>CAVQIT010000009.1:0-1002552 GCA_963712655.1 uncultured beta proteobacterium | reverse complement strand
GCCAGTAGCCTTGGCGGAATCCCTCAGTTGAAAAAGCCTTGTCTTTCCCTTGTCTTTCCCTTGTCTTTCCCTTGTCTTTCCCTTGTCTTTCCCTTGTCTTTCCCTTGTCTTTCCCTTGTCTTTCCCTTGTCTTTCCCTTGTCTTTCCCTTGGTCCCAACCCTCACTACTGAAAGGGCCTTGTCTTTTTTACTATGGGAATTGCACCGTGCACATCTTCTTCTATGCCGGGATTTCCCGGGCCGCCGTACGGCCCGGCCTGCGCGGTAAAGGAAGACGGGATGCCGGATTGCCTTGTCTCCGACAATCAATCCGACCCATTGCTTATGAATGCCACCTGACGGCGACTAATTTAACGAGGCGCTGCCCTTTTACATTGCTCTTTTACATTGGCCTTTTATAGCGTCGCCCTTTTATTATTTACTTGCCGGGGTTGGATAACACACCTCTCCACGCAGAGATTTCCATGGCCGCCCTGCCGCCGGCCTACTCCGCAATGGAATGCCTCATGCCGGATTGCGTGCCTTTGGCAGTAATTCGACCTACACTTATCCTTTAAATTATCGGCGCGGATTGCACATGACTGAAGACATTCTCATCAACGTAACGCCATTCGAAACCCGCGTTGCGCTAGTAGAACAGGGATCTGTCCAGGAACTGCATATCGAGCGCAGCATTCAACGCGGCCATGTCGGCAATCTATACCAGGGGAAAATAGTCCGCGTGCTCCCCGGCATGCAAAGCGCCTTCGTCGACATTGGGCTGGAACGCGCCGCCTTCATCCATGTGGCCGATCTTAGGCAGAACCGGACCGAACGCAGCAACGGCACGACGGTCACTCCCATTGAAAAGCTGCTTTTCGAAGGCCAGTCCCTGATGGTGCAGGTTATCAAAGACCCGCTAGGGACCAAAGGCGCGCGCCTTTCCACGCAAATCAGCATCGCCGGCCGCATGCTGGTGTACCTGCCTTATGACCCCCATGTCGGCATATCTCAGAAAATCGAATCCGAAGAAGACCGCATAACGCTGCGCGAACGCGTGCTGTCGTTCATGCCCGAAGACGAAAGCGGCGGGTTTATCGTGCGCACCCAGGCCGAAGGCGCCACAGACGAAGAATTGCAGGCCGATCAATCCTATTTGCGCACCATATGGAGCAGCATACAGGCCAAGGTGAAAAGCCAGCCCGCGCCATCCGTGCTGTACACCGACCTTACCCTGGCTCAACGGGTACTGCGCGATATGGTCGGGCCGTCCATAGGCACAATTACCGTGGATTCGCGCAGCACTACTCAAGAATTGCTGGACTGGGCCAAAATCTACACCCCCTCGGTATTGAACCGCATCAAACATTACAGCGGCGAGCGGCCCTTGTTCGACATCGCCAATGTGGACGATGAAATTGCGCGGGCGCTATCCCGGCGCGTCGATCTGAAATCGGGCGGTTACCTTATCATCGACCAGACGGAAGCCCTGACCACCGTCGACGTCAATACCGGCGGATTCGTGGGCGGGCGCAATTTCGACGACACCATATTCAAGACCAATCTGGAAGCCGCCGTCGCGCTGGCGCGCCAACTACGCCTGCGCAACCTTGGCGGCATCATTATTCTGGACTTTATCGATATGGATGATGCCGGCCACCGCAATGCGGTATTGGCCGAACTGAACAAAGCCTTGACCAAAGACCGCACTCGCATGACGGTAAGCGGATTCAGCCAATTGGGGCTGGTGGAAATGACGCGCAAACGCACCCGCGATTCCCTTGCCCATCAATTATGCGAGCCCTGCCCGACCTGCCAATCGCGCGGCAATGTGCGCACACCGCGCACACTGTGCTACGAAATACTGCGTGAAATATTGCGCGAATCGCGGCAATTCAATCCCAAGGAATTCCGCATCCTGGCCTCCCAAGCCATTGTGGATTTGTTTTTGGAAGAGGAAAGCCAGCATCTGGCCATGCTGGGCGACTTCATTGGCAAACCGGTATCGCTGGAAGTGGAAAGCCAGTACTCCCAAGAACAATACGATATCGTGCTGATCTGAACAGCACAGTACCCAAGGCGGAAACTGCCTTGGGTACTGTGCTGCAGCCTGAGGCACACCGGCCGGAAGCGGCCGTCATGGCCCGCCGTGCGCCCTAGAACCGGTAGTCAACCCCCGCCTGCAAGGATTGCGCCGAGACATTGCCGGTATGCAGCAAGGCGTCGTAGCGCACATACGCATTGGCCGACTTGCCTATGGGCAGGGTCGCCCCCAAGCCCGCCGTGAACAGTCCACGCGTATCGCGCGTGCCCGCGATGATGAAACCTGTGCCATCGGCGGCGGTCACCGCCACATCCCGGCTCATGTTCTGCGTCTCGTAGGCATAGCCCAGGCGCGCCTGAACTGACGCTGGACGCTCGCTGCGTGTCTGGAACGGAACATCCAGTGTTACGCCCACATACGGTTGCAGGCTATCGAAGCGTTGTTTCCCAATCCCCAAGTTCTGGCTGGTCGGTCCCGTTTCGCTCAAGCCCAGGCCCTGGACATGCGCGTAGCGCAATCCCAGACGGGGCGTGATGAGGCTGCGGCCTACCGTCCAGGGCATGCTGGCCTGCGCCCCGGCATTGAACTCCTGACCGTGACCCGAACCCTTGGCCCGACCCAGCGCGCCGAACGAACGCGTGGTCGACAGGAAGTCGTAGGCGTAGCCGAGCGTGCCGGCCACGTTCACCCGGCCCAGACTCTTGCCCGCGTAAGCGGCCAATCTCAGCGTATCGAGCCTGCCCTTGGCATTGGTGTCGTCCTCGGTCACGTCCGCGTGGCTATAGCCTCCCGCAATGCCGACCGTCCAGCCATTGCTCAAGCGTCGGTCCACCCCGGCCAGAAAGCCGTAGCGCTGGCCGCGCACATCGGACGCGCCGCGATTGCCATCGATCCGCGTGTCGGTGCCGACCGCCTGAATCCAGACTTGATGATCGGGCCGCAGGCATGCGCCGCTGCCCTGTGCCGGCGAGAAACATGGTTCACCCAAGCGATCGAGCAATACATTATTGACCCTCTGGCCCTCGCGCAGCGCGGCCGAACCCACCGCGCCAAAGATCGTCGCGTTGGTGGGCGCCACTACCAAGGGAGTTTCTGGAGTCACCGGAGTGACTGTCCCGGAACCGGCCAGACTAAGATCCACCCCACTGGCGCCGGCCAGAATTGTTGGCGCGACCCCACCCGGGGCATTACCCGTAATCGCCGTAAAGCCTCCCGTGACGGCATGGGCATCGATTATTCTGTAAGCCTTGGCGGTATACGTGCCGGGCCCATACAGCAGAGACAAGGTACCTGCCAGGCTGGCCGTGCCGCCCACTTTCAACTGCGAAGCAGCCGTGGGGCTTACATCAATCATCAAGGTGGCGCCCGGCGACTGGGTGTAGTTGCCGGCTATGGTCAAGGTGCCTATCGAACCGCCCGGGCGCACGATGCCCTGATTCATGACGTTTCCGCCCACTATGCCGTGACCCCGCAGGGTGCCTGCCGCATTGACTTGCACAGCGCCCGCGATACGAGCGGCAGGCGTATTGGCATCGCCCACTTCCAGAGTTCCGGCGTCCACCATGGTGTTCCCGGTATAGGTATTGATGCCGTTCAGGACCAGCATGCCGGCGCCGGTCTTGATCAGGCTGCCGCCCGTGCCGCCGCCATCCCCGCCATCGGCGATCACGCCGCTGATCGTATCGTCCCGGTGCAGACCGCCCAAGGTAAGGGTTTTGCCGCCCAGACTGACCAGACCCGCGCCGGACAGCGAGCCGATGCCGATACCGCTGCCCACGAAACTGATATCCACCGTGCCGCCCGCATTGTTCACGATAGTGGCGCCATCAGCCGCAGCCTGGAGAGTGAACGCGGTCACCCCCAAATTGTTATTGGTAATAGTGGCGTTTCCGGCGTTCGACGAATCGTCGAATAAGGTCGCCCCCGAACCGTTGTTGGTAATGGCGGCATTGCCTGCACTGGACGACTCGTCGAATACGGTCACCCCAAAACTATTGTTGGTAATGGCGGCATTCCCGGCGCTGGACGAGCCGGCAAATACGGTGGCGCCATGCGCGTCGTTGGCGATAATCCCCTGGCCTGCCGTGGACGAGTCGTCAAACGTGGTGACGCCGTTATTCCGGTTGTGCAGATTAAGGTTCGCCGCGCTGGCGCCCGCCTGGAACGTCAGGATAGGGTTGGCATCGCTGATATTCCCATCGACAATAACGGCGCCCGTACCCAAGGCGCCGGTGGCGGTCACGTTCACGTCGCTGTATACGTTGGTGCCGCCGGTATAGGTGTTCGTACCCGACAGCGTCAGACGGCCCCCGCCTATCGTGGTCAGGCCGCCCGCACCGGAAATGGTGCCGTTCAGGGTCAGCGGCGTAGCATCGAGGTCGGCCTGGATAGTCCCTCCATCGGCTCCCAGCGCAATGCCGCGCGCCGAAGCAAAGCCGGTGGTTGTTTGCAGCATGCCGCCGTTCAAAGTCAGCCCCCCCGACGCGTCGCCCAAGTTCGCATCCCGGCTGATGACCAAACTCCTGTCTTTGGCAATCGTGGTGCCGCCCGTATAGGTGTTGGTTCCGCTCAAGATCAAGAAGCCTTGGCCATCCTGAATGACAGAACCGTTGCCTTCGATCGCATTCCCCACGACCTGGTGTGTTGCCTGATTAAAGGTCAGGCTGCTGTTGCCATTCAGCCCCAGCTTGCCAGCCAGCGTCCAGGCCGTGCCTTCCAGGGTGAGCGTGTTGGCTCCGCCCGTAAACGTGATGGCATTGGCGCGAGTAAATGCGTCACCGGACAGGGCGCCGGTAATCGAGCCGCTATTGACAATGTTCAGACCGGCTCCACTGATGCCTGCCCCACCCGCACCCACATTGCCGTTGTCACTAGCCCCTACGCCTGCGGCACCGCCAGCCCCACCGCTAATCGATCCTGCATTATTGAGCATACCGCTGCCCGTGAAGGCGACGCCAGCCCCTCCATTGCCGCCGCTGCCGCTATGGCTCGCCGTGCCGCCGCTGCCGCCCGCGCCACCCGTAATAGTACTGTTGGTAATGTATTCAATGTTCGCGGCGTTGACCACGACTCCCGCTCCGCCCGCACCCCCGCCGCCACCACCAACCTCGCTACCCGCGCCTCCCGTGCCTCCCACACCACCCGCACCGCCGACAACAATGCCAGGATTGGTCGAGCTGGTGGAGACGACCGCGCCATGTGCGCCCCCTCCTCCGCCGCCTCCTCCGGCTCCGGCTGCACCGGCTTCACCTGCGCTGCCGCTCTCGCCAGCGTTTACGCCGCCACCGCCGCCATCGCCACCACCAATACTGTTGCCGCCCGCGCCCCCTGACACACCTGCTCCCCCGCCCCCACCACCGGCAGTGGCCATAAGGCCGCCGCCCGCGCCGCCAACACCAGTCATGGAGTCAATGCCGCCAGGACTGCCCACGGGGAAGGCGTTACTCCCGCCGCCCGCGCCACCATTGGCCCACGCGGGGGAGGCGGCACCCGCAAGGGATAAGGCAACAGCGGCCGCCAACGCGTTGAATACGGGATTCGTCCGTATGTTGCGACGATACGTGTTTTTCATGAGGTGAGGCCTCCTGGCAGACCAATATGCATCTTATGCACTGCTCTTGAATGCAAAATATCACAACCAGTAACATGCATAATCATTGGGTTTAGAGAATACACGCATTCGCGCCTGAAAAGCGACCATCCTCCTGGAACCTCCAGGGGCCGCGTTCAAGCGCAGGCCTGCCTCGCACGGCAGCTCCACCGATTGAGTTCTTTGCGCGGATCCAGTGTTGCGCTTAGTTAGCGCCCGGACATACCTCGGGATGCGCAATGGCGTTGAAAACCTGATCGATCTGCTTGATGGTGGCCGCATCCGCGTAATAGGTATAGACCGTCGCCTTGGCCCTGGACGGCGCCATCATGGTGTCTTGCAATTGCTCCAAGTCAGCCAGAACGGCGTGCTCGAAATTTACAGCGCCCGCCGGCTTCTGGACAATCGTGGCGTAATTAGTCTGGCGAGCATCCATGGAAAACACGGGTGCGCTGCCACATGCCGCCTGGTGTTTGAACAGCGCCATCTGGATTTTCGGAAACGACAAAGGAAGCACCCGCTCCGCGCGGAAGAACTTGGGATCGCGCAAGTCGGATTCCCGCAAGCCGGCTGGGCCGGTAGGACCTGTTGCGCATCCGGCCAATATTGCCGATAGCGCCGCCAGCATCGCCATTTTTTTCATGGTTTCATATTTCTTCATCATCAATCTTCTTCCTGGAATTGCATACGGTAAAGCGAAGCATACAGGCCGTTGAGCTGCAGCAGTTCTTCGTGGCGGCCTTGCTCCACGACCTGCCCGGCGTCCAGCACCACGATCCGGTCCGCCCTTTGCACCGTGGACAATCGATGGGCAATGACGAGTGTAGTGCGCCCATTCATCAGATGCTCCAGCGATGCCTGCACTTGCCGTTCCGACTCATTGTCCAGCGCCGATGTGGCTTCGTCCAGAATGAGCACAGGCGCATTCTTGATCAAGGCGCGCGCAATCGCCAGACGCTGGCGCTGTCCGCCCGACAACTGGCTGGCGTTTTCGCCGACCGGCGTATCCAGGCCCTGCGGCAGGCCATCGACAAAGCTCAGCAAATTGGCGGCCTCGAGCGCATTGCGGATTTCCTCGCGGCTGGCATCGTGCAGCGCGCCATAGCCTACGTTCTCGGCGATGGTGCCCTCGAAAAGCACAACATCCTGGCTGACCAGCGACAAATGAGCCCGCAAACCCCGCAAATCCAGGTCTTTGACATCCTGCCCGTCGATAAGCACAGCGCCGCGGGCCGGATAAATGAAACGCGGCAGCATATTGACCAGGGTGGTTTTGCCGCTGCCCGAACGCCCTACCAGCGCAACGGTCTGCCCTGGCTCGGCGATAAACGACACATTGGACAGCGTATCGGTCTGCGCGTTGGGAAAGCGGTGGCTGACATTGCTGAACTCGACGCGCCCCCGCACCGGCTGCGCAAGAACCTTGGTGCCGCTGTCATCTTCCGGCACCTCGTCGATCAGGGTGAAAACGCTTTCCGCCGATATCAACATACGCTGCATGGCGTTGGCGATATTGGTCAGGCGCTTCATGGGATCGAATATCTGGCCGAGCGCCGCCATGAAGGCGGCAAAACTGCCCACCGTCAAGCTTTGCGTATTCGCCTGGTACAAGGCCACGGCAATCACGGCCGCCACCGACAGGCCCGTCAGAAATTGAGTCAGCGGCGACATGGCGGCTTCGGCGCTGGCGGCGCGCATGGCGAAGCGCCGCAAGCGGCCGTTTACATACTCGAAGCGGCCTGCCTCGCGGGAATAACCGTCGAACAGCTTGATGACCCGCTGGCCATCGATGCCCTCGCGAACGACGCGTGTCAGTTCGGCATTCATGCCTATCGTATCGCGGTTGATGCGCCGCAGCCGCCTGATGAATATGCGCGATATCAGCGCCGAAACCGGCAACATGATCAATACGATCAGGGTGAGCTGCCACGACATATACAACAAGACGGCCAGCAGGGCGACAACCACCAGGCTTTCGCGCACAACGACGGTGATGACTTCGGTTGCCAGCCCGGATACCGTGCCCGCATCGATGGTGAAGCGGTTCATCAGTCGGCCCGAGTCGCCGCGCTTGAAGTTTTCATCGGACAGCCCAAGCAGGCGCTGGAACATTTCTTTGCGCAAGCCCAGCAACATATTGTTTGCCACCCAGGCCAGTAAATAAGTGCTGCCGTAACTGGCTATGCCGCGCACCAGCATCAGGCCGATCACCGCAAGGGGAATCGACCACATGTAGGACGGCTTGGCTCCCGAAAAGCCGTCGTCGAGCAAAGGCTTCATGATGACGGCCAGCATGGGCTGAGTTGCCGCCGCAACGCTTACCAGCAGGACGGCAAGCGTCACCGCCTTCCAGTATGTGCCCACACGAGTGTAGATACGGCGCCACAACTCGAACTTGACAGGGGCGGAACGAGACCGCGCGGCTTCAGAAGCAGACTTCAACAATAAACTCGCTTATATACTATTGGGGTGAGCTATTTTAGCGTTGTTGCGCAGACAGGCTCCTTAATCAAGAAAATCAATCGTCACACTTCCCGCCGCCGCCTTTAATACATGTCTACTCTTTCCGCCATCTACGTACGTCTTCCCAACTGGATTGGCGACGTCTGCATGAGCCTGCCCAGCCTGCACGCCCTGTTGAACACGCGCGTGCCGATAGTGGTGTGCGCCAAGCCCTGGGCCAAGGATCTGCTGGCGGCATACAAGCTGGCGGGGTTCGTCGAGATGAAGGGCCGTTGGCGCGAAGACCGGGCCGCCGTCCATGCTTTCAAGAAAAAAGCCCAGCATGCGCACCCCCGAGGCCTGCTGCTGCCCGACTCGCTGTCCAGCGCCATGGTATTCAAGTTCGCCGGCATTCCCAGCGCGGGATATCGCGATGACGGGCGCAGCCTGATCCTGCGCTGGCCCATCAACAAGCTGGCCTCGCCCATGCACGCCGTGGAGTCCTGGTATTACGTCACCAGCCAGGCGGCAAAAAAATGGAACCATCCCATTTCGCCCACCCCCACTCCCGCCAGGCTCGGTTTGCAATTGACGGACACCCACCACGCCCAGGCCGTGCGGGCGCTGGAAACCGCCGGACTGCAGCCAGGCCGCTTTGTGCTGATTGCGCCGACGGCTACCGGCCTGCACCACGGCAAGGCAAAAGTATGGCCCGGTTTCGACGCCCTGACCCGACGCCTGCAAGCGCTGGGCCATACGGTGGCCATGTGTCCACCTCCATCTGAGGCCCAGGCCGCCAGGACAAATGCCCCCAGCGCCATTTGCCTGCCGCCGCTGCATCTTGGCGCGTTTGCTACACTCACCCGACTCGCGTCGCTGGTCGTGTGCAATGATTCGGGTGTTTCCCATATTGCGGCGGCCGCGGGCGCCCGTCAGCTTTCCCTGTTCGGCGTAACGCAACGCGAGCGCACCGGCCCCTGGTCGGACAACGCGAGCACCCTGGGATCGGCACACGCATGGCCTTCCCTGGAAGAGACGGAACAGCAGGCCCTCGCCCTTTTGCAATAAAAACTAAACGGCAGCGAATGACACTATCGAATTTTTTAACCAATCTGGTGATTCCCTTGAACCTGTCGATTGCCCTGTTGGTGATCGGCATGGCACTGTTTATGCTTCGGCGGCGCAAAACCGCCTTTTTGCTCACCCTCGCCGGCCTGGGCTGGGCCGTGTTCTGGTCTCTGCCCGCATCATCGCTTTGGGCCGGCGGACGCCTGGAGCAGCTTTATCCCTATCAGTTACCCATGAGCCTGCCCACCGCCCAGGCCATCGTCGTTCTGGGCGGCAGCACGGCCAATAATCGCGTCAACTGGTTCGAACCCTACAATAGCGCAACGGCCACTTCGCGCGTGGATACCGCGGCGAATCTGTACAAGGCGCAACGGGCGCCCATCATCATCGTTTCCGGCGCAGCCCTGGAAGGCAAGACCAGCGAAGCGCAGATCATGGCCAATTCCCTGAAGCAGCAAGATATTCCCCCCGAGGCCGTGGTGCAGGAAAACCGCAGCTATACCACCTACGAAAACGCCGTCTACACGGCTCAGGCGCTAAAGCAGCGCCATATCAACCATGTTCTGCTGGTTACCTCGGCCCTGCACATGCCCAGGGCAATGGCGGTGTTCTCGAAACTCGGCATAGGTGTCACAGCCGCGCCGTCGGCGCCGCAAATCGTGGTGCCCGTCCAGCAGGGTTTCTCGTTCTGGCAGCCTAATATGCGGGCGCTCGAAGCCAGCCGTTCGATAGTGAAAGAATATGTCGGATTGCTGGTGTATTGGGTCAGGGGCTGGATATAACAGCATGCAATGTCGCACCGGCTGCGGCGCCTGCTGTATCGCGC
Source organism: uncultured beta proteobacterium (assembly GCA_963712655.1). Classification (GTDB taxonomy): domain Bacteria; phylum Pseudomonadota; class Gammaproteobacteria; order Burkholderiales; family Burkholderiaceae_B; genus Pollutimonas. The sequence continues at coordinate 992,604 of CAVQIT010000009.1, read as the reverse complement.
CCTCTATTTCAAGCCCGATTCCGGGCATGCCTGGCGGCAAGCCGGCCGGTGTCAGGTGCGTCCAGCTGACGCCCGAGAATCAATGCGCTATCTTCGGCCAGCCGGAACGTCCGGCTTGCTGCGGCGGATTGCAAGCCTCCGCTGAAATGTGCGGCGACGACAGGCCATATGCACTGCTGTGGCTGACCCGGCTGGAACAAAGCACCGCGCCCGCGGCAAGCGCGCATTGATCGACAAGCACGATGTCACTTTTCAGCCAGTGCCTGCCCATGCTCGCGCTCGGCGAGCACTTCGCGGTATAAGTCCAGATACTGAGCGGCGATGCGCGGCCAGCCATGCCTGTCCACGACCTCGCTGCCGCCTTCGATCAGGCGAGCGCGCCATGCCGCATCAGCCTGTATCTGCGCGATAAACCGCGCCAACTGCCCGGCGTCTTCCGGATGCGCCAGCACCATGGCATCCCGGCCATCGCGCACATATTGGGCAAACCCGCACCAGGGCACGGAACTAAGGATCACGGGCAGTCCGAAGGACATGGCCTCCAGCGGCGCCATGCCGAAGCTGTCGTTCAGGGTTGGGTGCACATAGATATCGGCCGCCAGATAATGCGGCGCCACATCGGCGGTTTCCTCAATCAGCCGTACACGGTCGGCAAGCTGGCGAAATGATTCCGAGCCATGGATAAGGTCGCGTGTCGCCGCATTCCCTCCCACGACCAGCAACTTGAAATGCCCTGGCAATTGCGCCAGCGCTTTGAGCACGGTGGGCAGACCTTTGCGCAAGGGATTCCTGGCCACCAGCAGGCACACGCAATCCTTGTCTGTCCAGCCCATGCGCCGGCGCGTTTCCTGCCGTTGGAGATCGCCCGGCGATTCGGGACGCGATACTCCCGGCGGGATGACGGAGCATGAAAATGCTTCGCCATAAGCCTGGCGCAATTGATCCTGTATGAGGCCGGAGACCGCCACTGTGCGATGCCCCGCGCGCGGCGCCAGGCGCCGGGCCTCGAGGCCAAGATAGGTTTGCACGCGCAGGCTGGCGTAAGACAGCAGCCGTTTGATCAACGGCAAAGGCCGCACGCGCCAGTTGTAGCGCACCGGCGTAACATGCACCACCTCGATATCGCCGCACCAGCCATTCATATGCGAATGCACTACGTCATAGTTGCCGCGCGTGGCACGCCGGGCGCGCCACGCAAAGATCAGCACACGGATCCAGCTTGGCCAGCGCGACCACGAGCGCAAGGGCACAAAAGGCAATCGCAGGTCGCAGGCATCGTCGTAGTCGCGCGCAAACACGGTAATCTCGTGTGCCTGGGCCAATTCCCGCATCAGGGCAACGCCGTAAGCTTCGGCCCCGCCGAACCGATTGCCGAAGCGGTCTACAACAAAGGCTATTCTCAATCGAGGCATCGGCATAGGCTGGCAAACAGTATAAAAAGGGTTACGCGGCTGGCGGGAGCCTGCCTGGCGGCGTCACAAGACGCGGCTAATCCTTGCGGCGCTTGTCTTCCAGACGGGTCATGCATTTCTGCAAAAACCGAACGATATTGGTCGAGCGCGCAACCGTTACCCTGGGCAGGCCGTAAATGTCGTCGGCGGCCCTTGCCAGCCCGCCTTTGGTGGTCGTGGCATTCGTATAGCCGGCCGTGCGCGCCATGGCGCGCACCTCGGGCGACTCGTCGCCATAGGGATAACAAAAAGCCGTGACCTCGGCGCCCAGGACTTGTTCAAGCTCCAGCCTGGACTGCCTGATTTGGTAGTCCGCCAGTTCGGGCGATAGCCTGGGCAAAGAAGGATGATCCAGAGTGTGCGAGCCGACTTCCATCCCCGCCGCCGCCCAACCCCGCAATTCGTCGGCCGACATAAGGTCGGCACGCGCTATGCCTTTTTCGTTGTCCCACGCATTGCAGCCGCCAAGCTGGCGGGCCACGAAATAATTCGTGGCGGTGAAGTCCTGGTCGCGCAGCACCGGCAAAGCGTTCTGGTAGACATTCCGGTAGCCATCGTCAAACGTAATGCCCACCACTTTCCCGCGCCTTTCGCCCTTTAGGTAAGGCATGAGATCGCGCATGGACAAACCGCGGTAGCCGAAACGCCTGAGCCACGTCATTTGCCGCCTGAAGTCCGACGGATGAACGATCAGGCTGCGATATGGCGACCCCTTGGGCGCCGGCTCGCCTATCTGGTGGTACATAAGAATGGGAATCATGGGATTGATTATATCGGCGCGCCGGGCTTTCGCGCCAAAAGGCTCGCCTGCTCGTACACTTTTTTAGTGTCCGCAAGGAAGCGAGTGACCGAGAACATCTGCCCTACCCGTGCGCAGGCCGATTTTCCCATGGTGGGCAAACAGACTTCGCCTGACAGTATCCGGCACAACAGCCGCGCCAGCACGTCGGCGTCGCCGGCGGGCACTATCCATCCGTCCAGGCCATCGCGCAGGTTCTCGGGCAGCCCGCCCGCGTCCGACACCAGAACGGGCAAGCCCATGGCCATCGTCTCGCAGCACGCATAGGATGCCGCTTCCCGATACGATAAAACAAACCCGACATCGCAGGCGCCAAGCACCGTGCGCGCATCGCTGACCAATCCGGGAAATACGACTTGCTCGTGCAGGTGCAAGCTCCTGACCTTGCCGCGCAACGCTTGTGAAGGAGGATCCCCGGCCACCACCACACGCAGGCGACGCCGCATGGCGGGCTCCAGGCGCGAGATTGCGTCGACCAGAACCAGCCAGCCTTTATTGCGGTCCGTGCCGCCCATGCTGCCCAGCACCAGGACATCGTCGTCCAGCGGCCCGAACAATCGTTGCCGGTATTCCAGTTTCATGGCGGCGCTCACCGGCCGCAGATAATCGGTGTCGATGCCTATCCTGACAACCTGGATGGGATGGCGGCGGTAATCGGAAGCGGACAATATGCGGGCAACGTAGCCGCATACCGCAATGGAAACATCGGTGCCGAACCTGGCACGCAAGCCATGGCCGAAACTGGAAACCGAATTGGTATTGTGCTTGGTCCATACAATGGCGGGGCGCGGACGCAAGCCCAGGCTGGCCAGCATGATATGCCTATGGTCGGCTCCGCCGTTCACATGGATGACATCGAAACGCTCCCGCCTTAAAAACTTGCGCAGGCGCCAGATTTCTTTGACCATCGCAAACGGCCGGGATGTATAGACACCAGGCAGGACGCGCACACCTGTCAGGCCGGCCGCGTACTTGTAGAGCCGGCCTGTGGGCGGCGCGGCCACCGTAAGGTCGGCATCGTCCTTCAGCCCTTTCAAAAGGCTGAGTACATAGGTGACATGGCCGCCGCCATTTCCATGGTGAATATCGGTAATAAGAATTTTCATCTAGCGGCCACAGCCCACACACCTGAACCCTATTTATTCCATTTTTTTATTTTTGGCTGCGTCTTTATTTAAGAACAACAATTTATTGTATCGAAAAAAACTTCCAGCGGCGCCCATGGCTGCAAGAATGAACCCTTCTTTGCCATCCAGAAACCCGCGCCGGACGATATAAATACGTATGAAGGTCCAGATCGCATGGCCTGCCGCACCGGGCACGCTGGTTTTTTTGCCCTTCGCGTGCATCATGGCGGCCGCTTCGGACGAATAATGATTGATCTTCGCAATAAAGGTTTCGAGATCCGCATAAGGGTAATGCAGGAAATGGCCCTCGAGCACGGCAACCGTGGAAGACGTCTGCACGCTTTCATGCACCGCCACGTCCTTGAACCGGGCGGTGCCGCGCCGGAACAGGCGCAGAACGCGATCGGGCCACCAGCCGCTGTGGCGTATCCACCGGCCGCCGAAGCGTGACAGGCGGGCGATCCTGTAAGCATCGGCGCGCGGATGGGCAAGCTCCTGCTGAATCGCCCGCGCAAGTTCCGGCGTAACCCGTTCGTCGGCGTCAATGGACAGCACCCACTCGCCGCCGGCCAGATCGAGCGCCCGGTTCTTTTGGGGGCCGAAACCAGGCCAATCGGCGGTCTGGGTCACCTTGGCGCCCAGCGCCGCGGCGATTTCGCGGGTCTGGTCAGTGCTGCCGGAATCGACGACGATGATTTCATCCGCGAAACCGACCGACGCGATGCAATCGCCTATATGCGCCGCTTCGTTTTTCGCGATGATAATGACGGAAAGCCTCATGCGCGTTTTCCGCGCAGGCCGCGCTTCCATAGCTTCCATTTATTGAACAGCGGGCCGATCAGCGGATGGGCGGCCACCTGGATGCGCCGGCCAACCGAATTGCCCGATGTGTTGCGCACGGCAAATCGATAGATATGCGCGGGATCGGTGCCGGCGCGATTCTGGCCGAACGCCTGGGTTGTGTATAGATAGCGGAACCCCGCCTCCTGAGCCAAGCGGGTGTAGTCCGCATCGAAATAGCCCTGGGGCCAGCAGAAATGCTCGGACACGCATCCCAGATTGCTTTCCAAGGCCGAGCGGGACAAGGCCAGTTCTTCGGCCATGCGCGTGTTTTTTTCGTCCGGCGCAATAATGTCCCAACGCGTATGCGTGTGCGTATGGCTATGGAATTCAAGTACGCCATCATCGCGCATGGCCTTGATTTCGCTCCATCGCAGGATAACGTCATCGCCGCGGCCCTGGCCGATGCGTTCTTCGCACTCTCGGTGGGAGGGGGTCTCGGGCAAGCCGCCCTGCCCCAGGCAATGCCGCAATGGGCCATCGGCGATCCAGGACGTTACAAGAAAAACCAGCGCCGTGTAGCCATGCTTTTTAAGCAATGGATAAGCGTAAACCCAATTATCCAGATAGCCATCGTCGAATGTGATCAGAACGGACTTGGCGGGCACGGCGCGGCCATTCAAATGGCCGGCAAACTCTTCGCTGGACAGAGAGCGGTAGCCGCGCCGTTTCAGCCATAGCAATTGCTGTTCGAAATTCGCCGGCGTCACGTTGATCATGCCATCCACAGGAGAGACATGATGGTACATAAGCACCGGTACGGTCTGGGCAGACTTCATGATTTTCGCTCCGCAAGCCAACGTACATAATTGTCTTCGGCGCGCTGCGCCATGGCGCCGGGACTGAACCTGCCGCCATGGCGGCAAAACTCCAGGCCGGCCCGGCCCATGTCCCGGCGCAAGCCGGGATCAGCTATCAATCGTTCCAGCGCGCCGGTCATCGCGGCCCGGTCGTCCAGGGGCACCAGCAAACCGCTGACGCCGGCCCGCATCATTTCGGGCACGCCATCGACATCGGTTCCGACGACAGGCAGTCCGGCCGCGCCGGCTTCGACGAACACGGTACCCGAGGCTTCCTGCCTGGTCGCCAGCGCGAAGATATCGAAACCCGCCAACAGATTGGGCACATCGCGCCGCGCGCCCAGCAAATGCACCCGCTTTTCCAGACCCTTTCCGAGCACATAGGCCTGGACGTCTTCGAATACCGGCGAACCGCCGCCCACGAATACCAGATGCAGATCGGGCCGCCGGTTGATGAGCGGTTCCATCGCGTCGATGAGATCGCGGTGCCCTTTCTGGGCCCGCATCACCGCCACGCACCCCACCACGATATCGTTTTGCGCCAAGCCGAGTTCCTGCCGCAGGGTGGACTGCTCTGGCACGGGCGGCAAATCGACTGCCGGATAAACCGTCGCCACATGTTCGGGCCGCACGCCCCGGTCGATCAAGTGCTTGCGCACGAAGTCGCTGGCGGTGGTGACCCTGTGGGGGATAATGGTGTAGGACAGCAACGAGCCCACCCGCTTGGCCAGATGGCGGGTGCGCACGATGAGCGGCGTGCCGGCCAGGCGGCCCGCGCAGCCCGCCACAATGGTATCGCGGCGGCTATGTGTATTTAAAATATCGAAGCGGCCCTGCCGCAGTATCCGCCGTATCTTGACCGCGCTTTTCAGGAAATTGAGCGGTCCATCCATATAGGTGGTGTGCACCGTGAACCCTTCGTCGCGCAGTCTCTGGACCAGCAACGCGTCGGGTTGGCACACCGCTTCCAGATGGTGGCCGCGGTCCCGCATGGCCAGCATCATTCTGCGTATGTATTGTTCCTGCCCGCCAAAACTTGTGGCGGCTTCGGAATGCAGAATCCGCAAAGGCGTCATAGGTAGTTGATCTCCACGCCGTCGGGCTCGACCCATGTACTCAATTGTTCGAGCATGGCATCGGCCATGCGGACGCGCCAGTCTTCCCCCAGGCGCACCGTGCATAAAAAACCGTTGCGTTTCAGGCGCAGCTCCACGGGGATGCCGGGCACGCCGTTTTCAGGCTCGGCGCGGAAAGGGTTCAAAAGCTGGCGCAGGCGCGCCGCATCGGCATTGCCATTGAGCGTGATGCGCAAGCTGCGCGCCCTGGCTTCGCGGGCCAGCTGCAAATCGAAAACGGACTCGGCCGACACCCGCAAGCCGCCGGAATACTCATCGTTGCTGACTTTGCCGTGGATAATGATCAGACGGTCTTCTTTCAGCCGATTGCGATGCTGTTCGTACAATTCGTTGAAAATAGCCACCTCGACTTGGGCGGAGCCATCGTCCAGCAAGGCATACAGCATCTTGCCGCGACGGGTCATTTTGGGCCGCACGGACGACAGCACCCCGGCAAACCATTGCAAGCTGCGCGATGGCTCAAGGCGGGCCAGCGGCTGCGGAGCGAAGCGGCGGACTTCGTCGCGCCAGGCATCGAACAAATGGCCGCTGAAGAAAAAGCCCAGGGCCGTTTTTTCTTCCGTAAAACGGGTTTGCAAATCCCAGGGAGCGACCTTGGCGAGTTCGCCCTCGACGATATCGTTGGCATCGTCGGCGAACAGCGATACCTGATTGGCGCTGCGCTCGGCCTGCTCGGCCGCTTCGATGGCGTTGCCCACGGTCGCCAACAGGGCGGCGCGGTTCTCTTCGATAAGATCAAAGGCGCCGGCGCGAATCAGGGCTTCGATGCTGCGGCGGTTGACCGAGTGCCGGTCGATGCGGCGGCAGAAATCGAACAGGCTGACAAAGGGCCCGCCTTCCTGCCTGGCCTGGATAATGGCTTCGACCGCGCCCTGGCCCGTACCCTTGACGGCGCCCAGGCCGTAGCGCATGGTGCGCGGCGGCCGACCCTTGGCGGAATGCTCGTCCATGACGGGCTCGAAACGATAAGCCGAAGCATTGACGTCCGGCGGCAGCACCTGCACATTATTGGCCAGGGCATCCTTCCAGAAAATCTGGACCTTGTCGGTGTCGTCCATGTCGGACGACAAGGTGGCGGCCAGGAACTCGGCGGGATGATAGGCTTTCAGCCATGCGGTCTGGTAGGCGATGAGCGCATAGGCGGCCGAATGGCTTTTGTTGAAACCGTAGCCGGCGAATTTTTCCATCAGGTCGAACAGCTTGACCGCCAGATCGGCCGCATAGCCTTTTTCGACCGCGCCTTTCTCGAAAATGGCGCGGTGCTCGGCCATTTCCTCGGCTTTTTTCTTGCCCATCGCCCGGCGCAAAAGGTCGGCGCCGCCCAGGGAGTATCCGCCCACGATCTGCGAAATAAGCATCACCTGCTCTTGGTACACAATCACACCGTAAGTGCTTTTGAGTACCGCTTCGAGATCTTTATGGAAATAATCCACTTCGGCGCGGCCATGCTTGCGGTTGACGAAATCGACCACCATGCCCGACTCCAGCGGACCGGGCCGATATAGCGCCAGCATGGCGATAATGTCTTCAAAGGTATTGGGCCGCAGGTTCTTGAGCAGCTCTTTCATGCCGCGTGACTCAAGCTGGAACACGGCGGTCGTATTGCCATCGCTGAGCAGCTTGTAGGCCTGCCCGTCATCCAGCGCAAGCGCCATGACATCGAAATCGCGCTTGGTCTCGTTGAACTGGCGCACGTAGCGCACCGCCCAATCCAGGATTGTCAGGTTGCGCAAGCCCAGGAAGTCGAACTTGACCAGGCCGGCCGCTTCGACGTCGTCTTTGTCGAATTGCGAAACCGTATTGCTGTCCGTTCCCGGCTGGCAATACAAGGGGCAGAAATCGGTCAGCTTGCCCGGGGCGATCAACACCCCCCCGGCATGCATGCCTATATTGCGCGTAAGCCCTTCAAGAGGCCGCGCCAGGTCGATCAGCGCGCGGACTTCCTCGTCTTGCTCGTAGCGCTCCTTGAATGCCGGTTCATCGGCCAGCGCGCGCGCGAGGGTCCAGGGATCGGCCGGACTGAACGGAATCATCTTGGACAAGCCATCGCACAGCATGTAGGGCATTTCCAGCACGCGCCCGACATCGCGCACGACCGCCTTGGCGCCCAGGGTGCCGAAGGTGGCGATCTGGCTTACCGCCTCTTTGCCGTATTTTTGCTTGACGTAGTCAATGACGCGTTCGCGATTGTCCTGGCAGAAATCGATATCGAAGTCGGGCATGGAGACCCGCTCCGGATTCAGGAAGCGCTCGAACAGCAAGTCGTAGCAAATAGGATCCAGATCGGTGATGCCCAGGGAATACGCCACCAGCGACCCCGCGCCCGAACCGCGCCCGGGGCCCACGGGAACACCGTTGTTCTTGCCCCAGTTGATGAAGTCCGCAACGATCAGGAAGTAGCCCGAAAAACCCATGCTGGTGATAGTTTTGCATTCCCATTGCAGACGCTCCAGGTATTGCGGATACCTGTCCTGGCGCTCGGCTTCCAGCGGAAACAGCTGCGCCATGCGCACCGCCAGGCCTTCCTCGGCCAGTTGGGTCATGTAATTGTCCAGCGTGATCCCGTCGGGCGTCGGAAAATCGGGCAGGCGCGGCTTGCCCAGCACCAGGGTAAGATTGCAGCGCTTGGCGATCTCGACCGAATTGGCCAAGGCCGAGGGCACGTCGGCAAAACGCTGCGCCATTTCCTGCGTGCCCAGCATGTACTGGTCTTCGGTAAAACGGCGCACGCGCTTGGGATTGGCCAACTGCTCGCCTTCGGCAATACATACCCGGGCCTCGTGCGCACGGAAGTCGCCCTGCTGCACGAACTGCACCGGATGGGTCGCCACCACCGGCAGGCTCAGCGCGCCGGCCAAACGCATGGCTTGCTGCACATAGGTTTCATCGCCATCCACGCCGGCGCGTTGCAGTTCCAGATAATAATTGCCCGGAAAGGCCCTGGCCCAGCCGGCGGCCAAGGCACGTGCATCGTCCGGCTTGCCGGCCTCGAGCATTTGCCCCACGTCGCCCATCCGCCCGCCGGACAGCACGATCAGGCCCGCGCGGCCCATCAGCCATTCGCGCCGTACTTCAGCGCGCCCCCGGTACTGGTTTTCGAGCCAGGCGCGGGAAAGAATTTCGCACAAGGCCAGATAGCCTTCCTGGCTACTGACCAGAATCAAAAGACGATAGGGCTTTTCGCGATCCTGTTCGTTCTCCAGCCAGATATCGGAACCCGCAATGGGCTTGAGCCCCGCTTTGCGGGCAGCCTTGTAGAACTTGATGAAACCGAACAGATTGGAGAGATCGGTCAGCGCCATGGCCGGCTGCCCGTATTCGGCGGCTTTGGCCACCAGATCGGGAATCCGGCCTATGCCATCGACCACCGAAAATTCGGAGTGGATGCGCAGGTGTACAAATAGAGAGGATGAGTTCGCGTCGGTCATGGTCGAATTGTACCTACCCTGGGGCGCGCATGTCCGGGTCGGCGGTGATGTTTCAAGCCATAAGCTGCCGTAACAAACGTAACTTAGCGCTGCATGGCCGACCAGGTTTTCTGCAAGCGTTTCACCGACACCGGCATGGGTGTGCGCAGCTCCTGGGCATACAAGGCTACGCGCAATTCCTCGAGCAGCCAGCGGAAGTCATCCAGTTGCGCATCCGCGGCGCCCTTCAGCGCCAGGACCGCACGCTGATACGGGACCATCAGCGGCGCCATTTCGGCCATCAAGCGGCCATCGCGGGCGGGATCGGCGCGCAATTTATCGATACGCACCTGCGCCGCCTTCAGATAGCGCGGAAAGTGCGCAAGCTGGCGATACGGCGTATCGCGCAAATACCATTTCGTCATCAGGCCGCCTTGCTGCTTTTGCAAATCGGCATAGGCGGATGCATGGGGCTTGGCTTGCGGCAGTTTTTTCTGCAGCGCCGCCCATTCGGACAATATCTGGCCGGCCAGGCGGGCGATTTCCTGAGCCAGCAGGCCCAGGCGGGATTTCCCTTCGTTGCGGCGCAACTCGAAGCTTTCCTTGTCCGCGGGCCATGGCTCGGCCAGGCAGGCCTGGTCCAGCGCGCAATCGATGATCTGGTCGCGCAACTCTTCCTGCGTGCCCAGGCTCATGTACAACATGCCCATGCGGGTCAGATCGCCCAGGTTCTTTTCCAGAAACTTGACCTGTTCGCGCAACGCCAGCCGGAAAAGCCTGAGCAAGCCGGCATGATGCTGCGCGCGCGCTTCGCCCGGATCATCGAACACATCGAGATCGCAATAGGTTTGCCTGTCGATGAGCGCGGGATAGCCAACGAAGGACTGCCCCTTGCGCCGGATTTCCAGCAATCTCGGGTAAAGCGCCGAAGGTCCAGTCGGTAAGCTTTTCGTGCGCCAGCGCCTGGGCCACCTGATCGTCGCGAGCCGCGAATTTCTGGAACGAGGCCTGGGCCTGCCTGCCATGTTCGGCCTTGAGTTGATCCAGATTGCGGCCGCCCGACAGCATGCGGCCATGTTCATCCACCACTCTGAAATTCATGAACAAGTGGGCAGGCAAAGTTTCTGTCTTGAAGTCGCCGCGCAATGGACGCACTTTCAGTTGCTCCCACATGTCGGCCCCGATTGCCTCGAGCAGGCCCGTGTCGGGATCGGCGGCGCGGTCAAACCAGCGGTCGGCAAAGCCCGCCGCATAATCGGGCAAAGGCACGCAATGGCGCCGGATTTTCTGCGGCAACGATTTAAGCAGCAAATGGACCTTCTCCTTGAGCATGCCGGGCACCAGCCATTCGCAGCGCATGGGATCGATCTGGTTCAATGCAAACAACGGCACAGTCAGGGTCACGCCGTCGCGTACCGAACCGGGTTCGAAGTGATAATCGAGCGCCATCTGCACGCCCTGCCACTCTACTTTCTTGGGGAATACATCGGTGGTGATGCCTGCGGCGTCGTGCCGCATCAGGGCGTCGCGCGTCAGCAACAAGGCCTGCGCCTGCTCTTTGCTTAAACGCTTGCACCATTTTTCCAGCGTTACTGTCTGGTGGATATCCGCCGGTATCTGCTGATCGTAAAAGGCGTAGATCAGAGTCGTCGTCGACCAGGATATCGGGGCGCCGCGTTTGATGCTCGAGCTTTTCGATCGTCGCCATCAACTGGCGATTATGCGTGATGAACGGCAGGCCGGTATCGATTTCGCCTGTGACCAGTGCCTGCCGGATGAACAATTCGCGCGCATGGACCGGGTCGACTTTGCCGAAATGAATACGGCGCCCGGTGTAGACAGGCAAGCCATACAGGGTGGCGCGCTCGTTGGCCACCACCTGTCCGGCTTTCTTTTCCCAGCGCGGATCGGACCAGGTTCGCCGGATCAGGTGCGCACCGGCTTTTTCCAGCCATGCGGGGTCGATGCGGGCGACGCAGCGGGCGTACAAACGGGTGGTTTCCACCAGTTCGGCCGCGACCAGCCAGCGCCCGGCTTTCTTGGCCAGGCGCGAACCCGGATGAATGTTGAAGCGGATATCGCGGGCGCCCAGGTAGGCGGCGCTTTCTTCGCTTTTCAAGCCGATATTGCCCAGCAGGCCCGACAGCAGCGCCAGATGCGTCTGCTCATAGGTGGCGTCCAGCGTATTCATGCGCCAGCCTTGTTCGCCCGACGATGGCGGCCAATTGGCTATGCACGTCGCGCCATTCGCGCAAACGCAAAGGCGACAGGAAGTTCTGGCGCAGCAAGGCCGCCAGCTTGCGCTGCGACGCCTTGTGCTCGACCTGTTCGCCATACCAGCGCCATAGCTTCAGGATAAGACATGAATTCGGACTTGTCGTCGGCGAATTTGGCGTGGGCCGCTGTCGGCCGCTTCGCGTTCCTGCATGGGACGATCGCGCGGATCCTGCACCGACAGGGCTGACGCGATGATCAGCATTTCCGCCAGGCACTCCTGGTCTTCGGCCGCCAGGATCATGCGCGCCATGCGCGGATCGACCGGCAAACGCGCCAGTTCCTGGCCGGTTTCGGTCAGGCGGTTATCCTCGTCGATCGCGCCCAGTTCCTGCAGCAAATGGTAGCCGTCGGCGATCGCGCGGCCCGGAGGGCGCATCGACAAAAGGAAACGTCTCGATATCGTCGAGCTTGAGCGCCTTCATGCGCAGGATCACCGCTGCCAGCGACGAGCGCAGGACTTCCGGGTCGGTAAAAGGGGCGCGTACTTTGAAATCGGCTTCATCGTACAGGCGTATGCATACCCCCGGACCAATGCGCCCGCAACGGCCGGCGCGCTGATTGGCGGAAGCCTGGCTGATGGGCTCGATACGCAGCTGCTCGACCTTGTTGCGCCAGGAATAGCGCTTGATCCGCGCCAGCCCGCTATCGACCACATAGCGGATGCCCGGCACCGTCAGAGAGGTTTCGGCCACATTGGTGGCCAGCACGATGCGCCGGGCATTGCCGCGCGGCTGGAAGATCTGTTCCTGTTCGGCCTGCGACAGCCGGGCGAACAGCGGCAATACTTCAGTGCCGGCCGGATGGCTGCTTGCGCAAGGCCTCGGCCGTTTCCCGGATTTCCCGCTCGCCCGGCAGGAACACCAGGATATCGCCCGCGCCATGGCCGGCGCATTCGTCCACCCCGTCGACGATGGCATCGATCAGGTCGCGCTCTTCATCGCGCGCCAGGCGCGCCGGCTATCCTTGTCCGGTTCGGCGCCGGCCGGCCCCTTGTCCCGCGATGACAGGCCGGTAAGCGATATCGACCGGGATACAAGCGGCCCGATACTTCGATGACCGGCGCCGGCTGGCCGTTCTGGGCGAAATGCCGCGCAAAGCGATCGGCGTCGATGGTGGCCGAAGTGATGATCACCTTGAGATCGCGCCGCTTGGGCAACAGCTGCCTCAGATAGCCCAGCAGAAAATCGATGTTCAGGCTGCGTTCGTGCGCCTCATCGATGATCATGGTGTCGTAGCGGCGCAGCAAAGGGTCGCGCTGCGATTCGGCCAGCAAAATACCGTCGGTCATCAGCTTGATGGCCGCGTTGGGCCCGGTGCGATCGTTGAAACGCATCTGGTAGCCCACCACATCGCCCAATTCGGCTGTTCAATTCTTCGGCGATACGCTTGGCCACCGATGTGGCCGCCAGCCTGCGCGGCTGGGTATGGCCTATCATTTTTGCCTTGCCCGCGTCCCAATTCCAGGCAGATCTTGGGCAATTGGGTCGTTTTGCCCGAGCCGGTTTCGCCGCAAACGATGATGACCTGATGCGCCTTGATCGCGGCGCGATGTCGTCGCGGCGCGCGCTGACCGGCAGTTCTTCGGGGTAATTCACAGGTGGCAAGGCGCGCTTGACAACCGGCGCGGCCTGCGGGCGGCGTCCGGCGCGCGCAGGCCCGGAGGACTTGGCGCTTTTGTCTTTGTGTACGTTTTCCGACAAATTGACAGGCTCTTGCATGAAACTTCTTTTGAGTAAGTGATCCATCATTATAATTTTGCTTTGAACCTAATTATTTACGGACACATTACTCTACCCCATGACCACTAGCGATATCGACTCAACCTTATCCGCGCAGGACGCTCCCGAATTCGCCCCGGCTCAGTTCGTTCGATGGTTTCGCGAGGTGGCGCCCTATGTGCATGACTTCCGCGGCAAGACCTTCATCATCGGCTTCGGCGGAGAGCTGGTCAGCGATGGCGAACTGAACACGCTGATACAAGACATATCGCTGCTGTCGGCGCTGGGGGTCAAGCTGGTGCTGGTGCATGGCTCTCGCCCGCAGGTAAACGAACAGTTGAGGCTGAAAGGCTACGACACCCAGTTCGGCCGCGGCCCGAACCGACCAGCGCCGAGGCCCTGGAATGCGCCAAAGAAGCCGCCGGCGAAATCCGCCTGGATATCGAAGCCGCATTCAGCCAGGGTTTGCCCAACACGCCCATGTCGCACGCGCATATTCGCGTGATGTCCGGCAACTTCGTTACGGCGCGCCCGGTCGGCGTCATCGACGGCATCGATTACCGCACACCGGCGCAGTCCGCAAACTGGATGTCGAAGCCATGCAATATCGTAATCCACCAAGGCTCCATCGTGCTGCTTTCGCCTCTCGGATTTTCACCCACGGGCGAAGCCTTCAACCTGGCCATGGAAGACCTGGCGACCAGCGTCGGCCATCGCCCTGCGCGCCGAAAAACTTATTTTCCTTACCGCAGGACAGAACGGTTCTCGACGCCGATGGCGCCGTCGACACCGAACTGGCCCGCGAAGATGCGGACAATTTGCTGGCAAGCGGCGATCTGGACGAGGACACGGCATCGTTCCTGAGCCACGCCTCGCGCGCCGTCAAGCGCGGCGTGGCCCGGGCCCACTTGGTGCCCTATACGCTGGACGGCAGTGTGCTGCTGGAAATTTTCACCCATGACGGCGTGGGAACCATGGTGGTCGAAGACACGCTGGATGATCTGCGCCCCGCGACAGTCGATGACGTCGGCGCGATTGTGCAGCTCATCGAGCCGCTGGAGGCCGACGGCACGCTGGTACGGCGCGGCCGCGGCCGTCATCGAACGCGATGTGGAAAAATTCACGGTGCTCGAACACGACGGCGTTATCTACGGCTGCGTGGCCTTGATCCCTATCCTGATGAAAAAATGGCCGAAATGGCCTGCCTGATTGTCCAGTCCGGAATGGCAGGGCTCGGGCGAAGGCGAAATCTGCTGCGCCATGCCGAATCGAAAGCCCGGGCGATGGGCGCCAGGCGCCTGTTCGTGCTGACTACACGCACCTCGCATTGGTTCATGAAACGAGGTTTTGTGCAGGGCGGCATTTCCGATCTGCCCCGGGAACGCCAGGCGCACTACGACCGCTCGCGCAATAGCCAGGTATTCATCAAGAAGCTGTAGGCGCCGCGCTTTTCACCGGGCGGGCCCGCATCCTGGCGAGCATGCCGGATTGCCCCCTTGGGGTGCCGATCCCGTCTACCAGGCCTATGGCCGGCCAACAGCGCAGCGCTATCCCTGGGTACAATGCGGGGATGGACAATTTGTTTTTAAGGTAGGACTGCCATGCCACGTATGATTCAATGTGTAAAACTTAAACGCGAAGCCGAGGGCCTGGATTATCCGCCTTATCCTGGCGACCTGGGCGTGCGTATCTGGCAAAGCATTTCCAAGGAAGCCTGGGCGGATTGGATGGCAACGCAAACCCGCCTGGTGAACGAAAACCGCCTGAACCTGGCCGATGCCCGCGCGCGCAAATATCTGGCGCAGCAAATGGAAGGTTTTCTGTTCGAAGACGCCAATGTCGAAGCGCATGGCTATGTGCCGCCCGAGGCGTAAATCTGGCTGAAAAAGCGCTTATCAGCGCTTTCGTTCCATGCAATGCCCGCGCGGTCGCGCCGGCTACGGCAAAATCAGGCCAGGCAGGCACCCGCCTGATTTGGATGCCGTGCAAAATCAGGCAAGAGGCGCCCTTTGAACGCCTCTTGCCCTTTTTTATACTTCGTTGTTTTCTTCGCTCTGGGGCTGCTCGCCGCGAGCCATGCGTTCGGTGTTCTTGATACCTGTATGACGCACATCGTCGCCGCGCACCATGTAAATGACCCGCTCGGACATATTCTTGGCGTGATCGCCTATGCGTTCGAGCGCGCGCGCGATGAAGATCAGATCGATTGAATGAGAAATCGTGCGCGGGTCTTCGATCATGTAGGTAATGATATGGCGCAGCGCACCCTTCCACTCTTTGTCGACTTCCCTGTCGTTGCGCACCACCTGGGCGGCATGCACTGGATCCTGGCGGGCAAAGGCATCCAGCGAATCGCGGATCATGGCCGTAACATAGGTGGCCATGTGCCTGAGCTCCACCACAGGCGCATAGCGCGTATCGGATTCATGCAGGCGACGCGCCATTTTGGCTATTTTTTCAGCTTCGTCGCCGCAGCGCTCCATGTCGGTCAACATTTTCGATACCGACAGCAAAAGGCGCAGGTCGCCGGCCGTGGGCTGGTTGCGCGCAATCAGCAGGCTTATGCGTTCGTCGATTTCGACTTCAAGGCGGTTGACGTCTTTTTCGCGCTCGCGCACCTGATCGACCAAGGCCAGATCGCCGGTGATCAAGGCTTCCATGCCATCTTTGACCATGGACTCGACCAGACCGCCCATTTGAAGAAACAGGGAACGAGTGGTCTCGAGGTCGGATGTAAACTGTTTGTTAGTGTGCTCGGACATGTCAGCCTTCGGTCATCGCAGGAGTCAATAAAGGGAAATAGCGTAGCACCATAGTCGACTACTGTGTAATTACTAGGTACCAAAGGCGATGCAGCGCAAAGCCACGATCATGACATGATCGCCAATGCAGCAAGATTACACGCCAATTATGACGTAATTATGACTAATTTTTATTCATCCGGCGCACACCGTCCTGGGTAGACAGCAGCACAACGTCGGCGCCCGCCAGCGCAAACAGGCCGCAACACACCACGCCCGGGATATTATTGACGACGGCCTCCAACTGAGCCGGATCCGCAATCGTCAGCCCGGATACATCCAGGATCTCGCAGCCATTGTCGGTGATGAAGCCCGCGCGCAACACCGGATGCCCGCCAAGCTGGGCAAGGCGGCGCGCAACGGCCGAACGCGCCATGGGGATCACTTCCACCGGCATGGGGAATTTGCCCAGGCATTGCACCAGCTTGGTTTCATCGACGATGCAGATAAACTGATCGGCCACCGAGGCAACGATTTTTTCACGGGTAAGCGCCCCGCCGCCGCCTTTAAGCATGTTCAAGCCATGGTCGATCTCGTCGGCGCCATCCACATATAAAGGCATGCCATCCACCTGGTTCAGGTCGAATACCTGTATTCCCAGCGCCGTCAGGCGCGCCGAACTGCGCTCCGAGCTTGACGCCGCGCCGCGGAAGCGATTCTTATAGGGCGCCAGGGCGTCGATGAAAAGATCGACCGTCGAGCCTGTGCCGATTCCCAGAATCGAATCGGGTTTGAGCAGGGGAAGTATGTATTCGACTGCCGCATTGGACACATTCTGTTTGAGTTCTGTCTGAGTAAGCATGAAATGTACCTGGAATTTTGTTGCCTGTCGGGATTGGGCTGCGCGCCGGTGGCGCTGGCCGCGCTGCGAATGCTCGCCGTAACAACGGCTACGCCTGCGCTTCGCGCCTTGCCAGCGCGGCCTTGACCAGTCACGCGGGGGGGGATTTAGCGTTAACAGGCCCTAGGGCGAAGAGCTGGCTGTATTTTTTCTCTGAAAACCCTACGCTTACGCCGCCATTGCGGTCTATCGCCACCGGCCGCTTGATCAGAGTCGGAAATTCGGCGATCAGGGCCAGCCACTGTTGATCGTCGACAGGAGTTTTGCGCTTATCAGGCAGATTGCGCCAGGTCATGGAGGCCCGATTGACCAGCTTTTCCCAGCCGCCAAGTTCGGCGGCCCAGGCGCTCAACCGCTCCGCGGCTATGGGATGATCGCGATAATCGGTAAACACGCAGGCAATGTGTTGTTGTTCCAGCCAGTTCACCGCTTTCACGCAAGTGCTGCATTTTTTCAAGCCGTAAAGCTGTATCGTGCCCATGTTTTTTCCTTTACTGAGTTTGCCTGCGCCACTGCATGCGGTTGGCCACCACGACAATAATGCCGACGGCCAGCATGAACAAGGTGGCCAGCGCATTGATTTCCGGTTTCAGTCCCAGGCGCACCCGGGAAAAGACTTCGAGCGGCAGCGTCGTGTACCCCGGCCCCGACAGGAAAGCGGTAAGGACCACGTCGTCCAGCGACAAGGTAAACGCCAGCAGCCACGCGGAAAGCAGCGCCGGCACAATCAAGGGCAAGGTGATGACGAAGAAAACCTTCAGGGGCGTGGCGCCCAGGTCCAGGGCGGCCTCTTCCAGGGAACGATCCAGATCGCGGATACGCGACTGAATGATCACCGCCACATAAGCCATGCACAGCGTGACATGCCCCACCCATATGGTGAAGATGCCGTTGCCGGCCGGCCATCCGAACATGTCGCTGATTTCGACGAACATCAGCAACAGCGAAATGCCCAGCACCACTTCCGGCATGACCAGCGGCGCGCTGAGCATGCCGATATACAAGGCAAAACCGCGGAAATGGCCCATCCGCGCCAATACATAACCGGCCCAGGTGCCGATGACCACGGCTGCCGTGGCGGTGAGCGCCGCAATCAGGAGCGACAGCCTGGCTGCCGCCAGCAAGGCTTCGTCGTTGAACAGCGCCGTATACCATTTCAGCGAAAAGCCGCTCCAGGAGGTCATCATGGCCGAATCGTTGAACGAGAACGTCATCAGGCACAGAATGGGCAAATACAAAAACGCGTATCCCAGTGCCAGGGCAATGGCGCGCAATGCGGGATCAGGCCGTATCATGGCGCCTCCCCGTTTGCCCTTCAAGCTGCCTGACCTGGCCATGCTGGAATATGACCAGCGGCACCAGCAACAGCATTACCATCACGCAGGTGACCGCCGCCGCCATCGGCCAGTCGGCATTATTGAAAAACTCGGTCCACATCACGCGGCCCATCATCAGGGTGTCGGCGCCGCCCAGCATTTCGGGAATGACATATTCGCCGACCGACGGAATGAACACCAGCATGGCTCCCGCGATCACTCCGGGCATGGACATGGGCAAGGTCACGCTTAAAAATGCGCGCGATGGGCGCGCGCCCAGATCGTAAGCGGCTTCCAGCAGGCGTACATCGAGTTTGACCAGGTTGGCATACAGCGGCAGGATGAAAAAGGGCAGATAGGCATAGACCAGGCCGATATACACGGCCATGTCGGTGCGATAGATTTCCAGAGGCGCGTCGATGATGCCCAGCCACTGCAAAAAATTATTCAGCAGACCGTCATTGCGCAAAATGCCCACCCATGCATACACGCGCAATAACAATGAGGTCCAAAACGGCAATATGACGCCCAGCAGCAAAACATTGCGTATCGACGGACTCGAGCGCGCAATGTAGTAGGCCATCGGATACCCGATCAGAATGCAGCACACTGTGGTGACAAGCGCCATCTTGATCGAATTCAGATAGGTGGCGATGTACAGGCTATCGCTGAACAGCAAGGCATAGCTGCGCAGATTCAGCGCCAGCGACACGGTCTGGTCCTTGATCTCGGCCAGAGATGTGTAGGGGGGAACGCCGAATTTCAAATCGGCGAAGCTGATCTTCAAGACCAGGATGAACGGCACAAGCAGGAACAGCAGCATCCATAAAAACGGCGGCGCTATGGCCCATGTTCTTGCCGCGGGCAGAACCTGCCGCCAGGAAATCTTTTTCATGAAGGCAATACCGTGGCGCTGTCGCTGGACCATGCGGCAAAGACCTCGTCGTCCAGGCCGGGCGCATCGGCCTGGGCCAGCGCCAGGCTGGGCACCGTCGCCTCGACGACTACCCCTGAATCAAGACGGATCTGATAGCGGGCGTAGCTGCCCATCCAGGCCACATGGCTGACCATGCCATGCGCCCAATTGGACTCGGCATCGGGCTGCGCGCGCAACACCTGGATTTGTTCGGGGCGCACGGAGACATGGACTTCCATGCCCAATGGTTCGCTGACGCCATGATTGACATGCAAGGGGCGCGGCAGATCGCCGCTTTCGATCAGCACATGATCGGCTTCGTCCACCACTATTGTTCCCGTGAACAGATTGGTCGAGCCGATGAAGCCCGCCACGAAACGCGAATTGGGAAAGGCGTAGACATCTTGCGGCGTGCCGCACTGGATAATCTGCCCTTCCGACATGACGGCCAGGCGGTGCGCCATGGTCATGGCCTCTTCCTGATCGTGGGTAACCATGATGCAGGTAACCCCGACCTGATCCAGTATCCTGGCCAGCTCGATCTGGGTTTTCTGGCGTATTTGCTTGTCGAGGGCGGACATGGGTTCGTCGAGCAGCAAGAGCTTGGGACGCTTGACCAGGCTGCGCGCCAAGGCCACCCGCTGCTGCTGGCCGCCGGACAATTGCTGCGGCTTGCGCCGGGCATAGCCGCCCATCTGCACGAGGTCCAGCGCCTCGAAGACACGCTCGTGTATTTCGTTCTTGGCGACGCCCTCTTGCTTGAGACCGAAAGCCACATTGGCCTCGACCGTCATGTGCGGAAAAAGCGCATACGACTGGAACATCATGTTCACCGGCCGGCGGTATGGCGGCAGGCTGGTGATGTCTTCGTTATCGAGGTATATGCGGCCCGACGTGGCATCTTCGAAACCGGCCAGCATGCGCAGCAGCGTCGACTTTCCGCAACCCGAGCTGCCCAGCAAGGCGAACACTTCATGGCGGCGCACTGAAAGATTGACGGAGTTGACCGCCACGGTATCGCCGAATATCTTGACGACCTCTTCGACGCGCACAAATTCGTCGGCGCCTCCCCACGAGGCGGCGACAGGGCGGATATCCTGCATACGGCTAACGTCCTGATTTAAGTTCTGCCCACATGCGCGTTTGCAGGCGCTGAATCGGCAAGGGCTGGGGTTTGATCACATACAAGGTTTTGGCCACATCGGCGGGCGGGTAGATCATGGGATTGTCGGCGACATCCTTGCTTACGTACTTGCGCGCTTCCTTGTTGGCATTAGGGTAGAACATGGTATTGGTGATGGCCGCATGCACCTGCGGCGTTTCGATGTAATTGATGAAAGCCAGGGCCTCGTCGACGTGGGCCGCGCCCTTGGGAATCGCCATGGTGTCGAACCAGGCGGGAGCGCCGCCCTGCGGAATATAGTAATCGACGACGTAGCTTTTTTTGGCTTCGCGGGCGCGATGGCGCGCAATCATTACATCGCCCGAAAACCCGTACACCATGCACAAATCGCCGCCCGCCAGTTCATCGATGTAACCCGATGAACTGAATTGCCTGATGTAGGGCCGTATCGTTTTCAGCAGCGCCAGCGCCTGCTTGTAATCGTCGGGCTGGCTGCTGTTGGGGTCTTTGCCCAGGTAATGCAGGACAGCGGGAAATACTTGCGCCGCCTCGTCCAGCACCGAAATACCGCAAGACTTCAGCTTTTCGGCGTTTTCGGGCTTGAAGAGCATGTCCCAACTATTCAGAGGGGCATCCTGGCCCAGGATTTCATGCACCTTGGTGACGTTATAGCCCAAGCCGTTCGTGCCATATCCCCAAGGCACCAGATACTGATTGCCGGGATCGACGGAGGCCACCAGATCCATGATGTCCTGGTCCAGGTATTTCCAGTTCGGAATTTTCGACTTGTCCAGTTTCTGGAACAGGCCGCCTTCAAGCTGGCGCGCGGCGTAGTGGGTGGATGGCACCACCACGTCATAGCCGGACTTGCCGGTCAGCAGCTTGGCCTGCAAGGTATCGTTGCTGTCGTAGACATCGTAACGCACCTGGATGCCGGTCGCATCCTGGAAGCCGGAAATCGTATCCGGAGCGGTATATTCCGCCCAGTTATAGACATTGACCACCTTGCTTTGCGCCCAAACAGGCGCTATCGCAGCCATAAGCGCCGTGCCCAGCAGCAGTTGTTTCGCCGTGCCGAATTTCATTGCGAGCCTCTCCAGACAATGCAAAAGCCAAAAAGCGTGATAGTAATGCTTTTTTGCGACTAAGGACCCTCTGATCAGATTTGGGCGATTTGATCGGAGGATTCTTACAAAAGACCTTTGGCGCGTGCAAGCATTGCATAGGCCCGGCTCAGTTCTTCCCACCACTGCAGCCCGGCGCCCTCGGCCACTTTTTCCAGCGAGCGGCGCAAGCGCAGGAGATTGGCCTGCCGGCGCTCCAGCGACAACACCTGCCTGCGGCATTTGTCGAAATCGATCAGCCAAACCCGCGCCTGCCCGTCAAACAAAATATTGTACGCATTCAGGTCGGAATGCCACACCCCCGATTCGTGCATGGCGAAAATGGCCTGGGCCACGGCATCTTGCCCGCCCTCGGCCAGCGCCTGCGCCAGAGGCCGCGCCTGGGCTATCCGCTCGACCAGGATGGCGGCGCGATACGTAATCCCATGACGCCAGTACGCCGCGGCAATCGGCCTGGGCACGGCCAGCCGGCGGTCGTGCATGAAATGCAAGAGATCGAACTCGGCGAATGAGCGCGTGCTTGACTCCGCGGTCCAGACATAACGGTCGGCGCTGATCCGCGCTATCAGGCCGCCGCGCCGGTAATGACGCAGCACGCCCTGGCCGAAATCGCCGTTGACATACCACGCTGCCTGGCGGCCGCCCTGGCCGACGGCGCTGGCCTGCAGTTGCTCGGCATGGGGGTCGAACAGATACATGCCGGGATCCGCAATACGGCTGGCATCGTAGCGCATGACGCCTGCCCCGCAGGCCAGATCAAGGGGAAGGATGGGAGTGCTCATACGGCCTCCCGCAACGACACCAGCGGCGGGGTTTTCAGCACCCCGGCCAGCGCAACACTGCCGCCAATCGCCGAGGCCAGCATGCCGGCAGCCACGCCTGCCGCCCAGGGCCACCAGGAGAGAGCCAGGGAAAAGTCGAAAACCTGTTCGGCCAGCACCCAGGCAACCGCCACCGCCCCGAATGCCGCCAGCAAGCCCGCCATGGCGCCCAGCACCAGCAATTCGATACGCAAGGCCGCCGACAATTGCCTGCCGCTGGCGCCCAGGGCGCGCAAGACAGCGACTTCGTGCATGCGTTCATCGCGCGTCGCAAACAAGGCTGCGCCCAACACCAGAATACCGGCCAGCACCGTAAACAGAAACAATAACTGCACCGCCTGCACGACTTGGTCCAGCACGCGCTGGACTTGGCCCAGGATAGATCCCACGTCGAAAACGGTCAGGTTGGGAAACGCCCGGACCAGTTCCTGCGTGAGTTTGCTGTCGGTGGCCGGCACATGCAGGGACGTGATGAATGTCGCGGGCGCGTCGCGCAGCGCCAGCGGCGTCATGATGGCAAAAAAATTGGCCTGGAAAGAATCCCACTTGACCTCGCGGATACTGCTTACCTCGACCTCGATGGAGCGCCCCGCCACATCGAAGGTAAGCTGGTCGCGCAAGTGTATGTTCAAGGTATCAGCCAGGCCGCTTTCCAGGGAGACCTCGGCTTTTTCGGGGTCCAGCCAGCGGCCTTGCGCGATGTCATTACTGGAGGGCAAGACATTCGTATAGGAAAGATTGAACTCCCGGTCGACTAGGCGCTTGGCGCGCGCCTCGGTATAGCTGGCCGGATCCACGGCCTGCTTGTTGATGGCAAGCAGGCGCCCGCGCACCATGGGCGATAGCACCGGATCGCGGATGCCGGCCTGCACGAGCCGCTCGGATACGGCCAGCCGCTGATCGGGCTGGATATTGATCAGGAAGGTGTTGGGCGCATCCGGCGGCAAGGTATTTTGCCAACCTTGCAACAAGTCGGTGCGAGTGATGGCGAGCAATAGCAATATCATCAAGCCCATCGCCAATGAGCAAAGCTGTGTGATAGTAAGGCCGCGGCGGCGCGCCATGCCCGCCAGCGCGAAACGCAAGGCCGGATGGCCGTTGACCCGATAGCGCATGACCTCGAGGATGCGCAGCAGCAGATAGGCCAAAGCGGCAAAAACCAGAAAAGCCCCTGAAAAGCCCGCTGAAATCACGATGCTCAAGCGCAAGTCGCCGGATATCCACACGATCAGCAAAAAGAAGGCGATCAGGCCCACGCCGTAGGCAGGCCAGCGCCGCGCCAGCGTTATGGCTGCTTCGCGCCGCAATACCCGCGCGGGGGGAACCCGGCGCAAGGCCGCCAATGGCGGCAAGGCAAATCCCAATAGCAGCAACAGGCCCGTAAGCAGCCCCTGCCATGCCGGCTGCCAGGATGCCGCCGGCAAATTGGTGTCTATCCAGGCCGCCACCATAAGCACCAGCGCCTGGTGCACGGCATAGCCCGCCGCCGCTCCTATCGTTGAAGCCGCCAGGGCCAGCAGAGTGAACTCCACCCACAGCATGGCGGTCAGTTGCCGCTTGCCGGCGCCCAGGCAACGCATGATGGCAATGCCGTCCTGATGGCGCAGGCTGAAGCGCCGCGCAGCCAATGCGACCGCCACCGCGGCTATCATGACAGTAAGCAAGGCAACCAGGATCAGGAATTGATGCGCGCGATCCAGGGCGCGCTTGACTTCCGGCCGATTGGTTTCCAGCGAGCTTAGTTTCTGCCCGCGCTTCATATGGGTATCAAGCCAGCCTTGATAGGAAGCCACAGCGTCGGCCGAGCCGGCCACCAGCAGTTGATACTGTATGCGGCTGCCCGGCGCGACAAGGCCGGTCGCCGGCAAATCGGGCAGCCCCAGCATGACGCGCGGCGCCACATTGACAAACTGCATGCCTCGATCGGGCTCGTAAGCGATGACGCGGGCCACCTTCATGCTGGCATCGCCCACCGCCAAGGTATCGCCGACCGAAATTTCCAGCAAGCTCAGTACTTGGGCATCGACCCACACGGTTCCCGGCTCGGGCAACTGGCGCAGCGGCTGCCCCTTGCCGGCTGCCGTGTCCGACAAACGCAATTGCCCGCGCAGCGGATAGCCGTCGGACACCGCTTTGAGCGACACCAAATGCGCATGCTCGCCGCTGCTTACCATGGAAGGAAATTGCAGCGTCTGCGCGGTATCCAGGCGCAAGCTGCGCGCCTGGACTATGAAATCGGCCGGAATGGGCGCGTCGGCCTGCAAGGCGAGATCGCCGCCCAGCATTTGCGCGGAATCGCGTTCCAGGGCGCGCCCTACGCGATCGGCCAGAAAGCCCACGCTGGTGACCGCGGCCACCGCAATGACCAGGGCCAGCATCAGCAGGCGTATTTCGCCCGAGTGCCAATCGCGCCGCAACGCGCGCACCCCTAGCCATATGTTTGAAAGTCCGCTGGAACGCATGAAGTCAGGCCTTTATCAACAACAACACCATGCACATCAGAAGCATACAGGCAAAGGCCAGCTTGAGCCTCGGTTCAGGCAAAGCATAGGCCACCTTCACGCCGTAGGGCACGAAAAAAATACTACCCAGCGCCATGGGCACGCCTATCGTCCAATGGGCCTGGCCATGCGCGGCATACGCGAAAAGCGCGACGATGGTGCCCGGTATCAGCATGGTCAAGGCCAGCGCCTGGGCGCCTGTTTGCGTCAAGCGGAAAAAGGTGGTCATGATAGGCACCACCAGTATCGAGCCTCCAACGCCGAAGATACCGCCAGTCAGGCCGGCAATGGCGCCTATCAGGGCGAACCAGCCTTTATGATAGTCCTCGACATTGCGCCGCGCCGCCGCCGGCCGGTTCGGCCGGTTCGAGCGCCCGCTTTGGTAAAAGTAAAACAAGGCAATACATAAAATGAAACCGGCATAGACCCGGCGCAGCATTATGGAATCGGCGCCCAGGGCGATTTGCGCGCCTATCCAGGTGAAAACGATACAGCCCACCGCACCGGCCGCGGCGGCCCGCAGATTGATTTTCGCCTTCTGGTTATATTTGCGCACGGTCAGCAGCACAGCGGGCAGAACCATGATCAGCGCCGTGCCCTGCGCGGCCTGCTGGTCCATATCCAATACCAGGCCCAGCAAGGGAATGGCCAGCAGGCCGCCCCCGATTCCCAGCACACCGCCCGCAAAACCGATCAGGGCGCCCGACAGCAAACACCCCAGAGCCACTACATACCATTCCAAAACGAACCCCTAACGCAAACGATCTATGGCCGATTCCACGCGATCAACCGCCCATATTTCCAGGCCCTCTATTGCCTGCCTCGGGGCATTGGCTTTCGGGATAAGCGCCACGCTGAAGCCCAGCTTGGCGGCCTCTTTGAGGCGCTCCTGTCCACGCGGAGCGGGCCGGATTTCTCCGGCCAGCCCGACTTCGCCAAAAACCACCAGGCCCTTGGGCAAGGGCTTGTCGCGCAGCGAAGACATAATGGCCAGCAAAACCGCCAGATCCGCGGCCGGTTCGGTAATTTTGACGCCTCCCACGGCATTGACGAAGACATCCTGATCGAAGGTCACCACGCCGGCATGCCGATGCAGAACCGCCAGCAGCATGGCCAGCCGGGTGCCTTCCAGGCCAACCGACAGGCGGCGCGGATTGGGCACATGGGCGCTATCGACCAGGGCCTGGATTTCGACCAGCAGCGGCCGCGTGCCCTCTTGGGTAGCCATCACGCAAGAGCCCGCGACATCCTGCTCGTGCTGCGACAGAAACAAGGCCGAAGGATTCGCCACGCCGCGCAAGCCGCGGTCGGTCATGGCGAAAACGCCCAGCTCGTTGACCGCGCCGAACCGATTCTTGAACGCGCGTATCAGGCGGAACGACGAATGCGTATCGCCTTCGAAATACAGCACGGTGTCCACAATATGTTCCAGCACCCGGGGCCCAGCCAGCGAGCCATCTTTGGTGACGTGCCCTATCAGGACAATCGTGATGCCGGTTTGCTTGGCCATGCGCGTCAACTGGGCCGCGCATTCGCGCACTTGCGACACGGAACCCGGCGCGGCGCTCAGTTCGCTGGAATATAACGTTTGTATTGAGTCGATCACCGCCACGCTGGGACGCTGTTCGATCAAGGCGGCCATGATGGATTCAAGACGGATTTCGGCCAGCAGATCGACATCGCCGGTAGCCAGTTCCAGGCGCCTGGCCCGCAAGGCCACCTGCTCGGCGGACTCTTCGCCTGTCACGTACAACACCTTGACCGCGTGCGACAAGGACACCAGGGCCTGCAGTAGCAAGGTCGACTTGCCTATGCCCGGATCGCCGCCGATCAGTACGACCGCTCCGGTAACCAGGCCGCCGCCCAGCACGCGGTCGAACTCGACTATGCCCGTGGGCTGGCGCGGCAATTCGCGCGCCTCGATTTCGGCAAGGCTGCGTATGGGGCTGGCCGCGGCCAGCGGGGCGAACCGATGTGTCGCAACACCCGGGTCGCGCGATTCTTGCAAGGTATTCCAGGCGTCGCAATGAGGGCACTTGCCCTCCCATTTAGGACAACTGCCCCCGCATTCGCTGCAAATGAATAAAGTTTTTGACTTGGCCATGCAGGGAGTTTAACCGGCTGCGGAATTTCCAGGGAAGCAGCAGTTGGGTGAGGCGTTGACCAGTCACGCAGGCTGCGGTTTAGCGTTAACCGGCCTTAACGCGAATGGCGCTTGCTTAACGCAACGGTGCCAGCGGAAGCAATGCCAGGATGGTGTGGCTGGCTACGGCCGTCCGCAACGGCCTAAGTAAATGCCATTTTCCCTAGCGCCCGGCAAGGCTGCCGCCGCCGTCCACCCCCAGCACCTGCCCTGTGATAAAACCGGCCTCATCGCCCAGCAGAAAAGTGACCGCCGCCGCCACATCGGCCGGCTGGCCGAAGCGGCCCATGGGTATGGAAGCCAAGGCCCTCTTTTCGGTATCGCTGCCCGCCGGATGATTGAAGCGAAACAGTTCGGTTTCGATAGGCCCCGGCGACACGGCATTGGCTGTTATGCCATAAGAGGCCAGCTCGAGGGCCCAAGTCTTGGTGGCGCCTATGAGCGCATTTTTAGCCGCGGAATAGCTGGTGCGGTTGTAGGCGCCGTGCGCGGCCCGGCTGCAGATATTCACGATCCGGCCTTCCTTGCGCGCCTTCATGGAAGGAATGAAGGTCTGCGTCACTTGAACGGCGACGCGCACATTCAAGTCGAACACCTGATAGAGCGAAGCCAGATCGATTTCACCCAAGGGCTCGGGCAAAACCAGGCCCACGTTGTTCACCACGGCATCGACCGGGTATTTTTCGCGTATGACGCGCAGCATGTCTTCGGTTTCGCCCGCATTGGCCAAATCGCAGGAATAAAGATAGCCCGGAAAATCGATATCCTGGGTATGACGCGCCAAGCCCACCACATGGCAACCCAAATCAGCCAGGCGCCGGCTGATTGCCCATCCTATGCCTTTCGTGGCGCCCGTTACCAGCACACATTTGTTCTTCACGCGATTTCCTTGCGAGGGTTCATCGAAACAGCTTTTCCGGTCAGCCGGGCCATAGCGGCCCGCACTCAGCGATTAAACTCCAATTTGAACTTGCATGCCCGGCTTATATGACGTCTATATGACAATTCTGGGTACGCGAGCCGCTACGGCGCAAAGCAATTCATAGCCTATCGTGCCGGCAGCCTGCGCCACCTCGTCGACCGAGGGACCGCCCTCGCCCCAAAGGACCACCGGCGAACCCACATGGGCCTGCGGCACAGCAGTCAGATCGACCACCAGCATGTCCATGGACACTCGGCCCAGCAGCCGCGTGCTCACCCCTTGCACGGTAATCGGCGTGCCGGTGGGAGCATGGCGCGGATAGCCGTCGGCATAGCCGCAAGCCACCACGCCCACGCGCATGGGCTGCGCCGCGGTGAAAGCATGGCCATACCCGATCGCGCTGCCCGCCGGTATATCGCGCAGGCTGATCAACTGCGCCGACAAGGTCATGGCACCGCGCAAACCCAGGGCTTGCGCCGATTTGTCCGCAAAAGGCGAGGCGCCATACAGACAGATGCCGGGCCTGACCCATTGTTCCTGGCGATCAGGCACCTCCGCCCATAAACCCGGTGTCAAGGTGGCGGCCGAATTACACACACTGATTTTGCCGGCCAGCCCTTGCGTCAGCTGATTGAACATCTGCAATTGCTGGCGCGTCGTGACCGGGTCGTCGTCGGCCCGGGCGAAATGCGTCATTTTCCCCAAGGTATTCAAAACGCCGCGCGCCTGCGCCGCCTGGGCCTGTTCATAAGCCTCGCGGTACTGCGCGGGCGGAAACCCCAGGCGGCACATGCCGGTATCGAGCTTCACGAAAGCATCGATAGGCCGCGCAGGGCGCGCCGACAGCAGCATATCGAGTTGTTCCCGGCAATGCAGGGTAGCAGTCAGGCGGTACTGCTCCAGTACCGGAATATCGGCCGGCTCGAAAAAACCTTCCAGCAACAAGACAGGGCCTGTCCAGCCCGCCTCGCGGCAGCGGACGGCCTCGTCAAGGTCCAGCATGGCCAGACCATCCGCCTGCTTGAAAGCTTCTACCGCCTGGCTTATTCCGTGCCCGTAGGCGTTGGCCTTGATCACCGCCCAGATATTCGGCCGGGGCCTGCCGGCCTGAGCGCCGTCATGGTCCAGTTGCCACGCAACCGCATGCAGATTATGGCTTAAGGCCTCCAGCGAAATGGTCGCCGAAATGGGACGTGGCATGAGCTGTTTCCTAGGATAAAAGCGTAGCGCCGCCCTGATGCATGGCCGCGGCTTCTTCCAGCCGCGGCACGAAATGCGCCAGATCGGGCGTTGCGCCATCGGCACGCTTGGCGCGGTCGTCCCAGCGCCTCACGGCAATTGCGGATTCGGCATGAGGCAGCGCGATGAATTGCCGCGCCTGCTGCGCGCTGAAGATGCCGCCCTGCAATATCAGGCTGCGCCGCGAATCGGCCGAGAGCAGTTCGAAATATTCCGGCTCGCTGGCGCAAAGATAACGTTTGGCATCGACATGCAGCTTGATCGCGTCCAGAGTGGCCGCGCCAAACAAAGGCCGCAAAAAAGGCAGGCAGCGATACTGATGCACATCGTCTAGCCCCTGGCTGGTCGGGGTCGATCCGAAATCGTGCAGCAAATGGCCGATATCATGCAGCAAGGCGGCGGCGATCAGTTCGCTGCCGGCGCCCGCTTCCTCGGCGAATGTTGCGGCTTGCAGCGCATGCTGCAATTGGGTTACCGGTTCGCCATCGTATTGCTCATGGCCTTTTTCCTGGAATAAATCGACAATATCGAGAATAGACAAACTCATAACATTCGCTCCCGCGACAACGCAGCAAAAGGAGTCTATTCGACCCGACCTTGCATGTCCAGCGGCCGCAAACCCCGGCTGTCTTATACTCACCGCCTATGGCCGTCGATCATTACGAAAACTTTCCTGTCGCTTCCCTGCTTTTGCCGCGGCGTTTGCATGCGCCCGTAAGGGATATCTATCGCTACGCCCGCAGCGCCGACGATATCGCCGACGAAGGCGATGCGCAGGCCGGCGAACGCCTGGAACAACTGGCAAGCTATCGCGACGCTTTGCTACAAATCGGCAACGGCGGCCTGAACCTGGCGCAGGACGACCCGAGAAAACCCGTGTTCGAACCCCTGGCCGATTCAATACAGCAATTCGCCCTGCCGCTGGAACCCTTTCTGGACCTGATTTCCGCCTTTGAACAAGATGTCGTCACCGAACGCTATGCCAACGACGCCGAGCTGTTCGACTATTGCCGGCGTTCGGCCAATCCGGTAGGCCGCCTTATGCTGCATCTGTATGAAGCCGCCACGCCGCAAAACCTGAGCGCGGCGGACGCCGTGTGCACCGGCCTTCAATTGACCAACTTCTGGCAGGACGTCGCCGTAGATTGGCAAAAAGGCCGTGTGTACCTGCCTCAGGACAAGCTCATGCTGCATGGTGTGGGCGAAGCCTACATCGCGGACAGAACAAGCTTGCGGGGGCATCTGGCCCACGACGCGCCCTGGCGCAGCCTTATGCAGGCCCAGGCGCGGCAAGCGCGCGAACTGCTCGAATCCGGCCTGCCCATGACGCATCGCCTGCCCATCCGTATCGGGTTCGAATTAAGACTGGTGATACAAGGCGGCTTGCGTATCCTTGAGCGCCTGGACCAATTACACTACGACATGTTCTTTCATCGCCCAACGCTGCAAAAGCGCGATTGGATTTTGCTGTTCTGGCGCGCACTGCGCTAAAACGCCCGGCGCAAGACCGAACACCCGCAACGCCCTACCTGAGCCCGTTACCATAACGCATGAGCCCCGACGAATACTGCCAAAACAAAGCTGCCAAAAGCGGCTCCAGTTTCTATTACGCCTTCCTGTTCCTGCCGCCCGAAAGGCGCAAGGCCATTACCGCCCTGTATGCCTTTTGCCGCGAAGTCGACGATGTGGTCGATGAAAGCAACGAGCCCTCGGTCGCGCGCATGAAGCTGGCATGGTGGCGCACCCAGATAGAGCGGCTGTATGAAGGGCACGCCGAACATCCCGTCATGCAGGCGCTGATGCCGCATATCCATACCTGCGACCTGCGCGCGGATCGGCTGCAAGCCGTCGTCGAGGGCATGGAAATGGATCTGGACCAGACCCGTTACCTGGACTGGCCCGGCCTGCGCAAATATTGCTGGCACGCCGCAGGCGTGGTGGGCGAGCTCTCGGCCAGCGTGTTTGGCTACACCCAGCCCGAAACGCTGGTCTATGCCGAAAAACTCGGCTTGGCTTTCCAGTTGACCAACATCATACGGGACGTGGGCGACGACGCCAGGCGCGGCCGCATTTACCTGCCCGTCGACGATATGCAGAAGTTCAACGTGAAGGCCTCTGAAATCATAGACCGGCAGCACTCCGATCGTTTTGTGGAACTCATGCGCTTTCAAACCGAAAGAGCAAAGCTGTGCTACCGCGAAGCCATGCGGGCGCTGCCCGAAGCCGACCGCCGCGCCCAGCGGCCAGGCTTGATGATGGCCGCCATCTACCACGCCCTGCTGTGCGAAATCGAACGCGACAACTGGCAGGTGCTGGATCAACGCATTTCACTGACCCCGATACGGAAATTCTGGCTGGCCTGGAAAATCTGGGTTGGCGGCGGCCGCGGCCTGGTCAAGCGCCTGAGTCTATGACTGCCATCGCCGTCATAGGCGGCGGCTGGGCGGGCCTGAGCGCCGCCGTCCGCTTGCGGCAACGCGGGCTTTCCGTAGACGTGTTCGAAGCCTCGCGCACATTGGGCGGACGCGCGCGGCGCGTCCAGTCGCCGGCACTCGGCGCCGGCATCGACAATGGCCAGCATATCCTGCTGGGCGCCTATGCCGAAACCCTGGGACTTATGCAAGAGCTGGGCCTGAATGCCGCCTGCCTGCTGCATCGGGAACGGTTGTCGCTGCGCTCGCTCGACGAAAGCTTTGCCTTGCGCGCCGCCGCCCTGCCCGCCCCCTTGCATTTGCTGGGCGCATTGCTGAATGCCCGCGGATTGGGCATAGGCGACAGGCTGAGGATACTAAGCATTATCCAAGCCTTGCGGCGCCGGAAATGGCGCACGGCGCAAGGGCTGGCGGTAGCGCAATGGCTGGAACAAGGCAGGCAAACGCCCCATGCCATACAAATTTTCTGGCGGCCCTTGTGCCTGGCCGCATTGAATACCCCCCTGGACCAGGCCTGCGCGCAATTATTCGCCCGTGTCTTGCAAGACAGCCTGGGCGGCCCGAAAAACGCCTGCGACATACTGATACCGCGTGTCGATTTGTCGCAGCTATGGCCCGAGCATGTCGAACGCTATGCTCCCGACAGCGGCGCAAGCCGACTGTGCGTGCACCGCGGGCACGCCGTCAGGCATCTGGCCAGTTCGGCATCCCAGGTAGAACTTGACGGCCAGGCCTTCGATGCGGTCATCGTGGCGGGCAACGCCCCGGCCACGCATCGCTTGCTGCAACAGCTAAGCCCTTCCGGCGCCGGCCAATGTTATTTGTCCATGCTGGCCGCGTTCGACTATATACCCATCGCCACGCTTACCCTGCGGCTGGAACGTCCTTGGCGCTTGCCGCAAGCCATGCTGCTCTTGAAGGATGATCCCGGACAACTGCAATTCGGCCAATGGCTGTTCGACCGCAGCGCCCTGGCGGCCGGTCCCGGGCGAAAAAGCGCGGGCAAGGGACCAAGCGCACCTGCCGATTCCGACCATGTTCCGACTTATGCCGACAGCCTGGTTCATATCGTGATCAGCGATGCGCGCGACATGATGCGGCATGACAGAGCAAGCGTTATTGCCGCGACCATCGCGCAAGTCCGTGAGCAAAGCGGTCGACATGGCGCCATGCCGTGTGTGCTGAACCATGAAATGATTGTGGAAAAGCGCGCCACATTCGCCGCGACGCCGGGATTGAAACGGCCCGCGAACCGTACGCCCTGGTCTCGCGTATGGGTGGCGGGCGACTGGACCGACACCTCATACCCTGGCGTGCTGGAAGGCGCGGTGCGCAGCGGCCGGGAAGCGGCCAGGGCGATTCGACTGGATTGAAGCCGCCGCTTTCAATGACGCGCGATGCGCGGCCAAGCTCAGTCCTGCTCCATCCGCTACGTCTGGACAGTTTGTCGGATTACGTGTTTTGAGAAGTTGGTAACTTCAGCGCCACAGATTCACTGTCGCAAAACCAAGCGCCGTCAGCGCCAGGCTACCCAGCAAACTGAGCCCGACATAAGCCAAAGCGGCCAGATAAGCGCCCCGCTCCAGCAAACCCACGGTTTCGCCCGAAAAGGTCGAAAACGTGGTCAAGCCACCCAGGAAACCGGTGATCAGCATCAGCCTGAGCCAGGCCGGCGCCTCGGGATACATGGACAACAGGCCCAGCAGCAAGCCCACCAAATAGCCGCCGGCCAGATTGGCGGCCAGTGTTCCCCAGGGCAGCACCACATGGGAATGATTCAGCCACAAGCCCAACATCCAGCGCGTTATGGCGCCTACCGCGGCGCCGAAACCGATGACCAGAAAGTTAGTGAGAGTCAGCATAGGTTCACGCGGCGAAATGTTGTTGTGGTTCCCGGCGGCTGGCCGGAGCCCATTGCCGGCCGCCTACCTGTGGAAGCCGGCGCGACGACTGTCAGACCGGCGCATGCCTGCCTATGTAGTCCCTGACCAGATCAAGCCTGCAATCCATGACCTCGACGCGCTGGGCAAGCGCCGCCAGATCACGTAGATGCTCGGGCACCGGGGCTGGCTTGCCTATGGCCTCTTGAATGGTTTCACAGAACTTGGCCGGCAAGGCGGTTTCGAGCACCAGCATGGGAACGCCAGCTCGACGAAATCGGCATCGCCACCTTGACGCCATCGGCGGTATGCGGATCGATCAGCATGCCGGTTTCGCTCGTACACCGTCCGGATGGTGGCCAGGCGATCGCCATGGCGTGCTGACGCCGGCGACAAAACCATAGCGCGATTCAAACAACGGCTGCAGGCGGCTTAAATCGAATTCGCCGTTTCGCTCAAGCTGTTTCCAGCACGCGCTTACCTGGCCGCATCCTGGTCGAGCAAATCGATACACAAAGCGCTCGAAGTTCGAAGCACGGGAAATATCCATGGAAGGGCTTGAGGTCGCATGGGTATGCGGCCGCCGAACGAGGCCGGTAAATACCTGTGCGGAAGAATTCTTCGAGCACATTGTTTTCGTTGGTGGCCAGCACCAGCCGGCGCACCGGCAAGCCCATGCTGCGGGCGATGTGGCCGGCCAGGATATTGCCGAAGTTGCCCGAAGGCACGGCGAACGACACTTGTTGTCCCGGCCCCGAGGTGGCGCGCAGCCAGCCCTGGAAATAATAAACAACCTGGGCGGCGATGCGGGCCCAGTTGATCGAGTTGACCGCGCCCAGGCGATAACGCGCCTTGAATTCCAGGTCGCCGGCCAGCGCCTTGACGATATCCTGGCACTCGTCGAACACGCCTTTGAGCGCAATATTGTGGATATTGGCATCTTGCAGCGAATACATTTGCGCGCGCTGGAATTCGCTCATGCGGCCGTGGGGCGACAGCATGAACACCGCCACGCCGCGCTTGCCGCGCAAGGCATATTCCGCCGCCGAACCGGTATCGCCCGAGGTGGCGCCCAGAATGTTCAGCTGGCCCGGCGCGCGTCCAGCACATACTCGAAGACCTGGCCCAGGAACTGCATGGCCATATCCTTGAAAGCCAGCGTCGGGCCTTCGGACAGGCCCAGCAGGCTACAGGCCATTTTTCAGAGGCTTGAGCGGCACGATCCCTCGCGCCGGAAATACGCCGGCAGTTATAGGCCGCATGCGTCAGCCGCGACAAATCGGCCCGGGAATATCGTCGATGAACAGGCTGAAGTACTTCGGTGGCCAGATCGGCATAGCCAAGGCTGCGCCACGATTCCAGCGTAGCCGCGCCGATAGCCGGCAGGCTTTCGGGCACGGCCAGCCCGCCGTCGGGCGCCAGGCCTTCGAGCAAAATGTCGGAAAACGACAAAGGCGCCATGCCGCCGCGAGTCGAGCGATATTTCATGCCAGGCTCTCCACGCGCAAACGCGTAACCTTGGACCGTACGAAAGGCAGGCGCTCGATACGTTCGAGCGCGTCGTTGACGTCGCCTTCACGCGCCTCATGCGACAAGAAAATGATGTCGGCCTCGGATTCGCGCATGCGGCTGCTGGATCATGGAGCCTATGGAAATGCCGACATCGGCCAGTATGCGCGCCAGATCGGCCAACACGCCAGGGATGTCCTGTACACGCAAACGCAGATAGTAAGACGACGCACTTCGGCAATGGGCAGGATGGCGATATCGTCCATCGCATCGGGCTGGAAGGCCAGGTGCGGCACGCGGTGCTCCGGGTCGGCCGCATGCAAGCGCGTCACGTCGACCAGATCGGCCACCACCGCCGAAGCCGTCGGCTGCTCGCCCGCGCCCTGGCCGTAATACAGCGTGGGGCCGACTGCATCGCCATATACCAGCACGGCGTTCATGGCGCCCTCGACATTGGCCAGCAGCCGTTCGATGGGCACCAGCGCCGGATGCACGCGCAGTTCGATGCCATCGTCGCGCCGGCGCGGTGATGCCCAGCAGCTTGATGCGATAGCCCAGCCGCTCGGCGTGCGCGATGTCTTCCTGCGCCAGCGAGGAAATCCCTTCGATATAGGCGCTTTTCGAACTGCACCGGTATGCCGAAAGCCAGCGAGGCCAGCAAGGTCAGCTTGTGCGCGGCATCCACGCCTTCGATGTCGAAAGTGGGATCCGCTTCGGCATAGCCCAGCCGTTGCGCTTCGGCCAGCACCGTTGCGAACGGCAGGCCGCGCGAGCGCATTTCCGACAGAATGAAATTGGTCGTGCCGTTGATGATGCCGGCCAGCCATTGGATGCGATTCGCGGTAAGGCCTTCGCGTATGGCCTTGATGATGGGTATGCCTCCGGCGACGGCGGCCTCGAAGGCCACCATCACGCCCTTGGCATGCGCGGCGGCAAAGATTTCATTGCCATGCTTGGCCAGCAGGGCCTTGTTCGCGGTAACCACATGCTTGCCCTGGCTGATGGCTTCCATGATAAGTTCGCGCGCCAGGGTATCGCCGCCTATCAGTTCGACAACGATGTCGATATCCGGGTGCCGCACCACGTCCATGCCGTTTTGCGTGACCAATATGCGGTCGCCCACCAGGCGCCTGGCCTTTTCCGTATCGCGCACCGCCACCGCGGCGACTTCGATGCGCCTGCCGGCGCGGCGGGCAATTTCTTCCGCGTTGCGCGTCAATACTTTCCAGGTACCTCCGCCAACCACGCCCAGGCCCAACAAACCAACTTTGATAGAACTCATTTACTTGCCTAACCCATCTTTGCGGAACATTTCCTTGATGCCGCGCACCGCCTGGCGGGTGCGCTGCTCGTTTTCGATCAGGGCGAAACGGACGTATTCGTCGCCGTATTCGCCAAAGCCTATGCCTGGCGAGATCGCCACCTTGGCTTCGGCCAGCACTTGCTTGGAGAATTCCAGCGAACCGAGCTTCTGATAGAACTCGGGGATTTTCGCCCAGATATACATGGATGCCTTGGGAATATCGACCATCCAGCCGGCTTCGTGCAAGCCTTTGGCCAGAACGTCGCGGCGGATGCGGTATTGCTCGACGACTTGCGCCACGCCATCTTGCGGGCCTTCCAGGGCGGCGATCGACGCCACCTGGATAGGCGTGAACGTACCGTAATCGTGATAGCTTTTGATGCGCGCCAGGGCGTGAACCAGTTCCTGGTTGCCCACCATGAAGCCCACGCGCCAGCCCGCCATGTTGTAGCTTTTGCTCATGGTGAAGAATTCGACCGCCACATCGCGCGCGCCTTCGACCTGCATGATGGACGGCGCCACCTAGCCGTCGAACGTGATGTCCGCATAGGCCAGATCGTGGACCACCAGGATGTTATGTTCCTTGGCCAGGGCAATGACCCGCTCGAAGAAGGAAAGCTCGACGCACTGGGCGGTGGGGTTGCTGGGAAAACCCAGCACCATCATCTTGGGCTTGGGTATGCTTTCCCGCACGGCCCTGTCGATTTCCTCGAAGAAATCCACGCCCGGCGTCATGGGCACCGAGCGGATATTGGCGCCGGCGATGACCGCGCCATAGATATGAATCGGATAGCTCGGGATTCGGCACCAGCACCGTGTCGCCGCGATCCAGCGTGGCCAGCATCAGGTGCGCCAGCCCCTCCTTGGAACCGATGGTTACGATGGCCTCGGTATCGGGATCGATCTCTACGCCGTAGCGGCGCTTGTACCAGTGGAAATTGCGCGGCGCAATCGCGGTATGCCCTTCGATACCGAATAGCCGTGGGTGTCGGGCCGCTGAGGCCGCCTCGACCAGTTTGTCCACAATGTGCGGCGGCGTGGGACCGTCGGGATTGCCCATGGACATGTCGATGATGTCCTCGCCCCGCCGACGCGCCGCCATTTTCAGTTCGCCGGTAATATTGAAAACGTAGGGCGGAAAACGCTCGATGCGCGAAAAGCTCGTCATGATGGTCCTTGGGTGACAAAACGGGGAATGGGCATGGATGGGTGCGGCGCAACAACTTCGATAATCTAGCCTAAGCGGGCGCGCCCGGCAAATGGCCTGGAAACAACCCAATAGTTTAATCCATCCAAAAAAAGCCATGCGCCATCAATCATCGACCTGGCTTTGCGCTATGATCCAGAAGACTTTGGGAGTTTTTCGTGCAATTACAAAGTGAATCCAACCCCGCGCTCAATACCGTAACCGCGTACGGCCATGACTACATAGAAATCAATGAAGTTTCCTATGGGCATGCCGTGTATTTTGCGCCCGAAGGCGCAATCAACGCCTGGCCGGTGAAGTCGCGGGCGACATCACCGCCGATGCGCTGCGCGGCGTAGCCGGCCTGGGCAAAGTCCGGGCCGATCCGCTGGCCTTCCTGAACGGCGATGCCGCGGCGCAAAAACCGGCGGACGCGCCCGAGGTTCTGCTGATCGGAACCGGACTCAGGCAACATCTGCTGCCGCCTCATGTTACCCGCCCCCTGCTTGAAATAGGCATAGGCGTCGAGGCCATGAGCACCCAGGCCGCCGCCCGCACCTACAATATTCTGATGTCCGAGGGGCGTCGCGTTGTCGCCGCCCTGTTACCCCTCGAGGAAGCCGCATGAGCGAAATAGCAGTTGGCCAGCCTGTTCCAGCCTTCACCGCAGCCAGCACCCAGGGCGAAATAAGCCTGGACACCCTGCGCGGCCATTATGCCGTGCTGTACTTTTATCCCAAGGACAGCACCCCGGGCTGCACAACCCAGGCCCAGGGTTTTCGCGATCGCCACCAGGACTTCACCGATGCCGGTTGCCGGATTGTGGGCATATCGCGCGATTCGCTGAAATCGCACGCCAACTTTACTGAAAAGCAAAACCTGCCCTTTCCCCTGATCTCCGATCCCGATGAAGCCATGTGCCAGTCGTTCGGCGTCATGAAAATGAAAAACATGTACGGTAAACAGGTAAGGGGGATAGAACGCAGCACATTCCTGGTCGATGGACAAGGTGTATTGGTCCGGGAGTGGCGCGGCCTGCGGGTTGCCGGCCACGTTGATGAAGTATTGCAGGCCGTGCAAGAGCGGGCCTGAAAAATGCTGCCGACCATCCTGCTTGTGCAATAGTAGATTTCGCCAATTTCGTATAGCCCAGACTGCTCAGGAGCACACACTTTATGCCGCTACCAAAGTTGCCGACCCGCATGGGAGCCATGATCTCCACTGTCGCCTACAGTGAAACAGCCGATGCGCCAGAGCCTGCGGAAACCGCGGTTCCTGTCATGGCCAGCGCGCCGCAGGCCAAACGCCAGGCGCCGGCCAAACCGGCAACCGCTCCTCTTGCGACGCCGGCGCCCAAAGCTCCGGCTCCAGCCCCGGCCTTGGCCGTGGTGGCCACGCGGCCCGTCAAGAAAACCCGCCTTCCGGTCAACAAACGCAAATTGTTTGTGCTGGACACCAACGTATTGCTGCACGATTCGAACTCCCTGTTCAAATTCGAAGAGCACGATATCTTCCTGCCGATGATAGTGCTGGAAGAACTGGATCATCAGAAAAAAGGGATGTCCGAGGTGGCGCGCAATGCCCGCCAGGTCAGCCGTTTCCTGGATGGCCTGGTCGGCAATTCGACCGAACTGCAGAAAGGCCTGGAACTGGACGCGCTGGGCAACCAGGAGGCGCTGGGCAGCCTGCATTTCCAGACGTCGGCCATGCATTCCCAACTGCCCATCGAAATGCCCATGGGCAAAGCCGACAACGTCATCCTGAACGTGGTCCATGCTTTGCAGGCCGCATATCCCAAGCGCTCGGTAGTCCTGGTATCCAAGGATATCAATATGCGCCTGAAGGCGCGTTCGCTGGGCCTGCCCGCCGAAGACTACCTGAACGACCATGTACTGGACGACTCCGACCTGTTGTACGACGGCGTCATGCCGCTGCCGGAAAACTTCTGGCTCAAGCACGGCAAGGATGTCGAATCCTGGCAACAGGGCGGCACCACCTATTACCGGATAAAAGGCCCTTTGTGCTCCGAATTCATCGTCAACGAATTCGTGTATTTCGATGGAGAACTGCCGCTGCAAGCCCAGGTCAAGGAAGTCAGCGGGAAAAGCGCCGTGCTGGCCACCCTGCGCGACTATAGCCATGGCAAAAACAATGTGTGGGGCATTACCGCGCGCAATCGCGAACAGAACTTCGCCCTGAATCTGCTGATGAACCCGGACTGCGACTTTGTCTCGCTGCTGGGCCAGGCGGGAACCGGGAAAACACTGCTGGCCCTGGCCGCCGCCCTGACTCAAACGCTGGAAACCAAGCGCTACAACGAGATCATCATC
This sequence comes from uncultured beta proteobacterium, assembly GCA_963712655.1. Lineage (GTDB taxonomy): Bacteria > Pseudomonadota > Gammaproteobacteria > Burkholderiales > Burkholderiaceae_B > Pollutimonas. The sequence continues at coordinate 952,662 of CAVQIT010000009.1, read as the reverse complement.
ACCCGGGCCACGGTGCCGGTGGGCGACGACATCGGCTTTCTGCCCGGCACGGAAGAAGAAAAAATGCTGCCCTGGATGGGCGCCCTGGAAGACAACCTTGAAGTGCTGCATCTGGGGCCGGGCAACAATGACATCGCGCCCGCCGCCGGCGGCCAGGACTGGACCAAGAACTCCACCATGGAACTGATACGCTCGCGCATCAAGGTCAAGTCGCTGAACTTCATGCGCGGGCGCACTTTCCTGAATAAAATACTTATCATCGACGAAGCCCAGAATCTGACGCCCAAGCAGATGAAAACCCTGGTCACGCGGGCCGGACCCGGAACAAAAATCATCTGCCTGGGCAATATCGCCCAGATCGACACGCCTTACCTGACAGAAGGCAGTTCCGGCCTGACCTATGTGGTGGATCGCTTCAAAGGCTGGCCGCACGCCGGCCATATTACGCTGCAACGCGGCGAACGCTCTCGCCTGGCCGATTACGCCAGCGAAGCGCTGTAACGTTCGCATCCGGCTTTCAGCTTCATATCCCGGGCGGAATGCCCGGGATTTCTTTACACTGCGAACATGAGTTCAACTACGCCATTACCGATAGGATTCACCATGGGCGATGCCGCCGGCATCGGGCCGGAAATCATCGTCAAGCTGTTTGCCGCCGGCCTGCCCCATGCCGCGCTGGTTTATGGCGATGCCGGCGTCCTGGAAGCCACGATACTTCAGCTGGAACTGCCCGACATCCTGCGCATCGAACTCATCAGCGAGCCTGAACTGGCCGGCCATCGCAAGGGAATAATTCCCGTGCTCAATCGTTGGCAAGCCCTGCCGGCCGACCTGCCCGCCGGGCAGCTTAGCGCGGCCGCCGGCCGCGGCGCCTATGAATATCTGTGCCACGCGATCGACGACGCCCAGGCCGGGCGCCTGCGCGCAATCGTAACGGCTCCGCTCAATAAAAAAGCCATGCAGGCCGGGGGCATCGACTACCCCGGCCATACCGAAATCCTGGCTGAAAGAACCGGCACATCGCGCTATGCCATGATGCTGGCCAATCCAGAGCTGCGCGTCATCCTGGTCACGATACATGTAGCCTTGAACCAGGTAAGCCCGCTGATCACCTACGAAGCCGAACTGGACACCATACGCCTTGCGCACCAGGCTTGTATCCAGGCCGGCATCGGGCAACCGCGCGTTGCCGTGGCGGGCCTGAATCCGCATGCCGGCGAAGGCGGCCGTTTCGGACAAGAAGAAATCATGGCCATCGCACCGGCCATCGAACAAGCCCGGACCGAAGGCATCGATGCCAGCGGACCCTGGCCGGGCGACACCGTGTTCATGCGGGCGCGCCAAGGCGAATTCGATATCGTGGTCGCGCAATACCATGACCAGGGATTGATACCGGTCAAGTACCTGGGTGTGGATCAAGGCGTCAACGTAACGATGGGCCTGCCCTTCGTGCGCACCAGCGTCGATCATGGCACGGCGTTCGACATTGCGGGGCAAGGCATCGCCGACCCCAGTTCTCTTCGCGCCGCCTACGACCTGGCGCTGGCCATGACCCCCGACGACGACCGCGCCGCGTGACAGCGGCTATCCGCCGCAACGCACAATATTTGTGCAGGCTTGCGGGCCGGGGCTCCCAACGATTTTCACTATAACCATTCTGCTATTTTCTCCTGATGAAGCCACGCTTTTCTATCGACCCGTTCCTGATCAAATTGTTTTTAGCCATCGTGCTGGCCAGCCTTATACCCGCCCACGGCATAGGCGTGCCTATTTTCGGCTGGATCACGAACCTGGCGATCGCGCTGCTGTTTTTTCTGCATGGCGCGCGCCTGTCGCGCGAGGCGATTGTCGCCGGCGCATCCCATTGGCGCTTGCATGGCACCATTTTCGCGGTTACGTTCGCCGTCTTTCCCATACTGGGACTGTTATCAAGGCCCTTGCTCGAGCCTTACCTGACGCCCGACCTGTATACCGGCATCCTGTTCTTGTGCTGTTTGCCGGCCACGGTGCAATCGGCGATCGCCTTCACCTCGATTGCGCGCGGCAATGTGCCCGCCGCCGTGTGCAGCGCTTCGGCATCGAACCTGCTGGGGGTCTTCGTTACGCCCATTCTGGTGGGCATAGTGCTGGCGGGCAGCGGCGCGGGCAGTGCTCCGATTTCCTTCGATGCCATAGGCAAGATCATGCTGCAGTTGCTGCTGCCTTTTATCTTGGGGCAAATTGCCAGGAAATGGATAGGAGCGTGGGTGATCAAGCGCAATCGCATGCTCAAAACCGTCGACCAGGGTTCGATATTGCTGGTGGTGTACACGGCATTTTCAGAGGCCGTGATCGGCGGCCTGTGGGCGAAAACGCCGTTGTCGGCCCTGATCGTCCTGGTGCTTGTTTCGCTGGTATTGCTGGGACTGGTGCTGGGCGTGTCCTTGCTGTTTGGGCGTATCATGGGATTCAGCACAGAGGATCGCATTACGTTGTTGTTCTGCGGCTCGAAGAAAAGCCTGAGCAGCGGCATCCCGATCGCGAATATTTTATTTTCCGGCCACGCCGTGGGCGCGGTGGTGCTGCCATTGATGATCTTCCACCAGATCCAGTTGATCGTGTGCGCAATGATTGCCGGCTCTTATGCCCGGCGAAAATAGCCTGGACCTTATCCCATGCCCGACGTAAAGTTCAGGAATCGGGTGCTGGCCCCCTGGAAGGTCAGACGCACGCTGCCGATGGGACCATTACGCTGCTTGCCGATAATGATTTCCGCCGTCCCCTTGTCCGGCGAATCCGGGTTGTAGACCTCGTCGCGGTAGATGAACAAGATCAGATCGGCATCCTGCTCGATCGCGCCGGATTCGCGCAAATCGCTCATGACCGGGCGCTTGTTGGGCCGCTGCTCCAGCCTGCGATTCAACTGCGACAAAGCGATCAAGGGACACTGAAGCTCTTTGGCCAGGCCTTTTAGCGAACGGCTGATTTCGGAGATTTCGGTCGCGCGGTTCTCGCCGGAGAATTGGCCGACATCAGCTGCAGGTAGTCGATGATGATCAGGCCCAGCTGGCCGCACTGGCGCGCCAGCCGGCGCGCGCGCGCGCGCACCTCCATGGAGGTCAACGCCGGCGTCTCGTCGATATAGAGCTGGGCGTCCTGCATCTGCTGCACCGCGTGCGTAAGCTTGGGCCAATCCTCGCCGTGAGCTTGCCGGTACGCATGCGATGCTGATCCAGCATGCCCACCGACCCCACCATCCGCATCGCCAGCTGCGACGCGCCCATTTCCATCGAGAACACGGCCACCGGCAAGCCTTGCTCGATCGCCACGTGCTCGCCGATATTCATCGAGAACGACGTCTTGCCCATGGACGGCCGGCCGGCCACGATGACCAGGTCGCCCGCCTGCAGGCCGGAGGTCATGCGATCGAGATCGGTAAAGCCGGTAGGCACGCCCGTCACTCCGGATCGCGCCTCGCGGTGATACAGCTCGTCGATGCGCTCGACCACCTTGCGTCAGCAGCGGCTGCATTTCCTGGAAACCCGCGTCGCCGCGCGCGCCCTCCTCGGCGATCTGGAACACCTTGGATTCGGCTTCGTCCAGCATTTGCCGCGTGTCCTTGCCCTGCGGATTGAATGCGGCCGCCGAGATTTCGTCGGCCACCGTCACCAGCTTGCGCAGCATGGAGCGCTCGCGCACGATCTCGGCGTAGCGCCGGATATTGGCCGCCGACGGCGTGTTCTGCGCCAGCGCGTTCAGATAGGCCAGGCCGCCGACTTCGTCGGCCTTGCCGGCGCTGGCCAGCGATTCGTAGACCGTGACCACGTCGGCCGGCCGCGCCAGGCCGATCAGGCGGCTGATGTGCTGCCAGATGATTCGGTGGTCGAAGCGATAGAAATCGTCTTCGTTCACCACATCGGCGATGCGGTCCCAGGCGGCATTGTCGAGCAGCAAGCCGCCCAGCACCGATTGCTCGGCCTCGACCGAATGCGGAGGTACGCGCAGATGAGTCCAACTGGGGATCGGGGCTGTTCATTTTGCGTGCTATCCAACATCGGCACGTCCGGAATCAAACTGGATCGAAATGTAACAAGCCGGGCATGGACCACCGGCTTCTCGCTTCGTGGCGGAAAAAAGCCGGCAGGTGTGCCGGTTCCAGCTGCAAGGGAATGCTACCACGTGGCTGACCTGGCAAGGATCAGACCATTTCGCCTTGCACGCGTACCGTGATATCGACCACTACATCCGCATGCAGGGCAACGGTAACGGGAAATTCGCCGACCGCTTTAAGCGGGCCATCGGGCAAACGCACTTGCGATTTCTCGATCGAGGAAAAACCTTGCTTGGCCAGCGCGGCGGCGATGTCCATGTTGGTTACCGAACCGAACAGACGGCCATCGACACCGGCCTTTTGCGAAATGACGCACGGCATGGCCTTCCAGCTTTTCGCCGACAGCCTGCGAAGCGGCCAGCTTGTCGGCCTGGACTTTTTCGAGTTCGGCGCGGCGGGCTTCGAATTCCTTGAGCGCGGATTCCGTGGCGCGCTTGGCAATTTTCTGCGGGATCAGGAAGTTGCGGGCATAACCGTCCTTGACGCTAACGACTTCGCCCAGATTGCCGAGGTTGACGACTTTTTCGAGCAGGATGATTTGCATGACGATGGCCCCGGCATCAGTTGTGGTTGTCGGTGTAAGGCAACAGCGCCAGGAAGCGCGCGCGCTTGATGGCCGTATCCAGTTGGCGCTGGTAGTGCGCCTTGGTGCCGGTCAAGCGGGCAGGAATGATCTTGCCGTTTTCCTGGATGAAATCACGCAGCATGTCGACATCTTTGTAATCGATCTCGTCAACGTTGGCGGCCGTGAAGCGGCAGAACTTGCGCCGCTTGAACAGCGGATTCTGTTGAGTGAATTTGCGCTTTTCTTTGCCTTTTTTGAAGAAAGCCATGGTGTGCCTCTTGGATCTTCAATCCGTTTGGCATTGCGCCGAGGCGGTATACCTGCCATGCATCGAGCGTTTATCCGCTCGCGCAGCGATTTGCCACCTCAATCTGCTACAAACGTCGCTTGCGCCGCCGCCAGAAACCCTTCGCCTGCTGCATATGCTGCCCAATCTGTTTGCGCCCTTGAGCGCCGGGGCCATGATGCCCTCGCATCGCATTGACCGCATTCCAAAGGCGGACTCCGCCATCAACAAGGCAATTCGATCCATGCGCAAGCGGCAGTTCCAATCACCGGAATTCGGGCGGGCGTATACCTGACCGGCTTCCTGCACTTCGATCGCATCAGAGCGGTCAATTGAACTGCCGGTCAAGCCTGCCGGGGCGTCCGCAACGGTTTGACCGTCAGGGCTGTGGCGGTCGAAAGAAGCTGATTCACGCTGTGGCTTCGAACATCAGGCCCTTATTCCGCTTCCGCCTGTGCTGCTTCGGCTGCGGCTTCAGCGCTGGCCTTGCGGGCTTCTTCGCGCTCGACGATCTTCATCATCGGCGACGGCGCGTTCGCGCCTTCTTCAGTCTTGACGACCAGATGGCGCAGCACGGCGTCGTTGTAGCGGAAAGCGTGGTCGAGCTCGTCGAGCGTGGTTTGACCGCATTCGATGTTCATGCACACGTAGTGCGCCTTGACCAGTTTCTGGATCGGATAGGCCAATTGGCGGCGGCCCCAGTCTTCCAGGCGGTGAATCACGCCTTCGTGGCCGGTGATCAGCGCCTTGTAACGCTCGACCATGGCGGGCACCTGCTCGCTCTGGTCGGGATGCACGATAAATACTACTTCGTAGTGACGCATAAACTACACTCCTTGGGGATATCTTTCGATGCAAGCCGAACATGCCAGGCATCGAAAGGAACAGCCCGCTTATAAACCCATGCCTGCCAAGTCAGTACTGCGTAACTTCGCAAAAAAAGCTATCGGCAATGGGCTAGATAAGTCGAGCAAGAAACAACCAAGCATTCTACCATTATTGCCGCGCACCAGGCAAGCAGCATGGCCGGGCCACCCGCCCCGCCAGCGGGAAGATCAGCCTTCGACCACGGCATAGGCCGAATGATTGTGTATGGATTCGAAGTTTTCGGCTTCGACCCGGAAACGTTGCACGCCTGCCACGCTTTGTAGCTGCACGGCCACATCGCGCACCAGGTCTTCGACAAATTTCGGATTTTCGTAGGCCCGTTCAGTGACGAATTTTTCGTCGCCGCGCTTGAGCAGCCCCCATAATTCGCAAGAGGCCTGCTGTTCGATGCCGCGGATCAGCGCATCGACGTCGACCTGCGCGGGATCGCCAAATACCGCGTTGACCGTAATGTGGGAGCGCTGATTATGGGCGCCGTATTGGGAGATTGCCTTGGAGCATGGGCAAAGGCTGGTTACAGGCACCAGCACGGAGAGTTCGAATTCGGCCGCGGCGCCCTGCGCCCTGGCGATCCACTTGACCTCGTAGTCCATCAGGCTGGGCACACCGGAAACAGGCGCCACCTTGGTCATGAAATAGGGAAACGCGGCGGCGATATCGCCCTTTTCCGCATGCAGCAGGGTAAGCATGGCGCCAGCCATTGCGCAAAACAGCGCCGGCGTCATGGGGGTTTGCCGGTATTGCTCCAGGAGGGCGATAAAGCGGGACATGTGCGTACCCTTTTCTTGCGCCGGCAAGGCCACGGTGAGTTCCCAATTGGCGACCGTGGGCACCGCCGCGCCGCCGGCCGCCGCGATCAGCATGGGATGGCGCACCCCGCGCACGCCGACGCGCTGGATGGCAACGTGGCGGGTATCGACGCTGCTCTGCACGTCAGGCATGGCAACAGCAGAATCAATCAAACTATTCATGATAACAACCTATGAAGCGCCCGCCGGAAACGAACGTCGATTTACAAATAACCACTCATTATGCGGCATACCCCCTGCGCACAGCCTTATAACCCTGATAGCCTCAGGGATGACCCGTATCAGCCGACGGAGGAATCGGTCTGCAGCAGCGCGGCGTAACGATGCCGGATGGAACGGGCCACCCCCTGCGCATCCAGGCCCAGGCTGCTGAGGATAGCGGCTTGTTCCCCATGATCGATAAACCGATCGGGCAAACCCAGTTGCAGCACTGGGCGCTCTATGCCTTGCCGGCTGAAAAACTCCAGCACGGCGCTGCCGGCGCCGCCCATGATGGCCGCCTCTTCAAGAGTGACAAAGGCGGCATGGGTATCCGCCAAGCCTTGCAGCAGCGTTTCGTCCAGGGGCTTGACGAAGCGCATATCCACCACCGTAGCGTCAAGCTCGGCGGCGGCCTGCATGGCCGCGCCAAGCAACGTGCCGAACGCCAGGATGGCGATTTTGCCGCCCTGCCGCCTGACCACCGCTTTGCCGATTTCCACGGTATCGAGGCCATCGTGAACCTGGGCGCCGCAGCCTGCGCCGCGCGGGTACCGGACCGAAGCGGGGCCGGGATGCCGATAGCAAGTGCTGAGCAGCAAGCGGGCTTCATTCTCGTCCGACGGCGTGGCGACCACCATATTGGGGATGCAGCGCAGAAAGGCGATATCATAATTGCCCGCATGGGTCGCGCCATCGGCGCCCACGATGCCCGCCCGGTCCAGGGCGAACGTGACGTCGAGATTCTGCAAGGCCACGTCGTGGATCAGTTGATCGTAGCCGCGCTGCAAGAAGGTGGAATAAATCGCCACCACAGGCTTTTCTCCTTCGCAGGCCAGACCGGCCGCGAACGTCACGGCATGCTGCTCGGCAATGCCGGCATCGATGTAGCGCGCGGGAAAAAGTTGCTCGAATTCGACCAGGCCGCTGCCTTCCCGCATGGCGGGGGTAATTCCATACAGGCGGCTGTCGGCCTTGGCCATGTCGCACAGCCAGCGGCCGAACACCTGCGTGAAGGTTTGCCGGGCGGGCGCCTTGGATTTCTGGATGCCTATGCTGGGATCGAATTTTCCGGGTCCGTGATACAGGACCGGATCGGCTTCGGCCAGCTTATAGCCCTGGCCCTTTTTCGTGACGACATGCAGAAACTGCAGGCCGCCCAGGGCGCGCAGGTTTTCAAGCGTGGGAATCAGGGCGTCCAGATCGTGGCCGTCGATGGGGCCTACATAGTTGAAGCCCAGCTCTTCGAACAAGGTGGCGGGCGACACCATGCCTTTGGCATGGCCTTCGAAACGCCGCGCCAGCTCGAGCACCGGAGGCACATGCTGCAACACGGCCCGTCCGACATTCTTGGCGGCGGCATAGAACCGGCCCGACAACAGGCGCGCCAGATAATGATTCAAGGCTCCGACCGGCGGCGATATGGACATATCGTTGTCGTTGAGCACCACCAGCACGTTGACGCCCGGCGTGACGCCGGCGTTATTCAGCGCTTCGAACGCCATGCCGGCCGTCATGGCGCCATCGCCGATGACCGCGATGTGCTGGCGATCGGCCAGCCCCGCATTGCGCGACGCCACCGCCATGCCCAGCACGGCGGATATGGACGTGGATGAATGCGCCGTGCCAAAGGCGTCGTATTCGGACTCGCTGCGTTTCGGAAAACCGGAAATGCCATCGTGCTGGCGCAATTTCGCCATTTGCTCGCGCCGGCCGGTAAGGATTTTGTGCGGATAGGACTGGTGTCCGACATCCCAGACAATACGATCACCGGGCGTATCGAATACATGGTGCAAGGCAATGGTCAGTTCCACCGTGCCCAGGTTGGACGACAGATGGCCGCCGGTTTTCGAGACAGACTGCAGAACAAACTCGCGCAACTGTGCCGCGATCTCTTTGAGTTCGCGCCGATCCAGCTGACGCAGATCGGCCGGAGATTGAATTTGTTCAAGAGAGACGTTAGTCATACAAGTTATCGAGTTGTGTCCAGAGAGCATTTTAGCCTGTCGACAATAACAGCAGGCGCGGCAATGCGTATGATCAGCGGTCGCGCCCCACGATGTAGTCGGCAATGCTGGCCAGATGGGCCGCCGATGGCCCCAAAGGCAGCAAGGCGGCGTGCGCCTGGTCGCGCAAGGTTTGCAGCAAGGCGCGCGAACCATCCAGGCCCATGATGGACACATAGGTGGGCTTGTTGCCGGCGGCATCCTTGCCGGCGGTTTTGCCCAGCGTGGCGGTATCCGAGGTAACGTCGAGAATATCGTCGACCACCTGAAAAGCCAGGCCGATGGCCGCCGCGTAGCTTTCGAGACCCGCGCGGGTGGCCGAACCGGCGCCGGCGACTATGCCTCCGAGCAGCACGCTGGCTTCGAGAAGAGCACCGGTTTTCATACTGTGCATCTGCCGCAACTGCTCCGCCGTAAGCGCTTGCCCGATACTGTCGCAGTCTATGGCCTGCCCGCCCACCATGCCCAGGCTGCCAGCCGAGCGCGCCAGCAATTGCGTCGCCTGGACCGTCAGGGCCGGCGCGATGGGCATGAGGCCCAGCAATTCGAAGGCCATGGGCTGCAATGCATCACCGGCCAGCATGGCAGTTGCCTCGTTGAACTGGACATGCACCGTGGGCCGGCCGCGGCGCAGAGAATCGTCGTCCATGCACGGCAAATCGTCGTGGACCAGCGAATAGGCATGAATCAGCTCGACGGCGGCGGCGGCGTGGTCGAGGGCGATTGCCTGGGCCGACGCTTCGGTGCCGGACTGCAGCGAAGCCTCGCCCGCCGCATACACCAAAGCGGCCCGCACACGCTTGCCGCCGCCCAGCACTGCATAACGCATGGCTTCATGCAGGCTTGCGGGCACGGTCGAGGCCGCCGGCAATAATTGATCGATCACGCCTTCGATGTGATCCACCCGCTCGGTCAGCCATTCGGAAAAATCGACTGGTTTGCGCCCCATTCCTATTCCTCGCCGCCGGCAGGCTCGTCCGTCAATGGTTTAAGCAGGTTGCCCTGCAATACCTTGACCTGCTGCTCTGCCTGGTCCAGGCGTTTTTGACAAATTTTGGCCAGTTCGACGCCTTGCTCGTAAGCCGCGAGAGACTGATCCAGCGCCAGCGAACCATTTTCCATTTGCCCGACCAACGCCTCGAGCTGCGCCAAGGCTGTCTCGAAATCCTGGGGCAATGCCGCTATGCTGTCAGCGGGCTTGCCGGTTTGGGGCTGCCCGCCCGTTTTCTTGTCAACCATGATTCTATTCCAGAAGAAAAGCGCGCCATAATGCCGCGCTGGTTTCGCATCCTGTCCAAATTGTACGAGAAGCGCGAGAATTTGCTAAAACACGAGCTGGGCCAGCGCCAAACCACCGCAGCCGCGATCCCGGAAACCGGCATTTACCGCCGGCACCAAGATCAATTGCCCTTATCCGGGCCTAAGGGTACAATCCGTCCTCTTTGAAATTTCATCGGCCAGGCTTTTTTTTCTTCGCACCAGAGGATCACCATCCTCCTGGTTTCACCGACGCGGGGGGCGAACTATGACCGACATCGGTCGAGAAGCGCATGTTGCGCCGGCGCAAACTCAACTGTCAGTCAGTAGCTACTTTGACGAAAAGATTTTTGTTCAAGAGCAAGAACTCATTTTCAAAAACTCGGCCCTTTACATAGGGCACGAGAAGCTGGTGCCCGAAATGGGCGACTGGCGCACGCTGCCGCAGGAAAATGCCGGCCGCGTGCTGCTGCGCAATCCCGCGGGTGTGGAACTGATATCGAATGTTTGCCGTCACCGGCAAGCCATCATGCTGGGCGGCCACGCCGGCAATGTCAGCAATCCTTTGCACTCGAGCGGCAATCTGCGCGACACGGGCAACAACATCGTTTGTCCGGTGCACCGCTGGACCTACAGCCAGCAGGGCAAGCTGCTGGGCGCGCCGCAGTTCCCGAAAACGCCTTGCATGGACTTGCAAAGATTTACGCTTAAAAACTGCCACGGCCTGCTGTTCGAAGGCCCCCGCGACCCGGCCGCCGACATGGCGGCGCTGTTCAAGCGCCCCGAATTCGACTTCTCGGACTATGTGCTCGACCACATCGAGGTGCACCAGTGCGACTACAACTGGAAAACCTTTATCGAAGTCTACCTGGAAGACTACCACGTAGGACCGTTCCATCCAGGCCTGGGCAAGTTCGTTACTTGCGACGACCTGAGCTGGGAGTTTTCCGACTGGTATAGTTCGCAGCGCGTGGGCGTGCATAGCAGCCTGGGCCAACCCGGCACCGACACCTACCGGCAGTGGCACGACCGCCTGATCGATTACCGTTCCGGCGAAACGCCGGACTTCGGGGCGGTATGGGTTACCTACTTTCCTACCCACATGATAGAGCTTTACCCACATGTGGCGGTGCTGTCGACGCTGCATCCGGTCAGTCCGCAGAAAACCGTGAATATTGTCGAGTTTTATTATCCCGAGGACATCGTGGCCTTCGAGCGCGAATTCGTGCAGGCCCAACGGGCAGCCTATATGGAAACCGCCATCGAAGACGACGAAATCGCCGAACGCATGGATGCCGGCCGCCGGGCCCTGATGCAACGGGGCACCAACGAAACCGGCCCCTATCAGTCACCCATGGAAGACGGCATGCAGCACTTCCATGAATGGTATCGCCGCCTGATGGGAAACCTGCAGGTCCAGGGGCTTTAGCGCCAACAGCCCCTAAGCCCGGGCGACCGGACGCGCCGGGTCGCTGCACCATTCGCTCCACGAGCCTGGATACAAGGCCGATCCGGTCAGGCCCGCCAACTCCATCGCAAACAAATTGTGGCAAGCGGTAATGCCCGAGCCGCACTGATGCACGATATTTTGCGGCGGCCGCCCTTGCAGGATGCTGTCGAAACCGCGGCGCAGGTCGGCCGCCGGCTTGAAGCGCCCATCTTCCTGGACATTCAAGGTGCTGGGATAATTCACAGCCCCAGGAATATGGCCCGCCACGGGATCCATGGGTTCGACTTCACCCCGGTAGCGATTGGCCGCGCGCGCATCCAGCACAGTAAAAACCGGTGCGTCGATATTCGCCAGCACAGCCGTCGCGTCGACGGTGCGCATGGCCTCGCACGCCGGGTATTCATGGCCTTTGGCCGCCCCCGCCGCAGTGGCTGCCGGCATGGCGGCGGCGCCGCGCTGGCTTGCGCCCCCCGCGGCCAGCCATGCGGGCCAGCCGCCATCCAGGATCGCCGCCTTGCTGTGCCCCACCCAGCGCAGCATCCACCACAGATGCGCCGCGAACATGCTGTTGCCGCCATCGTAGATCACCACTTGCGATTGCGCGGTCAGGCCCTGGGTTTGCATGAAAGCCGCGAAACCGTCCCGGTCGGGCAAAGGATGGCGCCCGTTGGCACCGGTTTTGGGACCCGATAACTGACGCTCATGATCCAGATAGAGGGCGCCGGGGATATGGCCCTGCTCATAAGCCAGCCGGCCCGCCTCATGATCGGCAAGATCATGCCTGACGTCGAAAATCAGCCAACCGGGCGTTGCAGCTTGCCCTGCCAGGGTGCCCGCGTCGATCAATAAATCAAACATGTTTGGTCTCCTGCTCTGCGTTTACGGCGGCGGACTGCGCCGCCATGGCGCTTTGGCCCCGCATGACGCGGTCTTCGCTGTAAGTGCGCCAAATGGACAGCACACCCGATGCGATAATCATCGCCATGCCGCCCCAGGCAATGGCATCGGGCACATCGGCCCAGAAAATGATGCCGAGCAAGGCCGCGAAAATAATGGTTGTGTATTGCAGAGCGGCCGTCAAGAGCGCCGAGCCCAATCCGAAAGCGCGCGTCATGGCCAATTGCCCGATAAGGCCCAGCACCCCAACCCCGACCAGTGCCAGCCACGCCATGATATCGATACTGCGCCACCCTTCAGCCACAAGCCCCACCAGGCTGCTCAGGCAGACACAACAGGAAAAAATCAATACCGTGCGCCACTCGGGCTCGCCCACGCGCCCCAGTTCGCGAATCTGCATCATGGCGATGGCCGACAATGCACCGGCCAGCAGGCCCAGCATGGCCGCAAACCAATGGTCTTGGCCGATACTTGGCCGCAGTACGGCAATCACGCCCAGGAAGCCGAACAATACGGCAATGATGCGGACAGGATCGCGCTGCGTTCCGCCCCGGGCCAGCATCCAGCCCGCAATAAACAACGGCGCCGTGTAATTGAGGCTGACAGCCGTGGACAAGGGCAAATGGGATATGGCGAAAAAACCCAGCCACATGGATGTGACACCCGCAACGTTGCGCCACAAATGCAGTTTCCAGCTTGGCGGCCTGAGGCTGCGATGCGTGAACCTGGCCCAGAAAAGCAATAGCAGCACCGAAGGAACGCCGCGAAACAAAATGACATGGGGCAAGGACGCCCCGTAATCAGAGGCAACCTTTACGCAGGCCCCCATGCCAGCAAACATGATACTCGCCAGTAACATCCACAGAGACTGCATTCAATCAACCGAAATTCAAATTTAAACTGCAAAGTCGATACTATACTCTGCTGTTTTCAACATTTTGGCCTGTGCACGCTTTAAGGACTCTCTGATCAAGTCCGCCCGACTGCTGCATCCCCCTGACGGGCGTCCTGCCGCGTTGGGATGTGGCGTCAATAGAACCACTATTGACGCCACATCCCGCCTTGCCGGCCAGCCCGCCACAAAGCGCATCAGATTTGGAGAACTTGATCAGAAGGTCCTTGAATACAGGGAACTGTCCTCCATATACTTCGTCTAACATTGTCGCTCGCTACGCTGGGAATATAAAAAATGAAACGAATCTTCTTGTTCTTGCTTACCAATTTTGCCGTCATGATCGTGCTCAGCGCCTCGATGAGCGTGCTGGGGGTGGGCCGCTACCTGACGGCCAATGGCCTGGACTTGACTCAACTGCTGATTTTCTCGGCCATCGTGGGTTTTGCCGGCTCTTTCATTTCGCTGCTGATCAGCAAATGGATGGCCAAGCAAAGCACCGGCGCCCGCGTCATTGATCCCAAGGCGCCGGCCAACGCCAAAGAAGCCTGGCTGGTCGATACGGTGCATCAACTGGCCGACCGCGCCGGCATAGGCCGGCCCGAAGTGGCCATCTATGACGGCGCGCCCAACGCCTTCGCCACCGGCGCCTTCAGGAACAATGCGCTCGTCGCCGTGTCCACCGGACTGCTCGACAGCATGACCGAAGAAGAAGTCGCCGGCGTGCTGGGCCACGAAGTCGCCCACGTCGCCAACGGCGACATGATTACGCTTACGCTGGTGCAAGGCGTCGTCAATACCTTTGTTGTTTTCTTTGCCCGCATTGTCGGCTATTTCGTGGACCGTGTCGTACTCAAGAATGATCGCGGCCTGGGCCTGGGCTACTACGCCACGGTCATCGTGTGCGAGATCGTATTCGGCATTCTGGCGTCGACCATTGTTGCCTGGTTTTCGCGCCAACGCGAATACCGCGCCGATGCGGGTTCCGCCAGCCTGCTTGGTTCGCGCGAACCCATGATACGCGCCCTGGCGCGCCTGGGCGGCGTCGAAGCCGGAGAACTGCCCAAATCGTTCCAGGCTTCCGGGATTTCCGGCGCCCGCTCGATCAGCGCGGTGTTCGCTTCCCACCCTCCCATTCAGGCGCGCATCAACGCCTTGCAGGCGGCGCAGCGCATTTAAGGATGCCATCGGCCCCCGCGGGCCATGCGCCGGATTAACCATCCGCAGCGCTTCCGGCCAGCCTGGCCTGCCCGGCAAACCCGCCACGCACCGGAAACAGCGCGTGGCGGGTTTATCATACAGCCATGAAAGAACTCTTCGCCCTGCTTAATTTCGGCGGCTATGTCGCCTTGTTGCTATGGGGCGTGCACATGGTGCAAAGCGGCGTGCAGCGCGCATTCGGCGCCGCGCTGGGCACCTGGATGGGGCACGCGCTGGGCACGCGCTGGCGCGCCTTTTTTACCGGCCTGGCAATTACCGCGGCGATACAAAGCAGCACGGCAACCGGCTTGATGATCACCAGCTTTGCCGCCGGCGGACTGGTTGCGCTGGCCCCCGGCCTGGCCGCAATGCTGGGCGCCAACGTGGGCACGACGATCATCGTGCAACTGCTGTCCTTCAACCTTACCGCGCTGGCCCCGGCGCTGATCCTGATAGGGGTGTGGTTGTTCCGGCGGCACCAGCCCAGCCGCCAGCGCGATCTGGGACGCGTGTTCATAGGCCTGGGGCTATTGTTGCTGGCCCTGCACCAGCTTGTGCAGTTATTTGCGCCGGTCCAGGACACTCATCTGCTGCAAATTCTGCTGGATGCGCTGTCGGACCAGCCGGTGATCGCGCTATTGCTCGCCACCGCGCTGGCCTGGGCCGCGCATTCCAGCGTTGCGGTAGTCGTCCTGATAATGTCCCTGGCCGGGCACGGCCTGGTCAGCCCGACGCTGGCATTCGCACTGGTGCTGGGCGCCAACCTGGGCACATCCATCAACCCTGTATTAGAGGGCGCGACCAACGACGATCCGGCTTCCCGGCGCCTGCCGCTGGGCAATCTGGGCACGCGGCTGATAGGGTGCGTGCTGGCGACCGCGATGCTGCCCTGGCTGACGCCCCTCATGAGCGCCATCACCTCCGATCCGGCCCGCGCCGTCGCCAATTTTCATACGCTGTTCAACGTCGCCACCGCATTGGTTTTCCTGCCCCTGCTGGCTCCCTACTCACGCTTGATGATCCACCTGCTGCCCAAGCGCGCCGATCCCAATGACCCGTCCCGCCCTCAATACCTGGACGAAGCCGCGCACGAGGTCCCCGGAATCGCATTGGGCAATGCGTCGCGCGAAGCCCTGCGCCTGGCCGATATGCTGCAAAGCCTGCTTGGCATGGCGCACACCGGTTTCCTGCGCGACAACCGCCATCGCGACACTCATGCGCGCTACATCAATAATGCGATCAATCGCCTGGACCGCCTGATCACTACCTATGTGGCCACGCTCGACCAGGACGCCATGAACAAGGACGATCACCGCCGCCGCGAGGAAATCCTGGCGTTTTCAACGAATATCGCCCATGCCGCCAGCCTTGTCACCAACGGGCTGCTCTCGCACGCCGCCGCGCTGCACAAAAAAGGGTGGGTATTCAGCGCCGCGCAACGCGCCGAGCTTGCCGAAGTGCTCGACCGGCTTATCCGCAACCAGCGCCAGACGGCGGCCTTGTTCGTCGCCGAAGACTTGAAAAGCGCCAGATACCTGGCCTTCGAGAAAGATCATTTCCGGGAAATCGAAGCGAACGCCGCGGAGCAGCATTTGCAAGGCATCAAGTCCGGCCGGCTGGACCAGGCCGAAGCGGGCTCGTTCTATCTCGATATATTGCGCGACATAAAAGCCATCAATTCGTACCTGGTCGAAGCGGCCGCCTACCCGACACTGGCCAGGCACGATGAACTGCGGCCGAACCGCCTGCGCGACAACGACAGCATGCTGGAATAGGACACCGGCGGGAGCGGCTGAGCGGCCATGCCGGACAGCCGCCCCCGGTTATCAGGCCAGATACTTTCCAAACCAGGATAAGGCTTTGCCCCAGGCATCCTGCGCATCCGCGGCAAGGTAGCTGGGCCGGTAATCGGCAAAAAACGCATGGCCCGATTCCGGATAGACCACAATCCGCGACGCCTGGGCCGATGCGCTGCCCTGCTTGAGCGCCGACTCCATGCGGTCTATATCGGCCAATGGAATACTGGTATCCAGGGCGCCGTACAAGCCCAGCACAGGCGCATGCAGATCGCCCGCCACATCCACGGGATTGCGCACCTGCAAAGGCCCATGGCCCGCGGCCAGCTTGCCGTACCAGGCGACGGCCGCCTTGCAGCCGGGATTGTGCGCGGCATACATCCATGTCAGGCGACCGCCCCAGCAAAAACCGGTGACGCCCAGACGGCTGGTGTCGGCGCCCTGGGCCGCGGCCCACGCCACGCTGGCATCCAGGTCGGCAAGCACCTGCTCATCGGATACCTTGGACACGATGTCCTGAATCAATTGCGTTACGTCGGTATAGCCTGCCGCATCGCCCTGGCGCTGGTATAGCTCGACGGCCACCGCCATATAGCCTTGCCGGGCGAAACGCCGGCATACGTCCCTGATGTGCTCGTGTATGCCGAATATTTCCTGCACCACCAGAATCAGGGGTGGATGCCCCTGGTCGGCGGGCGCCGCGTAATAGGCGGGGATCGTGCCATCGAAGGTAGGCATATCGACGAGGCCGTGGCGCAAGCCATCGGTGCTGGTGTGTATCGTGGTTTCGGCAGCGGAAGACAACATGACAACTCCTTGAAAAATAAGACGGGCCCGGGAAAATCAGTGGGCCTGCTCCCAATTCGGCCCGACGCCCACTTCAGCCATCAGCGGGACGCGAAGGGCGGCAACCTTGCACATCAGGTCGGGCAAGTTCTGCACCACGGTTTCGACTTCAGCCGCCGGCACATCGAACACCAATTCATCATGTACTTGCATGACCATTAGGGTCTCGAGCCCCTGAGCCTCTATCCATTCCTGGGCGGCGACCATGGCCAGCTTGATAAGATCGGCCGCCGTGCCTTGCATAGGCGCATTAATGGCCGCCCGCTCGGCGGCGGCCAGGCGCGGCCCTTTGGCGCCGCGTATTTCCGGCAGCCACAGGCGCCGGCCGAACACCGTTTCCACATAGCCGAGTTCGCGCGCCATGCGCTTGGTTTCTTCCATATAAGCGGCAACCCCGGGATAACGCGCAAAATAACGATTGATATAGGCCTTGGCGGCATCGCGCGTTATGCCCAGGCTGGAGGCCAGGCCGAATTCGCCCATGCCGTAAATAAGGCCGAAGTTGATGGCCTTGGCCGCCCGGCGCTGTTCGGACGACACATCGGCCAGCGTCGCGCCAAACACTTCGGCGGCCGTCGCACGATGGATGTCCTCGCCCTGTTCGAAGGCGCGCCGCAGGTTTTCGTCGTCGGACACATGGGCCATTACGCGCAATTCGATTTGCGAATAATCGGCCGACACGATTTTACCTTTGGTCGCAATGAACGCGGCGCGCACGCGGCGTCCCTCCGGGTTGCGCACCGGTATGTTCTGCAGATTGGGATCGGACGACGCCAGGCGCCCCGTGATCACCGCCGCCTGGGCATAGCGAGTATGCACTCGCCCCGTGGCGGGATTGATCATTTTCGGCAACTTGTCGGTGTATGTCGACTTGAGCTTGGCCAGCCCCCGGTATTCGAGCAGCAGCGCCGGCAAAGGATAATCGCGGGCCAGCTTGCTGAGCACATCCTCATCGGTCGATGGAGCGCCGCTGGCGGTTTTCCGGACCACAGGCAAATTCATGCGCTGGAATAAGATTTCGCCCAATTGCTTGGGGGAATTCAGATTGAACGGCTGCCCGGCGAGTTCGTACGCTTTTTGTTCGAGCGATACCAACTGCCGTCCGAGTTCGTGGCTTTGCATGGCCAGCACATGCGGGTCTATGCCCACGCCGTTGCGCTCTATCGCAGTAAGCACCCGCGAGGCCTTGATTTCGAGCTGATAGATGAATTCCAGCCCCGGATCGACCTTTACCTGAGGGCGCAGGACCTGGTGCAATTGCAGGGTGAAGTCCGCGTCCTCGCAAGCATAAAAAGCCGCCTTCTCGACATCGACTTCGTCGAAACAGATTTGCTTGGCCCCTTTGCCGCACAAGTCTTCGTAGGTGATGCCAGTGCGTCCCAGCCAGCGTTGGCCCAATTCCTGCATGTTCACACGCTTGTGCGATTCCAGCACATAGGCTTGCAGCATGGTGTCTTCGGCAATGCCCGCCAGAACTATGCCTTCGTTCAGGAAAACGTGGGCGTCGTACTTGGCGTTATGCAGCAGCTTGGGCGCCGCGGGATTCTGCAGCCACGCGCGCAAACGCTCCAGCACTTGCTGCTTGGGCAATTGCAAGACCTTGTCGGGTCCGCGATGCCCGACAGGTATATAGCAGGCCACGCCCGGCTTGACCGACAGGGAAATGCCCACCAGCCTGGCCAGCATGGGGTCCAGCGAGGTGGTTTCGGTATCCAGCGCCACCAGGCCGCCCGCCTGGATTTCGGCGAGCCAGCGGTCGAAATCGTCCCATTCGAGTATGGTTTCGTAGCGGGTTTCCGCGGGAGCCTGCGGTGTTTGCGCGGCCTGGCGGCTGTCTTGCGCGGGGATGCGCTCGCTTTCCCCGCTGAGTTCGCGCAGCCAGTTGCGAAAACCGTAGTCGTCGTACAGTTTGAGCAAAACATCGCGATCGATCGGCTTGGGAGTCAAATCGGCCAGGCCGTGCGCAAGCCCGGGAATGTCGCAATCGACCTTTACGGTCAGCAATTGCCGGGTCAGGGCGAAATTGGGAATCGACGCGCGCAGATTCTCGCCCGCCGCGCCCTTTATGGCCTGGGCATCGGCCACCAGCGCGTCCACCGTGCCGTATTCGGCCAGCCACTTGGCGGCGGTCTTGGGCCCCACCTTGGGCACGCCGGGAATGTTGTCGACCGCATCGCCGGTAAGCATCAAAAAGTCTACAATCTGCTCCGGGCCCACGCCGAACTTGGCCCTGACGCCCGCTATATCCTGCCTGTCGTTGGTCATGGTGTTGACCAGTTCCACATGCTCATTGACCAACTGCGCCAGGTCTTTATCGCCGGTCGAAACAATTGTGCGCACGTCTTCGCGCGTGGCGCGATTGGCCAGCGTCCCGATGATATCGTCGGCCTCGACGCCGGACACCGTAAGCACCGGCCAGCCCAAGGCAGCCACCGCCCTGTGTATGGGTTCGATTTGCGCCGCCAGTTCCTCGGGCATGGACGGCCGGTGGCCCTTGTACAAAGGGTAAAGGTCGTCGCGGAAGGTTCCGCCCTTGGCGTCGAAAACGCAGGCGGCGTAGTCGGCCTTGTAATCCTGCCGCAGTCTCCTTAACATGGAGATGACACCATAAAGGGCGCCGGTAGGCTCTCCCCTGGCGTTTCTCAGATCGGGCATCGCGTGGTAGGCTCGATACAGATAGCTGGAACCATCAACAAGTAACAAGGTTTTTTTCATGTCAAACAATAGAATAGTCCGTGTGCCGGCTGCCCAGCAGATTCCCGGGATTATGTCAGAGATGCAGAAAGCTGCGGATACTCTGGAAGAAATAGGTTGGGGCGTAAGCATCTTCGGCAGCGCCCGTATCAAACCCGACTCGCCATATTATGCATTAAGCGAGGCAATAGGCGCCCGCCTGGCCAAGGCGGGCTTGACCGTCATAGCGGGCGGCGGCCCCGGCATCATGGCGGCGGCCAACAAAGGCGCTTTTGAAGCCGGCGGCAAAAGCGTGGGCCTGAATATCAATCTGCCCCACGAAACTTCCAATAACAAATACCAGACCCACAGCCTGACGTTCGATTATTTCTATTCGCGCAAGGCTACATTCTTCATGCACAGCGCCGCCTATATCGCCTTGCCCGGCGGATTCGGCACCTTGGACGAACTGTTCGAAGTCCTGACGCTGATTCAAACCCGCAAGGTACCGCCCGCCCCCATCATCCTGATCGGCAGCTCGTTCTGGGCCGGCCTCATGAGCTGGATGGAAGCCACTCTGCTGGCCAACAAGCTGATCGGCCCGCAGGACATGCAGTTGCTCACGATCACCGACGACCCCGATGTCGCGATGCGGCATATCGAAGCCTTTTGCGCCGACCTGGCCGAACAGGGCGACTATGCGCCCGCCCTCCCCGAATAAACAGACGTGAGCAAACGCAGCGCACTTGCCATAAACTAGTAAATTGTTTCGCCTTCTTCCAACCCATCATAACGCCGGTTCCTGAACGCCATGACTACTTTGCAGCTTCCCATACAACTGAAAGATCCCTCTCTGTACAAAACCCGTTCCTACATCAACGGCCAATGGCTCGAAGCGGCCGACGGCGGCACCTTCGCCGTCGATAATCCGGCCAATGGAAAAACCATCGCGCAGGTCAGCAACCTCGGTGCCGACCAGGCGCAACTGGCCATCGAAGCGGCCGACAAAGCATTCAAGGCGTGGCGGGCTCGCACAGGCAAAGAGCGCGCGGCCATCTTGCGGCGCTGGTTCGACCTGATCATTGCCAATACTGAAGACCTGGCCCAATTGATGACGCTGGAACAGGGCAAGCCCATTACCGAATCCCGTGGCGAAATCGCCTACGGCGGATCGTTCGTGGAATGGTTCGCCGAGCAGGCCAAGCGCGTCAGCGGCGACATCCTGGCTTCGCCCAACGCCGCCAACCGCATGCTGGTAATGCGCGAACCCATAGGTGTGTGCGCGGCCATTACGCCCTGGAACTTCCCCAATGCCATGATCACCCGCAAGGTGTCGCCCGCCCTGGCCGCCGGCTGCACCATCGTGCTCAAGCCCGCCGAGCAAACGCCCCTGTCGGCGCTGGCGCTGGCCGAACTCGCCGAACGCGCCGGCATCCCGGCCGGCGTGCTCAATATCATTACCGCTGACAGCGACCGTTCGATCGCCATCGGCAAAGTCCTGTGCGCCAGCCCCATCGTCAAGAAAGTGACGTTTACCGGCTCGACGGCGGTGGGCCGCATTCTTATGCAGCAAAGCGCCCCGACCATCAAGAAGCTGTCGCTCGAGCTCGGCGGCCACGCTCCCTTCATTGTGTTTGAAGATGCCGACCTCGATGCCGCGGTCGAAGGCGCAATGATCTCCAAATACCGCAACGCCGGCCAGACCTGCGTTTGCACCAACCGCTTCTATGTCCACGCATCGGTCTACGACGAATTCGTGGCCAAGCTGTCGGACAAGGTCGGCAAGCTGCAGGTCGGCGATGGCTTCGCCGACCAGGTAACCCAGGGTCCGCTGATCGACGACGCGGCCATCGCGAAAGTCCAGGAGCATGTGCAGGACGCCATTGCCAAAGGCGCGAAAGTGACGGTCGGCGGCCAGGCCCATGCCCTGGGCGGACGCTACTTCCAGCCGACGGTATTATCCGGCATCACCGAAAACATGCTGTGCATGCGCGAAGAAACCTTCGGTCCGGTCGCCCCCGTGGTCAAGTTCACCGACGAGCAGCATGTCATCGAACTGGCCAACGACACCGAATACGGCCTGGCGTCCTATTTTTACAGCCGCGACGTGGGCCGTATCTTCCGGGTGGCCGAAGCGCTCGAATACGGCATGGTCGGCGTGAACACCGGCCTGATTTCCAACGAAGTCGCGCCGTTCGGCGGCGTCAAGCAGTCCGGCCTCGGCCGCGAAGGCTCGGTCTACGGCATGGATGACTTCATGGAACTCAAGTACGTGTGCCTGGGCGGCATGCAAGGGTAAATCCGCAAGCGCGGCGCTCGTATCGGCCATATGCCGGATACAAGCGCCCCGCGAACCCAGCCCGTCGCCCCGAAACGCGCCGCCTTCCCTATCTTGATCGGCACGAGTCAAAACCAGGCAGGCATATTCCAGGCCATCCACCGGATGGCCTGGTTTTCGGGTGGCGGCGCAGTTATCGCAAGCATGAACGTCATGGGCATTTACCCTTAATACGAATCTCCTCCGGCGGCCTCTCGATCAGTCCATATGGCGCGAAACCGCGACCTGGGCGCAAATAGCGGCATGGCGCGCCGGGCACTGGCCCTATCTAATAAAATCAACTGGACCTAGTCGCAAGCGCGGACTATAGGCACTATCCATTCACACAGCGACACACTGCCGCAACCCATACGTGTCGCCATAACATGAATGGAGCAGACCATGACACCCGTATTCCAGCGTGCGCGCAAACTAGCCTTGCTATGCGTGGCAACCACCGTGCTGGGACTTGGCGCCGCCAGCGCCCAGGCCCAGACAAAAGTGGTTGTCGGATATCAGCAAATTGTGGGTCCCTTCGTCAGCGCCATTGCCGACGGACGCTTCGACAAAGCAGCCAAAGAAGCCGGTTACCAAATCGACTGGCGCCAGTTCAGTTCGGCAGGCGATATCTCCAGCGCCTTCGCCTCCGGCGATGTGCCGATAGGCGTTTTAGGCTCGACCGGCATCACCGCGGCGGTAACGCGCGGCGTTGAAATGCAGCTTATCTGGATTCTGGACAACATCGGGAAATCCGAAGCGCTGGTCGCCCGCAACGGCTCGGGGATAAGCAAGCCGCAAGACCTGGCCGGCAAGAAGGTGGGGGTGCCGTTTGTCTCGACGTCGCATTTTCACCTGCTGGTTGCCCTGAGCAAAATATGGAACGTCGATCCCTCCAAGGTCAACATCCTGAATATGCAACCCCCGCAAATCGTGGCGGCATGGCAGCGCGGCGATATCGATGCCGCCTATGTCTGGCCGCCCGCCCTGACCGAGATCCAGAAAACGGGCACGACCATCGCCGACTCCGCGGAAATCGGCGCCAAAAGCGTGCCGACTTTCGACGGCATCGTCGCCAATCAAGACTGGGCCGGGAAAAATCCTAAATTCATGGCGGCATTTACCAAAGTCCTGGCGCAATCCTACAAAGACTATAACGACAATAGCGCCAAGCTGACCGCCGATTCGGCCGATATCAAGGGCATTACCAAAATGATAGGCGGCAAGCCCGAGGACATTCTTTCGGCCCTGAAACTATTGCTGTTCCCGGACGCCAAAGAGCAGGCCTCCGCCACCTGGCTGGGCGGCGGCAAAGACAGCGGCGCCGTCAAAGCCCTTACCGCCAGCGCGGCGTTCCTGAAATCGCAGCGCCAGATAGACAAGCCGCTGGCGGATTACACGCCTTTCGTGAATTCCTCGTATGCCCAGGCGGCGGCCAAATAAACCGTCAGGCCGCGCATGCCGCGGAATCCCCGCGGCATGATTTCATTATCAAGGAGAGAGCAGCATGACAGCACCAATGGCCAGTCTGAGCGTCAAAGGCGCCAATGTCACTTACCCGGCTCTCCAGCATGGCGGCTCCGTCGTTGCCCTGAAAGATGTCAACCTGGAAATCAATTCAGGCGATTTCGTCGTCGCGCTGGGCGCATCGGGCTGCGGCAAAACAACGCTGCTCAATTTGCTCGCCGGATTCTTGTCGCCGACGCAGGGTGAACTGCTGCTCGGCGGCAGGCCTATCGTGGGCCCCGGCTCGGACCGCGGCGTGGTATTCCAGAAGCATGCCCTGCTACCCTGGCTGAACGTCATGGAAAACACCGAGTTCGGCCTGAAACTGCAAGGCATAGACAAAAACCGGCGGCGCGGCCTTGCCGCCAAGAACCTGGAACTGGTCGGATTGCAGGACTTCCACGAGCACATGATTTACCAGTTGTCCGGCGGCATGCAGCAACGGGTGGGCATCGCCCGGGCCTTGACCTGCGACCCGGCCATGCTGCTCATGGACGAGCCCATGGCGGCGCTGGATGCCCTGACCCGGGAAACCATCCAGGAACTTCTGCTCGACGTCTGGGATCACACGCACAAGATGTTCTTTTTCATCACCCATAGTGTCGAAGAAGCGCTTTTCCTGGGTTCGCGGCTGATTGTCATGTCGCCCCGGCCGGGACGCATCACGCATACCTATGAATTGGACTTCAACAAGCGTTTCCTGCAAACCAGGGATGCCCGCGCCATCAAATCCAGCCAAGACTTCATCCATATGCGCGAAACCATTCTAAGCATTATTTACGGCGACGAAAAAGCCGCCGGCGAACCAGGGCTGGCCCATGTCTAAAAAACTATTTCTCGGCAAACCCGCCACGCCCGGAAAAGTCTACGGCGCGCCCGGCGCCGGCCATAGCAATTTCATCAGCATCATGACCGCGGTGGTGCTCATCGCCATGTGGTTCCTGGTCACCAGCATGGGCTGGGTGAAACCGATTTTCCTGCCCTCGCCTTTTGCCGTATACGATAAATTCGTCGAGTCGATAACGCTGGGCGTGGCCAATTCAACGCTATGGCAGCATACCGCCGCCAGCCTGGGACGCGTGATGGGGGCATTCTTCCTGGCCCTGGTCACCGCCGTCCCCATCGGCGTGCTGATGGGGGTCAATCGCATCATGCGCGGCCTGTTCGATCCGGTCATTGAGTTTTACCGGCCCCTGCCTCCGCTGGCCTATCTGCCACTGGTCATTATCTGGTTCGGCATAGGCGAGTTTCCCAAGATATTCCTGATTTACCTGGCCATATTCGCCCCCATGGCGATAGCCGCCCGCTCCGGCGTGAAGTCGGTTTCGATTGAGCAAATACACGCGGCCTATGCCATGGGCGCCTCCAGCCGCCAAATCATCTCGCATGTCATAGTCAAAGCGGCCATGCCCGAGATTTTCACCGGCATGCGCATCGGCATCGGGGTCGGCTGGACCACACTGGTGGCCGCCGAAATGGTGGCGGCTTCGCGCGGCCTGGGGTTCATGGTCCTGAATGCGGCGCAATACCTGGCCAGCGACACGGTCATCATGGGGATTATTGTCATTGGTTTTTTTGCCCTGATCTTCGATCTTTTACTGCGCCATCTGGAAAGAATCCTGATTCCCTGGAAAGGCAAGATCTAAGCCTGCCGATGCGCCTGGGCGGCGCCGGCCAATTGTTATTGCCGGCGCCGCCCTCTACACTACCCTTACTGCGATTACACCCACCTGGCCGGCATGATCAGCGATGGGTTTTTCTTGCGCGGGCTTCCTTTTTTACCGACGGAGTTCAACCATAATGCAAGCTCCCATCGCTCCCATCTCGCCGGTCCTGTGGGCAACGCTTTTCGACCGCGTCAGCAATTCGAATCTCAGCCTGCAAGGCCGCATCCGCCAAACGCTGGTCTCGGCGATCCTGTCGGGGCACTTGCCGCCAGGCGCCCCGGTGCCATCCAGCCGCCTGTTGTCCGAAAACCTGAAAGTAGCCCGCAATACCGTCGTATTCGCCTATCAGCAACTGGTTTCCGAAGGCTATCTGGTGTCGCGCGAGCGCAGCGGACACTTCGTGGCCGACGACGTGCTCGACGGCCACGTCAGCCATCCAGCGCCCGAAGCCAGCCCTACCCCATGCACCCCCGCGTCATGGACCCAACGCATGGTCTTTCACCCTTCCAGGCAGCGCAACATCGTCAAGCCGGCGAACTGGCAAAGCCAGCCCTACCCATTTATCTACGGCCAATTCGACGCCTCGCAATTCCCGACCGCGGAATGGCGCGAATGCTGCACCAAGGCATTGTCGGTGCTGGACATCCGCAGTTGGGCTCCCGACCTGATCGCCAGCGACGACGCCGCGCTGATCGAAGAAATCCGGACCCAGGTACTGCCGCGCCGTGGCGTCTGGGCCGAAAAAGAAGAAATCGTCATTACGGTAGGCGCGCAACACGCCCTGTACCTGCTGGCCGACTTGCTGATCCACAACCACACTGTCGTAGGCATGGAAGATCCCGGCTACCCGGACGCCCGCAATATCTTCGCCCACCGAACGGAACGCCTGCTCGCCTTGCCGGTGGACCAGGATGGGCTGTGCATCACCCCCGCCCTGAAAATCTGCGATTACATCTTCGTCACGCCCAGCCATCAATGCCCCACCACCGTCACCCTGCCCATGGAACGCCGCGAAGCGCTGCTGGCGCTCGCCCTGAAATCGGACTGCATCATCATTGAGGACGATTACGAAACCGAAAGCCGCTACGATCATCAGCCGACGCCCGCCCTGAAAAGCCTGGACAAGCATGGACGGGTGATTTATGTAGGCAGCCTGTCGAAAAGCTTCGCCCCCGGACTGCGCATCGGCTACATTGTCGCGCCGCGAGAACTCACCCTGGAACTGCGCGCCCTGCGGCGTTTAATGCTGCGGCATCCTTCCGCCTACATTCAACGGGCCTTCGCGCTGTTCATTTCCCTGGGCCATCACCATTCCCTGCTGCGGCGCCTGTCTGTGATGTACAGCGAACGCGGCCAGACCTTGACCGGCGCCCTGGACAACTACCTGCCGGAATTCAACACCGTGCCGCTGAACGGCGGTTCGTCTTGCTGGGTCGAGGCCCCGGCGCAGGTGGATTGCCAAGACTTGGCCCGGGCGGCCCTGCAGGAAGGCGTGGTCATCGAGCCCGGCCATGTTTTTTTTCATCATCCCGCCAACGATAAAAAGAATTTTATCCGGCTGGGCTTCAGCTCTATCGGCAATGAAAACATTCCGGCCGGCATAGAACGGCTGGCCGGTGTGTATCGCAAACTTTACAGCGTCCCAGACGGCTGACCCGCCCTCATGCAGGCCGGGCACAAGCGCCAACGGCACTCGTGTGGCCGCTAAAGACGCTCGTCGCGCAAGTAATAATACTTGTACAGCATGGCTTGGCCCAGGCGGCGGAACGGAGCGAACATATGCCCGGGCAAAGGCGAGTTATAGATAGGAAGATCCCAGTGGCCGCCCTCTTTGCCCACCACCCGCTGGGCCAGGCGGCGTCCGGCATTCGCCGAAAACGACACGCCGTTGCCGCCATAGCCGAAGGCGTAGAAAATTTGCTGCTTCGGATCCGGCTGCGTAATGCGCGGCATCATGTCATGGCTGACGTCCACCCAGCCCCACCATGAATAGGCGACAGGTATGCCGCGCAAGCTGGGAAATTTTCTGTACAGGCCTTCTTTCAGCAGTTCGAGATGATTATTGTTTTGCGCATCGGCGCCGCTCAGGGCGCTGCGGCTGCCTATCTGCATGGAGCCATCGGGCAACAAGCGATAGTAAAACCGCAAGGTGCGGGTATCGGTGACGAATGTAGTGCTCTTGAGCCCCGCCTCGGCACGTTCGGCAGGCGTCAGCACCCGGGTTACCAACGAATTGGACAATATGGGCATGATCTTGTTGCTGAGCGATGCATGCAGCCCTTGCGGCGTGTAGCCGCCGGTGGCCACGGCAACCCTGCGCGCCCGCACCACGCCGCCGGGCGTGCGCAAATGGTGCACGCCGGCTATCGTTTCCCAGCCGAGCACAGGGCTGGCCGGGTGTATCTTGACCCCCAGGGCGCGAGCCTGGCGTATATAGCCGAAAGCCAGCTTCACGGGATGCACGCCTATGCCTTCCGGTTCATGAAGGGCGCCTACGGCCTCTTGATCGGCAATATACTTTTCATGCAGTTCCTGGCGGCTCAACATGCGTGTGCCGTAGCCGAAAACGTCTTTCATGACACGGCATTCGTTTTCCAGGAATGCCATTTTCTTGGCGCGGTGGGCCGTGTACAGATGGCCGCCGGGCTGAGCGTCGCAGTCTATGGTCTCGACCAGGCTCTTCCAGTATTCGAACCCTTCGTATATTTCGGCATCGAGGCGCTTGGCAACGTCCATTCCCCAGCGCTTGATCCATTGCGACCGGTAAAGGCGGCCGGACGCGTTCTGGCCCTGCCCGCCATTGCGGCTGGTGCAGCCCCAGGCCACCCGGTTGGCCTCGAGAACCACCGCTTTCACGCCGTGTTCCCGAGCCAGGTTCAATGCGGTAACCAAACCCGTGAATCCCGAGCCGATAACGACCACGTCCGCATCGAAATCATGCCGCACCGGCCCATCGTCCTCCGGCGCCGGGCCGGCCGTCGCCACCCAATAGGTCGGCGCATAAGCCTGCCCCTGTCCGGTAGCCGACACCAGAGGGTCGTAGCGGGGATCGTAAGCGCTTTCCTGAAAAGATCCCGCTGTTGCCGGAATCGGGATGTGAGGTTGGGATGCCATGAAAACTCCAAGAAATTACATACAAGACAAGGTGCGCAATATTCGGCGGACAAACCACGCGCCTCTGCCCATCAGGACTTGCCTGCGCTCGCGGGAATGTGAGGCCGGTTTTTACGGAAGGCATTCTTGAGAATAATTTTTCCATCTCGAAACACCAGCAAATCAACCATATTGGCTTCGATCGAGGAACCATCCGCGGCGGTACCGGTGAACGTCGATTCCATCACTCCCCGGTCCTCGCAAGCCCAGCATGAGGCATTCAGCCAGCGCGCATCCGGTATGGTTTCCCAGGCCGCCTGGAACGCCTTGCGCACCGCCGCCGATCCTTCGTGGCGGGCTCCGTAGGCTTCGGCGCCTCCTATGGTCTCGAACACACAGTCCTCGTGCATGAATGACATCAAGGCATCTATGTCGTGGCGATTCCATGCCTCGCCGAACGACTGGATGATACGGACAAGATTTTCACTGGACATTACTGCTTCTCCTGTTGAGAGGCGCGAACGAACGCGCACTGATGAGCGACCTAGGTAAGGTATGAGAAGCCGCGCCGGTGGTCTAGAGCCAGTGGCAACGTTTCGCATAAGCCAGCCAGTGCCGCGCCCTGCTGTCCCCCGCGCGTTGCCCAGGCAATTGAAATCACGCTAACGGGACAAGTAGTTCCATAAAAAAGTTATTTGATTGACTTTTTATTTTTTACAGATAGAATTTCATAAAATACTAAATATCGGAATAAATTATTTCGTTTTTTTGATATAAGACTTAGGGATGAGCTAATTGCTCCCCCAATCCGCTCACATCGACACAGGAAGAAGACAATGACAGCCACCAAGAATCTCGCGCCTGCCGGGCCGCAGAAAATGACGCCCTCCGAGGCTTTTGTAGAAACGCTGGCCGCCAACGGCGTTACGGAAATGTTCGGCATCATGGGTTCCGCCTTCATGGATGCGATGGATATTTTCGCGCCGGCGGGCATCCGGCTCATCCCCGTCGTGCACGAACAAGGCGCCGGCCACATGGCCGACGGCTATGCCCGCGTCAGCGGCCGCCACGGCGTCGTCATCGGCCAGAACGGCCCCGGCATCAGCAACTGCGTCACGGCCATTGCCGCCGCCTACTGGGCTCATACCCCCGTGGTCATCATCACGCCCGAAGCCGGAACCATGGGGATAGGCCTGGGAGGCTTCCAGGAAGGCAAGCAATTGCCCATGTTCCAGGAATTCACCAAATACCAGGGCCATGTCACGCATCCCGCGCGCATGGCCGAATACACCGGGCGCTGCTTTGACCGCGCCATGTCGGAAATGGGACCGACCCAGCTGAATATTCCGCGCGATTATTTCTACGGCGAAATCAAGGCGGAAATACCCCAGCCTCAACGCCTGGATCGCGGCGCGGGCGGCGAGAACCGGCTCAATGAAGCAGCGGAAATCCTGGCCAAGGCCAAATTCCCCGTCATCATTTCCGGCGGCGGCGTCGTCATGGGCGACGCGGTGGAAGAATGCAAGGCCCTGGCCGAGCGCCTGGGCGCGCCGGTCGTCAACAGTTACCTGCACAACGACTCCTTCCCCGCAAGCCATCCATTGTGGTGCGGTCCGCTGGGCTATCAGGGCTCGAAAGCGGCCATGAAGCTTATTTCCCAGGCCGATGTCGTCGTGGCCCTGGGAACCCGCCTGGGACCATTCGGCACCTTGCCGCAGCATGGCATGGACTACTGGCCCAAGGACGCAAAAATCATTCAGATCGACGCCGACAACAAGATGCTCGGACTGGTCAAGAAAATAACCGTGGGAATTTGCGGCGATGCCAAGGCCGTGGCGCTGGCCCTGAGCGACAGGCTGCAAGGCAAAACGCTGGCCTGCGATGCGACCAAGGCGGCGCGCGCCAAGCAAGTGCTGGAGGAAAAAGCCGCCTGGGAAAAAGAACTGGACGACTGGACCCACGAAAAAGACTCGTTCAGCCTGGACATGATAGAAGAACAGAGCAAAGAGCCCGGCAGCTACCTGCACCCGCGCCAAGTGTTGCGCGAGCTGGAAAAAGCCATGCCTGAAAACGCCATGGTGTCGACCGATATCGGCAACATCAACTCGGTGGCCAACAGCTATTTGCGTTTCGAAAAACCGCGCAGCTTTTTCGCTCCCATGAGCTGGGGCAATTGCGGTTACGCCTTCCCGACCATTATCGGGGCGAAGGTCGCCGCGCCGGATCGTCCGGCCATATCGTATGCCGGCGACGGCGCATGGGGCATGAGCCTGATGGAAACCATGACTTGCGTGCGCCACAACATACCGGTGACCGCGGTGGTGTTCCATAACCGCCAATGGGGCGCCGAGAAAAAGAACCAGGTCGATTTCTACAATCGCCGCTTTGTCGCCGGCGAACTCGACAACCAAAGCTTCGCGGGGATAGCAAAAGCCATGGGCGCCGAAGGTATTGTGGTCGACAAGCTTGAAGATGTGGGGCCGGCCCTGAAAAAGGCCATAGACCTGCAAATGAACCACGGCAAGACGACCATCGTCGAAATCATGTGCACGCGTGAGCTTGGCGACCCGTTCCGCCGGGATGCCTTGTCCAAGCCTGTGCGCCTGCTCGAAAAGTACAAAGACTACGTCTGACCAGGCATAGGCGGAATCTTCGATGAACCTTCTGGATCGCATCCTGCAGCGCGCCCGCCAGGCGACTCAACGCATCGTGCTCTGCGAGGGTGAAGACCCGCGCGTGCTGCGGGCGGCCGCAAAGGCCGCCGGCGAGCGCCTGGCGCATATCATTCTGGTCGGAAACCGGCAAAGAATCGCCGCGCTGGCGCAAGAGCATGGCTGCGATCTGGATCAGGTCGAACTCATCGAACCGCAACACTCGCCGCTGCTGCCGGAATTGCAACAAACGCTGCTTGAATTACGCAAGCCGCGCGGCATGACCCCCGAGCAAGCAGCCAAGGCCGTGCTGGACCCCTTGTGCTTTTGCATGCTGATGCTGCGTCAGGGGTATGCCGACGGCTCCGTCGCGGGGGCCGTCCACACCACGGCCGACGTGGTGCGCAATGCCATCCAGATAGTCGGAATCCGTCCAGGCACGCGGCTGGTATCCAGTTTTTTCATCATGCTCCGGGACGAGCCTTTTCATACCGATACCCGCGCCATGATTTTTTCCGATTGCGGCCTGGTCATCGATCCCGATGCCCAGGAATTGGCGGCAATCGCGCTGGCGGCGGCCGACAGCGCAGCGCAACTGCTGGACGAGGAGCCGCGCGTAGCCATGTTGTCTTTTTCGACCAGCGGCAGCGCGCATCACGCCAAGGTCCAGAAGGTCCGGCACGCCACCGAACTGGTGCGCGCGCAACGGCCCGGCCTGGCCATCGATGGCGAAATACAGTTGGACGCCGCTCTCGTTCCCCAAATAGCCGATCGGAAAATCAGCGCTTCCGCCGTGCATGGCCGAGCCAATGTACTGATATTCCCCGATCTGGACGCGGCCAATATCGGCTACAAGGTCACTGAGCGGCTGGGCCATGCAAGCGCCATAGGCCCTTTGCTGCAAGGCCTGAACAAACCCGCAAACGATTTATCCCGAGGCTGCGGCGCCGACGATGTCTATAACGTCATTGCCGTCACGGCGGTCCAGGCGCAAACCCCGCCCAGCCAACCAGCCTAGGGCCTGTTGGCGCTAACCCGGATTCAGCGCCGGCGCCCGCTGAGCAATCGCAGAAACTCATCGAACACGGAATTATCCAGGCCTTCGGATAAATCCATCGCCATGCTGCGCGGATAATAAGGGCTCAAATCCAGGCCAACGCCCAGGCCGATGATTTCAAGCGCATGCTGCTGGGTATAGTGCTGGACGACCATTTTCAAATGGTTGTCCAGATAGAAGGAGTCGTTGGCCAGATTGGTGGCGCTATCCATGGGACAGCCGTCCGACAGCACCACCAGGATACGCCGCTCCTGATCGCACTCCAGCAAACGCTGGCAAGCCCATTGCACCGCCTCGCCATCGACGCCCTCTTTGAACAGATCGGCCTTCATCAAGGCGACGATCCGCGATCGGGCATGGCGCCACGGCGTATCCATGGATTTGAACACCAGGTGCGAGACTTCGTTCAAACGCCCCGGGGCCGGCGGCTGACCTTGCGCGATCCAATCCTGCCGGGCGCGCCCGCCATTCCATGACTGCGTAGTGAAACCAAGGATCTCCGTGGCGACGCCCGCCTCGCCCAGAGCCCTCATGAGAATATCCATCATCAGCGCGATCGACGTGCTGTACTGCTTCATGGAACCCGAACAATCGACCAGGAAACTGACGGCGCAGTTCGATACCGGCATGTATTGATCGCGCCGGAACAGACGGCGCTCGTTGGGAGAGCTGATCAGTTGCGCCAGGCGGCGCCCATCGATCACGCCGTCCTCCTGGCCGAAGCGCCAGCCGTTGATCTGCGGCCGCGCCAGCAATATGCGCAAGGCCCTGGACAGACGGGCAATGTTCATGCCCTGTTCAAGCAGGCGCTGATCCAACTGCTGGCGATACTCGCGCAGCAAGGCCTCCCGCATCAGGCTCGCCGCATCGAATTCCCGATCGTAGCGGCTGGTGAAAATCCGATAGCGATTCCGCGCCGCCACGAAAACCGCGCTTTCCGCGCTATTGGCCACCGGAAAACTGACAGCCTCGTCTTGCTCGAAATCCAGCGACAGGCTGAAAGTCCCGCGCCGCAGCGCCATCGTCTTGGGGTTGTCTTCATATTCGCTTTGCACGCGCTGGGCGATGTCCTGGGCTATCAGCAAGGCGTAGTGCGCAAACCCGGCCTGATCGTGGCGCAGCCGCCGGATGCCCGCAAACGCATCGCCCAGGGCGGGTGCCAGCGCGGCGCGCGTCGGCTCAAGCAGATCCTGCACCGGCTCGGGCAGCTCGTGGGCCATCAGGCGGCTCCATGCGATCTGCGAAAACGCGAACAACAATATTCCCAGGCTGGTCTCGGTGGAGCCCGACCCCAGGAAACTGTCGGACCAGGCCTGATAGCGCGCTATCAGGTTATGGCGCATGCCCGGCAGCGACTCGGGCACCAGCGACTCCGTGCGCAATTGCTCGAGCCAGTCGAATATCAGCCGTTGCACCGGTTCGCCGACCGGGGGCAGCAAGGAGCAATGAAGAGCGTCATCCGACAGAAGCAGCCGCAATGCCAGGGCATCGACCACGCCGCGATACGCCTGTGCCGTGTCGCGCGCCGGACGCAGTTGCAGATGCGGGGCATAAACCTTGATGCGCTGGTTGTGGTTGTACAACTGCCCGCCTTCGAAATGCAAGTGCATGTTCGCGGCCAGGGCCCGCAGCGCGGCGGCGGACAATTCCTCGGTTTTTTGCTGATGGCGGACGCGCTGCCGGACTTCGCTCATGGCGTGCTACCACGACGCGTGGAGGCTGGATTCGGAGATTTCCTGATTGAGGCTGCGCTGATAGTATTCGGCCACGATGGGTCGTTCCAGCTCTTCGCATTTATTCAGGAACGACAGGCGGAAAGCCAACTCGACGTCGGCGAAAATCTGGCTGTTTTCGGCCCAGGTAATCACCGTGCGAGGCGACATCAGGGTGGATAAGTCACCCGCCTCGTATCCCTTGCGAGTCAGGCCGGCCACGCCGACCATGGCCTGGATCAGGCGCCGGCCCCTGTCGTTGTCAAGCGCCGGTACTCGCGCCAGCACGATGGCCGCCTCGTCATCGGCGCCAAGATAATTCAGGGCGGCGACAATATTCCAGCGGTCCAGTTGCGCATGATTGAGCATTTGCGTGCCATGATACAAGCCGTTCAAATTGCCCAGCCCTATGGTATTGGAGGTGGCGAAAAGGCGGAAACAAGGATGAGGCCGGATCACACGATTCTGATCCAGAAGCGTGAAATGGCCGTCGCGCTCGAGTATGCGCTGAATCACGAACATGACGTCGGGCCGGCCCGCATCGTACTCATCGAAGATCAAAGCCATGGGGCGCTGCAAGGCCCATGGAACGATCCCTTCCTGGAACTCGGTAATCTGCAAGCCTTCGCGCACCACAATGGCGTCTTTGCCGACCAGGTCCAGGCGGCTGATATGGCCATCCAGATTGATTCGTATGCAGGGCCAATTCAGGCGCGCCGCAATCTGCTCGATATGGGTGGATTTGCCGGTGCCGTGCATGCCCTGCACCATGACGCGCCGGTTCCAGGCGAATCCCGCCAGAATAGCCAGCGTGACATCATGATTGAAGCGATACACCTCGTCGATTTCAGGAACATGTTCATTGCGCTCGGCAAAGGCCGGAACCTTCAGGTCCGAATCCAGGCCGAATACCGTCCTGACTGACACGTGATGAATGGCGGGCGTTTCAACGGCCTGCGGCATGGCTATCCTTGTGCGTTATCGTTGAGGGGTTTATCGTTGGGGGTCGTTCGATACTTCAATCGCCGCCAAGGCATTGGCGGCGCGCTGCAGAGCCGGCAGGCATTGCAGCGATTTATCGGCCGTCATGCGCATGATGGGCGCTTGTATGGCGACAGCCATATTCGATTTTCCCTGCGACACCGGCACCAGCACTGCCACGCAGAGCAAGCCGGGCAGGAACTCTTCGTCGTCCACGGCATAACCGTCCCGGCGCACGCGCTCGATTTCCGCCTCGACCTGCTCCACGGCGGTCAGGGTTTTATCGGTGTACTTGCTCAAGGTGGTGTGCGCCAGCAAGCGGCGCCGCTGCAAGGGCGTCATCTGGGTCAGGAACAGCTTGCCGCTGGCCGAGCAATGCACCGGCACGCGAGAGCCCGGATGCAAATAGAACCGCAAGGGGGCGGCGGTTTCGACTCGGTCCAGGTATAGCACTTCGTTGCCGGAGCAAGTCGTGATGTTGCAGCTTTCCCCGACCTCTTCGACCAATTGCCGCAAAACCGAATGGCGCGCGCCATGAACAATATTATGCAGCAGCAGATTCTCGGCCATGCGGCGCAAACGCAGGCCCGTGCTGTACTGGCGCCCATCGCCATCGCGCTGGATCATGCCCGCGCCTTCCAATTGCTGCAGCATGCGGTGCAAAGTGGGCTTGGGCAGGCCCAGCTCCTCGACCAGGCTTTGCAGGGAGAAGAACTGATCTTTTTGGGCAATCACCTCGAGCAGCGCGAAAAGACGCATGGTCGGGGTATTGCCATCGATTTTATGCTCATCGAAAACGAGAGAGATATCAGCTGACATAATGATCTATTTCAATAATAGGAATGAATTGTACCGTTTTTTATAAAAACCGTGTGTGTTCCATAAAAAAAACCGCTACCCATCCTGCAAGGGGAGTAGCGGTTTTCCTAGTTGGCAATGCCGGGCCAGGCCCAACAGCCTTTCAGGCCTGCTTAGTCGCGCGAGTTGCGGCGGCGCTCATGCTCTTGCAAATAGCGCTTGCGCAGCCGTATGGACTTGGGCGTGACTTCGACCAGCTCTTCGTCGGTCGATGAATTCCACCGCATATTCCAGCGAAATCTGAATCGGCGGAACCAGATCGATATGCTCGTCCTTGCCCGAAGAGCGCACGTTGGTCAGTTGCTTTCCCTTGATGGGGTTGACCACCAGATCGTTATCGCGGCTATGTATGCCGATGACCATTCCTTCGTACAGCGGCTCTTGCGGCGACACGAACATGCGGCCGCGATCCTGCAGCTTCCACAAGGCATAGGCAACCGCCTCGCCATCGTCCTGGCTGATCAGCACGCCATTGCGGCGTTCGCCGACACCGCCTTCGCGCATAGGGCGCGTATTCATCGAAAATGTGGCTCATCAGGCCGGTACCGCGCGTCAAGGTCAGGAATTCGCCCTGGAAACCGATCAGTCCGCGCGCCGGAATACGGTATTCCAGGCGAGTACGGCCGCGGCCGTCGGCCGCCATGTCCAGCAGATCGCCTTTGCGGCGGCCCAGCTCTTCCATGACGCCGCCCTGGTGAGGGTCTTCGAGATCGACGGTCAGCAATTCGAAAGGCTCGCAGCTGCACGCCATCGATTTCCTTGAACACGACGCGCGGCCGCGACACGGCAAGCTCGTAGCCTTCGCGGCGCATGTTTTCCAGCAGAATCGTCAGATGCAGCTCGCCGCGGCCCGCACACTTCGAACACGGTATCGTCGTCGGTATCGTTGACGCGCAGCGCCACGTTGGACTTGAGCTCGCGATCCAGACGCTCGCGCAATTGGCGGCTGGTGACGAACTTGCCTTCGCGGCCCGCCAATGGCGACGTATTCACCATGAAGTTCATGGTCAGCGTCGGCTCGTCGATGCGCAGCAAAGGCAAGGCCTCCGGGCATGGCGGGATCCATGATCGTGCAGCCGATGCCGATTTCATCGATGCCGTTGATCAGCACGATGTCGCCGGCTTGCGCTTCATCGACCAGCACACGCTCCAGGCCGCGGAACTTCAGAACCTGGTTGATGCGGCCTTTGATAGGCGCGCCTTCGGGGCCGAACTTGACCACGACGTCCTGCGGCGGCACGGATGCGGCCGCGATTGATGCGGCCCACGCCGATCTTGCCGACGTAGGTGTAGTATTCCAGCGAAATGATTGCATCTGCAATGGCGCATCGGCGTCGTCCTCGCGCTGCGGCACATACTTGAGAATGGTTTCGAACAAGGGCCGCATGTCGCCTTCGCGCACGTCGTCGGTCAATCCCGCATAGCCGGCCAGGCCCGGATGCGTAGATCGACGGGGAAATCGAGCTGCTCTTCGGTCGCGCCCAGCTTGTCGAACAGGTCGAAAGTCTGCGTTGATGACCCAGTCGGGCCGCGCGCCGGGGCGGTCGATCTTGTTGATCACGACGATAGGCTTCAGCCCCAGGGCCAGCGCCTTGCGCGTAACGAAACGCGTTTGCGGCATCGGGCCCTCGACGGCGTCGACCAGCAGCAACACGCCGTCGACCATCGACAGCACGCGCTCGACCTCACCGCCGAAGTCGGCGTGTCCCGGGGTGTCGACGATGTTGATGTGCGTGCCTTCGTATTCGACGGCAGCAGTTCTTGGCCAGAATCGTAATGCCGCGTTCTTTTTCGAGTCGTTGGAATCCATGACCCGTTCGCGTCATATGCTGGTTATCGCGGAACGTTCCCGACTGACGCAGCAATTGGTCTACCAGTGTGGTTTTGCCGTGATCGACGTGGGCGATGATCGCCACGTTGCGCAAAGCGCGGTTCATAATTCATCCTTTCGTTTAAAGGTTGCCGGCAATAAGCCGGCGGGCAAGGCATCCAGCGCGATTAAGGCAGTTTGAGGTTCAGACATTGCTTGCAAGGCTTCCAGCCCGACAGCCTCGGCGAGAAGGAAAGGCCCGACACTGATACGGCGCAAGGCCTTCAGATGCGCGCCGCAGCCCAGTTGCCGGCCGATGTCTTGCGCAAGCGTACGGATATAGGTGCCTTTGCTGCACTGAACCACAATTCGCGCCTCAAGCCCGGTAAAGCTCAAGAGTTCCAGTTTGTAAATCGTGACAGACCTTGGCGGCCTGTCCAGTTCTATGCCCTGTCGGGCGTATTCATATAACGGTTTGCCATCGCGCTTGAGTGCCGAATACATGGGCGGCACTTGCTCGATATTGCCGCGAAAGCGCTCGAGGACGGTTTCCAGGTCGCCCTGGACAACGCCATCGAACCCGGCGGCGGCCTCGGAAACAATATTGCCGGTGAGGTCGCCTGAATCTGTTTCCTGGCCAAGCCGCATGGTCGCCACATAGCCTTTATCGGCGTTGAGCATGCTGCCGGCGATTTTGGTGGCGCGCCCCAGGCAACACACCAGCAAGCCGGTCGCAAAAGGATCCAGCGTGCCGGTATGCCCCGCTTTTCGGGCGTCCAGCGCCCGCTTGGCGCGCTGCAGAGCGTGGTTGCTGGACAAACCTTCCGGCTTGTCCAGCAACAGGACACCATCGAGCACCTGCCCGCGTCGGGAAGCCATCGTTTATAGTTCCATGGAAAAACGATAGCCCCGTCAGCCGCGCTGTCGTCGGGACGGGGTTCTCGGCGAGTTCGCGAGGATGTCGGAAGATTCCATCGGCGCGCGGCCGATTGGCCTCGTGCGATAAGCAGGGACAGCTCGAGGCCACGGGCAAGCTGATCGTCGTGAACAAAATGCAGCGTCGGCACCGTATGGATATGCAGCAGCTTGAACAACAGCGAGTGCAGCCATCCGGCCTTTTCGTTCAAGGTTGCGCAAGCGGCCTCGGGTTCAGCGCCCGAGAACGCTGAAATATACTTTCGCATGCGCGTAATCGGCCGAAAGGTCGACGCCGGTAAGCGTGATCAGCCCAGCCCTGGATACTTCGAGTTCGCGCTGGATCATGCCCGCCAGGTCTTTCTGGATCTGGTCGGCCAGCCGGGTATTGCGCCCCGGATTATGTTTGGACTTGTGAACGACCCATTATAGTGTCCGGGCCACTTCTTTGATTTCAAAGATCTCAAGTTGGTCGCCCACCTCGATATCGTTGTTGTTGCTT
This sequence comes from uncultured beta proteobacterium, assembly GCA_963712655.1. GTDB lineage: Bacteria > Pseudomonadota > Gammaproteobacteria > Burkholderiales > Burkholderiaceae_B > Pollutimonas. The sequence continues at coordinate 913,743 of CAVQIT010000009.1, read as the reverse complement.
CAAGGTAATGCCACAGTCGAAGCCGGACTTGACTTCCTTGACGTCGTCCTTGAAGCGGCGCAGCGAGTCGAGCCAGCCGGACCACTGCACCACGTTGTTGCGCAGCAGGCGAACCTGCGAATCGCGGCGCACGACACCGTCGATGCACCATGCAGCCGGCGATATTGCCGATGCGCGAAATGCTGTAGACCTCGCGGATCTCGACCATGCCGATGATCTCTTCGCGCTTTTCAGGCGCCAGCATGCCGGACATGGCGCTTGCGCACTTCATCGACCGCATCGTAAATGATGTTGTAGTAGCGAAGGTCGATGCCGTTGTTCTCGGCAAGCTTCTTGGCGCTTTGCTCGGCGCGCACATTGAAGCCGATGACCACGGCCTTGCGAGGCGATCGCCAAGTTGACGTCGCTTTCGGAAATACCGCCCACCGCGGCATGCACGACCTGTACGCGCACTTCGTCGGTCGACAGCTTGGTCAGCGACGGACACCAGGGCTTCCTGCGAACCCTGCACGTCGGTCTTGACGATAAGCGCCAGTGTTTGCGTACCTTCGCCGATGTTGTCGAACATCGATTCCAGCTTGGCGGCCTGCTGGCGAGCCAGCTTGACGTCGCGGAACTTGCCCTGGCGGAACAGCGCGATTTCGCGCGCCTTGCGCTCGTCGGCTCAGTGACGATCAGTTCGTCGCCGGCGGCCGGCACTTCCGTCAGGCCCTGGATTTCCACTGGAATCGGACGGTCCGGCGCTGTTGATGGGCTTGCCGTTTTCGTCGAGCATGGCGCGGACCCGGCCGAAGCTGGCGCCGGCCAGTACCGCGTCGCCGCGATTGAGCGTGCCGCTTAGCACCAGGATGGTCGCGACCGGGCCGCGGCCCTTGTCCAGCCTGGCCTCGATGACGATACCCTTGGCAGGCGCGTCGACCGAAGCCTTCAGCTCCAGGATTTCGGCCTGCAACAGCACGTTTTCGAGCAGTTCGTCGATACCCGCGCCGGTCTTGGCCGAAACGCCCACGAAAGGCGCATCGCCACCGTATTCTTCGGGCACGACCTGTTCAGCCACCAGTTCCTGCTTGACGCGTTCGAGATTGGCTGTCGGGCTTGTCGATCTTGTTGATCGCCACGACGATGGGCACCCCGGCCGCCTTGGCGTGGTGGATGGCTTCCTTGGTTTGCGGCATCACGCCGTCGTCGGCGGCCACGACCAGGATGACGATGTCGGTGGCCTTCGCGCCGCGGGCACGCATGGCGGTAAACGCCTCGTGGCCCGGGGTATCGAGAAAGGTAACCATGCCGCGTTCGGTCTTGACGTTATAGGCGCCGATATGCTGCGTAATGCCGCCGGCCTCGCCCGATGCAACCTTGGCGCGGCGGATATAGTCGAGCAGCGATGTCTTGCCGTGGTCGACGTGGCCCATGACCGTGACCACCGGAGCGCGCGGCAAGGCCTCGGCCTCTTCGGCGGTCTCGGTGATTCGTCGAGGAAGGCTTCCGGATCGTCCAGCTTGGCGGCGATCGCCATGTGGCCGAGTTCCTCGACCACGATCATGGCGGTTTCCTGGTCCAGCACCTGGTTGATCGTAACCATCTGGCCCATCTTCATCAGGATGCTTGATGACCTCGGCCGCCTTGACGGACATCTTGTGCGCAAGATCGGCCACCGAAATGGTTTCAGGCACATGCACTTCGCGAGCGATGAATTCAATGGCTTGCGGCTCTTTGCGTTCCGGCTGGGCATTCCTGTTGCGCCCGCCGCGGCGCTTCCGCCCTTGCCCGCCTTGCCGCCCGCCCGCCAGCCATCGCGGCTGGGGCTGGCCGGAGGCGCATCCGCCTTGGCAGCCGGCTTCTTGCGGCCGCTGTCGTCTGTCCAGGAAGTGGATACTTCGGTGGCTTTGATGACCTTCTTGACTGCGCCCGCGGATTTGCCGTCTTTCTTGGCGGCTCTTGACGCCGGCCGGCTTGTGCAACGTGCCTGAAATGGTGCCTGCTTCAGGCTCGGGAGCCTTGAGCACCTTGCGCGGACGGCTGAGCATTTCGCGCAGCGCGGCAGCTTCGGCCTCGGAAGCCCGGCGAGCGCGCTCGCGGCCTTCATCGACCACGGGTTCGGAAGACGGAACGCGCTTGAAGGCGGTTTTGCCGCGGCCTTGCACCCACCGGCTTGCCGGGCGCCTGGTCTCGGCGCCAGCCGGCTGCGGCGCAGCCTGTTCGGCGGCGATATCTTCAGCGGGAACCTGCGCGGGCGTTTCCGCCGAGGCATCGGCATGCGCGGCTTCTTCGGGAACGCTCTCGGCCGGCGCGGCCTGGACTGCCGGCGTCTCGGCCTGGACAGGAGCCGCTACGGAAGACAACTCTTGTGCCTTTTCAGCCGGCTGCTCGATGGCGGGCGGCTCGGCGGGCGCGGATTCGGCAGGAGCGGGCACGACGGGAGCGGCTTCCACTTCGGCGGCGGGTACGGCAACGCTGTCGGGGACCGCAACCGGTTCGCCGGCAGGCGCCTGGGCCTCATCCTGCTGCCGGGTTCGGCGACGGGAGCGTTATCTGTGTCGGTGTGCTCCTGGACGGGAGATGAGCTGAGCGCAGAGACGTCAGTGTCGTCCGCCGGGGAATCGACCGGAAAATCGGCGTCTTCCGGCCTGGCGGCTTCGATCGCGGCTTCGGATGGATCGCGCTTGACGAACACCCGCTTCTTGCGGACTTCCACCTGGATGGTGCGCGAACGGCCGGAACCGTCAGCCTGCCGGATTTCGGAAGTCTGGCGACGAGTCAGCGTAATTTTCTTGCCTTCGGACGCGCCATGGGAGCGGCGCAACGATTCGAGAAGTTTCGCCTTATCCGCTTTCGGTGACGGAATCGTCGACCGACTTGAGTTAACGCCCGCCGCACGCAACTGATCCAGCAGTACGTTCGCAGGCATTTTCAGTTCGGCAGCGAACTGGGCGACAGTGTTACTCGGCATTCGATCTCTCTTCCTATCAATATGGCTCATATACGACCCTGACTCAATCAGCTGGACTCAAGCGTGTCTCGAACCAGTGCGCACGCGCACGAACGATCAATTGACTGGCTTCTTCTTCATTCGATGCCGGTCAATTCGGTCAGCTCATCGACGGACAAGTCCGCCAGGTCGTCTCGGGTCAACACCTGACTTGTGGGCCAGCTTGGCCGCCAGTTCGGGGGTCATGCCTTCGAGCGTGAGCAGATCTTGCGCCGTTTCGACCCGCTCTTCCTGGGCAATTGCCTCGGTCAGCAGGGCGTTGCGGGCACGATTGCGCAATTCATTGATGGTGTCCTCATCGAACGCCTCGATTTCGAGGAGTTCCTGGATAGGCACGTAGGCGATTTCTTCCAGGCCGGTGAAACCTTCTTCGATCAGGATATCGGCGACTTCCTCGTCGACATCGAGCTTGCTCATGAAGGTATCGCGCAGCGCGGTCTGTTCCTGGTGCTGCTTGGCCTGGCTTTCGTCAGGCGTCATGATGTTGATCTGCCAGCCGGTCAGCTCGGACGCCAGGCGCACGTTCTGGCCGCTGCGGCCGATGGCGATGGCCAGGTTGTCTTCGTCGACCACCACATCCATCGCGTGCCGGTCTTCGTCGACCACGATCGACTGCACATTGGCCGGCGCCAGGGCGCCGATCACGAACTGCGCCGGATCTTCGGACCACAGCACGATGTCGACCTGCTCGCCGCCCAGTTCGTTGCGCACGGCCTGCACGCGCGAACCGCGCATGCCGACGCAAGTGCCGATGGGATCGATGCGGCGTCGTGCGCCACCACGGCGATCTTGGCGCGCACGCCGGCATCGCGCGCGGCCCCTTGAGTTCGAGCAGGCCTTGCTCGATTTCGGGCACTTCGTTCTCGAACAGCTGGCGGATGAATTCCGGCGCGGCGCGCGACAGGATCACCTGCTGGCCGCGCGCCTGGCGATCGATCGACCTTCAGGATCACGCACGCACGCGGTCGCCGACCCGCAGGTTTTCCTTCGGGATCATTTCGGAGCGCGGCAGGCGGGCTTCGACCTTGCCGATTTCGATGATGGCATCGCCCTTGTCCATGCGCTTGATCGTGCCCGACACGATGTTTTCGCCGCGCTCCAGGAAATCGTTGAGCAACTGCTCGCGCTCGGCGTCGCGGATCTTCTGCAGGATGACCTGCTTGGCCGCCTGCGCGCCGATACGGCCGAACTCGATCGGCTCGAGCGCCTCTTCGATGTAACTCTCTCGAGCTTCGATGTCGGGCACGACTTCGCGCGCCTCGGACAACAGTATCTGCTGATCGGGCACTTGCAGGCCGGCCTCGTCGGGCACGACCTGCCAGCGGCGAAATGCCTTCATGGTCACCGGTGTCGCGATCGATCGACACACGGATATCGACATCTTCTTTGTAGAGTTTCTTCATGGCGGAGGCCAACGCGCTTTCGAGCGCTCCGAACACCACGTCGCGCGTGACATTTTTCTCACGCGCAAACGCGTCCACCAACAACAGAATCTCGCGGCTCATCGCTTTTTGCCCTTGAAATCAGATACGGGATCCAGCTTGGCTCGCTCGACTTCGTCGAAAGTGAAGCTCAAAACCTGGGCGTCACCGACTTGGCCTCAGCTCGAGACCAAACACAGGAGCAACGGAAGTCTCAGCAAGCGCATTATCGGGAACACGCAGCAGGCCTGCATACACTTTGCGATTTCGATGGCTTCACGCAGCCTGATTTCGATGCGCTCGCCGGCAAACCGGATGAAGTCGGCAAGCCGCTTCAAAGGACGGTCAATGCCGGGCGAGCCGACTTCGAGGCGCTTGTACTCGATGTTTTCCACTTCAAACACCCGCGACAGCTGCTTTGAGACCTGTTCGCAATCTTCGATTCGCACGCCCTCGGGACGGTCGATCGTGACGCGCAGAAGCGCCAGCGCGGCGCGTTCCACGTCGACAAGCTCGATATCCATGCCGGCCAGAGCCTCTTGTGTCAGAGCGAATATATCTGCCATAAAATCCAAAAAAAATGGGCTGTTGAACCAGCCCACTGTTCCTTGCCCCAAGGCGATTCCAGGGCATCACACCCGAACCGAGCCATGAACGCATCCGAAAATGTGCCGCCGTATTGCCAACGCCGACTGCTGCCTGACGCCACCCTTGCGTTTCGCCACAAGCGTTTTGCTTTAACGCCGCAAGCGCTTTTGCTTTAACGCAAGTAAGTCGTGCGGGCAAAAACAATATAGCTGCAAAGCCCTACATCTCAGCAGAAAATCAGAAAATTTCCTGCTATCACCGGAACTTACATTTAAAAAGCAACACTTTCGCGCCGACAGCCAGCGCGCATGCCCCTGACCAAGCTTCCCGAGGGCCGGATCAACCCGCGGCGATCCGCGCTGGATCCCAGGAGTACGTGGGCGCCGCTTTTAACGGCCGCGGCCGCCCAGCTTGCCCAAATGGGACTCGTGAGCCGATGCGCCCCTGGGCTGCCAATCGTCGCCGCGCGGCGACGCCGCCGGACGGGCGCGGCCGCCGGACGGTTTTCCAGCCGGCGAACCACCTCTTGCAGGCGCCGCGCCTTTAGGCTTGGCATCGCCACGGGGCGGGCGCGGCCCGGCCGAGGAACCGGCGCGAGCGCCGGGGCCGCGCCGGCGGGTATCCGTTGGCGCGCCGGCTTCGGCGCGAGGCCCGCGAGGCGGCCCCGCCGGTTTCTTGCCCTTGCCGCCAGCCTTGGAACGGCCGCCGCCGGCACCGCCGGCGGCACCACCGCCGGGATGGCCATTCGCCAAGCCGCCACTGAACATAAGGCCGGTTCCATACGGGTCCGATGGATAAGCCTGGCCCGTGGCGCCGCGCTGCGGGCGTCCGCCCGACAACTTGCCGCCACGATTGACCTTGCGCGCCGTTCATGCCGTTGTGCTCCAGCGTGCCGAATCCCGGGGGCAAGGCGCTGTTGTGCGATTCCGGCTGGCGCTCGCCGCGTCCGCCCTGCCACCCGGCCTTCGTCATCATCGTCGCGCAACAGGCCCAACTGGACCATCAGCGCCGTCACCAGTCGACGCATCGAGTTCTTCCCAACGGCCACGGCGCAGATTGCGCGGCAGCACCACATCGCCGAACCGGGTGCGGATCAGGCGGCTGACGGTGACGCCCACCGCCTCGAACATGCGGCGCACTTCCCGGTTGCGGCCTTCCGTCCAAGGTAACGCGGTACCAGCGGTTGCTGCCTTCGCCGCCCAGATAGTCGAGCTGCCGAATTGCGGCCTTGCCGTCTTCCAGCTCGATGCCCTTGACCAGGACTGGCGCTGTTCCTCGCCCATTCGCCCAGCACCCGCACCGCGTACTCGCGCTCGGCGCCATAGCGCGGGATGCATCAGCCGATTGGCCAAGTCACCGGAAGTCGTGAAGATCAGCAATCCTTCGGTATTCAAATCCAGCCGCCCACCGACAGCCATTTGCCTTTGCGCATCTTGGGCAGGCGCGCGAAAACGCTGGCGCGCCCGCCCGGGATCGTCATGGCTGACGATCTCGCCAGCCGGCTTGTGATACAGGATGACGCGGGGCGGTTTCTGCGCATTGGGCCGCGTAATCGGGCTTGCCATTGACACGCACCTGATCGTTCGCGACCCACGCGCTGGCCGATATGGGCTGGTTCGCCATTGACCGATACCCGGCCGGCGACGATCAACTCTTCCATTTCGCGGCGCGAGCCCGACACCGGCGTCGGCCAGCACCTTATGCAGCTTGGGCATCAGGGCATCGCTGCTCAGGTACTTGCCCAGGCGCTGCGTCATCTTGGCTGCGCTATCCAGATAAGCGAGCGCTTGTTCCGCTTCTTTTTCACTTTCAGCATTATTGTGCTGGCGGCCTGCCTGCGCCGGAATACCGTCCGCGGGCGCATCCAGCCCAACCTCGACGGCGGCGGCCAGCGCCGCGGCCGAAGGCGGCTTGCCCCGACGCGGAGCGCGGGCCGGCCGGGCGGCGGGCGCCTCGGGGCTCGCCGGCTTGCCGCGGCGTGGCGCACGCGCCGCCGGCGTGGCGGAAGACGCTTCGGCGTCCACAGGCTTGCTACGCCGGGGTGCACGGGCCGGCTTGGGCGCGGCCTGAGGCTCTAAGCCATCGGAGGCAACTGCCGGCGCGGCATCGGCTGCTACGCCGGCTTCGGGCGCATCGGCCTGCGCATCGCCGCGACGGCGGCGAAAAGGAGTCCTCAGCTTGCGGCCCCGGCTGCGCGGCGCCGCTGATTTCTCGTCGGATGACGCGGCATCTGCCGTTGCGGGAGCCGCCGCGTCATCCGCGGACGAGCCATATTCATTGGTTTCAGTCATTTTGTTTGAGGTACTCCATATGTATTTGTTCTTCCTGTATTGGTTCTTCCGTCGGCAGTTCATCGCCGCCGGACATATTGATCGTGTCGATAACCGGATCGTCTATCGCGCCGTCGCCGTCGCCGTCATCGCTTATCTGTAGCGGCTCGCCCGGCTGCCGCGCTTGGGGCGCCACTTCAAGCTCGAGGCCGGCCAAAGCAATGACCGCGTCCTGCGATTCCAATTCCGGCAATTCGTCCAGGGCTCTTAAACCCAGGTCGTCGAGAAATTGGCGGGTAGTCCCCAGCAAGGCGGGACGGCCTGGCGCATCGCGATAACCCAGCACTTCTATCCAGCCGCGGTCTTCAAGAGTACGCACGATTTGCGACGAAACCGTTACCCCCCGGATATCCTCGATATCGCCGCGCGTAACGGGTTGGCGCCAGGCAATAATGGCCAGTGTTTCCAGAACGGCGCGAGAGTATTTGGGCGGCTTTTCCGGATTCAGGCGCGCCAGGAAACGCTGCATTTCGGGACGGCTCTGGAAACGCCAGCCAGTAGCCAGGTTGACCAGCTCAAGGCCTTTTTCATTCCAGTCCATCTGCAGCATTGCCAGATAGCGGCGCAAATCATCGCTTGAAAAGTCTTCGGTGGCAAACAGTTTACGCAATTCCGCGACAGACATGGGCTGGTCGGCGCATAAAAGCGCTGTTTCCAGCACGCGGATGGTCTCGGTTTCAGTCATCAATTATTAAAGGCCGTGGCCCTACTCATTTGCATTTAATCGAAGTATGGGGTACTATTCTTTTCTCAGACGCGGGGTGGAGCAGTCTGGCAGCTCGTCGGGCTCATAACCCGAAGGTCACAGGTTCAAATCCTGTCCCCGCAACCAGTTTCCCAAAAGGGCCAATCGTTAAAAACGATTGGCCCTTTTTCGTTGCAGCATCAAATGCCGGCGTAATGCAAGCCGCCACGGCAATACGCTTGCCATGCTCGCAGCCTGCGGTGTCTTGGGCCGTAAAATTTTCTTCGGGACCAACATCGCCATGCGGCATGCCCGGACAAACGCCGGCGTACCCTTGCGGGATCGCGAATGAGCATCCGTGGATTACGCCGGTTTTTGGTCGATCAGTGGTATGAGGGATAGTAGCCATCGTTCCTATTTCATTGCGTAGCGCTTGCGCCGCGCCCGCCTCCGGCCTTGCGACCGCGGCATTGGACTTGCCCAAAAAGGACCACGACTGGCTACTGTGAAATATTGTGGTTCAAGCGCTTTCGATACACCAAAGGAAGCTCGCCAGAAAGTGGCGATTACCTGACATATGTTCAGGCGCCTGCTTAAAAATTATTCAATTTATATGCGGTGGCCGGAGAAGGGAATCATCACGGACCGAGCCAGCAGGTGCTTGCCGGGCTGCATCTTGTTTAGTGAAAAACCGTTGCAGATCGCAAGACATCAATGTTTGCGAGCAACGCCCACAGCCTGTGGCAGTAACAATGTCATTACACCACCTGGGCGCAGGCAATGCAACACTTCACTGCACAAAGTTGCGACCAGACGACAATACAGGCTGCGCTCCGGGCAATAAGCGCGAGGCCATTTCCTGAATCCGGGCGCGCATCGCGCCGCGAAAAATCAGTACCAGCACCGAAGCCCTGCTGCCCGCATCGGCGGGCAATGCAGCGGCATGAGCCGAGTCCAGGGACTGCATGGGGTATAACTGCCGATGCACTGCGTGCAACACGCTGGCATGGTCATCACCTTCAAACCATAAGACTCCCTTGACACGCAAGAGTTCAATTTCGGTATCGGCCAGAAGCATGCTGATGGCTTTGATGAACACCGAGCGCCGCGGCAATGCCGCGCTGCTTATAGTCAGGGCTTGAACATCGCCATGCGTGGATGGCGCGCGCAGACCTGGAGGCTTGGTCCATAAACCGGATCCGAGCGGCAAATTCGCCGCGCCGGCGCGCAAGGAACTGGCGCGCAGCAAATCGACCAGGCCCGGAAGATTGTGCCCGGCATATTGCGCCGCGCCGGGGTTCAAGCCGCGCAAGGATTGCTCCAGCGCGGCGACGGCATCAGTGCCGGCCAAGTCCGTTTTACTGATCACCAGGGCATCGGCCAGCACCGCTTGCCGCGCCGCCACCGGATCATCGCGCAACTGCGCCGCGCCGTGCACACCGTCTATTACGGTAATGCAGCCGTCATAGTCATACCTGTCGCTTAAAAAATGCTCGTACCTCAAGGAGTACATTACAGGCGCTGGATCGGCAATGCCGGTGGTTTCTATCATGACGCGGGAAAAAGCCGGTATCTTCTTGTGCAGAGCGGCCAGGAACAGATCGCGCAAGGCGTCCGCCAGTTCACCGCGCACTGTGCAGCAGATGCAGCCGGACTCCAGCAGCACGACGCTGCCATTGATATGCTTGACCAATGCGTGATCCAGGCCAATGGCGCCGAGTTCGTTGACAAGCACGACAATCTTCGCCGCAGCCTGGGCATCGGCCGAACCGGCGCTGGTCGAGGCCAGCAAGCGATTCAGCAAGGTCGTCTTGCCGCTGCCCAGAAATCCGGTGAGCACGGTAACAAGAATCTTGCCGCTCATTATTCCGCCTGCGCCCTACTACAATGGCACAACCCGCCCATCGCATATCGCGTTGATCTTGCGGCCCCTGTTTTCGAATTCAATAAAGCCATAATCTTGTCATTAACGTTTAGCCTGGTTCGGCATCTGCACGATATTAACGCCCAACAGTGGAATCGACTGGCGAGCGGCCATCCCCTGGTAAGCCATGAGTTTCTGCTGGCGCTGGACCAGAGCGGCTGCGCGGCAGCCGCGACAGGCTGGGCCCCGCACTATTTGCTGCTGCACCAGGGCGACGCCTTGCAAGGCGCCATGCCCTTGTACCTGAAGTCGCACTCCAGGGGCGAATACGTATTCGATCACGCCTGGGCGCAGGCATTCGAGCGCCATGGACTGCCCTATTATCCGAAACTGCTGTCCGCGATTCCGTTCACCCCCGTGCAAGGCCCGCGCCTGCTGGCTCACACCCATGCGGATCGCGTGCTGCTGGCGCGCAAAGCGATAGAAATCACGCGTGAAAACGGCATGTCTTCGCTGCATATTCTGTTTCCGTCGCCCGACGACCGGCAAGCGCTCGAAGAAGCCGGTTTTCTGTTCCGGGAAAGTGTCCAGTTCCATTGGTTCAATCAAGGCTATCGCAGCCTGGACGACTTTCTTGCAACGCTCAACCAGCAAAAAAGAAAGAAAATCAAGCAGGACCGCAAGCAGGCTATCCAGGCCAACGTAAGCTTCCGCTGGCTGCAGGGCAGCGAAATCGACGACGGCACGCTGGATTTTTTCTACCGCTGTTACCGCCAGACCTACCTGGAACATGGCAACGCGCCGTATCTGAACCTTGAATTTTTTACTCAACTGCGCTTGACCATGGCCGACAGCATGGTGATTGTGCTGGCCGAGCAGGACGGCGCCCCGATTGCCTCGGCCTTGAATATACGCGGCCGGGAAACCTTATACGGCAGGTACTGGGGCAGCATGCAATTTGTGCCGGGCCTGCATTTCGAAACCTGCTATATGCAGGCTATCGAGTTTTGCATCGCGCATGAAATAAAAGTATTCGAAGGCGGGGCGCAGGGCGAACATAAGCTGTCACGCGGCATGCTGCCGGTACAAACATGTTCGGCCCACTGGATACGCGACCAGCGCTACGCGCAAGCCATCACCGAATTCCTGGCCCAGGAGACCCCCGCGGTAGAAGCCTATATCAATGAACTGCATGAGCACAGTCCATTCAAGAAGCCTGCGCAATAACATTTACCAGACACTGAAGAACAATACCCAGGCAGCGCAAAACGGCAGCGTGCCCGCCGCCACAAGCCCCAGGGCGGCAACGCGCCGCATCGTGCCGGCCGTGCGCGCGGCGGTCAGGCGCCATACCAGCCGCAAGCTCCATAACATGGCCAGGCCCAGCAAGCTGAATCGCAGGCCTGTCGCCCAAAACACCGGCACACCCTCGTGCTGCAGCAGCGTCAGGGTAGTGGCCGACAAGCCCAGGAAAACACCCACGCCGGCAGCGGGCACGAGTCCGAGCGCCAGCTTGTGCAGGCCGTCGCTGCCCCCCGTCAACCAAGTACCGGCGGCGCTCTTGACGCCTGGCCTGTGCAAAGCCGGCAGCATCTTGTCGGCCGCCCACAAGCCCAGGTATATCGGACCGCCCACGCACACCGTCGCGCCGAAAATAAAGGCCAGGATGACACTGCCGTCCAGCCAACTGAAGCTGTCGTTCACTTCAGGATAATGCGTAAGCAGGAACCACGGCGCATTCTGCTCCAGCGGCCAATAGATATCGCGATTGACCAGCCACGTGGCGGCGGCCTGCTTGACGGACACAAACCACGGGCTGGCGCTCCACAGGAATGCGCCCACCGCCAGGCCCATCAGGCCGAACACGATCAGTGCCGTTTGCCATGCATCGCCGTTGGCGACCTGCACGATTTCGGCTTCGGGCGAACGCGGCGTCAACTGTATGGCGCCGCGATAGTCGCTGCAACGGCCGCACATATGGCAGTCGGACGCCCCCTTCATGTGCCGCAAAGGCACCAGCGGCGCGCAATTTATGGCCTGGGTGCGACGCACAGGATGGCGCCAGGCATCTTCATCGACTTTGTAATACCAGGGAGCCAGCTTTGCCAACAGGCCGAACACGCCGTTGACGGGGCAAAGGTATTTGCACCACACCCGCTTGTTGCGGCCATACAGCCAGCCCACCACCATGGCTCCGGCGGTGGACCCGCCCAGTACCGCCAAGACCGCCCAGGGATATTGATACACGCTTACCAATTGCCCATAAATGGTCGTCAGCGCAAACGCTACGAAAGGCCAGCCGCCCCAGCGCATCCACTTGGGTATGGCCTTGCCCCGCCCATGTTCGCTGGCCCATTCCGACAGCATGCCTTCCGGACAAAACCAGCCGCACCAGGAGCGGCCGAGCACCGGCATGGAAACCAGCACGAAAGGCCACCAGATGCCCCAGAAAGCAAACTGGGCGAAGACCGTGAGATTATTGAAAATGGAGGCGGTACGGCCCGGCAGCGGCAACATGGCCGGCACCACCAGCAGAAAGGCATAGACCGCCACGATGGCCCATTGCATGGCGCGCAGCCATTTGGCATGATCCCGCAGGAAATCGGCGAATCTCGCAGCGCCGTCGCGTAGTGCCAAAACCATGATTTCCGCCTATGCCGACGCCGCGGATAAAGCGCCGCGCGGCAGTTGCGCATCGGCATACCGCAGCAGGCGCCATACGCCCAGCCAATACAGCGCCCAGATCAATAATTCGGACAAGGCCGGATACGCGCGATAGCCCGCGAAATCGGCCAGAACCTTGCCCAGCCCGCCGTTGGCGTCCAGCAGCCACGAACTGTCCCAGATGGGATCGATCAGGGTGGGCAATGCCTCGAGGGAAATAAGATGATCCAGGCCCGAGACCAGCAAAGAACTGGCCAGCAGCAGCAGGAGAATTTCCGTAAGCTTGAAAAACCGCCGCCAGGTGATCAGCTTGCCGCCCAATTGCAGCAGCCAGAAAGTCAGAAGCGCGGCGATGAATCCCATTGCGCCGGCCAGTGCCAATTGCCAGGCGGAAGCAGCCGGGCCGCCGGCGGATATGGTCCCGTACAGGAAAACCACGGTTTCACTGCCTTCGCGCGCAACGGCTATCATGACCAGAACCAGCAGGCCCCACCAGTTGGCATCGGCCAACTGCTGGCTGGCGCCGCCTTCGAGTTCCCGCTTCAAGCTGCGCCCATGGCGCTTCATCCAATACACCATTTGCACGACCAGGCCGCAAGCGGCGAGCGCCATGAGCGCCTGGAACCATTCCTGCCCCTGGTCGGACAGCCACGACGACACCCCCAACAGCAGCAGCGCCAGGGCTACCGCCAGCGCCAGCCCGGCCGCCACGCCGCCCCATAGCCAGGGCAGGCCGCGGCGCCCTTGCGGACTGGCGCGCAGCCAGGTGAAAAGTATGCCGACTACCAGCAGCGCTTCCACGCTTTCGCGCCAAACAATAAAAATGACTTGTTCCATAATGGCTACCGTGAATTATGGCTTGGGCAGCACCACCAGAACACCCTTGGCATCTTGATGGAAATCGTCGAAGAAAGGGTATTCGCCAGGCCGCGAAATACTGAGGACGACAAAGGACTTCACGCCCGGCCCCAGAACTTTTTCCTTGCGCAACTGCAGGCTTTCGAATTCCACCGGCTCTTTGCTTTCATTGACCAGCACAAGCTTGAAACGCCCCGCGGGCACCTCGAGCCGAGCGGGTTCGAAAGTGCCGTCGGTCTTGAAAACCAGTGTGAAAACAGGCATGTCGGCGGCCAGCGCCGGCGTCCCGAAACCTGCCGCCAATAAACACAAGGCAAGCAGGCAGCGTCCAAGCGCGAACATCAATAACCGCCCTTTTTGCCTGTGCCGGCATAAACGAATTCATACTGGACTTCAAAGGTCTTGAACCAGGGAGCCACGCCGGTTTCTTTGTCGATGTGGCGACCAAAGTGATTCATCTTGCCGGCCTCGGGGGACCCGACAATGAATGTCAGTTGGTATTTGCCCGGGCCATCGAGCTTGACGTTATCGCCGTAATGCGGGCCATCGTTGGCCACCATGGGCATCAGATCGCCCTTTTGCACCTTGTCGCTGCCCTTTTTCTGCAAGACATACTTGATATCAAGGTAGGGAGCCCAGGCGCCTTCGGGCAGGCCGTTCTTGTTGTCGGCGGTGGCATGGATATCGGCTTCCAGATGGACATCGGAATCCTTGGCGGCGCGCATCATTCCCGGCGGATCCATCTCGATCGGCTGCAAATACACCGCGGCGACCTCCAGACCGTGCTGTTCCGATGGGGTTCCTATTGGATATTCAGCCGCCGTGGCAGACATCGCGCACCCGGCGCCTATCAATACCGCAAGCAATTGCTTTGTCATACTGCCGTTCTCATAAAAAGATAAACAAGTTTTATTCTCATTATTATGAGGCAGGCATTCTTACAGAAATCTGAAAATCAGGTTTGATGCGGCTGGATCCGGGGCGCCGCCCCGGCAGCCTTGCGCGCCCTACTTTTTTTTGTTGTCGGGCGGAACCGGGGGAGTAAACGGGAACACGGTAAATATATTGCGAGTCTGGTCCTGCATCTGGTCTTGCATCTGCACGAACAGGTTCTTGCTTTGATCAATGTAGCTGCTCATCATGTTCTGCAAAACAGGCGTTTGCACGTTCATGAACTGGGCCCAGGCTTCGGGCCCGAACTGGTTGCCGTACACGCCCTTGGATTCCTCGGCCACGCGATCCTGGATATCCATGAAGGCCTGGATATTCTTTTCGAGAAAAGACCCCATGATGCCCTGCATGGCATGGCCATAGAAACGAATGATTTGCGACAAGGCGGTGGGCGAAAACATCGGGCACGCCGCCGCTTTCCTCTTCGAGGATGATTTGCAGAAGGATGCTGCGGGTCAGGTCCTGGTTGGTTTTCGCATCGATGACCTGGAAGCCCTCGTTGTCGAGCACCAGTTGCTTGACGTCCGACAAGGTAATGTAAGTACTGGTCTTTGTATCGTACAGGCGTCTGTTGGGATACTTTTTGATCAAGCGGGCCGATGGGGTAGTTTGAGATTGCGTCATAACTTAGCCAGATACGTGATAAAGCAAGGAAGATGGCTGCGCGGCCATGCGGCGCCCAGCCAGCCTTTCGGAACAAGCCGCAAGCAAGCTTAGGTTTAGGGCCTGTTAACACTAACCCATATGCAGGCCGCCATTCAATGAAAAATCGGCGCCCGTCGCAAACCCTGAATCGTTCGACGCCAGCCAGGCCACCATGGCGCCGATTTCCTGAGGCGTTCCCAGGCGCTTTACCGGAATCGTGGCCACGATTTTTTCAAGCACGTCCGGACGTATGGCGCGAACCATGTCGGTGCCGATGTACCCGGGCGAAATCGTGTTGACAGTTACCCCTTTATTGGCCACTTCCTGGGCCAAAGCCATGGTGAATCCATGAATGCCAGCCTTCGCCGTAGAGTAATTGGTTTGCCCGAACTGGCCTTTTTGCCCATTGACCGAACTGATGTTGATAATGCGGCCCCATTGCTGGTCAACCATGCCTTCTATGACTTGCTTGGTGACATTGAACAGGCTGTTCAAATTGGTATCGATCACCGCGCGCCAGTCTTCCTGGCTCATTTTGCGAAACAGCCCATCGCGTGTAATGCCCGCGTTGTTGACCAGCACCGCCACCGGGCCGAGATCGTCGCGCACCTTCTGGAAGGCCTCCACGGTGGAGTCCCATTCAGACACGTTGCCGACCGAGGCATGGAATTGGTATCCCAATGCCGCCTGCTCGTCGAGCCACTGCTTGAAGTTGCGGCTGGGGCCGCAACCGGCCACCACCGTAAAGCCTTCTTTGGCCAAGCGCTGGCATATGGAGGTGCCGATGCCCCCCATTCCACCCGTCACATAAGCAATTTTTCCGCTCATTTTGTGCTCCTTTTAAATTCTATTCCGCCACGTGCCTGTATAAGCTTATACAGCCCTTACTTTCACGTAGTCTCCAGGAGCCGGTTGCAATGGCGCATAACGCGCATTGCCTAATTTACTACGGGCGGCCACCAAGGCTCCCGATTGCGGCGCAAGCCAGTTGAACCAGTCGGGCCACCAACTGCCCGGATGCTGAGTCGCCGCATCCAGCCATGCCTGCGGATCGGCGGGCATGCCGGCGGGCGCCGGGCCGGCATCGTGCGCCCAGTAGCTGCGGCGTTTTTTAGCCGGATGGATTGACGACGCCGGCAATATGCCCCGACGCGCCAAGCACGAAACGCTGGGTCCGCTCAACAGGCCGGTGCGGGCATAAGCCGCAAGCCAAGGCACGATATGGTCTTCGTGAGAACCGTAGATGTAGGCAGGCATGGCAAGCGAGCCGAGATCGAGCGCGTGGCCATCGACCTTGCACCTTCCCCGGGATCTTCAGGTTGTTTTCCAGATAGGTATTGCGAAAGTACCAGGTAAAGAACGGACCCGGCAGATTGGTGCCATCCGCATTCCAGAACAACAGGTCGAATGCCGGCGGCGGACTCGCCCTTGAGATAATTGTTGACGACATAATTCCAGACGAGTTCGCTGGGGCGCAGAAACGAAAACGTGGTGGCCAGCTCGCGGCCCGCCATCAAGCCGCCCTTGCCCAATTGGCGCTCGCGCGACTGGGCGTGCGCTTCGTCGACGAAGACATCCAGCACGCCGGTTTGCTCGAAATCGAGCAAGGTGGTCAGCAGCGTAAGCGCCCCCACCGGGTCCTTGCCCTGCGCGCATGAGCCAGCGCCAGCGCCGACGCCAGCAGCGTGCCGCCCACGCAAAAACCCAAAGCATTGATCTGTTCCTGCCCGCAGATATCGCGGGCAACGTCAATGGCCTGCAGAACACCGTGCTGCAGGTAATCGCCCCAGGTAGCGGTATCGATGCCATCGGCATCGGCAGCCAGCGGATTGCGCCAGGAAACCAGGAAGACCGTGCATCCTTGCTCGACCACGTAGCGCACGAAGGAGTTTTCGGGTTGCAGGTCGAGTATGTAAAATTTGTTAATGCAGGGCGGCACGATGAGCAACGGTTTCTGATGAACCTTGCCCGAGAGCGGCGCATACTGGATCAACTGGATGACCTCGTTCTGGAATATCACCGAGCCTGCCGTGGTTCCCACGTTTTTGCCCAGCTCGAATCCCGATTCGTCGGTTTGCGTGAGCCGCCCTTTCTGCAAATCCTGGAATAAATTCCGCACGCCCAGGCGCAAGGATTGCCCATTCGTTTCGACCAGCATGCGCTGAGCTTCGGGATTGGTGGCCAGGAAGTTGGACGGCGACACCGCTTCGACCCATTGCATTACCGAAAAGCGCAGGCGATTGCGCTCCGGCTCGCTGACCTGAGCCGCATCCACCATTTGATTCATGGCTTTGGCCGATAGCAGATAGGCGTGGGCGGCCAGAAGATGGCCCGGGCTGGCCTCCCATGCCTTTGCCGCAAAGCGCCGGTCGGCCGGCTTATCGAGCACGCCTTGTTGCGCGCCGCTTGCAATGCGCTGCCATTCGCGCGAGAAATCAGCATGGATGGCAGCGAGCTTGTCGGGCGCCACGCTTACCGGAACTGGCCACTCGGGGGGAAACGGAGCACTCACTATTACACACCTTGCATATATCAACGCCTTGCGCCAATGGTGGATGGCATTTAAAAAGCTGTCAATCAGGGTAAGTCGCTACGCTGATTCTCCCCCAGCCAGGCCACCGTGACCAAGCGTCCGGTACGGGAATTGCGCCGGTATGAATAAAACATTTCAGCCTGCGAAAACGTGCAATAGCCGCTTAACTCGATAGTGCCAACCCCCGCCCTGTGCAAGCGATGGCGCGCCAGCCCGGGAAGATCGGCCAGCCATTTGCCGCCTTGAGTTTTCTCGGCAAAGAAAACGGCGGCCTGCTCGTCCTGCCCGACGAAAGCGGCAAACACATCGGGGCCGACCTCGAAATGACGCTGGCTGATAGCGGGACCTATCCAGGCGCGCCACTGTGCGGAATTCGGGGCCTTGGCGCGCAAGGCCAGCAAGGTTTGCTCGAGGACGCCGGCGGCCAGGCCGCGCCAGCCGGCATGCGCCACGCCCAGCGCGCGGCCATCGACGCTAGCCAGCACCACCGGCAGGCAATCCGCGGTCATGATGGCCAGCACCCGGTTGCCTTGGTCGGTGACAGCCGCATCGGCGGCAAGCGGGACCGCGGCGCGGCCGGGCTGCGCCGCGGCCCACTGGTCGGCATCGATGACCTGTACGCCATGAACCTGGTTCAGCCATAAAGGTTCGCCCGGCAGCCGCGCGCGCAAAAGCCGGCGGTTTTCCCGGACATGGCCGCTGTCGTCATCTGTGTGCAGCCCGACATTGAAGGACGACCAGGGCTCGCCGCTGACCCCGCCCTGGCGGGTGGTGCAAAAATAATTTACGCCTGTCCACGGCAAACCCGACACCGCGGACCATGGGGAGGCGGGCGTCAGGGTTCCCATACTATGTTGTCAAGCACCTGTTGAAAATCGTCCGGCAACGCCGCCTCGAACGCCACCCTGTCGTCCGTCCCGAAATCGTCGAAGCTGAGCGCCCGGGCGTGCAGCAATTGCCGTGTCGCGCCGCCGACGTGCCTGCCGCCATACAAAATGTCGGCAAGCAGCGGATGGCGCAAGCTCATCATATGGACGCGGATCTGATGAGTGCGGCCGGTTTCCAGCTTGCAGACAACTTGGGTAACGGGAATATCGCCATCGATATGGCCCGTGCGCAGCGGCGAGTAATGCGTGACGGCGGACTTGGGCGCGATGGGGTTTTCGACCGCCATGCGCACAGGAACACGCGGATCGCGGCCTATTTCCAGCTTGACGGTGCCCGCCCGGGTCAGGCGGCCGTGCGCCAGCGCCATGTATTCGCGGCTGACCGTGCGCGCCTGCAATTGGCGTATCAGGTGCGTCTGGGCCTTTTCGTGGCGGGCCACCACCAGCAAGCCCGACGTGTCCTTGTCCAGCCTGTGCACGATGCCTGCGCGCGCCACCTGTGCAAGCTCGGGAAAACGATACAAAAGGCCGTTGAGCAGCGTGCCCTGCCAGTTGCCGGCGCCAGGATGCGTCACCAGTCCGGCGGGCTTGTTGACCACAATCCAGTCCGGGCTTTGCGCCACCACGCCGAATTCTATGGGCTCGGGCGTGAAAGCGAGCGATTCGGGCGGCAATTGCTCCCACACGGCGAGCTTGTCGCCGGCATTGACCATTTGCTTGATGCGGCCGGGCTGGCCATTGACCAGCACATGCCCGCCTTCTATCCAGCCCTGCAGCCTGCTGCGGGAATGTTCGGGAATGAGCTTGGCCAGCACCTTGTCGAGACGTTCCGGAAGCGCCTTGAACGGCAATTGAAACTCCAGAGGTTCGAGTGGCGGTAAACTTTCTTTGGCAATATCTGTGTCAGGCATGGCGACAAATCATATAATCAGCCTGCAATGCTAACACCAAGGACGCTTTTGTGACTCGTATCGATTCGAACTTATCCCGATTTCCCGGCGCAAAGCGATTGGGCCGCGCCTTGCTGGCGCTTGCCGCCGCCGCGCTGATTGCCGGATGCGGCACCATGAAGGCCGAAAAAGACCCGACCGCCGGCTGGACCGCCGAGCGTCTGTACCAGGACGCCCGCGCTGAAATCAGCGCGGGCAACTGGAAAGACGCCCGTACCCGCCTGGAAGCCGTCGAGGCGCGCTATCCTTTTGGCGGCTATGCACAGCAATCGCTTATCGACCAGGCCTATGTCAACTGGAAAGATGACGAGCCCGAACAGGCGCTGGCGGCCATCGATCGCTTTCAACAGCAATACCCCAATCATCCCGGCACAGACTACATGCTGTACCTGAAGGGGCTGATTACCTTTACCCCGCCCAGCGCCGCGTTTACCAAATTCACGCGGCAAGACCCCAGCGAGCGCGATCCCAAGGGGCTGCGCGAATCGTACAATTCGTTCAATGAATTGATCAAGCGCTATCCCGACAGTCGCTACACGGCGGATGCCAAGAAACGCGCGACCTGGCTGGTCGACACCATTGCCCGCAACGAAGTCCATGTGGCCGAATACTATTACACGCGGGGCGCCTACCTGGCGGCCATCAATCGCGCGCAAACTGTCATCACCGACTTCCAGGGCGTGCCGGTGGCCGAACGCGCGCTGTACCTTATTTACCTGTCGTACGACAAGCTGGGCATGACCGATCTGCGCGATGACGCCAAGCGCGTGCTGGACCAGAACTTCCCGAAGACCAAGCTTTACGAGCAAGGCCTGGACGAGCCCCTCAACGACTGGAACCCGGTCAACTGGTTCTAGGGCAGTAAGCATCTGTAGAAGGCGTTAAGCGGATTCTAGCCAGCACACCGGATTATGCCGCTTCGCGAGGCGTATGATCCGGCGCCCGCAACACTGTGGTCAAGCGTCCGGCAGGCCCTGAGCGGCCTGTTTCTTTTTGAAAAAATCCAATATCTGCCCTGGCTCGCGCGTGCGGGCGAACGGCGGCAAGCCGCGCCACAGCAGCTTGCCATAGGGTTTCTCGACGATACGCGCATCGCCCACCATCAGTACGCCCCAATCCCGCTCCGAACGTATCAGGCGCCCCGCCCCTTGCTTGAGGGCAATGGCCGCTTCGGGCAATTGATATTCCATGAAAGGGTTGCCCCCCTGGGTGCGGCACAAATTCAAACGCGCCTCCAGGACCGGGTCATCGGGCGGCGCAAAAGGCAGTTTGTCGATGGCGACCAGCGTCAAGGCATCGCCAGGCACGTCTATTCCTTCCCAGAAACTGGCGCTGCCGACCAGCACCGCGTTTTTCCCGGCGCGAAAGCGTTCCAGCAAGGCCCCGCGCGAACTCTCGCCCTGGCGCAGCAGCAGGCGATCGATGCCTTCGTCCTCGAACTGTTCCTGCAACAAATCGGCGATACGTTCCACCGCCCTGAGCGTCGTGCACAACACCAGCACCCCGCCCGAGCAAACTTTGATGAGCGGCAGCAGCGTCTCCACGAATTTTTCGTTGAAGGCCCGGTCGCTGGGCAAAGGCAGGTTTTTAGGCACATACAACACGCCCTGCCCGGCGTAATCGAACGGCGAGTCCCAGCTTTCCGTCCTGGCGTCCCACAAGCCCAACTGACGCAAAAAATGGCCGAAATCGCCATGCACCGACAGCGTAGCCGACGTCAGCACCCATGCCTGGTCTTTGCCGCGATAGCGCGAAAAAATCTGCGCGACCGATAGCGGCGCGCTATGCAGACGCATATGGTGCAGGCTTTGCTCCACCCAGCGCACCGCCGCGCTTGCCTCGACGCCCCCGGCCTCGGCCTGGACGGGCTTGAGCGCATTATTTCCCTGCCTGTCCGGCTGGCTCCATTGGTATAGCTTGGCACGGATATCCAGGCAGGTCTTGGCAACCGCCGCCAGGTCAGGATGCTTTTCGCCGACGACGCCCAGCAGCGCCGAACTGCCATCGAGCACCTCCAGCAAATCGGATAGCGCCGCATCGAATTCCACCGCGTTGGGCATGGCCTGGAACGTGGCTTTACGCCCTGGCAGCTTATCGACGGGCGCCGCCGCAAGGCGCAATTGACGCGCCGCGTGCTCGATCTTCTTGCCGACTTCGCTCCAGTTGGTGGACTCGCGGGCATAGGCCAGGCCCGCGGCCTCGGCGGCGCGCGCCAGATCCAGCAATTGATGGGAAGACACGCTGGAGCCCAGGAATCGCGTAGCGATATCGGGCAACTGATGAGCCTCGTCGAACACCACCAGTTCCACAGCCGGCAATAAATCGGTGATGCCTTCTTCGCGCAGGGCCAGATCGGCCATGAACAAGGCGTGGTTCACCACCACCAGGTCGGCGTCCTGGGCCTGGCGACGCGCCTTCATGACAAAACAGTCGCGCACATGCGGGCATTCCTGGCCAAGGCAATTTTCGCGCGTGGACGTGGTACGGTTCCAGATGTCGGCATCTTCGGGCACCTGGGCAAGATCGCTTTTGTCGCCGGTCTTGGACTGCTGCGCAAAAACCTGTATATGGCGCAACTGGCCGATTTCGGCGCGCGACTTGAGCGCCCTGTCGTCGCCCGACAAACGTTCCAGATGGTAATGGCACACATAATTGCCGCGGCCTTTGAGCAAGGCCACATTGATGGGCAGCGCCAGGGCCTTGCGCAAGCGCGGCAAATCGCGCCGGAACAATTGATCCTGCAAGGTGCGGGTGCCGGTGGACACCAGAACCTTGCTGCCGCTTAAAAACGCCGGCACCAGATAGGCCCAGGTTTTGCCGGTGCCCGTGCCCGCCTCGGCAATCAGGGTGGAATGGTCCCGCAAGGTTTCCTCGATTGCCTGCGCAAGCTCAAGCTGGGCCTGCCGCGGACGATAGTCGGGCATGGCCTTGGCAATGGGGCCGTCGAGGGCAAAGATATCGGAGAGTTCTTGCAAAAGCATCGAGGATAAATACAGGAGTCGCCCGCGAAACGGAGCGCAAAAATAAAATAGGCGGACTGGGGCGGCGCGCCCTTATAGTGGCCGGCGTGCGCAACGCTCTTTACAATCGTTAAACAAGCTACACGTGATGATACCCGGGTATTTTCCGGCGCGGGGCCGGCTTGTGGCAAAATTCGCCGCACGATTTATGTTTTTTACGATGGACTCATGACTGATACCTCTGTTCAAGCTCAAACCGCCTCTGCTGTACATTCAGCCGATCCCGCCCGCATTGTGGCCTTGCTGGCCGCCGAACTCAATGTGCGCGCCGCGCAGGTTGCCGCCACGGTGGATTTGCTCGACGGAGGCGCCACGGTTCCATTTATTGCACGATACCGCAAAGAGGCCACCGGCGGCCTGGACGACACCGTGCTGCGCAATCTTGAAGTACGGCTGCTGTATGTGCGCGAACTCGAATCCCGGCGCACTGCCATTCTGGAGTCCATCGAACAGCAAGGCAAGCTGGACCCGGCGCTGCATAAGGAAATCAACGCGGCCGATACCAAGCAGCGCCTGGAAGACTTATATGCGCCCTTCAAGCCCAAGCGGCGCACGCGCGCGCAAATTGCCCGCGAAGCCGGCCTGGAACCCCTGGCCGAGGGCATTATCGCCGACCCCGCGTGCGACCCGGCCATCCTTGCGGAAAACTACCTGAATCCCGAAGC
Organism: uncultured beta proteobacterium; assembly: GCA_963712655.1. GTDB lineage: Bacteria > Pseudomonadota > Gammaproteobacteria > Burkholderiales > Burkholderiaceae_B > Pollutimonas. Next base: position 890,693 of record CAVQIT010000009.1, on the reverse strand, counting down.
CTCGATCAACGACGCCAAGGCGGCGCTGGACGGCGCGCGCGACATTCTCTCGGAACGCTATGCGGAAAACGCCGATTTGCTGGCGAATATGCGCGAGCATTTGTGGAACACAGGATTGCTGTATTCCAAAGTGGTCGAAGGCAAGGAAACCGACGGTGACAATTTCCGCGATTGGTTCGACTTCAACGAGCCGCTGCGCACTGCTGCCGTCGCATCGCATCCTGGCGCTGCTGCGCGGCCGCCAGCAAGGCGTGCTGGACATACGCCTGGGGCTGGAAGCCGATCTCGAAGCAATGACGCCGCACCCCTGCGTAAGCCGGATTGCCGACTTCCTGAAAATAGGCGCGAACTTTCGCTCCCGATGCTCCGCCCCGCGCGCGCTGGCTGGGCGAAGTCTGCCGCTGGACATGGCGCGTCAAGCTGCTGACCGCCTTCGAATCCGAACTGATAGGCCGCCTGCGGGACACCGCCGAACAAGAAGCCATACGTGTCTTTGCGGCCAACCTGAAAGACTTGCTGCTGGCCGCGCCGGCCGGCCCCAAGGCGGTGCTGGGCCTCGATCCCGGCATACGCACCGGCGTCAAGCTGGCCGCCATCGATGCCACCGGCAAAGTACTGGACACGGCAACCATCTATCCTTTCGAGCCGCGCCGGGATCGCGAAGGCAGCATCAAGACGCTGGCCGCGCTGGTCGCCAGGCACAAGATAGAACTGGTCGCGATCGGCAACGGCACGGCTTCGCGCGAAACCGAAAAGCTGGTCATCGACATGCTGGAAAAATATCCCGCAAGCCTGACTCGCGTCATGGTGTCGGAGGCCGGCGCGTCGGTGTATTCGGCATCGGAACTGGCGGCGCATGAATTTCCCGATCTGGACGTCAGCCTGCGCGGCGCGGTTTCCATTGCGCGGCGCCTGCAAGACCCCTTGGCCGAACTGGTCAAGATCGAGCCCAAGGCCATCGGCGTGGGCCAATACCAGCACGACGTGAACCAGCGCGAACTGGCGCGTTCGCTGGATGCGGTCATTGAAGATTGCGTCAATGCGGTGGGGGTCGATGTCAACACGGCGTCCGCGCCGCTGCTCACCAGGGTTTCGGGCCTGAGCTCGCTATTGGCCAAAAACATTGTAAGCTGGCGTGACGAAAACGGCGCCTTCCCGAACCGCAAGACCCTGCTGAAAGTACCGCGTTTCGGCGACAAGGCATTTGAACAGGCCGCCGGATTCCTGCGTATTCCCGGTGGCGACAATCCGCTGGATGCGTCTTCCGTGCATCCCGAAGCCTATCCGGTGGTCGAACGCATCCTGGAAAAAATCAAGGCGCAGGCGCGCCAGGTCATGGGCCAGCAAGGCGCCCTGAAAGGCGTTTCGCCCGTCCGACTTCACCGACGAGCGCTTCGGCCTGCCCACCGTCAAGGATATTTTTTCCGAACTGGAAAAGCCGGGCCGCGATCCCCGCCCTGAATTCAAGACGGCGCAGTTCAAGGAAGGCGTCGAATACCATCAAGGACCTGCATGCGGGCATGATACTCGAGGGCGTGGTCACCAACGTGGCGAACTTCGGCGCCTTTGTCGACATCGGCGTGCACCAGGACGGCCTGGTGCATATTTCGGCGCTGTCGGATACCTTCATCAAAGACCCGCGCGACGTGGTTCGCGTCGGCCAGACTGTTACCGTCAAGGTCCAGGAAGTCGATGTTCCGCGCAAGCGCATAGGCCTTACCATGCGCCTGAACGACGATGCCGCGCCGGTTCGCCGCGGCGCCCCGGAAGCTCGTCCGGCCGGTGGCGCGGCGGCTCGCCAGCAAGGCCAGAAACGGCCGGCGGAACCGGCCGCCTCCGGCGCCATGGCCGCCGCTTTCGCCAAACTAAGGAAATAGGGCTATATGACTACCGGACCCGACTCTTATCGGCAAAACCTTGCGACGCTTGTCGGACTGCTGTCCTGCGATGAACTGGACGAACATGAAACATCCCGCATCGTGGACATTTGCGCGCAAGCCCAAAGCGACCCGGCCGAAACGCTGAAAACCCAGTATGGCGCCGACGCGGCCAAAGTGGCCGAATACGATCCGCGGGGCACTGCGGCTTTCATCATCTTCGTCGAGCTCGAGGATTATTTCGCCGTGGCCGACACGGTGGATGAACTGCATGAACAAATCATCGCCGCCTTCGAGCAGCCCGCCCTGCCTGAATACCCATACGACAGCAACGATTTCGAAACCGTGTCCGACTATTATCAATGGGTTGACCAACAACTGCGGACGCATCACGGCAAGTACTGCCTGATCAGCTTTGGCGAAAGCTATACGCACGACTTTCAGGTCATTCTGGTGTACCGCGACAAGGCGGCGCAATTGTTGTCTCTTTGCGTGGAACTGGACTTGCGGGCCGAGCCCTGCGCATAAGCGGCAAGCGAGGCAGGTTTTCAGCCCTCAGCCCGGACGCAACCGGCGCTGAGGGCTGTCAATAGCGCAAGCGCCGCCCCCGCAACGCGGCGCGCCTGTCAGGCTTGATCCTGGTTCAGGCTTTCGATGGCCTGCCGGATGGGCTCAAGCTGACTGGAGGGAAAACGGGCGGCAAGAACACCGTCTACCTTTACCAGCAGCGTGTCCTCTTCCTGCGTAAACAAGGACGCCAAAGGCGACTCTTGCAGCGCCTTGCTTAGCGCCCCGGTCGTTTTGGGATTATCGAAAGGCTCGGACAACAGCAATTCCAGACCATCGGCCCCCAGCAAGCGGAAGCGGAATTTGCCGGCCTCGTCGCGGAAGCTGACAAATCGGGCACGCTTGCCGGCTGTTTTCTTGTCTGCCCCGGCGGCGGCTCCCGCCGTCGCGCGCGTGGCCCGCAAGCCTACCGCATCGCGCAGACGCGCCATGAAAGGCTGGGACAGGCGGCGAGCCTTGGCGCCGCCCGCCTGCAAAATTTCCTCGATGCGTTCGGGCCGGGCCATGAGATCGGCATAGCATTCACGCATGGGCGCAAGTTCTTGCTCGATACGGTCGGACAACAGGCTCTTTGCATCCCCCCAACCCAGGCCGGCTTCCAACTGCCGCCGAAACTCCTGGGATTCGGCGGGCGTGGCGAATGCCCGGTACAGCATATACAAATGCGATCTCTCGGCATCCTTGGCCTGGCCCGGCTCGCGCGAATCCGTGACGATGCGCTTGACCGCGGCACGCAAGGCCTTGGCCCCGCCCTCGAACAGGGGGATGGTGTTGTCATAGCTTTTGGACATTTTCCGTCCATCCAGGCCAGGAAGGGTGGCGACCTCGTCGTCGATCTGCACCTCGGGCAGCACGAAAAAATCAGTCCCTTGCCCATATAAATGATTGAAGCGCTGGGCGATATCGCGGGTCATTTCAAGATGCTGGATCTGGTCGCGGCCCACCGGCACCTTGTTGGCATTGAACATCAGGATATCGGCCGCCATCAGGATGGGATAGGAAAACAGACCCATGTTGATGCCGTCGTCGGGTTCCACCTGCCTGGCTATGTTCTGGTCCACCGAGGCTTTGTAGGCATGGGCGCGATTCATCAGGCCCTTGGCCGTCACGCAGGTAAGCATCCAGCACAGTTCGGGTATTTCAGGGATATCGGACTGGCGATAAAACGTGACTTTCTCGGGGTCCAGGCCGGCGGCGATCCAGGTCGCGGCAATTTCAAGGCGGGACCGCGCAATGCGCTGCGGATCGTCGCATTTGATCAGCGCATGGTAGTCGGCCATGAAATAAAATGCGTCGACGCCCGGCATATTGCTGGCCTGGATCGACGGCCGAATGGCGCCGGCATAGTTGCCGAGATGAGGGGTTCCGGAAGTCGTAATGCCAGTCAATACGCGGGTATTCATAGATCGCTTGAATAAACTAAAACAGGTTGCAAAGAAGACGCCGGCGGCGTTTACAGAGTGACGGCCTCGCGCCGCTCGGAATCAAGATATTCGCGCGACTGCATTTCCATGATACGAGATACCGTGCGATGGAACTCGTTGGACATGGGGCCTTCGGTATACAGTTCATCGGCCTCGCATTCGGCCGACATAATAAGCTTGACCTTGTGATCGTAGAACACATCAATCAGCCAGGTAAAGCGCCGCGCCTCGGAAGCATGGCGCGCGCCCATGCGCGGCACGCCGGACAATATTACCGTATGGAATCGGCTGGCCAGGTCCAGGTAATCGTTTTGCGATCGCGGCCCGCCGCACAGGGTGGCGAAATCGAACCAGACGATGCTGCCGCCCAGCGCGATGGCCTTGAGTTCGCGATGCTCGACGGTCAGCACCGGCTTGAGCGGCGCGGTGTCGAGCAGGCGGTCGAAATTGACCTGCAGTTCTTTGTCGGTTTGATCCGTGATCGGCGTCAGGTACATGCGCACCTGCTCCATCGTGCGGCGCCGATAGTCCACGCCGATATCCACGTTCAGTATATCCATCCGTTCCTGGATCAGCTTGATGGCCGGCAGGATGCGGTCCCGGTGCAGGCCATCGGGATACAGGGTGGACGGCTCGTAATTGGATGTCATGACAAACGAGGTTCCGTACTCGAACAACTTGAGCAGGAGCCGGTAAAGAATCATGGCATCGGCAATATCGGACACATGGAATTCGTCGAAGCAGATCAGCCGGTAGCGCTTGGCAATGCGCCGCGCCACCTCATCGAGGGGATCCTGCTGGCCGCGCACTTCGCCCAATTCGTGGTGCACGCCGCGCATGAATTCGTGAAAGTGCAGGCGCGTCTTGCGCTTGACCGGCACGGTAAGGTAGAACGCATCCATCAGGAAGCTTTTGCCGCGCCCCACGCCGCCCCATAGGTAAACGCCGCGAGGCACATCCGGCCGCCTGAAGATTTTTTTCAATGATGACGAGCGCGCTTGCTTGAAGTTTACCCATTCATCGAAATACGCCTGAAGACGATCGATGGCGATCAGTTGCGCATCATCGGACTGATAGCCGCGCTCTTGCAGGGCATGATGGTAATACTCAAGAACATTCATAAGACAGACTCGTTAACGATGAAGGGCGAGACCTAGGGCCTGTTGACGCTAAATCCCCGCCCGCGCCGGTATCATAGCGGGCGCAGGGCAAGGCGCGGGTGAGGCGGCGTACCGAGCGTACGCAACGAATCCGCAACACAGCCCTGCGCCCGCTATGACACCGGCCCTACGGGTGATCTGGTCAACGCCGTGCTGGCTGCGTTGACCAGTCACGCGGGCGGGGATTTAGCGTCAACAGGCCCTTGCCCGCCCTTCATCAGGCCACGCCGCGCGTTGACGATCAAAAATTAAGCGTGCGCTTGTCGACCGCCAGGGCGGCTTCTTTCATGGCTTCGGACAAGGTGGGATGCGCGTGGCAAATACGGGCGATATCTTCGGCCGCGCCGCGGAATTCCATGATGGTCACTGCCTCGGAAATCAGTTCGGATGCCTGCGGGCCGATAATGTGCACGCCCAGAACCTCGTCCGTCTTGGCATCGGCGAGAATCTTGACAAAACCCGTCGTATCGCCCAAGGCCCGGGCACGGCCGTTGGCCATGAAGGGGAAGCTGCCTGCCTTGTATTCACGGCCTTCGGTCTTGAGTTGCTGCTCGTTCTTGCCCACCCATGCGATTTCGGGCGAGGTATAGATGACCGACGGAATGGTTCCGAAATTGACGTGGCCGTGCTGCCCGGCAATGCGCTCGGCCACCGCGACACCTTCTTCTTCGGCCTTGTGCGCCAGCATGGGGCCGCGCACCACGTCGCCCACCGCCCATACATTGGGCAGATTGGTCAGGCAGTCGTCGTCGACGACAATGAAACCGCGTTCATCCAGCTTGAGTCCAACCGTATCCACGCCCAGCCCGGCGACATTGGGCACACGTCCGATAGAGACAATAAGCTTGTCCACGGCGAGCTTTTGTTCCGCGCCCGACGCATCAGTGTAGGGCACAGTGACCGATTTGCCGCCGGCCTTGATTTCGCCTATCTTGACGCCGGTATGTATGGTCAGGCCTTGCTTGGCGAATGCCTTTTGCGCTTCCTTGGCGACCTGCTGGTCCGCCACCGCAAGAAAATCGGGCATGGCTTCCAGTATTGTGACTTCGGCGCCCAAACGGCGCCAGACGCTGCCCAATTCAAGGCCGATCACACCCGCGCCGATTACGCCCAGCTTTTTCGGCACGGCCGGAATGCGCAGCGCGCCGTCGTTGGACAAGACCTGGGTTTCGTCGAACGGCAAACCCGGCAAGGCGCGCGGCGACGAGCCGGTGGCGACGATCACATGCTTGGCAACCAGATCTTCGTCGGACGCGCCCGACACCTTGATGGACCAGCCGCCGTCGACATAGGCGACAAATGAACCCGTGCCGTGGAAAAACGTGACCTTGTTCTTCTTGAACAAATACAGAATGCCGTCGTTGTTCTGCTTGACGACGGTATCCTTGCGGCCGACCATGGTATCGAGCTTGAGCTCGACGCCTTTGATCTGGATGCCGTGATCGGCGAAATGGTGATTGGCCTGCTCGTAATGCTCGGACGATTGCAACAGCGCCTTGGAAGGAATGCAACCCACGTTGGTGCAGGTGCCGCCCGGGGCCGGCTTGCCATCGGCGGTGCTCCAGGCATCGATGCATGCCACGTTCTGGCCCAGCTGGGCGGCGCGGATTGCGGCGATATAGCCACCGGGGCCTGCGCCGATGACAACTACGTCAAATTGTTTAGCCATGTTTTTCTCGATATAGATAGTGTTGGCGCGAACCCGGCGGAAGGCTCGCGAGTCATGGGGAAGGATATCGCGCTGCATTGAAACGCTTCCCCGACAAAAAGAGACACTCAAAAAAATCCCGGCCGGCGCTTCTTTCGGAAAGAAACGCGAGCCGGGTATTTTTACGCCATCACCCGCATGCTTAAACGTCCAGCAGCAAGCGTTGTGGATCTTCGAGCGCTTCTTTGATGGCCACCAAAGCCAGCACGGCCTCGCGTCCATCGATAATGCGATGATCGTACGACATGGCCAGGTAATTCATGGGGCGAATCACGATCTGGCCGTTCTCGACGACTGCGCGGTCTTTCGTGGCATGAATGCCCAATATGGCCGACTGCGGCGGGTTGATGATGGGCGTGGACAGCATGGAACCGAACACGCCGCCGTTGGAAATCGAGAACGTGCCGCCGGTGAGCTCTTCAAGCGTCAGCTTGCCGTCGCGCGCGCGATTGCCGAAGTCGGCGATTTGCTTTTCAATATCGGCAATCGACATTTGATCGGCGTTGCGCAGGATGGGAACGACCAGGCCGCGCGGGCTGCCCACGGCAATGCCGATATCGAAGTAGCCGTGATAGATGACATCCTTGCCATCCACCGAGGCATTGACAACCGGATATTTCTTGAGCGCCGCCACGGCGGCCTTGACGAAGAACGAGGTAAAGCCCAGCTTGACGCCGTGCTCTTTCTCGAACTGATCCTTGTATTTTTTACGCAGATCGAGAATGCCTTGCATGCTGACTTCGTTGAAAGTCGTAAGAATGGCATTGTCGGCTTGCGACTGCAAAAGCCGTTCGGCCACGCGCGCGCGCAGGCGGCTCATGGGAACGCGCTGTTCAGGCCGGCCGTCCAGCGACAGGGACGCGGGAGCGACAGGCGCCGCGGCCTTCTTGGCGGGCGCGCTATCGGCAGCCAGCGCATCGCCCTTGGTAATGCGTCCGCCACGGCCCGAACCTTCGAGCGTAGCGGGATCGACGCCTTTTTCAGCCAGTATCTTGCCGGCCGAAGGCGACGCGACGGCGGAAGCGGCGGATGCGGACGCGGCGGCAGCCGGCGCCGAAGCGGCTTCGGGAGCTGGCGCAGCGGCCGGGGCCGGAGCCGCGGCGGCCTTGCCATCGGTATCGATACGCGCCATCACTTCGCCCGACGTGACAGTGCTGCCGTCACCTTTGACGATTTCCTTGAGCACGCCCGACGATGGCGCGGGAACTTCCAGAACCACTTTATCCGTTTCGACTTCTATCAGGATCTCGTCGGCGACGACGGCTTCTCCGGGCTGTTTTTTCCAGGTGAGCAGTGTCGCCTCGGAAACCGATTCGGAAAGCTGGGGAACGAGAACATCAGTAATAGCCATGGTATGTATTCCGTTTTGAAAAATATTCGTTATTTAGTCAGCATGAAGCTTTTGAATTTCGGCGCCAAGGCCTGCTCGAGCAAGTTGCGTTGCTGCTCTTGATGCTTGGCCAGATAGCCCACCGCTGGAGATGCCGACGCGGCGCGTCCCGCATAGCCCAGCTTTTGACCGTCGGCCATATTTTCGTAGAGATGATGCTGAATATAAAACCAGGGGCCTTGATTCTGGGGCTCGTCCTGAACCCAGACGATTTCCTTGGCATTGGGGTATTTTTGCAATTCGGACTGGAAAGACTTGTGCGCGAACGGATACAGCTGTTCGATGCGCAGCACCGCCACGTCGGAACGGCCGGCTTCCTTGCGCGCATTGACAATATCGTAATAGACCTTGCCCGAACAAACCAGCACGCGGCTGACCGCGGCCTGGTCGATATCGGCATCTTGCTCGCCTATGACCGGCAGGAACTGCTTATCAGCCAGGTCGGCAAGCGGCGATGTGGCGTCTTTATTGCGCAGCAACGACTTGGGCGTAAGAATGACCAGCGGCTTGCGGAAGGGCCGGATCATCTGGCGGCGCAAGACATGGAAGATTTGCGCGCCATTGGTGGGCTGCACGACCTGGATGTTATTGTCGGCGCACAACTGCAGGAAACGCTCGATGCGGGCCGACGAGTGCTCGGGGCCTTGCCCTTCGTAGCCATGCGGAAGCATCAGCGTAAGACCGCATTGGCGGCCCCATTTGGCCTCGCCCGAGGTAATGAACTGGTCGATGACAACCTGCGCCCCGTTGACGAAATCGCCGAACTGCGCTTCCCAGATGGTAAGCGTGTTGGGCTCGGCGGTTGCATAGCCGTATTCGAAGGCCAGTACCGCTACTTCCGACAGGACCGAATCGATGACGGTAAAGGGCGCCTGATTGTCGGCTACATTTTGCAGCGGAATATAAGTGCCGTCGTTCCAGCGCTCGCGTTTCTGGTCGTGCAGGACCGCATGGCGGTGGGTAAACGTGCCGCGGCCCGAATCCTGGCCGGTAATGCGTATGGCATAGCCGCTGGCCACCAATGTGGCGAATGCCAGATGCTCGCCCATGCCCCAATCGACTTTCTGTTCGCCGCGCGCCATATTGCGCCGATCGTTCAACAGCTTGCTGACCAAGGGATGCACGGTGAAATTTTCCGGCACTACCGTAAGCTTTTCGCCTATGCGGGTCAGTTCGGTGACCGGCACGCCGGTGTCGGCCTGGTCGGTCCATTTGGCGCCCAGGAAAGGCGCCCAGTCGGTCGAATACTTGTTTTTGTAGTCGGTCAGCACGGGCTCGATGGTGCGCTGGCCGTCTTCCATGAGTTGACGATAGTCTTTGACCAATTGATCGGATTCGTCTTCGGTCAGGATGCCTTGCGCGGCCAGCTTGTCGGCATACACTTTGCGCGTGCCGGGATGCTTGCCTATGCTTTTGTACATGAGCGGCTGGGTCAGCGACGGAGTGTCTTGCTCGTTGTGGCCCAGCTTGCGGAAACATACGATGTCGACGACGACATCATGATGAAACTGCAGGCGGTAATCCAGCGCCAATTGCGTAACATAGACCACGGCCTCGGGGTCGTCGCCGTTAACGTGAAAGACTGGGGCTTCTATCATTTTGACCACGTCGGTGCAATACAGCGTGGAACGGGTATCGCGCGGATCAGACGTGGTAAAGCCGATTTGATTGTTGATGACGATGTTCAGGGTGCCGCCGGTGCCGTAACCGCGCGTTTGCGCAAGGTTAAGGGTTTCCATGACCACGCCCTGCCCCGCAAAGGCCGCGTCGCCATGCACCAGCACGGGCAACACCTGGGCGCCGCCATCGTCGCCGCGGCGGTCCTGGCGGGCGCGCACGCTGCCTTCGACCACGGGGTTGACGATTTCAAGGTGGGACGGGTTGAATGCCAGCGATAAATGCAGCGGACCGCCCCGGGTGGAGAGGTCGCTGGAGAAACCGTTGTGATATTTTACGTCGCCGTCGGTCAATCCTTCAGCGTGCTTGCCTTCGAACTCGGCAAACAGATCGCCGGGCATTTTGCCCATGATGTTCACCAGCATGTTCAGGCGGCCGCGGTGCGCCATGCCCACCACGATTTCCTGGACGCCGTTATCGCCGCCATGGCCGACCACTTCATCCATGGCCGCAATGAAGCTTTCCCCGCCTTCCAGCGAAAAACGCTTTTGCCCGACATACTTGGTGTGCAGGAAACGCTCGAGGCCTTCGGCCTCGGTAATCTGCTGCAAGATGTGCCGCTTGCGCTCGGGCGAGAATGAAGGCATGCCCAAGGTGGACTCGAGCCGTTCCTGGATCCAGCGCTTGGCGGTGGGATCGGAAATATGCATGAACTCGGCGCCGACGCTGCGGCAATACGTATCGCGCAAAGCCTTGAGCATGTCGCGCATGGTCATGGTGTCGGCTTTGGTGAAATAGGTATTGGTGGCTGAGTAGACTTGGTCGAGATCGGCCTCGGTCAGGCCGTAGAAGCTGGGATCGAGCTCGGGGATTACCGGGCGATCCTGGCGTTTCAGCGGATCGAGTTCGGCAAAGCGCGAACCCAATGACCGGTAGGCGGCGATAATCGATTGAACGTAGACTTGCTTGCCGGCGACGCTAAGGTCGGGCTCTTGGGCGCGCGCCACAAACGCATTGGCCTTGGCGCGCTGCGCAAATGATTCGACAATAGGGGCATGCGCCTGGTCGCGCGTGACTTCCCGGCCGTCGGTGGCGGGCTGATGCTGCAACTGGTCGAAGTAATCGCGCCATTGATCCGGAACGGATCCGGGATTGTCGAGATAGGATTCGTATAAATCCTCGACATAAGGAGCGTTGCTACCAAACAGGTAAGAATTGGATAAAAGTTCTATTTCCGATGACATATATGCGCTTCACCTATCCGAGTGTCTCACTCGTTATGATGCAGGGAACAACCTTCCGCGACACGGCCAGACCGGTTAGCGGATAGCGGGGCAGAAGGCAACGTACGACGCCTTGATAAGCCGTATTCTCGCTAGTATACCCGTGTCGCCTTGGGGGACAATCCCAGGCAGGGGAAATCTCCGGCAAAAGCCGGAAAGCGTTGGCATTAACAAACACTTACGTGGATTGCCCGCGATCCGGCGCTTTTTTCCATGGCGCCACTGTCCAAAAATAGCGCGCGCAGGCTTCGCGCCTGCGCTATATTCCCAGCTTGTGCTAGCGTTACCCCCGGTAAACGTTACGCATCCATAGCCAAAATACAAAAAAACATACCCCGCCAAAACCCGAATTTTTCCAGCTAATCATTTTATTTATTCATTTCTATTCAGGAGTCCCCTACATGGACGCTAATACCGACCTCGCCAAACTTGCCCTCGATTACCACGCCTACCCGACGCCCGGCAAAATTTCCGTCGTCCCCACCAAGCAGCTTGCCAACCAGGATGATCTGTCGCTGGCCTACTCGCCCGGCGTGGCGTTCGCCTGCATGAGCATCCATTCCGAAGGCGAGGACGCGGCGGCCAGGTACACATCCCGCTCCAACCTGGTCGGAGTGATCACCAACGGCACCGCGGTCCTGGGACTGGGCAATATCGGGCCGCTCGCGGCCAAGCCCGTCATGGAAGGCAAAGGCTGCCTGTTCAAGAAATTCGCCGGCATCGATGTGTTCGACATCGAGCTTGCCGAAACCGATCCGGATAAATTGGTGGACATCATCGCCGCCCTCGAGCCCACACTGGGCGGCGTCAATCTGGAAGACATCAAGGCGCCCGAATGCTTTTACATCGAGAAGAAACTGCGCGAGCGCATGAAGATTCCCGTCTTCCACGATGACCAGCACGGCACGGCCATTATTTCATCGGCCGCCATCATCAATGGCCTGAAAGTCGTCAACAAGAAAATCGAAGACATAAAGCTGGTGTGCTCCGGCGCGGGCGCCGCCGCGATCGCCTGCCTGAACCTGCTGGTGCACCTGGGCGTGCGGCCGGCCAATATTTTTGTAGTGGACTCGCGCGGCATAATCTGGAAGGGCCGCGACGAGAACATGGAACCGAACAAGGCGCGCTACGCCCAGGAAACCGACGCGCGCACGCTGGCCGATGCCTGCAAGGATGCCGATGTTTTCCTGGGTTGCTCGGCGCCGGGCGTGCTGACTGCCGACATGCTCAAGACCATGGGCCCCAGCCCGCTGATTCTGGCCCTGGCCAACCCCGAACCCGAAATTCGCCCTGAAATCGCCAAGGCCGCGCGCCCGGATTGCATCATTGCAACCGGCCGCTCCGACTACCCGAACCAGGTCAACAATGTATTGTGCTTTCCTTTCATCTTCCGCGGCGCCATGGATGTGGGCGCAACCGTCATCAATGAAGAAATGAAACTGGCTTGCGTAAAAGCCATAGCCGAGCTTGCGGAAGCCGAACAAAACGATGAAGTGGCTACCGCCTATGCGGGCCAGGAACTGGAATTCGGTCCCGACTACATCATTCCCAAGCCGTTCGATCCGCGCCTTATTGTCAAGATCGCGCCGGCCGTCGCCGAGGCGGCCATGGCCTCGGGCGTGGCAAGGCGCCCTATCGAGGACATCGAAGCCTATCGGCAAAAACTGATGAGCCTGGTGTACCACACCGGCCAATTGATGCGCCCTCTTTTCATGCAGGCCAAAAGCGCGCCCAAGCGCGTGATATACGCCGACGGCGAAGACGAACGAGTCCTGCGCGCTGCACAGACGGTGGTCGATGAAAAATTCGCGCACCCCATCCTGGTCGGCCGCCCTTCCGTCATCGAAATGCGCATCAAGAAATTCGGGCTGCGGCTAGTGGTGGGCCGGGATATTGAAATCGTCAACCCGGAAGACGATGAGCGCTTCAATGAAACCTGGAACGCCTATTACAAGCTCAAAGGCCGCGATGGCGTCACGCCGGATATCGCCAAGGCCATGGTCCGCAAGCACAATTCCCTGATCGCCGTCATGCTGCTGCAACGGGGCGACGCGGACGCCATGCTGTGCGGCATCGCCAGCCGCTACGACAATCAATTGAAGTATGTGCAGGAAGTCATAGGCCTGAAGGCCGGCGCCCAGACTTATGCCGCCATGAATGTGCTGATGCTGCCCACGCAGACCCTGTTCATCTGCGACACCCATGTCAACGAAGACCCCAGCGCGGAACAGATCGCCGACATGACCATCCAGGCGGCCGACGAAATCCTTCGTTTCGGCGTCATTCCCAAAGTCGCCTTGCTGTCGCACTCGAATTTCGGCAGCCGGTCCTCGGCGTCCTCGCGCAAAATGGCGCAGGCGCGCCGGCTTATTTCGGAGCGCGCGCCGACGCTGGAAGTCGATGGCGAGATGCATGCGGACTCGGCGCTGTCCGAGAAAATCCGCCTCAAGGCGTTTCCCGATTCGACGCTCAAAGGCCCGGCCAATTTGCTGATCATGCCCAATCTGGACACCGGCAACATTACCTACAACATGCTGAAGATGACCGGCAGCAATGGCGTGGCGATGGGGCCGGTGCTGCTGGGCGCGGCGCGTCCAGTGCATATACTGACCACCAGCGCGACCGTGCGCCGTATCGTGAACATGACGGCGCTGGCGGTTGTCGATGCGCAGCAGGAAGCGGGGCAGGTGCGTCTGTAAGGCGGTCGGCTAAACGCCGTCTTCTTTATATTGCGCTTCGGCATAAGCCTGAAGAATGCTGTCCAGATTGCCAAGCACATGCTCACGCTTGAGCTTGGCGGCCTGTTTGAATTGCCGCGCGCCAATGGCTTCGATGATCTGGTAGGTATATTCCATGGTCTTGCTTTCGCTCAGCTTGCGCGAAAGCAGGTTATAGCGCATTGGCTCGGCTGTCTCGCTCAATTTCGAGAGCACATTGCAAAGCGGCGAGTTGCCGGTATAGAAGGCGATTGCGCCATAGAATTGCCGGATTTCGGATAAATACCCGCGTGCATCGCCTTGAACATAGGCCTGCCCCAAAAGGGCATGGTGCGCGTTCAATTGTTGCAGCAGCGGCTCGAGGTCATCGACTTCAGCCAGCAGCTTGATGGCATAGGCTTCGAGTTCGGCGCGCAGTTTGTACTGATCGACAATTTCCCGTTCGGTATAGAGCGTTACGCGAAAACCGCGACGCTGGGCATGCGTAACCAAGCCGCCCTGCTCCAGCAGGCGCAAGGCTTCCCGGATAGGACTGCGGCTGGTCCCGAAACGCTTTTCTAGGTCTTGTTCGCGGATAGGCTGGCCCGGCTTGAACGTTCCGTCGACAATCAGCTCCCGGATGCGATTTTGCAAATAGTACGGTATCGTTCCCGGGGTCTGCATTTCCATAATTATCCTTCTTCTTTAGCGCTTGAGCCGGACCAAGCTTTTATATACTCGATGACATCGGCCACCGGAACGACATCCGCAAACTGCCTATCCATATCAAAAAGGCTGATCGCATGTGAAATCGGTATGCGGTCGAATACGGCCTCTTGCGGCACAATGGTCCGGAAATTATACGAGGCGCAATCGAATACGGTTGCGCGGATGCAATTGCTGGTGGCCCCGCCCATCACAATAACCGTGTCGATGCCCCGGTCAATCAAATATCCCAGCAAGGGCGTGCCATGGAAACCGCTGGGTTTCTTCTTTACAAAGACCACGTCGCCAGCGGCAGGTTTCAATTGCGGAGCCATTTGCGCGCCGATTGTACCCGCCAAACACCAATGCTCGCTATCGAGCAGATCGCGCTTGCGGCCATATACCCCGATATCGCTGCCATCGCGTTCCACTTCGAAGCGGGTGAAAAAGCATGGAATTTTCGACTGCTGCGCGCAATCGACGACATTGGCGATTTCCGCGAGCGCCTTGCGGCCAACGTCGCCGCAACTGGACGGCCATGCCGCATCGTTGCCGCGTTCACCAACCATATAATTTTGGGCATCGATCACCACGATGGCCGGGCTGCGCCCAAAACCCATGCGGCGGCCAAACCGGCCCCGCGCCAGCACAGCACGATCCTGATCGGTCAAATACGATTCCCAGAGGGTCATTTCCCGCATATTCTTTCCTTGTTTGAACGGAGCCGGCCCAGGCCGATTCCGTGCACTATCGTTATCGTATAAACATGGCCGTGGCCGCCCGATGGATCGGACAAGCCCGATATCACGCAATGACACCCTGCTGTTTCAACCGCGCGATATCCTGTTCGCCATAGCCCAGGTCGGCAAGAATGGCGGCCGAGTGCTGGCCAAACACCGGCGCGGACGCAACCGCCGGCGTGCCGCCTTGACCGAACTTGACCGGCCGCGCCATCCCCCGGTAGCTGCCCACCAGGGGATGCGTGTAGTTTTCCATCATGCCTTCCGCCAGCACTTGCGGATGATCGAACATATCTTCCACCTGCAAGGCCGCCGCGCATGGCACGCGCTCTCCGAACAGCGCTTCCCATTCAAGCGCCGTGCGCGCCGCCAGCGCCTCGCGAATACGCGGCACGATTTCATCGATATGCTCGGCGCGCTTGCGCACCGTGTCGTAGCGGGAGTCGGCGGCCAATTCCGGCACGCCGACCAATTCGCATAATGCCTTCCAGAAATGCGGTGTGTTCGCTGAAATATACAAACTGCCCGAACGGGTTGGGTGCAGGCCGGTAATGCCGCCGGAACGCATGTCGCGGTAAACCTCGCGCGGCTCTCCTTCGGCCCACACCAGCCTGGCGGACTGCATGGCCAGCGCACTGCGCAATAAGGACACGCCCACGAACTGACCTTTGCCCGTGCGCTCGCGTGCAAACAACGCCGAAGCGATACCGCCCGACAACAATGCCGATGCGTAGTAATCCACCACGGAACCGTAGACGATTTGCGGCTGCCCGGGCGGACCCTGCATGGCGCAGATGCCGGACATGGACTGCAAAACCTGGTCGTAGCCGGCCTTGTTCTTAAGCGGACCCGACTCGCCATAGCCGCTGACCGCACAATAAACGAGACGGGGATTAATCTGGCTGAGCGTTTCGTAATCGATGCGCAGGCGCGGCAGCACCGCCGGCCGGAAATTATGCACCAGGACATCCGCCTCGCGCACCAGGCCCAGCAATATCCGATACCCCTCTTCTTGCTTGAGGTCCAGAACCAGCCCTTTCTTGCCGCGATTGACGCCTAGAAACGCGCGCCCTTCTTCCTGCAATGTAGAGGGGTACTTGCGCAGATTATCGCCTTGGGGCGGTTCGATTTTTATGACTTCCGCGCCTTGATCGGCCAACAAGGCGCAACCATAAGGCCCGGCAATATAGGCGCTCAGGTCGAGCACTCGAATTCCGGCCAGCGGCCCCGGAGCCGCAGGTACGGAAATTGAATCGGATATGTCGTTTACCGCTTGTGTCACAGTTATTCCTTCAAAGGGCCGGGAACGCCCCGTTATTCGTTATCAGGCAAGTATCGGCTACACGGACAGCGCATGAGCCAGCGACAGTAAGCGCGCCTCGCCCAGCGGCCGCCCCACCAACTGCACCCCCATCGGCATGCCCGCGCTGTCTTTGCCCATGGGCATGGTCAGCACGGGAACCCCCAGATAATTAAAGGGGCGCGTCAAACAGGTAAGCATGGGCACCACGCCGAAAACACGCCCTTTGGCTTCCATATCGGCCTCGATGCGCGTCGGCACAGGTACGGGGATGGTGGGGCAAAGCAGCACATCGGCATGCGCCATCGGGCCATCCAGGAACGCGTCGAGCAATCTCGATCGGGCAGTCAGCGTTTCAAGATAGCGCACCGCCGGAATGTGCAAGCCCGGCTCTGTGCGCGAATAAACCGCCTGCGAATAAAGCTGAGGATTCTCGCGCATCCATTGCCCATGCAAGGTGGCGGCCTCGACCTTGGACATGATGTCGCTCATGGCATAGCAGGCCGACATATCCGCAAACGATACGCGGCTTATCGAACCGAATTGCGATTCGGCGCGGGCCACAAAATCGTCAAACGCCGAGCGTACCTGCGGATCGCAGTCGGCCACGCCGGCAATATCGAGTATCGCCAGGCGCGATCCCTCTGCCATGGAATCCAGCCCGGCGGCATAGTCCGGAACCGGCATGGGCATCGATGTGGGATCCCTATCGTCCCGCCCGGCGATTGCCTGCAGGATCAAGGCGCAATCCTGAGCGCTGCGTGTCAGCGGCCCCACGCAATCCAGCGAGAATGCGCGCGGAAAACAACCGGTCCGGGATACGAGGCCATAGGTGGGCTTGAGCCCGAACAGGCCATGCACGGAAGCGGGAATCCGGATCGAACCGCCGGTATCGGAGCCCAGCGCGCCAAACACCACGCCGGCCGCTACCGCCGCCCCCGAACCGCTGGACGAACCGCCCGCGATGCGGGTCGGATCCAGCGCATTGCAGCAATCTCCAAAATGCGGATTCTGCCCTGTGGGGCCGGCCACCATCTCGTTAAGATTCAATGCGCCCAGGTCAACGGCGCCCGCCTGATGCAAACGGGCAATCACCGTCGCGTCCCGCGTTCCAGGATTGCGCGGCAAGACCCGCGACCCAACTGTCATGGACCGGCCCACATGCTCGAAGCAATCCTTGTGAGCCAGCGGAATCCCATGCAATGGCCCCCGCCAAATGCCAGCCGCCAGTTCGCGGTCGCAGGCACGGGCCTGCTCAAGCGCCTGGCCGGCCCAAATTTCAATGAAAGCGTTGATCTCGGGCTGCACCAGCCGGGCTCTTTCCAGAGCATGGCTGGTCAAGGCTTCCGAGGTCAGCGCACCCGACCGGATAGCCTTGGAGGCCTCGAACAGCGACTGACCCAGAACGCTGTCATCCTTGATCGCACCATTCGATGGATGCGCCGCCGCCTTGGCAACCCCCGCAGCCCCGCCTGAGCCACCCACCACATCGGCGCGCGCCATCGCTGTCTGCAGAAAATCGGCGGGCTGATCGAACGGGCCGATTCTTCCCAACGCCGCGGTCCGGACCTTGCTGTTCAGGCTAAGCACTTGCGCGGCAATATCGGCCGTCTCAGTCCGCGACGCTATACCATGCATGTCATTTGCCATGGCGCTGCTTGTCGTTTCCATACTTTCCACCTTCGCCCGTTGCGGGCTTGCGTTTTGCACAACTATTCCCAGTGTCTGATTTGAAGACTCGCTTATTTTTGACTGATGCCGGCATTTTTGGCAGTGATGGTCCATTGCTCCAGATCGCTCTTGAGCAAATCCTGCAGATGCCGAGGCGTCGAGGAAACCGGACGCGCCCCGGCCGTTTTCAAGAACTGGGCGAATTCCGGCTGCGCCACCGCGGCGGCGATTTCCTTGTTCAAGCGCTGCGTGATTGCCGCCGGTACGCCATGCGGCGCGAACACCCCCCACCAAATGTCCACGACGTAATTCAGGCCGGTGGACTCGGTAACCGTAGGAATATCGGGATGATCCGGATCGCGCTTGGCGCTGGTGAAAGCCAGTTTCGGCAGCTTGTCCGTGGCAGTGCCGCTTATCGACGCCATGGTTGTAATGATGAGATCCAGACGGCCCGCGACTAAATCCAATTGCGCGGGAGAGATGCCCTTGTAGCCGACCGCCTGCATCGTTACGCCGGCGGTGGTCGCCAGCAATTCGGTGGCCAGTTGCGTGCTGTCGCCCAATCCGGCGCTGCCGAAGTTGATTTTTCCCGGATGCGCTTTCGCATAGGCGATAAGATCCTTCATGTTCTTGGCGGGAAAGTCCTTGCGAGTCAGCACGACAAAGGGAGCGCTTGCCACCAGGGACACGGCATCGAAAGCCATATTCGGGTCATACGGGGTTTTCTGCACGGCGGCCGATGTGGCCAATGAACCGGAACTGAACAGAAACGTGTAGCCGTCGGTCTTGGCGGTTGCCACGGTATTGGAGCCGACCACGCCGCCCGCGCCGCCGCGGTTTTCGACCACGACACTTTGCCCGAGGGACTCGCCCAGGATTTCTCCCAGCTTGCGGGCGATCACATCATTGCTGCCCCCCGGCACAAACGGCACCACCAGCCGTATGGGGCGCTGCGGCCAGGCCTCGGCTGCCGCCGCATTGCCGGCCGATACCACGAACGCCGAACACACAACGGGCAGCATCAATAACGCTTTGAATTTGCTGAACATCGGAATTTCTCCGTAAGAGGAATAAATGCTATGGGGATGCAATCGAGGAATTCGCTTCCCATTCGATAGCGGCTGAAAGCATTTATAGTATATTATTTTGCGTACAATATATAAAATAACAGCTAAGGCCCAGGAGAATAATTTTTATGCGCAGTAAATTGTTTGTTCCCGCATCGCGGCCGGAATTGTTCGAAAAAGCGTTGCGCAGCAATGCCGATGCCATTTCCTTTGACCTGGAAGACGCCGTGCATGAAGATCGCAAGGCGCAGGCACGCGAACATCTCAGCCGCCATCTGCAACAACAAGCGAGCCACAAAAAAATCATGGTGGTTCGCACCAATGCCATGGATACCGAGCATTTCGCGGCGGATTTGCAAGCCTGTGTCTGGCACGGTCTGGATATGGTGAATTTGCCTAAAGTCGAAGATGCGCAAACAATCAAGCGCGCCGCCGCCTTATTGGAAAAGCTGGAGGCGCAGCGCGGCATAGGCCGGCCCATCGGCATACTGGCCAATATTGAATCGCCTCGCGGGCTGCGCCTTGCGGCCGACATTGCTACCGCCCACCCCCGTGTCGCGGGACTGCAAATCGGCTACGGCGACCTGTTTTCGCCGTTGGGCATTATTTCAGGCGAACGCTCGGCCCAGCAATTCGTTCGAATCCAAGTCCGCATGGCGGCCGGCGAAGCCGGCATCGATGCCTACGACGGTGCGTATGTGGACATTGCCAACCCCCAGGGTTACACCGCGGATGCCCAAGAGGCGCATGAATTGGGATTTGCCGGTAAAAGCTGCATACACCCGACGCAAATCGATCTCGCCAATCAGGTGTTCCGGCCTTCGCAAACGGATATTGATCATGCGTTGCGAGTGGTTGAGGCGACAAAAAACGCAACAACCACCAGCACCGGCGCCTTCGTTGTCGACGGCCGCCTGGTGGATGGCCCTTTTATTGCCCGCGCGGAAAAACTGGTGGCCTTGGCGCGGCGCCTGGGCCTGGCGGGCTGATTGCCCCATCTGAAAAAACAAGGATACGCTGACGACGGACCCGATCAGCGAAGGCACGTAATTCGGCACCCTTTTCGGCACCATTCAATGAAATACCCCCTGAAAACCAGGACAGATACCTGGTTTTCAGGGGGTATTTTACAAGCGTAAAAGCGGGTCGGAATTTTCAAATAAGCGCCCGCGCAAGGCAAAGCGCCCTTTCATTTACCCGATATCAACGGCCGGCGGGAACGTCGCGCGTTACCGAACCGGTGTACAACTGGCGCGGGCGGCCGATCTTGTAATCGGAATCGGACAGCATTTCATTCCACTGGGCAATCCAGCCCACTGTGCGGGCCAGTGCGAAGATGGCCGTGAACAGCGAAGTGGGAATGCCGATGGCGCGCTGGACGATGCCCGAATAGAAATCGACATTCGGGTAAAGCTTGCGCTCGACGAAGTAAGGATCTTCCAGGGCAATGCGCTCGACTTCCATCGCCAGCTTGAATAGAGGATCGTTTTCCAGGCCCAGGGCCGCCAGCACTTCCTTGCAGGTTTCCTGCATGAGCTTGGCGCGCGGATCGTAATTCTTGTAGACGCGATGGCCAAAGCCCATCAGGCGGACGCCCGAATTCTTGTCCTTGACCTGCTCCATGAATTCGCCGACCTTGGCAACCCCGCCATTGGCCTGCAATTCTTCGAGCATTTGCAGGCAGGCTTCGTTGGCGCCGCCGTGAGCGGGACCCCACAAGCAGCCGACGCCGGCGGCGATAGCCGCAAACGGGTTGGTGCCCGAAGAACCGCACAAGCGCACCGTGGAAGTGGATGCGTTTTGTTCATGGTCGGCGTGCAGGATGAAAATACGATCCAGGGCGCGCTCGACGACATCATTGACTTTGTATTCTTCGCAAGGCGTGGCGAACATCATGCGCAGGAAGTTGCCCGTGTAGGACAAATCGTTTTGCGGATAAATGAAAGGCTGGCCCTGCGAATACTTGTACGCCATGGCTACTAATGTAGGCATTTTGGCGATCAGGCGGATAGCCGATACATGGCGATGATGCGGGTTAGTGATGTCGGTGGAGTCGTGATAGAAAGCCGACAGGGCTCCCACCAGGCCGATCAGGACCGCCATGGGATGCGCGTCGCGGCGAAAACCGCGCAGGAAGAAATGCAATTGCTCGTTGACCATGGTGTGGTGCGTGACCAGGGTATCGAATTCGGTCTTTTCCGCACCGCCGGGAAGATCGCCATTCAGGATCAGGTAGCAGATATCCATGAAGTCGCACTTTTGCGCGAGCTGGTCGATGGGGTAGCCGCGATACAGCAATTCGCCTTTGTCGCCGTCAATGTAGGTAATGCCCGACTCGCACGATGCCGTCGAGAGAAAGCCCGGGTCATAGGTGAACATGCCCGTCTGGCCGTATAGTTTGCGGATATCGATGACTTCGGGGCCGACGGTACCCTCGTATACCGGGAACTCGATCGGGGCGCTGCCATCAGAGAACGATAGAGTGGCTTTTTTATCTGACAATTGCATCACATTTTCCTTAAAGGTTAGAGCTTTTGCATTTGCTCGACCAAACGGCGAATATCGGGCTTATCGTATACCCCATACAGTTCGCCGCGAGCCAGCAACACATCAAGCAAATCGTTGTCGTCCATCTCGAACAGCAAGGTCAAGGCAGATACATCGACATCGGTTAAATCGGCTTCGTATTGATCCAAAAATCGGGTGATGATCAGGTCATTTTCTAGCAGACCCCGACGCGCACGCCATCGAAGACGGGCGCGCTCCAGTTCTGATAACTTTCTCATCGGTAATTCAAACCTATATGGTGCGGCGAACCAGCATTTCCTTGATCTTGCCGATCGCATGGGACGGATTCAGCCCCTTCGGACAGACATCGGCGCAATTCATGATGGTATGGCAGCGGAACAGGCGATACGGATCTTCAAGGTTGTCGAGGCGCTCGCCGATGGCTTCGTCGCGGCTGTCTGCAATAAAGCGGTAAGCCTGCAACAGGCCGGCCGGGCCGACGAATTTATCGGGGTTCCACCAGAACGACGGGCATGCCGTGGAGCAACAGGCGCACAGGATGCATTCGTACAGGCCATTGAGTTCGTCGCGCGCCTCGGGGGTTTGCAGGCGCTCTTTTTCAGGCGGCGGCTGATCGTTGATCAGGAAGGGCTTGACCGAGTGATACTGGTTGAAGAAGTGCGTCATGTCGACGATGAGATCGCGCACCACCGGCAGACCGGGCAAAGGCTTGAGCACGATAGGCTGTTTCAGTTCGAGCAGGTTGGTCGTGCATGCCAGGCCGTTCTTGCCGTTGATATTCATGGCATCGGAACCGCACACGCCTTCGCGGCACGAGCGGCGGATAGCCAGGCTATCGTCGACATCGCTCTTGATGCGGATAATGGCATCGAGCAGCATTTTGTCGGTAGGCTGCAGCTCGACCTCGAGCTTTTGCATATAGGGCCGCTCGTCCTTGTCAGGATCGTAGCGATAGATTTCAAACTTGACGATACGTTTTTGGCTCATTTCGATATCCTGCTTAGAAGGTCCGTGCTTTGGGCGGGAAGCTGTCTACGGTAAGCGGCTTCATTTGCACCGGCTTGTAATCCAGACGGCTGCCTTCGGAGAACCACAATGTATGGCGCAGCCAATTCACGTCGTCGCGTTCGGGATGGTCGTCCAGCGCATGCGCGCCCCGGCTTTCCAGACGATTGGCGGCCGACTTGGTCGTGGCGCGCGCCACTTCTATCATGTTGGTGACTTCAAGCGCTTCGATGCGCGCGGTATTGAAAACCTTGGATTTGTCCTGGAAGTAGAGGTTTTCCACTTGAGGAACCAGGCTGTCGATAGCGTCCACGCCCTTGTTCAGAAGGTCGACCGTGCGGAACACGCCGCAGTGATGCTGCATGGCGACGCGTATGGCATTGCCGACGTCTTGCGTTTTATTGCCGGAAGTGCGAGTTTCCAGCTTGTTGACGCGATCCAGCGAGAAATCGATAGCCGACTCGGGGATAGGCTGGTGCGCATGCTGGCGCTCGGGGTGCGTCTGGACAATATGGTTGCCCGCCGAACGGCCAAACACGATCAGGTCAAGCAGGGAATTGGTGCCCAGGCGGTTGGCGCCATGCACTGACGTGGCGGCACATTCGCCGATGGCGTACAAGCCATTGACAGCCTTGGTTTCGCCATTGGCCACGCTGACGACCTGGCCATAGATATTGGTCGGGATGCCGCCCATTTGATAGTGTATGGTCGGCACCACGGGAATCGGATCCTTGATGGGATCGACGTTGGCAAACTTGATGGCGATCTCGCGGATCGACGGCAAGCGTTTCTGTATGGTTTCGGCGCCCAGGTGGTCGAGCTTGAGCACGACGTAGCTGCCATCGCCGCAACCGCGGCCTTCCTTGATTTCCTGGTCCATTGAGCGCGAAACGAAATCGCGCGGGGCCAAGTCTTTGAGCGTTGGAGCATAGCGCTCCATGAAGCGTTCGCCGTCCTTGTTCAGCAAGATTCCGCCTTCGCCGCGCACGCCCTCGGTAATCAGCACGCCCGCGCCGGCGACGCCGGTTGGGTGGAACTGCCAGAACTCCATGTCCTGCAATGGAAAGCCCGCACGGGCAGCCATGCCCAGGCCGTCGCCGGTATTGATGAAAGCATTGGTCGATGCGGCCCAGATGCGGCCCGCGCCGCCCGTGGCAAGCACGGTTTGCTTGGCTTCAAGCACGTATATTTCGCCGGTTTCCATTTCAAGCGCCGTCACGCCCAGGACATCGCCGTCTTGATTGCGCAGCAGGTCGAGCGCCATCCATTCGACAAAGAACTGGGTGCGCGCGGCCACATTGCGCTGATACAGCGTATGCAGCATGGCGTGACCGGTGCGGTCGGCGGCGGCACAGGCGCGCTGCACCGGCTTTTCGCCGAAATTGGCCGTGTGGCCGCCGAAAGGCCGCTGATAGATCGTGCCATCCGGGTTGCGGTCGAAAGGCATGCCGAAATGCTCGAGCTCGTAGACGGCATTGGGCGCTTCGCGGCACATGAATTCGATAGCGTCCTGGTCGCCGAGCCAGTCGGAACCCTTGACGGTATCGTACATGTGCCAGTACCAGCTATCTTCGCTCATGTTGCCCAGCGAAGCACTGACACCGCCCTGGGCGGCAACCGTGTGCGAACGGGTCGGGAACACTTTGGACAAGACAGCGACGGACAAGCCGGCCTGCGCCAGTTGCAACGAGCAACGCATGCCGGCCCCGCCGGCGCCTACGACCACCACATCAAACTGGCGGCGCGGTAAGGAATCTTTGACAGCAGCCACGGCTTATAAGCTCCAGAGAATTTTTGCAAAAAAGACGACAGCGCCCACCAGCCACAAGATGGTCAGTACCTGCAGCAACAGGCGCAGGCCGGCGGAGCGGACGTAGTCCATCCAGATGTCGCGCACACCTATCCAGGCATGCCAGGCGAGCGATAAAAACGCCAGCGTGGCCAACAGGGACCCGACAGGCAGACCCAGGCAAGTAAAGGTAAACAGGCCGCGCCAGTTATCGAAATTCATTTCAGGGGTGAAAATGATTCCGGCAAAAAGCACCAGTGTGTAGACGGCCATGATAACGGCCGTAACGCGCTGAACAATGAAATCGATGGTGCCGTAATGCGCACCGACCACCAGGCGTTTCGTGCCAAGACGTTCTTGAGTCGCCATTACCACACCCCAAACAGTTTAAGACCGAAAACCAGCGTCAGCGCCAGGCTGACCCCCAGCACCACTCCGGCGGTTTTCTGTGCGGAAACCTTGTCGTTGCCAATATGCAGATCGAGAATCAGGTAGCGGATACCGGCACAGAAGTGATGCAGATAGCCCCATATGAGAACCAGCAGGACCAGCTTGCAGAGCGGATTGGCAACCCACGACTGGATGCTTGCGTAGCTTTCCGGCGACGTCACGCTAAGCGCGAACAGCGGCAAAATGACCAACGGTAGACAGACGAACAACAAAGCGCCGCTGAGACGGTGCAGGATTGACGTTTTTCCCGCCAAAGGCAGGCGATAGCTCATGATCTGCGGAATGCTTAGATTGCGAAACTGCGGACGTGGCTTTGAAGCTGGATCGGACATGATGGCCTCGAGTTATAACAAATAATTTATTGCAAAGCGCTACTGGTATTTTCGCCTATTTCGGCGAACTGCATCAAATGGAAAAAAAACCTTAATCAATTCAAACTGTTCTTGTAATGGAACCGCTCTGTTACGTACAAGCCCCTGCGGACTTCCATGGGGCGGTCGCCGTAGGTATAAGACACCCGCTCGACCTGCAGCAAAGGGCTGGCAAGCGTGATCTGAAGTGCGTCGGCCTCGTCCTGGGTGGCCGAGACGGCGCGTATTTTTTCGTCGGCGCGCACCATGCTGACGCCGAACTCGGATTCGAACAAGGCGTACAGGGGACCGCGGTAGCGCGCCAGCGAATCGATGGTGAGGCCGCGAAACGCCGCGCCGGGCAACCAGATGTCGTCAAGAATGGTGGGAATCTGGTCGAACGAAAGAATGCGGCGCATATTCACCACCATGTCGGCGGTACGCAAGTCGAGCAGGGCCGCGATATCGGCGGGCGCCTTGACGCGCCGGCATTCAAGGATGCGGCTGCCCGAAACCGGCTGCCGGTCGTCGTCGGGCGTCAGGCGCAAGAAGCGGAAGCGCACCCGGGCTTCGTGATGGGTGGCAACGAATGTGCCCTTGCCCTGCCGCCGCAGCAACAGGTTTTCGGCCGCGAGATCGTCGATTGCCTTGCGCACCGTGCCCTGGCTTACCTGGAAACGCGCGGCCAATTCGAGTTCGCTGGGAATGGCCTCGCCCGGCTTCCATTCGCCGCGATCCAGGCTTTGCAGCAACAAGCCTTTGATCTGCTGATACAACGGGCTGAACGCCGCGCTGCTGGCAGAGCGATCGGAGTCTGGAGCTCGATCCGTCAAGGGGTTATTGGACATGGGGCAAGTTGATACCGTATCGGTAAAGCGTATTGAAAAAACATTCGCACAGCGCCTTTCATTTTCGCACGGCTGGCGCTTTCTGTCTAACACTCTTCTGTCTTATATAAGATATAAGATGTTTGACGATACATCCAAATTTGGCTAATCTAGCACGTCACGGTTACGCGCTCCGCATCGGCCCAGCGCCTGCAAGATATTGCCTGTACATGCCGTGTATGGGCACCCAAAAGAATTACACTAGTTGTTGTCTGTACCTACTCATTCCTATTACCCACGGGAGATTGTTCATGTCCAAACCCGCCATGCGTGTCGCCGTCACCGGTGCTGCCGGCCAGATCGGTTACGCCTTGCTGTTCCGTATTGCTTCGGGCGAAATGCTCGGCAAGGATCAGCCCGTTATTCTCCAGTTGCTCGAAATCCCCGACGAAAAAGCCCAGAAGGCGCTCAAAGGCGTCATGATGGAACTTGACGATTGCGCTTTCCCGCTGCTCCAGGGCATGACCGCCCACGGTGATGCGCGCGAAGCGTTCAAGGATGTCGACATCGCCCTGCTGGTAGGCGCGCGGCCCCGCGGCCCCGGCATGGAACGCAAGGATTTGCTGCAAGTCAACGCCCAAATCTTTACCGCGCAAGGCCGCGCGCTCAACGACGTCGCCAGCCGCAATGTCAAGGTCCTGGTGGTAGGCAATCCGGCCAACACCAATGCCTACATCGCCATGAACTCGGCGCCCGACCTTCCTGCCAAGAACTTTACCGCCATGCTGCGCCTGGACCACAACCGCGCCCTGTCGCAATTGGCCGCCAAATCCGGCAAGCCTGTCGCCGATATCGAAAAGCTCATCGTCTGGGGCAATCACTCGCCCACCATGTATCCCGACATCCGCTTCGCCACCGTTGGCGGCGCAAGCCTGTCCGGCCTGATCAACGATGACGCCTGGAACCGCGACACCTTTATCCCGACCGTAGGCAAGCGCGGCGGCGCCATCATCGAGGCGCGCGGCTTGTCCTCGGCCGCCTCCGCGGCCAATGCCGCCATCGATCACATCCACGACTGGGTGCTGGGCTCGAATGGCAAATGGGTCACCATGGGCATCCCTTCCGATGGCTCCTACGGCATTCCCAAAGGCATCATTTACGGGGTGCCGGTCATTACCGCGAACGGCGAATACACTCGCATCGAAGGCCTTGAAATCGACGCCTTCTCGCGCGAGCGCATGGACTTCACCCTGAAAGAGCTGCTCGAAGAGCGCGACGGAGTGCAAGACCTGCTGAAGTAATCAGTCCCAGACAAGGCCCCGTGATGCGGGCCTTGTCTTTATAGACTTCCGGTACGCGGCAGGCCCATTGCCCCCACGAAGACAACACGTCTTGCCGGCCATGCGCGCCGGCTACCGAGCCTTGATGCGCTTGTTCAACAAGGCAAATCGAATCAAACTCCAAGGAATCGCGACATGGCTACTACCGAAGTGAAAGACACCAAAGCAGGTCCCAAGCCCAAGAAATCCGTTGCCCTGTCGGGCGTCGTCGCGGGCAACACCGCCTTGTGCACCGTCGGCCGCAGCGGCAACGACCTGCACTACCGCGGCTACGACATCCTGGATATCGCCGAGACCTGCGAATTCGAAGAAATCGCCCACCTTCTGGTGCACGGCAAGCTGCCCAACAAGGCGGAACTGCAACGCCTACAAAGCAAAGCTGCGCGGCCTGCGCGGCCTGCCCGCCGCACTGCAAAGCGCACTGGAAGCGCTGCCCGCCGCCAGCCATCCCATGGATGTCATGCGCACCGCGCGTGTCGGTGCTGGGCTGCGTGCTGCCCGAGAAAGACGACCACAACGCCCCCGATGCGCGCGACATCGCGGATCGCCTGATGGCCAATCTGGGTTCGGCTGCTTTTGTACTGGTACCACTTCAGCCATAACGGCCGCTTCATCGACGTGCGAGACCGACGACGACTCGCATCGGCGGCCATTTCCTGCACCTGCTGCACGGCACCGAGCCCAGCGAAGAATGGGTGAGCGCCATGCACACATCGCTGATCCTTTACGCCGAGCACGAATTCAACGCCTCGACCTTCGCCAGCCGCGTTATTGCCGGCACGGGATCCGATATGTACTCGGCGATTGCCGGCGGCATCGGCGCGCTGCGCGGCCCCAAGCACGGCGGCGCCAATGAAGTCGCTTTCGAAATCCAGAAGCGCTACGACACCCCCGACGAAGCCGAAGCCGACATCCGCCGCCGCGTGGAAAACAAAGAAGTCGTGATCGGTTTCGGACATCCGGTTTATACGGTATCGGACCCGCGCAACAAGGTCATCAAGGAAGTCGCGCGCAAACTGTCCAAGGAAGCCGGGCAGCATGAAGATGTTCGACATTGCCGAACGCCTTGAATGCGTGATGTGGGACGCAAAGAAGATGTTCCCGAACCTGGACTGGTTCTAGGCCGTGTCCTACCACATGATGGGCGTGCCTACCGCCATGTTCACGCCGCTGTTCGTGATTGCCCGTACCGCCGGCTGGTCCGCGCATATCATTGAGCAGCGCATCGACAACAAGATCATCCGCCCGAGCGCCAACTATATCGGCCCGGACGACCAGAAGTTCGTGCCGCTCTCGAAGCGCTGATAGCGAAAGGGGGACGCGGCGGGCGCAGCGCCCGGCCGCTCCCGCCGCCTACCGAACAACATTACCTCCCTTCATCACTAGGCCATGAACACTGCAAACCGCAAACCCCTACCCGGCACCAAACTGGACTACTTCGATGCTCGATGCCGCGGTCGATACCATCCAGCCCGGCGCCTATGACAAGCTGCCGTACACCTCGCGCGTGCTGGCCGAGAACCTGGTGCGCCGCTGCGACCCCGCCACGCTGACTGCCTCGCTCGGGCAGCTTATCGAGCGCAGGCAAGACCTGGACTTCCCATGGTTCCCGGCGCGCGTGGTTTGCCATGACATCCTGGGCCAGACAGCGCTGGTGGATCTGGCCGGCCTGCGCGACGCCATTGCGGCAAAAGGCGGCGACCCTGCGCTGGTCAACCCCGTGGTGCCGACGCAACTGATCGTCGACCATTCGCTGGCTGTCGAATATGGCGGTTTCGAGAAAGATGCTTTCGCAAAGAACCGCGCGATCGAAGACCGCCGCAACGATGATCGCTTCCACTTCATCAACTGGACCAAGAAAGCGTTCAAGAACGTCGATGTGATTCCGCCCGGCAACGGCATCATGCACCAGATCAATCTGGAACGGATGTCGCCGGTCGTGCATGCGCGCGACGGCGTCGCCTACCCGGATACGCTGTGTAGGCACGGACAGCCACACCCCGCACGTCGACGCGCTGGGCGTGATCGCCATCGGCGTGGGCGGCCTGGAGGCCGAAAGCGTGATGCTGGGCCGCGCCTCCTGGATGCGCCTGCCCGATATCATCGGCGTCGAACTGACAGGCAAGCCGCAGCCCGGCATCACCGCGACCGACATCGTGCTGGCGCTGACCGAATTCCTGCGCAACGAAAAGGTCGTATCGGTGCATACCTGGAATTCTATGGCGAAGGCGCGTCCGCACCTGACCCTGGGCGACCGCGCCACGATCTCCAACATGACGCCGGAATACGGCGCCACCGCGGCGATGTTCTACATCGATCAGCAAACCATCGATTACCTGAAACTTACCGGCCGCGACGATGAACAGGTCAAGCTGGTGGAAACCTATGCCAAGCAGGCCGGCCTCTGGGCCGACAGCCTCAAGAACGCCGAATACGAGCGCGTGCTCAAGTTCGACCTGTCGAGCGTCGTTCGCAACATCGCCGGGCCATCGAACCCGCATCGGCGCGTGCCGACCTCCGAACTGGCGGCGCGCGGCATCGCCGGGCAAGGTGGAAAACGAAGCCGGGCCTGATGCCCGACGGCGCCGTGATCATCGCCGCGATCACCAGTTGCACCAACACCAGCAACCCGCGCAACGTGATTGCCGCCGGCCTGCTGGCCCGCAACGCCAACGCGCGCGGCCTGACCCGCAAGCCCTGGGTCAAGACCTCGCTGGCGCCGGGCTCCAAGACGGTGCAGCTGTACCTGGAAGAAGCCAAGCTGCTGTCCGAGCTGGAACAGCTGGGCTTCGGCATCGTCGGCTTTGCCTGCACCACCTGCAACGGCATGAGCGGCGCGCTGGATCCCGCGATCCAGAAGGAAATCATCGACCGCGACCTGTACGCGACGGCAGTGCTGTCGGGCAACCGCAACTTCGACGGCCGCATCCATCCCTACGCGAAGCAGGCTTTCCTGGCCTCGCCGCCGCTGGTGGTCGCCTATGCCATCGCCGGCACCATCCGCTTCGACATCGAGAAAGACGTGCTGGGCATGGACAAAGACGGCAAGCCGGTCACGCCTGAAGGACATCTGGCCGACCGACGAGGAGATCGACGCCATCGTCGCCGCCAGCGTCAAGCCCGCAGCAGTTCCGCCAGGTCTACGAACCGATGTTCGCCGTCCAGCGTAGACAGCGAGCGAGACAGCTCAGCCCGCTGTACGACTGGCGCCCGCATGAGCACCTACATCCGCCGCCCGCCGTACTGGGAAGGCGCGCTGGCCGGCGAGCGCACGCTCAAGGGCATGCGTCCGCTGGCGGTGCTGCGGCGACAACATCACCACCGACCACCTGTCGCCGTCCAACGCCATCATGGCGACAGCGCCGCCGGCGAATACCTGGCCAAGATGGGCCTGCCGGAAGAAGACTTCAACTCCTACGCAACCCACCGCGGCGATCACCTGACCGCGCAGCGCGCCACCTTCGCCAACCCGAAGCTGCTCAACGAGATGGTCCGGGACGAACGGCAAGGTCAAGCAGGGTTCGCTGGCGCGCATCGAGCCGGAAGGCAAGGTCGCGCGCATGTGGGAAGCCATCGAAACCTACATGGAGCGCAAGCAGCCGCTGATCATCATCGCCGGCGCCGACTACGGCCAGGGCTCTTCGCGCGACTGGGCCGCCAAGGGCGTGCGCCTGGCGGGCGTCGAAGCCATCGTCGCCGAAGGCTTCGAGCGCATCCACCGCACCAACCTGGTCGGCATGGGCGTGCTGCCGCTGGAGTTCAAGCCGGGCGAAAACCGCAAGACGCTGGGCATCGACGGCACCGAAACCTTCGACGTCATCGGCGAACGCACGCCGCGCGCCACGCTGACCCTGGTCATCAACCGCAAGAACGGCGAACGCGTCGAAGTCCCCGTCACCTGCCGCCTCGACACCGCGGAAGAAGTATCCATCTACGAAGCCGGCGGCGTGTTGCAGCGTTTTGCCCAGGACTTCCTGGAATCGGCCGCAACCGCTTAAAGAACTAGGAGAAATTTCCATGGCTCATGCACCTCAGATCAAAATCCCCGCCACCTACATGCGCGGCGGCACCAGCAAAGGCGTGTTCTTCCGCCTGCAAGATCTGCCCGCGGCCGCGCAAGCGCCCGGCGCGGCGCGCGATGCGCTGCTGATGCGCGTCATCGGCAGCCCCGATCCCTACGGCAAGCAAACCGACGGCATGGGCGGCGCCACCTCCAGCACAAGCAAGACCGTCATCGTGTCCAAAAGCAGCCGGCCCGGCCACGACGTCGACTACCTGTTCGGCCAGGTCTCCATCGACAAAGCCTTCGTCGACTGGAGCGGCAACTGCGGCAATCTCTCGGCCGCCGTGGGGCCCTTCGCCATCAGCAACGGCCTGATCGACGCCAGCCGCATTCCGCAAGACGGCATCGGCAACGGTGCGCATCTGGCAGGCCAACATCGGCAAGACCATCGTCGCGCATGTGCCCATCACCCACGGCGCCGTGCAGGAAACCGGCGACTTCGAACTCGACGGCGTGACCTTCCCCGCCGCCGAAGTGCAGCTTGAGTTCATGGATCCGGCCGCGGACGAAGAAGGCGCGGGCGGCTCCATGTTCCCCACCGGCAAGCTGGTCGACGATCTCGAGGTGCCCGGCGTCGGCACGCTTGAAAGCCACCATGATCAATGCCGGCATTCCGACCATCTTCGTCAATGCCGAGGACGTCGGCTATACCGGCACCGAACTGCAGGACGCCATCAACGGCGACCCCAAGGCGCTGGCGATGTTCGAAACCATCCGCGCCCATGGCGCGCTGCGCATGGGCCTCATCAAACATCTCGATGAAGCCGCCCAGCGCCAGCACACGCCGAAAGTCGCTTTCGTCGCCAAGCCCGCCGCTTACGTCTCTTCCAGCGGAAAACAGGTTGGCGCCGGCGACATCGACCTGCTGGTGCGCGCCATGTCCATGGGCAAGCTGCACCACGCCATGATGGGCACGGCCGCCGTCGCCATTGGCGCCGCGGCGGCGATTCCGGGAACGCTGGTTAATCTGGCCGCCGGCGGCGGCGAGCGCAATGCCGTGCGCTTCGGCCATCCCTCGGGCACGCTGCGGGTAGGCGCGGAGGCCCGCCAGGAAGGCAGCGACTGGGCGGTCACCAAGGCCATCATGAGCCGCAGCGCCCGTGTGCTGATGGAGGGATGGGTCCGCGTGCCTGGCGACGCGTTCTGAATCTTTCAAGAAATCCGCCAGCGACCGCCAATATGATTTAATAGAAAAGCGCCGCGCTCTTGCCGCAAGCGCCTTTACGCCCTCAAAAGCAAGGCCTTTTCTTTTCATACCTTTTGCCGTCTATCCCGCCCCCATGTTCGAAACTTTCGTGCTTTATGCCTTGCCCTTAGCCTTTACCCTGCTGGTCGCCTGCGCCATGACATCGCTGGTATCGGGACTCGTCCTGTTGCTTTTCCGGCTGCGCAAAACCAACGAGGTATTGCTGCACCCCTATCTCAAGCAGCGCCCCTGGGAACGCTATTCGTTTGTAATCCGCGCCACGATATTGCTCGACTACTTCCTGCGGCTTTGCTTTCCCAAAAGCAAATTCTGGATCGCCGGCCAGGCCAATCGACTGCTCGCGCATGTGCAACCCAACGAGGTATCCTCAGGCATCAAATGGCCCCTGATCGGCCTTTGGGGCGGATGTTTCGTCGGGCTTGCCGCCATGCTGCTGCTGTGGGCCTTGATCCTGCTTACAATGAGCCCCTGACCCTCATCACAACCAGTCACCCGGAGTCCCGCATGAGCCGCAATATCCACCACAATCCCGAGAAGCAACGCTTCGAATGGACAGAAGACGACATACTCAGCGTACTGGAATACGAACTGCAGAACGGGGTCATGGCTATCATGCATACGGGCGTGCCCGAGGCCGTCGGCGGGCGCGGCATAGCGGGGGACATCACCAAATTCGCGCTGGACACCGCCAGGGAACAGGGCTGGGCGGTACGCCCGATATGCAGTTATGCCGCCGCCTATATGCGCCGGCACCCGGAATACGCCGACCTGCTGGCCTAGGACGAATGGCGCTTACCTGGCTCAACAGTGTTGGCGGAAGCGATGCCAGGATGTTGTGACTGAGCAGGGGATATTTGGGTCATTTTTGCTGACGGGGTGCATCTTGACTGGGATTGCTTGAGTCGTCTGCTGGCCGTGTCCGCAGCAGCCTAAGTAAGCGCCATTCGCCCTAGGATATCTGTTGACTAGCGGTATAAACACAACATCTTCACCTTCGAGTCTTATATAAGATATAAGACAATTGCTTCCACTGCGGCTTCCTTCTACAATTGGGAAAAGCAATTCTCCATTCATCCTCGAATAAAAGGGCATGCACAATGCTGGAATCCTATCGCCAACACGTCGCCGAACGCGCCGCGCTCGGCATCCCGCCCGCTGCCGCTGTCCGCCAAGCAAACCGCCGACCTGATCGAGCTGCTGAAGAACCCGCCCGCCGGCGAAGAGGCGTTCCTGGTCGACCTGCTGACGCACCGCGTGCCCGCCGGCGTCGACGACGCCGCCAAGGTCAAGGCCAGCCTACCTGGCCGCCGTGGCGCATGGCAACGAAACCAGTGCCGCTGATCATCCGCGCGCAAGGCCACCGAACTGCTGGGCACCATGCTGGGCGGCTACAACATCAGCCCGCTGATCGATCTGCTCGACGACGCCGAAGTCGGCGCCGATCGCCGCCGAAGGCCTGAAGAAGACGCTGCTGATGTTCGACCACTTCCACGACGTCAAGGAAAAGGCCGACAAGGGCAACGCCAACGCCAAGGCCGTGCTGCAAAGCTGGGCCGATGCCGAGTGGTTCACCAGCCGCCCCGAAGTGCCGCAAAGCATCACCGTCACCGTCTTCAAGGTGACCGGCGAAACCAACACCGACGACCTGTCGCCCGCGCCCGACGCCTGGAGCCGTCCCGACATCCCGCTGCACGCGCTGGCGATGCTCAAGAATCGCGCGCCCCGGCATCAAGCCCGAGGAAGACGGCAAGCGCGGCCCGATCAAGTTCATCGACGACCTGCAAGCAGAACGGCCACCTGGTCGCCTACGTCGGCGACGTGGTCGGCACCGGCTCTTCGCGCAAGTCGGCCACCAACTCGGTGCTCTGGTTCACCGGCGAAGACATCCCCTTCGTGCCGAACAAGCGCTTCGGCGGCGTCTGCCTGGGCGGCAAGATCGCCCCGATCTTCTACAACACCATGGAAGACGCCGGCGCGCTGCCGATCGAGCTCGACGTGTCCAAGATGGACATGGGCGACGTGGTCGAACTGCGCCCCTACGAAGGCAAGGCGCTGAAGAACGGCGAGGTCATCGCCGAATTCAAGGTCAAGAGCGACGTGCTGTTCGACGAAGTGCGCGCCGGCGGCCGCATTCCGCTGATCATCGGCCGCGGCCTGACCGCCAAGGCGCGCGAAGCGCTGGGCCTGCCGCCGTCCACGCTGTTCCGCCTGCCGTCAGGCCCCGGCCGACACCGGCAAGGGCTTCACGCTGGCGCAGAAGATGGTCGGCCGCGCCTGCGGCCTG
Source organism: uncultured beta proteobacterium (assembly GCA_963712655.1). Classification (GTDB taxonomy): domain Bacteria; phylum Pseudomonadota; class Gammaproteobacteria; order Burkholderiales; family Burkholderiaceae_B; genus Pollutimonas. Next base: position 855,644 of record CAVQIT010000009.1, on the reverse strand, counting down.
CCCGAAGGCCAGGGCGTGCGCCCCGGCACCTACTGCGAGCCGCAAGATGACCTCGGTCGGCAGCCAGGACACCACCGGCCCGATGACCCGCGACGAACTGAAAGACCTGGCCTGCCTGGGCTTCTCGGCCGACCTGGTGATGCAGTCGTTCTGCCACACGGCGGCCTACCCGAAGCCGGTCGACGTCAAGACGCACCACGAGCTGCCGGACTTCATCAGCACCCGCGGCGGCATTTCGCTGCGTCCCGGGCGACGGCGTGATCCACTCGCTGGCTGAACCGCCTGCTGCTGCCCGACACCGTCGGCACCGGCGGCGATCAGCACACCCGCTTCCCGATCGGCATCAGCTTCCCGGCCGGCTCGGGCCTGGTGGCCTTCGCCGCCGCCACCGGCGTGATGCCGCTGGACATGCCCGAATCGGTGCTGGTGCGCTTCAAGGGCAAGATGCAGCCCGGCGTCACCCTGCGCGACCTGGTCAACGCGATTCCGCTGTACGCCATCAAGGCAGGCCTGCTGACGGTGGAGAAGAAGGGCAAGAAGAACATCTTCTCCGGCCGCATCCTCGAGATCGAAGGCCTGCCCGACCTGAAGGTCGAACAGGCGTTCGAGCTGTCCGACGCCTCGGCCGAGCGCTCGGCCGCCGGCTGCACGGTGCACCTGAACAAGGAACCGATCATCGAGTACATCAACAGCAACATCACGCTGATGAAGTGGATGATCGCCAACGGCTACGCAGACGAGCGCACGCTGGACCGCCGCATCACAGCGCATGGAAGCCTGGCTGGCCAATCCGCAGCTGCTCGAGCCCGACGCCGACGCCGAATACGCCGCCGTGATCGAGATCGACCTGGCCGACATCCACGAGCCGATCGTGGCCTGCCCGAACGATCCCGACGACGTGAAGACGCTGTCGGAAGTGGCCGGCGCCAAGATCGACGAAGTGTTCATCGGCTCGTGCATGACCAACATCGGCCACTTCCGCGCGGCCTCCAAGCTGCTCGAAGGCAAGCGCGACATCCCGGTCAAGCTGTGGGTCGCGCCGCCGACCAAGATGGACGCCAGCAGCAGCTGACCGAGGAAGGCCACTACGGCGTGCTCGGCAGCGCCGGCGCGCGCATGGAAATGCCGGGCTGCTCGCTGTGCATGGGCAACCAGGCGCAGGTGCGCGAAGGCGCGACGGTCATGTCGACCAGCACGCGCAACTTCCCGAACCGCCTGGGCAAGAACACCAACGTGTACCTCGGCTCGGCCGAGCTGGCCGCGATCTGCTCGAAGCCTGGGCCGCATCCCGACCAGGGACGAGTACATGGCCGACATGGGCGTGCTCAACGCGGACAGCGACACAGATCTACCGCTACATGAACTTCGACCAGATCGACGAGTTCCAGGAAATCGCCGACTCGGTCAGCGTATAGGCGCGGGCCGGAGAAAGCCGGCCTGGCCCGCTGATCCAGCCCACGCTCGTCCAGGCCGGAAACGGCCTGGACACATGAAAAAAACTCTCTGTGCGATGCACAGAGAGTTTTTTTCATTCCATAAGCGGCGAAAACGGGCCTAAAATATAAGACGCAAGCCACACCGCGCCAGCATCGTACCTGCCCAATCAAGAAAGCCCCCACGTCCATAACCCGGAGTTCTCTATGTCGCACAACACGTTCAACAGCTTACAAAAGTTCAAGATCGGGCGTAAAACGGCCCAGTTCTATTCCTTGCCGGCGCTTGGCGAAACGCTGGGCATAGACATCCAGCGGCTGCCCATATCGATCCGGATCGTGCTGGAATCCGTGCTGCGCAATTGCGACGGCAAGAAAATCACCGAAAAACATATCAAACAACTGGCCGCCTGGAAACCCAAGGCCAAACGCAACACCGAAATCCCGTTCGTGGTGGCCCGCGTCGTGCTGCAAGACTTCACCGGCGTACCGCTCTTGGCCGATATCGCCGCCATGCGTTCGGTTGCCGCCAAAATGGGCAAGAATCCAAAAAGCATCGAACCCCTGGTGCCCGTGGATCTGGTCGTCGACCATTCGGTCATGATCGACTATTTCGGCACCAAGGATGCGCTCGACCTGAACATGAAGCTTGAATTCAAGCGCAACCAGGAGCGCTACGAATTCATGAAATGGGGCATGCAGGCCTTCGACACTTTCGGCGTGGTACCCCCGGGATTCGGCATTGTCCATCAGGTCAATCTGGAACACCTAGCGCGCGGCGTGCACTGCGACGCCAATAACAATGTCTATTATCCCGACACCCTGGTCGGCACCGACAGCCATACGACCATGATCAACGGTATCGGCGTGGTGGGCTGGGGCGTGGGCGGCATCGAAGCCGAAGCCGGCATGCTGGGCCAGCCGGTCTATATTCTTACCCCGGACGTCGTGGGCGTGGAACTCAAGGGCGAATTGCGCGGCGGCGTAACCGCCACCGATCTGGTGCTGACCATTACCGAACTGCTGCGCAAACAGAAAGTCGTGGGCAAGTTTGTGGAGTTCTGCGGCGAAGGCACATCCAGCCTGTCGGTCACCGACCGCGCCACGATCGGCAATATGGCGCCCGAATACGGCGCCACCATGGGCTTTTTCCCGGTCGACGACCGCACTATCGAATACTTCAAGGGCACCGGCCGCAGCCAGGATGAAATCGACGCCCTGAAATCCTATTTCAAGGCGCAGGGCATGTACGGCGTGCCCAAGGCCAAGGACATCGGCTATACCCAGCTTATTACGCTGGACCTGTCCACGGTCACCCCCTCTCTGGCCGGTCCCAAGCGTCCGCAAGATCGCATCGAACTGGGCGACGTCAAGAATACGTTTACCCGCCTGTACACGGAACAGTCCGCCGCCGGCTTCAACCAGCCGCCCGAAAAACTTGCCCAGGTATTCACCACCAGCGCCGGAACACAAGTCAGGAACGGCGATATCCTGATCGCCGCCATTACCTCTTGCACCAACACCTCCAACCCCAGCGTATTGCTGGCGGCGGGCCTGATGGCCAAGAAAGCCGTCGAAGCCGGCATGACAGTGCCCAAGCACATCAAGACCTCCCTGGCCCCGGGATCGCGCGTCGTCACCGACTACCTGACCAAAACCGGCTTGCTGCCTTATCTTGAAAAGCTGGGCTTCGACGTGGCGGCCTATGGCTGCACCACCTGTATCGGCAACGCCGGCGACCTGACTCCCGATCTTAACGAGGTCATCACGCAAAACGGCCTGGTCTGTTCGGCCGTGCTGTCGGGCAACCGCAATTTCGAAGCCCGCATCCATCCCAATATCAAGGCCAACTTCCTGGCATCGCCCCCACTGGTGGTCGCCTATGCGCTGGCCGGCACAATGCTGCGCGACCTGATGACCGAACCCGTGGGCAAGGGCAAGAACGGCGACGTCTGGCTGGGCGACATCTGGCCCAGCAATGCCGAAGTCCAGGCGCTTCTGGGCCAGGCGATGAACCCCGAGGTATTCCGCAAGAACTACGCCGAAATCAAGACCGACCCCGGCAAGCTGTGGAACAATATTTCCGGCGTACCCGGCGATGTCTATAGCTGGCCTTTGTCCACCTATATTGCCGAACCCCCTTTCTTCGCCGGTTTCGAAATGCGGCCCGCCGCCATGCCGGTGGTAAAAGGCGCACGCGCCCTGGCGGTTTTCGGCGATTCCGTGACCACCGATCATATTTCCCCGGCCGGCTCCATCAAGGAAAGCTCGCCCGCGGGGGAATGGCTCAAGGCCCATGGCGTCATGAAGCAAGACTTCAACAGCTATGGCTCGCGCCGCGGCAATCACGAAATCATGATGCGCGGCACCTTCGCCAATGTACGCATCAAGAACCTGATGATACCGGCCCTGCCCGATGGCGGCCGTTTCGAAGGCGGCGAAACCTTGTATCAGCCTACCGGCGAACGACTATCGATTTACGACGCCGCCATGAAATACGTGGCGGCCGATGTCGCCACGGTCGTGTTTGCCGGAGAAGAATACGGCACGGGATCGTCGCGCGACTGGGCCGCCAAGGGTACCCAGCTACTGGGCGTGAAGGCGGTGGTGGCGCGCAGCTTCGAGCGCATCCACCGCAGCAACCTGGTGGGCATGGGCGTCCTGCCTCTGCAGTTCAAAGGCGGCGACAGCGTGGAATCGCTGGGCATTACAGGCGAAGAAACCTTTGATGTGTCCGGCATCGAAGCCAGCATCAGGCCCCAGCAGGATGTCGTCGTCACGATCCATCGCAAAGACGGCAGTTCGCAGCGGGTGTCCATGCTGTTGCGCATCGATACCGCCACCGAAGTCGACTACTATCTGCACGGCGGCATCCTGCCTTACGTGCTGCGCGAGCTGCTTGCTGCCTGACATGTAGCAAGGCCGTAAAGCCGGAATCCCTGGCGTATTCCATCGAATGCGCCAGGGATATCTTTCTGACCGTCCCGCCATGGCCAGCCCACGAACACGGGTAGAGCGTTACACTAGGGCCTGTTGACGCTAAATCCCCGCCAGCGTGGCGTCGACCAGATCACCCGTAGGACCACCGGCGCGGGCGGGGATTTAGCGTCAACAGGCCCTAGCTATTCAACCAACTTGCACTCTCTTATGCCCCGTATGCCTGCCACCCCCCCTTCCCGTTTATCCCGCGAAGCCCAGCGCCTTGTGACCCTGACGCAAGCGCTGGCGCGCTCCGGAAGCCGGCTCGAAGATATCTACTGGGAAAACCTGCTGGCCGCCCAGTTGAACAAGCTGCTGCTGGGCAAAAAAAACAAAACTATCGAAACCGTGCTCGAGCACTTGCTGGCCAGCGATCTGAATGCCTACGAGATTCTGGTGGAGCAGGCGGAAACCCTGACCGAATCCACCACGATTACCTACCAGGGCATCGAATACGACGCTTTGCTTTTTTCCGCGCCCGTAGTGGCCTGGACCCGCTACCAATTGCCCGAAGGCGAACTGACCTCCACGCAATGCCGGACCCTGGGTCAGCATCTGCAGGCCAATATTGTCGCCGATGGCGCGAAGATGGCGCTTATCCCCGCCTTGGTGAACTTCGACCAGATGCCGCAATCGTTTCAGGAAACCCATGCGTGGACGCAACGCCTTGCCCTGCTGGCCCTGGGCGCCGTCGCCGAACCCTGCCAGATCAATAAACCGGTGGATGCCGACGGCATGCTGGCCGATGCCCGCTTTGCGGTCGGGGTAATTGTCGTACCCAAGCGGCAAGCCGTATTCCGCTGGCAAATGCCGCAGGACGACGCCATCGCCATACGGCGGCAATGCCAGCAGGCCTGGGAAGAAGCAAGCGCCGAGATTTTCGGTCCGATGTTCACAGGCTGCTATCTCGAATACCTGCAGCCCGACGCCTACTACATGAACAGCCGCGAAGCCGACCGGCGCATACGGCCGATGGCGTTGAAAGCCGCTGTCACCTGGCTGCAGACAGCGGCCAATCTGCCCGGCGACGACTTGCGCGCCGTCATTACCGGCTGCGGCGCCGATACCATCGAAGAATACCGGGTCGGCTTTTCCACCCGCCACAGCAACGAAGTCATCTACGGCTGTATCTGGCCGGTCCTCAGCAAGGAAGAGGCTGCCGCGGACAGCATGGAAAGCGAAATCATCGATGTGCTCGATGAAATCGCCGCCCTGCTCAAAGAACATGGCATCGCCGATGTGCGGCGCCTGCCGGGAATATATCCGGCCGAGTTCTGCGACGACTGCGGAGCGCCATATTTCCCCAATCCGCTGGGCGAAATGATGCACCCCGAGCTGCCGGAAGAAACCGATCTGGCGCCCGTCCACTTTCATTGAATGCCTCGGCTGTCCTTCGATATATTTTGCCGGGTCGTCGATAATTTCGGCGATATCGGCGTATGCTGGCGCTTGGCCAGGCAGTTGGCGCAAATGCCGCAAGGGCATGCCGTGCGCCTATGGGTCGACGACCTGCACAGTTTCGCGCGTATCGAACCATTGCTGGATTCCCTTGCCGAGCGGCAGTCGACGCAAGGCGTGGACATCGTGCGCTGGACCTCCGCGCCCGCAGATCCGCGGCCGCATGCCATCGTGATCGAAGCCTTTGCCTGCGACCCTCCCGCGGGCTTCATTCAGGCCATGGCCCGGCAAGACAGCCTGTGGATCAATCTTGAATACCTGAGCGCCGAAAGCTGGGTCGAGTCCTGCCATGCGCTGCCTTCCATACAAGCCAACGGCTTGCGCAAATATTTCTTTTTCCCCGGCTTCACCAGCGCCACGGGCGGCCTGCTGCGCGAAACCGGCCTGCTGGCCGAACGCGACAAATGGCTTTCCGAACCCGATCGGCGCAACACCCTCTTACGTTCCATCGGCGTGCCTGCCGGCCAGATTCAGCGGCTGCAACACGGAGCGCGCCAGGTATTTCTGTTTTGCTACCCGAATGCGCCGGTGCAGGGGCTGCTCGACAGCCTGGCGCGGCAAGCCCGGCCCACGCTGCTTATTGCGCCGGCCGGCGTTTATCCCGGCTTGCAGGCCCGGCAAAGCGAACAGGTGTATATCCATGAAATGCCGTTTACCGATCAGGCGGCTTTCGACCGGCTGCTATGGAGCAGCGACCTGAATTTCGTGCGCGGCGAAGACTCCCTGGTGCGAGCCTTATGGGCCGGCAAGCCTTTGGTCTGGCAAATTTACGCGCAGCAGGGCGATGCCCATATGACCAAGTTGCAGGCATGGCTGGACCGGTCCCCTTACCCCCCCGCCGTCCGCGAATTGACGGAATCCTGGAATCACGGCGGCCAGGCGGCTTTCGCCGAGCAAATGGACCATGCTTTGACCGTCGAAGCCTGGGCCGACTGGCAATCGCGCAGCGCGCAATGGACGACGGAATTGGCCGGATGTCCCGATTTGGCCCATGCGCTTGTCGAGTTTTGCGCGCAACATCGGCGATCAGGTTAAAATAGCGGGTTTTGTAAGTTCATGCTCCGGCCCGGCAGTGGCATCTGGCGGAGCAATCACACCCCGGAGTCTTTTAAATATATGAAAACCGCACAAGAATTGCGCGTTGGCAACGTCGTGAAAGTAGGCAACGACGCACTCGTCGTACAGAAATCGGAATACAACAAATCAGGCCGCAACTCGGCTGTGGTCAAGCTAAAGTTCAAGAACCTGCTAACCGGATCCGGCAGCGAATCCGTGTCCAAAGCGGACGAGAAATTCGAAGTCGTACAGCTCGAGAACAAGGAATGCACCTATTCCTATTATGCCGAACCCATGTATGTGTTCATGGACGAAGAGTACAACCAGCACGAAGTCGAATCCGAAAGCATGGGCGACGCGCTGAACTACCTTGAAGAAGGCATGAAGGTCCAGGTCGTTTTCTATGACGGCCGCGCTATTTCGGTCGAGCTTCCCACTATCGTGGTACGCGAAATCATCTACACCGAACCAGCCGTCAAGGGCGATACCTCGGGCAAGGTGCTCAAGCCCGCCAAGACCAACACCGACATGACCGTCAATGTGCCGCTGTTCTGCAATATCGGCGACAAAATCGAAATCGATACACGCACTGGCGAATACCGCAGCCGCGTAATGTAAGCCTTGCGGCAGGCGGCCCGATCTGGCGCCGCCTGCCGTAACCGACGTGCTTACTGCAAGCGATCGTCGTCCAGGAATTCCGGGATAGGCATTACGGCTATCCCTTCCTCGGCCAATTCTTCCCTTTCTTCACGCGTGGCCGTTCCGCGAATCGCGCGCTCTTGCGCCGCGCCATCGTGCATGCGGCGCGCTTCCTCGGCAAACCTGGCGCCCACGTTTTCAGTGTTGCGCACCATCTGGCGAATATGGCGCAACATTTCTGCCTGGAGCTGCGCCAGTTGCCCGGCCGCCGGCGCGGCGACCGCCATGCCGGCGCCGGCCGAAGCAGCGGGCTGCGCCGCGGCGGCAGGCTCTTTCGCATGCCCCAGATTCAGCCGCGGTGCCGACAGCTTCTTTACGATGCGATTGCCATTGCATATTGGGCAGCTCACGAGCCCGCGCGACTGCTGCGACTCATAGTTTTCAGCCGAAGCGAACCAGCCCTCGAACACATGGCCCTGGTCGCATTGAAGATCAAAGACTTTTAATGACATGACACCAATATAAGGACGTTTGCGCCAAATACAAGGCGAAAAGCCGCCCGTGGTTCACGCAAGACAAGGCACATTATAAGTGCCTGTCCGCCATTGCGGCGGCGCCGGCCATAAAGCCGCGCCGCGCTACAAGCGAGGCACGGCGGCAAGCAATCTTTGGGTTTCGCTATGTTGCGGCGAAGAAAGCACAGACCCGGTCGCGCCCGATTCGACTATTTTCCCCTGGTGCATGACGGCAATACGGTCGGACAGATATTCGACCACGCCGAAATTATGCGTAATGAACAAATAGGCGATATTCAATTCCAATTGCAAGGCGCGCAGCAAATCCAGGATTTGAGCTTGTACCGATACGTCCAGCGCCGAGGTGGGCTCGTCGCAAATCAGTACGGCGGGCTCCACCGCCAAGGCGCGCGCGATCGCGACACGCTGGCGCTGCCCTCCGGAAAACTCATGCGGGTAGCGCCGCGAGGTATTCTTGGGCAAGCCGACCCGGTCGAGCAGGCTGCCGGCCTGCGCCATGCGATCCGCTTTCGAACGATCCGGCCGCAATGCGGCTATGCCTTCGTCCAGTATTTCGCCGACCAGCATGCGTGGATCCAGCGACGCATAAGGGTCCTGGAACACTATTTGTATTGCCTGGCGCATTTGGCGCAAACGCGCCCCCCGCGCGGACAACAGGTCTTCGCCATGAAGATGGGCCTGCCCGCCGACCGCCGCCTGTTTGTCCAGAAGGCGCAACAGCGCCTTGGCGGTCGTGGTCTTGCCGCAACCGGATTCCCCAAGCAGCGCCAAGGTTTCGCCGGCACGCAGATCGAAGGACACGCCGTCCACAATCTTCAGGGCTTGGGCGGCGCGCCTCCAGATATGGCTTTTGCCTGCGTATGAAACCGACAAATCCTTTACGACCAGCACCGGATCGGCGGCGGCAAGAACCCTGTGCGCCGTATCGTTCCCCGTGGACGGACTTGACGCCGCAAAAGAGCTATCGAAACCCAAGGCATCCGGTCCGGCGGCCGACAAGGGCTGGCCGCGCTTGGCGAAAGTAGGTATGGCCGCGAGCAGCTGCCGCGCATACGGGTGATTGGGCGCCGCAAAGAAGGCGGCGGCATCCTGCGTTGCCACAATTTCGCCGGCGCGCATCAAGGCGACGCAATCCGCCACATTCTTGACCACCGCCAGATCATGGGTAATCAACATGATGGCCAGACCCATTTCCTTCTGGATATCGGCCAGCAAATCCAGTATTTGCGCCTGCACCGTGACGTCCAGCGCCGTCGTGGGCTCGTCGGCTATCAGCAAGCTGGGCTCGGCCGCGAGCGCTATGGCTATCATGATGCGCTGCTTCTGTCCGCCGGAAAACTGGAAGGGATAGTCATGCATGCGCCTGCTTGCTTCCGGTATGCCTACACGCTCGAGCCACCAGGCGGCCCGTTGCGCCAAGCCCTTGCGCCGATACAAAGTGTGCGCGCGCAGCGTTTCGATAAGCTGCTGGCCTATTGTCATGACAGGATTCAGGCTGGTGGAGGGTTCCTGGAAAATGATGCCGACCTGCCCCCCGCGCACCCTGCGCATGCCTTGTTCCGACAGGCCGTTGAGCTCGAGCTGGCCAAGATGAATTTCGCCCGAGGTAATCCGGCCCGCATCGGGCAACAGGCGCAGCAAGGCCAGCGCCGTCATGCTTTTGCCGCAGCCTGATTCTCCCACCAGGGCGAAGGTCTCCCCCCGTGAGATGGTGAGCCGCAATGCCTTTACGGCCTCTTGCACGCCCGCATCGCTGGCGATTTGCACCGACAGATTGCTGATGGACAACATGGGTTCCCGCAAGGCGGAGCCGGAACCCGCGGCCTCTGGCGAAAATTGCGTCATGATGCGGCGCCCTTGATTGCGTGACGGCGCGGCTTGAAGCGGCGCGTGCGGGGATCGAAAGCGTCCTGGACCGCATCGGCGAAAATATTGGCCGACAACACCAGCGCCAGCAAGAACAGGAAGGCCCCCAGCAGATTCCACCAGATCATCGGGTCGCGCGACATTTCCAGCCGCGCCATGTCTATCATGGTGCCGAAAGACGGCGTGCTGGGATCGACGCCTATTCCCAGATACGACAGCACCGCTTCATACAACACCAGGCCGGAAAACTCCAGCACCAGGGTGATCAGGACAATGTGCATGAGATTGGGCAGCAAATGGCGCCGCATGATGCGCCAATGGCCTATGCCGAAGGCCCGCGCCGCCTGCACGTATTCAAGTTCGCGCAGCTTCAGGGTTTCCGCCCGCAGCAAACGGCAAAGGCCGGCCCAGCCGGTCAGGCCCAATATGAGGCAAAGCAGGAAAAGGCGCAGATCGGCGCGCGCCGCGACGGTATCGAACATGTCGGGATTATTGTCGATATAGACCTGCATCATCAGCACGCAGGCGGCAATCAGCAACACGCCCGGTATGGAGGTCAGCGTGGTGTAAATGTACTGAATGACATCATCGACCCGGCCTTTGAAATAACCCGCGGCAATGCCGAAAACCAGTGCGGGCGGCAGCATGGCCATGGTGGTCAGCGCTGCCTATTACCAGGGCCGTGCGCATGCTTTTCAGGCATTGCCACAGCACATCGTTGCCGGTCCGGTCTGTGCCCAGTACATGGTAGTTGCCGCCAAGGGCGAGCGCCACGGACGCCAGCAAAAGGCCTATGCGAATGTAAGCCACATGGGACGCCAGGGGATGCCGGATGCGGCCCCGCCACCATGCCAGCCAGGCGGATCTGAACCCGGGGGCCTTGCGCCTGTGCAGCAAGGCCAGCAGGCCGGCCACGCCAGACAAGATCGCCATGCGCGCGCCAGCGTTCCGCCATGCCAGGCGCAGACAGATATCCGTGCCGCCATCGGCCTCGGGGTCGCAGATGCAGGCCGCCATGCTCGCAGGCGCGGATAGTCGCGCACCGCCTTGCCCATTCACGATGATGGTTTCTTTGGTGAACTGCCGCACAGCCAAGCGGCGCCGAATAGGTATTTTCGCGCAAAGGCAACTGGGTCAGCGCCAATAAATCGTCCAGGGCCGAGCGCAATACCGGTGAATAAACAGGCACCGCATTGGCGCCGGTGGCATTAGCGCCGGATTAATAACGGCGGCGACACCGGCGCCACCTTCAGCGGCATCGGCCGGCGCCGCGGCCTTGGCGGGCGGCAGCAGCGGACGATAGTGCATGGAGTCCAGCACGCCCAGCGAAACGAAGCCGGCCAGCACCACGGCGGCGCACATGGCCGACGGCGTCCTGGCCACGCTTGTCCAGGCCGATGCAAAGTCGGCGTGCGCCTCACGTGGAGCGCATACAGCAGCACCGCCAGCACCAGGCAAAAGACGAGGATACTCAGTCCAGAGGAAAACGATTTTGGGCATAGGCTATTCGAACCGGACGCGGGGATCGGCCAGCGTATAAGAAATATCGGCCAGGATCAGCCCCACGATATACAGCGAAGCACCCAGGAACACCATGGCGCGCACGATGGAGAAATCTTGCGCGTTGATGGCGTCTATGGTGTAGCTGCCCAGGCCCGGAATACCGAAAAACGACTCCGGCATCAGGCTGCCCATGAATAACAATGGAATCGCCGACATCGTGCCCGTCAGTATGGGCAGCATGGCGTTGCGCAAAATATGGCGAAACAGCACGACCCTTTCGGACAAGCCCTTGGCGCGCGCGGTGCGCACGTAATCCTTGCCGATTTCTTCCAGGAACAATGTGCGATAGAAACGCGACTCGGCGCCCAGCCGCGACACGATCCGCCACCAGCACCGGCATTACCAGGAAGCGCCAGGCTGTCCAAGCCGTCCGACGTAACCCGAATATGGCACCAGCGCCATACCTTGGCAAAACACCATTGCCCGGCAATGATGTAGAACAAGCCGGAGATCGACAGCAGGACACGCACAGCACCACGCCCCAGAAATCCAGCGCGGTGCCGCGGAAAGAACACCAGCAGCAGCGCGAACGCCACGCAGGCGAACAGGCCCAGGAAGAAGGTGGGCATGGCCAGCGCCAGGCTGGGCCCCATGCGCGTGGCCGATTTCGTGGCCGATGTCGCGGCCCGCCGTCGGAAAAGCCGAAATCGAAGCGCAACAGCGGCACCGAACGGTTAAAGAAAATGGTATCGGTCCATTCGTCCGTGCCGGCGGCCTGCGGTTGAAAAACAAAGGCTTGTCGTAGCCCCTCTCGATTTTCCATTTCTCGATGGCCTGCTGGCTGACGCGCTGTCCGCCGATCGACAGGCGCGCCATGTCGTCGGGCGTGTTGACGGCGAAAAACAGTACGAAAGTCAGCAGGTTCACGCCTATCAGTATCAAGCACCCCATACAGCAGGCGGCGGATGATGTAGCGCGTCATGGCAGCCCCGCCAGGTTGCGAGGGCCAGCGCCGTGGCGCGGTCCTTGCGCCGGGCCACGCGCCAGGCCAGATATCCGCCCAGGACGCAGCATGGCCGCCAGCAGCCACAAGGGCCACCAAAGCGGCGCATTCCATTCCTTGATTTTCTGGACGCGCAAGGCGGCATCGATCCGATAGAACTGCAAGGTGTTGCGCACCATTTGCGTTGGCTTGGCATTGCCCACCCAGGCCTGGTAGGCGCCGCCCGATTTGGGGAAATAGCCGAACAGCCAAGGCGCATCGCGCTGGACAATGGCAACCATTTTATGCACCAGGGCTTCCTTTTGCGGACCGTCATCCAGGAAACGCATTTGCTCGAACAGACGGTCGAATTCCGGATTTTCATAGTTGGAGGCATTCTCGCCGCCGTTCGTTGCCTTGGCATTGGGGCCATACAGCAGGAACAGAAAATTCTCGGGATCGGGGTAATCGGCGACCCAGCCCCACATGAACATTTGCGCGCTGCCGCTGCGCATCTTGTCCTGGAAGCGGTTGTAGTCGGTGGCGCGAACCTCCAGTTGAATATCGATGGAAGCCAGTTGGCGCCGCATCCAGTCGAGCATGGCGCTGGAGCCCAGGCCGCCGGCCATGAGTCGAAATGCAGGATCAGGGGCTTGCCTGTCCGGGCGTTGCGGCCGCCCGGATAGCCGGCTTCCGTCAACAACCGCCGCGCATCGTCGAGCGACCTGCGCACGCTTGCCCATTGTCCACGTCGTATATCTGCCGGTCGATGCCCTGCGGGAGATCCTGATAGCCCGGTATGCCGGGCGGCACAGGGCCGTAGGCAACCTGGGCCTCGTCGTTCTGGAAGATGGAAACGTACTGCTCCCAGTTGAACGCAATGCTATCGCCTGCCTGAGCTTGCGGTTCTTTTCACGGCGCTCGGGGGTATCGCCCTGCCCCACCAAGGGATCGCGCCAATTGAACCCCAGGTAATATTCTTGCGCCTCGGTAGAACTGCGCAACTGTATTCCATGGTCGCGGTACAGCGAGGCCTTGTCGGCGGAATCGCTGGCCGCAACCCGCATGGCCACGCCATAATCGCCCCGATCGGCTTGTGGAATGTCGTAATAGCCTTGCAGGAATTTGCCCATCAGCGGCACGCTTTCTTTTTCAAGCTGAACACGATCTTGTCCACGAACGGCGTGGGCTTGCCGCAATCGGCCAGCAAGCCCGCCTGCGCATCGCCGGGCTCGCCCTCGCAAGGATAGGGCTCGCCGCGGAAATTGGGATTGCGCGACAACACATGGCGCCGGTTCGGAATGGATGCGGCGAGCATATAAGGGCCGGTACCCAGCGGCCAGGTATTCAATGAAAGATTATGCCGCGCCATGCCGGGTTGATGATAAAAGCGATCGGCTTCCCAGGGAATGGGCGCGGTAAATGTCATGGCCAACCAGTATTTGAACTGAGGATATTTGCCTTTTACCTTGATGCGCAGGGTATGCGGGCCCAATGCCTGAACCCCGTCGAAACCCGTCCGGCGCAAATCCAGCCAGGCCGGCTCGCCGTCCGGCGCCGCCGATGCGCGCCGCGCCTGCTCTTGTTGCTTCAGTTGGTCGCCATATTCGCGCATGCCGACAATATGCTCGGCCATGACGCTATAAATAGGCGAGGCGACACGGGGACTGGCCAAACGGCGCAAAGCGTAGACATAGTCATCGGCGAGCAATTCGCGCGTGCCCGTCTCGGGAAAGTTGTCTATGCCGAACTTGTCATCGAGTTCGCCCGGCGCCAGCGGCCAATACCGGTATTGGCCCGCGGCGTTGCGAGCCAGGGCGGGATGCGGCTGGAACTTGATGCCGGGCTTGATCTGGATATCGTACACGCTGATGGCCACCTGCTCGCCCGGCACGTCTTGCCGCAAACGCTGGCCGGCCTTGTCGAAATAGGCGGGGCTGTCGATGGACACCGCCGTCTTGGGCACCAGCTTGTAAGGCCGGGCCAGATAATCGTAGCCGTATAAAGGTTCGTATATGGAATAGGTGAACGGCGTTTCATCGGCCGAATATGATTTGGCGGGATCGAGGTATTTCGGCGAGCGCTGCGCAAACGCCGTGTACAACGTGTTTTCGGCTTGATCGCGTGGCGCGTAAGGGCTGTTGACGGGACTGGGCGAGCATCCCGCAAGAAGCACGAGCATCAGCGCCGGGACGGCGCGTGCGCAGGGCCAGCCTAGCACCGCTGTTGCTGCCAGCATTGATAGCGCCACGTCCAAGGGCTGACCGGATCGGGCTGCTGCCAGATTCCCATGCCGGCGCGCCTGGCCTGTTGTTCGAGCGCAGGCAGTTTGGGATCGCGCATGAATTTGCCGCGGCCTTCCATATTGGCCCAGGCCATGCCCGACGCCACTTGCTTCTGGTTGGCCGTCGCGCCGCCATCGAGCGGCACATCGCACACATTGCGATCGTAGCGATCGCGTTCATAGCAATTGAGCGTAATGGTTTTTCCGGCAATCAGGCCGGCCAGGGAAGCTTTGGACGCCTGGGCCTGCGCCTGGCCAGGCCGCTTGCTGTCCTTGGTGACTTCGGGAGCATCGATGCTGGCCATGCGCACCCGTTGCTGCTTGCCGTTGACCAGCAGCGTAAAGGTATCGCCATCGGCCACACGGACCACGCGGCCGGCAAGCGCATAGCCCGCGGCCGACGATGAACCGGTATGCGCCGGCCGGGCGGAAGCGGCGGGCTTCAACGCTGAAAACGAACCCAGCCCGAGCAAGACAACCGCCGCGCCCAGCGTCAGCAACCTGGACCAGGGCCTGGCCATCAAGGCGGCCACCAGCCTGCGCAACACTACATTCAAAATACCGTTCACTCCGCCCCCGAAATAATATGTCCGCGCTTGACAGGCCGGCCGGATCGGCACCGTGCCGAGCCAACTTGCCAACACCCGCCAGGCTCAGGAATTATATGGGCTAGGCGCCGCGCGCGATAGACGTTTAATCACTATCGCGGCAAACCGCAGGCCGCGCCGCTGCATTTATTCCGGCCAGGCGCGGTCAAGCACGCTATGCAGAGCGGAAGGGGCAATGCTTACCCCGTACACCCGTCCGCCTGCACCCCCGAAACGGCTTTGCACGAAGGCGTCGGCCAGAACCGGCGGCGCATGCCGCCGCAATAAACCGGCCTGCACCAGCAACACCAATTCCTGGGCGACATAGCGTCCGGCGGACTCCAGCGTGGGAACGGCGGAGTCCAGCAAGGCGAGCAAGCTTTGCGCGCGCGGTTTCAGCAAGGGCTCGTCGGCGCAATCCTGCTCCAGGGCCGCATACAGGGCATGGGCCAGGTCGGGATGACGCCGCAAGGCCCGCAATACGTCCAGGCACATGACATTGCCCGAACCTTCCCATATGGAATTGACGGGCGCCTCGCGGTACAGCCGGGCCATGGGGCCGTCTTCGATATAGCCATTGCCGCCCCAGACTTCCATGCACTCGCCCATCGCCTCGACAGTGCGCTTGCATACCCAGAACTTGGCCGCCGGCGTCAAAATACGGCGATACGCCTGGTCCAGGGGATCATCCGAATCATCGAACGCGCGGGCCAGACGCAAGGCCAATATCGTGGCGGCTTCGCTTTCCAGCGCCAGGTCCATCAGCACGCTTTGCATCAGGGGCTGCCGAATCAAAGCTTGTCCAAAGGCTATCCGGTGCCGGGCATGATGCATGGCCTGGACCAAGCCCTGCCTGAGTAGCGCCGCGCTTCCCAGTACGCAGTCGAGGCGGGTATAAGTGGCCATATCGAGCAGCGTCGCAACGCCGCGCCCCTCTTGCCCAACCAGCACGCCCACCGCATTGTCGAATTCGACCTCGACACTGGCATTCGAGCTATTGCCCAGCTTGTTCTTGATGCGTTGGATAAGCACGGCGTTCTTGCCGCCGTCATCCAGCCAGCGAGGGACATAAAAGCATGAGAATACGTCGTCGTGCCGCGCCAAAACCAGATGGGCATCCGACATCGGCGAAGAAAAAAACCACTTGTGGCCCTCCAGGCGATAGGCCGCGCCGCGGCCGCCGGTGTCCAAAGGCGTAGCCTGGGTGGTGTTGCTGCGCAGATCCGAGCCACCCTGCTTTTCGGTCATGCCCATGCCCACCATCATGGAAGTTTTGCTCGCCAAGGGAACATCGCGCTCGTCGTATTGCAGGGAGTAAAGATGGGATGCCACCGAATCGAACCAAGGCTCTTGCCTGAGCACCGGTATGGCGGCCGCGGTCATGGTCGTGGGGCACAAAGACCCCGCCTCGATCTGGCCATGCAGAAGATAGGCGGCCGCGCGCGCCACATGGGCTCCCGTCCGGGGCGCGGACCAGGCGCCGGAATGCATGCCCTGCAAAAACGCCATGCGCATGAAGCGGTGCCAGCCGGGGTGGAAACGGATGCGGTCCACACGGCGCCCTTGGCGGTCGAAGGCTTCGAGTTCGGGCTTGTAGCGGTTGACATCGTGCGCCAGCGCGAAGGTTTCCCGCAAGCCCAGGCGGGCGCCATAATGCGCCAGCGACTCGGCATGCCATTGCGCCCCTTCGCGCCTGACGCCCTCTTGCAGCGCGATATCGCTAATATACAAGTTGTAGTCGCCCAGCTCGGGCACCTGATTGCTCACTTCGTGCGTCGTTCCGCTCATGCCGCCTCCTGTATCGCCGCAGCGATTCACAGCCAGTTGGACTTCTTGAACTTCCAGTACAACACAGCGCATGCCCCGAAGGTAATTCCCATAATGGCCGGGTAGCCGTAGATCCAGTCGAGCTCGGGCATGTACTTGAAGTTCATGCCGTAAATGCCTGCCACCGCGGTAGGCACCGCCAGAATGGCCGCCCAGGCGGCCAGCTTGCGGGTGGTGTCGGTTTGCTGCGATTGCCCGATCATCAGACTGGCCTCGAACGCAAACGCCAGCGCTTCGCGCAGGCTGTTGATGAACTCGTTGGCGCGCAGCACGCGGTCGGCCACCTCGCCGAAGTAGGCCCGGCTCTCGGCATCGATATTGCGCATTTCGACCCGCGCCAGGCGCCGGCAGATTTCCGCCATGGGCGCAATGACAGTATGTATCCGCAATAAATCGCGCCGCTGGCGATACAGGCGCCGCACGTCTGTTTCGCGAAACCCGCGCAGCAAAAACTGCTGTTCCACGCCTTCGACCACCGTCTCCAGTTTGGTCAGCGCGGCAATATAGCGGTCAACCAGTAAATCCAGCAGGGCGGAAGCCACGTAATCGGCGCCCCGGCCCAGAAATTCAGGGGAGTTTTCCAGCTGATCGCGCAATTCAAGGTAGCTTGCCGTGGCGCCGCGCCGTATCGTGACCAGAAAACCTTTGCCTATCAGTATCTGGGTATCGCCGAAACTGGGCTTGAAACTCTCGACCTCCACGGTAATCGCCACGACCAGTGTCAAATGTTCGTATTCGACCACTTTCGGGCGCCGGTGCGGAGAAGCGATTTCTTCGATCGCTTTGCGCGAAAACCCAAGATCGGCGCCCAACTGCTGTATCTGGGCCGGGTCGGGATCTTTCAGACCTATCCATAACAAGCCGTCAGGCGTTCCGACATGCGAGGCCACCTGCGCCAGATCCACCGGTAAAGGATCGCGGCCGGGGCGATATAAAACCGATGCCACCACCGAATTCTCGATCGAACCCGCGTCCATATCTGTTACGGCCATACCAGCGTTTTCCTTGTATTGAGTGATGCCGAACAAGCTGAAAAGCATTGGATCGATCATATCACCAAGCCCCCTGTCCACAACATGAACGTCTATCGCTACTGACGGCGCAGAACCGGCGCGGACTGGTAAAGTAAGGCTTTACAACTTTGCTTTCAGGGGATGCGCAGGCTTGTTCAGGCGCCCCCGGACTTACTGGACCCAACATGATCCGTGATCCCGAAACCCAGGCTTTGCTCGAAGACGGCGTGCGCCGCTTCGTACAGGAAGTATTAGTTCCGCGCGAAGAAGATGTCGCGCAAACCGACCAGATCCCCGCCGACATCGTTGCCCAAATGAAGGAAATAGGCCTGTTCGGCCTGTCGCTGCCGGAGGAGTACGGCGGCCTGGGGGTCACCATGGAAGAAGAAGTCCGGATCGCCTTCGAACTGGGCCAGACGTCGCCGGCATTCCGCTCGTTGATAGGCACCAATAACGGCATAGGCGCCATGGGCATCTATCTTGACGGCACCGAGCAGCAAAAACAAACCTATCTACCCAGTCTGGCCAGCGGCGACCTGATCGGTTCCTTCGCCCTGACCGAACCCGAAGCCGGTTCGGATGCCGCCTCGCTTAAAACCACGGCGCTGCGCGATGGCGACCACTACATACTGAACGGCACTAAGCGCTTTATCACCAACGCCCCCGAAGCCGGGATTTTTACCGTCATGGCGCGCACCGATTCCAGCATTAAAGGCGCGGGCGGGATATCGGCATTCATTGTCGAGGCGGACACGCCGGGATTGTCGCTGGGGAAACTCGACCGGAAAATGGGGCAGAAAGGCGCCCATACCTGCGATGTCATATTTACCGACTGCAGGGTGCCGGCCGCGAACCTGATCGGCAACCGTGAAGGAATGGGCTTCAAAACCGCCATGAAAGTGCTGGATAAAGGGCGCTTGCATATCGCCGCCGTCGCCATAGGCGCCGCCAAGCGCATGCTGCGCGATGCCCTGGCCTACGCCATGCAGCGGCAGCAGTTCGGCCAGCCGATCAGCGACTTTCAGCTAGTGCAAGGCATGCTGGCCGACTCCAAGACCGAGATCTATGCGGCCGAATGCATGGTCATCGACGCCGCGCGCAAGCGCGACGAGGGCCGCGACGTATCCATCGAAGCGTCTTGCGCCAAATACTTTTCCACCGAAATGTGCGGCCGCGTGGCCGATCGCGCTGTGCAGATTCACGGCGGCTCCGGCTACGTCAGCGACTATGCCATCGAACGCTTCTACCGCGATGTGCGCCTGTTTCGCCTGTACGAAGGAACATCGCAATTGCAGCAAGTGATTATCGCCCGCGGCCTTATCCGGGGCGGCAGTATTTAAGGATCCCCTGATCAAATCGCCCGAACCTGCTGCGCCACCTGACGGGCGTCCTGCGGCGTTGGGTGGATTTATTCAGAGGACTCTTAAGACCGCGCAGCGCGCCGACCGCAAACCCCGCCCCCAATCCCCTACAGAAGCATTACCATATCTACCCGCCGCCTCACTTCCAGGAACTTACGTATGACTGATCGCCAACTTGTTATTCTGGCCGCCCTGACACTGCTGGTAGGCGTCGGCGCGGGCGCTTTCGGCGCGCATGGCCTCAAGCGCGTGCTGTCCCCCGATATGCTGTCGGTCTGGCATACCGCCGTGCTGTATCAATTGATTCACGCCCTGGGCATGCTGGCTGTCGCGGCGCTGGGCGGCAGATTCGGGTCGCCGCTGCTCAGCAGCGCCGGCAGCCTCATGTTTGTCGGCATTGTGCTTTTTAGCGGCAGCCTGTATGTGCTGGCGCTGACAGGCACCAAATGGCTGGGCGCCGTCACTCCCCTGGGTGGACTGGCCTTTCTTGCGGCCTGGGGCATCGTGGCGCTGGCGGCATACCGGACAGGTCCGTAAGCCGGCGATCCGGCCGCAAGTCCATGGGCCCGCGGCACGAAGGGCCCCATGACCATGGACCATGGACCATGGACCATGGTCCATAAATTTAGTAAAACTACAAAATCAGACATTAAGAAACCACACAAAATTCTTATTTATTTCATTGATTCTTAATCATAAATGTAGTTAAATTACAATAATCGAGCAGCCTTTCTGCATCCTTCTTCCAGGATCCACACCATGGCACTGAACTCTGTCGTCCAAACCGTCACCGAGCGCATCGCAAGCCGCAGCCGGCCAACCCGGGACCGCTATCTGGCGCGCACGCGCTCGGCCTATGGGAAAAAAACCGAACGCAGCCATCTGGGCTGCACCAATCTGGCCCATGCCTTTGCCGCCATGCCGGAACAGGAAAAGCAGCGGCTCAAAGAAGCCTCCCGTCCAAACCTGGCCATAGTCTCGTCGTACAACGATATGCTCTCGGCCCATCAACCGCTGGCGGCCTACCCCGCGCTCATCAAGCAGGCCGCCTTTGCCGCGGGCGCGACCGCACAGTTCGCCGGCGGCGTTCCCGCCATGTGCGACGGCGTGACCCAAGGCGAAACCGGCATGGAACTAAGCCTGTTCTCGCGCGATGTGATCGCCATGGCCACCGCCATCGCGCTTAGCCACCAAATGTTCGACGCGGCCGTATACCTGGGTGTATGCGACAAGATCGTCCCCGGCCTGTTGATAGGCGCCCTAAGCTTCGGCCATCTGCCCGCGGTATTTGTGCCGGCCGGCCCCATGTCCACCGGCATATCGAACAACGACAAGGCTCGTACGCGGCAATTGTTTGCACAAGGCAAGGTGGGGCGCGCCGAATTGCTGGAATCCGAATCGCAGTCTTACCACGGGCCCGGCACCTGTACCTTTTACGGCACGGCCAATTCGAACCAGATGCTCATGGAAATCATGGGCCTGCATTTGCCGGGCGCCGCCTTTGTTCCGCCCAATACCGCATTGCGCGAGGCCTTGACCCGCGCCGCGGCCCAGCGCGCCATACAGTTGGGCGCGCAAGGCCGGGAATTCACGCCCGTGGCCGAAGTCATCAGCGAAAAAGCCATCGTCAACGGAATAGTGGGCCTGCTGGCCACCGGCGGTTCCACCAACCACACATTGCATCTGGTCGCCATTGCCCGGGCGGCCGGCATCGCCATCAACTGGGACGATTTCTCGGACTTGTCGGCCGTGGTGCCGCTGCTGGCCCGCGTCTATCCGAACGGCGGCGCCGATGTGAACCACTTCCACGCCGCCGGCGGCATAGGCCTGGTCATTGCCGAACTGCTGAAAGCCGGCATGCTGCATTCCGATGTCAAAACCGCCGCGGGCGACGGGCTGGAACACTACACCCAGGAACCCTATTTGACCGAGGGCAAACTGGCCTGGAGGCCGGTGACCGGCGCCTCGCTGGATACCAACGTCATACGCCCCGCCGACGACCCCTTCAGCGCGAACGGCGGGCTTAAACTGCTGCAGGGCAATCTTGGCCGCGCCATCATCAAGGTATCCGCCGTCAAGCCCGAACACCGGGTCGTGCAGGCGCCGGCGCTGGTATTCCACAGCCAGGACGATTTGCTGTCCGCCTATCAACGTGGCGAACTGGCCCGCGATTTCGTCGCGGTTGTGCGCTACCAGGGGCCGGGCGCCAATGGCATGCCCGAATTGCACAAACTGACGCCGGCCCTGTCCGTATTGCAGGAGCAAGGCTTTCAGGTAGCGCTGGTCACCGATGGCCGCATGTCCGGCGCATCGGGCAAAGTGCCCGCCGCCATGCACGTCAGTCCCGAAGCCCTGGCCGGCGGGCCGTTGTCCGCGCTGCGCGACGGCGATATCATAAGACTGGATGCCGACGCCGGTGTACTCAGCGTCCTGGAGCCCGCCAATTGGCTGGAGCGCCCCGCCGCCCAAGCCAGCCTCGAAGAACACGGCACCGGCTTCGGCCGCGAATTATTCGCCTCGGCGCGCATGCATGCCGGCACGGCGGAAACCGGCGCCGCCACTTTTCTACACCCCGACTGGGCCGCCGAACGCGAATCGACGGCCCGCCATAGCGAGAAACCATGAACGCTCTTGAACTACTGCAGCAAAGCCCGGTCATGCCGGTGATCGTCATCAAAGACCTGGACACGGCGGTAGACCTGGCCCGCGCCCTGGTGGCCGGCGGCGTGCGCAGCCTGGAAATCACCCTGCGCTCGGACGCCGCGCTGCAAGCCATCAGCTTGATCAGCCAGGCAGTTCCCGACGCCCTGGTGGGCGTAGGCACGGTGCGCGGCGCCCGGCAGCTCGATGCCGCCATCGAGGCCGGCGCCCGCTTTGCCGTCAGTCCGGGCCTGACGCCCGACCTTGCCCAGGCAGCGCGCCAAGCCGGCATACCATTCCTGCCCGGCATCGCCACGCCGTCCGAATCCATGTATGCGGCGGATCAAGGCTTCATCGTGCAAAAACTTTTTCCCGCCGAAGCCGTCGGCGGCACGGCATTGCTGAAAGCGCTGTACGGCCCTTTGCCCGACATCGTATTTTGCCCCACGGGGGGCATCAACGCCGCCAACGCGGCGCAATACCTGGCCTTGCCCAACGTAAAATGCGTGGGCGGATCATGGCTAACGCCAGATGCGGCTATCGCCGGCAAAGACTGGAGCGCGATTACGGAATTGGCCCGGCAAGCCTGCCTGCTGCAGAAAAGCTAGGAGCAATCGCCGCCGATGCGCCTGGACGGAAACGGAGTCTTGCGGCGGCGCAGGCCTATATCACCCGCCTTTGGCAATGCCCCCAAGCATATCAATCCGGCAATCGCAGATAATGCCCGGCAAGCTGCAAGAACGCCTCGAGCTGCGGGTCAATACCCGTTTCTTCGCGCATGATCTCGGCCGCGGCCGGGGCGATTTCCGCCGCCAAACGCGCATCCAGGAACAGCAGGCGCGACCGCCTGGCCAGTACATCCTCGACCGTGCGCGCATATTCGTAGCGCGCGGCGAAACGCAGCATTGCGGCGCTAAGCCCCGGCGCCAGCTCTACATCGGCGCCGGGCAAGGCCTGGACCCATGAGGCCTCTGTGCCATAAGCATCGAGACCGGGGGCTGCCGTCAGCGACGCCCGGCCCGAGCCATCGCTGGCCGCCCCCAGCAATAGAAAATCGCCGGTCTCGGACGGCGGCAGCCGCGGCAGCAAAGCGCTTTCGACGCACTTGTCCAGCACATCCTCGGCCATCGCCCGGTATGTCGTCCACTTGCCGCCCGTAACGGTTACCAGCCCGCTGGGGCTGACCAGCACCGTATGCTCGCGGCTGATCTTCTTGGTGCCGCCGCCTTCGTTTGCAGGCGGACGCACCAGCGGGCGCAAGCCCACCCACATGCTGCGGACATCGCTGCGCTGCGGAGCGCGGCTTAAATACTTGCCGGCTTCGCCAAGGATGAACTCGACTTCTTCCGCAAACGCATCGGGCTCGCGCGCCAAATCGCGGCGCGGCGTATCGGTCGTTCCCAGGATAAGCTTGCCCAGCCATGGCACGGCAAACAAAACCCTGCCGTCCTGCGTCTTGGGAATCAGCATGGCATGATCGCCCGGCAGAAACTCCCTGTCGACCACTAGATGCACGCCCTGGCTGGGCGCAACCATGGATTGCGTGCCCAGGCCGGCGGCGGCGCCGTCTTTGTGGCGGATTTCGTCTACCCATACGCCTGTCGCATTGACCACGCATTTCGCCATTACCGTGTAGGACGCGCCGGACTCGGCGTCCCGGCAACGCAAGCCCGCAATCTTGCCCTGTTCGTGGATAAGCTCGGTTACCGGACAATAATTCAATAGCAAAGCGCCTTGCGAGGCGGCTGTCCTGGCCAGGGTCACGGCCAGGCGGGCATCGTCGAACTGCCCATCCCAATATTTCACGCTGCCTTTCAAACCCTGGGTTTTGACTCCCGGAAGACACTGGCGCGTCTGGCTGGCGTTGAGGAATTGCGTGGAACCCAGGCCGGCCTTGCCTGCCAGGGCATCGTATATTTTCAGGCCTATTCCATAAAACGGCGCCTCCCAGCATTTATAGCTGGGCATGACAAACGGCAAAGGACGGGCCAAATGCGCGGCGTTATGCAACAAGGTGCTGCGTTCATGCAAGGCCTCGCGTACCAGCCCGATATTGCCCTGGGCCAGATAGCGTACCCCCCCATGCACCAGCTTGGTGGCGCGCGAGGACGTGCCTTTGGCAAAATCGTGGGATTCCAGCAGCACCACCGACAGGCCGCGCAACGCGGCATCGAGAGCTACCCCCAGCCCGCTGGCGCCGCCGCCGATAATTGCCAGATCGACCTGGCCCAGATTGGCTAACGCGGCCACATGCCGCGCCCGGTCGGACCTTAGTGGAGAAGCCGTAGTTGCCATAACAAGAACCTATCAATTCAACACAGCGTAATATAAAACAACGGCCGGAAAAAAAAACCGCGCGCGAACATTTGCGCACGGTTTTTTCCCGACTAGGCTTGCGAGAAAGCAAACATTAACGCACCCGGCCTTCCTTCCATGCGCTGAGCAATGCGTCGTAGGCAACGGTTTCGCCCTTGGGGCTTTCGTTGGCCAGCTTCTTCCACGGCGCTTGCTTATCGCTGAGCCACTTGGCCGGATCGCTCTTGGGATTAAGCTTGGGTGCGCAATGGCTCATGCCGGCACGCTCCAGGCGGGCCATGATGGCATCCATTTCAGTCGCCAGGCTATCCATGGCCTGCTGAGGCGTCTTTTCCGCGGTAATGGCGGTGGCGACATTCTTCCACCATAGCTGGGCCAGCTTGGGGTAATCGGGAACATTGGTGCCGGTAGGCGTCCATGCTACCCGGGCCGGACTGCGGTAGAACTCGATCAAGCCGCCATATTTGGCGGCGTTTTTCGTGAAGTATTCGCTGTGAATGTCGCTATCGCGAATAAAAGTCAGGCCGACAATGGACTTTTTCAGCGAGGCCGTCTTGGACGTCACGAATTGGGCATACAGCCAGGCCGCCGCCACTTTCTTGGCATCGTGGTTCTTGAAAAAGCTCCACGAGCCGACATCCTGGTAGCCGTTCTGCATGCCGTCTTTCCAGTATGGGCCATGCGGCGCGGGCGCCATGCGCCACTTTGGAGTGCCGTCGTCGTTGACCACCGGCAGGCCTTCCTTGGTCATGTCGGCCGTAAAAGCCGTGTACCAGAAAATCTGCTGCGCGATATGGCCCTGGGCCGGAACCGGACCGGATTCGCTGAACGTCATGCCTTGCGCCTCTTTGGGCGCATATTTCTTCATCCAGTCTATGTACTTGGTCAAGGCGTACACCGCCGCGGGCGAGTTGGTCGCCCCGCCGCGCGACACCGAAGCGCCCACCGGCGTGCATTTGTCGTCGGCGACGCGGATGCCCCATTCATCGACCGGCATGCCGTTGGGCGTGCCTTTGTCGGCGGTGCCGGCCATGGACAGCCACGCATCGGTGAAACGCCATCCCAGCGACGGGTCTTTCTTGCCGTAATCCATATGGCCATAGATAGGCTTGCCATCGATGGTCTTGACGTCATTGGTAAAGAAATTGGCGATATCTTCGTAGGCCGTCCAGTTCACCGGCACGCCCAGGTCATAGCCGTACTTGGCCTTGAATTTGTCCTTCAAGTCTTGCCGGGCAAACAGATCGGCGCGGAACCAGTACAGATTGGCAAATTGCTGGTCGGGCAATTGATAGAGCTTGCCGTCCGGAGCCGTGGTGAACGAGGCCCCGATAAAGTCTTTGACATCCAGGTTGGGATTGGTCCACTGCTTGCCCGCGCCATTCATGTAATCGGTAAGCGACAACATGTCCCCATAGCGATAATGCGTGCCGATCAAATCGGAATCCGAAATCCAGCCATCGTAAATCGACTTGCCCGACTGCATGGAAGTTTGCAGTTTCTCGACAACATCGCCTTCCTGGATAAGGTCGTGATTGACCTTGATGCCGGTAATTTCGGTAAATGCCTTGGCCAGCGTCTTGGACTCGTACTCATGCGTCGTGATGGTTTCCGACACGACCGAAATCTCGTTGACGCCCTGGTCCTTCAATTGCTTGGCTGCATCAATAAACCATTTCATTTCCGCCATTTGTTGATCCTTGCTCAGGGTCGATGGCTGAAACTCGTTATCTATCCATTTCTGGGCTTCGGCTTCGCCGGCAAATGCCTGACCCGATAGCAGGCACGTTACGGCAAACGCCAGTGCGGTACGACGAAATAACATTGCAGTCTCCTATTTGAACACGTCCCCGCGTCCTTATTATCCTGCCGCGCAGATCCGGGGAATCATTAAATCGC
Source organism: uncultured beta proteobacterium (assembly GCA_963712655.1). Classification (GTDB taxonomy): domain Bacteria; phylum Pseudomonadota; class Gammaproteobacteria; order Burkholderiales; family Burkholderiaceae_B; genus Pollutimonas. Next base: position 829,265 of record CAVQIT010000009.1, on the reverse strand, counting down.
GCGGCTACGGCCTCCTGCCATCCCTTGCTAGCCTTTGCGCATGATCAGCGCCAGGACCAGCATGGACACGGCAAAACTGATCCATACGCTGGGTTCCTGCTCCAGGCTGAGCCACTCGGTCAGCTTTTCGCTCCCGCCCAGGAATCCCAGATTGATATAAGCGGCGATCAGCAAGCCGATAAACAGGCGATCGCCGCGCGTCGTGGCAATGGGCAAAAAACCCTTGCGCAAATTCGTGGGAACCTTGATTTCCCACACTGTCATGCCCGCCAGCATCAGTCCTATGCATATAAAGAACACCGCCGTGGGCAAGGTCCACACCATCCAATCGAACATACGGCCTCCTTTACACGCGGCCCATTGCAAAACCCTTTGCAATGTAGTGCCGGACAAACCAGATGACGATGGCGCCCGGAATGATGGTGAGGGTTCCCGCCGCGGCCAGCGTCGCCCAATCCATGCCCGAAGCGGAAACCGTCCGGGTCATGGTCGCGACGATAGGCTTGGCGTCCACGCTGGTCAGGGTGCGGGCCAGCAGCAATTCGACCCAACTGAACATAAAGCAGAAGAAGGCCGCCACGCCGACCCCCGCCTTGATCAAGGGCAGGAATATCGTCAGGAAGAATCGCGGAAAACCGTAGCCGTCGATATAAGCGGTTTCATCGATCTCGCGCGGAATGCCGCTCATGAAGCCTTCCAGTATCCATACCGCCAAGGGCACGTTGAACACCAGGTGCGCCAGGGCGACCGCCCAATACGTGTCCATCAGGCCCAGCGTGGAATACAGCTGGAAAAACGGCAGCAGGAATACCGCGGGCGGCGTCATGCGGTTGGTCAGCAGCCAGAAGAACACATGCTTGTCGCCCAGGAACTGATAACGCGAAAAGGCATAGGCGGCCGGCAGCGCGACGGTAATGGAAATGACCGTGTTCAAGACCACGTAAATCAGGCTGTTGATATAGCCGTTATACCAGGAGGGATCCGTAAAAATGGTCTTGTAATTGTCCCAGGTGAAATCTTGCGGCCACAGCGAAAAACTGGACAAAATGCCTTCATTGGTCTTGAAGCTCATGTTGATCATCCAGTAGATGGGCAACATGGCGAACAGCAGGTACAAGACCAGGAAGAGCGTGCGCTTGCGCGACGGCTTGTTCTTATTCATGGCCCGGCTCCTTGTCCTGCGTGCCCACGCGCTGCATCCAGTTGTACAGAATAAAGCACAGCAACAAGATAATGAAAAAGTAAATAAGCGAAAAAGCGGCCGCCGGACCAAGGTCAAACTGCCCTACCGCTTTTTGCGTCAGGTACTGGCTGAGAAAGGTCGTGGCATCGCCCGGGCCGCCGCCGGTCAATACGAAAGGCTCGGTATAAATCATGAAGCTGTCCATGAATCGCAATAGCACCGCTATCATCAGCACGCCGCGCATTTTCGGCAGCTGTATATACCGGAACACCGCGAATTTGCTGGCGCCGTCGATGCTGGCCGCCTGGTAGTACGCATCGGGAATCGAGCGCAGGCCCGCATACGCCAGCAAAGCGACCAGCGGAGTCCAGTGCCATACGTCCATCAACAATACCGTCAGCCAGGCCTGAGTGGGATTGCTGGCATAGCTGTAGTCGATTCCCATCAACAGCAAAGCATGGCCCATCAGGCCGATATCGGCGCGGCCGAATATTTGCCAGATCGTGCCCACGACGTTCCAGGGAATCAGCAGGGACAAGGCCACCAGCACAAGCACCGCCGAAGACTTCCAGCCGGTGGCGGGCATGGACAACGCCAGCAGTACGCCCAGCGGAATCTCGATCGCCAGCACCGACAGCGAGAAAACCAATTGACGCAGCAGCGCGGCGTGCAAGTCTTGATCGCGCATGACGGCGCTGAACCATTCCGTGCCGACAAATACCGTGCGAGTGGGCGAGATGACGTCCTGCACGGAATAGTTCACCACGGTCATCAAGGGCAGCACCGCCGAGAACGCCACGCACAGCACCACAGGCAGAATCAGCCACCAGGCCTTGTTATTGACCGGCTTTACATACAGGTTCATGCGGACTCTCCTGTCCGGCAGGCGCGCGCTGCCTTGTTTATACGCTGCGTGATCATGCAAGCAACTCCTCGTCCCGATAAAAGCAGGAATGCGGACCTAACAGCGCAAGCCCTGTTGTCGCGCCCTTTTCCGGCAGATTGTGTTCCAGGCCCAGGCGGGCGCGCACAAGATGCGAACCGATGCGGGCCGTCAACAATTGGTAGGTGCCCACGTTTTGCACCCTTTCGACGATTGCCGCCGCGACCCCTGGCTGGCCGGGCGTGGCCAGGCGCGTATATTCGGGGCGGATGCCCAATTTGAGCGGCCCCGATACCAGCGGCATGCCCACCGTCGCCGGGATGGCTTGTCCGTCCAGGCGGACCACGCCGCCGGCGATGTCGACCGGCAGAATATTCATGCCCGGCGAACCGATGAAATGGCCGACAAACGTATGCGCCGGACGCTCGAACAATGCTTCCGGCGTGCCGACCTGCACCACCTTGCCGCGCGACATCACCATGATTTGCTCGGCGAAGGTCATGGCCTCGACCTGATCGTGGGTTACATAAATGAGCGTCAGCTTCAGTTCGCGATGTATCTGCTTGAGCTTGCGGCGCAATTGCCATTTAAGCTGCGGGTCGATCACGGTCAGCGGTTCATCGAACAATACCGCCGACACATCGGAGCGAACCAGCCCGCGTCCCAGGGAAATTTTTTGCTTGGCATCGGCCGACAAGCCCGCCGCGCGCTGATCGAGCTGATGGCTCATTTCCAGCATTTCGGCGATCCGGCCCACACGCGCCTTGATCTGGTCGCCAGGCATCTTGCGATTGCGCAACGGAAACGCCAGGTTTTCGCCAACGGTCATCGTGTCGTAGACCACCGGAAACTGGAAGACCTGGGCAATATTGCGTTCCTGCGGCGTAGCCCCGGTCTTATCGGCATCGTCAAAGCGCACCGTGCCATGCGATGGAGCCAGCAAGCCGGAAATAATATTCAGCATGGTGGTCTTGCCGCAGCCCGAGGGGCCCAGCAAGGCATAGGCCCCGCCATCCTGGAACGTCATCTTCAAGGGCAGCAAGGCGTAATCCTCGTCGCTTTGCGGATGAGGCGCATACGAATGGGCCAGGTCAAGGTCGATACGAGCCATGTCAATATTCCCTTGCCTGCGGCGCAAGCAGCAAATCGCCGTCCGCATCGAATACAAAAGCCGCGGACGGCGTAAAGTACAAGGTCAGCGCAAAGCCTATGTCGAAATGATGGACGCCGGTAATCTGGGCAACCAGGTCGCCGATCGGACAACTCAAGTGCACAAAGGTATCGGAACCGGAAATTTCCGCCAACTGCACCGTGCCGCGCAAGGCGATATCGTTTTCCCGCGCCAGCAAGCGCAAGGCGCTGGCGCGTATACCCACCGTAATTCCCGCCAGGCCGGATGACGCCTGCTCGGGCAATACCACCGGCACCAGCATTGGGCCGGGCAACTGGATGCCGCCGGGCGTCCGCAGCGCCTTGATGAAATTCATGGGAGGGTCGCTAAAAGCGCTGGCGACCCGGATGGACTTTGGAAAATTAAAAACCTCGGTCGCCGGGCCGTACTGCAGCAGTTCACCGCGATCCAGCACAGCCGTATACCCGCCCAGCAGCAAGGCCTCGCCCGGTTCGGTAGTCGCGTACACAATTGTCGAGTCGCCAGAGGAAAACAGCAGCCCGAGTTCTTCCCGCAACTCTTCGCGCAGTTTGTAGTCCAGGTTGACCAAAGGCTCGTCCAGCAGCATGAGCGGCGCGTTCTTGACCAAAGCGCGCGCCAGCGCCACGCGCTGCTGCTGACCGCCCGACAGTTCGGCGGGCAGGCGATCCAGAAACATGCCGATATGCAGCTTGTCGGCCAGCGCCCGGACACGCTCGCTTATATTTTTCTCGCCGCGCAATGTCAAGGGCGAAGCGATATTTTCCCTTACCGTGAGCGATGGATAGTTGATGAATTGCTGATACACCATGGCGACATTGCGTTCGCGCACCGGGCGGCCGGTCACGTCCTGCCCGTCGACCAGCACCTTGCCGGTGCTTGGGGCATCCAGCCCCGCCATGATACGCATCAGGCTGGTCTTGCCGGCCTGAGTCGCGCCCAGCAATACCGTGACCGCGCCGGCTCGCGGACACAAGCTCATTTCATAAAGCCAGGGCTCGCTCCCGGCTTTCTTGCTGATCCCGTCCAGCGTCAACTGCATGGTTCCATCTCGCTATATCTGTTCTATTCCGCGCATTATTGTTCGTTTACTGTACATTTACTCTTGATGAAAACCCTAGGATCGATTCGTTTTGTTTCGATGTACAGTTATTCGGTCATATTAACGAACACCAAGCATGAATCCGAACCCTCGCCAGTTGAAGCTTTTGCAGCATGTGCATGAACGCCATTCCAGCACCGTGGACGAGTTGGCGACACGGTTGGGCGTAACCGTGCAAACTGTCCGGCGGGATGTGCAGCGCCTATCCGAAGCGGGCGTGCTGGCGCGCTTTCACGGCGGAGTGCGGCTGCCCAATTCCACCATAGAAAACATCGCTCATCATCATCGCGAAAACCTGCATGCCGAAGGCAAGCGCCGTATCGCCGAAATGGTGGCACGGGCCGTGCCCAACGACTGTTCCCTGCTGATAAACATCGGCACGACCACCGAGGCCATTGCCAAGGCGCTGATGCGGCATACGGGTTTGCGCGTGATTACCAACAACATCAATGTCGCCGCCATCCTCAGCCGCAACCAGGACAGCGAAGTCATTGTCGCCGGCGGCGTGGTGCGCCCGCGCGACCACGGCATCGTGGGCGAAGCCACTGTGGATTTCATCCGCCAGTTCAAAGTCGATATTGCCCTGATCGGCATATCGGGAATCGAGGCGGATGGCTCGCTGCGCGATTTCGACTATCGCGAGGTCAAGGTGTCGCAAGCCATCATTTCGCATGCGCGCGAAGTCTGGCTGGCCGCCGATGTCAGCAAATTCAACCGGCCGGCCATGGTCCAGGTGGCGGACCTGGGCCAGGTCGATCGCCTGTTCACCGACACCCATCCGCCCGATCCATTTCCGGACCTGCTGGCCCATGCGCAAGTGCGCTGCGATATTGCGGTGTAATGCAAGTTCCATCAAATTTTCTTTCACCAGCTTATGACTTATATACTCGCGCTCGATCAGGGAACCTCCAGTACGCGCAGCATCGTTTTCGATCAGTCCGGCCGTATCGTGGCGCTGGCGCAAAAAGAAATCAGGCAGATTTATCCCGAACCCGGCTGGGTCGAACACGATCCGATGGAAATCTGGCAAACCCAACTGGCTACCGCCCGGGAAGCCATCGCCAAAGCCGGCCTCAAAGCCGGCGATATCCGGGCCCTGGGCATTACCAATCAACGCGAAACCACGCTGGTGTGGAACCGCAAGACCGGCAAGCCCGTCTATAACGCCATCGTATGGCAGGATCGCCGCGCCGAACCGACTTGCGTCGAATTGCGCGAAAAAGGCCTGGATCGCGCCATTCTGGAAAAAACCGGCTTGCGCGTCGACGCCTATTTCTCGGGCACCAAGCTGAAATGGATACTCGATCATGTGCCGCATGTGCGCGAACAGGCCCGCAAAGGCGAACTGGCGTTCGGCACCATCGATAGCTGGCTGATCTGGCAATTGACCCAGGGCGGCCAACATCGCAGCGACGTCAGCAACGCCTCGCGCACCATGCTGTTCAACGTGCACAGCAACCAATGGGACGACGAGCTGCTGCAGGCGCTGGACATAGAACCGGCCCTGATGCCGCAGGTATTGCCATCGGCCGCCGAGTTCGGAACGGTGCATGCCGATCTCCTGGGGCACGCCATACCGATTTGCGGGGTGGCGGGCGATCAGCAAAGCGCGCTCTTCGGCCAGGCCTGCTTTAGCGAGGGCATGGCCAAGAACACTTATGGCACCGGCTGCTTCATGCTGATGCATACCGGCGCCAAGTTTCAGGTTTCGCAGAACGGCCTGGTGACCACCAGCGCCGCGCAAACCGGCACGCAAACCGAATACGCCCTGGAGGGCGGTGTCTTTGTGGCGGGCGCGGTGGTGCAATGGATGCGCGACGGGCTGAGCGCCTTCAAAAAAAGCAGCGAGATCGAAGCCCTGGCGCAAAGCGTGCCCGATTCGGGCGGCGTCATGCTGGTGCCGGCTTTCACCGGCCTGGGCGCGCCCTATTGGAAGCCCGAGGCGCGCGGCACCATCACCGGCCTGACGCGCGGCAGCACCATGGCGCATATTGCCAGGGCGGCGCTGGAAAGCATCGCCTATCAAAGCGCCGCATTGCTTCTGGCCATGAGCCGCGATGCCGTCGCCGCGGGCGCGGCGCCCCTGGCCGAGCTGCGCGTCGACGGCGGCGCCTGCGTCAACGATATGCTGATGCAATTCCAGGCCGATCTGCTGGGCATCCCGGTCGTGCGTCCCACCATGATAGAAACCACAGCGCTGGGAGCCGCCTATCTGGCGGGCCTGACCAGCGGTGTGTATAAAAACAAAGAAGAGTTGTCGGCGCTCTGGCAAGCGGAGCGCCGTTTCACGCCGGAGCTGCCCGCCGGCGATGCGCGGGCGCTGATGGAGGGCTGGGAACACGCGGTTCGGCAAACCTGCGCAATGTAGCCATTGCCTGACGCCGATACCGATATTCGATACCGATACCGATACCGATGCCCATGCTCATATCGATGCGATACCAATGTCAATGCCCGTGGCGATGCTGATACCGATGGCAATGCTCATGTCGATGTTGATACCGATACCGATGCAAGGTCGGATTGTGCGTCTGCGGCGCGTACGTATTCGGCGTCAATCCGGCCCGCGCGGGTCGCTTGTTCATCCAGCGGTGGCGCGAACCCGCCTACAATAAGGCTATTTCCCAATGCCACTAGCCATGCCTGTATCGACTCCCCCCGCCGCGCCTGTCTATGTTGAATGGACGGAAAGCGAACAAACCTGCGGCGCACGCTGGCTGCCGGAAAACAACGGCCCGCCGCCCAAGCGCATTATCACGGCCGACGATACCCTGAACGCCGACTCCGCCTATCGCCTGGTCAGCCAGGGAACATCGCTGCTTTGGCGCGGCGACTTCCAAAATGCCCGGCAGCTTTTGCAGGCGCTGACGCGCCGTATCGACAAAAAGAAAAAACCGCCGCGCGCCGGCGACACGAGCGCAACGCCTCACGAAGTATTCAATCGGCATCGCCTGCAACAGTCGCAACGTGCGCAACTGCTCAACCAGCTATTGATCGAGTTGGACGCCGATGCGGGCATCGCCCTGCGCCGCGCACCCGACGTTCAAGCAGCCTGCCGCGCCGCCGTGGGCGAAACGCGCGAACCGTTTTTGCTGTCGCTAAGGGCGTTGCAGGGGCTCATCGGCGCGCATGAGTGGCGCAAGAAAGGCGTCGCCGTCCCCGCCCTGGCGCAGAATATTCATGTGCATTACGGCGTGTTTTCGCCGAACCGGGGCGAATATATCGACCTGGTCGCGCAAGCCCCTTTACCCCGCACCGACCTGGCCTTCGACATTGGCACCGGCAGCGGCGTCCTGGCGGCGGTTCTCGCCCGGCGCGGCATCGCCAAGGTCGTTGCCACGGATCAGGATCCGCGGGCCCTGGCTTGCGCCCGCGAAAATATCGAACGCCTCGGTTTCAGCCAAATCATTGAATTGCGGCAAGCCGATTTGTTTCCGCAGGGCAAAAGCGGCCTGATCGTCTGCAACCCGCCCTGGCTGCCCGCCAAGCCCACGACGCCCATCGAACATGCCATTTACGACCCTGAAAGCAGCATGCTGCTGGGTTTTCTGAACGGGCTGGCCGGCCATCTGGCAAGCGACGGCGAAGGCTGGCTAATCATGTCCGACCTGGCCGAGCACCTGGGTTTGCGCAGCCGCGAATTTCTTCTTCAAGCCATCGCCGGCGCGGGCCTGCGGGTGGCGGGCCGGTTGGATGCGCGTGCGCAACATCCGAAAGCGGCGGACGCATCCGACCCCTTGCATGCCGCGCGCAGTGCCGAAGTCACGTCGTTGTGGCGCCTGGCGCACGCCTGAAAAATGACACATTCGATGATTTGTCGCATTATTATCGGATCGAGCGCCCTTGGCGCTTGTATGATTCAATTAATCCGGCCTGCATGCGCCGCATACCTTTAACGTAAAGGACGCTTTGATCAAGCCCACCCGACCGCTGCATCCTGCCCTGCCGGCCATCCCGTCAGGGGCGCAGCGGATTCGAGCGATTTGATCAGAGGATCCTTGAGGCAATCTCGAGATCATGTTGCAAAAAATCATTCTGGCCATCGCCGTTTTCATCATTATTCTGGTTGCGCTGACTTTCGGCGAAACCATAGGTTATCAAGCGCTTGCATGGATCTCGCATCTGACGGGATTGGTCATCCATAATTTTTCGGATATTTACTACGTCGTCCAGGACTATATCGCCAGCCACTCCATCAAGGTGCTGATAGCCCTGCTGCTGACTGTGCCCATCAGCCTGTGGATCATCAAAAGCAAGGGCGGCCAATTGGACAAGCCCACCAACCATCGCAAGATAGCCATTGTCCTGGCGATCTTCCTGGGCTGGCTGGGCGCGCACCGCTTTTACCTGGGCCAGATCGGCTGGGGTATTTTCTATCTGGCCATCTGCTATTTCTTCGCGCCGCTGGCGATCGTGCTCGGCCTGATCGACGCCATCCGCTATATGTTCATGAGCGACGACGACTTCGCCCTGGTACGGACCTGAAACGGCGACCGCACGATGCCGTTCCAGCTTTTGTCCGCTCCCGCGGAGCCGCCCCGGGACGCGCGGTTCGACGAATCCCTGATTGCCCTGGCCGCGCAAAACGGGCCGACAGCCTGCATATGGGAATCGGCCCAAGGGCTGGTGGTGCCGCGCACCTATCAACGCTTTGAACCCTTCGCGGCGGCCTGCGCAAGCTTCGCGGGCCAGGGCTGGCCGGTTGCCGTTCGCCAGTCCGGCGGCGGCATCGTGCCCCAAGGTCCGGGCATCATCAATCTGAGCCTGGCTTATACCGCGCCGGGCAAACCGCTGGACCATTCCGACGAAGCTTATCTGCTGATATGCCGGGTGATAAGCCAGGCCTTGCGGGAACACGGTATCGCCAGCCACCATCAAGCGGTGGAAGGTTCGTTTTGCGATGGCCGCTACAACCTGGCCGTGGGGCATGCGCACGCCGCCAGGAAAATCGCCGGGACGGCGCAGCTATGGCGCCGCCACGCCGTCGGCAATGTCCAAGGCAGCCCGCAGATAGTGCTGGTCCACGCCGTGATACTGGCTGCCGTGGATACTGAAGCGCTGACCGCACGCGCCAACCGGTTTGAACTGGCGCTAGGAAATCACAAGCGTTATCGCAGCGATCGCATCGCGTCGCTGGATACGCTGCGCAACACACCCGGCGAAGCCGCGGGCCCGTTCATACCCGCCCTGAAAAATTCGCTGGAACGCCAGATCGAAGCCATCTGAAAAAAGGTATCTGCTGGCGTAAATTCACTTTCCATTACATAATGCAAAGCTGTTTATCCAAACGGAACATTTCTCATGATTATGATGTTGCCCTTTTTGACCGCCATGCTGGCGGTCTGGTTTGGTATACGAGGGCAACGCCCCGCATGTCTTTCGTTGTGGCTGCTCACCCTGGCGATTTTTGCCGCCTGGTGCAACTTTCACATGTCCGACTCCTTGGGGCTATCGCTTTAAGCCATGATGAACCATTCCTTCCACAACAATTCCTTTCAGCTGTCGCGCACGCTCAATACCCTGGCGCTGGCCGGCATCTGCGCTGTCCTGCTGATGGCCTTCGCCTGGCAACTGGCGTTCAACGAACTGCCTTGCCCTTTATGCTTGCTGCAGCGAGTCGCGTTCGTACTGATCGGCATCGGACTGCTGCTGAATGTGCGATTCGGCCCCTCCTCCCTGCACTACGGCATGATCATTCTATCGGCGCTGGGTGGCGCGTTTGCCTCCGGACGGCAAGTGCTGCTGCATATCGCCCCGGGCGACGCCGGCTACGGCACGATTTTCCTGGGCATGCATTTTTATACCTGGGCGCTGGTTCTATTCGTCGCCACCATCGCCTGGAGCGGGATCATGCTGATGCTCGACCGGCGCTGCACCGATCAGCCCGATGCCCGTCCGGTCGGCCCTGTGGCGCGCCTGGTGATGTGGCTGTTCTTTCTCGTGGTGCTGGGCAATATAGTGTCGACAATTCTGGAATGCGGGTTCGGGGCATGTCCCGACAACCCGGTCAGCTATCTGTGGCTGCATTGAATCTTGCATCCTTGATTAGGTCCTGTTGACGCTAAATTCCCGCCCGCACCGGTGGCATAGCGGGCGGGAATTTAGCGTCAACAGCACCTAATGCCGGGTCAACGCCAAAGGCGTAGTCCGGCATCAGCATTAGCGTATTAAGCGGCCTGCCGCATCATTTCCGCAAAAGCCGCAGACTGTTCGCCAGCACCAGCAGGCTTGCGCCGACATCGGCAAAAACCGCCATCCACATCGTGCCCGTTCCCCATAAAGCCAGCAGCAGGAATATCGCCTTGATACCCAGGGCCGCGCTGATGTTCTGAACCAATATGGCATGCGTCGCGCGCGACAGCCGTATAAAGCGTGGAATCTTGCGCAAATCATCGTCCATCAGCGCAACATCGGCGGTCTCGATGGCCGTGTCGCTGCCCATCGCACCCATGGCGAAACCGATATCGGCGCGCGCAAGAGCAGGCGCATCGTTGATGCCGTCTCCCACCATGCCCACCGCGCCTTGCGCCGCATATTGCTCGATAGCCTTCAGCTTGTCTTCGGGCATAAGCTGGGCCTGCACGCTGTCTATACCCAACTGGCCCGCAATGCTGCGCGCCGCGGCCGTGTTGTCGCCCGACAGCATGGCTGTGCGCACCCCGAGGCCATGCAATTCGTCGATAGCCTCCCGGCTACTCGGCTTGATCGTGTCGGCTACGGCGAATACGGCCAGAATCCGATCCTGCGCCGCCAGCACAGTCACCGTTTTACCTTGCTCTTGCAGCGCGGCAACATGGCGCGAAGACTCTGAGTCTTCAGACAACTGGCCCGGCAGGCCGCTTATCCAGCGATAACTGCCCAGCATATAGTCCACGCCATTGATGTTCCCGCCGGCGCCGCCGCCCGGTACGGCCTGGAAATTCATCACAGGCAGCAAATCGCCGCCCTGATAAGCCGCCGAAATAGCCTGGGCAACCGGGTGGTCCGACCGGGCGGCAAGGCTGGCGGCTAAACGGTGAATATGCATCTCATCGCGGCCGGCTTGGGCCGTTGCGCAAACCGAGGCTTGCACCGCAGGGGCTTGGGCTATGGCAATGAAGTCGGTTTGCCGCGGCCTGCCCTGCGTGAGAGTGCCGGTTTTATCCAGCGCCAGCCAGGCCAATTTACGCCCTTGCTCCAGATACACGCCGCCTTTGATCAGGATACCGTGCCGGGCGGCGGCAGCCAGCCCGCTGACGATCGCGACGGGGGTGGAAATCACCAGTGCGCAAGGGCAGGCAATGACCAGCAGCACCAAGGCCTTGTATATCCAGTCCAACCAAGGTTCATGCAAGACAAGGGGGGGAAGCACCGCCACCAGCAGCGCCAGCATGCACACTATCGGCGTATACACCCGCGCGAAGCGGTCGACGAAACGCTGCGTGGGCGCTTTGCTGCCCTGCGCCGCCTGCACGGCATGGATAATGCGCGCCAGCATGGTGTTGCTGAATGCCGCCGTCGCGCGGTATTGAATCTCGGCCATGCCATTGATGGTGCCGGCATAGACATCGTCGCCCACGGTTTTATCGACCGGCATGCTTTCTCCGGTGATGGAGGCCTGATTCACCGCCGAACTGCCCGCCACGACCCGGCCATCCAAACCAATACGCTCGCCCGGCCGCGCGAGCAGCATCGTTCCCGGCTGCACTGCCGCCGCCGCCATGCTGGCCCAGGCGCCATCGGCGCCTTGCGCCCAGACCATTTCGGGCGCTACGTCCATGAGACGCTCGACCGCATGGCGCGCGCGATCCAGGGAGCGGGCCTCGATAAGCTCGGCGATCGTAAACAGGACCATCACCATCGCGGCTTCAGGCCAATTGCCCAGCACCAGGGCGCCTGTTACCGCAATACTCATCAGGGCATTGATATTCAGAGTACCGTTTCTGATTGCGACCAGGCCCTTTTTATAGGTGGACAGGCCGCTTAGCGCCACCGCCGCCAAGGCCAGGACCGCAACGGCCCAACTGAAATCGCCCAGCCAGCTCAATGCCTCGGCGCCCAAAGCGGCGATTGCCGCAAGCGCCAAAGGCCACCAGGGCTTGGCCGGAGCGTCGGCGGCCTTGCCCAGGGCCTCGCCTTCCTGCCCCAATTGCGGCTCGAAGCCCAGGCTGCGTATCGCCTGGATAATGGCTGTCAACGCCGCGGGCGCATGGTCCACGGTAAGCACGCGCTGCATCAAATTGAACTGCACGCCATGGACGCCGTCCATCGGTTCGAGCTTGCCCCGTATCAATGCCTCTTCGGTCGGGCAGTCCATTTGCATGATACGCATGGCCGTGCGAGCGCCGCCCGGCATGGTTTGCGATATCGGCAAGGTATCCGGCACGGCGGCGTGAGCATGCCCATGGCCTGGCATGCCATGGGCATGGGCGGCACAACATTCGTCCGCCGGCGCGGTTTCCGGATGGTAATGATTGGATGATGGCATAGGTTTTCCCGATGTGGCTTCTTGCATGTGTCAAGTAAACACCTTAAAGTAGCTACAAGGTCAACTGATATCGAGGAGATCGGCGTGAAAATCGGCGAATTGGCCCAGGCAGCCAACTGCAGTACGGAAACCATACGTTTCTACGAAAAGGAAGGCCTGTTGCCCGCCCCCGGGCGCAGCGCGGGCAATTACCGGAGCTATCGCGGCGAACATCTGGAACGCCTGCGGTTTATCCGCAACTGCCGCACACTGGATATGGCGCACAATGAAATTCATACGTTGCTAACATTCATCGACCGTCCCCACGGCGATTGCGCACCGGTCAACGGTCTACTGGATGAGCACATTGTCCATGTGGACGTGAGACTGGCCGAACTGCAAAGCTTGCGTACGCAACTGATAGACTTGCGCCGGCAATGCGCGGATGCGCGCGCCATTTCGGACTGCGGGATTATTCATGGCCTGGCGGCCATGGAGACCGAAGAAAAGCACCCCTCGGGCTCGCATCTGGGCTAGGGGGCGAATGGCGCTTACTTAGCGCAGTTTTGCCAGCAGAGGTAATGCCAAGATGTTATGGCTGAGCAGGGGAAGTTTGGATCTTTTGCTGGTGGGGTTCGTATCGCCCGCGAGGCTTGAGTCGTCTGTTGGTGGTGTTCGTATTGTTTGCTGATGATGTTCGTATTGTTTGCCGACGGGTTCATCTTGCCTGTGATCGCTTGAATCGTCTGCTGGCGAAGTTCGTATTGTGTGCGGGCTGTGTGCGGGCTGTGTGCGTATTTGTTGGCGGTGTTCGTATTTCTAGTGCCGTCCGTTGGGGGTAAGGCCTGTGGCGTCCAGCCCGGTCGGCCGTTCAGGCGCCTGCGCGCCTGACACCGCGCGCTTGTCTCGTCCGGCGGCCGCTGCTTGGTGGAGTTCTTCTTGGTCGCCTCGGCGGCACGCCTTCCTTCGTTTCCGCTTGCTCGGCCTCCAACGGGCTGGACGCCACAGGCCTTACCCCCGACGGACTCTGGTGTGTCTTAAACACGGGCGCTGGCACGGTCTGGGTTCTTGCGTTGGGTCGTGTTGTTGCTGACCAAAGACGTTGCGGTGCCCGGCAATTTCCGGCCCCTACGGTGGGCCGAAAATTGCCATACACGTGGCATCTGCTTCCATCCATTGGGCATGCGACGGGGGCTGTCGATTCGACGGGATTACGGTCAATCTCGCAGGTCTTGTCGCGCCAGGTGATCACGGGCTTGGGAGGTGTGATCAGAGGCTGTGAGCACCTTACACAGATTTTGGAATGCGGGGGCCGAGCATATCAAGAGGGATACAGCAGCCACGAAATCATCGGGCAGCATTTCAGCCGCTTTTTTTCCGACGCGGATCGCGCGGCCGATGCATGCCCGAGCTCCCACTTGCGTGACATGATCGGCGCACGAAAACACCCCCCACATTACGACAATCGCGTAAGGCTCTCTCGCCACGTGCAGGGGCGAGAGAGCCGGGCACCGCAAACTCTTTCGACCCCAAAACCTGTAGCCGACGAAGCGCAAGAACACGAGCCGTCCCGGCAATCGTGGCCACACGACACCACAGTCCGTCGGGGGTCATGCCGGTGGGAGCCAGCCCGTTGGAGGCCGAGCAAGCGGAATCGTAGGGAGGCGCGCCGCCGAGGCGACCAAGAAGAACTCCATCAGGCAGCGGCCGCCGGACGAGATTAGATTCTATGGTTTTCGTCAACCAGGTATTGATGCCAACCTCGTGGCATCGAAGGGTTTTCGGGTTCGCCAGACGCCATAGGCGATGCGTAGCAGCTTGCGCGCCAGAATCACCAATGCCTCAGTTGAGGCGAATTTTTTTGCGCGAAGTGCCTGGTAATAGCCCTTGAACACGGCTGAACGCGCCGCTGAGCGGGCGGCGTTATAAAGCAACGTTCTCAAGGCGGCACTACCTTGTTTACTCACCTTGCGCAGCCCCACGAATTGCCCCGATTCGCGCGGCCTGGGGTCCAGTCCGGTAAAGGCCACCAGGGCATCGCCGGTCGTAAACGGAATTCGCTCAAACAGGATCGAGAGCGCTATGCCGCTCTGCAAGCCGATTCCCGTGACGCTGCTCACTAATGCATAAGTCTGCGCCAGTTTCTCATTGGCCTGTACCTGTTTGCTCATCTCGTCCTCTAGCGCTGACACCGCGGCCTTTAGCGCTTCCAAGGCAGGTTCAATAAGCGCACGCGTACGCTTCTCACTGCCCTGATAGGATTGCCTAAGCGTGACACCGGCTTGCACCGCCATGGTGCGAAGCCGCTGCAAGTCACATAGTGCCTGCAGATGTGCGGGCGTGGGCTGGTAGCGGTGCAAGTTCTCATGCTCGAGCGCTGCATAACGGGCAATCACCTCTGCATCCAATCGGTCTGTCTTGCCACGCCGGCCTAGCGATTTGCCGTAATGATGAACATGCCTGGCGTTCAGTACATACACCTCGAACCCACCGGCGTGCGCCATATCGGCTAACGGTTTGTGGTATCTACCCGTCGATTCCATCGCGATACAACTGTTCGCAGGTAATGTCTTAAGCCAACGGCCAATGGCAGTAAGACTGTTCGGGACAGATTTCGAGGCCACTTGCTTGGGCCCATAACTACCCACCACGAACTCGGCCTTGGCAACGTCCGCACCCACATAGCAACGCTCTGCTTGCATAACTGCTCTCCTTGCAATAACGTGAATGTGCTGGGGTAGCTCCGCCTCGGCGTTAGCTTGCGATCAATCGGCGGTCCAGGCCGCTAGATTCCTTATCGACGATTCGAGGCGGGGTGGGAATTGCTAATCTAGTCAGTCCGCTGGAAACGGCTGATGTGACGCGGCGTCCCTCACCCCAGCGCCTTCCCCACACTTCAGAAGACGCCCCTACACCATACAAGCGCGCGATGTCAGGCGCGCAGGCGCCTAACCGGCCGACCGGGCTGGCTCCCACCGGCATGACCCCCGACGGACGGCACTAGAAATACGCACCCTGCCAGCAAACAATACAAACCCCGCCAGACAATATGAATACAGCCAGCACACAATACAAACCCCGCCAACAGACGACCCAAACGGCGTGACACTTTGGTTCGCGCCACCGGGCGATCGCATCGATATTCCGTACTACGGCCGTCCGCAGCGGCCTAAGCAAGCGCCATTCGGGTTAGGGCCTGTTAACGCTATCCCGCAACAAGAAAGGCGCGCAACATCCATCAACCGGCCAGCGCTTTGGCGCTAACGCCGCCCGCCATCCCCATATTGGATTTCGGGAAATCGATGAGCCGCACCCGGATTTCATTTTCGGGAACACTGCCGGCTTGCACGCCAACCTTGTGCAGGGAAAGGATAAGCGCCGCCTTCTGCTCTTCGCTGCGACCCTCGACCAACTCGACGACAAACATAAGGCTGGGCGTACCGAACCGGCCCGCATTCAAATAGTGGCCATCGGCCAACTCATGCAACATGACCCGCACACTGGCCAGAGACGCCCCCGTGCTTTGCACCACGGCATCGCTGGCGCCTTCCAGCAATTGCTTCTTTTGACCGGCGGAAAGACCTTGGGTGGCGGAAATAGTAACGTACGGCATATGACCTCTGCATAGTTGAATGATGGCATACCATAATCCAACATTCGACCGCTAACAAGGGGCAGCCTTGTTTCAGCGCCAAACCACGCCTCCAAGGCCGGGCACGGCAGAGTGGAATCATCCGCCAATGGTATCGCGGCACTGGCGCTATGGCCGTATTTCGAACAAAATGCGGTCTTTGGCGTGTCAACGCCAAGGTATTCGCGGAGACCCGATGAACATGCACGACGCGCTGCTGGAAAGCGGCATGTGGCTGGCGCAGGCCAGCCTGATTACACTTGTACTGGCGACGGGCACCATATGGGGCCTGGCAAAATTCACGGTCTGGGGGCGTCAGTTCTGGAACCTGACGGCAGCTTATTTTTCACCGCGCCGCAATTGGCGTCCGCTGGCCACCCTGCTGCTGATCCTGTTCCTGACGCTTTGCGCGGTCCGCCTGGACGTGCTGCTTTCAGACTGGAGCAACACGATGTATACGTCCTTGCAAAAGCTGGATTCGCCGGCCTTTTGGCAAGCCATACTGCTGTTTGCCTTTCTGGCCACCGTGCATGTGCTGCGGGTGCTGATCGAATTCTATATACAGCAAGCCTTTACGATTCGATGGCGCGTGTGGCTGAACGAAGAACTGCTTGGCCGCTGGCTCGACAAGCAAGCCTACTACCGTACACAGTACCTGGATATGCCGGCCGACAACCCGGATCAGCGTATTCAGCAAGACATCGCCACGTTTGTGGACATGTCGCTTACCCTGTCGGTAGGCGTCGTCAACGCACTGGTTTCCACCTTTGCCTTTACCGTGATTTTATGGACATTGTCGGGCCCGCTGGCTGCCCTGGGCGTGGAAATCCCGCGCGGCATGGTCTTCCTGGTATTCGCCTACGTCCTCATCGCCACGGTTTTCGCCGTCAAGATCGGCCGGCCGCTGATCATGCTGAACTTCCTGAACGAACGCTTCAACGCCGACTACCGGTATGCGCTGGTGCGCCTGCGCGAGTATTCGGAGAGCATTGCTTTTTATGCCGGCGAAAAAGTCGAAGGCGCGCTGCTGCGCAGCCGTTTCGCCCATGTTATCGGCAACGCCTGGGCGATTGTGTACCGGTCGATCAAGTTCCAGGGCTTCAATTTGACGATCAGCCAGGCGGCTGTCGTCTTTCCCTTCATCATCCAGGCGCAGCGATTTTTCTCCAAGCAGATCAGCCTGGGCGACTTGATGCAAACAGCGCAGGCATTCGGGCGCCTGCAAGATAATCTGTCGTTCTTTCGCACCGCCTACGATAGCTTCGCCACCTACCGCGCTACGCTCGATCGTTTAAACGGATTCACCAAGGCCATGGACGAAGCCCGCGCCTTGCCCGAGCCCAGCATACAGACCCAAGGTTCGCGGCTTGCCCTGGAGCAACTGACCGTCAGGACTCCCGGCAACGCCTTGCTGCTTGAAAACCTGTCTCTTGAAGTCTTTCCAGGAGCGCCCCTGCTGATACGCGGCCCGTCCGGATCGGGCAAGACCACGCTGCTGCGCGCCATAGCGGGACTATGGCCATACTGCCAGGGCACCATCATCCGGCCCATGCACAACACCTTGTTCCTGTCGCAAAAACCTTATCTGCCATTGGGCAGCTTGCGCGATGCCCTGTATTATCCGCGCCAATTGCCAGGTATCGAAAGCGCGACGGAAACCGCCAGCATCCGCGCGCAACAGAACGCCGCTCTCGCCAGCGCCCACGGGGCGCCGGGCAATCTCGATGACGTGATCGGCAGTCTTCCCAACGACCTTGGACGCGAACCCGAAACACTTTCTGTCGCCCCGCGCAATGCGGCGCGGATCGATGCCGCGGACCCGCTCTCCAAACAGCGGGCCGGCGAGGTTCTCAGTCTGGTCCAATTAGGCCATCTGGCCGATAAGCTGGATCAGGTCGCCGACTGGGGCCGCATCTTGTCGCTGGGCGAACAGCAGCGCCTGGCTTTCGGGCGCCTGCTGCTGGCGGCGCCCGTCGCGGCATTCCTGGATGAAGCGACATCGGCCATGGACGAAGGCTTGGAAGACGCCATGTATCGCCTGGTGGCCGAACAATTGCCGCAAACGATATTGGTGAGCGTGGGCCATCGCAGTACGCTGTCGAGGCATCATGCCCGCCAACTCGTCTTGCAGGGCCAGGGCAACGGAGCGTGGAAAATCGACGCGTCAATATAATGCAGGGGCGGGTCTGACCTGCGGCCCTTTCGGGTTACACGCCGATGGTTCCAATCCGGCCTACAATCCAATCTCACATTTTCAACAAGCAACTGGTTGCGCAACATGACTTACACAGCTATCAAGCATTTGCACATGACGGCCGCGGGCCTGAGCATTCTTTTCTTCGTCATACGAGCTTACTGGTCGGTAACCGGCTCCGCCCTGCTGCACCGGCGCGCGGTCAAAATCGCGCCGCACATTATCGATACGATTTTGCTCGTCTGCGGCATCAGCCTGACCATCATGTTGGGAAGCGCCGGCATGCAACCCTGGGTGCTGACCAAACTGCTGCTGTTGATAGCGTATATCGGCGTGGGCACCTTCGCCATCAAGCGCGGCAAAACAGCCACGACGCGCGGGATCGCCGCCTTGATCGCCATCGCCATTTTTGCCTATATCATCGGCGTAGCGGTCAATCACAATCCCGGGTCATGGTTCGCCTGATATAACGCTTGCGCCCGCCATTTACGCGGGGGTCGGAAAGGCTCCCGGCCCGGGGTACAAGGCAGGCTCCTTGCTACCACTGGCCGTAGAAAACCCCGGCCTTCTTATAGGCGTTGGTTCCTTTTTCCACGTCCTCATTGCTGACCGTGGCGCGGCGTTTAAGACGCGTGAACCAATCCAGCAATTTTTCCTTTAGCTGCGCGCGTATGGCGGCATGCCCGGCATCCCGGCCCAGATCCTGGAACTGATCGGGGTCGGAGCGCAAGTCGTAAAGCTGCTCCGGCTCGTCCATCCAGTACACGTAGTACCAATCCTCGGTGCGCACCGACCAGGCGCGTGAATTCAATGGGGTTTTATGCGTCAGCACGCGAGCCAGGCGATAGCTATAGTCCAGCTCTGAAAACACGCAATCGCGCCATGTCTCGGGTTGGCCATGCAAAATGGGCAAAAGGCTGCGGCCCTCCAGACGATGCGTAGCCAAGGGAATCGCCAGCGACTCCAGCATAGTCGGCACAATATCGACGGATTCGATCATGCGCCGCTCGACCCGGCCGCGCGATGCTTCGGCCTGGACCGAAGGGTCCATGACAATCAGCGGCACACGCTGCACGGTGTCATAGAAAAGTTCTTTTTCGCCCAGCCAATGATCGCCCAGGAAATCCCCGTGATCGGCGGTAAAGATAATCAAGGTATTTTTCATCAAGCCGCTACGTTCCATATACTCGAACAAGCGGCCCAGATGATGGTCGAGCTGGGTGATCAAGCCCTGGTATGCAGGCCGTACCGTGCGCAGGCACTCGTCCCGGGCGAAGCTTACGCTTTCTTCCTGTTGCCGATACGCGGCGACCACCGGATGCGCATCGAGCTTTTCGGCCTCGCTGCGCACTACCGGCAGGCATTGATCAAAGCTGTACATCTGGTGGTAGGGAGCGGGCGCAATATATGGCCAATGCGGCTTGACATAGCTTAGGTGCAATACCCAGGGCTCGCCGCCCATCTTGCCCATGAAATTGAGCGCCTGGTCGGTCATATAGGCGGTTTCGGAGTGCTTTTCATCGACCAGGGAAGGCAGGCACGCATTGCGCATATGCCAGCCGCTGACCACCTGCCCGTCGCGAGCACGCGCCGAAATGACAAAATCGGTCCAGGGATCGTCGGACACATAGCCGTGCCGGCGAAGGTACGCGGGATAGCCGCTTTCTTCGCCGGGCTCGTGATGGCCGTCGTAACGATCGATTTCCTCAAATCCGCCCGTATTCAGCAAGCGCCCAAGCTCGGAGCCGCCATCCAGCGACAAGCGCTCCAGCCCCGCATGATCGGGCATCACATGTGTTTTCCCCGCCAGCGCCAGCTTGCGCCCGTGCTTGCGCAGGTATTCGCCCATGGTCACCTCGCCTACCGACAGCGGCACGCGATTCCAGGTCGCGCCGTGCGTAGAGGGATAGCGCCCAGTGTAGTAGCTCATGCGGGAAGGCCCGCAGACTCCCGAGTTGACGAACGCCTGCTCGAAACGCACCCCCTTGCCGGCTAGCGCATCGATATTCGGCGTTCGGATATAGGGGTGGCCATAGCACGCCAGATGATCGGCGCGCAGTTGATCGGCCATAATGAAAAGAACGTTTTGAACCTGGCCCATTATTCGGTCACGACAAACTTCGAGGCCTTCACGGCAGGCTCCCACTGCTGGCGAAACGATTTGACCAGCGCCGCGGTCTGATCCGCGTCGGCCACAACCGGAATCAAGTCATTCTGCATAAGCTTTTTCTGCAGGCCAGGCTCGGAGAGCAAGGCTTTGATGGTGTTGCCCAGCATTTTCGCTTTTTCTCCAGGCATGGAAGCCGATGCAAAAAACGCATTCCAGCCGACAGCCTCCAGCGCTATGCCGGACTCGGTAAACGTGGGCACCTGGGGCAGCGCCTGTTCCCGCCGCGGCCCGGAGGTCGCCAGTATGCGGATGCGGCCGGCATCGTGCTGCTTGGTCAGGACGTCCAGGGTGTCGATTGCCACGGGAATCACGCCGCCGATCAAGTCCGTCAAGACCGGCGCCGAGCCCCGGTACCCGATGATTTCGGCCTTGACGCCGATTTTATCGGCCAGCATCAAACCAAAAAAATGAGGCAGGCTGCCCGTGGCGGGCACGCCGACATTGAATTGACCGGGATTGCTTTTGGCCCAGGCGATCAGGCCCTTCACATCCTTGATCGGGCTTTGCGCCGGCACCGCGACGCCAAAACCGTATTGCGTCACCATGGACACAGGCTGGAAGTCCTTGACGGGATCGTATGCCAATTTCTGGAACACCAAGGGCGCCACCACCATGACCGCCGGATTGACCAGGGCCAGCATGTTCTTGCCCGGCCCCGCGGCTTTGACGTATTGGGCCGCGATGCGGCCGCCCGCTCCCGTTTTATTCTCGACAATAACGGGTACGCCAAGCTTGCCCTGCAGCGCGTCGGCAACAATGCGCGCCGCCTGGTCGGTGGCCCCTCCGGGCGCATAGCCGACCACCAGCGTAAGCGGCTCGGACAAGGCCTTGGTTTCGGCTTGCGCCGCCGTGGTCGCAAAAACAGCATAAAACAGGCTGGACAATAGCGTTGTCCGGAATAACGATGCAAGCATGAGTTGTCTCCTTCATATTCGGCACTTTATGGCGGGGAGCTTAACAAGAACAGCAATAATTGATCTAATCAACTATTCGCATTTTTCCCCTGGGTCCAAGCCAACCATGACGCAAGCCGCTCAGCCATCCAAAGGCCATCTTTCGGCAGGCCATGCGCCTGCCGCCACTATCCAGGACATGACCCTGTTTCATCTTTACCAAGCCTGGGCAACCTCGAACCAGATATTCACGCGGCTTTGCGAAGGGCGTTTCAATATCACGCGGCGCGAGTGGCGCATTCTGGCCACGGCCGTGCAGCACACGGCCCTGACTTCCAGCGCGCTGGCGCAGGCCGCCAGCCTTGACGCGGCACGCACTTCCCGGGCAATCGGTTCATTGTGTGAAAAAGGATGGTTGGAACGCAAGCGCGACGGGCGCGATGCGCGCACCGTTTTTGTCGCCGCCAGCCAGGCGGGCCGCCAGCTTTATGCGCAAATCATGCCGGTCGTGGCCGATCTGAATATGCTGATAACGCAAGACCTGGAGCTTGAGGAGCGCCAGGCGCTGCAGACCGTGCTGGACAAGATCACGCGCCGCGCCAGGCAAATGCTGGAAATCGATGTCATAAAAGACCGCCCGCACCGGGGCCAGCCCGGCCGACGTCCGAACGCTACCACGTTCCCATGAAATGCTGCACCGCCAGGCCGCTGCCGGCTACCGATATCCATACGCCCAGGCCCAGCAACACGGGCCGCATGCCGGCGATGGCCATGCGCCGCAAATCGGAAGACAGGCCAATGGCGGTCAATGCGACGATAATCAGGAATTGGGCCAGGGTTTGCAAGGGGGCGATCATGGCCGGGGGCAGATAGCCGCTTGAGCGTATTGCGGAGGCCACCAGAAACCACAGGATGAACCACGGAAAAATGCGCGCCAGGTTGAAGCTGCCGCCGCCCTGTTTTTTATGGCGCCACGCCTCGAACACCACCAGCGCAAGGCAAATCGGAATAATCAACGTGGCGCGCGTGAGCTTGACAATAGTGGCGTAGTCCCCCGCCGTCTGGCTATAGCTGTAGCCCGCGGCCACCACGGAAGAGGTATCGTTGATCGCGGTGCCGGCCCACATGCCGAAGCCAAGGTCGGACATGTTCAGCCAATGGCCCAGCAGCGGAAACGTCAGGACCGCCACAATATTGAAAATGAAGATGGTGGAAATCGCGAAGGCGGTTTCATGCTCATCGGCCTTGATGATAGGCGTTACCGCCGCGATGGCCGAACCGCCGCAGATTGCCGTGCCCACACCGATGAGCACCTTGAGCCTGGAGGGAATATTCAACCACTTGCCAAGCAAGTAGGCCGAACCGAAGGCGGCGGCAATCGTAACCAGGGTTACCGACAATGACTCCATGCCTGTTTTGGCGACTTGCTGGATGCTCAAGCCAAAACCCAGCGCAATAATGGACCATTGCAGCACCTGCTTGGAGGCAAACTGCAGCCCCGGCTTGAACAGCGGCCCGACGCCTACGGTATTGCGGATGGCGATGCCTATCAGTATCCCGAACACCGGCCCGCCGATAATAGGCACCATGCGGCCAAGCATCATGGCGAAGATGGCGACGATTACCGCCAAAGCCAAGCCATATAACAGCCTGGGCTCGCGCGACGCAGTATGATCGGCAGGCCGGGGACGGGATTGGCCGCGCGCCGCGGTGCCGGCGGATGCCGCGCTGGAGGTGGAAAGCAAAGAAGTTGAACGCATTTTCGGCCGCATATGTTAATAACCTGAAGTTATTTTAAAGCGCCGCATATTATAAATAAATTCATTAATTTTTATAAATAGTATAAAATTTTTTGATGCTTGGGATCAGCGTTCGCCAAATCGAGGTTTTCATTACCATTGCCGCGACCGGCACGGTCGGAGCGGCGGCGGAACGGCTATTCGTCACGCAGCCTGCCGTCAGCATGGCGCTGGCCGAACTTGAACGCCAATTGGGCGCGCAGCTTTTCGACCGCGAACGCGGCCGCCTGCACCTTAGCCCCCGCGGTAAAGAATTGCTGCCCATGGCCCAGGAAATCATAGAGCGCATGCACGAAATGCTGCGCCAGTCCGGGCAACAGCCGCAGTCATTGACCGGAGAACTCAGACTCGGCGCCAGCAACACCATAGGCAATTATCTGGTCGGCGATTTGCTGGGCCCGTTCATCGCCCGGCATCCTCTGGTATCCCTGCACGTCAGCGTGGAGAACACCGACCAGATTGCCGCCGGCCTGCTCGAACACCGCATTGACGTCGGCTGCGTCGAAGGCCCGGTCAACCATCCGCAACTGGATGTGATGGCGTGGCGGGACGACGCCCTGGTGGTTTGCGCCGCCGCCTCTCACCCCTTGGCGCAGCACAAAACCTTGAAAGCCCGCCACTTCAAGGACGCCCAATGGATATTGCGCGAACGCGGCTCGGCCATGCGCGTGCTGGCCGAGCAAGCATTGACATCATTGCCCACGGGCCGCATAGTGCTTGAGCTGGGCCAGGTCGAAGCGATAAAACAGGCCGTCATCGCGGGCCTGGGCATTGCCTGCCTGCCCTATGCCGCCACCCTCGATGCCGTGGCCGTCGGCCGTCTGAAAATCCTCGACACACCGTTTTTGACGCTGCACCGGCGGCTGGCGCTGGTCTTGCACAAATCCCGCTACCGCGGCGCCCTTATCGATGCGTTTGTGCAAAGCCTCTTCATCGATCCAGACTGAACATCGGTTATTCGCGCCGATAACGACAGTGTTATTGTTCAACTTGCCGACCAACCCCGGTTTCCGCGAAAAGCACGGTCAGCGGACACAACCTGTTCGAGCCGATCAGCGACGTCCGCGGAACCCGCCATCACCAAGGCGCTATGAGTCATCAATTCGAACTTTTCCCCGTGCCGCCCAAAAAACCGGCGCGGCACAAGGCGGCGCAGGCCAGGCGCAAGAAAACCGATAGCCAGCGATTGACCGCTCCGCTGGGCGATACCCAACAAACAGACGGCATTGATCCGCCCGACCGCGCGGCCATACCCGACCCGGCGCTGCCGCCCGCCGAGCCGCCCCTCAACACCAATCCCCGCCTGCCTCCCTACGAAACCGTGGCCCTGGTTCTTCAAGGCGGCGGCGCGCTCGGCGCGTACCAGGCCGGTGTCTACCAGGGCCTGCACGATGCGGGCATCGAGCCTACCTGCCTGGCGGGCATTTCCATCGGGGCGTTGAATATCGCCATCATTGCCGGCAATCCTCCCGAGACCCGCTTGGCGCGCCTGGCCGAATTCTGGGAAACCATTTGCCAGCCGAATTATGGCGTGGCGCTTCCTCCTTTTATCGAACAATCGTTTTTCGACTTGAACGACACCGTGCGCCAGTCCATGAGCGCCTGGCATGCGGCCAGCGCCATGATGAATGGACAAAAAGGATTCTTTTCTCCGCGCTTTCCGCCTGCGTCGCAAATCATGCCGGGCAATCCCAAGACCGCCAGCTATTACGACACCAGCGAACTTAAAAGCACACTGGAACGGTTGTGCGATTTTGACCGCATCAACTCGGGCGCACACCAGGTATCGGTGGGAGCGGTCAACGTGCGCACCGGCAATTTCGTTTATTTTGAAAACACCAAAATAAGGTTGCGCGCCGAACATTTCATGGCCTCGGGCGCCCTGCCGCCGGCATTTGCCGCCGTCGAAATCGATGGGGACTACTATTGGGATGGCGGCCTGGTTTCGAACACGCCCCTGGCTCAGGTGCTGGAGTCCCATCCATTGCGCGACACCCTGGCATTCCAGGTCGATCTGTGGAGCGCTCGCGGCGTCGTGCCGTCCACCATGAGCGAAGTCTCCGACCGCATCAAGGACATTCAGTATTCCAGCCGCACCCGCCTGGTCACCGAACAACTGCGCTGGACGCAGTACATGCGTCATATGCTGCAGCGCATGCTGGAGGACATACCGCCCGAAGCACGCGAGCGCAACTCTTATTACCGCCTAGCCCAGGAACTGGCCTGCGGAAAGCGCTACAACGTCATCCATCTTATTTATCGCAACAAGCCTTATGAGCAGCACTACAAAGACTTCCAGTTCGGCCTGGCGACCATGCGCGAGCATTGGAGCAGCGGGCTGCAAGACATAAGCGAAACGCTGCGCCACCCCGACAACTTGGCAATGCCCGACAACGTATCCGGTTTCGTGACACACGACGTACACCGCGACGAAATCGAGCAACTGATGCAGGGCGATACCATGCCTTGAATAGCCGGCCGGCCGCGCGCACCTATGCCCGGCGCCGGCCCAGCACGATAGCGCCCGCCAGCACAAACGCGGTTCCGACCAATTGCAGGGAAGTGATCGGTTCGTCGAGTATCCAGCCGGCCAGAAACAATACCGAGACGGGTCCCAGCAAACCCAGTTGCGATGTCAGTGGCGCGCCGATGCGCGCGATTGCCCACATGATCATGAATGTGGGCATCACTGTATTGAAGACGGCATGCAATAAGGACAGCTGATATACAGGCAGAGGCTGGCGCAGGCCTTGCCAGGAATACACGCTGAAAAAATGCATCAGGCTTATCACGGCCGAAACCGACATGGCATAGGCCACCAGGCGCGTCGCCCCCACCCGCTTGATGAGCTCTCCCGAACTGATGATATATACCGAGTACGCCAGCGCCGAGGCCAGCACAAAGGCCGAGCCCAGCATCACGTTGCTGCCGCTCAACGACAGGTCCTGCAAAAAGACCAGCACGACGCCCAGATAAGCCATTCCCAATGCGAACCATTGCCGGGCGGCAATAGGCCGTTTCAGGTACACCGCGGTAATCAGCAGCACAAAAGTGGGAGACAAAAATAAAATCAGGCGCTCAAGCCCCGCCGTGATGTATTGCAATCCCAGAAAATCCAGATAACTGGACAGGTAATAGCCGATAAAGCCCAGAAATATAATCTGCAGGCTTTCCTTGACAGTAAGCCGCGGCAGCCTGCCCAAACGCGCCTGGCGAGCTTGCAGCATGCCGATCACGGCAAAAAACGGCAAGGACAGCATCATGCGGAAACCGATGATGGTCAAGGCGTCGACCCCATAGCGGTAGGTAAGCTTGACCATGATCGCCTTGGCCGAAAACAGGATCGCCCCGAGCCCCGCCAATAAAAATCCAATCCAGAACTCTTTTGTTTTTGTGGTTTCTGCACTAACGGGAAGGGAACTCATAAGATCGCAAGAAAGAGTGAAGTAAAAAACCAACGGAAATGTAGCGGAAAAATGCCGATGTAGCGGAATATATTCCCTGTTGCTATTTTGCCCAGAATTTGCTGCATAGCAAAATAATGTTTGATCAGTAGTTGCCGAGGCAGATATATCGCGATAAAATTCTTTTCATGATCAAGACCGCCACTTCCGCCGCCGCCAAAACCTCCAAGGCGCCCGCCACCACAAAGAAAAACCCCAAACCGCAGGGCTTTTATTCCGCGGATGCCTTGTCGCTTGGCCAAGCCAATAATGTCGGCATGCTGATCAAACAAGTGCAAACCTCGCTCAACCGCATGATAGACCTTCACGTTTCGCCGCTGGGGCTTACCGCCATGCAATGGCGCCCGCTGTTCATGATTCGGTACCGCGATATCAATACTCCTGCCGAACTGTCCCGGCAAACCCATGTCGACACAGGCGCCATGACCCGCACGCTGGATCGGCTGGAAGCCAAGAAATTCCTTACCCGCCAACGCTGCCCCGATGACCGCCGCGTCGTCAAACTGGAATTGACCGACATGGGCAAGGAGGTAGCCGCCCAGATTTTACCCGCAGTTGCCACAACCCTGAACACCCACCTGCAAGGGCTCAGCACTGCCGAAGTCGAAACCATGGTCGATCTCTTGCAACGCATGCTGCTCAATGGAAATTCGCTGGAAGCCTGTTCCGGCAAGCCCGAATAACATTATGCCTTGCGTACCTGCAGCGTCCATGTCCAGTTTTTTTCGCCATATATCTGCCTAGGCAGATACAAACCAGTCAATGACCTTCAACTATTTGTAAGAAAATGCCAGACAGATCATCGTCACTTCCTGTAAAACACATGAAATTATTCGCCCCCCTTTTGCTGGTTGCCGCATTGTCCGGTTGCGCGGCCCTGGATCCAGGCCAGCCCGGCGTCGCCACACTGCAAGCCGCTCAGGCAGGCCTGCGGGAGGGCACTATTACCTGGCCCGCGGAGCAATGGTGGCTGCGCTACCAGGATCCTCAACTCGATCAACTGATAGGCGAAGCTCTCGCGGGCAGCCCTTCCCTTGCCGCCGCCCAGGCGCGCTTGAATATTGCCGGCGCCGCAGTGGGCGGCGCACGCGCCATACAACTGCCGCAATTGAATGCCAGCTATAACAGCGTGCGCGAACGCTTCTCGGAAAACTATATTTACCCGCCGCCCTACGCTGGATCCATGCTGACCGACAACACCTTGCGCCTGAACCTGGGATTCGATCTCGACCTGTGGGGCCGGAACCGGGCGCGCTACACCGCCGCCCTGTCGCAACACGACGCATCCATGGCCGACCTTCAGGTAGCCCGCAACGCATTGGTCAGCGGCGTCGTTCAAAGCTACTTCAATCTGCAGAATGCGCTGGCGCAAGTCCGCGTCATTACCCAAATTGTGCAACAGCTTGAAAACGTGGCAAGCATCACACGCCAGCGGGTAGCGGCCGGCCTGGATACCCAGGTGGAGGTCAATCAAGCCGATTCGGCGGTGTCTTCCGCCAAGGTCCAGCTCAGCCAGGCAAACACCAACGCTGATCTGTTGCGCCATCAGATAGCCGCCCTGACAGGCGCCGGACCGCAACGCGGCCAGGACATACGTCTGGCCAGCCTGGCAAAAGCGCCGATCGGCGTGCCCGCCAGCATCCCGTTCGAACTGCTGGGCCGGCGACCCGATGTTGTCGCCGCCAAATATCGTGTGCAAGCCAGCTCCAGCCAGATATCGGCAGCCAAAGCCGAGTTTTTCCCGAACATCAACCTGTCGGCTTTCGCCGGTTTTATGTCGCTGGGCCTGGGCAATCTGCTGGCCTCGGGCAGCGGTATCTATGGCGCGGGTCCGGCCATAACGCTGCCCATTTTCAGTGGCGGCGCGCTCAATGCCAACCTGGACACCAAACGCGCAGAACGGGATCTGGCCATAGCCGATTACAACCAGACCTTGCTGACCGCCGTGCGCGAAGTGGCCGACGCCACCACCGCCATCAAGGCCCTGCGGCAGCAGACCGTGGACCAGACCGCCAGCTTGCGCGCCATTACCTCGGCCTACGATATCGCCGTACAGCGCTATAAGTCGGGCCTGGGCAATTTTGTGCAAGTGCTGCTGGCCCAGAACGAGGTCCAGAAGCAAGCCATCCTGAATACCGACATACAAGCCCGCGCCTTCAACCTGGATGCTCAATTGGCAACGGCCCTGGGCGGCGGATACAGCACCGATACGAACACACACTAAGATACGACTTCCATGACTACCGCAAAAACCTCAAACTCCCAACGCAAACGCTTGCTGATCACAGCCACGCTCATCTTCATCGCCATAGGAATCGCCTATGCCATTTGGTGGGCCCTGTTCGCAGCCAGCTATGAATCCACCGACGATGCCTACGTGCATGGCAATCTGGTGCAAGTCACATCGCAAATCCCCGGCACGGTCGTGGCCATCCATGCCGACGACACGCAACTCGTCAAGAAAGGCGCGCCGCTGGTGCAGCTGGATCCCAGCGATGCCGATATCGCCCTGAAACAGGCCGAGGCCGCGCTGGCTCAGGCCGTTCGCCGCACCCGCACGATTTTTGTGCAGAACGATGCCTTGAAGGCCGATATTGCCTTGCGCGAGGCCAATATCGAACGTGCGCAAGTCGATCTGTCCAAGGCCCAGAACGATCTGAAACGCCGCCAGACCCTGGCGCGTTCCGGCGGCATCAGCGGCGAGGAAATCCTGCACGCGCAGACGACCGTCAAAACCACCCAGTCCGGGCTGGCCCAGGCCCAGGCGGCATTGGCGGCCTCGAAAGCAACGCTTGAAACCAATCAGGCATTGACCGCGGACACCACGGTCGCCGCCCACCCCGATGTCATGCTGGCCGCCGACAAATTGCGCAAAGCCTGGCTGGCCAACGCCCGCACCCGCTTGCCCGCGCCGGTGGCCGGCATGGTCGCGCAACGCTCGGCGCAAGTCGGCCAGCACATTGCTCCGGGCACGCCGCTCATGACCATCGTGCCGCTGCAGCAAGTCTGGGTGGAAGCCAACTTCAAGGAAGGCCAGGTACGCCATATGCAGCCAGGACAAAACGTCAAGCTGACAGCGGACCTATACGGCAACGACATCAGCTATCATGGCAAAGTCGTGGGCATTGCCGCCGGCACGGGCAGCGCCTTCGCGCTGCTGCCGGCGCAAAACGCCAGCGGCAACTGGATCAAAGTGGTCCAGCGCGTGCCGGTCAGGATAATGCTGGACCCCAAAGAATTGGCCGATCATCCCCTGCGCGTAGGCTTGTCCATGAATGTCGAAGTGGCTCTGGAGGAACCGGATGCATCGAGCGCCGGCATCAAGGGCAATACGCAATTGGAAACCGCTGTGTTTGTTGACAACACAGGCGACGTGGATGCCCATATCAAGAAAATCATCAACGAAAACCTTGGCTCATGAGCGCCACCGATACCTCCTCCGCCAACCGGCCGGCAGCCAAGCCTCAGCAGCCGGCCGCCCACCTGCCCCTGGAAGGCCGGGCGCGGCTGTTCGGCAGCATCGCCCTGTCCGCCGCCGTTTTCATGAACGTGCTGGACTCCTCCATCGCCAATGTGTCGATTCCGACCATTGCGGGCGACCTGGGGGTCAGCGCCACGCAAGGCACATGGGTCATCACCTCGTTCGCGGTGGCCAACGCCATCACCGTTCCGCTGACCGGCTGGCTTACCCAGCGTTTCGGGCAAGTACGCTTGTTTGTGCTGTCCGTATTGCTGTTCGTCATATCTTCCTGGCTTTGCGGCTTTTCGTGGTCGCTGGAATCGCTGGTGGCATTCCGGGTGCTGCAAGGCGCCGTCGCCGGCCCCATGATTCCCTTGTCGCAATCGCTGATGCTGGGCAGCTACCCAAAAGAAAAAGCCGGCATGGCCCTGGCGATGTGGTCCATGACCATTCTGGTGGGACCTGTGGCCGGTCCGCTGCTGGGCGGATGGATTTCAGACAACTACAGTTGGCCATGGATTTTCTACATCAATGTGCCGGTTGGACTTCTGGCCGCCTGGGCATCCTGGCAGCTTTATAAAACCCGGGATTCGGTGCGCTCCAAACTGCCTATCGACACGGTGGGCCTGGGCTTGCTGGTGCTGTGGGTAGGCGCCCTGCAGCTTATGCTGGACAAAGGCAAGGAACTGGACTGGTTCGCCAGCCCGGCCATCACCACCATGGCGGTGGTCGCCGTCGTGTCATTCGTGTTTTTTGTAATCTGGGAACTGACGGCCAAGCATCCGGTCGTGGACCTGACCCTATTCAAGGTACGCAATTTCACCGCCGGCACGATGACCATATCGGTGGGATACGGCCTCTTCTTCGGCACAGTGGTGCTGCTGCCGCTGTGGATGCAAAGCACACTGGGGTACACCGCCACTTACGCGGGAATCGCCTCGGCGCCGGTCGGGATCCTGGCCATATTGTTTTCCCCTCTGGTGGGGAAAATGCTGACCAATCACGATCCCCGCAAGATCGCCACGTTCGCCTTCCTGGTTTTCGCGCTCATCAGCTATATGCGCTCCAATTTCAATACCGAAGTCGACCTGTACACCATCATGATCCCGACCTTTATTCAGGGGGTGGCCATGGCGACGTTCTTCATACCGCTGACCACCATTACTCTGTCAGGCCTGGATCCGCATCGCATCCCCTCGGCGGCGGGGCTGTCGAATTTCGTGCGGCTGCTTTTCGGGGCGTTCGGCACATCCATTACCACCACCCTGTGGGACGACAGGGCTACCCTGCATCATGCGCAACTGACCGAAGTCACTCAGCCGGGTACGCCAGCCTTCGATGCGGTCATGGGCACCCTGCAGCAAAAAGGCCTTAACCACCAACAATCGGTCGCCGTCATAAACAATATGATAGACAAGCAGGCATTCACGCTTTCGGCCACCGATATCTTCTATGCGTCCGCCATACTGTTCCTGGTTCTGATGGGGCTGGTCTGGATAGCCCGGCCCAAGTCCAACAAGGGTGCCGCGGGCGCGGATGCCGCCACGGCGGCGCATTAAGCCTTAAGCCAGCCCGCCGTTCTTCATGAACGGCGGCGCAGGCAAGGCCGCCGTACCGATCTTTTATGTGGGCACGAAAATTGCTGCGGCCTGCATGGACACCGGATTACGCGCTCCCAGGCGCGCTTCCGGACCATGCTTTCAAACGTAAAAGGATATCCATGAACTCAAGCACAACAGCCACCGGCACCACCCATCCTCCCATCGACGTAGCGGCCATCCGCAAGGCGGCACAGAATTTGGATAATGGCGCCGTGCCCTCCGGCTATAAGGGCAATCGTGAAGAAATCGTCGCCATGCTCAATGCCGCGCTGGCGACCGAACTGGTCTGTGTAATGCGCTACAAGCGCCACCACTATACGGCCACCGGCCTGGTCAATGAACCCATCAAGGCTGAATTCCTGGAGCACGCTCAACAAGAAGAAGAGCACGCCGGCCGTATCGCGGAACGCATTGTCCAATTGAACGGCGAACCGGATTTCAACCCTTCCACCCTCGCGCAGCGCAGTCACGCCGAATACGATGAATGCAACGACATCAAAGGCATGATCAAAGCCAATCTGATCGCCGAGCGTATCGCTATCGAATCATATCGGCAAATGATCGAACGGATAGGCGACACCGATCCAACGACCAAGCAGATGCTGATCGAGATCATGGCGGTCGAAGAAGAACACGCCGACGATATGAAAGATCTGCTGGATTAAAACCGCATCCGGGCCGGATCAAGGCGCTCCGTTGCCTGGCGCTTGGGCTGCTACTGCCCGTATCGGGATTTACTGCGGCAGAAAGTTATATGCTATAGTCTTGCTTCTTTAATTCCCCGATAGCTCAGTCGGTAGAGCGACGGACTGTTAATCCGCAGGTCACTGGTTCGAACCCAGTTCGGGGAGCCAAAATTCTTTACGGCGCGCTTTCAAGCGCGCCGTAGTCGTTTGCGGCATGCGGCGACACTAGCGGCACCCGGCGACAGTCGGCCGGCTTCGTGCGTGCCTGACATCGAGCCGCTTAAAGACAAGACCTGGATATTCGTTCGGCGAGTGTAAATTTCCCTGATCGGGTTTTGAAAAAAGCTCTTTTTCTGCTATAGTAGTTGGCTATTCCCCGATAGCTCAGTCGGTAGAGCGACGGACTGTTAATCCGCAGGTCACTGGTTCGAACCCAGTTCGGGGAGCCAGGAATTGAAGCGGGCCGCATTGCTGCGGCCCGCTTTTTATTTGCTTGCGCCAACTCGGCGCCACGAAAGCCGCCACTGATAAAAAGAGTAACATGGCGTACGGAAATGTCATTTATTGATTTCTCAACATAAGCTTCGCTTCATTTCGTAGTGCTGAAATTTACGTGGCGCAGCCATGCATGCCGCATGACGCCTACGTTTGCTTCCCCGGCCTGAGCCGGCTTGATCAACATTTCATTCAGAACGGGCTGCATCCCGCCATCCTGTGCCGGGCACACTATTTGCTACGAAAAACCTCAGAAGTGAAAAAAAGCTACCACGTCACAGAAGGAGGTAAGCATGCCTAACGAAATCATTCCGTTGATCTTATACAGCCTGGGCGCCGGCCTGTTTGGAATCTCGGTTTTCATGCATAGGCGGGATCAACGCGACGATGGCCGGAAACACTCAGGCATCGAGCCCGTGTTTAGCCGGTCTTCCCCGCCATACAGCTAAGCAAAAACCGCCAGGCCGAGTCTCCATTGACTCCGCGGCCCGCTATTTTTCATTGCGCCATACACGCTCCCGGAATCGGCCGGAACGCAAAAATTTAGTAACTGATTGATTTTATTAAGACAAATACGTTTACACCTATGCATGCATCAAGCGCAGTCACATTCTGTTCACCATGTCGCCACCTATCTTTGGGTACAGGAGGAGAACCGCCCCATCCATCCATGCGGGTGCAGGGAACGCGTCCGTCCGAAGACTACAACAGTGCTCTCGAAAGACAGTATCGCTGCATCGATTGCAATACCGTATGGCTGAGGCGCACCGATAAATGGGGAACCGATGCAGGGTTCAGGTTACTACCCTAGCCCATCGGTAAATACAGCTTGCATTCTTTACCGATACGTAAACAGATGAGTCAAAATACCCGGCAGCGTATCGTTACAAGGGCCTGGTATTTTTCACTGTATCCTCCATCGAAGCAAAGACGGTAAAAACCAAGAACCATGAGTTTGCCCTGGGTTAATAATGGATACGATAAAGTCTAAAACAGGCGTCTCCGATTCCTTTGCGGCCGACGGCAGCCAAGCCAGCGCACACCCCGGCGCAGCCCACCCCGTACTTGCGGAATCCAGTTTGCCCGAGGCGCCGGCGCGGGTCGAGGCCCGAGGCCTGGCCTTGACAGTATTGGCTACGATAGCCTTCATTTTTTCGCTGCAGTGGGCCCGGGAATTCCTGATACCCCTGGTTTTCGGCATACTGATCGCCTATACCTTGAGCCCCTTGGTGGCTTGGCTGGAGCGCCGGAAAATCCCCCGCCTTATCGGCGCCAGCCTGGTCATGCTGGGGCTTTTCGGGTCGGCCAGCCTTGTCCTGACCTCTGTTTATAACGAAGCCCAGTCCATCGTGGACGAATTGCCGATTGTCACCTACAAGCTGAACAATGCCCTGAAACGAATGGACGATGGGCAGTTGGGCACATTGGACAAACTGCGCAGCGCGGCCAATGCCTTGAAAATGGCGGCCAGCCCCGCCGGCGACAGCGCTGGCGCGGCACAAGGCGCGGCGGCCGCGTCAACGGCGATCAAGCCGCCCGACTTCAACCTGAACGAATGGCTGTGGGCCGGCTCGCTTGGCGCCGCCGCGTTCATGGGAAAAATAACCATGATTCTCTTCCTGGTATTTTTTGCCTTGCTCTCCGGGGATACGTTCAAGCGCAAGCTGGTCAGGATTACCGGGCCGTCATTATCGAAAAAGAAGATCACCGTTCAAATCCTGGATGACATCAACACCTCGATACAGAAGTACATGCTGATGCTGCTGGCCACGAATCTTTTGCTGGGCCTGGTGACCTGGACCGTACTGCGCTGGATAGGACTGGAGAACCCCGGGGCCTGGGCGGTCGCGGCGGCACTATTGCATATCATTCCCTACTTCGGAACGGTAATCGCCGCGGCGACAACCGGGCTTGCCGCCTTCCTGCAGTTCGAATCTTTCTCGATGATGATGCTGGTCATTGCCGCAACGCTGGCAATAGCGTCGATCGTGGGCACGATGGTAACCACCTGGATGACAGGCCGGATAGCCAAAATGAATGCGACAGCCGTTTTCATCGCGTTGCTGTTCGGCGGCTGGCTATGGGGAGCCTGGGGCTTGCTATTGTGCGTTCCCATTATTGTTGTCGTCAAAGTCATTTCGGAGCATGTCGAGGGAATGCAATCCATCGCCGAGCTACTGAGCGAATAACTCGCGATTCGAATAGAATTGCGCAGCGGCACCCTCTATGATCATAGACACAACATACCGCGCCGCAGCACATTCGCGCGGCGCACCTTGATACCCTGGATGCTGAATGAATCATTCCAATCTTTATTTCCGCACGTTTCTGCTATTGCTGGCCACGGTGACCGTGGCCTTCATCTGGGTATTGCTGCCCTACTATGGCGCGATCTTCTGGGGGGCGATTCTTGCCATCCTGTTCATCCCCTTGCATAAGCGCATTCTGGCCAAAATGCACGGACGGCCCAATCTGGCCGCGCTTTCCACCCTGCTTATCATCATATTGATCGTTATCATCCCGACCATCCTGGTCACCGGCGCCCTGCTGCAGGAAGGGTCGGTCGTGTATCAGCGCATCAGTTCCGGCCAGCTCAATCTGGGAACCTATTTCGAACAAGTGGTCAGCGCCATGCCGCCCACCGTGCACGATGTCCTGAACCGTTTCGGCGTCGGCGACATCTTCAGCCTGCGCGAAAAGCTGTCGGCCGGCGCCCTGCAGGGCAGTAAGTTCCTGGCCACCCAGGCCGTCAACGTCGGGCAAAACACCTTCGAGTTCCTGATCGGCCTGGGCGTCATGCTCTACATACTGTATTTTCTGCTGCGCGATGGAGCCCATCTGGCGCGCCACAGCAAACAGCTGATCCCATTGAGCGAAGAGCATAAACAGCATTTGTTCCGCAAATTCGCCACGGTAGTGCGCGCCACGGTCAAAGGCAACATCGTCGTTGCCATCACCCAAGGCGCATTGGGCGGCATCATGTTCTGGTTTCTGGGCATTCAAGGCGCTTTGCTTTGGGGCGTGCTGATGGCCATGCTGTCGCTGCTGCCGGCGGTAGGCGCCGCCCTGATCTGGCTACCTGTGGCGATTTACTTCCTGGTTACCGGCGCCATCTGGGAAGGCGTGACCCTGACCCTTTTCGGCGTGCTGGTCATTGGGCTGGTCGACAATATTCTCCGCCCGCTGCTGGTTGGCAAAGACACCAAAATACCCGATTACGTCATACTGATCTCAACGCTGGGCGGCTTGTCGGTATTCGGCTTGAACGGCTTTGTCATCGGCCCACTGTTTGCCGCGCTGTTCATTGCATGCTGGGATCTGTTTCCCTCGGCGATTCAAATGAACAAGGAAGAATAGGCGCGCGGACTGGGCGGCAGGGGTCAAAGTATCATTGGGAGCGTGTGCAAGGCTGTCACGTGCGGCTCGCGGGGTAGATGGCCAAGGACTTGTTGTAGAAGCAACTGGTCCGATAAACCCAGCTATTCCCGCGGACCTATATGCGGTTGAACTTAGCGGCGATAATACGCGCCATACTGGTTTCAACGCTAGGCGGCCAAGAATAATATGGCGATATTCACGCACACCGCCACCACCCAAAGCAATGTGCGCAGCGTTCCGTAGCCAGCTACGTACAGCCCCAGGTAAACCAGGCGCGCCACGATCCAGGCAATCATCAAACCGGCAAGCATGGCGGGGTCGGCCATTTTGAACAGCGCAAACAATACCGCCGCATAAAAGAAAGGCTGGCTTTCAAACAGGTTTGCTTGAGCGGCATTGGCGCGTACCCGCCAGCCCTCCTGGCGTGCGATCCATGAGCGCGGATTATTGTGGTCGTAACCTTTGCCGCCTCCTTTGGCTATGCCTGCCGCCACAAAAGGCAGTATCGCAGCAATCAACATCAACCATTCGATCATGTTCATGTTTCTCTCCTGATACGGTAGGTTGCGGGCAAAGCATCAAAGATGCCCAAGGCTTCCAATATAAGCCGCAAAGAAGCCATGTGGGCAATAATTACAAGAATTGGTTGATGTCCCGGCAGGGGCATGAAGAATATGTATAATAATGGGCTTGGCACGATATAGGGCTTGTGGTTGCAGCCTTTTCATGCCGAAAGCCGATGTAGCTCAGTTGGTAGAGCAGCTCATTCGTAATGAGAAGGTCGGGGGTTCGACTCCTCTCATCGGCACCACGAAAATTGACCAAAAAACCCCGTAAGCGATTGATTTACGGGTTTTTTTCTTTATCCCCTGTTTTGGGGACACTATCACATCGCCCCCTATACTGTCCGCAAGGCTCTCCCTAGAGAATCGGGGCTTTTTATACGGCGGCATCCATTAACGCCTTTATCGGAGGCCAGGACATCGAAAGCGGGGGCCAGCGCCGAATAACGGGCAAGCCAGGGAGACCGCTCTTATTTAGCTTGGAATCGATCTGCCGCGCGCACCTGCTGCCTGAATCGACCCGCGGAATGATGATAAAAAGGCAGAGGCGAAAATAGCCGTGACACAATTGATGCAAGCAAGGAACACACCAGCAGCCAGAACAGCATCGGCTGGCTGCCGGTCATTTCCATAACAATGACGCTTGCCGTCAAAGGGGACTGCGTCGCGGCCGCCAGAAAGGCGGCCATGGACAACAGTACGAGCACCTTTTGGTCCGCCGCACCCCCCACCCAGCCAGCCAATTCAACTCCGATGCCAGCCCCCGTCGTGAGGGCCGGGGTAAAAATTCCCCCCGGAATTCCGGCCCAGTATGACGCGACGGTTGCAAGCAGCTTGGCGGGACCAAACCCCGATGATTCCAGTTGCTGCCCCGCCAAAGCGGTAGAGGCCACGCCGTAGCCCGTTCCATAAACGCTGTTGTTGGTCAACTTCCCCAGCACCACGACAATCAGCCCCATGATGAAAGCCAAGCATACTGGATGCCGGTGGATCCATCCACGCCAAATCGATGGGGAAAATGAAGCGGCCCCCTTGCTAAGCATCCAGGAAAAGAGTCCACCTCCCACCCCGCAAGACACACCGCACAATAAAGTCCAGCCTGGCATGCCATGCGTTGATGCCTGGCCCGTGAATGCCCCAAAATATGGGTTATTGCCGGCGAAGGCAACGACAATAAAACCGGCGGCAAGCACGCCGATCAGTACGAGCCGCTGCCATCGCAATGCCGTGCCCCGCCCCAGTTCTTCTATGGCAAAGATAACGCCAGCCAGTGGAGCATTGAATGCCGCCGCCAGCCCGCCTGCCGCTCCGGTCGCAATGAGTTCCCCGGTATGGACATTCTTCAGCGGAACCCCCAGGGCTTTACATGCCTGCCCCCACGCCAGCATCAAAGCCGCCCCAACCTGAACCGACGGCCCTTCGCGGCCGATTGAAGCGCCGCACATCAATCCGAGAAATGTCAACGGCACCTTCCAGGCCGCTTGAGACAAGGCTACCAGTGAGCGTCTGCCCGAATCCTCAGGCAGCGACAATGCGGCAATTACTTGCGGAATTCCACTGCCACCGGCATTCGGGGCAAACCGCAGGGTCCACCAGCGCAATAATGCCAAACCGAACGGCAAGACCAGCCAAACTGCCCATGGCGTCGCTTGTAACCACCGATGATTCAAGGCCAGAGCCAAATCAACCAGCTCCGCAAACCCCAGGGAAACGAAAGAGACAAGCGCAGCTCCCACTAGAACCAAGCTGAACTGCACCGTTCTACGGGACAAACGATGCACTTGCCTCGTCTTGCGCGACACTGTGCGCTTGACGTCCCTGAGCCTTGCCCTCAACCATGCCCGCACCATTGAATACCCCCTTTTATAAACGAACCGCCATCGGCAAATTCCCGGTCAAAGAGCAATCCCCGTAGTATCGCCTCCCGGAGCAGCTCTCACGATTTTTCCCGCCCGCGACAGTTTAATCGACCCAAAATGCTGAAGCGCCAACCCATTACCTCCCGCTCGATAGGAGGATGCAACCGGGCTTAATTGAAAACACCTGGCAGGAGCCGAATCTGTAAAAGCGCGAATCAGTATTAATTCTTTATAGCCGCGCCTGGAAAGCGGGTGGACGATGGCTTTGATCGCGCCAGCCAAGGTCAGCATGGCGTAATCCTCGCCCGTTCGATCATGGTATGTACCAAGCGTATTCAACCCAAGCCGGTGATCCAGGGCGGGAACCGCCCCGCCACCGGCACTTCCGGAGATTTGCATCTTCGGGGATGTAGAAGCATCAGCGATTAGGATCCCGCCATAGCGCAGCTTCGGCGCAGCATGGGACCAAGGCAGGGCCGGCGATCAATACCGAACCACGCCCCTCCCCAAAGACTCAACGTCAGGATTGCGCCAAATTCCCCGACAGATGCGCCAGCGCCTGAAGTTCCTCCTCGCTTTTACTCAAGGCTTTCCATCCTAGCGCACACGTTACCGCCAAGGCCTGGCGCAGTTCGCTTTCTTTCACCACGCCTTGGACATCGGCGGCGGACAAAATATTATTGACTCTTGATTCCGGATTATTAAAGCCCGCGACCAGCCTGAAAGCGGGAATCCCGTGCCGGACAAAATTGGCATGATCGGAATTGGGCATCAGGGGCAGCCAGGTTGCCACGGGAATGCCAGCCATCTGACCGGCCTCGGCGACATAACGTTCCAACCCCGGGAAATCGCTGATCAGCGCGGTCAACTTGTCATCGCCGGCCACGGTATCCAGGTTGATATCAAGCTTGATGCTGGCCCTTTCCGCCGCCGGCATATCCGCCAGGTAGCGCGCCGATCCGGAGAGCGCCCATTCCTCGGCGCAAAAAAAACAAATGCGTAGGCTCGCCGTGTTGGCCGATACGCGCGGCGCCAGGGCCCTGGCCGCCGCAAGCGCCACGGCCACACCGGTAGCGTTGTCCAGCGCGCTTTGCCCAAGATCGTGCCCATCCATGTGCGCGCTGATAACGATTTTGCTGTCCCGGCCGCCGGGAATATCCAGAATCCCCACGCCGGCTGATGCGTCGGCAAGCTCTTCCCCCTGGATCAGCAGCCGGATGATCGCAACGCCGCTGTTTGCGGCCTGTGCCAATATTTGCGCTGACTCGAAATCGATATAGGCCGCCGGGATTCCCGCTATATGCAAGCCCCGCCCCGACGAACCCGACAACACCCCCGCCCCCGGCAAGGTATTGGCAATCAGGAAACCTACGGCTCCGGCCGCTACGGCAAGCTCATATTTTCTGCGCCGGTGCATATGCTGCGATGAAAAAGGGTATTCGTGGCGAACCAGCACTACGCGGCCTTGCACGCGATCGCCCGCAAGCGCGAAATCTTCCGTGCGTCCCTGGCCCAGGTCTATGACTTCGGCCTCCAGCCCTTGCGGCGGCGTGGAAGCCGAACGCAGCAAAGGGTTGCAAGCCAATAGCGCCGCAGTGGGCCCAAGCAACTGTAAATGTGCCTGTACGCAGCGCCACCCGTCGTACGGGACCTCCAGGCGGCGCACATTGGGCGCGACCGACTTAAGCCGGCCCAGCGCCCAATCCAAAGCGGCGCTGTCCTGCCCCGAACCCGAGCGCCTGCCGCCAAATTCGCAAATTGCCAGAAAATCATCCATCAACGTCGTGCCGGCAACGACGTCCTGCAACCACTTATCCATTTGAATCCTTTAACCTGACTTTAAAACAGCAACTCGCACTGGGGGCACGGCACGCGATCAGTCCAGCTGAATGTGGGCATCCCGGGCCACTTCTTCCCAACGGGCAAAGTCCGATGCCAGGAATTCCTGCAGCGCCGCCGCATCGGTCCGGACAGGCGGTTTAACGCCAACCCGGGAAAGTCGCTCTTGGACAGCGGGAACTTTCAAGACCTTGGTCATGGCCGCGCTTAGCTGATCCAGGATGGGCTTGGGCGTCTGCGCAGGCGCCATCAATCCCCACCAGCTTTGTATCGTCAGGTCGGGCAAACCACTTTCCTTAAGGGTAGGCACATCTGGCGTCTCGGCCTGGCGCTCAGGTGAAGAAACAGCCACTGGAAGCACTTTTTTGCCCTGATAAAGCGCCGCGGCGCTAGGCATGGTGCTGAAACTCACTGAGATCTGCCCACTGGCCAGATCGTTCATCGACGCCGCGGCGCCTTTGTAAGGAACATGTACCAGGCGCGTACCCGTTTTCAGCATCATGAGTTCGGCCATCATGTGCGTAAACGAACCGTTGCCGCCGGATCCTATCGATATCGTGCTTGGCTGCTCTTTGGCCATTTTTACAATGCCGGCAACCGTCTTTCCCGAAAACGCCGGGTTCACAAACAGATACATGGGTGACTCGCCCAGCAGCGAGACGGGAGCGAAGTCCTTTTTGGCATCGTATTTGATTCGCTTGCCGTATAAGGCCGGCACAATCGTGAATGGAACATCAGCCAGCAACAAGGTGTAGCCATCGGCATCCGCGGCGGCCACATAGGCCGCGCCTATCATGCTGCCCGCTCCGCTGCGATTTTCTATCACAACAGGCTGGCCAAGCTCCTTGCTTAGATAGTCGCTGATGGAACGCGCTATTACGTCAGAGCTTCCGCCTGTCGAATACGGCACGACAATTTTGATGGGCTTCTGGGGATACGAGCTTGCGGCCATGGCGGTAGACGCCGCAACGCAGGAAAGCGCCAACAAGCCTAACAGTTTTTTCCACCTGATCATGTGTTCACCAGCCATTTATGTATTGAAGTGTTTCCATTTTATGGTTCGCGGCAAGCACAGGGAATGGAATTATCCGCATGCGGTCTTCCTGTATGGAATACCTCAATACGCTATGGTCAAGCGGCCAAATAGGTCTGGATTCTGGCGTTCAATAAACGGACCCGCTCACCTAGCCATTCGCAGAATGCATCGGTATTCGGGTCGCCGGTATTCGGCCTGGGCCGCATCAGGTAATAGCCATAGCGACCGTGGACCACCTCGCCCAGGGGCCGCCGAAGCTGGCCGGAATCAAGCTGGTCGAGCACCATGCAAATCGGGGCGATCGCAGCCCCCAAGCCGTTAA
Source organism: uncultured beta proteobacterium (assembly GCA_963712655.1). GTDB lineage: Bacteria > Pseudomonadota > Gammaproteobacteria > Burkholderiales > Burkholderiaceae_B > Pollutimonas. The sequence goes on along the minus strand of CAVQIT010000009.1, from coordinate 787,111 downwards.
ACACGGCAGGCAGCAAAATAGAGAAACCTTCATATTCCGGCGCCGTTGCCGAAGGCCCTGTCCATGCCGGCGCGATGTCAGCCTTCCATTCATTCCAACTGTAGCCGCGCTGGGCACGCTTGAGCAGCAATACGCGATCAAGATCCGCGACCGTGGCCAAAGGCGTATTGTTGAGCAGGCCCGGCGCGGCAATCAGCGCCATTTCACGGCCGCACAAATACTCTGCCGACATGCCGCCCACATAACCGGTATGCAGCTGAATCGCGGCATCGAAACGCTCGTACTCATCGTATTCAAACAATAAACGCGGTCGGATGTTGACGCGGATATGGGGATGCCGCTCGAAAAACTCGGGCAGGCTGGGAATCAGACAAAACTGCGCAAACGACGGCGAGACGGCAATGTTGAGTGCCAGGCGCGCATCGGAATGGGCCACCAGCGCATCGGCCTCATCGATCAGATGCAAGGCCGCGCTAACCCGTTCGAGATAAAGAGACCCCGCGTAGGTGAGGCGCAAGCCGATAGGCATACGCTTGAAAAGCGCCGTACCCAGCCTGTTTTCGAGCGCATTGATATGTTTGCTGATCGCGCTCTGAGTAAGATGGAGCTCTTCACCACAGCGACTGAAATTAAGCGTGCGCGCGGCAACCATGAAAATCCGGAGCGATTTGAGGGAGTCGCGGGAACCTTTCATGATCCGATCCTATCAATTTGAGTCTTGGCATTCTACTGCGCCCGGGAAACCCTCCCTATGTTCAAAAGAACTCCCTTGGCCTGCTCGCCCTAACTGTGTACAATGGGATATGCCTTATGTATATCCCAAGGAGAGCACAATGGAACAGGGATCCGTTTTCAAGAGCAATCGCAGCCAAGCGGTACGCCTGCCCAAAGCCGTCGCCCTGCCCCCCGACGTTACCCGTGTCGACATCGTTGCCATCGGTCGCGCCCGCATTCTGGTGCCCGCCGGCGAGTCGTGGGACACATGGTTCGACGGCGAATCGGTGACCGACGACTTTCTCGCCGACCGAGAACAGCCCGCCGATCAGGTGCGCGAGGGACTGTGATGCTGAAGTTCATGCTCGACACGAACATATGCATCTTCACAATCAAGAATAAGCCCGACGTGGTGCGGCAAGCATTCAAGCAGCGTCAAGGCCAATTGTGCGTCAGCACGCTTACCGTCATGGAGCTCATCTATGGTGCTGAGAAGTCCGCGGCGCCTGGGCGAAATCAATCCGTGGCCGAGGGATTCCTGGCGCGCCTGGAGGTTCTCGACTATGACCGTGCGGCCGCTGCCAACACTGGTCAGCTTCGGGCGGAACTCGCGCGAGCCGGTACGCCAGTCGGGCCATACGATGCGATGATCGCCGGCCACGCACGCTCGGTAGGCGTCGTTCTGGTGACAAACAATACTCGCGAGTTTTCCCGGGTTCCCGGATTGCGGCTTGAGGACTGGACCTGAATCCAAAGCCAACTCTCATTCCACCCGACAAGCAAGACAGCCACGGCTATCGGCGTCACCGGACACCAAGAAACTTATGCGTCTGGATCGACACACGCCAACCGTTCAAGGTGGCTTCCTGAATGCACAGCGCGGTTGCCTTTTCACTTTGGCTCAAGGGTTGAAGCCAGACAAGAGCCGCGGGATTCGCATCGCGCAGCACAAGGCGCAGGTTGTCGATATCCCGCTCGCGCCCAACCGGATGCTTGATTTCATTGGCGCGCCGCAAGGCATCGGGTAAAACCGATAGCCCGCCCGGCATATCCACCTTCGGGCTGACCGTCACCCATGTATCGGGGTGCGCGCGAACCGGAAACGTGCCGCTGGTTTCGATTTGCACGGTATATCCAAGGCCGACAAGTTCAGAGGTAAGTTGGGTCAAGTCGTACGAACACGGCTCGCCGCCGGTAATCACGACATGCCGCGCATGAAACGAACGCACCGCCTCCACCAGGTCCTTTTCGGACATTTGGGCAAATTCGGGGGCATCGGCCTGCTTTTCCAGCATCACGGAAATGGCGACGGTATGCTCGGGCTGGATGTGCCATGTATGCTTGGTATCGCACCACGGACAAGCCACCGGGCAGCCTTGCAGCCGAAGAAATACGGCCGGCGTGCCCGTATACGATGCTTCGCCCTGTATCGTCTCGAAAATCTCATTTACCTTAAGCATCACGCGCCCCCGCCGTCTTGGTAAACAGGGCGCTGTTTGCTCCGTGCTCGATGACTTCCACCGATACCAGCCGGCAGCGCGGCGCATAACCGTTTTCGTCCAGCCATGCCTCGGCGGCGGCATAAATGTATTCGGCAAACTTTTCGCAACCGGTGGCAGGCACTTCGATCAGGCTCAGCGTTCCCAATCTGTGTCCTTCCCGGAACCATTCAATGGACGGATCGTCTTGCGCCACAATGGTTTTGTGGTCGAACGTATTTTCCAGCCACTCCTTGAGCGACTTCATGCCGCCGAAGTCGACGCACCAGTTGCGGGCGTCCAGTTCGTCGGCTTCAAATACAAACTTCACGGCCAAGGCATATCCGTGCAAAAAGCGGCAATGGCTTTCCGCCCGCCATTGGCGGAACGCCGCCGATAGGCCAACGTCGTGCCCATAGGTTTTCGTGGACCGATAGGTCATGGTGCTGTCTCGATCAACTTCATGAATTCTGTCTTCAACTTGCGCAGTCCGGTATTAGGCTTCCGCGTACGGCAAAGGATCAATGCGGCCGGCCTGCTCGAATGCCTCGATGCGCTCTACGCAACTGCCGCATTTTCCGCAAGATTTCTCGCCGCCCTCGTAACAGGTCCATGTTAATTCATAGGGAACGCCCAGCTTCAGGCCGCGGGCAATGATCTTGCCTTTGTTCCAGTCGACAAACGGCGCAATCAGGCGCATGTTCTCGGGCCGATGCCCTTCTGTACCCATGCGCAATGCCATTTCAAGCTGCGCCACATAGTCGGGCCGGCAGTCGGGATAGATGAAATGATCGCCGGCGTGCGCGCCGTAGGCGAGAAACTCGGAGCCGGCGGAACAAGCCACGCCCCATGCTATCGACAACATAATAGTATTGCGATTCGGCACAACAGTCAGAAGCATGTTGTCGGCCTGATAGTGCCCATGCGGAACATCGACATCGTCGGTCAGGCTGGAGCCCTTGAGCAGCGGCGCAATGCCGGAAATATCGACGATGTTGTGCTCGATCCCAAGCGCGTTAGCGATCGCCGCGGCGCTGTCCAGCTCTTTCCGGTGCCGCTGGCCGTAGTCATAGCTGATGGCGGTCAGGCTGTGCCCCGCGTCGGCCAGATGGTAGGCCAGTGTCGCGGAGTCGGCGCCCCCCGACAGGATGATGTGTGTCTTCAAGATGAAACCCTTCAATGATTTTTACGGCATGGCCGACTGCCGTTCCTGGAAACTCTGGATCGTTCCCATGGCTGCTTGATTTGCCCGTGGATACGCAATTATAGGTTCGCGGGCAAACAAGCTGGATTTCAAGGGGAATACCCGGCGCCGGGATGGCGGTGGCCGAGGCGATTTACAAGGTGGCCCGCGCTACCGCCCCGGCCCGAATATTACCGGTTGGCCCTGCACATCGAAAGGAATAAACCTTTCCACATTGCCGGACTTGATCGACTCGACCATGTGATTCAACGGCGCCTCGGCTTCCTCTGTGCTGGGGATGCGCCCGCGATGGCCGGAAATGGCGGCAACAAACACAATGGCCCATTCTTGCACCACCTGCCGGGATTCCTGCAGCAAGGCGCTGAACGTGCTCAAGTCTTCCGGCGCCTTGTCCAGGCACATCATCGGCGTCAAGGCTCCGCCGCTGCCGGCCTGGAAACGGGCGCGCTGTTCGGGGCTGGCATCGTCGGGCAATTCCAGCGCGGTAAACACAAACAGGAGGCGTTGCGGCTCCGGTTGCCGCCGGGCGGCGGCCAGCAAATCGTCGAAGGTCGAAATAGTCATGCTTGTGTACCGATAAAAAGTTACACCGGCATGCAATATGCCGGCCGGCCAGCTAGGGTGGCCGGCCTCGAGGGCCGGCTCAGTATGCGCTGGATTGATCGCGAAGCCGGCCATTGATCCGGACTTGCCGCACACTGGATTGATACAGAAGAATAAGCGAAACCCAGACAATTCCGTACAGCAGCATGAAGCAACTGGAACGCACGCCAAACCAGTCCAGGATCATCCCGAACATGATGGGCAGAAGAAAGCCGCCGAGTCCGCCCGCCAATCCGACGATGCCCGTGACGATGCCCATCTGCTGCGGAAAATCGTCGGCGACATACTTGAATGTCGAGGCCATGCCGAAGGCGAACACGGTGCCGAGTATAAAAAGCAAGCCCACAAATACCGGCAGGCCCAGATGGATATGGAAGCTGCGCGGTCCATCCAGCGTGTTGATCACCAGATTCGTGTCCGGATAGGAAAGCAGGAACAGGCATACCCAGGCAACCCATAATCCCCACCACGTCACCTTATGGGCCCCGTAGCGGTCGGCCATGCCGCCCCCGACCGCGCGCAGCACCGATCCGGGCAGCGAGAAACCCGCGGCCAGAGCGGCCGCCGCGACGACCGAAAGACCGAACTCCTCTTTCAGATACTGCGGTATCCAGAGCGACAGGGCCGTGAAACCGCCGAAGCAGATCGAGTAATACTGGCAATAGCGCCAAACCCTGGGGTCCTTGAGAACGAGGAATTGCTTGCGCAGCGAACCCGAGGCCTTGCCAGCTCCGGGGTCGGCCGCCGAACATAGCCAGAAGATGAGCGCGGTGGCCAGCAGCGCGGCGGCGTAAATCTGCGGAATGGCGCGCCAGCCGTAGGCGGCCTCCAGCGATGGCGTGACGAACAGATTCACGGCGGCGCCAACCGTGCCGGCGCCGAAGAATCCCATGGCAAAGCCGCGTTTCTCGGGCGCAAAAAAGCGCGCGACATACGGCGTGCCCACCGCGAACGATGCGCCCACCGCGCCCAGGCATAAGCCTATGGCCAGAAACTGCCACAGCACCGTTGCGTAAGACACCAGAAATACCGGGATGGCGCACAGCACCAGCAAGGCGGTCATCACGGTTCGGCCGCCGAATTGATCGGTCCACATACCCAGGGGCAATCGAAGCAGAGCGCCGGTCAGCACCGGCGTCGCGGTTAACAAACCGAACTGGCTGCTGTTCAATCCCAGCTCCGCACGCAACTGGATGCCGATCACGCCGAACATCATCCAAACGACGAAACAGACAAGGAAGGCGAATGTCGTGACGCACAGTGTCAACATTGGGCTTTTTCGTAAACTCATCATGGCTCCAGGTCAGCGTATCGATGCAAAAAGTCGTTACTGCAACAGCAAGCCGGGCTTTACATCCAGCGCAATGCCGCGCAGTTCCGCGCTGGACGCCAGCAATGTCAGATATTGTTGGATCGCTTTATGCCGCACGTGCTCAGAGAGATAGCGCGCGATCGCCTCGCACACCGTCTCATAGGGCAGCGGTGCGCCGGGTAGGCGGCGCTCCACCAATACGATATGAAATCCGTAACGTGTCTTGACCAGCCCGGGCAAAAGACCGAGGCGCTGGCCATCGAAAAGCGCCGCATCGAATTCGGGTACGCTTTCGCCTCGGGTCAACTGCCCCAGATTTCCGCCGACCTGGCCGGAAGGACAGTTTGACCAAGCCAGCGCCATGGCCTCGAACCGCTCGGGATGCGCCGCAAGCTCGCGATGAGCCTCTTGCGCACGCGCGCGTACCTGCGTCATGGCGCCGCCCCCGGTCAGCGCAAAAAGAATGTGGCGGGCAAAGACCAGATCGGCGCTCCGAAACCTGGAGCCGTTGGCGGCGTAGTAACGGCGGCATTCTTCGTCAGACGGAGAAGGAACGATGCAGTCTTTTTGCACGAGCCCATCGATGATTTCATCGCTCAGATCCCCACCTGCCGCCATCAGGCCGTCGGCTACCGCCTTTTGCGCCAGTAATTCGCGCACAACCAGGGCGCGCCGCGCGGCATGATCCGGATCGGCCGCATCCGCATGCTGCCCGCGCTCCGCCTCGATGGCGTCGAGCCCAATCACGACGCCGTTGACGCTGAGTTCATCGCGGCTTTCGAAGCGGACCGCGGCCCCGCTTACGCGCGCTTCCGCCGGACTGCCTGGCCCGGCCTGCACAACCCGGCCCTCCGCCTCGGTTCCGCCGATCGCACGTTTTATTTCAATTGCCTTCATTGCCGGCGTCTCCGGTCAGCGCTTGCGCACGATCTGGTAAGGCCGGAACAGATAGCCTACCGTGGCCAGACCGCTCCAGATGTGAACAAGCCGTGTGAAGGGAGAAATAAGAAAGAGCGTGAATCCCAGCACGATGTGTATTTTGTAGATAGCTGGAGCCTGTGCAAGCAGATCGGCCGCGCCGGGCTGAAACGTGACGATGCCCTTGACGTAATTGCTCAGCGTCTCGAACATCACGCCGTCCATATGTCCAAGGGACAGCGGAATGGTTGCGAGTCCCAGCACGAGCTGCAGCCACAATATAGCCAGAACCAAGAGGTCGGCGCGCGTGCTGTTGATACGGATGCGTGAATCGGCCAGCCGGCGGTAGATCAATATCGATAGCCCGATGATCGCGACAATGCCCGCCAAGCCCCCGGCCGCCATGGCAACGAACTGATGCTGCGATGCATTCAGAAAAGGCGACACCATCCAGTGCGGCGTGAGAAAACCCACGAAATGGCCGCCCACCACAATCAGGATGCCGACGTGAAACAGATTGCTGCCCAGGCGCAACTGGCGGCGCCTGAGCAGTTGCGAGGAGTCGCTCTTCCAGGTGTACTGCTCGCGGTCAAAGCGGATCAAGCTGGCGAGCAGCCAGATCGCAAGGCAAATATAGGGATAAATGCCAAACAGGAATGCGTCGAGAAAATTCGAGGGCATGAGGATTCTCCAACAATCGCCGTGCGCGGCTAACGCGGGGGTCTTTTTTCATAGAAGCGGACAGGTTCGGGCTGGACAGCGCCTGGCGGCTTCGCATCCAGGAAACTTACCGGCTCGTCCCGCCACTCTCGATCCAGCGCGGCGGCGTCGACGGGATCGAGCCCATCGCGCTCATGGCCGCCGGCCGCATCAGACTGCCGGGCCGCCTGCGCCGGCGGCGCCTCGCCCGCCAACGGCAACAAGGCCGCAACGACAGCGGAATATGGCGTGCCGCGCTCGGCCAGCTTGCCCGCGATCTGGCGATTGATATGCGCGATCTCTCCCAGCAGGCCATGCGCGTGCTCGGGCGTATCCTGCGACAGAAATTCCAGGAAAACCGGCAGATAGTCGGGTAGCTCGCCGGGCGCCAGGAACAAACCCTTGGCCTCGTACATCGCAAGCAGGTCTATCATCGCCTGGCCGCGCTCGCGCGACTCGCCATGCACATGCTCGAACAGATACAGCGACGTCGCCCGGCCGCGATCGAAAATCTCGACATAGCGTTCTTGCAGGTCCATCAACGGCCTGTCCGACAGGTGGCCGACCAATTCGAGCAGCCCCGCACGGGTCTGCACCGGCAAGGTCCGCTCCTGGTCCAGCACGGCTCGGATCTCGGGCAATGCATCCAGCAGAAACTGGTCGGGATAGTCGAGCAGTACGCTCAACATGCTGAACAGGCACCGGTGGTCTTGCATGCTATTGTCCCGCCGCGCGTATGGGAATCGTCTTGCGGTCTTTATTGATGCCCTTGTGCCCGCCGAACAAGCTCGTTTCGGATGTGCCGTCCGAGCAGCCGTTGCCGAATGAAAATCCGCAGGAAGCGCGCAGATCGAAGGCATCTTCGGCGTATTCCCGATGCGCGGTGGGAATCACGAAGCGGTCTTCATAATTGGCGATGGCCAGGTAGCGGTACATTTCGTCGACCTGGGCGACGGTCAGGTCGACGTCGTCGAGCAGCGCCAGGGCCTCGCGGCGCTCGACCTGGCGCTCGCGCATGAAGCCGCGCATCGCCAGCATGCGCTTGAGCGCGAGGCGCACCGGTTCTATCTTGCCGGCGGTCAGCAGATTGGCAAGATAGCGCAGCGGAATTCGCAGCGCATCCACGTCCGGCAGCCATCCGCTCATGCCCAGCCGGCCGTCGTTGGCGGCCGCATTGATAGGCGAAAGCGGCGGCACGTACCAGACCATGGGCAGAGTCCGGTATTCCGGATGCAGCGGAAAGGCGATCTTCCACTCCATGGCCATCTTGTAGACCGGCGAATGGCGCGCCGCCTCCAGCCAGTTCTCCGGCACGCCATCGCGCGCGGCCTGTTCACGCACCGCGGGATCCGTGGGATCGAGAAATATGGAGAGCTGGGCTTCGTACAAGTCTTGCGGGTCTTCCACCGAAGCGGCTTCCTGAATACGGTCGGCGTCGTATAGCAGGACGCCCAGATAGCGGATCCGGCCCACGCAGGTCTCGGAACACACGGTGGGCTGGCCGGCTTCTATGCGTGGATAGCAGAAAATGCATTTCTCCGATTTTCCGCTTTGCCAGTTGTAGTAGATTTTTTTGTAAGGGCAGCCCGACACGCACATGCGCCAGCCGCGGCACTTGTCCTGGTCTATCAGCACGATGCCGTCTTCCTCGCGCTTGTAGATCGCGCCCGAGGGGCAGGACGCCACGCAGGCCGGATTCAGGCAATGCTCGCACAGGCGCGGCAAATACATCATGAACGTGTTCTCGAACTCGCCGTAGATATCCGTCTGCACCTGGTCGAAGTTGTAGTCCTGTTTGCGCTTTTCGAACTCGCCGCCCAGCAGCTCTTCCCAGTTCGGCCCATGTTCGATTTTTTCCATCCGCTCGCCGGTGATCAGCGACCGGGGCCTGGCCACCGGCCCGACCTTGACGTCGGGCGCATCGTGCAAATGGGCGTAATCGAAGGTGAACGGCTCGTAATAGTCGTCGATCTCCGGCAGATTGGGATTGCCGAATATCTGCGACAGCACGCGCCATTTGCTCCCGGCCCGAAGGGCGATCTTGCCGTTCGCCTTGCGTTTCCAGCCGCCGTTCCAGCGATCCTGATTTTCCCAATCCTTGGGATAGCCGATGCCGGGCTTGGTCTCGACATTGTTGAACCAGGCATACTCCATGCCCTCGCGCGAGGTCCACACATTCTTGCAAGTGACCGAACAGGTATGGCAGCCTATGCATTTGTCCAGATTCATGACCATGCCGATCTGGGCCCGGATTTTCATGGCTTTTCTCCCGATTCCCGCTCGCTCATGGCCAGCGTCGGAGCGCCATGGGCGAGGGTATGCGCATGGCGCCGCGCCTGTTCGGCCGAGAGCACCGATGGAGGCGTCGACTCGTCCTTCCAGTCGATGGTGCGCATTTTTCGCACAATCACGAATTCATCGCGGTTCGAGCCCACTGTACCGTAATAGTTGAATCCATAAGAAAGCTGTGCGTAGCCGCCTATCATGTGCGTCGGCTTGAGCATGACGCGTGTGACCGAGTTGTGGATACCGCGCACGCCGGTGATTTCGGATCCTGGAGTGTTAATGATTTTCTCCTGGGCGTGGTACATCATCACCGCACCAACAGGGATGCGCTGGCTGACCACTGCGCGGGCCGTGAGCGCGCCATTCAGATTGAACGCTTCGATCCAATCGTTATCGGCTACGCCGATTTTGCGCGCATCGATCTCGGACATCCAGACAATCGGCCCGCCGCGCGAAAGCGTCAACATGAGCAGATTATCGGTGTAGGTGCTGTGTATCCCCCACTTTTGATGCGGCGTCAGGAAGTTCAGCGCGATCTCGGGATTGCCGTTGGAGCGGCTGCCCGCCATGCCGGCGGTGCTGCGCGTATCGATCGGCGGCTTGTAGACGCACAGCGATTCGCCGAAATCCCGCATCCAGGCATGATCCTGGTAAAGCTGCTGGCGTCCGGACAGCGTTCGCCAGGGAATCAACTCGTGCACATTGGTGTAGCCGGCGTTGTAGGACACATGCTCGGACTCGATACCGCTCCAGGTAGGCGACGAGATGATTTTCCGAGGCTGCGCCTGGATATCCCGGAACCGGATTTTCTCGTCCTGGCGCGAACGCGCCAAATGCGTATGATCGATGCCGGTCAGACTGCTTAGCGCCTGCCAAGCCTTGACCGCGACCGCGCCATTGGTTTCGGGCGCGAGCGTCAGGATTACTTCGGCCGCATCGATCGCCGACAATATTCGCGGGCGCCCATGGGAAACCCCGGATTCCGTCACCGTCTGATTCAATGCGCCCAGTTGTTCGACTTCCTCGCCGGTTTTCCAGCCTATGCCTTTGCCGCCATTGCCCAGCGAGTCCAGCAAGGGCCCCAGCGAGGTGAACTTGCGATAGGTGCCCGGATAATCGCGCTCGACCGTGGCGACGCTGGCCATCGTCTTGCCCGGAACAGGTTCGCATTCGCCGTGGCCCCAATCGGCGATCGGTCCGGTTTGCATGATTTCGCCTGCGCTATCGTGCTGCAGCGGCGTCAGCACGATGTCGCGCTCGACACCGAGATGGCCCTGGGCAAGCTCGGAAAATTTCCGCGCAATGCCTTTGTAGATATCCCAATCGCTTCTGGACTGCCAGGCCGGATCGACCGCGGCGGACAGCGGATGAATAAACGGGTGCATGTCGGACGTATTCATATCGTCTTTCTCGTACCAGGTCGCGGTCGGCAGGACGATATCGGAATACAGGCAGGTGGTCGACATCCTGAAGTCGAGCGTGACAATCAGATCGAGCTTGCCCTCGGGCGCCTGGTCGCGCCAGACCACTTCCTTGGGCAGGCTGCCGGCGCCCGCCCCCAGGTCCTTGCCTTGAACACCGTGCTCGGTGCCCAGCAGGTGCTTGAGAAAATACTCGTGCCCCTTGCCCGAAGACCCCAGCAAGTTGGACCGCCAGACAAATAGATTCCGGGGAAAGTTTTCCGGCGCATCGGGGTCCGTGCAGGACAGCTCGAGCGATCCGTTTTTCAATCCCTGCGCGACATGCGCGGCGGCGTCCGCTCCTGATTCGGCCGCCGCGCGTCCGATGTCGAGCGGATTGGTCTTGAACTGCGGCGCGGAAGGCAGCCAGCCCATCCGCTCGGCGCGCACGTTGTAATCGATCGAGCTCTCCGAATGCCGGCCCGGATCGGCCAGCGGCGAAAGCAGCTCGGTCACTTTCATCGTCTCGTAGCGCCATTGATCAGTATGCGCGTAGAAAAACGACGTGCCGTTCATGTGGCGCGGCGGCCTGTGCCAGTCGGTCGCGAAGGCCAGCGGCAGCCAGCCGGTTTGCGGCCGGAGCTTTTCCTGGCCGACGTAATGCGACCAGCCGCCGCCCGATTTTCCAATACAGCCGCACATGATCAGCAGATTGATAATCGAGCGATAACTCATGTCCATGTTGAACCAATGGTTCAAGCCGGCGCCCAGGATCACCATCGAGCGGCCTTCGGTCTTGTGCGCATTATCGGCGAATCCGCGCGCCACCGCGATCACGTCCTGCCTGGAAACACCCGTGATTTTTTCCTGCCATGCCGGGGTATAGGGCACGTCGTCATCGAAATCGGCCGCGACGTTCGGGCCGCCCAGCCCCTGATCCACGCCGTAATTGGCAATGAACAGATCGTAGACCGTGGCGACCAGCACGTCGCCATCGCGCGTTGCGACCTTGCGCACGCCGATGCGCCGCGGCAGGATGCCGGCATGCCCGGTATGCGTGAAATGCGTGTGCTCGACATTGCCGAAGTAGGGAAACGCCACCTCGATCACGTCATCGTGCTGTGCCACGAAGGACATTGCGGGGCGGATCGGAACGCCCTGCGCATCCTCTTCTCGAAGATTCCATTTGCCGGCATCGCCGCCTTCCTCCTGGCCCCAGCGAAAACCGAGAGACCCGGCCGGCGCCACCAGCTTGCAACTCAGCTCGTCCCAGGCAACCGTCTTCCAGGCCGCGTTGTTATCCTGGCCGAGCGCGCCGTCGAATTCATCGGACCTGAGCAGGCGCTCCGGCACATAGCGGTCGCCCTGCCTGACGACACGCACCAGCAGCGGCATATCGGTGTATCGCCGGCAATAATCGCTGAAGTAAACGCTTTTTCCCGCGACGTGGAATTCTTTGAGCACGACATGGCCCATGGCCAGGCCCAGGGCGGCGTCGGTCCCCTGCTTGGGATGCAGCCAGATATCGCCGAACTTCGCGCCTTCGGCATAATCGGGGAAAATCGAGACCACCTTGGCGCCGCGATAGCGGACCTCGGTCATGAAATGCGCATCGGGGGTCCGTGTCTGCGGCACATTGGAGCCCCACATCATGATAAAGGTCGAGTTGTACCAGTCGGCCGATTCCGGAACGTCGGTCTGCTCGCCCCAGGTCTGCGGCGACGCGGGCGGCAAATCGCAGTACCAGTCATAAAAACTGAGGTTGACCCCGCCGATCAGCGACAGGTAACGGCTGCCAGCGGCGTAAGACACCATGGACATGGCGGGTATCGGCGAAAAGCCGACGATGCGGTCCGGGCCATGCCGCTTGATGGTGTGGATGTTCGCCGCGGCGATGATCTCATTCACCTCGTCCCAGCTCGAACGAACGAAACCGCCCAGCCCGCGGCGGCGCATATATGCGGAGCGGCCCGCCGGATCGTCGACGATGGCGCGCCAAGCGTCGACCGGCGCCAGAGTGGCGCGTTTTTCACGCCACTGCTTAAGCAGAGCGCTGCGTATCAGCGGATATTTGAGGCGATTGGCGCTATACAGATACCAGGAATACGAAGCCCCGCGAGAACAGCCGCGGGGCTCGTGATTTGGCATGTCGGGACGGGTGCGGGGGTAATCGGTCTGCTGGGTCTCCCAGGTGACGATGCCGCTCTTGACGTAGATCTTCCATGAACAGGATCCGGTGCAATTGACGCCATGGGTGGAACGGACGATCTTGTCATGCTGCCATCGCTGCCGGTAAGCGTCTTCCCACCGCCGGTCCTCGCCGCTGGTCATCCCATGGCCTGCGGAGAACGTCGGTCTGGAGGTCGAAAAGTATCTGAGTCTATCGATAAAATGGCTCATTTACGCAGCTCCGAATTTCCAGAAATAATACTACGTCCATCTTGTCCGGCGTATTTTTATTTATCGGAGACAATGGGAGCGTCAAGGCGCAGCGTCCACCACGGCCGGCTTCGGGCCCGCTTTCCGCCACCCCAGGCCTGCGTCGGACTGGCTATGGGACGAGCGCGACTATGTTCACGATACCCTGCCGCGCCATCTTGGCATAGGGGCAAAAACGCTCGGCATCGCGGATCAGCGCTTCGGCGGCGGCCCGCTCGACGCCGGGCAGGCGGATGCGTATATATGCAGCCAGCACAAACAAGCCATCCATCGGGTCGCGGCTGAAATCCACAGTTACCTGCACCGAACTGGCGGGAATCGGAATGCCCGCCCGCGCCGCAAGCAGGCTCAGGGCGCCGTGAAAACAGGCGGCGTATCCGGCCGCGAACAGTTGCTCTGGATTGGTGCCTCCGCCAGGCCCGCCGAGCTCCTCGGGTAATCGCAACTGAACGTCGAGATTGCCGTCATCCGAACGTGCGCGGCCCGACGCCCGCCCGTGGCCAGCGTCGCCGCCCGTCACGGTAACGGTAGCCGAGTACAGCGTTTGCGCATCGCGCCCGTGATACTTCTCGAGCAGTGTCAATGGCGGCGGCCGCAATGTCGTCATGATCCGCTATGTTCGCGGTGTTCGCTTACTTCGATGCCATCGACTGGGCGAACCAGGTGTCGAAGTTCACACTACCCAGGCGCGGGTTGGCGCCCGGAAGAAGGGTATCGTTCTTTAGCTCCGCCCCGAAATACCGGGCCTGCGCATCCTCCACGACGTTGCGCGTATCGTGCGTCGCCTTCAGGTAGCGCCGCACCAGCCCGGAGAGCTGCACGCGTTCCGGGCCCGCGATCTCGATAATGCCATTGCAAGGCTCGCCGACCGCATAGTCGGAAACCGCCGCCGCGACATCGTCCGAGGAAATCGGCTGGAAAAATGCCGGCGACAAACGGATATCCTGCCCTGCGCCGCCCGCTTGTGCGATACCGCCAAGAAATTCGAAGAATTGAGTCGAGTGCACAATTGTGTATGGGACGCCTGATTCGCGTATCAGTTTTTCTTGCGCAATCTTGCCGCGGAAGTAGCCGCTGTCCGCGAGGCGATCGGTGCCCACGACAGACAGCGCGACGTGATGCTGTACGCCCGCGGCAATCTCGGCGGCGAACAAGTTGCGGCCGGATGTTTCGAAGAAATTGAGCACGTCCGCGTCCTGGAACGAGGGCGAATTGGCAAGATCCACCACCACCGCCGCTCCGGCCATTGCCTCTGCCAGCCCCGCACCCGTCATGGTGTCGACACCTGATGAAGGAGAGGCCGCAACGACGAGATGGCCCCGCGCGCTCAGATTCCTGACTACTTTGCTACCGATCAGTCCGGTGCCTCCGATGACAACTATCTTCATTTCATTCTCCTGGCGTTCATATGTGTAAGAAAAATTATAGAGATCCCTTTTCTCTCGCGATAGAGCCGCGCAAGAACCCACGATGTTGCATCGACAGCACCAATGGAGCACCCATCAGGGCGCGGCCGGCGTCGCCATTGCGGTCAGGCATTGCAGGTCCAGTGCCCGCATATGCTCGGTGATATAGTCGATGAACACGCGGATCCTGGCGGGAAGTTGCTTGCGGCTGGGATAGCACAAGTAATGGCCGCCGTCGTCCGGTTCGTGCTGCACGAGGCAGGCGGCCAGTTGCCGGTTCCGCAGCGGATCGCACACCAGATACGCCGGTAGCTGTGCAATGCCCTGCCCTTGCAGCACCGCCTGCAGGATCAGATCCATATCGTTGAACGTGTGTTGCGCGGACGGCAGGCGCTTCCGGACCAGGCCATCGACCTTGAATTCCCATTCCCTGATGCGGCCGGACGCGGTGCGTAAATTGATGCAATGATGGCTGTCCAGGTCATCGAGATGACGCGGTAAACCGTGAACCTCTACATATGCGGGAGAGGCGCATACGATCATCCGCATCGGTATCAACTGCCGCGCCACGATTTCGCTGTCTTCCATTCGGCCATCGCGAAAAGACACATCTATGCGGTCCGCGGTGAAATCCGCGGGGCGGTCGTTCAGCAGCAGCTCCAGTGCGATATCGGGATATTTCGCATGAAATCCTTGCAGCAGCGGAGCGACCACTTTACGTCCGAAGCCAGAAGTCGAATAGATGCGCAGACGGCCTCTTGGCGGGCCGTTGCGCAAATCGCGCATGTCTTCCAGCGCCTGGACGATACGCTCGACACCCGGCTGGCAGTTTTCGTAGAACAGTTCGCCTTCGCGGGTCAGCGATGTGCTGCGCGTCGTTCGGTGAAACAGGCGGGCATCGAGCTGAACCTCGAGCTTTTGCACATTGCGGCTGACTGCGGACCGGCCTATGCCCAGGCGGTCGCCCGCTCGTGAAAAACTGCCTTCGTTGGCAACGGCCAGAAAGGCGACGACGCCGGCGTAACTGGTGACAAAACTGCCGGCAAACGAGTCGTCCGCGCCGGAAGCAGACGGGCGCGGATGCTCGTGCGGGCTGAAATTCGTGGTGTCCATACCCGACTAGACGTATGGACATGGCAATTTGTGACATTACCCGCCGATTTTTTTTAGCAGGCAATATTCAGCGGCCCAACAGGGTGGTCAATGCCCCGGCATCAGGACAGGGGCATCCTTGTCCTTGAGCAACAGCACAAGGAACTTCGCCGGTCGAGTCTGGCTTGCGTTGCGCCCGACGGTGTGTATATCGTTCGGGCCTTCATAGAAACTTTGCCCCGGCATCAGCATGACTTCCTTGCCGCCTCGCACCTGCATCACGATAGAGCCTTCCAGCACATAGATGAAGCCGTGGGCATTATGCCGGTGCACCGGATCGGCGCCGCCGGGAGGATATTCGACGGTAATCATCAACGCTTCCTTGCCGGGGTAATCGCTCAGCGGTTTTGTCATTACCGGCGTGACAATGGCTTGCGGCGGCGCCGCCGCGCGGGCCACGCCTGTCAGGGCGCTGGCGATGACGAACAGAGTAAGCGCGGCATGTTTCAAGCTAGGCATGATTGAACTCCCAAGAGGCGGCCCGATCGTTCGGACCCGAAATCGACAGGATGAATGGCAGTGCGCCGATGCTCAGGAAAGATTCGCCTTGTCCAGGCCAAATGCCTTGTCGGCCGAGCCTGGCACAGTCTTGAATGCGATATTCGCGCGGTTCCATCCATTGATGGCCATCACCTCGTATGTCAGGTCGGACAGCTCTTTTTCACTGAATTGGGTGCGCGCATGCTCGTAGATGTCGTCGGCCGCGCCATGTTCGGGCAGTTTCGTCAGCGCTTCGGTCCAGGCCAGCGCGGCGCGTTCGCGCGGCGCAAAAAGCGCGGATTCGCGCCATATCGCCAGATGATGGATGCGCAGTTCACGCTCGCCGTGGATGCGCGCTTCTTTCACATGCATGTCGAGGCAGAATCCACAACCATTCATTTGCGAAGCACGGATCGAGACAAGATCACGGATCGATTCTTCTATTGCGCTGTTCTTCAGGGAGTTGCTGAACTCCATGAATTTCTTGAACAGCTCCGGTGATTGCTGAATATAGTTGATGCGCTGTGTCATGTTTTCTCCAGGCGATGACGAGGGCGACACGCTGATTTCGAGGTGTCGCCAGGGGCGGAAGGCCGCATGCCGCCATGGTAGACGCGAGCGCCGCGCGGCGCTAGGCACGCGCATGGGCACACAGTGTTGCCCGATGCGCACCAAACGGCACTGTTCGTGCCTGCGCCCGGAAGGGGCGAAGGTTCAATGGTCTTTGTATGCCGCTGCGATGCGTATCAGCTTGTCGGGATTGCGTTGAACGTAGATACGGACGATGCGTTTGCCGTCCGATTCGAGTACCTGGGCAGATTCAAGCCGGCCTTCGATAAAGCGCAACAGCGCCCACTGGCCATTGAGCACGGCAAGTTCAATGCGAAGCTGGCTTTTGTAGCGCAGCAACGCGGCAAAGAAAAGCTGCGCAATGCGCCGGCCGCCGACCATCGGCTTCGGAAAGCTGGCCACCTGTCCACCGCCGTCGCCCATCAGCACAGCATCTTCGGCCAGTAATGCACTGATCGCCGCAAGGTCGCCATGCTTGAGCGCGTGCGCAAACGTCTGCAGCAGGCGATGATGCGTTTCGCGCGGGACGGCAAGGCGCGGCCGCTCGTCGCGCAACTGTGCCTTTGCGCGGCTTACCAGTTGACGGCAAGCCGCTTGCGTCTTGCCGATGGCTGCCGCAATCTGGCTGTAGTCCGCATCGAAGACTTCGCGCAACAGAAATGCGGCGCGGGCCTCGGGTGTAAGCCGTTCAAGCAGTATCAGATAAGCCATCGATACATCGTCGGCACGCTCGCTGATCTCTTCGGGCGTAGCCGGCAGCTCTGTCATCTGAGGTTCGGGCAGCCATATTCCCGTGTAGTGTTCACGTTGCGTCTTGGCCGCGCGCAAGCGGTCTATGGACAATCGCGTGGTGACCGAAACAAGCCAGGCTTCCACGTTGTCGATCCCCTGCCGCGTTGCGCCATGCCAGCGCAGCCAGGCGTCTTGTACGACGTCTTCGGCTTCGGCGACCGATCCCAGCATTCGATACGCGATCTTTTGCAATCGCGGGCGAAGCTGGTCAAAGGCATGTGCGTCGTTGTTCATGAAAAAGCCGCATTATATCGATAGAACCGGCCGGCTTCGCGAACCATTCCGGTGTATTTCAGGCATTCTGAAATACGGGAACGCGCTTTTCCATGAAAGCCGATAGAGCCTCCTTGCGGTCCCCGGTATGATGCGCAAGAGCCTGCATGGATGATGCCATGCCCAGGGAAATGGGTAAGCTTACCTCTTGGGAGTCGCGTATCAATCTCTTTGCCAAGCGCAGCGAGTGAATCGGCTGAGCGGCGATCTCGAGCGCCATGGCCTTGGCCTCTTCGAGCAGTTTATCGCTATCCACGACCTGCGACACCAGGCCGATGCGTAGCGCTTCTTGCGCGTCTATGAAGCGGCCGGTGAAGGTCATTTCGTATGCTTTGGCCAAGCCCACGACACGGGGCAGATACCAGGCCCCGCCGTCTCCTGAAATCAGGCCGACACGCAGGAAGTTTTCAGCAAACCGCGCATCGGCCGCCGCCATCCGGATATCGCACATAGAGGCAAGATCGCAACCCACGCCAACCGCGGCGCCATTGACCGCCGCGATAATCGGCGCCTCGAGACCATGGAACGCCAAGGGAACACGCTGGATGGTCTGCTGGTAACGGCGGGCGACTTCAACAGGCGTCGGCGACGCATTGGCCGTGCTGTCCTTCATGCTCTTGACGTTGCCTCCGGAACAGAAACCTTTTCCCGCTCCGGTCAATATGACGCAGCCGACGCCCAGATCCGCGTTGATGCGTTCGATGTGTTCGAGGAGCGCCACAATCATTGCCGGGGACATTGCATTGCGGGTGTCGGGTTCGTTCAAGGTCAGAGTCACGACCCTGCCATTCTGTTCATACAGCACTGCGTCGTTCATGTTCTTGTTCCTGTTGTCGTGATAATGGGGCATGCGCGATCATGCATGCGAGAATTGTTTGATTGCCTGTTGCATGGCGTCGACGTATTGCTGCTGGTTGCTGATGAGCTGCTGGCTCAAGGCGGCCACCCCTATCGCCAGCGGCGGCTGGTCCGGCAGCGTCGGCAACAGCGTGGCGATGATTCCAGAATATGGCGTAACTTGGTGGATAGACATCGCGTAGCCATTTTTCCTATCCACTGCCAGCCGTTTCAATACGTCATCGATATTTATATGCTGCTCGGGCGCCGCTTGAGCATTGTGCCTGCGCGCAAGCTTGCGGATGGTGTCATCGTCCATGGTGGTGATCAGCATTCTGCCGGTGCCGGAATTGAGCAGCGGGCGCAAGGTACCGTTATGCAAGTGCATGCGCAACACATTGGTCCCCTGCAAGACCCGCAAGTACTGTGAATGGATACCGTTTTGAGCCGCCAATACGATGGTTTCCCCGATTTCATTGTTCAGGTGATGCAGCATCTGCACCAGCTCGCTGTTCGGCAGCGGCGTGTTCTTGAGCCAGTCGCCCAGCAGCGCCACCCGCACCGTGGGTATGTAAGAACGGGAGCTAGAGTTGTAGTGAAGGTATCCCAACGCCACCAGACTGCGCATCAAAAGAGACGTGCTTGAATGCGGCCACCCATAGTGGTCCGCCACCTCGCCCACGGTCGCGGCGCGTTTCAAGACATCGAACAGTTCCAACACTTGCACGACCCGCGCCGCTGATTTGACAGGGTTGCTTGATGCCATCTGGATCCTTTGTCATATATGTATTTTGAGCCTGCTTTTTTGTGATTTCAAAATTCATATGTATTAAATAATGAATGTATATAGATTTTATCTTTACTCGTTTCGAATGTCCATGCTACCTTTCGCCTCGTTTCGTGGTCCACAAGGCACCTGTTGCCGCTACCTTGCAAGAGCAGTCCAGATAAATGAACGGATTCAGATTTACGTCAGCGCAATTGCCCGCCAGCACCAACGATCTGCGCAGTGAAGTACGCGATTTTCTGCTTGAGCAGCGCGCCAACGGCGCCATGCCTCTGAAGCACAATTCGTGGTCATGCTACGACGCGGCATTCAGTAAAAAATGCGGAGAGCGCGGCTACATCGGCATGACGTGGCCCAGGCAATATGGCGGGCACGAGAAGACGCCTCTGGAGCGGCATGTGGTCGTCGAAGAACTGCTGGCCGGAGGCGCGCCGGTAGGCGCCCACTGGGTGGCCGACCGGCAAAGCGGACACCAGATCCTGCACTATGGCAGCGAATTCGCGCGGCAAACCATCTTGCCGAAAATCGCTGCTGGAGAATGCTTTATCGGCATAGGCATGAGCGAGCCCGATTCCGGATCCGATCTTGCCGCTGTGCGTACACGGGCCGAAAAAGCGGACGGCGGATGGCGCATCACAGGCACCAAGGTCTGGACCAGCAATGCGCACAAAGCGCATTACTTGATTGCCTTGGCCCGCACCGCTCCCAAAAGCGAAGACCGGCACGCGGGCCTGACGCAATTCATCATCGACTTGTCCAAGCCAGGCGTTGCGGTCAACCCCATCTACAACCTTTACAGCAGCCACGATTTCAATGAAGTCGTCTTTGACGATTATTTTGTGCCCGACGACATGGTGATTGGAGAGGTCGGCCGCGGATGGGAAACCGTAACGGGCGAGTTGGTCTTCGAGCGCTCGGGGCCGGATCGATTCATGAGCACCTACCAGACGCTGCTGGAATCCATGCGGATGATAGGCCCGGAACCCGACGGGCGCTCGGCGAACGAGATCGGCCGGTTCGTCGCCCATTTGGCAACGCTGCGGCACATGTCCAGCTCTATCGCCGGCATGCTGGATCAAGGCCAGCAGCCAGCCATCGAAGCAGCGCTCGTCAAGGACATGGGCACAACGCTTGAACGCGAGATCCCGGAAGTATTCAGGCATCTGGTTCCCGTCGAGGCCTCTCTGGGTAATGGCGAGGACTATGGCTCCTTGCTCGGCATGTCTGTTCTTCGCGCTGTCGGCTTCACGCTACGAGGGGGAACGCGGGAAATTCTGCGCGGCGTCATTGCACGAGGGTTGGGATTGAGATGAGCACGATACAAAACGATTTGATCAAGACGATAGACCGTCTGGCCGAAGACCACTGCCAGAAAACGGTACGCGATGCCGCGGAACAGGGAGTATGGCCGGCGGCCCTCTGGACATCGTTGGAAGATGTGGGCTTGACGAGCGCCCTGGTGCCCGAGTCGGCAGGCGGCGCCGGGCTGGATTTCGATGATGCCATGGTTGCCTTGCGGCGCAGCGCCTACCACGCAATGCCTGTGCCGCTGGCGGAAACCATGCTTGCGGGCCGGCTGCTGAGCCAGGCAGGCCTGGCGGTTCCTTCGGGCGCCATCACGCTTATGTCCGCTCCTGCCGGCAACAGCCTGGAGATCACACACAGCGGTCATGCCGCCTACCTGACCGGCGCCGCGCATCGTGTGCCTTGGGGAAATCAATGCGCGCACATGGTTGTCGCGGTACAGGATGGCGACCAGGCCATGATGGGCCTGGTCAAGCTTGACGGATCCGCCGCGGTGCTCGAACGCAATCTGGCCGGCGAACCGCGCGTACTGTTGACGTTCGAACAGACCCCGGTGGAGCTCGCCCCGCTTGCCCTGTCGCGGCGGCGCCTGGAAACGCATGGCGCGTTGATCAGAAGCGTCCAACTGGCGGGCGCGCTGGAGCGCGCTCTGGAATACAGCATTCAATATGCCAACGATCGCGTCACATTCGGGCGGCCCATCGCGAAGTTCCAGGCAGTGCAACAGATGCTGGCTGTCCTGGCCGGCCAAGTGGCGGCGGCAAGCGCTTGCACGGACATGGCGGTGGAAATGTCGCATGACGCGCCCAATGAATTCGCCGTTGCCGTGGCCAAGTCCAGGGCCGGAGAGGCGGCAGGCAGAAGCGCCGAAATTGCACACCAGGTGCATGGCGCGATGGGATTCACGCACGAACACAGCCTGCATTACATCACCCGGCGCCTGTGGTCCTGGCGCGATGAGTTTGGCAATGAAACCTATTGGCAAACGCTGCTCGGCCGCATGGCGGCGGCTGCCGGCCCGCAAGCGCTTTGGCCCACACTTACCGACATGCCTTTGGCACTTGAGCGCTGAAGCCATGCGCTGCGCCAGCCTACTTTCCCTATCCCGATAGCAGAACAACCAGGAGACAAAAATGAAGAGATTATGTATTGGCTTGATCAGCCTGATCGCGCTATTACCCATGGCGCAAGGGCAGACTGCGGATTTTCCAAGCAAACCGATCCGTATCGTCGTACCTTTCACACCCGGCAGCAGCGCGGACCGCGCCTCGCGCCATTTTGGCGAACTTATGGGCAGCCTGCTGAAGACCCCATTCATCGTGGAAAATCGGCCGGGCGCCGCGGGTTTGATTGCCATTAACGAAGTCGAGCACGCGCCCGCCGACGGCTATATGATTCTGCTCGCAAGTAATTCGACCATGTCTGTCAATCCGTGGGTACTCAAGTCGGTTCCCCGCAACCCTGCCGAGAATTTGCGGCCCATAGGAGGGATTAGCCGCGGAGTCAATATGCTGGTGGTGGGTGCGAATTCGCCCTTCAAGACGCTGGACGAGCTTATCGCCGCAGGAAAAAAAGACAAGCAAGGGTTAAATGGCGGTACGTATTCCGCCGGCTACCGCCTTGGCGTCGAATGGCTTGCAGCCATAGCGAAATTCAAGTTCACCAACATTGCCTATAAAGGCGCGGCGCAATTGCTGACCGATACGGCCGGCGGCCAATTGGATTTCGCCGTGCTCAGCATGGATGGCGCGGCGCCTTTGGTGAAAGCGGGGACAGTTCGAGCCTTGGCCATATCGGATGATGCCCGCAGCGCCGAATTTCCCGATGTGCCGACCATCAAGGAAAGCGGCTACCCCGAGTACACGAATTATTCCTGGGACTCACTCTACGTGCGCGCCAATACGCCGGACGCGATAACCGACAAATTGTCCACCGCTCTGCAATCGGTATTGGCCACTCAGGAAGCCAGAGCGTTCATTGAGAAGTCCGGCCGCCAGGTCATGGCCTATACGCCAAGCCAGATGCAGGCATATCAACGCGAAGAGCTCGAACGCTTTGGGAAAATCGCCAAAGCAGCCGGCATTTCACCCGAATAAAGGAAGATAAGCAGATGAAGGTCTCCAAGTTCTCTGATGTCGCCGTGCAGGGCCCTTTGGCCGGTGTCCGCGTCCTCGATCTGACGTCTGTCGTTCTGGGTCCATTGGCCACCCAGGTATTGGGGGACTATGGCGCCGATGTCATCAAGGTCGAGGGTCCGGAGGGCGATCAATCGCGCGCCAGGGGCGTCACCCTGCACCCGGGCATGGCTTCCATCTACCTGGCCATTAACCGCAACAAGCGGTCGCTGGCTGTTGATCTGAAGACCGAACAAGGAAAGGACATTATTCGGCGCCTGATCCCCACGGTCGATGTCATCATCCATAATATGCGTGTGCAGGCAATAGAAAAGCTGGGCTTTGGGTACGAAGACGTGGCTGTACTCAACCCCAACATCGTCTATTGTGCGGCCACGGGCTTCGATCAGGACGGCCCGGACAAGAATAAGCCTGCATTCGATGACATTATCCAGGCCGCATGCGGACTCGTCGCCCTGAACAGCATTGGGCACGAGCAGCCGGGTTACGCCCCAACGCTCATCGCGGATAAAACCGCGGGCATGGCGGTGGTCAATTCGGTATTGGCCGCCTTGTATCATCGGGAACGCACGGGCTGCGGCCAGTATCTGGAAGTGCCTATGTTCGAGACGCTGGTTTCGTTCATGATGACCGAGCACCTGGCAGGCCAGACTTTCGTCGATGCCGGCCTGCCCGGAGGCTACACCCGGCTGCTGACCGGCGGCCGCAAGCCGCTTAAAACGCAAGATGGCTACGTGGCGATACTTCCCTATACCGCCAAGCATTGGACCAAGTTTTTCGAAGCCACCGGCCGCGGGGATCTGGCCGCCGAATACTGTGTCGACAATCGTCAAGCCCGCAGCGACAACATTCCCTTGATGTATCGGGCGCTGGCGGACATTGCCGGCGAAAGGACGACCGCGCAGTTGATGGCCATCTGCGCCGACATGGATATCCCGGCCACGCTCATATACGGCATCGATGATTTGATGGCGCACCCGCAATTGCAGGCGATATCCATGTTCCAGACAATGGAGCATCCCCAGGCGGGAACCATACGCTATGTGAATCCGGCAACCAAGTTCGCGGCAACGCCGGCCAGCGTTCGACTGCCCGCGCCCGCGCTTGGCCAGCACACACAGGAAGTGCTCGGCGAGGCCGGCTATACAGAGGAACAATGCGCCTCGTTGCTGGCCGACGGCGTTGTTTTTTAGGATGAGCGCCGCCGCATGGTTTCACATATCCGGCAAATGACGACGAGACAAACATGAATCAAGTACTGCATTTCGAGCAAGACGAGCATGGCATCGTGACACTGACCATGGACCATGAAGAAACCCGGAACGCTTTAACCGGCAACAAACTGGTCGATGCTTTTTTAGCCGCATTCCAGCGCATCGAAGCGGACCCGGCTGCCCGCGTCGTCATCATTACCGGGGCCGGCAAGGTATTCTCTTCCGGCGGCAGCATCAAGGAAATGGAGCGCCAGCTTCGGCCCGAGTTTGACAGCGCGGCGCTGCGCCATGAGTATCAACAAGGCATACAGCGGCTGCCCTTAGCCCTGCATAAGCTCGAAGTGCCAACGATTGCCGCCATAAACGGCCCCGCCATCGGCGCGGGCTTCGACCTTGCGTGCATGTGCGATATTCGCATCGCGTCGGAGCGAGCCATTTTCGCCGAAAGCTTCGTCAAGCTCGGCATCGTGCCCGGCGACGGCGGGGCCTGGTTCCTGCCTCGCCTCATCGGCATGTCGCGGGCGGCTGAAATGACGCTTACCGGCGATGCCATCGATACGCAACAGGCCTTGGCATGGGGGCTTATTTCCAAAGTCGTCGATGAAGACCGGCTGCTGGACGAATGCAAAAAAATGGCACTGCGTATCGCGGTCAATCCGCCCGAGGCGGTGCGAATGAGCAAGCGCTTGCTGCGCGAAGGCCAGCACAGCCGGCTGGACACACTGCTTGAGATGTCGGCCGCCTTTCAGGCCATCGCTCACAAGACAGCGGACCATGCCAAGGCCGTCGATGCCTTCATGCAAAAACGGTCGGCAAAAAAGACGAAGCCGTAGATAACAATCCGGATATCGATGCCCGGGCGTATTTTTTCATAAGGCGGCCGGCAAGCCTTTTACCGCCTTCCCGAGAACATATTCTCTTGCGCAAGGTACGCGGCATGGAAGCTTCCCGCATGGTCCAGCATTTCTTTGGTCGGCTTGGCGTAAAGTAGACGCCGGCTGACGTCGAGGCATCCGGCTGAACGAGCGCGGGCGAAAAATACGGCATGGTGGAATAAAAGGCCAAGCGCATCGAGTATTACCGCACCGTCAATAGACAGCATCCTGTGGCGGACCAGGAATTCATTCAGAATCCCGTCACCGGGGATGATGACCTCGGCGCCCAGCTTCAATGCCTCATGAACAGCGCTTCGGAAACGCTGCTTGATGGACTCGGCCGGCTCTCCATCTTGCTCGAGGTCGAACAACTGCACGCCGGGCGTCATGGCGACGACGCCTGCCAGGCGGTTCTGCAAGCCATATTGGGCAGCCAGATCCTGAGTCAGCATTTGCTGAAATTCAGTAAGAGACACCAACGCGAATCGCTTGCCCAATGAGCACGCCGTCAGCATGCAGCTTTCAGTAAGGCTGACGACCGGTATATCGACGAGCGAGCGGACTTCCTGCAGGCCGGGATCGAAGAAACACCCCAGAGCGAACGCATCGTAGCCGGCTTTTTCCGCGGCCACGGCCGCTTCGCACACTTGAGGAATATTGAGCAAGCGCAGCCCCCCTCGCCGATTGACTTCCATGGGAGCAATCCCATCCGGATAAGAGCCCGGACGCAGCCCATGCACAACAACCGAAAAATCGCCTGCGCCTACCCTCTGCGCATGTGACTCCAAGGTGTCGCGATAGGCGGGAAATTTCTCCAGATCGGTAAAGCTCTGATGCCATATTTTCATTGTTCGCTCCGGGGCGCTGCGGCCGCTGTATTTACTTGAGTGCGGCGACTATGTCTTGTGTATCGCGGATCCGCCCCATGCGGGGGAAGGTGAATTTGAGCGTATTGGCATGGGCTTCGGCCGATGGGCTCGCCATGGCATCGGACACAAATACCTGGTCGTAGCCGCGTTCGAATGCGTCACGGGCAGTGGACTCGACGCCGACGTTGGTGGACAGGCCAGCCAGCACTATGGTCCGGATTCCGCGCCTGCGCAGTTGAAGATCAAGCTCGGTACCGTAAAAGGCGCCCCATTGACGCTTCGTAATCAAAATATCGCCCGCCTGCGGATTCAGCTCGGGAACCAGTTGCGACCAGTTTTCGGGCCGCTTGGCCGCCGCCGCCGGAGCTTGGTCGGTAATCGGCGCCAATGCATCCTTGCCATCGGCCAGATTGCCCACCGTGACCAGAACGACGGTCGCATTTTTTTCTCGAAACGCCGCCGCCAGGCGAGAACCGCGCTCGACGACTTGCGCGCTGGAAGCAGGTTGAACATTCATCGAGACGATGCCATGCTGCAGATCGATCAGGACCAGTGCGGTGGTTTTCGGATCAAGCGCCAGGGTTTGTGGTGTACTCATATATGCTCCAAATAGAAAAATGACGCTCAGGCAAGGCTGCGCAGGATGTGCGTGACGGTCTGTTGCGCCATGCCACCCTCCGAAAGCAATTGCCGTTGCGATTGAGTGAATACTTGCGCAAAGACAGGAAACGAGATTTTCTTCTCGCCCTGCCTTGCTGTGACGGTAATCGGCCCGCCGTTCATCACGCCGGACTCGACGCCATCGAATTCATAGATTTCATGCCCGGTCAGTCCAAGCTCTTTCCAGGATGTGCCTTTTTCGAAGGCCAGCGGAAGAACCCCCATCCCTATAAGATTACTGCGATGGATGCGTTCAAAAGACCCGGCAATGACGGCGCGTATGCCCAGCAATGCGGTGCCTTTCGCCGCCCAGTCCCGGCTGCTTCCCGTCCCGTACTCGGCGCCGGCAATGACGATGGTGCCGACCCCTTCCTGTTGATAACGTGCCGCGGCCTGATCCACGGTCAACATTTCCCCCTCGGGAAAATGCAATGTCCAGCCGCCCTGCCTGTCCGGAGTCAACTGGTTGACGATGCGAATATTGGCAAACGTGGCCCGCAGCATAATGTGGTGATTGCCGCGGCGGCCAACGTAGGTGTTGAAGTCCCGCTGCGCTACTCCCTGTTCCACCAGGTAATGGCCCGCGGGGGAGTCCACAGGAATTTCCCCCCCGGGCGAAATGTGATCAGTGGTTATCGAGTCGCCAAGCAAAAGCAGAGCGCGCGCCGAATGTAGTTGCCGCGACAAGGCGGCCAGCCCGGGGGCTTGCGCCGGCTGCTTGAAAAATGGCGGCTGGACCAGGTAAGTGGATTGCGGATCCCAGGGAAATATGCCGGCATCCGGTGTATTTCCCTGGGGCCAGGCGGCATCGCCGAGATCGCTGGCCCTCTCATAAAACTCGGCCCGGCTCACTTCGTTCACCAGCGCCTCGATGTCCTCCCTCTTGGGCAGAATATCGTCCAGGAATACCGGCTGGCCCTGGGAGTCTATTGCCAGCGGTTCGCTTTCCGGATCGAAATCGATGCGGCCCGCCACAGCGTAGGCGACAACAAGAGGCGGAGCGGCAAGGTAGTTTGCCTGAACAAGCTTATGAATGCGGCCGGGAAAATTGCGATTGCCTGAAAGCACCGACACGGCAACGATTCCGTGTTGCTCTATGTGTTCGGCCATCAACGGCGCCAATGGACCGGACTTCCCGCCGCATGTTGTGCATCCATAACCGACAACATCGAATCCCAACTGACGCAATGGATCGAGCAAACCTGTCGCCTCGAGGTAGCGGGTGACTGCACGGGATCCCGGAGCCAACGACGTTTTTACCCATGGCGGCGGGCGCAGGCCGCGCTCACAACACGCCCGCGCCACAAGCCCAGCCGCAATCATCACCTCGGGGTTGGAAGTATTGGTGCACGAAGTCAGCGCGGCGACAGCGATTGCCCCGTGAGAAATAGCGCCGGGGCCCGGGGCCTCGGATGACGGCATTTTGCTGGTAACGAAGCCGCCCTGAGCCAACGGCCGGTTCAATCGGGATTGAAAATCCCGGCCGACCTGAGATAGCGGCAGACGATCTTGCGGGCGCGCGGGCCCGGACATGGAGGGCTCGACTTGGGCAAGGTCGATCCGAACAACCCGGCTGTAGCGCGGTGTCGGATGAGAAGGATCACGAAACAGACCTTGCCTTTTCGCATACGCCTCAATGCGAGCGATATGATCCCGCGGCCGTCCCGTGACCCCAAGGTAAGCCAATGTCGCGTGATCGATGGCGAAGAAACCGCAAGTCGCCCCGTATTCCGGCGCCATGTTCGACAACGTTGCCCGTTCTGGAACGCTAAGGTGCGCAACCGCAGGCCCAAAGAACTCCACCGCGCAATTCTGTACGTTTTCCCTGCGCAATTGTTCGGTGATGAAAAGCGCCAGGTCGGTTGTATAGCAGTCTTTCGACAGCGCGTTCTCCAGGCAGACGCCGATTACCTCGGGCAGGGGAAACACATATGGCTGACCGAGCAAGGCGGCCTCTGCATCGATGCCGCCAACGCCCCAACCTAGCACTCCCAAGGCATTCACCATCGTGGTGTGCGAGTCGCCGCCGATGACAAAGTCCGGGAACAGCCACTGATCGCCATTTGCCGTTGCGGCGCATACCACCCTTGCGGCCTGCTCGAGATTGACCTGATGGATGATGCCTGTGCCCGGCGGGTAGACATGAATGCCCTTGAAGTGCTGCTGGCACCACTGCAAAAAGGCATACCTCTCGCTGTTGCGCTCCCGCTCGCGCAGCATGTTTCGAGCCATTGCGTCGGGAGCGGCCCAGTAATCGACCTGCAGCGAGTGATCGATGATCAGATCCACCGGCAAACGAGTCTGCACCCAATCGGGCCGCCCGCCCCGCGCGCACACTTCCTCGCGCAGCGCGGCAAGGCCCTGCAGCGCGGGTACGCCGCTGGAGTCAGGCAGGATGACCCGCGAAACGTAAAGAGGCAGGTCCTTGCCCACGTTGTCTTGCCATGCGAACGTGCTTGAAAGGTCATGTTCCGTGATGCATGCCGGGTTGCCCAAAGCGTGGCTACGCAACAAATTCTCGATCAGGACGCGCATTACATACGGAAGTTCCGCAATGCCGAATCCACGCGCATCGGCCTCGGCCTGAAGGTCGATCATTCGATAGGACGTGTCACCCACGTCGAGACTAGTTATGCACGCCACTTTTCTTGTTTACCCTCAAAGTGTTGACATTTAATCGATAAGCTAGAAAATATTGCTCATCGGCAACATCATCATTTCATCAAATATTCCATTGAAAATCAAGCTATACGTGAAATTTAAAAATAAATTGCCTAAGCATCAATTAAAAAAGTGTTGACACATTATCGGGTATTGCCCGAAACTAGAAAAATGCAAACTGTGAGCGATCCCATGAAACCAGACATCAAAAAGAACGCGGATGAAACACTTTCGGAGTTCGTCTTCCGCGATCTCCTCGCCCGAGTGCACGACGGCCGCCTGGTGGCGGGCGCGGTGGTGAATGAAGCATTGCTGGCCGAGGAATATCAAGTCAGCCGAGGCCCGGTGCGCGAAGCAGTGCGGCGCTTGCAAGGCTTGAACCTGATCACGCGGGAACCCTACCAGCGTTCGCGGGTGCTGTCGCTGACGCCGGAATTCATGAACGAGCTCTTTCAAGTACGCATGGCCCTTGAAGGCATGGCATGCAATCTGGCGGCCACCCGCATCAGCGACGAAGAAATCGATCTTATCGGAGAAGAACTCGAGACGGACCGCCGCCTTTCAGCCGCGTCGGCCAATACGGATAAAGACGTGCGCGTATTCGACTTCCATGAGCGCATTGTCCGTGCCTGCGGCAATCAGCGCATTGTCGACGCGCTATGCGGCGATGCCTACCATTTGCTGCGTATTTATCGCAAGCGATCCGGCGCGGTACGCGAAAGAAAAAGCCAGGCGTACCAGGAACATTGGCAAATCCTGCGAGCGCTCAAATCGCGAGACCCCTTATTGGCGGAATCCCTGATGCGTTCGCATATCGGGCGCGCCAGCTCTCACTTATTTGGAACTGAATCTGTCGGCTTTGTGCCGGGAATATCGGCGTGAAGCCTCACTTTTACCAACAAACCAACTCAGGGCTGTCATGAGAAACCAAGCTCAAAAATTTCGTGATCTTCTAGCATCCGGCGAATTCATCGTTTCACCCGGCGTCTATGACGGCTATTCCATCCGCCTGGTGCAAGCGGCGGGGTTCAAGACAGCCTGCACAAGCGGCGCCGCGATCTCCAATGCGTTATTGGGCGTACCCGACGCGGGCGTAATGGGCCTGACGGAAAACGTCAATCACTGCCGCCATCTGGCGCGCACTGTCGACATTCCGCTGACGGCGGACGCCGATAACGGCTACGGAAACCCGATGAATGTGCACTATACGGTCGAGGTCTTCGAAGAAGCCGGAGTGGCGGGCATCAACATGGAAGACCAGGTAAGTCCCAAACGATGCGGCCATATGCCAGGCAAAGAAGTGATCTCGCAGGATGAGATGGTCAAAAAGATCGAAGCGGCGTGCCATGCGCGAAAAAACGATGCCTTCGTGATTATTGCGCGTACCGACGCGCTGGCCCTGGAAGGTATCGATGGCGCCATGCGCCGGGTGAAGGCCTACGCCGCGGCAGGCGCGGACATGATTTTCCCCGACGCGGTACGCACAGAGGATGACATTGCGCGGATTGTCGACGCTTGCGGAAAGCCCGTCACGGTCAACATGGGATTCGGCATCCGGTCCCGCCCCACTACCCCGCTGATTCCCATTCCCCGGCTTAAACAATTGGGCGTGCGGCGAATCAGCCTGCCACGCATGCTGCCCGCGGCCAGTATTCGCGCCATGCAGCAGACGCTCTCCTTAATGAAGGAAGTCATCGACACCGGAGAGCCCATCGACAGGCCGGATCTGCTTGCAGGAATAGAAGACATCATGACGCTCATGGGTTACGAGCATATGCGCGACCTGGAAGCTCAACTATTGAGACTGCCTGCCCAGAGCATGAAAAACGAGGGCGGCCAATGAAGCGCGTTGAAAACCGGGTAGCGTTAGTAACAGGAGCCGCGGGCGGACTGGGGCAGGCGACGGCATTGCGCCTGGCGGCGGAAGGGGCCAGATTATGCCTTTTCGACCAACGTCCACCGGAAGAGATAGCGGATCAGGCGCGCGCTCAAGGCGCGCAGGCGCTGGCCTTGACCGTCGACGTAACGAATTCGGCGTCTATTTCCGAGGCGGTGGAAAAGGCGCTGCATCAGTTCGGCCGCATCGATGTGTTGGTCAATATTGCGGGAATCAGTTCGCATGGCGGGTCGGATGACGTCACGGAAGCGCTTTGGAACCATGTCCTTTCCACCAATCTCACCAGCGTCTTTCTTATGTGCAAAGCACTTTTGCCTGCCATGCGGGAGCAGGGCTATGGGCGGATTGTGAACATCAGCTCGGTGCTGGGCAAAAACGGCGGGAATCCAAGACCCTGGATTTCGGCGGATGAACAGAAAAAGGCCGGGAATGTCGCGTATGGCGCGGCCAAGGCGGGAATTCACGCACTGACTTGCTTTCTTGCCAAAGAAAACGCCCATCGCGGTATTACGGTGAACGCCATAGCGCCCGGACCGATTGCGACCGCCATGACACGCAATCTTCCGGAGACGCTGCGCAATCTCATTCCTGTCGGACGGATGGGCGAACCGAATGATGTGGCCGATGCCGTCGCGTTTCTCGCCGGCGAGCAAGCCGGTTTCATTACAGGGGAAATCCTGGACGTGAACGGCGGAATCTGGATGGACTAGGGCCTGTCGACGCTAAGGCTTTTATTCTTTTATTTGTGGAGTAGACATGGAAAGGTATGCAGAACAATACGACGTAATCATTGTGGGCGCCGGCGGAGCCGGGCTGTCCGCGGCGGTGGCCGCGCAAGAAGCCGGCGCGCGCGTCGCCATTTGGGAACGGGCCACGCCTGAAGAATCGGGCGGCAACACCCGCTACACCGGAGCGTGGTTCCGCATGAAATCGCCCGAACAGGTTTCCGACGATTTCGAAGAGCATTTTGCGGAAAACGGCGGGGGTTACATGGACCCCACCATCATCGCGGAGTTGACCCGCGACCCCGAGGACTGGAGCGCCGCGGCAAAGACCCTCAGTTTTGTCGATCCCAATGTTATCGGCGTCCTGTCCGAAAAAGCCCCCGGCACACTGGATTGGTTGCGCGGGCATGGCGTTCAATTCGTGACGCTGGACGTGCCCTTCCCTACATCGGTACAGCCCAGGATCAGCCCTAACGGCGGAGGCCTGGCCCTGCTCGAATCGCTCTCGAAGGCATTCCTGGATAACGGCGGCACCATTTACTACAACACTTCGGCGACATCGCTGTGCATGTCGGATACGGGAAACATCGAAGGGTTGCGCGGTGTCGTGAACGGAAACCAGCCCATCAGCATGCGAGCCAATTCGGTCATCCTTGCCAGCGGCGGATTTCAAGGCAATGCGGAAATGCTGACGCGCTACCTCGGACCGCGCTCGCTCTACCTGCGCCCGATGTCGCGCGGCGGCAGTTATGACAAGGGCGATGGCATTCAAATGGCGCTGGACATCGGCGCAGCGCCCTGCGGCGACTTCGGCAGCTATCACGCCTCGCCCATGGACCCACGCTCCAATCGCGCCGGCCCTTCGATGTATATCTACCCCTACGGCATCCTGGTCAATAAAGACGGACACCGGTTTGTCGATGAAGGCCCCGGGCCTACCGACGAAACCTACGAGTCCGTGACACGCAATATTTTTGCGCAACCGGCAGGGCTGGCCTACGTCATCCTGGACGCAAAAGCCAAGGATGTGCCTCATCGCGCGGTCGCCATTCGCACTGAACAGCCGCCCATAGTAGCGGCGACCATTCGGGAACTGGCGCGCAAGCTGAACATTCCGGAAGATATCCTGGAGCAATCCGTCGAACACTACAACGCCGCGTGTCCGGCCGAAGGCAACTTCGATTCGACCAAGCTCGACAAGCTCGCGACCTCCGACATTCATCCACGCAAATCCAACTGGGCCCGTCCGGTCGATACAGGTCCGTTTGAAGCGTATCCCATCATTTCGTCCATCGTCTTTACCTTCGGCGGCCTCAAAACCGACACCAAGGCCAGGGTCATCAACAAGGAAGGGCATGCCATCCCCGGACTGTACGCCGTGGGCGAAGTGCAGGGCCTTTACTACGGCACATACACCGGCGCGACCTCGGTGCTCAAGGGCCTGGTGTTCGGCCGTATCGCCGGCGAGGATGCAACCACATTGAAATCAGCCGCTACAGCGGCATAAACCCACAAAATCAAATAAGGAGAGACTACATGAAGATGACAACTAAAACAGCGGTATCCATACTCGCCAAAGCCCTGATCGGCCCAATCCTGGCAATTGGCATCGCCAGCCCTGCCCTGGCTGCCTTCCCTGAAAAACCCATCACGCTGATTGTTCCGTTTCCCCCCGGAGGATCCTCGGATGCCATGGCCCGGGTTGTAGCGCAGGGTATGGCGGAGCGTCTTGGGCAACCCGTCATCGTGGAGAACAAAGCCGGAGCTTCGGGGGCCATTGCCACGGACTTCGTCGCGCGCGCCGCTCCGGATGGCTACAATCTTTGCTATTGCCTTACCGGTTCGCTGGTCATCCTTCCGCTTGTGGATCCCAAGCTTTCGTACAAGCCTCAAGAGCAGTTGACCCCTGTCATCCACGTCGCCAGCCAGCCCTTCGTCGTGACAGTCCAGGCCAGTCACAAGGTAAACACATTGCAGGAATACGTGAAGCTTGCCAAGCGGATGGATGGCCAGCTTACCTTTGGATCGCCCGGCCTGGGCACACCCAGCCACCTCACGGGGGAACTGTTCAATCGGGCGGCGGGCATCAACGTGCGGCATATTCCCTATCGCGGCGACTCGCCCGCCGTTCAGGATCTGCTGGGCGGCCAGATTGATGCCATGTATGCGGCGGCAAGCAACGTCCAGGCGCTGACCAGCGGCGGGCGAACCAAGGCGCTGGCAATCTCTACACCGAAGCGCTTGAATTCCTTGCCCGACATCCCCACCATCGCCGAATCGGGCTATCCGGGCTTCGAGACGTCCACCATGCAGATCATTGTCGCTCCGTCCAAAACGCCGAAAGATGTCATTGCAAAGCTGAATCAAGCGGCGGTGGCAACCATCAATTCGCCGAATGTTCTCAAGAAGGCCGATGAGCAGGGGCTGCTGGTCGTGGCCGGCACGCCGGAAGCAGCGGCGGCGTCACTGAAGGCCGAGAGCGACCGCCTGGCGCCTGTGCTGAAAGAACTTAACGTTCAACGCAACTGACATGATCGTCACACGCTATCCCAGGCTGCTGGGCCCCGCTCAGTTGGGCAGGAAAACCACCAAAAACCGCATTTGGATGACTGCCCATGCGACGCTCCTGGTGAAAGACCATTTATTTACCCAGGAGCATCTCGATTACTACGCCGAGCGCGCCAAAGGAGGCGTTGGCGTAATCACCATAGAAGCAACAGCCGTCCATCCAACGACACAGCCATACCCTGGAAAACCTTTCGGATTCGATCCGCGCATTATTCCCGAGTATCGCAAGATTGCGGCAGCGGTACACGAACACGGTACGATCATTCTTGCACAGCCATGGCACAGGGGACGTCAGACCAATAGCGTTACCAGCCGCATGCCGGTGCTGGCGCCGTCTTCCATTCCCTGTTCGGTTTACCGGGAAATGCCCAAAGTCATGACTCGAGAGGACATCGAGGAAATCATAGATGGCTATCGTCTCTCCGCTCAATACGCCATCGAGGGCGAGCTGGATGGCGTCGAGATCGCGGCGGCGCACCATGGCTATCTGCTGAACCAATTCCTTTCGCCTGCCACCAACCATCGTGAGGATGAATACGGAGGCTCGCTGGAAAATCGCATGCGCATACTTACGCGCATCATAGAAGCCACCCGGGAAGCGATAGGGGATGAGCCCATCGTGGGCGTCCGCATCAATAGCGATGACGGCATGGAAGGAGGCCTGGCCCCTGAGGACTGGGCCGAGATTGCGCAGCGGCTGACAGCTACCGGCAAGCTTGACTACATTTCCTGCGCCCATGGCACCTATTTGAATCGAATGCTGATTTACCCGACATCGCCGCAAGAACATGGCTTCGAGATGCCTGCAACGCGGGTAGTGAAGTCGCGCGTTGCGGTTCCGGTCGTCGGCGTGGGGCGTATTACGACGCCGGACGAGGCCGAAGGCATACTCCGGTCTGGAGATTGCGATTTTATCGGCATGACACGGGCGTTGATTGCCGATGCATTCTGGGTGCGCAAAACACAAAACGGGAACCCGGAAACCATCCGGCCATGTGTCGGCGCCAACTGGTGCATGGAATCTATTTTTGCGCACGCGCCCCTGGCATGCGTGCACAATCCTTCCGTGGGCCGCGAGCGGGAACTGTCTGAAGATCACGTCTCGCCAGCGCAGGCCAAAAAGAACATAGCGGTGGTTGGCGCAGGTCCGGCGGGTCTACGCGCGGCCCTTACCGCTTCCCAGCGCGGCCATCAGGTGACGCTCATCGAGCGTACGTCGCAACTGGGCGGGCAAGTAAACGGAATGGGAAAAGCGCGCAGCGGGCGCGAATACACCGATATCGTGACATGGCTGATTTCGCAGCTGCGCGACACATCGACGGAAATCTATCTACAAAGCGAAGCAACCCCCGAACTCCTTGCCGAGGCCGGTTATGACTGTGTTGTGGTGGCAACAGGCTCGACGCCATTGCGGCATGGCTGGTCGCCGCTGAAACCCGCCAAATGGGGAGGCGAACCGTTGAGCGGTACGCAGGCATCGTGGGTGTATAGCTATGAAGACGTATTGAACGATGCCGAGCCTTTGAAGACCGGCGCAGGCCGGCGTGCAGCCCTTGTCGATACGATGGGCGCTCGGCATGCCGCGCTGACCGCCGAGTATCTAGTACAACAGGGGTGGGAAGTATCATTCTTGACCCAGCTTGGCCAGCCTTTGGCCAACCTTTCGGCAAGCCGGGACTGGGGAAAAGCATATGGCTTGCTGCGCCGGATGGGGGTCGAGTTCATCTCCGATGTCGAGCTCAGCAGCGTAGACGACCACAGCATTAGGTATGAAGACATTTATACGAAGGCGATCACGACGTTGGATCGCCTGGATGCCCTTGTGTTGATCAATGGCGCTCGCGCCGAGGACTCGCTTTACCATACGCTGCGCGAGCGCTATCCCTTGCTGGAGGTGCATCTGATTGGTGATGCTGTGGCGCCCAGACGGATCAATGATGCGATTTACGAGGCGGAAACATTGACACGGAAGTTGTAAGGGACACAGGCGGCCCCTCTTGGCCGAATGGCACTTACTTAGGCCGCTGCGGACAAGGCCATAGCACGGGATAGCGATGCGATTGCCCGGTGGCGCGGGCTAAAGTGTCACGATCGCTTGAGTCGTCTGCTGGCGGTGATGTATTGTCTACTGTCAGGGTGCGTGTTGTTTGCTGTTGGTGATCGTGTTTCTCGTGCCGTCCGCCGGGAGTAAGACCAGTGGGAGCCAGCCCGGTCGGCCGGTCAGGCGCCCACAGCGCCTGACACCGCGCGCTTGTATGGTGTAGGGGCGTCTTCTGAAGTGTGGGGAAGGCGCTGGGGTGAGGGACGCCGCGTCACATCAGCCGTCTCCGGCGGACTGACTAGATTAGCAATTCCCACCCCGCCTCGAATCGTCGATAAGGAATCTAGCGGCCTGGACCGCCGATTGATCGCAAGCTAACGCCGAGGCGGAGCTACCCCAGCACATTCACGTTATTGCAAGGAGAGCAGTTATGCAAGCAGAGCGTTGCTATGTGGGTGCGGACGTTGCCAAGGCCGAGTTCGTGGTGGGTAGTTATGGGCCCAAGCAAGTGGCCTCGAAATCTGTCCCGAACAGTCTTACTGCCATTGGCCGTTGGCTTAAGACATTACCTTCGAACAGTTGTATCGCGATGGAATCGACGGGTAGATACCACAAACCGTTAGCCGATATGGCGCACGCCGGTGGGTTCGAGGTGTATGTACTGAACGCCAGGCATGTTCATCATTACGGCAAATCGCTAGGCCGGCGTGGCAAGACGGACCGATTGGATGCAGA
The DNA here is from genome assembly GCA_963712655.1 of uncultured beta proteobacterium. GTDB lineage: Bacteria > Pseudomonadota > Gammaproteobacteria > Burkholderiales > Burkholderiaceae_B > Pollutimonas. The sequence continues at coordinate 750,076 of CAVQIT010000009.1, read as the reverse complement.
GGTGATTGCCCGTTATGCAGCGCTCGAGCATGAGAACTTGCACCGCTACCAGCCCACGCCCGAACATCTGCAGGCACTATGTGACTTGCAGCGGCTTCGCACCATGGCGGTGCAAGCAGGTGTCGCGCTGAAGCAATCCTATCAGGGCAGTGAGACGCGTACGCGTGCGCTTATTGAACCTGCCTTGGAAGCGCTAAAGGCCGCGGTGTTAGCGCTAGAGGACGAGATGAGCAACCAGGTACAGGCCAATGAGAAACTGGCGCAGACTTACGCATTAGTGAGCAGCGTCACGGGAATCGGCTTGCAGAGCGGCATAGCGCTCTCGATCCTGTTTGAGCGAATTCCGTTTACGACCGGCGATGCCCTGGTGGCCTTTACCGGACTGGACCCCAGGCCGCGCGAATCGGGGCAATTCGTGGGGCTGCGCAAGGTGAGTAAACAAGGTAGTGCCGCCTTGAGAACGTTGCTTTATAACGCCGCCCGCTCAGCGGCGCGTTCAGCCGTGTTCAAGGGCTATTACCAGGCACTTCGCGCAAAAAAATTCGCCTCAACTGAGGCATTGGTGATTCTGGCGCGCAAGCTGCTACGCATCGCCTATGGCGTCTGGCGAACCCGAAAACCCTTCGATGCCACGAGGTTGGCATCAATACCTGGTTGACGAAAACCATAGAATCTAATCTCGTCCGGCGGCCGCTGCCTGCTAGGGTTCTTCTCAATGGCCTGCGCGGCACGCCTCCCTACGATTCCACTTGCTCGGCCTCCAACGGGCTGGCTCCCACTGGTCTTACCCCCGACGGACTCCGGTGTCGTGTGGCCACGGTTGCCGGGACGGCTTGGATTCTTGCGCTTCTTCGTTGGCAAAAGGTTTTAGGTTGAAAGAGTTTGCGGTGCCCGGTTCTCTCGCCCCTGCACGGGGCGAGAGAACCATACGCGATTGCTGTGATTTAGAGTGTTTTGGTGCGCCGATCACGTCACGCAAGTAGGAGCTCGGGCATGCATCGGCCGCGCGATCCGCGTCAGAAAAAAAGCGGCTGAAACGCTGCCCGATGATTTCGTGGCTGCTGTATCCCTTGATACGCTCGGCCCCCGCATTCCAAAATCTGTGTAAGGTGATCGCAGCCCTGATCACAGCCATCAGGTCCGTGATCACCTTGCGCGGCAAGATCTGCAAGATTGACCGTAATCCTGTCGAATCGACAGCCCCCGTTGCATGCTCAATATCGACCGCAATCGCGTCGACTCTACAGCCGCCACCGCATGCCCAACCGCGTACGGCAATTTTCGGCCCACCGTAGGGGCCGGAAATTGCCGGGCACTGTAACGTCTTCGATCAGCAACAACACGACCCAACGAAGCGCAAGAACCCAGACCGTGCCAGCGCTCGTGTTTAAGACACATCGGAGTCCGTCGGAGGTAAGGCCTGTGGTGGCCAGCCCGTCGGAGGCCGAGCAAGTGGAATCGTAGGGAGGCGAGCCGCCGAAGTGACCAAGAAGAACGCCAGCAGGCAGCGGCCGCCGGACGAGATTAGCTCGCGGTGTCAGGCGCGCAGGCGCCTGAACGGCCGACCGGGCTGGACGCCACAGGCCTTACCCCCGACGGACGGCACGAGAAACCAAAACACCGCCAGCAAACATACGACCACCGCCGACAAACAATATAAACAGCGCCACCAGGCGCCTCAAGCCTGGCAAACAAGATAACCCATCAGCAAAAAGACCCAAACTCCCCCTTGGCCTTGCCGCGTGGAATCAAGCCCGATCTGCCACAGGCCAGTCGCGCAACCAGGTGAAATCCAGATAAGTGGCGGCAGCGCATGCCAATGCCCCGCCCGGGCCGGAACCCGCCAATAGCCTTGGAATTTTCCCCAGCAAGGGCGCCGCGATACGCGACGCAATTCCCTCCACATTGGCATCGATATCCAGCATATCCGCGTCGACAGTATTGGCCACCCATCCCGCCAACTCCAATCCCCGCGCGGAAATCGCCTCGGCGGTCAGCAGCGCGTGGCTGATACAGCCCAGGCGCAGTCCGACAACCAGGATAATCGGCAAACCAAGCTGCGCGGCCAGATCCGCCGTATCGACTGTCTGATCCAACGGAACCCGGAATCCCCCCACGCCCTCGACCACCACCACATCGGCAGCTTGCGCAATGCAATCGTAGCAAGCCAGAATGTGCGGCAAGCTTATCGCGCACCCTTCTTGGGCGGCGGCAATATGCGGCGCCACGGGCCGGTGCAACAAATAGGGTGTGGCAAGCGCCGGCGGCAGCGCCACGCTGGCTTGCGCCGCAAGCGCATCGGCGTCCTCGTTATGCCAGCGACCTGCGCGCAATTGAGCACCAGCCGAAACCGGCTTCATGGCCGCTGTCCGAAGACCGGTTTTCGTCAGGGCGCGCAACAGGCTGCCGGCGACCAGGGTCTTGCCGATTTCAGTATCCGTGCCCGCCACAAAATAACCGCGCGCGGGTTCAGCCATGATGAATCACGCTTTCAAATACCGCCGCTGTCCGCGCCGCCAGCAAATCGCACTCGGCATCATCAAGAATATATGGCGGCATAAGGTAAACCGTGCGGCCTATGGGCCGCAGCAGCAACTCGCTTTCAAGTGCCTTGGCAAAAAATCGCTGTGAAAAATCGGCGGCGGCGGAATCACTTATCGCCGCGTCAAATGCCCAGATCATGCCGCGCTGGCGAAAATGCCGCACCTGCGGATGATGCGCCAGCGGCGTCAAGGCCGCTGTAATGCGCTGCGCGCGTCGCCGATTGGCATTCAAGACATCATCTTGCTCAAAAATCTCCAGTGTCGCCAACGCCGCCCGGCAGGCCAATGGGTTGCCCGTATAAGAGTGCGAATGCAGGAAGCCGCGCTTTACATCAGTGTCGTAGAAAGCTTGGTAAATGGCGTCGGTCGCCATCACCAGCGACAAGGGTAGATAACCGCCGCTGATCCCTTTGGACAGGCAAACCAGATCAGGCCAGACGGGTGCCCCGCCGGCCCCCGCCGCCTGCTCCGAGGCGAAAAACGTGCCGCTGCGGCCGCAACCGACAGCGATTTCATCAAAGATCAGGTGGACTTGATAGCGATCACACAAGGCGCGCACCGCCGACAAATAGACCGGATCATGCATCACCATCCCCGCCGCGCATTGCACCAAGGGCTCGATGATGACGGCTGCGATATGTTCTGCGCGCCGCCGAAGCAAGGCCTCCAGTGCAAGCGCCGCGCGGCGGGCCACATCCGCGGCCGTTTCACCGTCTTGCGCGGCGCGCGCATCGGGCGACATGACAACATGCACGGGACGCAACAATGGTCCGTAGGCATCGCGGAATAAAGACACATCGGTGACGGCCAGCGCGCCTATCGTTTCTCCGTGATAACTGCCCTTGAGGCAAACAAACTCTTGCTTGGCGGCGTGGCCCGCATTGCGCCAGGCGTGAAAACTCATCTTCAGCGCAATCTCGACCGCCGACGCGCCGTCTGAAGCGTAAAAGCAATGGCCCAATGCATGTCCGGTTTTTGCCGCCAGGAGCTCCGATAAGCGAATCACCGGCTCATGCGTGAACCCGGCCAACATGGCGTGAGGAAGTGTGTCCAGCTGCTCTTTGATCCGGGCATTGATGCGCGGATTGGCATGGCCGAACAAATTCACCCACCAGGAACTGATCGCATCCAGATAGCGCTTGCCATCGTCCCCGTATAGCCACGCGCCCCTGCCATGGCTGACCGGAACCATGGGAACCGTCGTGTGATGCTGCATCTGAGTGCATGGGTGCCAAACGCTTTTCAGGCTGCGCCCAACCATGTCCGAGCGCCATGCCGACGGGGCCTTGACGTGCTTCGCCGCCAATGTTTTCAAGGCAACAATCAAGCGGTCGACTTGTTCGGATGTGTGGGCAGCCGATAGCGATATACGGAGGCGAGCGGTATTTTCAGGAACAGTGGGAGGCCGGATGGCCGGCACCCAGATACCTTGCTCGCGCAGGCCTTGCATCAGCTCGAGCGCCAAGCCGTTGTCCTTGACGATAAGCGCCTGCACCGCCGTCTCCGATGGCAATAGACGCCATGGCAAGTCCGCCAGGCCATCCCGCAATTGCCCGATCAAGGCGCGCAAATGCAATTGCCGCGCATCGCCGGACTCCAACAGCACCAAAGCCGCCATCAGCGCGCTACCCAGCAAAGGGGGGCTGGCGGTCGTGAACACATAGGTCCGGGCCCGCTGCAGCAGCCATTGGATCAATGTGGCATCGCCGGCGACAAATGCACCCGCGACACCTGCCGCTTTGCCCAGCGTACCCATATACAAAACGCGCCGCGAAGCAAGACCGAAATGAGCCAGACTGCCCCGCCCCTGCGGCCCCAGCACGCCGAAACCGTGGGCATCGTCCAGCAACAGCCAGGCGTTGTAGCGTTCGCAAAGCGCCACCAGATCAGGCAACGGCGCAATATCGCCATCCATGCTGAACACACCATCGCTCAGGATCAGCTTGCGGCGACTGCTGTCTTTAGCAAGCAGCGCTTCCAGTCGATCCATGTCGGCATGCTCGTAGATAGAAACATCGGCTTTCGACAAGCGCGCCCCATCGATCAGGCAGGCATGGTTCAGGCTATCGGAAAATATGGCGTCCCCGGGGCCGACCAGCGCCGGGATCACCCCCATATTGGCCATGTAGCCATTGGAAAAACAAAGCGCGGCCGGCATGCCCACAAACGCCGCCAGAGCCGTCTCGAGTTCCTCGACCACGCGGCTATGTCCGCTGAGCAGCGCCGATGCCGAAGCGCCGACGCCGAATCGGTCCAGGCCCGCATGAGCGGCGGCGATCAGCGCGGGATGATTCGCCAGGCCCAGATAATCGTTGCTGCAAAAGGCCAGGCAAGGCTCGCCATCGACATGCAATGACGGCCCTTGCGGACCCTCGACAACGCGTCGCCGGCGCAGCAGATTCTGCTTCTTCAAGGATTGCAGGCGGGCTTGAATATCGTCGATTAAATTATCCATGCGGCATGGTAGGACGCACCCTGGCAGCAAGGCAACGCCAAATTTAATGACATTTAAAGCGAAGATGGAAGAAGTTATATCTAAAAATGGCAGGACCTGGGGTTTTAAATCCAACATCGACTAAATACCGGCAATCGTTACGCCGAAAGAATTGTAAGCAAATCGCTCTGAAAAAAGCGCTTGCCGCCATACTCATTGCGGATAACCTTGCCGTATCGGCTTTTCAACAGATAACGGCCCCGCTATCGAAATCCGCGTGCTCAATCAATAGTCTGTCAAAGGCCCTGGCCGCAAACACGGATTGCGATCCGAAGTCTTCGAGCGGCGGACAAGATCACGGCCGATAACCGTCTTGTGCACTTCGCTCGACCCTTCGCCGATTTGATTGAGCTTGGCATCCCTGAAGAAGCGCTCCAGAGGAAAGTCTTTCAAATAACCCCGGCCTCCGGTCAGTTGCAGCGCATCGGTAACGACCTTCATGCAAAGGTCGGTGGCATGCAGCTTCGCCATTGACGCATAGATGGCGACATCAGCATCGCCACGATCATACTTATCCGCGGCAACGGCAACCAAAGCGCGCGAGGCTTCGATTTGCGTGATCATATCGGCCAGCATCCATTGGACGCCTTGATGCCGGCCCAATGTCTTGCCGAAGATATTTCTATCCCCTGCATAGGCGGACGCAATCTCAACGGCACCAATAGCCCGGCCCAACGCCATCGCGGCGTGGCCAATACGTGCACGCAAAAGCGCGTCCTGGGCCAGGCTGAAACCATCGCCTTCGGCGCCCAGCCGATTGGCTTGTTCAACCTGCACGTCCTCAAAGCGCAGCGATGCAATAGGCACGCCATACCATCCCAGCTTTCCATCGACAGGACCAACCGTAACGCCCTTGGCATCGCGCGGGACCAGCAGCGCAATGAATTTGGACGAATCTTCAGCCGCCCGGGCTACGACCACCAGCCAGTCGGCTGTACTGGCCCGCGTAATGAATTTCTTCTTCCCATTGACGACATAGCCTGTGTCGCTATGATGTGCAATAGTTTGCAGGGCACGTACGTCCGAACCGGCGCCCGGCTCAGTCAGGGCAAAAGCGGACTGGATCGCGCCGCTGCATAAGCCTGGCAGTATCCGCTGTTTTAAATCGTCGGATGCTCCGGCAATGATCGCGCGGGTGGAGAGATCCGCGCCCGTGATTATTGAGGCCGAGGTACTGCAAACTCGGCCCAGCTCCTCGATGATACGAACCCGGACCGCCTGCCGGACATCAGTGCCGCCATACTTCCTGGGAAAAGCGCTAGCGATAATACCTTCGCGGGCAAGCAGCCTGAAGGTATCCCATGCAAATTCATCCTGTTTACCGACTTCAGCTGCTTGCGGACCTATATGCTCTACGCAAAGCGCGCGGACATGGCTGACGATCTTTCGCTCGTCGGTATTCAAGGCGTTGAGAAAATGATCGCCGAAAAGTCGCTGCATTGATAATCCTCTGTTTGTCGAGCTATTGATTGCTGGGAAAAACGAATACGTGGCCTTGATGCATGGCGTGTACTACTGGATTTCCAGGCCGCCCTTCTTGATCACGCCCTGCCATTTGGCATACTCGACCGCCACGAAGTCATCGAACTGTTTGGGGGATTGCGGCGTCAGATCCATACCCAATGTCGCAAACTTCGCTTTCACGTCGGGCATCTCCAGAATCAAGGCAATATCGGACGACAACGTATCAATGATGGCGTCTGGTGTTCCAGCCGGCGCTACAAAACCAAACCAGGTGCTCGCCTGATAATTTGGCAAGCCGGCCGCTTCGGCAAGGGTTGGAATATCCGGCAACAGAGATGATCGCCTGGAGGTAGTAACCGCCAGGCCTCTGAGCTTTCCGGATTTGAGATAGGGAATTGCCAACGATGTGGACAATGGCATCATGTCGACTCGACCCGCGATCAGGTCGCTAATGGCATCAGGCTGCCCGCGGTAAGGGACGTGGGTCAGGACGATATCGGCCTGCTGGGCAAATAAGGCGCCTGCCAGGTGTATCGATGTACCAACCCCAGGCGATGCAAAAGACAAGGGGGCTGCACTGCTTTTCTTGGCCAGGGCGACAAACTCCTTCATGTTTTTTACAGGAAGATCAGGACGAACGGCAATGACATTAGCGATCTCACCCAGGCCCTCCACAGCGCGAAAATCCTTGACCGGATTCCAGTGAATGTTTTTCAGCAAACTAGGCAGGATTGCATGCCCGGGACTGACGCAAAGCAGGGTGTAGCCGTCCGGCGCGGCCTTTGACACCGATTCGGTGCCGATCGCGCCGCTCGCTCCGGTCTTGTTTTCAACGACCACCGGCTGACCATACTTCCGGGAAAGTTTTTCGCCAATAATCCTTGCGGTTGAGTCCACCACACCGCCCGCGGTAAACGGAACAATGATTTTGATTGAGCGATTCGGATATGGCTCTTGGGCATTCGCCTGTGAAACAAGCAAAAGAGGCAGCACCATACTCGCTGTTTTGAATAATAGAGACCGAATTAAAATATGCATGGGTTGACCTTCAAATATTCTTGATTTATTGCCGCAAATATTGCGAGTTTTCTTTTATTGCAATGCAAGGTTGCCCCGCTTGATTACCTCTTCCCATTTGCGGGTTTCGGCGGCAATGAACGTGTCAAACTGTTGGGCATCTTGTGGCTTTACATCCATGCCAAGAGCCTGCAACTTGGTTTGCACATCGGGCATATGAAGAATCTCGCCTATGTCCGCCGAGAGTTGCTCCACAATAGCGTCAGGCACCTCTTTCGGAACAACCAGGCCAGTCCAGGTACTTGCCTGATAAGCAGGAAGATTGGCTGTTTCCGCGACGGTTGGCACGTCGGGAAGCAGCGCCGAGCGAGCCGCGCCCGTCACGGCAAGGCCTCGCAGCTTCTTCGATTTGATATACGGAATGGCTATCGACGCGGCGATCGGCATCATCGTGATTCGGGCGGCAAGAAGGTCAGCCATCGCGTCGGGCTGTCCGCGGTAAGGCACATGGGTCAAGTTAATTCCAGCCTGCTGCGCCAAAAGGACGCCGGCAAGATGGATTGACGTCCCTACCCCTCCGGAGCCAATAGAAAGCGGGCTATCGCCACTCTTTTTTGCCAGCGCCATCAACTCGCCCATGTTTTTCACCGGCAAATCGTAAGGCACCGCGATAACAGTAGCGATTTCGCCTATACCTTGCACCGCACGGAAATCGCGGTTTGGATCCCATCCGATGTTTTTCAAGATACTGGGGAGGATTGCATGGCTCGGACTTACACATAGCACGGTATAGCCATCAGGCGCGGATTTTGCCGCCAGATCTGCGCCAATCGACCCGCCAGCGCCAGTCCTGTTCTCGACAAGCACAGGCTGCCTGTATTTTTCCGCTAGCTTTTCACCGATAATTCGCGCAGTGGAGTCGACCCATCCACCGGCAGGAAATGGAACGATAATTTTTATTGAACGCTGGGGAAAGCTATTTGCCTGCGCCGGAGCTTGCGGCAAGGCCAGCCCCGACATCGCCATGGCTGCGATATAAAACAATTTCAAACCAAAGATACGCATGTGTTTGTCTCCTGATATTTTTTTCATTTATAACGGTGCGCTCTTGCCATTCGAGTGAATGATCGAGCGTCATATGCTGTCGGTTATTTGCGTGTCCACGTATCTATTCCTGGGTTCAGCCTCCTACGCCGGAAACTATTTCTATCTCGCGTATTGCCGTCAACATAAGAGGAGCTACTTTACGTACCAGCACGTCTTTGCTCGTACTTGTATCGTTGAATGTCAGCGTGCAATTGAGCGCTATTTTTTCTTCCCGCGCCGGCCTGAGAACCGGCGCGGCTATCCCATGAATCTCCTTTCTCCAGTCGCCTGTCGCATAGCAAAAGCGGCGGGCTGAAAACGCCCGCGCGTCGGTCTCCCAGAGACGCATCATGTGCGCGTGGTTTTCGTGATTTTCAAGTTTTATTCTATTGAGAATGGCGGTGCGTACCGATGGCTCGCACGCCAGCAGCAGCGCCCGCCCCACCGAAGTCATCAACAAAGGACGCGTGCTACCGATATCAGGCCGATAAATATTGCCCCGATCAACGCGGCATGTCTCTATGAATACCACGCTGGTTCGATCGAGCATGCCCAGATTGACAGTGCAGCCCGTATCCCTTGCCAGACGCTCCATAATGGGGCGAGCCAATTGGCGTATCGTCATGCTGCCGAGCAATGGATACCCCAGCGACAACACACCGGCACCTAGTCGATACTTTTGCAAACCATCGACATGGCTAAGGTAACCGAGCAGCGTAAGGGTATAGGCCAGACGCGACACCGTCGACCTGGGCAGCCCGGTTTTGACAGAGATTTCACGATTCCCGAGCACGGATTCATCAGCGGTAAATGCCCGCAAGATGGCCATGCCGCGAGCCAGCGCAATCGCAAACTGCCGGTCCGGCGCAGTCACGTCGGCATCATCCCCGCGGAGAATGAGATCAATGGGAGTCTTGTTCATAAGTGATTTCATGATCGATTTAGGCTATTGAAAAGTCAATGGAGAATCGGCATATTTAGAATACAGTCCCGCACAGCGAGACGGTGCTTGTGGGCCGGCCAATCTTCGTGAGACAAATGTTGTCTATTCGATGCAAACCAAAGAGGCCGATGAGTATGAACCACCCCACCAAAGGTGCGCTGGACAATGTGCGCATCCTGGACATGGCGACTGTCGTAGCCGCTCCCTTCGGTGCGACGCTTTGTGCGGATCACGGCGCCGACGTTGTCAAGCTTGAACTGCCTGACGGCAGCGACCCGCTCAGGGGCTTGCAACCCATCAAGGATGGCATACCCTTGTGGTGGAAAACGGCTAATCGCGGCAAACGAGGCATTACGCTGGATGTGCGCAAGTCAGCAGGCCGTGAAGCATTCCTGAAAATGATTCCTCAGTTCGATGTGCTGGTTGAAAACTTTCGCACCGGCACCATGGCTGGTTGGGGATTGGACGCGGAAACACTATTTGCAGCCAACCCTAGGCTGATCGTGCTCAGGCTGACGGGCTTCGGACAATCCGGGCCCTATAAATCAAGGCCTGGCTTCGCACGAATTTTCGAGGCCATGAGCGGGTTTACCAATCTTACCGGCCAAGCGGGCGGCGCACCCCTGCATACAAACTTCCCCGTGGGCGATGCGGTAGCCGGCTTATTTGCCGCGTTCTCGATTGCAATCGAAATCGTCCGGCTGCGCGGGGATCCATCCGCCGTCGGCGCGGAAATCGATCTTTCCGCTACTGAAGCACTTTTCCGCTTCCTTGATCCATTGCCGGTTGAGCATGAGCAATTGAACTTCGTCAGGATGCCGGCGGGCAATTGCGCCAGCTATACAGCCCCCTCCGACATGTACAACAGTCAAGATGACGTGTTTTTTTCTTTGGTGGCTTCGTCCAACCCTATTTTTGCCCGCCTGTGCCACGGCATTGGCAAACCGGAGTGGGCTGGCGACACCCGTTTCAGCACCAACTCCGGCCGCGTCGACAATATAGCCGCGCTCGATGCCGGCCTTAGAAGCTGGTTCTCGACACATACCTACGAACAAATAGCCTTGATGCTGAACAAATCGGGAGTCCCCTTTAGCAAGGTCTATACGATAGAAGACATTACACAGGACCCGCACTTTATCGAGCGCCAGTCCATTATACGTTTGCCGGATTCAGACTACGGCACGCTACCGGCGCCATGCATTGTCCCCAGGGTAATCGACCGGCGGTTGCCTGTGCCGCGCACCGGCCCTTCGGTGGGGGAACACAACGCGGAAGTCTATGCCGAGCTTGGCTTTACAAAGAATCAGATTAAGCAGCTACAAGATACAGGCACGATATAAATCCATCCTGACTCAATAAACGCCTGGCGCATGACTTCCAGCCAGATGGAAAAAGTGAACTATTCAAATCTTAAAAAAACGGTAGACCCATGCAAACCTTGTCAGTTCCTTCATCTTTCTCCGCCCTTCGCACCCGATCGACCAACGATGGCATAAGCAGCGAACTCGAATCCACTTGCCTGGCTGAACTGTCGACAGGCGAAGTTGTCATTCGCAATCGCTTTGCGGGAGTCAATTACAAGGATTGTCTTTCCATTCAAGGGCGCGCGAAGATCATCGCCAGCTTCCCCCGAATTGCCGGTATTGAAATTGTGGGAGAGGTGGTGGAGTCATCCCATGCCAGTTTTTCGCCCGGGCAAGCAGTCATGGTGCATGGCTTTCAAACCGGAATTGCGTTTGATGGCGGATTCTCCGAATATATGCGGGCGCCTGCCAGCCATGTGATGCACCTGCCGGACAGACTGTCAATGTGGGAAGCCGCAATGATGGGCGTCGTGGGCTTTACCGCCGCCATGGCGCTGGAACATTTCGAGGAATTGGGCGTCACCCCGGATGCAGGTATTGTAGGGATTAGCGGGGCGACCGGAGCGGTGGGCATCCTATCGACCGCTCTTTTCGCGCATGCGGGGTACCGAGTCGCCGCCATTACCCGAAAAATCGAAGACGCCAAGGCTTTGCAACGGCTTGGCGCATACGAAGTGATTGACGCAAGCGGCATTCAACATCAAACCAGGCCTTTGGAAAAGGGCAGGTTCGCCGCGGTAATCGACAACGTGGGCGGTCCTATGCTGTCGTGGCTGCTGCGCTCTTTGCAAGATGGCGGCGTGGCCGCGGCGGTCGGCAATGCCGCCGGCAATAACTTCGAAGCCAATGTGCTGCCCTTTATATTAAGGGGTGTCCAAATGTTCGGCATCGTTGCCAATGCCTCCTGGCCCACACGGCAACGGCTCTGGAACAAGCTTGCAAATGAATGGAAGCCAGATTTTTCAGCGATTGAACCACACATACATACGATCCAGCTTCAAGACCTGATGGCCTACAGCAAGCGGCATCTGGAAGGCAAGACCTCCGGGCGCACACTCATCAGCTATTGACCAAGCACGGTACCGGGGCGAAAAATTGGCGCCCCAGATAAATCAGCGGAGCCAGCGTGAATATTGATTTGGGCTATTTAGAGCAGTGGAAAGGAAAAAAAACAATACGGTCTGACCGCATAACACCGCAGCCAATAGCGGGACTGGCCGCTACGCTGGATAGATGCGTAACGGCTATTGACGAACGCTACCCACTTCCGGCACTGTGGCATTGGCTTTATTTCAAGCCCCTGTTTTCACAAAGTGAAACGCCGCCGGACGGTGCCGCCAGGGAACCAGAACTACTGCCTCCTGTGCCGCTGCCACGGCGAATGTGGGCGGGAAGTTCCTTGACATTTCATCAGCCTTTGTATGTGGGAGACGAGGTAACGAAAACCTCTGAAGTCACCAAGATCACATCCAGGGAAGGAAAAAGCGGCCCGCTGGTTTTTGTGACATTGCGCCATATAATCGGCAGCTCCAGGGGAGCCGCTGTAACGGAAGATCATGACATCGTTTTTCGCGATCATCCACGTGAAGGAGAGCCTGCGCCCAGAGCCGAACTCGCCCCAGACAATGCTTTATATTCACGGCGTATTGTGCCCGACCCAGTTTTTCTTTTTCGTTATTCCGCGCTGACATTCAATGCGCACCGTATTCATTATGATCGTTCTTATGCAACGCAAACTGAAGGCTATCCCGGCTTGATCGTGCATGGGCCGCTGATAGCCACGCTACTTCTCGACTTGTTTTCGTACAAGTATCCAGAGCGGAGAGTGCGGAATTTCGCGTTCAAGGCAATGCATCCGCTTTTCGACCTTCATCCCTTTGACGTTTGTTTACAGCCGGAACCTGGGACCGGCGATAAGAAATTTTCGTTATGGGCACGCAATCACAAAGGCGTTCTCGCCATGCAAGCCAGTTGTGAAGCCGATTAGCGCATCCTTCGATATGGGCCTCCCCTGGCCAGATCCGGCAACAATACAGACGAAGCATGCTCCACCAGAAAATCCCTGAAGGCCGTCGTCGCGGGCGACGGCGTGCGCCCCGGCGGCATGATCACCCCAATTTCACGAAAGGTGGCCGGCCGGAATTCGAGAAGACGGCATCGGCTCAAATCCAGGCCATAAAGAGAACTGCGGGGCTGTATGCTTACCCCCATCCCCAAGGATACGAGCGCGACCAGCGATGACGTGCCTGTCAACTCCTGAGTTGCCTCGACAGCTATGCCCTCGCTGCGGAAAAGCGCATCGAGCTTATCGCGCAAATCCACCCCCGTGGGATTCAAAAGCAAAGGGCTGCGCGCAAGCTCGCGCGCATCCACCGCCTTACGGCCCGCAAACGCTGGGTCGGAAGCAGGAACCACGGCCAGCAGTTCTTCATCGAACAATGGCGTGAACACCATGCTCTGCCCGCGCGGACTGCGCGACAGCACGGCAAGATCCACCGCGCCCGCCTCGATCTGCTCGTGGGCGCGGCGGGAATCGACATCGCGCATACGGACCCTGATGCCAGGATGCCGCGCCTGGAATTGCTGCAGCAGCTGCGGCATATAGGTTGCCGCCAGCGAGGGTAGAACAGCCAGAAAAATCGCTCCCCTTTGCAGGCGCCCTTCTTCCTTTAGCTGCGTAATGACACGGGCAAGCTCGACCCCCGAGCGATTGAATACCTCGACCAGCCGCGCGCCTTCATCGGTCAGCCGCACGGACCGCGTGTCGCGATGCAAGAGTTTCACGCCCAGGGTGCCTTCCAACTGCTGGATCTGCACGCTCAATGCGGACTGCGAGAGATGCAGGCGGCCCGCCGCGGCACGGAAACTGGAGCACTCGGCCACGGCGGAGAATGCGCCTATCTGATTCAAATTCACACGCCGCAAATCATTCAGCCAATCCGCCGCCATTGATCGTCTCCGGTTATTAATACTTCCAAATATACCGCTTGTTCAAACACAACAGCGTTAATAAGATGACAAAGACAGCCTGCCGCGCAACGCGCGTTGCAACAAAAATCCAAAAGGAGACCCATGAAGACGACCCACCGTACTTTCCTTGCCACCTGTTTGCTTGCACTGTGCGGATCGCTATCCGCCGAGGCGCTCGCACGCAGCCCCGACCTTGCCTATCCTTCCAGGCCGGTCACCATCATTGTTCCCTACGGCGCGGGTTCAAGCACCGACATCCTGACCCGTGTCGTGGCCGCGGATATGTCGCGGCAGCTTGGTCAAACCTTTATTGTGGAGAACAAGGCGGGCGCCGGCGGCGCCCTGGGCAGCGCGCTGGTGGCCAAAGCCGTGCCGGACGGATACACGCTGGTCATGGGCACGATTTCATCGCACTCCATCAATCAGTCGATGATGAAAAACCTGCCCTACGATGTGCTGCGCGATTTTTCACCGGTCTCCCTGGTGGCCTATTTTCCGAATATTCTGGCCGCAAACAAAGACGTGCCGGCAAACAACCTGAAAGAACTGGTGCAACTGGCGAAAAAGCAAGGCGGCTTGAGCTTTGCCACCGGCGGAATCGGTTCGTCCGGCCAGATGGGCGGCGAACTTCTCAAACTGCGAACAGGCGCGCCCTTGAACCATGTTCCCTACAAGGAAGTCGGCCAGGCAATTACCGACACCATCGCCGGCCACGTGCCCATTCTCTTTTATCAGGTGCCCGCGCTGGTTTCCCAGATCAAGTCGGGCCAGCTCAAGGCCCTGGCTGTGCTCGCGCCCCAGCGCACTCCGCTGCTGCCTGACGTCCCCACCTCGACCGAACAAGGCATCGTGGACTTCGATGCAACGGCCTGGATGGGCCTGTTCGGGCCGGCCGGCATGCCCGCCGCGGTGACAGACAAGCTCAACAACGCTATTCACGCCTCCGCAAGCAATAAAGAACTGAAAGCGCAACTTGCGCCGCAGGGCTTCACGATGGTCGGAAGCTCCGCGACCGACTTCAGAACATTCGTCGAAAAAGACATCAAGAAATGGGCTGACGTCGTCAACGCCACCAAAGCAACCATCCAATAAAGGAAGCATAAATCGTGACAACCATAGTTTCCCTGCGGGAGATCGCCCATTCGCGATCGGGCGAAAAAGGCAACAGCAGCATGATATCGGTAATCGCCTATGACATGGCCGATTACGAAATGCTGCGCGAACAAGTCTCCGTCGAGGCCGTGCGCAAGTTATTCGGTCCTGTCGCCCGAGGCGACATCCAGCGATATGAAGCGCCCCGCATCGGCGCGCTGAATTTTGTCCTTAACGAAGTGCTGGAAGGAGGCCGGTCGCGCACGCTGGCTTTCGAGGAGTCCGGCAAGGCCCTCTCGTCCCTCATGCTGACGCTGCCGATTTCCCTGCCCGCCGGGCGGCAGCCTCGAACCAAACCCCACGGAACCGGCGAGCCCATGGCCGCCAGCTCATCGGTCCCGCCTGCCAAGGGGCAAAAAGCCAAAGCGGTACGGCTGGGCGCGGCGACAGCCTGGTCGCGCGACCGATTCGAACCCGCACTGGAACTCGTCGAGAAAGGCAAGCTTGATTACCTTTGTTTTGAATCCATGTCGGAGGTCACCATGAGCGCCGCGCAGGCCGCCCGGCTGGACGCCGGCGCTACCGTCGGCTACGACCCTTACCTGACGGCGCGCCTTTCGCCCATTCTGGCGCAATGCAAGGAAAAGGGCATCAAAATCATCAGCAACCAGGGATGGCTCGACCCGGAAGGCGCGGCGCGCAAAGTCAGGGAGCTCGCGGCGGAACTGGGCATTGATCAGATCAAGATCGCCGCCGTGAACGGCGGCGTACTCACCGGCCAAATTGCCGATCTGGGGCTTGTTTACATCGAAGACGGCGAGCCGATTTCGGACAGCCGCGATCGCATCGTTTCCGCGGAGGCCTATCTCGGTTGCGAAGGCATCGTCCAGGCGCTGCGCGACGGCGCCGATGTGGTCATCACCACGCGGGTTGCCGACGCCTGCCTGTACCTGGGCCCCCTGGCCTTTGAATTCGACTGGTCTCTGGATGATTACGGGAAAATGGCCCGCGGCATGGTGATAGGCCACTTGATGGAATGCGGAGCCCAGGTTTGCGGCGGCTATTTTGCCGATCCCGGCTACAAAGAAGTGCCCGACCTCGATCGCGTGGGCCATCCCATCGCGGAAATCACCGAAGACAGCATCGTTCTCACCAAAACACCGGGCTCCGGCGGCCTGCTCACGCCCGCCACATGCAAAGAACAATTGCTCTACGAAGTGGCGAACCCAGCGCAATATCTGGCGCCCGACTGCGTCGCCAACCTGACCG
This sequence comes from uncultured beta proteobacterium, assembly GCA_963712655.1. Taxonomy (GTDB): domain Bacteria; phylum Pseudomonadota; class Gammaproteobacteria; order Burkholderiales; family Burkholderiaceae_B; genus Pollutimonas. The sequence continues at coordinate 733,834 of CAVQIT010000009.1, read as the reverse complement.
CGGTAAGTTTCAAGCAAATCGCCGAGAATACCGTCGAGGTAGGGCTGCACGACGACGTGGGGGCGCCAAGACCTCCTACGCTCAAGGCCCTGGTCGGCATTCGCGAGGGCTATATGACCGAGGAAATGGTCATCTTCGCCGGCCCCGCGGCGCTGGAGCGGGCTCGCATGACCCAGGACATTCTTGAAAAGCGATTCAAAACAGTTGCGCTTGACGCCCAGGAAGTCCGCTACGATTATCTCGGCATGAATGCCGTCCATCGCGAAGCGACGCCGGTAATTCCCGCTGCTCCCTACGAAGTCATCCTGAGGGTGGCCATCAAGACGCGCAATCGCGACGAAGCGGAAAAACTTCGACGGGAAATCGACCCCTTGGCTGTCAATGGCGTGAGCGGCACCGGCAAATGGGCGACCAGCGTCAACGGATCCCGCGTGCGCACGGTAATCGGCCTGAACTCCTGCCTGGTTCCACGAGACCTCGCTTCCGTGACCGTAAGCTTTTTCTAAGCGTGCCCCGCCATTTCGAAGAAAAGAGAAGCCAATGACGCACCCCTTTGCATCCATCGTCGCCAGCGGACTGCTCACAGCCCTGGCATGTTCAGTACAAGCCCAGGAAACCTGGCCCGCAAAAAAACCAATCACCATGATCCTGCCCGCCGGCGCGGGAGGATCCTCCGATCCCTTGACGCGGCTCCTGGCCGACGAAATGGGCAAGAAGCTTGCGCAATCCATCATCGTTCAGAACCGGCCGGGGGCCGGCGGAAACATAGGGATGGCGCAGGCCGCGCGCGCGGCGCCGGACGGCTATACCCTTGCCATTTCCTGGACCGGTCCGCTCGCCACGAATCTCGCGCTTTACAAAGAAGTGGGCTATAAGCCGAAGACCGACTTCGATCCCATCGGAATGGTCGGCTGCACGCCCAATGTGCTCGCGGTCAGTAGCGCATCGCCGGCAAACGACCTGAATTCCTTTGCGGCTTTTGCCAAACAGAAACCGGAAAAGGCAAGCTACGGCACGACCGGCACAGGCAGTTCCTGGCATATCGCTGGCGAGATGCTGAGCAGGAAAATCGGCAACCAACTGGTGCATATTCCCTACCAGACACCCGGGGCGGCGCTGACCGACCTGCTGGGCGGCCGCCTGGACGCCATATTTCCCGTCATTCCGATGACAGTGCCCCATGCCAAGGCCGGCAAGCTCAAGGTGCTGGCTGTTTTCTCGGCGGAAAGGTCATCTGTTCTTCCCGACGTACCCACCACGGTGGAGCAAGGGTGGCCCGACCTGATCAGCGACACATGCTTTGCGCTGCTCGCGCCAAAAGGGGTCGATCAGGCCGTCATCGGCAAATTGAACACGGCATTGAACCAGGTGCTGACCGACCCGGCCACACGCCCTCAGCTGGAATCCATGGGGTTGCAGATCCGCAATGGCGCTCCGGAGGCATTGGCCAAGTATCTGGATGTGGAAATACCCCGCCAAGCGCAACTGGTGGCAGCCTCCGGAGCGAAGCCGCAGTAGAAAGCAGCGTTCAACTGCCATCCTTTGGCCTTGCGCGCGGAAACCGGGCAGGGCCGAGGCTTTCAAGACGGAATCGGCGATTCCATCAATATATGCCGGGTCAGCCCTTTTTGGCTCGGGCCTGAAAGAAGGCTTCCATCATGCGGGCCGGCTCGCCGGACCCGTAAGACTCCGCATGAATCCGTATGCCCGCTTCGATGGCGTCGCGAAAACCCGCTTCGGTGACCTCTTTGAATCGCTGCTTGTCCAGGCGCATCGCGATGGGCGGTTTAGCGGCAAGATGCAGCGCTATCTCCATCGCTTTGGGCATGACTTCCGGCGCCGGCACCACATGGTGCAGCAAGCCTATGCTTTTGCACTCGTCGGCATCCATCAGGCGGCCGGTCAATGTCAGTTCGATCGTGCGCGACAAGCCCAGCATCTCTTTCATGATCCAGGGTCCCGTCACACTGGCGATGCCGGAGTTGATTTCCGGCTGGCCCATGCGCACGGCCGAATGGCCGACACGGATATCGCCCAATAGCGCCACCTGGAACGCGGAGCCCGCCGCGGTCCCATTCAAGGCCATCACCAATGGCTTGGAAAGACTGCGCAGCGTGTCGTAGAAATCTTCCCATTCGCGCAGCCATTCTTCGGAGCGGGCGGCGTCGAACTCTTTCGCCTCTTCCAGGTCTTGCCCGGCGCAGAAGGCGCGATCGCCGGCGCCGGTCATGATGATGGCGGCGACAGAGGCATCGGCATCGTAGGCGCGCAATGCCTGGACAACCTCTATCCGCATGGGCTTGTTCCAGGCATTGAGCTTTTCCGGCCGATTCAATGTAATGACCGCGACTCGATCGCTGACCCGGGTAAGTATAAATTTGTTCATTTTCATTCCCTGCGTAAAAATAAAATGCATGAAGGCGTCCGCCGGCCGCGGCGAAGGACAATGGCGGCTTTTGCCGGCAAGGATCAGGACAAGGAATTTTTCATCACGCGTCCGTTGGCCACGATCAAGGACATATGGTCGCCTTGGCCGGTAAGCAGCTTGATGTCCTCGAATGGATTGCCATCGATGGCCAGCATGTCGGCGTATGCGCCGGGACAAATCACGCCCAGCTTGCCGTCGCAGCGCAGTATTTCAGCCGCCGTCACGGTGGCGCTGCGGATGATGTCGGCGCTTGTCAGCACTTGGCTGCGTATCAGGAATTCTTCGGACTGGCGTTCGGGGCAGCGCGGAACATCGGTGCCAAAGCCTATTTTCACGCCGGCGGCCAGCGCCAGCTCCAGCGACCGGGTGCCGGCCGACAATACCTCGTCCACCTTTTGCATGCTGGTCTCTGAAAACCCCAGATTCGGGCCGTCCTCTTTGATGGCCCGATAAGCGATCAGGGTGGGCACCAAATAGGTGCCGGCGCCCGCCATCATCTTGGCCGTAGGCTCGTCGATCAGATTGCCATGCTCTATCGTGCGCGCCCCCGCCTGGACGCAACGCCGCACACCCTCCGCGGAATAGACATGCGCCATGACATAAGTATGGGAACGCGTGGCTTCGTCGACCATGGCCTCGAGCTCTTCCATGGAGTATTGAAGGTGATCGATGGGATCGGACTGCGAAGCAATTCCGCCCCCCGCCATTACCTTGATCTGGTCGGCGCCCATGCGGATTTCGTCGCGCACGGCCTTGCGCACTTCGGGCACGCCGTCGGCAATTCTTCCGACCCCGGAAAACTGCGCACAACACAGCGGCGGTTCGCGCGTATCGGCGGGAGAGCGCGAATCGCCATGCCCGCCGGTCTGGCTGATCACCCGTCCGGAAACGAACAAGCGGGGTCCGGCGAACATGCCAAGCTCGACCGCGCGCTTGTGGCCGTAGTCGGCGCCGCCCGCATCGCGGATGGTCGTGAAACCGCGCGCCAGCATGCCAAGCAGTACTTGGCTCGACCGCGCCGTTAACAGCGAGGGCAGCATCTTGTGATACATCGGCAAAGTTTCCCCGATGATATGTTGATGCAGATCGATCAGCCCAGGCATCAGTGTGCGCCCGCCCAAGTCGATGACCTCGGCATCGCCCGCATTGATGACGCCTTTACTGACCTCGACAATTCTGGCCCCCTCCGTCAGGACTTGATAGCCTGTCTTCAGCAGTCCGGAGACCGGGTCGAGCAAAGCCAGATTGCGCAAAAGCAACCTGTTGGGCGTTTTCTCTTGCGCTAAATGCTCGATGTAATTCAAGGTCGGCATTCTTTGCACGGCTGGCCGGTGTCCGGTTGTACTCATTCTGGTGGCATCCGTTTGCGGTAATGATCTCTGGCTATTGTGCGAATATCTGTCTACTCAACAGTCAGCTTCAATTCTTTGATAAGTTTTGCATAGCGCTGCGCGTCCCGGCGCAATAATTTTTCGGTGCCCTCGGGTGTGGACTGCAGCACTACGACTCCCAGGGCCGCCATTTTCTCCTTCACGTCCGGCAGGGCCAGAATACGGTTGATTTCCGTATTGAGGCGGGCGGTAAGGTCCGCGGGCAAACCGGCTGGTCCAAAGGCGGAATACCCAACGGTAAGTTCGTAGCCCGGCACGGTTTCATTTACAGCGGGAACATCCGGCATAAGCGCCGAGCGTTTAGCCTCGGTCGTGGCAAGAAGCCTGAGCTTGCCGGATTTGACATGAGGCAGCGATTGCGTCGCCGCTCCAAAGTAGACCTGGACATTGCCGGCGATCAAGTCGGTAATCCCTTGCGGGCTGCTTTTATACGGCACATGCAGCATTTTTATGCCCGCTGCCTGTTCAAACATGGCAGGCCCCAGATGGCTGCTGGAACCCGGCCCCGCCGACCAATAGGCAAGCTTGCCCGGGTTGGCCTTGGCATAGGCAATCAGTTCTTTGATATTGGTAGCCGGGACCGAGGGATGCACAACCACGGTATTCAGCACATTCGCCAGATGCGCGATTGGCGTGAAATCTTTCAAGCCATCGAATCCAAGCTTGGGAAACAAGGACGGATTGGTCGTATGCACACTCGATGCATTCACCAGCAGTGTATAACCATCCGGCTTTGCTTTTGCCACGCTGCCGGCCCCGATATTGCCCGAAGCCCCGCCTTTATTCTCGACGATGACCGGCTGGCCCAGGGATTTCGTAAGATGCTCGGCCAGGACCCGCGCCAGGATATCCGTGGAGCCGCCCGGCGGGAAAGGAACCACTATCGTAATAGGCTTCTCGGGCCACGCCGCCTGCGCCGGCGCCATTGTCAATGCCGCCAGTGCAAGCATGCCGGCGGCGATAAATTTTCCAAACATCTCCATTGCTCTCTCCTGAAAATACGCTGGCTGTCTAATCTTGTTCACTACAAATCGATGAAGCGGCATGCCGGCACGGCGCTTGCGCATCGCATAGGAAGCCTGACCATTTATGGGGATAGGGGATCAGGTTTTTCCTTTTCTTTGTTTTATCGCATATTAATAACTAATATTTCATTAGAATATATAACCAGAATATAACTGAGAAAGAAATGATGCATTAAGAGGGTTAACCCCTAGCTTTACTGTTCCAAGCCGGGCGATCCGGCCAGAATAGTTATAAGCTCGGGCACGGCGGCCTGCTCCGCGCCCGCCCGCACTCCATATTCATAGGTCCGCAGGACAGCTTCGGCAGTGGTATGCATGGCTTCCGACTCTTTGGCCATGGCAACGTAGTAGCCCATGTCTTTCAGCGCATTGGCCATCGAAAAACGAAAGCCCGAACTGTCGCCGGACTGGATATAAGGCTGCAAGCGATCGAGCACTATTCCGCCGCCGCCACCCTTGGCCAGGATGTCGATCAAAACCTCCGGCTCGATACCGGCACGCTGCGCGCACGCGGCCGCTTCGCACAGCACCGCCGAAAAACCGAGAGACACAAAATTATGGATCAGTTTCATTTGGTGCCCCGAACCCACAGGCCCCGCAAATGCGATATTTTCCGCAAAGCATTCCAGGATAGGCCGACAGCGTTCGAACAGCCCGCGATCGCCCCCGACAATCAAATTCAGGCGGCCCTGCGCAGCCTCTTTCGGAGTCCGCGTCATCGGCGCATCAAGGAAAAGGCCGCCCGCGGCTTCGATAGCCTGCGCAATCTTGACGGTGGACGACGGAATCGCGGTGGAGCAATCTATCACGACAAGGCCCGGGCGTATGCACTTGAGCAAGCCTTCTTTGCCATAAAGCACATCCTCGACCTGCGGCGTGCCGGTCAGGCATAGGATTACAACGTCGGCATCGCGGGCTACCGCGGCTGCGCTGCCTACTTTGACCGCGGCCGCCGACAACAGATCCTCGGCAGGCTGATTGCCGGGATGATCGAGAAAAACCAGTGGATAGCCATGTTTGATGATATTGAGCCCGATGCCATGGCCCATCATTCCTACGCCAATAAGACCGATCTTGGACTTTTGGTTTGTCATTGAATTATTCCTTTCATAAAAAGTCGGGCCATCTGCTTACAAGCATGGCAAGCGGCACAATTGAGGCCGGAATTGCCAACTGTATTTAATTTCCAGGGAATCCGCCACGCCATATTTCGGCCCCCCCGGCCTTGCCAGGGTATTTCCCGAGTAATAGCCTATTTATATTCCCATGCCTTTAAGGACCCTCTGGTCAAATCGCCCGAATCTGATGCGTCCCCTGACGGGATGGCCGGCAGGCGGGATGTAGCGTCAATAGAACCACTATGGACGCTACATCCCGACGCGGCAGGACGCCCGTCAGGGGAATGCAGCAGTCGGGTGATTTGATCAGGAGACCGTTAATCTATATTATGGATTTAAATCCATAATATAGATTCATAGACCACCAGCCGCCGCTCCAGGCGATAAAGGAACTGGAATGCCCATTGCCACGCCAACCCCTTACCGCTACCCCAACCCCAAGGAAGCCTTGCCGGAAATCGTCGTTCAGCATGCCGTGCCGCAGGACGAGCGCATTTGGGTACCGCAAGCCGACGATGTCTGGTTCCGCCCCCTGTGCCTGAATGTCTCGCAAGGCTACTGGACCAATCTGCTGCGGGTGCGCAAATCGGGCGTCCTCAGTTGCCACCGGCATCCGCAGGCGGTGCACGGCTATGTCATCAAGGGTTCATGGCGCTATCTGGAGCACGACTGGGTCGCCACCCAAGGCAGTTATGTGTTCGAGCCGCCCGGCGAGACCCATACCCTGTATGTTCCCGAGGACGTGACGGAAATGATCACGATGTTCCAGGTCAACGGCATCATGTATTACGTGGACAGCGAAGGCAATCATACCGGCTACGAAGACGTCTTCATCAAGCTCGATATGTGCCGCAAACACTACGAAAGCGTAGGCCTGGGCGCCGGCTATGTCGATCAGTTCGTGCGCTGACGCGCATATTGTTAAAAGGAAGAAAGCACAATGAGCTTCAGACCAGGCATGCTGGATAACAAAACGGCAATCGTCACCGGCGGCACGCAAGGCATAGGCCGGGCCATTGCGCTGGCGCTCGCCGGCCTGGGCGCCCGCGTCCACGCCGCGGGCCTGCCATCGAACGACGGCAATACCCATCGATCGGACCGCATTACCGACGTCATTCTGGATGTCGCCAACGAAGACGATGTCCGCGCGTTCGCGCGCTCCTTGCCCAGCGCGGACATTCTGGTCAACTGCGCAGGCATTATCCGCCGCGGCGAAGAATTCGATCTGTCCGTATTCCAGCAAGTGTTGAACATCAACCTTACCGGAACCATGCGGCTGTGCACGGAACTTCGCCCCCTGCTGGCCAAATCCGGCGGCTGCATTGTGAACACGGCATCGATGCTCAGCTTCTTTGGCGGCGGGCTGGTGCCGGCCTACAGCGCCAGCAAAGGCGGCATTGCCCAATTGACCAAATCGCTGGCCATAGCCTACGCCGCCGATGGCATACGCGTGAACGCCGTCGCTCCCGGCTGGATCGCAACGCCCCTGACCGAAGCGCTGCAAAACGACGAGGCGCGCTCCAGACCCATCCTGGAGCGCACGCCCCTGAAACGCTGGGGCACGCCCGACGACGTTGCCCAGGCGGTCGTTTTTCTTTGCTCAACGGCATCCGCCTTCATGACCGGCGTCGTCATGCCTGTCGACGGCGGCTATATGGTGACCTGACATGGCTACGACCCGCCCGCCGCAAACGACAGGCCATGGCGCCGTCGCCGGCACCGCATCGTTCTCCAAATTCATGCGGATACTGGACGCTATTGCCGCGCAAACGGATCAAGGCGTCACCATCAATGATCTGAGCAAATCGGTCGGCTATCCCAAGCCCACGCTCTACCGGATCGTGGACGCGCTCTTGGCCGAGGGGCTGATCGCCGCCAAGGGCGCCCAGGCCTATGGTTTGGGACCCAGGCTGATCACCCTGGCCGGCCAGGCCCTCGAAAGCTCCGACATCCGCCAAGCATGCAGGGATCAACTGCTGGCCTTGCGCGATCTTACGCAAGAAACCATACATCTGGCGGTGCCGGCCAATGGCGCAATGACCTATATCGACAAGCTGGAAAGCCCCAAGGCCGTGCGCATGAATTCCCGCCTGGGCAGCCAGGTGACCCTGTATTCAAGCTCGGTGGGCAAGGCTTTCCTGGCCGCCCTGGATGACGCCGGGCAGCGGCGTCTTATTGATGCCATCGAGTTCAGGAAATTCACCGCCGCCACCCTGCTGTCGGCGCCTGCCCTGCTGGATGAAATCACGCGAATCCGCGCGCAAGGCTATTCGGAAGACCGCGAAGAAAATGAGCAGGATATTTTCTGCTACGGATGCGCCATCCTGGACCAGAACGAAAAACCCATAGCGTGCGTCAGCATCAGCATTCCGCGCTACCGCATGAACGCGAACCGCAAAAAAAACTATATAGAACCGCTGACGAATGCCTGCAAGGCCATTTCACAAACGCTGCGCCTGTCGGATGCGCAAATGTGACGGTGCCAAAGGATAGTTCAACGCAAGTTCGATGGCGTAGAATCGCAAAATCACCTTTCGCAAGGACACTGACATGAATGCCCGCATCCCCGACGACGCATTGCCTCCCGCCCTGGACCCGAATGCCCTGCAGGCCTTCGTGGATGAAAAATGGGATCGCGAGATCATCCCGGCGCTGACCGGCTACATCGCCGTCCCCGCGAAAAGCCCCGCTTTCGATCCGGACTGGGCCAAGAATGGCTATATCGATCGCGTGGTACGCGACGCGGCGCAATGGGTGCAAGACCAGAAAGTCTCGCGCCTGACGCTGGAAGTGATCCGCCTGCCCGGCCGTACGCCGGTCATCTATTTCGATGCGCCGGCCACGCGCAGCGACAATGGCGATACCGTGCTGATGTACGGCCACCTGGACAAGCAGCCCGAATTTTCAGGCTGGCGCTCCGGCCTGGGCCCCTGGACCCCCAAGTACGAAAACGATAAGCTCTACGGCCGCGGCGGCGCCGACGACGGCTATGCGGTCTATGCATCGCTGACCGCCATTCTGGCCCTCGACAAGCAAGGCATCCCGCAGGCCGCGCTGCGTGGGCCTGATCGAGACCTGCGAAGAATCGGGAAGCTACGATCTGCTGCCATACGTGGATGCCTTGCGCGACAGCCTGGGCAATGTGGCGCTGGTGGTTTGCCTGGATTCGGGCGCGGGCAATTACGATCAGCTCTGGATGACCACCTCGCTGCGCGGCCTGGTCGCGGGCACCCTGGAAGTACAGGTTCTGGACGAAGGCGTGCATTCGGGCGATGCCAGCGGCGTCGTGCCGTCCAGCTTCCGCATCTTGCGCCACCTGCTGGATCGGCTGGAAGACAGCGCCAGCGGCCGCCTGCTGCCGCAAAGCTTTCACTGCGAAATTCCCGCCACCCGGATCGAACAGGTACGCGCCACGGCGCAAATCCTGGGCGACGAGGTCTGGCGCCGCTTTCCCTGGAGCTGCGGCGCCGATGGGGGCTTTGTGCTGCCCATGACCACCACTCCCGAAGATGCCTTGCTGAATCGCACCTGGCGGCCCACGCTGTCGGTCACCGGAGCGGAAGGGTTGCCGCCCCTGGGCAGCGCGGGCAACGTGCTGCGGCCGCGCACGGCATTCAAGCTTTCCCTGCGCCTGCCGCCGCCCATCGATGCCGTGGCGGCCGTGCAAGAATTGAAATCGCTGCTGGAATCCGATGCGCCCTACAACGCCAAGGTACTGTTCAAGCCGGACCAGGGCGCCGCCACGGGCTGGAATGCGCCGGAAACAGCGGCCTGGCTAAGCGACACTCTGGATGCCGCCTCGCGGGAATACTATGGCGCGCCTTGCGGCTACATAGGGCAAGGCGGCACCATACCGCTCATGAACATGCTGCAAGCCGGCTTTCCCAAGTCGCAGTTCATGGTCTGCGGCGTGCTGGGACCGCAATCGAATGCGCACGGCCCCAACGAATTCCTGCATGTGCCTTACGGGAAGAAACTTACCGCGGCGGTCGCGCAAACCATTGCCGCGCTGCCTGTATAGCATTCAATAGCGGCCTCACGCCGGCGACAATGCCTGCAAGGCCTGCCTGAACTCCATGGCCAATGGAACCGGGCGGCGCGAGGCCTTATCGACATAGACATGCACGAAATGGCCATGAGCGGCGCTCAGGACTTCACCCTGCTTGAAAATGCCGACCTCGTAGCGCACGCTGGACTTGCCGATATGCGCCACACACATGGCCGCTTCAATATCGTCTGGAAATGAAATCGGCGAAAAATAGTCGCAGCCGGTCTGGACTACCAGTCCGATGACGTCGCCATGCGCGACATCCAGCACACCCGCGTCGATAAGGTATCGATTGACGACCGTGTCGAAATACGAGTAATACGTCACGTTATTGACGTGTCCGTACACATCGTTGTCCATCCAGCGTGTGGTCACAGGGGTGAAGAACCGGAAATCGGAGCGCGGGCGCGGTTGTGATCTGCTCATATTGCCTCGTTTAGTGTATGGCTGCGCAGGGAAAATGAATCGGGCACTTTATTTGCTATGGCATCTTATCAGCCCAAATCGTCCTCCACAGCAGCAAGCCCGTAACAAGCGCCATGTATTTCTGAGTTAAGCTGGCGCGTCGGCACCGGACGCCGGTATTGCGCTCAACCTTATCAGTTCACACGGCATAGATAATTTGCAGGAAGCAGAACCATGAACATGCGAACACGCGCCGTGCTGTATGCGCTCTTCATCTGGATTGGGACAATGGCCCTTTCAGGCTGCACTGCACTGCCTTCGCTGGAAAACCGCAAGGCCTCGCAAGCCCTGACAGCCGATGAGTCCGGCGCCACGACTCTGGGCATAGCGGTTGCCCGGATGGTGGCCGCGCATCCCGGCAAATCGGGCATCCATGCGCTGGCCGATCCGCAAGAAGCCTTTGCCGTGCGCGCGCTCCTGGCTCGGGCAGCCACTCGAACGCTCGATATCCAATACTATATCTGGCACGATGACCTGACCGGCTCTTTGCTGTTCGAAGCCTTGCGAGCAGCGGCTGATCGCGGCGTGCGCGTGCGCTTCTTGCTCGACGACAACAATACTTCCGGGCTGGACGCCAGGCTTGCCGCGCTCGATTCGCACCCGAACATCGAAGTGCGCCTGTTCAATCCCTTTGCCATCCGTTCGCCTCGCTGGATAGGCTATATCACCGACTTTTCCCGCCTCAACCGGCGCATGCACAATAAATCGTTTACCGCCGACAATCGCATTACCATCATAGGCGGACGCAATGTCGGCGACGAATATTTCGGAGCCACCGACGGCGTCCTGTTCGCCGATCTGGATGTGGCGGCGATCGGCCCGGTAGTCAACGACGTATCCGACGATTTCGACCGGTATTGGAATAGCCAGTCGTCTTACCCCGCAAACCTGATATTGCCTCCCGCCGCCACCGGGCAGCTCGATAAACTGAAATCAGCAGCCTCCATCCTTGAACGCGACCCGGGCGCGGCCGCCTATGTGAAAGCCCTGCGCGACTCCAGCCTCATTCGGCAGTTGCTGGACCAGACCATCGAACTGGAATGGGCCGCTACGCATATGGTCAGCGACGATCCGCGCAAAGGGCTGGGCCAGGTGCCGCCCAATCAATTGCTGACGCATGAACTGGATCAGATTATCGGCAAGCCGAAATCCAATGTCGAACTGGTCTCCCCCTATTTTGTGCCTAGCGCCTCCGGTGTCCAAGGCCTCACGGCAATGGCCAGGCGCGGCGTCAAGCTCAAGGTGCTGACCAACTCGCTGGATGCGACAGACGTCGCCGCCGTCCATGCCGGCTATGCCAAGCGGCGCAAGCCCTTGCTTGAGGCGGGGATCAAAATTTACGAGATGAAGCGCCTGTCGCCCGGCCAGCAAAGAAACCGAAGCGCCGGCCCCTTCGGCAGTTCCGGTTCAAGCCTGCATGCAAAAACGTTTGCCGTGGACGGCGAACGCATTTTCGTGGGCTCGTTCAATTTCGATCCACGTTCAGCCAAATTGAACACCGAACTGGGCTTCATTATTGACAGCCCCGCCATGGCGCAACGCATCGAGACGACATTCAACGACAAGATTCCCCACATCGCCTATGAAGTCCATCTGTCGGATACCGGCGGCTTGTACTGGACAGAACAGCGCGAAGGCAAGCAAATACGATACACCACAGAGCCTAACGCCAGCCTTTGGCGGCGCGCCAGCGCGAACTTCCTGTCGATATTGCCTATCGATTGGCTGCTCTAGGGCCTGCGCCCGCTATGCCACCGGCGCGGGCGGGGATTTAGCGTCAACAGGCCCTAGATCGATACCAGTAAACTATGCGCACCCTCCGTCAAGGGGATGCGCACACGGCCTTGCGCGCAAGCGATCAGCTCGCCATCGAGCGTGGCCCGTGTATCGTCGTAGCCGCGATCCGGGAAATTATCCACGCGTATATCGTATTGAGCTGTTCCCACTTGGACCATAGCCTCGAAACTCGGCCATGAATCCGGTATGCATGGTTCAAGCACCAGGAAAGCCCCTTCGCGGCGAATGCCCAGGATGCCCTCGATGCCGGCCCGATACATCCACGCCGCCGAACCGGTATACCAGGTCCAGCCTCCGCGTCCGACATGAGGCGCGACCGAATAGACATCGGCGGCGACGACATAGGGCTCGACCTTGTAGCGGTCGGTTTCCTCGGGCGTGCGCGCATGGTTGATGGGATTGAGCAGCGCGAACAAAGTCAGCGGCCTTGCCGCCCTGTCCAAGCTTGGCGAACGCCAGGATCGCCCACATGGCGGCATGGCTGTATTGCCCGCCATTTTCACGCAGGCCTGGCGGATAGCCCTTGATATAGCCTGGGTCAAGCGGAGTCTTGTCGAACGGCGGCGCGAACAAAAGAGCCAGCCCATCGTCGCGGCGAATAAGATGCTGCTCCACGGACTCCATTGCTGTCGCGGCTCGCAGCGGATCGGCGGCGCCGGACAATACCGCCCAGGATTGCGCGATAGAATCGATCCGGCATTCTTCGACTGTCCTTCGAGCCCAGCCAGCTTCCATTATCGAATGTCGCGCGGCGGTACCACTCGCCATCCCAGGCCTTGCTTTCCAGGGCCTCTTTCAGCAAGTGGCATGGGCGCGCCAATGTTTCGCACGTTCGGCATCGCGGCCCTGCGCCAACGGCGCAAACAGGTCTATGGTCCGCAGCAATAGCCAACCCAGCCAAACGCTCTCGCCTTTGCCTTCCTCGCCGACCCGGTTCATGCCATCGTTCCAATCGCCTGTTCCCATCAACGGCAGGCCAAGCCTGCCGGTCAATGCAAGGCATTGATCGAGACCGCGGGCACAATGCTCGAACAGCGATGCGGACGCATCGGCAACCATGGGCTGGAAGAACGCATCATGCTCGCCGGGACGTAACAACGGACCATCGAGGAAAGGCAGCACTTCGTCCAGAATCGCGGCGTCGTCCGTGCTGGAAATGTAGGTAGCCGTGGCGAAGGCGAGCCACACCCTATCGTCCGAAATACGGGTGCGGACACCTTGTCCCGAGTGCGGCAGCCACCAATGCTGGACATCGCCTTCCACGAACTGGCGCCCGGCCGCGCGCAGAAGATGCTGGCGGGTGGCATCCGGCCTGGCAAACGTCAGGGCCATTCCGTCCTGTAGCTGATCGCGAAAGCCATAGGCGCCGCTGGCCTGGTAAAAGGCCGAACGGGCCCAGATACGGCAGGCGAGCGTCTGGTAGAGCAGCCAGCCATTGAGCATGATGTCCATGGATCGGTCCGGTGTTCTGACTTGAATCGAGCCGAGCAAGGTTGCCCAATGATCTGTCACTTGCCTGAGTACCGCATCCAGGTCGGCTTGCCGATAATGGGCGATCAATGCCCTGGCCTCTTCGGCCGACCCCGCATTGCCCCAGGAACCAGCTTACTTCCACCGTCTGGCCCGGTTCCAGGACCACAACTTCCTGCAGGGCCGAGCAAGGGTCCAGGCCCGCGCCTGTCGCTCCCGACAAGGGTTGGTCCGAGGTCAATGCGGCGGGTGCGGCAAGTACGCCATTGCGGCCGATAAACTCGTTGCGGTCGGCCGTCCAGGCCGTCTGCCGCCCGCCAAGGTCGGTAAACGCCACTTGACCGGAAAAGGCGATGCTCCAGGGATTGCGGACCAGCATGGCTCCGGTTGCTTCATCGATGGCAGTCACAATGAAGGGACCCGAGGCGCCGCGCGATGTGCCCAGCGCCCACTCGGCATAGGCCGTGACCGATAAACGGCGCGGCTCGCTGGACAGATTGCGCAGCGTCAATCGCGAAATCTTGATCGGATCGGTTAGCGGCACATACTGCAGCAGCTCGAGCGCAACATCGTTAGCCTGGTGTTCGTAGCGGCTATAGCCCTGCCCATGCCTGGCCACATAGGTACCGCGGTCTCGTATCGGCAGCGCCGTCGGAGTCCAAAGCGCGCCGGTGGCCTCGTCGCGAATATAAATCGCCTCGCCCGCCGGGTCCGACACCGGATCGTTCGACCATGGCGTAAGCTGGTTTTCCCGGCTGTTGCGCGCCCAGGTATAGCCGCTACCCTCGGCCGAAACCTGGAAGCCGAAGCCAGGATTGGCAATCACATTAAGCCAAGGCGCAGGGGTCGATTGGCCCTTGTTCAAAATGGTCACATATTCCCGCCCGTCTTTATCGAACCCGCCCAGGCCATTGAAAAACTCCAACCCGCGCGGGCCCCGGCAACGACGGCGCCGACAATGCAGGCTTCCGGCGAACGGTCGGTGTCTCCTGAACGGACTGCGGCGGCATGCGGGCAAGCTGTTCGGCTATGGAACCCTTGCGCGCAAGCAGTACGACCCGTGCGACCGAATGAAGCAAGGCGCGGGTATCGACGCTCATGATGTCCGCTCGCAGCGCGTAAACCGCGCCCTGCGCAAGCTCTTCACCGAAAGACGGTCGCGCCTGGCTGCTGCGTATCGCCGTTTCAATGGCTATCTGAAGATCCTGGATATAGGACGAGGCGCGTTCATTGACAATCACAAGGTCGACAGCCAGACGCTTCATGCGCCAATACTCGTGGGCGCGCAACAATTGGCGAACCTGGGCGATATCTTCGATATCGTCGATGCGCAGCAAGACAATAGGCAAATCGCCGGAAATCGCCAGCGGCCAAAGACCGCCCTGAGGGCCCGCGCCGCGCATAATCGCTCCGGACGACGCCCTGAAACGCGGATCCGCATACAGGATAGGTGCGGCCAGGCGCTGAAAGTCAGCCGCCTCCTCCGCCTCGGTATCGAGATGGCGAAGCTGCACCTGGGCCTGGGTCCACGCCAAGGTTTTCGCCCGGTCGAATGCGCTGCGATCATGGTGCTTGTCCATGAGATCGAGCAGCTCCGCGCGCGATGGCGCCACGACTGTCCAGAAGGCAATCCGCGCAATCTTGCCAGGAGCGATCGACAAGCGATACCGGAGCGCAAAGACCGGATCCAGAACAGTGCCCACCGTATTCGAAAGCGGACGGCTGTCTCTCATGGCGCTGGCCGCGGCCACGGTATGCCCGCGGCCGATGAAACGGGCCCGGTCGGTCTCATACTGCGGCTTGGCAACAACCTGGCCTTCCACGACCGCGAAATGAGCCGCCCACAGTTCGGGTTCGTCGTGCGAGCGCTTGCGCCTCGTGGCGACGAGCGCTCCGAACTCGTCCAGATAGCTGGTCACGACGAACATTTTGGCAAACGCCGGGTGCGCCCTATCGGCGGCGGGAGTCGTCAAGACGATCTCGGCGTAGGAGGTGAGCTCGATTTCCCGGGCGTGCCGGCCGCTGTTGACCAGGGACACACGGCGCACTTCGCCATCATCTTCGCCAGAAACCAGAATGTCCGTCGTGGTGGTCAACGAGCCATCGCGGCGGGTAAATTCGGCGTAGTCCTCGGTGAAGACCACCTCTTGATGCTCGGCAATGGCTCCGGTGGGCTGCATCCCGGCGGACCATAGCACGCCGTTCTGCATGTCCCGCAAAAAAATAAAGGAGCCGCAATCATCGCGGGTGGCGTCCTCGCGCCAGCGCGTTACGGCAATATCGCGCCAGCGGCTATAACCTGCTCCGGCCGCCGTCAACATCACGGTATAGCGCCCGTTCGACAGCATATGCGTTATCGGGGCGCCGACAACCGGCCCCACCAGGCGGCGCGCCGCCGCCACGCCATTGCCCGAGGCGGCGGCAACTTTCACTTCTTCGGCACGAGGATGAGCAACGGCTACATCTCTGGGCATGCGCTCCTGCAGCAACAGTTCGCAAGCCTGGATCATGGGTTCTCGATGAAAGCGCTCGCGCATCCGGGCGTCCAGCAAGGTATTGGCGATAGCGACTATCGTCATGCCTTGATGGTGAGCCATGTAGCTGCGCACGATCGCCACGCTGCGGTCCTCGGGCAATCGCGAAGGCGTGAAATCCAGGGCCTCGTAAAAACCATAGCGCCCCAGCGCTCCCATGCCTGCAAGCCGGATATAGTTCCTGCACGCCCCCGCCGCATCGATCATGGCCGCAAGCGCGGTTGCATAGGGCGCAATCACAGTATTTTCGGAGAGCCCCCGCTTGAGTCCCAGGCCTGGTACGCCAAAATTGGAATACTGATAGGTGAACTCCATGTCGCGGGCGTTATAAGCGGACTCGGAAATACCCCAGGGAATATTCAGCGACTTCGCATAGGCTTGCTGACGCCCCACGATCAGGCGATTGGTCTGTTCCAGCAGACTGCCATAGGGCGCTCGCATGATCAGCGACGGCATAAGGTATTCGAACATCGAGCCGGACCACGAAATAAGCGCCGAGCCGCTGCCCAGCGGAGTCGCGGTGCGGCCCAGGCGTAGCCAATGGCGTGTCACGACGTCGCCCTTCGCGATGGCGAACAGGCTGGCCAGCCTGGCCTCCGACGCCAGCAAATCGTAGCAACTGGGATCGAGGCAATTGTCGGCATGGGAATAGCCGATGGACAACAGTTTTCTGTCGGAATCGAGAAGAAACTCAAAATCCATGGCCAGCGCCATCTCCCGAGCTGTGCCGGCAAGTGCCCGCAACCGTTGATCCATCGACTGCCGCGCGCCATCGTCGGCCAGCCAGTCGCGGCTGTGTTCAGCCGCCGCATTGCCCAGGGCATCGATCCAGAAACACGCATCGGCGACGTCTTCGTCCTCGGCGGCGGACAGCAGGCTGCGAGCCGCCTTGGCCGCCTTTTCGGCAAGCCGCTTGAGCATGGGCAACAATGCCTGGACGGCTTGCGCGCCGTTCAACTGTACCTCTATCTCGTCGAGCAGCGCGGCAAGCTGCTGTCCGCGCTCGCCGCCGGCGGCCGGCAGCATATCGATAGCCTGGCGCGCCAGGCGCAAATTATCCAGCATGCCAGGCCGCAGATCCGCCAAAGATGAACCCTCCATCCATTCTTCGCAGGTATTGGCGACCACGATCAGATGGCCGGCGAGATTGCCGCTATCGACAGACGACACGTAGCGCGGATCGAGCGCACGCAGGTCCTGCGTGTCGTACCAATTGAAAAAATGCCCCTTGAATCGCTCAAGCTTGAGCATGGACTCCAGGCTTGCCTCCAGACGCTCTACGGTCTGAGCGGTGCCCGCCCATCCGAAATCGCGGGCGGCGATAGCCGATAACAGGTACAAGCCCATATTGGTTGGCGAGGTACGGCGCGCAATGACAGGCTTGGGATCCTCCTGGAAATTATCCGGCGGCAGCATATGGTCCGCCGGCGTAACGAAGGTCTCGAAGAAGCGCCAAGTGCGGCGCGCCGTCAGGCGCAGCGCGCTGGCTTCGGCCTCTGAAAGCTCGTGGCGCTGCGCGCCCGCCTGCTGTCGGCTGGCCCATAAAGCCAGCGCCGGCGCCGCAAGCCATAGCAAGGTAAAAGGCAACGCCAGCGGCCAGGAAGATGGCGCGAAGATGGCCACCCCCGCCGCCGGCACCAACGCCAGCGATGCGCTCCCCGCCATGCCTTCGTAGAAGCCGCGCAGCTCCAATCGAGGCCGCCGCGACGACTGGGCGGCTGTCGTCCATTCAAGGAGATGCCGGCGCGTCGCAAACAGCCGTAGCAACGTCCTGGCGATCGCATCCACCATGCGCCAGGCATGGTCGGCCAGAAAGACCACGGACAGCAGCGTTTGCATGGCCGCCAGGCGCAGATCCGCGGCAAGCGCACCGATGTGGCTGCGAAAGCGTATGCCGCTGCGACGAGGCAGCAAAGAGAAAAAGCAGGATAAAAAGGCTGGAATCGCGATACAGGCCAGAATAAACAACGTGCCCAGTACATTCGCCGGCATGGGCAATAGCCAACTGCAACACAGCGCGATAAAGGTGGAGGGCGCAAACAGCGAACGCCGCAGATTGTCCAGCATTTTTCCGCGCCCCACGCCCGGCAGCGCCCTGCTGCCGGCGCCACGGCCGAATATCCAGGGAAGAAGCTGCCAATCGCCGCGCGTCCAGCGGTGCTGGCGCTTGACCGCAACATCGTAGCGCGACGGGAATTCCTCGACGACCTCGACATCGGTAGCCAGGCCGGCGCGGGCAAAAGTGCCCTCGAACAAGTCATGGCTGAGCAGGGAATTTTCCGGAATCCGGCCCAGCAAGGCCGCTTCAAAGGCATCGACGTCGTAAATGCCTTTGCCGGTATAGGATCCTTCTCCGAACAGGTCCTGATAGACATCGGAAATGGCCGCGGCATAAGGGTCCATGCCTCCCGGGCTGGAGAATACCCGCTGATAGACAGAGCCCTCGCGGCCGACAGGCAGCGCAGGGGTGACGCGCGGTTGCAGAATGGCATAGCCATTGACGACGCGCTGCTTTGCCGCATTGAACTGCGGCCGATTCAAGGGATGCGCCATCTTGCCGATCAGGCGCAATGCGGCGTCCCTGGGCAGCCGCGTATCCGCATCCAGGGTGATGACATAGCGCACGTCGGCCGGCACCGACACAGGCGTTTGCCCGATAGGTAGGTAGCTGGTGTCGGCCGCGCCGCGCAATAGCCGGTTCAACTCATGCAGTTTGCCTCGCTTGCGCTCCCATCCCATCCATTTATTTTCGCCGGGATTGAAAATACGGCGGCGGTGCAACACAAGAAAACGGCTGCCGCAAGGACCCGGGCCATGACGGCGGTTCAGCTCCTGAATCGCGACCACAGCCGAGGCGAGCAAGGGCGCATCGCCAGGCATCGTTTCCTGATCCGCGTCGAGCCCGTCCAACAACAGGGCGAAGGCGAGATCGCCGCCGGCGCCGCCCAGATAATGCACTTCCAGGCGCTCGATTTGTTCAAGAAGATCGGCTTGGCTGGTCAGCAGCGTGGGAATCACCACCAGCGTTCGAAGCGATTGCGGAACCCCTTCCTTGAGTTCGAGGCCAGGCAGTGTCCTTGCGCCAAACGTCCACGAGATCGCGCGATTGACGAGTGCCGTGGCAAGCTCTGTCGCCGGCAGGAAAGCGGTCAGCGCAAACAAGGCGAGCCAGCCTGCCGCCAGGCTCGCCGGCCCCAGCATCCAGAGCATGAAGCCGATCAGCGCCATCGCGGTGAGCAGGATGGCCCCCACATAACCGCCTATCCCCATGCGCACATTCAGGCGGCTCAGGCGCAGCCTCAGGGGCGCGCGGAAACCGATAGCCCGCTCCAGCGCAGGCCGTCCCTCGGCAATCAGATGATAGCCAGGATCGCCGGTGCGCTGGATTTGCTCGGCATCGACAGCTTGCGCCTGCGCGGCGCGGGCCGCATCCAGCGTGAGGCCGGCGACCGCCAGTTCCGGCAAGGACGAGCCGCGGGCCAATTGCTCTATGGCGCTGCGGTACAAATTGCGGGTCGAAAAATCCATGGCGGCGAAAGCGCTCGCCTCGCGCAGCCGTTCATCGACCAGACTTACCTTCTCGAACAATTCGGTCCAATCAATATCGGAAATCAAGCGCATGCTGGTAATGATATTGCGCACAGTCACATTGGACGCACCCTGCCGTTGCTGGGCATTCAACACGACTTCCTCGATAGACGTATCCTGGAGGGCAAGGCGTTCTTTGAGCCAGCCAAGCGCCGGCGTCGTTCGTGGATCCTGGTCGCGCAGCCGCTTTGCCAGATGCACGGCGAATGCTTCGGACAAAGGGTCGGATGCGCGAGTGGCTATATCGGTTTCAAGCGCAAACTGTATACTCGCCGCGCCAACCAGCCTGCCGGCCAGCGCTTCGGCGTCGGCCCGGGCTTTTTGTCCATAGCTGATCTGGTCGGCCAGGCGGCGCAGATTCTCGATGAGCACAATACGCAGCGTGATCGCCACAGCCCAGAGCTCGCCGATAGCCAGGGGCTGAACGCGCTGATACGCCACAATGAAACGCCGCAGAATATCGGGATCAAAATTGCTGTCGGTATGCGCCACAAAGGCCCAGGCTATGCCGAAGACCCTCGGATAGCCGGCGAATGGCCCTTCAGCCAGCTTCGGCAGTTGGCGATAAAAGCCGGGCGGCAAGTCCTCCACGATTTCGCGGATCTGCTCTTCGATCAAATGATAGTTATCGAGCAGCCATTCCGCGGCGGGAACCACGCTGCGGCCGCCTTCGAGTTCCGCCGCGCTGGCTCTATAAGCGGCCAGCAAGACCGCCGCATTGTCATTGAGCCGCTTTTGCAGCGACGCAACCACAGGCGGGGTTGCCGTTACCGGCTGGGCGGCGGCAAGGCTTTCGGCATGCTGTTCCAGCCGCTCAACGCCAAAAAGCTCTTCCCTTACGGGCGCCAGATCGTTCCAGGGAGTTGTGGCCGGACGCTGCCAGAATGCGCGATGAAGAATCGTATTCTTAAACAATGGCCAGCCCAGGGCGGCAACATGGGTTACCCCGGGATAATTCTATGCGCCTGCTGGCGAGCAACCGAGCTTTAGCCATGTTGGGACCCCTTGAATTACTACTGTGTTATGCCGGTCGGCATCTTGCAGCATACGCTCATTACGTTCGTAAACGGCTTTTCCCGCCGGCAGGCACTGAGCGTCTGCCGGCCGACCGGTAATCCGCCAGCCACACCCGCGACTATATGCCCGCATCTCGGGGGTGTCCTTTAACACAGCGTAAAATACGCCCCCGGATTTAGACAACAGTATTGGATACCCCCCATTTTGAACACGAAAAGAAGCAAACGCTGGAACGGCAACCTGGATTCGCTGGGCACGGACTTCCTGAAAGAAGTCATGGAAAAAATGCAGGCTTATGGCGCCAGCGTTCAGTTCGAACTACCTGGCCATGCGCAGCGCCCGAATTACCAGGTCATCAACAATGCCGGCAAGAAAATGGCATTCGACAAGAAAAACCTTCTGATGAGCCTGAATTCCAGCGGTAATGTCAGCGATACGCTGTCGGCCGTCTTCACGCTGGACGCCGTCAAGGCCTCTATTCAGGGCGGCGGCGTAAAGGCGGCGCCAAGAACGCGCAGCAGCAGCCCCGGCACGACGTCCGGCAACAGCGGCGGCCGTAGCCACACGCCCGTCGCCCAAGTCATCGATACCATAGAGACAGACAAATATGCGTATTTCAAAAATAATCGGGAAACCCTGCCCGAAGGCATACAAAAGCACTCCGGCGCCATCAGCCAATTGATGAGAAACGGCATGTCGGCCGAAGACGCCTTTGACGAGATCATCAAACTGCATTTCTGACCCTCCATACCCAATATCGGTATACTGCTGCGTGCGCAGCCACGCAGATTCCCCTCCACAACGCTTTGCAACCGCTCCATCCGCTATCCAGATAGCGACATCATCGCCCCGACGGCCGCCACAACTCATTGCGGCCTTGCTCGGCAGCGTCGGCAGTTCACGCCTATCCGCCCCATCCCACCGAGACTCCCCGCATGACAACCGAAAGCTTTATCCCCGGCAAAGACGCCTCTCTTGAATCGACAATTGAAACCATACGGGAAAAGCTGGCGGCACGCGGCTTCCGGCTGAATGAATCATCGCTGCTGCACGAAGTCGACAGCATATGGTCGACGCATATGAAAGACAGCGATTGCCCCATGCTGTTCTCCAATGGCAAAGGCGCAACGGAATTGGCCGCCCGCGCCAGCGCCTACGGCGAATTCATCGAGCGCCTGGGCACGCATTATTTCTGGACCGATTTTTACCTGGGCGAAACCCGCGCCAATCGTCCTTTCGTACACTATCCGCAGGAACGCTGGTTCGCCCCGACAGCGGACGAAAGCTGGCCGGCGGAAATGCTCAATCCCGAATTGCATGCGTTCTACAATCCAGACAGCGACATCAGCAGCCGCGTCCTGGTCGACTTGAATTCGGGAAATGCGGCGCGCGGTATTTGCACCCTGCCCTATACCCGCTTGCGCGATAGCGCCCAGACCTTCATTCCAGTCAACATCATTGGCAACCTGTATGTAAGCAACGGCATGGCCGCGGGCAACACCATGATGGAAGCCCGCACTCAGGCCTTGTCGGAAATATTCGAGCGTCATATCAAGTACCGCATCATCAGCGAAGGGCTGTGCCTGCCGGATGTGCCCGACGACGTCATTGCGCGTTTCCCCAATGTCCAGGCCGGTATCGCGGGCCTGCGCAAAGCGGGCTTCGGCATACTGGTCAAGGATGCATCGCTGGGCGGGCGCTACCCCGTGATGAACGTCACCCTGGTGCATCCGAAGGACCAGGGCGTATTCTCCAGCTACGGCGCGCATCCGCGCCTTGAAATAGCGCTGGAACGCGCCATGACCGAATTGCTGCAGGGCCGCTTGCTGGATTCGCTGGAAGGCTTCCCCGAACCCGGCTTCGACATGAGCGAAATCAATGCCGTGCCCAATCTGGAAATCCACTTTATCGACTCCAGCGGCGTGATCAGCTGGAATTTCATGCGCGATACGCCCGACTTTCCGTTTACCGACTGGAACTTCAGCACCACCACGCAAGAAGACTATAACTGGCTGGTCGATTGCATCCACGGCGAAGGCAAAGATATCTATGTTTCGGACTTCAGCGAACAGGGCGCTTACAGCTGTCGCATCCTGGTTCCCGGCATGTCGGAGATTTATCCGGCCGAAGATCTGGAGTGGGAAAACAACAGCATCGGCAACGCCATCCGTCCGGCACTGTTGCGCTTGCCTGAGCTAAGCGACACGCAAGCCGCCGACCTGCTCGCCGATCTGCAAACCACGAACCTGAACGACGAGCGCCTGGTGTACGAAATCCTGGGCCTGGCCGTTCCCCTGGGCACACCGTGGAAACAGCTGCGCATCGGCGAACTGAAAACCTTGCTGGCACTGGCTATCGGCGATGACGAGGCAATCCGCGAAGGCTGCGACTGGATCCATCATTTCAATGATCTGGAGCCGGCCCGCCGCCTGGTGTACCGATGCATCGAAAGCATGCTCAATGTCGACAATGCCGACAACTACCGCCGTTCGCTGGATTTGTTGTACGGTGCCGCAACGGTGCGCCAGGCCAAGGCGCTGCTCGATCGCAGTGAACGTTTCTTCGGCCTGGAGACACTGGGCCCGGACATGCAAGGCAGCGCCATGCACCAGACTCTGCTGGCCGCTTACGATAAACTGTTTGCCTAGAGATGCTCTGATCAAATCGCCCGGATCCGATGCGCCCCCTGACGGGATGGCCGACAAGGCGGGATGCGGCAATCGGATGGGCTTGATCAGACGGTCCCTAGGAATGGCCGGGCGGGGCGAACTTGCCCGGGGCATTTCCGGATGTCTTGATCAATAGCCCCGCCGGGCCTGCAATGAAGCGATATGACCGAAGCCTCTCCAGACGCCGATAAGCAAACACGCCGCAATGTCGGCTTACTAATGGCTGCGCAAGCGCTGGGCGGGGCCTCTCCTCCCATCATCATCTCGCTTGGCGGCATTGTCGGCCAGACGCTTGCCCAGGACCCAACGCTGGCGACCCTGCCTGTCAGCCTCTACAACCTGGGGCTGGCATTGTCGACCCTGCCGGCCGCCCTGTTGATGCGCCGGCTCGGGCGGCGCGCGGCCTACCTGCTGGGGGCATTGTTGGGCGGCGCCTCCGGCCTGGTTGCAGCCATCGCGGTCATGCGCGGGGATTTCATGCTGTTTTGCACCGGCACGGCCATGGCCGGATTCTATGGCGCTTGTGTGCAAAGCTATCGCTTCGCCGCCGCCGACGCCGTCTTGCCGGCATTGCGCTCCGTCGCCATATCGCGCGTCATGATAGGCGGCCTGGCAGCCGCAATCATCGGCCCGCAATTGGTCATCTGGACGCGCGATGCGCTGCCCGCCGCGCCGTTCGCGGGCAGCTTTTTTGCCCAGGCGGCGCTGGCCTGCCTGGCCTTGCCGATAATCGCCATGTTCCGCGCGCCCCCGCCGCTGCCGGCGGCAAGCGCGGGAACCGCCCGCCCATTGGGCGAAATTGCCCGACAACCGCAATTCTGCGTTGCCGTCATTGCGGGAGTGGTCACTTACGGATTGATGAGCTTCGTCATGACCGCCTCGCCCATGGCCATGGTGGCTTGCGGACACACCATAGGCGAAGCCGCGCTGGGCATACAGTGGCATGTGCTGGCCATGTTCGCGCCCAGTTTCTTCACCGGTAACTTGATCGCGCGTTTC
Organism: uncultured beta proteobacterium; assembly: GCA_963712655.1. Taxonomy (GTDB): domain Bacteria; phylum Pseudomonadota; class Gammaproteobacteria; order Burkholderiales; family Burkholderiaceae_B; genus Pollutimonas. The sequence goes on along the minus strand of CAVQIT010000009.1, from coordinate 709,285 downwards.
GGCAAGTTTGGCGTAACCGCCTTCGGCCTGGTCATGATCGCGGCATCGGGGCTGCTGGCCTTGACCGGGCTGGACCTGCTGCACTTCTGGGGGTCGCTGGTGCTGCTGGGCATGGGCTGGAATTTCGGCTTCATCGGCGCCACGTCCATGCTGACCGACTGCTATCGCCCCGCTGAACGCGCCAAAGTACAGGGCCTGAACGATTTCCTGGTATTCGGCACCGTGGCCATGGCCTCGTTCAGTTCCGGACGCCTGCTCAATACATCGGGCTGGTCGACCATCAATACCCTGATGCTTCCGCTGGCGGCGGCGGTATTGGTCTTGCTGGCTGGTCTGGCGTGGCGGCAACGCCAGGCAAGGCCTGCCTCGACGCTATAGAAGAAAGGCCGGATTATACGGGCTGCGCCCGTTAATCCGGCCTATGGCAAACACGCGAAACATCCCGCGCGGCCTATGGCATGAAGAAATCGGCCCAGCTTACTTTTTCTTGGCATCGGAGGGCTGCGAACCGCCTTTGGATGCTGTTGAACCGAACGGCGATGCCGGCGCCGCGGGTTTAGGGGCCTGCTTGGGTTTTTTCGCTTCCTTGTTTCCGCGTAATTGACCTTTTGCCATGGAAATACTCCTTGAATGACGATAGTTGCATGCCAAATGGCCCCGTTAGCATACGCGTTTTGGAGCCGCAGCGGGAAAATCTTCGTCCAGTGCCCCAAGAAAAGTCCAGGCCGCACAAGCAGGCACACACGATCAGGGAACTCTCGTGCCGGGATAGTCGCGCGAGGAATGCGCAAGCTGCTTCAAAGAGCAAATTGCGTATTGGGGAAAAGCCGCTAGGCAAGCCGGCGTAAAACACGAACAGGCAAGAAAACGGGGCCTAGCGCCCCGTTTTCTTGCCTGCGTCGATTAGCCTCGCCAAGAAACCTTAAGGCCCAGCCAGGCCGTCGTTACATCACGACGCCCATGGCGCGCTGCATGAACTCGGATACCGGCATGGTCTGGCCATTAAGGTTGACGCTGTCCTTCTCGTACACAACAGCAGCCGCGGCGGTATCGCCATCGACCTTGACCAGCCCGGCATCGCGCAGGCGTGCTATGTATTGGTCGTAAAGCATCGCGCCCACCATTTCCATTTGCTGCTTTTGCTGGGGGTCGCTTTGGGATTGCCCGAACGCCTGTATAAACATGGGTTTGGACAATGACAGGTCGAGCTTGACGCGTTTAAGCGCTTCGGACAGCAAGACCTGCACATTTTCCTCTTGCGGATTGGCCGGGCTACTGAAATCGGCCAGTAAACCCGCCTTGCTTTCGCCCTTGGCATTTTTCCAGAGGATCGGATCGATGGACAAGGATGGATTCGCCGCCAGCACAGCCACCAGCTTTTCACGCAAGATAGCTTCTTCGGCATCGGTAAACGGCATTTCCGGCTCGTTCGCCGCGCGGCGCTTGGCCTGCATGGCATCGAATTCGCTGCCCAGCGCGGTAAACGCCGCCATGTCCAGCTGCCGGGCCTTGATGCCCACCGAAACGCTGCCCAGATCGATGTTGCCCACCACCATGCGGCCCAATTCGTAAAGCACGGAGCCGTCCAGCAATTTGTCTTTTTGCCGGCTGTCCATCTTGACCGACAGCTTGTCGATCGACACAGTGCTTTCGGTCGAGTCGCCGACGGTAAACGAATCTATCGTGGCGCTGGTTTGCGTCACCCCATCGGTTTCATTGCTTACGGTGGTCTTGCTGTTGGCCTGGATATTCTTGATAGCCAGGTTCTCGCCGGATTTCTTGTTGACCAACGCGAAGGAGTCGAACTTGCCCTGGGCGGTGTTGTCGTTGAAGTCGTTGCTGAACTGCATTTGAACCAGCCCGCCGCTGAAACTTAGCGTTTCGCCGTCGTTGGCTATCTCGGTCGGCAAAAAGGTCCAGACCGATACACCGGCGCCGCCAAAGCCGACACGGGTCTCGATCTGCAGCGGCGATTTGCCCTTCTGGCTATCGAACCATTTCTGGGTGGCCGGCGTAGCCACCAGTTGCGACTTGCCATAAACCAGCATAGGCGCCAAATTGCCCGCGCGCAAAGCATTCAAGGGAAACGGCCCATGCTGGAGTTGGTCCCGCATCTTGATTTCCATGGGCTTGCCGTCCAGGTCCTTCATCTGCACGGCATAATCCACTTGGGACGAAAAGAAATGACGCTGGTAATCGGTGATCGCCATCTTGACGCCGCTGCTGCCGTGATCGGGCCCCAGCATTTTGGCCAGGCGTGCGTTTGCCTGCGCCACAACCCGTTCGATCGTCGCCTGGGCTTGCTTGCCCACATACCAGGTTGCGCCCAGATAGGCGACAGCAAGTACTACCACGACACCAACTACACCTGTGCTTTTTTTCATCATTTCCCTATCAGAAGAAGCCCGCCGGCCTGCGCCTGCTGTACAGGCGGAGCCGACATGAATGCGCCAAGAACAATTCGGCCATGACAATAGGCGTCATGCCCGATGAATATGCTTAATTATCGCTGACATTGCAACAATACCAAAACGTGCCTACCATGCATCCAGCACTCTCTACTTATCCTACAACAAGGCAGCAGAAGATCATGGCTGAACCGATAGACTTTTATTTCGATTTTTCTTCGCCGTACGCCTATTTCGCCAGTACCGGCATCGAGGCCCTGGCGGCCGAATTCGATCGGCAAGTACGCTGGCGCCCGATTCTACTGGGCCCTATGTTCAAAGCCGTGGGTTCCGCGCCGCTTACCGACATCCCCCTGAAAGGCGATTATGCGCGGCGCGATTTCGAGCGCACGGCGCAATTGTTCGACATACCCTACCAGCAGCCCCAAGCTTTTCCGGTGGGAACGATCAGCGCCGCGCGTTCCGTGCTTTTCCTGCAGCAACAGGGCAGCGACAAAGCCGTGGCCCTGGCGCAGCGCCTGTTTCGCGCCTATTTCGCGGAACAGCAAAACATCAGCGACGTGAACGTGGTGCTGGCCGTGGCCGGCCAGATAGGCATTGACACCGCCAGCCTGGCCAACGGCATCGCCCAGGATGAAATAAAAACGCTGCTGAAAACCGAAATCGACAACGCCATGGCCCGGGGTGTTTTCGGCGCGCCCTTCATGTTTGTGGACAACGAAGCTTTCTGGGGCTTTGACCGCTTCGATCACATCCGGAGATGGCTAAGGAAGGCCTGAGCCGGCGCGCCGCCTGCCAACGGTTGAACGCCGGGCCGGGAATCAGCCCTCGCTGTCCGGCTGATTATCGGGCGCGGCCTGGCGAAATGCATCGAGCTCGGCGCAAGCCGAGTCGATACGCAGCACAGTGGGCACGGCGCTCAGGTCGCAACCAAAGCGGCGCGCATTGAATACCTGAGGTACCAGGCACAAATCGGCGAAAGTAGGCTGGTCGCCATGACAAAAGCGGCCAGTGTCAGGATGACCGGCCAGCAGGGATTCGACCGCGGCCAGGCCTTGCCCGACCCAGTGCCTGTACCAGGCATCCCTGGCCTCGTCGCCTGCTTGCAACTCATGCTTCAGGTACTTGAGCACGCGCAGATTGTTCAGCGGATGAATGTCGCAGGCAATGAGCTGGGCAATAGAGCGCACCCTGGCTCGCTGTTTCGCCCCCGCGGGCAATAACGCGGGCTCGGGATGGGCTTCTTCCAGATATTCCAGAATGGCCATGGATTGGCCAATAGCCCAATCGCCGTCGGCCAGGGTAGGCACCAGACCGGCGGGATTCACCTGCCTATATCCTTCGGACAATTGCTGGCCGCCATCTTTCAACAGGTGCACCGGCACAGTTTCGTAATCCAGGCCTTTCAGGTTCAAGGCAATCCGCACCCGGTATGCCGCGGAACTACGGAAATAGCTATACAGCTTCATCAGGACTCCTTGACCTTGCGTGAAAGTTCCTTAGGCAGGGGAAACGACACCGCTTCCGGTGTGCCGGCCAGGGTGCGCACCGAAGCGGCGCCAAGCTCTTTAAGGCGAACAATTACCTGATTGACCAGCACTTCCGGCGCCGAGGCCCCGGCCGTGACCCCGACCCTCCGGGTTTGCGCCAGCCAGGCGGGATCTATCATTTCAGGACCGTCGATCAAGTATGCTTGCGCGCCCTTGCGTTCCGCCACTTCGCGCAAACGGTTGGAATTGGAACTGTTGGGGCTGCCCACCACCAGTACCAGATCGCAGTCCGGCGCCATGATCTTGACGGCATCCTGGCGATTCTGGGTGGCATAGCAGATATCGCTTTTCTTGGGCTCGATGATAGACGGAAACCGCGTGCGCAGCGCCTGGGCCACCACTGCCGCATCGTCCACCGACAGCGTCGTTTGTGTGACAAACGCCAGGTTTTCGGGGTCGTGCACTTCCAACGCCGCGACATCGGCAATGGTCTCGACCAAATACATGCCGCCATCGGCCTGGCCCAGCGTACCCTCGACTTCGGGATGGCCTGGATGGCCGATCATGATGATTTCGCGCCCGGCCGCGCGCATTTTGGCGACTTCGATATGCACTTTGGTCACCAGCGGGCACGTGGCGTCGAACACCTTCAAGCCCATATCTTCGGCCTCGGCACGCACGGCCTTGGCGACTCCGTGGGCCGAAAACACCACGATGGCGCCCGCGGGCGCTTCGTGCAGTTCGTCGATGAAAACCGCCCCCTTTTGCCTGAGGTCTTGAACCACATAGCGGTTATGGACGATTTCGTGGCGCACGTAAATCGGGGCGCCATGCAGTTCGAGCGCGCGCTCGACAATGTCGATAGCGCGATCGACGCCCGCGCAAAACCCGCGCGGCTGAGCCAGCACCACTTCGAGATCGGGCCGGGCCGAACTGTGACCAGTCATTACAACACCCCCAGCAGGGATACTTCCAGATGCAAATCGGAGCCAGCCAGCGGGTGGTTGAAATCGAAAAGCGCCGTGGTTTCGCCAAGTTCTTTCAATACGCCCGAATACCGGCTGCCGTTAGGGGCCGAGAATTCCACCATATCGCCCGGCTCGAAGCGGGATTCCGGATTGGCATTTTCGGCCATCATGCTGCGCGTAACTCGTTGTAAAAGCTCGGGATTGCGGTCGCCATAGGCCTGCGATGCGGGAAGATCGAACGAAAAACGCTCGCCTTCTTCGCGCCCCAGCAGGGCCTCTTCCATGCCGGGCGCCCATTGTCCCATACCCATTTGCAAGGTGGCTGGGCGGCCATCGAAGGTATTGGCGAACACCGAACCGGCCGCCGGCCCCGTGGTCAACTGAATACGGTAGTGCAGGGTCAAGTAGGAATCGGGGCGGACAAAAGCTTGCACTGAGTCGGAATTGGAAGTCAAAATCTGTCACCGTAGAGGATCGTTACTGTTCCCCCTATTTTAGAGCCTCTTATGACACTTCACACGCCGCCCCCAAAACAGAGTGTCCGCGGGAACGCCTGACCGCCCATGGGACCCCGTTCTCCAGCAATCACTATGCCGTAACGCGTTGAAAAAAGCCGTGAATGTGCCAACATGCATAAATTGCAAATGTACGGACAAAATAGTAGTATTTCATCATTGCGACATTTTTTAGCGAAAAGCGCACCGGCATTGATGGTGCAGCAAGTCACTCGAGTCAACGCCCTGGCACCCGCGCATCATCAATGGTCGGAAAGCAATCCAACCGGACCGGGGCTCGATTGAAAGAAAAAGCGGTTCATTTCAGCCGCGGATGGAGTGCGCATCCGCCTTCGCACAGACCTTGATTCGCAGTTTCCCTGGCCTTCCCCTCTCCCGGAACAGCCAATAAATGCAAGTGGTACTTCACCGTTGAAAAGAGTTGTAAAGGCGGCAGGTAACAGCGTTCTGTGAACAACGACGTGTATAGGGATCTATATGACAAAGAAGGTAGCGCTTGTCGCGGGGGCGACAGGCATGGTTGGCAATCGGCTGGTGCATGAACTGCTCGCCGCAAATTGGAAAGTAATCGGATTCTGTCGCCGTCGCCCTCCGGCGCCGGCGCCGGGGTGCTGTTATGTCCATCTGGACCTGACGGACGCAAACGCATGCGGAACGGCCGTTTCCGCGCATGCTGACATCACGCACCTGTTCTATGCCGGACGACACCAACATACGTCCGAGGGTCCCGAACCGGTGGAAGTCAATATCTCGATGCTGCGGAACGTACTTGATGCGGTGGAAGCGTATGCGCCTCGACTTGAGCATGTGCATGCGGTGCACGGCGGGAAAGTTTATGGATCCACGCTTGGGCCATATAAGACCCCCGCAAAGGAGACGGACTCCCGAGTGCTCGCGGATACCTTTTATTATGGGCAGGAAGACTTGCTGAGGGCACGGCAAACCGGCAAGCGATGGACGTGGACCACAAGCCGCCCATTGACAGTATGCGACACTGATACCGCCATCCTCCGAAACTTTCCGCGCCTGCTTGCTGTGTATGGAGCTATCTCTCGCGAACTGTCGCTTAATTTGCACTTTCCCGGTAGGTCTCTGGCCTACTCATCCCTTTATCAGACAACTGACGCCCGACACCTGGCCCGGGCAATTATCTGGATGGCGCAGGAGCCGCACTGCGCAAATCAAATCTTCAACGTAACCAACGGCGATCACTTCCGTTGGCGCAATCTATGGCCTCTTCTCGCGGATGCGCTCCGCATGCCTGCCGGTGAAGCTCGACCCGTCCGACTTTCTGAAGTCATGCTTGACAAAGCACCTGTCTGGAACCAAATCGTTGATCGGTATGGTCTGGCGCGTACGCCGTTCGCGGAAGCCGCAAACTGGTCGTATGGAGACTTTGTAATGGGGCATGAGTATGACGTGATGTCGGATACGACGAAGCTGCGTCAATTCGGCTTCCACGAAATCGTTGATACCGAGGCGATGTTCCCACGCATGTTCCGCGCATTGAGCGACGCGCGCATTGTCCCTTAGGGCCGAGCCTCGGAATGTTGCCGGTCGCCTCATCAAATGAAGTTGACGTCACCCGTGCCGGGTTCGCGACACAGTGGGACGCCGCCGATCTGGATATAGCCGATGTGTGATCGTGCCCTATAACCGGCCACAACTTAGCGCTTGAGTTGCGTCATATCCCCGAGCCTGAGGCTCCGGCAGGGCATCTTTTACGTAGGAATCGGGGCGGACAAAAGCTTGCACGGAATCGGAATTCGACGTCAAAATCTGTCACCGTAGAGGATCGTTATTGTTCATCCCACTTTAGAGCCTCTTATGACACTTCACACGCCGCCTCCCAAAACAGAGCGTCCGCGGGAACGCCTGATCGCCCATGGGCCTCATGTACTGACCACGCCGGAACTGCTGGCCATTATCCTGCGCACCGGCATCAAGGGCTGCAACGCCGTCAGCCTGGGGCATATGCTGATCGAGCAATTCAATGGCTTGCGCGCTCTGCTATCGGCCGATGCCCGCACGCTGCTGAGCATTCCCGGCCTGGGCGCGGCCAAGGCCTGCGAGCTTCTGGCCATCAATGAATTGAACCGGCGCGCACTGGAGGAAGACCTGAAAGCCGGCCAGGCGCTGGATCAGCCCCAGCGGGTCAAGCACTACTGCACGGCCAAACTGGGGCACCTGGCCGTCGAGCACTGCATGGCGCTGTACCTGGACAGCCAGTTTCGCCTGATCACCAGCGAAGAGGTGTCGCGCGGTACCCTGACCCAGGCATCGATTTACCCGCGGGAGGTCATCAAGGCCGGCCTCAAGCACCATGCCGCGGCCCTCATACTGGCCCATAACCATCCTTCCGGCATATCCGAACCCAGCGAAGCCGACCTGGCGCTCACCCGACACTTAAAGCATGCGCTGGCGCTGGTCGATATCCGGCTGCTCGATCATTTGATCGTCACCGGGTCGGGCGCCGTTTCGCTGGCGGAACGCGGGCAGATCTGACCTCCGCGACCATGCCGGATTACGCGAACCGCACTCACCCGGCCAACCGCATCAGGCGGCATGAGGCGTTTGAACAACCCCGCCCATGGTTTTTACCCGGTTAAACTTGGAAATCGACCCGCCTCGTGCTAGAATGCTCCGTTACTTTGGATACGTGGCTAGTAACTTACCGGCTGGCGACCCGCCCTTATCGAGACACAGGAATAGATCATGAAAGAAGGCATCCACCCCGAATACCGCGAAGTGGTGTTTCTGGATCAGCAAACAGGCACTAAATTCATTTCGCGCTCCACGCTGCACAGCCGCGAAACCGTCGAACTGGATGGCAAGACATATCCCTTGTTCAAGTGCGACGTAACCTCGGAATCGCACCCTTTCTACACTGGCGCGCAAACGCGTATCGTGGAAACCGGCCGCGTCGAGAAATTCCGCGCCCGCTTTGCCCGCACCGCAGGCACGACCGCACGCAAGGCTTCGTAAGCCGGCACGGTTTTCGCCCTCGTTTGCCAAAGGCAGCCTACGGGCTGCCTTTTTAATTTAAGATAGCCCCATCCACCCTTTTCAGGGCGCACCCAGTGTCTCCGAGCGACTCCCCATCCACGCCTGCCCGCCTGACAGCAACGGCAACCGTCAAACTGCCCAGACTATTCCTGCTGGTGGTAGGTGTCATCTATATTCTGGCGGGGCTGTTTTTTCGGGATCCCTGGAAAACCGACGACGTGGTGGGGCTGGCCACCATGATCACGGCCTTGCATGGCGCAGAGTCCGCCATGCTGCTGCCCCAGATCGGGGTCCTGGCCCATGCCCAGGACGGCCCTCTTAGCATGTGGGCCGGCGCATTCAGCATTTGGTTGTTTGCCCCCTTGTTCGAACATTTCACCACGCCGCTCAATGCGGCAATCATTGCATCGCGACTGCCCAATATCTTGTGGTTCGGCCTGCTGACCGGCTCGGTCTGGTACGGAAGCTATCTGCTGGGCCGGCGCCCGGAACCGCAGCCCCTGGCCCTGCCCTTTGGCGGCGAACCCAGTGTGCGCGAATACGGCCGCATGATTGCCGATGCCGCCCTGCTGCTGATCGTAGCCACCGTCGGCATTCTATGGCGCATGCACGAAACCTCGGAAGTGCCTGCCTTGATCGCCTTCCAGGCGCTGGCCTTTTACGCGGTAACCCGCATGCTGGACCGGCCCATGTCCGGCTCGATAGCCCTGGGCGTCGCCCTGGGCGCCGCATTCCTGACACGCGGCTGGATAGGCGCGCTGCCCATGATGCTGGCGGCGCTGTTCTGCTTCCAGCCGCGCAGCGCCCTGTGGCAAGAAAAAAAATGGCTGGCCGTCACCCTGGTCGTCAGTGTGTCCATCAGTTTGCTGTGGTGGATTCCGGCCCAACAGCTCAGCGAATACTGGACACACAACTGGTGGCTGTGGAATATCCAATCGTTTAGCTGGCCGCGCTACGACGTCATCGTCAGCATGCTGCGCGACCTGCCATGGTTTCTATGGCCTACCTGGCCATTCGCCCTTCTGGCGCTATGGCGCTGGCGCTCATGGCTGGCCGCGCCCCACATCTGGATACCCCTGATGTTCGCCGCATGGCCTCTTGCAACCATGCTGTTTCTGGCCGATGTCTTCGAACCTGAATACAGCCTGATGGCCGTCCCCGCCGCCGTGCTGGCGGCCTTCGCCCTGCCCACCTTGCGCCGCGGCGTCGTCAACTCGCTCGACTGGTTTGCCGTGATGTGCTTTTCGCTGACCACCGCCACTGTGTGGCTAGGCTGGATCGCCCTGCAAACCGGCTGGCCGCGCCAGATCGCCCACAATATCGCGCGCCAGACGCGCGGCTACGAAGCCTATGTTTCCTGGCCGGCGCTGCTGATTGCCGCACTGGGCACCCTGGCATGGATCGCTCTGGTTCGCTGGCGCCTGCACAGCAAACCCTCGGCGCTGTGGCGCGGCACCGTGCTGTCGGCCGGGGGGCTGGTCGTCACCTGGCTGATGCTCGTCACCCTGTGGATGCCGGTGCTGGATTACGTGCGCAGCTACCGCAGTGTGTCGGCTCAATTGGCCGCCGCCCTGGAGCTCCATAAAAAACCCGGCGAATGCGTAAGGGCGGCGGGCATAGGCACCGGCCAACGGGCCTCGTTCCTGGTATTTAACACCATCAACTTCAGCTACAACTCCAGTTGCCAGCTGATTTTGCAGCAGACATCCATGCAAAGCGTTGCCGACGGCAGCGCCGGCTACTCCGATTCGGCCCAAGTCGTCTGGCAAGGCAAACGCCAGGCCGATCGCCACGAAATATTCCGTTTGCTGCGCGTCGAGAAATAATGCACTCGGACCCTTCCCGCGACAGGCGCTTCGGGTTCTATCTTCGCGAAATCCTGCGCCAGGCCTGGCCCGTGCTGATCAGTTCCTGGGCAAGCATTGCTTTCGGGGTGATCGATACCGCCATGGCCGGCCACGCCAGCGCCGCCGACCTGCAAGCCATGGCGCTGGCCGCATCCATCTATCTCACCGTGTTCGTCGGCCTGATGGGCGTTGTCCACGCACTGATCCCCATTATTGCGCAGCACTTTGGCGGCCAACGCTATCTTGAAGTGGGACGCGCCTGGGGCCAGGGCGTGTGGTTGGCCCTGGGGCTGTCAATGGTCGGCGCGGCAGGCATGCTGTTTCCCGATGCCTGGCTGACGCTTTCAGGCCAGGTCGAACCCGCGGTGCGCAATGGCATCACCTGGTATTTGCGCGCCCTGATCCTGGCACTGCCCGCGAGCCTGGTTTTTCGCACCGTTTACGCTTTGGGCACAGCCGTTTCGCGCCCTAAAATCGTGATGGCCATCAACCTGGCCAGCATCGCCTTCAAGTTTTCCTTCAACTGGATATTCATATTCGGCAAGTTCGGGATGCCGGCCATGGGCGCCGCGGGAGCCGGGCTTTCCACCGCCCTGACAGCATGGCTGACGCTGGGCGCCGGACTATGGGCGATTTATCACGACCCCTATTACGCTCGCTTCAAGCCGCAATTGGGCAAGCCCCGCTGGGCCAGCCAAAAAGAACTGCTGCGCCTGGGAATACCCATGGGCGCCTCCTATCTGATCGAAGTCTGCGCCTTCACCTTCATGGCCTTGCTGGTGGCCCGCGAAGGCATGTTTGTTACCGGCGGGCACCAGATCATGGCCAATCTGGCCGCGCTATGCTACATGATGCCCATGGCCGTCGGAATTGCCTCGGCCTCGTTGACGGCACAGGCAATAGGCGCCCGCGATATACGCAGAGCCCGCCAAACCGGCATGGCCGGAATCGCGATTGCGGCCACAGGCGCCGGAATCACGGCCATTGTCCTGATTGCCGCGAAGTCGGCCATTCTGCGCGCCTATACCGACGACCTGCAAGTGGCCGCCGTGGCCGCCGCCCTGCTGCAAGTGCTGCCCTGGTTCCATTTATGCGATGCCATGCAATGCATGGGTTCCTACCTATTGCGCGCCTACAAGGTCGCCGTGGTGCCTTTGCTTCTGCAGATCGTGGCATTGACCGGCCTGGGCCTGATCGGCGGATGGTGGCTGGGATTCGGGCCGGCGGCGGGCGCGCTGCAACCCCTGATTGACCGTATCATGCCGGGCGCCCCCAGCGGCGCGGCCAGCATGTGGCTGATGGCGCTAACGGGCCTGGGCCTATCGGCCGCCCTGCTGTTCGGCTGGTATGGGCACATTGTCAGGCAGCATGCGCGCAACATCCCCGACGCTCCGGGAGCCTGAACGCATGATTGATTTCAAGCAAATCGAAGCCTTTGTCTGGGTTGCCGAACTCGGCGGGTTTCGCGCCGCCGCGGAGAAACTGAACACCACGCAGCCGGCCATCTCGCAGCGCATTGCGGCCATGGAAACCATCATGGCCATCCGTTTGTTCGAACGCGGCGCGCGCGGCATCAAGCTCACGGAAAAAGGCCAGGAGCTTCTTTCGCATGCCCAGCGCATGCTCGATATGCGCAACGAAATGCTGCTTGTCGCCAAAGAATGCAACGCCATAGGCGGAACCTTGCGCCTGGGAGTCGCCGAAACCCTGGTTCAAACCTGGCTGCATGAACTCATCGAGCGCCTGCACCACACCTATCCGGCCCTGGTCGTTGAAATCCATGTCGACACCAGCCACGTACTGCGTGCCCAACTGGTGTCGCATCAAATAGATCTGGCGCTATTGGTAGGCACTTCCCAGGAACCCAAAGAGCGCCACCTTCATTTGTGCGACCATTCTCTGGTATGGGCGGCCAGCCCCAGCCTGAAGTTGCACGGCCGCCGGATTTCGGTCTCGGACCTGGGCATTTATCCCATCATTACCTACCCTGCCGTCAGCCTGCCGTACCGGGCGGTCAAGACACTATTGCTGGAGGCGGGCATCAAAGCACCCCGCATCTACGGCAGCGCATCCCTGAGCACGATTATTCACATGACTCGCCGGGGCATCGGGCCTTGCGCGATTGCTCCCGCGGTAATCGCCGACGAGCTGTCGCAAGGCACACTTCGCCTGCTGAATGTGGACAATAGCCTGCCGGACATCAGTTTCTTTGCCTGTTGGGTGGAATCGCCCGACAATTACACGGTACGCACCGTCGCAAGACTGGCGCAGGAAATTGCCCTTCAGTCGCCCCCGCCCCGGTCATAAACAATTCTTATCACCCCGCATCCAAACTAACAATTGGACAGGGCGAGTAAGATAAGCTGCAATCGTGGGAAGTTATTTAAGGATTCTCTGGTTTGATCAGAGGGGGCCTTAACGTGAATAACAGGCCGAGGCGCTTCCATGAACGAGACAAACGATACTATCCGCTTGCCAATTTCGGACGCTTCCCTTTGCAGGCAGGCGATCCGGCAAAAAGCGCATACCGGCCCAACCTCCGGATTGGCGCCAGGCTTCGTGCAAGCCAATCTGATGATTCTGCCCAAGGCGCTTGCCGCTGAATTCTTGCTGTTTTGCCAGCGCAACCCCAAGCCCTGCCCTTTGCTGGCCGTAACCGAGCCTGGCGAATTCAAAGCGCCTGCCCTGGGCCAGGACCTGGATATCCGCAGCGATGTGCCTAAGTATCGCGTTTGGCGCAAGGGCGAACTAGTGGCTGAACCCGGCAATCTGCTGGATGTCTGGCAAGAAGATCTGGTTACTTTTGCCATCGGCTGTTCGTTTTCATTCGAAGAAGCCCTGCTGGCCGATGGTATCGATGTCCGGCACATCAGCCAGGGCAGAAATGTGCCGATGTACCGCACAAACATCCCCACCCAGGCAACAGCGACGCTGCGAGGCCCGCTGGTGGTATCCATGCGCCCCATGAACGCCCAGGATGCGATCCGCGCCATCCAGATAACCTCGCGCTTTCCCTCGGTGCATGGCGCCCCGGTTCATTTGGGCGACCCCGCGCTTATAGGTATTCATAAGCTGGATCAGCCCGACTACGGCGACGCCGTGGCGGTTGGCGACAATGAAATCCCCGTCTTCTGGGCTTGCGGCGTAACCCCCCAATCGATCATCCAGACCGTCAAGCCCGAGTTCAGCATTACCCATGCCCCTGGCCATATGCTGATTACCGATCTGCACAATACCCGGCTGGCTTCTTTTTAACGCCCTGCCGCGCCGGCCTTTCTTACCCGTTGCACCAACAGCGGTACATAAATTCCGACTCGTTAAACATACCAATCATATTGTCGGAAAATCATACAGGAGAACTTTTATGAAACGTCTACTACTCTCGACCTTGGCTGCCAGCAGTTTGTTGTTGGGCGCCGGGGCCTTCGCGCAAGACAAGGTGGCAGGCCTGCCAAAAACTCAGCTTCAGGTCGTCGGCGGACTAAGCAACCTGACCGCTTACCAAAATTTCGAACAGCCCTTCTGGACGAAAACCATTACCGATCTGTCCGAAGGACAAGTCACCGCCACCATCAAGGGTTTCAACGAAATGGGCCTGAAAGGCCCTGAAATCCTGCGTTTGATCGGCCAAGGCGTCATACCCATAGGCACCGCGACCCTGGCTTACTTTGCCAGCGACAACCCCATCAATGAAGCCATTGACCTGGCGGGCCTGGCTCCCACGGCCAAAACAGCGCGCGAAATAACCGACACCTTTGCGCCGGTGTATGAAAAATTCTATGCAAAGAACAATATCAAAGTGCTGGGTCTTTCCACCTATCCGGCGCAAGTCCTGTTTTGCAATGCAACCATCTCCGGCCTGTCCGACATCAAAGGCAAAAAGGTCCGCACCAGCAGCCGCACCACGGGCGAGTTCGTCCAGGCCTTGGGCGGCACGAGCGTGACGATTCCATTCGGCGACGTCGTGCCCGCCCTGCAAAACGGCGTCGTGGACTGCGCCATCACCGGATCGATGTCGGGATATTCGGCCAAGTGGTACGAAGTCAGCACCCACTTATATGCCCTGCCCATCAACTGGAACCAGCAAATCCACGCCGCCAACCTGGCTTACTGGAACAAGCTCGATCCCAAGGTCCAGGATTTCCTGCAGAGGAACGTCGACATCATGATAGACCGCATCTGGGACGCCGCCGCCCGGGAAACCCAGGAAGGCTATGACTGCAACACCGGCGCGGCCGCCTGCACCCTGCCCGTCAAAGGCAAGATGAAACTGGTCGAGCCTACCGCGGCCGACCGCGACCTGCTAAAGAAGATCACTGCCGAAACCATCGTTCCCAAATGGGCGGCGCGCTGCTCGGCCGATTGCGTAAAGGATTTCAACGCCACGATAGGCAAACAACTGGGTGTCACAGCCTCCAAGTAATCGGGGAGCTCCCCGGGTGGCTATCTTGCGTTTCGGATAGCCACCGCATTGTCAACCGGTGACCAACATGAAACCATCCGATCGTTACAGCTTTATCGGTCAATTGCTAAAGAGCGCCACAAGTCTGTCACGCTTTGCGATCTGGATCGCAGGCGGACTAACGCTCGCAAGCGCGATCTACATTTCCGCCGATGTGATGACACGCAAGTTCTTCAGTTTCAGCCTGGGCGGTTCCGACGAATTATCGGGTTATGCCTTCGCCATCAGCATCTCATGGGCTCTTTCCTTTGCCACGCTGCAACGCGCCAATATCCGCATCGATGCCTTGTATCAGCTATTGCCGGTGCGCATCAGCGCCGTCCTTGACTGGATTGCGCTCGTCTGCATGGGCGTTTTCATTGTTTTCCTGACGCGTTATGCGGCTGGCGTCGCCGGACTGTCCTGGGACAACAACTCGACAGCCAACACCATTCTCGCCACGCCCCTATGGATTCCCCAATACCTGTGGCTCGCCGGCCTGGTCTGGCTGTGCGTCGTGCTCGCGCTTATGTTGTTGCGTTCATCCGTCGCATTGGTGGCCGGCGACCTGGAAACGCTGCGCGAAATTTGCGGCATACGCAGTACCCAGGAAGAAGCCGCCGAAGAAGCCGAAACGGGTGAACGCATGGTTCGAGGAGCATCGCTATGATTGCAACGACAATGGTTCTTTTACTCGTTTTGCTGGGCCTGAGCATCCCCGTGGGCGCCGCCCTGGGCGTGCTGGGCCTGCTTCTCGACCCCTTGTATTCCATGCTGCCCGCTGACGCGGGCCATCGGCGAAGTCTCATGGAGCACCAGCAACGAATTCCTGCTGGTCGCCATTCCGCTGTTCATCATGCTGGGCGAATTCCTGCTGCGTTCGGGCCTGGCGGAAAAGATGTATAACGCCATGAGCCTATGGCTATCGTGGCTGCCCGGCGGACTTATGCACGCCAATATCGGCGCCAGCGCGTTGTTCGCCGCCACCTCCGGGTCCAGCGTGGCGACCGCCGCCACCGTGGGCACAGTGGCCATTCCCCAGATCGCCAAGAAGGCTACAACGAGTCGCTGTTCCTGGGCAGCCTGGCCGCGGGCGGGACCCTGGGAATCCTGATTCCGCCCTCGATCAACCTGGTCATCTATGGCGTTCTTACCAACACATCGGTACCGAAACTCTATCTGGCCGGCATTATTCCGGGCCTTGGCCTGGCTGTTGTTGTTCATGATCGGAATCGCCGTCGCATGCATGATCAAGCCCAAATGGGGCGGCGAAAAAATCCGCGCCTCATGGGGCCAACGTTTCGCCAGCCTGGTACACCTGATACCGCCCCTGGGAATCTTTCTGCTGGTGGTGGGATCCATTTATGCAGGCCTGGCGACTCCGACCGAAGCCGCCGCGCTAGGCGTCGTCGGGGCCCTGATACTGGCCGCTTGCGTGAAACGCCTGAATGTCACGATGCTGCGCGAAGCCCTGGAAGGCACCATGAAAGCCACCGCCATGATCATGCTTATTGTGATCGGCGCGGCGTTCCTGAACTCCATCATGGCGGCCACCGGCCTGACAAGCGCCATTACCAACACCATTACCGGACGGGGGTGTCTCCAGGCACAATGCTGCTCGATCCTGGTGTTGTTCTACCTGGTCCTGGGCTGCTTCATGGAAACCCCGTCCATGATGATCACCACGATTCCCATCGTGGCGCCCATCATGGTGGCCCGGGCTACGACCCTATCTGGCTGGGCATCGTGATCATCATTCTGGTGGAAGCCGCGCTGATCACACCGCCGGTGGGCTTGAACCTGTTCGTGGTGCAAAGCCTGCGTAAAAGCGGCAGCATGAACGACGTAATGGTGGGCAGCCTGCCCTTCGTCATCATGATGATGGTACTGATCGGCATCCTGGCCGCCTTCCCGGGCGTGGCGCTATGGCTACCCACTGTATTTGGTTAAACATTTTGCGCAAGGTTGATTCTTTGCATAACGCGATAATTTTGGACAGATAACGCTATGAAACTCTCTTTCAGTATTGTCTCGGCCGACAGCCGCAAGCCGGTCGACGTCGACATCACGACCTGCATTGTGGCCGGCTGGGCTGGGCGTGACCGCGCCGCCATCGAACACCATATCGAAGAACTGGCCGAACTGGGCGTGCCCCGCCCCAGCACCGTTCCTCTGTACTACCGCATTGCCTCGAACCAACTCTCGCAAGAATCCGACGTCGAAGTCGTGGGAGATGGTTCGTCGGGAGAGGCGGAGGTCTTCATTTTTTCGCACAATGGCGAAACACTGATCAGCCTGGCCTCGGATCACACCGATCGCAAACTTGAAACATATAGCGTGGCGCTATCCAAGCAATTGTGTGCCAAGCCGGTTGCCTCCCAGGCCTGGCTGTACAGCGATGTGGCCGGGCACTGGGACGACCTGGTGCTGCGCTCATGGATCGAGGAAAACGGCGCAAGAGTCTTGTACCAGGAAGGCCCGCTGGCTACGCTGCAACACCCCTCGGACCTAATCCAGGGGCATTTCCTGCAAAAAAACATCCCCGAGCACGCCGGAATGACCTGCGGCACAGTGGCCGCCATCGGCGGCATCCGCCCCGCGCCGTCGTTCGAAATGGAATTGTTCGATCCCAAGCATCAGCGCAGCATTCGGCATAAATACACCTTGAAAATTCTTCCGGAAATCGCGTAATACCAAGCATACAATCCATGAACCGGCGGCCCGGCGCGGCCGCCCCTATGCATCGACTATGCGTTTTTTTATCTGGCCGACTCCATGCTACCCACTCTACTCGCACTGCAGAAAAAACTGAATCAAGGCGACACCACGTCTTTGCAACTTACGCAAGCGGCGCTGGCGCGCATCGATGCGCCCAAGGGCGAGGGCAGCCTGGCCTTCACCAAGGTTTACCGTGAAAAGGCCCTGGCCGCCGCGCAAGCGTCCGACATCTTGCGCGCCGCAGGCCTGAGCCGCTCGCCGGTCGACGGGCTGCCTATCTCTATTAAAGACCTCTTCGACGTTGCCGGCGAAACCACCATGGCCGGTTCGGTCGTTTTGAAAGACGCCGCCCCTGCCTCCGCCAATGCGGTCATCGTGCAGCGGCTGATCGACGCCGGCGCGGTAATCGTGGGGCGCACCAACATGACCGAATTCGCCTTTTCTGGCCTGGGCCTGAACCCGCACTATGGCACCCCCAGCAGCCCCTGGGATCGCGCCGCAAAGCGCATTCCGGGCGGATCGTCATCGGGCGCCGGCGTGTCGGTGGCCGATCAAATGTGTGTCGCGGCCATCGGCACCGACACCGGCGGCTCGGTACGCATCCCCTCCGCATTTTGCGGCCTGACCGGCTTCAAGCCCACCGCCCATCGCGTCCCCGCCCAAGGCGCCTTGCCGCTGTCGACCAGCCTGGACTCCATCGGCCCCTTGGCAGCGTCGGTCACCTGCTGCGCCGTTCTGGACGCCGTCCTGAGCGGACAGGCTTTCCGGGAACCCGTCGCCCCGGCCCTGAGCCATTTGCGATTCGCCGTCCCGGCGAGCGCACTGCAAGGGATGGACGAGCACGTCGGCAAGGTATTCCGGCACACCATCGGCACCTTGAAAAACCTGGGCGCGCAAATTGAAGATATCGCCGTGCCCGAATTCGAACGGCTTCCCCATATCAACCGCGCGGGCGGCTTTACCTGCTCGGAGGCCTGGGCCTGGCATCAACACCTGCTGACCGGCCACGCCGATGCCTACGACAGGCGCGTCTCATCGCGCATGATGCGCGGCAAAAGCATGAGCGCCGCCGATTATATCGAGCTGCTCGAAACCCGCCGGGCCTGGATCGCCGCCGTTGAAAAACGCCTGGAACCCTTTGACGCCCTGCTGATGCCCACCGTGCCGGTCATCGCTCCAACCATCGAAGAACTGGAGGCTTCCGACGATGCCTACTTCGCGGCCAACGGCCTGATCCTGCGCAACCCTACGTTCATCAACTTCCTGGACGGCTGCGCATTGTCCATGCCATGCCACCCCGCGGGCGCCGCTCCCGTCGGCTTGATGGTGGCCGGCGCGGCGAATCAGGATGAGCATATCCTTGATGTGGGGCTGGCGCTGGAGCAGGCATTGGGCGGCAACCGATACTGAAAAAACGCCCCTGGTAGCACAAGTGACATGTAAGCATGCAAAGATGGGCATTCCTGCGCATACATCCTTACGGGGAAGCCTGAAATGAACGAAAGCAGCACTGATCTGGAAACCGCCAGGTTCGACACGCCGCTACACGAACCAGACATCGCCCACGAAATCGCGGCGGTTCTGCGGGCCTTGAGCATTGTGTTGGCCATACTGCTGGCCACCCTGCTGGTCGCCGGCACCATCCAGCCCCTTGCCGAATGGACACGCCTGCATCTGTCGCTGCTGGGCGCAATGTAAAAGGACGGCGCCGGAAGTCACCCCGGCGCCGTCCCGCAATGTAATTCAAGAATGGCGCAATCGCGTTCACAAAAATGAAACGCGGCGCCAAGACGCCTTTGTGATTTAGTAGTTCTCGCGCAGGCGGCGATCCGCGTCATTTACACGGTCGCGCGCCATTCTGGATTCGCGATCCAGGGAATATATCTCGTCGCGCAGCCTCCTGCGCTTGTAGGGATCATCTGTCTTTTTCAGGCGGCGCTCTTTGTCCTGAATCTCGTAACTGATGTTATTGAGACGCTGCTCGGCCTGGTACACCTGCTGAGCCGCGCTATATGTTTTCAGGAAACCGGGCTCGAGCGCGGGGGGACAGACGTTGCCGTAGCTGCGCCCGCTGAGCCCTTCTTCTTTGCCTCGTTGGGGAGTGCAATATTGCTTGAGCCCCTGATTGCGGCCGTCCCGATAAGCCGTGGCATTCACGGCCACGCCCACTTTGCCGCAAATTTTTAGGTAGTCTTGCAAAGCGGCTTGCCCGACCCCGCCTTGGCCATCGGCCTGCCCGCGCTGACGCCAGTCTGTGGTATGGCATTCCTCTTCGGAAATGCTGGCGCACCCGCTGAGCAAAGCGAAAGCAGCGGCGGCGGCGCCGATGGCGAAAAATCTGGTTGAACGCATTGTTTTCCTTTTTATGGACATGACGCCGACGCGAGGCTAACTTCCATTGCGGCCCGTAAATACTGAACATGGGCACGGGACGCCCGCAAGAAAATGAGCATCAAAAACCACATGAATAATAGATTCGCCGCAAGCATACCAGAGCGCGCGACGGCCGCAAAGAGGTCAACGCCATCGTTGTGGATATTCTGCAATTCGCGATATGGCAGGCCGGATGGGCGAGCAAAATTCGCATAATTCAACAAACAGGCGAGCCCGCGGCGCCCCGCCAGGAACGCGTCAGGAACGCGTCAGGCGAAAAAGCGCGGCTTACTCCGAAAACAGCGTAAGGTCGGGCTTTTGGGGCTCGCCCAAAATGTGCTCTATGGCGAGCGCAATTTCAAGCAAGCCGCGTTCGCCGCCGCTACGGCCCATGGCCTGCAAGCCCACGGGCAGGCTGCCCTTGATGCCATTCAATGGCTGCGTAACACCGCAAAAATCATAGAAATTCGCAGCCCGGGTCGGCCCCGCGCAATGCTTGGAGAGCAAACGCATATAGTCCAGCGACATGCGGCTGGCATCGTATACCGGCGCCACTTCCCGTTTGGTCGGCGAAACCAGCGCATCGACCTGCTCAAAGATGGCGTCGGCGGCGCGGACCAGTTCCTGCCTGCGCCGCATGCTGCTTGCGTAGCTATCCCTGGAAAAAACAGCGGCCTCGCTCAGCCTGTCGTACACGTCCGCGTTCATCAGGCCGGAATTGGCGTCCACCCATTTTTTTCCCAAGTAAGCGTACAGTTCCGATTTGCTGATGACGTTGTATAGGGCGTCCACCTCTTGCAAACCGGGAACCGTAATTGTCTTGAGGGCAAGCGGATGCTGCGCCAACTGATCCAGGGCCTGCTGCGCGGCGGACGCAACGGTCTCGTCGAGGTTCTCGAAAAAATACGGGCGCGCCACGCCCAGCCTGATCTGGCTGGCCGCGCGCGGCGCGATCGGGGCGTCGCCCGTCAGGCCTGTCCAGACGGTTGCGGCATCTTTGGCCGAACGCGTAAAGACACCCAGGGAATCCAGTGTCGAGGAGACTGGGAAAACGCCGTCCATCAGCCACCGGCCGGCGCTGTATTTCATTCCGAAAACACCGCAGTGCGCCGCCGGGCCCCGAACCGACCCTCCGGTATCGGTGCCCACCGCAAAGCCGCACAGACCCGCGGCCATGGCGACGGCCGAGCCGGCGGACGAACCCGAAGGAAGCCGAAACTCAACGGCATCCCATGGATTGCGCGGCGTACCGATGCGCGTGTTCACCCCTGTATTGCCCAAGGCGAACTCGACGGTGTGCAGTTTGCCCAGTATGACGCAACCCGACTTCTTCAACTGCGCTACAAAGCTGCCCTCGCCGGCTATCATGCCGGCCGCGTCCGTTGCCGAGCCGGCCAGGCAAGGCATGCCATCGACCAGAATATTGTCTTTGATGCCCACCGGGACACCCATCAGTATTCCCAGATCCACACCGGCCCGCAGTTGCCGGTCGAGCGCGCGCGCCGTATCCAGGGCGTCGTCGCGGGCAATATGGCAATACGCATTCAAGGCAGGATTGAGCGCCGCTATCCTGTCCAGGTAAGCGCTGGTTGCCGCCACTATCGTTTGGCTGCCGTCCCTGAGCGTGCGGGCGTATTCCGATATGCCAGCTTCCAGAGGGTCGGCGGGAAGATTCATGGCTGTGTGTTTTTGCATGGCGTATAAATGAAAAAGGCCGCCGGGGCCGGCGGATAGGCGAATACCTTAACAGAGAAAACGGACTGAAGGCCCCTCTGATCAAACCCACCCGACTGCGGCATCCCCTGACAGGCGTACGGCAGCGGTGGGATGTGGCGTCAATAGCGGTTCTATTGACGCCACATCCCGTCTTGCCGGCCATCTTGTCAGCGGGCGCACAGAGTCAAGCGATTTGATCAAGGGCGCTTAACGTTCCGGCAATTCCCTGGGCGGGCATCCTTCATAGGTGGGCAAAAGCCGCCTGGGGATGGGACCTTTATTGCGCCCGCCCTGTTCGGTTTGCTCCCAGGCATGAGCCAGGATGCCCACCGACCTGGACAAGCAGAACAAGCCACGCGCCAGCGCCGGCGGAAAGCCCAGTTCTCCGTATATCACCGCCGTTGCGCCGTCCACATTCATGGGTATGGCTTTGCCCTTGCGGGCGAGCAGCGTTTGCTCGATCGCCCGCGCGATTGTGGCGAATCTGCCGGAAACCACTTGCTGCGCCGCCGCGTCATCAACCAGCCCCAGCAGCCGTGGCGCGCGCGGATCGAGCGGATGAAAGCGATGCCCGAAACCCGGCACATATTTCCCATGCTCTTGAATGTAATCGTCCAGTTCGCGCTCGGCCGCCGCCGCCAGGCCAACGCCCGTTTGCATCCGGCTATCTATCTTCAGATACAGCTCCAGCGCCTGCTCGCCGGCCCCGCCATGCACATCGCCCAGCACATTGACTGCCGACGCCATGGCGTTGTTCAGGCCGACACCGCAGGTTACGGCCATGCGGGAAATAGCGATGCTGGGCGCCTGCGGCCCGTGATCCACCGCCGACACCAGCGCGGCATCCAGCAATAAACCTTGCTGCCGGGTGGGCAATTCGCCCCTGAGCATAAGCCAGGCCATTTCCGCAAAGCCGACATTGCCCACGAGATCCTGAACCTGGTAGCCGCGATAGCGGATGCTGCCGGGCTGCATATCGATGATGGAAGTACGCCACCAGTCGGCGGATTCGTTGTTTGGCTGGTTGTTCATATCGCCTTATCCTTTTTTAAACGAGCGATGTCTTCAGGGCTGTAGCCCAGCTCGGACAATATCACCGCGGTATGCTCGCCCAATATGGGCGGAGGCGCGCTTACCGGGGACACGGTTCCATTCACCTTGAAGCCATTGCGGATCACCCGTATGCCGCCATCGACGCCCGGCGCATCGGGGATCTCGGCAATCATGCCGCGATCCCTGATTTGCGGATGGGCCAGAACTTCATCCACGCCATAGACCGGTCCGCAAGGAATTCCATGCTTGGCCAGGATAGGCCACCAGTCGTCAGCGGCGCGCGACTTGAGCACAAGCTCCAGCTCCGCCGTCAACGACTGGCGGTTTTGAAGCCGGGCCTGGCGGGTTGAGAACCGCGAGTCGGCGGCCAAGTCCGGGCGGCCCAATACCGAGCACAAGGCCTCGAACTGCTCTTGCTTATTGGCCGAAATATTCAGCAAGCCCTTGCTCGTGGCGAAGGTGCCCGAAGGACTGGCCGTGAAATTGTCGTTCCCTATGGGAGTGGCGATAATATCGGCATTCAAATAGTTGGACACAACCCAGCCCATGCTGGCAATAACGGATTCCAGCATCGACACGTCGATAAAGCAAGCTTCGGTGCGCTCGGTGTTCGCCAATTGCGCCGCCACGGCAAATGCCGCCGTCATGCCGCCGACCGTATCCGCGATCGGGTAGCCGACACGATATGGCGCGGTTTGCGGTCCGCCCGTAATGGACATGACGCCCGCCATTCCCTGGATGATCTGGTCATACGCCGGCAGATCTTTTAAAGGCCCATCCTGGCCGAAGCCGGAAATAGCGCAATACACCAGGCGCGGCTGCTGTTTGGCCAGCACATCGAAGCCCAGCCCCAGACGCTCCATAACGCCCGGCCTGAAGTTTTCAACCACGACATCCGCATCCTCGAGCAAGCGCAGGAAAATCCGCTTGCCTTCCGGGTGCTTGAGGTTGACGGTCACCGAGCGCTTGCCGGCATTCTGGGCCAGGAACGACAAGCCCATGAAGCGCTGATTGAGCTCTGTGTCGGCGCCCAACTGCCGCGCGAGATCGCCTGTGCCGGGAGTCTCGACCTTGATGACATCCGCGCCCATAAGCGCCAGTTGATGGCAGCAATAGGGGCCGGACAGCACATTGGTCAAGTCCAGCACGCGTATATGTTTTAACGGAGCCTGCATAAGCGGTACGTTATCCTTTATAAACAAAGCGTCACTCGATGCGGATGTTGCCGGCCTTGATGATGCCTGACCATTTAGCCGAGTCTTTCGCCATTTCCTGGGCGAAATCATCGGTCGAACCGCCCAGAACCACACTGCCGGCGCCATGCAGCTTGTCTATCATGTCCTGCGAACTGAGCACGCTGTTGATGTTCTGATTGAGCTTGGCAATGATTTCCGGCGGGGTTCCGGCCGGCACGATAATGCCCGACTTGGAGGCCGCTTCGAAGCCCGGCAGCGTGTCCTTGAGCAAAGGCACATTGGGAAGCTGCGGCACAGGTTCAAGCGTGGTCACGGCCAGCATGTTGATCTTGTCGTTTTTCATTTGCGACATGGCGGCGGGCGTGGCGGCAAAGAAGATATCGATCTGGCCGCCCAGCAAATCATTCATGGCCGGCGATGCCCCTTTATAGGGAACATGCAATATATCTATCTTGGCCTCTTGAGCAAAAAACCGCCCGGTAATGTCGCCCACCGTGCCGGTACCGGCATTACCCACCGCCAATTGCCCCGGATTCTTTTTCGCGAAATCAATAAGATCGGCCACGGTCTTGAAGTTTCTCTTGGCGCTGACGATCAGCACCATGGGCTGCGCCTCGATCGACGCCACCGGCGAAAAATCCTTCGCTACGTTGTAGGGAATTTTTTCATACAAGTAGGGGTTGATCGACAGATTCGAGGTCTGGCCCAAAGCCAGGGTGTAGCCATTGGGCGCGGACCGGGCCAGCGTGCCCAGGCCTACCGTTCCGCCTGCGCCGGGACGGTTTTCAACCACGACATTCCACGAGAATTTTTCGCTCAGCGCGCTGGCCAGGAAACGGGCGATCGTGTCGGTGCCGCCACCCGGAGGGAAAGGCACAATCAGCTTGAGGGGTTGGCTGGGGTAGTTATCCGCGGCGCTTGCGGCCGGGGCAATAACAGTGGAACCGAATATCAGCGCCGCAACGGCAAGAAATTTATGTAGCTTCATTTTTAGCTTTCCTCTGTTCAACATGTATGGGTCAGAACGCCCCTGTGTGCTCTGTGATTAAATGCCAACTATCCTATAACCGTCCATTCAATAATATTGATCCATCAATCACCATGAGTAATCAATTGAATATTGAGCTACGCGATCTGCGCTACTTCGAGACCATTGCCGAGCTATGCCATCTGGGACAGGCTTCGGCCCTCCTGCATCGCAGCCAGCCGGCCTTGACCAAGTGCATTCAACGCATCGAAAGCGAATTGGGCGCACCCTTGTTCGAACGCGCGGGCCGCGGCTTGAAGTTGACTGTGGTGGGCAAGGAGTTCTATCTCAGGGCCAGGAAAGTGCGCGAAACCAGCGAGCGCTACCTGGGCGACATGAAAGACTTCGTGAAAGGCAGCGTGGGTAAAGTGCGCCTGGGCTGCGGGCCGATCACGGCGGACTATCTGCTGCCCATCATATGCGGCCTGATCCTGAGGCAGGCGCCCGGCGTGGCGCTGGAGATCATGGTGGGAACCAATTATTTCCTGAAGGAGCAAATGCGCGAAGGCAAGCTCGACATCATCGTGGGTGTGGTTTCATCGGACGGGGAATTCATCAGCCAGGGCATCATCGACGATATCGTGGTTGTCGCGGCAAGCCAGACCCATCCGATCTTCCAGCGCAAATCTTTCGCGTTGCAAGACCTGCTGGACTACCAATGGATCCTGCCCACGCGCCAGGTGGCAAGCCGGCTCTGGCTGGACCAGGTATTCCAGTCGCGCGGGCTGGCGCTGCCGGCTCCGCATATCGAAACCAACATCCTTCCTTACCTGCACGAAGTGATAGACAGCACCCATCTGCTCTGCTTTCTTTCCCGGCTCGCCATGTCGCATCCGAAAGTCCGGGGATTGCTGCGCGAGGTGGCGCTGCCCGAAACCACAATGGTGCGCCAGCTTGGCATCAGCTATCCGCGCGGAGAACTGTCGCCCGCCTGCTCACAAGTGATATCGCTATTGAATACAGCGACCCTGAACGAACTTTTGCGCCAGCAGCTTGAGAGCGCGGCGGCTTAATGCCGCGCGAGAAATCCGCGCCGCTCCGGCTACTTCCTTTCCAGAAAAACGAATGCATCCGCCACAATGCGGTTTCCCTGGGCGAACCATTTTTACCTGGTCTAGCTGAATCGAGCCAGATTAAACGGCAAGGCATCGGCAGCCAGCGGCTTGCCTTGCATCATGTTGGCCATGAATTCTCCCGCCGCGGGGCCGATGCCGAAGCCGTGGCCCGAAAATCCCGATGCCAGGTAAAAGCCCGGTATGGCATCAACCTGCGACATGACCGGCAGCGCATCGGGAGTTACGTCGATATAGCCGCCCCAGGATTGGGCGACGCGCGCATCCCGGAATATTGGAAACGCTTCGGCCAGTTTGCGCAATGCGCCACCTACAGCCTTGTCACAGGCTTTGGGGTCTAACACCCCGTGCCGCTCAAACGGCGTGACGCTACCTACGTCAAAGTTGCGAGGTATGGACAGCTCTTCAAAAAACCGTCTGCCGAACCGGAGTTTGACAAAGGTATTGTTCTGCATCCAGGCTGGCAGAAATTGCCTGAATAATCTGAAGCTGTCGGGAACAATGTCCGCGAACGATGCCCCGAATTGAGAAACGGTGTAGCCGCCATCCGAACGCTTGCGGCAGACAAAATCCTTGCCATTCACCGTCAGATCCAGCGGCGTGCTGATGGGCTCGGTCCGTAGCACCGAACCGCGAACCTTCAATTGCGGAAAACCCACACCCGAATTACCGCAAAAAAGCCGGGACCATGCGCCGCCGGCCAATAGCACAGTGGATGCTTTTACAAGCCCATGCTGGGTAATCACACCTGACACACGGCCCGCCGAAACATCCAGCCCGCGCACCGCGCAATGCTCCAGTATGCGACACCCATGCGAGATGGCCAGCTTGGCGATGCCGAGCGTCGCAAGAGCTGGCTCGGCAACACCGTCGGTAGGACTGAACAAGGCTCCGGTCCAGTTGCGATTGCTGGCCGGCAAACGTTCCAAAATGCGGGAACGGTCCAACATCACGGCGTCGGCGCCGCAGGCCCGGGCCGCATCGAGCCAATGCTGATAAGCTTCGGCATCGGTTTCATTTTCCGCCAGATACACAATGCCCGAGCGGCGAAAACCCACATCGACCTGACTCTGTATATCGGACCAAATCTTGTTTGCGCGCAAGGCCAAAGGAACTTCAGCGATATCTCGCGATAGCGTCCTGACCCATCCCCAGTTACGCGACGACTGTTCGCAGGCGAGCGTGTTTTTCTCGAAAACCGCGACCCTGACGCCAGCTTGGGCCAGGGCGTATCCCGCGCTGACGCCGATGATCCCTCCGCCTACAATCGCCACATCTACTTCCGAAGGAAGCTTTGTGCTGATAGCCATCCCGTTTGCGCCGTCCTGTAAGTGTTGATTGGGTTTACGTACCAGCCTTCGATCGATTAGAATTTTATCGTAATTCGATAAATTAAATTCGCTATACGATATTTAGCTACAAAGAAAAAAGCCTGTCAACTTTCTCTTCAATGCCGGAAGCCTCCATGTCTACTTCTACGTTATTCATTAATTCGCTCGACAAGGGCTTGCTGGTACTGGAAGCGTTTCGGCAGTATGAAACCATGAATCTGCAAGACATTGCCAAGTCTTGCGATATCAGCATCAGTTCGGCTC
This sequence comes from uncultured beta proteobacterium, assembly GCA_963712655.1. Classification (GTDB taxonomy): domain Bacteria; phylum Pseudomonadota; class Gammaproteobacteria; order Burkholderiales; family Burkholderiaceae_B; genus Pollutimonas. Next base: position 681,859 of record CAVQIT010000009.1, on the reverse strand, counting down.
AGCGCGCCGCCTTTACGCTGGAACAACTGGGCTATATAAAAAAGAAGCCCCAGACCAAACGTTATTCTTTGACCGTCAAGGCGCTGGGGCTGGGATACACCTATCTTGCCAACGAACATCTTTTCAAAAGCGCGCACGCCACTCTGCATCAGTTGAATCAGGAATGCGGGGAAAGCGTCAATCTTTCGGTGCCCGACGATGGCAATATGGTCTTCGTGATGCGGATTCATACCTTCAAACACATACCTGTCTATATGCCGATCGGAACACGAATTCCGATATTTTCGTCGGCTTCCGGACGCATCGTACTGTCCCATGGCCTCATTACCGAGGTCGATGAAAGACTGAACAGCGCCAACCTTCAAAAACATACGCCGCACACGACCACCGACCCTGCCGCTCTGCGGCAGATGATTGTTGAAGCCGGGCTCGCCGGCTACGCCTATGCCGACGAAGAGTTCTTTCCAACCGACGTCAATGTGGCTGCCGCGGTCTTGGATGAAGCGCACAATGCCATAGCCGCCATCAGCATTTCAGTGCCTAAACCCAGGTGGTCGCTGGCCAGGGCCAAGGAAGAACTCGCTCCCCTGGCAATACGCGCCGCTCGGGCAATCAGCAAAAACCGATAGTTCAAGTTACCTTGCTCCGAGATGGCGAGAGAGGACATCCAAGGGTTTCTCCGTATTTGACTTGGACTGGAACCTAACTAAAGTGATATCTATCGTTTTTCGATATTAATCAATCGTATTACGATAAATCTGATATTTAACATATCGGTGCTCGTGCGATGCCAGTTCAATTTTTCAAGAAGGGACTGCGATGAAGCAATTCGGCCCATTTACCGGCCTGACTAAAAAAAGCCTACTGATCAGCCTGCTCGGCTTGGCGGGTTTTATTTTGAGCAGCCCATCCAGCCACGCGCAAGAACCTGCCTGGCCTGACCGGCCGATTAAACTCCTGGTGGGTTACCCCCCGGGCGGCGGAACCGATACCGTAGCCCGCATCGTGGCGGAGCACCTATCCAAACAGGTGGGCCAGTCAGTCATCGTCGAAAATCGACCCGGAGCCAGCGGCATGATAGCCACCCTGGCCGTCGCCCGATCCAAACCTGACGGCTATAACCTTATGTTTGCCACCGGAGCGTCGCTCACCGGTCTTTCCGTACCGCCCCAAATTGACGGACGGGACTTCGATTCGTTAAAGGATCTCAAGCCAGTAACATTTATCGGCGGCGGCCCCTATGTACTGATCGCCAACAACGACTTTCCGCCAAACAACCTGACCGAACTGGTCGCGTATGCGAAAAAGCATCCCGACAAAATCAATTACGCCTCGCCTGGCCCGGAAACTTTAAACTACCTTCTTCTTGAAGACTTCAATATCGACACAGGCATCCAGACTACCCATGTGCCCTACAAGGGCAGCTCGGAATTGATACAAAGCTTGCTGGGCGGCTACGTGCAATACACCCTTGATACCCCGGGCACCACCTTGCCGCTGATCAAGGCCGGCAAAGTAAAAACGATTGCACTCTTAAGCGAAAAGCGGCTGCCCAAATTACGCTCCATACCCACGGCGTTGGAACAGCACTACCCGGCCATGGTTGGCGGCTCCTGGTATGGCGTGCTGGCGCCGGCAGGAACACCGGACGCCATTGTTCGCAAGCTGAACGCGGCCATCGACGCCGTTCTGAAAACGCCTGAAGTGGTGAAAATTTTCGATGAGCGCGAAATTACGGCCGGCGGCGGCAGCCCTGCCGAACTCACCGCCCTCATCAAATCGGAAACGCTTAAAAGAAAAACGATAGTAGAAAAAATAAATAACTCAGTTAAGAAAAATACCCCCTCTACACAGTAATTCATTCTGATCCATTTTCTATTTGGCGCCATCAATCTTGAATAACTCAACCAAACCCGAAGACTTGACCAAAGGAAGTTCCGCGGGCGCGCTGAGGCCGACCCTTGCAGGCCTGGAGCACATGGTCTCTTGCGGTCATTATCTGGCTTCGCATGCGGCGTTCGAAATCCTGCAAGCCGGCGGCAACGCTGTCGACGCCGGGGTTGCCGCCGGAATCGCCCTGGGTGTCGTGCAAAGCGATGTCGTCAATTTCGCCGGCGTGGCCCCTATTCTGGTCTATAGCGCCGAAACAAAAAAAGTCTGGAGCATTTCCGGCCTTGGCGGATGGCCGGCTTCGGCCTCGCTGGATTTTTTCCTGAAAGAATGCAACGGCACGATTCCGGCAGGCATTCTTCGAACCGTCATACCAGCCGCTCCCGACGCCTGGATAACAGCGCTCGAACGCTTCGGGACCATGTCATTTGCCGAGGTATCGGCGGCAGCCATTAAATTCGCCGACCAGGGTTTTGTCATGTACCCACTGATGTCGGAGATGATAAAAACCCACCTCGAGGGCTACAGCAAGTGGGCGTCGAGCGCGGAAATTTACCTGCCGCAAGGAAAACCGCCCGAGCCTGGCGAAATTTTCCGGCAGCGGGATCTGGCGCGCACCATTCAGTACATGGCGGATCAAGAACGCTCTGTTAGCTCGCAAGGACGTGTCCAAGGGCTCAAAGCCGCCAGGGACGCCTTCTACAAAGGCGACATTGCCCGCAGCATTGTCGACTACCACAAGCAAAATGGCGGATTGCTGCAATTGAGCGACATGGCTTCGTTTTCCGTTGAGGTCACCGAAGCGATAAGCTCTTCTTTCCACGACACGCGAATTTACAGTTGCGATTTCTGGTGCCAGGGCCCCGTATTGCTACAAATGCTGAACATACTCGAGGGCTCCGAACTTAAAACGTTAAAGCACAACTCGGCCGAATACATCCACCTGCTTACCGAGGCGATAAAAATGAGCTTCGCAGACCGCGAGGCCTATTACAGCGACCCCAAAGAAGGCCGGGTGCCGAAGGACATTCTTCTTTCCAAGGCTTATGCGGCAGAGCGGTTGGCGCAAATCCGCAGAGACGGCGCCTGGCCGGGCATGCCGCCCGCGGGCAACCTGCCCGGCAAAGGCCAGATCACGCCCGACAGGGGAGAACAAAAGAACTCGCGCACCGACCCGGCTATCGATACATCGTATGTCGCGGTTGTGGACCGGCATGGCAACGCCTTTTCCGCGACCCCTAGCGATGGATCCTACAATACGCCGGTCATACCCGGCACCGGACTGTGCCCATCGCCGCGCGGCAGTCAATCATGGGCTCAAACAGGCCATGCGGCGGCCATTGCCGCCGGGCGCCGCCCACGCCTTACCCCTAATCCCTCACTGGCCATCCTGCCTGGCGGCTATGTAATGCCCTTTGGCACTCCTGGGGGAGACGTCCAGTGCCAGTCCATGCTCCAGACGTTTTTGAACATGGAAGTATTCAGCATGACACTTCAGCAAGCCGTCGAAGCACCCAGATTTGCCTGCTTCAGCTTCCCCTCGTCATTCGAACCGCATGTGATCCAGTCGGGAAAATTAATGCTGGAAGACGAGATAGACGGCGACGTTGCCCGGCAATTGTCCGCGTTGGGACACAAGACAGGATCCTGGGGAAGCCTGAATTGGCGCGCTGGAAGCCTATGCATGGTCAAGCATGAAATTGCCTCGGGTATACGCTGGGGCGCCGCCGACCCCAGACGGCCTAGTTATGCGCTGGGCTGGTAGCCTGTTTTTTTAACTATCGCGCAAGCGGCGCTCGGCCTGGTATACCTGCTGGCTGGCGTCGTACGCGCTTAAAAAGCCGGCTCAAGCGCGACTGGACAGACTCTGCTGTAGCAGATGTCCAACTTTTGAGGCGCAGTTCACTACAGAGGCTTTTACAGCCTGTGCGCCTTCAGCCAATCCCGCAGCGCGTGATTCATGCGAGTTTGCCATCCGTCTCCGCCGGCTTTAAACGCCTCAATAATATCGGCGTCGTACCGAACCGTCAGTGCAATCTTTGGTGAAGCGCTGCGTGGGCGCCCCACCCGCTTTAGCTGCTTGAACTCGGCATTGCTCAATTCGTAGGTATCAGGATCGGCCTCGATACCCGCATTGATTGCAGCATCTTCCGCTGGGGTGGGCATAATCAATTTACGCTTGCTCGACATAATTCCGTACCTCCCTACTATTAGCCTTACGTAGGCTAAAATACCGTCAACAGTTCAACCCTGTTGCGCAATCTGGATAAGATTGCCGCAAGTGTCGTCGAATATGGCGGTGGTGACCGACCCCATCGCGGTCGGAAGCTGGGTGAAGCGGACACCTGCCACAAATAACCTGGCATACTCCGCGTGCACATCTTCGACCCCGAAGGACGTATATGGTATTGCGTCCTGCTTGAGCGCCGATTTGAACGGCCTCGCGGCAGGATGGGCGTCGGGCTCAAGCAACAACTCAACCCCGCCGGCATCGCCAGGTGAAGTGAGCGTTAGCCAGCGATGCTCGCCCATGGGGATATCATGCTTTAGCTCAAAACCGAGCACATCCCGATAGAAGGCCAATGCCTTCGCCTGGTCGTCAACAAGCACACTCGTTACAACGATTTTCATGGTTTTCTCCTTCATGTTGATGCGGGGCAACCTGCCGATCAAAATGGTTGCCACATGTTGTCAATAGAACCCTATTGACGGAGACCGTCCAGCCTTCAAGGACGCGAGTAACGCTATCGACAATAGTAATACTCGAAAACTCGGGACGATAGCTCAACGACACCATGCAGCCCAAGTAGAACTCGATATCAAAGGTGAACAAGGATATTAATGAGCTTTCCAAATGGATCGCGGACGTAAAAACGCCGAACGCCCCAGGGTTCGCTGGCCGGCCCGTATTCGATTAAAAAACCGGCATCCTTCATTCGTTGATATGCCACATCCAGATCATCCACTTCGATTGACATATCCGGCACTGGCGTACCTGAGCCGCCTTCGCAGGCAAAACTGATTTGAACTGTCATCTGGGCTTGTGACCCATAGGTCTGGAGCCATCCATGGTCCATCAATAGGTCAAGGCCAAGAATGTCCCGGTAAAAAACTCGGGCTTGCGCCGGATCTTTCGTGGCGAAGTTGGCCACCAATCGCTTAACATTCATTCGTTCACCTCATTCATTATCAGAGGATAACTGAAGCCCTGTCTATTCTATAAGGCCGCTCTTGACCGCAAATAGCTATCGTAGACGATCGCTACTGACATCAAAGCTCAAATTCAACAATCAGGTTGACTGATTTACAGGGCGGACTCAATGGGTCAACGCAACGAATGGGCGAAATCGTTAAGCAGGTGCTACGCTATGCCCGATAATACGCTGGGTTCAATAGTACAGATAACAGACTGGCGAATTGAGAGGCGTCCGCTTATGCAGCAAAAAAAAATCCAAACCGACATTACATTATGGCGCGCTCCTGATTTAGGCGCCGAATTGCTTAGCGGGCATTTTTCAGATTTCTCTTACGATGTCCATACTCACGATACCGCATGCTTTTCATTATTGACCCGTGGCGCAATCCGCATAAAAATGCGAGGACAAGAATTCACGGCGCGCAGGGGCGACCTGTATGCAATCGAAGCGGATGAGCCGCACGCCGGATGGCCTGTCGACAAAGAAGGCTGGAATCTGCGTACTTTATATGTCGATAGCGCCTATTTGCAGTCTCTTGTCAGCGATGCAGGAACAAGCCGCTCCCTCGATCTGAAGGGACCTATCATTCGAGACCCAGAATTGGCATCCATGCTTTATGGTGTCCATCGCTGCTCGCAAGTTCAAGGATCAAGAATCTATAGAGAAGAGCGATATATAGAATTTGCGACGAGACTGTTCGAGCGCCATGCTGACGGCCCCAAGGGCGGCGTCGGCGCTGGCTTGGAAGACCGCGCAATTCGAATAGCCAAGGAATTTATCGACCAGAGCCTGGACGAACAGGTTAGCCTGACAGAAATAGCGAACGCCGCAGGACTTCCCCCCTACAAACTTTATCGTGCTTTTGAGAAATCGACGGGGATGACGCCGCACGCCTATCAACGTCAGGCGCGCGTGCGACTTGCCATGAATCTCATCCGGACAAACAGGCCGTTAGGCGACGTGGCATTTTCGACTGGATTCGCGGATCAGGCGCACCTGACCCGATGGTTTCGCCGAATAATGGGAATCACACCAGGTATTTATCAGAAAGCAATGCAAGCTTAAGGCATCTTCTACCCAGGCCTTTAGCTTACTGACTTAGCTCAACCACTGTCCCAGTTTGTGTTTTTTCTGAACTACTTCAGAAGCCCGAGGTTAGCGACTATCTTGCTGATCGGTTTGCGAGCGCCCACTAGAGCGACTCCCACATAACGCAGATCCTCAGTGGCGACTTGAGCCACCGCGTCCTGGAATGCTGAGTAGTCGTTTGTCTGTTGGCCTTGCGTCGGAAAATCAATGATGTCGCAGCCGACCAGCACGCCTTTGCCGCGAAGGGTCGATAGTTCCTCTTGCTTGGCAGCGAGAATAGAGATGCCAATGGGAATCAAGCCCGGATGCTCATACGCCGAGGCGTCCACCAAGGGCGCGCCGACCAGGCTCGGATGGCGCTGCCCGACGGTCAATGCGATTACCGCTGCCGCATTAGCCGCTCGACCCACTGATAATTCCGAATCGACCACGATGACGCAGCGTTCCGGCGTTGATGCCATATCAATTAATGCGTTTGTCATTCAATCCTTCCAATATCCGTGATAACCAATCCCGCCATGTTGCTTCTTGGCCCATCGTCTGTCTTGAACGCTATTGCACATGCTCGAGCTTGCGAGTAGCCAAGTGCCTGGCTTGCAATAGCGTTCAAGACAAGCCGTTCATCCACGGGCAAGATCACTATTTTCGATGGAGTGCCGCCTGGCCGCGGCATTGGGGAATTGATCTTGACTCGCACTACATTTCAGGCAAAAGCGCTGGGCGCCCTTGCCGCCGGCTTCCTCGTGCTGGCCGTCTCTTTCGCCGCCCGGTCCAGCATCGGGCTAGGCATGACTCCCTGGTTTCAGGATTTAGGCTGGGCGAAAGGACAAGTTTCCGCCATCGGAGCACTGGCGTTGTGCATCATGGCTGTGGCCGTATCGGGTAGCGGCTATGCCTCCGACCGCTGGGGCGCTCGTCCGGTACTGGTGGCCGGATGCCTTGGATTAGCACTTGCGTTGGGGTTCACTGCCCTGATGCAAGACTACTGGCAGTTCGCGCTCGGCTATGGGCTATTTGGAGGCTTGGGGTTCGGACTGGTCTCGCTACCCGTGGTCGGCAGCCTCATAGTACGCCGCGTGGAGCGGGGGCAGGGCTTGGCAATCGGCATAGCCACATCGGGATCCACGGCGGGACAACTGTTCATCTTGCCCATAATGGCCGCGCTTTTCGCATCCATTGGCTGGCGCAACAGCTTCGGCGTATTCGCCGGTTTATGCATTGTTGTTGCATTGATTGCGTTTTTTGCCATCGGTGGAGAACCGCAAACTCCGGCGACGACAAGCGCATCCGTGGACAGATCCGTGAACCGCGGGCTGGGACCGGTACTGCGCAGCCGCGCATTTCATGGCTTGTTCGGCAGCTTCGCCCTTTGCGGCTTCACCTCTACCGGCGTAGTCGAAACCCACTTTATTCCGTTCGCCGAAGCTTGCGGCTTTCCTCCCATGCCGAGCACACTGGCCTATGGGGTGTTTGCGGTTTTCAATTTGATTGGCATGCTTGGCGCCGGCTATTTGTCGGACCGCATGGACAGGCGTTTATTATTGATTGCGATTTACTGTCTGCGCAGCCTGGCTTTCATCATTCCTTTGTTCGTAGGAATGAACTACATCCTGTTGCTTTCATTCAGCGTGCTGGTGGGACTTGCGTTCTATGCGACATTTCCGGCAACAATTGGCCTTTCGGCCGCGCATTTTGGCAAGGAGCGACTTGGCCTTGTCATGGGAGTGCTAACGGTAGGACATGCTATTGGCGCCGCGGCCGGAGCCTATGCAAGCGGCTACTTCTTCGACCTGTACCTGCGCTATGACGCCGCGTGGATCGTGTCGATCGGATTGACCGCTCTTTCGGCCGTCTTCATTACGTTGACGCCCGACCCTCGGTCGAAGGGATTCAAATTTGCGGCATGAGAATATGCGCCAAGGGATAGTTAAGCAGAGAGCTTTGCAGTAAGCGTGCGCTTCATTATTGTGTCTTCTTTAACCGACGCAAAAATACCTGGGCCATTTTTACGGTCTGGCTATCTCCATTCTCCGTCGCTACCTGAATCGCTTTATCAAGGTTTCTTTCAGCATCTCCCAATCTGCCCAGTTCATACTGGGCGCGGCCCAGCCAAAACCACGAGCTTGAGTGCATGGCGTCCAACAAAACAGCCTGCTCCAAATGAGGGATGGCTTGGTCAAACCGCAGAGCCTCTACATAGGCTTTGCCCAAACCAAAACGCAGCAGCAAATTATCGTTGCCTGCGTCAATCATTGTTTCCAATCGCTGGATTAAGGGGTTCATAGCTACTCCTTCAATATAACTCTACCACTAGCAGCATCCAAAGCTACGGTGCTGCCTGGACAGAGTCCGTCTATCGAATGGTTTGCGATTAGATCGTTTTTCTGGATTATTTATCCAATTGCAGATAGTTTATCGCTCGAATGAGGTGGCCTAGACTTGCAGTTCAATTAACTCTCGAAGGGGATCCTCATGACGGATCATTCCATCAAAGGCAAGGTCGCTCTCATCGCCGGTGGTGCCAAGAACCTCGGTGGCCTGATAGCCCGTGATCTGGCTGAACAAGGGGCCAAAGCCGTCGCGATCCACTATAACAGCGCAGCCTCCAAGGCCGATGCCGATGCGACTGTGGCGGCAATCCGGGCCGCGGGCTCACAGGCCCTGGCCCTGCAGGGAGACCTGACGACGGCCGGTGCCGTCCAAACGCTGTTTGCCGATGTCGTGGCCGCTTTCGGCAAGCCCGATATCGCCATCAACACGGTCGGCAAGGTGCTCAAGAAGCCATTCGCAGAGATCAGCGAAGCCGAGTACGACGAGATGACCGCGGTCAACTCCAAGGCTGCCTTCTTCTTCCTGAAGGAAGCCAGCAAGCATCTCAACGACAACGGCAAAATCGTGACGCTGGTGACCTCGCTATTGGGCGCCTTCACACCCTTCTATGCCGCCTATGCGGGCACTAAAGCGCCAGTGGAGCACTACACCCGGGCAGCGGCCAAAGAGTTTGGAGCGCGCGGCATCTCGGTGACCGCGGTCGGCCCGGGCCCAATGGACACACCCTTCTTCTATCCGGCCGAAGGCGCGGACGCGGTGGCTTATCACAAGACGGCAGCGGCGCTCTCGCCATTCAGCAAAACAGGTCTGACCCACATCGAGGACGTAGTCCCCTTCATTCGCCACTTGGTCAGCGACGGGTGGTGGATCACTGGCCAGACCATTCTTATCAATGGCGGCTACACGACAAAATAAGCATGCCGGTAACCGGCGCGGCACATGGACGGGGCCAAAATGCGCAGTCGTTGCTCAGCTTGCCGAGTGGACGATAGCCAGGATGGCCCCTCTCCCTATACACTATTCAGAAGACAAGCTTATCGGCATAAGTGCGGAAACGGCCCTGCCGGAATTGCTGCTGTTCGGGGGCTAGCGCTCATTTAGCATTTTCTCCACAGCGACGCGGTGAAAGCCAGCAAGGTTCAGCAAACTGGCTCAGCATCGAGCTGAAATATTGGCAGACCGGACGCATGGACAAACTTGATCAGTACCGCATTTTCGCCCAGGTCACCGAAATGGGCAGTTTCATCAAGGCTGCCAATACCCTCGAGGTGCCGCGCGCCTCGGTGTCGGCAGCCATACAGCAACTGGAAAAACAGCTGGGTGTGCGCCTGCTGCATCGGACAACGCGACAGGTACGCCCGACAGCCGACGGAGAGCTGTTGTTGAACCGAGTGCGTATCCTGTTGGCTGAAGCGGAAGACATCGACCGCTTGTTCCACACCAGCCCGCTTCAGGTAAGCGGTCGACTCACCGTCGATGTGCCCAGCCGCATTGCTCGTCGCATCATCGCCCCGGCACTGCCAGGCCTGTTGCGCCGCCACCCCCGATTACAACTGATCCTGGGCTCAACCGACCGCGCCGTCAATCTGGTGCAGGAAGGCGTCGACTGCGCGTTGCGGATTGGCGCGCTAAATGACAGTAGCCTTGTGCTGCGGCCGCTCGGCCGCATTGCCTTGATCAACTGCGCCAGCCCGGCCTACCTGCGTGAGCACGGAGAACCAGCGCTTCCCAAGGATTTGCTCGGCGGTCATTGGGCCGTGGGCTATGCATCCCCGAATACCGGCAGAAAACTGCCATGGGAGTATGTGTCCGGTGACGGCAGCGAGCAACAGATCGACGTGCCTAGCCAAGTGGTCTTGAACAACGCCGAAAGCTATGTCGCTTGTTGTCTTGCAGGGCTTGGACTCATCCAGATCCCACGTTTCGATGTTCAGCACCTGCTGGACTCAGGTGAGCTGATAGAGGTCATGCCGGCCTATCGCGCGGTTCCCATGCCGGTATCTTTGCTCTATCCGCACCGCCGCCAGCGTTCACGGCGAGTGGCCATGTTCCATGAATGGATCGAAGCGTTGATGCTTCCTTATCTGGACATATAAGGTGGAATCAGCATCCAGAGCGACCGAGCCAACCGCATTCGCTGCGGTTTTTTTACGCTAACCCAACGCTCTCTTTGCAAACGGCCACAGAAAGAGAAACAACAATACGACTATCGGCAGCCACCAGCCAGGGCGCCGTGCCCGGTACAGCGCGACTGTGCCAACCCCTGTCACCCCGACGAGCAGCGCGACCATGATTACCATTTGTATTACCTGAGAAGTTGTCACGAACCGCGATCCTGAAATTTGTGAGGTGCAGATTTTAACCCTTGATGAGGAGCCTTACCCCCTTTCTCCCGAGCCCTTTTTTTACTATCAAGTGCTAGCCTGGAAGGCACGATATTTGCTGCTTTTCTATTTCCCTGATTAGCGAAGGAGAATGCCTCATGACACAAGCCAAGATCGAACCGGGCCAAACCGATATATCGTTAACAGGAAAGAACAAGTCTAGCAGCGAAGACCAAAGCATCTTCGGAAAGGAGAGAGATTTGCTGCCTGAGCTGGGGCTGAAATCACCCGTCAAAAAGAAGAACGATCAACCGAAAGCAAGCCCGTTAAATCCTGGGATAGATCTGGACAAGTAGGCGCTATGCCCTCCTTTTTGGAGGGCTTTTTTTGCCAGTGAAGCTTAGGGCGCACTGGATGTTTACAAGGTTATGCCAACCCACTGGAGGTTCATCATGCCTGAACCAAACCCGAGAGCAAGTCGCTATGAAAGGAATGGTGAGCCGCGAGGCGAACGTCGGCCGCTAAGGGCGTTGCATGTAGCTCAACCTACAACTACTGCAGTCCGGTCAACGGACAGGCCGACAAAGCACAGAGAACCGCAGAAGACGCCTGATAAGTCCTGACGACCGCACTATGCCCTCCACCCTGGAGGGCTATTTACATCCTGTACGCCTTCAGCCAATCCCGCAATGCGTGATTCATGCGGATTTGCCATCCGTCTCCGTCCTCCGCCGCGCCCACCATTCCATTTCAGTTGCAGGCACACGGTTTGCTTCGTACCGGCAAGTATCGCTTGAAGAGGCGGTTCGGATGGAGCCGCCCAGGCGCATGCCCTCGGAGAACTATCATGGCACACGATCAGAAGCCCACGAATCCTTCACAACACGATCCAGAAGAAGGCAACGATATGGATCCGCGCCGGAAAGAACCCGTTAGCCCCGGACAGTATCGCTCAGGCATAGACGAACCGGGCACTCCGACGCGGAAGAATCCCGGCCACACCAACCCCGCTCATAACACTCCGGGCCATATCCGCCAAAACCAGCCGGACCAGGCAAAACTGAAGCAGCCCGGTCTGGAGCAGTCGCAAAGCTATCCGGGAATCATGGGACGCAAAGCGCGCGCCCTTAAAGAAGATAACTAGGCGCCAGCGGAAGGCAGTTCCGGGAAGGACGCCACTAGCCATTCAGACTTTGAATCAATTGCCGGATGCGAGCGACCCTAGCTATCCCGTGCTTCTTTAATTTCATCTTCGCTCAAGATTGGCCTGTCAGGGTCGGCGGTATTGGTGCCAGCAGTGGCGAACTGTAGATTATCCATATAAGGAGTGGGCTTCTTCCGGCGGTAATCCAGGAACTCCTGAGCGTAATAAGCACGCGCCTCCTCGACCGTCTTGGCGCCAGTGACAATGTCATGCATAAGGTTCAATGCCAGGGAGTTCGCTTCTACATCGTGGCATCGGGCCGACACTTCGCCGACCGTCCTCTCCACAATGACACTCCCATCGAACCGAGCAATATCATCAAACTTGTCAACCGGCACTCGATAATCAATGAACGATTCAATACTGTCATTGTGGGCCGCTGGAAAATTGTGCTGATAGAAGGCTTTGGAAGCCACAATTCTCTTCCACGGCCCAGGGTTATGCCAGATCAGCAGGGTATCCGTGACCTCCTGAGGTTCGCTGTATTTATCGATCACCAGTTGTGCTGCTTCTCTCGATTCCTGGGGCCAGCCCTGAATAATTTCCGATCCTGTTTTCGCTGTCATATGTCGCTCCTTTCACTATAGCGAGAATAGATCAGCACAGAGCATGCCGGAAAAGAAAAATCCCTGAATTAACAGAGCCTTAATTTAAAAAATACTGGCAGAGACGGAGTCAAGAAAAGGACTCCACGCGGCCCCGACTCAGTTCAATGACCTTGGCCATGACAGCTTGCGCGTTCGCTCCATAGAGGCTTATTGCAGGGAGTTCGAGCCCCTCAATCGCATTCTTCAGATGCGACAGCAGTTGATCGATCGCCTCGTTCGCGTCGCGTGCGCGCAAGCCCGCGAGGGTCGCGACGGCGACGAAGTCCGATCGGCGCAGCCGCTCATCCTTGCCATTGAGCTTCAGGGCCATGCGGTCATGCTCAAGACGGGGAAACACGCGGGTCGTTAGTGTGTCGTAGACAGGGGCCACGCGAACCGAGCGAAACGTCCGCTCTCCGGGATACGCGATCTTGAGAATCGCCATGTTCTTGAGATGCATGTCTCCATCCGCGATCAGCCAAGCCAAGAGCGCACGCTGCAGCAGAAGGCGCAAGTCATCCTCGGGTGTGGTGGATAGTGGCCGAATCGCACGAGCTACACGTTCGATTGTGCCTGTGTACTTGTCCTTTGGTTCGAGATTGAGGACCGAGCACATATCCTCCATCGCCAGCATGAGCGTGTCTTGAGGGCTGGTCCGAATATCGAAACGCTCAACAATCAGTGCCGGCGGCAGACCATCGGGCATAGCGACAAGAGCGTTGTCCGGCACTTCCAGTCCAGCTCCGCGCGCAAGCGCAAGGCCGATCCACTCGACAATCGGCAGGGATTCGAAGCCACTCGTCCCTGCAGGCTTGAGAATGTGAGTGAAGGGAATACCGATGGCCGGTTTGAGGGCACCGTCCTGGGCCAGGAACATTGGAGCCTTGATCTGAACCCCCGAAAGTCGTGGCGTTTCCGCGCTCTCAAAGAGTTTGGCAAGCTTGTGTTCGAAATCCTGATCGATGGCACCACGCCCCGGACCCGCATAAGTTCCTGTGAAGACGCCTTTCGACATGAAAGAGGAAAGCCGCGTCGAGAGGATATCCGCTGGCAGCGCGGCAAGTTCCCCGCTCTTCTCGGCGATCGTGATATTGGACATGTATCGCCTGCCTTCGCGCAGTAGGACACGGTCGTCGGAGCTCTTGAAAACGGACTCGAGCCAACCTTCGGGCAACAACGAAACGATGAAAGGCGGCAACCGGCCCGGTGTGGTCTGCCGGATCAACGGCGGCAAGACCGAGCTGCTCTCGGTCGAGGTCCAACGCCATTCAAAACCATCGTGGGACAGTTCGCCAAGACGCATGCCATGCCATGCGACTGTCAGAGCGAAAGCGGCTTCGTTGCGGGTCGCAATAGAGGACGTTCGGCGGAGCAAATACTTTTCAGCGCCCTCTCCTTCACGATACCACTCGTTCTCGCGCGCCAGCGCCCAGACCGCATCAGCGGCACTCTTGGCATCGCCATACTCCTCGATCAGGCGAGCGGAAATTGTTTCACGCATCGTCGCGTCGATTGACGCCGCGTGTTCGCTGCGCAGACGAAAGGCCTCCAGGAAACGCTGTCGCAGCGCCGAAACAATGACTGGAAACTCACCCATGCTGTCGGCTACGACAGCAGAAGCGACGGCCGGATGCTCAGGCGCTTTGTTCTGGACAATTTCCAGACCACGAATGCGCTTGCGCTGAATACGCGGGCCTGTGATATAGAGACGCCCATCAGAAGTGGGGCCAAGCAGCACGGCGCTGGCCGCCGACAGATACGCTCTGGGGTAGAGATACCGCGCAATGCGCACAGCATGGAGCATCACCGTGCGATCGATGTCGTCGTCAGTATCGACGTAAATGCCCCGCATCAGTTGAACCAGCCTGCCTGTTTCAGCAAGGTAGTGGCTGCGGCTCTTGTCAATGGTCTCGCCAACGAGATGGAGTGACATATTTTCAACTTTCGCGTATTTCAAACACGTAAAAGTTAGCATTCATCGTGGCTTAAGACAAGAAAAATCTAACTTTTGCGTATTTAAAACGCGCAAAAGTAAGGACCATGCTCCTAGCGTGGACGCTAGAAGAACCCCGGTCGCCCTGCGGGTCGACCGTTCGGATCTCGCCTTCGTCCCGCGCCAGGGCCTTGCAGGCCGGCGCCTGCAAGGCCTCCAGCGGCGACGTTCGCTTCGCGCGTGGCATGACCACCAAACCCAAAGGCGAGTATGGGCGTCAGCACTCAAGTTGGCCGGGGTTCGATACAGGCCGCCGAAAGAATGTCGCGACACCAGTGTAACTCTGGCCAGTATGGGTAGCCAAACAGCATGGCCATAGCCTGGCGGTCATGATGCGTGACTATGCAAAATGGATTCTAAGCGCAGATATGGGCCGCAATCTGGACGCCGTCAATAGCATCATCTGATCGGATTCCGCACCAAATCCGCACCAGACGACTGCCAAAAAAGAAAAAGCCCTGAATTAACAGGGCCTTAACTTACCAATTACTGGCGGAGACGGAGGGATTCGAACCCTCGATGCGGGTATAAGCCGCATGCTCCCTTAGCAGGGGAGTACCTTCAACCACTCGGCCACGTCTCCGAAACAGGCCGCCATTCTATCACGATAAAACCTTATTCTGCCCGTAGCGGCCAAAGCAAAATCAAGTCTTGAAAGATTTCAACGTAAAACAGCGGTTTACAACACTAAAAACCGGCCAGCGCAAAGCAAGATTAGACAAAAAATGTACCCGTCCCCGCTTCTGAGGAAGAGACCACTACTACCGTTCAGGTGCCGCCTTGCTGGCCGTTGACCTGGTCAAGCCCGAACGCCTTGTGCAAGGCGCGCACGGCCAGTTCCATATACTTGTCGTTAATGATGACCGAGGTCTTGATTTCGCTGGTGCTGATCATTTGAATGTTGATGCCCTCTTCCGACAAGGTACGGAACATCAAGCTTGCCACGCCCACATGACTGCGCATGCCTATGCCCACGATGGATACCTTGCATACCTTGTCGTCGGACACGATCTGCGCCGCGCCGACGGCCGGCCCGATCTGGTTGTTCAGCAAATCCAGCGTGCGCGCAAAATCGTTGCGGTTCACGGTGAATGAAAAATCGGTCGTACCGTGTACGGACTGGTTTTGCAAAATCATGTCGACGTCGATATTGGCGGCGGCGACAGGACCGAGAATCGAATAGGCCACGCCCGGGGTGTCGGGTACGGCTAGCAGGGTAACTTTAGCCTCGTCACGGCTGAAGGCGATGCCCGATACAACGGCGGCTTCCATTTTTTGATCTTCCTCGAAAGTGATAAGAGTGCCCGAAGCCATTTCTTCTTCGAGCGGCATCAGGGGGTCTGTCAGTGAAGACAAGACGCGCACCGGTACGTGATATTTGCCGGCGAATTCAACCGAGCGGATTTGCAGGACCTTGGACCCCAGGGAGGCCATTTCCATCATTTCTTCGAATGAAATCACCGTCATGCGCCGGGCTTCCGGCACGACGCGCGGATCGGTTGTGTACACGCCGTCGACATCCGTGAAAATAAGGCACTCGCGGGCTTTCATGGCGGCCGCCACGGCGACCGCGGAGGTGTCCGAGCCGCCGCGCCCCAGCGTCGTGATATTGCCTTCGTCGTCCATGCCCTGGAAGCCAGTCACGATGACTACGCGGCCGGCATCGAGGTCGGCGCGTATGCGGGCATCGTCTATCGATTTGATGCGCGCCTTGGTGAACGATGAGTCCGTGCGTACCGGAACTTGCCAGCCGGTGTAGCTGCGCGCCGCCACGCCTTGCGATATCAGGGCCAGGGCCAGCAAGGCGCTGCTGGCCTGCTCGCCGGTGGCGGCCAGCATGTCGAGCTCGCGGGAATCGGGCTGGGGCGAGATTTCCTTGGCAAGACCCAATAGCCGGTTGGTTTCGCCCGACATGGCCGAAGGAACCACCACTATCTGGTGACCGGCCGCATGCCATTTTGCTACGCGCCTGGCTACGTTCTGGATGCGCTCGACCGAGCCCATGGACGTGCCGCCGTATTTGTGAACAATCAGGGACATCTTCTACTCTGCGTTAAAGGAAGGGTGTTTCTTTTGGATCGATGCGCAACATGAGCGCCACTTCCGCATATGCCTGGAAATCAGCACCGGACAGGCAAAGTCGATCATTTTAACGTTTTTCAAGCGCTTCGTTTTACCGGCCCTGGGACAATACAGGATGGCCCCACCCAGCGCCGCATGGTGTGCGCCTCGAGCCGGCGCAATGACAAGACCGCCTACCCCCGCGGCGCGTCGTCCTTATCCAGCCGGACGCGGCCCTTGACGCAGCGTATCCACGCCGAACCGTGCCTGGCTTGCATCCGCCGGTCGTGGCCCATGGCGTGCAGGCCGCGCAATTGCCGCATGAGGTCTTGCAGGCGGGCATCGGTGGGCATGCGCAAGCCCTGCAGCGACAACCAGTGGCGCAAGGCCAGGGCTTGCCTGGCGCCCGACAGCAAGCGCCAGGCGGCCAGCGAAAAATGGCTGGCATCCGCGGCGGGGTCCAACTGCGCAAAATCGTGGGCGGCAACCTCGTCCAGCACTTCTTTGACCTCGGCGCTTTGACGCGCATGGCGCGCGACATTGCCCTGCCATCCCGGCCAACGCTGGTCCAAAGCCGGAACCAGGCGCTCGCGCACCGCCGCCCGGGTGTATTTATCGTCGGAGTTGCTCGGGTCGCTTACCGGCGTCCAGCTGCTGGCTTGCGAAAACTTGCCGGCCTGATCCAGGATCACCGCCCGGTCGATGTCCAGCCATGGGCGCAAGTAGGTCAAGCCCTGGCGCTGCGTGACGGCTGACATGGCGGCCAGGCCGGCAGGCCCCGAACCGCGCAACAGGCGCAGCAAAACCGTTTCGGCCTGGTCATTGCGATGGTGGGCCAATAGAATATGCCGCAGTCCGGCTTGATCGGCCAGTTGCCGGAGGGCGTCGTAGCGCGCATCGCGGGCCGCCGACTCCATGCCCGCGCCCGACGCCATGTCGACCCTGACAACCCGGCTATGGCATGGCAGGCGCAGCCACTGGGCCAGATCATGCGCATGCGCCTGCCAACCATCGGCGGATTCCTGCAAACCGTGGTGCACATGGAAACAATGCAATTCAAGATTATTGCGGCGAGCGTGAATCGCGGCATGCACCGCCAGCATGGCGGAATCGGCGCCGCCGCTGAGCGCCACCGCGAAACGGCGGGGGGGCTGCGGCAAGGCGGCAAGGCTCTGGCCTATGGCCCGCAGCAGGCAAGCCGAACCGAAGCTTTGCCAGAAGGCGTCGATAGGCATGGCGAGCGCTAGCTGATCGTTTCCTGGAAACGGCCGTAGGACATCAAGCGTTTCAGGCGATGCTCGATCAATTGGTCGACGCTCATGCCGGACAACTGGCGCAGCGAGTCCGACAAAGCGCGGCTAAGCTGGCGCGCCATGACGACCGGATCCCGGTGGGCGCCGCCTATCGGCTCGTTGACGATGCGGTCGATCAGGCCGAGATCCTTGAGGCGAGGCGCGGTAATGGCCAGCGCTTCGGCCGCGGTCGAGGCTTTGTCCGGGCTGCGCCACAGGATGGACGCGCAGCCTTCCGGCGAAATCACGGCGTAGGTGGAATACTGCAGCATCATGACGACATCGCCGATTGCGATCGCCAACGCGCCGCCCGACCCGCCCTCGCCGATGATGGTGGCGATAATAGGCACTTTAAGCTCGGCCATGGCGTACAGGTTATGGCCTATGGCCTCGGACTGGCCGCGCTCTTCGGCCCCGATGCCGGGATAGGCGCCGGGAGTATCGACGAAGGTAAATACCGGCAACTTGAATTTTTCGGCGACACGCATTAGCCGCAAGGCCTTGCGATACCCTTCTGGACGGGGCATGCCGAAGTTGCGCATGGCGCGCTCTTTGGTGTCGCGCCCTTTTTGATGGCCAATGACCATGCACGGCGTGCCGTTGAAACGGGCCAGCCCGCCGATGATCGCCTGGTCGTCGGCGTACATGCGATCGCCGTGCAGCTCGTGATAGTCGGTAAAGATTTCACGCACATAGTCCATGGTGTAAGGACGTTGCGGATGACGGGCGACCAGCGCGGTCTGCCACGGCGTAAGCTTGGCATAAATGCTTTTGGCCAGCGCCTGGTTCTTTTGTTGCAAACGCCCGACCTCATCCGAAATATCCACGGCGGAGTCGGTTTGAACAAAACGCAGTTGCTCGATTTTATTTTCGAGTTCGGCCAGAGGCTGTTCAAATTCCAGGAAGGTATTACGCATAAGAGCTTGATATCCAGATTAGAGCATTCGCTTTGTTTAGTACTGAACAGCAGCCGGATCGAGGCTGCGCCACAAATACCAGGTAGCCACCGTGCGCCACGGCGCCCATGCCTGGGCAACTTCCCGGGCTTCGAAACGGGAAACAGGCTCACCGCTAAAGTAGTGTAACGAAATTGCCTTGAGCAGGCTCAGGTCGTCCAAAGGAAGGACGTCGGGCCGCCTCAGATTGAAAATAAGAAACATCTCGGCCGTCCACCGGCCTATGCCCCGAATGGCGCACAAATCGGCAATGACCGTTTCATCGTCCATTGCGGTCCATAAAGCTGGCTTGACCCGTTTCTCGGAAAAATGCACGGCAAGATCGAGAATATATTCGGACTTGCGTTTGGACAAGCCAGACAAGCCCGCATCGACTTCAGCCAGTTTTAGCACCGAGCGCGGCGTGGGCTGGCGGCCGCAGGCGTCGGTAAAGCGCTGCCACATGGCGTCGGCGGCCTTGACGGATATCTGGTGCCCGATAATCGCCCGGGCCAGCGTGACGAAAGGCGTAGCCGAGGGCGACAGCCATTCGGAGTTATGACGGGGAATCAGCTTTTTGAGTATGCGGTCGCGCCCCATAAGCTGTACCGATGCCTCGTCCCAGAATTCGGGCTTGTCTTGCGTTGCTATTGAAATATCCGACATAGGCGCCTCCTTAAGCGCGACGCCACTGCGTCGCGCCCCCTGCCTTGTCTTCAAGCTCGATTCCGCCTTGCTGCAATTCGGCGCGCAAGCGGTCGGCCTGGGTGAAATCGCGCGCTTGCTTGGCGGCCGCACGGGCGGCGATCAGGGATTCGATTTGTTCATTCGACAACGATGCCTCGGCATTGCTGCCGCGCTGATAGCGGCTGGGCGACTGCAAATACACCGCGGGATCGGACTGCAGCAGCCCCAGCAAGCCGCCCAGCGCCCGCATCAGGCCGGATGCCTGCGCCGAACCGCCGCGATTGGCGTCGGAGGACAATTCAAACAAGGCCGCAATCGCACCCGAGGTATTGAAATCGTCGTCCATCGCGGCGCGAAATGCCTGGGCGCTAGGATGTTGCCAATCGATATCGGCCTGGGCGGGCGGCACGTTGTGCAGCGTCTGGTATAGGCGGTCCAGTGCGTTCTGGGCATCCAGCAGATTGTCGGGCGCATAGTTCTGCGGACTGCG
This sequence comes from uncultured beta proteobacterium, assembly GCA_963712655.1. Classification (GTDB taxonomy): domain Bacteria; phylum Pseudomonadota; class Gammaproteobacteria; order Burkholderiales; family Burkholderiaceae_B; genus Pollutimonas. The sequence continues at coordinate 661,779 of CAVQIT010000009.1, read as the reverse complement.
GTAATGATTGCGGACAATGAAAAAGCGCAGCATTTCGGCTTCGCGCGGATTGGGCTGGTAGTCGGCCTGGTCGTCCGGCAGCGCCGAATCGGCGGCGATGGTGGCCCGTATTGTGCGGAAATTACCCAAGGACTTCGACATTTTGTCGGCATCGACCATCAAAGGGCCGCAATGCATCCAGATGGATGCCAGCGTGCCGCCGAAGGCGCCTTCGGTTTGAGCGATTTCGTTTTCGTGATGGGGAAACTTCAGGTCCGGACCGCCTCCGTGTATGTCCAGCGGCAGGCCCAGCAACGATTTGCTCATGGCCGAGCATTCTATATGCCAGCCCGGCCTGCCCATGCCATAAGGCGATTCCCATTGGGATTCGGGCGGTTCGTCGGGCTTGGCCGATTTCCACAAGACAAAATCCAGGGGGTCGCGCTTGCCCGATGTAACGGCCACCCGCTCGCCCGCGCGCAAGTCGTCGAGCGATTTGCCCGACAGCTTGCCGTAGCCTTGAAAGCCGCGCACGGCATAATTGACATCGCCGTCTTCCGACCGATAGGCCAGACCATTGTCTTCAAGACGCTTGATAATGCCCAGCATCTCGCCCACATGGTCGGTCGCGCGCGGTTCGAAATCGGGCGAGGCAACGCCCAATGCGCGCTCGTCGGCATGCATGGCGGAAATATAGAACGATGTCACCTCGTTCAAGCGCCGGCCGCTTTGAACGGCCCGGCGAATGATCTTGTCGTCGATATCGGTAATGTTGCGCACATACTTCACCTTGTAGCCGCTGGCGCGCAGCCAGCGCTGCACGACATCGAAGCTCACCAACATGCGCGCATGCCCGAGATGGCAGAAATCGTAGACCGTCATGCCGCATACATACATGCGGACCTGCCCTGGCTCTACGGTTTTCAATGGCTCTTTGGCGCGGGAAAGGGTGTTATAAATGTGCAGCATTTGCGGTAAATATCTATAAGTAACTACGATTGCGGGCCTGAACCAGACCGATCCGGTTGCAGTAAACTGGGTGCTAGGCGCAAAGCATGGCTAAAATGGCGGTCGATAAGTATAGCAAGCGGGCAAAACCGACGCAGCGCCAGTCAAGCCCGCTTTCTGTTTTAGCATTGATGCCACACCACCAACACAACCCTTACATATAGGTGCACAGCCTGTGTTTCGAATTTCTTGTCCTGTATTAGCGATCGCCCTTGTTGCGGGCGGGCTGTCGGTACAAACAGCCGGTGCCCAGACGCCCGTGCCCGGCCTCGAGCCACACACCGATCTTACCGCCACACTGGATGCAGGTCCAGACACCCCCGCCTTCAGCCATGAGCCGGGCGGCATGCTTGTGCAAATGAACAAGCCGCGGTCAGCCAACGACAAGCTGTTCAACGACGCCCCCCCTGAAGAAAAGGGCTGGAAAGGCCTGGCCAAACTGCTGGAGGCCCTTACCCCCAGCGTCGACACCGAAATCCCGCTGACCGCTTCGCAGATCACCGACCGGATTTCAGCCATGATAGACCAGGGGCGTAGCCAGGAAGCGCTGGACGTCATAGCAAAACGCAGCGCGCAGCTTGAAGCCCAGGGCAGCGGGGGTGCCGATGTGCAACTGATGTTCCTGCACGCCCGGGCGCTGGCAGCCCTGGGCCGGCATGACAACGCCATAGAAATCTACCTGAAAATGACCACGCAGTATCCGGAACTGCCGGAACCCTGGAACAACCTGGCGGCGGAATATGTCAAGCAAGGCAAGCTGGACATGGCGCAAGACGCGCTGAACATGGCGCTCTCGGCCAACCCCCACTATGGCGCGGCCAAGGCCAATATGGGCCAGGTGCAGCTCATGCTGGCGCAGCAGTCGTTCCAGGACGCCGCGCAGTTGGGCGTAGGCGGCTCGCAGGCCAAGGCCAAAGCCGCCGCCGGCCTGCTGACAAACTGACCTCTTCCAAACCCACTCCGGATATCATGCCTAAACTTTCTTTTCTTACCCGCATGTTCAGCCCCGCGCTATGTGCATTTAGCCTTGTCTGCGCCACATCGCTCGCCCTCGGCCTGGGCGGCGCCGCACAAGCCGCTGCTTCAACCACTACTCAAGGTAAATCTATGAGCACAACTCCCAACGTCAAACTTCACACCAACTACGGCGACCTGATCATCGAGCTCGACGCCGAAAAATCGCCCAAAACAGTTGAAAACTTCCTCACTTACGTTAAAGAAGGCTTCTACGACGGCACGATTTTCCATCGCGTCATCAACAATTTCATGGTCCAGGGCGGCGGCTTCGACGCCGACATGAAACAAAAGCAAACGCATGCGGCAGTCGAAAACGAAGCGAACAACGGCCTGAAGAACGACCGCTACACGCTGGCCATGGCGCGCACCTCCGATCCTCATTCCGCCACGGCCCAGTTCTTCATCAACGTGGCCGACAACGACTTCCTCAACTTTACGGCGCCTACGCCCAACGGCTGGGGCTATACGGTTTTCGGCAAAATCATCGAAGGCACTGAAATCGTCGACAAGATCAGGGCGGTAAAAACCGGCAATAAAGGTTTCCACCAAGACGTTCCGGTTGAAGATGTCGTCATCGAAAAAGCGACGGTTGTCGAATAAGATAGCGCTGGCGGGCACAATCTGGATTGCTTCGGATATCCATCTGGGGCCCGACACGCCGGCCACTGCCCGCGCGTTCCATCTGTTTCTGGACAAGGCATGCGCCCAGGCGGATGCCTTGATTCTATGCGGCGATATTTTCGATGCCTGGATAGGCGATGATTTCGCGCTGTCCTCGCCACCCGAATGGTTGTCGCAAACGCTGGACAAGCTTGCCGCGGTATCGGGGAAAATTCCCTTATGGCTGGGTCGCGGTAACCGCGACTTTTTAATGGGTCCGGCGCTGGCCCGACGCGTAGGCGGGCAATTGCTGCCGGAAACGGCCTGCCTGCTCACCGACAGCGGCCAAGTGCTGCTTTCGCATGGCGATGAATACTGCACCGCCGACCGCGCATACCAGCGCCTGCGGCGCATAGTGCGCAACCCCATGGTGCAAAAGGCGCTATTGTCCCTGAGCCTGAAACTGCGCAGCGGGATTGCCGATTGGGCAAGAAAGCGCAGCATGGCGGCCAATCGCGACAAATCGGCCGGCATTATGGACGTGGACCCGGGCGCTATCGAGCAGGCATTCCTGGACAGCGGGGTCGGCGTTCTGGTGCACGGCCATACGCACCGGCCCGCCATCCACAGCCTGACTGCCGGCGGACAAACCCGCAGCCGCATCGTATTGCCCGACTGGGATTACGACCATATTACCGAGCCGCGCGGGGGTTGGCTGGCAATAGACCGCCACGGCCCTGCCCTGCACCGGCTGCCCTAGGGCGGGTGGTATATCAGCGCGAGCGGGGATTTAGCGTCAACGGGCCCTAACCTACCCTATTCAGCTTGAATGGCGCACCTTTGACGCTGCCGCGGCCTGCGCCGACAAACGCAACTTTGCCTGCCCTATCAGCGCCATACAAGCCAGGCCAGCACCGCCAGGCCCAGGGCGATGCGATACCAGGCAAAAGGTCGATACGTGCGCTTGGATACAAAGCGCAGCACGGCTCGGACCACAAGCAGCGCGCTGAAGAAAGCCGCCAGGAAGCCCACCACAATCGCTTGCGTTTGCGCATCGGACAAGGCGCTGCTGTTCCGGTACAAATCGTAGACTGTTGCCGCCAGCATGGTCGGCATGGCCAGGAAAAACGAAAACTCGGTCGCGGTTTTCCGTTGGATGCCTGCCATCATTCCACTGATGATGGTAGCCCCGGAACGCGACGTGCCCGGCACCATGGCCAGGCATTGCGCAAAACCCACCACCAATGCCTGTTTCCAGGTGATTTGCTCCAGCGTCAACGCCGTGGCATGCTGCGAAGCCATGCTGTCGTCGCCTGATGCCGGCGCCGCGCCCGGATGCTTGGCATACTGCGGCTTGCGTTCAACCCAGAGCATGATCAGGCCGCCGACAATCAGCGTGACCACAAATACGGCGGGGCTATGGAAAAGCGCCTTGATGTATTTGATCATCAGGGCGCCGATGACAGCCGCCGGCAAAAAGGCAATGAACAAATTGCGCAGGAATAATACCTCGCTGCGCTCGCCGGCCAGGGTGCCGCGTATCAGTTGCCACAAGCGCGCGCGAAAAATCCACATTACAGCCATGATGGAGCCGAACTGGATCACGACTTCGAATACTTTATCGTCGCTCGACGAAAAATTGATCCAGTCGCCGATCAACAGCAAATGCGCCGTGCTCGATACAGGGATAAATTCGGTGAAACCTTCCATCAAGCCCAGGAACAGGGCCTTAAGCAAAAACCAGGTGCTGTCAGTCATATTCGCTCATGTCTTTGGCATCGTCTGCCTGATGATAAACGCGCTCTATCTGCACCGTCGCAATGCGGCGGCCCTCTACGCGCAATACCGTGAATGTAAACGTGGCATGCGCCTGCTTGAGTTCGCAACTGGCGCCGGGGCGCGGCAAATGGCCGAATCGTTCGAGAAGATAGCCGGCCAGGGTTGTATAGCCTTCGTCGTCATCGACCAGGTCGTCCGTATTGAGCAGCAATTCTAGATGATGCAGGTCGGCGGCGCCATCCACCCTCCAGCGGTTCTCGCTTTCCACCGCGATATCGGGCGTTTCATCTTCGTCTGGAAACTCGCCGGCGATCGCCTCGAAGATATCGATAGGCGTTACAACGCCTTCAATGGCGCCGAACTCGTCGGTAACAAGCACCAGCTGGCCGCGCGAACGTTTGAGCGTATCCATCAAGTGCAATACCCCTATGGACTCATGCACGATGATGGGATCGCGCAAGCGCGACAGCCGTATATTCCCCTGCGTGATCAGGTCGGCAATCATTTCCTTGGCGCGCCCTATGCCGATAACCTCGTCGAGCGAACCTCGGCAAACCGGGAAAAAACTATGCGGCTCTCTGGAAATCTGCTCGCGCAATTCGGCGGGTGTATCGTCCAGGTTGATCCACGAGATATCGGTGCGCGGCGTCATGATCGAATTGATGGATCGATCCGCCAGGGTGAGCACGCCGCTGACCATATAGCGTTCTTCGTCGCCAAAGACTTGCATGGGGGCTTCGGTCTCGGTCAAGTCTTGCTCAGGCCCCATCAGCGGGCGCTTGCCCAGCATGCGCAATACCCCTTCGGCCGTGCGTTCGCGCAGCGGCCGCCGCGTATCGACCCGCCGCATATTGCGCCTTGCCAATTGATTCAGCATTTCGATCAGGACCGAAAACGTGATGGCCGCATACAGATAGCCCTTGGGAACGGAGAAACCAAAGCCTTCGGCCAGCAATGAAAAACCGATGGTCAGCAAAAAACCCAGGCACAGGATCACGACGGTAGGGTGGCCGTTGACAAAGCGCGTCAAGGGCTTGGACGCGACCAGCATCAGGCCGATGGCGATGATCACCGCCATCATCATGATCTCCAGGTGATTGACCATGCCCACGGCGGTAATCACCGCGTCGATGGAAAAGACCGCGTCGAGAATGACGATTTGCGTAACGATGACCCAGAAGCTGGCATGCATGCGCGCCCCCGATGCATGCGCCGCTCGGCCTTCGACCCGCTCGTGCAATTCCAGCGTACCCTTGAAGAGCAGGAAAAATCCACCGACGATCAATATGAGATCGCGCCCTGAAAAATCCATGGGGCCAATGGAAAACAAAGGATCGGTAAGCTTGATCAGCCAGGACATGACCGACAGCAGCACCAGGCGCATCAGCAGCGCCAGCGACAATCCCAGCACGCGGGCGCGGTCGCGCAGAGCCGGCGGCAGCTTCTCCACCAGGATGGCGATGAAAATCAGATTGTCTATGCCCAGGACAATCTCGAGAATGACCAGAGTCAACAAGCCGACCCAGGCCGAGGGGTCCAGCATCCACTCCATCAAGAAGCTCCGTAAGATCAGCGGCAACGCTGAAAAGCAAAACCGGGCATGACGCCCGGCTTGCAGCGGCGATCAGCCCTGCAGGTGCCCCAGCATCTGGGTAAAAATCTTGGGCGTGGCGGCCAGTACGCTGCCGCTTTTCATCCAGCCTTGTTCGCCATCGAAATCGGCGATCAGGCCGCCCGCTTCCAGTATCAGCAAACCGCCTGCCGCCAGATCCCAAGGCTTCAGGTTGACGCCGCAATAACCGTCCAGGCGCCCGGCCGCCACATAGGCCAGGTCCAGCACGGTGGAACCTAGCCGGCGAGCCGATGCGCATTCGGACAACAGGCCGGAAAACCGCGTATTGGCGGCCACCACGCCTGCCGAACCCGGCACATGGGCGCCCAGCAAGGCATCGTGATAGCGTATCTGGCCCGAGACGCGCACCCGCCGGTCGTTCATGAACGCGCCGCCGCCGCGCGTGGCGGTAAACAGTTCATTGCGGGTTGGATCGTAAATGACGGCCTGCGTGACCTGGCCGCGCTGCGCCAGCGCGATCGACACCGCATAGATGGGCAAACCATGAATGAAATTGGTGGTGCCGTCCAGGGGATCGATTATCCACTGGTATTCCGCCTGCTCGTCGACACCCTGGCCGGCGGCCAGATGCGTGCCGGACTCTTCACCCAGGAAACCGTGGTCGGGATAAGCTGTGCGTAAAATATCGATTATGGCTTCTTCGGCAGCGTGATCCACTTCCGTGACATAATCCTTAGGCCCTTTGCGTGCCACTTGCAGGCGTTCCAGGTCCAGGCCCGCGCGATTGATAATGGCGCCTGCACGGCGTGCCGCCTTGATGGCGGTGTTGAGCATCGGGTGCATAAAATTCCGTAGTAAACAAAGAAACTGTCAGTGCCTGGCACAGCCAAATCCGACCGCCTGCATAGGCAAAAACTCAGGCAATAAACATTAAAAACCATCTATTTTAAATGACTCAGACGTTTTCCCCCGAAACGGCCCATGCTTTCTCCCGCGTCCGGTTCATTATGGTGCATCCCAGCCACCCAGGAAACGTGGGCGCGGCCGCCCGCGCAATCAAAACCATGGGCTTTCATGATCTATGCCTGGTGGCCCCGCGTTTCCCCGATGTGCTCGATCTGCCGGAAGCGCAATCGCTGGCCAGCGGCGCGACCGATGTGCTGGCGGCGGTGAACATTGTCCCGACCCTGGAACAGGCGCTGGCTCCTGTCACGATGGCGTTTGCCTTGACGGCGCGAGCCCGCATGATAGGCCCCCCGCCCTGCGATATCCGCGAAGCCGCCAAGCTGAGTTGCAGCCATATTCAAGAAACGCACGGTCTGGTGGCCATCGTGCTGGGCACGGAAAGATCGGGCCTGACCAATGAAGACATCGCCCTGTGCCATCGCGTCTGCCATATTCCGGCCAATCCGGAATACAGCTCGCTGAATGTCGCTCAAGCGCTGCAATTGGCTGCCTGGGAATTGCGCTACGCCCTGGCCACCGCGGCGTCGCTGCCCTTGCTGCCGGTTACCGATGGGCGCGCACAGGCCGGCGATGAGCCGGCGCCCGGCGAAAAGGTGCAGGCCTTCATGCTTCATTGGGAGCAGGCCTTGATAGAAGTGGGCTTCCTGGATCCCGCGCATCCGAAGAAGCTGATGCCGCGCATGCGCCATTTGTTCGGCCGCAATGCGCTCAGCCGCGACGAGGTCGATATGCTGCGGGGCTTATGCACCGCCATGATCAAGGCGGCGCAAAAAACCTAAGGACCCCTCTCAAAAAACCTGGGGACCCTCTGATCAAATCCGGGCGATTTGATCAGAGGGCCCCTAGCCCTGCCCAGTCCGGCGGCAAATGCCCGGCCCGGCGCCGGCGTTGGCGCAATGCCTCAGGAGACCAGCGGCAAGCCCGTCAAACGGGAGAGCTCGGCGATACCGATACCCGCCAGATCGTCAATCAACACAATCCGGCCATCTTTAAGATCGAAGACCCCCATGTCGGTATAGACGCGGGATACGCAAGCAACGCCGGTCAAGGGATACGTACAGCGCTCCACCAGCTTGCTTTGCCCATCGCGGGTCAGCAACTCCATCAGGACATAAACCGATTTGGCGCCTATTGCCAAGTCCATCGCGCCGCCCACTGCAGGAATGTCGTCGGATGCGCCCGTGTGCCAATTGGCCAGGTCGCCCGTGCGCGACACCTGGAAACCGCCCAGGACGCAGATATCCAGATGGCCGCCGCGCATCATGGCAAAGGAATCGGCATGATGGAAGAATGCTCCTCCGGGAAGCAACGTAACAGGCAGCTTGCCGGCGTTCATGAGATCGGGGTCCTCGGCGCCAGGTTCGGGGGCGGGCCCCATGCCAATGACGCCATTCTCGCTGTGCAGCATGATTTCACGGTCGGGCGGCAGGTAATTTCCCACTTTGGTAGGCAAGCCGATGCCAAGATTGACGATGCTGCCATCGGGGATATCCTGGGCCACGCGGGCCGCCATTTGTTCACGGTTCAGGCGATTCATTGTCCGGCTCCCACAGCGACGACACGTTGTACAAAAAGGCCCGGCGTCACGATCGCTTCGGGGTCCAGCGCGCCCAATTCGACGATTTCGCTGACCTGCGCGACGGCGATGCGCGACGCGGTCGCCATGATGGGCCCGAAGTTGCGCGCCGTCTTGCGATAGACCAGATTGCCCCAGCGGTCGGCGCGCAAGGCTTTGATCAGGGCATAATCGGCCTGCAGCGGATATTCAAGAACATAGTCGCGGCCATTGATGGTGCGCTGCTCTTTGCCCTCGGCCAGCAGCGTGCCGGCACCGGTCGGCGTAAAGAACGCCCCGATGCCCGCGCCGCCGGCGCGTATGCGCTCGGCCAGATTGCCTTGCGGCACCAGTTCCAGTTCGATCTTGCCTGCGCGGTACAGGCCGTCGAATACATAGGAATCAGTCTGGCGCGGGAATGAGCAGATGATTTTCCGCACCCGCCCCGCCGCCAACAATGCAGCCAGCCCTGTATCGCCATTGCCGGCATTGTTATTGATAATGACCAAGTCCTTGGCGCCCTGGTCCAACAGCGCATCGATCAGCTCCCTGGGTTGGCCGGCCAGGCCGAAGCCGCCCACCATGATCGAAGCCCCGTCGGGAACATCGGACAAGGATTCGCGCAAACCATCAAAAATCTTGGAAATCATTCTGTATCCATTTCCCGGACAATAGTAAATAAATCAATACAAAAACAAAGGCCGACCCGAAGGCCGGCCCTATGGCGACTGCTTATCAATCGACAGTTGCGCCGGAAGCCTTGACCACCTTGGCCCACGTGTCGACCTCGGACTTGATGAAAGCGCCGAACTCAGCCGGCGTGGTCTTGGCGGGCACGGCTCCCAGATCCGCCAGGCGAGCCTGAACGTCCGGCTTGGCCATGCCGGCCTGAATCGCCGCGTTCAACTTGTTCACGATGTCGTCCGGAGTGCCTTTGGGCGCGATGATGCCGAACCACGAGGACACATCGTAGGAAGGAAAGCCGGATTCTTGCATGGTCGGCACGTCGGGAGCGGTTTTGGAGCGTTCGGCCGTTGTAACCGCCAAAGCGCGCAGCTTGCCCGAGAGCACATGCGGCCAGGCCGACGGCATATTGTCGAACATGAACTGGACTTGCCCGCCGATAAGGTCGGTGATGGCCGGCGCGCTGCCCTTGTAGGGAATATGCGCCACATCGACATTCGCCAGTTGCTTGAACAGCTCGCCGGCCATATGTATGGACGTTCCGCTGCCCGATGAGGCGAAATTCAGCTTGCCGGGATTGGCCTTGGCATACTCCACCAGTTCCTTCACGCTTTTTACCGGAACGGAAGGATTGACCACCAATATATTGGGCACCCTTACGCCCAGCGAAACCGGCGCAAAGTCCTTGATCAGGTCAAAGCGCAAATTCTTGTACAGCGTCTGATTGATGGCGCTGGTCACGGCCACCATGTACAGGGTGTAGCCGTCGGGCTTGGCGCGAGCCACCATTTCGGTGGCGATATTGCTGCCTCCGCCGGGACGGTTTTCCACCACCACGGGCTGGCCCAGGGCATCGCCGATTTCTTTGCCCAGAATACGCGCCGCGACATCGGTGGTGCCGCCGGCTGAAAAGCCCACAACCAGGCGAATAGGCTGGTCGGGATATGCTGCCGAGGCGCTGCTTGCAAAACCGAAGGCGCCGGCAAGCAGCATACTTGCCGCGGCGGCTTTGGCCCCGGCTGCAAACTTGGAATGAATTGTCAAGATGATCTCCCTGGTGATAGTGTCCATGTTACGGACAGTTCTATAATAGTCTTGGAATTTTCCAATGAATTTATGTTTTTTCATATATACATGTACGTAGCGTGGACACTTTAGACGCCGACAATACGGGATCCGGCCCCCGAACCTTAAGACGCGGCCTGCAGGTTTTGCGTACATTGCAGGAAAACCCCGACACCGGCCTGAGCGTGACGAGCCTGGCGCGCCTGACCGGCTTGCAACGCCCCACTATCTATCGCTTGCTGGCGGCCTTGGTCGAAAACGGCTTTGCAAAAAATGTCAGCGGCAGCAAACGCTTCATGGCCAGCCAAAGCGTTCCTGTGCCGGGCATCGAGCAAGACCCGCGCATAGAGCTGGCGTTCCCGGTAATGCAAAAGCTGGCCGCCCTGACCGGCGACGCGGTTTTTCTGGTTGCGCGCGACAACTACGAATCGGTCAGCCTATGGCGGGAGATCGGCGCCTACCCTGTGCAGATATTGGCTACATTCGCGGGAAAACGCCAACCCTTGGGCGTAGGTTCGGGTGGCATGGCCTTATTGGCCAAGCTGGACGACGCCACGGTAGATGAAATCATCGCCGGCAACAGCCATCGAATCGAACAATATGGCGGCATGACCACGCGCGAAATGCGGCAACTGGTGCAAAACACCAGGACACGCGGCTATTCGGTCGTAGGGAACTATGCGGTGCGCGGCGCCCTGGGCGTAGGCTGCGCCTTGTGCGATTCCAGGCATCAGCCCTATCTGGCTATCAGTGTTACTGCCATCACCGATCGCATGCCGGCGCCCCGGCAACGTGAAATTGCCCATCTGATCCAGGACGGGCTGAAAACCATTGCGGACAAGATCTAGCGATGCGCAAGGCCGGCAGAAAAGCCAGGCGATAGGTTCAGGGCTTGGGCCGGGCGGGCTCCTGATTGGCTTCTTGCGCCGGCGGTTGCGGCTGCGCCTGCACGACGCGCACAGGAATAGGCAATGCCAGTCCGGCGCGGCCCAGCACCTGCAAGGCATTGCGGTATAAATCGAAACGCAAATCCCAATAGTTGGCCGATTCGACCCACATGCGCATATTCACCACGGCGGTGCTTTCACGGTATTCGGTCACCATGACTTGGGGCGCAGGGTCCGGCAGCACGAATTCATGGGTTTCAACCAGATTGCGCAATTCGCGCAAGGCCAGCTCGATATCTTCGCCATAGCGCACACCCACCTCGACATCCAGCCGCCGCGTGGCGTTGCGGCTGTAATTGATGATGGTGCTGCCCCAGATCAGGCTGTTGGGCAGGGTCATATGCACGCCATCGAATTGAATAAGGCGAGTCAGAAAAAGCCCCACTTCAGCGACAGTGCCGTCGCCCTTGCCGACCACCGAAATGTATTCGCCCGCGCGCAAGGGACGCAATGCCAGCAGCATGATGCCCGCGGCAATATTTTGCAGGGTGCCCTGCAAGGCCAGGCCTATGGCGAGCCCGGCGGCGCCCAGCACGGCGATAATGCTGGCCGTTTGTACGCCAAAGCGCGCCAGCACGGCGACAATCACGAAAATACGTATGGCCCACACCGTGCAGGTGTAGACCATGGGCACAATGGTAGGGTCGATTTTTGAAGAGCGCGCCGCCAGTTTTTGCACACTGCGCCCGGCAAAGGACGACACTATCCAGCCGATGATCAGTATGGCAATCGTTACAAGCAGATTGAGCGCCAGGTATTCGACGCCAGGCAACGACGCGACAATATTGTTAAATGAATCCAGCATGTTTTGTCCACCTTTAAGGCATGGGCTTACGCGCCGCGGATGTTTTGCGCAGTTTGGCGCAATGTTGCCGGACCACCCCCAGGCGACGCGAATCCGGCCATGAATCATCCAGGCTGGCGGCTATGGCTATGCATTGTAGGACGGATTGATGCGCAGGCGCGCCGCCCGAGAAGCCGTGCGGGAACTCATCCTCGATACTTATCCCCGCCGTCTGTGGATAAGCGCAAGGACAACATGGGCACTACTAATAAGAACCCTTTTATATCAAGCATATATGACCGCTGGATGAAAATCGGCCAAAAATGCGGGCCAGCGGAATCGACTTATCCCCGCAAATTGTGGATAAGCGCTGGGACAACTTTTTGATTACCCGAAACATTACAGTAATAACAAAGAGTTGAATCCCTTGCTCGATAACTGACCAGCACCTTCGCCGATCACATCCCCGTAACGGCGGTCAACAGACCATTCGGCCTCGCCTTCTCAGGGCGATCTGCCGCTGATCAAGCGCACGAGGACCATGATGATAGCCACCACAATAAGAATGTGAATAAAACCACCTACTGTGTATGACGTCACGAGTCCCAATAACCACAGGATGATCAGAATCACTGCAATGGTGTATAGCATCGGCTTTCCCTTTGTAAAGTCTTGATTTATGGTTCAACGGCAAACGGCGCCGCTGCGGGTTTGCGGCAAGCAAGTCGCATGCCCGGGCTCGGGCGGCATGGCGTTTGCTGAGAGGGGTGTGGCTCTTTCGCCTTTAACAGGAGAGATAATCGTGAAAAAACTTCTTGCCATCGCCGCATGCTCGCTGCCTCTTTTCGCCGCCCCCGCGCTGCATGCTCAGACGACTGCGCCGGCCCCGTCCAGCCCCAGCGGCAAGGCCGAACCATCCACGCCCGCCGCTCCTCCCATGAACAGCTCCACCCCCGCGGGCACAGGCGCCCCCGGCACATCCGAAAGCGCCGCCATGACCGAAGCCATTAGCGGCTGGAGCGTAAAAGATAAGATCATGGGGAAAACCGTTCACAACGAAACCGGCGAGAAAGTCGGCGAAATCAGCGATGTGGTATTGGCCTCCGACGGTAAAGCCGCTTATTTCGTCATAGGCGCCGGCGGCTTCCTGGGTATGGGAACGCATGATGTCGCCATTCCCTTCGACAAAGTCACCTTGGCCGACGAAAAAATGACACTGCAGGGATACACCAAGGATCAACTCAAAGCATTGCCGCAAGTACAGGTTGCGAAATAACACTCGTTTTAAGGAACGCAGCATGAAACCAGCCAACAAACGCCCCGAAAACGACAAGACGCCTTTTCCGACACGCCGCGATCATCCTGACAAGGAGAATCCCGCGCTGGATAGCGCCCTGGAGGAAAGCTTTCCGGCCAGCGATCCGGCCTCGGTCTCACTTGCGCGGCCGGAACCCGCGGCCGAGCCGGCCGCGCAGCGGGAGAATCCCGGCGGCGACAAGGAAAAGAAGGCGTCGCGCCCTTCGGAAGAAGCCCTCGATCAAGGGCTGGAAGAAAGCTTTCCCGCCAGCGATCCGGTGTCCATCAGTACCAAAAAACCCAATAAGCCGGCTGCCTGATCGATGAGCGGCGAACAGGAGACACCCAGCGCGCGCCTGGGAACCGTGCTGATATATCCGGCCCGCGTGCATGAACCCGAGCATGAGAGGCAAGTGCATTTCGAACTGGGCAGACGTATTGCCCGCATGCTCGGCATGCAGTTTGACGGGGAATACGACGCAGAACGCAGCTATGCGGGACGACTTTACTTTCTGCCCAGCGATACCCTTATCGGCACGGAGGTCATCCAACGCCTGGGTATCAAGACCGAAGACGATCTCTTCGGCGGCGTAGCGCCCCACGCCTTCATGCCCACCAAAGCCATTAGCCACGGCCTGCTGCATCCCGAAGCCTTTGCGCCGCCAGGATGGTCGCACGATTTCGGGCGACTGGTGCAGGACGCCGTCCTGCGCGGCTTTACCAGCTTCAACCTGGATGATGCCCGTAAAGCGGGCGAACAATTGCTGCAGTATGGACCGCTGCGCATCAAGCCTGTCCATGCCACGGCGGGCCGCGGCCAAGTCCTGATCACCGCGATGGACGAACTTCATCTGGCGCTAGAGGCGTTGAGCACCGAGCGTCTGGCCGACTGCGGCGTGGTGCTCGAGGAGCATCTGGACGACGTAAAAACCTATAGCGTCGGCCAGGTCCGCCTGGCAAACCTGGTGGCAAGCTATGTCGGTACTCAGCACTTGACGCCGGATAACCACGGCGAAATGGTGTATGGCGGATCCGACCTGATTGTCGCGCGCGGCGGCTTCGATGCGTTGGGCAAGGTGGATTTGCCGCCGGATTTTCGAACCGCCATTTCAAAGGCGCAAGCCTACGATCAGGCCGCAGCGCAATGCTTCGCCGGCTTCTATGCCTCGCGGCGCAACTACGATGTCGCCAGCGGCATGGACAGCCGCGGCACGCTGCGCTTCGGCGTGCTGGAGCAATCCTGGCGCACAGGCGGAGCCAGCAGCGCGGAAATCGCCGCGCTTGAAATCTTTCATGCGCAAGCGGATACTCGGATCGTTCGCGCCAGCACCCTGGAAATTTTCGGCCAGCAAGCCCAGCCCCCTTCTCACGCTGTCGAAGTCTGGCAAGGCGAAGACCAGGACCTGGGCCTGATCCGAAAATATGTCATGGTGGAGCCTTATGGGAACTAGCAGCACAACGGTGGAAATAGTGGTTCAGGACGAACATGTGGCGGGCACTTTCCTGGCGCCGCAATCCAAGGTGCCCGGCGTGCTGTTCGTGCACGGATGGGGCGGCAGCCAGGAACGCGACCTGGATCGCGCCCGAGGCATAGCCGGACTGGGTTGCGTATGCCTTACTTTCGACCTGCGCGGCCATGAAAAAGGCTCGGCCCGCCAACAGACCGTAACGCGCGAAGACAATCTGCGCGACATCATCGCCGCCTACGATCTCCTAGCGCAGCACCCCGCCATCGACACCTCTTCCATTGCCGTGGTCAGCACCAGTTACGGCGGCTATCTGTCCACCATATTGACGACTTTGCGGCCCGTGAAATGGCTATCGATGCGGGTGCCCTCGCTGTACCGGGACGCCGAATGGAAACTGCCCAAGCGCCAATTGAATCGCGAAGACCTGGCCGTTTACCGGGGCGCGCCCGTAACCCCCGAGGAAAACCGGGCGCTTGCCGCGTGCGCAGCTTTCAGGGGAGATGTGCTGATTGTTGAATCGGAACACGATCACCTGGTGCCGCACGCCACCATCATGAGTTATCGGGCCGCATTCCGCAATTCGCATTCCCTGACTCATCGAGTCGTGGACGGCGCCGATCATGCCTTAAGTGAAAAAGCCTGCCAGCAAGCCTATACCTCCATCCTGATAAGCTGGATCACCGAAATGGTGGTCGGAGCGCGCGTCGGAGCAAAATCCGGTAAATTCTAAGTCTCGCAGCCATTGATTTATCTTCCCGCGGCCCCAACTACCTACGATGACCCCATTTTCCATACTCGACCTGTCCCCCATCACCGAAGGCAGCAACGCCGCCACTTCGTTCCGCAATACCCTGGACATTGCCCAGCATGGCGAACGCTGGGGCTATAAACGCTACTGGATGGCCGAACATCACGGCATGCCGGGCATCGCCAGCGCGGCAACGTCCATACTTATCGGCCATGTCGCCGCCGGCACCTCGACCATACGCGTAGGCGCGGGCGGCATCATGCTGCCGAATCATTCGCCGCTGGTCATCGCCGAACAATTCGGCACCCTGGAATCGCTATTCCCAGGCCGCATCGACCTGGGACTGGGCCGGGCGCCGGGTTCCGACCAGATTACCGCGCGCGCCTTGCGGCGCAATCTCTCATCGGATGCCGATGAGTTTCCTCGCGATGTCGTGGAATTGATGGATTACCTTTCGGACGACCCCAGGCAAAATGTGCTGGCGGTCCCCGGCAAGGGCTTGAATGTACCGGTCTGGATCCTCGGCTCCAGCCTGTTCGGCGCGCAACTGGCGGCGGCTTTGGGCCTGCCTTACGCCTTCGCTTCGCACTTTGCGCCGCAACAAATGATGCAGGCCATCCAACTATATCGACGCAGCTTCCAGCCGTCGGTACACCTGGACCAGCCTTATGTCATGCTGGGCTTCAATGTGTTTGCCGCCGATACCGATAAACAGGCACAGTTCCTGGCGACCTCATGGCAGCAATCCTTCGTCAATTTGCGCAGCGGCCGGCCTTCGCGCTTGCCGCCGCCCCTTGACGGCTATCTGGACCAGATCGGCCCGCAAGCGCAAGAACTGCTGGACCATGTGCTGTCGTGTTCAGCCATCGGCGCGCCGGATACCGTGGCCGCCCAGCTCAAGGCCTTCCTGGCCAAGACGGGGGCCGATGAATTGATGATTACTTCCAATATGTTCGACCATGCAGCACGGCTGCGCTCGTATGAAATCACCGCCCAGGTGCACCAGGCGCTGATGTCGAACTAGGAAGAATGGCGCTTACTTAGGCCGCTGCGGATGGCCGTAGCAGGGGATGTCGATGTGATCGCCCGGCGGTGCGAGCCAAGGTGTCACATTGTTTGGGTCGTCTGCTGGCGGGGTTCGTATTGGTTGCCGGCGGTGGTCTGTTTGCGGGCGGTAGTCGTATTGTCTGCTGGCGGTGTTTTGGTTTGTGGTGCCGTCCGCCGGGGGTAAGGCCAGTGGGAACCAGCCCGGTCGGCCGGTCAGGCGCCCACAGCGCCTGACACCGCGCGCTTGTCCGGCGGCCGCTGCCTGCTGAAATTCTTCTCGGTCACCTCAGCGGCACGCCTTCCTTCGTTTCCGCTTGCTCGGCCTCCGACGGGCTGGCGCCCACTGGCCTTACCCCCGACGGACTGTGGTGTCTTGTGGTCACGGTTGCCGGGACGGTTCGGACTCTTGCGCTTCGTTGGCTACAGGTTTTTGAGTCGAAAGAGTTTGCAGTGCCCGGTCCTCTCGCCCCTGCACGGGGCAAGAGGACCATACGCGATTGCCGTAACGTGGAGGGTGTTTTCGTGCGCCGATCACGTCACGCAAGCGGGAGCTCAGGCATGCATCGGCCGCGAAATCCGCGTCGGAAAAAAGCGGCTGGAATGCTGCCCGATGATTTCGTGGCTGCTGTATCCCTCTATACGCTCGGCCCCCCATTCCAAAATCTGTGTAAGGTACTCACAGCCCTGATCACAGCCACCAAGCCTGTGAGCATCTTGCGCGGCAATATTTGCGAGATTGACCGTAATCCTGTCGAATCGACAGCCCCCGTCGCATGCCCAACCGCGTAAGGCTATTTTCGGCCCACCCGTAGGGGCCGGAAATTGCCGGGCACTGTAACGTCTTCGATCAGCAACAACACGACCCAACAAGCGCAAGAACCCATATCGTGCCAGCGCCCGTGTTTGAGACACACCAGAGTCCGTCGGGGGTAAGGCCTGTGGCGGCCAGCCCGTTGGAGGCCGAGCAAGCGGAATCGAAGGCAGGCGTGCCGCGCAAGCCATCGAGAAGAACCCCACCAGACAGCGGCCGCCGGACGAGATTAGCTCGCGGTGTCAGGCGCGCAGGCGCCTGAACGGCCGACCGGGCTGGACGCCACAGGCCTTACCCCCGACGGACGGCACAAGAAATACGCACTCCACCAGCAAATACGAACACCGCCAACAGACAATTCAAGCGACCGCAGACAAGATAAACCCCGTCAGCAAAAAACCCAAACTCCCCTGCTCAGCCACAACATCCTGGCATCGCCTCTGCCGGCACAACCGCGCCAAGTAAGCGCCAGTCGAACTAGAGCGCTAAACCCCAAGGCCGCGGCGATACCAGGCCAGGCCCGCTAAAGCCAGCGCATCGATGGAGTCGGTAATCGCCACGCCCAGGCCGGCGCGCAAGGGATGCGGCAGCGCCAAAGGCAATTCGGTGCAGCCCAGCACGACGGCATCCACGCCTTGCCCGCGCAAATAAGCAACGCATGCGGCGGCCGGATCGAACGCCTCGGCCAAGCGGTTGTTTTTGACCAGCCGTATCGAATCGGCGCAGTCACCCTGAATAAGTGAATCGGGAGGCGTTACCGGCTCGTAGCCTTGCGCCTGCAGCGCGCTTTGGTAAAGCCCCAGCTTCAGCGTCGTGGCCGTGCCCAATAGCCCGATCCGGCCTTCGTTTATGCCCTGGCGGCGCAAATCGTCGATCACCGCCTGCACAATATGCAGCACCGGTACATCAGTGGATGCCGCCAATTGCTCGTACCAGAGATGGGCCGTATTGCAGGGAATCACCAGCGCTTGCGCACCTGCCGCCACCAGACGCTTCACGCCATGCTTCATCCATGGCAATGGGTCTTCGCCGTGCCCGGCGTGCCCAGCGGGGCGATCCGGCACACGGGGATCGCTCCATAAAATCGCGGGAACATGCTGTTGATCGGACTCGCTTTCCGTCAGGGCAATCAGGCGCTCCATGAAAGCAGCCCCCGCCATGGGACCCATGCCGCCCAGCACACCTAGAAAGCGGCCTTCAAACTGACCATCGTCCATTACTTTGCTCAAAAAAATTCAGTCACGCCGAAAGAGTAAACACGTGCTGCGAAGCCGCGGCGGAAAACCACAGCCATGGGGCGTCGTCCATCAATGTAGACTTCTTCATTGTGTTGCGTCCCGGGGCGGCGTCTATGCCGCCCCCATCAACCGAGCTGTCAGTGACTCTGACTTTTCCGGCTGATTCCCAGCCTGGTTAGTCGACGCGGACACGCGTCAAGCACGCATGGCCGATTAAAAAGCCTGCCGATAGCCGAACAAGCCTACGGCGCCGCCGGTGTGAATGAACACAACGTTTTCGCCTTTCTTGAAATGGCCTTTGCGCACCAGATCGATCAGGCCGGCCATGCCCTTTCCCGAATATACGGGATCGAGCAAAATGGCTTCCTGCTGCGCGGTCAGGCGCACCGCTTCGACCATGGAATCGGTCGGTATGCCATAGCCTTCGCCAACGTAATCCGAATTGGCCACAACGTCGGCGCGCTCTACCGACGATGCGGGCAACTTCATGTAGTCGACCGTAGCCTGCACCAGCTTCCAGACGTTTTCTTCTTGCTTGGCTTTGGGCATGCGCACGCTGATGCCATACACGGGAATCCCGCTATTGCTTGCCCGCAAGCCGACGACCAGCCCGGCCTGGGTGCCGGTGCTGCCGGTGGCGTGAACCACGTGATCGATGCGCAGGCCGGTTTCAAACGATTGAGTCAACAATTCCTGCGCGCAAGCCACATAGCCCAGCGCGCCGACAGGATTCGAGCCGCCGCCTGGAATGACATAAGGCTTGCCGCCGGCGCTGCGCAGTTCGGCAGCCAGGTCTTCCATTGCTTTCTGCATATCGGTGCCCGATGGCAAGCGAGCAACGATCTCGGCGCCCATCAGGCGATCAAGCATGACGTTGCCGGACTCTTCGTATTCTTCGCTGGCGTCGGTCACGCGCTGTTCGAGCAATATCTTGCACTTCATGCCCATGCGCGCGGCGGCGGCGGCCGTTTGGCGCGCATGATTGGACTGAACCGCGCCCTGCGTAATCAAGGTGTCCGCGCCCTGCTCCAGCGCTTGCGCGACCAGGAACTCGAGTTTGCGTGTTTTATTGCCGCCGGTGGCCAGGCCGGTACAGTCGTCGCGCTTGATATATAGATTCGGGCCGCCCAGATGCCGGGTAAGATTCGGCATGAATTCAAGCGGTGTGGGGGAATGCCCAAAACGAACGCGGGGAAAGGCGGCAAGATGCATCGTAGACTCCAAGGTGAAAGATGCCTATTATCTTACCTACAGCGCATACCTATGCCCAATACTATATTTCTTACGCGTTATGCCATTTTTGCATAATAGGCAGGCACACGATGAAGCAACTGTGGATCGAAGACTTCCTGACGCTGGTCGATGCAGGCACATTTTCGCGCGCGGCGGCGCTGCGCCACGTGACACAGCCGGCGTTTTCGCGCCGCATCCAACTGATCGAAGCATGGCTGGGGGTGGAACTGATCGACAGGCGCAGCCACCCCATGCGCCTGACCGCCGTTGCCCAACGGCACGTTCCAGCCTTTCGCGCGCTATTGCGCGATCTGAATCAGTTGCGCAGCCGCATGCAGTCGGAAAATGCCGGTTCGGCGCGCATCGTATTGGCCACGCAGCATTCCTTGACCATGACGCGCCTGCCGGCCCTGCTCGATCTGCTCACGCACAGCGAGGCCCCCAAGATCGAGTTCAATGTGCGCTCGGAAAACCGTGACGAATGCGTAGCGCTTTTCATGCGCGGCGAAGCCGATCTTTTGCTGTGCATGGAAGAAAAAAACGATCCTTTGTACAAGCTGATACACCCATCCTGCCGTTTGCCATTAGGCCACGAAAAACTGGTGCCGCTCAGCGCACCGACCAAAAAGGGCCAGGCCCTGCACGCTCCGCGAGCCTCGAAACCTGTCAAGCTGCTGGCGTTTCCTCCAGACAGCTTTCTGGGCCGCATCATGTACAAGCATAATTTCAACGCGCTTTTACAGCGCTACAACGTCGAAATCGTCCACGAGTCGGTCTTCCTGGCCGGCGTCAAGGAAATGCTGCTGGCCGGGCTGGGCATGGCCTGGCTGCCGGAAAGCCTGGTCGAGCGCGAACTGAAGTCCGGCGCCCTGATCGAACTGGACCGGATATTCAAACCCATAACGCTGCAGTTGGGCCTGTACCGCAGTTCTCACTCCAGCTATCCCGAGGCCATGGACAGGATCTGGACCATGTTGAGCACGCCGGAACAAGCATAAAACATGAAGCAAATCTGGATCATGCCCAGTACACCTGAACACGCATAAAACATAGCGCCAACATTGGCGTCTACAATAAGCAAGCTGTTTTTTGCCGCCCAGTCCCGCCGGGCGGCGCTCGTTACATAAGTGCGCCCAACATGACTGAAGAAAGCTCCATCGCTTCCCGCCTGGCTCAGGTCCAGGAGCGTATCCGCAACGCCGCATTGCGCGCCGGACGAGCACCCGGCTCGGTCGCCCTGCTGCCTGTCAGCAAGACCTTCGGCGAAGAAGCCATACGAGAGGCAGTGCGCCTCGGGGTGCGCCGCTTCGGTGAAAACAAGACGCAGGAAATCCGGACAAAATACGACCCCCTGGCCGACTGCGACATCGATTGGGTGATGATCGGCCATCTGCAGACCAACAAGGCAAAAGACATAGCCCGCATGGCCGCCGAAGTGCAATCCCTGGATCGCATGGAGCTGGCCGTTGCGCTGGACCGGCGCCTGCAGCAAGAAGGCCGCGCCATCGATGTGCTGGTGCAGGTCAAGACATCCACCGAACCAAGCAAGTATGGCCTGCCGCCGGACGAACTGCCCTCTTTTTTGCGCCGCCTCGTCCAGGAAACCCCCACGCTGCGTGTGCGCGGGCTCATGACAATGGCCATCAACGCCCCGGACCCGGACGCCGTGCGCGCATGTTTCCGAACCTTGCGCCAACTGCGGGACCAGGCGCAGCACGAAGCGATTGCAGGCGTCGACCTGAGCCGCCTTTCCATGGGCATGAGCGGCGACTTCGAAATCGCCATCGAAGAAGGCTCGACCGAAGTGCGCATCGGCACCGCAATTTTCGGCGGACGCATCTATGCCGATGACTATTACTGGCCGGAAACCGCGAGCCAGCGTTAATCCGGTCCAGCCAATGCTAAGGGCTAGCCGGTAGCCATTGCTGCAACTAATACTTGAAACGGAACCAGTAAAGCGCTATCGGCTTGCGCGAGTTGTGGTTCGGCAGGATTACCGCAAAAGAAGGCGAACGCCTTTACGTCTAACTGCGACTTATTGAAGAGTGATATGCGCCTCTTTGATGACGCGAGCCCATTTATCGTGCTCGGCACGCATGAAGCGGCCAAATTCCGCGGGCGAGCTTCCGACCACCTCCAGGCCGAGTCCGGCAAATCGGTTCCTGACGTCAGGATCGGCGAAAGCAGCGGTGAGCGCGTCGCTCCAGCGCGCAATCACGGCATCGGGCGTGCCTTTCGGCGCCGCCAGACCCATCCATAAATAGGCCTCGAAGCCTGGAACTCCTTGCTCTCCCACGGTGGGGAGATCGGGATAGGTGGAACTGCGCTTGAGTCCAGCCTGGCCGAGTGCCTTCACTTTGCCGGATTCGACCATAGGCTTGGTCCACGCCGTACTGCCCCAGAACAGATCCAGATGCCCGCCCATGAGATCGTTTTGCGCAGGGGCGCCGCCTTTGTAAGGGATGTGGAGCAGGGAGATACCCTCCGCCTGGGCAAAAAGCTCCGCGGTCAGATGGCTCGAGCTGCCAGGACCCGTCGAGCCGAAGGTCACTCTGCCTGGCTCTTTCTTGGCATACTGAATCAACTCCTGAACATTATTGGCGGCGAAGTGTTCGGTCGCGACCAGCACCAAAGGCGCCCGCACGAGCAGAGAAACAGGAGCAAGGTCCTTGAACGGATCAAAAGGAAGCTTTTTATACACTGATGGAGCCACGGCCAGATTGTCGAAAACCATCATCAGCGTGTAGCCGTCCGGTTTGGACTTGACCGTATCATTCGCGCCGATGATGCCGCCCGCTCCGTCCCGATTCTCAATGATGATGCTTTGTCCCAGAGTTTCGGCAACCTTGGGCATCAGCACTCGGGCAACGTTGTCGACAACGCCACCGGCCGGCCACGGCACAATCAATCGTATCGGCTTGTCGGGGTAGTTGCCGCCCTGGGCGGATACAGCGAAGGCGGCAGCCAGCAGAATCCCCCCGACCAGTTTTGAAAATAATTTATGCATTTTTTGTCTCCTAGCAGGACTGAGTATCTGTAAGGTTAAGAAAAGTACAGCAGGGATGTACAACAACTAATCGCCAGCCTCGACGCCATATCCTTGTGCTCAACGAGGCCCATATTGCTCATCCCATTCGCGTGCAACGCCCTGACCGATCAGCGTGTTGAACTCATGGAAGCCGATCATGGAGGATTCGACAAGAGACAAGGTAGTGCCGGAACCGCGAATCTGATCCAGCGTTGCCTGCATTGCATGCACCGCCGTAAGCAAAAGAGAAATCGGGAAAATGACCATTCGTACGCCAATACGCTCGAGCTCTTCCAGAGGAAGCAGCGGCATTGTCAGTGCTTCGGAATTCAGATAGGCGATCGGGCGCTTGGCCGTGCGCACCATAGTGTGAAGCTGGTCCAGCCCGTACGGACCAAGCACCATGCTCATGTCGGCGCCCGCTTCTTCGTACAGGCGCATACGGTCCAAGGCGGCATCGAACCCTTCGACGGCGGTCGCGTCTGTACGCGCAATGATCATCAGGTTGGGATCGCGGCGCGTGTCGGCGGCGGCACGTATCCGGGCCGCCATCTCCGCCGTGCTCACCAGTTGTTTACCTTGCATGGCGCCGCACTTCTTGGGCGCCGCCTGATCCTCCAATTGAATGGCGGACACCCCCGCCTGTTCAAAGTGCTGAACGGTTCGGACGACATTGCCTATGCTGCCGTAACCGGCATCGCAATCGGAGATCACAGGCAGATTCACCGAGCGCACGATTTCTCCGGCTCGAATAGCCACTTCGGACATCCCAAGCAAGCCTATATCAGGTTGCCCAAACGACGCCTCGACGGCAAAACCGGACATGTAGACAGAATTGAATCCCGCCTTTTCTATCAATCTGGCTCCCAGCGCATCGCCGCTTCCCGGCGCGACGACAGGGGGACCGTGCTGGATCTGCCTGCGCAACTCGATGCGGCGCGCCTTGGGGTCGATAACGTTAAACATGCTTGAATCCTGAATTGATATGGTGGTTACGAGGTTTGTACCGGGCTCAGGCCCAATATCTCTTGCAGGTAGGGAACCAGCCCTCCCGCCGCGAGCAGTGCCGCATCCGCTTGCGTCAATGGCTCAAAGGGAAGTGACGTTCCTTGCGTAAGATTTCGAATTACGCCCTCGGTCCAGCACACCTCGATCTCGTCCCAACGCACAACGAAATCCAGGATTCCTGGGCAACTTAACTGCGGGAACCCAAGACTCATCTCGCCTCTCCAGTATCCGGGGGCAAAGGACTCGGCGACCACTCCTGTGACACCCAGATGGCGCATGATCTTCATCGACGGATAATGGGGATGCCCATAACCGAAGTTCGCCGCCCCGACCAACAAGTCTCCCGGGCGCACCGACTCGACGAAGTCCGGGTCATAGGTTTTCATGACTGACTTCTTGAGTACTTCCAGGTCCTGGACCTTGATATTCTTGACGCCGACGATCTGGTCGATATCGAAATCCGGTTCGTCAAAGATGAAGGCCACACGCCCCCTTAAATTCTTTATTTCCATGACTTGCACCTCAAAGGTATTGGCGGGGATCGGTGATTTTTCCGTTCAATGCCGAGGCCGCCAGCGTCGCCGCGTTGCATAAATAGATCTCGGAATCGATGCTTCCCATACGCCCGCGCACATTCAGAGTGCCGGTTGAAACGGCGCGCTGGCCGGCGGCCATCGTTGCAATCCGTCCATAGCAAAAATCGCAGCTGGATGACGACACGAATGCACCGGCCTCGACAAGGTCCGCGATCAGGCCTTCGCGAGAGGCGGCCGCCATGATTTCCTGGCTGGTTGGAACGATATGAAGCGAGAAGCCCTTGTGAACGCGCCGCCCTTTGAGTATTTTTGCGGCGACCCGCAACTCCTCCAGCCGGCCCGAAGCGCAGGAGCCCAGGTAGCCGGTATGCACTTCCAGGCCCAGATGCTCGCTTAGCGCTTGCGTGTTGGCCGGGCTGGGCGGCACAACCACTATGGGCTCCAGCGTATCGAGAACGATACTGTGCCTGCGGGAGTACTGCGCATCCGGGTCGCTGTATTGAGGCTCGATGTCTTTCCTGGCGCGCGCGCGGGCGTATGCAAGCCGCTCCGGGGAAGGATTTACGATGGCGGTCAATGCGCCGGTGAACATGGCGAGCGCCGTAATGGTTTGAATCCCTTCCGTCGAAATGCTCTCCAGCCCATCGCCCCCAAGCTCGAGGACTTCGAACCGACAGGAACTGGGGCCCAGCAAACGGACGATATGATGAAAGACATCACGCGCCATGACGCCTTTCGGAAGCCTGCCTTCGAGGTCGACCCGGACTGTCGACGGCACCTTGATCGGCACCTGCTTGCGCACGAGCGCTTCCAGGACATTGCGGCGCAGGCCCACCGCCAGGGCGCCGAAAGTGCCCAATTGACTCACATGCCCATCGAAATGCACGACAAACGCGCCTGGAACGGCGTATCCTACTTCCGATGCGACCTGATGACCAATGCCGCGCTTTTCGAAGAGTTCAACGCCATTCTCGGCACACCATGTCCTGGTGCCGATATGGGTCTCTTCCTCCTGCGGGGTTGCGGATGGCACCATATGGTCGATAAAGAACCCTATGCGCTCGGGTTCCGAGATACGCGAGACGCCCAGTTTGTTGCGCATTTCATCGAACATCACATCGGTTTGCCCCGGCCAGTCGTAAGCCAATACGAAGTCGGGCGTTGCCAGAACCTCCTGGCCGGCGCTTACTTCCGCCAGGCCGGAAACTCTGGCTAAAATTTTCTCGGTAATTGTTTTTCCCACGTCAGCCTCCTAAGGTACGTGAAATTATTATGGCTTTTTCTTGAACAATGTTCAATATATTGAACAAATTTTATATTTAAGTACAATATACGGGATTGAAAACAACATATGGAACACTCTTCTTTGAACAAACAAGCTGAGTCAATGCAAGCGCTCGAATCGCCCACAGGGGCGGGAGCCGCCGCGGGCGTGAAGTCGGCGGAACGCGTGCTTGATCTACTGGAGTTGTTATCCGTGCTGGAGGAACCGCTTGGCGTTTCCGAAATTGCGAGGCGCCTGAGGCACCCAAAGAGCAGCGTTTCCCTATTGCTGAACACGCTGGAGGCTCGCGGCTATGCCGTCGCCGAGTCGGGAAGGCAATTCCGGCTCAACCCCGCATACCGCAACAAAGAACGGAGTTGGGTGGGAGGGCCAAGCGCCCAGCTTTTGCGAATAGCGGTTCCCTTGATGCGCAAGCTGGTCGACACGGTCAGCGAAAGTTCCATGCTGGGCCTGCTCACGCTCGACTGCGAAATTCAATACATTGCCAAGGTCATAACCGCCACCGAATTACGATACGACCCCGACATCAGCGCTCCCCGCCCATCCGTTCTGACCAGCGCGGGTTTGGTGCTTCTCGCCTTTCAGCATCACGAAATCATCGAGAAGTTTTTGCTGATGGCGCATCTTTCCAAAGATTCGGACGGCAAGCCTGTGACCCCCGCATCGCTTTTTGAACGGCTCGAGGCCATCAGGAAGGCCGGATATGCCATCAATCACAGTGTATTGATGGAAGGCGTATCCGGCGTTGCCGCGCCGATTTTCGGTGCTGATGGACACATTCTGGCGGCAGTCAATATTGTCGCCCCGACGCCGCGCTTCAATAAGAACGGGGATTACCTGCGAGAAGAGCTGTTGCTCACCACAGAAGCCATTACCCGGCTGATTTCGCCGGCCGCAAGCAAGAAGCCTCGAAAATTTCATACCCCCTGAACCAACCTCATCAAGAAAGCAGATAGGGAAGCCTGGCGGTTCTGGATTGATCGCCGAGGCGGGTACACGCTGACGACCTCTAACGGGGCCTGCGGCACCAAGCCACCAGACGGCGCAGTTGTATCGCGCATGCAAACCTCGTGATATATTTCCAGCGCGGACTGGTATTTGGCGTTGCTGAAAAAAGGCCGCACGTTCTCAGGGCGGGGTGTAATTCCCCACCGGCGGTAATGGCGTACAAGACGCCTAGCCCGCGAGCGCTTTCCGGCACAGCTTTACTCCGTGCGCGGGCAAGGTCAGCAGACCTGGTGTGATTCCAGGGCCGACGGTCACAGTCCGGATAAAGAGAGAGCGGGATACCGCTGGCCTGGCCAGCGTGTTTGGCAATCGCGCCAGATGTGGTCTGCTCAAGCAGGCCCGCCTGCCGCCGGCTTGGGTTGTAGACCCAAGCCTCCGCAGCGCGCCATGCATTTCCTGTCTATCCATGCCCTGTTTTTAATTTTACGAAAACAGGAGTTTCATCATACTTACAAAAACTGCCGACCAGCCCATCCCGGCGCTGGCCGCCCGCCGCATCGCATTCATCAAGGCCGGCTGGCATAGCGATATCGTCGAACAGGCTAGACTATCGTTCCTGGAGGAAATGTCGCGTCTTGGCCATGATCCTTCCCATATCGATAGCGTCGATGTCCCGGGCGCCTTCGAAATTCCCCTGCATGCCAAGCTGCTGGCTGAAAGCGGGCGCTACGCCGCAGTGGTCGCGGCCGGCCTGGTGGTCGATGGCGGCATCTATCGGCACGAGTTCGTTGCCCAGGCCGTCATTTCCGGCTTGATGCAGGTCCAGCTCGAAACGCGCATCCCAGTGCTGTCATGCGTGCTCACGCCACGCGAACTGTTCGAGGGTGAAAGCCAGCATCGCTACTTTTTCGAGCATTTCAGGATCAAGGGCAAAGAGGCCGCCCAGGCTTGCGCCGCGACCATCTCTTCCCTGAACAACTTGATCCGCGCAAGCGCGTAAGCGCATGTGTAGCTAAATCATCCAGGCGGCGGCAGCCATTGCAGGGCACTGGCGCTGCTTCCCCTACCCTTGCGGCTGAATGTTGGCGGCCTTCACAATGGCCCCGTAGCGCTCGGACTCCGAACTGCAAAACCTGGCAAATTCCTCGGCCGTGCCGCCCAGCGGATCCGCGCCCGCTTTCAATAGCTGCGATCGAACGTCGGGATCGGCAAGAGCCTGGTTGAGCGTCTTGTTCAGCTTGGCAACAATATCGGCAGGCGTTTTGGCGGGCGCCCAAACGCCGTACCACGTCGTCACATCGAAGTTTGCCAAGCCGGACTCTTGCATTGTGGGCAGTTCCGGCGCTACTTCAGATCGCTTTCCCGATGTCACGCCCAGCGCCTTGAGCCGCCCGGAGCGTACAAAATTGATCGACGACGGGGCGCTGTCGAACATCATATCCACTTGGCCGCCGATCAAATCGGTCAATGCCGGCGCGCTGCCTTTATAGGGCACATGCAGCGTTTTCAGCTTGGTGATCTGGTTGAATAGTTCGCCGGCAAGGTGGCCGGGCGCGCCGATGCTTGACGAGGCAAAGGTCAACTGCCTGCTCGATGTGCGGGCCAGCTTCAACAGATCGTCAACCGAGTTGACGTTCAGCTTGGGCGATACGACGAGAATCTGCGGGGTGGACGCCAGGCCAATGATGGGAACAAAGTCCTTCAAGGGGTCTATCGGCAGATCACGCTTCAGGTAAGGGTTGATCACATGGCCGGAATAGTTCAACAGCAGCGTATAGCCATCGGCCGGCGCACGGGCCACTTCGCCCGCGCCGATGATGCTGCTGGCGCCGGGCTTGTTATTGATGACAACCGTCTGCTTGAGCTGTTCCGACATGTTGCGGCTGACAATGCGCGCGACAATATCGGTGGGCCCGCCGGGCGGGAACGGAACCACCATCGTGATAGGCCGGTCCGGGAAGCCGGCGCCCGCGGCGGGCGCCGTCGCGGCGAAAGCGGCGGCTCCAAGCAGCAACACCGTGGTGGCTTTACGTATATTCATGTCTTGTCTCCTGTCCTTTTCGGATGTATGCCGTTGTTGGCCGCCTGTCAGGCGCCGGCAATGGTTTTTTTTGCGATCAAAGCATCTATTTCTTCGTGTCCCAATCCTAAAACGCTGTGCAACACTTCTCTTGAGTTGGCGCCCAGGCCGGGGGGCGGAAGACGGTACTCGGCGGCCGTGCGCGAAAGACGCAGCGGGTTGGCCACGGAAGGAACGGAGCCGCCTTCCGGAGTCGGGATGTCGACCAGCGCGCCCCTTGCCACGACTTGCGCATCCGCGAACACCTGTTCAATCGAATTGATCGGTCCGCACGGTACGCCCGCCGTATCCAGCAGCGTGATCCAGTAGTGGGAGGTCTGCGTCCGCAGCACTTCGGACAGCCGCGCGATGAGTTCGGCCCGGTTCTGAATGCGGTCCGAGTTGCTGCGGAATAGAGGGTCCTCGGCCCACTCGCCCTTTTTGATCAGCTTGCAGAATCGGCTGAACTGGCTGTCGTTGCCGATCGCCAGGATCATGTAGCCGTCCAATGTCGTGAAGTCCTGGTAAGGCACGATATTCGGATGCGCATTGCCCAGCCGCGCGGGCGTCTGGCCGCTGACAAGAAAGTTCATTGCCTGGTTGGCCAGGCAGGCGACCTGCACGTCAAGCAGCGAGACGTCGATATGCTGGCCTAGCCCCGAGGATTTGCTCTCCAGCACCGCCGCGAGAATGCCGGTGCAGGCATACATTCCGGTCAATATGTCGGTCAGCGCAACCCCAACCTTCTGCGGACCGCCGCCGGGCTGGCCGTCGGGCACGCCTGTAATACTCATCAGCCCGCCCATGCCCTGTATCAGGAAGTCGTAGCCGGCCCGGCCGGAATAGGGACCTTGCTGCCCAAAACCGGTAATCGAGCAATAGACAAGCCCGGGGTTAAGCGGCGAGAGAGAGGCGTAGTCCAGGCCGTAGCGCGCCAGCGCGCCGGCCTTGAAATTTTCGATGAGGACGTCGCACTCTTTGACCAGTTGCCTGATAAGCGTGGCGCCGTCCTGGGTGGCGAAGTCGACGGCGATCGATTTCTTGTTGCGGTTCGCACTCAGGAAATAGGCCGATTCGCGGCCCTGCCCCGGACTGGACTCGAACCAGGGCGGCCCCCATGCGCGGGTATCGTCGCCCCCGCACGGCTTTTCGACCTTGATGACCTCCGCCCCCAGGTCGGCCAAAGTCTGCGCGCACCAGGGTCCGGCCAGCACACGTGAAAGATCCAGCACTCGGATACCTGAGAGCGCGCTCATCGACTTCTTCCTTATTTGACGGTTCGAACCAAAGCACGCCACCTATCAGCGCTGGATAGACAGCAAGAGACGGGCATTGTCAGTTTGGCGCGGGCCTGTCCTTCAGGTAGCTGTCGGCGGCGCCCGCCTGTTCGCCCGTCCACACCGCTTGGGCCTGGACGAGTATTTGCGCAACGCGTTGCGTGACCTCCTCCTGCGTAATGGAGCTGACCGGGTGGGTGATAATGACGGGTTCAAGATCAGTCATGCCCAGCGCCTGGCGCGTCAGAACCGTTTCCTTGACGAACTCGGTGGTGACAATGGTGGCGGTGGGCACCCCGGCCTTCTCCAGCGCAATGGCATCGCGCAAGCAACCGGAGGTGCACGAGCCGCAGTCGCCTATGGCCGTCAGCACAATGTCATTCTCTTCGATGATCTTTTCTATCAGTTCCGGCGCCGCATCCTTCGAGAAGCTGTGCTTGACGTAATAGTTCACACTCTTGAAGCCGATCTCTTTGGACAGGGCCTCTATTGCCCCGCGCAACAGCTTGTTGGCATTCCATTTTGAATTGTCCAGCACCCCCAGGCGCAGCCCATCCAGATGGGTCTTGCGCGGCGCGGACGGTACATTGACGGATCGGATTACGCCGCGCGGATCGTAAACGGTTGCGCGGCTGTTCTCGGACTTCATCAGCATTTCAGGCTCCTTGGGTCTTAAAGTGCGCAGGTGCCGCTTGCGCAGTCCACCTCGGCTTGCGCAACCGTCAAATCAACGGGCTTGAGCACCGGCGTGCTCATATGGCCCCATCCCGGTATGACGGCTGAAAACCGGCCCGCCTCGCCACCCATGATGAACAGATGGATATTGTCGGGGCTATGGATAATGGGAATGCGCGTCTCGTCTTCGCGCTTGTACCACTTCGGAATATTGCGGTTGTAGACTTTTCCGTAACGGTGGCCGTAGGCCAGGTCGATGAACCGGTTTCCATGGTTCATGAAGATATAGTTGCGGATATCGGCCCTGGTCCAGCCGTGCTGCGCGATCGACTTGGCGTGCTCCAGGCCCAGCACCACGGTGGTGTGGCCGCCCAGCACCGCGCTATTCGAGGCAATGGTGCTCATGGCCGAGCAAATGGTGTCGAGTATGCCCTCGGGATCATTGGCCACGTGATTAGTCACGCTATGCGGCGCCTCGGCAGCTATCGCAAAGACGGTGGATTCTTCAGGCTTGTATCCATGCTCTACGTGATACGGCGCGAATGGGCTCTGCCCTTCGTTTTCAGCGACGCAATAGGTGTACTTTCCGGGGTGGCCCAAGGTGCTTTTATCCAGATCGCCCGGCCACGCGCCGCCCACATTCAGCATGATGAGCCGTACCGCGCGCCCAATCGTCGCGTTGGCCCGGTTGCCGGAACCGAAAGCATTGGCGCCGCCGTTCATGCCGATTTCTTTGGCGATGGGCCCATTCACCACAATCAGCGGCGAAGCGACGTGCGTAGTGGCCTGCACGCCGTTCAGGTTGAAGGCGGGATCCGTCAGCGCCAAGATCGCGGCACGCACGACCGGAGCGTAGGCGGGCTTGCAGCCGGCCATCACCATGTTGATCGCGAGCACTTCGCGGCTCAGCTCGCCCCATCGGGGCGCCACCTTGCACTCCACGAAGTCCGGCTCTCCGCCCAGCGCCTGGACAACCTGGTCTATTTTTTCCTGGGTGGGAGGAACGACGGGCAGGCCGTCGCTATACCCCTGATCATAGTAGTACTCCACCAGATCGACGTCCGTATCGATTGTTGATGCAACGCTCATGCTGAACTCCATAAGTAGATAAGCCATCTTAAATATGGCCGCGATTATTTCCAATTGGAATTTATTGCCGGCGATAATTGTGTTTTTTGCATCAATTCAGATATTATTTACCCGTCGCCCACGCTTCTTCTGTGAACGCCATGATCCGCTCCGCCCAGCTCAATCTCAGCGCCAGGGAATTTCTCGCCGTCAAAACCGTGGCGGATTACGGCAGCTTCAATGCCGCGGCCATCACATTGAACATATCGCAGCCCGTGCTTACGCGCACCGTACAGCGCGTAGAACGGCTGATCGGCGTACGCCTGTTCAATCGGAATACTCGCAACGTCGACATCACCGATGCGGGAAAAGAATTCGTCGCCCTGGCCGAACGCGTACTCAACGACATGAAGATTTACCTGCGGGCAACGCAAGGGCGCTCATCGGAACAGCGCGGGCAGGTGGTCATATCTTCGGTCATGTCGGTGGCTTGCACCTTGCTGCCGCGGATCGTGGCCGACTATAGGCAAAGCCATCCTGGCGTGGACGTGATCGTCTACGAAGGCGTGCATGGCGACGTGATCGAAAATGTGCGTTCGGGCGTGGCCGACTTTGGCCTGACCTACCTCGACGATATTTCCGGGATTTTCCGTGCAACACCGCTCAGCACCGAGGTCCTGCATGTAGTCATGCCTGGCGGACACCCCCTGGAAAAACGCAAGAGTGTTCCGTGGAATGCCATACGCAACGAGCAAATGGTGTCATTGCCCTCCGATTCGAGAACGCGCCGCCTCATCGACGCCACCGCCATCACGGCGGGTTTCCATCTGTCTCACGCCATAACCGTTACGCAGTTCGCAACCATGATGCAGTTCGTGGCATGCGGGGCGGGCATTTCGATCGTTCCCGAAGGCACCTTGGCCGAGGCGCTTAGCATAGGTTTATCGACCCGCCCGCTTAGCCGGCCCAAAGTCAGCCGTGTGCTCGGCCTGGTGGCCTTGCGCGACCGCGGCTCCAGCCTATTTGTGCAGGAAATGATCCGGCAGATCGAGCAAGGGTGGAAGCAAGCCAAGAAGGTCGCGACAACGTGAGCCCGAAGACATTGCTACGGTAGACGAATCGCGGCGATTTTGATGTTACGCTTTTTGGCGGCCGCACAAACATACGATAAGGATGGTAGACAATGCGAGACAGCACCCTACAAACAAAGACCGGGCAGGGAACCGTCATAGGCGCCCGTAAAGATGGCATTACGGTCTTCCGCGCAATACCCTATGCGGCCCCGCCGGTCGGCGCGCTGCGTTTCGAACCGCCCATGCCGGCGCTGCGCCATGACACGCTGGACTGCACGGCGCCGGGTCCATTGGCGCCCCAGCTACCATCGCGCCTGGAAGATGTGATGGGAACGCTTAGAGATCCCCAGTCCGAAGACTGCCTGCACCTCACAGTGTGGACACCGGCCATCGACCAGGGCAAGCGGCCCGTAGTCGTGTGGCTGCATGGCGGAGCCTGGCAAAGCGGGGGCGGCGCTCCCGATTGGTATTCAGGCGCGAACCTGGCTGCGCAAGGCGACATCGTGGTCGTGGCGCCCAACTACCGGCTGGCGGCCTTGGGCTGGCTGTACGTGCCGGGCGCTACGGCTAACGTAGGCCTGCTGGACCAGGAAGCAGCCATTCAATGGGTCTACGACAATATCGAAAATTTCGGCGGCGACCCCGAGGCCATCACACTGATGGGCCAATCCGCCGGCGGCTCCTGCATCGCCGCCCTTTTGGGCCGGCAGCCGCGATTTAAAAGGGCCATCCTGCAAAGCGCTTCACTGGGGCGCGGTTTCCGCAGAGCCTCAGAGGCGGCCGCGCTCAGCAAGCTGGTACTAGAGGCGGCGGGCGCCCGCGACATCGAAGAAGCCCGCAAGCTGCCTTATCAGGCCTTCCTGCAGGCACAGCGCGCTCCGTCCGTGCTTGAGGCCCTGCAATCGCGCGAAATAGGCCGGCCTCTGTTTTGCCCGGTCGTGGACGGGGACATCATCGCCAGCGACGTCCCTTCTTTACGGGCCACGGCCACGGCCCGGGCCGATGTGCTGATAGGCTACACGCTCAACGAAATGGCGGCATTCCCCGGCGTAAGCATCGACGAGGCCAGCCAGCGGGCCGGCGAAGCTATTTTTGGCGCTCCTTCCCGCTTATGGGCGCAAGATACCATCCGGAACGGAAAATCGGCATGGGCCTATCGATTCGATTATGCGCCGACGCCGCGTTTCGGCGCCTGCCACTGCATCGAGCTTCCCTTCCTTTTCGGTACCTTCGACGCCTTCGGCAATGCGCCTATGCTCGACGGCATGCCTGCGGCGCATGCACAAAGAATTTCAGGGACAATGCAAAAAAACTGGATCAGTTTCATCCGAAACGGCAAGGCCGAATGGCCTTCTTATCCGCACGTCGAGTCAATCAGCTAGGGCCTGTTAACGCAACACCGGAGATATATCTTGATAAAAAAAACCCTTGGCATCCTGCTTCTGGCGGGCTGCGCCGTCATGGCGGCGAGCGCGTCGGCGGCTTATCCCGACAGACCCGTGACCATCATCGTCTCGAACCCTCCGGGCGGTCCTGTCGACGTCATGCTGCGCGTTGTCGCGCATCGGCTTAGCGCCAAGTGGGGCCAATCCGTTGTCGTCCAGAACAAGCCGGGCGCTTCGGGCATCATCAGCACACGCGCCATCATCGAAGCCCCCGCCGACGGCTATACGCTGGGCATGGTGGTCGCGTCGGCGATAACCATCATGCCATTCACCGTACCCGACCTGCCCTTCGATCCAGTCAAGGATTTAACGCCGATATCGCTGGTCGCCCGCACGCCGTTCATTTTCATCGTTCCGCAAGACAGCCCCTTCAAGACCTGGCAAGACTTTGTCGACGCGAGCAAAAAACGCGATGTCTCCATAGGATCGTTTACCGTCGGCACCGCATTTCATTTGGTCTGGGAGCAAACCTCGCGGCGCGCCGGGATCAAGGCGCTTTATGTTCCATCGTCTTCTTCAGGCAAAACGCAAAACGATCTTGTCGGCGGCCAGCTTGATATCGCCTTGGACGCTCCCTCCAGCTCCAAGGGTTTGATTGACGCCGGCCGTGTCCGCGCCCTGGCCATCACCAGTCCCACGCGCTTCGCGGGGCTGCCCGATGTGCCCACCTTGAGCGAGTCGGGGCTTGAGGGCTATTCGTCGCAGCCCTGGATCAGCCTGGTGGCGCCCGCCGGCCTGCCCAAGAAGCTGGTCGGCGAAATCCAGCAGGCCATGGCCGAAGTCCTGAAAGAGCCGGAACTCCAGGCGCAATTCGCCACGCTGGGCATGATAGCCATAGGCAGCGGTCCGGAAGAACTGGCGCAAACGATAGCCAGCGACCGCGCCGTCATGGGCCCGCTGATCAAGGAACTCGATATCAAGCTGCAATAACGCATGGACCGCATGGCCGCGTCCGGCTGGCTTTTTCCTCAATGCCAGCCTTGAGACGCTCTATGCACCCATGTCAAGACGCTCATTGAGCACATTTTCGACTCATGTTAGTATCCCCAACGCTTGCATGACTGGCGCCAAGGATGGAGAACCATCGGGAAGTGCGGGCGTTCAACGCCGCGCGCCTGGGCATCTTGCGATCCAACGGAGAACTGCCCATGCCCGACACCTCGAATCTCATCGCCTTTGCCCTCATCTCGCTGGGTATGGTCCTTACGCCAGGACCAAACATGATTTATGTAATTTCACGCTCAATTTGCCAGGGGCGGACTAGCGGATTGATTTCGCTGGGCGGTGTCGCCCTTGGTTTTGTCTTCTACATGTCGTCCGCGGCATTGGGCATCACAACGTTGCTCATGGCGGTTCCATATGCCTACGATGCGCTGCGTTTCGCAGGCGCGCTCTATCTGCTTTGGCTCGCATGGAATGCCATACGTCCCGGCGGAAGATCGCCTTTCCAAGTACGCGATCTCCCGATAGACAGTCCCCGAAAGCTGTTCATGATGGGCTTTGTCACAAACTTGCTCAATCCCAAGATCGCGGTGATGTACCTTTCCTTGCTGCCTCAATTCATCACCCCGGAGACCGGCAGCGTTCTCATGCAGTCTCTTGTGCTTGGGTCCACGCAAATTGCCATCAGCATCAGCGTGAATGCACTGATCGCCGTTACGGCCGGTTCAATCGCCGCGTTCATGATCCGCCGGCCTGCCTGGATGGCCGTTCAGCGTTGGCTGATGGCAACCGTCCTGGCAGGCCTGGCTATCAGGATGCTGACGGAGGCCCGGCGCTAGGGCCTGTTGACGCTACATCCCCGCCCGCGCCGGAGGCATATCGGGCGCAGGGCAAGGCGCGGGTGAGGCGGCGTACCGAGCGTACGCAACGAATCCGCAACGCGGCCCTGCGCCCGATATGCCTCCGGCCCTACGGGTGATCGGGTCAACGCCGCGCTGGCCGTGTTGCGTATGCTCGCCGTAGCGGCGGCTACGCCTGCGCTTCGCGCCTTGCCAGCGCGGCGTTGACCCGTCACGCGGGCGGGGATGTAGCGTCAACAGGCCCTAGGCGGCGTCGATGGCGTGCCGGCCATGCGCCGCACGGATTCCCGTGCAGCGCATGGCCGCAAAAGTATCAAGGGCTACTTGGCCACCAGCAATTTGTCGAAGTCGGCATCCAATCGGCCTAGCGCCGTGGATATCTTGTTGCGCCGGTCGTCTATCCAGTTCTGCTGCGCGGCAAGATTTTCATTGGCCGCGGCGATCATGCGCTTCATTTCAGCCGGCTGCGGGCCGCCGATTGTCTTGCGGTTTTTAACTATCATGACCGGATTCAGGTTCTCTTTGAACTGCGCCTCGCTCATTGGAAGCGTGGGCGAATAGTCTGTGCCTTTTACCGATTCGGTATAGATGCGCTGCGCCTGGGCATATGGGAATTCAAGCGGCTTGATGTTGTTCTTCTTGGCATAGCTTACGACTTCGGAAGCAAAATGATGTCCCACCCGAAAAGGCAGCCCATGATTGCGCATCAAGGCGTCCGCCAGCTCTTGCGATGCGGTCCAGTCGCTGTTCAATTCCTCTAGTGCGCGATCGGGGCTTACCACCAGCGCCTTCATGACGCGATCCCAATTCGACAGTGCCTTGATGGCGCTGTTCACCATCGCGCTATTGGTCTTTGCGCTTTTCGAGTCGGACATACCGGGCGTGATATTGTGCGCCTGGATTGCCGGGCCGAATGCGAGCGTCATCGCCGTGGAGGCGCTGCTGCGGGTATCGTTGAGCAGCCCGGGGTTGCGTTTTTGCGGCATGGCGCTGGATACGTAGGTATTGCCGCCGCCCTCTTCCAGCAGAATCCATGGCCGCGGCTGGGCATATTGCGTCAGCACGTCTTCTACGAAATGGCCGGTGTGCAACGCAATGCTGGTCACCACCGCGCCGACCTCGACAGGATGTTCCATCGAGGCAATTTGCGATGCATCGTAGGCATTGTCGACGATGCCCGAAAAGCCCAGGTAGTCGGCCATGCGCTTGCGATTGAGCGGCCAGCTTGTCCCATTCAGCACAGTCGTGCCCATGGCGGAAAGATCGATGCGCGCGTAGCTTTCCTGTATTCGCTTGGCGTCGCGTTGCAGTCCCGCGGCATGGCCGAGCAAATAATGGCCGAAACTGTTGGGCTGCGCCGCAACGCCATTCGTATAGTTGGGTACGATCGTTTCCTTGTGGCGATCCGCCAAGGCCACCAATGTGGCGCTGGTCTTGTGCAATTGTTGCGCAAGCCTGAGCAGATCATCCCGCAGGATGGCCGAACGATAGGTGGCATGCATGTCCTGGCTGGAGCGGCCCGCGTGCAATAGCGTTATTTCAGGCCCGGCGGCGGCTATCAGCAGTGGTTCAAAGGTAATGACCGACGAGGGCCGCTTGGCGCCTTCCTGATTGCCGGCTGTGATGACCTTGTCGATGCCTTTCGCGAAAACCGGCGCCGAGGCTTTTTCTATCAAGCCCTCGTCGGTATTAATGACCAGCGAGGCCTTGTTCATTTCTCCAAGCCAGAAGAATTCATCCCTTTTTGTGGT
The DNA here is from genome assembly GCA_963712655.1 of uncultured beta proteobacterium. Classification (GTDB taxonomy): domain Bacteria; phylum Pseudomonadota; class Gammaproteobacteria; order Burkholderiales; family Burkholderiaceae_B; genus Pollutimonas. Next base: position 624,025 of record CAVQIT010000009.1, on the reverse strand, counting down.
GTCGGCGCAAGCGCCAGCGCAATAAGCGAGCAAAGAAACCCCCAAGGTCGGAAGCGCGAGCGATTTCATGGATTTGTCTCCTGAAGTACTATGTTTTTGTTGTGATGAATATTACCCGACTTTGGCGAATACGCCGCAACACACATCGGCAGCTCGAAGCGGCTACTTGGGCGGCATCGCCTTGCGGTATTGGATGAAGCCAGGCTTGTCAGCAATGCGGTCGTACAGTTTCATCGCGGTGGTGTTTGATTCGTGTGTAAGCCAATACACGCGCGAAGCGCCCGCGGCCTGGGCCGCGCCGTACACATGCTCGATAAGCGCCCGTCCAACGCCGGAAGCGCGCTGCGCCGGATCGACAAAAAGATCCTGCAAATAGCAATAGTCGCCCACCGTCCACGTAGACCGGTGAAATATCCAGTGCACCATGCCCATCACGCCTTTATCACCGATGGCGACCGCCGCGTAAACCGGCTCCGCCGGATCAAGCATGCGGCGCCAGCTTGTCTCGGTGGTTTCAGCGGCGATTTCCACATTATAGAAACGCTGATAGCCCTGCCACTGCGCCAGCCAGCCCTCATAGTGCTCTTCCTGTACCGGCACAATGCGGACCTCGGCGCCCATGGCGCTGTTTTCAATCCCGTTCGATGATGTCAAGACAAGCTCCTTCTTGATTGCATACCACACTACTGGAAACGGGCTGGAACGCGGCCGGCCCAAGGGGCGGCGCGCTCGAGCTCCGCGGAAAGACGCAAGACCAGGTCGTCTCGTCCGAATTGCGCCATAAGCTGAATGCCGACAGGTAAACCCGCCGGCGTCCAATACACAGGCACACTGGCGGCAGGCTGGCCGGACGCGTTCATGATCGCCGAAAACGCGGCATATTGGGCCACTTTCGCCCTGAAATCGACGAAATCGCCTGTCATGGCCAAATAGCCCAGGGGCACCGGAAGCTGCGTGAGCATGGGCGAGAGAATCAGGTCGTATTGAACGATATCGCCTTGCAGCACCCGGCCGATATGGTGGAAATTATTGATGGCATCAATGTATTGTTCCGCCGACAGTTTGGTGCCCTTCTCGTAAGCGTCGCGCAGAGCCGGCTCCAGGTCGTCGTCGCGCAAATCGCGCTCCAGCACGCGCAGCTTTGCATGGACCGCCGCGGCGACATTCGACGCCAACACGTTGACGTGACTGCGGAAAAAATGCTGATAGTCCAAATCCGGCGGCGTCGCGTCGACCACGTCGTGGCCCAGGTCGCGGCAAAGCCCTGCCGCGAATTCGACGGCGTCAAGGCATTCGGGGGCGATGGCGATGCCGTCCCATGCCTGCCGCCACACGCCGATACGCAAGGGCTTGCCCGCGCCCTCTTTGATCGCGTCCATGAACGGCCGGGCGGGATCGGCACTGTCATAAGGCGCGCCCACTTCCCTGCCGGTAATGGCATCCATTACCGCGGCCGTGTCCCGCACACTGCGGCTCAATACGCCATCGTTACCCATGCCGCCCCAGATTTCGCCTTTTGCGGGGCCGGTGGGCACGCGGCCGCGCGTGACTTTCAAGCCATACACGCCACAACAAGACGCGGGAATACGGATCGAACCGCCGCCATCGCTGCCGTGAGCAATAGGAACAATGCGGGCCGCCACAGAAGCAGCCGCCCCGCCGCTGGAACCGCCGCAAGACCGCGCGGCATCCCAGGGATTCAGCGTGGGCCCGTTGTTTACGATGGCCTCTGTGGTCGGCGCCATGCAAAGCTCGGGCACCGTGCTACGGGCAAACGGAATGAAACCCGCCTGTTCAAAGCGATCCGTCAGCGTTGCGTTAAAGGATGCCGGGGTGTCCTTGAACAACCGCGAACCGATACTCATGGGAAACCGCCGGGACGCCAGGCTGGAGTCTTTCAAGAGAAAGGGGATGCCGCGAAACGGCCCCGCCGGCTGGACGCGGCGCGCCACGTCCAGGCTTTCCTCGTAGCGTGGGTAGCAGATTGCATTGATATCTTCACCGCGCGTCCGGGCAAGAGCAATCGCATGCTCCATCAACTCGACGGACGTTACGGCGCCTTTGCGCAGTGATTCGGACAGCGCAATGCCATCCAGCTTCTGGTATTCGTTGTCAGTCATTGATCACTCCGTGGTGGTAACTTTTCATCTTCATGAACTCAGCGCCCGGGCCGCCTCGATGGCGAGCGGGCAGAAACGCTTGCGGAATTCGCCGCCGGACCACTCGCTGAGCGAAGCGGCAATATGGATAGCTCCGATGGGCTGCCCCATGCTGTTGGTGATAGCCGCCGCCAGCGCCAATTCGCCGATCAGGGCTTCTTCCTCGGCAAAGGCATAGCCGTCTCTCCGGGCATCGCGTATCGCCTCCCATATTGCTTCGGGGGTGGATCTGGTTTTAGGCGTAAAAACGAAAGGCGTCGACGCGGCGATGATGTCGTCCACGATTTGGTCCGCAAGCAGAGCCAGGCAGGCGCGCCCCCCCGTCGCGACGACGGATGGAATACGTCTGCCCGCGAGCGTGGCGTAAAAGCGCTCGCGCTTGCTCTGCATGCGTACAGCGTAGACGATGGAAAGATTGTCGTGATTGGCATCGAAAAGACTCAAATCGACACGCTCGCCCGTCGTCTTGCGTAGATCGTTCAAGATCGGCACTGCGCGCTCGATAAGCAGGTTCGAGCGCAGATAGTCGAATGAGCGGTCGAGAAACTGCCGTCCTAGCGTAAGGCCGCCACGTTCGGCATTTTCGAGATAGCCCCGGCTCAACAGTGTCTGTCCAATGCGCTGGGCGGCGCTTTTATTGATACCCGCCGCCGCGGCGATTTCGCCCAGGGATTTTGGCTCGGGATGCTTCGAAAACGCCTCCAGCACGTCCAGCGCACGGGCAACCGACTGCAGCAACAAGCGTTCGTCGATAGGCGGAAAGCGGTGTTTAATGGCCATGGCCACGTCCACTCGTTTCACCACTCGCCAGGCGCCCCCTGGACGCCCCTGCGAGTATCCACGCGCACTGGCGTGGCAAAATCATGATCATCATATTTTCCAAAAATAGCAGCAGTCAGGAACAGCGAGTCCAGCCCTAGACCTGCGCCTCCGGTATCGTCAAGGTCAGGCCGCTGAGGGACGCAGTCAGTTCGATCTGACAACAGAGCCGGCTGTTAGGCTGGCGCTCGCAAGCTGTTGCGTCAAGCATTTCGTTTTCCAGATCCGCCATCGGTTCCAGGCGGTCGAGCCATGCCTCGTCAACATAAACGTGGCAGGTTGCGCAGGCCAGGGATCCGCCGCACTCGCCAAGTATGCCGCCCACCCTGTTGGACAACGCCGCATACATGACCGATTCACCCTCGCTGCCCTCTATTTTAATGGCTGCGCTCTGCCTTCCGTTGAATATGACATCAACCATCATGATCCTTAAGCCGGTTTGATACTGACGGGGAGCGACTTCAGGCTCCTCAGATTGTTATTGATCCTGCGAACGGGCTCCCCCTCGAGCCTGACCTCGCCGACATGATTCGCCAGCGCCCTGAGCAACGATTCGCCTTCGAGCCTGGCGATCATCTGTCCGATGCACATGTGAATGCCATTACCCAGCGCAACGTGTCCAAGCGTGGAGCGGCTCATGTCATAGTCGTCGGGGCGCTCCCAGTAATCGGGATCGCGGTTCGCCGACGCAAGCAGCATCAAAACCTTGCTGTCGTTCTCGATGACGGTGCCATCCACCTCGACCTCGCGCATGGTCTGACGGCAGGCTGTCTGTATGGGTGTTTCCAGCCGCATGGCCTCTTCGAGCGCCGCGCGTGCCCGCGAAGGATCTTCACGCAGCAGCGCGAACTGCGAGGGGTCGCGGGCCAGATACCAGAGAGCGGCGGAGATAGCGCTGGTGGTCGTGTCCAGGCCACCGCGCAGAAACGACCTGACGAGCAACGGTGCGGTCTCGTGCTCAATCTCGCCGGCATCAGCCACCGCGAATATTTTTTCGCCAAAACCGCCGGGCAACATGCTTTCGCGCCGCATGCTTTCGTTATACCAATCCATGATCAGATCGGCGCGCCGCTGAGTGGCTTCATAACGCGCGTTGCGCGGACCCTGGCCGTCGAAATTCAGCTCGCCCAGCAGGAACAGATTTTCCCGCTGTTCCGGTGACGGACGCAGGCCCAATGCGGCCGGAAACGTGGTCGAGACATAGGTTTCGGCAAAATCGGCAACGCCGTCGAACTCGCGGCGCTCGACCAGCATACGCACCAGCCGATCGGCTTCCTGCTCGAAGTCTTCCCTCCAGCCACGGATGACCTGCGGCGAGAGGATGCGCTGCATCGCCGACCGTACTTTCGTATGTTGGGGCGGATCGACCTCGACAATGGGACTGGCCGAACGCCAGGCGTCGGGCTTGCGGATGTCCGCAAGGCCGGATCCGCCCGTCGAAGAAAAGGTTTCCCAGTCCTTGATGGCAGGCCGGATATCACGATGCCGGCCCATGACATATACCCCATAGCGCGGGAGGAATGCGACGGGACCCGCCGCCCTCACCTGCGTATGCATGGCATAAGGTTCGTTCAATACCTCGTCGTCGTATGGATCAACATCAATGAGAGGCGCCTTCATTGCCATGATCAGCGGCCTTGCTCGTATTGCGCCGACCATGCTTGCGCAACTTCCGTGCCCGTGGCAAACCATACGCCTGGAAAGGTACGTATGAACGCGATGAGCTCGCGCAACAAGGCAATACGGCTGGGCCGCCCGCCCACCTGCGGGTGGAAAATGATGTCGTACAGACCGCCCCAGCGGTAAATTTCGCGGAACTCGTCTTTGAACACATTCAGAATATGCTCATTCGTAAAGATAGGCCGCGGGTTCTTCACGGAAAAAAGCGCATATGGCGCATCGTCCAGGCTCCAGTGCCACGGCAGTTCGATGGGGCCGCGGGTGCCGTCCTCCAGCGTGTGCCGGTACGGGTTTATATCGTCCATCAGCGATGAGTCGTAGATGAAATTGTGCTTGTTCAATAATTTGAACAAGCCGGGGCTGACCTCGCCGGCCGGAGAGCGGTAACCGGTGGGCACGACACCCACCTCGCGTTTGAGCGCTTCCAGCCCTTTTTCGATTTCCTCGACTTCCGCGTCGGGATCATCGCTGACCCAGCGGTGCGAATAGCTATGATGGGCAACTTCGTGACCGCCCTTCAGAATCATTTCCACCCGATCAGTATGGTTTTCCACTGTCCAGCCGGGCACGAAGAATGTACCTTTGATGCCGGTATCCTCGAGGGTATCGAGAATTTTTGGAACCCCGACTTTGGCGCCGTATCGTCCCTGGCTCAACACGCCAGGGCGGTTAGCATTGGCCGGGTCGCGAGACGTCCATAGCGTCTCAGCGTCAAAATCGAACGTCAGCATGACGGCGCAGCGCGCGCCGTTGGGCCATTTGATACTCATATCGTGCATGTCGGTCTCCGTTTCCGTCAGGACTCAATCGTTAGGGGTATAGCGGGCTGCGGTATAGCCGCCGTCCACCGGTATGGTGACGCCGGCAATGAATGACGCGTCGTCCGACGCAAGAAACGCAATGACAGAAGCCTGCTCTTGGGGCTGACTCACGCGGCCAAGCGGCGTCGGGCGAACTTGAAGCTTGATGTAGTGGGGATCCTTCAATCGCTCCGCCGTCATCGGCGTTACGACTACGCCAGGCGCGATCGCATTCACCAGTATGCCTTCGGGGGATAATTCACTGGCAAGCTGGCGTGTAAACTGCGCCACCCCCGCCTTGGCCACCGCATAGGCCGTCGTGCCCGGATAGCCGACCAGGCCAAAGATGGATGACACATTGATAATGCGGCCGCCTGGCCTGGGCAAATGCGGGCTGATATCGCGAGTAATGCGCAGCATCGATCCAAGATTGACATCGATGATGCGGCCTATCAGTGCATCGTCGGAATCCTGCAGTCTGCGTGAGCCGCCTATGCCGGCATTGTTCACCAGGATATCGATACGCCCAAACACATCCATGGCCTCTTTCGCAATCCGCGCGCCGGCGTCCCGCGCCGACACATCGAGCACCAGCGCCGCGCCGCCTATCGCGCGCGCCGTCTGGATCACATCGTCATTCATATCGACCAGCAGCACATCGGCGCCTTCTTCGATAAACCGTTGCGCAGTTGCCGCTCCGATGCCTCGAGCCGCGCCGGTGACAATGGCGGTCTTTCCAGAAAAACGCTTAGTATCAGGCAAGGCGGCCCCCATCGATAGGCAAGGCGGTACCGGTCGTGAAGCCCGCGGCATCGCTCAGAAAATACAGTACGGCCGCCGCGACCTCATCGGCGTGGCCGAACCGGTTCATGGGTATCTTGGACCGCATGAGGTCCTCGCGCTGTTGGCGCGCTTCGCCCTCGCCGGCCTGTGCAAAGCTGGCCGCCGCCATCGGGGTATCGATGGTTCCCGGACACACGCAATTGACGCGGATGTTTTCGGCGGCATGGTTAAGCGCCAGGCTGCGTGTCAGCAAGGTTACCGCGCCCTTGGAAGCCGAATACGCCGAAAGAAAAGGCGACCCGGCCAGACCGGCGCTGGAAGAAAACAAGACGATCGAGCCTTGGCCGATTTTTCGCATATGCGGAACAAGCGACTTGCAAGCGAGCCATGGACCTTTTACGTTGATGGCGAACAACTGATCCCATTGCGCCTCATCCAGGTCGATGGCCGGCTTTGCGGGACCGAGAATGCCCGCCGCGGCCACCAGATACTCAACGTGGCCGAACTGATCCAGGGCAATGTCCGCCGCCCGTGCGATGTCGTCGGCGCTGGACGCATCGCCGGTCACGCACACTGCGCCTGGACAGATGGCCGCGGCTTCCCGCAGACCCGCCTCATCGCGGTCAAACAGGAGCACATGCGCGCCTTCCTCGGCCAGCATTCTCGCCGACGCCCGGCCCAGGCCACCCGCGGCACCGGTGATAAATGCAACCCGGCCTTCGAAACGTTTACTCATGCTCCTTCCCTCCAAGATAGAATTCCTTCAGTTCATCCAAGGGCACGCCCTCGCCCACTTCGCGTTCGTAGGCAATGCGGCCCCCGCGAATGACATAGATATAATCGGCGATGTCGATCGCCATGCCCACGTTCTGCTCGACCAGCAGCAGGGTCAGACCCAGTTCGCGCAGGGCAAGAATGTGATCGGCAATTTCCTCGACCACCTTGGGCGCCAGTGCGGCGGAAGGTTCGTCCAGAAGCAGCATGGTGGGCCGCGCCATCAGCGAACGGCCGATCGAGAGCATTTGGCGTTCGCCCCCGGACAGCATCCCGGCCGCCACATTGCGCCGCTCGCGCAGCCGCCTGAAGCGCTGGTAAATACTTTCCAGGTCGTCGGCTATGCCCGCGCGATCCTTGCGTCTATGGTAGGCGCCCATAAGCAGATTCTCTTGAACGCTCATGGCGCTGAATACTTCCTTGCCCTGCGGCACCAGCGACAGCCCCATGGACGAACGGTTCTCGGCAGGTATGCCGTCGAGATCCCGGCCATTGAGCCGCAGCACTCCTTCCTGCGGCTTTACCAGCCCCGCTATGGTCTTGAGCGTGGTGGATTTGCCGGTGCCGTTTCCACCCAGCAAAGCGACCAGGCCGCCTTTGGGCACGTTAAGCGAAACGCCATGAAGAATGCGCGTACGCCCATAGCCTGCGACAACGTTTTCAAGTGTTAGCACGGCGTTTCCATCCTGAACCAATGTAAGCCTCGACAACCACCGGATCGGCGGATACGGCGACTGGATCGCCCTGGGCAATCAGTACGCCGGAATCCAGCACCACCACCTGATCGCACACGTTACGCACGACGCGCATATCGTGCTCGACCAGAAGTATGCTCATGCCAAAGTCGTCGCGCATGCGGTGAATCAAGGTAATCAGGCGGTCGACATTCGGCGGCGAAAGCCCCGCCGCCGGCTCGTCGAGCACGAAAAGTTTCGGGTTGCTGATAACGCCCCGGGCCAATTCCACCATGCGTTGCTGTCCGATGGACAGGGCCGAGACCGGCGTATCGGCGAATTCCTGCAGGTCGAACCATGCCAGCAGCTCTCGCGCCCGCGCGCGCACCGCCTTTTCCTCCTGTTTCGCCTCCTTGAAGCCCAGGATGGTATCGAGCGTGCTGGACTTCATGCGAATATGGTGAGCCAGCAGCAGATTGTCTTCGACACTCAAGGAGAGAAACAGGCGCAGCATCTGGAAACTGCGAGCCATGCCCAGCCGCGCCCTTTTATAAGAGGGCATGGCGGTGATGTCTTCGCCGTCGAAGACCAGTTTGCCGCTGTTGGGCTGCAGTTCACCCGTTATCAGGTTGACCATGGTCGACTTGCCCGACCCGTTCGGCCCGATAAGACCCACAATTTCACCCGGATGGACCGCCAGACTGACCTCATTGACAGCAAGCAGGCCGCCAAAGCGTTTCACGATAGCCTGAGCCGCGAGTATCGGTTTTTCCGTTTGCATGCTCAACGCTCCTGCATTCTACGAAGGCGGCCGATAATGCCATCCGGCAGAAACGTAATGGCCAGCACCAGTATGGCGCCTGAAAGCAGCATCTTGTATTGCGCAACGTCTCCGAGCAATTCAGGCATCAGGGAAAGCAATAACGCACCAATGATGGGACCGAGAAAGGTGCCGCGTCCGCCCACCACCATCATCGCCACGATGGAGCATGAAATCCAGATGGTGAAATCGTCGGGTGTGACGCCCTGCATATAGTGGGCAGTGACAACGCCGGCCGCGCCCGCGAAGGCGGCGGAAGCCACGAATGCCGTCAGTTTGCCCCGCGTCGTGTTCAGGCCGACGGCGGCAGCCAGCGTTTCATCGTCACGGATCGCCATCCAATCGCGGCCAAGCCTGGAGCGAACCAGCCGGGCGGCGATGAAGACGAACACCGTCGCCAGAATCAGCGTCAGCCAGTAATACGATTCAACGCTGCTGATCTCGAACAGGGTCGTCCCGAACACACTGACCCGGCCCACAGGAGGAACCGACAAGCCGGCCTGGCCGCCCGTAAAGGATGTCCACTGCACCAGCACCAGATAGACGATGGTCTGGAATGCAATCGTTACGATCGCAAGAAAATGCCCTTTCAGACGCAGGGCCGGTATGCCCAGCAGAAGGCCAAACAGGCCGGTGACTATCATGCCCGCCGGCAGATTGAGCCAGAAAGAGGTGCCGAAATCGCGTACCAGGATGCCGGCCGTGTAGGCCCCGATACCGAAGAATGCGCCCTGCGCAAAGGAGAATTGCCCGGCATAACCCGAGACCAGGTTCAGACCGACGGTGAGAATGACATAGAGCAACGCCACCAGGAGAACCGTCACCTCGTATCCGCCAACAAAGAACGGGACGATGGCCGCGAGGGCAATGACAATGAGACAGAGGTATGCGTTTTTCATGAGCGCTCCACCGACTTGCCGAACAGGCCCTGCGGGCGAAGCAAAAGAATAACGATCACAAATACAAACCCGATGATGTCGCGCAGACTGTTTCCCAGATAAGCCGAGGTCATGGACTCGGCAATACCGAGCAGCAGGCCTGCCGCGGCCGCTCCCGCAATATTGCCCATGCCGCCAAGAATGACAACGGTAAACGCCTTGAGCACGATCATGTTTCCGATGAGCGGGTGCACGGTATATACCGATGACATCAGGAACCCCGCAACACCTGCCAGGATCGCGCCGACCATGAAGGTGACGACCGCGACGCGCTGCACCTGCACTCCGCACAGCCGCGCCACCGTTGGATGCTGCGCCATGCTGCGCAGGCTGCGGCCCGTCCAGGTGTAGCGCAGCACACTATGAAGGATGGTGATCAACACCACCATGGCGATGGGAATCAGCAAGCGCTGCATAGGCAAAAAGACAGGACCGATCTCTACGCCAACATTGGAATACTCTGTCTGAAGAAGCAAAGGCTGGGGGCCAAAGACCAGCAGCGCCGCATTCTGCAACACCACGGCGAGCCCGAAGGACGAAATGATGGAACTGGTTGCGTCGTTCCGATTCTTCAATGGCTTATGGAGGATGGCTTCCGCGCCCCAGCCGAGAAACGCCGAAACCAGGACCACCACGGCAATCGCCGGAATGACCGGCACACCGAGCACTGTTACGGCGGTGATCCCGGCGTAAGCACCGAGCATGTAGAACTCGCCATGCGCGAAGTTCACCACGCCCAAGATACCGAACACCAGCGTCAGGCCGACCGCCACCAGGACGTATGTACTGCCGATGACGATCCCATTGGCAAGATACTGAAGAAATAGATCCACGATTGCGTCCCGGGTTTGCTTCAGGAAAGAATGCGCTTGCCGTTTTTGACGACCGCGATGAACATCGGGAAGGTGACGCTGCCCTTCTCGTCAAACGCCGCGGTCGTGCCCTGAGGCCCCTGCGCCAGCTTGAAGTCCTTCATGCCGCTTTTGAGCATCTTCTGGATTTCGAGGCTGTCCGTCTTGCCCACACGGCGCAGGGCCTCGATGCCTATGCTTGCGGAGTCGAAGCCGAGCGAATTGAATGTATTGGCGTCGTGCTTGTAGACAAGCTTGAAACGCTCGCCAAAGGCGCGGCCGACTTCGTTGGGCGTCGTCGCTTCATATAGGGTGGCAACGGCAAAGCCTTCGGACGCGGGACCCGCAAGCTTGAGGAAGTCGTCGCTGAGCATCGACCCTGAACCCACAAACTGAGTGCGCAAGCCAACCGATGCCGCCTGCCGAACGATGGTGGCGCCGTCGCCGGCCCAACCGCCGATATACACCGCTTCCGGCTTGAGCGTGCGCAGCCGCGTCAACATGGAGGAGAAGTCCTGCTCGCCGATGTTGTAGCTATCGGTGGAGATGATCTCGCCGCCTTCCTGCACGACGATTTGCGAAGCCTGCTTGGCCAGGGTTGTGCCGTAATTGGTGGAGTCGTGAATAATGGCGACCCGCTTTGCACCGAACTTGTGAACGATTGCGCGCGCCGTGTCGGCGCCCTGCCCATTGCTGTCGGGCCATGCGCGAAAGAACCAGGGGTCGTTCACCGGATTCTGGTCGGTGGCGGCCGCGCCTGTGGAACCACCCGAAAGCATGGGCACCTTGTATTCTCGGGCAACCTTCGATGCCGCCGTGGCGACAGCGGTCGGATACGTGCCCAGGATAAACGGCACTTTTTCGCGCTCGATCAGCTTGCGAACAGCGATGACCCCCTTGGTGGAATTGCTTTCGTCATCTTCCATGACCAGTTCAAGCTTGCGGCCCAGGACGCCGCCAGCGGCGTTGGCTTCTGCCACGGCGAACTCAAACCCTTTTATGACTTGATGACCTTCGATGGCGCCCGGACCCGACAGCGGCAACAGCCCCCCGATACGGATAGGTGAAGCAGCCTGCGCCCTTGCGAGAGACGGAATTGCAATGCTGGCCCCAAGCAGACCAAGCATTTTGCGACGAGATAAAGTTGACATGGACGTCTCCTATGGTTTTCCAATCGTATTGTTATTCGATACGATCAAATTTTTATTATGGAACCCTTGATTCGTCGCGTCAATATTTTTTGTTGCGCAGGGCCAAATGAAAGCCTTTGATTTATATATGTATTCGGGTATACCCCGAGACTTCTAAGTATCTTTTGACATAGCGCTTGAAAAGCATGATGATATTAAAAATAGATTCGATCGTATTGCATGAAGATACGGAATATCAGGATTAATATCGACCGAAGGATAGTGATGGTTCCCAGACTGCGCTCCACCATTCACCTGGACGACCGGCACTTGAAGCACCCAAGCATGCTCGCCCCGTCATGAGTCAGCTCGTTATTGTCGGTGGAGGCCATGCCGCTGTGCAGCTATGCGTAAGTCTTCTCGAGAACCAATTCAAGGGCAACATAACGCTGGTTTGCGAAGAGTCTTCGCTGCCTTACCACCGCCCCCCTCTCTCCAAGACCTTTATTAAAGATGCCGGCGCCCAGCCACAGCTATTGCGCGCCGAGCACTTCTATGCCGACGGCAATACACAGCTTGTATTGTCGGATCGCGCCATCGACATCAATCGCCGCTCACGCATGCTTACTCTGCAATCGGGCCGAAAGCTGAGCTATGACACGCTGGTGCTGGCCACCGGCACGACGGCGCGCCGCCTGCCCGGCCTGCCACAAGGACTGCGAAATACGTTTTACCTGCGCAATCTCGACGATGCCGTTGCTCTGCGCGATGCCATGGCAACCGCGGAAACAGTCACCATACTTGGCGGTGGATTCATCGGCCTCGAAGTCGCCGCGACCGCGCGCCAGCTTGGAAAGAACGTGCAGGTGTTCGAATCCGCGCCAAGAGTGCTTGGACGGGCGGTATCCCCGGAGATCTCCGACCACATTGCCATCACATTGGCTGAGTCAGGCGTGAAACTATCGCTTGACGCCACGCTCGACGGCTTCGAACTCGATAGTGAACGGCTCACGGGCCTGACGGTCAACGGTGACCACCATCCTGTCGACATCATGGTGGCCGGCATCGGCGCCGTACCCGAAACAGCACTCGCACTGGCATCTGGGCTGGAATGTGACAACGGCATTATTGTGGATGCCTACATGCGGACGTCCGACCCCGCCATTTTCTCGATTGGCGACTGCGCCCGCTTCCCCTGCGCGCGCCAGAATACGATGCTCAGGCTGGAATCGGTGCAGAATGCCAACGATCAGGCGCGAACACTTGCGGGCGTATTGCTCGGCAAAGGCGAGCCCTATGCGGCAATCCCCTGGTTCTGGTCTGAACAAGGCGCGCTGCGGCTCCAGATTGCGGGGCTGGCCGAACCCGGCACCGGGCGCGAGCTACGAGCCGGCGCCAAGTCAGGCAGCTTCTCCGTCATGCACTTTGCAGGCGACCGCCTGGTTTGCGTCGAATCGGTGAATGCGCCCATCGACCATATGGCCGCGCGCAAGTTGCTGGAACGAGAGCGCCATCCACCCCGGCACATACTGACAGATTCCGCCATACCACTTAAAACCCATCTGTAAGGACCAAGCATGGCGGGCAGGTTCGCCGGCGCCTGCGGGGCATATAAAGCGCTTTACCATTCTGGCTAAGGTTTCTACCAAGAATGTGATCTACATTGCAGTAGAGGCCTGATCCCCGCTGCTATCCTGCGCTGAACTTGATTCCGCACCATAGACCAGGAGAAGATGATATGTCGGCACGCAGGCTCACATTGATCGCGGCAAGCTTTGCCCTGATTGGCCAATTCTTCATTATCGCGCCCGGCGCCGCACAGTCCGGCACGGATTTTCCGAAAAAACCGGTAAGACTCGTCGTACCGTTTCCCGCCGCCGGAACCACCGACCTCATCATGCGGATGCTGCAGAAGCCGCTGGAAGCGGCCTCCGGCCAGCCCTTCATCGTGGACAACCGGCCCGGCGGCGGATCGGTAATCGGCACGAGCTACGTCGCCAACGCGGCGCCAGACGGCTACACCATCCTCGGAGGAGACCTGTCGCTGCTGGTGAACCCGGGCCTGATGAAGTCCTTGCCTTACGATACAGTGAAAGCATTTCGCGGTGTGAGCATGCTGGTTACATCGCCGCTGGTACTGCTGGCGCCCACCTCGGTGCCGGCCAATACCATAGAAGAACTGGTGGCGCTCGCCAAAGAAAAGCCTGGCACCCTGAATATCGGGTCAGGCGGGTACGGCAGCTCCACCCACATGTCCGGTGAAATGTTCAAGATCGCAGCCGGCATTGACATCGTGCACGTCCCCTTCCAGGGTGTCGCTCCCGTCATGACCGCGCTGGTCGGCGGCCAGGTCGACCTATACTTCGGCGGCACATCCACCGCCTTGCCTTATATCAAGGCAGGCAAGCTCAAAGCCCTGGCCGTGACCGGCGCGCAGCGCAACCCCCTGCTGCCCGATGTCCCGACCTTCAAGGAAAAAGGCATTAACGGCATCGATACCGATACCTATTGGGGTATTTATGCCCCGGCGGAAACGCCCGACGCCACCATCGCCACCCTGAACCGGTATATTGTGCAGGCATTGCGCGATCCCGATGTCGCAAAGCGCATGCAAGAGCTCGGGCTGGTTCAGATCGGCAATACGCCTGAAGAACATACGAAACAAATGCGCCAGATGATAGACAGCTGGACCGACGCCACACGCAAGGCCGGCATCAAGATAGAGTAGCCAGAATGCGCACCGGCGGCAGACACACAAGGTACCGTGCGCCTGCCGCCGCTAGTATTCCGAGCGCCCGCCGTTTGCGGGTATGGAAACGCCGGTAATCAACCGCGATTCATCCGAGGCAAGAAACAGCGCGATATTGGCCACATCTTCAGGCTCGCCAAACCAGTACGGATACGTCTTGACCAACTCATCGACGTTCATCGAATCCGGGCTTTGGCCCGGCTGCCCCGGAATGCCATACGATTCTCTGATCCGAGCCGTATTCACACGCCCAGCGCAAATCGCATTTACCCGCACGTTCTGGGCGGCATAGGTGCCTGCAAGCACGCGCGTCAGCGAGACAATGGCCCCTTTTGCCGCGGTGTAAATATGCGCCCTGCCAGTTCCGCGCAACGCGGCGCCGGAAGACATATTGACCACCGCCCCTCCACCGGAGGCGATGATGGCAGGCAATGCATGCCGGCAACATAAGATGGTGCCCCGCACATCCAGCGTCATGGTGTGATCCCAAACGGCAAGGTCGACCTCGGTTACCGTGGCGTCGGCAGGCAGCGAACCTCCGACGCAATTGAACAGAATATCGAGTTGCCGAAAGCGTTCGATGACCACCGATACCATGCCCTTGACACTGTCATCCGAAGTGACGTCAACCTGAAAGAACGCGGCGTCGCCTCCATGCGCCGCAATAGCGGCGGCCACTGCTTCGCCCTGCTTTGCATTGATGTCGGCGACGGCCACCCGGGCTCCTTCGCGCGCAAACATCAGGGCAGCCGCTTCGCCGATGCCGTCGCCGGCCCCGACGATGAGCGCCACTTTCCCGCTCAGCCGGCCCGGCACGCCCTTCCTCTCCTCGAATTCAGGCATTGCTCACCCCCACCCTGTTAATGGCCATGACGTTCAAGGAAACTGCGCAGATCGCGTACGCAGCGGTCCCACAGATATTCGCAAATGCTGTGGCGCTCGCCCTCGTAGACAATCACTTCCCCACGCGGCAGCTTTTCACGGAACGGACGATACACTTGGGTGCTGCCGATCTTGCCAGCGCCCGGAACCACCACCAATGTGGGGCAACGGATACGGTCCACCGAATCGCCCCACTCCTGGCTGGCCATATAGCCGACAAAGCGGCCAATGAATGGCACATCGTTGCATCCGAGAGCGTCCAGAAAATGCTCGACCTGAAGCGTGCCGACCAGCGTGGGCGGAAACCGGTCGTCAATCGTATCGGCCAAAAACTGGCGCAGGCCTTTTTCCTGAACCATCGGAATCCAGGTGGCAGCCTGGCTATTCTTCAGGCCTGGCGCCGAACCGAACAAGGCCAATGACAACACTTTTTCGGGGTGCTCCATGGCAAGATGCTGGCCCACGTAGCCACCGGCGGAATTGCCCACGATATGTGCTCTCTCGCAGCCAAGATGATTCATCAGCCCCAGAAGGTCCTGCACCAGAACCGACAGCGACAGCGGCGCATCTTCCGCCGGCACCTGCGAACGCCCATGGCCACGCAGGTCCATGCGCACGACGCGATAATCGCGGCATAAACCTGGAACCCAGGAGTAGAAGCGATCGGCATTGGCCATCGCGCCATGCAGCATGATAATGGTCTCGGCCTTGCGCCAGGGATCGGTAAAATCGTCAACGTAATAGCTCAGACGCATACCGTCGCGCTCGAAGTAGTCGTGCATATACATTTCCTAAAATGGCCAAAGAATTGAAAGCATCCAGGAAGTGTAAAGGCCGGAACGCCGATAGAATATGCGCTAGACAACAATTACGGCCTGCCATAAGAGGCAGGCCCATCTGGTTCGCGGAGCACTGAACATGGATTCAATCCTGGAAACGCTGCGAAAAAACCTCTCGCTCCGAGAATTGTCCACCGAGGTCCTCGAGCTATTCTCGGCAATCAGCCATACCGCAACCCTGGCGCACGGCGAACTGTTTGCCGCGAAGGACACCGAGGCTGTTGGCGTCGTTATCGTCGCTTCCGGATCGCTCTGCGCCAGTTCCTTCAACGACCGCGGACAGCAGTTTGCCTTCTCCATGATAGAAACAGGCGGCGTATGGGGTCTTGTGGCGGTGCTCGAACCCAGCCGGCTCATGCGTGAAACGCGCGCCGTGGGGCATACCGAAGTACTTATCCTTCCCAAGGGGCCCTTCCTGGCGCTGCTAAATGCAAGGGTCGAATTGTGGCGTTTTTTTGTACAAGTGCTGTGCCGCCACCTGCGCAGGGCGCATCACGTGATCGACGTTATCGCCTTGCTGTCGCTGCGCGAACGATTGGCGCGCCAGCTTTATATGGCTGCCGCCCGCCGGCTTGCAGAAGCGCCGATACCATCCACTTTCCGGGTCGACCATACTCAGGACGACCTGGCCGCGCTACTGGTGGTAAGCCGCCATGCCGTCAACCGGGAGCTCAAGCAGCTCGAGCGGGAAAAGTTGATCACCACCGGCTATGGTTATGTTGACGTCAATAATCCCGATGGCCTGCGCAGAATATTTGAGCGGCAAGTGGTGTTGCTGTAAAATAAAGATATCTTTTAGATATCTTCCTGGAGTCGATCATGCCCACCCCCTCGAATCAAATCGCCTTTCGCTACCGCGCCAGCGACAGCGCCACCGGCGTGACACGCGAAACGACCAAGCGCCTGGCAAAAGTGCTGGGCATGGACGAAACCCAGACCATACACCGGGCTCTGCATGAACTTGCCGCCAGGCTGCTGCCGCAATACGAAGCCGATGAGGGTCCGCTGACCGCCGCTCAATTGCGGCAAATCAAGAAGAGTGCGCCTCAAGGCACCAAACGTTCGGTGCGCTCCACCCTATTTGACACTGAAACGGTATGACGCCAGCCTGGTGGGGGGAGCCGACCGCAGGGGAAATCGTCTGGTGCCACTTTCCCGACCACATCCACCCGCGCCCAAAACCTCGGCCGGCCTTGATTCTCGCCGTGTACGATGATGACGCGCCCCAGTTTCACGTTCGGGTCGCATATGGCACCAGCCAGCGGACCACGATGCTGCATCGGGGTGAATTCGCCATCTTGCGTCAACGCCATGCGGCTGCTTATGAAGCTGCGGGCCTCAGCTACGATACCAAGTTCGATATGAAACAAGCGCTGGACCTGCCGTACACCACCGAATGGTTCTCTGTGCCCCCGGCCGCCGCCCACGGCCAAACTCCGAAGCTCGGCACGCTGCACCCTTCTTTGGTCCGTGCGGTCCAGGCGGCGTTTAGGGCCTGTTAACACTAAATCCCCGCCCGCGCCGGTATCCAAGCACATGGATTTACCGCACATAAAACCCAGGCGAGTTCACTCCCCTCTTTCCTAGCCCGCATTGCCGGCGGCTGCCACCGCCGCCGTATTTGCCCGCCACCGTGGCGGGCTGCGCCGCAACCTGCTCCCGCCCGCCTTGAGCGGCTGCTTGGTCTGCTCCGCGCAATAGGTCAGGGCTTGCCGCAGCGCGAAGTCCACGGACTTGGCCGAGAGGCCATAACAGGCAGCGATTTCGTCGCGGGTCAACTCGTCGATCCGCGATGCCATCAACACTGCCAGATTGCGCCGAGGCATGTTTTGCATCGCGCGCTGCACAGCCGCAAGATCCGAGCGTGCTTCCGCGATGGCGGCGGGCCCGGGTGAGTGATCGATGGTGTATTCCAGTTCGGTGTCCGCATCAGCCACGTATTGCCACGAACGGTTCGTTCGCATGCGGTCCATCGCCAGGTTGCAGGCCACGCGATACACATAGGCCTCGGGGTTCTGCACCGCCACGGCCACCGTCATGTCGCCCAAGCGCAACCAGGCATCGTGCAGGCAGTCGCTGGCCTGATCGGGACAGCCCAGATAATTCACCAAGCGGCGGTACAGGCGATCATAGTTCGCCGCCAGAAAGTCGCGCAGCACAATGCCGCGCGCGCCGGCGCCAGGCGAGCCATCGGCGAATTCACCGCCCGGCTCGGGCGTTTCCAGGCAACACCGGATACTCATGTCCATGATGGATCAACCTCCGTGTTCGTCTGCACAAACTACCGCCCTCTCGTGCGCCACCACGCTGCCAAAGTGGTCCCGCCCTACTCCCCACATGCGTGGCGAATAGGCGGACACTGTCTCGAAAAAACCGCCTAGCGGTCCTGCTTCAACTGGCGTCGCTCATCGTCCGTTAGGCGAGCAAGCATGTCGGCCTTGAAATCCGGACCATGGCCGATGAGCTGCACATAGCTTGTCGGGTCATAGCGTGGGGACTTGGACTGAAGCCCGGACGGCGCATAAGCGGAGACCTCCCTCTTGCCGCCGACGGGTTCGCTGCCGAAGCCCAGCACCTGCACGCTGAAGATGGACGGCATGGCCTGGCGGGCTGCCGCACGGCCGCGCTGCACGGTGTCCTGCGCCGCCGTGGCCGCCGAACTGGACGCCGCGCTGGCCGAGGTCAAGGCACCGACATTAACCGCGGCCAGCACCGGAACGCCGACGACTTCGCCCGCCGCCTGGATGTTGGCGGCATTGACCACATGCAGGGCGGCGATGTTGACCCCGCCCGATGATCTGACCCCCGCCTCGCCGATATCCACCGTGCCCTCGGACGCGATCAGGTCAACCGTCCCTGATGGCACCTCCGGAATCGGCGCCAGGGTCGCAATCCCCGCACCGGTGCTGGGCACATTCGGCGACATCTTGACATTGCCCCACTGGTCGTACACACGCCGTGGCGGTGTGTACACCACGGTCGTCTTGGAGCCGCGTCCGGCGTTGATATCGCCCCGCGCCGACCAGGCCAGGATGCTGCCGCCAAAGGTCGTCATGATGCGGCTCTGGCCCAGCAGAATGCTGCCCAGCGAGTACATCTGGATATTGCCCGAGCCTTGGGTGATGACGCCCGCGGTCGACGGCGGTTGCGGGCCTTCCTCGCCGAAGGTCAGAGAGCCGCCCGGCGCAAGCATCTGGATATCGCCGCCGGACTGCGTCTGCACGCCGGAGCCGCCGAATACGATCACATCGCCCTTGTAATTGATGGGCGCGCCGGCGCTGTCGGCCGACGGGAACAGGCTGGCGATGGCGAGACGGCCGCGCAGATAGCTGCCACGGCGCGGACCGTCGGCGTCGTTGAACTCACGGCCGCCCGCAGTCAGTTCGGCAAAGTAGATCTGGCGGGCGAAGATCGCCTGCTGCTCCATCGGAAGCGTCGCGAAGAAGGCTGCCGCGTCGTCCAGGTTGCCGTTGAAGCCGTAGCGCTCGTCGAGCCATTGCACCAGATCCAGGCCATAGGTCTTGACGACCTTGCCGGGCTGGTCGGCCAGCGCCTTGCCGGCGTCCGCCAGGTTGCCGAGGACGACATAGTGCTGCACGAACGCGTTGTAGTTCGGCGTGTAAGCCCCGGTTCCGACCGTCACGGTGATTCCCGCGCCCAATGTCAGATCGCCCGCGGAATTGATCAGGCCCACGCTGGAGAGGCTGCCCTGGTCCTCCTGCCGCAGACTACGGCCCGCGGTCACATTGAGCAGGCCGGGGCCCATGATATCCACGTTGGCGTAGATGATGTCGCGGCCCGCGGAGATTGTGGAAATGTCGGTGGGATTGTTGTTCAGGAACAAGCCGGCTGGCCGCACGATATCGCGGCCGGCGCGCATCGACACGGGCTTGGCGGCGCGGTACATATTGCCGGTTAGATCTTCTATCAGTTGGCCTGTAGACACGCCTACGAGATCGCCGGTTGCCGCATAGAAGCGCACAGGCTCGGAGTCGTTCTTGTACAAACTGCCCGAAGCCGTGTCGATCCCATAGGCAAAGAAGGAATACGGATTGACCGCGGGCGCGTTGTTGACGACGGGATCGCCCGACTCGGACATACCGACGAATGCGGGATTCCCAGGCGTCGGAACAATGGACGGGTCGGCGCCGGAGACATGGATCGGATATCCACCCGCGAATATGGAATCGGCAGCCATGAAATCCAGGGACTCCGTACCCGCCGCATTCGGTGCCTGCACCAAGGGAAGCGTGGTTGCCTCCTTCTTCCCATAGTAGATGCTGCCCGACGCGGCGACCGCATCGAGCTTCGACGGATACACATACTGCGCGTCATTCCCCACGCTGGTGTTGCCAAGCACACTCACACCGTCGGTAGAGTAGTACTGCGCGGTGATGGGAGTCAGATTACCGCCCGCACTGAACAGGCTGACGGCGGTGTTCGGTGTCCACAACGAATACCAGCTGGTACCGCCTCCGGTGTACCACTTATCGCCCACGACGCCGTACTGAAGCGAACTTCTCGATGTCATCCGCCCAACATCGCCGACGCCGTCGAGCACAACGTCGCCGCGCGCGTCCAGGGCCGCCGACGCATCGCCCAGTACCAGGGCCGGCCCACCGGCCGGCGCCCCGAGCTCGGCGGTCAACACGCCCTGGCTTCTGGGGTCCAGGCTCTCCACGACGCCATACAGCGGGTTAATACTGCCTATCGCCCCCGCCCTGACGTCCAGGAAACCCCGCACGTTCGTCAGCACACCGTTCAAATCGCTGGGCACGCTTTGGTACAGAGGAGGAACCCCGCTCGCGCCAGCCTGAACGCCCGGATTCAAGGCGCCGCCGATCTTCAGATCGATATCTCCGCCGCCGGTCATGGCAAGCGTCCCGTCCGGCTTCATGCGTCCCGTGCTTCCCACCGCGAACGACAGCCCATCGCTCTTGGCCGTCGATCGATCGCTGACGGTACGCAGCACGCCGGCATCTCCGCCAACACGGACGTCAAGATTGCCACCACCTAAAGCGCCGATGCCGGAAAATCCCTCGACAGCCACGCTTACGCCACTCTGGGAAACATAACTGCCGAAATTCACCCACCATGCCGTCGCCTGGTTGCCGTCCTTACCGCCCTGGTGCCACAACCAGCTTCCCACATAGTCGGAGGGGCTCGCGGCGAATACCGGATTGTCGGGTGTAGGGGCGTTATTTCCCGCACGGATCAGCCCGGACATATCGCCCTGCACCGTGATCGACACATTCCCGCCCTTCTCGGGATACCAGGCCGTGTAGTTTCCGTCGGTCGCCAGCGACTCGTATGCCGTGCCGTTCGGTCCCAGGACAGAAGACGGATCGATAGATGGATCCATGCCGCGTGGAAGGTTGTATGAGTCATGTCCCCAGGCATCGGTGACGGGATCTTCATCGGCACCGATGATCGCTTGCGATTGCGTGCCGGCGGTGTAGACGCCGAACAAGGAGTTCTGTTTGTAGTTACCGCCCGCTTGGATTTCGAGATCGCCCGTACCGGTGCGTATGACGCTGAATACCGGTGTCACCCCATCGGCCATGAAATGCTCGTCGTCCAACGTGACATTGCCCTTGCCGTTCAGCAGATGCGGCGTCCGCAGCCCGCGGCGATCGGCCGCGGTCAGATCGGAACCGCCCGTCAAGCGCAGGTCCCAAGACAGCGAGCCCGCGGGCAGCATGGGCGCTACCGCCCAGACCTGCCGTGGCGGTGACTGGTCGACCAAGACAATCTGAGCGTTCACGGAATCATCAGCCGTGAGAACCGTGCCGGCCGCGATGGTGACGTGTCCGAGCAGGAAAGGAATCTGACCGCTCCCCGGCAGGTATGTAACGCCACTGTCATCGGTGATACTTCCCGCCACGACCTCCGGGCAGGCCGCACCGGATAAGAAGCAGTCAAATACGTAAACCGCGGTACCGAAGTTCGGATCGAAGGGCGCATCAAACGCGACTTCGGCGGGCGCTGGAACGCCAGCTGCCAGGATGACCTGATTGTGTTGCCAACCCGAGTCGTCCGGGGTAGCCGGCGGCGGCGCGAAGCCGTCGCTGATGCTGCCGGTGATAGTCAGGTCGCCCCCAGCCTGGATCGACAACGCGCCGGGTTCGCCGGAACCGCGTATCGCGGGGTTGGCGGCCGGGCCGTACCGATATCCGGACAGATCCAGATCCTTCTCCACCACCAGATCGCCGTCCGGCGTCGCGCTGCGGATGTCGACACCAGGCCGGACATGCACAACATCGCCGTACGCCAACAGGCCGGCAAGCTTCGCGCGAACGGAATCGCGCAGGATGCCCGCGCTCACGTTTCCGCCGTACAGCCCGCTTATAAAGGCGTTGCTGTCCGTATTCATCTGGCCAAGATAGTCCTGGTTGATGAGTTGGCTATTCGGCGTGTCCGGATTCGATGGCGCGTTGGTGTAATTCGCATACCCGTTCAGCGCGATGCTCGCCGCGCCCTGGATGCTCACGGAACCCGAGACCAGGATATCGATATCGTCGCCGGTGGCGTTCGCGGCCGCGCCCGCGCCGGTATCGCTGGGCGCGCCAGCGCCCAAACGAGGAGCATTGAGCGTCAACGTGCCTCTCGGCTTGCCATCATTCTCGCCGGGTGCCGTCCCGACATGCACGGCCGTGCCGGTACGCAAATCGATAGTCGCGCCGGGCTGGATCGCCAGGGCGCCCTGCCCACCGGTACCGGAGGTCAGTTCGACAATCGCGCGGTTGACCGCGTCGATAATGCCGCCGGAACTATCGACGCGCGGTTCCGTTCCGCGTGCGTCCAGCACTGCCGAACCGAGCAGCGTCAACGCATCCCGTGCCGCCAGGCGGATAGTCCCTACTTGCGTGCCGCTCGCATCGACCTTCCCTGCCACGGTCAAGCTGCCGCCATCCACGGAGATGTCGACTTCGCGGGCTCGCACCTCGTCGCCGATCGTCAGATCGCCCTGCTTGATGCGGAAACTGCGCAAGCCGGTTACACCACCGTCGTTCAAGCGGTGATTCAAGCCTACGAAGTCGTCGATCTGCTGCGCCAACAACTCGATGGCACCCGCGTCGTAGGGCACCACGCTACCTCCCACGACCAACGCGCCGCTGGTACCGCCGAGTATCCTGCCGTTCAACGCGATACGGCCCGCGGCTTCACTCACCGCGGTCGCGGTTAGAATCCCCGCGTCATTGTTTTGCGCCGACAGATCGATCGTGGCGTTGCCCGACTGGACGATGTCGCCGTTCTCGCTCTCGAGCGCGATCTCGCCCCCCCAGCTATAACGCTGCTGGTCGTCAAACGCCACGGTCCGTCCCGCCACGTCCAGATATGCGCTGTCGTTCAGCGTCAGCCCGTCCTGGGACGTGATCGAAATTTTTCCGCTCGGGAGAGCGACTGTGGTATCGATGATTACGGATTGGGCGTTCAGGGACAGGCTCGCGCCCAACGCATCGCTGCCGCCGGTCGAAGCATCTATCGCCGGACGGCTGACTTCTAGCTTCCCGCCGGCAGTGATACGGTTGATCGAACCGGCCTCGCCCGTCAACACGGGCGTGATCAACGACAGATCGCCGCCTGTGTACTGGTAGGCGCCATCCACCAAAGCCCCCTGCGCCTGGTAGACACTCAGCCCGCCCGTCCCATTTGCGGTGATGCGGTCCGCTCCTCGCAGAGTGACCGTTCCGAAGCCCAGCGCGAGCCGTTGACGGTCCTCCTTCGGTGCGGGCGTCACATTGTCGGAGTAGCCGAAGATGATCGTGTCGGCGCGGATATCCAGGGTCCCTATGCCGGTTCCCGGACCACCGGCCAAGGCCGCCGGATCGGCGCCCCCCGCCACGCCATTCCAGACAAAGGTTCCTGTCGAAACCGACGCGACGTCATCCGCGCCGCCATAACCGAAAATCGCCGGGGCATTGAGCACGAACTGGCTCAACGTCGAATCGCCGGTCGATGGGTCCCTTGTGTCCAGATCTACCGTGCCGAAGAAGTTCACAGAATCGCGGACGGAGAAGATCAGGCGTTCCAATGCCGGCGCGCGGCGCATGGAATCACCATGGAGCAAACGCGCCAGGGTATCCTGCGACAGTTGCAGTCCCGATGGCAGCGTACCGGCCCGTCCGGCAGCTTGCAGGGCATCTTCGCCGCCGATATTCAAACTGCTGACGGCCAGCGTCAGGTTGCGGGTGCCGAACCGCCCGTTGTCCTTGATGTTTACGTTGTTGGCACCGAAGACTATAGAACCGTCAGAGTAGAGATCGGTCGTGCCACCGCACGATGCCGCCCCGCATCCGCCAATGCTGATGGCGCCCGTGCCCCCGCTTGTGCCGCCTGGCATATCTATCCAGCCATTGGAGACGAAAAGCAGATTGACGGAGCCGCTCGCCTCGGCGTTATAGGTGTAGCCCAGGGTGGAATCATACGGAGCCAGGCCGGCGCCTATGGTATTGATGCTGGCACCCTGCTCCACCGAGATGTCATTGTCGCCTCCGGCTATCAAGACCACTTCGGGAGCCGTGAGCGCCGCGCCATTGCGCACATAAATGTCGCCGCTGATAGTACTGAAGCGGATTTCACCATCCGCGCCATTGCCCGACAGAGTGCCCGATAGTGATCCTCCGATGGCAATCCGACTGGCGCCAATGGCATTCAAATCTCTTGCACGAACTGAAATGCCGTCGAAGTCCGGCGAACGCGTCTCGCCGACAATCTCGATCGGCGTGGCGCGGGACGCCGTATCGATGATCACCTGACCACCATAGCCGCCGGTGGGATGATCGAATTTCGCCTGTCCGTTGAACACCAGCGCATCGCTGTCGTCATCCGGCTGCCCGGCTCCGAACCGGATTTCCAGCGATTTTGCATCCACCGGCAGCATCGGGCGAGGCGCGCTGCTGCGGGCGGCCTGCTGAACGACAAAATCCTGGTAGCTCGTTTCGTTGTATTGGGCGTAGGCGCGCAATACATTCCCCGGCGTGATCGTCAGTTGCGTGGGCAACGCACGCTGAACGGAAGTGTTCGCGACACCTAGCTCCCCAGTCGCGATCCATGATCCATTGCGCATGACCATCGGCGAAAACGCTGTCCGCGCCTGCGCGCCCAGCTCGACCCGGTACGTCCCCGGAAGCAAGGCGTAATAGGACGGCAACAAGGTATAGGTGTCGGCAGGCAGGCCGGGAACGCCCGTGCCGATGGTGACTTGCTGTCCGATCGCGGGCAGTGAACCGCCATAATCGGCCGCCTGGTCCACGGGCGTCACTGGCGCGTAGCCGTCGCCATAGCCCGGCACGATGGCATAGACAGGATTCGTACCCAGCGACGGCAGCGAGAACGTGCGCGAGCTGTCGCCAAAGCGGACAAGGGGATTGAACAACGGATCCGTCGAACCGCCGCGGCCACTGACAAAAGCGGCGCCGGTCAACGTCCCGCCGCCCGAAAGATCCAGGACCGAACCGTCGTCGGCCACGATACGGCTTCCCCGCAGCGACACGCCCTGCATGACGAGCGGGCCCGTCATTCCGCCGACGCCATACTCTCTGACCTTGCTGTCGGCATAGGAATAGGTCAGATCATCGAGCGTTTCGCCGTAAGGAATGACCAATCCCGCGGCGCTGACTGACGTCAGGCTACCGCTCAGGAGATCCACTTCCTTGGTGACGGAGGTGTCGCCCAGATAGATGTATCCCAGCGGCGCGTATAGCGCGCCGCCCTGCTCGATCGTCGGCGCCCGTAGCTCCAGTTGTCCAAAAACGGACATGGGTGCCCCGGTGCTTTGCCCCGTCGAACCGATACTCAGCGACCGATCTTCGTCATACGTATCGCTGCCGAGCAAGCCGGCCACCGCCAGGCCCATGGCGCCCGTCGTCGGATAGATCCGGCCGGCGTTCAAGGACAAATCGCCGGACGTTATCAAGGCCGATACTTTCTGGAAGCCGCCAAGGGAAAGACCGCCGAGCCGGCGCCGCCTTCTCCCTGGAGAAAGCGGATATCTCCCTGGCTATTCAGAGTCACATTCTCGTACCCCCGGCGATCCACCGTCCCGGTCGATCCGTTCAACTGCACTTGGCCATTAAGCCCGAACCTGACGACGTTCTTCACATCAATCAGATCGGCATCCACGACAAAGCGCGCGGCCGGATCCTGTTCCGATGCGGACCAGGCATTGAATGTGGCGCCGATGGGTGACACATTCGCTGGCGCCGAGAATCTGTACGACCGCTGAGTAGAACGTAAGGCGCGCGCAGCGTTACCGACGCATCCGGCGATGTATTGCCGATGGCGCCTTGCAGCAGTCGGATACTCTGGTCCGTCGCGAGCGCTACGTCGCCATCAAAGGTAATCAGGTCCCGCGCGAATAGCGAAACATTGTCGAATCCTCCCGCCTCGATCTGGTCGACACCGATCCGCGCATACCCATACTGCAGCAGCGAGGGATCGGCATTCGCGCCTTGCGGGACGTCCGGGTCGGCGGCGCGCTGCGTAATCACAAGTTCGGCAGGCTTGCGCATACTGTCCGGAACCGCCGAGCTCGCCTGATACAAGGATGTCTCAAGCGTTAGCCCCAATGTCCCGCCCATGCCGCCGGCCCCGCCCGATGCCGCAGTGATGGTTCCATCCAGGTAGATGCCCGCGTGGGACGCGAATCCTATCGTCCCGCCATCGCCGGCGACAAAAGTGGACGCGTATTCCCCGCGGCGGGATGTGGGCGTGTCGATCTCCATGCTGGCGCCGGACGCGTCGATGCGCGCGCCCGGTTCCATCAGGATGAACATGCCTGGAGAGCCGGCGATATCCACCGTGCCGCCGTTTTTCATAAGTCCGTAGCGATGCCCTCGTGTATCGCCGGCCGTCACACTGGTACCCGATACATCGATCAGGCTCCGCGGGCCAAGGTAGACCGACTGGGTAGGCGTGACATCATAGGGTTGCACATTGGGTTCGAAAACCTCCGCGGCCGGTCCTATTGTCACGCTGCCGCCATGCGCGATCAGACGGCCGTCGACGGATATTTGCTGATTGGCCAGCAGCGATATCGAGTGCCCCGGATCCACCTGGATGGACGACCCCGGGCCCACGTCGATATTTCCCATACCGACCAGACCGGCATTCGCCCGCAAGACGATATCGGCACCTTCGCGCTGGGTCAGTTGGCGGGAGAAAGGGTCCTCCTGATAGAGCGGCGGTGTCCACAAGGTGGCTGCCGGGTCCATGCGGCCCGCCGCCGCGTCGGCCACGACATTAGACGACACATTGAAAACCGGGATCGTTACCGACAGATGCGCGCCATCGGCGACAACCACGCCTTGGGCGCCGTTGACCACATAGTTCGAAAAGCCGCTTTGGAAGAGGCTGGTATCGGCAATCAGAGGCTGCCGCACCCGCACATTGCCGGGTACGGTCATTCCTGCCTGGATTACGCTGCCTGCCTTGAAGGAGGCATCGACCGGTGCCACGGTTCCCGCGGCCAGCCTGACGTTCGAGGGGACGATGGGGATGCCGTTCGGAAAAATGCCGTTGTTCGGTACGACATAATTGACCGGAAAGACTTCCGCATTGCGTATGGCGACGATCACGGTCCCTGCTGGGACGGTATTCTGTGCGCCGTCTCCTTCGAACCAAAACTCTCTATATTCGACGCCGTTCGAAGCCACCAAAAAATAGGAGGTGTTCATTTGAGATGCAGGAGGCGGCGTCCAATCAACCGGCAACACATAAGGATGATCCACCGAAAATTGTGGCGCCCCTCCGATCACTTCTCCCGGCAATGCGAAATTTTTGACGATAGTGTAGTCGGCCGGCAGGGCTTCACCGGCCGGCACGATAAAGTCCTCCAGTGCAGTCAAAGACGTGGCGGCACGCTCGCCGCCCTGCAGGATGCCATCCTGACGAAGAATGTCGCCACCGATGCCTACCGACGTTCCAGTCTCGATGTCAAGCGTTCCGCCGCTGCTAACCCCATATCCACGCAACGTCCCGCCGAGTACGATCTTTGCAGGCGTCGTATCCTGGCTGTTCTCCCCGGCCGCCAGGGTGATCGATCCCCCGCGGCCGCCGACGATAGAATGGTCGAGCCGAAGCGCGGCGCCCGACGAGACATCGATCAGGCTGCCCTGTCCCAGCATGACATCGGCCGTGCTCTCGATGCGGACCTCGCCGCCATCGACATACGCCAGATTGGCGGCCAGCCCAGGATTCGCCGTCAGGTCCGTCCATAGGCCACGCGTGTCGATGGTCACGCCATCGCCGACCGTCACGCCGACCTTGACCGAGGTGTCTGCCGGCGCCAGCACATGCCCGCTTCTGATGTTCCCCAGGAGGACATGGCCGCTGGGCGCCGCAAGATCGGCATCGACCTTCACGGCCGGGCCGTAGAGGTCGATCGTGCCGCCCGGCGATACACTAAGTTCCGATTCGACGTCGATCGCATTTACCGCCGCGACGAGCAGTCCGCCCAGGCCGAAGCCATTCAGACCAGGCGCGTCCAGGTATAGCGTGGACGCACGTTCTTCCGGTAAATCGTCCTTCAATCCGATCGAATCTGCGACGGGCTGATAGTCACCTTGGAAAACGACCTGGTCGACCAGGGGTAAAAGGTCATACGTCGCGGCTTGCGGATCGAATTTAGGCGTGTATTGCCCCACGATCAACTGCCCTCTTCTCGCCGTCGCGGTCTGGGACTGATAGTAGCCGTCCAGCGACGGACGCGGCGCTTCGAACTGGCGATTCCCAGTGAAGACATCGGCCACGATGTCGCCTTCCAGCACGGCCGACTTCGTGCCGATGATCAGGCTGCCCGCATCGCGTCCGACCGTATATCCGTCCTCGTAACGCTGCTTCGGCGCGATCAACGGGTTATAAAAATAACGCGTGGCGTTATCGCCCCATCGGGCATGCTTATCCTCATAGCCCTTATAGATGCCCGTATACAGGATGTCACCCAGAGCGCGCGAGACCTCGTATAAACGGCCGTCGGCACCCTGCAGGTAGCTCTGGTTGATCTTGCCTCCCTCAACGTTCAGCGTGCCACCGGACAGGTTGATTTGACGATCCCGGCCGCGTGATGACGTCGTTGCCAGTCGAACGCGACCGTGCCGCCTTGGGCGAGCCATACCGCCGAGGCCGTGGCCCTGCTTGCCGTCGAAAGATAGCCGCTGACCTCCAGCAGGCCGCCCGCGGTGTACCAGCGGTCCGTCGTATAGCCGTTCGTGCCGGCCGGCACGTAGACCAGCGTGCGCCTGTCCACCCAGACGTCGCTGTTATTAAGATTCTTGCTGTCCCGGTTGACCGGCGCGTCCCGCTGCTCATTGCCCTGGACGTTGATCAGGATGTTGTTGTAATCCATCGGCACGGTAGCCCCGACCGCACCCGACACGTCAATCTCGCTGCCGTTTTCGACGAAAGAGCGCCGGGCGGACACAGCGATCTGGCCGCCGGTCGCCAGCGTCAGCGACTGACCTTGGAAATCGACTGTGCCCCCGCTGCGTGATTTCCACGCGCGACAGGTCAGGCCTGTCCTGCATCTGGCTCAGATTGTCGAACGCCTGGCTGGCGCCCGTTTCCAAGCCATCGGGCGTTCCCCCTTGGCCGAACAAGGCATCGCGTTGCGCATCGAACGCTGTGTCACCGCTTGGGTCAACCGTAATGCTGGTCACACTGCCGGGCGACATCGTTATCGATCCCGTCGCGTCGCTCGCGGAATTCAGCAGATGGATCGTGCCCCGCGCATTGACGGAGGTCGTCGCGACGGCCACCCCGCCCTGTGTGACCGCATGACCCGCCATGGTGATGTCGCCGGTGCGAGCAATGATCAGTCCCGTATTGGATAGGGATCCGGCGCCGCTGTCGCTGTTCACATTGACGGCAATCTCGTTTCCATGCGTCGTTGCGCGCGTGTTCTCGTCCGTGCCATGGCCGCGCCGGATGACGAAGCTGTCGCCAGCCGCCAGCATCGTCTGTCCGCCCGACGTCTGGATGGACCCGGCATTCCGCACTTCACGTCCCAGCAACAGCGTATATCCCCCACCTTGGGTAGAGGACGCCGGCGTGGTAGTCGTGATGGAGGCGCCTGCATCAACGATGACATCGCCGATCGCGTCGCCTGAAGTGCCAGGCCCCTGGATATCGTTTCCGAAGCTCGGCGTATACGTGCGGATGCCATCGGGACCCGCCGTATCGCTATAAATTCCCTTGTTGAACTGCTGGTCCGTCATTCCGACCGCCGCCGCCACCAGGTTGCGCGTGTTGACCTGGCTCGAGCCGCAGAACACGATGCCGTTGCGATTCGACGATCAGCACCGTGCCGTCGGCCTTGATCTGGCCCTGGATCTGGCTGGGCCGCGCGAGCGGGTCGTTCACGCGGTTGAGCACCGCCCAGTCCGTCTGCTGCTGGAACTCCACCGTCGTGTTCTTGCCGACGTTGAAGGTCTCCCAGTTCAGGATCGCCTTGTCGGCCGTCTGCTGGATCGCCACGTGCGTGCGGCCGTCGCCCGCCTGGCGTCTGCATCAGGCGCCTTGGCATTGAGCCAGCCGGCCGTCAGGCTGTTGGTGTCGACCTTTAGGCCGCCTTCGGCCAGACCATCGGGCAACCGAAGGGTCGTTGTTCAGCGCCGCTTGGCGCGCCGCGGCTTGCGCGGCCTGCTGCGCGGCGATCGCCTGCGCCGTACGGCCCAGGTTGGCCACCGAGCGGTTCAATTGCTGGCGTGACTGCTGCTGTTGCCTGGCCGCCGAATTGACACCAGCCAGCATGCCATTGGGCAGCGTACCGGTGTTGGCCACATGCGCTTGCACCGCCCCCTTGGCGGCCATCCAGCCGCTGCCGAACGGGCGCGCTTGGGCCTGGGCATAAGCAGGCGCTACGACATATCCCGCCGCCAAAGTCAACGCGATGGCCCGCGCCATGGGCGCCAGCCTGAACCCATCCTCCCTCGCTTGGTTCGTCTGGCTATCCCTGCCGCCGCGTGCGCGTGTGCTCATGTGAAGTTTCCTGCCGATAGTTAAGTCGAAAAAGACCTGTTATTACTAGGACGACAGCTACCTTCAAAACCCCCCAACTATTTTTCTTGATGCGAAGATTCGATCGGACACGCACCCATTCCGCCCCGTTGATGCACACAAGCGGTCAGATGACGCAACGATCTGCGTCACCCATCGGTCATACCGCGGCACTGCGAAAAAATTCAGCTAAGGACAAGCAGGCCACCCGGCAGCGAGCGGGCGCTGAGATCAAAGGAATGCTGAATCTGCAGCAGCGCCCCATCCAGCGCGGCAATGGCAAAGCGCCCGCTGACCGCGCTGTCGCGCATGGCCGCGGCCATCAACACCACACGGCCGGGCCGGTAGCGGTTGATTTCGTCGAGCACCTGCGCCAGCGGGGTCTGCCTGAACACCAGTTCCCCCTTGCGCCAGGCCGATACGTCAACCGGGTCGATGCCGGCTACATCGCTGACCGAACTGCGCGTCATAGACCATCTGCTGGCGAGCCTGCAGCGCACGGAATCCGGCAGGATGCTCCACCCGCAACGATCCCTCCAGGCAAGTAACGCACACCTTGCCGTCCAGATACCGGATCTCGAAACGCCCGGATTCGGCCAGACTGCGGCCCGCGCCGGCAATAACGCTGAAAGCCTTGCCAGCGTTCTGCATGTCGATCGCCGCTTCACCCGCGATCAGGTCATGCCAGTAATTTCCGCAGCTGTCACCGTGCGCCGCACGCTGGTCTGGGTGTTGAGTGTGACGCTGACTCGATCTGCCAGCGTCAGCGCCCGCTGCTCGCCCGTGGCGGTGCGGTAGTCCGCCCGCCATTCATCGGCCGACGGCCACAGGCCCAGCGGCGGATGCACGATCGCAACGGCCGCGACGGCGCCCGCGCTCACGGCCGCGCCCAGGAAAGCCCGGCGACCCATACGCGGCCCACGTAGCGTGCGCTCGTGGAAGCTGGCCACCTTGGGTTCGGCGCGCAACACGTCGCCGATCACCGGCCTCATCAACTGCCATTGGCGTTTCGCTTCGTCGAAAGCCGCCTGGTGTTGCGGGCTGGCCCGCTGCCAGCGCTTGAAGGCTTGCGCGTCCCACTGTGTCACTTCCCCCGAGGTGAGCCGGCGCAGCCAGATCCGCGCTTCTTCCTGGAGCGCGTCAGGCGAAGCGGAGCGGTTATCTACCGGGAACACGGGCGTAGTCATGGTGTCATTTCAAGCGTCCACACCGGACCGCGCAAGCGGGTGCATGCCGTCGCAATGTATTGCTTCTTCTCTATGAAGACGTCTGTCACGTCGCAAATCCCCCAATTATTTTTTCTTCTCATCCATGTGAGCCGCGCAAAAGTCATGCGCCCGCTTCAATTCGTGTTCTATCGTGCGCACGGAAACACCCAGGCGTTCGGCGGCTTCTTTCTGCGGCAGGCCCTCCCAACGCCTCAGAATCAGGATTTCCCGGCGCCGCTTCGGCATGCGCATGATGACCTTGGACAAGGCATCCATCTCGGCGCGCCCTCCGGCAATCTGCTCCGGCCCGGGCGCCGGATCGGGCATGTCCAACAGCGCCTCGACCTCGCCACGCGGCAGTGCGCGGCTATGGCTGCGCTGGTTGTCCACGGCGATATTGGCGGCCATGCGCAACAGGAAAGCGCGCGGATTGAGCACCGGCGCTTGATTCTCCAGCCGCTGCAGGCGCAGCCAGGTGTCTTGCAGGGCATCGCCGGCCAGGTCATCGCTGCCCAACAAACGCGTCAGGCGGCGCTTGAGGTCGCCATAGCGTTTGGTCAGGTAGTCCAGCAGGATGGGCTGCGCCGACATGGCTATGGCGCTCCGGTGTCGCAGGTCTGCCCGGCGATCTGGCCGCGGGGCAGGATAAGCATGGTCATAGGCTGGGCCATGTCCGGCGGCGGCGCCTGTTCGATCTGGATGCGACCCAGGGTTTCCAGCAGCGCCGCATCGCGGCGCTTGTCGCCGCTTGAACCGATCAGGCGCACGCGGCTGATCCGGCCGGAAGCGTCAACCTGGAAGCGCAGCAGCGATCGGTAGTCACCGGGTACGGTCTGGGGATTGCCGCAGAACGCCTTCCAGACACGGGCCTGCACCAGACCGTCGTAGACGGCCCCGGAATCCGCGCCAGGTCGCCTGACGGACATAGCCGCAGCCGCGCTCTCGGGTTTCAGAACGAAGGCATCGACCTGACCCGCGCCCATTTCGCTGGCGACCAAGCCCGTACCCTTCAGCAGGAGGAGCAAGGCGGCCTGAGCGGTATAGCGGCCATGGACGGGCGAGGAAGTGCGGCCGGCGACCAGCGTGCTCCGAAACAGGGCCGGCCGGCCAGACACCGCCGCGTATTGGTCCAAAGCGCTGACCAGCGGCTGCGCCGGAATGTCGAATGCAACAAGCTGCCCGGCCGCGTCGAGCGACGGCGATGCCGCTTGCGGGCTGGACGGCGACGGCAGCTTGGCGCGGTCGGCCGCCCACGCCGGCGCGTATCCGCACAACAGCATCCACAGGGCCAGCCCGTGGCGGCTCAATCGGGCCGCTTGAACACGCATCCCGGACCATCGCCGCGCGCCCGAATTTCGCGAACGACGTCACGCCCGCAGCAAGGCCGCGTGTGGCGTAAGAGGGGAACAAGTCGAGTCGGCAAGGGATGGACACTATTCTGGAATGTTGCATTGTGGCATCGGCGTATGACGCCTTTGTTACGAAAACATGTCAAAAATAGGTCACGACGGCATGAATCGCAAACGTGAAACATCGAACCACTATCGTCAGATATTTTGCGGACAAGGGCCTCGCCAAACGTCTTATAGGCAAGGGTTTGATAATTATTCAGGAGGCGCCGCCATGCAGCATCAAGACATTCTTCTGCCTGCCTCCCACCGACCGCCGCTGCGGCCACGCTCGCCCTGGTGGGCCTGGCACCTGGCGACGCTGGTAATCGTGACGCTGCTGGCGCCGACCACACTGCTGTTCGGCATGCATTGGAAACTGTCGGCGCTGGCGCTGGGCAACCATGCCGGCTCGCTCTGGGCTTTCGGCTTGTCCGCTACGGTGCCGGTGGCCAACGCGGTGGCGATGGCAAGCATCCACTACCGTCATCGGCGCAAACCTTTTACCGGACGCCTGCTGCTGATGGGGTGGTATCTGGGCGCGAGCTTCGCCGTGGGCTACGGCCTGTTCCTGCTTTTGATGATGGGTATGTTCGTACCCGGCCTGCCTCCCCTCCTGGGGCCCAACCCTGACCTGTTCACCATCGGCCTCGCCGTGATGGTGGTGCGCAACGCAGCGACCATGGCACTGATCGCGGTTTTCATGTCTTTCCTGCATGCCGGGCCTCTGTATGTGTGGCTCGCGTTCCGCAGGGACGGAGAGGTACAACCATAATGGCCATGACGTTGATCCCGCTCGAAGACATCGCGGCGCCTGCCAGGCCTGCGCTGCAGCGTCGCTCGCCGTGGTGGTTCTGGTATTCGCTGTCCCTGGTCGCCGCAACCTTGCTTGCGCCGGGCTTTCTAGCGGGCCTGCTGGAGATAATACAGGGGCATCCCAATAAGCACTCTCTCATGCCGTGGCTCAGAATCAGCGGCGCCATCGTACCCTTCGCCAATGCCGCGGCAATGGCCTGGATCGACCGCCGCCATCGCCGCCGCCCCTTCACCAGGCGCCTGCCGTTGATGCTGTGGTATCTGGGCATGGCGCTCGCCGTGGGTTCGGTGCTGCTGTTGCTGGCCGCTCTGGGCATTTTCCTGCCTCCGGCCTGGGATTACCCGCAAACACGCGCCTCCTGGTGGCGCGATATCCTCATCATCATTGTGTACTTGATCCCAAGCTTCACCAGCCTGGCGCTATTCCTGGGCTTCGCGCATTTTCTGCATGCGGCTCCCCTGTTCGCGTGGCTCGCATTCCGCAAAGCGGCCGGACCGCCTCCGGCAACGCCCTAGATGGCGCGGACGATAGTCTGCCAGCAAAAGGCCCTGGACATTAAATGAATCATTCGGGTGAGTCTTCGCGTAGCGGGTCTAGCAGATACATACTGAGGATAGTTATCGTCCTTGCCGCGCTACTGATTCTGGCGAGCCTTGGCGTAGCACTAACCGTGCTGGGCCGGGGCAAACCATCAGGAAAACGCAATCATGTGGAACCGCCTTGTGCACGCGCGCTTGCCGATGTCCTGAAACTCGACCCACAGGCAATGGCGAAATTTGACGTAACGCCGACGTATGTCGACAACGGCCAGGCACCTATCGCATTGATGCTGCGCGCGGCCGCACTTGATTTGGATTATTGCGCTACCTGCAGCGCAAGAAAAGCCCCGATTCGGGCTCGAGCACGCTTCACTTTGATGCCACCGAGTTTGGCGATGTCAATATCAAATGCTTTTACCAGGCCGTGTATTGTCCGATGCAGATTCAACGTTCCGATGGTTTGCAGATGACCTTTTCCGTGAAAGCGGCGGACCTCGAAAACTGGCGCTGGTATGCCTCGACTGCCTCGGCGTATCTTGCACAAGTGCTTGATTAGCGAAGGTATCTGGTCGAATTCTGTTCGAGAGGGTATGACTTCCATCTACGGGCCAGCCACTCCATGTCCTGAAAAAATGTGTCCTTCCCTGCTGCCTTTCTGATTTCCCGCACCAACGGCTCGGCGTGTGTCCAAAATTTCAGAAAATTGCTGTACTGCATTTGCTTGTACATACCCTCGTCAAGCGCGCCTTGCAAGATGCTAAGCGCAACGAATTCATAGTAATTTAAGGCCTCTCGCGCCAAATCGGCGGAATCCACGCCTCTATTTAATACAAACTTTGAACTCAGACCCAATCTTTTCCAATCGTGAACAAGATGTATCGCCTTCATCAGCTCCTTGTCCTTGCGGCGGTCAATGAGAAAGTCCAAGGTGGCTCGTTTACGTCCAGATTTGGTGTTTGCATAGATAGCAATTGCAGCAACCAATACAGATAAAATAAGGGCTCCTGCATTAATCCAGAAGCCCTTTGTCTCGCCAAGCAGCCAAGCATCAGTAGGGGATGCCATACCTTAGTCGTACCAGCCTTCACGAATAAAATTCATTGATGCCTCCTAGCGATTCGATTAATAAGCTTGCCGACAGAGAATCGACAAGAATTTACATTTGATCAAATAACAGCAAAAAACGCAACTTTTCCCAACACTTTTCCCGACTGAACAAGCGACATCGACCCGCCGAAAGTGCCTATGTCTCGCGCTGGCGCCTTCAACTCAACGTGCCCCCCGAAGAACTGGACAAAGCCGTCATTGAACGCGACTACGTGCTCGGCTAGTTCTTGACTGGCCTGGCTGGCCACCCTGCTGTTCGGCATGGATTGGCCGAGAGGCGATTGATGGCTGAATCTTTTCTCGGCCTCAACAGAGAGGACCAGAGCGAGGTTCTGGAAATGGTCCGCGCACAAATCGACCGGCCGACGCATCTGCTTGAGAAGGATGTCTGGATTGTCTGGGGCGCTTGGTGCCCTGTTCGATTCACCGCCGGCTTCCGATCTGACCTTCAAGGTCGGCACGTCGCTATCCAAAGCCTACAAGGTTATCGAGCGGTTTTCGGAAGATATCGATCTCACCTACGACATCCGCAAGCTAATCGCCGATATGGTCGCCAGTGATGAAGCATTGCCGGTCAGCCGCAGCCAAGCGAGTAAATGGACTAAAGCCGTACGTGAACGCTTGCCCGAGTGGATCGCGACCAACGTGCGTCCAATCATCGAGGCGGCGTTGGCACGAGATGGCCTAGACGCCAAGTTGGAAATAGGCGGCGAAACCCAAGACAAATTGCTGCTGCACTATCCCGCTCTCAAGCAAGGAACCGGCTATGTCTTGCCCGCCGTCGTCCTTGAGTTTGGCGGCCGTGCCACCAGAGAGCCCCACGCCGTGCTCCCCGTCACGTGCGACATGGACGGACATGTCCCGGGCATTTCCTATCCAACGGCCACCCCGCTGGTGATGAGCGTCACACGAACGTTCTGAGAGAAAGCAACCGGTCGCCTAACAGTAGGCCCAAGTGACGAATTGCCCCAACCGCGCATTGATCTGCTGCCACCTTTCGCACGGTGCCACGTCTGGTCCGAACACCAACACAACAAAATGCGCTCAATGAGCGTATAATTCCGTCAAGTAGATGACCCCGTTGCGCGCTGTCGCGAACATGGGGGCTATGGCTTTGATAGATGGAACGGACCGATGCCCAGCACGAAGAAGCAAAGCCCCACACCTGAAGCCCTCCGGGGTGCCCGCGCGTGGGCTGAACTGACCCAAACGGAAGCCGCCGAATTGGTGCAGGCGTCCTTGCGGGCATGGCAGCAATGGGAAGCCGGCGATCGAACCATGCCCCCCGGTCTGTACGAGCTTTTCATGATCAAGACAGGGCAATGGACGTTCGGTGACGAAAACGACGTGAAGTCACGAAAGGAGTGCGACGATGGCAGTTGAAGCAGCAGCCAAAACAGGATTCCCCGGCATCTGGGGTCCACGGAAAGCCGATCCGTGTGGACTTCATGCACAAGGGCGTGCGCCATCGCCACACGCTGGACCTCGAACAAAGCAAAACCAACACACCCACTACTCGATGCCCGTGAAGGTGTATGGCCGCTGAATGGATTCAGAGTCCCCAGAGAGCTTGAGCGCATCTGGGCGGGCATGCAAAACATGGCAAAGATTGTCCAAAACCTGTCCCAAGAAACCGAAACAGAACTAGTAAGAAATTGATTTTAATGGATAAACCAGACAACTCCGGCCATACTCCCATGATGCATAGGTACTCTTCATAGGAAGAATTTCAGCTTATAAGGTTAACCTACGCTATAAGCTACGCTAGAATCCTTTGCATTCAAAAAATGGCTGACGGTCGATGTCGGCTTTTTTTGTGGTAAAAACACTGTATATCAACACAGTATAGAGACAGTCATGAGCCAAGAAAACGGAATCCTCGAACGCGTCCCGGGCGAGTACGTCTCGCAAGCCATCGACTCACTACCGCCAGCAGCTACCGCGGAGGATCGAGACTACGAAGTTGTGATCGAAGCGGGCCACGCCGGCATGGTCAGGCTGTACGCGCGTCGGAAGCAGGCGCGGCATGGTAAACACAGCCATTGGTTTTGGTCGGTGTACCGGGCCGAGCCTGTGAGCGAGCCTATTTAGGCGTCTTCGGTCGTCATTGCGCTTCCAGACTACGAGCCAGGTTCCGACAAGTTTGTCGCCTGATTTCTTTTCTTTAGCTTCTCGTTGGTATTGTGTTGATCATACCAAGTGGATACTCGAAATAAGCCCAAAGCTGCTGCCAGCGCCGTCGTAAGTGAGTATAGGAAAAGCCAATAGCCCAGGCCCGACCCTACCAGCGCTAAGACAGCCAAGGTATCTCGATCAATAAGACGAAAAACAACGAAGGTGTCGGAAGGCACGAAGTCGAGAGAGGAAGCAACGATTGCGCAGACTAGACCGGCCGTTTGAACAACAATGTAATGGACGAATGTAGCGCTTACCCCTATATAGGGCGAATCGTCGAGACCAGCCTCCCAAATTCCGTCTGATCTTTGCGTAATCCGCTTTCCGGAGACTATCGAACGAAATTTTTCGTCGCCCCAAGCCAACCAAATAGCGTAGCCACCCAACGAAAACCCAAGCAAACTCGGCGAAACAGATAATGTATGGTCCCACCACCCCGGGCGGGTCCACACATGGGCCGTTATTAGTGTCAACAGCATTGATAAATGCAGGTAAGGGGACCGGATGAACCCGCCCCAACCTCCATAGGCTTTAAAGTATCGGCGGAACATGCTGAGCATGTCCCGATACCCCGACAAAAGCTTACGTTTGTCTCCCGCTCGTTTCATTGCGTAGTCGCCTCATTAAGCTGGTCATCATTTCGCTGGATTTGTTCAAGAACGCATCACGTTCATTGGTTACAGACGAACGATACTGAGTTGTTTCCGTCCATGGATAATCTGTGGTTCTCACACGCAGCGTTTTGTTGTTGCTGTCCCTACCTTCTCCCTCCACCTCACCATTAGACGCAGCTATCCTGCACAATGCTCTCGTCCTAATCGTCGGTGTGAGGCTGGTCTCGCGCTGGGCTACTATTGATTCCTGTATCGTCTGCGCAGATTCGGCCTCGAGGCGTTCGAATACTTCCCGTTCAAAATCTGAAAAATCGTCCGTATTAGGACGGTTCACCTCGATCCTTAACTTGCGTAGCACTGGCATAGCCAAAATGCGTTCTACGGTGTCCGCTGCAGGCTCGATCGTTACGTCAACCTTTCCATATTTGCTGACGATTCGCTCATTTCTGAATAAAGCAACTAAGAGCTTTTGAACATGTGCGGGTGACAACGGCCCCACTTTGTGTGCCCTGATCTCATAAAAGAGACGATGACCATCCGGAAAGAAGACGAATCGAAAAGGCTCGTACTCAGGTTTCAAATTCGCAGGGATAGAAACTTTCTTAACGTCATCATCGTCCGCCTGTTTTCCCCGCTCAGTGTCGTACCAGTTTCCCTCAACATCGATGTTGATGTATCGATGAATCTCCCCGTAATGCGGCCCAAAGGGCTCCGCTTCGTTTAGTGGAGCAAAGACGCCTATTCGAGCGCAAGATTTTCCATAGAGAACTATTGATCCTTTAGAGCGTTTTGCCATACCAAGCAAATCAATATATGCACCATTTGGGTGCGGATGCATTGTTAAGTTCAAAGCGCCTATAGAGACGGTCCTCAAGCGGCCCTTTCTAGTTCGCTGAAGCCTTTCCTTCTTACGCATTTGCTTTGACTGCGCCATGTCTACCCCTGTACGGTTTGTTTCATTTTGTACAAGTAACATAACATACAGTGGCGCCGCCCATTTAATTGCTTCAGGCGCAAGCTCAGCCCAGACCGCGGCAATCCTGGAGCTTTTATTAGCGCTTTAAGCTCTTTACATACCGCCGCAACCCCGTCAACGTAGGCACTGCCGTCGATACAGTGCCTCCCTTTCTTTGTAAGTGACTAGGCCAGAGTCGGCCTTTCAATGGTGGCAGTTTACGCGGGCCATGGGCAATAGCCGATATTAGTTGCCTGATGCGAGCAAGGCTGTTCAGCTCAGATATCCACTGAATGTCGGTTTTTTCATGTTTCGGACTCAAGCTTTGAGTAGACGTCTGCGAAATGAAATGCACCATCGGGATTCGGGGTAATAACCCCATAACCGAATTTGAATTGCTCGGACCTTGCACGCATAGCATCGCTCTCTGATTCGAAGAGGGTAAAGCGGAACCTTGAGCTTGTATTGGCCTTCGCCACGTCCGTTTCAACGCAAAGTATGGCCTCGTACTCCCCGGCCCGCCAATAGAAGTTCTTTTCGAACAGCTTCATCAGAGCCTCGACATGCTGCTGGTCGGCCGCAATATCGGGATGATCTTTAGGCAGGCCTGCACGCTTTTCTAAAATATCATCACGGAGCGTCTTTCTTAGCTTGGCGAATGTCTGCCGGTCCTCCCAAGACATTGGGGGGAAAAAACTCACGTTATAGCTCCAAACCTCTTGCACTTTCAGACTGAACGGCGTTAACAAAACTGCTTGCAGATCGCTAGACTTTTCGAAGTAGCCTCGACCAGAGAATGCGCGCTCATCCTTTTCTCTCCGCAATGTCAAAGTAACCTTCTTGACCCTAACGTCCCGCCCGCCCATATTGGTGATGGAGAGCTGCCATTGAACAGTCGGCAATCCGATTTCGTCGGTAAGAGCGACTCGATCGTACGGCTCAACTACCAGCCTCGCACGTTTGAACCAAAGCCAAACGGGTGGACACTGCGAAAGGATAATTGCTATGAAAGCTGCAGCACCCTGCCAAAATTCAACGTTAGCGTAGAATGCTTCACTCATTGTTATTCCTCTATGTGGATCCTCCCAGCGCTAATGATACCTGCATACAGGCACATGAAAGGGTGCGGTGCCACTCCACAGTGATTACCGCCGAGCGCAAAGTCACAGTCGTCCTGCTGCCTCACTACTGAGCCCGCCCGGGCACTGCCCTCACGCCATCGTAAGCCGCCTCACAAGCTAGCCCCGCTATTCGACTTTTGTCAGAGTACTCAGCCAGGATTCCCGATCGATCATCAATCTCCCCGAGCACGACGGCAAGCACACCGATGGGGTCGGCGGCTGCCGGGCCTGCGCCGGTAACGGCGGGATTGCTGGCGGGTTTACGTCCACGTAGTCGCGCGAGCTCGGCGCGCATGCTGTTAGCCACAGCAGCACTGGCAATAGCATCAGCATTCGCCTGGGCGGTTTGATTGTTCGCAACATCGATCACCTCCTGTATTTTTGTTTGACGCGCATGTTCTACTGCTCTGGCCAGGGACTCGCGGTCGGCCCAGGCTTGATTTCTGTCCGCGAGTTCCTGCGCCTTATCGCGCTCGATTCCAGCGATCTCCGCGCCATAGCGCCAGCCCTGAACCATCCAAGCCGCACCAAAGCCCAGGGCCGCGCATACGCCGGCGGCAATCAGTCGAGTCCGGATAGACACAGCACCACCTCCTTATCCCGCCGATTGACCAGCCCCGGCAGCTTGATTTTTATGCCGAGCACCGTCACATACACCCACCGGCGCATCTGTTCGCAGGCCTCGCGGTATCTTCCCTGGTTGTGCAGACGCAGCAGCGTCGAACTGCGGAATGCCGAATCCCCCACGTTGTACGCAAACGATATGTAGGATGCCAGCGTTGGCGTGCTGACGGGCTTCTGTGTGAGCGTCAGTATCTTGTTGCCGATCCGTAGCGCTTCACCGCTCAACAACGCTTGGCACTCTGCCTGGCTGCGCACCAGGTCGCGGCGCACGTTCTTGG
The DNA here is from genome assembly GCA_963712655.1 of uncultured beta proteobacterium. Lineage (GTDB taxonomy): Bacteria > Pseudomonadota > Gammaproteobacteria > Burkholderiales > Burkholderiaceae_B > Pollutimonas. The sequence continues at coordinate 582,304 of CAVQIT010000009.1, read as the reverse complement.
TGTTGCCGTAGCAGTCGGTCAGGACGCCAGCGCTATCAAGATACGAACCGCCGGTGTATCCCTCCAGGCCCACAAGAGCGGAGGCGGCCAGCGTAGCGGCGGCGGCCAGGCCGGCTTTATTGCCCATGCTCATAGCCCGCACCTTTCATGGAGCGCTTCGATTCGAGCCGCGCTCTCTGCCGACTCCCTGCGATCGCGCCGCACCTGAAAGTACAGATTGACACCCAGGCCACCCAGCGCGACCAACACGCCGGCCAGGCCCATCCAATTGACTGACGCCAGAAAGCCAAGCAATCCAGTGCCCGCGCCCGACCAGGTTGTTTTTGTCGCCACAGATATTACGGCCGCGTCGATTGCTGATTCGCGCATTTCATTGATCCTTTGGGGCATATCGGCCTCCGTTATGGACGTAAAAAAACCCGCGCGCGGCGGGCATTAAAAAACCGCTGGTTAGGCGGCTTGCGGGGTTTCCCAAACTATCAGGGCAAGATCGGGCGGCGACTCGGCAGCGTCAATCTGCGCCTTCAGCTGCCAACTCCGCGCATACTGTGCGCTGATGTGTTGCAACAACGATGCTCCCAACGCGATCACGCCCGGCCCATCCATTGGTATGTCCTGGTTGTCGTGAGTGCGCCACGTGAAGCCATCGGGCAGCGGAATGCCAGCGGTTACGCCTGTGGCTGTGCCGATGATGTTGCTCTTGCTGCGTTCGTCCGAGTCGTATGCATGGCCGTCATGCTCGAAGCCGCCATCTATCGCTGCGAGGCAAGCGTCATTGATTTCGGTGCGCTTGGCGGCTTTCAGGCCATCGAGCGGTGGTGTTGCTGGTTCTGGCAACTCGCCTGGCACAAGCGTGGTCGGCACATTGAGCGGCGTGTCAGGGGCGTGCGGCGCAAAGAATTGATTATCCCGCACAATTACATCATCTTCGAACTGCCACGCTTGGCCAGTTGCTGTATCTATGAATGTTTTCAAAATCCTCTCCTATCGATATTCGTACCAAAAAGATAATGTCGTAAGACTGCTGCTAACCTTATATGTTGCTCCAGTCGGGACTAGGAAGCTAATTGCTAAGGAACCCGTTCCGGTCCGAAATGCACTCGTCGCGGGTAGGTCACCGACATACCCCAGGAGGCCCATATTCGCAGTACCCGACGAAGCTCCGTAAACGTAGACTACTATCGGCTTTCCCGTCGAGTTCATGTACACGGTATCGAGCGACCTTCCAGCCCCTATCGTGAAACCTACTATGCCCTGCGCAACCCCGAAAACTTGGGATTGAACAGTCGCTTCGTCTGCTGCCGCAGATGGCGCTGCTTTAAATCTTTGAGTTGCAACTCCGGTTTTCACTGCCATTTCTGTAAATAATGGCCAGATCGGTACCCATGCGCTATTCGCGTCATTCCTTTGCTTTCTAAAACCCATCGCCGGATCAGCCCACACCATTCCAGGCCACGATATAGAGGGTTCCGGACCGTAATGCTCTGTTGCCAATGCTTGCTCGTTTGCATACGCGGCAGTTCCAAATGGAGTCAACGCCGGTCCTATCTCTACCCAGGCGGTATTGTCAGCATTGCGGCGGCGAGTCATAGCCGGAACAACCGAGATGTCCCGCCACGTCATATATGGGATAGTGACGAGCGGCGCTGTCGCGCCGACGAAATCTACCCGGCCGTATAGTTCCGTAAAATTCGCGTTGGTTTTCTCGAACGCTGTCCGTATCGGTTCGCCCTGCTTTCCGTTGGGCTGCGGGGTCGTGGTGTCTATGATCTGTTGTGACATTCCTTGAGTCCATAAAAAAACCGCCCAGAAGGCGGCTGTGATAATTGGATGGCGGCTATAGGCCGGATACGTCGGCAATTAAAATACTTCCCGACTCTGCCGGCCTCCACTCGTTTGAGAGCAGGTTGTTTAACGTGGGGTTATTGATGGTCGCGAGGAACCCGGTTCCATCTAATTTCACTTCTCTGATTACAAATCCATTGGAAGTCGCGATCAGGGACTCTATATGCGCGTTCGTAGCCCCGTAAGTTGCCGAGCCTTGGTCGAACGTAAATTTGAATCGGACCGATCCGATGCTAGGGCAAAAAGCGAAGTTGGCGTTGGGCAACCCGGCATAAGCGGCTACGTCACCACCGTAGTTGCTCCAAATGTCCGGGGCGGGCGATCGCGTATATCCGGTCACCCCATAAATTTTCAAGGCCCGGGTGTTGGAGCCGTAAACTAATGCTCCCGATTCATTGAAAACTTGCAGGCCGAAGTTTTGCGAATTCGGATCGACCATATTGCAAAAAACCCAGTAACTGAAATCGCCCCTGCAAAAATATGTGTATGACCCGCCGCCATTGTCACGGATGTAAATCATGTACCCGTTATTCGGTCGAATAAAAACAATGGGGTATGAAGGGCTGGAAAAGGTAACTTCGTTGGTCGCGTTGCCTTTTGTCAAAAATACAATATTTGGCGTGCTGCCATCTATCAAATAATTTCCGCTATCGTTATATACCTCAAGTCCTTGCGGCATCACATAAGCCCGTAAAAAATTGCGCCACTGACAACGCTTGTGCTGATCACCTTGGACAGCGTCCATGAAATAACATTTCCACTAAAGCCGACAAGAATTCTCCCCGGAGCGTCGAAATCCCATGTCGGCTGATAAGTGACCTGCGTAAAGTAAAAGGGGCGCCCTTTGCTCAATCTGGCATCAAACAATGAACCATCGGCAGTCACATTGATCTTGCCTAGGACCCGTCCGACCATGTAATTCGTGTCCAAAATAATGGCGCCATTACCGTCCCAAATCTGGAGTCCGTGCGGCATTACCAGAGCCCCCATCTAAGCCGCATTACGCCGTTCGAGTCGAACACCCTGCCACCGTTGCTATCTATGACTGTTCGACCACCGCCGCCCGATCCGTTCATCTCAAATGTCCCGTTCTTGTTGATTTGCCAGCCTCTTACCCCTGCGACGTAATCATTGGACTGGATGACGTTGCCGATCATGGCGTTAGTGATCCAGCCCGTACCAATAAGCGCTTGATTGATGAAGGCCTGCCCACCCTGAACAACGAAAGGCGTTGTAGCTATCCCATTGGTGAGATTGAGCAGGGCAAACCGGTCAGCAAGGACATAAAAGCTGGACTGCACGGGCTGGCCGGGCTCCGCATACACGCCAAGCCCCATGCCGGCGGCGTAGACCTGCCCGGCCTGCGTGACTTCGGCACGCAAGGTATAGGTAGCCTCCAGAGCGCCGTCCACAGTCGCCAATGCGGTCGCCGTTTCCTGTATAGCCGCCTCGGCATCGCCAACTTGCGCGGCTAGAGTTGTCGTTTGCTGAGCAAGCGCTTCGTTTTCTGTCGCCCTAACGAGCGACTCTTCAAGAATTGCGGCCGTATTTCCATCTACCTTTGCCACTTGCGCATCAATGCGCTGGCTTAAAGCCAGATCGCCATCGGTCACATTGGAGATAACGGTCTTCGTGCCCGCGAAGACAATATCGTCGCCTGCATACTCGTGATCTTCGCCGGCGAGCGGGCCGAAGATATCGTTGAAGATGCCTTCGGCGATACCCTCCCCGGCCTGATCCGCAATTTCCTCAATAAGGCCTTGCGCGAGCTGCTCGGCGCCGATAAGACCGTCGAAGTACTCGAGATACCCCGACGCATCCGCTGCCGCCTGCCCGAACACACCATGCTCACCGGGATACCACGGCCCTGGCTGATCCGCCGCGTCCCGGACTCGCGCCCAGAAGTAAAAGACCTTGCCAGCCGACAACCCCAGCAACGTATGCGTAGTGTGTGGGAATGCGAAACGACCAACAGGAATGGCTAGGCTAAAATCGTCGACCTCGGAATAGTAGATATCGAGCGCACGCAAACTGATCGCCGTGGGCCACGCCCAAGTAAGCTTAATGCCAAAGATTTGCGCTTCGGCAAAAAACTGCGACAGCATAGGCGGGGGCAGCATCGTTGCCGATATCATCCCTTGCCATATTTTCCAGGGACCGGGCATCGCACCTATCCCGCGTGCGCGCACCCACCAAGGGCCGGCCGGCAGCCTGATCCGCAGCGATGGCTCGACAGAACTACCCAGCACGGTCCACGTAGCGCCAAGGTCATTGCTCGCCTGGAATTCGTACACCGTGGCGCCGCGCGCCGGCGTACAAGATGCCATTTGCTCGCCGGCTATCGCTGTCGCGTATACCGTTACCTCATCCACGATGGGCGAATTAGGCGTCATTGGCAATAGAGACGGCGGCGCCGGCGGCGGTACCGTTCCACCCAACTCCGCAGTGTGCACCGAATCGGCGTAGTTCACGAACGACAGCGCCACCTTCCCAGACTCGTCCGGAGTCGCCTGCAGGACTTGCGCATCGAGCGCGCGCCGCTCTCCAGGGCCGAACTGGTAGTAGGTAGGTTCTTCCGTATCGCCGGTGGAGATGTACGCATTCAGAGCGGCCGTGAGCACTGCCGAATACTCATCCGTGCCCTGGGTTGCCCTATATGGGCCGCTCACAGATCCGTCGCGTGCGCGCAGCGCGATGTAGTGATTCTCGCCCGGCCACCACTCCAACGGCTCTGATGTCGTCAGCACTCGGGTGGTGGCGTTATAGCCGCGGACAAAACCGGACAGCCCCCACTTTGGCACGTCATGCGTGATGCCAACCAGGTCAGAGTACTTGGGGATATGCCCCTCAAGTTCAGTTGTGAGGCCCACAAACCGGCGCTGGTCGCGATTGGCGGCGGCCATACTGATACCTTCGCGCCAGGCCTGCGCACGGTTCACGCATCCCGGCAATTGAAGGCGATAGGGCCGATTCTCGGTACCGCCAGGCAGGACGCACTTTACCTCGTCCGGCTGCCACGTATCCTCGTTTACGATCTCGACGATGATGTGGTCCGGGCTGTCGTGCTCGACAAACTTGTAATCGATCGAGAATGTATCAGCCACGATATTCATGGGCGTGAACATCGCCCTTTTGATGGTGCGCGGCTCGTTGCGTACGACATCGACCACGCCAGCGTAATACATGGGCATGGCACGGCCTACACGCGCGATACGGGTCAGCGCATCCCAAAGCGTCACGGTCGTGTCGAACACCCCGTCAAATGTATCTCCACGCGTTTCCCACACGCTGGCCAGGCGGTATATCTCGTTCAGATTCATCCGGCTGTCGCGCATACCCTTGCCATACTCGGTATTACTTAGCACGTCAGCAAACGCCCAGGCCGGGTTACGGGTAGCGGTGGCGACGGTTGACCAGCCATCAACCGGGTTCCACCGCTTCAACTTGCGCGTAGCAATGACGTTGATGCGACGGCTTGTTGATTGATTCAGGTTGTTTGTCGCGCGCATGGCCACGGCTAGCATCGTGACGTTGCCATAGCTCGCTTGAGACGGCAGATAAGCGCGCATGCCTCCCCACTGCAGCGTGTTCGCGTATCGACCGTCCAACTGCTTCGGGTTCGTGCGCATCGCGCGCACCTGGTAGCGCCCTTCGGCTACGTTATATCGGTAGGTACGAATTTGCGGCGTCGCCGTGGCGGCGCTAAATGACTCCGCCCCAAGTAGTATCCATGCCCCGGTTGGCGTACCATCATTATCGATAGGCTGAGCCTCGACAGTAAAGGTGATGCCGACCGCATCCAGGCCGCCATCGTCGTTTGCGTGAAACATTCCCTGAGGAAATGCCATATCAACCGCGATCTGGTTAGCCTTGGAACCTGACGGATTCGCGACAAACGGCCCGACAGGCCCACCACCCACTTCGTTTGGCCCTTTCAGTTCGATGCCCTGAACGGCCGTGGAAGTCACCACGTTATCTGGAAACAGCGTTACCCGCTCCCCCGGATTTACGACCTGGTACGTCACTTCCGCAAAGTTGTCGATTGGGATATCTTCAATGCGGATCTGCTCGATATCGATTTCGCCTTGACTGATGCAAAAAAGCTGATGCAGATAGACTTGATTGCTGTCGAGTTCAGTATAGGGCTGGCTGGCAAAGTCGGGGTATGTTAGATATCGCCCGTACAAGACCGGGATCGCCTCCATCAGCCTTGCTATGTTGCCCTGGGCGCCGATTGTGTACGTGGGGCTGGCCTGCTCCCGCGCCTGCATAGCGTTGGCCCTCGGCGGAGGAAGTAGGACATTCAAAAGCAGGCTACCGGCGATCATTACGCCCGCGCTAGCTAACGCGCCTACTGCTGACATGCCAGCAGTCGTCACTCCTGCTGCTACGCCTGAAGCGGCACCATACGCGGCAGAAGCCAGGCCGCCGACATACACCGCCGCAACAACCAGAGCAACCTGCAACACCATCTGCAATGGATTAGATCCACCTCCGCCGCCCGGCAACATCATCACGACTACGGTATCTTCGTTCGTGATACGCCTAGCCCACTGGTCTTGCAAAAGATAGTCGCCGTTGACCTGAACGACAAACACCTCGTTTCGAACCAGCTTTGAGGCGCGGCCAGACACGAGCGACCGGTTGCGCAGCATGGTATCCAGGCGAGTGCCGGCGCGCACCGATACGGTGTCTCGATCCAACTGCGGCCGGAACGGGTTCTTGCAGATCAGTACTTTAGCCATGGATACGATAAAACCTTGGATTCGCAAATCCCATTATTCGGAGTTCGCGCAATTCGGTGAAGATGACGCCGGCGCCACGCATGGAATGCAGGATGCCGCCGCCGTCAAAGTCCAGATAGATGCCCACATGAGGTTCGCCCTCATCGCGCAATAGAACGCCGTCACCGTGCGCCGGCGAAGAGACAATCTCCCACAGACCAGTACGCAGCTTTTCAGCATAGAGTTCGCGCGCCGGGTCACCAAGCGGGGTGTCAGGGATGCCGCCGCCAAAGTACGTATCGCGCACCGTCTTGAGCAGGCCCCAACAGTCGTACTCATCTGGACCGCGCGCGCCAAAATGCCAAGGGATCCCGATATATCGATTCACATCATTGGCATTCATCATCGAATCAGACCGGGAAAGCGAGTTGCCAAGTACTTCATGGCCGGGAACCCGAAATTGTGCACATCGATCAGAGTGGCCGTGCCGGTGGCCTGAACACCGGTCACGTTCACGCTGGATAACGTCATATGGATAGGCGGGTCCATCTGCGGCATGGACAAGTCCGTAGATACGTACGGCCGGTACGTCACCTCGATCGGCACCGGATCAATCATCGCAGCTTCCAGGTGGGTAACTATCTCCTGGCTCACGCCATCGAGCGTGATCTTGAGCCGCGGGACTTGCCCCTCCTCAAAGCCCGGTAGTGCAAAGCGGAATGCGCCGGCAATGAATTCAACATACGCACCGGGATCGAGCGGCGCATCTCCCTCTAGCCTAGCCGTGATGTTTTCATAGCCAATTACGACCCGTATGGCCGTAGGCTGGGCCGCATCGTCCACAAAATTAGGATGACGTAACTCCAGCGTATCGAAGATCACACGATCCAGCGGCGCAGATGCGTAGGCCTCTTTTAGCGCTTGCTCTAAGCTCATGACTTACCAATAAAAAACCCACCGATCAAGGTGGGCTGGATACAAAAAAACCGCCCGAAGGCGGCTGAGTTATTTGCTACATATCGTTGGGTCGCTCATCGAAGTGATTAGCTCGTCCAAGTGGTCATTGAGAGGCTTGTAATAGGTATAGGCCTGGTACTCGGTCCGGCCTGGAGCCGCCTCCCGAAGGTCAACCACTTGGGCGGCACTGGCCTTAGACCAGCCCATCATTGTCACTATGTACGTTGCCCGGGTCGGATCGGATGGGTTAATCACGAGAGGGCTCAAAGGGCGGCAACTTTTACCGTAATCGTAAAGGGATTGCTGTATCTGCGCTATGCTCAGGTTGATCGTGCCTTCCTTTCTCAAATTCTCCGGAGTGCGCAATTCGCTTACGGTCACATTCTGCAACTGGCCGCACCCCGCCAATAGAAGCGCCGCAAATAAGCCAAGCAATTTCATGGTGGTTTTCCTTATTCTATGTGAGCAAACTCTACCATATCAATCGATGTTCAGCTTCTCGACCTGTCCAGACACGCGCCATAGGCCGACAGGCGATATCAGCACTTCGTTTGGCGCTTCGATAAATCGAACCCTGGCCTGTCGAATTCCTTGCTGATCCCGAATGGTGAGCATGAACCAGGCCGCCCAGCCGTCCAGTTTCGTCTCTGCAAAATCCGAATATATTGCGAACTGATCTTCCCACAACATAAAGCTGACCGGCATGACAATGGGATAAACCCGGAAGCGTCGCCGATGCCGCGCCAGTCCGCTATCCATGTCGGTACGGATAAACGGCGTCTTCGGTTGACGTGAAAAGTCGGCCAACGGCAATGCCACCGGCCATATTGGTAGTGCCATATCGTTATCCCAATTGCGGCACAAGGCCAAAGCGAGATTGAATTGAACGGCCCAGCTTGCCTTGACCGCTTTGAACGCTACCGGCCAGCCGGTCTTCCATCTGCTTGTAAATGATGTCGATGTTCAATCCGCCATTCGCATCACGCGACGCGCGCGTCTGGGGCTGTTCTTGCGGTCCACCGATGACATTAACCGTGACGTTAGGTTGCGCGGCTTGCGCCTGCACACCCAGCTTGCCGTCAGGACCGCGCTTGAGCGGCATGATGGCCTCTGGCCCGGCCTCAGCAAAGACACCCGCCCCCTTGGCAAACTGGAAGAACTGCGGCTTGTCGTACACGCCGTTGGAATATTTCGACAGGCTTGGGCTGTTAAAGACATTGCCCTTGGCGCTTGGATGCACCCAGTCCACGCCGGGCGTAACGCCTGCGGGTGCCGATGACGCCCCAGACATGCCAGCAATCGCGGTTCCCAGTGCGCCCGCCAGCGGCCCGGTGATGCTTTGCTGAACCGCAATACGCACCATGTCGGCAATAATGCTGTCGGCGAGGCTGGCAAAATCCATCTTGCCGGTGGACACGAACGAAACCAGCGCATCTTCCATGCCGGAGAATGCCCCGCTGAAAGCGCCTTCAATCTGCTGCGCAATGTTGCGGGAGCGATCGTAATAGTTTTCCAAGGAACGAACCGCACCGTTCTCCCATTTGCCTTGAGCCTGAAGGCGCTGGTCGTACTGCTCGCGCACCCGGGCCAGATCCTCGTCCATTGCCTGCTGTATCAACGCCATGGAATCAGGCGAAAGACCGCCGACGGCTGCAGACTGCGCGGCGATGATGCGCCGATATTGATTTTCGACCCGCTCGAGCTCGCTGTTAAGGCCTCGGAACGAATCGCCACGGCCGAACTCTTCCATTTCCCGAAGGAACTGGCCTTCATTAAGGGATTGGTTGGCCCGCAACGCCGTCAGTTGGCGCTCAAGCTCGATTTGACGAGCCTTTTGCTGCGCCTCTTGCTCCACAGCCACATTGATCTCATGCTGAGCACGCAGTTTATCCTGGGCGGCCAGAATCGACTTTTCATCAGAGGTCAGTATCTGCTTGGACTTGATGTCGGCAATCTGCTGCTCAAACTTGGCCAAGTCGCGCTGGGCGCCAGTCAATTTCTCGGTACCCGATACCTGGGCACGAAGCGCCGCCTCTTGTTCACGCAAGGACATGAGCGTGCGGGTGCCCGCATCGTTGGCGTAGGCCTTGCCCTGCTTGTCTTTGTACTTTTCGTCGATCGCAGCGATCTGCTCTGCCAAATCTTTTTCGGATTTTCCGAGCACCAAGGCATCGCGTCGAGCCTGAGAGACCTCCCTTTCGCGCTTGGCCGCCTTATCCTCGGTCTGGTCCTGTTGCTTGGCCCAACGCATCGTCGCTTCGGTTTTTTTCTGCTCGTCTCTCTGGAATTGCTCGCGCTGCCGGGCACTGGCCGCTTCCAGGCGCATGCGCTCTTGAAGACTTGCTATACGCTCTTTTGCTTCCGCCCTGGCGCTGCTGTTGAATACACCGCGGTACGCATTAGGATCATCATCCTCGCCATAATTCTTGGCATAATCGCGTTGCGCCTCGGCCAACTGCTGGGCAATCGTTGCGGGCCGACCAATACCCAAAAGCGCATCCATCGCCTCAGAGCTTACGTCCTTAACGGCCTTCCAAGCCCTCTCGACATAGCCCAGGTTTTGCACCATAAGCGGGGTACGTTCACGCAAAACGCGGTCGTACTCGGACTGAGCAAGGGATGCGGCCTCGGTCTGCCGGCCGGCTTCGACCAGGGCCCGGATCTGCTCATAGGTGCCGGCGGTCAGATACCGCATGCTCTCATTGAGCTTTTCGGAGGCCTTTAACGGCTCATTGGCAAGTTCGGTGAATTGCGCAACGATCTCTTCGGCACCCTGCCCGGTCGCACGCGACCACTCGATAGCGGTCTGCGCATACTGCTGCAAGCTGCTGGCCGAAACCTTCGCATCCATGGCAAATAGGTTCAGAACTTTAGCGGCATTCGCCTGCGTACCCGCAACGGTATCCAGCCGTGCCGCCAGATCCTGCAATCCATCGGCACTGACCCCGATCGCGCCATTGGTCATGATGAGCGTATTGCGGAATGCCTCGCCTTCCTTGGCGCCCTGGAGATAACCGAACGCCAGCGCGGCAAGCGCGCCTATCGCGAGCGTGGCCGGGTTGATCATGCTGATTAAGGCGCCGCTCAATGCCTTGGCAGCAGGCACAACGCCGCCAAACACATCTTTGAGCTGCCCGCCTTGCTGCAGCAACACAGTCATGGGTGCCTGGCCACCCTGAAGCGAGGTCACAATGTCAGTGATCTGTGCCGGCACCTGGCGAAGCGCGGCCGTCTCCATTTTGGCGGAAAGGCCATACTTACTGAACTCGGTGCCCGCCTTCTGAGCGGCCGTTTCATTCGCCTTTAGCCTGCGCGTCAAGTCGTCCAAAATTGGGCCGCTGGTTTTCAAAGACGCGTTATACGCAATCTGCTGCGCGCGCGTCATACCGACGGTATCGGCCTGACGAATCAGACTATCGATCCGGCGCTTTTCGGCGGACGACAAGCGCTGATACTCCGCCTGCGCATCCTTGGACATGGACGCAATGCTGGCTTTGGCCTTTGCTGTTGCCGCTTCAACGCCCTCGGCATTCGCCTCGATGTCGATACGGGCCGTGCCAATTACCTGTTCTGCCATGTCCATGCCCAAAAAATTGCCTCGCACACATGATGGTGAGGCGTTATTTCCCTTCGTATACCTTGTCTAGCACCGCATCCTCGATAACGCGAATACTGCCCATGATCTGCTCGCGTGCCTCGCCATGTATGTCCTGACGGTCAAGGTCTGCAAGTAGCACCGGGTAGTTCAGGCCCGTAGGACCGCTGGCCCCCTGGATCCACTGCGTGCGGTAGCGTATATACAGCTCAATGGCCGGCCAGCTTTCCGGCCAAAGATCAACATGCGGTTCCCTGTAGTGCCTAAGCTTTAAGCCCGTACCCTTTAACTGATCGGCGGTCGGACGCTTCCAGAGCAGCGCCCGAACCGCCGCCCTCAGTTTCCCTCCAGTTCAACCTGGCGAACTTTGTGGAAACCCTTGAGGATGGCGTCGCAGATTCCCGGGCGCTCATCTTCCATCTCCAGCGCACCTTCAATGGACAGTGAATAGTCGGTATCCCACTCCTTGACGACAAAAAGCACCATGGAGGGTAAAAACGGATCCTTGGACTCCTTCATTTCGTCCACCCTGGCTTGCAGCTCGCTGGGCTTTCGGTTGTGAAACGTGAGCGACAGCGTATTGCTTTCGCCGCCACCCACGATATCGAGCTTGGACGGGATGGTCTTTGGGGCATTGCCTTTCTTGATTGCCATGTCTTAAACCGCCTCGATCAAGGTGCCTTCCGTACCCAGAAGATAGAAGTTCACCGCGTTCTTGATGGGCTGTCCGGACTGCATATTTAGACCAGGATTAAAATGCAGGTAGCCATACTCGTAGATCGTGTCACCTCCCGGCAAGGCAATACGGATCGCGACAGGCTTGCGCTTGCGGGAGACTGCCTTGGCTGCCTCGAACCAGGGCAAATCCTTGTCGTAATCAACCGGCATGCTGTAGGAGCGTGCCGACTGACCCACAGGAACCTGAAACTCCTGGCCCAGCGCATCTTCCAGCCATTTTCCGGTATAAAGCTGGGGCTCACCGCCGGCGCTGCTCAACTCGCCCTGTTGGCTGAAATCGACGAAAGGCGAGGCGACAGCGACCGTACCAGCACCGCGGCCGGCGGGGTATAACTGGGTGTCCGTCGTGTCGATACCGATGATCTCCGTTTCGGTATCCAGGGTCTCGCCGGCGACCACGATACGGTTATTCATGGTTGGCCAACCGGACTGCACTACCAGGATGCCGTCTGCAGCGATAACGCTGTCGTGCGTGATTTCAGGGATAGCCGCGTTGGTGACTGCGGTAAAGGGAATGGCGATGGCGATGGCGGTGGAAAAGCCAATCACGCTACCGTCGGGGAATTGCAATGCCATGTCGATGCTCCAATAAAAAAAGCCGCGCATGGCGGCAGGTAAAACAACAGAAAACTGTGATTAACGGACCTTTAACCAGATACCGAAATCTTGGCGGCTGCCATAAATCTTCAGGGCGCTCTCGTAGAGACTCACAGCCTGCCCCAAGGTCTGGGCGGACACGAAAGCCGTACCCTGCTCGATGATGCGCTGGCGAACCTGTAGGGCTAGATCGCTTGCCAAATCCCTGTCCTTTGCCCAGCTAACCACCTGGATGCGGTAATGCTCGCAGTCCGGCAGCTTTCGCTCCAAATAGTCATGCGCCTGGCCGCCGACACCCTGATACACGATCAAAGGGAAAACCGGCGTGTCGGGCGTGACGTCCGGATAGACCCTGCTTACTGTGCCGGCCTTGATGGAGTCAATTCCGGACAGCAAGACGACAAGTGCCGATTCGATGGTCATTGGTGCCGCTCCAGGATGGCCGGGTCGGCCAGGATCTCACCCAATCGCTCACGTCCACGACTCAGCGCGGCCTGCAGGGCAATCTGGGACATGGCGTCATAGGTCGGGCGTAGGAATGGATAAGCTGACACCCATTTGGGATTGGCCAAAGGCTTTTTCGGGTCGGAATACCACTTGCCATCCTTGCCTTTGTAGGTCGCGTGGGTTTGCCAGTGCCCAAATTCGATCAAGTGACCATGGGGAGCCTTACTCTTGTTCCATGTGACGCTATAAGAAGCAAAACCTTGCTCCGGTATTGAGCGGTTATCCGAATACGCTAGGTAGATCGCCGCAGCCAGCGGCATACGCGGGCCAAACTCTGTAACCGTCCCTGCATCGCTCCTTGGCGCCCTCGCCTTGGCTTCGTCCCGGTATACCTTTCCAGCGGCCACCGCCATCGACCGCGGTAAATGATCTTTTGCGGCAGCCGCCAGGCCATCAAGCCGCTTGAACGACTCCTCAAAATCAAATTTAATGGCCGATTCAACCATCGTTACCACCTTGCTCGCAGATGATAAAGGCCTTTTCTCGGCTTTCGAGGTCGCGGGTCAGGCCTTTGATCTCGAACACCAAGCCATCATGCACAACACGCATGCCGGGATCGACGCCAAGCGCCTTGGCCGCCTCGAATCGAATCAGGAAGCTATAGCGGGCAATGCTGGCCGGGACATTGCCCTGCAGGCTCGAGCGGATCGCTCCCAGGCCGGTTTCATTAGCGATGCCGGCCCATATCTCGCCCACCAGTTCCCATGCGTCGATGGGCTGGCCCGTGGAATGCTGGCACTGCACGCGCCGCTCGATACGAATGCGGCGGTTGATCTCGCCGGCCCTCATACGCCCATCATCTTTCGGTAGGGCTGTAGAAGATAGCGTGAAGCCATTGGCAGTTCCGCCACTGGCGCGCCCACAACCACATCCTCGCGGTTTGCGTATAGGTGGCCGGTGATAAGCAGGATAGCGGAGCGAATTAGATCATCAACCACCATTGGATCTTCTCCCGCCGTGCCGTCCAATACCGCAGCCGCCAGATCCTCGGCACCTATATATACCTTGCGGTTTAGAAATTCCTGAACCAGCCGTTCGGCAGCGCCGACGTATACCGACACGTCTTCATCGGCGTCGATGCGCAGGTGATTGCGTACTTGATCGTCAGTAACTAGCATTTATTCCGCCGCGATAACTGCCGAGGTTGCGGCGCTTGTTGCCGAGGCATTGCCTACTTGGTTCGTACCGATAACGGTCACCGTGATAGTCTTATCAACATCGCCTACCGCCGGGACGTAAGTCGTGCCTGTTGCGCCGGGAATCGCTATACCATCAGCGATCCAGACGCGGCTAAGCGTAGGCGTGGGTCGCCCTGTCCAAGTGCCGTCTGCCGCCGTGAGCGTTTCACCTACCTGGGCAGTGCCGGTGATGGCCGGCGCCGCGGTATTGGCCGGGGCAGCCGGTACACCACCTATCGAACCAAGGTAATTGGCGTAGCTGCGCTTATGCTGTTTTGTCGTCGTCATCATTTGTGCCTTGAAAGACTATGAAAGGCAGGGGCTATTGGATAAGCCCCCACCCAACCGTCAGTTATGCCGCAGCAAATTCACCATGGACGAACGACTCGGGGCGGTAAACTGCCAGCGCAAGCCGTTCTTCAGCCCGGATGGTGACCATATTCTTCGTAAAGTTGTCGGCGTCCTCTGTAGATACCTCGACGCCTGCCTCTTCACGGTCGAAGATTTGCGCACCCATGTCCATAGCTCCAACCAGGAACTCACCGGCAGGCATCGCATTGGTATCGATAACCGGCAATTTCCACATGCGCTGTACGCCACCCTCGGAGACATTGACCCAGATGTAATTGCCGCCCAAGTCTTTTTGCAGCTCGATGCCCTCCCAATCCACCGGATTGAGCACAATGCCCGTCGCGCGGTATTCAGCCACTCGAACCTGCAATATCGCATGGCGTAATACATCGATAGGCGTATCGCCGGCTTTGCGCAGATCATCATCGAACGCAGTGGCCTGAGGAATCAACCCAAGCAGATTCTGGCCGGCGCCGTCGCCAGCCAAAATCTGGTTTTCTTCCACGTATTTCAAGCCGTAGATGGCGCGCCCGTTGATATAGCTTTGCAGTAGAGGAATGTCGGACAGCACTTGCTTGGACGCGCGGAACCAATGTGCAATCGTCTTTACGGTCGTGGTCTTCAGCTCATACGAAAGGTCGGATTGCGGTTTTGCACCGCCTTCCGCCACCGTCGCAGCCATGTTTTGGAATCCGGACTCCTGGACGAATTCCACTGCGTTCGAACCGGTACGCCCGGGCATGATCAAGTCACGGATAGTAAACGGGCGGTCAGGGCCGGATATGATGCCAGGCACGCGCGTTGGCTGGATCGCTACGCCCACGCCGCCAGTTCCGGTAGTGGAGCTGGTGATATTGGTCACGGCCTTGATGTTTAAGCGCGCGCTGCCGCGACCCTTGGAAGCAAGAGATTTGAAATCGTCGGAATCGGTAAGCTGCTCCCCGAACGATTTGACTTCCCCCTGACCGCCGAAGGCGCCGCGGGCAAGCTTTTGCTCCACTTCGGCAAGGCGGGCTGTCATGTCAAGTCCACTTTTGCTCAAAAGTTCGAGCGCCGCTTTGGTGTCGGCCATTACCTTGCCATGCTCGGCGATCTCGGAAGTGGCTTTTTCGGCAAATGCCTTGATTTCGGCATCGCGTTTAGCGAGCGCGTCGACCAAACCTTTCAGTTCGATTTGGTCTTCGGTACGTTCGCCGGCGTTTTTGCGCTGCATAGCGCGGTCAAATACTGTATTCATGGTGATTCCTTCATAGTTTCGGAAGTGAAAAGCCTTCAATTTGCTTAATGAGGGCTTCGGTATTCGCTTTACCCTCGGACTCACTCCGAAGCAGATGACTCAGGCCACGATTAGCGATTACCGCAGACTGAGATTTGGAAAACCCTGCCTCGCGCAGGATCTGTTCAAATTCTTTAAGGGATGGCAATGTGCCGTGCGCGATCATGGCCTTCACGGCGTCGATTCGGGCATCTTCGTTTGCGGGATTCGTGACAATGGATATTTCGATCAGATCGAGCTTTTCCAGCGTGCGAATCCGTGTTTTTTCGTCGAAATTGGATTCCCGCACGTAATACCCAATGGATAGACCTGTGATCGACTTGGTTTGCATTCCTCGGTAAGCCAGTTTGGCGTAAGGAGCATCCTCGAGCCACAGATTGCCGCTACCGAACAGGCCGTGATCGTCCTCTTTCAGGCTATCCATATCCCAGTTTCCAATGGGCTCGCCGCTACGATGCTGCCAAAGCGTGGGAAATGTGCGCCCTTTGGCCCGCGTTTCAGCCAAGGAATCAGCGAATGCGCCGGGCACTACGACTTCACCGTATGAGTCTACGTTGCCAAAAACGGACCCGTATCCGGAAAAAAGGCCATCATCGCTGACGGCCTTAACTTCGTAATCGAATGAGCGAATCTGCATTGCAGCGGCTTTATGTTTCATCAATTTTTCCCTCGTTGAGCCAGTCTTTGATGGCATCCCGCGCCCTTGCCGCAGATGGCGCCTTGCCAAGCTGGTCTAATGGAGTGAGATTTGATTGAACAGTCAGTACGTCCGTGCCTTCTTTCCTAGGAAGGTTCTCTTTGCTACGGATCTCTTCCCGGCTCATCCAGCCGTTTTGGCCGGCAGATGAGTACAATGCGGCGCGGCCGGCGCTATCAGCGCGCATTAAGCCCTCGACCACGTGCTCGACGTAGTATTCGGCCCTCTCAGTCGGCAAGAGCAGGTCTTTGTGTATCTGCTGTTCGATAAGAGTTAGCCAAGGTTGCAACGAAAACGTAAGAAAACCCAAAACCTGTTGTTCCAGACCGGTTCCCCAACTGGTGGATTTCCCTGTGTGACCAGCCATATGCGGAGGGACGCCGAACCATCGGCATATTTCCTCTACTCCAAACTCACGAGTCGCAAGAAGCTCCGCGTCTTGCGGATTCATGGATAATTGCTGAAACCCGGCGCCTTTCTCCAGCACCATCACGCCGCCGTCAGCGGACACCTTCTTGACGTGCTGGCGAACATCCTCGCGTTGCTCTGGCTTCAGCACAGAATCCACCGTCACTAAACCGGAAGATTTCATGCCGTTGGCAAACGTCTTTCCTGCGGCCTCCTCGGCGGCCATTGCGTTGCCAAACACCTGGCGGGCGCAGCCAATGACAGATAAGCCTATCAGGCCGTCCATCGTAAAGGCCGGAATATGCATCATGTACCGCTCATCGATCTCACGGCGCTTGCCAGCCAAGTCCGAATACACATACAAGAAGGAGCCGTTATCACGCCGCTTCTTCTCCACGGTGTTCGGTAGCAACGGGGTTAGCGCGACCAGCCGCCCAGCGGAAAATGACTTCTCAACATAAGCATTTCCCCATAACAGCAAATGGGCCAGGATTACAAGGCGGAAAACCGCCGCGGTCATATCGGCATTCGGCTGATTATGAAGCAACGCATATAGCGGATGATCGCGCGCCACATCGCGGCCCCCGTCGCCTAGTCTGCGGTACACATTGAGAGGCAAGGTGGATACGGTGCGAGATAGCAAATTGACGCAAGACCATACGGCAGATATCTGCAACGCTGAATTAACCGTGACATGCTTACCGCTATACGAGTCCGTCCCGTAGAAGGCTTGCCAGAACGTACCGTCAGCGAGCGAAATAGGCACGCCTAGCCAGTTGAGCAACGCAGACTTCACTCGTCCAGGTCGCTTGGTTTTGGTTTCGCTCATATTTTCTACACAATAATCGGGTCATTGAGGAATGCGTCGAGACTATCGTCCGCTTCGTTATTGAGGGCCCTGCCCATCGCCATAATCAGTGCCACCGGTGCATCGATTTTGTTCTCCGGCTTTTCTTTGGTCGGATGACGCAAGCCGGAGAATTTCGATTCACGCATAACTACGTTACTCATCATCCACGCGACAGCCGGGTTATCGTCATGCTCGATGTCTTCGGTCAGGATCAAGTTTTCAATTTCAATGATCGGCAGCGTAAAGCGGCTGGACGTTTGAGGCATTTCCACCATCAACAAGCCATCCTCTTCGGCTAACGTGGCAGCAAAGTAGGCCGCAAACTTGGGATCGAACAGCACTTCCTTGACTTCATGGGCATCACGCAACGCAACCAGGTCGCGGCGAATGACGTTAAAGTCTGTCGCATTGCCGGGCGTCACAATTAAATGCCCAGACTGCTCATACGAGAAAAAATGTCGATTCTCAGGCGCGTGCACCTGGTCCTCGTTGTGGTACAGCTTAAAAAATACGAAGTACTTGCCGGCGCGCTTAAAGACAATGCAAAGCGCGGCAATATCCTTCTTCTCAGCCAGGTCCAAAGCCGCCCAGCATTGCTCACCCTTAAAGTCCTCCAACCGCAACTTCGCATTGCCGCGGGCCATCCAGGACGCCACCGGAATCCATTTCGAACCACCGCGCAACCAAATATTGAGCCGCTTAGTTTGCAAGTTAGGCAGCTCACTGGGCTGACGCTTGGCTTTTTCGACGGCAGCCCGTAGGTTTTCCTCGTACACCGACACGCCAAGATTCGGGTTGGCCTTGGCCCACTCAAGTGGATCATCCCATTTCGCCGGATCATCAACGGTGTAAATGATGGCGAGAAACTCATCATCATCAAACACGCCCTCCAGTACCTTTTCCGCATACTCATGCTGCGAGTAGCCGAACGACGACAGATCAAAGCCCGCTGTCGTAATCTCCCAGATCAGCGGTTGGCGCCGCGCGCCCAGCCCGGACTTGATCACATCGTAGATTTCTGACGTTGGATGCGCATGCACCTCATCAAGAATCGCGCCATGCGGGTTTAGGCCATCCAGGCTTTTCGAATCCCTGCCCAGTGGGACAAACTTGTCGGCTCGGCCTGGCCTGGGGTTGTACAGCTCGTTTAATCGAACACCAATATGCCGGCGGAGAAGCGGCGACGACTCAACCATGCGCACGGCCTCGGCATGGGTAATCTTGGCCTGGTCCATTTTGGTGGCGGCCGTATAGACTTCGGCGCCACCCTCGCCGTCAAACTCAAACAGATAGATACCGATGCCGGCCAGCATCGTGCTCTTGCCGTTCTTGCGTGGTACCTCTTGCCAGACCTCACGAAAGCGTCGACTGCCATCCGCACGCATCCAGCCAAAAGCTAGCGCTATCCAAAACTGCTGCCAGGGCGACAGATCAAACGGTTTTCCGGCCCACTCGCCCTTGGAGTGGCGCAGAAACAAAAACGATTCCAGGGCATGCTGGGCATGCTCATCAGAAAAGTAAAGGCCGCGCGCATGGCAGGTTTCTAGATCCCGGTAGTGCCGCTCTACCGCCAGCCGAGTCCACTTGCACACCGGGATCCGGCCGGCCAGAACATCCTGGCCATAAGCGTCCCAGTCAAAGGAACGCGTCGCACTCATACTGCGCGGATGCCCATCGCCGTTTTGCGGGTCTTATGCGCCTCGACCGGATCCTCATCAAACAAACTGCCCTGCCCTGGCGTAGCACGCTCACCCACCATCTTTTGGAACGAAGGAATCGTCAGCGCCGCTTCGGGCAGCCACTGCAACAATTCCTTTTTCAAGGTACGCACCACGTAGAACAGCTGGTGAGGCTGCTCGTAGCCGTTAGGCGTAGCAACAATGTACGTGCCCTTTTCCTTCACCACATCATTGAGCTTTTCCTCGGCTTCGACCCAACGCACGAAGGTGCGGCAGATCACTGTCAAGGCCATCGCATCCGTGCGATGGATCAAACCGGCCTCCAGGAGGGAGGCCGTCACATGCTCCCAAACCTTTTTTTCTTTGGCCGACAACTTTGCTATAGCGGCGGGGATTTCGGAAGGTATGGCAAAAATCGCAGACGCAGCTTCCCCGCTCCCGCCAGAAACTGCCGGAAGGAGTTGAAGGTGTGAAGCCATAATACGAGGGAGTCTTTGACCCCCCCCCTATTGAAAAACTTGTCGTACGTGAAAGAAGACGGAACGATCGGTTTCCGGTCCGGCTTACCCAGACTTTCGACCCGCCCCTACCCTTGCCCGAAGCCGCTCTGCCTTGCTCTTGACGTCGTGGCAGACGTCACACAGGCCCTGCTCGTTGCTCTCATCATCGGCACCACCATCGAACAGCGGGATGATGTGATCGCGTTGTGTGGCCTCTGTGACCCTGCCTTGCTTCAGGCACTCGGCACACAAAGGGTTTCTGACGAACAACGCCGCGCGCATACGTTGGAGCTTACGTCCCGTGATCCGCTTGGTCGGTGCTACCTTCTTGATCGACCAGGCAGCAGGACGATGCTTCTCACACCAGCCGCCACCATCAAATACCAACACGGCACAGCCTGGATGCCCACAGGGTTTAGGGGCTGCTCGACCCATGTTTGACCACCAATAAAAAAGCCCAGCGCGCAATGTGCTGGGCTTGGTTGCAATGTGTGAGTCACAACGACCGCTGGAATTTACAGCATTTTGCCCTACTTGGTATAAGTTGCATAATTCAGCCTAGACCAAACGGCGGGCTTGCAATTGAGCCTGACGCTCACGTCGGGCGTCGAGCCAGGCAGCCAAGCGAATGTCGGCATGGCACAGACGACGATGTACGGTTGCCCGCGTGACACCAAGCTTCTCGGTGATCTGCGACAGGCCGCCGCCCCAGGTGTAATACGCCACCACACAACCGCCAAGATCACCGGGCAATGCGGCGATTGCCATATCCATCGACTGGGCATCTGCTTCCGTCTCGGCACTGACCTCGATGTGCGACGACTGGCCATCGCTACTCGGCTCGACATACTCGAAGCTGGGGCTGCTGTACCCGCCTGGGCTGCACATCCTGCACTGCGCCCATTGCTCCAGGCGCTGATCAATCCACTTTATTCGTTGCATTGCAATCCTCATCGACCCAGTTCGTACCCAACGTGAGCCCGTTCTCTTGTGCGTAGAAGGTGGGTTCGCCCTTGATCCCCTTTCTGATCTGGTCATTGATCATGTCCGCGCCAAAAGCTTCCCGTAGCGAATCGATGAAAGCTGCTGTGGTGGGCATATCGTCTCTCATGTTTTTACTCATGCGTCCAACCTGAACTTGAGGTTGGACGCATGGTTAGACGTTGGAAAGCCGCATCAATACTCATTCTGTCTAACCTCCTAACCTTTTTAATAGAAATATAATTTTAAAAAATGAATGGCAGTAGTGGTTGTGTACACGTCTCGCGCACGTGTGTACGCATACGCGTGATGAAAACGGTTAGACAGGTTAGGAGGTTAGACGCGGCCAATATTTACGCGGGTCTTGGCCGTCTAACCTGTACGCCTTACCTTTTCGGGTTAGGCAATAAACGCGCACACGCGCCATCGCCACCCATCCCTGGAAGTGCGTAAGGTTGACGATCCGAAGACCGTGGAGGGTGTTAGATCGGCAGTGCCGCATGCTCTTGCACCGATTGCTCGCTGGCGCCGCCAGAGTCCTTTTCGGGACGTTCGTAGTAATACAGGCGGTGGCCAGTGCCTTCCCGCGTTTTACGCCAGCCCAGGCGCATCATGATCGAACCAATGCGTGTCGTAGCTGACCGCTGCCCGTCGATCTTAGCTATCTCCATCTTGATTGCGCCGGTGAGTATCTCGGATGAGGTGAAGCGCTTCTTGACCGACTGGACTGGTTGATCCAGCCATTGCGCAATGGTTTCATGCCAAGGGTCTACGAGCTCGCGCATCTGCTGCTCGGGCATGATCAGCAGGGTCTCTTGCTCTCGCGTTGGATACACCTGCTGCCCTGCCAGCACCTCGGCAACCGCCTCGGCAAATAGCTGCTCACGAATTTCCTTGATCAGGTTAATGTCGATCTTGGTGCATAGCGCAGACCAGAACCGACGGTTGCCGGTTGGGTCCTTGTGGTACTCGAAGTTATTGGTCGTGGCTGCGAAGACCGTCTGGCGCGGCTGTGTGACCATCCTCTTTCCGTATGGCGGTCGATACTGGTCTTGCGCCTGCCGTCAAAAAAGCTTTAATGCGCGTGGCCTCCGATCGGTTGAAAGCGTCGAGTTCGGCAATTTCGAATATCCATGCGCCATTCAGCATCATGAAGGCATCTTTGCTGTTCAAGTCAAGGCGTGGCATCCGAGAACCAATCCCCACCCAATGCACGCAAGGCGCTGATTTTCATCAGGCCCTGAGTGCCTTCCAGGATCAGCACGTAGTCGCCCTTGCAACCGGGATGTAGGATGCGGTTTACAGCCTGGCGCATCCATAGCTTGCCAATTAACTGTGTATATGCACTATCTTTAACACCAAGGCAGTCCCGCATCCAAATATGCAGACGCTCTTGGCCGTCCCACTCCAACGAGTGCAGCCAATCGCGCACTGGATGAAACTTGTTTCGGCTGGATATAAGACGGACCCCTTCGCCAATGGTCGACGTGCTTTTGATGAGCAGCTTCGCCTGGCACCCCATCCACATACTAAGTTCGAGGTCATCTTCTTCCGTCCACTCGCCGGATGCGGAGATCCATGGCGGTGTGCGCAACTTCTCAATACGCGCCGAGAACTCGTTAAACCCAACGAGCCCCGCCACATCGGGGTGCGACTCAAGCACCATCGCCACGTTTTCTTTGCAATCCTCTATTCCACCCAGTGGCTTTTTTAACAGTGCCGACTTCCAATGCGGTGCGGCGCCAGCCGGACCAGGGGTGCTTGCCCCCGAGCCGCTCGCGCAGGCCGGCGCTGATCGCATGAATAGATTCGCGCAGGCTCTTGAATATCCATGCCTTTAAACCTTCCCCGGTCTTGCCCTCAGCGACCGCGTCGGCAACATCCCAGCCATCCACGACAGTACCGGGCTGCGGTATTGCCACGATACGCACCAAACATGCCAGGGCCAGCAGTATCTTCGCAATGTCCTCTGAGGCTTTGATGCCGGGCTGGCCTTGACGGCCCGGACCACCATGCTCTGGCAAAAGCTCAAGCGTTTTCTTGTCGACCTTTGAATCGCAATCTGGCCATAGGATGACCTTGCGCCCAGTGAGCGGCGTCCAGTCGGCCTTACTGACCGCTTTGCCGCCGCCGGCCAAGACACCACTCAACCAAGCCCCCAGCACACTTCGCGCGGCATCGACACATTTCTCACCCTCTACGACCAGGACATCGTCCCTGCCTTGGAAATGCTCCAACCCGTAGAGCGGGCGCGGATCGGGAAATGATAGCCAGCGCCACTCATACCGACCTGATTTGCTGTCATGCGCCCAGCAGCATGGAATGATTTCTTTGCCGCCGTCCGATGTCCGAAAGCGGAATATGTGGCCCAGGAGACGGCCTTGAGCATTCTTATAATCCCACCGCGCCTCATAAGCGCCGCGCACGGTATGCGCGACCGGTGCGGGGCCTGCGGCGTCCGGCACCGGCAATATCGGCGACCAGGTAGAGCGTGGTGGCCGCTTTGGGTTTTCCTCTGCTGTCGCCGGAGGTCGATGGGTCTGCCGGGCCCGTGGATAAACCGAGGCTGCCGGCCAGTTCTCTCGCTGCCGCCGCCTGATTGCCATTGGTGAAGATCGCAGCGTACAGTGAAATAAGGTCGCCACCCTTGTCGTCATCGGATGAAAAGTCAGCCCATACACCGGTGACCAGATTGACGCCCAGCGATCGGCCTCGCTCCCCGCCTAGGCTGCCGCAGCGCCATTCGTGCCCGTCACGCTGACCAGCGGGTAGCCAGCTCGGCACCAAGGACTCAGCCCGGCTCAGCACGGCGTCGGCAATGGCCTTGAAATCCAGCTTGCTATTCACCCTGTCGACCTCAAAAAGAATGCGGGCGGCAACTGGATGACGGCCTGCCTTTGACCATGATTTGCTACAGCGTATCGGCTTACTCGTCGATTGGACCAGTCAACCCAGACCCTATCTGATACCACGATTTCGCCACGAGCATGCAATCGGGTGCATGTGAATTTCGTGACATTAACAGTGACCTGTAGCCGCGTCGCCAGTTCCCTGCATGTCAACGGGCCCGCACACGTCAACTCGCGCAGCACCGCAACAGCGATTTCACCGCGTGGACGCCCCAACCTGCTACCCGCCTTATCCTGCACATCAGATACTAGGGCTCTGTCAAACACTCATACCTCTCCACCTGATGTCGGCTTCATAAAGACAAGCCAGTGGGTCATGCCGCTCCGCCCTGACACCTGGCCGAACAATGGCTGGTGCGGAGTCAGGGCGAGCACTTCGCTTAACTTCACTTGTGTTTCGTTCCACTTGAACACCAAGACGCCGCTCTCCTCCAATACACGAAAGCATTCGCTGAAGCCAGCGCGCAAATCAGCGCGCCAATCATTGGATAGCTTTCCATACTTGGCCGCCAACCAGCTTTTAGGACCGGCACGTTCAAGATGCGGCGGGTCAAATGACACCAGCTTGAAGGTATCGTCCTCGAACGGAATAGCGCGGAAGTCCATTAGATGGTCCGGCTCAATGCGCAAGATTCGTGTCCCGTCCTGGTGGCGCGACCGGTCAGTGACCGTCAGCGTTTCGTGGCGTTTGCCTCCGAATATGACGGACGGATTTTGCTTATCAAACCACATCATGCGGCTGCCGCAACAGGGGTCGAGCACGCGTTTGCCATAAGTTTCCACACGAGATTCCATTTTTTGAAGTCCCTCATTCATATTGATTTCCATGTGTTAACCAGGACACCCTCGATTCTTTGTCCGCGCAATCATCGATCAATGCCGCACGTGCCCATCGAATTGCGCTCGCACCAGCAGTGGGCGCCGATGATCGCACCTTGAGCCAGCCAGTCAAGGTAGGCTGGCGTCACGACAGAGAGTCCCGCCGCAGAAAGAATTTCATCGAGCTTTTCCAAAGGCAAGCCCTGCTGATCGGACAACACGCGACTAGATGCGCTGGAGGCATCCTTCCAGCCCGCCGCCGCGGCAATTAACTCGCGCCGCTTCGTATCTGCCAATGCTTCACGCAACACTTTCTTAACTGTGATGCGTGCCCTCATGGGGGCCGCGGAAACTGAAATACTCATGATCTGCAACTCTCTGCAAAAAATACTGCGTGGCGTTGCGGATGAAAACAACGACACTTGTTTCAATGAAAAGCAAGCTACTCAGCCTGCTACGTACTAACCACTACTCGGGAACTACGAATGGAAAATCAATCGATAGCAGCCGAAACTACGCCAATGAACGAATACGAATGCGACGATCTCTTTGAGCAGGCAGTCAACACGGCCTACCAAACTTTCAAACAGGTCACGGATGATCACGTCCTTGGCGTTTTTGAGCGCATGGCATGGAACCAAGCGCATGGGCTTGATATGTGCGGCGCGGCTACGGTGCATTGATATTGAGGCGGGCGGCCAATCCGAATCGGGTAAGCTCGGAGATTCCCATAACCAAACTTTCCCGAAAAGGATTGACCATGAACGAAAAAAACGAAATGTCTATTACTTGGAACGAAGGTAAAGCCCGGGTAGCGAGAACCGTGACAATGTCATTGGGAGAAATACGCTTAGATTTGGTGTTCACAATTAAGGGCAACCCAAATCCGCGCATCAATGAACTCGATGAAGCGTCACTAATAATCGCCATCAGACACCTCCTGACTTTGCTGCCGGCCGATCACCCTGGACCTCCGTTTGCTCCTGGACCACACAAACCCCAGTCATAGGGTCATAAATGCCAACCAAAAAATTTCGCTCTGGCGGAACTGCCGAGGTGCGTGGCACTGGTGTAGCGCCGCAGGAAAACCTTGGCTTATCGTCTTCCAGGAGCCGGTATTCGATAGGCCCTGTACAAACGCTGCACTGTGGCGCTGCTCTCGCGATGACCTTCAGTGTGTCGCCGGGACGAATTTCGATTTCACGCATGGTTTACCTCTTGGAGTTCGGGCTTATATATGTCATCAAAAGACAGAACGACCCCTAAAGGCTCTGCGTACCTAATCAACCTGGAAGCAACCTCAGGCGGAATGGTCTGTCCGCGTTCGTAATGCGAGATATTCCCTTGGGTCACGCCGATTCCACTGGCAAGCGCTGCCTGCGTGAGGCCAAGTCTTTTTCGGATGATTTGGATTGTGCTCATTCAGCAATATTAGCGCCGCTGTTTAATTTAGTCAATAGCGGCGCTGTTTTGATATTTTTATTAGTGCTGGTAATGTCTTAATATGGAATCGAAAAAAGCGAAAATCACTGATTTGCATTTGCAGGAAGCCAAGAAACTAAGGCTTCTATGGGACAAAAAAAAGCCCACAACTCAGGCGGTCTTTGGTGAAACATATGACATTGGCAACCAAGCCGCTGTCGGAAATTTCCTGGCCGGGCGATCCGCATTGAGCCTCAAGGCTGCTGCTGGATTTGCGCGCGGCCTGGGCTGTGCGATCGGAGACTTCAGCCCGCGTCTGGCTGCAATGGCGGCTGCTCTCACTGGGCAACACTCATATGATGCGGCCTCGGATATTCAAGATCGCACGTTAACTAAAAATATAACGATTGATCAGTACGAAACGGGCGGATCAATGGGGGAAGGTCTAGAATTGAGAGATCAACCGGGCGTGATTCAAAGCTGGAGTGTCAGTAAGGAATGGCTTAGCAAGAATGTGCGCGCGCATAGCGCCGACAGAAATCTTTGTATCGTTACAGGCTTCGGTGACTCAATGCAGCCATTATTCAATCCTGGCGACCCCTTGCTCGTTGACATTGGAGTCAAGACAGTAGATTTCGACTCGATCTATTTCTTTCGAGTGGGTAGCGATGGTTATGTTAAACGTCTGCAACGCATACCTACCGAAAAAGGCTTGGTGATAAGGGCCAAATCTGAAAACCAATCTGCTTACGATTCGTTTGATATTTCAGAATCTATGGACTTTGAAGTGCTTGGTCGAGTGTTGAAGATATGGTGCAGCAAAGACTTTTAATTTTCTGATCAAGTAACAAAAATTGAATAAAATTTAGGTTTGTAAGAAAGCGACTACGGGAAGATGCGGTAAATGCTGTACGTGTAGCGAATGTTGCGCGAGACCAAAACAACGACAAGCACCATAAATCAAGAACAGGTTAGGCAACTACGCCATGACAATAATTCACCCCACCCGGCACCTCTTTGATTACCATCGGTATTGGCTCAATTCAGAACGGACCGAACGCAACCCTGCAGTGACGCCGGATTGTAAAAAATTGCTTGGATTGAAATCCGGCCAACCACAGGAACGAGATAGTGCCGTGAAGCATTTTTCACAGATGCTCGGGAAAAGCCTCAAGGAGAACCCGCTTCCAGTTGAAAATCTAAAAATATATGTTGCGGTGGTCCCATCAAGCAAAGCGGGGAAATGGTCAGAGGGCCTGTGCAAAATTGCAGAGAACTTGTGTAGAATGCATCGTAACTACGTAGGCGCAAGCCATGCGCTACAGCGTGATTGCGCTATTGAGAAACTCGCAACTGGCGGAAATAGAAGCATTGCAGTTCATCTGGAGTCCATCAGCGTTAACAATCGCAACGCTAGTTTATTGCGGGACAAATCGGTACTGTTGTTGGATGATATCGCAACGACCGGAAATTCTTTATTGGGTTGCTCCCGGATCTTAGAACAATACGGTGTGTATCAAATTTACCCTCTAGCTCTTGGCCAAACACATGAATAGCACCGAGATCGTCGTTGGAGCGTTTGCTATCGCATTAATGCGTTGTGTGCGCTTATCGCCAGGCGCCGCAACCCGTATTTTGTTGGATATGCCACTTACCGCGCAGCAAAGCACGAACGCGGCCATTGAGTGGTACATAGAAGCATCATCCCAAAGTCAACGGACGATATCCGTTCAGGATATTGAAGATGCAATAGGAATACTTGAAACCACGGTAGCCGCAGGTATTATTCCCTGCGTTGCAGGCACCTCTAACTACCCCACATATCTGTTAGAAATTGCCGATGCGCCGCCGGTGCTATATGTAAAAGGAAATGTCTCGTTGCTGCATCGCGCTCCTGGTGTGGCTATTGTTGGCACGAGGAAAGCGTCGGAAACTGGGGTCGTAATTGCTGAGCGCATCGCGCAGCACTTTGCGGCTGAAGATTGGACAATAGTCAGTGGTCTAGCGTTGGGTATCGACGCTGCTGCCCATAGAGGGGCACTTTCGGTTGGGGGGGCAACTATTGCAGTGCTTGCTCATGGACTGCGTAGCGCCTCGCCGAAAACCAACTCTCTCTTGGGGACAGAAATACTAGAGCGTGGCGGGGCATGGGTTTCCGAATACCCTGTTGACGTAAGCGCTCGGCCTGAACAATTTGTCCATAGAAATAGAATTCAGATTGGCCTGTCGGCAGGCTCCATAATTGTTGAAGGTGAAGAGCGAAGCGGAACAATGACGCAGGCTGACTTTTGCATACAAAACAAACGCAAATTATTCGCAGTACTCCCGGAAGGCGCCGATAGATTTAATCTTATAACTGCCGGGCCAAGGATTCTAATAAACAAAAAAGGCGCAACCATCTTGCGATCGAAGAAAGATTATGCTCCTGCAATGCAGTCAATGCAGGAAATCAGAAATTCCCTTGCCGTACACTAACCAAGGGATAAATCTTGACTCAACCTTCGGATAAAGAAAGCTCCCGTCTTAACTGAACCAACCCTCCCCGGAGGGTTTTTTTACGCCCACTCTCACTTGCCTGCTTCTTCACCGGCGCGCCCTTTCAATAATCGCAGCATCCAATAGCGCCGCGCCATATCACTTCGTCGTGTTAGGCGTTTAGCGCCGCCACTCAGCAGCGCCTACCAATTGCGTTGCGTCACGCCCTGCCGATACGCGTCCCTCCAGCGAGAGTATTTTGTCGATATTTAGAATTAATATTAGCGCCGCTGTTGACATATATAAGCAGCGGCGCTAATATTCATCCATCACTTAACAAATACATCGACCGAAAGAGTTTGTGAACCGGAGAGCAACCATGCACAACAAAGCCACCCCAAATCGCCACACAGCGGGCGCCGGCATTCAAGGTGAATGGTCGAACAGGCCACCAGAGCCCCCCGTTAAGAGGCGCGATCTTATCGTTGCGTCCATCGTGATGGGGAGCCTATTCCTGGCGATGTGTATCGGTGCCGCAAACGGTTATTGACATGCACCCCCAGCCAACGCACGACCAACTGCTCGAGGCACTACGCATTTCGCAATGCACGATCAGCTTGGCCGATGCGTTGGCTTCCCCCGCCTTATCTATTTCGTTGCACAACACTGCCCTGGCGATTGCCAGGCGGCGGGCAGCGCCCATCAGACCACAGCCCATCGATCATAAGCGCCGGGCCGCTGGCGACATCGATTGAGAAGGAAAGAATATGAAGGACCACCAAGCGCGCCAAGAGGGAATCGACAGCCAGCACTACTTATTGCGGATCCTGTTTCGCGGAATGGTAATCGACGCCCAGGCCAGGAACGGCCGCGTCGTAGACCTTGCCGTCCGCGCAGACAAAAAGCACAGCAGCACCAAGCGGCGCTTTCTGCAGCACCTTTCGAACGCGATCTACCGCGCCGGGGACCTGCTGAACCCCCGCAATAATGACGGGCTGCCCAGGGTAGTTGAGCGCGTGATGGTCGCCCAAGCAGCCAATGATAGCCATGCCGACAGGACTGACTTTTACGTCGTCAATCGACTGCCCGTTCACCTTCCCAACGGTGATGCCAGTTACGAGGCTTTTTCCTTCTATGAAGGTATCGAAAACAAAAAGCTGGGCCTGTTGGGCGCCGCCGCTGCCGGATTCGGCGAGTATCTGCCGGATTCGTTCCGAAGTTGCGGCGACAGGTTGAACAAATGTACTGGTGATCTTCATATTTTCCCCGATGACGAAGCCGTGAGCGCGGATGGCAACGGCCCGCAGGACGTCAGCATCGAGGCTTGCAGTCGCTCTCAAAGCTGACATTTTTCATCCTTGGGCCCATCAGCGGCCCCGACACGATAACCCTAAAAGGCATCTTATGGAACTTAAACCCATCACTGAAACCCTGCGCCATGTGCGCGGCGGCATGCTTCTCGACGAAGCATCGGAGAAATTGGCCGAAATCGTCAAGGCTGTAGACATAACAGGCAAAGCAGGCCGCATCACCATCGAGCTGCAGGTCAAGAAACTGAGCCGTTCCGGCGCCCTTGAAATCATCGACAAGGTGACAAGCAAGATACCGGCCGAAGCACCGCTCACGACCATGATGTACCCCACGCCTGAAGGCAACCTCATCACCGAGGATCCACGCCAACAGAAGCTCGATCTGAAATCCGTGCGCGTCGTCGGCGCCGCCGATGTCAGCCCCATTAAACCCAACGCCGGAGAATAATCGATGACCAACCTTGAAAAGAACATTGCCGAGACAATAGCCCTCGAATCCCGCAAGCCCCAAGAACTACACGCAGGCATAGATCGCGGCGTGCTCTTCGCAATACCAGACGGTTTCCACCTATCGACGGATGCTTCGCTCGAACAAATGCAGGACGCACCGTCCCGCAAGAAAGGCCACGTCAGCGTGAAGACAACGGACTCGTTCGTCCACTACGTCAATAAGCACAAGCAGCCGGAATCACTGCTTTACGCCCAGGTTGACACGACTAATATCAACACCCCCTTGGTTATCAAAGCGGTCTTCAACGATCACCACGGCGAAAACTTGAATGAGACGCCGGCGGGCTGGTGCGACTTCACGGCATCCTTGACACCGGAAGCCTCCCACGAATGGAAGACATGGCTTTCCCGCGACGGAAAGCCCATGGATCAGTTTGCTTTTGCCCAGTTTCTTGATGACAACATAAAGGACATCAGCAGCCAGGAAGGATATCCATCCGGCACCGATATGCTGAAAATGGCGCTGCAATTCGAATTGTCACAGGACAAGCGCATCAAGTCCGCTATCCGAATTCAATCAGGCGGGACCAATATCGAATATGTCGACGATGACGACGCCGCGACCGTGGCGCGTATGCAAGCGTTCGACAAATTCATGCTTGGTATTCCGACCTTCTGGATGGGCCAGGCCTACACGCTCGAAGCTAAGCTGCGCTACCGAGTGCGTGAAGGAAAGCTCTCGCTTTGGTATGACTTGGTGCGTCCCGACCTGGTCGTAAACGATGCCGTGGCGAAGATACTGGAAGACGTGCAGCAGAAGACCCAGCTCGCGGTTTTGTACGGCGGCATTGCGAAATGACCCATCTTGACGGCTCCTACATGATTCTGGGGCTGGCCGGCCGCGCCGGCGCGGGTAAGGATACCTGCGCCGATGTGCTGTGTCAGGCACACCAGTTCTACCGGATGGCGTTTGCCGATCCAGTGCGTCAAGAAATTGTCGACGCATTCGGGATCGACTCAGGCGTGTTTGACGTCACCACTAAAGAACGAAAAACGGCTGCGCTGGCCATCGGCCGATGTAACGATGGTGATTTCATGTCGCTAATGATCCGGCGCGGAGAGAGCGTAACGGCGCCACGGTCGCCCCGGGAAATCATGCGCTGGTGGGGTACGGAATTTCGGCGTAACCAAAAATCAGTTTATTGGCTCGACAAGGCCGCCCAGACGATAAATGAGGCCATGCGTCGGGGGTATAGGCGCGTAGTGATTACCGATGTCCGCTTCCGCAATGAGGCCGACCTTGTGCGCTACTACAACGGCCAAGTTTGGATGATTGATCGCGCCGAAGCCAATGCCGTGCCCGCGACCCATCAGTCAGAACTCGAGCTTGCCCTGATTCATCCCGATTATGTGATTGAAAACAATCGTTCGATGACCGGCTTTGCCGCGGCGGTCATGAAAGCGTACAGGGCCAGCCATGCATAAAACCGATCTGTTGTTTTGCTCCGCTGTCGCCTGCGGCTTCGCGCTGGCAGTAATGGCCTACGCCTCCATCTTCGATTCATTGCTATGAGCAAGCGCAAACCATACCGACCCAAGCCTGTCCGTATACCCATGACGGCCGGCTTACGCGAAACGATTGCTTTACACATGCATGCCAGCCTGACCACGCTGATTCATGAGCCCACCTTCGACGCATTCGATTCGTTAGCCAATATTTTCAACATGGTCGGGCTGACGATCCTGAACGACACCAGGTGCGCGCATGAGGCGCGGCTGATCAATGGCGGCGCCATGGCATTGCAGGACATAGGCAGGCTATTGGAGGCGTCGCTGCCGCTACAAGGGCATCACCTGGACCCAGTGCGCGTGGCCGTGACCGCCATCGATAGCATCCTTGGTTGGATCGACGTCGCCAAGCTGTATACCGCTGAAAAAATTGCAGTTTCCGCCGTGCGCGAAATGCGCACACATAACACCTACACGAAGATGGTCGCCATGCCCTCGCAGCCACAGCCGACGACGCCGATTTTGCAGTCGGCGATCCACAGTGGCATCGCCAGCCGCCGATTGATGTTTTCGGTCGCGCATACAGCGTTGCCTGCCATCCGCCCGCCAGCGCACAGCCTGACCATTACCGCGCTGCGTATGAGGAATGGACGGACAAGACCGAGTTCATTCAGGCATGGATACACTCGGGAAAGCTTCCCGCAAAATACCTTGGATGGCATCGGGCCGATATTATGCGCGACCTGATAGAAAGCCAATTCGCACAGTCCGCCGCGCCAGCCAGCAGGGAGGATGCAGCAGTCCGCGATGTATTGGCCGAGCGCCGCCGTCAAATAGAGGTCGAAGGCTGGACGCCCGAGCATGACGACCAGCACGCCAATGGAGAGATGGCGGGAGCTGCGGCATGCTATGCCGTGTCCGATATCACCCACTGGGCTCGACACCATGTGATAAAGACGCTGTGGCCCTGGGCGCCGGAATGTTGGAAGCCTTCGGACCATCGCCGAAATTTAGTAAAAGCCGGCGCCCTGATCCTATCTGAAATCGAACGTCTGGACCGCGCCCAGCAGGGAGAGCGGCCATGAATGCGGTCTCCCTGACCAGCGCCTGGGCTGATCTGTTGCCGATCAGTCTGCCGGCGCCCGAACGTCGCAAACGCTGGGCCGCATGGATCAGGTTGGCACGGCCGATTATGGGTCAGGCGGTGCGCGAATGGGCCGGCCACCAGGAAAGATGCGTGGACTGCGCGCACTCGCGCGGCGGCTGGTGCACATTGCAAGGGCTCCCTTGCTCCTTTAATCCCTTTCTCACTCCCAGAACAGGGTGGCCAGGCATGGCTTGCATGGGTGCGGCCTTTTGTCCGCGTCAATTGGACTTGCCGCTAATTCTGGAAGGCCGGTCATGAAAGCGCTATCAATTCGCCAGCCCTGGGCGTGGCTGATCGTCAACGGGCACAAGGATATTGAAAACCGTGATTGGCCAACGCGTTTTCGCGGACCGATCATGATCCATGCCTCCAAAGGCATGACACGTGACGAATACGATGAGTGCCACTATCTGGCCCAAACGCTGGGGATCGCGCTGCCGGCGGCGGATCAATTAGAGCGTGGTGGAATTGTCGGCGCGGCCGAAATCATTGGCTGCGTAACCGACAGCGAATCACCATGGTTTTTCGGCAAGTATGGGTTCGTCCTGGCCGGGCGCTCGGCATTACCTTTTCGATCACTGCGCGGACGACTTGGATTGTTCGATGTTCCGGATTCGGCCGTGCAGCAGGGAGACCAGCCATGAGCATTGGCGTACAGGTTCAGGTTGCCCCCATTTATGTCGATCTACCCACGGTAGCAGCGCTAGTCTCATTATCGGAGGCCAGCATACAAAACCTCGTCCGTGATGATGCGTTTCCAAAATCAAGACTGCTATCTGGTCGACGTGTCGGATGGCTGCTGCGAGAGGTCAACGAATGGGCCGAGGCACGGCCGCACTCCAGCCTGCCGCCGCCGCCCAATACCAGCGCAAAAAAGGGACGACGCAAAACTACCGACGAACCGCCAGCTTCTCAAGATAAGTTGACAGCCTCTTGAGCCAAATCTGGCGCTCTTTGTCATAGGTATGGCGATCGTACGTCCCCTTATCCCCTTCCAGCATGTGTCCAATGATGACCTCACCGATATCACCAGGACACCCTAAAGATGCCAAAAACGTTCGACTGGTTCGCCGCAGGTCATGCGGCGCCCAATGCGTCACAGTAAGCCTGTGGCGCTGCTCTTCCGGTCTCGATTCGCAATAAGGCTGGTGATACCAAACGGCCACGCCCGCTATCTTTTGCGCGACGTGACCTGATTCACTGTATGAAGGAAACAAATAGCCATCACCGTAGGCTTCTTTCCGCCGTTGCACGATCTCCGCAGCCCGCCCAATAAGTGGAACACGATGGTCGGTAGCATCATCCCGTTTTACATTCTTAGTCTTATGCTTCGGGATTGTCCACCAGAGCCCCGTTGACTCATCAGCGATTTCGCGGCCTTCCATAACAACAATTTCAGCCCCTCGGGTCGCCGTCCAAAAATATAGCGTCAAAATATCGGCGACCACCGGTGAAAAATTCGGGAGCCATCGAATCAGCTTTCCCGCCTCGTCGGGCGAAAGAGTACGTTTAAGGACACCAAGCCGTTTACCTTTAATCGTCCTGCCTTTCGATTTCAACTTTCCGCGCAATATCAGTCGCCACCAATTTGGTGCAGTTTCTGGAAGCTTCCCGGCATCTAGGCAATAGTCCCAGGCCGCACCCAATTCACGCCGAAGGATGCCGGCTTGTACCGGAATGTGATCGTAGCCTTTGATGAGGTCAAACGCCTGTGACCTGGTGACTTCCGCCGCGATCTCGTTTTCTATCGAGCCGATCATGGTATCGAAGGTCCGCTTAATCTCCTTTTGGCCTTTGATATTTCGATGTTGCTTAATGTGCCCCTCGTAATAGTAGGCGCACACCTGGCGTACCGTTCTAACGTCGCCCTTGAGCACCGTCTTTTTTACTTCGGCCTGTTTGGCGACTTCAGCCCGCTCGACGCGCTTTTCTGCCGCCACATCAACACCAGACTCCCGTTGATTACGCAAGTTTTCCCAGGCAACGATAGCCGCGGGAAGGGACATAGCTGGCCAATGTCCTATCTTTACCTGACGCATTTTTCCATCGACGGGGCTTTTGTACCGGTACGTCCATGTTCTCAAGGTGCTCGTCGCGGCCAGGCGTAGGCCCGGATAACCATCAATGGTAAAGTGTTCTTTTGGCTTGAGCAGCTTCGCGGCGCGTGCATCAAATTGCATTCCAGGCATCCTGTGTGGCGTAGGTTTTTACAGGATGCTAACCGATCCGGCGTAACTTATAAATACCGACCTCTGAAAAGTTACGCCAAAATGCCAAGTTTCGTTATATGTTGATAGGTGTAGTTGTCATTGTCTAACCATCCCACAGAAAGCCCCATGCAGCCGGAAACCGTTGCCACAAGCGGCAAGCCCGCTAAAACAAAGGCGGACATTGAGCAATCGCTTAACAGCCATACCCCCATGATGCAGCAATACCTCAGGCTCAAGGCCGAGGCCGGTTCGCATTTGCTGTTCTACCGCATGGGCGATTTCTACGAAATGTTCTACGACGACGCCGAGCGCGGCGCGCGTCTGCTCAACCTTACCTTGACCAAGCGCGGCGCCTCCAATGGCGTGCCGATACCGATGGCGGGCGTACCCTTCCATGCCATGGAAAACTATCTGGCGCGGCTGGTGGCCCAGGGCGAATCGGTTGCCATCTGCGAACAGATCGGCGACCCGGCCGCCAGCAAAGGGCCGGTAGAGCGCAAGATCGTGCGCATCGTCACGCCCGGCACCCTGACCGACGAAGCGCTGCTGCCGACCAAGGCGGACCGCATGATAGCCGCGGTCTGGACCGCACGGGTAAACAAAGCGGAACGCACCGGCCTTGCCTGGATGAACCTTGCCAACGGCGAGTTCAAAGTCTGCGAATGCCCGCCCGACATGATGGACACCGAGCTGCACCGCATAGGGCCGGCCGAATTGGTATGCGCGGAAAGCAGCCGTATCGGCGGCAACACCGGCATCGCCATCAGCGCCATTCCCGACTGGCATTTCGAAGCGGACGGCGCGCGCGAAGTGCTGCAAAAACATTTCGGCGGTGGACTCTCTCGCCAGCTTCGGCCTGTCGAAGACATGCCGATCGCAAGTTGCGCGGCCGGCGCGCTGTTGCGCTATGTCAGCCGTACGCAAACCCAATCGCTGTCGCACATCCAGACCATACGCGCGGATCAGGCCGGCCACTATGTGCTGCTGGATCCCGTCACGCGCAAAAACCTGGAACTGACCGAAACGATCAGCGGCGAAGACAGCGCCCACGCTTTTTTCGACCCTGGATCATTGCGAAACGCCCATGGGCAGCCGCCTGCTGCGGCGCTGGCTGCATAATCCATTGCGCGACAATGCTTGCGCCCTGGCGCGCCAGCAAGCCATTTCGGCATTTCTGTCGGCCCCGCCCAGCCAGGAAACGCTGAATTCCGAAGCGCCGCTGGACACCTTGCGCCAATGCTGGACCGCTATCCCGACCTGGAACGCATCGCGACGCGCATCGCCTTGCGCTCGGTGCGTCCGCGCGAACTGGCCAGCTTGCGCGAAGCCCTGGCGCTCCTCCCCACGGTGGGGGAACATTTACGAACATCTTTCAACGCGGAATCGACCCTCGCCGCATTTATACAAAGCATCAATATCGACCCCGATATCGCTGGCCTGCTGCACTATGCCATCGACCCGGAGCCCGCCCTGATGGTGCGCGAGGGCGGCGTCATCGCCAGCGGCTACGACGAAGAACTGGACGAGTTGCGGCGCCTGGCCAGCGACAGCGGCGAATTCCTGCTGGAACTGGAAGGCCGCGAACGCGCGCGCACAGGCATTGCCAACCTGCGCGTCGAATTCAATCGGGTGCATGGCTTTTTTATCGAAGTCTCGCGCGGACAGGCCGACAAAGTCCCCGCGGACTATCGCCGGCGCCAAACACTGAAAAACGCCGAGCGCTACATTACCCCCGAACTGAAAACCTGGGAAGACAAAGTCCTATCGGCCAAGGACCGCAGCTTGACGCGCGAGAAATGGCTGTTCGAAACGCTGCTGGACGAATGCGCGCGCTATGCGCCCATACTGTCGCAATGCGCCGGCGCCTTGGCCGAAGTCGATGCCCTGGCCGCGCTGGCCAAGCATGCCCAGCTCAATAACTGGGTTGCCCCGCAATTATTGGACAACAACGAAATCGTGATCGAAGCGGGCCGCCACCCCGTGGTCGAACATAGCATCGAACGCTTCACCCCGAACGATTGCGAACTGAGCCCGCAGCGGCGCATGTTATTGATCACCGGCCCGAACATGGGCGGAAAGTCCACCTATATGCGGCAAATCGCGCTGATCGCCTTACTGGCCCGCACCGGCAGCTTCGTGCCCGCCGCGCTCGGCAAGCATAGGCCAGATCGACCGGATTTTCACCCGCATCGGCGCGGCCGACGACCTGGCCGGCGGCCGTTCGACCTTCATGATGGAAATGACCGAGGCCGCCGCGATCCTGGCGGCCAGCACGCCCAACAGCCTGGTGCTCATGGATGAAATCGGCCGGGGCACGTCCACCTACGATGGCCTGGCCCTGGCCTGGTCTATCGCTCACCGCCTATTGACCCACAATCAGGCGCTTACCTTGTTCGCCACGCATTACTTCGAAATCACGCGGCTGCCCGGCGAAGCGCCTGCCGCCGCCAACGTGCACTTGGCCGCTGCGGAATCGTCATCGGGCATTGTGTTTTTGCATGAAGTCCAGGCCGGCCCGGCCAGCCGCAGCTACGGCATACAGGTCGCCCAGCGCGCCGGAATCCCCGCCGCCGTGATCCGCCATGCCAGCCGCGAATTGTCGCGCCTGGAGGCACAAGGCGCGCCTACCCCGCAAATGGATTTGTTTTCGGCGGCCGCCGACCAGGAATATGCCGCTCAAGAGCAATCCCATGGTCCATCTTCCGCCGCCGCCGAGACGCCGTCGGCACTACAATCCGCGCTGGCGGCGGTCGACCCCGACCAGCTCACGCCCCGTGAAGCCCTGGATGTCCTGTACCGCTTGCGCAAAGAGCATTTATGAATATCGATCAGCCCCTTGCCCTGCTGGGCGGCATCACCCCCCGGGATTTCATGCGCCGCTACTGGCAGCGCAAGCCGCTGCTGATACGCCAGGCGATTCCAGGTTTCAAGCCATCCCTGTCCATCGCCGATATCAAGCAACTGGTCAAGCGCGACGAGGTCGATTCACGCCTGATCTGGCGCGACGAACACGGCTGGAATATGCAGGCCGGACCATTCAAGCGCCTGCCCGCGGCCAGCCAGCCGAACTGGTCGGTGCTGGCGCAAAGCGTCGATTTGCATGATGACGCGACAGCGGCGCTCATGCGCGAATTTCGCTTCATTTCCGACGCCCGGCTGGATGATGCCATGATCAGTATCGCCACCGATGGCGGCGGCGTAGGGCCGCATTTCGACAGTTATGATGTTTTCCTGCTGCAGGCCCACGGCCGGCGGCGCTGGCGCATCAGCCAACAAAAAGACCTGACGCTGGAACCCGGCCTGCCTTTGAAAATTCTCAAGGACTTCAAGCCGGAACAAGAGTTCCTGCTGGAACCCGGCGATATGCTGTATTTGCCGCCGCAATTGGCCCACGATGGCATAGCGGTGGGCGACTGCATGACGATTTCGATAGGTTTTCGCGCCCCCAGCCAGGCGACGCTGGCGTGCGGCATGCTGGAAGCCGCCAATGACCAGATCTTGGCCAAGCTGGGCGACACAGGCGGCCTGTACGCCAATCCGGCAATTCCAGGTCCCGAGCTTTCAGCCACGTTCCGGGATGCCGGCGTAGCGGCCACCGACACTCCCGCCGCCCTACCCGATACCCTGGTCCAGGCCGCGGTCCAGGCCATCGCAAAAATCAAATTCGACGAAACGCTGGCTGCCCGGTTCCTGGGAATATGGCTGACCGAAATACCACCCAATGCCTATTTCGAAGCCAGCGACGAAGGCCTTGATCTGGCGGCGGCGCTGCCGTCATCGGGCAAACTTGTGCTGGATCGCTGCACCCGGCTTATCTATCGCGATAAGCAGTTATTCATCAACGGCGAAATCGCCGCCCTCCCGGCATCGGCGCGCCTGCGCCAACTGGCCGACCAGCGTGAATTGCCGTGCAGCAGCGATGGCGCCGGCAGGCTCAAAAATAAAGAATTGCGCCTCCTGACGGAATGGCTGCGGGAAGGCTGGCTGCATCATAATGAATGAAAGACGCGGCGCCACCTGCGTCAGCAGGCGCGCGGTATCGAGGTAGGCCTTGGCTATCGGACCTTAATGGCGCTTTTTCACGCTTGGCCCGGCTAGCTTTACGTGTAGGCAGCTTCTTGAATGGCCCCGGCAACCCATTGATTCAGGAAAATATATATAACTAAGTCAAAAACGGGGCAGCACCAATTGGTATGTGCTGCGCAGTGGATGCAACAGATCGGCATCCTTCGCGATATATTCCACGCTGACTTCGCCGTCCAGTGTAAGCGGGTAATGCTCGTCGGCGGTCCAGGCGGCAGTCTTGCCCAACTGATGCCAACATTCGCCCAAACGGGCCCAAAGATGATAGTCAAATACATTACCGCTCAAACTGCGAGTGCGCGTGACCATGATTTCGCTGGCGGTGCCGCGCAGCGTGCGCTTGACGATCCCAGGCTCCTTGCGGCGCCGCAACAACATCATCACCTTGATTTCTGAAACGCCCGACAACAGGCAGGCGATCGCAATCGCCGCCAGCGTCATCATCATCATTTCGGTGGAAACACTGCCCGCCACCCAACGGAACAGGCCGTAAAAGCCCAGCATCGCAACGATACCAAATCCGACCCAGCCCATGAAATAATCGATAAGCTTATCTTCGATGGATTGCCATTCGGTATCCTGCAAGGATTCATCCACACCGACAGGATGATGAAAGGCTGTGTGGCGCACGCCGGCCAGCCATGTGTTGGCGATAATATTCAGGATGACTTTCGGATTGGGGCGGGTGCTTTGCAGCCTTGCCACCGTCAATTGACCTTTGAAATAGTAGGCGGCGGGCAAATCCAGCGTGCATTCATAAGCCTGGCCGTCCACGACATAGCTTACCCGCTTGCCGCCGAATGAGATCGGCGCCCCGCCCAGGGTATTGACGAGATCCAGCGGCGCAAACATATCCACAGCCCCTTGCCGTTGAATGCTCTGCAATCGCCCGTGGACGACCGACATGCTGTCCTCGCGCAGCACTTGCCGCAGGCGCAGCATTTTGCTCCGCAGATACCAGGCCAGGCCATATATCGCCGCCGGAACCGCCAGCAATATCAGCAAGCCCCAGGCCAGGCCCACAGGCCACTGCCCGGTGCCGGACATATACGCCTGGCCCGCCGCCAGCATGGGCACGGCCAAGAACAGCGTGGCCAATGCGGCAACAACACGGCATTGTTGGCGATAGCCATGCATACGCGACGTCAGAAGCGCGCGCGCCTGCTCGTTTAATGAGGTGTCGTTTAGAATCACGGCAAAACCTTTATATGCTGCAGCCTTGAACAGCATGAATATTTCGATCCGACGCAGTTTACTGGATGTTCAATGCAGATCGGGTTTGGCAGTGCAGGCGCGGACCATCCCAACCGATGCCAAATTGTGGCGGACCCACCCCCTTCCGGAGCGTGGACGGTAGAAATCTCCCAGCCCGAAAATTCGCGATTTCGGGGCACCTTGCTCCATTGACTGCCTCAAAAAAATTACTTATGCGCGATTCTGGAGGTCCGGGTTTCAAGTGATTGGCCTGGAATTTTTCTGCACCCACGCTTCCGGCGGCAAATCCACAAAACAAATCCGGGCGCCAGTCCACAACGCAAATCCGAGCGCCAGGCAATTGACCGGTAAAAATCCAATCGCCAGGGCAAATAACCGGAAAACAAAACCGCCGCTTGCTTATAAGCATATAAGTAATTAGGAAATAAGAAGCTTATCGTTCGCCGCGGGACCCAAGGTTCTTAGAATATAAGTATTCGTTATTTCCTGAGTGCGCAATGCTGGCCCCTTCTTATCTTCCCGAAGCCAAACACAAACTCCTGACCGAACTGACAGACGGCCTGGAATCCAATGCCTTGAGCTGGCTGTCCGGCTATCTTGCCGGCGTTGCGCAAGGGCAACAGGCCACGCGTAGCGCTCCTCCCGCCATCAGCGCTGTGGCCGCCACTTCCGCCGCGCAGCGCCTTACGATCCTATACGGCAGCCAGACCGGCAACGCCAAGCGCGTCGCCGAATCGCTTGCGCAGCGTACCGAAGCCTTAGGCCTGCAGACGCGCCTGGTGCGCGCCGACCGCTATGCCACACGCGAACTGAAAGACGAGCATTTGCTGTACATCGTCATGAGTACGCAAGGCGACGGCGAACCGCCGGACGACTCCTTGGCTTTTGTCGAGTTCCTGAGCAGCCGCCGCGCGCCCAAACTGCCCCAACTGAAATATGCGGTATTGGGCCTGGGCGACTCCAGCTATCCCATATTCTGCGGCATCGCGCAAAATATCGACGCCCGCCTGGCAGAGCTTGGGGCGGCGCGCGTACACGAACTGGGCACAGCCGACCTGGATATCGAAACCGTGGCCCAACCCTGGGAAGAAGCGACGGTTGCCGCCGCCCAGAAAGCCCTGAAACAAACCGAAGCTCCCGGCGCCAGCGTCATTCCGCTGCATCCCAAGGCTGCCAAGGTCACGCGCGAACAGCCTTTTCTTGCCGAGCTGATGCTGAACCAGGCCATAACGGGCCGCGACAGCGGGAAGGACGTACGCCATCTGGAAATTTCCCTGGAAGGCAGCCAGCTACGCTACCAGCCCGGCGATGCGCTAGGCGTATGGCCCAGCCAATCCGCAACATTGGTCAATCTCGTCATCGCCACGCTGAACCTGGACGCCGATGAGCCGGTTGAATTCAACAAGGTCACGCGCAGCCTGAAAGAATGGCTGGCCAGTCACCGCGAATTGACCCAGTTGACCAAGCCCTTCCTGACCGCTCACGCTGAACTGGCCCAGAGCGACAGCCTGAAGGCGCTGCTGCAGGCCGATGCTCTCGAGGCCTTGAAAACATTCCTGGGCAGCCGGCAATTGATTGATGTGCTTAAGGCCTACCCGGCCAAATGGACCGCTCAAGGCCTGGTCAAGGCGCTGCGGCCTTTGACGCCGCGCATGTATTCGATTGCATCGAGCCTATCCGCCGTCGACGACGAAGTGCACTTGACACTGGCCAATGTGGCCTACGACTACGAAGGCGACAAGCGCTGGGGCGTCACCTCCAATTTCCTGAGCCAGCTCGCCGAGGGCGACAAGCTGCCCATTTTCATCGAAGAGAACCCGCGCTTCCGCCTGCCCGCCGACGACTCGCGCGACGTCATCATGATAGGGCCGGGCACCGGCATAGCGCCGTTCCGGGCCTTTGTGCAGGAACGCAGCGCCGCCGGCGCCAGCGGCCGCAATTGGCTATTCTTCGGCAATCCCAACTTTGCGTCGGACTTTCTCTATCAAACCGAATGGCAGCGCGCCCTCAAGGATGGCGACCTGCATCGGCTGGATCTGGCATTCTCGCGCGATCAGACCAAAAAAATCTATGTCCAGCACAGGCTTCTGGAACGCGCCGCCGAACTGTATGATTGGATCCAGGGCGGCGCGCATATTTATGTATGCGGAGACGCCACCCGGATGGCCAAAGATGTGCACCAGGCATTGCTGCGCATTGCGCAGGACGAAGGCGGGCTGGACGATGCGCAGGCCAAGCAATGGCTTGACGATCTGGCCGCCCAAGGCCGCTATGCGCGCGACGTTTATTAATCAGGATTTTCATGAGCACTACC
This sequence comes from uncultured beta proteobacterium, assembly GCA_963712655.1. Lineage (GTDB taxonomy): Bacteria > Pseudomonadota > Gammaproteobacteria > Burkholderiales > Burkholderiaceae_B > Pollutimonas. The sequence continues at coordinate 539,558 of CAVQIT010000009.1, read as the reverse complement.
CCTCTCTCGCACCTTGAACAAGTCAAAGCCGACAGCCGCCATTTGCGCGGCACTATCGAAGAAGGCCTGAACGACCCCGTTACCGGCGCCATCAGCGACGACGACAACAAACTGCTTAAGTTTCACGGCAGCTATCAGCAGGACGACCGCGATATCCGCGACGAACGGCGCAAGCAAAAGCTGGAGCCGGCCCATTCATTCATGATACGCGCCCGCCTGCCCGGCGGCGTAATAAGCCCGGCGCAATGGCTGGCGTTCGACGACCTTGCCTCCACCTACGCAGGCCGCGGCCTGCGCATCACCACGCGGCAAACATTCCAGTGGCACGGCGTCATCAAGCGCGATCTCAAGCCCACCATGCAGGCCATAAACAAGGCCATGGCGACAACCATAGCAGCCTGCGGCGACGTCAACCGGCAAGTCGTCAGCTCCGTGAACCCGCAACTCTCCAGCCAGCACAAACTCGTGCAGGAATGGACCCAAAAGTTGTCGGATCACTTCATACCGCGCACCAGGGCGTACCACGAAATCTGGCTGGACGGCGAAAAACTGCCGGACGAGCCGGAAGAAGAGCCGATTTACGGCGACACCTATTTGCCGCGCAAATTCAAAATGGGCATCGCCATTCCGCCCACCAACGATGCCGACGTTTTTGCGCAAGATCTTGGCCTTATCGCGATTATCGAGAATGGCCGGCTGCAAGGCTTCAACGTGGCCATAGGCGGCGGCATGGGCGCCACGCATGGCGATGACACCACCTATGCCCGCCTGGGCAGCCTGATAGGCTTTGTGCCGCCTGAACAACTGATCGCGGTCGCCGAGGGCGTCGTTACCTTGCAGCGCGATTACGGAAATCGGGTAGAGCGCCAGCACGCGCGCCTCAAATACACGCTGGACCATCGCGGCCTGGACTGGTTCAAGGCGCAGCTTGAAGAGCGCATCGGATTCACCCTGCAGCCCTTGCGTCCCTACCATTTCGACCAGAACGGCGATCGCTACGGCTGGTCCCAAGGCGAAGACGGACAATGGCATCTTGGCCTGTACATCGAGTCGGGACGCATATGGGATAAAGACGAAAGCCTGCTGCAAACCGGCGTACGCGAAATCGCCAAAGTGCTCAAGGGCGAATTTCGCCTGACGTGCAATCAGAACCTGGTTATCGCCAATGTCGCCGGACAAGACCGGGCCCAGATAGACAAGCTGGTCGCCCAGTATGGCCTGGACGGATACATTCAACAAAGCGGTATTCGCCGCCACAGCATTGCCTGTGTCGCCTTGCCCACCTGCGGCCTGGCCATGGCCGAGAGCGAACGCTATGCGCCTGTTCTGCTGCCGAAACTGGAAACACTGCTGGCCAAGCACGGCTTGACCGACGCGCCGATCTTATTGCGTCTGTCGGGCTGTCCAAATGGCTGTTCGCGCCCTTATCTGGGTGAAATCGCGCTGGTGGGACGGGCACTGGGACGCTACGATCTGCGCCTGGGCGCCGACTTTATCGGCGAACGCCTGAATGTCGCGTATCGCGAAAATATCGCCGAACCCGAAATACTCAGCATCCTCGACACATTGTTCGAGGCCTATGCCAAGGACCGCGAAACCGACGAGAAATTCGGCGATTTTCTGATTCGCAGCAAGGTCATATCCACTCCATCGCAACGGCTGATACCTATTGTCCTCGATGCCGTAAGCTGAAGCCGATGAAACTGTTTCCCTTGTTTGCCGACCTGAAGGGCCGGAGCGTGCTGGTCGTGGGCGGCGGCAGCGTCGCGGAAAGAAAAGCCAGAAGCCTGCTGGCCTGCGGCGCCCTGGTAACTGTCGGGGCGCCCCGGGCAACTGCCGGACTGCTCGAGCTGCACGGCCAGGGCGCCATTGATTACCTGCCGCTCTCCTTCCAGCCCGATTGGCTGGCGGACATCTGGCTGGTCGTGGCCGCCACCGACGACCGGACCGTCAACCAGCGCATCGCCGAACTGGCAAACGAGCGGCGCCTGTTTGTCAACGTGGTCGACGACCCCGAACTGTCCTCCTTCCAGGTTCCTTCCATCGTCGACCGCTCGCCCCTGACGATTGCCATATCATCGGCAGGGCACGCGCCCGTGCTGGCGCGCCGGGTGCGCGAGCGCATCGAAACCCTGTTCGATCATTCCCTGGGCCCCTTGGTTGCGCTGGCCGCCAAGTACCGCCTCGCCATACGCCAGGCGCGCCCCGAGATGCGCCACCGCCGCGAATTCTACGATTGGCTGTTGGATGGCCCGGTTGCGGGCGCCCTGCGCAAACAGCAGCCCGATGCCGCCGAACTCGCGCTGACAAACGAATTGCGGCAAAACCTTGGCCCGGTGCACGGCAAAGTCGTACTGGTGGGGGCCGGCCCCGGCGATCCCGGCCTGCTCACCCTGAATGCCTTGCGCGCCTTGAACGAAGCCGACATCATCCTTTTCGACCGTCTGGTCAGCAAGGAAATCCTGGACTTGGCGCGCCGCGACGCCACTCAGATATGCGTCGGCAAAATACCGGGCGAAGATCACGACGCCACCCAGGCGCGCATACATCAGTTGATGCTGGAGCACGCCCGGGCGGGTCAATTCGTGGTCAGGCTCAAAGGCGGCGACGCCTTTGTATTCGGCCGTGGCGGCGAAGAGCTGGAATTCCTGCGCGAACACGATATTGCCTACGAAGTCGTCCCCGGCATTACCGCCGCGATCGCCTGTGCCGCCTATGCGGGCATACCCCTGACCCACCGCGAGCATGCCCAGTCCTTGCGGCTGACCACGGCGCAGGTGAGCAAGAATACGACGGTCGAGGATTGGGCCTCATTGGCGCAGGAAAAACAGACCCTGGCCTTCTACATGGGAGTCAGCCAGCTTGACTGGCTGCCCGGCCGCCTGATCGCCCATGGGCGATCGGCGGATACGCCTTTTGCCCTGATTGAAAACGGCACCCGCAGCAATCAGCGTGTCTTGCATGGCAAATTGAAAGACCTGACAGAACAGGCACTGCTGCATGGCTTCAAGCCGCCCTCGCTGCTATTGATAGGCGAGGTTGCCGCGCTGGCGCCAAAACTGCAATGGTTTGGCGCCAGCATCGGTCCGCAAGAACCTACTGGCCCGACATGTGGGTCGACAACACCCCAATAATGCGTTTGGCGGTTTCGGTGTTTTGCACCTGGCCATTCTGGTCGAGAACGGTCACCAGCGACGACGACCCTTGTTCGGCCACATGGATACGGTACTGCGAGGCTTCCGCCGTGTTCTTGGATCCGAACATGCGGCCAATAATGTTTTGCTGCTCGATCTTGACGCCCGAGTCGGTATCCAGGTAGCGAATGAAATAATCGCCGGCGGAACGGTCGCGGTCATCGACGGCAAAGCCGGCCGAATCGATCGCCACGCCTACCCTGCGCCATGCCCGGTCGAAAGGTTCGCCCAGCGTAAGCGCCGCCTGGTCCTCGGGCATTTTGGTGATTTGAGGCGCGTTGCTGTCTTTCTCGGCCTGGGCCACCTGGTTTTGAGCATTCTTGACATCAGTACCCAAAAATACCATCAGGCGAGCCAGCATGGCCGCGTTCAGGCCCGGATCTTCCTTGCCGAATACCCATTTGAACGCCGAACCGTCAGACGTGGGCGTTTCAACCATTTGCTGATGGCTGATATAGACTTCGGTCTTGCCATTGACGCGTTCGACCCGGGTGCGGAAGCGTTCGCGCTCGCCGCTGTCGAATACCTGATCGATGACGCTGCCCAATGCGCTGCGTATCCAGCCCTCGGGAATCTTGGAACGGTTCTCAGCCCAGTCGGTTTCCATCAGGCCCACGCGGGCATCCTGAGAGTGCAAGGTAAAGCCCTGCTCGCCCCAGAAATCGACAATCTTGGGATACACCGTTTCGGCAGGCTGATCGACCGCCAGCCAGCGGATATCGCCATCGCGCATGACCGAAATGCCGCTGGTCGCGGGCAGCACGCGATCGGCCGCGCTGGTGTTTTGCTGGGCCTGCTGGGCTTTTGAATACTGGCTAAGCGTGGCGCTGCCTTCGGGCGCGCGAAAACGGGCATCGCGATTCGCTTGGGTCAGATCGGGAGGAATGCTTAAAGGATCGCCCGCAACCGTGCTTTTGTAGTCGACGGACTCTTCATCGCCGGTCATCTGCTTGACTACCGAGCAGCCCGACAACAACAGCACACCCGCAACCAGCGTGACGCCCGCAGCGCGTTTGTTCATACGCATATTTATCATTTAGATCAAGCCTGCTTCTTTCAACGAGCTGCGCACCACGCTGTGATACTGCTCGTGTAGGGAGGTTAAAGGTAAGCGATAGCCCAGCTTGGACAGGCCCATTTCGGCCACGGCCCATTTCACAGGAATCGGATTGGATTCAATAAAAAGCACTTTGTTCAAGGTGCCCAGGCGCGCGTTAAGCTGGCGCGTCAGGGCGGCATTGCCGCCGATGGCCGCCATGCACAACTGATGCATGAGCTTGGGCGCAACGTTGGCGGTAACCGAAATATTGCCGCGCCCGCCCAGCAGCATCAAGGCCGCCGCCGTGGCGTCGTCGCCGCTGACGACGCTGAAGTGCGCCGGCGCATCGCGCACCAGCATGGCGCCGCGCGCGATATCGCCGGTTGCATCCTTGACGCCGATAATGCCGGGCACCTGGGCCAGGCGCAGAATCGTGTCGTTGGACATATCGGCGACCGTGCGGCCCGGCACGTTGTAAAGCACGGAAGGCAAATCGACCGCTTCGGCAATGGTGCGAAAGTGCTGGTACAAACCTTCCTGGCTGGGCTTGTTGTAGTAAGGCACTACTGAAAGCCCCGCCTGCGCGCCCACCGCCTTGGCATGCCGTGTAAGGTCTATGGCTTCCGCGGTGGAATTGCCGCCCACGCCGGCGATGACCGGCAGGCGTCCGGCGGAATGCTCGACCGCCACCTTGATCAGTTCGGCATGTTCGTCAACGCTGACGGTAGGCGACTCGCCCGACGTGCCCACCACCACCAGCGCATCGGTACCTTCGGCGGCGTGCCAATCGATCAGTTTTCGATAGGAATCGAAATCCAGGCTGCCATCGGGATGCATGGGAGTGACCAGGGCAACCATGCTGCCCTGGAGGATTGGGATCGCGGAATCCGTGCTTGCCATAATGGGAATGATCTCCTCGAACTCACCGCAACGGTGAAATTGCCTTAATTAACTCGCAAGTTTACCGGATATGGGCCGAAAATTATAAAAACCAACTAACAATTAACTGGCCAAACGCCAACAAAGGCTGCAGCAGCGTCCATAAAACGCCGGTCAGCATCAAAACTATCAGGATCACCATGCCGTAAGGCTCGATCTTGGAGTATTGCCAGGCCATGCGCTGCGGCAAAAGGCTGAAGACAATGCGCCCGCCGTCCAGCGGCGGCAAAGGCAGCAAATTCAACGCCATCAATACAAGATTCACCTGTATGCCGGCGATCGCCATCCGCACCCAGAAATCGCTGGAGACCGCGCCCGTTTCGGCCAGGATGCGCAAACCAATGGCCCAGATAACCGCCATGACCAGATTCGATCCGGGGCCGGCCAGCGCCACCCATAGCATGTCGCGCTTCGGACGGCGCAAACGGCTCCAGTCCACCGGCACGGGCTTGGCCCAGCCAAACAGCAAGCCGCCGCCGCCCATCAGCTTGGTGCTGAACAGCAGCACCAGCGGCACGACGATAGTGCCTATGAAATCGATATGGCGCACAGGGTTCAGGCTGACGCGACCGGCTTGCCATGCCGTTGGATCGCCGAACATTCGGGCCACATAGCCGTGCGCCGCTTCATGCAATGTAATCCCGAACAAGACCGGCAAAGCATAAACAGTAATAGTCTGTATCAGTGATTCCATAGTTGTCCGGGAAAAAGGCCGCCGGCCGAGCAGGCGGCCAATGTAGTGTTAGGCCGTGAAAACGCAATATAGTTCGTCAATCCAGCCCCAGGGCGGAAAGGTCGCCCTGCCCGCGTCGTATGATTTCCGGCGTATCGCTGGTCAGATCGATAACGGTGGTTGCCTCGAGCTGGCATGCGCCGCCGTCGATCACCGCGGCAAGCTGGTGGGCATAGCGATCGAAAATAGCTTGCGCATCGTTCATGGGCTCGTCTTCGCCCTCGGGAATCAAGGTGGTCGACATCAGCGGCGAATCCGCCGCCTCAAGCAGGGCCAGCGTAACACGGTGATCGGGAACCCGTATGCCTATCGTCTTGCGCGACGGATGAGACACCCGGCGCGGCACTTCGCGCGTGGCCTCCAGGATGAATGTCCATGGGCCCGGCGTCGCCATTTTCAGCAGGCGGTATTGCCGATTGTCGACGCGGGCGAAATGACCGATTTCGGCAAGATCGCGGCACAACAGCGTAAGGTGATGGCGATCATCCAGGCCGCGCAGCCTGCGCAAGGCATCGGCGGCGGCTTTATCGTCCAGGCGCGCCACCACCGCATAGCTGGAATCGGTCGGCACGGCCACCAGGCCTCCGTCGGCCAGCAACTGTCCCGCCTGTTTAAGCAGGCGAATCTGCGGATTTTCGGGGTGAACGACAAAAAATTGAGCCATTTAACGTATCCTAACATTCCTGAGGGGCGAGTTTAAGGTCGCATGCCGCCATAGGCAATAGAATTAGACCAACACGCCGCCGTAAACCGGCTCCATTCCCGACACGCTCAAAGGACCACCCGCCATGCGCCTGGACAACTCACGCGAAAGCAACAACATCGAAGATCGAAGAGGCCGGCGCATGTCCATGGGAGGCCGCGGCAAAATAGGCCTGGGCACCATCGTGCTGGCGCTGGTCGCCATCTATTTCGGCGTCGACCCCAATGTCGTTCTCCAGAACCTGGGCGAGCCGGCCAGTACCGGCGCATCGTACAGCACTTCCGGCAATGCCGCGCAACCCACCGCCGAAACCCGCTTTGTATCCAAAGTCCTGGCCGACACCGAAGACGTCTGGGGCGCGGTGTTTCAACAAAAAGGCTGGGGCAGCTACCAGCAACCCAGGCTGGTGCTGTTTACCGGCGCCACGCCCACGGCTTGCGGCACCGGCCAGTCCGCCATGGGCCCGTTCTATTGTCCCGGCGACAGCAAGGTCTACCTCGATCTAAGCTTTTTCAGGCAAATGGCGCAAGAACTCGCCTCCCCCGGCGATTTCGCCCAGGCCTACGTGATCGCGCACGAGGTCGGCCATCATGTGCAGCATTTGTTGGGCATTACGGATAAGGTCGACACGCTGCGCCGCGGCGGCAATACCAGCGCCGCTGCAGCCAATCAATTATCGGTGAAAGTGGAATTGCAGGCCGACTGTTTCGCCGGCGTCTGGGCTCAGCACTCGAACACTCAGCGCAATACGCTGGAGCCCGGCGACGTGGAAGAAGCCCTGAATGCGGCCACCGCCATAGGCGATGACCGTCTGCAACAGAAATCGCAAGGCTATGTGGTGCCCGACTCGTTCACGCACGGCACATCCGCGCAACGCATGCGCTGGTTCAGCCGTGGTTTCAAAAGTGGCGACACCGCCCAGTGCGATACGTTCAACGCGCCGTCGCTATAACTTCGCTTGGCCGGCATTACTGGCGCGGCTGAATACCAGTTCCCGAACCGCCCGAACCCATGCCGGGCTGAGTGTAGATAGGCGCACCGCCTTGCGGCGCTGGGGCGGAAGGCGCTGCCGGAGTGTAGCCGCCCGGTGAAGAAGGCATATTGCTGGAAGGAGAACTCGGCGAATAGGTGGAGCCTTGCGATCCGGTGCCGCCCGGAGCTGTTGTGGAATTGGCGGCACCCGCTGCCGAATCCGCCGGAATTTCCGTTTCCGTTACCTTGAGCGTTGGCTTGATATCGATTTTCTGCGCCTTGATCCAGGCTTCATGAGCCGACTGATCGCGTGCTTGCGCACCGGCAAAAGGAGCAGCAGCAAGGGCCGCGATCAAAAGTGTTTTGCTTAGTGTATTCATGGCAGTCAGATCCTTTTTGAAGATTGCTGAATCCTTATCGTAGAGGAAACCTATCCAGCCGCAACCGCCAAACGTGTCAAACCGTCACGAGACCGGGCGTAGGTTACCGGTAGTTTCTCTTTTTAAAGCAATGGTTGGCGGATCAAAACTTATTCCCCACTTCATGCTAGAATCCTTTCCTCTTGAAGAGCATGGGTCAGCCAAACGGTGTTATACTTTTGGACTGATGTTTGCTTGCACGGTGGTGGCCGTAGCTCAGTTGGTAGAGTCCCGGATTGTGATTCCGGTTGTCGTGGGTTCGAGCCCCATCGGTCACCCCAAAAAATCATACAAATCATAAAGTTAGAATTTCTTAATTTCCCATAATGTGAAAATTAGAACGGAAATGCTAACTTTAGAATAAATAGCCTCTTCGCGTGCTCGCGGCGGGGCTTTTTTTACGCCTGTTTGGTTTGCGGCATAAACGGCCTCTACCCCGCTACGCTACGCTTTATGCCTCCTGGATAGATCAAAAAAACAACCCGATGAAAGGGCGAACTGGTTTCATAAAATTTGACGCTTAACGTCAAACGATATACCATTTCGCAATGATCAAAAGCTTCCGATGCTCTGAGACTCAAGCCCTTTACGAGGGGCGTCGCGCCGCTCGGTTTGCGAATTTCAAGGTCGTCGCCGAACGCAAGCTACAAATGCTCGATAGCGCTAACACGCTGGATTTTCTGCGCTCCCCGCCAGGCAATCGGCTAGAGGCACTCAAGGGAAACCGAGCCGGCCAACACAGCATTCGCATCAATGATCAATGGCGCATTTGCTTCATCTGGACTGAAGAGGGTCCCTTGAACGTCGAGATCGTCGATTACCACTGAAAAATGGAGCCTACTATGTCCAAAAACGGCATGCGCCCGGTCCACCCGGGTGAAATCCTGCGCGAAGAATATCTCGCACCGCTGGGCATGAGCGTCAATGCCCTATCCACCATGTTGCATGTTCCCGCCACCCGCATGAACGAAATAGTTCGCCAGCGCCGGGGTATCACCCCTGATACCGCATTGCGGCTGGCCGCCTATTTCGGCGGCGACGCCGCATCCTGGTTAAATCTGCAGCAAGCTTATGACCTCAAGATAGCTGAGGCCAAAGTCGCCAAGCGTATCGCCAAAGAGATTCAGCCTCTCGAACACGCTTAGGGCTTGTGAACACTAAATCCCCGCCTGCGCCAGACTAAAAAATAGCTGCACTAGGCGGTATAAAGCAAGTGTGAAGGCTGCTAACCTAGCAGCCTTTGCTTCTTGAACTCTACGTTAGTCGGCGGTCCAGAGCCCCTATCAGATCGACCAGTTTTGAATCTCATCGGCGACCGACATATACACGCGAACAGGTTTTTTAGCCATTTTTCCCAGCGGTTTGGGCACTCACGCGCCAGATGACGTCGCCAACATCATCCGCGACAAGCAGTGCGCCATCGCTGGCTTGAGCCAGGCCGACGGGAGCGCCGAACAGGCTCTTTTCGTCTTGGGAGACAAATCCGGACACCACGGATTCTGCTTTTCCCGCGGGCTTTCCGTCCGCGAACGGAACATAGCTGACCCGGAAGCCGCTCAGCGGAGAACGGTTCCAGCTTCCGTGCTCGCTGACGAAAGCGCCGCCCTTGTATTTGGCCGGGAGATTCTGCCCGGTGTAGAAGAACAGGCCAAGCGGAGCGACATGCGAGCCCAATGAATAGTCGGGAACGATCGCTTTACTCACGAGATCCGGACGTTGCGGCTGAACCCTGGGGTCGAGGTGTTGTCCGAAATAACTGTAGGGCCAGCCATAGAAGCCGCCTTCCTTCACCGCCGTCATGTAATCGGGAACGAGGTCCACACCGATCTCGTCACGCTCGTTGACGATCGCCCAAAGCTTGCCGGACTGAGGCTCCCAGTCCAGGCCGGTAGGGTTGCGCAGGCCTGAGGCATAAATCCGGCTGGCTCCGTTGGCCACGTCCACTTCCAGCACGGTTGCGCGTCGATACTCGACGGCCAGGCCATTCTCGGTGATGTTGCTGTTCGAGCCGACACCCACATACAGTTTTTTGCCGTCCGGGCTCGCCAGCAGGGCTTTGGTCCAGTGATGATTGACGGTATTGGGCAGATCAGTGAATTCCGTTCCGGGATCGGATATACGGGTCTCTCCCGCCACGTACCGATATCTCATGATGTTCCCGGTATTGGCAACGTATAGGTAATCGCCAACTAATTGCACACCGAAAGGCGAATCCAGGTGTTCCAGAAAGATATGCTTTTCCCATTCGCCCGATCCGTTGGTCTGCCTCAACAGCGTGATTCGATTCCCGCCCTTGCCCCCCTTGCCGGACATGCCCTTCACCATGCCCGCGATGAACTGCTTCGGGGTAGTGACGGCAGCGGTTCCAGGAGAGTTTGCTTCGACCACGAGCACATCCCCATTCGGAAGTACGTAAAGTTGGCGCGGATGCAAAAGACCGCTGGCAATTTTCTCTATTTTCAGACCGCTCGCCACGGTGGGTTTGGAGTCGGCGGACCAGCCTACTCCGTGAGGAACCTTCATTGGCGGGACGAGAAAATTCTGGGGCGCCGGTAGCGGCGGGTTTGATCCGAGCTGCTGGTCTGGCTTCATGGCGGTGCTATCGCCGCAACCGGAAAGAAGAACGCCAAGCGTCGCCGCGACGGGACCCAACCATTTCGAGCTATTCATCGCTCACCTCCGTTGCGGACAGGACAATCGTACCCAAGCCAATAAGCGCCACCGTTGCCACCGACAAGTACAAGCCGGCAGGCATCACCGCATAGGCATCGCGGCTATGAACAAATGCGTTGAATATGGCGGCAACGATGCCGGCGAGGTTGAGCGCAAAATCAATTCGCTCAGTCGACGATACGGCTCTACCTTGAGGTAGCCAGACACGAAGCAAATTGATCACACGCGGAATTATCGCGAAGAACAGTCCTATCGTGATGAGCCAAGCCGCACTCTTGCTCCACATCAGCTCCGCGGTTCGAAAGTAAACCGCGTCGAAAATTAATCCCGCCACAAAAAAACTGAAAGGGATCGGATTCAATAATTGATAAACAGCGCTCACCAGTCTGGACTGGCGTCGCCTTGCCTGAGTTGTCATGGATTTCTTTTCTTCCCGTTTTAGAACTGCCTGATCCTGTCCGGTGGATGCAGACAAGGAAGAAGCAAGGCCCAATAATGTTACGATTTATTGCTATTGTAGTTAAATACGGGAAACGAAACAGCCTCGCACTCGTGCGAGGCTGTTTGCGCAAAGGCGATCTTGAACTTAAAGCGCGGTCATTTGCCCGAGCTGCGGCGCAGCCTTTGGGATGCGGCATGATTCAGGTCTTTCGCTTCCTCCCTGGCATACTCCTCTTCCCCAGGCTCATACGACCCCTCATGCATGCAACTGCTACGGTTCAAGGTGCACTCGTTGAAGCGATTCGAACCTCCCGGGCTGATCAAGGAGCACCCAGAAACAAGCGTGACAAAAACCAGCGCGGCGCCGCATCGGCTGAAAGTTTGAATGGACATTTTCCCTAATCCTGCAGAGATGCAATGGCCATTTATAGCACGCCCTTGAAAGCCGTCCTTGGTAACAACGCATGGCGTACCCTTCGGCCAAACCCTCGGAAACGCAAGGCCCCGCTATATGCAGGGCTTCGAAAACTCAGGAGCAATATCCATACGCGTACTGTGCCGGTTTCTGGAATGGTTGACCGCCAACGATTAACTATGCAATCAAGCCCGCTCCGCGGCCAGTTTTTGAGCGTGAATTCGTTCTAACGGCAAATGCCGTAGAATAAATTGCGGCCGCGCCCATCGGCAATAAGCAGCACCGACCTAAGCAGTGCCGATACCAATCACTTTTTCCGTTACCTTATGACACCTGGCCTCCCCAAGCTCGACTGGTCAAGCGCCCCCCCGGGCTGGAACTGGGCGGCGCAAGATGAAGATGGCCGCTGGTTCTGGTATGCGGTAAAACCGGTATTGGGAATAGGCGGCGGGGTATGGCGGGCACCGTCGCGCGCTCAGGTCTTTGCCTGCCAAACCGCGCCCAACCCCGCGTGGCACGATAGTCTGCAGGAACGCTCCAGTCTTTCCGCCCTATAGGCGTTCTTCTATATACTTGCGATTACGCATGGTTCCGCTCCAGGACCGTGAAGCGCATGCAAGCCGGCAACGGCAAAGCGACCAAAGAATGACACTATCAGGGCGTTGAATATGGCTTCATTGCATTCTCTGTTTTTGGAATATTGGCCGCATCTGATATTTTTGCTGAGCCTGGTCACGGGCGGTACGGCCGCGGTCCATGCGGCCATGACCAAGAACGATGTCCGGGCGGCCATAGGCTGGGTAGGCGTCATCCTGATGTCGCCGCTGCTGGGTCCCTTTTTCTATCTGATCGCGGGCATCAACCGCATACGCCACGATCAAATTTCCGAGCAGCGCAATAAAAACCTGAAGGATTTCTCCGGCTTGCCCGATTCCCCGCTGGCCAGCGTAAGCGACATCGCCGGACCGCAATTCGACTCGCTCAAGGTGCTGGGCGACCGCGTCAGCCACTTTTCCCTGCGCGACGGCAATCGCATCCAGCTTCTGGCCAGCGGCGACGAAACCTATCCCGCAATGATAGCGGCTATCGATATCGCCGAAAAATCCATCGCGCTCCAAACTTATATTTTCGACAACGATAGCGAAGGCCGAAAAGTTGTCGATGCCTTGAGCCGCGCTCAAGAACGCGGCCTGCAGGTGCGCGTACTGATCGACGCCATAGGCTCGAAATATTCGCATCCATCCATCATTCGCCTATTGCGCAAGAAAGGCATACCTTGCGCCCTCTTCATGACCAATCCCCTGGGATTCCTGCGCATGCCTTACGCCAATTTGCGCAGCCACCGCAAGATTCTTGTGGTGGATGGCCGCATCGGCTTTACCGGAGGCATGAATATACGCGCCGGCTTCGTCACGGCGGCGGCAAACGACAACACCGCCAGCGATACGCATTTTCGCGTCGAAGGGCCGGTGGTGCTGCAGTTGATGTCGGTATTCGCCCACGACTGGGAGTTCACCACCAAAGAAGCGCTACCCTATGAAACATGGTGCACCGACGCCGAAACAGACGCCTCGCCCGGGGTGCCGGCGCGCTGCATTCGTTCGGGGCCCGATCGCTATATGGTGGGTACGCACAATATGCTGCTGGGGGCTTTCGCCGTGGCGCAACGCCACATACGCATACAGTCTCCCTATTTCCTGCCGGACCAGATCCTGCTGGGCGCCATCAATACGGCCGCCCGCCGGGGCATAGTGGTGGATATCGTGATTCCGGGGCGCAACAACCTGCGCTTGGTGAACTATGCCATGACAGCGCAGCTTGACCAGGTAATACGCGGCGGCTGCCGAGTATGGCGCGCCAACGGCAATTTCAACCATTCCAAACTGATCACCATCGATGGGGCCTGGTCTTATGTTGGCTCGTCCAATATGGACCCCCGCAGCCTGCGGCTGAATTTCGAGCTGGACATGGAAATATACAGCCGCGACACAGCCCGGGAAATCGAAAACATCATTGACGCTGAAATTGCGCAAGCCGATGCGGTAACGCTTGCGGGACTGGCCACGATCCCTTTTCGCAAACGCCTGCGCAATAAGGTTATCTGGCTTGCCAGCCCATACTTATAAGCGGAGATTGCGGTCAGGCAACTCTCCTGCGAACGCCAGATTCGTGACAGTTTCAGCGTGTCAAGGCAACGTAGGAATGTGACGGTTTCAGCGTGGACAACGTGATTGTTCGAGCGTGTATTATCAAAAGGTAATACCTAGTGATATGGGCGAACATGGCAACGTCAATCAAGGTCGATGATGAACTGAAAAGCCGGGTGCAACACCTTGCCGGCCTGCGACAGCGCTCGCCGCACTGGATCATGTGCGAAGCAATAGCGCAGTATGTCGAGCGAGAAGAGGCCCGGGAAAGCTTCAAACAAGAGGCCTTAGCCTCCTGGACAGCATACCAGGAGACCGGCCGGCACCTAACTGGTCAAGAGGTCCGGGCCTGGTTGAACACCTGGGGCACTGAGGCAGAAACGAAGCTGCCCAAGTGCCACGAGTAATCGTCACAGAAGAGGCTGGGCTAGGCTTGGAGCGATGCCGCCAATTCTTGGCGGCCAGGAACCCGTTGGCGGCCAGGCGGGCGGGGACTTAGCGTCAACAGGCCCTAGCCCGAACGTGATCATCACGCTTCGTCATGAAAAACATCCTAACGATTGGATTGGTGTTCAACTTTTGGGAGCAGTTCATGCTGGGCGCACAAGGAAATGCGGGCCGTCCGGCGGCCCGCATGGCTTTTACTGCTGCTCTACGCCGGCTTCCTTGACCACTCCCGCCCAACGCACAACTTCGCTATCGACAAACTTGCCGAACGCGGGGCCGGTAAGATCGGGCGTTGCGCTGCCGTTGCTCAGCCAAAGCTCCTTGACTTTAGGAGCATTCAGGGCCTTGGTCAATTCGGTTGCCATCCGGCTGACCACTTCCGGAGGGGTGCCCACCGGCGCCCACATGGCATACCAGGTCGATACTTCATAGTCCGGTATGCCCGCCTCGGCCACGGTGGGAACATCGGGCAAAGACGGCGACCGTTTGGCCGCCGCCACCGCCAGCGGCCGGATGCTGCCGGCGCGGATGTGCGTGGCCGACGAACCTAGGCCGTCGAAGGCCATATCGATCTGCCCCGTGATCAGCCCGGTCAGCATGGGACCCGCGCCCTGGTAAGGAACATGGGTAAGCTTGGTGCCGGTCTTCAGGGCAAAGAGCTCGCCGGCCAGATGATGCGTGCTGCCGACACCGGCCGAGCCAAAATTGATCTGCCCGGGATGGGCACGGGCACGCTCCAGGAACTCTTTGATGTTCTTGACCGGCAGCTTGCTGGGATTGACCACGATCACTTGCGGCGGTTGCGCCAGCATGGCCACCGGCACGAAGTCCTTCTGGATATCGTAGCTGAGTTTTTTGTAGATTGATGGCGCGACGACGTGATGCGCGCCGCCCATGAAGAAATTGTAGCCATCGGGCGTGGCGCGCGCGGCCACGCCCGCCCCCAGCGTACCGCCGGCGCCGCCCCTGTTATCGATGACCACGCTCTTGCCCAGTTGTTCGCCCAATTGCTGCGCCAACGGGCGGGCGAAGGTGTCGGTTCCGCCGCCCGCGGGGAACGGAACAATGATGGTGATCGGGCGCTCGGGCCATGCCGCCTGGGCGGTGGTGCCCAGGGCCAATGCCGACAACGCTACTGCGGCCGAATAAAGAATATGCTTTTTCATGAGGTCTCCTCTTTTGGTTTCTTATCTGTAGGTTTCTATGTACCGCTTCATAAAACACACCCGCATGCGTTGCGCGGGGTACAGCACCAACTCCCGGCTTCGAGGGCTATTCCCCCAAATTCATGAATATTGCGTGCGCAACATATTTTTCTGGACCTTACCCATCGTATTGCGCGGCAATTGATCGGCAAAATAAATATGCTTGGGCACTTTGAAATTGGCCAGCCTGGACTTCAGGTCGGCAATCATCGCGTCGGCGTCAAGCGCCGCGCCCTCCTTGGGCACAATCACAGCCACGACGGCCTCGCCGAAATCGGGATGAGCCACGCCTATGACTGCCGACTCGTCCACCCCGGGCATATCGTCGATGAGCAATTCGATTTCCTTGGGGTAGACGTTGAAGCCGCCGGAGATGATCAGATCCTTGCTGCGTCCCACGATGGATAAATAATTGGCCGGCGCCGATTCCCCGCCCCAGCGCCCGACATCGCCGGTGCGGAACCAGCCATCGGTGGTGAATTCTTCGCGGGTTTTTTCGGGCATGCGCCAATAGCCCGAAAACACATTGGGGCCGCGCACCTGGACATTGCCGATTTCGCCCGCCTGCAGTTCGGTGCCGGCATCGTCGACGATGCGCACCTTTACGCCCGGCAGGGCTTGCCCCACCGTACCGCCTATCCGCTTGCCCAGCGCCGGATCATAAGGGTTGGACGTAAGCATGACCGTCTCGCTCATGCCGTAGCGCTCGAGTATGGGCTGGCCGATGCGCTCCCTGAATTGCTCGAACGTTTCGATCAGCAGCGGCGCGGAACCTGAAATGAACAAACGCACATTACGGCATAGCTCGCGCGTAAACCGCGCATCGTTGAGCAGCCTCACGTAATAAGTCGGCACCCCCATCAGCACCGTACTTTGCGGCAAATAGCGCAACGCCTGTTCGATGTCCAGTTTGGGCAGCCAGATCATGCGGGCTCCCGCCAGCAAAGCACCATGCGACGCCACGAACAAGCCATGCACATGGAAGATGGGCAGCATATGCAAAAGCACATCGTCGGCGCGCCAGCCCCAGTATTGGTGCAGAACCTGGGCGTTGGACGACAGATTGCGGTGCGACAGCATGGCGCCTTTGCTGCGTCCGGTCGTGCCCGAGGTATAAAGGATGGCCGCCAGGTCGTCAGGCAGGCTTTGCACTGTGGAGAAGTCGCCGGACTGGCTGGCGGCCGCCAGCGCCAGGCTGCCGCTGCCTTCTTCATCAAGCGTATAGACATGCGCCGTGCCGGTTTTTTCGGCCAAGCCGCTGATCCATTCCTGGTTCTTGCTATCGCACACCACGACCGCCGGTTCGGCATCTCTAAGGAAATAGTCGACTTCGGACTCGCGGTAGGCGGTATTCAGCGGCAAGTAGACCAGCCCCGCCCGCACGCTGGCCAAATACAGCATCAAGGCTTCGGGAGATTTTTCCACCTGGACCGCAATACGCGAGCCCGCCGGCAGATCAAGCGCCTGCAACAGGTTGGCAAACCGGCCGCTAAGTTGTTCCACATCGTTCCAGCTATAGGAACGCTGCGGCGTTTCGATAGCAACGGCACCGCGGTTGGCCGGAAAACCGGTGGCGAGCAAAGCATATAAATTGGCGTTGCCTTCCAAATCAATCTCCTGAAAATACCGGCTCCTGGCCGGCCAGAAACGCCCTCACACCTTCGCGGTGATCGCGGCTTTCAGCATAGTTAAAAAAAGCCAGAAGCTCGGCCTCGGTCAATGGCTCGGGGCGTGCACACAGCCGCGCCACCGTCCGCTTGTTGATACGCGCCGCCATCGGCGCGCCCCGGGCCAGGCGCCGGGCCGAACGCATGACGTCGACGGCGACTTCATCATCGGGCAGCACCCGCGTCAATAGTCCTTTGGACAGCGCTTCAGCCGCGGCGAACACCCGGCCCTCGAGCAGGATTTCCAGTGTCGCCGCCCTGCCGGCCAAGGCCAGCAGGCCGCGCATTTCGCCGGGCGCCATGGGGAAGCCCAGGCGATTGATGGGAACCCCGAAGCGCGCGGAACTGCCGGCAATACGCAGATCGCACTGGCTGGCCAGTTCAAGCCCGCCGCCTACGCAAACACCGTCGATCTGGGCCAGAACAGGATGTACGCATGCCGCTACCGCTTCGAGCGCCGGCTCGATTAGTTGCGTATGGTAATGCATGACCCCGGCCAGATCGGCGCGCTCCCGGGGAAATTCGCGAATATCGGCGCCGGCGGCGAAATTGCCTCCCGCGCCGCGCAACACGATGCAGCGCAACTGCTGATTCTGTGAAAACGCCTTGAATTCCGAGGCCAGGGCGCGCCACATTGCCACATTGATGGCATTCAAACGCCCCGGATGGCTGAGCGTGACCAGCGCGATCGGCCCATCGTATTCGACGATCACCCCGCCCGATGCCGCGCCGGTGCCGGATTGCGTCATAGCCATCGCAAACTGAAGCCTGTCTTGGGTTTGCCGGCGGCCAACTGGGCCAGATTATCGTCCAGCTGCTCCAGATCGTAAAGGTAATTGACCATGATTCCGCAAGATTGCTCTATCCCTTTCGCTGAACAGTCGGCCGCCCAATTGATGCGCTCGATGCGCGCGCCGTTGCCCAGATGGAACCGCGCCACCGCATCGACGGGCTGGCCGTTCTTCATGCTTTTAATATACAGCCCCGCCAAGCGCAAACCCGTGCGCTGCACCGATTCGGGCGCGTTTCCGCCCGCGGCGGCCTGTAGCCGTTTTACCCATGTCATGCCGGCCGACACGTCGTCCTGCGCCTGCTGCTTGTCGGCCTTGTCGCTCAATAATTCCTGCATGGCACGGCCATCCTGCTTGCCCAGCCAATCCACAAAACCCGGAATCGGCGACAGCGTGGCAAAGGACTTCAGCTTGGGAAGCTCGCGCAATAGCTCGTCGACCACCCGCTTGAGCAGGAAATTGCCGAAGCTGATGCCGCGCAAGCCCGGCTGCGTGTTGGAGATGGAGTAGAAAATAGCCCAGCGCGCCTTGTTCAGATCGAAGGCCGGCACGTTAGGGTCGAGCAACACCTGCACGTTGTCGGCCATTTGCGTCGAAAACGCCACCTCGACAAAAATCAGCGGCACATCGCTCATGCGCGGATGAAAAAACGCATAGCAGCGGCGCTGGTCGGCAACCCTATGGCGCAGCTCTTCCCACGAGCGGATTTCATGCACCGCTTCGTACTGAATCAGCTTTTCCAGCAAAGAAGCGGGAGAGTCCCAGGTGATAGGCCGCAATTCAAGCATGCCCACATCGAACCAACTGGACAATAGACCTTCAAGCTCGCGTTCAAGCACCGTCAGGCCGGCCACCTGCTTGCGCCAGCGCAGCATATCGGCGCGCAACTCGACCAGCAGATGCAAGCTGTCGGCCTGCGCATACAGACGGCGGAACAAGCGCAGGCCCTGATCGCCGCGCGGTTCCAGCCCGGCACTGGCCTGGACCAGCGCCGCCAGCAGGGCGCGGCGCCCGTTGCCGTCGGCGGCAAGGTAGCGCAGGCTCCATTGCTTGGCAAGGCGGTTGGCGGCCACATCGGTCATGCGCGACGAGAACAGCGTCAGGGTTTGCGCCGGCACAGGCCAGCGATCGCGCTCCAGCCAACGCCCCAGGCGGGCCATCAAACCCTGGGTTTCATTGCTTTTCTGTTCGGCAAGCCCGGCATCCGCGCTTGCCGGCACCTGTTTCGCTGCGTCCGTAACCGTCATAGTTCAAGCCCCCCCGATTTGAAATGTACAGCCCCGTGTGACCACCGCGCGCAAACGATCCCTGCCATGACCGGCACTGATAATTCATAATTATGGCGATCTGGCAAAATTACACAATAGGTGGCACCCTATAGTTATCCCTAGTCCAAATGGCCAGATGCCTTAGCGGCCGGCTGTCGTATCATGAGATATTTGTTTCATTCGTATTTTCGTTCGCATGCCAATCGGCATCGAACAATACCGAAGACCTGAAAGCCGACTTGGCCGCAGCCCTTGGAGACATAAAACAATGAAAATCCTTGTCACTGGCGGAGCCGGCTTCCTGGGCCAGATGCTTATAGCGCGTTTGCTCACACAGGCCTTGCTGCCCGACGCCGCGGGCCGGAATAGTCCGATCGATGAAATCATCGCCCTGGATCAAGGGCCCGGCGCGCTGAACGATGCGCGCGTACGCTATGTCGCCGCCGACGTCTCCGATCCGGCGCAATTGCGAACCGTTGTCGATAATGACATACACGGCATCATTCACCTGGCCGCCGTGGTCAGCGGCACGGCCGAAAACGATTTCGAACTGGGCATGCGCGTTAACCTGGATGGAACGCGCGCGCTGCTGGAGGCCGCCCGCCGACTGACCCGGCCACCCCGCTTTCTGTTCTCGAGCTCGCTGGCAATCTACGGAGGCGCATTGCCAAAGGTGGTCGACGACAACACAGCGCCCGCGCCACAGTCTTCTTATGGCATCCAGAAATTGATATGCGAGTGCCTGATTGCCGATTACACCCGTAAAGGCTACGTGGATGGCCGCTGCGTACGCATCCCCACGGTGTCGGTCCGGCCGGGCAAGCCCAACGGCGCCGCATCAAGCTTCGCCAGCGGCATCATCCGCGAACCGCTCGCGGGACAGCGCGCTGTCTGCCCTATCGACCCCGATACCGCCTTGTGGCTGGCATCGCCGGACCATGTGGTGCCGGCGCTGATGCACGCCTATACCCTGCCCTCGGAACGGCTGGGGGCACAGCGCTCCATCAACCTGCCGGGCCTGACGGTCACGCCCCGCGAGATGGCCGACACACTGCGCCGGCTGGCCGGCGACCCGGTGGCCGATCTCATCGATTGGCAGCCCGACGCGGGCACCAAGGCCATCGTGGACACCTGGCCCGCGCGCATCGATACCAGCCGCGCCATTTCACTGGGTTTCGCTCAAGCCGGCACAGCGGCGGAACTGATAGCCGCCTACCTGCGAAGCCGGTGAACACCAACCAACCCGCCTTCGGGCCTGAACAGGATACTCATACATGCCGAAATTTGCCGCCAACCTGGGATTCCTATGGACTGACCGCGCCCTGCCTGAACGTATCAGGGCGGCTGCAAAAGCGGGATTCCAGGCCATCGAGCTGCATTGGCCCTACGACACTCCGCCCAGCGAAGTACGCGATTTATGCGCGGAACTGAACCTGGCCCTGCTGGGCATCAATACCAGTAAAGGAAACGCGGCAAAAGGCGAGTTCGGGCTAGGCGCCTTGCCCGGCCGGGAAATCGAGTTCCAGCAAGCGGTAGACCAGGCCATCGCCTGGAGCATCGCCAGCGGCGCGCGCGCAATACACGCCATGGCCGGAATCGTGCCCGCCGGGTCGCATGCGGCCGCCAGCGCGACCTTCGTGAAAAACCTGAAGACGGCTGCCGACAAGGCAGCCGGCCATGGCCTGACATTGCTGCTCGAACCCATCAATCAGCGCGATGCGCCCGGCTATTTCTATTCCACCCAGGCCCAGGCTGACGCCATTCTGGATCAGGTCGACAAACCCAATGCGCGCATCATGTTCGATGCCTATCATGTAGCGGTTGCGGAAGGCGATGTGTTGACCCGGCTTGCGCATTATTTCCCGCGTATAGGCCATGTGCAGATCGCCGCCGTGCCCAGCCGCGCCGAACCCGACGAGGGCGAACTGCGCTACGAAGCCATATTCGAAAAGCTGGATGAACTAGGCTACGATGGCTGGGTAGGATGCGAATACAAGCCGCGCGCCGATACCGACGGCGGCCTTGCCTGGACCGGCAAGCTGGGGGTCATGCTAAGTACTTGACCTCATTGCCAGGGTGATCCAAAGAGAAAAATACGGTATCGTGGATCTGCAGAAATCACAGGCAATAAGGCCTTATACAAGGAGACTCCCATGCAGATGTCAAACATCCCGTTTGGCACCACCGATTGGTCCAGCATCGAAATAACAGAGCACAAGGGACAAACCGGCTCAGCTTATTGGCGCACTCAGCATTTTGGCAGTATTCGGGTGAGAATGGTCGAGTACAGCCCTGGTTATCTTGCCGATCATTGGTGTGTCAAGGGGCACATACTGCTATGCACGGAAGGCGAACTTCATACCGAACTCGAAGATGGCCGTAAAGTAACGCTGCGACCCGGCACGAGCTATCAGGTTGCCGACAATGCGGAGCCACACCGCTCTTATACCAGCGTGGGGGCGAAGTTGTTCATCGTCGACTGAACAACAGCCAAGGCCTGAAACGACGCCTCGCCGATATCTGTTTTGTGGTCAACGGTCTAATCGACGTGCCGGCGGCCTAGCCGGCCAAATTCACCAGGACATCCGCTACGACACGCGCGCCAGCCGTAATGTCTTCAGGAAGACTATATTCGGCCTCATTATGTGTAATTCCATCCCGGCTGGGGATAAATACCATGCCCGACGGACACATTCCTTGCATCAGGCCCGCGTCGTGGCCCGCGGCGGAAAGCATGTAACGATACGGCAGGCCCATATCGATGACAACATCTTCTATGTCGCGTTGGACCTGCTCATCGAAGGCTATTGGGGCGGCTGAATAGAGCCTCTGCGCCTTGACCGTACAAGGGCCGGCATACTGGTCGCATACCTTGGGCACTTGCGCGCTCAGCGTCTCCAGCACCTGCGCATCCGGGTGCCGCAAATCTATACTGAAAACGACTTCACGCGGCACGACTGACGGCGCATTGGGACTGACATTGAAGCGTCCCACAGTGAAGCGCGTTACGTCGCTGGGATCCTCGAAACACTCACCAAGCGCCAGCACGATCTTCAGTGCAGCCATCAATGCGTCTTTTCTTGCGCGTTGCGGTGCCGTTCCCGCGTGCGCGGCTTCGCCCGAGACCGTCACATGGTAGGTGTGCTTGCCCTGGATTCCGGTGACAACGCCTATAGTTTCTTTGTTCCGTTCAAGAACAGGCCCTTGCTCTATGTGGGCTTCCAGATAGCGAAACGCCGGGACTCCAAGCTGCCTGCGGGGTATCTCGCCCAATACCGGCGACAGTGCGGCGATTGCCTCGGAAACGCTGATGCCGTCGGCATCGCACAACGCCAGGGCCGACTCCAGGCTGCGCGAACCGGCATGGACGCCCGACCCCATCAGGCTGGGAGCAAAACGGGAGCCCTCCTCGTTGACCCACGAAACCACTTCGATAGACCGCTTCGGCCTGATGCCGGCATCGACAATGGCCTGTACCGCTTCCAAAGCCGCCATCACTCCATAAATGCCATCGTACCGCCCCCCGGACGGTTGGGAGTCCATGTGCGACCCGGTCACCACCGGGGGCAACTCCGGACACTGACCCTCGAGACGCAAGAACAGGTTTCCGATTGGATCGATGCTAGGCGCCAAGCCGCAAGCGCGGCCCCATGTGACCAACAACGACTGCGCGGCCGCGTCCTCTTGAGAAAGAGCCTGGCGATTTACCCCGCCACGCGGATTGGCGCCAATTTTCGCCATTTCAACCAGGCGCCGATTGATGCGCTCGTGACTCACTTTATCGGAAGCTTTCATATCATCACTCAAATAAGGGACTTCGCGCCGCCGCATCAGCCAGGCCGGCGGGCGATTGAATCAGGCAAGCGTGTCCAGCGGTAGTCGCCAGGATCCACCGCCTTGGGCCCCGGGGATTTTGCGATCAGGAAATCGGTTTCCGGATTTCGGACCAATGTGCAGAAATCGGCCCGAAAGTGATTTGCGCTCTTGATGGCGATGAGTTTCATCGACTCCGGCTTCAGGCCAACCATGCTGATCTGGACACGGTCAAGCAACTGCATCTTGCCCGTAGCCACAATCACGTAGACCCCCGAGATTTCAAGCAAAGCCGTTGTGCCAAGCTGCGTTACCAGCCCAGTCATCATCGGTCCCTGCAGAGCAACTACCCCATCGGAAAGCGCAACAACATTGTACTGGCCTTGAACCGGCGGCTCGCTCATCTCTCCCGTGAATGTGGATACCGACGTGCCAACGCTGGCTTCTATGACGGCCCCAACGCCTGCGCCGCGCGCCTGCTCCGCCGTTAGGGGGTCATGAATCAGGCCGATGACTACCTGTCGCGGATAGACTTCGCCCGCGCGATTGCGAAGCAGCGCGTGCAACAAGCCGGTGGTGTTTCCGTCCGCTCCGCCGCTGGGGTTATCCTGCGTATCGGCAATCACAATCGGACGATCCGAGTGCGCCGCCAACTTCAGGGCCTGCGCGATGGCATCGTCCGGAAGGCAAACCGACTTGAGCCTCCATTGCGTCGGCTCGGAAACCGCCTGGTCCAGGACGGCAAGCGTCGCTTTCGCTTTCTCGCCGTAAGACCACACCATCGGCGCGCATTCTTCAAAATCCGCCGCGGGAAAACCCATCGTGAAGCTGGATACTGTGCCGTTATCGCTGTCCAGGCGCTCCAGCGTTTGATAATGCCCCTTTGCCGGTTCTATCCAGGTGCTTTGCGAGTTGGTTGGAATCAGAAAAGGCAACCTCCTGAAGGCCAGCGTTTCACGTTTGCCCGCTTCCAGCCTTCGGGCCAATAGCGTTGCCGCCAAGCTGCCTGTGCGCGCCATGTCCACATGCGGGTAGGTTCTGAATGCGGCCAAAGCATCGGCGTTATCCAGCATCGAATGTGTCACATTCGCATGCAGATCAAGGCTGGCGACAATGGGAATATCCCGGCCGATAAGGTCGCGCAGCCTGCGCAATATCTCGCCTTCTGTGTCGTCCACATGCTCCGCCACGCCCGCGCCATGGAAATCAATGTAAATGGCATCGTAGGAAGTTGTCTTTGCAAAATGCAGGAATGCGGCGCTGATGCGCTCAAAAGCATCTTCGGTAACGTGGGAAGAAGGCGTTGCCCCACACCAGAACCCGGGAACCAAAACCCATCCTTTGTCGGTCGCCGCATCAATAAATCCGCCCATGGGCAAATTCACGCCGGCCATGCTTTTAAGCATGGCTTCGCCTTCGATGTAAGCGGGGAAAGAATCCCCCCTGTTGAACGCCGCCCAGTCCGCCTTTGACGCGGCAAAGGTATTCGTCTCGTGCTGATAACCGCAAACAAGTACTCGCATATGGATTTCCTGAAAAAATGTATGAGTGACTTAATCAAGTTGCTGTTCAAGAGATGGCCGGCGCTGCCTCCAGCAGCTTTCTTGTGTAATCATGTCTTGGATTGGAATAAATTTCGTCGGTATAGCCGTGCTCGACAATCGCCCCCTGATGCATGACGATTACTCTGTCGCAAAGCTGCGCCGCCACCCGCAGATCGTGCGTTATGAATAGAATTCCCAATCCCAGCTCATCCTGAATTTCTCGCAGCAGTTTCATGATTTCCGCTTGCACACTTACATCCAGGGCACTGACAGCCTCATCGGCCACAAGTACTTTCGGCCTGCAGGCAAGCGCCCGCGCGATGGCCAGCCTTTGGCGCTGCCCTCCTGAAAACTGACTGGGATAGCGGCTTAAAGACTCCACCGGCAGTTGAACCTTCTTGATCAATTCCTGGGCCAGACGGGTAGCCTCGGAGCGGGACAAGCCGAAGTTCAATGCGCCCTCGATTAGCGCCTCGCCGATTTTCATCCGGGGATTCAATGAACGGTTCGGATCCTGAAAGACAATCTGGACCTGATCGCGCAAATCCCGGAGCTGCCGTTGGCTCTTCCTGGATACATCGATCTCGGCAGCGTCTTTCACCCAGAGAACCTGGCCGCTGGTCGGGTCGACGAGACGAACAAGGCAGCGGGCAAATGTCGACTTGCCCGATCCCGACTCGCCGACGATGCCGACGGTTTCGCCAGGAAGGACATGCACATCGGCATCCTTGAGTGCATGGACTGTCGACTTCTTTCCCGTCCATGTGCGGCTCTCATACGACTTGTGCACGCCTACGCCGCGAAGCACAACTTTTGCGTGGGCAATCGATCGCCGCGCCGGCGGCTTCATGGAAGGAACGGCTGCCAACAACTGTTTCGTATATTGCGCTTTGGGCGTTTTTAAAATCTCGTCGCGGGTACCGTATTCCACACACTCCCCTTGCCGCATGACAAGAATGTGGTCAGCAATTTCCGCCACAACACCCATATCGTGCGTAATGAACAACACGGCGACGTTGTGCTTTTCTTTCAGTTCGTCAATCAGCCTCAGGATTTCTTTCTGCGTCGTCACGTCCAGCGCGGTCGTGGGCTCGTCGCATATCAGCAGATCCGGGCACAGTATCATTGCCATCGCAATGATAATTCGCTGGCGCTGCCCTCCCGACAACTGATGCGGGTAGCTGCGCATTATGCGGGAAGGATCGGGCAGCCTTACCTGTTCCATCATGGCCAGGATCGCGTCCTGGCGCTTTGTTTTCGACCAGTCGGTATGCTTGTGCAATAACTCGTCAAGCTGGCCTCCACAGGACATGACCGGATTCAAGGCAGTCATGGGTTCCTGGAAAACCATGCTCATCACTTTCGCCCGAAGTTTCTGCAATCTCGACGGTGTTGCATTTACGATGGATTCTCCGCGCAGCAGCACATCGCCAAGCTGAATCTTGAGATCCTTGGGCAACAACCCCATGATGGCGGTTGCAGTCACTGACTTCCCGGAGCCGGACTCGCCGACGACACACAGCGTGTCGCCCTTCTTCAGACTGATACTCAAATCATGAATCGCGAACTGGCGGTCGGCGCCCATGGGCAATGCAACCGACAGATTCTTGATCTCTAGCGTAGGGAGGCTGTCTGCGTTCATGAAAGCTTCTTCGAGAATTTGGGGTCGAGAACATCGCGCATGCCGTCGCCCAGCAGATTAATAGCCAATATGGTGGGGACAAGAAACATGGCGGGAAACAGCACATTGCCGGGGTACTGGGAAAACTGCACACGCCCTTCCGCCATGATGTTTCCCCATGTCGGAATGTCGGACGCAAGCCCAAGCCCCAGAAAGCTTAGCGCCGCCTCTGTCAGCACCGCCGACGCGGCAATGAAAGTGCCCTGCACGATAAGCGGGGCAATGGCATTGGGAAGGATATGGCGCCACAGGATTTTCTTGGTGGGTGTGGCCAGCGCAACCGCCGCCTCGACAAAAGGCTCTTCGCGCAAGGTCAGGACCAGCGATCGCACCAAGCGGACAACCCGGGGAATCTCCGGTATGGAAATGGCCACAATGACCGTCCACAGTTGGGCCCCCAGAGCGGCCACGAGAGCGATTGCCAAGAGAATGGGCGGAAAAGCCATCAACCCGTCCATCACCCTCATGATTATCGAATCCATCCTGCGAAAAAAGCCCGAGACCACACCGAGCAATGTTCCGGCGAAGACCGAAATCAGCGAAGCAAAAGCGGCGACAAGCAGCGATATGCGGGTGCCATAAATCACCCGGCTGTATATATCGCGGCCGTAGGCATCGCTTCCCATCCAAAGGGTATGCGCGATGGGTTCCTGGCCAGGAATCGCGAAATTGACTCGTTCGCCAGCGGGTACGTTGATATAGTTATAGTCCAGGACAGCCGGGTCCACCGTTCCAAGGTAAGGCGCCGCGATGGCGATGACAACAAGAATCGCCAGCGTTACCAGGCCGATCCGAAAGGTCAGGTTCTGCCACAATAAATTAAAACTCTTCATCAGTAACGAATCCTTGGGTCTAGGAATATATAGCTGAGATCAACCAGAAAGTTGACGAATACATAAGAGAACCCAAAGAACAGCACCAGCCCCTGAACAACCGGAAAATCACGGTTAAGAACGGCATCGACGGTTAAAGAGCCCAAGCCGGGGATGGCAAATACAGTCTCGGTGACCACCACGCCGCTTATCAACGATGCAAAGCCAATACCGATGATGGTCACGATGGGCACCGCCGCATTGGGTAGAGCATGGCGTGTGAGCACTTCGGATTCAGTCAAGCCTTTGGCCCTGGCGGTGCGGACAAAATCCTCTGTCAGCGCCTCGGATACGCTCGCCCTTGTAATACGGGCTATCAAGGCCATGTAGATCATTCCCAACGCCAGCCATGGCAGGAACATGCGACTGATCCAGGGGCCAACGTCACTCCAGCCCTCCAGCCGGTGATAGCCCTGGATAGGGAACCATCCAAGTTTTACTGAGAATATATAGATAAGGATATAGCCGACGACGAACACGGGAAGGGCAAATCCGGCAACGGAAAAACATGTCAGGCATCGGTCCAGCCAGCCGCCCATGCGCCACCCCGCAATAGTGCCCAATGGAACGGCAATCGCTATCGCCATGATCAATGTTCCAACCGCCAGGCTGGCTGTCGGCTCGAGCCGCTGATAAATCAGTTCTGCCACCGGTTTGTGTTGAAAGAATGAATAGCCCAGATCGCCGTGAAGGACATTGCCAAGCCAAATCGCAAACTGTTCGACAAGCGTCCTGTTCAGACCAAGCGATTGGCGAATCTGTTCAAGGTCAATATCTGTTGCATTGTCACCTGCGATGATTGCCGCTGGATCTCCGGGACTTAAATGGAGGATCAAAAAAACAATTAGGGCAACAACGAACAACACAGGTATCGTCGCCATAATGCGTTGCAACGTAAACCTCAACATTCATGTACCTCCGGTGGCCTGAATATGTAAGCTGGAGAAACGTTGCGGCACATAACGTGCCGCAACGGATCGCGTCGATTGAACCGGCGCGGGTATATCAGTCTTTGCTGACGTTCCAATAAACCTGGCCGCCCGCCGACAGCAGGCCGTGCACGTTGGTACGCACCGCCGCGGGGTTCGTAAACTGACCCAGAGGAATGTAGCTGACGGTCTCGAGAGCCCGAACCTGGATCTTTTCCGCAATCTTCTGGCGCTCTTCAAGAGATGCCGCTTCCACAAATTGAACCTGCAGCGCTTCAAGCTCCGGATCATCCTGCCATCCGAACCAGCCGTTCAATCCCGAGGCATTCAATGCGGGGCGCGCCAATGGGTTGGGATCGCTATCGCCGGCGGTATGGAAAATACTCCAGCCGCCCTTGGAAGGGGGATCTTTCTTCGCACGGCGCGTAACCACCGTGGACCAATCGGACTGTTGCATGTCCACCTTGAAACCCGCGGCTTCCAGTTGCTGCTTCGTTACCAGAGGAAGTTTGGAAACCATGGCAAGATCGGTGGCCCGCAGCAGCACCACCGGCTCGTTGTTGTAGCCGGCCTCTTTCAGCAATTGCCGCGCACGCTTGGGGTCGGCCTTGCCGGTATAGAAGGAAGTGTTGTCGCTGGCATAAGGAGTGCCGCATGGAAACATGCTCTTGCAGAAGCTATACATTTCCGGATCGCCGACTTGCGTCTTCAAATGCTCTTCCTGGCCGAGCGCGACCAGTGCCGCCTGCCGGACCTTCAAATTATTGAATGGAGGATGAAGATGATTCAGACGCGCGTAAAACTGGCGGCCATCCGGCACGGTATTGACAAGCTTGACACCCTGGGCCTTGCGCAAGGCGGGATATTGTTCGAAAGTAGGCTGTTCAATGATGTCCACTTCGCCGGCCAGCAAAGCATTCAGTTGTGTTTGAGGATCCCGCAGAATCACCCACTTTACGCGATCGACAAACACCTTCTTGCCGCCGGCGGTGCCGCTGGCCTTCTCCGACCTGGGAACATAGTCTGGATTTTTCTCGTAGACAACCTGCTCGCCGGGCCGATATTCTTTGGCCAGGAAACGATAGGGACCGGAGCCTATGACTTCCTTCACCTGTTCATTGGGCGACGTTTCGGCAAGACGCGCCGGCATGATGAACGGGACAAGATTCGTTGGCTTGCCCAAGGCATCGAGCATGATGCCAAATGGTTTCTTCAGATTGATGACAAAGGTTTTTTCATCCGGTGTCTCCCAAGAGCCGATACTGGCCGCCAGAAGTCTTCCAACGGTATCTTTTGCCGACCAGCGCTTCAGGGACGCAACGACATCCTTGCTGGTCACCGGGGCGCCATCATGAAACTTCAGCCCGTCGCGCAAAGTAAAAGCCCAGCGCTTGTGGTCCTCGGACTCCTTCCAGGTATCCACCATCTGGGGCTGGATCTTGCCTTGCGCATCCGTTCCGAAAAGGGTGTCGTACACCATGAACCCATGATTTCTCGTTACGAAAGCCGTCGTCCACACGGGATCGAGCACGATCAAATTCGCCTGGGGAACAACCTTGAGCGTCTTTGTGTCAGACGTGGCGGCAGCGTGCGCGACACCAACTATGCCGACAGCTATTGCCATTGATAAAGTACCGAGAATTCTTTTCACGCATCACTCCTCGAAGTTGCGCGGCCCAACTGGACCACCAATTAAACTAGTACTCTACCATTTCAACATATTGCAATAGTATAAGGACATTATCGAAAACCCTAGGACAGCCCATATCCAAGGTAAAAAATCCCGAAAATTTTCCATTTTTCCGCAAAAAACACATATGTGTAGAGATCAATTCGAAGAATTTCCACTTATTGCCATAGTGCAAAAACAGGACATCCCCCATCATGTGTGATGCCGCGCCCATAAAAAAGCACCTGGAAGGCCGGATGCTTGCTCCAACCTTTCAGGTGCAATGTTGCCTTGGCGGAATTATCAGAACGTGATATCGCCCAGAGCCCACAGGAACCGGTCCATGTGCTTCTTGAGGTTGACATCCACGCGCAGATAACGCGAGCCCAATGCCGGAATGTCAGATCCGTCTTTGATGATCACCCCGCGCTGCAACAACTCGTTGAAAACACGAGTGGAATCCAGCTCGGGAGCCATTATTTCCGTAAGGAAGAAATTTGCCTCGGACCCAGGAACCGCCCTGAACCCATCGATCTTGTCCACGCCCGACATCACATAAGGACGCATTTCGCGGATAGTTGCCACTGCGCGATTGACATGCTCGTCGTCATTGATGCCCGCAATACCTCCCGCAATTTGCAGTTGGCCCATGTTCCAGGTCGGCTTGATCAGGCGCAAAGGCCGAATCAAGGCGGGGTTGTTCGAAATCCCGAAGCCAACCCGCAGACCCGCCAAGCCAAAGGCCTTGGACATGGTGCGAAGCACGATAAGATTGTCATACTCGCGTAAAAGATCCATGCCGAATTTCGCACTGCTGTAATGCACATAGGCCTCGTCCAAGGCGAGAAGCGTGTCATCGCTCGCCGCTTCGCAGACCGCCCTCACTTCGGCTTCGCTCATCAAGCGGCCGCTGGGATTGTGCGGATTTGTCATGAAAGCGATTTTTGGCTTCACACTGCGCATGGTGTCGATAAAGCGATCGACGTCCGGATCGAAATCCTTGCCCATGGGAGAAAAAACCGGCGCCCTGCCTTCGCAATTGGCATAAATGCGATATAGCGGGAAGCACGGCGAATGCATAAGAACAGGCTCGTTCGGTTTGGCGAAAGCGCGGATCACCATTGAAATGACTTCCGTCTCGCCAGAGCCGCATACCACTCCTTCGGGGTCAAAACCATACTTCGCCCCAATTGCCTCACGCAGGGTTTTGGCAGTCCAATCGGGGTACAGGGACAAACGTGATTGGGCTTCGGCGACGGCTTTCATTGCCAGCGGGGATGGGCCGTGGGGATTCTCGGCGGAGGCCAGCTTTGCAATGTCCTCGGGCGGCACGCCATATTTTTCTGTGACGTATTCCGAGGGCAAACCCGGCACATAAACCTCACCATCGGTCAGCGATTGGCTACTCGGCATTACAGAGCTGGCAACGCGATTCATCTCTATCTCCTTTACAATTAAAAAATAAGGCTTGGTCTGAGAATTGTAATATATCAAATTATCAAATAGAACTAGTACAATTTTACATTGCCAGAGTTATATATGCGATGTGGTGTAGAAAAGACAACGCATCCATATCGATTCCAGGTGTTCTTTCCGTCAAATTGCTGGGCTTGCCTTCATAAGGGTTAATGCGCGGCCCCTACGCACTAGTCCGATGCTAGAATGTAATAGCGCTTACAATTGGCTGAGACAGCGGCCAATGTGGTGCCTCACATTTGGCCTAGGCCCAACATTCTTGGAACATCCACGACAAATGACTCAAGGTAAATGGGCTCCTTCCATACCGCCAGGCGCGTCTCCCAAGTACATCGCTCTGGCAGACGCCATAGAGCGGGCAATTGAGCTTGGGGAACTGAAGCCGCGCGACAGATTGCCCACCAATCGCGAGCTCAGCCAATTGTTCAATGTAACCATCGCCACCGTAACCAAGGGCATGGCGGTCGCCACGCGGCGCGGCCTGATCACAGCTCAAGTCGGCAACGGAACCTTCGTATCGGAACGCTACGCGCCGCGCCGCGAAGTCGACGTTCTGGATCTTTCATTGAACGTAGTGCCCCAGGCCGTTGTATCCAAGGAGCTTTCAAGGTTGATGAGCACCTTGAACGCCGGCGCGGTAAACGAAGGGCTTTTTGGCTACAGCGGTTATGCTCCATCGGAGGCCCATGCAAGCCTTGCCGCCCAGTGGATGCGCAGCTTCGGCGTAGATACTGGAAGCAATCGTATCTTGCTGACTACAGGCGTTCACCAAGGGCTGCTTGCATCATTTCTGGCTCTCCTCAAACCAGGCGACACCGCCATTTGCGAAGATCTGACTTATACGGGCATCAAGCGAATCGCTCAGTTCCGGGATGTAAAACTTCTGGGTGCGCGCTGCGACCAGGATGGCATTGTTCCGGATCATCTTGAAGAACTGCTGAAGAAAAGCGCAGCGAAAGTCATCGTTCTGACACCAACGCTGCATAATCCCACGACAGCCATCATGCCCCAGGAGCGCCGGCACCGCGTTGCCTTGCTTTGCCAGAAGTACGATGCGTACCTGATCGAGGATGGCGTGAATATGCCCATTGTCGGCGAGCTTCACCCTCCGATAGCCGAGATGATCCCTGAACGCGCCATTCTGCTTACCGGATATTCAAAATGCGTCGCGTCCGGGTTTCGCCTGGGTTATGCCATCGTTCCGCCATCCATGCAGCAGTCATTTCTGGAAGAGTTGGTCAGCATACAGTGGACAGGCCCGCACCTGTATTCCAAACTGGCCGAGTACATGCTGCGCGATGGCCTCGTGCACGAGTTCACATCGGCGCACGGCGCGGACGCGGCGGCACGGTATGAATTGGCCCGGGGGTTTATCAAAGACATCCGCAAGGTTCAATACCCTGGCTATCATGCCTGGGTCGACTGCTCAAGCAAGCATGCCGCGGAAAACCTTGCCATGGAGGCCCTGCGCCGCGGCGTCAAAGTGTCGCCCGCGGCCCATTTCGCCGTTGCCGCCGACAGCAATCAGGCAGGCCCCAACGGATACCGCATAAGCCTGGGTTCCTGTGCGGACAGGGCCACACTGGAACGCGCTCTACTCGTTCTAAGCACCATCGATGAACACAAACCAACCACAACCGCCACGCTGATCTAGCACGGC
This sequence comes from uncultured beta proteobacterium, assembly GCA_963712655.1. GTDB lineage: Bacteria > Pseudomonadota > Gammaproteobacteria > Burkholderiales > Burkholderiaceae_B > Pollutimonas. Next base: position 506,861 of record CAVQIT010000009.1, on the reverse strand, counting down.
ACCGGGGCTGACTGGCGTCGAAAAGCAAGGATTTTCGACGGCAGTCAGCTCATTGGAGAATGTCCTGAATATGTCCCCCACCCCACTGGCCGCCGGCTTCGCCCATTTCGCCACAGCGCTTACCGAAAGCCCATCCCGGGCGGAACATGAGCAAATCAAACTCTACATTCTGGACACTCTGGCCGTAATGATTGCCGGTTCCAAGGCCGACTCCAGCAAGATTATGCTGCGCGCATTGGCGCGCCTGGGCGGGGCAGGCGCCGGGACAGTGGCCGGTGTGGGGAAAATGTCCGCGGCCCATGATGCCGCCTTGCTCAATGGCGCGTTTTCGCATGCTCTTGAACTTGACGATGACCACCGTGTTGCCGTGCTTCATCCCGGAGCAGTCATTGTTCCGGCCGCCTTGGCGGCATGCGAGCTTTCAAACGCTTCGGGCAGGACATTTCTTCTCGCAACGCTGGCCGGCTACGAACTTATGTGCCGGTTAGGCCTGGCATACCGCGGAAGCCATTTTGACCACGGCATGCACCCGACGGCCATATTCGGCGTATTTGGCGCGGCCATGGCGGCCGGCGTCGGACTCGGTCTCGACAGCGGCGGTATTACCCGCGCCTTGGGAATCGCCGGAACCCAGGCCAGCGGCCTGACGGAATGGCGCAGCGACGGATCATGGATCAAGCGACTGCATCCCGGGCGAGCAGCCCAGTCCGGCGTGCTGTCCGCCGCGCTGGCAGCCGAGGGCTTTACCGGCCCGGCAACCATACTCGAAGGCCCGGGCGGATTCTTCAACGCCCTGGGACACGGCAAAATCATCGATATTGATGCCATTACCGAAAACCTGGGCACACGTTTTCATGCGCTGGACACGGCGATCAAGCCTTACCCTTGCTGCCGCTTCATGCATGGCGCCATCGACCTGGCGCTGGAAGCCCACGCCCAAGGGATACGAGCCGACGACGTAAAAAGCGCCGAGATATACATCTACGAAACCGGTGTTCTGACTTATCACCAGGTTCCCATCAACAACGTTGACGCGCAATTCAACGTTCCCTACAGCGTCGCGTGCGCGCTGGCGCAGGGCAGCCTGGGACTTTCAGACTATCAGGCTGAAAACGTGCGGCGCCCCGCCATTCAGAATATTTGCCGGCGCGTCACCGTTTTGCCCCACGAACCGTACACGGCGCAGTACCCCGATGTTTACAACGTGGATCTGGTGCTGCACCGACACGACGGCAGCATCTTGCGCCTGCACAGCACATGCCCTTCCGGCGATCCCGAAGCGGCGGTTTACCAGGAAAACCCGGGCAAACTCGCCGAGGAAGCAAATCAGAAGGCAAGGCGCCTGCTGGCGGAAACCGGCTTCCCGCACACCGCGGAACAACTGATAGCGCGCGTCGATGAACTATGGAACAGCCCTGACCTTGACGGCTTGCTGGCGTGCATGGGCCAACAAGGGCCAGCCGGTTCCGTTGCACCGCGTTAAAACCTGGCGCGACAGGAGGGGTTCGAACCCTGATACTAGGTAAATTAACGGCCAGATACGTTTCATTTTCAGGATATGCATTTCAGCGTATAGGAAAAGGAAGCGTTGTTCCCGAGAAATGCGCCGCGGCGTTTGCAAGGAATCGTTCAACCATCTCCGTACCGGACTCCGGAGAGTGCCCGGCAATATGCGGTGTCAACACAAGCTGCGCAAACCCCAGCAATGCTGATGGGGGCTCTGGTTCTCCTTCGTACACATCCAGACCAGCGCCTCCCACAGATCCCTCGGTCAGCGCAGCGATTAACGCGTTGGTGTCCACCACACTGCCGCGCGCAATATTCACCAAATACCCCTGGCGGCCCAGTGCATGAAGTACCGCCGCATCCACGCTATGGAATGTATCGGCGCCACCCGGAACGGCCACCACAAGGCAGTCCGCCCATTCGGCAAGTTCCTGCAAACTCGGGTAACAACGATAATCCGGTTCGCTGGCGGCATTGCGGGTAAAAAATGCCACGTCCATATCGAATCCCCGAGCGCGCTGCGCCACCTTTCTCCCGATCGCCCCCATTCCGTAAATACCCATACGCTTGTGCGCCAACTGCATGGGTACCTCCAGGCCGATACGGCTGCGCCCCTCTCTGGCTAGCTGATCATAATCGCGAATGCGGCGTACTACAGCCAGCAATAACGCCATGGCATGATCGGCAACCACATCCGCGTTGGCGCCGGCACCGTTACCCAACGCAATACCACGCTGACGGGCGTGCGCCACATCCACTCCCTCATAGCCAACACCCAGTGCGCATATCAGCTCAAGCTTGGGCATGAGATCCATTTGCGCAGCGCTCAATCCGATCGCCCCAGTGGTCAGGGCGGCGCGCACCTCGGCAGTACGGGCAGGCAACCCGGTCGCGACCCCAGGCTTCACGTCGGCATAAAGGACGCTGTAGCGCTGCTCAATGCGCTTACGCTGTTCCGCTGTCAGCGTACACATCACCAACACCAGAGGCGGCCCGATGTGGTCAGTGTCCATCCCCCTCCCTTTCTCGTGCATAACGCTCCAGGGTTTCGACACTTGGCGGATACATGCCAGGCAATGCGGCGCCCTTCTCGACCTGACGAAAGATCCATGCCTCCAGGTCTTCCTGTTCGCTTCCCTGCTCCAGCACCCTTTCCAGATAAGCGTCGGGAATGACTACGACACCGTCATCGTCGGCCACCAGAATGTCTCCCGGAAATACCGCAACCCCGCCACAAGCCACAGGCTCATTCCAATTGACAAAGTGCAAACTGGAAACCGCCGCGGGAGCGGCAGTCCCCTGCGCCCAGATAGGCAGACCGGTAGCCCGCACTCCTGTAATGTCACGCACGACCCCATCTGTAATCAAGGCTTTCACGCCTCGCTGCGCCATACGCGCGCACAGGATGTCTCCGACAATTCCGGCATCCGTCACTCCCATGGCATCCGCCACGATAACGCTATCCACAGGCATTGCCTCGATAGCAACACGCGTGGATCTTGGGGATGACCATGCCTCTGGAGTAGCAAGGTCTTCCCGCGCAGGAATGAAACGCATCGTGAAAGCCCGTCCGACAATACGTGCTTGCCTCTGATACAAGGGTTTCGGGCCACGCAGCCAGATATTGCGCAATCCCTGTTTGAATAAAATCGTTGTGATGGTCGCCGTGGAAATACCTTGCAACGCCTGCACTACCGAAGGATCCAGCGTAAGGTCAGTCATCATTAAATACTCGCAATCAGTCCGCCATCCACACGAATAACAGAGCCGGTTATATACGACGCCGCATCACTGGCCAGGAATGCCACCGCTTCAGCGTATTCTTCCGGCCGGCCGTAGCGCCCCAAGGGAATGCTTTGGGTGCTTTCCTCAGCCACTTCCTGTATTGTGCGCCCCTCGCGACGCGCTTTTTGCTCATCCAGAAATCGTATTCGATCTGTCGCAATGCGACCTGGAAGTATGATGTTGCTGGTCACCCCATCCCGACCGACTTCGCGCGCCAATGTCTTGGACCAGCCAACCAGGGAAAGACGCAATGCATTGGATATCCCCAGATTGGGAATAGGAGCAACAACGCCGGACGATGCGCTTGTCACAATACGCCCCCACCCGCGTTCACGCATGGCAGGCAGCACGCTGTCAGATATCTTGATCACAGAGAGCACCATCGCCTGAAATTGCGACATCCATAATTCCACACTCTGTCCCGCGGCAGGAGTGGGTGGCGGTCCGCCCGTATTATTGATCAGGATATCGATAGGCCCCAACCGCTCGCTTAACGAACGCACATGGCTATCGATATTGTCCAGTTCATCGAGATTCCACACCTGTGCCGTCGCCTGGGCGCCAATACCGCGCACTGCCGTCAATGTTTTATCCAGCGCTGTCTCATTAATATCCGCCAAGGCCAGCTTGGCGCCTTCTCGCGCCAGGGCCAGAGCAATCGCGCTGCCTAGCCCTCCTCCAGCGCCAAGCACCAATGCCGTCCTGCCATTGATTTTCAGATCCATTCTTTTCCTTTGCTTATCATTGAAACTTGATATTCAGATCGTCGGCTGCCGTCCGCCATTTACGCACCTCATCGGCCAGAAATTTCTGGAAAGAAGAAGGATCGCTTCCAATCACATCAATACCCAAGGCATCCATGCGGGCCTTGATGTCCGGCGCCGCCATCGCCTTGGCGCTCGCCTTTGCCAGACGATCGACAATGGCCGGCGGCGTATCCTTTGGTGTCATCAGGCCTTGCCATAACGCCAACTGAAACGGCAGGCCGGCCTCCGCAAAGGTTGGTACTTGCGGCAGTCCCGGAGACCGCCCGTCGGAACTGACTGCCAGTGGCCGCAACTTTCCTGTCGTCCCATGCGGCCCAGCCGCCTGTACGCTCAGGAACATGGTATCCAGACGACCGCCCAGCATATCGATCAGCGCCGGCCCCGTCCCTTTGTAGGGCACGTGCAACATCTTGATGCCGGCAATGCGTGCGAACAATTCCATGCCAAGGTGAGTCGCACTGCCGTTACCGTTTGACGCATAGGTCACTTCGCCCGGCTTCCCCTTTGCATACGCAATGAACTCAGCCAGAGTCCTCAATGGCGATTCCGACGACACCCACAGCGCCACCGGTTGCGATACCAACAGCGATACCGGTGTAAAGTCGCGCAGGGGGTCATAGCGTAGACCGGGATACACTGCGGCGCTGATGGCATGCGTGTCGGCTGTAGCCAACAACACCGTATATCCATCCGGCTTCGCACGCGCCACCATTTCACTTCCCAGGGTCCCGGCGGCGCCTGGGCGATTCTCCACAATCACCTGCTGACCGAACTCCGCACTGAGCTTTTCGCCCAGCAACCTTGCAAGAGTATCGTTGAATCCGCCGGTTGCCCACGGCACCACCAGCCGGATCGGCTTCGATGGATAAGTATCGATCGCCTGCGCCTGCGCCACCATTACCGGGGGCATGAAGAGCAGCGCCACTAACACCAGCAAGGTACGAAATAACATCATGAGTTGTCTCCTTTGATTATTTAATTTTTCGGCGTCGCACACGTTCAGCCATCGACTGACACGCCGGCCGCCATAGTGATATTGCTATCGTCAGCAATCCCCCGCATCCATGTTCTGATCATCTCTGCTTATTTTCTGATCGTCCCATGCGAAACCTCACGATTTCAGCGGATCGTGCTCCATTTGCCATACTTGGCTATCTGGCGCTCATCGAAATCAAAACCCAGCCCGGGGGTTTGATGCAAAATCACACGCCCGCCTTTCTGTTCCAGTTGACGATCAATCAATCGACGGAAATTAAGCACTTGGTCATCCCAGAAAAACTCCACATAACGCGCGTTAGGCGTTGATGCGACCAGCGGCGCATGCACGTCGTGAAACCAGTGCGGGCAAACAGGGATTCCATAGCTTGCCGCAGTGGCGGCAATCCGGCGCCACTCAGTGATGCCTCCGCATACCGCAGCATCTGTCTGCAGAATCGCCGCGGCACCTTTATCCATCAACTCTTTGTGATACCAACGTCCGTAGCCAATTTCCGCCGTCGCAATCGGGATCCTGGTTGCTCTGGCCAATCTGGCATGATTGTCCACATCATCGGGGAAAAATGGCTCCTCGATAAAGTACGGGCGATAGGGCTCAAACCGCTGCACATAAGGCAGGGCTTGAGCCATATCCGTCCATGCATTATTCAGGTCGATCATCAGTTCAACGTCCGGGCCTATCGCCTCGCGCACGGCCCTTACACGAGCTTCTTCTTCCGCCGGCGACAGACGGCCGGACTTCATCTTCACCGCGCCAAATCCCATGGCGACATAGCTGGCCATTTCCTCTCCGAGTTTCTCCGGAGTCTTGCCGTCAAGGTAATAACCGCCACTTGCATAGGCCGCCACAGTTTCCAACTCGACAGCGCCCAAATACTTGTGCAACGGAAGCTGATGCGTGCGCGCGTTCAAATCCCAGAATGCCGTATCCAGAGCGCTCAGCGCACGCATGACGGTACCCGACCGTCCCTGCAGCAGGGATTCGGAATACATCATCTTCCATAGTGCTTCAACGGCATAGGTATCCTCTCCGATCAGCACCGGAGCAAAGAGTTGCTCGACCGTCGTACGGAATACTTCCCCCGCAGTTGCTCCGATATAGCAAAATCCGAGACCTGTCACACCATCGGTCGAGCGAACCTTCACAAGGCCGTAATGGCGCGTGTCAATCGCACGACGAGAGAAAAATGTGACGTTATCGAGTGGTATTGCTGCGACACAGACATCAATAGATTGAATCTTGGGCACGATGTTTCTTTTCCTTGAATAAGACTGTCGTCCCGCCAAAGCGCCGTATCCGCACGGAGAATTATCTGGACCTGTGTATTCTGATTTCCAATCAAAACTGAAACAACGCTTTCCTTCCACCTTCAAACATCGGAAAATCCGTCTTTATCGTTTTTCATTACTGGCCGGACCAGCCAATAACAGCGTTCCCATTTCAAGGTGTGTCCTCATGGATTTGCGATTTCTACAAAGCTTTATCCATGTCGTGGAGTTTGGCTCAATTGCCGAGGCGGCCAGACGCCTGGATCTCGCGCCCTCATCCGTTGCTCAGCGCATTCAGGCGCTGGAAAGTGACCTGGGCGTACCTTTAGTCATGCGTGCCGGGCGGACCGTAAAGCCCACGGCAGCGGGCAGCCGCATGATTGAACACGCACGTTACCTATTACATGGAATGGAAGAGCTGCGCGCGGCGGCATCAAGCACTGATCTGCCGGCAGGTCCGCTGCGCATAGGCTCAACGCCAACAGGACTTGCAGGCTATATGCCTATGCTGCTCCAGCAATGGGTGGCGCGCTATCCACAAATCGAAATATTCATCGATCCCGGGCCGACTGCTCTGTTGTACAGCAAGGTGCTCAGCGAACAATTGGATGCGGCACTAATTGTGCGGCCTCCATTCACATTTCCGAAATCGTGTTTGTGGCATACCTTGCGCACCGAGCAGTTGATTCTTCTCACAAGCACAGACCTCAATGTGAAAGATGTACTGAATACTGTCCGCACCCATCCTTATATCTGGTATGACCGTAATTCCATAGGTGGAAAACTTGCCGAGGACTATCTGAAAACCCATGATATAAAACCCAATGGCAGATTCGAACTCGACGATATAGCAGCCATTGCGCGACTGGTGGGATCTGGTCTTGGTGTCTGCGTATTACCTGACTGGACTATTACGGGGCCGCCTGATACAGCAACCAGACGATGGGGGCTACCCTCACCGATTCCGCACCGCACTGTCGGTGTCATCTGGTCCAGAGCGAGCGCACGCGCAGTGTTGGTTGAAGCGTTTCTGGAGCCGTTTCGTCAGGACAGACGTAAAGCTCAAGTATTGGCGAGTTCGTCCCAAGGGTCTGCTTTTTTTTCGTGAAATCTCGGATCAACACGAGTAAGCCATTGAGTTAATGGCGCGGCAGGAGGGGCTCGAACCCCCGACCCCGGGCTTAGAAGGCCCGTGCTCTATCCAGCTGAGCTACTGCCGCGTTGCAATTGCAGAGGGCGCATTTTAGCGCGTCAAACCGGAAATCGGAAAACCATGGGTTATCAATCCGTAAAACCAAGCCCAATTCGGTGAGGGGTCGGTTTCCATGCAACCCATAAAACCCAATAAATATGCGGGTTTCATGCCTTTCCCATGGACTTTTTCATGAATTGCTGTTGACTGACTTGGATCGAATCGGGTTACATGACGATTCCATGGCAAGCCCAGGCAGCGGGTGAAAGAACCGACTGAGGCCGGCCTGCCGGATCCGCGGCACAAATGACATGACCAGATCGAAGCGTGGGTGCTGAATAAAGCCATAGTCAAATTTCGCGCCAAGCGCACACCATTGAAAAACCTATCAGGTTAGGTTATTATAGCAACTTGAAATGAGCAAAATCACCAGCTATCAGTGGGATAGACATCGTCATCCGAACGAGGGACGAACATTGTGAACCGCATGCGCATGCTTTTCATGCCGGGCAAGGATGGGAATTGCGCGTCTTCTTTTCATATGTCAGTGACCAGATCATCGACATTGAACTGCTTCATGGGAACGTGCCCAGACAGCCCATGGTGCAGGCCGTCATGGATAAAGTCATCGACCATCTGGACAAGGCACGCAAACTGTTTTGGGATGCGGTACGTAATGTCTGCCTTGATAACAAATACATCGTCGTTGAAAAGAGCGTAGCACACGAAGCGAGGCGAGAAACCCCTGGCGCAGTGCTGGTCAAGGCGGCACGCTATATCCCTGTCAGCAAGTCAATCGAATGCGAAATCGGTGGCGCGACGCCGTTGACTGCCAAGTGTCCTTAGGAGTCCACCATGGAAACTCGTAGAAAACACAGCAAGCTGAGCGCCAAGTCTTACCAGGCGCTCGTGCGATCGGAAGCAGAACTCACGCCTAGCCTGTGGGCACTCCACCACGTCCAGTACCTCTCCAGTGGCGGTACGCGACGGCTGGAGCTGTCTTTTTCCGATCCTGATGCGCCTTCCCTAGTCATTCCCGTCAACAACATCCAGGAGCTTGCCTCGGCCACCGTCAAAGATCTACGCGAACTGCATCTCAGCCCCGCACGCGACACGATCGTTTCCGATGCGCTGGATGTACATATCAGCGTGGAAGGCTTGATCCGGGATATGCAACGGTCCACGATCTTCAATCGTCTTGTGTCAACCCTGTGGGCTGCGCAAGGGGGGCGAAGCACAAGCGACAGGAAGCGCCTTTCTTCGGCTGAAAATGGCAAGAAGGGTGGAAGGCCTTCCAAGACATCGGCTTCGACGTCATCGATAGCCAAGAAGCCGCGTGGCGTTGTTGCCGCATAGCCGAATTTAATCACGAGGGCGTTGTGTGTTGCTTGCCCGACACACTGATTAATCAATTACTTGCACAGCCTTGCCGGCTCAAGCGGCGCCCACCCGTGCCGCTTATGCGACACTATTTACAATAGGTAGCGTCAGTCCCTGGACCAGGTGTTACAGTTTTCCGGGTATCAATAAAAACCTCATCGCCTACCAATGATCCCGCTACCCGCATCCCTGAAATCCCTCCTGACTCTCGGCACGTTGCTGTGCTCCATCCTAACGGCGAATATGGCTTGCGCCGGCATCAGCTACACGCTGGACCGATATCAAGCGCTTCCAGGCGAAACCGTCAATATCACCGGCCTGCTCTTTAATGACACCGACACCGCCATCGCCTGGACCGCGCCCAAGAGCCTGGTTTTGCAATGGCGCAATCAGGACGGCCGCTCCATCCGCAGCCTGGCTTACCTGGCCACGGGAGGCGGGCAAGCCAATGTGCCCGTCAATAATTTCGTGAAGTTCGCATGGCGCGCGGTGGTACCTACCGGGGTCAAAGGCCTGCAGGCAGTCAATATCGAAGGCGAAGCCATGCTCCTGGCGCTGGACACCAGCCCGCTCGAGAAAAGCCCTATCTCGGGTACGCCGGCGACCGGTCCCGTGGTCGATGCGGGCGCGGCCCAAGGTCAACAGCAACACGATCCCGCCCTGCCCGCCAGTGTGGTGGCTGCGACAGGCGCATCGGTTACGCAAGGGCCGCCGGTAACATCCACCGAACACTTGGCCCCTGCTTCGGCCTTCGATAACTTCCGCAATGCCATCTCTCCTTACGAACCTATTTACTTCGATGTGGGAAATAAAGGCGGAAGCAATGCGCGCTATCAGGTCAGCTTCAAGTACCGTTTATTTACCCCCGATGACCCCGCCGACCCTGGGTTTATGGACAATATCTATCTGGGTTATACGCAAACCGCCTTGTGGGATCTGCATTCGGACTCGCGCCCTTTTGTCGATACCTCGTTCAAGCCCAGCCTTTTCTGGCGCAAGGACGCTATCTGGCAATCGCCGGACAAGAACCTGTTCCTTGGGCTTGCCAGCGGCGTGGAGCATGAGTCCAACGGCAAGGGGGGCAACGACTCGCGCTCCCTCAACTTCGGCTATATACAGCCTGAATTCAATTACCGCTTCGATGGCGGCAGCACACTGACTTTTGCGCCGCGCGCCAAAACATACTTCGGGACCAACAACAATCCCGACTATGCCGATTACGCCGGGCACGTCGATTGGAAACTACGCTGGGCGCAGGATAACGGCCTGGTACTGTCGGGTATGTATCGCCATGGCAAACAAGGCCGCGACACCAGCGTGATCGAAGCCGCATGGCCGCTGCGCCGCACATTCCTGAACATGAATGGTTATCTGCATGTTCAATACTTCAAAGGCTATGGGGAAACCCTGCTGGGCTACAACCACAAGAGCGAGCCGCAAATCCGCATAGGCCTGGCGCTGATTCCCTGACCCGCCAACGGCTTGCCTGCGGTGTTCATCAGTGCGCCGCGCCGACACCTAGCGGGTCCGCAGCGCGGACCTCTGCCCGGGGCCGGCCGCCGGCTGCTCGCTGTCTCCATCGCAAGCATGAATCAGGAATTGCCGGAACGTATCCACCAGGCCTGAAGGCTTTTTGCTTTTGGGCCACAGCAGGCCCACATCCATGGGCGCTACAGGATCACTGATCGGGATCGCCATGATCTTCTTGCCTTCCAGCGACCATGGCCGATACACCAGGTCGGATAATATCGATACGCCAAAGCCATAGGCGACCAGGCCGCGCAAAGCCTCGAGCGAGCCGGTGCGCATCGCCACCTTCAACGCGGCACCCGATGGCCCCCAATGACGCACGGCCGCCGCATCCGCATCGTCGACCGCAAGCAATATATAAGGACACTGCGCCACCTCCGCCAAGCTTACTGTGGCTTGCCTGGCCAGGGCATGATCAGCCGCCATCCATACCCGCCGTCGGGATCGCACCAAAAGACAATGGCCATAGCGCTGCGGAGCTTCGATATTCGACAGCAGTCCTATTCCCAGGTCTATGGCTTCATCGGCCAGGGCCTGCTCCAGCGCCGGCCGGTCCATATCGATCAAATCTATTTCCACCTGCGGGTAGCTGCGCTTGAAGCGGCTCAGCAAGTCCGGCAGGAAATAGCCCAGCACCGTGTACGTGGCAGCCAAACGCAGAACACCCGAAGCCGTTTGCGGAAGCAGGCTGGCGTGGCGCATTGCATCGTTGACCGAATCCATGACATGCCGCGCATGGTGGAAAAACACCTGGCCTTCCGGAGTAAGCACGACGCCATGCGGCAAGCGGTCGAACAAACGCACCTTGAGCTGTTTCTCCAGGCTTTGCACCGCGCTGGTAATTGCCGATTGCGACACATGCTCGGAAACAGCCGCTGTGGAAAACTGCCCTGACGTTGCCGCGGCAATAAAGTATCGGAACTGCCGCAACGTGACTTCGCTCTTCATCTGTTTTTTCAATACCTGATAACTGAAAAATTGATTTTACGATAACGGCGTTAACCCATACACTGGGATATAAATTATTCCTACAGGAGACAGCCAGATGAATGCCCCCCTTGATCAGGCGGTGCTATCGGCACTGGACAAGGTATCCCTTGACGACAAATACACCTTGGATCATGGCCGCGCCTACATGAGCGGCACGCAGGCCCTGGTGCGCCTGCCCATGCTGCAAAAGGCGCGCGACCAGCGGGCCGGCTTGAACACGGCGGGTTTCATCTCGGGCTACCGCGGGTCTCCTTTAGGCGCCCTGGATCAGGCGTTGTGGAAAGCCAAGAAGCATTTGGGCGACAACGATATTGTCTTCCAGCCCGGCCTTAACGAAGACCTTGCCGCGACGTCCATCTGGGGAACGCAGCAAATCACCCTTTATCCCGACGCCACCCGCGACGGGGTTTTCGGCATGTGGTACGGCAAAGGTCCGGGCGTGGACCGCTCCATGGATGTCTTCAAGCATGCGAATTCGGCCGGCACCTCGCGCCACGGCGGCGTGCTGGTGCTGGCCGGAGACGACCATGCCGCCAAATCGTCCACTGTCGCGCATCAATCCGAACACGATTTGCAAGCGGCGGGCATACCCGTCCTGTATCCATCCAATGTCCAGGAATATCTGGACTACGGGCTGCACGGTTGGGCCATGAGCCGCTATTCGGGCTTGTGGGTCGCCATGAAATGCGTGACCGACGTCGTCGAATCCACCGCGTCGGTGGATATCGATCCCGATCGCGCCAGAATTATCATTCCCGACGATTTCACCCTGCCGCCCGACGGCCTGAACATACGCTGGCCCGATCCGCCCCTGGTCCAGGAAGCCCGCCTGGTCGACTATAAGTGGTATGCCGCACTGGCCTATACGCGCGCCAACAAACTCAATCGCGTGGTCATCGATTCGCCGCGCGCGCGCTTCGGCATCATGACCGCCGGCAAGGCTTACCTTGATACCCGCCAGGCGCTGGCCGACCTGGGGCTGGATGAATCCACCTGTGCGCAGATCGGTATCCGGCTGATAAAAATCGGCTGTGTCTGGCCCCTGAATGCGCAGGACGCGCGCGAGTTCGCCACCGGCCTGGAGGAAATCCTGGTCGTCGAGGAAAAGCGCCAAATACTCGAATACGCGCTGAAAGAAGAACTGTACAACTGGCGCGACGATGTGCGCCCCAAGGTATTCGGTAAATTCAACGAAAAGGACAACGCCGGCGGCGAATGGTCGACTCCGCGCGGCCAATGGCTGCTGCCGGCAAGCGCCGAGCTGTCGCCGGCGCTGATTGCCCGGGCCATCGCCAGGCGGCTGGAAAAAGCCGACTTGCCCGCCGAGGTGCGCGCTAGAATCGCCGCCCGCATCGCCATTATCGACGCCAAGGATAACGAACGGCGGCTGGCGGTCGCCGCCACGGAACGCACGCCCTGGTTCTGCTCGGGCTGCCCGCACAACACGTCGACCAATGTGCCCGAGGGCATCGCGCGCCCTGGCCGGCATCGGCTGCCATTACATGGCTATCTGGATGGACCGCAAAACCGCCACCTTCAGCCATATGGGCGGCGAAGGCGCGGCATGGATAGGCCAGAAATCGTTCACGACCGAAAAACATGTGTTCGCCAATCTGGGCGACGGCACGTATTTCCATTCCGGCGCCCTGGCAATCCGGGCGTCGATTGCGGCCGGCTCGAATATCACCTACAAAATCCTGTACAACGACGCCGTCGCCATGACAGGCGGCCAGCCCATCGACGGCACGCTAAAAGTCACCGACGTCATTGCGCAAGTCCACGCCGAAGGCGCAAAGAAAATCGTGGTCGTCACCGACGAGCCGGAAAAATATCGCGGTGTATCGCTGGCCGGCAATCCGACCGTCCACCATCGGGACGAACTCGATCGCGTACAGCGCGAGTTGCGCGAAATCGAAGGCACTACCGTGCTGGTATACGACCAGACCTGCGCCACCGAGAAGCGGCGCCGCCGCAAGCGCGGGGCTTACCCCGATCCGGCACGCCGCGTGTTCATCAATGACACCGTCTGCGAAGGTTGCGGGGACTGCTCGGTCAAATCCAATTGCCTGTCGGTCGAGCCGCTGGACACGCCTTTCGGCGCCAAGCGAAAAATCAATCAATCGTCTTGCAATAAAGATTTTTCCTGCGTCAATGGTTTCTGTCCCAGCTTCATCACCGCCGAAGGCGCGCAGGTCAAAAAACCCAAACCGCGGCAAACCGGCACCGGCGGCATGCCCAATACCGGCCTGCCGCTACCCTTGTTGCCGGCCATCAGCGGGACCTACGGCATATTGGTCACCGGCATAGGCGGCACGGGCGTGGTGACCATAGGCGGCCTGCTGGGCATGGCGGCGCACCTGGAAAACAAGGGCGTGACCGTGCTGGATATGGCCGGCCTGGCGCAAAAAGGCGGCGCCGTGCTCAGCCATGTGCAAATCGCGGCCCATCCCGGCGACATTCACGCAACGCGTATCGCGACCGGCGAAGCCGAACTGATTATCGGCTGCGACGCCATTGTCACCACCTCGCCCGAGGTATTGGCCATGGCGCAAAAAAACGCGACCCGGGCCGCGATCAACAGCGCCCCGATTCCCACATCCGGCATCATCAAGAATCCGAAATGGCAATTTCCCGAGGCGGCCGCCTCGCGCGATCTGACCGAGGCGATAGGCAAAGACTGCGAATTCCTGGACGCCAACGCCTTGGCCCTTCAATTTTCCGGCGATGCCATATATGCGAATCCATTGCTGCTGGGCTATTCCTGGCAGAAGGGCTGGATACCGCTGTCCTACGAAAGCCTGGTGCGCGCCATTGAACTGAACGGCATCATGGTGGAAAAGAATCTGGCCGCTTTCGAATGGGGCCGCGCCGCGGCGCATCATGGCGCAAACGCCATTGCGCCGGACCTGGACAAAAAAGAAATGGCGGCCACGGTGGTTGCCATGCCGCAAACGCTGGACAAGATCATCGAACGCAATGCGCAATGGCTCACGGCCTACCAGAATGCCCACTATGCGCGGCGCTATACCGATGCCATCGGCCTGATGCGCAAGCGGGAAGCCGCCCTGCCGTCAGGCGGGCAGCACTTGCGCCTGACGCGCGCGGTGGCAAACAACCTTGCCAAGCTGATGGCCTATAAAGATGAATATGAAGTGGCCAGGCTGTATGTGGATCCCGTCTTCAAGGAAAAGCTGCGCGCCCAATTCGAGGGCGAACCTGGCCGGGACTACCAACTACATTTCCATTTGGCGCCTCCGCTGTTTGCCAAACGCAATGACCAAGGCCTGTTGGTAAAGAAAAAATTCGGCCCATGGATGCTGTCGGCATTCAAGATTCTGGCGCGGTTAAAAGGCCTGCGCGGCACGGCTTTCGATGTGTTTGGCAAAACGCAGGAAAGGCGGCAGGAACGCGGGCTGGTGCGCGAATATTTTCAAATGATGGATGAGTTCGCGCAAACCCTGACCGAGCAGAATCTTGCGGCGGCCATCGAACTGGCAAGCCTGCCCGACGATATACGCGGCTTCGGGCATGTGAAGGAAAAGAATCTGCAAACGGCCCAGGCCAGGCGCGGTGTATTGCTGGATAACTATCGGAATGTAGCGGCTTTAGGTTAGCGCATACCCTAAGCGGAACGTAGGACTGCAAAAAAGCACCCAACGGTGCTTGATTTGGCTGTGTTGGGACAATTAAAGCGGTTCGGCCATGAGGATGTAGTTGGAACGGTCTAAAAGATTTTGGATTGCTCAAATCTCTCTTGGAAATCAGACCAAATTGGTTTCCAGGAAATAAAGCCGACGACAATTGCAAGTGGAACGGTAAAGATAAATCCGAAGCTCTTGAATCCAAATGCCCCTGTCACGCCTCCCAAGAAGAACAGACTTACAAGGATGATTAACATTAGTAAATTTCCTCGGTTAGCCGCTACTCGAGGATATAAGCTTTTTTCCTTATTCCAGTAAAAGAGCTTCCCAAGTTCAATGCCAATGTCAGTCACCATGCCAGTGATGTGCGTGGTGCGGATCCGGGCATTCGACACCTTTGTGATTAAAGCATTTTGCAGACCCATCAAAAAGCACAGTAGCATCACAGTTAAGGAAACAAAGGAGAAAACATGTCTATGCAGAGTCCCGCCAACTAAGCCGAATAAGAGTAATAACAGGGCCTCTAGTGCAAGCGGCACAGCATAAATGCTATGAAGGTTTTTTCGTCTGCCCCAGTTAATTATTGCCGCGGTCGTTGCTGCGCCACATATAAATGATATTAATGCCCCAGCACCCACAAGCACCACTTCAATATTTCCTAGCACAATGGAATCAGCCATTGAGGCAACGATGCCCGACATGTGCGAGGTATAAAGCTTTACGGCTAGATACCCGCCGGCATTGGTCGCCCCTGCTACGAATGTGAGGCAGCAGGCCAAGGCGAAATCAGTTTGCTGGGTACGGTCTTTTGTACTGAGAGACTTGAGGAAATAGATAGACATGCCATCTGCTATTTGTATTTGCTAGTGTTTGCCCAGTCTACTACAACCGACCTTTCAGACGGTGTTGTCAACGGCGATCGAATAATGCCCCTCTGCTTTTGCTCAGGCTTATGGACATCCGCAGCAATCCCGAGCGGCGCTTTTTTCCGAAAACGATAACTCTCGACTCTGATTTGCACGATATTTGCATGATGTAAAAGCCGGTCCGGCATCGCTGATACCAGAGCATTATTACCGCCAAATACATCGGCCCTTTTGCCGAAGAGCAAGTTCGAGGTGACAACACCGCTACAGCGCCAGGTACGACCGCTTGACCTCTTCGTTCTCGGCCAATTCCTGCATAGAGCCGCTGTATCGAATGGCGCCTTTTTCCAGCACATAGGCCCGATCCGAAACCAGGCGGGCGAAATGAATGTTCTGTTCCGACAGCAAGACGCTGGCGCCGCGCTCTTTCAAGGCCAGGATCATGGCAACCATTTGCTCCACGATAATAGGCGCCACGCCCTCGGAGGGTTCGTCCAATAAAAGCAGATAGGGATTCCCCATCAACGTCCGAGCGACGGTCAGCATTTGCTGTTCGCCGCCGCTCATGGCGCCCGCCGGCCGATTCTCCATAGAGGCCAGATTAGGGAAAAGCCGGTATATCGCCTCGCTGGTCCAGTTCAGTCCCGGACGGCCGTCAGGCCAGGCCCTGTCGGCCTGGCGGCCGGTCATCAAGTTTTCCTTTACGCTCAGCTCGGTGAAAATGCGGCGGTCCTCGGGGACATAGCCCAGGCCCAGGCGCGCAACTTCGTAGGCCTGCCGGTTTTCGATGGCGCGGCCCATGAACCGGATCTGTCCGCTACGCTTGGACAGCAGGCCCATGATCGCCTTGAGCGTGGTGGACTTGCCCGCGCCGTTGCGGCCCATCAGCGCCACCACTTCGCCTCGCCCCACCTGCAGGTCGATGTCGTGCAGGATGTGCGCCGCGCCATACCAGGCATTCACCGCGGATAGCGACAGCAAGGCCGCATCGTTTGCCTGATTCATCATCACGCGGTTCCCTGCGCTTCGAATGTCTTGCCGGTTCCGAAATAGACCTCCTGGACTTTGGGATGGGCGCGTACTTGTTCGCCGCTGCCCTGGGCTATCAATTGGCCGCGCGCCAGCACAATGATACGGTCGGCATAGGCAAAGACCACGTCCATGCTGTGCTCCGTGAACAGTACCGCCATATTGTTTTGCACAACCAGGCGCTTGACCAACGCCACCAGATCATTGCGTTCGGTGGGCGCCATGCCGGCAGTGGGTTCATCCATCAGCAGCAGGCGAGGCTTGCCGGCCAGGCTCATGGCCAGTTCCACGCGCTTGACATCTCCGTAGGCCAATTCGCTGCAAGGCCGGCCGGCCTGGCTCAGCATGCCGACTTGCTCCAGCAAGTATGCGGCTTCTTCACGGAAGCGGCCGCATGCCGGACGCCAGAACGAATATATCTTGCAGCGATGCGACAGCAATGCCATCTGGACGTTTTCCAACACCGTTAGCGACGCGAATGTGGCGGCGATCTGGAATGTGCGCCCTACGCCCTGATGGGCTATGCGGCGCGACGACATGCCCAGCAATTCATCGCCATCGAGCCTGACGGAACCCGAGGAGGCGGGCAATTGCCCCCCTATCATGTTGAACGTGGTCGATTTGCCCGCTCCATTCGGGCCGATCAGCGCCAGCAGCTCGCCGGCGCGCAGCTCAAAGCTGACATCTTCGACGGCCGTATTGCCGCCAAAACGCTTGGTCAGATTGCGTACTGTCAGCAGGCTCATGCGCGGCTTCTCCCGCCTTGCAACAGCAAGCCGCAATAACCGGCGATACCCTGCGGAAACGCCAGGACGATCAACAGGATCACCGCTCCGAAAAGCGCACGCCAGTACTCTGTGACGCCCACGAAATAATCCTGCAGCATCGTAAATCCGGCCGCCCCGACCACCGGACCGAACAAGGTGTGTATGCCGCCCAGCAGCACCATGACCAGGCCGTCCACCGACTTGCCCACGGTAATCACCTCGGGCGACGTGCCGCCCTTGGAAAATACATATAAGGCCCCGGCCAGGCCGGCCAGCATCCCCGCCACGATGAAGGCGCTCCATTGCACTCCCTTTACGCTTATGCCGATAGCGTCGGCGCGCAAAGCGGAATCGCGGGCAGCGCGCAAGGCATAGCCAAAAGGGGCGAATGCCATGCGCCGCACCGCAAAAATCGCCAGAACCACAATGGCCAGGGTGAAATAATAATAAGCATCGCCGGACAGCCATTCGTCCGGCCAGATACCGATAATGCCATTGGAGCCGCCGGTCACCGCATCCCACTGGTAAACAATGGACCAGACGATCTGCGCAAACGCCAGGGTGAGCATGGCCAGGTACACGCCCGACAGCCGTATGCAAAACCAGCCGAATACCGTGGCCGCAACACCGGCGGCCAAAGGCGCCGCAAAGAAGGCTGCGCCCATGCCCAGCCCCGCCGACTTGAACAGCAAGGCGGCGCCGTAAGCGCCAATGCCGAAATACGCCGCATGGCCGAAAGAAGCCATGCCGCCCAGCCCCATCATGAAGTGCAGGCTGACGGCAAACAGCACCGCCACCAGCATGTCTTGCGCCAACACCGGAGCATAAGGAAACAGGCCGGAGAGCAAAGGCAAGGCGGCAAACGCCGCGACCAACGCCGCGGCCAGCCACTTGAAGGCGGAGCCCGCCGGGCTCAAAGGAGCCTGCGGCGCTCCGGCATGGCGAATCGCGGCCAAAGGCCTGCCGCGCAATCCCCAGGGGCGCAACACCAGCACAAAAGCCATGAAAATGAACTCGACGACCAGGGTCAGCTTGGGAAAGGCGATGCTGACGCCGGCAATGTCTATTACCCCCAAGGCAATGCACAAGGCCTTGAGTTGGGCAATGATCAAAGCCGCTAGATAAGCGCCCGGTATGGAACCCATGCCGCCCACGACCACCACCACGAACGCATCGCCTATCACGCTTAAATCCAGCATCAGGCTGGCGGGTTGGCGCGGAATCTGGAGAGCCCCGCCCAGACCCGCCAAAAAAGCGCCCAGGGCGAAGACACCGGTAAACAGCCATGCCTGGTTCACCCCCAGCGCGCCAAGCATTTCGCGGTCCTGGGTGGCCGCGCGTATCAAGGTTCCCCAGCGGGTCCGCGTCAGCAGCAGCCACAAGGCCAGCAAGACAGCGGGCCCGATCGCCATCAAGGCCAGGTCGTATACCGGCAAATAGCGATCGAAGATTTGTACGGCGCCATTCAAGCCCGGCGCCAGAGGTCCCAGCAGATCATCGGGCCCCCACAACCACAGCGCGGCGTCATTGAAGACCAGCACCAGCGCAAACGTGGCGAGCAACTGGAACATTTCCGGCGCCTTGTACAAGCGCCGCAGCAGCGCCATTTCGACCAGGGCGCCCAGCGCGCCCACCACAAGCGCCGCGGCAATCAGGCCGGCCCAGAATCCGTACGGGCCCTGTCCGAACTGTTGCACCATGGTGTAGGCAATGTATATGCCCAGCATATACAAAGACCCATGCGCGAAATTGACAATACGGCTGACACCGAAGATCAGCGAGAGGCCTGCCGCCACCAGAAACAGGGAAGACGCCTCGGCCAGGCCGTTCAGGAACTGAACGATAAAACCGGTAAAGTGCATTGGGTTTACGGCGCCGGGCGCCGCGTTTCATGACACATCAATTGGCTGAGGCAGGCCGCCATTGCTTGACCTGTTCGTCGGTAGGCTGAACGCTGGCGCCATCCACATACTTGAAATCGGTCATGATGCCCTTGCCGTCTTTAATGCCCAGCGCGCCGACATAAGCACCCATGGTGGACTGATGATCGATACCGCGATACATGATGCGTCCGAAAGGCGTATCGACCTCGAGCCCCTTGAAAGCCTGGATCAGCGCTTCGGTATCGGTCGAACCCGCTTTCTTCATGCCCGCGGCCAATGACAAAATAGCGTTGTAGCCCACGATGGTGCCCAGGCGGGGGTAATCGTTGAAGCGAGCCTGGTAGGCTTTCAGGAACTTGCCGTGCTCGGGCGTGTCGATGGCATACCAGGGGTAGCCGGTCACGATCCATCCTGTGGGCGTTTCATTGCCCAGGGGATCGAGGTATTCCGGCTCTCCGGTCAGCAGGCTGACCACAGGCAGATTCTTGAAGAAATTGCGCTGCGTTCCGGCGCGCACGAACTTTGACAGATCGGTGGCGAACAGCACATTGAACATCGCATCGGGCTTGGCATCGGCCAACGCCTGCACCACGCCGCCCGCGTCGATCTTGCCCAGGGGCGCGGCCTGCTCGGCTACGAATTCGACATCCGGCTGGGCTTGTTTCAGCAAGGTCTTGAAGGTGGCCACCGCCGACTGGCCATATTCGTAGTTGGGATACACAATGGCCCAACGCTTCTTGTTCATTTTTACCGCGGCGGGAATCAGCATGGCCACCTGCATATAGGTGGAATTGCGCAAACGGTAGGTATAGCGATTGCCGTCGGCCCAGACTATCTTGTCGGTCAGCGGCTCGCTGGCCAGAAAGAACATTTTCTTGCGCTTGGCGAAATCGGTGACGGCCAGGCCGATATGCGACAAAAACGTGCCGGTCAGCACATCGACTTTATCGCGCGAAAGCAGTTCTTCAGCGGCGCGCACGGCATCGCCAGGGTTGGAGTTGTCGTCCCGGATAATCAGTTCGAGCGATTTGCCGTTCACGCCGCCGGCCGCATTGATCTGCTCGATGGCCAGTTCCATGCCTTTTTTGTAAGGCCCCAGGAAAGCGGGCTGGGTTTTATAGCTGTTGAGCTCGCCTATCTTGATGACATCCTGGGACCAGGCCGATGTGGCCAGGGTCAAGGCTGCGACAGCCAATAATTTCGCATAGACCTGGGGGCGATACATATAAAATTCCTGTGCTGGGCGCAGCGTAGAGTATGACAATAAATTGTACGCAATATATGGCTGGAAAGCCGCAGCCATTAAACTACGACGATTCATCGACTTTTTACACACCACCATCCATGCGCGACTTGACCCTGATTTTTATCATATCCAGCCTGTGCCTGCTGATGCTAAGCCGGGTACTGCTGGCGGCCTGGCAATGGCAGCGGGTAAAACAGGCCGGCGGCTTGCTGCCCATACTGAAAGGCGGCCTGCGCATCGATGCCCATCAAATCGCCATTATTGCCGGCATTCCCGCCGTGCTTGCCCCATGGGTGGGGCACTTCCCGCTGGCCGCGCAGATCGCCGGATGGTGGTTCCTGCTGGGCTGGCTGCTGCTGGTATTGCTGGAGGTCTCCACGCCGCAGTTCATACACGAATATGATACGCGTCCGAACCGCATGTATGTGGAATACCTGAAACATCCGCAAGAAGTCTTCGGCATGCTCTGGAAGGGCTACAAGGCGGTCATTTTCGGCGGTGTCGCGGCCCTGGCTTTCTTTACCTGGCTAGGTTGCGCTTTGTTTGTGAACGCGCCGGCCGATACCGCGCTGGCATGGTGGCTGCGTCCCCTGCTTTCCCTGGCCGCCGCCGCCCTGACTTTCCTGGCCGTGCGCGGCACCCTGGGCCACCGCCCCATCAATCCATCGACCGTCGCCTATTGCAGCGACGGCATGCTAAATACCCTGCCGCTCAATTCCCTGTACAGCGTGTCGTATGCCATCTACAGCATGAAAAATGAACGATCGGCGGAAGACGTATACGGCAAGATGCCGGCCGACGAAATGAACGCTATCGTCAGGCATTGCGCGGATCTCGCGGAAAGCGCCGGCGCCATCCCCACCCTGCATTGGCAAGAACCCAGTTCGAAACGGGCGCGGCCCTTGAACGTAGTCATGATTGTCGAGGAAAGCCTGGGAGCGCAATACATCGGCAATCTGGGCGGCGCGGACCTCACGCCTTGCCTGGACGAACTGGCTGCGAGGGCATGGAACTTCACCCGCGCCTACGCCACCGGTACGCGTTCGGTGCGCGGACTGGAAGCGGTGGTAGCCGGATTCCCGCCCACCGTATCGGATGCCGCGCTGCGGCTCTCAGGCGCCCAGAGCAATTTCTTCACCATGGCGCAAGTGCTCAAGCAACAGGGCTACCGTTCCAGCTTCATTTACGGCGGCGAAGCGCATTTCGACAACATGAAAAGCTTCTTCCTGGGAAATGGCTTCGACGACCTCTACGATTTGCCCACCTTCAAGAATCCCGCCTTTGTCGGCACTTGGGGCGCCAGCGACGAAGACATGTTCAACAAACTGCATGCCCTGCTGGACGCCAAGGACCAGCAGCCAAGCTTCACATTGGCATTTTCAGTCAGCAACCATTCGCCCTGGGAATACCCCAGCGGCCGAATAAATCCCGACGGCGACCCGGCAACGGTAGAGAACACCGTTCGCTACGCCGACTGGGCTGTAGGCCAATTCTTCGACCGGGCCAGGCAGTCCCACTATTGGGACAACACCGTATTCCTGATTGTGGCCGACCACGATTCGCGCGTGGGCGGCGCCAGCCTCGTGCCCTTGCGGCATTTCCATATCCCGGCCCTGATCCTGGGCGCCGATGTCGCGGCACGGCGCGACGACAGGCTGATCAGCCAGATCGACCTGCCCGCCACATTGCTATCCATCATGGGCGTCCGCTGCGAACACCCGATGATAGGCCGGGACCTGACCAGGAACGGCGGCGACCGCGCGATGATGCAATACCAGGATACCTATGGCTACTTGAAAGGCGACAAGCTGGTCGTGCTGGAGCCTTACCTGGATGCAAGCCAGTACCGCTACCAGGCTCCCGAAACATATACGCCCATGCCGCTGGAGCCCGGCCTGGCCCAAGAAGCCCTGGCCCATGCCTTATGGCCCAACTGGGCATACCGGAACCAGAGCTATACCTTGCCGCACTTGCGGGCCAAAACCGACATGTGATCCTTGGCCGCCCTGGATAAAAGCACGCAATGTGCAGTTTTCACTATTCTTACAATAAGCTGAATTTTGTTAATTACATCCAAAATCGGCAAAATAATCCCTAATATATCTCTATAATCACTTTTTTATTTTTGGAAAGCCTCTAATGGAGTTGCTGCTTGACCCCACCGTGTGGGTCGGCTTGTTGACACTCGTCGTCCTGGAAATTGTTCTGGGCATCGACAATCTGATTTTCATCGCCATTCTGGCGGACAAGCTTCCGCCCGACCAGCGCGACCGGGCCCGCGTCATAGGCCTGTCGCTGGCGCTTGTCATGCGCCTGGCCCTGCTGTCGGGTATTTCGTGGCTGTTCAAGCTTACCGAACCCTGGTTCTCCATTGGCCCGTTAAGCTTTTCGGGTCGCGATCTCATTCTGATCGCCGGCGGCTTCTTCCTGGTGTTCAAAGGCACCATGGAAATGCACGAGCGGGTGGAAGGCAAACCGACCAGCCTGTCCGGTTCGCGCATGTATCCCGGCTTTTGGGTAATCGTCACGCAAATTGTGGTGCTGGACGCGGTTTTTTCACTGGACGCCGTCATCACCGCCGTCGGCATGGTCGACCACCTGGAGGTCATGATGGCCGCCGTGGTCATCGCCATAGGCATCATGCTGGTGGCATCCAAGCCCCTGACGCGCTTTGTCAATGCGCATCCGACCGTCGTCATTTTATGCCTGGGCTTCTTGCTGATGATAGGTTTCGCCCTGGTCGCGGAAGGCTTCGGCTTCAAGGTACCCAAGGGCTATCTGTACGCGGCCATTGGCTTTTCGGTGGTCATCGAGAGCCTCAATCAGCTGGCTCGCCGCAATCTGATGAATCAGGATAACCCCCGCCCCATGCGGGAACGGACAGCGGAAGGCATTCTGCGCATGCTGGGCAAGCGCCAGGTAGCGAACGGCGAAAGCGACGAAACCACGGCGGCAGGCCAGGGCGACACGCCATTTGCCGTGGAAGAGCGCAATATGGTCAGCGGCGTGCTCAGGCTGGCGGAACGCAATGTGCATTCCATCATGACACCGCGCACGGATATCACCTGGATTAATCTGGATGACGACGCGGAGTCCATACGCAAGGAAATCAGCGACACGCCGCACAGCTTCTTCCCGGTATGCCGGGGATCGCTCGACGATATCGTCGGCATAGGCCGCGCCAAAGACATGATCGCCGACCTGATCGTACGCAAGACCTTGAACGAAAAAGGTTTTCGTCCCGCCATCATCGTGCATGAAACCGTCCGCATACTGGATCTGATGGAAACGCTCAAGTCCGCGCGCGGGCAATTGGTGATCGTGATCAATGAATTCGGCACTGTCGAGGGCCTGGTCACGCCCATCGATGTCTTCGAAGCCATCGCCGGCGACTTCCCCGACGAAGACGAAACGCCCGACATCATCGCCGACGGCGAAAATCGCTGGATCGTGGACGGCGCCACCGACATGCACCACTTCGAGCAAACCCTGAATATCGAAGGCTTGCTGGAAGAGTCCGATGAATACAGCACCATAGCCGGGTACCTGCTGCGCCAGTTTGGACGCCTGCCCGAAGTGGGCGACGACATCACGCTTACGCAGGCCCAGGGCCGCTTTCATTTCCGCATCCTGCAACTGGAGGGGCGGCGCATCGCCAAGGTAAGCCTCGAGCGGCAAACGCCCATTGCGAATGATCGCAGCCAGCCCACCGACGCCGCATAGGCAGCTTTTATGTGTTATAGTGGCGGGCTGTTGTAGGGAAGTTAAAAATTCGGGGCGTAGCGCAGCCTGGTAGCGCATCTGGTTTGGGACCAGAGGGTCGAAGGTTCGAATCCTTTCGCCCCGACCAATATTGAAGAGGCTTGGCAAGTTTACTTGCCAAGCCTCTTTTCTTTGAATTTGCCCGTCGTCCCGCAAAACCGCTTGTGGATTCGTTATCGTATAGGGCGGCTACCGGCGATGGCCTTGGGCATATTTGCCGCCGGCCTCCGCGAAAGCGTCGAAAACGATATAGCCCGTCAAGCCAGCACCTTGCCGGGATTCATGATTCCCAGCGGGTCCAAAGCCCGCTTGATGCGCGCCATCAGCTCCAGCTCCAGCGCACTTTTATAGCGGCGCAGATCATCGACCCGCCTCTGCCCTATGCCTTGCTCGGCGCTGATCGAGCCGCCGCTCGCATGCACACGGTCATGCACCAGCGTCTGGATCGCGCTTTCCATGGCCGCGACTTGCTCTTTGCCCGCTCCGTCCGGGCCCAGCATGTTGTAGTGCAGGTTGCCGTCTCCCAGATGGCCGAACACCATCAGGCGCAGGCCCGGATAGGCCTGCCGCAGAATGGCATCGGTCTCTTGGACAAAGCCCGCCAATTGCGACACCGGCAATGAAATATCGTGCTTGATGCAAGGACCGGATGCGGCCAGCGCCAGAGTGATGGTTTCGCGCAAGTGCCAGAAGGCGGCGCTTTGCGCCTCGGACGCCGCCACCGCGACATCCAGCGCTTCGCCGGCTTCCAGCGCCGGTGCAAGCACCGACTCAAGCCTGTCCTGGGCATGCGCGTCGCTCTCGCTGTCCGACAGTTCAAGCAGGGCATACCAGGCGGGCCGGGCGGGCGTCGGGTTGAACGGCAGCCGTTGTTCAGGAAAAACGGCGGTCACCAGATCAAGGCAGTCCGCGGACATCACTTCGAATGCCGTCAGCGTTGCACCAAACCCGCTGCGCGCGCGGTTGAGCAGCGCGGTCGCGGCATCGAGGCTGGCCAAGGCGAGCAAAGCCGTGCGCCGCGCGAGCGGCAGCGGGAAAAGCTTCAAGGTCGCCGCGGTAATCAAGCCCAGCGTACCCTCGCTGCCAATATACAGATCGCGCAGATCGTAGCCGGTATTGTCCTTGCGCAAGCCGCGCAGACCGTGCCAGATTTCGCCTTGCGGCGTGACCACTTCCAGGCCAAGGGTCAGCTCCCTGGCATTGCCGTAGCGCAGAACCTGCGTACCGCCGGCATTGGTCGCCAGATTGCCGCCGATGAAGCAACTGCCCTGCGCGCCCAATGACAGCGGAAACAGCCTGCCCGCCTGCAATGCAGCTTGCTGGACGGTCTGCAGAATGCAGCCTGCTTCGACGGTGATCGTATCGTTCTGGGTATCGATGTCGCGAATGCGGTTCAGCCGCTGCATAGCGATGACGACCGCCAGCCCTGTGCCGTCTGGAGTCGCCCCGGCCACCTGGCCGGTGTTGCCGCCCTGGGGAACGATAGGAGCCCGGGCCTGGGCGCACAAGCGGACGATTTGCGCCGCTTGTGCGGCATCCCCTGGCCGGACCACCGCCAGCGCGCGGCCGGTCGCGTGACGCCGCCAATCGGTCAAATAAGGCTCAGCGTCCGCGCCAGTCAATACATTCGCGGCTCCGGCGCAGCCGATCAATGCATCGACCAGATTCATGCGCCGCCCCCCGCCGGCGCCACCGGCGTCAATAATTTGTCGTGCTCGAAGAACGATACGACGTTGTCGAAGACCAACTGCGTCATGTCGGCACGCGTCTCGCGAGTGGCGCTGCCGACATGCGGCATGAGCGCGACTTGATCCATATTCTTGAAAGCCTTCGGCACCGCTGGCTCATGCTCCAGTACATCGAGTCCGGCGCCGCCCAACTCTCCGGCGCGCAGCGCGGCTTCCAGCGCAACTTCGTCGACCACGGTTCCGCGGGCGATGTTGATGAGAATGCCGCGCGGCCCCAAGGCGCGCAAGACTTCGGCACCGACCAGGTGGCGTGTGGCCGAGCCCCCAGGGCAGGCCACCACGAGAAAATCCGCCCACCGCGCCAACTCCGCCAATGATGCGACATAGCGGTAGGGCGAATCGGGACGGACATGCCGATTGTTGTAGCCGATTTCCATATCGAAACCCGCGCCGCGCCTGGCAATCGCCGCACCGATGCGACCCATCCCGAGTATCCCCAGCTTCTTGCCCGAAACCCGGGTGGACAACGGAAATGCGCCGATGGCGCGCCATCGGCCTTCTTTGACATACCGGTCGCCGACCGAGGTTTGCCGCGCCACGGCAAGCAGCAAGGCCCAGGCCAGGTCCGCTACGCAATCATCCAGCACGTCGGGCGTATTGCTGATCCGCACCCCGCGTTGAGCGGCGGCATCCACATCCAGGGTCTCGTAGCCGACACCCCAACTGCAGACCGCCTGCAAAGCAGGCATCAATTCGATCTGGCGGCACGACAAGCCGGCACGCACCGACGTGACGGCGACGCGGCTCGCCCCCGCATGTTGCGCCAATGCCTCCAACGGCTGCTTGCACTGCCAAAGCGGCAGCACACGAAAGCGCGCCGCCAATCGCGCATCGAACTCCTCGCCCAGGGAAGCGATCTGTACCACTTGATAGGCGCCGGCACCGCTCATTGCGCTTTAGCCGGGATATAGTTGGCGGCGGCCGCCGCATCGGCGAATGACATGCCGCCGCGTATGCCCTGCTCCACCCGTTCGTCGACTTCCAGCGCATGCTCGGCCGCTTCGAGCACCTGCGCCAGGCGCGCGCGCGGAACGACGATCATGCCGGTGTCGTCGCCGACCACCAGATCCCCTTGCGCGACCGCGACGCCCCCGATCATGACCGTCCCTCCCATTTCCTGCAGCTTGAGCCGGGTCTTGCCGGTCAATGGCGTCACGTGGCGGCTGGCCAGCCAGAGGCCGGTAGCGTTGATTTCATCGACATCGCGGCAAGCCCCGTCTATTACCACCGCTGTCGCCTCGCGCCGGGATGCCGCCAGCGAAGCTATCCCGCCAAACGTCGAGATGGCGGCGCCGCCGACGTCAACCATCAGTACCTTGCCCGGCCCTGTCGCCGCGACCAGGCGCCCCACGGCAAAATCGGCACGATCGAAGTCGCCCAATTCGCCCCATACATGGCGCGCGGTGACGGCGAAACCGGCGATGCGGCCCATCCCCCCGCGGCGCGGCACACCCTGCACCACACCCTGGATGCCCAGCGCATCCAGGGCGTCGGACCATGTGCTGGAGGCAATAGCGGCGCAGCGAGCCAAAAGGTCTTGGTGGTCTTCACTCATATCGAGCTCCTGAACAAATTGAATATCGATGGCTGATGGATGGAGTCCGGCGTCAATCGACGCTGGCGCCGGAGATTTTCACGGCTTCGGCCCAATTCTTGGCCTCTTTGTCGATGAAGGCCTGAAACTCCGCGGGCGAACTATTATTGACTTCCCCACCCATGGCGACCAGCCGCTGGGTCATTTCAGGCGTAGCGACTATTTTCGAGACATCCTGGTAGATTTTCTGGCGCAAGTCCTGAGGCATGCTGGCCGGTCCGAACAGGCCGAACCAGGTGGCCGCTTCGAAGCCCGGCATGCCCGCCTCGGCAAATGTCGGCACGTCGGCAATGGCTTTCACCCGCGTAGCATGCGCCAAGGCTATGGGCTTGAGCTTGCCGGCCTGGATGTTGGACACGGCGGCCGACAAGGTGACGAAGGCGATCTGCACCTGCCCGCCTATCAGGTCGGTGATCATGGGAGCGTCACCGCGATAGGGGATGTGGACCAGCTCCAGGCCTTGTTTGGACTTGAACAATTCACCGGTCAGATGCTGCGGCGTGCCGTTGCCGGTCGACGCTATGGTCATGCCCTCCTTGGATTTCTTTATGTCGCTGACCAGGTCCGGCAGCGTCTTCGCCGGCAAGGACGGCGTGGAGACCAATACCAGCGGGATCGTCGATACCAGGGTGATGGGCGCGAAATCTTTGAGCGGATCGTACTTGAGGTTTTTATAGAGGCTGGCGCTGATGGTGTGGGCCGCCGTCGTCATATATAAGGTATATCCATCGCCCGCCGCGCGGCTCAAGGCCTCGGCGGCCACAGTCGTGCCCGCTCCCGGCTGGTTGCGAATCACTACGGGCTGGTTCCATATTGCCGGTAGTTTCTCGGCGACCAGCCTGGCGATGACATCGGTCGCCCCGCCGGCGGGATAGGGCACGACTATCGTCACCGGCCTATCGGGAAATGCGGCATGGGCCGCGCCGCCAGCCGCCATGCAGCCGGCCATGGCAATACCTGCAATACGCTTGATCAATTTCATTGAAGTCTCCGTTTTATACATGCGCCGCGATAACCGCGGCAGAGGTTTCACGCCCGACAGGGCGTGGATGCGCGAGCGATAACTAGATCACTCGACCCACTTTTGTTTTGCCCACAACGCGCGGAATTGCGTGTCGGCTTCTTTCAGCCGGGCTTGCCATTGATCGCCCGGCAAATAATCCATTTCGGTGAACTGCTGCTTCATGCTGCTCTGGAATTTAGGGTTCTTGGCGATGCGCTCAAGCGCCTGCATCAGCTTCTTTGCCACGTCGGGCGGCAAGTTCTTGGGCGCGACCACCCCGCGCTCCGATGCAACCACCAGGTCGACACCCTGCTCTTTGAATGTCGGAACGTCTGGCGCCAGTTCGGAACGCTTTTCGCTGGCCTGCCCGAGGATGCGCAATGTCTTGCCGTTGTACGGCATGGCTTCGCCCAGGTTCATGCCGCCTATCACGGCATGGCCGCCCATGACCGCGTTGCGCAGCGGGCCGGCTCCATTGAACGGCACGTGATTCAGATCCACCTGCGTCAACTGTTCGAACAGCACCATGGCCAGATGGTCATCGGTGCCGACACCGGTGGAGCCATAGCTGATGGCTCCCGGGCTGGCCTTGGCAGCCGCTATCAGGTCCTTGAGCGTCTTATAAGGCGCGTCCAGGCTTACGCTGAACGCGCTCGGATCGCGCACCAACGTGGCCAGATAGGTAAAGTCTTGAGCGGTAAAGCCGGACTGGCGCTCAATCGGCAGGGTCAACAAGCCAGGCATATTGGTCATGCCCAGCGTATAGCCATCGGGCTTGGCGCGCGCCACCTGGCTCAAACCGATCGCACCCGACGCGCCAGGCTTGTTGATCACCAGGACAGAACCGCCCAGTTCTTTTTCCAGATAAGAGGCAAGCGTACGAGCCGTGATATCCGTGCCGCCGCCCGGTGCAAATCCCACCACCAGCTCGATCGGGCGATCCGGCCACGCGAACGCGGCGGCCGCCGACAACGCCAAGGCCGCGCCCACGGCGGCCTTGAAAAGCAAAGGTTTTAATCCTGACATTGATGGTCTCCTCGAACCAGGTTTCTAATAATTGACGGCGGCGCAATGCGCGCGCTTGCGTTGCGCACCGATGTAAAAGCTAGCCAGCCTCCTGCGCTTCGCGCCATGCCAGCAAGCGCTCCAACCCTTCCTTCATGCGCACTTTTGGCTGCCAGCCTATCTCGCGGCCGGCAAGGTCGTGGGGAATATGGAAAGCGCCGCCGGAAGTCAGGCGCACGGTACCGGGCGGGTCGGGCTTGACCTCGGGCTGAAGATCACTCTTGCAGTAATCCAGCACCAACTGGACCAGCTCGCCCGTAGTGATGGGATCAGGCCCCGAGACATTCACCGCGATATTGGTCGCCGTGCTGCCCAGGGCCGCGACGTTGGCCCGCGCCACATCGGAAACATGCACGAAGTGCTTGGTCTCTTTGCCATCGCCCGGCAGCAAAGGCCGTTCGCCCTTTTTCACGCGGTCATAGGTTTCCATGATGTACAGGGAGTTGGCCGCCCGGTAATGCTGGCGCTCGCCATATACCGTGGAATAGCGCAGCACGACATAATCAAGGCCATGTTTCTGGTGGTATTGGCGGCATAGCTGCTCGCCCATGATTTTGGAGGCGCCATACAGGATGGCGGCGGGCGGCGCTCCTTCGGAATGAAAAGGCCCGTTTTCCACCAGGGCGCCGTGGATGCCGGCGCCGTAGCCATAGACGGCATTGGAGGATGCGAAAACCACTTTTCCTACCTTGTTGACGCGGCATGCTTCCAGCATGTTCTGGGCGCCGCGGATATTCACATCCACCGCTTGCCAGGACGTCTGGGCAAAACCCAGCGTCATATAAGCCGCCAAATGCACCACGCCATCCACATTCTCGGTGGCCGCCAGCAAATCGGGCAAACGCATCAGATCGGCACGCAATACCTTGACCCTTGGATTGTCCGCCAGATGCGCGATGGCCTCCATCGAGCCGAACGCGAAATTATCCAGCAAAATCACCTCACGCGCGCCCGCCTCCAGCAGCAGGTCGGCCGTGTGCGAACCCACAAGACTCGCGGCGCCCGCGATCAAGATGCGCGATTCGCCCAGGTTCAACGCCTTTCCTCGTTTCTTTTCCGTCATTCTTAACGCTCCAGGTTTTTAAAGTCCCAATGATTTTTCGTGCATGCCCCAATAAAGGCTCTTCACCTGGCTGTACAGGCGCAAGCCGTGCAGGCCCTTCTCGCGTCCGATACCGCTGTCCTTGAAGCCGCCAAAAGGGGTGGCGATATGCGATTGCTTATAGGTGTTGATCCAGACCGAGCCGGCCTCCAACTCGCGGGCCACCCGCCATGCGCGTGCGTAATCGCCCGTCCACATTCCCGCGGCCAGCCCGAACGGCGTATCGTTGCCTTGCTCGATCACATCGGCTTCATCCGCAAATGGCAGCGCCACAAGGACAGGGCCGAAAATTTCCTCCTGGCACACGCGGGCCTTGTTGGATAAGCCGTCGATCACGGTCGGCATATAGAAATAGCCATTGGCCAGTTCCGGATCGGCAGGCAGCTCGCCGCCGACGCGGATCTTGCCGCCTTCCTTGCGGGCGAGGTCGACGTAGCCGGCGACCTTGTCGCGATGCGCGCGCGAAACCAGCGGTCCCATCTGGGTGGCCGGATCATCAGGCATGCCGACGCGTATGGCTCGCGTGCGCTCTACCAATGTGTCGAGAAAACGGTCGTAAATGCTTTTCTGGACGAATAGGCGCGAACCCGCCACGCAGCTTTGTCCGGCGGAACCGAAAATGCCCGAAATGACGCCCGCGACCGCTTTGTCGAAGTCGGCGTCATCAAACACGATGTGAGGCGACTTGCCGCCCAGCTCCAGCCCGACGGGTATCAGGCGCTGGCCGGCGATGGCGCCGATGGCGCGGCCGGTTTCCGTTCCGCCGGTGAAAGACACCATGCGCACGCCGGGATGCTTCACCAACGCGGCGCCCACATCCTCGCCCAGGCCCGGCAGTACCGTCAGCAAGCCCTGCGGCAATCCGGCCTGGGCGCAGATGCGCGCCAATTCGATTGCCAATTGAGGCGTCTCTTCGGAGGGCTTGATCAATACCGCATTACCCGCCGCCAGCGCCGGCGCCGCCTTTTGCGCCTCGTTCATGATGGGCGAATTCCACGGCGTAATGCAGGCGACCACGCCAAAGGGCTCGGCCAGCGCCAAGGAGAAGTACTCTCCGCGCGGCGAGGTAACTTCGTTCTGCCAGGTCTCGCAAACGGCGGCGTAATAGCGGAAATGCCCCGCCGCGCTGTCGACCATGTTCAGGCATTCTTTCAGCGGCTTGCCGCTGTCGGCCATTTGCAAGCGCGCCAGCGCATCGCGCTCGGCCAGCAGCCGGCGGCCGATTTCATACAGCGTCGCAGCACGCTGGTCCGGCCGCAATGTGCGCCAGGGCTTATTGCGGAAGGCCTCCCAGGCAACCGCGACAGCGTCGTCGACATCCTCGGGAGTGGCTCGCGCCACTCGACCCGCAATGCTGCCGTCGGCCGGATTGATGGATGTGATGATATGGCCGTCGCCGGCGCCTTGGCGCCAAGAATTGCCGACGAGAAAAGGCGTGACAGGAATATCCATAATGTCTCGAAGTCGAAGAAGCTAACAAGAACGCTATCTTCCAGCACCCAATTCATAGACACAAATAGATATTTTTCTATTATTATTAGCCAATGGCTATAAATATAAAATACCGCTCTCTCAAGGCCTTATTGCTCGCGGCGGAAACCGGTTCGTTCACCCATGCCGCGGATCGCCTCGGCGTGACACAACCGTCATTCACCTCGCTGATCCAGGACCTGGAAGTCATTCTGGATGTCCGGCTGTTCGAGCGCACGACGCGCAGCATCGGCCTTACGGCGGCGGGGGAAGAGTTCCTGGCTCGTATCCAGCGTCCGGTAACCGACCTGGAAGAAGCCTACCGCAGCATGCTGGACCTGGCTGCCGTAAAGCGCGGCGCCATCGTACTGGGCGCACTGCCATCCACCGCCCTCACCCTTATTCCGGCCACGCTCGGCGCGCTCCAGCACAAGTATCCGGGGCTGCAGATAAGGGTGGTCGAGGCGCACAACGATGATCTCCTGGCGATGCTGCGCACCAATCAAATCGAATTCGCATTGGCCACCCTGCTGGGCGCCGCCCCCGACCTGGACTTCCAGCCTTTGGTCGCCGATTCTTTCTGTCGCGGTATATAAACCCGGGCATCCTGTCGCCGACATGGAAAGCCTGCATTGGGACGAACTGGTTCCGTTCGACCTGATACTCCTGTCCCAAGGATCCAGTGCGCGCGCGCAGTTCGATCGCGCCGTGGCCAATAGCCCGACGCCGGTCGGCCTTCGGTACGATGTGACGCACATGGCTACCGCCGTCCAGTTGGTGCGGCAAGGGCTAGGCGTGGCGCTGCTGCCGCGCCTGGCCCTGCCCGCGCTATATTTGCAGGATCTGCCCTGCCGTCCTATCGACGACGACACGGCGCAGCGCACCATAGGCATCCTGCAACGCCGCGACCGACATCCCTCGCCCGCCGCACAAGCTTTCTGGAAGGAATTGGAAAAGGTCGCCCGCCATGTGGAAAAGACATTACCGCCTCTGGGGCGGCGCTTGCCGAAATCCTAGGACTTACCCTCATCGCTTCGCCACTGCGTCACGCGCTCCCGCAACTCGCGGCGTATCACCTTTCCCGTGGCGGTCATGGGCAATTCATCGATAAAGAAAATTTCGCGCGGGTACTCGTGCGCCGCCAGCCGCGTCTTGACGTGCTCCTGGATTTCCCGCTTCAGGGCATCGCCGGGGCGCTGATTATCGTGCAACACCAGCACCGCCACCACAATCTCGGTCCGCCGGGCGTCGGGAATGCCAACCACCGCCGCCATTTTTACCGCCGGATGCCGCAGGATACTGTCTTCGATTTCGCCCGGCCCGATGCGATAGCCCGCCGATGTAATGACATCATCGTCGCGCCCAACGAAATGAATATAACCGTCTTCGTCCATCGCGCCGATATCGCCTGTCAGCAGCCAGTCGCCGATAAATTTACCCGCCGTCGCCTCTGGGTTATTCCAATACTCCAAAAACATGACGGGATCCGGGCGGCGGACAGCGATATTGCCAGTCGAACCCGGCTTGCACAACTTGCCGCTCTCGTCCACGATCGCAAGCCGGTGTCCCGGCACAGGGCGGCCAATCGCGCCAGGGCGGGCAGGCATGATGTCGGCGCACGACGATACCGTCATATTGCATTCCGTCTGACCATAAAACTCATTGATCGTCAGGCCAAAAGTGCGCCGTCCCCAATCCAGCAATTCCGCGCCCAGCGTTTCGCCGCCGCTGGCCACCGAGCGCAGCCGGTAGTTCCAGCGGCTCTCCGGATTGGCGACGGAGCGCATCATCTTCAACGCCGTGGGCGGCAAAAACGTGTTGCGAATACCGAAATCCTGCAAAAACTGAAAAGCGGCCTCCGGACTGAACTTCTGGAAACGATGGGCGACGACGGCAACGCCGTGATGCCAGGCGGGCAACAGCACATCGAACAAGCCGCCTATCCACGCCCAATCAGCCGGTGTCCAGATACGATCGCCTTCCTGCGGAAAAAAATTGTGAGACATTTCCACTCCCGGCAAATGGCCCGGCAGCACGCGGTGCGCATGCAAGGCCCCCTTGGGTTGGCCGGTTGTTCCGGAAGTGTAGATAATGACGGCGGGATCGCCGGCGGACGTATCGACCAAGGAAAAATCACTGTTGAAACCGGCCATTTCCCGATGCAAATCCAGCGCGCCGGACGAGGCGCCATCTATGCTGAACACCTGTGTCAATGCCGGCAAGCGATCGCGTATGCCGGCCAGCTTTGCCGCACCCTCGTGGTTGGTGATCAGCACTTTTGCCCCGCTATCAGCCAGCCTGAACTGCAAGGCCTCGGGGCCGAACAGCGAAAACAGGGGGATAGCGATGCAAGCCGATTTATAGGCGGCAATATGCGCAATGGCGGTTATTGGATCCTGCGGTAAAAGAATCCCTATCCTGTCGCCCGCCTGCATCCCCCTGTCGGCCAACAGATTGGCAAGCCGGTTGGACGCTTCGTGTATCTGCCCGAACGTGTAGTTCTCGACTGTTGCGTCCTGGCGTACATGTAGTAGCGCCAGCCTGTCCGGCTCGCGCTCGGCCCACTTGGCGCATGCGTCCGCGCCGATGTTGTAGCGCAGCGGAATAGACCACTCAAACCGCTCGCGCATGTCCTCATAGCTTTCTGGCCTTGCCGGCAACATGGCGCTCCCCCGGTCTGATTAATATTGCGTATCCGCTTACTTTAGCAGCAAGCACGAATACGGAGGCGATCTTCATTTCGCTCCGGGCGAGCCGCCGCATCCGCCCCCATGCCCGCCGACGACGCGGCAAGAATGCCGATCGTGCTTATTGCATCCAGCTTTGCAGGCCATCCACCCACGACTCAGCGGGCAATTTCAGTTCGGCGCGAACGACCGCCGCACGCCGATACAGATCGCTGAAATCCACGTCCGGCGCCCGCTTGAACGCGATCGCCACGACATTGCCGTCATGCACTTCCGGCAACCAGGCCACCGCCTCGAATGCCTGCTCCATGGCCTCCAGATTCTTGCCGTGATCGGGATAATCGCAAAACAGATTGACTGTCATCATGCCATCGGGCAGAAGGCAATCCGCGCAAGCTTGATAAAACCCGGCAGAGCCAAATACCGGGCCTAGGGCCTGGGCGTCGTACAAATCGACCTGCAGCACCTCTATCGTCCCGTGATTGGCGGGATCCATGACAAAAGCCATGGCGTCCATTTCCATGACATTAAGCCGGGCATCGTCGGGCGGCAAGGCGAACTTGGACCGGCACGCCTCGATTACGGCCCGGCTCAATTCGACAGCCGCGACGGTTGCACCAGGAAAATGACGGTAGCAGAATTTGGTCAATGCGCCCGCCCCCAGCCCAAGCTGGACAATAGAGCGCGGCGCCGGGATGAAAAGCGCCCACATCATCATTTGCTGCACATATTCCAGCTCGATGGCGTCAGGATCGGCCACCCGCATTGAACCTTGCACCCAATGGGTGCCAAAATGCAGGCTGCGCACACCGTCCGTTTCGGAAATCGTTACATCATTCATGCTAGGATCGAGACCACTTGGGATACCCTGGAAAGAATTAAACCGGCCCAGGCGCGACGCAACGCCGAATAGCGCGGCCTTACGCCTCGAACCGGGTATCTTACTATCTGCCGTTTTTCCACCCTGTACTTGACCATGCGTATCCGCCCGCGCTCCGCCCTTCTGATTCTCGCCTGCCTGCTGCTTGCCGCGGCTGGCGGCTATGTCGCGCTGGACCGCTGGCAACGGGCAACCATATTTTCAGTCGAGCTCGGCGATAGCCGCTGGTGGCGCGAACCCCTGCCCGGCACGGAACTCTTCGATATCGCGCTTCCCGGCAATGACACGATCAGGGCCTGGTACCTGCCCAGCGCCAAGCCACATGCGCCCACCGTGCTTTACCTGCATGGCTCGCGCTGGAACCTGAATGGCAGTGTCTTCCGTATCGAACGGTGGGTGGACATGGGCTTCTCGGTATTGGCCATCGACTACCGCGGCTTCGGCGACTCCAGTTCCCTGCTGCCATCTCAAGCCAGCGCCATCGAAGACGCCCGCGCGGCATTCCAGGAGCTGGAGCGCCGCCAGCCCGATCCGGCACGCCGCTTTGTATATGGCCATAGCCTGGGCGGCGCTATCGCCGTGGGCATGGCGGCGCAAGCGGATCAACCCGAATTTGCCGGCCTGATCCTTGAGTCCACTTTTACCAATACCCGAAGCATGATCCCCGCCAGCCGGTTCGCCAACATGCCGGGGCTGGCCATGCTGGTGACCCAACCATTCAATTCCATCGCGGCAATCCGGCAAGTACGCAGCCCCATCCTGTTCTTGCACGGCACAAACGACAGCGTCGTACCGCAAGCCATGAGCGATGAACTGTTTGCCGCGGCAAGCAAACGCCGCGGATCGATGCAGCGCCTGGTCAAAATAGAAGGCGCATCGCACTCGGGCGCCAGCCGCAGCGGCCCAGCCTATGAAAACGCCATAAGAGACTTCATAAACCTGAATCAGTCCGCCGCAAGTCCCGCAACGAAATCTCCAATTCATCGTTAATCCATAGCCGCAGCGCAACAAGGGGCGGCCAGTCGCGCAGGGTCGGCGGATAAACCAGATGATAGGCCTGCCCGCTGTCATGCTCGATTGAAACCGGCGACAACTTGATCAAGCGGCCTTCCCGCAATGCGTCGGCCGCCAAAAGCTCGCGCGCCAGCGCCAGTCCCAGGCCCTGCTCGGCCGCCTGCAGCATTAGACCCATATCGTTGAATTCGGCCACGGGCGTCACCTGCGCCCGCAAACCGGCCGCCTCGAACCATTTGCGCCAAATTTCCCGATCACCGAGCAAGGGCTCGCGCAGCAGCGCCGCCGGGGCCTGCCCCACCAGCCGCCTGGCATCGATGGCGCAGCCAACCACAAACAGGGGCATGGGCGTATTGAATAAACGCTCGGACTCCAGCCCCGGCCATGGACCCGTGCCCTGCCGTATCGCCGCATGAATACCTTCCCGCTGCAAATCGACGGATTGCTGCGATGCGTCGATTTCCAGGGCAAGGTCGGGATAGCGCTCGCGCCAGCGGCTCATGCGTGGAAGCAGCCAGCGTTGCGCAAATGAAGGCAACACCGTTAGCCGGAGCCGCTGCTCGATTCCGCAAGCGGCCGCGGCGGCAGCCTGCACGCCATCATCGAGCTGCGCCAGCGCAGACTGGACACTGCGCAACAAGGCTGCGCCGGCGGCGTTCAGGATTACACGGCGCCCGCGACGCTCGAACAGCGCAAAGCCAAGCTGTTCTTCCAGTACGCGTATTTGCTGGCTGACCGCGCTGTGCGTCAGGTGCAGGACATCGGCCGCCGCGCGCAAGTTCTGCAGTTCGGCAACGCAACGGAAAGCAGGCAAGGTATTCAAGGGCAATCTGGACATTTGGTAAGAATATCCGACCAGAATGGGTAAAACAAGTTGATTCCCATGTCAGTGCTGGATGTTTAAGCTTACCAATATCGTTCCTCAATAAGGATTGCCATGACAGCCCTACCCGTCAACACCCCCGATATCTCCCTGTTGGACGGCATCGCCCAGCGTTCCCCGATAGCGCGCAGCCTGTGGCGCCGTCTTTGCCTGGCATGGCAATCGCGGCGCAAAGTCCAGACAAGCGATCAAGCATGGGCCACCGCCCTGCCTCACGTCCTGGCCATGGATGCGCACATTCTTAGGGACATCGGCGCGCCGGCCTGGGTAGTCAGCCAGGCGCAGCGGCGGCAAGCTTCGCTATCCCGGCGTCTGCAAGAAGTATGGCGTCGTTGACAGCGCAAAAGCGCACATAAATGGCTTGTTTATTTATAGCGCAACATGCTCGGCCAGCGCCCACGGCATGGCGTCGCCATGCGTCGCGCAAGCCGTGATCGCCGCGACGGCGGGGGCGATGTCGATATTGCGGGCGGCAAGCCAGCCATCGTCGTAATAAGTTTGCAAATAGCGCTCGCCGCCATCGCACAATACCGTAACGATGGCGCCTTCCTCACCGTCGTGATGCATCTCGCGGGCCAAATGCAGGGCCGCGACAAAATTGGTGCCGGTGGATCCGCCGCAACGCCGCCCCAGACTGCGCTCCAGATAGCGCAACGCGCCCAGGGAAGCGATGTCCGGCACTTTGACCATGCGATCGATAATGCTGGGAATGAACGAACGCTCCACTCGCGGCCGGCCTATGCCTTCGATCAAGGAACCCGTTTCAAGCTCCAGCGTATTGTCGCCTTTGGCATAGGCATCGAAGAACACCGAGTTTTCAGGGTCGGCAACGCATACCCGGCTGTTGAAATCCTGATAACGGATATACCTGCCGATGGTGGCCGTGGTGCCGCCGGTGCCGCAACTGCAAACCACCCAGGCCGGCACGGGATGCGGCTCTTGGCGCATCTGGCTGAATATGGACTCGGCGATATTGTTATTGCTGCGCCAATCG
This sequence comes from uncultured beta proteobacterium, assembly GCA_963712655.1. Lineage (GTDB taxonomy): Bacteria > Pseudomonadota > Gammaproteobacteria > Burkholderiales > Burkholderiaceae_B > Pollutimonas. The sequence goes on along the minus strand of CAVQIT010000009.1, from coordinate 467,812 downwards.
GTCGCGCGCTCGGCATAGGTGAACTGGTCCATGTAATGGCCGCCAAGCTCGCGCGCCAGCCTTTCGGACTCCCCATAGATTTCCCGGCCCGAATTCACCAGATGGCAACGTCCGCCATAGAACTCGATGGCGGCAATTTTTTCCAGCGAGGTGCTTTTGGGTATGACAGCCACAAAAGGCAGGCCGATGAGGCGGGCGAAATAGGCTTCGGAAACCGCCGTCGATCCGGACGATGCCTCGATGACCGTGCTTTGCCGGTTCAGCCAGCCGTTGCACAAGGCATACAGGAAAAGCGAACGGGCCAGCCGATGCTTCAGGCTACCCGTGGGGTGGCTGGATTCGTCTTTCAGATAAAAATGAATGCCTGGATACGCCGGCAAAGCCAGGGGTATCAAATGCGTATCGGCCGACCGATTGAAATCGGCCTCGATCTTGCGTATTGCCTGCCGCACCCATGCCCTGCTGGTAGTCATCATAGTCTGGCGTCCTTCGCGCGTCGAAATAAGGATTTTGCTGTGCCATGCTAACAGCATTGCTGTATGTATCAAGGCGCCATCAACGTCCAGGCCAGCCGCGCCGCGACCCGGGCGGTATGGTTATCGATGTCGAAATCGGGATTCATTTCGGCAATATCGGCCAGGCGCAGCTTGCCGGAGCCTTTGACGCGTTCGACAAACGCCTCGACCACGCTCATGGGCACGCCGTAAGCCGCCGGCGCCGACACGCCGGGAGCCACGGCGGCAGGCAATACATCCAGGTCTATAGTCAGGTAGACGTGGCCGGCCTGTTCAAGCAGCCTGTCCAGTTGGGTCAGGCGTTCATCCAGATGGCGTTCCTGCATGGCGGTATCTTCCACATAGACGGCGCCCAACTGGTCGGCATGGTTGAATAAACCACGCGTGTTGCCCAGCCTGGAGATGCCGAAGCAGGCATAGGTTACCGGTTGCCGCTGCACGCGGCAGGCCTCCAGTATTTGATCGAATGGCGTACCCGAGCTGCCCGGACGGCTGGTCCTTAAATCGAAATGCGCATCCAGATTGACGATGAGGATGGAAGCTTGGGCTGAACCGGCTGTTGCCCGTGCATTCTGTTTGGCGATGTGCTTGTTCAGGCCCTGGAAGCTGCCCCATGCAATTTCATGGCCGCCCCCCAGAACGACCAGCCTTGCGCCGGCGCCCAGTATCTGGCTGACGCGGTTGGCCAGCTCCGCCTGCGCCGCTTCCAATTGATCGCCGTCGCACACGACATCGCCGGCATCCCAGAACTCCCGCAAATCGTGCGCGGGCAAGCCGGCAAGCATGCCGCGTATTGCTTGCGGCCCCAGGCGGGCGCCAGGGCGGCCCTGGTTGCGCTTGACACCGGCATCGCTGGCAAAGCCCATCAGCACCGCGCTTCCGGTAGCGTAGCCGGACCCGCTGGTGTTAACGACCTGGAATAAACGGCGCGTGTCGCCTTGCTCGCCGGAATCATTGCGCCCGTGCCAGGGATTAGCGGGCAAGTTCATAGCGCGGGCTCTTCGCTTTTTAACACCGCTTGCAGAAATGCTCGCGTGCGCTCTTGCTTCGGGCGTTTGAAAATAACGTCGGGTACGTCGGCTTCAATGATGCGTCCGCCGTCCATTACCACTACCATGTCGGCCATTTCCTTGGCGAAGCCCATTTCATGGGTCACCACCATCATGGTCATGCCCTCTTTGGCCAAAAGCTTCATGACACCGAGCACCTCGCCCACCAGTTCGGGATCGAGCGCCGATGTAGGCTCGTCGAACAGCATCACTTTCGGTTCCATCGCCAAGGCGCGCGCAATGGCTACGCGCTGCTTTTGCCCACCCGACAAACTGGCCGGCATAGCGTGGGCTTTCTCGCCCAGCCCTACCTTGGCCAGCAGGCCCATGGCCAGCGTCTCGGCCTGGGCGGCGCTCATGCCGCGCAAGGTCTTGGGGCCGATGGCTACGTTCTCCAGGGCGGTCAAATGCGGAAACAAGTTGAATGACTGAAAAACCATGCCCACCTGCGTACGCAGCCGGTTAAGATCTTTCTCGGGCAAAATGGCGCCGTGTTCGATAAGGCGCTGGCCGCAGATATCGATGGTGCCTTCCTGGGCCAGCTCAAGGCCGTTGCAGCAGCGCAGCAAGGTGCTTTTGCCCGACCCGCTGGGCCCGATAACCACCACCACCTGCGAAAGATCCACTTCCAGATCCACGCCCTTGAGCACTTGGTTGCTGCCGTAAGACTTGTGCAGCTGACTGATTTTGATCATCGCGGGATTTGTCATTGCACCATCCCTCCTGCTTTCAAACGTAGCTCGATACGGCGCAAGACGACAGTTGTAAAGGTGGTCATGATCCAATAGATCACCGCAATGACCAGATAAATTTCCAGGGACCGGTAAGACACGCTGATAATTTTTTGCCCTTCATGCATCAGGTCATGGATGGTCAGCAGCGACACCAGCGCCGAGTTCTTGATAAGCGATATGAATTCATTGCCCAGAGGCGGAATCATGCGGACAAAAGCCTGGGGCAAAATGATCTTGAACATGGCCTGGGTCTGCGACATGCCCAATGAACGGGCCGCTTCCATCTGGCCCCGGTCTATAGACTGGATGGCGCCGCGCACGATTTCGGACACATACGACGCCGAATACATACCCAGTCCCAGCACCCCGCAGGCAAAAGCCGGCAATAAAATACCAAAGCGCGGCAAGCCGAAAAACCAGATGAACAATTGAACCAGCAATGGCGTGCCGCGAAAGCACGATAAATAAACCGTGCAAAAGCCATACAATGCCTTGCGCCGGGGGTTCAGGCGCCCTATGCCTATCAGCAAGCCAAGGATGCACGATAAAACCAGCGCGCAAACCGTCACCTCGACGGTGATGGCCGCCCCGCTGAGCAGCGCCCTCCAGTCGGTAAATGCCGGCGTAAAATCAAAGTTCATTTGGCACTGCCTTCAAACCATTTATCGACGATTTTCTGGTACGTGCCATTCGCCTTGATGCGTTGCAAAGCGGCGTTGAATTCCTTGGTCAGCCCAGGCTGGGCTTTACTGACGGCGATACCGTATTCTTCCGTCGTGATTTGCTCGTCCAGCACCGTAAGATTCGGATGGGCCTGGGCATAAAGCTTGGCGGCGGGCTTGCCGGTAACCGCGGCATCCGAACGGCCGATGCCGACCAGGTTGAACATCTCTTCGTTTTTCTCTACCTCGACGCGCTGCACTTTGGGATAGCTGTCTTGCAAATACTTGACCGACTTGGTGCCGACCTGCACCGATACTTTCTTGCCGTCCAGGTCTTTCAAGGATTTGACAGGACCGTCCTTCTTGGTCAGGACCACCAGCCCGCCCGCGTAATACGAATCGGTGAAATCGACAACCTTTTTGCGCTCATCCGTAATGTAAATGGCCGACACGGCGGCGTCGGCGCGCCCCGAGAGCACCGCGGGAATCAGGCCCTTGAAATCAATATCGGTCCATTCCAGTTTTTTCCCCATTTCCTTGACCAGGGCTTCGGTAACTTCTATGTCAAAGCCAGTGCGCTGGCCCGCCTTGATAAATTCCATGGGAGGAAAAGTGGAATCCGTAACGATGCGGACCGTATCGGATGCAGCATGGCTTACGGCTGCAAAGCTGCTCAACGAAACCACAAGCAAGGCGGCTAATAATTTTTTTCGTGATGTCATGACGACTCCATTTTCACTGTGTTGTTTAAAGGCTTTGCAGCCTTGAAGAGATACGCGATGCGACACGCACCGTCATATCGGTAAAAGATTGCGCACGATTGCCGATACGGGTATTGGGCACCATAAGCGTTATGACCGCGGCAGCCTGCCCGACTTGCTGAAATACGGGCGCGCTGATACCCCAGACCCCGGCATCGACTTCGCTGTCCGTACTGGCATAGCCTTGCGCCCGTATGGATTGCAACTCACCGGCAAGCCGCAGGCGCTCTTCGGCGGTGATCACCCGTTCTTGCTGCAAACGTCTGAGCGCCGCCGCTTGTCCCTCGCTGCTCATGAAAGCCAGCAATGCCTTGGCCGAAGCGCCCCTGCACAACGGCAGGCCGCGGCCTTTTACAAACGAACAACGCAAAGGCTGCCGGCTCTCGATCATGTCGAGGCAAACCGCCTGATTATTGGCCGCCACCAACAAGCCTATGGATTCGCCGCTGGTCCGCGACAATTGCTCCAGCTCGGTATGCGCCTCTTGCACCAGGTACGAAGACTGGTCGAAGCCCCAGGCCAGCGGCAAGCACATGGGCCCCGGCGCATAGCCGTTATTGCTGTCGACGACGAAACCCCACCGCTTCAACAAGGACAATTGCCGGTATAGCGTGCTTTGGGCCAGGCCTGTTTCGAAGACAAGCTCGGCCATGGACACCGAACGTTCCAACCGGGCCAAAGTGGCCAGTACAAACAGGACGCGTTCGGCGCCGCCTTTAGTGACTTGTTCTTGCATGGAGCGTGGAAAATTCGTAGTAGGGGCCGCGGCCCAAGGCGCAATAAGGCATTGCCGGCTTCTTGCCAGCTTGAAGAATATATAAATTTCCCGAAAAACGATAAATAAATTCCCAAAAAATGGGAATTAAAGGGGAAACCCTTAGAAATTTATTCAAAGGCCGTCGACATTGCTATCTATACTCCAGCTCATATTCATTTCTTCAAAGGCCGTCTGCATGCTGCTATCTCTGGATCTCCTGAAAAATCTGGCGCAACACCACGGCGACGAGGTCGCGATCGAAGACGCAAACAGCCAGGTCAGCTACACCGAACTGGTAACGGCGGTAAGCGCGCTAGCCGTGGCGCTGCAGGTAAAAGATCCCGCGCCAGGGTCGCGGGTCGGCCTGTGCGCGGCCAATTCCATGGAGTATCTGGTCAGCATGCTGGCCATACTGGCCGCCGGAAAAATCCTGGTGCCCATGAACTGCTACGGCACATCCGAACAGATGCATCAGATTCTGCTCGAAACACATCCCAGCGCCATCATCGTCGATGACTTGGGCAACGAGCTGGTCAAAAGCGAAGATGAACTGAAAATACCGTTTTCGCAGTTTCCCGGCTTGGTATCGACCTATCGCGGCCAAATGCCTGAAAGCGTTTGAGCAATATCGGCGGCAGTGACAACAACCTTCCTCGCACTCTCTTATAATGGCGCTCTTTGCGCCGTTATGGAATCAACATATGTCTTCTTCCAGCTTTGACGATCTAGGCAAGCTAGTCTTGCGCCTGACGATAGGCATACTCATCTTGCTGCATGGCGTCGCCAAAATGCTGCACGGCATCGGCCCCATCGAAAGCATGATGGCCGCGCACGGCCTGCCCGCTTTTTTCGCCTGGGCCGCCTATATTGGCGAGGTCATTGCCCCGCTACTATTGATTTTCGGCCTGTACACGCGCCTGGGCGGACTACTGATTCTGGTCAATATGGTGGTTGCGATAGCACTGGCCCACAGCGGGCAACTGTTTCAACTGGGCGGCAGCGGCGGCTGGCGGCTTGAGCTTCAGGGCCTGTATCTGTTTGGCGCGCTTGCGGTTGCCATGCTGGGCGCGGGCCGCTATAGCGTCGGCGGCAAAGGCGGCAACTGGAACTAAGCCATGGGGAACTGGCGCCGGATTACGCGCCCCGGGCGCTACTCCGGCCTGCCTGGAGGTTTGCCGGCAGCCTGGAGCGGCGGCTTGCCTATCCTCCTGACAGTGCGTGATTCCTCGACCTGGAGCACGCCTTCGATCTGGCACAGGACCTCAATGCGGGAAGAGTCTATCGTGCCTGACACGACGCCCACCGCCATCATTTCCCGCTGCACCGCCATGCCGGCGGCCTTGCAGTTCTCCACGATCTCGGCAAACCGCGCAAGATAGGATTCGTCGATGATGATGGAAACAAGAATCCGGGACATGGAATGGCCTGTGAAATGTCAGGGCGCCTGAACCAGGCCGGCCCCGACATCGCGGGACGACAGGGCCAGGCGGCGCGTATGTTGCAGAATCAAGTTCAATAAAACGCGTCCACGCGCATCGGGTTCCGCCTGGGCAAGCAAGGCCGCGACTCCGGACACAAAAGGGGTGGCCATGCTGGTACCGCTGATCGTGTTGTGCAACTGCGGAGCCGGCCAGGAAGACAGTATGGCGACGCCCGGCGCGGCCACATCCACTTGGCCGCCGTCTTCGACAAGGCCGCCGCTTGAAAAAGGGGCGATCCGCAAATCCTGATCTATCGCGGCAACGGCCAGTATGGATGGACAATTGGCCGGATGCGAAACCGGAGCGATAAAATCCGGGCGCCGGCTTTCGTTGCCCGCGGCGGCAATGATCACGGTGCCCGCGGCCAGCGCGCGCCTGGCTACCTCTTCGAAAATCCTGGAATACGTTTGCCCGGCTTGCAAAGCGCTGCCCAGCGACATCGACACAATCTGGCATTGATTCTCAATGGCCCAGTTAAGGCCGTCAAGCACCTCGCCATCCGCGCCCCCGCCCTCGTCATCGAGTACCTTGCCGATATACAGCTCGACATCGCCCGCCACGCCATACCGGGGCGGCGCGGCCGGCGCCGCGGGGCCGGCCGCGATGCCGGCGCAATGCGTGCCGTGTCCGTTGCCATCCTGCACATCTTCATTTTCCACGAACGAACGGGATACGATGGCGCGTCCGGAAAAGTCGGGATGTTCAAGGTCCAAACCTGTATCCAGCACCGCCAAGCGTATGCCTTTGCCGGTATAAGAGGACATCGCCGAGCGGGTAAGCTGGATCCCCCAGGTCGCCGAGGTTTCGTCGGCCTGCGCCGTCCGGCCAGGCATTTCGGCTGCGCCATTCCTGGCCAGGGCATGGCCGACAAGATCATTCACCGCGTCCCGGTATCCCATTAAATAAGTCGCCAGCGATGCATCGCCGGGCATGACGGGAGCGGGAGCAGGCACAGGAGCGGGAGCAGGCACAGGAGAGGTAGGAGGCGCTGGAGCGGTAGGAGGTGCAGGAGCGGGAATACCGATGGATTGCCGCCTGGCGATCGCGCTCAGCTTTCTTTCCGGCTCGACGGCAAGTATGGAATTATTGCCGCCCGCGGCGGCCATATACAGTAATTGATGCTTGTCGGCCTCGCACTTGACCAAGGCCACGCCAATTCGTTCGAAGACAATGGCGCAATGATCGGCCAGTTTATATCGGGAAGATGCGCCGCTCTGGCTTGCCGTGGCGTCGATAACTTCGACACCGGCCATTTCGCCCAAGGCCTGGATGGCTTCCTGGGTCTTGTCTTGACCCAGCAATACCAGGTAACGGCCGGTAGCGCCTTGATCCAGTCCAGGCACAGCCTCGCCCTTGCCCTGCATGCCATCGGCGGCTGCGGCTGGGGGTTTCTGCTTTTTCTCTGGCTTCGCCATGCGCGCTCTCCTGGAAACCACGCGAGCAGATGCGAAGGCTGCCCGCCCACGATCTACAGCATGCGGCCGGCAGCGCAGCGCGTCAAGCCGAAATTGCTACCTTTGGCTTCCTTAACCGAAGCGCCCGGTGATGTAGTCTTCGGTTTCCTTGCGGCCGGGCTTGACGAATATCTGGTCGGTCTCGCCGTATTCCATCAATTCGCCCAGGTACATATATGCCGTGTAATCGGAGCAACGCGCCGCCTGCTGCATGTTGTGCGTGACGATGACAACGGTATAGTCGGACTTGATCTCGGCGATCAGCTCTTCGATTTTGGCGGTGGAAATAGGGTCCAGGGCCGAACAAGGTTCGTCCAGCAACAAGACTTCGGGCTTGATTGCCACGCCGCGGGCAATGCACAGGCGCTGCTGCTGGCCGCCCGACAAACTGTTGCCGCTTTGATTCAGCTTGTCCTTGACTTCGTTCCACAAGGCTGCCTTGGACAACGCCCATTCAACCCGTTCTTCCATCTCGCCACGGCTAAGTTTTTCGAACAGGCGCACACCAAACGCGATGTTATCGTAAATGCTCATGGGGAAAGGGGTGGGCTTCTGGAAAACCATGCCCACCTTGGCGCGAATCAGGGAAATATCGGTTTTCGACGACAACAGGTTTTCGCCGTCCAGGTTGATTTCGCCCTCGGCGCGCTGACCAGGGTAGAGCTCGAACATACGGTTGAACGTGCGCAGCAGCGTCGATTTGCCGCAGCCGGAAGGGCCGATGAACGCCGTAACCTTGTTTTCCTTGATGGACAAGTTCACGTCTTTTATGGCCCGGAACTTGCCGTAATAAAAATTCAGATTCTTGACTTCCAGCTTCGTGCGTTCAATAGTAGGTGTAGAGGTCGACATATTGGGATTCCCGGCAGGAAGCAAGCTTCCCCGCCACATTTGTTATTTACGGAAAAGACTGCGGGCGGCAATGTTGATGCCCAGCACCAGCAAGGTAATCAGCACGGCTCCCGCCCAGGCCAGACGATTCCAGTCTTCGTAGGGGCTGGCCGCATATTGGAAAATCACTACAGGAAGGTTGGCGATAGGCGCATTCATGTTCAGCGACATGAACTGGTTATTGAGCGCGGTAAACAGCAAAGGAGCGGTTTCCCCCGAAATGCGGGCGATGGCCAGCAGAATGCCGGTGATAATGCCCGATTGCGCAGCCCGATAGCAGATATTCAGGACTATGCGCCACTGGGGGCATCCCAGCGCCGCAGCCGCTTCGCGCAGGCTGTTGGGAACCAGCAGCAGCATGTTGTCGGTAGACCGGACCACGACGGGAATGACCAGTATCGACAAGGCAAGCGCGCCGGCCCAGCCGGAATAATGCCCTACCTGGGCCACATAGGTGGCGTAAATGAAGAGACCGACAATAATGGAAGGCGCCGATAACAGCACGTCGTTCAGGAAGCGGGTTGCCGGTGCCAGCCAGCCGCGCTTGCCATATTCGGCCAGGTAGGTTCCCGCCAGCACGCCGATGGGCGTGCCGATGATCGTCCCGACGACCGCCATCATGACGCTGCCCAGAATCGCATTCAGCAGGCCGCCGTCGGCCCCTGGAGGCGGCGTGACTTCGGTCAGCAAGGTAATCGACAGCGCCGAACCGCCTTTGATGAACAGGGTCAGGATGATCCAGCACAGCCAGAACAAGCCGAATATCACTGTGGCCCCGGACAGGCCCAGCATGACCCGGTTGAAGCGCTGGCGCTTCTTGTAGACCGGGTTGGATAAATTGACGATGGAATCAGAAGTAAACATGGCTTATGGCCCGGGTTAGTGCGAAGTGCCTTCGCTTTTTGCCAGGCGAAGTAGCAAGAGTTTCGAGAAAGCCAACACTATGGTGGTAATCAGGAAAAGAATCAGGCCGAGTTCCAGAAGCGCCGATTTCTGCAAGCCGCCGGCTTCGTTGAATTCGTTGGCCAGGGCCGAGGCGATGGAATTGGAAGGCGAAAAAATCGACGAAGGCAGGTTAAAGGCGTTCCCGATCACGAAGGTCACCGCCATGGTTTCGCCCAGAGCGCGCCCCAAGCCCAGCATAATGCCGCCGATTACACCGGTTTTCGTGAAAGGCAGGACCACTTTCCAGACCACTTCCCAGGTAGTGCTGCCCAGGCCGTAGGCCGATTCTTTCAACAGCGGAGGGACAAGATCGAACACGTCGCGCATGACCGCCGTAATGAAAGGGATGACCATGATGGAAAGGATGAGGCCCGCGGTAAATACCCCTATGCCAAAGGGCGGTCCGGCAAAAACATCGCCCAGGACGGGAACGCCGGCAAAGAAATCGATGACATACGGCTGCACATATTCCTGGAAAATGGGCACGAACACGAACAAACCCCACATCCCGTAGATAATGGACGGTATGGCGGCCAGCATTTCAATGGCGGTGCCCAAAGGCCGGCGCAGCCAGATAGGCGACAGTTCGGTCAGGAACATGGCGATGCCGAACGACACCGGCACGGCAATCGCCAGTGCGATGAGGGACGTCAGCACTGTGCCGGCTATCGGCACAAGCGCGCCGTAAATATTCTGGACCGGGTCCCAATTATTCGTCCACAAGAAGGCGATCCCGTGGGTCGCGATGGAGTGGCGGCTGCCATACAGCAGCGATATCATGATGGCTGCCAGCAGACTGAAAACAAAAAATGCGAAGGTGCGCGTCAGGTTTTTGAACAGGACGTCCATAAGTGCGCTTTGATTATTTTTCATGTCGGTTTTTTTTGCGTTTCGCGGAAAGACCAGTTATATAAAAACACACGGGCACCAAGAAAAATGCGGTCGGGACAAATTACAGTGAATTTTACAGAACAAAGACGGCGCCATCTGCACAGCACCGTCTTTGCGAGGCTCATCGGGCAATAGAGAACCCGATGTTACCCATTTACATTTACTTCCAGACTGCCGAGCCGTCAGCGGCCTTGATTTCCGTCTTCCAGGCGTCCGCGATCTGCTTGGTCACAGCGGCAGGCATAGGCACGTAGTCCAGGTCTTGGGCCAGCTTGCCGCCCTTGTTAAAGGCCCAGTCGAAGAAAGCCAGAGTTGCCGTCGCGTTTGCAGGCTTGTCCTGTTTTTTGTGCACCAGGATGAAGCTGGCCGACGTGACAGGCCAGGAATCGGCACCGGGCTCTTCGGTCAGCACAACACCCATTCCAGGAGCGCTCTTCCAGTCGGCATTGGCGGCGGCGGCGGCAAAGGCCGCTTGCGTTGGCTGGACAAACTTGCCGTCTTTATTCTGAAGCTGAGTCCAGGCCAGGCTGTTTTGCTTGGCATAAGCGTATTCGACGTAACCGATCGAATTCTTGAGCTGGCGAACGTAGGCGGCGACGCCTTCGTTACCCTTGCCGCCCTGACCCGCGGGCCACTTTACGGATTTGCCTTCGCCGACTTCCGCTTTCCAGGAAGGGGAAACCTTGGACAAATAGTTGGTCCAGCCGAAAGTCGTGCCCGAACCGTCGGAACGGTGAACAACGATGATGGCCGCGCTAGGCAATTTCACATCGGGATTCATCGCCTTGATCTTGGCGTCGTCCCATTTGGTGATCTTGCCCTGGAAAATGTCGGCCAGCACATGGCCGGACAGCTTCAATTGGCCTGGCTTGATGCCGGCAACGTTCACGACGGGCACCGTGCCGCCAATAATAGCCGGGAACTGGAACAAACCGTTCTTGTCCAGGTCGGCGCCTTTCATTGGATCGTCGGATGCGCCGAAATCAACCGTTTTGGCGATAATTTGCTGCTGGCCGCCGCCCGAACCGATGGATTGGTAATTGATGCGGTTGCCTGTTTCTTTTTGATATTGATCGGCCCATTTGGCATAAATAGGATAAGGGAACGAGGCCCCCGCACCGGTAATGTCAGCGGCATGAACCGTTAAGGATGCCGCAGCGAAAGCGACACCGACCGAAATCTGTAGAAAAGCGCGTTTAAACATAGAGGAGTCCTCTTGACCTGAGACTAGTTAAGACAGGTTAGCCCTGCACAACCGCTATATTAAGTACGTAATATGACATGTTCGTGACAATGCCTGAACTGTTTACGAACCCAGTTGTTGAATGAGCTGGTGATGCAGGTTCAAAGGCTTGCCGCGACCCTTGATTTTAACGTAGGAGCCGTCAGGAAGCGCCCGCCAGGCCCTTTGATTGTCGCGCAAGGCATAGGTGAAGGCCTCGTTGATGACGCGTTTTTTGAGCGCCTTGTCTAGTACCGGAAAACTGATCTCGACCCGCCGGAAAAAATTGCGGTCCATCCAGTCGGCGGACGATAAATATACGTTTTCTGCGCCATCGTTGTAAAAATAAAACACCCTGGAATGCTCCAGGAATTGGCCGATGATGGAGCGCACCTGTATATTTTCCGACAGGCCCGGCAACGCCGGCCCGCAGTGCGCAAGCGCCGCGCACGATAAGGTCGATTTTGACGCCCGCCTGGCTAGCCCTGTACAGGTCCTCGATAACCATCGGTTCGAGCAAGGAATTCATCTTGGCCATGATGCGGGCCTTCTTGCCCGCCTTGGCGTTGATGACTTCGTTGCGGATCAGGGCCACCATGGTTTCATGCAGGGTGAACGGCGACTGCAGCAGCAGTTTCAGCTGCCGCCGCGCGCCCAGGCCCGTCAACTAAGGAAAATACCTTGTCCATGTCTTCGCACAGATTCGCGATCGGCCGTCAGCAGGCCGAAATCCGTATAAAGCCGGGCGGTGCGCGGGTGATAATTGCCCGTGCCCAAATGGCCGTAACGGCGGATATGGCCGTTTTCGCGGCGCAATACCAACGCCATCTTGGCATGTGTCTTGTGGCCCACCACGCCATAACTGACATGCGCGCCGACGTCTTCCAGCTTGGCGGCCCAGTTGATATTGGTCTGCTCGTCGAAACGCGCCATCAGCTCCACCACGACCGTGACTTCTTTGCCGGCCTTCGCGGCGGCCACCAAGAGGCGCATCAGCTCGGAGTCTTCGCCGGTGCGGTAGATGGTCTGCTTGATGGCGACGACAGCAGGATCGAGCGCCGCCGCGGTCAGGAAATCGATGACCGGCTGGAACGATTGATAGGGGTGGTGCAGCAAGCGGTCTTTCTCGGCTATCGCGCCAAACAGATCGGCCGGCTTGTCCAGCACGCATAGTCGAACGGCGCGGGCATCTTGGCGACGATAGTCGGGAAACAACAGTTCAGGACGATCCACCACATTGCACAATTGCATCAGGCGCGACAGGTTTACCGGCCCGCTGACGCGGTAGGTATCCACCGATTCCAGATGAAATTCCTTTTGCAGGAACGTTTCAAGGACCTCGGGCATGGCCTGATCGATTTCCAGGCGCACGGCCGCGCCGAAATTGCGCTGCGACAGTTCGCCCTGCAAGGCCAGCCGCAAATTGGTGATTTCCTCTTCGTCGACGAACAGGTCGCTGTTGCGGGTGACCCGCCACTGATAACAGCCTTTGACATCCAGCCCGGGGAACAGCTCGCCCACGAACGCGCTGATCATCGACGTCAGCATTATATAGCCGTGAGGTATGCCGGACACCTCGGAAGGAACTTTGATCAGGCGCGGCAAGGCGCGCGGCGCTTGCACGATGGCAATGGATGCGCTGCGGCCAAAGGCGTCCTGGCCGTGCAACGCTACGATGAAATTCAGGCTTTTGTTGTACACCCGGGGAAACGGATGGGCCGGATCCAGCCCGATAGGAGTCAGCATGGGCATGACTTCGCGTTCGAAAACCGCATGCGCCCATGCACGCAACTCCTCGGTCCAGACCGCGGGTTTCAACAATGCTATCCCCTCGCTCCGCAGCTTGGGAAGCACCACATTGGTAAGCAGGCTGTTTTGCCGGTCGACCAGTTCATGCGCAACGACATGAACCCGTTCGAAGGCCTCGCCGGGAGTAAAGCCGTCCGCGCCGACCTGTGCCGGATTCTGGCGCTGCTGCTCCTTCAGGCTGGAAATGCGAATTTCGAAGAATTCGTCCACGTTGGAGCTGACGATACAAAGATAACGCAAGCGCTCGAGCAAGGGCGTATCGGGACTTTCGGCCATGGCCAGTACTCGCTCGTTGAATTTGAGCAAGGACAATTCCCGGTTCAGCAAAGTGGGGTCGGACGACGTAGGAAGCATTAAATAAATCCGTGCAGGAACGTGACGCAATCTTTTACTTCATTTTTATTACGGCTATGTGACATTGCGAAAGATTACCGATTATTCGCCCCATACTATCAAAAATTCCTGGTTATTTTGATAAATCCGCCGCTTTGCAAACTCCGATTCAGGCATGGTCTTTATAATCACGAGGTATTCACCGCAGAACACCCCAAATAATGGATTATCTACTCGCCGCCGTTGATCTTGGCTCGAACAGCTTCCGGCTGTCCATCGGACGCGTCGTTCAACAGGACGGCATGGCGCAAATTTACGCCATCGACCGACTCAAAGAGTCGGTAAGGCTGGCCGCCGGCCTGGACGACGACAAAGTCCTCGACGAAGAAGCCATACAGCGCGCCATTACCGTCCTGAAGCGATTCGGCGAACGGCTTGACGGCTTTCATCCGAACCGGGTGCGCGCCGTCGCCACCAATACGTTTCGCATCGCCCGCAACGTCGCCGAGTTCCTGCCGCGCGCGGAAGCCGCGCTGGGTTTTCCCATAGAAGTCATCGCCGGGCAGGAAGAAGCCCGCCTGATTTTTTCGGGCATTACCAACGAGCTCCCCCCCTCGACCAATCGCAGGCTCATGATAGATATCGGCGGCGGCTCCACCGAAGTCATTATCGGCAAAGGCTTCCAGCCCATGCACATGTCGTCCCTGCATATGGGTTGCGTCAGCTATACACGCGAATTTTTCCCCGACGGACGCGTTACCGAAGCGCGCATGCAACAAGCGCAACTTGCCGCAAGACGCGAACTGGAAGGCATTTCCAGGCAGTACCGCAAGACAGGCTGGCAAGAAGCCTACGGGTCATCGGGCACGGCCAAAGGCTTGCTGGCCATCCTGACCGAGAGCGGCATGTCCAAACGCGGCCTGACCCTTGACGGCATGGAACAGCTGGAGGCCAAGCTTATCAAAGACGGCAGGGTCATCATGAGCGAATTGCCCGGCCTCAAGGTGGATCGCTCGCTGGTGCTGCCGGGCGGCCTGGCCATCATGATGGCGGCCTTTCAAGAACTGAAGATCAAGATGATGCTGCCTGGCGAGGGCGCCTTGCGCGTCGGCGTCCTGTACGACTTGCTGGGCCGCGATTCGCAGCACGACAAACGCGATGAAACCGTGCGCCAGTTCATGAAGCGCTACCATGTCGATGCGCGCCAGTCCGAACGGGTAAAACGCGCCGCCCTGGAGTTCTTCGCGCAACTGGAACTACCCGATGGGCCAGAAAAACAGGAACTGGAACGAACCCTGGGCTGGGCAGCCAACTTGCATGAAATCGGCATCAGCATCACGCATGCGGATTATCACAAGCATAGCGCCTATATTCTCGAATATGCCGACATGCCTGGATTTTCCAACGACGATCAGGCCTTGCTGGCCTTGTTCGCCCTGGGACACCAAGGCAAGATAGGCAAGCTGCATGTGCTGGAACCCACGCGCGCCAAATGGCTTACCCTGTTTTGCCTGCGGCTTGCCGTCTTGCTGATGCGCCGCCGCGACGATCTCGGCAACTTGCCATTCATGATCAAAGCCAACGGGAACAGCATACGCGTCAATACTGACGAAGCATGGCTAAAAGCGCATCCCCTGACAGAATTCTCGCTGCAAGCCGAAAAACACGAATGGAATAAAGCCGGTTTTGATTTCGAGCTGGCCGAAATCCGCCCGGAAGCAAGCGCGGGCCGGATCAGCGCCGCAGGCGGCGCATAAGCATGCCCGCGATCGATCTACGCTATGCCGAAATGCTTGCGGTAGCGCGGATCCATGCGATTGATATCCAGCAGCACCGGGAAATCCGCCGTATTGAAGTCGGGGTCCCATGCCGGTTCGCCGCAGATGTCCGCCCCCAGTTTCAGGTAGCCTTTGATCAAAGGCGGCACACGGGCCGGCAATACGCTGCCCTGCCGTTGAACCGGATAGGGGTGCAAGGGAACCAGGCGCGGCAAATCGGGGTTGCCAGCCATCGCCTCGCTGGCCAGGCGCCATACCTCGGCGGCGGTCACGCCATCGTCGCGCAAACTGACACTGGCGCAGCCCAGAACATAGCGCAAGCCCAGTTGGCGAACCAGTTTCGCAATGCCCGACCACAGCAGCATAATGACCGAACCGTTACGGTAATCGGCATGAGTGCATGATCTGCCGATCTCGACCACTTCTTGCTGCAGTACGCCCAATCCGGAAAGATCGAATTCGGACTCGGAATAATAGCCGCCGGCATTTTTCGCATTGGCCGGCGTCAGCATACGATACGTGCCGACGACGCGCCCCGTATCGATTTCCTGAACCATCAGATGCTCGCACCAGGGATCGTAGCGGTCGCAGTCTAGACCGTCGACCGCTTCGGGAAACACTACGTTCATTTCCTCGGTGAAAATGTTGTAGCGCAAGCGTTGGATTGCTTCCAACTCTTCGTTGCTGCGAGCCAGTCCCAGCGCCAATCCGCCCGGGGAAGCCTGGGACCAAGTGGCGCCTCTGCGAACCTCAGGCTGAGTACGTGCAAGCTCGAGCATATTTGTCTCCCGTAAACATCCCACGATTATCCGGGTGAAATATTACAGGTTTTTGATAGCGATGTTACGGGCTTGTTAAATTTACTTCAAGCAATTGCCGCAAACCCTCGTCAGCCAGCGACACTTCTTCCGCCTCGACCATCAGGCGCAGCTTGGGCTCCGTGCCCGAAGCGCGGATCAAGACACGCCCACGGCCGTTCAATTCCTGCTCGACTTTGGCCTTGGCCGCCATCAGGCCGGCATGCGCCTGCCATTGCACGCCCGGCACCAATGGTACATTGACCATTTTCTGGGGATACATTTTCAGATCGGCCACCAGTTCGGCCAAACTGTTGCCGCTGCGGCTCATGGCCGTCAACACCTGCAGTGCGGCGATGATGCCATCGCCCGTCGTGTGGCAATCCAGGCACAGCAAGTGGCCGGAGCCTTCGCCGCCGTACAGCCAGCCGCGCTTCTGCATGCCTTCCAGCACATAGCGGTCGCCGACTTTGGCACGCTCGAATGCCACGCCCAGATCCTGCATCTGCTGTTCAAAAGCGAAATTGGTCATGAGCGTGCCGACCACGCCTTCGACGCGGTCCTGGGTCATGCGGTCGCGCACGATCGCATACAGCAGTTCGTCGCCGTTATAAATACGCCCCGAGCCATCGACCATTTGCAAACGGTCGGCATCGCCGTCCAGTGCAATGCCCATGTCGGCGCCGCGCGACCGCACTTCGTCGGCCAGGCGCTCGGGGTGCATGGCGCCCACGCCCTCATTGATATTCAGACCGTCAGGCTGGCAGCCGATGGCGGAAACCTCGGCGCCCAATTCACGGAAAACGTGCGGCGCAATGTTATACGCGGCGCCATGGGCGGCATCGACCACGATCTACAGGCCGATCAAATCCAGTTCGTTGGGGAACGTGCTTTTGCAGAATTCGATATAGCGGCCGGCGGCATCGTCGATGCGGCGCGCGCGCCCCAGGGCTTCGGAAGCTGACGCAGCCCAATGGCTCGTCAATGGCGGCCTCGATTTGCGGCTCGACTTCGTCGGGCAGCTTCATGCCCTGCGCCGAAAAAAACTTGATGCCGTTATCGTGGTAAGGATTGTGCGAAGCACTGATCACGATGCCCGCCGCCAGCCGCAATGCGCGCGTCA
This sequence comes from uncultured beta proteobacterium, assembly GCA_963712655.1. GTDB lineage: Bacteria > Pseudomonadota > Gammaproteobacteria > Burkholderiales > Burkholderiaceae_B > Pollutimonas. The sequence continues at coordinate 450,610 of CAVQIT010000009.1, read as the reverse complement.
GATAGGCCACCGCCGGAGTCGGCATGGGACCCGCCAGCAAGACGTCTATGCCCGCGGCCGACAAGCCGGCCTCGAGCGCCGACTCGAGCATGTAGCCCGAAATACGGGTGTCCTTGCCTATCACCACTGTCGGGCGGCCTCGGCCGGGATACTGCCGCGCCAGCACCCGGCCGGCCGCATAACCCAGGCGCAGGGCGAACTCGGCGTTGATGACAGCCCCCCCCACTTCGCCGCGCATGCCATCGGTGCCGAAATATTTACGTTCTGTCATTATGAACGATCCCATGTTCTATTGCCTGCCATACTTTTACCGCATCCGACCGTCGCCGCGACATCATGCACACGGAGGATACGCGCGCCCCGCGCCACGCCGGCCAATGCCGCGGCCACGCTGCCGCCCACCGTTCGGCGGGAAGCCGGCCTGTGACATGGCCTATCATGGATTTTCGCGACACGCCCAGCAGCCAGCGGATAACTGGCATTACCGATTTCAGTGAGCCGCCGCAGCAGCAAATAATTCTGTTCGGTGGTCTTGCCGAAACCGAAACCCGGGTCCAGCAGATGCGCCGGCTGTCGATGCCTGCATTTTCCATGGCCCGACACGCGCCCGCAGGAAATCGCCGATCTCGCGCAGCACATCGCCATAGCGCGGCCGCTGTTGCATGGTTCTCGGCTCGCCCTGCATATGCATGACGCACAGGCCGCAGCGGACCGCGCCACCGCGTCCAGCGCGCCGGGCTGGCGAAACCCGTAGATGTCGTTGATCATGTCGGCGCCGGCATCCAGCGCCGCGCGCATGACGGCGGGTTTGAAGGTATCGACCGACAAAGGCACCCCGGCGCCGAGCAAGCCTTCGATGACAGGCAGAATCCGGTTCGACTTCGTCCGCGGCGGACACCGGCTCGGCGCCTGGACGGGTCGATTCGCCGCCTATGTCGAGCATATCGGCCCCCTGGCCGATAAGCTGCCTGGCATGAGCAATCGCCGCATCGGGGCTGAAATCGCTGGAAGTGCTGGAAAAGGAGTCGGGGGTGACGTTGACTATACCCATGATCAATGGGCGCCCGAGTTCAAGCTCGAAGCGCCCACATACCAAGGCTGAAATCATGGTCCCCTATACGGGAGTGGCAGCGGCATTGCCCCCAGCCGAAGGCTGGCCGGCGGGCGGCGGGCTATCGGGCGTGTCGTTGTTATGCACGGCCGGAGGCTGCGGCGGGCGTGGAGGACGCCCTTGCATGATGTCGTCGATCTGGTCCGCATCGATGGTTTCCCATTCAAGCAACGCCGCGGTCATGGCTTCGATCTTGTCGCGATTGTCTTCCATGATTTTGCGTGCCACGGCGTATTGCTAGTCGATGATGCGCGCGAATTTCCGGATCCACCTTTTGCATGGTCGCTTCCGACACATGGGTCGTCTTCGTGACGCTGCGGCCCAGGAATACTTCGCCTTCGTTTTCGGCATACACCATGGGGCCCAGCGTGTCGGTCATGCCATAGCGCGTGACGATGTCGCGGGCGATCGCGGTGGCGCGCTCGAAGTCGTTCGAAGCGCCGGTTGTCATCTGGTGCATGAAGACTTCCTCGGCAATGCGGCCGCCGAACAACACCGCAATGGTATTGAGCATGCGCTCTTTGTCCATGCTGTAGCGGTCGCCTTCGGGCAACTGCATCGTCACGCCCAGCGCACGGCCCGCGCGGAATGATGGTGACCTTGTGCACCGGATCGGTCTTGGGCAGCATCTGCGCGCCACGATGGCATGGCCGGACTCGTGATACGCCGTGTTGCGGCGCTCTTCCTCGGGCATCACGATGGAGCGGCGTTCCGCGCCCATGATGATCTTGTCCTTGGCTTTTTCGAAGTCGGACATTTCGACCGTGCGGCCGTTGCGGCGCGCGGCGAACAAGGCGGCCTCGTTGACCAGGTTGGCCAGGTCGGCGCCCGAAAAACCGGGGGTGCCGCGCGCCAGGACGCATTGGCATCGACGTTGGAGGCCAATCGGCACCTTGCGCATATGCACTTTCAGGATCTGCTCGCGGCCGCGGATATCGGGCAGCGGCACCACGACCTGGCGGTCGAAGCGGCCCGGACGCAGCAAGCGCGGGGTCGAGCACGTCGGGACGGTTGGTCGCGGCGATGACGATGATGCCCTGGCCGGTTTCGAAACCGTCCATTTCCACCAGCATCTGGTTGAGCGTCTGCTCGCGCTCGTCGTTGCCGCCGCCCAGGCCGGCGCCGCGCTGGCGGCCCACCGCGTCGATTTCATCGATGAAGATGATGCAAGGCGCCTGCTTCTTGGCATTTTCGAACATGTCGCGCACACGGGCAGCGCCCACGCCCACGAACATTTCGACGAAATCGGAACCCGAGATGCTGAAGAACGGCACCTTGGCTTCGCCGGCAATGGCCTTGGCCAGCAGCGTTTTACCGGTACCGGGCGAACCGACCATCAGCACGCCGCGGGGGATACGGCCGCCCAGGCTTCTGGAATTTGGTGGGATCGCGCAGGAAATCGACCAGTTCCTGGACGTCTTCCTTGGCTTCGTCGCAACCGGCGACGTCCGCAAATGTAATATGGTTCGTGTTTTCGTCCATCATGCGGGCGCGCGACTTGCCGAAGCTGAACGCCCCGCCCTTGCCCCCGCCCTGCATCTGGCGCATGAAGAATACCCATACACCGATCAGCAGCAGCATCGGGAACCAGGACACGAACAGGCTGGTCAGGAACAGGAAGGCTCTTCGCGGGCCTTGCCCGACACCTGCACGCCGGACTTCACCAGTTCGCGGCACCATCCAGAGGTCGCCAGGCGAGGTGAGGCTGTACGGCCGGCCGGCATCGGGCGTGACGTACAGGGTGTCGCCCTGGATGTCCACCTTGTGGATGCGGCCGGCCTTGGCGTCGTCATGAACTGGGTATAAGTCACGGTTTCCTGCCGTGGTCGCGCGCCCGTCGAACTGCTTGAAGACAGTAAACAGGACCAGCGCGATCACCATCCAGACCGCAACCTTGGAAAACGAGTTGTTCAAGGTCGATCTCCTACTTGTAATGCCGACTGGCCAACCTGCCGGAAATGCGGCACGATCAGACACGTATGTCAATGACCCATTCTACCCGATCGGAAGGAATCCTGTTTGGCAAAAATCTAAGCCTTGAGGCGCCGGCCCACCAGGAAAGTTTCCGAGGACTTGATGCGCGAAGCCTTGGGCTTGCGTTCGACCACCCGGTGAAACGTTGCTTGAACGATTCCACGATCTGGGAAAACCCGCTGCCGTGGAACGCCTTGACGATCAGCGCGCCATCCGGCTTCAGATGGTGCACTGGCAAATTCGAGGGCCAGATCGCATACATGCTGGATTCGAGCCGAATCGGCAGACCCCACCCCTGACAGATTGGGGGCCATATCGGAAATCACAAGGTCTACGGCCTGCCCATTCCAGCAAAATTTCTAATTGTTGCTAGGACGGCATCCTCGCGAAAATCGCCCTGGATGAATTCGACGCCCGCCACAGGCTCCATTGGCAGCATGTCGAGCGCGATGATGCGCCCGCTCATAACCCCGCCGGGCCCACCAGGCGTTCGCGCACCATTTGCGACCAGCTGCCGGGCGCCGAGCCCAGGTCGACGACCACATCGCCGGCGCCGCATCAGTTTTTCGGTGTCGAGAATTTCGATCAGCTTGAAGGCCGCCCGGGCCCGATACCCCTTTTGTTGCGCCATTTTGACGTAGGGATCATTGATATGCTGCTGAATCCACTCTTTTGAGAATTTTTTTTTGGCCATTCCCGTACAATCTCATTATGCCAAAACTCGACATTACTTCCCAAGAGCGTAGCGCACTTCGCGCCGCCGCCCACCCTTTGCGTCCGGTCGTACTGATTGGAGACCGGGGCTTATCCGAATCGGTGCTTAAAGAAATCGACCTTAACCTGAAGGCCCACCAGCTAATCAAGGTGCGTGTCGCAGGCGAAGAGCACGAAGCCCGCGCCGCCATGCTCGAAACCATATGCGAGACCTTGTCTTGCGCCACGGTTCACCATTTGGGCAAAACCTTGATCATCTACCGCCCCGACACGGCCGCGATACGCGCCAAATCCGAGGCCGAAAACGCTACGCGCGCCGTGCGCAAGCCATCGGAACCGCATACACCCAAGAAACTGGCGGCATCCGGCGTAACACGCACCCGGCGTACTGAAAAAGCCCAGCGCAAAGCCCTTAAGGCTGAAAGGCTGGAATCGGCGCCGCCCCGGGCCCGCCGCGCCGCATCGCCTGAACGCGTGGCCCCTGCCATTCCGCGCCGTACCGGCAGCGCCATGTCGCTGCGGGCCGGAGCCCGCCGTACGCTGGGCCCCGCCAAGCGCTGATCAAGTCCAGCGCAAATTATAAAGCCCAGCACTCATTGTGCATGGGCTTTTCTTTTGCATTCCGCATTGTACGCCAGCCGCCGGCGTCACCGGCGGGCCGAATCACAAATAGCTGATGTTCAACACTTCGAATTCACGGATCCCGGCGGGGGCCTTGACGGATACGACATCGCCTGCGCCTTTGCCGATCAGCGCGCGCGCCACCGGGCTGGATACCGAAATCAGATTGGCGCGGATGTCCGCCTCGACATCGCCGACAATCTGGTAAGTAACCCGCTCGGCGGACTCAAGGTCTTCGATTTCGACAGTAGCGCCAAATACGACCCGGCCGTCGGCGTCCAGCGCGGACGGATCGATGATCTGGGCATTCGACAGTGTGCCTTCCAATTCCTGGATACGGCCTTCGACGAAAGCCTGGCGCTCGCGCGCGGCATCGTATTCCGCATTTTCGGAAAGATCGCCCTGGGCCCTGGCTTCGGAGATTGAATTGATGACGTCGGGGCGCTCGATGGTTTTCAAACGGTGCAGCTCTGCTTGCAGGCGCTCAGCGCCGCGTGCTGTCAACGGTATCGCAGACATAATATTCCTGAATAAAAAGTAAAAAGACGCTCCTCACGAGGAGCGCCTAGCAATGAATTGGTTAAACAGTACCGGACTGTCTGATGAGGCGAACTAAAGGAAGCGTTGATTTGTTATGGCTGTCAACAACGATTGGGTCTAGCTCGAAATAAAACCCCGGCCTGTGTACAAACCCGGGGTATGTGTCTATTGTCGGCAAACTTTGGAAAAATTGCAAGCCCCGCTGCGGATTATCGGGATTCCCGCTGTCCGCGACGCAAAAGCGCATACAGGATAATGGCGCCAAATGTCGCTGTGCCAATGCCGTCGAGCTTGAAAGCGCCAAACTGCAAGGAGAAGTTACCTGCGCCCAAAACCAGCGTCACCGCGGCGACAATAAGATTGCGGTTATCGCTGAAATCGACCTGATTCACAACCCAGATACGGGCGCCGGCCACTGCTATCAGGCCAAACACCACCACCGACATGCCGCCCAGCACCGGGCCGGGTATGGTCTGGATCAAAGCCCCGAACTTGGGCGAAAAACCCAGCAGGATGGCTATCAGGGCGGCCACCACAAACACCAGGGTGGAGTAAATGCGGGTTACCGTCATGACACCGATATTTTCGGCATAAGTCGTCACGCCGGTGCCGCCCGCGGCTCCAGATACCATGGTCGCCACGCCATCGCCCACAAAGGCCCGGCCCAGATACATGTCTAGATTCTTGCCCGTCATGGCGCTGACCGCCTTGATATGGCCCAGGTTTTCAGCCACCAGTATGATGGCGACCGGCACGATGACACTGATGGCATGAGGCTGGAACACCGGCGCGGCGAAATGCGGCAGCCCCAGCCAGGCGGCGTTGGCCACGCCGCTGAAGTCTATGGCCCGGCCAAAACCCAAGACATTGGCGAATAGCGCATAAATAACGCAAGCCAGCAGCAAGCCCACCAGGATCAACAAACGCTGGGTCGTGCCGCGCGTATACACCGCGATGCCGCCGACGCACAACACCGTCATGAGCGCCATCAAGGCCTCGAAGGTGGAGCCGCCCATGGCGCCCTTGGCTGCGATGGGGGCCAGATTCAGTCCTATGACGGCGACAATGGCGCCTGTCACCACAGGCGGCATCCAGCGATTGATCCAGTCGGCGCCGCCGCCCGAACGCGCATTCATCCACCATACAAGCAAACCGATCAAGGAATAGACCAGTCCGCAAACAATAATGGCCCCCAGGGCGACGGCGATATTTGGATTGGGTCCGGAACCGGCATAGCCGGTAACCGCGATCACACCGCCGATAAATGCAAAGCTCGACCCCAGATAGCTGGGGACCCGTCCGCCGACAAACAGAAAAAAGATCAAGGTGCCCACGCCCGACATCAGGATGGCCACATTCGCGTCGAACCCCATCAACAGCGGGGCAAGAATCGTGGAACCGAACATGGCCACGACATGCTGGGCGCCCATGGCGATATTCTGGGGCCAGGATAGGCATTCGTCGGGCTGCACCACAACGCCCTGGGCGCCGCCTTGCACCTTGCGCCAGCGCGGGAAATAGGAATTCGACATGGAATAAGGCCTTTTTATAAGAATAGCTGTTTTACCGTGGCGAGAGTGTACGATTGCCATAGCGCGGGCGGCAAGAAATAATCGGTACATGGCCGGGCCAGTTAACGCTAAATCCCCGCCCGCGCCGCTGTCATATCGGGCGCAAGGCCGCGTTGCGAATGGTCGCCGTAGCGGCCGCGGCCGACTACACCCGCGCTTCGCGCCTTGCCGGCGCGGCGTTGACCAGTCACGCGGGCGGGGATTAGCGTTAACAAGCCCTAGCGTTTACCCTTAAGTATGGACGCGCTGGCCGGAGGCGGGCGCCACGGCGTTGTTGCCTGGGACCACGCCAGATCGAAGCCGGCCCTGGGCCCATTACATCCACTGAAAACGCGGGACAACCTATACTGGCGATCTTGATCCCGGTGCTCAAAGCAAAAAATATCTGGCGCATCGACAACCTGATGGAGAAAATTGTTGTATGAGCACTACTCAGTTCTGGCTGGTCCGTCACGGGGAAACCGAATGGAACGCCATCCGCCGCCTTCAGGGCTGGCTGGACATCCCCTTGAGCCCGATCGGAATCAAACAAGCGGAACAATTGGGAGACTACCTGCGCTCCCCGTCATTCCAGACGCCGATAGACATTGTGGCCAGCAGCGATCTGAGCCGCGCGTATGAAACGGCGCGCATCGCCGCCAGCCACTTCGGCCTTCCCATCGAAGGCAGCCGCGACTTGCGCGAGCGCAGCTATGGCATCTACGAAGGGCAGGAATGGGCCAGCCTGAATGATGCGCAAGCGGGAGTGAACTTCCACGATCCGCGGCAAGATGTCGAACAAGGCGAATCGCTGCGCGATTTCAGCGCGCGCATCGTCAAGGCTTTCGAGGCCTTGGCGCAACGCTACAAAGGCCGGAACATTCTGGTATTTGCCCATGGCGGGGTCATAGACATAGCCTGGCGCAGGGCCGGCCGGCTATCGCTGGACGCGCAACGGGTGGATCCCATACTCAATGCCAGCATCAATCATTTTTCGATCGATGGGAACAATGATTGGCAAATCGTGGATTGGGGCCGGGTCGGGCACCTGGAAACAACGGCCCTGGACGATATCGTTTAGCGACAGTACAGCATGAAAGCGAAACATAAGGCATCGGCGTGTCCCTGCGGCGGAATGGTCAAGGGGGCAAGCTATGCGATGTGCTGCCAGCCGTATATCGAAGGCCGAGATCCGGCGCCGACGGCCGAGCATCTGATGCGTTCGCGCTATACCGCGTATGCGATGGGCAATGCCGCCTATGTGCTCTCGACCTGGCATTCCAGCTCGCGCCCGGCCGAATTGACGCTACAGGCGCCTGGCGCGCCGCACGCTACCCAATGGCTGGGCCTGGCGGTGCATGGCCATGAACAAATGACGGAAACCCTGGCCCGGGTACAGTTTACGGCGCGCTATCGCGAGAGCGGCAGGGCGCGGCGCCTGCAAGAGCATAGCCGCTTCGTGCTGGAGAACAGCAAATGGTTTTATCTTGACGGCGATGCGGATTTCGATGCGCCGGCGAACTGAGACTTGGCTGGCCTACAGGACGCCACCGCGCGGCTTGCGTTTGCGGCGCACGGCGACATAATCGTACAAGCGATCGGGAACGATGCGCAGCAGCTTGGCCACCCAGGCCATCTGCCAGGGAATCACCTTATACGAAACGCCCCGCTCTATAGCCTTCACAGCATGCTCGGCAAAGCGTTGCGCCGGCATCAGGAAAGGCATTTTGTAAGGGTTGTGCGCCGTCATCGGCGTCTGGATAAAACCCGGCGCCAGCGTCACGACCTTGATTCCGGCCTGCCTCAACTCGACGCGCAAGCTTTCGCAATACACCCGCACCGCGGCCTTCGAAGCGCTGTAAGCGCCGGCCCCCGGTAAGCCGCGCACGGCGGCGACACTGGCTATGCCCACCAGGCGTCCGTGCCCTTGCCGCTTCATCGACGCGATAAAGGGTTCGAACGTCGCTACCGTTGCATTCAGATTAGTGGCGATAATCGCTTCGAACACGCGATAATCATCGGGCTCTTCAGTAAGCGTGCCGGCGCTGATGCCCGCGCTGGCAATCACCGCATCGACAGGACCTTGCGCCAGAAAATCATGGGCCGCCGCATGCAAGGCATCGCGGTCCCGCACGTCCAGCACATATATCGTGTGCTCGCCAGGCAGGCTGCTTTTCAGGGCCAGCAAGGCATCGTGGCGACGCCCAGCCAGCCCCAGTTGCGCGCCCTGCTTCGCATAAAGCGCAGCGAGCGCGGCGCCTATGCCGCTGCTCGCTCCCGTAATGAATACGCGCTTCATGAAAGCCGGTTCGTCACTGCTTGGGCAAACTGGCGTGAAGATCCTGCAGGGAATAGACTTTCAAGCCCCCACCCTGGCGCAGATACTGCATGCCTTCGACCGCGGCGCGCGCACCGGCGATAGTGGTGAAGAAGGTAACACGCGCGGCCAAGCGATTGATGCGGATCATGCGCGAATCGGCAATGGCATTGCGCCGCTCTTCGACCGTGTTGATCACCAGCGCGATTTCGCCGATTCTTGATCATGTCGACGATATGCGGGCGCCCCTCGGTGACCTTGTTGACCACTTGCACCGGAATGCCGGCCGCTTCGATGTCAGCGGCGGTGCCGCGCGTCGCCACCAGCTGAAACCCAAGGCCATAAGGCCGCGGGCAACGTCGACCGCGCGCGGCTTGTCTTGGTTCTCGACGCTGATGAACGCCGTCCCGGATTCGGGCAGCGACACACTGGCGGCCAATTGCGACTTGACGAAGGCTTCGCCGAAGCTTTCGCCCACGCCCATGACTTCGCCGGTCGATTTCATTTCAGGGCCGAGAATGGTGTCCACCCCGGGGAACTTCACAAACGGGAAGACCGCTTCTTTGACCGAAAAATAGGTAGGCACGATTTCTTTGCGTATGCCCTGCTCGGCAAGCGTCTTGCCCGCCATCGCCCTGGCGGCGATCTTGGCCAATTGCAGGCCGGTCGCCTTGGACACATAAGGCACCGTGCGCGAAGCGCGCGGGTTCACTTCCAGCACGTAGACGTCGCCGTCCTGAATGGCGAACTGCACATTCATCAAGCCCTTGACGTTCAGCGCCCGCGCCATGAGAGCAGTCTGGCGCTTGATTTCGGCGATGATGTCGGCCGACAAGGAGTATGGCGGCAGGCTGCAGGCCGAATCGCCCGAATGCACGCCCGCCTGCTCGATGTGCTCCATTACGCCGCCGATAAACACCGTCTCGCCATCGGCCAGGCAATCGACATCGACTTCGGTGGCATTGTTCAGGAAGTGATCCAGCAGCACCGGAGAATCGTTGCTGACCTTGACGGCCTCGCGCATATAGCGCTCGAGGTCTTGCTGCTCGTGCACGATTTCCATGGCGCGGCCGCCCAGCACGTAGCTGGGACGCACGACCAGCGGATAGCCGATTTCGGCGGCATGGGCCAAGGCTTCGCCTTCGGTGCGGGCCGTCCGGTTGGGCGGCTGGCGCAAGCCAAGCTTGGTCAGCAATTTCTGGAAACGCTCGCGGTCTTCGGCCACGTCGATGGATTCGGGGCTGGTGCCGATGATAGGCACGCCGTTGGCCTCGAGGGCGCGCGCCAGCTTCGAGCGGCGTCTGGCCGCCGTATTGCACGATCATGCCGACAGGATTTTCCTTGTGGACGATTTCCAGCACGTCTTCCAGCGTTACCGGCTCGAAATACAGGCGATCGGACGTGTCGTAATCGGTGGACACGGTCTCCGGATTGCAATTGACCATGATGGTTTCATAGCCGTCTTCGCGCAGGGCCAGCGACGCATGTACGCAGCAATAATCGAATTCGATGCCCTGGCCGATGCGGTTGGGACCGCCGCCCAGCACGATGATTTTCTTGCGATCGGTAGGAGCGGCCTCGCATTCGTCTTCGTACGTCGAATACATGTACGCGGTGCGCGTTGAGAATTCGGCCGCGCACGTATCCACGCGTTTGTAGACCGGACGCACGCCCAATTGATGGCGCAGTTTGCGCACCTCGGTTTCGGACGTATCCAGCAGGAAAGCCAGGCGGCGGTCGGAAAAGCCCCGGCGCTTGAGCTGCCTGACCGTGTCGTAGTCGAGATCGGCCAGGGTTTTTTGTTCGAGCGCCAATTCGATGTCGACGATTTCCTTGATCTGCGCCAGAAACCAGGGATCGATGCGGGTAAGACGCCTGCACTTCCTCGAGAGAAAAACCTTGGGCGAAGGCGTCGCCCACGTACCAGATGCGTTCCGGCCCGGGTTCGCCCAGTTCGATCTGGAGCTTTTCGCGGTCGGTGGTCTTCTGATTCAGGCCGTCGACCCCGACTTCCAGCCCGCGCAAGGCTTTCTGGAAAGATTCCTGGAAGGTGCGGCCGATCGCCATGACTTCACCCACCGACTTCATCTGCGTGGTCAGGCGGGAATCGGCGGTCGGAAATTTCTCGAACGCGAAACGCGGCACCTTGGTGACCACGTAGTCGATGGACGGCTCGAACGAGGCCGGCGTGGCGCCGCCCGTGATTTCGTTGCGCAGTTCGTCAAGCGTGTAGCCTACCGCCAGGCGCGCCGCCACCTTGGCGATGGGAAAGCCGGTCGCCTTGGAGGCCAGGGCCGACGAACGCGACACGCGCGGATTCATTTCAATAACGATCATGCGGCCGTTATCGGGATTGACGGCGAACTGCACATTGGAGCCGCCCGTATCGACGCCGATCTCGCGCAATACCGCGATCGATGCATTGCGCATGATCTGGTATTCCTTGTCGGTCAAGGTCTGCGCCGGCGCCACGGTGATCGAATCGCCCGTATGCACGCCCATGGGATCGAGGTTTTCGATCGAGCAAATGATGATGCAGTTATCGGCGCTGTCGCGCACGACTTCCATCTCGAATTCTTTCCAGCCCAGCAAGCGACTCTTCGATCAGCAGCTCGCTGGTCGGCGAGGCTTCCAGGCCGCGCCGGCAAATGCTTTCGAACTCTTCGCCGTTGTAGGCGATGCCGCCGCCCGAACCGCCCATGGTAAAGCTGGGGCGGATCACCACCGGGAAACCCGAAACATTGCCGCTTCCCTGGCGATGCGGCGCTGCACTTCCCAGGCTTCGTCCAGGCTGTGCGCCACGCCCGACTTGGCCGATTCCAGGCCGATCGAGGTCATGGCCTGCTTGAACTTCTGGCGGTCTTCGGCTTTTTCGATCGCCTGTTCGTTGGCGCCGATCAGTTCGACGCCATGCTTTTCCAGCACGCCGTGGCGCGCCAGGTCGAGCGCGCAATTCAGCGCGGTCTGGCCGCCCATGGTGGGCAGCAAGGCGCCGGGCTTTTCGCGCTCGATGATTTTTTCGACCGCCTGCCAGGTGATGGGCTCGATGTAGGTGACATCGGCCGTTTCCGGGTCGGTCATGATGGTGGCCGGATTGCTGTTGACCAGAATGGTGCGGTAGCCTTCGGCCTTGAGCGCCTTGCAGGCCTGGGCGCCGGAATAGTCGAACTCGCAGGCCTGGCCAATAATGATCGGGCCTGCGCCGATGATAAGAATGCTTTTTATATCTGAACGCTTAGGCATGATTGCTGAACTTATTTCTTCGTCCGGCCATCAGGCTGATGAACTTATCGAATAGCACGACGATGTCGTGCGGGCCGGGACTGGCTTCGGGGTGGCCCTGGAAGCAGAACGCAGGGCTGTCGGTAAGCTCGAACCCTTGCACTGTGCCGTCGAATAGCGACACGTGCGTGATCCGCGCATTGGCGGGCAAGGCTGATCGGCATCGACTTCGAAGCCGTGATTCTGGCTGGTAATGAACACCCTGCCCGAGTCCAGATCCTGGACCGGATGGTTGGCGCCATGATGGCCGGTTTTCATCTTGACGGTCTTGCCGCCCAGGGCCAGACCCATGATCTGGTGGCCCAGGCAAATGCCGAACAACGGTATTTTGCGGGCAAGCGCCGCGTTGCAGGCATCGATGGCGTAATCGCAAGGTTCGGGATCGCCAGGCCCATTGGCCAGGAAGATGCCATCGGGATTCAGGGCCAGCACTTCCTGGCCGGCGTTTGCGCCGGGCACCAGGGTAATGCGGCAGCCGCGGTCGGCAAGCAGGCGCAGGATATTGGTCTTGATCGCCGATAGTCGTAGGCGACGACATGGTAGATGCTGTTTTCGGGCTGGATAAAGCCCTGGCCAAGCTGCCAAGTGCCTTCGAGCCAGTTTTCGGTCGTCTTGGTGGACACCACTTTGGCCAGGTCCTGGCCCGACATGCCGGGAAAATTCCTGGCAAGTTCGATGGCGCGCGCGGTATCGTCGCCCACCAGTATGCAGGCTCCCTGGGCGCCCTCCTCGCGCAGTATGCGGGTGAGCTTGCGGGTATCGACGCCGGAAATGGCGACCATCCCCTGGGCCTTCAGGTAATCGGGCAAGGATTGGGTGGCGCGGAAATTGGACACGCGCAAGGAACAATCGCGCACGACCAGGCCGGCCGCATGAACGCGGTCGGACTCGACGTCTTCCGGATTGACGCCGGTATTGCCGATGTGCGGATAGGTCAGGGTGACGATCTGCCCGTTGTAGCTGGGATCGGTCAGGATTTCCTGGTAGCCGGTCATGGCAGTGTTAAAGACGATTTCGGCGACGGAGTAACCGTGGCGCGCCGATCGACACGCCACGAAAAATGGTACCGTCCGCCAAGGCAAGAATTGCAGGAGGAAACCTGTTGGTTCCCTCGGGAAAAAGTTGACGGCAGCACTGTAAACCCCGGTTGTAAATCAATAATCAAACCTTCGGATTATACCTTGCGACAGTGACTGCCTGAAAGAATGGCAGGCAAGAACCCGTCAATGCCCTGTGACTATCCTTAAAATGGTCTACATTAACAGACACTTCCCTGTACTTGTTTAACCGGTGTGAATATTATGCCCAACCAACTCGAATCCCTGCGCCAGTTCACCACGGTAGTTGCCGATACCGGCGATTTCGAAGCCATGCGCGTTCATCGCCCCACCGACGCCACCACGAATCCTTCGCTGATTCTGAAGGCGGTGCGAAAAGAAGCGTACCGTCCTTTGCTGGAACGGATCGCGCGCGACCATCATGGCCAGGGCTCCGCCAGCGAACTGGTCGACCGCCTGCTGGTCGCGTTCGGCCACGGAAATTCTGAAGATCGTGCCCGGACGCGTTTCCACCGAGGTCGATGCGCGCCTGTCCTTCGATACCCGGGCCAGCATCGAGCGGGCGCACGGATCATCGCCTGTACGAAGCGGCGGGCATCGCGCGCGAGCGGGTGCTGATCAAGATCGCCTCCACCTGGGAAGGCATCCAGGCCGCCCGCGTGCTGCAGGCCGAAGGCATACGCTGCAATATGACGCTGCTGTTTTCGCTTGCCCAGGCGCGTGGCCTGCGCCGAGGCCAGGTGCCAACTGATTTCGCCGTTTCGTGGGCCGCATCTACGATTGGCACAAGAAGTCCGCGGGCGCCGCTGGGATCGAAGCCGCGCATGCCGGCGCCGCACGACCCCGGCGTCCAGTCGGTAACGCGGATCTACGACTACTACAAGGCCCACGGCATTCCCACCGAGATCATGGGCGCGAGCTTTCGCAATATCGGGCAGATCACAGGCTCTGGCAGGCTGCGATCTGCTGACGATCAGCCCCGAGTTGCTGGCCGAGCTTACGGCCAATACCCAGCCCCTGCCCCGACAGCTGGATCCGCAACAATCCAGGCAGCACGCGCCGGAACGGCTGGCCAGCAATGAAGTGACGTTCCGCACCGAGATGAATCAGGATGCGATGGCGACTGAAAAGCTGGCCGAGGGGATACGCGTGTTTACGGCGGATGCGGTCAAGCTGGACGAGCTTATCGCCAAAGCCCAGGGAAAATAGGCTGGCCAACCGGGCGATAAATCTAGGGATCCCCTGATCAAATCGCCCGAATCTGCTGCGCCCCTTGACGGGATGGCCGGCAAGGCGGGATGTGGCATCAACAGAACCACTATTGACGCCACATCCCAACGCCGCAGGACGCCCCGTCAGCGGAATGCGGCAGTCGGGTGGATTTGATCCGGGGATCCTAGAGCTTCTCGGTTTCGCCCGCCTTGGGCTTCCAGGACAGCATTCGATCTTCGAACAAGGTGACCAGGCCATCGAGTATCAGGGCAAACACCGTCAGGACCACGATGCCCGCGAATACCGTATTGACGTCCAGCGTGCCCTCGGCCTGCAGGATAAGATAGCCCACGCCGCTGGCGGACCCTAGGTATTCGCCCACCACCGCGCCTACAAACGCCAGGCCTACGGATGTATGCAGGCTGGAGAACACCCAGCTTGTCGCGGAAGGAATATAGACATGGCGCAAAAGCTGCTTGCGATTGGCGCCCAGCATGCGGGCGTTGTCGAGCAAGGTGGAGCTGACTTCGCGCACACCCTGGTAGACATTGAAAAACACGATGAAAAACACCAGGGTTACCGCCAAGGCGACCTTGGACCAGATGCCCAGGCCGAACCACATGCCGAAAATCGGGGCCAGGATGACCCGCGGCATGGAGTTGGCGGCGGTGATGTAGGGATCGAGCAGCGCGCTGGCCCCGCGCGACAGGCCCAGCCATAGCCCGACGGCCAGACCCGCGATGGTCCCGATGAAAAAAGCCAGGACCGTTTCGGAAAGCGTCACGCCCAAATGACGGTAGATATCGGCATTGACGACAAACCAGGCCCAAATCACTTTGGCGATTTCGATGGGCTGGCCGAAAAAAAACGCGAAATCCTTGTCGCGCCCGCCGATGTGCCAGGCGACGATGATAATCAACAAAAGCAGGATCTGCCAGAACCGCATGGACGACGACTTCGATTTATGTGACTTGGACATTTCAGGCCCGCTTTTGTTGGGCATAGCCCTTTAACACTTCTTCGCGCAAGACATCCCAGATGGCCTTGTGCAATTCGATAAAACGCGGATTGCTGCGCACCTCGGCGACATCGCGCGGACGGGGGATGTCGATGTCGAATTCGCCAATGGGATGCGTGGCCGGACCGGCCGACAGCACCACCACCCTGTCGCTCATGGCGATGGCCTCGTCCAGATCGTGGGTGATGAACAGCACCGCCTTGCGCTTGGCCATCCATAAGTCCAGGACTTCGTTTTCCATCAGTTGGCGCGTCTGGACGTCGAGCGCCGAAAAGGGCTCGTCCATAAGAATGATATCGGGATCGCGGATGCAGCGTTTGGGCCAGCATGGCCCGCTTGCGCATCCCGCCCGACATCTGATGCGGATAACGGTTCTCGAAACCGCCCAGCCCCACTCTTTTCAGCCATTCGCGTCCTTGCTCTTGCGCCTGCGCGCTTGGCACGTTGGCGAATTCCAGCCCGGCCGTCACGTTGGACAAGGCGCTGCGCCAGGGCATGAGCGCCTCGCCCTGGAACATATAGCCGGCGCGGTGGTTCACGCCTTGCAGCGTTTTCCCGAAGACTTTCACCTCGCCCAGCGACGGGGCCAGCAGGCCCGCCCCTACATTGAGCAAGGTGGACTTGCCGCAGCCGGTGGGCCCGACCACCGAAACGAATTCGCCCGGAGCGATGGCGATCGAGGCTTCCTTGACCGCTGTGTAGCCCTGCTTGCCGCCCTCGTGGGAGGTGAAGGTGCAAGTGATATTGTCGAGCAGTAGTGCAGCGTCAGGCATTCGGATACTTCTTGTTGGCTTTGGCGATGAGGTCGTTGGTCCAGATTTTTGAAACGTCGATCTTGTCGGCCGGGAAGTTGGGCACGAAAGCAACCAAGGCCTTCAATGCGGTGGACGGACCGTCGTCCTGCACGCTGCCGTCGGGCGACAAGGCTTCTTTATTGCCCGTGAGCGCCAGCTTGTAGAGTTCGGGATCGCCCAGCAAATAAGATTTAGGCACCACCTTGGCGATTTCATCGGGACTGGTCGCTTGTATCCATTTGTCGGCGCGCACAATGGCGTTGGCCAAGGCCTGGGCGGTGTTGGGATTTTTATCGAGGAATTCTTGCGACGCGTACATGCAGCCCGAGGGCATGTTGCCGCCGAAAATTTCCAGCGTGTCTTTCAGGGTGCGGGTGTCGGCGACGACCTTGACCGAGTTTTCCTTGACCAGCGTGCTGATGACCGGATCCAGGTTGGCCATGGCGTCGATCTGCCCGGTACGCATGGCGGTAATCGCGCCGGCGCCCGCGCCTACCCCGATGAACGAGACATCGGAAGGCTTCAGGCCGTGCTTGGCCAGGAAAAAGCTGGCCATCATGTTGGTGGAGGAACCCGGCGCGGTAACGCCGATTTTCTTGCCTTTGAAGTCGGCCGGCGTTTTGTAGTCGGCCATGGTCTTGTTGGAGACCACGAGCACGATCATGGGCGCGCGCCCTTGCTGCGCGAAAGCGCGGTAGGCCTGGCCCTTGGATTGCAAGGTAATCGTGTGTTCGAAGGCGCCCGAAACCACATCGGCGCTGCCGCCTACCACGGCCTGTAAAGCCTTGGAGCCGCCGGCGAAATCGGCGATTTGCACGTTCAGGCCTTCGTCCTTGAAATAGCCGTTGATATGGGCAATGGACAAGGGGAGGTAGTAAATCAGGGCCTGGCCGCCCACGGCGATGGTTACGTCTTTCTTTTCGAGTTTCTGGGCCTGGGCGATTCCGGGCGCAACGGTTGCGGCGCCGGCAACGCCAGCCAGTTTAAGTAGATCGCGGCGGGAAATGGTCATTAAGTGTCTCCTTGACGGTATGAGTTTTTTACATCTTACCCGAGAATACAAGCACTGCTTATCGGGAGTTTCACTGTGGCGGAGGGCAATTTTACCGGCTGAATGCATGCCTGACAGGAATAGACGGCCCTGTTTCGCCGATCGGGTCCCCGAGAACCGCGGGCCGGACATGCAAACAACGTCGTGTGTGTCCGGCCTAGAGATGCTCTGATCAAATCCGCCTGGCAAAGGATGCGGCAGCCGGACGGATTTGATCAGAGCATCTCTAGGTGCTGCGCCTTTCCATCAGGGCCCAGGCTATGGTGCCCGCATCGACATATTCCAGTTCGCTGCCCGCCGGAACCCCCCGCGCCAGGCGGGTCACCGACAAACCTTGCGAACGCAGCAGTTCGGACAGGTAATGGGCTGTGGTTTCGCCTTCGGCCGTGAAGTTGGTGGCAAGGATGACTTCGCGCACCAGGCCATCGGTGGCGCGCCCGATCAGGCGATCGAAGCGCAATTCGTGGGGACCCACGCCTTCCAGCGGCGCCAGGCGTCCCATCAGGACGTAGTACAGGCCGCGATAGCCGTGGCTGGATTCGATCATGTTCTGGTCGGCCGGGGTTTCGACCACGCACAGGACGGAAGGATCGCGCTTGGGATTGGCGCAAGTGGCGCAGATATCCTCTTCCGAAAAACCGTTGCAGCGCGAGCAATGACGCAAGCCCTGCACGGCATTGGCCAGGGCGCGGCTGAGTTGATCGCGCGCCGCTCAGGTCGTGCTGAAGCAAATGGTAGGCCATGCGGCGGGCCGAACGCACCCCTACGCCGGGCAAGCGGCGCAAGGCATCGATCAGGGTTTTGAGCGGCTCGGGCTCGGGCAGCGGCTCGTCCATCAGAACGGCAGTTTCATCCCTGGAGGCAAAGGCATGCCGGCTGTGACAGCGGACATTTTTTCCTGGGAGGTGGCTTCCGCTTTGCGCAAGGCATCGTTGAACGCGGCGGCCACCAAGTCTTCCAGCATGTCCTTGTCATCGGCCAGCAGGCTGGGATCGATAGTGACGCGCTTGACGTCGTGGCGGCATGTCATGGAGACTTTTACCAGACCGCCGCCGGAGCCGCCCTCGACAATGATATCGGCAAGCGCATCCTGCGCCTTTTTCATGTTTTCCTGCATTTGCTGCGCCTGGCGCATCAAACCGGCAATTTGTCCTTTCATCATGACTAGCTTTCCTGAAATAAGAGAATAAGTAAAGGCGAGGCCTAAGCGGCCCGATCCAGAGGCACGGCGCTGATGGAGCCGGGCACCACCTTGGCGCCGAACTCGCTGACAAGAATCTGCACAAAGGGATCGACCGCCACGGCCTGTTCGGCCTCTTGCTGGCGAACGACTTTTTGCGCCTGCGCGACCGCATGCGCCGTTTCATCGCCAGTGGCGCCGTATTCCACGTTAAGCTGCACCACCGTGCCGAAGTGTTCCGACAAGACGGTGCATAAGCGCGCCTTGCCGGGGCTTTCAGCCAGTGTGCGAATGGCGACGCGCAAATTGATCTGTTCGCCCTGCACGCCCAGCCATTCGCTTTGGCGCGCCAACTCGGCAGCCAGCCCGGTCACCGGCAAAGACGCCGCCAACGCGGGCCAGGCTTGACCGTTCATGGTGCGCAGGCGGGGCGATTGGGTTTTCTTGCGTTCGGAGGCAAACACCGGCGTGGCCAGCTCGGCTGCGCCTTCCAGCGGACCGTCGAGCATTTCGAAATCGGGATCGCCTATTGCGACGGGCTCGAAGCGATCTTCGTCCAGCGGTTCGAATTCGTGCGGCCGTGGGTTTTCGGAATCGGGGGACTGCAGGGTTTCAAACGCCGTATCGTCAGCAGGCTGGGCGGTTTGGCCTGGCCCGCTGCGGCGGCTGGTCTTGCGGCGCGGGGGCCGACTGAGAACAGGCTGGTTTTGCCGGGGTGCAACGGGCGCCGCGTGGGCGGGCGCCTCTTCCCAGGCGGGTGTGTCGTCCGGAGGCGCAGCGTCTGGCGAGACGGTTTGGATGATGGGCGCGACCGGCGCCTGGCGGCATGAGCCGCGGGCCTGGAGGGACCGCGGGCGCGGATCGGGAGCGGAAACCGCGGCCCTGGCCGCTACGGGCTTGCCCGCCGCCGATGGCGAGGCAATGGCCGCGGCACGGCCGGCGCCGCGCTGACGGGGGGCTGCGCCGGCTTCGCGCGCGGCAGCTACGCCGGCAGGTGCACACAATGGCGCCCGGCGATGGCGGCGGGCCATCGGCCGGCGGCAAAGACCCGGCAGGCACAAGCGCCAGCATGCGCAGGCACGCCATCACGAAACCGGCGTATTCATCGGGCGCCAGCGCCAATTCCGGCGCGGCTATGCACCGCCACCGAATAAAACAATTGAACCTGATCGGGATGCAGGCTGCCTGCCAGCCGCGCAATGTCGTCGGCCATGAGGGTCGTCGGCCGGGCATTGTGCCGGGGATGCGCTGCTGCATGCGCAATGCGCGACAGCAGCACCGCCAGATCGGCCAGCGCCCCGGAATAAGACAAGCCGCGCGCCGCGAGTTCGTCGGCCACGCGCAACACCTGCGTGGCATCGCCCGCGGCCAGAGCCTCAGCAGGCCGATCAGGTGCCGGTGGTCGATAGTGCCCAGCATGCCCTGCACGGCATCGGTCGTGAGATTGCCGGCGCTATACGCGATAGCCTGGTCGGTCAGCGACAATGCATCGCGCATCGACCCGCGACGCGGCTTGCGCCAGCAGGCGCAAGGCGGGCGTTTCGAACTGCATGTCTTCCTCGCCCAGCACTTCCTGCAAATGCGCCGACGATGGCTTCGGCGGTCATCTGCTTCAGATTGAATTGCAGGCAGCGCGACAGCACCGTAACCGGGATTTTCTGCGGATCGGTGGTGGCCAGAATGAACTTCACATGCGGAGGCGGCTCTTCGAGCGTCTTGAGCATGGCGTTGAACGCATGCCCGGTCAGCATGTGCACTTCGTCTATCATGTAGACCTTGAAACGGCCGCTGCCCGGGGCATACACCGCCTGCTCGAGCAACTGGGTCATTTCTTCGACGCCCCGGTTCGAGGCCGCATCGAGTTCGACATAATCGACGAAACGGCCGGTATCGATCTCCGTACAGGCGCGGCAGACGCCGCAAGGCGTGGCGGTAATGCCGGTTTCGCAATTCAGCGACTTGGCCAGAATACGCGAGAGCGTCGTCTTGCCCACGCCGCGCGTGCCGGTGAATAGCCAGGCATGATGCAGACGCTGGGTTGACAAGGCATGCGTCAGCGCCCGGACCACATGGTCCTGGCCGATGAGGGTGTCAAACGAACGCGGCCGCCATTTACGCGCCAGAACCAGATAAGTCATGCAAAGAACTTAAAGCCAGAGGCTATGAAACGATAAACGAAAAGTGTACCGGATTAGACGCAAGCTTGCGGGCATTTGGGGCGATAAACAGAAAAACAGGAAGGCGAGCCTGACTTCGGCACTGATCCTAAGCGACTATGGCTGCTTCGTTCCCGACCTGACCAGTTTCACCGCCGAACCATGCGAAGGGGCCCGCCAGACAAGAGTTTAACAGGAGTTTGAGGTTTCAGTAGTCCACCCACACATCGGCGCGCGGAAAATACAGCGCGCCGCGCGCGGGGCGCCCGTCCAGGGCGCTGACATGGGCGCAATAGCGTTCGATTTGTTCGCGGTAGCGCTCGCGCATGCGGGCGGCGAAGGCATCGCGCGGCTCGTCCTCGCGCGGCACGCCGGTCTTGTAGTCTACGACCAGCCAATCCCGCTCCTGCGAAATCGCCAGGTCTATCACCGAAACGCGCCCGCTCGCATCCAGCAGCGACCATTCCCGATGCGCGCGCGCGGCCCACAGGAGCCACTGGCCTTTGGGACTTGCCAGCGTGGCGGCCAGGGTGTCGCGCAATACCTGCGCGGCGGCGTCGATAGCCCCCGCGGCCAGGCCGGCGCGGCTGAGCTGCTTGCGGAAAACCGGCAGGCAAGCATCGACCCGCTCTACGGACCAGCTATCTACACCCTCTTTGCCTATGCGCTCCAGCCAGGCATGCGCCACCGTCCCTATCATGCTTTCATGGCCCGAGTCCGGCCGCCAGGTCCAGGCGCTGACCTGGCTCAAGGCGGCGCGAGGCGCCATATCGGGCGGCAGGGACTGCGGCGCCATGCGCACCAGCATGCGTTGCGGCCTGGACATATCCGGCGCGGCGCCGTCGAGGGCCAGTTCGGCAAGATCCGGGATATCGGGCGCTTGCATGTAATCCCATAGGCGTCCCAATAAGGAGGTGGTATCGGGCTTTTTCATGGCAACGCCATTTTCCAGGCCCACCGCGCCAATCAAGTGCAGTTGCTGACGAGCGCGGGTCAAGGCCACATACAGCAGCCGGTCGGCCTCGTAGGCCCCGCGCTTCTTGTCGCGCCCGGCCAGGTATACCGACACCGGATCCTGTTCGTCCGATACTTTGTGCTTGATGGGGCCCAGTAAAAGCTCGCCGCCGCTATGCTCGAAACGCAGCAAAGGCGCCGTATCCCCTTTGGGCCTGCGGTGCAGGCCGGCCAGGATGACGGTTTCGAATTCCAGCCCCTTGGATTTGTGTATGGTCATGACCTCTACCGCCCGCCCGCTGCTGTTCGGCGCGGCGTACAGCTTTTCCAGTCTCTCGTCCAACGCTATCGGATTCAGATTGCCATAGGGAGCCAGTTCCTCGACCAGCCGGAACAGGCGTTCGGCATCGGCCGCATCGCTCTGGCTGCTGTAAATGCGGGGCCCGCCCAGGCGCTGCCAGCAGCTTTGCAGCCAGGCGGCAAACGGAATAGCGCCCGAGGCATTGCCGGCGTCCAGCAGCACTGCCGCCGCATGCCGCATGCGCCTGGCCTCCATCTGGTCCAGGGAGGCATCGCCCTGGCCGTCTTGCGCCAGCCACTTGGCCAGCAGCGCGGGAATGGCGCAACGCAAATCGGCGCCGCACAAGGCGTGCAGGCTGTTCAAGGTAAGCCCGCATAGCGGCGAACGCAATACCGATAGCCAGGCCAGCCGGTCGGCCGGATGCGACAAGGCCCGCGCCAATTGCGCCAGATCTATGACCACCTGGCGCGACTTGAGCGATACCAGCTCCACGGCGCGGCACGGAATATTTTGCTGGGCCAGGCGGTGCACGATGCTATCGAGATGGGTTCTGGCCCTGACCAGTATCGCCACCGGATGATCGCTGTCCGGATAGCGCAGCAAGGCTTCCTTGGCCAACTGGATGGCTATGGACTCGGCCGTGGCGGCCGGGTCGTCGGCGTCGTCGGCCTGCTTGCCCTTGAGTGTCCAGACTGGATGAAATTCCACCCCCAGACCCTCCACGCCCTCGTTGAACGCCACCGAATCCGTATAGCGTATCGCCCCCAGTCCGGGATGGTCCTCTTTAGGGAAAATAGGTCCGCAAGTTCGATTGACCCAATCGACCAGATGCGCTTGCGAACGAAAATTGTCTTTCAATTCCAGCGGCGTCAGGGACACTTCGCCCAGGCCATGCTCTTTCACCGTCAGGAACAGGCCAACTTCGGCTTTGCGAAAGCGGTAGATCGACTGCATGGGATCGCCCACCAGGAACAAGGTGCGGCCATCGTCCGGCATCCAGCCCGAGGTCAGGCGCTCGAGCAACTGAATTTGCGATTGGCTGGTGTCCTGGAATTCATCGACCAGAATATGGCGGATGACCGTGTCCAGGGCCAGCAGCAGATCGCTGGGATCGTCCACCTGTCCCAAGGCCTCCAGGGCGCGCCGCGAAATTTCGGTGAAATCCACCTCGGCCGCTTCAGTGAAGCAAACATTCAACTGGGCCGCGGCCAATCGCAAGACGCTGATCAGGACGTGCAGGATTTCCTGCTGTTCGACGCTGTAGCCATCGACCGGAGCGCCGCGGATATCGGCCAGGGCGGATATCCAGGGCTCGGATTCGGGCACTGCCTTGATCCAGGCCAGGAAATCATCCTTGTATGACGCCTTGGCTTCAAAACCCTGACGAATGTTGACCGTGCGCCGGAGCTTATTTTCCTTGGTAAGGAGCACATCGGCCAAAGCCTGCCATTGCGGCAGGCTGCTGATATCGGTATCGAACAGCTCGCCCCGCCAATCTTCCAGAATGCACCACGGCTCGGGCGTGCCGTTGCCCGCCAGCACACCGGCCGCGCGCGATACCGAAGGAGCCAGGGATGCGGCCCAAGCGGGCGGCATGGCCTGGGCCAGGCGCTGCAAGTCGGATTGCACCGCCCTGTCCAGATTCTCGAGCAACTGATCGACGTCGCTGCCGTGCGCCAGCAGCGGCAGCCAGTGATCGCGGCCCGCCAGCATATCGGCCAGCAAGCTCTGCGCGCTTTGCCGGTTCACGTCCAGATGCGCAAGAAACCTTGCCACGGATTCGTTCTCGTCGGCCATGGCAAGCGTGGCCTTGGCCGCCGCGTCGTAGTGTTCCCGGGCATTATCGGCAATGGCCGGCAAACCTCCCAGGGAGCTAAGCCACGGCATGGCCCGCACCAGATACGTGCAAAACGAATCTATGGTGCGTATGCTTAAGCGCGCAGGGTATTGCAGCAGGTTCCAGCCCAATTCGTCATTGCGCCGCATGGCCTGTTGCGCCAACTGCCAACTGCGTTTCTTGTATTCCTCGGGCGGACACGGCCCCAGGCCCGCGGCCAGCTTGCCCAGCACGCGCGCATGCATTTCCGATGCCGCCTTGCGCGTGAACGTAATCGCCACGATTTCCTCAGGCCGGCCGACCGTCGCCAACAGGGCCAGAATTCTATCGGTCAACAGTTCGGTCTTGCCCGAACCGGCGGGAGCCTGGACCAGAAAAGAGCGGGCCGGATCAATGGCGGCGGCCCGCACGGCGCTATCGCTGGGCTGTTTAATCGGCACGCGGATACTCCTCGGTCAAGCGCAAAAAGGGCAAGACATCACAATATTTGATGTCATCCGGCCGCAGGCTTTCGTTGCGCGCAAGGCCCGCGGCATATTCCGTGGCCAGGCTTTCGATGGTGCCGCGCCATTCCGCCATCAGCCGGTCCCAGGTATAGTCGGCAAACGCCGGCCATTCCTGGACGGCCGACAATCCCGCAAGGCCGTAATCGCCATCGACCAGGCCCTTGACCTGGACGTCGCGGGCATGCAGCCTGGCCAGCACGAGCGCGGCCACCGCCTGGTCTTTACCCGCCAGCACCGAGGCGTAAAAGGGCAATTGCAAGCCTACCGGACGCCCGCGCATCCAGTCCGAGCGCGGATCGATATCGCTATCGCCGGCCTTGTAGTCGATGACCGCCAGGCGGCCATCGTGCAATTCGTCGATGCGATCAAGGCGCAAATTCAGTTCCAGCGAGCCATGCGACCAAGCGTAGCTTTGCTCTACATCGCGGATGCTGAATGGTTCGCGCGCCAGTTCCAGCCCCAGCCAGTCATTCAGCACTTTCATGGCGCGGGCGGTCTCGAGCGCGCGCAGCACCGCGCCATAGTCTTGCAGGCATTCATCCGCCGCCTGCCGCACGGCATGCTCCAGCACCCCGGTCAACCGTCCGCCGGCTTGCGCGTCCCGCAAGCCTTGCTGATCGGGCAGCATGCGCCACACCAGCTCGATCGCCCGATGCAAAAATACCCCGCGCGCGTTCTGGTCCGACGTATCGGCATAGTCAACAAGTTGGCTGGCGCCCAACCGGTATTTCGCAAATGCCCACAAAGGATTGCGCGCCTGGGTGTCGATGACTCCTATGCCGCCGCGCGTCGCGGTGCCGGCCAGCAAAGGCGGACCACGATCATCAAGCACATACTCCAGCACGCAGGCGGCCCCCGCTAACGCCTCGGGCGCCATGTCGAACACATCGAGCGCCGCGATAAAAGGACTTGGACGCAATTCGCTTTCGCCTTCGTGCTGGGCATGGCTAAGCAATACCTCGGGCGCGCAAGCCAGCAAGGCGTCGTACATCGACCGGGCCCAGTGCAATTCCCGCTCGGGAGTCGCCCGGGGCGCATTGGCCTGGCGCAACGCCGCCAATGGGATGAAAGGATTGGGCTTGGGCACCGCGGGCAGTACATCGTCGGTCAGGCCCAGCATCCATACGCCATCCCAACGCCCTCCTTCCGACTCCAGGATACCCAGGACATCGAGCCTGGCGCCCGGATCGCGCTGCGGCTGAAACGGCGTTTCGCGCGCCAGCCGGGTCAACATGGCCACTGCCGCTGAAAGCCCCGCCGGCCCGACCACGGGCGCTTGCCGCGCCAGGCGGTCAACCAGATTATCGAATGCCTCCACAACCTGGAAAGCATGGCTATCGAGACTTGCCGAACCCGGAAACCCCAAAGCGTGCAGCCATAGCCGGAACCGCCTGGTCCACGTGTCGATATCGGCGGCACCCGCCTGACCCGCCCAGGCGCTTTCGCACTGCCGCCAGGCCAGGCCCAGACGGGGCGCATGCTGCTCGAGCATGCTTCCAAAATCGGCGAGCGATACCCTTGTTTTAGCCTGCCTGCGCCAGATCGCGTCGATCGTGGCGCGCCCCGCCGCCTCGCGCTCACCGCCCGCGCAGCCCCCCGCCAGCAATGCCTGGCCCAAATCGGCCGGCGCGCAATATTTCTTTTGCGCAAACTGCGACACGATACGCAGCCAGGCCAACGCGGCCCGAACCAGCGGCCACTCGGACAAAGGCCTGGCCACCGCAATGTTGTAGGGAATCGGCCGGCCATGGCCATCGTCGCCCAGATGGGCGCGCAGGCTGCGATGCGCCAGGACGACATCGGCTTCCAGCCTGGCGGCCACGATGGCGTAGCGGCCATCGGGATGCTGATTCAATTTTCCGGCCGCCCAGCGCGCCGCCATGCGCCATTCATTGTCCGGATCGGCGGCGACGACGCGCCGCGCGCTGCCTGCCGCCGGCGCGGCGGTGTCCAGGGACACTATCCGCACGCCCTGTTCTTGCATGGCTGCCAGCAGGCTGGCCAAGCGCGGCGATACCTCGTTGAATCCCGCCAGCGCCAATGTGGTGAATGGCAAGGCGAGCACCCCCCGGCGGATGGCGCCATGTATTCTTTCGTAGGCCAGGTTGCCGTCTTCCAGATCCATCTCGGCCAGCATGCTTCGATAATGTTCGCGCCACACTTGAAAGCGCTGGTACTCGGTGGTTTCGATTTCAGGAGCCACCTCGATTCGCCATTCATCCAGCAACTGGTCGGCCTGAGCGGCCAGCCGAGCCGCCTGGGCAACATCCAGCAAGGCATGGTCGGACTCGATATCGGCAATCACCCGCTGCCAAAGGAATTGCGACCCGAAGGCATCCACCGTATGCGCGGCAAGTTCCGAATCGGGCAGAAACGATAATTGCTCGGCGGCCCGCGCCAGCCAGCCCGACAAAGGCAGGATATCGGGCACGGCCATCACCTGCCGCGTTTGCCCCAAGCCGGCCGACAGGTCGGCGAGAATGCGGCGGGCATGCCGATTATTGACCGTCAGGATCAAGGTCGAATCGGGATTCAGGTCCGCAAGACCGCTTGGAGAAATCGAGGCAAGGGCAGCTATCATCGTTCCAGGGCGCCAGGCCAAAAAATAATAGCCTCATTCTAACGGCAAGCAGGCGAACCGCCTGGCGAGCAAGCGCTCAATTCATCCCACCCGCCTGCGCGCTACGCGCCGTCAATTGTTCCGGCCGGCAGTCCGCCACTATTTTGCCATTTTCGATTTGATAGACATGATCGGCCAAAGCCTCCACGTCTTCGATATCATGGGTGATAAGAATGGTGGGAATACCCAGTTGCGCCTGCAGCGCCGCCAGTTCGGCGCGCATTTTCCTGCGCAGAGTCGAATCCAGGGCCGCCAACGGTTCATCCAGCAGCAACAACCGGGGCTCCACGGCCAGCGCGCGGGCCAGGGCTACGCGCTGCTTTTGCCCCCCCGATATTTCGGAGGGGTAGCTGTGCAGGACGGCGTTCAGTTCAAAGGCATCGACCCAGCGCCGCGCCGCATCCGGCAAGGCCTTGCGCCGCTGGTTGAGCCAGCCTTGTTTCAAGCCGAAGCCGATATTCTGCGCCACGGTCAGGTGTGGAAACAAGCCATAATGCTGCTGCAGGTAAGCCAGGTGGCGATCCTGCGGAGCCAGGAAAATACCGCTATCGGAGCGATACAACATAGCGCCCCCTACGTCGATATAACCGCTATCCGGGCGCAGCAAACCGGCAATGGCCTGGACCGTTAGCGTTTTGCCCGACCCGGAAGGGCCGAACAGGGCAATGCGCGATGCCGCGGATTCTATCGCCACATCCAGGGAAAACTCGCGCGCGCCGGCAAGCAAGCGCCGCCGTATGTGCATGCTGATCGTCATGGCCGGCTCCCCGGCCCCATCATGCGCGACCTGTCGGGCATCAATTGGCTTGCTATCCACAGCACCGCAATACATGTCAAGGAGGTGACCACCACAAGAGAGGTCGCCAGGCTGTCGTTGCCGGCCTGCACGGCCTCATAGATCGCGATCGACAAGGTCTGGGTATGCCCCGGTATGCTGCCGGCTATCATCAATGTGGCGCCGAATTCGCCCAACGCGCGGGCGAACGCCAGCAATACTCCCGCCAGGATTCCGCGCAGCGCCAATGGCAAAGTGACTCTGAAGAATATGCCGGCATCGCTGATGCCCAATACTCTTGCCGCATCCTCCAGGGTATGGTCCACGCCTTCGAACGCCGCGCGCGCCGCTTTGAGCACCATGGGAAAGGCCACTACCGTGGCGGCAATCACCGCGCCCTGCCAGGTAAATACCAGTTGGATGCCCCATTTATCCAGCAAAGGCCCGAGCCAGCCGCGGCGACCCAGCAACACCAGCAAGTAGTAGCCAATGACGGTAGGAGGCAGCACCATGGGCAGGGTAAGCACCGAATCGACCACATCGCACCAGCGCGAGCGCCAGCGGGACAAGCCATAGGCCACGGCGATGCCCAGGAGCGCCGCAAAAAAGGCCGCCCAGCCCGCGACCTTCAAAGAAAGCAATAAAGGGATGCTGAAACTGCTCATGCATGCATCGTCTAGGGTTTGGAAAAACCATATTTTGCCAAAATCGCCTGCCCTTGCGATGACAGCACAAATGCCTGGAATTCCCCGGCAAGAGGATGCCGGTTCGAACGCTGGACCAATGCAATTGGATACAGCACAGGTATGGGCGAAGGCAGCGTTTCGACAACCGTTACCTTGCCCGGCATGACGGCGGCATCCGTCGCGAAGACAAAGCCCGCATCCACCTCGCCGCGCGCCACATAATCGAGCACCTGCCGCACGTTCTGGCCCAGGACTTCCCGTTGCTTGACATCATCCCAGTTGCCCGTCTTTTCGAGCGCCGCCTTGGTATAGCGCCCGACCGGAACCGTGGCCGGATTGCCGAATGCCACGCGTTTGACGCCGGCCGCCTTCAAGTCGGCCAGCGATTTGATGCCCCGCGGGTTATCGGCCGGCACCACGAGAACTACCTGATTACGAACAAAATCCTTGCGCGTGGCGGCGGCTATGCTCTTGGCTTCGACGGCCTTGTCCATGGACTTCTGGTCCGCCGAGGCGAAGACGTCCACCGGAGCGCCGTGAACTATCTGCTGCGCCAGAACATCCGATGCCGCGAAACTCATCAACACCTTTGTTCCCTGATGCTGCAGTTGGAACTGGACAGCCAGATCGGTAAACGCATTGGTAAGACTGGATGCCGCCGACACCAGCATGTCCGCAGCCGACGCCGTGGCGCTCCAGCCCAGCGAAGCAAAAAACGCAGCCGCGATAAGTCGTTTGAATTTCATTCTTGTGTTCCTGTAGGCGTGCAGTGTGAGAATCATATAGGGTATGGCTTCGTAATATATATAGGTATATAACGATAGTCAAACAACAGCGCTGGGCGCAGAACCTGGATAGACGGCCAAGCGCAGTTGTGTGGCCATTGTTATATATTCCTGGCGCACCACATTCCGTGCGGGCGCAGACGGCGCAGCACAGCCCATAAGCGGACTTGCACGCCGGCGTTACCCCGATAGGCTAAGATAGCAAAGACAGGATCGGTCCACGCAAGCAACGGCCTTTCTCCCTCATCCATTCCTGATTCGCCTTGGCGCCCATTTCATCGCAACGACCGTGGTCTTTTCGCCCCCCGCTTCCATCGACACCTTTATCGACGCCCTTTGGCTGGAAGACGGCCTGGCGCAGAATACGCTATCGGCCTATCGGCGCGACCTTGGCGCCTTTGCATTATGGCTGCACGGAAAAAAAGCCAAACCGCTGGAACAGGCGGACGCCGCCGATATCCAGGACTGGTTCGCCGCGCGCCATGCCGCCAGCAAAGCCACCACCGCCAACCGCCGCCTGGCGGCCCTCCGGCGCTATTACCTGTGGGCCTTGAGGCACGGCCTGGTAGTTCAGGATCCGTGCCTGACCTTGCATGCGGCCAAGCAGGCGGCGCGCTTTCCCAAGACGCTGTCGGAAGACCAGGTGGACGCCTTGCTGGAAGCGCCCGACGAGCACAGCACGCTGGGCCTGCGCGACCGCGCCATGCTGGAGGCGCTCTACGCCACCGGCCTGCGCGTCAGCGAACTGATCAATCTGAACGTCCTGGACGTAAGCCTGACCGAAGGCGTCGTGCGCGTGAATATGGGCAAAGGCGGAAAAGACCGCCTGGTGCCGCTGGGCGACGAGGCGCAGCACTGGATAGACAAATACCTGAAAGAAAGCCGGCCGGAATTGCTGGGGCCGCGCCGTTGCGACGCCTTGTTCGTGACCGCCCGGGCCGCCGCCATGACGCGCCAATCGTTCTGGCTTATTGTAAAAAAGCATGCCGCCCAGGCCGATATCCATACCCCCTTGTCGCCCCATGTAGTGCGGCACGCCTTCGCCACGCACTTGCTCAACCATGGCGCCGATCTGCGCGTGGTGCAAATGCTGCTCGGGCACGCCGACATTTCAACCACGCAGATTTATACTCATGTCGCGCGCGAAAGATTGAAGGCGCTGCATGCGAAGCATCATCCGCGAGCCTGATGGCGCGGCGGACAAAGGCCCCGCATGCCGGCAGCGGTCCGCGCGGCCGGCTTCCCGCGCGGCAACAATACCAGCCGTCAACACTCATACCAGTCAATGCCATGGCCAAAGACAAACATGTGTCGGAAACACCCGCAACGCAATTTCTCAAGAAACAAAAAATCGCATTCAGCGAACATCCTTATGATTATGTGGACCATGGCGGCGCGACGGAAGCGGCCCGGCAACTGGGCCTGGACTTGCATCAGGTTGCCAAGACCCTGATCATGGAAG
The DNA here is from genome assembly GCA_963712655.1 of uncultured beta proteobacterium. Taxonomy (GTDB): domain Bacteria; phylum Pseudomonadota; class Gammaproteobacteria; order Burkholderiales; family Burkholderiaceae_B; genus Pollutimonas. Next base: position 420,106 of record CAVQIT010000009.1, on the reverse strand, counting down.
ACGAAAACGCCCGGCCCTTGATCGTGCTGATGCACGGAGACTGCGACGTGTCCACCAAGAATCTGGCTCGCCAGGCCGGGGCGAAAAAAATCAGCCCTTGCAGCCCCGAGACCGCTCAGAAACACTCGGGCTATCTGGTAGGCGGAACCTCGCCTTTCGCCACCCGCAAGACAATGCCGGTGTGGATCGAAGCGGAACTGCTTGAGTTTCCTGTTGTTTACGTCAACGGCGGACGGCGCGGCTATCTGATAGGCGTGCCGTCCGCCGCACTGGCCGAACTGCTGAATGCCAAATCCGTCGTGGCCAGCCTGCCTAAAGGCTGATCCGCCCATACTAGCCATTCGGCCTACTTGATAGACAATGAAAAGTCTTGATACTATTTGCACGACGAGTTACAAACGTACCCAGTAGCTCCGCATATTGCGAATAGGGGGAAAATCATCATGGCATATGAAACTTTACTCGTGGTGGTGAACGGAGCAGCGGCAATAGCTCTGGCAATGTTATTGATGCTGCGATGGTCAGACGGCAGGCGAGACGATGGGGAAGATATATAAACAACCCCATACCCGCAACGGCCAGCCGCCGGGCCACTACCAAAGAGTTCCCTGCACACCTTTTTCGGAAGCCACAGGCGCTGGCGATTGCTCCGTCGGGCCAGGCTTGCCGTCGCCCTCGGTGTCGCTGACGCTCGCATTTTCGGCTTGCGCCCGCGCCTCCTGGTCCTGGCTATCCTGGTCCTGGCTATCCTCGGGTTGCGCGACGTCACCGGCCGGGGCCTCGGGCGCCGCCGGCGTGCGGTTCTCCAGCCAGTCAATACCCGATTCGCCATGTTCGCGCAGCCATTCATTGGCTTTCCGGAAATGTCCGCAGCCTATGAACGGCCTTGGCGGCCGCAATGCCGACAACGGCGATGGATGATTGGCCTTGAGCACCAGCGTCGGCCCAAGCGGCGGTTGTGACTGCAACAGCGCTTGCTTGGATTGCGCATGCGAACCCCACAATAGCAAAACCTTGGGGCGCGGCTCGCGCAAGACATGTCCGATTATGGCGTCGGTTATGGCTTCCCAGCCCCGCTTGGAGTGCGATGCCGGCTGATGCGCCTCGACTGTCAGCGATGTATTGAGCAGCAGTACGCCGCGTCGCGCCCAGCGGATCAGGCTGTGGCGCTGCCTGGCAAAAGTGTCAGGATATTCCTTTGCCAGTTCGGCGAACATATTCCTGAGGCTGGGCGGCGCAGGGCAGGCATCGGGCACGGAAAAAGACAAGCCCTGCGCCTGATTCGGCCCATGATAAGGATCCTGCCCCAGAATGATGACTTGCACGTCCTGGGGAGCAATCTCCAGCAAGGCCCGAAATGGTCGCAATGGGAATATTTGAGCGCCCGCGTTAAGGCGTTGTTCCAGGAAACCGTCCAATTCCCGCAGTGTTTGCTGCACGCGCGTATCGGAAAAGGCCTCCCGCCATGCCGGCGGCAGGGTCTGAAAATGAGCGGCAAGGTCTCCCTGGAAGGCGTTCTGCGCCCTGGGGGCGGAGGGAGACGAGTGAGTATGAATGTCTTCCGAATTCATGATGATTTACAGGGCCAGGCGTTAGCGGATGCTTGCCTGCATGGACTATGGCGTCTCCAGCAGGAATCGAACCTGCAATCTTCCCTTAGGAGGGGAAAGTTATATCCATTTAACTATGGAGACGTAAAACCAGTCCCGGATTATAAGGCAGTCCAGCGCGAAAAAAAGCCGGGACAGCCGCCCCGGCGTTTTTTTCCGCGCTTAAAGAACCTGCTGATCAAATCGACCGATCTGATGCGCCCCCTGACGGGATGGCCGGCAAGGCCGGATGTGGCGTCAATAGTGCTTCTTATCGACGCCACATCCCAACGCGGCAGGACGCTGGGCAGGGGGATGCGGCAGTCGGGTGGATTCGATCAGCGGGTCCTTGATTCTATTTAAGCGAGATATGGCCCTTGGCGACAACGTCTTTGGCCCAATCGTATTGCACTTTGATTTCCTTGGCGAACTCTTCAGGAGTATTGCCCGAAGGAGCGGCGCCCTGCTTTTCAAGCGTGGCAATGACTTTGGGATCCTTCAATGCGACAACCGCGGCATCGCGCAATTTCTTGACGATTTCAGGCGATGTGCCCTTGGGGGCAAGCAAACCGTACCACGCCGGCTGATTCAGTTGAGGATAGCCCGCTTCGGCCAGTGTGGGCACATCTTTCAGGGTTGGCAAACGCTCTGGCCAGGCAACCGCCATCGCGCGCAGATTGCCCGCCTGAATCTGGGCCATGGAAGACGGTAAATTATCGAACATGATTTCGATCTGTCCGCCCACCGCGTCGGTTACCGCGGGACCCGATCCCTTGTAGGGAACATGCACGGCGTCGGTGCCGGTAGCCAGCTTGAAGGCTTCGCCAAACAGATGCAGGACCGAGCATGTGCCCGAACTGCCGTACGAATACTTGCCGGGATTCGCTTTCAGGACCTTCACGAATTCCTTGAAATCCTTGGCGGGAAATTTAGGGTTGACTTCGATCACGTTGGGCACATTGGCAAAGTTCGTGACCGGCACGAAATCTTTCAAGGCATCGTAAGGCAAGTCGTCGGGCCGGCACGCAGGCAATACGGCAAGGGTGGAAACCGTAGCGATGGACAATGTGTAGCCGTCCGGCTTGGCACGGGCGGCTTCGGCCGCTCCGATCGCGCCGCCGGCCCCGCCCTTGTTCTCGACCACGACGGTTTGGCCTAGTTCCTCGCCCATGCGCTGGCTGACGATGCGAGCCACAATGTCGGTGGAGCCGCCGGGCGCAAAAGGCACGATGACGCGGATGGGTTGGCTGGGATAGTCGGCGGCGTGAGCAACGCCTGCGCCAAACACAGATGCGACACCGGCTACAAGGGCCAGCACGGCAAATTTATTTCGAAATGGGATCATGTATGCCTCTCCGTCAGGAAACATATTATTTGAAAAGCAAGGCCTTTATGTGGCCGAGCCAGCGGATGGATTGTGCAGGCAGGATAACATACCGTTGCATAGTGCAACTTGAAATACGGCCGGATACCGCCGCTGTCACGGTCATTACGGCAATACGCCTAAAATAGCATTCCACTGTGCGAATCGTGCCTCCAATTTTATGTCCGTCATCCAGCTGGTTCTACCCGACTTTTTGCTGATAGCCTTGGGGTGGCTGCTGTTTCATCGATTGAATTTTTCGGGTGAGTTTTTCCACGGCGCCGAAAAACTGGTCTATTTTGTATTGTTCCCGGCACTGCTGTTCCACTCCATTACGCAAACCCCATTAAGTTTGTCGGGTACCTATTTATTGCTGCAGGCCACCTTGGGTGTCATGGCTTTCGGCATCGCCATAGCGTGGCTCGCCGTTCCTGTGTTGCGGCCGGATCCCGTGGCGCACGCCTCCATCGCCCAATGCGCCTACCGTTTCAATACCTATATGGGCTTGTCGATAGCCGGCGGGCTGGCCGGCTCGGCCGGACAAACCATCATGGCGGTGATTGTGGGATTCGCCGTTCCCATTTCCAATATCGCCGCCGTGCATGCCCTGGCACGGCAGAACGGCGGCAAAGTACTCAAGGAAATCGTTCGCAATCCGTTCATCATCGCCACCGTATTGGCCCTGCTGTGCAATATTCTGGCTGTGCCTATCCCCAAAGCGATTGACGCCACCCTTGGCCGCCTGGGCGCTTGCGCCATCGCCATCGGCCTGATGTGCGTTGGCGCGACGCTTTCCCTGAACGGCGGGAAAGGCGCCGGCAAGCTGATGGCGTGGATGCTGGCCGCACGCTTGCTGCTGGCGCCTGTCGCGGCCATTTTTATTGGCTGGGCGCTGGGCCTTTCGACGGTCGAGCGGCAGATACTGTTGTTATTTAGCGCCTTGCCGACCGCCTCCTCGGCGCATGTCCTGGCGGCAAGAATGGGCGGGAATGGCCAACTGGTAGCCGTTACGATGTCGGCTACGACCTTGCTTTCCGCCTTGACCGTTCCTTTCTGGTTAATGGTAGGCGCCCACTCATAGCATTCCGGCATGACACACGAAAACACCATATTGGCAACTGAATTCCTGGAGTTGCCCGACGAAGAAGCCACGGTGGCTCTCGCGGGTAAATTGGCGCCTCTGCTTTGCGGAACTCACCCCGCGGTCGGCGCAAGCCGGCGCGGCGGCAGAATCCACCTGCGCGGCGACCTTGGAGCCGGCAAAACCTGCTTCGCGCGAGCCCTGTTACGCGCCGCCGGAATCGGCGGAAGAATAAAAAGTCCCAGCTATGCCCTGCTTGAAAGCTATAATCTTTCTAACTTAAACTTCTATCATCTTGATTTCTATAGATTTAAAAATTCACGAGAATGGTTGGATGCTGGATTTCGAGATATACTCCAGGACGAAGCGGTGGTTTTGATCGAATGGCCGGAGCAAGCGGGCGATTTACTGCCGCCTCCAGACCTTGACATCAATCTCGAATATGCGGACAACGGGCGGCACGCCAGCTTAACTGCCCATAGCAACAAAGGAAAATTATGGCTGACGATACTTGCCCTTCCGACTCAGGACTCTCCCGGCGCCGCCTCATAGCCACTGCAAGCACCTTACTGCTTCTTCCCGTTATTCCACGCCTGGCCATGGCAGGCACGATCCTGGCGGTACGCACTTGGCCGGCCGATGAATACACCCGCGTCACACTGGAAATGGACAGCGAACTGAAGGCCGAACATTTCGTCCTGGAGAATCCGGACCGGCTGGTGGTCGATATCCAGGGCCTGACCATGAACCGCGCCATCAACGACCTGGTCTCGAAAATCAAGCCCAACGATCCCTACATCGATACGGTACGGGTGGCGCAAAACCGGCCGGACGTGATCCGCCTGGTCATGGACCTGAAGCAGCCTATCGCGCCGCAGGTCTTTACGCTCAAGCCGGTCGGCGAATACAAGTACCGGCTGGTGCTCGACCTTTATCCCAAGGTGGCGCAGGATCCGTTGCTGGCCATCATGGACAACAAAGACGACGATCCTTTGGCCAAGGTTCTGGAAGACTTGGCGCAGAACTCGCCATCCGAAGCTCCCATCCCTTCCGTCGAAGGGCAAAAACTCCCGCCTATCGCCACAAAACCCAGGCAGCCCGCCCCGCCGCCGCCCTCGGTAGGCCAGCCGCGCGACAACGATCGCCCTATCCTGGTGGCCCTGGACCCCGGACATGGCGGCGAAGACCCCGGCGCCGTGGGACGCAATGGCACGCGCGAGAAAGACATTGTGCTGAATATTGCGCGCCGCCTGAAAAAGCTGATAGATGCCCAGCCCAATATGCGCGCCTATCTGACGCGCGACAACGATTATTTCGTGCCCTTGCAAGTGCGGGTGCAGAAAGCCCGGCGCGTCAAGGCCGATCTGTTCATTTCCATACATGCCGACGCCTGGATCAAGCCCAGCGCCAGGGGGTCGTCTGTCTTCGCCTTATCGCAGCACGGCGCCACAAGCTCGGCGGCGCGCTGGATGGCCCAGCGCGAAAACGATGCCGATCTTATCGGGGGAATCAACCTTGGATCCCATAACAAGCAAGTTGCCCAAGTATTGCTGGACTTGTCCACCGCCGCGCAAATCAACGACTCGGTGCGCGTGGGCGATCGCATACTGAGCGAGATCGGCAAAATCAATACGCTGCACAAGAACCGGGTCGAACGGGCCGGCTTTGCCGTGCTCAAGGCGCCCGATATCCCGTCCATACTGGTCGAAACCGCATTTATCAGCAATCCCCAGGAAGAGACCCTGTTGCGCAGCCCCGCGCATCAAGACCGCATTGCCAAGGCCATGCTAAGCGGCATCAGCGATTATTTCGCCTCCAGTCCAGCGTTGGCGCGCAGGGCCTAGCCGCTTCGGCTGCCGCGCGGGCCCGCCCGCGTGACGGATCAGGGCCGCGTGCGGATTCGTTGCGTACACTCGGTACGCCGCCTCACCCGCGGCTTGCGTAAACCGCCAAAGCCGCCGCGTCAGGAAGCGGACGGTTTTTTCTTGAAAATCTTCCACAGCGCGCCAAAAACCACGGGCACCGCCGCGGCGCCGACGCCGATCAGGACAATGGTGTTCAGGTGTTCCTTGATGATGGGAACATTGCCGAAAAAATAACCCAGAGTGACCAGGCTGCCCACCCACAATACCGCGCCGGATATATTGAACAGCTGGAATCGCACGAAATTCATGCTGCCCACGCCCGCCACGAAAGGTGCGAAAGTACGGAAAATCGGCAGGAACCGCGACAGCACAATGGTTTTACCGCCATGCTTTTCGTAGAAAGCATGGGTTTTTATCAGGGCGTCGCGATCCAGAAAACGAAAATTGCTGGTAAAGACCCGCGGCCCGATATAGCGGCCTATCCAATAATTGACGGTATTGCCCAATACCGCGGCAACTATCAGCAAACCGGCCAGCAATACCGGATTGAGCATGCCCGATGCGCCAAAGGCGCCGGCAATGAACAACAGGGAATCGCCCGGTAAAAACGGCAAGACCACCAGGCCGGTCTCGCCAAAGATAATCAGAAACAGCACCAGGTAAATCCATTCCCCGTACTGGGTGACCCAGACACCAAGGAATTGATCGATATGGAGCACCATGTTTAACAAATCGGACATACCAGGCCACCAATAAAAAGATACCGCAATATAACGTGTTCAACGCCGCAACAAAAGAAAGGCCGGATTCAAACGGGTTAAAATCGTATCCAGGTCAGCATATATCCAGACCATCCTTACAGCCCAACGGAATGTCTCAATGCCTGAACGCCGTTCTATCGCCCCCCTGCCCGACCTGTTGATCAGCCAGATTGCCGCCGGCGAAGTTATCGAGCGCCCCGCCTCTGTCTTGAAAGAATTGCTGGAAAACGCCATCGATGCCGGAGCCCGGGCCATTGAAGTTCGCCTGGACGGAGGCGGCATACGCCGCATTGCGGTCAGCGATGATGGCTGGGGCATACCCCAGGCCGAACTCAGCCTGGCCCTGACGCGCCACGCCACCAATAAGATTACCAGCCTGCACGAACTCGAATCGGTCAGTTCCATGGGTTTCCGTGGCGAAGCGCTCGCGTCTGTGGCCTCTGTCGCGCGGCTGACGCTCATCTCGCGCACGGCCCAGGATGCCCATGCCTGGCAAGTCGAATCGGCCCAGGGCAGTCCGGCGGCCGCATCCGGGCCCGTGGGCACGACCATAGACGTGCGGCAATTGTTCGACGAGGTGCCTGCGCGCCGCAAATTTCTACGCGCCGAAGCCACGGAATATGGCCATTGCGTCGATGCGCTCGAACGCATCGCCCTGGCCCAGCCGCAGATAGCCTTCCGGCTTTTTCACAACGACAAGGCCCAGCGCCATTGGCGCGCCGCGGATATCGCCCATCGGGTGCGCGATGTGCTGGGCGCCGAATTCATCGAGCAAGGCCTGGAAGTCGAACAGGAACATGGCCTGATCACGCTGCGCGGCATCGTTACCCGGCCTACCTACGCCCGAAACCGGGCCGATCGCCAATACTTGTATGTCAATGGACGCTATGTCAAAGACCGCACGGTAGCGCACGCCATACGGCAAGCCTACGCCGATGTCCTGCACGGCGACCGGCAGCCGGCCTACGTGCTTTTTCTGGAAGTGGATCCCGCGGGGGTCGATGTGAACGTGCATCCGGCCAAGCACGAGGTGCGCTTTCGCGACAGCGGCGCGATCCATCGCTTTGTATCGCAGGCATTGACCCAAACGCTGGCCAGCGCGGGGGGCAGTCGGCTCCGCCCTCGGCCGCCGGCGATCAGCCTGCCGACGACCCTTCCGTCCGCCAGAACCCCTATAGCCCGCCCGGCGCGGCCGACTCGCCGGCAATGCCAACGACCGTATCGGACAGTCGTCTTGGGCCGCCTTCCGCTTTTTTCCGTCCGAATCAACTGCAGCGCGCCTTCCCCTTGCGCGATCACAGCGCCGGGTCCGGCGCCGGCGCGAACTGGCAATCGCTCTATCGCCCGCTGGATCCGCAGGGCGATGCCCCCGCTGGACAGCAGGCCGTATCGGCGGTCGAGGAACAGGAGTTTCCCTTGGGCATGGCCCTGGGGCAACTGCATGGCATTTATATACTGGCCCAGAATCAGTCCGGTCTGGTCCTGGTCGATATGCATGCGGCGCACGAACGCGTGGTTTATGAACAGTTGAAAAAGGGCATGGACGCCCAAAGCCTGCCCTGCCAGGAATTATTGGTGCCGGTGGTCTTCGCCGTCACCGAAAAAGACATAGGCCTTATTGAAGAGCATGGCGAAACGCTGGCGCAACTTGGCCTGACCATGCGGGCGGCGGGTCCGGCCTCGGTAGCGGTGCGCGCCGTGCCCGCGCTGCTGGTCAACGGCGATATCGAATCGCTTGCGCGCGGCGTGCTGCGCGACCTGGCCAGCGTGGGCACATCGCCGCGCCTGACCGAACAGCGCAATGAATTGCTGTCCACCATGGCCTGCCATGGCTCGGTGCGCGCCAACCGGCGCCTGACGCTGGATGAAATGAACGGGCTGCTGCGCAAAATGGAGCAGACCGAAAGGGCCGACCAGTGCAACCACGGCCGTCCCACCTGGGTTCAATGGCAGGTCAGCGAGCTGGACCGAATGTTTATGCGCGGTCAATGACAACACCCATTATCTGCTTGGCCGGCCCTACGGCCGCGGGCAAAAGCGCAACAACGCTGGCCCTGGCGCAGCGCTGGCCGATAGAAATCGTCATCGTCGATTCCGCAACGATTTATCGCGGCATGGATATCGGCACCGCCAAGCCCTCCCAGGCCGAACAAGCCCTGGCGCCGCATCATTTGCTGGATATCCGCGACCCGGCCGAAAGCTATTCAGCCGCCGAATTCCGGCAGGACGCCACGGCGCTGATTGCAGCCATCAAGGCAAGAGGCAACATTCCCCTGCTTTGCGGCGGCACGATGCTGTATTACAAGGCATTGCGCGAGGGGCTTAATGAACTGCCCACCGCCGACCCGGAAATCCGGGCGCGAATCGACAGCGAAGCGCAAGCCGGCGGCTGGCCGCAACTGCATGCGCAACTGGCCGTTTTCGATCCAATGACCGCGGCGCGGCTAAACCCCAACGACAGCCAGCGGCTGCAGCGCGCCATCGAAATATACCGGATCAGCGGCCGGCCGATGTCGGCCTGGCTAAACGATGCCCGCCCCCAACAGGACAATGATCTGCGCTTCATTACGGTCAGCCTGGAACCGTCCGACCGCCTGGCGCTGCATGCCAGGATTGCACAGCGCTATCAAGCAATGATGGCGCAGGGTCTTCTACACGAAGTGCAAGCGCTTTATCGGCGGCCGGATCTGCATGTCGGCCTGCCGTCGGTGCGCTGCGTGGGCTACCGGCAGATGTGGGATTACCTGGATGGCAAGATAAGCATGGAGCAGGCGGTGGAGCAGGCTATTGCGGCCACCCGCCAGTTGGCCAAGCGCCAGTTGACCTGGCTGCGGTCGCAGCCGGAACGCCATGTGATTGACTGCCTGGCGCCCGATGCCGCCGGGCTGGCGGTGGACAAGATCGCCCTGTTCTGGCCGGCCGCGTAAAAGCGGCACCGGCTTGCACATCGTTGAAGCGTAAAGCCGGCCTATACGACTATGGTTTGCGGCGTGTCGACGCCTTGGCGTTCGATGATTTCGCCCAGCACGCTGACTTGCTCGCCGTGGGCGGCCAATGTCGCTTGCACGGCCTCGGCCTGATCGGCCGGTACAACAATGACCATGCCTATGCCGCAATTGAACACGCGATGCATTTCCGAATCGGCCACGCCGCCATTTTGCTGCAGCCAGCTAAAGAGCAGGGGCATGGCCCAGGCATCGCGATGCAGCCTTGCCGTCAGGCCCGGCTGCAAAATACGCGGCACGTTGTCCAGCAGGCCGCCGCCGGTAATATGGGCCAGGCCCTTGATGGCGGAACCGTGCGCGGCCAGCGCCGCCAGCACCGATTTCACGTAAATGCGCGTCGGCTCCATCACGACATCCTCCAGGCGGCGGCCGCCCAGGTCCTGCCCGGGCCTGGCGTTGGCGTGAGTCAATGATCTTGCGCAACAAGGAAAAACCATTGGAATGGGCGCCGCTGGAAGCCAAGCCCAGTATCGTGTCGCCCGGTGCAATGGATTTGCCGTCGATGATGAGCGATTTTTCGACCGCCCCGACGGCAAAGCCCGCCAGATCGTATTCGCCGTCGGGATACATGCCCGGCATTTCAGCCGTTTCACCGCCGATCAGGGCGCAACCCGACAAGTTCGCAGCCCTTGGCTATGCCGCCGACCACGCTGGCCGCCGTATCCACCGACAACTTGCCGCAAGCGAAATAATCCAGGAAAAACAACGGTTCGGCCCCTTGAACCAGGATATCGTTGACGCTCATGGCCACCAGATCGATGCCGACGGTATCATGGCGCTGCCATTCAAAAGCCAGGCGCAGCTTGGTGCCCACGCCATCGGTTCCCGACACCAGGACAGGCTCTTTAAGGTGCTTGGGCACCTCGAACAAGGCGCCGAACCCGCCTATACCCGCCATGACTCCAGCCCTCATGGTCTTGGCTGCAAGAGGTTTGATACGGTCGACAAGCGCATCGCCGGCATCAATATCGACCCCCGCATCGCGATAAGTCAGGGAAGCTGAATGTTTGTTTGTCATGAGAAATGCCGTGGGATGTGTAAAAATTGCATGTTGAATTAAATACCAGGGTTGATTTTACGATGAACGCGCCAAATGCACGTCCCTGGCATGCGGCGCCCCGGCCCAAGCCGCGGCGCCCCTTATTAGACAACACATGACACAGCAACTGATACTGGACCTGTTACCGCCTTCCCCCCCCACGCTGGATAACTTCGTGGCCGGCGAAAACGCGGCGGCGCTGGATGCATTGCGCCATTCGGAAGCCGGACGCGCCATTTACCTGTGGGGCGCGCCGGGCGTGGGGCGCACACATCTGCTGCAAGCCGTTGCCGCGCGGCCCGACGCCCTGTACCAGGGGCCAGGCGAAAATCCGGCCATACTGAAAGACATCGCCACCGGCGATCGTCTCCAGCACAAGCTGATCGCCATCGACAATATCGAGCTTCTGAACGCCGATGGGCAGGCGGCCTTGTTTGCCCTGTACAATCGCTGGCGCGAGGTCGCAGCCGCCAAACAAGGTTTTGCGCTGGTTTTGGCGGGGGATCGCGCGCCGCTGGCGATGCCGCTACGCGAAGATTTGCGCACCCGCCTGGGGTGGGACCTGGTGTTTCGCCTGGAGCCGCTATCGGACCAGGACCGCGCCGAGGCCCTGACGACTCGGGCCGCCGAACGGGGTTTGCAGCTTTCGCCCGAGGTCATAAGCTGGGTTCTTACCCATTACGCCCGCGACATGAGCCGCTTGAGTTCATTGATTGACGCGCTGGACCGCTATTCATTGGAAAAACACCGCCCAATTACCCTGCCCTTGCTAAAAGACCTCCTGGCCTCCAGCCAGAACTAACATGAACTTATCTCGATGATGCCCAAAAAACGCCTGGCCCTGTTCGATCTGGACCACACCCTGCTCCCTCTGGACAGCGATTATCAATGGGCCGATTTCCTGGCGCGCACCGGCCGGGCCGGCGACCCGGTGCAAGCCCGGCGGCGCAACGACGAATTGATGCAACGCTATAACGCCGGCAATCTTACCGCCGAGCAATCCGCCGAATTCATGCTGGGCCTGCTGACCGGCGTCGATGCCGGCGAACTGGCCGAATGGCACGAACTGTACATGGCCGAGGTCGTGCGCCCCGCCATATTGCCGATCGCCCGCAACCTGGTCCGGGAACACCTGGATCAAGGCGACCTGTGCGCCATCGTAACCGCCACCAATGAGTTCGTTACCGCCCCCATTGCCCGCGCATTCGGCGTGCAGCATCTGATTGCCACCACTCCCGAAATGCACAATGGCCGCTATACCGGACGAATCCAGGGCGTGCCCAGCTTTCAGGCCGGCAAAGTCAAGCGGGTCGGGCTATGGCTGGCGGCCATGGAATCCACGCTGGCCGACTTCGAATGCTCTTTTTTCTATAGCGACTCGCCCAACGACCTTCCCCTTATGGAAGCCGTGACGCATCCCATCGCCACTAACCCCAGTCCGGCGCTGCGCCAGGTCGCGCAGCAACGCAACTGGAAAATCCTTGATCTTTTCAAGGACATGCAAGACGCAAAGTCTTAAAATACATTCATGCTTAAAGAAACAATAAAGAACTTTGTCGGACGCCTGTTCTCCACGCCGCGCCGCGGGCCCGAGCGCCTGTCGCGCGAAAAACACGGCATCGACCGGCGCAATGTCTCGCGCCACGCCATCAAGGTATGCGAAGTCTTGCATCAGCACGGCTATGTGGCCTACATTGTCGGCGGCGCGGTGCGCGATCTTATCGTGGGCCTGGAACCCAAGGATTTCGACGTCGCCACCAACGCCACGCCCGATCAGATCCGCCCTCTGTTCCGGCGGGCCCGCATCATCGGCAAGCGTTTTCAACTGGTCCATGTGGTGTTCGGCCAGGAGATCATCGAAACCTCAACCTTCCGGGCGCCCGCGTCGGTGGAGCAAGACACCGATGAGCACGGCCGCATCCTGCGCGACAATCTGTTCGGTTCGCACGAGGAAGACGCGGCGCGGCGCGACTTTACGCTCAACGCCTTGTATTACGATCCCATCAACGAAGAAGTCATCGATTACCATCGGGGCGTCCACGACCTGAAGAACCGCGTCGTGCGCATGATCGGCGATCCGGAAACCCGCTATCGCGAAGACCCGGTCCGCATGCTGCGCGCGCTGCGTTTTGCCGCCAAGCTTAGCGCCACGATAGATCCGGCGTCCCGCGAGCCCATCCTGCGCATGGCTCCCCTGATCGAGAACGTGCCGTCTTCGCGCCTGTTCGATGAAATCCTTAAATTGCTGACTTGCGGCCATGCCATGGACTGCCTGCGCCAGATGCAGTCGGTAGGCTTGCATGAAGGCTTGCTGCCCTTGATAGACCTTATCTTCAAGGAAGACGGCGGCGAACAATTCGTGGAACTGGCGCTGGCGCGCACAGACGCCCGGGTGCGCGCCGGCAAAAACATCAGCCCCAGCTTTCTGTTTGCCGCGCTGTTATGGAAACTGGTCGACAAACGCTGGCAAGAAATCTGCGCCGGCGGAGAGCATCCCGCCCAGGCGCTTATGCTGGCTGCGGACTCGGTAGTGGAAGAGCAAACCCGAAAACTGGCCATACAGCGCCGCTTCCAGGCGGACATGCGCGAGATATGGTTCATGCAGGCTCGTTTCGAGCGCGCCAATCCCAAGACTATCTGGCGCATGCTCGAGCAGCCGCGCTTTCGGGCCGCCGTCGACTTTTTGCAGTTGCGCGCCGAGGCGCACGAAGTCGACAGCGTCCAGGCGCAGTGGTGGATGGACCTGGCCAATGCCGATGATTCGACGCGCGCCGAAATGATAGAGTCGTACCAGGCGGAAAACCGCGGCAAGCCCCCCGCCGCCGCGCGCCGCCGGCGCAGCCCAAGGCGCCGCCCCGCCTCGCAGGCCGGCACGCCGCAGGCATGATGAAAGAACCCTCTCGTCCAATAGGGCCTGCGTGCGGCACGCGAGGCGGCGCCCGCCTAAATGCCGCCAAGGCATCCGGCACAGGGCGGGAAAAATAGATGGCGCTGGCTTATATCGGTTTGGGCGCGAATCTGGGCGATGCTCAGGCGACATTGCGGCTAGCGGCCGCCGAGCTGGCGCAAACTCCCGGCATTGCCGAATTCAAGCTGTCGCCGCTGTACCGGACAGCCCCGGTGGACTCCAGCGGGCCGGACTATGTGAATGGCGTCGCCCTGCTCGAGACCACGTTGCCGGCGCGCGAGCTGCTGGGGATTCTGCAGGATATCGAGTTGCGGCATGGCCGTTTGCGCCCTTATCGCAACGCGCCGCGCACACTGGACCTGGATTTGCTGTTGTACGGCGAGCAGGAAATCCAGGACCCGGATCTGATCGTGCCGCATCCCCGCATGCATGAACGGGCATTTGTGTTGAAGCCGCTTGCGGATCTGGCGCCGGATATGCGCTTGGCGCAAGGGCCTGTCACGGTGTTGCTGGCGGGATGTTCGGGGCAGGAACTGGCGCTCGTGCCCGAATGAAAGAAGGAAATCGCCCCCATTGACGCCAGGCAATGGCCAGAAGCGCCGCTTCAGGCCATCGAACGGCCGCCGCAATTCCCAGTTATCGAATTCCCCCGAATTTTCAGCGGCTTAATCCATTACCGCAAAATTTTCCGGGCGCGTTCGATGACGGGAGCGTCCACCATTTTGCCGTCCATCTGGAAAGCCGACGAACCGGTGGAGTCGGCGATGGCCATGATGCGCCTGGCCCAATCGAGATCGGCGGCGCTTGGCGCGAATGCCGCATGTATTGCGGCAACTTGCGCGGGATGTATGCAGAGCATCCCGCCAAAGCCCATGTCGCGCACTTGCCCGGCGACTTTCGCCAGGCCTTCGTGATCGGAGAAATTTGGGTAGACGCCGTCCAGCGGCGCGGCCAGCCCGTGGGCGGCGCTATGCAGCAGGATCTGGCAGCGTATGTGGTTCAGCAATAAGGCGGCGCCGGCGGTATCGGGCGCCGTGCCCAATTCAAGCATCAAATCCAGGCTGCCGAAAGACAGGCGATCGACTCCGTGCTGCGCCGCCATCTGCTCCAGCGCCAGCACGCCTCTGGCGCTTTCAACGATGGGCAGCACGGCTTTGCCGGCCTGGGCCGTTTGCTGAACCTGCAGGGCCGATTCCGCTTTGGGCAGCAATATGCCTGTGATATTCGGATGCGCGGCGCATATGGCAAGGTCGGCGTTGAACCATGATGTGGTCGCGCCGTTGATCCTGACCCAGAACGAAGTTTGCGGATTCGCGCTGGCAAAATCGCGCAGATGCTCGCGCGCCTTGTCTTTCAGGTCGCGCTCGACAGCATCTTCGAGATCGATAATGGCGCTGTCCGCGCCGGCGGCCAAAGCCTTGGAAAACCGCTCCGGCCGAGTTGCCGGAACAAATAACGCTGATCGAATCGCTTGCCGCATCAAATAACCCCCTGTTGCGCCATATCCTGGATTTGCCCATCTGAATAGCCAAGGCCGGCAAGAATGGCGGCCGTATCCTCGCCCAATCCGGGAACTCTGTCCATGCGGGCCTGGAACGCCGAGTTGCTTGCGGGAGGTATCAGCGCCGGCAACGGACCCACCGGGCTGCCGACCTGGCGCCAGCGCTGGCGCTGGGCAAGCTGCGGATGGTTCCAGACGTCTATCATCGTGTTCACGCTGGCGTTGGCGATACTGGCCTCTTCCAGCCGTTCGATAAGCTGCTCGCGCGACAGGGCCGCGAATACCGTAACGATCAGCACGCGCAGCGCTTCTTTGTTGGCCACGCGCGCGGAGTTGCTGCTGAAGCGGCTATCGACGGCCACATCGGGCTGCTTCAGGACGATCTTGCAAAATGCCGCCCATTCACGCTCGTTTTGCAAACCCATCATGACTTCGCTGCCGTCGCCCACCGGAAACGGTCCGTAAGGATAGATGGTGGCGTGCGCGGCGCCGGCCCGGGGCGGAGGCGCCGCGCCTTCGAAAGCGTAATACATGGGGAAACCCATCCACTCGACCATGCTTTCCAGCATGGATACGTCGATGCGGCTACCTGATCCGGTGCGTCCGCGCAGCAATAGCGCCGATAAAATGCTGCTATAGGCGTACATGCCGGCGGCGATATCGGAAATCGAACAGCCCGCCTTGGCCAGGCTATCAGGCGTGCCGGTCACCGACAGAAAACCGCTTTCGCTTTGAATCAACAGATCGTAGGCTTTTTTATCCTGATAGGAACCGCCCTCGCCATAACCGGAGATATCGCACACGATGAGGCGCGGATTTTTTTCGTGCAAGGTCTCGAACGATAAGCCCAAGCGGGCCGCCGCCCCCGGCGCCAGATTCTGCACCAGGACATCGGCCTGTTCCAGCAGCTCATCCAGGATACGAGCCGCCTCCGGCCGCTTGAGGTCGAGCGTCAGGCTTTCCTTGGAACGATTGGTCCACACGAAGTGGGAAGCCAGCCCTTTGACCTGTTCGTCGTAGCCCCGGGCGAAATCCCCCGTGCCCGGGCGCTCGATCTTGATGACGCGCGCGCCCATATCGGCCAGTTGGCGCGTGCAGAACGGCGCGGCAATGGCGTGTTCCAGGCTGATTACGGTGATGCCGTCCAGCGGACGCGGCGCGGCGGGGCTGGATGCGTTTGGCAGGGTTGAATGGTTCATGCCTTGAACCTCAGTTCCGCCTGATGGGCCAGCGTACCATCCTGCTCGGCCCATAATTGCGCGGTATTGCCGTCGCCCAGCACCCCTGCGACCTGGAAGGGACGCGGCGCAATCAAGGGCCTTAATCCACGGTACGAAAACGAGGCGATGTCTTTGCCGGGATTGGCGTTGACGAATGCCCGGCACATCAAGGTGGCGATCATGGGGCCGTGCACGACCAGGCCGGGATAGCCTTCGGTTTGGGTGGCGTAGGGCTCATCGTAATGAATCCGGTGGCCGTTGAAGGTAACCGCGGAATAGCGAAACAGCATCACGCTGGAAGGCTCGACGGTTTCGGACCACTGCGAAGGCGGCGCGGACACGCTGCCTTCGAGCTTGGGAGGACTGGGCTCGCGGTAAACGATGTCCTGCTCTTCGGAAATGCACAAGACGCCATCCTGGACATAGTCATGCTTTACCGTCACGAACAGCAATTTGCCGGTGCGGCCTTCTTTTTCCTTGACCTGGGCAATGGTCGACATCCGCTTGCCCGGCGAGCCTACGCGCAAGGGCTGCAGGAACTCGACCCGGCCGCCGGCCCACATGCGGTTGCGGTTATCGGCGGCGGGCAAAAACCCGCCGCGCCGAGGATGGCCGTCGTCGCCCAGCTGGCCGTAGGGCATGCCTTGCACGAACAGGGTCCAGTGCCACAGCGGGGGCAATTCGCCGCCGGCCGCGGGCGCCTTGGCGTCCAGGCTGAGCGCCACTTTCTCGATGTGGCCGATGTCGATCGAGTCGGGATATTCCTCGGTACGGCCTATCCATGCGGATGGGTTCATGCTTGTCATTGCGGTATCTTGTCCTTGCGCCATACAAGCTCGTAGCTTGCAGGTTTATATGGCGCTTGTGAATTCGATTCTGGATAAGGCCCTGTTCACTAGCCTGGAACAGGGCGGCAAACCCATCCGGGGCAAGCGATGCCGCCGGTTTACAAAACCGGCGTCAACGTAATATCGGCGATGCGGGCTTTCCATTCCCTGGGGCCGGTTTCATGTACCGACGTGCCGGTGGAGTCCACCGCCACGGTCACCGGCATGTCCTTGACATCGAACTCGTAAATGGCTTCCATGCCCAGGTCTTCGAAACCGACCACCTTGGCGCCGCGTATGGCCTTGGACACCAGGTAGGCCGAGCCGCCGACCGCCATGAGATAGGCCGAGCCATGCTTGCGTATGGATTCGATGGCGACCGGACCGCGCTCGGCCTTGCCTATCATGGAAATCAGGCCGGTCTGGGCCAGCATCATGTCGGTGAACTTGTCCATGCGGGTAGACGTGGTCGGGCCCGCCGGGCCGACGACTTCATCGCGCACCGGGTCGACCGGACCGACATAATAAATAACCCGGTTGGTGAAATCGACGGGCAGTTGCTCGCCATTGGCCAGCATATCGTGAATGCGTTTATGGGCGGCGTCGCGGCCGGTAAGCATTTTCCCCGACAGCAGCAGGGTCTGGCCCGGCTTCCAGCTGGCGACCTGCGCCTTGGTCAGGGTGTTGAGATCGACCTGCAATGACTTGTTGTAGTCGGGCGCCCAATGCACATCGGGCCAATCCGAAAGCGCCGGAGGCGTCAGTTGCGCCGGACCCGAGCCGTCGAGTTCGAAATGCACATGGCGCGTCGCGGCGCAGTTGGGGATCATGGCCACAGGCTTGGATGCCGCATGGGTGGGGAAAGTATGGATCTTGACATCCAGCACCGTGGTCAAGCCGCCCAAACCCTGCGCGCCTATGCCCAGCGCGTTCACCTTGCGGTAAAGCTCGATGCGCAACTCTTCCAGCTTGCTTTGCGGGCCGCGCCGCAGCAGTTCATACATGTCGATGTCTTCCATCAGCGACTGCTTGGCCATCAACATGGCTTTTTCCGCGGTGCCTCCAACGCCTATGCCCAGCATGCCCGGCGGACACCAGCCCGCACCCATTTGCGGCACGGTCTTCAATACCCAATCGACCAGCGAATCGCTGGGGTTGAGCATGGCGAACTTGGACTTGTTTTCCGAGCCGCCGCCTTTGGCCGCCACCTGCACATCGACCTTGTCGCCGGCGACAAGGTCGACATTGACAATACAGGGTGTGTTGTCGCGCGTATTCTTGCGCTCAAACAGGGAATCGGCGAGTATCGACGCGCGCAAGGGATTGTCGGGATTCAGGTAGCCCTGGCGCACGCCTTCGTCGCATACTTCCTGCATGCTGCGCTGCGTGGCGAAACGCACATCCATGCCGATTTTCAGAAATACATTGACCACGCCGGTGTCCTGGCAAATAGGGCGGTGCCCTTCGGCGCACATGCGCGAATTGGTCAGGATTTGCGCAATCGCATCTTTGGCCGCCGGGCTTTCTTCAAGCTCGTAGGCGCGAGCCAGGTGCTGGATGTAATCGGCCGGATGATAATAGCTGATGAATTGCACAGCATCCGCAATGGACTGGATGAGATCGTTTTCTTGAATTGTCGTGGTCATGATGTCGTTTCAATCGTAAAAAGCGGACGGCGCAGGCCCGCCAAGGTTTCCGTGCCGGCTTGCGGGAATTTATTTACCGGTCCATACAGGTTTGCGCTTTTCGGCGAAAGCCGTGGCGCCTTCCTTGGCGTCGGCCGACGTGAAAATATGGGCGACGCGCGGACGCTGCAGATCGAACATGTCGGGCTGGCTCCAGTCGCGCGATTCAATCACGATTTTCTTTGCGGTCTGCACGGCCAGCGGCCCATTCGCGGTTACAGTGCGAGCCAGCGCCAGGGCCTCTTCAAGAGCCTGTCCGGGCTCGACCAGCCGGTTCACCAAGCCGTAGTGGTGCGCGCGGGCGGCGGGCAGCATATCGCCGGTCAGCACAGCCTCCATGGCAATATGATAAGGAATGCGGCTGGGCAGGCGGAGCATGCCGCCCGCGCCCGGCACAATGCCGCGCTTGACTTCCGGCAAGCCGAAATTGGCGTTATTGGCCGCCACAACCATGTCGCAGGCCAGGGCCATTTCACAACCGCCCGCCAGCGCATAGCCTTCGACCGCGGCAATCATGGGTTTTCTGGGCGGCTTTTCGCACAGGCCGGCAAAGCCGCGCCCTTCGACCAACGGACGCTGCCCGTTCAAGGCAAACGCTTTCAAGTCCATGCCCGAGGAAAAGGTGTTGCCCGCGCCGGTCAGAATGCCGATCACGACATCATCGTTGGCATCGAGTTGATCGAACGCCTTGGCCAGTTCCTGAGCGGTTTCATAGTTGATGGCATTGCGCGCCTCGGGCCTGTTGACCGTAATGATCTGGATGCGATCGATTATTTCCACTTTTACCAAGTCAGACATAGAGCAGTCCCTAAAAAAGCCGTGGCGCCGATATGCGCCTGTTAAAGAAGGTCGATAACCCAATATCATACGACCAATTGAAACAGACGCCGGGCATGAGCCCGACTTCTTTGGCGTGGAACCAGTTAAAATTGAAAAATTTTGCGGCTCTACGCTATTCTGGTCTTTCGCACATGCTCACTTTTCAGCAAATTATTCTAACGCTCCAGCAATATTGGGATAAGCAGGGCTGCGCGCTCTTGCAACCCTACGATATGGAAGTCGGCGCGGGCACCTCGCACACGGCGACATTTTTGCGATCGATCGGACCCGAGCCCTGGCGCGCGGCCTATGTGCAGCCTTCGCGCCGTCCCAACGACGGCCGCTACGGAGAAAATCCCAACCGCCTGCAACACTATTATCAGTACCAGGTGGTGCTCAAGCCCGCGCCGACCGATATTCTGGATTTGTATATTGGCTCGCTCGTCGCCCTGGGCATAGCCCCCGAAGAGCACGACATCCGCTTTGTCGAGGACGACTGGGAAAACCCCACGCTCGGCGCCTGGGGCCTGGGCTGGGAAGTTTGGCTCAATGGCATGGAGGTCACGCAGTTCACCTATTTCCAGCAAGTGGGCGGCCTGGACTGCTTTCCCACCACCGGCGAAATCACCTATGGGCTCGAGCGCCTGGCCATGTACCTGCAAGGCGTCGAAAGCGTGTACGACCTGGTCTGGACCGAAGGCGCGCAAGGCCGCAAGGTGCTCTACCGAGACGTTTTCCACCAGAACGAAGTGGAACAGTCCACCTATAACTTCGAGCATGCGTCGGCTCCCATGCTGCTGGCCCACTTCAACGACTACGAAGCCGAGGCCCAGCGCCTGATCCAGGTGCCGCTGGCGCTGCCCGCCTATGAAGCCACGCTGAAGGCGGCGCATACCTTCAATATGCTGGATGCGCGGGGGGCCATCAGCGTTACCGAACGGGCAACGTATATCGGCCGTATCCGCAATCTGTCGCGCGCGGTGGCCCAGGCTTATTTTGATTCACGCGAAAAACTTGGATTTCCCATGCTCGTCAACCGCAACGATACGGAGGCCGCGCAATGACGACAGCCGCCACCGCATCGATACAGCCATTGCTGATTGAACTGCTGACCGAGGAACTGCCGCCCAAAGCGCTGCAAAAGCTCGGCCTGGCCTTCGCCGAAGGCATACGCAAAACGCTGGAACAGCATCATTTGCTGGCCGCCGATTGCGGCGTCACCGATTTTTCCACGCCGCGCCGCCTGGCCGTGGTGCTGAGCGCCGTGCTGGCCCAGGCGCCCGAGCTGGCCTATACCGAGAAACTCATGCCGGCCAAGATAGGCTTGAGCGATACCGGCGAGATCAGCCCCGCGCTGGCCAAGAAACTGGAGGCCAAAGGCCTGGGCCACCTGACGGCCGCCGATCTGAGCAGCGAATCCGATGGCAAGCAAGACTATTTGTACGCCAAGGGTGTGGCGCCCGGCGCCGCGCTGGACTGATGGCCTGCAAGAGGCGCTGGACTATGCCATCACCCATTTGCCTATTCCCAAAGTCATGCGCTACCAACTGGCCGACGGAATCAGCAGCGTCAAGTTCGTGCGCCCCGCGCACCGGCTTATCGCCCTGTGGGGCAACGACGTCATCGAAACGCAGGCGCTGGGGCTGTCCGCCGGCCGCGCAACGCTGGGCCATCGCTTCATGGCGGGCCACAGCATTACCGTCGCATCGCCCGATACCTACGAAAAGCAACTGCACGACGACGGCAAAGTCATCGCCTCGTTCACAGCGCGCCGGGCGCTTATCAGCCGGCAATTGCAAAGCCAGGCCCAGGCGCTCGACGCCACCATCGGCAGCGGTCCGGAAGTCGACGCCCTGCTCGAAGAAGTCACCGCATTGGTCGAACACCCTACTGTATATGTAGGCGAGTTCGACGAGCAGTTCCTGCAAGTTCCGCCCGAGTGCCTGATTCTGACCATGCGCCTGAATCAGAAATACTTCCCGCTGTTCGAGCCGGCAAGCGGCAAGCTTACCCACCGCTTCCTGATCGTCAGCAATATGCAGGTCGACGATCCCGTCAATATTGTCCAAGGCAATCAGCGGGTCGTGCGTCCGCGTCTGGCCGACGCCCAGTTCTTCTTCGATACCGACCGCAAGATCCGCCTGGCCGACCGCGTCGCGGGGCTGGCCGCCAGCGTCTATCACAACAAACTGGGTTCACAGCTGGAGCGTATCGAACGTGTGCGCCAGATAGCGCGCCACGTGGCCGCGCAACTGGGCGCCGACGTCAATCGCGCCGACCGCGCGGCCTTGCTGGCCAAGGCCGACCTGGGCTCGAGCATGGTCGGCGAATTTCCCGAGCTGCAGGGCATCATGGGAGCCTATTACGCCAGGGCGGATGGCGAACCCGACGATGTTGTCCTGGCCCTGAAAGACCAATACCGCATTCGCCTGGATGCGCCCGTCGGCGCAGACACCCTGACCGCCACGGTTCTGTTCATTGCCGAGCGCGTCGAAACTTTGATGGGCATTTGGGGCATAGGCCTTGTGCCGACCGGCGAACGCGATCCATACGGCCTGCGCCGCGCCGCGCTGGGCCTGATCAGCGCCTTCGAACAGTTGCAGGCGGGCGGATACCTGGCGGTCAGCGACAGCGCCCTGAGCCTACCCGATCTGCTGGCTTGCGCCGCGGCAAGCTTTGCGCCGGGCGTCGTGGCCCAAACCAGCAGCGCCGAAGTCCGGCCTTTGTTTACGAACGCTACCGCAACCTGCTGAACAACGACTTCGATCGCAATGTGGTCGATGCCGTGCTGGCGCTCGAGCCGCCTCTGCACCAGGTGCACGCCCGCATACTGGCCTGCGCCAACTTTGCGCAGCGCCCCGAAGCCGCCAGCCTGGCCGCCGCCAACAAACGTATCGCCAATCTGCTTAAAAAGGCCGACTCGGCGCCTGGCGCCGTCGATCCCGCCAAACTCGGCGAACCGGCCGAGCAGGCCCTGGCCCGCGTCATCGGCATGCTCAAGCCGCAAGCCCAGGCTCAACTGGCGCAAGGCGATTTCACCGCAAGCCTGGCCACCATGGCGCAGGCCAAAGACGCTGTCGACGCCTTTTTCAATGACATCATGGTCATGGCCGACGATCCGGCCATACGCGCCAATCGCCTGGCCTTGCTGGCCGACCTGCATCAGGTCATGAACCAGGTGGCCGATATTTCCAGGTTAGCCCAGTGAAACTTGCCATACTTGATCGCGACGGCGTCATCAACCAGGACAGCGAGGCCTTTGTCAAAAGTCCGGATGAATGGATAGCCCTGCCGGGCAGCCTGGAAGCCATAGCGCGTCTTTCGCGCGCCAATTGGCGCGTAGTCATCGCCAGCAATCAGTCGGGCGTGGCGCGCGGGCTGTTCAGCATGAACACGCTCAATGCCATCCATGCCAAGCTGCGGCGCGACGTCGCCCATGCGGGCGGCAGCGTCGACGCGATTTTTGTATGCCCTCACGGACCCGACGATGGCTGCGCCTGCCGCAAGCCCAAGCCCGGCATGTTTCTCGACATAGCGCGCCGCTATGATATCAACCTGAAAAACGTACCCGCCGCCGGCGACTCCGCGCGCGACCTGCAAGCGGCGGCGGCGGCCGGCTGCCCCGCCTGGCTGGTGCTTACCGGCAACGGCCAGAAAACACTGAATAACGGCGGGCTGCCGGCAGGCACTCAAGTCAGGGACAATCTTGCCGCAGTCGTCGACTCATGGCTTTCCGAGGAATAAAAATATGGCAGTACTCCGCGCTACGCTCTACCAGCTTTTCCTGATCATCACCGTGATTCCCTATGCGATCGCCTGTGTCTTATGGGCGCCGCTGCCCCTGCATTGGCGCTACAGGCTCACCACGGGCTGGCCCCGCCTGGGCATATGGGGCGCCAAGACCATATTAGGCATACGCTGGCAGATCAAAGGCGCGGAAAACCTTCCGGACGGTCCGGCCATCATGCTGTCCAAGCATCAATCCGCATGGGAAACCATGTTCATCATCGCCTATATGCCGCGCGATATGTGCTTTGTGTACAAGCGGGAACTGCACCGCATTCCCTTCTTCGGCTGGGGCCTGGCCCTGTTGCGCATGATCCCGATAGACCGCGCCAAAGGGCGGGATGCCTTCGAGCAAGTCGTCAAGGTCGGCCAGGAGCGCATCAATGAAGGCCGCTGGCCTATCCTGTTTCCCGAAGGCACGCGCATAGTGCCCGGCAAGGTCGGCCGCTATAAACTGGGCGGGGCATTGCTGGCGACACGCACCAACACCCCCATTATTCCTGTGGCCCACAACGCCGGGGAATGCTGGCCGCGCAATGCTTTCATCAAAAAACCCGGGCTGATCACGGTATCTATCGGCCCTCTCATCGAAACCGCCGGCCTGGATGCGGAAACGGTGAACCAGAAAGTCCAGGACTGGATAGAAGCCGAAATGCGCGTACTGAATCCCGAGCGATATGGGCTGGCCTGAGCAATTCGAACTGTTTTCCGACACACCGGCGCCAGACCCCGCGCCGCAGCCCGCGCCCCCGCCCAAAGCAGCCGGGAATGCCATCGCCACGCTTTGCCCACCCGCCCTGCCTCACGGCGCCCGCTGGCGCGAAGTACAGACCGCGCAACAGTCCATAGGTTTTGTATTGCGGCGGTCGCGGCGCAAAAGCATAGGCCTGGCCATCAACGACGATGGCCTGCAGATCACGGCGCCCAATTGGGTCACGCTGGGCCAGATCGACGCCACCATCATCGAAAAAGCGCCATGGATACTGGAAAAGCTGCGTATTCGGCAGGCACGCCAGCAGCATCTGGCCACCGCCGATACGCTATGGCAAAACGGCGGCACCATTCCCTATTTGGGCAAGCGCATCGTCCTGAACCTGGACGGCATGCGGAAAACGCCGGAATTCCAGGGCGCGCCCTTTGCGCCCGATCACGGCGATGTGCTTAGCCTGGCGCTGCCGGCCGACGCCAACCGCGGCCGGGTGCGCGACAGCGTCCATTCGTGGCTGCAGCAACAGGCCCAGGCCTGGTTCGGCCAGCGCCTGCGGCATTTCCTGGATGCCAATCAACTGAAAATCCGCCGCTGGCGGCTGTCGTCGGCCGCCACGCGATGGGGGTCATGCAGCAGCGACGGCAATATCATGCTGAACTGGCGGCTGATACACTTCGAACACGCTATCATCGATTATGTGATCGCCCATGAACTGGCGCATTTGCGGGAAATGAACCACAGCAAGGATTTCTGGCGTGAAGTCGGGCTGATACTGCCCGGCTTCGAAGCATCGCGCAATGCCCTGCGCCAGCACGATCCCGCTTCATTGCCGCTGATCTGAAATCCTGCACCGCTATTCTGAAATCCTGCACCGCTATTCGAAATCCTGCACCGCTATTCGAACCACCGCCTAGGAGAACTCTGTTGCGTTTACTACATACCATGCTGCGTGTCGGCGACTTGGACCGATCCCTGATGTTTTACACCGATGTTCTGGGAATGAAATTGCTGCGCCGCCAGGATTACCCCGATGGCAAATTCACCCTGGCCTTTGTTGGCTACCAGGACGAAAGCGAAGGCGCCGTGATTGAACTGACCCACAACTGGGACACCCCGAAGTATGAGCTGGGTAATGGCTATGGCCACATCGCTCTGGAAGTCGACAATGCGTATGACGCCTGTGCCCGCATCAAGGAAAAGGGCGGCAACGTAACGCGCGAAGCCGGCCCCATGAAGCACGGCAAAACTGTCATTGCCTTTGTAGAGGACCCGGACGGCTACAAGATCGAATTGATCCAGCGCAAGGGACGCAGCGATTAAGACCGCCCCGCTTTATATGCGGTGACTGCGGGCCGGCTTGGCCCCGAGGGCTTGCCCGGCCTGGGACAAATGGTGCTTATTTAGCGCAGTTGTGCCAGCAGAGGCGATGCCAAGATGTTGGCTGAACAGGGGGGAGTTTGGGTCTTTTGCTGTTTTGCTGATGAGGTTCGTATTGCCCGCGACGCTTGAGTCGTCTGTTGGCGGGGTTCGTATTTCGTCTGTTGGCGGTATTCGTATTGTTTGCTGGTGATGTTTGTATTGTTTGCCGACGGGTTCATCTTGCCTGTGATCGCTTGAATCGTCTGCTGGCGAGATTCGTACTGTTTGTGGGCGGTGTTTGTATTTACTGATGGAGTTCGTATTTCTAATGCCGTCCATCGGGGGTAAGGCCTGTGGCGTCCAGCCCGGTCGGCCGTTCAGGCGCCTGCGCGCCTGACACCGCGCGCTAAGCTCGTCCGGCGGCCGCTGCCTGGTTGCGTTCTTCTTGACGGCCTGCGCGGCACGCCTCCCTTCGTTTCCGCTTGCTCGGCCTCCGACGGGCTGGACTCCACAGGCCTTACCCCCGACGGACTCTGGTGTGTCTCAAACACGGGCGCTGGCACGATCTGGGTTCTTGCGCTCGTGAGATCGTGTGTTTGCTGATCGAAGACGTTACAGTGCCCGGCAATTTCCGGCCCCTACGGTGGGCCGAAAATAGCCTTACGCGGTTGGGCATGCGATGGTGGCTGTAGAGTCGACGCGATTGCAATCAATATTGGGCATGCGACGGGGGCTGTCGATTCGACAGGATTACGGACAATCTCGCAGATCTTGCCGTGCAAGGTGATCACGGGCCTGGGGGCTGTGATCAGAGGCCGTGAGTACCTTACACAGATTTTGGAAGGCGGGGGTGAGCGTATCAAGGGATACAGCAGCCACGAAATCATTGGGCAGGGGAGTGTCAAAATTTTTGTGTTCTGGCATTTCAGCCGCTTTTTTTCGATGCGGAGCGCGCGGCCGATGCATGTCCGAACTCCCACTTGCGTGACCTGATCAGCGCACGAAAACACCCTCCACATTATGGCAATCGCGTACGGCTCTTTCGCTCCGTGCAGGGGCGAGAGAGCCGGGCACCGCAAACTCTTTCGACCCTAAAACCTGTAGCCAACGAAGCGCAAGAATCCGAGCCGTCCCGGCAACCGTGGCCACAAGACACCGGAGTCCGTCGGGGGTAAGACCAGTGGGAGCCAGCCCGTTGGAGGCCGAGCAAGTGGAATCGTAGGGAGGCGTGCCGCCGAGGCGACCGAAAAGAACTTCAGCAGGCAGCGGCCGCCGGACGAGATTAGCGTGCGGTGTCAGGCGCTGTGGGCGCCTGACCGGCCGACCGGGCTGGCTCCCACTGGCCTTACCCCCGACGGACGGCACTAGAAATACGATCACCGACAGCAAACAATACGCACACCGCTGGCAACCAATACGCACCCTGCCAGTAGACAATACGAACATCGCCAGCAACCAATACGAACCCCGCCAGCAAACGGCTCAAACGCCGTGACACCTTGGCTCACACCACCCCAGGCAATCACATCGCTATCCCGTGCCATGGCAGTCCGCAGCCGCCTAAATAAGCGCCATTCGGCCTAGGGCCGGCGATCGAACTCGCCGGGCGCGAAGTCGTCGACCTCGATAACCGCCGCCACCGCTTTTTCGGCCGCCTCCAGCGAACTTGCCTGGGCATCGGTAATGGCGCCGCTGGCATGAGCCAAGCGCCAATCCTTCAAGCCGGCATGCTTGATGCGGTCGAGAATAGGCTGAACCTCGACAGCCAGCTCGAAAGCGCGTTCCAGTTGCTCGACACTGGGACTATCGTGACCGTCCCATACCGCGCCGACAAGCCGGTCGCGCGTATCGGACGGTTCGAGCAAGATATCGGCGCACAGTGCGGCGGCCTGGTCAGACGGCGGCTCCGCTCGCGTGCCCGGAGGCAGCAGCAAAGCCCGCAAGACCCATGCGGCGCTACGCATGGGCAAGTTAAGCAACACATCGTCCAGGCGCTTCTCGATAGTGGCAAACCCCTGCCGGGCGCAGTATGCGACCAGCGGCAAATCGGATTCGTGCCGGCCTTCGTCCTGCCAGCGCTTGAGCACCGCCGTCAGTAAATACAATTCCGCCAATACATCGCCCAGGCGCGCGGACAACATCTCCTTGCGCTTGAGCGAGCCGCCCAGCGTCAGCAAGGCCACTTCGGACACCAGCGCAAACGCCGCCGAATAACGATTCAGGCTGCGATAATAAGGAGCGGCCGGCCCCACCCCCGAAGGAGCGCTCGAAAAACGGCCTGCCGTCCAGGCCTGGCCGATAGCCCTCAGGGCGTTCTTCGAACTATGAGCCAGATGCTTCCAGATGACCGCATCGAAAGCGTCTTCGCCGGCGACCTGATCGCTATTGCCCAGCGCCGTCACTTCTTTCATCAGATAGGGATGAGCCCGGATGGCGCCCTGGCCGAACACGATAAGGCTGCGGGTCAGAATATTGGCGCCCTCTACCGTAATGGCCACCGGAACAGCCCGATATAAATTGCCCAGATAATTGCTTGGGCCGTCGATCACCGCCTTGCCCGCATGCACATCCATGGCATCGTTGACCGATTGCCGCATGCGCTCGGTGGCATGCAGTTTCATGATGGCCGACACCACGGATGGTTTGTACCCTAGCTGCAAACCCGCGCACGTAAAGCGGCGCGCGGCTTCGACCAGATAGGCATTGGCGGCCAGCCGGCCAAGCTTTTCCTGCACGCCCTCGAACTTGCCCACAGGTATGCCGAACTGCGTGCGAACGCGGGCATAGGCGCCCGACACATGGGCGGTAAACACGCAAGCGGCCGCCGACAGGGAAGGCAGGGAAATGCCCCGGCCGGCGGCCAGCGCGCTCATCAGCATCTGCCAGCCTTGCCCGGCCTGCCCTATTCCGCCTATCAATGCATCCAGCGGCACGAAGACATCGGCGCCTTCGGTAGGCCCGTTCTGGAAAGCCTGCATGGCGGGCAGATGACGCCGCCCCGTGGTGACGCCAGGCAAGTTCGTGGGCACCAGCGCCACGGAAATGCCCAATTCCCGCTTGTCGCCGACCAGGCCTTCAGGGTCGGACAGCTTGAATGCCAGGCCCAGCACCGTCGCGACAGGGCTGAGCGTTATGTAGCGTTTGCGCCAATTAAGAAGAATGCCCAGCGTGTCGACGCCATCGATATCCCGCCGGCAGATCACGCCGGTGTCGGTCATGGCCGCCGCGTCGGAGCCGGCCTCGGGACTGGTCAGGCCGAAGCATGGAATTTCTTCGCCGCGGGCCAGGCGCGGCAGCCAATACTGGCGCTGCTCCGGTGTGCCGAATTGCATCAGGAGTTCGCCTGGCCCCAGAGAATTGGGAACCATGACGGTGACGGCGGCGGTAACCGAACGCACGGATATCCGGCGCACCACTTCGGAATGGGCATAGGGCGAGAAGCCCAATCCGCCGTACTCCTTGGGGATGATCATGCCGAAGAAACCGTGTTGTTTCAGGAAGGCCCATACGTCGGCCGGCAAGTCGCCCTGCATCCAGGTGATTTCCCAGTCGTTGAGCATGCGGCATACTTGGGCGACCGACCCGTCGATAAAGGCCTGTTCGTCCGGGGTAAGGATGACCGGCTTTACATTGACGAGGCTGCGCCAATCGGGCTTGCCTGAAAAGAGTTGCGCATCCCACCACACATCGCCGGCTTCGATGGCTTGCTGTTCGGTCGGCGAAAGGGTAGGCATGGTGTCTCGCGCCATGCGGTACAAAGGTTCGGTCAGCCACTGACGGCGCCAGGCTCTCCAGTTCATGATGATCCCTTTTGTTGCTTATGCGGTAGGTGTCATTATCTACCGAAAGGCAGTGGCTGGGTAGGTGCGCCGGGCAGTGTTCATAGAGTACCCAGCGGCGAGATGGCCTCGCGCAGTATGCCGACCAGCAGGGCTTCGTTTTTTTCCAGATCGACAAGGCTGCCGCCAAGGCCTACGCCAAAGGTGGCGTTGACGCTGTCCTGCACCGTGGACAGGCCGATAATGCCTATCCCAGGGGTGACCACATTGCGTGAAAACGAGTGGCCGTTCCGGCGTGTTTCACGGATATGCTCCCAGACTTCCTCGGGCTGCACCTGCTGTCCCCCCGCGCTCAGGCGGGTATTCGAGCGCAGGATCATGCGGTCGATGTATTCGTCGTTATGCGGGGCAAGCAAGGCCCAGCCCAGGCCTGACATGCAAAGCAGGCGGCGCGTGCCCGGCTGAACATGGAAGCGCTTGCGGCCGGTTCCCATGACCACATGCGTGTATTGCGCATAGATGTCATTTTCAACCGCCAGGATGGCGGTCAGCCCGGTTTCCCTGGCCAGTTGCTCCAGTACGGCGAAGCTCACGCCGCTGGCCACCATGCTTTCGGCTACCCATTCCCCCAGCGCGGCCAGCCGCGGCGTGGCGCTGTAAGCGCGCTTCTTGTTGTCGTAGCGCAGGTAGCCCAGGGTGGATATGCTTTTCAGCAGCACCTGGGCGCTGGACAAGGGGTAGCTGAAATGCTCGGCAATTTCACGCACAGTGACAGGCCTGCGCACCTCGCGCATGTATTCCAGTACATCGAACACCCGGCCGGCTGTTTTAATAACAGATTGATTCACTGGCTACAACCCATGGCAAGAAAAAGAAGCTGCGGACGCGCCCCTCGCCGGCGATTTTACTGCGCCTGAATGCCGACCTGCTTCATCAATGCCGTCCAGCGCGTAATTTCATCCTTCTGGTAGCTCGACATTTTTTCCGGACTGGACAAAATAAGAGAGGAGGTCTGGGTTTCGTAATATTTTTGCAAACCCGCATTGTTCGCCAGCCCCTGGAAAATTCCACGTACGGCGGCGACGATTTCCGGCGGCGTATCGCTGGCCACGGCTGCCGCAACCCAATTGTAGGCCAGATATCCTTGTACGCCCGCCTCGGCGGAAGTGGGTACATCGGGCAGCGATTTGGAGCGGGTTTCTCCCGAATAAACCAGGGCGCGCACCTGGCCGCTCATCACCTGCGGCGTCCCGCTGGTCGAATCCACCACCGCGTAATCCACTTCTCCGCTGATCGCCGCCAACAAGGCTTCATTGGCGCCTTTATACGGAATAGACGTGGCCTTGATGCCCAGCATCTGGTTCAGCCATTCTGTATTCAAGGTATATGACATCGATCCGCTGCCATAGTTGAGCGCTTCGGGCCGTTGTTTGGCGGCGGCGGCCAAATCCTGCAACGTCTTGAACGGAGAGTTTTTAGGCACCACGACCAGGCATGGGCCCTGGATCATCACGCTTATGGGGGTGAAGTCTTTTATCGGGTCATACGGAATTTTCTTGAAAACCGCCGCATTGGTGGACAAGGTGGAGTTGCTGCCGATAAACACGGTGTAGCCGTCCGAGGGGCTGTTCAGCACGGCGCTCACCGCAATGAAACCGTTGCCGCCCGGTTTGTTTTCAACGACGACTTGCTGGCCCGTCTTCTCGGTAAACGCTTTGGCGAACATGCGCGCCGCATTGTCCGTGCCCGTTCCGGGAGGAAACGGAATGACGAAACGTACGGGCCGGGATGGATACTTTTCCGCGGCCCATGCGCCCGCCGCCGGCAATATGCCGCCGCCCAGGCTCAGCGCCGCCGTGCCCAGCAACAGTTTGCGGCGCGTATTGCGGTAATGGTTGTTCGATGATTTCGCTTCCATGGCATGTCTCCTGTTGTTTCAAATAGCGGCTAAGGTATTGCGCGCGATTACCCATTTATGGACTTCCGTCGGCCCCTCGTAAATACGCATCAACCGGGTCTGATTGGCCATTTGCTGCAGCGGCATTTCACGGGTCATGCCCATGGCGCCAAGGGCTTGCATGGCATGATCGATAACATCCCAGGCCATGTCCGTGGCAAATACCTTGATCATCGATACCTGGGTTTTCGCGTCCTCGCCGCGGTCCACGCGCACGGCGGCTTCGTATGTCATGAGGCGGCAGGCATGGATGCGGGTAGCCGCGTCCGCGATCCACCATTGAATGGATTGGCGGTCGGCCAGCAGCGTGCCGAATGTCTGGCGCTGGCTTACATGCCCGGTCATTATGTCCAGCGCGCGCTGCGCCCGGCCTATGCACCAGGCCGCCATCTGGATGCGGCGGGTGGACAGCCTTTTTTGCATGGGCTTGAAACCCTTGCCTTCCATGCCCAGCAACTGGGCGCCCGCCACCCGGCAATTGTCCAGCACGACTTCATAGGTGCTGATGCCGCCTATCATGGGGATCTCGCGCTCGACGATGAAGCCCGGCGTATCGCGGTCGATAATGAATGCCGACACGCCCGGCCGCACGCCGTCCTGATCGCGGGTGCGGGCCATCACTATGGTCCAATCGGCGTCGCCGGCATGGCTGATCCATATCTTGCGGCCATTGAGCACCCAATCGTCGCCCTCGCGCTGCGCCGTGGTCTTCAGGCCGGCCGGATCGGCTCCCGCGCCCGGCTCGGAAATGGCGATGGCCGATCGGGTCAGTCCCCTGGCATAGGGCGCCAGGTAACGTTCGCGCTGTTCATCGTTGGCCGTCTCCATCAGCATGCGCAGATTCGGCGAATCGGGCGGCAGGCGATAGGGCACAATGCTGCGGCCAAGCTCTTCGTTGACGCCCACCATGGCAACTTGCGGCAGATCGAAACCGTCCATTTCACCGGGGGCATCCAGTCCCCACAAGCCCAATTGGCGGGATATGCCATGCAAGCGGGACTCTTCGGTTTCAGACAGGCGCAGGCCCTGCCCAGCCACCTCGCGCGCCATTACCGCCGGCTCCAGCGGAATCAGTTCGTCCCGCACGAAACGATGCACCAGCTCCTTTAACATGCGGTGTTCTTCATCAAGCTCGAAATTCATGCTGTCTCCTTACTGTCGGCTGGCTGGCTCTGCCGCAGCACGCCGGAGCGCAACAGCGCTTGCGCCCGCTCCGGGTCAATGCCGGCTTCACGCAAAATCTCGCCGGTGTGCTGCCCGATATGCGGAGCCTGAAAACGCACGCTGGCGGGCGTTTCCTGAAACAAGGTGGTGGGCCTGACGTAGCGGATCCTGCCTTGCGTCGGGTGCTCGGCCGTCTGGAACAGGCCAACGGATTTCAATTGCGGATGTTCCGGCAGGTCCTCCAGCCGGCTGATCGCGGTGGCCGGGATGTCGAGCCGGGAACACAACTCCAGCCAATACGCGGAGGGTTGGCCCGGCGTGAGCTCGCGCACCAGTTGGTAGAGTTCCCGGATGTTGGCGTTGACTTCACGGCGATCGGCAATGCTCATTCTGGCGAGCACGGCTTGCTGTCCCAGCGCTTCCAGAAAACAGCGCCAATGCCTGGGCGTATAAGGCAACAGGCAGATGTAGCCATCCCGCGTGCGATATGGCTGGCGGCCGCCGCCCAGCAAGCGCGCATAGCCGGGCGGTTCGCTTTCCCCATCGAAAGTGAGCCCGCCCAGATGCTCGACCAAAACAAACGACGCCATGGTTTCCAGCATGGGAACTTCCACATACTGCCCCTGGCCGCGGCGCTCGCGATGGAACAGGGCCGCCAGAACGGCGTTGCATAGCGCAAGCCCGGCGGTTTTATCGGCGATCAGGCTGGGAACATACTGCGGCGCGTCGTCCGGCGCGGTAATCAGATTCAGGCCTATCAGGCCGCTGCCGGCCTGGATGATGTCGTCGAACGCCGGCCGGTCCCGATGCGGACCATCCTGGCCGAAACCGGTCGCCGCGCAATAAACGATGTCAGGCTTGATCGCCTTGACGGCTTCGTAGCCCAGGCCCAGGCTTTCAATGGCCTGTACGCGCATGTTGTGCACCAGCACATCGACGGTCTTGATCAGTTCGCGCACGACGGCCAAGCCTTCGGGCTGCTTCAGGTCGATGCAGATGGAACGCTTGTTGCGGTTGATGGCCAGGAAAATCGAACTCATCCCCGGGTTTTTGCTGACCCCATTGGAACGCATCATGTCGCCTTCCGGCCCCTCCACTTTAATGACATCGGCGCCATAATCGGCCAGGATCTGCGTTGCCAGGGGGCCGAGCACGACCGCGGTCAGATCCAGCACCCTGACCCCCTGCAAGGGGCCGCAGGCCTGCGCCTGCGCCATGCTTGTTGTTTCAGCCATTCCTGCTTTCCTCGGGGTTCAATGCGGCAGCTTCAAAAGCTGGCGCGCCATCACTACACGCTGGATCTGGCCAGTGCCTTCAACAATGTCCAGCGCCTTGACATCGCGATACAGTTTCTCGAGCAAGCTGCCGCCTTGCGCCCCCGTCATGCCCAGCACATCCATCCCCACTTGGGTCGCCTCCAGGGCCGCCAGCGGCGCCATGGCTTTCGCCATGGATGCCTGCGTCAGGTTAGGCATTTCCCGATCCGCCATCCATGCCGCCTTCAAGGCGAGGAGATAGGCTGCCTTGAGTTTTCGGCGGGCGCTGTCGATGCGGTCGCGCACCCGCGCGTTTTTATCCAGGCCATGCTCTTTGGCATAAGCGCTGATCTCGTCGAGCGCGGCCCGGCCTATGCCGACCGCCATGCCGGCAATCGCCGGCCGCCCTGAGTTGAACGTCTGCATCGCCCCCTTGAAACCGTTGCGCTTAACGTAGTGCTCTTCGCCGCCAAGCAGGTTTTCGGCGGGCACCCGGCAATCTTCCAGAAAAAACGAGGTGGACTCGTAAGCCTTGAGGCCCATTTTTTTCTCGTGGCGGAAGCCGGTCAGGCCGGGAGTATCGCGCGGAACGACGAAGGCGCGATGCCCGGCGCGGCCCAGGCTGGGATCGACCGTTGCGAAAACCACTATCCATTGCGCACGGCCCGAATTGCCGGAAAATGACTTCGCGCCATTGAGCACCCAGTGATCGCCCTCTTTGCGAGCGCGCGTCTTGATGTTGGCCACGTCCGACCCGCCCGACGGCTCGGTCATGGCGAATGCGCCCCAGACAGGCTTGTCCGGCGCCACAAAAGGCGTAAGAAAGCGGGTTTTCTGTTCATCGGTGCCCATCAACAGTATGGGGGGCTCGCCCAGTCCGGGGCCTGGCATGGCCACGCCTATGCCCCGATCCCAGTATGAGCTTTCTTCCGCCAGTATCACTTTGAGCGTGGCGCTGCCTCCGCGGACAGGATGGGGGGCAACGGTTTGGCCCGGCGGCGCCCATGTGCCGCGGCCGAAGCCGAGCTCAAGCATGGTGCTGAAAAACGGATCATCGACAGGCAAGGCCTCGCCGCGTCGATCGGCGCGCAAACCCGCCGGACGGAAGTACCGGCGTCCCCATTCGCGGATAATCGCCACGCGCTCCTGTTCAATCGGGGAAAGGGATATCTGCATTACGCAAGCTCCTTGTCGTGGCGCAAAAAGCTGACGGGATACGGCAACGAGGTGTGTTCGAGCAAGGAACCGCGAGCCGCGTCGGCGCCGCCGAGTCCCAGCGCCAAGGCGGTGAGTTCGCGCATATATTTTTCAACCGGATAATCGCGCATGAAACCAGAGGCGCCCAATACCTGCACGGCATTCGGTCCAACGTAGTGACCGGCTTCGCATGCCTGGATGAAAGCCTGATTGCACGGCTCGATAGCGTCTTCGCCGGCATCCACCGACAGCGCGGCTTCCTGGATCAGCAAACGCGTCTGCTCTACCGCGCTATTCATGTCGACCAGCAAAAAGGCCAAGGCCTGATGATGGGCGATGGGCTTGCCAAAAGCCATACGCTGCATTGCGTAGTCGCGCGCATAGCCGGATGCGGCTTGCAGCACTCCCAGCATGAGACTGCTTTGAAAGAGCCGTGCGCGGGCAAGAATAAGCGGCGTCAACTGGGCGCCGTCTTTACTGGCCGCGACCGGGGCCGCGGAAAAGTGGATGCGGCTTGCCCCCGCCGCCTGCAGAGCCAAGCCGGGCACGGCTTCCAGTGCGTATCCCTGCGTCAGCACACTGACGCCATGCTCGTGCAGCAACACGACCAGATCAGCCTGATCGCTGTTGACCCAGGGCAGGCTGCCGCTGATGCGGCCGGCACCGTATCCCTGCAATTGGGCCTGTTCATCATGCAAGAGCACTACCCGTCCGCCCGGCTTGAATGAGCCATTGAGAAAGCGCTCGATCCAGCCATCCCCGCCGGCCAGCAGCAACGCGTCATAAGCCATGCCTACGGGATTGATGGCAACGGCGGCGGCGGCATCGCCCGTGGCCAATTCGGCCAGGATTTCCACCCTGCTCGACCAGCCCAGGCCGCTGCCCCCGTGCCTATCGCGCCAACAGGCGCGGTCAAACCCCATGGCATGTGCCTGCTCGATAATTGCGGCAGGAAGCTTGCGCGCGCTTTCAAACTGGCGCTGATGCGGAGCCAGTTGGTCTTGTGCATAGCGCCGGGCGGCTTCCACCATCAGCGCAGTATCGTCATCAACAGAAAAATCCATTACGTGTTGTCCTCTGCCGGCGCGCCCTGGCCATTGAATACCGGCATGCGCCGTTGAGCCGCCGCGGCCACGCCTTCTTTAAAATCCGCCGTTGCGAAGTGCCGCAATTGGCAGGCGCATTCGCGCTCTACTGCCCGCGCCACGGCATCCGCCAAACCATCGCGCAGCGAAGCGCGCGTATCACGGACTGCCAATGGCGCCGAGTCCGCGATTTCAGAGGCCAACCGCAAGGCAGCCGCTCGCACTTGCCCGGCATCATCGACCAGAACATCCGCCAAGCCGATGCGCACCGCTTCTTCGCCATTAATGCGGCGGCCGGTATAGAGCAATAATGCGGCCTGTTGCGGGCCCAGCAGGCGAGGCAGCGTGACGCTCAGCCCGAATCCGGGATGGATGCCCAGACGGTTGAAATTGACACTGAAGCGCGCGGCCGGACAGGTGACCCGGAAGTCCGCCGCCAGCGCCAGGCCGGCGCCTCCGCCGATGGCAGGCCCGTGCACGGCGGCAATAATAGGTAAAGGGCAGCGGAATAAACGCAAGGCCTGCCCATACAAGGCTTGCGGGTTGGAGCCCTGGACCCGGCGGCTGAAATCGGCCCCGGCGCAGAAAGCCTTGCCTTGCGCCGCCAGCACGATTGCGCGTGTATGGCCATTGCCGGCCAGGTCGTCAAGGCAATCGGCGATTCCGCGGATCAAGTCAATGTCAAAAAAATTATGGGGTGGACGCTGAATTTCCACGACAGCCACATGGCCGTGCAATGCAAGGGCCAAATCGCCGGTTTCGGGCGAATTCATTTCTTGTTCCTCTACTTCAGAGTCTTATAATATAATACATACAAGTCATAATATACTACATATGTATTATTTAAGGAGACAGAATGAATAAGTGGATAGCAGCGGTCGGCCTTGCCATTCTGGCCGCAAGCGGTCAGGCGCCGGCGCAAAATTTTCCCAATAAAACCATCCGGATCATTGTGCCGTTCACGCCGGGCAGCGGCTCCGACAACAGTTCTCGCTATTTCGGCAAAGAGCTTGGCTTGCTGCTCAAGCAAGACGTGGTGGTGGAAAACAAGCCGGGCGCGGGGGGCATCGTGGCTCTGGGCATGGTCAAATCACTACCGGCGGACGGCCACACCATTGTGCTGGCAAGCAATTCGCCGTTCAGCGTCAACCCCGTGGTGATGAAGAATTTGCCTTACGACCCCTATAACGACTTCAAGCCGCTGGCCGGTCTTTCCAAAAGCATGAACGTGCTGGTCATCAAGGATGAACCTGGCGTCGACACGCTGCAGCAGTTTCTCGACAAGGCCCGCAAGTCGCCCAATCCGCTTGCGATCGGCACGTATTCGGCCGGCTATGAATTGGCCACCGCCTGGCTGGCCGATCTGGCAAAGTTCAAATACACGAATATCCCGTACAAAGGGCAAGCGGCGATCGTGACTGATGTGGTGGGCGGGCGCCTGGACGCGGCCATGCTGAATCTAAGCAGCGCCGTGCAAATGATAGCCAGCGGCAAACTCAAGGCGGTGGCGGTGTCGGGCGCTGCGCGCCATCCGGTGGTGAGCCAGGTTCCCACGTTCAAGGAATCCGGGTTCAAGGACTACGAGCTATACAGCTGGACCTCTTTCTACATACATGGCCAAACGCCGCCCGCTGAAACGAAAGTCCTGGCCGACGCCATGACCCAATTGATGAACCGGCCCGAATCCCGGGCCTGGATCGCCCAGGAAGGCAATCTGCCCATGCCCAGCACATCGCAAGATATGCTGGCCTTCCAGAAGTCCGAGCAACAGCGCTTCAAGCAGATTGCCGATGCGGCAGGCATCGTGCCGCAATAAGGAATAGCGCCGGTGCGTGCCGCTACCTGCGGCACGCCGGGCAGCGGTGGGTTTACGCCAGTGCGGGGTAATCGGTAAAACCTTTTGCCCCATGGCCGCCAAAAAATGTTGCCGTATCCGGTTCGTTGAACCCGGCACCCTCGCGCAAGCGGCGCACCAGGTCCGGGTTGGCGATGAACAGCTTGCCAAAGGCGATCAGGTCGGCTTCGCCGCTGGCTATGGCCGACTCGCCCAGTGCCCGGTCATAGCCATTGTTGGCCATCCATGCCGCCCGGCCTCCGGCCGCCTTGTATGCCGTACGCAAGGCGGCATAATCGAATGGGCTATCGCCCTGCTGGAAGTCGCGAGCGCCGCCGGTTGCGCCTTCAATGATATGGATATACGCCAGATCGTAGGCGGCCAGCTTTTCTACCACATGGGTAAATAGCGGTTGGGGATAGTGATCGGATGCATTGTTGGCGGGCGTCACCGGCGAAATACGGATTCCAACGCGGCCGGCACCGACTTCTTTAACGACGGCATCAAGCACTTCCAATAAGAAACGGGCACGGTTTTCAATCGACCCGCCATAAGCATCGCTGCGATGATTGCTGCCCGAACGCAGGAACTG
Source organism: uncultured beta proteobacterium (assembly GCA_963712655.1). Lineage (GTDB taxonomy): Bacteria > Pseudomonadota > Gammaproteobacteria > Burkholderiales > Burkholderiaceae_B > Pollutimonas. Next base: position 381,725 of record CAVQIT010000009.1, on the reverse strand, counting down.
GTCGATCAGGTATCCGTTGGCGGCATGGATCTCGACACCGTCGAAGCCTGCGTCGATGGATGCCCTGGCTGCGTGCCGATAGTCTTCGACAATGCCAGGCAACTCGGCCAATTCAAGCGCGCGGGGTGGCGAGGTTTCAACGAACTCGCCTGTGCCGTCGGCATGGATCAGGTAAGTCCTGGAGTTCGACGGTATTGCCGATGGCGCGACCGGTGCTGCGCCGCCGGGTTGCAGCGTATTGTGGGAAATGCGCCCGACATGCCACATCTGAACCACAATTTTTCCGCCTGCGCCGTGAACGGCATCCGTGACCTTTTTCCAACCTTCGAGCTGCTCGGGCGCATACAGGCCCGGCACATCCGCGTAGCCCTGCCCCTGATGGGTAATGGCCGTGGCCTCGGTGATCAGCAACCCGGCGCTTGCGCGCTGTTTGTAATACGTCACGGTCAAGTCATTGGGTATCGCGCGCGGAGAACGGTTGCGCGTCAGCGGCGCCATGACAATGCGATTGGCAAGTTCAAGATCACCCGCCTTGATAGGGTCGAAAAGAGTGGACATGGAAAACCTTACAGCCTTGAGAAAAAAAGAGTTATCGCCAGCGTCATGTTCGGCGGGCGGCCATTGCTATCATTTGTTAGGATACACAAAATTGAGAAGCGCGATCATGACCACTATCCAAGCCCACGTGAAGCCCAGGGAGTTCGCCGCAACGCTGCGCGAACATCCCGAAAAATTCCGGTTCCCCGGCGCCATGCTGATGAGCCACGGGCCGAAGGACTATATCGGCACGGCCATTGCCATTACCGGCACCCTGTATTTCGAGGGAGGGCATACCCCGCAAAAGCGCGAGGCGATCTGCCGCTGTTTTGATGAGTATCGCGTCCTGGCCGACGGTCATCTGGCCTGGCTGTGGCGCGAAGAGCCGTCATCGGGGCCACCCTCGATGGCATACGACAGGGCTCCGCCGCTGCGCGACACGCTGCAAGGCATGGGCGAAAACGATCAGATCAATTTTCACTACACCAGCGGCGCAAAAAAGGAAGATGCCAGCGCCCATACCTTTTACGTGCATGCCCTGCGCGCCTGGAAAGCCAAAAAAGGCGGCGGCCTGGACGTGCTGCGCTTTTCCTTGCCGTATCAGTATGTGCTCGAACACCCGCAGGCGTTTCAGACACTGTTCGCAAGCTTTGCCCGCCACCTGCAGGCAGTGCATGGACATGGCGGATTCGGCTTTATTCTGTCGCCATCCAACTGGGACCAGGATCAGGCTACCGAGGCCTTGCTCTCCCCGCACATGCTGGGCGCTGACGTAGGCGTACCCGTGCTCATGGCTTCCACCCTCAAGCCGGACACCATCAAAACGGTATCGTGGCTGACGGCTGTCGGCTATCCCCTGCTGGAACGAGTCGGCGGCGAACAAGGCTTGCGCGGCCAGTTGCCGCCGGACTGGTTTGCCTTCTACGACTATGGCGCAGGCGCCGTGGTCCAGGCCGGGAACGAACCCGACATTGCCACCCCCGCCATCGCCGGAAAGCCAGCGCTCTATGTATTGCCGGATATGGCGCTGAAAAATCTGCGCACCTCGAAATACTGGATGCACGTCATGGGATCCAATCAAGGCCCAGCCCTGATCACGGGATTGAGCGCCGATGAATGGATGCAGCGCTTTGATGTCCCTGAAACTGAGTTGATGGCCTACCAGGCAAAACTGCGGCATGCGCCCAAGCTGAAGCCTACGCACACCCTGCCGCCCTCGTCGGCTTACTTGCCCCGCATCAGCTCGATTTGACGCCGGTCGCGCTTGGTGGGGCGTCCCGCGACCATTTCATGCGCGGGTTCCGGGGCAAGACGCCTCATCTCGGCGGCGCGCTCACGCATGGCCACGCTCTCGGACGTTTCCTCATAAAGCTGACGCGCCGCGGGAGCCGGGCCTCGTATAGCGCTAAGCGCGCATACACGGATCTGGATTGGAGGATCCTCCTTGCGGACGCTGACAAGGTCGCCCGCCGCGATTTCTCGCGACGGCTTGGCAGGCTGGTCATTCACAAGCACCCTGCCCTTGCCGATTTCCTGCGCCGCCAGGCTCCGGGTTTTATAAAAACGAGCCGCCCAAAGCCATTTGTCGAGCCGAATTTTATCCATCGCGCCAACCTCCGCTGTCTGCTTTCAAGGAATACATGATACGGCGGCATATCGCTATGCACCGTTGGCGATGCGCTCCAGCTTGGCGATGATTGCGGCCGTATCTCCGTCCCGCGTGCTCATTGCCACGTATGCGTCGGGCCGGATCAAGTATATGCACCCGGCCTCGTAGCCTGGATAGGCATCCGCGCCGGCGGCGATGGCTATAGATTGCAGCGCGTCGGGCAATTTTACGCCCGTTGCGGCGACGGACAGCACGGCAAATTTTCCGGCGGCAAGCAGTTCGTGCAAACGCAAGGGCGTGCTTCCGATGGCGGTCAACGGCAGGTCGGGCGCGCGCTCGCCAGGCGAGGGACGCCGCGCCGCCCTTGGCGACGCGAATGTCAGCGGGCTGTCCCGGTAATGCAAATCCATTTCGGTCAATTGGTCCACCATACGCTGGCGCAGCGCCGGAACACGACCCAATGCGCTCACGGCAAGATTGCGGATGGTGCGCAGGATGGGATTGCGTAGGATGGCGATTTTTGTCATGCCGCCGGCGTTGCGCAGAACCTGGTCGCCGACAGCGCTGCGTTCAGGAGAATAGCTGTCGAGCAACACCGGCGACGCACCGCCATGCCAGACCAGCGCGAGCTTCCATGCCAGGTTGAAGGCATCCTGCATCCCGGTGTTCATGCCTTGTCCGCCCGCGGGGCTGTGCACATGCGCGGCATCGCCCAAGAGAAACACTCGGCCATAACGGTAGTCCTTGACCTTGCGCTCATTGATGCGAAAGCGGCTTATCCACACCGGGTCGTGCGCGCGCAAGCCTGGCGGGCCTCGGCGGGCCAGCAATGCCTGGATGTCTTCCAGCGTTGGCGGCCGCTCGCCGGCCGCTGTTGCAAGACCAAGATCGGCAATGACACGGAACCGCGTCCTGCCGATAGGAAAAAATGCCAGAACGCCATCCGGCGTCCAGCAGATAGTCAACTCATTCTGCGCAATCCCGCCCTCAAGTCCGACATCGGCCAGCAACCAATCGGATGGCAGCGTGCTGCCCTCGAAACCCGCCGCAAGTTGATGCCGCACGGTACTGTGAGCGCCGTCACACCCGGAAAGATAGGCGAAACTCGCCGTTTCGTCGTGTCCGTCCGCATGGCGCAAAACCGCGGCGACACTGTCGCCGGTATCCGCGAACGATATAAGTTCGACGCAGCGCTCTACCCGGACGCCGAGCAGCGCCAATTGATCTTCCAGCAAACGCTCGGTGTCGCGCTGGGGAATCATCAAGGCGTAGGGATAAATGCCGCGCGCGATGTCCAGTTGAACATGCACCAGCATACGTTGCCCGGCGAAGATGCGCGCGCCCGTGGCTTTCATGCCCGCATCCAAAAACGGCTGCGCGCAGCCGTGAATATCCAGCATTTCCAGCGTACGCGGCCAAAGCACCAGCGCTTTCGATTTATCTGTGCGCGCCTCGGCCTTGTCGACGATGCGCACCTCGACGCCCCGCCGCTTGAGCGCCAGCGCCATCGTCAGACCCACAGGTCCCGCCCCTACGATCAATACCAGTTCGTTCATTCGAGCAACTCCATGTTGATCCGCGACTCATAGCAGCATGAGCGCCGCCGCCGCGACAACCGTGGGCCCCAGGGCCCCCAGCAGCAATCCGCCCGCCCCGACAGTTTCATCGGCAAAGCCGCGTTTGAGCAGTGCGACCCCGGCGGGATTAGGCGCATTCGCGATAACCGTCAGGCCCCCGCCGGCCACCGCGCCCGCAACGAGCATGTACTTGGACGCATCCGACATGTCCGGGATAAGCGAACCCAGGTAAGTAAGCGCCGCATTGTCCGTAATGGCGGTCAAGCCCAGGACACTGAAAAACAGCGCCTTTGGGCTCAGGCTGGCGACAATAGGCTGAAGCCACCAGCCCTGCATCCCTCCGAGCACCACCAGCCCCGCCAGGAAAAAACCGACAAGCAGCGCCTCTTTGATAATAAGCGGACTCTGGTGGCGCTCATAGGCTTGCGCGAATCCGAGGAACAACAGGAAAAGGCCCAGGAAAACCACCGGATGATGCGCAAACAGGATGATCCCGACGAGCAGCGACAAGTGCACCGCGACCACAGCCGCCGGCACTCGCGGCTGCGCCGCCTGGCCGGCCGGCGTTGAACCTGACCGCAAATATTTCCGGAGCACGAATACTGCTATCGTGGCATTGAGAACAACGGCTATCGCCGCCTTCCAGCCGAAATTGGCAAGCATAAAGACACTGTCCCACTGCCAGGCCGAGGCGACCATCAAGACGGGCGGTGCGGCGTAAGAGGTAAGCGTACCGCCGATCGACACGTTGACGAAAAGCACGCCTAGCGCCAGATACTTGACCGGCTCCGGCACAGGCGGCCGGAATATCTGCGGCGCAAGCATCAGCGCGGCAATCGTCATGGCCGCCGGTTCCGTGATCAGCGAGCCAAGCAGCGGCACCGCCGCCAGTCCAAGCCACGCCGTAGCCAGAGGCGTGGGTAGCGGCGCCGCCCGGGCAGCCGCGTCCACCAGAGCCAGGACAGTCCGCAGCACCGGCCGCGAAGCCGCAACCACCATTACGACAAAGACGAAAAGCGGTTCGGTGTAGTTGCGGGATTCCGCATAAGCCAATGCCTGGCTGCCGCTTGCCGCAAATGCCATGGCCAGGATCAGCACCATGGCCCAAAAGCCAAACACAATTTCGACCTCGCCCAAAAGGTGAAACAGGCCGGCGTGACGAGGGAAGCGATGCGACAGCCGCTCGAACTGCTTGACCGCAAAGGTATGGATGAGCGCCACGGCAAAGATGACGGCGGCGATTATCTGGATAGCGGATTCCGGCAATGGATTCATGGCGAGATTATTCCGCGTGGCGGCCCGACCATCGCATGAACCTGCCGCACCGCGGAATGCAGTGGACACCCGCCCCCAGTGTAACGTACTGGGGAAATGGCGCTCACTTAGGCCGCCGCGGACGGCCATCGCACGGGATATGGATGAGATGGCTCGGCGGCGCGAACCAAGGTGTCGCGGTGGTTTGAGTCGTCTGGTGACGGTGTTTGTATTGGTTGCTGGCGGAGTTCGTATTGGTTGCTCGCGAAGTTCGTATTTCTAGTGCCGTCCGTCGGGGGGCATGCCGGTGGAGGCCAGCCCGGTCGGCCGTTCAGGCGCCTGCGCGCCTGACACCGCGCGCTTAATCTCGTCCGGCGGCCGCTGCCTGCTGGAGTTCTTCTCGGTCGCCTGCGCGGCACGCCTCCCTACGATTCCACTTGCTCGGCCTCCAACGGGCTGGCCTCCACCGGCATGCCCCCCGCCAGACTACAGTATCGTGTGGCCACGGTTGCCGGGACGGCTTGGGTTCTTGCGCTTGTTGGCAAAAAAGTTTTAGGTCGAAAGAGTTTGCGGTGCCCGGCCCTCTCGCCTCTGCACGGGGCAAGAGAGCCTTACGCGATTGCCGTAATGTGGAGGGCGTTTTCGTGCGTCGATCACGTCACGCAAGTGGGAGCTCGGGCATGCATCGGCTGTGTGATCCGCGCCGGAAAAAAAGCGGCTGAAATGCTGCCGATGATTTCGTGGCTGCTGTATCCCTTGATACGCTCTGTCTCCGCCTTCCAAAATCTGTGTAAGGTGCTCACAGCCTCTGATCACAGCCCCCAGGCCCGTGATCACCTTGCGCGGCAAGATCGGCGAGATTGACCGTAATCCTGTCGGATCGACAGCCCCCGTCGCATGCCCAACCGCGTACGGCTATTTTCGGCCCACCCGTAGGGGCCGGAAATTGCCGGGCACTGTAACGTCTTCGATCAGCAACCACACGACCCAACGAAGCGCAAGAACCCAGACCGTCCCGGCGACCGTGGCCGCACGACACCAGAGTCCGTCGGGAGTAAGGCCTGTGGCGTCCAGCCCGTCGGAGGCCGAGCAAGTGGAATCGTAGGGAGGCGAGCCGCCGAAGTGACCAAGAAGAACGCCACCAGGCAGCGGCCGCCGGACGAGATTAGCGTGTGGTGTCAGGCGCGCAGGCGCCTGAACGGCCGACCGGGCTGGACGCCACAGGCCTTACCCCCGACGGACGGCACCAGAAATACGACCATCGCCAGCACATACAAACACTGAGAGCAAATACAAACACAACCCGCAAACAGTACTAACCTGCGCTAGCAGACGATTCAAGCGATCACAGGCAAGATGAACCCGTCGGCAAACAACACGAACACCGCCAACAGACGGACTCAAGCCTCGCGGGCAATACGAACCTCGTCAGCAAAACAGCAAAAAACCCAAACTCCCCCTGCTCAGCCACAACATCCTGGCATCGCCTCTGCCGACACAGTTGCGTTAAGTAAGCGCCATTCGAAATAGGCGTATCACGCCGAATCTTCGATAAGAACCGAGGTTCCAACAGCAAGCAGATCGAAGAGTTCAATAATATCGGCATTGCGCATGCGTATGCACCCATGAGATGCCGGCGTCCCTATCGGATATTCATCCGGACAGCCATGTATGTAAATATATCTGCGCATGGTATCGACTCCGCCGAATCGATTCCGCCCCGGTTCTTGGCCGCCCAGCCAAAGAATACGGCTCAGTATCCAGTCGCGCCCAGGATGCGCGGCCGCCAGCTCCGGAGAATACATTTCACCTGTGGCGCGCCGGCCGACGAATACGGTACCCGCGGCGCTGCCGGCGCCGATTTTTGCGCGCACGGAATGCCCGCCGCGGGGAGTGCACCCGCTGCCGGCTTTTTCACCCGCTCCATTCAAAGCGGAGGAAATGGAATACAGTCGCATGACTTCGCCTTGCGACAGCAAAGCAAGAATCTGGCCGGAAATGCTCACCACAATCTGTGCATTGCTCGTGGCGCCACCGCCGATGACAGAAGCACCATGACCCATGGGCAATATCCTTTTTGAAAAAATACCAGCCGCCATGCGGCGATGGAAACCTTGACCAGGCCTATGGCACGGCATCGCCTAGACGGGACAACAGGATTATTACGTATAAAATGAAGGTCAACAATCTTCCCCTCCACGGCGAGGGAAGCCTTCACAGCCAGGCTGAGCAAGCGCGGGCAAGCCGCGCACCCCAAGGCAAGATTGCATCCTGGAGGCATACCAATGACCAAAGCCAACCCGGCGCGGTTTATTCCGCAGGGCTTCGTTCCTACCCAGGAACAACAACATATTCAACTGTCCCGCCACAAAGTAAGCCTGATAGAAGCCAATGCGGGGGCCGCCAAGACGACTACGCTGGCCCTTAGAATCGGCGAAGCGCTGGCGCGCGGCATGCTGCCCGAGAAAATCCTGGCCCTGGTCTTTACCCCGGAAGCCAGAAGCGTTATGCAAAGCCGCCTGACAGATATCGGTGTTCCTTATGCCACAGCGAAACAGATCCAGGTGCGCACGTTTGAAGAATTCGCCGGCGAAGTGCTTCGAACCATTGAAGACGCTGGCGCCCGCCGGCTGAACTCGGCAACCGAACTCAAGCCGCATGCCCTCGCGGCAATAGCGCACGTCAGCCGGGACTACGCGGGTGCAATCGACCACCTGGACATTCGCACTCATAACATTGCAATCAGCCAATTCCTTGAATGCCAATTGCGCCTTAAATCCACCATGGCCCTGGAGGAAAACGATGAAGACCAGAGCCTTGAGGAAACCGCCCTGCGGCTGGCCATCCCCCTGACGGACTACCTTTGGACGCTGGAATATGAACGTATCCGCCAGGGTAGCTTCGACGACGTTCTTTTCAGAGGGCCTTTCGACGCCACCTACGATCTGGCCCAGCAGTTGGGCCGCTACCCCGAAACGAAAAACGCCCTGCCCGGCTATGAACTGGTGGTCGGCGATGAGCTGCACGATCTGAATGAAGCGTCGTTCCGTATTCTGCAAGCCTTGCTCGACACGGACAAGCTGTATTTCGTCGGCGCGGGCGACAAAGACCAAGTCATCCATTCCAGCCTGGGCGCCGACGCCAGCTACCTGAACCATCGCTTCGCCGACAGATTCCCCGCCTGCGCCCGCTATCCCTTGACCATGACGTATCGCCACGGACCGCACCTGGCATATGCCATGCAGGCATTCAAGCAAAAGCCGGTCGACTCCAGCCTGCCGCTCGAGACAGAAATCATCCAGCTTCACTACAACGCGGAACAACGCAGCGAATGCGCGCTGCGGGTGGTGGAGGCCGTCAGCCAATGGAAGTCGGACCAGCATCCCCTTGAAGCCTGCGCCGTCCTGCTGCGCGATAGGCATCAATCGGTGGCCATAGAGAACGCGTTCATGCGAGCCGGCATCGGCTACCGGATGCAAAGCATGCCAAGCTATCTTCAGCGCGAAGAAATCCTGTTCCTGCGCGGCATGATAGCCATCGCCCTGAAAAACCTGGCTTCGGTGAAATCGGAAACCGTGCGCAAGGCAATCGTCGAATCGCTGGCGATTTTTGGCGAATTGGCACTCACGCCCAAGGAAATGGAGGAGGCAACCAACGATATCGGCCAAGACCCGACCATACTGAACTCCTTCTTCACCGGCCAAATTCAGCGCAACACCTCCGGGCAAGCCGGCATGCGCATATCCCATGCCGTGTCCTACATGCAAGGCCTGGCTCCCGAAACGCCGGCGCATGCGGTATTGATCCAGATTTGCGAGCAAATGGACCTGGAGGCGCTTGCCAAGCGGATCTACGTTCACCCCTACGATGCATCGGTCGTCGCCAGATCCGTTCAAGGCTTCATCGCGGTGGCACGGCAATCCGGCATGAATCTGCGCGATTTTTCCGAGTGGATAGGCGCGGCCGATGCCTTTGTCGCAAGCCGGAAAAGCAAAAACCTGGTTCTGCTTGAATGTGTCGCCAACGCCAAGGGCAAAGAATTCGAACACGTGATTTTGCCGTTTCTGGAAAATGAAGAATTTCCCAGCGCCATGCAAAATCTGAAAGAAGAAGAAAACCTCTTCTATGTTGGCGCCACCCGCGCCAAGTCGCGCCTTACCTTGATCTCACCCGACGACGGCCAAAAGCGCAGCCCATTCCTCAAGCAAATGGAATTGGCGTCGTCGCGCGCGCGCGCCAACGCGGCGGTGCAAAGAAACGATACGCAAGCGGCCGCCCTTCCGGCCCGCCTCGACCTGGACGTGCCCTATGCCGATAAAGACGCCGTCAAGGCAATGGGAGCGCAATGGGATGCGGCGCGCAAGGTCTGGTATGTAAAGACGGGCCTTAACACGGAACCGTTCAAGCATTGGTTCCGCAAAGAATAAAACGTTTCCGCCGCGTACTCGCGCCGTCGAGAGGGCAAGCTTCTGGTAAGGAGCAGCTTGCCCTGGGCGTCACCGCATCGTGGTATACACCTGGTTGCACGTGCGATATCACAAGGCGTTCAAAACGGTTCAACAGACAGTGTCTGTGACAGTGGCTTTCTCACGGTTGTCCGTCGAATTCGTGGACTCCCTCCAAGGGGGGCAGCCAGGGGAATCTGCGCTTAGTCCAGATTTGCCGCGCGGGCGGACCCAGCTCGTAGCGCTGTTTCAAGGCGCCGACACGCAATGAATAACTCTGTGGCTTTTCCTCCGCGCAGGAATAGACAGGTCCGCCGCAATTCTCGCAAAACGCATGCACACGCCTGGCTCCGCTGGTAGCGACCTTAATGTATTTCCGGGGAGTACCCTTGACAATGCGGAACTGACCGGCCGCGGCGGGAATATTGGTGCGAAACACCGAGCCCGATTGCATCTGGCAATCCGCGCAGTGGCAAATGGCAACGGTGCCTGGCTCCACTTCCGCCTCATAGACAATAGCCCCGCAATGGCACTGACCTTCGACCTTCATGCTGACCTCCATGGAGTACTGGTATCAATCATTCGACGGCAACCTCGCCGGAATGGGAAGTTGCCTTGGTTGGATATTCTAGTCCTGGTTGCTCTTCTACCGACCGCCTTACGCAATCGCTACCTGCTTGGTATATTCAAGCGGTTTCCGCTGACTACATTCAGGACGGGCTCTTCCCTTGCGCCGGATCCAGACAGCTCCGCGATACTCTGCGACAATCATGCACTACCGCCAAACAACCTGAACCGCGACAGCCCGGCCCATGCTAAATACCCTCTGGCTTGCCTTCTTCATCATCGCCTCGATCTCGGGCCTGTACCAATGGGTTGCGCTCCAGGACACCGAAGTCTTCTCGCGCATCGTTCTCAGCCTCTTCGACATGGCCGAACTTTCGGTCAAACTGATGATCCTGCTGTTCGGTACCCTGACCTTGTGGCTGGGCTTTCTGCGCATCGCCGAAGCCGCCGGGCTGATAGAACGGCTGGGCCGCATACTGACCCCTCTGTTTCGGCGCCTCATGCCGGGCGTACCCGCCGGCCACCCGGCCCTGGGCCTGATCACCCTGAACTTCGCCGCCAACGGGCTGGGACTCGACAACGCCGCCACCCCTATCGGCCTGCGCGCCATGCGCGAACTGCAAACCCTGAATCCCGATCCGCAATCCGCCACTAACGCGCAAATCCTGTTCCTGGTGCTGAACTCCTCATCCCTTACCGTACTGCCCGTCACCATCTTCATGTACCGGGCCCAGCAAGGCGCACCCGACCCCACCCTGGTTTTCCTGCCCATACTCCTGGCCACCACCGTCTCGTCGCTGGCCGGCTTGCTGGCCGTGGCCTTCATGCAACGACTCAAGCTGTACGACCCCGTCGTCCTGGCCTGGGGCGGCGCGCTGGCCCTGATCATGGGCAGCCTGATGGCCTTGCTGGGCAGCCTTGGCAGCGCGGCCATCAGCGCCGTATCGTCATTGATGGGCAACCTCACCCTGTTTGGCATCATCATGATCTTCCTGCTGGCCGGCGCCAGGAAAAAAGTGGCCGTTTACGAATGCTTTATTGAAGGCGCCAAAGAAGGATTCGACATTTCAAAGAATCTGCTGCCCTATCTGGTCGCGATGCTGTGCGCCATCGGCGTACTGCGCGCCTCGGGCGCGCTCGACGCCCTGCTCGACGGCATAAGATGGGCCGTGCATGGCATCGGACTGGACGGCCGTTTTGTCGACGCCTTGCCCACAGCCCTGGTCAAGCCCTTTTCAGGCAGCGCGGCGCGCGGCATGCTGATCGAAACCATGCAGCATTTTGGGGTGGACAGCTTTCCGGCCCTGCTGGCCGCCACTGTGCAAGGCAGCACTGAAACGACCTTTTATGTATTGGCGGTGTACTTTGGCGCGGTGGGCATACAGCGGGCGCGCCATGCGGTGGGCTGCGCCCTTGTCGCCGACTTGGCCGGCGTGCTGGCATCCATAGGCGTGTGCTATTGGTTTTTCGGCTAGGAATCCACTGGATTGGGCAGAAGGTCTCTAGGAATCCTCTGATCAAATCCAGAGGCCCCCTTAAGCCTTGAGCACACCCGCCGCCAGCAAACTGTCGGCCAGATTTATGAACTGCTCCACCGATAGCTCTTCGGCGCGAGCCGTGGGCAAAATGCGCAGAGCTTCCCAATCGATCAGGCCGGCCCAGTCGTTCAGCGATCTGCGCAGCATCTTGCGCCGCTGGGTAAATGCCCTGCCCACCAGTTTTTCAAAGGCGTTCTGGCTTTTCGGCCTCAGGCGGGACTCGGGCAGCGGCACCATGCGCACCACGGCCGATACCACGCGCGGCGGCGGATCGAATGCGTCGGGCGGCACATCGAACAATTTGTGCATGCGATAGCGGGCTTGCAGCATTACCGACAGGCGCCCGTAGTCGCCCGATCCGGGCTCGGCCACCATGCGATCTATGACCTCGCGCTGCAACATGAAATGCTGATCCAGCACATGGTCGGCATAAGCAATCAAATGAAACAGCAAGGGGCTGGAAATATTGTAGGGCAGGTTGCCGACAATGCGCAGGCCGGTACCCAGTGAATCAAAATCGACTTGCAGCGCGTCGCCCTCGACCACCGTCAGGCGGTCGTCCGGGTGCTGGCGCCGCAGTCGGCCAGCCAAATCGCGATCGATCTCGACGACAGTCAGATGGTCCAGCGCCTGCAAAAGCGGCTTGGTCAAAGCCGAAAGGCCAGGCCCGATTTCAATAACGGTATCGCCGCGCTGCGGCGCGATACCACGAACAATGGATTCGATTACCCCTTCGTCAATCAGGAAATGCTGGCCAAACCGTTTACGTGCTTGATGGGCCATAAATAATTAACGACGCTTCTTGTTCGATTGCGGGTCAAGACGGTTATCGATATAAGCCTGGCCGCGCAACTGGCTGAGCCAATCTTCGAAGGCGGGTTCAGCGCGGCGCTGGAACAATATCTGGCGCGCCTGCATGCGCTTATATTCGTTTTCCATGTTCTTGGTGCGCCGTTCCAGCACCTGGATCAAATGCCAGCCGAACTGGGACTTCACGGGTTCGCTGATCTGGCCGGGCTGCAATTCGTTCATGGCCTTTTCGAAGGCGGGAACCGCTTCGCCCGGCGTCATCCATCCAAGGTCGCCGCCCTGCGGGGCGGACACATCTTCGGAATAGCTGCGCGCCAGGTCCTCGAATTTGTCGCCATTGACCAGACGCTGAAGCAATTGCTTGAGCAGCGTTTCGGCCTTTTCGTCGGACATCACCTTGGAGCTTTTGATAAGAATATGACGGGCATGGGTTTGCGTGACCATCATGGGCCCTTGCGCTTGCCCCTGAGAGGGCTGGGGCGCAGGCGCCGGCCCCTGGGCCGCCGCGGCCGCGCCCGGCTTCGCCGGCTGGCCCCGCGTCAAGACCTTCAGAATGTGGAAGCCATTGCCGCTTTGAACGATGCCGCTGGTCTCGCCAGGCTTGAGATTCTGGGTAGCTTGCAAAAACAAATCGGGCCAGCCATTCAGGGGCCGCACACCCAGCTCGCCGCCACTGAGCGCCTGCGGATCGTCGGACGACGAGGCTGCCACGCCGGCGAAATCGGCGCCGCCGCGCAGTTTGGCCAGAATGCCCTCGGCCTTTTTACGCAGCTCCTGCACCCGTGAGGACGGCGAACCCTCGGGAATGGCTACCAATATCTGCGCCAGCCCCAGAACCTGCGGTCCGCTTTGCTGCGCGGGAGCCGCCTGCTCCGGCTGTTGCGCCCCGGGTGCTTGCTGCGCCGCCGGCAACTGGCCGCCCTGATTCTTCAGGAAAGCATCGATTTCCGCATCGGAAATAACGATGGAGCCGTCGACCGCCCGTTGCCGCAGAATATCCATGCGCACTTCCTGGCGCAGATTCTTCAGGTAGGTGTCCCACGACACGCCGGACTTTTCCACTTCTTCACGCAAGCGGGCAACAGTCAGCTTATTGCGATCGGCAACGGTTTGCAGCGCCTGGTCGGCCTGCGCATCGGTAACGCGTATGCCCTGGCGGTCGGCCTCCTGGCGTTCGACCTCTTCGGTAATCATGCGTTGCAACACCTGCTTCTGCAGGGTGGCCTGATCGGGTACCGGAATCTTCTGGCGCCGCAGTTGTTCCTGCGCCACGAGCACCTCGGTGTTGACTTGTTGCAGCGTAATCACCTTCTGGTTCACGACCGCGGCAATACCATCGAGAAACTGCTCGGACTGTTGCGCACTGGCGGGCTGCCTGGCCTTGGCGGCCGACTCAGCCGCTAACGCCGCGCCCGACGATGCTACGCCCAGAATTGGAATCAACATGGACGCTAGCCGGTGCTTAGCATGCACACTACGCATTATTCATACCTCTCAAAGGTGGTTTTTTCAGAGACTGGCGGGGAAATGGATCGGTAACCTGCAATCCGTTCGCTCAACAGTTTCATTGGATCGGTACCGAGCGAGCCCAGGCCCGAAAGCTCAAGCTGGAAGAACACCGCGGTGTTGACGTCCTCTCGGGACACAGCATAGCGCTGCATGACAACCCTGCCCACCCAGCAGCAGCCGCCTTTATATTCAAGGCCGACAATGGCCTGGGTATTGCGCTTTTCCTGCAAGGAGTAATCATAGCGCCCCATGGCGTAAATTTTCTGGGTCAGCGGCCATTGGCCGGTAAGGCTGACCTGCTCGCGGGTCCTGTCGTTCAGCGGGTCGACGACAAAGTCCGGATTGTCGAAGGCGCGAGGGTCGCGTTCATACCGGTATGAGGCCGATAAAGTGGTCAGGCGCTTGGGTTCCCAGCGAAAGCCGGCCGACATGCGGTTGCGGTCGCGCGACTCGGGATTGAATTGCGCGCCAAAGCGCACACTAAGCGTATCGGTAAGCGCCGCGTTGGCGCCGACCAGGTAATCCGATTTCTTGTTGCTGCGAGGCTGATCGTTCACGCCCAGCGTTACCCGCTGGTCGGAAAAATAAATGCGCTGGGCGGCGGACAGCGAAAGGCGTTCGAAACCGCTGTCGGCATCGAGCCAGCGCGAGGTCAGGCCCAGGGTGACCTGATTGGCCTCGGCGATGCGATCCCAGCCGCCGCTGTATATATTTTCGTCAAAGGCCTGGGAAAAATTGAACGAGGCCAGGCTGGTGTCGTACAGCGGTATTTGCGACTGGTCCCGGTAAGGCACGTTCAGGTAATAAACCCGCGGCTCGAGCGTCTGGATGGCATCGTTGCCGAACAGCGTGGTCGAGCGCTCGAAGGTCATGCCCGAATCGATCGACATGATGGGCAGCGCGCGCGACTGTGTCTTGGGAAAGCCCGCATATTGCGGCAACTCGGACGCAAACCAATCGGTATTGTACTGGCTCAGATGCAGGCCAACCTTGGGCGTGACATACCAGCCGGCGCGCACTATTGGATAGGCAATCGAGGTGTACGAAGTAAAGCGAGTTCCGTTCGGGGCGATCCGCTGGTCTTTGAACTGGCTGTACTTATCGATGCGCCCCGAGTAAAAAGGCATTTCGAACCGGGTTGCATAGTTATCCGACTGGACATCGAAACCGCCCCAGTTATAACGCGCGCCGCGCACATAGAGTTCGGGAAGCTTGTTGTACTGTGGCGTCAGGTAGCTGGCGGTCCGGTCTTGCAGGGTCTGGTAAGTGTAGGCATACAGCGATGCGCTGAAATAGCGCGAACCGCCCCAGTTCAGGCCCGCGCTGCTGGGCAGATAGGTATTGGTCGCTTCGTTCAGGCCCAGCGAGGAAAAATCGCGGAAATAGTCATCGTCCGACACCCGCCGGATATCGAACGAGGCGCTCAGGCCCCCGCCCAGGGACTGGACATGCTGCCAAGTGTAATACCAGCGATTTATATCGGCGATCTTGTCGTTGTTCAGATACGTGCCGTAGAGCTGTCCGCTATAGGTCTTGCCCAGATAACGGAACTCGCCGCCCAACTGGATGCCGCGCTTGGTCATGTAGCGCGGAGTCAGCGTCGCGTCGTAGTTGGGCGCCAGGTTGAAATAATATGGCGTTGACACTTCGAAACCGCCCGAGCTGGAGGTGCCGTAGGTCGGGATCAGGAAGCCCGACTTGCGCTCTTTCCGAATCGGAAAGCTCAAGTAAGGCGAATACAGGATGGGGACGCCTTTGAAAAACAGCACGCCATTGCGCGCAATGCCTTCGTTATCGTCGAAATGCAGATCGACCCGGGACGACTTGATATACCACGATGGTTCGGGGCAGGGACACCCGGAATAAGTCACGTCGGCCAGCCGCATGTGATCGCGGCTCAGGATATCGGCCTTGACCGCCTTGCCGCTGCCGCCCGTGGCGCCCAGCCAGAAATTCGGGTCGTTGACCTGGCCGCTTTCACTGTTGATGTTGTAGTTGATCTCGGGACCTGTCACGGTGCTCGCGTCGCGCATGATAAGGCCGTTGCCTCGCACCTGCACCTGACCCGTGGACCGCTGGTAATCGATGGAATCGCCTTTTACGACCGAATCGATGCGGCGAACCTCGGCCCCGCCGGTCAACCTGACTTTGCCGTCTTCGTCGGACTCCATCTTGTCGCCGATCAGGAACGATGTAATGTCCTTGTCTTCTATCTTCTTGTGGACTTGCAGATTGGGGGATACCTGCAACCCCGGCGAGGCGGGGCGCGCAGCCGCATCCGGGCCAGGCCGCTGTGCCTGCGCCGCCGATATGCCGCCGATAGCTAAAAGGATAGTCCACCAAACCAAACGCACGAGTATTTCGCCCCAGAAAAAAACTGACTATATTTTGGCACAACTGCCGACCCGTAATGATTGGCGACCCGGTATTATAGAGAAGCCGGCCTGTGCATGGTTAATACAAGCCCCCGACAGGCCCGCGGCTTAGAACTCAATATGGAAAATACCTTGAACCACAGCGCTGAATCCCGATTGCCCCTGCTGAAAAACTGGCTGCAAAGCCTGCCCGCCAGCCATGAACTTGACATCGCCAGCCTGGCGCCGGCGTCCAGCGATGCCAGTTTCCGGCGCTATTATCGCCTGCGGGCCGCGTCAGGCACCGCCATCGTCATGGATGCGCCGCCCGCCCAGGAAGACTGCCGCCCTTTTTTGCATGTCAGCACCCTGCTCGCGCAAGCGGACTTGAATGTTCCCGCCATCCTGGCGCAAGACCTGCCGCAAGGCTTTCTGCTGCTTTCCGATCTGGGCGAGCAAACCTATTATCAAGCGATTCAGGCCGGCCTGGACGACGCCCGCCTGCAAAAATTGTATCGAGCTACGATTACCGCGCTGGTACGCATGCAGCATGCGGCAACGACGGGCTTGCCGGCCTACGATGCCGATCGCCTGGCGCAAGAGCTTGCAGTTTTTCCTGAATGGTATGCGCAGCGGCACTGCAAGGCGGCCCTGACCGACTCCGAAAGCCAGGTATTGCAAGAAGCGTTTGCCGTACTGATCGCGGACAACATCAAACAACCCGCCGTGCTGGTGCACAGGGATTTCCACTCGCCCAACCTTATGGTGGGCAAAGACGATGACAATCCGGGCATTATCGACTACCAGGATGCGCTGGTCGGCCCGCTAAGCTACGACATCGCTTCGCTGGTCATGGATGCCCGCACTACCTGGGAAGAGCCGCAGCAGCTCGATTGGGCCATACGCTACTGGGAGGCCGCCCGCGCGGCCGGACTGCCTGTGCCCGGCGACTTTGCCGACTTTCATCGGGCCTACGAATGGATGAGCCTGCAGCGCAATCTACGCATACTGGGTGTTTTCGCCAGGCTTTCCTACCGCGATGACAAGCACCACTATCTGGACCATATTCCACGCGTCAACGCCTATGTGCGCCAGGTGGCCGGCCGCTACAGCGTTTTCCGCCCGCTGCTGCGCCTGCTCGACAAGCTGGAAAATCGTCAGATCACGACCGGATACACTTTCTGATGCGCGCCATGATTCTTGCCGCCGGACGCGGCGAGCGCATGCGCCCACTTACCGACCACGTGCCAAAACCTTTGCTTCAGGTGGGCGGCAAGCCGCTTATCGCCTGGCACATCCAGCGCCTGGCGCGCGCCGGCATTACCGAACTGATCGTGAATCATGCGTGGCTGGGCGCACAAATAGAACAGACCCTGGCCGACGGCAGCCAATACGGCGCGCGCATATCGTATTCGCCCGAGTCGCCGGCGCTGGAAACCGCGGGCGGCATCGCCCAGGCCCTGCCTTTTTTCCAGGATCAACCCTTCCTGGTCATAAACGGCGATGTCTGGTGCGATTGGGATCCCTCGCAGGCCGTATCGGCGGCCGCCGGCCTGGACGAAAGCACCCTGGCATGGCTGTTGCTGGTCGATAATCCCGCGCAGCATCCGCAAGGCGATTTTCGACTGCATGCGTCCGGGCTGGTACAAGACAAAAGCGCCGACGCCGCAGCCCTGACGTTTTCAGGCATAGGCATCTACCGCCCCGCCCTGTTTGAACACCTCGCCCGCCAGCGCCCAGCCCCGTTGGCGCCCCTGCTGCGGCAGGCCATGGCGGCGCGGCAAGTGCGCGGCAGCCATTACAAAGGCCGATGGGTGGACGTCGGAACGCCGCAGCGCCTGGCGCAGCTGGATCACGAATTGCGCTAGGGCCTGTCGACGCTAAATCCCCGCCCGCGTGACAGGTCAACAGGCCCTAGCCCGCCGGCCGCCGCACACGTTACACTGCGGGCTGCGATAGGCAGTTTGCGTGTTTCAAAATCTGCCAAGGCGAAACCAAGCCGCGCAATCGGCATCATAAGGCGGCAATACCGTCTATGCTCTAAAGTTTTTCGGCAATGGATGCGCATTGATTTCCATTGCCATGCAACACAGGAAACCATTACCCATGGCTGGATCGTTCAAGCGCCGAGTATTCAAACCTACCGCATATGGCAATACACGCCGCGCGCGCCGCATACCCCGGTGGCTGGTGTTAATGCTCACGGGCATCATTCTGGGCGCCGGCGGCTTGCTGTTCCTGCAAAAAAGCTATGGCCCGACCCGGCTGACGGTAGAGCAATCCGAACAGTTGCACTACGATCTGAACAGCAGCAACATGGACAAACAGCGTTTGCAGTCGCAGCTTAGCCAGCAAAACCACGACGTCAAGGAAACGCAGTCCACCCTGGAATCGCAAACCGCGGAACTGGCCAAAGCCAAGCAACAGGTCGCCAAGCTTACGACCGATATACAAATGTTTGCCGACGCCATGCCGCCCGATCCCCGCGGCACAACGCCGGGCATTCGCGCAGCCTCGTTCAACAACGAAGAAGGTCGATTGGCCTACCAGATTTTAGTCATGCAGGACGAAGGCAAAGCCGATACCTTTACCGGCGAAGTCCAATTGGTGGTCGCCGGACGATACCCCAATGGCAATTCGGCGAACATCGACCTTCCGCCCTTCAATATAGAACTGCGGCAATACACTCATGTGCAAGGCGCCGCCGATTTGCCCAAAGGCTTCACCGCGCGCCAGGCAACCATCAAGATCACGCAGCAAGGCTCGAAAACGGTCAGGGCCACGCGCACCTTGCGCGTGGCGGCGCGTTAAGCCCTGCGCCCGCGACGCCACCGGCGCGGGCGGGGATTTAGCGTCAACAGGCCCTAAGCGACGTGTTGCAGGAAATCCTTCAAGCGCTGGCTCGGAGGGTTGCTTAACAACTCGTTGGGCGGGCCGTCTTCGGCAACTTTCCCGCCGTCGATAAATATCAATCGGCTGCCCACCTTGCGGGCAAATTCCATTTCGTGCGTCACCACAATCATGGTCATGCCTTCTTCGGCGACATCCTGCATGACCTTGAGCACTTCGTGACGCAGTTCGGGATCGAGCGCCGACGTGGGCTCGTCGAACAGCATAAGCTGCGGACGAATGGCCAATGCCCTGGCAATCGCCACGCGCTGCTGCTGCCCGCCCGAAAGTTCACCCGGATAATGGTTGATTTTTTCTTCCAGGCCGACCTTGCCCAGCAAAGCGACGGCGTCGGCCCTGGCCTGCTTGCGCCCGCTGCCGCGCGTGTGCACAGGCCCGAACATGACGTTCTCGAGCGCGGTCAATTGCGGAAACAAGTTGAACTGCTGGAACACCATGCCGGCTTCGCGCCGCAGATTGCGCACCTGCGCTCTGCCGCCAAGCACACTGTGCCCATTAACGATAATATCGCCGCCCTGTATGGTTTCAAGCACATTGATGCAGCGCAGGAAGGTGGACTTTCCCGAGCCCGAAGGCCCCACCACCACGACCACCTCGCCCTTTTCGATAGTAAGGTCTATGCCATTGAGCACCGTGCTGGAGCCAAACTGTTTGACGACATTTTTAAACTCGACGATGCTCATACGATTTGCGTCCTGTGTTCGACAAATTTCAAGACAAGCGCAATGATGCCGGTAAGGATCAGATAGATCACCGCCACCGCGCCCCAGATTTCAACCGAACGGAAATTGCTGGCAATGATTTCCTGTCCCTGGCGCGTCAGTTCGGCCACGCCTATCACTATGAATAGCGACGAATCCTTCAGGCTGATAATGCACTGGTTGCCCATGGCGGGAATCATGCGGCGCAGCGCGACAGGCCCGATGATGTAAGCCAGAATCTTGTAGAAAGGCAGGCCCATGGCCTGTCCGGCTTCTTTCAAGCCCTTGGGCACCGACTGCAAGGCGCCGCGCACAATTTCGGCGATATACGCGCCCGAATTGATGACCAAGGTAAAAATTGCCGCGAACAGGGCGTCGACGCGCCAATTGAAAATCAGCGGCAGCGCGAAATAAATGAACATGACCTGCACGACTATGGGCGTGCCGCGTATCACCAGGATGTACAACTGCGCCAAAAACGACAAGGCCACCGGTATAGAGGAAGCAAAACGCCACAGCACACCCAGCGCAATCGCCAACTGCAGCACCAGCCATGCTTCGCCAGGCACGCGGGCAAAATAGGTAAAGCTCACGCCTACCCACAAAATCAGCCTGGACAGCAGCCACGAGAGCACCACCACCGCCACGGCGATGGCTGCCATTTTCCAGGTAACCGACACCTTTACGTAAGTTGTCACGATACCCGCCAAAAACCCGATGATCACTCCACCGATCAAACCCAGCAAAGTAATCTGCACCGTCATCTTTGCGCCTTCGAGAAGGCTGGGCATTGCCTCCCAAATGGCAGACCATTCAAATGTCACGTCGATCGCCTCGAAAAATTGGAAGCCGGACACCGCGGGCTTCTCGTCGTCAAAAAAAACGGCGATCCAGTGCTAACACCTGATCGCCGCGGTATACCAAGCTACACACTACTGCATTTGAGTTGCTTTCTGGCCGAACCACTTTTCATAAAGCGCATCGTATTTGCCATTAGCCTGAATGGCCTTGAGCGCCTTATTGACCACCGGCACCAATTCGCTGCCCTTGGGAAAGGCGATACCATAGAAATCGCCGCTTTTCAGCGCACCTACTACCTTGACGCTGCCCTTGCCGGCCGTTTTGGCGAAATACTGCACATTGGGTGTATCGTGCACCACGGCATCGACCCGGCCGGTGCCCAATTCCAGGAAGGCATTGTCAATATTAGGGAAAAGCTTAAGCTTGGCGCCTGGAACATTCTTTTTCAGGTAATCGACCGTCGCCGTGCCGATTTTTACCGCTACCGTCTTACCGTCGAGATCCTTGGCCGTCTTGATATTGCTGTTATCCTTGCCAACCAAAATGGCCAAGCCGCTTTCGTAATAGGGATCGGAAAAATCAATCACTTGCTTGCGGTCATCGCGAATAGTGATTCCGGCCAGCGCCGCATCGATGTTACGGGTTTGCAATCCCGGAATAATGCCGTTGAAATCCATGGGGCGCAGGGTGTATTTCAGCCCGGCCTCCTTGGCGATGGCCTCCCACAGCTCGATATCGAAACCCGTGTACTTGCCATTCTGGCGAAATTCGAACGGCACAAAGGCCGTATCCGTGGCGATCAGCAATTCTTTGTCTTGCGCGGCCGCGGCGGCCGCGGGCAATGCCAATGCTATAGCCAGGCCGGCCAGCGCAGCCTTGATTTTATTCTTGAACATAAACGACTCCTTTAATATGAACGGACAGTCTCGAATACACTAGTCCGCAAAGCAGCCACTCGTGGTGGCCACCGTGGAAATCGTATGGTAACCGAAAGACTCTCCGGCTTCCGGCAAAAAAGGGGTGAAAATCTCTTAAAACCTGATCAAAATCCGGGAAAACCCGATGTTCTTACAAGTTCATGACAATGAAATTCACGTTGGCTGCCCGGTCGGGTGGCGCGAGCACCACTCGCCGCTCCGACCGGTAAATCCACACGCCGTCAAAACGCGGGAACGATAGCCCCTTTGTATTTCTCTTGAATGAACTTCCTGGTCTGTGCGCTCTGCAAGGCCTGCACCAGCTTCTTGATGGCCGGCGAATTTTTCTTGGCTTGGGTCGTCGCCACCAGATTCGCATACGGCGAATCGGCCCCTTCAATGAATAACGCATCTTTCAGGGGGTTCAAGCCCGCCTCCAAAGCATAGTTCGTGTTGATGAGCGCCAGATCCACATCAGGCAGCACACGCGGCAGCGTGGCCGCCTCCAGTTCGCGGAACTTCAAATGCCGCGGATTCTGCACAACATCGCGCGATGTCGCCAAAATATTCGCAGGATCCTTGAGCTTGATCACGCCCTGCTTCTGCAATAACAGCAAGGCCCTCGCGCCATTCGAGGGGTCGTTGGGCAGCGCCACCAGCGCGCCGTCTTTCAGATCCTTGATATTCTTGATTTTTTGGGAGTAAGCGCCGAAAGGCTCGACATGCACCAGGCCTACCGACACCAGGCCGGTCTTGTGCTCTTTATTGAACGAATCCAGATAAGGCTTGTGCTGGAAGAAATTGGCATCGATATGGCCGTCGGCAACCTGTTGATTAGGCTGGACGTAATCCGTAAACACCTTTATATCCAGCTCTATGCCTTCCTTGGCCAGCACCGGCTTGACCAACTCGAGCAGTTCGGCATGAGGCACGGGTGTCGCGGCAATGCTGAGTTTTTCCGCCAGCGCGGCATTGCTTGCCAACAAGCCCGCAACGGAAACCGCCAGAGCCGGCGCAATCTTTCTAAAAAACATGAAACTCTCCTATAAGATTATTTGCGGGTCAGGCGGGCAACCAGCCTATCGCCAAACACCTGCAAAATTTGGACCATCACAACTAGAATCACCACGGTGACCACCATGACATCGGTCTGGTAGCGCTGATAGCCAAAACGCAAAGCCAGATCACCCAGGCCGCCGCCGCCGATGACGCCCGACATGGCCGAATACCCTACCAGCGCAATCGCCGTCACGATGATCGCCGCGACAATTCCCGTGGTCGCCTCGGGAACCAGCGCCATCAATACAGTCTGGCGCGAATTGGCGCCCATGGCCCGGCACGCCTCGGATACTCCCGGATCCAGCTCGCGCAGCACATTCTCGACCAGGCGCGCGAAAAACGGCGCGGCGCTGGCGACCAAGGGCGGAATAGCGCCTTGCACTCCCAGGGAAGTACCGGCCAGCACCCGCGTCATGGGGATCATGACAATCAGCAGAATCAGGAATGGCACCGAGCGCAGCACGTTTACGATAAAAGACAGGACGTGATAGGCCAGACCGTTTTCCAGCATTTGATGCTTGCTGGTCAAAAACAGGATAACGCCCAGCGGCAAACCGATGATCACCGTGAACACCAGCGAAAAACCGGTCATCAGCAAAGTGTCGATGGTGGCTTCGCCTATCAGGGCCCAATCGATATTGGCGAACATCATGGCCGCAGCACCTCGCACTCGACTCCGGCCTGGGCAAACACGCCGCCAAGCTTTTCCTGCCCCGCCGCATCGCCCTGGACGGCAATCACCAATTGCCCATAAGGCGTATCTTTGATGCGGCCGACCGAGCCCTGCAAAATACTCAGGTCCAGATTCAGTTCGCGGCTAATGCGGCTGAGCATGGGCTGGACGGTCGAGTCGCCGCGAAAGCTCAGGCGTATCAACCGGCCTTGCACTGCCTGCGCCATCCCGCGCCAGCCTTCGGCATCCATGCCGCTTTCGGACAAGAGCGACTGCGTGACGGCATGCCGCGGATGCAGGAACACATCCAGCACATCGCCGCACTCCACGATCGCGCCCGCGTCGATGACCGCGACCCGGTCGCATACCGTGCGTATGACATCCATGCCATGGGTAATCAGGACTATCGTCAACCCAAGCCTCTTATTGATGTCCAGCAACAAACGCAAGATGGATTGCGTCGTTTCAGGGTCCAGCGCGGAAGTCGCCTCGTCGCACAACAATAATTGCGGGCGATTGGCCAGCGCGCGGGCTATGCCGACACGCTGCTGCTGCCCGCCGGACAATTGCCGGGGGTACTTGCTGGCATGATCCGTCAACCCGACCAGCGCCAGCATTTCATGGGCCCGTTCAAGCTGCGCGGGTCGCGTCAAACCCGCCAGCCGCAAAGGAAAGCACACGTTATCAAGCACTGTGCGCGAGCGCAGCAAGTTGAAATGCTGGAACACCATGCCCACGCCCTGCCGAAACCGGCGCAATTGCGGCTCGCCGAACTGGGTGATGTTCTGGCCGTGCACCCAAACCTCGCCCTGGGTAGGCCGCTCCAGCAAATTGAGCATGCGTATGAGCGTGCTTTTACCCGCGCCGGAGCGCCCGATAATGCCAAAGACCTCGCCTTGGACAATATGCAGATCCACCCCCGCCAACGCGTGCGAGACACGGCCTGGCGATGCATAGGTTTTATGGATGTTCTTCAGGGAAATCAAAACGCGGGTATTCAAAAAATGAAGACATCACCGAAATAGTGACAGACCTCACAATTTAACATAACCACATACGCTTTTTATCCCCAGCCTTAATGGTTAAAAGAAATATAGAATCCACGGAAAATTATGTAGAGGCATGACGCAGGCCCCGTCGAAAATGATTATTTTCGATATGTTTTTTATTTGGGCGGCTATGGCGCCATGCTTGAGGCGCAAGGCCCAGGCTTATGGTAAAACCAATAAAAAAAACCAGCCTGATGTAAGGCTGGTTTTTTGAAAAAAAGCATCGGTGGTGGGTCGTGCGCGACTCGAACGCGCGACCATCGGATTAAAAGTCCGGTGCTCTACCAACTGAGCTAACGACCCGACCGAAGAACGAGATTATGACGTTTTTTAAAAAAGCTGTCAAATTGCCACATACGCCAACGACCATGACCACACTTGACACTCTCCGGCTCAACATTCTGTCCGACCTTCATTTAAGCCGCGAAGGCCTGCCTATTCCCCAAACCGACGCCGACATTATTATTTTGGCCGGCGACATCGCCCGCCCCAAAGAAGCCTTGCAATGGGCCGGCGGTTTCGGCAAGCCCGTGCTGTATGTCCCCGGAAACCATGAGTTCTATGGCGGCAGCATAGACAGCACCCTGCGGGATCTGCAAACGTATGCGGCGGGGACCCAAATACATGTTCTCGACAATACCGAAATCGTGCTGCATGGGGTCCGCTTTCTGGGATCCACCCTTTGGACCGATTTCAATTTGTGCGGCCCAGGCCAAGCACGCGAACACGCCATTACAGAAGCCCTGGCCTTTATCCGCGACTTTAGCCGCATCAAGGCGGGCGCATCGCCGGACGATACTTTTTCGCCATCCGAAATGGAAACCCTCTTCAACGCCAACCGCTCATGGCTGCAAGCGAAGCTAGCGCAGCCTTTCAAGGGCCCCACTGTGGTCGTAACCCACCACGCCCCATCGACCCGAAGCATACATCCCCGATTCACGGGGTCGCCGATCAATAGCTGTTTTGTGTCCGACAGCGAATACCTGATGGGCGCGGATCGCGTCGTACTGTGGATACACGGCCATACCCACGACAGCTTCGACTACCAGGTAGAGGGCACCCGGGTCGTATGCAATCCGCGCGGCTACGCCAAAGAAGGGGTCAATGAAAACCCGGCCTTCAATCCTGGCCTGGTGGTGGAAATCGCCGCCAACCGGCCTTGAACCATGGCGCAGGCGGGATCAGCGCCCCTGGCAATCCACCGACGAATTTTCTTTCTTCAAATACGCGATCAGGTCAATACGCTCCTGCGCGTCCGCAATACCCGCATATCCCATAGAGGTTCCCGGCACGGCTTTCATGGGATTCTCCAGAAACAGATTCAAGGTTTTCTCGTTCCAGATTATCTTCGAATCCTTCATCGCCTGCGAATAAATGAATTCAGGCACCGTGCCGGCCTGCCTGCCGAACAAACCGCAATGCCTAGGCCCCGTTCGATCGTATGCCAGGGCATGGCAGGCAAGACAGCGCGAATAGACGGCCTCGCCATGTGTTGTATCGCCCGGCGCCGCCTGGGACCTGGCGCCGCCATGGGCACAGAGGCTTGCCACCGCAAGCAGCAGCCACTGTGCGCGCTTCATGACATGAAGGCAGAGGGCACGGGAGCTTCGCCCAGCGCATTGCGCAAGATAGCCCAGTGCATCGCTTCGTCGCCCAGTATGCTGGCCGCCGCCTTGGCCAGGTCGCGATTGTCGAAAACCGGCACAGCGCCAAGGTAGGCGGCGACCGCGCCTTTTTCCAGCATGGCGGCAAAGCGCAAGACATCGGCCTGCCCCTTGAGCTTGTCCACGGGGAATATGTATTTTTCTTTGGCAGAGACAGGCTTGCCGCCCAGCGTCTGGATAGTCTTGGCCAGCAGGTCGGCATGCTCTTTATGGTGGCCCTGGAACGTTACCGCCAGATCCAGCACGGGTTTTTGCAATAGACCGCTCTCCGCCCCCAGTTGATAGGCGGCAATGGCCTCGAGTTCGGCGCCCAGCGCGGTATTCAGGATACGCACGTCCGAGGCGGCCGAGGCATTGCCCTTGCCTTTGGCCAAAACATCGCGCCCCGCCATCAGCGCCACCGCCGCGCCGGACAGCAACAAGCCAGACTGGCCCAGGAACGCCCGGCGCGCATCGCGGCTGTCAGGGTTATGTATGAAACTGAGAAAAGACATGGTACTTCCCCTTGTAAAAAGCATTTGAAAAATCATTAATCATTGATCGGAGCCTGGCGCAGGCGCGCCATGACCGTGCCGACGATCCGGTCGCAACGCTCGCCGGCAAATGCGAAGGCCTCGGCCACGCCTTCGCCCATATCGGCTGCCAAGGACTTGCGCAATAATTTGCGCGCCCGGAAATAGCGGGTACGCACCGTTGCCGCCGGGATGCCCAGGCACACGGCGGTTTCTTCCACCGTCAGTTCTTCCACCGCCCGCAACACAAATACGGCGCGGAATAAATCGGGCAGCCGATCGATGCCCGCCTCGATCAAATGGCGGGTCTGCATACGCGCGAACGCCGGCTCGGGCAGATGCGAAGAAAGGTCATCGTTGCTCATGGTCGCCGTGGCATCCTCGCGCTGCGTGTCATTATTGAATTCCAGCCAAGTGGAAAGGCGGTTGATCTTGCGCAACCGCCTATTCGACTCATTGACAACGATGCGCACCAGCCAGGTGGACAGGCTGGAATCGCCGCGAAAACTGGCGATGGCTCGATAGGCCTTGTAGAAAGTTTCCTGCACCGCTTCTTCGGCATCGGCCTCGTTGCGCAGAATGCTGCGCGCCACGCGGTACAGGCGCTGATTATGGCGCCGCATCAGCACCTGCAGCGCCGCCAAGTCATTCATTACTATGCGCCGCGCCAATTGAGCGTCGGTACCGGCGCCATCAACGGGCGAGACAAGGGCAAGAGACATGAGGCAACCAGAAATGAGTCAGTTACCGCATTAGATACCCCCTGCGCCGCCCACGTTCCCGGAATCGAAAAAAAGAGAGCGGCCGAAGCCGCTCTCTTTTTGCCGGAAAATCACCCCTTTGGTGCCGCCGGTGTGGTCCGGCTGGATTCCGCCGCCGATCAGCGCGCCCTGGAAATACGCACCTCGGCGCCGCGGCGCTTGACCTCCAGGCCTTCGGCCGGCAGGATACGCAAGCCCTCCAGGCCCTTGATGTAGCTGGAGCCCTGCATTTGCATCACGCGTATCTTGTTGCGCATGACAACCGGGCTATGCTCCGGCATGCCGAACATCCAGACTTCGTCCAGAATGCGCGCCGAATTGAAGTCGCCCGTATGCTGCGCCGTGGGACCCAGGCATAGCATATGGCCTTCGCGGCCGAAAACAGGCAAGGTGTCCAGGCCGGCCTCGACCGTCCAGGTCGTACCCCCTTCGTAGCGCCAGCCGGTATTCAGGTCCCACCATGCATCGCCCTTGGGCAAATACACTTCGATTTGGCTGCCCGGCTTTACCGCCGGCGCGACCAGCAATGCCGGACCCAGCAAATATTGAGTGTCCCATACCTGCGCGATGGGGTCAGTCGGAAAAGCAAGCGCCATCGACCGCTGCACCGGCAAGCCCGTGCGCACCGCGTCTTCGATAATGCCCAGCACATAAGGAATAAGCCGATAGCGCCATTGCAGCCAATGCCCGACGAGTTCGCGCGTGGCGCTGTCGAAGGCGCCAGGCAGCAGCGCCGGTAGCCCCTGGAAACTGAAATTGCCGGAGAACACGCTCATGGCCAGCCAGCGGATGTAAAGCTCGGGCGTCATGGCGGCGGTGGAATGCCTGGCCGACCCAATGCTGTGCGTTTGCACCGGTATGCCGCTATCGGCCAGGGACAACGCCGTGCGCAATGTGTGCTCCAGGCCTGCCCAATCGTTGCCGGCCTGGGGGCCGGTTTGCCAGGCAAAGCGCTGCGCCGCGGGAAAAAGATCGCGGCTGCAGATAACGCCTTCCTGCGGCGTTTTGTGCCCCGCCGCCGCGTCGAACAGCGCCTGGCGCGCCAGCAAAGGATATATCGTACGCAATATCGAGCCCGACTCGCCGCCGCGCGCCGTAATGCCGTCCGGAATATCGAATTGCGCATCGCACGCGGGAGACCCCAGTCCTTCGTCCAGCAATTGCCGCTGGCGCTCGGACCACAGCTTGTAGACATCCTTATTGGTCAGGTCGAGCAGGCCGAAGTCCTGGCCGCCGGTGGCGTCGCCGCCCGCAAAGACATGAGCGCTGCCGTCTTCATCGTTAATCAGCAGCCAGCCGCGATCTTCCCATTCGTCGAACATTGTGCTGCCGCGCAGCACGCCGGGAAACGAAGGCGCCGCAAGCTGCACATTCAGGGCCTGGAAACGGGCCAATGCATCGCGCGCATCGGGGATGCGGTCGGGCGCCCATTCGAAAGCCGGCTTGTCGGATTGAAAGCCATATACGGCGGGCGCGGCCAGGCGGACCACATCCAGCCCCCACTGCTGCTGGCGGAAATCCTGCACAACGCGCAGCGTATCGTCTATGGACTGGCCCGGGGCCTGGTCCAGCCAGACGCCCATGGGCCAAAGGCCCGGCTGGCCGGCGCGGCCTGTCAGGGCGGTGTACTGGTTAAGGATTTCGGCGGGATCGCCCGCGAAAATGAACAAATCGAAGACCGTATCGTGCGCGACCGCCTGATAGAGATCGGCATCCTCGCGGCCCAGGTCGTGCTCGACCCGCTGCAGCGAATTAATGTACAGGCCCCAGCCTTTTGGGCTCCAGACCAGAGGCAGTGCGCGTTCGGCCGGCGCATCCGATATCACATAAGCGCCGCGGCGGTCCTGCTCGCCGCCGGACTCGCCCAGGCCATGCAACGCATCGTCGCCATCCAGTTGCGCGGTAAAACGCCATTCGACCGGGCCGTCGGCGGGCCGGCAAGCCAGTCCCGCGCCAGGCTCGGTGCGCAGCACGCATTCATCGCCCCGGTACACCGCCAACTGGAATGGCGAGCGGATCACTTCCAGGGCGATATCGCCCTGCTCCAGGCGCCAGCCCAGTTCGGCCGGATCCGCAATGGAACTTACCGCCAATTCGCTGATCGGCTCTTGCCTGGCCAATAACATTTCCGCATGCGCCCGAGAACGCGCGCTGGGCTTATCGCTTTGAAGCGATTCGGCGCCAGCGCAACGCAAACGATAAACACCGGGCGCATGGGCTTCAATCTGAAGCTGCAGCTCGGTGCCATCGAATGCGAAATCGGCTCGCGTCGATTTCGCCGTAATGAAATTCAGAATGGTAAGTTGCGTCACGTGAGCAAGGTCAGACTTGGGCGGCACAGCGCAATCCTTGGGGCATAAGCCCAAAAAGCATTTTAAAAGCCACTATTTTGACGGATTTGCGCTATAAAATAAAATCGCATGGCATTACATACCTTTCAAAACCGTAAAAACAGATTATCGTGGGGAAATCCTGCGTAATAAGTCCCGCTCCAGCGGCAAAGGTTCACGGCTCAGCCCAGCGGCAATTACATCCCCCGCCAACGCCGCCCAGCTAAGCCCGCGCGACCCATATGCGCAAGCAAGCCACAGGCCCGGCGCGCCATCGACAGGGCCAATTACCGGAAGCCGGTCGGCCACCGCCGCCCGCCAGCCCGCCCAGCCATCTTCCGGACCGGGCAGCCGGCCAAGACCGGAAGGTATCATATTTAACAAGCCAGCCACTTTTTTATTGATCTCCAGATGGCCTTGCCGCGTTATCTCGCTAACCGTGGCGCCGGGGTCGTAAGTACTGCCTCCTACCAGCCTTCCGCGAACAGCGGGCAGGCAATAGCCGTCGCCAGCCAGAATGACGCGCCCGGACAGCGCCTCGTCGCCATCGTAGTAACTGACCTGCCCAGCCAGGCGATACATGGACGCCAGCTTGGGCAAAAAGGGTATGCACGGGATCGCGGCCAACACGTTCGCGGCCTGCGCCGCATTCGCCAGCACCACTTGCCCGGCACGAGCCAATTCTTTACCTTGCGCATCCATCGCCAGCCACATACCTGCGCGATCAACCTGCAATTGCCATAACTGCCCAACCATACAGTGTATACGAGGATGACACAATAAGGCTTCAAGCAGCGCCTGAGGCTGGATCCGGTGACCGTCGGCAAACCACAGCCCTCCGCAGGACAGGGTCCTGCCGGCCCGCTGCGAGGCCTGGGAGGCGTCCAGCCAGCATACCCAATCGGCGGGCAAACGCAGATATGCCAGCGCTTCGCGCCGCTCGGCGGCTTGTTGCGCGTCGAAGGCCAATTCGATCGTGCCGCAGCGCAATGGCCGCGCCTCACCGGCCAAGCCCTGCCATCGCTGCATGGCGCGGTTCACACCGGCGCGGATAAGCCGCGCCCGCATGTCGTCGTCGCGGCTGATGACTGGCGTCATGGCGGCCGCCATATGCCCTTGATGACTGGCGCCCAGCCCGCGCGAAAAAACCGGATCCAGCACAGTCACGTCGTGCCCGCGCATGGCCAGGGCCTGCGCCACCCCGGCGCCCGCCAGCCCGCCGCCCACCACCAGCACGGGTTCCCGCAGCAAACGCCCGGCGTCGCCGCGGCCCATGCCGGGACGCAGCGTGGCGACGGTAATTTCGCGCTTGCCCCCAAACCCCGGTATCTTGGACACCAAAAAGCCCGCATCCCGCAAGCCGCGCCGCACCTCTCCGGCACAGCACCAGGTAGCGACAGTCGCGCCCGCATTGGCCATGCGCACCAACTGACCGAACAGGCCGCGCGTCCACATGTCGGGATTGACCCGCGGCGCAAAGCCATCCAGGAAAAAAGCATCGACCCTCGCGCGAGTCTGCCTGGCCAGCCTGGCCACTGATCCGAAAGCCAAGGTCAGCGTAAGCCGGCCTTCTTCGAATTCCAGCCGGTGCAAGCCGGGCAATAAAGGCGGCCAGGCGGCAATCAAGCGGGCCGCCAGCGTTTTTTCAGGTTCGGGCAGGCGATGCACAAGAGCTTGCTCCAGATCCTGCCGGGAGAAAGGATGGGCCTCGAAGGACAACACATGCAAAGCATCGCTGCGCCCGGGGTCGCTGCGCCAGGCCTGCCACAAGGCCAGGAAATTGCTGCCCAATCCGAATCCGGTTTCGCAAACGGTGAAGCTGTCTTTACCCTGCCAGCGGCCAGGCAGGCGATTGCCATGCAGGAAGACTCTTGCGGCCTGTTCCAGCGCGCCCCATTCGGGGTGGTATACATCGCCGAAATCCGGGCTCATGGGCGTGCCGTGCTCATTGAAGGCAAGCGTGGCCGGGATCAAGGGTTCATAGTTATCGGACATACACCAGCATAACGGCGTTAAGGGAAATACAAGCGATCGTCACGTACAATGGCAATGGTACGCGAACGGGCGCGCCGCGCTCTTGACTTAGGCCAACTGTATGCAATCTTTCCGCCTTCCTCTTAGCGACTGTCTGGATGCGGCGGTTACGGCCGCGCATGCCGGGGCGGCCATTTTACAATCGTATGCCCACAATCGCGCCGAACTCGTCATCGACAAGAAAATGCGCAACGACCTGGTGTCCCAGGCCGACCGGGAAGCGGAACATGCCATTATCGATATCCTGCGCGAACGCATGCCTCAATTGGGCATCGTGGCCGAGGAAAGCGGCGGGCAAACGTCCGGCGCCGCCACCTGGTATATAGATCCTCTCGACGGCACGACCAATTTCCTGCACGGCATACCCCAATACGCGGTATCGATTGCGCTCATTGCCCACGCGGGCACCCTGATCGACGGCGACACGCCGCTTGCGCACGACACTCCGGTCATCGGCGTCATTTACGATCCGAACCGCGAAGAACTGTTTACCGCCATGTTCGGCGTAGGCGCGTGGCTGAATGAACGGCGCATCAATTGCTCCCAAACCGAACTGCTGAGCGAATCGGTCGTAGCCACCGGCTTCCCGTTTCGCGACTTCTCGTTCGCCGAGCGCTACATGCCTACCCTGGACTATGCCATCAACAATACCCGGGGCGTGCGCCGGCTGGGAGCCGCGGCCCTGGATCTGGCCTGGGTTGCCTGCGGCCGCTACGATGGCTATTGGGAAATGGGACTGGCGCCGTGGGATGTCGCCGCGGGGACTGTGATTGTGCGCGAAGCGGGCGGCATCTGCGAAGACATGCATCATCGCGACCCCTGGCCGGTCAAGGGTTATGTCTATGCGGGCACCCCGCATACCGCCCCGGCGCTTGACGCCATGATCCAGCCCCACCTGAAAAAAGGCTAGGCGAACGGTTGGCCGCAACGCCGGATTTGATGATACGCTGTCACAGTAATTGCCCAAGAACACTACAGGACATGCAATCATGCAATTAGCTGAATCCATTGTCGGATGGAAATCCGAAATCGCCGCGATTCGCCGCGACATTCATGCTCACCCCGAACTGGCCTACGAAGAAGCCAGAACAGCCGACGTGGTAGCCAGCAAACTGGAATCCTGGGGGATACCCACCCATAAAGGCCTGGGTGTCACAGGCGTGGTCGGCACCATACACGGCAAAACACAGAATGGCCGCGCCCTGGGCCTGCGCGCCGACATGGACGCCCTGCCCATGCAAGAACTCAATACCTTCGGCCACGCCAGCAAGCATGCCGGGAAAATGCATGCCTGCGGGCACGACGGCCATACGGCCATGCTGCTCGCCGCCGCCCGCTACCTGGCCGAACATCGCGATTTCGACGGCACGGTTTATGTCATATTCCAGCCTGCCGAGGAAGGATTCAGCGGCGCCAAGGCCATGATAGACGACGGCCTGTTCAGCCTGTTCCCCATGGATGCCGTATTCGGCATGCACAATTGGCCGGGCATGGAGTTCGGCACTTTCGGAGTGATCGCCGGGCCGATGATGGCCTCCAGCAATACCTTCGAAATCCGCCTCGAAGGCAAAGGCGCGCACGGGGCCATGCCCCATCTGGGCGTCGATCCCGTCATGGCCGCCGTGCAATTGGCGCAAAGTTTCCAGACCATCATCACCCGCGACCGCCATCCTCTCGATCCCGCGGTGCTCAGCATCACGCAAATCCATGCGGGTTCGGCCGACAACGTCATCCCGAACGACGCCGTATTGCGCGGCACCGTGCGCACCTTTTCCGACCAGGCGCTGGATCTTATCGAGAAACGCATGGGCGAAGTCACCGAATACACCAGCCGCGCGCTGAACTGCACCGCCGAATTCAACTTTCTGCGCAAGTATCCGCCCACCGTAAACCACGAGCGCGAAGCCGCTTTCTGCGCCCAGGTGATCAAGCAGATAGTGGGCGATGCCAAGGTCGACCAAAACGTGACGCCATCCATGGGCGCCGAGGATTTTGCCTTCATGCTGAAGGAAAAACCCGGCTGCTATGTCTGGATCGGCAACGGCCAGGGCGACCATCGCGAAGCGGGCCACGGAATGGGGCCCTGCATGCTGCATAACGGCAGCTACGACTTCAACGATGAGCTTATCCCATTGGGCGCAACCTATTGGGCGGAACTGGCCCGGCAGTGGCTGGCGGTTCCCGCGGACTGACGAACAAGGCGGCGCGTGGGCGGATTAACAAATGTTTAACGGTGGCATGCATACTTGCCGCTAAAATGCGCCATGCTCCGCCAACAGGCCGCGTTACGCCTGTATGGGGCAATTCTTATGCATTTCCCGCCTGCCCAAGGCGTTTGCCTGGCAGGCTGACATAATCTGGAGCCGCTGCCTTGAGTACCGATAACACCCGTACCGTTTTACCCCCTCCAGAAACCCATGCTGTCTTGCGTGTCATGCCGCAACCTTCCGACGCCAATATCCACGGCGACGTATTCGGCGGCTGGATCATGTCGCAAGTCGACATAGCGGGCTCCATTCCGGCCACGCGGCGCGCCGCCGGCCGCGTGGCCACCATCGCGGTCAATTCGTTCACCTTCAAGCAGCCGGTCTTCGTCGGCGATCTGCTCAGCTTCTACGCTTCGATCACCAAAGTCGGCACTACCTCCGTTACCGTATCCGTCGAGGTCTACGCCGAACGCCAGCGCCTGGAGCTCGAAGTCGTTAAAGTCACAGAAGCCACCCTTACCTACGTTGCCACCGACAATCAGCGCAAGCGCCGCTCTCTTCCACCTATCTAACGCAAGGTTTGCCTATGTCGGACACCCCAGTCAAGCCTGAAGAAGGCCTGCCTATCATCATTGCGCGACGCCTTGATCCGGAAGATGCGCAATTGGCGCTGCAACGGCTGCAAACGATACTGAAACGGCAGGAAGTCGTCGAGGCCCTGGCGCATCGCCAGTATGAAGACGACGACCGCTCGAATCTGCTGGAAGGCTTGCTTCACCGGCAGCACGAAAACGAGATCAAATCGATCATCAACGATTTGCATCCGTCCGATATCGCTTTCATTCTCGAATCGCTGCCGGTGCGCGAGCGCCAGGCCGTATGGCAGTTGGTCAGCGCCGAGCACGATGCCGATGTGCTGCTGGAGGTCGACGACTGGGCTCGCGAATCGCTGATCCAGTCCATGGATCACCAGGATTTGATCGCGGCGACCGGCAACATGGACGCCGACGAGCTCGCCGACCTGGCCGCCGACCTGCCGCCCGCGGTCATCGCCGAAGTGCAAAAAGGCCTGACCGACGAAGAACGGGCGCAACTGATCGAAGCGATGGGCTATCCCGAAGATACGGTCGGCGCCATTATGGATTTCGAGATGGTCCGGGTCCGGGAAGACGTCTCGCTGGAAGTCGTACTGCGCTATCTGCGGCGCCTGCACGAGCTTCCCGACCACA
Organism: uncultured beta proteobacterium; assembly: GCA_963712655.1. Classification (GTDB taxonomy): domain Bacteria; phylum Pseudomonadota; class Gammaproteobacteria; order Burkholderiales; family Burkholderiaceae_B; genus Pollutimonas. Next base: position 346,678 of record CAVQIT010000009.1, on the reverse strand, counting down.
CCGACCAGATATTCGTCGTCGATCGCCAGGACAAGCTGCAAGGCACGCTATCGCTTTCCACACTGCTGGTGCGCGAACCCGAGATGCTGGTGTCCGAAGTGATGGTCACCGAATACCTGACCCTGAATCCCCTGGACTCGGACGCCGACGCCGCCGGCGCATTCGAGCGCTATGACTTGGTGTCGGCCGGCGTGGTTGACGACCAGGGCCGGTTGATCGGGCGCGTGACCATTGCCGAAGTGGTTGACGTCATACAGGAAGACTCCCAGGAACAGGCCCTGTCCCGCGCCGGCTTGCAAGAAGAAGACATTTTCGCGCCGGTGCTCAATGCGCTGCGCAACCGCGCTCCCTGGCTGTTCGTCAATCTGTGCACGGCTTCGATCGCTTCGCTGGTCGCTTCGCGTTTTGAAGACACCGTAAGCCAGATCGTCATATTGGCATTCCTGATGTCCATCGTTGCGGGCATAGGCGGAAATTCCGGCAACCAGACCATGACCATGATTATCCGGGCCCTGGCGGTAGGCAGGGTCACCAGTTCGAATACCTGGCGGCTGGTCAAGCGCGAACTGACGGTGACCTTGCTGGTCGGCATCTGCGGCAGCCTGGTTGCCGCCGGCTTTGCCTGGGCCATTTCAGGCTCGCTGGCGATTGCCGCGGTGATGATGGCCGCCATGATTTGCAATATGCTGATCGGCGCCGCGCTGGGCGTCCTCATTCCCATTTTGCGCGATCGCTTCGGCAAGGATCCCGCCATGGGTTCGTCGGTGCTGCTGACCTTTGCCACCGACTCGCTCGGTTTCCTGATTTTCCTGGGCCTGGCTACCGTATTTCTGATGTAGCGGGCCGTATAGCGGCGCTGTCCATGGACATGCCGCCGGTCAGGAAAGCAATACGTGCCGGCTTATGCGCCTTCAGGTTGCAATCCGACCATGCGATGCTGTCTCTAGGCCGAATGGCGCTTACTTGGCTCGGTTGTGCCGGCAGAGGCGAGCCAGGATGTTGTGACTGAGCAGGGGGAGTTTGGATCTTTTGCTGATGAGGTTCATCTTGCCTGCGATCGCTTGAATCGTCTGTTGGCGATATCCGTATGGGATGTCCGTATTGTTTACTGGCGGTGTACGTATTTGCTGTCGGGGTTTGTATTTGCTGGTGGGGTTCGTATTTGCTGGTGGGGCTCGTATTTGCTGGTGGGGCTCGTATTTGCTGGTGGGGCTCGTATTTGCTGGTGGGGCTCGTATTTCTAGTGCCGTCCGTCGGGGGTAAGGCCTGTGAGGTCCAGCCCGGTCGGCCGTTCAGGCGCCTGCGCGCCTGACACCGCGCGTTAATCTCGTCCGGCGGCCGCTGCCTGGTGGCGTTCTTCTTGGTCACTTCGGCGGCTCGCCTCCCTACGATTCCACTTGCTCGGCCTCCGACGGGCTTGCCCCCACAGGCCTTACCCCCAACGGACTCTGGTGTGTCTCAAACACGGGCGCTGGCACGATCTGGGCTCTTGCGCTTCGTTGGGTTGTGTTGTTGCCGACCAAAGACGTTGCGGTGCCCGGCAATTTCCGGCCCCTACGGTGGGCCGAAAATTACCGTACGCGGTTGGGCATGCGGTGGCAGCTGGAGAGTCGGCGCAATTACGGTCAATATTGGGCATGCGACGAGGGCTGTTGATTCGACGGGATTACGATCAATCTCGCAGATATTGTTGGGTAAGGTGATCATGGGCCTGAGGACTGTGATTGGAGCCTGTGATCAGGGCTGTGAGCACCTTACACAGATTTTGGAATGCGGGGCTCGTGCCATTGCGCTGGTTGGTGGCATCCTTACACGGTTTTTGAAAGGCGAGACCGAGCGTATCAAGGGATACAGCAGCCACGAAATCATCGGCAGCATTTCAGTCGCTTTTTTCCGACGCGGATCGCGCGGTCGATGCATACTCGAGCTTCCACTTGCGTAACGTGATCGGCGCACGAAAACCCTCGGGCAGCATTTCAGCCGTTTTTTTTCCGACGCGGATTTTGCGGCCGATGCATGTTTGAGCTCCCACTTGCGTGACGTGATCGGCGCACGAAAACACCCTCCACGTTACGGCAATCGCGTATGGTCCTCTTGCCCCGTGCAGGGGCGAGAGGACCGGGCACTGCAAGCTCTTTCGACCCTAAAACCTGTGGCCAACAAGCGCAAGAACCCAAGCCGTCCCGGCAACCGTGGCCACAAGACACCACAGTCCGTCGGGGGTAAGGCCAGTGGGAGCCAGCCCGTCGGAGGCCGAGCAAGCGGAATCGTAGGCAGGCGTGCCGCCGAGGCGACCGAGAAGAATTTCAGCAGGCAGCGGCCGCCGGACGAGATTAGCGCGCGCTGTCAGGCGCTGTGGGCGCCTGAACGGCCGACCGGGCTGGCTCCCACTGGCCTTACCCCCGGCGGACGGCACGAGAAATACGCACATCGCCAGCAGACAATACGACCACCGCCAAACAATACGATCACCGCCAGCAAACAATACGAACATCCACCAGCAGACGATTCAAGCGATCGCAATATCCTAACTCGCACCACTGCGAGACCGCATCGATATCCCGTGCTATGGGTCGGTCCGCAGCGGCCTAAGTAAGCGCCATCCCTCTTAAGCTAACTTGCCGTGACAATGCTTGTATTTCTTGCCGCTACCGCAAGGACAAGGGTCGTTGCGGCCAACCTTGGGCACGCCAGCCGCCAGACCCGCCATACCTGAAGCCGACACCGCTCGCGCCGCCGGCGTCTGATCCAGGCCGGGATCCGCGCCGCTCAAAGCGGCGTCGTAATCGGAGTGGTGATAAGTAATATTGTCCAGCCTAGACTCGGGCTCTTCCACCTCGACCTGCTCGGGCGACTGGATCTTGACTGTCATCAATACCCGCACCACTTCGTTGCGGATACGATCCAGCATGTCGGAAAACAGTTCGAATGCCTCGCGCTTGTATTCCTGCTTGGGATCCTTCTGCGCATAACCACGCAAGTGTATGCCCTGGCGCAAATGATCCAGCGACGACAAATGCCCACGCCAGTGCGTATCGATGGACTGCAACAGCATGGAGCGCTCGAACGGCGCCCATCCTTCCTGCCCAACCAGATCCACCTTGGCCTGATACAGGCGGCGAGCCTCTTCCACTACCCGCTCGGCCAAATCCTCGTCAGTCAGGTTAGGCTCTTTTTCAAGCATCTCGGTCAGCGGCAGGGCCAATTGCCATTCGGCCTCGAGCGTTGCCTGCAAGCCAGGCACATCCCACTGCTCTTCCATGGTGCCTGCGGGAATGTAAGCATGGAATTGCTCCGCCATGGCTGCGTTGCGCAAATTGGCGATGGTTTCGGATACGTCGGCCGACTCGAGGACTTCGTTGCGCTGGGCATACAGCACCTTGCGCTGATCATTGGAGACGTCATCGTACTCAAGCAGTTGCTTGCGTATATCGAAATTACGACCTTCCACCTTGCGCTGGGCCGACTCGATAGAGCGCGACACCATGCGCGCCTCGATGGGCTCGCCTTCGGGCAAACGCAAACGCTCCATGATGGAGCGCACCCGATCGCCCGCAAAAATCCGCATCAGGGAATCTTCGAGCGACAAGTAAAAACGCGAGGAGCCCGGATCGCCCTGGCGACCCGCGCGGCCGCGCAATTGATTGTCGATGCGCCGGGATTCATGACGCTCGGTGCCGATAATGCGCAAGCCGCCGGCCGCCTTGACGGCCAGGTTGGCAGGTTCCCATTCTTCCTTGATAACGCTGATGCGCCGTTCTTTCTCTTCCGCGGAAAGCGATTCATCAGCCCGGATCAAATCGACCTGCTTCTCGACGCTGCCGCCCAGCACGATATCGGTGCCGCGACCGGCCATATTGGTGGCGATGGTTATATGCCCCGGCTTGCCCGCCTCGGCCACGATCTCGGCTTCGCGCGCATGCTGCTTGGCATTGAGCACTTCGTGCGGCAGCCTGGCCTTGACCAGCATGCCCGCCAGCAACTCGGAATTTTCAATGCTGGTGGTCCCCACCAGCACCGGCTGGCCGCGCTCGTGGCAGTCTTTGATGTCGGCCAGAATGGCATTGTATTTTTCGGGATCGGTCTTGAACACCTGATCGTTCTGATCCTCGCGCCTCATGGGGCGATTGGTCGGAATGATTACGGTCTCGAGCGAATAAATTTCCTGGAACTCGTAGGCTTCGGTGTCTGCCGTACCTGTCATGCCGGCCAGCTTGCCGTACATACGGAAATAATTCTGGAAGGTAATCGACGCCAGGGTCTGGTTTTCGTTCTGGATCTTGACGCCTTCCTTGGCCTCGACCGCCTGGTGCAGGCCATCGGACCAGCGGCGCCCCGCCATCAGGCGGCCGGTGAATTCGTCGACGATAACGACTTCATTGTCTTGCACCACATATTGCTGGTCGCGGAAAAACAGGTTGTGCGCGCGCAAGGCCACCATCAAATGATGCATCAGGGAAATATTGCGCGGATCGTACAGCGACTCGCCTTCGGGCAACACACCTATGCGCACCAGGATTTGCTCGGCATTCACATGGCCGGCTTCCGACAAATGGACCTGCTGGCCTTTTTCGTCGACCCAGAAATCGCCCTCGGGCTCGGGTTCCTGCGGCTTGGGCTCGGACACCATGCGCGTCAGCAATGGCGGCACCGCATTCATTCGCACGTACAGTTCGGTATTGTCTTCGGCTTGGCCGGAAATGATAAGCGGCGTGCGCGCTTCGTCGATGAGGATGGAATCGACTTCATCGACAATCGCATAGGACAGCGCGCGCTGGCGGCGATCCTCGGCGCGGTATTCCATATTGTCGCGCAGATAATCGAAGCCGTATTCGTTGTTGGTGCCGTAGGTGATATCGGCAGCATAGGCGGCGCGCTTTTCCTCGTTTTCCTGCTGAGGAACCACCACCCCTACCGACATGCCCAAAAAACTGTACAAGCGCCCCATCCACTGGGCATCGCGGCGCGCCAGATAGTCGTTGACCGTGACGACATGCACCCCTTTGCCGGACAATGCGTTCAGATAGACGGCCAGTGTGGCCATCAGGGTTTTACCTTCGCCGGTGCGCATTTCGGCGATTTTCCCATTGTGCAGGGCAATCGCCCCAAGCAACTGGACATCGAAATGGCGCATGCCGAAGACGCGTTTGCTGGCCTCGCGAACGACTGCGAAGGCTTCAGGCAGCAAATCGTCAAGCGTGGCGCCTTCTGCGACGCGCTGACGAAACTCCACGGTTCTGGCCGCGAGATCCGTATCGGACAGTGCGGCCACCTTGGGCTCGAACGCATTGATTTGCGCCACCTGCTTGCGATACTGCTTCAGTATCCGGTCGTTACGACTACCAATAAGCTTTTTTAGCAGAGAAACCATTCTTGTGTCGTTGATGCGTCCTTGCTGCGCATAAACGCAAAAGTCCACATGCTTGTCTTTTTTGGGTTGGCGGATAAAACCGCAGGATAACGATACAGTTTAACGCAGCTACGGGACTATAGCTTGAACCTGTGCCGAGGCGTCCGCCACCAGCCGGTCCGCAGCCTGCGGCTTGGCCAGAAACAAGGTCGGATCCAGCGCATGCCCGGCCATGCGCACCTCGAAATGCAAGTGCGAGCCGGTAGAGCGGCCGGTCGAGCCAACGCGCGCGATAAACTGCCCTTTTTCGACCAGATCGCCCAATTTGACATTGATTGACGACGTATGGGCGTAGCGTGTGACCAGGCCGTTACCGTGACTGATCTCGACCATCTTGCCGTAGCCCGGTACGTAGCGCGCTTCAGTAACCACGCCACCCGATGCGGCATGGATGAGCGCCCCCTTGGGAGCGGCAAAATCAAGCCCCTCGTGCATGGCATGGCGGCCCGTGACAGGATTGCGGCGCCAGCCGAAGGATGAGCTTAGATAAGGATAATTGACCGGCGTATAGGTAGGCAGGCGCGCCTCGACGCCAACACGCTTGGTCATCACAAGATCCAGCATGGCGAACCAGTCCTGCTGCTCCGACAACTGCCGGGAAAGCGAATCCAGCTGCCGGCCCACCCCTTGGGCGGTCCATTCCGCCCCTTGCTCATCGGTGATATAGTCCATTACCGGCGCAGCCGAGGCCTCGATGTTGGCCTGGACCTCGGGGTCGGTATAGGAAATTCCAGCGGCATCGGCCACGCGCTTGCTCAGGCCGTCCATGGTGATCAGCTTGGCCTGCAAATCGCCTACTTTCGATGCCAGCAGGTTCACACTTTCGCGTATATAGGCCGAATCGCGCGTAGCCTGCTCGGCGATGGCCCGCTCCTGATCCCCGCCATGCGCGGCATGCACGCTTAGCCGCGACTGGACCCATGCGCCGGCGGCGGCCGAAACCGCCAATGCGGCGCCGGCCACCAAGGCCACGATAACAATTCTTAGCCCTTTACCGTTAGAATCAAGCGACCGATTCCCCATAAATAAATTTCTCACAAAAAAACCTTCAATAAATGTTGCGCATGTCCCGACCCGCCAGACCTTTACGGCCTTTGAACAAGGAATTGCCCGCCACGCTGGCGGTCAGTTGGCTGGGCAGCGATCAGCACGGCTCGCAGGTACTGGCAACGGCGCACAAACTGCTCGCGGTGGAACATGCGGCAAAAAATGTCTTGCCCCCTGCCCTGGCTTTGGTTTGCAGGGTGGCACGTATAGACAGACAGCAAATTACGCTGGCAGTTCCCAGCCCGGCGTATGCATCGAAGCTGCGGCAACTGGCGCCGCGCATTCTGCTGCTGTTGAGCGACGGCGGATGGAACCTTAACGAAATAATCGTCAAGGTTCAAGCCGGACTACTGCAAAGCCAGACAAAAACGGCGCCTCGCCAGGTCGAACCATTGGGCGGCGGCGCCTTGCATGCCTTCGACGAACTACAGACCCGCTTGCCGCCCGGACCGCTGGCCGACGCCATAAAACGCTTGGTCATGCGTCATCGGGAACGATGAATCAACCCGGGCGCCTGCCCAGCCGGAAACGCAACAGGGGCGTCCGGAACAAACCCAGGCAAGCAGCGCGCTTCTTTGGCGTGTTACGCGAACTTCCATTCCTGGCTGAACGATTTGGGCGCGGACTCAATGGATTCGTAGCTGATGAGTTCCCAGCTATCTTGCTGGGCCAGCAAAGCGCGTGCCAGCTGATTGTTCAGCCCATGACCCGATTTGCATGCGACATAGCGCGCAACCAAAGGCTTGCCGATCAGGTACAGATCGCCGATGGCATCGAGTATCTTATGCTTGACGAATTCGTCGTCGTATCTAAGGCCATCGGTGTTCAGGACGCGGTATTCGTCCATCACGATGGCATTGTCAAGACTGCCCCCGCGCGCCAAACCGGCCGCGCGCAAGGCTTCCACTTCGCTGACGAAACCGAAAGTGCGCGCGCGCGCGATGGTCTTGACGTAAGAATCTTTCTCGAAATCGACTTCCGCGAAATTCGCGGTGGAGTCAATCGCGGGATGGTGAAAATCGATCGCGAACGACAGGGCGAAACCGTTGTAGGGCTCCAGGCGCGCCCACTTCAGGCTGTCGCCTTCGCCCTCGCGGACCTCGACGGTTTTCAGAACCCGCAGGAATTGCTTGGGAGCCATCTGTTCCTGCAAGCCGGCCGAGCGCAATAAATACACGAACGTGCCGGCGCTGCCGTCCATGATGGGAACTTCTTCGGCGGTAAGGTCGATATGCAGGTTGTCCACACCCAGGCCGGCAAGCGCCGACATCAGGTGCTCTACGGTGGAGACGCGGACATTGCCTTGCTGCAATACCGAAGCCATGCGGGTGTTGCCGACCTGATCCGCCAAGGCGGGCAAGTCCACGACTTCAGGAAGGTCAACGCGATGAAACACGATACCGGTACCAGGCGCGGCCGGACGCAAGGTGATTTCGACCCGGCGTCCAGAATGAAGGCCGACCCCCTTGGTACTGATGGATTTCTGTATGGTGCGTTGACGTAGCATATTCTTTATGTGACCAATGCCGTGCTGGCTTATGTCAATTGTATGACAGCATATTGTAACCGTATTCAGGGTTAACCATTAAACACATCTGTTTCAATCGCCTGCATGGTCGTAGGGCCCTGATTCGGGAAAAACGACGACGCACTTCCTCGGGGAAGAGAGAAAGTGCGCCTATCGGGCCTGACGGGGCAAAATACCCTGCAGACATGTGAGAGCTGGATTTACTGCTTCTGGATACTGATACCGGCGATCAATCGGCTTGCTTGCGCAAGAACGCCGGAATATCAAAGTGATCCATACCAGCCGTTTCCAAAGCCCGCACCTGGGCCGAAGCCTGGCTGCGCGGATTGCGAATAACAGCGGGGACTTCCGAATTGCCGAAATCGTGACCGCCCATCGGCATATTATCGGTACCCGTGCGATACACCTCGGCCGTATTCTGCACCAATTGCGGCCGCGCCGCGGCCGCGCGGCCCAGGCCGGTGGCAACAACCGTAACCCGCAGGTTTTCGCCCATGGATTCGTCGTAGGCCGTACCGAAGACGATAGTCGCATCGTCGGCGGCATAGCTGCGGATCGTGTCCATGATTTCGCGCGTTTCGCGCATTTTCAAGGTACGGCTGGCCGTAATATTCACCAGCATGCCGCGTGCGCCATGCAAGTCCACACCTTCCAGCAAGGGGCATGCAATGGCGCGTTCGGCGGCGACCCGCGCGCGATCGGTGCCGGCGGCTATCGATGTACCCATCATCGCCTGGCCCTGTTCGCCCATGATAGTCTTGACGTCTTCGAAATCGACGTTGACATTGCCTTCGACATTGATGATTTCGGCAATGCCCGCGCAAGCGTTGTGCAAAACGTCATCGGCCGACTTGAAGCAGTCTTCCTGCGTCGCATCGTCATCCATCAGGTCATACAAATTTTCGTTAAGCACAACAATCAATGAATGCACGTGCTTGGAGAGTTCTGAAATACCGTCCTCAGCCATTTTCAGGCGCTTGCTGCCCTCGAACGAAAAAGGTTTGGTCACGACTCCCACAGTCAGGATGCCAAGTTCTTTGGCAACCTCGGCCACGACAGGTCCGGCGCCGGTGCCTGTGCCGCCGCCCATGCCGGCGGTAATGAACACCATATGGGCGCCAGTCAGGGCCGCGCGGATTTCCTCGCGAGCCGTTTCCGCCGCGGCGCGTCCTTGTTCAGGCTTGGCGCCCGCGCCCAGACCAGTGCGGCCCAGGCGTATCTGCACAGGTGCATCGGTAGTGGACAAGGCTTGGGCATCGGTATTGGCGCAAATAAAATCCACGCCGCTGACCCCGGAACGGATCATGTGAGCGACAGCGTTGCCGCCAGCGCCCCCCACACCCACCACCTTGATTACAGTCCCATTAGCGCTCGTGTCGAGCATTTCGAAATTCATCATGATTGACTCCCTCACATATCCAGAAAAGCGATAAATACAAAAAATTTTCCCCAGTACTACCTTATTGGTCGGAATGGTCTCAAAGGAAATGCCAACCTCGGCGACTCGCATTTAATTTGAAACGTTTCCGTAAACAGGTCTATCCCACCTGTTTGTTAGGGCGCGAACCCTAATTCATGAACCACTCCTTCATACGAGCCAGCAAACTCTTGAAACTGCCTTTCTGCTGGGCCACTTTGCGCCCCCTGGCGCGCTGCAAACGGGCTTCGGACAGCAAGCCCATTACGGTTGAAAAACGCGGGTTATGCATGACATCCGCCAGGCTGCCCTCATAAGCGGGAACACCCACACGGACCGGTTTTAAAAACACGTCCTCGGCCAGTTCGACTATGCCCGGCATCAGCGACGTGCCGCCGGTCAATACCACGCCGGAAGCCAGCAAGTCCTCATAGCCCGATTCACGCACTATCTGCTGTACGAAAGTGAAAAGCTCTTCGATGCGCGGCTCGATTACCGCGCCCAGCGCCTGGCGTTTGACCTGGCGGTTGGGCCTGTCGCCCAGGCCGGGCACCTCGATGTGTTCGTCGGCGTTAGCCAGTGCCTGCTTGGCAATCCCGAAGCGCAGCTTGATTTCCTCGGCATCGGGCGTGGGCGTGCGCAGCATGGCGGCAATATCGCTGGTGACCTGGTCGCCCGCGATCGGCACGACCGCCGTATGGCGAATCGCCCCGCCGGTGAAAATCGCGATGTCGGTGGTGCCGCCGCCCATATCGACCAGCACCACGCCCAATTCCTTTTCGTCCGAGGTCAGGCAGGCCAGGCTCGACGCCAGAGGCTGCAATATCAAATCCTGCACTTCCAGGCCGCAGCGGCGCACGCATTTGACGATATTCTGGGCCGCGCTGACCGCGCCGGTCACGATATGGACGCGAACCTCCAGGCGCAGGCCGCTCATGCCTATGGGTTCGCGGATGTCCTCTTGCGAATCAACGATGAACTCCTGCGTCAACACATGCAACACCTGTTGATCGGTGGGAATATTGACCGCCTTGGCAGTTTCGATCACGCGGGCAACGTCGGTGGCCGTAACCTCTTTGTCCTTGACCGCCACCATGCCGCTGGAATTGAAGCTGGTGATATGGCTGCCGGCAATCCCCGTATAAACTTCGCGAATTTTGCAATCGGCCATCAATTCGGCCTCTTCCAGCGCACGCTGGATCGAATTGACGGTCGATTCAATATTGACCACTACGCCTTTGCGCATCCCCTGGGATTCGTGCTGGCCCAGGCCCAATACTTCGAAACGCCCTTCTGGCAGTATTTCAGCCACCACGGCCACCACTTTGCTGGTGCCGATATCGAGTGCAACGATCAGGTCCTTGATGTCACGAGTCATTTAATCTTTTATTTGGTAGAGGTATTGGAAACAGGGGCCAACGTGATGGCAAATCCGTTGGAATAACGCAAATCGGCATTACTGATACTGCGGCCGTCGAGCCGCTGAACCAGGGTCGGCCAGGCCTGGACAAAACGCTGGATGCGCGCCGCGAACGGTAGCGCGCCCGAACGTCCATGGGGATCGGCCACGTCGGCGGCCGGATCGCGTCCCAGGCTTAAATGAATGCCATCCGATAACTTGACATCCCAGGCATAGCGAGGGCTGAGTGTGACCTCTTGCACACGCAGATTGAGCGGTGCGAACCAGCGGGCAATTTCGGCATACCGCTGCACCACCAGTCTTTCGGAACTGTCGGGCCCGTTCAACTGCGGCAGATCGGCATCATCGGCAAGCTCACCCTGGTTCGCGGCAAAGGCTTCGCCCCACGTGTTGATCATCCGGTCTTCGTTCCAGAGCGCCAACGGCTGCTGTTCTTCGATCTGTATCGACAGCGCATCGGGCCAAACCCGGCGTATGCGCGCATGGCGCACCCATGGCACGGTCTCGATCAGCGCGCGTGTCTCATCCAGATCGACCGAGAAAAAATTGCCTGTGATCCGACCCGCTATTGTCGCCCGAACACTGGCGGTAGAGACGTAATTCAATGTATCGGCCTGCGTCGGGGCTATCTGGATTGTCTCTATCGAAAAGTACGGCCGCTGCGCAATCCAGACGACAGCGCCCACCAACAATGCCAACACAGCCAGCAATGCCAGCGTGTTTGCGATGAAGTTGGTCAAGCGTGCGTCGGAAAACACTTATAGGCTCCTGTTCAGACGGCCGAAGGCGGTTGCACTTTGCAGCATGCGGTAGACAATATCTCGACGCAAAGCTCGGCATAGCTCATGCCGGCCGCCTTGGCGCCCATGGGCACAAGCGAGTGGCTGGTCATGCCGGGCGATGTATTCATTTCCAGCAGCCAGGGCTTGCCGGAACTGTCGAGCATGAAATCGGCCCGTCCCCAGCCCTCGCACGCCAAGGCCGCATAGGCCTGCTCGGCAATGCGCAGAATGGAGTCGGTCAAGGCCGGGTCAAGCGCCGCGGGACAAAGGTATTGGGTATCGTTCGATACATACTTGTGCTCGTAATCGTAATTGCCGCCAGGCGCCACGATTTCCACAATAGGCAAGGCTCGTGCCGATTTGCCTGTGCCCAGAATCGGCACCGTGAGTTCGCGGCCCTTGATGAATTGCTCGGCCAATACTTCCTGATCGTATTGCGCGGCCAGCTCATAAGCGCGGCGCAGTTCGCCCAGTTCCTCCACCTTGGTCACGCCCAGCGTGGAACCCTCGTGCGGCGGCTTGATAATCAGAGGCAGCCCCAACTCGCGGGCCACGCTGTCCAGATCGGAATCGGCGGTCAGCACCGCGAACGCCGGCGTAGGCAATTGCTGCTGCAGCCATACCTTCTTGGTCATGATCTTGTCCATGGCCAGGCTCGAGCCCAAAGGGCCGCTGCCGGTATAAGGCAGGTTCAACAGTTCAAGAGCGCCCTGCAGCGTACCGTCTTCGCCGTGGCGGCCATGCAAAGCGATGAACACGCGGTCAAAGCCGGAGTTGATCAAATCGACCAGCGTGTACCGGCCCGTATCGAACAGGTGCGCATCCACGCCCGCGCTGCGCAAAGCCTCGCATACACCCTCGCCCGACATCAGCGAGACTTCGCGTTCCGCCGAACGACCGCCGTACAACACCCCCACCCGGCCGAAATTTCCCTTCATGCATACTCTCCTATTTGTGCCGGCACACGGCTGATCGAACCGGCGCCCATCACCACCACGACATCGCCATCGCGCACGAAATCCCGGATCGCTTGCGGCAAATCGGCCACGTCCTCGATAAAGACTGGCTCGACTCGTCCGGCCACTCGTAACGCGCGCGCCAGGGCCCTGCCATCGGCCGCCACCAAGGCCTGCTCGCCCGCCGGGTAGACATCGGTCAACAGCACCGCATCGGCCGAGCCCAATACACGGACAAAATCCTCGAAACAATCCCGGGTGCGCGTGTAGCGGTGCGGCTGAAACGCCAGCACAATGCGGCGCCGCGGCCAAGCCCCGCGCGCGGCGGCCAGCGTAGCCGCCATCTCCACCGGATGATGGCCGTAGTCATCGATAAGCGTGAAAGCCCCGCCGCCGCGTTGTTCGGATACGGCAAAATCGCCCACTTGCGTAAAGCGCCGGCCAACGCCATTGAAGCTGGCCAGGGCATCGGCCATGGCCTCATCCGGCACGCCAAGCTCAGTCGCCACGGCGATGGCGGCCAGCGCATTGAGCACGTTGTGGCGGCCCGGCAGGTTCAAGGCAACCGACATCGGCGGCAATATGCCGGCCGCGCCCTGCCTTTGGACATCGAACCGCATTACCGTGCCGTCGGCTTGCAAATTCACGGCGCGCACCTGGGCATCGGTATCAATGCCATAGGTAGTGATGGGGCGCGAAACAAACGGCATGATTTCACGTACATTCGCATCGTCGCCGCATAACACCGCGCTGCCGTAAAACGGCAAGCGCTGCGTGAACTCGATGAATGCGCTCTTCAGACGGGCAACATCATGGCCGTAGGTATCCATGTGGTCGACATCGATATTGGTAATGATCGCCATCACCGGCAACAGATTCAGGAACGACGCATCGGACTCGTCGGCCTCGACCACGATGAAGTCGCCCTGCCCCAGGCGCGCATTGGCGCCGGCCGAATTCAGTCGCCCGCCGATCACGAATGTAGGGTCGAGATCGCCCGCGGCCAGCACGCTGGCGACCAGACTGGTGGTAGTCGTTTTGCCGTGGGTTCCCGCCACGGCGATGCCGCGTTTCAAACGCATCAGTTCGGCCAGCATCAAAGCGCGCGGCACCACCGGAATCCGCGCAGCGCGAGCCGCCAGCACTTCCGGGTTATCGCCGGACACCGCCGTGGAGGTGACGATAGCGCCGGCTCCCTTGATATTCGCGGCCAAATGGCCAATGGTAATGCGCGCGCCCAGATCGGCCAGGCGGCGGGTCACCGCCGACTCCTGGATATCGGAACCGCTGATGGAATACCCCAGGGTCAGCAGCACTTCGGCGATGCCGCTCATGCCGGAGCCGCCTATGCCGACAAAATGGATGCTTTGAATTCGATGCTTCACGCTTGACTCCCGGCTACTTGTTCGCACGCATCCGCAATTTGCCGGGCTGCATTCAAGCAAGCGTGTTCATGAGCATGACGGGCGACTTCGGCCAATTCGGCGCGGGTGCGTCCCGCGCAGCCATTGGGCGAGCCACTCGGCCGTCAGCTCGGATTGTTTCTTCGACCAGGCCCCCTGGCAATCGCTCAGGTATCGGGCATTGGCCGTTTGGTGATCGTCTATGGCATGCGGCAGGGGCACGAACAGCGCCGCCACGCCAACGGCGGCCACTTCGGCCACCGCCATGGCGCCGGCGCGGCATATGACCACATCGGCCTCTGACAGCGCTGTCGCCATATCGTCGATAAAAGCGTGGCATTGCGCCTGTACATCGACGCTCTGGTAAGCATTGCGCAAGTCAGTCAGATGCTGCTCTCCGGCCTGATGCGTGACGATGGGCCGGTCATGCGCGGCAATCTGCGCCAGGGCCCGGGGCACGATGGCATTCAAGGCCGCGGCGCCCAGGCTGCCGCCCACCACCAGCAAACGCAAAGGACCCTGCCGGTCCGCATAGCGCTGTACCGTGGGCGCGACTTGCGCCAGCGCCTGCCTGACGGGATTGCCCACCATGACTGCTCCCGGCAAGGCGCCGGGAAAGCCGACCAATACCTTGCTGGCCAGTTTTGCCAGCCAGCGGTTCGCCGTCCCGGCTACCGCATTCTGTTCATGTATGACCAATGGCACGCGCTGCAAGGCCGCCATCAGGCCGCCCGGAAACGCTACATATCCGCCCATGCCCAGTACCACGTCGGGCTTTGTCCGCCGCAACGACCCGCGGGCCTGCCAGCACGCGCGGCCCAGCGTGAAAGGCAGCTTGAGCAATGCCGCCCAGCCTTTTCCCCTGACTCCCGAGAACCGCAACGGCACCAGTTCAAAACCGTGGGGCGGCACCAGCCTGCCTTCCATGCTGCTCGGGATTGCCCAGCCACAGCACCCGCCATCCGCGCGCTTGCATTTCATGGGCGACGGCCAGGCCGGGCATGATGTGCCCGCCGGTACCGCCCGCCATGATCAGCAAGGTTTTAGGCATGCTCATGTCCGCTTGCCCCGCATAAGATTGCGATTCTCGAAATCGACCCTCATCAGCAGCGCCATGGCCACAAGATTCATCACGACTCCCGACCCGCCATAACTGACCATGGGCAACGTCAGCCCCTTGGTCGGCAGCAGGCCCACGCATACGCCGATATTGATGAAAGTCTGCACGCCGAACCACATGGCCACGCCCTGGGCGACCAGGCCGTTGAAAGTGCGCTCCATGGCGATGGCCTGGCGTCCTATCTCGAAACCGCGCCAGCACGATATAGACAAACAGGGCGATCAGGCAGCAAACGCCCACGAAACCCAGTTCTTCACCGATGACCGCCATCAATGAAATCCGTATGCGCCTCGGGCAGATAGTGCAGTTTTTCGATGCTGGCGCCCAAACCGACGCCGAACCACTCGCCCCGTCCCAGGGCGATAAGAGAATGGGATAGCTGGTAAGCGCTGCCGTAGGCGTTGTCGTGGTTCCAGGGATCCAGGTACGCAAACAGGCGCGCGCGGCGCCAGGGCGAGAGCCAGATAAGAAGCAGGAAGCTGCCGACCAATACGGCCAAGCAGCGCTGAAAACAATTTGCCGTTGATGCCGCCCAGGAACAGGATGCCGATCGGCGATCGCGACGATCACCATGAATGCGCCCAGGTCGGGCTCCAGCAGCAACAACCATGCCCACCACCGCCAGGGCGCAAGCCATCGGCAGAAATCCGCGCACGAAATTTTGCATGTGTTCTTGCTTGCGCACGGTGTAGTCCGCGGCGTACAGCAGCACAGCCAGCTTCATCAGTTCCGAGGGCTGGAAATTTATCGGACCGAAAGGCAGCCAGCGCTGGGCGCCGTTGACTTCGCGCCCGATGCCCGGCACCAACACCACCAGCAGCAGCACCAGGGCCACGACAGAAACAAAGGCACCGCCAGCTTCTGCCAGACTCGCATCGGCACGGTTACCGCAAACAGCGCGCAGACCAGGCCCACCACGATAAACAGGCCATGCCGGATAACGAAATAATAGCGGCCATAGCTTGCGTAGCGCGGGCCATCGGCCAGCGCTATCGATGCCGAATACACCATCAGCAAGCCGAACAGCACCAGCGTGACTGGCGGCGATGACCAGCGGCAGCGATCGAAGTTGCGCATTGTCGTGCGGCCCGGTCTTACGGCGTTGACGCCGCGGTCAAATCGGCGAACAGGCTCATGCCACCTCTCCCTCGGCTCAAGGCCAGTTCATCACCTCCGCGACAAAGCAGCGGCCGCGATGACCATAATTGCTGGAACATATCCATGCTGGCGCAAGCCGGCGAAAGCAGCACGGCATCGCCGGCTTGCGCCAATTCAAGGCTGCGCGCCACGGCCTGGGCCAATGATGGCGCGCGCTCGACATGCGCCGGCACCCCGGCGAGGGCTTGTTCAATAAGCGCCGCATCCTGGCCTATCAGCACCACGGCGCGGGCATGGCGCGCCGGCAGCCTTGGCCAGGGGCGCAGAAATCCTGGCCCTTGCCCAAGCCGCCCGCTATCAACACCACGTGGCCCATGCCTTCCAGCGCGGCCACCGTGGCGCCGACATTCGTGCCCTTGCTGTCATTGATGAAATCGACGCCCGCCGACCGAGCGTACAAATTCCGCGCGATGCGGTTCGCCGCGATATTCGCGCACGGCGTGCAGCATGCCGGCCCAGCCCAGCCCCAGGCTGCGCGCCAGCGCCAGAGCGGCCAGCACATTCAGTGCGTTGTGCTGGCCGCGCACGCGCATGGCTTCCACCGGCATCAGGCGCGACAGGCCCGGCCCGCCAGGCGCACAGGTTCGCTTTCAGACTTCTTGCGGCGCGTGACTTGCGGCGGGTCGTCGAAGTCGGCCGCATCGGCCGCGGCAAGCCAGCAACACGCCGTGGCCGTTTTCCAGCCCCAGATCGCCTACCAATTCCGGCGCATCGCGGCCGAAACTGCGCACCGCCAATCCGCCGATAGCGGCCACCATATCGAGCACCACGGGATCGTCGCGATTGACGATCGCTATTTTCGCCATCGTCAACAAGCGCGCCTTGGCGGCCGCGTAAGCCTGCATGGCGCCATGCCAGTCCAGGTGATCCTGCGTCACGTTCAGCACCACCGCGGCATCCGCAGCCAGCGTGCGGATAGTCTCGAGCTGGAAGCTGGACAACTCAAGCACCCAGACCTCGGGCAGGTCATCCGCCTCCAACGCCTCGCTCAGCGCCGAGAGCGCCGCCGGGCTGATGTTGCCCGCCGCCCTGGCCGTGCGTCCGCAAGCCTGCACCAGTTGGCGCGTCATGGCCGTTACCGTCGTCTTGCCGTTGGTGCCCGTTATGGCCAGCACAGCGGGCTTATAGCCCTGCTCCGCCATATCGGCCAGCGCTCGGGCAAACAGCTCGATCTCGCCCACGACATCGATATTCCGCCGCGCCGCCAGGCCGAGAAATGACTTGACCGGCTCTTCGGAAGGCGACCAGGCCCGGACTCAGGACGATGGTATGCACATCGAGCAGCGCCTGCTTCGGTAAATACATGCGCTCCAAAGCGGTAATCGACGCGAGATTCATCCAGCCCGTCCTGCAAAGCCTCCAGTCCTCCCGGCTGCGTGCGCGTGTCGAGCACGCGCAGCGATGCACCGCGTTGCGCGCACCACAGCGCCGCGGCCGCGCCTGTCTCGCCCAGCCCCAGGATCAGAGTCAGGCCATCGATGCGCAGCGAAGGTAAAATTCATTGTGTTCATCGCAATTTCAAACTTGCAAGCCGATAAGCACGAGCATCATGCTGATGATCCAGAATCGGACGACCACCTGGGTTTCTTTCCAGCCGCCCACTTCAAAATGATGGTGCAAGCGGCGCCATGCGGAAAATGCGCCGGCCTTGTCCATAGCGTTTCTTGGTGTACTTGAACCATGTCACTTGCAGCATCACAGAGAGCGTCTCCACAACGAAGACCCCTCCCATGATGAAAAGCACGATTTCCTGGCGCACAATCACGGCTATCGTCCCCAACGCGCCGCCCAGCGCCAGCGCGCCCACATCGCCCATGAACACTTGGGCCGGATACGCGTTGAACCACAAGAACGCAAGCCCCGCGCCGGCGATGGCGGCGCAGATCACCATTAGTTCGGAGGCACCCGGTATATAGGGAAACAGCAAATATTTCGAATAATCGACCCGGCCCACAACATACGCAAAAATGCCCAATGCGCTGCCAACCATCACGGTAGGCATGATGGCCAGCCCGTCAAGGCCATCGGTAAGATTGACGGCATTGCTGGAACCGACAATGACCAGCCATGTCAATGCCACAAAGCCAAACACCCCCAAGGGATAGCTGACGCTTTTGAAAAAAGGCACAATAAGGTCTGCCCGCGTAGGCAAAGGCATGGTCAGGCCGCTTAGCATCCAGTCGCGAAATAATGGCCAAAGCTCCGCGTTGGCGGGGGCCGACACGGCAAAACTCAAGTAAACCGCGGCAACGATGCCTATCAATGCCTGCAAGATAAACTTGCGGCGCGACGACATGCCCTCGGGATCGCGATTGACCACCTTCTTATAGTCGTCGGCCCAGCCTATCCAGCCGAAACCGAAAGTCACCAGCAACACCACCCAGACGAAACGATTGGTCCAATCGGCCCACAGCAGGGTACTGACGCCGACAGAAATAAGGATCAGCACGCCGCCCATGGTCGGCGTGCCGTTCTTTACCAAGTGCGATTCGGGGCCGTACGGGCGCACGGCCTGGCCTATTTTCAACTCGGTAAGCTTGCGAATGACGCATGGCCCCGCAAACAGCCCGATCAGCAATGCGGTACCGCAAGCCAGCACAGCGCGAAACGTAATGTATTCAAATACGCTGAAAGCGCGTATGTGAGAATCCGATAGCCAACGCGCCAGTTCAAGTAGCATGGCCTGCCCCTTCTTTTTGGTTTATTAAAGCGGCTTCAAGCACCCGCACTACTCGTTCCATACGCATGCTGCGCGATCCTTTCACTAGAATATTGGCCGGGACAAGCGTCATCAGGCAATGGCTCAGATTCTCGATGGAATCGAACGCCTGTGCCCCGTCCCCAAAAGCGCCGGCGGCGAAAACGCAAGCCGGGCCAAACACCAGCAAGATATCGATCCCGCGCTCCCGCGCATAGGCGCCCACCTCGGCATGCATGGCATGGCTGTTGGCACCCACTTCGGCCATATCGCCCAGCACCAGTATTTTCTTGCCCGCCAGCCGCGCCAGCACATCGATGGCGGCCCGGACCGAATCGGGGTTGGCGTTGTAGGTGTCGTCTATTAGTTGGAAGCCATCGGCAAGCTGACGCGGCTGCATCCGGCCGGAGACCGGATTGAAAGCCTCAAGGCCTTGCACAATGGCGGTCAGCGGAACGCCGATGGCGCTGGCGCAAGCCGCGGCGGCCAGCGCATTGCGCAGATTGTGCAAACCGGGCGTGGACAAGACCACGCCTGCACTGCCCGCGGGCGTGTATATCTGGCACATTGTGCGCGCGGATTCGGCATGAATCTGGTCGGCGTAAACGGCAAACGCCGGATCGAAGCCAAAGTCCACCACCTGGCGATGGCCGGCAAAGCCGCGCCACAAGCCGGTGTATTCGTCATCGCCCGGAAACACCGCCACGCCGTCGATGGGCAAGGCTTCAATGACCGCGCCGTTTTCCCTGGCAACCGCCTCGACCGTATGCATGAACTCCTGATGTTCCCGTTGCGCATTATTGACCAGGGCTACGGTAGGCTGGGCAATCCGGGCCAACAGCGAGATTTCGCCGGGATGGTTCATACCCAGCTCTATGACTCCCGCCCGGTGCTGATCGCTCAAGCGCAGGATGGTCAGGGGCACGCCAATATCGTTATTCAGATTGCCCTGCGTGGCCAGGCTTGCGTCGGCGCCCAGCCAGGCGCGCAGGATGGAGGCGATCATTTCCTTGGTGGTCGTTTTGCCGTTGCTGCCCGTCACGCCGATCAGCGGCAGCATGAAAATACGGCGCCAGGCCGTACTGATGCGTATCAGCGCGGCGCGCGTGTCGCCCAGCGCAAACTGAGGCAGGCTGACGGTTGCGTCCCGCTGCGCCACAATCGCGCCGCTCGCTCCGGCCTCCTGAACCTGGGCAAGGTAAGCATGGCCGTCGAACGCATCGCCTTTGATGGCGGCAAACAATTGGCCGGCGCGTATCTTGCGCGAATCGGTGGAAAGCGTAGCGCCGCGGCGCCAGTTCAGGGCGAATCGGGCCCACTCCCTGTCATCGAAAGGCAGCCGCTCGCCTTGCATTTCCTGGTAGGTTTCATGACCTTTTCCCGCCAGCAACACCACATCGTCGGCCTGCGCCGTCCAGATGGCCGACATGATGGCCAGCGCGCGGTCCAGTTCGATGCGCGGCGCATGCGGCATGCCCGCGGCAATCTGCTCCACAATCGCCCGGGGATCTTCCATGCGGGGATTGTCGTTGGCAAGAATAACGCTATCGGCCAGCGTGGCGGCAATACGGCCCATGATAGGACGCTTGCCGCTGTCGCGGCTGCCGCCGCAGCCGAACACGCACACCAGCCGGCCGCCGCGGGCGCGAGCGACACCGCGCAATGCGATCAAGGCTCTTTCCAGAGCATCCGGGGTATGCGCATAATCGACCACCACCAGCGCCGCTTCAACGCCTGCCGGCGCTTCCACAATCTGCAAACGGCCCTCGACGCTACTCAACGTCGCCAGCACGCGGGCAATCCGGGGCAGATCCCAACCCAATTCCTGCAGCACGCCGGCCACCAGCAACAGATTGGAAATATTATGCTCGCCCACCAGCCGCGTCAGCAGCTGCGCAACACCGTCGCGCGTTGCCAGATTGAATACCAGGCCATAAGAACCCGTTTGTATTTCATGCGCCTGTATGGCGGCCGCCTGGTTGCGGCCCAGCGAATAAGCCACGGCGCGGGCTACAGGCGCCGCCTCCAGCAAATCGAGGCCGGCCTGATCATCGGCATTGATGACGGCGGCGCGCAGGCCGGGAGTATTGAACAGCGCGAACTTCGCGAGCCTGTAGTTTTGCAAGGTGCCGTGGTAATCGAGATGATCGCGCGTCAAGTTGGTGAACGCCGCGATCTCGATATGCACATGGTCCAGCCGACCCTGTTCGATGCCTATCGACGACGCTTCCAGCGCCACCACGGCGGCGCCGGCATCGCGCATGGCCGCGAGGCTGCGATGCATGGTCAGGACATCGGGAGTGGTCAACGCGCCGCCCAGGCTGGAACCATCGGGCATGGCAATACCCAAGGTGCCGATGGTGCCGCAAGGCACGCCTTCGGCATTCAACGCGGCGGCGATCCACTGAACGCACGTCGTCTTGCCATTCGTGCCGGTGACGGCCACGACCGACATGGCCAACGACGGCTCCCCATACCAAAGATGCGCAATCAGTCCCAATTTTTCAGACAGGCCCTCGACCTCGAGAACCGGGATAGCCGCGACCGGCAAGGCCATGCCGGCATCCGACTGGAACACGATCGCCGCGGCGCCCTGCTCAATGGCTTGCTCGACGAACGAGCGGCCATCGCTGGTCAAACCGGGGCAGGCAAAAAACACATCGCCAGCATGAAGCTGGCGCGAGTCCAGGCCCAGATGCGCTGTTCGCGCCACGCGCCCGCTTAGCCAGGAGACGATGTCTTGCGCCGTCATTGCGGCACCTCCCCTTTGGGGCCCACCGCCACCAGCGACTCAATCGGGGCATCGGGCTGCACGCCCAGGCGGCGCAAGCTGCTGGCCACCACATTGGCAAAAATCGGGGCTGCCACGCGGCCGCCATAGTAGGCGCCGGCATGCGGCTCATCCAGCGTTACCGCCACCACAATGCGCGGATTGGAAACGGGAGCAAAACCGACGAATGAACTTCGGTATTGCGACGTACTGTACTTGCCGTTGACGATCTTGCGCGCAGTGCCGCTCTTGCCGGCCACTCGATAGCCCTGCACCTTCGCCAGTTTCGCGCCATCCGGTCCGGCCGCCGCTTCCAGCATGGCGCGAATCTGGCCCGCCACCTTGGGCGTATAAACCTGAACGCTGGTGGGCTTGCCTTCCCGCTTGAGCAAGGTCAGCGATACCATGTCGCCATTACGCGCAAACGCCGTGTAGGCGTGGGCGATTTGCAGCAGGGATGCCGACAGGCCATAGCCATACGCCATGGTAGCCCTCTCGATAGGGCGCCAGCGCTCCCACGGACGCAAGCGGCCCGACGCCACTCCCGGGAAATTGGCGTGCGGCGCCCGCCCAAAACCAAGCTCGGTAAACTTGGTCCACATTTCCTGGGACGTCAGTTTCTCGGAAATCATGGTCATGCCGATATTGCTTGAACGCCGCAGGATGCCCGCCACATTCAGCGTGCCGTTGCGGCTTACATCGGAAATCGTCGAACCCTGATAGCGATACTGCCCATTGCCCGTTTCAAATAGCGTAGAGGTGCTTATACGCTGGATATCCAGGGCAAGCGCCGCCGTGAAGGGCTTCATGATAGAGCCGGGCTCGAACGTATCGGTCATCGCCCCATTGCGTAAAACGGCGCCCTTGCGGTCGTTCCGGTCATTCGGGTTGTAGGTGGGCAAATTGACCAGCGCCAGGACTTCGCCGGTGCGCACGTCCAGCACAATGCCGGAAGCCGCCTTGGCCTTGTTCTCGTCCATCGCTTTCTTGAGCGCGGTATAAGTATCGAACTGCAAGCCGGTATCGATCGACAGGCTCAAATCCTGGCCATCGACCGGAGGAATTATCGCTTGCACATCTTCGACCACGCGGCCCAGGCGATCCTTGATCACGCGGCGCGAACCGGGCTTGCCCGAAAGCTCGGAGTTGAACGCCAACTCGACGCCATCGATGCCCCGGTCCTCGATATTGGTGAACCCGACCACATGCGCCGCAATATTGCCTTCGGGATAGAAGCGCCGCATTTCCACCTGCTGATGGAAACCGGGAATCTTCATTTTCCGGATGGCCTCGGCGGTCTCCACCGACACCTGGCGCTTGATGTAGACGAAATTCTTTTCATCGTCGGCCAGCCTGTTCTTGATGTCCTTGACCGGCAGCTCCAACAACTTGCCCAGTCCTTCCAATTGGTCATCGGTAGCGGCGCGCGTGTCTTCGGGAATGGCCCAGATGGCGCGTACCGGCACGCTGGACGCCAATACAACGGAACCGCTGCGGTCGAATATTTTGCCACGGGTCGCAGGCAGTACCAATGTACGCTCGTAGCGGCGCTCGCCCTGTTCCTGCAGAAACTCGGTGGACAGGCCCTGCAAATACATGGCCTTGGCGCCCAGCGCCACAAAGCCCAGCATCAAAAGAATCAGCACCAGGCGTGATCGCCACAAAGGCATCTGCACATTCAGCACAGGGCTGTCGTAGAATCGGACGCGCTTCACGGACGAGCCTCCGGACCGCCTGTCGCGGCGGCTTTTGGAGCAAGACCTTTGATGTAGATGGTCCGGCCGGGCGACGTCGAATCCATTGCCAGCTCCGAGCGGGCCGTGCCATCGATGCGGGCATTGCGCGCCAGTTCGGCGCGCTCGAGTTGCAAGCGGCGCCAATCGGTGTCGAGTTCGCGAGCCTTGTTCTGAAGACTATCGGTCTGTACAAATAATTGCCGCGACTGGAAACGGGCAGTTACCAGGGAGATGGCCGAGACCATCAGCAAGGCCGCGAAAAGCAGGCTCAGGCGTCCCATTATTTGCGCCCTTTTTTAGAGCTTGCCTGCCCCGACACCAGGCTCATCGCGGTTACAAAAGAGGCCCCCTGGTCTTTCGGCAAGGGCGTCGCCGTGCGTTCAGCCACCCGCAAGACCGCCGACCTGGCCCGTACGTTCTCTGTCGCCTGCTCGGCGCTAGGCAATATCCGCCCCAGCGAACGCAGGATGGGCTGAGGCATGTCCTTCTCGAAAATAGGCATGCGGGCATGTGCCTCGGCCGGCCTTGCCGCCGCCGCTATGCACTGCTTGACCATGCGGT
This sequence comes from uncultured beta proteobacterium, assembly GCA_963712655.1. Lineage (GTDB taxonomy): Bacteria > Pseudomonadota > Gammaproteobacteria > Burkholderiales > Burkholderiaceae_B > Pollutimonas. Next base: position 322,672 of record CAVQIT010000009.1, on the reverse strand, counting down.
CTTCAAGAGAATGAAAGCTGATCACCGCCAAACGCCCTCCCGGGGCTAATACCTTCAGAACTGCCGCGAGGGCGAGCGCGAGCTCCTGGAGTTCTTCATTGATGTGAATCCGTATAGCCTGAAAGGTGCGGGTGGCCGGGTGTTGACCCTTTTCGCGCGTACGGACGACACTGGCGACGAGCTCGGCGAGGTCGAGCGTTGTACGCAGCGGCCTGGATTCGCGGCGAGCAATAACCGCCTTTGCAATCTGGAAAGCAAACCGTTCTTCGCCATATTTTGCTATGACCTCCTTTAACTCTTCGACACTGACTTGCGCCAGCCATTGCGCAGCAGTAAGTCCGCTGCTCGTGTCCATCCGCATATCCAACGGGCCTTCGCGCATAAACGAAAACCCCCTGCTGGCATCGTCGATCTGAGGGGATGAAAACCCCAGATCGAGCATCACGCCATTAACCTTTTCTATGCCCAACTGTTCGAGCCGCTGCGGCATCGAAGCAAATCCGCCATGCACGACTACGACCCGGGAATCTTCGCGCTGCAAAACATAAGCCGCCTCGATCGCCTGCGGATCCTTGTCAAACACCACCAGCCTGGCCGTCCCGGACATGCGGGACAGCAGAAAGCGGCTGTGTCCGCCCCGCCCGAACGTACCGTCTACAAAAACCCCTTCAGCCAATGCCGGCGGCATACCCCCAACGGGTTCGCGTTTTCTCTTGGCGCCAAAATCAGGATCAACAAGGGCGTTGACCGTAGGCTCCAACAGCACGGATCGGTGCAAAAACTCCATAAGCGGATTCAGAATGAAAATTGTTCCAGGACCTCGGGCATGCCCTTGGCAAGGTCTTCGGCCTCGCGGCGCGCCCATTCAGCGGAATCCCACAGTTCGAAATGACTGCCCATTCCCAAAAGCATGGTCTCGCGGCTCAGGCCCGCCGCATGGCGCAGCTCTGGCGCGACCAGGATACGGCCGGCGCCGTCCATGTCCACATCCTGGGCATTACCCAGCAACAAACGCTGCAAGGGACGAGCCGACATAGGGAACTTGGCTATCTGCTCGCGCTTTTCTTCCCATACATTGCGGGGGTACACCAGCAGGCAGCCATCGGGATGACGCGTAAGGGTAAGGCGGCCTTCCACTTGGGAAACGAGCGCGTCACGATGCCTGGTCGGAATCGAGACCCGTCCTTTGACATCCAGCGTGAGAGCACTGCTACCTTGGAACACCAAATATTCCCCACTTTTTTGCACAAAAACCTACTTTTCCCCACTCTACGGTAAGGAATGCCACTGGTCAAGCATCCCGTTGCAATTTTTTCAATTACAACAAGTACTTAGCAGCAAATGCGCGAAGTCGTCAAAAAAAATACGTAGTGAAATCAAGAAATTGGCGCGGCATCTGCAAGTCCTTTATCACAAAGTGAGCAAGGACTTGCCAAATCGGCTTTGGATTTGCTGATACATTTTGCAAGATCAGCGAATGAAGAGTGAGGCAGGTCTGTAGGCCGGATTCTGTACGCCAGGCGAACCTGGCGGGCAATCATTCCTCTGGGCCCGGCATTGCTGCCGCGCTCTAGCCATCTACCCGCATACTCGAGCGAGCCGCTCTTTTGGCACGAAGCCAGGCGTATGCCTATTTGATGTTGCTCCGGGTAGAGGTTGCCGCGTTTCACCCTGCCGCGCCGCGCCGGGTTGCCCCGGCACGCAACACGGAAGTAGCCGTGTCAGTGCATATCTGGATATGCCCGCGCCGCAGACTCGTCTCTGTGGCCCTATTCCTCACCCTCGCGGTGCAATACCGCACGCCGCCTGGGTGGACGGCCGTTAGCCGCTACCCCGCTCTGTGGAGTCCGGACCTTCCTCGATGCCATAAGCACCGCGACTGCCCAACCTGCCTCACAGAAGCCAGTGTAACCTGCGACAATAGCGTCTTTACTTCGATTACTGGTTTTTTTGCGTTTATGGCTGCCAACACTCTCATCACCCTAAGCGGCGTCCAGCTCGCCTATGGACACCATCCCTTGCTGGATCACGCCGATTTTGCGGTCCAGCCCGGCGAGCGTATTGGCTTGATCGGTCGAAACGGCGCGGGCAAGTCGTCCTTGCTCAAAATACTGGATCGCCGCATCGTGCCCGACGATGGCGAAGTCATGCGCCTGGGCGGCCTGAAAATCTCCACCGTGGAACAAGAACCGGAACTCGACGAGTCCCTCACCGTATTCGACACCCTTTGCGGCGATATCACCGAAAGCGAAGACTGGCAGCGCCCTTCCCGCGTCAACGCCCTGATCGAGCAGCTCGGCCTGTCCGCCGACGCGCTCATCGCCGGCTTGTCCGGCGGTACCCGCAAGCGGGTCGCGCTGGCGCGCGCGCTGGCCGACGAACCCGACCTTCTTCTGCTGGACGAGCCCACCAACCACCTGGACTTCATCGGCATCGCGTGGCTTGAAAGCCTGCTGCTCAATGCCAAGTGCAGCACCATCATCATCACCCATGATCGCCGTTTCCTGGACGCCGTGGCAACCCGCATCGTCGAACTTGACCGCAGCAAGCTTTTCAGCTTTCCCGGCGACTTCTCAACCTGGCAACAGCGCAAGGCGGAATGGCTGGAATCCGAAAAACAGCAAAATGCCAAATTCGACAAAGTCCTGGCCCAGGAGGAAGCCTGGATACGCAAAGGCGTCGAAGCCCGGCGCACCCGCAACGAAGGCCGGGTACGCCGGCTGGAACAACTGCGGCGCGACCGGGCATCGCGGCGCGAGCGGGTCGGCAATGTCAGCCTGGCCGTCGCGGAAGGCCAGCGCTCCGGCAAGCTGGTGGTCGAGCTCGAGAATGTCAGCCACAGCTATGGCGACCGTGTGCTGATACGCGATTTTTCAGCCACCATCATGCGCAAAGACCGCATCGGCCTTATCGGTCCGAACGGCGCCGGCAAGACTACCTTGTTGAAAATCATCCTGGGCGAACTACAGCCCACCAGCGGCAAGGTCCGCCTGGGCACAAATTTGACGGTGGGATACTTCGACCAAATGCGCGAGCAGCTCGACGAGACCGCCACCTTGGCCGACACCATCAATCCGGGCAGCGAATGGATCGAAATCGGCGATCAGCGCAAGCACGTAATGAGCTACCTCGAGGATTTTCTCTTCCCGCCCGCCCGCGCGCACTCGCCGGTTCAAAGCCTTTCGGGCGGCGAACGCGCCCGCCTGGTGCTGGCCCGCATGTTTGCCCGGCCGACCAATATCCTGGTGCTCGATGAACCCACCAACGACCTGGACATCGAAACTCTGGAACTGCTGGAAGACCTGTTGCAGGATTATCCCGGCACGGTCCTGCTGGTCAGCCACGACCGAACCTTCCTCGACAATGTGGTTACCCAAACCTTTGCCGCCGAAGAAGACGGCCATTGGCAGGAATATGTGGGAGGCTACGACGAATGGCTGGCCCAGCGCCCCGAGCAGCCCGATCCCTTGTCAGAAAAAGCCCGCAGGAAAGAAGCCGCCGCGGCCGAACGCGCCAAGCCGGTCAAGACCACCCGCGTAACGTCATGGGAACTGCGCGAGCTTGAAGAAATCCCCGACACCATCGCGCAGCTTGAAGCAAAGCAAACGCAACTCGCCGCCAAGCTGGCCGATGGCAGCTTATATCGCGAAGCCCCAGGCGAGGTCGATGTCATCAATGGGCAATTGCAGGCTATCGAGCAACAATTGACCACCTTGTTCGCTCGATGGGAATTGCTGGAAGAAAAGAAAAACGGCACTGCGTAAAAAGCGGCTTGGGCCGGATTGCGCGGCTATGGCGCGCAATCCGGCCCAAATTCTAAGCGGCCACCGTCCAACCCAGGGATTCGCCTGCCGCCAATGGCACGACCGTGGTTTCGGCCATGGGTAATTCCGCCGGTATTTGATAAGGCTTGCGCTGCAAGGTAAGCGTGCCCTGATTGACCGGCAAACCGTAAAAAGCCGGACCATTCAGGCTCGCAAATGCCTCCAGCTTGTCTAGCCTGCCTACCGAATCGAAGGCCGTGGCGTAGAGCTCCATGGCATGCAAAGCCGTATAGCAGCCGGCACAGCCGCAAGCGTGTTCCTTCAGCCCCTTGGGGTGCGGCGCACTATCTGTTCCCAAAAAGAAACGGCCCACGCCGCTGGTTGCCGCATCAAGCAAGGCCAGGCGATGCTTCTCGCGCTTGAGCACCGGCAGGCAATACCAATGAGTCCTGAGGCCGCCCTGGAACAAGGCATTGCGGTTATACAGCAAATGATGAGCAGTCAGGGTAGCGGCCACGGGGCCTTCGGCCTGGCGCACGTAATCCACGCCCTCGCTGGTGGTGAGATGTTCGAACACCACTTTCAGTTCAGGAAAGGCACGCCGCAGCGGGATCATGACGCGATCGATGAATACCGCCTCGCGATCGAACAAGTCGATAGCCGGATCGGTGACTTCGCCATGCACCAGCAAAGGCATGCCCGTCTTCTGCATGGCCTCCAGCGCGGCCGCGCAACGTCCGAGCAAATCGGTAACGCCGGCATCGGAATTGGTGGTGGCGCCCGCCGGATATAGCTTTATGCCATGCACCGCGCCCGACTGGCTGGCCTGTTCGACCTGGGCCGCACTGGTATTGTCGGTAAGGTACAGCGTCATCAACGGGGTAAAAGAAGCTTGCGCCATGCCGGCCTGTTTCAGCGCGGCATAGATGCGGTCCCGGTAAGCCAGGGCCAATTCAACCGTCGTTACGGGCGGCTTCAGGTTAGGCATGACAATGGCCCTGGCGAACTGCCGCGCCGTATCGGCCACGACCGAATCCAGCACAGCACCGTCGCGCAAATGAAGATGCCAGTCGTCCGGCCGAATTATTGTCAGGGTATCAGTAGTGCTTTGCATGTGTATCAACGTTCAAGTAAGGCTAATGCGGGATTATCAACCGGCTACCAGCGGCATGCTGCGTTCGACCAGACGGCAAAACATGGCGCTGCCCGCTGGGATTACCGCGTCGTTAAAGTCGAAGGCCGAATTATGCAGCACACAGCCGGTTTCCGCCCCACCCTGCCCAAGACGAAAATAGGCTCCCGGCCGGCGCTGCAGCATGACCGAGAAATCCTCCGAACCCATGGAAGGCACGATATTGGGGACAACCATGGCGGCGCCGAACAATTCCGTCGCCACATCGGCGACCAGCGCCGCATGTTCCGGCGTGTTCACCGTCGCCGGAAACAAGCGGTGATAGGTGAACTGGATCCTGGCCTTGAATGCCGCCGCGATGCCGTCCACCACCTCTTGCATGCGCTGGATAATCTGTTCTTGCACGACCGGGCTGAATGTGCGGACCGTACCCACCATGCGCGCATCTTTCGGAATTACATTCATGGCTTGCAGATTGCCGGCGGTGACGGCGGCAACCGTGACCACGGCGGCATCCGGCGGGGGAACGTTGCGGGATACTATGGTTTGCAGCGCCGTGATCAACTGAGCGGCAATGACAATGGGATCATTGGTTTGATAGGCATGGGCGCCGTGGCCCCCACGCCCTTCTATATGGATCTCGAAGTGATCCGCCGCCGCCATCATGGGACCGGGAGTCACGCCTATGACCCCCGCAGGCAAGCCTGGCCAGTTATGCAGCCCGTATATGGCATCGCAAGGAAAGCGTTCGAACAGTCCGTCGTCCAGCATGGCCTGGGCTCCGCCCATGCCTTCTTCGGCGGGTTGAAAAATCAGTATCACCCGGCCATTGAAATTACGGGTTTCCGCAAGATAGCGTGCGGCGCCAAGCAGCACCGTGGTATGGCCATCGTGACCACAGGCATGCATGACCCCCGGATTGGTCGATGCGTATGCCTGTACGCCTTGTTCGAGTATTGGCAAGGCATCCATATCGGCACGCAAACCTATACTGCGGCCGCTGTCGGCACGCTGGCCGTCCAGCACGCCGACCACACCGGTCTTGCCCACCCCACGATGAACTGTGTAGCCCAATGCCGTCAGCGCATTGGCGACCAGCGCGGATGTGCGCGCTTCCTGAAAACCCAATTCAGGATGCGCATGGATATCCTGGCGAATTGCAGTCAGTTCATCGTGGAAAAGACTGATGGATTCGAATACAGTTCTAGCGTACATCGACTGAATACTCCTGATAAAACAAACGTCTATTAAACATCCTGAACTCGCCCGGAACATTACCACACTGGCTTGCGAATCAACATATCTAGTAAAAACCCTAGCTTCTGATAAATTCTTCTACATAATTTGCTTGGTCTTTAGGGGAATCTCACGTTATGCTGCTGGGGAAATGTTTTTTTAACTATCAGTTAGGAGCCCTACTCTATGGCAACAACCGAGAAACCCGCCCGTAAACCCAATGCGGCGTTCATGAAGCCACTTACACCTAGTGCTACCTTAGCTGCCATTATCGGACCCGAGGCAGTCCCACGCACTGAAGTCACCAAGAAAATCTGGGACTACATCAAAAAACACGATCTGCAAGATCCCGCCAATCGCCGCAACATCAACGCGGATGACAAATTGCGCCCCTTGTTTGGCAAAGAACAAGTATCGATGTTCGAACTTACAAAACTTGTAAGTGGCCATCTTAAATAAGACCAGGCGTCCGAACATATAAAAAAACGCTGCCTGGCAAACCAGGCAGCGTTTTTTTTGGTGTGTCGAGATTATGCCAAGAGGAACTGGCTAGTATTCGGCAACCGGCGGCTGACCCGAGGCCAACGCAAGCCAGCCCTTTATCAAGCGGTAAACGATCCAGACCAGCGCAATCAGCCCAGTGAGCCAGCCGATAAAAATAATGGTCGCTATGGCACTTAAAACAACCCACAGCAAGCCCCACCAAAAGGTTTTGATCAACCAATCGAAATGCCTGGCATATAGCGTCCCTGTGGCATCTGCGCGCTTTAGGTATGCAAGCACTATGGCGGCAATGGTTGCAATCCCGAAAAAACCAGCGCTAAGCAGGCCTAGCGCAAAAAGCCCATAGATTAAATGCGTCAAGTTACGCATCGACAAGCCTTTGCCGTCTTCTGGCGGATACGCCTGGGTCATACAAACCTCCGGAAAACAATATAGAGAAAAACTGCTGCCATCGTCACTGCGCGCTATTTTACTCGACTTGCCGCAACGGGATCCTGGTGAGCTCAAGAGGCCATGCCAGCACGGTGCGTGGCGGCAGTGCGAGCGCGCAAAGCAAAAACCCCCAGCAGAGCGAATCTGGTGGGGGTTTTCTTCCTAATAAGAGCCTGACGATGACCTACTTTCACAGACGTACGTCCACTATCATCGGCGCAAAGGCGTTTCACGTTCCTGTTCGGGATGGGAAGGAGTGGGACCACCTCGCTATGGTCGTCAAGCGTAACCGGTAGCCTGGCCGCGCCGGGTAAGCGGCGCGCCAGACGAATCTGAGAAGAAGCACACGGCGCGCGCCCAGTGTCGGGCGGGCGCGCCGGTGTCGTGTGTGTGTGGGCTTGTCGCAGTACGGGCCGCGATGTGCGTGCCCCGGGCCGGGACACGACTTTGTTTTCTGTGCTGCTTTGTTTGTTTGAACGGCACTTGAACACCTAACCTACAAGGTTATAGGATCAAGCCGCACGGGCAATTAGTATCAGTTAGCTACGTGCATTACTGCACTTACACACCTGACCTATCAACGTCCTGGTCTCGAACGACCCTTCAGGGGGGTCTAGCCCCCGGGATACCTTATCTTCAGACGAGTTTCCCGCTTAGATGCCTTCAGCGGTTATCTCTTCCGTACATAGCTACTCGGCAATGCCATTGGCATGACAACCGATACACCAGCGGTACGTCCACTCCGGTCCTCTCGTACTAGGAGCAGGCTCCGTCAAGTATCCAACGCCCACGGCAGATAGGGACCAAACTGTCTCACGACGTTTTAAACCCAGCTCACGTACCTCTTTAAATGGCGAACAGCCATACCCTTGGGACCGGCTACAGCCCCAGGATGAGATGAGCCGACATCGAGGTGCCAAACACCGCCGTCGATATGAACTCTTGGGCGGTATCAGCCTGTTATCCCCAGAGTACCTTTTATCCGTTGAGCGATGGCCCTTCCATTCAGAACCACCGGATCACTATGTCCTGCTTTCGCACCTGTTCGACGTGTCAGTCTCACAGTCAAGCACGCTTATGCCATTGCACTATCAGCACGATTTCCGACCGTACCTAGCGTACCTTCGAACTCCTCCGTTACGCTTTAGGAGGAGACCGCCCCAGTCAAACTGCCCACCATGCACTGTCCCCAACCCGGATAACGGGCCAAGGTTAGAACCGCAAACAAACCAGGGTGGTATTTCAAGGTTGGCTCCCTCGAATCTGGCGATCCGATTTCAACGCCTCCCACCTATCCTACACAGGCCGGTTCACAGTCCAATGCAAAGCTACAGTAAAGGTTCATGGGGTCTTTCCGTCTAGCCGCGGGTAGATTGCATCATCACAACCACTTCAACTTCGCTGAGTCTCAGGAGGAGACAGTGTGGCCATCGTTACGCCATTCGTGCAGGTCGGAACTTACCCGACAAGGAATTTCGCTACCTTAGGACCGTTATAGTTACGGCCGCCGTTTACCGGGGCTTCGATCAAGAGCTTGCACCCCATCACTTAACCTTCCGGCACCGGGCAGGCGTCACACCCTATACGTCGACTTTCGTCTTGGCAGAGTGCTGTGTTTTTAATAAACAGTCGCAGCCACCGATTCTCTGCGACCCCTTCATGCTCCGGGCGCGAGCCCTTCACACTACCGGGGTATACCTTCTCCCGAAGTTACGGTATTAATTTGCCGAGTTCCTTCTCCTGAGTTCTCTCAAGCGCCTTGGAATATTCATCCCGTCCACCTGTGTCGGTTTGCGGTACGGTCTCGTAGGACTGAAGCTTAGAGGCTTTTCTTGGAACGGCTTCCAATCAGTTTAGGACCTAAGTCCTATCCAGTCACACCCTTGAATTACGCGCCCGGATTTGCCTAAGCGCCTTCTATAGTGCAACAACGGGGACATCCAACACCCCGATGACCTTCTGCCATCCGTCCCCCCATCGCATCCTACGATGGTGCTGGAATATTAACCAGCTTCCCATCAGCTACGCATCTCTGCCTCGCCTTAGGGGCCGACTCACCCTGCGCCGATGAACGTTGCGCAGGAAACCTTGGACTTACGGCGAGGGGGCTTTTCACCCCCTTTATCGCTACTCATGTCAGCATTCGCACTTCTGATACCTCCAGCAGACTTCACAATCTGCCTTCGCAGGCTTACAGAACGCTCTCCTACCACAGATATCCCGAAAGATACCTATCCGCAGCTTCGGTCTATGGCTTAGCCCCGTTACATCTTCCGCGCAGGACGACTCGATCAGTGAGCTATTACGCTTTCTTTAAAGGATGGCTGCTTCTAAGCCAACCTCCTGACTGTCAATGCCTTCCCACTTCGTTTCCCACTTAGCCATAGTTAGGGACCTTAGCTGGCGGTCTGGGTTGTTTCCCTCTTGAGTCCGGACGTTAGCACCCGGTGCTCTGTCTCCCACGCTGCTACTTGCCGGTATTCGGAGTTTGCCATAGGTTGGTAAGTCGTCATGACCCCCTAGCTATAACAGTGCTCTACCCCCGGCAGTAATACGTGAGGCACTACCTAAATAGTTTTCGGAGAGAACCAGCTATTTCCAAGCTTGTTTAGCCTTTCACCCCTATCCACAGTTCATCCCCTAATTTTTCAACATTAGTGGGTTCGGTCCTCCAGCACGTGTTACCGTGCCTTCAACCTGACCATGGATAGATCGCTTGGTTTCGGGTCTACACCCAGCGACTAAATCGCCCTGTTCGGACTCGCTTTCGCTACGCCTTCCCTATTCGGTTAAGCTTGCCACTGAATGTAAGTCGCTGACCCATTATACAAAAGGTACGCAGTCACGGGTACATGCCCGCTCCTACTGTTTGTATGCACACGGTTTCAGGATCTATTTCACTCCCCTTCCGGGGTTCTTTTCGCCTTTCCCTCACGGTACTGGTTCACTATCGGTCGATCACGAGTATTTAGCCTTGGAGGATGGTCCCCCCATCTTCAGACAGGATTTCACGTGTCCCGCCCTACTTCTCTGACGCCTAGTTCCACACATTGGATTTCATCTACAGGGCTATCACCTGCTGCGGCCGGGCTTTCCATCCCGTTCGACTATCCATCATGCTAAAACGTCAAGGCTCGTCCGATTTCGCTCGCCGCTACTTTCGGAATCTCGGTTGATTTCTTTTCCTCGAGTTACTGAGATGTTTCAGTTCACCCGGTTCGCCTTCTCATACCTATGTATTCAGTATGGAATACGGCATCGCTGCCGTGGGTTTCCCCATTCGGATATCAGTGGATCAAAGCTTGTTTGCCAGCTCCCCACCGCTTTACGCAGGCTACCACGTCCTTCATCGCCTGTGATCGCCAAGGCATCCACCATGTGCACTTAGTCGCTTGATCCTATAACGTTATAGGTTATAAGAACTCTTCTAGTTGCGTGTTTGTGCCGTTCGTCATCCCTGATGTCACCACATTCGCCTTGCGGCCAACCCAATGCGCATCAGAAATTTCATTGAACAAATATAATGCAATCACAACCCGTACTTACTGTTGCGCAACCAGCACCAGGCTCTACCACCGCCCACTGCCCATTGCGCACCACAAATACACTTCGTTGTGCTTCTTCCAGATTGTTAAAGAACAAATAAACCATCAAGCCATAAGCCTAACGAAGACCGCCCTGGAGTTCCCCCCCAAGACCTTCTTCGTTACCCTTGCAACCCAACCGCTACTCCCATGACATGAACCCCGTCTACTGCGTGGTGGAGGATGACGGGATCGAACCGACGACCCCCTGCTTGCAAAGCAGGTGCTCTCCCAGCTGAGCTAATCCCCCGCACCGATAAAACGCGCTGGTGGGTCAAGTTGGAATCGAACCAACGACCCCCGCCTTATCAAGACGGTGCTCTAACCGACTGAGCTACTGACCCAACCGTCTCCCTCTCGGGAGCCTAACCATGTCATGGTCTTTATATAACAGCCAATAAGTGTGGACGCTTTCGCTTCGTGTGCATCGCTCTAAAAGGAGGTGATCCAGCCGCACCTTCCGATACGGCTACCTTGTTACGACTTCACCCCAGTCATGAATCCTACCGTGGTAATCGCCCTCCTTGCGGTTAGGCTAACTACTTCTGGTAAAACCCACTCCCATGGTGTGACGGGCGGTGTGTACAAGACCCGGGAACGTATTCACCGCGACATTCTGATCCGCGATTACTAGCGATTCCGACTTCATGGAGTCGAGTTGCAGACTCCAATCCGGACTACGATCGGGTTTCTGGGATTGGCTCCCCCTTGCGGGTTGGCGACCCTCTGTCCCGACCATTGTATGACGTGTGAAGCCCTACCCATAAGGGCCATGAGGACTTGACGTCATCCCCACCTTCCTCCGGTTTGTCACCGGCAGTCTCATTAGAGTGCCCTTTCGTAGCAACTAATGACAAGGGTTGCGCTCGTTGCGGGACTTAACCCAACATCTCACGACACGAGCTGACGACAGCCATGCAGCACCTGTGTTCCGGTTCTCTTGCGAGCACAACCAAATCTCTTCGGTCTTCCAGACATGTCAAGGGTAGGTAAGGTTTTTCGCGTTGCATCGAATTAATCCACATCATCCACCGCTTGTGCGGGTCCCCGTCAATTCCTTTGAGTTTTAATCTTGCGACCGTACTCCCCAGGCGGTCAACTTCACGCGTTAGCTGCGCTACTAAGGCCCGAAGGCCCCAACAGCTAGTTGACATCGTTTAGGGCGTGGACTACCAGGGTATCTAATCCTGTTTGCTCCCCACGCTTTCGTGCATGAGCGTCAGTATTATCCCAGGGGGCTGCCTTCGCCATCGGTATTCCTCCACATCTCTACGCATTTCACTGCTACACGTGGAATTCTACCCCCCTCTGACATACTCTAGTCCGGTAGTTAAAAATGCAGTTCCAAAGTTAAGCTCTGGGATTTCACATCCTTCTTTCCGAACCGCCTGCGCACGCTTTACGCCCAGTAATTCCGATTAACGCTTGCACCCTACGTATTACCGCGGCTGCTGGCACGTAGTTAGCCGGTGCTTATTCTGCAGGTACCGTCAGTGACGCCAAGTATTAATCAGCGCCGTTTCTTCCCTGCCAAAAGTGCTTTACAACCCGAAGGCCTTCATCGCACACGCGGGATGGCTGGATCAGGGTTGCCCCCATTGTCCAAAATTCCCCACTGCTGCCTCCCGTAGGAGTCTGGGCCGTGTCTCAGTCCCAGTGTGGCTGGTCGTCCTCTCAAACCAGCTACAGATCGTCGCCTTGGTGGGCCTTTACCCCACCAACTAGCTAATCTGATATCGGCCGCTCTGATAGTGAGAGGTCTTGCGATCCCCCCCTTTCCCCCGTAGGGCGTATGCGGTATTAGCCACGCTTTCGCGTAGTTATCCCCCGCTACCAGGCACGTTCCGATATATTACTCACCCGTTCGCCACTCGCCGCCAGACCGAAGTCCGCGCTGCCGTTCGACTTGCATGTGTAAAGCATCCCGCTAGCGTTCAATCTGAGCCAGGATCAAACTCTTCAGTTTAATCTCTGTATATATATAATCGTAATTCCCGACCGGAAGGTAAACCCCCCGGCGGTCATACGTCGCTATGCTCAAAGAAAAAGACATGCTCCATTTGCATGGAACCTATACTTCTTCCTTGTGCGAGCACTTGATAACTTTAGCGACCTCTCGTGAGAAAGGCGGCACACTCATTCCAAGCGCCCACACTTATCGGCTGTTAAATTGTTAAAGAGCGGGTGACATCTTGTGGTAACACAACACATCGATACTGCGTATTCGGTACAACCTATTCGGTACTGCACTGCCTGGCCTCAACACCGTGTTGCGCCAGAAGCAGAGAAACGAGATTATGAAGCAGTTTATCGGGCTTGTCAAATCAACCGGGTTCTACGCGACGGGCCTAAAAACCCAACCTCTCGAACCGCCAACCTGACCCCCACCTGCCGCATGACCTGGGCCCTCAAACCACCGGGCCCGCCCCTGCTTTTTGCTGCCTCCTGCTTTTCCTGCCCTCAACCGCCAACCACCCGGGTAAACCCTAGGGCGTGGAGCAGCGAAGAACGAAACTATAGCACACCTTTTTTATCCCCCGCAAACCGGTTTTAGCCAGAATCCACGCGAAAGACCCCGTTTTCCCACCCCACATCATGCAAGGCATTGAAATACTTCTGAAATATTATTTTACGCCCAGGCGTAAATAAATGATCGGCGCGGCCAAACGGGGACAGTGAGCGCCTGGCTACGGGGAAATATGCCGGGCGGCGAGGGGAAAATAGGAAAGAATGCGAAAACCCGCGAGGGGAAATCGGAAGAAAATGCACAGGCCTGGCGACGAAACCCGGGGCCGGCATTCTCGGGCCCAACTCATAGTTAACGAGGCGCTGCCCTTTCAACACCGCCCTTTTACTTTTAACGCTACTCCTTTACCTTAACGTTGCTCCTTTACTTTAACGCTACTCCTTTACTTTTAACGTTGCTGTTTATTTAGTTGCCGGGATTGGGCAGCACACCTCTTTGCCCAGGCCCTGCGCGGAACGCACCCTTACACCGCCAGTTCGGTGGTCTCTTTAATCCGCTGCAATGTAAAGCTGGACCGCATATCCACTACCGCCGGATGCTGCATCAGCTTATCCATGGCGAAATGGGAAAACTGCGTCAAGTCCTCTACCTGGACACGCAGTAAATAATCCATATCCCCGGACATCGCATAGCATTCGACCACTTCCGGCCATGCCTGCACATCCTGGGCGAAATCGGATATGGGCGCATGGCTCGCCCTGTGTGTCTTGTTCAATCTGATCGTTACATACGCCAATAACTTCAGGCCAATCTTGTCTGGATTCACCAGCGCCGTATAACCCTGAATATAGCCCTCATCCTCCAGGCGCCTTACCCGCCTGAGACAAGGACTGGGCGATAACGCCACCTTGTCGGCGAGATCCTGGTTACTTAGCCGGCCATTGCGCTGCAACTCCGTCAAAATCTGCTTATCTATCCTGTCAAGGTCATTTTGAGCCATAAATTACCCATAAATTTTAAAGTAATGACATTAAATTGCTTATCACTGCCTTTTTCAAGCAGACTTTGCAAGCGGCTGCCAAGCCATTTTCTTTAAACTTTCATTAATCTCTTTAGGTCTATCAACTGCTCGTGGAGCCAAGACATGAATACACCCTTTCAACCTTGGGACAATCCCATGGGCACCGCCGGCTTCGAATTCATTGAATACACCGCGCCCGACCCTGTGGCGCTGGGCAAGGTTTTCGAAACCCTGGGCTTTAAGGCCATTGCCCGCCACCGCAATAAAAACGTCACTCTTTATCGCCAGGGCGGCATCAATTTCCTGGTAAATGCCGAGCCCGACTCCTTCGCCCAGCGGTTTGCCCGCCTGCACGGCCCATCCATTTGCGCAATCGCCTTTCGCGTGGAGAATGCCGGACTAGCCTATAAGCGCGCCATCGAGCTGGGCGCGTGGGGTTTCGATTCGGGTAGCGGCCCCATGGAGTTGAATATTCCCGCCATCAAAGGCATAGGCGATTCGCTTATCTATCTGGTAGACCGCTGGCATGGCAAGCAGGCGCATGGCGGAATCGGCGACATCAGTATTTATGATGTCGATTTCGAGCCTATCGATACCGCCACGGCCCAGACCGACCTGAACCATGCCGGCGCGGGGCTGACGCTGGTCGACCATCTGACGCATAACGTGCATAAAGGCCGCATGGACGAATGGGCCGAATTCTATGGGCGCCTGTTCAATTTTCGCGAAGTCCGCTATTTCGACATTGAAGGCAAGGTTACCGGCGTGAAGTCCAAAGCCATGACTTCGCCCTGTGGCCAGATACGTATCCCCATCAATGAAGAAGGCACCGAAGAAAAAGGCCAGATCCAGGAATATCTGGACCTATATCGCGGCGAAGGCATACAGCATATTGCCCTGGCCACCGATAATATCTATGACACGGTGGAACAGCTAAAAGCGGCGGGCCTGCAGTTCCTGGATACACCCGATACCTATTATGAATTGCTGGATCGCCGCCTGCCGAATCATGGCGAAGATATGGTTCGTCTGCAGGCAAACAAAATATTGCTCGACGGTGCGACCCAGGGCGGCTTATTGCTGCAGATTTTCACCGAGAACCAGATTGGCCCGATTTTTTTCGAGATCATCCAGCGCAAGGGCAACGATGGCTTCGGCGAGGGTAATTTCAAGGCCTTGTTCGAATCCATTGAGCTTGACCAAATGCGTCGCGGCGTGCTGAAAACCGTCGAATAACGCCAGCCGGACAGCCTTGCGCCAACCCAAAGACAAGTAAACCGATAAAATCGCTTCACTTGTCATGTAGGGAAGCGTGATGTTCTCGTATCTTGTTGCCATGCTGTATCGCAGTTGGCATATGTTCCTGGCGGTAAGCAAGATCATGTTGCCTGTCATGATCATCGTACAGGTCGCGCAACAATTCGGCCTGGTAGCATGGGTCGGGCGCTTTATCGCGCCGGCCATGTCTTTGCTGAACTTGCCTCCTGAAGCCGGGATTATCTGGGCCACTACGGTGCTGGTCGGAATTTATGGCGGCATCGCTTCGTTAAGCAGCCTGGCCGCGACCATCGACATGACGACCGGGCAACTCAGCGCCCTGTGCGCGATGATGCTTTTCGCGCATGCCATCCCCATCGAACAAGCCATCGTCCGGCGCGCCGGCGCAGGTTTCTGGGCCACCGGAGCGTTGCGCATCGGCACAGCCCTGGTCTATGGCGCCGCCGTATCATGGGCCTGCCACCTGACCGGCGCACTGGGCGAACCCATGTCCTTCGAGTGGCTGCGCGGATCAGGGGCTATTCCAGACGGCGCCTCCGCGACATACCTTGGATGGATACAGGCCACCGCATTTTCGCTGGCGCTGACCTTCGCCATCATTGTCATCCTGGTCGTAGCGCTGGACGCGCTGGACCGCCTGGGCATCACGCAACGCATTACGGCGGCTATCATGCCTCTGCTTCGCATATCGGGGCTTGATGCGCGAGTGGCCCCCGTAACAACAGTGGGCGTACTGCTGGGACTGACCTACGGCGGCGCACTGATTATCGAAGAGGCCGCCAAACAGAATTTTCCGGCGCGCACACGATTCCTGGCGCTATCGTGGCTGTCGCTGTCGCATTCCCTGATCGAAGATACGCTTTTGTTGATGGCCCTGGGCGCCGATATATGGGTTGTACTGGTAGGCCGGCTGCTGCTTACGCTTGCCATTGTGGCGGCGCTGGCCAAGCTGACTGACCGTGGCAGTTGGCGCAGCAGCCAGATACGCCACAGTAGTTCGGATTAACTGCCCAAGCCCATCAAGTCGGACTACAACCTGCGGGTTCAATACACGCCCCATGGGCCTACGAGTCCGTCAGCAGTTGCGCAAACCGCTTGCGGAATTTCCCGAGTTTGGGCGAAATCACCGCCTGACAATAACCCTGACCCGGATGCCGCGCATAATAATCATGATGGTAGTCCTCGGCCGGCCAGAAGTGTTCGATGCCCAGCAGCTTGGTCGCCACCGGCTCGCCAAGCTCTGTCTCCACGTGAGCAATCACCCGCTGCGCTATTTCCTTTTGCTGTTCGGACTGGCAAAAAATAGCGGACGCATATTGCGGTCCGACATCGGCGCCCTGCCGGTCGACCGTGGTTGGGTCATGTGTAGCGAAAAATACCTGCAATACCGTTTCAAAGTCCAGCACTTGCGGATCGAATGCTATCCGCACCACCTCGATGTGGCCGGTGGCTTTGCCGCATACCTGTTCGTAGCTGGGATTATCCACATGGCCGCCGCTATAGCCCGGCGTGACATTGAGCACCCCGCGCAAAGCCAGGAATATCGATTCCGTGCACCAGAAACAGCCGCCGCCCAGGATAGCAACTTCAATCATGATCATTTCCCCTATTTACTTTCAAGCTGATCTTTATTGACCAGCGACAATATCCACGCGGCGATGGCCTGCGCATCGGCCGGACTGACTTGCGGCTGGGCCGGCATGGGGACGGCGCCCCAGCGCCCCCGCCCGCCCTGGCGTATCGAATTGGCCAGATAGTCAGCGGCGCCGTCCTGGCCGGCGAACCTTTGTGCGATCAGCTCAAAGGCCGGCCCCACCCGCTTGCGGTCAACCTGGTGACACGCCAGACAATTGTTGGCCTGGGCCAGATCCACGCCAACGGTTTGCGCCGAAGCCAACGGAGCCATTCCCAAGCCTGCCCAACACAATAACAATAACGCGAAAAAAATTCGTGAGCACATAACACCGCACCTGACTACGTCTGAATAAAAACCGGATTGAGGCCAGACTTGCTCCGGCCGATATCAGGGTATTATCGACGATATTTCATGACGAAAAGCAAGCCATGCTCCACTATCCGCAAATCGATCCTATCGCCCTGCAAATCGGCCCGGTAGCCATACACTGGTATGGACTGATGTACCTGATCGGCTTCGCGCTGGTCTGGCTGCTGGGCCGATGGCGCATCAGGCACGGCGAAACTGACCTGACCTTGCGCGATCTCGAAGATATTATTTTTTACAGCGTGCTGGGGGTCGTGGCCGGCGGCCGGCTGGGCTATGTCCTGTTTTACAAACCAGCCGAATACCTGGCCCACCCGTTGGAGATTTTTTATCTTTGGCAAGGCGGCATGTCGTTTCATGGCGGATTGCTGGGCGTCATTGCCGTCTTGCTGTTCTTTGCCTACCGGCGCAAAAGAACCTTGCTGGAAATCGGCGATTTTGTGGCCCCGCTGATTCCGCTGGGCCTGGCCGCGGGCCGCCTGGGCAATTTCATCAACGGCGAGCTGTGGGGCCGTCCAACCACATTGCCCTGGGGCATGGTTTTCCCGCAAACATCCGATGGTGTCGCACGCCATCCATCGCAACTGTATGAAATGGGGCTGGAGGGCTTTGCCTTGTTCGCCCTGCTTTGGCTGTTTTCCCGCAAGCCGCGCCCCATGGGCCAGGCCAGCGCCGTATTCCTGATGGGATACGGCGTGTTCAGGTTTCTGGTGGAATTTACCCGCGAACCCGATGATTACCTGGGCTTGCTGACCGGCGGGCTATCCATGGGCCAGCTGCTTTCGCTGCCCATGGTCCTGGCGGGCGTTATTGTTTTTGTGTGGAGTGCAAAAAAATCGAACCGCCAATTGACACCGTAACGACCTCGGTGCCGCCTTCCAGCGGCGCGCGGGCCTTATCGGCCGACGCCGCCATCGCCATCATGCGCGGAGCCGGCTGGTACTGGGCCCCCGCCCCGCTCAGGTCGATATTGCGGATGGTGTAGCTGGCGAACCCAAAAGCGTCGGTCAGCGCCTTGGCGCGATCGGAAAATGCCTGTACGGCCTGCTTGAGCAAAGCCTGTTCCTGCTTGGCCCGGGCCTGCGGCGAAACGGAAAAATCCAGGTTGGCGATAGGCATGAGATCGCTTAGTTTTCCGGCCAGTTCCGATGCCGCCGCAAAATCGGCGGACTCAAGAAAAATTTCACCGCGGCCGCGCCAATTCGAGATTTTCCCGTCCTGGTCGCTCATGGGCCAAAGACGGTAATTGCCACTGCTGACCTTGACCTTGGGATCGCCCTTGGCCTGCTTCATGGCGTTTTCCAGCGTCTTGTTCAAGGACTGCGCGACGGCCGCCTGCGATGCATCGCTGATTTCAGACGCCAGCGTTATTTTTACAGTGTCCTGCGCAATTTCGGCGGACGCCTCGGCGCGCAAACTTGCCTGCGGCCACTTGCCGTCCTTGAAGGCATTTTCCTGGCCCTGCCGCGCCGACGCCGGCAGCACCAAGGTGCTGGCGCCCAGGCATAGCGCCACGCCCAATAGCCATTTACATTTTTGTTTGGAAAGATACATTTCGCCGCCCCATAAAAGCAAAGCTCGTCCGAAAACGAGCTTTGAGAAAAATGCCCCGCCTGTGCCGTCTAGGCCGGCATCCTGGAACCGAGGGTTCAAGGTGGTCGCCTTCAGTCAAGCTTCGGGTTCGCCATAAATGGAGAGCACGCCCACTTGTCAATCCAGCAACCTGCATGCCATAAGCATAGGTTCAAGGAATGTATGGCCAAGTCACGAACACGGCAGGGACTAACTGTTGAATACTGAAAAACAATATTCGAAAACTTTAGGTTGGGATCACCTTTGATTTTGACTTGCCGGCCCAGCCACCTGGTCTAGCAAATCGTTCATGTCGTCAATTTTACGCTTGAAATCGCCCAGCGCAAGATTACTTAAAGGCCCATCGGGCGCGCGCATGGCCAAAAGCTCGCTGGCGATTTGAATGGCCGCCATGACCGCGATGCGCTCATTGCTGGCAACCTTGCCCGAACCCTTGACGCCAAGCATGCGTTGATCGACATGGCGCACTGCCGCCAGAAGAGCCTCTTTTTCGGCCGGCATACATGCCAGCGAATAGTCGCGACCCAGGATGGATACGTCTATGCGTTCCATAATACTCTACTCCTGCGACGCGCCGGGCAGGCGCATTAATATTGAATCGATATTTTCGCGGGCTTTGCCGGCGACCAGACGCAAACGCGATGCATCGGCCTGGCTGGCGGCAAGCTTTTGCTTGACCGCATCGCACTCTACCTTATATTGCGTTGCTTCAATTTGAAGCGTGGCTTGCGTGGCTTCGGCCTGTACGCGCACGGCCTGCACCTCGGCTTCGTGAACATTGAAACGGTCATTCATCGAAGAATAATCGGCTTCGCGGCGCGATAACTGGTCGCGCAACGCATCGCGCTCTTGTTCCAGACTTTTCAGGCGAGCCTGCAAAGCAGTGCGCTCAGTTTGAAGCTGACGAGCGAACTGCACCATTTGCCCGATACGGGCAGCGAGAGAATCGAGATCTTGCAACATGGGCGTTATCGTAAACCATCCCACCGTGAAGTGGATAGCGAAAAATAAAATCCCATCATAACCTTTCACCCCTCTTTCCAAAGCCTTTCACTTTTCTTTCATGACGGACCATAACCTTGCCCTCAAACAACATAAAGTCAAAAAAACGACATATTCCAGGGTAAACCCCGAGCGTCAATGCCCCCATCATGCTTTGACTCAAAGGCAGCGTCAATTACCATTCCCCACGTTTTGGCATTTGGGATGTTTGACTGTCTTGCCCACAGCAAGGCTACCCGTTCGATTAAAGCGCTTCGAATGCCAGTTTTATCATGCTGTCAGGGAGATGTCGTCAACATGCAGCTCAGAAATAAACAGGACTTCTGGTCCGGTATCATGTTCATCGCCATAGGCGCTGGATTTGCGTTGGGTGCCACCAACTATTCAATGGGAACCGCGGCTCGCATGGGCCCGGGCTACTTTCCTTTCTGGCTGGGCGTATGCCTGGCCGTGCTTGGAGCGGTTGTGACCGCCGGCTCCCTGTCTCAGAAAGCGGAAGAAATCGAAGTCGAGAAATTCGACTGGAAAATCGCCTTCGTGGTGATCGGTGCCGTTGCCCTTTCCGGCAGCGTTCTGGATTTTCTCGGCGTTTATATTTCGGTTTTCCTGCTGGTGTTCATCAGCAGCATGGCCAGCCACGTATTCAACTGGAAAGTCGCAGCCGCCAATGGGATATTTTTGGTCCTGTTCGTCTGGCTGGCATTCATCAAGGGTTTAGGCTTGATCTTCCCCTTGTGGCCCAGCTTTCTAGGCAATTAAAGGAGCACCGGAAATGGAATTACTTGATCACCTGATGCTGGGTTTCTCGGTGGCCTTCACCCCCGAAAACCTGGCCTATTGCCTGCTGGGCTGTCTGCTGGGCACGCTGATCGGCGTATTGCCCGGCATCGGCCCCGTGCCTACCATTGCCATGCTGCTGCCCATCACCTATGTGCTGCCGCCTGTCGCCGGCCTGATCATGCTGGCCGGGATTTATTACGGCGCTCAGTACGGCGGTTCGACAACCGCCATTCTTGTGGCGCTACCCGGAGAAACATCAGCCGTCGTGACGGTGCTGGATGGCCACCAGATGGCGCGTAATGGCCGGGCGGGCGCCGCCCTGGCCATTGCCGCCCTGGGCTCTTTCTTTGCCGGCTGCGTTGCCACAGTCCTGCTGGCCGGCTTTGCTCCGCCGCTGGCTGAAGTCGCCTTCAAGTTCGGCCCCGCCGAGTACTTTTCGCTAATGGTGCTGGGCCTGATCGGCGCAGTGGTGCTGGCCTCGGGTTCCTTGCCCAAGGCAATCTGCATGATCTTGCTGGGCCTGCTGCTGGGCATGATAGGCACCGACGTGAATTCCGGCGTTGCCCGCTACGACTTCGGCATCCCTGAATTGCAAGACGGCATCGACTTCGCGGTCGTGGCCATGGGCGTGTTCGGTTTCGCCGAAATCATGACCAACCTGGAACTGAAAGATCAGCGTGTCGATATTACCGGCAAAGTCGGCAGCCTGTATCCCAACATGCAGGAATTCAAAGAGGCCTGGCCCGCCGCCGTGCGCGGCACGGCCCTGGGCTCAGCCTTGGGTATTCTGCCGGGCGGCGGCGCTGTCCTGTCGTCGTTTGCGTCCTACACGCTGGAAAAGAAAATATCGAGGAACCCCGAACGTTTCGGCAAGGGACACCCTGCCGGCCTGGCGGGCCCTGAGTCGGCCAACAACGCCGCCGCGCAGACCTCGTTCATTCCTCTGTTGACGCTGGGGATTCCAGGCAATGCCGTTACAGCGCTGATGATAGGCGCCATGACTATCCACAACATTCAGCCTGGCCCGCAGGTCATGACCAGCCACCCCGATCTGTTCTGGGGCCTGATCGTATCGATGTGGATCGGCAACCTGATGCTGGTTGTATTGAACCTGCCGCTGGTGGGGCTTTGGATCAAGCTGCTTAAAGTACCTTACCGCATCCTGTTTCCGGCCATCCTGGTGTTTTGTACCGTTGGGGTCTATTCCCTCAACTACAACGTCTTCGATATCTGGATGACGGCAGCCTTCGGTCTTATCGGCTACATCTGGGCCAAACTCAAATGCGAAGGCGCGCCTTTGCTGCTGGGCCTGGTACTGGGACCGATGATGGAGGAAAACTTCCGCCGGGCCTTGCTGCTGGCCCGCGGCGACTACACCACCTTCGTGACACGGCCCTTGTCCATGTCGCTGTTGATAGCCGCCGCCATCCTGGTTGCCATCGTGGCGCTGCCATCGATCAAGAAAAAGCGTGCGGAAACGTTCGTGGAAGAAGGCTAAAAGACTATGGGCCCCTGCCGCAAGAATGGGGCCCTTGCGCAGATAATTCAAAAGCGCTGCCAGTCCGCAAAAAAAAACAGCATCGATCGATGCTGTTTTTTTTGCCGCGCGGACCGAATAGCTTGCGCCTCATGGCAGCGATACCCGGACCGCAGGGCTGATCCGCTTGAAGCCAGGCGCGCAGCGCCGATGAGCGCTTATGAGTTAATCTTATATCCGGAGCACTATACAACCCTTATCTCACGGAGAATAACGATATGTCCTCAATCGGCGTCAAGACCTACGATTCCCTTCCTTCCGCCAATGTGGCTTTTCTGGGCTTGGGCGTAATGGGTTATCCCATGGCGGGGCATCTGGCCAAGTCAGGCCACAACGTGACGGTCTACAACCGCACATTTGGAAAAGCCGAGGCGTGGGTTGAAGAATTCGGCGGCGGCGCCGCCAAAACACCCAAAGAAGCCGCGCAAGGCGCCAGCATCGTATTTTGCTGCGTGGGCAACGATGATGACCTGCGCAGCGTCGTGCTCGGTGAGAATGGCGCGCTGGCCGGCATGGGACCCGGGGCAATCTTCGTAGACCACACCACCGCTTCGGCGGAAGTGGCGCGCGAGCTCAATCAACAGGCCCAGCGGCAAAACGCCGGGTTTATCGACGCGCCGGTATCGGGCGGCCAGGCCGGCGCCGTCAATGGCGCGCTTACGGTCATGTGCGGCGGAGAACAAACCCATTTCGACGCCATCAAGCCCTTGGCCCGCGCGTACGCCCAGGCCGTAACCCTGCTGGGCAGTTCCGGCGCGGGACAGCTATGCAAAATGGTCAACCAGATCTGCATAGCAGGGCTGGTTCAAGGCTTGTCTGAAGCGATTGCGTTCGGCCAGGCGGCGCAACTGGATATGAAACAGGTGCTGGGCGTTATCAGCAAGGGCGCGGCCCAAAGTTGGCAAATGGAAAACCGCGGCGCCACCATGGTCGACGATAAATTCGATTTCGGTTTTGCGGTGGACTGGATGCGCAAAGACCTGGGCCTGGTGCTGGATGAAGCCAAGCGCAATGGCGCACGCGTGCCGGTTACAGCGCTGGTCGATCAGTTTTATGCGGATGTGCAGCAAATGGGCGGCAATCGCTGGGATACCTCCAGCCTTATCAAGCGCCTGAAAAACAACTAGGGCCTGTTAACAATCCCCGCCCGCGCCGATGGCCTATCAGGCGCAGGGCAAGGCGCGGGTGAGGCGGCGTACCAAGTGTACGCAACGAATCCGCAACGCGGCCCTGCCCCTGATAGGCCACCGGCCCTAGGCGCCCGAGCTTACTGCGGATATCTCGGCATTCTCAGCACCGCGCACAATCCGACCCCGCCATCCCCGGTGGGGTCGCCATCCTTGAGGATGATAGTGCCGCGATTGCGTTCCGCATACGCAAGGGCTATGGCAAGCCCCAGGCCCGAACCGCTGCCGCGCGAGCCTTTTCGCGCCGGGCCGCCCCGATCAAAACGAATGAACACGGTTTCGCGCAATGACGGATCCAGGCCGACGCCGTTATCGCAAACGCTGACCCAGGCCTGGTCGCCTTCTATGCCGGCCGACACGGTAATAGTGCAACCTGTGCCCGCATGGTTGATAGCGTTATGCACCAGGTTGGCGAGCGACTCGTGTATTTCGGCATCGCTGCCCAACACCCATACGTTGGCGTCCTCGGCATCGCCGCCGCCCTCGCAGCAATCGACCCATCCCAAGTCCTGATGCTTCTCGCGCGCCAAAGGCAAGTACAGCAGCACGACCTCGCGCGCCAATGCATTCAAATCGACCTTGCCCTGCGGCGCCGCGTCGTTGCGGCTTGCATGAGCCAGCGCCAGCAATTGCTCGGTCAGGCGCGAGGTCTGGCCCAACTGGCGAATGATGGCGGCCAGGGTTTCGCGCATGCGTTCGATGTCCGGTTCGCGCTGGGCATACTGCGCCTGGGTGCGCATAATCGCCAACGGCGTGCGCAACTGGTGCGACGCATCGGCCAGAAACCGCGCCTGCTTGTCCAACACCTGGCGGTACAAATCGATATGATGATTAATTGCCGTCACCAATGGCACGACTTCGCGCGGAACACGGCTGGCGTCCAAAGGCATCAGGTCGTCCACGTCGCGCGCCTTGACCTCCCGCCTGAGTTCATTCAAGGGGCGCAAGGCCCACTGGACACTGATCCATACCAGCAGGATCGCCAATATCATCATGCGCCCATCGCGAAACAGGCCCTCGCGCCAGGCTTGCTGCTGCGTCCGCAAACGCATGTCCAGGCTTTCACCGACCAGCACAATTACCTGCCTGTGTATGCCGTTGTAATGCAGGTCGCGCCATAGCGCCACCATGCGCACCTCATCGTTGCGGTACATGGCGTTATAGAAAATCGGCAGCCCTTCGTTATCGGCCAGCGCAACCGGACGCGGCAACCCTTGCATGCCCAGCAAGGTCTTCCCGTCCAGTTGCTGGCTGCTGGAGCCAGCCAGGCTCAACACCATGGGTTCGACTTCTTCGACGCGAAAGTATTTGCGATTGCCGGCGCGCGATTCGAGCATTACCTGGGCATAAAACGGCGGGTCGATGCGCAGCGTTCCATCCGCATTGAATTCAACGCTGTTTTCCAGAATCTTGGCCGGCTCCAGCAAGGCACTGTCGTAAACCTCCTGGGTAACGATATTCAGCGCCTGGTAATCGTTGCGGCTATCGACCAGCAGCAAGGTAACCACGCCCGGTATAAGCAAGGCAAGCAGCCAGAAACGAATACCACCGCGGGATTTTTGTGGGGACAGGTCCATGCGTCAGGCGCCGTCAAGAATGCTTTCAAGCATATAGCCCAGGCCACGCACAGTCACAATGCGCACATCGCTTCCCGCCAGCTTCTTGCGCAAGCGATGCAGCACGACCTCGATCGCGTCGGGACTGGAATCGCTATCGTGCTCGAACACCCGGTTGAACAATTGGCTTTTTTCAACCGGCATGCCGCTGCGAGTAACCAGAACCGCCAGCGCGGCATGCTCGCGGGGAGTAAGGTGCAAAATGGCTCCGTCCAGCGAAAACGCCCGGCTTTCGCTGTCGTAGATCAGCGAACCGCATTCCATGTGCGGCACCTTGCGCCCGCGGCTACGGCGCACCAGCGCCGCCAGCCTGGCCTCGAGCTCTTCAAGCGCGAAAGGCTTGGTCAGGAAATCGTCGGCGCCAAGATTCAGGCCGCGCACCCGGTCTTGCAGCGCCCCCTGGGCGGTCAGGATAAGCACCGGAGTGACATCGCCGCGATTGCGCATTTCACGCAACAAGACCAGGCCATGCTTATCGGGCAAGCGCAAATCCATGACCACCGCGTCGTAGCCGGAACCGGCCAGCATTTGCTCGGCGCTTTGCGCATCGGGAGCGTGCTCGGGCAAGAACCCGCTTTGAGCCAGCGCCCGTTCAAGCCATGCCGCCATTTCACGTTCGTCTTCAACCAGCAGTATGCGCATGACTCTTTTCCGGTAGGTGCAAGGCGCGATGACTCTGCACACGCTGGCGCAAGTAGCGGGTTTCCTGCCCTCTTTTAAACAAAATCAATGCCAGTTCGTTGAGGGCTTGCGTGTAAACGTCACGCTTGAACTCAATTACGGCATCCAACGGAACCCAATATTGGCTCCAGCGCCAGGCATCGAATTCCGGACTATGCGTGGCGCGCAGGCTTACATCGCTGTCGCGCCCAACCATTCTCAGCAAAAACCAGATCTGTTTTTGCCCCTTATAGTGGCCGCGCGAATCGCGCCGAACAAAGTTGCTCGGAACGTTATAGCGCAACCAATCACGAGTCCGACCTAATATGCGGACGTGCTCGGGCCGCAAACCCACCTCTTCGTGAAGCTCGCGGAACATGGCCTGGACGGGACTTTCCCCATATTTGATACCGCCTTGTGGGAATTGCCACGCATGCTCCCGAATACGTTTACCCCAAAAAACCTCGTTTTTTTGATTTACGAGGATAATGCCGACATTGGGACGGTAGCCTTCACGGTCTAACATGGGCCACCCCAAAGCAAATTCAATACAATTACCGTTGATTATACGTATCCGTCGAGACTCCCCACCATGCATGCTAGCAAGTATCACATTAATACTCTTAAAGAAGCCCCGGCGGAAGCCGAAGTAACAAGCCACCAATTAATGACCAGGGCCGGGATGATTCGCAAGGCCGCCGGCGGAATCTATACCTACATGCCCCTGGGCCTGAAGGTCTTGCGCAAGATCGAAGGCATCGTCCGAGAAGAAATGAACCGGGCCGGAGCCATCGAGCTATTGATGCCCGTGGTGCAGCCGGCCGAACTGTGGGTGGAGTCGGGCCGCTGGGAACAATATGGCGCCGAACTCTTGCGCATCAAGGACAGACATCAACGCGATTTCGTGCTGCAGCCCACCTCGGAAGAAGTCATTACCGACATCGCGCGCAACGAAATCCACAGCTGGCGCCAGCTTCCATTGAATTTCTATCATATCCAGACCAAGTTCCGCGACGAACGCCGTCCGCGCTTTGGCTTGATGCGCGGGCGCGAATTCACCATGAAAGACGCCTATTCGTTCGACCGCGACGAAGCTTCGGCGCAAACCAGCTATGACGCCATGTTCGACGCCTATATGCGGATTTTCACGCGCCTGGGACTGAAGTTTCGCGCCGTCGCGGCGGATACCGGTTCCATCGGCGGCTCGCGCAGCCATGAGTTCCAGGTAATTGCCGATACCGGTGAAGACCTCATCGTCTACAACCCCGACTCTCAATTCGCGGCCAATATCGAACTGGCCGAAGCCCCTTGCCTGGTGGCGCAACGCGGGCCGCCCACCGAAGCGCTGAGCAAGACTCGCCACGCCTGGACGCCGCCAAATGCGAAATCGTTGCCCAGCTATTGAGCAGCCGCTGGCGGACACGGTGAAGATCCATTGTCGCTGGCCACCGAGACACCCGAGCAGCCGGCGCAAGCCGAGATCTGGCTCTTGCTGCTGCGCGGCGACCACGAACTGAACGAAGTCAAGACAGGCAAACTGGCGGGCTTTAACATGGCTATCGCTTTGCCACCGAAGACGAAATTCTCGACACCTTCGGCTGCGTGCCCGGCTATCTGGGCCCCGATCAACACCGCTCAAGCCGGTGGCGCGTGATCGCCGACCCGACCGTCGCCAACATGAGCAATTTCATTTGCGGCGCCAACGAGGCCGGCTTTCACTACACCGGCGCCAATTGGGGGCGCGACCTGCCCGAGCCCGAAATGGTCGCCGATTTGCGCAATGTCGTGGCGGGCGACCCGGATCCCCTAGGCGGCCAATTGGCCATACAGCGCGGCATCGAGGTAGGGCATGTGTTTTTCCTGGGCAACAAGTACTCCAATGCCATGGGCGCCACTTTCCTCGAAAACGATGGCAAGCCCGCCATGCTGCAAATGGGCTGCTACGGTATAGGCATCAGCCGCATCGCCGCCGCCGCCATCGAGCAGAATCACGATGCCAGGGGCATAGTCTGGCCAAGAGCGATCGCTCCTTTCGAGGCGGTCATTTGCCCGATGGGCCTGCATAAAAGTGAAACAGTCCGCAACGCCGCCGAAACCCTGTACCGGGAACTGCTGGACCAGGGCGTGGACGTCATACTGGACGATAGGGATACCCGCCCCGGCATCATGTTTGCCGATTGGGAACTGGTGGGCGTGCCGGTGCGCATCACCATAGGCGATCGCGGCCTGAAAGAGAACCTGATCGAAATCCAGACGCGGCGCCAGGAAGCGGCGGCCAAAATTCCTGTTTCCGAAGCGCTTGCCTATACACTGGAACAGTTAAAATCGCTGTAGGCCCGCCATGCGGTCCGCAGGGGCCGATAGCATTCCCGCCATCCCGGCGGGAATGTCACACCACCTAACGAAAGACATGGCGACTGAAACACCCGCTCCATTCTCCAGACTGGATATTCGCGTATATTACGAGGACACTGACGCCGGCGGCGTTATGTACTATGCCAACTACTTGAAATTTTTTGAACGGGGCCGAACAGAATGGCTACGACGCCTTGGTATCAACCAATCGGAACTTGCCGCCCAAGAACATCGGCTATTCGTCGTCAAGCAGGTTGAAATACAATACCGCAAGCCGGCAAGGCTGGACGACCTGCTTGCCATACACAGCCAAATCACCCGTCTGGCACGCGCCTCGATTGTCTTTGCCCAATCGGCGTTGCGCAACGGGGAACTGCTGTGCGAAAGTAGCATCCAAGTCTGCTGCGTCAACGCAAACACGTTGCGTCCCGCCGCGTTTACTCATGAAATCAGAACCCTACTGGAAAAGGCTCAGAACTAACCATGCAAGCCGCTAGCGACCTGTCGCTGATTACCTTACTTCTCGACGCCAGCATCCCTGTGCAAGTGGTCATGCTCATCTTGCTGGGCATATCGATCTTGTCGTGGACCTATATTTTCAGCAAACGTACAACCCTGAAACGCGCCAATGAACAAACTCGCCGTTTCGAAGACGATTTCTGGGCGGGCGGCGACCTTTCCGTCCTGCAACAGGCTGTCGCCACGCGGCGCGCCGAACACGGCGCCCTGGCGCGGATTTTCGACGCCGGCATGACCGAATTCGTCAAGGCTCGCCGCAATAACGGCGGCGGCGAAGCCATGCTCGACGGCCCGCGCCGCGCCATGCGCGCCACCTACCAACGCGAAATGGACGGCCTGGAATCTCATCTGAACTTCCTGGCCTCCGCCGGATCGGTCAGCCCTTATATCGGCCTGCTCGGCACGGTATGGGGAATCATGCACGCCTTCATCGGCCTGTCGTCCATGCAGCAAGCCACGCTTTCCGCAGTGGCTCCCGGTATCGCCGAAGCCCTGATCGCCACGGCCATCGGCTTGTTCGCGGCTATCCCCGCGGTCGTCGCATACAATCGCTATACCAACGAAATCGATCGCCTTTCCATCCGTTTCGACAGTTTTATCGACGAATTCCTCAACATATTGCAAAGGCAGGTACGCTGATGCCTTCCGCACGTGGCAGCCGCCGCTCCCGCCGCCTGAAAAACGACATCAATGTCGTGCCTTACATCGACGTCATGCTGGTGCTTCTGGTGATTTTCATGGTGACGGCGCCCATGATCACTCCCGGGCTGATCGAACTGCCGTCCGTGGGCAGCGCCGCCGAAATCACGACCAAACCGGTCGAGGTCGAAATCAGCGAAGATGGATCCATTGCGCTGCGGGTGCGCGACAACGGCGCCAACTTCGAAAAAATCAACGCTCAGAACCTGGTTTCTGAAGTCAAGGCAAGAATTTCCCCGGAAACACCCGTCGTCATTGCCGCCGATGGCCGCGTTCCGTACGATACGGTTATGAAAGTCATGGATCAATTGCGCAGCAACGGCGTTACCCGGCTAGGACTGCTTGTAGATCAGAAATCCAGCGCAGAACCGCTGACAAAATAGGCATCGCGCTGCCTCGCACCGAGGAAAAACGACCCAACGCAATTTGATGAAGCCAACACGACACCACACCAGCAAGCCAGCAGAACGCACCCCCGAGCAGCGCGACGAGCGGCGGGCGTTGATCTACGCCGTGGGCATACACGCCTTGCTGATTCTATTCATGCTGTTTGGCTTTATCGCTTCGCCGACCAATCCCAATCCGGTACAGGTTGAACTTTGGGCCGATGGCACAACCCCTACAGCGGCGGAACCGGAAGAGCAACCCGAAACGCCGGACGAAGTACAGCCGCCGCAGGCCGAGCCCGAGCCTGCTCCCGCGCCTGAACCCGAGCCCACCCCGCCGCCCGAACCGACGCCGCCTCCCCCTCAGCCAACGGTGCAGCCTCCCCCTGTAGCCGACCCGAAACCCGCAGTGGATCCCGACATCGCGATCGAAAAAGCGCGCAAGGAACGCGAACAAAAAGAAAAGGCTGAACAAGCCGCCCAGGAAGCCGCGAAGAAAGCCGCCGCCGAAAAGGCCGTGGCTGAAAAGGCCGCGGCTGAAAAGCGGGCGGCCGAACAAGCCATCGCCGAAAAGCAAGCCAAAGAGCAGGCGGCCAAAAAGGCCGAAGCCGAAAAACAGGCCAAAGAACTCGCCGCCGAGAAAGCCGCCGAACAAAAGGCCAAAGAAAAAGCACAGCGTGAAGCCGCCGCGCAAAAGGCCGCGGCCGAAAAGGCTGCCGCTGAAAAAGCCGCAGCCGAAAAAGCGGCGGCCGAGAAAAAAGCCAAAGAAGCCGCGGAGAAAGCCGCAACGGAAAAGGCCGAGGCTGAAAAGAAAGCCGCCGCCGACAAGAAAGCCAAGGAAGAAGCCGCCAAAAAGGCTGCCGCCGCAAAAGCGGCGGCAGCCAAACGCGATGCCATCCGGGCCGCCATGCGCGGCGACGCCCTGGGCGCCGCGGGCATACCCGGCGGCACGGCCGACCGCAATCAATCGGGCGGAGGCGGCACCGATGCCGGCTACGCCTCGAAAGTCAGGGCCTGCATACGGCCGCGCGTAATTTTCAATGTACCGCCGCGACAGGGCCGCGCCAACCCGACAGTACAATACAGAGTCAATCTTGAGTCCAACGGCACCGTCGAGAGCGCAATAATAAAAGGCTCTTCCGGCGATTCCCGATTTGATGCAGCCGTCAAGAAAGGAATTGAAGCTTGCTCGCCTTTCCCTAAACCGCCTAGCGGCAAATACCCGTCGTATATCGACGGCGATTACCGAATGTACGACTAACAGGAGATAGTAGATATGACAGCCGTCACTCCAGCCAAAATAGCCGCGCCCAGCCCTTGGCGCATGTGGGCCTTCGGCACGCTCGCACTGGTGGCCGGCCTTGTCGCCGCCCGCCCTGCCGACGCCCAGTTGCGCGTCGATATCTCGGGAGTGGGCGCTACCCAATACCCTATCGCCACGGCCGATTTCTCCGGCGATGCGCAGGGCCTTGCGGTCGCCGAAGTCATCCGCGCCGACCTCACCCGCTCGGGCCAGTTCCGGCTGATCAACGCGACAGGTGCCAACCTGAACGCGGAAAGCACGATTGCCTATGGGGATTGGACCGGCCGCGGCGCCGACTACCTGGCCTACGGGTCCATCACTCAATCGGGCGGCCAATACAGTATCAACTACCGTCTGGTCGATTCCGTGCGCAAAACCCAGCTTGATGGCGTCGCATTTGCCGGCACCGAGAAAGAATTGCGCCGTATTTCCCATCAGATCGCCGATCGCATCTACGAAAAAATCACCGGCGTGCGCGGCGTATTCTCGACGCGTATCGCTTATGTGTTGCAAGCAGGCAACAACTATGAACTGCAAGTTGCCGACGCGGATGGCCAGAATCCCCAGGTAATGCTGCGCTCGAAACAGTCGATTATTTCGCCTGCCTGGTCGCCCGACGGCAAGCGCCTGGCCTATGTCAGCTTCGAAGCCAACAAGCCCGTGGTGTACATTCAGACCCTTGCCAGCGGACAACGCGTACCCATTGCCAACTTCAAGGGCAACAACAGCGCTCCGGCGTGGTCGCCCAATGGCCAGCAGTTGGCTATCGTGCTTTCACGCGACAGCATCTCGCAGATTTACACCATCAACGCTGATGGATCGGGCCTGCGCCGCATAATGCGGTCTCCTTTGATCGATACCGAACCAAGCTTCACACCCGATGGCGCGTCGCTGATTTTTACCAGCGACCGCGGCGGCAACCCCCATATATACAAAGTGCCGGTAAGCGGAGGCGACGCACAGCGCATTACTTTTAACGGTAGTTACAATATATCACCGGCCCTTTCCCCGGATGCCAACAACCTGGTGTACGTTACACGAAGAGATGGCGCCTTCCGTATTGCAACACAAAACATGGGGTCTGGATCTGAGCAATTATTAACCGCCGGACCCGATGACGAGTCACCAAGTTTTGCACCGAACGGAATGCAAATCCTATATAGTTCCGTACAAGGTGGGCGTAGCGTTTTGGCTGTCATTTCTGTTGACGGCCGAGTCCGCCAAACGTTGTCAGCGCTTAACGGAAAAGTACGCGAACCGACCTGGGGACCATTTACCAATTAATTTTCAGTGTGACTCTTTTTCAAAGGAACTTAAATGAGCTCGCGCATCGCAAGACGCCTCACAATAGCCGCTTTTGTTGCCACGTTGGCAGCATGTAGCTCTGTCCCTCTAGACCAGGCCGGTACAGGCACTGGCACCGGCGGTACAGACTCGGCCAGTTCGGGGCAAATCATGGACCCGTTCAATCCGCAAAGCCCGCTCGCCCAACAGCGTTCGGTCTATTTCGATTTCAACAGCTATACAGTCCCTGAGCAGTACCGCAGCCTGGTCGAGATGCACTCTACGTATCTTACCGGCCACGGCCAACAGAAAATCCGCATCGAAGGCAACGCCGATGCACGTGGCGGCTCGGAATACAATTTGGCGCTGGGCCAGCGCCGCTCCGACGCGGTTGCGCGTATGATGACCCTGCTGGGCGTCAACAGCAACCAAATCGAAGCAATCAGCTTCGGCAAGGAAAAACCCAAAGCCATGGGCAATACCGAAGCCGACTATGCTGAAAACCGTCGTGCAGATATTGTGTATCAGCAATAATATCTGATCACTTAGACTGTAACGCCGTGGCGGCATTCCGCCGCGGCGTTTTTATTTGAACGGAACCCGAAATGAGCGTTTATTCCCTGCCTCTGCGCGCCGCCGTGCTGGCCACGACACTATCGTTGTCTGCCGTGTTTGCCGCGCCGGCGCTAGCCTTTTCCGATGACGAAGCGCGCCGCGCCATTCTCGAATTGCGCGAACAGATCAAGCAAATCGCCGAGCAGAATCGGCAAGCCCGCTTGCAGCTTGCCGACCAGTTGGAAACCATCCAGCACGAGATGGCCAGCATGCGCGGCCAAATGGAGCAACTGAACTGGCAGGCCGAGCTGGAAAAGCGCTCCAGCCAGGACCAATCGGGCGGCACCGCTTCCACCCAGGTCGCCGATCCGCAAGAACAGGATGCCTACGATGCGTCCATGGGCCTGTTCCGTAGCGGCAAATACAAAGAAGCCGCGGCAAGCCTGGCTACCTTTATCCAGACCTATCCGGACAGCGCGCTAACCCCCGAAGCCCGTTTTTATCGCGGCAGCAGCCTGTACGCCAGCAAAGATTTCAAGGGTTCGATACAAGGCCTGCAAGCCATGATCAAAGCCTCGCCCGACGACCCTCGCGCGCCCGATTCCCTGCTTGTCATCGCTGCCAGCCAGATCGAGCTCAACGATATGGCCGGCGCCAAGTCCAGCCTGCAAAAGATCATCAAGGATTATCCGCAGTCGTCCGCTGCCGAAACGGCCAAGAGCCGGCTCAAACTGCTGCAGTAATATGCCGGTCCGCGCCCTGGCCGGCACGATCGCCTACCAGCGAGCCTGGCGTCAACGAAAACTGTTCCTGACGCTGCTGCTGGCCGCCATCCTTGCGCTGGCCTGTATCGATCTGGCGCTGGGCCCGGCCCATCTGGCTTGGCCGGACTTGCGCCAGGCCTTGCTGGCCCCCCGCTCCGTCGATCCGACCCTTGCGGTCATTGTCTGGCAAATCCGCCTGCCGCAGGCCTTGATGGCGCTAGTGGTCGGCGCCTCGCTGGGCCTGGCGGGCGCCGAAATGCAGACCGTGCTGAACAACCCTCTGGCCAGCCCCTTCACGTTGGGGGTGTCGTCGGCGGCGGCCCTGGGCGCCGCCTTGACGCTGGTGTTCAACTGGCAGTTGCCCTTTATTCCGGTCCAGTATGTGCTGGTGCTGAATGCTTTTATCCTGGCATTGCTTTGCGCTTTTCTGCTTGACGCCGTAGCGCGCCGGGCGCGCATCGGAACCGCCGGCATCGTACTGTTCGGCATTGCGCTGGTGTTCACCTTCAACGCCCTGCTCTCGCTGGTGCAACTGACCGCCAACGCGGCAGCGTTGCAAGACCTGGTGTTCTGGATGATGGGCAGCCTGGAACGCAGCGACTGGGGCAAGCTGGGCATGATGACGGCGGCATTGCTGGCCGCATTGCCCTTTGCCTTGCGCAACGCCTGGCTGCTTACCGCCCTGCGATTCGGCGATGACCGTGCCGCCAGCTTCGGCGTGGACACGCAATATGTGCGGCGCGGCGCGCTGCTGCGCGTCAGCGTGCTAGCCGCCCTGGCCGTCGCGCTGGTGGGGGTAATCGGGTTCATCGGCCTGGTCGCGCCGCATATCGCCAGGAAACTCTGGGGCGAGGATCACCGATGGTATCTGCCGGCCAGCGCCTGCATCGGCAGCGCCATCCTGATTGCCGCCTCCGTGGCGGCGAAACTCATCAGCAGCCATACCGTCGTTCCCGTGGGCATCGTCACGACCCTGGTGGGCATACCGTTCTTTATCGTCACATTGATGCGACGCACCGTTCAATAAATCATGACGCCAGCACCGCCCCGCAGCACTCTTGAAGTCAACGGCCTTTCATGCCGGCTCGGCAGTCAACATGTCCTGCAAGCGCTCACCCTGCCCGCGCTGCATGGCGGCCAGTTGGTGGCGTTATTGGGGCGCAACGGCAGCGGCAAATCCACACTGCTAAAAAGCATAGCGGGACTGGTGCCGGCGCATGCCGACAGCCTGAAATTGGACGGCGTGAATTTACAGCCCCTGGCCGCGCGTGCGCGCGCCGCGACCATGCGCTACCTGCCCCAAAGCCTGCCGGATTTCGTGCACTTGACAGTCACGGAAGCCGTCCTTGTGGCGCTCAAGGCGCGCGGCACTTCGATCAGTACGCCAATAGCCATGCAAAAAGTCGCGGCCATCCTGAAGGACCTGGATATCGAGGGCCTGGGCCCGTGTTTTCTGGATGAATTGTCCGGCGGCCAAAAACAACTGGTCGGCCTGGCGCAAGCCCTGGTGCACGAACCCGCCGTGCTGCTGCTGGACGAACCCCTGGCTTCGCTGGATCTGAACTATCAACACCATGTCATGCAAATGCTCAGCGAACTGGCGCTCGTCAAAGGACTGCTGGTTATTATCGTGCTGCACGACCTGAACATCGCCTTGCGCTATGCCAACGCCGCGCTGCTCTTGCATGGCGGCACGCTGCTGGCCAGCGGCGAACCGCGCGCCGTGATTACTCCGCCGTATCTGGCGCAGGCTTTCCTGGTTCGCGCGCGTATCGAGCACTGCAGCCAGAACCTTCCCAATGTTTTAATCGACGATCTGATCCAACTCTGAGTCCTTCCATGCCGCCTGCTCAAGCGCTTGCCCCATACACAGCGCAACTTCAAGACTATCCGATCCATTACACCGAAGCGGGAACCGGTGAAGTTCTTCTGCTTATACATGGATCCTTGTGCGACTACCGCTACTGGCGCTGGCAAATTCCGGCCCTTAGCCAGCGCTACCGGGTCGTAGCGCCAAGTTTGCGCGGTTGCTGGCCGGCAGCCTTCGAGCGCGAAGACAGCACATTCAATATCGCCCAGCACACCAGCGACATGATCGCCTTTGCCCATCATCTGAACGGCGAACAAGCGATACACGTAGCCGGGCATTCCAGAGGCGCGCAAATCGCGCTTGAGCTGGCTTGCGCCGCTCCGCGCAAGGTCGGCAGCCTGACGTTGGCCGATCCGGGCTTTCGCATTGCCGGCGAAGCGCCCAATTCGCCTTTCCATGCCACGATAATCACGCTTCTGGAGCGCGGCGAGATCGAAGCGGCGCTGTCCGAATTTGTCGATGCCGTGAACGGCGCCGGCACATGGCGTCAAATGGTGAGCTGGTTCAAGGCCATGGTGACGGACAATGCCTACACCCTGCTGTCGCAAGTGCGAGAAGTCAATCTTGCCGTCGATCTGGACCGGGCCCGCCAATTACAATGCCCGGTATTGCTGATAGGGGGAGCCAACAGCCCGCCGCGCTACGGCAGCCGGCTGGACATACTGGCAAAAACCGTTGCCAACGCCAGGCGCGTCACGATACCCGCGGCGTCGCATGGCATGAACCTGGCCAACCCCAAAGCATTCAACCAGGCAATTCTGGATTTCCTGGCGACCGCATAGGCCGGATGATGCGCCCGCCTGCCGGGCCGGGAGAATGGCGCTTACTTGGCGCAGTTGTGCCGGCAGAGGCAATGGCAAAATGTTGACTTGGCGGGGAAAGTTTGGAGCTTTCGCTGACGGGGTTTTTATCTTGTTTGCTAGGCTTGAGTCGTCTGGTGGTGCTGTTTATATTGTTTGCAGGCGGGGTTCTTGTTTCTGGTGCCGTCCGTCGGGGGTAATGCCTGTGGCGGCCAGCCCGGTCGGCCGGTCAGGCGCCCACAGCGCCTGACACCGCGCGCTTATCTCGTCCGGCGGCCGCTGCCTGCTGGAGTTTTTCTCGGTCGCCTCGGCGGCTCGCCTGCCTACGATTCCGCTTGCTCGGCCTCCGACGGGCTGGCCGCCACAGGCATTACCCCCGACGAACTCTGGTGTGTCTCAAACACGGGCGCTGGCACGGTCTGGATTCTTGCGCTTCGTTGCTAAAAGGTTTTGGATTGAAAGACTTTGCGGTGCCCGGTCCTCTCGCCCCTGCACGGGGCAAGAGGGCCATACGCCATTACCGTGATGTGGAGGGGGGTTTCGTGCGCCGATCACGTCACGCAAGTGGAGGCTCGGGCATGCATCGGCCGCGCGATTCGCGTCGGAAAAAAAGTGGCTGAAATGCTGCCCGATGATTTCGCGGACTGGCACCGGGCCTGGGATCGGATGATTCCGTTCTTTATGTTCCCCCCTGCGATCCGCAAGATTATCTAAGTAAGCGCCATTCTATCCAGAGCCTGTTGACGCTAATTCGATTTGTGCGGCGCAGGAGACCTGCTGTTGGGGGCCATTACGTCGCATTCAGCCGACGCTTTCTCGCCGGTATTGAATAGGAAATCCATGGCGACCTTGCCGCCTACCGCGGGGACCTTGACAGGTTCTTCAAGCATGGCGTGATAGCCGCCGGGCTTGAATTCGAGTTGGCCGCCGGCGGGAATAGCAATATCTTGCGTGGCGGACATCCTGCTCATGCCGTCCTTTTGCGTAGTCTGATGCAGCATTACCATGCCGTAGGCAGCCGAGGAAACGCTTTTCAATCCGGCCTGTTTACCGCTTGAATTTTTCACGACAAAATAGCCAGCCGAAGGCGCAGGCGTGGGTAACGAGCGTATCCAGCAACCCGAAACCGTCAGTGTCGACGACACTTTGGCGGCCGCCATGGCGTGGCCGCCGGCCTGGGCACCATGGCCATGCCCCGCTTGCGCCATCGACATGGCGGGCTGGACTGGCGCCGCCTGCTTTGCGCCTTCGGGACCAGGCGCGGCAAACGCTGCGCCGCTCAATGCCACAAGACCAGCAACGAATACTTTTTTCATGATGCACCCTGAATAATTTGCCTGTTCATGGCCGGAAAGTGTACTACGCTATCCGCCTCGCGCTCTCGATCCTCCGCAACCCCGGCGGTTGTGGCACACTAGCCGGACACAGCACCAGCCGTCCAATCTTACTTTGTCCACCATGAAGCCTATTTCGCAAGACACCCCCGCCCGCATCACTGTCGCCGACTTCAATCAATTGCTGGCTGAGCAGCATCCTTTTGCTTCCATGCTTGAAATCGAGATCGTGGATATCGGTTACGGGACAGCCGTATTGCGCCTGCCGGACCGCAGCTCGCACCAGCGGCTGGGCGGTATTGTCGCCGGCCCCATGCTGATGGGCCTGGCCGACCTGGCCCTGTATGCGGCCATTGTCGGCGCTACCGGCAACCCGCAGGCCGTCACCGCCAGCCTGAGCATCAACTTTCTGCGCAAAGCCCCTCCCGGCGGCATTCTGGCGCATGCCAACATCCTGAAAACAGGCCGCCTGGCTTCAGGCGACGTGCTGCTGGTGCCGGCGGACGGCAGCGATCCGGTGGCGCAAGCCATCAGTACGTGGTCATTGCCGCGCAGCGTCTGAAGCAGTGCCGCGCGCTCCGCACACCTCATCACCACGATAGCAATCCCGCATGACGAAACCCGACGCGCCCAAGGCGGGCAGCGCCCAGGCCTGGAAGGCTGAAGCGCAGGCATCGCTCAAGCTTGGATGGCCGCTGATCCTGACCAACCTGGCGCAGGTAGCCCTGCTGACGACCGACATTATCTTCATGGGACGGCTAGGGGCCGATGCGCTCGCCGCGGGCTCGTTGGCGGCAAGCCTCTACCACACCCTCATGATCTTCAGCATGGGGCTGGTGTCGGCCACCATTCCCATGCTGGCCACGACGCTGGGCAAGCGGCGCAATGCCCTGCGGGAAATCCGGCGCACGGTGCGTCAAGGCTTGTGGACCGCTGTCCTGATCTGCATACCGGCATGGGCTATTCTGTGGCAGGCCGAAGCTATTCTGGTCTTCATGGGGCAAAGCCCCCATCTGGCCGCGAAATCGGCCGAGTTCATGCATACATTGCAATGGGCGCTGCTGCCCTATCTGGCTTATATCGTTCTACGCTCTTTCCTGGCGGCCGCGGAAAAGCCGGTATGGGCCTTGCTGATTGCGGCATTGGCAATTGCTTTCAATGCGCTGGCGGGCTGGCTGCTGATTTTCGGGCACTGGGGCTTGCCTGCCTTGGGCCTGGCGGGCGCCGGCATCGCCAGCACCTGCTCCAGCATCATGATGTTCCTTGGCCTGGCGCTGGTCTTGACACGGCATAAATCATTCCGCCGCTATCGCCTTCTAGGACGGCTATGGGAACATGACTGGACCAGGCTGGCGGAGCTATGGCGGCTGGGCCTGCCCATCGCCATTACGTTTACCCTCGAAACGCTGGTGTTCTACACCGCGGTGATGATGATGGGAAGAATCGGCAATACCTCTCTTGCGGCGCACGCCATCGCCATGCAGCTTGCCACCATCACCTTTATGGTGCCGCTGGGTTTCGGCCAAGTGGCCACTATCCGGGTGGGGCTGGCCGCCGGCCGCCGCGACCCCGGCGCGGTGCGCCGCGCAGGCTGGACCTCCTACGGCCTGGGAGTAGGCTTCATGGGCATTGCGGCAATACTGATGTGGCTGGCGCCCGACACACTGATAGGCTTTTTCCTGGACACCAGCTTGCCATCCAACAAAGCAGTGGCGGCGCTTGCGGTCCAGTTCCTTGCCGTTGCCGCATTGTTTCAGCTTGCCGATGGCGCGCAGGCGGTATGCGCGGGCATGCTGCGCGGCCTGCATGACACGCGCGTACCCATGCTTTTCGCCATGCTGGGCTATTGGGTGCTGGGAGTGCCTTTCGGCGCGTTCCTGGCTTTTGTCGCCGGATGGGAAGGTGTGGGCGTATGGCTGGGACTGGCAACCGGCCTGACCGTGGTCGCCATCCTTCTGACCAGCCGCTGGCTAAAGCATACCCGGCCCGGTACAGCCGCTCCAATCTGAAATAAGACCGGAGGCAGCGCATTTCCCTTCCGTTGTGCTAACTTTGCGGAACAAGGGCGGTGGACAGCCTCTATGGAATCGACCGCATCCAAGGGGCGGCAGCCATCATGCCGCCGCATCCTGTTCACAAACCAAACAAAAAAGGAAAGCAATGCATTATCGACGTCTCGGCAGCAGCAATTTGAAAGTTTCGGCCCTATGCCTGGGGTCGATGATGTTTGGCGACCAGACCGATTTCGACGCGGCGCAAAGCATTGTCGCGTCGGCGCATGAACATGGCGTGAACTTTATCGATACCGCCGACGTATACAGCAAAGGCGGCTCTGAAACCATGGTCGGCAAGCTATTGGGCGACAAGCGCCACGATTGGGTGCTGGCGACCAAACTGGGCAACAGCATGGCGAAAGCGCCCAATCAATCGCATTACTCGCGCCACTGGATAACACGCGAAGTGGACAGCAGCCTGGCGCGCCTGAATACCGGCCATATCGATATCTTGTACATGCACCGGGACTTTCACGACGAGA
Organism: uncultured beta proteobacterium; assembly: GCA_963712655.1. Taxonomy (GTDB): domain Bacteria; phylum Pseudomonadota; class Gammaproteobacteria; order Burkholderiales; family Burkholderiaceae_B; genus Pollutimonas. The sequence goes on along the minus strand of CAVQIT010000009.1, from coordinate 282,472 downwards.
ATCTGGACGAAGCCGTGCGCACTATGGGCGATCTGATACGGGCCGGAAAAATCCGGGCGTTCGGGGTGTCGAATTTCAGGGGCTGGCGTATTGCCGAAATCGTTCGCCTGTGCGAAAAAGCCAATGTGCCCCAGCCTGTCGTGTGCCAGCCCTATTACAACCTGTTGAACCGCGGCCCCGAGGTGGAAATCCTGCCGGCCTGCGGCCACTATGGATTAGGCGTGGTGCCTTACAGCCCGATCGCCCGGGGGGTGCTGACCGGCAAGTATCAACCAGGCCAGGCGCCGGCGCAAGGAAGCCGAGCGGCTCGTGGCGACAAGCGCATTCTGGAAACCGAATTCCGGGAAGAGTCGCTGGTGATAGCACAACGCCTGCAGCAGCATTGCGAAGCGCGCGGCATAAAGCTCGGGCACTTCGCCACGGCATGGGTGCTGGCCAACCCGCATATCAGTTCGGTCATTGCCGGGCCGCGCACGCTGGCCCAAATGGAAGACTATTATCCGGCGATCGACATCGAGATTACCGCCGAAGAAGAAGCCTTGGTCGACAGCCTGGTAACCCCCGGCCATGCCTCGACACATGGCTATAACGACCCAAGCTACCCATTTTTTGGGCGAAAAACCCCGGTTTGAGGCCGCCAGTCAGTCAGACGAAGCCCGCTGCGCGGCAGGACATTGCGGCGGGCCATATTGAAACGTAAGGAGGTCCCTAACGTTGCTGCAGGGCTTTTTCAATTTTCTGGTCGGTTTTATACTGGCTAAGTGCATAGACAGCCCAAAGCGTGGCCGGCAACCAGCCAACTAGCGTGATTTGCAAGAGCAGGCACACAATACCGGCGATAGGCCGCCCAATGGTGAAAAATGTCAGCCAAGGCAATAACAGGGCAATAAGGAAACGCATAATTCAAGACCATTAATTGAAGTTTTCAAGAGCCTGCTATTCTACCCTCTGCTTAGCATGGGTTTACTAAAAATGATTGATACCGCCTCCAGCATCTGGTCAACCATAGTCCATGAATTCTCCGACATCCCCGACGCGGCGCAAGCTACCCGGCTGGTACTGCGCCTGACCATGGCCTCCATCCTGGGCGCCGCCATCGGATACGAGCGCGAACTGCGCGGCAAAGCCGCCGGACTGCGCACGCATATGCTGGTATCGCTCGGCTCGGCCATTTTCATACTGGTGCCTCTGCAAAGCAATATTCCTATCGCCGACACCAGCCGCGTATTGCAAGGCATCATCGCCGGCATCGGCTTCCTGGGCGCGGGCGCCATCATCAAGCTGAACGGCCCTGGCGAAATCAAGGGCCTGACCACGGCAGCCAGCATCTGGGTGGCGTCCGCCATCGGCATTGCGGCGGGGATGGGCCTGGAAGCAACCGCGGTGGTCAGCACACTGGCCGCCTTATTCATCCTGGTCGTGCTCGGACGCCTGGAAAATGACCACGATAAACAGGAAAAACCAGAAGACGAGGCCGCAGACCATCGCAGGCCCGATTAGGCCGGCGGCATCGCGGATAGCGCTTTGCGGAAAAAAATTCACGGCAACCGCCCCGGTTCAGGCCGGATTCCCGCAGCGTAAAGCCCAATCCATCCTGAGTCGATCTGAGCCGGCCTACCGGGCTTTACCTTTTTTCGATGTCGCCTCGGACTTGGCGCTTTTATCTTTATTCCCGACCAATGACTCGCAGCCGGCAGCGTCGTTGCTTCCTACATTCAGCAGAGGCAAAAGCGCCGCAAAAGGAGTCGCCACCACGCCCAGGATCACAGCCGCGCCGGCGCGGGCGGCAAGCGGCCCCGCCTGCACACCCACGTCGGGATGTTTGAAAGTACCTTTCACGTATAAAGGCGAGCGCAAGGTAAAAATACGCAGCGTCTTGTTTTCCGGACGGACATCGAGGTTCATCCGCTCGGTGCGCAGGTTGATTTCACCCGTCACATCCACCGTGGTATCCGCGGTTTCAAGCCTGAAGACACGGGCCTGCATCAGCCCATCTGTAACCTTGAAGTTACTGGCCATGCAGTTCAGCACGATTTGCTCATCGCCAAACAGCTTTACGATGACCATATTGGCAACATTCAAACCGGCCGCCTCCATCAGGAAGTCGCTGATGGTGCCCTTGCTGACCAGCGCACTGATTTCCCCGTTGGCATGGCCCAGCAGATCGGCCACGGAACTCCCCTGCCCCTTTAGCGTCGCATCGCCATGAAGCTCGCCAAAACTGGCATCCATCCTTTCGGCGCCGGGAAACAGCTTCTTTAGCTTGAGATGGCGCGCCGCGGTGACTAGCTGGGCCTGCAGCACCTCGCCACGGCTATCCAAAGTAATGGTATTGCCCAAGGTTCCGCCCGCGAATCCGAAATTCAGCGGGGCGAACGACAGCACCCTATCGTCCAGCTTGATATGCGCTTGAACGTCATCCAGCGGCAAGTCCTTGTTCCGCAGTATCTTCAAGCCCTTGAACTGGATATCGGCATCCATGGCGCCCCATGATTTCGTGCCTATGGGAGCGACAGGCAAGGCCTTGCCGGCCGGTTGCCCGACCTTGCCGTTTTTGCCATCCGCCTTTACATCGCTGGTATCCGCGCCGATCAATGGACCTAAATCCTTGAACCGTAAAAGCCTGGATTCAAGCTGCCCGGTAAGCATCGGGCGCGGCTTGCGGACTTGGTATTCGACGGTGCCTTGCAGATCGCTTTGACCCACAATGCCTTTGAAATCTTCATATCGCCAATTATCGTTGTCGCCTTCAAGCTTCCCGATAAGGCGTCCTTCGGTATGGTAAGGCGGCGTGTTGGGCAGCGCCACGCCAGTCAGCGCGTACAAATCGGCCATGTTGTCGCCCACCAGTTTCAGCTGGACATCGAGCGCGGCCAACTGCTGCGGCCTGCTCAGGGAACCCGCGATACTGATTGCCGTTTCCCCTACGCTGACCTTGCCTTGCACGGGGAAGCGATCGCCGCCCGTCCGCAAAGACAAAATATCGCCAGCCTGGCCCTCTGCCTTGATCGCCGCCTTGTTATAGGTGCCGCCGGCTTTGAAACCTATGCCGTAGCCTTCTTTGCCCGTTTCCTTCAGACTGTCCAAATCGGCATTCAGGTCAAGCTGGCTGGCGGCGTCCACCACACGCACTTTAACCTGCGACAACTGCAGTTTCTGCACGTCCACTTTCCATTTGGAAGGCGCCGCGCCGCTTTCAGTCTTGAATGTCCAGTTGTTCGCGCCTTGCGCATCCCGGTCCAGCGAGACATTCGCCGCCTCGATCCGCAAGCGGGAAATCTGCACCGTGCGATCCAGCAAGGCCGCGAGATCAAGCACCACAGTCAGGCTTCCGACCTGGGCCATATAGGCGCCGCTTCCATGGTCAGCCGGATTGCCCACGGTAATCCGGCGAGCGGTAATTTGCGGCTGCGGCACCCCCCAGCCAGTCTGTTTTTCGGAGCGCAGCAGCCATTTGACGGACAAATCGCCTTCGATGGCGACAGGACGGCCCGCCAATTCGCTGGCTTGCCGGTTTACCCAGGGTTTGGCGTAATTCCAGTTGAATGTCGCCACGGCCAGCACGGCCAAGATCAAGGCCAGGAAGCAGCCCAAACACACCCACAGGGTTATTTTTGCATAGCGCGGCATGTTCGCTCTCCGGGTTCTCCGCCACAGAAATGGCGGACACCCGTATTGTAAAGCTATCGCTGTCCGGCGACGATACAGAACACTACCGCGCCCGGCCAATTGCGGCACTGGGCAGGGCGCGGATACAGGCCAATCACACGGCTACGGCTTCGGCGGACGCGGCAACGCCTTCTTCGTCCGGCGCCGAAGTGCGTATCAGGTGGTCGAAAGCGCTAAGCGCCGCCTTGGCACCTTCGCCCGCGGCAATCACGATCTGCTTGTACGGCACCGTGGTTACGTCGCCGGCGGCAAACACGCCGGGCATCGAGGTCTGGCCTTTGGCATCGACTTCGATTTCGCCATGACGCGACAAGCGCCACGCGTGCCCTTGAGCCATTCGGTGTTCGGCACCAGGCCGATCTGCACGAACACCCCTTCCAGTTCGACCTGTGCGCATTTCGTCCGACTTGCGGTCCTTGTACGACAAGCCGTTGACCTTTTTGCCATCGCCGGTGAATCTCGGTGGTCTGCGCCGAGGTAATGACGGTGACGTTGGGCAGGCTGCGCAGCTTGCGCTGCAGTACCGCGTCGGCGCGCAGTTCATCGCCGAACTCGATCAGCGTGACGTGCTTGACCAGGCCCGGCAAGATCGATCGCCGCTTCGACGCCGGAATTGCCGCCGCCGATCACCGCGACGCGCTTGCCCTTGAACAGCGGGCCATCGCAATGCGGGCAGTACGCCACGCCGTTGTTGCGGTACTCGCGTTCGCCGGGCACGTTGATTTCGCGCCAGCGGGCGCCGGTGGCCAGCATGACTGTCTTGCTTTTCAGCGACACCGCCTTGGCCAGCTTGACCTCGATCAGCTTGCCCGGCACCAGCGCTTGCCGCCTGCTGCAGATTCATGATGTCCACCTCGTAGCCTTGACATGCTGTTCAAGCGCGGCGGCAAACTTCGGCCCTTCGGTTTCCTTGACGGAAATGAAGTTCTCGATGCCCATGGTATCCAGCACCTGGCCGCCGAAGCGCTCGGCCACGACGCCGGTGCGGATGCCTTTGCGCGCCGCATAGACCGCCGCCGCCGCGCCGGCCGGGCCGCCGCCGACGATCAACACATCGTAGGCTCTTTGGCGCTGAGCTTCTTCCGCCTTGCGGCCGGCGGCGCCGGTGTCCAGCTTGGCGAGGATTTCCTCGACGCTGGTGCGGCCCTGTCCGAAGACCTCGCCGTTCAAATACATCGTGGGCACCGCCATGATCTGGCGCGCATCGACTTCGCCTTGGTACAGGGCGCCGTCGATCGCAACGTGCCGGATGCGCGGATTGATGATCGACATCACATTCAGCGCCTGCACGACGTCGGGACAATTCTGGCAAGACAGCGAAAAATAGGTTTCGAACGTGAAGTCGCCATCCAGATTGCGGATCTGTTCGATGACGGCATCGTCCAGCTTGAGCGGATGGCCGCCGACCTGCAGCAGGGCCAGGACGAGCGAGGTGAATTCGTGGCCCATCGGAATGCCGGCGAAACGCACGCCGATGTCCGTACCGCTGGCGGTTGATGGAGAATGAAGGCTTGCGTTCGCCGTCATCGCGTCGCTCGGTCAGCGCGATCCGGTCGGACATCAGTTCGATTTCCTGCAGCAGTTCGCTGCAGTTCGCCCGACTTGGCGCTATCGTCGAGGTTGGCAACGATCTCGATCGGCTGGGTAAATCATGTCCAGGTAGGTCTTCAACTGAGTTTTCAGGTTTGGCGTCCAACATGGCGTATCGACTTTCATGACAGAATAATCTGGGGGCACGCGCGCCCGGGCTGACCGGAACGCGGCGAATACGTGACTTGCCTGCTTATGCGCAAGCGAGCTTTACGGTTTAGATCTTGCCGACCAGGTCCAGCGACGGCGTCAGGGTCTTGGCCCTTCTGTCCACTTGGCGGGGCAGACTTCGCCTGGGTGAGCCGCCACGTACTGGGCGGCCTTGACTTTGCGCAGCAGTTCGGAAGCGTCGCGGCCGATGCCGTTGTCATGGACTTCGATGACCTTGATCTGGCCTTCCGGGTTGATCACGAAAGTACCGCGCAGCGAACATGGCCTTCCTCTTCGATCAGCACTTCGAAGTTGCGCGCCAGGCTGGCGTGGGGTCGCCGATCATGGGGTATTGCACTTTGCCGATGGTGTCCGAGGTGTCGTGCCAGGCCTTGTGCGCGAAATGCGTGTCGGTCGAAACGCTATAGACTTCCACGCCCAGTTTCTGGAATTCGGCGTAGTGGTCGGCCAGATCTCCCAGTTCGGTTGGGCACACGAAAGTGAAGTCGGCGGGATAGAACACCACGACCGACCATTTGCCCTTGAGGTCTCGTTGCTTACAGGCACGAACTTGCCGTTGTGATATGCCGTCGCTTTGAAAGGCTTGATTTGAGTGTTGATCAGAGACATTGTGGTTTCCTTTGGGTGGTTGAAAATTGATGACAGGGCCAGTATAGAACGTAACTATCATATTACACAATTGATAGTTTTTATATACCTCATTGCTTTTGGCTATAACGCCTGGCTAAAACCATCCCAAACGCACTGAGGGCCTGTTAACGCTACATCCCCGCCCGCGCGGCGTTGGCCAGTCACGCGGGCGGGGATGTAGCGTTAACAGGCCCTCAGCCCATGGCCGCCTTGATCGCTGGCGCGCATGATTGAAGCGGCCATTGGCCTTCGCCTTGCTTGCCTTGCGCCGGCGGCTACGCCGGGCGCAAAGGCTGATCAAAAGCTCTTGGACAGTGTCAGCAACGCTGTCGAACGGCCGGTGTACTTTCCTTTGGAATTGGTATAAATGTCGCGCTTGGCGTTGGTATCGATATAAGCCAGAGCGGTCAAAAACCCCTGGCCCCAATCCTTGCTGACTCCAAGAGACCAATCGGTATATGACCCGTCGTCCAGATTGCGGATCTTTTGATAGCCGATATGCGCAGTCAGCGCCATGCCCCAGACCCCGGTGTCGAATTTGCCTGAAAGGTCGTAATACTGGCTGTTCTTGCTGTCGGGAACGCCGAACAAATTAGTGAGGGCATGAGAATATTTGACCGTTATAGGGCCATAGCCCAGACCTATATACAGCTCGGTCGTATCCGGGCTGGTGTAGCCTTGCGGGTAGCTGCCGGGATAGTAATAATGCAGCGCGCCCACGTCAAAAGTCAGATCCCGCCAAAGCGCTCCCCGATATCCACCATAAAAATCCATTTCCACCGCGGCCGATACATCGGGGCTGGAGTCGTCCAGCCAACTGATGCTGGAATTCCAGTTGCCCAGATAAAGACCGCTGGAATGGGTCAGATCGAACCCGCCCTGTATCGCCGGCTTGTTATTGGTTTGCATAATGCCACGGTAGCGATACTGGCTTGCCAAGGAAACATTGGCGCCGACAGTGAAATCGGACGCCGTGGCGGTTTCGGCGGGGCTTTGCGCATAAGCCTGGGTCGCCGCGACAAGGCCAAGCAGCCCTGTAATAACTCCCTTGGTCATAGCGCGGTTTCTCATGACATGCTCCCGGCAAGAGCTAACGTTGGGGAAACTGCCGCGCAACATAGGCGAACGGGTGAATGCTTGCACATGGATCGACTCCAGAATGAAAAAATACCTTGCCCTTACCCGCATCAAGCTACGACGAGATATTGCGAGGGGCATTACGATCGATCGACAATCAATCGATCGCTACTCATCACCCTGGATTACGCAATCCCCGTGCCAGGATTTCCGCGCCAGCGACGTGTAAACGCGCGGGGAAATGCGGCGACGTTGGCCGTATTGGTGCGGATCGCGCGCACTGAGAATGTGCGCGAGGGTTTGGCCGGTTTTCCCCGGCGCAACGTAGCCGGCAATGCGCCGGGGCTGTCCGCCGCCGGCGTTTTCGACCGAGCAAGTAGCGAATCGCCCACATGTATTCCCTGATTTCAACAACAATTGAAAAGACCCGCTTACAGCGGCGTAACCGCCTGTATCATTGCCTGCAACAGCCTGTATGGCCTGTCTGTCTTGTGCCGGCAATGCTTTCTTCCCGCCGCCGAACAGCCGCTTGCTCACCCATCTTTCTACCACTCAATCCTGATGGAACCCTTATTGCCGCTTACGTCCAACCAAGTTCTTGCATTGGGAAACCCAGCATTTGCGCTGATGTTCTCGATCATTTTCATTTGCGTCTGGACATTTCTCGATCGATTCCGCGATTACCTGCTGTTTATCGCCGCTTCATTTTTCGTTTATGCGATTGCCGCCACATCGCAAATACTCGAGGTGCCGCGCAACGTCGGACTGAATACGATGCTGACGGCTGTGCTTTATATCGGCAGCGCCATGCTGATGGCGCGCGGCATGGTGGCCCGCTACGGCGTGCGCCTGAGCAATTCCAGGCTGATCGCCGGCGGTCTCGCCCTGTCGGCCGCCATGGCCTATTATTTCTATATAACGCCGGATGTGATTTCGCGAATTTATATTCTTAACCTGGGATCGTCGGCCATTCTCTTGTTCCCCGTCCTTCACTGGTGGAAACGCCTGGGCAACCGCGTCATCGACCGCCTGCTGTTCTGGGTGTACGTCGCTTTTGCCATCAGCTTCTTTCCAAGAACCTTTTACTCGATTTCCTTATCCGTAACCGGCAGCATCGCGGAACTGATCCAATCGCCTTTTTGGCTTACCCTGCAATTGGCGTTATTGCTGTTTGCCATGGTCCTGGCGCTTGTCATCCTGGCCGCCGCCATAGTCGATACGATCGAAAGCCTGCAGAACGAGCGCAATATCGATGGCCTGACCCAGCTTCACAACCGGCGCAGTTTCGAAGAGCAAGGCACAAGCATTATCGGAGACAGCCGCCGCCGCGACGTGAGCCTTGTGCTGTGCGACATTGATTACTTCAAATCCATCAACGATAAAGACGGGCACGCCGCCGGCGACCAAGTGCTGCAGGCATTTGGAGAAATAGTACGGGACTGCATCCGCGTCGAAGACATCGCGGCCAGGGTCGGCGGCGAGGAATTCGCGCTGCTCTTGCCCAATACCCCCCTGGACGGCGCCGTCCAACTGGCGGAACGCGTACGCAACCATCTGGCGAAAACACCATTCCGAACCCTGGCGGGCGAGCGGATCGTGACAGCAAGCTTCGGCGTTACCCAACGAACCGGAAATGAAACGCTACAAGCTTTTTTTGCCCGCGCCGACGCCATGCTATACACGGCCAAGTCCAACGGACGCAACAGCGTGGCCGTAGGAAGCTTTTCACCGGCTTGAACCAAAGCGGCGGCAATCGGCCGCGTATGACGCCGCAATTGCCAAAAGGCGCCAGAATCCAAATCCGCCGGTTACAATCGTGCCTTTTGAGTTTCCGGCCGGCAATGATATGAAGCACCTTATTGGCATCCTTGTCGTAATCCTTGGAGTTTTCCTTGCCCCGCTGGCCGCCGCGGAAGACTACATCGTTTCGCGCGCCGTGCTCGAAGACGAGGATGGCAGCCTGAGCATTGCCGAGGCCGCGAACAGCAAATTCACGCCGATAGGGCCAACGTTGTCCGAAGGGTATTCGGACTCCGCATATTGGCTGCGCCTGAAAATCCGGCGTCCCGCCCACAGCTCCCAAGTGATGCTGCAGATAAGCTCGGCCTTTCTCGACGACGTTCGCCTGTACGAGGCGGTCGACGGCAAACCACTGGAATGGATCACGCGCAAGACAGGCGACCAATATGCCTATGACGAACGGGACCAGATTGCCATTGCCCCGGGTTTTGCCATTAACGTGACCACCGCCGAAAAAACCTACTACCTGCGCATACAAACGACCAGCCCCTCACTGACGAATGTGGTGGCGCTGGAACCCCACGAAGCTCAGCGCCAGCAATTGCGATCCGATCTGGTGCGCAACATATTCATGGGGCTCATGCTTTGGGCATGTGTGTGGGCAATTGATCACTACCTTGTCGATCGCCAGAAGGTCATAGGACTGTTCGGTGTGTATCAAGCTGTTTATATTCTGTATGGCTTGAGCAGCACGGGAAATTTCGCGCCGTTGATATCTCCGACTTTTCCGCTATTGGCTGATTGGATGACCACCATCCTGGCTTGCTGCATCCCCTTCTTTTTCCTGCTTTTCAGCCGGGCGCTCTTCAAGCTTTATGCGCCGCCTGCCGCATTAATGCGCGGATTCATACCGTTATTGCTAGTCCTGCCTGTCCAGTTCGCGGCAATGGCGCTGGATTACACTCGCTTGGCGCTGAGCATCGGCGACCTGGTGGCTCTTGCGGCGATATGGTATTGCGTGATCGTCGCCTTCTCGACCCGGCAAGAGCAAGTCCCCAGCCGGCGCTGGCTTCAAGGCGTCTATATCGTGCTGGCGCTGCTCACCACGGAAGCCATATTTGCGAACTGCGGCTGGATGACTGTGACGCAAGCCAGCGCCCAAACCGAATGGACCCTGATTGTGCATGGCATTGTCAGCAGCAGCTTGATCATCATGCTGTTGTACCGACACCTGCGCCAACTGAGGCTGGATGCGCAAGGCTCCGCCCTGGCCTTGGCCCTGTCCCAGCAAGCTCTTGAACTGGAGCGCGCGCACAAGGAAAGCGCCCAGCTCCATGCCCGGACCGATTATCTGACCGGCGTATTCAACCGGCGCCATTTCACCGAACTGGTCGAGCGCGAACTGGCCAAGGCAATACGCTACCGCCAGCCTTTGTCGCTGCTGATGATAGACATCGACCATTTCAAGTCGGTGAACGACACATGGGGCCACCATAGCGGCGACATCGTGCTTCAAAAAGTAGCGCACCTGATCCGCGATACGCTGCGCGAAGTGGATATCCTCGCCCGCATGGGCGGAGAGGAATTTGCCGCCGTACTGGTTGAAACCAATACCGAGCAAGCCATGGAAGTCGCGCAACGGCTACGCACGGCGATAGCGGCCTCGGCCATCGACCTGCCGGCGGGCCAGCCCGTGCAAATCACGGTCTCGATAGGACTGGCGCGGCTGGCGGGCCAGGACAACACTCTTGAAAACCTGCTGCGCAAGGCCGACCAGGCCTTGTACCGGGCCAAGCAATCGGGCCGCAACAACGTCGTCGCAAGCAATTAAAAGCGCAACGATGCGGCGGACTTGCCCCGAACCTGTTTAATTATCAGGGCCGACACGCAGCACCAGCTTGCCGAAATTCCGGCCCTGCAACAAACCGATAAACGCCTGCGGCGCATTTTCCAGGCCGTCGACCATGTCTTCCTTGTACTTGATCCGGCCGCCATCGAGCCACGCTTTCATGTCGCGGGCGAACTCGCCATAGCGCGGCGCATAGTCGTCAAAAATGATGAAGCCCTTGATCGTCAGCCGCTTGGTCAGTACCGCGCGCATCAGCAGCGCCAAACGGTCGGGGCCGTCAGGCAAAGCAGTCGCGTTGTAGTAGGAAATCAGCCCGCATACAGGAATCCGCGCCGACGTATTGAGCAATGGCAGCACCGCATCGAATACCTTACCGCCGACGTTCTCGTAGTAGATATCGATGCCGTCCGGGCAGGCCAGCGCAAGCTGCTGCGCGAAATCTTCCGCTTTATGGTCGATGCAGGCATCGAAACCCAGCGTTTCAACCGCATGGCGGCATTTCTCGGGCCCGCCCGCCACGCCGACGACCCGGCAGCCCTTGATTTTTCCGATTTGCCCGACCGTGGCGCCGACCGGACCAGTGCAGGCAGCCACCACCAGCGTTTCCCCCGCCTTGGGCTGGCCGATGTCGAGCAAGCCCATGTAAGCGGTGAACCCCGGCATGCCCAGTATGCCCAAAGCGTGCGAGGGGTTGACGGGATCGGCGCCCAGGCGGGTCAAGCCGGCGCCGTTGGAGACGGCATAGTCTTGCCAGCCGCCCTGCGCCAGCACCCAGTCCCCCGCGCCATACTTGGCATGGCGCGATGCCACGACCCGGCTGACCGTACCCGCCCCCATCACGGCGCCGACTTCCACCGGCGCGGCGTAGGATGGCGCATCGCTCATGCGACCTCGCATATAGGGATCCAGCGATAAGTACACGCTGCGCAGCAGCACTTGGCCATCTTCCGGCTCGGGAACCGCCGTCTCTTCGAGGCGGAAGTTTTCCGCCTTGGGTTCGCCATGCGGGCGGGACGCCAGCACGATGCGGCGATTGACCTTGCTTGTCTGTGTCATTTTCCTGCTCCTTCCAGATTCGTGTTTACATGCCCGGGCTTCACCAGCATGGCCCGGCCCGCTCCCCAGCCGCTAACCGCCGTCGCAATGCCCAGCAAGGCAAAAAGCCAGCCGGCGGCGGCGTATCCACCCGTTATGCTGTGCACGACACCGACCAGCAACGGGCCGCAGGCAGCCAACACGTATCCTACACCCTGGGCCATCGCCGATAGCTGCGCCGCCAACAGCGAATCAGGCGAGCGCAGCACGATAACGGTCATGGCAATGGCAAAAAGCCCGCCCTGGCCCACACCCTGCAGCACAGCCCATACCCATACTGTCGATAAAGGAGCGAAGAGCAGGCCCATCAGCCCTATCGCGGCGGTGGTGGCCAAGCCCGCATTGAAAGCACGCTGATCTTTGCAGCGCACGGCCAGCGCCGGAACAAGCAGACACGTAACGACCTGGACCATGATGGATACGGAAAGCACCACGCCGGCCGTAACCCCATCGAGGCCACGGTCCCGCAGGATGGGAGCCATCCAGCCGATCACGCAATACGCCATGGCCGACTGCAAGCCCATAAAGAACGTTACCTGCCAGGCCAGGAGATCGCGCCATAAACCGCCGGGGCGATGCCCGGACCGGCCCGGCCCACGCTTGCTGCGCAATGCCTGCGGCGCCCAGACCAGCGCCACCAGCGCGCCGGGCACAGCCCATATCGCCAGCCCTGTCGCCCATGAATCGTTGAAAACATGCACGATGGGCAAGGTAACGGCCGCCGCCAGCGCGGCGCCGCCGCTAAGCGTCATGGTGTAGAAGCCTGTCATCAACGCGGCATGGTGGGGGAAATCTCGCTTGACCACGCTGGGCAACAATACATTTCCCATGGCGATGGCGGCGCCCGCCATCGCGGTGCCGGCAAACAGCGAATAGATATCGCCCAGCCCGCGCAAGGCCGTGCCCAAGGTCAATACGATCAGAACGACCAGCAGCGTGCGTTCCGGGCCTATCCAGCGGGAGAACCGGGGCGCGAACGATGCAAACAGGCCCAGGCACAACACCGGCAGCGTAGTCAGATACCCCGCGCCCGAGGACGACAGGCCGGTTTGCCGCAACACCTCGGGCAGCAACACCGACAAGCTGGGAAATAGCGGCCGCAAATTGAAAGCGATCAGCATCAGGCTAAGACCCAGCAACAGCCGCGCCGCGCGGCTGTTGGCCGAGGATGCTGTGGGAACGCTTGCCGGATGAGTTTGCGCGGGGGTCATGACATCATTCTGATAATGGGCATATGAACCGCGCCCGAAGCCCGTATGATAGCCGGGGCGGGATATCGCCAGACAGTTTCGCCGCCGCCATCCGGGAAAGCCGCCGCGGCGGCGCCGCAAATATTCATGCTCGAGTACACGTACAATTTATGTTTTCAGCCGGCCCAGAGAATCCACTATGATCGTTATCGGTACCCCACTGTCGCCCTCCGCGACAAAAGTCATGCTGCTTGGCTCCGGCGAGCTAGGCAAGGAAGTCCTGATCGCCCTGCAACGGCTTGGGGTCGAGACCATTGCGGTGGACCGCTATGACCATGCCCCGGGGCACCAGGTCGCCCATCATGCGCGCACTATAACCATGAGCGATCCGGCGCAGCTTACCGCTCTCATACAGGCCGAGAAGCCGGATATCGTCGTTCCCGAAATCGAGGCAATCGCCACCTCGGCTCTGGAAGCGCTGGAGGCCACCGGCCTGCTGCGCGTCATCCCCACCGCCCGCGCGGCGCGCCTGACCATGGACCGCGAAGGCATCCGCCGGCTGGCCGCCGAAACCCTGGGCGTACCCACCAGCCCCTATTGCTTCTGCGATTCACTGGACGAACTGCAGGCGGCGATTGACGGCGGCATCGGCTATCCCTGCGTCATCAAACCGGTCATGAGCAGTTCCGGCAAAGGCCAAAGCAAAATCGACGGTCCGCAAGACCTGCGGCAAGCATGGGACTACGCCATGGCCGGCGGCCGGGTCAGCCACAACCGCGTAATCGTCGAAGGCTTCATCGATTTCGACTACGAGATCACGCTCCTGACGGTGCGCGCGCTCGGGGCCGACGGCAAGGCCGAAACGCATTTTTGCGAACCCATAGGCCACACGCAAGTCGCCGGCGACTATGTGGAAAGCTGGCAGCCTCACCCCATGCATCCCGCGGCGCTGGAAAAAGCCCGGGCCATCGCGCAAACCGTGACCGACGATTTAGGCGGGCAAGGCGTATTCGGGGTGGAACTATTCGTCAAGGGCGAGGAAGTCTGGTTCAGCGAAGTGAGCCCGCGTCCTCACGATACCGGCATGGTGACCATGATCACCCAATGGCAAAATGAATTCGAACTGCATGCCAGGGCCATTCTCGGCCTGCCGGTCAGCACAGCGCTCAAAAGCCCTGGCGCCAGCGCGGTGATCTACGGCGGAATCGATGCGACGGGGGTGATATTCGAAGGCGTAAGCGACGCGCTGCGCATACCCCAGACCGAACTGCGCCTGTTCGGCAAGCCCGAAAGTTTTTCCAAACGGCGCATGGGCGTCGCCCTGGCCTATGACAACAATGTCGATCTTGCGCGCGAACGCGCGAAAGAAGCAGCAAGCCATGTGAAGGTCAAACTGGCCGGCAATGACTGAATCCATACGCCTTGCCAAGTATCTTGCCGAGCGGCTGTCCTGCTCGCGCCGGGAAGCCGACAACTATATAGAAGGCGGCTGGGTGCGGGTGGACGGACATGTCGTCGAAGAACCCGGCTTCCGTATTCTGCCGAGTCAGCAGGTCGATCTGGCCGAAAATGCGCGTGCCGACGACCATAAACCCGCCACCATCCTGGTGCACAAGCCGGCGCAAGCAAAGCCGGGGCCGGAGTTGATCGTGCCCGCGTATCAGGCGGCCGACGATCGCTCCGGGCGGCGTTTCGTCAAAAAGGACCTAAGCGGCCTGAACCTTGTCATGCCGCTGGAGCCCGATGCCAGCGGGCTTATCGTGTTCACGCAAGAGCACCGCATCGCGCGCAAGCTCGCGGACGATGCAGCCAGAATCGAACAGGAATATGTGGTCGAAGTATCGGGTGAACTATCGGCCGACGGCTTGACGCGGCTGAATCACGGCTTATCGTGGCGAGGCGCCGCCCTGCCGCCCATCAAAGTCAGTTGGCAGAGCGACAATCGGCTGCGTTTCGCGTTAAAAAACCCGCCCGCGGGCCTGATTTCAGATATGTGCGGGCAAGTCGGCCTGAAAGTGCTGGGCATCAAGCGTATCCGTATCGGACGCATGCCCATGTCGGCGCTGCCTGCCGGACAATGGCGCTATCTGCTGGGCTACGAGCGCTTCTAGGGCCTGTCAACACTAAATCCCCGCCCACCCGTAAGGCCCGATACCGCGGGCCAGGTCTGTGGCGACCCGGCCCGTTTTCAAAGCTATGACGAATAGCGTTGTTCCAACTCATCGAACAAGGGTTTTCCAACCAGGCGTTGACGCTCGGCAAACGTAGCCACCAGACCGCCGCTTTCATCAAGACGGCCATCCTTCTTCAACACCGACAAGGCATTCTGCATACCGAGAACGGCGGCTTGCAGCGACGCATTCGCATACAGGACCAGGCCGTAGCCCAGGCTGCCCAACTCGTCCGCCGTAAGAGCCGGCGTCTTGCCGCCAATCACGATATTGACCAGCTGCGGAGCCGCCAGCAACTGCGGCAAGCTGCGCACTTCATCAAGACTTTGAGTCGCCTCGATAAACAGCACGTCGGCGCCGGCCTCCTGGAACCTCTGGGCGCGCTCGACGGCCGCGTCCAGTCCCTGGCTTGCCCGCGCGTCCGTGCGGGCAATAATCAGGAAATTGCTATCTGTGCGCGCATCGACAGCCGCATGGATTTTGGCGATCATTTCGCTCAATGGCGCCACATCCTTGCCTTCGAAATGGCCGCAACGCTTGGGAAAAGTCTGGTCTTCCAGCTGAATCGCATCGGCGCCCGCGCGCTCCAGGGTCCTGACGGTATTCCAGACATTGACCGCATTGCCGAAACCGGTATCGCCATCCACGATCAAGGGCAGTTCTATGGCATCGCGAATTCTCGCGGTGTGCTCGGCCACATCGCGCAAGCCCATGAAAGCCAGGTCGGGCTGCCCATAGTACATATTGGTCAGGCCGGCGCCGGTCAGATAGGCCGCCTCGAAGCCCAGATCGGCAATAATCTTGGCGCTCATGGCATTGAACGCCCCCGGCACCAACAGCCCGCTACGCGCGTCGACTTTGCTGCGAAACTCTTTTCTACGGTTCTGGCTCATTGAACTTCCTGTGAAAATAAAAAAATATCTGGTTTGACCGTTGCCTTACCGCATGGCCGCCGGCTTCCTTGGCGCAATCCACACATCGCCGATCATTAACATTAACCGGCAAGCGCCGCCCATTATCAAGAACTGGTATAGCCAGTTTCCTTGATGATCTTCGCATACTTGGCCGTCTGGGCCTGCACAAAGCGCTTGAAGTCTTCGGGAGAATTCTGCACGACTTCCGAATATTCCGTCGCCATTCTCTCTTTGACCTCGGGCCGCTGAAATGCCGCATTCGATACTTTACTCAATTTTTGGATAATTTCAGCAGGCGTGTCTTTGTGCACGAATAAACCGCCCCACAGCGTGAATTCGAAATTGGGCACGGCCAGTTCCGCCACAGTGGGAACATCGGGCATCATGCTGGAGCGCTCCAGCGAGGACAGCGCCAGCACCCGGATCGCGCCTGACTGCAGATGCGGGACAACAGCCGTCAGGCCCGCGAAATAGCAATCCACATGGCCGCCGATAAGGTCGGCCAGGGCGGGTCCGGCGCCTTTATAAGGCACATGGGTCAGGGAGATTTTCGCTTCCATGGCAAGGCTTTCCCCGGCCAGATGGCCTGGACTCCCGCTTCCGGCCGAAGCGAAGAAGTATTTGTCTTTTTCCTTGCGGGATGCCGCCAGCAGTTCCCCAAGCGACTTGAACGGGGAGTTCTTGGGCACCACCAGCGCCAACGGCACATTGAAAACGCGCACGACGGGAAGAAAGTCCACATCGGGATCGAACGACATGTTTTTCATGATGAGCTTGTTGATCGCGATCTCGGCGGGGTTGCCGAACAGTATCGTATAGCCATCCGCCTGAGCCTGCGCCGCCTGATGCGCGGCAATATTGCCACTGGCCCCGGGCCGGTTTTCCACGATTACCGGCTGACCGAATCCCTTCTGGAGCTGATCGGCAATAAGCCGCGTCATCACATCGGCGGAACCTCCCGGCGGATAGCCAAGCAAAATCCGCACTGGCTTGCTGGGGTATTGCGGCGGCTGGGCATAAGCCGGCATGCCGACACCTTGCAGGGCCGACCCCGCAAAGGCCGCCGCCAGGCCGGCAATGACGCGGCGGCGCTCCTGATTACAGGACATAGTAGGTAATTTGTTCGACATGATAAGTATCCTTTCCTGAAAGTAGCAGGGGTGTTCCGATTACCGTCTTTCAATCGCGCGCAACGCATAGCGCAAGAAAACGGCGTAATGCGTCAGCCTGTTCAAACCCATGCAATACCTCCAGCAGCAAAGCCGCGTCCGAACCTATCGCAGGCTCCATCAAGGCCATGAATTTGCTGTCGAGATCCTGCCATCCCATGGGGTTGCCGACGCTGCCGAATGCATGCTCGATCATTTCCACGAGATGCTCCCCGTCGCTCATGGTGATCTCCAGGCGCGTTGCGGTGCGCTCCACGCCGGCATCCGAAACCAGCGCTACGCGCCGGGTGATGTCCTGCAAGACTGGGTCGCCCAACAATGACGGCGTGAAGTCTTCTGTCGTTATCCCATAGCCTTCCAGAGCCAGCGCAATGCAAAAACCCAGACTGAACTTGCCCTGGGTAGGCGTGACGGGATCGGCGATGCCGGCTATCTTGATGGCCAGCGGATGAACCGTTGCCTGGAGACTGGCAATGCCCCTGCCGTTCACTCTGCTACGCAGTGCGCGCGCCGCATCGATCGCCGCGTGCGTCAATTGGCAAGCGGCATAGGGCTTGAAGCTGTTGCGCCTGATTTCCCATGCGTCGCCGAACGGCTCGATGTCGAACTCGAGTCCGGGCTGCTGAAGCAGCACAGGCAAGAACCTGCCGCCTGGCTCGAGCACGCCATCGGAACCTTCAAGCCCTGCAGCGGCAAGCTGGACCGATAAAATCGCGTCCATTGCCGCTTTTCCGGGATGAAATGGCTTGGCCATGGTTCCAAACGAGGCGGTCAATCCACCCGCCTGCGTCGCGGCCAGTCCGAGCGCATAGGCCACGGTCTCTTCGTCAAGCTGGTGCAGCACGGCCACCGCGGCCGTGGTGCCGAGCCGGCCCAATACCGCTGTCGCATGCCAGCCGCTATCATTCAAGCGAACGCCGATGCCGCCGGCGCCCAGCCGGGCGGCCACCTCGAAGCCCACCACGAAAGCCTTCAGCAGCAGTTCTTCGCTGGAGCCGAGTTCGGCCCCAGCGGCCAGCACAGCGGCCCAGGTGGGCCCGCTGACGTGGATCGCGGTGGGAATATGCGTATCGTCGTAATCCAGGCAATGCGACAAGGTGCCATTCACCATCGCGGCTAGCGGAGCAGCCATGCTGGCCTTGCTGCCCACGACCCGCGCATTGCCCTGGCTTGCCCAGGCCTGCGCCACACGCAGCACAGCCTGGGCTTCGGCGGCGCCGCGCGCGGCGACACACACGGCTACCCAATCGACCAGGCATTTTTTTGCCTCATCCAGCACATCGGCAGGAAACTGGCGCTGTGCCGCGCCGCTGACAAATTGCGCCACGCGCTTCATATTGGAATCATGCATCGACGTTTACCCCCTTTGACGCTTTTTCCAGCATGGTCCTGAGGATATACGGCAAAATGCCGCCGTGCCGGTAGTAATTCGCCTCGATCGGCGTATCGATCCGGACCAGCACCCTGGCTTCGTGCACCGCGCCATTCTCCCGGTGTATGCGCAATGTCATTTCGGAGCGGGGTTCTATGCCATGTTCCATGCCCGCAATGTCGAAGGTCTCGCGTCCGGTCAGGCCCAGGCTTTCGACGCTGTCCTCGATGAACTGGCAGGGAAGAATACCCATGC
Organism: uncultured beta proteobacterium; assembly: GCA_963712655.1. Lineage (GTDB taxonomy): Bacteria > Pseudomonadota > Gammaproteobacteria > Burkholderiales > Burkholderiaceae_B > Pollutimonas. The sequence goes on along the minus strand of CAVQIT010000009.1, from coordinate 263,580 downwards.
CGACCAGATTGCTGCGATGTATCCGTTCGAAGCTTCCCGCGATGATCGCGCGAACGCCCAACAGGCTGGGCCCTTTGGCTGCCCAATCCCGGCTGGAGCCGGTGCCGTATTCCTTGCCGGCAATGACCACCAGCGGAACCTGTTCGTCCCGGTAAGCCATTGCCGCATCGTAAATCGACATGGTCTCGCCGCCGGGCTGATGGGCCGTAACACCGCCCTCGATGCCCGGCGTCATGAAGTTGCGCAGACGGACATTCCCGAATGTGCCGCGCATCATCACCTCATGGTTGGCCCGGCGCGCAATATAACTGTTGAATTCCGCCGCGGGCAGGCCCAGGCCGCGCAAATACATTCCCGCCGGAGACTTCGCATTGATCGTCGAACCTGGGCTGACATGATCCGTGGTAACCGAGTCGCCCAGAATGGCCAGCGCTCGCGCGGCGCGCAATGGAGCCAGCGCAGGCACGGCCAGCGAGAAATCGTCGAAAAAAGGAGGACAGCGCAAATAGCTGGACTGGGCCTCCCAGGCAAACAACTGGCCCGCCGGAGCCTGGAGCTTTTTCCATAGCTCGTCGCCTTCCGTATAGCCCGCATACAGGCGCAGGAAATGCGCCGGGTCTCTGGCGCTTTTCATCAACGGCTCGATTTCCTCGGGAGCCGGCCATATATCGCGCAGATAAACCGCTTGATTGCCGTGGCCGTAGCCCAAAGGCTCGCTGATTGGATCAAAATCGATGCGTCCCGCGATGGCGAAAGCAACCACCAAAGGAGGGCTCATCAGATAGTTGGCCTTGACCGCCTGATGGATGCGAGCCTCGAAATTCCGGTTGCCCGACAGCACCGACGCCACGACAAGATTATTGTCGTTGATGGTTTGCTCGATAAGCGGATCCAGCGGCCCGGAATTGCCCATGCACGTCGCGCAGCCATAGCCCACAATATGAAAACCGAGCTGGTCCAGATAGGTTTGCAGCCCGGTTTCCGCCATATAGGCCTGCACTACCCGCGAACCGGGAGTGAACGATGTCTTGACGCGGGGGTTTACTTGCAGTCCAGCCTGAACGGCCTTCTTGGCCAATAATCCGGCGGCCAGCAATACGCCGGGATTGGACGTGTTGGAACAGGAAGTGATGGCGGCAATGACGATATCGTTATGGGCCAGATCCGCGGCAGCGCGCGGGCTATCGCCGCCGGCCCGCGCTACGGGCGGCGCCACGCCGAACCCGCCTTCGCTCTTGGGCAGACTGATGAGCCGGTTGACGCTCGACTTCAGGCCGGACAAATCAATGCGGTCCTGAGGCCGGCTTGGGCCGGCCACGCAAGGAACGATGCCGGCAAGGTCAATACGGACTTCCTCGCTGTAATCGATTTCCCCGCGCAATGGCATGCCGAACATTGATTGGGCCTGGTAATAAGCCCGCAATGCTTCCAGCTCGGCGGCGGTCCTGCCGGCCGCGGCCATGTAGTCCACCGTCTCGTTATCCACCGGGAAATAAGCCGCCGTAGCGCCGTATTCAGGCGCCATATTGGAAATGGTGCACCGGTCGGTGGCCGACAAGGCCGCGGCGCCGCTGCCGAAGAACTCGACGAACTTGCCGACCACATTGGCGCGGCGCAATATCTGCACCACGGTCAAGACCATATCGGTCGATGTCACACCGGCATTCAAGCGCCCATCCAGTTCAACGCCCACCACATCCGGCGTCAGGAAATAAACCGGCTGGCCCAGCATGGCCGCCTCGGCCTCGATGCCGCCCACGCCCCAGCCCAAGACCCCGATGCCGTTGATCATGGAGGTATGGCTGTCGGTTCCTATCAAGGAATCAGGGAAATATATTCCGTCTTTTTCCCATACGCCCCTGGCCAGCTTCTCAATATTGATCTGGTGGATAATCCCCACCCCTGGCGGGATCAGGCTGAACGCCTTGAAAGCGCCGGCAGCCCACTTCAGAAAGGAATATCGCTCTTCGTTGCGGGAAAATTCCTGGCGCATGTTGTAGGCCAGGGCGTCCGGCGTGCCGGCGCGCTCAACCTCGAGCGAATGATCGATAATCAAATCGACGGGAATCTGCGGTTCGATGACTTCGGCATCATGTCCCATGCGCGCCGCGACCTCGCGCATGGCGGCCAGATCAGCCAGCAAGGGAATGCCCGAGGCATCCGGCGCGACAATACGGGCAACAATGAATGGGATTTCGCGGGTCCGTTCGGCCCGCGGCTGCCAGGACGCCAATTGCTCGATGTGTTCCCGGCCGACCTGATCTCCGTCCTGGTTGCGCAGCATCGACTCCAGTATGACCCGCAGGCTCATGGGCATGCGCGATATGGTTCCCAGGCCCGCATCTTCCAGCGCGGCCAGCGCATGGAATTTCCCGATGATGTTGTCGCCGGCCTTCAGCGGCCGCAAGGTATCCAGTGAAAGAACGCTCATTTCTTCAACCTTTGCATCAGAATTTAAACAGTTCGAGAGCGGTCTTGCCCTGGATCAGCGAGCGCGCCGCGGCATCGGGAACCCATTTTTCCAGCTCTTCCAGCATTTTCGGTATGTTGATGTATGACTCATGCCGGGTATGGGGCCAGTCGCTGCCCCATACAAGCCGGTCGGCGCCGAGATGCTCAAGCAGCAGGCTCGCCGCCTTGGGCGCCGTGGCAAAGCCGCGCGAATCCGATCCATTGCGATAGGCGCCGGAAAGCTTGACCCACACATTCCGGGTGGCGCCCTGTTTCAGCAGATAACGGAATCCCGGATCATCCACCCCCAGATCATCGTCGGGGCGGCCGAAATGATCCACGACAACCTTTACGCCGGCATCCAGCAACGGACCGAGCAGCAAAGGCAGGTCGCGGCCTTCCCGATGGATCTCCACCTGCCAATCGCGTTCCACTATGGATGCAAGCAAGCCGGGCCAAGGGCCTTGATCGAAGTCGGGAATGGGCAGGCTGTCCAGATTCAGCCGTATGCCCACCACGCCATCGCGTTGCAATGCATCGAGTTCGCGCAGGGAGACATCGGGTTCGACCACGGCGATTCCACGAAAAATACCGCGATGGGTGCGCAAGATATCGCACATGAAACTGTTATCGGTACCCAGGAAACTGGGCTGCACGATGACGGCATGCGTAATGCCATTCTGGTTCATCAGGGCCACGTAGTCGTCCACGCCGGCATCGTAATCCGGGACATACCGCCGCACCGGAGCCAATTTCAATCCGCGGACAAAAAGATGAATGTGTGTATCGACCAATGCCATTTGTACTCCGCCCTATCGTTTGTAACGCCGCGCGGTCAACACAACCGCAAGGCCAAATTTCGATAAAGTATAGTTGACTAGTCAGGTTGACGCAAACCAATCCGCCGCCGGCTTATCGATCAATCAATGGGGGTTTTGGAGCGGCCGCGCTAGGACCTGTTGACGCTAACTCCCCGCCCGTGCGGGCGTCAACAGCCCCTAGACGGCGGGATGGGCCGATGCGCGCAGCGTGTACCGGAGGCTGAAATCAGTCCGATAGTAGGTATTTCCGAAAAGCAAAGGCCGGTCGCCGGAACCGAATATGGTATGTTCCCGAACCAGCAATGCCGCCCCTTTGCGCACGTCCAGCGACTGGGCCAGCAGCACCGAGGCGGTGCTTGCACGCACGACATTTTCGATTCGGTCAATGTGCAAACCCAGGCGCTGCTGCAGGATATCCTGGATCGTATGCTTGGCGAGCCAGTCGGGCTTGATACCTACCCCTATCTGCTGCGGCAGGTAGCGCAGCTCGATGGCCAAAGCACGGTTCTTGATAATGCGCAGGCGTCTCAAATGAAAAAATGTCTCGGCCTGGGCACATCCAAGATGCTTGGCGACATCGGGTACGCCGCGCACCTTTTCATAGGAAAGCACCTTGTAATCGATCAACTCCCCGCTGGCGCGCACATGTTCTTCGAATGACTCCAGAACATTGGTGTCGACGCTATCCACAAGATTCTGATGCGCCACGAATGTTCCACTGCCCATCTTGCGCGAAATCAGGCTCTCGAACACCAATTGCTGCATGGCCCGCGCAACAGTTGCCCGCGTGGTGGCAAAACGCTCCGCGAGCTCGGACTCCGAAGGCAAACGGTCCCCTTCTTTATAAAGCCTGGACTTGATGCCGTTACGAATGTGATCTTGAATATGAACGTAAAGCGGGACGCGCGCTGTCATTGAATTGGAATTCGCAGTTAATACCTGATTGGGAAACGAAGTTTGGCAGAAAGCCTGCCATCACCCGGAAACCCGCCGGATAATTATACTTATGATGCCCGGCAAGGCCGCCTTTGTTTTCCGAAGCAGTATTCATGCTTGCAATCGCCCGCGCCGCAGGCTCATTACGCTTAGGGCCTGTTGACGCTAAATCCCCGCCAGCGCGGCGTTGACCAGATCACCCGTAGGGCCGGTGTCATATCGGGCGCAGGGCAAGGCGCGGGTGAGGCGGCGTACCGAGTGTACGCAACGAATCCGCAACGCGGCCTTGCGCCCGATATGACACCGGCGCGAGCGGGGATTTAGCGTTAACAGGCCCTAGGAGCGTGGGCGGTAGAAAACTTTCGTAATTGACTTGGCACGTAGCGCATGGTGTACGAACCAGCGGTGGGGTGAACAAAATCGGTAACTGGGCAAGTAGGAGTGTCGGGTCGCAGGACGGTTGCCTAGCAGGCTGGGCCGAGTACTTATGCCGGCGATGCGAAGCGTGGCGCGGTCCACCCCAAGCGAAACATCCGCCTCAGGTTCAGCGCCACACAGACCAAGTTCCATTCGCCAGCCACCTGCGCCAATCCCCGGACGCTGAATTGGCGAAACCCCATGGCCTGTTTGATCCACCCGAATACCGGCTCGGGTATTGTCTTGCGACGCCGATAGTCAGCTTGCCCCTGGGCGGTGGCCAGATACCGGGCCATGCGCTGGCTGGCCGGATGGCGCTGCGCATCAATGGCGCGTACCTTGCCGCCTTCGCGTGCCAAGGCGATGCAGGCCGGTGCCTGCAACCGCTCCATGGCCACGAAGTTGGCCTCGCTGGCATAGCCGCTGTCGGCCAGTGTCATCCGTGGCAACGCGCCTGTATTCTGCCGGGTCGCTTGCACCATCGGCAACAACCGGGTGCTGTCGGTCCCGTTGTTGGTCACTTCGGTGGCTACGATCAACAAGCTGCCTTCGTCGACCGCGGCCTGCGCGTTGTAGCATTGGTCAAAGCCCCCGCTCGTCTTCATGATCCGCGATGATGGATCGGTAAAATTATCCTGCGCCTTGTCCGGGGGAACTCCGAACGCCCGCTGGCACACGCCACCGCCGGGACCCCGTGTGTTGCCCTTGTCGTCCACGCTACGGCCATCTGCCCGATCCTGCTCGCGCTGGCGCTCTTGGAGCCGGGCCTTGGCCGCCTGGATCGCCTCCAGGCGGTTGTGTCGCCGCGACAACTCCGCAGGCAGTTCATCGCCACGACGATTGGCCCCATACGCCTGATCCTCGGTGGCGTCCTCGCGCTGGGCCTGCTCGGTCAGTGCTGCTATCTCTGCCCTCAATGCCTGTTCGCGCTCACGCATTCGGGCGTAGCTCATCGCCTTGCGTTTACTCGCATTGGCCTTGACCTTGGTGCCGTCGATGCCGATACGCCCCAGTTTGACCAAGCCCGCTTCGCCTGCCAGTTCCACCACCTGAACGAACAGCGCTGAAAACTCCGCCAGGTGCAATTGGCGAAACTCCCGGATCGTGCGGTGTGCCGGGAAATTGGCCGCCCCCAGCACCCGAAACGCCACATCCTGCTCCAGGCTGCGCGCGATCTTGCGCGAGGAAAATACCCCACTGGCATACGCATAGATCAGCACCTTGACCATCATCGACGGATGAAATGGCTGGCGGCGCCGCCCGTCGCCTTCATAGCGTGCTTCAAACGCCTTCAAGTCCAACGCATCCACCGCGTCGCTGACAAAATAGGCAAGGTGATCTTCCGCAAGCCACTCCTTCAACGACGCGGGCAGCAGGAGAAGTTGATCGGGATCGTAGGGGCGGTAGGTCGTCGGCATGTTCAGTAGTTTACTCAATACTCTCTTCTACCGCCCACGCTCCTAGATCAAATTTCGCTTGATCCGGCCCTGAAACCGGAGAGCGAAAACCCATCGGCAATCGTTCATTGCAACGCGGCTTTTACCATCCTTCTATTTCGCCATGCCCTCAAGCGCCGCGCCAACTTGATACAACAGCCCTTCCGCGTGAGGACGGCCGATAAGCTGCAAGCCAATAGGCAAATTATTGTTATCCACGCCGAAAGGCACGGACAGGCTTGGATTACCGGAAAAATTGGTGGGCGCCGTGAAGCGGGTCAATAGCCAGCGGGTGGATAGCGTCTCGCCGTCCAACACAGTGCTGCGTTCCTCTATCAACGGCGCAGTGATTCCGGAGGTAGGCGTCAATAAAACATCCACTTGCGCAAAGGCCTGGTCAAAGCCATGCTGCAATGGCGCGCGCGATTTCAGGGCCTTGACATAGTCGGCCGCCAGCACGTCTTTTCCGGTCAGCAGGCGCTCCTTCACCTCCGCATCGAACGGCGCCGACGCGCTCAAGGCATCGGCATGCTGAACATACGCCTCGACCTTCAGAACCAGCATTTGCGCGGCATATACCTGGTCGATCGCGGCGATATGCACAGGCTTTACGACAGCGCCGGCATCTTGCAGCATGCGAACCGCATTTTGCAGGGCCTGACGGATATCGGCCGAGACATAATCGCAATAAAAATTATCGGGCAGGCCAATAACCTTGCCGCGTATAGCCTGATCGATTCCTTGCGAGTACTCGCCCTGCTGCCTGCCCGCGATCACACCCAGCAATAGCGCATTATCGCGAACGCAATTGCTGATAGGCCCAATATGATCAAGCGCCTCGGACACGGGAAAGACCCCCTGTGTCGAAACCAAGCCCAATGTTGGCTTCATGCCGACCACGCCGCACAAGGCCGCCGGCAAGCGTATGGACGCACCGGTATCGGAACCAAGGGACGAGTATGCCAATCCGGCCGCCACGGCGGCGGCGGACCCGCTGCTGGAGCCGCCCGTCACCCTCTTTTCATCATGCGGATTATGCACCGCGCCGAAGTAGGAACGGTCTCCGGTGGGACCATACGCGAACTGGTGCGTATTCGCCTTGCCGATGATAATGGCTCCGGCATCCCGAAGCAGGCTTACCACCGCGGCATCTTCAGCCGGAATGAATTCAGCGTATTGCTGCGAACCCATCGTCGTGCGCTTGCCGGCCACATTGATAATGTCTTTGATGGCGATGGGCACGCCATGCAAGGCCCCTTTTCCGTTGCCGGCAAGCATGTCTTTCTCGGCGGCGCGCGCATCCCGCAGCGCTTCTTCGGCAAAGACCGTGATGTAGGCATTGACTGTCGACGCTTCGATCTTTTCAAGCAGGGCTTGCACGATCTCTACGGGTGAAACCTGGCGCCGGCGATAAGCGTCCAGAAGCTGCAGCATGCTTTGCATCGATATCCTCCAGGCCAGGGCACCAGCCCCGAAGGGCCGGCGCGGCCAGTTATTTCAATGGAACGATTTTCCCGTTTTTGAACGTCCCGAACCGAACGTCGCCATTGTTCTGGTTTTTAGCGTCGAAGTTGATCTTGCCCACTATGGTCTCGAAATTCTTCAGCTTGTGCAGCCCATCCTGGATTTGCGCGGGACTGCTGCCTGCGCCTGCCTTCGCCGCGCCCAGCACCGTGTAAATCGACTCGTAGGTGCCCGCCTCGTATTGGCCAGGCTCGGACTTGTACTTTGCCCGGAACGCCGCTTCGAATTTCTTGGAGCGCTCATCCGGCAGCCCCGGCAGCCAGATGGTCGGGAACACCGCGCCTTCCGAGGCCGCGCCCGCAAGCTCTATGAACTTTTGTATGCCCTGGCCGCCATTGACGATAAGTTGCGCATTAATGCCCAGCTCTTTCAGTTGGCGGGCGATGATCGAACCTTCGGTGTAATAGCCATGTACAAAAACCACCTCTGGATTGGAGCTTTTGATGTTCGTCAACTGCGCCTTGAAGTCCGTTTCGCCACGGTTATATTCTTCGTAGGCCGTAACCTCGCCGCCCAGCGCCTTGATTTTCTCGGCGGCGACTTTGGTTGGCGGCTTGCCGTAATCGGAGTTTTCGACCAGAAAGGCGAATTTTTTCTTCCCGAGCGCGCTGAAATAGTGTTCGACGGCTTTTTCATCGAGCTGGGCATCGGTCAAATTAATGCGCCACGTATATTTGTAGCCTTGCTCTGTAATCGTGGGCGATCCCGCCTGGCCATTGACCAAAGGGATCTTGTATTTTTCATTCTCTTTGGAAAAAGCCAAGGTGACGAGGCTGGCGGACGAACCGACAAGCACATCCACCTTGCGTTGCGCAATCATCTTCTTGGCGGCATTGATGCCGGCCGCGGGGTCGGACCGGTCGTCCTCGGTAAAAACTTCGAGCGGCTGGCCGTTGAAGCCGCCGGCCTTGTTGATCTCCTCAATCGCCAGTTGCGTCCCATTGTGATGGGCTTCGCCATAAGCGGCCGCAGGTCCCGACATGGACTCGATAATGCCGATGCGCAGCGGCTTCGAGTCGGCCGCCATGGCGCCAGAACCCATCAATGCGCCGAAAATCGTTGCGCACAGCACCGTCCCCGAAAATTTTTGTTTGAACATGATTTTGCTACTCCTTTAGTGCCAACATTTTTTAATGAAAACCAACAAGCAAACAAATAAAGCCCGCTATAGTTCCATGCCGAGATAGGCCTTGCGCACCACATCGCTGGCAAGCAGATTCGCCGTTGTGTCCGTGGCTACGATTTCCCCAGTTTCCATAAGATAGCCGCGCTGCGCTATCTTCAATGCCAGAGTCACGTTTTGCTCGACCAGCAGAATCGTCGTTCCCGCCGCATGGATTTCTTTCAGCTTTGCCATAAGGTCGGCGACGATCAAGGGCGCCAGGCCCAGCGACGGCTCGTCAAGCAACAGCAATTCGGGCCGGCCCATCAATGCGCGGCCAATCGCCACCATTTGCTGTTCCCCGCCGCTCATCGTCCCGGCTTTCTGCTTCCAGCGCTCTTTCAAATTCGGAAACTGCAGCAGTATCTTTTCAATATCCTCTTTCATTTCGACGGCCGTGGAACGCCGCGCGCGCGCGCCAATGGCCAGGTTTTCGGCCACCGTGAAATCGGGAAAGACCCGGCGGCCTTCGGGCACAATGCTTATCCCTTGCCGAATGATGGCATCGGACGACAACGCATCGATGCGCCCGCCAAGGAACTCGATTTCGCCATTGCGCACCGGCTGCAGGCCGATAATTGATTTCAAAAGCGTACTTTTGCCCGCGCCGTTAGCGCCGATCAAGGTCACGAACTCGCCCGCCTCAACCTCCAGGGAAATATTCTTGATGGCGTGAACGTGGCCGTAATAGGTATCGATTGCTTTAATTCGCAGCATTTTCTTCGCCTCCGGTCCCCAAGTAAGCCGCAATGACCCGCGCATCGTTCTGCACCTGTTGCGGATCGCCATCGGCAATCTTGTGGCCGTATTCCAGCACCACAATATGGCTGCATAAATCCATGACCAGCTTGACGTCGTGCTCGATCAGGACAATGGTGTAGCCCATGCCGTGCAGCTTGGCGATCAAGGCCTTGAGCGACAAGCGCTCTTGCAGATTCAGGCCGGCGGCCGGCTCGTCCAGCAAAAGTATTTGCGGGTCGGTCGCCAACGCGCGGGAAATATCCAGTTGCCGCTGCTCGCCATAAGGCAGATTCTTGGCCAGCTCGTCCTTTTTATGGACCAGGCCGACATAGGAAAGCAACTCGATCGAGCGCTCTTCGGCCTCTTGCCGTTCTTTTCTTTCCGCCCGCGTCCGGAAAATCGACGACAGGACGCCTGCCTTGGTACGGCTTTGCCGTCCTATCATTACGTTTTCGACCAAAGTGAGATCGGGAAAGATCATCACATTCTGGAATGTGCGCGCAACCCCGAGCTGGTTGATTTCATGCAGCCGCAGCTTGCTGATTTCCTGGCCTTTGTAGAACACCTTGCCCGATGTGGGAGTGTAGATGCCGCTGACCACATTGAACAGCGACGTTTTGCCGGCGCCATTGGGTCCGATCAAACCGGTCACCGTGTTTTCCTGCACATCGAAAGCCACCGCCGAAAGCGCCTTGACGCCGCCGAACTGAAGCGTGAGATCGTTCACCGACAATATCATTATCGTGCCCTCCAGCGCTTATATTGAGCGGGGATATCGCAAAGCCCCTTGGGCATGAAAAGAATCACCAGCGCCAGGAGCAGGCCATACACCAGCACGTTGTACTGGCCGAAGGCCTGCGAATACTCTTCGAGTATCGTAATGGCGAATGCGCCGATGATCGAGCCGTACAAATTCCCGATACCGCCTATGAATGCCATCACAAAAAAGAAAATCGAAATATTCAAGCCCAGCCGGTCCGGGTCGATGAAACCATCGTAATGCACGAACAAGGTTCCGGCGAATGCGGCGAACATCGTGCTGATGGTGAACGACAGCACTTTGTATCGAAACACGGGAATGCCCAGCGACTGAGCCGCCAGTTCGTTATTGGCGATGGAACGCAAGGCGTCGCCCGTCCTGGAATCGGTTACGCGGCGCAGAATGATGAAGCCGGCAATCATGCAAATCAGCACGAAGTAGTAATACCAAAGGTCGCTGGGCAAGCTCCAGCCGAACAGGCTTGGTCCGGGTATGGCGGTAAGGCCCGATGGACCGCCTGTAATCGAACTGTTCTTTATCAATACCTGCACAATGACGGCCACCGCTATGCTTGCCAAGGCCAGGTAATGGCCGCTGGTGCGCAGCACGATGAGGCCGACGATCAAGCCCAGGATGCCGACGCTGACGGTGGCAATCACAATGGCGCCCAGGAAAGGAAAGCCCGACTTCACCAATATTCCGGAAATGTAGGCGGCCAGACCGAAAAAGGCCGCATGCCCCAGCGAAATCTGCCCGGTATAGCCAATGAACAGCGTCAGGCCCATTACAACAATGGCGTATGTCGTCGCCCTGATCCCCATATGAGTAAAAAATGGATCGTTCAGTAGCAGCGGCAGGGTCACGAGCAGCGCAATGGCCAGCCAGTTGCCATATTTTTTATTCCACATAAGCATGCCTTTTATACTTTTTGAATTTGCTTCTTGCCCAAGATGCCATTCGGCTTGACCAGGATGATCAACAGCAGTATCGAGAACGACACCAGGTCCTTGTAGGCGGATGCCAGCAGCAGCGTGCCGTATTGCTCGATGACGCCCAGCGAGAATCCTCCGAGGACGGCGCCGGAAACCAGGCCCAAGCCTCCCAGCAGCGCCGCGGTGAAGCCTTTCAGGATGATCAGGTTGCCCATATCGAATACCAGTACGGCGATGGGCGCATAGACAATTCCCGCCACGGCGCCCAGCACAGCGCACAGGCCGAAGGTAATGTTATTGATGCGGGAAACATTGATCCCCATCATCCGGGAAGTGGTCTTGTCCTGCGCCACGGCGCGCAGCGATAAACCAAGAGCGGTTTTCGTAAGCAGCACATACAGCAGGACCATGACGACAAACGTCGTGCCGATCACAATCAGATACTGCGCGCTGATCTGCACCCCGCCAAAATGGAAAATCCGGTCGGTCATGGGTGGAAATCGATAGGCGGACGACCCGAAAATCAATTGAGCGCCGCTGCGCAGCATGATAAACAGCGCAATCGTCATGACCAGCAGGGAGAGCGAGTTGGCATTGTGCTCGAGCTTGCGCAGGAATATCCGTTCCAGCAAGGCGCCAAAACAGTATGCAGCCACCATGCTCAGCGGCAATGCCAGCCACATCGATAAGCCCAGGTCTACGTGAAACACGAAACCGAGAAACGCTCCCACCATGAAGAACTCGCCCTGAGCAAAGTTGATCACGTCCATGCCGCGAAACACCAGGGTGATGGCCAAGGCAATCAAGGCATAGGTGCTTCCCACGGAAAGGCCGAAAATTAACTGCTGTAGAACATTTTCCATCGACAGACTCCGATACTTATAGTTATGGCCTGGGGCCTGTTACCGTACTTGCCCTGAGCGATGCCGGCCATGCAAAGCCGAGTTGATGCAAAATCGAAAAAACGTTTTCCGAATAATAGCAAATATGTCCTATTACATGGCAATAATAATGACATATCATCATACAAAAAAAAGGCAATATTTCGTCCCTTCGGAATGTCCCGGCTTGCCCGCTTCCCGGACCGGCGGATCAACCGCGCCGGCGCCCGGCCGGCAAATGCGCCGGCCCTGTAAAATCATCGTCTTGACGGTTTACTCCACAGAGCCCTTTGCATGAACGAACCAATACGTCTTACCCAGTACAGTCATGGCGCGGGCTGCGGCTGCAAGATATCTCCTCAGGTACTCGAGGTCATTCTCGCCGGCAGCGGAGCGCAGAACCTGGATCCGAAACTGTGGGTCGGCAATGCCTCGCGCGACGACGCGGCGGTATACGCTATTGACGAAGAACGGGGCGTGCTGTCGACCACCGATTTTTTCATGCCGATTGTCGACGACCCTTACGATTTCGGGCGCATCGCGGCAACCAACGCGATCAGCGACATCTACGCCATGGGCGGCGATCCGCTGATGGCCATTGCCATTCTGGGCTGGCCAATCAACCTCCTGGCGCCGGAAGTCGCGCGCGAAGTGATTCGCGGCGGCCGAGCGGCCTGCGATGCGGCGGGCATCCCCTTGGCCGGCGGCCATTCAATCGACGCGCCCGAGCCGATATTCGGACTGGCGGTCACCGGCATCGTGGAAAAACGCTACATGAAGCGCAACGACACCGCGACTGAAGGCTGCCAGTTATTCCTGACCAAGCCGCTGGGCATCGGCATTCTTGCCACCGCCGAGAAAAAGGGCAAGCTGCGCGAACAGGACGTAGGCCTGGCCCGCGACTGGATGTGCACCCTGAACCGGCCCGGCAGCCGCTTCGGCAAACTCGCATCGGTCAAGGCCATGACCGATGTCACCGGTTTCGGCCTGCTTGGCCACCTGCTGGAAATGGCCGATGGCAGCGGCCTGACCGCAAGCATCGACTACGCCGCCGTGCCGCGCCTTGCCGGCATCGACCACTACCTTGCCGAAGGCTGTGTGCCCGGCGGCACCCAGCGCAACTTCGACAGCTACGGCGCCGGCGTCGCGCCATTGAACGAAGCGCAGAAACAGTTGCTGTGCGATCCGCAAACCAGCGGCGGACTGCTTGTCGCCGTGGAACCTGACGGAGTAGCGGAGTTTCTCGCCGTCGCCGCCGAGCTAGGCCTGCAACTGGCGCCCATCGGCTACGTGCGGGCCCGTCAAAGCCATGCCATAGAGGTATCTTGATGCGCAACGACAGCGGCGACTATCGCGAGATTTTCCTCAGCGGACAAGCGCTGATGGACACGCGCGCCCCGGTGGAATTCCAGAACGGAGCCTTCCCGCATGCATTGAACTTGCCGCTGATGAACGATGACGAACGCCAGCAAGTCGGCACCAGCTACAAGCAGCAGGGCCAGCAAGCCGCCATCGAACTGGGCCATCAACTGGTGTCGGGCAAGCTCAAAGCTCAGCGCATCGACGCCTGGGCGAATTTCGCCCGCGCCCACCCGCAAGGCTATCTGTACTGCTTCCGCGGCGGGTTGCGCTCGCAAATCGCCCAGCAGTGGCTCAAGGCCGAAGCCGGCGTCGACTATCCCCGCGTGCTGGGCGGCTATAAGGCGATGCGCGGCTTTCTGATCGACACGACCGAAACGGCGCTGGCCGAATGCGATTTCGTCTTGCTGGGCGGCCTTACCGGCAGCGGCAAGACCGAGCTGTTGCTCAAGCTGGAAAACGCCATCGACCTGGAAGGCCACGCCCATCATCGCGGCTCCAGCTTCGGCAAGCACGCCACGCCGCAACCCCGGCAGATCGACTTCGAAAATGCCCTGGCCATCGACCTGCTGAAGAAACGCGCCCAAGGCTTGCGGCAGTTCGTCATTGAAGAAGAAAGCCGTCTTATAGGCTGTTGCTCGCTGCCCCTGTCATTGCACCAAAACATGCCGCACTATCCGCTGATATGGCTGGAAGACAGCCTGGCCGGACGGGTCGAACGCATTCTTGGCGATTACGTAGCCGATCTGTGCGCCGAGTTCGTCGCCCTGCATGGCGAGGAATTCGGTTTCGCCGCTTTTGCCGAGCGCCTGCGGCTAAGCCTGAAAAACATCGTCAAGCGCCTGGGCAGCGCGCGCTACCAACACCTGGCGGCCATCATGGACGCCGCCCTGGCCGAACAGCGGCGCAACGGTTCGATCGAATTGCACCGCGGCTGGATCGAAGGGCTGCTGGGCGAATACTACGATCCCATGTATGTTTATCAGCGCGACAGCAAGGCCGCGCGCATCGAATTCAGCGGCGACCATCAAGCCGTGCTGGAATATTTGCGGCAGCGCCCCAAAGTCTAGATAAGAATGCGCTTGTTGGCCGGATCGATGGTGACTCGGTCGCCCGTCCGCAGAAGATCGAGTATGTTTTCGTCCCAACCCTCGGTGATGGGCATGTTCGCCAGGACAGCACCCTGCACCATCACCGGATTAAGCTTGCCGAACACCAGGGCAAGCGGCGCAATGCCCTTGTGCAGCAAATCGAAGAAGGCCCAGCCGCCCGCCACCCCTCCCTTGGACGTGGGAATTACCAATATGCGATCTTTGACGGAATGCCCTTCCACGCTGTGTCCAATACGAGAAATGATGCCGGTCACGCGGTCGAGATCGTAGCGGGGGCTAAAGCCTTCGCGCATGACCAGAACCTCGCCCTCTACAGTCGGCCCCCACGCACGCGCTACATTGATGACCTTGCTCATTTCATATCTCCGGTGCATGCGATGTCGACGCACTCGGCCGTTCTGCGCAGCACCGTATTAAAACGATGGGCGGTGATCGTATTCACGATCTTGGCCGAATTGGAAATCAGATTGGTCCACTGGTTTTCTTCGCGGATTTGCGTGAGCCGCTGCAGAATATAAAAGCACACACCCTGCAACAGGGTCACGCCCGCCGCCTCCAGTGTGTCTATGTAGCCCAGGCGCTTGGCGTCGCTATACACGGCATGGTTGGTGGTAACAACGCAGGTCATGTCGGGCGCCACTTTCCGGCCCTCAAACAATTGAGCCAGTGTCTGCATTTCGAACAAGGACTGCTGGGGACCGGAGAAAACCACAATATTCTTGGCGCCGTCCACGTAACGATAGGCATCATAGACAGCTTGAATATCCGCATCGGTCACAGTGGTGGAACTGGTCGGCTTATTGCCGCCGAACGCCTGTTCCGCCGTCGGCGCCTCGGGCGTGACGCCGACCATATGGAACATGGCCATCGAGCCATAGCTGGCCAGCGACGCCCCCAGATGCTTAAGCGCGTCCGACAAGGGAATGGTTGTAATGCCCTCGAAAACCGGGACAGCGAAATAGTCCTGGTTCGGATGGCCCACGATCTTGCCCAAGGCGCCCCAATCGGCGAGGTCGGTCAGTTTCGCCTCGACCTTGACCGCAAGCGTACCTTTTCTGACCTCGTCGAGGTGAAAACCATAAGCAGGCGTGCGGCCGGTGATGGCCGCGGCAAAACTTGCGTTCCCCGCCTCGAAATTGCTGCGGGCGCCAAAAACCGAATTGGCGTAAATGACTGTGCCTGTATCGCCCCAGGCCACATGCTCGCCTATCTTGGGCTGGTACACCGTTTGGTAATTAATACAGGTATCGGTCGTGTTGATCCGCATGTCCTGCAAATGGCCAATCAGCTTCCTTTCCTTGCTTTCTTCCAGGGCATCGGGCCGCAGATTGGGATTCGAACTGAAATGCATGCATCTGGCATTGCTGCTTGAAGGAACGGCGCATTTCACATGCTCGTTTGCCATGGCTTGCAAAAGACCGAGCCCGCCATCGCCCATGACTTCGATATCGCCCATGACGTGGGCGTTTGTAATCGGCACGAACTTCTCGGCGCCGAAAAACGACCCTACCTCGATCTGGAACTGAATGGCCTTTTTTATGGCCTCACCACGATCGCCGTTGAGCATGGCCTGTTCTTCGCTGCTTAATTGCATAATGCGTTTTCCAATAGATGATCATTGAATCGATACATGGGCGGCTTTGATGATCTGCGCGTATTTTTTCCGTTCGCCGTCCATGAAACGACTGAAGTCCGAAGGCGAGCTGGGCGCGGCCGACACGCCCTGGGCGGCCAATTTGGCCTTGACTTCTTGCTGGTTGAGTACCGTCGCCACATCCACGGCAATCTTGCCGATGACGTCGGGCGGGGTGCCCGCCGGGGCAAACAGGCCTTGCCAGTTTTCGATATTGAATCCCGGCAGCCCCGATTCGGATAAGGTTGGAATACCGGGGGCCAGCTCCGAGCGGGTTTCAGTTGTGACGGCCAATGCCCTCAACTTGCCGGACTGGATAAAGGGCTTGGCCGGAGGCAGCCCCGAGAAAAACATTTCAACCTGCCCGCCGACCAGATCCGTAATGGCCGGAGAGCCCCCCTTGTAAGGAATATGGTTGATCATTGTGCCGGTCACCCGCTTGAACTCCTCGGCGGCAAGGTGCTGAGGGCCGCCGGTACCCGACGAGGCATAGTTTATTTTTCCGGGATTGTCTTTCAGATACTTGATAAGTTCCTGAGTACTGCCCGCCGGGAATTTGGGATGCACAACCAGCACCAGCGGCGCGCTGCCCACTTTGGCAACCGGAACGAGATCTTTTTCGGAGTCGTACGGCATCTTTGCGTACAGCAAGGCATTGATAACCGTTTCCGCCGAAGAGCCCATTAACAGGGTATAGCCATCCGCCGCGGACCTGACGACATAATGCGCGCCGATATTCCCGCCCGCCCCCGTCCGGTTCTCCACAACAACCGTCTGGCCCCATATCTTGGTCAACCCGGCGCCCAAGATTCTTGTCACGACATCGGTGGCTCCGCCCGGCGGGAACGACACAATGATCGTGACCGCTTTATCGGGATATGCGGCCTGGGCCTGGCTAAAGGGCGCCGCCGCAAGCGCGCTTATGCAAAACAAGGCGCCGATTGATTTCTTGATTTTCATATTGTCTCCTCTGGTGGTGTTGCGGCATGTTCTATTGCATGCATCAGGTCAATGCGGCGGTTCCCCCGACGCGGCGTATGGACGACGCTATTTGCAGCGGCCCGGCCACGTCCAGGTGAAAGGCAAAGACATCGGGCTGGATGTAAAAACAAGTCGTTTCAAGAATCAAACCGTTGGCATCGAAGGACGTGCGCAGCATCTTCAATAAATATCTTTCGCTGTCCAGGCTCATGAGTTCGGCTATCTCGCCGTCCGCCCCGCCGGACCGTATCTCGGTCGTGGCACGCGCCACCTTCCTTTTCAGTATCTGGTCTATCAGGGAGTAGACCGGCAACCTTTCCACATCCGCGCGCGTTATGCGATCGCCGAAACTGGGCAGCGTGACATCCGCGATGGCCACCACAACGCTATCGATTTTGTACAGCCGCTTGAATCGGTAGATATCGCATTCGGCCTCGCCCAGATTCGGGTTCCTGGCACGCGCCTGGGGCGGGTCGAAGCTAAGCACTTCTGTTTCGGGATCGTAGCCTTGCGCCAGCAGGCTATCGTAAAAGCCGCGCAGTTCGCTCAGTTCCTGATTGACTGTCGGACCCGTAACAAATACCCCTTTACCCTGTCGGGATACCGCCAGGCCGCGCTCCACCAGAACGCGTATCGCTTGCCTGACGGTGACTCTGCTTACATTGAAAATGCGCGTCAGTTCGTATTCCGTCGGTATTTTCTCAAGAGGCAGCAAACGCTTGGATCTGATATCGGCGGTAAGGATGTCCGCGATCTGCAGATACAGCGAAACCTCTGAATTCTTGCTTATCTCGCGCATAAGGTGCATTGACCGTGCTTAAGTGAAGAAGCCTGTATTCTCCAAGTTATCTTAAGACAAGTCAATACAAGTTTTGAACGATAAAAATCGCTTCAAATTTCCGGAAACGCCCGGCTCTTGCAAATGACATCGATAAAGGCGCGCATGATGGGCGTGCGCTCGTCGTTCTTGCGAAGAATCAAGCTGATCGGGGCGAGCTCCTTTCCTATGTCCGGCTTGATCACTTGCAAAGTCTTGTTGGCCGTTTTTTGGGCTATGAGCGAGCGCGGCAGAATGCTCAGCAAGTCGGTGAATTCGATCAAATACTGGATTTTCTCGAAAGAGTCGCACTCCACCGTGGCTGTCGGCCTCAATGTCGACTGCTGGGTAAACAAGCTGTCGACCAAATGGCGCAGGGGCGAGCCCGCGACAGGCAATATCCACTGGCGCCGGGCCAGCATGTCCCACGTAACATGGCTGCCGCCGGCCAAGGGATGCCCCGGACGGCATACGATGGAAAATGATTCGTCATAAATATGCATGACGTCGAAATGCCGGGTTGCGTCGAATTCAAGCACCCGGCCAAAAGTCATATCGAGTTCTTTCTTTGCCAAGGCAACCAGCAGTTCCTTGGTCCTGGCCTCGTGCAGCTCTATTTGCGTCCGCGGGTGCTCTTGCAGAAGCGCGGCGATCGAGGCGGCCAAGAGCTGCGGAGAAAGAGAAGGTATGACCCCAAGCCGGATAGTGCCCACAATATCGTTTGCAAGCAGGCCGATTTCTTCCTGCATGTTGTCAACGTCGGCCAGCAACATCAGCACATGGCGCTGCAAGACTTCACCGGCATGCGTCAACCTCATTCCACGCCGGTCGCGTTCGAATAAGCGGGTTGCCAGCATGTCCTCCAGTTCCTGGATAAGCTTGGTGGCCGCCGGCTGAGTCATATTGGAAGCGGCGGCCGCCTTGCGCAACGTCTGGCATACGCACACGTTCCTGAACAGTTCGAGATGCTTCATCTTGAGCCGGCTGTGTAGCGGACGGCCAACTAGCCTGTCGCTTATGTCGCTGCCTGGCATGACATTCTCCGATAACGAAAACATATCACCTAATACGAATTCCTCATTATCCAGGAATGCCTCCTCAAGTGATACTTGGTCACTGCATTTCGCAGCCACCCAATAGGACGGATATGCTTTCCACCAAGCCGAATATTCTTCTGATCACCTCAGACCAGCATCGCGCCGACTGCTATGGTTTCGCCGGCCGCAAGATCAAAACGCCTCATCTGGACATCCTGGCCCAGGGCGGCAGCCATTTTTCCGCATGCATCACGCCCAATGTCGTTTGCCAGCCATCGCGGGCCTCTATCCTGACGGGGCTTTTACCGGGAACGCACGGTGTATCGGACAATGGCATCGATATGCCTGTGTCGTTGGCCGCGGACGGCTTCAGCGGCCTGCTCTCCGGCGCCGGCTACACGACAGGCATGATAGGCAAGGCGCATTTCGCCACTTATCACACCTTTGCGCCGACGGGCTCGCCGGAATGCCTGCAGAGTTCGGCCGATTTCCCTCCGCCCTGGAGCGGGCCTTACATGGGCTTTGACCATGTCGATCTTATGCTGCTGGGCCATAACTATTGGCTGCCCTTCAGTGCTCCGCAAGGGATGCATTACGAAAGGTGGTATCACGCCGACGGCCTGGGCGACATGAAAAACAAAATGTACGCCGGCTATCCGCCCCATACCCCGACACCGCAAACCTACCACTCCCAATTGCCGACGGCGTGGCATAATTCGACCTGGGTAGGGAATAAAACCATAGACTTCATCCGCAACAACAAAGACCGGCCCTTCTGCGCGTGGGCCTCTTTTCCCGACCCTCACCACCCGTTCGACGCGCCGGAACCGTGGAGCAAGCTGCACCACCCGGACGAAGTCGATTTGCCCGAGCATCGCGCGCGCGATCTGGACCGCCGTCCATGGTGGCACCGAGCCAGCATCGAGTCCGTTCCAAAACTGTCTGGCGAGCTCCTAAAAATGCGCACCGAATACTCCCGCATCCCGGAGCTGTCGGACGCCCAATTGCGGGAGTTGACCGCAAATTACTATGGAATGATTTCCCTTATCGACCACAATGTCGGACGTATCCTGGCCGAACTGAACAGCCTGGGGCTGGCCGAAAACACCATCGTAATATTCACGACCGATCATGGCGATTGGCTGGGCGACCATGGTTTAACCCTTAAAGGCCCCATGATGTATGACGGGCTGATGCGCGTGGGATTGATCATGAGCGGCCCCGGCATTCCGGCAAAGCAAGTCATCCGCGATCCGGTATCGACCGTCGACATCTTTTCCACCATCGCCGATTATGCCGGCGCAAGCCCCGGCCGGCCTGTCGACGGATCCTCGCTGCGGCCGCTGCTGGAAGGCGCTTCAAGCCGCGATTTCGCCTACAACGAATGGGATCTGCGCGCGGGCCGCGTGGGTGTGGCGCTTGATTTGCGCACAGTCCGAACCGAGCGCTACCGGATGACTCATGAAATGAACTCCGATGCGGGAGAACTTTATGATCTGCGGGAAGACCCGCATGAAATGATCAACCGATTTGACGATGCGGGCTACCGCCATGCGCGGCAAGAACTGCAGGACATGATCCGGAGCGTAAACGCCGGCCGTGCAAAGCCGGATTTGCCTGTCGTCGGCACCGCATAAAGCAAAATCGCGGCAGCATCCTAAAAAAACTGGAGACAAAACATCATGACAACATTTCTTGCGCACAGGCTTGGGCATTGCTTGATTACCGCGGCCCTTGCACTTATCCCCCTGGCGGCCAACGCCGGCGTATATCCCGACAAGACGGTCCGGATTATTTTGCCCTATGCCGCGGGCGGATCGACCGACATTGTCGCGCGCAAACTGGCGCAGCAACTCAGCAGCAGCCTGGGCCAGACATTTTTCGTGGAGAACAAGCCCGGCGCAAGCGGCAATATCGGCACCGAACTCGTAACCAGATCCGCTCCCGACGGGTATACGCTACTGCTGATCCCAGATTCGAACATCACCGTGAACCCGCATCTTTATACGCGCATGAAATTCGATCCGCGCACTGCCTTGGCGCCCATTTCACTGCTGGCAAAGATCGATGTGGGGCTTGTCGTGAATTCGCAACAGCCCGTGAATTCCATCCCCGAGCTGATCGCTTACGTAAAGGCAAAGCCGAACGGCCTGAGCTTTGGTTCGCCCGGCACCGGCACGCCGCATCACCTGGCCGGGGAATTGTTGAAACAGCTGACCGGCGCGCAACTGGTGCACATTCCCTATAAAGGCGGCGCGCCGGCCGTAACCGACTTGGTCGGCAACCAAATACCGGCCGCCTTTGTCGCCCTGGCTGCCGCCGGGCCGCATATAAAAAGCGGAAAGCTTAGATTGCTGGGCGTTACGCAATCCACGCGCTCCAAGAATTTCCCGGACACCCCGACCATCGGCGAAAGCATAAAAGGATTCGACGTTACCTCTTGGATGGGCCTTTTTGCACCCGCGGGCACTCCACCCGAAATCATTCAGACCCTGTCCGCCGAAGTCAAGAAAGCCTTGCTGGATGACGCAACCGCAAAGACCCTTGCCGCCCAGTCCCTGGAGGTGGTGGCCAGCAGCCCCGAGGAATTGAACAACCGGATGCAAAAGGAATATGAACGCTGGGGCGTGTTCATCAAGAACAACCACATCAGCTTGAATCAATAAACCACCAGCGCAAACTGCCGCCCGGGGCGCTTGCATCGGTCCAGGAATATCGCGCCGCGGCGGCTCTTCCCGGCTGCCCGGCTTTCAGTCTATCCCGCCGCCCCACTCCAGCACAAAGGTATCGCGGAACTGGCGCAGCCAGTCCAGCCTCGCCTGTCCCAGCCGCCGTCCCGCAATAGTCTGCATTGTGCCGGGCAGATGCGCCAGCTTGGTCTCGATGTGATCCAGGGTATAGCGGCTATCGTCCAGCTCGCGATGCCGACCCAGCGGATCCGACGGATGCGCCAAGGCCCGGCTCAATCGACCGCCGACATAAAACATCCGCGCCAGGCCGACCGCCCCCAGCGCGTCCAGGCGGTCGGCGTCCTGCACGATTTTCGCTTCAATGGTTTGCGCAGCAATGCCGGCCGAATAGCTGTGCGCCTCGATCGCGTGTTCCACCAAGGGCAGTTTACCGGCGGGAAAGCCGGCCGCGGCCAGCGCGGCGCATGCCTGGCGCGCCGCCATTCGGGAGGCCTGCCCGCGCTCGGGATGGTTCTTGGGCAGGTTGACCAGGTCGTGCAGGTAGCACGCGGCCTGAACAACCTGCATGTCGGCTTCGGGATGATCGGCCGACAAGATAAGCGCCGCGCTCCATACCCGCTCCAGATGGCTGAGGTCGTGCGCACCGTCGTCCTGCTCACCGGCCGTGGCGATGGCGATGAGGCGCGGCCGCCAGTCCGCCAAAAGGTCTTGCATGCAAAGCTCCTGTTTATTGAGGCCGCGTGCATGGTGGTTGACCCGTGCGCGGCGGTCTATAAATTCAAGTGTATGCCAGTTGAAAAAACAGAGGCCAAGCGAACATTGAAGTAAAGGCGACATTCAAGAGCCGTCTTATCGTCGAACCGCTAAGCGCCGAAAACATATGGGCTCGGACTGCCATTTACTGTTCGGCGCGAGCCATCAAGGTGCAAAAATTGCGTACTATTTCCACCGCCGGCGAGACCGTACGACCCTGCAAGGTAACGAACGCGAACTGGGCCAGTAGTTCAGAAGCCGGCGTCAGCGGAATTTCGATGACCTCTCCGCGATCCAGCAGCGTTCGTGCTGCCGCGCAGACACCAAGGAATATCGCATCGGTTGCAAGGACAGCGTCCATCAAACCCGATATCGCCTCGGCGGATATGTGCACATTCGCTCGTGGCTCCCGTGCTCTTGGTAGCTATTTTCTATCTGTTCGGGAACGAGGCGACAAATCCGTGAAACAAGAAGTCTATTGCGGCCACGATATCATCATGGCGATTTTGAACGTTGAATACCGCGGCTTTGAGGCCCTTACGGGAACCGCAGCCATGTACTGGGTCACCATTGAATGCTCAACCCCTTCTATATGAAACAAGGGATTGAGCGTCTTTGCGGGCTTTGGCGCCTGGGCAAGAGGCAGCAACGGGAATCACCATGCGTTTATTGAACGAGCGCATGAAGTCTGCTTGGACATTGATGACATACCCGGAGCCTGACAGATTAGGGTACCAGACACCGCGACAAGCGAGCTAGCCCCTAACAACTCAGGCATAAATTCTTTGGTACCGAACAACCCGCCCGCTTAAACCATTTCAGCGTTGACTCAGCAATCTTGCTATCCTACCCACACATAAGTATTTGCACTAAGATGCTTCAAAACGATTCAAGGCAAGACATGGCGGCAATAAATCAAGCGGAAATCATCGAGGCCTTACAAACGCTCGGCAATGCGCAAGACAATTCCGAATTCATTTTCGGTTTCATGAGCGCATATGGCTACCCCAAAGCGACGATTACGCAGCTTCGTAACGGTCACTCCCGTAATGTAGCCAATGATAAAGCTGTCGGGGAAATCGCACTCAAGAAAGGCTTGTACTTTAAGCCTGACCACGCCAGGCGAGAACATCTTTGACGCAGCAGATCAGTTAGCCAGCAGTGATCCGTTCGCAGCAATGCCATCCGGTTCGTAATTGTCACGGACTTCACCGATTTAGTTGCAATCGACTTGAAGGCTGATGATCGCCTTGAGGTGGCATTTCCAGATCTGTACCGTCAATACGGCTTCTTCCTGCCCTTGGCGGGGCATGAAAAATATGTCGGTCACGCCGAAAATCCAGCTGATGTCAAAGCGGCAGAAAAGATGGGGCGTCTTTTCGACTTGATCCGTGAACGTAACGACTTGACCAAACCGGAAGATATTCATGCATTGAATGTTTTCCTGACTCGATTGCTGTTTTGCTTCTTTGCCGAAAGTACCGGAATTTTTGCAGAGCAGCAATTTACGAACACAATCAAGTCGTTCACCCGAGAAGACGGCTCGGACGTGGATCAGTTCTTCTCTGACCTGTTCATGATGCTGAACACAGAAACAAATAGTCCGTTACGAACAAGCAAGCCTGTGCATCTCACCGCCTTTCCCTATGTGAACGGTGGACTGTTCCAGACGGATGAACCTACTCCTGAGTTCGGCGCAAAAGCACGCCGCCTATTATTGGAATGCGGTGCACTGATTTGGTCGGAAATCCACCCTGATATTTTTGGTTCGATGTTTCAGGCCGTTATTGAAGAAGATCAACGAGGTAATCTCGGCCAGCACTACACGTCTGTTTCCAACATCATGGAGGGTACGAATTCCGCCGCTCTTCCTGGATAAGTTGTATGCGGACTTTGAACAAGCGCGCAACAGCGGCAAGGACAGCGACAAAAAGCTGAAAGCCCTACTGGTTCGCATCGGCAAGATCAAAGTCTTCGACCCGGCATGCGGGTCAGGCAACTTCCTGATCATTGCCTACAAAGAGCTGCGCAAACTCGAAATTGAGGTCATACGCTGCCTGAACGCTGTTAGCAAACAGTCCGAATTATTCAGCAACATCAGGCTGACGCAGTTTTACGGCATCGAAATTGACGACTTCGCCCACGAGATCGCTACGCTTTCATTATGGCTGGCCGAACACCAGATGAATCAGGTCTTTGAGGCAGAGTTTGGGCATAAAGAACTGATGTTGCCGTTGAAAGCCAGCGGCCATATTGCTCGGGAGAACAGTCTACGAGTTGATTGGAATAGCGTTTGCCAGAAAAACCGCCGAAGATGAAGTATATGTGCTCGGCAACCCCCCCTTTTTGGGATATAACTCACGTTCTGACGAACAAAAGAAAGATATGGAATTTATTTTCCATGATTTCAAAAAATTCAAAGACCTTGATTACGTGACTTGCTGGTTTTGGTTGGGCGCTAATTACATTAAAGGAAGCAAAGCCGAAATTGCGTTTGTTTCCACGAATTCTATTTGTCAGGGTGAGCAGGTTGCACTCCTATGGCCGCGGATACTGGGCCTTGGTATTAGCCTTCATATCGCTTATCAGCCTTTCCCTTGGAAAAACAATGCCCGTTTGAATGCCGGAGTACACGTAACAGTGATTGGCTTATCAGAAACCCCCCGAATAAAAAATATTTGCCGAAATCTGAATGGCCATTGGCATTACCAGACTGTATCTAATATCAGCCCTTATCTTTTGGAAGGAAAGGATATTGTGGTTGTTAGCCGCACAAAGCCATTATGTGACGTACCAAAAATGATTCGGGGTAGTCAACCTTCTGATGGCGGACACTTATTATTCAACCAAAACGAGTATGACGAAGTGATTGCAGCCGAACCCAAGTCCTCCAAATGGCTAAGAAGAATTTATGGTGCCGACGAGTTTATTAACAGTAAACGCCGTTGGTGCCTCTGGATTGGTAACAATGATCTAGAAGAGGCGCTAGACATTCCGCATATACAGAAGCGTCTTAATTTAGTTTCCGAATCCCGGTTGAAAAGCACGAACGCTCAGACACGCGCCCTGGCTACTTCACCTCATTTATTTTGGCAAAACAACCAGCCTGCTTCGGGAGCTTACATCCTTATTCCGAGCTTTACCTCTGAACGACGCCCCTATGTTCCAATCGGAATGATGGTAAGTTCGCAGGTATCGAGTAACAAAAACTACCTAGTTCCTAATGGAACGCTCTACGAATTTGGAGTTCTTGGTTCGACTATGCATCTTGATTGGATGCGGACAGTTTGTGGTCGTCTGAAAAGCGATTATGGCTATTCCACAGGCCTTGTTTACAACACATTCCCTTGGCCGGATAGCTCCGACGCTGATCGTCAGCACATAGAAAAACTTGCTGAACAAGTTTTGCTGATTCGAGAAGACTATCCCGATAAAACGCTGGCTGACTTGTACGACCCCGACAAAATGCCTGAGCCATTGAGGGCTGCGCACAAGGCACTCGACGCTGCGGTTGAAAAACTATATCGGCGCACGCCTTTTCGAGACTCGATAGAGCGCCTGGAGTTCCTATTCGCGCGCTATGAGAAATTGATCGCAAACGAACAGCATAAATCGTTGAAACCTACACCGAGAAAGCAAAGTGTACCCCGCAACAAAAAACTCGAAACCCTGACTGCTGAGGACCTGTAATGGTTGATCTTCTAAAAGTTGAATATACTCAAACAGGCAAAAGCTCCAACTTGAACAGCCTTGGTATGCGAGAAATGCAGGCCCGTGCCTTCGAAGCTAGAAGTAATCAATATCTGCTGTTAAAAGCGCCTCCGGCCTCGGGAAAATCGCGGGCGCTTATGTTTCTTGGCTTGGACAAGCTGGTAAATCAAGGCTTGCGCAAAGTCATCGTTGCCGTACCTGAAATGTCTATTGGCGGGTCTTTTCAAAACACCAAGTTATCTGACCAGGGCTTCTTTGCTGACTGGAATGTCCTGCCGCATAACAACCTGTGCATTGCAGGTACTGAATCGAACAAAGTCGCAGCATTTCAACGGTTCATGGCCAACCCGACAGAGCAGATTTTGGTTTGCACCCATGCCGCCCTGCGCTTCGCCTTCGATAAGCTGCAGCCTGCTGACTTCAACAACATGTTGGTAGCCATTGACGAGTTTCATCATGTGTCGGTAGACAGGCGAGAATCGTCTTGGCAACCTGATCGATACCTTGATGAGGCAATCCGACGCTCACATTGTAGCGATGACGGGCTCTTATTTTCGTGGCGACGCCGTACCGATCTTGCCGCCTGAAGATGAAGCGCTGTTTACCAAAGTCACCTATACCTACTATGAGCAGCTTAACGGCTATAAGTATCTGAAGTCGTTGGGAATAGGCTATCACTTCTACCAGGGCCGCTACATCGACGCGTTAAAGGAAGTGCTAGACCCTCACAAGAAAACCATTATCCATATTCCGAACGTGAACTCGGGGGAGTCCACCAAGGATAAATATAACGAAACCGACCACATACTGGATGCCATTGGTGAGGTCATACAGCAAGACCCCAATACCGGCATTTTTTCGGTCAGGCATCCTGACGGCACCATTCTGAAAGTCGCCAACCTGATTGACGATAATCCGGCGATTCGGCCTCTCGTACAAAACTACCTACGTCAAGTTAAGCGAGCCGAAGACGTAAATATCATTATTGCGCTGGGCATGGCCAAAGAAGGATTCGACTGGCCGTGGTGTGAGCATGTGCTGACGATAGGTTTTCGTAGCTCTATGACGGAAGTAGTGCAGATCATAGGCCGTGCTACGCGTGACTGCGAGGGCAAGGTGCATGCTCAATTTACCAACCTGATCGCTCAGCCAGACGCCGAAGACGAAGACGTAAAGGTATCCGTCAACAACATGCTCAAGGCCATTACCTTGTCGCTGTTGATGGAGCAAATTCTGGCCCCTAATGTTACGTTCAAGCCGCGCTCACGGATGCTGCCGGGTGAAATACTGGAACCGGGCACCATTATTATTGATGATACAACCAACCCTGTATCCGATCGTGTCGCGCAGATTCTGAACACGGGGTCAGATGAATTGATCGCAGCGCTGATTCAAAAGCCTGAAGTCGCCAGCGCATTAATCAGCCCCACCGTCGATCCCGAAGTGATCAACCACACTGAACTACCTAAGATCATTGAAACCACTTATCCCGATTTAAACGAAGACGAGAGGGAGCAAGTACGCCAGGGTGTGTTGACAACGATGTTGATACGATCTGGTGGCGGTGTGGTGTCAGAGCCAGACTTGCCGGAATACGCCGACATCATCGACGCAACAGGGCAGACGATAAATCGCACCGCTGGGCGCCCTGACGGTGCAGAAGAACAGTCGGATATGGGTACTCGCCAATTTGTGAGGCTGGGCGAGAAGTTCATCAACATTGAGCACATCAATATTGATTTGATTGATCAGGTAAATCCCTTCCGGGGTGCTTACGAAATTCTATCAAAATCGGTAACGGCACCGATGCTCAAAACAATTCAGGAAGTCGCGGCAGGCGGAAGTATTCAAATGACCGAAGAAGAAGCCGTAATTCTTTGGCCTAAGGTCATCGCATTTCATAAAGAAAACGAGCGTGAGCCTTCACTAACATCAAGCGATCAATTCGAAACACGGCTCGCACAATGTCTAGTTTATATAAAACGCAAGAAGATGGAGCGACTTCAGAAAGCAGGTTCAGCTGCGGCTAGTCCGGCTTGATGGAATCGAAAGGGTCAATTCATGCTTCGACTTTCAGAAAAGAAACAACGGGAATTCACCTCACTGGACGATATATTCAATACCCCGGACGAACTGGGTCTGTTAAACGTTCAGGTAAGGGCAACTGTGCCACGCCCGACCGACCTTCGGGTTACTCGCTTTGATGACATCAATCAATTTATTGATCGTGAAGGTCGTCGTCCGTTATCGCTCAGTGAAGACCAAACAGAACGACTGTTAAGCCGGCGCTTGGAAACAATTGTTGAGGATACAACTCAATGGTCTGCATTGCAGCCTTATGATCGCCACGGCCTACTTGTTGTACAGTCGGCCAAGTCTATGCCTGTTGCGACCATTGTTCCTGACAATGTGACTTCGCTGGATGATATTTTCAACAGCGATGATGGCGGCTTGCTAGACATAGCAGATCAAAGCATTTTCGATCTAAAGCATGTACAGGGTATCGAACGGGAAGCCCCTGATGAGGTTGCACAGCGCACCCCTTGCGATGATTTCTGGCAATTTGAACCCATTTTCAAGAAACTTCATGAGGACTTACGGGAGGACTCAGCGCAGTCCATTCCCTTTGCAAGGGAGTCTCTAATCGTCAAGGGGGAGGCCTTTGTCCTACAAGGCGTGATGTGTTTCATTGATGACGTACTGAACGATGACGATGCTCGTGACCGATTTAACCCCCGTTTGCGGTTGATTTTTGAAAACGGCACCGAGTCGAACATGTTATTGCGGTCACTAGCCAGGTCTCTCTACAAAGATGAAAACGGTCGTCGAATTTTGCAAAACTCAGATTACCTGGTCGATGCGTTCAACAACATCACCCACAAGGATAAGCGGTCAGGCGTTATCTACATCGTTAAATCGCTTGGCGATAACCCTGCGCTAAAGCAATTTCCAGGCTTATACAAGATTCGGCTATACCGAACATACCGTAGAGAGAACGCACAAAAAATGCAGAACGTGACATTGCTTTCCTGGAAAGCCCAATTCAGATTGTGTCGTCAATAGAATGCTTCAATTTGAACCCCCATCGATTCGAAACACTGATTCACGGGTTTCTCTCGGCGCAGCGCCTAGACATGACGCTGATAGGCAAGGACGGAAAACCATATCGCCCGCAGGAGTGGTTTGCCGTACCGCTAGATACCGCTCGTGAGGTGATCCGACGCATTGTTGACGGCACGATAATCCAATATCGCATGGATAACCCACGCAACCAGACGTACTGTTAAAAAATCGAGCTAAAACTCTATATTTAGCTCGATTTGTCAGCATAGCACTCACAGCACCTTTCATCCACCGCACACCGGCCTGTGACAAGCAGACCACCAGACCATATGTTTCCATTTGAAACGGTTAGTATTGCTGTACGTAGTTGCGGGGGGACAAGCGTCACGATCCCCTCCGGAGAATGAATAGTCTTAACGGCGACTGGAGGAGCCTCATGACGATATTGCAGGAGATACTGAAATGGACGCAGGGGCTGCCTCAATGGCAAAGCGACGCTGTTGCACGTCTGCTGGCCAAACAAAAGCTAACAGCGGACGACGGGGAGGACCTGTTCGCGCTACTCAAAGTGGAACACGGCATCCCGGATACCAAAAACCGTAAGCCCAGACCACTCACCGCCGACCAGATCCCTGCACCAGTCAAGGTGACGGCCCATCTGGAACTCCGAGCGATGAAAAACTTACGACACGTCAATGCAATCGCCGACACAACCAACACCTGCCGATTCAACCCTTCCGGGATGACAGTCATCTACGGTGACAATGGTTCAGGGAAAATCGGGATATTCGCGTGTACTCAAGCGTGCATGTCGTGCACGTGATCAGACAGAGGCGATTCATCCAAACGCCAACCTACCTTCGGGCAAAGCAGGCATTCCTGAAGCTACCTTCGAGATTGCCATCGATGGTGTCGCGCACGATGCACATTGGGTGTTGGGCACGGCAGCACACGATGCATTATCTTCATTCGCCATCTTTGACTCACGCTGCGCCCGTGCCTACCTCGACAGCGAAGACGATTTCTCCTACGTACCCTACGGACTCGATGTCTTCGAGGGTTTGGCAAAAGTCTGCAAACAACTAAAGGCCTCGATCGAGATTGAATACACCCAGTCTGCTGTCGATCTCTCAGCGTTCGTACTCCTGCAAGGTGACACATCTTGTAGGCAAACTGATCACATCACTTTCCGCAAAAACCACCCAGACTCAGATTGATGCACTCGCCACATTGACACCCGAGGAACTGATCCAGCACACAACGCTGAACACGAGCTTGAAAGAGAACAACCCAAAGGAGAAGGCAGCTCAATTGCGCCTACAAGCCCGCCGTGTCGCGGCTATCGCAGCGAATGCGATCACCAAGGGCGCACTGGTAGATCAATCCGTTGTTACGAAACTGCGAGAGCTCGCAAACGACTATCGCACCGCGCAGACGGCGGCCGCTTTAGCAGCCACGCAGTTCAAGGACAGTGAGAACTTATTACCGGGCACCGGCGGCGAGGCTTGGCGAGAACTTTTCGATGCTGCTCGCAAGTTCGCGCTCGAGTCTCATCCGAACAAGGCGTTCCCCGAACTAAGGCATAGACGCTCCGTGCCCGCTTTGCCAACAGCCTCTAACGGAAGGCGCCAAACGTCTACTACGCTTCGAGGCCTTCATACAGCAGGAAGCGGAAAGAACCTCTGAAGCACGCCGTACTGCTCTGTACTCTGAATACAAGCCGTTCGCTGCGCAAGTCCTGGCGTTGAATCTTGACGATGTGACCTATGGCGAAATAGAAATTCTTGATCCCCAAACTTGCTGCAGATACCAAAGCCTTCGAGCCTACCATGACCGCCCGTCAGGAAGCCATCAAGGCTGCCGTGATCTCACACCAGTGGGACGATGCCAAACAGCCCCTGATCAACCCGGCATCACGACTCCAGGCACTGGCTGACAAGCTTAATACCGACGCCGAAGCCTTGGAGAAGGCTTCGGACGAAAAGGCGCGTGCTACGCTTCAAAAGCAATTCACCGAACTCGATGCACGAGTGCGATTAAGCCAAGTCAAAAGCGCCGTCGTCACAGCGGTAACTCGACTAGACCATCAGCTCAAGCTCAAGAAGTGCCTATCGGCCGTAAAGACCAATGCCATCTCGCTCAAAGCGTCGGAATTGGCCGAAAAAATAGTCTCCAAGGAATTGGCCGAAGCACTTAACCGCGAATTCAAGGCGCTAGGTGTCGGCGCGCTGCGCGTTGCACTACAAAGCCGGTCGGACCGGGGAAAGGCCCTGCACAAATTAAAGTTAGAACTGCCGCAGAGCCGCAATCCCGGCGACATATTGAGCGAGGGCGAACAACGTGCTATTGCAATCGGATCCTTTCTGGCTGAGGTTGGGTTAAACGGAGGTAAGAGCGGCATCGTGTTTGACGATCCAGTGTCGTCACTTGATCACCGCCGACGCGAGCGCGTAGCAAAACGTCTGGCTGTCGAGGCGGCGCAAAGAGCAGGTGATCGTGTTCACCCACGACATCTATTTCCTATGCCTACTCTCTGAGGAAGCAAAACTGGTTGGTGCACACATCACCACCCAAAGCTTGACTCGACGCGCTGAAGGCTTTGGGGTTTCTGATCCGGAACTGCCGTTCGAGGGAAAAAATACTAGCAAGAGAATCGGTACATTGAAGGCCCAACATCAATCCATTGCCAAACTTCACGAGGACGGCGAAGAACAAGAGCACCGAAAACAAACCGTCGACGCCTACTTCTTTTTGCGCATGGCGTGGGAGCGTGCCGTCGAGGAGGTATTGCTGCGCGAAGTGATCCTGCGTTTCCGAAGAAGGCATCCAGACACAGCGGGCTCGCCGGGGTAGCTGTCGAAAATGATGACTACGCCCAAGTAAATGCGGGAATGACAAAGTGCTCCAATTTACACACACGACAAAGCGTTCTTGGGCGGTGTCGCTGTCCCCTGAACCCGATGAACTTCTAGCCGATATCATGGCGTTAGAGGTCTGGCGAGCACGGATTGAAACACGCAGTACAGAAATGGCTAAGAAACGCAAGGCAGGCCTCACGTAGCTTACTCTATGCTCATTAGTACGGAGTTTGCCCCTCTTCAGAAAGGACGTAAACCAAAACGAGAAGCAAACTATGTTGGCGAATATGCAACGCTCAAGGTAAATACTGCATGACTCCCCCCCCTCAAGGAGCTGACGTCTCTGCATGACACCAGAATTATTCCAGAAGAGTTTTACACTATGCCGAACGCCACACCTATAGCTCAAGCCTACCATACCGACTTTGCCTTGCATACGCTGGGCTGGAAAGCGTTCCAAGACTTGTGCGCCCAAATTAGCGAGGAGTCGCTCCAGCGCACCATATCAATCTACAGAGAGGCACAAGACGGTGGTCAGGACGCTGTTTTCCTCCTATCGGCGACGGAAGGCATCAAGCAAGGCACAGTCCAGTGCAAGTTCAGCGCTAAAGCTGAGCAAAGGCTCAAGGTTTCGGACATCACTGGTGAACTGAGGAAAGTTGAGACCCTGGTAGCAGAAGGCCGGGCCGACACCTATTACTTCATCACCAGCCTGGGCGTGGATGCACCAATCGCAGGTCAAATTCGCGATCAGTTGCTCGCTAGAGGCGTTAAGGAGCCGTACATTCTTGGTCGCGAGTGGATCGCGGGAGAAATCAAGAAGAGCGTAAGGCTGAGTGCCCTCGTTCCTCGTGTTTATGGTCTGGGCGACCTTTCGATGATCGTCGATGAACGGTCAGCATCACAAACACGAGCATTATTGGCCCACCTGCTTCCTAGTCTGCGCGTCTATGTACCCACTACAGCTCACAAAAACGGCCATCCGAATCCTTGGAGAGCATAAATTGGTTCTATTGCTCGGACCTCCTGCCATCGGAAAGTCGATGCTGGCCGCGATTCTCTCAACAATGGCGATCGACTCCAACCAATTGGAGTGCTTTAAGTGCGAAGGTCCGTTGGACATGCGTTCTCATTGGAATCCAAACGAGCCGCGGAGGCTGTTTTGGGTTGACGACGCATTTGGCGCCAATCAAATGCGAGACGATTACGTCAATGCCTGGATTGAGTTCATGCCCAAAATGAAGGCTGCAATTGAACAAGGAAATCATTTCATCCTCACTTCGAGAACTCATATTTGGAACGAGGCGAACAGCAAGCTCGGAACGCGCAATCATCCGCTCTTGGCGAATAGAAAAGCTGTTGTCAATGTTGGGGGGCTTTCACCCGAAGAGCGCCAGCAAATTCTATACAACCATGTAAAGGCTGGGCAGCAACCAAATAAGTGGAAAACAAGTGTTAAGCCGTATCTTCAATCATTAGCCGAGGAGGCTAGTTTATTTCCAGAGATCGCCAGAAGACTCGGTGATCCTAACTATACCGCAGGGATTCGAAATATTCCTAAGGACCTAACGGAGTTCGTTCGTGCCCCTCAGGAGTTCCTAAGGGGTACTTTCCGAAACTTACGGAGGCCCAACAGGCAGCGATGACACTAGTGTTCTTGTCCAGATCCCGGCTTCCAGTACACAACTTTGCCGACGATGAGTGCAAGCTTGTTGCCGATAAGTACGGAACATCCGTAGCAGGGGTAACACAAGCCCTAGAGCAGCTGGAGGGTGCGTTCCTCGTCAAACGTGAGGACGGTGGTCAACCATACTGGAGCTACTTCCATCCTACCTTCGCCGACGCTGTCAGCGGCATTCTCAGTTCGCGACCGGACTTAGTCGAGCTATACGTCAAGGGAGCGAAGACCGAAACTCTTTTGGCGGAAGTAGTTTGCGAGGGTGCACAGACCGTGCAAGACGCCGTATTGATCCCGTCGCGCTACTTTGATAGCTTAGTAGAGCGGCTGATCGAGACCCCTAACGAAAGGGAGTTGAACGAGCAGCTATTCCGGTTCCTTGACCGGCGCGCCCCAGATAGCATCGTCGCGTCTGTTCTCAAGGCGGATCCAGGCTTTTTTGGCCGTGAGGGATCACCAAACCGGTGGATGGGCATCGACTATCATGGCGAGGTGTTAATACACGCAAAGGCTCACGCGATGGGGCTCCTTCCTGACTCCACGAGGTGGAACACCTACGAATTGCTAAAGCGTGCGGCCTTTGGCGCGCTTGATGTCTCTTTCCTCTCGAACGAAAGAATTTTGGCAATACTTCAGCCTCATGAGCTTATGAGATTGTCGATCAAGCTTGTGGATATGCTTGAAAAAGAAATTCCGTCTCAAATTGATGATCTTTCAATGAAGGCGGATCCAGACTCGGACATTGACGATCAATTTTCGAGGGTCGAGTCGTTTGTCAGTGAACTGCAGTCAATCCATGTAGACGGCGATGGTATAGCCAGCCGACTTTGCGAGCTTCAACACGCTATTGATGATGCCAAGTCAAAAGTAGAAGCGCGCAAGTCTGCCGAAGAAGGCGAAAGTTTCTTTACAGGCGTACCTTCTGCAAGCGTTCCAAGGAAAACAAAGGATCGATCGATTTTCAGCGATCTTGACGAGTAGGCGCCCGTTTGACAGTGTCGATGCGATGTTCAATCGCGACAACTGGTAGTGGGAGTCGTCTGATTTACTCCGCACGGCTGATGCGCTGATATTGACAATGGCTGCATTGTCTACCGGGCGATGTGGGTTTCGTACGGATAATACCGTTGGCCGTATAGTAAAAATTGTGTGCCCTGAGTCGAAAACAGCACGGATAGGTGATTCCGTGTTCAAACTTCAGAAAAACTCAAGGATCTAAAGCTCATGTTAAGACCAAAAAGGCTTGTAGGGCGCATCTTTTGCCCGTCTTTACTGTTTTTTGGAGTTACAAACTGAGTGACGTAATTTGCAGACTGAATGAAAGTCGACAACTGGATGAGAATCCACAGCAAACTCACTGGCAATCGATAATTTTCCTGGAAGGTTCAGGTTATTCTGCAAAAAGTTCAAGTTATTCTGCAAACGATACCAATATGTAACAAACCCATTCCCCCCCTTGAAGATATTCACTTCGTCCTTATAATTAGCACTCGTAGTGGTTGAGTGCTAACGCCCCGCCCTAACGCTTATTTTTTCATCAATAGACATTAAAACAGGAGTTCCTTCATGGCACTTCGTCCTTTGCACGATCGCGTGATCGTCAAGCGCATGGACAACGAACGCAAGACCGCCTCGGGTATCGTGATCCCCGACAGCGCCGCCGAAAAGCCCGATCAAGGCGAAGTGCTGGCCGTCGGCCCCGGCAAGAAGAACGAAGACGGCAAAGTCGCTCCGGTTGACCTCAAAGTCGGCGACAAGGTCCTGTTCGGCAAGTACGCCGGCCAGGCCGTCAAGGTCGATGGCGAAGAACTGCTCGTCATTCGCGAAGAAGAAATCCTGGCGGTCCAGTAAGTCCGCTGCTACATTCCCGATCCCCTCGAACTGAATCAATTCAAGGAATATTTCATGGCTGCAAAACAAGTAGTGTTCGGCGATGACGCACGCGCGCGCATCGTCGCGGCGTCAACATCCTCGCCAACGCAGTCAAAGTCACCCTGGGCCCCAAGGGCCGCAACGTGGTGCTCGAGCGCTCCTTCGGCGCCCCCACCGTGACCAAAGACGGCGTGTCGGTCGCCAAGGAAATCGAACTCAAAGACAAGTTCGAGAACATCGGCGCCCAGCTCGTCAAGGAAGTGGCTTCCAAGACCTCCGACAACGCCGGCGACGGCACCACCACCGCGACCGTGCTGGCCCAGTCCATCGTCCGCGAAGGCCTGAAGTACGTTAGCCGCCGGCATGAACCCGATGGACCTGAAGCGCGGCATCGACAAGGCCGTCACCGCCGCCGTCGACGAACTGAAGAAGCTTCGCAAGCCTTGCACCACCAGCAAGGAAATCGCCCAAGTCGGCTCGATCTCGGCCAACAGCGACGCAACCATCGGCAAGATCATCGCTGACGCGATGGACAAGGTCGGCAAGGAAGGCGTGATCACCGTCGAAGACGGCAAGTCGCTGGACAACGAACTCGACGTCGTCGAAGGCATGCAGTTCGACCGCGGCTACCTGTCGCCCTACTTCATCAACAACCCCGGAAAAGCAAGTCGCCGCGTCTGGAAAATCCGTTTGTCCTGCTCTTCGACAAGAAGATCAGCAACATCCGCGACCTGCTGCCCATGCTGGAGCAAGTCGCCAAGGCCAGCCGTCCGCTGCTGATCATTGCCGAAGAAGTCGAAGGCGAAGCGCTGGCGACCCTGGTCGTGAACAACATCCGCGGCATCCTGAAGATCGTCGCCGTCAAGGCGCCTGGCTTCGGCGACCGCCGCAAGGCCATGCTGGAAGACATCGCCATCCTGACCGGCGGCAAGGTCATCTCCGAAGAAATCGGCCTGTCGCTCGAAAAAGCCACGCTGGCCGACCTCGGCCAAGCCAAGCGCATCGAAGTGGGCAAGGAAAACACCATCATCATCGACGGCGCCGGCGACGGCAAGGCCATCGAAGCCCGCGTCAAGCAAGTGCGCGTGCAGATCGAAGAAGCCACCTCCGACTACGACCGTGAAAAGCTGCAAGAACGCGTGGCCAAGCTGGCCGGCGGCGTTGCCGTGATCAAGGTCGGCGCTGCCACCGAAATCGAAATGAAGGAAAAGAAGGCCCGCGTCGAAGACGCCCTGCACGCTACCCGCGCCGCAGTGGAAGAAGGCGTGGTTGCCGGCGGCGGCGTGGCGCTGCTCCGCGCCAAGCAAGCCGTCGCCAAGGTCAAGGGCGACAACGCCGACCAGGACGCCGGTATCAAGCTGGTCCTGCGCGCCATCGAAGCGCCCCTGCGCACCATCGTCAGCAACGCCGGCGACGAACCCAGCGTGGTCGTCAACCAATGTGCTGAGCGGCAAGGGCAACTACGGCTACAACGCCGCCACCGGCGAGTACGGCGACATGATCGAACTCGGCGTTCTGGACCCCACCAAGGTGACCCGCACCGCACTGCAGAACGCAGCTTCGGTCGCCTCCCTGCTGCTGACGACCGAAGCCACCGTGGCCGAACTCGCCGAAGACAAGCCGGCTGGCGGCGGCAGCCCGCATGGGTGGCATGGGCGGGATGGGCGGCATGGGCGGCTTCTAAGCCAGCGCCATCTTCCTTCTGCCGGCCTGGGCCTTGCGCCCAGGCCATCCAGGAAAAAGAAGCTCTCGATTCGTCGAGGGCTTTTTTGTTTGATGCCCCTTTGTTTCGAAGCAGACCCGATCAGCGCATATTGCCACGCAACCGTCCCGGCAAAGGCTTTGCAGGTTTACAGGCATAATATCGATCTGTGCCGGCCTGGGCAATTCTTGTCCATGCGGCTTTGCCAATACTTATCCTGGCCCATGACTCCCAACCATTCACCCTACAAAAGCAAAGGCGGTTTTGGCCGTTTGTTCAATGCCTTGCGCTACTCGGCCCAGGGCCTGGCCGCGGCATTCAGGCATGAAGCCGCGTTCCGGCAAGAACTGCTGCTGGCGGCCTTGCTTATTCCTGTCGCAGTCTGGATAAGCCGCGGCATAGGCGAAATGCTATTGTTGATAGGCGCGCTGTTTTTCATCCTGATCGTCGAGATACTGAATTCCGCCCTGGAAGCCTTGGCCGATACCATCACCACCGAACATCATCCCTTGATAGGACGCGCCAAGGACTTGGGCAGCGCGGCAGTCATGCTGTCGATTGTATTTTGCGCCCTGGTCTGGCTGTCCGTTATTGGCGCCCACATGTTCGGACCTGAAATCTGATACCGTAGCAACCATAGAAAACTCTGTACGCACTCATGATCTTTACACAAAAACTCGAACATGCCTGGGCCGCTTCCAATTCGCTGCTGATGATAGGGCTGGATCCAGATCCGCAACGGTTCCCCGCCGAGCTGCAGGGCCGGCCCAATGCGATTTTCGAGTTCTGCCGCGCCATTGTCGATGTCACCGCGCAATATGCCTGCGGCATAAAACCGCAAATTGCCTACTTTTCAGCGCAGCGCGCCGAAGACCAGCTTGAAGCCCTGTGCGAATACATACACGAACATCATCCAGGCTTGCCGATAGTGCTGGACGCCAAGCGCGGCGATATCGGCTCCACCGCCGAACAGTACGCCCGCGAAGCCTACGAGCGCTATCAAGCCGACGCGGTCACGGTCAATCCTTATATGGGCTTCGATACCATCGAACCTTATCTGGCCTGGAAAAGCAAAGGGGTCATCGTTTTATGCCGCACCTCGAACAAGGGCGGCTCCGACCTGCAGTTCATCGAATCCAAAGACAACACCCCCTTGTACCTTCACGTGGCCGGACTGGTGGCGGATCAATGGAACACCAATGGTCAGTGCGCCTTGGTGGTGGGCGCGACCTTCCCCGACGAAATCGCCAAGGTGCGAGCGCGGGTGGGTGATATGCCCTTGCTGGTGCCTGGCATCGGCGCCCAGGGCGGCGACATACTGTCTACCGTCAAGGCCGGCTGCAATAGCCGGGGAACGGGGATGATGATCAATTCTTCCCGCGCCATTCTGTATGCCAGCGGCGGGGATGACTGGCGCGTAGCGGCCGCGCTGGCCGCGCGCGCGACTCGGGATGCGATTAACGCGGCTCGATGAAATTGATGGCGGCATCCAGCGCAAAGGCAACCGAAGCATTGCGGATTTGCCGGCGGTCGCCTTCGAATATCTTGGTCATGGCGCGGGTCACGATGCCCTGCGAAGTACGCTGGGCAACGCCAAAGCACACCATCCCCACGGGCTTGCCCGGCGTTCCGCCGCCAGGCCCGGCAATGCCGGTGGTGGATATGCTCAAGTGCGCCGGCTGGGCCACTGTCAGTACGCCGGCCGCCATTTCCATGGCGGTTTCTTCGCTGACCGCGCCAAAGCGCTCCAGCGTATCGACATTCACCAGCAACTGTTCGGCCTTGGCCGCATTGCTATAGGTGACAAAGCCGCGATCGAACCACTGGCTGGAGCCCGGCGTATCGGTCATGGCGGCAGCCAACAAGCCGCCCGTGCACGATTCGGCGCAGGCCAGCATCCAGCCGCGATCAAGCAGCAATTGCCCGAGTATTGGCGCATAAACCAAAGGATCGTTATTCATCATGGAAACACCTCGAGTCTGACCAGAATGGCGATTACCAGCAAACTATAGGCCGCCGCCACGATATCATCCCACATCACGCCAAAACCATTCTTGAAATGACGGTCGAAGAAGTTGATGGGAGCAGGCTTGACGATATCGAAAAAACGGAAGACCGCGAAGGCCAGCAATTGCGCCAGGAAGGAGTCCGGCGTCAGCCACAGCACCAGCCAGAACGCGACGATTTCATCCCAGACCATGCCGCCGTCGTCCTTTCTGCCCATTTCCTTGCCCACGCGATGGCAAGTCCAGCAGCCCAGCGCAAACGCGGCCGGCAAGAAAACGGCCAGGTAAGAATCCGGCAGGCGGCGCAACAAGCAACACCCACGACAGCCATCCCAGCAGCGTGCCCCAGGTGCCTGGGGCGGGCCGGATCAAACCGCTGCCCAAGCCAAATGAAATAATGCGGGGGAAAGACCGGAACACCCAGGCGGCGCTGGGCTTGAAGGCAGTATCGGTCTGGGAGTCAGTATCAATAACCGGCATACAAGGGTCTTAAAATATTTTCGAAGAAAGATCAGGAAAAATGATCGAAACCGGCATTCCCCAGCATAATAAGCCTGGCATCGGCGCCCCGTATGCGCAACCCGGCTTCCGCTGTAATCCGGCCTGCCCGCGCCACCTGCTGCGATGCCGCGTCAGCCAACGCCAATATGCGCTGCCTGGCGGCGGGGGGAGCTGTAAAACACAGCTGGTACACATCGCCGCCGGCAAGGACAGCGCTTTGCACCAGCTGGCTGTCCAGGCCCTGCAAGGCCGGGTCCACCGGCAGGGCATTGTAATCCAGCTCCGCCCCGCAGTTGCTGGCCTTCAAGATATGCCCCAGGTCTTGCGCCAGACCGTCGGAAATGTCCAGTGCCGCATGCGCCACGCCGGCCAATTGCTGCGCAAAGCCCCAGGGCGGCCATGGCCTTTCCAGGGCTGCGCGCGTGGCCGCAAGCAACGCCGGATTATCCGGCAAGGTGTGTTGCAGCAGGCGCAAGGCAATATCGGCCGCGCCCAGCGTGCCGGAAATCCAGATGTCGTCGCCGACGCGGGCCGCCGCGCGGCGCAGGGCCTGTTCCGGCCTGACCTGCCCCATGACCGTCACGCTGATGACGATGCCCGATGTGCTGCGCGTGGTATCGCCGCCGATCAGCGGGCATCCGTGCCTTGTCGGCAAGCTCGTAACAAGCCGCGCGAAAAAGCGGCCAGCCAGGTCGTCGATCGCACGGGCAAGGCCAGGCCAGCACGCAAGCCACCGGGCGCGCGCCCATGGCGGCCAGGTCCGACAAATTGACCGCCAGCGACTTGTGGCCCAACGCGGCCGGATCGACATCGGCAAAAAAATGCCGGCCTTCGATCAGAAGGTCGGTGCTGGTGGCCAGATGATGGCCGGGCGCCGACGGCAACAAGGCGCAATCGTCCCCCACGCCCAGGAAGCCTGGCGGCGCCGGACGGGAGAAATAACGCGCGATAAGGTCGAATTCGCCATATGTCAACACGACCGCTGCAGGCTAACGGCGCCAGCTGCCTGTCACTTCGTCGGGCCGAACATCGGCGGCCAGCTTGTCCAGCACGCCGTTGACGAACTTGAAGCCGTCGGTGCCGCCGAACGACTTGGCCAGTTCGACGGCTTCGTTGATCGCGACCTTGTATGGCATTCGGTATGGTGGATCAGTTCGAAGACTGCCGATCAGCAAGATGCCGTGCTCGACCGGCGACAATTCGGCCAGCGGACGATCGAGGATAGGGCATGAAGCTTACTCGCGCAGACCGGGCGCTTCGCGCAGCGACGCCATGCAGCAGCGTCTTGAACCAGGTCGCGTCGGCTTCCTCGAACCCTTCGGCATCGCGCGATGTGCGCGTCGATCTCGCCCGCCTCTTGCGGCCGGTCGTCGCCCTTGCAGCAGCCATGAGTACACGCCTTGCAAGGCGAATTCGCGCGCGCGGCGGCGGGCGCTGCGAGTGTTGGCTTTGGGAGCAGCGCCCGAAGGCGCGCCCTGCGTTTTACTTGTCGTCAAAATCTTCGTCCTGTCTTCTTCTCGTCCTCATCGTCTTCGTCTTCGACTTCGGGTTCCAGCGCGGCCACCAGGTTGGCCATTTCGACGGCGCGCGGGCGCAATCGCGGCCTTTGTCGGACGCGCGCTCTAGCGCCTGTTCTTCGGTATCGGTGGTCAGCACGCCATTGGCGATCGGAATGCCGGTTTCGAGCGACTACACGGCTGATGGCCGCGGCGCTTTCATTGCTGACGATTTCGAAATGATAGGTTTCGCCGCGTATGACCGCGCCCAGCGCGATCAGCGCGTCGAATTCGCAGGTTTGGCCATTTGCGCCAGCGTGACGCCCATTTCCAGCGCGCCGGGCACCGTCACCACCATGATGTCGCGCTCATCGACGCCCAGCTTGCCCAGTTCTTCCAGGCAGGATCTCGAGTTCCGGCTTCCCGATGTTCTCGTTGAAACGAGCACGGACTATGCAGATATGCAGACCTTCGCCGTTCAGATCGGGAGTAAGGGTATATGGGTTCATGAGTCAGTATGTCCTGTTATGGGGTGGAGAGTCGGTTCCAGCTATCGTAACCCGTCATGGTCAGGGAAAACCCGGTCATGCTAGGCATTTTGTCGTGGCCGTGCCAACAGGTTCATCTGGCCTACGTTCAGATCGCGCATGATCTGCGCGCCGATGCCGTAAGTAAGCAAGTCCATAGCGGCTTTCGCGCTCGGCAGCCTGCGTATCGTGGCTGGCCGCCTCGGTTCCAGGATTCGAATTGCTTGAACAGCAATCGGACGCCCGCCTGGCAATTGAGCATGACAACAACGCCGGAAGGCGCGGCGGCAATCGCCTTCGAGGGCAGCGGGCACGCTCCAGCTATGGCTGCTGTTGCCCACTTCGAACAATCCAGCAGCGTATGGTCGGTTCGTGCACGCGCACCAGCGTTTCGCGCTCGGGCGTCGATATCGCCGTGCACCAGCGCCAGGTGCGGCGAGCCGCTGGGGGTAGTCGCGGTACAGTCACCGCGCGGAACACGCCCTGCGGCGGTCTGCATGCGGCGCTGGCCACGCCGCTCGACCATGCGACTCGTGCTCGCTGCGGTACTGGATCAGGTCGGCGATGGTGCCGATCTTGATGCCGTGCTCGCGGGCGAAACTCGTTCAGGTCGGGCAGGCGCGCCATGGTGCCGTCGTCGTTCAGCACTTCGCAGATCACCGACGGCCGGGCGTCAGGCCGGCCAGCGCCGTCAGGTCGCAGCCGGCCTCGGTGTGGCCGGCGCGCACCAGCACGCCGCCGTGCGCCGCCTGCAGCGGAAAGATATGGCCGGGCTGGACCAGGTCGGCCGGCTTGGCGTCGCGCGCGACCGCGGCCTGCACGGTGCGCGCGCGGTCGGCGGCCGAAATGCCGGTGTCACGCCCTTCGGCGGCTTCGATGGACACGGTGAAATTGGTGCCGTGCGTGGTGCCGTTGCGCGCTGACCATCAGGGGCAGGTCCAGCTGGCGGCAGCGCTCTTCGGTCAGCGTCAGGCAGATCAGGCCGCGGCCGTAGCGCGCCATGAAATTGATGGCCTCGGGCGTGACGTGTTCGGCGGCCATGACCAGGTCGCCTTCGTTCTCGCGGTCTTCTTCGTCGACCAGGATCACCATGCGGCCGGCGCGCAGTTCGGCGACGATTTCGGTGACAGAAGAGATATCGCTGGATTGTGCAGCATCGAAATCCATATCGGATGGCTTGTTCATGACGAATAGACTCAGTAAAAAGTTAGGCCATTTTAACGCCTTCCCGTATCCAGCCGGGCAAAGGCGGGTAATATCCAGATAAAACATACACCATTTATCCATGCGCGAAAAAAAACCAGTGCCCAAACCCGCCAACGACGGGCGGCGCAGCATTCAATCGGTAGAAACCGGCTTTCCCCTGCTGGCGGCGCTGGTCGACACGGGCGCCGCCCTGACTTTGGGCGACTTGGCCGCGCGCGCCGGCATGACATCGGCAAAAGCCCATCCCTATCTGGTCAGCTTCACCCGTGTAGGCCTGGTTCAGCAAGACGCTGTCACCGGCCAGTACGAGCTAGGCCCATTCGCATTGCAAATGGGCCTGGTCAGCCTGCAGCGCCTGGACCCCGTGCGCGTCGCGCTGCCGGAAGTCAATCGGCTGGCCGGCCAGATCGGGCATACGCTGGCGATCGCCGTGCTGGGCTCGCATGGACCGACCATGATACATATCTCGGAAGCCAGCTATCCCGTGCACGTGAATATGCGCAAGGGTACGGTCATGTCCATGCTGCACACGGCAACAGGCCATGTCTTCGCCGCCTGGCTGCCGCCCAGAATCGCTCAGCACTATATAGAACGCGAAGCCGGCGACACGGCGGTCGTCACCAGCATCAGCCCCTTGCGGCCCAGCGCCGATATCCTGGACGCCATGCTGTCGCGCATCAGGCAAGCGGGCCTGGCGCAGGCCCTGGGCAATCCGCTACCCGGCATCGATGCGCTGTCGGTCCCTGTATTCGATCATTCGCGGCAATATCGTGCTGGCGCTGACCAGCCTGGGACCGTCCACATTTTTCGACGCCAGCCCGCAAGGGCCGATTGCCCTGGCTTTGAAAGACTGCGCCACGGCCATTTCCCAAAAACTCGGCCACAGGCCCGCGCGCGCCTAGTGTCATTTCTTTGAAACGCAACTGTCAAATTTTTAGCAAAATAACCCGGTAACATCAGCCCATAACCGGCAAGGTCCCAACATGCTTGAACGCGAACTCAAATTCCACGTCCCCGCCAACAAACGGGTCTCGCTCGAAAGAGAATTACGCAAACTGAATGCGGCAGAGCAGCCTTTGCATGCCTGCTATTTCGACACCGAAAAGCGCGAACTCGCCTTGGCGCATATCGCCCTGCGATTGCGCAAAGAAGGCGATCACTGGGTGCAGACCGTTAAAATGCCCGGCCCCGACGCGCTTACGCGCATCGAAATCAACACGCCCCGGCTCGCCCCCATACTGGACCTAAGCGTTTACAAAGGAACCCCCGTCGAACGCGCCCTGGGAAAACTGGAATACCCCCTGGAGCTACGCTACGAAACCCTGGTCAACCGGCTGGTATTGACAAAAAAAACCAGGGCCGGCGCAATCGAGTTGGCCTATGACCAGGGTGTGGTCAAGGCAGGCGGAATCGAATTGCCCTTGTGCGAACTGGAGCTTGAACTGGTGTCGGGCAACGCCAGCCATCTTTTTGCCCAAGGCAAGCAATGGCTGAAAAAATACAATCTGGTGCTCGACCTTCGCAGCAAGTCGGAACGTGGCGATGCGCTGGCCCGGCTTACCGGCGGCACCCTGAAAACCAGCATGGCGCCCCCCGATTTTGCCTTGATGCGAAAACCGCGCCGCGCCGGCGC
Organism: uncultured beta proteobacterium; assembly: GCA_963712655.1. Lineage (GTDB taxonomy): Bacteria > Pseudomonadota > Gammaproteobacteria > Burkholderiales > Burkholderiaceae_B > Pollutimonas. The sequence goes on along the minus strand of CAVQIT010000009.1, from coordinate 218,884 downwards.
CGTAACGCTGGAAGCCAGGCAGACAATACACGCGGCCTACCAGTCATGCGCCAACGACGGTATGAATCAGATCATCCGCAATGCCACGTTCCTGGCGGGAGTCGATAGTTCCGACGCTTCCACCGACATGCGAATTGAATATGTGCATCAGTTGCGCGTCGGTATCCGCCGCCTTAGATCCTGCTGGAAATTTTTCAGCAAATGGATAGCCATCAATGAAGAAGAGCTGGGCGGCCAGTTGCGTCAATACTTTACATTGCTGGGCCAGGCGCGCGACCGGGATGTCGTCGAACTTGTCGTGACGCCTCGCCTGATACAAGCAGGCATGCCCGAAGTGATACTGCCCAGCGCCGAAAAGCAAGCCGCCAACTATACGCAAACGCTCGCCGCCAGTGTTGAATTCCAGACAACCCTGCTGGCGCTCCTGAGCCATCTTGTCGACGCGGGCGCAGCGGCCCAGCCACGGGATGACACACCGATAGCGCCACCCGAAGGCCCGGCGGCCAGGACGCTCGCCCAAACAGAAAGAACCGCGCCGCCTGTCATTGCCGGCAACCTGGGCAAAGCCTTGAGCGATCAACTGAACAAGCGCTTGAACAATATTTGCCAGCAAGGCCTGCACTTCGAACAACTGGAAATAGAAACGCAGCATCGCCTGCGCAAGCGCGTCAAAGGCCTGCGCTACAGCATGGAATTCTCGGCGAGCGTACTGTCCGGCAAAAGCTTTGCCCGCCTGCGCGATGCGCTGGCAGCCGCACAGAACACGCTGGGCGACCTGAACGATTTATATGTCGCGCACGACTATTACCAGGCTATTGCCGCCGACCAGCCCCAAGCCTTGTTTGCCGTGGGTTGGCTAAGCGCCATGCAAAGCCAGAAAAGAATCGAAGCCCAGGCTGAATTCACGAGCCTGGCCAGGGCCGGGCGTTTCAAGCCAGCCTGATCCGGGTTTGAACGCGGCGATGCCCGCGCCGGACGTGCCGGATGACAGCGAAATCGTTCAGATGGGAAATGCCGGATCAAGCACCGTAATCCGGCATCGTGCGCCGCACTGACGCCCACTGTTGACCTGTCTCGCAGACCGGGGATTCAGCGTCAACAGGCCCTAATCGCCGATAAGAGCCGCCGCGAATTCTCGCGCTACGAAGGGCTGCAAATCATTCAGCCCTTCGCCCACCCCTATCCAATACACCGGCACCGGCCGTACTCCCTGGCTGCCGGCCGCCACCGCCGCCAAGGTGCCGCCCTTGGCCGTGCCATCGAGCTTGGTCACCACCAGGCCCGTTAGATTGATGGCGGCGTCAAAAGCGCTTATTTGCGCAATCGCATTCTGCCCGGTGTTGCCATCGATAACCAACAATACCTCGTGAGGCGCGGCGCCATCCGCCTTGCCTATGACCCGCTTGATCTTCTTGAGCTCTTCCATCAAATGCAATTGAGTCGGCAGTCGGCCCGCGGTGTCGATCATGACCACATTCGCCTCCCGAGCGCGGCCGGCATTCACCGCATCGAACGCCACGGCGGCGGGATCGCCGCCTTCCTGGGCAATAACCGTGACGTTGTTGCGCGCCCCCCACTCCATAAGCTGTTCGCGCGCGGCCGCCCGAAACGTGTCGCCCGCCGCCAACAGCACCGTGGCGCCCTGCGCCTGGAATGCATAGGCCAGCTTGCCGATCGAGGTGGTTTTTCCGGCGCCGTTCACGCCCGCGATCATGATCACCAGCGGCGACGCCTGCCCCAAAGGAAACGGCTTTTCGAGAGGCGCCAGATGATCAGCCAGTATTTCGCGCAAGGCGGCCTTCACCTGGCCCGCTTCGGCAAGACGCTCTTTGCGCACCCGCATCCTTAGCGCCGCCAGCAATTTTTCAGTGGCCTCAACCCCCGCGTCGGCCATAATAAGCGCGGTTTCCAGGTCGTCGAAGAGCGACTCGTCGACCTTTACGCCTACAAACAGGCCGCCGATATTCTGCCCTGTGCGCGACAGGCCTTGCTTGAGCCGGCTCAGCCACGTGCTTTTTTCGGCAGCTGGGGGCGATGGCGTTTGTGGCGTAACCGGCTCGGCAGGCGATGACATGTGTTGCGCAACCGGCTCGGCAGGCGATGGCGCCACGGGTTCCAGCGCCGGTTCATTCGCCGGCGCGGGGGCTTGCGCGCCGTCCGCCGGAGTGGGCAAGGCCTGTTCCGCCGGCTCCGGTTCGGGCGCGGAAATCGGCCCTTGCGCGCCAGGCGCCGCCGCGTCGGGCGCAGGGGCTTCGGCGGGCGGAGAAGGCTTTTTCTTAAAAATACTGAACATACGTTTTACACTACTCGAATATATTTGATTAACACCACTGAACGTTCCCATACCGCGCATGAAGAAACATGTAGTACGTATTGTAGGCGGTGATTACCGTCGAACGACCATACCCGTCGTCGACGCCGCCGGACTGCGTCCGACGCCCGACCGGGTGCGGGAAACCTTGTTCAACTGGCTGCGCCACCTGTGGGCTGGCGATTTCTCGCAAAAGCGCGTTCTGGATTTGTTTGCCGGCACCGGCGCGCTGGGTTTCGAGGCCGCATCGCGCGGTGTCGCGCATGTGCAGATGGTCGAAAACAATCCCGCCGCGGTGGCCGCCTTGCGCGCCCTGAGAACCCGCCTGAAAGCCGAGCACGTGCGCATCCATGCCGGCAACGCCTTGGCCGTGCTCGATCGCCTGGACGACAAGGGCTTCGATCTGATCATGCTCGATCCGCCCTTCGGACTAGGCTGGCTGGATCGCCTTTGGGCCAGGCTGCCCGCGGTTCTCGCGCCGGGCGGCTTGTTGTATATTGAATCCGAAGCTCCCGTACTCGCGCCGGATTCCTTCGAAGTGTTGCGCCTGTCCAAGGCTGGTCATGTCCATTTCCATCTGCTACGATTTGCTGCATTGCAAAAAAAAGTCAATAATCCCGACACAGAGCAAATAAACCAGCCCAAACCCGGCATTGCCACAGAAAGCATGCCGTCTTCTACCTCTTTTTGAAAACTCGGACTCCGCATGATTACTGCCGTCTATCCCGGAACATTCGACCCACTGACACGCGGTCACGAAGATCTGGTTCGTCGCGCCGCCGGCCTGTTTGACCACGTAGTGGTGGGTATTGCCCACAGCCGCGCAAAAAAACCGTACTTTTCCATAGAAGAGCGGGTCGAGATCGCCCAGGAAGTGCTGGGCCATTATCCCAACGTCGAGGTCAAAAGCTTCGACGGACTGCTCAAGGATTTTGTGCGTGAACAAAATGGCCGCGTCATCGTGCGCGGCTTGCGCGCCGTGTCGGATTTCGAATACGAATTTCAGATGGCCGGCATGAACCGCCATTTGCTGCCCGAGGTCGAAACATTGTTCATGACGCCATCGGACCAATATCAATTCATTTCAGGCACCATCGTGCGCGAAATCGCGATTTTCGGCGGCGACGTCAGCAAATTCGTATTCCCTTCGGTGGAACGATGGCTGCACAGCAAAGCCAAGGCCAGACGCGAAGAGCAAGATCAAGAACAATCAAGATAAGACCGCGCCATGCAAAGCTGGCGTCCATTGCCGCCCTGATGATGGCAATGCAGTGTCCGCCGCCCAGGCAATACAACTACATTCAATGCGGGTAATGCGACGCAAGCGGACGCCCGGCATTACACTAGGAACCCTCTGATCAAATTCCAACGCAGCAGGCCCTCCGTCAAGGGGATGCGGCAGTCGGGTGGATTTGATCAGAGGTCCCTGGCACCGTAGGCCGCCGCGCCACGAGCATGGCGGTTGCCGCCTTATTCGATTGCTTCAGCAGGAAAAAACCATGGCTCTGCGTATTACCGAAGAGTGCATCAATTGCGATGTCTGCGAGCCGCAATGTCCCAACAACGCCATTTCGATGGGCCTGGAAATCTACGAAATCGAGCCTTCGCATTGTACCGAGTGCGTGGGCCATTTCGACGAGCCCCAGTGCCAGGTCGTATGCCCGGTCGAATGCATTGTGTTCGACCTGGACTGCCCGGAAGACCAGGATATGCTGCTGGCCAAGTATCGGCGCCTTACCGCTCCGGCCAATGCACCGGCGCAGCCTGGGGATGCACCTTAACCAGCCTGCATGGCCGGTCCAGAAACTTCGACACCCACGTAGCGGCCAATTCGCCTTCGTCCACGATATCCACCTGCCGGCCGCCTATTTCCGCATGTCCGCGCACGCTGTCATCGTCTTCGATCACATCCAGCGGGATATCCAGGCGCAGCATGCCCGCGGCACGCATCACCAGATATCCCATGCTGAGATCGACCTTGATACCGGCCAGCTTTTCGCATTGGCCGCCGCTCAGCCACTTGCCCGATTCGTCCACCACCAGCCAGCGCCTGTCGTAGGCGAGGGCATCCGGTTTATCGGTGCCGCCACAGGCGGCAATAGGAAAATAAAGAGTCGGCATCATTGGCCAAGAAGTCCTTTTAAGGCATCGCCTATGCTTTTTACTGGGTCCATCGGTTTTTTTTCAGACTGGGGGGCTGGCGCCGCCGCGGGCGGACGGCCCGCCTTATTGGCCAACAAGTCGATCAAGCCCTCCTGCACGGCGTCTTTTACCGCCTTGCTGCCGATTTCCTTCCATTGCACCTGATAGCCAAGCTTGTCGAAAGGCCCGGAAATACGCAGCGGAACCGTTACGTTTTTCAGCTCGTCGAGCGCCTTGCCATCTTGCCCGGTGGACGTATTGACCACCCGTACATTAATGCCGACATCCATCTGGTTATTGACGATATCCAGCGATGCCGGTGTGCCTTGCGAAATACGCAGCAAAGGAGCGACAAGGTTGAACTTCTTGACCGTACCCTGGCCTTGCTTGAACTGGATATCGGCATCCATGGCGGCAAAGTCGGTTTGCCGCCCCATATCGAACTGCGTCGCGACCTCGGGCAATTGGCCGCTGAACATATTGCGCACGGCATCGCTGACTTCGCGCAGCGTCTGCACGACGTTGATCCCTTTGATCGCGCCATCGCGCACTCGCGCCTGCACCATGCCGGTTAAATCCGCCTTGAGGGCCGGAAAAGTCGAACCCTGGGCATTGGCCTTAATATTGATACTGCCCAGTCCAGTCAGGCGGCCTTCCTTGGACAAGTCCTGCAGCAAGGGTCCCAGAGCCACATTATTGAGCGACAGATCAGCCCCCAGCGCATTCGTGGAATCGGCCGTAATTTGCCCTTCCAGCTTGCCTTGATACAGATCCGCCTTGAGCCCGGTGATGGCCAGCTTGCCATCGACAGCGCGCAAGGCCGCGGCAAACTGCTTGGCCTGCACGTCCTGGATCTTGAGTTCGCCAATCGCGATATTCCCCGTGAGATCCATGGAGTTCAGGAAGGATAGATTCATCGTTTCGGCGGCGACCGGCTTGGGCGGCGCGGCGGCGGGCTTGGGCTGGGCCTGCGCCGGGGGCGTCTCGCCGTCCTGCGCGGGCAGGGGTGGAGCCTTGACAACCACTGGCGGAAACACCGTATTGAAATCCAGCTTGTCGGCGGCCAAGCTAAAAGTGACTTTAGGATCTTCCAGGCGGGTTGCCTTGACCTGGAAATCCAGCTTGCTGCTGCTGAGCACGGCATTGACTTCGCTGACGAGCTCGTCCTTGATCAGGTCGGCCTGCAAACTGCCTATGAAAGGAATTTCGAAACTGCCGCCAGGCAAAGCCGCGTCTTCTATTCTGACGTCGCCCTTCATGGCCGATAGCGCACCCTTGCGCTCGAACATGTCCCAATTGGCCGGCGAGGTCATCTTAAGCTGAACCAGGCGGTCGCCCTGCTTGACCCCGCCATCTATCTTGAGCTCTTTGAGCGTCAGTTGCTGGGCATTGCCGCCTATTCCGCTCAGGCCCAGCGCCACCCCCAGGACCTCGTCGCGGCTGGTGAGCTTGACTGTGCCGGAAACCGGTTCGCCCTTCGCCGCCTCGGGCGATACAGACAGACTGGGCGCATCGAAGGCAATATCGAAGCTTTGATCGGGCAAGCTGCCCTTGGCCCGATATGCCAGTTTTTCGACTCGCAATTCGGCCTGGCTGCGATCCATCTTCAATTGGGGCACGATCAAGCTGGTTTCAAAGCCTTTTACCGGCGTCGAGCCGCCGAGCTCGCCCTGCACAAGAAACTCGACATTGCTGGCGCTGAACATTTCAGAATAAGCGCTATAGGCCAAATTGCCCCGCAAGGTGGCGGACTTGGCTTGCAATTGGCCGAGCTTGCCGTTTACCAGCACATTGATTTTCTGCGCGGAATAAGTTTGCTCTTCGGGGTTGAACTTGACCACCGCCTGCCCGTCGATATTGGCATCGGCCACCGGAAAATCACCGATAAGCTTGCCTTTCAGGGCAACATCGAACGCCTGGTTGAAGGTCATCCGGCCGGTGTTGACGTCGAGCCGCACAATGCGGGCGACCGAGCCGGTTACCTTGTCCAGTATGTGGATTTCGCCATTCTTCAGGTCCAGGCCGGCAATATCGATCTGGAAGTCGGTGCCCGCGGCGGCATGGCTGGCCAGTGCCGCCGGCAACTGCCTTGCAGGCGCGGCGGGCGCCGCAGCGGTTGCGGGCGCCCCCGCGGCCAGCGGCGTCAATACCGGGGACGCCGCGGACCCGCGCGCAACCAGGTCGTGGAAATTGAACGCCCCATCCTCATCGCGTATGAGCCATGCCTTGAAACCGGTAACGGCGACGTGGTCCACCACAAGACGGTTGGACATCAATGGCCAGATCGCCACGGCGAAGCGCGCGCTATCGATGGAGGCAAACGTGTCGGTGCTGTTGCGATCGGACAGCGAAACACCCTGGACGGACAAGCCTATGCGCGGAAACAGCGATAACTCGATATCGCCCTTGATAGCCAAGCTGCGTTGATAACGGTTATAGACGATTTCCTCGAGCTTGCTTTTATAGGCGTTCGGGTCGAATGTCAGGAGAAAGATTGCAATACCTACCAATGCAACCAGAAACACCACGACGATACTGATAAGTACCCGTTTTAACCAAACTTTCATTTACGGCCTCTAAAACCACGGGACAGCCCCCCGGCACAATTCTTTGGCAAATACCTAGAATGCTAACCCAAGTCGCCGGCATTATTGCGCCAGGCAGGAGCTTTTCGACAATGAGCGTCCGGAAAGTTCCACGACAGGAACTCAGAACGCTATTTTATTACTGTTGGCTATATAGAAATCAAACAATATTCTATCGCTCGGCTATATAGCCCGGTACGATGGCCGCATGGCCCACCACTAATCCACCCACTTAAAGACCAGCACATGAAATTCGAGACACTTGCGATCCATGCCGGCTACCGGCCCGACCCCACGACCAAATCGGTGGCAGTGCCAATTTACCAGACCACCTCATATGCCTTCGACAGCACTCAGCATGGCGCGGACCTGTTCGACCTTAAAGTGCCCGGCAATATCTACACCCGCATCATGAACCCCACCAATGCGGTACTCGAAGAACGCGTTGCCGCCCTGGAGGGCGGTGTGGCGGCGCTGGCCGTCGCCTCGGGGATGGCCGCGATCACCTATGCTATCCAGACTATCGCACAAGCCGGCGATAATATTGTGTCGGTCAGTAAATTGTATGGCGGCACTTATAATTTATTTGCCCATACCTTCCCGCGCCAAGGCATTACCGTAAAGTTCGCGCCGCACGACGATGTCGCCGCGCTTGAGGCCTTGATCGACGAAAACACCAAAGCGGTGTTTTGCGAAACCATAGGGAACCCGGCAGGCAATATTGTGGATATTCAGGCCATCGCCGACGCCGCGCATAGGCATGGCGTTCCCCTGATCGTAGACAATACCGTCGCCTCGCCCGCGCTGTGCCGGCCTTTCGAGCACGGCGCCGACATTATCGTACATGCGCTAACTAAATATATGGGCGGGCATGGCACGACCATCGCCGGCGCCGTGGTCGATTCAGGCAAATTTCCCTGGGCGGAGCACAAAAACCGTTTCCCCATGCTCAACGAACCCGACCCTTCCTACCACGGCGTGGTCTACACCGAGGCCTTCGGTCCGGCGGCTTTCATCGGACGCTGCCGCGTGGTGCCGCTGCGCAATACGGGCGCGGCGCTGTCGCCTTTCAATGCCTTCCTGGTCTTGCAAGGCATCGAAACCCTATCCTTGCGCATGGAGCGCCATACCGAAAACGCCTTGAAAGTAGCGCAATTCCTGCAGCGGCATGATCACGTTGCATGGGTGAAATATGCCGGCCTGAGCGACCATCCCGAACATGCGCTGGCGCAAAAATACCTGGGAGGCAAGCCCGCCAGCATCTTGTGTTTTGGCATCAAGGGCGGAAGCGCCGCCGGCGCGCGTTTCATCGATGCGCTGGAGTTGATTCTGCGATTAGTGAATATCGGCGATGCCAAGTCGCTGGCATGCCATCCCGCCTCGACCACCCACAGGCAACTGGACGCCGGCGAACTGGCCGCCGCGGGCGTAGGAGAAGACATGGTGCGCCTGTCCATCGGACTGGAGCATATCGACGACATTCTGGCCGACCTTACGCAAGCCTTGAGCGCCAGCAAAGCCTGACCGGCGGCAAGCATCGCCGGGAAACAGGGCATCGTCAGCCGTAACCGTTTATTGTCGGACTACGCGTCAAGGGCGGGTAATCCGGCGGTTCGGCGAAACGATGACAGTTGGGTGGGACGGGCCGCCGACGTCATGACAGCCTGCCCAGAATACCGGACAATGAATTCATCAGCGTGCCGCCCGCCGCCGCTCCGTCCATCGATCCACCCGGCGTGGCCTGATCGACCAGGCTGGGCAGCATAATGCTAAGGTTGCTTAATACCGCGCCGGCGTCCAGGCCCGATCGTTGCGACAGGCCGCCGACAATGTCATCACCCAGCACCGACTGCAGTTGGTCCGCCGACACCGGCTGGTTTTGACCGCTGCCGATCCATGAAGCGATGGTCTCGCCCAACCCCCCTTGCTGAAATTTCTCGATCAGGCCCGGCAAGCCGCCGGGGTATTGATTGACCTGTTCTATCAGGGCGGGCAATAGCGACATCTGGTCGCGCGCCTGCGGATTTTCCGTGCCCATCGCGGCAACAATAGAATCTAAAAGTCCCATTTTTACATCTCCACCATATCGTTTTTCGAGTCTAACGTTTTTTCGGCAAAAGCACTGTAAAGTCTCGTCAAGAGTTCGGGTATAGTAGCCGTCATTAAAAGTAATAACTCGAGGTTGGGGAGCGATATGCAGATAGGAATTCCACGGGAAAGCCTGGCCGGCGAAACACGTGTGGCCGCGACACCCGAAACCGTAAAAAAATACTTGGCGGGCAAACATACCGTCCTGGTCGAAAAGGAAGCCGGCGCCGCGGCCCACTACCCGGACGACGCTTACATCCAGGCAGGCGCGCAAATTGTCGACCGCGCGCAAGCGCTGGGAGCGGACATCGTGCTCAAAGTGCGCTCGCCCGACGAACAAGAACGCCAGCACATGAAGCGCGGAGCCGTGCTGGTCGGCATGCTCGACCCCTTCAACCCGGCCGGCATCGCCGACCTGGCCAGCGCGGGCCTGACCGCTTTCGCGCTGGAAGCCGCGCCGCGCATTACGCGGGCCCAAAGCCTGGATGTACTGTCCTCGCAAGCCAACCTGGCCGGCTACAAGGCGGTTTTGCTGGCGGCCAATCAATACGGCCGGCTTATTCCCATGATGATGACCGCGGCCGGCACGCTGAAAGCCGCGCGCGTCGTCGTGCTGGGCGCCGGCGTCGCGGGCCTGCAGGCCATCGCCACTGCCAAGCGCCTGGGCGCCATGGTCGAGGCCTCCGACGTGCGGCCCGCGGCAAAAGAACAAATTGAATCCCTGGGCGCCAAGTTTATCGACGTTCCTTTCGAAACCGATGAAGAGCGTGAAATAGCGCAAGGCGTGGGCGGCTATGCCCGCCCCATGCCCGCATCGTGGATGCAGCGCCAATCGGTGCTGGTCGCCGAACGCTGCCGCCAGGCCGATATCGTCATCAGCACGGCGCTGATTCCGGGCCGGCCCGCGCCGGTGCTGATCAGCGCCGAAACCGTGCAGGGCATGAAGCCCGGATCCGTCATTGTCGACCTGGCCGTCGAACGAGGCGGCAACTGCCCCCTGTCGGAAAAAGACCGGATCGTGGAAAAGCATGGCGTAACGCTGATCGGCCTGAGCAACCTGCCGGCCCTGGTCGCCACCGACGCGTCGGCGCTTTATGCGCGCAATGTGCAAGACTTCATGAAGCTTATCGCCGACGCCGAGGGCCAGCTTGCCATACAGCAAGACGACGAAATCATCACCGCCTGCCTGATGTGCGCGGACGGCAAAGTATTAAGGAGCGCCTGATGGAAGCCGTAAGCCCTACCCTCATCAACTTCATTATCTTCGTGCTGGCCATTTACGTGGGCTTTCACGTGGTGTGGAACGTCACCCCCGCGCTGCATACGCCGCTTATGGCCGTCACCAACGCCATCTCGGCCATCGTCATCGTGGGCGCCATGCTGGCCGCCGGCTTGACCGAAAGCAACCTGGCTCGCTACATGGGCGTCTTTGCCGTGGCGCTTGCCGCCGTCAACGTATTCGGCGGCTTCCTGGTTACGCGCCGCATGCTGGAAATGTTCAAGAAAAAAGACAAAAAACCCACGGCTGGAGGCAAGGCATGATCTCGATCAATCTGGTCACGCTGTTTTATCTGATCGCTTCAGTGTGCTTCATCCAGGCGCTCAAAGGCCTGTCGCATCCCACTACCTCGCGCCGCGGCAATGCTTTCGGCATGGCCGGCATGGCGATCGCCGTGCTCACCACCGGCGCCCTTATTGCAAGCCTAGCCGCCGAAGGCAAGACCGGCATCGGATTGGGTTGGGTATTGCTTGGCCTGCTGGTGGGCGGAACCATAGGCACCGTAATGGCCAAGCGGGTCGAAATGACCAAAATGCCCGAGCTGGTCGCCTTCATGCACAGCATGATAGGCCTGGCCGCGGTTGCGATTGCCGTCGCCGTCGTGGCCGAACCGCATGCCTTCAACATCGCGGCGGCCGGCGCGCCGCTTCCGGTCGGGAACCGCCTGGAACTGTTCATCGGTACGTTTGTCGGCGCCATCACGTTTTCGGGATCGGTCATTGCCTTCGGCAAGCTGTCCGGCAAATACAAGTTCCGCTTGTTCCAGGGCGCGCCTGTCGTATTTTCCGGCCAGCACTTGGTCAATCTGGCGCTTGCCCTTGCCATGCTGGCCTGCGGCCTGTGGTTCATGGCTACGCAACTGTGGCTGCCCTTCATCATCATGACGCTCCTGGCCTTCGTGCTCGGCGTGCTTATCATCATTCCGATAGGCGGCGCCGACATGCCGGTGGTGGTCTCCATGCTCAACAGCTATTCGGGCTGGGCCGCCGCGGGCATCGGGTTTTCGTTGAACAACCCCATGCTCATCATTGCCGGTTCGCTGGTCGGGTCGTCGGGCGCAATTCTGTCGTACATCATGTGCAAGGCCATGAACCGGTCTTTCTTCAATGTGATCCTGGGAGGCTTCGGCGCCGCGCCGGGCTCCGCCGCCGCGGGGGATCAAACCCAGCGCAACGTCAGGTCGGGCAGCCCCGACGATGCGGCCTTCCTGATGAGCAACGCCGAGTCGGTCACGATCGTTCCCGGCTACGGCCTGGCGGTCGCCCGCGCCCAGCATGCGCTAAAGGAACTGGCCGAAAAGCTTACCGCCAACGGCGTCACCGTCAAGTATGCCATTCACCCGGTCGCCGGCCGCATGCCAGGCCACATGAACGTGCTGCTGGCCGAAGCGGAAGTGCCCTATGACCAGGTCTTCGAAATGGACGACATCAACAGCGAGTTTTCCCAAACCGATGTGGTGCTGGTACTGGGCGCCAACGATGTGGTCAATCCCGCCGCCAAGAACGACCCGCAGTCGCCCATTGCCGGCATGCCTATCCTGGAAGCCTACAAAGCGCGCACCGTTATCGTCAACAAGCGGTCCATGGCCTCGGGCTATGCCGGCCTGGACAATGAACTGTTCTATATGGACAAAACCATGATGGTCTTCGGCGATGCCAAGAAAGTCATCGAAGACATGGTCAAGGCAGTCGAATAGCGCGGCGGAAAAACATGGGCACCCCTTCCATCGCGCTATTCAACGCGGAACAAACCGCCGGACTGCTGGATTTTCCCCGGCTGGTCGCCGCGCTTGCGGCAGCCTGCGCCGAGTATTCCAGCGGCGCCATTTGCGCCCCCGAGCGCCAGGTCGTGCCATTCCCGCAAGGCGGAGTCATGCTGTCCATGCCGGCCACGGCGCACGATATCGGCATCCATAAGCTGGTGAATGTGGTGCCCGGCAACAGCGCCGTCAATCTGCCCACCATACACGGTGTCGTCTCGGCATTCGACGCCAGGACCGGACGGGAATTATGCGTGCTCGACGGTCCTACCGTCACTGCGCGGCGCACAGCGGCGATCACCCTGCTCGGACTCCAGACATTCCTGGCGGCCGCCCCCAAGCGCGTGGCCCTGATAGGCACGGGCACGCAAGCCATTGCCCATATCGAAGGCCTGTCCGCCATGCATCCGGGCCTGCGGGTCGTGGTCATTGGCAGCAAGCCCGGCAAGGCGCAAGCCTTCGTCCACGCCCACGGCCATTTGCCGATGCAACTTGAAGCCGCCGCCGCAGTGCCCGATGATATCGACGCCGTCATTACCCTTACCACCAGCGCCATACCCGTCTATACCGACGCCGCCAAGGCCGGCCGCCTGGTTATCGGCGTAGGCGCCTTCAAGCCCGAACTCGCCGAAATCGGGGCGGCCACCCTGCTGGCCAGCCGCATCTATGTCGACGACCCCGCCGGCGCCCGGCACGAGGCAGGCGACCTGATACAAGCCAAGGTGGACTGGACGGCGGTAAAGCCCTTGTCGGACGCGCTGGCCAACGGCGTGCCATTCGATAAACCTATTGTTTTCAAGACGGTAGGATGCGCCGCCTGGGACTTGGCCGCGGCGCGCTGCGCGCTCAACCAAATAGATTTAACCGAAAATACACGATAATCGGGTAGACTACCCTCCGTGAATTGCTTTCCGGTTTCCGTTACCTCTTATTTGATTCGTTACAAAAAATGTCTACTGCCGCCCCTGATACCATGAACGACGAGGATGACCAGTTTCTGCTCACCTCCCGGCTCGAAATCCAATCCCTGCTGCGTTCGATCGAAGAAAAGAAAGCCTTGCTCAGGATGCATGTGGCGGACAGAACAGTGGCTATCATCACGACCATACTCGAAGTCGACCCGGCCGGCAGTACCTTCATCGTCGACGACTCGGCCGACGAAGGTTTCAATCGGCGCATTTCCGATGCGGAAAAAGTGTTGTTTGAAACCAATCTGGACAAAGTCCGCATACAGTTCTCGGTCCAGAAAATTACCGCCTGCCTGCAAGACGGCCGGCCCGCGCTGCGCGCGCCTTTTCCAGAGTCCATCAGACGAGTGCAGCGGCGCGAATACTATCGGGTCGAAGTACCCGTCACTGAACCGGCATGGTGCACGATTCCCATGCCTGAAGGCAAAAGCATCAAGCTCGAGATCAAAGACATCAGCGCAGGGGGCATTTCCGTGCTGGACAAGAGCCATCTGCTGGATACTTCCGAAGAAATGCTCTATAAAGACTGCCGCCTGGAACTGCCCGATGCGGGAACCGTGGTCGCCAACCTGCAAATCAAGCGCTCGCGGCAAGAAACGCTAAGCAACGACAAGAAAGTACACATGCTGGGCTGCCGCTTCCACGACTTGTCCAACCCCATGCATTTCACGGTCCAACAATACATAGGCAAGCTGGAGCGCAAGCTCAACGCCAAACGGCGCGGGTTCGAGTAGTCAAGGCCTGCCGGCAAGACCCGTATCCACCGCGGCGCCCGTCATTCGTCGGATTCGAACGCTCCCGTCTCGACCATCATTCTTTGATAAGCCTTGGCGCGCTTTAGCGCACTGGGCCCCATCCGCGAGGCGGCGGCAAAAGCAAGCCATTGGACAGCGCTCATCGCGCCCACCATCGAGTCGAAGAAGGCATCGGACTCTTTAGTCACGAGGAAATGCCTGTTTGTGATGCAGGCAAGAGCGCTGACGGGGTCGTCCACAAATCCCAAGGACCAGGCGCCCGCCGCGCAGGCGCGGCGCGTAGCGCTTACCGTTTCCCGGCTGCATGGCACAAAGGAAGCGGCAATGACGACATCGGACTCGCCCAATCCCAAGAGATCCAGGCCGAATGCGCCGCCACGATCATCGGCGAGCACGACATCGGGAAAAGTGATGCGCAATAAGTAATGAAGCCAGGTGATCATAGGCGTGCATGAGCGCCGGCCGACAAGGGCGATTCGGCGCGCCTTCATCATATGCTCCACCGCCTCGTGGATGACCGCGGCATTTTCAGCGGTGTAGCAGCTCTGGACGTTCTTCAGCTCTGTCCTCAGCATGGCCTGGCGCGGGACGAGTTGGTTGAAAGTAGCCAGCCTCTCGGCAAACATCGTCTGCCCCGGCCCGTCCCGCAGTATGTCGGCAAATCTGTCGCGCAAGCCCTTCCAGCCCGAATAGCCAAGCTCTTGCGCCAGGCGTATGAATGAAGCGCTGGATTGTCCCGAAAGCGTTGACAACTCGTCCAGGGGCCTGGTTGCCACTTGCGCAGGGTTGGCCAGGACCCAGCTTGCCGTGCGTCTGAGCGTGCGCGATAGATCCTCGTAACAATTACGGATTTGCTCTTCTATCGAAAGATTGGAATTTGCCATTCGAGAAACTTTTGTCTTCTTGGAAAAAATGGATGCGTTCCGGGCCGCATCGGAGCGGAGAAAGTAGGTGCACCAATCTAAAAATGAATTATTTACTCCAAAGATATTATTTTTGGAGTGCTTACTCTAGCATCTTCGCCTATCGATTTCAGAACATTGTGGTGAGGAAGCAGCAAGAATGATTTCACTCGTTGGATATACGGACACGTTTTCGGCTCGTCCGGGGGAAACCATCGGCGTCAAAGTATCCAGCAGGCTGGATACGCCCTATCACGCCGATCTGGTGCGTATCAAGAGCGCCGATCCCAACCCGGCAGGCCCCGGGGTAATCGTCGAGCCGGTGCCTGCCGATTTCGCGGGGGCGTATCCGTCCCATGAGCGCACGGTCGTTGCCGGATCATGCGGCGTTGTGACGCCCCGAAACCTCCTGCTTGGCGGCCAATGGACAGCCTGCCTGCGGATACAGCCATGGCTGCTGAACGAAACCGAGCAAGTTGTACTGAGCATTGAGGCGGAGCAGTCTTTACGTATCGCCGTGCAGCGCAGCGGCGCCAGTGTCAGCGTGGGCGGCCAACATTGCGCCGTTGCTTCGCCGCTGCATGAACGAGCCTGGTACGAACTCAGGCTGATTGTGGACGGCAATCGCCTGCGGTTGATGCAAACCTCTATCGCACTCCACGATTCGGACACACAATCGAGCTCGGCGGAGCTCAAGCTGGATAGCCCAATCCATTGCCTCCGCCAGGTAACGTTCGGCGCGATGCCAACTCCGGCGCCGGACCGCTACACGCAACACTTCAATGGCCGGCTCGAACACCCTTTCCTCTTGCAAGGTTCGCACCCAGGGCCGGCGCCGCTGCACCCCCACACCTTTCTGTACCCGGCTCTGCTGGCGTGGTGGGACTTCAGCCAGGACATCGAGTCACTGAACATCTCGGACAGGGGCCCATTCAAGTGCCATGGAAAAATGATCAATCTGCCCACAAGGGCAGTGCGAGGTCCATTCTGGACGGGCGAAGCCATGAGTTGGCGCGAAGCGCCGGATCAATACGCCGCGGTGCACTTCCATGCCGATGATTTGCTTGACTGCGACTGGGCAACGGATTTCGAGTTTCAAATTCCTCAAGATCTTCGCAGCGGCGTGTATGGCATCAGGCTGCGCGAACAGCCCGGCGATCCGCAAGGCGAAGAAGACATCATTCCCGTGTTCGTATTGCCCAAACGCGAAGGCCCCACAGCCAAAGTCGCCTTGGTCATGCCTACCTACACCTACCAAATCTATGCAAACTACGATCGCAAGAACTACGATGATCAGTTGAAGGCCCGCATAGCCGACTGGGGTTCCTACCCTCACCATCCGGCCGACAACAAACAGTTCGGCTTATCCTGCTACAACCTGCATGCCGATGGCAGCGGCGTCATGTTCTCCACGGCACGGCGCCCCATCCTCACGATGCGCCCGGCTTTTGTCGCCTACCCCGACCAGCGGGGATCCGGCCTTCGCCATTTTGCGGCGGACATGCATATCGCCGCCTGGCTGGAGTCCCAGGATATCGAGTTCGATGTCCTCACGGACCACGACCTGGAAAGCGACGGTGTGGGAGCCTTGCGGCCATACCAGGCCGTGCTGACAGGCACACATCCCGAATACCAGACCGAGGCCACGCTCAATGCCTTCCGTGATTACATCAATGGCGGGGGGCGGTTGGCGTATCTGGGCGGCAATGGCTTTTACTGGCGCGTCGCCGCCAGCGAAAGCGTGCCTGGTGTGTTGGAAGTTCGCCGCGCTGAAACCGGGGTCCGATCCTGGATAGCGCAACCGGGCGAGTATTACCACGCACTCGATGGAAGCTACGGAGGGTTATGGCGGAACAACGGCCGGCCACCGCAAATGTTGGTAGGTGTCGGTTTCAGTGCCCAGGGCAAATTCGAAGGCTCCTATTATCGGCGCCTGGAAGCCTCGTACGACCCGGAATTTTCCTGGATGTTCAAAAACATACCTGAGGCATTGGTGGGAGATTTCGGCCTGTCCGGCGGCGGAGCGGCCGGATTCGAGCTCGACCGCGCCGACCTCCTGCTGGGTACACCGCCCCACGCGACGGTTCTGTGCAGATCGGAAGGCCATCAGTCGCATTTCGGCGCCACGCTGGAAGAGTTGATCGCGCCCCCGGCCTACAAGGAGGGCGACAAGGCGCAATCATTGGTCCGTGCCGAGATCGTCTACTTTGAAACGCCCAACGGAGGCGCGGTGTTCTCGGTGGGCTCCATTACCTTCTGCGGCAGCCTGCCCTGGAACAATTTCGACAACCAGATATCCACGCTGCTGAAAAACGTCATTGACCATTTCTCCACCAAGTAACGGCAGCGGGCCGAAAATCAAACGGAATTTCACACACTATGTTCGACGAAACAATCTATCCAAACTCGAAAGCCCTGTACGAGCAGGCCCAACAATTCCTGCCCGGCGGGAATACGCGCACGACAGTGTTTCAACGGCCCTTTCCCCTGTATGCCGCTTATGGAAAAGGCTGCTACGTATGGGATGTCGACAATCACAAGCGCATAGACTGCATCAACAACTACACCGCCATGGTTCATGGGCATTCGCATCCCCATATCACTCAAGCCGTCAAACAACAGCTGGAGCGCGGCACTTGCTTTGGAATGCCCACGGAATCGGAGATCAAGCTGGCCCGCGAACTGACCGCCCGCTTGCCGTCGGTGGAGTCCGTGCGATTCACCAATTCCGGCACGGAAGCGGTGATGATGGCAATCAAAGCGGCCCGCGCCTACACCGGCCGTCCGAAAATCGCCAAGGTGGAGGGTGCCTACCATGGCAGCTACGATCTGGCCGAAGTCAGCCTGGACCCGAATCCGCAACAGTGGGGCGAGGGTTCGCCGAATTCCGTGCCCTATGCGCAGGGGACTCCAGACAGTGTCCTTGAGGATGTGATTGTGCTGCCATTCAACGATGCCAAGAAGGCCGAGGCATTGATAGCGCTGCATGGCAAGGACCTGGCCGCCATTTTGCTTGATCCGTTGCCAAACCGCGCGGGATTGATTCCGGCCTCGCCGGAATTCCTGCGGGCCATCCGCCGTTCAGCCGACGCGGCGGGCGCGCTGGTGATTCTCGATGAAGTCATTTCCTTCAGGCTTGGATCCGGCGGCGCGCAATCGATCTTCTCTATCTCACCCGACCTGACCACGCTAGGCAAGGCAATTGGGGGAGGATTCCCGGTCGGGGCCGTGGGTGGAAGAAAGGAAGTGATGGCGGTATTTGATGGATCAAATGGCAAACCCGCTTTGCCTCACGGAGGAACCTTCACCGCCAATCCAATGACCATGCTGGCCGGACTGGCCTCGCTCGAATTGCTGGACGACAGCAGCTTTGCCCATCTGGATCGAATAGGAGCGCAGGTCCGGGAGGAAACAAACAGCGCGTTCCGGCGCCATGGCGTAGCGGGATGCGCCGTGGGCATGGGCTCGCTGCTGAAAATCCATTTCACCGACAGGGTACCCACAGACTATCGCAGCGTCTATCCCACCAAAAGCGAAGCGGCCAGGCTCGCCCATTTTCATCAATCGCTGCTCGCCAATGGCGTACTGGCCTCAAGCTATGGCTTGATGGCGCTCTCCACACCCATGGCTCAGACAGAAATCGAACAGATCGTCGCAGCCATCGATCTATCCGTTCAGGCCGTGAAGGCGCATCAATAAAAAGGCACCGCTACGCAGGAAGCCAAGCCGGCTGGCGCACTCGGGTCGAGTCCGCCGCAACGAGGGCTTGCTTCCCCATAGACAATACATGACTAAGCACCACCTTCTTCGGAGTCAGGCGATGTATGAAAGATTGATCAAGGAAATAGACGGATTGTCGGCCGCGGCGGAAAAGCTTTTCGACGACATCGCCACGGTTTCGCGCGACGGCGAAGGCATTACCCGTTCCGCTTATGGCGAAAAGGAGACGATGGCCGGCAAGCTGCTGCGCCAGTTTGCGGCGGCCGAAGGCCTCGTCTGCGGCGTTGATGGGGTCGGCAATTTTCAATACGACTTGCCGGGGACCGATGACAGTCAAATGATAGTGATGGCATCGCATCTGGACTCCGTGCCGGTGGGCGGCAACTATGACGGCCTGGCCGGCATTGTCGCGGGCGTTGTGGTGCAAGCCGCGTGCAGGCGAGCGGGAATCGTTCCCCCGCATAGCCTGCGGACCCTCGGCCTTCGTGGCGAGGAAAGCCCCTGGTTCGGCACGGCATATCTCGGTTCCAAGCTGGCCCTTGGCCTGATGACATCCAGCGAATTGCAAACACTGGTTCACGTCCATACCAAGAAGCCTCTCGCCGACTATCTGGACGGACTGGGTGCCGCATCGGATGACGCCGCCATTCAGGCCCAACGGCTGCGGCCCGAAACCATTCGCGCTTACCTTGAACTGCATATCGAACAGGGTCCGGTGCTGGAGAGTCTTGGTATTCCCATTGGCCTTGCAACGGCAATTCGCGGCAATATCCGCCACCCATTTGCCAGTTGCACCGGCGTTTACGGCCACTCGTCGGCAAGTCCGCGCCATTTACGCAGTGACGCGGTCACGGCCACGGCAAAGCTCGTTTCGGCGGCTGATCAGCTTTGGGCGACGTTTCTCGCCATGGGCAACAACGACGATCTCATCATCAACTTCGGGATTTTCTGCACCAACCCGGAACAGCATGCCATGACCAAGGTGCCGGGCGAGGTTTCCTTCAGCTTCGTTTTGGCCGGCACGAACAATGAGGTCCTTCATGACCTGTATCAGCAAATACTTGCTCAAGCACAGCGCATCGAGCACGAGCATCGCGTTCGCTTCGATTTCGGGCCCAGAGTGGGCACGGAAGCATTGAACCTTGACGCACAACTCCTCGATACGACAGACAAGGTTGCGAAGGACCTCGGGCTGGCCACGCATCGCATGCCCACTGTCGGACACGATGCGGCCATGTTCGCGAAGATGGGAGTTCCTACAGGCATGATACTGGTACGCAACCAGCATGGCAGCCACAACACAGAGGAGTCCATGCAGATCGCGGACTTTATCGAGGCGACGAAAGTTCTTGCGCTATGCGCCATCAAAGAAAGCTGAAACCTCTCACATCCCGCTTGCGGTCAAGGCTCACGCTGCTTCAACGGGCAGCACCGTCAATACAACCCTGATATCGCCTGAACCGCGGGCAAAGCATGAATCCAACTAAATCAACATCTCGGAGAAAAACCATGAAACGCCTTGTATCCTCTCTTGCTTCAGCCCGCCGCCGCAATCTGCTTGCCGCACTGCTAAGCATTTTTTGCGCCACTCCCGCCTTTGCCGCGTATCCGGACAAGCCGGTACACTTCATTGTCGGCTTTGCCCCTGGCGGGACGACCGACGTGATGGCGCGCATTGTGGCCAATGAACTGAGCATCAAGCTCAAGCAAACCTTTCTTGTCGAGAACAAGCCCGGCGCCGGCAGCAATGTGGCCGCTTCGCAAGTGGCCAAGGCCAAGCCCGATGGCTACACCCTCTTCGTGATGCCGGTTACTCTTGCCATTAACCAGACGCTATACAAAAACCTGGACTTCGATGTCGTCAAAGACTTTGCTCCCATTGCGCGCTTCATACAGTCGCCCAACCTGTTGGTAGTGAACCCGTCGGTTCCGGCCAAGAATGTTCAAGAACTGGTCGCCTATGCGAAGAAAAACCCTGGCCTGCTGGCCTTCGCCTCCGCCGGCACAGGCGGCTCGACGCACATGGCGGGCGAGTTGTTCAAACTGCAAGCGGGCATCGATATGCTGCACGTTCCTTATCGCGGCAGCGCACCCGCAATGACCGACCTGGTCGGCGGCCAGGTGCAACTGAGTTTCGACAACATGCCTTCGGCATGGCCGCACGTTCAAAGCGGCAAGCTGCGCGCCCTGGCGGTCACCACAAAAGAACGTTCGAAAAGCGCCCCGGACGTGCCCACCATGGCGGAATCGGGCTTTCCCGACTTTGATGTCGCAGCCTGGTTCGGCCTGGTCGGCCCCGCTGGAACGCCGGACGAAGTCATAAAAAAACTGAACGTCGCCATCAATGAAGTATTGGCAATGCCGGCGGTTCGCGAGCGATTTGACGGCATGGGCGCTGTTGCGGCCCCGCAAACACCCGAAGAGTTCGGCCAGTACATCAAGTCGGAAGTCGACATCTGGGGCAAGGTGGTCAAGGCTTCCGGCGCCAGCGCCAACTAAGCCGCTTGCGCGTAAAAATCATCACTGGAGCCATTGCATGACCCTTCCTCTGGAACCTTTACTTCCAACATCCGACGACACATTTCAGGAGTGGGCGCTTCAGAGGGCGTACTCCGTAAACCTGGGCAAAATCGCCAGGGAATACCCCGAGCAATTCGTGCGCGCCGCCGCGGCGGCGCGCGCTACGCTCCGGGCGCTCGAGGAAGACTTGCCCGGCCGCGATATGGCCAGCCGTCCTACCTGGGAGCTATCATAATGAGCAGTGTCGATCCGTGCCTGCTGACCCTCTCCGAGGCCTCCGAGCGAATTCGCCAGCAAGACCTCTCGCCGGTCAGCTATGTCCAGGCATTGCTGGAGCGCATCCAGGCCGAAGATCCGCATCTTCGTTCCTTCATCACGGTGACGTCAGATATCGCCCTCGAAGAAGCGCATATTGCCGAGCAGGAGATCAAGGCGGGGAAATGGCGCGGGCCCTTGCATGGCATTCCTTACGGACTGAAAGATATTATCGATTATGCCGGTGTACTAACCACGGCCCATTCCAGATTGCTGGAGCGCAACATCGCTCGGGAAGATGCCGGTGCCGTCAAGAAGTTAAAGGCGCAGGGCGCCATACTGCTTGGCAAGCTGGGAACGGACGAGTTCGCTTGCGGGGGCCATTCTGTCGACTGCCCCTGGCCGGCGCCACGAAATCCGTGGAATCCCGATTACGTTACAGCAGGCTCGTCCAGCGGCAGCGCCGTCGCGGTCGCCGCCCGGCTTGTTCCGCTATCGCTGGGAACCGATACCAACGGTTCCATACGCAATCCCGCCGCCCGCTGCGGCTTGGTTGGCATGAAGCCCACCTATGGCAGAATCAGCCGCGCCGGTGTGATTCCACTGGCCCCCACCATGGACCATGTCGGCCCCATTACCCGAACGGTTCGGGACAACGCCCTGGCCCTGCAGGCGCTCGCGGGCAGGGATCCTTCAGATCCAATAAGCTCCGGCCAGCCCGCGGCCGAATTTGGCCAATACACCACTGACCTGAGGGGCGTGCGTGTCGCCATCGCGCGAAATGTCTACATGGACGACCCCGCCGCCGATCCGGAACATATCAAAGGCATTGAGGAATTGGCGAAGGTTCTCGCCGATGCCGGCGCGGTGCTAAGCGAAGTGCGCATTCCCAGCTTGAGCAAGTACAATCTTCTTTCACGGCTGCTGCTAAGCATGGAAGCCTATGCCATACACGAACCTTGGCTGCGGGCGGCTCCGGAAAATTATGGAACCCGGTGCCGTGAACGGCTGCTGCAAGGCGCCGTGCTGACGGCGGCCGATCATGCCCGTGCCAACCAGTTGCGTAAACGCTATTGCGCCGAGATTACGGGGCTATTGGCCAATGCCGACGTTCTGGTGACCGCATCAGGCTACGACGCCACGCCGAAGGTCGACGACCGTGAGTCATTTCTGAAAACCTATGAACGCCAGGTTCGCATGCCTTTCAACATCACAGGCCATCCGGCGCTTGTTCTGCCGACAGGTTTTTCCTCGGTGACGGGCATGCCCCTCGCCGCCCAAATCATCGGGCATCATTTCGATGAAGCCACTATCTATCGGGTGGCCGACGTATACGAACAGTTGTATCCTTGGCACAGAAAGCACCCGCCGCAACTCCGCAAGGGTGACAATTGGATATAAAGGCCTCACTTTGACGACCTTGCCCGACTCCCGCACTGCTCCATTCGATCACCTTGTCCTGATGATGCGCGACCAGTTGATGGAGCACGCGCCGCGTTTCGAGCAGGATGGCTATCGCCTGACGGACCTTTCCGTCCATAACCTGGGGTCGATCAATCGCCTGATTCCGCTGGACTCCACCTATATTGAATTGCTGGGCTGGCCTGCCGGCCAGCCGCCGGCACGCAAGGAAATCGCCGGACAGGCTTTAGGACTGGATGCGCTGGTATTCAGAAGCCACGACTCAGAGGCGACCCTTGAGCGGCTGCGCCGGGCGGGCTTCGACGTCAATCCCGTCCAGCGCCTGGAGCGCCCTTTGCAAGTCCGGGGCGCGAGTCATCTGGCGCGTTTTGATACGGTGCGCTTTTCGATGCAACCTATTGCAGGGCTGCGCATGTATTTTTGCCAGCACCTGACGCCGGAGTTTATCTGGAACGACGCGGCGATACGCCACGAAAATGGCGCGCAGTCGCTGGACCATATTGTGGTCGAGGCGCCGGATGCCCAGACCGTGTCCACTCAACTCGCCGCAGTCATAAATGGAAAAGCGCGGGCGCAGGAAGAAGGCGCCTATGCGATTGACCTGCCCAACCTGCGCCTGATCGTGCGGCCGGCTTCAGGCCTCTCGGCGGCAAGAATTCACCAGGCATCCATCCTTCACCGGGATGGGCAAGTGCGCGTATTCAATCCGCAGTTGTAAAGATGGCCGCGGACAGCGCGTTTCACAGAAAAATTTTTGCAAGTCCTTTCGTAACGGCCTGGACAATCTGATCCTGCCGCAATGAGATGTGCGCCGTCATGAGCGCCTGCATTTTTTTAGCATCGCGCTCTTGCAGGGCATTGAGCAATGCGCTGTGCTGATCCTGCGTGGATTCGCGCACGGTGTTGTCCATGGATATCCAGCGCATGAATCGGATCCGGCGGCTGATCGACACCATCGTTCTTTCAAGCTCGGCATTGCCGGTCATTCTGGCCAGCCTTGCGTGAAAGCCTTCGGCTGGATCAAGGCCAGTCAAAAAACAGGATACGGAGAGCGTTACTTTTCAGTCGATTTCAATCAGACCGATCACGCCAAGGTCGCCGAGGCATTCGGCATCAAGGCCTTCCGTGTCGAAGACCCGGCGCAGCTGGACCGGACCATCAAGGCTGCCCTGGCATTCGATGGGCCTGTCCTGATCGATGTCATTTCACAGCAACTGCAGGATACCGCCGTGCCTGTCAGCCAGTGGATGGGCTGATTCAACACCAACCATCAAAACAGAACAAACAGGAGAGACTATGCTACGCAACCTTAAACCACGCATTTCCGGCGCAGGACTGCTCAAGGCGGCGGGCGCTTGCCTGTTGGCCCTGTGCGCGCTTTCAGCGGCCAGCGCCGCCGATCAACCCCCTATCAAGCTGGTGGTGCCCTTTCCGCCCGGCGGCAGCACCGATATCGCCTCCCGCATCATCCAGCCCAAACTGGCCGAAATTCTGGGCCGCAACGTGATCGTCGAAAACAAGCCAGGCGCCGCGACGCAAATCGCCAGCCAGCACGTGGCGGACAGCAAGCCCGATGGCAATACCTTGCTGGTCAGCTTCGATAGCCATTCGATCAACCCCATCATCCGGCCGCTGCCTTACGACACTTTCAAGGATTTCAAGGGCATTACCTTTGCCCTGCGCTTTCCTCTCGTGATCGGCGCTTCGAAACAGACCCCGGGGAACAATCTGAAGGAGTTCATCGCCGCGGCCAAGCAGTCTCCCGACAAATACACGTATGCGTCGACCGGCGCCGGTTCGCTGAACCACCTGGCGGCCGAAGACCTGAAACGCCAGGCCGGCATCAATATTCTGCATGTGCCGTTCGGTGGCGGCGGACCTGCCATCCAGGCCTTGCTGGGCAACGTGACCAACATCACATTCCTGAGCTATGCCGCCTTGAATTCACATATTGCCTCCGGCAGCATCAAGGCGCTGGCCGTAACCGGCACGACCCGTCTTCCGGATCTGCCCGATGTACCCACAGTGCGGGAATCCGGTTACCCCGATTTTGAAGCCTACTCGTGGATAGGCATCTTTGCGCCAGCCAAGACACCTGCGAACGTGGCCGATCACTTGACCGATGCATTCCAGAAGGCGTTGAATGACAGCGCGGTCAAGAAAAGGCTGACGGAACTTGGCTTCGAAGTGATGGCGACAGACGGGCCGACCGTCGATCGCTATGCGGTTGAGCAATACAAGCGCTGGGAAAAGTTCGTGAAAGAAACGGGCCTGTCGCTGAGCAAGTAAAACGGCACACGCTGCGGGGTATCTGGCATTCCATGTCGGCCTCCGACCGTGGTTTTTTCAAACGTCCAGGATAGGCTCGAACCCGCCGAAAATCATGCGCTTGCCGTCGAACGGCATATTGGCGCCCATGTCCTTCATGCGCGGGTCGGACATCATTTTCTGGTAGGCCGCATCGCGCACTTCCTTGGAGGGATATTCGAACCAGCTGAACACGACGACTTCGTCGTCCTTGGCTTTCACGGCGCCGCGAAAATCGGTGATTTTGCCCTCGGGCACATCATCGCCCCAGCATTCGACGACACGGGTGGCCCCGAACTCCTTGAACAGGGGCGCCGCCGCGACCGCATGCTGGCGATACGCTTCCTTGTTGGCGGCGGGCACGGCCACAACAAATCCTTCGACATACTTCATCGTTGTTCTCCTTGGGTTGGTCCTGACTGAAATGAGAGTTTGTCCGTAACATGAGGATTAACTATATTTGACAATTAAGTTGATATCAACTTAATATCGCCCGCATGCCAAAAAAAGTTCCATTCGAGACAACCCTGGAAGTGCGCGACACCTGCCTGTGCCTGCATATTCAACGCGCCGCCCGCGCCCTGGGCCGGCGATTCGACGAAGCGCTGCGGCCCGTCAGCCTGACCAATGGGCAATATTCTTTATTGATGGCGATCAACCGTCCGCAGCCACCGGCGCTGGCGCCGGTGGCGCAATTGCTGGCAATGGACAGAACCACCCTGACCGCCGCCCTGAAGCCGCTGGAACGCGATGGCCTTGTCAGCATAGGCATCGACCCCAACGATCGCCGCAGCCGCCTGCTGGCCCTTACGGATAAGGGCCACAACGTGCTGGCTTGCGCCGTCCCGATTTGGCGGGATACGCATGCCGCCATTGAAGCAAGCCTGGCGCCGCTTGGTGTGGATGCGTTGCGAGCAGGCCTGCTCGCGCTTTCTTGAAGCCCGCGCCGCTTGCCAGGCCGCCCAAGTCTCTTTTACCCGGCACGCGAGGACGCGCGCCGTTCCGCTGGGAATGCGCTACGCACAGTGCGACGCCGCGGCAACCTGTCGAGCCAGCGCAGCAAGCCAACCATACCCGCCAGCGCCCAGGCCAACGGCCCCAGCGCAATTCGCAATAGCAGCACAATAGGAAGCAGCACAACAGTCCAGCCGACTACTTGCACCAGGCCGACCGGCAAACCCAGCTTTTCCGCCGCGGCCCCGAGAAGGGAATTGATGACGCTAGGGTGCCGAATGGCGATATAAGCCAGCACCGCCGGTGCGCCGTACTTCACCAGCCGTGTGCCAATCACGCTGCCGCGCCACAAACCGGACCCCAGCGCCGCCGAGCGCTGGGAAAAAGTCAGCGGCCGGCCGCCCGCGGCAGCGACCTTGCCCATACGAAGTATTTTGAACGCACTCACTCCGATCGCGATATCAAGTGCCGCCCATCCTACGTCGCCGACCGCTATCGTCTCATCGCGGCGAAGCTTGCTCTCCAGCGCTTTTACACCGCCTGCAAAGAAGCTATTGATACCTTCGAGAACGCGTTCGGTCTGGACCCAGCCCACTTCCCCCTTCGGACTCATCACGAACTGGCCGAGGAAATCGTAGCCATCCGCCTTGATGAACTGAACAGCGTACCGGCCCCGCTCTTCACTCGACGGCGCTTCGCTGGCTACGGAGTCAGCGGGCGCGTTATCGTCCCACATTCCCCGGACCGCGCTCAGGGCCGAGCGGGAGGCTTCGCTCAGGCCGCGCATCAATTCCAGCGTAAAAACTTCGTGCGTCAGGAAATAATGGATAGGCAGGGTGATATCTTCCCCATACCTGCGCAGCACATCGCGGAATTCCTGGCTCTGTCCAAGCATCAGGAAGATTGGCTTTGCTATGTCGGGATAACGCAGGAGCGCCAGCCTTGCCTTGGCAAGCAGCACTGGATCTTCCGCATATACAAGAAAAAGCGCCTGGAGTTCGGCAGGCTGGCCGGTCAGTTCGATCGCCATTTCCGGCATGGCCTGTTGAACTTGCAGATCCAGCAGTTGCGCTTCCAAAGGCTTCGGTTTGTACAAACTGGTGATGAGGAGCGCGCCAAGGAAAGCGATCAAGCAGGCCATAAACAGCGTTTTCATAGGATGGCCTCGATAGTATTCTGGCAGAAACCTTCACTGTAGCAGAGGCATGATAAAGCACGGAATAACGGTCAGAAGGGCTACAGAGCATACAGGAGCCTCGATTGCCTGAGATTCGGGCGCGTGGCAGGCTGGCGCGAAAAATGCGGCAGGCTCATTGCAAGCCTGCCGCAGAAACACCTTGCTTCTTGACTACGCCTCCGACCGGAGGCATCGAGCCTATTTATTGAATACCGCCTGAAGATCGGCCTGGCTGTTCACACCGTTTTGCAGCGACAGCATCAATAAAATGCGGGCCTTCGGCGGACTGAGGTCGTCGGCCATTACCGCGCCGGCGTCCGCCAGCGTTTTGCCGCCCCCCTCGAACCCGTAATTCGGCAGAACCCGGCCGTTGTAGACGCGCGTGGAAACCACGACCGGGACTTGCTTCGATATGGCATACTTGACCGCTTCAAACATTGAAAGATTCATGTTGCCCATGCCAAGCGCCTGAACCACGATTCCTTTTACGCCGCGGTCGACGGCATTGCGCAGACCGGTGCCTTCCGCCCCGCCGTACATGGGATAAATCTCGACGTCGGGCATCTTGTCGGTATGCAACGCTATATGCTGCCGGCGAACCGGCGAGTTGGCAAACATGATCCGGTCAGGATAGACCTCTCCGAGGAAGCCGAACTCTCCGGAATTGAAGGTTTCCACATTCGATGTATGCGTTTTCCTTACGTAACGGGCCGAGTTGATTTGATTGTTCATTGCCAGCATTACGCCCTTGTTCTTCGATTGCTCGTCAACGGCAATCCTGACGGCATTGAGCAAATTCCGGGGGCCGTCGAAGTCAGGCGATGACGCGTTGCGCTGGGCGCCGATAACCGTGACGGGCTTCTCGGACTTGACGGTAAGGTCGAGCCAAAAAGCGGTTTCCTCTAGAGTGTCCGTGCCATGGGACACAACGACGCCGGCGACTTCGGGCCGGTCCAGGGCTTCCTGGACCGCTTTTGTAAGCTGTACCCAGCGCGGCGGATCCATGTAGTCGGACGGCACGTTGGAAAGACTGTTGACGCGCATCGTGGCGTATTTGGCAACGTCAGGAACCGTGGCCAGCAGATCTTCGCCGGAAATAGCCGGAACAGGGGCTTTCTTGACCGGATCGATCTTCATGGCTATGGTTCCCCCTGTTGCGAGGAACTGAACAACAGGCTTTTCCTGGGCCCCGGCAGTGGACGCGGCCACCATGCATAACAGCAATAAAAACGATTTTTTGAATTCCATTTTCCGATCTCCCCTGATTACAACGCCTGTTATCGTGAAAAAACAAATCATCACGGTCGCGCGAATGTTGAAGAGTGTGGCACCTTCCCTGCAACGCATATATGCTGGTTTGCCCCAACCTCCGTTTGCCGCATCCACGGCCCCGGCCATTAGGCCCATGCCAGGGACATGCGGCGTCGGCGTCGACCACCGCTGCGCGCCATCGATCAATCGGGATACGCTGGAATCCCGATTGATCGATGGCGCGAAAGCATAGGCCAATAGGCCGGCGCCTTCGCGCATGCCGGCATTAACGGTCCGCCGGCTTGAACCCCTTGCGGTTCGGCATGACGACTTGCGGCAATGTTTTTTGGTCGAGCGTGGCATCGGCCGGGATGATGTTTGCCTTGGAAAGAATGTAGGCAGTTACGGCGTACACATCGTCGTTTGACATGCTGTCGGGCATGGTAAACGGCATGGCGCGCTTGATGTAATCGAACAGCGTGGTGGCATAGGGCCAGTAGCTTTCGACCGTTTTGACAGGTGTCCCCCCGGTGCTTCCCGCCGCCAGGCTGCCACGCCCGCCCAGCAGGCGATCGCCCAAGCCCCCTTCCAGCTTGGCGCCATGGCATGCCAGGCATTGCTGCATGTATACCTTTTCACCTTGCATGACGGTTCCCGAGCCTTCGGGCAAGCCGCGACCGTCGGGCAGCGGCGACACAAAGCGCCGCAGGTCGGCATCGGTTATGCCGGTGCCGAAGCCATACTGATGGGGCGACGTCTCGGTCGGCGCGGGTTTGGGCGCATCAGTGCCGGCTTGTTGGGCCGGCACGCCCGTACAGGACATGGCCAGGGCCGACGCCAACAGTATTCGTTTAGTAATAATGGACATTTGACACCTCCCCGTTTGCCGCCACCTTCCAGCTTTGAATGCCGTTCAAGTGATACACCGACGACAGCCCGCGCTTGTTGGCCAATTGCTTGATGGTGGGCTGCACATAACCCGTTTCGTCGGTGCACCGGCTTTGCAGCATGGCTTCCTTGCCGTCCCATTCCCATGGCAGCGTAAAACGCGTATGGCAGATGGGCAGGATGGGGCCATGCAGCATCGCATCGCGCCAGCTCTTGCCGCCGTCGACCGACACTTCCACGCGTTTGATGGCGCCGCGCCCGGACCATGCCAGCCCCGAAATTTCGTGGAAACCCGGTTTATGCAACAACATTTCGCCGGAGGGATAGGTAATGACCGACTTGGCTTCCATCAGGAATGAAAACTGCAGGGCCGTGCCGTCGGGCATCAAGTCGGTGTACTTGGACGTTTCTTCGCGCGTCATGAAAGGCTGATCCGATATCTCGAGGCGCCGCAGCCATTTGATCGACATGTTGCCCTCGTAGCCAGGCACGAAAAGCCGTACCGGATATCCTTGTTCCGGCCGGATGGCTTCGCCATTCTGGCCGTACGCCAGCAGGCAGTCTTTCATGGCTTTTTCGATGGGGATGCTGCGCGTCATGCTGGCCGCATCGCCCCCTTCCGCCAGCAGCCATTTCGCGCCCGGCTTCAGCCCGACCTCATTCAGGATGGTGGACAGCGGCACGCCTATCCATTCAGAGGTGGATGTCAGCCCATGTGTGCCTTGCACAGTCTTGAGCGTGGGCTTGGCCCACTCAGTCAGCCCGTTGCCGGAGCACTCCAGGAACATGATGCGCGACAGCATGGGATAGCGCTTGAGATCGGCCATGGAGAATTTCTTGGCCTGCTTGACCATGCCATGCACGAAGAGCTCGTGCGTCGAAGGGTCGATGGTGGCGATGCCGCCATGATGGCGCTCGTAGTGCAAACCCGAGGGCGTGAGCACGCCCATACTGTTCTGCAAAGGGGTGAAACTCCAGGAGGACTCCGTCGTCTTGGTCGCGTAGCGTTCACGCACCTCCGTCTCGAATTGCGACCGCATGCCATAACCGCCATCATCCGTGGCAATGCCTACGCCCTGCACTTTGGCGGCATCGGGCGGTACGGTCCGCTCGATAGCGCCGGGCGTGGCGGCAGACGAAAGGCCATGCACGCCGGCCGAACCGAAGACCGCCATGGCGCCAAGCATGAACCGCCTTCTGGCCGGCGTGCCCTGGGGCTGCGCCGGCGGTCCGTCACGATAATAGGGCGAACTGGGGTCCAGCCGCTCGCGTGCGAGAAATTCACTTTCCCGTTGCTGCGGCGCGGCGGGGGAGCGAACCGGGATTGGACCCGGATCAGTGCCTTTGCCTGCAATGTGTGGTTTCATGTGCAGCTCCTTTGATACGGATACGGATGCCTGGATGTTGTTTCCGCCAGCATGCTGATAATACGTCTTCAACAACCGGATTAATAGACATAAGGTCGTGGCGGAGGCATTCGCGCACGACTTCCCTGCGGGTCATGCCGGCGCCTGCGCTTCAATGCCGTTGGCCCGAAGCGCCAGGCTGCCTTCCAGCGTACTCCATTTCCTGCATGACCCAGTCGCGCCCCGAGGCGCCGTAGCGCTGGGCGATCTCGCTGAGCGTACGGTCCAGTTGTCGCACCGGCGCAAGCCCGGGCGCAAGCGGCAGGCGCGGCAAGCCGCCGGCGGCGGGCTGCGCGATAAGCACCATTCCGCTGCGCAAGGTCACCGGGCCGGAAGGCGAAACAGCCACGACGCTGACATGCCCCGTGCGCGACCAGGCATCCGCGGCCAGCGCCAGGGCGATGTCGTCCATGCCATCCCGCACGTCAACGCTCCAGCGCTCGTCACGCCAGAATGCGGCCTTGTTGAGGACATAATTCCAGGCTCGCCCAATAGTCAGGCCGAAGCGTTCGCTGTCGTGCTCGGGATCCCATGAAGCTACGCCCAGGCCGGCAGCCACGGCTTCGGCCTTGGCGCGGCCACCGATCGCTTCCACCAGCGCAAGCGTAGCTGGAACCGATGCGGTGATGCCGGTGGTGGTGGCGACACCGCGGTCCGCCACATACCGCTGCCGCGGCACGTATGTCGCGCCCAGATGGCGCTTAAGCAGCGTGCCGCGATCGTACCAGTGGCCTGTGAAACGCCGTCCATCGAGCAAACCCGCCTGGCCGACCACCCGCGCGCCGGAACAAACGCTTATGATGCGCGCGCCCTGCTTCGCCTGGCCCTGCAGCCAGGCTGTCACGGCGGGGACATTGTCGGGTTGCATCGCAGGGACGATCACATAATCGGCGCCCGAAGGATGATTCCGGTCGAAGCCGGCAAGGTCCTGGGAAACATCGACCTGCAGCGCCGGATACAGGTTCACCTTGCCGCGACGCGGCGCCACGACCCGCACATCGGCCACGCCGGCGCGCTGAAGCACCGCGTGCGGCAGCAGAAGATCTGTCATTTCGGTGCCCTGATTCAAGGCAAGTACAGCGATCAGCGGCTTGCCGGCCCGCAGTGGCTTCAAGGCTTCAACGAACGCCTGCTTGCCGCGCTCGTTCATGGCCGCATCGCCTTGCGCGGGCGGCGGCGGGCCGGCTCCGTAGCTTGCACAGCCGAATGCTGCAATACTTGCGCCTATCAGCGCCCTGATTGATCCGAACATGGCGGCAACCTCCATAATCGCGATGTATAGAGTCTATCAATGCCTACCCTAACCCGCAATGACGAAGAACCCGCGCTTCCAGCCGGCCGAACACGATGCGGGAGCGACGATCCGCCCCATGGCGGCGTCCGACAAGATTTTGTATTGCCCTATACTGGCTGGACGGCCATAAACAGGCCGTATTGCACTCGAGGGAGCTTCCGCAATGGGCTGCGTCAATGCCCGGACGGATCCCTCCATAGGAGCCGCCACATGCCACCCCCGCCGCAGCACACTCCATCTTCTCCCGTTCCCGCCCGTCCGGTCGCGGCGACCATCGCGGCGGTGATCCGTAATGGCGAAGTGCTATTGGTACGCCGCGCCAATCGGCCGGATGCCGGCCGCTGGGGGTTTCCAGGCGGCAAGATCGAGCTTGGCGAATCCATTCAGGCCGCCGCCCTGCGCGAACTGTTCGAGGAAACACGGGTGCGCGGTGAAGCGCGCCAGGTCTTCACCGCGGTCGATGTCTTCGACAAGGAAGACGACGGCACGCTGCGCCAGCACTTTATCCTGATCGCAGTGCTGTGCCGGTGGGTTTCAGGAGAGCCGCAAGGCGCGGACGACGCTTTGGAAGCGCGCTGGTTTCCGCTTGCAGGGCTGGCATCCGCCGATCTCGCAATGAGCGTCGGCGTAACTCGGATTGCGCGGCAAGCGGCAGCGCTGGCCGCAATGTAAAGCAAGAAACTCAAGCCATGATAGCCGACCGCCGCGAAGCCGCCACTAAACACCATGAAAACATGCCGATAACATGCCTCGCATAGAGGGCGGCAAGCCCCTCTCGCATTAGAACCGGTATAGACGGCCGGGATTATCGACCAGCACTTTATGCGCCAAAGCCTCTGTGCCCAGCCATGCGCTCAACTCATAGGCAAGGTCTTGCCTGCTGATGGACCGATAGGCGCTTACTTGCGTTGCCGCTTTTCCCGGATCGCGACTGGTGTGCGGCCAGTCGCTGCCCCATACCACCCGTTCCGGATTCGCATCGATCAACGCCGCCGCCAACCCGGATACCTTGTCCTGTTCCGTGCGAGCGCCTATTCGATAGGCCGCCGACAGCTTCACATAAAGGTTGCCGCCTCCGCCTAAATGGCGAAGCAGCCGCTGTAATCCGGGCTCAGTCGGACTGCCAGCCGCCGGTATCATGGCAAAATGATCGAGCACAATGGGTACCGGCAGACTCTTGAAAGAATCCAGAGCGGCGTCGATTACATTGAACGAGGCATACAGCTGAATATGCCAGCCGTACCCAGCCACGCGATCAGCCCATCGGGCCAGCTCATCCCGCATAGCCCCGGCATCCCGGCCACCAGAGCTTTCCAGGTTGATGCGTATGCCTGTGATCCCGCTATTGGCCAGTTGTGCCATCTCGTTTTCGCTGACGGTTTCCGGCAGGACCGCTATACCGCGCCCACAGCCGCCCATGTGCTTCAGGCTGTCAAGCATGCAACGGTTGTCGAAACCGTAGACGCTGGGCTGGACCAGAACCGCGCGTTCGAGCGACAGCCGCGCCATGTGGGCGAGCAAGTCGTCATGGCCTGCCGGCCCGGGGGTATAGTGCCGTCGCGGCAGCATGGGGTAGGAAGCCTCGTCGCCAATGACGTGTACATGGCAGTCGCATGCAAAAGAAGGCATTTTCATCAACGTTTCCCCATCGCCGCAAGACCCGCCGCGGCGCGTATCGACCCACCAATACACATACCTAGATAGCGGATAAGCGCCGCGCCAGCGCGGCGCCAGTTTCTCGCGTACCCAACTGGCCGCCTACGTCCCGTGTCGTCTCGCCGGATTCGATAGCTGCCGCGACGGCGTCGAAAACGGCCTTGGCGGCGGCCAGGAATGCAGGCTTTTCTTTTTTCTGGCCATACCAGTTCAGCAACATGGCGGCGGACAATACCAATGAGAAAGGATTGGCAATATTCTGGCCTGCGATATCGGGCGCGGAACCGTGCGCGGCCTGTCCCATTGCATATCTATCGCCCGCATTCAACGAGCCGCCCAATCCTAGGCTGCCGGATAGTTCCGCCGTAAGATCGGACAGGATGTCGCCGAACATATTGGTGGTCACGATGACGTCAAAGCGCTGTGGAGCCCGCACGACGTGGGCCATCATGGCATCGACAATGAAGTCATCGATTTTGACATCGGGAAACTCCCGTCCAACTTCATGACAGATATCGATGAACATGCCATCGGCAATTCTCAGTACGTTGGCCTTGTGCACAATGGTGACATGCTTGCCGCGCGTGCGAGCCAATTCGAATGCCGATCGCGCGATACGTTCGCAACACTGCCTGGTAATGCGGCGCAAGGAAATCGCCACGTCCGGCGTAATAAGCATTTCGCTACCGCCCGACTCCACATTGCGGTCGGAATAAAAGCCTTCGGTATTCTCGCGCACCACGACAAGGTCAAACTCACCCAGGCGGGCCGTCATGCCCTTGTAGGTGCGGGCCGGCCGAATGTTGGCATAAAGGTCCAGGCTTTTCCGGAAAAACTTGGATGGGTTGATTTCACCCTTGGACTCGTCTTTGAAGTCATAAGTCGCCATGGGGCCCAGCATCAGGCCATCGGCGGACTTCACTTTATCGAGCAAGGCATCGGTTACCGTTGCGCCATGCCGCGTCAAACTATCGTGACCCGCCACATCGTGAATGAGTTCAAGATCGAGACTGAAACGCCGAGACACCGTTTCCAGCACCTCGACCGTTGCCGCCATTGTTTCCGGACCGATACCATCGCCGGGAAGAACTATGATTTTCATTGGTTTTTTCGCACAGAATTAAAGTTTATTCAAGGGAGATGCCGGCAGCGGCGACAAGGTCGCGATACTTTGCGATCTCGGCCGTCACGAACTCGGTAAATTGTTCCGGGGTGTTGCGCGCGACCGCGGCCCCGTCCGCTTCGAATCGCGTCCGGATTTCGGGGCGTTCCAGGATATCGTTGATGTCCTTGTTCAACTGATCGATGATGGCCTTCGGCGTATTCTTCGGGGCGAAGAAACCGCCCCAAAGGCTGAAGTTGAATCCCGGCAAGACCGTCTCCGCAATGGTGGGCACATCGGGCAGGGAACCCAGCCGTTCCAGCGACGACACCGCCAGCGCTTTGACGGATCCCGACTTGATGTGGCCCATGGCTGCCGAAGCGCTGGAAAAAAAGCAATTGACCTGCCCGCCGATGACATCCGTTAGAGCCTGTCCAGCGCCTTTGTACGGCACATGGGTCATTTTTGTCTTTGTACCCAATGCCAGGGCGGCGCCAGCCAGATGCCCCGGAGTCGCCGTGCCGGATGAGGCATAGGACACCGCTTCCGGCGACTTGCCGGCAAGCGCGATCAGCTCTTGAATCGTATTGTAAGGAGCACTCTTGGGAGCTATCAGCACCAGCGGGGAATCCCCCGCCAATACAATCGGCGCCAAATCCTTCAACGTATCGTAGCCGGCATTTTTATTGACGGTGGGAGTGATTGCTATTTCGCCTGTCTGCCCCATCAGCAATTGATAGCCGTCTGCTTTGTCGCGGATAATCAGGCGCGTGCCCAACATGCCGGAGGCGCCGGGGCGGTTTTCGACGACCACGGCCTGTTTAAGCTTTGCCGCAAGCGGCTCTGATAGAAGCCGCGCAAAAACGTCGCCCTGCCCGCCGGGCGCATACGGCACGATGACGTTTACAGGCCTCGAAGGATAACGGGCCTGGGCATGAACCAATCGCGGCCCGGACATTGCGGCCAACGCTCCAGCACAACCCAGTCCCAGGAAACTGCGCTTGGTCATTTTCAAATTTAGCGGTTCGAACGTTTTCATATTCACACTCCATTTTTGTACGGATTCGATCCCGGCGTGCCAACTACGGCATCACTATCGAGCGGGACCTTTTTATCGTTCCCGGAGCATTTTCAAACGCTCCAGATAGGCCTGCCGTATGTGCGCCTTGGCTGCCTTGCCCGCTGCCTCGGTATCTCTGTGGCGGATCGCCGCCAGCACTTCCCGATGTTCAAGCAATGCCTTTTGAGCTCGATTTTCAGACGCCAGCGTGCTGCGGCCCAGCAGATACGTGGTATCGGTGCAGGACTGGAGCGCACGAAGAAGATGCTGGTTATGAGCCGCGCCGTAAATCGCTTCATGAAACGCCAGATTCAAGGCTACGGCGTCCGCGCCTGGTTTTTCGTTTTCTGACAATATTGATGCCATATTGTCGATGTCCAACTCGGTGGCATGTCTTGCGGCAAATTCGGCGGCCGCCCCTTCCAGCACCTCGCGCATGGCATAGAGCTCTGTGACCCCCTGTTGATCCATCTTCGTCACCACCAGGCCGCGTCGGGGTTCGTGTGTCAAAAGGCGCTCGTCTTCCAGGCGCTTCAATGCTTCCCGAACGGGCGTGCGGCCCATGCCTACCAACTGGGCGACATCCGCTTCGCGCATACGATAATCGACGGAAAAGAAACCGCTGAGTATCTTCTGCTTGATATCGTTGTACGCCTTGTTGAATTGCGTATTGCTTTTCGAAATCGACATGGCACGGTTTACCTTTCTTGAAGCCCACATTTCCACGCCGCTGGAAAGCATGGGCAAGTTTCTGCGAAAGGACGCATTATCGCTGTTCTATGGCACCGACTACCTTTTCCCACATGGCCAGTTCGTCATTCAATTTTTTTCCAAAATCGCCGGGACTTCCTTTGAACACAGTGGCACCCTCGGAAGCCAAGCGGCTTTGCAGCAGTTGCCCGCCGGTAATCTTATTTGCGACGGCGTTGAGCTTCTCAACAATAGCCGCGGGCATATCCGCAGGCCCTAGAAGTCCCCACCAAGTTGAAATATCGAACCCCTGGATACCGGCTTCGTCCAAAGTGGGAACCGAGGGGAACAGACTTGAACGTTCTTTGGTCGTCACGGCCAGCAATTGCACTTTACCGGCCTTCACGTTTTCCAGCATCGTTGGCATTGTTGAAAAGAAAATCTGGACACGGCCCGCAAGAAGATCGAGCGTAGCCGGCCCGCTGCCGCGGTAAGGAACATGCGTGATATCGACATGGGCCAGTTGCTGGAACAGCGCGCCGGACAAATGATTGATGCTGCCGGGACCGGCTGAACAATAGTTGATGGAGTTCGGCGCAGCGACTGCTTTTTTCAGCAAGGCTTCAACAGTAGTCACTCCCAGCTCTTTATTGGCCACCAGCATCAAAGGACCGGTGCCCAAGAGAGCGATGGGGGTGAAACTGGCCTTAGGGTCGTAGGCGGTGCTTTTTTCCCATGCTGAGTTAGTCGCAAAAGTGGAGGTGGCAAACAGTAAGGTATAGCCGTCCGGCTTAGTTTGCGCCACGCGAGCGGCGCCGATCGAGCCGCCGCCTCCGCCACGGTTCTCGACCACCACGGATTGACCCAGTTCTTTGCCCAGCTCCAGCGCGAATTCCCGCGCAATACTGTCAGTTCCTCCGCCGGCCGCGAACGGCACAATAAGCGTAATAGGCTGTTGGGGCCATGATTTATCGCCCTGTGCATGGGTGGGCAATACGGTCAGAGCAATAACAAGCGATGCAAGTAACGCGCGCCAATTTTTTATTGATTTCAATATTTTTCCCCACAGAAAGCGGTAAATCCGGCATGAATTCGATCAAGATATATTTTTGCATATAAAAATATATCTTACAAGACGCTGTCGTCCCCTAGTATCGCTTTAACGATAACAATCCCTCGAACTGCTCGACCCTGCGGCAATTACGCTGGACAGTCCAGTCACATTCAGCCCAAAAAATCAGCCTTCTTTAGATAGACTTATTTCCATGTAATGCACAGAAACAGCATCAACTCTACGCAAGGAGACAAGCCATGGACCATCAAGCCGCCATTACAAAACTCAAAGCCACCGTTCTGCATACAGAAGACTTCAATGTTGCCTGGGACGAGTTTTTTGACCTTACCTTAATGCCCAAATTTATCGACAAATCCATCCCTGCCCACTTGGAAAATCTGGAACCCGTACTTCATCAAATTGGCCAGATAATGATTCCCCATGAAATCAGCACGCTTAAGGCAAGCATACTGCTGCAGTACGCAGACAGCGGCCTCTACCATGGCAGCCTGGTAAGCGCGAGCAAAAGAGGTACCGTTATGTACTTCAAAGACCTTGATATGGGGATGGTCGCCTTGACGAACAAGAGCGGGGGAAACACCGACTTTTTCCGATTCACCATGACGCTAGTCGGCAGCCCGCATTGTTATATCGTGCCTACTTCTGGCGTCGATCAACCTTCTCGTCATTGAATAGGGCTGGTGCAAAATCGATGAAGAACAACGGCAAATACTGCAAAACGATATAACCGCCGGCCGCCCAATTCATATGGCGGGCCTGGCGGCCTCCGTTCGCAACTTCATACGCAGGGCTGCATCAACCATAGGGAAAGATCAAACCCAACATCGCGGCATAAATTCACATATTTAGGCATCAGCCAGCTTGAAAATTACCGATAATGAGGTACTTCAACCACTGTTTCATACCTTGCTACGGCTACTTCCCGCCATAGGCGTCTAGCCGTCCGAACAACATGTGAACGCTTCACTTGATGGTAATTTTCGCCTCTCGTATTATCCGTGCAAAAGTTTGTACATCCTGTTGGAAAAAATTTTTGAAGCTTGTCTGGTCTCTATACTCGACGCGTGCGCCGGTACTTTCAAGTGTCTCGATCAGGCTGGGATCTGCCATAATCCGGCCAACAGCATCGGAGAGTTTCTTCACTATTGGCGCAGGCGTGCCCGCTGGTGCGAACAAGGCGATCCAGGAGCTCATAACGAACTCCGGGTAGCCGAGCTCAGCAAGTGTTGGCACATTAGGGAACGATGCCAACCGTTTGGAACCGGTCACGAAAAGGGCTCGTACCTGACCAGCCTTGACCGCCTGAGCTACAGAGGGCATGGCTACAAAAGATGCCGGCACAGAGCCTCCAAGCGTGTCGGCAAACGCCATCGAGTCGCCCCGGTAGGGTATGACCTGCATATCGACGTTTAGCTCTTTCTTTAAACGCTCACCTGCAATGTGAGTGATCGAGCCCTGCCCTGACACGCCGTAGCTATATCGGCCATTCTCGCTATTGGCCAGTTGAACAAATTCTTTTAAATTTTTGGCTGGGGATTGATTATTTACAATCATTACCAAGTCGTTGGCGATTGCCTGAGCGACTGGAACAAAATCATTCAAGGGATCGTAAGGCAACTTCTGGAAGTTCTGCGGAATCGCCATCGCTCCGGATGTCGCCACCATCAAAGAGTAGCCGTCAGCCGGCTGTGCCTTTAAAGTTTGTGCAGCCAAAACACCGGCTGCCCCTTGTCGATTTTCAACAACAAAAGGCTGGCCCAACTGCTTCTGCAAGCCTGCGGCTATGAGGCGGGCATGAAGATCGGCGGCGCCGCCAGGCGAATAACCAACAAGCACTCGGACTGCCCGGTTCGGATAATTTTCTTGAGCATGCGCTGCAAGGAACACACATGCGCCTATCGCTGCGAAAACAAATTTTTTAAAAAAACATTTCATCTATAGTCTCCTGATTTCCTTTAGTTATTGCCAGATTGTGGTTAAAGATGCGCATATTTTTGCGCCTGAGCGGTATCCCTAGCCAAACCCAATCAAGACTGTCCTCTGGCAGTCGGTCTTCCAACATGTTGGAATCGAGATACCAGGAATATTGGTGGCACTCACCGACCATCACTCCGAAAAACACTCGAGGCGGACGTGCAGGCACCGACCCCATTCCCATCAGATTTGGAAAAGACCGAGACCAGCGCGGGGCCAATCAATTTCAACAAGACGGCCAGCATACGATTGCGTGACATATGCTTTGCGCAAATCCGCCCCACCAAAGCAAAGATTAGTGATATGGGTATCGCCGTCCACCTTGACGAAGGCGGACGTGCCGTCCGGTTTCACCGTCGTGATTCCTCCGCTGTCCAGCGTACCGATGGCGACCGAACCGTCCGCTTCCACGGCTAAGGAATCGAAGCGTTGATATACCGGGCTTGCGTAGATCAGACGGCTGCCATGCGGCGAAGTCGGAGAGGCTGTGGCTGGCGACTTCAACTGCCCGGGAGCCACTAAATCCCAAGCCCAAAGACGGGCGGTTTCAGTCTCAGTTGCATAGAGGGTGTTTCCATCGGGCGACAGGCCTATGCCATTTGGCTTGTGAATAGGAAACACTTTCTCTTCAATGTAAGATCCGTCAATCTTCGCGTAGCAGATACTGCCGCGATCCCAATCCCGATGGCGTGCCTTGCCAGGGTCGGTAAACCAGATCCCTCCCTCGCTATCTATAACCAGATCATTAGGTCCGCCGATATTTCTACCGTCGATCTTGTCATACAGGACTTCGACTTTGCCAGTTTCGATATCCACTCGCTCGATTCGTCCGCCACGGTAGTCGTCGGGAGTTCCATTCGTTACCCAGCGACCATCCGCCCGCTGCCGAAACGAGAAACCACCATTGTTGGCTACGTAGCAATAGCCGTCTGGTCCCATCGCCGCACTATTCGGTCCGCCGCTGAGGTCCGCTACGATGTGCTTGCTGCCGTCCGGGAAGATTCGCGTCAACGTCTTACGCCGGATCTCGACAACCAGCAGGCTACCGTCGCCCACCCAGACCGGCCCCTCCGGAAACCAAAGATCTTCTGCTACTACTCGCATGTTTTTTCCTTTTGTCAATATGGTGATCACATATACCGAGAAACTAATTAATCACGAACCATTAAAGGCACATCTAGCGCCCGTAGCATCTGCGCGCGCCGTGTTGCCTCGGTTATCATGAAGGCCCAGTCGTTCCCCCCGGTCAGAAAACGAACGCCCAACGACAACATCGACTGCATGACTTCAGGGTTGTTGCCCAGCCCCCCACATCCGGCGAAATGCCCATTCTGCCGGCATGCGTCCACGACATGCGCCAGGCATTCGGCGATGCGAGGATGTTCAAACTGTCCGGGAATACCCATCGCGTCACAAAGGTCCGAAGTCCCCACATGGAGGATGTCGACCCCAGGAACCTGAGCGATCTCGTGAGCCCTTTCTATGGCCTGCGGCGACTCCAGCATTACAACCACCGTAGTCGCATCGTCGAGCAATTTGCGCGCTGTGGATGCCGGGTACTTTTTGTAACCGAGCTGCGGCCAACTACTGGAGACAGAACGTTCTCCGCGCGGAGCGAACCTCGCAGCTCTGGCTACTCGGTAAGCATCATCAGCTGATTCGACATGCGGAGCGACAATGCCGAGCGCGCCCGCATCTAGAATGCGGTTGATGTAGTGCGCGTCATGCGTTGGCACGCGAACTATCGGCGTGATGCCGACCGACTGAGCGAGGAGACAAATCTGTGCGGCAGCCGATTCAGAAATTACCGAATGCTCAAGATCGATGTTTATCGCGTCATAGCCGGCAGTATGCGCGGCTATGGCAATGTCGACGCTCTGCATCTGCTTCACGATCATTGAAAGCGCAAGCCCGCCAGCGCGAAGACGGTCCATCAATGGGTTGCCTAGCGTTAAGGCATCGGCGGTCAACATATCAACAGTCATCGTGCCCTCCGGCTTTCTGAGACAATCAAATCCTGCGCGGCAATCGGTTCACCTGCGACAAAACGCTCAAGATTGCGCAGCACATGAGTTGCTACCGGCGCTACGTTATCGAATACCCCCCCTCCAGCATGCGGGGTAACGATCACCTGATCGAGACTTAACAGCGGGTTATGCACATCCGGTGGCTCGGGATCAAACGCATCCAGACCGGCGCCGAGTAAATGCCCGCGCTTCAGCGCGTCAGCCAAGGCAGTCTCGTCGACGAGCTCACCGCGCGCCGTATTAATTAACACCGCCCCTTTCTTCATGCGGCGAATGGCGGCTCCATCAATCAAATGTCGAGTAGTATCGTCGTAGGGCGCGTGCAGACTGACAATGTCGCTGCTGGCCAGGAGTTCGGCCAAATCAACTTGACGGGCTCCAAGAGACTGTTCAACTTCCGCAGGGGCTGTAAATCGGTCGCAATAGAGAATGGCATGCGGCTCAAACCCAGCGAGACGACGCGCCAGCTTGCGCCCTATATTGCCGAAACCCACCAAGCCGATAGTTTTCCCATGGATTTGGAAGCAGGTTTCACGCATTTCAGACTTAGGCCATTTGCCTGCCCGCATTTCCCTATTCACATAGTAGAGTCGGCGGTAAACCCCTAGCATCAACGTTATGGCTAATTCCGCAACGGGCCCCGCATTAGATCCGGCAGTGATGGCCACAGGGATGCCAAGCCGGCGCGCCGCTTCTATATCGATGCGATCCACGCCGATTCCCCACTTGTGAACCGCCTTTACATGTTCGGCAGTCTCGAGCATTTCGCCGGTCAATTGAGCCCAGCCGGGTACCAGGAAATCCGCCGATCGGCACAACTCTATCTGATGGCTATCATCGTAATTAAGCGCAAACTGAACGTCGAATGGCGGCCCGAAAACGGACGATATTACCCGCTGAACCGCCGGGGCAAGCACGTCCATAAAAATAACGTTGTAAATCGCCGGCTGGTTCATTCGGCACCCGGGAGTTCTATAGCCATCATGAGGCTGGACAGCGATTTTCCGTGAGCGTCCTGTGCCAGCGACCGGGTCACGCCGCCACCAAGCGCCCCCTGAATCACGAAATTCAAGGCATGAAGACGGGGCAGCTCATATCGGGTCACGGGCCCGGTGGCAAAGTGCGAAAAGGCCTGCTCAACGACGGCTTCGGTAAGCTGCTCACGTAAAATCCTCCAGCCTTCGTCATCGAATGCAATAACGGAAATGTTGGACGTATTCCCCTTGTCGCCAGCCCGTCCGTGAGCCAAATCATTTACTCGTATCATGAGCGGAACTCCCTAATTATGATGCGCGGGTCAACTTGGCCGCGCGGGATTAACACCGACTGCACGGCCAGTACTTCTTTGACCAACGGATCAGACCCGCCGGCACCACCAGCAGGCCCGTTAACATGAAGGGCACGCGTCTCGAACCCAACTGCTTCCGCCGCTTTGCGATCCGTCGTACGGGCGGCGATACGCATCCGGACCTCGTATGGATCGGATTCATACACGCGCTTGGAGTGCAGGCTATTGATACCGATCAGGTCAACCCGCACTTCGCTGTAACGATGGCCGGCGTCGGCAAGACGCTGCTGTACGATGCTGGCCGCAAGCTCGGCTCTTGCCACAGCATCGATTCCAGCGTAGGAAATCTGCCCCTCGCCGATGAACCCATCGGTATAGCCAACCGTCACCTTGTAGGTCTCCGTGCGCGGGCGCGCCTTTGCCCCAGTGATGCGCACCCGGTCCGCTCCGACCTGTTGCATTTCGAGCTCAGTGATATCGAGTACGCAGTCCGGCGTGATGTAGTTAGCCGGATCGTGAGTCTCGTAGAGGAGCTGTTCCTTGCAAGTCGCGAGGTCGACCCGTCCGCCGGCTGACTCTAGTTTGCTGACCGTGAAGTCACCATTTGAAAGCATGTCGACATAAGGAAAACCCAGGCGCCCAAGGTTGGGCACCTCTTTGCGGCCGGGGGCGGCAAAACAGCCGCCGCTAACCTGCGCACAACACTCAAGCAGATGGCCGGCGGTGGTTCCTGCCGCGATGCGCTCCCAGTCGTTATACGACCAGCCATAATGGTGCATTGCCGCAGCCAAGTAGAGCGATGGGTCTGCTACCCGGCCGGTCACGATAAGTTGCGCGCCGGTAGCCAAACCCCGAACAATGACGTCTGCGCCGAGGTAAGCATTGGCGGAGACCATGCGTGGTAAAAGCTCCTCCAATGGCGCCCCCGATTCCATGAGGCTCAGCCCGGGCTGTTTGCGCAACAGATCGGTAATGTCGTCACCCAGTACAACCGCCGAGTGAAGTGGACCGACGCCCTCGTTTTGCGCAAAATCGTGCACGAGCTCAGCTGCCGCAATCGGGTTGGCCGCGCCCATGTTGGTAATTATTTTCACGCCGTTTCTCAACGCAACCGGAAGCACAACGCTCATTCGGTCCATCAAGCGCGGCGTATAGCCGAGTTTCGGATTCTTCAATCGCGATTGATTTTCTCGTGCAACCGTGCGCTCGGCCAGGCACTCGAATGCCAGATAGTCGAGTTCACCGCGTTCAGCAAGTTCTACGGCAGGCGCAATGCGATCGTCGGCAAAACTGGCACCGGCGCCAATACGCAAAGCCCGTGTGGATGAGCGGCTCATTTCAGCCCCTTCAAGGCATCGCCTTTAATCATCAGCCGATACAGATAGCGGAACTCATTTGGATCGAAGTCGGCGTTCGCCTGATGCATGACGCTGCGGTTGTCCCACAGTACGAAATCGCCCGGTTGCCAGCGATGGCGATACTCATAGCGCGGCTGCGTCGCATGCTCGTACAAATGATTGATAAGCGCAAAACCTTCGTCTTCGGGCATTCCGTCGATGCCCTCCATGCGCCCGGTATTCAGGTACAAGGCCGGCCGGCCATTGGTCGGATGCACAATCACCAAGGGTTGGCTGGAGGACACCGCCTCGGCCAACTGCTGGGATGTCAGTGCCGCCATCTTTCGTGGGCTTCGGCTGCTTTCGTAAACGTGTGTCGACCGCAAGCCCGAAATTTTCGACTTCAGTTCATCCGGCAGATCATCATAGGCTGCGCGTACGTCCACAAATTGTGTGTC
Organism: uncultured beta proteobacterium; assembly: GCA_963712655.1. Taxonomy (GTDB): domain Bacteria; phylum Pseudomonadota; class Gammaproteobacteria; order Burkholderiales; family Burkholderiaceae_B; genus Pollutimonas. The sequence goes on along the minus strand of CAVQIT010000009.1, from coordinate 174,234 downwards.
TCCTCCGCGAGAGGGCAACTCCACGGCATGAAGCATCGTGCCAATCGGCGGCTCGCGGAAGTTCGAATGGTCGGTGTGATAGTTTTCACCACGGACGTGCACTTTGCCATCGCGCACCGGCAGATCACGGCTGGAAATGGTGCCGATCAACGGATAATCGGGCAAAGAGAATTTGCTAAGCTGCTGGGGCAGGATCGTTCCAAAAATCTGTGCGGCATGCAGGAATGCAGGGGGGGCCAACTGCTGGTTACGCACAACCAGCACTCCATACTCCGCCCAAAGCGCCCGCAGTGTCTGGGCCAAAGACTCGGGCAGTTCGCTGCCCAGATCGACGCCCCGTACTTCAATTCCCAAACCATAGCTGGTCAAGGGCCGCGTCTGCAGACGCTCTTGATTGATCATTTCCATCAACTCACCTTTAACTGGTTAAGACTGGAGCAAATTGTGGACGTGAAATACATTTGCTGCCAATGATAATTTTTGGGTACTCTATAACTTTTCCAAATGGTAAGAACGACAAACTCTACATATGAACCTACGCCATATCGAAGTTTTCAACGCAATCATGCAGTCCGGATCTGTGACAGGTGCCGCACAGTTGTTGAATGTGACTCAACCGGCCGTCAGTAATGTGCTTCGCCATGCGGAGCAGCAGCTCGGGTTAAAACTCTTTGAACGAATCGCAGGGCGTTTACAGCCGACCCGGAAGCATATGATCTGCTTCCGGACGTACAGGAAATTTTCGGACGCATTGGCACTCTTAATCGAATGATCGAAGAGATGAAGGGAGGACGGACAGGTCGCCTGGCCATCGCGGCATCTCCGACGCTTGTTAATGCCTATTTACCAAAAGCAATCGCGCGGCTCAAAACATATGCCGCGCAAGTAACAATACAAGCGCTGCCAACTGCCATTGCTGTTGAACGAGTTGCGCGACGAGAAGTCGATATCGGACTTGTCTATGGTCCTGTTGCCGATCCAGGAGTAATTGCGGAAGCACTGGCGGAAAATGACTTGGTGTGTGCAGTACATCGTCGATCGCCGCTGGCGAAACACAAGGTGTTGAAGCCACACCACTTAGCGACAACCGTAGTGGTGTCAACTGGACGAACAACTCGGATTGGTGTGGCGATTAGGGAGGCGTGTGATTCGCACGGACTTCCAACCCCCACCGTATCTGTGGAAGTCAACTCATCATTGGCGGCATGTCTGATGGCGGCCGAAGAAGTTGGTGTCGGGCTAGTTGATCGCGCGACAGCTAATCAATATATATCACCCGATGTTGTATTTCGCCCGTTCCGGCCGCAAGTCGTTTTGCATCTCTATCTGATATTCCCGAAGGACCGTCCACAATCGAGGGCAACAACGCGCTTTGCAGAGGCACTGCGAGAGGTTGTCGCTGTTGGTCGCTGCCTAGATAGTGTCGGCACGAAATTAAGGACGTGCTGATGAGCATGCCCGATGTGGGTGTCGACGAGGATTTCGACATTCGTTCCGCGCGCTGATGTATTTGCTTGATACGAACGGAATGAGTGAATTGCGTAAGGGCGTGCGTGCCGATGGAATGTGCAGCTTTTTCCTCTCGCGACAGTTCAGAACTATATTTACCTGTTCAAGTCATCGGCCAACTGCGAGCGGGTACTATACGCATTCGCAAACGAGGTGATACGCTACAAGCTGGCCGGCTTGAGGCTGACCTGCACGGAAATATTCGGCGCCACGCCGGCATCGTTGAAGGACCGATCGACATATCCACGCAACAGGGCCTGCGGTAGATAGGTGATGACGAGATACCCGGCATTACGCGGTACGACACGGGCCGCACGAGCCTCGGATGACGTACTCGGTCGGAACGATGATACGCCGAGGCGCCTTGACGGCCGCGCCTTTCAATCGGTCAAGGAGCAGAAGCGCGCTTGTCCTGCCCACCTCTTCATTGTTCCATCGAATGACGGAAATAGGAGGTGTGGCAAGCATCGCCAGATCCGAGTCGCCGCTGCCGATAATGGAGATGTCCTCGGGAATACGCAGGCCGCGGGCGTTAACCGCCCTTAGCGCCCCCGCGAGCATAGAAATGCCGCCGAGAATGATTGCGGTAGGGGCCTGCGCCAATCCAAGAACGCAGGAAGCCTCGACGAATGTGCCCTCGGAGGTAAAAGTGTTGGCGCTGATCAAGCCCTCGTCGACCTCCAGCCCTCGTTCCTCAAAAAAACTTCTATACCCTCTTAAGCGGGCCCGGGCGGGATACACAGTATCGTTGCCGGTCAAAAGCGCAATACGTCGATGCCCAAGGCTGAAAAGATGCTCGAGCGATTGCTTGATGCCCTGCTCATGCGCCATCAATAACGCATCGAAAGACTCGGGAATTTCACGATCGAAAAGCACGGTTGGAATATTCACTGCCTGCCGCAGCGCAAGCAACTCCGGATCGGTCTCGGAGTGCGTAATCATGATCAAACCGTCAATTCGGCGGCTCGCCGCCGACATCAGAAAGCCGATCTCGCGCTCCCGCCGCTCCTCCGAGCAAGACAGCAATACCGTGTAGCCCTCATCAGTCAGGACATCCTGGGCGCCACGCACAAACCCGGCGAGTACCGGCGAAGTGATGTTTCTTACCAATATACCAACGGTACGCGACTCGCCGTTCCGCATGATTTGGGCGATCATGTCGGGCGTGTATCCCAGCTTGGCAATGGCCGCATTGACTTTGACCTGTATATCAGGCGACACATTGCTATGCTTGTTGATGACGCGCGAAGCGGTGCCCAACGAGACGCCGGCTAAAGCCGCCACCTCCTTGATGGTCGGACGGTGAGGCAATTCTGGTGAGATTGGTTTTGCTTTTCGTGGCATTTATGCAGACTCCAATCTTAAAGCGAAATGGGCGGCCGATTATTCATGAGATTATATTCGGTCGCCTCAATGCCATCTTCGCTAGCGGCCAAGGGCCGTCCCGCATGCAAGCTTGCTTATCGTTTTGCGGTCTACTTCCTTGGTTCGATGCCCATGTCGCTGAGCACGGCCGTCCAACGCGTGCGCTGCGCCTTGATCCAGGCCTCGTACTCTTCCGTCGTGGCAAAGCTCTGCGGCTTCATGCCCATCTCGATCATCCGCTTCTTAAGATCGGGATCGGAGATTGTCGCATTGATGTCCATCATCAATGATTTCGCGATCGACTTCGGGGTGCCGGGCGGGGCAAAGATACCGTACCACGCCTCAACGTCGACAGGGTACCCGATTTCCGCCATGGTCGGGATCTCTGGCGCGCTTGACAGCCTGGAGCTGGATGCCACTCCTACAATACTTAACCTATCGACGTGCGCCTGGGCCAAGGACAACGGCAAGTTCGCGATGTCGATCTGCCCGCCTATCAATGCCTGCAGGCATTGGGCTGCGCCTTGATACTGAATCCCTACAAGCTTAGGTATGCCCGCCTCTTTCTTGAAAATTTCTCCCGCGATGTGGGGAACACTGGCAATCGCCCAATGCCCATAGTTTCCCTGCCCGCTGATGCCAAGCTTGATGACCTCTTGTATTGACTTCGCCCTGCCCTCCTTCGAGATTGCAAAGACAGTCGGCAGTGTATTCACGGCCGCGATAGCCACGAACTTGTCTGGGTCAACGGCCATTTTGGGATACACGTACGGATTTATCGCCTGGGTTCCTATCGCGCCCAGGAACAGCGTGTAGCCGTCCGGCGCGGCAGTGCTTGCGGCGCGCGCGGCGACAATACCATTCGCCCCCCCTTTGTTCTCAATCACGATGGGTTGCCCCAGCCTTACCCGAAGCCGCTCCATCACCATCCGCGCAACCAAATCCGTAGCCCCACCGGCTGGAAATGGAACAATCAACCGCAAAGGCCGGTCCGGAACCCACTTCGTTTCCGCGGGTTGGGCAATGACCCTGCTGGACAATGGCGCAAGCACCATGCCGAGCAACAACGCGCGGCGCAACAGACGCCGCTGCTCCGGAACCAGCTTCCGAAAGGAAAGCCGCGCATCCACATCAAAATCATTCTTCATTTCTTGTCTCCTTTTCACTCTCGTTGGGCATCAGAATGTGATCAAAAAATTTTTATATCGCATTGGAGTTGAACTGCTTCGCGTAGCCGCGCATCGGAAATAAGAGTTCCGGCTATTGCGCCTGGCGCAGTTTCAAGAGTCCCTCATAGACAACATCCGGTACATCGATGACCCCTGATTTCAGACTCTCCTCCCTAGCCTGGGCGGACCGCTCGAATGGCATGCGTACCGGTCGCGAGGGATCGATCGGACGCGCGCTGCGGATCGCGTCCGCCAGCTCGGACACTCGGGCGGGATAGTTGCCCTCCGGCAAGAAGAGTTTTGGATCAATGACGACTACGAGGTAGGCCATATCGAAAAGCCCAGGCGAAATGACCGGCCCGCCGCAAAGGGCCCCCAGCATTTGCACGACGACCGCCAAGCCCGACCCCTTATGCCCTCCCCAGGTCTTGATCGCGCCGGCCAAGGCGGCCGCCGGGTCTCGAGTGGCCTGTCCGCTGCTGTCGAGCGCAACGCCCTCAGGCAGCAGCTCTCCAGTACGTCCGTGCAGCATGACGTCGCCATGCATAATGGCGGATGTCCCGATGTCCCAGATAACGGGATCACCCTGGGAAGGGAAGCCGAATGCGATGGGATTCGTACTCAGCCGGGCTTCGGCCGCGCCTTCCGGTGCGACCATCGCCGGCCCATTGCCAATCGCAAATGCGACCATGCCGGCACTCGTCGCCATCTCCATATAGTAGGAAAACAATCCGGAATAGAACGTGTTGTTGGCGCCGACCATGCTCATACCGTGACGCGCGGCCTTGTCTATGGCCATCCGGGTAGCGTGGTGCGCCACGACATAACCCACGTTGTCGCCGCCATCCAGCAATGCCGACGTGGGCGTCTCCCGAATTGTTGCAATAGGCCGGCGCTTATCGCCAAACTCGGCCATCTTGTCCGAAATGGCAAGAACCCTGGCCAGGCTGCCGAATGTCACCCCACGCATCGCGGCGTCGACCAGATGGTCGGCTGTCGTTTCCGCATGCTCCTGGGAAAATTTGATTCCCTTGAGCGCGCCAATAGCCAAGCTCCGAGCGTCTTCAATCTTCATCTTCATGGTGGATCTCCGATTAAACAAAATCAATCCGGCAGAACAAGCTTGTAGGTTCTGGCCGCATTTGCCGAAAAAATTTCCCGTTTCTCCGAATCGGAGTAGTCAGAAACACATAATTTGTATGCATTCAAAAGGGTTCGGTAATCCGCGGCCACCGCATCGACCGGAAAGTTGCTGCCGAACATGCATCTGGACGGCCCAAAGGCATCAACACAGGCATTGACGTATGGGCGCCAAAGCTGTGCAAGCCCATGCGCATCCTGCTTGCCCGACGTGGAGGAAAAATCAAGCCCGATTCGTTTGGCGGAGAGTCCACTGAGCTTCATCATCACGTTATCGCGGCGAGCAAGCTCGCGGATCGCCTTGTTCCAACGCTCGAATCGGTCCGGCCCCGCATAGGCGTTGACGCCCAACGGGCCGCCGCAGTGGCCCGCCACGATCGTCACTGATGGAATGGAATCCGCCAGGCCGCATAGCTCGGACAATTGGGGCTCATATTGCCAAGCGTCATAGATCAGACCCCTGGCAGCCAGGCGGGAAACTCCCGCACGGAAATTCGCGTCCAGCAACAACCCCTTTGGCGAATAGGGCCGCAAGCCGAGATTGAGAGTCAGGTCTTCATCCCAATAAACAGCGCCGCGGACACCTCGAAAGCGGCCTTCAGCAGCCTCTTCCAGCGCATCCAGGACGCGGTCGACCTCCCGCCCCAGAGTCAGGTCGGCGGCACCGATAAATGCGCCGCACAACAGGCCCTTTCCGGCTGTTCTTTCCCTGTGCCGCCTGGCCTCGGCCGCAAAAAAAAGCGCCTCGCCGACGGGGTAAAACTCACGAGGCCCGCTGGTCAGGTAAGCCTCGTGGCATTCAGCAAAAATGCTTCCGACGAGACGATGGCCGCTGGCGGCATCGGATTCGAATTCCTCTATCAGGTAGCGCTGGTGGCTGCGATTCCAGAGATGGTGGTGGCTGTCGATCACGGCGATGTCGGGATCGACAATTAAAGAAGTACTTGAGTTCATATCAGATAGTGATCAAGAGTTGAACAAGGTATCGAGGAGAAGCCGAGTACACGCGAATCTCCTTGCACGAAAGAACGAGGATTTCCTTGCTATTGCGGAACGATTCCCGCCGCTTCGGTCAAGCCTTTCCATGTCGCCAAATCCTGGCTGACCCGATCGGATGCCGCCTTTCCGGTCACGATGAAGTCGTCGTATGAATTGGCCTTCATGTAGGTCTGCGCTTCAGGTGTCTGGAGCGTCGACTTGACGGCTTTCGAGAGCACCGCCGCAACCTCAGGCGAAGTACCTTTTTTAGTGAACATTCCATTCCACGTCGTAAGGGTGAAATCCACATTGTTCTCGATGAATGTTGGAACATCCGGATAAGAGCCAAGCCGCTTGACCGCCGTGGTGCTCAGCAAATTGATTTGCTTCGTCTTGACGAATGGAAGAAAACCGGCGGGGTCGCTAATGGCGATGTCGATCTCTCCGGAGATCAACGCCGTCAACATCGCAGCGTTGGTGCGGTACGGAACGAAAGTGAGCTTCGCGCCGCTTTTCAATTGAAACAACTCGCCCGCCAATTGCTGGGTGGACGTTGCATATCCAAAGTTGATCTTGCTTGGATTTTTCTTCGCAAAGGAAACCAGCGACGCCAAGTCTTTGCTCGCCAATCCTGGATTGGAACCAAGCATCATGGCGCTTTGCGCATAGATGGCCACTGGAATGAGGTCTTTTTGCGGGTCGTAGGGCAGCGACTTGTAAAGATACTTGTTAAAAATAATCGGAGAGATCGTCGTGACAAGAACGGTATGCCCGTCCGCGGCAGCATTCAATATGGACTGAACGCCTATGATCCCGTTTGCTCCCGGTTTGTTTTGGACTACCGCCGCCGAATTTGTCTGCTTGGCAAGGACCTGCCCTATCATCCGGGCGAATTGATCGGACGATGCCCCGGCATTGCTGGGAACGATCAGGGAAACAGGCCGGGAAGGATAGGTTTGAGCCAGGCCGTTATTGGCGAAAGCCAACATCAGGAAGCACGCATTCATTGCAAGACATGTGCGCAAGAACAGCTTTTTCATAATAGTATTCATCCTTTTGAATGATAGGTTCGCATCTCTATTTTTGGATGCCGCGCTTGGAATCGGACGGCGCCGGCGGATCTCGACGCAATATATCTTCAATACCCTCGGGGCTCGCCTGTATGGATACGCCGGCGCGCTCCTGGGGCAGCAGCATCACGGATCGGCTGTCGCGCTCGGACCAGCCGCGCAGCATCGCTTCCTGGATATCGGCGAGAGCAAGATTGGCAATGCGCATCGGAACGCCGAGATCACGCGCCAGGTCGGTCGCGGTCATCAGATCCTTGTGGACAATGCGAAGCGCCGAGTTCGGCGGGTCGTATCTGGCGGGGAGATACTCGTCGACCAGGCCATCGAACGTGCGCCGCCGTCCCGCGGCGCCCTGACGAAGCGCTTCCCATAAAGACAGTGGCTCCGCCCCGGCCTTGACACCAAGCACAAATACTTCCGCGATGGCGGCTTGTGTCGCCTGTGCCGCGCAGTTGTTCACCAGCTTGGTGATCAACCCTGTCCCGATGTTTCCGACATGCACGGGCTGGTCTCCCATGGCGCGTAGCACCGGCTCATAGCGTAGATAGCTCGGCTTGTCGCCGCCGACCCAAATCGCGAGACGGCCCCGCTTTGCGCCAACCGCACCGCCGCTGACGGGAGCGTCAAGGACATGGGCGCCTTTCTCCGAAAAAGCGGCGTGCAGACACTTGACCAGCTCCGGCGAGCTTGTGGAAAGCTCGAAATAGGCCTGCCCCTTGCGAATGCCGGACAAGATGCCATTCTTGCCCAACGCCACCTCTTCGATACTCGCGATAGTCGGCAGGCAGGAAAGCACCACCTCGGATGCCTCGGCCACTTCACGCGGCGAATCGGCCCAGCGGGCGCCCGCTGCAATATGAGCTTGCGTCGCTTCGCGGCGCACATCATGGACCACGAGATCGTATCCGGCCTTCTGCAGGTTCGATGCCATGGATGCTCCCATGATGCCGAGTCCGATGAATCCAACAATTGGTTTTTTTTTATCAGTCATGCTGCCTCCGTTTTCCATCAAATTCCGGACCGCGATGGAAGCGCGGCAACCCGCTCCCATAGAAGCTCTCGTTGTTGCCACGCGCCACCATATGCCCGAGTAGGCGGGCGCAGCGTCATCCGCTGCCCCTCGAAGTCCACGTCGCGCACTTGCCGGCCCCCGATGCGCGTCGGATCCGATGCGACGTCGACCAGAACCTCCAGCGTGCGCCCATCGAATGTATATGCCCCGCCATAGGAGCTGTACTCGCGCCGGGATGTGGCCTCGATCTCCGTATCGGCATTGCACAGAGCGGCCAACATCCGGCCGTTCTCGAAAACGATCGTTCCCATGGGAGACTTCCCATAAGGAGCACTCAGCGGCAGGCCGTGCTCATCCCAAGCCCGAGCCTCCGACAACATCCAGATTCCATCCAAGGTGACCATCTTTGTGTTCTCCAGGCTTATAAGTGGGCTACGCGAACATCGATCGTTAGCTCGACCGACTCAATGCGATTTTCTTGACGCGGCCACCCCCGGCGGGTGGATTCCAATACCCCATCTGAAGCAAAGCGTTTCAGATTTTTTTTGTTGCGTTTCATTGCTGTCGTCTCCTCATGGTTTTTATTCAGAAAGATCGCTCCAGGCCAAGAACGTGCTGGCCGATATAGGAGAGGATCATGTTCGTGGAGATCGGCGCGATCTGATAAAGACGGCTTTCGCGCCATTTCCGCTCCACATCGTATTCGGTCGCATAGGAAAAGCCCCCCAGGGTCTGCATTGCGGTATCCGCCGCCTTGAAAGCGGCTTCGGAGGCAACCAGCTTGGCGATATTGGCATCCGCCCCGCATTCGACACCCGCGTCGAAAAGCGCGGCGGCACGGCGGCACATCATGTCCGCGACTTGCAGATCGACGTGGCAGCGCGCAAGGGGAAACTGGACTCCCTGGTTCTTTCCAATGCTTCGGCCGAAAACACTGCGTTCCTTGGCATAGCTCACCGCGCGCTCAAGGCACCATCGGCCATCTCCCACAGCCTCGGTTCCGACCAGGATTCGTTCCGCGTTCATCCCGTCCAGGATGTAGCGAAAACCCTTGCCTTCCTCGCCGATCAAGTTTTCGGCGGGAACCCGAAGCTTGTCAAAGAAGACTTCTGTCGCACCGTGATTGATCATCGCCTCGATGGGGCGAATCTCTAGCCCCTTTCCAAGGCTACCCTTGATATCCACAAGAAAAACCGAGAGCCCTTCCGTCTTCTTCCTGACGTCCGAAAGTGGGGTCGTCCTGGCGATAAGCAGCATCAAATCCGAATGCAATGCCCGGGATGTCCATACCTTCTGCCCCGTGATCTCGTAGTGATCGCCGACGCGAACGGCCCTGGTTTTCAGGCTTGTCGTGTCCGAGCCGGTAGTGGGCTCCGTCACACCGAACGCCTGCAGCCGCAGTTCTCCGCTGGCGATCTTCGGAAGATACCGTGCCTTCTGCTCGTCGCTTCCGTGACGGAGCAAGGTCCCCATGATGTACATCTGGGCATGCCCCTGGCTGGCCACGCAACCGGAAGCATTGATCTCCTCAAGAATGACGGCGGCGGCGCGCAGGGGCAAACCGGAGCCCCCATACTGCTCGGGGATCAGCGCGGATAGAAAACCCGCCTGGGTCAGCGCGGCAATGAATTCCGTAGGGTAATTATTGGTCGTTTCGAGACCGCGCCAATAAGACCCCGGATAGTCGGCGCAAAGGCGGCGCACGGCTTCCCGCAGCTCGGGGAAATCCACCCCCAGGACCATGGTGGGCTGAAACTCTGTATTGTTGATTGCGTTCATGAATTCCTGTCGGGAAAAATAAAATCAGGCGGCGACCGTCTTGGCCGGTTTGCGCGGCAATCCGGCAACGGCGATAGCGCCGGCAAGCTTTTCATCAGGCAAGGCCCGGGAGAGAATCCGCCTTACGGATACCAATCCATCGATATCGATACCCGTCGAGAACCCCATGCTGTCGCACAAAAATGCCAAATCCTCGATGACCACATTACCGGTCGCGCCCGGCGCGTAGGGACACCCACCCAAGCCTGCAAGCGTGGCATCGAAATAGCGCACCCCGGCATCGAGCGCCGCGGCCGAATTCGCCAGCCCAAGACCGCGCGTGTCGTGAAAGTGGGCGATTACGGGAATACCGCCGACCTCCTTCAGGACGCGCTCGAAAACGCGTTTGACCGCACTCGGCCCTGCGTATCCGACCGTATCGGCGACCACGATCTCATCGGCGCCGGCCGCAGCCAGCAAACCCGCCAGTTCCACCACCCGGTCTTCGGAAACCTCGCCTTCAATCGTGCAACCGAACGACGTGGATAGCCCGCCGCTCAGCTTGGGTCGGCGACCGGCGGGAACGCCGCACAGCATGTTGACGATATTTCGGAAATCATCGAGCGACTCCTTGACCGAACGTCGCACGTTGGCCATGTTGTGGCTTTCGCTGACCGACATGACGTAATTCAGCTTGTGAACGCCGAGTTCCACGCCACGCTGCGCTCCCTTCATGTTGGGGATCAAGGCAGAAACCGTAAGTCCCTTGATTTGCAGGGACTCCTCCACAACTTCCGTGGCATCCGAGAACTGGGGAATCAGGCGGGCAGGAACAAAGGAGCAGACTTCTATCTCCTGGACACCGGCATCATGCTCGGCTCGTATCCATTCCAGCTTGACCTGAGTGGGAACAATGGTCTTGATGATCTGAAGTCCGTCGCGCAAGCCGACTTCGCGCAGGGTAATGTGGGATGCCATAGGAAATTCCAAAGTTGTTCAAATTTAGAGCGTCATAAATGAAACGTTTCATTACGTGGCGGTTTTCTTCGATGACTTACTTGACTAGCTACCTGCCTGAAAAGTCAGGACCTGTTCCTGACCTGCTGTTTTTGAGTGCCGAGCTTCTGGATGCCTAGCGTGATGACGTCTCCAGCGCGCAGATAGCGAGGCGGCTTCATGCCCATGCCGACGCCCGCCGGCGTGCCTGTCGTGATGATATCGCCCGGCATCAGCGTCATCAGTTCGCTGAGATAGCTCACGATAGCCGCGCACGGGAAGATCATCCGGCTTGTATTCCCGTTCTGCATGCGCTCGCCATTGACCTCGAGCCAAATATCGAGCGCTTGGACATCACCGACTTCGTCGCGTGTCACCAGCCACGGACCTACCGGCCCGAAGGTATCGAAGCCCTTGCCTTTGTCCCATGTGCCGCCGCGCTCGAGTTGAAAATGGCGTTCGGACACATCATTCACGACACAGAATCCCGCCACGTAATCAAGCGCTCGCTCGGGACTGACATACTGAGCCTTGCCGCCCATGACTATGCCTATTTCCGCCTCCCAGTCCACTTTTATCGAATTTGGAGGAAGAACCACGTCGTCGTTGGGGCCGCACAAGCAGGACACGGCTTTCATGAAGATAACGGGCTCTTTCGGCTCCGCCATATTTGACTCAAGGGCATGGTCTGAATAGTTCAGGCCAACGGCAAGAAACTTTCCAACATTCGCGACAGGCTGCCCGATGCGCGGCTCTCCCGCGACAAGGGGAAGCGTATCCGGATTCAACTGTGCCAGTTTGGCCAGGCCAGCCGGAGAAATCGTATCCGCACTGATGTCGGCGACGACAGATGACAGGTCCCGGATCCTGCCTTGATCATCCAGGATGCCAGGCTTTTCAGCGCCCAACGGGCCATACCGCAATAACTTCATAACTATTCCTTAAACTAAGGGTGAGTTTCGGCCCTGGGTTGCCTCAACCAGGGTTGCGGATTTCGTCCGCAAGCGAAGAGCGTCCAGCACTTCCTGTGTATGCTCTCCAAGACGAGGCGCCGCGGTTCGGAACGGAGGACGGACCGTATTGAAGGAAAGGGGCAAACCGAGTATTGTCCCGTTCCCATCAGGTGATTTCTGAAAGATTCCCAGCGCCTGGGCCTGCGGATCGTCCACCAACTGGTCCACTGTATTGATGGCACTGCATGGGACATTGGCCGCCTCGAGAATCCGCAGCCAATCGTTGGTACTTTTTCGCTTGAAGATGTCGGCAAGAATCATGACTATCTCCGCGCGGTTCGAAACCCTATCCCTATTCAGGGCGAATCGTGGGTCATCCATCAAATCCGGCCGATCGACGGCGAGACATAGCCGTTGAAAATTATTGTCGTTGCCGGCGGCAACCATGAGATGCGAATCGAGGCTCTCAAATGCTTGATAAGGAACCATCATCGCCACGCCCGAACCTTCCCGTTTTGGAACAGCGCCAGAGGCATCGAACGACGCGTATTGAACGGTCAGCCAATACAAGGCCGTCTCGAATAGCGAGGTGTCAATCACGCCTCCGCGCCCCGTCAATGCCTGCTCCCTGCAAGCCGCCTGGATCCCGATAACCGCCCACAAGCCCGCGGCCATGTCGGTAATTGAAACGCCGACACGCACCGGAGGCCGCAAGTCTTCGCCCATGATGCTCATGATGCCGGCATATGCCTGCATCAGCGGGTCGTACCCCGGCCGCTCTCGCAAAGGCCCCGTATGGCCGAATGCACCGACATTGCAATACACCAGCGATGGCTTTTTCGCACAAAGCTCTTCCGCCCCGAAGCCGAGTTTCTCCATTGCGCCGAACTTCAGATTGTGAATGAGGACATCCGCATCTTCGAGGATAAGATCGCGCAGCAGACGAGCCTCTTCCTTGTTCTTCATGTCTATCACGACGCTGCGTTTTCCGCGATTGAGCGACTGATACATGCTCGAGGTCCCATCCTCGCGGAAAGGCGGCATGCCGCGGGAGTAGTCTCCGCCATCCGGCGCTTCGATCTTGATGACATTGGCGCCGAGTTCGGCGAGAATCATACCGGCATAAGGCGCAGCCACTGTATGGCCTATTTCGACGACCGTGAGGTCACTCAATGGGAATAATGTTGACATGATCGGATATAAAAAATAAATGCCTGATGCAACCCAAGGCCTTGGAATTCCGCCCCCGGGAACCCTGTTTCATTTCCCCTGAAACCTTGGAAGACGCTTTTCGTTGAACGCCAGAACACCCTCCAGCCTATCTTCGGATGCAAGGACTCGTTCGTAAGCCGACACCTCAATGGCCAAACCCGTTTTCAAGTCGGATTGCATACCGTATTGGATGGCCTTCTTCGCCTGAATGATGGACAGCGGCGCATTGCGACAGATACTGGCCGCGACGGCGGCGACCGTCGGCATCAATTCCCGCGGTTCGCAAATCGCGCTCAGCATTCCCCATTCATAGGCCTGCTGTGCGCTGAAAGGCTGGGCTGTCATGATCAGCTCCTTGGCACGCCGGGCCCCTACCGCTCGCGACAGATTCTGCGTGCCGCCACATCCTGGAATGATGCCAAGGCTTGCTTCCGTCAGGGCAAACCTTGCATCCGAGGAAGCATAGATAAAGTCACAAGCGAGCGCGAGTTCGCAGCCGCCCGCGTAAGCCACGCCATTGACCGCGGCGATCACCGGAATCGGGCATTCCATAACCGCATAAAACGCCTCTTCAAAGATCGCATGCTGAAGCCGCCACGCGGCGTCCGTCATGTTCTTTCTTTCCTTGAGATCGCCGCCCGAACTGAAGGCCTTGTCGCCAGCGCCCGTAAGAATCACGCAACGGAAATCTCCGGGTGCGAACCTCATCGGCCCAAACAGGGCCCTCAATTCTTCTCCCACCTTGGTGCTGATGGCATTGCGCACCTGTGGACGGTTGATGGTCACTGACAAGCATCCGTTCACATCACGTTCGCAGAGTAGGGTTTCAAATTCCATAAGAGGCTCTAGTACAGGTCTGGTGTCCGAGAAATGGCAGGCTCAAGCCCACCCCTTCGCTTTCAATTGATTCGATGCCAACTATGAGAATTCCAAATCAAATGAAACGTTTCATATGAATATCGATGTATTCGCTATTTCAATGGATTAGATGCTACATATGAAAAATTCAAAAGTCAATGAAACGTTTCATATCGATGAGATTCACTCGTTCGCGCCCAGGGAATCTGAGATCGGCGCATGTTTTGTTGCATCTGCAAAACCCTAACCACGTACACGGAACTTGTGAAGCGAATTGATGTCATATATGCTATCAAGCATGACAGTGATTGTCCTGGATACCAACGTGTTTGTCTCGGCCCTGCGGTCGGAAGGCGGCGCATCGCGTGAAGTGCTGCGCCGTATCCTGCTTGGCGGATATATGCCACTGTTCGGTAATGCCCTGTGGCTGGAGTACGAAGACCTACTTAGCCGCCCCATCTGGACAAACCTGACAACAGCCCAAGAACGTCGCGAGGTTTTAGCCGCGCTTGCCCAATCTGGCCGCTGGGTATCAATATATTACGGTTGGCGGCCGAATTTACCGGACGAAGGCGACAATCATCTTATCGAACTGGCCATTGCCGGTGGCGCACAAGCCATTGTGACGCACAACGTCCGGGATGTGGCACGCGGAGAATTGGTCTGGAAGGAATTGCGGGTGCTAACTCCCGCACAATGTTTGGAGAGTCTGCCATGAGCACACTGACGATACGTTTGCCGGAAGATGCCGCACAACGCCTAAAGACATTGGCGCGGTCGCGCGGCCTTAGCGTTAACAAGCTGGTCGAAGAAATGAGTACCCAAGCCATTGCCGCATTTGATGTGGAAATGCGCTTCAAAACGCTGGCCACCAGTGCCGATCAAAAGAAAGCCCTCGCCATACTTGATCGGCTGGACAGCAATTAAGCTAGGGTGAAGTGTCGGTCAAATGAATTCTGGTGGGCGGTACAAGGTTCGAACTTGTGACTTCCACCGTGTGAAGGTGGCACTCTACCACTGAGTTAACCGCCCGAAGCTGCCATGGCGCCACGCTGTAAACATAAGGCGCAACCACGACTACTGCGAAGGCCGCAATTGTACACCAAGTCGGCTAGGCTGGCTCAGCCAAGCGCCACAAGGATGGCTTGCCGGCCGCCTTGTCCAATTCGGCCACATAAGCTGCATGCTGCCGCAGCTCGCTTTCGTTCGCCATCAGCACCTGCAGCACCGAAGCGTCGAATTTTTCGATCCGGATGCCGTTTACATCCGTGCCGCTGTCTTCCTCGAAATCCATCAACAGCGCGTCCTGGCCGCGCGTCATGGCCAGCCATACATCGGCCAGCAATTCCGAGTCGAGCAAAGCGCCGTGCAATGTGCGGTGCGCATTCGAAATGCCATAGCGTTCGCACAGGGCATCCAGCGAATTGCGTTTTCCCGGATGGAGTTCGCGCGCGTACAGCAAGGAATCGGTGACCTTGTCGCACAGTTGGTCGAAAGCCGGCAGGCCCGCGCGGGCCAGTTCGGCCGTCAGGAACTTGGTATCGAAGGCGGCATTATGGATAATGACCTCGGCGCCCTGGACATAATCCACCAACTGCTGCGCCACGTCCGCGAAACGCGGATGGCCCGACAGGAACTCGGTCGTCAAGCCATGTATGGCAAGGGCTTCAGGATCGCTATCGCGGTCCGGATTCAAGTACAGATGCAAATGACGGCCAGTCAAGGTGCGATTGACCATTTCCACGCAGGCAAGCTCAACCACCCTATGACCCCGGGAAGGATCCAGGCCGGTGGTTTCCGTATCCAGCATAATTTGACGCATAAAAATCCTGTTTTCTCACTGCAAACAATAACCCCCGGCCCCGTCCCGGATACGCGGTCAGTCCAGCGTAAGCGGCAAATCGCCGGATTCCTGCGCACCCTGCACTTTGGTCTTGCGGGCGATCAACGTATAGGCGACAGGCACCACAAACAAGGTCAGCAAGGTGCCAAGGCTAAGGCCGCCCACCAGCACCCAGCCGATTTGCTGGCGCGACTCGGCGCCGGCCCCGCTTGCGTATGCCAGCGGCAAAACGCCCAGCACCATGGCGCCGGTAGTCATTAGTATAGGACGCAATCGCAATACGCTGGCTTCGGTGACCGCCTCGAACAGCTCGACGCCCTCGGCCCGCAACTGGGTGGCGAATTCGACAATCAAAATGCCATGCTTGGTAATCAGGCCCACCAAAGTGATCAGGCCTATCTGGCTATAGATGGACAAGGTTCCGCCCGATAGCCACAAGGCCAGCAAGGCGCCGGTCATGGACAAGGGCACCGAAAACATGATGACCAAGGGATTGCGCCAGCTTTCGAACTGGGCCGCAAGCACCAGGTAGATGAAGGCCAGCGCCATCATGAAAACCAGGTAAATGCTGCCCGATGAATTGCGAAATTCGCGCGACTGGCCATCCAGATCGGTTTGCACCGTATGCGGCAGGGTATCGCGCGCCACCTGGTTCATGTGATCCAGCACCTGGCCCAGCGCATAGCCGGGCGCGATGGACGCCTGCACCTTGACCGCGCGCAAACGATTGAAGTGATTCAGCGATTGCGGCGAAACGCTTTCGAATACATTGGCGAAATTCGACAATTGCACCATGCTGCCCTGGCGCGTACGCACATAGATGTCCGAGATATCGGCCGGATCGGCCCGGTCTTCTTTTTTGACCTGGACCACAACATCGTATTGCTCGCCGTTGTCCTGGAAGCGCGTTACCTGGCGGCCGCCCAGCATGGATTCCAGCGTGCGGCCGACATCGCCGACATCGACCCCGACATCGGCCAGCTTGTCGCGGTTGACCGCCACCCGGAGTTCAGGCGTATTCAAGCGCAAGTCTGTATCGATATTCTGCAAGCCGGGATAATCGCGCAGTTTGTCGATGAAGCCGCCCACCAGCTTGGCCATTTCCGGGTAGCTTGCCTGGCTCATGATGACAAAATCGATAGGCTTGGATGTGGCCCTTTCGCCGAGCGACGGCGGATTGGTGGGAAAGGCGCGCACACCGGGCAGGTCGGCAAACATCGGCTGCAGCATCGTGGCGATGCTTTGCTGCGAGCGGGAACGCTCCTCCCAAGGCTTGAGCCGCAAGATCGCAATGCCGTCGATGACAGTGGGATAGCCTATGATGGTCTGGTTGCCCGTGGCTTCCGGGATCGCGTCATAGAACTTTTCGATCTGCTGCACGCTATGCAAAGTGTAGTCCATCGTGGCGCCTTCCGGCCCGCTGACTATCCCGTATATCACGCCCCGGTCCTCGATCGGGGCCAGTTCGGTCTTGACTGTCTTGAACAACACGACGCTGCCGGCCGCCACGGCCAAGCCCATCAGCACCACCATGAACCGGTTGCGCAGCGCCCGCCCCAGGCCATTGCGATAGCGCCTGGTGAGACTTTCGAGCAGGTTTTCAATAAAAGTATAAACACGCCCGTGTCCGGTTTCGTGGCGCAACAAGCCCGCGCACATCATGGGAGTAAGCGTAAGCGCTATGAAGCCCGAGACCAGCACAGCGCCGGCCAGCGTCAGGGCGAACTCGATAAACAGGCGGCCGGTGCGGCCGGTCGCAAACGCCAGCGGGGCATACACCGCAATCAGCGTAAGCGTCATGGCGACAACCGCAAAACCGATTTCCTTGGAGCCCAGCAAGGCCGCCTCCAGGCGCGTCTTGCCCTCTTCGATATGCCGGAAAATATTCTCCAGCACCACAATAGCGTCGTCCACCACCAGCCCGATGGCCAACACCATGGCCAGCAGCGTCAGCGTATTAATGGAAAAACCGAACAAATACATGATGCCGCAAGCGCCCACCAGCGACACCGGAATCGTCACGATGGGAATCAGGCTGGCGCGCAAATTGCGCAGGAAGAAGAAAATTACCAGCACCACCAGAATGATGGCCTCGCCAACCGTATGGTAGACCGACTTGATCGATTCCTGGATGAATACCGAACTGTCGTAGGCAATGTTCAGCTTCATGCCCCCGGGCATGTTTTCATTGATCAGATCGACGGCTTTATACGCTTCCCGGGACAGGTCCAGCGGATTCGCGGTGGACTGCTTGGTGATGCCTATGGTCAGGCTGGGCTGGCCATTGAAGCGTGCCAGCACACGGTCATCGACCGGGCCGATCTGCACGTCGGCCACATCGCTCAAGCGCACCGGATAACCGTTCACATTGGCGACAATCACTTTCTTGAACTGATCGGTGGTTTGCAGATCGGTCGAGGCCACGACCGAAAATTCGCGCTCTTTGGACTCGATACGCCCCGCCGGTATCAATACATTCTGCTGCAACAGCGCGGCTTCGACATCCTGCACCGTCAAGCCGTAGGCGGCCAGCTTGGGGCGATCCACATAAATACGCATGGAAGGCAGGCGTTCGCCAAACACGCGCACTTCGGCCGCCCCGGGCAAGACGGACAAGCGCGTCTTGACGTAGCGATTGATGTAGTCCGACGCCTGCAATTGGGAATAATCGCCGACCGACACGCCTATGTAGATAATCGGCGTGGCATCGGCCTCGACCTTGCTGATGACCGGTTCGTCGATCTCGTCGGGCAGGAAGCGGCGCGCGCGCGAAACCTTGTCGCGCACTTCCGCGGCGGCGGCCGAGGGGTCGCGCGACAGGTCGAACTTGATATTGATCAGGCTGCGCTCGGACCGGCTGCGCGAGGTCAATACATCGACCCCTTCGATACCCGCCAACTGGTCTTCCAACGGCTTGGTGACCTGCGACTCGACCACCTCGGGCGAAGCGCCTTTATAGTCGGTCACCACCGACACGACGGGCACATCGATGGCGGGATATTCGCGCACGGTGAGGCGCTGATAGGAAATCAGGCCGACCAGCATGATGATCAGCGACAGCACCGTCGCGAACACCGGACGCTTGATGCAGACTTCGGAAAGAATCATGAATGCACCCGGGTCAGGACGCCGCGGGCTTTGCAGCAGGCGGCAAAATGTTCACAGCCATGCCTTCGGCCACTTTCTGCAATCCCGCAGTCACGACTTGATCTCCGTCTTGCAGGCCGCCGAGGATTTCAACCTTCCCAGCGCGCCGCTCGCCGATGCTGACCTCGACACGCTTGGCGCGCCCTTCTTGGATGCGGAAAACATACTGCGACTGGCCGGACGGCGCCAGCGCGGTTTCAGGCACCACCAGCGCCTGCACGTCGGCAAACTGCAGTTGGACCCTGGCGAACATGCCGGGACGCAAAGCGCCGTCGGCGTTAGGCACGACGGCGCGCAGCAAGAGCGAACGCCCGCCTACATCGACCAAGGGGCTGATTGCGCCTACGACCCCATCGCGCGTTTTACCGGGCAAGGCGTCGAAGCTCAGGGCCAGCTTGATGCCTTCACGCACTTGCCCCAAAAAATGTTCAGGAATACGGAAATCGACATTGAGCGGGTCGATGGATTCGAGAGGCACCAGATCGATGCCCGGACTTACGTAATCGCCTACCGACACATTGCGCAAACCGACAAGGCCGTCGAATGGCGCCCGTATCGCGGTTTTATCGAGGTGAGCCCTGGCAAGCGCGGCGGCGGCCTGCTGCACCTGCAGTTGGCTGGCGGCTTCGTCGCGCGCCTGCTTGCTGATGAAGCCCTGCTTGCTCAGTTCCACCGCCCGTTTATGCTGGCTGCCGGCCAGGCTTAAATTGGCCTGGGCCTGCTGGAGCTGCGCCCGATCGACGCTATCGTCCAGGCGCACCAGCACTTGGCCTTTGCTAACCTTGCGGCCTTCATCGAAATTGATTTCGGCGATCCGCCCGGTAACCTCGGGGCGCAGCATGACCGAATTCTGGGAGCGCAAGCTGCCGACAGCCGAAACCCCGCGCTGCCAAGGCACGCGCACAGCCTTGTCGGCTTCGACGTCAACCTTTTTTTCCGACCCGGCGGCTTCGGCCGCGGCGGCTGGCTTGGCGGACTGCGGCGACGCGGCGCGGTTGGCCACCCAGCGGGATCCCCCTGCGCCCAACACTATGCCAGCGATAAGGATCAGCCCAAAGGCAATTGTGGAGTTCTTCATCGAAATTATGGGTTTTTAGACACAACTCGTGACTGTAGCACTGGAATGTTTATCATTGCATGCTTTTATTTACGAATATTTACGAATTCGGCCTTGCAAATGCGGCCCTGGCTTGTTCCACCCCCTTATTGGCAAGCTCGTCGGCGCGTTCATTGCCGGGATCGCCCGCATGCCCGCGCACCCACCGCCACGTCAAGGTGTGCTGCTGCACCAGCGCATCCAGCTCCTGCCATAAATCGGCATTTTTAACCGGTTTTTTATCGGCCGTGCGCCAACCCCGCCGCTTCCAATTGACCAGCCATTCGCTCATCCCTTTCTGCACATACTGCGAATCGGTATGCACCACCACATCGCACTGCCGCTTCAAGGCCTTGAGAGCCTGGATCACAGCCATCAGTTCCATGCGATTGTTGGTCGTATCGGGCTCACCGCCGTACAAGGCCTTTTCATGCCGTCCCTGGCGCAGCAAGGCGCCCCACCCCCCCCAACCCGGATTGCCCTTGCAGGCGCCATCGGTCCAGACTTCAACTTGACTGCTATTCATTACCGTATTTCGCCCTAGTTTTCAAACCCGACTGGCGCCCCGTTACCACCGCCTGGCGCTGGACCCGCTTTCTGGCGGTTTTCCAGGATGGCCCGACCAAGCGCATGCCAGCCACGCGCTTTACCGCCGATACAACATACACCGCGCCGCATACCGGCCACCAACGATCCCCGGCCGCCTCCAGGAAAGCCCAGCGATCCAGCCACACCTGGCTTACGCATGGCGGCGCATAGCAGCCGAAGCGGCCCCGGTCCAGTTCAAAGGACAGCAGCTTGAACCAATCCTTCAGGCGCGCCAGCGATACTTGCATGGGCGCCGGCACCGGCATTAACGGATCCAGGCCGGGAATACGTTCGCGCGCGCCCCATAAGCTCCATGGATTGAAACCGGAAATCACCACCCGGCCTTCGGGCATCAGCACTCGCTCGGCTTCGCGCAAAATCTGGTGTGGGGCATTAGAACACTCAAGGACATGCGGCAGCACCAGCAGATCGATGCTTTGTGTATCAAACGGCAAATTTTCGGGATCGGCTATCACCGCGGCGCCAAGCTCGCCCGCCTTCTCGAATAAAACACCGCTGCGGCCCTTGTAGGGAATGCGGTTGGCCTGGAGCAAATCCCAATGCGGCAAGCCAATTTGTATGGCATGATAACCAAAGACATTGGCCACCATGCCGTCAATCTGTTTTTGTTCCCAAGCTTGCACATATTGGCCCGGCGCGGTAGCCAGCCACTGCGCAAGCTCTACAATAAGAGGTTGGTCCGCCTGCACATCAACTCCCGTAGCTTTATGGTAAATACTGAACTTATCCCGGTACCCGCGCTATCCGATAACTACATCTGGATGATCTGCAAAAATGGCCGCGCCGCCGTGGTCGACCCTGGGCAATCCGCCCCCATAGAAGCCCTGCTGGACCAGCGCCACCTTGTGCTGGATGCCATTTTACTGACTCACCATCACGCCGATCATGTCGGCGGCGCGCTTGCATTACAACAGCGAACAGGGGCCGCCGTCTATGGCCCGGCGGCTGAAATTCTCCCAGTCTGCGATCATAGGCTGGTACAAGGCGATGCCGTGCATCTGCCGGGGATCGGCCTTTCGCTGAAAGTCCTGGACATACCGGGGCACACTGCCGGGCACATTGCCTATTACGGTGAACTCGATTCGGGGAAACCCGTACTGTTTTGCGGCGACACGCTGTTTGCAGCGGGATGCGGGCGGCTATTTGAAGGCACGCCGGTACAAATGGTAGACTCTTTGGATAAACTGAAGGCCTTACCGCTGGAAACACTCGTTTGCTGTGGTCACGAGTACACTCTAGCGAATTTACGCTGGGCTCTTCAAGTAGAACCCGATAGTCCGGCTTTGCAGCAACGGTGGGAAGCAGCTTCGCAACTTCGTTCGGAAGGCGCGCCGACTTTGCCGTCCACCATCGCCGCCGAGCTTGAAACCAACCCTTTTTTTCGAACCTCGCACGCTGCCGTATCGAATGCCGCCTCCCGTTACGCGGGCAAGCAGCTGGATTCCGCTGTAGCCATTTTTACCAGCCTGCGCGAATGGAAAAACAACTTTAGATGAATTGCCGATGACCTGCTTACGACTATTCATTCTGCTTATCGTAGCAGTCTTGGCCGGATGCGCCACCAATAATACGCCGCAAAATCCCTACGCCCCACCCAAAAAAACCTATACCGCTGCTGAAACCTCGCGCACCATCGATCTTACCCACCCCCCGCGCGACATGTGGGACCGGGTTCGGCGCGGCTTTGCCATACCGAACCTCGACAACGAGCTGACCGAACGCTGGACGGACTACTATGCGTCCCATCCGGAATCGGTCCTGCTCATGAGCCAGCGTGCCGGCAAATACCTGTATTACATCGTCGATGAACTCGACCGCCGCGGCCTTCCCACCGAACTCGCATTGCTGCCCTTTGTCGAAAGCGCCTACAACCCCACAGCGTATTCTCGCGCCAAAGCCTCGGGACTATGGCAGTTCATTCCCAGCACCGGCCTGCATTACAACCTTCAGCAAGACGCATGGCGCGACCAGCGGCGCGACCCCATCGCCTCCACCAATGCCGCGCTGGAATACTTATCGTACCTATACGACTTCCAAGGCGACTGGTACCTGGCCCTGGCTTCTTATAACTGGGGCGAAGGGTCGGTCAAGCGCGCCATGGAAAAAAACGCCGACACCGGCGAACCGGCCGATTATGCATCCATAGACATGCCCGAGGAAACGCGCAACTATGTGCCCAAGCTGCAGGCTATCAAGAA
The DNA here is from genome assembly GCA_963712655.1 of uncultured beta proteobacterium. Taxonomy (GTDB): domain Bacteria; phylum Pseudomonadota; class Gammaproteobacteria; order Burkholderiales; family Burkholderiaceae_B; genus Pollutimonas. The sequence goes on along the minus strand of CAVQIT010000009.1, from coordinate 151,321 downwards.
CATAATCGCCAATCCCAAAAAATACGGCATAACCCTGCCTAACGTCAGCAACACCCCTTACTTTACGGCGGTGCAAAAAAACCGCGATATCGATATCGCGGTCGCCGCCAAGCTGGCGGAAATGTCGGTCGAGGAATTCAAGTCGCTCAATGCCTCGTTCAACCGCCCCATGATTCTTGCCGAGCACCAGCCCACGCTGCTGCTGCCCACCAATCGGGTCGACATTTTCAATGCCAATCTCGAAGCCTATCAAGGCAAGCTCAGTTCGTGGCAAACCTACAAAAGCAAGTCGGGCGAATCCTACAACGCCATCGCCAAGCAGTACGGCATCAGCGTGGCCAAGCTGCGCGCGATCAACGGCTTAAGTAAAAAGGCCACCCGGGCCGTGGCGCAAACGCTCCTGGTGCCGGCGCCGGGCCAAGGCGGCGGCATTCAACTGGCGTCGCTGGAAGTGCTCGACAGCGACGAACAAACGGCCAAGTCCGCGCCGTCGCGCCGCCAGAAAGATATCGTCGTTCTGCGCCGCAAGGCAAATGTGCGTACCCATACCGTCAAGAATGGCGATACGCTGTTTTCCTTGGCAAAACGGTACAAGACATCGGTCAACGAATTACGCAAGCTGAACAACCTGAAAAGCAGCAAACTTGCGCTGGGCGACCGGCTGCGCGTTCCCGGCACCAACATCCGCGGCTAACTCTCATATCAAGAAAAAGGATTTATCACATGGGTTTCCTAAACGGCAAACGCGTACTCGTCACAGGAGTGATATCGAATCGGTCGATCGCCTATGGCATCGCCCGCGCCTGCCGGCAGCAAGGGGCTGAGCTGGCCTTCACCTACGTTGGCGACCGGTTCAAAGAACGCGTCACCGAATATGCCGCTGAATTCGACAGCAGCATTGTCATTCCCTGCGACGTTGCCGAAGACGAACAAATCGACAATGCTTTCCGCGAACTGAAAACGCACTGGGACGGCCTGGACGGGTTAGTCCATTCCATTGGCTTCGCACCTCGCGAAGCTCTTACCGGCAATTTTCTCGAAGGCTTGTCGCGCGAGGCCTTCCGCATTGCCCACGATATTTCGGCCTACAGCTTCCCGGCGCTGGCCAAGGCGGCGCTGCCCATGCTGGAAGGCCGCAAAAGCTCGGTGCTGACACTTACCTACCTGGGCGCCGAAAAAGTCGTTTCCAACTACAACACCATGGGCCTGGCCAAGGCCTCGCTGGAAGCCAGCGTGCGCTACCTGGCCTCTACCCTGGGCCCTTTGGGCATACGCGCCAACGGCATTTCGGCGGGCCCCATCAAGACCCTGGCGGCCAGCGGCATCAAGGACTTTTCTTCCATTCTCAAGTTTGTGGAAGCCCAGGCGCCATTGCGCCGCAATGTCACGATTGAAGACGTCGGCAACGTCGCCGCCTTCATGCTTTCGGATCTGGCCGCGGGCATCACTGGCGAAATCACCCATGTGGACAGTGGGTTTTCAACAGTCGTTCCCGGGATGGAATAAAACACCGTTCAAGAATGTTGAATCCGCCGCGGCAGCCCGCGGCCGGATCGCCGGCCTTACGGCGCCTCGTCGCCGACAGGATCGCCAAGGTTTTTCATGGCAACGGCTGCCGCCTTGGCCACATGCTCGGCACATAGCTTCCTGGCAAGCTTGGAATTGCGGTTTTCGATGGCGCCGACAATTTCCGCAAGCTCTTTGACCGTCTTGGACAGCCTGCCCTTGCCCGAGAGCGACACGCGCCGCAATATAGTTACCCTGTTATTGAGCAGGGTCAGCATGCTGCCCGCAACCATATTCCCGCAACCCGCCAGAAGAATCTTGTAAAAATCGTTCTTGGCATCCAGCAGGCTATGCGTGGACTGCGACTTGCTGATCGCTTCCAGCTTGTTTAGCGCCTGGCGCAGCTCGTGGATTTGCGCGTCCGTGGCATGGATGGCAAAGCCTTCTCCGGCCAAGGCCTCCAGGGCCTGGCGCACAGCGTAGATATCTTTCGCTTCCTGATAGGAAATCGTCGAAACGACGGGCCCTTTATGCGGGATATTGGTAATAAGCCCTTCGGCGCCCAAGTATTGCAAAGACTCGCGCAGCACCGTGCGGCTGATGCCAAGCATTTCGCATAAATCCCGTTCTATCAGTTTCTGCCCAGGCTCGAAAGTACCGCTTAGCACCGCCTCGCGCAGGCGGTCGGTTACCTGCTGCCGGAGCGAACTGTTTTCCCTGGGAATGTGAAGATCCATCGATGGTTTCATTTTTCAAATTTAGGTGTTTCGGCGAATTGACCCAATACTAGCATTAAGGATCCCCAACGCAGCAGGGCGCCTGTCAGGAGGATGCGGCAGTCGGGCGATTTGATCAGAGGTCCTTAGCCAGGCCGCACGATTTCATTCCTTATTTGGCCGCCTCCCAGTCGCGCCAGTGGCAAAAAGCCTGGAAGCTTTGCCAAAAAAACCAATATCAACATACAATAATATTGTATTACAATAATATCCGATAAGCAGACGCTTCCATCATCTTTCCCGCAACGCTCACAACAAAGGTACGGTATGAAGAACGCCACAAACAATCCATTGGAACAACTTTTTCAAGACGGTCTGAAGACCCGGCGCGAAGTACTGGGCGCCGACTATGTAGACGGGTCGCTGGCCAAGGCAAATGAATTCATGTCGGCCTTCCAGCACATCACCACCGAATGGTGCTGGGGCTATGCCTGGAACCGGCCCGGCCTGGAGCGTAAAACCCGCAGCATGCTGAACCTGGCCATGCTTACCGCGCTGAACCGCCCCGCTGAAATCAAACTGCACGTCAAAGGCGCCCTTACCAACGGTGTAAGCGTCGAGGAAATCAAGGAAATCCTGCTTCAGGCCACGGTTTACTGCGGCATCCCCGCAGGGCTGGACGCATTCAAGGTCGCCAACCAGGTGCTTGAAGAAGAAGGCGCTTATAAGAAAACCGAGGACAAGTAATGAACCGCCCCGTCGATACCATCGGAATCATAGGCATCGGCAGCATGGGCAAGCCCATGGCGCTGTGCCTGCATAAAGCCGGCTACAAGCTGATCGCAATGGATGCCAACACCCAGGCCGCCAGCGAATTCGCGGCAACGATAGGCGCGGCGACAGCCACTTCCGGCGCCGATCTGGCCCGCCAAAGCGACGCCATCATCACCATGCTGCCGACCAGCGCCATTGTGGAATCCGTCCTGACCGGCCGCGACGGCGTGCTGTCGTCGATAAAAAAAGGCGCCGTCATCCTGGAAATGAGCTCCGGCATTCCCAGCCAGACTCAAAAACTTGCCGCGCTTGCCCAGGAAGCCGGCGCAATCTTGCTGGATGCACCCGTCTCCGGCGGCGTGTCCCGGGCCATAACCGGCGATCTGGCCATTATGGTGGGCGGCGCAAGCCAGCAAGTCGAACAAAACATGGCCATTCTTTCCTGCATGGGAAAATCCATCGTCCACACTGGCGACGTGGGCAGCGCCCATGCCATGAAAGCATTGAACAACCTGGTTTCCGCGGGCGGTTTCCTGATCGGCATCGAAGCCCTGCTCATTGGCCAACGCTTCGGGCTGGACCCCGACGTCATGGTCGACGTGCTGAATTCATCTACCGGGATGAACAATTCCACCCAAAAGAAATTCAAGCAATTCGTGCTTTCGCGCCAATTCAATTCCGGCTTCGGGCTGGACTTGATGGTCAAGGACTTGACCATCGCTCTGGGTATCGCCACCGATTCGGCCACGCCGGCGCCGTTCTCTTCCTTGTGCCGGGAACTATGGGCCTCGTCGGCCAGCATGCTGGGCAAAGGGCAAGACCATACCGCGGTCGCCAAACTATTAGAACATCTAAGCAATACAGAACTGGGAGACAAAACATGAAAACAACTCTTGTCGCATTGCTGGCATGCACAGCCCTGGGCAGCGCGGCCCATGCCGCCGACTACCCCAATCGATCCATATCAATGATAGTGCCGTATGCGGCGGGGGGTTCTACCGACGCCCTGGCGCGCGTCATGGCCGACGCCATGGGACGGCAACTGAAGCAGACCATCGTTGTCGAGAATGTGGGCGGCGGCGGCGGCATGATAGGCATAAAGAAGCTGATGCAGGCGAAACCCGACGGCTACACGATTTCTCTGGGCAATATGGGTAATTTCGCCATTGCGGGAACGCTTTATCCCAAGGCGGGCTACGACCCGCGCCGGGACGTGAAATCCATAGGCCTGGTCGCAAAAGTCCCTATGGTGCTCTCCGTCAGCCAGAAAAGCGGTATCAAAGACATGGCCGAACTGCTGAAAAGGCTGAATGTCGAAAACACCAGCATCGATTTCGGCCATTCCGGCGCGGGCTCCACAGGGCATATTTCGTCGGTGTTCTTCAGCAGCGTCACACATACGAAAGCGATGCAGATTCCCTATCGCGGCGCGGGTCCTTCCATTGCCGACCTGATGGCCGGCACCATCGATGCGGTCATCGATCAAACCGTGACGATGATTCCCGCCAGCAAGGGCGGGCGCATATTGCCTATCGCCGTTTCAGGAGACGCGCGCATAGAACAGCTGCCCGACACTCCGACATTCAAAGAGGCGGGCGTCCCCGATTTCGACCTGCATGTCTGGAATGCCGTTGTCGCGCCAAAGGACACGCCGGACGCTATCGTCGAAACGCTGGCGCAAGCGCTCAATAATTCATTCCAGGACCCTAAAGTCATCGAGCAAATGAAGAGCTTTGCCGCGCCCATTCCCAAAAAAGAAGAGCGAGGCCCCGCGGCGCTCAAGACCCTGATCGATACCGATGTGGTCCGCTTTGAAAAGCTGATCAAAGACAACAATCTGCACGTCGACAACTAAGGCGGCCAAGGCAAGCCAGGCTTATCGGCAAGCTACACAATCGAAACCATGCGAAACGCCGGATTGCCCTCGTTTGAGGCTATCCGGCGTTTCGCGGAAACATCGCCGGCGCGTCGCCGGGTTTCCAGGGATCGTACTTTTCCATAATGCGCTCGAACAGTTCAGACTGCGACCATTGCCGCAGCCAGGATTGCAGACGCGGCCACGGCCGCGCCTCGAACCATTCCATATCCACATGGGCGAACTGGCGCACAAATGGCGCGATTGCGGCATCGGCCAGCGACATATGGCCGCCGAACAAAAAGGGCCCGCCGGCCAGTCTTGATTCAAGAACCGATAGCCATGCCGCCGCTACGCCGCGATGCGGAAAGGCATCGGCATTGTCGTAGCGCTGGGGATACTTGTAGCGATCGAGGTGATATTTGAAATCTCCATCGCATTCTCCGATCAAGGCCAGCATGCCGGCCAAGCCGTCTTGCGGAGCCGCCAGCCACCCCTGCGGATCGTTGCGCTCCAAAGCCCACAACATGATATCCAGGCTTTGCTCGAGAAGCCGCCCATCGATATCGATCAACACCGGGACGGTCGCCTTGGGGGATGCGTCCAGCAATGATTGCGGCTTATTGCGCAATACGACCTCACGCAATTCGCAGGCCAGCCCGCTTTCGGCAATGGCCGACCGCGCCCGCATCGCATAGGGACAACGGCGGAACGAATACAGAACGGGGTAAGTCTGAATGGCCATCGTAATAAGAGGTCCGCGCCCGCCCTATCCGGCCTGGCCCAGCCTTGCCAATTTGCGCTGCCTGCGCGCTTGAGCCTCGGCTTCGGCTTTTTCCTTGGCCGCTTTTTTCAATTCGACGCGTTCGCCGATATGCCGTTCGGCGCGCTGCTTTGCCAGCCCCACTTGTTTCTGGCGTTCGGCGAAACGCTGTTTCTGGTCTTCAGTGTGCTTGTCATGGCAATGGGGGCAACTGACGCCTTCGACAAAATGCGCACTGGCTTTATCTTCCGCGCTTAACGGCAAGCGGCAAGCACGGCAGAATTCGTAATGGCCCGGCTCCAGTCCATGCACGACCGACACCCGCTCATCGAACACAAAGCACTCGCCGTTCCAGCGGCTTTCTTCGACCGGCACCGTTTCCAGATACTTGAGAATGCCGCCTTCCAGGTGATAGACCTCGTCGAACCCTAGCGTACGCATGTAGGCGGTAGACTTTTCGCAGCGTATGCCGCCGGTGCAGAACATGGCCACGCGCGGCTTGCCGTGCAACACCCCTCCTTCGGAGGATTGGTCTTTTATCCATTGCGGCAAGTCGGTGAAGCTGGCGGTACGCGGGTTGACCGCCCGGTCGAAGGTGCCGATGGATACCTCGTAATCGTTACGCGTATCCACAACCACGACGTCGGGATCGTCGATCAGGGCGTTCCAGTCTTGCGGCTTGACATAGGTGCCGGCCATGGTCTGCGCATGCACGTTAGGCACACCCATCGTCACGATTTCGCGCTTGAGCTTGACCTTCATGCGATAGAAAGGCATGGCCTGCGACCATGATTCTTTATGCACCAGGCTGGCAAGGCGCGGCTCACCGCGCAAATAGCCCAATACGGCATCGACCCCGCCGGGGGAGCCGGCAATGGTGCCGTTGATGCCTTCTTCAGCCAACAGCAAAGTGCCTTTTACGTCGTTGGCTTCGCAACATGCCAGCAAAGGCGCCTGCAATGCTTCGAAGTCGGGAAGATGAACGAATTTGTATAACGCAGCGATGCGAAAATTAGCCATGGTCGTTAAAACAGTCTGAGAGACGGAACCGCTTATTTTAACGCCAGTGCCTTTACAGACCGGATCAGGTGGGCGACTTGATATGCTTTTTGCCGTAACGTTCGTTTCCCACGCCGCTCATGCTGATGATGCGCTTGGCCGATGCCTGTTTTGCGCGCTCTTCATTGATAAGTTGCTGAGTATCCGTTTGCAGTGGCCGAAACGGAGTTGGCGTTCGTGGTTTGACAAGCATGCTAGCCTCACAATCAAAAACTGTCATCGTCTAAAGCGACTTCCAAACTGGGCGATATCCACCATCGATTCTTGGAAATAAAACCCAGGCAAGCCTTAAACATACCTCTTTTTCATGAAAGTTTCGCGAATTGGGTTAAATACGCTCGTTAACCCGGATATTGTTACTCTTTGCAGCAGTTCTCCCCGCATCGTTCAAACGCGCCGGACATATATCCGAACCCGTAACAGGAGCATTGATGGACTCACTGACACAAGCCGTGCTGGGCGCGGGGATTTCCGGCGCCATGCTGGGCCGTTTCCATGGGCGCAAGGCATTGCTGGCAGGCGCCGTGCTGGCAACGCTGCCCGACCTGGATGTGCTGATTAATTATGGCGACCCCGTCACGGGCATGATCAATCACCGCGGCTTCTCGCACTCGGCATTCGTGCTGACCGGCCTTGCGGTCTTGCTGACCGCGGCCGTGCGACATTGGAAACCAACGCGGCAATATCGAACCGGACGGCTATTTCTGACGCTCTGGCTGGTATTGCTGACGCATCCGCTGCTGGACGCATTCACCAGCTATGGCACGCAACTATGGTGGCCTCTGCGGCCCACGCCCGTAAGCGGTTCCAGCATATTCATTATTGACCCGTTCTATACCGTGCCATTGCTAATCGCCGTCGTCGCCGCGCTGATTGCGGGAGCGGGCCAAGGTTCGCGCCACGCCCTGGGCTGGGCGCTGGGCTTGAGCACCGCCTACCTGGCGCTGTCGCTGGCCGCCAAATCAACCATTGAAGCCCGTGTCGGTAACCAGTTGGCTCAGGACGGCATCCAGGTAAAGGCCATGTTTTCCACTCCAGAGCCCTTCAGTATCCTGTTGTGGCGCGTGGTCGCGCGGACAGCCGACGACAATTACATCGAGGTGATAAGCGGCCTGCTGGACAGGGCTGCGCCAGAGCGGATCGAGCTTGCCTTGAACAGCGATCTGGCCGGCGCACTGGCCGGTTCGCCCCAATTGGCAGGCCTGCGCTGGTTCACCGGCGACTGGCTGCGCTACGACGATATAGGCGGCCAGCTCGTGGCCACCGACCTGCGCATGGGCCTGGGAACCGGCTACTATTCTTTCCGTTTCCTGCTTGCGCAACGAACCGGACCCGAAAACGCATGGGAAGCCGTCAAACCGGCTTATTGGCCCAGCGACCGTGGAGGCCCCGAATTACTGGCCACCATACGGCGCATCTGGCGGCAATCCCCGCCATTACCCCTGGACCAATGGGAGCAACACATGACGCTGCCCGCAACAAGCCCGCCGGCGCCATGAGGCAGCCGGGACCGGGCGCTAGGCTGAATCGACATTCATTTAAAATGAGTGGATGTCGAAGCGTTCAGCAGCCCGTCCCAGTCGTTATGAACTCAGCCATGCGCAATGGGAGCGCATCGAATCATTGCTGCCAGGCAAGGTAGGTGATCCGGGGCGCACGGCGGTGGACAACAGGGTGTTCATCAACGCCGTGTTGTGGGTGTTGCGGTCTGGGGCGCGGTGGAGCGATCTTCCGCCACGCTATGGCCAATACAAGAGCGTGCACAAGCGTTTTACCCGTTGGGCTGCCAAGGGGGTCTGGGAGCGCGTGTTCCAAGCGTTGACCCGGGACCGGGACAACGAATACCTGATGATCGACAGCAGTATCGTCCGAGCGCATGCACAGGCAGCGACCGGAAAAGGGGGGGGCCGGACTCGGCTCTGGGGCGCTCCCGAGGAGGCCTGAGCACAAAAATCCACTTGGCCGTTGATGGCCGTGGACGACCTGTGCGCATTATTCTGACTGGGGGCCAGCGTAACGACATTACCCAGGCGGCGGCCTTGCTGGCGGGCCTGCAATCTCGCTACGTGCTGGCCGATAAAGGCTACGACAGCCGCGAGTTCGTCGAGCACCTGCGGGCCCAGAGCTGCGAGCCTGTGATTCCCCCACGCACCTGCCAACAGCCCCGTTTCTACGACAAGACCCGTTATCGCTTGCGCAATCGAATTGAGCGCTGCTTCGCCCGGCTCAAGCAATATCGCCGCATCGCAACGCGCTACGACCGAAAATCCGCCAACTTTCTCGCATTTATCTACCTCGCATCCCTAGCTATATGGATGCCTTGAATGTCGATTCAGCCTAGGGCCTGTTGACGCTACATCCCCGCCCGCGTGACGGGTCAACGCCGCGCCGGCAAGGCGCGAAGCGCAGGCGTAGCCGCCGCTACGGCGAGCATTCGCAACGCAGCCAGCGCGGCGTTGACCCGATCACCCGTAGGGCCGGTGGCATATCGGGCGCAGGGCTGTGTTGCAGATTCGTTGCGTACAGCTCGGTACGCCGCCTCATCCGCGCCTTGCCCTGCGCCCGATATGACACCGGCGCGGGCGGGGATGTAGCGTCAACAGGCCCTAGGTATCCAGCTTCTCGCGCAATTGGTTCTGGAACGCCGGCAATTCCGCCGGCAAGCGATGGGCAAGTTTGTCGAACAATTCCGCATGCAAGTCCAGCTCTTTGCGCCATGCGTCGGGATCGATGTCTGTGATGCGCTGGAACCTGGCGCTATCGAAATCCAGCCCGTCCCAGGTGATGTCCTGGTAGCGGGGGGTAATGCCGAACAGATTATCCCGCCCTTGGGCCGAGCCCTCGATGCGTTCGAGCATCCATTTGAGGACGCGCATGTTTTCGCCGAAACCGGGCCACATGAACCTGCCCTGGCTATCGGTCTGGAACCAATTGACGCAGAAGATATGCGGCAGCGTGGCGCCGGCTGCCTGCAACTGCCCGCCCAGCTTGAGCCAATGCGCGAAATAGGAGCTCATGCTGTAGCCGCAAAACGGCAGCATGGCGAAAGGGTCGCGCCGCACCACGCCCTGGGCGCCGGCAGCAGCGGCCGTGGTCTCGGAACCCAAGGTGGCAGCCATGTAGACGCCTTCCACCCAATTGCGCGCCTCGGTCACCAAAGGAACCGTATCGGATCGGCGGCCGCCGAAAATGAAGGCATCGATCGCAACGCCCTTGGGATTGTCCCAATCGGGGTCAACGACCGGGTTTTGCACCGCCGCCACGGTAAACCGGGCATTCGGGTGAGCGGCATTGCGCCCGGAGGCGGGAGTCCAGTCATTACCCTGCCAATCGATGCAATGCGCCGGCGCCGGCCCCATCCCTTCCCACCATACATCGCCGTCGTCCGTCAGGGCCACATTGGTAAAAATAACGTTCTCGCGCAGCGACGCCATGCAATTGAAATTGGTTTTCTCGTTGGTGCCGGGGGCGACGCCGAAGTAGCCGGCCTCGGGGTTGATCGCATACAAGCGGCCGTCCGCCGCGGGTTTGATCCAGGCGATGTCGTCGCCGATGGTCGTGACCTTCCAGCCCGGCAGAGAGGCCGGAGGAATCATCATGGCGAAATTGGTTTTCCCGCAGGCCGACGGAAATGCCGCCGCCAAATGCATTTTCTTGCCCTGCGGCGACGTTACGCCCAGGATAAGCATGTGTTCAGCCATCCACCCCTGATCGTGCCCCATGCTGGAAGCAATGCGCAGGGCGAAGCATTTTTTGCCCAACAGCGCATTGCCCCCGTAACCTGAGCCAAACGACCAGATTTCGCGATCCTGCGGGTAATGCACGATGTACTTGATATCGTTGCAAGGCCATGCGACATCCGCTTCGCCCGCGGCCAAGGGCTTGCCGACCGAATGCACGCAAGGCACGAAATCGCCGTCGGCGCCCAGCACGTCATACACTTTGCTGCCCATGCGCGTCATCAGGCGCATATTCGCCACGACATAAGGCGAATCGGACAGCTCCACGCCGATATGCGCAATGGGCGAGCCCAAGGGGCCCATCGAAAAGGGAATCACGTACAAGGTGCGTCCGCGCATGCAACCCGCAAACAGGCCATTGAGCGTTGCGCGCATGGCGGCCGGCTCGGTCCAGTTATTGGTGGGGCCGGCATCTTCCTGTTTTTCGGAACAGATGAAGGTGCGGTCTTCGACACGCGCCACATCGTCGGGATCCGACCAGGCCAGATAGGAATTGGGGCGCTTGTCGGAGTTCAAGCGGCGCATCGTGCCGGCCTGGACCATCAGTTCGCACAAACGGTCGTATTCCTGCTGGGAACCATCGCACCATTCGATACGGTCTGGGCGGGTAAGCGCGGCAATTTCGCCAACCCATGCCTTGAGGCGGGCATGGCGCATGCCGACGGGCGCATTCAGTTCTATGGGAGGTTCTGGACTGGCTACTACATTCATGGGGACTTTCTCCGTTATAAGCTGCGGCGTATAAAACCATAGGCAGCACAATACGTGGCATCGATGCGGGCGGCAGGCACTGCTTGATCAAGCAGCCGGGCCGGCGATTACTATGCGAAACAACAAAACCGGCAAGCAAATTCTTACGTTTAATGTAGATCGGATCAGCGCACGACGCTCGCTCGGTCCGACGAGGCCGCCGAAACAGCCCAAGCAGGAGCTTGCCGGCAACCTGAACCAACTATTCTAAAGCCTATCGCCTGGCGCGTCTGCCGGGACATTCAGCCCAAGGGTGCTTGTCCTGCAAGCGCATTTGTGAAGGCCTATGGCTTGTCGACAGCCCCATCAAAACCCGGCGCCGCTTTCCTGGGACTCGCCATCCTATACACTACCTAGCTTCCGACCGACCTTGACCGCTTTCGCAGAAAGCGCGAATTCACTATAGTCGAGCCTGCATCCTAAAAACCGTCCAATTATGCCTCATGCTTTCCTGCTTCTCGTCAAACGCCACACAGGGTCGTGGCTGACGCTGTGGATTTGCCTTTTCTTTTATGTGCTTTTCACAATAACGATGATTATCCACGGCATCGCATCCGTGAACACTTGCAGCCTGTCGATCCAAGGTTGCGGATGGGAGTCATTTTTCTTCCTGATCAAGGCCATGCTGGCCGCGGCTCTGGCTCAGGTTTGCGCAATCGCATTGGTATTTCTCGGGCGCCGCAAACTGACCGACGCCTACAAGAAGGGGGTGTGGGTTCTGAACGCCATACCCGCTTTCTGTTTGCTGCTGTGCCTGCTGGTACTCAATGGCGTGGTCAAACTGCACTAGGCCTGCAAGGCCCGAAGCACCTTCCCGAGACAGCGCAAGTTCTCGAAGAAAGCATCCGGGCCGGTGCCAACCGACTCGCAGCCAGGCCGAACAAGCGCCTAGACTGCGGCAGTAGCCGCCGTGCTCGCGGACCGGCGCACTATAAGCCTGTGGGCCGACTCAGCGAAAACGAACGACAGGGCAAGAAAACACGCTCCGAACAAGCCCAATTGGTATTTGTCCAGAAAGGTAATGCCGACACCGCCGAGAATGCCCGAGGCCGACACGCCAAGATAAAGAGCGGCGGAATTCAAACCCATCAGCAAGGGCCCCATGGCGGGGAAGATGCCCAGAAGCCTATGCTGCTGCGGAACCAGCATGCCCCAACCGCAAACACCCCATACAACCAGCGCAAGTATGGCCGTCGCCAGGTGAGCGCTGCTCCAGGGCAACAATACAAAGTTGATCGTAGCCGCCAGAATCGCGCCATTGATGATGCGCCGGCTGCCCATCCTGTCGGTCAAACGGCCCAGGACGATATTGCCGGCCGTGGCCGCAACACCCCATACCAATAGCAGACCCGCAAGCACATTTCCACTGCCGTGAGTCACCCTGTCGAACGTAACGCCGACGTAGGTGTAGACGATGAACAGACCGCCGTAAGCGCTAAGCGTTGTCAGCAAAGTCAATGCCACGCGGCTATCGGCCATCGGGGCCAGGCGTTGACGCAAACTGACCGGCGCGGGCGTGGGAATGTGCGGCAGCAACGCCCAGATCCCGACCGCCGATAGCAGGCCCAGCGCCGCCACGAACCACATCGTAATGCGCCAATCGCCAAGGCCGCCCAGAACGGTGCCGATAGGCGAACCCAGCGCGGTAGCGCTGCTTAGCCCGGCAATGATCACGGCGAGCGCCCGGCCGCGCTGCTCGGGCGGCACCAGCGATGCGCCGGCGGCGGTCGCCGTTGGGCTGAACATGGCCGCGCCCAATCCGGCGACCAGGCGGCTGGTGAGCAAGAGCGTCAGCGTGGGCGCCAACGCGGTCATTACATTTCCCGCAATGAATACCCCCAGGCCGCCGAGCAGCAGACTCTTGCGGGACCAGCGAGCCGCGGCGGCGGCCACCACTGGAGATAGCAGCGCGTAGGAAATCGCATATACCGTGACCATCTGGCCGGCGACGGCGACGGTCACGTCCATTGACTGCGCAACCATGGGCAGAATGCCCGCGACGACAAAGCTGTCGGTGCCGAGCGCAAACATGCCCAGGGCGAGGATAAGAAGACGGCGGTCCATGTTGAAGTTACTCCCGAGTGAACTGGCAGGCGGACCGAGACCGCGTGCCGGCACTATTGCAAAAGCGGTTTATTAAGTTTCGTGACGCAACTATACTCCTATTAGTTGCGTCACGAAACTTAATGAGGGTAAAATAGCAACATGTATCGTAAAAACCTCACCGCAATAGATTGCTCAACCGCGCGTGCCCTGGATCAGGTCGGCGAATGGTGGAGCCTGATGATCGTTCGCGAATGCACGCTGGGAACCACGCGCTTTGACGATTTCCAGCGGCGCCTGGGCATTGCCCGCAACGTCCTGACCAACCGCCTGAACCATCTTTCCGAACAGGGAATTCTGCAAAAAGTGCCTGTCGGCGACAACGAACGCTTCTTCCAGTACCTGCTCACCCCGAAGGGCGAAGCGCTGTATCCCGTACTGGTTGCGCTACTGCAGTGGGGCGATCGATGGGCCAACGACCGCGTTGAGGGCGGACCGATCCAGTTGGTCGAAAATCGCAGCGGCAAGCCGGTGACCTTGATGGGGCCGCGCTCGGAAGATGGCCCCGTCCTCGGTTTTCGGGACATCCGTTTTGAACCCAAAGCCGGCACCAGCGAACGCACACGCAACGTCATTGCCCAGCGCAATCGCGCCATCCTTGGCGAAACCGGCGAAGACGCCGGCGCGAACAAGCAAAGCGGCTAGCCGCTCCAGCTTGGACGCTGCATCATTCCACTGCAACGATATCCTGTCCTCGTGGACAGGTTCAGACTAAAGCAACCCGCTGAAGCGACCTCGCATGACCATTACTATCAATGAAGACCTGCGCGCCTATATCGATCCGCTGACCGACGACGAATTCGCCGCGCTGGAGCTCAGCCTGCTGTCCGAAGGCTGCCGCGATGCGCTGGTGCTGTGGGGCGATATCCTGGTGGATGGGCACAACCGCTACGGCATCTGTCAAAAACACGGACTCCCTTTCAATACCTTGCAGAACCATACCTTCCAATCCATGGACGATGTGCATCTGTGGATGATAGACAATCACCTCGGACGGCGCAGCGTATCGGATTTCCAGCGTGGTGTGCTCGCTCTTCGCAAGAAGGAAATCGTTTCCGCGCGCCTGGCAAAAGCGCAGGCCCAGCGGTCTTCCGCGGAAATCGCCGGCGCCGATCCCTCTGCCCAGGCCCCGGCCGAGCCGCCGTGGACCCGCGAAGCCGTCGCGCGCGCCGCGCGAGTGAGCAGCGCAACCCTGGGACAGATCGAGAAAATCCAGCAAACCGCCGCACCCGAATTGGTCGATGCGGTGAAGTCGGGTGTGATTTCCATTAATGCCGCGGCCGCCGTCGCTTCCTTGCCGAATGAAAAGCAGGTAGCGGCGGTCGCCGGAGGAAAAAAGGAACTGCGCCAGGCGGCAAGGCAGGTGCGCGAAGCCAGGCTGCCGCCCAAGCCCGAGCCGCCCCCCCTGCCCGGCGACGCCACACCCGATCAGATCGAAATCCACCGCCTGACGCTATTGGTCGCCGAACTGACCGATGACCGCGATCGCCTGAAAAAGAAAATACAGCACTTGACCATTGCCCTTGCCGAAGCACGCGGGTCTATGGACGGCCAATAAGTAGCGGTCAGCCTCAAACCCTGGATGGCATCACCCTGGACGCCGAGGCGCCATTGCCTGCCAGCTCGAGAAGCAATGACGCGACCAGCACACCCGCCCCCGTCAGGAACAGCAGGCGGTGGTTGCCGCCGCTGGCATTGAATAGCGCCGAGTACGCATAGCCGGCGATCGCCATGGCGGCCGCGGAGAATATGGTGGCCCTGCTCCAGGCGATGTTCTGCCTGTTGGCGTTGTGCGGGATCGACTCATGCACCCGCGCGAGCGCCAGGGGCACGATGCCGGGAGCGAAGGTGCCGATGACGACAGTGAACAGGCCAAGCAGCAAATGGCTGCCCGTCATATAAACGCCCGCCAGCACAGCCGCCTGGACCAGCACGACAAGCCTGACAGTTGGGCGCGGCCCCATTCGGTCGGCGAGCAGTCCATACAAGGGCGGGCCGGCAATTGCGCCCACGCCATACAGAATCCAGAAGATCGCGCCCAGATGCGTTCCTCCGCCAAGCCCGCGGGCGATGAAGTCCACCAAAAACACCATGGGCGGCACGGCCGCGGCGGCCATCAGGGCGTACTGCGCATAAAGAATATAGATGGAGCGGCTGAAATGGGCGCCGCCGGCGCCTGGCGCCTTCGGCGGCGGCGGAATGGCGGCGCCCAATTTGGCCGACGGCCACGCAAACCAACTGGCAGCCGTCAGGATCGCCGAAATAACGGCCAGCCCAACCCATGTTTGCGCCAGGCCAAAATTCAAGAGCAAGGGAATAATGGTTCCCGAGCCGGCAATGCCCAGGCCAAGGCCAAGGAAAATCGCTCCGCTCGCAATCCCCTTTCGCGCTTGAGGCACGTGCGGCAGTATGGTTGCCGCAACCAGCACCATGACCACGCCGCCCGCTATGCCGGACACAAGCCGCCAACCGAAGTACCAGCCGAAGGACAGCGGGACCGCACAGGCCAGGAAGGCAGCCGTGATGAACACCATCATCAGGCGCAGGTGCGCTCATTGCCCAGCCTGCCGGCGAGCGGCCGGCCCAGCAAAGCGCCGCAGACGTAGCCCGCAAGATTGGCCGCGCCCAGGTAGATGACGCTGGAAGTCGAAAACCAGTGCGCCTGGATCAATTCGGGAATCAGCGGAGTAAATGCGAATCGGGCCAAGCCGATGCTGACGAGGCTGGCGCACAGCCCCGCAAAAATATAGCGCCAGATCAGGGCCCGGTCCAACTGCGCCGGCGTGAAAGAGCTTGTGTGACTAGGCATGATTATGTTTCTTCGCTAGGGGTTCAAGCCAGACGCTCCGTGACAGCGATCCTGGCCGTTGATGTTCTTTGACACAACCGTCAATTTTGACAGTTTAGTTAAACTTGACACAGGCGTCAAATTTAGTTCCAATCGAAACATAGAAAATGCATGGAAAAAGGAGCTGAATGTGGCTGGAGTTCGACAGTTCGACGAAGACGATGCGCTGGAAAAAGCGTTGGCGCTTTTCTGGAGAAAAGGCTTTGCGGCAACGTCCATGCAGGAACTGGCCGCCATAACCGGCGTGCAGCGCGGCTCGCTCTACAACGCCTACCAAGACAAGGAAACGATTTTTCTGCGTGTCTTCGACGTGTACCGCGAGCTGTTTGTGTCGCAGATCCGCGAATCGCTGGAAAAACCGAAGCTGCGGGATGCGCTGCGCGGTTTCTTCGACCTCGTCATCGACTCGATGACGACCGGCGTGCCGACGCGTGGATGTTTGAGCACCAAGACCGCCCTGGGGGGCGAATTCGTGGAAGAGCCCATTCGCGCGGCATTGACAGCGCTGCTCGACGAACTCGAGGCGCTCCTGACCGAACGGCTTTCAAAGGCAGAGAAGGGCATGCATCTGAAACTGCCGCCCAGGCAGGCCGCGCGCCTGATCATCACCATGACGCGCGGCATCGTGGTGATGGAGCGTGTGTATCAGGACGAGAAGCGTCTTCGACAGACAGCCGATGAGTTCACCGCCCTGCTGTTCGATGATTCAGGCGACTAGCTTTAGTCCGATAACACCCGCCAGAATGAGAACAATGCAAAGCATCCTGAGCGGCGCGGTGGAGTCGCCCAGCACTGCCATCCCCAAAATCGCGGTGCCCGCCGCACCGATACCGGTCCAGACCGCATAGGCGGTCCCCACCGGCAGCGTACGCAGCGAGAGCGATAGAAGAACGATACTCGACAAGCCGGTGGCGACCGTAAACAATCCGGGTATCAATCGCGTGAAACCTTCGGACCACTTCATGCCGAAGGCGAATGCGATTTCAAAAATACCAGCAATACCAAGTAGTGCCCATGCCATGTGTGACAGATCCGTTCAGGGGTTAAAGAGGCGAGAGCCGGCGAATAGACATCCATGCGCGCGCACTCGCCCCAAGGAGATTCAAGCGTTGGCGGCAGCGGCCGGGGTCGTGCGGAACGTAATTCCAAACCGATTAAAGGCGTTCATCAAGCCGATCGCATAGGTCAGGTCGGCAAGTTCTTTATCGCTGAATTCGGCGGCGGCGGCTTCATAGTCGGCATCGGGAACGCCTGTTTCGGCTACGCGCGTTACGGTTTCCGCCCAAGCGAACGCAACGCGTTCGCGGGAGCTGAATACTTTCCCGGCGTCGCGCCACACCGGCACCAGCACAAGCTTGTCCACGGGAACGCCTTGCTTGAGCAGATCGCGCGAATGCATATCGATGCAATATGCGCAGCCATTGATTTGCGAAACCCGCAGGTACACAAGATTGACCAACTCCGGTGGAAGACCGGATTTTTGAAGAGAGACATATACCCCGCCGAAAGCCTTGTAGCCTTCAGGCGAAGCCTTGGCGTAGTCGATACGATTGCTCATGACAGATCCTTATATTTGCTGATTGAGGGATTCCATCATGCGGCATCTTGGCCTACCATGGAAGGTCCATGATTCGTCTTAATTAATAGGCCATGACCTATTCAGCTCCCTGCTCCCTGCTCACGTTCAGGGAGGTTGACGGCACTGGAGAAGCGACAGACTATCGCCGTCGTCACATCAGCTTCAAGATGCGCCTTCCGAGATTCCGGGCGGCGTCCTGAGAGTCAATATTCGTGAAACCGAGCAGCAAGGCCGAGGCGCCGTCTCCACCCATCGTCCAGTCCGTCAAGGCTTCCGCGTACAGGCCATCTGTTCGCATGCGCGCAACCAGCCGGCGATCCGACTGTTGGCCTTGCAAGCGCAAGATCAAGTGCATTCCTCCCGGCTGCGTATCGATTCGCATGTGTTGCCCCAGCACGCTTGCCAAGCCGGCCGCCGTCGCTTCCCGGCGCTCGGCATAGAGCTTGCGCATCCGTTGAATGTGGCGCGCGAAATGCCCTTCCTTTATGAAGGCCGCGACGATGGCCTGGGTAAGCTCGGGACTGCCCCCCGCAAGGGTTTGAACGATCTGTTCAAACCGCTCGACCTGTGTTTCCGGCACGACAAGATAGGCAAGCCGAAGGCTAGGAAAGAGCACCTTGCTGAACGTGCCCGCGTAAAGCACCCTACCGTCGCGATCCAGACTCTTTAACGCAGGCAGGGGACGGCTGACATAGCGGTACTCGCCGTCGTAATCGTCCTCGATGATCCATGCCTTGTTCCGCGCGGCCCAATCCAACAGATCCAAACGCCGGGACAAGGATAAGGATACCGACAGCGGACTTTGGTGCGCAGGCGTGACCACTGCGGCGCGCGCCCGCGGCGCCATGTCAATTCCATCGGAAACGACCATGCCCTCTCCGTCCACGGGCACCGGGACGGCGGCAATATGCATGTGTGCCAGCAGCTCCCGCGTAGGCGGGTATCCCGGGTCTTCAAGCCATACGCGATCTCCCTCTTTCAACAAGGCATGGCCGATCAACGCCACGGTGTGGCGGTATCCCGACGTCACGAATACCTGCGACGGAGAACAGTTGATCCCGCGCGATACGTGCAGATAGGCGGCGATCTCGGCGCGCAGCATCGACAAGCCGTATACAGAGGGGTGAACCATGTCGGATGGCTGCATGGCGCGTACACATCGCGCGCCCAGGCGCGCCCATATCTTTCGAGGAAACCTATCCAGGGCGGGCAAACCCATTTGGAACGGCAGAATCGAGTCTGGACGGAAACTGACGGCGGAAATGCCGCTATCCAACCGAGGGCTTGTGTCTGCGATAGGGGTGCGCGGCTTGAGGCCCGGCGTCACAATGGTTCCGGCCTGGCCGCGGGCCTGAATATACCCTTCGGCAGCCAGCAAGGAATACGCCGCGTCAATAGTGCCTCTTGCCAAGCCCAATTCCTTGGTCAGCGCGCGCGCCGAGGGAATGCGGTCGCCCGGCTTCAACAAGCCGCCGGCAATAGCGCCGCGAAACCGATCGTAGATCTGGCGATAAAAAGGCTCGGCCGCCGTTGGATCCAACGGCGAGATATTGCTGGTTTTCGCGATAGTCATGGAAATTAGGGCCTGTTAACGCTAAATCCCCGCCCGCGTGACGGGTCAACGCCGCGCCGGCAAGGCACGAAGCGCAGACGTAGCCGCCGCTACGGCGAGCATACGCAACGCGGCCAGCGCGGCCTTGACCCGATCACCCGCAGGGCCGGTGGCATATCGGATGCAGGGCCGCGTTGCGGATTCGTTGCGTACACTCGGTACGCCGCCTCACCCGCGCCTTGCCCTGCATCCAATATGCCACCGGCGTAGGCGGGATGTAGCGTTAACAGGCCCTAGCCGATTTATCAGTTTACTCAACGGTGATTGTACCGTGGCGACCCGGAAAGAAAGCTTGAGACAACGTGGCGGGCAAGCCTGCCCATAGCAATCATGGACCATTTTAAATTTCAATTCATGGATCTTTAATATGGTCCATTAGATTTGTAGAATGATTGCCTGTGTCGCGCTTTATATCAACATCGAACGTGCGCCGGCCAATCAAATTTTCTCGTTTGGCGATGCGACGGCTCGAGCGACAGCATTTAAAAAATCTGGAATTAGGTAGATGAAAAAAATCCTGCATATTAGCTGCAGCCCTCGCGGGCAAGCCTCCGAGAGCTATAGGCTCTCTCAAAAAATTGTCGGCTTTTTGCTGACCGGCGAGCCGACGGCACTAGTGATAAACAGGGTGATCGGCGGCGGCGCCATATCGCACGTCGATGAGAATTACGCGCTAGCCCTTGGCGCCGCGCAAGCGTCAGCCGCGGAGCTATCCCAAGAGGGGTCCATACCCTTGTCCGAAGCACTGATTCAGGAACTCGAGAGTTCGGATTTCGTGGTCATTGGAACTCCCATGCACAACTTCACCGTACCGTCCGCGCTGAAGGCGTGGATAGACCACATCGTTCGAGTTCGCCGCACATTCAATCTGACCGCGGAAGGAAAAGCAGCCACGCTGCGCGACCGTCCAGTCTTTGTCGCCGTGTCCTCGGGCGGAAGATATTCAGGGGAGCGTGCGCGTCAGCCAGACTTTCTTACTCCGTATCTAAAAGCCATCCTGAGCACCATAGGACTGCATGATCTGACGTTCTTCTCTGTCGAGAGAACCGCCTTCGGTCCAGATGCCCTGGCGGAGTCCAGAACCAAGACGGATCGAGCGCTGCAGGAGTATTTTGCTTCGCGCGTCGGCAGACGGCCCGCGCGATAGCGGCAATGACAATAGCAACGGCCTACCCGTCGGACAACAGGCAGGCCGTATACCCAGTGCATAGCACACCGGGCAAACATAACGCCAGGCGCATTCCCGCCTGGCATGGCGAAACGATCGCCCTATTGCGGCTCGTAGCCGGAGTCCTTGACCAGCTTGCCGAATTTGTCGTATTCGTTACGGATCAAATCGGAGAAATAGGCTGGGCTTTCGATGATCTGTATCAGCCCCAGGCTCGTCATAGTCTGCTGGACATCCGGCATTTTCAGCGCCTCGTTGATGGCTGCATTCAGCTTGTTGACAACGGGTTCCGGCGTGCCGGCGGGTGCGATGAAGCCATACCAGCCGACCGAATCATAGCCTTTGATGGATTCGCCCACGGTGGCGATATCCGGCACCTGAGGGTCGCGTTTCGGATACGTGATGCCAAGCAGCTTGAGATTGCCGCTCTTGACCAGCGGCGCCACGATCGTATAAGGCGGGATGGCGACATCGATACGCTCGCCCACCAGATCGGTAATTACCTGCTGGGTGCCCTTATACGGAATATTCCGATACGTAAAGCCTGTCATCTGGGCCAGAAGCTCCATGGACATGTGCTGGAACCCGCCATTGGACGTCGTGCCCAACGTCAGCGTATTGGGATTATCTTTCGCCCACTTGATCATCTCGGGGATGGTCTTGAACGGACTGTTCGGCCGGGCCGTTATCGCCAGGTAATTGGCCGCAAGCGCGGCAACCGGGGCGAAGTCCTTGATGGGATGATAGGGAAGGTCTTTATAGGTGTGGGGAAAAAGCGCAAGCGTGGCGGCCTGGCCCAGCGTCAGCGTATAGCCATCGTTCGGCGCGGTCGCCGCCTGCCGCAGGCCTATCTGCCCGCCCGCTCCGGGGCGGTTTTCGATCACGAAAGGCTGGCCGAGTATCTTGCCGACCTTGGAGCCGATCAGGCGGGCCACCACATCGGTACCGTCTCCGGCCGGATACGGCACGATGACCTTGATAGGTTTCGAGGGATAGGTGTCCGCTTGCGCATGGGCACCAAGAGAAAATGTCACGAAGGTGACCGCCAGCAGGCTGGCAAGTAAAGATTTCATTGCGTCGCTCCGAAAGAAAGAATAGGCAATTCGCGGGATGGATTGCACACTATGACGACTGCGGGCCAAGCTGCTTGACTTGCTCCCAGCCTTTTTGCATCTGTGCCAAAGCGGCGAGCTCGGTCTCGGCAATCTGCCGCACAAGTTCACCCGCTTGCTTCATGTCGCGCTCATAACGCAAGGTCTTGAACTGCTCGGACGAGTCCAGCATGTGCTGCGCCGCCCGGGCGGCCGGCTCGCCGTCGAGCCCGCGCTGGTCGAGTTCGCGCGCCACGCGGTCGAGATAGCCGCCCGCTCCGCGCCGTCCCAACACGCCGTGGTTCGGAATGTTGACGGTGAGAAACAAGGGCGCCCGCTCGCCATCCACGCCCAGCGGATCTTCCACTTTTCCGTCCAGCACGGCCTGCGCGAACCGCGCCATGCCCGGCGCGCCGGTTTCCCAATGCGGAATCTGCCATTGGTTGCCGAACAATGCGTAAGGCTTCGGGTACTCGCCGCTAAGTATCTTCGTGTTGCGCCGGAAGCTGTGGCGGATCGCGGCGCCAATATCCCAATTGGGATCGCGCTCGGGTTCGACCCACACCATCAGATACGGGCCATAGCCGTCATGCAGGCTCCATTCGCCGTCATAGGCACGATGGTGAGGCCACGCCTGGTACTGGTCATTCACGCGCTGGGCGGATTGTTCCCATGCCAGCCTGAACACATCGATCGGACATTCGAACTTGGCGTGCTCCGCAAGGTCGTTCGGCTCCCAGATGACGACTGTCTTCTTTTCGAGGTCGTAGCCCGCGACCACCACATGGTGTCCGAAACCCGACTTGTGCATCGTTTCATTCTGGAAACGCAGGCGCGGCGAGCTCTTGGCGCCGTAAGGCAGGAGCAGGCTGTAATGCAGCCCGACCTGTACCGGTATGCCGCGATCGATCAGGCCGGTCAGCTTTGCAAACGCCCCCTCGAATCCGCCTTCATGGTCCTGTTCCCAGTGGCCCTGGAAACCCAGCGCGCGCGGGGTGTATTCCCAGAGTTCATGGAATGGCCCGACGCCTCCGTTGAAGGCAGGCGCGCCGTAAAAGCGGCACCAGCGGAAGGAGAATCCGTCGCCGCTGATCCCATCGGCAAACAGGGTGTCCTCTTCGCCGAAATGGCGCAGCATCCCTATCATGCCGGTGAAGTAACAGCGCCCTGAATTGGCCCCGTCCGGATAGCCTTTGGGACCCAGCCAAGTCATTGAAAAATAGCTGGAAGAATATTGGGTAATTTCTGGCATACAAGCTCCCTTGTCAGGAAAATGAAAGAATAATGAAGGATTGGTAAAAAAATCCCGGACTGGTCCGTCGCCGGAGGCCTTTACTTGGCGAGGGCTCCTTCGCCCTGCAAACGCAGTTGCTCGGACCGATACCAGTCGAGAATTTCTTCACCCGTCAGCATGGCCACCCCCTCGTGACCGAGGATGTAGTCATAGAGAGCTTCCAGGTATTTGATGCGGTGCGGCGCACCCGTCAGGTAGGGGTGAATGGAAATGGCCATCACCCGGGGAGTCGTCGCCCCTTCTTGGTACAGCCGGTCGAACTGGTCCCGTCCACGGCGCAGGATTTCTTCGGATGGATGCTGCTGGATGGCGCTAATGACGACATCGTTGATTTCGACCGTGTACGGCACAGAGATAAGGTCGATGCCGCTGCGCGTCCGCAATGGAACCGGCTGGTCATCCAGCACCCAGTCGGCGACGTACTCGATGCCGGCTTCCGCCAGCAAATCGACGGTATCGTCCGTTTCGGTCAACCCAGGGCTTTCCCATCCGCGCGGCGGCTTGCCTGTGAAATCGGTAATCGCCTTGATGGTGTCGCTGATTGCCTTGGCCTGGTTTTCGGCGTGGTGCATGGGTTGCTGGATAAATCCATGGCCCATGAATTCCCAGCCGGCTTCCTGCGCGGCTTTGCAAGCCTCTGGATACTGCGCGCAGGCCGAGCCATTGATGGCCAGAGTCGCCCGCAAGCCGCGCTGTCCCAGCGCGTCCAGGAAACGCCAGAATCCCACGCGCATGCCGTATTCGTGCCAGGCCCAATTGGGCACATCGGGCAACAGGGCTTTCGACATGGGCGGGGGCAATATGGTCCGAGGCATCGGGCGGGTGGGATCCCAATTCTCCACATTGACGATGGTCCATACGGCGACGCGCGCGTCGCCTGGCAAGTGTAGGCGCGGCCGGTTCTTGATCGACTGATAGTCGATCCGCTGACGGGAATTGCGGTCGGTTGATTCTGTGGTCATGTGGCTGTCGAAGGGCGCCGGAGCCCTCGCCTGAAAAGCGAAGTGAATTAATAACGATGGGGGCCCTTTCCCATTTTGAAAACGGAAAGGGCCGATGAAACCAATCGTAGCGGCCCGCTCTTTGTCGTGTCAAAAGAATCTTTAATTAATCTCACATATTAAAAAAAACTAGGGTAAACGATAGGGTCGGCAATTCTAGTTGCACCTCATCGGCATCCATCCATATAATCCCTTTTATCGTGCTTTAATTGCTGGTCTTGACGGCTATTGCAGCACTACAAGGTAATAATCAGGCTCATCGTTCCCAATATTATTTCTCATATATCAAGAAATTTATCAAAATCCACAGCACAATCACCAGCAGGCAGACATGGCAACTTCGACCTCACAGACCGTTGGCCGCGCGATCCAATTGCTCCGGCTGATCGCGTCGAGCAAGTCGCATAATTTGCGGCTTATCGATATTGCGGAAATGGCCTCGCTGGACAAATCGACGGCCCATCGGCTGCTGCAACGCCTCGTCCAGGAACGGGTTCTTGTGCGCGACACGGTGCATCGCCGCTACCGGCTCGGCCCGCTGCTGTATGAACTTGGGCTGGCGGCGCTGCCCGACGTCAACCTGCGCGAAATCGCCGAATCCGAGCTTGCGGTGCTGGCCCGCAACACGGGCGATATGGCTTTCCTGATCGGACGCAGCGGCTTCGAAACGGTTTGCCTGAGCCGCATCGCGGGAAGCTTCGAAATCCAGACCATGACCCGCAATGTCGGCGATCGCCATCCGCTGGGAATCGGCGCGGGCAGCGTAGCCATCCTCGCCGCGCTGGAAAACAGCGATGCCCGCATCGTGATCGATACGATCGCGCCCCAGCTTGGGCGCTATGGCCTCAACGAACAGATCCTGCTGGAACGCATCGAGGCCACGCGCGTGCGTGGCTACGCGCTTGATGAAGGCGCCGCGGCGTCGGATGTGGTCGCGCTGGGCCGGGTTATCCGGGACCGGATGCGCACCCCCATTGCTTCGGTATTCGTCGCATCCATTGCCAGCCGGTTTACAAGTCGCCACCTGCGCGACGTAGACCTCCACGTCACCAATTGCGTCAAAGCCATCGAATCCACGCTGGCCCGCTAACTTCAAAGGCTTTATTCCGCCATGAACATCGACCTACACAGTCACGTCATTCCCCAGCGCATCATCGATGCCATCAATGTCCAGCCCACAGAATTCGGCGCCCATTGCCGGCATGATGGCGCGCAAGCCCAAATTGTGCATGACCAGGGCTACGTCTATCCCCTGCTGCCCGAGTTCTTCGATCCCATGGCCAAACTGGAATCCATGGACCGCAAGAACGTGCAGATATCGGTAATCTCCCCCGCGCCGCCCATGTTCTATTACTGGGCCGATCCGGACCTGGCGCTGCGCGTCGCCGGCCTGGTCAACGATGGCGTGGCCGACATGGTCGGCGCCTGCCCCGCCCGGCTGCGTGGAATGGCCAGTATCCCCATGCAGCACCCCGATGCCGCCATTGCCGAACTGGAGCGAGTGGTGCGGGAGTATGGCTTCAAGGCCGTCGAGGTCGGCACTTCCATCGAAGGCGCGCAGTTGGCCGACATGCGCTTTCGCCCGGTCCTGCGCCGCGCGGCGGAATTGGGCGTATTCGTTTTCGCCCATCCCTACTATGTAGGCTCCAAGGCCGGGCTGGACAACTACTATCTGACCAACCTCATCGGCAATCCGCTGGACACGGCAACCTGCGTTGCCAATCTGATGTTCAGCGGCGCCATGGACGACATCCCCGAGCTGAAAATCCTGCTTGCCCATGGCGGCGGCTTTCTGCCCTACCAGATCGGGCGGCTCATCCACGGCCATCGTGTTCGCAAGGAAACGCATGTATGCGGATCGTCCGACCCGCGCACCTTGCTCAAACGGTTCTACTTCGACAGCCTGGTTTTCGAGCCCGAGGCGCTGCGCTACCTGATCGACCTGGTAGGCGCCGACCACGTCGTCATCGGCACAGACTCGCCCTTCGACATGTGCGATGCCAACCCGCTGCAAACCCTGGACGCGGTTCCCAATCTTTCCGAAACCCAGCGCCATGAGGTCTGTTGCGGCACGGCCCTGCGCCTGCTGTCCGAACGCGATCTGCCGGGAAGAAGAGCTTGATTACGCGCTCATCCATACGCAGGTTCGTTCGCCCACGGCCGGACTCGCGTCCATGACCTGATCCGGACCCCGCCCGCGCCTGATCGCTTTTCAGAAAGCGATCGCCGGCGGGCCGTCAGAATACGTCACACTTGTTACCCCCCACGTCCGATTTCCGGTGCCAAACTATCTTGCACCCAACAACGGGCGATGAGCAGCGGACAGGAACCGCGCTTTGATCACGAGGCGCGGAAATTCGCCCACATCAGGAGGTAGAAAGCCATGACTACATCATCCGGGAATGGACGGAAAGACGGACAGCCCGCCATGCATACACCGCCGGTCGTGTCGGCGCAGGCGTGGGAGACGGCCCGCGAGCAACTGCTGGTGAAGGAAAAGGCCCAGACCCACGCCCGCGACGCCCTGGCCGCCGAGCGCCGGCGCATGCCGTGGATGGCCGTGGAGAAGGCGTATACGTTCGAGGGGCCCGCGGGCAAAGCCAGCCTGCTTGATCTGTTCGACGGCCGGCGCCAGTTGATCGTCTACCGCGCCTTCTTCGAGCCGGACGTGTTCGGCTGGCCCGGCCACGCCTGCCGGGGCTGCTCCCTGGTGGCCGACCAAGTCGCTCATGTCGCCCATCTGAACGCCCGCGACACCACCCTCGTCTTCGTTTCGCGCGCACCCCAGCCGGACATTGCGCGGCTGAAGGCGAGCATGGGCTGGGAAATCCCGTGGTTCACCCTTATGGACAGCTTCGACGCCGACTTCGGCGTGGACGAGTGGCACGGCACCAATGTGTTCTACCGCGACGGCGATCGCGCGTTCCGCACCTACTTCCTGAACAACCGCGGCGATGAACAGATGGGAAGCACCTGGAACTACCTCGACATCACGCCGCTGGGCCGGCAGGAGGCCTGGGAGGACTCGCCCGAAGGCTATCCTCAGACCCCGACCTACAAGTGGTGGAACTGGCATGACAGCTATGTCGCAGGCGCAGCGCCCGACAAAGAGTGGGCCGAGGTGTCGGACGCCGCAGACGCGGTACTCCGGAATCAAGGCACAAGCACGAAGCCATGAGCCAGGGATGCCGCCGGGTGGATTCGGCGGCCCGGCCTTGGGCCGCGATCGGCCGCGCCGCGGTCAATCGGGGATATCGGCTTCAACCAGCTTTGCCAATTGAAGCAGCGACTCCTGCCAGCCGAGGTAGCACATCTCAACGGGAATGGCCTCGGGCAGGCCCTCCTGCAAAATGGTGAGCTCGGTTCCGCAGGACACTTGCCGCAATGAAATGGTGGCCTGCATCTGGCCAGGCAGGTTCGGGTCGTCGAACCGGTCCGAATAACGGATCTTCTCGAACGGCACCAATTCAAGGTATTCGCCGCCGAACGACTGGCTCTTGCCGGTGGTGAAGTTGCGGAAGGACATTTTATGGCCGCCGCCGACTTTGGCGTCCATGTGATGGACCTGGCAAGTGTATCCGTAGGGCGGCAGCCACTTCGCCAGCGCATCGGGTTCAAGGAAGGCGCGATAAACACGCTCGGGGCTTGCGCGCAAGACGCGGTGGAGATGAACGGTTCCAGTAGTCATGATGTGTTCGCCTTTTGCTGAGAGTTGTATGTACTTACACGACGAATCGGCAGCGCTAATATCGACATGATTGCGACTAGGGGAAACCCGCATGCGCCGATGACCCAATATTCCTTGCTTACGGCGTTCCTCTAGGATCTGGTACGTATCCCCTGCGGATAGGATTGAAAAAGCTGCACCATCCAATCCACAAAAACACGCGCTCGCGCGCTGAGATGGCGATTTGGAGAATAGACAATGGAAAATGGAACAATGCCCGAGGACCATTCTTCCAGTATCGGCACAAGATCGCCGTTGTCTATGTGCGGCTGAACGATCAAGGAAACCGTGTGAACGATACCCAAGCCAGCCAGGGCCGCGGTGAGCAATGCATTCCCATCGTTCACCGAAATGAAGTGCCGCCCTTGCACGGTAGTTTGCTCATCTCCGCGAGAAAGCACGATCGGCGCCTTGCGTCCGGTGCCCGCAAAAAAATACCGGACCAACGTGTGCCCGTCCTCGAGATCGGAAGGATGCTTGGGCTTCCCGTGCTGTTTCAAATAACCCTTGCTGGCGCACAGAATGTTCGGCAGGTCGCCCAGATGCCGTGCGACGATGGATGGATCGTTGATCACGCCGGCTCGCACCACGCAGTCGACACGCTCGCTTACCAAGTCGATGGGCCTGTCGCTGGCGCCAATATCGAGCTGCAAATCCGGATAGCGTTCATGAAAGGCGGGCAGCGCCGGGATGACCAACTGCGTTGCGATCGCGGCGGCCATATCCACACGCAGCCTGCCGCGCGGATTCAATTGGGCGCTGGTCAACTCGGACTCCACCTCCTGCCACTCTTCCATGACGCGCGACATGCGCTCGTAGTAGAGCGCGCCGTCATTGGTTATCGAAACCCGACGCGTTGTCCGATTCAACAGCTTGACGCGCAGATGCGCTTCCAGCGACTGGACCAGCTTGGTTACCGTGTTGCGCGGAAGCTCCAATGAATCCGATGCCTTGACGAAGCTGCCTGTTTCTACGACGCGAAGAAAGGCGCGAACAGCAGTGAGGCGATCCATGTGCTTCTCCAGAGTGTGAATGATTAAATTATCACATTTTTAGGAACACTGGAGCATCAAATCAGCTATTTATCACTTCTTATTGATGACAATAAGATGCAATCAGTGCCTTAACAGGAGATTGCAATGAAGAAGGTCATTGTCAGCAAGATGGGGAGCCCCGAAGGGCTTGAGGTCGTGAACGCGGAACCCCCCACGCTCAAGACCGGGGAAATACTCGTCGACGTAGAAGCTGCCGGCGTGAATTATCTCGATGTCTATCAACGCCAAGGGCTTGTCGGACTTCCGGCGGGGTTCACGCCCGGCTTCGAAGGTGTAGGCGTGGTGCGCGAAGTTGCCGCCGGCGTCTCCAACTGGAAACCCGGCGATCGTGTCGGCTGGATCAATAGCCTGGGGTCTTATGCCGCGCAGATCGCGCTTCCGGCGGAACAGGCCATTGCGATTCCGGACACCTTCAGTATCGGGCAGGCCCTCTTGTTCCAGGGTGTGACGGCGCAATACCTGCTGGCCGAATATCGAACGATCAAGCCCGGGGATGTCGTGCTGGTTCACGCCGCCGCCGGCGGCGTGGGACAAATTCTCGTGCAGTGGCTCAAGCATTTGGGTGCGGTCGTCATCGGCACCGCCTCAAGCGAAGAGAAGCTGCAAACCATTCGTTCACTGGGCGCAGACCACGCGGTCAACTACAGCCAGGGATTTCTGCAGGAGGTCCTCGACCTGACGAATGGGCGGGGCGTCGATCTCGCTCTGGACGCCGTCGGCGCGACGACGTTTGCTTCCACCGTGAAGGCGCTGGCCTCGCGCGGCATGGCCATCCTCTACGGCCAGGCATCGGGCATTGCCCCGGATGTGGAATTAATGCCGCTGCTCTTCAAAGGCGCGCGTGTCGCCGGCGCCTCGCTATTTGTCTACATCGAAGATCCGGCGGAAATGCAGCGCCGTGCCGCCGAAGTGATCCGCGGCTATACAGGAAGGCTGGCTGCACGCGCCCGAAACAAGCCGCTTCGCACTTGATGACGTCATCTCCGCCCACCGGGCGATCGAGAGCCGGTCAACCCAGGGCAAGCTGGTGCTGATCCCGTAAGAACAACGTCAAACGATCAACAACACACGACAAGGAAGATAGAAATGAACCATCGTGTACGCATATACCAAACCGGCGCGCCTGACGTGCTGCGATATGAATCTTTCGCCGATGCACCCGATGCGCCCGGCGCCCGGCAGGTCCGGCTGCGGCAGGATGCCATCGGCCTGAATTTCGTCGACACCCTGTTCAGGGACGGCACATTCCCTGTCCCATTGCCGTTCGACATGGGCGTGGAAGGCGCCGGCATCGTCGAAGCGGTCGGTTCCGATGTGAGCGAACTGAAGATCGGCGACCGTGCGGCCTACTTTTTCTCGTTCGGCGCGTATGCCGATGTCCGATTGATCGACGCCGACGCCCTGGTGAAATTGCCTGACGATATATCCAATCAAACCGCGGCAACCCTCATGGCCAAAGGCTTGACGGCATGGGTGCTGCTCAAGCGCGCGCATATCGTGCAGCCCGGTGAATTTGTCCTGGTGCATGGCGCCGCCGGCGGTGTCGGATCAATGGTATCGAGCTGGGCGCGTGCCTTGGGCGCAACCGTGATCGCCACGGCAGGGACAGCTGCAAAAAGCCGCCAGCATCCGGGCACGCGGCATAGAACACGTATTGCAAAGCGACGCTCCCGATCTGGGCGAGCAGATTCTCTCCCTTACCGGCGGACGTGGTGTCGACGTTGTCTATGAGCTTGTCGGAAAAGCGACGTTCGATCACTCGCTGCAAGCGCTACGCGCCCAAGGCGACCTGATCCATGTCGGCAATGCCTCCGGTGCGCCATCGCCGGAACAAATGGCGGCTGCCGCCTCGCGCGGCGTGCGCCATGTGCAACCCGTCACGGGGCAATACATCAGCGATCGCCAGACCCTGGAAGACGCGAGTGCGGATGTCTTTGCGGCATATCGAAGCGGAATACTGGACCACGCCGCGCCCGCCAGCTACCCGCTGGCCGAAGCCGCAAGAGCGCATCGCGATATCGCGGAACGCAAGATCACGGGACCGGCGGTACTGATTCCGTAAATCCGCAGTTGCCGCCATCCAACCCACAGGAGAAAAACCATGAACAACGACATCGCCCAGGCCGCAAAGGCTGTCGTACGCCGTAATACGGAAGAAGTCCAGAGCCGGGGAAACTTTGAGGTCTTCGACGAATTGTTCGCCCCCGACTTCATCGATCACACACCGCAGCCCAATTGCACACCGGATCGTGATGGCGCCCGTGAGCTATATCGAACCCTGCGGACGCGCATTCCCCGATTTCCATGCCGTAATTCACTGGCAGGCAGCCGAGGGGGAATTGGTGACGACGTACAAGACGTATCACGGGACGCATCAAGGATGGTTTCTTGGCGTGGCACCCACCGGACGCAGCATTCAGTTTGAATCGGTCGACGTGATGCGCGTGCACGACGGAAAAATTGCCGAGCATTGGGGTGTCGGCAATATTTTTTCCCTCATGCAGCAACTGGGCGCCTGCCCCCTTTAGCGGCTGGCATCCAGCAGCTTCCACCTAGCGTCCGGGACCCATACCCGCCCAGTCAAAACACATCGCGCAACCAGGGGCGTCGTCCCGTCCGGGACAACGCTCCTGAACATTACAGCCCGAGATGCCGCTGCTCGTCCGCGGACAAGGCCGACTTCTGGCTAGCCGACAAATCACCGCGACCGACAATCTGCACCATTTGATTGGGCTGGTAACTGACCTCCTTGCCATTGGCGCCCGAACCGGTCCCCGTTGTTCGAGCCGCCCCCACACCGCCGCCCACGCTCTCGCCGCCGAAGCCCAGAATCTGCACGCTGAAAATGGAAGGCTGGTTCTTGCGCGACTCGGCGCGAGAGCGCTGTACGGTGTCTTGCGCGGCGGTAGCGGCCGCACCAGACGCCGCGCTGGCCGAGGTCAGCGCGCCGACGTTGACCGCCGCCAGCACCGGCACACCAACGACTTCGCCTGCCGCCTGGATGTTGGCGGCATTGACCACATGCAGGGCGGCAATGTTGACCCCGCCCGATGACCGGACCCCCGCCTCGCCGATATCGACCGTGCCCTCGGGCGCGATCAGATCCACATCTGCCTGGCGGCACTTCCGGAATCGGCGCCAGGGTCGCAATACCGGCACCGGTGCTGGGCACATCCGGCGCCAGGCTGACGTTGCCGACACTGTCGTAGATGCGACGCGGCGGCGTGTAGACCACCGTAGTCTTGGAGCCGCGTCCCGCATTGATGTCGCCCTGCGCCGACCAGGCCAGGATGCTGCCGCCAAAGGTCGTCATGATGCGGCTCTGGCCCAGCAAAATGCTGCCTTGGGAGTACATCTGGATGTTGCCCGAACCTTGGGTGAGAATGCCTGGCGTGCCGTTGACTCCGGATGGCGCTTCGCCTTCGGTGCCGAACACTTGTTGACCGCCCGGGGTCAGCAATTGGATATCGCCGCCGAACTTTGTCTGGATGCCCGCGTTGCCGAAGATCGTGATGTCGCCGTCGTAGACGATGGGCTTGCCCGTCTCGTCCTGCGCCGGAAACAGCGCCGCGATGGCGTTGCGCCCGCGCAGGTAGCTGCCGAACCGCGGGCCCTTGGCATCGTTGTACTCGCGGCCGCCCGCGTGCAGTTCGGCAAAATAGACATACCGGTCGAAGGCGCGCTGCTGCTCGGCCGGCAAGGCCGAAAAATACGCCAGGGCGTCGGCGGCCGAACCCTCGTAGCCAAAACGTTCCTGCAGCCAGGCGAGCAGGTCGGCCTCGTAGCTGCGTGCGACCTTGCCGGGCTGGTCGGCCAGCGCGCGGCCCGGGTCCGCCAGATTGGACGGATCCAGGTAGCGGGCGGCAAAACCGGCGTAGTCCGGACCCGTCGCACCGGCGCCGACGATGACCGCGATACTGGCGCCGCTGTTGCGGTCGTTGGACTGCGAAGCCAGGACCGGGCCGATGCTGGCGATGGATGCGCGGTCTTCCTGCAGCAGGTTGCGGCCGGCCGAGATTTCGAGCAGGCCGGGGCCCGCGATGTTAAAGCTGCTGTAGAGGATGTCGCGGCCGGCGGAGACGACGGAAATGTCGCTGGGGCTGTTGTGGACGATGAGGTTGCCGGAGGATAGTCCGCCCTCCAATAGACCGAACTGATAGTTGGCTATTTCATACGGCACGCCGCCATATTCCCCCAGGCGCGTACCCAAGCCGACGATGTCCCGCCCGGCCATGATCCATACCGGTTTGGCGCCTTCATACCAGGTCTGCCCCGCGCGCGGCGACAGATTCTGCACGAAGGTCAGGATTTCGCCATTGCGCAAGCCGACGATGTCGCCCTGGGCGGCATAGAACCGGGCGGGCTCGTCATTGCCGCGCGCCAGGCCTGCCGCGGAGCTTGCGCCGAACGCGAACAAGGGGAAGCGGTTCACATCAGGGAAGATGCCGTCGGTGCTGCCATTGCCCACATCGCTCGTGCCGCCCGTTTTGCCGAGAAAGGCCGGATTGAAGGCGGTGGGTACGACGGCGGGGTCGGCGCCCGACTGATTGATCGCATAGCCCCCGCGTAGATGGAGTTTGCGGCCAGCAGTTCCAGTTGCCCGGACAGCGAGGGCGCCAAGGTCATTGAATAGGCCGGACTGTTCGTCGCCTGGCTGTTGGGCGAGGACACGGCCGAGGGCCCGGCATAGATCTTGCCGCTGGCCGCGATGGCGTGCAGCGTCGAGGGATAAACAAAGCGGCCGTCGGTCTCGGAAAAATTTCGCCCCAGCATGGGCATGTTGATACGGTCCAACTCGCCCAATTGCGTGCTGGGCGTGAGGTTGCCGCCCGCGGAAAACAAGGTGATCGCGGTCCGGTCGCTCCACAGCGAGAACCACGCAAGACCCGAGCCGTCATAGTCGTCGGCGCCGACACTGAAGGGCACCGAATTCTGCAGCGGTACACGGCCAGGGTCGGCCGCGGCACCCAGGACCAGGTCGCCACGCGTAAACAGGTTGACGGCGGAATCGCCAGGCAGCACCACGAGCCCGCCCGTAGCGCTGCCCGCCGAGGCATGCGAGGGGTCGTAGGCGCGCACTTCGGCCAGGTCCTGCACCTGATACTGGAGATCGATACCGCCTATCGCGCCAGCCAGCAATCCTATGGATCCGCGCAAATTGACCAGTACTCCGTTCAGGTCATGCTGCTGTTGGCCATTGGCGCTGCGCGCATCCGCGCCCGGATTGAGGCCGCCGCCCACACGCAGGTCGAGATCGCCGCCACCGGTCAGCACCAGCTTGCCGTTGGCGTCGATGCGGCCGGTACTGCCCACGGCCAGGATCAGCCCTTCGCTGCGGGGCGCATCGGTGGCCCCGATATCGCCGCGCCGCGTGATCACGCCGGCATTGCCGCCTGCGTCCACAGTCAGGTTGCCGCCTCCCAAGGTGCCCACCCCGGTGAACCCCGACAGAAAAGGCAGGTCGCTGATGAGGTCGAGCATCCCGAGCAAGGGTTCGCGGGTGTAGGTGCCGAAGTTGATCCACCAGGCCGTCGGCATGGCGTCGGCCTCGCTGCCCACGCCGGTTCCCTGGCGCCACAGCCAGTTGCCCACGCTTGCATTCTGGTGCTGTATGCGGTCCGCGGGATAGAGCTGCGCGCCCGTCTTGTTGCTCAGGCTATCGCCGGTGATATCGCCGCCGGCGCGCAACAGCAGGTTGCCGCCGAGTTCGGGATAGTTCGCGGCGTAGAGGCTGTCGGGTCCCTCGTTGACGAGCTTCTCGTAGGCTTTGTTGGCATCGTCAGTTGAGCCGAGCGGCATATTGGGGCCCAATACCGATGGCAAGGGCGGCAGGGCCGCCGAGTCCGTCGGGACCGGCGTCACACCCGGCAGATACCCCCCGCGTGGCTGATCGTAGGCCGCGGCGCCACCGGCAGGCGCGGCCGATTGCGTCCCGGCGGTATAGACCCCATAGGTCGACAGCATGCTGAAATCGCCCGCCGCCAAAAGATCGAGATCGCCCGTGCCGGTACGCAACACGCTGAACACCGGGTAGAGCGGATTGAGCTTCTTCGAAGGCGCAAGCACGTCGCAGTCGCCAGGAAAGCAAAACTCCAGGTCAGCGGGCCCCACCTCCTCGCCCGCGGGCAGCCCCACTGGTTGCCCGCGGTCCAGACCGTTTTTCCGGGCACGACCTCGCTGTACAGGCCGTAATGCGCATCCGCGAGCACAAGATTGCCCGCCGGGCGGCCGATGGTGGCGGACTGGAGCGCACGGCTGTCGGCCGCCGCCGTATCGGCGCCCGCCGCCAGCCGCATCGACCAGGACGATGACGTCTCGGGCAGCATGCGGGCAATGGCCCAGTTGCTGCCCTGATGGCCGCTGCCGTTGTTCTGGCCTCGCAGGTCGATCGATACCGCGCCGCCATCGAGCTTGACGTTGGTGCTGCCCGGGATGAGCGCGCCGGCCTTGAGCAAAAGAGCCCGGTCCAGCACGACGACCAGATTCTGCTCACTGGTATCGAAGGAACTGGGCATGGGCAGGGGCACGCCCGCGGGCCACGTCATTGCCTTGATGGCCGCGGCATCCGCGAATTTCGTGCCGGCGCCCAGGCGCATGCCCGGTGCGAGCGTGACGGGGTCCTTGAGCAAGGTTCCGGCTTGGTAGGCAACGTTGGCGCCATCGTAGATCGGGGCGGCAAGAACCGTACCGGCGGGCAGCGTCAACTCAGCGTCGAGCGTCACGTCCGTCTTGACCACCGAGCCTGCCGCCAGGATCATGGCCTTGATCGGCAGGGCATAGTTCAAGGTCTTGCCCGACGGAAAGGTGGTGCCGTCGGCCAGCGTGACCAGTCCGCTTGCGGGCACGACCACATCGCCGCCGAAGGGCTGGCGACCCGGCATCAGCACCCAGCCGTCGTCGTCCGGCGTGATCAAGCCATCCGGCAGGTAAAAACCGTCGTTGATGCTGCCATGGATGTCCATGTCGCCGCCCGCGCGCATGACCAGGGCGCCGGCTTCGCCCGAGCCGTAGACGCCGGTCTTCTGGCTGTGCGGATTGACGCTGCCGTAGCGGTAGGCCGACAGGTCGATGTCGCCGCTCACCACCAGGTCGTTGTCCGTGACCAGTTCCACGCCGGGGCGCAGGTGGAAGGCATCCGCATAGGCCGCATTGTTCAGGCCCGCCAGCTTGGTATTGAGCAAGTTACCGTCGGCGAGCGCCTTGGTCATGAAAGCCGTGTTTTGGACATGTTTCTTGTCCAGGTAATCCTGGTCGACCTCCCAGTATGGCTTGCCGCTAGCTGCGTCGCTGCCGTCCTTGACGGTGGCATTGGTATCCTTGTCTGGACCCGTATCGGTGTAGCGCCAGACGCCATTGACCGTGATGGAACGCGCGCCCTGGATAGCCACGCTGCCGCCTGCGTCGATGTCGATATCGCCGCCCGTGACTCCACCCAGGCGCCGGACGTTGAGCTCGACCGTGCCGCGATCCACGCCGTCGTGTTCGCCCGGCCCCGTGCCGCGTTTGGCCTCGGTGCCGGCCCGCACGTCGATCCTGGTGCCATTGGCCAAGGTCAACCGGCCGTCGCCGCCGCCATTCAACTCAACGATCGCACGGTTGGGCGCATCGATGATCTTGCCGTAGCTGTCCACGCGCAGTACCGTGCCGTGAGCGTCGAGCAGCGCCGTACCCGCGATCGTCAGGCCGTTCTTGCCCGCCAGGCGAATGCTGCCGACCTGTTCGCCGCTGGCGTCGATGGTGCCCGTGACCGTCAGGCTGCCGTTGTCGACCGAGACGTTGACCTCGCGTGCCTTCAGGCCGTCGCCTATGGTCAGGTTGCCTTGCTTTAACTGGAAGCTGCGCGCGCCAAATACGTCGCCTTCGTTCAAGCGCTGGTTCAAAGCCGCGAACTGGCTATCCAGCTGACCCACGCCCAGCGTCTGGGCGTGGATGTCCACGCCGCCAGAGGCATAAGGCACCAGCGTGCCGCCCGCATCGTAGTAGCCGGTAGCCAAACCCAGGATCCGCCCTTGCAGATCCACGGTGCCCGCATCCTCGTCCAGCGCCGTAACGCTTAAGGTGCCGGCCTGGTTGTTCTTGGCCGACAGGTCGATGACCGAGCCTCCCGTCTGCAGAATATTGCCGCTGCGGCTTTCGAGGATGACGTCGCCGCCCCAGCTGTACTTGCTGACGTCGAAGAAATCGATCTTGCGCCCCGACATATCGATATGCGCGCCGTCGTTCAATTGCAAGTCGTGTTCGGCGGCCATGGTCAGCTTGCCGCTGGGCAGCACGATCGCCGTGTCGACCACGATGCTGTCGGCATCCAGCGTCAGCTCGGCGCCCAGGGCGTCGGAGGTCGCATCCGGCTTGGCGCCCACCGGGGCACTGACCGTCAGCATCCCGCCTGCGTTGATGCGGTGGACCGAACCCGCCTCGCCCGTCATCAAGGGCGTGGTGATGTTCAGGTTGCCGCCGCTATATTGATAACCCCCACCCTCTACATACTCGCCCTGCGACTGGTACACCGACAGGCTGCCCTTGTGGTTGGCCGTGATGCGCTCGCCGGCATCCAGGTTGACGGTGGCAAAACCCAGCGCCAGCCGGTCGAAGGTCTTCACAGTATCGGGCCGCGAACTGGGTCCGTAGCCGAACTCGATACGCTCGGCTCGGATGTCCAGACTGCCGGCGCCGGTTCCCGCGCCCTGGTTGATGACGGCTCCCGCCGCGTTGGCCGTGCCGGCCCATACTAAAGTACCGGTGCTGATCGTGGCGACGTCGCCTGCAACGCCGGCGCCATAGATCGCGGGCGTGGTCAGCACCAGGCGCTCGAGCGACGATTTGCCGGCGGCCGGATCGAGCGTGCTCAAGGCCGCCGTGCCATAGAAGTTGATCGAATCGCGCGCAAGCAGAGCCAGGTTTTCGAGCGCCGGGGCGCCATATTGGGTGTCGCCCGCCAGCAGGCGGTCGAGCACGGCCTGGTTAAGCGTCAAGCCCACCGGCAGCACGCCGCGCACCTCGGCATCGGCCAGCGCTTGCGCACTGCCGACGTTAAAGGCGCCGACGCCCAGCGACAGATTGCGCGTGCCGTAGCGCAGAGAGTCGCCGAACTCCACCTTGTTGCTGGTCGCCAGCGCGATCGTGCCTTCGGAGTACAGCTCGGTATCGCCCGCGCAGGGCGCTTGCGCGCAAGCGCCTATCGAAATGCCGGCACCCGGCGCATCGGCTGTCCCCTCGGGGGCAAGCATGTCCATCCAGCCATTGGAAACCGCAAGCACCCCGCTGGTGCCGGGCGCATAAACGAAACCATCCGAAGAATCATAGGCGGCCTTGCCCTGGCCGATGGTATTGATGCCTGCGCCCTGTTCGATCTCGATCTTGCCCAGGCTGTCGCCAGCCATCAGGAAAACCTCGGGCGCCGACAGCACCGCGCCCGCGCGCAGGATGATCTCGCTGGTAACCGAATTGCCGCCGATTGCGCCGAACTGGACCTCGTTGCCGCGCTGTCCGTAGGTCGCGGAGGCGACGCCACCGATGCTCAGGCGCGCCGCGCCCAGCGCATTCAAGTCGTCGGCGACCAGCGTGATGCCGTCATAACTCACGGTCGGCATGGCATCCCGGCCAATGATTTCGATGCGGCCGTTGCCGCCGGTCAGGCCGTTGCGGCCGGCTATGACGACAACCGTGCCGTCATAGCCGCCCTCGGCCGCCTGGAAGCGTCCGGCTCCTTCGAAGACCAAGCGCGGCAGGTCCGTGGCGGTGGCGACATAGCGCAGGGTGAGTGTCTTGGCGTCCGCCGGCAACATGGCGCGCGCCACGCCCAGGCGCGCGGCGTCGGCGATGGCGAATTGGGTAAAACTGGTTTCGTTGTACTGCGAGTAGCTGCGCAATACCTTGCCCGAGGTCAGGATCGCCTGGCGGAACAGGCTGTCGCCGATATCGGTATGGGCCACCCCCAATTGCGCCGGCGCGGCCCAGGAGCCATTGCGCAGCGCGCCGCTCGCGAACGGCGCGCCCTGCCCCGCCAAGCCGTTGAGTTCGACACGGAAGGCGCCGGGCAGCAAGGCATAGGTCGATGGCATCAAGGTGTAGGTGCCCGGCGGGAGCCCCGGCACACCGCCGCCAACAGTGATCTGCTGGCCCGCCATGGGATCGACCGCGCCGCCTTCGGGTGCGACCGGCGCGTAGCCGGCCTGCGCGCCCGGAACGATGGCGTAGACGGGATTGGTCGCCAATCCTGGCAAGGTGAATCCGCCGCCATCGGCGCCGATCTGCACCAAAGGGTTGTAGCGCGCATCGGTCGAGCCGCCGCGCCCAGGCACGAATCCCGCCCCGGCCAGTTCGCCGCCGCCCGACAGGTCCAGCACCGCGTTCGGCTGGACATGCACGGATTCACTCGTGACCATGATGCCTCGGGCAATGCTGCCTACGCCTTCCAGCTTGATGTCCGCCCCATCGTACTTATAGGTGATTCCATCGATGGTGCCGCCGTACGGCAACAGCAATCCCGCGGCACTCACCGAGGTAATGCCGCCAGGCAGGAAATCGACCACGGCGGTGCTGCCTTCGCCCCGGCCGCTGGTCGTCGCATCCGTGCCGACTTCGACCCGCCCCAGCGGCGCGCGCACGATGCCGCCCTGCTCGATCGCCGCCGCCCCCAGGATCAGGCTGCCGAAGACGGAATAAGGCGCCGCGGGCGCCTCCGTGGTCGTGCGGCCTATGGTCAGCTTGCGCGCAGGGTCGTACGCCGCGTAGCCGGTGATTGGATCCATCATGAACTCATGCCCGACCAGCACACGCGCATTCGCGCCTGTCGCCGGATAGATCTGGGCCGCCAGCAGCGTCATATCGCCGGGACTGGTCAGTTCGGTGGTGATTTCACCGCCCACCACCGCATTGCCGCCGCGCAGGAAGCGGATATCGCCCTCGCTGCGCAAGGTCACACGATCGAAGGCCAGGCGCTCGACGCCCAGCGGACCCAACTGCGTCGCGATGCTGCCCACGGCGCCGAAATTCACGCTGTCGCGCACGTCGATGAGGTCGGCCGAGGCCGAAAAATGGCTGCCGCCATCGGTCCGCGCATGGCCGCCGCGGACCGTCGGCCAGGTATATCCGTCGACTCCGAGCAGGGTGGTAGCGCCCGCCAGGCGGATGTAGGGCGCGGCCAGTTCGACTTGCGCCTGGGCGCCGTCGGCCGCCTCGCCCAAGGCCAGGGAGTTCGTGTAGAAACGCAGGCTCTGCTTGACCGCAAGCGAGACATCGCCGTCAAAGCTGATGATGCCGTTGGCCAGCAGCGCCACGTTGTCGAAGCCACCGGCCTGGATGCGATCGACGCCAAGCACGGCCGCGCCGTAGGCTAGCCCTTCGTCGGCCTGGCCGGGCCGCAAGCCGTCCGCGAGCACGCTTGCGCCCTGCACCTGGCGCAGGATCAGCTCGCGCGGCATGAGCACCGCGTCGCCGGCGGAGTCCGTCAGGTACATCGGCGTTTCCAGCGCAACGGCCAGCGTGCCGCCCGCGGCGCCCGCACCGCCGGCGGCGGCGTTCAGGCGGCCATCCAGGTACAGGCCGTTATAGGAACTGAACGCCAAGGCGCCGCCATTGCTGGCGACCGTTTGCGCGCCCATGCCCGGGATATCGAATACCGCCTGCGCGCCCGAGGCGTCCAGCAAGGCGCCGGGACGCACGACGATGAAGGCGTCCAGCGCCTGCGCCGTGCCCTTGTCTTCATCGATAGTCACCGTACCCTTGTTTTCATCGATACCGCCACCCAGCACGATGCTGCCACCGTTCTGCACCAGGCCATAACGCTGGCCGCGCGCGCCCACCGCCGTCACGGCCCGGCCGGCGACATCCAGCACCGCATCCTCGCCGATCCAAATGGAACGGTTGTGGGCCCTCGGATCGGCCGCGCCCGCGCGAGGGCTGAGGGCGGTCAGCGGCTCCTGGAGCAAGGCGATGGCGCCGCCCCAGGCGTTCAAGGTCCCATCGACCGTGAGCTGGCCGGTGCTCGACAACTCGATGGTTTGTCCCGGGTCGACGGTGACCACCGCGCCATGGCCGATCTGCAGCACCGCGGGTTCGGCCGAGTCGGGCGAACCCGCGGCCAGGGTGATGCCGGCTCCCGCACGCTGCGTCAGGCGGGCATTGAGGGGGTCTTCCTGATACAGCTCGGGCGTCCAGGTTTCGAGGACATCCGGCAAGAAGGCGCCCGTGGGTGCCGACCAGGCCGCATCGCTTGTCCGCAGAATTGGCATGCGCGCCTCGATCGCCGCGCCGTCGGCGACGACCAGGCCTTGCTGCCCGCGCACTTTGTAATTGGCGAACCCACGCTGGAACATGCCGGCATCGAGCGCAAGCGTCTTCTGCACCGCTATGTCGTGGTCCAGCACGGCGCCGGCGGGCAACACCGTGCCCGCATGCCAGGTCACGTTCTCCGGCGCCATGCTGCCTGCCGGAGCTATCTGCTCCCTGGGGACGATTGGAAGACCGTTAGGAAAAACATCTTGCGGAACCTGGTATCCGGGCGGAAACATGCTGCCCGCCGGAACGGACCCGCTGGTGAACGTCGATCCCGCCGCAAGGATGGGAGGCGTTTGACCAGGGCCGTACTCGATGATGCCGAACACGCCGTCGGGGTCGTTGTAGAAGATGATGACGGAGAAGGGGCCAACGTACTCGGGCAATTGCCAATTGGCCGCCAACACGATCGGATCCCTGCCCCCGAATTGCAATTCGTCCTGGATGATTTCGCCTGGCAGCGCGACGTCCTTCAGGTAGACGTAGTCCTTGGGCAGTATCTCGCCGGCAAGGATCACCAGGTCCTGCAGCAAGGTCAGGTTGGCGGGCGCGGCCT
The DNA here is from genome assembly GCA_963712655.1 of uncultured beta proteobacterium. Lineage (GTDB taxonomy): Bacteria > Pseudomonadota > Gammaproteobacteria > Burkholderiales > Burkholderiaceae_B > Pollutimonas. The sequence goes on along the minus strand of CAVQIT010000009.1, from coordinate 109,848 downwards.
CGCCCTGCTTGAGAATGCCGTCGGTCCGCAGCAGTTCGCCGCCTATGCCCACCGCCGTGCCCGACTCGATCTCCAGCGTGCCGCCGCCGGCCACGCCGTAGCCGCGGATCTCGCCGCCTACCGTCAGCACCGCGGGAACCTTATTGTGGTCGCCCGCATTGGCGGCCAGCGTCACGTCGCCGCCGCGCCCGCCCTTGAGCTTGCCGTCGACGAACAGGGACGCGCCGGAGGACACGTCGATGACGCTGCCCACTTCCAGCGTCACCGCTCCGGTGCTGCGGATCGAAACCTTGCCGCCGTTCACGTAAGGCACGCCGCCGCTTGAAGCGGGATCCAGCGGCAGATTGCTCCACAGCCCGCTCGCGTCCAGCGTGGCGCCCGCCGCGATCGTCACCGAGGCGTCCGGCAGCACCGGCGAGAGCGCCGTATCGCCCAGGCTGATGGCGCCGCTGCGCGCGATCAGGTCGGCATTGACCTGCACCCGCCGCGCCTGCAGCGTGATCTCGCCGCCGGCGGCCACCTGCAGTGCGGCATCCACCGTGACGCTGTCGCTGGCCGTGGTGATGCCGCCCAGCCCGAACCCGTCGAGCATCACGCTGTCCAGGTACAGCGTGTCCTCACGCCCGGCGGGCAAGGCGCCGTCCAGGCCCAGCGCCTGCGCGATCGACTCGATGCCGTCATCGAAGACGATGTCCTGGATGGGGGCGGCCGTCTGATCCAGGTCGTAGCTCAATACGCCGCTGGCCTTGTCGTAGCTCGGAATATAGTGGCCCACCATCAGGTGGGCGCGGCGCGCCGCCGCCGACTGCGATTGGCTGTAACCGTCCAGCCCGAACTGCGGCGCCTGGGTCTGCCGGTCGCCCTCGAAGACCTCGCTCTCGATCTCGCCTTCCAGCACCGCCGCCCCGGTCGATACGATCAGCCGGCCCGCATCGCGGCCCACGGTATAGCCCTGCTCGAAACGCCTGCGCGGCCCGATCAGCGGGTTGTAGAAGATGCGCGTGGCGTGCTCGCCCCAACGCGCATGGATGTCCTCGTAGCCTTTGTAGAGGCCCATGTAGAGCAGGTCGCCGGGCGCGCGCGACACCTCGTACAGGCGGCCGTCCGACCCCCGCAGCCAGCTCTGGTTGATGTAGCCGTCCTGCACGTCCAGCGTGCCGCCCGACAGGTTGATGGCCGAGCCCGCCTGGGTCACGACCTGGCCGCCCCCGAAAAGCACCGTGCCGCCCTGAGCCATCCATTCCCCGGCAGTGTGACCCGCAGTGGCCAGGTACCCGCCCACTTCCAGCAGGCCGCCGGCGGTGTACCAGCGGTCGGGCGTGCCGGTGGGGTTGGTTTTTGCGTCGTAGTCGCCTTTGACAAGCACCAGACTGCGCCGATCGACCCAGATATTGCTGTTGTTCAGGTTCTTGCTGTCACGGTTGATGGGCGAGTCGCGCTGCTCGTTGCCCTGCACGTTGATGTCCAGGTTGTTGGACTCCATCGCGATCTTCACGCCGATCGAACCCGCCACGTCCAGCGTGGCGCCCTCGCCCACCAGCGTGCGCGCGGCCGCGTTGGCCACGATCTGGCCGCTGGTGGCCAGCGTCATCGAATCGCGCTGGAAATCGATCGTGCCGTCGCTCGCGATCTCGATCAGCGACTGGTCGCCGCGATAGGGATTGGTCGGGCTGATCGCCTCGAGCGCGGCGTCATGCTGCGCATCGAGCGCGGTCTCGCCGCTGCGGTCGAGCACGATCGCGCTGGTGCTTTGCGGCGCGAACGAGACGGCGCCCGGCGCGAGTGCCGCCCCGTCCTCGGGGGTGGCGGTGCGGATATGGATCGTGCCCCGGGCATTGACCGAAGTCGTCGACAAGAGCGCGCCGTTTTGCCGGACGGTATTGCCCGTCAGGGTAATGTCGCCCGTGCGTGCCGCGATGAGACCCTCGTTGACGACCAGACCGCTGTTGCCGGCATGGCTCAACGCCGATGACTTCGTTGCCGCGTGTGGTCGACAGCGGATTGCCATCTGTACCCTGGCCGCGGCGCAGGATAAAGTTGTCTCCCGCCGCAAGCGCCGCCTGCCCCTGGGGCGTGGTGATCGTGCCGGCGTTGCGCACCTCGCCGCCCAGCAGCAGCACGTACCCCCCGCCTTGCGTGGCCGAGGCCGGTGTGTGCGTGGTGATCTGCGCGCCCGCATCGACGACCAGCTTGCCGCCCGCATCGGTAAAGCTCGGCGCATAGACGCCATTGGTCTGGGTGCTGTAGATGCCATTGGCCAGGAACTGCTCGTCGGACAGGCCGGTGGCGGCCGCCACCAGGTTGCGCACGTTGACCTGGCTGGTGCCGCTGAACATCACACCGTTCTGGTTGACCACCATCACGGTGCCCGCGCCCTTGATGGCGCCCTGGATCTGACTGGGCGCGGCCGCTCCCACCACCTTGTTGAGCACCGAATCGGTGGCCTTCTGCTCGAAGGCCACCGTAGTGTTGCGACCGACGTTGAACGTATCCCAGTTCAGGATCGCCTTATCCGCTGTCTGCTTGATGTTGACGGTTTGTTTGCCGCCCGTGCCGTGCGTCGTGACCGGACGATCGGCGCCGGTCCAGGCCAGTTCATTGCCCGCCGCATCCTTGTCCCACAAGCCGCCTGCGGTGTAACCATCCGGCACATTCGAAGCCACGTCATGCGCCGCCACGCGCGCAGCATTCTGCGCCGCCTGCTGTGCGGCAATCGCCGCCGCCGTGCGGCCCAGGTTGGCCACCGAACGGTTCAACCGCTGACGAGCCTGCTGCTGTTGCCGGGCCGCCGAATTCACACCCGCCAGCATGCCATTGGGCAACGTGCCGGCGTTGGCGATATGCCCTTGCACCGCCCCCTTGGCCGCCATCCAGCCGCTGCCGAACGGGCGGGACTGAGCCAGCGCATCAGTCCCCGTCAAGCTGCCCGCGATAGCCAGAAGCGTAATGGCCGAGGCCAAGGGCGTCAGGCGCGGCAGTTCCCACCGCTGGCGGGAATGACGCACCGTGGCGGAAGAGGACGAGCGGGCAAGGTGGGTAAACATGGTCAATCGAATCCTGAACTTAGGCAGTGGAACGAAAAAGCGTCAACCCTGACGGGGCAACACTCACTACCTATTAGGCGTTTGAGGAGCAAATCGGGAAACCAAAAACGCATGAATTTTTTGTGACACCGCCCATGACGAAGAAAACGCCGCACGAATCATTCGTTGCGGCGCCTTGCGTCATTCCAGCCCCAGCCGGAAACCATCCCGCTTTCAGCACGCTTCTAGCTCAGGAAGACAAACTCCCCCACCCGCCGCACATCCACGTTGTGCACGACCCGAAGCAGCTCTATGGCGTCGTCCAGGTCATCGATCTTGAAATTGGCGCTGAAACGGCGATTAGCCAAGGCGTCGTTCATCAACACCACCCGGCCGGATCGGTAACGGTTGATTTCCGCAATCGCATCGGCCAGCCTCAGGTTGTCGAACACCACCACGCCCTGGCGCCAACCCGTATCGTCCGAGGTAATTTCCCCGAGTTGGCCCAACTGTCCCCGGTCATACAGAATTTGCTGCCGCGCCGCCAACGCCACCGTACGCGCAGGATGGTGCAACTGGGCCGAGCCGTCGGTACATCGCAGCCGTACCTGACCCGTCGCCAGGCGACGCACTTCGACGGTACCATTGCTCATTACGATGCGTGCGTCCTCGGCCGACACCTCGCAGGGCGCGTGTAGCGTCGACACCGCCGCCTCGCCCGCAATCAGTGCAATGCGCGGCGTGCCATCCGTTTGTCGCAGCGAAATGCTGGTCTGTGTGTTCAAGGAGACCTGGACACGGCTGGCCAGTTGAATATCGCGCTGCTCGCCGGTGGCCGTGCGATAGTCGGCGTCCAGTTCAGACCACGAAGGCCAAAGCCCCAGCGGCGGGCGAACAATGCCAGCCACCGCCAGAGTCCCGAATGCCGACGCCGCAGCCCCAAGAAAAAAGCGCCGGCGCATGGGTTGGCGAGGCGGCTTGGCCACCCGTTGCGGATGGCGCTCCTCGAACACCTGCGCTATCGCGCCCAGAGTTTTCCAGTCCTGACTGGCCTGCGCCCAGGCCTGGGCATGCAAGACACTGCGAGCACGCCAGCGTCGAAACGCCGCCACGTCCTCGGTCGTCGGCCGGCCGGTCTTGAGCTTGATCGCCCAGGCGCGCGCCTGCTCGCCGATGGCGGTCTGATCCGCCGCCGGCAACGGGTCCATTGATTCAGGAAAGGATTGCAATGGGTTCATAAGCTGCTTTGCGCCGACCATAATCGTAGTGCTTTAGTTATAGACGTTTGAGTCCGTAAAAAAAGAACCTGCGCCGCGCAATGTGTGGTCATAGTCTTCAATTATCGATCGCTTTCTTCGAGCTTGGCCATGGCTTCCAGGCAAGCGGTGTGCGCCGCCTGAATCTCGCGCCTTACCATCACGCGTGAAATGCCCCAGCGTTTGGCCAGCTCGCTGGTCTCGATGCCATGCACGCGATATTCGATCAGCAAGGCGCAGCGGCGCGGCGGCAGCGCGTCCAACACCTTGAGCATCCGTTCCATTCTGGCATGGCCATCGATCGTGCGCTCCGGCCCGGGGCCGTCGTAAGGCAATTCAAACAGGCCGTCGATTTCGGTATCGCTGACCAGGCGCGCATCGCTGCGTATCCGGTCGATGGCCCCATTGACCGCGGTATTGACGAGATAGGTCTGGGGGTGCCGCACTTTATCGAAATCATCGCGCCCCGCCAATCGCACATAGGCGTCGTGCAGCGCATCGCCGGCCATCTCGGACGAGCTGCCCAGCCGTCTGGCCACTTGCGTTTTCAGCAAGTCATAACGCTCGGTCAGGAGCTCGCGCAACTTCCTCAGCCCGGTGCCGCTCATGGCGGACAGGCTCCGTAACGGCGCGCCGCCTCAGGCGATACGATCATCACCACCGGCTGCGCCGCATCCGGCGGCGGCGCGCCGACCGGCAAATCGGCCAAGGCCGCCCGCACGGCCAGTTCCAGATCCGGGCGTTCGGCGACCCGCACGCGGATCTGATGAAGCCGCTGATCGTCGCTTACCGAAAAGCGCAACGCGATACGGTAACGGCCGGCCTCGATCGCCGGGTTGGCGCAAAGCGCCTGGGTAATCTGACGTTGCAGTCGTCCGTCATAACGCCTTTGCTCTACGGACGGCAATGGGGGCTTGGCGAGCGGCGAGGCAGGCGCCGGGCGCGCTATCAGCGTAATGGAACGCCGATTGACGAAACGGGCGCTCAATGCCGTGTCGCCAAGCAATTGCCCGAGCGCCGCTTCCGCGGTGTACCGGCCATGAACAATGGAAGACCGCTTGCCCTCGACCACGCTCGTTTCATAGAGCACTGAATACCCGGTAAGCTCGCCGTAACGCCTTAGGGCATCATGCAGCGGCAACGACGGGATGTCGAAGTCGGACGCGCCCGAAGACGGCGCCAGCGGCATGACTGCCGAACGATCCCATGGGGCCTCCTGGGCGTGGACTGTCACCATCGCGCTTGCGATGCAGGCGCTCAGCACCACGATCAGTGCGGCAACCGCACGCACGCAGGCAAGGGACAAATAAACTCGGATAAAAGACGGGCTGAATTCATGCGCGGCGAGCCAGAACAGACGACAACGAACCGGGTCGGCGACCAGGATAAGCCTGCATCATACGAACTGATTGTGTAAATCACATGACAAAATCATGACGGAAAACGCTGCGCTACGGCTGCAATGGTCTTGGTGGAGTGATCTCGGCTTCGTGGACCGAGCCGGCCGCAAAGGTGATCACCATTTACCGTAGGTATGCCATGCGTTACCCGGGAAGGTTATCGTCCCGGGTCAGTAACTTCATCAGCTCAAGGTTGATGAAAACCCTTTCCCGTCCAACGGTGACTTCTTGAAGCACATTTTGAGCGGCGAGATCTTTCAACATCCTGGATGCTGTCTGCCTTTGTGCGATCTCTCTTTCAACCAGGTTGGAGATCCTGCAATACGGCTGCATGAATATGAGGTCGACAAGCTCATGGCTGTAGGTTTTTGGGCTTTCCCGACGCAGCTGTTCCCTGATTTTTTCCATCAAATCACAGATAGCCTTGATCTTGGCCAATGTCCATTCGGCCGTGCTATGCACGGCCTCTAACATGTAGAGTATCCACTCTTCCCACGCGTTCTCGACTGTTACCTTCATGAGGAGGCGGTAGTACTCCTGTTTATGTTGAATGATGTAGCGGCTCAGATAGAGTATTGGTAACTCCAGCAGACCTTCAGAAATGAGAAAAAGAAGATTCAACACGCGACCCGTCCGGCCATTACCATCGCTGAATGGGTGGATTGCTTCGAACTGATAGTGCATCACCGCCATGCGTACGAGTGAGTCTATGTCCTGTTGCGTGTGAATAAAACGCTCCCAATCCGCCAGCAGATCTCGGATCGTGGCTTCGCCTTCCGGTGGAGAGTAAATAACACGCTGCGTAGCATCGTTCATAAGAGCGGTGCCAAGTACCCTGCGAACGTCAATCTCAACCCCTTTGATCGTTCGACACACATCAACCGCGGTGGCTGTCGTCAAAGGCCTTTCTGCGAGAGATTTGTACCCTTTGTATAGGGCAGTCCGATAACGCAAAGCTTCTTTAGTGGCAGGATCCGCTTGTGCTTGTTGGGCGTCATTGGCGTACTGGAAGAGACGATCAGTCGTCGTGACAATGTTCTCTATCTCTGAGCTGGCCTGAGCCTCAAGCATAGGAATGATGTTGATCAGCATCCCTTGGTTCGAAATACGACCGGCCATCCCTCGCAAGCCAGCAAGCGATGCCTGGGCTTTGATGCAGGCCTTTAAGACTGCCTTTGTCTCAATGTCTGCCTGAGGTGGCAGGCGAGGCAAATCGTTGTATGGAAGTTGAGGATTGAACATGCACAACCACCCATCTCTAAACATGTCGATAAAAAGAAGAATTTCAAACACTTTTTATGGATATGTCGATCTTTTTGCATTTTTCGTACATAAAAGAATGATATGTACACCGCATCGACATGAAGCATGTATATGTCGAAAATATGCCAATCTATCGACATGTTTTGGGTATATGTTCATTGCATCGACATATTTTTTCATTATGTCGATGCAATGAACGTTTTTCGACACATGTGTGCAGCGTTCTCAACAGCACTACGAAAGCAGAACTGCGCGGCCATCCCCCTGCTATCACTCCTAATTAGAACTTCACATTCAGCCGCGCATTGACCCCATGCTCCCTGGCATCGCTCGCAAGTTGGCCCTGATAGGCAATGCCGAAGGTTGCGGTCTCGGTCAGGTTGAAATCGAGCCCCGCGCTGATGACGGCACTGTCTTTTGCGATCGGCACGCCAGCAATGGTGAAGGCATCGCCGCCAGAAAAGGCATGCCTGCTGGTCGGTACGATGTCGCCATAGGCATGGCGCCAGCCCAGCGCGCCATGCGCCGTCGCGTTCATCGCGCCAAGCGTGAAACCGGTCGATGCACGCAGACCCAGGGTGGTGAAGACGGTGTCGCTGGTTTCACCACGGCTGGTAAGCGCCGCCGCGCCGCCCTCTTCGACTAAGCCGTCAGTCTTCAGATTGACATAGGCGAGATTGGCGTAGGGCTCGAAGGACACGGCCGGCGTGTCCAAGCGATAGCCAAGTTCCCCGAAGGCCTGGAACGTGCCGGCCTTGTAGCCACCCTTCAACCTGTCGGCAAAGCCGGTGAAGGCTACCGAGCGCGAGGTCTTGACGTCGTGCCACGTATAGCCAAGGCCCGAGCGCAAGGCAAGCTTGTCCCACTGCGTGCCGCCATAAAGGCCAAGATGATAGTTCTCGCTCGAACCCGACGAAGGCTGGCCATCGGCGTCGAAACTGGTATGGCTGTAGCCGGCCATGGCTCCCAGCCGGACCTTGTCGTTGACCAGCCCGTCGACGCCGGTGAAAAAGCCGCCAGTGGAAGTATCGAGGCCGGCGGCATCGCCATTACCGTCGAAAGAGCCCCATGAGCCGAAGGCCTTGCCCCAGGCGGCAATGCGGCCCGGTGCGGCGGGAGAAGCCAAAGCCGGGCCGCCCTGGCCATAGGCCAGCACAGGCGCGGCCGAAGCGCCCACCCCCTGGAAGGCCGCGCGCAGACGGTCGTTCATGGCATCGCGCACGAAGTGGCTATCCTCGATCAACGCCGACTTGGTCGATGCGTGGATTTCACCCGAGAGAGCGGCAAGCGCCTGGCGGGCGCTGCCTTTATCTGGAAGGGCAGCAAAGACGTCGTAGAGGGGATTGCCGGTGCCGGTGCTTTCCAGGCCGTTGCCGGTGGCGCACTGATTGCCCGTCTGCGCCGCATCGCAAAACGACGTGGCGTTGCGCGTGGCGTCGATGTAGACCTTATTGGCATCGTAGGCGAGCGCCAGATCGACGAAGGGCATGTTCTGGGTAAGGTTACCGAAGGTTCCGGTAACCCCGCCATCCGCACCGATAATCGTCCAGCGGCTACCGGGCGTGTAGACACCGCCTGCCTTGACCGCATGCACCGTGCCGCCATTGATCGTCGCTCTACCGCTGGCATCGATCAGGTCGCCGTCCAACGCAGGATTGATCTCGGCTTCGTAGATCGAGCCGGCCGCAAAGGCAATATCGCCATCGACCGTAAGCGTGCCGATTGAATTGCCCGGCGCAATCGTTGCGCCGCTTGCGATGGTGGTGGTGCCCACCGTTCCCGTTCCCTGAAGCCGGCCGCCGCTCATGACATTCAGTGCGCCGCCGAGCGCGCCGTTGACCGAAAGCGTGCCGGCATTGATGTTTGTCGTGCCCGCGAACGCGGCGGAATTGCCGGTCAGGTCGACCCTGCCCGCGCCCTTCATGTCCAGTGCACCGCCGCCTGTGAACACGCCGCCAAAGGCAAAATTGTCACCGCGGTTGAAAGCGAACGTGCCGGCAGGCGCGATCCGCACATCGCCGACGATAGACCCGCCTGTACCGCCATTGCCAAGCTGAAGCGTGCCGGCATTGACGGTCGTCCCACCGGTGTAGGTGTTGGCGCCGGTCAGCGTCAGCGTGCCCATACCGGCCTTGATTAGCGAACCTCCTATGCTGCTTGCACCGTTCTTGATGGTGCCGCCTAGTGTGTCGTTCTTTCCAAGCCCGCCAAGCGTCAGGGCGTGGGAGCCCAGATCGACCGTTCCATCGCCGGACAATGAACCAATCGCGATATCGTCCGCCCGGTTTGCAATGCTGACCAGGCCCCCCGCATTGTTGATGACGGTGGCATTATCGGCGGTCGAGTCGCCGATGAATTGGATGCGGCTGTCGGCATTGTTGACGATGGTGGCGTTGCCTGCCGAACTCTGTTCAAAGAAATCAAGATAGCCCTGATCGACGGTGATGTTCAGGTCTCCGGCGCTGGCGGAGTCCGAGAACAGAAGATACCCGCCCACGTTCACCGGTCCGGTGCCCAGAGCGCCGGTGACCGCCGCCTCGACAGCTCCCTGTTTGATCAGCGTCCCGCCGGCATAGGTGTTGGCGCCCGACAGAAGCAGCTTGAACGCGCCATCCTTGATCAGGGAACCGGCGCCGGAAACGGTACCTGCCATTTCCAGGAGCGCATCGTTGCGCAAGGCGCCGCCGCCGGCACCGAGCGTGACATTCCGCGTAGTCGTGAAAGTCGCCGTGTTCTGCAGCGTGCCGCCATTGAACGTCAGCCCGCCGGATGCCGCGCCGAGATTGGCGTCGGAGGAGACCGAGAGCGTGCCGCCGCTGATGGCCGTGCCACCCTGATAGGTGTTGTTGCCTTCCAGCACGAGCGTGCCGTCTTGTGTCTTGGTGATGCCGCCCGTTCCGCTGATCGTCGTGGCGATATTGGCCGTTTCACCGGCCAGCACACGAATTTCAGCATTGCCGTCGCCGCTGTCCGAGCCATCCACCTCGAGCGTGCCGGTGCCTTCCAGCCGGTAGCCGCTATCGACGAATTGCAGGCCCTTGAAGCCTTGCGCGCCCTCGACCGCGATCGTTCCGCCGTCGAAGCCACCCGGCTGGTTCTTGAAGACGGCATGCTTGCCGCCCCAAGCGACAAGCGTATCGCCACCCTGGTTCAGCCATGTTGCGTTGGCGGCATTCCAGGTGCCGTCGCCGCCCTGCCAATGCTGCAGCGTGTCGTCGCCGGGGATGCCCGGCGCCGGGGCGAACAGATCGACATTGCCGCCGCCGGCTGTAATAGCATAGGAACCAGAGCCAGAATAAGGAACCGTACCGACCGTCAACCCATCGCCGGACAACGTCCCGCCATAAGTCATCAGCCGATAATAGCCCAAGCCCACAGCGCCATCCGCCGCATTGCCGCTCTGTGCCAGGTTGATCGCGCCGTCAAGCGCAAGGTTGCCTTGAACCTCGATCAGGTCGCTCACGCCCGAGGTGGGATTGCCGGCCGTGCCGGCACTGCCCAATTCATAGTCGAGGACAGCGCCGGCCAACAGGGTCAGATCGCCCGCGACCGTAAGCTTGCCCACCGAATTGCCCGGCGCAATATGGCCGCCATCCTCGACTGTTGTCGCGCCCACCGTGCCGGAACCGCCCAGCGTGCCGAAAACGCCCGGCGTGGCGCCTTTCCCGACAACGACCGTGCCGCCGAGGGCATCGTTGCCACTGCCATCGCCGACACGAAGGGTGCCGCCGGTAATATTGGTGGTTCCGGTAAAACCGGAATTGTCCGCGGCCAGCACGGTCGTGCCGCTTTCATGAAGGATGGTCCCCAAACCGGTCAGGGAAGGACTGAAAATCAGATCCGACGCATCGGGATTGCCAAGGTGATTGAAAACGAGCGTGCCGGCGCCAAGGCCAAAGGCTACCGACGGCGCATCAATCGTGCCTGCCGCCTGGGCAGCTTCACCGCTTGCCGCGCCGATGTTGAGGGTTCCGGAGGAACCCGCCTGATTCGCCAAGGTCACACTGTTGCCCGCGCCGGAAACCGAAACCTGCCCGCCCTGCGCAACAGTCAGTACGCCATTGCCCAAAAAGCCGACGCTGACAGTGGCATCGTTAGTCCAGAGTGACCCACTGTCCACAACGTTTACCGTTCCGGTTACGTTAGGATTCCCACCGATGACAGTGCTGAAAGGAGTAGGGGAAAGGGCCGTACTGATAACGCGCCCACCATCTTTAATATCGAGCGATCCCTTGCCATAATAGCCAATCAAGGTTCCGCCATTGATTGTCCAGGTCGAATCGCTTCCGGAAACCAGCGTAGAGCCAGTGCTGCCAGCATTGTCCGACCCTATAGCCCCGATACCGCTGATAACCTGCCCGCCATCCTCGACGATCAAGGCCCCGTGATGGTCAGCGCCGACACTAAGATACTCGGATGTCCATATGCCAGAGCCCGCCACTCGTACCGTCGCCGTCGCATTTGGATCGATTCCATCGGTATCAATGACGCTGGCAACAGAGTCGAGCTGTGCACCGATATCGAGCGTGCCAGCCCGGACATTCAAGTCTCCTGCAAAACCGGATGCGTCGCCTGTCAGCGTCAGCGTCCCGGCGCCTGTCTTGGTCAGGGCGCCGCCGGTTCCAGTGATTGCACCGCCTACCGTCAGATCGGCATCGGTCTGAAACGTGCCGCCAGCCGCATTCAGAATGATATCCCGCACGGTAGTGAAGGCTGCCGTATTCCGCAGCGTGCCGCCATTAAACCCAATGGACTCGGCGGAAACGCCAATCTCAGTGTCCGAAGAGACCGAAAGCGTCTCTCCGGTATCAAGGTCCACCGCCTGTGCGGGCGTCGTGTGAGCGGCCGACAGCAGCAATGACCCCGTAAGCGTCGTGGAACGCAAAAGCCCGAGCGGGCCCGTAAACGAGCGGCATCTGCGAATTTTCATGGAATTTCCCCTGGTGTGATACGGTCCGGGCAATGGCCCGTCCGACGCTGGTCCGAGCTTGCGCCGTTGTCAGAAAATCATCGCGCCCGGCGATGTAAATGCGTTGGCCCGGATGCGTCCGCCGCGCTTGCCGCGTCGGCATTGCCACAGCTTCCTCATGAACCGCCACAACGAATGCGGCAAATGCTAACATCGCCTATCCGGACAATTCCACCGATCAATTCTCTTGAATCCTGACCAATTCTTGCAGAGCTGGACCACATCTTGCCCTCGCGCCGCTCCCGCAAGAAGCAAGCATCGATACAGCGGAAGACGCAAGGCCAGCCCCTGCGTATACTCAGGGATGCTTGATCTCAAGACCGTTCTGGTTGTCACCTTCGCCGCCGCAAACCTGCAGGCCATCACCTGGTTTTTTGTGTGGCTGGCATGACGCAAGGAGAATTGATCACATGACGCATATTCTGATCGTCGAGGACGAGCCCCGGCTGCGCCGGGACCTGACCGACTTCCTTGAGCTGACGGGCTTTGCGCCTGAAGGAGTGGCAACGGCGCGGGAATTGCGCCAGGCGCTCGCGAACGGCAGTTCACCCGCGGTCATTATTCTGGATGTCGGGCTGCCCGATGGCAACGGATTCGACCTGGCGGCCGAAATTCGCAAGTCGCATGCCTGCGGCATCATCATGCTGACGGCGCTGGGGGACAGCGACGACCGCATCCGCGGCTTCGAGAGCGGCGCTGACATCTACCTTGTCAAGCACAGCACACTGCGCGAGATCGAAGCCGCGATCCGCAGCCTGCTGCGGCGCATGGGAGACCTGCCCAACGCAGCGAACGGCAACAACGATCAGTGGGTGCTGGACGGCACAAGCTGGACGCTGATCGCGCCCAATCATCGTTCGCTCAAACTGACGGCGACCGAGTTCGCCTTCATGAAAGTGCTCTGCAACCGTTGCGGCGAAATCTGCCAGCGCGAGCATCTGGTGGAAACCCTCGCCCGTCCCAAATCCAGCTTCGACAACCGGCATCTCGACGCCGTCGTCAGCCGGCTGCGCCGCAAACTGGAGGAACAAACCAGGCTTCCGGCGCCGATCAGGGTTGTGTATGGCGTTGGCTACACCTTCACGGCCGCCGCCGCAGTGCAATAAAAGACTGTCTGTTTAAACAGGAGTGGGATCCGCTCCGTAATGAACGAGCCGGATTCAGCCAGAAGCGTCAATCCAGCCGCCCATCCAATTCCAGCAACGATCGATACAGCACACGAGCCCCCGCCAGTAGTTGGGAAGCCGATAACCACTCGTCATGACAGTGGCTCTTCCCATTCAGGCAGGGTACGAAGATCATGCCTATCGGCCCCGTGGCGCTGATGTAAACGCCATCGTGACCCGCCCCGCTCGGAAGACGCATGGAACCATAACCCAGCATCGACGCCGATTTTTCGATGACGTCCATGACGCCGGCATCACAACGGGTGACCAAGGATTTCGTCAATTCCTTCATGGTGGCCTCTACTCCCAGAACGGAGAACCGCTCTTGCAATTTCAGCAACACCTCGTCGGGAAACGCTTCCAATATCGCATCATTGTCGCTGCGTATCTCTAAAACCAGGTCGACCTTTCCGGGTATTGCATTCGCCATATTAGGCTCGGCAAGTATGCGCCCGACTGTCGCGACCACATAACATCCTGGTCCATCGAGTTCTTTGGCATGGCAATAAACCTCGGTGATCAGGCTACTCGCCGCAACCAGCGCATCGCGGCGCAGGCGCATGGGTACGGTGCCAGAGTGACCGGTGTCCCCGATCAGGGTAACGGCCATTCTGCGCACGCCCACAATATGGGTCACCACTCCAATAGGGATCTGTCGTGATTCCAGTACAGGCCCTTGTTCAATATGGAGCTCGACAAACGCCGCGGAGGAGTCGCGGCGGCGTACGGTTGCATTAAGCGCCGATGGTTGCGCGCCCAACCGGGATAGCCCCTCGGCCAGCGTCTCGCCTTCGTGATTACGCGCCGAGAGCATATTCGTATCCAGCATGCCCGCGATAGCGCGGCTGCCTACGCAGGAAATACCGTAATCACTGGGTTCTTCCGACATGAAATCAATCACTTCAAGGGGATGCCGCAACACGACCCCTTGCTCTTGCATTGCCTGGGCTACCTCTATACCTGCCAGCACACCGATAATGCCATCGAACCGCCCCCCGGCAACAACGGTGTCGCAGTGCGACCCCGTAATGAGCGGGCGCGCATCTGGATCCATACCCTCTCTTCGTCCGATCAAGTTACCGGCTTCATCGGTACGGACACGCAGGCCCGCCGATTCCATTTGCTCTTTAAGCCAACTGCGCGCTTGCACTTGGCGATCGGTGAATGCCCGTCGTGTCCACGGCAGGTCTGGATCGGTGAACCGCGACAAGGCTTCCACCCTTCGCCATAGCCGTTCCGAGTCGACCGAATCCTCAAGCGAAACCGGCATCAAATGATTCATAAGATTCTCCAAAGAAGCCCCTGCAACATCGGCTTGCTTGCGCGTTCCAAATCTAACCACCGTAACGCCGGGGATAAGCTGGCGCAGCGATGGCATGATAAGGACACAGTCGTCATACGGGGTCTCGACCGGCGTCCCATTATCAAAACCGATCACCGTACCTTTATTCGGGATACATTCCATGCCTTGCCAAGGTTTCGTAAATACGAAATCCAGTGTGGACGCGACGACAGCCTGCGTTACCTTAAAAACCTCTTGCTTGGTCGCAGCCTCGTCGTTATGCCCTGCCCAACCGGAAGGAAGCTGGTGGGCGGAAATGACACCCGTCGATAGAAGGAAACGCGCCGATACTTTGCGCGCAACGTCAAGCGAAGCAAGGTCGCCGTGAAAACCACACTCAACCAATACGGCGAGAGCGTCGCCACGGGCATCGCCAAACTGAGCGAAGTCCCGCATGCGAACACCGTCCGGATGGCCCGGATCCACGATGAGATGTCGAGGAATACCCAGTTTAAAACCGAAATCGATATTCCGCGGCAAGGTTCCAACCACCAGCAAAGGCGGAGATGGCTCGTGCATCGAGTGAATATCAAGCAGATGATCGGCTTGTTCAACCCAAGGACGCAGTTCGGCGGCGCGCCTGCCCTCGGCGGACTTGGGGTTGTCCAATCGCTCCCGGCTCCAGACCCGGTTAAGATCCACATCAACGAATCGAGAAGCGTCGTGATTATCTTTATCGAAGCGATCAAATGCATCAAGATTGCAAAACGCCAGGGTCAGCTTTCCCGCAATGGGCTTAATCCTGGAGGCCAACAGCTCCTTCAAGGCCCATGCTCCGCATAATTCGTTACCGTGCATCAGCGCCGTAATCAACACGCTGGAGCCCGGCTTGCCCGAGTCGAAATGCCAGACACCCGGGACGCCCGCATTGCCTATGCGCTCATGGGAAAGGTCGGGTACGTCTATATCAAAACTCATCTGGTCTACTCCTTCTTATTCTTGGCCAATGCGCGCTGCGTCGACAATCTGCTTGAACTTCTTTTGCTCCGCATTCAAGAATTCGGCCATATTCGGCGCTTCGGCGATAACTGTTCCGCCTGTACGCTTGTACTCTTCCTGAAAGGCCTTGTCAGCGACAATCTCCGCCAGGGCCCGCTGCAGCTTCGACACCACGGGCTCAGGCATTCCCTTAGGGCCAAACAGCCCGAACCACATGTTCACCTCCAACTCTTTAAACCGCTCATGCTCAGAAAGCGCAGGAATCTCTGGGGCGATCGCTGAACGCTTTGTAGCCGTAACGCCAATAGGCATAATGGCCCCTGACCTGACGTACGACAACCCTGTTGACAGTCCAAAAATCCCGAAATTGAGCTGCCCGCTAACCATATCGGTAAGCAATGGCGCAACCCCCCGATATGGCACATGCTGGACGTTGCCCTTGGTGGATTTATTGATCATTTCACCGGCCAAATGCAGCGCCGTTCCCACGCCTGACGAGCCATAGCTATAGTCCGCCGATTTGCCGGAAGACACCATATCGACATAGCCGCCAATACTGGAGATTCCGGATTTTTTCGAGGCCGTCAGCAACAATGGTTGAGAACCTATCAGACCTATACCGGTGAAATCCTTGGCGCCGTCATACTTGATATTGGAATTGACCAGCCCAGTAATTATGATTTCGTTAACCGCCCCGAGCAGTAATGTATAGCCGTCCGGCGACTCAGTGACGACACGCTGCGCAGCGATTGCACCGCCGGCGCCGCCTATATTTTCAACCACGACTTTCTGGTTCAACTTTGCGGCCAGCGCAGCCGCAAGCAAGCGGCCATTCAGATCAGTGCTTCCGCCCGCCGGGTACCCGACGATCAGCCTGACAGGTTGACGAACCGGGTATTCGGTCGTGCTTTGCGCGTTCGCAACGGTGCATGCAAACGACGACAACAATGTCGCAATGCCCAGAAACCCGGATATCGGCGTCTTCAATACCATAGTCATTCTTGCTCCTCCAATTTTTATTAATAAACCATCTAAAACATATGTGATAGCCCTATAAGCCGATGGTCCCACCGATATGGACGAAGACGGCGTCCTCCCCCAGCCGCGAGGGGGCCATGACGTATGAAGGTGGCCAATTCCGCCTGCCTTGCCGAAATGAACGGGAGCAAGCAGATCAATGCCAGCCATATTACGCACCCCTTCGGACTATCACAAATGTTATATTTTTGGCTTGCAATGCAAAAACTGCATAATGCCGAGCGTCATAAAAATCAGGAGAAATTGTGAAATTGGTGTGGCTCCAGGACTTTCTCGCAGTCGCCGACACTGGCGCGCTGTCTCAGGCCGCGACGCTGCGCCATAGCAGTCAGCCTGCCTTGTCCAGGCGTATCCAGGCTTTCGAACAATGGCTGGACGTCGAATTGATCGACCGCCGCCAACATCCTATAAAGCTTACGCTCACAGCTCAGCGCAGCCTTCCGGAACTGCGAGCCTTGGCCTCTCAGGTAGAGCAGCTTCGTATACGCATGCAGTCCGAAGATCGTGGCGCCGCCCGCTTGGTGCTTGCTACCCAGCATTCACTGACTATTACACGTTTGCCCGATTTACTAGAAAAATTGGGGCGCATCCAAAACCCCAGCGTAGACCTTCACGTGGTGTCAGAGAACCACGACCAATGCCTGGCAGCCTTCATACGCGGCGAGGCGGACTTGCTCATGTGCATGGAAGACAGCGGTAACCGGCTTCAGTCCCACATGCCAGGTTCACTTAAGTTGACCATGGGCCACGAAAAGCTGATTCCAGTCAGTGCTTTGTCCGGTACCGGCAAGACCGTGCATACTCTTGACCAGGACCGGGTTTTCAAGCTTCTGGCATTTCCTGTCAACAGCTTCGTCGGGCGTGCCCTATATCGCAATGGGCTTAGCGCGCTTACGCAAGAATACAAAATTCAAGTGGTGCATGAATCCATATTTCTTGCCGGGATCAAAGAAATGGCGATAGCAGGCCTGGGGGCCGCTTGGCTCCCCGAGAGCATGGTGCGACGCGAGCTGGCCAGCGGCCAGCTCATTATGCTCAAGGGAGCGCTAAAGCCGATCACCCTGCCAGTAAGCCTTTATGGCAATCCTCATAAGCCTTATGCAGCCATGACGCTACGTATCTGGGATCTACTGTCAAGAACCAGTTGAAACGCGGCGCGATATTTGAGTCGGCGCGCCCGCTTGCATTCATCCCTTACGCGCTTTCAATGAGGGCGGCTTCCCTCGCCGACGGTCCTTCTCCTTGACGGGTGCCGCAGGCTCCATGCTAAGACTATGGCTATGCGCCAGCCATGCAATGAACTCTATTCGCGTGCGCGCCGCGAACAGTTCGGCGGCGGGCGACAAAGAACGGCCGGCATGGCGCACCATACCCAGAGGGCGGGCGAGCGCCGGTTCGTCAATTGGCCGGACCACGAGGTCGATCAATTCCGCGGATCCCGCGGCCGAGCCCGGCAGCACGGTGATCCCCAGCCCGGCGCGTACGAGACTGATCGCCGTGGACATTATCGACGTCTCGTGTGCGGGCGTCACAACGTGGCCAAGCGCCGCTATCGCACGATCCACAATCATACGCACGCTGCTGTAGCGATTCATCAGAATCAGCGGTGTCTCCATCAGGTGCGACATTCCAAGCCGCGGCAAGCGAGCCAGCGGATGGCCCTGCGGCAACACGGCGAACATGCGATCCGTTCCCAAAGGCTCGAATATCAAGGTCGTGTCTTTGAGAAAAGGCCCGTTGCTGATGCCGAAATCCACCGCGCCCTCACGCACCCGGCCGACCACTCCCTCGGCGAGTTCGTCACGCAAGGTAACGGCCACTTTTGGATGTTCCTCGCAATAACGCCCTATCATCCCCGGGAAGAAATTGGACGCGATAGACGGAAGCGCGGCAACCGCGACGCGGCCGATCTTGCGTGCCGCCACATCGTTTGCGTAGGACACCACGCGGGAAACCCCCGACATGACCTGCTCTACCGCCGGCAGCATGTCGCGCCCCGTTACGGTGAGGGATACCGAGCGCGTACTGCGATCGAAAAGGCGCACCCCCAGCGCGGTTTCCAGCTCGCGAATCTGTGCGGACAAGGCAGGTTGCGTGGTGTGCAGCTCTTCGGCGGCGCGGGTAAAGCTGTTCACCGTGGCCAGGACCGAAAAAGCGCGAAGCTGGCGGATCGTAATGTTCATTTGCGTTCTCTTGGAAATTCAGGGCATGGCGGACAATTAATATAAAAATCCATTGAATGTGATCCAAATTATTAATTTGTATTGTAGGTCCATTTTCGTTCTAATCGGTCCAAGGGTCCTGCGGCGGTTGCGCGGCGATATGTGGCGCATGTTGAGATGAAAGGCAAATGCAATGGTCATTGTGGACAGTCAGGTGCATATTTGGGGTCACGATGCTCCCGAACGCCCATGGCCGCCGGGCGGAAAAAACCTTCGCCACAAGTACTACACAGCCGATGCCCTGGTGCATGAAATGGACATCGCGGGTGTGGATTGCGCGGTGCTGGTGCCGCCCGTCTTTGAGGGGGACCGAAACGATGTCGCGCTCGCCGCGGCGGCCAGGTTTCCCGATCGCCTTGCCGTGATGGGACGGCTGGCACTTGATCTTCCCCAAAGCCGCGAACAGCTTGCGCATTGGCGGGACACCCCGGGGATGCTCGGCATTCGTCAAAGCTTCTTCACCGAAGAGCATCGGCGCTTGTTGTTCAACGGGTCGACCGATTGGTTCTGGAACGCCGCCGAAGCCGCCAGGCTGCCGGTATACGTTTTCTGCCCCGGACTGCTGGACGTGATCGGCGACGTGGCATGCTCGCACCCCAATCTGCCGCTCGTGATCTGTCATTTCGGCTTGGCCCCGGAAGCCGGCTTACGCGACCTTCAGGAGGCGCCGGATCGACTGCTTGAACTGGCGCGCTTCCCGAACGTTGCAGTCAAAGCCTCGGCGCTTCCATGCCATGCGCATGAAGATTATCCCTTCCCGAGCCTGCGCGAGCCGCTTGAAAGAGTCATCGAAGGGTTCGGCGCCGGCCGGGTCTTCTGGGGATCCGATCTGACAAGGCTTCCTTGCACCTACAAGCAAATGGTCGACTTTGGCAAGCAACTGACTTTCTTGTCAACGGACGAGCTGGAACAAGTCATGGGCGCCGGCCTGCGTAACTGGCTGCGATGGCCTGGCCAGAGCCAAGCCATCGCTAATCACTGAGAAAAACAGGTATTTGAAATGGAAAATTACGATGTAATCGTCATAGGCGCAGGCGTCACAGGGCTATACACGCTGTATCAGTTGAGAAAGCGAGGCCTTACGGTCAAGGTGCTGGATGAAGCGCCCGCCGTGGGCGGTACCTGGTATTGGAACAAATACCCCGGATGCCGCTTCGATTCGGAAAGCTACACCTACCACTACTCGTTCTCTGACGAATTGCTGCAAGAGTGGAACTTCAAGGAAAAATACTCTGCTCAACCGGATACAGAGCGATACCTGAATTATGTCGCCGACAAATTCGATCTGCGCCGCGACATCCAGTTAGCGACGCGAGTGGTTTCAGCAGCATACGACAGCGACGCGGATCTTTGGGCAATCGTCACCGATGCGGGAGAGGAAATCCATGGCAGGTTCGTCATCACTGCGCTCGGCCCCCTCTCCGCGCATTATGTTCCGCCATTCGACGGAATCAACAGCTTCAAAGGCACATGGTGTCATCCCGGCAGATGGCCTGAGCAAGGCATGGACCTGACAGGCAAGCGCGTAGGCGTCGTCGGCACCGGCCCCACCGGCGTGCAAATCATCTCGGCGATTGCTGGCGACGTAAAACATCTTACCGTCTTTCAAAGGACGCCGAACTATTGCCTGCCCTTGCATAATCGGCCGATCAATGCAGAGGAAATGCGCGGCATAAAGGACAACTACACAGAGATTTTCCGCATTTGCAACGACACGCCTCATGGCTTTCCACACGAGGCGGACCCCAGGTCGGCGATGGAGGTCAGTCCACAGGAACGGCTTGAACTCTACGAGAGCCTGTGGGCGGAATCCGGGTTCAAGAAATTCATGGGCAATTTCCACGATATTGTGGTTCCGGGCCCTGCGAACGAGGATTTCGCCGCATTCGTACGGCAGAAAATCCGGGCGCGGATCAACGATCCGGTTCTTGCGGAAAAGCTTGTGCCGACGAATCATCTTTTCGGCTCGAAGCGCGTGCCTTGCGAAACCAATTACTACGAAGTCTTCAATCGCGATAATGTCACGCTCGTCGACGTGCGCGCGCAGCCGATCCAGCGTGTCACCGCGAACGGCATCCAGACCGCGGACAACGAGTACGAACTGGACGTCATCATCTTCGCCACGGGGTATGACGCCGTAACAGGCGCACTCAATCAAATTTGCATTCGCGGGGAGGACGGCCAAACCCTCAAAGATAAATTCAAGGATGGACCTCGAACCTACATGGGTATCCAAAGCGTCGGATTCCCCAATCTCTTCACGGTAAATGTGGCCGGCGCCAGAAATCACATCCGAGTCATGGAGCCCCTGGTGGATTGGGTGGCCGATTGCATAAGTTATCTCAAGGCGGGCGGATTCAAGCGGATCTCGCCGACCCAGCAGGCCGAGGATGCCTGGACCGCGCACATCATAGAAGCAGGCGCCAAGCTGCTGCGCACACAGGCCGACAGTTGGTACGTCGGCGCCAATATTCCAGGAAAGGCCCGTTTCCTGTTAACCACCCCCGATCCGGCTCCTGTGGGTAGGGCGCAAAGAGCAGCCGAAACTGCAAACGGATATCAAGGATTTGTCATCGCCTGAATATAGGCGTCTAGCCCATCAAGGAGGCATTGTGATCTTTACTAATTCTCTATCTCGGATACTCATCCCGATCGTACTGGCGGCATTTTCGGCATTGGCAACCGCACAGAACGTTTATCCAAACAAACCGGTACGCGTGATACTGCCGCTGGCCGCGGGAGCCACGACTGATATCGCCGCGCGCATCATCGCCGAGAACCTGGCAAAGAGCTTCGGGCAGCCGTTTATCGTGGAGAACCGGGCAGGCGGAAATACGATGATAGGCACCGAGTTCGTTGCCAAGGCCGCGCCTGATGGCTATACCTTGCTGGTGACGACAAACGCGCATACGGTCATGCCTTTGCTGTTCGCGGCGCCCTATGACCCGATCAAGGACTTCGCGGCGATTGCAACGCTCACGCGAGGCGAATGGGTCCTGGCTGTCCACCCGTCATTGCCCGCAAACAACCTGCGCGAGTTCATCGCGCTTGCAAAGTCCAAGCCTGGCGAGCTCAATTACGGCTCCTCGGGCACCGGCGGGGCAAGCCACCTTGCCACTGAACTGTTCAGCTTGATGGCCGGTATAAAAATGCAGCACGTTCCCTACAAAGGGGGCTCCGCGGTGGTTTCCGACCTGGTGGGCGGACGCCTTCAATGTACCCTGGGCGTCGAGTCGATCATGGTTCCGCTTATCAAGACGGGGAAACTCAAGGCCATAGCGGTTTCCGGCGAAAGCCGGTTCTCTTCCCTGCCGGACGTGCCCACTTTCACCGAGTCCGGCCTGCCTGGCTTTGATGCGGGCTTTTGGGTCGGCATGCTGGCGCCGGCCGGCACTCCCCCCGCAATTCTCGAGAAACTGTCGTCCGAGATAGATCGAATACTGGCCAAGCCCGCTGTTAAAGAAAAGCTCGCGGGTATCGGCGCCTCGGTTTTCACGTCCAGCCCCGATGGCTTCACAGCGTTGCTGAAAGCCGACGCCGACAAGTTTGGCAAGGTAATCAAAGCGGCGAATATCAAAGCGGATTGATGCCGGCTCAAATTCGGACTTTCTTCGTCACACAACGGAGCTCGGGTGTTACCCGAGCTCCTGCGGCGGCGTAAGCATGCTCTTACGCATGGCGCGTCCGGAGCACAACAATCGCAGTGTCGTTACGTTAGCGCGTGCTTTAACTAGTGGCGAATTACTCTCAGGAGAAATCGGTGGATTCCATCAACAATTTGATTCAAGCCGGATCAGGCGGCAGCCCAGGGCGCGCATCGACTCGGCTCAGGCAGCGGCTTGCGACGGGCCAAGTTCTTTTCATCCCCGGATGCTACAACGCCATGAGCGCCCGCGTGCTGGAGAAAGCCGGATTTGGGTTCCTCTATACCGGTGGGTATAACGCATCGTTGTCGTTGGCGGGGCTGCCCGACGCAGGCCTGCTGACAATGACCGAGGTCGTCATGAATGCCCGGTATATTGCCACGGCGGCCCGCGCACCGGTCATCGCCGATGCGGACACGGGTTACGGCAATGCCGTCAACGTGGTCCGCACCGTAAGCGAATTCATCTCAGCCGGCATCGCGGGCATCCATTTGGAAGATCAGGTGAATCCGAAGCGCTGCGGTCACGTGGCGGGCAAAACCGTGTTGCCGATCGATGAGGCGGTGGGCAAGTTCCGTGCCGCCGACGCGGTTCGGCGCGAACTTGACCCCGACTTTTTGCTTGTGGCGCGAACCGATGCGCGCGGCGCGCACAAAGGCAGCCTGGACGACGCGATCGAACGCGCCAATGCTTATCTCGGCGCCGGCGCCGACATGGTGTTCGTCGAGGGTCCCACCAGCGTGGAAGAAGTCAGGCGCATCTGCACGGAAGTGCGCGGCCCCATTTTTTACAACATGACCGGAGTCAGCCCCCGCTTCACTCTGGCCCAGATGCAAGACATGGGCATAGCCGTGTGCATCAGCGCATTGACCTTGGTGCGGGCCAGCCTGATGGCCATGTATGACATCGCCGTTCGGCTGCGGGAAGAAGGCCCGATGGCCGAGCTCGACTTCATTGAGCGCTTCAATTGCCATGACATCGGCAACCTGCATAGTTTTGCAGGCTTTGATGACGTGCGGCGAATCGAGCAAGAGTACTTGCCCAGCGAGGAAATGGCGAAATATTCCGACTCGGTCGGGCATATGCCTAAAAGCGAGTGACCGATTCCCGGATGCGGCCGGGCGCCGGCCGGCATCCCGACACAGGCAGATCGAAAGCCGGGGGGGACGGCGGCGCCTCTTTCAACATGCGACCGCTTATGCCTTGTCGACGTCGATAATGGCCTTTGCAAAGGCCTCCGGCGCCTCCTGCGGCAGATTGTGCCCTATACCGCCCGTGAGGTTGCGATGTTCATACTTGCCGGTGTACTTCTTGGCGTAAACGGCGGGGTCGGCATGCGGTGCGCCATTCGCGTCCCCTTCCAGCGTGATGGTCGGCACGGCAATGCTCGGAAATGTCGCGATCTTCCTTTCCAGGTCATCGTATTTCGCCTCGCCGGGCGCCAGATCAAGGCGCCAGCTGTAATTGTGAAGCGAGATCTGAACGAAATCCGGGTTTTCAAAAGCCTGCGCGGAGCGTTCGTAGCTTGCGTCGTCGAAGGCCCATTTCGGTGAAGCCTGTTCCCAGATCAAGCGGTTGAATTCCTTGGTGTACTTTGCATAGCCGGCTTTGCCGCGCTCGGTGGCGAAATAGAACTGATACCACCATTGGAGTTCGGCGCTCGGCGGCAGCGGTATTGTGCCGCTCTCCTGGCTGCCGACCAGGTAGCCGCTTACCGAAACCAGTGCCTTGCACCGCTGCGGCCAAAGGAAAGCCATCAAGTTCGCGGTCCTGCCGCCCCAGTCGAACCCGGCGACAACCGCTTTCTTGATCTTGAGCGCATCCAGGAAGTTAAGGGCATCGACCGCGGCCGCGGCCGGCTGGGCGTTGCGCGGCGTTTCGGCAGCGAGAAAGCGCGTCGCGCCATAACCCCGCGAATAAGGCACAAGCACGCGATAGCCGGCAGCCGCGAGAATGGGAGCGACATCGACAAAAGCGTGGATGTCATACGGCCACCCGTGCAAGAGCAGCACCGGCGGGCCGTCTTTCGGGCCGACCTCCGCATAAGCAATACTGAGTACGCCGGCATTGATCGTCTTCAGGGGGCCGAAAGAGGTGTGAGCGCCGGGCTTGACGGCCGTCGTGGATGGCGTTCCGGTCTGTGTCTGCGCCTGCGCAGCCGCAAGCAGGCCGAATTGGGCGGCCGTGAGGGTGGCGGCCGCGGTACTGACGAAGCGGCGACGATGGGAATTGATTTCTTCTGACATGATGAATCCTTCGTTGCTAGTGTTGCGGCGGGGACAGCCGCCGGATGCGATTGACATCGACTAACAGTAGAAGCGAACGGTGTATCTTGGATATGTCGGTGCTTAGAGGGTTTTGAATCCGCGTGTACCATCCGTGCCGTGCGATACATGCCGGTACATTCCGATGTGGCGCGCCGTTCGATTATTCAACCTCATCGGCGACAACGACCACGAGTGCCCCCCGAGCGATGAAAAAGTCGTTTGGGCGCGGGCGCCGAAACTGTGCCATACATTGGCCCGATGCTCGCCGATGCAAGACGCGACACAGCCAGGCGAGGATGCTCGCCTGGCTGCCAAAATGATGTTTTTCTCTAGTTCGTTCGAGAAGTAATCCGCACTGCTGAAACAGGAAACGGTTACTTTCCCCTGCGCGTACGCGTAGCTGTCAAGCCCGCACGTTCGCTGTCCCACACCTTGCCCTGCATAAGCTGCTCCGAGAGCCCAGCCTTGGCAATCTTTCCGGTCGTGGTCTCGGGCAGACTGTCAACAAAGGCAATATATCTGGGCACCATGAAATGCGGCAGATTTTCGTCGGCATAGTTGAAAATCTCTTCGTCGGTAGCGGTCGAGCCGGGTGCTCGGACCACTGCGGCCAAAATCTCGTCTTCCGATAACTCGGATGGCGCCGCGACCACCGCCGCGAGCAACACGCCCGGATGTGACATCAGCGTGCGTTCAACCTCGAAAGCAGATACGTTCTCTCCCCGACGCCGCAATGCGTCTTTTTTGCGGCCAGCAAAATAGACAAACCCGTCGGTATCCTGCCAAGCAAGATCGCCAGTACACCACCACCCATTGCGCATCATGGCGAGTGTGGCTTCCGGCTTATTCAGATAGCCCAACGTCATGATGCCCGGTTCTTTGGGTCGGTAAACCATCTCGCCTATCACGCCCGGCGATACACGCCAACCATTCTCGTCGTGTATTTCGACAATACTGGTCGGCGTTGGATAACCTGCCGAGGCAAGTTTTCGATGATAGTGACGATTGCTGAGAATGCGCTTCGTTTCGGTATTGCCGTATGTCTCCAGCAAATGCACTCCGAACCTGCGCTCGAAGGCGATCATCACATCAGGTGGGCAAGGCACCGAGTTCCCGATCCTGACGCGGTGAGCACGATCGGTATCGGACGGAGGTTGCGCGACCAGCATATGCAACATCGTTCCCAGCAAAGCAACCTGCGTCGCACCCACCTCCGCCGCATCCTTCCAGAATTTTCGCGCCGAAAACCGGCGAGACAGCGCAACCTTTGCCCCCGATTGGAGCGCGGCCAGCACCGTCGACCATGCCGCATTCGCGTGAAAGAGCGGCAGACACGTAAACATCACGTCGTCGGATTGAATACCGTATGCTTCCGCCGCTTCCCTACCCTGCGTGATCGCGTGTTTATCACACACCATCACACCTTTAGAAACTCCTGTCGTTCCCGAAGTCAGCATCACCGCTCCAAGCTCGTAGGCCGAGCGTCGATACTCAGGCATTTGAACGCCTACGCCCTCCTCCAAAAACACCTCCCAAGAAAGCGCACGGTAGTTGTCCCCGTTAGGAAGGGCCTGGGATGGATCGTGATCCATAATCACCAGGAGTTCGATCTTGTGATCAATGCCGTCCATCGCAGTCAGAAGATTCGGCAGCAGATGCGCTTCGACGACGACATAACGCGCGGCGATGTCCACCAGTACCTGACGCAGGATTTCCCCCCGATACTCCGGATTCAATGGCACATGCACCCCTGCTCCCAATGCCGTTCCGAACCATGCCGCAAAAAACTCAAGTCGGTTCTCGACCATCATCGCAACCCGATCACCGGCCTTGCTACCAACTGCGAACAAGGCGCGGGAAAAGGTGCGTGAATGCTCCAGCGTTTGCGCATATGTCCACTCCTGGCCTTCAAAGACGACAAATGGGAGCGGTCCAAGTGCCCCGGCGCGCGCTGTCAGAAGCCCTGCGATCGTGCAGTTCTCGTCGAAGGGAGTTTGGGGACGATGTTGCATGAATATTCCTTGGTACAAATATAGTTAGATGTGCGATTCAAACGTGGAAAAATATGGGGAGCTGAAACCCATCTGACATTTTCTGAAAACGCAATGCCACCGTTTTTCCAATCGATGGTGGCGCCTTGGAGTCATCAAATAGGGCCAGAATGCGCGTTCCTTCGTCCAGATCCACCATACATAAGGTGTAGGGAATCCAGGACTGCACAACGGGGTGCACCGCGTGTTGAACCTTCGTATAGCTATAGAGAACGCCTTTTCCAGAGACCGGAATCCAGTCGATATCGGTAGCTTGGCACTTGCCGCACACATCAGAGGGCGGATGCCATATATACCCACAGTGTTGACAACGCTGCATCAAAAGCTTTCCGCTGGCAGCTCCCTGCCAAAACACCTGAACGGCACCACTCGCCTCTGGCAGAATGACGCCCTGGGCGGATGCACTCTCATCAACAGGCGGCGTTTTAGATTCACGCATCGACGCCTCCCAATAGCACGGAACCGTTGCCCACTGTGTAAAAACCGACTCGGGCGCCAGCGACCTGGTTGACAGATTCGCCTCTCATTTGACGCACCACTTCAAGTAGATTGTTGATACCGTGCAAATAGCCTTCCGATAACATGCCACCGTGAGGATTGGTAGGCAGTTTCCCCTGGATACCCAGTTGCCCCGTCTTCGCAAACTCAATCGCTTCTCCTCGACCGCAAAAGCCATAATCCTCAAGGGCCATCAGCACCATGACACTGGTCGCGTCATAAATAGCGGCCACACTCACGTCCTCGGGACTGACATCCGCCAACGAGAAAATCCGGCGAGCGCGTTCGGAAACCAGGCGGTCCATCCGCTCGTGGTAAAGCGTGGGGGTATCGCCGCCCCGCTCCAGATGACGATCCACGGCGAGGATGGGAACCGGCTTGCGCGCCCTATCCTTAGCCAACTCTTGATCCACCACGATAATGGCCGCGCCTCCATCCACTTCAAGACAAAAGTCAGGCAAGCGAAGAGGCTCCGCAATCATGCGGCTCGACTGGTAATCCTTGAGTGACAAGGGACGATCGCGAAGCATCGCATGCGGATTGTTTGCCGCGTAGGCGCGCTGAGTCATGGCGACAGCGGCCAGCCCACTCGACAAGGTCTCATCGTCAAAGCCGAATTCGTAGGCGTAGCGTCGTGCCCACAGCCCCATTAATTGGCTGGGCGACAACAAGCCAAACGGACCCGTCAAGGCACTACCAAAAGTGCGACTACCGTCCGCGATTGCGATATTGTCGTTCTTGGATTTCAGCATGCGCTCGCCTCGACCGTATCGCATGCCAGATCGACCGTTCATTGCCCGATAGCACACCACGCATCTGGCTTGGCCTGAAGCAATCGCGGCTTGGGCTAGCGCAATAACACCTGCTGTTGCCGTGCCTCCATAGCCTACCTCGGCAAAAAAACGGACATTGGATAATCCAAGCACATCAACTAGGGTACTTTCCTTGGTCGAATCCGCAGAATACTTCACGATGCCGTCGATAGACTGCAGATCCAACCCGCTGTCCTCAATCGCAGCGAGAATGGCTTCGGCAGCCAACTGCTGCTCTGTCTTGCCGGATTCCTTCGATAATTTTGTCATCCCGATACCGGCAATCGCCGCGAGTTGCGCGGCGGGCTGTCTACGAGACTTATTCGATTTTTTCTCGTCCATGTCGGCGCTGGCTATCATGCCGTCGGTTGCATACCCAAGGGACCCTGCGGCCGATCGCCCAGGATCGTCATCCGGTACATCTCGCGCTCAGCCATGCCATAATCGTGGATCGCATAATGCATGGTACATCGGTTGTCCCACATGACAATATCGCCTAGTCTCCACTGATGACGATAGACATTGTCCGGCTCATGAGTTATCGCATGCAGGTGCTGAATCAGCGGCTGGCTTTCTTCCTCGGTCATGCCAACAAACCGTACGCAGGTCTCCGGATGGCCGATATTGAGTGATAGACGCCCAGTCTCTGGATGCTTGCGAACCGCGGGTTGCGTAGCTGACATCAGCTCGTTGTTGTATTTCCGACTGGAACGATGCGATACACACTCCGTCCAGAGCCCGGAAAGCAATTTTTTCATACCATCCGACAGCCGTTCATACGTGACATACTGGTTGGACCACATCGTATCGCCGCCGATAGCGGGGACTTTTTGTGGCGCCAGAATGCCTGCGGCGGGGGGCACGTCATAGTATGTACCGTCAAAATGCCAATGCTCTGTGATGACCTTTTCTTTCCCGTCGTTTGTAAAACGAAACATGCCGGTAGGCAGATCATCGAACGCCTTATAGCCTTCGTATATCATGACGTCGCCCATGCTTTTTGCGAAGGCCACGTGCTGTTCGGGACTCAGGAACTGATCGCGAAAAACGATAACGCCATGCTCCAGGAAGGCTTTCCTTATTTGAGCCGTTTGAGATTCATCAAAACTCCTCAGATCCACCCCTTTAATCTCAACAGCTATGTTGGGAGTAAGCTGAACGACCTCGATAGTCATAAAATCACCTTCAAATAAAAAAATCTATTAACTATTAATTAAGCGTAATGCCAAGCGATCGAATCACGGGAGACCAGCGGTCGGTTTCCTCTTTCAGAAATGCGGCGAACGCTTCTGGGCTGGCATCGCTTTCTGGCTGGGCACCGGAGGTTTCATAGTTTTTGATAAGAGAAGGACTTTTCACCGCCTCAACGACGGCATGATTCAATTTCTCAATAATTTCCGGCGGCGTCCCTGCAGGAGCGACTAGGCCGCTCCATACATTCATTTCCGCCTCTGGATAGCCAGCCTCTTTAAACGTCGGGGTATCCGGTAATAATGGGTGCCGGCTGACTGAGGAAATCGCCAGCGGACGCAGTTTTCCGCTCTGGATAAACGGCACAGTAATATTCAAGTTTCCCCACACCATATCGACACGGCCGGCGGCCGTTTCCGTAACCGCCGTGATCGTCCCTTGATAGGGAACAGTCAAAAGATCAGCCCCGATCATTTTCTGGAACTGCTCGCCAGCGATATGCGACGTCGTTCCATTCCCGCCGGTTCCGAATGACAGGGATTTATCTCCGGTACGGGACTTTGCCAGGGCGACTAAATCGGCGAGATTATTGATGGGTTGATCTGCGTTCACCACCAGCACGTTTGGATAGGAAACGTATCTGGAAATAGGCGCAAAATCCTTGAATGGATCGTAGTTGACGTTTTTATAGATAATAGGATTGATATACTGTGTGCCGTTAGCGGCAGCAAATAACGTATATCCATCAGGCTTGGCTCGTGCCGCCTCTTGCGTTGCAATGAGTCCCCCGGCACCTGGTTTATTGATCACCACGACAGACTGTTTGAGAATGGTCGCCATATGGTTGGCCAACTCTCTTGTCGTAACATCGCTGGATGTTCCCGCCGGATATGGGCAGATGATTTGAATGGGACGTTCCGGATATGTACCGGCAAAAGCAGACCCGGACAGTGCGACAATGCATAATAAACCTGCTCTCAATGCCGTAAATTTAGTAATTTTTTTGATCATTTTAATTGCCTCCATTAACACGCGTGAAACGATCCACTCGAACCAAACTGAATTAGTGTTTTCGATTCATGCAAGTTTGCATTAGGCTGGCAATCAGTGTCCATGCGCATTTTCAGTACTGTGATTTTGGATTTTCAGAATATATTTTTCAGAAGAGCCAACTAACGACACCTCTTGGAACCCTACTTGTATGCGTCCTGTCGATCTCGTTCAACTAAGAACCTTCATCGCCACTGCGGAAGAACAGAATTTGACGAAAGCAGCAGAAAGGTTGCACCTGAGCCTTTCCGCCGCCAGCGCTCATATCAAAGCGGTGGAACAGAATCTAGGGGTCCAGCTATTCAACCGCGTGAACCGCAGCCTGGAATTGAGTCCGCATGGTGAAGTACTGCTTAACAAGGCCAAAGTTCTACTCAACGATGCATCGACCTTTTCTTCTTATGCAAGATCGCTGAGCAACCAAATTTGTGGTCAAGTAGCCATCTCGTCTATCGCCGACCCGGCGGACAGCCGTATCGGCGCCATCGCCGCAACCGTGTTGAAACGGCACCCGCTTGTCCAAATGAATGTGCATATCCGTCATGCCATGGGTACAGCAGAGGGACTAAAAACCGGTGAACTGGACCTCGGCATGGCGCTTGGTCAGGCAATTGATTCCGCGCTGTCCTACATTCACCTGACCACTTTTCGATATCGTGTCGTCGGCCCCATCGCATGGAGAGACCGAGTCGAAGGCGCCGATCTGAAGTCGCTTGCCGCGGCCCCTTGGGTCGCCTTTACCGACAAGCATCTTGCATACTCCCATATTCTTGAACGCTTGTTTAGCGGCCACGACCTGGAAAACAATGTGATTGCCAGGACAGACAATCATGTGCTGGCGCGCGCCATGGCAGAAGCCGGCATTGGCTTGACGTTGCTGCCTGAAGAACGGGCATTCGACGGCGCGCGCGCAGGACTGTTGTGCATATCTCAAAAAGCCATTGCCGAATATGAGCTCTTTATGACCTACCTCCACAATCGCGAAAACGATCCGCTTATCGGAGCGGTAATCGATGCAACCAAGGAAATCTGGCCTACTGCCAGGCTAATCCCACCGCTTGATACCGAATAGCCGCAGCGAAATTGCAAGCCGCACCGTCCGAACCGAAAATCACTATTTCCCCGTGAAATTCGGTTCGCGTTTTTCCAGAAAATGGGCGACGCCTTCTTGGAAATCGTCGCTCTGAAGGCTTGTAAACATTTCCGCGTTCGCCAACTCGATCGCTTCTCCTAGAGATTGATAAGGAGACTCCCACAACTGCCGCTTCATCACTTTGACTGATCGCGGAGACACCATTGTGGAAAGCTCAGTCGCAAGCGCCATCGCAGCAGGCAGCAACTGCTCTGCATGCAGAACCTGGTTGACCAGACCCATCGCTTTGGCTTCCTCGGCAGTCACCTTTCGAGAGGTCAGCAAAAGATCCATGGCATTAGCATGACCAACGATTCTCGAAAGTATCCAGGCAATGCCATGTTCGGCGATCAGCCCTCGTTTCGCAAAAGCGGTGGAGAAAACGGCCTTCTCCGACGCCAGGCGAAAATCACTATACAAGGCCAGGACCAGCCCTAGTCCCGCCGCGGCGCCGTTGATTGCGCTAATGACCGGCTTTTGGACAGCGGGAAAATAGGAATAGCGGGTCTGGTAATCCGCCCGTCGATTCATATCATACGGACGCATCCATTTTTCGGCCCTGATATCGTCGGGAGGCAGTACCTCCAGTTCCTCCATATCCATGCCAGCGCAAAAGGCCCTGCCCTCGCCCGTTAGAACAATAGCCCGCACATTGGCATCGCGCGCGGCCTGTTCTGTCGCCTCCCTCAACTCATTTTCCAGCACTTTGGTCAAGGCGTTCATTCGATTCGGGCGTGACATTGTAATTACAGCGACGTGGCCCTCAACTTTATAGGAAATCTGTTCAAAACTCATAACGCCTCGACATATGAAGGGGGAAGTTGAATCGAAACCGGCTCGAGAAACTCTGCTAGACCGTATTGACCGTTTTCACGACCAATCCCCGACTGTTTAAAGCCACCAAACGGCGCGGCCGGATTAAATGGCGCGCCGTTGACGTCGACTTGCCCCGCGCGCAGGCGGCGGGCAAGCGCCAGCCCCTGCTCAGGAGTCTGCGCCCAAACCGTCGCAGCAAGGCCATATTTTGTTCCGTTAGCGATACGCACGGCGTCTTCAGTATCCCGGTATGTCATCACCGTCAATACCGGGCCAAAGACTTCCTCGTTTGCGATTGGCATATCCGGCGTAACGTGACCGAGCACAATAGGCGGAACGAAAAACCCTTGTTCCGGCGTCGCTGCGGGAGAAGCCAGATACTCTGCACCTACCGCCCTTGCGGTATCTACCATCTGCAGAACCTTTTGCTTCTGAGCATCGCTTACCAAAGGCCCCAGGCGCGTAGCCGGATCAGCGGGATCTCCCATACGCCAACCAGGTAACATTTCTGCGATGACTGAAACCACCTCTTGATACGAGTCTTCGTGCACCAGCAAGCGCGTTATCGCAGAACATGTTTGCCCCGAGTTCAAGAAACAGCTGCCAAGGGTAGCCTTCACAGCGGCCGGGATATCAGCCCCCCGCAACACCACAGCCGCGGATTTGCCGCCCATTTCAAGCGCAACCCGCTTCGTCGTTGCGGCACAGACTTGCGCAACATGCTGCCCGGCTCGCGTTGAGCCGGTGAAGGAAACCATATCAATCTCCGGATGAGCAACAAGAGCGGAGCCGGCGAGCGAGCCAGTCCCATGAACCAGGTTGAACACCCCTTTCGGCAGTTGCGCCTCTTCAATGACCTGCGCAAGAATCGCCGCACTGGCGGGTGCAAGCTCGGAGGGTTTGAGCACGACGGTGCATCCGGCCAATAGCGCCGGCGCAATCTTTCCCGTTATTTGATGTAACGGATAATTCCACGGCGTGATGCAGCCGACAACCCCCACGGGGGCTTGAGCAACAACGGAATGCCCCAGCCGCTGCTCCCATTCGAAGCTTTCCGCAATATCGGCATACATACCCCATGCGGCGGCCGGCGCATCAGCCTGAATCCGTTTCGATAATTTGACGGGCATCCCGACTTCTCTCGAGATGACGGCAGCAATTTCAACAGATCTGCTTCGCAGCCCGTCCGCGATTTTACGTACGTACGAAATCCGCTCTGTCAGGGGCAAGGCGGACCATGGTGGAAAAGCCGCAGCCGCAGCGCTCACTGCAATGTCGACGTCCATCGACGAGGCGCTTTTGAATTGCGTAAACGGCTCTCCGGTATAGCTATCAACAATTTCGGGCAACAGCGGGCCGGAGGCTGCTCGCCACTGGCCATCAATGAAAAGATCGCAATTTATACTCGACGCCATAAAAACTCCGCAAAGACGAGAGAGATCCAAGCCACATCGCGCACACGTTGCACAACGGGCGCTCTAGAAGCTCGTAAAACGTAAAACGATACCGATTAATGAGAAGTGAAAAACGGTAATCGAAGCCTTGCGTATTCTGACAATGTCATTCGGAACTCGTCCATGCGATTTTTCAAAAGCATTCCTTTCAAGAATCCGCACGAGCAATCTCACACCGCGGAATTACCTCACGCGGTTTTTGCTGTTCGTTTATGAATTGCGGCTAGATGGATGCTCTCGCGCCTCGTCGGTTGATCAACTTGTAGAGCCAGTGACCGACAAGGGCTTTTTTTGCCAATGCTATACGCCAGCGATCGTGCCCCGTGAGTCAGCAGGTAAACGTCCCCCGCTTGCTGATACCGAGTCACGTAGGTTTGCCGCCGCTGGAGTGTTGTCGGGGCACAAGCCCAAGGCACGCAGCAAGCTCCGAAACATACCCGGCAGCTCGTAGGCTGCATCCTTAATCAGAACAGGCATGCGTTGCCGGATGCGGCTAATACCCGGCGGAACGACCAGGCCATACTCCGACAATAAGCCTCGGATCTAGTTGGTCTGAGCTGTTCGGGTCTTGATAAACCCCTGGCGCGTACGGTGCAATGATAGTACGGCCTGCTGGTCGATGGTCTTGATGGGTACGAACCGCATAGTGGGACGACCTACAGCTTCGCAGGTCGCCTCAGCATCGGCTACGTCGTTCTTGTTGCTCTTCACGTAAGGCTTGACGAATTGCGATGCGATCAGCTTGACCGTATGTTCCAGCCTCATACCCCACCTGTTTTCGCAGGCGATTTCTTTATAAGGACTTGAAAATTGATGAAAATTAGACATCTAAGAACCGATAAGCTGACATCGCACACTTCTTTAGTGGCGATGCTGGCCCCTTATCATCAACTAATTTATTGATCTTATTTGGTGTGTAAATTTTTCGGTGGCTCGTCGTTGTTTGTTGAAAGACGCATATAAAAATCCAATTCAAATACACATCATTAATGTTGTTTTATTTAACATATTTGATGTACAATTCCTTATCGAAACGACGCGGGGGAGGTGATGAAATACAGCGAATTCAGGAGGTGGCTGCTTAAGCAAGGGGTGAAGTTAGAACCCCACCGGGCCGGCAGCAGTCACTACAAAGCGACCTTAGGTGATCGAATGTCGGTTTTCCCAGACCACGGCAGTAAAGAAATCGGTACCGGGCTGGTGAACAAGATCAAGAAGGACTTGGGACTGAAATAAAGAAGGTGGCCCGCCAGGGCTACTTATTACCGCTGTACGAACGCCCCGCTCATTAAGGACATATCCATGTTGACCTACCGCTACACCCTAACACCCGACACGAACGGGACATTGCTTGTTCAATTCCCCGACGTTCCCGAAGCTGTCAGCGTCGGGGATAACGAAGAGGACGCACGCGTAAATGCCCAAGATGGCCTGGAGGCCGCCCTGCAAATGTATTTGGACGCACGCCGGCCAGTTCCCCTGCCCTCTGGGGTTGGCCAAGACAGTGTGTCGTTATCGGCATCTCAAGTCAGTAAGGTGCTGCTGTCTAACGAGATGATCCGCCAAGGAATACGCAAAGCCGAATTGGCCCGTCGAATGGGTGCTCATGCTCCGCAGGTGGATCGCCTTCTGGATCTATCCCATTCATCAAAATTCGACACTATCGAAACTGCGCTTCGGGCGCTCGGTAAGCAGGTTGAAATTCAGTTGGTGTGATTTCGATGCTGCTACGCCAACATCGTGGGTGGTATCCATCGTCGAGATGTGACGATTCTCAAAATCGAATGGAATTACGGAGGGTTTCCACACGAAGATGGAAATGATCTCGCGCCGCGCGTTTGGCTTCAGGAATTTCGAGAATTACCGCATGAGGGTCTTGGCCCTGTGTGGTGGATTTGTGTAATTAACCAGTGTAATGAGTGCCGATCCCCCGTTAATGGGGAAGAGCCTGGGGATGAGCCGGAAGAGCCGCCCTATGCGGCTGGAGTGGTGTGATTAACCGAGTGTGATGAGTGCCCATCCCCCGATTATGGGGAAGAGCCAATGTAACTGGCGGACAGAGGGGGATTCGAACCCCCGATACGCTATAAACGTATACACGCTTTCCAGGCGTGCGCCTTCAACCGCTCGGCCACCTGTCCTGATCTGGGCTTTTCTACAAAGCGAAGTCCGCCATTCTAACAGAATCCCGTTGCTTTGGTTTTGACGTACCAGCAAAGCCTGCAACGGCCTTACACACGGCAGCCGCCACCACAGCCCAAACCACTATCGGGCAATCTGCTGCAGGCCGACCATGCGTTCCACATACCTGGCGATCATATCGATTTCCAGGTTTACCTTGTCCCCCGCCTTCAAATGCTTCAGCGTAGTAACCTGCACGGTATGCGGGATCAGGTTGATGCGGATTTCACACCCGGCGGCATGGTCGTCCACCTGGTTGACGGTAAGACTGACGCCATTGACGGTGATGGATCCTTTGTAGGCCAGGTACTTGGCCAGGATAGCGGGGACGTTGATGCGCAGGTCCCAGGATTCGCCCACAGGCTCGAAGCGCGTGACGTCGCCAAGGCCATCGACATGGCCCGACACCAAATGGCCATCCAGCGAATCGCCCATGCGCAGCGCATGTTCCAGATTGACCTCGCCTTGCGTATCGAGGCCGGCGGTGCGATTCAGGCTTTCGCGCGAGACATCGACGCCGAAGCTATCGGAGCCCAGCTCCACCACAGTCATGCATGCGCCTTGTATGGCAATGGAATCGCCCAGCTTGGTGGCGTCGCGCAAAAAACCGTTGACCTGTATGGCCAGGTGAACGCCGGAATCCTCCCCTTGGCTGAAGGGGGAAACACGTACGATTTTGCCGACGGCGGCAACGATGCCAGTAAACATTTTCTATCTCTCTCAATTAGCGTCGTGATGCCGGTTCACTCGCCCTTGGCGCTGAGCCGGCCCGCGACTGATCCGGCGGGATCGGTAAACCATTTATTCGGCATTCACGGGCCGCACCGTATTGAACAGCGCCTGCCAGCGTTCCGCATGCCGCGCGCGCAGGCGCAAGTCGGGAGCGACGCTTTGCATATCGAAAAATTCGAACCGCTGCGCCTGGTCCACATTTTGCAAGGCCGGCAGGCAAGCCATGCCCATGCCCGGACCCAGCAATACGGGAGCCATGTACACCAGCAACTCATCGACACACTGCGCCTGCAACAAGGCGCCGTTCAGCCGCGCACCGGCCTCAACGTGAACTTCGTTGATGTCATGCTCGCCCAGCCAGCGCATGACGGACGGCAAATCCACCCGCTGCCCGCTGGCGGGCATCTCGATGACCTGGACGTTGCGATCGGCCAGCCGCGCCGCTTTGTCGCTGTCGGGCCGGCAAGTAAAAATCCAGGTTTTGGCGCCATCGAAAATCCGGGCGTTTTCGTCGACCTCGAAGCGGGTATCGATAATCGCCTTGGCCGGGATGCGGGCCGTCTCGACATGGCGCACATTCAACTGCGGATCGTCGGCCTTTACGGTGCCGGATCCGGTCAGCACCACGCAGCTGCGGGCGCGCCAGTGATGGCCATCGGCGCGCGCCGCCGGTCCGGTAATCCACTGCGATTGGCCATTGTCCAATGCGCTGCGGCCATCGAGCGTCGCGGCCAGCTTCAGCCAGACCCAAGGCATTCCACGCGTCATGCGGGCGACAAAGCCGGGATTCAGCGCCAAGGCCTGCTCGGCGCAAACCATGGTCGACACGGCTATGCCCGCGGCTCGCAGCTTGGCAATGCCCTGCCCGCCGACCAAAGGATTGGGATCGCACATGGCAACCACGACGCGCGCCGGCCCGGCCGCGATCAGGGCATCGACACAGGGCGGCGTGCGCCCGTAATGGCTGCAAGGCTCCAGCGTGACATACGCCGTGGCCCCCGCAATGCTCAGGCCGCGCTCGGCGGCTTCGCGCAAAGCCATGACCTCGGCATGCGGACCGCCCGCCATCTGGGTGGCGCCGGACGCCAATAATTGGCCGTCGCGCACAATAACGCAGCCGACCCGGGGATTGGGCGCGGTAATGTACATGACGCGCTCGGCCAGCGCCAACGCTTGACGCATCCAGCGTTCATCGTCAATGGCAAGGCTGGTATTCACGGCTTCAGAGGCACCTTGATCTCGTCTATGGCCTTGACGAATTCGCCTATATCTTCAAAGCTTTTGTACACCGAGGCGAAACGCACATAGCCTACCTTGTCGAGCTTTTTCAGT
Organism: uncultured beta proteobacterium; assembly: GCA_963712655.1. Classification (GTDB taxonomy): domain Bacteria; phylum Pseudomonadota; class Gammaproteobacteria; order Burkholderiales; family Burkholderiaceae_B; genus Pollutimonas. The sequence goes on along the minus strand of CAVQIT010000009.1, from coordinate 72,070 downwards.
TCGCTCATGACAAGTTCGCCCAGATATCCTGTATCGACTTCGCGCAGGCCGCTGATCTGCAGGCGCTTCCTGCATACGGGCGGCGGCGGCGTCCACGTCTGCGGTGCTGACCGGCCGCTTGCGCAATGCCAGGTTCAGGCTGGCGCGCAGCTTGTCGATGTCGTATTCGTACGGCTTCCATTGCGCTTGACCACGGCAGGCATGAGAGCTCCACCCGCTCGTAGGTGGTGAAGCGGCGATCGCATGCCGTGCAGCGGCGGCGCCGGCGTATGGTGTCGCCCTCTTCCGAAACCCGGGAGTCAATGACCTGGGTATCGACAGTGCTGCAGAACGGGCATCTCATGGTTGGCAGGCCCCAGGCGCGCCCGGGGCTGTCCGCTGGTGTTAACCGTAGACCGGGAAGCGGGCCGTCAGTTCGTTGACGCGCTTGCGCACACGGCAATCGACGTGTCGCTCGCGCGGGTTGTCCAGCACGTCGGCGATCAGGTTGGCCGGTGAGCTCGGCCTCGGCTTCCTTGAAGCCGCGCGTGGTCATGGCCGGCGTGCCCAGGCGGACGCCGCTGGTCACGAAAGGCTTTTCGGGATCGTTGGGGATGGCGTTCTTGTTGACGGTGATGTGCGCCTGGCCCAGCACCGCTTCGGCTTCCTTGCCGGTGATGCCCTTGGCGCGCAGGTCGACCAGCATCACGTGGCTTTCGGTGCGGCCCGAGACGATGCGCAGGCCGCGCTGCGACCAGCGTCTGCGCCAGCACATCGGCGTTCTTGCACGACCTGCGCGGCGTAGGTCTTGAACTCGGGCGACAGCGCTTCCTTGAAGGCCACCGCCTTGGCGGCGATGACGTGCATCGAGCGGGCCGCCCTGGATGCCGGGGAAAATCGCCGAATTGACGACTTTTTCGAGCTCGGCCTTCATCATGATGACGCCGCCGCGCGGGCCGCGCAGGGACTTGTGGGTGGTGGAGGTGACGAAATCGGCGTGCGGCACGGGATTGGGATAAGCGCCGCCGGCGACCAGGCCGGCGTAGTGGGCGATGTCGACCATGAACAAGCGCGCCGTTGATCGTGGCGATCTCGGCGAAGCGCTCGAAATCGATGCGCAGCGAATAGGCCGAGGCGCCGGCGACGATCAGCTTGGGCTTGTGTTCGCGCGGCGAGGCTGTTCAACCTGGTCGTAGTCGATCTCTTCGTTCGGCGTCCAGGCCATAGGACAGGAAGTTGTACAGCTTGCCCGAGGCGTTGACCGGCGAGCCGTGGGTCAGGTGGCCGCCTTCGGCCAGGCTCATGCCCAGCACCGTGTCGCCCGGCTTGAGCACGGCCATGTACACGCCCTGGTTGGCCTGCGAGCCCGAGTTGGGCTGCACGTTGGCGGCTTCGGCGCCGAAGAGTTGCTTCAGCGCGGTCGATGGCCAGCTGTTCGACGACGTCCACGTACTCGCAGCCGCCGTAATAGCGCTTGCCGGGATAGCCTTCGGCATACTTGTTGGTGAGCTGCGTGCCCTGGGCCTGCATGACGGCGGGGCTGGCGTAGTTTTCCGAGGCGATCAGCTCGATGTGCTGTTCCTGGCGCACGTTTTCCTTTTGGATGGCGGCCCATACTTCGGGGTCGACTTGATCAAGGGTACGTGAACGATCAAACATTAGCTATCCTGGTGTGTAGTGTGGCAATGGGGACTGAACTGTTCATTTTAACGCGAATACGCCTGACGACCCTGGGCGGCGGCCGGCATGGCTGCCGCGGGCGGATTGGCGATTGCGCGCAGAGCGGCTATCCGGTCTACTTCGAAGACGAGGCTTTGACCAGACGAGGGTTCAAGGTATAGATGCCGGTAATCGACGCCTGGGCCAGCACATGCCCCTGGATGGCGCTGATAACGTCGCCGCCGGTAAACTTCCCCTCGAATGGCAGTTCGGCGACGTCCAAAGCATATACGGTAAATGTATAGCGGTGCGGAATCGCGTCGTTCCAGGGCGGGCAAGGGCCGTCGTAACCGAAGTAGTCGCCGCTCATGTCGCGATCGGCGGCAAACCAGTTGGTGTAGTCGTTCAGACCCTGGCGCGTGCCGTCCAATGCCAGTGGACCAGCCTTGCCGCGCGGAGTAATGCCATTGGAATAAGCGCCTTCATCGATCGCGGTGGTGTCCGCCGGGATATCGACCAGCACCCAATGGATAGAACTCTACGCGAGGCAAATCGGCCGGTACCTCCCGGCCGTCCTGGTTGACGTCGTCCGGCTTGCTTGGCACATCGGGGTCCTGGCAAATCAGCACGAACGATTGCGTAGCGCCGGGCGCATCCGACCCACGCCAGGTGAGGATTGACATTGTCCGCAAGCATCACATGGTTCTGCCCATCGAGCTTGGCGAACGCGTTGCGCTCCGGGATGGTTGCCTGGTCGGTAAACGACTCGCTAGTAAGCTTCATGACGAACTCCTGCCGGGAAAGGGATTATCAAGCGCATGTTCACCCATGGTAACGCGGGCGAACTTGCGCTTGCCCACCTGTACGACGTAAGGCCCTGCCGCAAGCAGCAAGGCCTTGTCATCCACGCGATCGCCGTCGATGCGGACGCCGCCCTGCTCGACGTTGCGCTGGGCCTCGGCGCCCGACGCACACCAGGCCCGCCTCGCGCAACACCTTGCAGTATGCCCAGCGGCGCGCCGCCAAGCTGGACTTCCGGCATGTCGTCGGGAATGGCGCCTCGCGAAAGCGCGCTTCGAAATCGGCCAGCGCCTGCTCGGCGGCCGCCGCGGCTGTGGAAGCGGCGCCACGATTTCCTGGGCCAGCATCACCTTGGCGTCGCGCGGATTGCGGCCGCCTCGATCTCGCTGCTTGCAGCGGCGCGATCTCGTCCAGGGAGCGGAAGGACAGCAGCTCGAAATAGCGCCACATCAGCGTGTCGGAAATCGACATCAGCTTGCCGAACATGGAATCGGGCGCTTCGGTGATGCCGATGTAGTTGCCCTTGGACTTGGACATCTTCTCGACGCCGTCGATGCCTTCCAGCAGCGGCATGGTCAGGATGCACTGCGGCTCCTGGCCGTATTCCTTCTGCAGCTCGCGGCCGACCAGCAGATTGAACTTCTGGTCGGTGCCGCCCAGTTCGAGGTCGGACTTCAGCGCCACCGAGTCGTAGCCCTGCATCAGCGGGTACAGGAACTCGTGCACTGAAATCGGCACGCCGCCCTTGAAGCGCTTGGTGAAATCGTCGCGCTCCATCATGCGCGCCACGGTGTAGCGCGAGGCAAGCTGGATCATGCCGCGCGCGCCCAGCGGGATCGCACCATTCGGAGTTGTAGCGGATCTCGGTGCTTGGCGGGATCCAGCACCAGGCTGGCCTGGGCGTAGTAGCGTCTTGGCGTTGGCCTCGATCTGCTCGCGCGTCAGCGGCGGGCGCGTGGCGTTGCGGCCGCTGGGGTCGCCGATCATGGACGTGAAATCGCCGATCAGGAAAATCACCGTATGGCCCAGGTCCTGCAACTGGCGCATCTTGTTGAGCACCACCGTGTGGCCCAGGTGGATGTCGGGCGCGGTAGGATCCAGCCCCAGCTTGATCCGCAGCGGCTTGCCGGTGGCATGGCTGCGCGCAAGCTTCCTGACGAATTCGGACTCGACCAGCAGCTCGCTGCAGCCTCGTTTTGCGATGCGCAAATCCGCTTCGATTTCTGGGGTGATGGGGGCTTCGGTGGACGGCATATAAAAGCGCTTTATAGGAAAATATACAAAAAAATGCTCGAAAATTTAAGCTTAATACGCTAGCATAACGTGCAAGCGCGGTCCCTGCAGGGCAATGGGCCTATATATAAACGATGCACAGCATCATCTTATCAGAGCGCTTCGTCCCCAAAACGGACACGCACTTTCCAGCCATAGCCATCGATAACTCCGTCGGCTGGAAATACTCTTCAAATGCAGCAACGCTTTTCTAGGTTTTGGTTCTATGTTCAAAAAAGGGACACCCGACACTCCCTCGTATCGTGACACCCTTCGCGCGCAGCGCAAACCCCACCATCTGATTCGCAACGGCGTAACCTTGGTTGGCTTGGCCCTGTTTGCCACCGCGGCCGCGCTGGCGGTAGTCAAGCCATCCGAAGCGCCCATTGTGTACCAGGCGCGGCAAATTCTGGCTCTGCCCGACCCCTTTCCCCAACCGCTGGCGGAATCGACGGCGCCGTTCATCAGCGAAACCCAAATCCGCCGCGGCGACACCCTGGCCGCCATCCTGCAGCGCTTGCGCATACAAGAACCAGGCCTGCAGCAATTCCTGGTCCAGGACAAAGACGCCCGCTCTATTTACAAGCTGTATCCCGGGCGCACGGTTCAAGCCGCGCTGGACCAGGATGGAAAATTGCTCTGGCTGCGCTATAACCATACTCCCGGCGCCAGCGAAAAAAGCGGGTTTGTATCCAAATGGCTGGAAGTCTCCAGCAATGGCAAGGAAGAGTTCACGGCGACCGAACATAGCCAGGCCGCGGATACCCAAATCCGCATCGCCGAAGGCAAGATTGAAAGCTCACTGTTCGGCGCCACCGACGACGCCGACATCCCCGATGCCATCACGATGCAAATGACCGACATCCTGGGCAGCAAAATCGACTTCATGCAAGACCTGCGCAAGGACGACCGCTTCCGCATCATTTACGAGTCCTACGCCCATGAAGGCCGGGAAATCGGCGTGGGCAAAATCCTGGCGCTGGAATTCAACAATAAAAACAAGATATACGAAGCGGTATGGTTTGCACCCGAGAACTCGGCGGGAAGCTATTACGACTTTGACGGCGCCAGCCTGAAAGGCGCGTTTTTGCGCACGGCACTCAAATTCACCCGCATCAGCTCGACGTTCGGGATGCGCAAGCATCCCATACATGGCGTCTGGCGCGGCCATCAAGGCGTGGACTATGCCGCGCCATCCGGCACGCCCATACATGCCACGGCCGACGGCGTGGTGGAATTCATCGGCCGGCAAAACGGCTATGGCAATACCGTCATCCTGAAGCATCATGGCCATTTCAGCACCTTGTACGGCCACCAGCAATCGTTCGCCAAAGGCCTGAAAAAAGGCATGGCGGTCAGCCAGGGCGATCTTATCGGCTATGTCGGCTCTACAGGCTGGGCAACTGGCCCGCACCTGCATTACGAATTCCGGGTCGACAAAAAACCGATAGACCCGCTTTCGGTCGACCTGCCTGTCGCCCGCACATTGGATGGACAGCAGCGCAAGCAATTCGAACTCAACATTGCGCAATACCGCGAGCACATCCGTTTACTGGCCACCCTGCAAGACAGCGACAATACCCAAGTGGCAAGCCGTTAACCCGGCTCGCCGCCAAACTGGCCAATCACCATGCCGCAGACACTTTTTATCGGCCTGATGTCGGGCACCAGCACAGACGGCGTGGATGCGGTCCTGGCCGATTTTTCCGAACCCGGGCAGCCCGCCATACTGGCTTCGGCGGCGCTGCCCATGCCCGCGGCCTTGCGCGCAGAGTTCCTGGCCCTGAATATCGCGGGCTCCAATGAGTTGGCCCGCGCGGCCCTTGCGGGCAATGCCCTGGCTGAACTCTATACCAGCGCAACGCAAAGCGTGCTGGCGCAAGCCGCCATCGATCCCGCCAAGGTGTGCGCCATCGGCGCGCACGGCCAAACGGTCAGGCACGATCCGGGCGCCGGCTACACCATACAGATCAACGCACCGGCCTTGCTGGCCGAACGCTGCGGCATTGATGTAATCGCCGATTTCCGTTCGCGCGATGTCGCGGCGGGCGGCCAGGGCGCGCCTTTGGTCCCCGCCTTTCATCACGCCATGTTTGCCAACCGGCAGGCCCGCGCCATTCTTAACCTGGGCGGCATCGCCAACGTAACCTTGCTGGACCCATCGGGAGCTATCCGCGGTTTCGACACCGGGCCGGCCAATGTCCTGCTGGACTTATGGGCGCAGGCCAAAACCGGCCATGCCTACGATGCGGGAGGCGCATGGGCAGCCACGGGGCGGGTGCATGAGCCCTTGCTTGATTTCCTGCTGCGCAGCGAGCCCTGGTTCGAGCAGGCGCCGCCCAAGTCCACCGGCCGGGATTTATTCAATTGGAAATGGCTGACCCAGCGTCTGGCGGCTTTTGAAGGCAAGCCGCCCGCCGACAACGACATACAGGCAACCCTGCAGCGGCTTACCGCCGCCACCATAGCCCAGGCCATCGCGCGCCATGCGCCCGGCACCGAAGATATGCTGGTTTGCGGCGGCGGCGCGCTTAACGACGGCCTGATGCGCGATTTGCAAAGCGTCATGCCATGCCCCGTACGCCCCACCTCGGCGCTTAACGTACCCGTGCAACTGGTCGAAGCCCTGGCCTTTGCCTGGCTTGCCTGGGCCTATGTGAATGGCTATCCAGCCGGCCTGCCCAGTGTGACAGGCGCCCGCCAGGCCAATATATTGGGATGCAAATACCCTGCCTGAGCCCTGACGCCAAACGCCCTACCGTAAAAGTGGCAGGGCGTGGCTAATAAGTCGAAGGACAGCGTTATCAGGGCAAGGATGGCAGTGTCGCCATCGACGCACGCCCGCCAATCAAGGCGAGAACGATGAGCCGCAGCCGCAAGTTGAAGTGGCATTGGGATTGCGGATGACGAACTGGGCGCCTTCCAGGTCATCTTTATAGTCGATCTCGGCGCCGACCAGATATTGGAAGCTCATGGGATCGACCAGCAACTGCACGCCTTCTTTATCGATGGTCGTGTCATCGTCGTTAATGGTTTCGTCGAATGTGAAGCCGTACTGGAAACCGGAACAACCGCCACCCTGCACAAATACGCGCAATTTGAGTTCGGGATTGCCTTCTTCAGCCAGCAGATCCTTGACCTTGATTGCCGCGGCGTCGGTAAAAATGATGGGCGTGGGCGGCGCTTGCAGATTGACGGATTCGGAAAGGGTATTCATTAGGGCACTCCATGGCAGCCATAAGGGCTGCGCTATAAACAACTATAACACTCGCGAGAACTAATCGGCCGCGGGTAAATTGACCGTGCGCGACACCCGCAACACATTGCCTTCCAGCACATTAAGCGTGATGGTTTGCGGGGTGAAACCTTTGGGCATGCTCAACAGGCCGGCGGCGCGCTGAAATTGGTCGAAACTTAGCTCGAAGCCATTGGCCGGCGCATCGCCGCCGGAGGCGGCCCCGCCCGGCAGTTGCGCCGCCTGCAGCGTTATTTTAACCGCTTTGCCCTGCTGGCTGCCTTTTGCCACAAACTGCATAAGGCCTTTGAATGGCGCGTCATTCGCGCCGTTGCGCATTAACAGAACCCTGTATCTCAAGGTGGGGCCTTCCTGCTCGATATCAAGAGCCCTTATGCCTATGGACCCTGCCGGGCCTGGTGGCAATAATTGATCGAAAAACGCCAATTGGTCGCGCGCTTGACCAAGCTCGGCCTGAGCAGCCTGCAACGAGGCCTGCAAACCCTTGCCGGTGCTTTCCTCGACCACCAACTGCCCTTGCAAGGCATCGATCTGCCCATGGGCCTGGGCAAGCCCAGCCTGGCTTTCGTGAAGCGCAAGCTCCAGTTTTTGCAGGTCCGCATCATGCTGCCGTCTTTCCTGGTCTTTGAACCAGAACCGGCTGCCGGCCGCGCCAAGCGCCAGGCCCAGCAACAATACCAATACAATCAGCCAGCGTGCCGCAACGGGCATGGGACCCCTGCCAACCACGGCGGGGGGCTGTGCAAGTGCCAATGCCGGTGCCGGTGCCGGTGCCGCATAAGCCTGCTTCGGCGCCCTTTGATTAATTGCTGATACTTTCTTTTTTCTCATGATTAAACAGACCCGCCTTGAAGCAATCGGTTCCGCAAAAGCCATGGACATTTTCACGACACCGGCAGCGGCAGACAAGCAAAACCCCGACCAAGGCCGGGGTTTTGCTTGTCTGCCGCAAGGCCGAGGCCTTGAATACAGCAGGATTAACGCTTGCTGAACTGCTTCCGACGGCGAGCTTTGTGGAAACCAACTTTTTTACGTTCGACTTCGCGGGCATCGCGAGTTACAAAGCCGGCCTGCTTGAGCGGCGGCTTGAGTGTTTCGTCGTAGTCGATAAGCGCACGGGTGATACCGTGGCGTATCGCGCCGGCCTGGCCGCTTTCGCCGCCACCGTGGACATTGACATGAAAATCAAATGATTCCAGGTGGTTGGTAAGCGTCAAGGGCTGACGTACAACCATGCGCCCTGTTTCACGAGCAAAGTATTCGTCGACGGGCTTGCCGTTGACAACAATCTTGCCCGAACCTTTTTTCAAGAACACGCGTGCCACCGACGTTTTGCGGCGGCCTGTTCCATAATTCCAATTACCGATCATGACCTATCCTTAGAATTCCAGCGGTTTGGGCTGCTGAGCTGAATGAGGATGCTCGGCGCCGGCATAAACCTTGAGCTTCTTGGCCATTGCATAACCCAGCGGCCCTTTGGGCAGCATGCCTTTTACGGCTTTCTGGATGGCACGGCCAGGAAAACGCTGTTGCATTTTCTCGAAGGTGGTTTCAGTCACGCCACCGGGATATCCCGAGTGACGATAGTATTTTTTGTCTTGCGCCTTGTTGCCTGTGACAACAATTTCCGAAGCATTGATAATGACGATGAAATCGCCGGTGTCAACGTGGGGCGTGAATTCTGGCTTATGCTTGCCGCGCAAACGACGTGCGACTTCGCTGGCCACACGACCGAGGACTTTGCCCTTGGCGTCAATCACGTACCAGTCACGTTGGACTTCGTGCGGCTTGGCCACAAAGGTCTTCATGATGGTTCCTAAATATGCAAAAAAAGCCTGGCGGACAATCCGCCAAAGCAGCTTTTCCCGATGAAAACAATGCCTAAGCGTTGTACTTCGCCCGTGCAAATCAGTCGGAAAAGCTCACAAGTTTAGCACATTTGTTGATTTATCAACACCTCTCGGCCCAAAACCAGGCAAGCGGCCGTGGCCAGAATGCAAAAAAACCGCGAGAGCGGCCTTTTTGCATTCTACTGAAACCGCTTATTTTTTCTGGTTGGCCAGCGCAATCCCCAGATAATTATCGAAAGAGCCTTCGGCAACGCGGAACCATGGCACCACGTTGTCGCGGAAACCCATGTAGTTATCGTGGATTTTCTTGAACAGGGCGTTTTTGGCGGAGAATTCTTTATAGACCTCGTTCGAAGCCTTGAACGATGCATCCATAACGTCGCGCGGGAAGGCTTTGAGAACAGCGCCGCTGCCTATCAGGCGGCGCAGGGCCGCGGGATTATGGGCATCGTAGTCGCCCAGCATTTGGGCGCCGGCGGCGCGCGAAGCGATATCGATCAGCGATTGGTAGCCCTTGGGCAGACCGTTGTAGGCTTCGTCGTTGACATACAGGGAAACCTGGGCGGAACCTTCCCACCAGCCCGGATAGTAGTAATACTTGGCGACTTTCTGGAAACCCAGCTTCTCGTCATCGACCGGACCCACGAATTCAACGGCGTCGAGCGTGCCTTTTTCGAGCGAAGGATAAATATCGCCGGGAGGAATTTGCTGGGGCACAACGCCCATGCGGGACAACACTTCGCCCGCGAAGCCCGCCGTACGCATCTTCAGGCCCTGCAAGTCGGCAACCGACTTGATTTCCTTGCGGTACCAACCGCCCATTTGGGTACCCGTATTGCCCAAGGGAAAATTGATGATGTGACGCGGCGCGAAGAGTTCGCGCATGAGCTTGAGGCCATCGCCTTCGTACATCCACGAGTACATCTGGCGGGCATTCAGGCCGAAAGGCACGGCCGTATCGAAACAGAAGGAAGGATCTTTGCCGTAATAGTAGTAGGAAGCGGTTTGGCCGCATTCGACAGTGCGATTGCCGACGGCATCCATGACGCCGAAACCGGGAACGATTTCACCCACGGGATACAAGCGAATCGAGAAATTGCCGTCGCTTGCCTCTTCGATCATTTGGCAAAACCGTTTTGCCGTATTGAAAAGCGGCGGCGTCGAAGGCCCATAGGTGGAAGTCATTTTCCAGCTGATTTTGGGAGCGCTTTGCGCAAATACGGGAGCGGCAACGGCGGCCGATCCGGCCATGGCGCCCAGCCCGGCTTTTTTTAAAAATGAACGACGCTGCATTGAAAGCTCCTTTCCGGCATTCGATTGTTTTGTGCAATGAAATTGCTAGCGTGAATATTACACCGTGTAGCAATTCTTGTAATGAGGGTAAATCCCGTAGCTTCCTTGAGCGGCGCCGACGCGCCGCTCTAGAACAGGACTGCACCGGCAAATGCTATTGTCCGGCAATCGACATTTGCCCGATCAATATCGAGCCGGTGGTCTTGGAGCCGCGCGTAATGGTGTCGGCCCCGACGGCAACGATATTGCGGAACATATCGGCCAGGTTGCCCGCAATCGTGATTTCCTGGACGGCGTGGCGAATTTGGCCATTTTCGACCCAATAGCCGAACGCGCCGCGCGAATAGTCGCCGCTGACATAATTGACCCCTTGGCCTATCAGTTCGGTTACCAGCAAGCCCGTGCCCATTTTCTTGAGCATGGCGGGCAAATCGTCCTGCGGCCGGGTAAGCCGCGAAACAAGCCGCAGATTATGGGAACCGCCCGCATTGCCCGTGGTCGGCATGCCAAGTTTGCGGGCGGTATACGTCGACAGGAAATAGCCGTTCAAGACACCGGCGACCACCAGGTCGCGCGCTTGCGTGCGCACCCCTTCGCTGTCGAATGGCGAACTGCCCATGGCGCCCGGGATATGCGGGTTTTCGGCGACGTCGATATGGTCGGCCAGCACAGGTTTGCCCAAGGCATCCAGCAGGAAGCTGGCTTTGCGGTACAAAGCCCCGCCGCTGCTGGCCTGCACCAGCGCTCCCAGCAAGCCTACAGCCAGCGGCGCCTCGAACAGGACAGGGAAACGGCCCGTCTTGATGCGCCGCGCCGACATGCGCGACAAGGTGCGCTCGGCCGCATAACGCCCCACCGCCGCGGGATCGGCCAGATCGGCGGCGGCGCGCGCCGACGTATACCAGTAATCGCGTTGCATATTGGCCCCGCGTCCGGCTATCGGCGCCACCGAAATGCCATGCCGGGAATAAGGATATCCGCCCATGAACCCCCGGCTATTGCCCAATACGAAGTGACCTTCGTAGGTATCCACCGACGCGCCGTCGGTATTCGTAATAAGCGGGCTTGTGTCATGAGCGGCGCGCTCGGCCTGGATGGCCAGCCTGGCGGCGTCTTCGGCTGAAACATCCCAGGGATGATGCAAGTGCAAGTCGGGATAATCGGTGGCAAGCTGATCGGCGTCGGGCAGGCCCGCAGCGGGGTCGGCCGCGGTATATCGGGCAATATGCCAGGCGGCTTCGACCGTTTCCCGCAAGGCTTGCGCCGAAAAATCCGACGTGGAGGCCGAACCGCGCCGGTTGCCGGCGAATACGGTCAGGTCCAGCGAGCGGTCCCGGGTTTGCTCGACGGTTTCAACGTCTTTATTGCGCACCGATACCGATAAACCGCGGCTTTCGGACACTTCGGCCGCGGCGTCGGAGGCCCCCAGCGATTTGGCGTGCTTAAGCGCGTCGTTTACCAGTTCGCGGAAACGATCCTGATTTTCGGATATGGGTAAATATGATGTGGAATGGTCGCTCATTGCTGCTCTTTCAGGTTAGACGGTTATCATAGCCAATTAAAAGGTACTTTTCCGACTTTCATGACCAACACCCCTGAAAATACTCCAGACGAGCCGGATGATTATGGCTACGACCGGCCCAGCAAGTCGCAGATCAAGCGCGATATGCTTGTCCTGCAGGACCTGGGCAAGCAATTGGTCGACCTGTCGACCGACAGGCTCAAGCAGTTGCCCTTGTCCGAAAAGCTCTACGATGCCGTCCGCGAAGCCCAACGAACCACCAGCCGCGAAGGCCGGCGCCGGCAAATCCATTTTGTCGGCAAACTGATGCGCAACGCCGATGCCGACGCTATTCGAACGCAACTGGACATATGGGAAAACGGTTCGCGTGAGCAGACACAGGCTATGCACAGGCTGGAAGCCTTGCGCGACCTGCTGCTGAAAGACGACGAAGCGCTGACCGGGCTGCTGGACGCCTACCCCGGCGCCGATATACAAAATCTTCGCACCTTGATCCGGGCCAGCCGCAAGGAAGCGCAAAGCAACGCGGCGCTGCACGCCGGCCAAGACCCGCAACGCAAACATTATCGCGCGCTGTTTCAAGCCATTAAAGCGCTCAACGACCCCACGGAACAAGAATGAGTTCACCCTTACTGGAATGCATCGAGATCGAAACCGGCCCCAACCCGGGGCGCGCCGTAGTCTGGCTGCACGGCCTGGGCGCCGACGGCAATGATTTCGCCCCGCTCGTGCCAGAACTCAAGCTGCACGACGCTCCCGCCATACGCTTTGTATTCCCGCATGCGCCGGTGCAGCCCGTAACGATCAACAATGGCATGTCGATGCGTTCCTGGTACGACATTTTCGTGCCCGACCTGGTGCGCCGCGAGGACGAGGCAGGCCTGCGCGAATCGCAAGCCGCGGTCGAAGCCCTTATTGCGCGCGAAAACCAGCGCGGCATCCCAAGCGATAAAATCGTATTGGCGGGGTTCTCGCAAGGCTGCGCCATGACGCTACAAACCGGCCTGCGGCTAAAGCAGAAGCTGGCCGGCATGATGGGGCTGTCGGGCTATTTGCCGCTGGCGGACATGCTTGACGCCGAACGCCAGGCGGCCAATCAGGACACGCCGATTTTCCTGGCGCACGGAACCATGGATCCCGTGGTCGTCCTGTCCCGCGCACAGGCTACCCGGCAGAAACTGACAGAACTCGGCTATGACGTAAGCTGGAAAACCTATGCCATGCCGCATTCGGTCTGCCTGGAAGAAATCGCCGACATTTCAGCCTTCTTGCGCAAGACGCTGGCCTGACCAATCCGCTATAAGCGGCGGGTTTCGCCCAGATCCAGCCATACCCGGCGCATGGTTGGATCCTGCTCATCGTGGTCATTCCGAAAGCCCAGATGCATCATAAGGCTTAGCATGGGGCGATTCGTCGCCAGCACGGTGCCGTCGATATAGGTCAGCCCCTGGTCCCGGGCCGCTTCGATAAGCCCGCCCATCAGTTGCGCGCCCAGCCCGCGGCGCTGCCATGCATCGCCGATTACCAGGGCATACTCGGCGCCGCGCCCGTCGGCATTGCGCAAGTAGTGCGCGAAGCCGATGATCTGTTCACGCGGATGGCCCCGGTGTTCCGGATTGGGCACTTGCACAGTCGCCACCAATGCCAGTTCGCGATCGTAATCGATGCGCGTATAACGCGCCAGCATGCGCGGGGTAAGTTCGCGCAGCATGGAAACAAAGCGCATGTAGCGGGATTCGTCGGACAGGCCGCGCACGAACTCCTGCAAAGGCTGGGCATCCTCGGGCCGGATCGGCCGCAGCATCCACGGCTTGCCATCCTTGAAGGTCTTGGCCTGCGCCAGCCGGCGCGGATAAGGATGAATCGCCATATGCCGGTAACGCGTGGTTTCAGGCAATGCCGGCATGGACTCGCTGGTCAGCTCGATGCGCATGGCGCGCGCGCTCAGGTGCGTATCACCGGCAAACAGAGGATCGATAAGCAGCGACTCCAGCGCCGGCAACTCGCTGACCAATTCGGAAATCCGCTCCAGCGACTCCTGCAGCAGATCGAACGCGGCCGGCGTGGCTTGACGCGCCAGCCGGCGCTGCCATACGCTGCTGCGCAGAATCAGCTGGCGAGCCAGATAGCCATTCAGAGGCGGCAACTCCAGGGCGCTGCGCGGATGCTCAAACGAAGCGTCCTGCCCGCCGGCTCCGAAAGCGATCCAAGGTCCGAACTTGGCATCGCGGCGCACCTGGATAGATATCGGCGAGCTGTCATCGTACCGGCTTTGCGAGGGCGCGCCCTCGCCGGCTTCGTATTGCAAGGGCACATGAAAACAGGCCAGCAGCTCCCGGCATTCGCCTTCGGTCAGGCGACGGCGGTGCTGGCGTTGAATGCCATGCAGCAGCACCCTGGCCTGCTCAAGCAAGGGCGGTTTGCTCAGGGGCTCGGGCGGCAAAGTCTGCTGCGCCAAGGTCTGGTTGTAATGATACGAAGCCAGGATTCCGAAGGCATTGGCCGCCGATTCCGGCGTCCGGAAAGCCGGCGTGCCCACGCTATCGAGCACATGCCGCAATGGTCGCATGGACGCATCGCCCATGAAACAGGTAACGATGGGCTTGCGCGCATCGGGGGATATGGCGGCCAGTTCGCGGGCCACGCTGTGCAGGTCGGACAGCGGATCGGGCGCCAGCAGCACCAGCACCCCGTCGACGCCGGGATCGTCCACCAGGATATTGACGATTTCGCGCAGCGTTTCAGCCGGCAAGGACGCGTAAGTGACCACGGGATTGTGGCATTTGGCGCCCTCTTCCAGCAGTTCGGCCAGGGATCGGACGCTGGCCGGCGCCAGTTCGGCCCGAAACACCTGCGCCGTATCGCCCATGACATCCAGCGCCAGTTGAGCGGCGCCATCGCCATTTGAAAAAAGCGCAATCCTGCGCCCGCGCGGACGCCGCGTGTAGACCAGCACCTTGATGGCGGAGAACAATTGAACAAAGTAACGAATGCGCACCGCGCCCGCGCGGCGCAGCAAAGCATTGAACACCGCTTCCTCCATCGAGGCCGCGTCGGCATTCTGCCCCACCTTTAGTACGATCACGGGCTTGACGCTGGCGGCGGCGCGCAGGGCGCTGGTGAAACGGCGCGAAGACGAGGTTTCTTCCAGGTACAACGCAATGCTGTCGGTGCGCGGGTCCATCGCCAGGTAATCCAGCACGTCGGAGACATCGATCGTGCTTTCGTCGCCCAGCGAGACCACCGCGGAGAAGCCCAGCCTGACGTCCTCGGCCCAATCCAGGACCGACGCCGTTATGGAACGCGATTGAGCCACCAGGGCAACCCGCCCGCCCAGCCCCACATGCGCCTCATGGCTTAAATTGATGCCCAGGTGCGGCCGCTGTATGCCGAAAGAGCGTGGGCCGAGAATCATGCAATCGTTCAATACGCCCCAGGCCCGGCAATACACTGCATCTTCGACAGGATCGGCCGACGGACTGCCGTTGGGCAATAGCGTCAGGCATCTTGGCCGGCAAGCCTTCAAGGCGGCAAGCGACTCGGGCAAACGCCCGGACGCGACGCAAACCAGGGCCTGATCCACCCGCGATCCGGCGGCTACGCCATTGAGCGCCGTTGGCACGACGACAGGCGCGCCGGGGCCGACAGCGATGATGGTGATCGTGTTTTGCAGCGTACGCGGCACGCTTTGAGCGATAGGCAGCACGCGGTCGGAAAGCACCACCAGCGTATCAGGCTCAAACAATGCGGCAAGGCGATGTCGCAGCATACTCATCCGGTTCAAACGAAAATGGTTGTGTACTCTAAAATAGGGCTCTTGCTACTTTTTCCGCGCATGCGCCCACCTCTGGAACATGCCAAAGCCTAACGACTAACCATGACCACGTCCACTCCTTCCGCTGTCCGCACACGCTTCGCACCGTCTCCCACTGGGTATCTTCACCTGGGCGGCGCCCGCACCGCCTTGTTTTCATGGGCGTTCGCGCGCCACCACAAAGGCACCTTCGTGCTGCGCATCGAAGACACCGACCTGGAGCGTTCCACGCCCGAAGCCGTCAAGGCCATTCTCGACAGCATGGCATGGCTGGACATGCGGCCCGACGAAGGGCCGTTCTATCAGATGCAAAGAATGGATCGCTACCGCGAGGTAGTCCAGAAAATGCTGTCCGAAGGCACCGCCTATTATTGCTACAGCAGCCCCGACGAAGTCGAAGCCATGCGCGAAAAAGCCCGCGCAGCGGGGCTTAAGCCGCGCTACGACGGCACCTGGCGGCCAGCGCCCGGCAAAACCCTGCCGGCCATTCCGGCGGGCCGCAAACCGGTGGTGCGCTTCAAAAACCCGCTGGACGGCGCCACCGGCTGGAACGACCTGATCAAAGGCCACATCAGCTTCGACAACGGCGAACTGGACGACCTGGTCATTGCGCGGCCCGACGGCACACCCACCTATAATTTTTGCGTGGTGGTCGACGACTGGGATATGAAAATCACCCATGTCCTGCGCGGCGACGATCATGTCAACAACACGCCTCGCCAGATCAATATTTTACGCGCACTGGGCGCCGCCCTGCCGGAATACGGCCACGTACCCATGATCCTGGGTCCCGATGGCGAGAAGCTTTCCAAGCGCCATGGCGCCGTCAATGTCATGGAGTACGACAACGAGGGCTACCTGCCCGAGGCCATGGTCAATTACTTGGCCCGCCTCGGCTGGGGCCACGGCAACGACGAACTGTTCACGCGCGAGCAACTGGTCGAATGGTTCGATACCCGCAACCTGAGCAAATCGGCGGCGCAATGGGATCCCAAAAAGCTGAACTGGGTCAACGCCCACTATATTAAAGGCAGCAGCGACGCTGATCTGGCCGCTCGCGTCGCTCCGCGCATAGCGGCAAAGCAAGGCAATCCGCAAGCCGTCGATTTACCCGCGGTAATGGCCTTGCTCAAGGACCGCGCCGAAACGCTGAACCAGCTTGCCGATGGCGCCATGCTTTTTTGCGGCCCGTATACGCCCGCCAGCGCCGAACTGCGTGCCGAACATATGGATGAACCGGCCGCGGCGCTATTGTCCAGCTTTGCGGAACAGGCGAAAGCCCTGCCCGAATGGACCGCCGAAGCGCTGGACGCGCTGATCAAGGCCATCCTGGCCGAACATGGCGTGAAAATGCCCAAGCTGGCCATCCCATTGCGCCTGGCCGTAACAGGCCAGAAGCAAACCCCCGCCATCGGCGCCGTGCTGACAATATTGGGGCGCGACCTGGTACTGGAGCGCCTGGCGGCGGTTTGAGCGCAACCGCGGATACACCACCCTGGAATGGATGACGCGTACTTGAACCGCTGCGGACACGGCCATAGCACGGGATAGCGATGTGATTGCCCGGTGGCGCGAGCCAAGGTGTCACATCGTTTTGACTCGTCTGCCGACGGTGTTCGTATTGTCTGCTGGCGGTGTTTGTATTGTTCGCTGGCAGTGTTTGTATTGTTCGCTGGCGATGTGGGTATTTCTCGTGCCGTCCGTCGGGGGTCATGCCGGTGGGAGCCAGCCCGGTCGGCCGGTCAGGCGCCCACAGCGCCTGACACCGCGCGCTAAACTCGTCCGGCGGCCGCTGCCTGCTGGAGTTTTTCTGAGTCGCCTCGGCGGCGCGCCTTCCTTCGTTTCCGCTTGCTCGGCCTCCGACGGGCTGGCTCCCACCGGCATGACCCCCGCCAGACTACAGTGTCGTGTGGCCACGGTTGCCGGGACGGCTTGGATTCTTGCGCTTCGTTGGCTACAGATTTTGGGTCGAAAGAGTTTGCGGTGCCCGGTCCTCTCGCCCCTGCACGGGGCAAGAGGGCCATACGCGATTGCCGTAATGTGGAGGGTGTTTTCGTGCGCCGATCATGTCACGCAAGTGGAAACTCGGGCATGCGTCGGCCGCGCGATCCGTGTCGGGGAAAAAAGCGACTGAAATGCTGCCGATGATTTCGTGGCTGCTGTATCCCTTGATACGCTCGGTCTCGCCTTTCAAAAACCGTGTAAGGATGCCACCAGCCAGCGCAATGGCACGAGCCCCGCATTCCAAAATCTGTGTAAGGTGCTCACAGCCCTGATCACAGCCCCCAAGGCCCATGATCACCTTACGCGGCAAGATCTGCGAGATTGACCGTAATCGCATCGACGCCACAGCCCCCGTCGCATGCCCAATCGTGTATGGCTATTTTCGGCCCACCGTAGGGGCCGGAAATTGCCGGGCACTGTAACGTCTTCGATCAGCAAACACACGATCCCAACAAGCGCAAGAACCCAGACCGTGCCAGCGCCCGTGTTTAAGACACATCAGAGTCCGTCGGGGGTAAGGCCTGTGGTGGCCAGCCCGTCGGAGGCCGAGCAAGTGGAATCGTAGGGAGGCGTGCCGCCGAGGCGACCGAGAAGAACCCCACCAGGCAGCGGCCGCCGGACGAGATTAGCGCGCGCCGTCAGGCGCGCAGGCGCCTGAACGGCCGACCGGGCTGGACGCCACAGGCCTTACCCCCGACGGACGGCACCAGAAATACGACCATCGCCAGCAGACAATACGAACCCCACCAGCAAATACGTACACCGCCAGCAAACAATACAAACACCGCCAACAGACAACTTCAAGCGGCCGCAGGCAAGAAAAGCCCCGTCAGCAAAAGATCCAAACCCTGCCCAGCCACAACATCCTGGCATCGTCTCTGCCGGCACAACTGCGCCAAGCAAACACCACTCACCCTAGAACGGCAAACGGTATCCCGGCGACATGCGCCTGGCCTTGATGGCAACGCCATCCGACTTGCGCAATGTCAAGGTATTGCCGCTGACCGATACGACGGTATAGCGATTCGTATAAATCGGGTCGTCAAGATTGACCGGCGCGCCGTTCGACAGCAGGGTCTGCAGCACCAGCGACTGTTGCTCGTGCCGCCAGCAGCCGCCTTCGTCCAATCCCTGCGAAGGGTTCTTGCCGCGCTTTACCTGTTCGCTGTATGCCATTGCCCCATTCGGATGCAAGGTGAACAATGTACGCAGCTCGCCGGCCACACCCTTTTGCTTGCGTACGCTCAGCCAATTGCCGGCCAGGGCATCGCCCACGGCAGCGGCCTGGCACTGAGGCACCGCCTTGGCCACCGGTTGCGGCGCCGACGGTTTGCCCGCCGGTGGAACAGCGCAACCGGCCGCAAGCACTATGGTGGCGAACCCGGCAAGAAGCGTGCGCGGGCGGAACAGGAAATCGTGCATAAAGAGGCCTTCCTATTAAACGGGAAACGTAAACGATTTTAGCCTCATCGCGCGAAAATGCGGGCGGAGAGCCGCAATCGGCGCGCGCCATCATGAGAAATCGCCGGCACCCCGGCGCAATGAGCCGGGGCAGGCGCAACTATATGGGCAATTTCACATCGTGCTTGATTTCGCGCAAGGCGACGATGGTTCTGGTCTGCCGCACGCCCGGCAGGTTGAATAAAAACCGGTGCAGAAAGCTGTCGTAAGCTTCGGGGCTGGGCACCAATATTTTCAGCAGAAAATCGGAATCGCCGGTAACGGCATAGCATTCCAGGATTTCCGGCGCATCGCGCACCGAGCGCTCGAAATTCTCGACAATTTCAGCGGAATGCCTTTCAAGGCCGATCTGGACAAACATGCAGCCTTGCAAACCGACCTTGTTGCGATCGACCTGGGCGTAATAGCCCTGAATCACCCCGGCCGCTTCCAGCGCTTTTACCCGGCGCCACACGGGAGCCGCCGATAAGCCTACATGCTCGGACAACTGCTGAGCCGACGAACGACCTTCTTTTTGCAGCTGCCGAAGAATTTTTATATCGGTTTTGTCCATTTTTGCTTTTAAACGAAATGTTCATTTCAATAACTAGGGATTTTACGCTAGGAAAACGCAATAAAAACAGAGGGACAACTATCTATCATGGGTTGGAATACCGGAGTCTCACTATGTCCACCCCCAACATCGATACGCAGTACCAGCTTTCCAACAATCTGACAGCAAGCTCGGGCCGGATTTTCCTGACCGGCACCCAAGCCCTGGTGCGCATGTTGCTTGCCCAGCGCCGGGCCGATCAGCGGCGCGGCCTGAACAGCGCCGGCTTTGTCACCGGCTACCGCGGATCGCCGCTGGCGAGCGTGGACTTGGCCATGTGGCGCGCCAAGGGCCTGCTGGACGATCATCAAATCAGTTTTCTGCCCGCCGTCAACGAGGATCTGGGCGCCACCATCGTCATGGGTACCCAACAGGCCGGCGTGCGCGAAGATCGCCGCGTCGACGGTGTCTTCGGCATGTGGTACGGCAAAGGCCCCGGCGTGGATCGCGCCGGCGACGCTTTGCACCATGGCAATGCCGCCGGCGCATCCAGGAATGGAGGGGTGCTGCTGATTGTCGGCGATGACCACACCGCCGCCTCATCGTCCATCCCGCATGCCAGCGAAACGTCTTTGCTGGCATGGGGCATTCCCATCGTTCATCCGGCTTCGGTGGAAGAGTACGAACTATTCGGCCTTTGGGGCTGGGCCTTGTCGCGCTATTCCGGCGCCTGGGTCGCCTTCAAGGCTGTCACCGAAACCGTGGAAAGCGGACGCTCCTTCACCCTGCAAGCCATACCCGATTTTTCGACCAGCGACAGCGATCCGCACAAGGGCGCGCTGGAATACAGCGCGCGCGAATTCCTGACCCCCGCCATCGAGAACCGGATTGCCGATCGCCTGCTCGCCGTAAAAGCCTTTTCGCGCCAACATACCCTGGATCGCATTATTGACGCGGCGCCGGGGGCCAGGCTGGGCATCGTCACCACCGGCAAGGCCTATCTGGATACGCTGGATGCCTTGGAGCAACTGGCGGCAAGCCATCCCGGAATCGCGCTGCCCGCCTTGCGTCATTACAAAATAGGCCTTAGCTGGCCAATCGACGAGCCTGGCTTTATTCAATTTGCGGCAGGACTGGATCACATTCTTATTCTCGAAGAAAAAGGGCCGCTGATCGAAAGCCAGGCGAAAGACCTTTTATTCAATCAGGCCGTGCGCCCCAGCATCGCCGGCAAGCGCGATCTGGAAAACGAAATTCTGGTTCCTTCGACCGGGCAACTGCGCCCCGCGCTCGTGGCGGGCGCCCTGCGCCGGTGGCTGAAACAAACCGCAGGGGTTGCGCTGGAAGAATCCGGCTGCGCGCTTTTGCCCGGCTTGCCCGCCCAGCCGGCCGGCCTTAGCCGGCGGCCCTATTTCTGTTCTGGCTGCCCGCACAACAGCTCGACCAAGGTGCCCGAAGGCAGCCAGGCGCTGGCTGGCGTGGGCTGCCACTATATGGCGACCTGGATGGATCGCGGCACCAGCGGGCTGACGCAAATGGGCGGGGAAGGCGCCGACTGGATAGGCCTGTCGCGCTATACCAGCATGCCGCATATTTTTCAGAACATGGGCGAAGGCACTTATTTTCACTCGGGCTATCTGGCCATCCGCCAGGCCGTCGCGGCCGATGCCAACATCACCTACAAAATCCTGTTCAATGACGCCGTGGCCATGACCGGCGGCCAGCCGGTGGACGGCACGCTTTCAGTGCCGCGCATCTGCCAGCAACTGCTGGGCGAAGGCGTCAAGCGCGTAGTGATCACCACCGACGAGCCTGATAAATACGAGGGCGTCGCCCTGGCGGCGGGCGTCAGCGTATATCATCGCCATGAACTCGACCGCCTGCAGCGCGAGCTGCGCGATATCGCGGGCGTGACCGTGCTGATTCACGATCAAGTCTGCGCCGCCGAAAAACGCCGGCGGCGCAAAAAAAATACATATCCGGATCCCGCCCGCCGCCTGTTCATCAACACGGCGGTGTGCGAAGGCTGCGGCGATTGCGGCACGCAATCGAACTGCCTGTCGCTGACACCGGTGGAAACCCCTTTTGGCCGCAAGCGCGCGATCGACCAATCCAGCTGCAATAAAGATTATTCCTGCGTCGACGGATTTTGCCCCAGCTTCGTATCGGTTATTGGAGGCGCACCGCGCAAAGGCGGCAAGCCCGCCCAAGCCGCCGGGCGCGACCGCCTGCAAGCCTTGATCGGGCAACTGCCGGAACCTGAAGCAAGACCCGCCGGACGGCATTGCAACATTCTGGTGGCTGGCATAGGCGGCACCGGCGTCATTACCGTAGGCGCTATTCTTTCGATGGCCGCGCATCTGGAGGGCCGCGCCGCATCGGTGCTGGATATTACCGGCCTGGCGCAAAAAGGCGGCACCGTGATCAGCCACATACGACTGTCCGATAATGCCGACCCGACAGCGGCGGTGCGAATCGATGCGCAACAAGCCGATATCGCGATATTTTGCGATGTCGTAGCAGCAGCCAGCCCCGAGGCCTTGAAGACGCTGCAAACGGGCAAGACCCAGGTAGCCTTGAATACCTATCTGGCACCCACCGCGGAATTCACCCGCGATCCGCAAGCAAGCCTGAATCCCCAGCCGCTGGTCGACACCATACGCGCGGCCGCCGGCGCATCGAACACCCGGCTGCTTGACGCGCATTCGGCGGCCGAACAGCAGTTCGGCGACAGCATCCTGGCCAATATGATGATGCTGGGTTTTGCCTGGCAGCACGGCGGCATTCCCTTGAGCGAAGGCGCCATCATGCAAGCGCTGGAACTCAACGGTATTGCGGTGCAGGCCAACCAGGAAGCATTCCGCACAGGCCGCCTGGCGGCATGGCAGCCCGCCGCCTTGCAGCCGTCCACCGAAAAATCGGTGGTCCTGCATCTGCCCGAATCATTGGACGCGGTTGTCGAACGCTGCCGGACGTCGCTGACAGCCTATCAAAACGCCGCCTACGCCAAACAATATACCGAGGTCGTGCAAGCCGTACTCGCGGCCGAACAGGCTTTGCGGCCTGGGGCCAAGCCGCGTCTGGCGGTAAAAGTGGCGCAATCGCTCTACAAGCTGATGGCCTATAAAGATGAATACGAAGTCGCCCGCCTGTTTACCAACGGCGACTTCCGCCAGGAGCTGCGCGAAAAATTCGAAGGAAATTTCACCTTGCGCTTCCATTTGGCTCCCCCCTTGCTGGCCAGGCGGGATCCCCTGACCGGGGTTCCAAGGAAAATAACGCTGGGCCCAGGCACTGAAAAAATCTTCAGGCTGCTGGCCCGCTGCAAAGCGGTACGCGGCTCGTGGCTGGATGTATTTTCATATACTGCGGAGCGTAGAATGGAGCGCAGGCTGATCCGGGATTATCGCCAGGCCGTTCTGGGCATGCTCGGGCACCTGAACCCAGGCAACTTCCCCATCGCCCTTGAACTGGCCGAACTGCCGCAAATGGTGCGCGGTTTCGGCCATATCAAGGCGGCCAATGCCGCCAGTTATCAGCAAAAGCTGGAAGCCTTGCAAGCGCGGATGACAGGCCCTGTCATGAACGCTAACAATATTTTGCGGATACACGCATAATCGGCCCAAACCTGTGCCGCGCCAAGCCTGTCGGGCCTCCCGCCCGCGGGTACTTTTGTTCCGATGAAAAAAACCATAAATAAATAAAAAATCAAGCCCCTTTCGGGCTTGATTCACATCGGATCAATCACTACAATTAGTGATCAACACCAAGCAAACCACAATATATAGTGGTTAATGACAATAATAGCTTGCCTTGAACACACTTTCGTTCACCCACTATTTCATTTGTAGTCCACCATCGCTAAAAACGCTGTCCAACGCGCTTTAAACGCACGCCCAATCACGCTCAGGAGTATCCATGCAGACGACACACACCGCTGAGGCCAGGTCCGAATCCGCCCGCCAGAATCCGTCCGCCACATCGGACGGCAATGCCGCCACTAATAATAAAGGGCCTGATTTCCATATCATCCGCCGCAACGGCGCCGTCGTCGGTTTCGAACCCGGCAAGATCGCCATCGCGCTGACCAAAGCCTTTCTGGCGGTCAATGGCGGCCAAGGCGCCGCCTCGGCGCGCGTGCGCGAACTGGTCGAAAACCTTGACCGGCCAGGTCGTCAACGCGCTGGTCCGCGCAATCGCCCAAGCGGCGGCACCGTCCATATCGAAGACATCCAGGACCAGGTCGAACTGGCCCTGATGCGCT
Source organism: uncultured beta proteobacterium (assembly GCA_963712655.1). GTDB lineage: Bacteria > Pseudomonadota > Gammaproteobacteria > Burkholderiales > Burkholderiaceae_B > Pollutimonas. The sequence goes on along the minus strand of CAVQIT010000009.1, from coordinate 48,363 downwards.
CGGGCGAGCACGACGTCGCCCGCGCCTACGTGCTGTATCGCGAAAAGCGCTCGCAAGAACGCGCCGCTGCAAGCAAGCGCCCAGCCCGTCGGAACCAGCCACGCTGCACGTCACCGACAACGGCGTCCGCGTCCCGCTCGACCCGGCGCAACTGCGCACGACCATCGACCGAGGCCGCCTGCGTCTGCCTGCACGACATCGATCGGCCGACGCCATCCTCAAAGAAACCGTCAAGAACCTCTACGACGGCATCCCTGTCGACGAAATCTTCAAGTCGGCCATCCTGGCGGCGCGCGCGCATGGTCGAAAAAGACCCTGCCTACAGCACAGTCACCGCGCGCCTGCTGCTGCACACGATCCGCAAGGAAGTGCTGGGCGAAGAAGTCGCGCAAGCCGCCATGGCCGAGCGGTACGCCGATTATTTCCCGCAACTTCATCGCAACGCGGCATCGAAGGCGGCCTGCTCGACCCAAGCTGGCAACATACGACCTGGCCCGCTGGGCAAGGCGCTGAACGCCGAGCGCGACCTGCAATTCACCTACCTCGGCCTGCAAACCCTGTACGACCGCTACTTCCTGCACATCCGCGGCCAGCCGCATCGAACTGCCGCAGGTATTCTTCATGCGCGTGGCCATGGGCCTGGCGATCGGCGAGAATCGATCGCGAAACCCGCGCCATCGAGTTCTACGAAATCCTGTCCTCGTTCGACTTCATGAGCTCGACGCCGACCCTGTTCAACGCCGGCACCATGCATTCGCAGTTGTCGTCGTGCTACCTGACCACGGTGGCCGACAATCTCGAAGGCATCTACGACGCCATCAAGGAAAACGCCCTGCTGGCCAAATATGCCGGCGGCCTGGGCAACGACTGGACCCCTGTGCGCGCGCTGCGCAGCCACATCAAGGGCACCAATGGCGAAAGCCAGGGCGTCGTGCCCTTCCTCAAAGTCGTCAACGACACCGCCGTGGCGGTCAACCAGGGCGGCAAGCGCAAGGGCGCGGTCTGCACCTATCTGGAAACGCTGGCACCTGGATATCGAAGAGTTCCTGGAACTGCGCAAGAACACCGGCGACGAACGCCGCCGCACGCACGACATGAACACCGCCAACTGGATTCCCGACCTGTTCATGAAGCGCGTCATGGAAGCCGGCGAATGGACTCTGTTCTCGCCGTCCGACACCCCCGACCTGCACGACAAGTCGGCAAGGCCTTCGAAGAGGCCTACATCGGCTACGAAGCCAAGGCCGCCAGCGGCGAACTGCAAGCTGTTCAAGAAAATGCCCGCGCTGACGCCTGTGGCGCAAGATGCTGTCGATGCTGTTCGAAACCGGCCACCCCTGGATCACTTTCAAGGATCCTTGCAACATCCGCTCGCCGCAGCAGCACGTCGGCGTCGTGCACAGCTCCAACCTGTGCACCGAAATCACGCTCAACACCAACGACTCCGAAATCGCCGTGTGCAACCTGGGCTCGGTCAACCTGGTCGCGCACCTGAAGAAGCTGCCGACGGCCAGATCGCGCTCGACCACGACAAGCTCAAGCGCACCATCACCACCGCCATGCGCATGCTCGACAACGTGATCGACATCAATTATTACGCCGTGGACAAGGCGCGCAACTCCAATGTGCGCCATCGTCCCGTGGGCATGGGCATCATGGGCTTCCAGGACTGCGCTGCACATCATGCGCGTGCCGTACGCCTCCGATGCCGCCGTCGAGTTCGCCGATCGCTCGATGGAAGCGGTTTGCTATTACGCCTATCTGGCCTCCACCAACCTGGCCGCCGAGCGCGGCCGTTACGCATCGTTTCAAGGCTCGTTGTGGGATCGCGGCATCCTGCCGCAAGACACGCTGGCCCTGCTGCGCGAAGAACGCGGCGGCTACGTCGAAGTCGACGACAGCAGCACGCTCGACTGGGATAGCGTTGCGAGCACGCATCAAACAGTACGGCATGCGCAACTCCAATTGCGTTGCCATTGCCCCCACGGCGACGATTTCCAATATTATTGGCGTATCTGCGTGCATCGAACCCAACCTATCAAAACCTGTACGTCAAATCGAATCTCTCCGGCGAGTTCACCGTCGTCAACGACTACCTGGTGCGCGACCTGAAAGAAGCTCGGCCTGTGGGACGAGGTCATGGTCGCCGATCTGAAGTATTTCGATGGCAGCCTGGCCAAGATCGATCGCGTTCCCAACGAACTGCGCCAACTGTATGCCACTGCATTCGAAGTCGAGCCCACGCTGGCTGGTCGAATGCGCATCGCGCCGCCAGAAATGGATCGATCAATCGCAATCGCTCAACATCTACATGGCAGGCGCATCGGGCAAGAAGCTCGACGACACCTACAAGCTGGCATGGCAGCGCGGCCTGAAAACGACCTACTACCTGCGCTACCATGGGCGCCACCAGCGCCGAGAAATCCACCGGCCGCGGCGGCGAACTGAATGCCGTCGCCAATGACCCCATACCGCTGCAGCCGCCGCAGTCGCTGCGCAGGCGATCGTCTGCCCGAAGCCGGAACTCATCGGGCGTCGGCATGCACCATGCGACCAGGCGACCCTGGTTTCGAAGAATGCGAAGCCTGCCAATAACCTGATACCGGACATTATTAATGCTGTCCTGGGACGAAGAAGTACAACCCCGATACCTCGCCCGCGACGCGCCGGCGGCAATGCCGCGGCCCCGCGCCGCACGGACGACGACGCCATTCGACGGCGCCGCTGCCGCGGCCGGCATCCGGCGCTGCCGACGCCCGTCGCCGCCGCGCACCGTGTCAACGTCGCCGACAAGCGCATCATCAACGGCCAGACCGACGTCAACCAGCTGGTCCCGTTCAAATACAAATGGGCCTGGGAAAAATACCTGGCCACTTGCGCCAACCACTGGATGCCGCAAGAAATCAACATGTCGCGCGACATCGCGCTTGTGGAAGAATCCCAATGGGCTGACCGAAGACGAGCGCCGCATCGTCAAGCGCAACCTCGGCTTCTTCGTCACCGCCGATTCGCTGGCCGCCAACAACATCGTGCTGGGCACCTATCGCCACATCACGGCGCCCGAATGCCGCCAGTTCCTGCTGCGCCAGGCGTTCGAAGAAGCGATCCACACCCACGCCTACCAGTACATCGTCGAAAGCCTGGATCTGGACGAAGTCGCGAAATCTTCAACGCGTACAACGAAGTGCCGTCGATCCGGGCCAAAGACGAATTCCTGATCCCGTTCATCGACGCCATCGCCGATCCGCACTTCAAGACCGGCACGCCGGAAGCCGACCAGACGCTGCTCAAATCGCTGATCGTGTTCGCATGCCTGATGGAAGGCCTGTTCTTTTATGTCGGCTTCACGCAGATTCTTGCGCTGGGCCGGCAGAACAAGATGACCGGCGCCGCCGAGCAGTACATGTACATCCTTGCGCGACGAATCCATGCACTGCAACTTCGGCATCGACCTCATCAATACCATCAAGCTCGAAAACCCGCATCTATGGACGCCTGAATTTCGCGAAGAAATGCGCGGACTCTTCCGCAAAGCGGTAGAACTGGAATACGCTTACGCCGAAGACACGATGCCGCGCGGTGTGCTGGGTTTGAACGCACCGATGTTCAAGTCGTATTTGCGCTTCATTGCCAATCGCCGTTGCCAGCAGATCGGCATCGAAGCCGCTATTCCCGCAGGAAGAAAATCCCTTCCCATGGATGGCGGAAATGATCGACCTCAAGAAAGAACGCAATTTCTTCGAAACGCGTGTGATCGAATACCAGACCGGCGGCGCATTAAGCTGGGAATAATGCTTGGAATAGAGCGAGAGCTTACGTTAGACTCTAGGCGTGTAAAGTACTAATTGTGCTTTACACGCTTGCGCCATTTGAGATGGGTCGCGCCCCAGGTGGGGGCCATATCAAATGGGTGGACGTTCTCTACGATTCAATCTCAAGGAGCATTACTATGGCAACAGCCAAGAAAGCCGCAACCAAAACGGCTATCAAGAAAGCCGCACCCGCCAAGAAGGCAGCGCCAGCGAAAAAAGCTGTCGTGAAAAAATCCGTAGTCGCCAAGAAAGCGGCGCCCGCCAAAAAAGCAGCCGTCAAGAAAACCGTTGCCAAGAAAGCGGCACCGGCTAAAAAAGCAGCAAGCAAAACTGTAGCCAAGAAAGCAGCGCCGGCAAAAAAAGCGGCACCCGCCAAAAAGGCAGCCGCCAAGAAAGCGGTAGCTAAAAAGGCAGTCGCTAAAAAAGCCGTTGCCAAAAAAGCAGCACCGGCAAAAAAAGCGGCACCCGCCAAAAAAGCAGCCGCCAAGAAAACGGTAGCTAAAAAGGCAGTGGCCAAAAAAGCCGTCGCCAAAAAGGCAGCGCCAGCTAAAAAGGCTGCAAGCAAAACCGTAGCCAAGAAAGCGGCCCCGGCCAAAAAGGCAGCCACGAAAGCTGCGCCTGCCCAGAAAGCCGCAAGCAAGCCCGCAGCCAAAGCTAAACCGGCCGCGCCCAAAAAGGCCAACAGTAAAGCTGCCGCCAAAGCCACTAAAGCGGCAACAGCGGCACCTGCCGTCAAGAAAGCGCCAAATGTGGCTGCTTCATGGCCTTTTCCAACCGGCGGCCGTCCTTGATGGCATAAACCTGTTTTGCCGCGAGCCTCGCCCGCGGCAAAACAAACCCATGTATCTCGGATACCGCAAAAGGATGGCCAGCCTATCCCTGAAACTGCCCGGTTCAGCCGGGCAGTTTCAATTATCGGCAGCCGCTTTCACGCCTTGGGCTCTCATGCGACAATGGCCTTTCTGAAATTCCCTACGGCTCAACCATGCTCAGCGAAGTCCTGCACTTTCTCATCAATATTGTCTTTTCCTTATTCGGAATCGCATTGATTGTCCGCGCCTGGATCTACACTATCCGCCTGCATCCATTCAATCCTTATTCGCAAGCGGTTCTGCGCATCACCGACTGGATCGTCCAGCCTATAAGCAAGGTGGTGGCGCCCAGCAAGCGCATCGATTGGCCCAGTCTGCTCGCCTGCTGGCTGACCGCCGTGATTTTCCTGTTTTTGACGGTACTGACGCTAAGCGGACAATTGCCGCCGCTCGATAGCCTGCTGCCCATTGTGCTGACAGCGCTCTTGACGATGCTGAAATGGGTCTTCAACCTGATTTTATGGGTCACATTGATACAGGCTATTTTGTCATGGGTGAATCCGCTTGCGCCGATTATGCCGGTGCTGCAAACCCTGACCGCGCCGCTGCTTGATCCCATACGGCGTATTTTGCCGAATCTGGGGGGGCTCGATCTATCGCCTCTTGTGCTGCTGGTGCTGGCCCAGGTAGCAATGATGGTGCTGCAACGCTTCACCTTCTCCCTGTTCGGGGTATAGGCGCAGTTTGGGTGGGGCGGCAGGCTCCGCCCCCGGCGATGAACGCCATGCCTGGCGGTAAAACCAGTTCTACATAGGCACTACGCGCGTAGGCCCATTACCGCTGATCAGGCGCACGCGCTGGCCTACGCCAATCGCCACATCGGCCTCTTGCGCAATCACACGCGTTTCCCCGTTATCCAGGCGCACCGTGATCTCCAGACCGTGGGTTTTACCGACCCGATTCTCGACGGCGTTGCCCGCCACCGCGCCCAGGATGCCGCCCCCGATCGTGGCCAGGATATTGCCCGTGCCGCCGCCGACCGTGCTACCGGCCACCCCGCCCAAGGCGCCGCCCGCCAGGACACCGGCGCCGCTGCTGTGGTCTTTCTGGATAGTGACATTACGGACTGCCTCTACCGTGCCTATGCGTACGATTTGCTCGCGTTGCGCCTGCCCATAGCTATAGACCGAGCTGGAAGCGTTATCGTTTGCGCAACCTGCCAGCACAACCATCGAGCCTGCCAACGCAACCATGGCAACCATCCGCGCCGTATGTGCGCCCGAACGCTGCATATAAGTTGAAATCATGAGAAACTCCTTCAAACAGCCCGCCGGCAAATCGCTGCAATACACAGTATGTAAGCTGACCCAGTCTAATTCAGCAAATCCAAACCATAATGCGTATTAAGAGCCGCGCTGATGTCGATACGGGAAGGGCGATGGTTCTGGGGACCTTGCGATGCAATTTTAAAGCCGCCCATCACGTTCGCCAAGCGGCAGGCGTCAACCAGGCTCCAGTCATGTGTAAGCCCATATAACAATCCGGCCCGATGCGCATCGCCGCAACCCGTGGGATCAACCACCTTTTCAACCTTGACCGGATCGATTTTCGTTTCGGCGCCATCGGTGTAAAGCGTTGCGCCTTCGCTGCCGCGCGTCACGATGACCGCCTGCATGGACTGCGCGATTTCCGCCATGCCGCGCCCGGTGCGCTGGGTCACCACGCTAGCTTCGTAATCGTTGACGGCGAGAATTTGCGCCAGAGCAATCATTTCGTTCATATCGTCGCCCGAGAACAAGGGCATGGCCTGGCCAAGGTCGAAGATGAAAGGAATGCCTTGCGCATGCATCCGCCGGGCGTGGGCAAACATGCCGTCTTTCGAATCGGGAGCCACGATGCCCCAGGCCGCCGGATGGCCGGTCAGATCGTTTTCAGCCGACCGCATCATGGCGCCGGGGTGAAACGAGGTTATCTGATTGTTGTCCAGATCGGTCGTAATGAAACACTGCGGCGTGTACATATCGGGCAGCACGCGGATCAAACTGGTATCTATGCCCAATTGCCGCAGATAGATCAGGTAATCGCCCGCATCGGATCCCACCGAGCCCACGGGCAGCGGATCGCCGCCCAGCAAGCGCAGATTGTACGCAATATTGCCGGCGCAGCCGCCGTATTCCTTGCGCATGCTGGGTACCAGAAACGATACGCTGAGCGAATGCATGTTGTCGGCGAGAATATGCTCTTTGAACCGTCCCTCGAACACCGCAATGGTGTCGAACGCCACGGACCCGCAAATCAAAACTTTGTCAGACATTACATCCCTTATGGAAAAAATTTATTCAATTGATAACCATTGACCTTCAAGCCATTCAAGACAATGGACACACCGGCTGTGACCTCGCTTGACGCGGCGAAGGGCTGGCGCAACGCCTCGGGCGTCAAATAGCTTTCCGGCGCAAGATTTTTCCTGACCACCAGCGTACCGGAAAAATCGGTCAAGTCCAGCACGAGGGTCGGCCACTCCTGCGGTTTGTCGTAAGTATTGCGCAACGTGAATTGCAGCCTCATGGAATCGGAGGCCGTAGCGGCCCCGCCGCCCGCGCTCGTCGATGCTTTCAGGGATGAACTCATGATGGAAATCAGGTCCAGGCGCCGCGCGTAGGGCACTGTGCAATGCAAGGGCACGCAAGCGCGAACCAGGACAGGCCGCAAGGCGGGGACTTGGTTGGCGATTTGCGCGCGATATACGTAGCCCATCTGCGCCAACAGCAACGCCAACCCGGCAATGATCAGGACACCCCAGAACCATTTCACCACGCCGCGATATCGCGGCGTTTCACGGCCCAGGAATTCGGGCATGTATTCATCATCGTCCTGGACCGCAGTGCGCGGTTCGGCGTAAATCTGTACAGATTCCGCTGGCGCATGCAAAGCGGCGGAGCTGGGCGCGGGCGCGGCATCGCCCATGCGAAAGACCGGCTCGCGCGGCGCGGCATGGCCGGCGTCGCGCCGGGCCGTCGAAATGCTGAAGGCAGGCTGGGCCAGGCTTGCGCGTTCAGGCGCCGGCGGCGCGATAAACACAGGTTCTTCTTTTACCGGCCGCTGGCGCAGGACGCTGGGCATGTCGACAGCGGCAGGCGCCGGGGAAGCCTGCGCGGCTGACGCATCGCCGCCTGGCACGACCGCCTCGTAGCCGTCAAAAATATGCGCGCAATTGATGCAGCGGATATAACCCTTGCGCAATTGCAATTGATCGAGGCTGATCGGAAAAATGGTGCCACATTGCGGGCAGCGCGTGGTCAGGTCCATATGCGTAAAAAATCTTCTGGCCCTCAGGCCGTTCTTTGGCCATGCAAACAGACCCATCCTTCCCGGGCGCGCCACACGTCCATGGCCAGCCAGGGAGCGTAAGCCTGCGCGACCTCGTGCGCCTGGCGTTCGAGCACACCCGACAGCACCAAATGACCGCCTTGCAACACGCGATGGGCCAGCATGGGAGCAAGCACCTTCAAAGGATTGGACAGAATATTGGCCACAACCACCTGGGTTTGTCCCGCAGGCAGTTCATCGGGCAGCATGGCAAGCACCTCGACCCGATTGACCTCTGCATTGTAACGGGTCGACTGGACCGCCTGCTCGTCGATATCGACCGCCTGGATATTGCCGGCCCCAAGCAATTTTGCCGCAATGGCCAGGATACCGGAGCCGCAGCCATAGTCGAGCAGGGTTTCATTGCCGCGCAGGTTTTCGGCCAGCCACTCCAGGCACAAGTGCGTGGTGGGATGACTGCCGGTTCCAAACGCCAGCCCGGGGTCCAGCTCGATATGTATGATGCCGTCCGCGCCGGCCAGCCGGCGCTCGGCCGCGGCCGGGACATCAGGGTCGTCGCGATGCCAACTGGGCACGATCCAGATCCGCTGGCCGACCTGGATCGGCCCGAACTGAGACTGGGTCAGGCGCACCCAATCCGCATCGGGGACATCGCGCAGCAACCACTGCCCGTCTTGATAATCGGCAATGCCGGCATCGCGCAGTTGTTCCAGAATTTGCGCCGGATCCGCCCATCGGGCAACAAGGCCACGACCCGGTTTCTGTCCAGGCCTGCACTTGCGGCTCCATGCCCGGCTCGCCGAACAGCGGGCTCTCGAGTTCCGTGTCGCCATCGGCGTCTTCCACCGAGACCGAGAGGACACCGGCTTCCAGCAAAGCGTCCGAAAGCGCTTCCGCCTGTGCCTCCGGGCAAATCAGCACGAGTTCGCGCATAGTCATTTCCGTCAAAAATAGAGGCCGGATCAGCGCTCCAGGCGTGTAATCCGGCCTAAGCCCGCCGCGACATCCAGTACATCTGGAACCGCTCAGGGGCGTTGCGACAGCTTGTGCTCCAGATAATGAATGCTGGTGCCGCCCTCGATGAAACGGGCATCCTGCATCAGTTCGCGGTGCAATGGGATATTGGTCAGATACCCTCGACCACCATTTCCGACAAGGCGATTTCCATACGCGCCATTGCCTGCTCGCGGGTGTCGCCATATGTAATCACCTTGGCGATCATCGAGTCGTAATTAGGCGGCACGAAATAGCCGTTGAAGACGTGCGAATCGATGCGCACGCCGGGACCGCCCGGCGTGTGCCAGTTGGTGATGCGTCCCGGGACTGGGCGTGAACCTGAACGGGTCTTCGGCGTTGATGCGGCATTCGATCGCATGGCCCTTGAGACTGACGTCGCGCTGGCGCAGCGTGAATTTTTCGCCGGCCGCCACCAGGATCTGCTGCTGCACCAGATCGATGCCGGTAACCATTCGGTGACGGGATGCTCGACCTGGATGCGGGTGTTCATCTCGATGAAGTAGAACTCGCCATTTTCATACAGGAACTCGAAAGTGCCGGCGCCGCGGTAGTCGATCTTCCGGCAGGCTTCGGCGCAGCGTTCGCCGATGCGTTCGATCAGGCGCGCGGGCAATGCCAGGCGCCGGCGCTTCTTCGATGACTTTCTGGTGGCGGCGCTGCATGGAGCAATCGCGCTCGCCCAGCCACACCGCATTGCGCCCGCCGTCGGCCAGTATCTGGATTTCGATATGGCGCGGATTTTCCAGGAACTTCTCGAGATAGACTTCCGGATTGTTGAATGCCGCGCCGGCCTCTGAACGCGTCATGGCGACAGCATTCAGCAAGGCCGCCTCGGTGTAGACCACCCGCATGCCGCGGCCGCCGCCGCCGCCCGCCGCCTTGATGATGACGGGGTAGCCGACTTCCTGGGCGATGCGCAGGATTTCTTGCGGATCGTCGGGCAAAGCGCCCTCGGAACCGGGCACCACAGGCACCGCCGCCTCGATCATGGCGCGCTTGGCGCTGACCTTATCGCCCATCAGGCGTATGGATTCCGGCCGCGGACCGATGAAGACAAAGCCGCTTTTCTCGACACGGTCGGCAAAGTCGGCGTTTTCGGCCAAAAAGCCATAACCGGGATGGATAGCCTCGGCATCGGTGACTTCGGCCGCCGAAATGATCGCCGGCATATTCAGGTAGCTGTCGCGCGACGGGCGCCGGGCCGATGCATACCGACTCGTCGGCCAGGCGACATACTTGGCATCGCGGTCGGCTTCGGAATGAACCACCACGGTTTTAATGCCCAGTTCGCGACAGGCCCGCTGTATGCGCAGGGCGATCTCGCCGCGATTGGCAATAAGGATTTTTTCAAACATGGATTAGCCAATCACAAACAAAGGTTGACCGTATTCGACAGGCTCGCCGTTCTCAACCAGAATTTCCTTGATAACGCCGGACTTGTCGGCCTCGATTTCGTTGAGAAGCTTCATCGCTTCGATGATGCAAAGCGGCTCGCCTTCTTTGACGGATTGTCCGACTTCGACAAAAGGCGAGGCGCCTGGATTGGGGGCGCGATAAAACGTGCCCACCATGGGAGCTTTGACCGTATGGCCGACCGGCGCGGCAGGCGCTGCCGGAGCGGCGGGCGCCGCCGGGAGCAGCGGGAGCGGCCTCGGGCGCATAAGCCACGGGCTGCATAGCCTGGGAAAATTTGACGATTCTGACCTTGCCTTCGCCTTCGGTGATTTCGAGTTCGGCTATACCCGACTCTGCCACGAGGTCAATCAAGGTTTTCAGTTTTCTTAGGTCCATACGAACTTCCCGTAACATCACTCTGCCGCCATCGCACAGAGCAAACGTAATGATTAAAAAAATTAAAAGAGGATCGCCCCGCGCTTGCCTGGCTTAATTACCCAAAGCATAGCGCAGGGCGGCTTCGTAGCCGAAGGCGCCCAGGCCCGCCACCACCCCTAGCGCCGTATCGGACAAATAGGAATGATGGCGGAAGGGTTCCCGCTTGTATACATTGGACAAATGCACTTCGATAAAAGGGATATCGACAGCGGCCAGTGCGTCTCGCACAGCAACGCTGGTATGGGTATAGGCCGCTGCATTGATAAGAATGAAATCGGTCTGATCCTGGCCGGCGGCCTGGATGCGATCGACCAGCGCGCCTTCATGATTGCTTTGGAAAACGCTGCAACTGGCGCCGTGTTCGGTTGCCAACCGCTGCAAATTCTGGTTAATGTCGGCTAAAGTATGCCGTCCGTAGACATCTGGCTCGCGCGTGCCGAGCAGATTAAGGTTGGGACCGTGCAAAACAAGAATATGCTGCGCCATTGCGGATATTTTATGAAGACAGACCGCCTTTTTACGCTAAAAAGGCGTATTTGTCCATTAAAGCCGGGCTATTGCAACTTGATGAAAAAGATAAATTATTACTGAAAAAGCGGCGGCGCCATTTTCAGGACCGCAAATTTCCCGGTATGCAATGGTGTCAGGCCATGTCTTTTATAAAGCGGTCGAGCTCATCCGGCTTTATCTGGCCGAGAACCCGTTTCGCCACTTGCCCTTTGTGGTCGAATACCATGGTAAACGGCAGGCCGCCCTGCTTGTTGCCCAATGTGCGCATCAACTGAATCGCGTCGTGCCCGCCAATCAGCAGCGGATACGACACTTGCACCTTCTGGCCGAATTTTTCGACATTGACCAGGGTATCGACCGCCAAGCCGACCACATTCACAGCAGCGTATTTTTTTTGCAGCATGTCCAGATCGGGCATTTCCTTGACGCAAGGCGCGCACCAGGTAGCCCAGAAATTCAGGATCAAGGGCTTGCCCAGGTATTGGGCAAGCTCGATCTGCCGGCCTTGGGTGTCGGGAAAACCGCGCGCGTATATGGGGTCGGCCGGCAGTGCGCCGGCATTCGCCGGCCGCGATGGCAATGAGGCGCCCACCGCGATGCCGGCCGTTGCCAGTACCGCATGGCGCAAGAAATCTCGCCTTATCATATAGTCAAATCCTGAGAAAATCGTAAGCTTGTCCATGATAGCACCGCCAGCGGCGCGCCTTGCGGCAAGCCCTGCCGCCGCCCCCGCCTACTTAAACACGCTCAACTGACTACAATAAGCGCCGGAGGATAAAAATGCATTTACATATTCTGGGCATTTGCGGCACATTCATGGGCGGCCTGGCGCTTATCGCGCGCGCGGCAGGCCATACTGTGACAGGTTGCGACACTGGCGTTTATCCTCCTATGAGCACCCAGCTCGAAGAACAGGGCATCCGCCTGATAGAAGGCTTCGATGCCAGCCAGATCGGCCTGAAACCCGACCTGTTCATTATCGGCAATGTCGTCGCACGCGGCAACCCTCTGATGGAAGCCATTCTCGACCAGGGCCTGCCCTACACTTCCGGCCCTCAGTGGCTGGGCGACACAATATTGCAGGGCCAGCACGTGCTGGCCGTCGCCGGCACGCATGGCAAAACCACCACCAGCTCGATGCTCGCGTGGATACTCGAACATGCGGGCCTGAAACCCAACTTCCTGATTGGCGGCATCGCCCCGGGCCTGAAGGTATCGGCGCGCTACCAGGCCAGCCAAAAGCTGTTTGTCATAGAAGCCGACGAGTACGATACGGCATTTTTCGACAAGCGCTCGAAATTCGTCCATTACCGGCCGCGCACGGCGATCCTGAACAATCTGGAGTTCGATCACGCCGACATCTTCTCGGATCTCACCGCCATCGAAACCCAGTTCCACCATCTGGTGCGCACCATTCCGTCGCATGGGCTCATCATTCGTCCTGCAAGCTGCGAGTCCCTGGATCGCGTGCTGGCGCGCGGATGCTGGACGCCCGTCCAGACATTCGGCGAGCAAGGTCAATGGCAGGCGCTGCCAAACGCGCATGCCTCGAATTTCCATGTGGCGCACAACGATACGCCGGCAGGCACCCTGCGCTGGGAACTCACCGGCGAACACAACCGCTTGAACGCCCTGGCGGCGCTTGCGGCCGCCGAGCATGCCGGCGTTCCGGCGCAGGTCGGCATCGAAGCGCTGTGCGCCTTCGAGGGTGTCAAACGGCGCATGGAGCTGCGCGGAACGGTACGCGGCATCAAGGTCTATGACGATTTCGCGCACCACCCCACCGCCATTGCGACCACCTTGCAGGGACTGCGCAAGCAACTGGGCAGCCAGCGCATCCTTGCCGTCATCGAACCCCGCTCCAACACCATGAAGCTGGGCACCATGGCCGCGCGCCTGCCCGAGGCCCTGCAGGAAGCCGACCTGGTATTTTGCTTCGGCGCCACCGCCGGCAAGCATGCCCTGGGCTGGAATCCGCAAGTCATCCTGGCCCCATTGGGCGATCGGGCGTCGGCCTACGGCAACATGGATAAAATGATCGAAGCCATATGCTTGTCGGCCAAGCCTGGCGACTCTATCCTGGTAATGAGCAACGGAAGCTTCGCGGGCATACATCAAAGGCTTCTGGATTCTCTGCAACCCTGAAAGGCGCCATGATCCTCTATCTGCACGGTTTTCGCTCATCGCCCCAGTCGCACAAGGCCACGCTAATGGCGCAGGCCATGCAAGAACGCGGCTTGGCGCATCAGTGGGTGTGTCCGCAGTTGCCGGCCAGTCCGCGGCGCGCCATGGCCCTGGCCAATCATCTGATCGAGCAAGCGATGCAAAGCCAGGGGCTGCGGCCCGAGCGCGAGCTTGCCATTATCGGTTCGTCGCTCGGGGGTTATTACGCCACCTGCCTGGCTGAACACTGGAAATGCCGCGCCGCTCTGCTGAACCCCGCGGTGTATGCCGCGCGCGACCTGGCCACACAGGTCGGCGAACACACGCTGTATCATTCGAACGACCCTTTCATTTTTTTACCCGAATACGTCGACGAACTGGCTGAAATGGCGGTAGGCAAGCCGGCCCGGCCCGAGCGCTATTATTTGCTGGCGGCCAAGGGCGACGACGTGCTCGACTGGCGTGAAATGACCGACTGGTTTGCGGGAAGCCAGGGCCGTATTCTTGAAGGAGGCGACCACGGTTTGTCCGATTTCGAACAATGGCTGCCCGAAGTTTTGGCGTTTTCGCTTGAAACCAGCTAAAAATAACCTGACCACCTCACACAAACCGACACGCCTGGCGCGTGTCCCGATGGAAAATTATGTACGTTCTTTACGAAGAAAGCGGAAATTTCAAAGCGGAAAAGATTTTTTCGCAAAGCGACTCCACCCTGCAGGTCGAGTCCGAATCCGGCAAGCGCAGCAAAATAAAGAACGCCAGCGTGTTGTTCAGCTTCGAGCAACCGGCCCCGGCGGCCATGCTCGAACAGGCGCGCGCCCTTGCCCAGACACTGGAAATCGATTTCATGTGGGAATGCGCGCCGCAAGAAGAATTCGATTCGGCCACGTTCGCGCAAGACTATTTTGGACACACGCCCAACGCCGTCGAAAAAGCCGGGCTGATCTTCGCCCTGAACAGCGCGCCGGCTTATTTCCACAGGCGCGGCAAGGGGCTGTACCGGCCGGCCCCGCCCGACATCCTGGCGGCTGCCCTGGCGGCAATCGAAAAGAAGCAAAAACAAGCCGCCCAGCAGCAGGAATGGGTCGATCAACTGGTCGCCGGCCAACTGCCGCCCGCCATTGCGGAAGTGGCAGGCACGTTTCTGACCCGTCCCGACAAGAATACGCAGCAATGGAAAGCATTTGACGCCGCCGTCGAAAAATTGCATATCAGCCCCGAAAAACTGCTGCTCCAGCTGGGCGTCTGGCCCCATGCGCTGGCTCTGCACCAGCACCGCTTCATGTCCACGAACTTTCCAAAAGGGACCCAGTTCGCGCCGGTGCAACTGGATGAGATCGGCGCCGATTTGCCCTTGGCCGATGTCATCGCCTACTCCGTGGACGACAGCAGCACGACGGAAATCGATGACGCCCTATCGGTGGAGCAGCTAGGCGGCGACATGATCCGGGTGGGTATCCATATAGCCGCCCCGGGCCTGGCCGTAACGCGCGGCAACGAACTCGACAAGCTCGCCAGGGCGCGCATGTCCACTGTCTATACGCCCGGCCAGAAAATTCCCATGCTGCCCGACGAACTGATTTGCGCGTTTTCGCTGGACGCCGGCTTGCCCAGGCCGGCCCTGTCCTTGTATGTGACCGCCAACCTGGCTACCGGCGAACTGATTTCCTCGGAAACCCGGCTGGAGCGCATACAGGTGCGCGAAAACCTGCGGCACAACCAACTGGATGAACAGGTCAGCGAAGAGGCATTGGCCGACCCGCGCTCCGACTTGCCCTACGGCGAATGGCTGCGCCCATTATGGGGGCTTGCGCTGCATCTTTCGGGGCAACGCGACCAAATGCGCGGCAAGCCGGAAAACAACAATCGCGTCGAGTATTCGTTTGTCCTGGACGGCCCCCCCGATGACCCCGACACACCGGTGCAACTGGTGCCGCGCCGGCGCAATGCGCCGCTGGACAGGCTGGTGGCCGAATACATGATATTGACCAACAATATCTGGGGCGGACTGCTGGCGCAACATGGCGTGCCCGGCATTTACCGTTCACAGCAAACCGGACGGGTTCGCATGTCCACGCATGCCCTGCCCCACGAGTCGATAGGCGTGCCCCAGTATGCATGGGCGTCGTCGCCGCTGCGCCGCTATGTCGATCTGGTCAATCAATGGCAGTTGCTGGCCACGGTCGAGCACGGCGTATCGGCGCGGCTGGTGGCGCCTTTCAAGCCCAAAGATGCCGACCTGTTCGCCATCATCGGCGCCTTCGAATCGCAATACATGGTGTGGGGCGACTACCAATCCGCCATGGAGCGCTACTGGTGCCTGCGCTGGCTGCAACAGCAAGGGCTGCATACGGTAGAAGCCAGCGTGCTGCGCGACGACCTTGTGCGCCTGAACTGCGCACCGCTGGTGACCCGCATTCCCGCCCTGCCTGAATTCGAGCGCGGCCAAATCATCACTCTGGATATATTGGGATACGACGAATTAGCGCTTGAGCTTGACTGCCGGCTGCGCGAAACTGCAATAGCCTGATCTTTTTCTTCTTCGCGGACCCGACATGTCCATGCTATCCGCCCTGCTGCTACAAGTACGCGCTCCCCGCAACGATTATTTGCGCCTGGCGCTGGTAGTGTCGCTGGCCATGCACGCGGCGGTTCTGGCGGTGCATTTTTCCCATCCGGCCAAGCTCAAAACCCAGGCCAGCGTGCTCGAGGTCGCCCTGGTCAATGCCGGCAGCCAGGCCGCACCCGCCCAGCCGAAACTGCTGGCCCAGAAACAGCTCAACGGCGGCGGGCAGGCGGCAAGCGGACAAGCCAGTTCGCCCCTGCCGCGCACAGCGGCCGAATCGGCCGACGAAATCGTGCTGGCCGCCCTGCGCAGGCGGCAAGAACAACTGGAGGCCGAACAACTGCGTCTTTACACACAACTGCTCGATCGGCAAAAAGTACGTCCGGAACGCAAACAACCCGACCTCTTCGAAGAATCGCCCGATCCCGGCACTGACAGCCGCCACCAGGAAAGCCTGGTCCTGAATGCGCAGATCAGCGCCCTGAAAGAACGCATAGAGCACTACAACGCTCAGCCCCGGCAACAATTTTCCGGCCCTTCCGCCAAGGCCGTGGACTACGCCGAATACGTCGAGGCATGGCGCCAGAAAATCGAACTGCTGGGCACCGAGCATTATCCTGAAGCCGCGCGCGGAAAAATGTACGGCAGCCTGCAATTGACCGTTTACATACGCAAGGACGGTTCCCTGGAGCGCGCCGAGATCGACCGGCCGTCGGACCAGGCCATACTGAACCTGGCCGCCATGCGCATCATTCAACTGGCCGCGCCCTTCGCCCCGCTGCCGCCCTCCATGACAAAAAACACCGATGTTTTCGTGATTACGCGAACATGGAACTTCGTGAATCAACAATTGGAAACCACAACGCCGTGACCAGCGCCACTTCCTTCAAACGCTACGCCGTTGTCGGCCATCCTGTCGAGCATAGCCGTTCACCATTCATACACGAGCATTTCGGCCGGCAGACCGGACTGGCCGTGCGCTACGAAAAAATCCAGGCGCCCCTGGATGATTTCGCGGGCGTGGTGTCGGATTTCTTTGCGCAAGGCGGCCGCGGCCTCAATGTAACCGTGCCCTTCAAAGAAGAAGCCTTTATCCTGGCGCAAGCGCACTTGAGCGCGCGCGCCAAACTGGCGGGCGCCGTCAATACCTTATGGATGAACCAGGGCCGGCTGCATGGCTGCAATACCGATGGCGTGGGCCTGCTCAACGACTTGCTGCGCCTGGGCCACTCGCCCAAGGGCAAGAATATATTGCTGGTAGGCGCCGGCGGCGCCGCCCGGGGCGTCGTCTTCCCCTTGCTCGACGCGGGCTGCGCCCAACTGCATCTTGTCAATCGCACGGCGCAGCGAGCGCAACAATTGCGCCAGCATGTAATCGGCCATATGTCCCAATTGGCCGGCCGGATGACCGCCGGCAGCCTGGCCGATGCCGGCGGGCCATGGGATATCGTCATTAACGCCACCTCCAGCAGCCTGGGGCAGACTCCGCCTGAATTACCCGGCGGGCTTTACCGCGCCGGGGCGCTGGCCTACGACATGGTGTATGCATCCCAGGCGACTGCTTTCATGCGGCAGGCCAACGAACAGGGAGCCCGGGAGACGGCCGACGGACTGGGGATGCTGGTGGGGCAGGCCGCGGCCAGTTTTGCCATCTGGCATGGCGTCAGCCCCGACATGGAACCTGTGTTGCGCGCCTTGCGGCAGCAGCTTGTCGATACGTGAAGCCATGGCCGCAAAAAAAATAAACAAAATAAAAGTCGCGGGCACCGCCCTGCTCATCGGGTTTGCGGCCTTGCTCCTGTATCAGTTCGGTTTGTTCGTGATGGTGCTCTGGCTCAATGTGCGCAACCCCGGCGGCAGCGCCTTCATGGATGCAACGCTGAACGAACTCAGGCAGTCCAACCCCAAGGCCGCCCTGCAATACCAATGGGTCCCCTACAAAACCATCAGCAAGTCTCTCAAGCGGGCGGTCATCGCCTCGGAAGATGCCAACTTCATCGATCATGAAGGCGTCGAGTGGGAGGCCATACGCAAAGCCTGGGAATACAACCAGCGGCAGGCCGACCGCGGCAAAAGCAAAGTGCGCGGCGGCTCGACGATTACCCAGCAATTGGCGAAAAACCTGTTTTTATCGGGATCGCGCAGCTACTGGCGCAAAGGGCAGGAATTGGTGCTGGCCTACATGATCGAATTCGTCATGAGCAAGCAGCGCATACTGGAGCTGTATCTGAACCTGGCCCAATGGGGCGAGGACATATTCGGCGCCCAGGCCGCCGCGCGGCATTATTATGGGGTTAGCGCCGCCGCCCTGAGCCAATACCAGGCCGCGCAATTGGCCGCCATGCTGCCCAACCCGGCGTACTACGATACCCATCGCAATACCTCCTATTTGCGGTCCCGCACCGGCACCATACAAAAACGCATGCGTCTAGTGGAAATTCCCGGGTAAGGCAGCCCTTATGGCCTCCCGCAAATGTTAAGCTTCTACTTTTGTTAGTTAGTGCTGACTATCAGGCCACCAGCAATTCAATGCGCACCGCCCGCCGTTATCTCGCCAGCGAAATTTATCGCTCCAGCGCCGTGGTTTTACTGGCGCTGGTCGGGCTGTTCACGTTTTTCGCACTGATCGAAGAACTGGACAACGTGGGCGGCAATTTCACCTTGATCAATCTGTTCTACATACAAGCGCTGGCGCTACCCACGCGCCTGTACGACTTGCTGCCCATAGGGCTGCTGATCGGCGCGATCCTGGCCCTGGCCGGCCTGGCTCAACGCAACGAACTGGTTATTCTGCGGGTCTCGGGCGTCAGCGGCATGAAGCTGCTGACCTTGTTGTGGACCGTGACCATCCCGCTGGTGGTAGGCGCTTTCCTGCTGTCGGAACTGATTACGCCCGCCGCCGAAATCAAATCCAGCGAAGCCAAGCTGACGCTGCTGGGCCAATCCGACGGCAGCCGGCTCAACAGCGGCTACTGGTTCAAGGAAGCCGCGTCCGAATCCGGCGACGGAACGCGCATCATCAATATATCCCAGCTCAAGGCCAGCGGCGATGTCGAGGGCGTGACGCTATACGAATTCCACAAAGGGCAGCGGCTTGCCGTCTTTTCCCAGGCGGAAGAAGGCCACTTCAGCAACGGCACGCTGGTGCTCCAGAAAGTCACCCAGACCCAGATCGACGCCAGTTCGGTATCCGCCCTGGCTGACGCAAAAAAACCGAATACTCCCCTGACCCATATCCAAACCTTGCCCAGCCGGGTACTTCAAACCACGCTCACGCCCGAAAGGCTGCTGGCCCGCATACTGACTCCCGAACGCATGTCCATCCTCGATTTGCTGGACTACATCGGCTACCTGGAAAGCAACCAGTTGCAAACCGACAGGCAAGTCGTGGCGCTCTGGCGCAAAATGGCCTACCCGTTCACTCTGCTGGTAATGATTACCATCGCCGCGCCCATCGGGTTCATGCAAACCCGCCGCGGCGGCGTCGGCAGCAAGGTATTTATCGGTATTTTGCTGGGCGTGGGGTTCTTCATGCTCAATCAATTGGCGCTGAATGTCGGCATGCTGGGCAAATGGGCCCCGTGGGTCACGGCCCTGGTCCCCAACCTGGCGGCGCTGGGCCTGGCTCTTGGGGCTTTGATCCTGATGGAAAACCAGCACAATGTACGGCGCTTTAACCAAACGCGATGGCCATGGAGTAAATCGGCAGCATGAAATCGAAGCCCGGCATCTGGATGATAGGAGACTTGCAAGGCTGCTATCAACCCCTGCAGGAATTGCTTGCGCATCCCGACATCCGCGCCGACCCTAATGCCCAATTCTGGTTTGCGGGCGACCTGATCAATCGCGGCCCCGATTCCCTGGCCACGCTCAAGGCCGTCATGGCCCTTGGCGACAGGGCCATTTCAGTGCTGGGCAACCACGACCTGCATTTGCTCGCGGTTGCCGCCGGGGTCCGCAAACAGGGAAAATCCGATACGCTGGACGATATCCTGAACGCGCCCGACGCCCAGGAAATGATAGATTGGCTCAGGCATTGCCCGCTGGCCCATTACGATCACCATCATTTGCTGGTTCACGCCGGCGTATTGGCCAAATGGGATGTCCGCAAAACCCTGAAGCTGGCCGCCGAAGTGGAAACCGCGCTGCGCGGCCCCAACTGGAAAACCATGCTGCATAAAATGTACGGCAACGAGCCCGTGCATTGGAAAGATGAATTCCAGGGCAGCAAGCGCCTGCGCGTCATCATCAATGCCCTGACCCGCATGCGCATGTGCGACAGCCACGGACACATGGAATTTTCCTACAAGGGCGCTCCCATCAACAATGGCCAGTTGATGCCGTGGTTCGATGTCCCCGGCCGGGCCATCAAGCACGACACCATTGTCTTCGGGCACTGGTCCACGCTAGGCCTGATGATACGCCCGGATGCCATTTGCCTGGACTCGGGCTGCATATGGGGCAGGCAACTAAGCGCCCTGCGCCTGCATGATCAGAAGCTGGTTCAAATTTCCTGCAAGCAGTACCAGAAACCCCACGGCAACTAGGGCCCGCGCGGCGTTGACCGGTCACGCGGGCGGGGAATTTAGCGTTAACAGGCCCTAAGCATCGCGCCCGCGCACGACCGCCTGGCGTATGACATGATGGGCATGCGCGGAAACCTTGCCGCGCCCGTGCTCTTCGCAGTATTCGCCCGACATGACAGGCAGGAATACAAGCTCTACCTCGATCCCGCGGGCCCACAGCAAACGCCACAGGTTCTGGACCAGGCTCTGCTCGCCCACGAACGCCACATGATCGCTGCGCTGGCCATGGTGGAAAAACCGCAGGGCCACCGGCTGGATATCCACCTGCACGCGAATCGCCGCGTCGAACAGACTGGAATGAAACGGAGCGACATCAAAGCCTGTCGAAGTCGTACCCTCGGGAAACAGGCCAATGACTTCGCCCTGCGCAAAACGCGATTTCATTTTATGGCCCACGCTGCGCACCGCGTGGCGATGGCCCCGTTCAATGAACAAGGTGCCGGAACCGGCCACCAGCCAGCCCAGAATCGGCCAATACCGTATTTCGCTCTTGGCGATGAACGACGTGGGCCGCACGCTGTTGAGCACGAAGATATCGATCCAGGACACATGGTTGGCCACCCACAAGGCAGCGCCATGCAGCTTGGGTTCGCCGTGGACTTTAATGCTTACGCCGCATAAAAACATCAGGGCGCGAGACCAGCGATAGTTAAGGCCGGAGCGGGCGCGCAAGGAGAGAAAGGGGAAAACCAGGACCAGCATCAAGCTGAGCAGAATCCAGATGGCGACAAAAACCGCGCGCAACAAAAATAATACAACGATCAAATTATTCTCTTGGTGGGATGGAAATCTTATCAGGGCGATGGCAACGCATCGAGGTAGCGCTGCAGAATAACGGCGGCGGCCACGGCATCGTCAGGCGCATTCGTGCCCAGCAATTCCTGGGCTTCCACGCTGGAACCCCGCTCATCGACGAGTTCCACCCGCAGGCCGAAACGGCCATGCAATTGATTGGCGAAGCGGCGGCAGCGCATGGTGGCGTACTGCACATCGCCATCGGTAGTAAGGGGCAGGCCAACCACCACCCGATCGGGCTGCCAGGCGTCGAGCAACCGGGCTATGGCCGCGAAGCGCTGTTCGCGCGTGACCGATCTAAGGATATCGAGTGCGCGCGCCTGCCGCGTCAGTGTATTGCCTATGGCCACGCCGATTTTTTTTGTGCCGTAGTCGAAAGCGAGCAAGGTTTCCTCAGGCATGGCCCGCATCGCCCGCCAACATGAAGGGATCAATTCCCAATTGGGCCAAGGCGGCGTTGTAGCGGCCGTCGGAGGGTGTATGAAACAGGATCTCGGTGTTGGCCGCTACATTGAGCCAGGCATTCTGCGACATTTCGTTTTCCAGCTGGCCGGCGCCCCAGCCCGCATAACCCAGTGTAATCAGCAACATGGCCGGGCCGTGGCCCTGGGCGACATCCTGCAGCACATCGCGTGAAGTGGTCAATGCCACCTCGCCCAGTTGAATGCTGGAGCTGTAGCCCCCCACGGGCGCATGCAGCACAAAACCGCGATCGGTTTGCACCGGACCGCCGAAAAAAACCGGAGCATCCTGCACAGGCCCGATTTCAAGCGACAGGTCGAGATCGATACGCTTGAGAAGATCGCCCACGGTCAGGTCGGTGGGCCGGTTGATAACCAGCCCTAAAGCGCCATGCTCGGTGTGTTCGCATACATAAATTACCGTGTTGGCCAGGTTGCCGGCTACTTTGCCCGGCATGGCCACCAAAAGCTGCTGGGACAAGTCGACGCTTGATGCCGCCTTGGTCCGATTACCGGTTGAAACCATGACTTTACCCTCCTGGACCTACGTGCAAATACTGCTCAATACACCACCCTTAAACCTCGATCAGTTCGAAATCTTCCTTGCGCGCCCCGCATTCCGGACATACCCAGTTAGGCGGAACATCTTCCCATAATGTGCCCGGCGCGATGCCTTCTTCGGGAAGACCTGCTTCTTCATCATAGATCCAACCGCAAATCAAACACATCCATGTACGCATATTTTATTACTCACTGAAAATTTCACTCAAAGCCGACGAACTTCGAATGCTTCTATTAGAATGGGGCTAATCTTATTAAACCCAATAGCAATACCTTGGATATTAGCCAAGGATATTGCAAACCTTATGCGACTATCAACGCTGTGCAAGCCTTAACTCCGCCATTAGTGCTTATTTTCGGCCCTTTCGACCCCAGCGGAGCCAGCGGCCTGCCCGCCGATGCGGTTACCTGTGCGGCCATGGGCTGCCATGCGCTAAGCGCCCTGACCGCCATTCTGGTGCAAGACACCGCCAGCACCGAGGAAGTCCAGCCGATAGCGCCCGAACTGATCGACGACCAGGCCCGCTGCCTGCTCGAGGACATGACTGTCCAGGCCATCAAGGTCGGCCCACTTTATACAACGGAATCGGTAAGCGTGCTTGCCCAAATAGCGGCCGATTACACCCATGTTCCGCTGGTTCTTCATCTTGGACGCCTGCCCGACGAGTCGCTGATCGCCGACATCGACACTGAAGATGTGCAAATGGCGCTCTTTGAATTGCTGTTGCCGCAAACCGATATTGTCGTGGCGGACCATCATCTGCTGGAGCAGTGGCAGTCGCAAGGGGTGTTTGTCGGCACCGATGCCGGCACGCCGGCCCAGGCACTGCTGCAATACGGAGCCAAATGGGTATTGACCAGCGGCGCGCCGCTGCGTCCGGGCCAGGCCAGCTACCTATTGCAGGGACAAGACAATCAAACCGCCAATTGGGCGTGGCAAGCGCCGCCTGCCCGCTTGAACGATGCCGATGGCCCGCTGGCCTGCGCCATCACGGCGCAACTGGCGCGCGGCCTGGAAGTCCAACAAGCCGTCGAGACCGCCCTGTCGCTCTTGACAACCCTGGGATCGCGTTCGTTTCAACCGGGCATGGGTCATCGCCTGATCAATCGGTCCACACCATGAACTCACTACGATTTCCCAAAGGGCTGTACGGCGTCACCCCTGAATGGGACGACACCGCCAGGCTGCTGGACGCCATCAGCGCCGCGGCAAGCGGCGGGATGACCGCGCTGCAATGGCGCCGCAAGACCGCCAGTCCCGAAGCGGGCCTGGCGCAGGCGCGCCGGGTGGGCGAGCGCTGCCGCCAGTTGGGGCTGCTGTTTATTGTCAATGACGATTGGCGGCTGGCGGCGCTGATCGATGCGGACGGCGTGCACCTGGGACGCGAAGATGGCGGCGTGGCGCAGGCGCGGCTGGCGCTGGGTCCGGACAAAATCATTGGCTGTTCCTGCTATAACGAGCCGGCCTTGGCCGTTCAGGCGCTCAAGGCGGACGTGGATTACATTGCGTTCGGCGCGATGTACCCGTCCAGCGTAAAACCGGATGCGGTTCACGCCACGCTCGAGGATGTCGAGCACGGACGGATGCTGGCTGAAAGCAGCCGCGCGCGGCCTCGGGCCGCCGTGGTGGCGATCGGGGGCATCACCGCGGAGAATGCCGGCCCTGTCGTGCATGCGGGCGCGGATAGCGTGGCATTGATCAGCGGGCTGTTTGAAAGCGACGATATCCGCGATACGGCGGCACGCTGCACAGCGCTGTTCGCTTGACATGCGCTTGACGCGGGCCGGGTCGGCGCAGCCTGCGCCCCGGCCGCAGCGGCCGCCCGACCGACACGCCGACCAGCCCTGTTATGCTATGGCCTAGCCCAGATTTCCCATCACTCCTGCCTCGAGTCCGAACATCATGTCCCGCAATACAGAACTATTCGAACGCGCCTGCCAAACCATACCCGGAGGCGTGAATTCGCCAGTCAGGGCATTCCGCTCGGTGGGCGGGTCGCCGCGATTCATCACGCGCGCCCAAGGGCCTTATATGTGGGATGCCGACAATGTCCGATACATCGACTATGTAGGATCCTGGGGGCCGGCCATCCTGGGCCACGCCCACCCCGATGTCATTCGCGCCGTCCAGGAAGCCGCTGTCGGCGGCCTGTCGTTCGGCGCCCCGACCGAGGCCGAAATCGAAATTGCCGAAGCCATTGCGGCGCGCCTGCCTTCCATCGAAAAAGTAAGGCTGGTCAGTTCAGGCACCGAAGCCACCATGACGGCCATCCGCCTGGCCCGCGGCGTAACCGGCCGATCGAAAATCATCAAGTTCGAGGGCTGTTATCACGGCCATGCCGATAGCCTTTTGGTCAAGGCCGGCTCGGGCATGCTGACTTTCGGCAACCCTACATCGGCGGGCGTCCCGCCCGAATTCATCAAGCATACCCTCGTGCTCGACTACAACAAGCTCGAAGCCGTCGAAGCCGCCTTCAAGCAATACGGTCCTGAAATCGCCTGTATTATCGTCGAACCGATTGCGGGCAACATGAATCTGATCAAGCCCCTGCCGGGCTTCCTGGAAGGCTTGCGCTCCCTTTGCACCCAATACGGCGCGCTGCTTATTTTCGATGAAGTCATGACTGGTTTCCGCGCCGGGCCGCAAGGCGTTCAAGGCCTGACCGGCATCACACCCGACCTGACCACTTTGGCCAAAGTCATCGGCGGCGGCATGCCCGTGGGCGCCTTCGGTGGCCGCGCCGACATCATGGAACACATCGCCCCCATAGGCAATGTCTATCAGGCCGGCACGTTATCGGGCAACCCGGTGGCCGTGGCCGCCGGCTTGGCCACCTTGAAGCTGCTGGCCGAGCCCGGTTTCTACGAGCGCCTGTCGGCCCAGTCCAAAAAGCTGGCCGACGGCCTGGCCGAACGCGCCAAGGCCGCCGGCATCGCCATGTGCACCGATCATGTGGGCGGCATGTTCGGCCTGTATTTCCGGGAAGCCGTCCCGACGACCTTCGAAGAGGTCTCGACCTGCAACCTCGAGCTGTTCAAGAAGTTCTTCCATGCCATGCTGATCAAAGGCGTGTATTTCGCGCCTTCGGCCTTTGAGGCCGGGTTCATCTCGTCGGCCCACGACGATACTGTCGTCCAGGCCACGCTGGATATCGCCGAAACGGTGTTCGCCAAGCTGTAAACACCACGAAACCGGATTCGCCCGCGCGGCGGGCGAATCCGGCAGGTTAGCGCTTCATCCATATCGGCTCAGGGGCGGTCGCCGGCCCCCGGCGGCACCACCGCCGTCACTTCAATTTCGACTCTCGCACGGTCCTCTACCAGGCCCGCCACCTCGACCGCCGTCATGGCCGGAAAATTCCGCCCCATGATGTCGCGGTAATGGCGTCCTACTTCCCGCAATGCCGCCACATATTCCTTTTTGTCGCAAACATACCAGGTCATGCGCGTAATATGCTGGGGCCCGGCGCCGCCTTCTTTCAGGACCGCCACGATATTTCTCAGGGCCTGAGCCACCTGCCCGGCGAAATCATCGGTTTCGAACTGCTGCTGCCCGTTCCAGCCCACCTGCCCTCCCACGAACAGCAAGCGGCTGCCCACGACAACTTCCGTCATCATGCCATTCGCATAACCGCGCGGCTCCAGCCAATCTGGCGGCTGCAAAATATTCATGCCTTTTTCTCCTGTTCGCTGGCTTGTTTACGCAATACAAAACGCTGCAATTTTCCCGTTTCAGTGCGCGGCAGGCTATCGACGAACGTTACCGAACGCGGGTATTTATAAGGCGCAATCACCGCCTTGACGTGCTCCTGCAATAGCTGGACCATGGCGGCGTCCGCGGCGAAACCGGGCTTGAGCACCACAAACGCCTTGACGATACAGCCGCGCTCGGCATCGGGCTGCCCCACGACTCCGCACTCAGCCACGGCGTCGTGCAACAGCAAGGCTCCCTCCACCTCCGGGCCGGCGATGTTATAACCCGCCGAAACGATCATGTCGTCATTGCGCGCCTGATAGTACAAATACCCGTCCTCGTCCATGGCAAACGTATCGCCGGGAACATTCCAGCCTTGCTGCACAAAGATGCGCTGACGCTCGTCATCGAGATAACGGCAACCTGTCGGCCCCTTGACCGCCAGCCGGCCCACCGTTCCCGCCCGGACCGGCTGGAAATTCTCGTCGACAATCCGCGCCTCATAACCCGGAACGACCTTGCCGATGGCGCCCTGCCGCACCTGGCTGCCGGCACTGGACACATACACATGCATCATTTCGGTGCCCCCTATGCCATCTATCATTTCCAGGCCCGTGGATTTTTTCCACAGTTGCCGCGTGGCATCGGGCAAGGCCTCGCCGGCCGACACCGACTTCTTCAACGACGACAGGTCGTACTTGCCGGCCAGGGCCGCCATCTGGCGATAGAAAGTCGGGGCGGTAAAGCTCATGGTCGCGCCGAAGTCCTGTATGGCGTCCAGCAAACCGTCGGGCGTCAGTTTTTCCGCAAGCACTGTGGACGCGCCCGCCCGCAGGGGAAAACACAACAGGCCGCCCAGGCCGAAGGTAAACGCCAGCGGCGGCGTGCCGCAGACGATATCGTCTGCCTTCATTTGCAGGATATGGCGCGAAAACGTGTCGCACATGGCCAGCACATCCCGGTGGAAATGCATGCAGCCCTTGGGTTTGCCGGTGGTGCCGCTGGTAAAGGCGATAAGACACACATCGTCGATGGCGGTATCGCAGGCCTGGAAATCGCCGGACTTGGCGCCGGCCAGGACATCCAGGCTTTCGGGACCATCGTCGTGAAAATAACGCGCCTGGACAAGGTCCGGGCAGAAACTGGCATGATCCGGGTCCAGGCAATATTCGATTTCGGCGGCAAGCCGCTTGTCGCACAGCACCGCCTGTACCCTGGCTTTATCAATAATCTGCTTGAGCTCGATAGCCCGCAGCAGGGGCATGGTGGGCACAGTCACCAGGCCGGCCTTGACCGCCGCCAGCCAGGACGCCGCCATCATCACGTTATTGGGCCCGCGCAGCAGCACCCTGTTGCCCGGCTGCAATTTCATATCCTGCACCAATACATTGGCGATTCGATTGACCAGATGCATCAGTTCGCGATAACTCATGCTGCGCTGGCCCGATGCATCGCGCCAGCGCAATGCCGTCCGTTCGCCCTGGCCCTGGTCGACGCGCTCGTCGACTAAGGCCGCCGCGCAATTCAGGCGCGCCGGATAGGCGATATCGGGATTGTCCTGCAGCAGCAGTTCAGGCCATAGCTGCGGCGCGGGAAGGTGGTCGCGCGCAAACGTGTCGGCATGGGCGGATTTTTCCATTATTGTCTCCTGTCTCGGTACGGTGCAGCGCTCAGTCCCCTTCAAACACCGGCTTTTGCTTGGCGACAAACGCGTCGTATGCCCGGCGGAAGTCTTTGGTCTGCATGCAAATCGCCTGCGCCTGGGCTTCGGCCTCGATCGCTTCGTCCACCCCCATATTCCATTCCTGGTGCAGCAATTTCTTGGTGACGCCGTGCGCGAAAGTAGGACCATCGGCCAATTGCCGGGCCAGCTTTTGCGCAGCGTCCACCACCGAACTGGAAGGCTGCAAGCTATTGAAAAAGCCCCAGTCCAGTCCTTCGTCGGCGCTCATGGCGCGTCCCGTATACAGCAATTCCGACGCCCGGCCCTGCCCTATCATGCGCGGCAACAAGGTACAGGCGCCCATATCGGCACCGGCCAGGCCCACGCGCGTAAACAGAAAGGCGGTTCGGGCTTGAGGCGTGCCTATGCGCATATCGGACGCCAGCGCGATCATCGCTCCCGCCCCCGCGCAAATGCCGTCGACCGCCGTCACGACAGGCTGCGGGCAAGCGCGCATGGCCTTGACCAGATCGCCGGTCATGCGCGTGAAATCCAGAAGCTCGGGCATGGTCATGCGGGTAAGCGGCCCGATGATTTCGTGCACGTCTCCGCCCGAACAGAAGTTGCCGCCGGCGCCGGCCATGACTATGGCCTTGATATCGGTCGCGTACACCAGGCTGCGAAACAGGTCGCGCAGCTCGGCATAGGAATCGAAAGTCAGCGGATTCTTGCGCTCCGGCCGATTCAGGGTAATGGTCGCCACCTTGCCGTCGCCGGATACTTCCCACAAGAAATTGCTTGCCCGGTAGCCCGCGCAAGGACGCTTGTGCGACGCCATGGTATGTAAAGTTTCATCCATTCATGTCTCCTCAGTATGATGCAGGCCCGAAGGCCTATCAACGCTAAATCCCCGCCCGTGTGACGGGTCAACAGGCCCTAGGAGTCTGCGCGGCAGAAGGCCTGAGGCTCGAAAAGGCTTGATTTCAAAGGTCGGCCTCCTTGGCCCTCTCAAGAAAGTCGTTCCTGAGTGGTTCTGAGGGGTCGAATTTCGAGCAGCCATTTTTGAATCCTTCTGCCGCGCAGACTCCTAGCCCGCCATGATTTCGCCGCCATCCACCGGAATGGCCTGGCCGTTGATCGCGGCGGATCCCGGCAAACACAGCCATGCCACCGCGCCGGCCACTTCGTCCGGCTGGATCAGCCTGCCCATCGGATTGCGCTCGGACAGTTTGGCCTTGGCCTGCTCGCCGGACATGCCGGTTTTCCGGGTGATATTGGCTACGGCCTCCTGGACGATATCCGTGTCGGTATAGCCTGGGCACACCGCATTGACCGTCACCCCTTTTTTGGCGGTTTCCAGCGCCAGCGCCCGAGTCAGGCCGATGACGCCGTGCTTGGCCGCGCAGTAGGCGCTGACGTAGGCATAACCGACCAGGCCGGCCGTGCTCGCCACATTGACTATGCGTCCCCATTGACGCTCCAGCATGTCGGGCAGCGCCGCCTGCATACAATGAAACGTGCCGGTAAGGTTGACGGCGATCATTTGCTGCCAGGCCGCCTCATCCAGCCTGTCGAAGCGTTCGCTGACAGCCTGCCCGGCATTGTTGACCAGGATGTCGACAGGACCGAAGCGCGCGTTTGGCCTGCGAAAAGATGTCTTGCACATCGGCCTGCCGGGAAATGTCGCCGCTTGCGTAAGCCACGTCGCCGCTACCCGCAAGCATGGCCGCCGCCTGCTCCAGCGCCTCAGTGCCGCGGCCGCTCAATGTTACGCAAGCGCCCATGTCGAGCAGGCGGCGGGCAATCGCCAAGCCTATTCCACGCGAGCTTCCCGTAACCAGCGCATGCCGGCCGACCAGAATCTGGTTCATCTTCATTTTCCTATCGGCTGCGCGTAAGCGGCCGCCCGTTCAAAATTGGTTTCCAACTGGCGCTTGGCCGGGAAATACTGCCTGGGCCAATTGATATCGGCCACGCCAATACGGGCCGACTCGCGCAACGTCCAGGCGGCATCGGCCAGATGCGGGCGGGCCAGGGCGCACAAGTCGGCCCTGCCCGAGGCGATAATGCTGTTGACATGATCAGCCTCGAATATGGCGCCCACCGCCATCGTGGGGATCTGCGCTTCGTTGCGCACGCGATCGGAGAAGGGGGTTTGATACATGCGCCCATAAACAGGCTGTTCCGCCTTGCTGACTTGGCCGGACGAGCAATCCACCATATCGACGCCGGCCGCCTTGAAACAACGCGCAATGTCAATCGCGTCGTCGGCGGTTATTCCGCCTTCGACCCAGTCATGCGCCGAGATGCGGACCGACATCGGCAAGGCGTGGGGCCATGCGGCGCGCACGGCGGTGAAAACTTCCAGCGGATAGCGCAGCCGATTCTCCAGCGAACCGCCGTACTCGTCGGTGCGCAGATTGGTCAGCGGCGAAATAAAACTGGATAGCAGGTAACCGTGGGCGCAATGCAGTTCGAGCCAGTCGAAGCCCGCCTTGCCGGCGCGTGCGGCGGCAGCCGCGAACTCGTCGCGCACGGTGTCCATTTGCCCGCGCGTCATGGCCTGGGGCACCTGAGACACGCCTTCAATATATGGCAGCGCCGATGCCGACACCAGCGGCCAATTGCCCTCGGGCAAGGGAAGATCGGTACCCTCCCAACTGACGCGGGTCGAGCCCTTGCGTCCGGCATGCCCCAACTGCATGCCGATTCTCGCGTCGCTATTCTGATGAATGAAATCGACAATGCGCTTGAACGCCAGCATTTGCCCGTCATTCCAAAGCCCCGGACAGCCCGGCGTAATGCGCGCCCCGGGCGAAACACAGGTCATCTCGACCATGACCAGGCCCGCCCCGCCCATGGCGCGCCCGCCCAGATGCACAAGATGGAAATCGCCGGGTACGCCATCGACGCTGGAATACATGGCCATGGGGGACACCACGATCCGATTCTTCAGTTGTATGCTGCGCGCTTTATAGGGCGTAAGCATGGGCGGCAAGGGATGCGCCCCGCCGGCCGGCGCGCCCGCTTTATCGGCCATCCAGCGTTCATAGCCTTCCAGCCACGGCGCATCGCGCAATCGCAGGTTTTCGTGCGAAATGCGCTGCGAGCGCGTCAGCAGGGAATAGGCGAATTGCTCCGGTTCGAAACTGGCATACCGCGCAACGTTTTCGAACCACTCGGTGGAATTGCGCGCCGCATTCTGGATTTTCAGCACTTCGACGCTGCGCACCCGCTGGTAATGCAGCAAGGCGGCGTTCAGGTCATTGCCATGGGCGAGAATGGAACGATTCAGTTCAATCGCGTCCTCCAGCGCCAGCTTGGTGCCGGAGCCTATGGAAAAATGCGCCGTATGGGCGGCATCGCCCATCAGGACGACAGGCACGCCGCGCCCATCGGGCAGCGCCTGCTCATGCACCCAGGTATCGCAAATAACGCGGGGAAAACGAATCCAGATGGCCGAGCCGCGCAAATGGCCGGCATTGGAAATCAAGGCCTTGCCGCCCAGCCATGGGGCGAACAGTTGCTCACAATAGGCGATACCGTCGCCCTGGCTCATGTCTTCAAGGCCGGCGGCCCGCCAGGTTTCATCCAGAGTTTCGACAATGAACGTCGACATGCCGGGTTCATACTGATAGGCGTGCGCCTGGAACCAGCCATGCTCGGTTTGCACAAAGGCAAAGGTAAAAGCGTCGAACGTCTGTGTCGTGCCCAGCCACACAAAACGGCACTGGCGGGTATCGATATCGGGCTTGTAGGTGCCGGCGTAGCGCGCGCGCACCCGGCTGTTCAAGCCGTCGGCGGCAATCACCAGATCGGCCCCATATTTTTGCGCCGCGGCCTGGTCGTCGCCGACATCGGTTTCGAACACCAGGTTCACGCCGATTTGCTCGCAGCGCGCCTGCAGGATGTTGAGCAGCTTCTTGCGTCCGATGCCGATGAAGCCATGCCCGCCGCTGCTTATGCTGCGGCCTTTGTAATGAATAGCGATGTCGTCCCAATGGTTGAAGGCAGCGCCGATCTGTCCGGCGGAAACCGGATCGGCCTCTTTCAGGTTTGCCAGGGTTGCATCGGAAAAAACCACGCCCCACCCGAAAGTGTCATAGGGGCGATTGCGCTCGATCACCGTAACCTCGTGGCCGGCGTCGGCCAGCTTCATGAGCAAGCCGAAATACAAGCCCGCCGGCCCCCCTCCTATGCACACGACTTTCATGGTTCAGCTCCAAATGGCGTCCCGGGAATTTTCCACCTCTTCGCCAATATATTTTAAGCCTAAACTATATAGTCAAAAAAAACGGCATGCAAGGAACTTCTGCATGCCGCCTATCGAAGGACTCAATCCTGGGAGCGCGCCGACGGATGGCCATTCGGCATACGCTAGGGTGCCGACAAGCCGTAAACGGCCTGCAGCAGACAGGCCCGCGACTGCCCTATTATTGCCCCACGCCAGTCGTCGCGATCGGGATACAACGCCGCTTTGTGCGCCGCCCTGAGCGCCGTTCGCCGCGCCGGATCGACGTCCGGGTGGCTGGCCTGCCAGCGGTCGCTGCGCAAAGCCAGAAACACCTCGGCAAGGGGCACAGTGCCATACTCCAGGGCCAAAAAGGTCAACTCCGGAACCTGGGCGCACTCTTCCAGCAACGCCTGCAGGCCGGTCCCGACGATATCCACGGTGCTGGAATCGGGATCCACCACCGAAACCACATCGGCACCCCACCATGCCCGCGCCCTGCGGTATTCCTGCTCGCCTTTCTGCACAAAGATTTTTTCGGCATGCCCATAAGGCCCCAGACCCGTGTGGTAATCCATCCAGGCAATGCGATCGCGGTTCTTGCCGAACCGGCCGAGAATATCGCGCAGAGTCAGATTGCTCCATGACGGCCGCCGGCCACCGTAGAAAAGCCCGTCTGGATGGCTGTACTGGCCCATCATCACGCCTTCGCGATAGGCCTGCTCGCCCTCGGCGCCAATGAACGCCTGGATGGCGGCGGCATTTTCCGGGCCCGGAGGCCAGATGTCGGGGACCAGCAAAGGATGCAGGGTTTGGTAGTGCCGATTGTTGGGCAAGGGCTGGCTGAAATCGCGGAAATTCCGGTTCAGGTCGATATTGTCTTCATTGCTGCGGTGGTCCCACGAAAATCCATAGGGATTCACTGCGTGAATCAGCAAGATGCCGATTCCATTGGCGTGTGCTTTATCAAGCAAGGCCTGGTCGTTGAGCAAGGCCACTTGGCAGCCGGAACCGCAATAACCCTCTGTTCCATGCATGGCCGAGGTCAGCACCAGCAAGGCGCGGGCGTCCGCAGGCCCGCAATACGCCACGTCAGTCGACAGGGTCTCGCCATTTGCCCCGGGCCCCGCCGGGTTCATATGCGACTCCAGGCTGCAATGCCGTTGATTCGCCGCTTCCAGGAACCTGGCCCTGGCATCGGCATAGCTTATTCCGAAAAATTCCTGAAACATGAATTGCCTCCTTTTGCTTTTTTTTATTCAAATGACGCCGGCCGGCGCAATACACGCTATTCTCCATTCCAATCGTATTGCAAGCTCCCGCCCGGCCCGGCCTTGGAATGGTAACAGGCGCGCCGGACAGGAGGATGCAGCAGTCGGATGGATTTGATCAGACTATCCTTAACATTGCGTGTGATTGAAGATTAAAATACTCCATGGTTACTTTAGGCCTCGCGATAGAATGTCATGAACGAAACTGCTGCCGCAACAACAATACAAAATGGTCCCGACCTGGAAAGCCGCGCCGTACCTGAAGATCACCATGACCTGCGGCTCTGGCTGCGGCTGCTGACCTGCTGCAACCTGGTGGAAAGCGAAATTCGCGGCCGCCTGCGCACTGAATTCGAAACCACTCTGCCGCGCTTCGACTTGATGGCGCAACTGCTGCGAGCCCCCGGCGGCATGAAAATGAGCGAACTGTCGC
This sequence comes from uncultured beta proteobacterium, assembly GCA_963712655.1. Classification (GTDB taxonomy): domain Bacteria; phylum Pseudomonadota; class Gammaproteobacteria; order Burkholderiales; family Burkholderiaceae_B; genus Pollutimonas. The sequence goes on along the minus strand of CAVQIT010000009.1, from coordinate 14,625 downwards.
GCCACATGATGGTCACCAATGGGAATATCACAGGCATTACCGACCAGCTCGAAAAAGAAGGCCTGGTCGAACGCGTCAAAGTCGCCACCGATAGGCGCAGTTCCCTGATAAGGCTTACCGGCAAAGGCAAGCGCGCCTTCAGGAAAATGGCCAAATCGCACGAAGAATGGATACGTTCGATGTTTGGGGGCTTGTCCGAAAAAAGCCGCGGCGCCCTTTTCGAGGCGCTGGGCGAGCTCAAGCTGCTGGCCCAGCCAAAATTATCCGCCCGCCCCTGATAGAATTCAGGATGGTCATCCGCCACAGGCTGCCGACCGTCCCTTCCTCTTTCATTTACTGCTGAGTCACCGTCATGGCCGTCAATTTGCACATCCCACCGGAATCCCACGTCTTTGCTGTCGCGGGAATTGAAATCGGCACGGCCGAAGCCGGCATCCGCAAGGCCAATCGCCGCGACTTGACGGTATTTCGCCTGGCCGAAGGCAGCAGCGTGGCCGGCGTTTTCACCATGAACCGTTTTCGCGCCGCGCCCGTGCAAGTATGCGAAGCGCACTTGGCCGCCGGCCAGGGCGTGCGGGCGCTGGTCATCAATACGGGCAACGCCAATGCCGGCACAGGCGCGACCGGACTGCAGGCAGCCAAAGACAGCTGCGCGGCCCTGGCCAAGCTGCTCGATATCAGGCCGGATCAAGTATTGCCATTTTCGACCGGCGTCATTCTAGAGCCCCTGCCGCTGGATCGCCTGGTGGCCGGCCTGCCCCGGGCGGTCGAAACCTTGCAAGCCAATAACTGGTTCGCCGCCGCCCACAGCATAATGACGACCGATACGCAGCCGAAAATCGTATCGCAGCGCCTGGAACTGGGCGGCAAAACCATTACCATCACCGGCATCAGCAAAGGCGCCGGCATGATACGTCCGAACATGGCCACCATGCTGGGCTATCTGGCGACCGATGCGGGCGTCGCCCCCGCCTTGCTCAAAGAAATGGCGCGCGGCATTGCCGACCGTTCGTTCAACCGTATTACCGTCGATGGCGACACCTCGACCAACGACTCTTTCATCATCATCGCCACCGGCAAAAGCGGGATCCAGGTCGAATCGGCGTCCGATCCGCTCTACGCGCCCCTTTATGCGGCGCTGGCCGGCGCCGCCACAGAACTGGCGCAGAAAATCGTACGCGATGCGGAAGGCGCGACCAAATTCATGACTATCCAGGTGGAACAGGCCAAGACCAGCGAAGAAGCGCTCAAGGTAGCCTATGCCGTGGCGCAATCTCCCCTGGTAAAAACCGCTTTCTTTGCGTCCGACCCCAATCTGGGCCGCATATTGTGCGCGATCGGCTATGCCGGCATAGCCGATCTCGACGTCGGCGGCATAAAACTGTGGCTGGGCGATGTGCTGGTGGCCAGCCAGGGCGAGCGTCACCCGGACTACCAGGAGGCCGATGGCCAGCGAGTCATGAAAGAACCGGAAATCGTGGTCCGCATCTCCCTGGGGCGAGGCGATGTGTCCGATACTGTGTATACCTGCGATTTTTCGCACGAATACGTAAGCATCAACGCCGATTACCGGTCTTAGGGGGAATGGCGCTTACTTAGCGTTAGCGCAGTTGCGCCAGCGGAAGTGATGCCAAGATGTTATGGCTGAGCAGGGGAAGTTTGGATCTTTGCTGACGGGGTTCGTTATTGCCCGCTAGGTTTAAGTCGTCTGCTGGCGGTGTTTGTATTTCGTCTGTTGACGGTATTCGTGTTGACGGTATTCGTATTGTTTGCTGGTGGTGTTTGTATTGTTTGCCGACGGGTTCATCTTGCCTGTGATCGCTTGAATCGTCTGCTGGCGAGATTAGTACTGTTTGTGGGCGGTATTCGTATTTGCTGGTGGGGTTCGTATTTGCTGGTGGAGTTCGTATTTGCTGGTGGAGTTCGTATTTGCTGGTGGAGTTCGTATTTCTCGTGCCGTCCGTCGGGGGTAAGGCCTGTGGCGTCCAGCCCGGTCGGCCGTTCAGGCGCCTGCGCGCCTGACAGCGCGCGCTAATCTCGTCCGGCGGCCGCTGCCTTCTGGAGTTCTTCTGGGTCACTTCGGCGGCTCGCCTCCCTACGATTCCACTTGCTCGGCCTCCGACGGGCCGGCCCCCACAGGCCTTACCCCCGACGTACTCCGATGTGTCTCAAACACGGGCGCTGGCACGATCTGGGTTCTTGCGCTTCGTTAGGTCGTGTGTTGCTGATCGAAGACGTTACAGTGCCCGGCAATTTCCGGCCCCTACGGTGAACTGACCCCCAGAAGTTGGACGGTCATAGATTAGAGGGCCAAGGCCTGAGTTCGGTATTGCACCGGACTCAGGCCTTTTAGTTTGGTCCTGATGCGGTCGTGATTGTAGTAGTGGATGTACTGGCGGATGCCGGCCTGGAGTTGCTCAATACTCTCGAAGCGGTTCAGATAGAAGAACTCGGACTTCAGGGTGCCGAAGAAGCTTTCCATGGCGGCATTGTCCAGACAGTTTCCCCTGCGTGACATGCTCTGGGTCAGACCCCGCTCGATGAGTTGACGCTGATAGGCGGGCATTTGATATTGCCAGCCTTGGTCGGAATGCAGGAGCGGAGCGTCCTTGCCAGAGAGCTTGGCCAGCGCCTTTTTGAGCATGCTGCTCACCAGTGGGAAGTGAGGCCGCCGCTGCATTGTATAGGACACAATTTCGCCGTTGTACAGGTCCATCACTGGTGAGAGATACAGCCTGTGTCCCTGGACGTTGAACTCGGTCACATCAGTGACCCACTTCTGATTCGGTCGTTGTGCCTGGAATTGGCGAGCCAGGACATTAGGGACATTGGCTTGCTGTCCTCGATAGGAACGGTACTTTTTTGGCCGCACCAGAGACTTCAGTCCCACTGCCTGCATCAGTCGCTGTACCGTCTTGTGGTTGACCATCTCACCTGCCTGGCGTAGCGCCGCCGTAATGCGTCGGTAGCCGTAGCGGCCCTTGTGACACTCATACACAGCGCGGATGCGTGCCTTTAACCCCGCATGCGGATCCTCAGTCTGCTGGGCCTTGGCCTGATAGTAAAACGTGCTGCGTGACAGGTCCGCTGCCTTCAGCAGCCTCGTCAACGTGTGGCCTTGCCTCAGTTCGAGCACTACTTGCGCTTTTTCTGCGCAGCTTGCTCTTTGGCCTGAAGCAAGGCCCGCAATTTTTTTAGGTAGGCCACCTCCGCACGCAGATACTGGACCTCTTGCATCAGGTCTTGGCGGGAGCGCTTGTCATCAAGCAACGGATCTGCGGATTTGGGCGATTCAGGGGCTGACATCTTCTTCGGGCGGCCTCGGGGTTTGGGCTGAAGTCCAGCCACACCCCTCTCATGATACCGGCATTGCCAGTCAGCGATGATGCCTGTCCCACCTCGAATATTGAACAGCGCAATCGCCTGATTGGCTGATAGTTCCTCTTGCTGCATCCGGTGCAGCACAGACAGCTTGAATTCTGCACTGTAGTGGCTGAATTTCTTGCGTAGGCCTAGCTGCCCATGTTGCCGGTAGGCAGCGACCCAGCGCTTCACCATCGCATAGTCAAGACCATAGCGCCGCGCAACAGACCTGAAGCCTTGTGGCCCCGTCTCGTAGCTTTGCACTACGGATAGCTTGAATTGCTCATCGTACTTCGCCATAAAAAACACCCCAAAGGTTGGATCGGTGTCCAACTTCTGGGGGTCAGTTCAACGGGTGGGCCGAAAATAGCCGTACGCGGTTGGGCATGCGGTGGCGGCTATAGAATCGACGCGATTACGGTCAATATTGGGCATGCGACGGAGGCTGTTGATTCGACAGGATTACGATCAATCTCGCAGATATTGTTGGGCAAGGTGATCATGGGCCTGATGGCTGTGATTGGAGCCTGTGATCAGAGGCTGTGAGCACCTTACACAGATTTTGGAATGCGGGGGCCGAGCGTATCAAGGGATACAGCAGCCACGAAATCATCGGGCAACATTTCAGCCGCTTTGTTCCGGCGCGAATCGCGCGGCCGATGCATGCCCGGGGTCGATGCACGCCCGAACTCCCACTTGCGTGACGTGATCGGCGCACGAAAACACCCTCCACATTACGGCAATCGCGTAAGGTTCTCTCGCGCCGTGCAGGGGCGAGAGGGCCGGGCACCGCAAACTCTTTCGACCCCAAAACCTGTTGTTAACGAAGCGCAAGAACCCGAGCCGTCCCGGCAACCGTGGCCACAAGACACCACAGTCCGTCGGGGGTAAGGCCAGTGGGCGCCAGCCCGTCGGAGGCCGAGCAAGTGGAATCGTAGGGAGGCGTGCCGCCGAAGAGACCAAGAAGAACGCCAGAAGGCAGCGGCCGCCGGACGAGATTAGATTCTATGGTTTTCGTCAACCAGGTATTGATGCCAACCTCGTGGCATCGAAGGGTTTTCGGGTTCGCCAGACGCCATAGGCGATGCGTAGCAGCTTGCGCGCCAGAATCACCAATGCCTCAGTTGAGGCGAATTTTTTTGCGCGAAGTGCCTGGTAATAGCCCTTGAACACGGCTGAACGCGCCGCTGAGCGGGCGGCGTTATAAAGCAACGTTCTCAAGGCGGCACTACCTTGTTTACTCACCTTGCGCAGCCCCACGAATTGCCCCGATTCGCGCGGCCTGGGGTCCAGTCCGGTAAAGGCCACCAGGGCATCGCCGGTCGTAAACGGAATTCGCTCAAACAGGATCGAGAGCGCTATGCCGCTCTGCAAGCCGATTCCCGTGACGCTGCTCACTAATGCGTAAGTCTGCGCCAGTTTCTCATTGGCCTGTACCTGGTTGCTCATCTCGTCCTCTAGCGCTAACACCGCGGCCTTTAGCGCTTCCAAGGCAGGTTCAATAAGCGCACGCGTACGCGTCTCACTGCCCTGATAGGATTGCTTCAGCGCGACACCTGCTTGCACCGCCATGGTGCGAAGCCGCTGCAAGTCACATAGTGCCTGCAGATGTTCGGGCGTGGGCTGGTAGCGGTGCAAGTTCTCATGCTCGAGCGCTGCATAACGGGCAATCACCTCTGCATCCAATCGGTCCGTCTTGCCACGCCGGCCTAGCGATTTGCCGTAATGATGAACATGCCTGGCGTTCAGTACATACACCTCGAACCCACCGGCGTGCGCCATATCGGCTAACGGTTTGTGGTATCTACCCGTCGATTCCATCGCGATACAACTGTTCGAAGGTAATGTCTTAAGCCAACGGCCAATGGCAGTAAGACTGTTCGGGACAGATTTCGAGGCCACTTGCTTGGGCCCATAACTACCCACCACGAACTCGGCCTTGGCAACGTCCGCACCCACATAGCAACGCTCTGCTTGCATAACTGCTCTCCTTGCAATAACGTGAATGTGCTGGGGTAGCTCCGCCTCGGCGTTAGCTTGCGATCAATCGGCGGTCCAGGCCGCTAGATTCCTTATCGACGATTCGAGGCGGGGTGGGAATTGCTAATCTAGTCAGTCCGCCGGAGACGGCTGATGTGACGCGGCGTCCCTCACCCCAGCGCCTTCCCCACACTTCAGAAGACGCCCCTACACCATACAAGCGTGCGGTGTCAGGCGCGCAGGCGCCTGAACGGCCGACCGGGCTGGCGCCCACTGGCCTTACCCCCGACGGACGGCACTAGAAACACGACCATCCGCCAGCAAACAATACCCACATCCGCCAGTAAACACACTATGAATACAGCCAGCAACCAATACAAACAGCGTGACCCCTTGGCTCACGCCGCCGGGGCGATCGCATCAACATCCCGCGCTACGGCCGTCCGCAGCGGCCTAAGCAAGCGCCATGCGTGGAACACACCCTAGCCCGACTCAACTGTAAGCAATTGACTTCACGTAGTATTTTACCAACCCGAAGTTGACTTGGCCGGCCGGTTCGGGCTAGAATCATGAGCTTGGCATTTGGCCAAGGCTTTTATTTAGGAATTCCCACATGTACGCGGTCATAAAAACCGGCGGCAAACAGTATCGTGTTGCTGCAGGTCAAAAACTAAAGATAGAACAGATACCGGCTGACATTGGGCAAGAAATTACGCTAGACCAGGTTTTATCGGTTGGCGAAGGCGAACAATTGAAAATTGGTACGCCTTTGGTCGCCGGCGCCGTGGTCACAGCAACCGTTCTTGCGCAAGGCCGCCACGACAAGGTCAAAATTTTCAAGATGCGCCGGCGCAAGCACTACCAGAAGCGCCAGGGCCATCGCCAGAATTACACCGAACTCCGTATCGTAGCCATTGCGGCCTAACGATAGCTTTAACGGTTTTGCACACAGCAGGAGCTAAACATGGCACACAAAAAAGGCGGCGGCTCAACGCGTAACGGCCGCGACTCGGAATCGAAACGACTGGGCGTAAAAGTCTATGGCGGCCAGGCAATTTCGGCCGGCGGCATCATCATTCGCCAGCGCGGCACCGAATTCCACCCAGGCACCAATGTCGGCATGGGCAAAGATCACACTTTGTTCTCGCTGATCGACGGCACCGTTAAATTCGCCATCAAGGGCGCGCTTAACAAACGTACCATTTCGGTCATTGCAGCCGAATAAATTCGGTACGCGGACCAGCAAAAGCCCTGCCGTTCCGGCGGGGCTTTTTGTTTTAGAATAAACAGGCAGGCCGCGCTTGCCTGTGCCGTGTCCGGCACACAATTTTTCGCCATTTTTAAAGTCACCCCCATCATGAAATTCGTAGACGAAGCAACCATCGAAGTCATCGCCGGCAAAGGCGGCAATGGCGCCGCGAGCTTTCGCCGCGAAAAATTCATTCCCAAGGGCGGCCCCGACGGCGGCGACGGCGGACGCGGCGGCAGTGTATATGCCATAGCCGACCGCAATATCAATACGCTTATCGATTACCGCTACGCGCGCCTGCATCGCGGCAAAAACGGCGAAAACGGCCGGGGCGCCGACCAGTACGGCGCCGCCGCGCCCGATATCACCTTGCGCGTTCCCGTAGGCACCACAGTACTGGACGCGGAAACCGGCGAACTGCTTTTCGACCTGGATCGCCACGACGAAAAAGTCACGCTGGCGGCCGGCGGCCTGGGCGGCCTGGGCAATCTGCGCTTCAAATCCAGCACCAATCGCGCGCCCAAGCAATTTACGCCGGGCACAGAAGGCGAACAGCGCAAACTGCGCCTCGAACTCAAAGTCCTGGCCGATGTCGGCCTGCTGGGCCTGCCCAATGCCGGCAAGTCCACGTTGATCAGCAAAGTATCCAACGCGCGCCCCAAAATCGCCGACTATCCCTTTACCACGCTTCATCCGAATCTTGGCGTAGTGCGCACCTCGCCATCGCGCAGCTTCGTGATTGCCGACATTCCGGGGCTGATCGAAGGCGCTTCCGAAGGCGCCGGCCTGGGCCACTTGTTCCTGCGCCATCTGTCGCGCACTCGCGTGCTCTTGCACCTGGTCGACGTATCGTCGCCCGACCCCGACACCAACGCCATCGAACAGGCCGCCAAGAACGCCCGGGCCATCGTCGAAGAACTGCGCATCTACGACAACGATCTGTACGAAAAGCCGCGCTGGCTGGTGCTTAACAAGCTGGATATGGTCGATAACCCGGAAGAAGCCCAAGAACGCCTGTGCAAGGCGCTGGACTGGACCGGACCGGTGTTCAGCGTGTCCGCCCTTACCGGCGACGGCACCCAGCAACTGATATGGCGCCTGCAAGACTGGCTGGACGCCGAAAGCCAGAAAGCCCACATCGAACAAGACAAGGCCGACGGCAGCTATATCGCCGAAGATCCGCGCTTCGACGAAACGCGATCCGACGCCGCAAGCCCCGATAATACCTAACCTTTGCTGTCCCGTTCATGGCCGCCATTTCCATCCAGCAGTCCGCCGTCGCCCAGGCCAAGCGCCTGGTCGTCAAAGTAGGTTCTTCGCTCGTTACCAACGAGGGCAAAGGCATAGACGTAGCCGCCGTAGCCCAATGGGCCGAGCAGATCGCCAGCCTGCATGCGCAGGGCAAGCAAATGGTGCTGGTGTCCAGCGGCGCCATCGCGGAAGGCATGGCGCGCCTGGGCTGGCCCCGGCGGCCCAATGCCATGCACGAACTGCAGGCGGCGGCGGCAGTCGGCCAAATGGGGCTGATTCAAGCTTACGAAGTGGCTTTCGCCAAGCACGGCATACGCACGGCGCAAATCCTCCTTACGCACGAAGACCTGGCCGACCGGCGCCGCTATCTCAACGCCCGCAGCACGCTCTACACCCTGCTTGGCCTGGGCGTCGTGCCTATCGTCAACGAAAACGATACCGTGGTCACCGACGAAATCCGCCTGGGCGACAACGACACATTGGGCGCGCTGGTGACCAATCTGATCGAAGCCGAAGCCCTGGTCATCCTGACCGATCAAACCGGCTTGTACAGCGCCGACCCGCGCAAGCACCCCGACGCCAAGTTCATTGCCATGGGCCAGGCTGGCGACCCGGCGCTCGAGGCCATGGCCGGGGGATCGGGCAGCAGCATAGGCACCGGCGGCATGCTTACCAAGGTGCTTGCCGCCAAACGCGCCGCCAACAGCGGCGGCCATACAGTCATTGCATCGGGGCGCGAATCCAACGTGCTGCTGCGGCTGGCTTCAGGCGAACAGATCGGAACAGAGCTGCGCGCCCTATTGCCCGTTCGCTCGGCGCGCCAGCGCTGGCTGGCCAATCATCTGCGCCTGCGCGGCCGCATTACCCTGGACAGCGGTGCGGTGCAGGCCCTGACGCAAGATCATAAAAGCCTGCTGGCCATCGGGGTAAGCGCGGTCGAAGGCGAATTCGAGCGCGGCGATGTCGTGGCCTGCGTAGACCAGCATGGCGTGGAATGCAGCCGAGGGCTGATCAATTATTCGTCGGCGGACACCCGCCGCATCATGCGCCAACCCAGCAATCGCATCGCCGACATCCTGGGCAGCATGTCGGACCCTGAATTAATGCATCGCGACAATATGGTGTTCATCAATGCCGCCGCGGGCAAAATCGGCTGACGCCCCGCCCGCGCATTACTTCTGCGCGGCAATGAACAGGGTTTCCTTGACCTCTTCCATGACCACGCAGCTTTTGGTCTGGGTCACCCCCGGCAGGCGCAGCAAAATATCGCCCAGCAAACTGCGATATTGGCTGATTTCCTTGATGCGCGCCTTGACCAGGTAATCGAAATCGCCCGATACAAGATGGCATTCCTGCACTTGGGGTATGCAGAGTATTTCCCTTCGGAAATCGTCAAAGGTACGATCCGACTTGCTGGACATCGAAATTTCCACGAACACCAGCAAACCGGCATCCAGCGCGGCGGGCGCTACCCGGGCGTAATAACCGGTAATGACCCCATCGCGCTCCAGCCGCTTTACACGTTCGATGCATGGCGTGACAGTCAGCCCCACGTTGTCGGCCAGATCGGTCATGGACATGCGGCCATCGCGCTGCAATAAATCCAGGATATGCCTATCAAGCTTATCTAAAGTGTGGACAGGATTCCGCTGTATTCGCACGCCGTTTTCTCCAGAATTTCACCATCGCGGGCACTGCCATGACACATGTCCGCGGCGGCCTGAACAGAGGCCGCCCGGGCAGCTTAGGCAAGTCTCGGCCATTCCCAGCAATTATTGCTGAAAAATGACTTACAAGTCTGCAAAACAGGATAAACACCTAAAAAATATAATTCTTCAGAAAAAAACACCAGAGACACTGGCTTACCATCATGAAAATCAATCATGGACGGCGTTTTTCTAATGAAAATTATTGTTTTGGGTGCGGGAGTCATAGGCGTCAGCAGCGCTTACTACCTTGCCCGGCAGGGACACGAAGTCAGCGTGCTCGAGCGCCAGCCCGCCTGCGCCCTTGAAACCAGCTTCGCTAACGCGGGACAGGTTTCCTATGGCTACTCGTCGCCCTGGGCGGCTCCCGGCGTTCCATTGAAAGCCCTGAAATGGATGTTTGCCGAACATCCGCCCTTGTCCATCCGCCCTGACGGCAGCGTGTTCCAGTTGCAATGGATGTACCAAATGTGGCGCAACTGCACGGCCGCCCGCTACGCCGTCAATAAAGAACGCCTGGTCAGGCTGTCGAGCTACAGCGGCGCCTGCCTGGATGAATTGCGCAGCGCCATCGGCATCCAGTATGAAGGGCGCCGGCAAGGCACCCTGCAGCTATTCCGCAAGCAGCAGCAGCTCGATGCGGTCGCCCAGGACATTGCCGTCCTGAAAGAGGCCGGCATGGCTTACGAACTGCTGGGACGAAAAGACCTGCATACCGCCGAGCCCGCGCTGGCCCATAGCCAGGAAAAACTGGTGGGAGGCCTGCGCTTGCCCGCGGACGAAACCGGCGACTGCCACATGTTCACTACGCGGCTTGCCGAGGAAGCCCGCAAGCTCGGCGTGGCATTTCATTATGGAGTCAATATTCAACAACTGCATGCAAGCGCCGGTCAGGTCACAGGGGTGCAGTGCGACAATGAATTGAGGCAGGCCGATGCCTATGTGGTGGCGCTGGGTTCGTATTCGACCCGGCTGCTCAAGCATGTGGAAGCCGTGCCGGTTTACCCCATGAAAGGCTATTCAATTACCGTACCCATCGCCGACGAAAGCCGGGCGCCGGTTTCTACGCTGCTGGACGAAACCTATAAAATCGCCATCACCCGCTTCGATAAGCGCATACGCGTGGGCGGCATGGCCGAGATCGCCGGTTACGATCTACGCCTGAACGACAAGCGCCGGAAAACGCTGGAAATGGTGGTGGATGATCTGTTTCCGGGCGCGCGCGCCGACGGCGCCGTATCTTTCTGGACCGGTCTGCGGCCCAAGACGCCGGACAGCACCCCTATTGTCGGCCGCACGCGCCACAGCAACCTGTTCCTGAACACCGGACACGGCACATTGGGATGGACCATGGCTTGCGGCAGCGGCCAACTGCTGGCCGATATCGTGTCGGGGCGCCCCACCGCCATACCCAGCGACGACTTGTCAATACAGCGCTATCGGCGCTAGGCTAAATCGACATTCATTTTAAAATGAGTGGATGTCGAAGCGTTCAGCAGCCCGTCCCAGTCGTTATGAACTCAGCCATGCGCAATGGGAGCGCATCGAATCATTGCTGCCAGGCAAGGTAGGTGATCCGGGGCGCACGGCGGTGGACAACAAGGTGTTCATCAACGCCGTGTTGTGGGTGTTGCGGTCTGGGGCGCGGTGGAGCGATCTTCCGCCACGCTATGGCCAATACAAGAGCGTGCACAAGCGTTTTACCCGTTGGGCTGCCAAGGGGGTCTGGGAGCGCGTGTTCCAAGCGTTGACCCGGGACCGGGACAACGAATACCTGATGATCGACAGCAGTATCGTCCGAGCGCATGCACAGGCAGCGACCGGAAAGGGGGGGGCCGGACTCGGCTCTGGGGCGCTCCCGAGGAGGCCTGAGCACAAAAATCCACTTGGCCGTTGATGGCCGTGGACGACCTGTGCGCATTATTCTGACTGGGGGCCAGCGTAACGACATTACCCAGGCGGCGGCCTTGCTGGCGGGCCTGCAATCTCGCTACGTGCTGGCCGATAAAGGCTACGACAGCCGCGAGTTCGTCGAGCACCTGCGGGCCCAGCTGCGAGCCTGTGATTCCCCCACGCACCTGCCAACAGCCCCGTTTCTACGACAAGACCCGTTATCGCTTGCGCAATCGAATTGAGCGCTGCTTCGCCCGGCTCAAGCAATATCGCCGCATCGCAACGCGCTACGACCGAAAATCCGCCAACTTTCTCGCATTTATCTACCTCGCATCCCTAGCTATATGGATGCCTTTAATAGTCTTGATTCAGCCTAGGGCCGGCAATACAGCCTTGCGGCGGCCGGGTAGCGATAAGCGAAGATTGCCGCAAGCTACAGAACCGGACCGGTAAACATATAGCCCCAGCTGTGCACCGACTTTAGCGGCACCTCCAGGCCATGCGCGCGGAATTTTCGGCGCAGGCGGCTGACCAGCAAGCCCAGGCGAGCCTGTGGATTGGACTGTGAGTCGCTGGCATAGCTGGTGCTGATCGCGTCGATAAGCTGCTGATGATCGGCGCGCAAGTCGGGAGCGGAAAATAGCCGGCTAAGAAAAGCCCGCTCGCCGGTGGTAAGCGCGATGCGCTGATTGCGCGGCCCGGCCAACACCCAGCCTCGCTCAAGCAAGACCCAGTAACCCGCCACCGCCGACGGCGCCGACTGTGCCACCGGCGCGGCGGCAGCACTTGCCTGACCCGGATTCCCTATGCGCCACCATAAACGCAGCAATGTTGCGAGCAACAATTGCACAGATGCATTGCGCTGGCAATAGTTGTCGGCGCCGCTGCGCATCGTTTGCAAAAGCACGGTTTCGTCATGCGAATCGACCAAGGCAACAATACCGGCGGCCGGATGCAGCGTGCGCAAATAGGCAGCCACGACGCAATTGTCGGCCGTCGGGCCAGCCAGCATAACCATCAGCGGCGTGTCGGTTTGTTCCGCGCTTTCCTGCGCCCTGCGATAGAGATTCTGCATATCGGCGCAGACAAGAACCTGAAAACCATGCGCCTGCAATTGAGCGATGGCGGCTTCGTGCTGCCTGCCGGTGGGCTGGGGCTCGAAGAGCAATATGACGGGGCGAAATTTCATGGTGATCCGGACCAATCAAGAAGCATCATTGGAATACATTTATTTACCCTAAATTACATATATTATCACGATTGAAATTGTCATTATGCCCAATGTGATTGAATTAAATCGTTCAATCACAAACGTGAATATTTTTGCAGAACGCCTTCGCCGTACCCGGACCTTGCGCGGCCTGAGCCAGGCAGCACTGGCGAGCGCCTGCGGGGTCTCTCAAAGCGCCATCGCCAACTACGAGAATGGCAGCCGGAAAATAGCAAAAAATATTTTTCTTTTGGCGGAAATACTGAATGTGAACCCGATATGGCTGTCCCAGGGCACAGGCCCGATGGAACCGCTGGCCCTCCTGTAAAAACACGAACGTCATATCACCGGCTGAAGCCAGGGCGCTGCAACAATTGCGCCGTGGCCCTTTACCGGCATTACGCCTGACGAATACTGGGCGCTTCCGGATGAGGCGCGCGCCATCGTCGAAATACACTGGCCAGCCTGATCAAATCCTTGCGGAAAACCGGCTGACAAAAAAACAGCGCCCCGAAAGGCGCTGTGAAGACAAGCCTGGCTTTATTCCTGGATCGGATACAAATACGCTCAACGCGAGGTTCATGGCCCGTCCGGCCTCTGTGCCGTTATCGGCCACGGGATTGTTTGCGCCACGCCCTTCGGCGGTAAGATTGACGGTGGGAACACCCTGCTGGGTCAGGTAATTCGCCACGGCGCGCGCGCGGTTGACCGACAGCGTCTGGTTCGTTGCGGCGGAACCCGTGCTATCCGTATAGCCGATGGACTTGGCGCGCAATTCGGATGCTGCACCAGCGCGCGGCCAACGCTGTCGAGCACGGGCAGCAAGGCCGGTTTCAAGGCATATTTGCCGGTGTCGAAGGAAACATTCTGGGAAGGTCCACCGCAGGTACCGTCCGGCATCTCGGTCACGTCTACGCCCAGACCCTTTGCGCCGGATTTCCCCACATCGTTTTTAACCCCTGCCCAGTTATAGCCGGCGATACCGCCGGCTATGGCGCCAATACCGCCGCCTATAAGGGCCGCCTTGCTGCTGTCCCCTATCAGGGCGCCTAGCCCCGCGCCAAGTGCGGCGCCAGCGCCGGCGCCCACCGCGGTCTTGCCGCCGGTGCCCATTTCGTTCAAATTAGCGCAACCTGCCATCAAGGCCACAAGGCCGATGCACGATGCGATGCGGCTCGCGCGCATAATGCTTTCATGTAATTCCCTTGTCCCTTGTGTAAACAGAGTAAGCTTGCCGGCCCCCATGCTAGCAAGGCCATCCGGGAAGGAGTGTTACATTTTGGTTCGACGGGCCCATGTTTTACTGTTGTTGACATTGCCGCCCGGCAAAAGAGCCCGGGCGCGGTTCGATATAGGTTGGTTCAGCCCGCAAGGCGGACGAATCCGGCCCGCGCCGGAAGCCGCGGCCGGAATCAGAACAGCTTGGCGCCCGAGGCCTGGACGATTTCTTTGTACTTGGCCAGGTCATGCTGGACCAATTCGGCAAAGGCCTCAGGAGTGGTGGGCTTGGAGTCGGAACCCATGGTCAGCAGGTTCTTGCGCACGGCGGTATCCCCAAGCGCCTTGACATACGCGGCGTTGAGCTTGGCGACGATGGCTTTGGGGTGCGGCCGGTCGTCGATTGCGCCGACGATGTCCCGAGGTCGAAATTGGCAATGCCCGCTTCCTGCATGGTCGGAACCTTGGACAAGGAAGAGGAACGATCTACCGTAGTGACCGCCAGGGCCCTGACCTTGCCTTCCGTTATCAGGGGCGCGGCGGATGCCAGGTTATGAACATGAAATTGACCTGGCCGGCCAAGAGGGCCAGCTTGGCGGGAGATGCGCCCGCGTAGGGCACGTGCATTGTCTTGATGGCCGCACGGACATTCAACAGTTCACCGGCCAGATGCCCTGCGCTACTGTTGCCGCCGATGGAAATTCAACTGATCGGGGTTCTTCTTGGCATACGCCACCAGGTCGGCGACGGAGTTG
>CAVQIT010000008.1:0-1883926 GCA_963712655.1 uncultured beta proteobacterium | reverse complement strand
GAACAGGGTGAAAGCGTAAGCCAAAGCTGGAACTTATCGTCAGCTCGCTGCCCTCCAGAGGAGCTCGCAGGAATGATTGACGCAGTTGTTCGATCCGCGAAACGTCTCTAGCGGGGATGGTGTTATGAAGTTCAAATTTCTCGCGCACAATAGAGAAACTGAGCACTTCTGCAGCTATATTCTGACTGACGCCTCCGGTTAAAAGAACTGCAACTGCGCCACAGAATAGGATTCTCTGATGGCTCATAGAGAAAAAGGTTTTATACCAACGCACAACTGCTCTCTTCTTATGCTGCCTCGCGTTATTGCATGAGCATTTGGTTCATTCGTAACGCGAGAAAAAATATGGGAAACACGGCGCTACGCGGCACCCTTCGCCATCGCTTGCGGCATCGCCCAAGACGAGAGGATGAGTAAAATAGCACCGCCCACGAGAAAGATATCGGCCAGATTAAACGCCGGCCAATGCCACTGTTGCCAGTGAAAATCGAGGTAATCGACTACCGCTCCTAGACGCAGACGATCCACGACATTACCCATTGCACCGCCAATAATTGCGACGTAGGCTGTGGTGACAAGCCGACTACTGACCCCTCGCCCCAGCACAAATACTAGTATGCTGCTTACCACCAGCCCCGCAACACTGAGCACGTATCGTTGCCAGCCGCCTGCCTCCGCCAAGAAAGAGAAGGCGGCTCCCGGATTCAAGACATGCACCCAGTTGAACCAGGACGTGATAGTAACGCTCGTGTGAAGCGGCAAGATAGCCACGGTTGCCTGCTTGATTGCTTGGTCCAGTGCTACCAGAACTAAAGCAAGAAAGCACCATAACCACCAACGTGTTCGAGACGAAAATTGTGACCTCATCCCAACCTCAACCCGCTGCCCGTTTTGGCTTAAGCGAAGACGCACCAGAGGATGCGAGTCGCGTTCCGGTCTTCTTTCCATAGCGCAGCAGGCGCAGGCCATTAGCCACGACCAAGAGGCTGGCACCCATATCGGCGAACACCGCCATCCACATCGTCGCCCCATAGAAGATCGCCAGATAGAAAAACACCACCTTGATCCCAAGCGCGAGAGTGATGTTCTGCCATAGCACCGCATGAGTTTTTCGCGATAATTCCACAGCGGTTGCAATTTGATGGAGATCGTCGTTCATGATGACCACATCGGCCGCCTCCATGGCGATGTCTGTGCCTGCGGCTCCCATGGCAAAGCCAATATCGGCTTGAGCCAGGGCCGGCGCATCGTTGATTCCGTCGCCCGTCATTCCGGTTAAACCATATTGGGTTTGCATTTCACGGATGGCATCGAGCTTGTCTTCGGGAAGCAGATTACCCCGCACATCTGCGATCCCAGCTTGGTGCCCAATGCTTTGAGCTGTCGCGCTGTTATCGCCCGTTAGCATAACCGGGGTGACTCCTAGCGCCTTAAGGTCGGCTATGGCGGCCCGTGAAGACTGCTTGATCGTGTCGGCAACAGCGAAAAGAGCTAACACTGACTCGTTGGACGCTAGTATCGTAACAGTCCGGCCGGCCTCCTCGTAGATTCTAAGAAGCGCGTCCAGTTCAGCGCTACTTTGGTCCCGCTCTTTGATCAAGCGATGGTTGCCCAGCACGTAATCTACGCCCGCTACTGTGCCTTTGACGCCTCGTCCCGGAATCGCCTCAAAACCCGCAACTTCATTTACAGTCGGGTTCAACCCCTTGGCGATCGCTTTCGATACAGGATGGTCTGAGCGGCTGGCCAAACTCGCCGCCATGGCGGCCACAGTTTCTTTGGTAGAAACCGAGGCGATCAACTCCCATGCGACTAATTCTGGCTTGCCGGCAGTGATCGTGCCGGTCTTATCGAGCGCTACGGCTTTGAGTTTACGTGCCTCTTCGAGATAGGTGCCCCCCTTGATAAGGATGCCGCGACGCGCCGCCGCAGCCAAACCACTGACGACGGTGACGGGAGTGGAAATCACCAAGGCGCACGGGCAAGCGATGACTAATAAGACCAGTGCCTTGTACACAGCCTGCAACCATGTCCAATCAAAGACCAGTGGCCCCCCTAGCGCCACGACCAGCGCCATGACGAAAACGGTCGGCGTATAGATGGCGGCAAACTTGTCGACAAATCGTTGCGTCGGTGCACGGCTTCCTTGCGCCTGTTCCACCGCGTGTATGATCCGGGCCAAGGTGGAATCGCTTGCCACGGCGGTCACTTCAAACTCGAGAGAACCGGACTCATTGATGGTTCCAGCGTACACCGGATCACCGACCGATTTTTCAACGGGGATGCTTTCGCCGGTGACTGGCGCCTGGTTGATCGCACTAGCACCGGCTGTAACGGTGCCGTCTAGGGCCACCCGCTCACCTGGCTTTATGCGGACAATCGCTCCGAGCGTAACGTCCCTGGCAGGAGTCGTTTTCCAGTTCCCACCAGCCTGGCGCACTTCGGCCGTTTCCGGGGCAAGATCCAGAAGGCCTTTGATTGCATTTCGCGCGCGATCCACTGCGCGTGCCTCGATCAATTCCGCCAGCGCGTACAACGCCATGACCATTGCGGCCTCGGCCCACTGCCCTAGCAGAAACGCTCCCGTGACCGCAACACTCATTAGTGCGTTGATGTTGAGTCTCGCGTGACGCAAGGCAGAAAAACCCTTCGTGTAGGTGTCAAGCCCAGCTAGCCAAATTCCGATAGCAGCGATCGCCATTCCGGCGACTTGCCAAACCCGAGTCTCGGGAGCAAAAAAGGCGAGACTTTCAGCCCCAAGGGCAAAAACAAGTGCTAGAACCAGCCGAGGAATACCGCTGGAGAACCCGTGCTCGTGACCGCTGTGCGCACCTGAACTATCGCTCTCTTTATCCGTGGCAGGCATTTCCTTGGGATCAAAACCAACCTTGCGTATGGCAGTCAATGCCAAGGGCAGTACATCGCCCGGCGCATCGATAACCAATGTGCGCGCGCTCAGTTGAAAATTTAAGCTACGTATGCCATCGATCGGTTCGAGCGCGCGGCGGATCTCGGACTCTTCGGCCGAACAGTCCATTGTCGCGATGCGATAGGCGCTTCCAGAGGCACGGTTTTGACGCTGAGTCATCTTAGACGGCTCAACGGATTGCCCATTTTGATCACTGCCACAGCACGATGCGCAGGCGCTCTCAGGAGAGGTTGGTGTATTTTTCATGACGGATTTCCTTTGATGGGATCATTAGAAACCCTGTAGTGGCTTTAGAGTCAAGCATTTTAAGCTCCCTCTCTCACTGATATCCCGCTGCACAAGTAAACGCCACCTTTAGCAGTGTCCATGCTGACAGAACGTTCCACAATCGACGGATCTTGCTTCCAAGGCTGTAAGCACTCTATAGTAACTATATGGTTATTTTTCATGGAGCACGTCATGCAAATCAAGATCGGCGAACTTGCCAAACGGACAGAATGCCAGGCGGAAACCATTCGCTACTACGAGAAGGAAGGCTTGTTGCCACAGCCTTCCCGTAGCGGCGGCAACTATCGCCTGTATGACGAGGAGCACATTGAACGCCTTCGATTTATACGGCACTGTCGCACGCTCGTATGGCCCTGGACGATGTGCGAACTTTGCTCATATACCGCGATACGCCAGATGAGGATTGTGGCGACGTCAATGCCCTGCTAGATGAGCATATCCACGCAGTGGAGGTACGCGTGAAAGAGCTAATGCAGTTAAAGCGGCATCTGACGGTTTTGCGCCAAAAATGCTCAAGCGCTGCACCGACTGAATCATGCGGAATCTTGCGGGCCCTTTCCGATTGCTCGTGCCATGTTTAGAAGCCTTGTCTGGTGAAGTAATCTCGAGATTGGGCTGATTGTCGCGGCAGAAAGTGTACCAGCCGACTGAGCTTACACCTGGGCAAACCTCTTAGCTCTTATCATTGCATGGCGCTGGAGCTTGTAACGTTCGTCGACCCGCACATCCCGTACAACCCCAATGTTAGTGTTTACTAGCCAGCGCTAGCCCGCTAATTTATACTAGTGAAATGAAATCATGGGTCAAAACGCTAGTCTGCACTTTGATCGCATGGTGGTCCTTCTTGGGCCCCTTTGCGCAAGCCTCGCTATGTGCTGACATGCCACCCATGACGATGCAAGCGTCAGCGCATGTGTCAAAGGATGCGGGCAAAAAAGAGAGCCTAAGCCTGCCGCACGAAAAAAAATCTAGCGCTGTTGCTTTACCGGTTTTTCACTCGGCTGTTTGCACATCCATTTCATGCGGCCTTCCCGGCCTGCCCAGTATATATTCACCGATTGTTGTCCCCATAGAGACGATTCATTATTCTCTGAGGGATCCATTCCTTAGTCAATTTATTCCTGACATGATATCTCCTCCTCCGCGCGCGAGCTAAACCTCGGTTTCACAGCTTTGCACACTGGCACTCTTGAAGTGTCAGGCGTTGAATTCTTTATGTCGGAGATACACATGAACACCAAACTTTGGGGCACTACCGCACTTGCGGCATCCTTATTGAACCTGAGTGGCGTGGCGATGGCAGTCAGCACGGGCGGCGCGACGGTCACGCCGATGCGAAATGAAGCACCTTCTATGGGAGCCGACGTATCCACTAATCGATCCGCGGATATGCATGATATGAAACAACGCGGCATGATGGGTGGCGGCATGATGGGGATGATGAGCGGTTGCCCTATGATGGGTGCCGCAACTGGACCCAACGGGAAAGTCATGATGCAGATGCATGGCGAAATGATGCGTGCCATGGGAGATATTATGACCAAGTACGCCGACAAGCTTGACACGCCTCCAGCAACACAATAGTCAAGACGCCGTATCTAATCCTAGTGTGATTCGGACCGTTCGGTATAACTAGCTCAGCTTCGCCCCGACGGCTTGCCCGTCGGGGCGGATGCCATCTAACAGTGTGTTTCCGAAAGCGGCACCTACCGATCAATGTGCGTCGCGCAAAGTCGTAACAGGACCATACCTGCGTAAGCCCAGATACATGACAAAAATGTAATGCGCCAAGCCCCGAATTAGCGATTGGAAGCGAGTGGGTATGTGGCATGATGGAACCTGCCCCCAATTTCCCTGGGGCGCTAAGACTTCTGGCCGTACGTGGAATGAACTTGCGCTCATACTCTTGAAAGGTTTTTATCGTCATGGCGCAGAACAGGTCTGGACACGCTCAAGAGCACAACGTGAAGCAGCCGCACACAGGCTCTCAACTCACCGATCCCGTGTGCGGCATGCACGTAGCAGAAGACTCTCCTCACCACATTGAACGTGAAGGCAAGTCTTTCTATTTTTGCAGTGCGAAGTGTTTGGAAACGTTCAAGCGTAAACCTAACAAATTCACCGCCCAGCAAAACAAGAACGAAGCGGCTTCCGAGCAGGCAGCTCCTGGCGCCATCTATACCTGTCCGATGCACCCGGAGATTCGACAGGATCATCCGGGAAGCTGTCCAAAGTGTGGCATGGCGCTTGAGCCGCTGGTGCCCAGTCTGGAAGATGATAATCCTGAGTTGAAGGATTTCACGCGCAGATTCTGGTGGACATTGCCATTCACCATTATTGTCACAATGTTGGCCATGTTCGGTCATCAGTTGGGCTGGTTCAGCATGACCGCCCAAACTTGGATTGAGCTGGTGTTATCGATACCCGTAGTACTGTGGGCCGGTCAGCCCTTTTTTGTACGGGGCTGGCAGTCGGTGATCAACCGCAGCCCCAATATGTGGACGCTCATCGGTCTGGGTACAGCCGCTGCATTCATCTATAGCGTCGTCGCCACAGTGGCTCCAGGGATTTTTCCTGAAACGTTCATGTCCATGGGCCGGATCGCCGTCTACTTTGAAGCCGCGGTGGTCATTATCTCGTTGACCCTATTTGGTCAAATTCTCGAGCTTAGGGCCCGTTCGCAGACGTCGGCTGCTATCAAATCGCTGCTTGGGCTGGCACCCAAAACAGCCCGCCGTATCAACAAGGACGGTACAGAGGAAGACGTGCCGCTGACGCATGTCCATGAAGGTGATCGCTTGCGTGTGCGCCCCGGCGAGAAAGTGCCTGTCGATGGGATTGTGGAAGACGGCGCCAGTTCCCTGGATGAATCCATGCTCACAGGCGAACCTCTGCCCGTGAGCAAGCGCCCAGGCGACAAGGTCATTGGCGCAACAATGAATACTTCTGGCGCTCTAGTGATACGCGCCGAGAAGGTCGGTTCCGCCACAGTGCTCTCGCAAATCGTCCAGCTCGTCGCGCAAGCGCAGCGCTCTCGCGCGCCGATGCAACGCATGGCAGATCAAGTGGCGGGTTATTTTGTCATGGCGGTCGTCGCCATCGCCATCATCACCTTATTCGTCTGGGGTACTTTTGGTCCGCAACCGAGCTGGGTGTATGGCTTGATTAACGCAGTGGCCGTGCTAATTATCGCCTGCCCCTGCGCACTGGGCTTGGCTACGCCCATGTCTATTATGGTGGCAACCGGTCGTGGCGCCACCCAGGGTGTGCTGTTTCGTGATGCAGCAGCCATCGAGAATTTACGTAAAATCGATACCCTCATCGTTGATAAGACCGGCACGTTGACCGAAGGACGGCCTGCGTTCGAGCAGGCCATCCCTACCGGCGACACCGAAGCTGACGAAGTGCTGCGCTTGGCGGCAAGCCTTGATCAGGGCAGTGAGCATCCCCTGGCAGACACCATCGTCAACGCAGCCCGTGAGAGAGGCCTAGTCCTCAGTGCAGTCAACGACTTCGAATCGGGTAGCGGCATCGGGGTACGTGGCCAGGTCGACGGAAAACGCCTTGCTTTAGGCAATACCGCTCTGATGGATCAAGAAAACGTTGATGTCACGATCATCGCCAGTAGCGCCGAATTGTTGCTCACAAAGGGCGCAAGCGTCATGTATCTGGCCACAGAGGGTCAATTGACAGGCTTGCTGGCCGTCTCTGATCCAATCAAGAAAAGTACGCCGGAAGCCGTGAAGGATCTCAAGGCAGCTGGAATCCGCGTCATCATGGCAACGGGCGACGGTGTTTCGACGGCCAAAGCTGTGGCGCAACAATTAGGAATTGACGAAGTTCATGGTGAAGTGAAACCGGCCGACAAGCTCGATCTTGTCAGCAAGCTCCAAGCGGAAGGTCGAATCGTTGCGATGGCCGGCGACGGCATTAATGACGCCCCTGCTCTGGCCAAAGCGGATGTCGGTATTGCGATGGGTACCGGCACGGATGTGGCTATGAACAGCGCGCAGGTCACCCTAGTCAAGGGCGACTTGCGCGGCATCTCCATTGCACGCCACCTGTCGGACCAAACAATCGCCAATATGAAGCAGAATCTGGGCTTCGCATTCGTTTACAACGCCCTGGGCGTGCCCCTGGCTGCGGGCGTCTTGTACCCCTTTGTGGGCCTCTTGCTCTCACCAATGTTTGCTGCATTAGCGATGAGTTTGAGCTCAGCATCGGTCGTTTTCAATGCCCTCAGGCTTCGTAGATCCACCTGAAGTGCAACGCGTCGCTTGCGTCGGTGGCACTTGAACTTAGCCAGCAGCCAAAGCTGACGCGTTTTGAGAAATAGCAGATCTTTACCGTAAAACAGGAGATCAGTCATGCGCCAATACCTTCGATTTGCTGCCATGATAGGCACCTCAACGATCATTATGTTCGGTCTTATGTATCTGAATACGTATGAGCTGGTCGACGTATTTTTCAGTGAAACGCGTGTCTATATGGCGTTCATGATGGGTGCTGCGATGGCGATCACCATGTTGGCCTTTATGCTCCATATGCACCGAAATCGTCGGGTGAATAGTGGAATTTTTGTCGGCGGCGCGGTTGTATTCGCCCTTGCGCTTTGGCTTGTGCGTAGCCAGACAACCATCGAAGACGTTTCCTGGATGAAGGCGATGATTCCGCATCACTCCATTGCAATCTTGACCAGCGAACGCGCGAACCTCTCGGATCCCCGCGTTCGTGAACTGGCTGGTCAAATCATCGAGTCACAGCGCAGGGAAATCAAAGAGATGAAGGCGCTCATCAATGACCTTGAGAGATAGGTTTGCATTTGATCTGTCCTCGTGCCGATATCTATCCGGTTTACAGCGCAAAGGCATACCGTAAGCTGTACTAATCCAGATTAGACCCTGCCACTAGTTGTCAGATCTATCGAGCTCAAAACAACCCAATCCAAACATTTGATCTTTTTCAAAGGCGGCCTATACAGCATTGGACAGGTGCCGAGAAAGATCTGGAAGGGGGGAGCGTGCACGCCCATCATGATTGGCACCATGGGCGTCAAACTTTAACGAGCCTATGGCCTATGGCCGCGACCTGAACCAAAACCATGCCGCTATGCCTATGGTTAGCCACAGCACTACGATTAGGATCGCGCCAACTCGACTGCTTGGTTTCGAACCGGTCACCTGCATCCACTCGTCTGCTTGGACGCGACATTCCGCGAGAACCTCAGACGGCAATAGCCTGATGGTTAACCAGATTAGGCCAGGAAGCAGCAGGACATCATCGACATAGCCCAGCACTGGAATGAAGTCGGGAATCAGGTCAATGGGGCTCAGCGCATAGGCCACCACGAATACGCCCAGGGCCTTAGCATGCCAAGGCGTTCGGGGATTTTTGCCTGCAAACCAAAGCGTCACGCCGTCACGTTTGATTCGCTTGGCCCAGGCCTTCAAGTTGTCGCTGATGCTCAAGGGATTTCGAATGTAGTTTCCATCGATTATGGAGAAGCGGCCGAATCTTGTCTCGGCTTCCAAGAGCCACTTCTGGCCGGAAGCGGTAGGTACAGGTTCAACTCGAGCATATTTTCCAGTATATGTCGGATCAGGACGGGGTTAGTACAGGAAAGCTGCCTGAAATTTACCCTACGCCCGTCGTTCTCAGACGCTTTAGTCCTTGGAAAACGGCTTGCCGGTAAAGTCAACAGTAACCAAATTGCCATCAAGCTTCCCCATACCCGGCGCATTCAATGGCATGCCGGGCGCCGATGTGCCTTTTACTGACGAGTCAGCGAGCAACTTGTTGACTGCATTGGCCGGTACGTGCCCTTCTATGATCTGGCCAGTCGTCTCGACCACGCCAGTGTGACAGGAGCTAAGTTTTGACGGCACACCCAGTTTTTGCTTGACCGAAGCCATGTCGGCCGTCTTGATCGCCGTAACATCAAAGCCGGATTCCCGCATATGCTCGACCCACCCGGTGCAGCAATCGCAATTGGGATCCTGATATACGGTGATGGCCGTGCTCGCAGCATGGGCGAAGGATGATGCGGCAGCCAAGGCAGCCGCTGCTAGCCATAATTTCATGAAACCTGCTCCAGCGAAAATGTAAATCTTGAATGATTCATAGTATAGATAAAGACCACGCGTTGGCAGCTTAGTTCTGTCGTTGCAATGTGACTTCCTTCTGTGCCTCCAAGACCTTGGGCGGCCAGCTGCTCTTGATATAAGCCAGTACCGCAATGATCTCTTGGTCGCTGAGGATGTCCCGATACGCGGGCATGTCGCTTACATAACCCTGAGGCGCGGTCTTCCCTGGAACCAGGCCGTTTTTCACCATATCGACCAGCATCGCATCGGGATGGTGCCAGGTATGGCCGGTCTTGTCGTGCGGCGGTGCGGGCAGTCTGCCATTGGGCATGCGGTCACGCCAGTTCGGCTGCCCTTGCAGGGACTCACCATGGCACGCTGCGCAGTTGTTCGCGTAGATCACCCTGCCCTGCATCACAAGGGTCTGATCGCCAGGATCGATGAATGCCGGGCCCGACTGCCGCACCGTGCTGTAAAGGACGGCGGCGGCACCGATGATGACGGCGCCGACCACCCCGAAGATCAATTTTTTCCGTGACATTTCTATGTGAAAAACTTAACTGACTTTTACCTTGCCGACCATCCCGGCCTCCATGTGGCCCGGTATCAGGCAGGCAAAATCCACGGTGCCGGCCTGGTCGAACCGCCACACCAGCCCACCGATCTTACCGGGGGCTAATGTAATCATATTCGGTTCCGCATGCTGCATCCCCGGCATCTTTTGCATTTCGGCCGCATGGGCCTTCAGATCGGCGATGGATCCGATCACCATTTCATGGGGGATTTTGCCCGTGTTCTTGATAAAGAAACGAACGGTCTCGCCTGCGCGGACCTGGATATCACCCGGCGTAAATCGCATGGTGTCGTCCATCGTCAGCTCGATGGTTCGAGTAACTTTGGCCGGATCGCCAGGCTGACCAGTCGGCGAAGGTGCATTCGACATGGTGGACATGTCGTGCCCAGGCATGCCATGCGCCGGCGCGCCATGCCCCCCGCCATGGTTGCCTGCAGCCAATGCGAGGGTCGGAAGTACGCTCAAAGCCAGAATAGAAAGGGTCTTTTTCATGTGAATAGTCTCTTGGAGAGATTGTTTTGGTAGGCAGCCGTTTTAAGCCGCCCATGTGAAAAGGTGAATGACAACATCAAAAGCGAAAGCTCAAGCCGGCAACAAAGCGGGTTTCCTGTTTGGATTCGCCTTCTGCGCGCGCATAATCCGCTGTTTTCCCGAATTTGCTGGACCACTCCACGCCCACGTAGGGAACAAACTGACGCGTGACTTCGTACTTAAAACGCAAGCCTGCGGTGCCATCTGTCAAACCGCTGCCTATGCCCCAGCGTTCATCGTCCTTGCCATAGAAATTCACTTCTACACTCGGTTGTAGGTAGAGCTTTTGGGTCAGCAAGATGTCGTATTCCGCCTTCAGCCCCAAAGCGGTGCGGCCGCTCGGGCCGACATAGGCGGTGGCATCCACCTCGAACCAGTAAGGCGCAAGCCCTTTAACGCCGACTGCCAACCATTCCCGGTTCGGGGTACCTTGACCATGGTCGAAACGAACGCCCAGTTCCGTATCCCAGAACGTTGAAATCGCATGGCGCCACAACAGTTGCGTCTCGGACTCTTGCAGCTTGCCGCTCGCGACTTCGCCTTCGGCCTTGATCACGGCGCGGTTATAGGTGCTGCCATACCACGCCTCCCCCTCATAGGCCGCCCATTCCTCGCCGCGTGCCCTGACGTACTCCAGCCGGTCGAAGTTGACCGAACCGAAGTTGTGCATGTCCGACATGATTAGCGCATCTGATGGTGGCAGAGCATACTTACCCGCATTACGCACGTAGCCATCAGAGTAGGCATTCGGATCGCGGGCATCTGGCGGGGCCGAACCGCCTTGCATCTGCATATCGCCGTGATCCATTTCGCCACCGCTCGTGTCCATTGTTCCCATATCGTGATCAGTGGCCGTTGGAGCTGTGGTGGCTTGGCCATGGTTCATACCTGGCATAGCAGAGGTACTTTTTTCGGGGTCAGCCTGCTTCATAGGCATCTTCATGGCGTCATGGCCCTGGGCTGGGGCTTTCCCCGCTCCATGGTCCATACCGGACATGTCCGTCGAACCGTGATCCATACCCGGCATATCCATGGAGCCATGATTCATGCCTGAAGCCGTCGCCGGCGCGCTTGTCTTTGGCGGCTTCGAGGTGTGGCCGGCGTGGTCCGCACGCGTCTGCGCATCGGCAAACGCGGGCAACACTCCCACTGTAGCGATTGCCACCGCAAGCAACTTCTTCTTCAATTGATTGTTTATGGCCAGGATGCCTAACGTGTCGTTCATTGTCTTCATGCCACCACCACTTCGCGAAACATCCCCGCATCCATATGCAACATCAGATGGCAATGCCACGCCCAGCGGCCCAGCGCATCGGCGGTTACAAGGAAGCTGATACGCTGCGCCGGCTGCACAGGAATCGTGTGGCGCCGGGCCTGAAACTCTCCGCTGGGTGCTTCCAGCTCACTCCACATGCCGTGCAAGTGCATGGGGTGCGTCATCATGGTGTCGTTGTGCAATATGACTCTGACCCGTTCGCCGTAACGGAAATGAACCGGGGTCGATTTTCCGAACTCCACACCATCGAACGACCAGGTGTAGCGTTCCATATTTCCGGTCAGATGGAGCTCGATTTCACGCTCTGCGCCGCGCGGATCCATCGCACCGCCCACGGTATGCAAGTCGGAGAGCGTGAGCACGCGCCGTCCGTTATTACGCAGACCGATGCCGGGATCGTCCAGGTTGGTACGTGGCATGTCTACCCGCATATCGGTGCTTGCGCCGTACTCGGTCCTAGCGTGGCGCACCTGGGTGCTGGCGCCAACTGCTGACATCGCGCCGTGGTCCATGCCAGCCATGCCTGCGTGACTCATGCCTTGCATGCTGCCATGATTCATCCCAGTCATATTGCCGTGCTTCACTCCGGCCATAGCGCCGCGGTCCATGCCGCCCATGGAAGATTGGCTGGCCGCGCCATGACTCATTCCTGCCATGCCCCCGCCCATAGCGCCCATCATGTCCGCCATGGTCAACCATTCTGCAGGGTCAAGCGCCGGCACGGGCGTTTCGAGCCCAGCACGCGTAGCCAGCGTGCCGCGGGCATATCCCGTGCGGTCCATGGCTTGCGCATAAACGGTGTAAGCGTCATCCTTCGGCTGCACCAACACATCGTAGGTTTCCCCAGGCCCAAAGCGGAATTCATCGACAGTTACCGGCTCTACATTCACGCCGTCTGCTTGGACCACGGTCAACTGAAGGCCAGGAATGCGTACGTCATAGAAGGTATTGGCCGCGCCGTTGATAAAGCGCAGCCGCACGCGCTCTCCAGGTCGAAATAGCCCGGTCCAGTTGCCCGCAGGGGTTGTACCGTTCATCAGGTAGGTCAGCACGTTGGCCGACAGATCGGCCAAATCCGTGGGGCTCATGCGCATTTCATTCCACATCTTGCGCTTATCGACAGCCGCTTTCAGACCTATGCGCGAAGCATCCTGGAAGAAATCAATGGCGGTCGGCTGGTTATAGTTGTAGTAGTCGCCTTGCATCTTAAGCTTGGCCAGGACCCGCATCGGGTCCTCGTCGGTCCAGTCAGACAATTGAACGACGTACTCTCGATCGGCCCGTATGGGGTCAGCTTGTGCCGGATCGATAATGATTGCCCCATAGACCCCCGTGGCTTCCTGCATGCCCGAGTGCGAGTGATACCAGTATGTGCCGCTTTGCTGCACTTTGAACTGATACGTGAACGTTTCGCCCGGCCGAATTCCCGCGAAACTAATCCCCGGCACACCATCCATCTGAAACGGCAGGATGATGCCGTGCCAATGGATGGAGGTGGTTTCGTTCAGGCGGTTCTTGACGCGAATGGTGATCGTATCGCCTTCGCGCCAACGCAAGGTCGGTGCAGGTAACGAGCCATTGACCGTCGTCGCCATGCGAGGGCTGCCGGTGAAATTGACGGGCGATTCGCCTATTTCCAGATTGAATTCGGTTCCGCTCAGCACAGCCGCTGAGCCGGTACTTGTTCTTCCCGATTGCATTCCAGCGGCACGGACGAAAGGCGACAGACCCAGCAGCACACCGCCCGCTGCAAGGCCTTGCACAAAACGGCGACGGGGTATGGCCGGGTGGGGAACGGCTAGCGTAGTTGGGCGTTTCACGCGGGGAGAGTCCTGTAATGAATCGTTGATGGGGAGCTTCGTCTGTCCAATTTCGAGCGAACCGACAAATTATTTCGTAACTTTAATCAAGTGAGGCTGTCACACGAATGACGGCTCCATTACTTTTTTGTAATCTGAGGAAGTCTCTGACGGCGTCATGAAGCGAGAGGGATGAGGTTGATATTTTTTTGATGTTTATTTGATATTTTTTTGTCCATGTCTGTCCTACGCTGGCCCCGATCAAACAACATTTGACCGACATGCACGATCCCAGTTACCTCTCTCGCTCTTCTTGCTGTAAGAGACTGTTGCGTGATGGAGAGTGCAAAAAGCGCGAGTTCAGGGAAGACGCCTCAGGAGGCGTGTCTTCGTCTTCCGACTCGTCATCCAAGGGTACGCAGAAATGACCTCGCCAATGCAAGCCGAAGATCCGGAGTTCTATCGAAATGCCCGGGTGGAATTGTCCGTGGTCATTCCTTTATTCAATGAAACTGAAGTTCTTGGACTGTTGTATCAGAGGCTTAAGGATGTCATCACGCCCCTTGACATAACTTACGAACTGCTATTCGTCGATGATGGCAGCAGCGACAGTAGCGCTGAGGCCCTACTGAACATTTCGCACGATGATCCACTTGTCACCGTTGTGCT
Organism: uncultured beta proteobacterium; assembly: GCA_963712655.1. Classification (GTDB taxonomy): domain Bacteria; phylum Pseudomonadota; class Gammaproteobacteria; order Burkholderiales; family Burkholderiaceae_B; genus Pollutimonas. The sequence goes on along the minus strand of CAVQIT010000008.1, from coordinate 1,869,777 downwards.
CCTTACTCGTCATTTTGGCAAAGAAGCGGCTTTACTAGCTGGATTGGCGCAGGCAAGTGGCCGAGCCGTCATCACCATGGACGGTGACCTTCAGGACCCTCCCGAACTAATTCCCCAAATGCTCATGGCTTGGCGCGACGGAGTTGACGTAGTGCGTATGCGCCGCCGATCGCAGACCAAAGGTTCGCTGTTTAGACGCACTGGCGATCGGTGTCTGACTTGCATGCTCGACGCTATTGGCGATGTAGGTATGCCGCAAAATAGCGTTGACTTTATGCTTTACAGTCGGAAAGCCGTAACTGCGCTGGACTTGGTGGTCCACCGGAAGCGATATATGAAGCCAATGTTCGCATGGGTTGGTTTTCGAGAAGCGGTCATCGAGTATGAAAGGCTTCCACGCGCTGCAGGTTCATCTAAGTGGAGCCTTGTGGAGTTCTTAGGGGTTATCCCCGACGGCACCGACACGTACACCAATATACTATTTCGCGTCGTGATGTCGCTCGGGCTGCTAGTTGCCCTGACTGGCCTGGTTTATGGGGCCTATGCCTTCGTAGGACCGACACTTCTAGGCTATCCATTGGATACAGAGTCATTCGCAGTGTCAAGGCAGGCGTTATTCGGCGGCGGACTGCTGTTTTTCTCTGGATGGATTGGCCAACGTATTGACCGTGCGTGTCCCCTTCCTAAACGCCCAACTTATTCGATTAAGAAACTTGTGCGATCTAAAATCATTTTATCGTTGTAGTCAGCTTGAAAGTATTCCCGTTATGTCATTTCAATCGCTTACCTACGGCTTTTTGTTGAAAATGGCGGGCGACCATGTTTATAGAACTTTCTAACGAAAACATCGATGCTGAATTTCCTACTTGACTGGTTCCTCCACCTCGACACCCATCTAGGAGCGCTGGCCGCGAACCACGGGACGCTCGTCTACCTGGTGCTATTTTCTGTGGTCTTTTTTGAAACCGGCATCGTTGTGATGCCCTTTCTTCCGGGCGATTCTCTGCTGTTCGTCGCGGGGGCTCTTACCGCCCAACAAGTCTTCGAGCCGTCAATTCTGATCCCAGCTCTCGTTACCGCGGCAATAGCTGGCGACACCGTGAACTATGCGGTAGGTAGTGTAATTCGCCAACGCACAATCGATTCAGAACGGCTGCACTTTCTGAAGCCAGAATATGTTGCACGGACCAGATCGTTCTTTGATCGGTATGGATCCAAAACCATAGTGCTTGCTCGCTTCGTGCCGATTGTACGTACGCTGGCACCTTTCATCGCGGCACTCGGAAAGATGAAGTACGGTACTTTCCTGAAATACAACATCATCGGCGGCCTCTTATGGGTGCTCTTGCTCGTCGGTGCCGGCTACACACTTGGGAGCCTGCCGTTGGTGAGTGACCATCTGAATGCTGTATTGTTGAGCATTGTGGTGTTATCCCTGTCGCCAGCTCTAATAAGCAAGGCTGCTGGCGGGGCCCGCGCACGCAGACGCTAGGAGATACCTGAGCATTTTCGCCCTTAACCAGAATCTCTATTCGAAGAAAGCACCATGTCCTTGAAGCACGCAATACGAATGCTCATCGTGGAGGATCACGCGGGCTTAGCCACGAATCTGTCCGAGTTTTTCGATGACAGGCGCTACGTCCTAGACTTTGCCTCGGACGGCTTGACGGCCCTTCATCTTATTGCCGCAAACGACTACGACGTCATCATCCTGGATGTGATGCTCCCCGGGCTGTCCGGGTTTGAGATATGCCGCCGCACCCGTAACGACATTCACTGCTCGACCCCGGTCATTATCATGACATCGAAGGATCAGCTGCAAGACAAGGAAGAGGGTTTCACCGTTGGTGCAGACGATTACCTGGTCAAACCATTTAATCTGCGCGAGCTGCAGTTAAGAGTCGATGCGCTATACCGACGCAAGGCTGGGTTTTCCAGGACACCAGAGATCCGTATACCCGGCATCAGCTTTGATCCTGGCACATTTGTAGTACGTACCGATAATGGTGATCAACTCGAACTCTCTGGCACGGCGGCGCGGATATTCGAGGAATTGATCAAGGCCTACCCTGATTTCCTTTCATACGCTGAAATCGAAGATACGGTTTGGGGCGAGCGGGAGGTCGATATGAATACTTTGCGCACCCATGTGTATTCGCTTCGCAAGCTGCTACAAGACACGTTCCAATACCCGATGATCAAAACCATACATGGTCGCGGCTACAGGCTCTTGGCGCCCAACAAAGACGCCTGATGAAACTTAAGTCAATTTCCCGCAGGGTCTATCGCGCCATACTGGCGGTTAGCGTGATCAGCATGGCCGCTATGGTCACGACCGTGGTCCTGGTCAATGAAGACCTTGAGCGCACCATGCTGGACGTGGAGTTCGCGCAAGAGCGTGACTTCATACTTATGAACTACACCGGCGAAGACGTGCGAATATGGGATACACCAAATCTCGCTGTTGTGTTCGTACCCGTGGGCAAGCCTCGGCCTGCTGTCTTGCCGCCGGTATTTCGCGGATTGACAGGCAACTATTCAGGGGAAATTGAGGTCGAAGGCGAGACCTATTTAGTGACAGTGGATACCGTCGAGACCGGGGTGCTTTACATCGCGAAAAACATCACGCACTTTGAGAATCGGGAAGCGCTGTTTGAAATAGCTTTGATCATTATGACGCTGATCATCATCGCGTTCAGTCTACTGCTCGCCGTACTGAGTAGCCGCCGCATTGTCAGGCCATTGAAGCTTTTATCAGAGCGGATAAGCCGGATTCCAGTTGGGCCAAGCATGCCCCGCATGGAAACTGACTACGTCGATGCCGAACTGCACTCCATCGCGGTGACATTCAACCGCTTCCTGGATGAACTTGAGTCCTACGTGCGAAGGGAACAGTCCCTCTTGAACCTGGCCAGCCATGAACTGCGTACCCCTATCGCAGTGATGTCGGGTGCGCTGGATATTCTAGAGTCGCGCAATCAACTCAATCCGAACGACCAGGCCACGCTACAGCGCGTGCGCAGCGCATGCGATGAAATGAGGGATAACGTCAATATTTTGCTCACACTGGCTCGCCGTGAACCCGCCAAACAAGTTCAGGAAGTATTTGACATGCGCCCCGTAGCGCAACAGGTCATCGACGATCTGAAGATCAGCCACCATGCGGGCGACCGGGTAACGCTCCATGCGCAATACCCTTTCACAGTCAATACAGATCCTGTCATGATGCGTATGTTATTGCGCAATCTCATACAGAATGCAGTCCAACACACCAAGAGTGATATCCGGGTAACGCTATCTGGCAGTATCATTGAGATTGAAGATCAGGGAACGGGGCTGACGGACGATCAGCAGGCCATTGTTCTGGGCCAAAGGAAAATCGCCTCCGATGGCGCAACCCTTAGTGGACTGGGTCTTTATATTGTGACACTGATGACCGAAAGGCTGGGCTGGCACCTCGATATCACGCAGACGGACAACAACGGTACGAGAATCCGCCTCAATCCCAAATGAAGCGTGAAAACATCTTGATTGTTATCGCCGCCAGCTTGTGCCTGCTGACGCTAAACCGCCTTTTACTCTCGCAGTGGCAGCGCATCCAAGCCGCTGGCGACCTATGGCCCGCCCTTAAAGATGGGCTACGCCCGTATCGGACTTCGTAGCAAACACCCCATGATCGGACACGACCTCACCCAAGCGGTATGGAGCAATTTACGAGTATCTAAGGGTAAGACCCTGCTGGTGCTATAGCCGAATCGGGCTCCAAGTCAGTACAAATACGCCGCTCCAGCCTTTTATACGCCAGAGGGCGTCGATGCTTCATTGCTCAAGGAAGTTTTGATCCATGTGCTGTGCCCCGCGTGGGCGTATAAGAACAATTACTACACGTTGCTGCAGCCGCTTCTTAGATGCATCGCCTCGCTTTGATGAATTCTTGATGTTTGCTTGACGAATTCTTGTTGCCGATATTCGTATTCTTGCTCTATTGCATCAATCCATCACACGAGTTTCGGCATTGAAATCTGTTTCGCCATCCACGCAGCCTATGCTCCGGCCTTTGCCAGACACCCCTCCGGTTGCTGCCGCGTCGCTTACTACTCAAGTCACTCAGTTCCTGGTATCGGGTGGGGTCGCAACGCTCATTCACTGGACTGTGATGAGTCTGCTTATCCGGGAAGGCTGGCAACCGGTGGTGGCTACCACCATGGGCGCGCTGGCCGGGTCCGTCTTTAACTACGTGCTCCAGTTCTATTGGACATTCAGTGGTATCGGCGTCCACGACAGGGCCATGCCGACTTATACCTGCACGGTGGTTCTGGCTTGGTGCGTCAATGCCGCGCTTTTCTACTTCCTGACCTCGCTTGTTCATACAGGGCTTGTTGTCGCGCAGGCTTGCACCACCGCAACCGTTGCGGTGATGAATTTCATTCTTTACAAAAGGATTGTGTTCCATGAACGCATTACGTGAGGCCTGGCGCCCTGAGTTCTATCAGGGCGAGAAAACGGAGCTGTCAGTCGTCATTCCGCTGTACAACGAGCATGAGGTGATCGCCATCATGTATGAGCGCCTAACCGCTGTGCTAGCCGGTCTGGATATTTCCTACGAACTGGTCATGGTGGACGACGGTAGCCGCGACGGCACACCTAATATGATGAGTGCGCTGGCCAAAGAAGATCCTGCGGTGACCGCTGTGTTTCTGAGCCGAAACTTTGGCAAGGAAGCGGCCCTAACGGCAGGTCTGGAACATGCTGCCGGTGCTGCCGTCATCATCATGGATGCCGACTTGCAGGACCCGCCGGAGTTCATCCCCCAGATGCTGCGAGCCTGGAAGGACGGCGCGGACGTGGTTTGCATGCGCCGCCGCTCAAGAGCGGGCGAGACCTGGTTCAAGCGCTATAGCGCACATCAATTCTACCGAATACTCAACGCAATTAGCGAGGTGGACATCCCACCCGACACAGGTGATTTCCGCTTGCTAAGCCGCAAGGCCGTCTATGCATTGCAACAGCTGAATGAACGGAACCGCTACATGAAGGGCTTGTTCGCCTGGATAGGGTTGCCAACCACCGTCATTGAGTATGACCGCATGCCGCGCGCGGCCGGCGTCACCAAATGGGATTACCTCAGCCTTTTTAATCTTGCCTTTCAAGGCATTACTTCTTTCTCGACTGCACCGCTGCGCTTGGCCATGGCCGGTGGTCTGTTAACTGCGCTTTTCGGCGTCCTTTTCACCCTGTGGATTGTTGTCAAGGCGCTTGTCTTAGGTGACCCAGTACAAGGTTACCCCTCCCTCATCTCCATGATTACGATTCTTGGCGGCGTTCAACTGCTGTCAGTCGGCTTGCTTGGCGAATACATCGGCAAGACCTATTACGAAACGAAGCAACGACCCGTCTATTTGGTGCGCAATGTCGTGCGGCGAGGAAAACCAGTGGACGAAATGGCAACAAATTCTGCGAGCATGTCTGTAGGGAAAGAGTCTTATGCCCCGGTTAAGTAAAGCGGCATGGGCCACGCTGGCCATCGTGCTGTTGTTGCCGCTGATCTCTATGGCGATTGTGCCTTTTTACGATACGAGCGAGCCTCGTTATGCGGAGATTGCCCGCATCATGGTGCAATCAGGAGATTGGATAACGCCCTGGTTCAGTCCCGGGGTTCCTTTCTGGGGCAAGCCACCCCTTTCCTTCTGGGCGCAGGCCCTGTCAATGAAGGCATTTGGCTTCACTGAATTTGCCGGGCGTTTTCCATCATGGATATGCCTGCTTTTGACTAATGCCATACTTCTTACAGGATTGCGATCGTTGCGGGGACCGCGCGTCGCGCTGTGGACAGCTATCGTCTATAGCACTTGTGCGCTGGCCTATATAAGTTCGGGCGCTGTATTCACTGATCCCTTTCTAGCGCTTGGTACAACTCTGTCTTTGGTTTCATTTGCTATGGTCGTGCAAGACCGCAGCCTCTCCTTAAAGCTATCTGGCGACCAACAACGAGGCGAACCGGCCGGTACGATGCATAAGCGAGGGTCCCGGTGGTGGCAGTATGGTTTTTTTGTAGGACTGACCATCGGCCTCTTGGCGAAAGGACCTCTGGCCGCGGTGTTGATCTGTGCGCCTATATTGGTCTGGTACCTGCTCAATCGAAAGACTTCCTCGCTGGCCGCATCTTTGCCATGGCGCAAAGGGCTGCTCCTGGTAGCAGCGTTAAGCCTGCCTTGGTACGTCCTGGCTGAAATCAAGACGCCTGGCTTTCTGGACTATTTCGTCGTGGGAGAGCACTTTCGCCGTTTTCTGGACCCGGGCTGGGCAGGCGACCTGTATGGTTCGGCCCACAGACGGGTATATGGAACGATATGGATTTATTGGCTTCAGGCTTCGTTTCCGTGGGGTGTGGGGATGTTGGCGACGCTAGTTGGCGCAGTTCGCAGCTCGCGCATGCGTTCGGCCATACGCGCTGTCGCTGAAGATCCCTTGTTCGGCTATTGGCTGGCAAGTGCTTTATTCACGCCCCTCTTCTTCACGTTCTCTGCCAATATTCTCTGGACTTACCTACTTCCTTCCTTGGCCGGGTTCAGTGTGCTTACCGCGATGCTTGCCCTGCAGGTGCGCAAGCGATTTAACTTTCCGGAGGGTAAGTTATTGTCAGGGGCGGCTATTGTTCCTGTGGTGGGCCTTGTGTTCAGTGCGATCGTGTGGATCAATCCCGACTTACGTAACACGGAGCGAGGCCTAGTGCGTTACGTCATTCAGCGCAATGAGCCCGCTATACCGTTGTTGTACCTCTCGAAGCCGCCATTCTCGGCCCAGTTCTATTCAGGTGGGCGGGTCCGGGGAGTTGAGGAAAGCGACCTTAAACAGGCCATTGATTGTGGAGCTCCCTTTTATTTAGCGATTCCTAAGGAGCAACAGAAGACCATCGCAAGTATGCTCAATAAGTCGCCTGGCCAGATTTTCTCGAATAAGAGGTACTTCCTAGTAAAAATACCTGCTGCCAGCGCATTAGCACTTCCGCCCCGCCAATCCGGCTGCCCGCAGATTGGCAATGAACTGCGCAACTCAAGCCGCGTACGCTCCGCCGCCCAGGCTAGTTTGGCCGTAGTTCACCCCTCCGTTGATCGCAGCCTTGCACTGGCGCTAGATCGAAGCGATCACTCGCCTTAGCGTGTAGTCTTTCTCGATATTCTGAGACAATGCTGCCTAGGAAAGAATCGTCTGTTTATGTTTGGACATCCTCGGTTGTTCAGTTCAGAAGTCTGCGCCCGTCCAAGTTCCTTTGAGATTTCACGAACGCGGCTTCGATGGCTGTACAGCCAAGTGGTAGAATTCAGTTTCCTCTTTGGGGAGTAGCCTACTTTCGACTTCGCGCGAAAGGGTTGCGTCAACATTCTTGGCTCCAACGCCATGGCGCAAGCGGCCGAAAGGCATGGCGAGACCATAGACTTTTCCAGTGCGCTGCCGAGCCGTACCGGAAAGTCCATGTGTCGCTCGGCTGGAATCCACTCCCACATGAATTTTGTTTCTACGATGATCCTGGCGTTGGCCATGTCGACCGACGCGTTTGCCGCCGCCGTGGGCAAAGGTACTGCCCTTCGCAATCCTCGCATCTCAGAAGCGCTAAGAACCGGTATTATTTTTGGTGTAATCGAAGCCATCACGCCGTTAGTTGGATGGGCTCTTGGTTCCATCGCAGCTGAGTTCGTCGCAGATTGGGACCATTGGATCGCTTTTACCCTCCTCTTGATTTTGGGCGCGTTGATGATACGCAACGGCCTTCGGGCTGGGGAGCCCGAAGCCACTCCTGCGATCCGTCACTCGTTTTGGTTACTTGCCGCCACGGGGTTCGCCACCAGCATTGATGCGATGGCCGTGGGCGTCAGTCTCGCCTTTATCGACAACAATATTCTGATAACGGCGGCGGCCATTGGCTTAGCAACCTTCCTAATGGTGACGCTAGGTGTCATGGTCGGCCGGTTGGTTGGCAACGTGGCCGGCAAGTGGGCGGAGGTTCTTGGTGGGTTAGCGCTAATGGGCGTCGGTACGGTCATTCTGTATGAACACCTCACCGTGTAAGAAGCGAACGAACTAGCCGCAGCCGACCGGCTACGCCTAGTTCTTATGTATGCAAATTGTTTATCTCCACGGTTACATGGACAAGTTCTTCGTGGATGCTCAATTGCTGCCGAATCTGGTCTGCCGTGATTAAACTTGACGTGGCGAGCGACACGATACAGGCATACTTTCCTTTGCCGACCCGCCATACATGAAGATCGGTGATCTCCACTGTGGGGTTTTGACGCAAAACCTCACGGATCTCGTTTACTACTGGTTTGTCCATTTCTGCATCCAGCAGCACGCGGCCAGTCTCGCGCAACAGTCCCAGCGCCCACAAGGTCACAAGGACTGCACCGACAATCCCCATAACTGGGTCCAGCCAGGCGGCGCCCCAAAGCTTTCCGCCTAAGAGCGCCACTATCGCCAGGACCGAGGTCGCCGCGTCGGTAACGACATGCAGGTACGCTGAACGCAGGTTTAGATCGTGGTGATGGTGGTGCGCTGTGGCTTCTCCTGCATGGTGCGCATGATGATGCCCATGATCTTCTCGTAACAGCCACGCACAGGCAAGATTCACCAGCAGGCCGACAACAGCAATGCTGATTGCTTGGTTGTAGTGGATTTCGGTTGGAGAAAAGAGCCTTTCGACTGACTGGAAAAGCATCAAACCGGCCACGCCCAGCAACATAATGGCGCTGGTGTACCCGCTCAGAACTTCGATTTTCCAGGTGCCAAAGGTAAAACGTCGATCTTCTGCGTAGCGTCTGGCAGCCGCATAAGCAAGGACGGAAAGACCAAGCGCCAAGGCGTGCGAGCTCATGTGCCAGCCGTCCGCAAGCAGGGCCATGGAGTTGTACCACCAGCCGCCGACTATCTCGGCGACCATCATCGTAGCCGTCAACCATACAGCCCAGCGGACCCTGTGCTGTGCAATGGGGTTGCCTTGATCAAATACATGGGAATGCTGCCCACGAGCTGATGTGTCATTCATTGTGAACCTCTAATCTGGACCCGTATATACTATACCCGAGTATCCTATTTTTCTAGCGAGATTTGAATGGCGCACACGGTTAAAAGCGAGAGTCGCCTCCTAGCGCGAGTGCGGCGAATTCATGGCCAAACGGCAGCTCTGGAGGCCGCGATAGAGGCCCAGAACGAGTGCCTATCCATACTTCAGCAGATAGCTGCCATTCGCGGGGCGGTAAATGGCCTTATGGTCGAGGTACTGGAAGGTCAGATCCGCGAGCACGTCGCCGCTGAGGGCCTTTCAACGGCAGAGCGCCAGCGGGAGGTCGACCAGTTGGCCGAGGTGCTGCGATCATATTTGAAGTAGCGTGGCAGTCGACAGAACCCAGAAGTTCCCGATGTGTCTATCTGCGAGTACTGATCGCGTGCCGTGCAACGTCTGGCTGCCGAAGGCGGTGATTGAGCGCCGAACTAAGCTACAGCTAAGTTTCGCGGCATAACATTTGAATCCGAAGCATTAAACCGACATATTGGTTTAGACAACGGAATGGAGATATAAATGTTATTCAAGAAAGCGGTAAAGGTTACTGTCGCGGGCTTTTTATCGGCTCTGGGCTTGACTGCCTGGGCCAATGCGCCAGATGGGGTTACCGAGATGGGCTGGGGTAGCGCGTCCGTTCCAATTACCCGCGCAATAGCTGTTGCAGAGGGCTATGCCGATGGCAAGGCGACCATGATAAGTCGGCGACTAGAGCGAGGGAAATTGGCCTATATCGTCCGTGTGCAGAATCCTTATGCACACATCGATGCTGTTGTCGATGCTGCCACCGGTACGTTGCTGGATTCTAAAATCGTGGCTCGAGAGCTCACCTCCGAAGGGTTATCGATCTGAATCTTCGTGGTAAGGGCCCTAAAACGTTGAAAAACACGCTGGCGTGAGCTCTTTTGCCCGGTGCGCAATTGGGCTGATGTTCGGAGAAAAACTAATTGATTACAAGCGGAATATTTGGCTGGCTAACCAACGGTCATGACCTGATGGCCTTATTGCAGCAAAATTCGTTATATGGCATTACCTTGCTGGTCACCATTATCTTTTGGAAACGGGTCTGGTTATCTTACCGTTTCTTCCTGGCGACTCATGCTGAGTAGTCCGAAGCAGTTCTGCGATTTGTCATGCATCTTGGTTACCTGCCGCCACGGCATTCGCCACCGGCATTGATGCGATGGTCGTGGGCGTCAGTCTCGCCTGTATAGATGACAATTTCCCATAACGGCGGCGGCGATTGGCTTACTGACGTTCCTAATGGTGACGCCAGGTGTCATGGTCGGCCGGTTGATGGCTATGTGGCTGGGCGGGTTCGTTCTGGTTGACGCGGTTTTTTTGCCGATTTGCCGGGAGGGAACAGATAGAGTCAGGCCCGGCTATTGCTGGTGGTAGGTTTGATGCCTTGCCAGCGGCTTTGCGGCTGGCTTAGTTAACAACCGGTCAAGAGGAAGGCGGAGGAGCAAATCCGACAAAAGCGAAGAAGCTGCTCAGAATCACCCACGTGAACATGTCATAGATTCGATCATTAATAGAGCAATGAAACAAGAAAAGGTGTCAGTGGCCGATATTCAAGAAGAAGTGGGACATCGCAGTTTGGTCCGTTCCTGTTCATACCTGCCATCTTCGAGATCAGTCCCCTGGGCGGTGTGCCAGGCGTGCCGACACTGCTCGGTATGATCGTAGTAATCACCGCGGGGCAGATGCTGTTCGGTCGGCGTCAATTCTGGCTCCCTGGTTTTATTTCGAAGCGTTCCATCAAGGGTGAACGTATCGAGCCCGCCATGCAGAAGCTCCAACCCGCGGTCCGGGTTATAGATAAGGCGCTTCGGCCCCGACGCCAATGGATAACCCAAAAGCCGTAGAGCCGCGCCGTGGCCGGCTTATGCGTGCTGTGCGCCCTTACGGTACCGCCACTGGAAGTGGTTCCATTCGGGAGCTCCGGGCCGTTTGTCGCCATCGCGCTCATCGGGTTGGGCTTGATGGGGCACGATGGGTTGTTTGTATGGTTCGGTGTCATAGCAGCGTCCGTCGCGTTTTACCTGCTAAGCTTTTCCTTCTGAACTGGGCGGGTGCATTTATGGGAAGCCGGTTTTGAAAAATTTAGTTCTCTGTTAAGCAGCGAAGGAATCATGACATGAATACATTATCCTTCTCTCGCAAAACAATTCTTGCGGTAGCTATTGTCGCCTTGGCGTTCATCAGCTGGCAGCTCGCTGATGTTTTCCCTCTTGTATTCGGAATGATGGTGGTCGCAGCGACTTTGAACGCCCTCATGAAACCGGTCATTCACCTGACCGGTTTTTCACGCCGAATCGCATTAGCGGGTGTGATTGCGATGCTCTTGGCGGTACTGAGTCTGGCGCTTTGGTTAACGGGTGGCGCGGTCAGCAAGCAATTTCAGGAGTTGCAACAAGTCCTTCCCCAGGCGCTGGACACGGTCAGGAAGCAGGTTGAGGCGAGTCCTTTCAGCTCAGTGTTGTCGGACGTGCGCGACGGGTTCCAGGAGAACGGCGTACCGTGGGGTGGCGTAGCGTCAGTCGCCTCCACCACGGTCGGAGCTCTCTCAACCGTAGCTCTTGTCGTGATCATGGGCATCTACCTCGCCGCCGATCCTGACCTGTATAGGCGCGGTTTGATACGCCTGTTCCCTCTTGACTACCGTAGTCGACTGGAGCGTGGCCTTGAGGCGGCTCATGACGGACTATACCGTTGGCTCCTCGGTCAGTTCTGCTCCATGCTGGCCGTAGGAACCATGACGACAGTCGGGCTTTGGCTGTTAGGCATGCCCTTGGCGACGCTATTGGGACTCATCGCTGGAGTCTTGGCTTTTGTGGCCTTTTTCGGGCCCATCGTGTCAGGCATCCTAGCTGTCTTGCTCGCGTTCACCGAAGGGCCTCAGGATGCGTTATATGTCGCAATTCTTTTTCTGGCTATACAACAGGTTGAAGGCAATATCCTTATGCCATTGTTACAGCGATGGGCGGTGAAATTACCGCCCATTTTGGGGCTTCTGTCCGTGGTTGTTTTTGGTATTTTGTTTGGCGTGGCCGGCGTGTTACTGGCCACCCCACTCATTGTCGTGTGTATGATTTTGACGCGCAAGCTTTATGTAGAGGATGTGTTGGAAGCGTCCAAATGCGGAGCGCTTGCCATTCCCAAAACCTCAGAACAACGCTGAGCGATGCCGCCTCGCGTTATGTTGATCACAGTGTGAGGTTGCGCCGCACCCCATCGTCCTGATGAAGGCTAGCGCTTCTACTTTATTCGTTGGGGAAGTGGGCGCTATGTCTTATCGTCGGCATTGTCAATCGCCTCACGCGCGTCATCTTTGGCTTCGCCATACTTGCGTTGCACTTTGCCAGCGGCCTGGTCCGCTTTGCCTCCAAGCTCTGTGCTGGTGTCGTTAGTCGCATCGCCGTAGGCTTCCTTGACTTTGCCCTTGATTTCCTTGCCTGCGCCTTTAATTCGATCTTTATCCATATCATCCTCCTTGCTTCTGTGTGTCAAACCGGATCTCCGGTACCCAACGAGTAACTAGCAAGCGACATGCCGTAGATCGGTCGTCGTGTGACACCGTGCAAAAATGTGGAGAGGCCCCGCTCGTCTGAACAGCTTTACTCCGGCCATTTCCTGTGAAGCTCATCTAGGACGTATGGATGAATGTGCCGCTTTTCATGACCCGTCGAGCCGACGATATGTGGATGATCTGCCACTAACGCATCATGACTGTGCTCGATAGCCTCAGGGTCATGCGATGGCCAAAGCCGGGATGCAGTAGCGACAGCGATGGCCGAGAGCAACGCAAATGAAATGAATGTTCCCTGGAGCCCAAGATGAACGCCTAGCCATCCAGCAAGTGGGTATGTCAGTAACCAGCAGGCATGTGACAAAGCAAACTGCGCAGCAAAAAGGGCTGGTCGATCTTCGGGCTGTGAAGACCGACGCAACAGTCGTCCAGTTGGAGTTTGGGTAAATGAGTATCCCAAGCCAAGCACGAACCAAAGCGCAAACAATGTCCCGAAGCTATTGACAGCGGCTCCCAACAACAACCCAGAGGCTAAAGCCATAGCGCCTACCAGCATTGCCAATCGATCAGAAATTACTCTGAGCAACCGCGGAATGGCCAAAGCCGCAATCATCGAACCTGCGCCAAAAGCGGCCAAGGCCATGGCAGTTTCACGCTCAGCCAATCCGAATTGCGCTTGAACTAACACCACTGTGTTGACAATAACCATGGCGCTGGCGGCCGCAACGGCCATATTGAATGCAAGCAACCCTTGCAACCGGGGGGTTGCAAGATAAATGCGAAGCCCACGGGTGGTGCTCTCGTAAATGCTCCGTCGTTCGAGCATCTTGGGACTCGGTAGCAACACAGAAACCACAAGCATAGCCGAGACCAAGAAACCGATCGCTGTACCTGCAAACAAACTATGAAAGCTGATAATGGTCAATAACGCGGCGGCTAATATAGGGCTAATCAGATTTTCCAAGTCATAAGCCAATCGGGACAAAGATAACGCCTGTGTATAGTCATTCTCATCAGGCAGAACGTCTGGAATGGTCGCTTGGAAAGTCGGCGTAAACGATGCTGATGCCGCCTGCAATACAAATACCAGCACATACACTTGCCAGATCTCGGTGACGAACGGCAATGAGGCAGCAACAGCGGTACGTACCAGATCAAGCGCTACCAGCATGGTGCGCCTCGGCAATCGCTCGGCAAATGCCGCTGTAATAGGTGCAACACCAACGTAAGCCAGCATTTTGATCGCTAACGCTGTCCCTAACACTACCCCAGCGTTGGCGCCGGCCAAGTCGTACGCCAACAAACTTAAAGCAACAGTCGTTAGCCCTGTCCCCAACAAGGCGATCACCTGTGCCAAAAAAAGATGGCGGTACGTACGGTTAGCCAGAATTTTCAGCATGATTTCACCGATAAATGCCCAACGTCACAAATATTTTGTTATCTCTTTGAACTCGTCAATAGATTGTCTTTGCGTTCGCGGCAACGGCCCAACAATATCTTCAAGGCAATGTTCAAGATGGTCCTGAATCAAAGTCTTCTTAGCCTGTTGGATTGCCTTCTCAACTGCATGAAGCTGCTGCGCAAGCTCTAGGCATGGCCGACCAGATTCGATCATTTCGATTACTCCGAGTAGATGGCCACTGGCACGCTTAAGCCGCTTGACGATCGCGGGGTGCGTTTGATGAAAGTGTTTTTCGCTCATATATCCCATCCTGGTGGGGGGATGTTACACCTCCGCAGGCCTTTTGTGAAGCGATGCCAACTTAGGATTCTGAATCAACTCGATGCATGCATCGGATAACCTTTTCTCGTATTTATGTCCCTCGATGCCCCGCCGTTGTCGAGCATTGCATAGCGACCGCTGGCGAGCATGGCAATTTTCCGGTAGATATCGGTCACACGCTGGTCATCGGCTACGGAGCGATGCTCCAGGCCGGTTTCAGCGGCAATGTCTTGTGCGGCCTGTGGCACCCATCAGTTGGGCCTGCTGATCGATAGGCAGTTGCGATATTAGTTCCACTGCCAAGGGTCGTCTCAGAAGACGGAAAATATAAGCACGTTAGCAATCCGATAAGCCTCCGGTACAGACTAAAACCATAGGCTTGGAACCCCGTAAACGTTACAATTGCAAACGCAATGGAGATGGCATTCTCCGCTAATCGCCGTATAGCCACGGCTAATAATGCCTACGCATAGCCCCGGATTGGGTGTGTAGGTTTCTGCCTGTCCGGAATATTGTAAATAACAGGGACATGTCGTGCCCAATTTCATTCTTGCAATCAGTGCAGGCGCTTCCGCAGGCGCAATTGTGCGTTGGCTTTTGGGAGCATCGCTAAACGCCCTTTTCCCTGCCGTGCCGCCTGGTACGCTGGCCGCCAACCTCATCGGCGGTTATTTGATCGGTTTTGCACTTGCCATATTCGCTCACTCCCCCGGTATCGCTCCAGAGTGGCGCTTGTTCATCGTGACGGGTTTCTTAGGCGGGTTGACGACATTTTCGACGTTTTCGGCCGAAGTGACGACCCTGATTCAGCAGGGCCGGTTGTGGTGGGCTGGTGCAACAATTTCGCTTCATGTCATTGGTTCCCTATTAATGACGCTACTGGGAATAGCCACGGTCTCATTATTCAAACGATGCTGATAATGGAAAGGGATATGCAAGGTTACCAACCGACCTTCTTTACACAACCGGACTGCAAGCATAGCGGCCTGCCCTTAGGCGAATGGCTGGTCGAAGAAGCGCGTCGGCTCGGTATCGGTGGCGCCACCTTGATCGCTGAGGCTGAGGGCTTCGGCCATCACCGTAAAATGCACTCGGCGCATTTCTTTGAGCTGACCGATCAGCCCATTGAGGTGATGATGGCTGTCAATGTCGAGGATGCTGCACGGCTGTTCGAGCGACTAAGACAGGCAAGTATCAATACCTTCTATGTGAAAACACCCATCGAATTTGGCATGACGGGCGAGAGCTGATGCTGAGCCGCGAGAGGCCTTGGTGATACAAAACGGCCCGATCATGTTTCCGCTGAGGCATGCTCGTCTCGTGATGCACGCCATACGTCCTTCGCAGCGTCGGCATTCATGACCGCAATACCGAGGCGTACGATTAGGTCGGGCCAATCATCGACCTGCACGACCGCATCTTGAGCAAGCTGTTCAACGCCGCCAAGAACCAGCATCAGCAACAGTTTCAGGCGTACGGCAAAGCCATCAACGTCATGGTGCGCCTGTACGGGCGCATCGCCAGGTGCTTATCGGCGCCAAGCAATTTGGCCGCGATCCGTTCGCCTCCATCGAAGCTGTCATGTCCTGGGACGCCTTCGCCATGAGCGTCACCGAGGCGCAGAAGCTTACCCAGCCCGAAGACTTCGATTTCCTGCACTGCATCAGCGAGAGCTACGCGACCCTGCGTAATCGACACGGGCATCGACCGGCGCTACTCCAGAGAATTGCCGCTGGCCTTGGCCAACGACCTGCCGGACGCCATCATCACGTAGTCGGGACTGAAAATCACGCCGCTTGATGCAGCGGTACCTGTGGCGCAGAAGCGCCAAGGTCGCCGCGGCCAAGTTCATGCCGCTGCGACCTCTGCAACAAGCTTAACGTGCTTTATTTTCCGTTTTCTGAGATGACCCCTGCCACACCGCCCACGCTGTGCATCGTACTTCCTTCCTTTCTTTGGCAAGTCGTCTGGCACCTTCCATCGGCCATACGCTCCACAATGTCGGCGCGGCACAAGGATTCGAGCCTGCGGACGTGGGCCACGACGACTTCCTACGGTTCACGGTCGCCTAACCCGACACTGCTCAATCTCCATGTGTTGATATCTGCGGTAGACGCCATCGCTCGTCAGGGCGGCGACGTTGCAGTCCGCCTCTCGCACCTCCGCGGAGCCACGCACTTCCCCAGCAGTCGGAGAGGCATGCCGGATAGCACGATGAAATGCACATCAACATGCAGCGAATCGGGGACCATCATGGACGGTTCCCTAGCCAGAGCGGGCGCGCAACGCCAATCGCCGCGGCATCCACAGACCGGGCGGCGGTCGTCATACCGACGCGGCATCAGGATCTGATTCTCGGTGATAGGCGCGGGGCTTGTCGGGGTCGTCATATTTCAAAGCCAGCGCGGCGCGGGAGAACACCTCGGCTTCGCCTGCATCCAAGGTAATGACCTGCATGGCTTCTCGAGATTCCTGCGCCCGCTCAAAACCCCAATACCTCGAAAGCGCCTTCCACTGTCTTTCCTGAGTTCATCGCCCGCGACGGTCTGGAGTTCACGAACGTGGACCGTCAAGGAGAAAAGCAGGAGTGGGTGCGGACCGCAGGCGAGAGCGAAGCTCGATGCACAGCACAACGGCGCGACCGGCCATGTTTTCTTGGCCGGGGACGCCAGTCTATGGAGAGGTTCATGTTCAAATATGCAGGATGGTAGACATGCAACACCTGCTACAATACTATCCTCCTAGAGAGGATGCATTATTGGTTCTCACTTCGATTGCAAGACCAACCTCATAAATCAGGCATATACAATAGACTTCATGCAGAATTGCTTCGGCCGATCAAGAGTTCATATTATCACCGCGATTGCGGTGATTCTGAGCATCTTGGCAACTCTGACGATGGCAAGCTCAGCGTCGCATGATCCGTTTGCACTGGCGGCTGCAGAAAAACAGCGTCATGCTGAGCTATCTGCAGAGATTTCTCATCATGGGCACAGCCACGATTTTGGCCACGAAGAAGAAAAACGGGCAGGCCATCTGCACGGTCATAACTCGGTCGATCACTCGCACGAAACCCAAAACCTTCCACCCGAAGTGTTGATTGCGGTAGCGCACATACCCCGAATATGGCGTCCAGCACCGTCACCGTCTAAGTCGCCAGAATATAGCTTTCTTCTTAAGCGCCCTCCGAAACTAGGTTTCGTTTCCTGAAAACTGGTCAATTCAAGACCATTTCAACTTCATCGAAACTATCGGAGTACTCATGTTTAGACCCTTCCTTGGGGGCTGGCTACGCTCGCCCATACATGGGAAGCGAGCAACTTTTCTTTGCCTTGCTTTCCTGCCTCTTTTGCTATTCGCCGACGCAGCCTTTGGCCACGCCGTGGCGGAAGGCGATAAGGGCTATATCCAAGAGATAACGGGCATTAATTTGCTGCCGTTCATCTATCTTGGCGCCAAACACATGGTGACCGGATATGACCATATCCTGTTTTTGCTCGGCGTGATTTTCTTCCTCTATCGGATGAAACATATTGGTCTCTATGTAAGCCTATTTGCCGTTGGGCACTCCACCACCATGCTGCTTGGTGTGTATTTCAATGTCGGGATCAATCGTTACATCATAGACACCATCATTGGCTTGTCGGTCGTCTACAAGGCGCTCGACAACTTGGGCGCATACCAGCGCTGGCTTGGGTTTCAGCCCAATACCAAAGTGGCGACATTGATTTTCGGATTTTTCCACGGCTTTGGCCTGTCGACAAAGATCATCGAATACAGCATCTCACCGGATGGCCTGGTTCCTAATCTGCTCGCCTTCAATGTTGGCGTGGAGATTGGGCAATTGCTGGCTCTTGGTGCAATCCTCATCGCCATGAGCTATTGGCGTCGCACGGAGAGCTTCTGGCGTCACGCTTACACCACCAATGTCGTCATGATGAGCGCAGGCTTCATCCTGATGGGCTATCAAATTACCGGCTATTTCGTTTCGTAAAGGATTCAGTATGTACAACACAGACCTTCCACGTCGCGCAGAGTTGCCGACTTCCGAACAACTCAAGCGCTCCACCATTATTGCTGCTATCTCTGCCCTGGTCATTCTTGTGACAGTAGTACTCCCATCCGAATATGCGATCGATCCCACGCGAATCGGCCGTATGTTGGGCCTAACTGAAATGGGTGAAATTAAGACGCAACTTGCAGCCGAAGCAGCCGCTGACGCCGCTGCCGATACCGTCGCCAGAGAGCCTGCGCAACAGCCGTCTGCGCCCGTCGCTGCATCAAGCGTGACTCCTACAGTTAGTCAGCCGCCGCAAGCACCTGCCCCTGTCGCTCAAGCTTCGGGAGCGCCGTCCAATACACAAGCCACGGCAGCGTCTGCTCAAGCTGGAAGATCCGATGAAATGAGTATTACCCTGAAGCCGGGACAAGGGGCTGAGGTCAAGCTGGTTATGGCGGCGGGAGCAAAAGCCAATTTTTCCTGGACGGCCAATGGTGCTTTCGTGAACTATGACACGCATGGCGATGGGGGTGGGCGCTCTATTTCATATGAAAAAGGCCGTGGTGTGGCGAATGATGAAGGAGTGTTAGACGCGGCATTTGATGGCAATCACGGTTGGTTCTGGCGCAACCGAACTGAATCAGACGTTACGGTGACTCTTCGAACAAATGGGGACTACGCAGAACTCAAGCGCGTAGTTTAGTTTTTGCTCTGATGTTCTTAGTTTGGCCTTGAGCCCTCATTGCGCATGGAAGGGGCTTACTCCTTCTATGCGCAACTTTTGTTATCCGTTTTTGCGAAGACACATATTGAAACGGCTGTCCTCCAGCACCTATGTTTATTCTCTCACTCGAACGATGTCCCTGAGAACGGCCATCTCGTTTTGGCTGCTTTTGGCTGTGCTGTTTGGCTCAGTGGCCAACGCGTGGCAGGCCGGTTGGGTAACGCACGGGGGATCACATGCGAATGCCGCAGAAATAACACGAAGTCACCCACAAATTGAAGACTTTCCTCGCGCTCCCAACCAACTCACGGACGCTCAGCATCGCCTGCTGCACGAGATCACAGACCATCATGCATCCGCCGTTGTGTCAGATGCTACGCAGCCTCACCCACAACCGCTTTCTCCCACTTGCTCTATAGCTTTCGCTACTCGTGTCCGCACTACGGGCATTGCACCCCCGTTGCGGCCCCCACGCCCCCACTTCCTTTATAGCCTAGCTGATTAAGTGGCAGTCCCTTCAGCGCAAGCATTCGTGATATCACGTGTAGTCCGGCGTCTAAAAATTTTCGGGTGGACATCTATTAGTTGGAACTCTAGTTATCCAAACTGCTAGTCCATGTCTTTCCGGATTTAGATATTTGGCTCTAACTATGTCTCGCCTCAAGGGCATTCCTATCTGGCGACACCTCGTGCACGACCAAAGAAGAGTTAGTGAGAAACCGAGTGGTTTCTGCTCGCGTGTCATATGCCGAGACAGGCGGGTAGAAGACGCCGGCTAGAACTTCAGTCGGTAATAGGAAAAGCAACACGAGGACGATGGCTCATCTCATACAAGCCTGAAAAAGTGGGGAAGATACACCGGGTATAACTGCTGATCTTTGATCTTAGTTTGGTGAGAAGATATTGAAAACGTTAAATAGACCTTGGGCACCGAAGCGAATTACGATTCGGCGGTCTGCATTTCGAAGGAGCGTCCCTTGATTTCGATTCGAGCAGGAGATGCCTCACGCGGATTAGAATTGGACACCGACACCGAGGGCTGTAATCGCAGAACGGGATTTTTTTGTCAGCGACAGGCCGGCTCGGCAGAACGAGATTCTTTTCCGCACACGCGCTGCCAACGTCGGCCTGCTCCGAAATTCTCCTTGTGACGCGAGGTGATCGTCGCTCTAAACGCACGTCTTATTCCCGACTGAAGTTTGATCTGCGCGGCCTTTGCTATGCACGTCATGGCGCAACACATTGGCGGCATGCAGGTGGAGAACCACACGAGGGTCGATGCGCCTGCTGTGGTGCCCATGACGGAACAACGGTTGGGACAACCAAATATGCTGAAAGGCTTTGAAATATCTCCCGTCGCCGCCGAACTGAAGAACGTGCGCCGCACCGCGGTATCCGAGAATGTCAGCTTACGATTTCATCCGCACGACGTGCAGTGTTGTCCAGAAAGAGAGTAGTTCGCGTTGATTGAATGATACAACGCCGCGATGCACGCCCCACCAGCGCGGAGCGTAGAGCTACCGCGACGGCGTTGAGCTTAAGTAGTCTCGTTCTCGGCACTATTGCAGCTCGGTAAATTTTCCCTCACACAGCATCCCGATCGATACGCATCCAACTGCGCTCAGGTACCGTACCGTTGGCGCGAGGGCCGCTTGTTCCATGGCCGTTCCGAGGTCGCCGTCAAACTCTGGCAGCACGTCATACAAATAGACGAATTCCACAATCTCGTTATCCACGAGAGCTGCCATCGCATGGCCAGCGCCACGATATTTACATTGTAGGGATTTAGGAATGAGGTATGTGCCCATAGTGCGTGACTACTCTACGTATTTCACGACCAGTAAGACACTGGGCAGAGTGGGCGACAGGCTCCTTTTGTCACCCAAGCCTTCGCGGATGATTTGGGCTTGCAGGAGAAGAATTGCCTCCGACTTGGCCTGCTCACTCACCTCGCGTTCAATAAAGATGGCTTGTCTCGCTGTGCTCGGATAAATAACACAGCGCTCGCCGGGCTCCACCCTGTATTCGACGATTTCGCCCTCGATTCCCCTGTTTAGCTCATCTATGAATCGGCGGTAGGTTTCCATGCCTTCCTCACATGCTGCAAAAACCGAGTAATCGAAGTGTGACATTGGTCCTATGGAGAATCGTAATGAAAATCGCGGCCTAGGACAACTATTCGTGTGAGTCCGGTTCCCATGACCTGCTTAAGCCTCAAAGTACTTTATTGTGGTTTAGTGAACGTGGTTGGTCTCGAGTATTAGCCCCTTCCGGCATTGGCACTTGTGTGGGTTCACCCTTCTTTGAACCGTTATCGCCGTGGCCCGACTGCATGCCTTTCATCATGAAAAACATCATCAGCGGACAAATCAAGAAGAATAAGAACGGGCTTACCGCAGTAATCCACTCACGAGCGGCAGGTAACGCTTCATAGGCCACAGCAATCACCACGGCTAGGCCAAGACCAGCTTTGAGCATCGTCTTCATATCGCATTTCATTTTCGGCTCTCCTTGTACTTAACGCTCGCTAACGCTCCATGCGAAAATCTAGCGATGAGTCTACTGTAACGATTCCATGCTGTCAGACAGATTGCGTGGGCATTACATCTCTGTCATCTTTAAAAAATAGCTCGGGGAAGTAGCAGATTTGTTGCCATATGTATAAGGCGTTCGCATTGCATAGTGGGTCCTGCCCTACATGAGGCAAAGCGTTTTCCGATTTGCACCGGAAGGCAAAAAGCACCATATCTATTAACATTGCCACCATGGAAATGTTTAACCTCCAGTTATCGGATTTGGTGAGTAACGAAAAGAGGCGAGTAATGATTCAGTTTGAAGTGAACGATATGACCTGTGGGCACTGCGTCGGTGCTGTCACTGCGGCCGTCAAGAAGGTCGCGCCCGACGCTGTTGTTTTGCTATTGACTTGCCCCAGCATGTCGTACGCGTGGAAGGCGTCTGCGACGCAGGGGCGGTAGAACTGGCGATCCGCGAGGCCGGCTACGGTCCGTCGCGTAAACCTTAAAGGGCCAGGAGCAGTGGTACACGCTGGCCCTGATTGATCGTTTGCCCATTTTATAGAGCAGCGGTTCTGTAGTGCGGCCGCTTAGGTCATTTGCGCCATCCGCCTGCACTCTTCGGCACACTTGCGACAAGCCTCGGCGCAGCGCTGGCAGTGTTCCATTTTATGCTCGGCGCATTCATCTCCGCACGCTTGGCAAACATCTGCGCACAGGCGACAAAGCGCTTGGGCGAATTCACTGCCCTTGGCCATATAACTAGCCGCCAAGCGGCAAATTTGTGCGCAATCCATATCCAGCTTTATGCACCGCGTCATGCTTTTGACGTCTTGTTCCGCAAGGCATGAAACAGCGCAG
Source organism: uncultured beta proteobacterium (assembly GCA_963712655.1). GTDB lineage: Bacteria > Pseudomonadota > Gammaproteobacteria > Burkholderiales > Burkholderiaceae_B > Pollutimonas. Next base: position 1,847,366 of record CAVQIT010000008.1, on the reverse strand, counting down.
TGGTCGCACTCTGTAGCGCATGCATAACAAGCGTCGATGCACGATTGAAACTTTTGATGAGACATATTGATCTCCAGCGAGGTTGAGGTGTGGTTATTACGTGGTCGGCTTTGCGAAGCCACCGGCTTTCCCTAGCAATTCGAATGCCGTATGCGCAGTAGTTTGCTCCTAAATGTCGCCATCTTCGCGCGATCTTCGTTTTATGCCTAACCACTCTGGACTCGCATTACAATTTTGTAATCCTGTCGTCATGTTGTTGTCAGCACCATCGCACTACAGTTCAATAATTGAGACCAGGTTGGAGAGACCATTCTTTCTATAGCGGCCTCCAAGGGGCTTACAGGAGTAATCTCATGAAATTGCTCGTAGTCGAAGACGAGATCAAAACGGGCGATTATGTACGCCAAGGACTCGTGGAGTCAGGCTTCGTCGTGGATCTCGCGCGCACCGGTTTGGATGGCCACCACCTGGCCCTGACGGGTTCGTACGATCTGATTATCCTTGACGTCATGCTGCCGGACGTGGATGGATGGCGCATCGTGCAAGCATTGCGCGATGCTAAGTCGTCAACGCCGGTCCTCTTTTTAACTGCCCGGGATAGCGTGGAGGATCGGGTCAAGGGGCTGGAACTGGGCGCAGACGATTACTTGGTAAAACCCTTCGCATTTTCAGAGCTTCTGGCACGGGTGCGCACTTTATTGCGACGAGGCTCTGCCCCTGCCTTCCAAGACCAGCTACAGATAGCAGATCTTGTGCTCGACATTCCGCGGCGCCGGGCTCAGCGGCAGAACGTACGCATTAATCTGACGAACAAGGAATTCGCCCTGTTGGAGCTTTTGGTACGCCGGCAAGGTGAAGTGTTGCCGCGTTCCTTGATCGCTTCCCAGGTTTGGGACATGAACTTTGACAGCGACACCAATGTCATCGATGTGGCGATCCGACGCCTACGGGCCAAAATTGATGACGACTATGACCCTAAGCTTATCCATACGGTGCGCGGCATGGGATACATGCTTGATGTAACGAATGCAGTCTAGTAAATGAAACGACGTCCAGCCTCCCTCGCTGTACGACTTACTGTCTCTATCGGAGCAGTCATAACAGTCGTTCTGCTCACATTTGGCTGGATCGTAGAACGGTCGATCAGCGATCATTTTGTCCAACAAGATGTGGACGAACTCAATGCCGTCGTCCAGGCGTTGAAGCACACACTGGCAACACTACCACCCAACATTGCGCCTGGAGAGTTGAACGAGCGGTTTGCCAATGCCGTGTCAGGCCACCATAACGCTCAATATCGTATTTCCTCGGATGCTGGCGTCCAGATTTATGCTTCGCCAGGATCGAACCTGGATAGGTTTGCCAGAACTGCTCGACCTGTGGAAAACATCACGATTGAAACAGTCGGCATATGGAAAGACCACAGGGCGACATTCCGAGGGGCCGTGCTACGGACCGCAGCTGACAACTTGCCCGGGTCGAGCAAGCTGACCATCGCTGTGGCGACCGGCATCAATTTTCATCTGCATTACCTGGACAGCTTTCGGGACTACCTTCGAATCGTCACGATTGCCGCCTGTCTTATTGCGATTTTGGCCACATGGCTTGCAGTGCATCAAGGCCATGCACCGATACGGCGTATCAGCCGCGAAATCCGAAAAATCAGGTCTGATCAGCTGCATATACGACTCGAACCACACGCCGTGCCTGCTGAACTGGTCGAGCTCGCAACGTCTTTTAACGGAATGCTTGAGCGGCTTGAGGACGTCTTTCGCCGTCTCTCTGATTTTTCGGGTGACATTGCGCACGAGCTTCGCACCCCCATCACGAACCTGAACACCCAGACTGAGGTGGCGCTTTCTCAGTCTCGAAGCGTTGAGCAGTACCGGGAGATCTTGTACTCCAACCTAGAAGAGTACGAGCGCATGGCCAAAATGGTCAGCGATATGCTGTTTCTTGCTCAGGCCGACAACAATTTACTTAAGCCTGAGCTCGTCAAAATCGACCTCGAGGCCGAGATGCGTATCCTTTTCGACTATTTTGGTGCCTGGGCCGAAGAGCGCGAGGTGGGTTTAGAGATTGTGGGTCCGCAGGTTTGCATCCTTGGGGACCGGCTGATGATACGCCGTGCGTTGAGCAACCTGTTATCGAACGCGATCCGTTATACGGCGGCAGGAGATACCGTTGCTGTCATCCTCGGTACCACTGCTGACAATGCCAGAGTTTGCATCCAGAACCCGGGGCCTATCATTCCCGCCGAGCATATAGTACATATCTTCGAACGGTTCTATCGCCCAGACGCGTCGCGACAGCGTAGCGGGGAAGGTGCAGGCCTTGGACTAGCCATCGTTAAATCGATTATCGAAGCACATGGCGGACAAATTAGCGCAAATTCGACGGTGCAACAGACTACGTTTGAGATAGTGTCCCCGGCTACTGCATGCTGACTTGGCGGTGTCCATGGTTCTGATGTGCACATGCTGCGGTTTATCCGCCGGGGCCGTGATCTTGGCTTTCCGGTGGCAGAAATCAATGAGATTTTGAGCCTCTTGCGCGACAGATCGCGTCAGAACGCTGACGTGAAACGTATCGCTACGGCTCACATGACAGAGCTTCGCGAGAAGATCGACAGCCTGGAACAAATTGCCACTACGCTTCAGTCGCTGATCGAGTGTTGCTCCGGCGATAACCGCCCCGATTGTCCAATTTTGGACGACCGCGAGAACACGGCCGATAGGCAGCAGTTGTAGCAAGCCTGCTGCGAATACTGGCATGCAGACTGGTAGCGATCATACTGAAGTTGACCACTGACGGCCTGCCTCTAAATCTGATTTAGCCAATGGCTAGGCAGTTGCTGCCGAAGGTGAACGCGATGTTGGAGCTGCCGGCTCGTTCGTTGCGGATCGAATTAGGTTATACGAGGTTGAGATAGGGATTACTGGGCGGTAATTCAGTGAACAACAAACTGGGATCAACCAACAAATAACCGTGAAGCCTCCGAGATTTACGTGGCCCAACGACTTCGCAGGTCCAGATATTGAGGCCGCTGTCCTGCTTGCGGTGCAGCTGTAGTTTCTCGAAACGGCGCTGAACCCACTGCCATTCCGACAACATCTGTTGCTTGGCCAAGGCGACAACCTGGGGGTGCTCCTGGGCATAGCGTTGGAATACGCCTGGGCTGACCAGGTAAACGGTATCGCTCACCGTATGCACCAACGCCTTCGTATCGTTGATGATGAGCTTGTGTGAGGTGACCCCGTGCTTAAGCCACATCATGAAGTGCTCACCGGACGGTTGTGCCATCGGTGTGAGCGAGCTGGTGGCGGGCGCCAGCGTCAGCTCCGTGGGCGGGATAGGCGGCGCGGGCGCGGGTGGCTCAGGCATCGTGATGGACAAGGTGTCCTCACCGCTGGCCGCAGCGGAAGGTGACTCCATGCCGATCATCGTCAACAGGTCGTCCATCACATCCGGCATACTGGCCGTGTTCGGAGATGGCATCGAGGAAACTGCCGAGGTCGATGGAGCTGTGGTGTCGCCGGCTGATGGTAAAGCTTCCTGATCCGCCGACAGTGGGCTCGCCAGGGGCGTCGATTCGTCCACAGTAGGGTCTGCCGCCTCGCTGATGAGCGTTATTTCAATCGCCACGGTGCCCGCGAAAGGATCGGGCCTTTCACCAGACTCCCATATCAGCGCGGGCGACAAGCGCAAAAATGTGAACGTGTTCGACCATCCGCTCTCGCTGGTGACCGTAGCCTTCCAGATCGCCTTGCCTTCGGGAGTCGGCTGCAGCATGCCGTGGTCCTGCAACACATTAAAGACGGCGGTGTTATTCGCCGGAATGCCGTCGATCCCCTGTGATAGCAGGTACGCACGTCATTTATCCGAGACCGTCTTGCTGACTAGCCAGAGTCCATCCTGTGTGAGCCAGCCATCGGAGGCCTGAGGCTGGTTCAGCTTGAGTTCTTCCTTTAGCAGGTAGCGGAGGCCTTCCAGCAGTTTGCGCTGCAGGGCGTGTTTGGGCGCGGCCATGGCACGCGCAGGATCACCGCCCAATGCCTGGGCTACCGAGGCGCGATCCGCCTGAATGACCAGTTCGCCCAGCACCCCGGCGTGTTCATACTGTCCGGCCAGCACATAGAGCAATGCCGACCAGAGCGACGGGAAACCGTTGAGCCAGTCCAGGATATCGCAGTCCAGCACCCGAGTGTAGAGCAGTCCGGTGGCCGCGCTATGCAGCCGATACTCACGGTCTTCCCGGTAGCGAAAGCGGTATGGCCGGGTCAGCGGGCCGTGCCAGGGATGCCATGTGATGCCGTCTTCATGCTCAACATGCAGATCCACCGCAATCTTGCCAATGTCATGCAACAGCGCAGCATAGGCCGTGGCTGCTGTCCAGGCTTCTGCCTGCACAGCCTGGTCTTCGGGTGTTGTTCCCGCAGGCAACAGATGCGACTGCCGCAGTTTCAGGGCATAGGCAACAATTTCCAGCCCATGATCGAGCATGCCGCCTGGATAGGCGTGGTGATGGCTTTCGGAGGCGGGAAATAGCTGCACCAGCTCGGCATAACGTTCCAGCGGTGCGCGATACAGTGATGCAAACTGCTTACGCGAGAGTGACGTGCGTTGCCAGATGTGTTCCAGCAGACGTTGGCGTCGGGGGGTAGCCAACAACGAAGCGGCCGACTCTGGCCGCGTCAGCCCTTTGGGTAGTGCGGTCAGGGATATGGCGGTCGCATCGATAACTGGCAGTAACCGTTTGCGCTGGAACAGCGAGAGCATGAAAAACCCCTGGTGATTGGCTGGCAAGAGAGCCTTTTGGCCTTTTCAGGTAGGGCCTTTCCCCTTGGCTCCATTCCCTTCCCCCTTCCTGACCCTTTGGCCCTTGAACCCTTTGGGTATAGGGCAATCCGGTCTTGCTACGCCAGTATCAATGCGAGACTGGTGCATTCCAATTACAAATGCCGGCAGTAGGCCAGCGTGCTTGACTCCATCACGGCATTGACAGGGTAAGGAAAAAATCTTACATTAAGAGCGTAGTTGTTCAGGAGAACTTACCATGCCTACTATTCACGAACTTGCCACGATTACATCGAAAGGCCAGATCACGCTGCCGAAACCCATCCGCCAAGCGCTGGGCGTCGATGTCGGGGGCAAAGTGGCGTTTGAGCTGAATGAACGCGGGCAGGTCCTGGTCAGCCGCGCCGAGTCTGAACACGAAGACCCTGCCATTGGTGCGTTCCTCGACTTGCTGGCAGCGGATGTCCAAGCTGGCCAAAATCTAGGTTCGCTGCCCGAAGAGCTGGCCCAGTCGATGTTACGACGTGCCACTCGCGCAAGCGTGCTGCATGAAGAAATCGAAGGCGACGTGGCGCTCTGATGCAGCGGCATGGATGGACATTACTGTTTCATGATTGCGTCGTGGAACAATTGCAGAAACTGGATGCTGCCGCCCGGCGTGCCGAGCAGAATGACCCGCAGGGCTTTGAGTCCAATGCCAACGTCAAACTGATCAATGCCTTGAGCCAATTGATGCTAGAAGTGGTGCCCAATGATCCCAGTCGGGATGAGTATCGCCAGGGCAATACGCTTGGAACAGCCTATCGCCATTGGCGACGGGCCAAGATCGGGAGGCGGTTTCGACTATTTTTCCGATATGACTCGAAGGCCAAGGTGATTGTGTTTGCGTGGGTGAATGACGAGCAGACCTTGCGGTCGGCCGGCAGCAAGTCAGACCCGTATGCGGTCTTTGAAAAAATGCTCGGTCGCGGCAATCCGCCTGACGACTGGATCGCATTGAAGACCGCAAGCCGAGAGAACTGGGGTAAATTGGAATAGCCGTATCGACAAACCACAGGTAATGACCATGAACACGACAACCCGCATTAGCAAAGCAGAACTCGTTGGCCGCTGGCTCGCTAGGGGCTGGCGTGGCTATGTCCGTGGTGAGCGATGGTTGTCGGGCTGGCTGGTAGCGCAGGGTGTGTCCGCATCCGTTGCCACTATTCTGCGGTGGACCATCAACTTGGTGGCGTTGGGCGTGCTGCTCTATGCCGCGTTTTGGTTGGCGCTGCTGCTGGTGTTCGCTGTAGTTGCAGCGTGGACAGCGGACAAAAATCGTTCGGACGATGGGTTCGAACTGCAGTACCCCGCAACGATCGAAGAGCTTCGTAACACTCCGGGATACGATCCCAGCTTACACGAAGACACCTCCCACGAGATGTACCGTGACGATTGATGGATGAGCAGACTGAACTATCTCAGTTTGCTTGAAACCGTTCCAGGCCCTTTGCCGCCCGCACTGCCGGCATCCCTCGTTCCCGCTGCAAGGTTGTTCGCAATCGCTCCTGCCCGAATGCCCGCCCAGGTCAAGGCGCTGATCCAGAACGTAGGCAAGATGATAAACATCGTCGCCATCACGAAGTTCAGCAGCATGTCACCAAAACTGTTATTCAACCCCATCAGTGGATCAAAATTGGTGACCGGCCGATTCCATCCCCATCCCGCTCCGTAAAGCGCATCCAGAATGGTGCTGTCGATCCAGCGTGCAAGCTGGAACCAGAAGTCCACAAAGAACAAGGCGAACTGCACCACGCTGACTGTCACGACAGCCTTGAGTTCGTAGGTACTGATGATAAGCACCAGCGGGATGCAAATCACCAGTGCCATTTTCAAAAACGACAGCACCATGGGCAGCGCCTGGCGCACCACATCCATCGCCGGGAAAAAGCCGATCGAACCAATCGTGATGCCAAGGTCGCTGGCGGCGCGGGTCACGACATTGGGCAGCGTCTTGTCGATCTGGCCGCCGTAGTCGGTATAGACAGCACCCTGGTTAAGTTTTTGCTGGCGCGGCGCGGCAACCGCGCGGATCACCGAGTCGTCCACCTCATTACGACTCAAGAAACCGGCCCAGCCGGCTACGCGGTTAAGCAGGCTGGAATCGACCTGGGACAGCAGGCGCGCCCGCAGACCGTTGCTTCCGTCGCTCCACCACTGCCGGCAGGTGGGGTAACCGCCACCACTGGGCACCTGGGCCAAGCCGGCATCACGGCTGCTGTCATACGGCCAGGCGTCGCGCGGGGTGCGTGAGTGGTAGGTATCGTAGTAACCCGCCAAGTCCACGAAATACCGCGAGCCGATCCAGGTGACGTCATGCATCTGCGCTTCAGTAAGCTCGGGGCGATTCATGAACAGCTTGGCGCGGGCCGGGCCGTAGCAGTCGTGCGAGAAGTCCGATACCTCTTGGGCCAGCACCGGATCGTCGATCCGCGTGGCATCGATCTCCATGCGTATTTGTCGCAACTCGGTGCCGCAGGGAATCGCGGCGACCGACGCGCTGGTGAGGCCGCGCGAGATCGCGTGCATGAAAGCCCACCACACAGGCACCTTGGCGCTTTGGTCGTTCAGGGTCGTAAACGACTGGCTCCAGCCCGTATCGGAAGGCTGCGGTACGCTCACCCCGCATTGACGGGAACGGGCATCGTCAAAGCGCACCCGGCTCAGATCCACATCGATGAACGGGATGCCGGCAAACAGCACCACGACGACCGCCACCCACACGCGGGTTTCTATGCGCGCCGCCGATAGCAAGCCTTTGTTGCCTTCGTCGGCGCCTTCGCCGCGAGCCTTGAGCCATTCCTGCAGGATGATGGCGATAAACGGTATGGCAAACACGCCGCTGGCCACCAGCACCGACCAGATGCCGTTGTGCACAATCCAGCCTACCAGCGTCAGGTAATACTCCAGGTAATCGGTCGTGAACAACGTCATGGTTCAGTTCTCCCGCTATGTGCTCTGCATCAGCAGACTGCATTCCAGTGTGACCAGGGCCAGACCGCCTGCGATCTCCGTACGTAGCAACCGGCGTCGGGTGTGGGCATCGGATTGTCTGGCAAGCAGTCGTCGGCGCATCCACCGCCACCCGTAGGCGGTCGCCCCGTAGAGGCACAGGCGCCAAAGCAGGAAAAAGCCAGATACCTCTGCCAGCCATTGCTCCCAGCCAGGAATACTTCCTATGAAGTAGATGCCCGCGACATTGGCCGCCACAGCCACGGTTAGCAACAGAGCCGTCCACAGTAGCGTCCTGGCGGTACGCCGGGTAAATAGCCAGCGTACTCTGAGCCACGCGGCGTTCATGGTGTGCCATCCGGTGCGGGCCGCTGCAATTGCTGCAGACGGTCAGGCACAGGATCGCCCTGGTAGATACCACGTGAACCAGACGCCCGTGTGCTGTGGCGCTGAATGATGGCCATGGGCGAGTTATTCGCCAGTTCGCGGCGTAGCTCCAGTTCGGTCTTGAGGTTCTGAATTTCCCGGTCGAGCGTGTCACTTTCCTGGTTCACCGCATCCACCGCCATCTGGTTGGCCGAGACGTTGGGTTCCTTCTTGCCGGTCAACAACGTGCGTTGCAACAGCAGCGCTTTTTCGAGCACGGAGGCCAGCGCCACTTCGGACGCCAAACGGCGGGCCAAGATATCCTGGTCGGGCTCGTCGCGCAGCGCTTCGATGACGCCTCGGGTAATCGGCAGCGATGCGCTGCCGGCTTCGTGCAAATTCTCAAACGTAGTGGTGCGAGCCCCCATGATCAGCTCCTGCAGGACCTGAAGCTTCGCGTCGTATTCCTCTTGGATCAGCGGCGTCAGGCCCACGCCCGGTACGGTCTGGGTCTTGGTGCAGGATTCGCACGTGCGTTGCTCTTGTTCACCCAGCACTCGGGTCGCCCACTGGACCGCCGCATCCGGAGACGACCAGGTCTGGCAAGAAAGACTCCCGCAACTGGCTTGAGCGATGGCGGACGTGTCAGACACGCTACGGCCATTGACCAGGTTGTACCCGGCACGGGTCACATCCCCCACCACCTTGATCGGGGATTGGCCCGAGCCGCCAGCATTACCGCCGCCGACCCACGGCACGCCGTCATTACCCCGGCTGGTTTCGGCCTGTTCGATTGCCGAGACCGCATCGCTGCTGGCAACCGCCTCGCGCAGCGCCATGCCCTCGGCAAGCTGGTTCCAGCCCATCTGGCCCCCCGCCATGTCGGCCATTCTTTCGGCCATGGCGCGACACTGGAGCTTGGATCGGTCAAAGTCCAGCCGGGCCTGCAGCACACCATTGGTCAGCAGGTTGTACAGCCCCGGATCGGCCCGCTGGATGATGAGCGCGGGAAGCGATGCCACCGCGCTGGTCGCGCTCTGGATGACGCTGCTCATGATGTTCTGAAAGCCGTTCGTGATCCCGTTCAGTTGGTTCTGGATCGTCGTGCTGATGCTCATGTCGCCGCAGATCAGGTTGCTGTTCCACCCGGCGCCCACACCGATTGAGCGCATGCCGGCCGCACCACTCATCGAGACGGCGTTGCCACCGCCGATGGAGTACATGACCTCGTCACCGATGACGCTGCCGCTATTCTGGAATCCACCGCTTTGCGCCGAGGCCAAACCGCAGGCCAAAGCCAGTGCGCAGGCCAGCACCACTGGGCGGCATGGGCGCCGGATCAGGCTCGCGGGTTTTGTCATATCAGGATGGTTCATGGTTGTGCCCTCGAATGCTCAGTTGAAATCCACACTGCCCAGGAAGGTCTGCCCACGGCGCTGGCAGCAGCTATACGGACGCCACAGCGCCCAGGCGTAGTCGCCTTGCTGGGCCTGCGTCATCGATTCGTTATGAGGGAACACCGTGCAGGTGTTGGACAGACGCGGGGTGAGCTCCTGCCACTTACCAGTCGAGGCATCGCCTTCGACCAATGCACCCGCAGGCCAGTAGCCTGCCCGAGAACTGGCCAGCAGCGGCTGATACACATGCAATTGCCCCCGGCGGGTCACGACGTCGCCCGCACGCTGAGCCACCACGGCTCCCGCCTTGTAGTCATCGGTCTGGTGCAGGAAACCACCACGCGGGTACACATTGCCCCAAAGGTTCATTCCACTGCGCGAGCCCACCTCGCGTTGGCCGGGAACCAGCGCCTCGGGGTACACGGCCTCCGGCACGTTATGGCGCCACGCCAAGGTGTCCAGCGTACTGAGTAGATACGGCATGAACGCCGTGCCTACACCCTGGCAGAAATATCCAGAGCCAGCGACGAACTCGTTGAACACTTCCTCGCCGGGATGACCAATCACATCGCTATTCTTGAACTTGCCGAGATTATTCTCGTGGCCTTCATTGGTCGTACCGTCGCCGCCAGCCTGCGCTGTAGGGTTGGGCAGACTCATGGGTCGTACTTCCACCCAGGGGTTCGCGCCAGTGTTTGAATAGCTCGACACCACCGCATCTGGAACATAGTGGCGCACTTTGATGGAGGTGCGTATTCGGCAACCGCCCAATCCGCAGGACAGCCAGTAGCAGATCCCTACGACCCGGTATTCGAGGCAGGAGGGTGACAGGGTGGAGGCCACGATGGTGGCGGTGTTGATAGCGAAGGCCGAGGTGAAACTACTGAGCAAAGCCAGTGCGACAGTTAAGCGCAGACGGCGCAGGCGGGAAGGACGGCGCCTCATGGCTGACTCCTACGGTAGTTCTCGATCCGCAAAACAGCGCGATCCAGGTTCGTCTCGCCATAGACTACATAGCGCTGATCCACCACCACGGCCGGCAACGAGGTGATGCCCAAACTCCAGGCATCGGCAATACCTTGATAGGTATCACGCAACCGCTGTTGGAGTGTTTGGCCAGTCTCCTGCAGGCGCCGCTGAACGAGCGCTGCTGCCCGCTGCGGCTCGTTGGGCAGCTCGTCGGATAGTTCCGCCTCGATGTGCTGCGCCGCATCCAACACAATCACGCGGGTCGGCTTGTGGGTGCCACTTACGGGGTGGCGAGAATCGGTGATGACCCAGATGTCGGCAGCAGCGGCAGTGCCTGTCACAAGCTGTAGTGCCAGGAAGGCGAGAAATGGTCTGAGGTGTGCAAATGAAGTACGCATACGCGCCGCCATGATGGGTTGATGACCCTCGTAGTCAAATCCAATACACGTGCGAGCACTACGAACAATGCGAACTAAGCGAACCCCTATTTTTAACAGTGGCTTAGTAACATGTCGCAATGAGACGCCATTCGGCGCTGCTTGAGGCCTCACAAAACGCATGGCCTGAGTCAATCTTCCAAGGCAGTACTATTTTGTTAGGTAATGGGGCTAGCATAGCCGTCAGCCCAAGCTTTTCTTATTCGTCACTACTTGAACGCTCAACGGAGCAAGGATTGCTATCGGGATGTCCAACGCCTATTTGACTTTTATGATACGGAGGATTTCGAACTAATCCTGCGGATCGTATGGCAAGCTTCCAATGTCAATCGCTCACTGGAAATACCTGATACACGAACCCATGATGCATACGTGCGAGTTAGAGATTGTCTAATTGAAGCTGTCCGCAGTGTGCATCCGGAGTTCCATGACGTCAGCGCCCACCTGCCTATTATTTATCAATTTCTGAAGGCTTTCGACACGGTCATATCCATGAACTTATGACTTGATTGCCTACTGGGCCATCCGGTATGAGTGAGTACTATCTTGGTGTTCTTATCCGCATTGGAGCTTGGTCCTATGCAGAGACCGTGTTGTGCAGGACCGTAAAATCAATAATTTTCAGGGAGGCTACTGGAAGCGTTTCTGCACCAGTGGCAAAGTGAAGAGGTCGTCCCTTTATTTGTGAGTGAAAGTACTTGGCAGCAAAAGATCGCCTCTATCCAGGATAGCTATTATCTGTCTACGGTTTATCGGGAGGTACTCGCCTCAACGCGGCAGAGCCTGGCGATCTACGGATCGGGGTTGAGGAACAGGATCCGCATCTGTTGCGTAGGATGGTTGTATTAGGCATTCGACAGGTTGCTGTATCGGTGCGCAACGGGGGCCAGCGGGAATGCAACAGAGTCGGTCAGATCATTCATGAAATTTTGGGTGGACACGTGCTCGCTCACTTTTTTGATCGCGACAGTTCGGGATGCTGGAACCCCCTGTGGGGCCTTAGCGGCAATAAAGATGCTACTAGCAATGAAAAAACAGGCCGCCCCACGATACGTGAAGGCCTTCGACACACGAAAAATGAAAGGTCAGAGCAAGCCTTTTTCTGCGAAGGAATAGGGTTCTCCTGGCCGACGACAACGTGATCGAGAACGCGGACATCAACCTCATTCAAAATCATTTTCAGTTTGGATGTGATGGCTTTGTCGTTGTTGCTCGGTTAAGCCCGGCGGATGATTGCCTTGAAGCCGGACGGCCAACCTGACCGCCCAGCACCTTGGGTGCGTCACAAGGACGACCGTCAGGCCGCATGGCCGCATCGTCTTACCACGCAGGTTTGCGTGGAGCACCTGCCGCCATGGGTTCGCACAACTTCAGAGCTTCAGCCTTCATGCGAAGGGTACGCTTTCGAATCTTATCCCTGTCGATTCACAGTTTCCAACCACATTCACTAATTCAGACAGCGACTAACTCACCAGATCCGTCGCGTAGAAAGCAAAGCGAAAAGAACTCTAGGGCCCCAAAGAACTTACGTAAAAGTAATTTGAATGTATGACGTCTGTCGAGATAGCGTCGGTAGAATTCCGTTCACGCTTTCGGCAGCTACTCAATAGCAATTAAGGATGTAGGAGCCGTGAAGCGAAGTGAGCTGAATTATGGGAGTAATTATTATTACGCGAATTTCTCGTATGCACCTCGTAGCTGGATTCCTGCTCTACGGAACCGTAACGGCCGCCGGTGCACAAATGCATCAACCGGTTCAAGCTACGCAAGAAAGTAACCATAGTATCGCGGATGGCTATGGAGAACCGAAAACGCGCTCGGAAGTACGCGCTGATTTGGAACTCTGGAAGCGCGCCGGATTGGATGAGTTCTGGCGCGGCGAGAGCACCCCAGACACCTTCAGCCCCAGATACAAGGCAGCGTATGCTGAGTACGTCCGGTTGCTTTCAGGTCCGGAATATCAACAAGAAGTGGAACGGCAATCTGCTATGTAACGCCGTTGGCCAAACCTTTCTTCGCGATGGGATGAGCGAACGGCACCGCGCACGACTGATTAAAATCAGAGAGCAGAAGAGGTGTTCAAGCGACAGCCTGCTCTGGCGCAGTGGTGGAGTCCATCGTTAATTACCTCTTCCCATATCACTGCACGCTCGGCGAATGTTCCTCGCATGGCGATTCTTGTGTATCGGACTGTCGTAGCGCTCGGCGGGAGTGTGAATGCTGCTGTCTTCTGGTTCCTGATGTCTGGCGTTAGGTTTGCGTATGTCTGCGCTCAAGCCGCGCGAATGCCATGGTCATGGTCAATCGACTTCATTCTTTAAAAATGGTTGTATTCAATGAACGCATTGGTCAAGTTCTGGCCTCCTGAGCCCAGTAGCGGTTCCGAGGTGACTTTGTCAGTTGTTGTGCCGCTCTATAACGAGTATGAAGTGATAAGCCTGCTGTATGAGCGGCTGAGCGCGATACTTGCCACACTGGATATTTCGTGGGAACTGGTACTGGTGGATGACGGTAGCACTGACGGTACCGCCAAGGTCATAGAGCATCTCACGCAAGCGCATCCGGCCGTCACGGCCGTGTTCTTGAACAGGAACTTCGGCAAGGAAGCCGCGCTGACAGCGGGGCTGGATCACGCGCAAGGCGACGCGGTCATCATCATAGATGCTGACCTGCAAGACCCGCCGGAGCTGATTCCGCAAATGCTGGTAGCCTGGCACGATGGCGCTGACATCGTCTGCATGCGGCGTCGTTCACGAGCAGGGGAAACGTGGTTCAAGCGCGTCAGCGCACATCATTTTTACCGATTGCTCAATGCGATAAGCGATGTGGATATTCCTGAAGATACAGGGGATTTCCGGCTTTTGAGCCGGCGTGCGGTGGAGGCGCTGAGCCAGTTGAACGAACGCGAACGGTACATGAAAGGCCTGTTCGCATGGATAGGTCTACCGACTACAGTGATCGAGTATGACCGCATGCCGCGCGCCGCAGGCACGACAAAATGGGGCTACCTGAGCTTGTTTGGCCTCGCGCTTAAAGGCATCACCTCTTTTTCGGTTGCACCGCTGCGCCTAGCCATGGGGCTCGGCCTACTCACCGCGTTTGCAGGCATTCTGTTTACTTTTTGGATAGTGGCTAAAGCGTTGGTGTTTGGAGAGCCCGTCCAAGGGTATCCATCGTTGATATCGATGGTCACCATATTGGGCGGCGTTCAATTGCTGTCCATCGGATTGCTCGGCGAATACATTGGCAAAACCTATTACGAAACCAAGCAACGTCCCGTGTATCTGGTGCGGGATGTGCACCGGCAAGGCAAAGCATCCGCACAGGCAAGTGCGCAAACAGCATCGATGCATGGCAGAAAGGCATAGCATGCGGCATACCGTTGAAAAATGGGCGGTGCTAATACTGGTACTTCTCCTGCCGCTGCTGTCCATGGTAGTGCTGCCCCTTGCAGATACGTCGGAGCCACGTTATGCCGAGATCGCCCGTCTGATGGTGCAAACGGGAGACTGGATCACCCCTTGGTTCAGTCCAGGTGTACCGTTCTGGGGCAAGCCGCCCCTGTCATTCTGGGCGCAGGCTGCTTCCATGATGTTGCTGGGCAGCAGCGAGTTCGCCGTTCGCCTGCCATCTTGGCTATGCGCGATTTCCACGACATGGCTTTTGTTCCATGGCCTGCGCAGGTTGTACGGGGTTTCCCTGGCCTTGTGGACCGTCATTATCTATAACAGTTGCGTCCTGGTCTATATCGCTTCGGGCGCAGTGCTGACCGATCCCTTTCTCGCGTTAGGAACGACGCTGTCAATGGTGTCGTTCGCACTCATTAGTCAAGGTGTGCCTGTTTCTAGGCTATGGGGATATGGCTTCTTTGGGGGCCTCGCAATCGGCTTGCTGGCGAAGGGGCCGCTGGCTGCGGCACTGGTTTTTGTTCCTGTTATGCTCTGGTCGTTCTATCATCGCAAAACGTATGCGGTGTCCAATCGATTGCCCTGGCTCAAGGGTAGCATGCTTGTTGCCGTGGTCTGCCTGCCCTGGTATGTTCTGGCGGAAATCAAGACACCCGGCTTTCTTGATTATTTTATTGTGGGCGAACACTTTCGCCGCTTCCTCGATGCTGGCTGGCAGGGGGACCTATACGGAACGGCCCATCAAAAGGCATATGGGACGATATGGATCTACTGGCTGCTGGCAACTTTCCCCTGGGGCGTGATGATGCTGGCGACAGGGGCCTGCGCGATACGCAGCGTGCGCTTTCGCCTGGCGTTCAAAGCCATGCTGGCCGCCCCCCTGCGCATCTATTGGCTTGCCTGGGCGTTGTTCACACCGGCATTCTTTACCTTGTCCGCCAATATTCTATGGACTTATTTGTTGCCATCGCTGGCAGCATTCAGCATCCTGGCTGCGCTTTTGCTGGACGAACTGCGTAGACAGTTCACTTTCTCTAAACGCAGTTGCCTGCCGCTTGCTGGCGTCGTGCCGCTTGTCGGGCTGATGCTGACTTTTGTGATGTATGTCAAGCCGGACATCCGTAATTCAGAGCGCACACTGATCCACTATGTTGCGCAACAAGCCGCCCCTGATATGCCTTTGCTCTATCTCGGCGAGCAACCATTTTCCGCGCAGTTTTATTCTAGGGGCAAGGCTGGCAGGATCAGCAAGGCGGCCTTGCCGGAAAAGCAGTCATCAGGCGCCTCCTTTTATCTGGCGCTTCCCAAAGCGGAACAGGCTGAAGTGGCACGCATTCTTGGCGGCCCCCTGGAGGTACTTTTCCAGAATCGCCGCCACGTGCTGATCAAACTGCCCTACGCGGGCGCTCAACTTTCTTCTACCAACGATAAACAAGCGCTTATCAAGGGCTAATGCAATGAAGGTAATACTCTCGGAAAGGAAAGTAAGGGAACAACTGGTGGGCCAATTCCTGCATCGTCATGCGGTTGCGATTCGCCAAGGCCACCGTCTGGTGTCATCGCACTGTAATAATGACCTCAGCAGACATCGACAAACGTTATTCGAGTTCAGAACGCTTCTCTTATTCCTTTCGAATTCGTAATCTCCCTGTCTGAGAAAAGACGTGTTTGCTTTACTACAATTACCTTAAGGTACTTGAAGCTACCTTGTGGCGGCAGTGTGCTCTCTTGTCCCGCGAATTCCCTATACCTTTGAACGATGATACGTAGGGCCTCTCCTCACCCTCTTAATCACCATAGCATCTTCGAATGCCCATTTTAAGACTTTCCGGTAGCAAGAGCAGAACACGATAGCCAACCAAGCCGCAATCATAGACGCTCCACGACAGAGGTTGATTCTTTCCCAGCATTGTTCGAGTACCACCTGCGTTGGGCTCAGTCGGCGACCAGCCCCTAGTAACGTGCAAAGAAACGATGCTCAGCGCTTCCGGGAGTCGGCCTGACACGTAAGAGAAGACGTAATTGAATCGTCGTTTACGAAACGGTTGCAATAGTTCAATGCATGGAAAGTGGATACTCAAGGAGTAGTAGAGTTTAATGGCCACTGATTCAAAATCTATTCGACGTTGGCTTTCCAAGTGGCTCGCCATTCAAACATTTCTAGGACTTGGAGCGGTATGCGTCGCGGTGTATCTCGCGACGAGCGCACATTTGACAATTCAAAAAAATGCAATGCTCGCGCAAAAAATTGAGGTAATACGACAT
The DNA here is from genome assembly GCA_963712655.1 of uncultured beta proteobacterium. Classification (GTDB taxonomy): domain Bacteria; phylum Pseudomonadota; class Gammaproteobacteria; order Burkholderiales; family Burkholderiaceae_B; genus Pollutimonas. Next base: position 1,830,737 of record CAVQIT010000008.1, on the reverse strand, counting down.
CTAGTTGCTGAGAATGCTGCCCTGGGCGATTCGGATTTTCTACGCCATAAGCTGAGTGATTTTTTTTACGGAAGGCCAGATTTCTCCTTAATACTTGAAATTGACGGAAAAAAAGAGGTCTATGGAAAAAAATTGAAAAGAGGCGCGCGCGCTGATGAGCGCGTAGTGACGTTCTCACTTCCTAGCCCTCGACCCGAGATTCCTATGACGGCACAGCTAGTTCTCGATCTCTCTTCTTACATTAGCCTACAGCAGACGCTTGCGTTCGCGCTTTTCATCAGTGCTCTGGGTGGAACGTTGCTTGTATCCGCGATGGGTGCTCTTCTGGTCAGACGGGCGTTAAAGCCGGTTGAGGAACTGGGCCGGCAAGCCAGGCGGCTTTCACCCGAAAGAATAAGTGAGCGCTTAAGTCCGCGAGGCCAAGCAGAGGAAATCCAGCCGCTAGTAGGCCAATTTAACGCTGTTCTTGATCGCCTAGAAAATGCGTACGTATACATGGAAGGCTTCAATGCCGACGTTGCACATGAGCTTCGCAATCCATTAACAATCTTAATCGGTGAAACGGAGCTAGCGTTGAGTTCCGGTTATGCTGGTAGCGAGCTCAGAGAGATACTCGGATCGCACCTTGAAGAACTGCATCGTATGGCTCGGATAATCACCGACATGCTGTTTCTCTCACAAGCTGACCGTGGTGTTCGCCTTCGTGGCGAATTCACAAATAGTGTAGCAGTCACGATCATAAGGATCATGGAATACTACGAAGCAGAAGCGGCGGAGCTAAATGTGAAGCTTTCGCTTGTTGGCGATGCGCAAGCAGAGATAGATCGAACGCTACTTCAACAAGCAGTCTCTAACCTAATTTCCAACGCTCTCCGGTACTCCGACAGATCGAGTGAGGTCATCATTAACGTTTCTACCCATGCAGGCGAGACGATGGTAGAGGTTTCCAATATGGGAGAACCGATTGAAAAAGAACATCTACCTAAGCTATTTCAGCGCTTCTTTCGTATCGCTGACGAACCCGGTGCAAGCGGTATCAATCATTATGGCCTAGGTCTATCTATCGTTGCAGCTGTTGCAAAAATGCACGGGGGAAGAAGCTTCGCCAAGTGTGTAGGCCGCAAGACCACGATAGGATTCAGTATCGCAAACTCATCCTGTCGTTCGACTGATAGCGATGAACTGAAGTCCACAAATTTTGAAGAGCCGGCGACAAAGTTGGGCACTAGTTGAAAAATTCAAACCGGCTCAGAAACACAGCGTTTTGAACCGCCCCGGGGCGGTTCAGTTAGCCTGCAGTCCGCTTATCACAGGATTTCCGAATAGCAAGCACCATAACAGCCTGCTCGGTGTTAACTCGATGAGAGCAGCGCCTCCACGCGTTCAGCAGCTCTCCCCGCAAGTAACCGTTCCAAAACATATTTGTGTCATGCGCACGGTTCAGGCAGTTGGCATTCAGTCAGGGCGCACAATCCAAGTACTCTTCCTGGACGAAACTTTCCCTCGTAGGTATACCTCCTGAGTAGACGAGACGAAAGAACCAATCGAGAACTCCTGAACGGCCTTCTGTCGTGCGCGCTGGCCCATGTGAACTAGATCTGTAGGGCTTTCCAACACCTTCGTTAGAACCGAAGCTATAGCTTGCGGATCTCGGATTGGCACAATCCAGCCATCATGTCCATTGTCGACGTTCTCTGGTAAGCCGCCCGCATCACTTACGATCACAGGAATACCCATAGCCATCATTTCTCGGCATGCAAACGAAATGGTCTCTATTTCCGATGACACAACGAACCCGACGTCCAACGCTGCCAAGCATGAACGGACATCATCCAAAAGCCCTGTGAAAACTACACAATTGCGTAGGTTTAGTGCCTCGATCCTGGCGCGCTGAGCATCTGATGGAAGTACGCCGGCAATCAAGATGACGATTCGGCTTCGTAGCACAGCAGGAAGAAGAGAAGCGGCTTCGACCATATCCGGCCAATTCTTGTACTCCGCCGTCCCCGCATTGCTACCTACGACTAACCGCCCTGACAAGTGAGTCGGAATCCAGCAACGTTTCGCAGCCCATCGCTCATCTCGCGATGGGGGAACAAACCAGTCTAAGTCAACACCATTTCGGATTACATGCAGGCGGCACCCGCTAAAGTATGATTCGACCAACTTTTTCCGCGTATGGTCGCAGACGCAAATGACATGATCCGTAGCAAGCTTTGCACGAGCTAGTGCTCCGAGGCTTCGAAACAGGCGGTCACTGTGTTGGGAATACACGAGCACTGGGCGCCAAGCGTCAGATCCCATCAATGCGAACATACAGGCACGATGATCTGCCGCGCCGTTAACATGAATAATATCAAATTGCTCCCGTCGCAAGAACGCTCTCAGACGCCGAATGCCCAGCAGCGTTTTGAGCAATCCTCCTTTGAATTCGTACGGCATAGTCCGAACGCCTGGCAGAGCCGCAGCTGATTCGAAAAGGCGGCTCGCTCTGGGTGCTGCAATGACGATTTCGTGCACACTGCTGAGTTCACGCGCAAGCGAGAGAATGTAAGTAGTGTGTCCTCCGCCGTCGCCTCGATGAAAGTTGGTGTAAAGAATCTTCATAATGACAGCGGCGCGGTGAAGCAAGATATCTTTTTCATATTCGGAATGGTCGCTATCGCTTAGAAATGGTTCAGCACATCACGAGATGTCTGCTAGAGCTTGAAATGCTTCTGACCCGGGCTTTGGAGTATCCGCCTAGCCTCTCTTTGCAGCTAACTTTCTACTTCGACGCCTTCGCGCATTCACGTAGAACTGCCGACTGGCTGTTTATCAACGCCAGAAAAAAACCTTAAGCTTGACCAAGCTACGGCTGCTTAAGCGAAGCATCAATTCAAAGTGCTGAGGAGATCAAAGCTTGTTTTCTTAACGAAGCCTCAGCTATGAAGCATGGCTGAGGCTTCGTCTGCAAGACATGAATGGTAAGCGTATAGACGTGACAAACGTCAAACTCTAGGATTACATTTTTGCAATGCACATTAGAAGCCCGCCCATCCAGATAGGCAGCTTTGAAGACTGCAGACTTCCGACAGCGCAATATCGTCCACTCGCATGAGCATGGTCCAATTCACGGCATTCGGCCACGCAGTACCGTCCAATTGGCCGAATGACACTCAAGACTGCTAACGAGTGGAAGAAAATGAACAGAGCGGCAAGGCGAATAAAAGACCATGGCCGTGGTGACTTTCTGGTGTCAGCGCCTCGACGAAGCAGCGTCTCAGTTCGTATGCATTCTTCGTAGGTTCAACGATGAGCTAACCACTCCGCTCTTTGAACGGCATGGCGGAACAATCAATACGATCAAACATGACAAAAAGAAGCGGCGTGAGCCCATTTCAATGAATTATGTAGACGCGAATTTCAGCGATATTTTTACCACCTGACACTACGGTTGAAGTTGCTATCAACCGCCAACTCAGCTCCGAACGGCGACGTATCCGAGATGATCACGGCCACTAAATTTCAGCGAATGTTGTTCCTTACTAACATTAATTACCGGAAGATGATTATGGGATTACGTTTCCGTAATGAAACTCGGAATTCACAGTGCAGTAACGAAACGCTGCTGAAATGCCGGCAACTTCCATTCGGGAGTTTGATCAGGCGACCCATCAAGGGGTCTTGAATCTGATTAAGGCTAATTTCTGGAGTTTTCATGAAAAAGAGTTTGCTGGTAGCCGCCTTGGTAACCGGTTTTGCAGGAGCGGCGCAAGCCAATACGTCCGTCACACTGTATGGCCTTGCGGATGGCGGTGCGGGCTATACTAAATTTAAAAGCGACGCAGCCAGTGCATCCAGAACGGGCGCCTGGGATGGCGCTCAGTCGAGCAACCGCTGGGGCTTGCGGGGCAGTGAAGACCTGGGTGATGGCCTGAAAGCCATCTTCACGTTAGAAAGTGGCTACAGCCTCATGAACGGCACCCAAGCCCAAGGCGGTCGTCTGTATGGCCGTGAAGCGGTGCTTGGTCTGAAATCCGATGTTTGGGGCACGATCACGCTGGGCCGCCAGGGCAACATCGCCTATCGCTGGTTGGCTGGTGTCGCCACGCCTTTCGGCAACAACTTCAATCAAGCCCGTACCGCCGGCACGTTCAGCGTGGCTGAGGTCCGTTACGATAACCAGATCCAGTACTTGACCCCCATCATTTCCGGCTTCCAGGTCGGTGCTGGGTATTCGTTCAATGCTGATGGCGAGCAAGAGTTCAAGCAGACGGACCAGAACGAGCCGAACGTCCGCGCCGTGACTGCGGGTTTGCGCTATTCGAACGGTCCCGTGGCTGCGGTGCTGACCTATGATCAGATGAAGGACGCCAAGACCGCCACCGGCATCAAGGCCAAATCCTGGAACCTTGCCGGCAGCTATGACTTCGAGGTGGCCGAGGTCCATTTGGGCTTCGGCATCACCGATGACGGCTGGTTCGGCACGCCCTCTCAACTGCGCAATTCGGAACTCGGTTTCGGCAGCATCCGCGCTTACAACGATGGCTTCCGTGCATACTCGTACGGCGTAGGCCTAAGCGCCCCTGTGGGCGCGCGCGGTAAGCTGCTTGCCGGTTGGGGAATGGTTGACCCGCGCGACAACGGTGCGGCCTACTCCGGCCGCGACCTCAAGTCGCAGCACATTTTTGGCCTGGCCTACACCTATAAGCTGTCCGCGCGCACCAATCTTTATGCGCAAGGCGCCTATGGCCGCAATGTCGCCTTCGTTGCGGGTAACAAGACCCAGTCTATTGGTGTCGGCCTGCGTCACAGCTTCTAAGCCGGCATGACATCCATCGGTGTGCTGAACCCCATGCACGCTGATGGGCGATTGCGCTTGACCCTATAGCAACTATGGAGGCCTGGCTTTTCTTTTCGATACGGTGACGTGTCGGGAAAGAAATTAGGCGTGATCGAAGCGGTAATTCAGACGGGGCATGCGGTTTGGTATTGGCTCGCGGTCTCCTGACTGATGGCGCTGATATCGACTGTTTCAACCCTGTTCATCGGTGAGGCGAACCGCCCCGGGTTCCGTGAAGGCACGGTTGATTAGGCTTACGTCGGTGGAATATATCCGATTGGGTCCAGCAGTCAGGGATGGTAAAACCAGGAAACCCATTCCAGCGTGGCCAATTCGACCGCGGCCGTGGTTTTCCATGGATCGCGACAGTGAATCACTTCGGCCTGGGTAAACCGTTGATGAATTCAGCCAAGTCGTTGTCATAACTGTCTCCGCGACTACCAATCGAGGGCTCAATGCCGGCCTCAGCGTGTCACTCTGTATAGCGGATGGAGAGGTCATGAGAACCCCCTGTCGCTGCGATGGGCCAAACCGCCGGTTTGTTCCGGTTGACGGTCATATAGCGCCTGCTCCAAAGCATCCAGCACGAAGTTGGTATGCATGGAACTGCTGACGCGCCAGCCAAAATCCGGCGTGCAAATACATCAATGACGAAGGCTTCTGCTTCTCCATAGCTCCATTTTCTCAGAAGTTGGAGCCTCTACAAAACCCGGGGCGGTTCTAGCCTTACTCTTGCATGGCCTTCACTTAATTACTTGTTGCGAAATTCTAGCACGTAGCCCATACCGCGAATCGTATGCAAAAGCTTTTCCTCAAATGGATCATCCATTTTACCCCGTAGCCTTCGAACGGCTACCTCTACAACATTGGTGTTGCTATTGAAATTTATATCCCAAACTTGCTCAGCCAAATCAAGACGGGAAAAAACCTCGCCCTGCCCGCGCATCAGCAAGGCCAATAGCGCGAATTCCTTAGCCGTTAGATCCAACCTTATGCCTGCCCGAGAAGCACGACGGCGAAGCAGATCAAGCTCCAAATCGGCGACGCGAAGCATATTGGTCCCTGGGATCTCGCTGGCGTCATGACTACCTCTCCTCCCTAAAGCCAGAACACGAGCCAAAAGCTCGGACAGGGCGAAGGGTTTTATCAAATAGTCATCTGCCCCTTCGCGAAGCCCCTTCACCCGATCCTCGACCTTGCTTTGAGCGGTTAGCATAAGAATGGGTACTCGACTGTTCTTTCTCAACTCGCGCAAGATGGAGAAGCCATCGATGTCAGGGAGGACCACATCCAGTAGTATCAAATCGTACTCGGTTTCCCTCGCAAGATGCAGGCCGCTCATGCCCTCTAATGCGACGTCAACCACATGATTGTGTTCTGTCAGGGCCCGCCTCAAATACTCAGCGACCTTGTATTCGTCTTCTATTACCAGAATTTTCATGCGCTTTAGAGGCTTCAAAAGAGGGTTAGGACAAAGCTCCTATGTTTGTATAAGAGCATATTTTCCCAGGTTGACGTAAGGTATCGGAATTCATATCTGTCCCCAACAGGAACGCGTCGTTGTGGGTTGCTAACTAAGCATCTTATGCAATCAAATCCGTCAACTCTCGGTCCATGCAATTACGAGTTTGTAATGTTTCCGCCCAATACGGTGTGGTGCCCCACTTGGGTGCTGGTACGCAGCCTTAAAGCAAGGCGACGCCAAGAAGCCGTAAGCACCGACTAGTATCTATCTCGATCTGAAGGGCCGGATCCGGAATAGGCTATCCAGAGCCAAAGTTGACTAGGACTCCCTCGAAGTTGTTTCAACGAGGAGACGAGACGCCGAGTTGTTGAGGTGTTGCTGGTTCCGCGTCGTGCGCCGTGTATCCTCGCGTTAGTGGCACCGGCTGCGACTGCGTGGCTCAAGCTGCGGCAGCCAGTAGCCTAACCGCCCATGGCTACGCAGACATCCGTTGCTGAATCATATCGCGACCGCCAAGCGCAGATCCATGCTCGCGACGGCATAGAAATCGACGAAAGCACTCTTGGCAATTGGCGCGAAGCTGCATACCCATGACATTCATATAGCTTTGCTCATGCCGGGCAACGGCAAAGTGCGCGAGGTACGCCGTGGTGTGGGATGATCGGCCTCGCCGCGATACCGCAGCGTCGGCGGCTCGCAATCGGAATACAACGACGTCGCTGCAGTTGACCAGCGCGTGTAACTGTGGGTACGCGACCAGTTGGCCGAGTCGACAGGCAGCCGGAGTGACACCGGGCCTCGACCATCAATACGGTATTGATGGGGTCGTATGATGACTCAATATCTCTTGCGTCTAAAGCGCAACATTCTCTCAACCGACGAAGATCGGTCGTAAGCTGCCTACTGAGACTCTGATTTGGGCATGAGCGTCACAATCGATTAAAGGTTGTGGCGGTCGCCTGGAGCTTACGAAAAAGTAATTTGACGGTTTGATGTTTGTCGCGGTCGCATAGGTAGAATTCTTTTCATGCGTTAGGTACTTGGCACACTCCAATTTAGATGTCCACTAGCACCGACCAACCTGAGCTGGATTTATAGGAGCAATTTATGCCTATTTCCCGAATGCACGCCGTGGCTGTATTCCTACTTACTGCCACCGTAACGGCAGCCTGTGCCCAACAAACCCGCCAACCGGTCGATGCCGCACCATCTGGCATTAATCAAAGTATCGCGAATGTATACGGAGAGCCGAAGACGCGAGCGGAGGTGCGCGCTGATCTGGAGCTCTGGAAGCGTGCGGGGGTCTATGATTTCTGGAAGGGTCGGCATACACCGAATACCTTCAGCCGTAAGTACCGGGAGGCGTACGCCGAATACGTCAGAATGCGCTCAGGCCCGGAATATCAAGAAGAAGTAGAACGACAGTCTGCTATGTAGCACCGTTGACTGAGTCTCTCTCCGCGATGGGATGGGCTGGGTCGCCGCGCACGATTGATTAAGATCAGTTGTGCGCGGTTTTTTTTGCCCGTGGATATGCGCAAAGTTGTTAAAAAAGCGTTAAGACGTGGTGCTCGCGGGTTCACGTAATCTCCAGCCGTCCATTGCCAAGAGGCACAATAAGCAGAGCATGTCTTAAACTTTGATCTCAAAAGGACTCGGCGGCACTTACATCATTTCAAGATAAGCACCCGCCCTGGCGGCTGGGGGCGGGCGGCTGCGCCACCAGCCGGTCGCAACAGTGGCAGCTCAAGCGTGGGCGCACATGGCGCACGACGCGCAGGCTCGGTGGGTGTAATTCCAGCACTTCGCTCGTGTCTTCGCCCAGACGCTGCCACGCGCCGTGCGATCGATTCGGCTTTTTGCGCGCGCTCGCCCTGGTTGATGTGCAGCTCTTCGAGTTCAAGCTCGAGCTGATCAATTTGACGCAGCAGTTTTTCAGACTTCTGGCCGAACACCCTGACGCTTGAGCTTGAACAGGAGCAGCATCAAGCGCGGGATCTCTTGCTTGTCGAACTGCTTTTCCTGGCGCAACAAATCGCGCTCAACCCGAAGCACCTGATGCTCTTCTATCAGTGTGCAGTGCGCCTCGCGCAGCGCCTGGGTTTCGTCCAGTTGCGGACAGCAAGCCTTCAACCGTCGATATTGTCGGGAAGTTTTGGCACGGTTGTGCATGGCCGCTATTTTACCAAACGCACCCTATTTTCTCCATACGGAATGACGGAAAACCTAATAAGCATGCGCCTTTCGGCGCATATTTGAGTTCTAAACCCGGGTCGGCTTGCGGGTGCGCGTCGGGCGGCGCCAATCGATACCTTAAGCAGCATTGACAGCTGCGCTGGCGTTAAATGTACCGCGCCCGATTCGGCTCCGGGCCACACGAAATGACCGTGCTCAAGGCGCTTGGCCAGCAGGCACATGCCATCGCCGCTCCATAAATGGTCACCCCTACTTTGCAAAGCTCTCAGTCAACGAAGGTAGAAAGGTGGAGATTGCAGCCATAGATCCGGACTTTCGCTCAGGGCTACAAGTCCCTGTCCCTGATGGAATATGCTGGTCGATTCCTAATCACCACAGCGCACTCGAAATGCCAGGAGCGATTCAGGCTTGATCGACCACGTCTGACCAATCTTGCCATCATGTCATGATTGCCTGTGCAATCAGTGGGTTTCCCCTTGGAAGTAATCCGCTGCGTTATTTGATTATGCAGGGATATCCATAGCACTTGCGCCCGCTCTATCACAGGCGCGCACAGCACCGTGGATATCCCGGGTTCATGCCGTGGGCTCATAGCCAGCGTGATACTGCCGGCCGTATGCGAGCAGAGCCCAGGCGATACGGGCGTTCTTGTTGGCAAGCGCCACCGCGGCAATGTTCTTATGTCGTCGACCTGTAAGCTTCAGTATCCAGACATTGGTCGCCGGCTTGTTCTGGGCCACTCGAAGCACCGAGCGTGCGCCATACACCAGCAGGGTTCGCCGCAGGTATGTGTCGCCACGCTTGCTTATCCCCAAGAGCGTCGGCTTGCCTCCGCTGCTATGCTGGCGCAGTACGAGCCCAGCCAGGCAGCCAGTTGCCTGCCGTTTTTAAAGTTCCTCGCATCGCCCACGGATGCCACCAGGGACGAATAGGGAAAACGGAAAAAATCGGGCGCTAAGCCCTATTACCGGTTCTTGAAATCGCGCAGCGGCCGATATTTTCCCTCGTCGACCTTCCTACTCTGTCTCCAGACGTAATCCCCGGTCAGGTTGATGTGCTCCCAGCCCAACGGCGACAGGAATTGCAACATGCCGGCGTCGGGCAGCTTCCCCGACTCGCGCAAGGCCTGCGTCGCCTGCTCCAGGTAGGCCGTGTTCCACAGCACGATGGCGGCCGTCACCAAGTTCAGGCCCATTGCGACGAAGCCAGCAGTCTTGCGGAGCGCAAGCTCTAAGACGTGCGCGAAAAAAAGACTGACCTAGCGCACATGGAGACCGTTCTGTCTGAGTTGGTGTGTCTGCCATGCAGAGGAAGGGAAACGTTTCTTGCCCGTTGATTGGATCACTGCAAGACCGAGCGAATCTCGCGGTGTCGGTGTAGAGCGGCAATGGGGTAGCTAAACTTCAGCATGCATTAATCTTCGTCTTCCAAGACGTCGCCCTTAGCGCGGATTTTTCCAGTTTTCCTCGATCGCCCCCACCAGAGCGCTTGCGGTCATCGACCCCACGCCCGGGATCTGAGCTAACCGCCTGCTGTCTTCATTCTCCTTGTGCCATGCGCAAATCTGCTACTCGAGCTCCCCGACCTGGGTGTCGATCACCTGAAGGTGATCGACCAGGCGCGGAGTGAGATTTGCAGAAAAGGCGAGTACCTCGGCACGCCGCAGTTGCAGACGTAACACAGCCTTGCCTGCGGCCCCGGAGGACGAACACATGACTACTGAAGGGATCTTCTTCAAGCTTCGCCTGTAATGAGCCACAGTATTGGGAGATATCCCAAGTAGCCCGCAATCTTGCGTTGCGACACGCCTTAGGCGATGCGTACATGGATGGCATCCACCGGTCCTTCTGAAGTATGCCAGCCGTCGCCAAAAAAGGACTCCACTGTACGAAAGTGACTCAAATTTGCTTTGTGCAACCCCAACGAACTGGGTCAGTTCTGAGCCTACTTTTGGCAATGTGTCGCTTTCATGCGACAGGTAGTGACTGAGTGGGCGGGTTCTTAACTCACTCGCGTTCCGTCATTATTGCCCTCTCTCGATTTGAATAAAACATCGCCATAGCTCGGCTAGCGGGCGATGCAGCTTCTTAGTGGCCGCCAAGGGTGCTGAAAGCTTACGGTAAAGCGACTAATTTGTAAGCTTAAAGTTCGCTAATTGTCGATAACGCACGTTTACGCTTTCTTGGACGAGGCGTGCGGAATGTCCATGGTAATCCTAAAGCCTAAGGATTCCGCCAGCATCGCATTCTGTCGAATATTGCAAAACATATGGAGTTATTACTATGAAGAAAACGCTTCTCGTAGCCGCGTTAGCCACAGTTTCTTGGGGCGCCGCGCATGCTGAATCGTCTGTGACCCTCTACGGTCTCATCGATGCGGGCGTAGGGTATGCCAAGGTAGATGGTTCATTCACGGATCCCACGACCGGTCAGACAGTGAACGCCAAAGGAAGCCGCATCGGCATGACCGATGGGGTCACAGCCGGGTCGCGTTGGGGGCTTCGCGGAAGGGAAGACCTTGGAGGCGGTCTTTACGCAACCTTCCAGCTGGAGTCTGGGTTTAGCCCCCGTACTGGTACGTCGACACAGAACGGCCGTCTATTCGGCCGGGAGGCTACCGTGGGCCTTGCCAGCGACAACTGGGGGCAAATGAAGATAGGTCGTCAGTACAACATTGCCTCTAGATACTTCTATAGCACCTTGGGTCCCTCATTCGGAGGCGGCTTCACCCAGCTAAACATGGGGTCTGGGCTCGGGTTCAGCTCGGGAAATTTCGTCCGATACGACAACTTGGTCACATACGAAACCCCGTCGGTTAGTGGATTCACATTAGGAGTTGGCTATTCCTTTAGCGCAGACGACTCACGGGCAAACCAGGTCGGCTTTGAGACTGCAGACAACACACGCGCCATATCTGTGGGTCTTCGATACGGGAATGGCCCACTGAGCGCATTTGTCTCATACGACCAACTGAACCCCTCCAGCAGGCTCAGTGAAGCGCAAAGGGATGCCACGCCTCGTTCATATCTTGTAGGCGCAGCATATGATTTTGAAGTGGCAAAACTTGCATTAGCGTATGGTCGCACGACTGATGGTTGGTTCGGCGGCAGCGGCCTTCCGAATGGTGGCAGTATCGGAAACTTCACCGGGGTGCCAACGAATGCCTTTGTGGATGGATTCAAATCAAACTCTTACCTTGTGGCGCTATCGGCACCACTTGGCGCGTCCAGCAGTGTATTCGGCTCTTGGCAGCGCGTGGACGCGAATGATGATCGTTTGACTGGCGGCGACTCTACAAGCAACACATTTTCCGTCGGTTACACCTATAATTTGTCTAAGCGTTCTGATCTATATGCTTTAGCAAAATACACCAAGAACTTTGCATTCTTGAACGACGCTAAAGCTACAGAGGCTAGCATAGGCTTCCGCCATCGTTTCTAAGCCATTCCTTTGACTCTACGGTACTAATGCCCCGCCCGTCTCTCCTCGCTGGCGGTGCAGCGGATCTTACAGGCCTTTTGCATCTTACGCAAAAGGTCTGTCGTTTTATTTGCATCATCTTTTAGTGCCGAAGCAGCCCTCTACTATATGGCTGCTTCGCTATTTCGGCCACCGCAACTTTCAGATCGTGCCGAGCGTTATAGGAAGGCGGGTTTATATCCTGACGAGCAACCTGTCATTCGCGCAATGGGATTAGACCTTCGGTGACCACACCACGCTCATGGCAGCGATGTTCGATCGCATCCTGCACTACTTTCATATCGTCCCAATAGAGGAGGGACAGTTAACCAGCTCAAACAGCGACGCAAGTCTGGCCACACATGGACCCTTATTGGCCCCGTGCGCCTGCCGGTCCCTCGCTTGGATAGAGACCATCATGCTGGATGAAGGTAACGAAGAAGTAATCCAAGTGTTCGGAAACTGTATAGATTGATTTCCTACAATAGATTCAAGCGGCTTAACAATGATTACGCGTTATTGCACAGCCGCATGAGTTCGTAAATTCTTGGAGTGAACGTATGACCAATCTGAAAAAGAACCTTTTCGCAGCATTGCTACTAGCCACAACTACGATGGCGGTTAACGCACAGCCGCATGCCTCAACCGTTAGTGCCAGCGCGGCAGCATCAACCAATATAGCCGATGTTTTCGGAGAACCTAAATCGCGTGCGGAGGTTCGTGCGGATCTTGCATTGTGGAAAAGAGCAGGGCTCGATGAATTTCATTCTGGCGAGAACACCCCAGATACCTTTAGCCGCGAATACAGGGTCGCATACGCCGAATATGTGCGACTGCGTACAGGTCCAGAATATAAAGACGAGGTCCAACGACAATCGGGACTGTAACTTCAATGGAGTAGTTTAACCGTAAGCGTGGGGGGAATTACATCTCCCCTACTCTTTTTAAGCCGCAAGCTTTTAGGGTCTGTGTTACTCTCGGTGATCGTCGGCGCTTTCCAGATGTGCGGCAGTAACTCATCGATCCGGTTGTACTGATGTGTCGGCAGGCATTCGAGCACGTCGCGCAGATAGGCGTAGGTTCATTCCCTAGCGGATCGTCTCGGTCATTTCTCGTCCTCGTCCAACATGTGGCGTTCGTGTCGCTCTTTGCCATCCAGAGGATTAGCCCGATGGGCGTTTCCCATGCGGCGCTTGGCTTCGTCCACCCAATTCTCAACCTCCTAAGGAGATAAGACGTACTTGATGCCCGTGGTCAATTTCCTCAAGTATGACCTGGGGGTGCGGACGTTTCCTTGGACAGTTTATGTAGATGTCAATCCTAACGCGTGACGATACTCGACGGGACTGCGCCCACCAAGGGAAATCTTAATCCGACGCTCGTTGTACCAGCGTATATACCTGTCGATTTGCTCCATGAAGTCCTCGAGCGTGATGTTCTGCCAGTTTCTCGGGTAGATCAGCTCTGTCTTCAAGCGTCCAAAGAATCCCTCGCAAGCGGCATTGTCTGGTGAGCAGCCCTTCTTGGACATCGATCGCACCAGTTTGGCGTTGTCAGTACGATGAATCCATCCGGGCCACCGGTAATGCGCGCCTCTGTCGGAATGAATTACGGGATGCTCATCGGGCAGAAGGGTCTGCACCGCGTTATCCAGCATGGTATTGACGAGATCTGCGTCCGGGCGAGTTCCGATGTTCCACGCCACAACCAGCCCATCGAAGCAGTCGACGATTGGTGAAACGTAAACCTTCCCGGCTCGAACGTGAATCTCCGTCAGGTCGGTTAACCATTTTGTATTCGGCGCTGAGGCCTGGAAGTCTCGATTCAACAGGTTCGACACAGCAGGCGTCGGATCCCCGGCATAGGTAGAAAAACGAAGGCGACGTGATGATCTCACTGTCAACGACTCTTCTGCCATCAGGCGGCGAACGACTTTCTCCGATAGACGCACACCCTCACGTCGCAAGGCCCCACCAATTCGTCGGTAACCGTAGCAGCGGTAGTTCTCATCGAAGAGGCTGCGGATAGCCGCGCGCACCTGCGCATACTTGTCCGGCAGTGATTGTCGCAGACGCTGATAGAAGTAGGTACTGCGTGGCAGTTTCAGACTTTCCAGAAGCTGAGCAAGGGGATAACGTTCTTTGAGGGCATCAACCACGACTGTCTTTTCCCGACTTGTCAGTCCGAGGAGGATGATGCCCATGTCTTTTTTTATGAGTTCACTCGCCTTCTCCAGAATGTCGTGCTCCAGGCGCAGCTTACGAACTCGTGACTCCAGGTCACTCAGTTCCTCAAGCAGATCGTCGCGCTTCTGTTTCAATGGAACCGTGGTTTTTCCCTTAGGCATGCGTTTCAGTGGCGAGTGGCCGAGTAGCTGATGATGCCAACTATATAACGTCTCCCGTGCCACACCGGTCGCGCCGGCCACCTCCTTTGCCGAGCCGGCGCGTGTGTTCAATGCGATGACTGCCTGATGTTTCTCGGCCCGTGAGCGAGGTGTGTTGTGTGGAGTGGAGCCTGCAATCGTCCTTCTAAACTCGGGGCGCAACTCACTGATCCACGCACGTAATGTCTCGCGACTCGGATAGCCTAGGCATCGGATCGTGTGAATCAGACTGTGGCCTTGTTCAACGTAATGCTCTACTGCCCGGCGCTTTTGGTCGTCGGTGTAGCGGCGCTTCAGTCGCTGGTAGCCCCTGTGAAGATCCTGATTCAGTTCGAACTCCGCACACCAGGCTTTGAGCGAATTTTTGTTGGAGTATCCTAGATGGCGCAACGTGGCGTTCATTCGGCGGCCAAGCTTCAAGTACAGCTTTACTGCCCGTAAACGATCCTCATACGAATACATGAACTACTCCCAAGTAGTCCAAGATTTTGTCCGCACCCCCCCTGAGCAGGTTTTTACTGGGTCATTACATTCCTGCCAATATAGAACCCGATTTCGGTCCAGCCGTCGCCGGATCGAGCAAAAGTGCCGCCTCCATGCATGCGGGCAATGGCGCTAACGATCGAGAGGCCAAGACCGTGACCTTGCGGCCGCTGGGTACGCGATGAATCGGCCCGAAAGAACCGCTCGAAGATCCTTGGCAGATTTTCTTCAGAAATAACTGGACCGTGATTTCGAACCTTGATATGCACACTCTCAAGATCACTATGGATTTCTATGCTAATCCTTTCTCCTTGTGGAGTAGCTTTGACCGCATTAGAAACGAGATTAGAAATGGCCCGGCGTATTAAACGAGCGTTTGCCAAAACATCAGCATCCCCAACCACATTGACGCGTACGTCTGCTGACTCTAGCACGGCTTCATAGTAATCCAGTACAGTTCCGACTTCGCTTCTTATGCACGTGAGGGTAAGTTCGGCGGCTACTGCACCACTGTCTGCTCGTGCCAAGAAAAGCATATCGTTTACCATAAGCTGAAGTGACTCCAGCTCTTCAAGGTTCGAGATTATAGTAGCTCGAAGCTCCTCCGTCGAACGCGGCCTACCGAGAATAATTTCCGAACCGCTAATGAGATTAGCTAATGGCGTTCTGAGTTCATGGGCTACATCAGCATTAAACCCTTCCAAACGGCGGTATGCATCTTGAACACGATCTAACGCATGATTAAAGGCTGTGGCGAGATTACGCAGTTCTATGTCAATGCTCTCTACGGGAAGGCGTACACTGACGTCTTGCAGCCCTATATGGGCCGCCTGATTTGAAAGTCGGTCAATGGATGAGAGTGATCGCCGCACGGCCCATGTAGCGAATGCCGACACGAATGCCACCCACGCTAAACAAACGGCCAATAAGGTAACCCCGAAGGCATATAGAAGCTTATCGCCACGCTTCGTATCCGTCGCCACAACTAGACTGTAATTCAGCGTCTCGTCCAAAACAATCTTTGTGCCTAAGCCCCTAAGCCGCCTTCCGTCGGGCATATCAAAAGCAAACTTTCCATTAGGCACGCCATAGCGTTCTGCAGGGAACGGTTTTCCATATATCACGGAGCCTTGAGGATCTAAGATCCATACTTCTAAGTACTCATGTTCTCCAAGGAGATTGGCTAACGACTTTTGGAAGGCACCAACATCGAACGGGTTTTCCTGTATAGCAGCAAGGTGTGTGATGAGTTCGACTTTTCCTTGTACCTCAGTGGTTTCTTGGTGACGTACTTCATAGCTTAGTACTTTGAACAGCACCAAACCAGCGAGAAAAGAGCCGACCAAAGCGATAGCCCCAAACACGAGTATCAATCGCTGGTGCATAGACAGCACGCTCAATAGTTTCACGCGTCGCGAAGCTCCAATACATAGCCCATGCCGCGCACCGTATGAAGCAGCTTAGTATCGAAGGGTTCATCCAATTTTGAGCGCAGGCGACGCACGGCAACCTCAATAGCGTTTGTATCGCCATCGAAGTTCATCTCCCATACTTTCTCTGCTAGTACGGTCCTGGAAATCACTTCTCCTTGACGCCTTAGCAAAAGTGTCAGCAACGTAAACTCCTTTGCGGTGAGGTCAATGCGTTCGCTAGCACGCGTAACTCTTCTCCGAGCAAGATCCAGGCTCAGATCGCCTAGCTGAAGAACCGTAGGTTCCTGGGCCGAACCGCGCCGCAGCACGGCATGAATACGAGCGAGTAACTCAGAAAATGCGAATGGCTTTACCAAGTAGTCGTCGGCACCGCTTTCGAGTCCCTTGACACGATCCTCGACCTGATCCCTGGCTGTGAGCATGATGACATGGGTCGGCTTATCTCGCCTAAGATTCTTCAGGACGGTATAGCCGTCCATGCCGGGGAGCATCACATCCAGTAGCACGATGTCGTAGCTTCCCTCCCGAGCGGCATGTAAACCATTGATGCCGTCTCGGGCGACATCAACGACATAATTGTTTTCTGTCAATCCTTTACACAAATAGTCCGCTAGCTTTCTCTCATCTTCGATGATCAGTATACGCATTTCCATAGAATCCAAAAAGGTCATGCCAACCCTTTGCCCGCGATGCAGAAGGCACTTTTACCTACCCCGCATTGTATCCCACGAGGCGGAGCCAGTTCCTACACCCACGAAAGCCTCGAAGTAGGCTAACCAAACTTGCGAACGCGACTATCAACTGATTCAAGGAGAGCAATTGAGCTTAAACGACCAGGAGCGCTGCACGCTCGGACGGTATGAGCCCTGCGTAAGGCCGTTTGCGCGGCGATTATCTGCTTCTCTCATCAGGAGTCTAAAGGGGCCTCCTCTATATCGCGCCGATGCGCCAATCGATATAGCAGTGGCAAAACGAATAGCGTTAGGATGGTAGAAGACAGGATACCGCCGATCACTACCGTAGCAAGAGGCCGCTGAACTTCAGCACCGGTTCCTGTGGCAATCGCCATCGGAATAAATCCGAGAGACGCCACTAACGCTGTCATTAGTACAGGCCGCAGCCGCGTAAGCGCACCCAATCGAATCGCTTCAATAAGCGGCTTGCCTTCCTCTCTCAATGTGCCAATGAAAGACAGCATCACCAAACCATTGAGTACTGCTACACCGCAAAGCGCAATGAACCCTACTGCCGCCGAAATCGATAACGGTATTCCGCGTAGCCAAAGCGCAAATATTCCGCCGGTAAGTGCAAAAGGTATGCCAGTAAATACAAGCAAACCATCGCGAACGTTGCCGAACATCGCGAACAGGAGAACAAAGACCAAGAAGAGGGCCACGGGGACAACTATTTGTAGCCGTTGAGTCGCTGATTGAAGCTGTTCGAACGTACCTCCCCACGTTGTCCAGTAGCCCGTGGGAATCTTGACTTGGGCTATTGCCTGGGCTGCGTCATCGACGAATGAGCCCAAATCTCGTCCTCGAACATTGGCGCTCACTACAATCCGGCGCTTTCCGTCCTCTCTCGACACCTGGTTGGGCCCCGGAGATATGTCCAAAGTAGCAATCTCGCTCAGTGGGATGTAGGAAACGCGATTGCTATCGGCGCTGTCATTAGGCAAAGCTATAGGCAACTGCCGAATGGCTTCAATATTCTCGCGTACACCGTCGGGAAGACGAACGTTGATGTCAAACCTTCTATCGCCCTGAAAGAATGTTCCCGCTACTCGCCCACCAAGAGCGATAGAAACGGTCTCCTGCACATCATGCATGTTCAGTCCATAACGCGCCGCACGTCCCCGATCGATGTCTATCGTAAGTACAGGCAGCCCAGTCGTCTGCTCTATCTTCACACCAGTAGCGCCCTCAACCTGCGTCAACGCTTCAGCAATTTCCGTCGCGGTTGCATTCAGAACATCGTTATCATCGCCGAAGAGCTTCACGGCAACGTCACTTCTCACACCTGAGATCAGTTCATTAAATCTAAGTTGAATGGGTTGAGAGAATTCATAGTTACTCCCCGGAACCTGGGCGGCCTCAGTTCGAATCGCTTCAGCTAGCTCATCGCGCGTCTTCACTGGTTTTGGCCACTCGTCCTGAGGCTTAAGCATTATGTACCCGTCAGAGATATTGGGTGGCATTGGATCGGACGCAACCTCTGCTGTACCTGTCCTCGCGAAAATTCGTTCGATTTCCGGGAACTTCTCTTTTAGACGAACTTCAAGTTGCTTCTGCATTTCGAGCGATTGAGACAAGCTCGTCCCCGGAATGCGGAGAGCTTGTATTGAAAGGTCGCCTTCATTTAGACTAGGAATAAACTCGCTTCCCATGCGAGAGGCTAAAACGCCTGTTGCCAGCACTACTACAATTGCTACTGCAAACACAATTTTGCTATATTTAAAAGCCAGGTCCAAAAGCGGCGCATACAGGCGCTTCGCTGCTACCATCAGGCGATTTTCTTTCTCGGCAACCCGTTTGCCAATGAAAAGCGCAACAGCGGCCGGAACGAAAGTAACCGACAATATCATGGCTCCTACCAGTGCAATGACAACTGTGAAAGCCATTGGATGGAACATTCTTCCTTCGACGCCGGTCAAGGCGAAAATGGGAAGGTAAACAACCATAATGATCAACTGGCCGAAAATCAGTGGACGCCGGGCTTCTTTTGCTGCAGCGAATACCTCATGAAACCGCTCAGTCTTCGTCAGCGGCCGTCGGTGATGCTCCTGCGCGTGAGCCAGACGTCGAACACAGTTCTCAACAATTACAACGGCACCATCGATGATAATGCCAAAGTCTAGCGCTCCCAGACTAAGGAGGTTCGCACTGATCTTGTACGTTACCATCCCAGTAAAGGTAAAGAGCATCGATAACGGAATGACCATTGCGGTAATGATTGCTGCTCTTATGTTTCCCAAAAAAAGGAACAAAATGACGATCACTAGGACGGCACCTTCAAGAAGATTTTTCTTGACGGTATTTATTGCCTTATCGACTAATGTAGTCCTGTCGTAAACAGTAACAGCATGCACGCCCTCTGGCAGAGTGCGGTTGATTTCCTCCATTTTCTGGTCGACCGCCAGCGAGACCGCTCGACTGTTTTCCCCGATCAGCATGAAAACAGTTCCTAACACGACCTCCCGGCCGTTCTCGGTTGCTGCACCGGTACGCAACTCTCGACCCTGCACCACCTGCGCAAGGTCCCGTACTCGGATTGGCCGTTCCCCTTGCGCAGACGAGACAATAATCTCTTCTATATCTTCAACTGATTGAACCTGCCCAGGCACCCTAATCAGATACTGTTCGCCTTTACGTTCTATATAACCAGCACCTACATTGGCATTATTTCTCTCAAGTGCTGCGACGATATCTGCTAAAGATAAGCCGTATGACTCCATTTGCTCAAGATTCGGTGACACCTGATACTCTCGCGCAAAGCCACCGATTGTATTGATCTCGGTTACGCCCGGCACGTTGCGTAGTTGTGGCTTGATCACCCAATCCTGGATCTCTCGCAAATCTGTCGCTGTATACGGCGTATCATCCGGCTTGCGAGCGCCTTCTTCAGCCTCGACTGTCCAAAGATAGATTTCACCAAGTCCTGTGGAAATAGGACCCATGGAGGGATTAATTCCATCAGGAAGATTGTCCGTGGCTTCCTGCAATCTCTGGTTGACCAGTTGCCTTGCAAAATAGATATCAGTGCCGTCTTCAAATATGACGGTGACTTGTGATAAGCCGTAGCGAGAGAGGGATCGAGTTTGCTGCAGGCCAGGCAAACCGGCCATTACAGTCTCAATGGGATATGTGATCCGTTGCTCAACCTCTAACGGAGAATAGCCGGGAGCACCTACATTAATCTGGACTTGTACATTGGTAATATCAGGAACCGCGTCAATCGGAAGGCGGTTATAGTTAAAAACGCCGAGGGCGCCCATAGCGACGACCGCTAGAATTACTAGCCAGCGCTGCTCAATGGCAAAGCGGATGATACGTTCAAACATGTTTCATGCCTTCCTGTCAGTGCGAGTGTTCTGCTGTTGCTTTACCGAGCTCCGACTTGAGCACAAAACTGTTCTCAGATACGTACTTCACTCCTGCAGACAAGCCGGACGTGATCTGGGCTCGGTCATTATTTATGGCACCGACCTTCACAGGCTGCACAACAAACCCTCCTGGTACCGCAATAAACACAACTGGCTGACCCTCGATCGTTTGTATGGCGTCAGCCTCGACGGTTACAGCGGAGCCTCGCTCGTTCACGACGACATCTACCGTTACGAATATTCCTGGCCGCCACGCCATGTCCGGGTTATCAAGCGTAACTCGAGCCGTGGCTGTCCGCGTTCTCTGCCCGACCAATGCGCCCACATAGGAGACGGTACCGCGAACAGTCGAAGCAAAAGCAGCGCTCGACACTTCTACCTTTTTGTCTATTTGAACGCTTTCCAGGTCTTTTGCGGCGATCTGAAAATTCACCCAGACTGTACGAAGGTCCGAGAGCGTAAAGACGCTTGTGTCCCCTTGAACTGACTCACCAAGAGTTATATGCTTTTCGATAATGACGCCATCAAAGGGAGCTCGCAACTCGAGTCGGCTTAGGGAAGGCGAATCACCCGAGGCTCCGACAGTCTGAAGCTTTTGTTTGATATTTTGCAACGCTATCTCTGACTCAGAGAGTGCGGAGCGCGCTTGCAAGTAATCTTGTTCGGCAGAAACCTTTTCTTGCCACAACTTGCGTTCACGGTTGTAAACCGTCCTAGCCAGCGTGTTACGTTTCTGAGCTGCAAGTAATTCGCTTCGCATGTCAGCCAGCGTTGCGCTTGAAATCGTTGCCAGGACTTGGCCTGCCTTCACTTGCTCACCGAGGGTGGCGGGCACGCTTTCAACAATTCCCGCAAGCCGCGGCACCACATGTGCGGTTCTATCTTCGTTAAAGCTAATTTCACCGGGGAATTTCAAGGTATTCTCAAGCGTTGCAGGACCGGCAGTGTCTATAGCTAGGCCAGTCGCAATAACCTGCTCTTCTGATAGCTCGATTTTTCCTTCCTGACGCTGAAGATGTGCCACGACAGTCTTTCCCGAAACGCCAACATTGACCTCAACGCTTAAGGAGAAATAGTGCGGCTCTTCAATCACTTGTTTACTCTGCAGATAGCCACCTGCCGCTAAAAAATTAAGATCTTGTACCTCTCCGTTCGGTCTTGAGACCTGGCCTATTGCAGTTATGCTGTCAACTGGCACCGCCGCCCCAAGCGAAGAGACCCAGATTCGCAAGCGAGGTTCGCCGCGATCTTCAGCCAACAGTAGTTCAACGCTAATCTCCTCGGCCTGAGTAATCTCACCGCCATTAGGCCCCTTCTCATGGTTTTCCACGTGACTCGCCTCTGCTTCAGAGTGCGCACCGTGGTCCTCATCGGCCGCATAAGAAACATTAATAAACAAGGGGGGCACGGCAAGCAGTGCAAGGGTCACAAGCACCACCCTCGCTGTCAATCGTTGTCTGGAATTATTCATTACTTATTTGAGCCTAAGATTCGTTCTATCCGTGCGAGGGCTTGGTAGCTGTCGGATAAAGCAGTGAGATAACGTGATCGCGCTTGAAACAAGGTCCTCTGCGCATCAATGACTTCGGTAAACCCAAACTTGCCCGCTTCAAATCCTTTCTTTGCGGTCTCGTAAGCCCGGCCTGCGCTAGGAAGAATGAAAGAATCGAGCTTCTCAGCTGCAGCTTTAGAAATATCGAACTCACTTGCACCCTGCTGAAGCTCGACCATTAAGCGAGTTTTGAGACTTCGGTAGTCGTCCCGACTTTTGTAAGCGAGCATAGACGCCTCGTATAGATTCCCTTGATTCCGATCAAAGAACGGCAAGGGAATCCCTACGCCGACGATCGCCTGATTACGGCCGAGCTCATTGTTTCGGGCTACTCCAACATTTAGCTCAAGGTTTGGATAACGTTTACTGCGCTCCACTTGAATTTGAGCGCGGCTGCGCTCAGCGGCAAGACGCGCCGACTCAATTAAAGGCGAATCTCCAAGTGCAACCGCAAAGTCATCTAGTGCGGGTCGCAAGGGCAGTACATCAACATCTCCTTTCGCCTGCGTAAACACTGGAGAAGGATTACCCCAAAGTGCCGAAAGCCTTTGTCGAGCAGCTTTTAGTGCATTTTCGGCTTCGTTCTTTTCGAGCTGGGCATTCGCCACTTCGACCTGTGCACGGTTCTCTTCCAGCGGCGCGACCTTGCCTGCCGCGACACGCTGGGCGGCCACGCGCAGCGCACCGCTTGCTATATCGACCGCGCTGGCGGTTAAAGTGACTTGCTCTTGGGCGATGAGAACATCGAAGAAAGCCGAAATCGTCTGCGACTGCACGTCAGCGCGGGCACCTTGCAAATCACTTCTTGCAACCTCCCGTGTTAGTTCAGCAGCGACAATGCGCGCACTACGCTTACCGCCAAGTTCTATCGGAATGCTCAATGTACTTGTGGTTGTCCGCGTCGACCTTCTGCCGGTGTCCTCGATTTCAAAGCTCAAAATCGGGTTTGGGATTACACCGGCCTGGGATACGAGTCCGTCAGTTGAAGCGGCGAGATATCGAGCGGCCGAAAGAGAAGGGCTCTTCGCGAGCGCCAGATCCAGGGCCTCATCGAGTGTCAGTTCAGCGGCCGCTTCGAGTCGAATCGCAGCACTATCCCCAGGATAGTAAGGAGTAGGTTGCGCAAATGCCGGCCCACAAGCGACCGAGATAACACTGATAAAGTAAAGAAAACTTCGCATGGAGTTACGCCAAAAAGGGTCATGCACGACTGAACTGAGGGTAGAAGTAAGGCGGCGTGCGGCCCAACATCACTTAAAACGGCAAAGCAGCCATGCGTCTAGAGAGTACTCATGTCAACTCTTTCCCCGAGAAGCGCTAGATGTGGGGATAGGAATTAGGCTCCGGCGACGAAGCTATCCGCATGGGCGCGGTACGCGGCCTCGGCAGGCACATGCCAGACGGGCGCATAGCGGGCCGCGCCGGTGAGGCTAGCGTCCACCTCGAGATGGGAAGCTCAATATGGAATCGGTTTCGAATGGCCCGCTGCTTCATATGCCGCAAGTTCCGCTCGCACCTCAGCTCGAGTTTTGGAACTCCTAATTGGAGATGCAGGGGGGTAATCGAGCTCACCGCTACTTAACGTACCAGCCTTACGAGCGGCATCCAGTTCGGCAAGTACAGCTTGGCGAGACTTGGAATTTGATGAATCTGATACAGCGAGGGGGTAGTCAAGCTCGCCATTGCTTAAAAGCCCCAGCGCTCGAGCTTCTTGTAATTCCGCGAGCACTTGGGTTCGCGTCTTGGCTTCAGAAGCATCAACGTTGGCGGCCTGCGCGGCACCAGCCAATAGCGAAAAAGACAACATTAAACCTGTAACTAAGGTCTTCATAAAAAAAACTCCATCGAATGATAACTACCACTACCGCGACATAGCTAATAGTCGCTGTCGTTCACAATACGTTTACGATGGAGATACTTTAATGAATCGCCCCTGACAGTCGGGGAACACTTAGATTACTTTTTTGTTATGTTCGCGGAAAGTGTACGTTGACTTGGCAGATGGCGCCCTTTCTGAACGAGAATGCGCAGTGCTTAATGCTCTAGGACTATCCAATCTCCGTTTTGCCTACAGCATACTGTAGAGCAATTTGTGTGATAGCGACTGTATGGTAGCTCACCTACCCGCGCGCGGGATGCGGTGCGGGCTGGGCGTGCAATCAACGCGGAGCAAGCTGCGTCGTAGCGTTTAAGATTGCGGGCTACCTGGGCTTGTTGCCGTCTGGGACGGCGGACAATTCAGTAGTTTCTGCGGGTTCGGAGGCCGGATCATCGGTCACAAGCAGGTCCATCGCTGACAGCAGCGCGTCACCTGGAATCGGCCCCTGTAACCACAGGGATTGGCCGGTACGCTCGTCGCGCAAGTGCAGCGTCGGGGTAGCCACTACACCGTTGCCGGCAGCGCCGTCGGCTTGCGCTTGCACAATCGCTAACGGGCGCTCGCTCGCCAGGCAAGCGTGTAAGGCTTCGTGATCAGGCGGATATATGCCATCTGGCAACCCTAGTCCTTCGCCCTGTGTGTGCTGATAAATCCAGGATATCGTCCGCCAATAGGCCTGGGTGCCGCCGGCCTCGCCAGCGCACTCAGCCAGCGCAGCCAGTTGAGAAGCCGCAGGCTCGTGCATGGCTAGCGGCAGATGTTGCCACTGCAGGCGGATATCAGGATGCCGATCGATCCAGGCCATCAACGGCGGAATGTAAGTCCTGCAGTAGGGACATTCCAGATCCGCAAATAAGATCAAGGTATAGCGAGCCAAGGTGGAACCATAATGCCAAGGCGGTCCAGCTACTGGAGACATCGCCGCCCTATCGTCTGCGGATCGCTGGTTATCCTGCTCCATCGATGCAATAGGAACGGAAGGACGCCAAAACACCAGAAGCGTTAGGATCATAACGACGACAGGCCAGATTAGGCGGCGCAAGGTATCGCGAAAGGAAGGCGTCGGTGGTCGCATCGTAGTTCCCAAACAAGAGGTGAATCGGGCAGATGCGTTAGTCGAACATGTTGGTCTATCTATGTGGCCTATCAATGCGGCATACCGCCTAACCTGTTCCCATCTGTGCAGAACCGATGGCTAATTCGCCGTGGGAAGGCCAGCCCTATTGTCAGTTGATTGATTGTTTTCAGAGCAATTTCAGTTCATAATTAGTGCATATCCAATGCAAGGGAGATAAATCATGGCCTTCGCCATCTCACACCCATTCATTGAGCGATTCCGAGAACCCGATACGCCGTTCTTGTCCCCGGTTCGAGTCGGTGAATTCTTTGGTTTCCGTGTCCAGGAGTTGGCCGAGCGAGCACGAGTGCATCGCAATACGCCCACAGCACGCCCCCATACCCCTCAACTCCAGAAGTACCTGCAAGACATGCTTCGGGTACTGACTGTAGCCACTGAGATGACAGGCGACCCTGATCGGGCTGCATTCCTGCTGCGTAATGAGCCGTTGAAATCGTTCGGCTATAAGACGGCGGACACATTGATTCAGGAAGGCCGAGCCGATGCAGTGATTGCGTATCTGGAATCTCTGGCAGGCGGGGCTGCTGGATGATCGAGCATACTATCGGTCTGGAAGAGGATGCTGCCTTCTACAGGGTTTATCGCCCCGAGCTATGCCAGTATGCCGCTTTCAGGCATGGGCGCAGCCCGTCAAGGAGGCCGCTTCAACCGTCCAGGCCAAGAGGCGCTATATTTGGCACTCACCGATGGGACAGCACTGGCTGAATACCGTCAAGACAACCCGTGGTTGCGACCCGGAACGATCTGTACATTCTTTGTTCGGCAGTTGCGGGTCGCAGATTTGAGCGGCGGCTTTGATCCAGAACGCTGGCCTGCACTGTGGGCGGATTACGCCGTGGACTGGCGAGAGGAATGGTTCGGGCACGGGATCGAACCACCCACTTGGTACATGGCCGATGACACCATCTCGGCAGGACTGGACGGCATTTTGTTTCCGTCACAATCTTATCCGGGTGGCACGAACCTGGTGATTTACGACAGTTCTATGCGGACGCACAACCAGCTTCGCGTATACGACCCTGACAACACACTTTCCAAGCTCGGCGACTTGGGTAAGCGCGAGAAATAACCGGCTCTACATTTGCTCCCATGCCAGAGAATCAATTCCCCGAGCCCGATCAATTTTTTCAGACATCTTGAATGCTGCGTCCAGTTCGCTAATGCCGAACTGCTGCATGAGCTGGTAGCGTTCTGCCTTCTCCTCCGGCTCCGTCTGGGCCAGGGCCAAATAGAGACTTGGTGGTACGGCTCGGAACAATACCTCCATGCTCTTGGACAGGATCACCCCTTCCGTGAATTTACCGGCCTCCTTGCGGGCCGACAGCATCAGCGCCTTCTGCGCTGGCGATAGTTCTCGGAACCGGGCGATTTTCTCGATCTCATCGGGCGGCATTGACAGGCAGATCCACCACTCAATCATATTGAGCATGGGCTCGGCAGCTTTGGGCAAATCATCGACGTTCTGCGTGGCCAGCCAGAACCAGGCCCCGAGCTTCCTCCACATCTTGGTGATCTTGACCACATAGGGTGCCAATAGCGGGTTCTTGGTAATGATATGGCCCTCGTCGGTAACGTTGATGATGGGGCGCCCCAGGAACTGATCGCGCTCGGCGATGTTATTGACGGTGCTAATCAGCGAAATGTAGGCAATGGAAAGCTGCGCGTTGTAGCCCTCGCGGGCGTAGGTCGCCAGATCGACCAGAGTAATGTCGGCTTCGGGCCAAGGCGTGCCGGGCCGATCGAACATCTCACCATCGGCGCCCTGGCAGAACATGTCCATGGCATCGGCCATCTCCAGCAGCCTGGCGCGTCGCATTTCAGGTAATGTGCTGTCCTGGCCGCGTTCACATAGCGCATCGCGCACGTCACGTGTCAATACGGTGCGCTGCTCGCCACCATCGCTGTGGCAACGCCGGGCGGCGTCCAGGATGCACTGACGTATCAACGAGCGATCCGCCCGCGTCATACGGGCTTCTTCCTTGTCCTCACCGCCCGTAATCATCAACCGCGCGGTGATTTCCAGTTCACCCAGCACGTCGCGTTGCTCATCCGCACCCGTCTCCTCGATGCCATCAGCAGTCGGTTCGCCATCAAGGGCGTCGGCATCCAGCGTCTGTACGTCGCTGGGCGTTTCGATCAGGCGCCTGGCATCCGCGAACGGTGCCAGGCTAATGCCAGCACCGGGGGAGAGTTTGACGCGGTGGACCGTGAGACCCAGCCTTTTGGCGAATTCGCTGAACAAGCCAAAGGAGTTGCCGGCCTCCACGATGAACAGCCGCGGGCGATAGATGGCCGTGACCTGATTGAGCAGGTTGTTCAATGTGGCTGATTTACCCGACCCCGTCGGTCCAAATAGAAACAGGTGGGCATTCATCTGCCGATCCAGGCGGTTCAAAGGATCGAAAGTGATGGGCCCACCGCCCCGGTTAAAGAAGGTAATGCCGGGGTGTCCGGTGCCCTGGCTGCGACCCCACACCGGCGCAAGATTGGCCGCATGCTGGGCGAACATCAGTTGCGTGTACCACTGCTTACGATCTTGCGAAGAGTTGTAAAGGCACGGCAACCAGCGCAAGTAGGTGTTCAGCGGCGCCACCTCATCTTCTTCGCGCACCGGCTGCAATCCCGCGTTGAGCATCACGTTCGCCAATTGCAGGCCACGATGATCAAGCTCGGCCTCATCACGACCACGCAGGTAAAACGCCAGACTGCCTCGGTAGAGTTTGTGAGCACTGCCAATGAGAGACCGAGCCTCGTGCACATCCCGGAGTGTCTGCTCCGAGGCCAGGGTTTCGCCCACCGCTTTCTTTGCCAGGTGGTTCAGATGTGTCTCCAACACATCTTGCGGCGTGGCGATCAAGGTCAAGCACATCACCGTGTCTTCGGGCATCTGATCAAACAAGGTGTTGATCGCATCGCCCTTGCGGGTTTCGCCCGTCAGGTGTCCCGTTGTCGGCGGCGTGCGCAAGCGGTCGGTGACCATGACCCGGTGCGGCATACTGTCAAAGTACCACAGCCCCTGCGCCACATCCGAGCGCGGTTGGCCGAAGAACAGCCGTTGGCTGAAATCCCGACCACTGGCCAACTCGACTTCGTCGGGTTCTTGGGTTGGCGGATAGGCGGTCAGTTGATAAAAGCGCTCGCGGTCCTCGGCCGTTGACCCCAGTAGCCGGGGCTGGGGGTTGAACCAGCGAAGCAGCCAGTCGTGGATCTGCGGCGCATCCAGGCGATGAGCCTGGATACCCGCATTGCTCAAGCCTCCGGCCAGCCGGTCGCACACGATGTTGAGCGCCTGTGCGGGTGTCTGGCCCCGCCGTGCGGTTTGCCCCGTGACGCGGCGATAAACCACCATTCGCACACGGCGGCTTTGTCCTCGCCAGGGCAGGCGTGTGATCACCGTATCCTCGAACAACCCGCCGGGCTTGGCCACCGCCCGTAGGTGATGCGCGAAAAAACGCAGGTAAAAATCGGTAAAAGGTGTGCCTTGCGCACGCGGCTGCACGTAACCCTGCAAGGTCTTTAGGTAATGATCGAAGCTGGTTTCGTCCTGGGCGTAGAGCTGCAGCACCCACGGGTTCCCGTCCAGTTCGTCAAAGCTGTCCTGCAGGGCGTTTTCCAGCGAATCGCGAGCCTGAGCCAGCCATGCGGCCTCCCGGCCTTCGGTGCCCAGCGGAATCAACTCAAAGAAGGCGGCCACCGATTGGCCGTCCTCCAACAACATGCAGCGGCTGTCGGGCAGGTACTCCACCCACGGCAGCAGTTCGACAAAGGACGGCGCCACGCCATACAAAGCCTCTTCGTCCGCCTGTGTCGCGGATCGGTTGCCTTGGACCGCCCCACCCGGCTCGGGAATCCCCGCCTCGTTCAGAGTTTGAATATGGCGCTGCCAGCCATCGGACTGCTCGGCGTCGGCAACCTCGTCATCAGGGCTGGCACGCTTATGCCAAGGAAAACGCCATGTCATTAATAAGCCTCTACGCGCTCGCCCGGCATCGCGTACTGTACCCGCTGATACAGCGGGAAGACCGTGCTGTAGCCTGGCACCGGCACGGGGTCGGTACCCGCCAAGTGCGGAAACACGTACATCACGAGGTCCGGATTGGGCAGCCGCTGAAATTGACGCTGGATTTCGTTAGCAGCGGTGCGGGTGTAGCCAGCCTGTTCCGTCGGGGCAGCGTGCACATCAGCCTCAGTCAGTGGCCTGCGCAGGCTTTGACGCACGTCAAGCAACTGGCGGCGGGCCACCTGGCCGCTACCGCCCTCACCCCCTTCGTGGTACCAGATATCCTGCATGGTACGGCCACCGTTCGGCAACAAATCGTCCTTGTGAGTGGCGCACCCCGCGAGCGTTACTGCGGCGATGACCAGCAGCAAGGGCTTAATCCAGTTCAAGCGCATGAGCTTCTCCTACACGGTGATCGACCCGGCGCCCTTGCGGGGCATAGTCGATGGCCAGTGGTTTTTCCAGATGGACGGCCACCTTCGCACCAGGCTGTACATACACAGCGGCGAAGGCCTGACCGTAGAGTTTATTAACCCACTGCGACATGTCCCGCACGCCACCAGCCAGAATCTGACCCATGGCCTCATTGCCGCTGATGCCCACGGTACCCATCGCCCCGTCCGCACCCACGTAGGACATCTGGCCGCTGTCCGAATCGATGAGCGACGCGGCGCCCGCACCAGCAGCGGTGATCAGCGCCTGCGTACCCAGGTACTGTTGGGCGTTGCTGCGGCGCTCGCCCGACACGCAGGGAATGCCGTAGGGATCGCTGATCCATCCCAGGCCATCCTCCTGATTGTTGCGCTGATTGGCGCGTTCGCTGTCCTCGGGAATGGTGCGAATCGTGCCGTCCTGAAAGACAAACGTTATGCTACGCACCTGACCGCGCACACATGACAACGTCCAGTCACCCGAGGCGGTTCCACTGAAGACAGCCCCCGCCACATCCGGAATGTCGATGCCGTTAGCGGTCAGGTTGTCCGGGCCGACGATGACTTTGAAAGGATACGGATCGTTGACCGTGCCGTCGATGGGCACACGACCAATGAGCGCGGTCATCGCCACCGAGCCCATCAGGGTGGAATTGGTCGGCACCGTATAGACCGCCTTGGCGGTGCTAACACCTGCGGCCTTGGCCCCGGCGTCGGCCACACGACCGACAGTGGTTTCCAGTGTCTTCTGCGCGGGACCGAAACTCGTTGGAAAACTCAGACTACTGCTGCGGTTGCGGCCATCGACCTGCTGGGCATCATCCGGTTCAACCCAGCGGATACCGGCATCGGCCCCAAGGCCATCGGCATCTCCCTCGCGCAGCCCCAGTCCCACGGGCAGATCGGTATTGCCCAGGCTTTCCAGGCGGCGCTGCAGATCCTGCAACAAACCTTCGGTCTGCTGTCGTTCATTAGCAATTTTCGCCTGGTCGCGTTGCAGGGTGCTGCGTTCCGACTCCAGTGCCGAATTGATGCGCTGGTCAATGGCGGTCTCGCGCTGGCGCAGACGCGCGTTCTCGCTGCGTTGCGTTTTGTTGTCGGCCTGCGCCGTCTGCAGCTCGGTGCGCATCTGCTTGACCTGAGCCACAAGCGTTGCCACGGTGTCGTACGGAGTGTCGCCTTCAATGCCCAGCGCCTGCATCTCTTCGGGCGTGAGCTGACTGCCAGAACCCGCAGCGCCTGAACGGGTCGTGTCGCCACCGGATAGCAGGCGGATACCCGCAAAAAGTACCAGTAGGGCCACCGGAATCATCAGCCACTTGAGAAGTCCGTTACTGCGCATGGTTGTCTCCTTGCGCTTCTTGTATGAGATGGGGCAGATGCACCGCTGGGTCGAAACGCTGAATGGCGGGTAGCAGCGATTGCGCCAACCCATGTCCACGAGTGACCACGTACACGACTGTCGTGTCCTCGGGCGTACCGTGTGGGCCCAATGTCGGGTGTTGGAACGCGGCGGTGAGGAAGTCGCCTTGTAGCGCGCGCGGGTCCAGTTCCAACCAGCCGCTGCTGGCATTGCTCAGGCGCACCGCTGTCACCCACTGATCTTCCAGCCGCCAGGACGCCAACGCGACGGCGCGTACCGGCAGGGTCGGCAGCAGCGTGTCCAAGTTCGGGTCACCGCGCAGGTTCACGCGCATGATGCCGGGTACGGCCTCCACGGTACGCAGCGGCGCATACAGGTTTTGTGCGGCATGGCGCGTGAGCACCACAGGCACCGGAGTGTCACGCCGCGAGGGCTTAGCCGGGGCTGTCTGTGCGCCAATGTCGTTGCCCACCTGACCGTAGCGCTGGGGTGTCGTACTCCCCTCAACGATCCGTACCGGCTCCAGAGCCGGCTCACCCTCATTGGCCTGTTGTGCGGCAATGTCCAGCAGGATCAGTTCCCCGGTGTCCGCGTCTTGCAACTGCAAACGAGTGGGCTCAATGGGCTCATCGGCGCGCAGGTAGACCGCGCCACCGGCACTTTGCACCCGCAGGCGCTCCCCCACGCTGGCGGGCACGCCAACGCGCACGTTGCGGTCGATAAACACAATGCGCTCCTGGCCGACGACAAGCGGCACGGCCAACGGCAGGCGTTCCCAGCGCAGGATTTCCACCGCCTGGGCAGGAATAGCCATCATCCAGGCCAAAACGCCCAGCCCAGCCAGAACTCGGTGTTTGAAGCTCATTGGGAATCTCCTTGCAATCCCAGGCCGCTACGCGCGGGGGGGTCTGACGCTGGCACGGTAATTCGCTGGGGCGCGCTGTCATAGCAGTCCAGCATCAGCCCGAACGGGTTGCGGGCCGGATCAACGTCCGCCCGCGCGACCTTGATGGGGTAACGCACCAGCGCCCGCTTGACCTGCTCGGATCCGTGATACTCGTCCGCGCTCAGATCGAGCGTCACGATCCAGTCATCGTCGGAAATCACCCGCACGCGAGCGCTCGGGTTCTCACCATAGCCACGACCGGGGATTTCATAGACGCCGCGCACGCGCTGACGCAGCTCGCCGGTGCTGCGGCGGTACTCGAAATCGGCCTGCAAAAAGGCCCGGCAGGACGGCGTCAGATACGGCGACAAGACGTGCAGGTTGCGGGCGTAGTCCTCTTCGCCATTGGTCGGCCAACGGTTAAGCTGCTGGAACACATAAAAGGTGAAGGCATAGACCGATTCGGGCGGTACTTCCCACCACTTGCGGGTGCTGCCCGATCGCAGATCGGGCGGGACGTGAATAGTCAGATCGCGCGGGGCGCTCCACCACCCACCACCCATAACCAGCGCCACCAGCAGCAGCGCGACTGCGCCGATGCGCAGGGTTTTAATATGCGCCTGCAGGTGAGCGACTTCGTTTTTGAAGCGGCTCATTGCACGCCCCTTCGGATTGTCCAATAGCCGGTGCGCGTGACCAGCGCATGGCCGCGCACCCAGCCTGCCAGCAACGGGTAGGAGATCGTGACGCGCCATTGCAATTGCCGATACAGCCAGGTGTCGGGCCTGCCGCGCTTCTTGCGGCGCAGAATGCCGCCACCGACGAACACGCCCAAGGCAATGCCGACGACAATGAAGGTCGGCGCCAGGGCAATGGTCGAGAAAAGCCAAGACAACGGCGTACCTATCAGCAGCCCCGCCACGCCCGACAAACCGCAGCAAATCCATAGTTCGTCGGCCGTCAAACCGCGTACCACGACCGGATGGCGATTAAGACGATGCGGCAGAAACGACACGGTGCCATCGGCCCGGATGTGCTGGTGCTCGGACATGGGCCGCTTCCTTACAGAACTGTAGTCGCTTCGGTGAGCAGCCAGATACCAACCACGAGCAGCACAGCACCGACCGCAACGCTCAAGCCAAACTGGCCCCAGGTCTTCCTGCCCGTGTGGATTTCGGCGTACGTACCATAGGCGTGGTAGCAGACACCAATAAACATGGATGCGACGACCAGGAGCGCCACCAACAGCACGATGTCGTAGCCATAGTTGCGGATAGTCTCCATAATGCCGCCGCCCGTGCCGCGTGAGGGATTCTCCAAGGTGGGCAAGCCTTGGGCGAACGGCAGGGTGGGCAGCAGGGCCAAGCCCCAAGTGAGTGAGGCGAGCGCGGTAGGCGTGCGAAGCAATTGGGTCTTCATGGTCAGTTCCTTGCGGGTCAGGACAGGAGGAAAAAAGTCAGTACCAGGTACGTCGCCAGAAACCGCACGACGACGCCCAGGAACTGACGTTGGTTAATTCGGTTTTCAGCCCAGCCGACGTAGGCCGTGCGAATCGCCCAGGCACCCCACAGCAGCAACACCGCGAACACAAAACCGACCAAGACGGTCGCCATGATGGCTGGCGTAATGCTGCTGTTGGCCTGAAAGGCGCTGATCTGAGCGGAGGTCATGGCTGGACCTGCGGCAATGGGCTGTGCTGGGGGGCACGCTCGTTGCGGTAATCTCCCACCAACTCGGCAAGATCCCGCGGTTGGGCACGCGATGGAGATAAATGAGACTGGATGCCGGTGCGCACGCGGGCCAGGTCGGCCAGCAAGCGTGAATAGTCGAAGTGGTAACGATCGCCCGGCACGATGGGCGTAGCCGCCGCACTGCGCGCCACGAATCGTTCCAGCGCATCAAGTTGGCGCAGGGCCGCAGCCAGGTCTTGGCGCTGAGCCGACACATCGGCATGCGCCGTCAGCGGCACGGCTAAGACCGCTGTGAGCAGGAGAGACACGCCGCCATGCGCGGCGCGACACCGAATCGAGAGCAACATCGCCCCATCCCTTCGTTAGATCAACAATAGAATGATCGTGACGGTGCAGGCGCAATCAGGCTGCAAACAATAGGAACTGGGAGATGTCCGGATTTGTCTAATCAGGCCTTGTCCTGACAGGGGGAGGTCACTGTAGAGTCAAAGGTTTTCCCAGGAAATGGGTCGTGCGCTGGAAGGATTGAGCCCCCATCGAATAAGCTGAGCTTGCTTCTCTAACCATTCGTCGAACGAGCGACAGACGATGTTCCACTGGGCAGCAGAAACGTTGGGCTGGCCGAGTAACGCCTGGAAGTAGGCAGCATCGACGTCCGACAAGGAATGCCCCAGCACAAACACCTGTTCGATGCTTGCCAGACCTTGAAAGAAAGGTTGGTTTCTAGCGATCAACGCCTCAGACGGCTTGAAGGTGGTCGAGAAATACCCATCAAGGATGTCATGAACCTCGACCAGTCGAGTATCGATATCGGCGATGTCTGATCGATCATTCAGCGAGCGACGGTTCTGCGGGTGCCAGGCATGTCCCAGCACTAATTCCTCATCAGACTGCGCCGCGCAGCCGTGAATGAACAGTATCCGCTTCGGTGCAATACCGTAGAGCGTACTCAGGGTGCTGGTGTAGTTAAAGCTAAGGAATGCAGCGGTGTTGTCCAGTCCGGTAATCCGCTTTGGCATAGTTTCAGGGGTGGGGATTGAAAGCTGACGTATCCACTCCCCAAATAGTTGTCGAAGCTCTGATGACAACCTTCTTACGAGATTCTCCACTTCAAACTGGAAGTCATGATGTCCAGAGTCACTCCAGTCCTCGGCTCCGTACGATGCCATGAAATGACCCAGGTTATCGATAATCGCATTCACATCCATGTCTGCCAGAGCCTCCTCAAGGTCGCACCAGTCCTCTCGGACGGGAAGATACTCCTCGACTTCCCTGAAGACGCTATTGTCGTTGTCTCGAAGGTATTGCTTAAACTGATCCAGCTTCGATGGGATGTCATGCTGTAGGTCAAAGCCGTTGCCGATTACGTAGAGCTTGCGGGGCTTCATGGATAAAGTTTCCTATCGATCCAAGGTAAGTTGTCATAAAACAGGCACTTCGAAGGTTATCTAGCATATGATATTATTTGATAACTATCATAACCCATAGGGAGCACATCCATGAATGTCGTAATAGACCATCCGGGCGTCTCGACGTTGGTTGGCACCCCAAAGGAAGTACAGGCACGACTTGGCAAATCGCATGCTGATCAAGTACTGCTCGTCACGTTCGACCATATCAGGCCCCGGGTCTTAGAGGCCCTTGCGGCAAATGTCGCTAACATGACATCCTCCATGTTTGAACTGATGTTGGAGCACCATGATCGAGAGTCCATTGAACGTTTAGTCGACGTCCTGATGCCTCGGACACCGCCTTCCCCCCGCTTGCTCAAGGAAGCGGTCATGCTGGTGCAGGCGCGCAAAGCCGTGTTGGAGAGCGGTGACTGGCTGACGGCCGCCGAGGTTGCACAACTGGCAGAGTTGAGCACCCGAAATCCCAGCGCTCAACCGAATAAATGGAAAAAGCAGGGGCAAATTTTCGCGATCAACCACGGCGGCGTCGACTACTTTCCGGGTTACGGCTTAGATCGAAACGCGGGTTTCCGACCGTCAAAAGCCATGACTAAAGTCATTGAGGTCTTGGCCAGGAACAAAGACAGCTGGGGCATGGCGTACTGGTTCCGTTCGGACAATAGCTTTCTGGGCGGCAAGAAGCCTCAGGATTTGTTGGCGTCCGAACCCGAGCGTGTTATCGAGGCGGCTATGGACGAAATCCAGAAGATCGCGCATGGCTAGGCCTAAGCCATCAGCACCTGCTGAGGAGGCATCTAACACAACGCCGGAACCTCCGGACCCACTGCATGTCACGTTCACTCGGCTGGAACCGGGCAAGGTGCTACATCGGGTGCATCAGAGCATGTACCAAGCGGATCAGTTCAATCCCGGCGTGCAAGGCAATGCGCGATTCAGCCCGATCCACGATGAGCGGGGAACCTCGATCCCCACGCTGTACGCTGGAACAACAATGGCGTGTGCATTGATGGAAACGGTGTTCCATGACGTCCCGCACACGGCCGGTTTCAAGAGCGTCGATAAAGGCAAACTAGCTGGCCAGGTGCATTCCACTATTCAAGTTGAGGAGGAATTACAGCTGGTTGACCTTGCAAGCGTACCGCTACGCAAGCTGGGCGTGACGCGCAAGCAACTGATCGACACCGAGAAGAACCAGTACCATGCCACACGCAAGTGGGCTGCCGCAATCCACTCTCAATTTCCCCTGGCCCAGGGGCTATCGTGGGTTTCCAGACAAGACGATTCGGCACGTGCCATGATCTTATTTGGTGATCGCATCACCAGTGATTCACTCCAGCATGAGGGGGGCTCACGTAGTCTGCTGGACGATGCGGACGTTTACGATGAAGTGCTGGACCTGGCGGATCGGATCGGTGTCAACATCGTGCCGGGGAAAACTTGAATGGAATGCTTCCGGATTGATGAGAGTGGCTACACCGGGTTCGACCTGCTGAACCCTGAGCAGCGCTTCCAGGGAGCGACAGCCATCGCCATCAGCGATGAAGGCGCCCGGCGTTTGATTCGTGAGCACTTCCCCAAGTTGCAAGCCGCCGAGCTCAAGTACCGCTCACAGGCACGCCGGCCCGGCAATCATCCCCGCCTGCTGGCTCTGCAGCGGGATTTGCTGACCAACTACAAGTGCGTAACCTATGTCTGCGACAAGCGCTACCTGCTGTTGCTGATGTTCATGGATTACGCCGTCGAACCGTTCTACCGTGAACGCGGCATGAACTTCTATGAAGACGGCCAGAACTACGCCCTGGCATCCCTGCTGTACTACGCAGGCCCGACCCTGTTAGGGAGGGAAGCGTTCGATAATCTGCTGGCGGCATTTCAACATGCCGTCAAAGACAAATCGTTGGCAGCACTAGGAGCGCTCGTAAGCGCGGCGCGAAAGACACAGTGGCGCGAGCTTCCGGAGGCGCTTGGACCTCTGGCCGTCGATGCCTGTCCTGAATGCCTCTCGGCAATCGCCACGCCAGGGGTGAGCACCGATGCAGCTCTTGTGGTGCTGCAATCCCTAGTGAGCCGCATGGAAGTCATGATGGACGGCCCCTACCGTGTCGAGCACGATCAATCCAAGAACCTGCTCACCTACAACACCCTGCTGCAGCGCTACATCGATCATGACCAGCAGATCGAGTTTCACCAGTCCGAGATCGCCAGCATCAAGTTTCCCCTGAAGCTCACTTCAGTGACGCAGGTTGATTCCAAGGACAGCCCGGCGGTGCAACTAGCTGACGTAATGATTGGTGCGGCCATTGAAGCGGGCAATATATTTACGGGGCAGCGTACGGCAGGGCTGGACGCCGAAGCCGTGATGTCCCTCTATGCCGATCATCAGTTGATCCACTTGCTCCCGTCGATCGATTTCGCGGAGCAACAAAGATTCCGCAAAGGTACGCAGGCTGCAGAGGTGATCAACTATTTCGCCGCCCATTTCCATGAATGAGTCATTTTTAACTAGTTACGAATCACAAGTATTTTTTGAAGCTCCCCGCCGTCAAGTTCACCGCCAGACCCAGCAATATTGCGCTTGGCAGCAGAATTAATAGCGGGTGCAAGGAAACTGGCATCGCCAGGTAAACCACCCAGGGCAGTATGGCCAGCGGCATAAGCGACGCTTTAGCGCGGTGGTAGAAGAACCCTGATTCCCGACCCGCACCGAACTTGCGTACGTCACGCCGCACCAGCCCATCGACCAAACCAACGAACGCCGCCAGTAGGATCAACGGCAAGGTCAGCACCAGGATCAACAGCCGTACCAAGAAAGTCAGCGTGGTGAAGGCTGCGGCAATCAGGTAGCGTTCTGCCCAGACGTAGGCTTGGCTCAGATAGTAGCGAAAATTCTGGGTGCCGCTTTGGCTCGGCGCGCGGGCGCGATCAGCAGTGTGGCTCAGCCGTTCATCCACGCCGGTCTTGACGAAAATCCACTCATAGCCGGTGTCCACCAAGTGGTGTGCAGTACGCCCAGGTTCACGCACGACGGCGCTACGCGTGAAGTGGCTGGACAGGTGACTCAACTCATACTGCAGCATGGATTGTGAATGCCGCCAACCTTGCTCCTTCCAGAACAGGTGCATGCCCACGCATTCGACCACGATGGAGATCAGCAGTGATCCGATCAACACACCGAACAGCCGAAGCGGCAAACTTATGGTACTGGCTAACAACCCCTGACGGCGGTTCTGCTGTTGCTGTGTCGTGGACGCTGCATCACTCATGGTGCCGCCTCATTGTGGCCGATGTGGCGGCTCGTCGCATCCAAAGGCTCGACGTCGAGCAGCGTATCGGGCAGGGATTGCTCCTGCAGCCCAGGGACGCCCTGATTTTCCCACCACTGGCCGGTTTCTGTGTAGCTCTGACGCATGTACTCCGCAAGTTGCTGCAGATCCGAGGGCATGTTCTCGTCTGGGTCAGGGGCTGGCAGCGGCATACGAACCTTCCACAGTGCCCCGCCCTGCATCAATGCGAAGCACTGCCCTTTTGGCAATTGGACGATATGCGCGGGTTCAATCATCGGCACACTGGTCATGCTGATACGGTCCTGGGTATTGCTCGTAAAGTCGGTTTTACCGTGAATGTCCGAGCTGTCAGTGGCGCCGCTAACCACCGTCGTGGTGTAAACCTCGACCTTAGGCAGTTGCTTGGTCAGCAGCTCGGCCGTCGCCGTCTCGCGCACGCGCAGCATGAATAGATTGTTGAAGTTGCCGATGACTTGGCCTGCTTTGGCACGATTGCCAAGACGCGCTTCGATGTCGGAGAGCGTCTGGGTGTAGGCGGTGACCTGAATGCCTGCCCCACCCCCTTTGTTGATCATCGGGATGAACTCATCGCCCATAAGTTCGTTGAATTCGTCAGCGTGCAGATTGATCGGTACTTTCTGGTCGGCACGGGCATCGGGCAGACCGTCGTCGATACCGAACTTGTAGATGTGCCCCGCCACCGATACCAAATCGGAGAACATGGAATTGCCCACCGCCGCGGCGACCTCGGCATCCGAGAGCGCATCCAGGCCCACATAGACCACAGCGCGTTTGCGGATGATCTGCATCCAGTCAAAAATGGGGCGTGGATCGTTCAGGTCCGAGTAGTTCGGCGCGAGTAGCTGGGCGATCTTGCCGCTGGTGAGCTTTTCCAGCAGGGGCAAGAGGCTTGCCACGATCTTGTCGAAATACGTCTTGTCGTAGCGAACGGCGCTACGCAGGCCGTCCAGTACCGGGTCGTAGTTGCGCGCCTGGCTCAGATACTGCTCCAGCGCGACCACGCGCTTCTCGCGCCCGATCATATTTCTGGGGATGTTCCTGTCGTTTAGTCGTGCTTCGAGTTGAACGATGACCTCCCAAGCTTTGGGTTCCGTCTTGGCGAAATAGTGCTGGGCATACTCGATGAACAGCGCGTCGATGTTGACCACGTGCCGCTGGATCAACAGATAATCCGGGCGCTGCCCCAGTTCGATCAGCGCACGCGCGACGATATTAACGAAGCGCCAAGCAAACTCCCGGAACGCCGCCGAGTTGCCCTCGCCCGAGAGCTGGCCAGCGATGCGGGTGG
Organism: uncultured beta proteobacterium; assembly: GCA_963712655.1. Lineage (GTDB taxonomy): Bacteria > Pseudomonadota > Gammaproteobacteria > Burkholderiales > Burkholderiaceae_B > Pollutimonas. The sequence continues at coordinate 1,791,444 of CAVQIT010000008.1, read as the reverse complement.
CCACTTCGGAAATGCGCCCAAACCGGCCCACGGCGTTGTAGCGGGCGGAAATGTCAGGCCAACCCAGGTGAAACACATAGAACTCGCCTTCGCGTCCGGCGCGTTTGGCCTCCACGTACATGCGTTTGAGCAGATCCGCATCCCCCTTGGGATCAAAGACGATCACCACCTCATGCTCGCCCGCATGATTCTTGCGTCGTATGTCCTGGGTGATGAAAAGCTCAGCTAACCGCGTTTTGCCCACCCGTGTGGTGCCCAGCACCAACGAATGGCCGACGCGTTCCCCTAACGGCAGGCTGACGTCCACTTCGTGCGGTTCGATGCCGTGCAGACGCGGCAAACCACCGACCGGCGGCAGTGGGCGCACTGGGTTCAATGGCACATCCCATGCCGCAAGCTGCGCCAAATGAGATAAGGGAAATGGCGCGAACTCCAAACGTTCTTCCAAGCGCCGCGCCAATCGATAAGCCGAAGTCGGCTCGACATAGCGGCGAAAATCAGGCCGGTACGTCTGTGTCAGCCTATGCGTATGCTTCTGTTCCCACAAAAAACCTTTGCCGATAAACAGCCGCTGCTGGCTGACTGGCACCTCGCGGCTAGTCATCACATAACGCGGCAGACGGCGAATGTTGCGGCGGTAGCGCAGGATGGCCTGGGCCTGTCGAAAACGGATCGCGCCGAAGACAGAAAACGCTAAGGCGCTACCGATCCCCAGGCTGGGGTTCAACGCGAGCGACCACGGGGCCACCACGCACAGAATCGCGGCGCCGGCACACACCGCCACGGTGTATAGCTCCACGGCGGGGCGCAGCAATACCTCGACCGGCTGGGTCTGCGCCATATCGTCATTGCTCGATGCCAGTGGCCGTAATCAGTGCGGGGTAGTGGCGCAGACCCAGCCGGTCGGCCAGATCGTCAGCCGATACGGGCCAAAGCTGCAGGCCGGGAGCCAGCGCCCGCAAGCGTTCAAGTCCCTGCATCGTCTCGACATTGACCACCAGACCCGCCGCGTTGCGCTCGCGCAGACTTGTTTCATGGTGGCGCAACCAAGCATGGGAGACTTCATCATCTCCGATCAGAAAGAACGGTTGCAGGCCAGGCGCCTCGATGACCCGGCGCGCGACCGCGCCCGGCGTGAGCTTCGCGCTACGCACGGGCAGCATTTGGGCTTCACCGTCGATGGTGGAGGGCAGCCGGGGGATGGGAATGGGCGGACGTTGTACGCCGCCGGTGCGCGGCTGCAGGTTGAGCGCTTCGTAGTACGGTAACGCCGATACGCCACCGTGATCGTCCACCACAATCAGCGGTTCTGCCGCGTGCAGGGCAGACAACGGTGCGACAGCGATCAGGGCGCACAGGCCCAGCACAGCCAAAGAATAGAATTTCATCGTGAAGTCTCCTGATGGGTGGTGCGTAACGCGCCGGACGAACCTTGTACACGGTTCAGGTGCCGGGAAACACTGCGCCGATAACGTGCCGCCGGTTCCCCGCCCGCCGGACGGTGATAGCGGCCCATCGCCAACAGCCAATCCTCGCCTGGCTTGTACTGTTCAAGCAGAATGGCGGCAGCGATTGCCAAGTTAGCGTAAGGATCGAGCAGATCACACGGGCGGCTGTAGCGGTGTTTCTGATAGCCCAGGTTGACTTGTGCGAGGCCCACATCAACGCGGGTAGGCCTCGTTTCACGCAGCGCCTGGAGCAAACCGGTGCAAGCCTGGGCACGCGTGGCATAGCGGTGCGACTGCCCTGCCACATTCAGCGACCAGGGCCATGGGATGATGCGGTTGTCGCGGCGGATGCCGCTTTCTTGCAGGGCCACGGCAAAGAGCACCGTCGAGGGAATGCCCGCTCTCTGCGCTGCCAACTGATAGGCGGGAGGGGGGATTTCCTGGGCCTGCCCGCTGCTGGCGAGCAGACCAGCCGCCAACAGCAGCACCCGCAGGGGCTGCACCAGGCTTACGGTTGTCGCTGCCATTGCCCATTTACCTGGCGCACGACAGCAGGCAGGTCGCCGGGCAGACCGAGCGACAGCCAACGCCCACCGTCGTGATTTAGCGTGATGGTGCCGCTGCGTACCCTGACCGGGTCGACCTGCATGCGTTTGGCCAGATCACGGATGCGGGCATCATCCTGACGGCTGCCGACCATGTAAAGGTCGAACTCACTGCCTGCCGTCTGCAAACGCTGCACAAGCAAACCGCAGGTTGCGCAATCGTCCTTCACGAAAATTGCCGTGCGCCCGCTGCCTGCGATCGACATGCCGCCAGGTGTCACATCGGGTAAATTCACCCGCTGCAAGCCGGGGTGCAGTCGCTGCCATGCGTCATCGTAGGCGCGCTGGTAAGCCAGCAGTTTCTCGACACGGCGCGCTTCAGCTTGTACCTGTAACTCGGCGTAACGACGCCGCTCTTCATCCGAGCGCGCTTCAACGCCCAGGGCTGAGAGCGGATCGAGATTAGGCGAATAGATCCCCAGCGGGCCGTCCATCAACTCCTCATAGCGTGTCCACTCGTCTGTGCGCAATCCCCAGTCCCGTGCCAGGCGTTCGTCGCGGCTTTGTTCAATCTGACTTTGACCAGTTCGGGATGGCTGCATGATGGAGTCTTGTTGAGAAGCTGGCTGTGCCGATACCACCCCTGCGAACAGGGCAAAAACAAAGGCGATCTGTGATTTCATGGCTTGACTCCAGATCAAGGGATGATCAGACGGCGTGTCTGATTACCGTTTTGGAATACGGCGGTGTTCGCCTCAATGGCCTGCAATCGCCACTGCCCCACTGTCTCGCCGGATAGAATCACCTGAATCTTGTCCGCCGTCAGTTCACCCCTTAGAGGCACGACAGAAACGCTACGCTGCCCGGCCCGCACTTCTGAGGCCACGACACGAAACGGAAACGGGGCTTGTTTCGCAGCCGCGGCCACAGGCGTAGCAGGTTTGGTTTGTGGTGGTGGTTCTATCGGGGTGGGTTGCGAGCGGGTTTTGAGCTGCTCGACTTCGGTACGCAGTGCCTGTATAGCCTGTGCGTCGGAACGGTTAGCCAGTGCCAGCTCCATCTGTATGAGACGCGCTTCTAGGCGTTGGCGGGTTTCATGTAGTACGGCGGCTGTGGCGAGCTCGGGCTGGGCTTCGAGCGTTTGCACGCTATCAGCCAAGTCAGCTATCCGCATCTCCAGCACCTGCACCAGCCGCTGGCTTGTCTCGACATATTCGCGATCAGCAAAATCGACCATGGCGCGAAAAATCGTCCCAACCAGTACACTGAGCGCGATCAGCCATACCCCAAGCAGAATCTGCATACCTGCCATGATGGTCTTGCGAGCGGTTGTCTGCGCGGCGCTCATGACCTGACTCCCGTCACCGGGATGGGAAAGGTCTGCGCCGGATCGATGGCTGGAATGCCATTGGACGGTGCCTGCTCCATGTCGCTGGAGTTGGGCCGAACAAAGCAAACTTCCCGCGCTAAGTCATCAACCTGCAGCTCCCAAGCGGAGCCAGCCAGTGTCAACAGCACATCGCGTAAGGTCATCGGCCCGAGATGCAAATGAACCACCGGCAGGGGCAGCCCATAAAGCTCAGTGACCGCTGATGTGCCCTGACAAAGCCGGTAACCGCTGCGCTTGAGCACATGGCGCAGGCCGTCGCCCACCGACGCGCGGACGTCCTCGGGCATAGCAACATCGACAGTCTGCAGCAGCAGATCGCGTTGCGCCGCCAAGGGCGCGAGTTCTACGAGGGTGTAGCGCCCGTAGCGGACCACCGGGATGTACTCCGGCTGCGCAGGCTCCGGCACGGAAACGGCTTCCTCAAGGATAGGGACCTCTGTCGGTTCAGCGACGGTCGCACAGCCGCTTGCCAGCGTAGCTGTGATCAGCAGGCTGCTGCCAAGCAGACGCTTGAGGGGGAAGATGGCTGACATAGTTCGGCTCTCTGTTGCAATAAGCCGATACCTTCGCCGAGCAACGTGTTTGGGTCAGCAAAGAATGCGCATCGTGGGGCGTCGGTTTGTTGAGCTTTCTGACCGCTAGAGCGTGAGGGCTTTAAGAAGGAAGAAAAAGCCAGTGGGCCCAAAGGCCACCGGCAGATGGGACAATGAGGTGTTACCTCGGACTCGATCTGGAATGTACTGTCAGATAGGTTAGAGTTGAGCTCACAAGTGCTGCTTTCGGCCAACACAGTCATTGCGGCAGTCTTCGGGTGCCTTATTCTGCAGCCCAGTACACGACAACATTGGACAAGAAGTAATGCATAGTATCCGCAACACACTCGAAACCCAGCAGGTCAAGATCTATTTTGGGGCGGTCATGTTGGCGGCGATTGCTGGCCTGATGATCCCCGGAATGACTGCACTCGAAATCGGCGTCAATCCCGCGCTCGCCCTGATGCTGTTCGTGACATTCCTGCAAGTTCCCCTCGCGGACCTTGGGCGAGCTTTTACCCGCATTCGATTCGTTATGGCTTTGCTCATGACGAATTTCGTAGCCGTGCCTGTTCTCGTGGCGGTGCTTATTCAATTCCTGCCTACCGACCCTATGGTGCGCCTTGGCGTTCTGTTCGTCCTGCTCACGCCCTGCATCGACTATGTTGTGACGTTCTCTCACCTCGGGCGGGCTGATGCACGCCTTCTTCTAGCAGCAACGCCCGCTCTGCTGATCGTGCAGATGCTGCTTTTGCCGGTCTATCTTGGCTTCTTCCTCGGGGCCGACGCCGCCGATCTCGTTCACATCGAACCGTTTATACATGCCTTCGTTTGGCTGATCGCTGTTCCTCTCATATTGGCCGCTCTGATGCAGTTATGGGCGGGTCGAAGGCAAACCGGGAAACGGACAATGGCCGCGCTTGGCTTGTTACCTGTTCCGGCGACGGCGCTCGTTCTATTCGTCGTCATAGTTGCGGTAGTCCCGCAGCTTGGCACGGCGATAGGCGCGACATTACGCGTGGTTCCGATCTACGTCGCCTTTGCGATCGTCGCGCCCTTCATCGGTTGGGGCATGGGCCGTCTGTTTCAGCTTGATGTGCCCGCTGGTCGTGCGATTGCGTTCAGCGCCGCCACGCGGAATTCCCTGGTGGTATTACCTCTTGCTTTCGCCGTGCCGGGAGCAATTCCTGTCCTTCCGGCAATTATTGTTACGCAAACGCTGGTCGAGCTGGTTAGCGAGTTGGTCTATATGCGGCTGATTCCGAAACTCGGCACCTCAGACGCTCAGGTTGCGCCAATAGACGACATCGCCTAAGCGTCCGTATTGAGTCATCCTCTGCCTGACTGATCAGGCAGAGGATGTCAGATCAAGTCTGAGTCAACACGAATTAAGCTGTGACAAGCTGCCTAGCCAGCGCAACTTCAATCGAATCACCGTCTGGATTCAGTACATCGAGCCCAGACTCCGGCACGTCTCCCGACGTACTTTGCGAGACCAGGATCTTCTTGGCCATTAGCGACAGGCACGTCATCTGCGATGTTGCTGCATATCCCAGGTAGATCACGCGTACTGCTTGTTTCTGACCGATACGCCATGAACGGCGTGCAGCCTGCTGCAATGTGTACACGTTCCAGCCCGATTGCATGAACACAATCGTGGGGAACTCCAGAAGATCCAGCCCTGTCTTGACCAGCTCAGGGTTGGTGATGAGGACATCGATGCCGCGATCCAGCTGCTCAGCAATCCAGTCTTCTCGGCGTGAGGCTTCCACGCTTGCGCGCAGTACCGCTACCTTGAAGCCTTCTTGCTCCAACAACATTTTCAGGCGCGACGTGGTGTCGCGTGTGCCGGTATAAACGGAATAGACCAAGGTTTTGCGTCCTGCAGACCTTTCCTTCCTGCAGATGTCGATCAGCTCACGCTCCTTGGGCATGATTTCCAGCTCATTAAACTGAGCCGATGTGAAAGCCAGCACCTGGCGGGTGCGCGGATGACGAACTGTTTCCGCTCTAAAGCAGCAATCGGACCATGCCAGCAACACGTTAAGTACAACGCCCAGCAAGGTGGTATCCCGCTTGCGCAGCGCTTCCTTAAGTGCCGCAGTCAGGTTTGCAGCCAGATCACGGTAGGTATCGCCTTGATCGGCATCCATCTCGACTTCCCGAAACTCTTCGTCATACGCTGGCAACATGCCCCCGATGTCTCGAAGCTTCAGGAAGATCGTGTACGGCAGAATGCACCGCAACACGCCTTTGGGGCCAAAACCTGGCGCTTTGACCGTTCTGACTGAGACCTTGGTGCCCTTGGCTGTCTTGTGGGCAGGCCCGTCGGTCTCGGAGAAAATATCCTTCAGAACGCCGTGGTCCCGCATGAAGGCCATCGCGGCCGAACTCATGCTGCCGCTGCTGCTCGGACGGTAGCCGTCTTCGATCATTCTCCCAGGTAATGCCCGGAACAGAAGGTGAAAAAGGTCGTCCGCGTAGCCGCCCATGAGCGTGCCGGTTAACAGCACCGTCTTGCGGACCTTGGCCGCAATCACACCCATCGCCTGGCCTTGCGCTGAGCCGCCCGTCTTGTACTCATGCGCCTCGTCAGCGATAAGCAAGTCAAACGTGCCCTGCGGCAAGTAGCGTTTGACATACTCGGAGGCTTGATAGCCACCTTCACCAAAACCGAACTCCATGCTGGACATCGCGCGTTCCATACGTTGCGCTTGCCGATCGGAGAAAACCAACTCCCCTCGGTCGTCCATCAAGTTGATAAAGTTGTGGAGATTGTCTCCCAGCATTGAGGCCAGAAAGCTGTCACCGAACATCTTCATCAGTTTCTGTGCTGTGGCTTCACCGATGGTTGGAATACGCTTCAAAGCGCGTAGCACCGCAGACGATTGATCGCTACCGGATAAGGTTCTAGGACGCATCAACGTCCAGAGCGCGGCGTTGCAGACATTGCACTTGCGACGAGTTTCCTCGGCCTCCAACTCCAAGGCATCGACTGGCTCGCCATCGAGGTCGGTGATGGCCGTTCCGCAGTGCGGGCAAGCTCCGATGACGCCATCGCGTGTCCGTTTACGCATAAATGCGGGTTTCCAGTGAAAACCCATGCGCATGCGCACGCGACCGATAATGAAAAACTCCTGACCCATCGGCGCCTCGCCCAACTGCTCGCGCAGCTTGATGAGCTTAAGCAAGGTATCGGGGCCATTAAGCACCCATACCTTGGCACCTGCGACGGTTTCCAGAATTTCCCTACGCCACTTGTAGACCAGGTGGGGCGGACTCAGGACCAGGGTGCGACGATAACCTTCCACATTGAGAACTGTCGCCAGCGCGATACCGACAATGGTCTTGCCGGTGCCCATCTCGCCATTGATGATCGCCGCGCGTTCGCGTTGATTAACCAGTAGCTCCGCCGCCGCATGCACGACTTCGGCCTGAGCCGGAAATAGCTGACGTTTGAGGCGTGTGAGCACCAATTGACGCTCGGGCCGAGGCGTTCCGTTATAGACAGGTGGGTTGGCCCGGTTCAGGCTGTCCAGCAGTTCGTCGCCGAACTCCTCGACAAAGTCCTGCAAGCTGAGCGCCAACTCAGAGGAATTGGGATCTAACTGATCCTCCACAAGGGTAGGAACTTGCGCGGTGTTCGTCGCTTCGAGTTGAGTATTCATGGTGGTACTCCATAACAATGGGGCACGCACCTCCCCCAAAGGGGCAGTGACATGCCCCTTTGGGGGATAAAAGGTAGATGGCGACCGGAGGCCGCCGTGGGTGGAATCAGTATTCGCTGGGCAGGAGCAGCGTGGTCACGCTGCGATCCCATTCAGTAATAATCCAGATTTTCAGGTCGGGTGCGACCTGGTAGGAAGAGAACAAGCGATCCTGGCCCGATGCCAGCGCGGCATCGTTCAGCTGACTATCGCCTTCGACGAGATCCCCCCAGTCGCCGCCAAGGTGGCGGCGTAGGTACTTACTGGGGTTGAGCCGACCCAGCTGGACCAACTCGTGAACGCCAGCAGTCAAAATTATTTGGCCTGAAGAAAAGCGCATGTTCGGTACCAGGCTGATAAAAACTGCTTCGGTTGCCATGTTGAGAGCCCCTTGTATGAGAAGCCGAAGCCATGGCACCCATCGGGGCGGCATGACCCCGGTGGGTGGATGAAAGTGGTGAGGGCGCGCCCTAAGATCAATGAATGGTGAGAATCTGACCCAACGTGGCTGAGTCGGGGGTTAAGTCCCATGCACGAATGACCGGCACAAACTTGTCGGTGAGAATGCGCGTCTCGGCCACGGAGCCGTCATCGCGTTCGCGATACTCGGTAGCTGTGGCTTTCTGCTTGTAGGTGTCGCCCTTGACGGCCAAAGTACGACCCGTCTTGGACTGCACAACACCTGAGATGGCCCCGGCCGCCAAGGCCAGCGCCAAGTGCCAGTGGGATAAACCGCGTGCCGGAGGCCGCATGGACTGCTGGGCTGCGCCCAGGTGTGTCTCGCACGATGGCCATAGCCCTTGGAGGCGCTGCACTTCTTCGGCAAACTGCGCCGGCTCCATGCTGATCCGGTAAAAATGCGCCGGCTCGGCCTGTGCGGCTGGGATGCTGTAGGGCAGCGCGGTCCATACAGCAGGCAGCTCCTGCGCTTCGATTTCAGCTTGTCCGACCTGTAGCAGCCGGGCACGGATGGATTTGATGTCGTTCCCCGCCAGCTCACGCTGGCGAACTCGACGCCCGAACACGACAACCTGTTTGAACTGGGTATCCACCGCACGGTAGACGCTCAGATCGGTAAAGTGGCGCGTCAGCCATCCAACCATCTCCTGATCGAGGACGTAGGACGGGATGATGAAAACCAGGACACCGCCGTATTGCAGCTGCGGCAGCGTCTTCTGATAAAAGAGCTTTTCAAGCCGGGCACGACCCCGGCCTTCGTATCCGATGTTGCCGTTGGCGTCTCGGGCGAGATCACCGTAAGGCGGGTTGAGCCACAGCAAGCCGAAGCACTGGCGTGTGATTAGGGTGTCCATCAAATCGCCATGGATGCAGCGGTCAACCAGTCGGCGAGCATGGTCTGCCCGTTCCTGGTCGTACTCAACCGCGTACGCCATGACCTGCTCACGCCCGAGGGCGTGCGCAGCCTCCGCGATGGCGACGCCTTCGCCGGCGCAAGGATCAAGAATGCACATCGGCTCATCGCTGGGTGCGAGGGCGCTGAGGGTTCGTTCAAGTGTGGCTTCGTCGGTCGGGTAATAGCCATTTTTGGCAAAATTCCGGGCGAGCCGGGGGAACATAAGGGCCATGGAAAATCTCCTATTTGGCAGGGAAGAGTCAATGCGGATACGGGCGAGAAGCGCGCATCCGCGGGTGAAAGCGTCAGGCCACCGTTTCCAGTGGCCCATCGGTCGCTGCCGATGGCTGCGCCGGATAGGCGGTGAGTACATCTTGGCGAATGAGATCGCCCAATGCGTCAGTGAGCACCTGCACGTCCAACCCTAGACGAAAGCCTTGCAACGGCCCGAGAGCCATTGGTAGTACCTTGAGCATTTCCTGATCGCGTAGCAGCGCCAGCACGGGCGACTGCCAGTGCTCCAGAAGTGGCAACGGGCATGTGTCCTTGACCAGGCGCCACAGTCGGTCGGTGGGATCATTGGTTGAGCGTGGCAGCAACGCGAGTGCGCTGGCCGTACTCTTTTCAGGTTGGGTGCATCGTCGGTCGAACAACCAAAGGTTGGTCATTGAACCGAACAGCGTGCGGCGATAAGCACGGGTAAGGCGCTTTTCCAGACGATCGACCGCGCCGACCGATACCGGGACAGAGCCCCTTTGGTCGGTGATGAGATGGAATTGATCCAGCCCATCTTCAGCGCGGCCCAGGGTCAGCCGAGCGATGAATTGCTGGATCGCGGTATCGCGTGCCCAGACGGAAAGAAAGACAAATTCGCCCTGCTCGTCGCAGACGCACGCGTCGGCCATCAGGTCGCCGCATTCGTCGATGCGGTACAACAACTGTGGGGATGAAGATGCAGACATGGTGGAGTCCTCAATGAAGTGAGGGGCAGCACCACCCGTAGGGGCAGTGAATGCCCCGTAAGGGATGAAAGAATGCCGATTACTCGGATTGAGTTCTTAGCCGCGAGTCGAATTACAGCGCATCGCCGGGAAAACGAACCGGTACAAATTATTGACCCACATAGAAATTCAGAGCTCTCGTTCGGTAAACGAACCGTCAGTCTGATGCTTGGCTACGCGGTTACCGGTATAGCTTTCGCGGTCACACTGGACCTGGATGAACATGCTCTCGGGCACGAGAATCTGAAAATGACGCAAGACTTCACGGTAGTAGTCCAGGCCATGATTGAACGGATCGCTCTCGTGCAGATTGCTATACAAGAAATCGTCGCTCTCAACCTTCATGGCGTTGTCGATCAACTCGGCCGACTTTTCGACGACCAAGAAGAAGTAATCCATCGGCCGGTCCCAGCCGAGTATGACGGTGATCGGAAATCCCTTGTGAAATGTATCGAAGTAGTGCCGACTCATAGTGCAGCTCCTAGATTGAAATCGCCAGGAACCTCCCCATCGGGGTCGCCCCGGCGGGTGGTGAGAAGCCGCGTGAGCGGCGATGAAGTGAAGTGCCAGCCCTTAGTAGTCCGAATCGCAACCGGCTGGACAACAACCCAGCTCGATCCCGTGCATGCAATAGCCATGTTCAGCATTCCAGCCCTGGGTTTCCTGCCTCTCGGCAGGTGTTGCATAGTCCCATTCCTGTGCTACTTGCAAAGCCAGTGCGCGCTGGTATTCAGGCAATTGATCAAGCTGCCTATCGATCGCCGAACTGAAGCGTTCAACGTAGTAGTCGTGAGACAGTCCGCAACCCTTTGTTGCTTGTGCGGCGGCGACCTCGCAGACAACCCGCCACGCTGGTTGATCCAGCGCAGAGCGGGTATCTCTGATGGGTTGTGACGGTGCATCGCAAGCGATTGTTGACATAATGGAGATCTCCAAAAACAAACCCGTGTCCTCCCCATGTGGGGAAGGTGCCCCGACAGGTGGATAAAGAACACTGCGGATGCGACACCTGTGATTACGCAGGTTGCAGTTCGGCCTCGCGGCTCCACTCTTGCATCTTGAAATCAAGCACATAGCCCAACGCGCCCAGCCGTGCAATTTGCGCACGTAGGGTTCGCCGGTCGATGGTTGAATCCAGTTTGATGGAATCCTCCAGCGGCCAAAGCAGACCGAATAAGGCGGCGTCGTCGCTGCCAGGACCACCCGCAGCAGCAATAGCCGCCGATGGTGTGTCCACTCCAAACGGCGTGGTATCGATCAATGGGTCTGCCGATGCCTGTACGGCAGCGTCTACCGCTTTAGACGTGGTGTCTGGCGATGCTGTCGATTGCGTGCCCAGCTCCTCGTCTAGTGGATCAACTTCTTGCGCGGCGAAGCCCGTGGCATCGTCGCGGCTCAGTTCGTCCAGACCCGAGAGGGTCATCCCGTCCAAGTTGGCGCGGATCTCGAAACGCATCCCGCCACCGGTTGGGTAAGCCCTCGGGTAGATATACCTGATGACGAACTCCCCGTCGTATTTACCTTCGGGGTATTGCTCCAGTTCCGCGTCTTTCACCTCAAACACACCAAGGTGCGTAGTGAGGCGACCGACCGTAAATGGACCGTTGCGTCCCCGGATCGTGCGCAGCGTGAGCTGGCCCGGAACAACGATAGGAGAAGTGCTTGAACGTGCAACCGTAGTAGCCATGAGGTAGCTCCTTGTGATGATTAAGATAAGCCGCGTACATCAACACGGCTGATATAGTGAAGAATGGATCTGTCCGATGTGGCTTATGCCTTTAATTGCTGCATGCCCTCGGCAAGCATCCACAACGCTCGGTTCAGTTTCAGGTTCTGATCTATTCCCTGCACTGCCCGAGTACGCTGCTGACGGCCGTTTGCCGCGCGGCCATTGAGCCCACCTTTAATGAAGTTTTCCTGCACCCGATTAAAGGTCGACCAGAGGTCGGCCTTTCGCTCGTCAAAGCGTCGAGGCATGAGTAACTGACTTTCCGTTACGGGTGCTGGCTTGTTCGGATCGTCATATTTGAGTGCCAACGCAGAGCGAGCAAAGATTTCTTGCTCGCCTTCTTCCAGCGTTATTGCGCGCATGGCCTCGCGCGATGAATGCACCTGCTCAAAACCCTTGAGAACCTCGTAGGCGCCTTCGATGACCCGGTCGGTTACATCGCCCTTGTGCGGTACGCGGACATCGGCGAAGGTATCGCCGCAAACCAGGCCGTTATGGCAGACGAATCGGAACATGCCGGCAAGCATTTGGTAGCTGCTGGAGCCATCATGCGAGTTCAGTAGGATGATCTCGTTAGCCTCGGCACCACTGATTTGGCTTGCGTGGCGAAGACGAATGAGATGTTTAGTGTGGTCGCGACGGTCTTCATTACGAACACGCGTTTGACACACCATGAAGGGTTCGAACCCCTCCTTGCGCAGTTCCGACAGCACGGTAGCGGTCGGGATGTAGCTGTATCGCTCGGAGCGGCTTTCATGCGGGGTTTCCGCGAAGATGGATGGAACAACGGCACGGATCTGATCATTCGATAAAGGACGATCAGAGCGCAATACGGGGGACCGCGCTGAGAAATTAGAGGCGAGGGACATAATGAGTCTCCTGGATAAGGAAGCGCAGTCGATTTCGCCTACGCGAGAAGCGGACTGCTTGGGATAAACGTGCAAATGCCCACAACCACACAGAATGGTTGCGGGCACCAGAGGAAGAAAGTACAAGCCCCTGGGGTGGGGGCTCTATTGGGTCAGATCAGAACGAAGTTGCCATCGCTGGCTCATCGGTCTGCGCTAGCCCTTCCATCTCGCCTGGAGCGGACTCGAGAGTTGGTGCATCATCGCTGACGCCGGATTGACCGGTGCCCTCGATGACTAAGTCGTCGTCGGAGGCCGATGCCTGGTCGACAGCCGGATAAACCTGCTGACCATCGACCTTGATCAGGCCGATATGAACCAGATTGGACTTCAGGGACAAGGCTGCTTCGCCTGCGCGATCACCCTTGGTGCGAAGGTACGGATCGGTCTTCATGTCATTTAAACGGAAGGCAATCAGTACTTTGCGGTCGTCCTCGACAGCCTGTATGCAACGACGTACCAGATGTTGGGCATCGGTGTCGGTGACGATGGTATCGATGTACCGGTAGTCGGGTTCATCGACCGGTCCGGCCAAGGCGCCAATGGAGCACGCCAGGAACGGGTCGCCATTCTTGGGGGAGACGTCCTTAGGTCGGTTGAGATAGCCGATACCACGGGTGATCAGTTCATACTGTTCAATCTGTGCCAGTTCGGCGCGATCAATCAGTTCGACCTTGAGCAGCCGACCTTTGAGGCTTCCGGCTGGCTCACCCTCACGCTCACCACTCGTACGAAGGTAGGCATCGCCCCAGAGGTCGCCGAGCCGAAATCGAACCAGCGGTCGCTGATTCGGGTCGGCGACACCGACGTAACGCTCCACCAGTGTCTTGGCATCGGCACCCGAAACTTTGAGATCGAAATAGCGCAGCGTCGAGTCCTTGGCAGGACCAACCAGCGCGGCGATGGTGCATGCGAGGAAAGACTCGGCACGACGCCCACCTCGGACAGGAACCATCCGGACACGCTGCAAATAGCCGAAGCCGCTGGTATGCAGATCGAAGTAGGACTTCGTATTCGAAGAGGTTTGGTTCATGGTGAATCTCCATTGGATAAGAAGCGGAAGACACACCATGCCCAAAGCGGCAGGTGCGTAACCCCGCGATGGGTTGAGAAAGGCAGTTGCATCACCACCAGGAAAAACTGGCAGTCGTTCGCGCGAGGATGCGGTGCGAACTGGTGTGGTCACGCGGCAGTTGCCGCGCCGCAACCTTAAAGACCGATGGTTGCCCGGCATGTCGCTGACAACGTCAGCAATCATGGAGTAAGGGTTGCACCATGCCTGCTGATGCGCCACCGACAATGGGTGCTTGCACCGGACCGTATTGGCCTCTACAAATGGAACCACCAAAAAACAAGCCCCCGATGGTTGGTCGGGGGCTGAGATAGGAACAGGTTGGTTAGGTAGTAGAAGAAAGCGCTTTCTTGCTGCGAACCGGCTTTTGCAAGGTCTGAACACGAATGCGGCGCCAGGTACCGTCATCAATCAGATCGGCCAAGGTCTCCCCCAGCATGTCGAAATAGATATCGCCGCGGCGCTCGACCTGTTCATCGTCGCGATGCAGTGCCACCGCATAGGCGTCGTCCGCACGCAGATAGATCACGCTGACACGCCCCGAGAATTTCGCGGTTTGGACCGTGAAACTCACCGTGGGAGGCGTACGGATGATGTCTGCAGGTTTGGGATCAACGAGGGAAAAGTCCTGTGCTTGTGCATCGACCAGCATGTGGGCAATCCGCCGATGCCCATCCGGGGCGGGCATTTGCTCCAGTTGCTCGATAAGCTGCTGCAACTCCAGGCACTGCGGTTGCTCCACTGGCAGTTTGGCCGGTGCCGCACCGAGGATCATGCGCTGTACGGTATAGGGAGTACCGTCTCCCGTGTGTTCGATAACCTCTTCAGGCGTATCGGCACGCTGACCGTCGAAACGGCGACGTGCATAGGGAACCACTTCGATCTTGGCGCCCTCTTCAGGAACCTCAGATACCAGCGTACGATCCAGAACGGCAAACTTCGTTCGACTAATTTTGACAACGATGGCGTCTTCAGTGGTGACGACGACCTTGCCCTCAAAGGGCGACGGATCAACGCGAAAGCCCAACATCGACTCCTTCGGTTTTCCATCGAAGATGTTGAACTGGAACGATCGCGCGTTGCTTGGCACATGACCGGCAACTAGGGAAGGCATTTGTTGACGAATGGTTTGATGATCCATGATGGAGTCTCCGAAAATACGGAACCCCTCATCCCCAGGGGATGAAAGATCCCGTGGGGGTGGAATGGACGACAATCGTCCGGATATGAAGTTAGCCAGCGCGCACTGGACACGCCGCAGTCTTAACGGCCTTGACTGCCTGGGATGCTGCCGGCTACGCCAGCGAACATGCTCCGAGGATGGCGCAGTGACGCAATGCCGTCTGCCATGAAATAGATGTGGTGTTTATCCGTTTTCAAGCAACGCAGACAAAAAGAAGCCCCTGAGTAAGGGGCGAATGGGAAAATCTACATTTCGTAGGCTGGGAGACCGCCCAGCTCAGGCGCGTCAGCGTCGAAAATCAGGATGCGCACATCAGCGTTGGCCGCCAAGTGCAGCACCTGCATCAGATCATTCGGCATGCCTTTGGACAGATGCTCCTGCCGCAGTTGCTCGGCGGTGATACCGTCGATGTCCTGCAGATGCTCATCCGTCCAAGGGGTGGCAATCAGCTTGACACCAACGGCCGGGCTATACGGCACCCGAAAAGCGATAAACATGAAGCCGGTCGGCGTGGCAATATCGGCCAAATCACGCAAGTAACGCTGTGACTGCTCGGTGATGTGAGCCGTGCTGATTTCCCAGGCGCGGCTGTATACGCCGGTCTCGAATTTCAGGCGGCGCACCACTTCGCGGGCGGCTTCTTCGGAGTAAGTGTCGCCCACAAGCACTGACTTGCCGTCAAAATCGTCGGCGGCGATAGCGTAAACCACAGCGCGTACGAAGCCTTCGGCCTGGCACTGGACTTTCAGTTCCTCGGGTACGACCTGATCCACGGTAATGATTGCGAAATCCTCGCAGCTAAAACAAGGAAGTAACGCGATTTGCTCATCGGGAAGATGCGCCTGGCTGGCATGCAATGGCCGCCAGGCTGGCGGGCAGTTCTCGTGGTAGGTGATAAGCAACGTTCGGATAATGCGTGGGTTCTGATAGCCGCGAATGAAAGGGTTTTTGATCTTGGACATGGATATCTCCAGCAGAGGATAACCGAGGCCCAGCCCCCTGCCGGGGATTGAACCCCGGTGGGTGGAAAATGGATCGCGACCGGTCTAGCCGCGTGGTGGATCAATCACCAAAATCGGTGGTGTCGCCCATTGCCTTGAGTACGTCGATCAGGCCGCAGTTGGCCAGCACATAGAGGTGGTTGTAGTCGTCGCCAGTAGGTGCTTGCTCATTGGCATTGATCTGAGCATCCAGATCGAGAATGCTTTGACGCACGCTTTGGGCCATTGCCAGCGGTGACTCGGCGTCATTGTCACGAACGGATTCGCCCAATGCCGCAAGCACAACCCGTGGAGACAACGCATCCGGCAAGGACTCGTACACCGTGGGTGTCTCGCCTCTACAGATGGCTTCTGTCACGGTGGAACCTATAGCAAAGTGGGTGACTTCGTCGGCGGCAGCGTCTTCGGTGTCGTAGTCCACGATCGCGAACTGCGGTAGTGGCAAGTGTTGCGGCCAGTCCTGCACGAGCGTGGCTTGTACGAGACCGCCTTCAAGGACGACGGCAAAAGATGGGTTTCGGGACATAAAGTCGCTCCTATAGAAAAATGGAGGGACATCATCCCGAAGGGACGCATGTCCCTCATGGGGGTAGAGAAAGTGTGGTGGTTTACCGTTGCAGGCTCACCAGCCGTTGTAGTGCAGCACCAGGTCGGCGATGACCTGACGCCGTTTCAGATCAAGACCGCTCAAGTCGGACAGACCCTCGAAACCGCAGCGGCGCAGCATGGCAGCGCCTTCGCGCGCGTTGTAAAAGCTGACCATAGCGGCCAGGAACATACGCTGGCCGCTGCTCAGTACGCCCAGAGCGTCATTGAGCAGGAACAGGTTGGGACGCAGATCCCATTTGCTGGCGGCGCACTGCAAACCGCCGTGTGTGCCATCACCGAACCATTCCGGTCCAGCGATCTTCACACCACGCTTCCATGCTTGGAAAAAGGCCCCGGGAGCGCAGGCGAAATGCCTTTCGTCCTGTGGGAGGTGATCAACGAGGTAATGTGGCAAGAGGTAATTCATAGCCGTCTCCGTGGTATGGATTATGCGTAGTACAACTGAGTCCAGCCGCCTCGATTGAGCGCACGCTGAGCTGCTGCTGAACTTCGGAAATACTCAACCGACTCGCGAGAGACGAGGCCGTGGACGTCGCGCGTACCGATGTAATGGCCGGCGGCGCTATGCAGCACTTCGAGCGGCAGAAAGCTGCCGACGTAAGTCAAGGCCAGATGGCCAAAGGAAACTTGCTGGGACATAGAGGAACTCCTTGCAGTAGCGAGACGACCATGCCCTTGACGGGATGGAAAACTCCCGCTGGCGGTTGATGAATAAGCATCGGCGTCACGAGGACGTCTGTCCGCAAAGACGATGCAATAGCGGACTGGTGGGTTGCATGGAAAAACTCCACGGCAGCCTACAAACCCGGACTGCTGGCATGGTGCTGACGCAATCAGCGACACATGCGATGAGCTTGGTTCCAACTTCCACTGGTGTCAGTCGGAAATGAGAAATCAACGACTTCCGGATTGGTCATGCTGTGTGCGATGGCGTTGAGTGAAGGACTCACCGTTTCATGGTTAGGACGGGTCATTGCTCAAGGCATACTGCTTCCATAAAGCAAATGCCTCGTCTGGCGGCAGTTCCGCCAGGATGACAATGGGCAGGGTCTGTCGCGCGCGTAGTGCTGTGAAATACGCCGATCTATCTACGATCGACTTGAGCTTGGCGCCCTTTAAGAAGAGCAGCTTGCCGTTCTTAATGGGGTCGTCTCAGAATTCGGAAAATAAAGCACGCTAAGGTGTAGTCAACCCGTGACTCCCCCGCGCCGATGCAGCGAGGTTCGTTCCGTCTTGCAGTGACGCAATCAGCGGGCAGGACACGTTCCCCTTTCGCGCATGGCAGGCGCACACCAGTTCAGACAGCACAGCCTCCATGCGCGCCAGGTCAGCCATTTTCTCGCGCACGTCCTTGAGCTTGTGCTCGGCCAGACTGCTGGCTTCCTCGCAATGGGTGCCATCCTCTAGCCGCAGCAGCTCGGCGATCTCGTCCAGGCTGAAGCCCAACCGCTGGGCTGATTTTACGAACCGCACCCGCGTTACATCCGCCTCACCATAGCGGCGGATGCTGCCATAGGGCTTGTCTGGCTCCGACAGCAGGCCCTTGCGCTGGTAGAACCGGATGGTCTCCACATTGACCTCGGCCGCCTTGGCGAAAACGCCGATGGTCAGATTCTCAAAATTGTTTTCCATATCGCTTGACTCCGTACATAACTACGGAAGTAAGCTTAAGCTATCCAAACCAAATTTGAAAGGACAAGCGCATGTCTGAACCACAAAGCGGGCGCGGCGCGCTCTTCACCGGAGGGCTAGCCGCCATTCTTGCGTCAGCCTGCTGCCTCGGGCCGCTGGTTCTGATCGCCTTGGGCTTCAGCGGGGCATGGATCGGCAACCTGACGGTGCTGGAACCCTATCGCCCCATCTTCATCGGCGCAGCGCTGGTCGCGCTGTTCTTCGCCTGGCGGCGTATTTTCCGGCCAGTACAGGCCTGCAAGCCGGACGAAATGTGCGCTATTCCCCAAGTGCGAGCTACTTACAAGCTCATTTTCTGGGTCGTGGCCGCGCTGGTTCTGGTCGCGCTCGGATTTCCCTATGTCGTGCCATTTTTCTATTGATTACAGGAGTTCGCCATGAAAAAACTGTTTGCCTCCCTCGCCCTCGCTGCCGTTGTTGCCCCGGTGTGGGCCGCTACCCAGACCGTCACACTGTCGGTGCCGGGCATGACATGCTCGGCCTGCCCGATTACCGTCAAGAAGGCGATTTCTAAGGCCGAAGGCGTCAGCAAAGTTGACGTGACCTTCGAGACACGCGAAGCGGTTGTCACCTTCGATGATGCCAAGACCAGCGTGCCGAAGCTGACCAAGGCAACCGGAGACGCGGGCTATCCATCTTCAGTCAAGAACTAATCATGAAAGACCCGAAGACACTGTGCGGGTCAGTGTCATTGGCACGGTTCTCGTGACGCTATGTTGTTTCACACCCGTACTGGTCATTCTGCTCGGGGTGGTCGGTTTATCCGCTCTCACCGGCTATCTGGACTATGTGCTGCTGCCTGCGCTGGCGATTTTCATCGGCTTGACCATCTACGCCATCCAGCGAAAACACCAAGCCGATGCCTGCTGCACCCTGCAATCCACCGGAGTAAAAAAATGACCGAAATCACCGTGAATGGCATGACCTGTACATCCTGTGCCACCCATGTCAAAGTTGCTTTGGAAAAGATTCCCGGCGTGAATGGCGCTGTGGTGTCCTATCCCGAAAGCCGCGCGCGGGTCTCGGCAGACGCTGCCGTGACCGTGAGCCATGACCAAATTCTGGCCGCCATCGCCGCATTGGGTTATCAAGGTTCGATCCGTGTTAGCGATTTCAAAAGTGATACAAAAAGTCGTGATGCACTTGAGGGGGCCGGTTTGCACATCGCCGTCATCGGCAGCGGCGGAGCCGCGATGGCGGCAGCGCTGAAGGCCGTCGAGCAAGGCGCGCACGTCACGCTGATCGAGCGCGGCACCATCGGCGGCACCTGCGTCAATATCGGCTGCGTACCGTCCAAGATCATGATCCGCGCCGCTCACATTGCCCATCTGCGTCGTAAAAGCCCGTTCGACGGCGGTATCGCGGCGACTGTGCCTGCGATTGATCGCAGCAATCTACTGGCCCAGCAACAGGCGCGTGTCGAGGAACTGCGGCACGCCAAGTACGAAGGCATTCTGGAAAGCAACCAGGCCATCACCGTGCTGCATGGTGAAGCGCGTTTCAAGGACGACCAGAGCCTTGCCGTCCGTTTAAACGATGGCGGCGAGCGTGTGGTGGCGTTCGACCGCTGCCTGGTCGCCACGGGTGCCAGCCCAGCCGTGCCTTTGATTCCCGGCTTGAAAGAGTCACCCTACTGGACCTCTACCGAAGCGCTGGTCAGCGACACCATTCCCGAACGCCTGGCCGTGATCGGCTCGTCGGTGGTGGCGCTGGAACTGGCGCAAGCCTTTGCCCGCCTAGGCAGCAAAGTGACGATCCTGGCGCGCAACACGCTGTTCTTCCGCGAAGACCCGGCTATAGGCGAGGCCGTCACGGCCGCCTTTCGCGCCGAAGGCATCGAGGTGCTGGAGCACACGCAAGCTAGCCAAGTCGCCCATGTTAGCGGCGAATTCGTACTGACCACCGGACACGGCGAAGTGCGTGCCGACAAACTGCTGGTCGCCACCGGCAGGGCACCGAACACGCACAGCCTGGCATTGGAAGCGGCGGGAATCGCTGCCAATGCGCAGGGGGGCATCGTCATCGACAAGGGCATGCGCACCAGTACGCCACACATTTATGCGGCTGGCGACTGCACTGACCAGCCGCAATTTGTCTATGTGGCGGCAGCGGCTGGCACCCGTGCTGCGATCAACATGACCGGCGGCGAAGCGGCGCTCGACCTTACCGCCATGCCTGCCGTGGTGTTCACAGATCCGCAAGTGGCCACCGTAGGCTACTCAGAGGCGCAGGCACACTTGAAGGGCATCAAAACCGACAGCCGCACGCTCTCGCTGGACAACGTGCCGCGTGCGCTCGCCAACTTCGATACGCGCGGCTTTATCAAGCTGGTCATTGAGGAAGGCAGTCGGCAGCTCATCGGCGTGCAAGCGGTGACCCCGGAAGCGGGCGAACTGATCCAGACAGCGGTGCTCGCGATCCGCAACCGCATGACCGTGCAGGAACTGGCTGACCAATTGTTCCCCTACCTGACGATGGTCGAAGGGCTGAAGCTCGCGGCTCAGACCTTCAGCAAGGACGTGAAGCTGCTTTCGTGCTGCGCCGGATGAGGAAAAGGAGGAGTTCAATGAGCTCCTACACAGTGTCCCGGCTGGCCCTTGATGCCGGGGTGAGCGTGCATATCGTGCGCGACTACCTGCTGCGCGGATTGCTGCGGCCGGTCGCGTGCACCACGGGCGGCTACGGCCTGTTCGATGATGCTGCGTTGCAACGGTTGTGCTTCGTGCGGGCCGCCTTCAAGGCGGGCATCGGCCTGGATGCGCTGGCGCGGCTGTGCCGGGCGCTGGATGCTGCGGACGGTGACGGTGCGTCTGAGCAGCTTGCCGTGTTGCGGCAACTCGTCGAGCGTCGGCGCAAGGCGTTGTCCAGCTTGGAAATGCAATTGGCAGCCATGCCAACCGAGCCAGCACTGCACGCGGAGAGTTTGCCATGAACAACCCCGAGCGCTTGCCGTCTGAGACGCACAAGCCGATCACCGGCTACCTGTGGGGCGGACTGGCTGTGCTGACTTGCCCCTGCCACCTGCCCATCCTCGCTGTCGTGCTGGCCGGTACAACCGCCGGTGCGTTCCTCGGCGAGCATTGGGTCATCGCGGCGCTCGGTTTGACCGGCCTGTTCCTTCTGTCCCTGTCGCGGGCGTTGCGGGCGTTCAGGGAAAGATCATGAGCGCTTCCCGGCCGGATGGATGAACTTGGGGTCAGCAGCGGCCGGAACTTGCCCCGCTTGACTACGAGGAAGCTTGCGACCCAACAGGATCAATACCGCCGAGTCTCGCGATGAAGCGTACATAGACTAACTCGCTGAGCAGCTCGACAAGAGTTTGCGTAACGACGATTGCAGGCAATACGGGTATGGCCCCAGGCACAGCGAGAGCAAGCGGCAATACGACAAGGGAATTTCGAGTGCCTGCGCTGAAAGCGATGGCTCGGGCGGCAGGGGCATCAAGGCAGAACAGCCGGCTGATGCTCCATCCGATCAGGGAAGCGACCACAGCAAAAACCAGATAGAAGGGAATCACACCCACGGCCGCATTGGTCGCCGGGCCGAGCTGCGGCACCATGGCTGCGACGACCACGAATAGGACAAGGGCGGTCGCTGGTACCGGCAATAGGCCAAGTGACGCCGAGACTTTTGCGCCGGCCCGGCTTCGTGCTGCCCATAGCTGCACAAGCCCAGCAAGGGCCAGTGGAACACCGACACGGCAGGCTTCACCGATCACGTGTTTGGCTTGATGCATTTGCTGGGATTTCGCTTCGCGCCGCGTATCCGTGACTTGGGCGATACCAAGCTATTCATCCCCAAGGGCGATGCCGCCTACGACGCGCTCAAGCCGATGATTACAGGCTGAACATCAAGCAAATACGCGCCCATTGGGATGAAATTCTGCGGCTGGCCACCTCCATCAAGCAAGGCACGGTAACGGCTTCGCTGATGCTGCGCAAACTCGGCAGCTACCCGCGCCAGAACGGCTTGGCCGTGGCGTTGCGCGAGCTGGGGCGCATCGAGCGCACGCTGTTCATTCTGGATTGGCTACAAAGCGTGGAGCTGCGCCGCCGCGTCCATGCGGGGCTGAATAAGGGCGAGGCGCGCAACGCGCTGGCCAGGGCGGTCTTCTTCTACCGATTGGGTGAAATCCGCGACCGCAGTTTTGAGCAGCAGCGCTACCGGGCCAGCGGCCTCAATCTGGTGACGGCGGCCATCGTGTTGTGGAACACGGTCTATCTGGAGCATGCCACCAGTGCTTTGCGTGGCCACGGCAAGGCGCTGGACGACACGTTGTTGCAATATCTGTCGCCGCTGGGGTGGGAGCACATCAACCTGACCGGCGATTACCTATGGCGCAGCAGCACCAAGGTCGGTGCGGGGAAATTCAGGCCATTGCGACCGCTGCCACCGGCTTAGCGTGCTTGGACTATGGCGATGCCGTCGAACAGCACGGTGGCGGTGAAGCACAGCGTCTCTTCGCTGGCGAACTGCGCCACTTTGAGGTTTTTCAATGCGATACGGTCTTGCTTAATGATGGTTTCCATGGAAAGTCCTGTGGTGTCGGTCGAGCGACGGCACGCCCCTACCTGGGCGAGACAGTCACCCTGTAGGTTGGAGAAAGAGGCATCAATACCCGCTTGGGCAACGTTCGCCGATGCGATGCGTGTGCGAACTGGTGGGTTACGTGGAAAAGTCCCACGACAGCCTGCAAACCCTGGCTGCTGGCCGTTGCTGAACTATCAGCAAGCCAAGGCTAGAGCGTGGCCTTACCAGGGCAGTAAGTCGCGCATCAATACGCGCCAGAGGCCTCCTCTTTTTCGAGGTGCTGCATCAGCCGTTGCCCCAGCCACACTACGCACGGCACGGCCATGGAATTGCCGATCGCTTTATAACGCGGGGTATCAGCTGCGGGCTTGCCACGATACGGTACCAAGGTGTAGTCATCCGGCATGACCTGCACGCGCTCACATTCAATTGGCATCAGCCGCCGCACCCTCCACTGGGACCAGTCGCTGGCACTTGGCCAATTTCCGGTGTACTGGAAGCAGGCTTCATAGTTGGGCGCGAGCACGTGGCTTTTGTCACCGCCACCACTGCTTGCACGCAGAGCCGGTGCGAGGGCCCCCCAACTCAGCGGCGATGCCGTGGTCGCGACCACGTAATGCAACGCTAAGCACCATGGGTAGTCCTTGACCGGGCTTGCCACCACCCGTAGAGAGAGCGCCGGTGATCTGTCCGTGGCCGGACTCCAGGCGCAACTCGCCACGAGAGTTCTGTGCAAACGCCATGGCCTGCGGCGCGTAGGTGGTGATGATGGGTACGCCTCTGCCAGAGCCATCCTCACTGCTGCCAGTGGACGTGTTCAGCGTGTGGCTGATTCGACCAGCCACGGACTGCACCATGAAAGTCTCGACCTCAAAGTCATTCTTAGGACCTGCGGCAGTCGTTAGGCAGGCGGCGACATCACTTGGCCCCGAGGTGTTGCCACCGCCAAACCCAAACGTAACCCTGGCCTTCCCGTAGGGTTGGTTCACTCCAGCATAGTCGCTTGGTGACGCAGCGCTTGTTCCAGCAGCACGGGCAGCGTCTTGCCACGGCGTGTAATCCTGCGAAGAATCCCTGTGCAAGCCGTTACGCTCAAAAAGTACTTTGGCTGGATCGAAGTCGTCTCGACCACTTGCCACAAGAAACACGCGTTTGCGACGTTGGGCGACACCGAAATGTTGAGCGTCGAGCACGCGCCAGGCGAGGCGGCGCTAGGGGCCAGACACGTAACCTGCATGCGTCCATTTTTGCCCTGACGGTTCGAGAGGACGGCTTTCTCCGGCCAGTGCGCCCAGCAGGCAGCCAAAGGCGTTGGAGCGGTCGCTGAGCACACCGGGAACGTTTTCCCAGATGATTGTTGCGGGCGGACGTTGGTTTTTTTGGCGAGTTTGATCGATGACATTGGCAAGCTCCACATAGTTAAGGGTTAAGGCGCCACGCGGGTCAGAGAGTCCCTGGCGTGCACCAGCGATACTGAACGATTGGCAAGGGGTACCGCCCACGAGAATGTCCGGCGCGACGACCTGACCGTCACGTACCAGTGTGGCGATCTGTGTCATATCGCCCAGGTTGGGCACGTCGGGGTAGTGATGGGCGAGTACCGCGCACGGGAACGGTTCAATCTCGGAAAACCACGCGGCTTGCAGACCTAGTGGTTACCACGCGAGACTCACGGCATCAATGCCGCTGCAGACGCTGCCGTATTGCAGTGTTGTGCAGGTAGATTGAGGGTGCATTTGGGTTTCTCCTATTCGTAGAGGCCACAACCGACATCGGCCGGACCGGGAGGTAGCGGTAAGTCAGGAGAAAGAAGCCGAAGACCCGTAGGCCTTCGACGCGGGAGGAAGTCACCACCCGTGGGCTGATCCAGGCTCACGGTCATCGCTAGAACCGTATGCTGTTACAGCAATCACACCCGACCCATGTCGTGGCTGGGGCCGGCATTGTCTGGCGCACATCCGCGCACAAAGGGAGCCCGTTATTTCACCGGCGGGCACCGGCACCGATTACCGTCAACCCCGAAAGGTCTCCTGGTGCCTCGCACGACGACACGGCGGCAAAGTACCAGGGGACCCATCGCAGACGACGGGAATATCAACGATCAAGGGAAAGCGCACGAAGCGATTCAAGTAAAAGCATCCTTCCTGCCTCGGCAGCCGTCTCCGGCGTGACGAGACGAGACGCGCACACTGTCGCAGAAGAATTTGCGCGCTGGGAGTCCCGAGAGGGCTACGGGATTAATGCCATGCAACCGGGTCGGTCTGCAAAGCACATGGGGTTTTGGGCATTTCAGGATGCCTTGGGTGCGCTGCGGCGCTTGCGCGGCGCACTGCGCTTGGGCGTTGCGGAGTCAACCGGCAACGTGCCTTTGCACTCGGGATAGCGTGAGCATGACCAGAACGGACCATTCTTGCCGGTGCGTTGGCGCGTGGCCGAACCGCACTGCGGGCAAGCTGGACCTTGGGGCACCTTGATCGTCATGGCTGTGCCCTGGTACTGAGCGATGATCTGTGAAATCCAGGCCGACTGCTTGCCGGTGAAGACGTCATGGGTAAGCTCGCCCGCCTCGATCATGTCCAGGGCCTGCTCCCAGACCGCTGTCGTGCCCGGGTCAGCAATGGCCGCTGGAACAGTATCAATAAGCGTGCTAGCCGCATCCGACGCACGGATCGCCCGACCCTTCTTGATCAGATAGCCGCGCGTGAGCAGTCCATTGATAATATTGGCGCGAGTGGCCTCAGTACCGATACCCACGGTGTCCTTCAGTTTCTGCTTCAGGCGTGGATCGGACACCAGCTTGGCGACGCTTTTCATGGCCTTGACCAGCTCGCCTTGGGTGAAGGGCCGGGGAGGCAGCGTCTTGAGCGCCTTAAGATCAATGTTGGTCACCTGGCAGGACAGGCCTTGCCTGAGTGCGGGCAGCACTTGACTGCGCGGGGCTGCCTCATCGTCTGCATTCTCCGGCTGCTGCTCGGCTAGCACCAGCCGCCATCCTGGGATCACGATCTGTTTGCCTACAGCCTGAAGGTTTTGATCTGCGCACGAAAGCCGCGCAATCGTGCGGTCAAATTCATGGTGGGGCAGAAACTGCGCCAGGTAGTGCGCACGGATCAGTCGATAGACAGTCAGCTCCTTCTCGCTCATAGCCGATAGGTTCGCGGGTTCCAGCGTGGGGATGATGCCATGGTGAGCGGTGACCTTACCGTCGTTCCAGGCCCGCGAGCGCTGTGTGCGATCAAGCTGTTCCATTACGGGCCGCAAGGCCGAATCGGTTTTAAGTAGGCTGTCGAGCACGGCTGGCACATCGGCCAGCATGCTCTCGGGCAGGTAGCCCGAATCCGAGCGTGGATAGGTGGTGGCCTTATGTGTTTCGTATAAAGCCTGGGCAATGTCCAGCGTTTCTTGCACATCCAGGCCAAACTGCTTGGAACAGACTTCCTGCAGCGTACCAAGATCGAATGGCAGCGGCGGACCTTCACGCACCCGTTCGGTTTCGACGGACGCGACCTGGGCGGTACCGTTTGCACGTAATTGTTGCGCCGCCTGCTGAGCCACGGGCTCCTGCAGGCACCTGCCCGCATCATCGGTGTAGGACTCAGGGGCCAGCCACTGCGCGATGAAAGATTGTCCTGTTGCAGAGAGCGCTACGTCGATGGCCCAGAATGGGACGGAGGCAAACTGGTTAATTTCCCGGTCACGATCCACGACGAGTTTGAGCGTGGGCGTTTGCACCCGGCCTACCGACAGCACACCATCGTAGCCAGCCTGCCGACCCAACAAGGTGAAAAGTCGACTCAGATTCATGCCCACCAGCCAGTCGGCACGGGAACGCGCCAAGGCCGAGTGGTACATGGGCAGCGTCTCAGAAGACGGTTTCAGGGCGGCCAATGCCTTGCGGATCGACGCATCATTCAGGGCCGATAGCCACAGGCGTTGAATAGGACCTCGGTAGCCACACAGATCAACAATTTCACGGGCGATCAGTTCGCCTTCGCGATCCGCATCGGTAGCGATCACCAGCTCGGTGGCTTGTGCCAGTAACTGCTTGACGACGTTGAACTGCGCGGCCGTCTTGGGTTTGACTTCGACACGCCAGCGCTCGGGAACAATGGGCAACTGTTCGATGGACCAGTGTTTGAGCTGTGCGTCATAAGCCTCGGGCGGTGCCGCCTCGACCAGGTGGCCGATGCACCAGGTCACGATGACACCTTGGCCTTTCAAGCAACCGTTGTCGCGCTGGGTGGCACCAAGCACTTTGCCGATGTCTTTGCCCTGAGAAGGCTTCTCGCACAGAAATAACCTCATGGTGTTCCATCCGAATCTCGTTGTTAATGCGAATGGGATCAGAATGGCGGCAGTGTCAGATTCGGACTGCAAACAAGCCGAACTCGGGGAAAACGCCTTTACGGCGCTCGGTGGCATGCGTAAGGGCCGGACGGCATCAGGGGTTTCTGGAACAGGTGCATCCGGATCGGAGGGCGCGTGGAACGCAGTGGACTTCAATGGAGCTATCCCCTGGGGATAGGTGTATCGCACGACGTTAAAAAAAGAGCAGCGACATCGACATGCCACTGCTCCACACAAAGTAAGTTATTCGTCCTCAGAAGCCGGTTCGGTACTGACTGGCTTGGCACTGACTTTGATCAACTCCAACCGAAACGGCAGGATGCCCACGCGCCGCGCTTCGATCTTGAAGGTCACGCGCTCGTTCTTCTCGGCGTCCTCCCATTCGTCGCGCACGGTACGGCCCTCCACCAACACACGCATGCCTTTCTGGTACAGGTTGGCCCAACTCTCGGCATCGCGATGCCACAGCTCCACAGGCGCCCAGAAGCCCCCACGGTCCTCGAAGGTGCCATCCTTCTTTGGCACAGGATTATCGAAGTAGACATTAAGGCGCAGTAGCCGGCTGGGCTCGTCGTTGCCGTTGGGAAACTCACGGTACTCCGGGGCTGAGCCGATATTACCTTCGCCAAAAAAATGGGTACTCATAGGTCAATCTCCTGATGCTTGTGGTACCTGCTCTGGCGCAGGCGATTAGAATTACCGCTGATCGCGGCGAGTCTCAGACATAGATCGCAGCCGGCGCAGATAAACGTCCTCGGCCTGGGCCAGCTTGCTGGCGCATTCCCGAGCCTGGCGCCCAAGGGTGTGCAGCAAGCTAATCTGCATGTTCAACACGATGCGCTGCTGCTCGACGGCGTGCAGATCATCGAGCATGGTGACTGGCGTCGTGGTGCTGTCCATCAATGCCTGCCACAACGCCACCCCCATGGCCGAACGGTCATGCTTGCGCCAACGCAGAAAGGTCGTGCCTGCGCCAGTGTTTTGTTGGGCCAGTTCCACATCCAGCAGGTGGAAGGGGTAGCCGCTCGTCTGTGGCAGCACTCGCCGCTGCGCCAGGCCTATCATGTCGTCGCGCAATGCGAAGCACTGGTTGGCCCAATCATCCAAAGCCCCCTTACCTTTAAAAGGCTTTAAAAGGCCTTTTAGATAGGCCGCGTGTTCCAGCCGCAGGAAGTCTGTCTGTTGCAACGCCAG
The DNA here is from genome assembly GCA_963712655.1 of uncultured beta proteobacterium. Taxonomy (GTDB): domain Bacteria; phylum Pseudomonadota; class Gammaproteobacteria; order Burkholderiales; family Burkholderiaceae_B; genus Pollutimonas. The sequence goes on along the minus strand of CAVQIT010000008.1, from coordinate 1,763,201 downwards.
GAAGTGACGGCGTGCGCTGTCGTCTTGATTACTCATGCCAGTTCGTCCTCGTCGGCGGCAACAGGTTCAAACGTGTCGGGCGAAGCATCTGACGCGACAGACGGCGTATCGCCCACATCGGACTCGACATGGCTACTCAGTTGTTGGCGCCGGCGCACGATCGGCGGCGCAAAGCGAGAGCGCCGCGTACCTTCCAGCACGTCCTGCGGCAGTTCGCCGAACTTCTCGATGGCGGTCCGCGCGGCGGCATTCTTGGCGGCGAAATCGTCGCGCTGTGTACCTGAATAGCGATATTGCTGCGCCAGGCTAAACAGGCTGCGCAGTGCGTGTGCACCCTCATTCAGCCAGCGCTCCAGTGTGCTGCGGTCGATCAGTGCCGTGTGATGCGCCAGGATGAGTTTGCGGGCGATCTCATCGTAATCGGCCAGCAGATAGACGGCGGCGAACCCCAATTGTGCATTAACGAACAGCGGTAACTTAACGGGCTGTACGTTCAGGTTCTCCCCAATACTCAGCGCCGATGGCACGTTGGTTAGGGCCTGATCGACCTGTTCGCCCAGGGTTTGAAGCGTGTTCTTGGTTTGCTCGAGCTTGTCTTCAATGCGCAGCATCCACCAGTCGGAATACGGATCGTCTTGCTCCGCGCCACGTTTGAGCTTGTTCATAATCGACACAAAGCCGTTTAGGCCGACAATCGCCGGCTTACCTTCGGCGGGCGCGCGTCCGTGCCAGATGCGTGAGGCATGGTGCGTGTGCAGCGTGAGCGACATGGCGCTACGCAGAGACCCGAGGTTCAACTGCAAGGACTCGGAGGAATTTCGTTCGTTGGACATAGTGACGACTCGTCGTGAATGGGTGAGGCACCATCATCGGCATGGACCAGAAGGCAGTCAGTCAAGAAATGGATACGCGCTTACCCCAGTTTCGCGGTGGCCGCACTGGCCGGCGAATTATCCCCAGGGGATAGCTCCAAGGAAATCCATGGTGTTCTGCCCATCCAACACGCGATGGCTTTTCTGATTAGATGCAGGCCATGGCTGCTCCCCCATGCGGCTGTCCAGAATCAGTCCTTGCCCACCAATTCGCGCAATCGATTGAGATGTTCCATAGCGACTTCGGGCGGCACCACTTCGCGCGGCGTTGATTCGGATGTAGGTGCTCGGGTTGGTGCCGGGCCTTTCGACTTTCCTGCCCAGGGCTTGAAGTCCCCACTGATCGCGCGTTGAATGATGCCAAACAGATAGCCGGCAGGATTACGCACCACCTGGTTATTGCAACGCGCCGCCCACTCGTCGAGCACCGCCTGGCGTAGGGACTCATCCACCTGGCGTAGCGCGACTAAAGTGCCCGCCTGCTGCTCTTGCTTTAATTGCCCAAAACGTTGTGGCAAGCGTAAGTTCTGTGCCCCGCGAACGGACTCAGCCGTACGTACTTCTTTAATACTTACCTTACGTACTGTACGGTCCTTCTTCGGATTCGGAAGAGTGCCGTTTGACGCAGGTTTCACCCCTGGTTCGGATTCCGAAGACGGCGCTTCGACATTCCGAAGTAAGCCTGAACGGCCTGCTTCGGATTCGTGGTGGCCCCCCTCCTGTGGATAACTCTTGTCTGGGATTTCCTGCTGCAGGCGTTGCGCTAGCACGTACAAACGTGAGGGTAAAGTGCGTCCTTGCAACAAGGGATCATCAGCAATTTCCTGCAAGGTGTTTAGGCCGACGATCTGAACGACCTTGGCCGAATGGCTCAGAGACTGACTGACCAGTTCCAAATAATCCGGGTCAAGCTGCATGGCTTCAAACGGTGTCAAAGGTTCGTCGTGCAGCACATAGAGGTTGCCCAGAATACGACCCGTTTTGGGATCGCGTCGGCGGCGCACCAGACTGAGCCAACGCGTCAGACGCAACAGGGTCAGTGCGCGCGCCACGGTCTCATGCGAGGCCTGAGCGCCACACGGCATCGAGGCCAGCCAGGGTCGCAATTGCTCATAGGTAGGGAACGCCGTGACACCGTCATCATTGAGCAGCAGCCGGAAGACTTGCCACGCGTTGCGCTCCAGCGGTGTCAATCGTCTGTCGAGAAAGAGCCGGCGCGGAACGCTCTCGTGCCGGTTACCGCTATAGAGAAACCCGTCGCTCGTCGGGTTCTGTCCGGATGAAAGATCCGTCAGCGCACAGTCCAACAGGCTGGAAAGCAAGACGGGACCATCGTGCCGACTCGCGTCATGGGCCGACACGATCTAGCCCAACCCTTGGTCAACCCAGCCCTTGATTGCTGACCAGACCACGGATAGCGGCAGCGACATGCCTTCGGCCAGGTCCATGGCGGCATCCAGAATGGCGGCTTCATCATCGCACGCAATGCTTCTGGCTTTCGCGAGCGCCCTCCACTGCTTCCACAGCGCCGTATCTTGCTCTTCATCCAGCACGGGGTGACGCCCCTTGCGTTTGGGCAGCCCCAACATCTCGCGCCGCAGCGCGACCTCCTGATGCGTCAAACCGTAGAAACGACCGACCATTTCTGTACTGGCACCAAGGCTAAGCATGCGATCCACGAAAGCGATCTCTTTTTCCGCGTCCTGAGCCTGTTGCAGCAACCGCCTGACCACGTCTCGATTGATCGACACAGAGCACCACGACACGGAAGCATTAAGGAGCACGCTGATCAGTTCGGGACGCTTGAGCGCGTTAAGCTCTTCCTCACCGAACCCCATCGCCTTACAGCGGCGCAATTGGCCATTACGCAGATCATACAGCGCCTGGGCAATAACGGCCTGATTCAAGGGGTGTGGTGTGGACATGACGATCCTCCTCTCTCACGCACCGCGATTGGGTCTATCGAGGTCAAGCTCCATCAGGCGTCTTGCCAGGCGCAACAAGCGAAACAACTTGACCAAGGCGGTGTCGCTCAAACCAGGAGCCTGTTGGCCATTGCCGTGCAGCAGTACCGGCAAGTGAGCAGCCAGGCGCTCATCATCAGGCTCTGGCACAGCGATAGGCTGGCCGCTCATGGCCCTCAACAAACTCACGACAGCACGTGCGGCTACCGGCAGGCTTTCCTGCCATTCGCAGCAACGGAACCCGATACCACCGGAGCTCGCCTGCACACAGTCAGCCACGCCAACCTCGTCGGCGATCTCCCGCGCGAACTGTTCGATGTGAGTTCGAAGCCGATCGGGTGTATCCAACCCCGGATCGATGTACCAGACATCGGAGATCGGATACAAACCACCGGCCTGCACAGGAATGGATTGCAGCACGTTGGTCGAAAATTCGGGCGGTATCGCGTCACCCAACTGGTCGGCCACCATGCGTTGAATAGATTGCAGCCGCTCGGTCGTGGGGGCTGTCGAGATGATATGTTCCTGCAGACCGGTGTTGGCATCGTTAGCACCCACGATGGCTTCGCGTGTCGCCGAGATCACCGCAGGTGGGCTGACAGGCGGCGCACTGAGTGGCGCCGAGGCTGTGGGCAGTATTTCAACCACAGAAGATGGCGCTGCCGTGGGTGCGGGTAACGGCGCAGGCGAACCCATGAGCGTTGGCTCGCTGACCAGGGCGCGCTGTCGGCGGTCGGAGTCATTCAGGTCCAGGCTCAGGACGTCATAGTCCACATCCAGCAGGTCAGACATTTGTCCAATCAGTTCGTCCTGCACGCGTTGCCAGGAAAACTCCTCCACCTGGGTATCGAATTGGGTCAACGCCTCCTGAAAGAAACTCTCAAAATCCAGCGATACCGCCTTGCCTTTCGCGTGGTGCTCCCAGATACGTTCACATGACTTGCGCATGACGGCAAGCCGCTCGATCTGGTGACGACCCAGTCCAGCATAAAGCACGGTCGGGATGGCCGGCAGCAGATAGCGCACGGCATCGGACATGCGGCTGACGTGGGATTGCTGCACGGGATAACCATCGGCGGCAAGGCGGCGCGCGAGTTCGGATTGGCTCAGCGCTGCACCGTTTTCCTGTTCGTAGAACCCGCGGGCTTTTTCTACACCGAGCGCACGCTCGATAAAAGTCAGGCCACCGCGCAACTCGTTTTCGGCCAGATGCCCCGTGAGGGCGATGATCTCGCCCCGCTCTGGCCAAGGCCGAAACAGGCAGGAAATACGGAAAAAGCGTTCGTCCTTGGTTTCTGACCACAGTTCGCGCAGAATGGCTAGCCGCGTGTTGCCACCATTGCGGATGATGTAGTGCTCTGCGCCCGGTCGCCGGGTGATGGCCGGTGATGCGTCCAAGCCACGTTCTCGAATAGAGGCCTTGATCTCCTCATACGCGGAATTGCGCTTCATGCGGGGATCGTGATCGTAGGGACGTAACTGCTCCAAGGTGACGACCATGGGGGTATCGGCGATCGGGTCGCTCAGCTCAGAAGCAGACGGGCTGCTGCGCTCAAAACCTGCGGCCAGCAACTTGGTTGCCATATCCTGGGACGTCATGTCAGACATGGCCTGTTCCCCGAAGAGGGTTTTCATGAGTCGGGCGGCATTGCCGGTCAGCACGCCGAATCTGGGCTTGCGCATTGAGACTGGCTCGATGGTCGCTTGCCGTCGTGCTGGTGTAGATCGGCGCGTATCCCGCCTTGGTGAACTTGAGATGACCGCCTGACGTTCGCTTGACGTGCCAGCCTTCACCGATGGCAAATTCAATCAGGGCGCGCAGCCGCTTATGGCCACGTGCCAACTCATGCGCGTTAGCCATGGCGGGTACTCCTTGATTGATGCGATTGCTTCGGGCGACCAGACACTCGGGCCAACGGCTCTTTCCACAACGGAAAGAGTTCAATGGCAAGCGATCGCATGGTTTCGAGTGCGGCGGGCGCCACTCGGCCCGTCGGCTGTCGGTACTCGATGCGATGTACTGGCAGACCACGTGTCGCAGCGCGGGGATAGGCTTCGATGGCCGGCACGTCCGTGTCCAGTACACGAAGGCCAACCTGCCCCTGAAACAGATCGCGAAGCGCCTGCTGAATCAGCCGGGCATTGGACGACACAGGATGCACCCGGTTAATGAGCAACTGCAAAGGCGGCGGCTCGATGCCCAGGCGGCGGTACGGCGCGATATCCTCAATCAGTTGCATGGTTCCGCGCCGTAATTCGCGTGCAGCCAGGATTTCGGGGGTGACAGGCGACAACGCCAAGTCAGAAGCCAGCACGGCCATCTCCAGCATCACACTGCGCGCCCCCTGCGTATCGATCAGCAGCAAGTCATAGAGTGGTGCCAGTACCGGCAATAGGTGGCGCAGCCGCAGGCGTCCATCGGCCGCATGCAGCAGCAGTGTGTTCAGTTCGCCCCGATCATCGTTGGACACCACCAAGTCCAGGCCAGCAATGACGGTCCGGGACACCAACTGCTCGATACGCTGCTCATTGAAAGCGAGCAACTCGTAGGTGCCGCCGGCTGCACGATGTGCCAGCTCATAGTAGGACGACAGTGTGGGCTGGATGTCAAAATCAAGTAGTAGCACGCGCAGACCTGCATCGGCGACGAACCCGCCCAAGTTGGCGGCGGTGGTCGTCTTACCCACGCCGCCTTTGGTAGAAATGATGGATACAACCTGCATGGCGCTCTCCGTATGGGTGTAGAAATGTGAGGGAAAGCGGTCAGGCCCGGTTATTCAGGCGCTCGGTGATCCACTGATCAATCTCAGCGGAGTCCCAGCCGACCGCGCGCACCCCGAGGCGCAATGCCTTCGGAAACTGGCCTTTCTTCATCAGGTTGTAGATATGGGCGCGCTTAAAGCCCGTTTTGGCTTCAACCTCTTCGCGCCGCAAAATGCGGCGTTCGCCCGGTGGCAAGGCTGGTGTCTGCGACATAGGGTCACTCCTTAACGCTCGGTAGCGCTTGTTGGCGTAACCTCTATTCAATCGAAACGGGTGTGAAAGTACATTGCAAATGCAATTTGCGGGACTGCAGATACAAGCTGGAAGCGCTCAGGTATTTGCGCTACGTAGCCTGCGCCTTGCACTGGCAAACTTACCGTTCAACGTCCGTTCCGTGATTCCCATGACGCTATGGTGATGCGCAATCAGCGCGCTCACGACGGCTTCCTGAGTCCTGAAACTGGAGTAGGCCTTGCCCGATGGTGACGTCCCCAGCATCAGCGTCAACATCCCGCCTATGATGTTCAAATAGGTTGCCTCAGCACGATCACTGATAGGGCCGTTTGTGCAGGCAGAAATGGCCTCTGCTCGTTTCATGAGCCCTTCATACAGTGCCTGCAGCGCCAGCAGTTGGCGGCGGCGCTGGTCAAGCTGCGTTTTCAGTGCCTCGCGCTCCACCAGCATCGCGTGCCCCGCTTCTAGGGTGATGACTGGATGGACGATCCGCTCGCTGCGGGTAAACAAGAAACCCGGGCGCTGATTCGGATAATGCCGTCCTATCCAGCGTTTAAGATCCACATGACGAACGGTGAGAGCAGGAGAGTCCCAGAGCGACTGATCTTCGGCGGTGATTCCATCGCGCCCATAGGGCAGTTCGCCGTTAACGATGGCGTCGTAGATACGATCCGTGCAAAGCCGCAGCTCGGTCCATCGTGGACAATCGAACGCCAAAGGCAGATGCCTCGGCGTCGTGATCGCAGACATGATGTCCTTCTCGTAACGCAGCAGGCCCGCCCAGCGGATGGCCGCCTCGACGGGACGATAGTAGACCTTCGATAGCGCAACCTCTTGCATCTCTTGCTCCTTGCAACGACTACCTTACGAATGACCCCTCTATCACCGGTAAACACCGGCCCAACGAAATGTGAGACCCGGGGCCACCAAGCTGGTAGCCAGACAACGGCCCATAGGTGGCGCTCTGGGATGACGTGCAGCGGTACTCGGACGTATCAGAAATTGCTATTCGCTGCTTTCATATGCTTGTAAAATTCCTGTGTCACCATACACATGGTTGCAAGGATTACAATCATGTAACGTTCCGGCAAGACTTTTGGCGTCTCCTGTAGGACTTGCAACATCTGATTGCGGAAAACTTCGGATCGAATCGACGGCCACGACTCGGGATTTACTCCCTAAGTATGGGCGCGGCTAGACCGGCCTGACATGCTGTGATACCGAGAAAGAATCACCCAAAAGCCGATAATGACGTAATGACAGTCCCAGGAAGCTCAGGCAATCGCAGGTACCACCAGGAGCCTTCCTGACTCAACCTACGATAAGCGCCTCCCGATTTAATGCCAATGTGGCTGGGCTGCGTCTGCCGTCCACTCGGACAAAATGCACTCGGTCTTCCCCTCCCACGCTCTTTCAGCATCTCGATTCAACCCTGATACACTGGCATCTTCAGCGAGCGTTGAGCGCACCAGCATGGCAATCTTCTGAAGACTCCCGCCCTTCACGGCCTCAATGGGGGCCCGACCGCCCAATTGAGCATGCGGTTGCGACAACGCATCGTAAAGCTGCCATGCGTCCACGCCCTGGGTCTGCCTCATGAGCATCTGAACCAAGCGATTCTTGAGCGGATCGAGATGCCAGTCCGGTACGCGCAACCCTCGGTGACCCACGCTCAATGCGAGCAAATTACCAGCCTGGATCTCGTAACTGATCCACCGACGCGACTTACCTGCCAATTTGGCGTAGTCGACCACACGCAGATTGTGAGGCGCGTCAAACTTATCGAGCAACTTCGAGCGTTCGCGATGTTGTTCGTAGGCACTGGTTGCGCATAGTCAGGCAAGGCCCGGCGGAAAGCCGCTGGGCCGAGGGCGAGACCGTGGGCATACCCTGCCCGGGCGCGGTCACCTGTAGGATAGGCGCCGCCGTGTTAAGGGAACCGGAGCGTTGGCGGAGCGCGCTCCTGCGAACGCTGGTAAGCCTTGCAGGTGGATCGTCAACAGCGTACTTGCCGCCTTTACCCCGTTCTGCTCGAATAGGTCGAGGCGATCCGCCCAGTCTTGCATCATGAGGCGGCGCTGCGCGACGTACTCGGCATGGTTGTATGTGGCGCTGATCCGATTGGGGTCGGCATGTGAGAGCTGCGAATCCACCCACACCTTCAGATAGCCGAGCTCGTTGAGCGCAGTCGAGATCGTCGCACGGATGCCATGCCCGGTCAGTTGATCTTCGTAGCCCATGCGCTTGAGCGCGCCATTGAGGGTGTTCTCGCTGATCGGACGCTTCAGGCATTTTTGGCCTGGGAACAGATAGACCTGAGCGGGCTTGGACTGCGCGAGCATGTGGCGAACAATCTCGATGGCCTGCACGGACAAGGGCACGATGTAGGGCGGGATGTCGCTGAGGCGCTTGCGTTTCTTGCGCGTCAGAAGCTTGCGCTGCTTAAGCCTTTCCACCGGAATGATCCACAGCCCTCGGTCAGATCGAATTGATCGGGCGTGGCAAAGCGCAGTTCGCCAGTGCGTACCCCGGTCAACATTAACAGACGTACTCCAAGTTGTGTTTGCAGGCGGCCGCGATACTTACGTAGCGTCTGCAGCATCGCCGGCAACTCAGGCATCCGCAAGAACGGGTTGTGGTTCACCGGCGGCAGCGGCACCGCCACGACATCCAGGTCCGTCGCGGGGTTCTCGGCCATGCCAGGAACCACCACTTTGCCATACTTGAACAGTTGCCCAAACCACGTGCGCAGTTTCTCGGCCACGGACAGGGAGTCACGTGCCTCGACTTTAGCAATGATATCGAGCAGGTGGGCGCGGGTGATCTCGTGGATCGAGAGATATTGCAACACGGGAAATATGTCCTTCTTGAAGACGCGCTTGATCTGTTCCAGGGTGGTCTGGCGGCCTTCTTCAAGGGAAAGCTTGCGGTGGTCGCGCCATTTCTCGTACACCGCCATAAAGGTATGTTCGCCGGCCAGCATGATGGCCAATTGCTTACGTTTACGGTCGGTGCGTGGATTAAGGCCCTTGACCACCAAAGCCCGCGCCTCATCACGCAGGGCGCGCGCATCGCGCAGCGTCACCTCCGGGTAGTCCCAAGAGAGATGCGAGCGGGTTTTTCTCCGCCCAATAGTAACGAAAGTGCCAAGACTTGCCACCCTTGTCGGTGACGAATAACGAAAGTCCGTCGTAGTCGCCAAGTGCGTACGCCTTGCCTGTTGCGTTGGCCTTGCGCGCGGCCATCTCAGAAAGCGCCATAGCTCTAACTCCTGAACGTTAGGTTCAGTGCTAGATGCTGATCTCGTCACGGAATTTCGCCCACCAACAACCCGAAACCGGCGCCACCCGCATTTATGTACATATTTATGTACACATTGGGGCTGGATACGGGTGGATTTCGGTGGACGTCGGTAGAACATCGAATTGAAAAAACTTCCCAACATTCAATGACTTACAGACCTTACTGGACGTCCATGGAATCCGGTAGAATGTAACAGTGGAGCGGGTGAAGGGAATCGAACCCTCGTCATCAGCTTGGGAAGCTGCTTCTCTACCATTGAGATACACCCGCCTGTCCCGGTAAAGGGCGGCGATCAAGCCATCGGGCCGCAGCCTGCGGCCCCGCTTAAAATGAAAGCCACGAATTATAGCGCCACCCCGGCATTCTTGCCGCGAGGCAAAAACATTCTTTGCCGCCCTCGCCTGAAAAAACTTCCGGCAATCACTACAATTCAGGCTATGAATATAATTCCCCCAACCAATTCCGGCTTGCCGGCCCCGGCGGACGGCAGTCCTTCAGCCCAGGCAGGCGGCGAACCCGTCCTAGATAATGTCGTCACGTCGACATCGCCTTCGGGCGCCAGCCACATCCGCAGCTTCGTGCATAGGCGCGCCATATCACTCCCGGACAAAAAGAAGCGCTGGAGCGCCTTTTGCCGCTGTGGTCGCTGCCCTACCGCCACGCCACGCTGGATTTTTCCAAGGTGTTCGGCCGCTCCGCGCCCACCGTCCTGGAAATCGGCTTCGGCATGGGCGAAACCACTCATAAAATCGCGCAGGCCCGGCCCGGCGACAACTTCCTGGGGGTCGAAGTCTTCAATGCCGGTGTGGGCGCCATGCTCAAACGCATCGACGAATCGGGCCAGCCCAATATCCGCATCATCCAGCACGATGCCGTCGAAGTCGCGCGCGACATGATCGCGCCGGATTCCCTGGCCGGGGTGCACATCTACTTTCCCGACCCCTGGCCCAAAAGCCGCCATCATAAGCGCCGCCTGATCCAGCCGGCGTTCGTCGCCCTGCTGGCCAGCCGAATTGCGCCCGGCGGCTATATCCATTGCGCCACCGACTGGGAAAACTATGCCGAACAAATGCTGACGGTGCTGGGCGCCGAACCCAGCCTGGCCAATACCTCGCCTGACGGCTATGCCCCGCGCCCGGACTTTCGCCCCCAGACCAAATTCGAGACGCGCGGGCTGCGCCTGGGGCATGGCGTATGGGACCTGATTTTCACTCGCAAATAGCGGCCGATCCGCCCATCGGCCGACGCCGGCTTCTCTGACTTAAGGACTGTTCACGTGTACCCGGAAATCCAACCCTATTCTCAAGGCTTTTTGAATACCGAAGACGGCCACCAAGTGTATTGGGAGCTTTGCGGCAACCCGCAGGGCAAGCCGGCCGTCTTCCTGCACGGCGGCCCCGGCGGCGGTTGTTCGCCCGCCCACCGGCGGCTGTTCGATCCGGCCCGCTATAACATCCTGTTGTTCGATCAGCGCGGCTGCGGCCGGTCGACTCCGCACGCCAGCCTGGAAACAACACCACCTGGGATCTGGTCGCCGACATCGAACGTTTGCGCGAGCAGTGCTGAAGCAGAACAGCCCTGGTGTTCGGCGGATCCTGGGGCTCGACGCTGGCCCTGGCCTATGCCCAGACGCATCCCCGTCGTGTCAGCGAACTGATTGTGCGCGGCATCTTTACGCGTGCAGGCGGGAAGAATTGCGATGGTTCTACCAGGAAGGCGCCTCGTGGCTCTTTCCCGATCGATGGGAAAACTACCTGGCGCCCATCCCCCAGGACGAGCGCCACGACATGATGGCGGCCTATCACAAGCGGCTTACCGGCAGCGACCGCAAAGTACAATTGGAAGCGGCGCACGCCTGGACGCAATGGGAAAGCCATACTATTGCCTTATTACCCAATACTTCCCACGCGCTCGCCCACGCCGCCGACGATGCGGCGCTGGCCTTTGCCCGGATTGAGAACCACTATTTCATGAACAAGGGCTTCATGGAAGAAGGCCAGTTGCTGCGCAATGCCGGGCTGCTGCATGCTATTCCAGGAGTGATTATCCAGGGCCGCTACGATGCCTGCACGCCCGCCAAAACGGCGTGGGACTTGCACAAGGCATGGCCGCAGGCCGAGTTCCATCTGGTCGACGATGCCGGTCACGCTTTCGACGAACCCGGCATATTAACCAGGCTGCTGGAAGCCACCGATAAATTCAGCGCCTGAAATAGTAGGGCCGGGCTGGCCCCAAGGGCGCGCAATCCGGCCTGTGGCCTTAATTTTTGTTTTTCAGGATATGAAATGAACATCACCCTAAATGGCAAGCCCCAGGCGCTTGAGCAGGTAGCCACCATTGCCGATCTGATCGCCTTTCTTGGCTACCAGGGAAAACGTATCGCCGTCGAAGCCAACGGCGATATCGTGCCTAAAAGCCGGCATGGGGAAACCCCGCTGGCCGACGGCGACCAAATCGAGATCGTGGTGGCGGTGGGCGGAGGCTAAGGCCTGTTGACGCCAGAGCCTTACCGTAATCCGCCGAAGCCGCCTTTGCCCAGGCCTTTGAGGCCGCCCATGGCGCGCATCATCTTGGCCATGCCGCCCTTCTTCATCTGCTTCATCATGCCCTGCATCTGCTCGAACTGGGCCAGCATGCGGTTGACTTCCTGCACCTGCACGCCGGAGCCGGTGGCGATGCGGCGCTTGCGCGACGCCTTGATGAGTTCGGGCTTGCGCGCTCGAGCGCCGTCATGGAATTCAGGATGCCTTCCGTGCGGCGGATCTGCTTGGCCGCCTGCTTGCCGTCGCACCTGGACGGCGGCCTGGGAGAACTGGGCGGGCAGTTTTTCCAGCATCGACCCCATGTCGCCCATGTTCTTCATCTGGGCGATCTGCGCGCGGAAATCGTTCAGGTCGAACTTGTCGCCCGACTTCATCTTGGCGGCCAGCTTTTGCGCATCGTCGACATCGATGGTCTTCTGCGCCTGCTTCGACCAGCGACACGATGTCGCCCATGCCCAGCACGCGCTGGGCCATGCGTTCGGGATGGAAAGGCTCCAGGCCCGACAGCTTTTCGGACACGCCGACGAACTTCAGGGGCTTGCCGGTGACGTGGCGCACCGACAACGCCGCGCCGCCGCGCGCATCGCCGTCGAGCTTGGTCAGCACCACGCCGGTCAGCGGCAGGCCTCGTTGAACGCCTTGGCCACATTGACGGCGTCCTGGCCCTGCATGGCGTCGACCACGAACAGCGTTTCGATCGGCTTGAGCAGCGTCGTGCAGCGCGCGGATCTCGCGCATCATCGCTTCGTCGATGCCCAGCCGGCCGGCGGTATCGACGATCAGCACGTCGTAGTGATGGCGCGTGGCGTGATCCAGCGCGCCGCGCGCGATGTCTTCGGGCTTCTGGTCGGTCGGACGGGCAGGAAATCGACGCCGACCTGGGCCGCCACGGTCTTCAGCTGCTCGATGGCGGCGGGACGATAGACGTCGGCGCTGACCACCAGCACTTTTTTCTTGCCGGTCTTGCGGCCGTTCTGGCTGTGGCCGCCTTCGGCCAGCCAGCGCGCCAGCTTGCCGGTGGTGGTGGTTTTACCGGCGCCCTGCAAGCCCGCCATCAGGATGACGCCGGCGGCTGCTGCGCCAGCGACAGTTCGCTGGCATCGGCCCCAGGTCGCCGCCCATCAGCGACGTGAGTTCTTTATGGACCATGCCGACCAGCGCCTGGCCCGGGCGTCAGGCTGCCGGCGACTTCCTCGCCCAGCGCCTTCTCCTTGACCCGGGCGACGAAATCGCGCACCACCGGCAGCGCCACGTCGGCCTCGAGCAGGGCCATGCGCACTTCGCGCAGCATCTCCTGCGTGTTGGCCTCGGTCAGGCGGGCTTCGCCGCGCATGGTTTTGACGACGCGCGAAAGACGTTGGGTCAGGTTATCGAGCATGAGTTGGTTTCGCTTAAACTAGTCGCATATCGGTATATGGAGAATATCCGTTAGGGCTTGCACGCACTGGCTGACCAGAAATCACGGTCTATGTCTGCAGGCATTGTATTTCACTGCTGGCCGCCTGGCTTACGCCGTGCTGGCTCCTCGCTTTGGCGGCCGCTAAGCACGGGCGGCTCGCAGGCGGAACCGGCTTTCGGCCGGGCTTGCCTGGCCGGCGCCTTGTGCTGCACGGCATCGCCCTGGTCCGCAGGCCATGCTCGGCGCCGGCATACCTGCATCTGGGCTGGGCGCTGGCGCTATCGGCGGCCTCTGGCTGGGCATGGTCATCTTCTGGTTCGAAAGCCTGCTGGTGCGCATCGACGGGCTGCGCTCATTGCTGACTGCCCGTCGCCGCCCTGGCCGCGCTGCTCGGGGCCGTGTTTCCCTACGGGCATATTGTGGCCCATGCCAATAACGGCTGGCTGCGCATGCACCTGATCATCGCGCTGACCGCCTACGGCCTGATCACCGTCGCGGCGCTGCACGCCATGCTGATGGCGCGCCGATCGCCAGCTGCACCGGCCTTCGAACAAGACCATCCAAGGCCGTAGCACGCTGGGCCGCGCGCTCGACGCCATGCCGCCCCTGCTGATGCAGGAACGGCTGCTGTTTCGCCTTATCTGGATTGGTTTCGTGCTGCTGACCTGGACCATTATCACGGGCGCCGTCGTCTCCATGCGGCTAAGCAGCAACTGCTGCCCTTCGATCATAAAACCGTGTTCACCCTGCTGTCGTGGCTTACCTTCGGCATTCTGCTGCTGGGCCGCTACAGGCGCGGCTGGCGCGGCCGCATTGCCTTGCGCTGGACGCTGGTGGGCTTTGCCTTCTTATTGCTGGCCTATAGCGGCAGCCGTTTCGTGCTCGACGTCATTCTGCACCGAGGCTAATGTGGGAAAAACTAGTTTTCTGGGTCGTATTCATTATCGCCGCCTTGCTGATCGCCCGCATCGCGGCGCGCCAGAACGGCAAAAACCAGGCCAACGGCCGTCAGCCGCAAGCAGGCGCCCAGACGCGGCGCACCGCCTGTGCAGCATAACGAGGCCATGGTCAGGTGCGAACATTGCGGTATCCATATGCCCCGCTCCGAAGCCGTTCTCAGCAATGGCCGCATCTGGTGCAGCTGAAGAACACGCCAAGCTCGGCGTGCGGCCATGAGCAGGCTTGCCCTGGACCGGCATGGCTGGCTGAACCTCCAATCCGGCGTTGCGCACGCGCCATCGCCCAACCACGACATGCGCGCGGCGGGCGAAGATGCCTACCTTCTGGTCATGCACAACATCAGCCTGCCGCCCGGCATTTTCGGCGGCCCAGCGAAGTGGTCGATCTTTTCCTGAACCGGCTGGACTACGACGCCCATCCCTGGCTTGCGCGACTGCGCGGCTTGCGGTGTCGGCGCATTTTTTTGTGCGCCGCGATGGCGGCATCGTGCAGTTCGTCTCCACCGACAAACGGGCCTGGCATGCCGGCGTATCGGCTTCGCGGGGCGCGAGCGCTGCAATGACTTTTCGATCGGCATCGAAATGGAAGGCACCGACAACCTGCCTTACACGCCGGAACAATACCACACCCTGGCCCGGCTGGTGCCGGCGCTGCGCGCTGCGGTATCCGCTGGAGGCGGTGCGCGGCCACGAACACATCGCGCCCGGGCGCAAGACCGATCCCGGCCCATCGTTCGACTGGGAACGGTTCGGCCGGGAAAGCAATTGGTTCCGGCGGCAACTGCCGCCGGTGTAAGCGTAAGCGTCCGGCTTTAACGCCGGACTGCGCCGCGCATGGCGTTTACGCGCCCGCGCCTAACGACAAGCGCAACCCTGCGGCCGATGCGGTCAAGCCCATGTTTACGCGCCAGCGCCCAATAACAAACGGTTCATGCGCTTGACGAAAGCCGCCGGATCGCCAGGTTGCGCGCCTTCCGCCAGCATCGCCTGATCCAGCAGCAGCATGCCCATTCGGAGAAATCGGCCTCCGGCGCGCCTTGCATGCGGGCGATCAAGGCATGTTCAGGATTGATTTCCAGAATAGGCTTGACCTCGGGCGCCGCCTGCCCCGCCGCCTGCAGCATGCGCATCAAGTGCGGGCTAAGCTCGTTTTCATCGACCACCACGCAAGCCGGCGAATCCACCAGGCGGCCCGTTACACGCACCTCTTTCACCTTGTCGGCCAGCACCGTCTTCAAGCGCTCGACCAAAGGCTTGAAGGTCTTCAGCGACTTCCGCCTGGTGTTTCTTTTCGTCTTCGTCCGCTAGTGGGTCGAGATCCAGGCCGCCCTTGGCGATCGAACTCAGCGACTTGCCATCGAACTCGCGCAGATAAGACAGCATCCACTCGTCGACGCGGTCGGACAACACCAGGACTTCCAGCCCTTCTTGCGGAAAATCTCAAGATGCGGGCTGTTGCTGGCCGCGGCATACGACTCGCCGCTGACGTAGTAAATCTTGTCCTGGCCTTCTTTCATGCGGGCCACGTAATCGGCGAAGGAAACCGTTTGCGCAGCGTTGCCGCGCATGCGTCGAGGCGAAACGCAGCAGCTTGGCGATGCGCTCTATATTGGCCGTGTCCTCGCCCGCGCCCTCTTTGAGCACCTGGCCGAACTGCGTCCAGAACGTCAGCATACTCGTTCCGCCTTGTTCTCGGCCAGGTCTTCCAGCAAGGACAGGATGCGCTTGGCCGACCCTTCGCGGATCGCGCGCACATCACGGCTTTCCTGCAGGATTTCGCGCGATACGTTCAAGGGCAGATCGGCCGAATCGATCACGCCGCGCACGAAGCGCAGATAATTGGGCAACAACTGTTCGGCATCGTCCATGATGAAGACGCGCTTCACATACAGCTTGACGCCCTTGCGGCCGTCGCGGTCCCAGATATCCATGGGCGCATGCTTGGGAACATACAGCAACTGCGTGTATTCGCTGCGACCCTCTACCCGGTTGTGCGTCCAGGCCAGTGGGTCGTCGTAATCGTGGGCGATATGTTTGTAGAATTCTTGGTACTGCTCGTCGGTGATATCGGATTTGGAACGGGTCCACAAGGCGCTGGCCTGGTTCACGGTTTCCCATTCGTTCTTCTTGACCTGCTCCGATTTTTCGCTATCCCATTCTTCCTTCTGCATCTGGATGGGCAAGGAGATATGGTCGGAATAGTGGCGCAATACCTCGCGCAGCTTCCAGCCGTTCAGGAAATCGTCTTCCTCGTCGCGCAAGTACAAGGTTACCGATGTGCCGCGATCCGCCTTCTCGACAGGAGCAATGGTGAAATCGCCCTCGCCATTGGATTCCCACAAGACCGATTCGGTTTCCGCCACGCCCGCGCGGCGGCTTAATACCGACACCTTTTTCGCCACGATAAACGCGGAATAGAAACCCACGCCGAACTGGCCGATAAGCTGCGCGTCCTTCTGGCTATCGCCCGTCAGGTTGGTAAAGAATTCCTTGGTGCCCGAACGGGCGATGGTGCCCAAATGGCTGATCGCATCATCGCGGGTCATGCCGATGCCGTTATCGGAAATCGTGACCGTGCGCTGATCCTTGTCGAATTCGACGCGTATGCGCAGGTCCGTATCGCCCTGGAAAAGATCAGGGTTATCGATAGCTTCGAAACGCAGCTTGTCGCAGGCGTCGGACGCGTTGGACACGAGCTCCCGCAGGAATATGTCTTTGTTGCTGTACAGGGAATGAATCATCAGATGCAGCAACTGCTTGACTTCGGCCTGGAAGCCCAAGGTTTCTGACGAGGAGACGGGCGTATCAGTTTGACTCATTGTTAGACCACGCAAAAAATAAATTATTCAATAAAAACGATATTCCGGGCATCCGGCGACGAATGGCCCGGCAAAACCCCGCCAGCAGCAAATGACATGCCTTTATGCTTGCGCTGACTGCCATCGGCGGGAAAATGGGACATGCGCCAGGGCGACTATCCGTGGCTGGATGTTCATGGATTATGGGGACGATGCGGAAATTTTCAAGCCCCCGGCAAGATGACAGCTACTTTGCCGCATGCATATTCCCCGCCCGAAGCAGGCAATCCTTGAACGCCGACGTCAGCCGCACTTTACTGCTGTCGGACGACTGGGCCAGGACGATGGATCGCATCAGGCCCGGTTCGCCGAACGGAACAGCCTGCAAGCGGTGCAGCCGCAAAAACGTTCGGCTGCTCAAGGGGATGATAGACACGCCCAGCCCATAGCGCACCATCTGCCCGATCGCTTCCAGCGAATCCAGCTCCATGATGGGATTGGTCAAGAGTTTGCGGCGCTGGAGGTCTTCTTCGATGATGCGGTTGACCCAGAAATTGCGGTTGAACCGTATATACGGAAAGGCGCGCAACAGCGATCGGTCGCTTTGGACAGGAAGGGTAGCCGATGCAATCACCACAATGGGCTCTTGCGTAAAAGCAGTCCATTGCAGATCGGGTATGGGACGCTGGGGTTCGCTGATAATCGCGGCGTCCAGCTCCCGATGACGCAAACGCTGGGCCAAAGACGGAGACAGCCCGTGTTCAAGCCGGATCTGGGCCCTGGGATGGGCGCGCCGGAAGGCGATCAGCGCTTTCGGTATCACCCCCGTCAACGCGGTAGGTATAGCGCCGATATTCAGCACGCCGGTCAAGTCTTCCGACGACGATACCGCTTCGTATAACTGTGCATAGTTGCTGACGACCTCGCGCGCGCGCATGACCAGCGCATGGCCTTGCGCCGTAAGCTGGGCCGGCTTGCGGGCGCGATTCAGCAAGACTGTCTTGAACTCGGCCTCCAGCTTGACGATTTGCGCGGCAGCGGCCGGCACGCTTAAAAAGACGCGTTCCGCCGCCGCCGAAATGCTGCCGTGCTCCGCCACCGCAATCAATGTTTTCAGTTCGCGTATCGACATTTTTTCCCTCTCGAATTACGCAGCTTCGCACTGCATTAACTTTCGTTTTACCTAATTTAATTAATCAATAATACATAAAAACGAAAGACTTATCGTTGATAGACTGCCTGCATCTGAACCCCACTTAGGAGAAAAAAATGGAGAACAACAATGGCGCCGGCAGGATGTCGGGCCGAGTAGCGGTAGTCACCGGCGGCGCCAGCGGCGCGGGCGCCGCCATTTGCCGCGAATTCGCCGCGCAAGGCGCCGTCGTCGTCATTGCCGACCTGAACGTCGAGGCCGCGCAACGCCTGGCAGAGGAACTCGGGCAAGGTTCAGCGCATGCCATTGCGGTCGATATTACCGACTCGGCCAGCGTCGCGGCGCTGGCCGCAGAGGTTGAAAAAAAATGCGGCGCGGCGGCCAGCATCCTGGTTAACAACGCAGGCGTACGCATCGTCAAGCCCTTGCTGGAACACACCGATTCAGATTGGCGCCAGATGATAGACATCAACCTTACGGGCCACTTCTATTGCGCTCGCGCATTCGCGCCGGCCATGGTGAAACAAGGTTGGGGACGCATCATCAATATCGCCTCGATCGCCAGTTTCGTCGGGCGCCCCGACCGAGCGGCTTATTGCGCGGCGAAATCGGGCGTCCTGGGACTTACCCGGGGTGCGGCCATAGACCTGCGCCACTCCGGCGTAACCGTCAACGCCATAGCGCCCGGCTCCATCGCCACGCCCCTGAACTCGCAGGCCAAGAACGATGCAAACGTCGATTGGGGCGGGGAAACCCTGGTGGGCCGTTGGGGCGAAGGCAGCGATATCGCCAAAGCGGCCGCTTACCTGGCGTCGGACGACGCGTCCTATGTAAACGGAACCACGCTGACGGTTGACGGCGGCTGGCTGGCGGCCAAAGCACGAGGCGGCGAGATCAGCAGCAAAGGCTAGAGGCAGGCGCGGGCGGATTCGGCACAGGACCCGACAGCAATACCGCCCGCCATACAGAAAACAGTCCATCCGGACACGATAACTAGATAGAGAGGCAGACATGAAGATCAAATTTAACTCGGCCAACAGCGTGACCATGGCGGCGTCGCTTGCCGCCGCGCTCTGGCTGGCGCCGCATATGGCCATGGCGCAAGCCTATCCGACCAAAGCGGTCAAACTTATTATTCCATTCCCCGCCGGCGGGGTAACAGACCTTATCGGCCGCCTGGTGGCCGATAAACTCACGGCAAAATGGGGGCAGACAGTCATCGTCGAGAACCATGCGGGCGCAAGCGGCATGATAGGCGCGGACATGGTGACGAAAGCGCAGCCCGACGGCTATACGCTGCTGCTTTCGTCGACCGCCGAGGTAGCCATCAATCAAAACCTGTATAAAACCATGGCCTACAACCCCGCGACCGATCTTCTGCCTATCACCCTGACGGCAACCACGCCGCTGATATGGGTAGCCAATCCGAAAACCGGGTTCAAAACCGTCCAGCAGGTAAAAGAGGCCGCGCTTAAAAGCCCGGGCTCCATCACCTATGCGTCGGCGGGCAGCGGCGGCGTCCAGCACTTGGCGGGCGCTCTACTGGAAACCAAGCTGAAAGTCAGCCTGTCGCACATCCCTTACCGCGGCGGCTCGCCCGCCGTAGCCGACGCGCTTGCGGGACATGTGCAAACGTCGTTTTCGTCGGCGCCGCTGGTGGTTCCCTATTTCCAGGATAAGAAACTGATTCCTATTGCCGTGACCTCCAGCAAGCGCATACCGTCCCTGCCCGATGTGCCGACCATCAATGAAGCACTGGGCATCAGCGATTTCGAGATACTGAACTGGTATGGCGTTTTCGCACCCAAGGGCACGCCGACCGAAATACTGGACAAGGTCAACCAGGACATGGTCGCCATATTGAAAACCCCGGATATCCAGAAACGCATCAGCGACGCCGGCGCCGACCCTGTAGGCAGCAGCCGGAAAGACTTCGACACGTTCTGGCATGCCGAAATGACAAAGTATGCGCAAATCGTCAAAGAATCAGGAGCCAAGGTGAACTGATCCGGTTTCGACCGGCCAGGATCGCAACATCATGAATAGCCACTACCTGCCCCTTACAGAAATAAACATCCTGCATGTCGCCGTTCCGCTGATTGGCGATGGCTTTCGCAATGCCTATGCAAACAGCACCTTGCAGCACAGCATCGTTGTCCGCGTGGCGTCGGGCGGCGGCGTCGGCATGGGCAATGTCGACCCGCTGCCGGGCTATTCATCGGAAACCATAGCACAATCGCTGACCGCGCTGCGCACCATCCTGGTCCCCGCGGTACAGGGCCAAGATGCCGGGAATATCCACCAGATACTGAAACTGATGGATGACGCCCTGCCCGGCTTCCTGGAAGCGAAAGCAGCGCTGGAGATGGCCTGCGTAGACCTCCTGGCCCGCTCGCTGGATATACCCGTGCATCAATTCATGGGCGGAGCCGTAGTGCATACGGTGCGCTTCAATGCCTGGATAGGACTCACGCCGCCCGACCAGGCCGCCAGCGAGGCCAGCCAGTGGCTGGCACAAGGGTTCAAATCCGCCAAGATCAAGCTGGGCGGCGGCATCCTGGCCGACCGGGACCGAATCCGCGCGGTACGCGAAGCCGTAGGCAACGGCATGCAACTGCGCGGCGACGCCAATGCCAACTACAGTGTGCAGGACAGCATAGCCCTGGGGCGGCTGCTGGAGCCGTATGCGCTGCAATTGCTGGAGCAGCCCGTCGCCGCCGACGATCTGGCGGGCCTGGCCAAAGTGCGGCAATCGATAGGCATACCCATCATGGCCGACGAAGCCATAACCGACCATGCAAGCCTGATCGCCGCTATCCGGGCCGACTGCGCCGACATCGTGAAATTCAAGGTGATGAAGCAAGGAGGACTGCTGAAATGCCGCCGGATGATAGAAACCGCGGCGGCCGCCGGCCTGAAGGTTGTGATCGGGCACGGTTTTGGTTTAGGAATCAACACCATGGCGGAAATCATGCTGGCGTCCACCAGCCTAGACGTGCTCGAAGGCCTGGAAAGCGTAGGCCCTCTTAAAATGCGCGACGACATTATTGCTGGAAAGCTGGATTTGTCGGCGGGGAGTTTGGTTGTGCCGGATGGCGCTGGATTTGGTGTGATGATGGATGAGGAGAAGTTGCGGGCATACACAGTCGACCAATGACATGAAACCATGGCGCCAAGCTTGCCCTTGGCGCCGATGCCGAATCAGACTTTCCCGTTGATGAAATCCAGAGACTCTTCCAAAAATAACGTGGGATCCTGCAATTGCGGAACGTGCGCACAACCCGGAATCACCTTCAATCTGGCATTCGGAAGAAGCGCCGCGAGCTCTTGCGACATGACGGGGGGAGTCGCTTCGTCGTGTTCGCCCACCAGCACCAATACCGGCACAGTAAGCGACGACAGCTGCTCGCGCATATCCAAAGTGGCCAAAGCGGAGCAAGCATTATGGAAGGTTTGCGGATCGACAGCCAGAAACCGCTTGCGGCGTTCTTCGATGATATCGGGATGCTCGCTTTGGAATTGCGGCGAGAACAGACGCAGCATGGCAACGTCCGCAACTGCGGCAAGGCTTTTTTGTGCGGCCACTGCCGACATGCCCCTGAACGCTGCCCGGCCCGATTCGGAAAACGCCGCACCGCAATCGGCAAGAACCAGACGCGCCGCAATGCCTTGATGGCGAATTGCGGTAAGCAGCGCGACAAACCCGCCGTAGCCATTGCCGATGAAGACCGGCGCTTGAGTAAAACCCATGGCTTTCACCGCAGCCGCGACGCGGTCGGCAACGTTTTCCAGACTGCCTTGCGCCGGATCGGATGCGCCGAATCCCGGCAAATTCAACAACACGACCTGATGCCCGACCGATAACGGGCCGGCGATGGCATCGAAACTGGTGTTGTCGGCAAGAAGAGAATGAAACAACACAATCGGCGGGCCTTCTCCGGCAACGCGCGCATTGACGCGATACTCGCCGGCCGCGGTGTCGACTTCCCGGAATACCACCTCTTCCGCACTCATCTGTTTCTTCATTTTTCTGTCTTCTTGCCTTTGTATTATTAAGCGCAACCGCGGTGTGCCGCGCGCAGGGGAACCACACCGGGCTTATTCCGGATTCCGGGAACCGACATTCCGGCCCCGGAATGGCGTTACCTTTTCTGGACCGCAATCAATTAAGCCGCGGCTGGCTGGCGGTATCTTTGTACCAATCGAACGGCGCATCGTCCAGGCGAACCATAACGCTCTTGGTTTCGAAATGCTGGTCGAAGGATTCGGTGCCGCACTCCCGCCCAATGCCGGAATCCTTGATGCCGCCCCAGGGGGATGCCGGGTCCAGGCGA
The DNA here is from genome assembly GCA_963712655.1 of uncultured beta proteobacterium. Lineage (GTDB taxonomy): Bacteria > Pseudomonadota > Gammaproteobacteria > Burkholderiales > Burkholderiaceae_B > Pollutimonas. The sequence continues at coordinate 1,740,879 of CAVQIT010000008.1, read as the reverse complement.
TGGTGGTCGTTGATCCAGACAATGCCGCATTTCAACTTTGCCGCGACCCGGTGCGCGCGCGTGACGTCATTGGTGCGGATAGCGCCGGCGAGGCCGAACGGCGAATCGTTGGCCATGGCAATGCCTTCTTGCTCGGTCGAAAACTTGGTCACAGAGACAAACGGGCCAAATACCTCTTCCTGGAAAATCCGCATGCCGGGGGTGACGTCGGCGAATACCGTGGGCTCGACGAAGAAGCCATTGCTTAGCGCCGGATCAGCCGGCGCCTTGCCGCCTGCCACCAGGCGCGCATGGTCCTCTTCCAGACCAATGCGAATATAGTTCAGCACCCGCTGCTGCTGACGGGCGGACACGACCGGCCCCAGTTGAATGGAAGGATCGATCGGGTTGCCTATGCGGATAGACTTCGCCTTGGCAGCCAGTTTCTCGACAAATTCGTCATAAACCTTTTCCTGCACAATTTGACGGCTGCCGCAAATGCATGTTTGGCCGGCGCCGATGAAACCGCCGAAGGCCGCGTAGTTGACAGCCTGGTCCACATCGAAATCGTCGAACACCAGCACCGGCGTCTTGCCGCCAAGTTCCAGCGTTTGATGGGCAAAATTGCTGCCGGCCGAAGCGCCGGTGATGCGTCCGGCCTCGGTGCCGCCGGTCAGCACCCACTTGGCCAGGCCGCGATGCTCGGCCAGGGCTTTGCCAGTTGTTGGACCTAGGCCGGTGATGACATTGAACACGCCCGGCGGCAGGCCGGCTTCGACAAACAGCGCGGCCAGGCGCAGCGTGGTCAGCGGCGTGTATTCGGACGGCTTGACCACCGTTGTGCAGCCGGAAGCCAGCGTTGGCGCCAGGCTTTTTATCATGATCATCAACGGATGATTGAACGGCGTCGAGTTGCCGACCACGCCGATGGGGCTGCGCAGGGTGTAGTTCAAGTAATTGCCGTCCACCGGTATTACCGAATCGCGCCGCGCAATGGCCAAGCCCGCGTTGTAACGCAGGAAGTCCGGCAGGCGGGATACCTGGGCACGGGTCTCGTTCAGCGAGCGGCCGTTATTGAGCGTCTCCAGGTGGTAGATTTCTTCCAGGTTAGCCTCGAACACATCGGCCAGCTTGTTGACCAGCTTGGCGCGGCTGCGGTTGGACATGCCCGCCCATTCAGCGCTTTCAAACGCCGCGCCGGCGCTGCGGACCGCGCGATCGACATCCGCATCGCTTGCATGGCCTATCTGGGCCAGCAATTGGCCAGTCGCCGGATTGAGCACATCGAGAACGTCGGGACGCGTGGCCGGCACTTCCTTGCCGTCGATGAACAGCCCGTGCAGGCGAACCTGGATGCCGCCCTCCTTGATTATGTTCGCATTGCTTGACATGTTGTCTCCTGATAATGTTGTTGATAGCGCCCGATACGGTGAACCACGCAGGGCCACCCCGGCCGGGCCGCTACGCCGAAATAATGCTTCTAGAAATTGCTTCGCTGACGCGTTTGCCGGCGGCGGCGATATGCTGCTCTGCCAAACGTTCCGCGCGTTTGACCTGACGCTCTTGCAGCGCATCGATAATCTGGCAGTGCTGATCGACCAGCACACTGGTATTGCCGCTGCCTTGCCTGACCTTGTTCACACTCATCAGCACCACCCTTTCCATCTGGTCGATAAGGTTTCCCAATTGGTCATACATGCGCGGATTCGACGCGATGTCAGCCAGTTTCCGGTGAAAGGCGCGGTTGTATTCGATAAAACCGCCGCCCCATGCCTCGGCATCGAATGTGCGGAAAGGCTCGAGCAAGTTCAATTGCTCGTCGGTCGCCCGGCGGATTATGCGCTCCATGCAGGCGCGCTCGAGCGCGGCGCGCAAATGGAACATGTCCTCGACATCCGACAACGATACGGGCGCCACCCGGTAGCCCTGCCGCGGCAAGGTAATCACCAGGCTTTCGCTTTCCAGGCGCATCAAGGCATCGCGCACCGGAGACTTGCTGACATCGAAGCGGGCGGCGAGTTCGGCCTCGCGCATTTCCGTTCCCGGAGGCAGCCTTAACGTAAGGATGTCGGCACGCAACTGTTCGTAGACCACCTCTCGCAAGAGGCCGCTGCCGGACGCTGGAAGAGAAATTTTGGCTAGGCTCATGGTTCAATCGTAATACATTAGAAATTAATTTTTATAACCAATATAATACATCACATACGAGCAAATTAGCGGTTAAAAACTGCACAACATAAAGAATTTCATAGGTTAAAACCCAATCGAATCAAACGAATCCAGTTTCAGGAAATTGAATTTTTGCCAATAATATTTATTGGTGTAATATATCAGAACGAAAAAAATAACCCTGAATTTGTCACGGAGACAAAACCAATGATCAAAAAATTGCTGTGCGTGGGCACGTCCGCGCTCGTCCTTTCCGCTTCCTCCGCCCTTACCGCCCATGCCGCCGACGGCGACCCTATAAAACTGGGTTTTCTCACCGTCAGGTCCGGCGCGCTTGCCGCCGGCGGCAAGCAAATGGAGGCCGGAATCCAGCTCTTCCTGAAAGAACGCAACAACATGGTCGCCGGCCGCAAGATCGAACTGATCGTCGCCGATACCGGCGGGCAGCCCGCCATCACCAAGACCAAGGCGCAGGAACTGGTCGAAAAAGACAAAGTCGATGTCATCATCGGGCCGCTGGCGGCATTCGAGGCGCTCGCCATCGACGGCTACATGCGCAAGGCGCGTGTGCCGGTAATTTCGCCCTCCGCGGCGGCCGAAGACCTGACCCAGCGCAAACCCAACCCTTGGTTTGTGCGCGCCGTCGGCACATCGGCGCAGCCCAGCCACCCAATGGGCGAATACGCCGCGAAAGAACTGAAGTACAAGCGCATTGCCATCATCGCGGACGACTTTGCCTTCGGCCATGAAATCACCGCCGGCTTCCAGCGCACATTCGAAGAAAACGGCGGCAAGGTGGTGCAAAAACTGTGGTCGCCGCTGAACGTGGCCGACTATGGCAGCTACATCGGCCAGATCAAGCCGGATGTCGATGCGGTCTATGCTGTTTTCGCAGGCGGCAACGGCATCAAATTCATCAAGCAATACAACGAATATGGCCTCAAGGGAAAGATTCCGCTGCTGGCCGCAATGACCACCGTGGACGAAGGCGTCTTGAAATCGATGGGCGACGAAGCGCTCGGCATCGTATCCAGCGGCTGGTACACCGCTGCGCTGGACAAGCCCAACAACCAAAAATTTGTCCAGGCAATGAACCGCGAAGCCAAGGAAGACCCTGGCTACTATCATGTGGGCGCCTATGGGGCGGCCTTGATGATGGAACAAGCGCTCAAGACCATCGGCGGCAAGGTCGAAGACAAGGACGCCTTCATGGACGCCTTGCGTAAAGTCCAAGTGCCCAACGACCCGCGCGGCGACTTCAAGCTCGACTCCCTGGGCAACCCGATCATGGATGTCTATATCCGCAAAGTCGAGCGCAAGGACGGCAAGCTGGTCAATTCCGTGATCAAGACCTACCCGGCCGTTACCCAGTTCTGGACCTACGATCAAAAAGACTTCCTGTCCAAGCCGGTGTATACGCGCGATTACCCTCCCGCCAAGAATCTCGAAAAATAATACCCGGCGCGGTGTTCACATTGCCAATCGTGACACCGCGCCATGACTGCCGCAAGGAGGGTAGCTCATGTCTTTCTGGCTTATCCAGACCTTAAACAGCCTGGCATTCGGCGGCGTGCTTTTTACTCTCGCCGCTGGTTTTTCGCTGATTTTCGGCTTGATGCGCATCGCGAACCTGTCGCACGGGGCGTATTTCATGCTGGGCGCCTACATCGGCCTGGATGTCCTGACCAGGGGTTATGGGTTCGCCGCAGCAGTGCTGGCCGCCGGCGCAATAGTCGCCTTGCTGGGCGGCCTGATCGAACGCTTCATGCTGCGCCGGCTTGCGGGCAATGCCTTGTCGCAAGTGCTGGCCACGCTGGGCGTAGCCTTTGTCATCGCCGATTTCAGTCTATGGATGTGGGGCGGGGATCCGCGCCCGGTTTCCGGACCGCAACTGCTTTCCGGCGCCGTACAACTATTCGGCCAAGTGTTTCCGCTGTACCGCCTGTCCATGCTGGTTTTCAGCATTATCATCGGCATCGGCCTTTGGCTGCTGCTTGACAAGACCCGTCTTGGAATGATGATCCGCGCCAGCGTCGACGACATGCAAATGGCGCGCGGCATCGGCATCCCGTCATCGCGGCTCTTCACTATCGTGTTCTGCCTGGGCGCCGCGCTGGCCGGCATCGGCGGCGTGCTGGCCGCCCCCATCCTTTCGGTATACCCGGGCCTGGATGCGGACATGCTGCCGCTGGCGCTTGTGGTGGTCATTCTGGGCGGCCTGGGCAGCCTGATGGGCGCCTTCATCGGCAGTTTCGTGATCGGCATCATCTACACCTTCGGCCAAGTGCTGTTCCCGGACCTCTCCTACATTATTCTGTTTTTACCAATGATCATCATTCTCGCAGTAAGGCCCCGCGGCTTGTTCGGAAGGATCGCGACATGAAGCGACGCATCGCTGGTCGCGCTGCTTGCGCTGTTGCTGCTGCTTCCATGGCTGGTCGGCGGCGACTACTACATCAACCTTGCCAGCCAAGTGCTTATCGCCGCGCTATTTGCGCTAAGCCTGAACCTGCTGGTCGGCTATGCCGGCCTGACATCCCTGGGGCACGCGGGGTATCTTGGCCTGTCGGGGTATGCCAGCGGCTGGCTGATGCTGAACCTGAACTGGAACCACTTCGAAGCGGCCGCCGCGGCCCTGGCCGGCACAACCTTGGTCAGCGCCCTTTTCGGCCTGATCGCCTTGCGCGCCACCGGCCTAGGCTTCCTGATGATTACCCTGGCGTTCGGCCAAATCCTGTGGGGCATCGCCTACCGCTGGGCCAGCGTAACAGGCGGCGACAACGGCCTGTCCGGCTTAAGCCGCCCCAGCCCCTTCGGGCTGGATCTGGACAACGCCAGCCATTTCTATTATTTCACCCTGATCGTTTTCCTTCTGATCTGGGCGCTGATCGCCATCTGGGTCAGGTCCCCATTCGGCGCCAGCATCCGCGGCACCCGGGACCAGCCGCGCCGCATGAGCGCGCTGGGCTATGACGTCTGGATGATCCGCTGGATCACATTCACCGTCAGCGGGTTCTTCGGCGCCATCGCCGGCCTGATGTATGTCTATTACCACCAGTTCATCAGCCCGCACAGCCTGTCGCTGGCGAACTCGGCCGAAATGCTGCTGATGGTAATCGCCGGCGGTCCCGGCACGCTGGCCGGCCCCGTCATCGCCGCCGCGCTGGTCGTTGCCCTGAAAAACGTCGCAAGCGCCTACATCGACCGCTGGATCATGCTGCTGGGATTTGTCTTCATTTTCATTGTCATGTTCGTACCGGGCGGCATTGTCCCGGGCGTGCAGCGCGCCATCAAATGGCTGCAAAGATCAAAGCCCGCCGCTGTTGCGCAGCCGGCACGCAATGCAAAGGAAACGCCATGACCACGGTACTGGAAGTCTGCGGCCTGACCAAATCCTTCGGTGGACTGAAAGTCACCCGCGGCGTGGACCTGGCCGTGGAAAAAGGCGAACGGCACCTGCTTATCGGGCCGAACGGCGCCGGCAAGACCACCCTGTTCAACCTGATAGCGGGCGACCTGGCTTCCGACGCCGGGGCCATCACGCTGCTGGGCCAAAATGTCACCCGCATGTCGACCGATGCCCGGGCCCAGATAGGGCTGGCGCGAACCTATCAAATCCTGACCCTGTTCGGCAAAGACACCTTGCTGCAAAACGTAATGCTGGCGCTGCTGGGAAAATCCAGCTTGCGCTGGAAGCCATGGGGCGTGTTCGCAACCGATCCCACCCAGCAATCCCGCGCGCTGAGTGTGCTGGAATCAGTCGGCCTGTCGCAAAAAGCCGATTTGCCGCTGGAACAAACATCGTACGGAGAAAAGCGCCGCCTGGAAATCGCCATGGCGCTTGCGCAGAACCCGGAAGTGCTGCTGCTGGACGAACCCCTTGCCGGCCTGTCCTCTGAAGAGCGCGCAACCATACTGGAACTGCTCAATTCCATTTCCCGCGACATCACCATCGTCATGATCGAGCACGACATGGAAGTCGCGCTGGCATTCGCAGACCGCGTAACGCTGCTGCATTACGGGGAAGTCATCACCGCCGGCACGCGACAGCAAGTCATCGACGACCCGCGCACAAGGGAGATATACCTTGGACACTAACCTGCTGTCCGTCAACGGCATCAATGCCTATTATGCCGACAGCCATGTGCTGCACGACATGTCGTTCACCCTGAAAGCGGGCCGACTGCTTACCCTTCTGGGGCGCAATGGCGCCGGCAAATCCACCTGCATCAGCGCAATCGTGGGCTTCCTGCCGCCGCGCTCGGGCAGCATCGTGCTGGACGGCGCCTTCATTGAAAAATGCACACCGGAACAAATCAGCAAAGCCGGCATCGGCCTGGTGCCGCAAGGCCGGCGTGTCTTTGCCAGCCTGAGCGTACGCGAAAACCTGGAAGTCGCCTCGCGCAGGAACACGCCTGCCGGGCGCCGCAGATGGTCGCACGAAGACATCAATAATATTTTCCCCAGGCTGCTGGAACGCCAGAACCAGGTGGCGGGCAGCCTGTCGGGCGGTGAACAGCAAATGCTTGCCATCGGCCGCGCGCTCATGACAAATCCCAAAGTGCTATTGCTGGACGAACCCTCCGAAGGCCTCGCCCCGCAAATCGTCCGGGAAGTCGGCAATGTACTGGCCGCGCTGAAAACCGAAATCGCCATTGTGCTGGTCGAACAGAACCTGGGACTGGCCATGAGCGTGGCCGACGACGTGGTGCTGCTTAACACCGGCCGCACGGTGTTCTCCGGCACAAAAGACCATTTCCAGGAACAACAATCGGCATTGCAATCGCATCTCGGCGTAAGTTGAACGCCGGCAAACCCCGCCAACAAAACGTAAACGCGGCAATCGTTGCCGTTTGCCGGAGAAGCCAGATGGGATATCAGTTAAAAGAAGCCGCGCTGGGACGCTACACCCTGCATTACCTGGACGAAGGCCAAGGCGTACCTGTCATTCTTATACATGGCCTTGCCGGCGACCACAGCGCCTGGCTGGCGCAGGTGGAAGCGCTACGGCGCAACTATCGCGTCATTGCCTTCGACAATCGCGGAGCGGGGAAAAGCACCCAGGTCGACGAAGCCGTCGGCACGGAGGATCTGGCCGACGATACGCTGCAGTTGATGGATTACCTGAAGATAGAAAAGGCGCATGTGGTGGGACGATCGATGGGCGGCGCGGTCGCGCAGCACATGGCGCTGAAAGCACCGGAGCGCGTCATTTCCCTGGCCTTGTGCGCTTCGTTTGCACGCCTGGACCCACTGGGCCGCCGGGTATTGTCCAATATGCGCGAGGCCCTGGAATGGCGCATGAACTGGGCCGACCATGCGCGCCACTCGATCCAGAACTTCGTTTCGGCCGGATTTTTCAATCAACATCCGAAGCAGATCGATGCCATCGAAAAACTGATAGGCGGCGAAACCCGTTTGCCGGCTTGCTATATACGGCAGAATGAGGCTTGCCAGAAGCACGATACCATTGCCGACCTGGCGCGGATCACGCAGCCCACCTTGATCATGGCGGGCAGCAGCGATCCCATATGCTCGCTGACCGCGACGCGGATGCTGTCGGATGGGCTGCCGAATTCGAGGACCGAGGTTTTCGATGACGCGAGCCATTTTTTTCTCATGGAACAGGCGGAGAAGTTCGAGGGGCTGCTTGGGGAGTGGTTGGAGGGTAATAGCTAAATTTGCGGCTTGGTTTTTTTGGGTTTTATGGCTGCTGGCGGTGGTTTTATCAGGGGGATAAATCGCTGTATTTTTGTTCTGAGAAGCAGCCAGCCAGGCCATTATGCAAACTCTTTTAAGAGTGCGTATAATTACGCCTTTCTGCCACGCTTTGTATGTTTCGCAAAGCGATCTGCTTGAATGCCCGGGTGGTGAAATTGGTAGACGCAGGGGACTCAAAATCCCCCGCCGCAAGGCGTGCCGGTTCGATTCCGGCCCCGGGCACCAGCTTAAAATTCCGGCTCTTCCCCATAATCGGGGGATGGGCACTATCGTCAAGACAGTGCTGCTGAATGTACTCTAGCCTGACTGCGGACCTTGAGGCTCTTCCCCATTAACGGGGGATGGGCACTCATCACACTCGGTTAATCACACCGTTCCAACCGCACTGGGCCAAGACCCGCATGCGGTAATTCTCAAAATTCCTGAACCCGTACGCTCGGCGTGAGAGCATTTCCATCTTGGTGTGGAACCCCTCGGTGATCCCATTGGACTTGGTAAATCGCCACATTCGTACAATGGGCTCCAGCCACGATGTTAACGTAGCGGCCAGCGCCTTGGCCGGGCTTTGTTCAAACTGGCGGATCAAGGCCAGAAACTTGGGCAGCAACTGCTTGGCCCGCTTGGCCTTCAAGTGCTTCATGACCAGAAAGCCGTTCAGTTGCTGTTTGGCGAAATACAAGGCCTGCAGCACCGGCGACTGTGCCAGGTACTGGTGCAGACGTTCCTTCTGGACCGAAGATAGATTCCAGTGATGGCGGCGCATCAGGCTGAGCAGCCCCCGGTTCTTGCGCCCTTGGGGGTCGTGCTGTTGCCACAGCTTGAGCAAATGCTGGTTCACCAGCCGAATGACATGGAAGCGATCGGCCACGATCATGGCATTGGGAAAGTACTGTTGGGCAATACGGCGATAGGTCTCGGATAGATCCATCACAATGACACGCACGTGCTCCTTGCCCGGCAAACGCTTCAAATAGCTGCGCAGGCTGGCTTCTGAGCGGCCCAGCACCACATCGAACACCTTGTGATTCTTCAAATCGACCAGCGTGGTGGCGTAGCCCTTTTTACGGCTGAAGAAATGTTCATCGATGCCCAGCACCTGGGGGCAGGCCCTGCCCGAGAGCTCCGAGACCCGTTGCTTTACAAACGATTGATACCAGCGCTCGACCGTGGCGCTGCCGATACGATGCGTGCGCGTCAGTTGGTGCTGGCTCACGCCCCCGTCGTGGGCCTCGAAGACCTCCAGGCGATACGCTTCGGTGGCTCGGCGCCGCGGCCGGATGCCCGCGAAGCGGTGGCGAAAATAGCGATTGCAATCGGTGCAGTGGTACTTGGGCACGCGCAGGTGCAGCACCATCAGCTGGTTGCCCTGGCGCGTGTGTTTGAGCGTACGTTGGTGTGTGGCCTTAATACGTACCGACTCTTGCTGGCAATGTACGCACGCCAAGCGCTTGGCTGGCCGGGCCCAGACGTGAATCTCTGGGCCACATTCCACTCGATCAATCAATAAATCTCTGATTCCTAAGATAGAATTTACTGGGGACATCGGCATTGCTTCCATTAAACGTGTTTCGTCGCAAAAACAAGTCTAATGAATGTCGCTGTCCCCCTTTAATGATGAAGAGCCGACCTTGACCCCGACTTATTGAATAATCGCTACCCGCTGTGACCGTGCGCTCTCTCCGGTTCCCTTTTCCTGCGTCTTGATGTCTCCGGCAGCTGTAATGAGAAACCACGAAGACTACCGGGACCCAATGAAGTCTATCAACGGCTATGGACTGAAGCTACTTCCACGACAGTGGACATTGGCGGCATCCGCTATGCTGTCCAACTGTCATCAACTGGAAATCACCATTAGTGGATGATTAGTGAGCGTGCGCAGAAAGAGGCTGGTAGCGCCCAGTATTGCGAGGTGCTCGTTTCCAATTCCAGCTTTCGACAAGCCCGGCTGAACAATGCCTACCCGGAAGACTACATACTTCCGCCGTGATGCCTTTCTGAGAACAATCAATCTGTCCAAGCTTCCTCTGATAAATCTTGAGGGGCGACCTCCGCGATGTTTGGCCTCACGTACCGTCAAGTGGGCAACTAGAGTGGCAAAGTTCCATGTCCATTTTGTTGACTTTTGCGCCTGGCCGCAAACTTCATAGAGGTCCTTCACACGATTACCGGGGGCTGCCCCGGAGGAGAACTTACAATGCCAAAGTGTGACTGTAATCGTGTCTTCGGTGTCCTCAATCGCAACTATGTCCGCGCTTTCTCCGGCATCGTCGTCGTCAATGATAAACGCCGACGGACCTTGTTCTAGACGTTCGATGAACCTCTGTTGAATTGAGCGGGGCCGAAGCTCCCCACCGCTCCAGCGGCTTTCTTGATTCAGTAGCGTATCGCCCCAGGCAAGTTGGCTTATCAGATCACGGTCAAAAACCTCCGCCAGCTCTTCACGCGGTTTCAACAATATCTCACCTGAGAGCTGCGAACCATCTGCCAGTCGAACCAGAGGAGGATTGGCGGTGAAGAACTCAACAGCGGACTCAACTTTGTTGAATGCTTCAATGCTAATTCCAGGTCCCTCAACAGGCGTGATTGAGTAAAACAGACCTTGGGCAGCATCTTCAGCGATGAGCGTCAACTTGAAAACGCATTCCAAGTCTCTGCCAGCCTTCAACTTGAAGATAAATGCATTTCCAGCGGCAGCCCATTCGACCAAATCTAGTTGGCATTCGTGAAAGCTGTATTTATCATCGCCGTGCATAACCGTGATTTTGAAGCTTGCTGACTCGAAAAGTTGATCCGGCCAATCGATCATCATGGCCTGCTGGTCAGGAAGTACGCCGTTCTTTAGAAGATCCGGAATCAGTGTGTACTTGAGAAAGTCGTTCGGTTCGACATTTTCATTCGACAGCTTCACGCCTAGACTACGACACCACTCTCTCCAGCCCGCCAGAGAGTCGGTCTGGAGCGACCAAATTTTTCCCTTGCGTGAACATCCAATACTCACTCTTTGGCCGGCCTCATATCCAACGCCCATCACGTTCGATTTCATCTTGTCCTGTTGAAGAACAGGATCAATTGCGTCTCGAACATCTAGTCCGGCAAACATTTGGTATCTGACGTTTCTACTTAGACCTGTCAAGCCAACACTGTGTAGAGTCAAACGCCGCAAGTTACTGAACGCGCGGAATACATCCTCATCTCGCACCGGCTGAGGGTCGGCGGATAGACTCCTTGCCAGCTTCGATGCGAAATGTTTCCGTGAACTATTAATGAAAAGCAGGCTGTGTTCCTCATCGTAGAAGACGACAAACAAGTCCCATGTGTCGGTAGCAATGTCCCGGGAGTCCGTCCAGTCAACCTTGTCTTGTTGATTGACAATGAAGACCAGCATCTGGTCCTGCTGGCTGAAAATCGGCTGATGGATAATCTGGGCTGGTCGAAACGCCGTGCGATATCCTGAGTGGTCGAAGTCAGGTACTCGAAACACTTCGGTGCTCAGCTTAGGCTTCATCGTCAATGTCGATATCTCCAACTCAGAATTCGCCTCATCAAGTGGCTGAAGGTTTTCTGCCAGCTCTGACAATCTAGCCTGTGGGTCAATAGCATCGTAGCTCAAGTCGGACAGCAGATTGTTCCAATCGGCATCCTCCTGGTACAGGCTTTCCAGGGCTTCGGGGACACCGTCCTCCGCCGTATTGGCAACAAAGCTCGCCTCCCCAACATTTTCAGCAGCCCGCGCGAAGCGCCCAATGAACTGCAGTGTGATGCCGAGACTTTTGTGTACCGAATGCAGTGCGGCAACCTTTAGCTGCGGCAGATCGAAGCCTTCACCAAACATGTCAACGCAAATTACTATTCGGTGCTGACCGCTTCGGATATTGTGTAGGACTTGCTCTCGGCCACGCGTTTGACTGTGGACAAGCACGGGGTTCAGATCAGGAAATTCTGCGTTATAGATATCTTGGAAGAGACTTTGGGCTTGCCCAATCGTATTTGCTCTTGCCAGCAGCATGTGGTCCAAGCCATTCGCAAGGTCGGCCCTCAACTTCTCCACCGCCTTTTCAGCGATCCTCAAGTCAGCCAGTGAACTGTCGGGCTCGAAGACTTGCAGGAACTGGATTGGCTTGAAGAATTCGTTCTCTTGTGCGAGCTGTAGCGGATAGTTGTAGATGATCTTCCCATCCAGAGCCTTACCATCCTCCCGAAAGGGCGTGGCGGTGAACAGCAGCGTTCGTGCGTGTCTGCAGAACCCTGCGAACTTGTTCCATGTTGTTGCCTGAGCGTGATGGGCCTCGTCAAAGAACACTTCGCTAAAGAGGGCAGCGAATGCCTCTTGCTCATGGTCGCTACCTCGACTGATGGAGGCCATTGTCGTTATGACGACGTTGCACGTCCGAATTACATCGAACTGCGTAGCTGTCGGTTTTCCGGTAAGCACGCCAATCACAGGATTCTTAACGTCGTCAACAATCCCGAGCTTCCTGAGAAGCCCATACTCGCGAAACTTGTCTGCGGTCTGCTTACGGAGTGCATCTGTAGGGACGATAACAAGCACCCGTTTTCCACGCGACTCGACTGTGACGGCCAACATTACCTCCGTCTTTCCTGTTCCGGTGGGCATCACAACGATTGCCCGATCGTTGCTCAGGCTCCAATGTGCTGCGATTGCATGAAGTGCACCAATCTGAGGAGACCGTAAACCAGGTCGCACAGGATGGCCCACGACCGCTTCAAGCTCCGAGACGTAGTTAATTCCATTGCGCCACGAGGCATGCGCTTCTGCCTTAAGGCAATTTCCTACTTCGATGCGTGCCTCAATTTCTCGGAAGCGGGCGTGTTCGATCTCCAATACACCGCCAATGACTGCGCTACCTGTTCCACGTATCACACCTGTTGGAGCCAGGTCTGTGAAGTCGAAACTATTGCTGACTAAGTCCACAACATAAGTCGCTCCGTCGACTGTAGTCGCTTTGAGTCGCTTGAAATCAGGACCACGAGACCGATATGAAGAAATTGTGGCGGCATGGATTGCACTCGCCCGAGCTATGCATGAAGCATCTACTATGCCGTCTCGGTTCTGATACGCGAATCTTGTTGGTAAACGAATATGTGTTGCCGCAGCGATGTCCGCTTCTGTCACCATTTTTCTCTCCGTCATGTTTTCAAGCAACACACTCAGATGGAATGCTTAGACGCTTACGGCTCGCCCGCACGCCGTCACACCTGCAGCGTAGCCTACGCGGAGTGGAACGTCGCGCGGTTCCGCATTCGGCCATTCGCTAATGTGCCAATACGCTGTTCACCTTGAATAGTCGTACGCCCGCAAAGCCCCCTATGCCAGCACATTCGTATCGCCAGGCAGCAATGCCGGCTCTGTAGCCACCTGATGGTTCGTAACTCCATCCTTTGTTTCACAACGCCATGTAGCCCAGAGCTTTGAGCCAGCCGCATTTGCTGCACCAATGTCCAGCTCGAGAGCCAGCCAGTTTCGCGCAGCCAAAATCCGTCTATTCGACTGAGGAAAAATCAACATCTCCGCGCTGGTGCTCACATCCAGGTTTTGCGTGATCCTGCCCACGCCGTCCAAGACATGAAAGAACAGCCGCTCAGCCACTGACACCAACGACGGATGCACCACAGCCGTTGATGTGAACTGCTGGATCTGCGCCCAATTGTCTTGTGGTCCCACATCTTTGCGATAAGCGACGCCGTGCGCTGCCACATGCACGTCTCCCGACACGATGGCCACTCTGAGCCGTTTTGCCTTTGCCGTCGCGAACAGCGTCTCAAGTAAGCGCAGCCGCTCGCCCTCATGGTCATCATGAGTCCAGTGGTCTTTCAGATCGTCTGCGCTGCTATCCAGAACGTGCTCAGAGCCGAAGTTGTCTAGAAAGGCTTCTGCTAGGGTCAACTTCGGGTGCACTACTGGCACAGAAGACATAAACAGCAAGTGTTGGCATCCTATGCCTGGATGCTGACGATCGTTCTCAGGAATTTGCTTGAGCCATATCTTCAAAGCAATCCATGTATCGGGCCCCATCACCTGCTGGTGTGACCGTTCGGTTCTCAGATCAGCAACCACAAGCTGTATGGGGCCGACCGAATGCACAAAACTGAACCCTGGCTGCTGGTCCAGCATGGGCAGGGCGAGGGGGTCTTTCTTGAGCACTTTCGACCACTCGATCCTCTGAAAGAGGGGGTCGTTCGCCTTGACGAGCACGTCGTCACGCAGTTTTAGTTCCGGCAGCAGATCGTCTACATGCTGCATCTGAAATACCCAGAACGCCCGCCTCGCATGATGAAAGAGCCGTTTGAACAAGGGGCTGTTCTGCATTTCGCAGCTATATGAGCCCCAGCCGTCGAAGATGTCGTGGTCATCCCACATCATCACCGTCGGAGCCCTCGCCATGGCATGTGCAGCATCGAGCGTCTTGGCTTCTGAGCCCCAAGGAGCCCTCTCATTTGACAGCCATCTCGTGGCATACAACGTAAGGTAGTAGTTCTCGATCTGTGCTTCGATCTCGGTGGTGACTGGAAACTTCAATTGCTCGTCTCTGGGCAAGCCGATCCAGCCTTTGAGCTCCTTGACGTCCTCCCAGATGGAGTCAAAGTAGATCTGATCTCCACCCATCAGCAACAGATGAAAACGCTGCAAGCCTTCGTCATGCGTGCGCGACTCATGCCACAGCTGCTCCGTATCGAGCATGTAGTCATCCGGGCGCACCAGCTTATCGTGGTTGCACAGTAGATCTGCCCAGACAGCCTTCTCTCCCTTGATCAGCTTGCGGATGCTGCTGGGGTCCGAGAAGCCATTGCACGAAACATAGGCCATGCGAGGTGCGTAATTTTCCCCCGGCACCGTGAAATACCACGTCTCGTCCACGCCTTCAACGGTGTATTGAACCCGGCGCTCCAGCCCATCTTGCTTGACGGTCAGGTCGTAGCGCAGGTATTGGCGATCTTGATGTTTGAGCAACACCGTACTCTTCGCCGCCTTGCCATCGACAGTGAGCTTCGGCGGTTTGGCTGCCGTATCAATGCCGATGAGCGCACTGACTTTCCATTTTCCTTTGGAGGCCCCCCGAAACGAAAGTACAGGCCCGAGCAGTAGAGTGGTGGTCATTGATGGATTCTCTCCGGATTGCTAAATTGCATTGTTATTAGACGTGTGGCGCTGCTCTTGGGCAATCGCCTTGACAATCCGCGCTCGCGCCCGTGCGCGCTCAGCCAGGTGCGTACTTTCCCCTGATTGTTCCAGCCAATCCAGGAAGCGCTGAACGGCATGGCGAGTCTGGCTCGGATCCCGGCAGTTGGACAAAAAGACAAACTGCATCTTCTGGATCTCGTCAGCCACGTAGACCCCAAAGGGACTGCTGACTACGGTTGCATCGGGAAACCCTACCAAGTTGGTGGCCTGCGTTTCTGTTACCGTCCGATGACACGCGATGAGATGCACCGGCCCCCCATTATCTTGGAGCGCGTCAACTAACAAGTAGTCCTTCAGATGTGGTCTGCCAATTGGCTCCCGCGCTGTAGCGACGGTGAAGGCCGCCGGAACCGCATCGACGCAAACCAGAATCGGTGTGTTGGCAATTGGCAGCACCACCCCGGCTTTGGCCGTCTTGGCGTCAGGCCGCTGGCTTAAGGCTTCATGCACAACTTGTTGCATGGCCCGACGTCGACCGGCGAAGTCCAGCCTGTTCCATTCCAGAGCAGCACCCAGATCCGACCGAATTTTTCCGCTCCCCTTGCCGCCTTCCCGGGACTGTGCGAGGACAGCGTCCACCAGCGCTTTATGCACTTCTTTGATCAGTGTCGGTACGTCCTGCGGAAGCACTCCGCCTCGAAACGGTGACTCGCGTTGCTTGAGCTCTTGGAAACGCGCGTTTCGGCCATACTCTGCGGGATCGGTCGAGGGCTTACCCGTAGGTAACTCCACCAAGCGGACCTTGGCTCTGGAGGTATTCAGACCCTCCTGATATTCTGCGTGGCAGATACCGATGTCCCCCGCAGCGTTGGCCCAGCCGGCATGGCCGTTGTACAGAACAATCAAAATATCGCAATCGTGGACCTGTTTTAGGCAAACGTCCCAGCTGTTTTCGACATGGTCTAGGGGCTCAGCGCCCTCATTGATCCAGACTTCGAATACCTTGGCTCCGAAGAGCTTCTCAGTCTCGATACTCTTCTTGAGCTGCCGCCGCACTTCTGTCAACGACGTCCCCCCTATGCCGGGGAAAGGATCCACACAGCGACTGGACAGCATCACGCGAATTTTTCGACTGGTGGCCATGAGGAGCAGGTTAAAGATTGTTGGTTGCCGAAAAACCTGCAGTCGGCCTCTTGTGAGGCAATGTTACGAAAATATGGTTTTTATAGCAAACTTGTTCTTGAGTAATGGGTTCTACCGAGAACCCCGAAGCGGGGTGAACTGGACGGCCTCCAAGTCAGAAGTGCCTCGTACTCCAATCATTCGGGCACGAAGTGTAGCTTCGATACTCTTAGAGGTGACCATTTAGAGCAACCAAAAGGCGGAGGATCCAACCGACTATTTGTTTGGCAACCTGCGATCTAAAAACTGATTTCTGTCACCAATCGGGCATTCGCACTGCCTTCTTGCGACTTTCGCTTCGGATCGGAAACAGGCGCATGTGGCAGGCCGAAATCGGCCTATTGTGTTGAAAAACTCCAAACAAACGATTTTTGAGCCACCCGATGGGGTGCTTTACCCTTGCCTGATAGGCGATCGTGGCATATGCGCGATTCTGGAGGGTCATTTTTTTCAAGATCTGAATTTCGGGATTAAGAATCGAGTTTTTCAACACAATAGGCCAGGAACAGACTTTGAACCTGGTTCGTCAAATGGCTGGTCAAGACTGGATGCGGACCTTTGCGGGATCGAACCTATACAGTAGGCTTGTGCTCTTTCGACGCCATTCCCTTGGATCAAAGCCCGACTTGTTGTATTAGCAAGCTAGACATCTAAGACACGGCACCTGCTTTTATGGCTTCAAGTGCCGTCGTGCTGCTGACACCGAACTCAGCGGTGCGTTGCAGGAGCTTGACTGAGCGAGGTACAGCTTTAGTGAATTCGCGCGAAGAGCTCGGAGACGAGGTGAAGTGCCACATGGCGCGGCCCTACATCCTATCGTCACATGAGAGGCAGCCTTAGAAGCTCGATTTAATGAGCAAATAGCTGTATATTTATACAGCCATGCTGATTGCCTCCTATTATCTTCCGGCCTACCTCCACGGACTTTTTTGGCCCCCTGTCTTCGAGCTCCGCTCGCTTCGAAGCAGTGACGCAACGCACATAAATCAAACACGGGGCCATGGACGCGCTTTAGTGCCTTTAAATATGCTACAAACGGTACAAATTAGATACAAAAAGAGCAAGAAGACCGACATGGACGTTATTCACGATATAAAGCCGAGAGAGACTGTCGGGCGTAGCACGGTGTCGCGATTTCGAATGCAGTTCCAAGCGGCTGCGTATGCGGCGCTTGAGATTCTGAGCGGCAAAGAGGTCGACCGTGTTTACTGCGATTATCACGACGATTTTGTCGTGCGTCGCACTGTGGGCGGATTAGTCGAATATCACTTCTTCCAGGTCAAGACCAAAGGCCGGCCGAACCAGCAGTGGAACATCAGTGAGGTCTTTTCGCTCAAGAAGAAGGGCGCCCTTGATACCGAGGAGAAGCTTGAAGCGATTCGGAAGAGCATCGCGGGTAAGCTCTTTGTGCACACCGTCGAGTTTGGAAATCAATGTAGGGAGGTCACGGTTCTCAGCAACGTCCATTTCGATGACGAGGTTCATCAAGTCATCACGGACCTTTCGGCGGGCTTGTCCACCAAGAAGTACATCAGCCAATTCATCGAGAGATTCGCCGACATTGTCTCGTCCGGCAGACCCATGTCGCCAGACGACATAGAGGCGGCCCGAAAGAAACTGACACTGCGGGCGAATGTTACGTACATCGGAGAAACCCTCGAAGATTTCGCCATCGCTGCACACAACGCAATTTGGAAGCACAGCGAAATCGATCTTCATAAGCACGAGGTGGACGAGATTGCGAACAGCCTCGTTACACTCATCACGAATAAGTCGTGTGCACCAATTAGTAGTCTGTCCAAGGCTGATATTGACTTAGCTACCGGTGTCGGATTGGATGACCTACTCAAAGTCCTGAGCATCTCGACTCAGGTTTATCAGAATCTCGTCGCTGGAGGTGATCCGTCGGCCATTAAAGCGGCGTCGATTCTCCAACGAAAGCTGAAGGAAGCAGGCGCCAGCGAGCCCATGATTGAGTCTGCGTCCCAGGCGAAAGTAGCTTGGGACGTTTGGGTTCGCAGCGCACGTCATACCTTTCCAGATTTCACTTTTAACGTCCTACTCGATGAGATCGACAAAAAGTGCAAAGCTTGGCTGCTAAGCGGCGGAGTCCTAGTCGACCTTGAGCAATTTGTTCAAGGCATCCTTGACTCATCTATCGGCAAGAAGTTTTCGACCTTGAACACCGATCTTGTATTCGGTGCGTTTTGCGCCTCCATCGTCAGGAGGGCGACCCGATGACATCGGCTAATTTTTTCAGAGAGGCCAGAAGGCTCGGCACCAAGCTGAGCTTGTCGGTCGACGGCCCTACGCCTGCTCACTCGCTCGATAACGAAGCTTTGTTTCAGTTGCCCCTTTTAGCTATGACGATCTTGGCGATGTCTAAGGGCATTTCGAAGCCGCAGCTCCCGGAAATTGGTCAGCTTGTGGGCGAGTGCCTGGAGCGCACGGTTGCCGGATTTAAGGGCTCCTCCCAAGACATCGGATGGTCTGGTAATCTGCGCATTAGGACTATCAAGGCGTTGACGTTCCTAGAGTCAACAGGCCAAATCGTCATCGAAGAAGACACTCGGCGAATATCTGCCACTGACCTGGGGAAAAAAATCTATAAGGGCGCTGTAGAAGGAGACAGCCCCTTGGCGATTTCCATGAAAACAATTGAGCTCAGTTATCAGTACATCCGAGACGAAGCTCGAGTCAGAGGAGAGGTAAATTGAGGTTGCTGTCGCTCCAAATTGAGCCATTAAGCGAAGCTGGGTGGGAGAGTCCATTGCTAGAGTTTGGCCGAAGGACAACTTTGTTGTTTGCTCCGAACGGCAGTGGAAAAACGCCCATCATCCAAGCGCTGGCCGCCACGTTCGGTTTCCCGAACAAGTTCCGAAATGAAATTCTAGAGAAATGTAGGGCTGTTGTTCTCCGCGCAGAATTACAAGGGCAACCGTTAACCATCCGCCGCACCCTTGGGGCCAAGAACAACGAGTTCCATGCCACGATTGATTTCAATGGTCAGCAAACCGAGCACTTTTCCGAGGGTTCCTTTTCTGTCGAGTTCTTCAAAACGCTCGGCTTAGAACCTCCACGGCTTGTCTCGACGAAGGGCGAGAATGCACAACCCTATACCTCGACCCTTCTTCCGGTTTTCTACTTGACTCAAGGAGACGGCTATTCCGCCGCCTACAAGTCGCCCAACTCGTTCATTCAGGACCAATTCGTTGAGATGGTCCGCTTTGCGTTTGGACTCAACCCCAAGCACTCCTACGAGGTCAAAAAAACGATCATCGAGGAGAAGAATGCGCTCGAGGCCATGACCCGGCGAATCGTCGCGGCGCAGAGTGTGTTGGAGCTTCAAAGACGCGGGGTGGACGACAGCGATGCCAATCAGGGGGCGCTCGAGCTCCGTACCGAGGACCTCATCGGCCAGATTGAAGCGTTGCGTACATCGGTAGACGCCAAGGGTACTGCCGGTTCAACGCTTACCGAATTGCTACGCCAGAAGGACATCCAAATCCGTTCCAAGCAGGTCGAGCTCTATGATCTGCAGAACCGTGTTGCCGGCATTGAGACCATTCGCGCTGAGATTGACGGCGAGGTGAAGACCCTAGGCCTGAACGAGGAAGCGCGGCGTCTCTTCACTTCATTCCAGGAAATCTGCCGCATGCCGAACTGCGGTCTATTCCTGGGCAGCACTGAGTCCTACGGCAAGAACCTTCTATATCTCAAGGATCAGATCAAGGACCTTGAGCGCAACAGCTTGCGCGCCGAGATTCGGATTGAGCAGCTTCAGGAGTTACTGGCGGAGCTGCACAGGGAGCGACAGATGCTTGTCGACAAGCTCGACACGCCGACCACCACGGGCGCGGACCAATTGGTAACGGCAGTGCAAGCCCTCACGAGGCGGCTCGTCGATGCACAGGCGGAGCTCGGCCGCATTGCGGCATTGAAGGATGAACGCTCGAAGTTGTTCAAGCTGGAGCAGGAGCGGGAGCGTATTCAGGATCGCATCGACGGCCTGACTAACACCGGCCGCGCCGACAATGAGTTCAACAAGCTACGACTCAAGCTGCGAGAACTCACTGTCAAGTGGATGAACACACTCGTGACTCAAAATACGTCGAGGAATGTAGATGTCGACTTGAATCTGCGCTTCACGTTTGGCGGCGAGGGGCTCGATGTGTACGGCGGCAGCAGTACGAAGATTCGCCTTGTGCTAGCCATCCATGCCGCTCTCTTCGAGGCATATCTCTCCGAACCGTCTCATCCGTTCCGCTTCCTTATTCTTGACACGCCGAAGCAACAAGAACTGCATACTGCTGACCTAGCAGAGTATCTCAAGGAGCTGGAAAAAATATGTGAGGCAAACAATGCACAGCTACTCTTTTCCTCCACCGAGTACGATCATCCGATGGGGCCGAACGATGAGCGTTGGCTACCGATGTACACGGGGCCTGAAAAGCCAATGTACCTCGGCAAGAGTACGGATTACATGGGGGGAGGACTGCCGCCAAATCAGGCGCCTTTGCCCCCTAGTTAGCAACGGCACATCCGTCGCGCGTAGTTAGCGGCCGTACAGCCAACGTGCTGTATGAGTAGCTGTTTTAGTCGGAAAGGGGGAGCATGACGGAGCCTAAAAGGTAAGCAGCCGCTCTCCACCGTGCTGACGGACCAGCCAAGATAATTGTAGAAGACCGGCGATTACAGCGTTACGTTCCAGGGCAACAGTTCGTCGACCCGATTGACCGGATGATCGGCGATCACGGTCAGGACGTGACGCAGGTACGCTTCGGGGTTAATACCGTTTAGCTTGGCCGTACCCAACAGGCTGTACATGGTGGCGGCGCGTTCGCCGCCCGCATCCGATCCCAGGAACAAATAGTTTTTGCGATTATGTGAAGCTTCACATAATCGCAATAAGGCGAACTCGGTGTTTATGCGAACCCGCACTTTGGACCGGCACCGATATGTAGGAATAGCTGCTGCTTGAACTGAGGAAGTCTCAGCTGGACTTCGCATAAGAATTCGCTTCTCCTAATGTGGCAACGCCACTTTAGGAGAATCTCATGAATGTTTTCGATGCCTTAACACCACTGGCAGCGCGTCGGCTACGCAGGAGTGTCGTAAGTCCGTTCGCACAGGCGTACTGGGACCGCTTAAACGATCAAGGGTATGCCCGGAACACTGTGCGACAGTATCTCAATTGCCTTGCGCATTTCGCCCATTGGGCTTCTCGACAGCAGGTTGAACTCTCTGTGCACTCGATCGGCACATAAAGCGCTTTGTGGACTGGCACTTGCCGCGCTGCCGCTGCAGCCCCTCTGTTCAGCGCACGCGGCCTTCTGTACGGTCGGTAAGTGATCCATCAAGCACATCCTTCCCAAGCCATATTGATTAGGTCAAGCTTCCGTTAGTTCAATTTACGGAGCAGATGCAGATGTCAAAGAGGATTCAATATTGGTCGGATCACTTGGCGGCGATTGCCGCCGAAGGCGTACAAACTAAGGCTTACGCCAAACGTGAAGGCTTATCGGTAGCGGCGCTTTACTACTGGCGCAAACGGCTGAAGGCAGAGGGCTCAACGCAAGCGCGGGCATTGTCCGTGGTGCCGCAAGTGGGCCGCCAGTTCGTACCGGTGCAAATCAGTGACACCAGTGCGCGCGTGCCGTGTTCGCTCATCCTGGCTCCAGGGGTACGCCTGGAGTTGGCGCAATTACCCAGCGCGCAGTGGTTGGCCGCATTGGGTGCGGCGGTATCGCGCCAGGTGCGCTGATGCATCCGGGCAGTCGTATCGGCTCGGTATACTTGTGCCGTCAGCCGGTGGACTTCAGAAAGCAGATTGATGGACTGGCCGTTCTTGTCGAGCATGAGCTGGAGATGAATCTGTTTGGCGATGCGCTCTTCGTGTTCGTGAACCGGGCGCGCAACAAGATCAAGGCGTTGTACTGGCACCGTAACGGCTTTTGTTTGTGGCAAAAGCGGTTGGAAAAACAGCGCTTCGCGTGGCCGGAACCAGCCTCGGATGGCGCCACGCACACGCTCAGCTTACAAGAGTTCGAATGGCTGCTCGAGGGCTTTGATTTATGGGCCAATAAACCGCATAAAACCTTGAATTATCAAGCCGTTTCATAGGCGGATGCGGTAAAATAGCGGCATGCCAATCCAGTCCGCCAAACACGCTAATACGCCATTTAAGCTCGATCTTCCTGAGCTCAATGCGTCGGCCGCTTTGCCTGCAACGCAAGAAGAATTACAGGCATTGTTGACAGCCGAGCGAGCTCGAATGGCGGTTGCGTTTGAACAAGATATCGCACGTCAACTATCGACCGAATTCGATCGGCGGGTGGCCACCGAGGTGGCCCGTCAAGTCCAAAAGCTACTTGAAGCATCACGGCTGGCACGCCACAAGATGTTCGGGGCCAGCAGCGAAGCGCATCTGGGTCAGGGACTGCTCTTTAATGAGGTCGAAGTGCTGGCCGCGCCGGACCTGGGGGAAGATGCCGATGAGGATACGGACGCCGACAACGACCCCAGCCGCTGTCGATCCTCAGGCCGCGGTAAACGCCGCCCCTTGCCACCGGAATTGCCACGTGTGGACATCGTCATTGACGTGCCGCATGAACAGCGTCTGTGCGCCTGTGGCAAGCATATGGTCAAGATCGGCGAAGAAGTCAGCGAACAGCTGAACATCATCCCCATGCAAGTGCAGGTGTTGCGCACGGTTCGCCCGCGCTACGCCTGCCCACGTGGCGACGCCGCTCCGATCATCGCACCTATGCCGCCCCAGGCCTTGCCGCGCAGCAACTTTAGCGCCGGGTTTCTGGCCATGCTGCTGACTGTCAAATATGTGGACGGCCTGCCGCTGAACCGCTTTAGCCGCGTTCTTGATCGCAGCGGCATTGAGGTCCCGCGCCAAACGCTGGCCCGTTCGGCCATCAACGTGGCCAAGGTCTTGCAACCCTTGCATAACCTGGCCCGCGATGCCTTGCTCGATTCGCCCATTATCCACATGGATGAAACCACCGTGCAGGTGCTTAAAGAGTCCGACAAAGCGCCTACCTCGCAAAGTTATATGTGGGTACAGCGCGGTGGGCCGCCAGGCAAACCGGTGGTGCTGTACGACTACGACCCTAGCCGCGCAGGGGCGGTGCCGCTGCGCCTGCTCGAAGGCTGGCGCGGGTATCTGATGACGGACGGCTATGATGGCTACAACCTGGCGGTACGCGCCGGGGGCATCGAGCATCTTATTTGCGCCGCGCACGCACGCCGCAAATTCGTCCAAGCCAAGCGGGCGCAGCCCAAGGGCAAGCGTGGTCGCGCCGACCAAGCGATCGACTTCTTCGCCCGGCTGTACCGCATCGAGCGTGAAATGAAAGAGGCCAGTGACGAACAAAGGCAGCAAGCCCGTCAAGAGCGTAGCCTGCCCGTGCTGGCCGCGCTGCGCGAGTGGTTGGATGCGGCCTTGCCGGTGGTGGCACCCAAGACCAAGCTGGGCGAGGCGCTGGCGTACCTGAATAAATACTGGTCGCGCCTGGTGCGTTATACCGAACGAGGCGATCTGCCCATCGATAACAATACGGCCGAAAATTCGATTCGCCCATTTGTTGTAGGAAGAAAAGGCTGGCTGTTTAGCGATACCCCGGCCGGTGCACATGCCAGCGCCGTGATCTATTCTCTGGTGGAAACGGCCAAGGCCAATGGCCATGAGCCTTACGCGTGGCTCAAGCATGTGCTCGAACGATTGCCCACTGCTAAAACAGCTGAAGACATCGAGGCGCTACTCCCATGGAATGTAGATATCCAACAGGTTGCCATGGACCTCGCTGCCTGAAAACCCTGTGCTTAATGGAGCGCTTACGAAATTTCAGACACGGAGATAGGTTGTTTTACTACGTCATGTAATTCGAACAGTACGGGTGTTGTGTAGCCCAAGGTGGAATGCAATCGTGCCCGGTTATAAAAGCCGATGATGTACTGGGTGATGTCCTGCTGAGCCTCGGCATGGTTGGCATAATCGCGTTGCCAGACACGCTCCATTTTCAGGTTCAGGAAGAATCGCTCCATCACCGCGTTATCCCAACAATTACCCTTGCGGCTCATGCTGCAACGAATGCCGTATTGGGTCAGCAAGGCCTGGTAGGCCTGCGAGGCATACTGGCTGCCTTGGTCCGAATGCAGAATTAGCCCTGGGGCCGGGCGGCGTTGTTGAATCGCCATATTCAGCGCGGCGGCCACCAGTTCGGTGGGCATCGTTGCGGCGCTGGCCCAGCCCACGATCTTGCGCGAGTACAGATCCATGACCACGGCCAAGTAAAGCCAACCCTGGCGGGTACGAATATAGGTCAGGTCCGAGACCCAGGCCCGATTCGGCTGCGCGACGTCAAACTGCCGGTTTAGCAGGTTCGGCGCCACAGGATAGTCGTGCTTGCTGTCGGTCGTACTCACAAATTTGCGTTTCCATACCGGACGCAATGCGTTCTCGCGCATGAGCCGTCGCACACGAAAGCGCCCCATCGGGACACCACGATGGGCCAACGCCATGCGTATCCGGCGACTGCCGTAGCTCTTGCCACTGCTGGCAAACGCCGCTTTCACATGCACGCTGGCCTGCACATCCTTGGCCGACACCCCACGTGCTCGGCGCTGATAATACCCAGCACGGCTCACCCCCAATACCCGGCAAGCCTGCGCCACCGGTACGGCCTTCTCCTGCCACTGCCGAACCAAACGGTAGATCATTTCAGTTCCCGAGCGAAGAAGGCCGATGCTTTTTTTAACAGGTCGTTATCCGACAGCAACTGCCGGTTCTGCGCCTCAAGCATGCGAATACGTTGCTGCTCAGCGCTCAACGGCTTGCCAATACCGCTCTGGCCGGTTAATTCCGCCTCATGTTGCGTCACCCAACGACGGATCGCCGTTTCCCCCAGGCCCATGGTTTGGGCCACCTCGCTCACACTTAGGTTCTGATCCTTAACCAGGTGAACCACTTCCAATTTAAATTGAGTGTCAAATTTACGGCGTGTTTTCATTCGTGTTGCCTCTTACGATGGATTATCCACCTATCGAGGTGTCTGATTTCATTAGACCACTACACTCTTGTACACGCGGCGGTCACCCGACGAAACTCCACCCCGTCGAGACTACTCATTTACCGCTTCTTTCACACGCTTTATTTCCTTAATAAGAAATGATTTAGCAGGTTGCCCAGGAACGCGTAGTACCACGGTCTCCCCGACGGTGGCGCCCAATAGAATTTGGGCTAACGGCGTATGCTCTGCGATTAAACCTTGATTGAAATCATTACTACGGCCAGTGATTCGAACGGTAACTGCCGTCGGTTCATTAGTCCCCTCCTCTTCGTAGGTTACTAAGTCGCCCACCTCTATTTCAAGGTCCTCGTCCTCTGCATCGAAAAGCTCAATATCCGCCGCGAGTTCAGAAACAGCGGCCATAGGCTCGGACATCACAGGTAAGGTCTCCGACTCATTCACAACAACGAATTCGGGAGGCACCGGCTGTGCTCGTAAAGTACCCAAGAAACTAAATAGTTTTTCAGCCTCTGCCCGAGGGTTACGGAACCAATCAGTCGACCATATACGCCAAATGCGGCCCCTCCACCCCAAGCTCTCGAGAATTTCCTGTCTAATGCGGTCGCGGTCGCGCACTGAAACCCCTGAGTGATACGTAGCCCCGTCGCACTCAATTGCGGCAAGATAGCCTGAAGGGTAATCCGGATGCTTTACCGCTATGTCCATCCGAAAACCTGCGACGCCAAGCTGAGGCGTAACTTGAAAACCTCGGTCATTCAACAACTGAATCACAGCAACTTCGAAGTCACTGTCAGGTTCTTGATTTGTAAAGGACTGTTGGGTCAATACGCCGGAGCGGGCATATTCTAAGTAATCGCGAAGCGCCTGCGTCCCTTCCGGAGTGCTACTGTCAACAACTATATCCTCAGGCTGCATTGAGCTAATAACGGAGACGGAGTTACGGGCACGCGTAAATAAAACGTTAAGGCGACGCCAGCCTCCATCGCGGCTAATAGGGCCAAAATTTTGCCGTACAACCTTTGTCCCAGGAGCTTTGCCGAAAGTAGTAGAAATTACGATGCAATCTCGCTCATCCCCCTGAACGTTTTCCAGGTTTTTGATGAACAGCCCCATCCCTTGCGCATCCCAGTGCTTTCTGTACTCCTCCGCCTCAGGGTAATTCTTCAGTTTCTCTTCCAACAATTCGGCAATCAAGTCACGTTGCTTGATATTGAGAGTAACTATGCCTAATGAATGCTCCGGCTGAGACAGGACATGGTCAATAACGGCATCAACAACTCGAGTAGCCTCAAGTTTATTCATTTGGCCTTCATAAACACCATCGGCAACATACGTGTACCGCAACCCTAACGCCTTACCTTTGGGATAAGGAGATGGGAAAACATAGAGCTTATTGCCGTAAAATTTTTGATTGGAGAATGCAATAAGGGACTCATGTCGGGAGCGATAGTGCCAACGTAAGGAGCGCACCGGCTGGAAATGACCCATGCAGACATCTAAAATACTCTCGGCTCCGTCTGTAACTACTTGCTGGGAAGCTGATGCCTCATCATCGTCAGCAGCATTCATACGAGCAAAAAATGAAGTAGGTGGAAGCTGTTTCGGGTCTCCTACAACAACTAATTGCTTACCCCTGGCAATCGCTCCAATAGCTTGCTCTGGTTTTAACTGCGACGCCTCATCCATCACGACAATATCAAACTCAAGCTGACCAGGCTCAAGGAACTGAGCAACCGCCTGCGGCCCCATCATGAAACATGGTTTAAGTTCTTGAATCGCCTTACCCGCCCTCTGCAGCATCTTACGTACGGACACTCGAGGACGTTGCTGTGGCATCAGCAACATGAGCAGTTCCATCTCCGTTTTATCTCCAACACGAACACCTCCCACCCCATCAGGAGGGTCGGCTTTGCTATTGCTTTGCACCGCAATTTGCTGTCCACGTAATTCGATTATTTGTCGGTCTAAATCTGCAAACTCGGCGCGAACTGTCTTATGTCGAGTACCGCTAAAGCGACTTAATGAAGGATTGTTTCGAAATATGGATTGAGCAATCGAAGAATAAAACCGATAGGCATAGGTGTTAACCAAATACCCAGCAGGCACTTCACCATTTTCTAGCAAGGCTATAAACGGAGCCAACCCCTTTCTGCGAGAGTCCTCTCGTTGACTCACATATTGAGCCCATGGCAGCAGTTGCTCCATTCCCGCTGTAGCTCGATGTGTTTTTCCAATTAATTTAGAGAGAAAATTTCTATTCCATCCTTCTGAGCCGGCCCATTTTGTAATGGAAAATTCACCAAAAGCAGAAAGTCGCTGAATAAACTCATCAACAGTTGTCCAGCCCTGTGTAATTTCAGCCATCAGCTCATTTAATTTGGCATAGCTTTCAGAGCTTTCGCTGGTCAACAAGAAAGACTCAATAGCTGCAGGCAGCTTTACGCTCCTTACTAGGCAACCGTAAGTATGCGCCGCCTCAATAGGCTCAAGGCTTGTATCGACACCTTGGAAATGGTCGCCGAGCAGTTCTTTAATTGTCGCATTGCTATTCAGACTTGCTTCAGCCTGAGGCAGCCGATGACTAGCCTGAATACATTGAATAGCGTCAGTGATGCATACGCCTGAAGCGACTGTTGCTCCGATTTGCGTACAAATCTGATTCAATCCAGTTATAAGCCGTTGACTTTGCTCAATACGTTGAGGCCAGGTTCCGCGAGCAAATGTAGTAACGATTCCGACATTAGCACCTTGGAACTCGTTCTTAAACAATTCGTCGAGACGTCTTAATGCTTCGCATGCTCGAGCTAGCATAGGCTGGACCGATTGTAAGGATTTGAGTCTGCTAGGTTCCACCGTAATCGAGTCGAAAGAGCTTGTCGATACACGAGCAGCTTCAATCTGTTTATTGCTGTTTACCACCCAGCTTGAAACTTGCAACAGGCTGTCCAGCGGGGTGTCCTCATCTCGAAAGTGTTGACCCGCAAACCTTCGCAGGTCTTCTTGCCTGCCCCATTCAGAGCGGCGTTGGCTATGTAGTTGTAGTTCCTCAAGGTCAGCTAGTCTTTCATTTCCTTTTTTCTTACTTTTGGCACGCTCAAGCTGCCGATGAACCTGAGCAGCTTTTCGCCAGCGTGACTGAAACCCTCGATACCAAGTATCCCCTTCCCTAAGCACTTGAATCGCATCTCTAAGAGCAGGTACGGTTGGCATAGCATCGAGGTAGAACCGGGTATCTAATATCGCATGGCGCTCAGCAATCCCAGACAAATCCTCTTTTGCCTGACCTAACACCGTTAGTGCTTGCGAATGCCGCAAGTCCTCATGGCGAAGGTAGAGGAAATCGAATGGGGCCGCTACAGCCACCTCGGCCATGGCCTCAAATTTACCTAAAGTACTGGGAGAACCATCAAACTCATCACCTAACTCTTTAAAAACCGAGTGGATTGAGTCAACAGCAAGCTCCGCTTCTGCTGTGGCTACCTCAAGCCTGCGGGTCTTTTCTCGCAGCTCGTCTATGGCAATCTTTCCTAACCCCAAGGAATTAGAAAGCACCTCAAAGTCAGTGCACTCCCTAAATAATGACTCGGACGCAGCCTCATCTCTAATCCAAGCGTTGCCAATCTGTTTCTTTAATCGAGCAATATCCTCTAGCCGACTACGTACTTGTTGCAGCGCCGAGCGGCTTGCTGAACCATCGGTGTCCGTCTTATTAAATAGCTTAGGCAGTATGTCAAAGGATATTTCGCCGGCATCAATAGGCGCAACACTAATTAAGGTATCGAGTAGGCCTTCAGTTGCCTCTGACGAAAGGCCTAACTCCTCCCCACCTAACAAATCGACGGCGCGAGACATCACTTGAATGAATGCCTCGAACTTAGGGGTGTACTCCGCCATGGCGCGTTCAATGTGAAGGTCATCGCCTGGTTGCAGCTCTTCCGGGAAAAGCCCCCAAAAAGGGTGCGAGACGTCAAACGCCCCGATTTCATCGTACTGTTTAGCAACGTATCGAAGTAAATCAATTAATTCTGTATACCCGGTCACGCTGATAGACGGGGCCGAATCAACAATAATATCTCGAGACGAATCCACACAGGAATCACTGATTAACTGCCTATACCGCTCAGCCTTCCAAAGTATGTCGTGGACCGTTAATTCCTGCTCGTTGCCGACGACACGGTTCAACAAATCAGCGTAAGTCTTAAGCTCTTTACGTTTTATTTCAATGGTTTTTATCTTGTCGGACAGGCCCTGCGGCACTTTAGGCTCAAAAAGCACTCGCTTTGCAATCTCCTCCAAAACTTTCTTTTTGTTTGTTTTATTGCTGTGTAATTCCAATATGAAATGCTCTAGCCCAGCACGCTCCAGCCTAGCCTTAACAACCTCCAATGCGGCCAATTTCTCTGCAACAAATAGGACTTTCTTACCCGCAAACAATGCGGTTGCAATCAAGTTTGTAATCGTCTGGGATTTACCAGTGCCGGGAGGCCCCTCAATAACAAGATTTTTCCGCTCATGCACATCAATAAGCGCACTATGTTGTGAGCTATCTGCATCATAAATAAGAGGCAAGTTAGCTAGGCTGTGCTCGTCGACGGCGTATTCAGTGCTGTATCGAGCAGAACCGTGCTCTAAGGGACTACCTTCAAATACCCTGCGAACAATTGGGTGCTTAAGTAATGTTGAGACCCCATCTTTTTCTGGCCACTTTTCAGGGTCTAGGTCTCGCACCAATAGCATATTGGTAAACGACAACAGCGTTAAAGAAAGCATTCTTCGAACACGCCATCGTGGCATCTTCGCAATAGCGTCTTCGACTAAAGCAAGATAGTCTTCAAGCGATGCTCCATCTTCGTCGAAAGCTGGAAGAATTAGGCCATAGTCTCGCTTGAGCTTTTCTCGTAGCGAAAGATTGTCTGCAACTTCTTCCCCTGTATACGACAATTGAAACCCGGCATGCTTACCCGCATCAATTTTCTCAATTTTGACTGGAACGCATATAAGAGGTGCCTGGAATATCTTATCGCTATCCTTCGTATCCGGGTACTCGAGGAAGCCGAAAACCAGATAAAGCATGTTGGCGCCGGTTTCTTCGATAGCAAGGCGTGCTTCTCGCTCGATTTTCCGGCAATGTTTAGCCATGTCTTCAGCGTAGTAAAGCGCACGTACTTGGTTGCCAGAATTGACCCCCACCGGTAATCGAGTATCTGTAAGAGCTAGCTCAAATGACGTATCGATGCCAATAGAAGCAGCATACTTTTTGGCCTCGGGCTTGCTGAGGCGGCCATTTTTCTCCTGCCAAGCGCTACGGTCGGGTTCCGCTACTGGAGTAATGAGCGCCCTAGCTCCATTATTACCATTGACCAGTCGATTAAATACCGCCTCGGGGCTTGACTGAACAAATCGTAGAGACTTCCCGACACTATGCTTGAAATTCAACAAGCGATTCCGACCTGTAAGATCCAGGAGACGTAGTCTTAACCGAGATAATGCCTCTTGAATGGGCACATTTCCGGCAAAAAGATTGTCGTCCACTTCTACAGTTTCTAAGTCGATATTTTCACTCATTTATTTTGGTTCCTGGTCTGCTTGAACTACGAACTCAGTACCCGCCGAAACAGTAGGTCTTCCTCCCACTCATAGCCAGCATGGATAGGTATTTCAGAAAAATCAATTAAACACAGCACTTCCCTCTGTAGTTCGACCAAATCTCAACGGAACCACGGACCTCTTTTCCTCTTAAGTGCTCTTACGTATTTGTGCTTAACATCTTAACCTAGACTACAAAATCAAAATATATGCGTCAAAATATTACATTAAAAACTTAGACCAATAGGCTCTTTATGGATCAAAGCTTAAACATTAAAGCGAGTTTGATGACAGATCTCGGCCAAAAGCTATCCACAATGGACCTTGCCGTGTGAGAACGCAGAAATAACCCGGGTCTGAGAAAACCGGCCCACCAGAACGCTCAGCATTCAACTTTTCAGCTCTCGGGAATAGTAAGAAGAGTATGGCCGATCTTTCACACAGCCTCGGTCGTTAGCTGCCATTGCCATAGACCTAGCAGCTTGACTTAACTGTACCGAGATACATTTTTTCCGGTACAGTACAGGTACACACATCAGTTTTCGTCAATTTCACAAAATTACGCCAACCTACTGATCTATAATTACTTTCACCTTAACCAACCTACGCTCACCTTCGCCCCACTTCCCTTTAGACAAACACCTTCGCACGCCAACTCAAAATCCCCCGCCGCGGGGCGTGCCGGTTCGATTCCGGCCCCGGCACCAGTTTAAAAGGCTGGTTCCCATTGCCTTTCGGACAAAGTAAGTGTCTTGAGCCATGAACAAAACCAATCATGCTGCTACGACGCCCGGCTTGCGCCCGGCGCGGCCTGGCGTCGCTTGACAGCCTGCGCTTGCCTGCCCAACAGGCGCACCACGACAGCGGCGAAAAGGATTCCGAAGGGAATCGCATAGACGGTGTCCATCGGGATTCGCGTGACGAACGCGTTGCAGAACACGGCGGCGATGACCCACATGCCAGCGGCGCGTAGACGCTTCCAGGCGACGGGGCAGATTAGGCGTAACGGCCCGATTCGTAGACCTTGTTGTATCCGGCGAAGGCATCAGCTTGAAGAATCCCGGTGTACGCCTTGAAGTGGGTTTGCGGATGGATGCCACGACGATCAGGCTAGTTGCACAGCCACACGGCCGGCGCCGTGGTGTTCCCGCTTGGCCGATCATCGGGGGCATAGACCCACAGGCGCGCCTCGCGTGTCTTGCCGGTGCCCGGCGCCAGCACCTTGATCGGGGTGTCGTCGGTATGCAGTTTATCGGCAGAAAAGACATGGCGATGCAGTGCGTCAAGCAAGGGGCGCAGCAAATACGTGGACACGTATCTTGATGAGATTTAACCGAGATGGCTAGACGGTACTAAGCGGGCCGTTACATCTGTCCCCTGGGAGTTGCTGCAACTTATAATCCATCTGTATCGCTATCATCGCCCGCGTTTTCAACCCACCTTTCGAGATACCAAAAAATGGATCGTATCGATGCCATACGCTTGCTGCTCGATGTGGCGCAAGCGGGAAGCTTTTCCAGTGTGGCGCGACAGCGCTCTATCGCGACGTCAACGGTGACCTTGGCAATCAACCAGCTTGAGCAGGAATTCGGCGCGACGCTTGATTACACGCTCCACGCGCCGGCTTGTGTTCACGCACGCGGGCGAGACGTTGCTGGCGGATGCAAGGCGCATTGTGTCCGAATGGGATGCCGCCGTCAGCGCATTGAGGGAAGATGGGCCGCTGGCGGGGCCGATTCGCGTGACGGCGACTAACGACTTTGGCCGTGTGCAGTTGCGGCCGCTGCTGGATTCCTTTCAGGCACTGCACCCGGCCATTCATATGAGTCTGGTGCTAAGTGACAGCACGGTCGACCTGATTGATGGGCATATCGACCTCGCCCTGCGTAATGGGCCGCTGGTCGATTCGAACCTGCACGCCCGTCTGCTGGTGTCCGGCGAGCGCGTGGTGTGTGCTTCGCCGGCGTACTGGGCAAAGGCCGGAAAACCGGAACATCCCGGCGAACTGGCCGCCCACAACTGCCTGATCCTTGCCCGGCCCGGGGCGCCGCTGGCTTCGTGGCCGTTTCGCAGCGGCAACAAAGACTTCAGCGTGAAGGTTTCCGGTGATCGGCAAGCCAGCGATGGCGACGTACTGCGCGAATGGGCGGTGAACGGCCAGGGCATCGTCATCAAGAACCACTGGGATATCCGGCAAGAGCTCATTTCGGGCACATTGCAGACCGCACTGGATGACTTTGGCGCAGAGCGGGTCAACTTGTACGCGGTGTATGCCGGCAATCCGCCGAGCCGCCGCGTGGCAGCGCTTATCGATCACCTGGCTAAGGCACTTGGCGCAACCTGACGTACATCTTTTGAGTTTCTCGAAAGGTGAATTGGGGTACGCGGCGATTATCAGACACGTACTGACCCGGTAGACTTAGGTCAACATCCATTCTACCGAGGCCTTACATGAACTATCAACTCGACAACAAACAAGCTCTTATCAGCGGATCGACGAAGGGCATTGGCTTTGCCACGGCTGTGGCCCTGGCGCGCGAAGGCGCGCACGTGATTATCAATGGCCGCGCGGAAGCATCCGTAGCGCAGGCTATAGGCCGGCTGAAGGAGCAATTGCCTACAGCCCAAGTATCCGGCTTCGCGGGAGACCTGTCCAAGCCTGACACTGTGGCAGCTCTGGTGAGCCGCCATCCAGACGTCGATATCCTGGTCAACAACCTCGGAATCTTCGACCCCAAGGCATTTGAAGACATCCCCGACGCGGACTGGCAACGCTTCTTCGATGTGAACGTCATGTCCGGCGTTCGCCTGTCGCGCGCTTACCTGCCGGGGATGAAGCTGCGCAACTGGGGCCGTGTCGTCTTCATCAGCAGCGAGAGCGCCATCCAGATTCCCGTCGAAATGATTCACTACGGCATGACCAAAACGGCGCAACTGGCGCTATCGCGCGGTCTGGCCGAGTCCTGCGCCGGAACGGGCGTCACCGTCAATTCAGTACTGCCTGGGCCCACCAGCTCGGAAGGCGTCAACGAATTCGTCAACAAGCTGTCCGGCGGCGAATCGTTCGAAGCGTTCGAGAAGACATTCTTCGAGCAAGCGCGCCCCAGTTCCTTGTTGAAGCGCTTCACCACACCCGAGGAAGTGGCAAACATGGTGGCATACGTCTGCTCGGCCGCCGCCTCCGCCACGACCGGTGCTGCCCTTCGCGTGGATGGCGGCGTGGTCAGAAGCGCATTCTGACGGGAAAGTCCGCGGCCGGACTCGGCCGTTTAACAAACATGCAGCGACTGATCGATCCAGCTTAAAGACTGACCCATCTTCAGTACGTGAATAAGGAAAATCATGAAAACCGAACAAGTCATCCCTCATCTTGATCCCTCCATCACCCAAAAATGGCCCACTCGGCATCCCGAGCGCTTGCAGCTGTATTCACTGGACACGCCCAATGGCGTGAAGGTTTCCATCGCACTGGAAGAAATCGGCCTGCCCTATGAAGTCCATCGCGTGTCGTTCGATACGAACGACCAGATGTCGCCGGCTTTTTTGTCGCTGAACCCGAACAACAAGATTCCCGCGATCGTGGATCCCGATGGACCGAACGGCAAACCGCTGGTCTTGTTCGAGTCCGGTGCCATCCTGGTGTACTTGGCCGAGAAGGCCGGCAAGCTGATGCCGCAAGACCCTGCGGAGCGTTACGAAACGCTGCAATGGGTGATGTTCCAGATGGCCGGCATCGGGCCGATGTTCGGCCAGGTCGGCTTCTTCTACAAGTTTGCAGGCAAGGACTACGAGGACAAGCGCCCGCTCGACCGCTATGTCACCGAGTCCAGGCGGCTGCTGGGCGTGCTGGACCAGCGCCTGTCCGGCCGCAACTGGATCATGGGCCAGGACTACGGCCTCGCCGACATCGCCATTTTTCCATGGGTGCGTAACCTCGTTGGTTTTTACGGTGCGCGCGATCTCGTGGCGTTTGATGATTTCCCTGAAGTACAGCGCGTGCTGGCTACCTTCGTCGCCCGCCCGGCCGTGATCAAGGGCCTGGCGATTCCGCCGACTCCCTGAGCGGGCACTGCCCGGTGTGCGGCTCGCGTGCCGGGCCTTGTGCGGTTAGTTCGACAGCACGATCTGCGCGATCAGGCCCTTGGCCAACGGCACGCATCCGCTATCGCTTCCTCTTAGAAACCACCCTATCTGCAGTATATAAATAAGGCTAATCATGAAAATCGAACAGGTCATCACTCATCCTGATCCTTATAAACCTTTTCTAGTGTCGCAGGCAATCCGTGCTGGCGAATTCGTATTTGTCTCAGGCCAACCGGGCTATGGTGACGACGGCGAAATCGTTAACAAAAACGATTTCAACGCACAGGCCGATCTGGCATTCAAGAACTTGAAGCGTGCATTGTTGGCCGGAGGATCAAGTCTGAACCGAGTGGTAAAGGTAACCATCTATCTGACGTCGATGGCTCATATGCCGCAGATGCTTGGACTGCGTCGAAAATGGTTCTCCCTACCCTATCCAGCCGAAACGATGGTTGAAGTTTCTGCGCTTTACTCTCCCGAAGCGATGATTGAAATCGAAGCCATTGGCCTTGTCGGAGAAAATGCCGACTGATTACCGCTGACCAGCGGCCTTGACCTAGGAGAACTTCCGTATCAGGTGTTGCAGGCATTCGGAAGTTGCCGTTCAATCGCGGTCGCCGCGGTGTTCGGCGAGAAAGAACTCGCTGACCTTACGATGACCATCAGCCTGATGAACGCCTATAACCGGCTCGCCATCAGCTCTCGCCGCGTTCCTGACTCCACCTTGGCTGCGCAAGGTTGCCCGTAGCCGCCACCCGCCGGCGCCTGAGAAATAGTGCAAGTAAAAGAACAGCCAGGACAAAGCAGGCAGGTACTGTACCGATCGCTTTCAGTCCGTGGTGATCCACGGCCCAGCCACCCAGAGAGGCGCCGAGGGCAATCCCCAGATTCGCGGCGCTGATGTTCATCGTCATGGCAAAGGCTGGCGCATCGGCACCTGCCAAAGTGACGCGTACTTGGCTGAGTGTTACGCAGGCCGTATGCGCCAAGCTCCAGACAGCCAAGGGAAAGATCGCAGCCCACATTGAGTCTTTCAAAAGGACGGCTGCATTCACCGCCAGGACCAATGCGACAACGGCAACTGCGGTGGCGGCCATTGGGTAGTGGTCTGCCACCCGCGTTGCCAGGGCATTGCCAGCAAGTCCGACCGCACCGAATATGAACAAAACCATGGCAACCTGCCCCATGCTTAAGTCCATCTCGGAGGCCAGCCACGCGCCAAGGAATGTGTAGGACGAGAACATCGCCGCGAACAACATGACGGACATCAGCAGGTGTCCCGTGAAAATGGGACGAAGCAAGAGACTCAGTTGTCCGAATATGCTGGGTAAATCGATCTTCTCGTCAGTGGCAGGGAAAAACATAAAAACCACCCCGGCCATGGCTATCGGCGCTGCCATCAGGACGAAAAAGGGAAGCCGCCAGTCTCCCGCCTGTGCAAGGGCTATCCCAGCAGGCAGGGCAATGAGCACGCCTATGACAAAACCGATGTTTGCACGGGCAAGCGAGCTTCCGCGTTCGTTCTCCGGTGCGAGCCTGGCGACTTCTGTCGCTCCCACGCTGATAAATGCCGGCAGCATCGCTCCCTGCACGATGCGGGCCAGTATCATCAACGGGAAAGTAGAAGCGAAAGCCATTGCAGCATTGCCCGCAGCGAATATCAGCAAGGAACCAACGAGCACCCGACGCGGCGGTTGCCGGCTGACTGCCAGTGTGACGAATGGGCCCGCAACCGCTGCGGAAAACGCAAACAAGGCGGTCAATTGCCCGGCTTTGGCAAGGGAAAGACCAAGATCATGCGCAATGTTTGGTAGCAAACCGACGACAATGAACTCGCTCGCCACGACAATAGCCATCGCAGGCGCAAGCAGCCATAGAAGCCGCCCCAGTTCACCCTGCGCACGGCTGCTCGCGTTCATGCATTGGCCCCGCCGTCTGCAGTCAGCCCGGCACCCGTGATCGACCTGGCCTCCGGGCCGGCCAGGAATGCGACCAAGGCCGCCACGTCTTCGGGACGACCATATTGCTTGATCGCCATCCTGGCAAGTTGCGCCGATGCATGCGGGCCATCTGCCGGATTCATGTCCGTGCTTGTCGAACCCGGATGAACCAAATTCACCGTAATTTCGCGCGAACCAAGGTCGCGGGCAAGGCCTTGTGTCCAACCGATCAAGGCAGCCTTGCTTGCTGAGTAAAGACTCATGCCGGCATCAGGTACGCGGATAGCGAGGTTGCTTCCGGTGGAAATAATGCGTCCGCCATTCGGCAGGTAGGCCAGAGCAGCTTGGGAGGCCAGGATCACGCTTCTCACATTGACTGCGAGTATTGTATCTATGTCCTCGAGCGTCATTTGCTCGACCGGCCCGCCACGGTAAATCCCCGCATTGTTGACGAGAATGTCGAGTCCGCCAAGATCTCTGGCAGCCTGATCCACCGCACGCTTGATTGACGATGCGTCGGCCGCATCCATCTGGATAGCGACGGCAAGACGTCCTTGTTGCCTGATGTCTTTCACGATCGATTCCGCTGCTTGGGCTGACCGCTCATATGCAAGCGCTACATCCGCCCCTTCGGCGGCAAGCCGCCGCGCGATAGCAGCTCCGATACCACGGCTGGCACCGGTCACAAACGCACGCTTTCCTTTAAGGTTTCCCATGTCGACTCTATTTATGTAATGAACAATGCATAAATGTATTTCACTCGGCACCCTTCGTCAAGAAATTTATGAAATAATCGATGCATAATTAGAGAACTGGGTTCGAGAAGCAGCAATAGGCTGGTTTTTCATTGAATGGTTTCTGAAAGCTGACCTACATTTTTGTACGTTCATTTTGACAAGGAAAGGCGATGGCTGAACGCGGTAGACCAAGGAATTTCAACAAAACCGAAGCGCTGGACCGCGCCGTTGAAGTTTTCTGGCGCAAAGGGTTCGAGGGCAGCTCAATGACCGACCTGATCGCCGCAATGGGGATCGGCTCGACCAGTATCTACGCGGCATTTGGCGCGAAGGAAGATCTGTTCCGCGCCGCGATTGCCCACTATGTTGAAACCGTAGGGGCCGATATCTGGCAAGCCGTGGCTGATGCCGATACCGCATTTGCTGCGGTCGAGGGATTCTTGATGACTACCGCACGCGTCTTCTCCAGAGGAAAGTCGCCAAGCGGTTGTTTGGTTGTCCTGTCTGCCCTGCACGAAAATGAATCTAACGAGGCGGTACGCAGGGAACTGGTCGCCAAACGCGAACAGAATGTCCAAGACCTGGCAAAAGTACTGGCAATTGGCCAGGCCGCAGGAGAGATTCCGACGGGTGCCGACCTTCCGAACATCGCTCGATTCTTTGTCACCGTACAGCAGGGCATGTCTATCCAGGCAAGAGACGGAGCAAGCCGAGCTACGCTGGAGAAAATTGCAAGGGCGGCGTTGGCGGCCTGGCGGCCATTGATCACGTCGAATGACACTTCTTCGGATTGAACACCACTTCGACGCTGAGGGAACCAGATCGTATCCTTTGGTTAATTGGTATTCATTCTTGGACACATGAACTCCGTGTTCATCTACGCCCGAACGTACCTCGGTATCCCGACCGACTGGAATTTCGCAATTGGAGCTCCAACAGGCATGATTCATGATCCCTGGAACATCCGTCTTCTTCCACATTATGCACTCGGAGTCTTTTTCGTCCTTAGCCACCTGGTTGCAGGGCTCAGAGTCGTGCTCAATGCCCATGGAGTCGACCGGCGGACCGCGAATCAACTCTGGTTTACAGGCGTTGCAGCCAGCGGAATCATCGCAATGGCGATCATTGCTGGAATGTGCGGCGTCAGGGTTTGAGGCGCCAACCAAGGCCATGGCAGGCCGCGAACAAATTACCATACTGATAAGTACGCAATTTTGATTTATAATACTAACCATTATGTTAATTGGAGGGTACGCCCATGCCGCAGTCCATCACGCTTATTCTGGAAAGCCCTATTACCCTGATTGCGGCGCGCATCGTCGTGACATCCTTCTTCTGGATGGCAGGGATCTTCGGCCTGTTCAACTTTCAGGTGATCGTGCAGGAAATGAAAGACGCCTCCCTTCCTGCTCCCGTCCCCTTTGCCGCCGCCACCATTGCTTGCCAGTTGCTCAGCTCTGCGCTACTCATTACTAACTGGAATAACTGGGGCTGGCTCGGGGCAGGCGCCTTGATCGTCTTCACCCTCCTATGCATCCCTCTGGGGCATCCATTCTGGAAGTTTGAGGAACCGCGCCGGACATCGGAGTTTCACCTCGTCCTTGAGCACATCACGGTGGTCGGCGGACTCATGCTCGCCGGCATCCTGGCGCTGAAATAATGGTAAACGTACCTACATCCCGCCCACGCGGACGGCCTAAAGACGCTGGCAAGCGCGAAGCCTTGCTTGATG
Source organism: uncultured beta proteobacterium (assembly GCA_963712655.1). Lineage (GTDB taxonomy): Bacteria > Pseudomonadota > Gammaproteobacteria > Burkholderiales > Burkholderiaceae_B > Pollutimonas. The sequence continues at coordinate 1,701,568 of CAVQIT010000008.1, read as the reverse complement.
CAGCGCGAAAGCTGCTCCTTGAGCGTGGCATCGATGTCACGATCGACAAAATTGCGGCCGAAGCGGGCGTTGCGAAAGTGACCGTGTACGCCAACTTTGCCGACAAAGACGCCTTGATAGAAGCCGTGCTGCGCCGGGAATCCGACCGTACCGTCACGGACCAGGAGTTCGAACAGAGCAAGGCGATGAAGATCGAAAAGGCGCTGGCTGCATTCGGTCTTCGCTTCGTCAGCTTCATCAACGAGCGGGAGCTGAGCGGATGGGATCGCCTGATTGCGTCCGCTGCCGCCCGTCATCCCGACTTGCCGAGCCGCTTTTTTGCAGTGGGGCCCGGCCGCGGCCAGAAGCTGCTGACAGCCATCATTGCCCAGGCAGTCCAGGACGGTATGTTGAGCGCCGAAGATCCCGCGCAGGCGGCGGATGACCTTGCCGGGCTATGGCTTGGCTTTTCCACGCTGGAGATCAAGCTGGGAGCAAGACAGCCACTTACCCGCAAGGAGATTCTGAACCGGGTGGAGCATGGCGTCCGGATTTTCATGCAGGTTTACGGCCCGTAGATTAAGGGCGCAGCTGTTGCAGAAAGGGCTTGTTGCTTGTCAGCAGCAAGCTAATTCACACAATCCTATTTAAAAGACATTTTTAATGAATGCCGTATCCGCAGTATCCGATCAACCCGCTCACGCCATCGTCAATCATGGCGCAGAACTCCACTGGTTCGACGTAATGCCGGGCGAGTGCATGGCCTTGCGTATACACAGCCGCGATGTCGGCGGTGCTTTTACGATCGTCGAGGCTCGAGTTCCGCCGCTGAGCGGCCCGCCACTTCATATACACAAGGAGCGCGAGGAAATTTTCGAGGTGCTCGAAGGCGTTTTCCGGTTTCGCTGCGGCGACGAAACATTCGACGTCTCTCCCGGAACTACGGTCGTCGTCCCGCGTGGCGTTGAACATGCATGGGCCAATCTTGGCTCGACCCCGGCGCGAATCATGTTCACCTTCGTTCCTGGTGGGATCGATGATTTATTCGAGGAAATCGGCCAGACTGCTCCAGAAGGATGGGCCGAACTGTCGGAGCGATACGATACCTGGGTCATGGGCCCGCCATTGCAGCTTGCCACTGACGACCACTGATCCCTCGCTCCACACTGGCGGAATGGGTAGGTGTGTGCGGGGTACGTTTGCAGCAGCTGGTCGATGCCTTGTGCCAGGCCATCCTCAACGAGCCCGTGGTACATGTAGACGAAACGCCCGTACAGGTACTGGGTAATCCTCCCCTTTTTAACGGTGACGGATTCAACCGGTCAGTGCAACGCCTTAATTTTTTAGATTAAATAATATCTGGAGGTGTGCAATGGTCAGTGTTTACGGAGCCATGACCCATGAGCGTAAAGCGCGAATCTGGCAACTTTGGCGGCAGGGCCGCCCTATGATTGAGATTGCTCGCGCTATTGTGAAGCCGCCTGCGACCTCAGCCAGTACTACCGTGTTACTGCGGTAATCGGTGCCAGTAAGGTAGTCAGATAAGCAATAATGTCTCGCCGTTGATCCGTGTCATCGAGAGAAAAATACATGTTGCTTCCAGGCGCCATGTCTTGCGGTCCTTGCAGCCACTTATCAATGCGTTCCGGCGCCCAGATTCCGCCCAGTTGCTTTAGCGCCGGAGAGTAGTCATAGTCAGGAACACTCGCCACCCTCCTGCCAACCACACCGCGATGCAGCGGACCGATACGATTGGCGTCTACCGAGTGGCAGCCACCACATTTCGCTTCGTAAAGCGACTTGCCGTTGATCGCATTTCCAACCGATTGCGCAGACGCTCCCTGAGACGCGGCCAGTATCGTAGCTGCTGCCGCACAGGACGCGGCCAAACGGCACAGCGGCCATTGTGTCAATGAATGGAACATTGCCTTAGCCGAACAAATAGGCCTTAGCCCGAATCGGCTGACCGAGCGCATTATTGAGGGTGGTCCAGTGCACGGCTTCGTCGGTGGCAAGTTGACCAAACAGATGCGCCAATTTGCGATCTTGAAGCGCTGCAATCTGGCCAGCATAAGCGTTCGTTGCACCCTGTTCGAGGCGAGTCGCCAGGGCGACCACATCGCCTTCGGATTTTAGCGCACCTAGATTGAGCGCTTGAGTATAGTCCGCATCGGTCTTGGGTTTGACAGGATTGCCGCCCGCCTTGGAGATGAGCGCCATCAACGAATCCCGATGCTGCTGGTGATGGCCGAGAAAAATCAGTGCGATCTTCAATGTGCCGGGCGTGAGCAACCCGCTGGCTCCCGCAAGTTGATAAGCCGCGATTCCCTCATGTTCCAGTGCAAGCGCGCCCTGCATGATGTTGACATCTCGGCCCGGATCGGCTTTTGCGCGTGCCGGACCAGCTATCGCAATAGCGCTGAGGCCAGAGGCCGCAAAGCCGACATTCCGCAAAAACATACGCCGCGGTGCTGAAGCTTGATCGAGACTTTCAATGAGATTGGTGGTCATGCGTTTCTCCTGTTCAACTTATTTGGCATGGGGAGGCTCATCCTGATCCATAAGTGCCAAATTACGGCCAAAGTCTACAGATGCCGCCTTGTCATGAAAAGCGACGATCCGATGAAACGGACGATTTGGTACAGTTAAAGGACTTTCCGCCTCAACAGCAGCTGACGGCAATGCCATCAGATACAAGGACTCGATGTTCTTGATAGTTACGGTCATACCAAGTGTCGCTATAAACTTCAGAGATCCTTGGTTCCCGCCTTTACGTAGGCCGGCTTTTCATTTCGGATCGACCGCCGCTGGGCTTTGTCTCTTCTGCCGATGTCAATGGCTGCAGCTAATACCGGCGAGTATCAGGCGTTCGTACACGGAGTCAGTCACTGGTTTCACGCCCTTTTGCTAAATAAATCGTAGGGCTCTTTCCGCCGCCGCCCGCCAAACACCCGAGCACCTGCGCTGCTCGGGCTTAAATGCGGTCACTGGAGCGGTTTTAGCCCGGCTAACATCGTTGGAATAAGTTCGCTTACAGTCGGGTGAATGTGCACCGTCTGCATCATCCGCTCATAAGACGTGCCGGCGGCCATCAACTGCAGAAGCGACTGAACGACCTCATCGCCCTCGATTCCCAGGATGGCTGCACCCAAGATTTGCTTGGATTGAGAGTCGACGAGCACCTTCATCAGTCCTTGTGTTTCACCACGTTCGCGAGCACGGGCCACGCGCGCCATAGGATATGTAGCGATCATTGCGGGCCGCCCCGATAGGCGCACTTCCGTCTCGGTCATTCCGATGCGCCCGAGGGGTGGATCAATGAACAGCCCATAGACGGGAATCCGGTTCGCGATCGATCGGTTTCCGCAGTCGATCAGGTTATTCGCAACGATCTCGTAGTCATTGTACGAAGTGTGAGTGAAGGCACCGCGCCCGTTGATGTCACCGATAGCCCAGATCCCGTGCGCTTTGGTGCGCAGATGATCATCGACGGGAATGTAGCCACGTGCATCGGTGTCGAGCCCGGCAGCGGCAAGATTCAAGTCCGATGAATTTGGGGTGCGGCCCAGCGCAACGAGAAGGTGGCTCCCCTGGATTGCATCGCGCTGATCTCCCGATCTGAATGAGATCCGGACACCACCCTCGCACTTCATTACTGATTCAATCTCGCTGCCGAGCAGGAAGGAAACCCCCTCTGCTTCGAGAATTTCCCGAATTGCAGCGGAGATGTCCTCGTCCTCGCGGGGAGCAAGCCTCGTCGCACGTTCGAGAACAGTCACCCTGGCGCCAAAGCGCGCATATATCTGGGCGAACTCCAGCCCTATATAGCTCGCACCGGCAATCACCAAGTGATCCGGAACGGTGTCGATTTCCATCACCGTCGTATTTGTGAGGTAGGGCACATCAGCGAGACCAGGCCAGTCCGGGATAGCGGCTGAAGCCCCTGTGTTAATGAATATCTGTGCAGCCTTGAGCGTGCGATCACCGACGCAAACCTGCATCGGTGAGACAAACCGGCCTTCACCCGCTATATACTCAAGAGTTTCATAGTCGGCGAGCCAGTCGGTTAAGCTCTTGACCGATGCAGACACCACTTTGTCTTTCCGCGCTTTGACTGCCTTCATGTCAACGCTTATCGGCCCATGTATGGCAACGCCGTACTCGGTGCTCCGACGAGCCATCCACGCAGCGCGTGCGCTGGCAACCAATGTCTTTGTTGGCGTACAGCCATCGTTGACGCATGTTCCTCCAAGATGCTCACGTTCAATGATAGCAACCTTGCGGCCTTGCTCCGCCAGTCGAACAGCAAGGAAGGGGCCGGACTGGCCGGCACCGATTATGATCGCGTCAAATTCTTCTGCCATACGGTCCTCATGTTTGTCGACGATACGATGAGTCACTATGCGACTTCCTCGATTACGAACTTCTTTCCGTAGCCCTTCTTGACGAGCTCCGAAACTGCCTCCACAACACCACTTGCTTCCAATCTCATCTGATGCTCCTGACCGACTTCTGGGCGACGCTACATCGGCGGCTTTTCACGGGGGAAATATCCGACCGCCTCAGCCTGCTGGCTTGGGTTTGTCTAACAAGGAAACAAAGCGTTCAACATCAAACGCGAAACCGTTATCGATTACCACATTGCCGGGATCGATCGTGACGAACCAGGGCGTGCCTCCAGTGCGATAATTTTCGATGGTCGCAGGATAGGGATTTCCGGACGATGCGATGTCATGACCGAACGGAACATGCAATTGATAGCGTGCCTGGTTGAGTACCAGCTTGTCTGACGTATTGACATCCTTGTCTTCAAAGACCGTCTGGATCACGGCAAATCCCACGCCCTGGTCATGAAAGTGATCCGTTAACCTTTTCAGTGTGGGAAACCCTTGCGAATGGCAGCCTGGGCACCCGTGTTGAAAATAGAACAGCACCTTGTAGCCATCGCCAAGTTCAGCCAACGTTAATTCAATGCGTTCTTTACCGTCGGCGTCGATCCAGTAAGAGGCCCGTAATTCCGGCGCCCGACTGCCGCTAATACCCATTTCCATATTAACTTCCCCCATTACGACTACATTTTGGCGGCTTTGGGCCGGCCCGGAAGCCGCCAGTTGGGCCTGATAAAATGGCAGGTATAGCCGCTCGGATGATGTTCCAGATAATTTTGATGTTCGGGCTCGGCCTCCCAGAATGGGCCCGCGGCCGCGACTTCCGTGACAATTTTTCCCGGCCATAGTCCGGACGCGTCGACATCAGCGATGGTCTCTTCGATAATCTGCTTTTGTTGCTCATCTTTATAGAAAAGCGCAGATCGATAACTGCTTCCGGCATCATTACCCTGGCGATCACGGGTGGTCGGATCGTGGATCTGGAAAAAAAATTCCAGAATCTGACGATAACCAATGATTTCAGGGTTGAAAGTAATTTCGATCGCTTCTGCATGCGTGCCGTGGTTGTGATAGGTTGCGTTGGGCACGTCGCCGCCTGCATAGCCAACACGAGTGGAAACCACGCCCGGGTAACGGCGCAATAAATCCTGCATGCCCCAAAAGCAACCGCCTGCGAGGACCGCCCTTTCAATGCCTGTCGTCATTTCGATACTCCTTCATGGTGAGGCTATCGGTGGGAAGGTCAGCGAATGATTCATATGGCAAGTGCCCTGCGCGAATATCTCGAGTGTACCGGCGCAGCCAGCCAGATTAATTTGCAGCAACTTTTATGATTTTCAAAGTGTAGATGAACGGTGCAATTTCAAAATCCTTAACATGCGCCCATTAGTCCAATTTGATGAATATCGCTTCCAAACGTAACGCTTCTATGGCGCTCACTAAGCAGCGCCAGCCTGTGGGTTGAGCGCTTTTCGATATTCAGCAATCCGTACATCGCCCGCGCATTCGCCGACATGGTGACGCAGCCCGGTGCTCCCCATTCAATACAAAGCCTGTCGCAGAGCGCCTGTCCGAGCAGATCGGCGTTCATGGCACATTTCACCAGCCTGTTCGGGCGCGCGCCAATGGAAGCTCTGCGGGAAATCCGCATGCGCCAGGCTGCCATACTGCTGACCAATGACAGCATGTCGATCGATCAAATCGCCCGCGCGGTAGGTTACAAAAGCCGCAGCAGCTTCCTGCGGGCTTTCCGCAAGGCTTACGGCAACGATCCTTCGGACTATCGCGTCTCCACACAGCACATGTCTGAACAGCCGTATCCCGACGGTCGATAATTTCAATTCATCGCAACCCGGCCACACCGAATAATCGCCGCTGGTCGCTCCATATCTGCTCCACCCGCCATCCATTGATTGTCGCCAGCGCGGCGAAGTCTTCCAGGCTGTATTTGCGGGAACTTTCGGTGTGGATGGTTTCGCCGGCTTCGAATTCGTAGCTGAGGCGATCAATGGTGACAGTCTGCGCTACCTGGCTAACCAGATGCATTTCGACCGCCGACTCGGCATCGTTCCAGCGCGCAGAATGCCGGAAGCCGGACAACACGAAATCGCCGCCCAATTCACGATTGATCCGCGCCAATAGATTGAGGTTGAATTGCGCAGTGACTCCTTGCGCATCGTCATAAGCAGCCAGCATCGTTTGTGTATCTTTTTTCAAATCGAAGCCGATGATGGCCGCCCCGTCCAGCCCTACGTGCCGGCGCATGCGCCGCAGAAACATCCCGGCTTCCGCAACATCGAGATTGCCGATGGTGGATCCAGGAAAGAATGCCACCCGACGCCCTTCCGGCAATGCGGCAGGCAATTCGAAATCAACCATGAAATCTGAAATCACCGGCTCCACGTGGAGTTCCGGAAAGCGTTGCCGAATGCGCGAAACAGTCTGCCCCAAGAATTCGCCGGCGATGTCGATAGGGATATAACGCTGAGGCGCGCATAGCGCAGCAATCAGCGTTTCGGTCTTGATACCTGCTCCCGCACCGTACTCAAGCAGCGTAGCGCCGCTACCTGCAAAGTCAGCCATGGCACTTGCGTTGTCCAGTAGGATCGCGGACTCGGTACGTGTCGGATAATATTCCGGCAATAGCGTGATTTCTTCAAACAATTCCGAACCTACATTATCGTATAACCACCGACAGGGGAGGTTTTTTCGACAATGAGAGAGTCCGGTGATTATATCGGTCAGGAATGCATTCCGATGACGGTCCAGGGTAACTGCCTTGTTGGAAATGTTCACGTTTTTCAATCCAGGATCTATGGTCGCTATCTTTTTCGATTATAGATAGTTGAAAGCTAACTCCAATTGAATTGATGATCTAAAAGTCCTTTATAAGAGTCCAGTCGTCCTACTTTGTGCATCGCAACTGTTATTAGCGAAACAAAGCTCGTAGAGTCGCTTGAAGGCGGAGGGCGCTTGCCAGCACCGAAAACTAACAACCTAACAAGAGTCTCGACTACATGATGAGCAAACCGCTTTTACGAATTCTCCCCTCAGATCTAGATTACGACGCAATATATGGTTCAGCGCTCAGCTACACCAAGCCCGTCAAAATGTCACCGAGCTCTCCGTGCGAATTGGTGAAAAAAATTTACGGTGACTATTGAATCATGGCGATTGATGAGGCTAAGGAAAAAAAAATTGTAGCGAGGTTGCTTTCGACGCGTTTCTCTCGCGTGAGGGCTTTGAGCGCCTCTCTTACGGACAATCTCTCGGACGCTGATGCAACGGCTCAATCGATGCCTGACGCCTCGCCGGCGAAGTGGCATCTTGCACACACAACGTGGTTCTTTGAGACCTTTGTACTGAACGATTTCGTTCCAGGCTATCGTCTTTATGACGAACGGTTCCCGTTCCTATTTAACAGCTACTACGAGACAAAGGGTGCGCGTATAGGTCGTGCAACGCGTGGCTTGATAACGCGGCCGTCATTGGAACAAGTGCGAGCCTATCGGCATCATGTAAACGAGGCCATGCATGGCGCGATGCATAGAATCCCCTCCGAAGCTCTCGAACTTGCCTCTTTGGGTTGCCACCATGAGGAACAGCATCAAGAGCTGTTGCTGACCGACATTCTTCACCTGTTTGCGCAGAACCCGTTAGCACCCGCCCTCTGGCCGTCGACGACGATCGAACGGACGGGTGTTTCGCTACCGATTCAATGGATCGAGGGACGGCAAGGAGCCGTCGATATCGGCCATTCCGGGGCGGGCTTTGCCTTTGACTGTGAGACACCGCGCCACACCACGTGGTTAACACCACACGCGCTCGCAAATCGCTTGGTCACAAATAGCGAGTGGATCACGTTTATCGAGGCTAGAGGCTATGCAACCGCCAGATATTGGCTCTCCGACGGTTGGGATTGGGTAAAACATAACGCAATCGAAGCGCCGCTCTATTGGCGCCGCAATGATAACGGAGCTTGGGCGTTTGAGTTCGGCCTGGACGGTGTCACCGCGCTCGACTTGAACGCCCCTGTCCGGCACATCAGCTTTTACGAAGCCGATGCATTCGCTCGCTGGGCCGGGGCGCGCTTGCCGACAGAAGCTGAGTGGGAAAGTAGCGCCCAGACTCTCGATGATAACAAGGGCAATTTCCTCGACCAGTCTGGAGCAGTAAAGCCATTTCCGGCTGAAGCTGGCTGCGGACTCACTCAGATGTTTGGCGATGTCTGGGAATGGACGGGTTCAGCATACCTGGCCTATCCGGGTTTCCGTCCCGCGCCTAGCGCTGTTGGCGAGTACAACGGAAAGTTCATGTCCGGCCAATTCGTCTTGAAGGGAGGAAGCTGCGCAACGCCGCGCTACCACGCCCGGGCCAGCTATCGCAATTTCTTCTATCCACACCAGCGCTGGCAGTTCACGGGTGTTCGCCTTGCCAGGGATATCTGATGTTCTCAAATTGAAAGACACATCCCAGAGCGCGCCATCAACCGCTGCGGCGCTCAAGTTCGGAGTCCAATAATTGATTTGGCGACCGGGCAAGCGATATCTACGAATTGTTTTGTGTGGCTCAGGAACATGGCACACACTTTCTGGTTCGCACATGCGTAGACCGGCTGGCGAGCGATGGTGCGCACACCGTAGCCGATGAAATGCAAGAGACTCGTGTCAAGGGATTTCATCGCGTCGCGCTGCATGATAAGAACGACAAAGCGCGCCACGTCAAGCTTGAAATAAAGTACCGGCGGATAACGGTTTTACCGCCCATTGGCAAGCAAAAGTGCTATCCGCCGTTGAGGCTGACCGTGTTACAGGCCACCGAAGTCGATGCGCCCGCGCACCGCAATAAGCTTGAATGGAAGCTCATCACGGATTTGCCCGTGCGTACACGCCACGACGCAATTGAAAAGCTCGATTGGTATGCCATGCGCTGGAAAATTGAACTCTTTCACAAAATACTCAAATCCGGCTGCAAAGCCGAAGACTCCAAGCTCAGAACGGCGCAGCGCCTGACGAATATCATTGCAATATTTTGCATCATCAGTTGGCGTATCTTCTGGATGACGATGCTCAATCGAGCCAGCCATGATTGCCCTGCACGCGCCGCACTGACAACTCAGGAAATAGGACTGTTGCAGCACATGATTAAAAAGAAGTCCCCGCATGCCGAGTCCGTGTCCCTTTCTAAGTGCCTGCTACAGATCGCCAAACTTGGAGGCTATTTGGCCCGAGCCAGTGATCCGCCACCAGGCAACACCGTTATGTGGCGCGGGTTGGTGAGATTATCAGATATACAGCTTGGATTTGATTTAAAAAGAGTCCACGGAGTTGTGGGTAATTGAAAGGTTCACCGGGCGCTTACCGGTCTCGGACAATTCAAGAACGATGAAAACATAGCGGTCTTATTCTGCCGGTGCTCCTTCCGCCACAGTGTCCGCAACCCCAGCACGAGCAAAATCCTCGAGCTCCATGTAAGCATCCCCCATCATCATTTTGTAGTGAGCCTCGTGCTCAGCCAACTTAAAGATCAGATGGAAGACTTTCAAATAACTCTGGACCACCCCCTTATCTATGCTCACGTAGATATCATCTTGAGCATAGTGGGAACCGTCATTCACCCATGATAGAAGACTGCTGCAGATCATTTGCTCCCTGCCCGACAGTTTTGCGCAAATGTCCCTCGGCTCGATCCCTCCAAAAAACTTAAAGTAGTTTTCAAGGATTCTACGCAAGACGTTTTGGATGGTAAGCAGCGAAGGATTCGGGTTTTTGACCTCTGACCAAAGCAGCTCATACGAAGTCTGAATCGGATTACCATCATGCTTCTCCAGCTTTGAGTACTTGGCCGGTTTGCGCACAACCCAAAATGTTTCGTCTTTGAGAGCCTTGTCCGTTCGGGAGTTGTTGAACGAGACTTCCTTATGGAAATACACGTTGTGTGTCAAAACGAAGATTTGCTTGATCAGGCTCGTTCTGCTGCGCGCTTCATCGAATAATTTTTTGATGAGGCTTCCGACGATGAAAAGAATCTCGCTATCTAGGCTTGATACCGGATCATCGAATACCACAATCCGATCCGTGTTGATCCCGCTTTCGGTATCGCTGCCTTTGAGCAGATGGTAGAAATACAGGAAGGTCACGAAGGTTCTCTCCCCCTCGCTCAGCGTCTCCTTTGCGTCGGACTTGTCTTCCCGAAGCAGCTTGTATGAGGTTCCGTTATCCGCCATTGCAAGCGAGAAGCCATGGAATCCGAAAGATGCAAGCAGGTAATTGATTGCATCAATTGTCGGCTTCACGCTTGTGGTTTGCTTTTCAAGCTCCCGAATGGCGACTTCACGGGCCTGAACCTCTTGACCGAAATTTTGAACCCTCTCTTCAATCGACTTTATGGCCTGTTCTAGTCCTGTCTTCGTGCCTGTGTAGTGGGCATATGCCGCATTCAAGTCCACATCAATCAGGTGCTTCCAGACATCGGAAATGAGCTTTGCTTTTTCCTTTCCAATATTCTTCACCAAGGCGTTGTGTTCGCCCACTTTGTTGTTGGCATCCGCGATCAGCCCTGCAATCAAGGAGGTGACGTTGCCGACCGATTCAAGCTCAAAAATCTGACTAGGCTCTTTGTCCTTTTTGATTAGCTGCTGGACATTTAGACTGAGCTTTGCCTCCAGCAAATCCCGTTCACCTTGAAACTTGGCAACGTCCAGGAACTTGGACGGAGAGGCCAAAATCTGCCCTAACTCTCGCAGAACGCGAGCCACCTCTGTTTTGTAATTATCGAGCACTGATCCTATCGCCTTACTGTCCCGCTCGAACGACTCGTTAAAATACTCGCGGAGGCTCTTTTCAAATGCTTCATCGGTCTTCTGCTGACAGAACGGGCATACCCGATCATTCACTTCGTAGAACGCCCTACCTTCCCTCACCCAATCGCTATTGCCCAGTTTCTTGATCATCTCGGCGATATCGACATCTTCCTTGCCTATCACTCGTTTTTTAATGATTGGATCGCTTTCGTAGCCCAGCAAAATGGCAAAGCTGACATCAGAAACAATGCTCACCTCGCTTAGTATCTGCCCGAAAATCGTTTCAGCCCGCTTATGCAGTTCATCCAGCGGTACGGTTTGGGACGTGTTAGAAGCAGCTTCACGTAGCGCCCTAGCCTTGAACTCTTTCTTGCTGCTTCGGACCCCTTCAAAGGCATGGGAAAGCTTCTCCTTATGCTTCCCGTAGGCTTCCCAACACTGATCGAGAAATCTGTCTTCCAAAGTCGTCAAATCGCCGCGTTTTCCAGACTTTCCATTTTCTCCTTCAAGAACCTTTTTATCGGCAGCAATCTTATCTTTGTAGCCGTCAGCTTCCCGCTTTTTCTCCTTGATCACTTCCTGGGTCTTAATCTGCTTTTCCCCGAGGGTGAAGACTCCTTTGAGTTCCGCTAATCGGATGAAATTACGCTCAACAAAATCCCGGTTATAGACCAAAGTCTGCAGAGAGCGACCGTCCTTCCAGGCTACTCCGCATGCGGCATAGTCCGTGTTGTCGGCAATCACCCTACTGATCGTGGTCTTGCCTGTGCCATTGGTGCCAAAGATGAAGTTTACGCATCTGAGCGGGCCTAGAACCTCGGGTTGATCACCGTAGGTCGCCGTTTTTGATAAGAAAATGGTCTCGATCATCCTTCTGCCCTCTTTGATATTATTTTTGGCATCAAAAGATGTCAAATCTTTTCAATCATAAACCTGCCTGTACAGAAACGACAAGCCCGGTGATTGAGGCACTGGCCGTTATAAAAGCATCCGCTCTCGGGACTGCCAATGTGCAGCGGCAAAAAACCGGTTGATTTGTGTACGACACAGCGCATTAGGCTAGCGACGATTATGTTTGAAGTGCTGTCTCTATCAATGGCGAAATCGATTTTGACCAATTCATGGAGATGCCTGATCGCAAGTGACTTTTTCTGCAACATGCTTGCCAAAATCCGACCATTGGAGCATGAGCACGTATAGTCTATAGTCACCAGACAAATATCAGAAAAAATCGAGTGAGACCGGTCCTTTGAATTATTAGGAAACTCCGAATAGTTCAAAAGACCGAAACGCCCAGACCACCGACGCCGATGCTACATTAGTACCCCAACGCTCACATCAAACATTTTCCAGAAGTGAGTCAACCCAGTATGCGTTATTGGTGGGTCAATCAAAACCAAACATACCGCCATGAAGTACCAGGTGGTTATCTCTGGTCACCTAAACGCAAGGCGAACCAGGCGCGCAACGCGTTCTATGATTTCATGCGCGAAGTCACGCCTGGTGATGTCATATTCTCCTTCAGCAATACCCATATCCGCGCAATCGGGATCGCGACTTCACATGCCTACGAAGCCCCAAAGCCTTTGGAGTTCGGCCAGGCCGGCGCTTACTGGAACAATATCGGATGGCGTATAGACGTCAAATTCCATGAGCTACGGTTAACGACAAAGCCCGCCGATCACATGACGGTCCTAGCACCACTGCTACCCGCGAAATACGCACCCTTGCGCCCTAACGGCGCTGGTTTACAAAGCGTTTACCTGACATGCCTTCCCGAAACCTTTGCAACAACGCTTATTGATTTGTTGGGCGCAGAGGCGCGTAGTTTAGTGATGGGGTATTACCTTGCCGAAGAGCGTCCAACGTACACGTCGTCAGGAGTTGGACTCGTGCAGTGGGAAGAACACGAGCTGAACCAGGTGCAGACAGACACGAAGCTGGTAGAGACCGAGAAGCAAGCAATTGTCCTGGCGCGTCGTGGGCAAGGTTTATTCAAAAAACGCGTAATGGCATTGGAGCACGCATGTCGTATCACTGGAGTCAATCGTGAAGAGCACTTGCGGGCCAGCCATTGCAAGCCCTGGCGTGACGCTAATAACGAAGAACGACTGGATGGTGAAAACGGCTTGCTTTTGACACCTAGCATGGACCATCTGTTTGATCGTGGGTTTATTGGGTTTGATGACAACGGTCAAACTATTGTCTCTCCTGTTGCCCATCAAGAGTCATTGGTTCGCATGGGCCTAGATCCAAAGCAGCCCCCAAACGTCGGCTCATTTTCTAGCGGACAACGCAAGTACCTGGAGTTTCATCGTGAAAATGTGCTGTTAATGTCCAAGTTCCTGGAACATATATAAAAAACCCACCACCCTGGTGAAGATTACGGTAAAGCGCCTCGTAAACACCGCATGAAATGCGGCGAATACGGTTGATAATCGCCGCACTTCTCAGAAGCGCCATCGCACCTTGCCGCCCTAACCACACTCTTGGAGAAGAGCCAGTCGCGCCCAAGACTTGGCCAAATATTTGCCTACCCGTGTAACATAACGTATAAGTAGTAATACGCATATTGGCAGGCATCCGTGACTAAACACAAAGACGTTCCGCAAACTCAGCCCCTAATCGATGTGGCTCCTTTAAGCCACGCATTGGAGAAATTCGCTACTGATCGCGATTGGGCCCAATTTCACTCCCCAAAAAATCTGGTCATGGCGCTCACAGGGGAGGTCGGCGAGCTCACAGAAATTTTCCAATGGATGACAGAAGCGCAGTCTCTAGCCGCTGGTACCAATCCTGACACATCACAAGCAGTAAAGGATGAGCTGGCCGACGTGCAACTCTACCTTGTCCGCTTAGCATCTGTACTGGGGATCGACCTGAACGAAGCTGTTCAAAACAAGCTTCAAAAAAACGCCGAAAAATATCCTGCCGAAAAGGCCAAAGGTTCGAGTAAGAAGTACACCGAACTCTAAGATCCGCCATTGGCAGGGGAAGCGGCAATGATCGTCTATGAAGCAGATAAGAAGCAGTTTCTTTACCACAGCGACTACGATGACATTGAAAATGTCATTCTTGCGAACTTCAAAGCAACAACAGGAAGACGGGTCAATAGCTCTGAGATCCGATCATGGAGGGAGTCCCTTGGCTACGTTGCCCGCGTACTGCGCGATGACGAGATCCCCGACGAGATGGGTATTGCCGTCGAGCTGCATCTTCCGCAATCCTCCAAAAGAATCGATGTCACCCTAACTGGTAGGGACGCCACCGGAAACAAGAATGCGATCGTCATTGAGCTCAAACAATGGGAAACCGCTACTGCAACTGAAAAAGACGGCATTGTGGTTACCTACTTGGGTAAAGGACTTAGAGAAGTTGTCCACCCTTCCTACCAGGCCTGGTCATACGCTTCATTGCTCGAAGGCTTTAACGAGGCGGTATACGACGGCGGCATATCCATCAAGCCTTGCGCCTATCTGCACAATTACACTCGAGACGGGATCATTGATGCTCCCCACTATGACGGATATACCCAGAAGGCCCCCCTATTTCTCAAAGGTGCGAAGGAACGCGAGCAGCTTCGAGACTTCATCAAAAAACATGTCAAATACGGTGACTCGAAAGAAGTCCTTTACGAACTAGCTAACGGTCGCATCCGGCCATCCAAAGCACTAGCTGACGCTCTTAAAGGCCTTCTTACAGCAAAGCCGGAGTTCGTCCTGATCGATGATCAGAAAGAAGTGTATGAATCAACGTTAGCATCGGCGCGTAAGGCTTCAGCAGATGCACCAAGGGTCGTGATTATTGAAGGTGGACCTGGCACGGGCAAAACAGTACTGGCCATCAACTTACTGGTTCAACTAACCAGTGCAGGTCTATTCGGCCAATATGTTTCGAAAAATGCGGCTCCACGTGATGTCTACCAGTCGAGGCTCACGGGAACTATCACACGGACCAAGTTTTCAAGTATGTTCTCAGGATCTGGCCGCTTTTTCGACGTGGACGCGAACACCTATGACTTCCTGATAGTGGACGAGGCCCATCGTCTAAACGAAAAAAGCGGCTTGTATGGCAACCTGGGGGAAAACCAGGTCAAAGAGTTAATTAACTCTTCCGCGTGCACCGTCTTTTTTATCGACGAAGACCAACGCGTAACCCTGAGTGATATCGGTACAAAACAAGCAATACGCGACTTCGCGGAAGCAAAAGGCGCAACGACCGAAGAATACGAAATCGCTTCGCAGTTCCGATGTAGCGGATCGGATGGTTATTTAGCATGGTTGGATAATGTGCTTGATATTCGCCCGACGGCAAACCAAGTACTTGACGCGTCCGACTATGAACTCCGTGTGTTTGACTCACCGGGAGCACTCCATGAAGCGATCGAGACCAAGAACACTACCAACAAAGCACGCGTGGTTGCAGGCTATTGCTGGCCATGGCTAAGTAAAAAGGACTGTAACGCATCCGATATCGTTATCGGCGACCAATACCGGCGGCAATGGAACCTAGATAAAGATGGCAGCCTTTGGATCATTGCGCCGGAATCCGTTGAGCAAGTTGGCTGCATTCATACTTGCCAAGGCCTTGAGGTGGATTACATCGGCGTCATTATCGGGCCGGACCTTATCGTACGTGGCGGGCAAGTTATAACCGTTCCCGAGAAGCGGGATCGACACGACAGATCAATTCGGGGGTATAAAAAACGGCTAAAAATCGATCCTGATCAGGTAAAGGCTGAAGTAGATTTGATCATCAAGAATACATATAGAACCTTAATGACCCGCGGAATGAATGGATGTTATGTGTTTTGCAGTGATGAGGAGACAAGAAATTACTTCCGCTCACATATTCACAGCGTTCGATCAGTAGGAATCCAGAAATCCTTTAACCCCGGTAAGAATATTCTTAATAGCGGGGCCACAACATGACGACTTACATAAAAAATACTGCACTAAGTCGTGAGATCAGCGCAGGTTGGAGTTATCGTCTGGAGCCTAGATTATTAAGATTGGACGTTTTCAATCCCACTCGTTTCATACGGAAGTCGCTTTGAGTAAATTACTGAGTGACCTAACGTCACGTGATGCCGTTATGGCAACCATTCACGAGTTTGATTTGAAAGGGAAAAAAGCCTTCCTGGAAGCTTACGGCTACAAACAGTCCAGAATCTACGTTCTTAAGCACGAGGGCCGCGACTACGACTCTAAAGCGATCGCGGGTGCTGCATATGGCAAGCAGCACGGAAGAGCTCTTAGGGCCTCTGAGTTTTCTGGAGGAGAAGAATCCGTTGTTAAGTGCTTTGCGCGACTCGGTTTTTCCATTACTCAAACCCCACACCCTGCAACTTCTTTGATTCGCGGTTCCACCTACCTCCGAAAGGAGCTTGTAGTCACGTATGGTGGGCAACTTCAAGCTGGCATTTGGACACCTAAGGATTTTCCTGTCATTTTTTTATTTTCTGGTGATAGTGGGAAAGCCTATGGCTACCATGACGACTGGATAGACGGTGTTTTCGTTTACACCGGCGAAGGGCAAAGTGGCCCTATGACATTTACCGGAGGCAACAAAGCAATCCGTGACCACCGAGAAAACGGGAAAGACTTGCTTCTCTTCAGAGATCTAGGGAAAGGGAAGGGCGTCCGCTATGAAGGAATGTTCGAGTGTGCTTCCTGGTGTTTCTTAACACGAGCAGACAAAGCAAACGAAGACCGGCAAGCCATCGCATTCAATTTGATGCCAGTTGCCACAAACGCTCATTCCGAATTACCTTACCTAGCGGCTCCGTCGGTCCCGGCCACCACTCCAAGCCTTATAAGCCTGAAGGAAGCTGCATACGTGGCTGCTGCTGAACAGCCTGCACAAGCCGATCCCGCAACTGCAAAGCGCACGTGGTTCAAGCGAAGTGAGGCCATAAAACGCTATGTACTTACTAGAGCTAACGGCAAGTGTGAAGCCTGCGATCAGCCAGCTCCGTTCAAAAAGAAAGGCGGAACGCCCTACCTCGAGCCCCACCACACACAGCGCCTAGCTGATGAAGGACCAGACCACCCTGCTTGGGTTGGCGCGATCTGCCCCAATTGCCATCGACGTATCCATTCAGGCGAGGATGGGGAAGCGTGGAATGGCAGACTGCAAGATCGCTTGAGAGCTGTAGAGAAACTGGGCGAGTAAAGAAAGAGATAATTCACATATGGCTTTGTCTCCCCCCCGGTCACGATCACGACGACGGCTCAACGAATCAGGCACATTCCACCCCTCTCTACTAGAGGCCCTATCCCTGAGAAAACGTAACGCCCCGCTCAGGGTAGCGCATGACGTCCTTGATAAGAGACTCCCGTCGATCAGTGACTGTCGTTCGGGAAGTCGATCCATAAAATGCCGTTCGGCAGGGTCAAAGTTCACATGCTGGAACACAAGCGTCTACCGGATAGAATTGCTTGGAAACTGGTTAGAAAATAGGAAAATAAATGTCAAATAATCAGATATATGTGTTTTTTGCCACGGCCTGGTCCTCCGCAAATGGAGGAGTCAATTCGTTCAATATGGATCTCTGCAACGCGATTGCAAAGTTAAAAACAAAGAGTCTTGTATTCCTACCGGCGGGCGGAAGTTTTGACGCTGAGCCCCCAAAGAATATCGTTATAAAAATCTTGCCGACTAGCTTCGATACGTTCGACAAGAAATCAGTTGAGTTCATAAAAGAAAACATATCGCAAAGTCCGAATATTTCCTGGGTTGGGCATGATGCAATTACTGGAGGTGCTGCAATTTACATGAGTAAAGCACTAGGAGGAAAAAGCATCGTCTTCCACCACATGGATTACTCAAACTACTATTATTTGAAACAAAGTGATAGCTCCAAAAAAATCCAAGCTCAAAAGTCTTTGTTGAAGGAAGCAGACATAGTAATTGGCGTCGGACCACGTCTTGCAGATAGTGCAAAACATATCCGTCCGCCGCATAGGGAGACATACACGCTTGAGCCTGGTATCCCTCAACCAAATTCTGTCAAGACGCATAAGTTTGACTACCGATTGGTTATGTGTGGTCGCCTGGATATGTCAGAGGATAAGATCAAGAACTTAACGGCAGGCATCAAGGGAGCAGTTACTGTGCTTGCACGTCTGCAGCATCAGAGAGGCAGCATAAGTCTAATTGGGACTACTCCAAGCGAAGTTGCGAAGATGCGACTGCCAACAGGCCATTCGGTTGCCATAAATCCGATACCTTATATAAGTTCTCGAGAAGAGTATTTTGAAGAGCTGCAGGATGCTGATCTTGTTTTGATGCCATCTGTGCGAGAAGGCTTCGGCTTGGTCGCATGGGAAGCGCTATCCCTCGGCATCCCTGTCCTAGTTAGCAAGTCAAGTGGATTTTACGAACTGATGGGTAAGCTAGACCTTTCACATCTCGTTGCTAGTGTGGAGATATCAGGTATTCCGGTGATAGATGGGCAGAGTATTGCGAACGAATTGCACTCTTGTCTCACTAATTACGCAGCCCTTAAGGAGAATGCTCAGGAGGCTGCGCATGCCCTTAAAAGCCATACGTGGCAACGTACGGCCGAACGTTTCTTGGAACTGAGTAGCAGTATGGCGGAAATTACTGCGAACCTACCCAATGAGGCATCCGCCGATGTCCAGAAGAGCGAGATTAGACAAGAACAAGCTAGGCCTGTCGCTCTCAATAGAGAGATTCAATCTGCGGGTTTTGAACGGTTTGAAGACGTTCTGGCGTTGACTGCTAAGCGCCGCAGTCTGCTCTTACCAAAATCCGATACGACGGACTTTTCGCGAAATCAGAAGATTAAATTTGAGTATTGGGCTGCGTATTCCCCGGTGCCTTCATATTTTTTATATATTCACTATTCTGCAAATCTAAAGCAAACATTGAAACGCTTTTCTGAGCAACTTAGAAAAACGGAGCAGATGGTGCCGAAGCAGCTTTTTATCCTTCGAAGAGATAAGGGTGAGAGCCAATATATTAAACGGCTTATCTCGGATGAAAACCTTAAAATTGATGCATCAATTTTTACCCTAAAGGATTACATCTGGGATTATTGCATTGATGAATCCTTCAGAAAAACCGTAGCAGACGCGCCGACTCATTACATCGATCAAAAGATCTCCTTTCAGGGAGATAAAAACGATGGTACCTCTGCGGGAGAATTGTTTCTTGAAAAACTGAGTAAAAGCCCTGAAGTTAATGCACATTTGGTCGTTGCCCCAGGAGGAATGGGAAAAACTTGGCTTTGTCGAAATCTAGCTGCATCCTTATTACGCAATCATTCAGAGAATCGTTTGCCAGTTCTAATTCAGGCAGAGAATTTGCGCGAATACATTGATGACGTTGGCTCGGCCCATGTGCAAGTCGCTTCGGTCTTCGACCTCTATGATTTGTACTCGCGGTCTCAAAAGAGCGAGCGGCAGTATGATCGAAGCACCTTCGAGTTAGCTATTATTTGCGGCAACATCGTACTAATCGTGGATGGCCTAGACGAACTGGCCACTATGCTCCAGGAACGATTCGATTTAAATAAATTTCTTGAGTCCGTAGTCGAACTTAGCTCAAGCCTCCTGACCAGTCACATCCTTCTCACTACCCGAGATAGCCTGCTTGTAGATGACAATGTAATTTCTCAACTCGGTATCGCCAAATATGAGCTTCTTGGGTTCGACCACACTGATTGGAAAAATTATGCGGCAAAGCGATTCTCAAAACACCCTTACAAAGACGAGTTGACAGTTAAGCTGACTAACACGCTATCTTCTCTCAGATTTTCTGATGACGGTGGGCGAATTGTGCCATTCTTCGTTGATGTACTATGCAATGTCATTGAAGATGATTCAAACTCCGGATCGAGTCAATCGTTTGACCTGTCCAGCGGCGCGACTCCCTATCCGTCGAATAATGAGGTGATCGATCATCTAATCCATTCAGTGTTTCGGCGTGAAATTCGTAGGCAGTCAATCGATTTAGATATTGACAAACTAATAATGTTGCTTACTGAACTTGTATCCGAACAAGGCGACAATTTTGGTATCGATGCGCTTCGTCACGCATTAACACTCTATTACGACACCCGGGCCGATAGTTTGCTCGGAAAAATCAGCCTTAATCCCCTTTTTCTCAAGGGACCAAATTCCTTGCGGCTACGTTACGACTTTCTACAGTCGTACTTCAGGTCGCTTTTCTTGATTGAATGCTTCCAGGGTGCACTTCATACCCCTGAAGCCCTAAATGCATTCGCGAAGTCCAACGCGACTCAGAGCCCTGAAGTGGCATATCTTCGGAAGTTTTACCAAGGTAAGTCTGGCGTACTAGATGAACTCGTATCTAAATTGATACCTAAATTCGGAGAGCAAGCACGTTCCAGCGATCATAAAAGAGCCGAATTGGGTCGAAGGGCAATTTCTGGTGTTTTAAAAATTTACGTTGCAGCACGGAATTTCGGCAGTGCAAAAATAAGTGAAAAAATCATGGAGTTTTTCCCTTCAAGCGCCAATATAAAGGCCATCGACGGAGTTGCTATTTATGGAGACTTTCCTTCCCTAGATTTTTCAAGCACAACGGTCTTTAATTCGAAGTTTCTTGATTATAAAAACTTTGCTCGTTCCAAATTTGAAGGGGCGATATTTATCTCTTGTATCTTTGAAAACTGTTTAGGCGAAACCCAGTTGGGTAACACGCTTCATTTGGCCACCTTTGAATCGAGTTGCACGCTCGGAGATGTAGCGGAATTGGTTACGTCTTCTCGCAACAGTCAAGTTGTGGAGCAAACGGCTATTGAGCAAGAATGTTTATTATTCTTGCGCTCCTTTTACAAGTCCGGGGGTTCTTTTGACCCAAAGCCCGCTTGGATAAAATTCTCTGCTAAGGTGCGTGGTTTAAAGGCAAAAACGTTAGATAAACTCGTGCCAAAATATTTGATCGTGAAGACGAAGAAGGGGTCAGATACTCATTATGAACTAGCGCCAGAATTCGTATCGAGTGCAAGAAATTTCATAGACAATAACTACGTAGATACTAAAATGCGGGTGTTTATTGATTTCGTTAGATGATTAGCGACTTTAGCTTACATACAATTGGCGTTATCGAAGCCCAATGGACTTTGATCGTAGCCGTTGTCGTCACATTCATCCGAATGGCGGCGACGGTTCAGCTGTCGTTTTCGTACACATTGCCCTCACTGTGCCGAAGGCCACGTTTTCGGTACAGTACAGGTACACACATCAGTTTTCGCCAATTTCAAAAAATTACGCTAACCTACTGATCTATAATTACTGTCACCTCCATTAACCTACGTTCACCTTCGCCCCACTTCCCTAGACAAACACCTTCGCACGCCAACTCAAAATCCCCCGCCGCAAGTCACATACAAAAAAGCCACTCCAGTGGCTTTTCTTCTCCTTATCAGTTTTGCCGCGGGCTCTTAAGGAAAAAAGCACTCACTCAAGCTTGATGCCAGCATCGTCGACCACCTTCTGGATGGTGATGGTGTCTTCGCGGATTTGCTTGGCGAAGTCTGATGGTGAGCCGCCGCCGGCGACAGCGCCTTTATCATCCAGCACCTTTTTCACTTCCGGCATCTTCAGGATTTCGTTGATGCTCTTGTTCAAAAGCTGTGCGACATCCTTGGACATGCCGGCCGGCCCGAGGATACCGAACCATTGCCCCATGGTGACTCCAGGATAGCCCACTTCGCTCATCGTCGGCACATCCGGTAGCAGTGGCAGGCGCTCGGGACTGACGGCTGCAATAGCCACCAGCTTTCCCGCCTTGATGTTGGGCACCATCAGCGGCGGAGAGTCCACGTTGAAGTCCACTTCGCCCGATAGCAGGTCATTAAGCGCTTGGGCGCTGCCCTTATAGGGAATATGCATCATCTGGACCCCAGTCGCCTTGGAGAACTGCGCAGCCGCCAAGTGCTGAGAACTGCCCACGCCTGATGACGCATAGTTCAGCGGTCTTTTCTTGGCAAGCTCCATGAACTCTTGCATGTTCTTCACATTGAGCTTGGTGGAAGCGGTGAGTATTAGCGGGGTGCTCGCTACCATGGCAATCGGCGTAAAACTGGTGTTTACATCGTACGGCAAGCTTTTATACAAGGCGGGGGCAGTCGCATTGGAATTGGAGTGCCCCATAAGCAAGGTATAGCCGTCGGGCTGCGAGCGGGCAACCTGGTCGGCGGCGATGGTACCCGCGGCACCGGGCTTGTTTTCGATTACGAAGCTTTTCCCAAGGCGCTGCTCCAGCTCTTTGCTGACCAGACGCGCCACCACATCGGTAAAGCCTCCCGGGCTGAAGCCAACGATCATGGTCACGGGCTTGTCCGGGTAGGCTGCATGGGCAGTCGTATAGGCAATAGAAGTAAGAGTGAAGGCCAGGATACTGGTAACGCGTTTGGTAAGCATGTCTTCTCCTTTGGTTTATTGTTTGCAAGGTAAGCGGTCCGCTTGCCCATTGCAGTTTGTAATTGTTGTCGCGTGATTTGTCTATAACTCAATTTGCCGCTATTTTTTTCCGTTTGCTGCGATCCTTGAAGGGTGATGCTCGGTTGATGGTTAGTGGGCGTCACGGCCCAGCGCGCGCTCGCGGGTCAGTTCAATGTCTGGTGGAGCGGGAAAGCGTTTGTCCCAGCGGCCGGCCTTCATGACCTGGCCGGGCACATCGTGTCCCACCACTTCGGCCATTTGCCTTGCGCAAAATACCAGGCGGTCTAGATCCACGCCTGTTTGCAGTCCCATGCTATCCAGCATATGCACAAGGTCTTCGGTGCAGATGTTGCCTGTTGCGCCGGGGGCATACGGACAGCCGCCCAGGCCGGCCAATGAGCTGTCATAGCGGTCGATGCCGGCAGCCATGCCCGCGATCACATTGGCCAGGCCCATTCCCCGCGTGTTATGAAAATGAAGCGTAAGCTCCAGGTCGGGCCAGCGCTGCGCCAGGCCCATGCACAGTGCTTCGACCTGGGCTGGATTTGCCATGCCTGTCGTGTCGCATAGTGTAATGCCTTGTACGCCATCGGCGGCGAACCGGTCACCGAGGCGGAGTACTTCTTCGGACGGTACGATTCCTTCCATCGGGCACCCGAACGTGGTCGAGATCGAGATATTGATATCGATTTGCCCCTGCAGTTCGGCGGTGATCTGCGTCAGCACGCGCACTGACTGTTCGCGTGTCATGCGCAGATTTGCCAAGTTGTGGGTTTCGCTGGCCGACATCACCAGATTGATCTCATCCACGCCGCATTGCATGGCGCGCTGCGCGCCCCGCATGTTGGGCACCAGGCAAACGTATTTCACGCCAGGGGCGCGCTCTATGCCCATCATGACCTCTTCGGCATCGCGTAACGCGGGAATGGCCTTGGGCGAGGTGAATGATGTGGCCTCGATTTTGGAAACCCCTGTGCGCGAGAGGGCGTTGATCAGGGCGATCTTCTGCTCGGTGGCCACGAAGTTGGGCTCGATCTGCAGACCGTCCCGCATGGCAACATCATGTATATGGATACGGCGGGGCCGCTGCGTAGCCATCAGATCACCTCCAGGGCTTTGAGTTGTTCGATATCGGCGGATTCCAGGCCATGCTTGCGCAGCACTTCCTCGGTGTGCTGGCCGAGCTGTGGTCCGCCGCCTTCGAACGCCCCCGGCGTTGCGCTTAGTTTGGGCACCACGCCAGGCACTTTCAGCCTGGAGCCATCGTCCAGCGTGATCTCGCGTATCATCTCGCGGGCGCGATATTGTTCATCTTCAACGATATCCTTGACGGTGAATATCTTGCCGGCGGGCACACCCGCCTTGGCCAGTGCCTCAAGCGCTTCGTCCATGCTGCGCTGGCTGCTCCAGGCGGCGATCGCCTCGTCGATACGCGCCATGTTGGCCACGCGTCCGGGGTTGCGGGCAAGCGCGGGGTCGTTGCCCAGAGCCTCGTTTCCGATCAGTGACATTAAGCGTGGGAAGATGCTGTCGCCATTTCCGGCTATCAGGAAATACCTTCCATCCTTGTCTGAGTAGGCATTGGTGGGGGCAACCCCCTGCAGGGCGCTGCCGGCGGGTTCGCGTATGGTCCCCAGGCGGTCGTATTCCGGTATCGCACCCTCCATCATGTTGAAGACTGACTCGTACAGGGCTACGTCGATGACTTGGCCCTTGCCCGAGTTAGCCAGCCTATGATAGAGCGCCATCATGATGCCTATCACGCCATGCAGGGCGGAGAGTGAATCGCCAATGCTGATCCCCGGGCGCACGGGTGCCTCGCCTGGCACCCCTGTAATATGGCGGAATCCACCCATGGCTTCGGCGACCACGCCGTAGCCGGTCAGGTCACGCAGCGGGCCGCTTTGCCCGTAGCCGGAGATGCGCAGCATGATTAGCCCGGGATTCTCTTTGCCGAGCGACTCATAGTCCATTCCCCACTTCTCAAGTGTTCCCGGCCGAAAGTTCTCGATCACCACGTCCGCTTCCAGTATCAGCTTGCGTGCCAGAGCCTGGCCTTCTTTCTTGCGCAAGTCTATGGCCACGGATTTCTTGTTTCTGGCCTGTACATGCCACCACATGGAGGTTTCACCCTCTTGTGTCCGCCAGGACCGGAGCGGGTCGCCATGGCCGGGAGGTTCAATCTTGATGACGTCGGCACCAAATTCGCCCAGGGTTTTGGCGGCAAATGGGCCTGCGATCAGGCTGCCCATTTCAATGACGCGTATACCGTCCAGAGGTCGTTGATTCATGGGTTGATGGTCCAGTAAAAATCAGAGAAAAATATTGCGTGCATGGTCAGGCACAGACCTGACATACCTGCATGGCATCATAAGAACCCGCGGCTGCTCTGTGAAGTAATACTTTGGAACCTGAACCATCGTGATTGGAGATGGCAGAATGTGTGGCCGGCTATGCTTTGCTATTGATCGCCAGCGAGGCGCAAGTGTTCGTGCAGCAGGCGTGGCAACATGGGCCAGGCATCCTGGGACTTGCGTACCAGCATAAGTTCCCTGCGAGCCCACGGTTCATCAAGAGGCAAGGCGGCCAGGCCTTCAGACTGCAGGAATGGTTCGACGCTGCCGCGCGGCAGTATGCCTATGCCCAGGTCCAGCGCAACCATTCGGCGCAAACCGTCAAAGCTTGTGGCCTGGATGCGTAGACGCAAGGGAAGGTCAAGCTCTCGCGCCGCGTTGACCATGGTGTTACACAATGAAGTGCCGCGCGGCAATCCCACATAGTCGTAACCGAGCGTCTCCGAGAAACGCAGCGAGCGCTGTTTGCTCAAAGGATGATCGGGCGGCATCAGCACCATTAGCTCATCGGCACGGTAAAGACAGGCTTGCAGACCATCCAGAGGGCGTTGGGGGACCATAATGCCGAGATCGGCTGAACCGCCCGCGACCATCTTGTGGACGGCCTCGCTGGTGTGCTCTTCGAGATCGATCTTGACCGTGGGATACAGTTTCAGGAAGCTGGACAAGTCGTAGGGAAGGAACTGGACAATGGCTGACGTATTTGCCACCAGCCTCACCTGGCCTCTTACGCCATTGGCATGGTCGCCCATTGCGCTGTCAAGGTTCGCCATTTCGGCCAGGATGCGCGATGCGTATTGGAGCAATTCGCTGCCGGCAAGTGTAAGCTTCACGCCGCGCCGATGGCGGTACAGAAGCGTTGTCCCGATGCTCTTTTCAAGGTCGGATATGCGCTTGCTGACAGCCGATGAGACGGTATGCTCCTTGGTCGCGGCGCGGGCAATTGAACCTTCGCGGGCGACGGCAAGAAATATATTCAAGGTCTGTATGTCGTATTTCATGAGCTATGGATCCGAGCCTTCCGCTTGGCGGTCGCCGAAGTCGCGGGAAGTCAGTGATCTGATTACCGCAGGTATACATGGTATCGGAGAGCCGCTACTCAGCATAGCCCATAAAGAAAGCAGCATATAGGCCCTTCATCCACTTGGCGTGACGATTCCACTGGGCCTATGCAAGTCATTTCCGGCTCGATCAGCCGTGAAAAAGTTCATTTCGTGCCATAGGCAACCTGCTTCTGGCCCGTGCTGAGACGCTGACGCCAGCTCAATCGGCAGAAGCAGGCAATGAAAACCAACCTGCTCCAGGCGAACTGAAGTGGCGAATAGTATTGATGAATGGCGTTGACGACGCGCTATGTTTAGCCGCATTGCGCTGACACGGCTAACCAAGCCCCCGCCTAGAACCTCCAGGCCGCCTTGACCGAGCCACCTGAACTGCGCGCCCGGCTGGAGACAACCGCGTCGTACTGGAGCCAAACGTCAAGGCCACGAAGGCTGGTCAATTGCACACCCACCGATGCCTGCCCAAAGACATGACCGGTATCCAGCGTGGTTCTGAAATTCGTGGTGCCGGCCGGCGCCGCGGCGAGCTGGGCCCGGGTATCCCATTTATCTGAGCTGGCCACCGATACGCCTACCTTCACAAATGGGCGAGCCGTGAAGCCGTTCTTAAAGTCCAGGCGGCCACCCACTTCGACACCCGGAGTCAGCAGCGCCGTCAAATTGTCAGAGCTGTTCACGTTCAGGTTCAACGCTCCCGCGCCTCGCTCGGCGTACGACGGCATGCGCGTATAGATCAGGTCCAGATTGGTATAGGGCTTGATATACGCATTTTCGGTCGCGTAGGTATACGACGCACGCAGTTGCTGGCCAATCGACCAGACAGTGGAATCGCTCTTGGCCTGGGCGCCGACCAACCCAATGTTGCGCCGGTTGTCGTACGAACCATAGCTGCCATAGGTTGCACCCGAGACATATCCAGGGGCCGGCCTGATACTTCAGCACCGCACCCAGATAGCCTGCATTGCCTTCGGTACGCACGCGATTGTCATCCGAACGAATGGTACTGTCTTCGTAAGCTGCCGAAACCCCGAACACCCAGTTCGGTGCAATGCGCCGCTGCGCGCCGAATTGATACGACATGGATCGTGACTCGGTTGCCGATGTGCCGTGCGCCTCGTCAAGCCGCGTTGTCTTGTCGGTGATACGGCCCCACACACAATCGCCTTCGGTGGTTTGCGCGTCATTCCGATCAAACCGGGGGCAACTGAACAGGGAGTCGGCAAACCCTTTCACGGCGCCGGTTGCCAGTGCGGCTGGCGCGGCCGACGGGCCGGGCGACAGATCGTTCAGGGCAGATGAATAACCGGATCGACCACCAGCGGCGGCCCCATCAAGCCGCGCATACAGCGCGCCAAGCTCCTCGTTACTGCCAAGATCCCAGATATTTTGCAGATGAGCACCAACCTCGCGCAGATTGGGACCTAGACCATACTGGTCGGACAGTTCGTTAAAGTGCGCATTGCCCACAGACACCGCCGCTGATTGTTCCGAATAACGGGCATTGAAGTCGAACAAGGTCGACGCGCCGCCGACTACGGCGTTCGATGTCAGGCTGCCGGCTTGCAAGAAAGTAAGCTCCCTGTTGGGCATCAACGTTATTGCATCGATCTGTACTCTTCCCCCTAACGGTGCCGATCCGTCTATGGTGATCATGTCGCCAAGCCTGTTGGAAAAATCGGTGCTCACATGCAGTTCCCCGTTTCCGCGTTGATTGAAGTCATTGGTCACATGCATGTTATCGATTTGCGACTTCGCTCCAATCAACACTTTGCCTTCGTTGAAAACCGTGCCCTTGATGGTGCGAGCGTTGAGCAATGTACCGGTGTTATTAACAATACCGACCGCCTCGCTGTTTTCAGCACTCAGGATCTGTGAGCCCGAAATAATGCCGGTATTATTCACCTTCGCGACGCCATTGCGTGTTTGCCGGATAGCCACGGTGGACAGAATCTCCCCCCCGACATTGACGGTGTTGGTTTCAGAACCGCCGTCCAGCCAGACGCCAACCCCATTTGGGTCTCCTGTCTTGGTCTGGAGAGTACCGTTGATGGTCACGGAAATCGGCGATGCTTGGGAAATGTCGCCATCGCTCTGGGCAAAAACGCCTACCGCGTTATTGCCGTATGCGAGTAGCTCTCCACTCTGGGTAAACGTGATACTGCCCGCTTTGGAACCCCCGCCCTGGGAGTGGTCGTACACCGACCCGGCAAAGCTGCCCTGGGTTGTGCCGCCCAGCCCGCCACCATCCGCGATCGACTGCATGATAACGCCATAGCTATTATCGCCGCTCACCTTCATGTTCAGCTCACCCAAATCCAGGGTGATGTTTCCACCGCCGGCAGTGGTCGCGTATTGCCTGGCCTGACCGCCGCCTAGCCATCCCATTTGCAACGCCGAGGCGGCGGGATCGCCCGCAATCCCGCCGCCACCCCCGATAGACTGCAGCACAACGCCGTGTGCCGCGGACCCCGTGGTATCAATATCGAAATAGCCGCCTTCCGATACGTTTGAGGAATTCAAGGTCACGTGGACGGCCCCTCCGGATGCATCGTTCCAATTATTCTGTCCGGTGTTGTCAATGGTTGCGGAACTGATGTTTGCCGCCTCGCCCGCATACGCAATTCCGCCACCGCCACCGATAGACTGGGCAATAAGTCCGTAGGCGCCATGCCCGCTGGTATTTGCCACTATCGCTGTGTCTACGGTGATGTTGCCACCGCCGCTGGCACTTCCAGATCCTCCGCCGCCAAGCTGCAGAATCAAGCTTTCGCCCTCGAAGGAAGCACTACTGGCCATGGTGGCGATACCACCCCCTCCGCCGATAGATTGCAGGACTGCCGCGTGCGATCCCGTACCGTACGTCGTCGCCCCAAATAGACTGTCCACGGCATTCATATTGATGGCGCCGCCCTTGCCGCCATTTCCGCCGCTGCCATTAATCCCAAGCAGCAGTGATGGCGTAGCTATCGTTTTATGGGTGATATCGGCCGAGCCATCGGCGCCTTGACCACCACCACCGCCTATGGACTGCGCAAGCAAGCCATAGGCAACGTTGCCGTTCGTGGTGAACTGGCCGGCGCTCACCTGGCCGGAGGTCGGATCGGACTACCGAACATATTCAGATTGATCGTGCCTCCATCGCCGCCTACGCCGCCCGAACCGCCTACGGCAATTTGAACCGACCCGTCACCTTTGGCGCCCTTGGCAGTCGCGGTACCGGCTATCCCGCCGCCGCCGCCAATAGATTGCACCACAAGGGCATCGGCAAGATCCCCTTTTGTAGTGGTCATCCCGGCGTAATTCACGTTGATCTGGCCTCCGTTACCGCCGCCGCCGCCATTACCGCCGACGGCGACCGCCAGCGAGTAGGAGCCCAGGTTGTTATCCTCCGGCGAAGGAGGGTCATCTGGATCGCTTGGTTCTTCTGGTTCATCGGGATTGTCACCGCCAGAGGGATAGGAAGAGGGCCCGGCCGAGGCGTCCGAACCGGCGGAACCACCCAGCCCGCCTCCACCGCCGATGGACTGCAGCAATATGCCGTCCGCGTCATTGCCAAAGGTAGTGATGGCGCCATTATCGGTCAGCGTTATCGCATTGCCGCTACCGCCGGCGCCACCTTTTTCACCCACGGAAACATTGACCGATGCCGTGAAACTGGTTGTGGCTTCCTCACCGCCGCCGCTGGAAAACGGCACCCCAAGGTCCACTGTGGCGCCTTGTGAAGCGCCGCCGCCGCCGCCAATCGATTGCAGCAATACGCCGCGCGAACCTGAACCAAAGGTAAAGATCTGGGAGGCCTGGGCCAACGTCGCCTGAAGCTGTCCTCCGCTGCCTCCTGCACTACCTTTACCGCCCACTCCGACATTGACCGTTATCGATTTGTCCTTCGCAACACCACCGGCTCCACTGCTGCCTATACCTCCATTTCCGCCGCCGCCGCCAATGGATTGTCCCATCAGCGCGTTGGAATAATCGCCGTAGGTAGTGACCTGGGCATTGTCATTGAGTTGCAGATTGACCAGCGCAGCGCCTCCGCTTGCCTCCTCCGTGGCCCCCCACGGCGACATCGACATTGACCGCTACACTTGTATCTTCGATCGTGACCGTGCGGCTCATCGCCTTGGAGTCACCGCCGTTACCGCCGCCGCCGCCGATAGATTGCGCCAGTATGCCGTGCGAACCTTGACCAGCGGTCTGGATCGCGCTACTTCCCGACAGCGACACATCCACCTCTTGGCCATTGCCGCCGGCGCCACCCGACGCACCTATCGCCATTGCCGTTCCGATCGCAAAAGACGTGTCATCGGGAAGTGGCGCCTCCAGCGCAATGCTTCGCGCCGCGGCGCTACCGCCATTACCGCCGCCACCGCCAATCGACTGCGCCAGTAGTCCATAAGAGTCCGTTTGATCAACAGCTTGAGTTGGCCAACCCGCGGGGGGCTGACCGAAAACCAGGCCGGCAGTAGTGATCTGCGTATTGTCCAGCGCCAAAATGACCTTGTCAGCGCTACCTCCCGATCCGCCGCTACCACCTACGGCTACCCCCAGGCTGAATCCAACATTCACATCCAGCGCTTGAGCTGCTCCGCCACTGCCCCCACCGCCGCCAATAGACTGGGCGATGATGCCGGCAGCGCTTGCGCCATTGGTAGATATGGTCGCGCCTGATGTCTGAATATTCAATGTGCCGGCCGACCCACCGGAGCCGCCTGACCCGCCAATTGCCAAAGAAACTGCATTGGCCAGGCTAAGCTGGGTCGCTGAACCGCCGCTACCACCGCCACCGCCAATCGACTGGGCCAACAGAGCAGTGGCGCCATCACCTACAGTGCTTACCCTAGCGCTATTATTGGCTGTCATGGTGACACTGCCACCGGAGCCGCCGACGCCGGCGCTGCCGCCTATTGTAGGTATCGGAGCTGCCGTGGTGATTCCAAAGGCATCGCCGCCATTGCCACCGCCGCCCCCTATCGATTGCGCGACTGCGCCATAGGCGTAACTGCCAGATGTTTGTTGTATGCCATCCGCATTCACCGTTACATCGCTTCCATTTCCACCAGAGCCGCCAGATCCGCCTATGGACAACAGGCCCGCGGCCGACGCCGCACTACCGCCGCCGCCCCCTATCGATTGCCCAAGCAGACCAATGGCTGCAGCGCCGTTGGTGCTTACGGCTCCCGTGTTGCTTACGGTGACCGAGCCGCCACCATTGTTCTGCGAGTTGGACGATCCGCCAATGGCGAACAGGCCCGAGGCGGATCCCGCCGCGCCTCCGCCACCGCCGATCGACTGGCCTATCATGCCTATTGAGCCGTATCCATTCGTGGTAACGCCGCCTGCGTTGGTGACCTTAATCGTGCCCCCACTGCCGCCGGAACCTCCGCTGCCACCCAGCGCCACAATAGATTCCGCGGCCGCGCCCGCGCCCCCACCGCCGCCAATAGACTGCGCCAAGATGGCATGGGCATATTGACCCTGAGTCGTGACGGTTCCGGAAGATTGGATCGTAGCCTCGGCGCCACTGCCGCCATTGCCCCCGTTTCCAGCGGTTCCTGCAATGCCGCTCGCGAAGTCTTCGCCCGTGCCGCCGCCCCCGCCAACGGATTGCGCAAGCATGCCAATGGAATAGCCGCCGTCCGTAGACACTATGCTATTTTCATCCGCCGTGATCTGGGCGGTTGCTCCGTTCTGTCCCGCGCCCGCGTTGTCGACGGCGCCTCCGCCGACGCCGCCGATACTTTGCGCTGACACGCCAAAGGCTTCGACACCGCTGGTGGCAATGCTGGTCTGCTGACCCGTTTGGCTGCCCTTGGATGTGAGCGTTACGCTCGCATTGCCGGCAGTTCCGCCATTGCCGCCGTCGGTCCGATAGCTGCTCATGTTGTCGCTTCCCCCGAGGCCTCCACGGGAGTACGCCATAACGCCAGCCACGTTATCGCCCGCCGTCTCAAGATTGACCCAGTAAAGGTCAACACCGACATCGCCGGCGCGGCCGCCATTACCGCCGGCGGCACCATTTGAATTCTGGGTGCCACCGTCTCCGCCTATGGACTGAGCCAGTATCCCCGCGCTTGTACCGAGTTTTGTGCCGGCCACCGGCAGGTTTGCGCGGACATTGATATTCGTGGCTTGAGCCAAGCTTGAATCACCTGCGGTGAACGTGATGCTTCCCGCGTTGCCGCCATTCCCCCCGTTGTCCTGCGTATAGTTGGTGGAACCGCCCCTACCACCCAAACTTCTGGCGAGCATGCCCACGATGCCGTCGGGAGTGTCCGTTACGCTTGAAAGGAATACGTCGACATCACCCCTACCGGTGAACCTCACATTGCCGGCGCTTCCTCCTTGGCCCGCAGGCAACTGGCCCTTTGCTTCGGTGGCGCCATCTCCGCCAACAGTCTGTGCCGCGACACCCCACGCACGCGCGCCGCCTTGCAAATAAGCGGATGAGGATCCCAATGCGATCTTCGCGTAATTGTCCATTTCGATGTTCGGGGTGCTGCCGCCATTCCCGCCGTAATAATCAATGACGGCTGAGTTATCCTCGCCCCCATTCCCCCCGCGGCTTTCCACCAATGCCCCCGCCACACCGGAATTCAGGGTGCCGCCGGAGATAGTTACCGCAGACGAATTGACGAGCGTCGTGGAACCGCCGTTTCCACCATTGCCGCCGTTATTGTGATCGCTTGGCTGGTCAAATCCATCACCGCCCACGCTGCTCACTCCCACCCCGACCACCATGCCGGATGCCGTTGTGCCCGCAAGGTTGAGGACGACCGAGCCGCTACTGGTAAGCATGGCCCCTTGCGCAACTCCGCCATCTCGATTGCTTTGAGTGTCGCCGTCACTGCCGTGAGTTCCCTGACTCACCACCATGATGCCGTTTAAGGGTTCTCCGCCAATGGTTGCTTCTCCATAGTCACCCAGATCGATCGACTGGATCGCCGTTGGACCCGCTGCGCCGTCTATTACAAAACTGGCGGTAATCGTTATTTGTTGAGGTCGCCAGGGATCGCTGATCGTGAGCGGAGTTCCCAGCGGCGTATCCGCCGACATGCTGCAAACTTGCGTGTCGGTACCCGAGCACTGGTAGGATAGGGTCGCCTGGGCGCCCGTAAGCGGCAATAGCGAACCCGATATGCACAACAGCAAGTTGCCGCTGTATCCCAAGGCGATGCGTAGAGGCCGCAGCACCAGGGCATGACGACCGGAGTGCGATTCGGATTGCTGTTGTTCGTGGGGTTGCTGCATGGATTTGTTCCAATTTAGAGGTACCGCCGGCCTTTTATGCTTGAAGAATCAGCATCGTTTTTCACGTCTTTCCACCCCGGTCTTGAACACCCAATACCGTGGCGGCCTACGAATGTGGTATGGTCAGCCCTAGTTTCCAGGCCGTCTATCGGTTTCACGCTGCCGACTATCGGAAAAACGCCGTTTTTTATTGCTGACTGCCGAGCCGGAACCAGTCGCAAGAATGTTAGGGCTGTGCGCCATGCACTCGCATGATGAACTTGGCTTGGGACAACGCTTTAGCGGTACAAAGATGCGTACACCCAGCGCAGATGGAATCAGATGATCGCCTCCCTATTTGCCCAGGTACCGTTCGAGCAGTATCGGGTCGTGAATACCGCCGATTTCG
Source organism: uncultured beta proteobacterium (assembly GCA_963712655.1). Lineage (GTDB taxonomy): Bacteria > Pseudomonadota > Gammaproteobacteria > Burkholderiales > Burkholderiaceae_B > Pollutimonas. The sequence goes on along the minus strand of CAVQIT010000008.1, from coordinate 1,667,910 downwards.
ACGAGGCGCATCCCTTGATCTGCCAAGCGCTCAATTCGGCCCGATTTCGGGTGCTGCGCGGGAAGATCACCCACAACCAACTGGATTTGGTGCCCTGCGGCAATTTGTCGCTTCTGCAACTGCGGTACGGGCATGGGGCGGACGTCAGCGTCGACCCCGACTGCCTGGACGGCTATTACCTGCTGGTGCTGCCCACCCAGGGGCATGCGGAGTTTCATTTCGATGGGCGCAGCATCGAGGTGTCACCGCAAGGGGCAGTCCTTATCAGCCCCGACAGACGGTTTCACTTCACGGCCAGCCGCGATTACGAACAGGTGCTGCTGCGCCTGGACCGGTCGGCCATCGCCGACGCCTGGTGCCGCCTGACGGCGCAAGAACACGCGCCCGACATTTGCTTCGATGCGGTCATTCCCTTGAATACGGCTGGCTGGCAAGCGCTGCTGCCCATGCTGCAATGGGTGGTCCGATGCTCGGGCCTGGGCCAGTGCCAGGACACTGCCCGGGCAGCCTTGCTGGCCCAAACGGAGATTCTGGTCGCCACCACCCTGCTGCTGCATCAACCGCACAGCATGGCAGCGCACTTGTGGCCGGCGCCACCGCCCTCCGCGCCTCAGGCCATCCGGCGCGCACAAGCCTATATGCTCGAACATCTGGGCGAACACCTGCCGGTTGCCATGATCGCCAGCCATTGCGGCTTGTCAGTCAGGCGCTTGCAAGCCTTGTTTCAGGACGAATCCAGACAGTCGCCGTTGCAATGGCTGCGCATGCAGCGCCTGCAAGCGGTCCGACTAGCCTTGTCGCAGGCCGGCGATGCAGGCAAGGTCGGCGACACCGCGGCACGTTTCGGCTTCACCCACCTGGGCGAGTTTTCGCGGGCCTACCGCCAGGCTTTCGGCGAAACGCCACAACAAACGCGCGCCAAGTAATTGGGGGTAGTAAAACGCAGCCTGGCAGCGGATTTGGCCCATCGCTATGAGGCGATTCACCGGGCTGTTCGCAGGCCAGTGGGCTATCTATTGCAGGCAGCGGCCGACCTGGCCCGGTCGCCAGACGGTCCCACCGATTGGCGACTGCGACATCCACAGTCAGAATGCGCCTTGTGAAAAAGGCGGTGAGTTCAGTCTTTAGCTAATCTACCAGCACCTAGCATCGATCCACCTACCTGCGGATATACATCAACCCAAAAAATGGATAACCTCCCTAGAGGGGGAGGCTCAGCGAAGCTGAGAGGCGCTAGCCCCTTGATGCATGCGAGCGCATAGCTGTAATGAAATCGAAGTAGAAATGAAAACGGCTGGTTATGTTTTCGAGCCGCCAGCCCATGTATCCACCACAAACGCCCGAGAACTGTTCGGGCTTCGGGAAGGCGAGACGGTTGCTGAAGCGATAGCTCGCGCATCCACTGGCCTAAAAGAATAAAACTCATATTGGGCATGACTGTACCCAATTTGGGCGTATACCTTGTTCAGTCTCTTTTTCTTTGTGGCGTTCTACTACTCAAATCCATACAGAAGCGTCGCCTGGACAGCGACTTCTTTAGCGTTAGCAATATAGTCAGCACCGGTGGTTGCCTCGGCTCTAGCCAGATACGCAATGACGGCTTCGGGCGTATCCAAATCCTCTGGCAATATCTCGCGCCCAACAGGTGGCGCATCAAGCCAGGCCTGCTCGTCTTCTGTGCGCGGCGCTGGGTTCTTGGGTAATTCCTCCAATAACTCAGCCAGGGTATAGCGAGGTTTATTCATGAGAAAACTCGAAAGATAGGAGAGCGTCAGTTAGAAATTAAACTCCCGGTTCCGACCTTGAGCCACATCACCCCAAAACCTGTTCGGCAACTCATGACGACTAAAAAACACCAAATTATAAAGAGGCCGATTTCCGTCATCACGCACTAGCGGCATCCGCCGGCTAATTGTAAAACCGAGCCCCTTCACCAAATCACACCAGTAGCTAAAGAACGCTTCATCGGCATCACCACGCGCGAATGCTAGAGGATCCACATGCTGTCGCCAACCAGGAGCGGCAGCATCGAAGCGTGCACGATCCAGGCTGTACTCCATTAGCACATTACGTCGGAGATCCATGGTGCTGAAGTGAACCGCAAAATCAACGTATTTCAATCCTGCCAGTTTCTTGATCACATTGAACGAAAGATACTGCAGATTGTATGGGTCAAGGTACGCCAAACAAAGTGCGCTCCTTGGAATCACGCCAAGAATTTGATCCACCGTAGACTCGGCAGCACCAGGAAAGGCAACAGCCGGAGCCCCTATCGCTTTTAACCGCTCAGCACAAGCAAACGCTCGCGAATAATCAAGGTCGCCAATCAGGCATGAGGTGAATGCCGCGTCATCAAGCAACGAATGTTGCCATGCAATTTGAGCCCCTCCCGGGCGCGTCATTGTCTCGCCTTTGACTTGAATCCGCCCAGGACCGCAGAATAGGTCAACATATATGCGTTTTGAGAACTTCTCTCTTGCTCTGCGGGTACCTTCTACATACTTCGCAAGAAAGGTGTGTTTCATCTCTGGGACCCACCGACCAACGCCTTCACCTGTCCGCCCGTGCTCCACAGGCAGATGCGGTAGCGGATCAACATCATGCGCAAGACGAAAACTCATTGCCTTCGTCCCTCTTGAGAATTGAACAGAGAACCCTGTCGATTTCGCTCAATCCAATCGGTATCACACATATACCTGGCTCGCCTCCGGCTTGAACCATCCTTGGAGCGAATAACGATATCTTTCTCACTGACCAGCATTTCAAGCACCTCTTTATACATTCCAGAAGTGCCCGGCGAAGTATTACAGGTTGAGGCATACAACTGCCCAATCTGCACAGGCTGGCTACGTTCGAATATATTCTCAGCAAGTTGCTCAGTCAGCGCTTCGGACGATAAACGTAGAGCGATGTCATCAAAAAGAAAACCACCTGTGAATTCCTGGCGAAACCCCATCATGTGAGTGGACAACATATCAAGCCCTGGGCCACCATAGTGAATAGAGTGATTCTGGTGTTTCCAATGCACCTGCTTCATAACATCCTGCGCTCGAGGATGCCGAGAAAGATGTACAAGCCAATACTCGCCCTGTCCACTACCCTGTCCTCGGATGAAAAAAGGTGTGAAGTACTCTGCTCCGCAATCTTTTACTAAAGCCTGATATAGCGCCGCTTGAATAAAACGCCGCCAATCCGCTGAATCTTCATCTTTAATCTGCTCGATCGACCTTCCTCCCAATGCAGCTCGAATATCGATCACCAATTTTTCAGACATGTGGTCTGTAAGCTTGTCGTTGGTGTAATTGGCAAACGCCGAAACGTGAAACGTCAGGACAACTTCGCTTCCTGGCAGCTCCGAGAATATTTTCTGAATTACTGGTGCCGGCACATCGCTGTAGCCATACTGATCTAGGAAAAAAAGCGCTGTTTTCGCGCGTGGTGTGTGGGCTCTAATCTGTTGAAAAACCTTGGGTGAGGCCGAAACGAAATTATCATGAATGATATGGATCGAGTGACCAACATCCCCACCGTAACCACGGTCTTGCAACACCCTTTTTAGATGAGATAAGGCTCGACTATCCTTATCTATAAACACATGCTGAACGTCCAGATCAATAGGTTTAGTTCTCTTGGAGTTGATTAGGATGCGGGCTTCCTCGACGGCCTTCAACATGCGAAGCGGCGAACCAAGAATCTCCTGCCCACTTCCACTGAGCGTATAGAGCCCGCCACCGCAAAACCCATCGACTAGAGTAATGCGAAGCTGCTCTCTGCCGCGGGCATTAAGCGTCCGCTGCTCAAAGTACCGAACCAAGTACCCAACCAGCACATTGTGCTTAGTAACGCTATGGGGTTCGATTTCTGCCGGGCCATTAGACCAATCGTAGTGACTCTGTACCAAAAGGAAAGCCTTTCCGCGATGTGGAAGTAAGTCGATGTTACACGTTATTTCCCGTGTCTGGAAACTGATCCCAGTGACGACCTCCCAAAGAGCGACCTGCTTTTCCCTTTCCCACAGCGGCCAATTCAACTTCCGCCCCATCTCGTCTGACAATATGGATGGGTTTTCGACCCTTATTAACGTTAGCCGTGTGCTCTACAGGAGCCCAATGTCCCCATTGCTTAAAATGAAAGGCTACACCGGCTGCATTACACTGATCACGTAAATCTTCTGGCCAATGTGGATCCATGGGCCTTGCTCCATGTCCGGACTCTCCACCCGCAATAACCCAATCAATTCGTGTACCAACCTTACCAACTTGAAGGCACTGGCGTAGATCCAGAGGACCTAACAAAGGCTCGCAAGACAAGAACCGAACAGCTGGGGAGTCAAACTCCAAAAGATATTTCAGTCGTTTGTTTGCAGCATCTTGATTTTCTACGGTTGCACCGAGCCACACATTAGAGGGCAACTCATAGCCTTTAGGCAGTTGCTTACGCACTAGATGAATGCGTTTGGTCAGTAGCAACCAATCAAGATGGGGCGTCGCAGCGATCAGCTCGAAAAGACGTAACCGATGTGGAACCAAGTCCTTACGATTTTCGAAAACGTCGGCCATGGAAGCACAAAATACGCGCCTCCTGGTTTTGCTCTCTTTTGCTGCCCGATTCCACTTCAAGGGCTCCTTCCAGTGGGCATCACCAAAAAATCGGCGCTCGGACTTCGGCCCCCAGACATCGACCCCCAGGCGTTTGGCCCAGGTTTCAGCATAACAATGATCGCACGCGTCGGACACACGCACACACCCCCACCATGGATTAAAGGTGTGGTGTGTCCATTCGATGCTAGTGTCTTTTCCCATTGCCTCTACTCTTGGCACATCACAACAATTACTGATTATTTGTACAGTATATTTCACTTCTGCTTCCCATACTAGCTCACCGCATGGAACCACACACCTCACATAACATCAAGATATTGGCGAATGCGGGCCATTAGCACTTCAAAACCCGGCTGCCCTTGATAGTACAGCGCTCCGGTTTTCTGGTATTGCTCAGCGAAGCGCTTACGTTGCTCGGTATTGTTCAAGAGGAAAGCTGGATTCCGGGCGATTACTTGTTCATCCCCAGTGCGGAAGCGCTGCGTTTTGCGCTCCTGATAAGCAGACGTCTGCAAAAAGGCTTGGACCTCTTCTACGCCGAGCAAACAATACACGTCGTAGTAATGTCGCAGGAAATTAGCAGGAAACGCCTGAGATTCGTCCAGCCGGCGATACTTGGTGGAGATGGTCTGCAGCTTCTCGACAAAGGTGTGGGTCGGCGCGTAGCAAGGCACGCCTACTGCGCGATTGTCGAATACCTCAACACCTCGCTCGATGACGAGATCCAAAGCCCATGATGAAATCGTTACCGGGCGATTTGGGGCTGTATCATCGAACCCAGACTCCAATAAGATGCCGTCCTTAACGCCGGCCAGTGCTGTCACACGCGGCATGTAGACCAAACGGATGCCGGCGCTACGCATCTTGCTGTCGTCAAACTGCGTATCGCGCTCTACACCAACAATGCCAGGGATACGGATGCGTCCAGCCAGATCATCGTAATAGGCACGTCTCGATGCGACGTGGGCTGGCTTATCCTGGTTGCGGCCAATTTTCACATCCACGCCCACTGGCGGTTCGATTCGAATGTCGATGTCTTCTGAGAATCGGTGGATAACTCCAAACCCCTTCGACAACGAGGTTCCACCCTTCAGTTCGAACTGGAAGCCCTGAGCTTGCAAACCCCACAGGCAATGCATGATCCAGTAGTCTTTCTCAACAAGCATGGGATCGAGGCCACGCTCATTAGCCACCAGCATAAGCAATTGATCGAAATCTCGCCGATTATGTAAAAAATCAGCCATTCAGCCAGTCCTGAAAACGCTTACGCGTGGCTACGCTACCGTAGTGCTCAACTGCTCGATCAAGACGGGCAGAATCGAAGGACGATACCTTGGTACGTGCTTGACGTAACACAGCATCGCGATCTTCAGCTAGCTCGTCCAGGTTGTTCAACAAATCAACGAAGAGAAACTCAGGGGTTAGCTTCTTGGGAAAGCGTGGCTTCATGCGGAAATCGAACTGGCGGTTTCCGAGCGCGAAGACTCCATGACGTTTATGGTTATAGACCAGGGTACGGTTATACAGTTGCGTGGTGCCCAACCCTACGGCGTTGTAGGCTGAAGGTGAAAACACGAGAAAGTCTTTATCGCGCAGAAAACTCTCCACCACCAGATCGTCTGCAGGAGGCAGAGGGCCGAAGGTAGATTGCTTAGGTGAGTGATAAAGCCCCTGAGCGAGTTTTTTTAACCTACCACTAGCCACTAGCTCGCGCAGGTGCCTATCCACAGCTGTGGATAGGCGTGCCAAATCCTCGCGTCGGTAGACACGACCGGGCCTGAGTTGGCCCGCAAGATGAGAAGCCCCACCTCGCAAAGATTCGGCAGCAGTATTCGCAATGGACATATGACTGAATTTTCATTTATATTTCATGCATTTTAGCATCTTCTATCTATCGGAGCAAAGGGCTGTCTCTTCAGAATCACATGACTTGGCGATTACTTGGCACAGACGCTTCACAGCCCGAAGCCCCCCAGACTAAGCTCGAAATTCCTGGAGCCTGGTATTGATTTGCCTGCGGTGGCATTGCCTCAGCCGAGATCTTTGAAAAGAGGGACGGCGCCATCGAAATGACACGTTCATGCTGCTCAAGACGGCGATTATCGAACGGGCCTTGGGTGCAGAACTGGGCTATCACCTGGGCTACGACAGTGGTCAGGCACGCCCCGAGCAGAGCACGAACCAGCGCAACGGCAGCAGCGGCAAGACGGTGTTGACCGATGCGGGCCCCGTTCGATTGAACATCTCCCGGGATCGCGACGGCAGCTTTGCACCGATCCTCATCCTCAAGCATGAGCGCCGTTTTACGGGGTTCGATGACAAGATCGTGGAGATGTATGCCCGGGGCATGAGCGTGCGCGAGATTGGGGCGTTTCTGACCGAACAATACGGCACGGACATCTCTCCCGAGTTCATCAGCTCGGTCACCAACGACGTCATGGATGAAGTGCAGGCCTGGCAGAACCGGGCCCTGGAACCGATGTACCCGGTGGTGTTCTTCGATGCGTTACGGGTCAAGATCCGCGATGAAAGCGTAGTGCGCAACAAGGCGGTCTATCTGGCACTGGGCGTGCTGTCCGACGGCACGCGTGAGATTAGAGATGTTAGAACACCATTAAGCAGTAAGCCAATAACTCAATCATTCAAAAGATATCACAACCCAAGCAGCCCCTTCCCCCCCCCTCACACCCACCCCTCAAAACCCACCGACACCACAGCCCCTTCCACGCACGCCACAACCCCCTCGCCCTGTCCCACCTCCACCACATACCCCCCAGTAAAATCCGAAAATGCCGGCAGCACCGTAATCCCCTGCCTCAGCCAAAAGGCTGGCCAACTGCGCGGTACTCCCTGCATGCGTGTCTTGGGATGCACGTGGCCCGCGATCACGTGGCGGCCTTGCGGATCGGCATGCGGCAGATGACGGAACAGAAACGGGCCATCATCTTGGTAATCGCCTAACTGGCGCACCCCCAGGGCCGCGCCGTCCAGGGCGCGATCGTGATTGCCATTCAGCACCGCTACGTCCAACCCGCCATGCTCCTGCCGCCAATGCGTCCAGGTTTCGCGCCAGTTGGCCTTAGACGCCGGACCATGAAGCACATCGCCCACGATCCAGAGTTCGCGCGCGGATGTCGCAGCCGCCAGGCGCGCCAGGCGTTGCAGGTCATCCTGCGTGGCGCCGCGCGGCACGGCGATGCCGGCCAGGCGGAAAACGTGGCTCTTGCCCAGATGCAGATCGGCGATGATCAGCCGGCGCCGCGCGGGCCAATACATGGCTCGCGCGCCCAGCAGCACCATGGGCTCGCCGGCAAGCCGGACCGTCGTCGCGTCATCCTGCGATTCGGGCATAACGCTTCTCCAGTTGCGCAGCGGCGCGTTTGACGCGGGTTTGCCAGGTTTCGGTACTGAGCTGGCCGCGCAGGCTTTCCGTCCATAAGGGAAACGATAAGGGTGTAAGCGCGCGGGGTTCGCACAGCGCCAGGGTCCGGCTTTCGCAGTCGCGCAACGCAGCCATCAGCCGTGGCGCTTCCAGCTGGAACTCGAACACCTCGCGTTCGGCTTGCGCCAGCAGCAGATGGCCTGGGTCGTAGCGGCGCAGCACGTCGTAGAGCAGACCGCTGGACGCCTGCACCTGGCGCAGCGAACGTGCCGCCCTGCCCGGCAATGACGGCGTCAGCAGGCCGGCGACACGCGCGATCTCGCGGAACTGCCGGCGCGCCAGCTCCCCCAGATTGACACCGTCGCGCAGATCCTCGGCCATGCGGTCGGGGCTGAGCAAATGCCGCAGCAGTGTCTCGTCCAGTATTGCGGGCTGAGCCAGTGTCAGCATCAAGCCGTAGTCGTTGACGGAGTAGGAAAAGGTGTTGGCCTGCCGCCTGCCCCACCGCAATGCGATCATTGCCGCCATGCCTTCATGAACGGCGCGGCCCGAGAACGGAAACAGGAACAGGTGCATGCCGCGCCGCGTGCCGATGCGTTCGGCGACAAGGCGGCCACGATCCGGCTGCGCGCTGGCCTGCCGCTGGATACGCAGCAGCGATTCGACCGCGCGCATTTCGGGATGCGTGCCGGGATGTGCGCAGAGGCTTTCCACTTCACGCGCCAGTTCGGTGGACAAAGGCATGCGGCCGCCCAGCCAAGTGGCGACCGGACCGCCGCCCACCTTGGCGCGCCGCACATAGGCTGTCATGCCCTCTAGCCGCGCAAGTTGCAGCGTACGGCCGGCGAACTGGAAGCGGTCGCCGGGGCGCAGGCGCGCCATAAAACCCTCTTCCACCGAGCCCAGCCCACCGCCCCGCATATACTTCACCGAGACGGCGCCATCCGCGGTAATGGTGCCTATGGACAGGCGATGACGGAGGGCGATGCGCCGGTCGTGCACGCGATACCAGCCGTCGTCATCGATTTCCACGCGACGAAAATCGGGATAGTTGGCCAGCGCGTGGCCGCCCTGCACGATGAAGTCCAGCACGGCCTGCCAGGTCGCGGGATCCAGCGCGGCATAGGCGTGCGTGCCGCGGACTTCCTGGTATAGCGCTTCGGCCTCGAAGCCGCCGCCCAGCGCCAGCGTCACGGCATGCTGGGCCAGCACGTCCAGGCTGCCGCGCGGCGGATGCCGCGAGTCGATGTCTCCGCGCCCGATGGCCTGCCGGGCGGCGGCGTATTCGATCAGCTCCAGCGCCTGCGAGGGCACGCAAATGACATGTCCGGACTCGCCCGGGCGGTGTTTTGCGCGTCCGGCCCGCTGCAGCAGTCGGGCAACGCCCTTGGGGCTGCCGATTTGCAGTACCTGATCCACCGCGGGGAAATCCACGCCCAGGTCCAAGCTGGACGTGGCCACCACGCAGCGCATGCTACCGTCGCGCAAGCCTTGTTCGGCCGCCGCCCGCAGTTTGAAATCCAGTGAACCATGGTGCAGCGCCAGCGTGCTTGGGTCTTCCGGCCAGATCGATTCCAGGGCGCGGTACCACAGCTCCGCCTGGGCGCGCGTGTTCGTGAACACCAGGCTGCTTTGAACATCGAACAGGCACTGGAATACGCGCGGCAACTGGGACAGGCCCAGATGCCCGGCCCATGGCAATGCGCCATTGCGCTGCGGCAGCAGGGTCGAGATGGTGACTTTGCGAGGCCGCGCGCCCGCAACCAGCGGGCTGGCCGGCGCGTGCGGAAGCAGTACAGAGCGCGCCTCTTCCAGATTGCCCAAGGTGGCCGACAAGCCCCAGGTGCGCTGGCCCGGCGACAGGCGCCGCAGGCGCGCCAGGCACAGTTGCAGCAGCACACCGCGCTTGTTGCCCAGCAGTTCGTGCCATTCGTCCACCACGACGCAGCGCAGGGCGCGAAAGCGCAACGACGCGTCCGCATAAGACAAGAGCAGCGCCAGGGATTCGGGGGTGATCACCAGTACATCCGCCTTGCCTTGGCGGGCCAACCGCTTGTCGCGCGCGCTGGCGTCGCCCGTGCGCAGCGCGACAGTCCACCCGACGTCCAGATCCTGCGCGGTTTGCGCCAAAGCCCGGGCAGTATCGGCGGCCAATGCGCGCAGCGGCGTAACCCATAGCACGCGCGGCCCCTCGCCTGCCGCAGGTCGGGCCAGTGCGGGGTCAGCCAATGCTTCCAGCAACGGTCCGCCAAACACCGCCAAGGTCTTGCCGCTGCCGGTGGGCGTATGCAGCAGTCCGGATTCGCCCGCCAGATACCGGCGCCAGGTCTCGCGCTGGAACGCCGCTGCTTTCCAGCCGCGTGCCGCGAACCAGGCTGCCAGCGGCGCGTCCCAGCCGCGCGGCGGGGCCTTCATCGCGCCAACGCCTTGAGCGTGTCAAGCTGGTCCGCCTCCGCGGCCGGCTTGTCTTGCCGCCAGCGCAGAATGCGCGGAAAACGCAGCGCCACGCCAGACTTGTGGCGCTTGGACAGATTGACGCCTTCGAAAGCCAGCTCGAATACCTGGACCGGCTCCACCGAACGGACGGGACCGAAGCGTTCCAGCGTGTGGGCGCGCAGCCAGCGGTCCAGCGCCAGGATTTCACTATCGTTCAGACCCGAATAGGCCTTGGCTACGGGCACCAGCACATCGCCCTGCCACAGGCCGAAGGTGTAGTCGGTATAGAGCGTGCTGCGGCGGCCGTGGCCGGACTGCGCATACAGCAGTACAGCATCGATGGTCAGCGGGTCGATCTTCCACTTCCACCAATCGCCGCGCCGCCGGCCGCTCTGGTAGGCGGCGCTGCTGCGCTTGAGCATGAAGCCCTCCACGCCCCGCTCGCGAGACTGCTCGCGCAACGCTGCGGCCGCTTCCCAACTACCGGGCGTGACGATAGGCGACAGAACAAGGCGCGGGTCGGGATGCCGTTGCAGCAGCGCTTCCAACTTGCCACGGCGCTCAGCTTGCGGCTGCTCGCGCAAGTCCGCACCGTTCAATTCCAGCAGGTCGTAGGCCAGCATCCGCACCGGCGCTTCGGCCAGCCACTTGGGCCCGGGCTTGAGCCGCTGGATCCGCGTCTGCAAGGCTGCGAACGGCATCGGTCCGGGAGCATCGTCCCGCCAGGCCAGCAGTTCGCCATCCAGCACGCAATCCACGTCCAATGCCGCCGCGGCAGCCTCGATTTCCGGAAAACGTCCATCCAGGCGCTCTTCGCCCCGCGACCACAGGGCCACCTCGCCATGGCGCCGGATCAACTGTGTCCGAATGCCGTCCCACTTCCATTCAACCAGCCAGTCCGAGATAGCGCCAAGGCTGGCTGGATCGACTTCCAGCGGCGAGGCCAGAAAGAAGGGATAGGGCTGCTGGCGGTCGCTAGGCAGCGCTTCCATGCTGAGCAGGTCACGCAGGAATGCCGGACTGGGCAGCCAGGCCCCCAGCATGCGCTGGGCAATCCGCGCGATCGGCACGCCCGACATCTCCGCCAAGGCCTGCTGTACCATGCGTTGCGACACCCCGACGCGCAGCGCGCCGGTCAGCAATTTGTTGAAGACCAGCCGCTCGTTGAATGGCAGACCCAGCCAGGCCGTGACGATGACCTCGCGACGCTCCGCTACATCGCGATTGGCGACCGGCAGCAGGACCTCCTCGATCCAGTCGGCCACGCCGCGCTCCGGCGCAGGCTGCTCCGGATCGGTCACCAGCAGCGCCAGGGTTTCGGCCAGATCGCCCACCTGATCGTAGCTGGCATCGACTAGCCAAGGGGCGATGCCGGATGCCTCGGCGACCCAGGCTCGCAGTTCGGCCACACCTGCGATCTTGCGACGCGCGCTGGTAATTTTTCCGCCCGCCAACAGATACAGCGCCCACACGGCATCGCGCGGCGGCGCATCGCGGAAGTACGCCACCAGCGCCGCGCGCTTGTCCAAGGTGGCGGTGCTACGGTCCAGTTCCTGGTACAGCGCCGCGAATCGTTTCATACTTGGATCCGTCTGCCGGGTTTAGTCATCCTCGCCATACTGAGTGGCCAGCGTTTCGGCGGCCACCCCGGCCTCGTTCAAAGTGCGCACCAGCGCATCGGTGTCGCCGTGGGTGGCGATCACCCGGCGCGCTCCGGTTTCGCGTATCGTGCGCAGCAGATCCGGCCAATCGGCATGATCGGATACGATGAAACCGCGATCCATGTTGCGGCGGCGCCGGTTGCCTCGCAACCGCATCCAGCCCGATGCAAAGCCCTGCTGCGCCTTGCGGAACCGGCGCAGCCAAGGGCTGCCCGCAGCCGAGGGCGGCGCCATGATGAGTTCCCCAGCAAACCCTATACCCGATGCCGACGCGGCGCCGTCCGCATCGATCACCAGACGGGTGGCGGCCATGTCTATGCCCGCTCGCCGGTACACATCCACCCCGGCGGCGATGGCGCCGTGCAGGTAGACTGGACGATCGATGTATGGCTTTAGTTCGGCCAACAGGCGCTGTGACTTGCCCAGCGCATAGCAATAGAGAATGGCGGCTTCGCCGCGCACGGCGCACTGATCGCGCCATTGCACGATATCGCGAGCCACTTCGACAGTAGCCGGCCAGCGGTAGATCGGCAGGCCGAAGGTGGCTTCGGTGATGAAGGTGTCGCAGGAAACGACTTCGAAGGGGGCACAGGTGGGATCCGGCTGGCGTTTGTAATCGCCGGAGACAACCCAGACCTGGCCCTCGGCCTCGATACGGACCTGGGCCGAACCGAGGACATGGCCGGCGGGATGCAGACTGACGCGGGCATTCCCGAGCGCAAAGGGCTGGCCATAGTCATGAACGCGGTAGTCCTGGTCGCCCAGCCGCCATTGCAGGATGGGCAGGCCGTCGGCGCTGGTGTGGTAGCAGCCCATTCCCGCGCGGGCGTGGTCGCCATGGCCGTGGGTCAGAACCGCAGTGGGCACGGGCCGCCAGGGGTCGATGTAGAAGCGCCCGGACGGGCAATACAGGCCTTCGGGACGGAGTTGCACAATGTCAGGCATGGCAGGATTCCGATACGGCGCGGCGTGGAAAACCCCGCGGATGGTCGTGTCATCGTTATAGCACGATGCCCTTGCCTGGCGCCTGGAACGCCCAGCCGAAACCCCGGCAGCCTCTTTCGTGCAAACGGCCCCCCGCAAGCACTAGGATTTCTTCATGGCTTGGGTGAAGCCAACCGTCCCGCCTCGCTCAACCAAAAAAATCCCGCAACATCTTCGCCAGTTCAGCCGCCTTGTCTTCCAGCGTTAGACGAAAACCACTTGCGTGCAAGACTTGAACCGTCGCAGCACCAATATACCCGGCCATTTTCTCTCCTTGACGACCGATCTTGCTATCTTCATCCGGCGTGGCCACTTCCAGAATAAGGGTGGGCGCTTTGATTCGGCAAAGATCCGTCATCAAATCGTATGCGAAGTTGATTTCATAAAGAGCGCTGGTGCTGTCGAAGGATTGCAGCTCGTCCATCACCAGCGTGCGCGCCTGGGCCAGCGCTTGCAGCCGATCGCCAGAATCAGAAAAGAGCGTATCCGGCCACCACAGCGCGCCCACGCGGCGTTGCAAAGTCGCCCACGCGGACATCGCCCTGGCTGTCGCATCCGCCGAACCTGCCGCTTCGAAATACTCCCGGGTGCGCCCGCCTATGATGCGATTACGCTCCTCGTTGGACGCGATAAGCGAGTGGCTCTGCCCAGCAAGAATCAATTTGTCTACGCGCGCGGGCCAATTGGCCGCCAGCGCAGTCCCTATTTTGTTGCCCGTGTGATAGCCATAAACATGTGCCCGCTGGATGTTATGCGCATCGAATAGCTCTGTCATGCATCCGGCTATGGCGGTGATGCTCGCTCCGCTTGCCAGCGCATCGGAATCGCCATTGCCGAAGATATCCGGCGCAAACACTTGATAGCGATCGGCCAGCAGCGGAATCAGCGCGCTGAATATGCGCGACGATCGTCCCGCCGCGCCCAGTAAAAGCAATGGAGGTCCGGAGCCTTCCACCCGCACATGCATTTGGCCAAGCTTGGTGTTGACGAATTGACGCATAAAAGAAGTTCCGCCTTTTCTAATTGACCGTGCCGATCTTGGCCAGGAGGTTCTTCCACTTCTGCACATCGGACTTGATGTAGGAGGCGTAGGCTGCCGGCTGGTTCAGGACGATTTCCGCCCCCAGGCTATTGATCAGCTTTTTGAATTCCGGCGTCCGTCCAGCATCGGCCAGAGTTTGATAGATAGTCTGGACCACTTGCGGCGGCGTGTTGGCGGGTGCGAACACGCCAAACATGGTGCCGATTTCCATGCCGTCTATCCCGGCCTCTTTGAAGGTCGGAATGTTGGGCAAGGACGCCAGCCGGTTCGCGCTGGTCACTGCCATGGGTATCACGCGATTGCCTTGCAAAAATGCCTGCGCCGATACATAAGTGGTAAAGGAATACTGCACCTCGCCCGATGCTACGTCATTCAACGCCGGCGCCGCGCCGTTATACGGGACGTGTGTAACCTTCAGGTTTTCAGCAAGGCGGAACAGTTCGCCAGCCAGATGGGGCGCACCGCCCACGCCGCTGCTCGAAAAAAAGTAGGTCGATGGATGTGACTGGATATCCGCGACCAGTTTCGGAATGGTATCCATCTGGACTTTGGGAGACTTGACCAGGATCATCGGTGCGAAAGCCACCATCGTGACCGGCGAGAAGTCGCGCACGGGATCATACGGCAGCGATTTGTCGATTGCGGGGTTCATGGTCAGGTTCGTGGTCGTGAACAGCAGCGTGTAGCCATCCGGTGCCGCCTTGGCCACGGCGCGCGCGCCGATATTGCCGCTGGCGCCCGCTTGATTTTCCACGACAAAGGTCTGGCCGAGTTTTTCCGTTAGTGTTCCAGCCACTGCCCGAGCCAGAATATCCGCCGCGCCGGCGGCGGCAAATGGCACGACAAGACGTACTGCGCGGGTGGGATAATCTGCTGCCTGTACTGGTGCCGTGCCGACCGTCACACCTAAAGTGACGGCGAGCAGTGTCTTCACACAGAATCTCAATCCTGGCATGCTTGTCTCCGTTAATAATTGGTTTGACAAGCATTGTAGGTGGGCACCAAGCGGAAATAATTAGGTTTTTATAAATAGCCTTTTCAACTAAATTTCATGCCTGGCGCCTGCTCAATACCTTCTTGATGGCTATCGATTATCAGGCCGACAAATAGCCACGGCACTCCTCATCGCGACTTCTGCAAAACCACCTCGAACGCCAGAAACTGTGTGACCTGAGTGGCGTTGAAGTTATCGTCCGACACCAGCACCAGGCTGTCATGCCCGTTGGCAAGCCTGGGCCCCCACGCCATGCCTTCGATATTGTCCAGTTTAGGCAGGCCAAGGGTAGTCAGGTCGAGCACCAGCCGCTTGGCCACCGGCTGAAAACCGGCCCCCGCCAGCGACTCCAGGCCGCTTATGTCCGTAGCGCTGGAGGTATCGATTTCGTAGAGGCGAATAAAATTGCTGTACTGGCCGGCGGCGTTTTGCACCGCCGAGCGCTCCACAATCAAGAACCGTTCATCATCGACCGCCAGTATCTCTGTGACACCGTTATCGGCGAATTTGCCGCTGGCAGGCGCCATCGGAATGGCATCGACGGGATACGCCACCTGCCTAAGCACCTTGCCGCCGCGACTATATTGGGTGATCCGCGCCATGGCGCCCACCGAGGGCGTCGGCACATCACCGTCCTGCCACAGGGGAGCCTCCATCGCCACCCATAGCGACTGCCCGTCCCGCGCAAAGGCCAGGCCTTCAAACGTATGGTTGTTGCGCGGCCCCGCACTCTGGTTGCGCCGCATGGCGAACATTGGTGGCACAGCCAAGTCCCCAATGAATTCTCCGGTGCGCAATGCATGCCGTATGAACGGACTCGATTCCCGTACGCGATCGCCCTCGCTGGTGTACCAGATGCTGCCGTCGGCAGGGTCAAACCGGATAGCCTCCACGTCGGCAATCTCGCCCAAGGCCCAACGGCTGGAATAGGGTTTGCCATTCTGCCGCAGAAAGGGCGTCACGGCAGTCAGCGCCACCGAGGCAAAGGAGTGCGCATCGTAAGCCAGCCTGGCCGTGTAAAAGCGCGCCGCATCAAAACTGGAACTGTCGTCACTGGCCAGAATCCAGGTATCTGTCGCGGCATCGTAGTCTATTCCCGAGAGCCCGCCCACTTTGGTTTGCTGAAAGGTGTGCTTGTGCGGAATCCGTTGCTCGCCGATAAAGCGCAAGGCTTGCACCGACTGCCCCTGGCGTGCATGGGCAGCCGGGGATATAAGCAATGCCAGCATCAACCAGACGACAGCAAGAACGGCATGGGAATGAAGGGCGCGGGTGGAAAGTAGGCGGCTCATGAATGGTGGTGGCTCAACGGGTAGGCCGCCCACCCTACTCCAGCCGTTTGACCATTTCATGAATTACCGTGTAATCGGCCATCAATGCCATGAGTCTTGTGGCGATGATAGTATTTTACGCAGGCTTTCAGTGCGTCCAGATATCGGTTTTTCATAGGCCTGTCATTGTATGCTGACGACAGGCTCGACTATCGTTGGAAAAACAGACTGCCGGGCAATAATAGCCAATCTAAGGGGAATAGAATCGTGACTGACAGTGCAAGCACAAGGCTGATCCGCAACAGCACAGCAGAATTCCTGATCTTCACAGGTCAAGCTGGCGAACAGAGCATAGAAGCCCGCTACGAGGACGAAACCGTCTGGCTTTCGCAAAAGCTGATGGCCGAGCTGTTTGCCGTGGATGTACGAACGATCAGTGAGCATCTAAAAAACATCTTCGATGCCAATGAGTTGGAACAAAATTCAGTTATCCGGAAATTCCGGATAACTGCCAATGACGGCAAGAACTACCTGACCCAGTTCTACAACCTGGACGCCATCATCTCCGTCGGCTACCGAGTCAGCTCAGTGCGCGCCACCCAGTTCCGCCAATGGGCGACGCAGGTGCTGCGTGAATTCGCGATCAAAGGCTATGTGCTCGACAAGCAGCGCATGGAGAATGGCGGCTTTCTTGGCGAAGACTATTTCGAGCGCCTGCTGGCCGAAATCCGGGAAATTCGCCTGAGCGAACGGCGCTTCTACCAAAAAGTCACCGATATCTATTCCACCAGCGTCGATTACAACAAGGATGCCCCAACCACCAAGAGCTTCTTCGCCAAGGTGCAAAACAAGCTGCACTACGCGATTCATGGCCACACTGCCGCCGAACTGATCCAGCAACGTGCCGACAGCCAGCAACAGAACATGGGAATGAGCACCTGGGCCAACGCCCCGGAGGGGAAAATCCTGAAAACTGACGTGGCCGTTGCCAAGAACTACCTAAGCAAGGAAGAACTGGAATCCCTGGGGCGCATCGTCAACGCCTATCTTGAATTGGCCGAAGATCGCGCCCGCCGAAAAATCCCCATGACCATGGAAGACTGGGCAACCCGCCTGGACAAGTTCCTGGAGTTTGATGAACGCTCCATTCTTCAGAACAACGGCAAAATTTCCGCTTCCCTTGCCAAAACTCACGCCGAAAGCGAATTCGAGAAGTACCGCATTGTGCAGGATCGTCTGTTCGAAAGTGATTTCGACAAAGTGATAAAGCAGATTGACAAGAAACCACGCTCCTGATGCCCATGCACATGCAAGGCGCACTCTCCTTGACGCTTTGGTGCCATTGAAATAAACATCATCAGTAGAACTTCCTTACGCCCCCGCATCTATCTTCACACCCAGCACCAGAGGTTGCGGCATGTCTTTGGGCGGCGGCTCGGAAATGGGTTGCGCCGTCAACACGCGGCGCAGATCGGCATCGGCCTGGGCGTCGCCCAAGGACGTGAATTCGGCGCGCTCTACCCGGCCGCCGGCATTTACCCATAGCCGCACGACGATCGAATTATCAACCGCCGCGCCGGAACCGCTCAGGCGTTTGTGCCCCCATTCCTGCAGACGCACAGCCGACTCATTGGTTTCATCGCCCAGCCAGCCCTGGAGCTGGCCGCCGGCCAGTTGTGCGTAAGCGATCCAGTGTTGCGGAACGTTCGCCTGCGCGGCCGCGACCGACGCCGTCGTCACAAGGCCAACGCCCAGCAAACCGGCAACCGCGTTGCGCGCCCGGCGCAGCCACGACTTTCGTTGCGGCGTCGCCGATTCCGGCTGCGCAGCGCCGGCCGTGGTAGCGGGTGTCTTCGATGTCAACATAAACCTGTGTCCTTAAAATTATTCGTCAAAAAGTCCGACGCCATGCGCCGGCTTGGTATCAACCGCAAATCACACCCACCGACAAGGTCGCCGCGCGCGGCGCCTGCGCCTGCATCCGGCCCAATTGAGGTTCATCGCTTTCGTTGTAGGCAATGTCGTTCGCATTCAGGAAATCCTTCACATCCTCCGCTGAAACCGCCTTGACACGGCTGGCGCCGTGCACGTCCGCGCCCCTGCTCATCTGGCTTAACGCTGTACTGCCCGACGGCATCCGGCCGAGAGCCACCCGCTCGACCACCACGCCCAGCACAAGACCGCCGCTTAGCACCGGACTGCCGCTGGCCCCGGGCTGCACAGGCGACAAGAGCGACAGCTCGCCCTTGTCCGGCTCCAACAGGCCGTTAAACACCACACTGGCCCGATTGGGCATGCGCTGCACGACGGTGTAGCCTTGGGCAAACACGCCCTGGCTTTTGTTCTGGGCCTGCATGTCGGTAGGAAACGTGGCGCTAAGATAAGGTTTAAGTTCAGTGCTTAACACCGCCAAGTCGTGGTCTGGACTGATTGCCCGAACGCTGGCCAGGACAACTCGGGCGTCTTTGATCACGTACACGGCCTTGCAATCCCGAACGGCATGGCGCGCGGTCAGCACATCGCCCTCGGCATTCAGGAAAATGCCCGTGGCATGGGCATCCAGGCCGGCGGGGGCGGATGCGGGTGCGGCCTGACGATGCGGCGTAACGGCTGTCGCTGCGCCCGTTTGCGGCGCCGCCAGGCAAGGGCCTGCCATCGCCAGAAAAAGCAACAACCCAACAATCGCAGGCAAGCCCGTGTCTGACGCGTTCACTTGATAGGGAGCCGAAAAATGCCTGTACGGTGGCAATCAATGAATAACACCCACGTACAAAAACAATGATTAAACCCGCCATCCTATAGGCTGTTGATTACGGTAACGTGACAAGCTCAACCTCTATCGCGTAGTGTTAGCGCCGCACGCTGCCCGCCTTCCCCTTCGAGGGCGGGTGCCTCTGGCACAGTCGCCGTGCGTCGGCCTGTTTGCGGATCATGTCAATCAGCGCGCGCAACCCGGCGGGCATATGACGCGGGCTGGAATAATACAGACAAAGTCCATCGAACGGCGGTGTCCATTCTTCCAGCACGCGTACCAGCGTGCCGGCTTGCAGATCCGCGGCAACGTTCCACTCGCTTAGGTACGCAATACCAAGACCGGCCCGCGCGGCTTGCTGCGTCAGTCCCGGATCACCGAGCATCAGCGAGCCCTTGGCGTCGATACGCAGCGTTTCGCCGCGCCGCTCGAATTCCCATTGATAAACCGCGCCGCTCGGCATCCGTGTATGGATGCACTTGTGGGCATGCAGATCGCCGGGCGTGCGCGGCGGTTTGTGCCGGGTAAAGTATTCCGGGCTGCCGACGACGGCGAGGCGCTGTGTATCGCCGAAGGGTACCGCAATCATGTCTTGGGGCACCATTTCGGCAAGGCGGATGCCCGCATCGAATCCGTCGGCGACGATATCGATCAGCTTCCCCTCGGTGACGATATCGAGCTTCATCTCTGGATACCGCTGCAGGAACTGGATAAAAAGCGGCATCACCTGCTTGGCCGCGCCGACAGTTGTGTTGATGCGCAACATGCCCGACACCCTGTCGCGAAAGCTGCCCGCCTGCTCGATCGCGACGCGGATCGTCGAAAGCGCGGGGGCAACGCTTTCGACGAATTGCGCTCCTGCTTCCGACAACGACACGCTGCGCGTCGTACGATTGAAAAGCCGCACGCCGATGCGAGACTCAAGCCCCGCAACCGCGTGGCTGAGTGCGGAAGTAGAGACGTCCAATTCGGTCGCGGCCGCACGAAAGCTACGATGCCGAGCGACAGCCAGTACCGCTTCCAGCTCACCTAGACCCGAAGTTTTCATTATCCTAAATCCCTCAATACTTCATGCCATATTGTACGGCTAGTAAAAACAATACCGCCGGTCTATCGTTTGTCATTCATAACGTTTTCGGGAGCAGTCATGCAAATTATCGACAAGATTTATATCGACGGCGCATTCGTCAAGCCACACGGCAACGAACTTTTCGACCTCTTCAATCCGGCAACCGAACAGCTGATTGGCCGCGTGCTTCTCGCCGACGAGCAAGATGCAAACGACGCGATCGCCGCCGCGAAACGCGCGTTTCCGGCATTTTCCCGCAGCGGCAAGAGCGAGCGCATCAAGCTGCTGAAGCAGATGCACGCAGCCGTCGTCGCGAAAGAGGACGAGCTTTACGAGGCGATCATTGAAGAATACGGCGCACCGGTGTCGCGTGGCCGATGGATGGCCAAGCATGCCAGCGATGTGCTGCTCGAAGCGGCGAAGGTGTTGGAAGACTATGCGTTCACACGCCGCATGGGCGCAGCCGACGTAGTGATGCAGCCGCTTGGCGTTGCCGGACTGATTACGCCCTGGAATAGCGACGCAAGCTTTATCTGCGGGAAGCTGGCTGCCGCGTTGGCCGCGGGTTGCACAGCGGTCATCAAGCCCAGCGAAATGAGCGCCATCCAGACCCGCGTCATCACTGAAGCGCTGCATGAAGCGGGCTTGCCGCCTGGCGTATTCAACATCGTCACCGGCCGGGGGGAAACGGTGGGAGCCCAGATCAGCTCACACCCGGATGTCGCCAAGCTGTCATTCACCGGCTCTACGGCCGTCGGCAAGACGATTCTGCGCACTGCTGCCGATACCTTAAAGCGCGTCACGCTCGAGCTTGGCGGCAAGTCGCCCGTAGTCGTGCTGGATGATGCGAACTTTGACGAAGCCGTACCGCTGGCGATTCAAGCCGGGTTCATGAATAGCGGCCAAGCCTGCATCGCAGGTACGCGTATTCTCGTACCCCAAAGCCGGCTCACGGAGTTTGAAACGCGCGTACGTGAAGAAGTGGCGCGCGCACAGGCGGGCGATCCACGCGATCCCCAAACGACCATCGGCCCAATGGTCAGCCAGAAGCAATGGGAACGGGTACAACGTTATATCCGCATTGGCATTGAGCAAGGCGCGCGTCTGATTGCGGGCGGCGAGGGTCGGCCGGATGGCATCGGCGCAGGATGGTTCGTGCGTCCGACCGTCTTCAGCGACGTTACGAACGATATGACGATTGCGCGCGAAGAAATCTTCGGCCCGGTGCTGTCGATCATTACGTACCGCGATACTGAAGATGCAATCTCCATCGCCAACGATACCAACTACGGCTTGCAGGCGTACGTGTTTTCGGCCGATGCGAAGCGCGCGCGCGAGGTCGCGTCGCGGATCGAAGCCGGTCGAGTCCTTGTCAATACACTCGCGCATGAACCGGCCGCACCGTTCGGCGGCTTCAAGCAATCGGGTATAGGCCGCGAGTACGGCACATTCGGGCTGGAGGCTTTTCTCGAGCCGAAGACTGTTCTAGCCGCGCAGTAACGCGCAGCTCGGGTCGCGGGCGTTGGACCATAATTCGGCCTCTATGCATGGACCTAGGTGTATGCATAAGCTGAACTTGCCCGACACATCGGAGAAGCGGCCTGGCGCTTGCGGCCAGGCCTGACATCCAATAGTGCTCTCCAGCCTTAGCGCGCGCCGGCCTCTTGAGCCGCTGACTACGGCGCGCCTGCCGGCTTCCGTTTGGACGGCCTGGACAAACGGCAGCACGCATCAATGCGCGCTGCCGTTTTCCTTACTGCACCGGCGGGAAGTCGATATCAGTGTCATTGATCCGGTTAAACGTGTTGGTGAATATGGTCAGGCCGATAGCCAGCGATATTTCAGCCAGCTGCGTATCGGTATAGCCCGCGGCACGGACGGCTGCCACGTCGTCTTTGCTGATAGTGCCGCTGGTACGCAGCAGATTCAGGACGAAGCGCAGCAGCGCATCGCGCTTGGCGTCGCCCGTTGGCTCGCCGGCCCGAATGGCGCGCAGCGCGTCGGCGGGCAAACCGGCCATCTTGGCCAGCATATTGTGGGCGGCCACGCAGTAATCACATCCCGTTTGCACGCTGACCAGCAACTTGATGGCTTCAAGATCCCGGCGGCTCAAGCTGCCCGACGCCAATGCACCCTCACTATTCAGCACCGCGGCAAGCTGGGCCGGCGCCAAATGGCCGAGCGTGGCAAAAAGATTCGGAATGGCACCGCCGGCGACCTGGCGAACCTGGGCATAGACTTCGGCGGTAGCGCCCGTTGCAGTGTCGATTGCGGGAGTTGTGATGCGGCTCATGGTGTAGCTCCTTAAAAACGATGAATAAAATGAGTTGGTAGGTGCTACTTTAATGAGCTAAACTAATCCTTATAAGCACTAAATTACTCATTTATAGGCTTATAAGGATCAAATCTTCTTATTTCCCTTATTCAGGCATCGTCATCGCATTTCCTGTCACCGCTTCAACACCCAGCCAACGCTCTTGCGTGTGAACCCGATATAGGCCATTTCCAATGCCCTCTTCCGCCGACTGGCTGAGCCGCCTTCTTGAGCTGATCACCGTTACCGGCAAGCTTGAGATCCGCTGCGCCTACGGTGCACCCTGGCGAGTCGTATACAGCCAATCCAATGCGCTGGATATTCCATACCATGTTGTGCTCAAGGGCCGGGCAGTCCTGAACGACCCGACGGGCCGGATGACAGGGGAATTGACAACTGGCGATATCGTGCTCTTGCCGCATGGCTCCGCCCATACGCTGCACGATGGCAGTGGCTACACGCCCGCATCGGCTCATAACCGGGAAACCGCCAATCTGCTGGTCAGCGAAAATGCCGGGCACGGAGAGCGGCTGGACATGCTTTGCGGGCGATTCTCCATCTCAGCGCCGCACGACCGCCTGCTACGAACCTACCTGCCTGCCAGCCTGATTGTTCGAACAGGCGGGGGCCGGATCGATTCGGAAAATACCATTGCCTCCTATCATCTGGCCACCCTATTGGAATTGATGCGCATGGAATCCACCGCCGACAGACTGGGGGGATTGGCTATGCTCAACACGCTCTCATCCGCACTGTTTACCCTGGTTTTACGCGCCGCCAGCGAAGCCGACCAGCCTCCCACCGGCTTGTTGGCCGTGGCCGGCTCTTCCCGCCTCGCGCCAGCGATTGCGGCGATGTTCAACGAGCCCGAAAAACCCTGGACGCTGCCCGCGCTTGCCGCGCTCTGCAATATGTCACGCGCGACCTTCATGCGGCACTTCCAGGATAAGCTGGGGCGCTCAGCCAATGATCTCTTGACGGATATCCGGATGAGTATGGCCGCCAACGCACTGAAGAAGCCCACCATGACGACCGAGGCTGCCGCCTATGCCGTGGGGTATCAATCGGCATCGGCTTTTCGGCGTGTCTTCACGCAATGGATGGGAACAACGCCGGGGAGTTGGCGCCGTCACGTACATGCGGAGGATGGCGCAGACGATCCGCCGGCTCGGCGCCAATAGCGACTGACACAGAACCGCGGCATCGAGCGCCTGGACGCCAACGTGCGCGGCGCATATCTCTGTTCGACAGCCCGCATGCGGGCTGTCATTTTCCGTGTTGATTTGACCGTTTTAGATCATCCGTTATAGAATCAATGCGTTGACGGCCATTTATCCACCTGCCGCATGATCATGAATGGGAAATCATAGAACAAGAAGAGCGAAAGTCATGGATATAAAAGGCAAGAAAATCCTTATCGCCCGCGGCTCCAGCGGCATTGGCCTGGCCACTGCAGGCGAACTCATTCGCAAAGGTGCGAAAGTCTTCATCGTGGGCCGGCAAGCGCCATTGCGCAGCCGATTGTTGAAGGCATGGAATAGCGGCAATTACAGGTGGTTCGCGGCGGAGACGTGCGCATGGCCATGATCGCGCAAAACCGCGCGGATCCGGCTTCGCTGGACGCGCGTTTTCTCGCGCTGAAGCCCTCGCTCGAGGCTGCTGTCCAAGATCACAATACCCTTTGAGGGGGAGCGGTTATGAGCACGATAAAAGCAGTGGTTTTTGATCTTTACGGCACACTCTATGATGTTCATTCCGTCGTGCAGCGTTGCGATGACTATTATCCTGGGCATGGAATCCAGATCAGCGCGATATGGCGGCAAAAGCAGCTTGAATACACGTGGCTGCGTAGCCTGATGCAAAAATATGTTTCTTTCGAGCAAGCCACATTCGACGCTCTTATCTACACGCTTAAAAACCTGAAATTCGCCGTGGATAAAAGCGCGGTGGCCGATCTCTGCGACGCCTATTTGAACCTGGCGCCGCACCCGGAAGTCCCGCAGGCCCTGCGGCGTCTGCAAAGCGCCAATATACCGCTATCCATTCTTTCCAATGGTTCAGAGTTTTCCATTGGAAAGGTGGTGAACGGATCGGGTCTGGCATCCTGCTTCACCCACTTGCTAAGCGTCGAACGTGTCGGCGTCTTCAAACCCGATCCGCGTGTCTATGCGCTCGCTTGCGAGCAATTGAAACTGCCGGCCAGCGAGGTGCTGTTCGTTTCATCCAATGCGTGGGATATCGCCGGGGCGGGCCATTTCGGCTTCAATACCTGCTGGGTGAACCGGAACGGCAATGAGCCTGAAGAACTGGGCGCTTCGCCAGGCCGGATCGTTAATAATATTGGAGACATCGCGGATATTATTGCGTTGTAGAATGCAGCCGGAACGCCCGGAACATGAGCAGGTCTCGTTTCTTTCTCTTACTCCCTTATTCACACCAATAAGCCTGGCAATGTTATGGTTGTAAAAGAAAAGAGCGGCGCAGCAGGCGCCGCTTATCAATACTGAAAGGCATCCAACCCATGTTCGGCCCTTGCTTGGCCGCCGGATGCCATGGACCGATGACAGAAAAAAACACCTTACCGATATTCCTTGAATCGTTCCGCAACACAACGCTCGGCCACAATAAGTGTCTGATAGCCGGTGCGCTTTGCCTCCTGGCAGCCATGGCTATGCCCACGAGTTCTCTCGCTGCGGAGTCGATCGATAAAAAAGATGCAACAATATCAGTCGACGTCGCGCTACAGTGGCGCGATATCCCGGCCCTGCCGGACGTTGCGCCCGAGCGGCTAGGCAACCAGAAGCTGCAGTCGCTTGCCGAGGAAGCCAGTAAGAAGGCCCAGGTGAAATACCTCGCGAAAAAATTGCGAAAATCCCCGTCGACAGTACGAAAGTACGTGAATCTGGCCTGGGAAGAAGCCGACAAGCGCGACGGACTCGAGCCCGAACTGCTCATCGCCATCATGCAAAAGGAAAGCTCCTTGAGTCCCGAGGTGCAAAGCCGCTATGGCGCACAGGGCTTGATGCAAGTGGTTCGCCGCTGGCACCGCGACAAGCTGCACCCATCCGAGTCGCTCTTAGACCCGGAAGTCAATATTCGGGTGGGCGCGGACATCCTGGAAGAATATCTGGAACTGGCCGGAGGCAGCCTGCCGGAAGCCCTGGACAAATACTCGGGCAACACGCGAGGCTACGCCAAAACCATCCTCAAAGAATCGCGCAAGCTGGCTCAGGTCGCTGACCAGGCGGCCGCCAAAGTGGAGGCCTCGCAGGGCTGATGCCGGCTCATACATAGAAGCGTCGTATAGTACGTCATTAGAACGCCACGCGCCTTCAATTACTTTCTGAGCAATGTTTCCACTGACACTTCTTACCCGGTTCCGTCCTATCAAAGGCCCTCTCGACTTTGCATCCATGATTCGCCCGTACGGCCGTTCGTTTGCGATTCTTGGCATGACGGTGTTATTAGCCTCGTGCGGGACCACCAAACCCGTCGGCAAGGGCCAATATCGTGTTGCCAAGGGGGACACCCTTACGCGGATTGCGCGCGAACATGGGCAAAGCGTTGATTCCCTCATGCGGTCAAACAAGTTGAAAGACGGCAATAACATTCGGGTCGGGCAGGTTTTGAATGTAAAGGGTGGACCTTCCGCACCTTCTTCATCCTCCGCGTCTTCCGCCCCGCCGGCATCGACGAAGGGACCGTCTGTTTCGGCGCCACGATCCATTGACCTTGTCTGGCCCGCAGAGGGAAAACGCAGCCGGGGAACCCAGGCCCATACTACCCAGGGGGTCTATATCGCCGCGGCGACAGGGTCGCCCATCAAGGCTGCGGCAGCAGGTAAAGTGGTGTACGCGGGCAACGGCTTGCGCGGTTATGGCAATATGCTCATCGTGAACCACGATGCTGACTTTTTAAGCGTTTATGCCCATAACCAGACTTTATTGGTAAAAGAAGGCGCGCAGGTCAAGCAAGGACAAACAATTGCCACAATGGGCAGCACGGGCAGCAATGCCGTGAACCTGTATTTCGAGCTGCGCTACGACGGCAAGGCGGTCGATGCATTGCGGTATCTGCCTAAAACGTCTTTGCATTGACAAGCTAAGCGTAATGCCGTGCAACTGAATCAGCGTGAACGGATCAGGCGCATTACGCCACTGCCCTCAAGCGTTTCAGCAACAAGGGCACGAACAGGAACGCGAAGGCCAACAGCAAGAACGTCACCGAGATTGGCGTTTCGAACAGCACGGACACCCGGCCCTCCCCCGCTGCCAAGGCTGTCCTGAGCTGATTCTCGGCCAGCGGCACAAGGATCAGGCCGATTAGTAGCGGCGGAATAGGAAACCCGTAAGCCCGCATCACATAGCTGACCACACCCATTGCCGCCATCAAGCCCAGGTCAAAGACCGACCCCGACACGCCCCAGATTCCCATCATCGCAAAAACCAGGATACCGGCATACAACTGCGGCCGGGGAATCTGCAACAGCTTCACCCATACGCCGACCAGGGGCAGGTTGAGCACCAGCAGCATGAAATTGCCGATGTACAGAGACGCGATCAGGCCCCAGACGAGTTCCGGATGGCTGGTGAACAGAAAGGGGCCGGGCTGCAGACCGTAGTTCTGGAATGCCGCCAGCAGGATGGCCGCCGTGGCGGACGTCGGCAGGCCCAGCGTAAGCAGCGGCACCAGGATGCCGGCCGCGGCGGCGTTGTTGGCCGCCTCCGGCCCTGCGACGCCCTCGATGGCCCCTTTACCGAATTCATCTTTGTGCCGCGACAGCTTTTTTTCGAGCGTATAGGACAGCATGGTCGGAATCTCAGACCCGCCACCGGGAATTGTGCCCATCGGAAAACCGATGGCCGTACCGCGCAGCCAGGGTTTCCACGAACGGCGCCAGTCGTCGCGCGTCATGAAGGCTTTGCCCTTGATGGGAACCATATCGTCTTGCGCATGTACGTAGCGGCTGGCAACGTACAAGATTTCTCCCACCGCAAACACCGACACCAGCACAACCGTCAGTTCCACACCATCCAGCAGATCGGCAATACCGAATGTCATGCGCGGCTGCCCGGTCATGGCGTCAATGCCGACCAGGCCCAGCGCCAGACCGATGAACAGGGATACAAACCCGCGCACCCGCGATGCGCCCATGACCACCGCCACCGACGTAAACGCAAGAACGGTCAGCGCGAAATAGTCGGCAGGTTTCAGCAGGAAAGCCAGTTCCGCCACCACAGGCGCTGCAAACGTCAGCAACAGGGTCGCTATGGTTCCGGCGACAAAGGAACCGATAGCCGCCGTGGCCAGCGCCGCCGCGCCGCGGCCCGCCCGCGCCATTTTATTGCCCTCGAGCGCGGTCATCATCGACCCCGCCTCGCCAGGCGTATTGATCAGGATGGCGGTTGTCGACCCGCCATACATGGCGCCGTACAACACGCCCGAAAACATAATGAAGGCCGACACCGGCCCCACCGATACCGTCACGGGCAATAACAATGCGATGGTCAGCGCGGGCCCGATGCCCGGAAGAATACCGATGGCTGTTCCCAATATCGACCCGACCAAGGCCCACATCAGGTTGGTGGGCGTGAGAGCGACCTCAAAGCCTTGAAGCAACAGTGCCAGTGTATCCATCACAAACCCGCCAAGGGAAAAAAGCCGCCAAGCTGAAGCCCCAGCCGGCCGAACAGAAACCAACTGAGGCCACCCAGCACGAAACCCACGACAAGATCAGACACGAGACGTTTCGAACCAAATGCGCGCGCCACCAGCATGAACGACAGCATGGCTGTCACCGGCAGCCCGAGCGTTTCCATGGTCAGCGCAGGCACGATGGCGGCCAGCAATGCCGTGAAAAAAGCGCGCTTGTCCATGGACTGGCCCGGCGCCGCGTTTTCCGCCTCTTCCGGTTCGAACACTTCGCCACGGGCAATCTGGATCAGCAGCAGCACGCCCAACCCTATCAGCCCCAAGCCGACACCGGCAACGAACATGCCTGGACCGACGGCTGCGTATTGCGCCGTCGCGGCCAATTCGGTCGAGGCATAAAAGCAGACCGCCCCCATGAGCATGACGGCCAGCCCCAGCCACCAAGGGCCTTTGCGCAACAACTTCATCGACATTCCTTCACAGGTGCTGCGTGATTACTTGACCAGCCCCGCGTCTTTAAGGATTTGATTGATGCGGCTGCTTTCAGCCTGGACGAATTTACCGAACTCGTCGCCCGGCATGAAATAGGCATCCCAAGCCTGCTTTTGAAGTACGGCCTGCCATGCCTTGCTTTCGCTTAGCTTGGTGAAGCGCTCTACCCATTCCTTATAATTGGCCTCGGGCATGTCGACCGGGCCCAGAATACCGCGCCAGTTCGCGATTTCCACATCGAACCCTGCTTCCTTGAACGTAGGAATGTCTTGCATGCCCTTCACGCGCTCGGCTGTGGTGATGCCCAATATGCGTATGCGGCCATCCTTGGCAAATTGCTGGAATTCGGAAATGCCCGAAATACCGGCCTTCAGTGTTCCGTTGATCATGCCGATGACCGTGTCGGCTCCGCCGGCCTGCGGAATATAGTTCAACTTCGGCACAGGCACGCCTGCGCTTTGCGCCAGCAGCGCCAAAGCGATGTGGTCCACGCCGCCGGCGGAACCACCGCCCACGGCCGACGCGCCAGGATTGCTCTTGAGTGCGGCAACGAAATCACCCAGGGTCTTGTAGGGGGAATCCGCCTTGACCGCAAGCACCAAGTATTCCGCGGTCAGGCGCGCGACAGGTTTGAATTTGCTCAGGTCGACAGGGGAATGGTTCAGCGTAATGGCGCCCACCGTGATTGCACCGAATACCGCCAGCGCATCCGGCTTGCCTTTTTGCGAGCGCTGAAAATCGGACAAACCGATCGTGCCGCCGGCGCCGCCCTTATTGGAAAAATTCACGGTGCCCGTGTAGATACCGGCGTCCTTCAGGGCCTGGAACGCTTGCCGTCCCGTGGCATCCCAACCGCCGCCGGGATTGGCAGGCAGCATCACACTAACCTGCGCATGCGCCGCACCCGCGCATAGCGCAGTCATAATGGCCAACGATTTCAGTAACTGACTAACTTTCATTGCGCTATCCTCGAACTTCGTTCTGATTATTCATCACTCTGTAATGCCTGCCGGCAGAGTAAGCCGGAGCCTATGGGCTGTCAATACGGTTTATCCCGTTGGGCTTTAAGCAGATCCAAGAATCATCTTTAGCTTAAACCCCCGGCGGACGCAGCTTCCGGCGCAGCGAACATTGACTAGGCCGCGCCTTGCGATTCTTCGACGTGGCGTGCGAAATTATTCAAGATCGCCGCCCAGCCGCCGCGCTGTTGCTCATTTGAAAATGTTGTCTCGGCATCGAAGGTCACTCGGACATTGACGCCCTGCGGTCCGTCCGTAAATTCGACTTGCGCAGTGCGGTCGCCAAAGACATATTCAATAAGCTTATGCGGAACAATTTTGCTGTACGTTCCCGCAAAATCAAAGCCCATGCTGCCATCTTTCGCTTCCATCCGCCAGGAAAAAGCGCCGCCTTCACGCAAATCGACCGATGCGGCCGTGGTGTGCCAATCGTCCGACGGCGCATTCCATTGCTTGATGTCGTCAGGCGTTGTGTAGGCGCGCCAAACCTCATTGATGGGCGCGGCGACGTTTGTCTCGACTGTGATTTTCATGAGAGTTTCCTTGACCGTGTTACCGGCATAGCTGGGTAATGGGTGTGGAAATACGGTTGGCGCGAAGCGCGTGCCCGTCGTAATCAACCGCCCCATGATATCGCTGCATTTGACGATGCGACGCATCAAACCTATATTCACCGCATAAATAGCGGTTAATATAGGTGGCAATCTCCGCACTGGCCCCAGCGGCAGTACGACATAAATCCACGCCCCGCTCCAAGACTCCCCCCTTCTCAGCCCCTTTCCGCAACAACCTCCGGCCTTATAGTCTTCAGCGCAGAAGCCCACTTGTGCAGTTCATCCAGCATGCCCTGCGCTCCCGCCTTCATCGGCTCATTGGGCCGGAATACACCATCATCGCCGATGAACTGTCCGAACGAGGGAATCGGCACTACCTGCGGCAGTGGATGCACATTGACGCTGCTGATCAATTGCCGCAAGGGCTGCGACGCACGAAGGCCGCCCGAAATCCCACCATAGCTGACCACGCCGGCGGGCTTATAGGCCCACTCGCGCATCAAGACTTGCACGGCATTCACCAGGGACGCGGGCGGAAAGTAGTCGTATTCCGGCGTCACGAATACGTAGGCATCCGCTGAATCGACACTTTCGCTCCATCGCCTGGTGTGCTCATGCGTATATTGCTGCAGCACAGGGTGCGTTGATTCGTCAAGAAGCGGGAGATTGAAGTCGGCCAGATCGACCAGATTCGCGTCGAACTTGCCATGGGCGGCGGCAAATTCCTTGAACCAGTTGCCTATGGGCAAACCCAGGCGGCCGGGACGTGTGCTGCCAAAAATGATGTTCAGCTTAAGTGACATGTAATCGAGTTTCCAGGTAGTCTATTATTGGGACCAAGAAAGTATATGTGACTACTTGGATGCTTTACAAGAACGCATATTTGGGGGACTAGGACATATGAAGATGACTGCTGGCGAGAGCGGCGTGGTGATGAATGATTGCCGTCGCGTGATTCCGGTCCTGGCGCGTGTCGGCGACAAGTGGACGGTTCTGGTGATCGTAGTGTTGCGTAACGGCCCTCGCCGCTTCAACGAGTTGAAGCGCTGCATCGATGGTATTTCCCAGCAGATGCTGACCAGGACGCTGAAGACATTGGAGCGGGATGGAATGGTCATCAGGACCGCGTTTCCGACCAGGCCGCCGCAGGTCCAATACGAGCTGAGTGAACTCGGCAAGTCGCTGAGCACGCCGGTCCTTGCCTTGGGCAAGTGGGCCTACGAGAATCTTTCGGCTATCGATGAGGCGCGCGAGAAGTACGACGAAGAATCCAGGCAAGCCTCACCTTGAGTCCATGTCGCCTTCGATGGCAGTGGGCTGGTCTTGCCGCTCCGGCGGCGCGCGTCGCGTCCCATGATGATTGGCATAAAACCAGGTGAACTCCGCGCCCAGCAGGAATACCTGCGCGGCGTAGTACACCCAGATCAGCACAATGACCAGGGATCCGGCCGCCGTCAGCGAAGAAACGGTAGAGCTCTTGCCGACATACAGGCTGATCAGCAGCTTTCCAATTTCGAACAGGACGGCGGTAACGATGGCGCCGACCCAGACGTCGCGCCACGCGATAGAAGCCTGCGGCATGTACTTGAAGATCATCGCGAACAATATCGTCGAAATCACGAGCGAGGCGAGCATGTTCAAGGCCTGCAGAAGCACCTCCCACCCCGGAAACAATCCGTTGATCCATTCGCCCAACACGGCCAGCCCCGCGCCTATCACCAGGGAAACCAAAAGCAGGAAGCTCATGCCCAGCACCAGACCCAGCGACAGCAGCCGGGTGCGCAGCATCCGCCACCATCCAGATGTACGTTCCAGCGCCGGCGCTTCCCAGATGCGGTCCAGTGCGTTTTGCAGTTCCGCAAAGACACGCGTCGCGCCGATAATCAGGATCACCACGCTCACGATGGTTGCCGTGACGCCCTGTGCCGGCTTGTCTGCGCTGCGGATAAGTGTCTGCACGCTTTCGGCCCCTTCCGGGCCGACCAGGCCGCCCAGTTGGCGGATGACTTCACCGCGTATGGCGTCCTCCCCCCAGATGAAACCGGCGGCGGCGATAACAATGATGAGCAAAGGCGCAATGGAGAAGACGGTGTAGAACGCGATGGCCGCGCCCATGCTGGAGGCCTGGTCGTCGCTCCATGCCTGGTACGAGCACTTTGCCAGATGAAGGAATTGTCTGGGAGTCAGATGCATGGCCTTCTTCACCCATTGCGCCTAATTGGGGCCTGGGAACGCGATTCAGGCCGGCGTGCCGGCGGCTTCCTGATTAATGCCGGACTCTGCAATCTTGGTGAGTTTCTCGTCCGTGGCTTTTTCTTCGGCCATGGTTTCCTTCAGCAGGCGCAGAGCGTCCATTTGCCCCAGTTGCCTGGCAATTGTGCACAGCGTGCCGTAGCTCGCGATCTCATAGTGCTCCACTTTCTGGGCAGCGGCAATCAGTGCGACGTCCAGCACTGCTCCCTTCTCGATTTCATCGATGACTTCCTTGCCCTCTTCGATCAGGCCCTCCATGGCGACACATTTCATGCGCTTGAGTTTGATACCGCATGTTTCGACTATTTCGTCAATGCGCTCGACTTGATGCTGGGTCTCCTCCAGATGTTGTGTATAAGCGGCCGACAATTCGCTGTTGGTCGATGCGCGGGCCATTTTTGGTAGCGCCTTTGTCAGTTGCTTTTCCGCGCTGTAAATGTCCGATAGCATATGTATGAAAAGATCTTGCACTGATTTGGTCATAATGGTTTCTCCGGGTTTTATTGACATGCAGGAGACATGACACAGCAATTTTCATGCCCTCCGCCATTCCGGTTCGCTGGCTTGCATGGCACGCCATATGCCGGCGGTATCGTGCGACCGTGGAACCCTCCGCGGCCAATGCTATTCAGGAGATTGCAATGAGCGAATTTGCCAAGATGACCGAAGCAAAGTACGAAGAAGGATGTATCCGTTTCGTCTGGAACAACAACGATGAAAAGCGCAGCTACGAGATTTCGGCCGAAGCGCTGCGGCAGTCCTTCGGCGCGCGGGACGCGACCGGTAGCGAACTGCTCGATGCATTCGAGCGCGGGCGCGACAAGATCACCCGGGCCGTCGAGGAGTCGTTGAATACGCCCACAGACGGCGTCACCGAATTAGGCAGCGGCGACTTTGAAGCGCTCGGGCCGCGCCAGAGTGCGTGACGCCCTGAACACGTCCTTGTCAGCCCAGAGCCGCTCATAAGCTCGTCGTGACCGCCGCCGCGGGGGCCAAGCCCCTATTTGGCCTCGGCCGCCTTTTCGATCAGCGTTGCGACCGTTTTCGGGTTGGACACCATCACGACGTGCGAAGCGCCCTTGACGACTATGGTCTGCCTGGACTGCGCGCGCTCCGCCATGAATGACAGCGCCTTGGGAGGAATGTTCTTGTCCTGGTCGCCGTAGACAAAGAAAGAGGGAATGTTTTTCCAGGCCGGAGCGGTCTGCGCTTCGTTCAATGCGGCTTCCGTAACCGGCCTTTGTTCGGCGGCCATCAATGCTGCCTGTGCGGCGGGCACATCGGCGGCGAACTGCTCGTGGAATTTGTCCTTCCTGACATAGAGATCTTTGCCGCCGTCAGCGAGCGGAACGGGCGCGTCGAGCGCGGCTCCCAGCGTGCTGCCGGGAAATTTTCCGGTCAGCGCCGCCGGCGTCTCGCCAGCCTCCGGCGCGAAGGCGGACACAAAGACCAAGGACTTGACGTTCGGGTGGCCGTTGGCCGCTACGCTGATGACCGGGCCGCCGTAGGAATGGCCCACCAGCACGACCGGCGTCTTGATCGTGGCGAGTATGTCCGAGACGTATTGCGCATCGCCCTTCACGCTACGCAGTGGGTTGGCAACCGCCACAACCGGATAGCCATCCTTCAGAAGGATATTGGCCACTCCGTTCCAGCTTGATCCATCGGCAAACGCGCCGTGGACCAGAACGACGGTAGGCTTGACGCTCTGGGCCATGGCGGCGGAGCTGACAAGAGCGGCGGAAGCGAGCAACAATCCTGCAAACAGCTTGGTCATTTGATTTCCCTAATTCAATAAATTAATTTGTACACGATTTAATCGCAAACAAATAATATGCGCTGATGAAAGGCATGTCAATAGCTTGCGATTAGATCGCACACAAATTATTATGGAGGGAAATTGACCAGGAGCTTGCGCATGAACAAAACCAAGAAAACGAGTGCACCCCTTTCCGGCGCTGGATGAGCTGCTTTGCTTCTCGCTCTACTCCGCCAGTCACGCCTTTAATCAGCTCTATCGTCCTGTCCTGGATGAGATCGGCTTGACCTATCCGCAGTATCTGGTGCTTGTCGTTTTATGGGCGGAAGACGATCGGACGGTAAAAGCGCTGGGGCACGCCCTGCATCTCGATTCCAGCACGCTTACGCCGCTGCTCAAGCGTCTCGAAGCGGCCGGCTATGTCACCCGCAACCGCAATCCCGCGGATGAGCGGCAAGTATGCGTACGGCTGACGCAGGAAGGCAAGGCATTGAAGGAGCGCGCCCGGGCGGTTCCGAAATGTGCGGAAAATTCCGTCAATCTTCCGGCCGAAACGATAAAAAGACTGTTGACGGATGTTTCCAACCTCCGGGACATGCTGCTTGAGCGCTCGTAACCTACGGCTTGGGCTTCAGCGTTTTCCCGCGCCCCCGCCGGTTGCTCAGTCGCGCAGCGTATAGAGAAATGCGGCGATATCGCGCGCATCCTGATCGGATATGTCGAGGTCCGGCATTGCGGATAATGGATCGACCGCAGTCGGCTGGCGCAGCCAGCGCAGCATGTTGGCCGGCGTATTCGGGAACACGCCGGCAATGTATTTCCGGCTTGCAATGCCCGCCAGGGAAGGACCGACATGGTGGTTCGCGCCGACGATGCCGGGAATCACATGGCATGTGGCGCACAGATACTGTTGCAGGGCCTTTTTGCCGGCCCCGGCATCGCCGAGCCTCGCATCCATCTCCGGCAATGTTAAAGACGTATCCGATGGCTGTTCAGCCGTCGGCATATGTCGCCTGCTCCAGCCTTCGTAGTCGGCAGGCGACAACGTGGGCAAGACCTTCATGAACGCCACGACGTCCCATATTTCTTCGTCGCTCATCCTATATTGCCATGCGGGCATGCCGGTCATCTTGATACCATGCCGGATCATCCATTGGATCTCGGCTGCGGACCACTCTTGGGCGGCAGCAACCAATGAGGCGGGCGCGGGTGTCAGGCCCAGCGCGAACGGTTGCGGCGCGATGCCTGGGGCACCGTGGCATTGCACGCAATGCGTGTGAAATAGCTTGAATCCGTTAATGGCGCGATCGGCATCGTCCAAGGCTGGTACCTCGACATCGGATGTACGCAATTTGACCGAGCGTCGCAAGGAGGTTTCGAGCAAATGATAGACGGCAGCCGTGTGCTGGCGCGTTGCGCTGACGTCATACACGCCAGTGTAGATAACAAGGCCCCCCAACAGAGCGGCTGTTGCCGCTGAGGCAGCCAAGGTAATGCTTGCAACGCGCTTCCATTTCGTCATCGTCGAACGCCCCTGGAGTCAGTGGAGGGTAAGGAGGTAGGCTGCGATATCCTTCGCGTCTCCATCATTCATCCCCATGTTTGGCATGGCGGTAAGTGGATCGATTGCCGGAGGATCGAGCAACCATCGCACCAGGTTGTCGGGCGTGTTCGGCAGTACGCCGCCTATGTAGCCGCGCAATGCCATATTTTCCAGCGGTGGACCCACTTTTGAGCTTGGCCCCTTCACTCCTGGCACGGTATGGCAGGCGACGCAGCCATAGTCCCGGATAAGCTGCCGGGCAAGCTTAATGTCCGCATCGGCCAACTGAATGGCTTGGCCCCGCGGCGCAAGCGGGGGCGTTCTTGGCCGCAACCAATCAGCAGCAAGATCGCGCTCATTCCAAGCAGCGCCAAGCCCAGACTGACGTTCGGGCCGGAAAATTGTGACGCGCATCGCCCATGTTTTGGCATGGCATCGTCGTTTTGGCCGGTCATATCGTTCATGGCTTCGCCAGATTTACCGCGCCTTGTGCGCGCACGGGCATGCTGAGGATGGAAAGCGTCGATGAGAATCGCGCCTGCCTCTGAATGTAACGGCGCGACAATCCGGGACAGGCATCTTTGCATATTCACTTTTCCTGAAACTGTACCCTTCCAGCAACTTCTTTGCCAACTACACGCCGGAGCAATAAGTGGTCACAGCAAGATGCGAGGAACAGCAGCGCGCCACGGTGTGTGTAAATTCTTCAAAACCGCGAAGACATACCGGGAGAGGAGCACCGACCCCTTGCTTGTTTTGTTCTGTTCGCGCTACGGTGGACAAGCGTGGTATGCAATGTGCTATGCGCAATGGCCGGCGCCGCGGCAATACACCCATCAATGCCCATTCTTTCAATTACAAGCACTGAACTTCCATATGTCCTGTTCGCGCCATACTGTACTTTTTGCGATGCTGCCGTTTTCAGTACGGGCCGATGTGCAATCGGCTCTCAACCCCAAAGGAGAGGCCGCCGGTCAAATTGCGGAAATCAGTTGGGTGATGTTCATCGGGGCCGCCATGATCTTTCTGCTGGTCATCATCATACTGATCCTCGCACTGTATGGGCCGCCGCGCATGCGCAGGCAACTGGGCCGGCGCTGGCTGATTGTCGGCGCCGGCATCGCTTTTCCTGTGGCGGTGCTGAGTGCGCTGCTGGTTTATGCATTGAGCGCCACGTCTTTCATGGTTCGGGCCGATATGCAGCCGGCGGCGCGCATCGAAGTTATGGGTGAAATGTGGTGGTGGCGGCTGCGGTATCTGGACCGGGATGGCCGGCCGTTGTTCGAAACGGCAAACGATATCCGCATACCGGCCGGAGAGCCGGTGGAATTCGTGCTCAAGTCCGACAATGTGATCCACAGCTTCTGGGTGCCGAATCTGGCGGGCAAGCTGGATATGGTGCCTGGGCGCGTGAACCGCCTGCGTGTGCAGGCGAAGGAACCGGGCATCTTCCGCGGCCAATGCGCGGAATACTGCGGCGCCCAGCATGCGAAGATGATGTTCGATGTGCAGGCGCTTTCTCCCGACGACTTCCAGGCATGGATGGCGGCCCAGCGCCTGCCGGCGCGAGAGCCGGCCGATGCCGAACTTCAGTTCGGCAAGCAGCTCGTTATGCAGGCCTGTGCGCAGTGCCATGCCATCCGGGGCACCGAGGCCGCCGGCACGCTCGGCCCCGACCTCACGCATATCGGCAGCCGCTCTTCCCTGGCCGCCGGCGTACTGCCGAACAACGTCGGTACGCTGGCCGGCTGGATAGCCGGCAGTCAGCATATCAAGCCCGACAACCAGATGCCTTCCTTTAATCAGCTGTCCGGCGCGGACCTGCGGGCTGTCGCGCAATACCTGGAAAGCCTCAAGTGACGCCAAAGAACCCGGCTACCGGGCAGGCCCAGGCGCTGCCCAACCCGCTTCCCCGCCCCGCGGACGAAGAGGAGCGGTTGCGGCGCGTCTGGCGACGCCCCCGGGGCTGGCGGGCCCTCACTGTTGTCAATAATACCCATGTCGGCCTGCTCTATATCGGCACGGCGCTGCTGTTCTTTCTGCTAGCCGGTGTGCTGGCGCTCCTGATGCGCACTCAACTGGCCGTGCCCGACAATGATTTGATCGGCCATGACCTTTACAACCAGCTGTTCACCATGCACGGCACGGTGATGATGTTCCTGTTCGCCGTGCCGGCGGTGGAGGCAATAGCGATGCTGCTTCTGCCGAATATGCTGGGCACGCGCGACTTGCCCTTTCCACGCCTGTCGGCCTATGCCTACTGGGCCTATGCCATCGGCGGCATCGTTTTCTTCTGCAGCATCTTCGCCGGACTGGCGCCCAAAGGCGGCTGGTTCATGTACCCGCCGCTGACCAGTTCCGCCTATTCGCCGGCGCTCAATGCGGACCTCTGGCTCCTGGGAATCGGCTTCATTGAAATATCGGCGATCGCCGGCGCCATCGAACTGGCGATAGGCATTCTGCGCACGCGCGCACCGGGCATGACGCTGGACAGGATGCCCATTTTCGCCTGGGTGATGCTGGTGTTCTCCGGCATGGTGGTCATCGCGTTCCCGGCCGTCATCGTCGCCACCGCGCTACTGGAACTTGAGCGCGCCTTCGATATGCCCTTCTTTATTGCCGAAAAAGGGGGCGACCCCCTGCTGTGGCAGCATCTGTTCTGGTTCTTTGGCCATCCCGAGGTCTACATTATCTTCCTCCCCGGGGCCGGCATGGTATCGATGATCATACCGGCCATGACGGGCGTGCGGCTGGTGGGTTACCGGCTGATAGTGCTGGCGGTGGTCGCTACCGGCTTTCTGAGCTTTGGCTTATGGGTGCACCACATGTTCGCTACCGGTATTCCGCGGCTATCGCTGAGTTTTGCGTCGGCGGCGAGCATGGCGGTGTCGATCCCGACAGGAATACAGATATTTGCCTGGATCGCCACCATCGCCGCGGCGGTGCGACTGCGCCCGCTGAAAGTACCGATGCTGTTTATCCTGGGCTTCTTCTTCATCTTTGTACTCGGCGGGCTCACCGGAGTAATGGTGGCGGTGATTCCTTTTGATCTGCAGGCGCATGACACCTACTTCGTGGTCGCTCATCTTCACTACGTGCTGTTCGGCGGCATGGTATTTCCGCTGTTCTCGGCCTTTTATTATTGGGCTCCGTTCATGAGCGCGCGCACCTTGTCCGAGCGGCTCGGCCGCTGGGCATTCTGGCTGATGTTCATTGGCTTTAATGTAAGCTTCTTCCCCATGCATTTCACCGGTCTAGCTGGTATGCCTCGGCGTGTGTATACCTATGCGGACAGCTATGGTTGGGCAATGCTTAACATGGTGTCGACAATTGGCGCCTACATGATTGCCGCCGGCGTGCTGGTATTTCTGATCGATCTGGCACGAAACTTCCGTCCCAACAATGAAAAAAATGCCGGCAATGTTTGGCAAGCCGGCACCCTGGAATGGCTGCCCGGCAGTTCTTTCGGCCCACGCAGCATCCCGTTCGTCACCAGCCGTGAACCTCTTTGGGATCAGCCCAACCTGGCCGCGGACGTGCAAGCGGGACGCTATTATCTGCCGAACGCCCCGACCGGCAAGCGCTCTTCGCTGGTCACCAGCGCAATCGAGGCCCGCCCCGAATACGTGCTTGAGCTCCCGGGGCCGGGCTGGCCGCCCCTTATTGCGGCGCTCGGCACGGCCGGCTTCTTCCTGCTCCTGACCTTCAAGATGGAAGCGCTGGCGGGCGCCTTCGGCGTACTCGCCCTGGCAT
The DNA here is from genome assembly GCA_963712655.1 of uncultured beta proteobacterium. Classification (GTDB taxonomy): domain Bacteria; phylum Pseudomonadota; class Gammaproteobacteria; order Burkholderiales; family Burkholderiaceae_B; genus Pollutimonas. The sequence continues at coordinate 1,628,379 of CAVQIT010000008.1, read as the reverse complement.
TGATTTGGCGCTGGCTGTGGGATGCCGATACGGGCCCCGACCACCCGCCGGTCAATATTGGCGGCGGAATGCATCTACCGGTATCTTGCTGCGGCAGCGCTTCTCATTCCTGGTGGGCAATGATCATCCTGCTTATGGTCTGCGCAAGTATTTTCAGCTCGCTATTATTCGCCTATTTATTCCTGTGGACGACATCACCGCAGGTATGGCCCGAACCCGTCCAGCTTCCTCCCAAGACACTTCCCCTGGCCTCGGCTTGCCTGCTTATTGGCAGCAGCGCCATGCTCGCGTGGATTAGCCGCCGACTGACGCAGGCAAGGCAAAGGCCGCTGCGCCTGGGCCTGCCGATTGCCATCCTTATGCTGACAACGGCGATTGGCCTTGAGGCATACGCACACTGGCTAAGCGGACTGCGGCCGCAAGACAACGCCTATGCCGCCGCGGTCTATGCCATGACCGGCCTGCAGGGCGTGCTGGGGATTGTGTTGATTTATATGGGTGCGTTTACGGTGGCGCGCTCGCTGGCCGGAAGACTGACATCCACACGGCGCGCCTGTTGCGACAACACGATGATTTTCTGGCACTACACGGTAGCGCAGGGCTTGTTCACCCTTGGATTGGTCCACGGTTTTCCCCGCCTGATTGGGTGATTTCCATGCGAAATGGCTTCTCACGCACATTTTTGTTCATGCTTGCCGGCCCAATTATTTGGGCGGCCCACTTCCTGTTCATCTACTCCGTGCATGGAGTGGCCTGCGCGCGGCCGACGCTGCATGGAGCCTGGGCGGGAATACCGGTGTCCTCATGGATCATCGTGGGCGCGAGCCTGCTTGCGCTTATCGCGATGGCGCTGATCTATCTACGCTTACGCACACGTATGCCGCATATTGGGGATCCGGGATTTCTCCCTTGGCTCGCCGGCACCCTTAGTCTGCTTTCCGCTGTAGCGATCATTTGGGAGACGATTCCGGTGCTGTGGGTGCCGGCCTGTGGCTAATGATGTCAACGGTCACGCAGTTCCGTCACGCCTTCTCCAACGGCGCAATGATTGCAACAGAATATTCTTCCGTTTTTCTCCAGCCCATGCCCGATAATTGGTACACCGCAATGCTCGCAAAGCGGCGCGACGGTCCGAATCGCGCATTCAAAGCTATCGAAAGTGTAGGTTTTTCCTGAAACGGTTACTTCGAAAGATTTGTCGTATTCGTTGCCGCATGAATCGCATTTTCCCATGGATATCTCCTTGTTCCGCGTGTTTGTGTTGACGGCAGCAAGTCCTATGCCGATCAGAAGCGTTTCCGGCAACCCGCAAGCGGATAGTCACCCTATGGGAACAAGGCTTGCTGGCAATTGGCCGACAGTCATCCGCTCTTTTGGAGCTCGATCTCGCCTTACACCACAGGGAAATCACAGGAGAATCCATGTTGACTCAGCCCATCAGCCATCTGCTCATCGGCATCGCCCTCTTGAGCAGCGCGGCATATGCTCAAAAAGAAGGCGCTCCTCCGGCAAGCACCTATGGTCCCGATCCGGTCCTGCCCGAGCCCGAGTCCAATTTAATTCCCACCGTGAAAGTCGCCCCGGCCAAGCCCTGGCCCGAAAGGCAAATGCCAACGGCCGCGGCGGGATTCAAGGTTCAAGCCTTTGCCACCGGTCTGGACCATCCGCGCTGGCTATATGTCCTGCCCAACGGCGATGTGCTGGTCGCGGAAAGCAATGCGCCCAAAAAAACCGAGGACGATAAAGGCATCAGGGCCAAAGCCATGGGCTTTTTCAAGAAAAGCGCCGGGGCCGGCGTACCCAGTGCGGACCGCATTACCCTGCTGCGAGACAAGGACGGCAACGGCGAAGCCGAAATACGGAATGAGTTTGTGGGTAATTTGCGCTCGCCCTTTGGCATGGCTCTTGTAGGCAAAGACTTCTATGTGGCGAATACGGATGCGGTTGTCCGCTACACCTACGAGGAAGGAGTCACCTCGATTACAAGCGCAGCCGAGAAGATCGCTGACTTGCCCGGCGGTCCCATCAACCACCACTGGACCAAGAACATCATTGCATCGCCTGACGGCAAATTCCTGTACGCCACCGTCGGGTCCAACAGCAATGTTGCCGAAAACGGCATGAAGGCGGAAGAAGGACGCGCGGCCATCTGGAAAATCGATTTGTCGACAGGCGATAAGCAACTCTATGCGACAGGCCTGCGAAATCCGAATGGCATGGATTGGCAGCCGGACAGCGGCGAGTTGTGGACCGCCGTCAATGAGCGGGACGAGTTGGGCGACGACCTGGTGCCGGATTACATCACCTCTGTGAAGGATGGAGGCTTCTATGGCTGGCCCTACAGTTATTTCGGCCAGCACCTTGATCCGCGCATGAAGGATAAGCAGAAGCCTGATCTGGTTGCCTCGGCCATCAAGCCAGACTACGCAGTGGGTGCTCATACCGCTACGCTCGGCCTGGCCTTTTATGGCGGCAAACTATTCCCGGAACAGTATGCCGGGGAGCCTTCATTGGCCAGCATGGATCCTGGAACCGAAACCCACTGAGCGGTTACAAGGTAATCTTCTTGCCTTTCAAGGCAGGAAAGCCTTCAGGAAAGCCGCAGGATTTTCTGACCGGCTTCCTGAACGAAAAAGAAGAAGCCCTGGGCCGCCCAGTGGGTGTGGCTGTGGACAAAACCGGTGCGCTACTGGTGGCGGACGACGTCGGCAATACAGTATGGCGTGTGAGTCCCGCCGGCAACTGATTTTGATCCGCGCATGGCCCTACTTATTCAAGGCAATGCGTTTGACACGCGACTGAGTAGCTTGGTCTTTGGGTAAAACGACCTCCAGCACGCCATTCTTGAAGTTGGCCTCGATCTTGTCCTGGTCGATATCGTAGCCAAGACGGATGCGGCGCTCGAAATGACCGTAGAAGCGCTCTGAGAACTGCCTCGCCGCGTCTTCCTGCTCTAGGCGCTTTTCGCCGCGCAAGGTCAAGATGTCGTCCTCCAGCAACAGCTCGACGTCTTTCTCTTCCATGCCCGGAAGCTCGGCGCTGATGCGCACCGCCTTCTCATCGTCCGACACTTCCACCTTGGGCCAACTGCCACTGAAGGTGCCGCCCCTGGACCCGCCGGGGAAACCCACATCGAAGCCTTTGAACATGTCGTCGAACAACCGGTTCACGTCGCGCTGCAACGAGAAGAATGGATGATCGATATCGCCGGACGACGCCGGAACCGGGCTGCGGCTCCCGGGGATGAGATCACGAATACTCATGATAACCTCCTATTCAATAAAGATATGATGCCCGGCGGGCGATGGTGGCCAAGGCCCGGCCGGGGGCCGACCGCTCGAAGACGCAACAGAATTTGCTCGAGCGTCTACTACCAATTTAGGTGCGATGGGCTGGAATTTCAAGGGGGATTGCGTCGAACCGGCACGGCCGCCATGCCGGGGCGCCGAAGGCCGGCCGCCGGCGCCATGAGCCAGCGACCGCTCGGGACAGCCCCCGGTCAGTTGACCGTAATATTTGCATCCTTGACGACCTTGCGCCATTTTTCGATTTCAGCGGCGGTATGCTTGCCGAAAGCCTCGGGCGCCGTTTGGTCGGTAGGCAAAAGACGCATGCCTTGATCGCTCATTTTTTGCGTCCACCCCTTGTCCTCCAAGGCCTTCAGGTACGCGCGGTGCATCGTCTGGATGGCTTGAACGGGCGTTCCCTTGGGGGCGTAAATCCCCATCCACGTGGCGGCTTCAAAACCAGGTATTGCTTGCGCCGCCAAAGGAGGCACGCCAGGAAACTGGGGCATGGCTTGCGTGGAGGTCAGCGCCAGCGCGGCGACTCGGCCCGAGGCGATCTGCGGCAGGCTGGTGTTTGTTTGTTCGAATATCCCATCTATCTGGCCGCTGATCAGATCGGTCATGGACTGCGCGGTGCCCTTGTATGAAATGGATTCAACCTCGATAGCGGCCTGGCTTTCGAACAGCGACGCAATCAGGAAGCTCATTGAACCGACGCCAGCATTGCCAAAGTTGAGCTTGTTGGGATTCGCCTTGGCATAGGCGATCAGGTCCGCCGCGGTTTTGTAGGGTGATGCTTTGGGCACCAGCAGGACCAAAGGCACGTCGGGGAAACGGAAAACGGGTTCGAAATCGCCGATCGGATCATAGGAAAGCTTTTTGTAGAGCGAGGGTGCCGCGGCCATGTAGCCCAAATGGCCGACAAGGAATGTGTAACCGTCGGGTACCGCCCTGGCCGCCTTGGTGGCGCCAATGGTGCCGCCGGCACCGCCGACGTTTTCGATCACAATGGACTGGCCAAGCTCGCTGCTCATGTGGGCGGCGATGTCCCGCGCCATGGCATCGGTGGGACCGCCCGCCGAGAACGGGACGATCCAGCGGATCGCCTGGGTAGGCCAGGTTTGCGCTTGCGCGCCGGCCGCGACGGCCAACAGGGTGAGGGCGGCGGCAGCCGTTTTCAAAGCATTCATCGGAAGTTTCCTTTGGAGTATTGGAGGGGCGTAATTAGAGGTTGTCCATGGCTCTGGACAGCGCCAGCGCGCGATCGACCATCTGCGGTGCAAGACCCAGATAATTGGTGGGATCGGTAAGGCGCGCGATGGCGGCCGCATCGAGATGCGCGGTCACTTCGGGCAAGCCGGCAAGCGCATCGGCCAGGCTGCCGCCTGTATCGCTGGCGCTGCGGCAGGCGCCATAGACTATGTCGTGCGCCTGCTGCCGGCCCGTGGCGCGCGCTAATTCCATCATCACCGCTTCGGCCGCGATCAAGCCTTTGCTGATATCGAGATTCTTGCGCATACGATCCGCATCGACGATCAGCCCGCCCAATGCGAACTTGGCCTGGTGCAAGGCGCCGGCGGTCAAGATAAAGCTGTCCGGCAGCGCGGCCCATTCGGCATGCCACGGCCCGGTGGCCCGTTCGAAGTCTTGAACCATCGCATCCAGCATAAGGCCTGCATGCTGGCGCACCGTTTTTGACGCCGCCAGCATGAGTTCGCTTGAAATGGGGTTGCGCTTTTGCGGCATGGTGCTGCTTGCGCCGCGTCCCTTGGAAAAAGGTTCGTAGACTTCGGCGACCTCGGTGGAGGCCATGATCATGATGTCGAGCGCGATTTTCCCGAGTGTGCCGGCTATGATCGCCAGCAAGTTCACCGTTTCGGCGAAGCCATCGCGCGCCACGTGCCAAGTGGTCGCCGGCACCCCTAGCTGGAGTTCTTCGGCCAGCGCCTGCTGGACGTCCAGGCCCTGGCTGCCCAGAGAGGCCAGGGTTCCCACGGCGCCGCCGAACTGGACCACGAGCACGCGCTTGCGCAACTCGGCCAGACGCTCCTGGTGCCGGTCGAACATGGCCAGCCAGATCGACGCCTTGTAGCCGAAGGTCACTGGCAGCGCATGCTGCAAATGCGTGCGGCCCGCCATTGGCGTGTCGCGATATTTTTCCGCCAGCTCGGCAAGGATCTGGCGCAGCGTATGGATGTCGCTTGTTATCGCGTCCAGCGCATCGCGCAATTGCAATACGGTGGCGGTATCCGTGATGTCCTGCGTGGTTGCGCCCCAATGCACGTAGCCGCCGGCTTCGCCGCACAGGCTGCCAAGCTGGTGCACCAGCGGCAGAATGGGATAGCCCACGGCATGGGCTTCATGATCGAGAAGGTCGAAGTCGATGCGCTCGAGCTTGAGTTCCAGCTCGATTGCGGCCGCGGCATCGGCCGGGATAACGCCGCAGCGCGCCTCTGCTCGCGCCAGGGCGACCTCGACATCGATATAGCGTCCGATAAGCGCCCGGTCCGAGAATATCTCGCGCATGGCCGGTGTGCCGTAGCCATCGCGAAACAGAAGAGAGTGGATGCCGGAATTGGTCAACGGGCGATTGTGAGACATACTTGCCTTGCTTAGTCATTAAAAACGAACATAACAATATGTTCGAACTTATTGACTATAATATACTCTATGTTCGAATATTGACCGCATCAGCGAAAACCCTAATGGCTGTTTCGAGGTTAAAAAAAATCCCGCAAGAAAACTCGGGAATAAGGCATGCCGACGTCATTGCGCGCGATTTGGCCGAAGGCATTGCGACGGGCCGCTTCCCGGTGGGCGCGCTCCTGCCCACCGAATTGGAACTTTGCACTCGGTACGAAGCAAGCCGATACACCGTGCGCATGGCGCTGGCCGATTTGCAAAAGCTGGGTTTGGTTTCGCGCCGCAAGAGCGTCGGCACACGGGTTGAAGCCGCCAAACCGGCCGCCGGGTTCACGCAATCATCGCCGTCGGTCGACGACATCGCCCAGTTCGGCGCGCCGCATGTCCGCGTGCTCGGCGCGGTTCAAGAAGTGGTGGCGGACTTGGCGCTTGCGCACGAACTGGGGTGCCAAGGCGGCTCGCGCTGGCTACGCATTTCCTATCTGCGCGTGGACGAGGGCAAGAAAAACTTGCCCATAGGCTGTACGGACGTGTATGTCGATGCGTCGTATTCGGACATCGGAGAAATGGTGCAAGCGGCGCCCGAGATGTTGATCAGTTCGCTGATAGAGACACGCTACGGCCGGCGCGTTGCGCAGATTCAGCAGGATATCAAGCCTGTGCTCATTTCCCGGACCGTGGCCGACCTGCTGCAGGTCGAGGAGAAGTCCCCTGCCCTGCAAGTTGTGCGCCGTTACCTCGACGCCAACGACGTGGCGTTTGAAATCTCCGTGACGGTGCATCCGCTGGACCGTTTCGCCTTTTCGATGACGCTGAACCGGACCGGCGAGTGAACGGTGGCATGCGCATTTTTTCAGTAAGAATAATCGCGGAAATACGGCGGGCATCAAAGGACTAAAGAATCCAGGCGATGAAACCACCGAAGGCCCCAACCTCGGCTTCGTAGCCTCAACGCAGCGTTTTAAGCAACCAGGCAGCCATTTTTTGCACCGCGTCGGGCAGCAGATCGTCATTGCGCATGCATAAATAATAATCCATGCCCATATGCAGTGGCATATCGAACAACTTGACCAGCGTGCCCGCCGCTAGCTCCCTTTGAATCAAGGCTTCACGCAACAAGCCGACCCCCAATCCAGATGCCACTGCGCTCATGGCCAACTGCGCATCCTCAAACATAGGGCCGACCGCCTGGCCGGCCGTCTTTACCCCTGCGCTCTGGAGCCACATGGTCCAGCGAGAGCGCTCACCGTCATGCACCAGCGGAACCCCAAGCAGGTCGGCCGGTTTATGTATCGCCCCATAACGGTCCAGAAAGGCCGGCGAACAGACGGGTTTGGTAGCGCCCGATAAAAGCTTGGTGCTTTTGTAGCCCGGCCATTCACCTGTGCCGTAACGAATCGAGAGGTCAGCGGAATCGCTCAGATAATTGCGATGAAGGGAATAGACAATATTGAGCTGGACATTCGGATTGTTTTGCAAAAACGAATCAAGGCGGGGAATCAAGGCCCCTGTGGCAACCAGCGGAATAATGGCGAGCGTGACTTGTCGTGGCGCGGACTTCTGCATGACGCTATTGGTTGCGCCGCGCAACACGGAAAAGGCAGTGTGAATCGACCTGTAATACTCGCGCCCCTCGTCGGTCAATTCAAGCACTCTGCCGCGTCGCACCGTCAAGGAAGCCTGGACAAACGCCTCGAGCAAACTCAATTGATGACTCACCGCCGATGGCGTGACTTGCAATTCGCGGGCGGCGCCCATCACCGTGCCCTGCCGCGCAAATGCTTCGAAAGCGCGTAATGCACGCAGCGGCGGCTCAGTCTCGGCGGGATTATTGGCGTCGATATTCTTCATTTTTATATTGGCTGAATCCATTGCAAAGGAAAAATAATTATATCGTTTAATTTAACAATTGAATTTAATTCATGTTAATTATTTTAACTTGTATGTTTTATTTATTTATTTACAATAGACTAAGAATAAAAACCTAAAACAATAGATGAAATAATTTTTCTTATTGATCAACAAGATTGGTAACCGCATTTCAAATCCAAAGGGGCAGGCATATATGAGCATGAAAAAAATTGCATTGGGGGCGGCCATTGCGCTCTTGACAACGTCTGCCGCGCAGGCGGCCGATGTTATTACCATCGCCTCGTGGGGCGGCGAATTTCAAAAAGCGCAGCGTCAGGCGTGGTTCACGCCCATCGAGAAAGCGCAGGGCATCACCATCAAGGAAGACACGACTTCCGGTATTGCCGATGTGCGCACCCAGGTGGCTTCGGGCCGTCCAGCATGGGACATCGTCCAGCAGGGAAACCAATCGTGTCCCATCATGGAACAAGAAGGCTTGCTCGAGAAACTGGATCCGGCCATCGTCGACACCTCCGGCATTCCCGACAGCATGAAATCCGAGTATTGGGTAGCCGATGTGGTGTACGGGGTGGTGATTGCCTGGAACAATGAAATAGTCAAAGGCAAGAAACCGCAATCCTGGGCGGACTTCTGGAATGTCAAAGACATCCCTGGTCAAAGGTCGCTGCGCCGCAGCCCAATCTACAATCTTGAAGCCGCATTGCTCGCCGATGGCGTCCAGCCCAAAGACATCTACCCTATCGATGTTGATAGAGCCTTCAAAAAATTGGCGGAACTTAAACCTCACATCAGCTCATGGTGGGCGTCAGGCTCCGAGTCAGTACAACTGATGAAGAACAATGAAGTCGATATCATCGGCATCTGGAACGGCCGTATCCAGGACTTGATGAAAGACGACAAGCGCTTCGACCTGTCGTGGAACCAGCAAATCGTGCTGTTTGACTGCCTGGCTATTCCCAAGGGGGCCAAGAACAAAGACGCCGCGATGAAAGCGCTGGCCGCAATGATCAAGCCCGAGCCACAAGCCCGTCTAAGTACTCTGATCAATTATGCACCGGCCAATCTGAAAGCATACGACACTGGAATCATCAGCAAGCAGATCGAGGCGAGGCTGCCTAATTCCCCTCAGAATCTTAAAAACTCGGTCATTCTCGATCCTAAATGGTGGTCCAAGAACTACGACGCTCTCTCTCTGCGATTTGACCAAATGCTGCAACAGTAGGCTGAACCGTGTCCAGTCCAATCAAGTCTCGCTCCTTGCCAATTTCCGTCGAGAATCTGAAGAAAGCCTACGGGGGCGCCGCTGTACTTGATGATATCTGCCTGCAGATTGACAGTGGCGAGTTCCTGACTTTGCTTGGGCCCTCGGGCTCCGGCAAGACAACGCTGCTTATGGCCATCGCGGGATTTGTACGGCCCGATAGCGGAGATATCGCTTTCGACGGCCACAGCGTGGTGCTCGATCCGCCGCATAAACGGGGAATCGGCATGGTGTTTCAAAGCTATGCCCTTTTCCCGCATATGACAGTCGGTGAAAACATCGGCTACCCCCTTAAATTGCGCAAGCTCGGCCGGGCGGAGATCCGCGAACGCGTCGATCATGCTCTTGAGCTCGTGCAGCTCCAGGGCCTGGCGCAAAGGCGGATCAGCCAGCTTTCCGGAGGGCAGCGACAGCGAGTCGCCCTGGCCCGCGCGATCGTGTTCGAGCCTTCGGTCCTGTTAATGGACGAACCGCTGTCGGCGCTGGACAAAAAACTCAGGGAGCAGATGCAAATCGAAATACGCCGCCTGCATGACCGGCTGGCCGTAACGACCGTATATGTAACGCATGATCAACGCGAAGCCCTGACGCTGTCCGACCGGATCGCCGTACTTGACAAGGGGCGTATCGCACAAGTCGCAGGCCCCCATGAAATATATGAACGCCCCTCTACCCGGTTTATTGCCGACTTTATCGGCGAATCGCATTTCCTGCCTGTTCATGCTACGCCGGAAGGCTATTCACTGGGTCAAACACCCCTGCTTTTGACGGACTCGCCATCGCCTACTCAGGCCCGCAACGTACCGGCCGTGCTGGTTGTGCGACCGGAAATGCTGACCCTGCTCAATGATGCCGGCCAAGATGCCACACCCATGAATCGGCTGGCGGGAGTGGTCACCGATATCCTTTATCAAGGCGACAGTTCAAGGTTTTTTATCAGGCTGGACGCCGGGGGCGAAATTTCCCTGCGTCTCATGGCGGCTCAAATCCGGGGCAGGGAAATTTCAATCGGCAAGCCGGTGGTGCTGGGCCTGCATCCGCAAGACACGATTATCGTCGCCGAGGAAAGCCCGCGTGCCTGACCCGACTGTGCCGCCCGTCAAGAACGCGCAGGCATTCAAGCGCGCACATCAACGTGAATCCCTGGGGCTGTTCCTGCTGTCCGGGCCCGCACTGTTATTGCTGGGTATTGTCGTCTTTGCGCCGATGGCCTGGCTGTCCGCCTTGTCGTTCGATGGTCCTTCAGGCCTGACCCTGGAAAATTACCAGCGACTGCTGCATGGTTCATTCTTGCTCAGTTTCAAAACCACGTTTGAGCTCGCCTTTCTGGTGACGGGTTTGTGTATTGTTCTGGGTTATCCCCTGGCCTACTTGATGGCCCATGTGTCTTCACGCTGGACCGCCTTGCTTACCCTGTGCGTGCTCCTGCCATTCTGGACATCGCTGCTGGTAAGAACGTATGCCTGGCTTATTCTTTTGCAGCGCCGCGGGCTGATCAATACCTGGCTGACGGACCTGGGCATAATCGATGAGCCGCTAAAGCTGGTGCATAACTTTACGGGTACGGCTATCGGCATGATGCACATCATGCTGCCGTTCATGATTCTGCCCCTGTATTCGGCAATGAAAACCATCAGCCACGATTACACGAGCGCCGCGGCGGGGCTGGGCGCCACGCCGGCGCAAGCCTTCCGGCAGATATATCTGCCACTGTCTCTGCCCGGCCTGCTGGCCGGAAGCGTGCTGGTATTTGTCTTATCCCTGGGCTTTTACGTTACACCAGCCGTTCTTGGCGGAGGGCGTGTCATGGTGTGGTCCATGCAAATCGAACGCAATATTTCCCTTTATGCGAACTGGGGAGCAGCCAGCGCCCTGGGGGTCGTTCTGATTCTGGTAACACTAGGCGTGATTTGGTTGGCGACCCGAGTTCTGGGCATCGATCGCGCGCTGGAAAGATAAAACCATGGGCACAGATAACCAAACCATCCGCAGCGATGCAAACAAGCGCAAGCCTGCCTGGCTTTATATATTGTGCCTATGCATTGTCATATTTCTGGTTGCGCCCAGCATCATCGTGATTCCGATGAGCTTTTCGGAATCGAAATTCCTTACTTTTCCACCGGAAGCCTGGTCGATACACTGGTACAAGGGCTATTTCACCAGCATAGAATGGCGCGACGCCACACTAATATCCTTCAAGGCGGCAATAGGCACAACAATTCTCGCCACCCCACTGGGCGCCATGGCCGCATATGGCCTGACCGTATCCAAGGCGCCTTACGCCCGTTTCGTCAGGGTACTGTTTCTATTGCCCATGGCCATGCCCATTATCCTCATCAGCGTGAGCACCTTTTTGCTGTATGCCAGGCTCGGCCTGAACAATACCATTACAGGCCTTATTCTGGCGCATACCTGTCTTGCCATCCCCTTGGTGTTTATTACCGTCGGCTCGTCCCTTAAGCATTTTGACTTCGACCAGGAGCTTGGCGCCCGCAGCCTGGGAGCCTCCCGGCTCAAGGCTTTCATGACAATCACCTTGCCGCAAATCCGGTTAGCGGTATTGTCCGGCGCGGTTCTGTCATTTATTACTTCATTGGACGAGGTGGTTGTCGCCCTGTTCATCTCGGGCGGCGAAAACGCAACCTTGACGCGCCGCATGTTCACCAGCCTGCGCGATGAAGTGGATCCGACCATAGCAGCCATTTCCAGTCTATTGATCATCATCTCAATAACATTGTTGGGCGGAATCCGCCTGCTGCGCAAGGACCGCGGATAACTCGCGATCATCTTATTGGGCGGCATACCCCCGACATTTCCCTTACCCATCAGGAGTCATCACAATGGCTATTCACTTTCCGCGTGAAGAATTTAAAGCGCGAATCAACGCCGCCCGCCTGGCGATGCACCAGGAAAAATTGGACGCTCTTTTGCTTTTCGCCCCGGAAAGCCACTATTACCTGACGGGTTTCGATACCGCCGGTTATGTGTTTTTCCAGTGCATAGTATTGGTTGCCGACGATCTGCCGCCAATACTCCTTACCCGCCGCCCCGACCTGGTCCAGGCGCAGCGCACGTCGATTGTGGACGATATCCGTATCTGGTACGACAACGAAGGCGCCGATCCCAGCCTCGACTTGAAAGCTATCCTGGAAGAGCAAAAACTTGCCGGAAAGCGGATAGGCATCGAGCTCGACAATTTTGGACTGACCGGCAAAAACCACGAGCGTGTGCGCGTGCGCCTGCAAGACTGGTGCCAGCTTCACGACGCCTCGCATCTGGTACGCACACTGCGCATGATAAAGTCCGACTCCGAATTAACCTACGTGCGGCGGGCGGCCGAATTGGCCGACCAATCGCTTCAAGCCATGCTGGATACCGCTGGTCCTGGAGTATTCGAAGGCGATATTGCCGCCGCCGGCTCGGCCGTGCTGTTTCAAGGTGGCGGAGATCCCCCTCCCGGCGGCCCGGTGCTGGGTTCCGGCGATCGAGCGTTATTGGTGCGATCGACCACCGGCTTTCGCCATCTGGACACTGTCGATCAACTGACTCTGGAATTTGCGTCGAGCTACCGGCATTATTGCGCCTGCCTAATGCGGACTGTGGCCGTTGGCAAGCCCAATGACCGCCAGCGCGAAATGTTCGATGTAACCGAAGAAGCACTGGCGCAAATGACCGCGGCCGCGGTAGCCGGACGTCCTATAGGCGATATCGACCGCGCCCACCGCCGGGTCTTCGACAAGCACGGCTTTGCCGCTTCCCGCATGTCGGCCTGCGGCTATTCGCTGGGCGCCACGTACCGCCCTTCCTGGATGGATGTTCCGCCCTTGTTGTATGCCGAGAACCCGACACTCGCCATCCCAGGCATGGTCTTTTTTCTACATGCCATCCTGATTAATACGCCGGAAAACCTGGCCATGTCCATAGGCCATACCATCGTGATCAGAGACGACAAGGCCGAGGTGCTTAGTGGCCTGACACCCAGTTATATTGTTTGCGATTGAACTTCAAGGCATTCGCGCACAAAAGGATTACTACGCTGGCGTGGGCTGGATGACCACGCCGCCCGAAGAAAGATCGGGCGACATGATTCGTTTTGCGCTTGCAACGGCCGGCAAGGATCAGCGCCTCGCGGAACCTTGACGGCACGGGATCGGAACTGCTCGCCCGGCGCCAGATCACCGAAATTGGGAATCCCGCCAGGTATTGGGGGAAGAACCCATTGATGCGCCGCCAGCGCGGCCAATCCCGCCAAGCGCCTGACGGCGCTTTCGGAAGCCGAATGCCTAGCCACCAGCGACTTTGCCACCTATCCGCTGGATGCGGCCGTCTTGCACAAGGCGCTTCCACATGGCCATCTCATTTTTGATCATTTTTCCGAATTTTTCGGGCGGCCCACCTATTGTTTCGATACCCATTTCGCCAAACCGTTTTTTGACGTCCGGCAACTCCATTATTTCGTTCAACACCGCATTGAGCTTGTTTACTATGTCGGTAGGCGTCCCCGCAGGAGCCAATACACCAAACCAAGCTGTCACCTCGAAGCCTGGATACCCCGACTCGGCCACGGTAGGCACATCAGGCAACACGTTCATACGATCGAGGCTGCTAACCGCCAAGGCTTTCAGTTGACCGTCTCGTATGAGACTGAGTGTCGAGAATGGATTGTTGAAGGCGAATGTCACGTGATTGCCAAGCAAATCCGCAGTCGCGGGGCCAGCGCCCTTATAAGGAATATGGAGCATCTGCGTTGCGCTTCTGGCGCTCAGCTCTTCTCCACCCAGTTGGCTAGTGTTACCTATTCCTGCCGACGCGAAAGTGGCGCTGCCAGGTTTTTCCTTAGCCAAAGCTATCAAATCGGCAATAGAATTTAAAGAGCTTTTTGCGTTGACTTCGAGAATCATCGGCATCGACGCTATACCGACGATAGGAATAATGTCTTTCGCGCCGTCGTAAGGCAGGTCCATTAAAACCGTTGAAGATGAATGCTGATTCGAAGCAACAAGAATAGTGTATCCATCAGGCTTCGATACTGCCAGCTGGCGGCTACCGATGGTTCCGCTGGCCCCTGGTCGATTTTCGACAATAACCGGTTGGCCAAGCTTCACAAACATTTTTTCCGCAAGCAGGCGCGCCAGCATATCGGATCCGCCACCTGCTCCGGCTGGAACAATAACCTGAATAGGTTTTTCAGGATATTTGGCCAAACATGGGCCGCTTATTAATATGGAAACGTACAGGACGTTGGCAAGTATTTGCTTTAACATTATGTCTCCGTTGTTTTTCGTTACGGTGAATTAAAGATACAAGCGCAACATATGGGGGTCAAATCGTTATCAGGCATGATTATCTATCGCTACAACTGATAGGCCGAATGCGACTGAATTCATATGCCTGTCAGCAGGCGCCGAAATGAGAGGAGCACATGGAATTAAGGCAAATCGAAAGTGTGTATTGGGTGCATAAGCTGGGCAGCTTCAGCGCAGCAGCCCAACTGCTCAATACAACACAACCAAATATTTCGGGCCGAATTCAAGCATTGGAACGCGAGATCGGGTCTCTCATTTTTGATCGCTCGGGGCGGAAGGCAAGGCTAACCGACCAAGGGCACGCCATGCTGGGTGATATAGGGCGAATCGTCGAGTCGATGCAGGCTTTGAAGCATCATGCCAAGGGAACTGCCGACATATCAGGGACTATCCGTCTTGGCGTAACCAACACCATAGCGCAAACCTGGCTGTCCACTCTCATCGAGCAACTCAGTGCGCGGTACGTAAATCTCGATATCGATTTTCATGTGGACACCTATGCAACGCTTAAACCTCGGTTCCGCAATCACGAAATTGATCTTCTTATTTGTACTGAACATATTTCCGAACCGGATATCATCAGCGATTTTCTTTATCGCACAACTTTTGACTGGGTCGCAAGCCCTCATATCCGTTTTGAGAGCAATCCCATTACGGTAGAAGAACTTGCCCGGCATCGTATCGTCACCTACTCTCCGGGCACCCGCCTGCACAACTTCGTCATCGACTACTTCAAAAACTGCGGTACTGCGCCAAGCCGGCTAAGCCGAAGCAATTCTCTCGCCGCAATGATGCATTTGGTCTCAAGTGGAGTAGGAGTATGCGCCATTCCCGGTGTTGCTATCGGCATAGAATATGCCGATAGACTACGAGTTCTGAATGTTGAAGCACTGCTGCCGCCGATCGATTTCTTTGCATCGTATGTGGATAATCCCTCAAACCAAACGGTATCGCTCGTCACACAGAGCGTGCGTGACATCTGTCAGAAGTTTTAAGCCACGGCATGCGTCGAAGGCCGGTGTACCGGCTTCCGTTTGTCAACGGCTCAGGGCAATGGTCTTGCGAAAACCGGTGGCCAACTGACGCCGATCGCTAATCACATTAAAAATTCGGCAGCCGCGCTTTTCCCAGTGCCGCTTTTCCTGGATCAAGGCTTCGTCTTCCTGGGATAACAGCACGGCGACCACATCTATTCCTTGAGCCAGCACCTTCTCGGTAATCTCCTCGAGCTTGCTCACAACCGCCGGGTGCTCGACATCTCCCGGATAGCCCATCGATACGGAAAGATCAAAAGGGCCCAGCATGATTGCGTCGACCCCCGGGACTCTTGCGATCTCGATGACGTTGTCCGCTCCAAGCAAGGACTCGACAAGAAGCCAAACCATAGTGTTTTCATTCGACCATTTCGCAAATTGCCGCCAATCGTCTACCTGATGTCCAGCTGCACGAATCCTCGGACAGGCGCCGCGGTGGCCGGGCAGTTCTGGAGTCTGGTATTTAGCGGCTAGAGTGACGGTCCGGGCCTGATGAGCCGTTGTGACATTGGGGATAATGACTCCCATAGCCCCAGCGTCCAGGACACGCATGATGCCCGTGGCGTCTTGGGACGGCACCCGCACAATGGGCGTTGTACCGGTCGCGTCCGCCGCCCGCATCATATGTACGACCATTTCCAGATCGAACGCGCCATGCTCACAGTCGATCCACGTAAAGTCATAGCCCGCTCGTCCGATAATTTCTACTATGTCCGGACTCGGGAGATCGACTTTTGCGCCGATGGCGGATTGTTTCGCCGCCAGTCTTTCAAGAACATGGTTCGAATGGTTATTCATGTGGAGTGTTCCTTAGTTTATACATCTCGAGGCATGATCTGAGAGTCGACATGCAACCTGGAGCGTCAGAACAGGCTACTTATGTACCCGGTATCCGTCAAATTTTTATTAGTTATGTTCACGCATCATCAATAGGAATATAAAAACGTTCCCGTTCGATATATAAGAAGGACCGATCTGATGTCATACGAAATAATAATTTGCTCGTCTACATATTCGCCGCTATGGTATTCATGCTGGCCAGCCCTTTCTGTCAGCGGAAAACGAACTATGCGGAGAAAGCGTTATGCCTTTACAAATTCGTCCATTGTCGAGAGCGTTGGGTGCGGAGATCGAGCATATAGATATCGGCGCGCCTATGACGCCGGAACAGCAGACAGAATTGCGACGAGCGTTCCTCGAACATCATGTTCTGCTATTTCGTGAACAAGACATTACTCCCGAACAGCACATTGCCTTTTCATCTCTGTTTGGCGAATTGGATAAAAACGAGGCTGTTCCGGATTATCGTCATCCGCATTTCCCCCAAATAGTGGTCGTGACCAACGCGAAGCACAACGGCAACTTATCTCCAACGCGTGATATTGGGCGCCAGTGGCATTCGGATCATTCGATGACGATGCGGCCGACGCTGGGATCCTTACTACACGCGCGCCAAGTTCCATCGGTGGGAGGGGACACAATGTTCACGAATATGCATCTTTCTTATGAAACCCTTTCTGAACCTTTGAGAAAGATGATCGAGCCACTCAATGCAATCCACGATGTGACAAACGCGCGTCATCTTAAGGGTCGGGACGCCGCATATTTGCAAAGCAAGCGGGCGCTTAACCCGCCCGTCCTGCAACCGGTGGTTCGTCGACACCCCGAAACAGGGCGCAAAGCTCTCTACATCAACGAAATGATGGTCACTCGGTTTCAGGACATGAGCGACGAAGAAAGCCATGGAATACTACAGTACCTTTTCACCCATTCTGTGAGGCCCGAGTTTACTTATCGCCACCAATGGCGCAAGCACGATTTGATCATGTGGGACAATCGCTGCACCATGCACAATGCTCTAGCGGATTTTGATCCTCAAGAAACGCGGATTATGTACCGCACTGCGCTAGAGGGGGAGCCTTGCGGCACCTTGGCTTCGTGACGGAAGAACGATCAATAGTAGTAATAGATTTCCATCTCTACAATCGATTTGACCCTCCCATTCTCGTCGGATACCTTATCCACATATCAAGAGAGGAGGTATCGTGAAAAATAACTTAAGGTCAATGCTGGACAAAGGCAGGCTAATAATGGCTCCCGGGGCCGGCGACGCGCTTACCGCAAATTTGATTGAGCGTTGCGGATTTCCGTGCGTCTCGATGTCCGGCTATCAGGTAGCTGCCAATTTAGGTTACCCGGATGTAGGCTTGGTGACATTAACCGAAATGGTGAATCAGGCTACCCGCATATGCGCTACGGTCGATGTGCCAGTTATCGTTGACGGAGACAATGGGCACGGCAATGCGGTGAATGTCATTCGCACAGTCCAGGAATTCGAACGAGCCGGAGCCGCGGCGATTCACCTGGAAGACCAATCATTGCCGAAAAAATGCGGACATATGCAAGGCCATGTTCTCATCAGCACAGACGAAATGTGTGGAAAAATCGGGGCAGCCACTGATGCGCGCGCCAGCAATGATTTTTTGATTATTGCGCGCTCGGATGCTATCCAGGCCATCAGTTTGGATGATGCGATCGAGAGAGGAAAACATTATAAGCAAGCGGGCGCGGATGCCATCATGGTGATGGGACCCCGCTCTGTGGAAGACCTCCGAAAATATCGGGAGCGCGTGGACGGACCGCTCGTCGTTACCGTTGGCAGTTGGCCGTTCAACGTAACCGCTGATGAGCTTGAGTCTTTGGGCTACCAATTAGTTCTATACCCATTGACAACAATGCGCCGCGCCATAGTGTCCATCTCTGAATGCCTTCAGGCTTTGCTGCGGGATGGATCTGTCGACCATTTCGCCTCTGATATGGTTTCCATGGATGAACTGCATGGCATTTTGGGGCTGGACGAGATATTACGTTTGCAAAACCGTTATATCGCCTCCAAATATCAGGCGCCTGAGACAACGGATCACCAATGAAACATACTTTGGCAGAGAAAATACTTGCACGGGCCGCAGGCCGCGTTGAAGTCCATCCCGGAGAAATAATTTGGGCAAGACCAGACCTCATCATTGCACATGATCTCAACTATCCGAAATACCGCGATATGATGGATTCCATCGGTGTCATGCGTATTGCTCGTCCGGAAAGCCTTCTGCTGACTATAGATCACTTGCCTTATGCCGACGTAGAGGACGTCGCGCGACAGCGAAAAAGAATGCGGGACGATGCCTTGCATGAAGGTATCGGGCGGTTCCATGATTTTGGACGCCATGGCATTAGCCATAACGTTCCGGTCGATGAAGGTGCGGCCTTGCCAGGCATGTTGACAGTGACCAGCGATACTCGTTCACCGGCTTTGGGATGTACAGGTGGTCTTGCTATTGCTTTAGGCGCGGGCTTTGTCGTAGTAATGAGCACAGGAAAGGCGTGGTTGCGGGTGCCGTCAACCATACGGGTTACGCTGACTGGCCAACTTCAACCGGGTACCATGAGCCGTGATGCAGCGGAATGGATCGCGCAACAGATTGGCGCGGATCGTGCGGATTACAAAGTTATCGAATTTCATGGGGAAGCAATTCGGCGCTTTGATATTGACCAGCGTCATACCTTATGCAATGCGATGGTGGACATTGGAGTCAAAAGCGCTATCGTCGTACCAGATGACATAACCCGGGAATACGTTGAGCAGCATCAAAAAGCATGCGACTTCATAATGCCTGACGATGATGCAGAATATGAAAGCGATTTAGAGTTCGATATTTCCGGTCTTTGTCCGCAAATTTCCTTGCCGCCAGACCCGGAGAACATTAGCGATGTTACTGAATTGACAGGCATGGCCGTGCATCAGGCATTTGTCGGGTCATGCATTGGAGGAAAACTTGAAGACCTTCGGGCTGCAGCGGCAATCATGAAGGGACACAAGGTCCACCCGTCGGTGCGTTTTATAGTCATACCGGCCACGCAGAAAATATACCAAAAAGCGGCGAGTGAAGGGCTCATCGAAACCTTATCCCAAGCCAATTGTTATATTGCGGTGGGAGCCTGCGGACCTTGTTACGGTTCCCTTGCCCCTCTGACTGGAACAGAAGTCTGTATAGCGACGAGCACGCGGAATGAGCCAGGCAGAATGGGAAGCCATGATGCCACGGTACTGCTCGCAAATGCGGCAACGGTGGCGGCATCCGCCATAAGAGGCGTAGTCACTGATCCCAGGGAGTTTCTGTCATGAAAGATGACAAAGATGTATACACCGGACGCGCTTGGACATTTGGGGATGGGGTACAGAATGATAGCGGGATCATGACGCTGGAAATGACTCGAAAAGGAATTTTCGACCCCGCCGAGTTGGCTAAACATTGCATGGCCGCATTGAATCCGGCATTTCCCAAGCACGCTAAGCCAGGCGACGTTATCGTGGCAGGCAAGCTATTCGGAAAAGGGCAATTACATATCCAGGGACCATTGAGCATCAAGGGCTTGGGTGTGGGTTTAATGTGTGTGGGAATGACAAGGAATTTCTTTAGGTTGTCGGTCTCCGCTGGAGTAAGAATGTTGCCCTTCGTTCCAGACCTGCTAGCCTCAGTCGAAGATGCCGATGAAATCCGCGTGAACTTCCGCACTGGGCTGATTCACAACATGACCCAGGACATCCACATACAAGCCGATCCGCTACCCGATTTTCTATGGGAATTTATCGATGCTGGAGGGGAAAGAGCATGGTTAGCCGAGCAGGCGGCTCAAAAGAAGCTTTCTTGAATAGTCGCTTGCTGTATGGTTCCCAACATGTAGCAGCAATTGGCCCGGCAGTTATCCGGTTGCGCCAGAAGGCGACCTGAAAGCGCAGTACTCCGCACCGACGACACGGTGGCTGACGAATATCGAATCTGCCGCCACAGTCCTGACTTAAGAGCGGCTGGATGAGCACGCCGCTCGAAGAAAGATCAGGCGACATAATTCGTTTTGCGCTTACGGCCGGCAAGTATCAGCGCCTCGCGGAACCTGGCCAGCACAGGATCGGAACTGCTCGCCCGGCGCCAGATCACCGAAATGGGGAATCCCGCCAGACTGACCGACGGCGCCAGCCTGTGCAGCCTTCCCATTGCGATATGCCGGCGGGCCAGCGCCAATGGCGCAATGCCCAATAAATCGGTTGCCGCGACAATATCCATGTTCGAGTGCGCGGCCTGTGATTCGACGACAGGGGTCGGCGGCATCAGGCCTTTTGCCAGAAACAGCTCGTTGAACGCCAGGCGGGTCGAAGACTGTATCGGGGGCAGCACCCACTGATGCGCCGCCAGCGTGGCCAATCCCGCCGAGCGCCGGGACGCAAGCGCATGCCCGGCCCGGCAAACCAGGCATCTGGGCTCGTCAAAAAGATTCGTTTGCTCTGTCTGGTCTTCTTCCCACTGGGACCACGTCGGGCCGATCCGGCCCACGACGCAATCAAGCTCGCCGCGCAATAGCGCATCGGTCAAGCCGCTAACGGTACCCTCTGTTATATCGACCTGTATGTTCCTGGCCCCGGAAAGCAATATGGACAGCGCTTGCGGAATGAGATCGAGCATGGTCAGCGTCAGAGCGCCCACACGCAATCGCAAGCGCTCATGCCTTTGTTCGAGCAATGCCTCGTCGTGCGCCGATTTGATTTCAGTCAGCGCAATTGAAAATCGCCTTAGCGCGACGCGCGCGGCTTTCGTCAGCGCCACCCCCCGCGCACCGCGTTCGACCATTTGGATGCCGAACACGCTTTCCAGCTCTTTCAGCATGGCGCTCGTCGCCGACTGCGTCAGATGCATAGCCTTGGCGGCGCCTGTGATAGACGCTTCTTTGTCCAGCAGTTGCAAAAGGCGTAGATGCCTAAGCTTCAAATGCCGGTAAGTGAACTCGTCATCGTCCCCGATTGGATCAGCCATCGATTTTTTCGATATCTCCAGTTGAATTATCTGCTTTTTGCCTGCAGGCGGATCAATCATACTGAATAGTCATAGAAGGTGGAAACCTTTTCAGGAGCCTTACTCAAGGAGGAGTGGACAATGAAATCAAATTTTGCCGCGATATTCATGGCCGGGTGCCTGGGCCTGCTGGCCGGCTTCCCCGGCGTTTCAGCCCAGGCCGCGGAGTACCCAACCAGAGCCATACGGCTGATCACACCGTTCCCGCCCGGCGGCGGCACCGATGCCGTCGCCCGGATTGTGGGAGACAAATTGGCCGAGCTGCTCAAGCAGCCTGTCGTTGTCGAAAACAAAGGCGGAGCGGGCGGCAGTCTGGGCACCGAGCTTGCCGCAAGGGCCGCGCCCGACGGCTATACGCTGGTCCTGGGCAGCAGCGCGACGCATGCCGTCAATGCCAGCCTGTACCCGCATCTCAGCTATGATCCGGTGGCCGATTTTGCTCCCATTTCAACTGTGGCGACGACGCCTCTTTTGCTGATGGTCAATGCGTCGGCGCCGGTCAACAATGTCGCCGAGTTGATTGCCCTGTCCAAGACAGGCAATGCATCGAACAGCCTGACCTACGCGTCGGCGGGCGTGGGATCGGCCCAGCATCTGGGTGCGGAACTGTTCAAGTCCATGACGGGTACCACGCTATTGCATGTGCCCTACAAGGGTGCCGGTCCGGCCATGGTCGACCTGCTGGCCGGGCATGTCGACATGGCCTTCGACACCATGCCCTCGGCCTTGTCGCAGATCAAGTCGCACAAATTGAAGGTTTTAGGCATCAGCAGCCCCGCTCGCAATCCAATTTTGCCGGATGTGCCGGCCATTGCGGAAACGGTCCCTGGCTACGAGATGGTTACGTGGTATGGCATTTTTGCACCGGCCAGGACGCCGCCCGCGGTCATCGAGACGCTGAACGGCGCCATCAAGCGCGTGCTGGAGTCCAGCGACGTGAAGGAAAAATTCAAGACAGCAGGCGTCGAACCCTACTGGAGCTCGCCGGCCGATTTCGCCGCGTTGCTGCAGCGCGAGATCCCCAAATGGCGCAAGGTCATCCAGCAATCGGGAGCCAAAGTTGACTGATCCTAAAGTCGGCCATGGCCATTTCGCGATGGATAGCATCGCCTGCGAAAATATCGACCGCCTGGTCAATGTAGAGATGCGCAGCCACGGCAGCTTGCCGCGCGGCTTGAAGTGGCCGATGTACCTGATGGCGCGCGATGCCGCCGGCATGTCGCTGATTGAAGCGGCGGCCCGGGAATTCGCCGGGCCGCCGGCCAGGGTCCTGCTGGTCAGCGGCGCGGCGGTGCCCGATCACATGCCGGTGGGCGAAAACGATGGCCCCATCGGCTCGGTCGTTCTGGCCAAAGCGCTGACGGCAATGGGCAATCAGGTCAGCATACTGACCGATCCCGTGGCGGCCGAGCCGTTTCGCGGGCTGTTGCGTGCTATCGGGCTGGATGTCGAGGTCATTGAAATCGGACTGGACGACATATCCCTGCAAGAACGCCTGGCGCAAGAAAACGATATTTTTTGCGCCATCGAACGCCTGGGCGGCAACGCCAACGGCATCATCTATGGCGCGACCGGCGTCTCGCGCGCAAGCCACCGGGCCAACCTGGATCATCTTTTCCGCACAGCCCGGACGCTGGGCAAAAGAACCATAGGGATCGGCGACGGCGGCAACGAAATCGGTTGCGGCAACATTCACGCAAGCCTGTCGCGCGACATGCCGGAGTACGCATTCACGGACGCCACGCCTTGCGGCGGCGGGGTCTATTCCGTTGTGGAAACCGATGTGCTGTTGATCGCCAATAGCTCGAACATGGGGGCCAACGCACTGACGGCGGGCCTTGCGCTGCTGCGCCATGATCTGTCCTTGTGCCATACGCCAGAAGCCGAACTGGCATTGGCGCATGTCGGCGTAGGGCTGGGGCTGATCGATGGCGGCAGCGGCAAATTGCGCCCATGGTGCGACGGCGTGCCGCCCGAAGCCAATGTCGCCATCGTCCAGGCCATGCGGACAATTGTGGCTCAATCGCTGGCGCCCGCCAGCACCCGAAAATTCTGAAGATTCTCGCGAAACACCAACATAGGAGTAGGAATAAATGAACAGGCAGCGCAAGATTACCGCCAACGTGGACCGGTTGAATGCCCTCATGGATGAAGCCGGGCTGGACGCCGTCGTGCTGCGTTCGGGACAAAACTTTACCTACCTGTCAGGCGTAGTCTATCCGGGAACATTGGCGCGCCATCAGGATCTGGCCGACTCGACACGCGCGGTGCTTCTGGTATGGCCGCGGCACGGCTCGCCGGTCATCATCACCAATAAAACAGCGGTCGGACTGGCCCGGCGCGACTCCTGGGTCGAACAAATCGAAATGTACGAAGGCTATGTGCAGTCTCCGTACGAAAAGTTGGCCGAGGTATTGACCGATGCGGGGCTGGCCGGCGCCCGCGTGGGCCTGGAGCAAGACTATGTCAGCGCCCGCGATTGGGCCTGCCTGCACGAGTTGCTGCCTGCAATGCAGATGGTCAGTTGCACGGCGCTGATGGACCGCGTACGCTGGATCAAGACGGCGGACGAAGTCCAGCACATCCGGCGCGCCGCCGATCTGCTCGACGATGTGTATCTGGAGGTTTTCGAACGGATCCGGCCCGGCAACACAGAGCGCCAGATTCACGCCGACATGATGGCCACCTGCCTTTCGAAAGGCTTCGAATGGGCGCACGGTATTCTGAATTCCGACAAGAACCCTATCCCTTATGCCGGCGAAAGCGATTGCGTCCTTCACGCCGGCGACGTCATCCGCACAGACTATGTGGCCTACCTGAATGGTTATCCGGGCCACCAGTCGCGCAACGTTATCCTGGGCCAGCCGTCGACGGCGCAACAGAAAGACTACAAGACCAATCTGGACATATACCGGGCTACGATAGACCGCTGCAGGGCGGGGACCGTGGTCGGCGACTTATACCAGTTCGTGATGACCGAGTTCGAGAAAAACAGCTGGTCCTATAACTCGCTGCTGGTCGGACATGGGGTCGGCGCCTGGTGGCATCAGCAAGAGCCTATTCTGCGCCGAGGTTCCGAGATCGTGCTGGAAGAAGGCATGGTGCTGGCGCTGGAACCGCATAAAGACCACTGGCACGTACAGGATATGATCCTGGTCGGGAAAGAGGCGCCGATATTGCTGTCGGCGCAATTCAATACCGATGAACCGTTTCTGGTGCGGGAATGACGGCTCGATCGCAAGAATCGCGGGATGTCGATGAAAAGAATATCGGGATGAAAGACGGATTATGACGACGCTAAGAATAGGAGTGATCGGTTGCGGCGCAATCGGCCTGGAAGTCCAACGGATGCTTGCGGCCGCCGAGTGGGCCGACGTAGTCGGGATACTGGTGCGTCCCGACGGCAAGACGGCGACCAATCCGCCCGCAACGGCGCCCCCTTTGCATACCAGCCTGGACGCCCTGCTGGCGGCCCGGCCCGAACTGGTCGTTGAATGCGCGGGGCACGCGGCGGTGGACGCCTATGCCGAGCGCCTGCTGAATGCCGGCTGCGATGTGATGATAGTTTCAGTCGGCGCCCTGGCATCGTCCGAACGGTACGATCGCCTGAAAGCCGCCGCTCTGTTGAACCAGCGCCGTATCATCATTCCGGCCGGCGCCATTGGCGGCCTGGATTTCCTGCAGGCGGCCCGATCGGCGGGCCTGACCAGTGTGCGCTATCGATCGCGCAAGCCACCCGTGGCGTGGCGGGGCTCGCCTGCCGAGGAAACCCTGGACCTCGATACCTTGTCCGCGGCAGCCGTTTTCTATCAAGGCAGCGCCCGTATGGCGGCAACCGGGTTTCCCAAGAATGCCAACGTGGCGGCAACGCTCGCGCTGGCCACGCTAGGCCTGGATGAAACGCAGGTCGAACTGATGGCCGACCCGCAGGCCGACGGCAACTATCACGAGATTGAAGCGACCGGCGCGGCCGGCACAATTTCTGTGCGCATCAAGGCCCTGGCTTCACCGCATAACGCAAGCACGTCCTTGGTTACCGCCCATAGCGTCATACACGCCTTGCAGCGAGAGTGTGCAACGATCGTTATTTAAGCGTGGGCCGGTTAAACCATTTCATTGCCCATCGCTTATGACAAGCACGTAACTGCCTGACGCGTTTCCGACTCCCAGCATCGGCTGGCTGATTCCTATGTGATTGCCATGAATCAACGTCTGCCCTTACCTCTTTACCATCGTGTATATGTCATTCTGCGTGAACGCATCACGACTGGTACTTACCGCACTGGCCAGTTGCTGCCGCCAGATATCTGAAGAAACAACCGTTTTTAGTTTCACAGAGTTATTTGCTGGAAGAGATCGGAGGCAGTTTCAAGGAGGAAGAACTCAGGCGTGCACCGCTCATTGATTTGATCAGCCGCGCTGGGATAACCATCGCACGCGTGCAACAGGCCATTACCTGCACACTGGCTGACGGCATTACCGGCGGCATTCTGGACGTAGACATCGGCAGCCCGCTGCTCAAGCTATGGCGCGTTTTCTTTGACGCAAACGACCGGGCTATCAATTATTCAGAGATTCTCTATACGCATGAACGGTTCGAGTACCGCATGGCATGGCCCAGGGGCAACGACAATACGCTACAGGTGGACTCAAATGACAGCAGAATCATAGGGCATTCTGCATGAAAGCCTCATACATACCTTCACTACAATGGATATCGAGTCTGGCCCGAGCATGTATCGTGTATCGAGTCTGGTAAATTCCCACCTTCAAAGTTTTAAAAAAGCTCTTCATCCCCGTGTTATCCCAGGGCTTGGTACGACTCTCATGGAAGCGACCATACCGTAATACCTTCAAAGCCGAACCCGATGCCCGAATTAACTACGATGACATGCAAGCAACCCGGGATAACTCCAACAACCTGCTTCGCCACTGAGCCGTGAATAACGCTGCAATGCGGTGCTTCATACCGCTCGTGCTGCTCATGGCAGCCATGTCGCCCGCGTTGGGCTCGACCCTGACTTGCAAGGTCACTTCTGTGCATGATGGCGACAGCGTGCGTGTCCAATGCCCCGGCGCAAAAAAAACAATTCCTGTCCGGCTTGACCAGATCGACGCGCCCGAACTCAAACAGGCATATGGGACGAAATCGCGTGACTATCTGCGGTCTATTTGCTTGATCGGGAAACCGGCCGTCATAGAAAGTCATGGACTGGACAGATATAAGCGCACGCTGGCAACCGTCACATGCGGAGGGGTCGATGCGAACACAGCCATGGTGAAATCGGGAAATGCCTGGGTCTATGACCACTATGTCAATGACAAGTCGCTGTACCGGTTGCAGAACGAGGCCAAAACAATGAAGAGAGGTCTATGGCAACGGCGTGATGCAACACCGCCATGGAAGTTCAGAAGAGCCGGCACCGGGCGATGATGCGCCATGCGTACACCAATATAATACAAATAACATAAAAACAATACAATATATGTACAATTCGCCGGATTGCCCTTTTCTTTACGAACTCTACTTCCCATACTCAAATGCAATCCGATATCAATCAGACCATCTCGACAACATCAGCCCATACAACGCCCGACGATGGCGCTGTTAGTCCCGAACAGCTGAAGTCTTTTAAAACCTGCACCATGATTGTGTATGGCTTGTACGCGCTGGGCCTTTTCCTGGGCGGTGTGCCGACGATCATCGGCCTGATCGTCGCGCACATAAAACGCAAAGAATACATGGGCACCCTTTACGGTGAACACTTGCGCTTTCTGATACGCACTTTCTGGTACGGCGCGCTATGGATGGTGGTCGCAATGGCGCTGACTCTCGTGTATATAGGTTTCATCGTCATGTTTGCGGTCGGCATCTGGTACATCTATCGTATCGTGCGCGGCTTCCTCCGCTTTAACGACGCCAAGGGGATCTGGTAGTAACACGGCTTTTCATCTTTCGCAGCGGCACACCCCCGTCCCGCCTTGCCCGCGCCGCCTGTCCCATATACCGCGCAGAGCCATTCCCAATAAATTACTTACTGTTAGTTGTGAAACCATATGTGATAGGATTGACAGTCTTGCAATAATTGAGGGCTGGACATGTATGGCGCATTGCTTCGCAACGGCAAAATTGAGGCATTTGATGCGTTAGGCGAAACGGGCGCGCCCGTCTACAAATCCGCCCTGCAAATCAGGGAGGCCCTTAAACGCCGGGCGCCCGGGCTGGAAAGGTATCTGGCCATCCCGCAGTTGAGTCAGGCAGGCGACCAGATCGACTGGTATTCCCCCATTCCAGGGCAATTGGTGCCCTGGATCTCGGCAACCGAAGAAGAACGCGGACCAGCCCGGGAAAAAATCAAGACACTCAAGACAGCGCTGGAATCGTTGAGTGTCGACTTGCTGGCCAAAGACGACAACCATGGCGGCAGCGACAAAAAAACATTCGCTAAATTGCTTAACCGGGTGGTCTGGTTCCCTGGCGAAGAGTATGTATATTTGGTTGCGCCGGACAAAGCCGACGACGCGCACGCCGCATCGACGCTCATGCCCGTGCTCACATTTTGGGGCTTTGACACGCCTGCCGGCAATCGCGACCGCGATCCCCTGCACTGCCTTTATCCTCCAGCCTCGCCTGTTGTCCCGCCGCCCGCCCCTGTCCCGACGCTCTCTGCAACGCCGGCAGCCACTCCCGTATCCGCCCCCGTCGACAGTGTAGAAAGGCCCTGGTGGAGACACTGGCTGTGGTTGCTGCTTCTGCCTCTGTTGCTGGCGCTGTTATTGTTTGGATTGAAGGCATGCGCCCCGACGCTCGGATTGCTTGGCATTCCATCCCTGGGCATGCCCGGGATCGACCTGTCTATGGGCGATCTGGCGACCCCGCCGGCAGTCCTGCTGAAAGGGAGTACGCCCAGCGCCAACCTGCCTGCTGATAACTTGCCCAGTGTTGGCCTGCCGGCCGTATCGGGCACAGGCCTTCCGGGTCTAGCGGCGGCCGGCTCGGCGGCGGCTGACGCGCCGGCCGCGTTCGCGCCTGGGCCAAAAACCCCCGCCGTTGCCGAAGACAGTACGCCTTCTGATCCTACGCCGCCTGACTTGCCGGCCGATCAGACGGCCGGACTCCCGACGGAACCATTGACGCTTCCCAGTCTGCCCGGCTCCAGCGCCGAACAGGCCGTCGATGCGTTGCCCGCGGCCACGCCTCTCATTATTCCCGCCGCTGAGAACGGCGCCGCCAGCTTCTTGAATGGCCAGTGGCGCGCAGGCGCGGGCATACAGGACAGCCGCACGGGCAAGCCGCTACGCCTGGAATATCAGTTTGAAAACGGACAGGGGGCCGCCACCGTCAAACGGAACGACGGCGTATCGTGCAGCGGCCCGGTCACCGCATCAATACAAAGCGGCGCCTTAAGTATCGTTCCAGGCGGCAGCGCCGCATGCAGCGACGGAAGCCAGTATCAATTACCTGAAATTGCCTGCCGACAGGACGCCGGCCCCGCCGCGAACTGCACCGGTCTCTATGAAGGCAATCACTTCCCGTTATCCATGCGGCAGGCCGCCAATTAAGTTCCAATATGAGTCACAAGACATGTTGCCCGAGATAATCAGTTTTGAAGAAGAAGTCACGCTTATCAGCGGAACCGGCATTCAGTTCATGGACTTCGGCATGACACTGGATACGCGCAAGGAACCCAGCGGAGAGTTCGCCTCGCTAACTAGCGGCCTTATCACACGGTTGTTCTACAACGAAGAGAAAGACTACTATTTCTACGAGTCGGAGCCGGGCAAGATTACCAAGGCCAAGCCAGCCATCAGCGTCGATATGCACAGCAGCCTGGAACTCCTGGACGGAGCCTGGCTTCCTATGCCCTTCTTCCGCCACACCAAGCCATCGCGGTTCGAGGAAGGTCCCTCCAATTGGGTCCGCGCACGCATTGTTAAATTAGCAACGCCCGATCTGGACGGCAACACCCACCGGCTGACTATCGCCTTCGACACACGCACGGAACAGCGGACTGCCGATACCGCTTACCTGATGCCGAATGACGAAGATGTAGTCTCGGGAGCGATTTTCCGCCTGGCTTT
The DNA here is from genome assembly GCA_963712655.1 of uncultured beta proteobacterium. Taxonomy (GTDB): domain Bacteria; phylum Pseudomonadota; class Gammaproteobacteria; order Burkholderiales; family Burkholderiaceae_B; genus Pollutimonas. Next base: position 1,598,988 of record CAVQIT010000008.1, on the reverse strand, counting down.
CACGGCAAGCGAAACACGCTGGTTTCTGGGCCAGAGCTGGGTCGACGAATGGATGCGCGAAGTCTATACAGAGCGCAACCTGGGCAAAACCAGCGATGAACTGGCCAGCGACCTGCGCGAACTGCAACACATTGCCCATTATCTGAACCTGCTCAGCCTACTGAGCATCAAGGCGATATCAGGCGAAAGCAAGGCCGAGCCGCGCGTACGCATCCCCGATATCCGCATCGTGCAGAAGGACTATGACAAAGCAGGCGCACCCATTCCGGTCGACCTGGTCCTGGATGTGGGCAACTCACGTACCTGCGGTATTCTTATCGAAAATCACGGGCAGGCGGGCAGCGGCTTGAAGCAGAACTACGTGCTTCAGTTGCGCGACCTGACCGCACCCGAACATGTCTATAACCAACCCTTTGAAAGCAGCGTGGAATTCGCCCAGGCCTCCTTCGGGAAGGATCACCTGTCCGCGCGCAGCGGACGCCACGATGCGTTCCAATGGCCGACCATTGCCCGCGTCGGCGCAGAGGCCGGGCGGCTTGCGTCGCGCCGCCGGGGTACGGAAGGGTCCACCGGTTTGTCCAGCCCCAAACGCTATCTATGGGACGAAAAGCGATACGCCCACGGCTGGCGCTTCAATAGCGCATATGTGAAAACAGAGCATGAACCGCTGGCCACTGCCGCCCCTTTCGCCGACCGGATCAATGACGAAGGCGTGGCGTTGTATACGCTGGAGCCCGACGATCAGATGCCGGTATTCTCGCCCAAGTACTCGCGCAGCTCGCTGATGATGTTCATGCTGGCTGAAGTGCTGGTGCAGGCAGTCTCCCAAATCAACAGTCCGGCGCAACGCGCGCGGCAAGGGTATGCGCGCGCCCCGCGCTATCTGAACAACATCATCCTGACGGTACCGCCTGGCATGCCGCAAGCCGAGCGCAGCCTGTTCAACAAACGCATGATCCAGGCACGCGACCTGGTCTGGTCATGCCTGGGCTGGATAGCGGACGACACAGCTCCGGAAGAAAGCCAGGTTCCCAAAGTCTTGATGAACTGGGACGAAGCCAGTTGCGGTCAACTGGTGTACCTGTACACCGAGATCAGCGAAAACTTCGCCGGGCATCCAGAAGAATTCTTCGCCACGCTGGCCAGGCCCGACAAGCCGGACCGCAGCCGCATCACGCTCGCCACGATCGATATTGGCGGCGGAACCACCGATCTCGTGATTACCGATTACACCGTGGAAGGCGCGGGCGGTTCGGGCAGCAACGTGCATATCCTGCCTGAACAGCGTTTCCGCGATGGCTTCAAGGTTGCCGGAGACGACATTCTTCTGGACGCAATCCAGGAATTCATTCTGCCGAGCTTCGAAAAGGCGCTGCGCGAGGCGGGCGTTGAATCGCCAAGCGCACTGATGTCGCGTCTCTGCGGCGAGGAAGCGGTAAGCGCCCAGGACGCTGTACTGCGCCAGCAACTGAATCTGCAGGTGTTCACTCCGCTGGGACTGATGCTGCTGAAAGCCTACGAGTCCTACGATCCAGAACAGCCCGGAGCCCTTCAGACCCGAAGTTATGGGGAATGGCTGAGCGATACGCCAGTCAGCGACGCCGTCATTCAATATCTGGAGAGCGCCATCAAGCGCGCGCCAAAGTCCGGCGTCGCGCCGCCCGCATTCGATCTGCGCGGCATTCCCTTGTCCTTCGACTTGCAAGCCGTTCACAATGCCTTTCTGGACGACCGCTTCAACATCTGCAAGACGATGGCCGCCTTGTGCGAGGTCGTCTACCTGTATAACTGCGACGTACTTTTGCTCACCGGCCGCCCTTCGCGCCTGCCGGGCATCCTGTCTTATGTGCGCAAGTGCCTGCCCCTGACGCCAGGCCGCATTCTGCCTATGCAGAACTACCGCACCGGTGGCTGGTACCCCTTCCATACCGATGGGCTGATCGACGACCCCAAGAGCACCGCCTCGGTAGGCGCCATGCTGTGCTGGCTGTGCGCGAACCACCGCATACCGAACTTTTACTTCCGCAGCGCGGCGCTCAAGCCATATTCGACGATCAGGCATATTGGCGTCATTGACCTTAACAATGTCATCAAGGACGCCGACATCATCTACCGCGACATCCAGATCGAGGATGACCGCATACGCTTGCCTGCGCCGGAAGACGAGGCGGAAGAACCATTTATTGAAATGCGCGGCACAGTGCGCCTCGGTTTTCGCCAGTTGACGGTAGACCGCTGGGCCGCAAGCCCGCTGTATACGCTAACCCTTACAGATAGCGGCCGCGACAAATTCCGCAAGGTTACCGAGCGCGGCGGCGTGCCCATCGTGAAAGTAAGGCTCAAGGTCGCCAAGCCCGATGAGCATACGCGTGACGCCGGGGTGATCAGCGACCGGTTGTTGCTGGACCGGCTGGAATCAGATAGCGGACAGTCGTTCGGTCACAGCGACGTGGATCTTGAACTCAACACCATGCTGGGCGCAGGCCTGAGCGACAGCAAGTATTGGCTGGATAGCGGAAGCGTAAAACGGAAATGACAGCAACACCTAAACAGAAAGACCTGCAACGGCGCTGGGACGCTATCATGCACGGGGCAGCCCAGGCTATCGATTGGATACAGTCGGTTCGGCCTACGGCACCCCGCCTGGACAGCGAGGCCGACAACCTGAACCTGCGCCTGCACCGCGCCCGCAACCTGGCGCGCAGCCTGGCACGCGTAGCGGCCCGACCCATGACAATCGGGTTCTTCGGCCTGTCTCAGGCAGGCAAGTCGCACTTGATCTCCGTATTGGCCGCGGGCGAGAATGGCAGGCTCGAAACGCGCTACGGCGATCGTCCCATCGACTTTCTGAAACATGTTAATCCAGTGGGAGGCGGCAAAGAGGCCACGGGACTGGTAACGCGATTCAGCCGCAGCGCAACCTCGGGATCCGACGATTTCCCGGTGGAGCTGAGCCTGTTCGGCGAGATCGAGCTGGCCAAGCTGCTGGTGAATTCCTATTTCAACGACTTTGACCAGCAGCGCATCGACTACGAAATCACGGAAAACCGGATCCAATCCCTGCTTCAGCGCTTCGAGAATACGAATCTGCAACAAGAGCACCCTGGCGTGAGTGTAGGCGATGTGGTGTCGCTGTACGACTATTCGACCGGCTGCGCCGAGAAGGCGCTCAAAAAACTGGATCTTTCTTATTGGCCGCGCGCCTTCGAACTGGCGCCGCGCCTGCCTGCCGACCAACGCGCGGAACTGTTCTCGATTCTGTGGGGCGAAGAATCCGCACTGACCGACACCTACAAGCAATTGGCCGCCACGCTGCGCCGACTGGGCAACCGGGAACGCGCTTTTGCGCCACTGGACGCCCTGGTGCGGCCCGACGGCAGCCAGGCCGACAGCATCATGAATGTGGACATTCTTGGACGGCTGGGAAGCCCCTCCGACATCATGATCTCGGTGCGCCCGGCGCAAGGCGAAAGCCTGGACCCTCCTGTCAGCGTTACCCTTGCCGAGTTGGCCGCGGTAACGGCGGAGTTGACATTCCCGCTTGTTAATCCGACGCGCGACCCGCAGGTAGAGCAGGTCGACCTGCTGGACTTCCCGGGCTACCGCGGCCGCCTGAGCATTATGTCTGTCGCCGACGCGGATGCAAACGCCGGCGCCAGGAACGGCAACCCTGTGTCTCAACTCATCTTGCGCAGCAAGGTGGCCTATCTGTTCGAACGCTACACCGACAGCCAGGAAATGAACGGCCTGGTGTTGTGCGCCAGCGGCTTCAAGCAAAGCGATGTCAACGATGTAGGCCCTGTGCTGACCCGTTGGATCGAAAAGACCCAAGGAATCAATCCGGCGGAGCGGGCGCAGCGGGAGTCTGGTCTGATGTGGGCCGTCACCATGATGGACTTGCGCATCCAGGATTCGCTGCCCCACAGCGAAGGACGACTACGTGAAGTCTGGGAAGGCCTGATCAAGATCGCCATGCTGGAACGTTTTGGCCAATTCAGCTGGATGCGGGAGTGGCAGCCGGGCCGAACGTTCGACAGCACATTCATGCTGCGCAAACCGGGCGAACCCGTGCCCTTCCTGACGATGAAGAACGGCATTGAAACGGGCGTCAACACCGAATACAGCGAAACACTGAAGACCATGGGCGATACGTTCGCCATAAGCCCTAGCGTAATAGCGCACGTGACCGACCCCGCCAAGGCGTGGGAAGGATTGCTCGCGCTCAACGATGGCGGCCTGAGCCATCTGAGCGCGCACCTTGCCAAGATTGCGAACCTGGAATTCAAGCTGCGCCGCATCGAAGAGCAATTGCATGCGGTCCTGGACGGCCTGGTGGACCAAAATCTGGGGGCCATGCTGCACAAGGGCGGCGCCGAAGCCAGGGAAACAAAGCAGGAAACGGCCAATATGCTGGGGCAGGCGCTAGAACGATCCTGGAAGGGTCTGGCCGAACTCGTCCATCATCTTGAAGTCCCCGCCGATCGATTGCGCGATCTATACCTTGGCGGAGACCGTGGGGAAGCCGATTCGGCCGACCAGGACGGCGGCGACGCCAACAGCGGCGCGGCCCCGAATCCCAGCCCATTCGGGGGGAGCAGTCCCTTCGGTTCGGGTAGCGCCTTTGGCCAACCGGCGCCGCCGCTTGGCTCGCCAGCGGGCGCAAGCGCAGCCGCGCCGGAACAGCAAAGCAACGACCACCGATTTGCCCGCGCCGCATTCCGCGCCTGGGTTGCGCACCTGCGCGAGTTGCCGCAGCGCAACGGCGTATTGCGCCTGCTCGGCATCGACAAAAAAGTGATGGAGGCCATCGTCGACGAACTGATCACGGCCGCGAACCGCCTGGATCTGGAAACCGGCCTGCGCCGCGCCCTTGTCGCGCGCGCTCAGAGCGGCGCCCGGAAAGACCAGCTCGTGTCGCGCCAAGTGCTGACTGCACAGTTGAAAATGCGCGACTTCGTCAGTTGGCTGGGTAATATCGAGCTGCCTGTGGATCGACGGCCGAACAGTCTGCTGCTGGGCAAGCAACCCATTTTTTCAGACCAGCAAGGTATCACTCCGGGGCAGCAACCCGATCTGCCGGACCAGGCCCGGGATTATGCTCTGCAGTTTGCCGCCGACTGGATTTCGGCCCTGTATTACGCAACGCTGGAAAACGCCGGCCATGCCGCCGGCAGCGAAATTTCTATCGACCAGAACGATCGCCTGGAGGCGGTATTGAAAACATTCAGGGCAGGGGCAACGCATGCTGCTTAAACTTTCACCCATGGCATCCGGCCGCCCGGGGCAGGCGCTGCTGCGCATCATTGGCTGGAAAGGCGCCACGACGCAACTGGAGCTGACCATTGTCAGCAACCAGGGCAATGTATATCTGCAGCCTCCAGAAACCAGCGCGACTCAATGGAGCAGCAATCCCTTCTGGTTCAGGCTGAATGCGCTCACCCCGGATGGCGAGGATTTCTACATCCCGGTGGGCGCCGCCGTGGTCGACCCTTTGCTTTCGACCACCAACGCTCGCTACCAGGTCAGCTTGCGTGAAATAGGCAGCAGCGCCGGCCAGCAAGCCAATCTGAAGGTAGAAACCGGTATCCGTCTGTCCGAGGCGGGTGGCGAGACCGAATCGCGCCATGCTTTTGGACCCCTGCCCAGCGATCCCGGCCTGGCCCCGCCCACCCCGGTTGTCGCGGATGCGCCAGTTGCGGAAGCGGCGATCGAATCTGACGTCGAACCCGGCGATCCAGAACCTCCCCTTCGCCCGGCCGAAAACAAAAAGTCCCGCAGCGCTCTTCCCATCATCATCGCGGCGGTAGTGCTGGTAATGTTGCTGGGTGCGGCAGCATACTGGTGGCTGAACCGCGCGCCATCCACATCCACGCCCGCCGTCCCGGAGAAAACCGCTGCGGCGAAACCCGGAGCCTGCGACGACGCCACCATGGCCTCGCAAGGCGAACTCGAGTTCGTCCAGGCATGCATGAAGCAGAATCCGGACACCGACACAGTGCTTGCGACGATCGCAGCGGCCATGAAAGCCGGCCATTGCGGTATAGCGCAGCGCCTGTATGCAAATCGCGGCCGGGCCGGAGACACGCGCATTGCCTTGGCATACGCCCGCGAATACGACCCGCAGACCCACCACGCAAACGCATGCTTCAAAGAACCCGACGCGGCTACGGCAGCCTACTGGTACGACACCGTGCTGTCGAGTGAGCCTGAAAACGCCCAAGCCCGCCAGCGATTCGAGGAATTGAGCAAATGATGATGGCCCGCAATGTGACACCGTGCACCCTGGCGCTCGTACTGGCCCTCTGCGGTGCATCCGGCCTGGCTCACGCCAGCGGCCCGCTTTTGCAGGAAGGGAAGAAAACGCTGCATCAGCGCGTGCTGACAACGCCAGGCTGCGAACTCGTGGCTTCCCCTGCCGACGCCAAAGGCATCGCTCAGCCTGCCTTCAGCCGCTTCTATGTTTACGAACGCAATACGCAAGGCGCGAAAGAATGGCTGAAAGTGGGTCCGGACAGCCTAGGAAAAACCGTAGGGTGGATGGATAGCGCCTGCACCGTCGACTGGAAAATGCAGCTTACCCTGGCCTTCACCAACCCGGCCAACCGCGACCGGTTGCTGTTTTTCAAAGATCGGGCCCAACTGGACCAAATTATCGACGCCCCTGATCCGGTCAGCGAAATTGCGCCCATCCGCGACCAGCTCAAGCGCGCCGGCGCATCGCCCAAGATCCTTGCACAAGAGCCCGAACTCTTTGTCGACCTGAAAAGCCAGTTCTATCTGCTGCCCGTCCTGAGCGGCGAAGAAGTAATGACCGAGGAGGGCTTTCGCCTTCGCGTGCTCAACGTGGCCTCGGTCAGCAAGACCGAAGGCCAGCCGACCCAAGACCAGACGGCCGGCAAGGCGGCGCCGGGCAGCGCGGCGGCTGCAAGCCGGCTCAAGGAGTTCTCGGCAGCGGTGGTCTTCGTTATTGATTCCACCATCTCGATGGATCCTTATATCGAGCGCACGAGGGAAGCCGTCAGCAAGGTCTACAGACAGATCGAGGCCGAAAACCTGGGCAAGCAGGTCAAGTTTGGCCTTATCGCCTACCGGTCCAGCGTCAAGGCGGTGCCGGGCCTGGAATACGTTTCCAAGATATACGCCGATCCGGCCACCGTGACAGACGGCGCGGATTTTCTGAAGAAGGTGGCCGGCCTGAGCCAGGCAAAGGTATCGAGCAGCAGTTTTGATGAAGACGCCTACGCTGGCGTCATGCAGGCGATTGATTCAGTCGACTGGAGCCAGTTTGGCGCTCGCTATGTAGTATTGATTACCGACGCCGGCGCGCTGGACGGCAATAACAAGTTGTCTTCAACCGGACTGGGCGCCGATCAGGTCCGCCTGGAAGCGGCCAATCCCGGCGTCGCCATTTATACGCTACACCTGAAGACCGAGGCGGGCAAAAAGAACCATGCGCTGGCGGAGGCTCAGTACCGCAATCTGTCTACCTACGCGGGAACCAATACGTCGTTGTACTACCCGGTGAATGCGGGCGACGTGAATGAGTTTGGCGCCAAGGTGGACATGCTGGCGTCTGCCATCACAGGGCAGGTGAAGGCTGCCTACATGGGCGAAGACGCCGTCGGCAGCGCCGCGAATGCAGCCTCCGATTCAACCCAGGCCAAGGACCAGATGCAGCAGGATAGCGCACTGGTAGGACATGCCATGCGATTGGCCTACCTGGGCGCAAAGACAGGGGCCAGGGCCCCCTCCGTGTTTGAGGCCTGGATTTCGGACCGCGACCTTATTCGACAGAACATACCCACAACCGATGTGCGTGTGCTTCTGACCAAGGCCCAGCTCAGCGATTTGAGCAACGTCCTGCGGGAAATCCTGAATGCCGCCAATGAAGGGCTGATTGCCCCCGCGGACATGTTTGCGCGCCTTCGCTCCGTTGCGGCAAAAATGGGGACCGACCCAAACCAGATCAAGCAGGACACGAATGCCAAGCTCGACGAACTGGGCATCATGGGCGAATACCTGGATGACCTGCCTTACCGCAGCGAAGTGCTTAACCTTGACGAAGATACCTGGCGTAGCTGGGACGGCCTGACACAAGAGAAATTCATCCGCTCGCTGGATACCAAGTTGCGGCATTACCAGCGGTACAACGCGGATGTCGACCGCTGGGTATCGCTGGCCGAAGGAAGCGACCCGCGCGATTACGTTTATCCGGTTCCGCTGGAAGTCATGCCCTAGATGCCGATGCTGGAAATCACGAATATGTCTGTCGTGCGCGGACAGGGCGCCCATCGTGTCGAACTCGACCATCTATCGCTGCATGCCGGCGAAGTCGTTGTCATGACAGGCGAAAGTGGTTGCGGCAAGAGCACCATGCTCGAGTGCATGGGCTTGCTGCTTGCGCCGCACAGCCTGGGCGCCTACATGCTGGGAAACAAGCGCCGGGACATAAAAGCCTTGATCGAGCGCGGCGCAGAACCGGAACTTGCCCGTGTACGCGCCGGCAATCTGGGCTTCGTGCTGCAAAACGGCGGCTTGCTGCCTTTCCTGACAGTACGCGACAACATCGACTTGCCGCGCAGGCTGCTGGGACTGCCTGGCGCCGGCAAGCAGGTAGAGCGCGCAGTCCAGACGTTGAATATTGGTCCGTTAATGGGAAAACTGCCACAAGCGCTTTCCATAGGCGAACGCCAACGCGTGGCCTTCGTACGGGCCATATCGCATGAGCCCGCCCTTATCCTGGCCGACGAGCCGACCGCCGCGCTCGATCCCATCCGGGCACAAGCGCTGTTTGAACTGTTCCTGGATATTGTCCGCGAATCGCGCATTGCCGCGATTATCGTTTCTCATGACTGGGGACTGGTCCGGCGCTTCGGCCTGCCCAGCCTGAAGGCCTCTGTGGGGCCCGGCCATACCATGTTCATGCGCGAGACCTAGGCGCATGTCGCACCTGTTATTGCTGGCCAAACTCGCATTGCGTGACCTGTGGCATGATCGCAAACTCTCTTTCTGCATGGCGGCATCCCTGATGGCCGTCATCGGTCCTCTGCTCCTGCTCTTCGGACTAAAGCACGGCGTTATCAGCCAGATGCAGGACGCCTTGGCGCGCGACCCGGTCAACCTCGAGATCCGCATGACAGGCAACGGAAACTTCAGCCAGGAATGGCTGAATATCCTGCAGCAGCGCAGCGACGTGGGTTTTGCCGCCGGACAAATCCGCTCTCTTAGCGCATACGCCGACATAGTCAAGGACAGGCAGCATTATCTGCAGGATGCCGAAATCATTCCCACCGCAAACGGCGATCCCCTGGCGCCCGCGCTGCCGCATCCGCTGACGGAAACCGAGGTCTTGCTGAGCAGTAAAGCCGCCGCCCGGCTGGATGCTTCGGCTGGCGACGTGCTGCGCCTGCGCGCCACCCGCAAGCGCAACGATGTCAGGGAGCGCGCCGAACTTGCCGTTACCGTTGCCGGTGTCATTGATGTCGCCTACAGCAAACGGGATGCGGTCTACGTAAGCGCAGCAGTGCAATTCGCGCTGGAGCGTTTCTTCGACGGGGAACAGGTCGAACAAATGGGCATACACACCGGCGAGCCGCCGTCCAGCAACCCTATCGTATTCGCTCGCGCCCGCATTTATGCGCGCGACATGGACAGCGTCGAATCATTGGAACGGTGGCTCAATGAGCAGCATATCCAGACGAGCAGCCGCCTTAACGAAATCAGCAATGTCAAGGCCATCAACAACGTTCTTGAACTGATCTTTGGCGTCATCGCCGGCACAGCGCTCGCAGGCTGCATGGCCTCGCTGATAGGGGCATTCGTGGCGAACATCGACCGCAAGCGCAAAGACCTCGCCGTTCTGCGCCTGCTGGGATTTCGCAATATATCGATTGCCCTATATGTGCTGCTGCAAGCCTGGGTGCTAACTACGCTTGCCTATGCCGCGGGCCTGGCCGCCTATGGCGCAGCCAGCATGCTGTTCGACCAGGCGTTGGGCGCGGCCTATGCCACGGACGGATTTTCCTGCCACATCACGCTGTACCACATGGCGGTCGCCTTGCTGGCAGTCTGGACGGTGGCGCTTATCGTTTCCTGTATCGGCGCCTTGCGCGCCGTCAGCATACAACCTGCGGAGAGTTTGCGTGAGCTATAAACACAGCGTGATGGTCGCCGCGCTTCTGGCGCTGACCCATGCATCGGCGAATGCTGCCCCATGGGATCAAAAATTCTTTAACCCTGCACCCGATGCAGACGATGTCGTGATGCCCATGCCTTGCGAAGGCGCCATGGTCTTTCGCAAGGTCGTCGTTCCTTTATCCGGCCCTTTGGAGGACTACCGCATACAGGTTGGCCAAGACCATACCGGCTGGGGCTATGTAGAACAAGCACGGCCCGCCTATGTAGCCGGCAGCTTCACCGACACTGACGGCAAGAGTTCGCGCTTCTATTTGATGGCGAAGTACGAGATGACCCAGTTGCAGTACAAAGCCATCGTAGAAAGCGAGTGCCCCAAACCGTCAAACAAACTGCGTCTGCCGCAGACGTCCATCAGTTGGTTCGATGCCATGCAGGCCGCCAACAAGTACAACCTTTGGCTACGTAAAAACAAAGCTGACGCGATTCCCGAGGAGGATGGCATACCCGGCTTCGCGCGCCTGCCCACAGAGGTGGAGTGGGAGTTTGCCGCGCGGGGCGGACTGGCGGTCGGGCCGGCGGAGTTTCGCGACACGGTGTATCCGATGCCCGAGGGCATGACGGCGCACGAATGGTTTTCAGGCGCGCGATCATCCAACGGCAAGCTGCAGCTTGCCGGATTGCTGAAACCCAATCCGCTTGATTTGCATGACATGCTGGGCAACGCGGCCGAGATGATTTTCGAACCTTTCCGACTCAACAAAATTGATCGCCAGCATGGGCAAGCAGGCGGCTATGTCGTGCGCGGCGCCAGCTATTTAGTGCCGCAGGCCGACGTGCGTTCTTCGGCGCGCAAAGAAGAGCCGTACTACCGGGACGACGACGAAACCCGCAGCAATAGCACCGGTTTTCGCCTTGCATTGGTTTCTACCGCCCTGACATCGCGCGATCGGATCGCGAGTATCGAGAAAAGCTGGGAAGGCCTGGGCAGCAACGAACCAAAGGGCCTAGCCAAGGGGCAGGAGAAAGCCGCAGTACAACAGTTGAACGATCTGGCCTCGGCTGTGGAAGACAAGAAGCTTCAAGAGCAGCTCAAGACGCTCGAACGCAAGCTGCGAGCCAGTAACCAGCGACAGGAAGAAGCACGCGACCAGGCAATACGGGCCAGCCTGAACCTTGGCGCATTTCTTTGCACCAAGCTGAAAGACGATGGCCAATACCTTGGCGTCCTCAACCGCAACTACAAGATCAATTGCCAGGACGCCGAAGAAAGCGACGCAAAGATCTGCGCATCGCGCAAGGCCCTGCTCGACCAGCAGAGCGACCGGGTGAACAAACTCGCCAGTTATTACGCGAACGGCATGGTGGAAACCAGCACCTTATATGGCAAATCCCTGCTGGCGGCCCAGATTCCAGTGATGAAAGAAACATTTGCCCGCAGCAAGCAGCTAAAGGGCCTCAACGACTACCTGGATGTCTATTGGAAGCATCAGCAGACATACTTGAATACCGGAAAGATCGATACGACAACATGGCAGGGCGATTGCCAGGCCGCAACTAATCAATAGCCAACAACTCTCTTGGAGAACAGCATGCACACCCAGCCTCTTAAAATCCGTAATATCATGATGGCGTCCCTCATGGCGTGCCTACTCGTTCTTGGCGGTTGCGCCACCACGGGCAGCTCATTGCTCGGCAAGGACAGTGTGCAGGCCGACCCGCGCCTTAGCCAGGGCAACGACGCCAAGTTCTTCAGCAAATCGGGCTACCAGGCATGCGCCGTCGGTGCGGCCACCGCCGCATTGGGCTGCCTGGTATCAAATTCCAGCAACAAGGCCGTATGCGCGATCGCTGCAGGCATTGCGACCTGCGGCGTAGCCATGGGCGCCAACTATTACCTGGATTATCGCCGCAGCGAGTATGCGAATACGTCCGAACGACTGAACATAATGACCGCCGACGTAGAGAAAGACACAGCCAATGTCGTGGCGCGTACTGACACGGCCATGGCTGTAATCAGGGACGACAAGGAGAAAATCTCGCGTATCAAGCGCGAAATGGCCACCAAACAGATCGATCAGGAAAAAGCCAAGAAGGAAATAGCGGTCATAGACAAGAACCTTGAAGTCATGAGCCGCGATGTAGACAACATGAATACCAAGATCACGCAGTACAAGGACGTTGCAAAAAGCGAACACGAAGCCGGCAACAGCAAAGAAGTAAAGAAACTTGATCGCGAGATCCTGAAAATGAGCAAGAAGGTCGCCCTTCTGGAAAGCGAGGTCGATGAACTTTACACACAACGCAGCGCCATCACACTGGGGTAGAACAATGAGAGCTATCCTATTGACAGGCAGCCTGGCGGCTCTCGCCGTACTGGCCGGTTGCGCAACCACACAAGGCCAGTGCAGCGCGTCCGACCGGGACGCCAGTTTCCTGACCAAGCTTTCCTGCGACACCTCCGGCGGCTACCGCGCCGAGGTAGTGCAGAATGAACAGCGGCTACTGACGGCGCGCGAAGAGAATCTGCTGTTCCAGCAGGTATACGAGGATATCCAGGCGCGGCAGGTCGCCACGCGCGCCACCTTGAGCCAGCAAAAGAAAGAGCAAGCCACCCTTGATGCATCGCTGGGCCGCCTGCTGGCGCAACTGAAAGCCCGGCACGCCAGCAACGCCCAGGCGCAGAAGGAACTTGATGCGCTTGAAGCCCAGCGCATCAACGCTCAAAGCAAGCCTACCAACGGCGCCAGCGCCCAATCCATTACAGCCAAACGCAATGAACTCAAGGCTATCCAGGCCAAGGTCAGCCGCCTGCAACAAAGCCTGGGCTACCAGTAATAACCGGGACTCTTTCACACTCAAGGACGACCAGTCACCATGCAACGTGTAGTGCGCGATAATGCATTCGCCGGTTCGATCGATCAACATCAGGCTACGCTACAGATCATCGCCAGGCACTTTCCGCCCGCCGTGGCGCGCCTTTATGCGACGCCGCGCCGGGCGGGAGACAACACTGTCGAATGGATGAGCGAGATCGAGGGGCACCCCGAGCACTATCGTTCGCTGGGAAGCAAACGGCAGCAGGCCTTGCTGGAGCGGTTCGCAGCTCGCCAACAATCTATCCGCCACTTGGCCGATGAGCTGGACGCGCGATCCGCGGGCGTCCAGGCTCAGGCTCTGCGCGGATTACTGGCGCCGCCCGATCTGAACCACCTGTATGCCATCAACGGCGAACCGGTCCTGACGCACTGGCGCCGCAGCGATCCGCCAACCGGCGCGCCTCAAGCCCCTATCGCCACAATCCCTGAACAACCTCCAAGTGCGGCGCCGCGGCCAAACCCGCTTTGGCGATGGCTGCTGCCTTTACCCATCCTGCTGCTCCTGGCGCTTGGCCTGCTGTGGTGGTTCTTCCTGCGCTCTGCCCCGCCAGCAAAGACCAGCGTGCCGGCGCCAACCCCGCCCCTGGCCTGCATACCTCGTCCTGCGCAAGGACAGGCGCCTGAATTCGCAGTGATTTTCGACACATCGGGTTCGATGAACTTGAACATCGATGTATCTCCGGAGGACGAAGACTGGGCATACAACCTTACCCAAGCACAACACATACTCCTGACAAAGAAAGAACGCGACCACTTCAATCATCTATTCGATGCACCGCAACGGGGCGACGTGGCCAAGGGCGCACTGGCGGACATGATAGAAAAAATTCCGCCGGAAATCGCCATTGGACTGGTAACCTATGCTGGTTGTGAGTCTCCGCGCAATCAGGGCAAGTTCAACGGCGCTCAGCGGCCAGCACTCATCAAGGCCATCCATGCCCTGGAAATGGATGGCGGCACGCCTCTTGCAGCCAGCCTGGAAACGGCCGCTTCGATGGTGGACGGCCGGAATCGCGACGCCGTGGTCGTCGTATTTGTAGACGGTGAAGACGGTTGCGAACGCGACCAGTGCACAGCGGCGGCACAAATTGCACAGGACAAACCTCGACTCAAATTCAATGTGGTCGATATCACGGGGCGCCACCTGTCAAATTGCATAGCCCAGCATACGGGCGGCACGGTTTTCAACGCCCGTGACGTCGGTAACGTGAAAAGCATGCTCGAACAAGCCGCCGCGGGGGCGAATGAAGCAAACTACTGCGAATAATTCGCGGTCTGTCATCCAGGACCTTGGTGCTGCCGCAGCGATTCCGGACCCAAATGCGCGGCGCCGGTATACGGACTTGCGTGTATGGCCAAAATCCACAGGCTCATTGCCGCTGTCAGGGAATAAATGACAAGCGCTTTATTGCCGGCGCGCGGGCGGTCCGCGTGAATGGCGGATGTTGCAAGCAAAGTCAGTATCGTCAGGGTCAGAACCAGATACCACTTATAACTATCGATCGAGCTGCTGCCCAGCGCCAGCCTGGTGTTTCTTGCATCCTGCAATTCGTCGAAAGTCCGCACGATCTGCCCCATTATCGAAGCGGGAACGTCTTCCTGGGCGAGAAGAAGGATGGAGACCCGCAAATGCTGCAGCGCCGCTTCGACCTGGTCCGACGGCAAACGGTTGAGCCCCTCCGACCACTCCACCCGGCTTACCGTCGATCGGTAGACCGAAATGCCTGCCATCAGCTCGGAAGCGTCCAGAGCTTCAGGCTTGGCTACGCCTTCCAACCTCAAAATTGACGACCGTTCCGCGCTTGCCGCCTGCCCCGCCAGCGAATTGATCGACCAGACATCCGCCGCCAGGAAACCCAGCGACAAAGCCCAGGTGGTCGCCACGGTGCCTATGAACGCTCCGACCGGTATGGACAATGGGTCGGCAACGGCCTGGCGAGCGAAGAATCGCAGGAAAAGATTTCCGATCAGAAAAAAGGAAAGGCCGAGCACCGAGAACAGCGCAAACAACAATAATGCCGGCCAACTGAAAATGTCATGCATACGAACGGCTCCAGTGAGCATTTGGTGGAGTACGGCGCAGCCCGAGTCACAGGCCGTGCTGAACTGTACACTGCCGCGGGTAGGCACGAGGCAATTTCTGCCTTGTTGAAAGTTTTTCGGGCGCCAGTCGGCTATAGTTTCCCTATACACCAAGAATGCCCGGTCCAAGCGCATCCCATCGATGCCTGGCGCCGGGAAAAAGCAACATAGCCGGAGACAAAAAGTGGCTGCAAACCGTATGGGAAGCTGGTATTTCGGATGGAACATCGTTGCCGCGGCAACGGTGCTGACCTTGCTGACGGTAGGCATGCGCATGGGCATAGGGCCCTTTTTCCTGCCCATGGTGCAAGACCTCGGCTTTACCCGCAGCCTGCTCTCGGGCATCATCGCCATTGGCATGCTTTGCTATGGCCTGGGCATGCCGTTTGCGGGCTACCTGGTCGGCAAATATGGCACGCGCCCGGTCTTGTTGCTGGGCAATGCCATTGTCGTAGTGGCGTCGATCTGGACGGTAAACGCCCGCGACTCCGTCAGTTTCCTGCTCGCCTTCGGCATATTGCTGTCCCTCGGCCTTGCCTTGGCCAGCCCGATTACGCTTACCCCCGTGCTCGCCAGATGGTTCATCCGCCGCCGGGGCATGGCCTTGTTCTTTCTGTCCACCGGCTCCATGGCGGGCATCGCGGTCATGACGCCGCTGCTGACCAGCGCAATCCAGGCGGTGGGCTGGCAGGCAACCATACTTGGGTTCGCCGCCATCTATACTCTGTTCACCGTCCCCATGGCGCTCTTCGTCATTCGCGACGATGCGCCGGAACATGGCGACCAGACATCCGAGCAGATCGCCGCCCAGCCAATGAGCATGCGCTCCCGGCAGGAAAGCCTGAAGCTGCGCGACGCCCTGCGCACCGCGCCCTTCTGGAAGATCACCACGGGCTTGTTCGCTTGCGGCTTCAGCATGAATCTGCTGGGCACACACGGCGTCCCCATGCTGATGGATCACGGTTTCGATGCCACGACCAGTTCGCTGGGCATAGGGCTGATCGGCCTGGTCGCCATTTTCAGCACCCTGCTGCTGGGCCGGTTTTCCGACAGCCTGCCGCGCAAGAAGCTCCTGTCCGCTATCTACCTGGTCAGGGGCCTGGGATTCTTTGCCTTGATGCTCGCCGGCGCGCATTGGGAGCTCTATGCCACGGCGGCCCTGGGCGGCATTGTATGGGCCGGCAGCATTGCCCTGTCGTCGGCCATCATGGCCGATATCTATGGCGTGCGATTGGTCGGCGTACTGTACGGCTGCGCCTACCTGGGTCACCAGATAGGCGCAATGATCAGTTCATGGCTGGGCGGCTGGGGCTACGAAATGTTCGGCACCCACTGGATCGCCTTCGGCAGCGCCGGCATTTTCCTGCTAATCGCCGCCGTGACCGTGCTTTTCCTGCCGCCCAAGGAGTTCACCTTGATGGCGCGGCCAGCCGCTGCCCGCGCTTAGCTTGCCTGCCCCGGCTGCGCCAGCAGATTCTGGATCGCAGCCTCGGTCTCCTTGTAGTTGCCTTCGCCGAAATGCCTGTAGACAATCTTGCCTTGTTTATCGATCAGATAAACTGCGGGCCAATAATTGTTGTTGTATGCCTCCCATGTCGTATACCGATTATCCTGCGCTACGGGATACTCGATGCCGAAGCGCTCGATCGCCGCGGCCACGTTCTTGCTGGAACGCTCGAATGGGAACTCCGGGGTATGCACGCCGACAACCGTCAAGCCTTGGTCCTTGTACTTCTGGTGCCAGCTTTTGACATAGGGCAGCGTGTGTATGCAGTTGATGCAGGTATAAGTCCAGAAATCGACCAATACCACCTTGCCGCGCAAGGCGGACATGGTCAGCGGCTCGCTGTTTAGCCATTTCTCGATCCCGGCGAATTCCGGGGCGGGCACCGGGTCTGTTTGCGGCGCGGCATGCACCGCTGAAGTCAGAAACAAGGCAGCCAGTGTCAGTTTTCTCAGTGTGGGAAGCATGTGTTACTCCTTGGTGGTCAGTTGAAAAGGTTGGAAATCCAGGCATAAATCAGAATGTCGTACTGGAAATAAATGGCGAACGCGGTCAGCAGCAACAGCACGCCGAACCCCTGCTGCAGCCGATGGGCATGCCGGGCAACCTTGCCGACTCGCGTTGCGATGAACTTGCCGCCATAGGCAATGACCAGCATGGGTATCCCGGCGCCTATGGCGTACAACAAGAGCAGCAGGCTGGACTGGCCCAGGTCTTGCGCTTTGGCGGCCAGAATCAATATCGACGCCAGCACCGGTCCGGCGCATGGCGTCCAGACCGCTCCCAGCGACATGCCCAGCACGAAACCGCCCGCGTTGCCGCTGCCGGTATTGCCGGTCAACGACACAACGCGCTGCAGCGGCCCGCCAAACCTGGCGATCAGCCAGTCATACGGCTGCGGCCAAATGCGCAGCAAGCCGAAAATCGCGAGCAGGGCTATCGAGGCCGAACGCACCCCCTCGTGCACGAATTCGATCGAATTCGACAAAAGGCTGAGCGCTATCCCCAGTCCGGCAAACGCCAGGACAAAGCCCATGACCACGAAAAGAGGCCGCAAACGGCCCGAGCGCTCGACAGATGTGCCCAGCAGGATGGGCAGCAGCGGCAATACGCAGGGCGATGCAATGGTCAGCACCCCGGCAAGCAGGGCAAGAGGAGTATCGATCGAGGCCATGAGGTGTGATCCGGTCATTGGAAAGACTACATTTGACCGGGATCAGGTATCCCGTCTATGTCCGGATCGCATAGAATTTCAATGTTTTGTATCGCGCGAGGCTCTGTACACAGTACGACACAATTCATGCGGCGCCAGGCGCTATAACACTGAAATCCCACTTCAGGAGAACACAATGGCCGAGCAATTATTTTCAGGATCCCGCCATTGCGGCGCGATCATCAGCATGCATGCCGTATCCGGGCGCCCCCGCATTGCGGCATGGGCCGGGAGTCCGCAGCTTGCCCGTTTGGATACAATGTGCCGCGAGGGTAAGCCCGTCGGGCGGACCCTGCCGTCATATTCCCGGGACAGGTAGCCGATGATGGACCATGTGGATCACATCCTGATTGTCGACGACGATCGTGAAATCCGCGAGTTGGTCGGCAATTTCCTGAAAAAGAACGGCCTGGACGTCACGTTCGCGGCCGACGGCCGGCAGATGCGCGCCCTGCTTGAAAACACGGCGGTCGACCTGATCGTGCTGGACATCATGATGCCGGGCGACGACGGCCTGGTGCTTTGCCGCGAACTGCGCGGCGGCAAACACCGGAAAATCGCCGGTGCTGCTGCTGACCGCGCGCGACGACGACATGGACCGCGTCATCGGCCTGGAAATGGGCGCGGACGATTACATCGTCAAGCCTTTCGTGGCGCGCGAACTGTTGGCCCGCATCAAGGCGGTCCTGCGCCGCACGCGCATGCTGCCGCCCAATTTCCAGGTAACCGAACCCGGCCGGCAGGTCGCGTTCGGCGATTGGCGGCTGGACACCACGGCCCGCCACCTGCTTGACGCCGACGGCACCATTGTGTCGCTGAGCGGCGCGGAATACCGGCTGCTGCGTGTATTCCTGGATCATCCGCAGCGTGTCCTGAACCGCGACCAGTTGCTCAACCTGACGCAAGGACGCGACGCCGACCTTTTCGGCCGCTCCATCGACCTGCTGGTCAGCCGTCTGCGCCAGCGCCTGCGCGAAGACGCGCGCGAGCCCAGCTACATCAAGACCGTGCGCAGCGAAGGCTATGTGTTTTCCGCCGCTGTCGAAATATCAGAGCAGCCATGACGAACGTATCCGGCACCCAAGGGCGTATGCGGGCATGGCCCCGCACTCTCGTGGCCAGGCTCTTCCTGATTTTCCTGGTCGGGCTGGTGCTGGCCCACGCCCTGTCTTTCGCCTTGCTCTTCTACGAACGCTATGACGCGGCCAAGTCGATGATGCTGGACAATCTGGAGCGCGACATCGTTGTGGCCATCGCCATTCTGGATCGCCTGCCCGCGGACGAGCGCCCGGCCTGGCTGGCTCGCCTGGATAACGGAAACCGCCGTTATCTCCTGGGCAACGGCCAGGCCGATCAGCCATTGGCGACTGCCGCCGCGCAGACGGCCGGCAAAGCTATTGAGTCATGCATTGAAAGAAGCCTATCCGCTGACGATACGCAGCGTATCCGGGGATCCCAGGCATATCCAGGCGCGCGTGCGGCTGAAAGACGGCCAGCCTGTCACCGTGGATATGCATCTGTCCATCATGCCGCTGGCGCTGTGGCTGCCCGTGGTGCTGCTCGCGCAGCTTGCGCTGCTGGCGGGGTGCGCCTGGCTTGCCGTCCGCTCGGCCATCCGCCCGCTGACTGGGCTTGCCCATGCCGCCGATTCGCTCGACCCAAACAAAAAAAGCCCCCGCCTGAGCGAAAGCGGGCCTGCCGAAGTGGCGCACGCGGCCATGGCATTCAATGCCATGCAAGACCGTATTTCGGCTCATTTGGCGGAGCGCATGCAAATACTGGGCGCCATTTCCCACGATCTGCAAACGCCGATTACGCGCATGAAGCTCAGATCGGAATTCATGGAGGAATCCGCCGATAAAGAAAAGCTGACGCAAGACCTGGACGAAGTGGAGCGCCTGGTCCGCGAAGGCATCGCCTATGCGCGCAGCGCCCACGGCATCACGGAAACACCAGGCCGCATCGACCTTGACGCCTTCCTGGATAGCCTGGTCTGCGACTATCAGGACAGCGGGAAAGACGTAAGCCTGAATGGAAGCCATGCGGCGCCGCTCTTGACTCGCCCGCATGCATTGCGCCGCATATTGGGCAATCTGATCGATAATGCGTTGAAATTTGCGGGTGCGGCCGAGGTCTGCATACGCTCTCCGGACGAAAATTCCATTTCGATTTTCGTGCTGGACCGGGGACCCGGCATTCCGCAAGACGAGCTCGATGCGGTATTGCAGCCTTTTTACCGTCTGGAAAACTCACGCAGCCGCGACACGGGCGGCACCGGCCTGGGGCTGGCCATCGCCCACCAGTTGGCCTCGGTGATCGGCGGGAATCTGATCCTGAGCAACCGGGAAGGCGGCGGCCTATCGGCGGAGATCCGGCTGACCGGCTCGGTATGACATACCGTCTACCTGAAACGCCCCGCCTGACGGCCATAGGCATCTAGTCGAGAGTCACCCCGACCGCCTTGGTAACCTTCGCCCACTTATCAAATTCGGATTGAATGTGCTTGCCGAAATCCGCTGACGACATGTTTTCGATAGTAAAACCCTGGTCGGAAAACTGCTTCTTCAGATCGGGTTGGCGCAACACTTTCGTCACCTCATCATGGATGCGGGCCACGACGTCGCCGGGCGTGGCGGCGGGCGCCATGATGCCATACCAGTTCTGCACTTCGAAGCCGGGCAAGCCGGATTCCGACATTGTCGGGATCGAAGGCGCCACGGGTACGCGCTCCTTGCTTGTCACCGCCACCGCGCGTAGCGTTTTACCCTGAACCTGCGGCATCGCCGCGGTAATGTTCGCAAACATCACCGGTACTTGCTTGCCGATCAGGTCGACAATGGCCGGCGCCTCGCCGCGATACGGAATATGGTTGACCGAAACACCCGCCATGCTTGCAAACAATGCGCCAGCCAGATGGGGCGGCGTAGCAATTCCGCCCGAAGCGTAGTTCAGGCCGTCGGCGCTGCCCTTTGCCTGCTTGATCAAATCCTTGACGGAATGAATCGGCGAATCAGGTGGAACAATAAGCACCAACGGAGCGCTTCCGATCTGCACGACAGGCGCGAGATCCCGTACCGGGTCGATCTGCGGATTCTTCATCGCCGCCGGCACCATCGCGAGATTGCTGACCGATCCCATCATCAAGGTATAGCCGTCCGGCGCGCTGCGAGCCAGTTCGCGCATGGCTATCAGGCCGCTGGCGCCGGTGCGGTTCTGAACCACGACATTCCAGCCCGCCGCGCCGAGCGTCTGGGCAATCAGGCGCGCGGCGTTATCGACGCTTCCGCCCGCGGCAAAGCCTACCAGCAAGGTGATCGGCTTGGCGGGAAACCCTTTTCCCGCATCCGCCGCTTGAGCCTGGGCGCATGCTAGAACCAAGCCTGCCGCCAAACATGCTTTTGCAAATCCACGCAAATGTCGTTTCATTTTTAGCCTCTAATCGTTCTGGTTTACTTGAGGGAGAACAGCGAACCGGCCCCGGCCGGGACGGAAAGCCCATCCAGCCTATAGGCGCACGCGGCGGTACGGGAAAACAGATCGGTCTTTTCATCGGGCGAACAGGCCGACGTAATACGCTTGAATGCGTTCCAGAGAATGCCGTAGCTGCAACTGCCCTTTTCCACGGGAAAATTGCTTTCGAACATACAACGCTTGCTGCCGAACCCTTCAATACAGGTTTCAAGAAATGGCCTCCAAGCGGCAGCCAGGTCAGCCGAAGAAGGCGGCCTAGGCCTTTCGTTGAAGGCGTATCCCCCCAGCCGCATCCCCAAACCGCCGAGTTTCACCAAGACGTTAGGGCAACGGGCCAGCTCTTGCATCCCATCGCGCCATTCGGAAAAACCTTCTTCCCGCCGATTCGCATACGGCCCGATCCTGATCGGGCCGCCGCTATGGTTCAGCATAATTGCCGTATCGGGAAACGCCCTGGCCAGATCGGCGACTTCGCCAAGTTGAGTGTGGTAGACCCAGGCGTCGAAACTAAGGCCGGACGGCGCGAGCAGCGCAAACCCCTTGCGAAAATCCGAGTCGGCCAGCAATTCCGGCTGCGGGACAGGCCCGGCTACTCGTACTTGCGGGCTGTCATGGCAAGCGGCGATTTGCCGGATTCCCCGGAACCTATCGCCGCCGGCGCGCTGGTGCGCCTCGATAACGGCGCGCACCTGATCGCCAAGCCTGAGATCCGCCGAGCCCACAATGCCGCGGCAGAGCCGCGACGCGCCATAATCGCCGCTGGCGCTCATCGCCGCGATGCCATTGACGAACTCGGTTTCCCCGACTGGCCGCAATCCAGCCGGCCCGTCGGCGCGATACATGGCGCGGCATTCGACGAACACTGTGCCAATGATATTGTGGCCGCTATCCAGGTCCGCCAACAGATCGTCCAGCAAGTATCGAGGCGACCGCGAACGATCCCAAAGATGGTGGTGCGCATCCACAATGGGAAGCGCGCCATCTATCGCATTTTCGGTTCGCTTGGCCAGCCATGCGTTATCCACCGCCAGGTGGGCGTGACCGGTTGCGGGATGTGCGGCGGGATCGGTCGGCATAGGAATGCGGTCAAGCGACGCGCCAGTTGTCCACCACGTCTTCGTTAAGCTCGACGCCGATGCCGGGCCGTTCCTGGATGACCATGAAACCATCCTCGAACACTTCCACAGGCTGTTTGAGCAGATCGTGGCGCAACGGATTCGGCTGGGTCTTGGACCAGTCGCTTTGCATATACTCGAACATCAGGAAATTCGGCAGCGACACCGCGAACTGCAGCGTGGCCGCCAGGCAGACCGCCGAGCAGCTGCCGGTGTGCGGCGCATAGGGAATGTGATGCGCTTGCAGCATGGCCGCGATACGCCGCGCTTCGGTGATACCGCCAGTACGGCTTATGTTGGGCTGGAAAATATCGACGGCCTTGCGCGCGATAAATTCCCGCGCGCCGTACATCATGAAATCGGCTTCGCCCAGCGCAATGTTGATGTCCAGGGCGGCTGCAAGTTGCGCATTGCCGTCTATGTTATCCGGACTGAGGGGCTCTTCGAACCAATAAATATCCAGGTCCTGCATGGCGCGCCCGACTTTCATCGCGGTTGCGACATCTTCGCCGTAGGCGCAGTTCGCATCGACCATCAGCCGGATATCATCGCCCACGGCTTCGCGGATCGAGCGGACAAAATCAATATCCAGCTTGGGGTTATCCAGATTGCGGCCAATCTTGATCTTCATTGCCTTGAACCCGCGCTTCTTGTAATCCAGCGCCTGGGCAATGACCACGTCCATTTCGCGGAAACGTATGGACGAGGCATAGGCCGCCAGTTTCTGGTGATGCCGTCCGCCCAACAGCGTGTAGAGCGGAACATCCAGTGTTTTGGCCGCGCAATCCCACAAGGCGATATCGATGCCGCTCATCGCCTCGGTGTAAAAGCCGCGCGAATGGCCCCGGTTCATCATCGTGCCGTACAGCAATTCCCAGATTGCTTCGCGGTCCAGGACGTCGCGGCCGATCAGCATAGGCGTGAGATCGCGAACGATATCGCGGGTCGCCGTGGGCGTCAGCCTGACCATGCACTCGCCCACGCCGCTTATCCCTTCCTCGGTGTCGATGCGCACCAGGGTTGTGCGGTATCCGCTGAAAATAATGTCCTCCAGTTCCGAGGCATGCGGCACGCTGATCGGCGCCTGGATTTTTTCTTTCAACGGTACGTAAAGACTGACGGCTTCAACCTTGGTAATACGATTTCTTTTCATGATTTCTCGATTGATAACGTTAAATTGGACAGTTGCGCTAGGCGTTCAAGACCATGTCCATTGAGAGAGTCGATGCGCGCGGCCCTTCAAGGGCCTGCATGGTGGCGACGATACGTCCGCCGGCTTTCAGGATGTGGGTCCTGACGTGGGTTTCCACTGTTTCCGGGCTGCATTGCGCGAACAATTGCGCGATCGTCCGGTGCTCCTCCCAGGACTGGGTGAGATGATCGCGAAACGTCAGCGAAATATGCCGGTAGCGGACAATGATTGGGTTGAGATTCGCCAGGAGATTGCTGATGCGGGCGTTGTCGGCGCGATCCAGAATGGCTTGATGAAAACTGCCATTGAGCGCGGCCGCGGCGGACACCAGGTTCTCTTCGGGCAACTGCGAGCAGGAATCGCAAATGCCGTTCAGCTTTTTCACGAAAGCATCGTCCGAGCCCATCGCGGCGAGCCGTGCGGCCATGCTTTCCAGCGCCGCGCGTGTGCAATAGACATCGGCCAGGTCGGCGGCAGTGGGCGAATAGACCCTGACAGCACCCTTTTTGGGCATGATCAGAAGGTTTTCAGCAACCAGGCGCCGAACCGCATCGCGCACCGGCGTCCGGCTGACCGACAGGATATCGGCCAACTGCACCTCGGTGACGATCTCGCCCGCCTGTAGCGTGCCATCCGCGATGCGTTCCCTGAGGGTGGCATAAACGGTGTCATACAGAGGGCGTGAATCCTTGGCGCTGGTAGTTGTATTCATTCTTTGATATTTGTATGGTGTGATGTATACATCCTACTATACATTTATTCAGGGAGCAACTATGAGCATGAGCGGTCTGATAGAGACCGCTGGAACGTCGGATCAAAGGGATTCGGCACTTACGGCAAGAGTTGCTCGACCAGCAAATAAATACCCAGTATCGCCAGGCTGATCAAAAAGCAACGGCGGAAAGCCTGCGGCGAAAGCGACTTGCGCAGCAACTGGCCGGCGTACATGCCCGCCAAGGCCGGAATCAGCATGACGACCGAGGCGCCGGCCGCCCAGACCGGATAGCTATCGTTAATCCATAATCCAGCAGCCAACGCCACCGTGGAAACCGTAAACGAAACGCCCATGGCCTGGATCAGGTCGTCCCGTCCAAGCGCCAAGGCCTGTAGATAAGGAACGGCCGGTACGACAAATACGCCGGTGACCGCGGTAATTACCCCCGTCACGGCGCCCACCAAAGGTCCAAGCCATTTTTCCATGCGAGCCGGTATCGTTAAAGGATGGGCGAAAAGCCCCCATGCGGCATAAGCGACCAGCGCGCCCCCCAACGATACGGAGGCCCATTCCCCCGTGGGCGCTCCCAGAATCCAGGCGCCCGCCAAGGCGCCAATGCCAATACCCAACTGCATGCCGCCGATACGCCCAAGCAAAGGCCTGTGAACCCTCTGATCAAATCCACCCGACTGCCCCATCCCCCTGACGGGCTTCCCGTCAGGGGACGCATCGGATCCGAGCGATTTGGCCAGAAGATCCTTAGGCATACGCAGAGGCCAGGCTTGCCATATATTGGTCGCCAAGGAAGGAATGACCAGCATCGCGGCCGCTTGCGCCGGCGTCATGAACAAGGCCAGCAAGGCCATCGAAATGGTGGGCAGGCCCAGGCCAACGACTCCCTTGACCACTCCCGCAAGCATGAATACCAGGGCAACGAGCACGGATAATTCCGGCGATAAATTGGAAATCATTTCGGGAAACACCATCAAAGAACGGCTTGCGCCATGTAAACGAAGCCCTATTCTGGAGTAGTTCCGGCTCGGTGGAAATCAGGATATCTCGAAGCCAGTCTCAGGCCCAGCCTGAGCCAGGGCCTGTTAACGCCAAATCCCCGCCCGCGTGACTGGTGATAACAGGCCTTAGGCCATGCTATGATTTTTTCATGCGCTTTGACCTGACCGATCTACGCTTGTTCTTGAACGTCCACGAGGCCGGGACCATCACTGGCGGCGCCCATCGCTCGCACATGACCCTGGCATCGGCAAGCGAGCGCATCAAAGGCATGGAAGATACCCTGGGCGTAGCGCTGCTGGTCCGCGATCGGCGCGGAGTCCAACTGGCGCCGGCGGGAAGAACCTTATTGCATCATGCCCGTACCGTCCTGCAACAGATGGACCGCATGCGAGGGGAACTCGACCAGTACGGTAAAGGGCTGAAGGGGCATGTGCGGCTGCTTTGCAATACCTCCGCCCTGAGTGAATACCTGCCCGGCATCCTGAGCACATTTTTAGCGCAATATCCGCAAATATCGGTCGATCTGGAAGAACGGCTAAGCTATGAAATCGCCGACGCGATACGCGCCGGCATGGCCGACATCGGCGTCGTGGCGGATTCCGCGAATCTGCAGGGGCTGGAAACCTATGCCTTCCGCCCGGACCCGCTGGCGCTGATCGTCGCCAAAGGCCATGAGTTGGCGCAGCGAACGTCTATCAGTCTTTCAGAGGTTGCCGGCTATGACTTCGTGGGTTTGATCGAAGGCAGCGCCCTGCAGGAACACGTGGCGCATCATGCGCGCAAAGCGGGCAAGCAGCTTAACTATCGGGTGCGCCTGCGCAGCATCGATGCGGTCTGCCGCATGGTCGGCCAAGGAATCGGCATCGGCGTGGTCCCGAAAACAGCCGCCATGCGCTGCGCCAGATCCGCGCACATCAAACGACTTACCCTGACCGATGAATGGGCATCCCGGGATTTGGTGCTATGTGTGCGGACAGCGGACGAACTGCCGGTTTATGTCAGGCAAATGATGCGGCATTTATTGAGTCCAGCCTAGACGCCACCCGCCTCGTCGCGTTCGCGCGCCCCTGTCAGTCAACAAATAGTATATGGATTGCCAAGTCAGGCATGAGACTTGCCCCGGAATCGCCGTCTCATGGAATAGTCCCTGAGACGGAGCTCGATCAACAAAGGGCGAGGAGTCCATCATGCAGAATACAGAAATCGACCGGAATACGCCTGTCCTTGCCGCGGGAATGCCGGGGCCAAATGCCAGCGGCGTGTCCTGGACAGCGATTTTCGCCGGCGCGGCGGCGGCCGCCGCGCTTTCCCTGATTTTGATAATTCTAGGGGCCGGACTGGGATTTTCAGCGGTATCGCCGTGGTCGTCTGAAGGCGCAAGCGCCGCGGCGATAGGCATTTCCACCGCCATCTGGCTGGCCTTGACGCAAATTGCCGCATCAGGACTGGGCGGCTATTTGGCAGGCCGGCTGCGTGTCAGATGGACCGGAGTGCAGACCGACGAAGTATATTTCCGCGATACGGCCCACGGCCTGCTTAGCTGGGCGGTCGCGTCCTTGGCGACGGCCGCCCTTGTGGGCTCTGTACTGGGCGGAATAGCAGGCACGGTCGGCACCACGGCGGGCAAAGCGGCATCCTCGATCCTGCCGGCCGCGCAAAGCGCCGCCGCCACGATGGACAAAGACAGCGGATCCATCTCTTACTTTGTCGACGCCTTGTTCCGCGGGGATCGCCCTGCCGCCGATGAAAACCCAAGGCAAGCTCAAAGCGAAGCCGCCACAATACTTTTGCATGGCATCAGTACAGGAACACTAAGCCCCGACGACAAGGCGTATCTTGGAAAACTGGTTGCCCAACGCACCGGCCTGGACCAGGCAGCCGCCGAAAAACGCATTGCCGATCTGCATGCGCAAGCGCTGCAAGCCATCGAAAAGGCGAAGACCGAAGCCAAAACTGCTGCCGATGCGGCGCGAAAAGCGGCGGCCACGACGGCGCTATGGACATTTGTCGCCCTATTGTGCGGCGCCTTTTTTGCAAGCCTTGCCGCGATTTGGGGCGGTCGCCGCCGTGATCTCGATGATGCCTTCGCCCGCGCAAGCGCCATATAAACCACTGCCATTCAAGGATCTGAATCATGCGATCGATTTTATTATTCCTGCTGGGCGTTCCCATCCCAATTATTATTCTCCTCGCTTTGTTTCTGCATTAAGAGACGGCGGCGGGCCGGATTACGCGGGCTTCGCCCGCCGATTCGGCCGGCGCCAGCCGCAGCAGTACGATGTGTTCGTCGAAACAAGACGAATTCCGGCACCTCGATGCCTTGTGCAAGCTCTTGCACAAATCCGCTGCAAGCCATACTTTTCCTTTCAATACGGCGCGCGCTCGCCATCGTTTTTCTTTTCGAAAGGCTTCCAAACTCTGTTAGACTATTTTCGTCTCTGACGCGCCTTCCGGCCGGTCGGGCCATCAGTAATAAAAATCAAGGCTGCACCACAAACCTTCGGAAGACTCATAGCCATGACCGATTTATTATCGATGCGGGGCGCGACGACCATATCCAGGGAGATGGCCGAACGGTGGGGAAATCTGCTGCGCACCCTGACCGAAGTCATGGAAACCAACATCGGGCGTATCGTGCGCACCGATGGCCTCAAGGCTTCAACGGCGCGCGCTCCTCATGAAATCATCCATTTCGGCAAACGGGTAGGCCGCCAGGAAGCAGAGTTCTTCTGCGGCAAGGTCATCCGCACACGCGGCATTGTCGATATCCCGGATACCTCCTGCGATCCGGAATGGCGCGGCGGCGCCGGCGCAGCACGCGGCGCGGCTTCCTATCTTGGGATGCCCATTTTCTGGCCCGACGACACTCTTTTCGGCGTTATCGATAGCCTGGACGCCGCGCCCAGAGCCTATTCCGGCACGCAAAAAAGGCTGATGGCGCAAACCCGCGAACACATCGAAAGCCACCTGGCCATACTGGTCGGCCAAGCCGGGCATTCAGCCACGGAGCTGAAAAGCCGGGAGGCCCTGCGCGTCAGCGAGGAGCGTTTCAGGCTTTTGGTGGACAATGCGCTGGATGATTTTTTCCTTCACGATGACAAGGGGCGTTTTCTCGATGTCAACGATAGCGCCTGCCGGAATCTGGGCTATACCCGCCAAGAGTTGCTGCGCATGTCGGCAGTCGATGTTTCGACCGACCTGACCCAGGCGCAAAAGGAAGATATCTGGAGCCAGACGCAACCGGGCGCGGCCGCCACCGTCTATTCGCATCATCGCCGCAAGAACGGCAGCCTCTTTCCGGTCGAGGTGCGAGTTTCCTGCCATCTGATCCAGGGGCAAAAGCTGTTTCTCGGCATGGTGCGCAATATCACCGAGCGCGTCGAAGCCGAACAAGCCGTCCAGCGCTTGCATGCCGAACTCGAGCAGCGGGTCACCGAACGCACCGCTCAATTGCACGAAACAGCCCATCGGCTTCAGGCCGTCATGGATGGAGCGACCGCCGCGATTTTCCTCAAGGATGTCCACGGCCACTTCCTGCTGTTCAACCAGGCCGCGGAACGCTTTACGGGCGTGGCCGCCGCGCAGGCCCTGGGCAGGACAGCGGGCGATTTGTTCGGTCACACGATCGGCGCCAGAATCCGGCGGGACGAAATCCGGCTCATCGCCAGCGGCAAGGCCTCGACCACGGAAGAAACACTGACGCTGCAAGGCATCGAGCGCATTTTCCTGGTCACGAAAAGCCCGCGCCGGGATGCCGATGGCCGGGTCATCGGCCTTATCGGTATTGCGCGCGATATAACCGGCAGGAAGATCGTCGAACATGAACTGCGCTTGCAGCGCGAACGCCTTATACAGGCCGAAAAACTGGCGCGGATCGGCTCATGGACGCTCGATCTGACCAATGGGCAGTTCACCTGCTCGCAGATGCTCTCCGAGATGAATGGCATCGACCCCGCCGGCCCCGCAATGACGCTTGCCGATTTGCAAAAGCTGCTGCCTGCGGACGGCTACAGGAAAGTGGCCACGGCCATCGAACGATGCTCGACGACCGGCCAGCCCTATGACGTCGAAACCGAGCATTACCGGATGGATGGCTCAAGTTTCGCGGCCCATATCCGAGGCCAGGCAAACTACGACTCTTCGAGAGTAATCACCAGCCTGACCGGAACGGTGCAGGACATTACCGAGCGCAAGGAAGCCCGCGCGCGCTTGGCCGCCCTGGCCGACAACATGCCCGGCAGCGCAATTTTCCGCCTCGAGCACAACCCGCAGGGCCAGGCTGCCATGCTCTATATGAGCGCGGGCATTCTGGGCTTGATCGGCATTGCGCCAGACAAAATCACCGACGATTTCCGCGCTTTCCTGCGGCTTATCCACAAGGACGATCTGGCAGGCTATATGGCTGCCAGCGCCAGCGCCCTCGCAACGCGTGAGCCTTTCGACCACCAATTCCGCATCCAGAAGCGCGACGGGCTCATTATCTGGATGCAAATCCGCTCGGCGCCTTCGTCAATCCGGCCCGACGGCTCAAGCGTCTGGGATGGCATAGTGCGCGACATCACCAAAGAACGCGAAGCGGCGGCGGCGCTCGAAATGGCCAGGGACGCCGCGCAAACCGCCGAGCGGGCCAAGGGCGAATTCCTCGCCACCATGAGCCACGAAATCCGCACGCCCATGAACACGGTGATCGGCATGACCCGGCTGACCCTGCAAACCGACTTGTCGCCCAAGCAGCGCAACTATCTGGAAAAAATCGACGCCTCGGCCAAGACTCTGCTGGGCATTATCAACGACATACTGGATTACTCGAAGATCGAGGCCGGCCGCCTTGATCTGGAGGACACAGAATTCGAACTGGAGGCCGTGCTCGATACGCTCTCGCTCGCCACGGTTCTGCGCGCAGAGGAAAAAGGACTGGAAATCATCTATGCGGTGGCCCCGGAAGTGCCGCGCACATTGAAGGGCGACCCATTGCGGCTATCGCAGGTGTTGATCAATCTGGTTGGCAATGCGGTGAAATTCACCAGCGAGGGCGAAATCGTCGTCGCCGTCTGTCTTGTCGCCACGGCAGGCAGCCAGATGTTGCAGTTTTCCGTCCGCGACACCGGCATCGGGCTTGACGCCGACCAGATTTCAGGCCTTTTCCAGCCGTTTACGCAAGCCGATTCACGCACCTCGCGCCGCTACGGGGGCACGGGCCTGGGCTTGTCGATCAGCAAGCGGCTGGTCGAAAAAATGGGTGGAAAGATCGAAGTTCAAAGCGAGCCGGGCCGCGGCAGCCTCTTTCGCTTCACTATCGATCTGGTGGCTGCCCCGCCTGCCGCCGTGCCGGATGCCGCGCATCCGCTTGGCGGCAGGCGCGTCCTTATCGTGGACGATAACGCCAGCGCGCGCGAAATCCTCGCCGACATGGTGGGAATGTTCGGCATGACGAGCAACAGCGTCCCCTCCGGCGCCGTTGCGCTCGACGTGCTGCGGGCCGCCTCGGCCCGGGGCGCGCCCTACGACCTGGTCCTGATGGATTGGCGCATGCCTGGCATGGACGGCCTGGAAGCGGCGCGGCGAATACGCGCCGACGCCAGCCTGCGCCGCACTCCAGCGGTTCTGATGGTGACCGCCTATGGACGTGAAGAACTGCTGCAGCAAGTGGACGCACTTGATCTTCAGGGCTTGCTGATCAAGCCTGTCACCGAATCGATGATGTTCAATGCCATCCAGCACGTATTTTTTCCTCCTCCAACGATTTCCGGTCCAGAGCAAAGGAAAGACCATCCGGCATCGCTCGTGCCGCCGGAACGGCGGATAACCGGCGAAGCCACCGGGCGCTTGCTTGCCGGTCGCCGGATTCTACTGGTGGACGACAATGCGTTGAATCGCGAGGTGGCAACCGATTTCCTCGCTCTTGCCGGAATGATGGTCGATGCCGCAGCCGGCGGCGCGCAAGCGCTGCGCCTGCTTGAGCGCCACACTTACGATGCCGTGTTGATGGACATGCATATGCCGGACATGGATGGTCTTGAAGCGACGCGGCGCATACGTCTTAATCCCGCCTGGGCCGCGCTGCCGGTTATCGCCTTGACGGCGCAGGCTCGTATCGAGGATAAGGAAGCCACCCTGCGCGCAGGGATGACGGCCCACCTGACCAAACCGATAGACGAGGCCCTGCTGTACAGCACCCTGGCCGGCGTCCTGGCCGGCAATGCGGCGGCAATCGCGTTTCCGGACAATAAATCGCCCGCGCCGTCCGATGGCGTCGGCACGGCCCCTATCGATCTGTCCGCCGCCCTTCAAAGCATGGGCGGCGATCTCGACCGGCTCGACCGCTTGCTGCGCGGCTTCCTGCGGGACTTCTCGGATGTGCCGCAGCGCCTGGCCTTATCCCAGGCCAATAGTCCGGATAATATTTTTGGACTGGCGCATTTGGTCAAAGGGGCTGCGGGCTATCTTGCCGCCACAGGCTTGCTCCATGCGGCCGAGAACCTCGAGCGTTCGGCCCGCGCGGATGACCCCGAAACAATGAACAGGGATATCGCGGAATTCCGCGAGCAGTTGAATCACGTTCTTCTCCTGGTTCGCGACGAGCTTGAGAAGCAGGCTGAAACGCGCGTCTCTATCAAGACAAGGGCCGGAAAACAGAGAAACCGCTTAATTCTGCCGCTCCTGGAGCGCATAGAACCTTTGATTGCTTGCGGCGATTACGCCGCGGCAGCCTTGCTGGCGGAACTCGCGGCAATGCTGGCGGGACGCAAAGAGGCGGCCCTGGTGGATGAGATCCGCAGCCTCTACGACGATATCGAACTGGACGCCGCGAACGCGGCGCTTGCCAGGCTCAGGAACAGTCTGACCAACCCATCCTCCCAAAAGCGTGCCACATGAATCCGCAAACACGCCCCACTATTCTTGTCGTCGATGATGAACGCATCAACCGCAATACCTTGGCGGAACTGCTGCGGGATGAAGGCCGGATCATTCTCGCCAAGGATGGGCCATCGGCGCTGCAACGGGTCGCCAGCGAGAAAATCAGTCTGATCCTGCTTGATGCCTGCATGCCGGACATGGATGGCTACGAAGTCCTGCGCAGGTTGAAAGCCGATGAGAAAACAGCCAATATCGGCGTGATCTTCGTGACAGGCCAAACCAGCGAACAAAACGAAGAACGCGGGCTTTTGCTCGGCGCGGCGGATTACATCGCCAAGCCCATACGCCCGCTCCTGGTGCGCGCTCGCGTCCGCAATCATCTGAAGTTCGCGCAACAGCGCGAGGACCTGGAACGGCTATCGCTTCAAGATGGACTGACAGGGATCGCCAATCGGCGCTGCTTCGATCTGGCCCTCGCTCACGCCTGCCGCCATACCATGCGTTCGGCGGAGCCCCTGGGCCTGGCAATTGTCGATGTCGATCATTTCAAGTCGTACAACGACCGGTATGGACACGGCGCGGGCGACCAAGCATTGCGCACGGTCGCCCATACGCTAGCGGCCGCATTGCAACGGCCCTATGACCTGGTTGCCCGCTATGGCGGCGAAGAGTTTGCGCTGCTTCTGCCCGGCACCCGCGACTTTTCCGCCGTTCTCGAGCAACTGCGTGAAAAAATCGCGGCATTGAACATTGCGCACGACGCGTCCGGCACTGCGCCTTTCCTGACGGTCAGTTGCGGAGGCATCGTCGCCGACGCGGTCAGCGCGCAACATCCGGGAACGCTTCTGGAACGCAGCGATACCGCGCTTTATCAGGCAAAAAAAGAAGGCCGCAACCGCGTTGTCATCAGCAACGCCGCAAGCAGCCAATCCGGGCCGCGCTAATCCGGCCTGCGCCCATGGGCCGCGGGCTTATTGCCTGCCACCTGCTGCAAGGCCTGCGGGTTTTCGGCGAAGAACGTATGCCAGCCTTCGATTTCCCGTTGTTGAAAGACACGGAAAGAAGACGCATCGCTGCCAATCGGGTCACTGTAAATGGCGCTGATTTTATCGGCCAGGACATGGTCTTTGAATGCCGCCTGCAGCGCAAGCGACAGCCGGCCCTGAATCGAGGGCGGCAAGCCTTTCGGACCAAAAATCCCCATCCAGGAATATTGGATCAATCCCTTGGCGCCGGCTTCCTCGAAGGTCGGCACATTGGGCAGCAAGGGATTGCGTTTCGCCGAGCTTAACGCCAGCACACGCAATCGGCCGCTATCAATGAGGGGCATGGCCGCGCCCGGCGTAACCAGCATGCTGTCGATTTGCCCGCCCAGTAAATCCCTTAGCGCCGGGGCGCTTCCCACATAGGGAATATGCTGCAGGGAAATGCCGAATGCGCGCTCCAGCTTCAAGGCCAGTAAATGTTGCGACTGGCCGATGCCTGGCGTTCCATAGGTCAAATAAGCTGGCCGGGCTTTCGCCGCCGCCAGAAAGTCCTGCAATGAATGAAAAGGCGAATCCTGGTTCACCACCAGCAGCTCCTGAGAAATGCTGAGCAGGCTGATCGGTGTGAAATCAGCTTCGGCATCGTAATCGGCCGCGGCATTGATGATAGGCAAGGTGGCATTTGTCGATGTCTGCCCCAACAACAGCGTGTAGCCGTCCGGCTTGCTGTTTTTCACATATCGGGCGCCTATCAGGCCGGACGCGCCCGCCTGGTTCTCGACAAACACCGTTTGTTCCAGGATCGAGCTTAGCTTTTCGGCGACCAGCCGCGCGGTATAGTCGGTGCCGCCGCCCGCAGGCCCCGCCACGACAAGCTTGACGGCGCGCTCGGGATAAACATGCTTGCTTGCCGAAGCCGGCCCGGCAAGAAAAATGCCGGCGACAATAGATATGAAGGTCGCCAGTGTCGGTTTTTTCAACATAAAGGGATAGCCCTGGTGATCAGCGTGGCGCGTTATGGTCATTGCTTGGGCGCAACGCCTGTGATTTGCGTGCGGAACATCAATCGGCGCACATTGTCATCGAACTCGTCGCGCCTATGCATCGTGCAGCGGTTATCCCAGATCACCACATCGCCAACCTGCCACACCTGCGCCCAGGCCGAGCCGCTTTCTATCGCATGGGCCCACAGGAAATCCAGCAGCGCTTCGCTTTCGCCCAGAGACAAGGAAGGAATATATGCGTTCCTTCTGCGCCCAAGAAACAGGCTTTTCTTCCTCGACTGCGGATGGGTGATGACCAAAGGGTGGATAGCGCCGACTGTTTTTGTCGGATCCAGTTGATCGATATAACCCACGCGCAATTCACCGGCGCTGTTTCGGCTGGCATCGTGAACGCAGCCCAGATTCTCGACACGCTTTTTTATCGCGTCATCCAATGATTCATAGGCCTTATACATATTCAGGAAATAGGTGTTGCCTCCCTGAGCGGGGATTTCAACCGAGTACAGGCAACTGGCTTTCGGAGGGGTGTCCTTATAGGTCATGTCCGAGTGCCAGGCGGCTTCGGAGGAGCCCAGGCTGCCTACTCTCTTACCGTTTATCCTGATGTTTGAAATCACGGCGATTTCCGGATGCGGACGTTCCTGCCCTTGGGCCGCGTCTATGCTCTTGATGGGCGCTTTATCCAACTGGCCGAAGTTTTTTGAAAAGGCAATGTGCTGGTTCACCGATAAATCGCGCTGTGCGCGAAATCGCAAGACCAAATGCTCGGTCCATGCATCGTTGATTGCATCGACCTCCTGCGGCTCCAACGGTTTTTTCAGGTCGACGCCAAGAATATCGGCGCCGATCCCAAGCCCGGATGGTTGGACTGCATAATGGGAATGGCTCATGTTTTCTCCAGAAAGAAATACCATTCTGTGAAAAACACGGCCTATGCGTCCAGTACAAATATCCTATATTTTTATGCGCCGGCCTTTTATATATAAAGACCCAGGATATATTGGACTTGCAGGCGGAACACGCGCATACCTTAAATGCCGCGCTGATTGACGCGCAAGGAAAGCTGTTGCGCGCTTTCTTTGCGTTCACTGTATCGGTTCACCAAGTAGGCGCCGGCATCGCGCGTCAGCAGCGTGAACTTGAAGAGTTCCTCCATCACGTCGACAACACGGTCGTAGTAGCTTGACGGCTTCATGCGCCCGGTCTCGTCGAACTCCAGGAAAGCTTTGGCGACCGAGGACTGATTAGGAATGGTCACCATTCTCATCCAGCGTCCCAGCAAACGCATCTGGTTCACCGCGTTAAAGGATTGCGAGCCGCCCGATACCTCCATCACAGCCAGCGTCTTGCCTTGGGTGGGCCGCAACGCGCCCAAGGCCAGGGGAATCCAATCGATCTGTGCTTTCATGATGCCGGTCATCGCGCCATGCCGCTCGGGCGAAGTCCAAACCATGCCTTCGGCCCATTGCGCAAGGTCGCGCAATTCCCGAACCTTGGGGTCGGTGTCGGGGGCACTGTCCGGCAAGGGCAGGCCGACAGGATCGAATATCTTGACCTCCGCGCCCATGGCCTCCAGGAGCCGGGCCGCTTCGAAGGTCAAGAACCGGCTGTATGAGCGCTCGCGCAGCGAACCGTACAACATCAGGAAACGCGGCGCGTGGGTGGCCCGTTCAACAGGCGCCAACAATCGGGCGCGATCCGGCGCCTCGAACAGCGACGCATCCACATTCGGTAAATCGATTCGATATTGAGGCATGCGGTTTCCGCGTATCTAACTGATAAAGTGATAAGGCTTACTGCTTCCCAATGCCGCGCAGTTCTTCGCGCAAAGACATGGCGTCCAGCCGCTGCAACGGCAAAGACAGGAACAGTTCTATGCGGCGCTTCAAGATCAGCGCGGTATCCATGAAAGCCTTGCGCTGCATATCGCCGCCTTCGGCCGCGGCCGGGTCCGGCACGCCCCAATGCGCCGACATGGGTTGCCCCGGCCAAACGGGACAGACTTCGCCGGCGGCGTTGTCGCAAACCGTAAAGATGAAATCAAGTTGCGGCGCATCCGGGCGGGCGAACTCGTCCCAGCTTTTGCTGCGATAAGTATCAATGGGAAAATGCAGTCGCCGCAGGGTCGCCAGCGCCAGTGGATGTACGCTGCCTTTTGGATGGCTGCCCGCCGAATACGCGCGGAACCGGCCTTTGCCCAATTCGTTGAGCAAACCTTCGGCCAGAATAGAGCGCGCCGAATTGCCGGTGCAGATAAATAATACGTTGTATGTCTTGTCGGTCATGAGAATCCTGGTCAGCAGGTGATACAGGCGGAAGAAACCGATACCTCGCACACGCCGCCCTGGCAGCAATGCGCTGTCAGGTAGCCCAGCAAGCCATTCATATGGGCGAAATCGGCGCGGTAGATCAGATTGCGGCCCTGCGGCTCGATAGTCACCAGGCCCGCATGCGCCAGCTCCTTCAAATGAAAGGACAGCGCATTGCGCGCTACACCAAGTTGATCGGCCAGCACGCTAGGCGTAAGGCCTGCGGAGCCAACCACGACAAGAGCCCGGAACACCCGCAGGCGCTGGGCATGGGCAAGGGCGCCAAGAGCTGAAACAGCTTGATCTTCTTTCATTATTCAATAATACAACATTTATTGAATAATTGTACAAGGCTATCTTTTCCGCTATTGATATCAACGCCACCCTGCCCGCGGCAAACGACCGCAATCGCGCATCTTGTAGAATGTCGACCTTGGCTTGGCAGCGGAAACCCACGGCGGCCATCGCTTCTCCCGAGCATGGCGCCGGGCAACGATACGATTTCAAAATGAAAATGCATACTCTGCGGGAAGAATGGTTCTCGAACATCCGGGCCGATATTCTGGCTGGACTTGTCGTGGCCCTGGCCCTCATCCCCGAGGCTCTGGCTTTTGCCATCATCGCCGGCGTCGATCCCCAAGTCGCGTTGTATGCCGCATTCAGCATTGCGGTCGTCAGCGCGATCGCCGGCGGCAGGCCCGCGATGATCTCGGCGGCTACCGGAGCTGTCGCGCTGCTGGTCGTCGACCTGGTCAAAGATCATGGCGTTGCCTACTTGTTCGCGGCGGCCATTCTGGCTGGCCTCCTGCAAATATTGGCGGGATTCCTGCGGCTGGGCGCGCTGATGCGCTTTGTATCGCGTTCGGTCATTACCGGATTCGTCAATGCGCTGGCGATTTTGATCTTCCTGGCGCAACTGCCCCAATTGCACAATGCGCCCTGGCCTGTCTACGCCCTGGTCGCCGGCGGGCTGGCGATCATATATTTGCTGCCGCGCCTGACCAAAGCTGTTCCCTCGCCCCTGATCTGCATTATTGTATTGACCGTGATTTCGCTTGCCCTGCACCTGCCGGTTCCCACGGTCGGCGATATGGGCACGTTCCCCGACAGCCTCCCCGGCTTTGCGCTGCCCATGGTTCCGCTCGATCTGGACACGCTGAAGATCATTTTCCCGTACTCGATCGCCATTGCCATCGTCGGTCTTCTTGAGTCCTTGATGACCGCCGCCATCGTCGACGATCTTACCGATACGCCCAGCGACAAGAATCGCGAATGCCGCGGCCAGGGCATGGCCAACATCGTTGCTGGCTTCCTGGGCGGCATGCCGGGCTGCGCGATGATAGGCCAGACCGTGATCAATGTGAAATCCGGCGGACGAGGCCGCCTGTCGACGTTTGTCGCCGGCGTCTTTCTGTTGATCCTGGTGGTGTTCCTGGGCCCTTGGGTGAAGCAAATCCCAATGGCGGCACTCGTCGCCGTCATGATCATGGTATCGATCAGCACCTTCAACTGGCGTTCGGTCAAGAACCTGGGAACTCATCCCAAAGAGTCATCCGTCGTGATGATCGCGACGGTCGCGGTCGTTGTCGCAACCGGCAATCTGGCAATTGGCGTGGGCGTCGGCGTATTGCTCAGCGCGCTGTTCTTCGCAGCCAAAGTGCGCCGGGTGCTTGCGGTCGACTCCGTATTGATCGACGGTGGACGGACTCGCCGCTACTGCGTCCGGGGCCAGGTATTCTTTGCCTCGTCGGAATCGCTGGTATCGGAATTCGACTTCAAGGAAGCCATCGCCAATGTGAAGCTCGACCTGTCGCATGCGCATTTCTGGGATATTACGGCGATCGAAGCGCTGGACCGCATAGTGCACAAATTCCGGCGCAACGGAATCACTATCGATGTGCACGGCTTGAACCGCGCAAGCGCAACAATGGTCGAAAAATTCGGAACGCACGGCAAGCCGGGCGATCCCAGTCCCGTTGCCGGCGGACACTGAAGCTGCCAGCCGGCGCTTGTCGCCCCTACGGCAGCCCGGATCGGTGCATAATCCGCCTTACTTGCTGCAATAACCCACTTTATTATGCAGGCGCGCCATCCATGCCAAACGCATTCCCCGTCGCTCTGGTAACCGGCTCCACGTCTGGCATAGGCGCCGCCATTGCGCGCCGGCTTGCCGGCGAAGGATATGCGCTTGTCCTGCATTCGCGCAGCTCGGTCGAAGCAGGCCGAGCGCTGGCCGCCGAGCTGGGGAAGGCGGCTTACGTGCAAGCCGATCTGGCTCAAGATGCCGACAGGACCAGGCTGGTGCAAGAGGCCGTCGCCATGTGGGGAAGGCTTGATGTCCTGGTGAACAATGCCGGCATCAGCCGCGTCATTCCGCACGCCGACCTGGCCGCCGCAACGCCGGATATCTGGCAGGCGCTGCACGAAGTCAATGTTGTGGCGCCTTTTCGCCTGGCGACCGCGGCCGAATCCGCATTGCGCGAGGCCGCCCGGCGCGGCCGGCCCGGCTGCATCGTGAATGTCAGCTCCCATGCGGGCGTTCGGCCTAAAGGCGCATCCATACCCTATGCCGCGACCAAAGCGGCTTTGAATCACGTTACCCGCTTGCTGGCGCTGTCGCTGGCGCCCGATATCCGGGTCAATGCCGTTGCTCCCGGATTGGTGAATACGCCGCTGACAGCGGATTGGGCAGAGGCGCAACAGTTGTGGCGCGAGCACGCCCCTATGCGCCGGGCGGCCAATCCCGAGGATATCGCCCAGGCGGTCGCGATGCTGGCCGCCTCGGATTACCTGACCGGCGAGATACTGGTCCTGGATGGCGGACTGAACCTGATGTGAAGCCGCCCGCAGCGGCTTGAATGGCTCCGCTTGCCGTCAAATCCTGGGCTGGAACCGGCCAACGTATTCATGATTTCAAGCAAGGCGGATATTCTTGACGATTTATTGTTAAATATTTCTTTTTATTAAATTTAGAATATCGAAAATACCGGCGATAAATTTCTCCGATTAATCGGCGAAAGCCAGTTGGATAATCAGTAAAAACTACAACAGCGATTAATAACCATTTTACCGATCGGAATAACAATACCGATCCAAATAAACAGCATTCAAGGCCGGCGGTTTTATAGTCAGGTCGGCGCGCCCGAATGAATACTGCATTGCCCGATGCGAATATTCATTCGGGCGCGCCTTGCGGACAATTGCTTGCCCGCTTTCAATAAGGCAGGAATGCCGCCTTATGCCCCCCTGTTCTTGATCGCCCCGATAATGGCGGTAAGGATGGCGCCGCCCACGCCGCCGCTGATGATGTTCGTAACGATACCGCCGATGCTGGTGTCGCCCCCTTGGGCGGCCGCCGCGACCGCCGGCAATAACATGGTAACGATCTGGCCAAGAATACCCCCGCCGACAAGGCCGGCAATTGCATTTCCGACAACGCCCAGATCGAATTTCGAAGAGGCCTTGCCTGTCGCAACGCCACCCGCGGCGCCGGCAATCAAATTAATAATAATCTGTTCCATATCCCTTCTCCTGTTAAATTTTTAGGCAAAATGAATATACTTCCATTGCATAAATTGAACAAGAATTAGTTTTCACCTGTATTTAAAAACAAACAGTGAAAATAATATCGAATGCCATTCACTCGGCCCTCAATCGTCAAATTTCCGGAGCAATATGAATATCCGTATTGTTGTCACAGGCTGATCTCATTGACGCTTGCCGGACATGCCAGGCCTGGCGCGGAGAAACCCTGGCCGGCTTCTGAAAGAAGCGCTTGCACTGGCGCGGCATAGCCGCCGGCATTCTGTGAAATTTTTGTGAACCGGACTGCCTTGGACCTTAAGAAAACGCGCGACTTTCCGTTAACAAAGCTGAGCGCACCATATAAGAGGATCACCGGACTGGCGCCGTGCCAGTCCGGATCATCGGTGCATGAACACGAAAGGAAACGCCATGATTGGCCTGAAACCCCTACTCTCAAACTTCACCACCGCCCCGCAAACTACAGGGGACACCTCCGCCGCAACGGCCGCCGCGGTTCCCGATGCGGCCGAAGTGAAACTTGCGTCTCCACTCGGGGTAAACCTGTCCAGCACGGGCATCAGCCTCTCGGCCAGCAAGTCGCAGCCAAACAAGAATGCCGATATCGATAACAGCGACCTGCCGGATTCGGTCAAGGAGACTCTGAAGCGCATCCGCGAAATCCGCGCCGAGCTGGAGAAAAAGCTGCAGGAGCTGCAGGACATAATGGCCGACCAGTCATTGACGCCGGAGCAGCGCAAGGTGCGCGCCCAAGGCCTGCAAAGCCAGATAGCATCGCTCAGCGGAGCGCTGACCAATGCATCCTCGATACTGCTCAAGCAAATGAGCGACGAAAAACTGAATCCCGATCAGAAAATGACCGCGGGTTCACTTATGATGGCTTGAACAAGCCACAGGCCGCCGCCGGCCGGATCCATGCACCGAACGGCTGCGAGCCGGCACTATCAAATATCGAGCTTGAAGAGTTCCCTGGCATTTTGACTTAAGATCGCTTCGCGGGCCGCCGCGTCCAGCGTCTTGCATGCCGTAACGATGGCGACCGGATCCTCGTCGCCCATGTCGAAAGGATAATCCGATCCCAGCATGACACGCGATTGCCCGACCAGATCGACCAGGGCCGAAAGATGATCGGGGCGGAACACGCACGTATCGAACCACATCCGCGACAAGTAAGCGCTTGGAGGCTGCGCCGTAAGCGCCCTTACCTCGGGGCGCACTTTCCAGGCATGGTCGAGCCGGCCGACATAAAAAGGCAAATAGCCGCCCCCATGCGCCACGACCACTTTCAATTGAGGATGCCGGTCCAGGACACCGCCGGAAATCATATGCATGGCGGCAAGAAGCTCCTCCAGCGGCTGGCCCACGCTGTTCACCATGAAAAACGGCGACAGGCGCTGCCCATCTGAAAAGCCCAGCGGGTGTATGAAAAGCGGCGCGCCCAAGGCCTCAAGCCGGGACCACAGCGGCGTGAACATGGGATCGGACAATTCGATGGCATTGACACGCGTATCGATCTGAAAACCGCGCAAACCCAGTTCCTCCACCCCGCGCACCGCTTCTTCCAGCGCGCGTTCCGGATAGCGCATGGGCAATGTGCCGATGGCGGCAAAATGCCCCGAATCCGCCGCAACAAACTTGGCGATATAGTCGTTCTGCATTCGGCTAAGGGCAATCTGCAATTCCTCGTCGGCCCAATAGTTCTGCTGCGCGGGGGCTGGAGACACGACCTGGAAATCCACCCCCATTCGCTGCATATCGGCGCGCCGGACATCCAGGCCGGATAGCTTGGGACGGTAAATTGCTTTGTTCGCCGCATCCGTGGCGCGGCTTTCTTCCGACATATACCGGCGATAAAGATTCGCCTGGGGATCATTCTTTCCAGCCACCAATTCTTCCACGGAGGGACAGAAAGTGTGGGTATGCATATCAATAGTAAACAAGTGTGTTCTCCGTCTTACAGCGACAAGGTGGGAAGATCTATCCAGCGGCGTTCCTGGTTGCTTTGATGGCAGGCCTGGACCAACTGCAGGCCCTTGGCGCCGGCCAGCAATGGCGATGAAAACGGCGCATCATCGACGACATGCTTCAGGAAGCGCTCCCAACCGCAACGATAGCTATTCATATAAACATCGACGTCGGGCATGGCATGCCAATGCGCGTCAAAATCATTGGACTGACGCACATCCACATGCCAGATCGGCTTGGGGGTCATTGCGATGGACTGTATAAAACAATCGTGCAGCGTGGTCACAGCCGACCCGTCCGTACCGTCGATTTGCAAGGTGAGCATGTCGTCGCGCTTTACCCGCGACGCCCAGGAACTGCTGACCTGCACAGGTATTCCCTGCTCGAGTTCGAACGTGGCGTGGACCTCGTCTTCCACATCCACCTCGTAGCGGCGCCCGGCCTCGTCGCGCCGCTGCGGAATCTGGGTGGCGCTGCGGCAACTGACCGAGCGTACTTCGCCCAGCAATTGGTCGATGATGTAGCGCCAATGCGGGAACATATCGAGAATCAGGCCGCCGCCTTCCGCCTTCTTGTAGTTCCAGCTTGAACGCTGCGCTGGATACGTTTCGCCATCGAAGACCCACCAGCCGAAATCGAGGCGCGCCGACAGGATGCGGCCGAAGAACCCTGTGTCGCGCAGCTTGCGCAACTTGTGAAACCCCGGCAGATATACCTTGTCCTGCACGACACCATTCTTGAGCCCCGCCGCCCGTGCCTCGCGCGCCAGCGCCAAGGCCTGGTCCAGGCTGCCCGCGATGGGCTTTTCCAGATAGATGTGCTTGCCCGCGGCGATAGCCTGCCTTGCGCGCTCGACCCGTCCGGCGGTCAGGGCGACATCGAAATAGATTTCCGCGCTATCGTCCGCCAGGCTCGCCTCGATATCCGTCGACCATGCCAGGCCGCCGTGCCGGGCCGCAAGGGCCGCCAGCTTTTCCGCATTGCGTCCCAGCAATACCGGTTCGGGCACGAGCCTGTCGCCGCCGGATAGCGCAATTCCCCCCTCGTTGCGTATCGCCAGAATCGAATTAACAAGATGCTGATTCTGCCCCAGGCGGCCGGTCACGCCATTCATCAAAATCCGAATTGGCCTTATCGCCATTCCATTACCCCATATCAGTCAGAAAAAAGAAACGCCGCCGAAAACCGCCTTGGGCGGCTCCGCCGGCCTTGGCCATGGCAGCGACTTCTAGCCGCGCCGGGCACCCAGTTGCGCTTCCGCATCCGCATAAGCCTGGGCGACTTGTTCTCCTGTCGCAAACCAAACGCCCGGCAGCTTTCGCACCTCGTGGATAAACCGCCGCAGCATCGCAATACGGGATGGCCGCCCGGAAATCTGCGGATGCATGACGACGTTGACCAACCCGCCCCAGCGGTAGATTTCATGGAATTCGTCGAGCCAGACCTCGAGCATATGGCTATTGCTCATGATGGGCCGGGGATTGCGGATCGAGAACAAGGCATAAGGAGCATCGTCGATGGACCAGTGCCAGGGCAACTCGATCGGGCCGGGCCGGCCGTCCTTGAGTTCATGGCGATAAGGAACAATGCCATCCATCAAGGTGGAATCGTAGATAAAACCTTTTTCGGCCAGCAGGCGAATCATGTTGGAGCTGGACTCCCCAGCCGGCGAACGGAAGCCTTTGGGACGAATGCCGCCCACTTTCTTGAGCGCCGCCAAGCCTTTATCCAGCGCTTCTTCCTCGAGATGCGGGAACTTGGGATCGATCCACTCGTGCAAATAGCCGTGGTGGCCCACTTCATGACCTCCGGCCAGCATGCGTTCGACGGCCTGCGGGTAGCGTTCGGCCGTCCAGCCCGGCACGAAGAACGTCGCCTTGATCTCTTCTTCCGACATCAAGTCCAGCACCTTGTGCACCCCGACCCGCCCGCCGTATATGCCCTGGCTGAGGATGCCGGGACGGTGGACATTTTCCGGATCGCGCGAAAACCATAGCGTCTCGGCATCGAAATCGAACGTCAGCATGACGGCGCAGCGAGCGCCGCCAGGCCAGGGGAAAGGTTCATCCATGCGGGAAAAAGGACGCTCGGAAATCGGCTCCGGCGGCTGGGGAATGTCGGGATGCATGTAGTCAGTCCTCGTCGATGGTATAGGGAAGGTAGGGATAGCTGCAGGGCGGGCCATTCGCCACATGCATGACGCGCTCGTTCAAATC
This sequence comes from uncultured beta proteobacterium, assembly GCA_963712655.1. Taxonomy (GTDB): domain Bacteria; phylum Pseudomonadota; class Gammaproteobacteria; order Burkholderiales; family Burkholderiaceae_B; genus Pollutimonas. Next base: position 1,554,788 of record CAVQIT010000008.1, on the reverse strand, counting down.
GATCAGCACCGACGCCGTGGTCATCGTTCGTTTTGCATGGATATGGCTGGGATCGGGATGGCGGCAAATGGCGCTGGGCCAGCCGAAATGATCGCTGGCTGCTGCTTTCATGTCATCGACGGAAATATGGCCGCAAGTGCGCTCCAGTAAGCGGCGGATGCGCGACGCCCGGTACAAGGTGCTCGGCGCGATCTTTTCCATTTGCGATTCGCCATGTCCCGAACTGAGGAAATGATTGGAATGGGTCACGATGCCGCGTTCAGGATGGATGTAGGACACGAAATCGGGACTGGATTCGATATCGATGATTTCGCCGTCGGCATGGCCCACCACGAAGTTGGCCGAGCAGGTTCGCCGCGTGTCCATGACCGGCTTGAGCGCGGCATCGTAAGCCTGTGCATCAAGGACTTCCCGGCAACGCATGTGAAAAGGCTTCTCGAACGGATTCTTGCCGTCGTTGCTCGACGCAAGACCATTTTCGACCAGTCCGATTCCCTGGTCATTCACGCCCATTTTTCCGCCTACGATGCCGGCCTCGGTCAGGCAAATAAAGCTGGGCAGATTCTTGCGCTTTACACGCAGGATCAAATTGCGCCCATGCAGGCCTTCGAGCCAATCCCAGTTCTGGCCCAGCCATGTGTGGCCGTCCGCCGTGGCTTCCGGCAACAGGCCGAACGTCGTGCAGCCTCCGGGCCCGAGAAACAGCAACTCTTCTTTTTTATGTTCTTCCGCCTCTATCGCATCGCGGCCGAACAAGGTGAAGGCCAGTTCATAACGCGCATTAAGCACGGCGATCGCGATTTCGCTTTGTCCCGAGCCCTCGGCGATACCGCGCATTTCCTCCGTGTAATCCTCGTTCTGGAGTTTCATCGCGCGCAGCCAATGCTTGCCTTCGGCGAACGCGGCTTCGCGATCGAGGCCGGAAGCTTCGAAACGGCGCAGATACGTTTCAAGGTTTTCCTTGATTTCCGCCGCAAAACGCACGCCATGCGAAAGGCCGCGCTCGCGGGGGTCTTCTCCGACTGTCAACGAAGGCATGGGCCCAAAAGCGCTACAAGACTTCATGTTCCACCCTGCGAGCGTAGCCAGGCTGATGTTTCCCCGCAAAGGCGTCCGACACCCAATCGGCGAGCCAGGGCAGCAGATGCTGCATAACGCCGCCCAAGGGATGGAATTCATCGTGGAAAATCCACATTTCCTTGGGTCCGGCAAGGTCGCTGAAGAATTTGTCGGCGCCTTCCAGCGGGCACAGATAGTCGTTTTCCCCTTGCGTAATCAGAGTGGGGCAGGTGATTTTCGCACCGACATTCTGCAAGCCCATGTTGGCGGCCATCTTGTCGAACTCGGCCTCATCGGTAATGCCGGCCATGTACATGAAGGTCAGCTTGAAACTGGGCGGCGCCAACTCGAAGATGGATTGCATGGAATAAAGAATGCCCATGATTCCGGCATTCGCCTTGATCCGGCTGTCGTTGGCGGCCAGCAAAGGCGCCCAGTAAGAGCCAAAGCTGGCGCCCGACACGGCCAGCCGGCCGGCATCGATCGCCGGGTGCTTCTCCAAGAAATCCAGCGCCGCCTTGCCTGCCTTGATATATTTCTGGTCGGTGACCTTGCAGCCCTTGACGCGGGTTTCACCCTGGCCAGGGCCGTCGAGCGTCAGCATTGCAATGCCGCGGCGCGCGAACGGATTGCATTCGGCATTGGGGAATTCTTCCTTGAACATATCCATGCCAGGAAAAAAGAGCATCGCGGGCACTTTGCCCACGCGGTTCGCGGGCAGGTGCAATATGCCGTAGACACTTTCACCCTCGACATCAAGAACGACCCGCTCGATCAGGTTGTCCGAATGACGGATCACACCTTCGAAATTCTCCACGCACTTATCGTACATGGCGCGCTTGACATCGGTGTCTTTGAGAATCGACCATTGTCCGCGGCCGTAGTAAATCGAAGCGCGATAGTAAAAATCGCGCGCCGTGACCGAATGTCCTTTGCTCTCGGCCTCTTTGGCCATGTCTTCCAATTGACGGGCCGTATTGGCCCACTCGCGCGCATTTTGCCGGAAGGTCTTGACGCGGCTCATGGTGCGTTCCACTTCAGCATAGCGATAACCGCGCTCCAGCCGAAAACCCAAGGCCCCCGGGAAAAGCAGGTCATGTCCCGCAATGCGAAACAATTGATCCATCACCCATTGCTGCCCGCTTCTTCTGATCATTCCGGTAGGTTGTGACATTGCTCTTTTTCCATATTAAGAAATTTCCCGGTGCCGCGAGACAATCGCTACATTGATCGCAAATGGGCCGCGGCACCGGCCACCGCGATCACTTCGCATTCATTCAGGCCATGACCGCGTACAGCTCGCGATTCAGCTCCATTACCAGGCGGTGATAGCGCTCATCCAGCCGGATCTCCTGGGTTCGCGGGCGCGGCAAATCGATATCGAATACTCGATGGATGCGGCCGGGCCTGGGGCTCATCAAGACAACCCGGTCCGACAGCAGCACCGCCTCGCCCAGGCTATGCGTGACAAACAGCACGGTCTTGCGATAGCGCTGCCAGACGCGCAGCAATTCGAACGCCATGCGATCGCGGGTAATTTCGTCAAGCGCGGCAAAGGGCTCGTCCATCAGCAGCACTGCCGGGTCCAACGCCAGGGCTCGGGCCAGTGCCGCGCGCTGCTGCATGCCGCCCGAAAGCTGGTGCGCGAATTTTTCACCGAAGCCGCCCAGGCCGACAAGCTCTATCAGTTCGTCGACGGAGCCGCCGTCCGCGGAAACCATTCCGCCCCGCCCTGTCACCAGGGAGCGCAGCAAATCGATGTTCTTTCTGATGGTCAGCCAGGGCATTAGATTGGCCTGCTGAAAGACCAGCCCCAGGCGGCCCTGCTTGCGCAATTGCGCGGGCAAGGCGTTGCCGATAGTTGCGATGCCACGCGTGGGCTGCATCAAATCCGACACGACCTTGAGCAGCGTGCTCTTTCCGCAACCCGATGGGCCTACCAGCGAGACGAATTCGCCTTCACGGATTTCCAGGTTAATGCCTGACAAGGCCGTAACGGGCTGATCGCTTGAGGCGCCGTAGACGACATCGACCTCTTTGATCGAAATACCCGACCCGCCTACCGCACTGGAAACCCGCGCCTCGGCCTTTGTTTCATCCAAACTCACAATCCCACCCCCGTCGCGATGCGTGTCCACACTGGTCCTTTGATTCCACTACGATGCATTGTTTTCATCGGCGGCGCGCCGCTTCCATGAGATCTTCGACTCCAGGAAGGACATCAAGCCGAAGAACAGCACCCCGATTACCGCCAATACAATGATGGCCGCAAACGAACGCGCCGTATTGAAATTGAAGCTGCCTGAAAGAACCAGATACCCCAGGCCATTTGAGGCCGCCAGGTATTCAGCGACAATGGCCCCCAGCACAGCCAGAGTCGTGGCTATGCGCAGTCCCGCGAAGATATAAGGCATGGCGTAGGGCAAGCGCAGCTGGAAGAAAACCTGGCGCTCGCTGGCCGCGACCGAATGGAAAACGTCTCTAAGGCCCCTGTCCACTTCCTTGAAGCCGGTCATCGTGTTGATGACGATGGGGAAAAAGGCGATGGCTGCCACCACCAGCACTTTGGAACCCAGGCCGGCCCCCACCCAGACCAGGATCAAGGGTGCGATCGCCAGTTTAGGCACGCTTTGCAGGCCCACGAAAATAGGCATGATCAGGCGTTCGACAATGGGAAAACCTATCATCAGCGCGGAGATGGAAAGCGCAAACACCACGGCGCATATATAGCCCAGGACAATACTGGTAATGGTCGCAATGCCGTGCATCTGCAGCAACGGCCACTCCTTGACCATCAGGACGGCGATTTCACTTGGCGTGGGCAGCAGGAACCTGGGCACGTCGAAGTAGCGAACCGCGAACTCCCAGAAACCGATCAGGAAAATCACCAGAACGAACGACCCATACTTTTCGGTGCAGGCTCGCAGCGTTGATGACTTCCGAGGCGCAACGGCGGCTGGAGGATGTTCGGTTCGAGCCGTTTCGATTTGCGTCATTTTCTACCCTTCAAGCCGCTGCCAATTTAGGCAAGTTATCGATCACTTCGCGGGAATTCACGACCCAGCCCAGCGATGATTTGATCAGTTTGATGGCCGCATCGTGATAATCGGGCCCATTCATCGACGCGCAGACGTCCTCGGCGAGCACGACGCGATAGTCGCGATTGAATGCCTCGAAACAAGAGCAAAGGACGCAGTTATTGGTATTGACACCGACGATGACCAAGGTGTCGATATCGAGATTGCGCAGCAGGTGTTCCAGATCGGTGTTGTCGAACGGGCTGTAGCGATGCTTGAAGACCGTGAACTCCCCGGGTTGCGGCGTCAGTTGGGGCACGATTTCCGTTACCGGCGCATTTTCGATCGCCAGCGATTTGCGCGGCTTGTTCAGCCCCGGCACGAGCGCATTGTGTTGCGCCATCCAGAAAGGGCTCTTGTTGTCCACGACCGTATCCGTGCGCGGATCATGGCGATGATGGGTGCGAACGAAAATTACCGGCAGCCCGGCCTCGCTCCATGCGCGGCGCAATTCCACGCCCGCGGCGATAATGCGATCCGCCGCCTGTTTTTCCACGAGCATGTGGCCTATGGAATGGTCAAGGTGGGAGCGGTTCATGTCGACCAGCAGCAACGCGCTCTTGGGCAACCATGCTGGATCAAAAACGCCTTCAGCCATGTTCAATTCTCTCTTCGTAAACGTATTTATTTCGCCCGGCCGCCAATGCGGCCAGTTCCTTGTCGTTGCAAAAGCCCTGCAAAAATCGTTCGGCCCGCGCCGTCAGCCGGCAATCAGCTTGGCCAGGTCTTTGGCGGCCGGAACTTTCTCGATAAACTGGTTGGTAAAGATCGCATTCGCGTCGGGACGCTTGGGCAGATCGCCAGACTGTTCATAGAAATCGATAGTGGACGCCCATTTGTCCGCCGTCATGACACCGAATGTGTTGGCAAAATCGGGCGACTGATACAGTTTGAATATGACTTCCAGCTTGCGCGTTTCCAGGTCCAGGTCGCGATCCGGCGCCGCCTTGATGACTTCGGCGACCGCATCCCGCTTGTGATCGCGGGTCCAGACCAGGCTTTCGACGGTAGCCTGGACAAAACGCTGGACCAGGTCGGGATTCTTCTCGATCATCATTTCGCTGGTGTAGATAACGGTGCCATAGGTATTGAGCCCGTAATCCTTGAGCGACATGACATTCACGGGAAAGCCTTTCTCTTCCAGAGTCAGCGCCTGGCCATAACCGAATCCGAGAATCGCATCGACCTCTCCGGCCGCCAGCAATTGGACTTCCGCGCCGCGCGTGATGGTTACGATATTCACATCCTTTTCCGTCAATCCGCCCGACTTCAGGATAGGAAGAATCTGGCTGATCGCATTGGTCTGGAAGCGGCCCAGTTTCTTGCCTTTCAAATCGGCCGGCTTGGCGATGCCGCTGGATTTCAGGGTAATGAGCGCAAGCGGCGAATTGGGCTGATCCACCATGATGGCCTTGACCTTCAGCCCGCTGGCCCGCGCCTTGACGAAACTGTCGACATTGGCCAGGCCGAATTGCTCGCGCCCGCTGCCGATGAAGACTTCGTTTTGCTGCCCCGCCGACGGCGGACGGATATCAAGATCGATCCCCGCCTTTTTATATATGCCCTGCGCAATGCCCGCAAAGTATTGCCCATGCATGCCCCAGGGACTGAAGTTTATGCGCATCGCCACCTTGTCCTGCGCACCCGCCACGGGAACGGCGCCCAGCAGGAACGCCAAGCCTATGCATAGCTTATAAAAAGCGGAGATTGTTTTTCGCAAAAATACCATCATCAATATTTCCTCTTCTGATGTGCGGCCAGGGAAACCGATTCCGCCCATGCGAGCCGGCTTCGCGCCGATCGATAGGATCAACAAATCATTCCCACGCCATTCAGAAACAATATGTTTGTATCTCATATCAATACGACAGTTCGTTTTTTATGATCGCACTTGAAAAAGTCGTTGTCAAAGCGGGTTTTCCCCTAGCCTGCGTCCCTCCCGACTGCAACTATCCGCTTTCGGCAGGCGCGACTCGGCCCAGCCGGCATGCGCAATGCCCTGCTGTTCAAGTCCGGAGCGAAAGTGCTGCCGACAACGCGGCACTCTCGCCTGGATGGGTGTTAGTTGCGCACGGCCTTCGCCAGGGCCTTGGCCTCCGGCAGCGACTCAATGAATTGATTCGTGAACACCTCGGAGGCCTTGGGGCGGGTTTTCAATTCTCCGGCGGATGCAAAGAAATCGATGGTTGCGTTCCACTTCGCCTCGGTCATCAAGCCGAACGTTTGCGCATAGTCGTCGGCGCCGTACAGGCCGTAGATGATTTCCAGCTTGCGGGTTTCAAGATCCAGATCCCGGTCGGGCGACACTTTGATGACTTCGGCAACCGCATCCCGCTTTCTGTCCTTGGTCCACAGCAGGCTGTTGACGGTCGCTTTGACAAAGCGCTGCACCAGGCCGGGATTCTCTTCGATGAGTTTCTCGCTGGTATAGATGACGGTCCCATAAGACACCAATCCATAATCGGTCAAGGGCATGGTATTGACGGGAAAGCCTCGCTGCTCGAGCGTCAGGGCCTGGCCGAAACTGTATCCAAGAATAGCGTCCACCTCGCCGGCGGCGAGCAACTGCACCTCGGCGCCGCGCGTCACGGATACGATCGTGATGTCCTTCTGTGTCAGCCCGCCCTTGCGCAGGTAAGGCTCGACCAAGGTATCCGCCCAGGAAGGAAACTGGCCAAGGCGCTTGCCCTTTATGCTGGACGGTTCCTTGATGCCGCTGGATGCCAGCGCAATCACCGATACCGGCGAATTCGGCTGGTCCATCATGATGGCTTTTATTTTCAGACCGCTGGCGCGCGCTTTTACGAAACTATCGACATTGGTCACGCCGAACTGCTCGCGGCCGCTGCCGATGAAGACTTCATTCTGCTGGCCGGCGGATGGCGGACGTATCGTCAGGTTGATGCCCTCCTTTTTATAAATCCCCTGCGCGACGCCGGCGAAATATTGCGCATGCATGCCCCATGGCGCAAAGTTGATGCGCATAATCGCGTTTTCCTGATCTTGCGCCTGGGCATTGGCAAGAAGGCCCATCGCCATTGCAGCGCTCAAGCCGGCCCACCGCAGCAGCCCGCGCATTTTCCAAAATAATCCAGTCATCGAAGTGTCCCCTTCAAACATGCTTCTTAATGAAAAATGCCTATAGGCGTCATGGTCGGCCTACAGGCCGGAAGATCAAGCGCCCCGCTCCTCCTCAGTAGCGCCCGCGGGCTATGAAACCCGTCGGAAAGCACCTGCCAGCCTTGGGAACCGCCGGCGTCGCGCCTGCTCTTGACTACGATTATATTGTTATACAATACGATTGGTGTTTTTTTTCAAAGATGGTGTCAGCCTTGCCGAAACATATCGATCCTCGCCCCGAGCCTGAATCCGCCTATAACCACCCTGCGGCACAAAACAAACAATTCGTGAATTCGCTGGCGAAAGGCATGGCCGTGCTGGAAGCGTTTTCAACTCATCCCGGCCCCATGAGCCTGCAAGAGCTCGCGAATCTATCCGGACTGGACAAAAGCACGGTACAGCGCATGTCGTTCACGTTGCTGCAACTGGGCTATCTGCGCAAGGGGGTAGATGGCCGAGGCTTTTGCCTTGGGCTAAAAACGCTGGATCGCTCTTTCGACTTTCTGCGCAGCTGGCCCCTGATAGAACGGGCCACGCCTATCCTGAACGGTCTTGAACGAACCTCCGGAGAACGCACCGATTTAAGTATCTTCGACGACCTGGACATCTGCTATGCGATCCGACGCCAAAGCAAGCGCCAGACATTCTTCGCCACGCTGATCGGCCGCCGGGTCCCGACCTACTGCTCTTCCGGCGGACGGGCGATCATGTCCAAGCTGACCGATCCCGAGGTCGACAGCATTCTGCAGCGATCCACGCTGAAGTTGCTGACACCCAAGACCATCATCGACCCGGAGGAAATCCGCCAGCGGATCCGGCTCGCCCGCCAGGATGGCTACTCATTGGTCCATAACGAAAGCCAGATCGGCGAAGTGGCGGTAGCCTGCGCCATATTGGATAATCGGGCCAGGCCGGTGGCCGCTGTCCACATTGCCGGCTCGCTCTCCGAATGGACGGTCGAGGACTTCGCCAAAAGCTTTGCTCCGCTTGCGGTGGAAGCCGCCGGCGCCTTGAGCGGAGCGGTCGCGCCGTTCTAGCCAGGGCGAATCGGCATGCCGCGAACCGCAATATAAAAGGCGTAATCCGGCCCGCAATATGCCGACCCTGGCATCAAGCGCAGGCGTCGCGCACCACCTCGAGAAACGCTTTCATGCCGGCAGGAATATGCCGATGGCTGGGATAGTACAGGCACAGGCCCGGCAGTTGCGGCGACCAGCGCTCCAATACCTGCACCAGCGTTGCCCGCGGCCAGTTGCTCGGCCACGGCCCACTCGCTGGTCCAGGCCAGGCCCGCCCCATGGACCGCCGCCGCGACCATCAAGTTGTGGTTGTCCAGGGTCAGCGGCCCCATCGGATCAATGGCGATTTTTTCGTCGCCGCGTTGAAATTCCCAGCGGTATAAGGCCCCGCCGGGCAGACGGCTTCGAATACAGCGGTGGTTGCGCAGGTCGTCGGGCGTGGCCGGTTTTCGGCGCCCCTTGAAATACGACGGCGCGCCGACCACCACAAACCGTATCGGCGGGCTGCAGGCAAGGGCGATCATGTCCAGCGGCACGCTTTCGGCGGAGCGGATGCCCGCATCGAAGCCCTCGGCCACGATGTCCACCAGCCGTCCCTCGGTCACCAAATCGACCCGCATGTCCGGATAGCGTTGCAAGAACTCCAGCACGATAGGCGCCAGGATTACCCGCGCCGCGCCTTCGGACGTATTCAGCCGGATCGTGCCGGCGGGCGTATCGCGGAATTCGTTGACGCCGTCCATGGCCTCGGTGATTTGGCCGAGCGCAGGCCCTATGCGGGCCAGAAACTGTTCGCCGGCCTCCGACAACGCAACGCTGCGCGTGGTGCGATTGAACAGGCGCACCCCCATGCGCCGCTCCAGGGTGGAGACGGCGTGGCTAAGCGCCGATGGCGACATGCCCAATTCCGCGGCGGCCTTGCGAAAATTGCGATGCGCCGCGACCGCGACAACGGCATTCAATCCGATGAGTCCAGCACGCTGCATTGTTCGAATTCTTTCATTAAGTCATGCAATATTAAACGGATTGTTAAGTTAATTCCAGGCCACTATGCTGCATCCGTATCAACTTTTTTATTCGAGAAACCAAATGGCCAAAACAGTACTTATCACCGGATGCTCGTCGGGCTTCGGCAAGGCAAGCGCCAAACTATTCGCCAATCGGGGCTGGAATGTCGTGGCCACCATGCGCCGGCCCGAAGCGGGCCATGAGCTTGCCGCGCTGGACAATGTGCTGGTCGCCCGGCTGGATGTCCAGGATAGACCGAGCATAGACAGTGCCATCGACGCCGGCATCGCCCGCTACGGCCGCATCGATGCGATTGTCAATAATGCCGGCTTTGGCCTCTTCGGCATCTTCGAGACGACGCCGCGCGAGAAGATCGCCGAACAATTCGAGGTCAATGTTTTCGGCGTGATGGATGTCACCCGCGCGATCCTGCCCCATCTGCGCGCCAACGGCGGCGGCGTGATCCTGAATGTAAGCTCGGGGGCCGGCGTGTTCACATTGCCCATGATTTCGCTATATTGCGCCAGCAAGTTCGCGCTGGAGGGGTTTTCCGAAGCCTTGTCCTATGAATTGGCGGCGCAGAACATTGTGGTCAAGATCCTGGAACCGGGCGGAGTGGTCAGCACGAATTTCGGCCAGCGAAGCAGCGCCGAGGCCGAACACCCCGGATCGTTGCCGGACTACGACGAATTCGTTTCAGCCACCAGCGCCATCTTTGCGAACCTGCGCGGGCAAAGGCTGGCGAGCGAAGATGATGTGGCCAGGGCCATTTACGATGCGGCGACCGACGGCACGGATCGTTTGCGCTATGTGGCCACCGATGACATCAAGCCGCTGATCAAGGCGCGCCGCGAAACCTCGGAAACCGCATATATCGACCTTATGCGATCTCAATTCCTGCCCGGCGCGCCCAAACGCTGATGCCATTGCCGGATCACATCCCGGCCGGTCTCGCGGCTTGAATGCCGCGCGCTCATGGCCGGATGTCCAGCGCGGCGATGATGCCGTCGCCAAGCGTGAAAGTGAAGCGCAAGGGGATAGGGCTGCCCGGAAAATTACCCGCCACGTCGGCAATAACCAGGATTTGATTGCCGCCTACGCTGGCATCGCTTGGCGTCATGACGACGGCATACTTCTTGAATCCGGCCTCTTTCCATTCCCTGATGGCCTGAATGCCGCGCATATCCTTGTTCTCGTCATGAACCCAGGCATCACGGGCAAAGCATTGCAGGACGCCTTCAATATCGCGGGCATTCGCGGACTGAAAGTAAGCCTGGATGACAGGCGGCAATTGGATTTCCATGAACTTCCCTTTGATCTTGAACCGAGACTGAATAATAGTCGCCCCGACTCATTCAAAACAGGAGCGCCTGGTATATTCACTATCAACTTCAAGTTCATAATAAATCATGAAAAACCATTCATTCGACAGCGTCAAAACCTTTCTTGCCGTTGCCGAACTCAAGAGCTTTACAGCCGCCGCCGCCAGGCTTGGGGTCACCCCCACGGCGGCCAGCAAAGCCATCAAACTGATGGAGCGGCAGCATGGCGTGGTGCTCTTCCAGCGCACCACGCGCCATGTAGGGCTGACCGAAGCGGGCGCCAGTCTATTGAACAGCCTGCGGCCCGCCGCGGCGCAGATAGAGGACGCGTTCACCGCATTGAATAGCTATCGCGACCATCCCATCGGCACCCTGCGCCTGACCGTGCCGCGCGCCTTGGGGTCGCTGGTCGTCAAGCCGCTGGTAGCGCGCTTTAGGCGCGCCTGCCCCGATGTCACGCTCGACATATCGCTTAACGACGGCGCCATCGACCTGGTCAGCGGCGGGTTTGACGCCGGCATCCGCCTGGGCCAATCCATCGCGCAAGACATGGTGGCGGTAAGGCTGACGCCCGATCTTCAATGGTCTGTGGTGGGCTCGCCCGATTATTTTTCGGAATATGGCCGGCCCGCGGCGCCCGAGGATTTGATACGGCACGAAACGATACGCTATCGATTCCTGACATCGGGCGCCTTGCATCATTGGGGTTTCTTGCGAAAGAAAGCGTTCTTCCGGGTGGAAACAAATGGCGGGCTGATCGTCAACGACACCACCCTGATCGCGGAATTTGCGCGTGAAGGCCTGGGCCTGGCTTATATGGCCGATATGGAAATTGCCGCCGATATTAATAGCGGCAAACTGGAACAGGCGCTCAAGGCATTCATCCCGCGCACGTCGGGGCTGTATCTTTATTTTCCTACCGGAACGCAGAAACAACCGAAGCTGCGCTCGTTCATCGACATAGCCGTAAGCATGAAAGCCGCCGGAGAATCTTCATTGCCGCCATAGATCGGATTGCCCGCCCGCCGCGTGAAACGGCCTATGACGGCCGAGCGGCCATTGCCCGGTTTCATGCCGCCCTGGCATTGCGCCGCACAGCCTGGGGAGGCTGGCCAAAAGCCCTTAGAAACGCGCGGCGCATGCGCTCGCGGTCGGCAAAGCCGGTTTCATCGGCAATCATGTCCATCGAAAGCCGCCCCTGCTCCATCAGCACCCGCGCCGTTTCCACACGCAGATGCTCGACCGCCTTGGCGGGCGACTGGCCGGTTTCTTCGCGGAAAGCGCGACTGAATTGGCGCGGACTCAGGCTTGCGGCCTCGGCCAAGTCCTCCACCGCCAGCGGGCTGCGCAAATTCTGTTTTGCGAAATCCAGGGCTTTCTGGATGCGATCCGATTTGGGCTCCAGTTCCAGCAGCGCCGAGAACTGCGACTGGCCGCCGGCGCGGCGATGATAAACCACCAGCTTGCGGGCAACCGCGCGCGCAAGCGGCGCTCCGAGGTCTTTCTCGACCATGGCCAGGGCCAGATCGATGCCCGCGGTCATTCCCGCCGAGGTCCAGACAGCCCCATCGATGATGAAGATGCGATCTTCCTCTACCTTCAGGCGCGGGAAGCGGCGTTGCAGCTCGCGCGCAAAAATCCAGTGCGTGGTGGCCCGGCGGCCATCGAGAATGCCGGCTTCAGCCAGAACGAACGCGCCGGTGCAAGGCGCGGCAACCCGCCTGGAAGTGAGCATTGCATGGTGCACAAAATCCAGTAATGCCGGCGTCGACGCCTCGATCTGCGTGCCCGCGCCTATGATCACGGTATCGAACACCTTGCCGCCGAACGCTTCGGTCTCCACGGAAAAGCCTGCCGAGGCCCGCACCAACCCGCCACTCTCGGACAGCAGGCTCACGCTGTAGACGGGCTCGCCGGCAACAAGGTTGGCAACCTCGAAAACCGTGATGGCGGCAAAACTCATTACTTGAAATTGGGGAAAAACGACAAAACCGATGCTTTGCATGGCGACTCCTGAATGGCTGAAACTATAGCACTGTCCTAAAAAGGTGTATATATGACCTTTGAGACAAACGCGCGCTGGAATATTCTTGATTCAGGAGCGCCACTACCGGCGCCGCTCCATAACCAGCAAAGGACAAAACATGAATACTCAATCCACCCGCGGCACTGCCTTGATTACAGGTTCATCCTCCGGCATGGGCGCGATTTACGCCGACAGGCTGGCCCGCCAGGGCTACAACCTTATCCTGGTCGCCCGCAATCGCGATCGGCTCGATGCGCTGGCGCGCCGCCTGACAGACGAAACAGGCCGGACCATAGAAGTCGTCGCCGCGGACCTGAATGACAAGTCCGACCTTGCCCGCATCGAAACCCTGTTGCGGACCGACTCAAGCATCACGCTGCTTGTCAACAACGCCGGCCTTGGCGCCACCGCGCCCCTATTGGCCGCCGACATCGACAAAATGACCGATATGATCAACCTGAATGTGACAGCGCTGACTCGGCTGACCTATGCCGCCGTTCCCGGCTTCGTGGCGCGCGAAGTAGGCACGATCGTCAATATCGCGTCGATCGTGGGCATCGCGCCCGAACTCCTGAACGGCGTCTATGGCGGCACCAAGGCATTCGTGCTGGCATTCAGCCGCTCGCTGCACCATGAGCTGGCCGACAAGAATATCCGCGTCCAGGCGGTCGTGCCGGGCGCAACCGCCACCGATTTCTGGCAAACCGCCGGCACGCCGGTGGAACACCTGCCGGGCGAGATTGTGATGCAGGCGCAAGACATGGTGGACGCCGCGCTGGCCGGACTGGATCTGGGCGAGCTCGTCACCATTCCCTCGCTGCCGGACATTGCCGACTGGAATGCTTACGAAGCCGCGCGCCAGAAACTTCTGCCCAACCTGTCCAGGCAGCGGCCCGCGGCGCGCTACCGCAAGGACGCAGGGGCATAGCATTGCTCCTAGGGCCTGTTGACGCTAAATCCCCGCCCGCGTGACTAGTCAACGCGGGCGGGGATTTAGCGTCAACAGGCTCTAGTTCAGCGAGACAGCCGCAAGGAAGACTCTTACAATAGGATAAAAGAAACTACTTGAGGAAAAAACATGGCAGCCAAGCCTGTAATTTTTATCGACGGCCAGCATGGCACGACCGGCTTGCAGATTGCCGACAGGCTTGCCACCCGCAACGATCTCGAGCTCATCACCGTGCCCGAGTCCGAGCGCCGGTCGCTGGAGCAGCGCCAAAACGCGCTGAATCAGGCCGATATCGTCATTCTGTGCCTGCCCGACGATGCATCGCGGGAAGCCGTCTCGCTGATCACGAATTCCAATGTCCGGGTCATTGACGCCAGTTCGGCGCACAGAACCGCCGACGGTTGGGTATACGGGTTCCCGGAACTGACCGCCGGGCAACGCGAACGCATTGCCGCCTCCAGCCGCATCAGCAACCCCGGCTGCTACGCGACCGGCGCCATTGCTTTGCTGCGTCCTTTGGTCGACGCGCAACTTGTCGCACCCGACCAGGCCATGCATATCGTGGGCGTTTCGGGCTACACAGGCGGCGGCAAAGCGCTGATAGAAATCCATAAGGGCGCCGATCCCGAACCTTTCGCTTTTTACGGCACCGGGCTCAAGCACAAGCATGTGCCGGAAATCCAGCAGCATTCCAAGCTGCGGCGCAGGCCCATTTTCCTGCCCAGTGTAGGGCACTTCCCCACAGGCATGCTGGTCGCCGTCACCTTCGCGCGCGAATCGCTGGGCGGCGGATCGGCGGCGCTGCGCGAAGCCCTGGCAAATCATTACTCAGGGTCGACCTTCGTCAATGTCGCAGCGACCGATATCCGGCCCAACTTGATCAGGGGCGATTTTCTCCGCGCGGATACAGCGTCCGGAACCAATCTTATCGAGCTGATCGTGTTCGCCAGCGAATCCGACGAGGAAATCGTATTGGTGGCGCGCCTCGACAACCTGGGTAAAGGCGCATCGGGCGCCGCGGTTCAGAACCTGAATATCTTGTTGGGCGTCGACGAAAAAACGGGCCTGATCTAAGCCCCAATCAGCCGGAATCGCTGTTGCTTGCGCAACTCCGGCTGATCACTTCCCCCGCGGGGCCCGATCACTCCCCGCGATTGCTTCCCACGCCACGGTTTGAAAATTGTTTTTGGCCGGCCCCAATGATATGATGATCATCATATCATTGATGAAATCGGTTCAAGGCCGGTTCGGCCGCACGAAGCCCGCCGCAAGGCCGCATGCCACAGTTGCCGGCAAGGCCGTGCCGCATCACCATCAGGAGCCATGTAAAAATGAACGAAGCTGTTATTGCCGGCTATGTCCGCACACCCTTTACCTTTGCGCGCAAAGGGCCGCTGGCCGCCACCCGGCCCGACGACCTGGCCGCTATCGCGCTGCAAGCGCTGGTACGGCGCACCGGCATCGACCCCTCGTTGATCGAAGACGTCCTCATGGGTTGCGCATACCCGGAAGGGGCGCAAGGCAACAATATCGCGCGGATTGCGTCGCTGCTGGCCGGCCTGCCCCTGGAATTGGGCGGCGTCACATTGAATCGCTTCTGCGGATCATCCATGTACGCCATCCATATCGCCGCCGGGCAAATCGCCATCGGCGCAGGCGATGCATTCATTGCCGCCGGTGTCGAAAGCATGAGCATGGTTCCGCAAGGGGGGCTCAACCCCACGCCGAATCCCCGGTTCGCCGGCGCCGGCCGCCCGGACGCCGAGATCGGCATCCAGGCTTACATGCCCATGGGGCAAACCGCGGAAAACGTTGCGCTGAAATACCATGTGCTGCGTGCCGAACAGGAACAACTGGCCTTCGAATCCCAGCAAAAAGCCGCCGCCGCCCAGTCATCCGGCCGCCTGGAACAAGAAATCGCGCCAGTGCAAACAGAAGCAGGCATTCTGGTCGACCGCGACCTGTGCCTCAGGCCGCAAACCACGCTGGAAGGCCTGGCGGCGTTAAAGCCCGCCTTCGGCGAAGGCGGCACCGTCACGGCAGGCACGGCCTCGCCATTGACCGACGGCGCTTGCGCCGTGCTGGTAACGTCGGCGGCTTTCGCCAGGCAGCATGGCCTGACGGTGCTCGCCAAGATCAAATCCACAGCCATCGCGGGCGTGCCTCCGGAATTCATGGGCATGGGCCCGGTTCCGGCCACGCGCAAAGCGCTGGCCCGCGCCGGCCTGCGCATCGACGACATCGACATAGTCGAAATCAACGAAGCCTTCGGCTCACAAGCCGTTGCCTGCCTGCGCGAACTAGGCATAGCCCGCGGCAAAGTCAATCTGGACGGCGGGGCAATCGCGCTCGGACACCCTTTGGGCGCCACAGGCGCCCGGATCACAGGCAAGGCCGCGCAATTGCTGCAGCGGGAAAATGGCCGCTATGCGCTGGCCACTCAATGCATAGGCGGAGGCCAGGGCATCGCCACTATTCTGCAGGCTGTCTGATACCGGGGGAGCGCGGCCATGCGTTACGACGCCGAACACAAACAGAAAACCCGGCAACGGATTCTAAAGGAAGCGGCAAAGGCTGTTCGCAGCGAAGGCCCGCAACAAGTCGCGCTGGCGTCGATAATGAGCAAGGCGGGGCTGACGCATGGCGGTTTTTATGCGCACTTCGCCTCCAAGGACGCTTTGCTTGCGGCATCCATCCAACACATGTTCGAAGAAAGCGCAGCGCGATGGCTGCGCGAAACGCAAGACTTGCCCGCGGCGCAAGGATGGGCCGCCTATATCGACTTCTATCTGTCGGCCCCGCATCGCGATCAGCGCGCAATAGGTTGCCCGATGGCCGCCCTGGCCTGCGACCTCCCCCGCCTGAGCGCGGACAACCGGAAAGCCTTCGCCGTGGGCGTGCGCAACCTGGCCGATGCATTCGGCAAAAGCCTGGCGCAACTGGGCTTTGCGCAGCCGATGGCTGTTGCCTTATCGGTCCTCAATGAACTGGTGGGCGCGCTAACCCTGGCGCGCTGCGAACCGGACCGCAAGCGCTCCGCGGAAATGCTCGATGCATCGCGCCGCCAATTGAAAGCGCGCCTTGGCCTAGGGCCTGTTGACCCGTCACGCGGGCGGGGATTTAGCGTCAGCAGGCCCCAGCATAACGATCACGCAATCCTTTGCCGTCAAGCATCGCCATCATGATGCTATAGCAACAAAAAAACGACAATAGCAAGACCATCCCGGCAAGGACTCCCGCGTCCAATCTTAAATAAAGCTGAAGGCCGCGCCTGGAGCGGCTCAGCCGGCGGCGGCGCGGCATCGCAAGCAACAGTTGAAACAACCGAGGGTTACCATTTGTATTCCAACCCCATTTAACGTTTTGCTACTATTCCGTGACTATTAATTTTGAAACTCCGAGGAGTCTGGCAGCATGAGCGACACCGATGTAAGAAAAAAGAGGCTGGCCAAGTGGTTCATGGTCGGCGTCACCATCCTGGTCATAGCGGTAGCTGCTCCCATTATTTTCTCGGCATTGCAAGGGCTTCTGGCGCTCATCCTCTTTCTGCTGGTGGGCGGCACCGCCATTGCCCTGGCGCCGATGATGGCCATGAAGTTCGCCAACTGGAAGCTAAAGGGCATCAAGGCCGAAGCGCGCAAAAACCCCATCGAAACCATGACCAACGTGCTCATCGTCAAAGCGCGCGATTGGGACGCGATGAAAAAAAAGGTCGAGGATTTCTCCGCGGCGGTGGCCAATTTCGAAACCAAGGTCAAATCGCTGGTTCGCGAGTATCCCGATCAGGCAACGGAATTCCAGGAGCAGCTCGACGGCATGAAGAAGTTGCTGCAGCTTCGCTTGCTGCGCCTTAAAGAAGCCAAGTCCAATCTGCAAGCCTTCGAAGCCGAAATCAACAAGCAAAAAGCCCGGTACGAAGTCGCCCTGGCTGCCCTGGCCGCCGAAAACGCGGGCAAGAATTTCAGCGACGAGGAAGTCTATGAAAAGATCAAGCTCGATGAATCGTTCGATACCGTCGAGCAAGCCATGAACACGGCGTTCGCCCAATTGAACAGCTCGCTGATGGAACTGGAATACAACCCGTCCAAGGGCGCAAAGATCCAAATCCCGGCCAACGCCGATCTGGTCATCGACTCGTAAGGACAGGACTTCTTCATGCGCTACTACATTATTTCCTTTATTTTGCTGATCCTTGCCGGTCTGGCGGGCTATGCGCTCACGGCGAACACTCAGGACAGCAAGCCGCCGGCGCCCGTCAGCAAACAATCCGACGACTCATTCAAAAACTTCTCGATGTAATCAATTCCACATACCATTTGGAGATCCACTCGATGTATGCATCAAAACCGTTAGTTCGCATCGCTGCCGCCGCTATCCTGTCGTTCGCTGCCGCCGGCGCCGCCCAGGCGCAACAGCTTAAAGTCGCCACCGGCGGCGCCAAAGGTACTTATTCGCAGATGTTCAAGGAAATCAATGGCGTATGCCAGAACGCCTTGGTGCTTTCCGAACAGAACACGAGCGGCTCGGTCGAAAACGTGGATCTGCTGGTCGGCAACAAAATCAACGCGGCGATCGTCCAGACAGATGTGCTGAAGTATCGCGCCCAGAACGAGCAGCAAATTGCCTCGAATGTGAAAACGCTGATTGCCCTGCATCCTGAAGAAGTGCATATCGTCACTCGTGCCGACGGCCGGCGGGAAGGCGGCTGGGGCCTGGGCGGGATCAAGTTCGGCGGCACGCAGGTCGTCTTGCGCGACTTTCAAGACCTGAAAGGCCGCTCGGTCGCCGCTGTGGGCGGCTCGATCATTACGGCCAAGGTGCTCGCCGGCAACTCTGGCGTGCCATTCGACGTGATCGAAACCTATCCGAACAACGACGCGGCGCTCAAAGCGCTGCAGGAAAGCAAAATCGACGCGGTGGTCATGGTAATGGGCGCTCCGGCGACCGCCATCCAGGCATTGGACCAGAACTATAAACTGCTGCCTGTCAGCGGCGCGCCGGCGGAAAAGCTAAGCAGCATCTATAACACCACCAAGCTGACCTACAACAATCTAAGCGATTCGTCGGGCGTACCGGCTTTGTCGGTGCAAGCCTTGTTCGTCACCCGCGACTACAAAACTCCGGCGATGGTCGAAGGCTTGCATGCATTGCGCGACTGCGTCACGAGCAAGCTCGATGAACTGAAGGAAACGGTAGGCACGCATCCCAAGTGGCAACAAGTCGACGCCAACTCGACCGGCAAGTGGGTGATGTACACGCGTTAGGCCGGCCATGCCGATACCCCCGCGCCGCCACGAGAAAAAGCTTTCGGGCGATGCTACGCGACCCATGATCCAGGGCCTGGCCTGGCTATTGCTATCGTCCATCCTGCTGTGCGCCGGCGCCTGCACGTCCCAGGCGGACGGCGTGCAGCAGTCTCCCGCAACGCTTGCCCAATATGTGCGGCTGCCGGCCGCTCCGGTGGCCGTCAAGTTCGAATTGGCATCAATGCCCGAGGGCAACCTGAATCCCGGCCTGTTCACCCCGCCGGGCCCCACCGACTATATATGGCTGACAGCGGCCATCAAGTTCCAGCCCGAAGCGCTGAAAGACCTGGCCGCAGGCCTGCCCGCTTACCATGCCGAATCGCGCGTGCCCGGCCAGATGCTCCGCCCCTGGCTGAATGATGCGCAACGCCAGGCACTTTCCACCCTATCGGCCGCAAGGGTGGCGGTAAATGTGGACAGCCTGGTGGCCGGCGCTCACAAAAAGGCGTTCGGAGTGGTTTTGCCCAATGGCGAACTGCTGCTCCACATAGAATACCTGTCGCCCGGCTCCGGCGGCGAATAGTCAGGCCATGGCCGCCCGGCCTGGCGCTTGCATCGATATTTCACAAAATCCGCTCCAATACACTTAAAATTGCCGCTCATAATTATTAGAGGCTGATAATCAAGCCGATTCTGAGAGGCAAAAAATGTTGATCCCCGCCAAACCCGACAATGAAAAAGAACGGCTCGACGCTTTACGCGCGTTCGATATCCTTGATACACCGCCGGAAGAACGATTTGATCGCTTGACGCGCATGGCAAAGCGCTTATTCAACGTTCCCGTTGCGACTGTCAGCCTGGTGGATGCGGATCGGCAATGGTTCAAATCGGTGGACGGGCTTTCCTCCAGGCAGACTTCGCGCGACTATTCATTTTGCGGGCATGCCATCCTGGGCGAAGACCTGTTTATCGTACCCGATGCGCTGGCGGACAAGCGTTTTCACGACAATCCCCTGGTTACCGCCGCTCCAGGCATCCGCTTCTATGCGGGCTGCCCCTTGACGGTGTCCAACGGCCTGCGGCTGGGCTCTATTTGCATAATGGATTTCAAACCGCGCCAACTGAACGTCGAAGAGCAAGAAATCCTGCGCGATCTGGGCAAAATGGCCGAACGGGAAATCATCACGTTCGAACTGGCGATCAAGGATGATCTGACCAAGATGGCGAACCGGCGAGGTTTCGAGGCCATTGCCGGACAAGCGTTGCGCGTCTGCAAGCGCATGGACAAGCCCACATGGCTGGTCTTCTTCGACTTGAACAACTTCAAGCATATAAACGATCAATACGGCCACGCCGAGGGCGACCGCGCGTTGATGACGTTTGCCAGCGTATTGCAAGGCGTGCTGCGCGGCAGCGATGTCGTCGGCCGTATCGGCGGCGATGAATTTGTCGCACTGCTGATCGATATCAGCAGCGGGCAGGTAACGGAGATCATGCTCCGCTTGCGGCAAGCGCTGGAAACCGCCCGCCAAGCGCAAGGCGCCGCTTACGACATACAGTTCAGCGTTGGACAGATTCAATACGATTACCAGCGGCATGCATCCATCGAGCAGCTAGTCCTGGACGCGGATAAAGCCATGTATGCCGACAAGCGCGCCCATCGGCAACACCATAGGCCGATCGAGCAGAATCCAATGCTGCAATAGAAACCGGTTATCATCCGGGCGATCAGGCAAGGGGTGGCGCATGGCGGCGGCGGAAAATGAAAGCGGAAACACAAGCGACAGTGCCTGGACGATTTTCCTGGTATTCCTGCTGTTGGGCTGCACGTCATTCGGCGGCCCCGTCGCGCACCTGGGCTATTTCCGCGATGAACTGGTTGTGCGGCGCAAGTGGCTGGCGGAAGCGGGCTATGCCGACGTGGTTGCGCTTTGCCAATTCCTGCCCGGTCCCGGATCCAGCAAAGTTGCCTTTTCACTGGGCGTCCTGCGCGGCAACGGCCTTCCGGGCGGGCTGGCGGCATCGATCGGTTTCACCCTGCCCTCCGCCTTGATCATGTTCGCCTTTGCGCTCAGCGCAACCGCGTTCACGGGGCCTGTCGCCGACGGTTTTTTGCATGGCCTCAAGCTGGTCGCCGTGGCAGTCGTCGCGCAAGCCGTCTACGGCATGGCGCGCACGCTTGCGCCGGATCGCGAACGCGCCGCGATTGCCTTGGCCGCTGTTGCGATCGTCGTATTCTTTGCCGGCTCGCTCGGACAAATCACGGCTATCGCCCTTGGCGCCTGCGCCGGCCTGCGGCTCTGCCCCGGCCAGGCCTCAGCCCAGTCCGCCCATTTGCGATTTCCCATTACCCGGCGCCGTGGCGCGGCAGTCCTTATCCTGTTCACCGCGCTGCTCTTGCTTCCCGCCATCGCCGCCGCCACGGCCAACCTTCCGGGCATCGCCCTGTTCGATGCCTTCTACCGGTCCGGCGCATTCGTGTTCGGCGGAGGCCATGTCGTGTTGCCCCTGCTGCAAGCGGAAGTGGTTGCCCCGGGATGGGTAAGCAATGAAACCTTCCTTGCCGGCTATGGCGTCGCCCAGGCCGTGCCCGGACCGCTATTCACTTTCGCCGCTTATCTCGGCGCCGTAATGGAACCGTCGCCGAACGGCCTGGCGGGCGCCGCCATAGCCCTGGTCGCCTTGCTTTCGCCAGGCTTGCTGCTGGTGTATGGCGTGCTGCCGTTCTGGGGCACAGTGCGCATGCGGCCGAATGCCCAGGCGGCAATGCGCGGCGCGAACGCCGCGGTGGTCGGAATACTGGGGGCCGCCCTTTATGACCCGGTCTGGATCAACGCGGTTCTGACGGCCCGGGATTTTGCGCTGGCGCTCGCCGGCTTCCTGCTCTTGACCGTCTGGAAAACACCGCCGTGGATCGTGGTCGGCCTTCTGGCCGCCGCCGGCACGCTGGCAGGCTTATGACAAGAGGCCGGACATGCCGGCACACCTTAGCAAACCGTGTGCATCCATCCGTGCGTATCGGCAGCCGCGCCATGCTGCAGATCCAGCAGCGCTTTGCGCAGGGCCAAGGTGACGGGGCCGTTTTCGCCGCGATTGATCTGCATGTCGAAGCCCTTCGCTTTGACGTGGCCAACCGGCGTGATCACGGCGGCCGTGCCGCAAGCGAATACCTCTGTCATGCGTCCGGAGGCGATATCGTCGCGCCATTGCTGGACCGTGAGCTTGCGCTCCTGCGTTTCAAACCCTAAATCGCCGGCCATTTCAAGCAGGCTGCGGCGCGTAATGCCCGGCAACAGGGTACCGGTAAGCTCCGGGGTGACCAGGGTGGTCTTGCCGCCGTCCTGGTACACGAAGAAAAGATTCATGCCGCCCATTTCTTCTATGTATTCGCGGCGCACCGAATCCAGCCAGACCACCTGGTCGCAGCCTTGCTCCAGGGCCTGGGCCTGGGCCACCAGGCTGGCGGCATAGTTGCCGGCGCACTTGGCTTCGCCTGTGCCGCCCGCGGCGGCGCGCACGTAATCTTCGCTGATCCATACTGTTACCGGTTTCACGCCCTGGGAAAAATAGGCGCCCGCCGGCGAGGCGAACAAGATAAACAGGTACTCGAGAGCGGGACGCACACCCAGGAAGGGGTCGGTAGCGATCATCAGCGGGCGCAGATAAAGGCTTTCGCCCATTTTCTCCGGCACCCAGGCACGATCCAGGGAAATCAAGGCATCGGCGGCTTGCTGGAACAAGGCGACAGGCAATTCGGGCATGGCCAGGCGGGCGGCGCTTCGGTTAAAACGCTCTGCGTTGGCGTCCGGCCGGAATGTCTTGATACCCCCATCGGGTTGCGCAAAGGCTTTGAAACCTTCGAAGATGGCCTGGCCGTAATGCAGAGAGGACGCCGACGGATCCAGGCTCAGCGGGCCATAGGCCTTGACTTCGCCCTGCTGCCAGGCCCCGTCGCGATAGGGAATGACGACCATGTGATCGGTGAAAATACGGCCAAAGCCCGGACTGGCCATCAGCTTGGCTCGCTCGGCATCGCTCAGGATGTGGGTGGAAGGATTGATGAGTAAAGCTGGAGCTGAAGCCGAAGTAGTCATCGATATATCCGCAATGGTCGTAAGTGAAGGTCGGGAAATTTTATACCATCGCGCAGGCGGCGGCTTGCCGGGCGCGATATCCAGACGCGCCATCCCTAAAGTAAACGCCTGTCTTGCCGTTAACAGCAATACATATAAATACGCGCAATTCAGCAATCCATGCCAAGGCACCCCCGTGGCATGTCGATTTCTCGAGGCCGACAATCGGCCATACTTGCCAGCGAGGGACAAGATGATTCAAGGCTCCGCATTAACGCGCCTGTTTGGCGGTGGTCGGCAAACAGAAAAAGCCGACCTCCATGGACAACTTGCCGCCATCCAAAAGGCGCAAGCCGTCATCGAGTTCGACACCGAAGGCTATATTCTCATGGCAAACCAGAACTTTCTGGATACCATGGGCTATACGCTGGCCGAAATCCAGGGCGAGCACCACGGCATTTTTGTCGACCCCGCTGCCCGCCAGTCGGCGGCCTATGCCAAATTCTGGCAAAAGCTGGGCCGGGGAGACTATGATGCCGGGCGCTATAGGCGTATTGCCAAGGGTGGGCGGGAAATCTGGCTGCAAGCCAGCTACAACCCTATCCTCAACCATGCCGGCCGGCCGGTGAAAATCGTCAAGTACGCCACCGACATCACCGCCCAGGAACGCCGCAACGCCGATATGCAGGGTCAACTGGAAGCCATTTCCAGAGTCCAGGCAATTGTCGAATTCGAGCTCGATGGCACCATCATCCACGCCAACAGTCTTTTTCTGAGCGCCTTGGGCTACACCCTGGATGAAGTCATCGGTCAGCATCACAGCATGTTCGTGCTGCCCGAGGACCGGAACAGCCCGTCCTACCGCGAGTTCTGGGTCCAATTGAACAACGGTAAGTACGACACCGGCCAATACCTGCGCATCGGCAAAGGGGGGCGGCGTGTATGGATCGAAGCCAGCTACAACCCCATCCTGGACTCCGAAGGCCGTCCATTCAAGGTAGTCAAGTACGCCACCGACATCACCCGGCGTTTCACCGCCGCGCAAACCTTGGACATCGCCGTGCAGGGCCTCAAGGACAATGCGGCGCGGGCCACCCAGGCCAACGACCTGGCGCAGCAAGCCTGCAACGTGGCCGAACAAGGCGGGAAAACGGTTCAGGATGTCGTGCAGACCATGGACAGGATCAGCCAAAGCTCGCGCAAGATAGCGGATATCATCGGCGTCATGGACGGCATCGCATTCCAGACCAATATCCTGGCGCTCAACGCCGCTGTGGAGGCGGCCCGCGCCGGTTCCCAAGGAAAAGGCTTTGCGGTCGTCGCCGCCGAAGTGCGCAATCTTGCGCAAAACAGCGCCTCCGCGGCCAAGGAAATCAAGGCGCTGATTATCGCCTCGGTGGACCAGATCAAGCACGGCGCAGGCCAGGCCCACTCGGCCGGGGCCACCATGAACGATATCGTGGCGTCATCGCGGCGGGTCACGGAAATCGTGGCTGAAGTCGTGAGCGTGTCGCTGGAGCAGTCGGAAACCCTGGACGAGGTCACGCACAACATCACGCATAGCTGAGGCTGGTTTTTATTCTCCCTTGGCTCGCGCCGCGGCCACCTTCGGATCGTGCAAGAGAATATCGGCAAATTCGCGGATAAGCTCCCGTTGGGCAGGCTCGTGCTTCATGACCAGATGCAGGTTTCTGACCGCCCATGACTCGGTAATCGCAATACTGCAGATACGGCCGGTCCGGATATGGTCATCGGCCACGCTGGCCGGCACCAGGGCGGCACCCACCAGCGCCTCGACCAGATACAGGACAGAATTGAAATCCTGCACATGCACCCGCGCATTCAGCGGCTTGCCGGCCAACCTGGCCTGATTGCCGAGAAAAAGAAAATTGCTGCTGTTGCGATCCATGCAAACAAAATCGTGCTCAAGCAATTGCAGGAAAGACGCCGCCTTGGCTCCCGCCAAAGGATGATCGGGAGCCACGGCGCAAACCAGGCGATCAACCGCATAGAGTTCGGAATGCACACTGGAAGATGGAACATCGCCTGCGACAATGCCGATATCGGCCTCGTCGTTTTCGATCTTGCCCACAATGGATGTGCTGGCGACTTCCTTCAGGTCGACATTAATGCTGGAATTGGCCGCCAGGAAGCGCGCAAGGCTGGGAATGATGAAGCCATTGAGCGAACTGCTGTTGGCCAGCAGGCGAATACTGCCCTTCAAGTTCCTGGAATAGTCGCTGAGCTCTGAATGCATGACCTCGACATCGGCCAGCAGCGTCTTGACATGGCGCAGCAACACGTCTCCGGCAGGAGTAGGACGCATTCCTTTGGGCGTGCGCGTGAACAAGGCGCTGCCCACCGCGTACTCGAGATTCTTGAGCCGATAACTGGCCGATGATGCGGTCATGTGCATGGCCGCCGCGCCCACCGACAAATTCTGCGCCTCGACAATGGCCATGAACAGCCGCAAATCCTTTAGCTCGTATCGCACAACCATCGCTCCCACGTATTGACCATAACGGCAATACAGGATAGCGGTAAGTGGCCCAGGCAACAAGGGCGCAACGGACAGCGCCTGCCAGAGTCGCGGTCAGTTGGCGCCGGACGATGTTTTACGCGCCTCCTTGGCCCGTACAAACTCACCCATGTATTTTTGCGGTTCCCCCGTATTGAACGCCGCGGCAAATTCGCGCACGCCATTGCGTATCGACGTGTCCAGCGGCTCGTCCTCCCATTCGCGCAACAGGCGCTTCTGCTGCGCCAGCACCTGGGAACCCAGGCCGGCCAATAAATCGGCAATTCGGGCGACTTCCGCATCAAGATCGCCCAAGGGCACGACCCTATCCACCAAGCCATAAGAAAGAGCCAGAGGAGCGTCGACCACCTCGCCGGTCAGCAGCATCCATGACGCGCGCGCCTTTCCCACCAGGCGCGGCAACAGCGCCGCATGAATGATGGACGGAATTCCAACTTGCACTTCCGGCATGCCCAGCTTCGCAACATCGGCGGCAATCCGTAAATCGCAAGCTAGAGCGAGTTCCAGGCCGCCTCCCAGGCACCAGCCCGGCACTCGTGCAATGACAGGAACGGAAAGCTGCCGCACACCCTCGCAAAGCCGCCGCAAGCCGTCGATGAAAACCGCCGCCCCGGCCTCGTCAAAACTCGCCATTTCTTTGATGTCGGCGCCGGCCACAAAGGCTTTGTCGCCATCGCCGCGCAGAACAAGCACTCGTATCGCGGGCTGCCGCGCAATGTCGGCCAGGGCCGCCGACAGCGCAGCCACGACAGGCGAACTCAAGATATTCAAGCTTCCCGCATTGCTGATGGATAAGGTTGCCACGCCATTGCCGGCAATAGTCAAGGCGGCATGCCGCTCCCAGGCCTTTTCGCTCATGTCATTCCTCAGAGTTTTTCAAAGCCGATTTCTTGAACGACCTTCTTCCATTGCTCATTGGAATTGCGGATCATTGCGGAAAATTCCTGAGGCGTCGTGTAATTGGGTACGGCGCCCTGCTGCTCGATCAACTTGATGACGGCAGGGTCCGACAAGGTTACCTTCACAGCCTGATTCAACGTCGCCTGAATATCATCGGGCAAATGGGCCGGCGCAGCCAGTCCGAACCACGACGGGGTATTCAACTGCGGATAGCCCATTTCGGCGTAGGTCGGCACATCCGGCATCTCTTTCACCCGGGCAGGCGCGGCAACCGCCAGCGCACGCAGCTTGCCGCCCTGAATCAGGCCGGAGGAAGACGGCAAATTATCGAACACAACATTGATCTGCCCTGTAACCAGATCGGTCAAGGCAGGGCCTAAACCTTTATAAGGCACATGCAGCATTTTGGTCTTGGTTGCGCTCAGGAAGAATTCGCCGAACAAATGGCTATAGCCGCCATTTCCGGACGAGCCGAAGGAGAGTTTTGCGGGCTCCGCCTTCAGAACTTCGAGCAGTTGCGGAAACGTCTTGATGTCGGAGTCGGCATTGACATCCAGCACTCCCAACACATTGGCCAGGTTGCTGATGGGCGAAAAATCCTTGATCGGGTCATACAAGGAGGTTTTCTGGACGCTGGGATTTACCGCATGCGAACTCTCCACCGCCATGACCAGCGTGTATCCGTCAGGCCGTTCGCGGGTTGCAAATGCGCTGCCTATCGCGCCTCCCGCTCCCGGCTTGTTCAAAACAACTACCGGCTGCCCCAGGGTTTCTCCCAGCTTGGTCGCTACGATACGCGCGACAAGGTCGGTGGTGCCGCCCGGCGCATATGGCACGATCAATTTGATTGGATGCTCTGGATAGGCCGCCGCGGCCAGGGCCGAGGCCGTCAACAATGCTGTGCCGACAGCCAGCTTCACGATTTTATGCAACATCAAATATTTCCTTGGTAAGCTTGGTTTGTGAGGGTGTTCAATATCTCGGCGGTATGTTCGCCAAGCAAAGGCGGGGAATCCATCCTGGCGTCCTCTTGCCCGCCGGCCAGCATAGGATTGCCCACTAAAGCAATGCGGCCCAATTTCTCGTGCTGTACATGCCTCAACATATTGCGATGGAGCACTTGTTCATCGCTGAATACTTCGGCAAGGGTATTTACAGCCCCCCATGAAATCCCCAGCGCATCCAGGTGATCGGTCCAGTACTGTCTTGGGTGATGTGCAAACATCTCAGCCAGGATAGGCCGCAGCGCCTTCAGATTATTGATGCGGCCCGCGTTGGTGGAGAAACGCTCATCGTCGGCCAGGTCCGGCTGGCCAATGATCCGGCACAACTTGCGAAATTGCGTGTCGTTGCCGACCGCCAGGATGAAGTAGCCATCGGCGGCCAGGAATACTTCATAGGGAGCCAGATTGGGGTGAGCGTTGCCGGTGCGCTGGGGATTGCGGCCGGAGACCAGATAGTTTGCCGCCTGATTGGCGTTCATGGCCACCGCCACATCCAGCAACGCCAAATCCAGGTAGGCTCCCTGCCCTGTACGCTCGCGCTGAAGCAATGCGGCAAGCACCGCCGAGGTGGCGTACATGCCGGTGGTGATATCGACCACGGCCACGCCTGTGCGCAATGGCCCCGCGCCCTCTTCGTCGTCGGCGCGGCCGGTGTAGCTCATCAAGCCGCCCAAGCCCTGAAAAATATAGTCGTAGCCGGGACGATCCGACTTGGGCCCACTCTGCCCATAACCGGTGATCGAGATATACACCAGCTTGGGATTGATCGCCTTCAGGTTCTCGTAATCCAGGCCGTACTGTTTCAACGTGCCGACCCGGTAATTTTCGACGAGCACATCGGCTGTGCGGACAAGCTCCAGCAGATGTGTCCGGTCGTCCTCTGATTTGAAATCCAGGCAGATCGATTTCTTGTTGCGATTGCAGCAAATGAAATAGGCCGACATGGCCTCATCGCCGTCGGTGGATTCAAGATAAGGAGGCCCCCATCCTCGCGTGTCATCGCCGCCTTGCGGCCGTTCGACCTTGATGACTTCGGCGCCCAGATCCGCCAGATTCTGCGTACACCACGGCCCCGCCAAAATGCGCGACAAGTCCAGGACACGCATACCCTTCAAAGCATTTCCAACCATCGACACCCTCTCTAGATAGAAGGCAAGTCTACGGAGCAGGCTGGAAACAAGCCAGTTCAAATCCTCGAAGGACTCGTTCGTAAAAATCGTAAGCGAGCACCGCCCCGCTTGCTGGAACAGCCTTAAGAATGAACCGTCACGAACTCATCAAGGTCGATGCGCTCCGGCCTGAACTTGTTCGCCGGGCTGGCGGTGTCTTCGTAGCCCATGGAAATCCCGCAGATCAACGTCTGGTCGTCGCCGATACCGAGATGATTTTTGACGATGGAAGAATAGTTGACCAATGCCGCCTGCGCGCAGGTATGCAAACCGTAGCCGCGCGCCGTCACCATGATGCTCTGCAAAAACATGCCGTAATCCAGCCAACTGCCCTGGTTTAGGTCTTTGTCTATGGCAAACATCAGTACGACCGGGGCTCCAAAGAACATGTAGTTTTGTCCGATCTGCTTGGCGGAAGCCTGGGTGTCGCCCTTCTGTATGCCCAGCATTCCATACAAACCCCAACCCGTCCGGCGCCGACGCTCGATATAAGGACTGCGCCATTGCGTCGGATAATATTCATATTCGCGGGTTTCGGGCAATTTCCGATTATGCGCATCGAGCAATAGCCGGGACAGCTCGTCGCGCTTATCGCCCATGAGAACATGGACTTTCCATGGTTGTATATTGCTGCCGCTAGGGGCATATGAGGCAATGGACAGTATTTTCCTGATCAGGTCGATGCCGACCGGGTCGGGCAAAAAACCCCGCACGCTGCGGCGAGACGTAATCGCTCCGGCGACTATATCGGACTGATCCATGCTCTGCTTCCTCGTTGAACTATAGAGCCATTCTAAACTCGGCAGGCGGCGCGGACGGCCGGCAACCTTCTTCGGGCGCCATGCCTGCCGGAGACCGGATTATGCGCCTTGGCGCCGATCCGGCCTATGGAACCCTAATGGGAATGTCAGTACTGCCCCATGAAATCACGCTTGCCCACTTCAACGCCGTTATGGCGCAGGATGGCATAGGTGGCGGAGACATGGAAGAAAAATTGCGGCAGGCCGTAAGCCAGCAGATAAGACTGGCCGGTGAATTTCTTTTCTTTGGGTGTACCGGGACGAGTAACGATGACGCGGTCTTCGTTGCCATCGATTTGAGCGGGAGTAAATCCCTCGACAAAATTCAGCGTCTTGCCGATCAAGGCATGCAGATCGGCAAATGTTTGTTCGCTGTCTTCATACTTGGGGACTTCGGCGCCGGCCAGGCGGGCCGACACGCCGCGGGCGAAATCGCACGCAACCTGCACTTGCCGGACCAGGGGAAACATATCGGGGAAAAGACGCGCCTGCAATAAGGCATTGGGATCGATATTCCTGGCGGCGGCATGTTCTTGAGCCTTCTCCAGAACAGCATCCATGCTGCCCAGCATTTGTTTGAAAACCGGCACCGAAGCGGCATGGAGAGAGATAGTCATGGCAATTCCCAAGTAAAAAAAGCCATTATAGGCATCACTTCGCCGCGGACCCCGATGCTTTGACCACTTTCTCCCAGCGGTCATATTCTTTTTTGATGTAAGCGGCGTAATCGCCGGCGCTGCCGCCCAGGGAAAATGTTCCCTGGTCTTCAAGACTCTTGCGCACTTCCTCGGATTTCAGCGCATCATTGATGGCCTTGTTGAACTTTTCAATGATTGCCGGGGGAGTACCGGCCGGCGCGACAATCCCTTGCCAGGCCAGGCTTTCAAAACCCGGAATCAGGCTTTCGTCCAGCGTGGGCACATTGGGCATTACCGGGGAACGCAGCCGGCTGGTAATGGCCAAGGCCTTGAGCGTACCGGCATTGACAGCCCCTATCGCGGTGTTCAGGGTGGTGGTCGTGAATTGCGTCGCCCCGGCTATCAGGTCGACCTGGGCGGGCGCTGTTCCTTTATAAGGCACATGCACGGCCTTGCCGTCGACAATGCTCAGGATGTTGGCGGCGGTAAGATGCTCGATAGCCCCGGTGCCCGACGACGCATAGTTGTACTTGTCGGGATTGGCCTTGATCAGATCCATCAATTCTTTTGCCGACTTGGCCGGCACAGAATTATTGACGACCAGCACCAGGGGAACCGCCGCGGTCAGGCCGACCGGCGCAAAATCCTTGAGGGGATCGAATCCGACCGACTTATATACCCACGGCGCAATAACAATGGAAGAGGTGTTGTACAAGAAGGTGTAGCCGTCGGCCGGCACTTGCCGCAACGACGCGGCCGCTATGTTTCCGCCCGCCCCCGCCTTGTTTTCGACAACGATAGGCTGGCCAAGGTCCGCGCTCATCTTCTTGGCGATGATGCGCGCCACATTATCGGTAGGGCCGCCCGGCGCAAAGCCGACCAGAAGGCGTATGGGTTTTTCCGGCCATGCGCCCGCCGCGCTGCTTGCCGCCGGCGCCACGACGCCGGCGGCGCACGCTGCCAGCGTCAATGCCAATGTAGCTACTGCTTTTTTCATGTCTCGCTCCTGTGTTTTCTAAACTATTTCAACCATGGACAGCGCGTTTGACCAGCCGAAGAGGCGTATACACCATCACCGTCTGGCCGTGCTGATTGATGACCCGGTTACGGGTCCGTACTAAACCCCTATCCTGGCGGCTGGCGCTCGGACGCGCCTCGATCACGGCGCACTCCACATATATCGTGTCGCCGACCATGGTGGGTTTTTCGACCTTCAACTCCATTTCCAGGAAGGCAAAGCCGGTGTGCTGCATGCAAGCCTGCATCAGCAAACCTTCGGACATCGAATACACCAACGCGCCGGGCACAACCCGGCCCTTGATGTCGGATTCTTCCTTGATGAACTCGACGTTCGTGAACAGCACTTCGGTAAAGCCTGTGGCATTCACGAAATTGACCAGATCGGACTCTGTCAGAGTCCTTCCGACCGTGCGGAATACGCGCCCCACGGGCATGTCGTCGTAATGCATGCCTATGCCTACGTACTCCACCCCTTGCGCATCTTTGATTATTGTCATCGCTACCTCCGGTATGAATGTGTGATCGGAACGGCCGGAATATCAGACCGTTGCAATGGGATTGAGCGGCGAGCCCACGGCGCCGGGCAGGCGCAGAGGCGGCGCTGTCAGCAGGAAGGCATGGCGCCCATGCCGGCGCAGCCAGTCGGCCAGCCCGGTCAAATACCATAGCTCGCCCAAATGGATGCCCAGCTTGAACAGGCAATGCTCATGCAAAGGCAGCAAGGCGCTGCAGCCGTCGCCGTGAAAATCGTAGGGGCGGTGCTCGACCGCATAGTTATCGGCAATGATGGTGGCAATGCCGCTGCGGTCTATCCATTCGCGCAGCCTGGCGTCGCTGCCGTCAAGCACAGCGCAAGAGGCGGCCAGTTTGGCGGCGTCCGGCTTGCCGTCCATGGCCAGGATGATATCCGCGAAACCGGTATGCAGGCACAGCATGTCGCCCGGCCTGACGTCCACCTTGTCCTTTTCGATGACCGCCATCAACTTGTCATAGCCGATGACCTGCCGCTCATCGCCATAATGGTGCCGCAAGTCCACCATCACGCCCCGCCCCTGCACCCCTTTGACCGCCATGTGCTCTATGCCCAGCCGATGCGCGCGCGACGTGGCGTCGGCTGAGTCATCCGGATGCGTGAAGTCCGGAGCCGGCGTAGCACCGTTATAGAAAACGATTTCGGCCACGCCATCCTGGTCGGCATCAAAACGCGAACCGATATGCGCCAGCGCGTCCCATTGCGTCGAATATTGCAGGCTGAGCGTAACCATGTCGTCGCAGGCCACATCCGTCGTGTTGTGGTCATGCTCGAAGGAGTGCAGGAAAACAGCCTTGCCGTCGACGCGCCTGGTTGCGGACAGGCGCGGCGGATGACGCGCCGGATTCAAGACATTTCCGCCCGGCAGGTCAAGCGGCAGGCTCAGGCTGAACGCCAGCCCTTCCCTGATTTCAGCGACGGCCTCCAGCACCTTCTGCGGCGTCAGCAGATTCAGGCGGCCCAACTGGTCGTCGTCGCCGAAATCACCCCAGTTCGAGCCCGGCGGGCGCTGTTTCCATCTTCTTGTCATGCTTTTTCCTATCTTGCTATGTAGTATCGATTGAATGAACTCAGCGCGCCGACAAATCGACGATATGCGCCTGAATGCCGGCAAGCTCGTGCCGTTTCACTTTCTGGGTTTCAGTCTTGGGTATGGAATCAACGAAGCCGATATAGCGCGGCATCATGTATGCAGGCAGTCGGCCGGCCAAAAATTCATGCAGCGCGGCGGGTTCGACAACGCCGGCGGCGACCACCAAGGCCTGGATTTCCTCTCCCATGATGTCGTCGGCCACGCCGACAACGACGCAATCGCGCACCAATGGGTGCTTGAGCAACTGCTGCTCGATCTCGGTCGGCGCAATCATTTCCCCGCCGCGCCGTATCAATTCCTTGATCCGGCCATCGAAATACAAATAGCCGTCATCGTCCATCCAGCCCCGGTCGCCGGTATAAAGCCAGCCGTCGCGCAAGGCCGATGCCGATGCTTCGGGATTATTCCAATATCCGGTGAAGAATTTATTGGCTGGAACAGCGCGGGCCACGACTTCGCCTTTTTCGTGCGCAGGCAGACAATTGCCCTGCTCGTCTCGTATCGAGAGTTCGACCGATTCCCGCGCCTGCCCGACAGACCCAAAGCGCGTTTCACCCGGCCGGTTCATCGACACCCAGCCGCCGGTTTCCGTCATGCCATAGAGTTCGCGCACAGACACGCCGAACCGTTCTTCGACTTCGCGCCAGACACGCTGGGGCGCCCCGCCGCCCACGCACCAGGCCAGGCCATGATCGCGGCGCGCATCCGGATGCTGCTTTTCCAGAATGGACAAGACAGTGCCGACATAGGTGAAACCGGTGGCCGCATAACGGATGGCGTCATCAAAGAAGCGGCTGGCGGAAAACTTGGGCAGCAGCACCAGCGCGGCGCCTGCCCGCAGCACCGACGCCACCGCATACATTTGAGGATTGGCGTGGAACAGCGGCAGGAAAACCATAATCCGGTCATCCTGGGTCAACGCCAGGGAATGCGCCATGTCCTGCCCGGCCGCGACGTATGCGGCATGAGGCAATACCGCCCCCTTGGGCAAGCCTGTGGTTCCCGACGTATAGAGAATGCTGTTTGGCGCATCCATGGAGGGGCGAGCGGCCGGCGTCCAGCGTTCGACAGGCTGGGCGGTAGCGGTTTCCATGCCATCCGTAATAGGCAAGATCGTCAATTGACCGGCAACGGTTTGAATATCGGCGCTCTTGGCCTCGAGCAGGTCCGGCTCGATCAACAACACCGCGGCCTGGCTCTGCGTTAGAGTGTAGCGTAGGCCTTCGCCCACCAGGCCGGTATTCAAGGGCACGCAAATCGCCCCGAGTTCGCTGATGGCGAACCAGGAAATCAGAAAAGCCGGACGGTTGCCGCACAGCAGCGCCACCCGTTGGCCGGGGCGCACGCCCTGGGCATGCAAGGCCGCCGCCATGGCCGACACCATATCGGCCATTTGACGATAGGCAATTTCCTGTTCCCCGTAAAAAAGAAACGTCCTGCGGGGATGCGAGGAAGCCGCCTGGTATAGACCATCCGTAATCACACTTGCTCCTGTAAAAAATTATCCCTGGCGAAGCCAAGCAAATGCTTGGCTATCGTATTTTTCAGAATCTCGGATGAGCCGCCCGCGATTTCGTAGGCTTTGGCGTCGCGCAAATAGCGCCCGAACGGCGCATTCTCGGTTACGCCGTAAGCGCCGCATATCTGCACCGCCTGCTCGGCGCAGCGGGTTGCCACGCGGCTTGCCAGCAGTTTGGCCTCGCTGGAAAAGCGCGCGATGTCGCGGTGATCGTCCAGGGCCGCGCACGCCTCATAGACCAGCAGGCGGGCCGCGTCGATCTCGGCCATCATGTCGGCCAGATACCATTGGATGCCCTGGAACTGCAGCACGGTTTTGTCGAACGCCACCCGTTTCGCGGCAAAGGCGAATGCGCCGTCAAAAGCCGCCCTGGCAATGCCTATGCTGATAGCCCCCGCCACCGTGCGCGAAAAATCAAGCGTGGTAACCGCCTGCCTTACGCCTTTGCCCTCCTGGCCGATCAGATGGTCGAACGGCACGCGGACATTCTCCAGAACCAGATCGACGTGCGGGCCATTGCGCAGTCCGAATGTGCTGGCGTTTTCGCCCTTGTGGGTCGATGCGCCCTGCATGTCGCGCCTGACAAAGAACGTCGATACGCCCACGCTGGTTTCCGCCAGGACGATATACGCCTCCGCCGCCGAGCCCGAGGTGATAAAGGATTTGCGCCCGTTCAAGACCCAGCCATCGGCGCCCTTGACCGCCTTGGTGTCCAGGCTGCGGATGTCGCTGCCATGATTGGCCTCGGTCAAGGCATAGGCGGTGATCAGGCCATCGGCGAATTCCGGCAGCACGGTTTGCTTGAAGGAGTCGCCGGCAAACAGATTGATGAGTGTCTGGGCCTGCAGAATGGTGATCAGGCTTATGCCGACGGCGGCGCTGGCATAGGACGCTTCTTCGAATACCGCCGCGCACTCGGTGTAGCTGGCGTCGCCGCCGCCCCATTGTTTGGGCAAGGTCAGGCTGGTGTAGCCCTTTCTGGCCAGCGCTTTGATGGATTCGACCGGATAAACGTCGTCGCGATCGATCGCATCGGCAAAGGGAAGCACGTCGCTGGCCACCGCGGCGCGCAAGCGATCCAGAAAATCGGCGGCCACGGTATCGCTCCAAAGCGCCCGGCTCCAGTCATGCGGAGATTCCAGCCTGTTCATTTTGCCTCCTTGTCGTTTTTGTCGCTTGTCATCCAGCAACTCTGGATTCTTGCGTTGCGCCCGGCATCAGACAAGGAAAAGGCGCTAAACTGCCAAAAAGTTCCACAAGACGGAACCGTTGTGCCAACAGGCAAAACCGGCGGTCATTTCAAGGAGAAGCGCGTGACGGAGCCATCGGCGGTAGCACCCCATGCCTCGGACGGCAGCAATATCGTTCAAAGCGTGAAGCGCGCGCTCGATATCCTGCGCATTCTTTCATTCAATGCGTCGTCGTCCGGCATGAGGTTTTCAGCCCTGCAAGAACAAAGCGGGCTGAGCAAAGGAACCTTGCATCGCTTGCTCAAGACCCTGGCGGCCGAAGGCTTTGTCGAACAAGCCGCGGGCAGCAGGGTATATTTCCTGGGTCTGGAGTTTCTATCGATGGGCGAACGCGCCCTGAATCGGCTCGATATCCGCGCGGTGGTCCAGCCATCTTTGGAACGCCTGGCGCAGAAAACCGGCGACACGGTAATGCTGACGATACGCAGCGGACTGGACGCCGTGTGCATAGACCGCAAGGAAGGGTCGTTTCCCCTGCGGGTGCTCACGCA
Organism: uncultured beta proteobacterium; assembly: GCA_963712655.1. Classification (GTDB taxonomy): domain Bacteria; phylum Pseudomonadota; class Gammaproteobacteria; order Burkholderiales; family Burkholderiaceae_B; genus Pollutimonas. Next base: position 1,518,934 of record CAVQIT010000008.1, on the reverse strand, counting down.
GAATATCGGAACGCGCCGCCCTCTGGGGGTGGGGTCGGGCAGCCTGGCGCTGCTGGCGGCGTTTGCCGACGAAGAGATCGAGAATGTCTTGCGCCGCAACCGGGCGCGGCTATCGGCCTATCCCAGCATCGATCTGGACAAAATGAAAGAACTGGTGGCCGAAACGCGCCGCCGAGGCTATGCCTTTAACAGCGGTCATGTTCTGAAGGGCATGTATGGCGTGGGCGTGGCTATTTACCTGGCAAAACAACCCGTGGCCGCCTTGAGCGTCGCAGCCCATTACGGGCGCATGGACCCGGCGCGGCGCAAGGAAATCGCCATGCAGCTAAAGCAGGAAGCCGCCCGGATCACCCTGGAACTGGGTTCCCAATAAGCCGGGCGGCAGACCCTGCTGTCCATGGACAGGCGGGCCGTGCGCCGGTTTACTTGGCTTTCAGGCAGGTGCTCATGAATGCCTTGCGTTCATCGCCCTTCAACGCCTTGGCTGTCGCATCCGCGTTGCACGTCTTCATGCGTTGCTGCGATGAAGTCAGCGCCTTTCCGGAAGCGGCCGTCTCGCCTTTCAGGCAACTGCTCATGAACGCTTTGCGCTCGTCGCCCGTCTTGCCCTTGGCGTCCTGGTTGCAAGTGGTCATCCGCTCTTGCTGCGCCGTCTTGGCTTTGGATACGGGAGCGGCGGTCGTGGACGACGCCGAGTAAGCTGGCATTGCCGCCACGCCGCCGAGAATCGCGGCGGCCAGTAAAAGTCGGGCCCGAACTGTCATAACATCACCTCGCAGGTAAGTTGGAAAGTACCGCCCGTATAGTGAAGCGAAACCGATCCCGCGGGCAAGCGCGGGAACAGAAATTTACTTTCTTTGACAGGTTTGCCTCCGTGAAGAAGCAAAGCACCCCAGGCCGGATTTTTTTATGGATTGATTAAAAAAAGATTTTGCTTTTATGCCATGCAACTTTGAGACCATGAATAGGCAGCTTTCGAAACACATCAATAAAACTTATTCAAGGGACCTCTATGTTTCGCATGTCAAATCAAGCCCGTCCTTCCAAACTGATTCTCGGCGCATCATTGACGGCATTGGCGCTGGCCATGCCATTCGGCACGGCCGGCGCCGCCGAATCCTATCCCGATCAACCCATACGCCTGATCATCCCCTACCCGCCCGGCGGCGCCACCGATGTGATCGGCCGGATTGTGGGAAAAACGCTCAGCGACGAAATCGGCAACCAGGTCGTCATTGAAAACCGCGGCGGAGCCGGCGGCAATATCGGCGCAGCCGAAGTCGCGCGGGCCAAGCCGGACGGCTACACCTTGCTGATGGGCGCCCTGACCTCCCACTCGGTCATGGCGACGCTGGAAAAAGGCAAACTGCAATACGACCTGCAAAAAGACCTGACGCCCGCGGGGGTCGTCGGTTTCGTGCCCCTGGTCGCGGTGGTCAACCCGTCCCTGCCTGTCAAATCCTTGCAGGAACTGGTCGCCTACGCCAAGAAGAATCCCGCAAAACTCAATTTCGCCTCGTCGGGCGCGGGCGCGCCGCAACGCATGGCAATGGAACTGTTCAAACAGATTGCCGGCGTCGACATTGTGCACGTCGCCTATCGCGGCAGCGGCCCGGCCATGACGGATTTGGTCGGCGGCCAGGTGCAGACCATGACGGAAACCGTTCCCGCCGCGATCGGGTTCATCAAATCGGGCAAACTGCGCCCCTTGGCGGTATTGACCCCTGAACGGGTTTCCATGCTGCCCGATATTCCTACCGCCAAGGAGCAAGGCTTCAGCGGATTCAACGTCAGCTCGCTGTTCGGCGTAATGGCGCCCGCCGGCACTCCCGCGCCAATTCTGGAAAAGATCAATAAGGCGCTGACCGAAGGCCTGGCCAAGAAAGCGACCAAAGACCAGCTATTGGAACAAGGCGTCTATGCCGATCCGTTGACCATCGCCGCATCGAAGACCCGGCTGACGGCGGAAATAGAACAGTGGGCCAAAGTCATCCATGATGGCAAAATAACAATCAATTAACTGAAAGAACCCGGTCATGACCAAGAAAACCCCAGCGGCACCCAACCTTGACCCCAGCGGCTTGCGTAAAGGCTTGACCAGTTATGGCGATAACGGCTTTTCTCTTTTCTTGCGAAAGGCCTTCATCAAAGGCGCCGGCTATACCGACGCGGCGCTGAGCCGGCCGGTGATCGGCATTGCCAACACAGGCAGCGCCTACAACCCCTGCCACGGGAATGTGCCGCAGCTTATGGAAGCGTTAAAGCGGGGCATTATGCTGGCGGGCGGCCTGCCCATGGACTTTCCCACGATATCCATACACGAAAGTTTCGCCTACCCGACCAGCATGTATCTGCGCAACCTGATGTCGATGGACACCGAGGAAATGATCCGGGCGCAGCCGATGGATGCGGTGGTGCTGATTGGCGGCTGCGATAAAACGGTGCCGGCGCAGCTCATGGGCGCCGCATCGGCGGGGATTCCCGCCATTCAGTTGATCACGGGCTCGATGCTGACCGGTTCGCACCGCTCCGAGCGGGTCGGCGCCTGTACCGACTGCCGCCGCTACTGGGGAAAATACCGCGCCGAGGAAATCGACGACCAGGAAATCTCCGACGTGAACAACCAGTTGGTGGCCAGCGTGGGCACCTGCTCGGTCATGGGAACCGCCAGCACCATGGCATGCATCGCCGAAGCGCTGGGCATGACAGTACCCGGCGGCGCGACGCCCCCGGCCGTTACGGCGGACCGCATGCGCATCGCCGAGCTGACCGGCGCGCAGGCGGTGGAAATGGCCCGGCAAGGCCTGACCATCGATAAAATCCTCACGGCCGATGCTTTTGAAAATGCCATGCGGGTGCTCCTGGCCATCGGCGGATCCACCAACGGCATCATCCACCTTGCCGCGATCGCAGGGCGCATGGGCCTGGACATCGATCTCAAGACCCTGGACCGCATGGGCAGGGATACCCCGGTATTGCTGGATCTGAAGCCTTCGGGCCAGCACTACATGGAAGACTTCCACAAGGCGGGGGGAATGGCGGCGTTGCTGCGGCAGCTCAAGCCCCTGCTCAAACTGGATGCCTTGACCGTAACGGGGCGAACGCTGGGGGAAGAGCTTGAACTGGCCGGCCCGGGCTTTGCCCAGACCGTCGTCAAGACCATAGCCGATCCCATTTATCCGCAAGGCGGCATTGCCGTGCTCGAAGGCAATCTTGCCCCCGGCAGGCGCCATCATCAAGCAATCGTCGGCGGATCCGCTCCTGATGGAGCACGAGGGCCGGGCCGTGGTCTTTGAAAATGCGGCCGATCTGGCCGACAGAATCGACACCGACGAACTCGACGTCGCCGCGGACGATATTCTGGTGCTCAAGAATATCGGCCCCAAAGGCGCCCCGGGCATGCCCGAGGCGGGCTATATCCCGATTCCGAAAAAACTTGCCGTCAAAGGTATAAAAGATATCGTCCGTATTTCAGATGGCCGCATGAGCGGAACGGCGTTCGGCACCATCGTGCTGCACGTCACGCCGGAATCGGCCATAGGCGGCCCCTTGGCCTATGTGCAAAACGGCGACCGCATACGGCTGAGCGTAAGCAAGCGGGAAATCTCCCTGTTGGTTTCCGACGGCGAATTGCAGCGGCGCCGGGAGCTCGCGCCCATGATTCCCCCGACCGCCGACAGAGGCTACAAAAAACTGTTCCTCGACACGGTCACGCAGGCGGATCAAGGCGTGGACTTTGATTTCCTGCGCCCCAGCCGAAAATAAGCCGGATCGGCGCCGCTCAAAGACTGGGGACCCCCTGATCAAATCGCCCGACTGCGGCATCCCGTCAGGGGGGGACGCATTAAATTCGGGCGATTTGATCAGGGGGTCCCTAAAGGCCGGCGCCAAAGATGGCTTTGGCCTCGCTATAAATGGAGGCGGCCATTTTGGCATGATGGCCTTGGGCATTCCACACAAGGCCGTTTCTTCGGACAGGAGCCCTGCCCGGCAAGGGAACCCGCGCAATCGCCAGGGTGGTCCACATCGATGACCAGTCCGGTATCAGCGACACGCCCAGGCCTTCATGAACCAGGCAGGCTATTGCCAGGATGCCGTCGATTTCCAGCCGTTGCCTGGGACGGATTTGATGGTCTCTTAGGTAGCGGTCGGCCAATTGCCCCCCATAGACAGCCCGGTCGTAGCGGATGAAAGGCTGGGTCGTCAACAGATGATGAGCGTCTTTGTCTTTCAGGAAGCCGGGCGCCACCACCACCAGCGGTTCTTCCATGAAAGCCTGCCATATGCAATTTTTCGGCACGGCGAACTGAGGCTCCACCACGATGGCAGCGTCCAGTTCGCCGCTGGCCACTTTCCCGCAAAGCTCGATGGAAGAGCCCGGCGTAACAAAAATGGATGCGCTGGGATAGATATCGTAAAGCCGCTTGAGGATGGACGGCAGTACATTGGTCAATGCCGATACAAAGCAGCCGATTCGAAGTTCCCCGGGCTGGCCGCCATCGATGGCCATGGCTCGCAGGTCCCTGATATTGCGGATGACCGCCCTGGTTTCTTCAAGAATCCGGATACCGCTTTCAGTCGGCTTGACCGAGCGGCCCGAACGCTTTACCAGCGCCACGCCCAGATCGGCCTCCAGGGCCTTGATGCGCGCGGCGATCGCGGCGGACGTCAAATCGAGCCTGCGGGCAGCCTCGGCAAACGAGCCGGCCTCGACCACGGCGACAAAGCTTTGCATGTATTTTGTGTCCATGATGTCCGATGGTACGCGATTAAAGAATGGCCGGACCGCCGCTAGCTGGCCGGGTCATCCTCAAAACAAAAAAATTCTGTTCTTTGAACCAAGCGAAAGCCACTTTAACTTAAACCATATGCGGGCAATACTTTTGTAGATCAATGACTTGAACATATCTTTGCGGAGACAGCATGGCCAATACAAAAATACGCGGAGTTTTATCACCCGTCCTGACACCCTTCAATGCCGATTATTCAATTTCAAGGCCCCGCTTCCTGAATCACTGCCGGTCATTGATAGACCAGGATGTCGGCCTTGCCGTGTTCGGCACGAATTCGGAAGCCAACTCGCTGTCCATCAACGAAAAAAGACAGTTGCTGGACTTGCTGGCCGACGAAGGCCTGCCCACCCGCAAAATGATGCCGGGCACCGGCAGTTGCTCTATCAGCGATTCGATCGAGCTATCGCGCCACGCCGTCGAACTGGGCTGCGCCGGCGTACTGATGCTGCCGCCCTTTTACTACAAAGGGGTAAGCGATGAGGGCCTCTACAGGAACTATGCGGCCATCATAGACGCGATCGCCGATACCCGGCTGAAAATCTATCTGTATCACATCCCCCAGGTCTCCCAGGTGGGCATCAGCCTGGCGCTGATCGAACGCCTGCTGAAAGCCTACCCCGAAAATATCGCCGGCATCAAAGACAGCTCGGGCAACTGGGACAATACGCTGGCCATGCTGCGGCAATTCCAGCCGGCCGGCTTCGATGTGTTCGCCGGAAGCGAAGCCTTCTTGCTGCAAACCGTGCGCCATGGCGGCGCAGGCTGCATCACGGCGACCGGCAACGTCAACCCCGCCGCCATTGCGCGCCTTTACGCCACCTGGCAAGCAAACGATGCCGATGCCGACACGCAGCAGGCCGAACTCAACATCGTGCGCGGCATCTTCCAGAAGCTGCCGCTTATCGCCGCCATGAAGTCGGCCATTGCGCAGCAAGCGCAAGATGCCGCCTGGTCAGTGCTGCGGCCTCCCCTGGTCGAGCTTAGCGGCGATGAGGCCAGCCAATTGACCGCGGAGCTGGCCGGCATCGATTTCCGGATCAACAACGCCAAGGCGCTCGCGCATATTGGCGCCTGACAACCCCGCGGCGCCCGACAAGCGGGCGATCGCTGCTTTGCCTTATTGAACCGTCGACGACCATGACCAATCATTCGTCCTTTCCGCCTTTGCTTAAAATCGGCGTCTTTCCTTCAGCCGTGGAGGCCAGGCTGCGCCAGGTCTTCGACCTTGTCGATGCCGAGGAACTGGACAAGGCTCCTGAACTGCACGGCAAAATCCAGGGCATCGTCACGCGTTCGAATTACAGCATCGCAGAAGCTCTGCTGGAACGCTTGCCCGGGCTGCGGATTATCGCCACCAATGGCGTCGGATACGATGGCATCCCCATGGCCTATGCCCGGAACCGGGGCATAGTCGTGACCAACACGCCCGGCGTGCTGGATAACGCCGTGGCCGAGCTCGCCATCGGATTGGTGCTGGCGCTGCTGCGCCGCCTGCCCCAGGCCGACGGCTTCGTAAAAAGCGGCGCCTGGCAAACCGGGCAGTTCCCCCTGGGCATATCCTTGGCCGGCAAGAAAATCGGCCTGGTCGGATTGGGCAGGATAGGCAAGGAAATCGCCAAGCGCCTGGTGCCTTTCGATGTGGAAATCGCCTATTTCGGCAGGCAAGCGCAGCAGGTCGCATGGCCCTTCTTCGACGACCTGAAGAAGCTCGCCTCGTACGCGGACATCCTTATTGTGACCTGTCCCGGCGGGCCCGGCACCTATCGGATTATCAATGCGCCGGTGTTGAATTCACTGGGGCCTGCCGGAATACTGGTCAACATCGCCAGGGGCAGTGTGGTGGATGAGGATGATCTTTACCATGCCCTGGCAGGCAAGGCCATCCTGGGCGCCGCTCTCGATGTCTTCAATAAGGAACCCCTTGCGGGCAGCCCCTTGAGCACACTCGACAATGTAATCCTGACCCCGCACATGGGCAGCGCAACGCACGAAACCAGAATGGCTATGGCCGCGCTGGCCATCCAGAACCTGACCAGCTACTTCAAAACCGGCCAGGCCACCACACCCGTCGTGGAATAGCGCCGGACGGCGCGGCAACAGCCTCCCACGTTCACAGAAAGAGAGAAAACATGCCGATCATCCAGTCCATAGAAGTCTGCGCCGCCGCCGTGCCGCTCGATACGGCAACCTCTTTTTCCAACCGGACCGTCAGCACCCGCCATTACGGCCTGGTCAAGATACGCTCCACCGACGGTGTCGAAGGCATTGGTTTTTGCTATGTCGGAAGCGCGGGGGGCGGCATCTTCAGCCTGGCGGTCAAAGAATTGCTGGCGCCCCTGCTTATCGGCAGCGATTCGTACGCGGTGGAAGGCCTGTGGCAACAGATGAATCAGGAAGCGCTGCTGCAAGGGCGAGCAGGCACCGTTATGCGGGCCATCAGCGCCCTGGACATCGCCTTATGGGATTTGAACGCAAAAACCCATAAGCTGCCGCTGCACAAGTTCATGGGCGCGGTCCATCTGGAAAGCGTGCCGGCCTATGCCAGCGGGGGCTATTACCTGGATGGCAAAACGCCGCAACATCTGGGCGAGGAAATGGCCGGCTATGTGGCCAAAGGCTTCCAGGCGGTAAAAATGAAATCGGGACGGCTATCGCCGCGCGAGGAAGAGCTGCGCTTGAAAGCCGCCCGCGAGGCTGTCGGCCCCGATGTCGAGCTGATGATGGATATGAACAACGCCTGGGCCGACACGACACAGGCCATGCAATATGTCAGGCGCTTCGAACAATACGATCCCTATTTTTTCGAGGAACCCTTCCTGCCGGACGATATCGAGAACCATGCGCGGCTGGCGAAACTGACCCGGGTGCCTATCGCCACCGCGGAGATCGGCTATGGCCGGTGGTATCACAAAGAACTGCTGGATAAAGGCGCGGCGTCCATCCTGCAAACCGACGCCGCCGTATGCGGCGGCATAACAGAATGGCGCAGAATCGCCCAAACCGCGGCCAGCTACGGCATTGTCATGTGCCCTCATTGGTTCCACGACCTGCATGCCCCGCTGGTTGCCAGCACGCCCAACGCAAGATATGTCGAGTTTTTCTGGAATGACCAGGTGCTCAACTTCCGCAATCTGATCGATCGCCAGTTATCGCATAAAGACGGCAAGGTAATACTGCATCAGGAACCGGGCCTGGGCTTTGGCTTCGACGAGAAATTCGTCGCCAGGTTCGCCAAATGGGAAACCATCGGCTAGGGCCTGTTAACGCTACATCCCCGCCCGCGCCGATGACATATCAGGTGCAGGACCGCGTTGCGGATTCGTTGCGCCTGCTAGCGCGTTGCCAGGACATAAATTCCCTGGCTCAAGTACACCGCGCCTATCACCATGACCAGGCCGCGGGTCCAGCGCCGGAACTGATGGTCAGTCAGTTTATCCAGCACAAACCTGCTCAGGGACGTGCCCATGATCCCGGTGACCACGGCGATTATCATGGCCCACTCGTCCACATGGGCCTGGTCTCCCAGGAGATTGATGAAGTAGACCAGCTTGGCCATATGCGAAAACGTCTGGCACGCGGCTTTGGTGGCCACGATGGAGCGGCGATCCATCAGGTTGCGCACGAAGAACACGTCAAGCAAAGGGCCGGAAACGCCTGCCATGAACTGCATGGCGGTATTCATGAAACCGCACAGCTCGGCGCCCATCCGGCTATCCGCCTGCGGCACAAACCTTGCGGGCACCAGCACGGCCAGAAACGGAATGATGCCCAGGGCGATCAGGACAAAGGCCTTGTCGGGCACAAAGCCGATAAAAGAGAATAGCGCGGCGGCGGCCAACAAGCCGGCGATATAGCGCGCAAAAATCCGGTAGTTGACATTGCGGCGCCACATGATCGCGCGCCAGCCGTTGGAGGTCATTTGCGCCGTGCCATGCAAAACCATGGTAGCGGACACCGGCAGGAAGGCAAGCAATATGCCCATCAGCACCATGCCGCCGGCCATGCCGAAGACGCCTGAAATAAACGATGTCCCCAGCACGGACAAGCCCACCAACACCAAAATACCGATCTGCAAAATTTTTCCAGGAATTAAAGAGCGATGGTGCCCGATTCAAATGCCCATGATTATAGGCCTGATGCCGGCCGGCCTGGCAAACCCAGGCAAGCGTCAACAGGCCCTGGCGGGAATGGCGCTTACTTAGCGCAGTTGTGCCAGCAGAGACGATGCCAAGGTGTTGACTGAGCAGGGGGAGTTTGGATTTTTGCCGATGGGGTTGTCTTGCTTGCGAGGCTTGAGTCGTCTGTTGGCGGTGTTTGTATTGTTTGCTGGCGGTATTCTTGTTTCTAGTGCCGTCCGTCGGGGGGCCTGCCTGTGGGAACCAGCCCGTCGGAGGCCAAGCAAGCGCGCGGTGTCAGGCGCGTAAGCGGCTGACCGGCCGACCGGGCTGGACGCCACAGGCATGACCCCCGGCGGACGGCACGAGAAACACGACCACCGCCAGCAAACCATACGGACTCTACCAGCAGACGACTCAATACGATCGCAACACCTTGGCTCGCAGCGCCGGGCGATCGCATTGACACCCCTGCCATAGCCATCCGCAGCGGCCTAAGTAAGCGCCATTCGCCCTACCGGGCCGCCACCCATAGCCCGCCGGCCACCCCGAGTATGCCAAGCAGAATGCCGGGCGTGAGCGATTCTCCAAGCAGCCCGATACCCAATAACGCCGCCGTCAAAGGGCTGAGCGACAGGAATACTGTGACGCGGGTGGGACTTGCATGCTTGAGCGCCCAAAGCCACAGCATATAGCCGGCGCCGCTGGCCATGCCGATAAAAGCGACCGCCGCCCACCCCGTGGCGGACAATTGCGGCGGCTGCGCAAAGATTCCTTCCATGCTCGCCGCGAATGCCAGAAACACCACAGAAGCAAGCATTGCCAGCGCGGCCAGCGGCAGGGTCGGATAACGAGCCAGGTAAGGCCGGTAAAACACGGAGCACAGCGCGCCGCAAAGGGCGGAAGCAAGCACGGCAAGCACTCCTATCCATTCCCCGGGGCCTCCGCCGACCAGGAGATTCTCGCCCAGGGCCGCCGCAACGCCCGCGATCGTCAAGGCCACTCCCGCGCTTTTCCGGCCAGTCAAGGGTTCGCGCCCAAGCATGGCCGCCACCATCATGGTGATCAGCGGCATGGTCGCAAACAGCAATGCCGCCCGCGTCGAGGAGATGAATTGCAGGCCGAGATTGAGCAGGACAATCAGAATCGCAAACTGAACAATGCCCAAGGCAAGAACGGCGAACAGATCGCGCCGAAGAAAACGCACGCGCCCATGCATCAATACAAAAGGGAAAATGCACAGCAATCCGATGGCATAACGCAACAGCGCCAGCGAGAAGGGACCGATGTCGTGCACCACATAGCGCGTGGCGACTATCGCCGCGCCGACCTGAACCCCCGTCGCCGCAGCCGCTGCGAGCGCCAGGGTTTGCCGCGCGGGGTTCACAGGTCGAGGCTCCAGTTCTGCCCCACGAGATCCTTGCCGAAAGAATGATGGGCCTCTTCGCCCACCAATTGGAAACCGGCGGCCTGGTATATGCGCCGGGCCGAAACCAGAATATCGTTAGTCCACAACGTAAGTGTGCTGTAGCCTTTGGAACGAGCGAAATCGATGCATTCGCCGACCAGGCGGCGGCCCAGGCCAAGGCCGCGGGCTTTTGGATCCACATACAGCAGGCGCAGCTTTGCCTGCGCATCGGATTCCCGCACAATGAATACAGAGCCCACCACCTCGGCTTCCCGCTCCACAATCCAGGCGCGCTCCCAGGCAGGGTCGAAGGACTTCACAAAACCGGCCAGTATTTCGGCGACCAGCGCTTCGAACGTTTCGTCCCAGCCATATTCGCGGTAGTACAAGACGCCTTGACGGTGAACGATCCAGCCTATGTCGCCAGGCTGCAAGGAGCGTATCAGGCAAGGGAATACGGCCTGCATATCATCGCCAAGCAGATGCCTTATCGTTTGCATGGACTCGACCAGCGATTTACCTTGGCTATCGGATAAGCCGCTCAGCATAGCGGCGACTTCGTCGCGCGACAATTGGTTCAGCGGACGAAATGCGGCATCGCCCGCCGCCGTCAAGGCAAGCACCGTCTGGCGCCCATCGCTGGCCGAGGCGGATCGCCTGAGCAGCCCCGACGAAAGGAATTTCTTGAGCAGGCGGCTTAAATAACCGGCATCCAGCCCCAGTTGGCGCGCCAGGTCGCTTGCCGTCAGCCCTGTTTGGTGGGCCAGTTCATACATGACCCGCACTTCAGTAAGCGAATATTTGCTTTTGAGCAGCCCTTCATTCAAAAGCCCCAATTGGCGCGTATAAAACCGGTTGAAACGGCGCACCGCGGCAATTTGTTCATCAAGCGGATCAGACATTTGCGACATGACACCCCTCCCTGGTTAATTGCTATTGTCAATTATTTAATTGACTTGGGCAACTAAATTTGCGGTGACACAAATTTACTGCACGGCCCGACGACGAGCTTGCTTTGCATATAGGGCAAAGTCGTTTTGTATCCAGCGATCTCTCGTCAAATATTCTGCATTGCAGAACATAGTTTCAATTTACATAGCGAACATCACTTGTTAGTATAGAAAAGCTTATTTTTCCGAATGGCTTCAGCCAAGATTACAAGTTAAACTGACAATCATGTTCCGCTATGAAGAACATGATGTCCGACAATCCCATAGGCTCAGCAAGCCCTCCCACGCGCAAATCCATGAACATTGACTATACAAACGAACAATTGGCATTCCGGGACGAAATCCGCGATTTCCTGGCCAAAAGCCTGCCCGCCGGCGTAAAAGAAAAAGTCCGCCGGGAAGAACCCCCGACCCGGGAAGAAAGGCTGGGCTGGCAACGTACGCTGTATGAGCGCGGCTGGGGCGCCCCGGCGTGGCCCGTCGAATACGGCGGCACCGGCTGGGACGCCATCGAACGCCATATTTTCGAAGAGGAATGCGCGCTGGCCCATGCGCCCGAACAGTTGTCCTTCGGCATCAAAATGGTCGCGCCGGTCATCCAGAAGTATGCGACGCAAGCACAAAAAGACCGTTATCTTCCAGGCATTATTTCGGGCAAGGACTGGTGGTGCCAAGGCTATTCCGAGCCCGGAGCGGGTTCGGACCTGGCTTCGGTCAAGACAAGCGCCGTGCGCCAGGGGGATCATTACATCGTCAATGGCCAAAAAACCTGGACGACCCTGGCCCAGCATGCCAACTGGATTTTCTGCCTGGTGCGCACCGACCCCGATGCCCGCAAGCAAGAAGGCATTTCATTTTTGCTGATCGACATGACCAGCCCCGGCATCACGGTGCGGCCCATCATCATGCTGGACGGCGGCCATGAAATCAACGAGGTCTGGTTCGACAATGTGCAGGTGCCGGTTCAAAACCTGGTTGGCCAAGAAAACAAAGGATGGACCTACGCCAAGTACCTGCTGGGCCATGAACGGACCAATATTGCCCGCATCGGGCGTTCCAAGGCTGCCCTTGCCCGCCTGAAAACCATTGCGGCCGGCCAGCCCGGAAACAACGGCCGGCCCTTGATCGAGGATGCGCGCTTTCGCGACCGCATCGCCATGGCCGAGCTTGAACTGCAAGCGCTGGAGATCACCAATCTGAAGCTGATCGCGGCCGACGGCCAGCAGCGCGCGCCCGGCCCCGAGGCCTCGATACTCAAAATCAAAGGCTCGGAAATCCAGCAAACGCTCACCGAGCTTACCTCGGCCGCGCTGGGCCCTTACGCTGCCGCCCATGTACGCGAACCGCATACCGGGCAAGCCATCAGCGACGCCTTTCCGGCCGACTTCCACAACTTGGCCGGACACTATTTCAATTATCGCAAGACCACTATCTACGGCGGTTCCAGCGAGATTCAAAAAAGCATTATCTGCAAAGCGATACTGGGGCTATAGGACGCCGGGCCAAGCTCGCGCCCGCCCTATGGCTCATGCCGCCGACCGCCGCCATCAAGGAATACACCACATGGATTTCAATTTCACCGAAGAACAAACGGCCCTGGAAGATACTCTGCGCCGCTTCGTCGCCAAGGACTATACGTTCGAGAAACGCCGCCAATTCATCGCCGGCCCGGACGGCTTCAGCCGCGCGGCATGGAATACCTATGCCGAACTGGGCATATTGGCGCTGCCCTTTCCCGAAGAACTCGGCGGGCTGAACGGCACCGCCCTGGACACCCTGCTGGTCGCGCGCGCGCTGGCCACCGGACTGACGCTGGAGCCCTATATCGGCGCCATCATCCTGTGCGGCCACCTGGTCAACCAGCATGCAAGCGAGCAACACAAGGCCGGCATTGTTCCCGCGCTGTGCGACGGCACGCTGATGCTGGCGCTGGCTCACTACGAGCCGCAATCGCGCTACTGCGAATCGGCCGTCAAGACCAGCGCCCGATGGCAAGACGGGCAGTGGAAATTGCGCGGGCATAAAGCGGTCGTCCTGGGCGCCGCCAGCGCCGGCAAGCTGCTGGTATCGGCCCAGACCAGCGGCCAGGAAAGCGACCAAAGCGGCCTCTCGGTATTTGTGGTTCCCGCCGACGCCCCCGGCCTGGCATTCAGGCATTATGAATGCCACGACGGCACACGAGCGGCGGACATCGTGCTGGACGATGTCGCGCTGAACCAGGATGCCCTGCTTGGCCCCGAAGGCCAGGCCTTACCGGCCATCATGCAGGCTATCGCGCTGGCCAACGCGGCCCTGGCCGCCGAAGCCACCGGCATTATGCGGGCGCTGAACAGTGCCACGCTGGAATACCTGAAAACCCGCAAACAATTCGGTGTGCCGCTGGGCTCTTTCCAGGCCTTGCAGCACCGGATGGCGGACATGGCCATCGCCGCCGAGCAGGCGGATTCCATGGCCCTGCTGGCCGCCATCGACATGCAGAATCCGGACCCGCAAATACGATTGCGCAGAGCTTCCGGGGCCAAGGCTTTCGTGGGACAAAAGGCCAGGACCGTGGGCCAGGAAGCGATCCAGATGCATGGCGGCATAGGCGTGACCGACGAATTGATCGTGGGCCATTATTTCAAGCGGCTGACCGTCATCAACAGCTTGTTCGGCGATGCGGATTTTCATCTGCAACGCTATAGCGATATGATCCTGCCTGAATCGCCCACTTGAAATAACCAGCATGACCATAATGCCCATACCAGACGGTTTCCGCGAAAAGATCCTCGCCAGCGAATTCTCCAACTTGTGCGGACCTTTTTTCGAAAAAAATGAACAGGGCCAGCCGCCCGAACTTGCGCTTCGAATATCGGAAAAGCATGGCAATCTTCGCGGAATCGCGCACGGCGGGCTACTGCTGACGATAGCCGACAATGCCATCGGCGAAGCAATCTCGTCGGCTTACAGCCATGAAATGGGCGTGGTCACGGTCAGCATGAGCAGCGAATTCTTCAAGCCCGCCAATATCGGCGACTGGGTCATTGCGCGCGCAACCGTGCAAAAACAAGGCCGGCGCATGGCATTCGCCGACTGCTTCCTGTATGTGGACGACGAGAAAATATTCCGGGCCAGCGCCATCTTCGCCACGATGGCAAAAAACCCGGGCTAGGGCCTGTTGACGCTACATCACCGGCCCATCGACGATGTAATCTTGCGCACCATATCTTGCAGAAGGGGCCGCGCTTCGTTCAACAAGAATTCGCTGGATACGGCGAACGACGGCGCGCCGCAAGTAAGAACCATGATGGGCTGGACCGGGCTTAAGCGGAAGCCCACGGCAATGGCATTGACATCCTTTTGCCAATCGCCGAAAGAACAGGTGCATCCCAGGCTCTGGTAATCGGCGATTGCCTGCCTGATGCCATCCAGGATTTCCTTTTCGGTCCAGGCATCCAGTTCGCGCAAGCGCTCGATGATTTCTTCGCGTTCCGGCTCGCCGGCCAGCGCCAGATAGGCCCTGCCCATAGATGACTTGACTATGGGTATGCGCGCGCCGACATCAAGGCTGAGCGTCAAGGCCGACCGGCTGCGGCAGTTCTCGATGTAGAGCATGGACAACCTGTCGCGCACCCCCAGCGACACCATGGTCTGGGTGGAATCCGCGAACTCCTGCATGAACGGGCGCGCCACCTCGCGGATATCCAGCTTGGCCAGCATACCCACCCCGAGCGACAGAGTCGCCATGCCCAGCGCATATTTGCCGCTGTCCCGGTCATGCGTAAGATAGCCCAGCTTTACCAGCGTCGAGGTCAGGCGCGAAATCGTCGATTTCGGCAAACCGCAGCGCGAGGCCAGTTCCTGGTTCCCCATGACCCGGCTTCCCGAACGAAAGCAGGCAAGCACTTCCAGCCCCCGCGCCAGAGAGGTGACGAAATGCCGGTCTTCTTTGGCATTGTCGGGTGCAGACGAGGTGGCTTTGGTCAAGATAAGTGCTTCCGGCGACAAGAAAACGTATTCTAGCCGCTCTTACCCGGCACGCGGATTCATCCGCCATCGGCGTCGAGATACCTGGCGAAGACACTGTTGGCCGACAACGCGCGGATGCTTCTTTTGCCCACGGCGTTGACGTCGGCCATGCCCAGCATGGCCGTATTGCGCCTGACTTCGGCGCCAAGCAGATCGAGCGCGTGATGGACGCCCTTTTCTCCCCCTATCGCCGCGGCGTATCCAAACGGACGGCCCACGAACACAAACCTGGCGCCCAGGGCGAGCGCCTTCAACACGTCTGTTCCTCGCCGGATCCCGCTGTCCATCATGACGGGAATGGCGGGACAGGCGTCGACGATTTCCGGCAGCACGCGCAATGGCGCCAACGTGCCGTCAAGCTGCCGGCCGCCATGGTTCGACACAATGATTCCATCGACCCCATGATCGACCGCAAGCGTTGCATCGTCGCTTGCCATAATTCCCTTTACGATCAATTTACCCGCCCAAAGCTTCCTGACCAGTTTCAAATGCTCCCAGCTCAAATGGCCGCGATCGGAGAAGTCGCGCAATACATTGCGTGAAATGATGGGCGCGCCGCGGGTCGCATAATTGTTTTCGAAATGGGGAACACCATGGTGGTAAAGCGTCCGCAAAAAGGTGCCTATCGTCCAGCCCGGATGCAGGGCACCGTCCAGCATCAGCTTGAACGTGGGCCGCAAGGGCGTGGAAAAACCCGCGCGGACATTGTTTTCGCGATTGGCCGCCACCGGCGTGTCAACGGTCAAGACCAGCTTTTCGTAACCCGCGGCGCGCACCCGTTCGATCAAGCCGGCAATCTGGTCTTCACGGCCCGGCAAATACGCCTGGAACCACACGTTGCTGCCGATGCTGGCGATATCTTCCATACGCGTCAAGGAAGAGCCGCTCATGATCATCGGCACATTCCTGCTGAGCGCGGCTTGGGCCAGCACACTGTCGCCCCGGTATGCCGATATCGCGCTTATGCCCATGGGCGCGATGCCGAAAGGCGACGCATAGGTGTCGTCCCATAGCGTGACTTCGGTGCTGACTTTCGAGACATCGCGCAGGACGCGCGGCACAAAACCCAGTTCGGCGAAGGCATCCCGATTGTCTCGAAACGAGGCATTGGTTTCGGTCGCGCCCGAGACATATCCAAAAATCGCCTTGGGCAGGAATCTTTGCGCCTCCATTTCAAAATCGTCAAGACACAACAGACGCTCGAGCCGTTTCCTGGAATACATCATCATGTCTTCGCAAAATTAAAAAACATTGCCTGCAATATGGATATTGCCGCTTATTCGGCCCAGGCGGTCTCTTTCCGGAATTCCCTGAGCATTTTTTCACCTGACTCGAATTCCGCCTTATCGCCGGCAGGGCCCAGATAGCGCAAAGGCGCGGCAAGATACGTCAATCCGACATGGCGCCGAGCCGCGCCATGAACTTCGGCAACACTTCTTTATTGACGATGCGGGCAGGCGTCCTGCCTGCGCAAACCTCCAGTATCTGCTCGGCCGCCATGGTGGCCACGTTCTTTCTGCACTCATGCGTCACACCCGCGGTATGGTAGGTGGACACCACATTGCTTAACGATAGCAAGGGATGGTCGGCGGGGGGAGGTTCGACCTGCCATACGTCCAACCCCGCGCCTGCCAGGTGGCCCGACGCCAGGGCATCGTACAAAGCGGCCTCGTCATGGATCCCGCCGCGCGCGGTCGATATGAAAAGGGCGCCGCGCTTCATCTTCCGATAAGCCTGCGCGTCGAGCATGCCCGTGGTTTCGCTGTTGCGCGGGCAATGAAGCGACACAATATCGCTGGCCGCCAACAAGCGGTCCAGCGATACGGCCTGAGCGCCGCGGGCTGAAATTTCATCCTTGTCCAGATAGGGATCGAAGGCTAATACATCCATGCCGAAGGCCGCCGCGAGGCGGGCCGTGCGGGTGCCGGTGTGGCCCAATCCCACCAGGCCGAGCACCTTGCCGTTCAGTTCCCGGCCCATCAACTCTTCGCGCGGGAATCCCGTTTCCGTCTTGAGTTTGTTATGCGACTCTACAATGCGGCGCGACACGGCAAGCATCAGGCCGATGGCGTGTTCAGCGACCGAATTGGCATTGCCGCCGGCCTGGTTCACCACCAGGATGCCGGCATCGGTACAGGCCCGCACATCCACGGTGTCATAGCCGGCGCCGGAAGTGGAAACGCAGATCAGCTCGGGACAGCGCTGTATCAACGCTTGCGTTACCAGCCACTCGAGCGGCACCTCGTCCTTTGCCGCGGAAATATGGTAAATATCAGCTACCTCCAAGTGCTTCCAGATGCTGGCGGAAGCGTCCCGCTGGTCCAGCACGCGCAGAATGACGTCCGGGCTGTCGCCCAGGATTTCATCGAAGCTGGGGTCGCTCCAGAAATTCAGCCGGACTATTTTTTTCGGAATATTTTTCATAAGACCTACTCAGGACAAGGATTGATTGGGTTCAACGGGCGATTTCGCAGTTCAAACGAAGCAAGGCTTCACCGATCCATGATATATCCAAGGTATCGTTAGCGATAGCGGCCATCATATTTTCTTCGAGAGAGATCAGTGCCCGCTTCCCGCTAGCCGGGCGACAATTGCCCGACTATCTTGCGCAGCATGCCCGCAACCTCCCCGCGCAAATGCTCTTCAGGCAGCACATTGGCCGGCCCGCCGCAGCTCATCACAAAATATCCTTCCCCGGTGATAGTGGCAAAGGGCGCGGCAACGGCGTTGATGCCGGACTGCCAGTCTCCAATGGCAAAACAGCAGCCGGTCTGGTCCAGATCGGCGCGTGCGCGGGCCATCATTTCCGGCGGCAGGATGTCCTGCGCGCCGAGCCGCTCCAGCAGCGCCGCGCGTTCGGCTTCGGGCATGGCGGCAAGATAGGCCCGCCCCATGGCGCTGTCCGGCCCCAGCCTATGGCCTACGGGCAGACGCAAGTACAGCGCCGATGAGCCGTGAATGGCGTCGATATAGGTCATCGCCTGTCCATCGAAAGCCCCCAGGGCCACAGCGCCGCCGGTGGCGTGCGCCAAGTCTTCCATCAGGGGCCGGGCGAGCTGGCGCACTTCCAGATTGGCCAGCAAGCCGAAGCCCAGGGCCAATACGCCATAGCCCGGCGAGTATCGGCCTGTATCGGCGTGGTAACGCAGGTACCCCAGGCTCGTCAGCGTATAGACAATGCGGCTGACCGTGGATTTGGGCAAGCCTGTCAATTGGGCCAGATCGAGATTGCCCAGGGACTTGACCCCCGGGCCGAAACAGCGCATTACACGCAATCCACGCGCCAGGGCCTCGACAAAATCCGCCGACTGCTCCGCCCCTTGAATCAATTGACGCTTGCGCCGCGCGGGACGGCCGGGCGCTTGACCAGCGGCCTTGGTCTGGCCATGCGCGGCTTGCAGTTTGTTAGAAAAGGTTTGCATTTCAGGTCCGCTACTTTTATATTAGTTCTAATATCAAGATTGAATTCCATTGTACGGGATTCAAAATAAATAAACGAAACAATGTGCGTGGCTACTTTCCCCGCCAAGATAATAAAAGGAGACATACATGCTAAAAACCGGCACTCGGATTTTTGCAGCGGCCTTATTGGGCATGCTGGTCCACACATCGGCCGCCGCCGCTTTTCCCGAAAGGGCCATCACCGTCGTTACGCCCTTTCCGGCCGGCGGCGCAACCGACGCGTTGACCCGGGTATTGACTGAACACATGGCGAAAACGCTAGGGCAAAGCGTGATCGTCGAAAACCGTGCCGGCGCGGCCACGTCCATAGGCGCATCGTATGTCTCGCGTGAAAAGCCCGACGGCTACACCCTGCTTTTGGCCACCAACTCCACGCTGGTGACCAACCGCTTCCTGTATAAAACCTTGTCCTACGATCCAGACTCATTCGCCTCTATCGGCATGGTAGGCATCAGCCCCATGGTATTGCTCAGCAGCAAGAAACATAACTTCAAGAAAATAGACGACGTGGTCGACTATGCAAAGAAAAATCCCGCCACGCTGAGCATCGCCTCCTTCGGTTCCGGCACGGCCTCGCACCTTACCGCTGAATACTTCCAGCAGGTTGCTGGCATCAAACTGCTGCATGTTCCTTTCAAAGGGTCCACCATGGCCCTGCCTCAATTGATAGGCGGCGATATCGACCTGTTCTTCGATATGGTCACCACCGGCATGCCGCAAGCCGACAGCGGCAAGGTCGATGTCCTGTCCATTACCAGCAAAAATCGCTTGTCTTCCCTGCCCAAGCTGCCCACCATGGGCGAACTGGGCTATCCCGGTTTCGAGATGACGGCCTGGTTCACCCTGGCCGCGCCGCATGGCACGCCGCCGGCCGTCACGGCCACATTGCGCAAAGCGCTGCAAGCCGCCCTGCAGGACGAGGCAGTGCGCAAGCGCTTGCTGGACATGGGCGTCGAACCAGGCGATGGGTCCGCCGAAACCGTCGCCAATCAAATCCGCACGGAAAGCCCGATTATCGGCGATCTGGTCAAGCGGGCCAACATCACGATCCAATAAACCAGCCGGGACGATCTGAATAAGCGCGGCGGCCCGCGGCATACGCAAGCCGCGCGCTTCATTCAGGTCTTTTCCCGCGCTATCACAACTATTACGGAGTATCGCCTGTGTCAGCCGACTTGTTTTGGCAGTTTCCCCACCAGAGCCGGCGCATGCCTGTTCTGGCCGCCAATGCCGTAAGCACCACTCAACCGCTGGCAGCGCAGGCGGGCTTGCGGATGCTGCTCGCAGGCGGCAATGCGGTGGACGCGGCCTTGGCGGCGGCCATTACGCTGACCGTCGTGGAGCCTGTCATGAACGGCCTGGGCGGCGACGCGTTTGCGCTGGTGTGGGACAAGGGCCAATTGCATGGCTTGAATGCCTCGGGCCGCGCGCCGGCCGCGTGGCGGCCCGAACGATTTGCCGGACGCGACGCCATGCCGGAACTGGGCTGGGATACGGTCACCATTCCCGGCCAGGTCGCCGGTTGGGCCGAGCTATCCAAGCGATTCGGAAAGCTGCCGTTCGCCACGCTGTTCGAGCCCGCCATCGCCTATGCCGCCAATGGCTTTCCCCTGTCGCCCACCATTGCCCGGCAATGGGCGATGCAGGCCCCGCGCCTTGCCGGCCAGCCAGGTTATGCCGAAGCCTTCATGCCTGGCGGAGCCCCGCCCAAAGCGGGTGACATCTGGCGTTTCCCCGCGCAAGCGAAAACACTGGAACGCATCGCCAATACGCTGGGCCAGGATTTTTACCAAGGCGAGCTCGCCGACCGGATTGCCGCATTCGCAGCCCAGACCGGCGGCGCTATCGTTGCCTCGGATCTGGCCCAGCACACGTGCGAATGGGTTGCCCCGATATCGATGGCGTACCGCGGCGACTATGTGCTGCACGAGCTGCCACCCAACGGGCAGGGCATCGCGGCCCTGATGGCGCTGGGCATGCTCGATACCTTCGATCCCCCGCGCACCGGCGACCCGCAAAGCCTGTTCCACCTTCCCATCGAAGCCGTCAAGCTGGCCTTTGCCGACCTGCATGAACATGTATCCGACTCTGTCGTCATGGGGGATCTGGCGGCGCAATTGCTGGACCCCGGCTATCTCGGCCGGCGCGCGCGCCTGATCAATCCCGCGAAAGCCTCCACGCCGGCCGCCGGCTTGCCGGAACAACGAGGAACGGTTTATCTGACCGCGGCCGACAGCAGCGGCATGATGGTGTCTTTCATCCAGTCCAACTACCAGGGCTTCGGCTCGGGCGTGGTGGTGCCCGGCACCGGCATAGCCCTGCACAACCGGGGCCGCGGCTTCTCGCTGATTCCCGGCCATCGCAATCAGGTCGCGCCGGGCAAACGCCCCATGCATACCATCATTCCCGCCTTCATCACCCGCAAAGGGCAAGCGTTCGCCAGCTTCGGCGTCATGGGCGGCAACATGCAGGCCCAGGGCCACGTCCAGATGGCGCAGCAATTGATCGATCTGCAAAGCAATCCGCAAGCGGCGATCGACGCACCCCGATTCCGCGTCGAAGCCGGGCCGCGCGTCATGCTGGAAGCCCACATGCCCGCCGCGGTAACGGCGGCATTGCAGGCCGGCGGCCACCGTATCGAACTTCAAGGGCCGGACAGCCTGGAATTCGGCGCGGCCCAAGTCATATTGCGGCAGGAAAACGGTGCTTATATCGCCGCATCGGATCCCCGCCGGGACGGACAGGCCGTCGGATACTGATCCGGCAATTTCGTGCAATACACAAGGAGACAACAATGAAAATCAAACAAATCCCCCGTATTCCCCGCAGCGTCAAACGGTTAGCCTATGCCGCTGCCGCCACGCTGGCAACCGCCATGACCGCGCACGCCGCCTATCCGGAACGGCCGATCACGCTGATCGTGCCCTATCCGCCGGCCGGCACCACCGATATCGCGGCGCGCACCGTCGCGCAAGCCATCGAGGCCAAGCTTGGGCAAACCATTGTCGTTGAAAACCGCGCCGGCGCGGGCGGCAACATTGGCATGGGCGCCCTGGCCCGCGCCAAGCCCGACGGCTACACCATAGGCATGGGAACGATAGGCACGCAAACCATCAATCAGTTTCTGTACAAGGACATGCCCTTCGATCCTGAAAAGGATTTCGTCCCCATCGCCCTGGTGCTGACCACGCCCAATATCATTGCCGTGAACGCCCAATCGAAAATCAAGAACATGGAAGATCTGATCGCCGCGGCCAAGGCCGCCAAGGACAAGAAGCTGACCTATGCTTCGCCGGGAATCGGGTCGTCGGTGCACTTGACCGGCGCCTATCTTGAGCAAGTGGCCGGGGTCGATATGCTGCATGTTCCTTTCAAGGGCCTCTCGGGATCATTGCCCGCGCTCATCGGCGGCCAGGTCGACATACTGCTGGACAATCTTCCCAGCACGTTGGCGCAAGTCAAGGACGGTTCCAAGATACGCGGGATCGCCGTCACCTCGGCCCAACGCTCGCCCTCTGTGCCGAATATCCCCACTGTCGCGGAATCCGGCCTGGCGGGAGTCGACGTGACGGCATGGTTCGCGCTTTATGCGCCCAAAGGCACGCCCAAACAAGCCGTGGACAAACTCATCGAAGCGAGCAAAAGCGCGCTTGCCTCTTCCGAACTGCAAGCCAAGTTCGTAACCCTGGGCGCGCAGGCCGGCACACTGTCTGGCACCGAATTGAGCGCTTTCGAAAACAAAGAGCGCGCGCGCTGGAGCAAACTCATCAAAGACCGCAATATCCAGACGCAATAGCCGCGGACCGATCCATCACGATGTCCAGGCAAGCCGTCCGGGTCGCGCAGGCCCTCGCCCGCCGATCCGGCCCGCGTATACTTTCACTCTCCCCAACAGGCCCAGCACAGGGCCGCAAGATAAAAGGCTTTATCCATGAATGGTGCAGATAGTCTTTGCGACACCTTATTGGCCAACGATGTAGACGTATGCTTTGCCAACCCAGGCACATCCGAAATGCATTTTGTCGCGGCCCTGGACAAAAAACCCCAAATGCGCTGCATCCTCGGATTGTTTGAAGGGGTGGTAACCGGCGCCGCCGATGGCTATGCGCGCATGGCGGAAAAGCCTGCCGCGACGCTGCTGCACCTGGGGCCCGGACTGGCCAACGGGCTGGCCAATATTCACAACGCGCGCCGCGCGCATACGCCGATGATCAACATCGTCGGCGATCACGCCACCTACCATCTGCAATACGATGCGCCGCTGACCACCGATATCGAAAGCCTGGCGTGGCCCATGTCGAACTGGGTGCGCCGGATTCAGTCGGCCGCCGATGTCTCGCCGGCGGCCGCCGCGGCGGTGGGTGCGGCGCGCAGCGGCCCGGGCGGCATCGCCACGCTGATCCTGCCCGCCGATGCCGCCTGGACGGACGCCCCCGCCGCCATCCAGCGCACCATCCCGCCTGTGCTGGCCCACGCCGAAGAAAGCGCCATACGCGAGGCAAGCGAAGCCCTGCGCAATGGCCGCAAGACCGTCATTCTGCTGTCGGGCAAGGCCCTGCGCGGCAAAGCGCTGGAAACCGCCAGCCGCATAGCGGCCAAGACCGGAGCGCGCCTGATGGCGCAGCAATCCAACGGCCGGCTGGAGCGCGGCGCCGGGCGCGTCATGATAGACCGCGTGCCGTATGGCGTAGACCTGGCGATCAAGACATTCGAAGATACCGAGCAGTTGATCCTGATCGGCGCCAAGACGCCTGTCGCATTCTTTGCCTATCCCGGCAAACCCAGCGTGCTGGTGCCCGAAACCTGCAAAAGCATAGCCTTGACGCGTCCGGACGATGATCTGGGCCTGGCGCTGGAAGCGTTGGCCGACGCGGTGGGCGCCGCGCCGTCGACGCCCGTGCTTGTCTCGCAACGCAGCGCCACCCAATTGCCCACCGGCACGCTCGACGCCGCCGCGATCATCCAGGCCATTGGCGTCCTGAGTCCGGACAACGCCATTATTTGCGATGAATCGATCAGTTCAGGCCGGGACTCGTTCAAATCCACGTTCGGCGCGGCTCCTCATGATTTCCTGCAGATCACCGGCGGCGCCATCGGCATCGGCATTCCCCTGGCAACCGGAGCCGCGGTGGCCTGCCCCGAACGCAAAGTCATCCTGATGCAAGCCGACGGCAGCGGCATGTATACGCTGCAAGCCTTGTGGACTCAAGCCCGCGAGCAACTGGATGTCGTGACCATCATCTTCGCCAATCGCAGTTATGCCATTCTGCATAATGAACTGAAGATGGTGGGGGCCGGCGAACCGGGCCGCAATGCGCGCCGGATGCTGGACCTGGACAATCCCACGTTCGACTGGGTGCATATGGCCAAGGCCGCGGGGGTCGAGGCCGCACGCGCTACCGATGTCGGCGGTTTCATCGATCTGCTGCGCTCGGCGATTTCCCGCAAAGGCCCTTTCCTGATCGAAGCCGTGATTTAAGAATCCAAGGTAAGGAACTAGAGGGTGGTTGGGTGAGGGCCGGGGGCGCAGACTCAATCTAGAGACATGGCGCTTACTTTGGCTGTTGCGGACATGGCCATAGCACAGGATATGGATGCGATCTTGCGGCGGCGCGAGCTAGGATGTCGCGGTCGCTTGAATCGTCTGCTGGTAGATGCTCGTATTGTTTGCTGGCGGTGGGTGTATTGTTTGGCGGTGGGTGTATTGTTTGCTGGCGGATGTTCGTATTTCTAGCGCCGTCCGCGGGGGGTAAGGCCTGTGAGGTCCAGCCCGGTCGGCCGGTCAGGCGCCTGCGCGCCTGACAGCGCGCGCTAATCTCGTCCGGCGGCCGCTGCCTGCTGGAGTTCTTCTCGGTCGCCTCGGCGGCACGCCTTCCTTCGTTTCCGCTTGCTCGGCCTCCGACGGGCTGGACCTCACAGGCCTTACCCCCCGCGGACTGTGGTGTCTTGTGGCGACGGTTGCCGGGACGGCTCGGGCTCTTGCGCTTTGTCGGCTACAGGTTTTGGGGTCGAAAGAGTTTGCGGTGCCCGGTTCTCTCGCCCCTGCACGGGGCGAGAGAGCCTTACGCGATTGCCGTAATGTGGAGGGTGTTTTCGTGCGTCGATCACGTCACGCAAGTGGGAGCTCGGGCATGCATGGGTCTGCGCGATCCGCGCCGGAAAAAAGCGGCTGATATGCTGCCTGATGATTTCGGGGCTGCTGTATCCCTTGATACGCTTGGCTCCCGCATTCCAAAATCTGTGTAAGGTGCTCACAGCCTCTGATCACAGGTTCCAATCACAGCCATCAGGCCCGTGATCATCTTGCGCAACAATATCTGCGAGACTGACCGTAATCCTGTCGGATCGACAGCCCCCGTCGCATGCCCAATATTGATCGTAATCGCGTCGACCCTACAGCCGCCACCGCATGCCCAACCGCGTAAGGCAATTTTCGGCCCACCCGTAGGGCCGAAAATTGCCGGGCACTGCAACGTCTTTGGTCGGCAACAAGATAACCCGACGAAGCGCAAGAACCCAGACCGTGCCAGCGCCCGTGTTTGAGACATATCTGAGTCCGTCGGGGGTAAGGCCTGTGCGATCCAGCCCGTTGGAGGCCGAGCAAGTGGAATCGAAGGCAGGCGTGCCGCCGAGGCGACCAAGAAGAACGCCACCAAGCAGCGGCCGCCGGACGAGATTAACGATCGGGATAGGGGGCAGCCGAAGCTGCGCCCCTCCCACACCACCCGGCATGCGGGTCCGCACCGGGCGGTTGAAGCAGTTGAGGTCGCCGGACTTGTAATTCTCCCGGCCCGACGCCTGGGTTTGTGATTTCTGACTCGGCAGACCTGATTTCTCGCTGCCGTTGCCTTTCAGGCTTCACCTGGCAGGACACAATCGGCGAGCTTCGCTAGGCGAACATCTGAGACCATTCAGCTCTGATAGCTAGACGACTTACCCTCCTACTTCTTCGGTCCTTCGTCGTCGATTTCAGCCTTTCCGGCCCAGCCTCCGACTACTACGACCTCTGCTGACTTCTCGCTCCAGGATTTTTTTTCCTGTCGCCCTTTCAGGCATGAGGCGAGATCTCCCCAGGTAAGGGTTCGCACTCCTTCGCTGCACAACCGTCGGATCTACGCCACCGACCCTTGATCACAAGAGCTTCGCGGGTCACGGGCCGCTCGCCCTGGTCGGCATCGCCTCATATCCGATTCTTGCTCATCGGCTCGCAGCTTCGCTCCACGCTTCCTCCCCACACTCGGTCACCCTCATGCAGTTGCGCTTCGCTTCGTTCGCTGTGATCAACTTACGGGAGGACTTTCACCTCCAAGAGTGCGCCCATGCTGGGCACACCGCGCTGTCAGGCGCGCAGGCGCCTGAACGGCCGACCGGGCTGGCCCTCACAGGCCTTACCCCCGACGGACGGCGCTAGAAATACGACCATCGCCAGCAGACAATACGAACCCCACCAGCAAACACGTATACCGACAGCAAACAGTACGAACACAGCCCGCAAACAATACGACCATCGCCAGCAGACGATTCAAGCGAGCGCAGGCAAGATAAACCCCATCAGCAAAAGATCCAAACTCCCCTTGCCCAGTCAACATCCTGGCATCGCTTCTATTGGCACAATGGCATCGCTTCTATTGGCATAACAGCGCCAAGTAAACGCCATTCAATCTAGGGGGCAACCGGCAGCGCCCGCTTGTGCGCCGAATTGCGATACGTGCGCAGTATCACATCGTACGCCTGCACCGATACCTCCTTGCCCTCAAGGAAGTCGTCGATGTCGCCATAGCTTACGCCGAAGGCATCTTCATCGGGCTTGAGCGGCGACAACGATTCGAGGTCGGCCGTGGGCACCTTGAAAACCAGCGAATCCGGCGCCCCCATTTCCTGGGCCAGCGCGCGCACGCGCCGTTTGCTCAGGCCGGCCAGCGGCGTCACATCGGCCGCGCCATCGCCGAATTTAGTGAAAAACCCCATCAACGCTTCAGCCGCATGGTCGGTGCCGACCACCAGCCCGCCATGGGCGCCGGCCACCGCATACTGGGCGATCATACGCTGGCGCGCCTTGATATTGCCCAGCAGAAAATCCTGATGCCGCTCATCGCGAAACGCCACCTTCGCATCCAGCAAGGCACCCAGCATGGCATCGCTGGCGGGCTTGATATTGACGGTAACGGTTTGATCCGCCTTGATGACATCAAGACTGGCCTGCGCATCGGGCTCGTCGCGCTGCTCGCCATACGGCAGCCGCATCGCGATAAAACTTGCCTCATGCCCGCGCTGGCGCAACGCCTGCACCGCCCGTTGCGACAGGCAGCCGCCAACCAGCGAATCCACGCCGCCGCTTATACCCAGGACCAGCGCACGCGTTCCCGTGGCAATCAGATAGTCGGCAATAAAGTTTATGCGGCGCTCGACTTCGCGCCGCGCATCGAAAACGCGATCCACGCACAGGTCGGCAATGATGTCGCGCTGCGTGGCGCGTTGCTCGGGAGATAACACGATTTTTCCTTTCCGGTTGGGCTCATCGTTGCAAGCCGGCCAGGCACGGCCTGAACCAGTCTATGCAGGCTGCGCATTCCTTGATTGAGCGTTTTCCCTGGCGCAGAAGGGTATGATACGCCAGGTAACAACGGGTTCGGCGGACACGGCAACCCGGCCCATGCCCTTGCGGCCAATCAATACAGGATTTGCGTTCAACATGAAGTCCATGCCCTCGGCGGCTTTTGTGCTTACCTCCACACTGACAGTGCAATCGCTCGCCGCCATGGCATTGCTGACTCTTCCCGTCGTTGCTCCATCCGTCGCAGAATCGCTGGGCATTTCAGCGGCCTACGTCGGTTTGTATATCGCATTGGTCTACGTCGGCGCCATGACGGCCAGCCTGCTCGCCGGCGGCGCGGTCCGGCGGTTCGGCGCCATACGCCTGAGCCAGATCGGACTGCTGCTGTGCGCCGCCGGTGTGGCCGTGTGCGCGATAGAATCGCCATTCGCCATGGCCATAGGGGCTCTGCTGATCGGCCTGGGTTATGGGCCCATCACGCCCGCAAGCTCGCATTTACTGGCGCGCACCACCCCCGCCCATCGCATGTCGCTGGTCTTTTCCATCAAGCAAACAGGCGTCCCGCTTGGAGGCGTGCTGGCCGGCGCCATCGTTCCCAGCCTGGCCGACATGGCTGGCTGGCAATGGGCTTTCCTAGCCGTCGCCGCCGCCAGCCTGCTATGCGCCATCGCCATTCAGCCTTTGTGCGCGGCGCTGGATGCCGACAAAGACAGCGCGCAGCGGCTGTCTTTCGGCAATGGGCTGACAGGCCCTCTCAAGCTG
This sequence comes from uncultured beta proteobacterium, assembly GCA_963712655.1. GTDB lineage: Bacteria > Pseudomonadota > Gammaproteobacteria > Burkholderiales > Burkholderiaceae_B > Pollutimonas. Next base: position 1,490,882 of record CAVQIT010000008.1, on the reverse strand, counting down.
GTGCTCAGCCAGCGCAGCCTGATGGTGCTGGCCGCGGTCTCGTTCATGTTTTCCATCGCGCAATTGTCCCTGACCACGTATCTGGTCACGTTTTTGCATGAAGACCTGGGCATAAGCCTGATTCTGGCCGGCTTTACCCTGGCCGTTGCCCAGACGGCGGGCGTGGCCGGACGCCTGCTGTGGGGCTACCTGGCCGACAGATTCCTGGGTTCGTCCTACATGCTGGCCGCGCTGGCCATCCTGATCGCCGTTTGCGCCATAGCCACCGCCCTGCTTCAATATGTCGATTCCCCGCTGCTGGTCATCGTCGTGGTGTCGCTGTTCGGCAGCAGCGCGGTGGGCTGGAATGGGGTCTACCTGGCGGAAGTCGCCCGGCAAGCTCCCCCGGCCAGGCAAGCCTGGCCACCGGCGGCACGTTGGCGGTAACCTTTCTGGGCGTGGTGGTCGGGCCGCCGCTATTCGGCCTTATTGCCACGGTTTTCGGCAGCTACAGCCTGGCTTATGCGACCTTGATCGTTCCCGCGGGGCTGTGCCTGTGGTTGCTGCTGCGCTATCGAACCGAGTTCATCAAATAGTGCGGGCATAATCCTTGGCGCCTTGCCCGAGCATCCCGGCCAACTGCCGCGCCGCGGGCCCAGCACCGGCCCCATCGCCGAATATCAAATACAAAGGCACCCGCCGGATTTGTCCCTCGACCAGCGGCAAGGGCCGCACAGTGCCATCTTCGAGTCTTTTCTGGATCAGATGGCGCGGCAGCCAGGCAAAGCCCAGGCCATCGGCCACCATGGCGGCGGAGGTTTCCATGCTGGTCACCGTCCAGCGCAACATGGAACCCAGCCAGCCTTCATTGCGCGGCTGCAGGGTTCCTGAATCGCGCAGCACAATCTGCATTTCGCGCTTCAAGTCGTCGGCGCCAAGCTTACGGTCCAGGCGATGCAAAGGATGGTTGGGATGCGCCACCGCGATAAAGTCCACATCCAGCAGAAGATCGCCCAGATAGCCCGACGGCACGCGCGTGCCTATCAGGACATCGGCGCGCTGTTCAAGCAAGGCCTCGTCGGCCCCGGACAACACCACTTCGGTCAATTGGATGCGCGTTTGGCCCGCCTCGCGGGTAAATTGCGTCAAGGCCCGCAACAGCAGCGGCGCCGGAAACGCGACATCGACCACCAGGCGCAGTTCCGCCTCCCATCCTTGTTCCAGCCGCATGGCCAATTGCTCCAGCTTGCCGGCGCCGGCCAATAATTCGGCGGCTACGCTCAATAATGCTTTGCCGTTTTCGGTGAGCCTGGCTTTGCGGCCCTCGATGACCAGTAGTTCCACGCCTGCCTGCTCCTGCAGCCGAGCCGCCATATAGCTGACCGACGATTGGCTGCGGTGCAGGGCCAGTGCCGCCTGCGCGTAGCCGCCGTATTCCACGATGGCCTGCAATACGCGCCATTGTTCCAGCGTGGTCTTGAGCACATGCATGGGGAACTCCCTGAATGAAAAACAAATATATCTAAATATTAGATGATTATTATTATAATTTTGCGCTTTTTTATCTAAAAAATAAATAATAAAATGGATTCATTGGAGCAAGACTCCTTATTTACCTGGAGCACATAATGATCGAACTTCGTAATGCCGCCGACCGCGGCCATGCCCAGCATGGCTGGCTGAACAGCCACCACACCTTTTCCTTTGCTGAATACGTCGACCAGCGGCACATGGGCTGGAGCACCCTGCGCGTCATCAATGACGACACGGTGCAAGCCGGCGCAGGCTTCGGCACGCATGGCCATCGCGATATGGAGATTATTTCGTATGTGCTGGAAGGCGCCCTGGAACACAAGGATTCCATGGGGTCGGGCTCGGTAATCCGGCCGGGCGATGTGCAAATCATGAGCGCCGGCACCGGCGTACGCCATAGCGAATTCAATCATTCGCAAACCGAGCCGGTGCATTTCCTGCAAATATGGATCACGCCCAAGTTTTCAGGCATCAAGCCCGACTACCAGGAAAAGCGCTTTGACGATGCCGAGAAGCGTGGCCGGCTGCGCCTGGTGGCCTCGCAGGACGGCAGCGACGGTTCCTTGTTGATTGCGCAAGACGCGCAAGTGTATGCAGGCCTGCTGGACGGCGCCGAGCGAATCGAACACAAGATTGCGCCGGGGCGCCATGCCTACCTGCATGTCGCCCGCGGCGAACTGACCCTGAACGGGCGGCCGCTTGCCGCGGGCGATGGCGCAAAAATTGCCGACGAAACCCTGCTGGCCCTGGCCGACGGCAAAAACGCGGAAGTGCTGCTGTTCGACCTGGCCTAATACAGGTCGAGCACGGCCCCGGTGCTGGCTGTGGACGCATTGAAGGCGAACTTGGCCTGCACGCCGCGCGTGTAGCGCGGCGCGGGCGCCTTCCAGACGGCAAGGCGGGCGGCGATTTCGTCCGCCGGCACATTCAGTTCCAGCAACTGCTTATGGGCATCGATGGTGATCGAATCGTCCTCGTGCACCAAAGCAATGCAGCCCCCCACCGCGGCTTCCGGCGCAACGTGGCCCACCACCATGCCCCAGGTTCCGCCGGAAAACCGGCCGTCGGTGATCAGGCCGACGGAATCGCCCAGGCCGGCGCCAATCAGGGCGCCCGTGGGAGCAAGCATTTCCGGCATGCCCGGCCCGCCCTTGGGACCCAGATAACGCAGGACCATGACGTCGCCCGCCTTGATCTTGCCGTCGAGAATGGCTTTCAAAGCCGATTGCTCGTCCTCGAACACGCGCGCGGGGCCGGTCATGACCGGATTCTTCAGGCCGGTGATTTTAGCCACCGCCCCTTCCGGCGACAGATTGCCCTTGAGAATCGCCAGGTGGCCTTCTTTGTAGAGCGCCTTATCGATGGGGAAGATTACATTTTGATCGGCGCTTGGCGTGCTGGGGATGTCTTTCAGGACTTGCGCGATGGTCTGGCCGGTAATGGTGATGCAATCGCCGTTGATCAGGCCGGCATCCAGCAATATCTTCATGACTTGCGGAACACCGCCGGCCTTGTGGAAATCGACCGCCAGGAAATGACCGCTGGGCTTGAGGTCGCAGATGACCGGCACGCGCCGGCGGACCCGTTCGAAATCATCGATGGTCCATTCCACGTTCGCCGCATGCGCAATCGCCAGGATATGCAGCACCGCGTTGGTCGAGCCGCCGGTGGCCATGACCACGCTGACGGCATTTTCAATCGACTTGCGCGTCACGATATCGCGCGGCTTCAAGTCCAGTTCAACCGCCTTTAGCAACACCCGGGCCGATTCGGCCGCCGACGCGGTTTTTTCGTCGTGCACATTGGCCATGGTGGACGAGTAAGGCAGGCTCATGCCCAGCGCTTCGAAAGCCGAGCTCATGGTGTTGGCCGTGTACATGCCGCCGCAAGAGCCAGGCCCCGGAATGGCGTGCAGTTCGATCTGCCTGAGTTCCTGATCGCTCATGCGGCCGGCGGCGTTTTCGCCCACAGCCTCGAAAACGCTGACGATGTTCAAGTCCTTGCCATTCAGGCGGCCGGGCAGGATGGTGCCGCCATACACATAGATGGCCGGCACATTGGCGCGCAGCATGCCCATCATGCCGCCGGGCATGTTCTTGTCGCATCCGCCGATAACGACCACGCCGTCCATCCATTGCCCCTGCACACAGGTCTCGACGCAGTCGGAGATGACTTCGCGCGACACCAGCGAATACTTCATGCCCTCGGTGCCCATGGCCATGCCATCGGAAATCGTGGGGGTGCCGAACACCTGCGCATTGCCGCCAGACTCTTCAATAGCGTCGATCGCCGCATCGGCCAGTTTCTGCAAGCCGCTGTTGCATGGAGTAATCGTGCTGTGCCCGTTGGCCACGCCTATCATGGGCTTGTCGAAATCTTCTTCTTTGTAGCCCAGCGCATAGTACATGGAACGATTGGGGGCCCGGGCAGCGCCCTGAGTAATATTCGCAGACCGCAGGCGTTTGGTTGTGCTCATTTCTTTCCTTTGCTGAATAAGGGCCATGCGCTGCCAAGGAGCATGGCGCAAGTCGAAAAAGGAGTTTACATCCTAAGCCGCCGCTTTCCAAAGACGGCCGGGGGGCAGTTGCCCCGAAGGTCGAAAGCGATCGATGCGGCGCGGTTGGCGTCTACCCCGCATTGACCAGCGTGGACCGGTTCAATCCGAAAAAGCAATTTGAATTTTTTAGCTTTTTCAACAGCAAGACGAAGCAAGCTGAATCAGGGAATTGAAGGCTGGGGTCAAACTGCCATTTTTTGGTTTTTCCAAAGACTATTTATTGTCCGGAAAAAACCTCATCCAGAAATGCAGCGTCCAGAATGTTCAAAGACCAGGTTTCTAGCTGGGCTGGGGTTGCATGCTGCAAACGTTGCTCTATGGTTTCGGGTAAAGGGCCGAACTTGCGGGTGAGCTGACGCTGCAACAAGGTTGCTTCGCCTTCTTGTCTGCCCTCTTGTCGGCCTTCCTCCCGCCCCTCCATTTTCCACTGATGCGTCCAGGATCGTGATTGGTCCATTAACATGGTGCTGATCTCCAATAAATTCTCAACATGGGGAATGGCCACATCGGGCAAAGCCCTAGGCAACAGCGCGTAGCGCGCCCAACTGAAAAAGGCGCGGCGCAGTTCCGCGTATTCGAGGCCTTGCGTCAAGCCCAGTATAGTTTGCATCAAATTCCGGACATCATCAATGCCCCGGTTATGCTCCATTCGAAACAGCAAAGCCGCCAGGTTATTTTCCGGTAATTTTCCAGAGCGCACCAACGCCCCCTGATCCACCAACAGGTAGCGCATTTGCAGCATATAGGGCTGCAGCGCCGGTGGCGCCTTGTCGATCATGTCCGACATAGATGTGGCGGCAGTCCAGGGCTGGACGCCGGTGTACAGCACCACCGGCAGCACAATTGGCAACCGGCCATTGCGTGGAATCAGATCGCGACGCAGCAGGTTTTCATAAAACAGGGTGCAATAGTTGGCCTTGCGCAGCACCATGTAGCGTTCGCTTTGGGACTGATGTTCGAGCATCAGCGAGAGATACAGATCGGCGCCGTCCAGGCGCGGTATGCGCCAGGCCAGATCGCTCTGGCGCTTGCCCAGCCTGTGCGTAATGTAATCCGTGGGCAAAGGCTGCAAACCCTGCCAATCCAGGATATCCAGCCAAGGCTCGTTGATAATGCCGTCGAATAATCCGCGCACCATGTAAGGGCTGCTGAACAATTGACGGTAGGCCTCATCGCTCATCGTGTCGTATCCCATTAGTCATATAGGGATACTGACTATATAAGGCAGAAGAAGACCACAGAGGATGATAGAACGAGAATATCCAGGACGGGAAGTACTTAAACGCGCCGCGAAGATTACGGTATGCCCATGCTCACGGGCAAGCCTGGAAAGCCCAGACCCATGCTCACTGGACTATCGCTTCGATCACAGTTATTGATGGGTTTCGATCACAATGTTTAGTTAGTCGCCCACTGCCCTGCTCTATAGAATGCATTCAAAGAAATTTTGAATGCGGCCGTTTGTGCCCATTTATCCGAAAAGCACAGAGGTAACGATTCTATATCGGCCTAGAGGGAGTTTGGTATGACTGAAAGTGCGCAATTACGCCGGAAAATGTATCGCTCCATGCTTGCGGCGCGCAAGTTCGACGAAGCGCAGATTGCCTTTTACAAGACGGGCAAGGAGCCCATGGAGTCAGTGCATTCATACATTGGCCAGGAGGCGATCGGCGTAGGCGTAGGCTATGCGATGGAACAAGGCGATATTCTTCTGCCTTCCCTGCGCTCGCGCCCCGCATTTTTTGCACTAGGCCTGTCTATTGCTTTGCAGTGGGCAGGCGTATTGGGCCGGGCAACCAGCCCCGGCAAAGGTGTGATCGGTTCCCGGCACATGACAGCGCTGAAGTATGGCATTGCCGGCACCACTGGCATTCTGGGCGCGCAGATTCCCGTCGCTACGGGCGTGGCGCTCGCATTGCGGGCCCAATCCCAAGAGCGCGCGGCCCTTTGCCTATTCGGCGACGGAGCGGCAAACCGCGGGGATTGCCACGAAGGCATGAACATGGCTGCCGTTTACAAAGCTCCAGTCGTGTTTATCTGCGAATCGAATGGCGTCGCGGAAAGCCAGCATTGGGAAAGCTATATGCCTATCGAAGACTTGAGCGTGCGAGCACAGGCTTACGGGATGCCGGGCACACGTATCGATGGCAACAACGTCCAGGCAGTCAACAATGCTGTGCGCGAGGCGTTGGCACGGGCGCGCAACGGCAAAGGACCCAGCTTTATCGTAGCCGACACATACCGTATGCGTCCTCACGTCGAAGGACTGCCCGACTTCCGAACCCCGGAGATGCTGGCTCAATGGCGGGAGCGCGACCCTATTGATTACTGGCGCTCCGAATTGATTGGCCTGGGAGAACTGACTCTCAGCGACGAACAGGCCTTAACCGACGAATTGGCTCGTGAAATTCAGGATGGGCTGGATGCGGCATTGGCCATGCCAGTGCTTGACGCGGCCCAGCTAGGTCAACTGGTGTACTTCGACAGCGAAGGAGTTTGAAAATGGCTAATGTACGTTACCGGGCTGCGCTGAAGGATGCGTTATTCGAAGAAATGCAGCGCGATCACCGAGTCGTGCTGATCGGCCAGGACATAGGAAAACTGGGCGGATCTTTTGCCGTGTCAAAGGGGTTGCTGGACCAATACGGCCCTGACCGGGTAATCGAAACGCCGATTTCGGAATCAGCCATCATTGGCACGGCGGTAGGCATGGCCATGATGGGCATGAGACCAGTTGCCGAACTGATGTTCGCGGACTTTCTGACCTTGGGCATGGATCATCTTGTCAATGGCGCAGCCAAGGCCATTTTCTCCTCCGGCGGCGCCAGGGAGTTGCCTCTGGTGGTACGCACTCCTTATGGAGCCACTGGGGCCGGAATGCATCACGATCAAAGCCCGGAGGCATGGGTGGCGAACGTTCCTGGCTTGAAGATTGCCATGCCGGTTACTTCCGCGGATGCCAAAGGAATGCTCAAAGCGGCAATCCGAGATCCGAATCCTGTCTTGTTCCTGGAGCATAAAGCGCTCTATAAAAATAGCGGCGCCGTGCCGGACGACGATGTAATCGTGCCCTTGGGCAAGGCCCGCATCGCCAGGGAAGGACGGGACATCACGGTAATAGGCCTGGGGGCCACCGTGACGCTTGCCGAAAAAGTGGCTGCCGAACTATCGCAAGAAGGTATCGAAATAGAAGTCGTGGACGTACGCAGCATCAGGCCGTTGGATATGGACACGATTCTTGCCTCGGTCGGTAAGACACGCCGCGCCATCGTGATTCACGAAGCACCCATGCTCTATGGGATTGGCGCCGAAATAGTTGCGCAATTGTCGGAGCATCTATTCAAGGAATTGGCTGCGGCGGTTCGTCGCATAGGAGCACCCGACATGCCCGTTCCCAGTCATAAATCGCACCGTGACTTTTATTTGCCAAGCGCGCCGCAACTTGCCCAACTAGTCAAGCAAGTCATAGCGGCCTGAGCGAAATCCAAAATAAAGAAAGGATGGTCATAGCCATGGAATTTTACTATGCCCAAATTTGAGGAAACCTCAGACTCAGCCATTATCGTCCAATGGCTAAAAAAGCCTGGCGATACTGTCATGAAAGGCGAAGAGTTAGTCGAAGTCGAGACCGAAAAATTCACACATCCCATTGAAGCTCCTATCGATGCCCTCGTGCTGACGCTTAATGTCGAAGAAGGAACAGAGGTCGATGTGGGAACCCTGCTGGCGACGCTCCAACCCTTGAATTGCGAGGACTAACGATGGACGCGATGGGAGATCGCAGCTTAATTGATCTGCTTGACGAACAGGCGGCCAAGCATGGCCATAATGCCTGTGTAGTACACGAGGCGCAAACCGGTGAGGTCAGAAGCCTTACTTATCTTCAGCTTCAAGAAGCCGCGCGACGTATTGCGGCGCGCCTGCAAATGCAAGGATTGCAAAAAGGAGACCGCGGCTTTGTGTTCCTGCGCAATACTCCCGACTACGTTCCGGTCTGGTTTGGACTGAGCTTAGCGGGAATGATCTTCGTACCCGGAAATATTTATCTCACCGAGCCCGAAATCGAGTTCCAGCTGACACACTGCGATCCGCAGATAGTTATTACCGAACCCATGTATTTGCCGCTGATCGAAACCGTTTGCGACCGCATCGCTATGCGGCCGCTAATTATCGTGACGGGTGGAGAAGGTATGGAAAAAGCACTGGCGTTAGATACCATGCCAGGTGCTCCAGCCGATTACGACAGACCGCAGTTGGGTAGCAACGACATTGCGGAAATTCTATATACCTCCGGAACCTCCGCGCGCCCCAAAGGGGTCATGCTGACGCATGCGAATCTTTTATGGTGCGGTATAAGCGGGACTGCGGCAACCAGTCTTCAATCCGATGACCGTTACTTCAATAACAAACCGTTGTTTCATGCAAACTGCCAGGATACGGTGCTCTCGTGCCTGACCGCTGGCGCTGTGGTGGTCATCGGAGAAAAATATAGCGCTACCCGCTATTTGCGCCAATTAATAGAGCATGGGATCACGATTTGCAGCTTATCCGGCATGCTGTGCCGCACCCTGCTGAACCAGCCTCGTTCAGAGTACGACACGGCGCACAAGCTGCGCTTCGCTGGCTATGCGTTGAATATAGCGCCAGAAGAAATCAGCGATTTCATCGCCCGTTTCCGTATTCCGCTGCGCAATGGCTATGGCCAATCGGAAGCCATGCTTTATATAACACTGCAGTCGCCCTCCGCCCCGTCCACCTATCCATCCATCGGCCGTCCAGCACTGGATCGGGAAGTCTTCATAGTTGACGAAAACAATACTATTGTTGACACGGGTGCCGTGGGCGAATTGGTGGTGAAGGGACGCCCAGGACGAAATGTAATGCTGGGTTATTACAACGATCCCGAGGCGACAAAAGCAGCGTTCGAAGGAGGATGGCTGCATACCGGGGATCTGGCGTTTGTCGATGAAAAAGGAAACTTTTACTTCTTTGGCCGAAAAAAGGAAGTCATCAAAAGAGCCGGGGAAAACATATCCTCTGCCGAGGTCGAGGAGGTTCTAATTAATCATCATGGCGTCCGCGATGTCGCTGTCGTGGGAATTCCTGATCCCATACGCGATCAGGCGGTGCAAGCATTTGTCGTGCTGCATCCGGAAACACAGATCACACAAGAGCAATTGCAGAACTACTGCCGCGAAAAACTGGCTTACTTCAAAGTACCCGAAATCATTCTGTTCCTGGATGAACTTCCGCGCAATGCAAGCGGCAAATTGAATAAACGCGAGCTCATAGCGAGGCATACCAATGTTGGATGACCATCTGAAAACATGGTCGGACAAGGTGCTAGGTCATAAGCGCTCATTCCGGGTAGGCATTATCGACCCATTGTGGACACAGCGCTACGCTGTTGCCGTGAATGATCTGAACCCTTTGTATTTCAACGAAGACTATGCGCGCAAACAGGGCTATAGCGGCATCATCGCGCCTCCAAACTATCTGGCAACCTTAAGAGACGATCAGGTTGCGGGGCCTTTGGAGGCTGAACTGCTGACCGATGGCACGCGCCCAGACGGCAGGCCTGATGTTCCGGGCCTGCAGATCATGGGTGGTGGACAAGAGCTCGAGTTTCACGCCCCCATCTACTGCGGTGTAGAGATATTCGGTGAAAAAAGCATCGTGAAAATCGATATGCAGCAAGGGCGCAGCGGCCCCATGGTAATCGTCGAAGAAGAGATTCGCTATTGGGACATGGGAAAAAACCTGAAGCTCATACTGAAAAACCGCTCCTTATATCGTGTCGTTGTCGAGGAAAGAGGTAATGATGGAGATTGAATCCAAAGACTGGAATCAGGCATTTTGTTTTGATGACATGGCAATCGGGGCAGAACTGCCGGAACTGACCAAGCGTCCTACACCTACCATGCTCTTTCGATTCAGCGCCGTAACCTGGAATGCTCATCGCATTCATTACGATCAGGCGTACGCGGCAACCGAGGCGCATCCTGGCGTATTGGTACAGGCCACGATGCATGGTGCGTTTCTCATCGAAATGCTGACTTCATTTGCAGGCGTGCAGGGAAAATTAGTCAAGGTCGGCTATTCGAACCGCGCCCGTGCGATTGCCGGCGACACCTTGATTAGCGGCGGCCAGGTCACATCCATCGATAGTGAGCACCAACATATCCATTGCGCCATATCGGAACGAAATCAAGATGGCGTCGTCTGTGCCCGCGGTGAAGCCGTTATTTTTTTGCCGCGGCGCCGATAAAAAACAATTTCCAATCTATTTTTAGAGGCAATTATGAATTTTGATATTCCCGAGGACTACCAACCTATCCTGAACGTCGTTAAAGACTTTCGCGAGCGTGAAATGCAACCGCTTGAAGCTGAATTTCTGCTCAAGGGCGAACTGGATCTGAGTGTGCGCGAATCGCTTGAACTGAAAGCCAAAGACCTCGGACTTTGGGCGCTGGAAGTTCCAGAGAATCAGGGCGGGGCCGGCCTAGGGCTTTTAGCTTGCGCAATGATCAACGCGGAAATCGCCAAATGCGCTATTCCATTTGCCTTCGGCGGAAGCCCTGAACCGCTGCTGCAGCATGCTACGCCCGAACAGCAAGAAAAGTATCTCTATCCGGTCATCCGGGGCGAGCGCCGGGGCTGTTATGCGTTTACCGAACCCGACGCTGGATCAGACGTCCAGGGCATCAAAACCCGCGCCATCAAAGATGGATCAGAATGGGTGCTGAACGGCACAAAGATCTTCATTACCGATGCGCATCGCGCCGATTATGCCTTCGTATTCGCGGTCACGGATCCCGGCAAGGGTGCAAAGGGGGAATCAGCTGCTTCATTGTCGACTTCGATGCTCCCGGATTCAAACTGGGTAATCGCATCCGCTGCATGGGAGACGACCGTGATCCGTATGAACTGATTTTTCAAGACTGCCGAATCCCGGAGGAAAATCTTCTCGGTCCACTGGGGCAAGCTTTCGCCCTGGGCGACGACCAGTTGACCCATGGGCGCGTCATTCTTGCCTCGGTATGCCTTGGCCTTGCAGAGCGCAGCATCGAATTCTGCTACTGACTGGGCCAGGCAACGCAAAGCCTTTGGCAAGACTATAGGCGATTTTCAGGCCATCCAATGGTACCTAGCGGACTCTCTGGTAGAACTTGAAGCGGCAAAGATGCTGGTCTACAAAGCTGCCTGGATGCATGATAGCGGCAAAAAAATTCGGACCGAAGCGCACGCCGCTAAGCTCTATGCCACAGAAATGGGCCAACGAGTAACGGACCGATGTATTCAAGTGTTGGGAGGTATGGGCTATACGCTAGAGACCCCTATCCAAAGCATGTGGCGCCATGTTCGCGTCAAGCGTATTGGGCACGGCACGACTGAAATCAATCGCTGGATGATAGCTCGGTCAATGCTGCGAGCGTAAGCATTGCAACGGGAAGATTTCAATGCAGAAAACATGCATTATCAACAATTACCCGATGTCCTACGTCGAGCAGGGAAATGGACCCACATTGTTATTAGTGCATGGCTCGTTGGCGGATTACCGTTACTGGGCCCCCCAAGTTTCAGACCTAAGCTCGCACTTTCGCGTAATTGCTCTGAGCCTGCGCTACTACTGGCCCTGGCAATGGACTGGCGAGGACGAAAATTTCACGATTGAACAGCATGCGTCGGACATTGCTGCGTTTATTTCGTCCATCGTCGGCGAACCGATCCATCTAATAGGTCATTCCCGAGGCGCAGAAGTCGCTCTGCAAGTCGCGCTACGTTTTCCAGAATTGCTTAATTCCCTGGTATTGGCAGACCCTTTCGTGGAATTTGTTTCTTCATGCCCCAGAGCGGGAGAAGCCGTAAAAACTGCCAACATCGCACCTGCCGCTTCAGAATCTCGCCAAATTGCCATGGAACTGATCAAAGCCGGCAAAGTCGAAGCTGGCCTGGAACTGTTCATCAACACGGTCTCAGGAGACGGCGTGTGGCGGCGGCTTAACCAACGGCGTCGGCAGATGCCGCTGGATAATGCTTACACGCTGCTTGGGCAGCTTCAGAATGTGTCTCATCCTTTTAGGCGGGATGCGTTGGCGGCCATTCATGTGCCAATACTTCTGGTGAACGGTGAACGCAGCGCCGATATCTATCGGAAAACGGTGGATACCTTAGGCCGCATCTGGCCTGATGCGGCCCGGATCACCGTTGCCGCCGCAGCTCATGCCATGAACGCCGAAAACCCGCGAGCCTTCAATGCTGCAGTCCTGGATTTCATTTCCCCTGATTCGATCATCCAGGGTGGGGCGAATCGGCTCAACTCCGATAGCGCGTAATCCGACGCAATCGCCAGGACACAGGATTTGCTCGGCAAAGGCGCAAGGAAGACGGGCCTCAATGCTAAAATGCATGACCTTTAATCCCATATTCGCCCCTGTGTCTGAAATGCGTTCTCGACGCAATATGTAAAAGAACGGCAAGGCCGACTATCAATGGCACGTCTGAATCTCGTCAATGCGGAAACACTGTGTTGGATAGCAAGGCTGGGAACATTTACCGCAGCCGCTGAGCGCTTGTTTACCACCCAGTCGGCAGTATCAGCGCGCATGCGCGAGCTGGAGCAATCGCTGGGCATTCCTCTTTTCGAACGGCGGGGGCGACGCCTGGAACTAACCTTGCCCGCAAGGCGTTTTATTGAACGTGTCGAACCGTTGCTCCAAGCGCTCGAAGAGGTGTTGACAGATGCAGATGCCATGTCGGCATCTGCCGGAACGATCCGGATAGGGTTTGGGGAGATCTCGATGACGTGGTTCTCGAGCCTGATTCCGCTCTTGCGCAAGGCTTTACCCAGGGTTTCTTTCCAGATTGAAATGCATTTGGCTGTCAAGCTGAAGCAAATGCTGGAAGAAGGAAAGCTGGATCTGGCTATTGTGGCGGAAAAACTGGATGATGAACGCTTCATAAGCAAGGCTATTGGAACCACACCCATGATCTGGGTGATGTCTTCAGCGCTGACTCACGATGCCCAAGGCAATCCGCGGGAACTGCGGGATCTTCTGCACAATGTTCCTTTGTGGTGCGTTGCACGGCCTTCCAGCTTTTTCCCCAGCGCCAATCGGACATTGCGCGAGGCTGGAGCCAATCTCGAAAACGTCTGCACCTGCAATCGGCTTGAAGGGCTGATAGCCTTGATTGACCGGGGCGAAGGAATAGGACAGATCCCAGCACTGATGGTGGCCGATCAACTGGCATCCGGCAAGCTGATGTCATTGACCGAGCACCTTGGCGCAACCGAACTTGAATTCACCATTGCGCGCCATCGAGATCAGCAACAACCCATTGTTCGCCACATCATGAAGACGGTGGGCGAAATGAGCATGAATTCGCTCAGCCCACCCCGGCATTCCGCTTGACGCGCACCCGTGTAAATCAAGGGCCTGCGGCATTCATCAAGCTTTGTGATGGATAACAATCGTAATTTCTAGTTTGTTGTTTTTTAAGCGGCTACCTAGACTACTCCAAGCACAAGAAACAAAACGTTTAACTTGGAGACCTTATGCTGAAAAATAAACTGATCGCTAAAGCCCTGATCCTGGGAGCTTCCTTGTTTACCTTATCGAACTGCGTTGTTGCAGGGGAAACATATCCGGCAAAGCCCATTCGTTTGATCGTTCCTTATACTCCGGCCGGTGGTGCCGACTCATTCGCCCGCCTGATAGCCCCTGAACTGGAAAAAGCCCTAGGCCAGACCATCGTAGTGGAAAACATGCCCGGAGCGGCGACGGCTATTGGCACCAACACGCTGGCACGCTCCAAACCAGATGGCTATACCCTGATGTTCACCACGGACTCAACCTTTGTCGTGAATCCGTTGCTATACAAAGAACTGTCGTATAACGTCAAGCGGGACCTGCAAACCGTCGGTACCTTGAATGAAGTTGGCCTGTCGCTGGTGGTCTCTTCAAAGTTACCGGTCAACTCCCTGAAAGAGTTGGTCGACTATACCAAGGAACGCCCCTCCACACTGTCCTATGGCTCATATGGTATTGGCAGCCAGGCTCATATCATGGGCGAGGCATTCAAGAAACTTACGGGTACGGATCTGGTGCATGTTCCTTATAAAGGCTCATCCCCAGCAGTGGTCGATGTGCTCGGCGGCCAAGTTCTGTTTACATTTCCCTCGCTGATTACGGTCAAAGGCTATGTTGATGCGGGCAAGCTGAAAGTATTGGCAATTTCCGGAAAGAAGCGCTCGCCGCAATTGCCGAATGTGCCAACCTTCACTGAGGCAGGATTTGAAGACATGAACGTTACCGCCTGGTACGGCTTCTTCGCTCCCAAGAACACACCTAGCAATGTGGTGGACACGATCAATAAAGCATTGTCCAAGATATTGAATACTCCAGAGTTCCAGCAAAAGCTGGCTGATAAGGGAGCAACCGCGTTGGAAACCACGCCCACGGAAATGGACGCAATGATCGACTCCGAAAGCAAACGCATGGCGCGCATACTGAAGCTCACCGATATCCGGATTGACTAATGCCGAGGCCGTGAAACATGGCTCTGGCTTGCTGGCAAACCGTCGTCTCGGCCACCCATTGCAGGGAAACCTCTCCCAACTGAACCCGTAAGAAGAAAATCGAGAAGTTGTCGTATAGTCGGATTATCGTCAAAGGCGCGTAATCCGGCGTCTGAGCTACCCCCTTATGAAGGCGGTAACCAGGCAACGCCACCCGACACCCATCCCGCATATACGGAGTCCCCAGTGAATCAGGCCGCGACAGCAAGCACCGAACCCTCATCCCTGCGCAGCGATATCCGGCTGCTTGGAAAAACACTGGGGGATGTCATCAAGGAATGCGAAGGCAAAGCCATCTACGATGTCATCGAAAAGCTCAGGCGCGCCGCTGTCAAATTCCGCCGCGAAGGCAAGGTGGCCGACAGCAGGATACTCGAGCGGCAAATCGCCCGGCTGGCCGACCAGGAGGCCAACTCGGTCGCGCGGGCGTTCAGCTATTTCCTGCATTTATCGAATATCGCCGAAGACCGCGACCAGAATCGGCGCGAACGGCAGCACGAACTGCACGCCGGCGTACCGCTGCGCGGCAGCCTGCAGCATGCGCTGGATCTGCTGAAAGAAAAAGGCGTGGGCAGCCGCAAAGTCCTGCGCTATCTGGAAGACGCCTGCATCGTCCCCGTGCTGACCGCGCATCCCACCGAAGTCCAGCGCAAAAGCACACTGGATCTGCATCGCGAAATCGCCAGGCAGCTGGCGCATAGCGGCGGCACCCTGACGCCGGCGGAAAAACGGCTGACCGAACAACGCCTGGCCGGGCTGGTCGCCGCTCTTTGGCAGACGCGCATGCTGCGCCAGCAAAAGCTGACCGTGCTCGACGAGATCGACAATGCCCTGACGTACTACACCAGCACTTTCCTGACAAGCATCCCGCGCCTGTACCAGGATTTGTCCGACCGGCTGCGCGGGCCGGGGCGCACGGTGTTCGACGTAAACACCGCGCCGCTGCCTCCTTTCCTGCAAATGGGCAGTTGGATAGGCGGGGATCGCGACGGCAATCCCAATGTGGATGCGTCGACGCTGGAACAGGCATTGCTCAGGCAGTCCACGCGCGTGCTGCAGCACTACCTGACGGAAATCAAAGACCTGGGCACGGAAATATCGGTTTCGCAATCGCTGGGGGCCGCCAGCCCCGAATTGCTGGCCCTGTCGCAAGCCAGCCAGGACCCGTCCCCGCATCGCCTGGACGAGCCCTACCGGCGCGCCTTCATTCACTTATATGCGCGCATGGCGGCGACGTCGCTGACGCTTACCGGCCGCCAACTGGCGCTGCGCCCCACCTACGAAGCGCCGCCCTACGCCGACCCGCAAGCGTTTCAGGCGGACTTGCGGATCATTGCCGATTCGCTGGACCAGCACCACGGCTCGCTGATTGCCCGATTGCGCTTATCGGGCCTGCTTCAGGCAGTCAGCATTTTCGGCTTCCATCTGGCCACCGTCGACCTGCGCCAAAGCTCCGACGTGCACGAGCGTGTGCTGACCGAACTGTTCAAGACAGCCGAAGTCCGTTTCAACGAAAAAATCGTCGACTACAGCGCCTTATCGGAGCAAGACCGCGTCAGCTTGCTGCGCCGGGAATTCAAACAGGTCCGTCCTTTGGTGTCGCCATGGATCGCCTATTCGGCCGAAACTGAAAAGGAACTGGCCATCTTGCGCGCCGCGGCCGCCTGCCGCCGAAAGTATGGTGAAAAAGCCATCAAACAGGCCGTAGTCTCGCACACGGAAACCCTCAGCGATTTGCTGGAAGTCTTGATCCTGCAACAAGAAACCGGGCTGATCGCGCCGGCGCCCGCCCATTCCGCCAATACGCTGCATGCCGGATTGATGGTGGTGCCTCTGTTCGAAACCATACCCGACCTGGAGCGCGGGCCGGAAATCATGGCCGCCTGGCTGGGCCTGCCGGAAGTGGCGGCCCGCGTGCGCCATGCGCAGGAAGGCATACAGGAAGTCATGCTGGGCTACTCCGACAGCAACAAAGACGGTGGATACCTGACCTCCAATTGGTCTCTGTACCGCGCGGAGCGCCAATTGGTGCAGGTCTTCAAGAAATGCAAAACCCGACTGCGCCTCTTCCATGGGCGCGGCGGATCGGTGGGACGCGGCGGCGGTTCCAGCTTCGACGCCATCCTGGCCCAGCCGCCCGGCACCGTCAATGGGCAAATACGCCTTACCGAGCAGGGCGAAGTCATACAAAGCAAATACAAAGACGCGGAGGTCGGTCTCTGGCATCTGGAAACCTTCGTCGCCGCCACGCTGGAAGCCAGCCTCACACCGAACCCATCGGCATCGCGGACCGAAGACGACAACATGGCCCATTTCGGCGCCGCGCTGGATTTCATGGCCGGCATCGCCCAGCAAAGCTATCGGGACCTGGTCTACGAAACGCCCGGCTTCAACGATTATTTCTTTGCGTCCACACCGATCCTGGAAATTGCCGGTTTGAATATCGGTTCGCGCCCGGCGGCGCGCAAGTCCAGCCAGAAAATCGAAGACTTGCGCGCCATTCCGTGGGGCTTTTCGTGGGCGCAATGCCGTGTCATGCTGACCGGATGGTACGGCGTAGGGACCGCCTCTGCGTTCGTATGTCGAACACGGCTGCGAACACAGCCCGGCCAGCCCCGACCAACGCCTGGCGCAGTTGCAGGAAATGGCGCGCGTCTGGCCTTTTTTCAGAACGCTGCTATCCAATATGGAACAGGTCCTGGCCAAAACCGATCTGGATATAGCGCGGCGCTATGCCGGCCTGGTGCCTGACGCAACGCTGCGCGGCAGCGTCTTTGGCCGCATAGAGCGGGAATTTGCCCTGACGCTGGAAATGTTCAAGCGCATCGCCCAGCGCGAACTGCTGGCCGAAGACGAACTGCTGGGCGCCGCGCTGGGCGAGCGCTTTGCCTACATCGATCCTTTGAATCACCTGCAAGTCGAATTGCTGCGGCGCCACCGTTCGGCGCGCCAAAAGCCCGGCCGCGCCGACGAAGGCGAAAGCCGCACGCAACGCGCCATCCACATGACCATCAATGGGATAGCGGCGGGCTTGAGAAATTCAGGATGAACGCCATGAACGATGCCCCTGTCATCCACGCATTCCTCAAGGCGATGCAAATGCCCGCCGAGGCCGGGTCGCACGGCGGCGCCGGCGCGAGCGTCCCCACGGCAATCGACGCACACATCCCCACCATATCCGGCACAGGAAGCCTGGCCTCCGCGTTTCCTGTCACGGCTTTTGCCGCAGCCGCTATCGGTACCGCGGCGCAGGCCTTGGCCGGCTATATGCAGCAACGTTTAGGAATCTGTCCGGCCGTCGCGATAGACCGGCGCTTGGCATCCTTCTGGTTCGGCTCATCCCTGAAACCGCAAGGCTGGCAGATTCCCGCCGTCAGGGATCCGCTTACGAACGACTTCCGGACCAGCGACGGCTGGATCCGCCTGCACGCCAACGCCGCGCATCACAAAGCCGCGATAGTGTCGACGCTGGGTGCAGGCGCGGCGCCCGATGAGGTCGCGCAGGCCATAGCAACATGGCGCGCCATCGATCTTGAAAGCGCCATTGTGCGGGCCGGCGGCTGCGCGGCAATGATGCGCAGCCAAGAAGAATGGGCGGCGCATCCTCAGAGGCTGGCCGTCAAGGCCGAAGCCCTGATCGACATGAAAGCGGGAAGCGCCGGTCCGGCAGGCGGCGCGGCGGCAACGCGTCTGCGCCCTTTGCGGGGAATCAGGATACTGGACCTCACACGCGTGCTGGCGGGCCCCGTCTCGACCCGCTTCCTGGCCGGCTACGGCGCCCAGGTATTGCGCATAGACCCGCCAAGCTGGAATGAACCGGGCATGGTTCCCGAAGTGACGCTGGGCAAGCGCTGCGCCATGCTGGATTTACGGCAAGCGGCGCAGCTGGATCGCCTGAAAGCCCTGCTTGCCCAGGCGGATGTCCTGGTGCATGGCTACCGCGCCGGCGCCTTGGAAAGCCTGGGCCTGGATGCGCCGACGCGGCAATCGATACGGCCCGGCCTGGTGGACGTATGCCTGAATGCCTATGGCTGGACAGGGCCATGGAATACCCGGCGCGGCTTTGACAGCCTGGTGCAAATGAGCAATGGAATGGCCAGCGCCGGCATGCAGTATTTCAACCGCGACCGGCCCATGCCGCTACCTGTCCAGGCCCTGGATCAAGCGACCGGTTATCTTATGGCCGCGGCCGTGCTGAACGGGCTGGCGCATCGCCTGCGCACCGGCATGGGATCGATCAGCCGCCTATCGTTGGCGCGCACAAGCTGCCTTCTGGCGTCGCAAGATATCGACGGGTCGCGTCAACAACAACAACAACAACAACAACAACAACAACAACAACAACAACAACAACAACAACAACAACAACAACAACAACAACAAGCGCCGTCGGCACGCCAGACACAGAACGCGGAAGAGCCCCTTAAGCCGGAAACCGCCGCCGACTATGGCGCCGGAACGGAACCGACCGGCTGGGGCCCCGCCAAGCGCCTTAAACCGCCATGCGAACTGGAAGGGGTTCCCATGCAATGGGACTACCCCGCCGGCGCCTTGCGCAGCAGCCCTGCGCAGTGGCAGCCATAAGTCAGGCGCCCATTGCCGGCGCCGCTTTTTTCCTTTTCACGTAGCGTTCAGGAAGCGACTCTGCAGTCCTTCACCAGAACATTGCTGACCGCGGCATTCTGGCTGCCGGCGGCCTGGGGCGCATCCTGTGTAAGCATATTGCCGTTGACGGTGCCGGCATTCTGGATAGTGAATTTGCCGGTCGTCCATGTGTAGCCGCTGCCGCGGAACGTGTTGCCGACCATGTCGGCATTGCTGGTGGTGGCCCGCGTAAGATCGACCATTTGGTTTTGGTAGACCACCTTGGCCGCCAACGGCTCGGTGCCCTGGAAGGTATATTGCACGCTCAAAGGCTGCTCGCCGCTGACGCCGCAACGATACTCGACGGTTTTCTGTGACAATTCCCGAGCGTTCTGCGGCGTGCCGCAAGCGGCCAGACTCGCACACAAGGCCACACCGCTTAGTGCTATCAATTTACGCTTCATGGAAAATCCTTCTAAAGTTCCAGGCATATCGCCTGCTCTCGGATTTTTTATACCATCGACCCGCCCCACCCCCTGTAAGCGCGCGTATCGAATTGACGCCGACTACGACAGCATTGAACGCTCCGTTCGCAATCCAATCCGCAGTCATCGCGCCGCCGTCCTCTCCGCGATGCCAGGCAAGCTTTCGGGACGCCGGCGCTGCCCGCAAGCAAGGTCTGCCACCAGCATCCCGCCAACGCCGCGATGCTCCGCAGTCGGGGAATACCATCGAAAAACATCCAATCGTATGCATTCCTTTCAGCACGGCGAGAGATAGGCTGGCATTGCCCGGCGTCACATCAAGTATCAATACCTTGTTGTTTGTGCAGTTTATTACCGCAACGCCTTTTTCGATTTTCTTAAATAGGTAATTCACTTCGCTGGTCTGGAAGACTGTCCGCCCCCGCTATACGATTCCCTGCAATGGCCGTGCAAGCAGCATCTCGCACTGGTTTTCGCCAAGCGAGATTGTTTTCGCTTGGCGAAAACCCGCCATGACCATAAACCAAGAAAGAGAGACACAATGAATCGACGACAAATGCCGGCCGCCGCCGCGGTCCTTGCGCCGCATGCCGCCAGCCGGGACTGCTCATAATGGATACCGGCACTGTAATTGGCCAATCGCTGGTGAATGGTCTGGTATTGGGCGCCATGTATTTCCTGATGGCCATCGGCTTTACCATGGTCTTCGGCATTATGCGTATCGTCAATTTCGCGCATGGCGAATTCTATATGCTGGGCGGCTTTGCCGTTCTGTACTTTTTCGGCTACCTGGAATTGCCGTTCATCGTCGCCTTGATCGCCTCGGCGCTTTGCGTCGGCGTGTTCGGCGTACTCGTCGAGCGGGTCATCTTCCGGCCATTCCGAGGCGATGAACTCAGCGGCATGATCGCCGCGCTCGGACTGGCCATTGTCTTGCAAAGCGCCGCATCGCTGCTGTTTGGCGCCATGCCCCAGGCGGTTCCCGACGTCGTGACAGGCAGTATCGACATCGGCCCCATGGCTGTGCCGCTGTCGCGTGTCCTGGCGATCGCGCTCGCCTTTCTCATCCTGATTCTTCTATGGCTTTTCATTCGCTTCAGCCGCACAGGCCGGGCCATGCGGGCGGTCGTACAAGATAGCGAGGTTGCAATGCTGCAGGGAATGCGCCCGCAGCGGCTCTACCCGATTGCATTCGGCATGGGCGTGGGACTTGCGGCGCTGGCCGGAGGCATCATGGCTCCCATCCTGACGGTGGAACCTTTCATGGGCGTCATTCCGCTACTCAAGGCTTTCATCGTCGTCATTCTCGGCGGGCTGGGAAGCATTGTTGGCGCAGTCATCGCGGGGCTTGGGCTGGGCATCTTCGAAAGCTTTGTCAGTAACTTCCTGGGCGCAGCCGCAGCCGACGCGCTGCCATTCGCTCTGGTCATCATCATATTGCTGGTACGTCCGCAAGGCCTGCTGGGAGAACGAGAAGAATGAGCCACCCTCCAACCTCGCTGTCCGCTCTCGATAATGCCGGCAGCATCCCGGCGGCGCCGCCGCCGAAGCGGAAAGCCGTGCCATGGCTGATTGCGCTGGCGCTGGCGATTATCCTGCCTTTCCTGGCAAAAGACTCTTTCTATATGCATACCGCCGTCATGGTGGCAATCTCGGCTATTGCCGCCGTCGGCCTGATGATGATCGCAAGAGTCGGGCAGTTATCATTCTGCCATGCCGCATTCACGGGCATCGGCGCCTATGGCAGCGCAATCCTGGCAAGCAAGGCGGGCATGCCGGTCGCCATCAGCCTGGTCCTGGCCATCGTAGTAGTCAGCCTGATCGCCGCTGCCCTAGGATGGCTGATTCTACGAATACGCGGCGTGTATTTTGTGCTTATTACCTTCGCATTCGGCCAATTGCTGGGCCTGATGTTCCTGGATGCGGAACCGCTTACCGGCGGCGCGGTGGGACTATCCGGCGTGCCTTCGTTTGCCCTGTTCGGCCACAAGCTCAATACCCCTTTCGCCTATTACTACCTGGCGCTGGCGTGCCTGGGCCTGGCGGTATTCATTGCCTCGCGAATACTGGCGTCCGATATTGGGCGCGCATTCGACTCCATCGCCGCCAATATCCGGCTGGCCGAATCCAGCGGCATTGCAACCCTGAACTACCAGATTCTCGCCTTCACGATCGGCAGCGCTCTTGCCGCATTGAGCGGAGCCCTCTCGGCCCACTACACGCAGTTCGTCACGCCGGGCTCTTACGAAACATCGTTCATGGTAAGCCTGATCGTGATGCTGGTGCTGGGCGGACGCAAGTCGGTCGCCGGAGCCGTGCTGGGCGCGGCCTTTATCGTTCCCCTTGCCGAAGTGCTGCGAGACATGGATGAGTTTGAAAATATTGTCTACGGACTCGTAGTACTGGCAACGCTGCGCTTTGTTCCCGGAGGCCTGGTCAGTATTCCCGGACGTTTGCGATCTGTATTCACCCGAACCTCGAAGAAGGACAAAGCATGAAGACTCTTCTGGAGGCCAAAGGCGTTTCCAAATCGTTCCGTGGCTTGCGCGCGCTGAATGACCTGAACATGTCCATCAACGAAGGCGAAATCGTAGGCCTGGTCGGCCCCAACGGCGCCGGCAAAACGACCGCGTTCAATGTCATCAGCGGGGTGCTGCCGGCAAGCGGCGGCGAGATCAGAGTGCTGGGCCACCTGGCCAACCATCTGCGGCCGCACCAGATCGTCAAGCTGGGTTTGTCGCGGACCTTCCAGGCCACCAACGTATTCAAGGATGAAACCGTTGTCGAAAATGTGCTGCGCGGCCTGTTGGTATCCCAGGGCCTGCGCTTCTTTGGCGCGCTCTTCAATACTCCGCGTTATCGCGAGCAATCCCGCGGCATGCAGGACAAAGCACTGGAAATCCTGGATATGGTGGGCCTGTCCGCAACGGCGCATGCGCTATCGGGTTCCTTGCCATACGGGCATCAGCGGCTGCTGGGTGTAGCCATTGCCCTGGCCGGCAACCCGCGCATCCTTCTGCTTGACGAACCGGCTGCCGGCCTGAATCCGGCCGAGGCGCAAATCATGGCGGAAATGATTACGCGGATACACACCCTGCTGAATGTTTCCGTATTGCTGGTCGAACACAATATGCGCATGGTCATGGGCCTGTGCCAGCGCCTGGTGGTGCTCAAGCACGGGGAAATGATTGCGCAAGGCACGCCGGAGCAAATCCGCAACGATCCTCACGTCATAAGCGCATACCTGGGAAGCGACGACTATGAAACTGCTTGAACTCAAAGACATCAATGTCTCGTATGGGCAAGTTCATGCGGCGCGCAACGTCAATCTCCATATCGACGCCGGCGAGGTAGTAGCCTTGGTCGGCAGCAATGGCGCGGGCAAAAGCACCATACTGAAATCGATCATGGGAATACATCCGCCAGGCAGCGGCCAGATACGGTTGGACGACAGCGTAATTTCGGGCCTTTCGCCCGCCGATATCGTCACTCGCGGCATTGCGCTGTCGCCGGAAGGGCGCCGTGTTTTCCCCAAAATGACGGTTCATGAAAACCTGCTTTCCGGCGCGCACCTGCATCGGGACCAGAAAGGCAATCAACAGCGGCTGGAGCAAATCTATGACCGCTTTCCGCGTCTGCTGGAAAGACGAAGGCAACTGGCCGGCTCGATGTCGGGCGGCGAGCAGCAGATGCTTGCCATAGGGCGGGCGCTCATGGCCCGGCCCCGCCTGCTTTTGCTGGACGAACCCACCCTGGGACTCGCGCCCATCATGGTCCGGGAAATCGCCAAAACCATACTGAGCATCCGCGCCGAAGGCATGAGCATCCTGCTGGTCGAGCAGAACGCCAATATGGCCCTCAGGTGCTGCGACCGGGCACTGGTCATCGAGAACGGCGAAATCGTCATGGCCGGCACGGGAAACGACTTGCTGAAGAACGACCACATTCGCGGTTTCTATCTGGGTCTTTAAAGCCAAGGCGCCTGTATCGAGGCAAGCACGAGCGCCATCCATCCACTTTCTCTACTCAACATCAAGAGGGTCGCCATGACCAAGATATACAAGACGTTGTTAATCGGCGCGGCCGTCGCCGCGACCATGCTGGCCTCCACGGCGCGCGCCGAGGACGAACTGAAGATCGGCGTGATCGCCGTTCTCTCCGGCCCGGGGCAGCCATGGGGGCTGGCCATGTCCCGCGCGGCCGAAATGGCGGTGGAAGATGCCAATGCGCAGGGGTTTGTCGTAGGCGGCAAACCATACAAAGTCAAGACCATCGCCTACGACTCCAAATACCGGCCCGACGAAGCCCGTTCAGTGGCGAACCGCCTGATCCTCCAGGACAGAGTCAAGTTCATTATCGGCCCGCTCGGGTCTTCCGAAGCCATCGCCACGCAAGACCTCACCACCGCGCACAAGGTCGTCACCTTCACCAATGGATGGAGCCCGCGGATGCTGAGCCCAGAACTGCCGTACCAGTTCCGCATGACAGCCTCCACCGATGAATTCGCCGACCCATTGATCGCCTGGGTCAGCAAGCGGCTTAATGTCAAGAAAATAGGCGGCTTGTTTCCCAATGACGAACTCGGCCAGCAGTCCTCCAAGCAAGTCAAGGCCTCTTATGCCAAGGTGGGAACCGAAACAATCAGCGAAATGTTCGAGCGCAACCGGGTGGATTTTGTGCCCTTGCTTACGCGCCTTATCAACCAGGGCGTCCAGGCCATCGATCTGGACGGCAATGCGCCGGCCACGTCGGGCCTGATCGTAAAACAGGCTCGCGGCATGGGATTCAAGGGTCCCATCGTGCGCAGCGGAGGGCCGGCGGAAGAGGAAATCGTGAAAGTGGCCGGCAAAGATACCGCCGAAGGAATCTACTTGTACTCGCCCATCAATCGGAAAGATGCCGCCATCGAAGCATTCAATAAGCGCTACAAAGCCAAATATTCTGAAAACGCCAACGGCTTCGCCCCCGCCTTTTACGACTCGACCCGCATCCTGCTTGACGCCATCCAGCGCGCAGGCACCGTCGAGAACACCGATGCCGTCGTCAAGGCTGTCACGCAGATAAAGGATTTTCCCGGCATACAAGGCAAGCTGAACTGGACGGGGAAGAAAACGTACGGCATCGACCGCCAGATCGATGCGGCGTTCTATATCGTCCAGCTTCGCAATGGCGAATCGGTGGCCGTAGCGAAATGTTCCTATTCCAGTTGCACGGATATCCAGTAAATGCCCAACTTAATCGATAACGCCGCCGATACAGCGGGCTTGCTGGTCTACGAGGTATACGCCTTGCGCTTCGCCACCGTGGAGCTGTCCGCGAAAGATAATTTCCTGCTGCGAAATGACATCCACGATGGCCCATTGCAACTTGATTTCTTTATCTGGGCCATACGCAATGCCGAGCGCACATTGGTTTTCGATATGGGTTTCGGCCAGGGCTCTTCGTCCCGCCGCAACCGGCGCC
Source organism: uncultured beta proteobacterium (assembly GCA_963712655.1). Taxonomy (GTDB): domain Bacteria; phylum Pseudomonadota; class Gammaproteobacteria; order Burkholderiales; family Burkholderiaceae_B; genus Pollutimonas. The sequence goes on along the minus strand of CAVQIT010000008.1, from coordinate 1,465,702 downwards.
TCATGCGGCATCCGGTCGAAGCACTGGCCAGCATAGGCATAGATGCCGCAACCGTGACGGATGTCGCCATAAGCCATTTGCATTATGACCACTCGGGCAATTCGGAGTTTTTCAAAGCGGCGACCTTCCATATCCAGGACGACGAAGTCAAGTTCGCCACGGGCCGCTGCATGTGCCATGGCGCCTTGCGCGGGGCTTTCGACGTGGAAAACGTCACCGCCCTGATAGAGAACGTGTATCGGGATCGTGTCCGCTTTCATGACGGCGACGCACAGCTTGCCCCGGGCATCAGCCTGCATCGGATCGGCGGCCATACAGGAGGAATGCAAGTGCTGCGGGTCCATACCCAGCGAGGCTGGATAGTGCTGGCGTCGGATGCCGCCCACTACTACAGGAACTTGCTGCAAAACAATCCATTCCCCATCGTACTGAACATCGCCGATGTGCTTGAAGGCAACAAAAAACTGATTTCGCTGGCCGAAACCGTACAGCACATCATCCCCGGCCACGATCCGCAAGTGCTGCGCCTCTACCCGGGGCATCCGGCAGTAGCGGACGTTGCCTGCCTGCACATGAACCCCGTGGCGGACGTCGAACTCTGAACGGCGTTATCCGGCGCCACTGCCATTTTCCACTATGTAAAGGAATTCCATAGAATGAGACTCAAGAACAAAATCGGCATCGTCACCGCGGCAGCGTCCGGCATGGGTCAAGCCGGCGCCCTGCGATTCGCCCAGGAAGGCGCATCCGTCGCAGTGGTCGATCTGGACGCCGAACGAACACACGCCACGGTCGAGCAAATCCAGCGCGCGGGCGGCACCGCATTCGCCCTTCCCGGCGACCTGACCGACGAAGCTTTCTCACGGCAGATCGTGCATGAAACAGCGAAGCGCTACGGCGGGCTGGACTTCATCTGGGCGCATGCGGGGCATCCCGGCCCGGCCGCCATTGAAGGGCTGGACCTGAAAGACTTCGACTTCGCCCTCAACCTGAACGTCCGGACAGCGCTCGCCTCGGTAATAGAAGCGATTCCCTTGATGAAGGCGCGCGGAGGCGGCAGCGTGCTCTTCACCGCCTCCAGCTCGGGATTGGTCGGATCCCCTTTCAGCCCGGTGTATTCGGCGGCCAAGTTCGGCATCATCGGGCTGTCCAGATCGCTGGCCAAACGCTATGGACATGACGCCATCCGCTTCAATGTGGTGTGCCCGGGCACCACGAACACCCCCATGCTGCGAGTCTTTGTCGCCAGGCCCGACAACGTGGCGACACAGGGCGCCGATCCAGAGGATCTCGTCAACAAACGCGGCGGCCTCAATCCTATGGGCCGCATGGGCAAGCCCGAAGAGATCGCCAACGCCGCGCTGTTCCTGCTGTCGGACGAGGCATCCTTCATTACCGGCGCAACCTTGCCTGTGGATGGCGGGGCCACATCATGAGGGTGCAAGGCCTGAATGCCGTCATAACCGCCGGCGGCAGCGGGCTGGGCGAGGCGGCGGCGCGCCGGCTGGCCCGGGAAGGCGCAAGAGTCGTCGTCTCCGACATTGATCCGCAACGCGCATGCGCCGTGGCCCGCGCCATCGATCCCTCGGGGAAAAATGCCATGGGCATGCAATGCGATGTCGCCGAACCGCTTGATTGCCAACGCCTGGTCGAGGAGGCCGAGCTGTTTTTTGGCCGGCATATCGACATATTCCTGGCCAACGCGGGCCGGGGATACGCGGGTTCGCTGCTGGACGCCAAGCCCGCCGACATCAAGAAAACCATAGATATCAATGTAAGCGGCAGCATCATTTCCGCCCAGGCGGCATTGCGCAGCATGGTCAAGGGCTCGCAGGGCGTATTGCTGTTCACCTGCTCGCTCCAGGGTGTGACCGCCCGTCCCCTGCGCAGTGTCTATACGGCCAGCAAGCATGCCTTGGTTGGATTGGTAAAAGGCCTGGCGCTGGAATTCGGCCCGCGGGGAATCCGGGTCAACGCCATTGCCCCGGCGTCGACCGACACAGAGTTTCTGCGCCAACAGTTTGTCTGGGCCAACGACGATATCGACAGCGCCATGGAAAGGGTCACGCGTTCCATGCCCTTGGGGCGCCTGCCCACGACTGAAGATTTCGCCGACGCGGTCATATTCCTGTCCAGCGGCGAAGCCAAGGCTATCAGCGGGCATACGCTGCTGCTCGATTGCGGCGCCGCGGCGGGAAAACTATAAGACGGGCAAGCGGCGCAGCATCCACGCCCTTACGCCATCCTTGCGTTCTTCAGGAAAATCGAATGATCCTTTCGCAGCGCTGTCGTTTTGCGGCGCGGATGCAAGATTTAAAATCAGACGAATGACAAGCCGCGCATAGCGGAAAACTCTGACCGGACCCAGCACAACTGACTTCAAACCTATGGAAAACTGTATGAAATCCTATGACGTGGCAGTAATTGGCGGCGGCAATGCGGCATTATGCGCCGCCATAGCCGCCCACGAAAACGGCGCTAGCGTAGTCGTGCTGGAACGCGCTCCCAAAACGCACCGGGGCGGCAACTCCGCCTTCACCGGCGGCGCCTTTCGCATTGCCTACCGCGGCATAGACGATTTGCTGACGCTGGTGCCGGACATGCATCCCGAGGAAATCCGCAATAGCGATTTTGGCACGTATACGCAAGACCAGTTTTTCGAAGAAGTGATTTCCATGAGCGGCTACCGGGCCGATGCGGACGTACTGGAAACCGTGGTGTCCGAAAGCCTTCCCACCATGCAATGGATGCGCGAACAAGGGGTCAGGTTCGTTCCCATCTATGGCCGCCAGTCGTTCAAGGTCGATGGCAAGCAAAAATTCTGGGGCGGCCTTACCGTTGAAGTCTCCGGCGGCGGCCTGGGCCTGATGGAAAAACTCTACGCCAGGGCCGAACAACTGAATATCGAACTGCGCTACGATGCGCGGGCAACGGGGCTGTCGCGCGACGCGGATGCCTGGCTGGTCGAATCTGGAACCCAGAACGCCAAGGCCTCTATCCGCGCCAAATCGGTCATCCTGGCTACCGGCGGCTATCACGCCAATGTTCTGTGGCGCGCCAAATACCTGGGCCCCAACTGGGACCTGGCCAAAGTGCGCGGCTCGCGCTACAACACGGGCGACGGCATCAGCCTTGCGCTGGACGCCGGTGCAGCGCCCCATGGCAACTGGACAGGTTGCCATGCGGTTTTCTACGATTTGAATGCCCCGCCTTTCGGCGACATCAACCTGCTGAACCAGCAGAAAAACTATTTCACGCTGGGCATCGTGGTCAATGCGGAGGGCAAGCGCTTCGTGGACGAAGGCCTGGATTTCCGCAACTACACGTATTCGGGCATGGGCGCGCGCGTGCTCACCCAGCCGGGCGCGGTGGCATGGCAGATATTCGATGCCAAGTGCGTCGACCTGTTGCCGGATGAGTACCGGGTCAAGCACGCTACCCGCATTAGCGCCGATACGCTGGAAGACCTTGCGGCCAAGCTGGAAGGCATCGATCAGCGCAGCTTCCTGCAAACCGTGCGCGAGTACAACCAGGCCATAGACCAAAGCGTGCCGTTCAACCCGGCGGTCAAGGACGGCCGGTCGACCGTCGGGCTATCCATCCCGAAATCGAACTGGGCCCACCCCATCGACACCGGCCCCTTTGTCGCCTATGCCGTTACCTGCGGCATTACTTGCACCTACGCCGGGGTGAAGGTCAATACCCAGGGACAAGTCCTGGACGACAACGATCAGGCCCTGCCCGGCCTGTATGCCGCGGGCGAAATGGTGGGCGGCCTCTACTACGTCAAGTACGCCGGCGGCGCCGGCTTGACAGCCGGTTCAGTGCTGGGCCGGATTTCCGGCAAACACGCCGCCGCGCGGGCCGGCGGCACGGCTTGACGACCACTCTCCAACAAGGAACACGCACCATGGATTTACAAACAGAACTCGTCATCGTCGGCGGCGGCCTGGCCGGTTTTTCCGCCGCGCTGGAAGCCGCGCAGTCCGGACATGAAGTCATTCTCATCGAAAAGCAAGCCGACACGGGCGGCTCATCCGCCATGAGCGGCGGATGCCTGGCATTTGCCGGCACCGACCTGCAGCGTGAAAATAAAATCGACGACTCCAGTGAACTGTTATTCAAAGACCTGCGCGAAGTGGGCCAATTCGAAAACGACGAAGCCCTGGTGCGCGTCTACACCGACAATCAGCTTGATACCTATGAATGGCTGAAACAGGCCGGCGTCCAGTTTGGACAGCACATTGAAGCATCGTCGGGCCAATCCGTTCCCCGCGTGCATAACGTCGATCCCGCCGATACCGTGCGCATTGTCGCCGCCCGCGCCAAAGAGACCGGCAAAGTGCAGGTGCTGACGTCGACGGCCGCTCAATGCTTGCTGCGCAATGAAGCAACCGGGCGCGTCGAAGGAGTTGCCGTCATTCAAGACGGCAAGGCCTTTTCCGTGCGCGGCCGTTTCGGTGTTCTGCTGGCCAGCGGCGGCTTCTGCCGCAATGCCGAACTGGTCCATAAATATGCACCTCAATACGATGCGGCTGTGTTCATCGGCGGCGAAGGCAATGTCGGCGATGGCCTGAAAATGGCCTGGAAAATCGGCGCCGACAATCGCGACATGGTCTACATCAAAGGCACCTACGGCAAGCATCCCACCGACGAAACCAACCATCACAGCTGTCTGGCCGTATACAAAGGCGCAATAGCGGTAAACCAGGACGGCAAGCGCTTTGTCGACGAATCCATCTCATACAAGCTGCTGGGCGATGCCTGCATACGCCAGCCTTATGGCGCCACTTATCAAATTCTCGACCGGAAAATCCTGGAAAGCGGCGACAACCTTACGCGCATCCTCGATCTGGAGCGCCGGCTGGAAGAAGGCCTGATGATAGAAGCCGATACCCTGGAGCAATTGGCGGGCCTGATAGAGGTGCCCGCAGATGTGCTGCTGGAAACAGTCAGCGTCTACAACAGCTATGTGGACGCAGGCGACGATCCCGACTTCGGCCGCCGGCACCTGGTTCACCAGCACGGCGAGCTGGTTCGCATCGAACACGGACCTTTCTACGCCTACCCGTCCACCGCGGCGGTTTTCGGCACCTATTGCGGCCTGTGCATTGATTCAGGCATGCGCGTGCTGGATGTATACGGCAATGTGCTGGAAGGCCTGTATGCCGCGGGTGAAATCGTGGGGGGACTGCATGGCGCGGCCTACATGACCGGAACGGCACTGGGCAAGGCCGCGATTTTCGGCCGGGTCGCGGCCAGAACGGCAACCGCCGGTTAGGAAACACCATGCATATCGCCGTACTGATCGCGGGTATCGCCGATCCGAAACGCCCGCTGGACCGGCCCGCATCGGGCAATTGGGCGGACATTCTCGATGCTCCCACGACTCCCTTCAAGCTCAGTCCCTTTGACGAAGCGGCGCTTGAGACCGCTCTCAAGTTCCGCGACAAGGATCCCGCGACCGTCATTACCGCACTGGTTACAGACGGCGCTTCCGACCTTGCCCTGATGAGGACTGTGGCCGCCTACCGCCTTGACCGGGTGCTCGGGCTGCGCCCGCCGACCGGGCAGCGCGGCAATCCGGCCTGGCTCGCCCGGCATGCCATGCAGGCCATGCATTTACCGGACACGCCCTTGGACCTGATCCTGATAGGACGCGAGCATGGCGATATGGACGATGGCATGAATGCCGCTTATCTGGCGGAATATTGGGACCTGCCCTTCGTCAGCCTGGCCTTGCACGCGCGGCGCGCCGAGGATGGAAAACTTGTGTTCGAGCGCATCTCGGTGGACCAGGACGAATCCATTGCCTTGAGCGCGCCTGCATGCGCCAGCATAAGCAATGACAAGAACAATCGTCTGCGCCATCCATTGATGAAAAATGTGATGCTGGCCAAGCAGCAACAGTTCCCGGCAATAGCGCCGCCTGCACCTGCGCCGGACACCGGCACCGCCATCATTCATTGCGAACCGCCGGAGACTAGTCCTCGCGGCCAGGCTCCCTGCCGGATGCTGCAGGGCCCCGTGGCTGAACAGGCGCGCTCTTTAGCCGTCTACCTGAAAACCTGGAGCAACCCTTCTGACTCTCATGCAAACTGAATCCAAGCGCGGCATTTATGCCCTTGTCCATACGGAACCAGCCTTGGCCGCCGCCGGCCATGCAACCATGCAAGCCGCATTGTCCCTGGCGCAGCGCTGCCAAGGCTGCGCCCATGCCGTGCTGGTGGGCCCGGAGCCGGACGCCGCCATTGAATACGCCAGGGCGCTGGGCCTGGACTCCGTTTGGGTAATCACGGGCCAGGCAATGACGGGGCCATTGCAAGCGCAACAGCTTGCGGACATTTTCGCCGCGGCGCTTGCGGAAAAAGAGGCTATCGCCTATACGGCCGACAGCGTTTTTCTTCTTCCGGCAAGCCCGGCCGGGGAAGAAATCGCCGGCCGTCTGGCCGCGCGCCTGAAAGCCGTTCCTTTGGGCAAATGCAAGCAGTTCCAGTTCGATGCCTCAGGCGGTATGTCGGTTCAGCGAGCCGCTTTGGGCGGACGCCTGAATGTAAGCCTGGCCTGCCGGCAAGGCCCCTATGTGGCGGTGGTGCGAAAACCCGACGAGGCGCTGCAAGCCGGTCCCGCAGACCGGCCCGCCACCGCTGTTCATCGAATGTCCTGTAATGCGCAGCTACGTCCGCCCTACCCGATCACCGCCACGGCACGCACTGAACAGCATGCCAATCTTGAAGGCGCAAAACTGGTTGTCTCCGGCGGCAGGGGCATGGGCAGCGAGAAGGGGTTCACGGTCTTGTATGAACTGGCGGCGAAGCTGGGAGGCGCGGTCGGCGGCAGCCTGCCGGCGATCGATGCGGGGTGGGCGCCCGTGGCGCGGCAGGTAGGCCAGTCGGGCAAATACGTTACGCCCGACATCTACCTTGCCATAGGAATTTCCGGAACGCCCCAGCACCTGGCCGGCATAGACCCTCACGCCAAAATCATTGCCGTCAATAAAGATGCCGATGCCGGCATCTTTCAAGCGGCGCACATCGGCGTGGTGGCCGACTGGCAGGAGTTCGTGCCGGCGCTTATGAACGCCTGGGACAAGCCGCAATCCTGATCAAGACCCGCCGCGCGAAAGCGGCGGGTTGCGGCGCCGCCGGGTCAGGCGTTGAAGTTGAGTGCCAGGCCCGCCCGCTCCCACTGCATGCAGGCCAGTTGCCCGGACGAGGACAGCGTAATGAATGCGGTTTTCATATCGCTGCCTCCAAAGCAAATATTCGTGACATACATATCGGGCATCTGGACCGTATGCATATCTCGGCCATCGGGCGAAATAACGGTGACCACGCCGGTGAGCAGCGTACCGATACAAATATTGCCTTCCACATCGACCGCCATGCTGTCGAGCCGCTGGTAGCCGGGCAAGCCGCGCACCAAGCGCCCGCCATGGGGTGAGGGGTAGCCATGCGCTTTGATTTTGCCTGGCCCGACAATATCGAAAGCCCAGAGCCTGGAAGTTTCGGTTTCAGCCACATAAACCACGTCGCCTTGCGGCGACAGCGCCACACCGTTTGCCGCGGCAACCGGATAGGCCACTTCGACAATGGAGGAACCATCGGCCAAAGCATAGTACAGGCCGCCGTGGTCGCGATGGCGCGGATGTTTCTTGCCAAAATCGCTGAAATAAAAACCGCCGAACGTGTCGAAAACCAGATCGTTGGGCGCCGATAGCCGATGCTCGCCGCAATGCGTGTACAGCGTCTCGACACTGCCCGTATTCAAGTCCACGCGCTGAATATACCCGCCGGCATAGTCTTTGGCCGGGCCTATTGCGGCGAAATGATCCGGCGGATACGTATTGCCGCCATTGTTGCAGACATAAAGCGCCCCATCGGGGCCGATAGCCATGCCATTGGGACCGCCCTTGCATTCCGCCACGGTAGAAAGCGTGCCATCCGGGCTGATGCGCGTGACACGTCCTCCGCGTATTTCCGCCACCAGTACAGAACCGTCCGCCATCGCAACCGGTCCTTCCGGAAACTCCAGTCCGGTAGCCATTATCTTGATATTTTCTGTCATGTTTTCTCCTGTATGCGCGCTGTCCGCGCTCCGCTTCTTACAGATGTATGCCCGCGGCCTTGATGATCACGCCCCATTTATTGATTTCACTGACAATGAAATCCTGGAACTGGGCCGGTGTGCTGCCGACGATATCCGCGCCATTGGTCGTCATGACATCGATCACTGCCTGCTCTTTCAAGGCCGTCCGGATGTCTTTATTAAGCTTGTCGATAATCGCGGGGTCGGTTCCGGCTGGCGCCAAAATACCTGTCCACGCGCTGACATCGAACGGCTTGCCGATAAGCTCTTGAACCGTGGGCAATTCAGGCATCAACGCTGAACGACCGGCGGTCGTGACCGCGATCGCGCGCAGCTTGCCCGCCTTCACCAGCGGCGCGGCGCCCACGATATTCGCGAAGAACAAGTCGATATGCCCGCCCATCAGGTCGACCAGCGCGGGCCCCGTTCCCTTGTAGGGCACATGTATCATCGAAATGCCATACATATGGCTCAGCATTTCGGTGGATAGATGATCATTGGTGCCATTGCCCGACGAACCGAACGTCAATTGTTTCTTCTTGGCCAGTTGGATAAGGTCGTCCAATGACTTGATAGGCGAATCGGGCCTGACTACCAATACGAACGGCGATTTGGCCGCAAGGCAAACGGGCGCAAAGTCTTTCACGGTGTCGAAGGGTAGCTTCTTCATCAGCGACGGATTGCTGACATGCGGCGCGCTGGTGACCAGCAGCGTATAGCCGTCCGGATGCGACTTGGCGACATACTCCGCCCCGATGACCGTGGAGGCCCCAGGCTTGTTCTCGACAACCACGGACTGCCCCAGAATTCCGGCAAGCGACGCGGAAAGCGAGCGCGCCAGCGTATCGGTACCGCCGCCGGGGGAAAAGGCAACGACCATCGTCACCGGTTTGGCGGGATAAGCGTCGCTTGCGCTTGCCTGGATGCCAAACAGCATTGCGCCGCCGGCGCCCGCCGCCTGTAGAAAGAATCTGCGATTCATGAGTTGTTGTCTCCTTCCTGAATGGCAGGCCTCAAGCCCGCCTCATTTATAGGTTGTTGAAACAGCCATTGCTGCCTCTCCAAAATATATAGAAGACCCGTTGTTGCCAGAAGGCACAAAACATGAAAAGCGTTTTTGATTTACCTAAATGGAAACAATGTCCTGGCAGGTTGAACGGATGTCCTGACAGGTTGAACCGATATCCCGAAAAATCCGCAGCAATACAGAAAATTCGACAGACGCTTTCGTACAAGACGATTGCCGTGCCTCCCATACCTTCTGTAGATTTCTAGCTCGCGGACGCGCCGATGGCATGATGGGCGCCAGCCATGTCGCCAAGGCCAAGCCTCTCCGGCATTCAGCTCTTGGCCGCTGCGCCAACCATGTAGCGGCTTCCCGAGAACTCTTCTTCGCCACGATTGAGCGAGCCGGTGAATTTCCGAACGTGAGCAAGCATCGGATCGAGAGGCTTCGCGTATAGCAGCCGGCGGCTGACATCAAGGCATCCCGAAGCTCTTGCCCGCGCAAAAAAGGCCGCATGATGAAAAAGGACACCCAATGCGTCCATGATGACCGCTCCGTCAACCGACAGCATTTGGTGCCGCACCAAGAACTCATTCAACACACCGTCGCCGGGAATGATCACTTCCGCGCCCAGGTGCAAGGCCTCTTGGCAAGCCGCCAAAAACCGCGCTTTGATCGAGTCGATAACAGCGCCGCTGCCTTCGAGGTCATATAGCCTGACCGCCGGTGACATGGCAACAACACCAGCCAGGCGAGCCGACAAGCCATACTGGTCAGCCAAGTCTTCAGTCAACATTTTCTGAAAATCAGTCAAGGAGATCACAGCGAATTTTCGACCCAGGGAACAGGCAGCCAGCATACAGGTTTCGGTCAGACTGACTACCGGTATATCGACCAGCGAACGCGCCTCATGCAAGGCAGGATCAAAAAAGCATCCCAGGGCAAAGGCATCATAACCGGCGGCCTGCGCCGCCATGGCCGCCTCGCAAACCTGGATAGCGCTGAAAAGCCGCAAACCCGCTCGGCTGTTTACATCCATAGGCGCGGTCGCGGGTGGATAGGTACCCGGCCGCAGCCCATGCACCACGACAGATACGCCGGAGCTCGCCACTACGTCGGTATGAGATTGCAAAGTCTCCCGGTACAAGGGGAACTCATTAAGATCCGTAAAACTCTGATGCCAGATTTTCAAAACTGTCTCCTATTCCAGGGCCTGTTTTTCATAAGCCAGCGCCCAAGTTGATCAAACACCATCATAGGTCCGGCAAGCCATGGGAATATTCGAAAAATTCGAATAGCGCTTTCAGGCAAGGCGATTGCCGCGTCAGTCACCGGCATATAGAATTTTTAACACTGCAGACCATCTCTTCCATGCCACAGCCCTCCACAGAATAATTACCGAGAGACTCACTCAAATGAATAAACACATTTCAAATCCGCGCCGCAGCGCCGTGCGCCAGTTGGCCGGCGCCTTGCTCATACTTATGCCGCTGATGGCGGCAACGCCCGCGCTGGCACAGAAATTTCCCGCGCATCCCATCACAATGGTCGTGGGGTATCCGCCAGGAGGCTCCAACGATATCGTGGCCCGCATCGTGGCGCCGGCTCTGGGCGAAGCCCTAGGAACGACGATTGTGGTGGAAAACCGGGCCGGCGCCAGCGGCATGATAGGCGCGGGGCATGTGGCCAAGGCCAAACCCGACGGCTACACCTTGCTGCTTTCAAGCGTGAGTCCGGTTGTGCTTTCGCCGCAGACCATGAACAAGCCGCCCTTCAACGCCATGACAGACCTGGCCCCCATCAATACTATGGGCCTGACGCCCGAGGCGATCGCCGTCGGGCCCAATCTGAAGGTAAAGAACCTGAAAGAGCTTCTCGACCTGGCCCGCGACAAGCAAGTGACACTGTCGTCTTCCGGCGCCGGCGGCCTTCCCCATTTGACGATTGAATTGCTCAAGCAGGCGTCCAAAGGCAACATCGTGCACGTTCCATATAAAGGAGCCGGCCCGGCCGTTACCGATACGCTCGCCGGACACGTCGACGGCATCGTCATGGATCTTCCCCCTCTGTATACGCTGATCAAGGATGGCCGCTTGAACGCCCTTGCCGTAACCAGCGAAAAACGCGTGAGCTTCCTGGACAACGTGCCGACGGCCCAGGAAGAATTGCCCAACTTCAATGTCGTCAACTGGGTAGGCATATTCGCTCCGGCCAAGACGCCCCCGGAAGTCATCGCGCAAGTGGATGCCGCCATCAAGAAGACCATCGCCCGGCCCGATATTCAGAAACAGTTGGAGACCGTCGCCGTGGTGCCGTCCGTCATGAATGGCCCGGCCGAGTTCCAGGCCTTCTTCGGCAAGGAATTCACACGCTGGGGAGCTGTGATCAAGGACGCCGGCGTCGCCATGTCGAACTAGGGCCTGTCAACGCTAAATCCCCGCCCGCGTCGGTAGCATGATCGGGCACAGGGTCGCGTTGCGGCTTCCAATAAAAAAAACCTGCGCCATCCATGGACGGCGCAGGTTTTTTCGTATGCAAGGCGCAACTATGGGTTGGCGAACACCACCGTATCTGTCGTTTCTGTCTTGCAGAAGCGCGCTATGCTTTGCATGGAATTGGCGTGCTCTTCGGCGCTATGGGCCGCGCAGGCATCTTCCAGCACAATCACGTCGTAATCCCTGTCGTGCGCGTCGCGGACAGTGGCTTGCACCACCGCCTGGGTGGAAACGCCGGAACAATAAATACGCTCGACGCCTTGGGCGCGCAATTGCGCCTGAAGAGTCGTCGAATAGAACGGGCTGACGCGGTGCTTGACCACATCGATATCGGCGGACAATTTTTCCAGGTCGGGATGAATTTCGGTGCCCCACGAGCCCAGCTTGAACATGCCGCCCTTGGGCGCGCCGGAAAAGACCGGCGACGCGGGCGGGCATTCCTGGTAATCGGGCGAAAATCCCACCCGAACAAAGCCTACCAATATTCCGGCCTGACGCGCTTTCTTGATGGCATTGGCTGTCTTGGCAATGATTTGGCGCTGGCGGACCTGCTCGCCCATGGGCCCTTTGGCGCTGGGGCCATCATCGTGCACCAGGTCGTTTTCCATATCCAGGACCAGGTAAATAGAACGAGGCTCTCGCATAATACGTATTCTCACAAATAGTTGGTTAAAAAATCGTCAATCGCACCAGATGCCGCCATTGACATCCAGCGTTTCGCCGGTAATGAAGGATGACGCGGGGGCGGCCAGAAACACCACCGCCCAAGCGACCTCGTCGGCCGTGCCCATGCGCCCGGCCGGTATCAAGTCCTTCAAGGACTGAGGGAAATTGGTAGTCATGGACGAAGCGATCGGACCCGGCGCCACCGCATTGACCGTCACTCCGGAATTGGCCAGTTCCTTGGCCAGGAATGCCGTCATCGCATGCACGCCGGCCTTGGATACGCCGTAGGCCACATTGCTTGCGCGATCCTGCTCGCGGGGATCCAGCCATGGCCGGGGATTGCCGCCATTCTTGCCGATGACCGAGCCCATGTTCACAATACGCCCCGATCCCTGGCGGCGCATAGGGGACATGGCGGCCTGGCAGCACAGGAATGTTCCTTTGAGGTTGATGGCAATCACGCGGTCCCATTCCCGCTCCTCCAGATGCTCGGCGCTACCCATGGATACTACGCCGGCGACATTGACCAGGATGTCGATGCGGCCAAACCGCTGGATGACATCATCGACGCAGCGCAACACATCGCTGCGGCTGGTTACGTCCAGCGCCACGTGCTCTATCCGCGAATCGGCCGGCTCCCCGGCCTTGGCGCCGGCGATATCGGCAGCCACTACCCGGGCTCCGCATTTCGCCAAGGCCTCGGATACAGCCCGGCCTATGCCGCCGGCTCCGCCCGTAACAAGAGCCACGCTGCCCGCCAAAAGTTCAGAACTGTACATGAATAACCTTTTCTATCCAGCGGTTGAAACGGCCCCGCGGCGCGGCCGGATCGCGCGGCGGCAGGGTTGACAAGGCAGGCAACGCTTAGCCGCCCGAGAGCAGGACCGCCTGTTCGACATGGCCGCCGATAGCGGCGTTCCATGCCGTCTCGGCAGCATCCTGGGCGCCGGCATACCGGAAGCAATCAAAAAATTTCAGTCTTGCGCAGGCCCCATCCATGCGCAAATCGTCCGGCGAAAAATGGAAGCTGTCCGCCTTGCCATCCGCGCGCTCGAGCGTCAGCACGGCCACGGGATGGCCCGGGTTGTCCGGCAGGGTTTCCTCGATCTCGATACGACTCGCCATGTCGAGCACTTGCCTGTCGCTCATGACATCGTCATTCAGGCCATCGAGCGTGGGCGCGCCGCGCACCAGCGCATACGCGGTCATGAAGGGGATGCTGTACTTCGCATCCTGCAAGGTGACCGGACGCTGGCGCTGCGGCAAGGGGCGGCACAGCCGCGCCGCCGACGCATTCACAGACACGCGTATGCGCGCAGCCTGGCCGGCCTGGGCCGCGTCCGCCCGGCGCGCGGCAAGCGCGACCGCCACATAGGGATGGGACAAGCGGCAACTGGGCCAGGGCTTGATATCGACGTCGAGGCAATGCCATGTGGAGAAATCCAGCAGCGCTTCGCGCTGCCCGGCCTGCAATTGATCGCCCATGTAAATACGGAAAAGACCGGCGGCGCCATCCAGCGCGCCTTCAGGCCCGCTGACACCCGCCTGCGCAAGAAAAGCCGCCTGCAATCCGCCTTGGGCGGCAAAGGCGGGATACACGGCGCGGGCGGTCGCCCCCGTGCCGAAACCCGCCTGCTTGCCGCCGGCAGCCTGCATATAGGCAAGGCCAATGCCCGAGACCAGCTCGTCCTGCGACAAGCCCAGCGCCACTCCCGCGGCAAGGCTGGCGGCGGTATAGCCGAGCAACTGGGTCAAAAACCATTCCGAGCCGGGACCATCGCCCTTGGGTGCGCAAATCGCACCCAGGCGGCAGATAAGCTCGGTGGCCAATGCAATTGCATCGATCAATACGTCGTCGGCTGCGCCGGCCGCCTGCGCAGCCGCCAACGCCGCCGGCAGCACCACCGCGGCCGGGTGCAAGCGGCCCGCATCATGGATATCGTCAAAGTCGAGAATATGGATCAGCGATGCATTGATGAACGCCGCGGCGGCGGGCGCCGCCGTGCCTCCTCCTATCAAGCGGCAATCGCCTTTGCCCGACAACCGCATTTGGGCCGCCGCCACCTGCCGGCCCAAGGCGGTCGCGCGCGCCGCCGTGCCTATGCCCAAGGCATCGGCACTATGCAGTCGGATGTTTTCACGCACGGCGGACGGCAAGCCCGCCTGGCGCGCCTGAACCAGGCCTTGTACCAATGCCGCGCTTAACGAAACTTCCATGCCCTTTCCTCCTTCGGCCTTGATCACGCTTGCGTATCCGCAATATGTTTGGCGGCCAAGCGGCCGAACACCATGCCTTTCAGCACAGATGTCGCGCCGGTATAGTTGGTGTAGTACATGCCCACGGTTTCGCCCGCCGCATACAGATTGGCCATGGGCAGGCCGTCCATATCCAGCACTTGTCCCGCCGTGTTGATCTTCAGCCCGCCAAAGGTAAACACATTCGACGAAATAATGGGATAGGCAATGAACGGGCCCCGCGCCAGCGGCCGCGCCCAGTTGGACTTGGGCGGAGCCAGATCCCGCGTAGCCAGGCCATCCAGATTCAAAGGATCGTACTTGCCTTCGGCCGGGCAGCCGGCGTTATAACGCCGCACCGTTTCCGCCAAGGCTCCGGCGGGCAGGCCCAGCTTCTCGCCCAGCGCGTCCAGCGTAGCGCCTTCAATTGCCGGCTGGTCGGTACGAATGGCCAATCGATAGTTGGGCACATCCTTCACACCTTCATCCAGGATGACATAGGCAATCCCTTCTTCCTGCTCGTAAATGCGGCGCGTAACCCGCTCGTAGTAGGCATCGACGGTCCCGGGCGCCTCGTCGGTAAACCGCTGCCCGCTTTTGTTGACCAATATTCCATAAGGAAAAATAAACACGGCAGGCTCGGAAATGCCCGAGCGCGGATCCACAGGCTCCGCATGGTAGCTGCCGAATTCGCCGCAAGGCGCCGCCCCGGCTTCCAGCGCCATTTCTATACCTTCTCCCCGGTTGTAATACCCTCCCTTGCAAACAGGGCGCAGGTACACCGAGCGCGGGCCCAGATACTTGGCCAGCAAGGCCGGATTGCCTTCGAATCCGCCCGACGCCAACACCACGGCGCCCTTGAAGCGTATGCCGCCTTCACCCTGGCTCTGCCCAAGAAGGCCTTGCACCTTTCCGCATTCGTCCAGCAGCAATCGGCGCGCGGTCGTAGTGTAGAAAAATGTGACACCCAATTCTTCGGCCCGCGCCGCCAGCGCTTCGACCAGCGCTTGCCCTCCGCCCACAGGCAAAAGCCGGGGCTGGGTCTTGGTCAGGAACGCCGTCGGCAGGAAATCGAACTTTACGCCCATATCCCGCAGCCATTGAATGGTGCCGGGCACCTGCTCGGCGAAGTTGGCGATCACCTCGGAATCGGGCAGAGCGAGGGAACGGGTGACATGCGACCATGAACCGCTGTCCCCCGCCATCTCGGCAGTCATGTCCGGATCCACATATGGGCCGATGTTCTCGGCAAGATGGGTTTCGAAATCGTCCGATACCTGATCGATGGCCTTCATGCGCAAATAGGCTTCCGTATACCGGCTTTGGCCGCCGCGCTCCTGTCTTGAGGCCCGCTCCAGCACCGCCACGGCCAGGCCGCGTTCCGCCGCCGACACCGCCGCCGACAAGCCCGCCACGCCGCATCCCGCCACCACCACATCGAAAGACCTTTCCATCGTTTCACCCTGTAGAATATTCACTGCCGCATCGCACGGTACACTTCAAGAGTGTAGGGTGATGCGTCCGATTCATTTAGGCATTCGCGCCTAATGCTCTATTAGAAAAAAGTGAAAGGAGACCTATGGACAGGCTATGGGGGATGGAAGTTTTCATCCGCGTCATGGAGTGCGGCAGCTTTTCACGCGCCGCCGAATCGCTGGACCTGGCGAATGCGACGGTAACATCCAGCTTACGCAATCTCGAAAAGCATCTGGGCGTCACGCTGATACAGCGCAACACCCGCCATTTGCATTTAACCGAAGAAGGCCGCCTGTTCCTGCCTCGATGCCAGGAAATACTTAAATCCGTTGCCCAGGCCGAATCCGATGTCAAAATCAGCGCCCATGACATTTCGGGCCCGCTGCGCATAGAAGCTCCTTTCGCCATTGGACAAAGCCTGATCTGCCCCGCCCTGGTCGAATTCACCAAGCTGCATCCCGATTTGTCGGTATCCGTGACCCTGACCAATCATCCGCAAAAGCTGATCGAGCGCGGCACGGACGTGGCCATACGCATGGACCGGATCGAAGATGCCGATCTCGTCGGGCGTCCGGTCTACGAAGCAAAGCATATCGTGTGCGCCGCGCCGGCCCTGGCCGCCGCCATCGACGCATCGCATCCGCGCAAGCTCGATCCCAGGCAGTGCCTGGGGCTGTTCGAGGAAGGGCACACAACTCCTGTTCCCTGGGCGTTCAGGCAAGACGGAAATGAAGTAATCGTCCGGCCTCAAGGCGTACTGAATTTCAACAATACGCAAGCCTTGATCCAGGCCGCCTGCCAGGAAACGGGCCTGATCTATGTATTGGATATTTTTGTAGCCGACCTGATCAGCCAGGGAAAGCTGGTCGAACTGCTCCCCGGCTGGGATACCAATGTGCGCACCTTCCATGCGGTAACCGTCAAGTCGCGCTTCACCTCGCCCAAAATCAGGGCATTCATCGATTATCTCTTGGAGGTATTCGATGCCCGCCGCAGACCTAGCGTCAAGACTTTGGTAGAAGTGGGTCCAGGCCGTAAAACGAAAAAATCTCGTTGACCCGATCCATTTCCGGCAGCTTGTGGTAATACCCCTTGCGGCAAGCCTTGGTGCCGCAGAACTTGCGCAAATCGGCCATGGCCTCGGCCTGCTTGATCCAGGTGGCCAGCGAATCCAGAACCGGCACGCCATCGACCTCCGACACCCCGTTGCGCGCCAGAAGTATATTCATGGGGGCTTCGCCCGGAATGATCACTTCGGCTCCTTTGGCGATCAATGAACGCGCGGCGTCGCGGAAACGCTCGATGAGTTCGGTAGGATCATCGAACCCTTTCAACACATCGTTGAAGGTGAAGCCTACCGGCATTGCGCCGGCGAAACGCGAGGCCAGGCCGTGGCCATGCGCATTCTCGGCTATCAGTTCGTTCATGTCTTCGATAAAAAGCAGCACGCCGAATTTGCGCCCCAGCATGCATGCGGTCAGCATGGCCGACTCGCCATACGCCACCACGGGAATATCGACCAGGCCGCGTATCTCGCGCAAGGCGGGTTCCGGCAACGTGCTGATGGCATAAACATCATAGGCCTGGCGCTCGGCCTCCACCGCGGCCATCATAAACTGAAGCCCATGCACATACTGCAAGGCAACGTGCCGGATATCCGAGCCTGGGTAATTCGATCGATAAGTTCCCGGATGCATGCCGTGCAGATCGATCTGCGTGCCCGGCCGCGCCACTCGCGCAAAATGCGCTTTCAGCGCGTCGTGATAAGCGCCCAGATCATCCAATACCGTAAAGCTTTGATGCCAAATTTTCATAAATACACCGAATTTTGAGTTGAGGAAGTACGGCCGCTCCCGGCCTTAATTGATTTCGACCTTGGCGCGGCGAACAACGTCGGCCCACTTGCCGGCTTCAGCCTTGAAAAAGGCCTCGAACTCGGCGGGCGAGGAACCGACAGGCTCCGCACCGACGCCGCGCAATGCCGCGCTGACTTCTTGTGTCCGAACGGCGGCGACCGCCGCCTGGTGAAGCTTGCGGACGGTGCCGGGCGGAGTGCCGGCAGGCACGAACAGGCCAAACCACGATGTCGCGTCATAGCCAGGCACACCAGCCTCGTCCAGCGTCGGGATGTTCGGCGCAGCCGCCGAGCGTTGCTTGCTGCTGACAGCCAGCGCGCGCAGTTTCCCCGCCTCGACCAATGGCAAGGTGGTGATGATATTGTCGAAGGTGAGCGGCACCTGTCCGCCCAGCACATCCGCCATGGCCGGAGCCGCGCCTCGATAAGGCACATGGGTCAGGCTGATGCCCGCCCGGCTGGACAGCAGCTCGGTGAAAAGATGCGCGCCCGAGCCGTTCCCGGCGCTGGCGTAATAAATGGGCTTATCGTCGCCGGCCTTCTTGGCCTGGGCAATCAAGTCGCCGACCGAGCGCAGCGGCGATGAAGGGTGGACGACCAGCAAGAACGGCGCCGATGACAATTGGGAAACCGCGCTGAAATCACGCACGGCATCGTATCCCGGGTTCTTGTAAAGGCTGCCGTTGATGGCCAGTGAAATCGTGCCGAACAGCACGGTATAGCCGTCCGGCGCAGCCTTGGCCACCGAGGCGGAAGCAATGTTGCTGGCGGCTCCGGGCTTGTTTTCGACAACAATCGGCTGTCCAAGCTCGGTGGCCATTTTTTCGGCCACCGCGCGCGCCGCGACGTCCGACGCCCCGCCGGCGGGGAAACCCACGACCAGCCGTATGGGCTTCTGTGGATAGGCGGCGGGCTGGGCCGCGGCCATCAACGACATCAGCGCCATTGCGCATCCCGATATTATCTTTCTCATTCTTATCTCCTGAACAATGTTCCGCCATGAATTCTGCACGTTGCAAGGCCACGCGAACACTGGAAAAACTCGAAGAAGCTATTCAGTTAACTTGAATGATCCGCCTCGGGATAAGCGATGATCCCTCTCTGGATAAACGCGGGGCGGCCCGGGAATATTCAACTTTTCCAAACAAGGCATTCAGCCTGGCAGCTTGAAAGCGGCATGCCGTGTCGCCAGAATGAGCAATTCGACTATCACTTCCAAAATGGAGACCATCATGTCCAAACGCTGGCTCGCTACCCTCTTTTCCATGACCGCCCTGTCTTTTGCCATGGCGGGGCCGGCACAGTCCGAAGCGGCGCCCTATCCGGACAAGCCCATACGGCTCATTGTTCCGTTCGCGGCGGGCGGCAGCACCGATATCCTGGCCCGCATGACAGCGCAAACCATCTCGACCGCATTGAAAAAACCGGTGGTCGTGGAAAACCGCGCCGGCGCCAGCGGCAACATCGGCATGGAAGCGGTGGCGCGGGCGGCCCCGGACGGCTATACGCTCTTGTTCACCAGCACCAATCTCACGCTCAATCCGTCCGTGATCGATAAGGTTCCCTACGACCCTGTGGCGGACTTCTCGGGCGTAACCATGCTGGCATTTGCTCCGCTGCTGCTTTTCACGCGTCCCGACTTCGAGGGCAATACCCTGCCCTTATTGATAAAGTACGGCCTCGAACATCCGGGGGAGTTGAATTTTTCCAGCAGCGGCGCCGGCGGCGCGCCGCACTTGGCGGGGGAAATGCTGAAGATACGCAAGGGCATAGACATGACCCATGTTCCGTATAGCGGCGCGGCGCCCGCCATTACCGATATTGTGGCGGGGCAGGTCCAGATGACATTCACCACCTATGTGTCGGCTCAGGCAATGCTCGGCGCCAAGCGGCTCAAGGCGCTTGCGGTGGCCAGCAAGCAGCGCCTTCCGGTGCTGCCCGATGTACCCACTTTCGCCGAAGAAGGCCTGGATGATTTTGAAATAGGCACCATGTTCGGCCTGCTGGCTCCCAAGGGCACCCCCGAACCAGTGCTCCAGAGCCTGTATAACGCCGTCAAGAGCGCCTCGGCCAGCCCGGCCTTCCAGCAGGAAATTATCCGGCAAGGGGCAAGCGTGGTGGTGAACACCCCCGCCGAATACGATACCTATATACGCGAGGACGTGGACAAATGGTCCAAGCTGATCAAGCAGATCGGCAAAGTATCCGGTAATTAACCGTCCCGCGCGCCCAAGTATAATCGCGCGCTATGGTGACATTTTCAATCGGACAATGGCGCGCTTGGGCGCCAGAAATGCGCAATGCGGAAAGCTGGATGCAATGGGCCAGCCAGCCCTATTGCCCCTTGGCCGACTACGAATCGCCTCAGTTGGATTTCCTGACGCCAATGCAGCGGCGCCGTCTAAGCCCAATGGCCCGGATGGTATTCGATTGCGCCTGGCCGCTGGCCAATGGCCACGCGCCCATGCCCATGGTTTTTGCTTCGCGGCATGGGGAAACCACGCGCAGCTTCGCCCTGTTGCAGGCAATGGGACGTCATGAAGGCCTGTCGCCCACCTCCTTCGGCTTGTCCGTGCATAGCGCCGTCGCCAGCATGTGGACGAAAATATGCGGCGGCAGAACCGTGCCCATGGCGTTATCGGTGAATGTCGATGGCCTGGAACAGGCTTTCATAGAAGCCGCCTTCCTGCTGCGCCGCGGCGCGCGCTCCGCCCTGGTCGTCCTGGCCGAAGAGCGCCCTCCGCCGGCCTACCTGCCCTGGATAGACGAAGTGCCGTTTTCGTATGCCGTTGCGTTCCGCATAGAACGCGGCATGCAATGGCGCCTGGAACGGCATCCCGGCACGCCTGACGATGCGCCGCTTTGGCCCAATGCGCTGAATTTCGTGCGCCATTTGTGTCTTGGTTCAGCGTCGCTGCGCAATATCGGCGAAAGCCATGATTGGCTCTGGACCCGCTATTCGTAACAAGCGCCGATGCCCGGCCGGCAATACCGCATCGAGCGCCATCGCGCCCGCCGCCCCGAACGCCGGCTCAGGGTTTTGAGCTGCCGGCGGCCCCTACCGCCAAGGGCAAGGCCGTTTTATATAAGACCTGTTTCAGCGCGAAACTGGAGCGGATTTTGTCGATGCCGGGAATCGGCGTGAGCTGATCCAGGATAAAACGCTCGAGCGCCGCAATATCGGCGACCGCCACGCGTATAAGGTAGTCGGAATCGCCGGTCATCAAATAACATTCCATGACCTCGTCATGCGCGGCGATGCGCTGCTCGAAATTCGCCAATGCCTGTTTGTTCTGCGACTTCAGGCTGATGGAAATGAACACATTCAGCCCAAGGCCCAAGGCGGCCGCGCTAGCCAATGCGACATAGCGGACAATTATCCCCGCCGCCTCCAGGGCCTTGACCCGGGTCAGGCACGGCGAAGGCGACAGGTGCACGCGCTTGGCCAGTTCGACATTGCTCAGCGACCCGTCGCGCTGCAATTCATCAAGTATCCGCAGATCGGTGGCATCCAGCTTCATTATCGGTATTTCAATGATTTTTCGGCATTTTATGCCGGAATTTAGGCAATTTTTCTGTAATTTTAACAGCACATTCTTAGGCTGAGCGCGCAAAATAGCAAGAAACACTACTCTTCCCACTACCCGCGTGAAACGCCCCGCCATGAATGCACCCCTCCCCTTCCAAGACTGGACCAGCGCCCATGCCCACGTCGATATCGACCCTTTGGAGACCGGTGAATGGCATGACGCGTTCCAGTCGCTGCTTGCCGCCCATGGGCCAGGGCGCGCGAGCTTCATCCTGGGCGAATTGCACAAACTGGCATCCGGCGCCAACATCGACTGGAAGCCGCCCATAGGCACGCCGTACGTCAATACCATTCCGGTCGAGCGGCAACCGCCGTTTCCGGGCGACCTGGCGCTGGAAGAACGCCTGGGCTCGCTCATGCGCTGGAATGCCCTGGCCATGGTGGCGCGCGCCAACGCGGCCTATGGCGAATTGGGCGGCCACATCGCCAGCTACGCCAGCGCGGCCGATCTGTTCGAGGTGGGCTTCAATCATTTCTTTCATGCGCGCGAAAACAGGCAAGGCGGACATTCCGGCGACCTGGTGTTCTTCCAGCCGCACAGCGCGCCCGGCGTCTATGCGCGGGCCTTTCTGGAAGGACGGCTGAGCCGAGGCCGATCTCGCGCATTACCGGCAGGAGATCACGGCCCGCGCCACGGCGCGCGCGGCCTGTCCAGCTATCCGCATCCTTGGCTGATGCCCGACTTCTGGCAGTTCCCCACCGGCTCGATGGGCATCGGCCCGATCAGCTCGATCTATCACGCGCGCTTCATGCGCTACCTCACGCACCGCAGGGCTGCTCGACTGCGCCGGCCGCAAAGTCTGGGGCGTGTTCGGCGACGGCGAGATGGACGAGCCCGAGAGCATGAGCGCGCTGACGCTGGCCTCGCGCGAGAAGCTGGACAACCTGGTCTGGGTCGTCAACTGCAACCTGCAGCGCCTGGACGGCCCGGTGCGCGGCAACGGCCGCATCATCGACGAGCTGGAAAAGCTGTTTCGCGGCGCGGGCTGGAACGTCATCAAGCTGGTGTGGGGCAGCGACTGGGACGGCCTGTTCGCGCGCGACCGCAACGGCGCGCTGAGCCAGGCCTTCGTCCAATACGGTCGATGGGCAGATGCAGACCTTCGCCGCCAAAGACGGCCGCTTCAACCGCGACCATTTCTTCGGCCAGAACGAAGACCTCGAGCGCCTGGCGCAGGGCATGACCGACGAACAGATCGACCGGCTGCAAGCGCGGCGGCCACGATCTGGTGAAAATCCACGCGGCCTACGCCGCGGCCGCCAGGCACAAGCGGCAGCCCACCGTGATCCTGGCGCACACCAAGAAGGGCTACGGCATGGGCGGCGTCGGCCAGGGCAAGATGACGACGCACTGCAGAAGAAACTGGACGAGTCCGCTCTGATCGAATTTCGCAACCGCTTCAAGCTGCCGCTGACCGACGCGCAGGCCCTGAGGCTCGAGTTCTACAAGCCGGCGGAAGACAGCGCCGAGATCCGCTACCTGCAAGAGCAGCGCAAGAAACTGGGCGGCTATCTGCCCGGCCCGGCAAACCCGGGCCGAGCCCGTGCCGGTGCCCGAACTGACGCTATGCGCGCTTCGCGGCAGCAAGCGGCCGGCAAGGAGATGTCGACCACCATGGCTTTCGTGCGGCATGCTCGGCAACCTGCTGAAGGACAAGGAGCTCTGGCCCCGCATCGTGCCCATCGTGGCCGACGAGGCGCGCACCTTCGGCATGGCCAACCTGTTCAAGCAGGTGGGCATCTATTCCAGCGTGGGACAGCGCTACGAGCCCGAAGACATCGGCTCCGTGCTGACCTACCGCGAGGCGCTGGACGGCCAGATTCTGGAAGAAGGCATCAGCGAAGCCGGCGCCATTGCCAGTTGGATAGCCGCGGCAACCAGCTACAGCGTGCACGGCATGGCCATGCTGCCTTTCTACATCTATTACTCGATGTTCGGCTTCCAGCGCGTCGGCGATCTGATCTGGGCCGCGGCCGACCAGCGTGCGCGCGGTTTCCTGCTCGGCGCCACCTCCGGCCGCACCACGCTCGGCGGCGAAGGCCTGCAGCACCAGGACGGCACCAGCCATTTGGTGGCCGGCGACCATTCCCAACTGCAAGGCCTACGATCCGGCGTTTGCCTGCGAGATTGGCGGCGATCGTCGATCACGGCATGCGCGAGATGCTGGTCGAGCAGCAAGACGTGTTCTATTACATCACGCTGATGAACGAGAACTACGCGCAGCCGGCCCTGGTCGAGGGTTCAAGCGAGGCAATCCTGCGCGGCGGCTATCGATTTGCGCGCTACGATGCCGAATCCCAGGCCGACGCCGGCGGCGCCGGTACCCGCAACGTAACGCTGCTGGGATCGGGCGCGATACTGACCGAAGTCATCAAAGCCGCCCAGGAATTGGCAAGAATGGGCATCGCCGCCGATGTGCTGAGCATTACCAGTTGGAGCGAACTGGCGCGCGACGGCGAACGCCACCAATCGGCCCGCCTGCGGGGCGCGCCTATCGACGGCCATCCTTTCATCACCGGGCAATTGGCCGCCTGCAAAGGGCCCGTCATTGCCGCGACGGACTATGTGCGCCTGGTGCCTGAATCGATACGGGCCTATATTCCGCCCGGGCGCGAATACATCACGCTGGGTACCGACGGGTTCGGGCGCAGTGATACGCGCGCCGAACTGCGCCGCTACTTCGGGGTGGATGCCGAGGCGATTGTCAATGCGGCGCTTGTCAGCCTTGCCTAAGGCGAATGGCGTTTACTTAGCGCAGTTGTGCCGGCAGAGGCGATGCCAGGATGTTGTGGCTGAGCAGAGGAGTTTGGCCCTTTTTGTTAAAGGGGGCATCTTGCCTACGATCGCTTGAATCGTCTGCTGGCGAGGTTCGTATTGTTTGCTGTCGGTGTACGTATTTGCTGGTGATGTTCGTATTGTTTGCCGACGGGTTCATCTTGCGATCGCTTGAGTCGTCTGGCGGCTGTGTTTGTATTGTTTACGGGTTGTGTTCGTATTTGCTGGTGGGGTGCGTATTTCTCGTGCCGTCCGTCGGGGGTAAGGCCTGTGGTGGCCAGCCCGGTCGGCCGTTCAGGCGCCTGCGCGCCTGACGGCGCGCGCTTATCTCGTCCGGCGGCCGCTGCCTGCTGGAGTTCTTCTGGGTCGCCTCGGCGGCTCGCCTCCCTACGATTCCACTTGCTCGGCCTCCGACGGGCTTGCCACCACAGGCCTTACCCCCGACGGACTCTGATGTGTCTCAAACACGGGCGCTGACACGGTCTGGATTCTTGTGCTTCGTTGGGTCGTCTTGTTGCTGATTGAAGAGGTTGCAGTGCCCGGCTATTTCCGGCCCCTACGGTGGGCCGAAAATAGCCTTACGCGGTTGGGCATGCGATGGTGGCTGTAGAGTCGACGCGATTACGTTCAATATTGGGCATGCGGCAGGGGCTGTCGATTCGACAGGATTGCGGTCAATCTCGCAGATCTTGTCGCGCAAAGTGATCATGGACCTTGGGGACTGTGATCAGAGGCTGTAAGCACCTTACACAGATTTTGGAAGGGTCTGTCAGTATTTTTGTGTTTGAGGCGTTTAAGCCCCGAGGTTGTTTTAGGGCTGGTAGATTAATGCTATGTCAGCAGTAAGGATTAGTGAAGCGTTCTGCGTACAGGATGGGGAATGCGGGGGTCGAGCATATCAAGGGATACAGCAGCCACGAAATCATCGGGCAGCATTTTAGCCGCTTTTTCCGACGCGGATCACACGGCCGATGCACGCCCGAGCTCCCACTTGCGTGACGTGATCGGTGCACGAAAACACCCTCCACATTACGGCAATCGCGTAAGGTTCTCTCGCGCCGTGCAGGGGCGAGAGAACCGGGCACCGCAAACTCTTTCGACCCTAAAACCTGTAGCCAACAAAGCGCAAGAACACGAGCCGTCCCGACAACCGTGGCCACAAAACACCACAGTCCGTCGGGGGTAAGGCCAGTGGGCGCCAGCCCGTCGGAGGCCGAGCAAGCGGAATCGAAGGAAGGCGTGCCGCGCAGGTTATCAAGAAGAACTCCATCAGGCAGCGGCCGCCGGACGAGATTAGCGTGCGGTGTCAGGCGCGCAGGCGCCTGAACGGCCGACCGGGCTGGCGCCCACTGGCCTTACCCCCGACGGACGGCACGAGAAATACGATCATCGACAGCAAACAATACGAACACCGCCAGTAGACAATATGAATACAGCCAGCAACCAATACAAACACCGCCAACAGACGACTCAAACGACCGTGACACCTTGACTCACGCCGCCAGGCGATCGCATCGACATCTCCCTGTCATGGCCATCCGCAGCGGCCTATGTAAGTACCATTCGGCCTAAGGCAAGCAGGAAGCGCCGGTCGAGGCGCCCCACACCGGAAATTCCAGGCGGAAGCCTTGCCCATCCGGAAATCGAAAGCCGGTGCCTGGCGCGCCGCCAGACCTAGTTCGTGGATATATTCGCCGTCTTCAAAATGGCTCCCCATGTTTCGACATTGCTTTTTATCAATGCCGTAAAGTCCTCGGGGGTTGCGCTGCCGACCACGACAGCGCCTTGATCAGTCAAGTCTTTCCTGACCTTCGCATCGCGGACTATGTCCATCATCGCGGCATGCAGCTTTTCCACAACCGGCCGCGGCGTGCCCGCTGGCGCCAACAGTCCGGTCCATGACTCCGCAACAAAGCCATCCATGCCGGCTTCGGCCATGGTGGGAACATCCGGCAACTGCGGCATTCTTTTGAGCGCCGCCACGGCCAGGGGCTTGGGATTGCCTGCATGCAAGTACGGTATGGCCGACAGGGACGTGATGAAATACATGCTGACATGCCCGGCCATGACATCGTTGACAGCCGAGGCCTGGCCCTTGTATGGAATATGAATCAGGTCGAGCTTGGTGCGCTGCTTGAAGGCCTCGGCCGCCAGATGGGGAGTACCTCCATTGCCGGTCGATGCAACGCTTAGCTCTCCCGGATGGGCGCGCCCATAAGCTATCAATTCGTCCACTGTGTTCAGCGGCAGCTTGGCCGAAACCGCCAGCACGGAAGGAGCCGACATGATTTGAGATATCGGCGCAAAGTCTTTCAAGACATCAAAGCCCTGGTTTTTATACAGGAACTGATTCGTTGCAATCGGCGCCGCCGCCATCAATAAGGTGTAGCCGTCCGGAGCCGCTTTAGCCACTTCCAGGGATGCGATATTCGATGCGGCGCCCGGCTTGTTTTCCACGATGAATGGCTGCCCCAGCGCGGCCTGCAATTTTTCAGCGACCACTCGGGCCAGCAAGTCTGTGGGACCTCCCGCTTGATAACCCACCACGATACGCACAGGCTTGGACGGATAATCGGCGGCCGCATTGCTGAGCGTGGGGATAGCCAGCGCGCAAACGCCTGCCAATAAAAGCGCTTTGATGTATTTTCTTTTTTTCTGCATAAGCATGGTCATCTCCTGGATGGTTCATCTGGGGGACACTATCCTAGAAGCATACGCATAGCAAAGGTTTGACATTTTTTCAATGCAGCGTTCATTGTCGAAAAATCACTACTCCACCGTTACGCAGCCCGCCTACCATGAAGCCGCGGATCGCTTGGCCAAAGAGCATTTTTCAGCCCATTGAACGGGATATGAACGCCAAGAATTGCGGGTAAACCCTGATCAATTTCGCTTGACCATAGGCATTCACTTCACGCAACATTCTCATATTAGAGAATTCTCATATTTAATAATTCCAACCCATGCAAGGACGATGTTTTATGACGGATTCCAGTCCGTACGATTATCTGATTATCGGGGCCGGCATTGCCGGAGCATCGCTGGCCTATCGATTGCAAGGTCGCGGCCGCGCGCTGGTCGTCGAGGCGGAGAGCCAGGCGGGATATCATTCTTCGGGTCGATCGGCCGCGATGTTCATGGAAACCTACGGAACGGCAACGATCCGCGCGCTGACACGGGCCAGCAGACGCTTCTTCGAGTCGCCTCCCGCCGCCTTCAGCGAAAACCGCGTACTGACCGACCGCGGCGTTCTGTACATTGCCCGAGATGATCAGAAACAATTATTCGACAGCACGCTGCGGCAGTTGCGGGACAGCGGCGCCGACGTAAACACCGTAACGGCCGCGCAAGTCCTTGCACGAGTCCCCTGTGTGCGGCCCGAAGGCTTGATAGGCGCAATCGAAGAAAACGACGCGAAAGATCTGGACGTCCATGCGATTCTGCAAGGGTATTTGAAGGGCGCCAAACAGGCCGGTGTCGACTTTTCCTACGGCACCGCCGTGAATCGCGCTAGCCGCAAGGAAAATGGATGGCATGTCGAGCTGAGCAACGGCACTACCGTGCTCGCCAAAAATATCGTCAACGCGGCCGGCGCCTGGGGCGAGCGTGTGGGAGCGCTGTTTGGCGCGACACGGATCGGCCTTCAGCCCAAACGGCGCAGCGCCTTCACATTCAACGCCCCGCCGGCCACGGCCGACAAAGATGCGGACTCCGGGTCGAGCGAAAAATGGCCCGCGGTCGTGGGCATAGACGAATCCTTTTACTTCAAGCCGGATGCCGGCCAACTGCTGGGCTCGGCGGCCAACGCCGATCCCGTCGAACCGCATGACGTGGTTGCGGAAGAACTGGATATCGCCATCGGCATTGATCGCATCATGACAGCGACCACCATGGAAATTCGGCGGCCCAGCCACACCTGGGCGGGCTTGCGCTCGTTTGTCGGCGATGGGGAATTCGTCATCGGCTGGGATCCGGATGCCCCGGATTTCTTCTGGCTGGTGGGCCAGGGAGGCTATGGCATCCAGACCTCGCCCGCCGCGTCATTGCTTGCCTCGAATCTGCTGCTAGGACAGGAACTGGATGTTTCGCTCCAGGCGGAAGACATCGATGCCGGCATCGTCTCACCCGCACGCTTTACTTCAGAAAAGCATGCAGATCATTGAACCACTAAAGGAAAAAAGCATGAGTATCAAACGTTATGAATCTCCTCTGGGACTGCCTTTCTCACGGATGGTGCGGGCCGGCGGATTCGTGTTCTTTTCGGGGCAAATTCCCATGAGCCGCGAAGGCGAGGTAGTGCGCGGCGACATCAAGACACAGACCAAGGCGGCCATGGAGCGCCTGGGAGACAGCCTGAAGGAAGTGAACCTGGGCTATGAGGACGTGATCAAGGCCACCGTCTGGTTGTCCGACCTGGCTCTTTTCGCCGACTTCAACGACGAATATAAAAAGTATTTCCAGAATGGATTGCCGACGCGCTCCACCGTCCAGGCCAAGCTGGCCCTGGATGTCGACGTCGAGATCGAAGTGCAAGCCCTGGATCGTTGATCCGTAAACCATAAAGCAGACCGACATGAGAATATTCAGCGCGTCACTATCCACCGAAACCAATACTTTTTCTCCCATACCGACCGGCGTAGACTCATTCAAGTCTCGCGGCTATTACCCCGCCGGCAAGCACCCTGACGCCATGCTGCAGTTTTCAGGGCCTTTGTGGGCCGCGCGTTCGCGCGCCAAGGAACACGGCTGGACGGTGATTGAAGGCGCGGTGGCCGGGGCAACGCCCGCGGGCCTGACCACTCGCCACGCCTATGAAACACTGCGCGATGAAATCCTGTCCGACCTGAAAAACGCGGGCCAGGTCGACATCATCGTGTTCGGCCTGCATGGCGCCATGGTGGCCGACGGCTACGACGACTGCGAAGGCGACCTCATCAGCAGGGCCCGGCAAATCGTGGGACCCGATGTCGTCATAGGCGCCGAACTGGATCCCCATTGCCACATGACCGCGCTCATGCATGACAGCGCCGATTTCCTGGTCTGCTTCAAGGAATACCCCCATACCGACATTCTGGAGCGCGCCTATGATCTGGTGGACCTTTGCGTCGCCAAGAAACAGGGAGCGACAAAACCCACCCTGGGCGTGTACGACTGCGAAATGATTTCCATCATGCACACCAGCCGCGAACCGATGCGCAGCTTTGTGGATGCCCTGCTCGAAATGGAAAAGCAAGCCGGCATTTTGTCGATCTCGATTGCGCATGGCTTTCCCTGGGGCGATGTGCCCGGCATGGGCAGCAAAGTGTTGGTCTATACCGACAACGATCAGGCGCGCGCAGAGCAGTTGGCGACAAGCCTGGGACAGCAAATCATCGATTTCCGCGATCAGCTGCAAACGCCCAACCCGACGGTTGCCGAAGCGGTGGCATCAGTCGGGGCTAACCAGCAGTATCCCGCGGTACTGGCCGACTCCGCCGACAACGCCGGCGGCGGCGCGGGCAGCGATTCCACTTTCGTATTGGACTATTTCCTGACCCACAATGTGGGCGATGCCGCGATCGGACCCATTTGGGATCCGGGCGCCGTAGGAATCTGCATGAATGCGGGCGAAAACGCCGTCCTCGAGCTGCGGGTCGGCGGCAAGATTTCGGCGGCGTCGGGCAATCCGGTGGACATTGTGTGCACGGTCAAGACCCTGCGCAGAAATGCCTACATGACGGGCCTGTCCAATACGCCATCCATGTTGGGCGATGTCGCCGTGGTCGAAGTGCAAGGCGTAACGCTGGTGCTTACCTCGGTACGCAACCAGGCCGTTGGAACAGATCTTTTCACGCAGTTCGGCATCGATCTATCGAAGCTGAAAATCATCGTCGTCAAATCGTCGCAGCACTTCTATGCCGAGTACTCCCAAATCGCCGCGCAGGTTATTTACCTGAGTACCCCGGGATCCGTGACGTCCGACCTCAAGACACTGACCTACAAAAAAATCGTCTATCCAAAATGGCCATTGGCAACACCTGCCTGAACGCTACGTTCCTATCCAGAAAGGGAGAAAAAATGAATTTCACATTGAATTCCATGACTACAAAGCTGTCGGCCGGAGCACTGATCGGCGGCATGCTGCTGATGAGCGGCGCGGCATTGGCGACGACGGTACGCCTGGCTCCGTCAGCCGACTTGAAAACGCTGGACCCGCTGTTCAATACAGCCTATATCACGCGCAACCATGGATACATGGTGTTCGACACACTGTTCTCGCAAAACAGCAAGGGCGATATTTCGCCGCAAATGGTCGACACCTGGAACAAGTCCGACGACGGCATGAAGTGGTCGTTCACACTGCGCGACAAGCTCAGCTTCAATGACGGCACGCCCGTAACCGCCGCCGACTGCGTTGCTTCCATTGAGCGCTGGAGCAAGAAAGATACGCTGGGCCGGCTGCTGATGAAGGCCGGCGCCAGCTTCAAGGTGGTCAATGACAAGACATTCGAACTGACGCTTGAACAGCCCTTCGGCCTTGTGCTTGCGGCGCTGTCCAAGCCATCGGGCATGCCCTTGTTCATCATGCCCAAGCGGCTGGCCGATACCGACCCCAGCGTGCCGGTGACAGAGATGGTGGGCTCGGGCCCCTTCCTGTTCAAGAAAGACGAATGGGTTCCCGGCAATAAAGTGGTGTATGTAAAGAACCCCAATTACTCGCCGCGCAGCGAAGCCCCCGATGGACTGGCGGGCGGCAAGGTGGTCAAGGTGGATCGCGTTGAATGGGTCTATATTCCGGACGCCAATACAGCCGCCGCCGCGTTGCAAAACGGCGAAGTGGATATGATCGAGAGCGTAACGCCGGACTTCCTTCCTGTGCTGGAATCGAACTCCGAAATCAAGCTTACCCCTTCCGCCGCGTCGCAGGGCATGATCATTCCCAATTATCTCTTCCCGCCGTTCAACAATGAAAAAGGCCGGCAGGCCTTGTACCATCTGGTGAACCAGAAGGATTTCGTATCCGCGGTGGGATACAGCGACAAGTACCGCACCGAATACTGCCCGTCCATGTATACGTGCAGCTCGCCTTATGCCACGGATATCGGGGCCGCGCCCTACAAGACGCCGGACATCGAAAAGGCCAAGGCCCTGTTCAAGGAATCGGGCTACAAAGGCGAGAAGGTCGTTATCCTGTACCCCACCGATAACGTCAATTCCCCCGCCAACCTGGTGCTTGCGCAGGCATTGGAAAAGGCCGGCATCAATGTAGACCTGCAGGCGATGGACTGGGCTTCGGTAGCGGCTCGCCGCCTGAAGAAAGACGCCCCCGCCGATGGCGGCTGGAACCTTTTCCTGACCCATGGCGGCTACTTCGACGCCAGCACGCCGGTAACCAACCCATGGCTATCGGCGCCTTGCGGCAACGGCCTGCCGGGCTGGCCTTGCGACAAAAAACTGGATGAGCTGAGAGCGCAATGGATTGCGGAAGGCGACGAAGCGAAAAGCAAGGAGCTTGCCGCCAAGATGCAGGCGCGCGCGTATGAATCCGTACCGTATGTCATTTGGGGCGAATTCAAACCCGTGATTGCAACCCGCGGACTGTCGCACGTCGAACTGATGCAGACCGGAATCCCCGTGATGTGGAATATCGAGAAAAAATAAGACAGTACCGGGCCGGCACGAAAACACAGTAAGAGGGGTCTCAAGTTGCTATACATATTGCGAAGACTGATCGCGACAATTCCAGTAATGATCATTGTTGCCATCTTTGTTTTCTTGCTGGCCCATCTGTCGCCGGGCGACCCGGCCGCGGTATTGGCCGGGGATAACGCCACGGTCGAGGATGTGGAAAAAATCCGGGCCAGCATGGGGCTGGACAAACCCTTGATCGAGCAGTTTCTGGTCTGGGGCGGCAACGTGCTGACCGGCGATCTGGGCATATCGACATCGAGCAACGTTCCGGTGTCGTCCCTTATCTATCAGCGCATGGGTCCCACGCTGTCGATCGCGCTGTTCACGATTCTGTTCGCGGTATTGATGGCGGTGCCCCTGGGCGTGATCGCCGCCTGGAAGGCAAGTTCAATAACAGACCGGCTGATTATGCTGGGCTCGGTGATGGCCTTTTCAATACCGGTATTTCTTATCGGATATGGACTGGTTTATGTATTGTCGATCAAGCTAGGCTGGCTGCCTGTGCAAGGGTACAGGCCGATGTCCGCCGGCCTGGGACTGTACTTTCGCCATCTCTTGCTGCCGTGCCTGTCGCTGGGATTGGTGTATATGGCGCTGCTTACGCGCATGACGCGCGCCACCATGCTGGAGGCCCTGTCGGAAGACTATATACGCACCGCCCGGGCCAAGGGGCTGGGGGCGGGGCTCGTGATCTGGCATGCATTGAAAAATGCCGCAAACCCCATCGTAACGACCATAGGCGTGGGTATTGCCATGCTGATAGGCGGAGTGGTCGTGACTGAAACCGTATTCGCCATTCCCGGTCTTGGCCGCTTGACCGTCGATGCGGTCCTGCGGCACGACTACCCTGTATTGCAAGGCATTCTGCTTATGGCTTCGGCCACATACGTTCTCATCAATCTTGCCGTCGATCTCAGCTACCGATTGTTCGATCCGCGGATCGACCGCTAACCATTGCACAACCACGAGTTTCCAGATTCATGAATACGACCAAACGATTATGGTATTCATTCCGCATGCAGCCGACCATGTACTTCGGAATCGCGGTGCTGCTGATATTCGCGATCGTTGCGCTTTTTGCACCGTGGATAACCAGTGTGAGCCCAGTGGATATCAATCCCATCGCCCGCATGAAGCCTCCTTCTGTCGACCATTTGTTCGGCACCGATGCGCTGGGGCGGGATGTGTATGCGCGCGTTATCTGGGGCGCGCGGATTTCGCTGATCGTGGCCGTTGCCGTTGCCGGCGTGAGCGTCGCGCTGGGCGTCGTGATCGGCATGCTGGCCGGCTATTTCCCAAAGATCGATATGGTGATCATGCGCATCATGGACGGATTGATGGCCATACCGAACATCCTGCTGGCCATTGCGCTCATGGCCGCCTTCAAGGGCGGCCTGCTTACGGTGATCATCGCGATCACCGTTCCTGAAATACCGCGGGTCGTGCGCCTGGTCCGCGCGCTGGTGCTGGTGATACGCAACCAGCCGTATGTGGAAGCAGCCATTGCATTGGGAACCCGTACCCACACCATACTGTTCACCCATATCCTGCCCAACCTGTTCGCTCCCTTGATGGTCCAGGCCACATTCATTGCCGCCTCGGCCATCATCACCGAAGCGGTGCTCAGCTTTCTGGGCGTGGGCATTCCCCCGCAAACCCCAAGCTGGGGCAATATCATGGCGGACGGCCGCAATTTCCTGTCCATTGCCTTCCATATCATTTTGTTTCCCGGCCTGCTGCTGGCCCTTACTGTCCTGGCCGTGAACATGCTGGGCGACGGACTCAGAGACATGCTGGATCCCAAACTGGCGAAGAAAATATAAAGCGGCGGATTAGCGATGAGTACAAGCGACATATTAAGCGTTGAGAACCTTAGCGTTCACTTCGAAGGTTTCGACCGCAAGGTCGTTGCCGTCAACGAGCTTTCCTTCCACGTGGGCAGCGGCGAAACATTGGGCATCGTGGGCGAATCCGGCTGCGGCAAAAGCGTCACGTCCCTGGCCATCATGCGGCTGCTGGCGAAATCGGCGCGCGTCGTATCGGGCGCAATCAATTTCCAAGGCACAGATCTGATGTCGCTCAGCGAGAAGCAGATGCGGGCGATAAGGGGCAACCAGGTTTCCATGATTTTCCAGGAGCCGATGACCTCCCTGAATCCGGTCTTTACCGTGGGCCGTCAAATTGCCGAGTCGCTGGTGTTGCATCAAGGCAGGACCTACAAGCAGGCCTTGCAGGATGCCCAGGGTTTGCTTGAACTGGTTCAAGTCTCGGACCCGGGAAAACGCCTGGGCAACTATCCGCACGAGCTGTCGGGCGGCATGCGGCAACGGGTAATGATCGCGATTGCGCTGGCCTGCAAGCCGCGCCTGCTGATTGCGGACGAGCCGACCACGGCGCTTGACGTAACGATTCAGGCGCAGATTCTGCAAATCCTGAAAAACATTCAGGATCAGCTCAACACGGCCATTGTCCTGATTACGCATGACCTGGGCGTGGTTGCCGAGGCGTGCGATCGCGTCATGGTCATGTATGCGGGCTCAAAGGTGGAAGAAGGCAGCGTGGCCGATGTCCTGTACAGGGCAAAGCACCCGTATACCCAGGCTCTTATTCGATCCCTGCCCGCCTTCGTCGATACGGCGGGCGAACAGGCGCGCTTGACCGAGCTGCCCGGCATTGTGCCCACGCTTACGCCGGACTCGCGCGGATGCTCGTTCCAGTCGCGATGCGCGCACGCGATTTCAAGCTGCCGGCAAGTTCCGCCCGTACTCCTTGCGGAGGGCGGCGCGCACCGATATTGGTGCCGCGCGGGTCTTTAGTATCTCTACTTATAAAAAACGGGAACGGATATGTTTCGGGAAAGTATGCATAGCGCGAACGATCGACAGGTACAGATGGAAGTCGTCGGCCTGAACAAGCACTTCATGGTCAAGAGCCAGGGCAAGAAGATACGGCTCAATGCCGTCAGCGACGTTTCATTCTCGGTGCGCAAGGGCGAAACTTTCAGTATTGTCGGAGAATCCGGCTGCGGCAAATCGACCTTGGGACGGTGCCTGGCGCGCCTGCTCGAACCCTCGGAGGGCCAGGTCTTCTTTGAAGGCAGCGACATAGGCCAGTTGAAAGACGGCAAGCTGCGCGAGCTCAGGAAAAAGATCCAGTTCATATTCCAGGATCCTTATTCGTCGATGAATCCGCGCATGCGCATCAAATCGGTACTTGCCGAGCCACTGCGCAATTTTGGGGCGTCGCCTGCGGCCATCGCCAAAAGGCTGGACGAGCTGCTGGGGCTCGTCAGCCTGAAGCAGGACTCGCTCGACAAATTCCCGCACCAGTTTTCCGGCGGGCAGCGCCAGCGCCTGGTCATTGCCCGCGCGCTTGCGCTGGAGCCGGACTTCATCGTGTGCGATGAGCCGGTATCGGCCCTGGACGTGTCGGTGCAGGCCCAGGTCATCAACCTGCTCATGGATTTGCAGAAATCCCTGCAATTGACGTATTTGTTCATTTCGCACGATCTCAGCGTCGTTCGACACATCAGCCACAAAGTGATGGTCATGTATCTGGGGCGAATGGTCGAGATTGGAACGCGCGACGAAATCTTCAATACGCCGCGCCATCCCTATACTCGCGCCTTGATGGCCGCCGTACCCCGGTTCTCGGCCGAGAGCCAGAAGATGCCGAAGGAAACGCCCCTGTCCGGCGAAATTCCCAGCCCTTTATCGCCACCCTCGGGATGCGCGTTTCGGACACGGTGCCCGAAGGCGCAGGCCGTCTGCGCGCAGATAACACCCACGGCACAGCAATTCAGCCCGGATCACATCGTAGCCTGCCATTTCGCGTAGCAGCACAATCATCTATTCAGGAGTTCAAGGATGACAAAAGAACCACTTCAGCATTTCGACTTCATTCTGGCTGGCGGCCTGGTTATCGACGGCACGAATACCAAGCCGTATATCTCGGACGTTGGAGTGATAGGCGACCGTATCGCGGCCATCGGCGACTTGTCCAACGCCGGCTGCGCACGGCGCGAAGACGTGTCGGGCTATGCCGTATCGCCGGGCTTCATCGACTCGCATACCCATGACGACAACCTGTTGCTGAGAAAACCGGCCATGCTGCCCAAAATCTCGCAAGGCGTCACCACCGTCATCACCGGCAATTGCGGCATCAGCCTGGCCCCATTGCTGGATGCAAGCCCCCCACCGCCGCTCGATCTGCTGGATCTTGGCGGCAGCTATGTCTTCGCCACCTTTGCCGCTTATCTGGATGCCTTGCGCGCAAGCCCGCCCGCGGTCAATTGCGCCTGCATGCTGGGCCACTCGACATTGCGGGCCGCTGTCATGCCGGACCTTGCGCGTCCGGCCACCGCGCTGGAAATCGAACAAATGCAATTGCTGGCCGCGCAAAGCATGGAGGCTGGCGCCATAGGCATATCGACAGGAACGTTTTATCCGCCCGCCGCGCATGCGACGACAGAGGAAATCATCCAGATCTGCCGGTCCCTGAAGCAGCACGACGGCATATTCGCCACGCACATGCGCGATGAGGGCGACGACATCGTGCCGGCGCTGAAAGAAACCTTCCGGATAGGCAAGGAACTGGACGTCCCGGTCGTGATTTCCCATCACAAATTGATGGGCAAGCAGAATTTCGGACGCTCGCCCGAAACGCTGGCCATCATTACCGAAGCCATGCAATCCCAGGAGATTTCCCTGGACGCCTATCCGTATATCGCGGGCTCGACCATGCTGAAAAAAGATCGCGCCCTGCTTTCGTCCAAAACCATCATTACCTGGTGCAAGCCCTTTCCGGAATACACGGGCCGCGATCTTGACGACATTGCCAAGGAACAGGGGCAGGACAGATGGGACGTGGTCGATATGCTGATGCCGGCGGGCGCCATCTACTTCATGATGGACGAAGAAGATGTCCAGCGCATCATGGCATTTCCCGACACCATGATCGGCTCGGACGGACTGCCCCATGACACGCATCCGCATCCGCGGCTTTGGGGAACGTTCCCGCGTGTCCTGGGACACTACAGCCGCGACCTGGGACTGTTCCCCATTGAAACCGCGGTCTGGAAAATGACCGGCCTGACCGCCGGCCGCTTCGGCCTTGCGCAACGCGGCGTCATCAAGACGGACGCCTACGCCGATCTGGTCGTTTTCGACCCCGCGACCATCGCGGACTCGGCCACATTCGATTCGCCCATGGAGCTCTCCAAGGGAATTCATCATGTTTACGTCAATGGCGAGAAAGTCTGGGATGCCGAATCGCAATTCACCGGCAAGCATCCTGGCCGGGTGCTCGAACGCTCGGTCAACTAGAACGCACTGAAACTTATCCAACGGAAAACTCATGAACGACAAACTACATCTTGCCGTGGCTCAGATGGGGCCGATCTCACGCGGCGATAGCCGCGGCCAAGTGGTGCTGCGCCTGTGCGAACTTCTGCGCGATGCGGCCTCGCGCGGCGCAAAATGGCTTACCTTCCCCGAGCTGGCACTGACCACGTTCTTCCCGCGATGGTCCATCGACGACAAGGAAGAACTGCACCGCTACTTCGAAAGCGAAATGCCTGGCAAAGAAACGCAGCCGCTGTTCGATCTGGCGCGCAAGCTGCAGGTGGGGTTTTATCTGGGCTATGCCGAACTTGCCGGTCAAGAGCAGTTCAACACCAGCATTCTGGTGGATGCGCAAGGAAATATCGTCGGAAAGTACCGGAAAATTCACATACCGGGCGATGCGCAATCGCAGGAAGGGTACCCCATCCAGCATCTGGAGAAAAAATACTTTAAAGTAGGCGACCTTGGTTTTCCGGTATTCGACGTCGACCAGACCAAGATAGGAATGTGCATTTGCAATGACAGGCGCTGGCCCGAGACGTACCGCGTCATGAGCCTGCAGGGCGTCGACGTGGTCATGGTGGGCTACAACACGCCGACAGGATACGGGCGGCTGTCGGAACCCAGGCATTTGCCGCTGCATCATAACCATCTTTCCTTGCAGGCGGCCGCTTATCAGAATACCTGCTGGGTAGCGGCGGCGGCCAAAGCGGGGGTTGAAGAAGGTATACACATGATAGGCGGATCCTGCATTGTTGCGCCGACCGGCGAAATTGCCGTGCAGGCGCTGTCCGAAGACGACGAAGTAATCAATTATGTTTGCGACATGAGGCTGGCAGATGGCTATAGAAGCAATATTTTCAATTATGGGCGCCACAGGCGGCCGGAGCATTACCAATCTATTGCCACTCAGACCGGACCGCTCCATCCCGCCTCGTAACGCAGGGTGACTGTTATGGTATCCAGTCCTGACCGCAAGCACCCGAATATCGTTTCGAAAGAAGCCGTGGGCGCCAAATTGCGCGCCATACGAAAGAAGAAAGGGTTCACGCTCAAGGAATTATCGGCCCAATCGGGTGTGTCGCTGTCGACGCTATCGAAGGCCGAGCTGGGCCATACCGCCCTAAGCTACGAAAAGTTCGTGGCCATTGCCCTTGCCCTGGATGTGGATATCTCGGTTCTGCTCCAGACCCACAGAGGCGCGCATACCAAAATGCTAAGCGCCCAGGCCCTGGTCGCCAACAGCATCACGCAAGAGGAATACTCGACCGTCAACTATCAGCACAAGTTCCTGTTCAGCGATACATCCGGAAAAGCCATGATACCCATCCTGGCCACGATTTTTTCCAGGGAAATCGAGGAGTTCACCGAATACATCAAGCATTCAGGCCAGGAATTCGTGTTT
The DNA here is from genome assembly GCA_963712655.1 of uncultured beta proteobacterium. Classification (GTDB taxonomy): domain Bacteria; phylum Pseudomonadota; class Gammaproteobacteria; order Burkholderiales; family Burkholderiaceae_B; genus Pollutimonas. The sequence continues at coordinate 1,427,098 of CAVQIT010000008.1, read as the reverse complement.
GTATTGGATGGCGCGGTGCGCATCGTGTTTGAAACGGGCAACGTCATCAGCCTGAAGAAGAACGATGCCGCGTATTTCGACAGCTCGGTAGGCCATGTATATTTGTCGTCCAGTAAATCGCCGGCCAAGGTGCTGGCGGTATGCAGCGACCGCAACCACCCCGGACAGCCGTAAGCCGGGCCGGCATATCGCGCAAAGCCCGCCGGCCGCCCTTAGACGGCGCAATACCCGCCGTCGACCAGCAAGTCAGCGCCCGTCATGAAGGATGACGCATCGCTGGCCAGGAACAAGGCGGCGGTAGCGAGCTCATTGGGATGGGCGCTGCGGTTAAGCAAATACTTGGCGGCCTGTTGCCGGCGCACTTCCTCGGGCATTTCCTTGCCATAGCGGAATGCGGTTCGGCGCGTCGCAACCGCGCCGGGCGACAAGGTATTGACGCGTATGCCCTGCGCCGCATGGTCCACCGCCATGGTGCGGCCCAACAGCAGCAAGCCGCTTTTGGACGAAGTGTAGGACACGCGCCCGGCCCGCCCCACGCTGGCATGCATCGACGCAATATGAATCACAGACCCGCCACCGCCGGCTATCATGCCCGGCAGTATGGCCCGCGACACCAGGTAGGCCCCCGTCAGGTTCACCTTGAGCACGTTTTCCCACTCCTGGGGATCGATCTCCAGGATGGTTCCCGATTGATCCAGCATCGCCGCGCCATTGACCAGCACGTTCGCGTTGCCGAACGCCGCGGCCACCGCGGCGGCGGCCGACAGCGTCGAGGCTTCGGAGGCCACATCGCACTGCACGGCGATGGCCTGGCCGCCGGCCGCCACGATGCCGTCGGCGGTGGCCCGCGCGGCCTGCAAATCCATATCCAGGCAGGCAACCCGCGCCCCCACATTGGCGAACAGGCGGCAAATCGCATCCCCTATCCCGCCGCCACCGCCGGTGACGACCGCAACCTTGCCGTCCAGCCGGAAAATCTTTTCATCTAGCGTCATGAATAAATCCGTTTATAAAACTCAAGCAATATCGCGGTGATTGCCGCGGCAATCGGCGCCGGGAACCATGCGCCTTTCCCCGTGCCTTCCATCAAGGCTGGTCCACCATCGCATTCTTGACGATAGGCCTCCACTTGTCGCGCTCGCTGATCAGGAACTTCGCATACTCCCGCGGCCCGCGATTAACGACGAACATGCTGGCGTCTTCGAATTTCTTCTTCAACTCGGGCGATTTGCTGGCCGAGGTAATCGTCTCGTTCAGCTTTTCAATAATGGCCGGCGACGTTCCCGCGGGAGCAAGCACGCCTCCGTATGATTCGAACTCATAGCCTTTGACGCCCGCTTCCGACATGGTGGGAATATCCGGGAAAGTATGGGAGCGATAGGGATTGGTCGCGGCCAGCACTTTTACCCGGCCCGCCTTTATATATGAGCCTATTGCCGTGGTTGAAATGATGCTCATGTCGATGCGGCCGCCGACCAGATCGGTAGCTACCTGGGCTTCGCCCTTGTAGGGAATGTGCCGGATATCTATGCCGGACATCTGCTTGAACAGTTCCATGGCCATATGCTGCGGCCCGCCGGTGCCGGACGATCCATAGCTCAATGCCCCCGGCTTGGACTTGGCCAGCTTGATCAGTTCCGCAATCGAATTGACCCCCAGGCCATCCCGAATGACCAGCAAGTGATCGTATGTGATGACGTGATTGATAGTCGCCAGGTCGCGCACCGGATCGTAGGATATCGGCGGTTCCATCAAGGGCCGCAGCGTTAGGTTGCCGGGGCCGCCGAACAGCAAGGTATAGCCATCGGCCGGCTGCTTCGCCACAAAGCCGGCGCCGAGCGTGCCGACCGCCCCGGGCCGGTTTTCAACGACCACGGGCTGCCCCAGGCGAGTCGACATTTCCGAGGCCAGCAAGCGCGCCGCCACATCCGTGGCGCCGCCGGCGGGATAAGGCACGATCAGACGGATAGGCTTATCGGGATAGGCCAGCGCGCGCGCCTGCGCTGAATAGAGCGAAAGGCAGGCCAGCAGAATCAGCAACAAGAAAGCGGCGCAGGCGCCAGGCAATCCGTGACGCCTGAATGCATACATATAACCAAGGTTCATATTCATCTCCGTTTTTATAGTATCTACTCTTGAACATCATTTAATTTCGTTATACACATTTATATTTCATTATTAAAAATACCAAAATAAAATATCACGCATAGGCTGTGATAGGGATAGCTATTTTGTAAGAAATTTTATTATTTTATTTTTTAAATTCTAATTTCATTATTGAAAATACTACCGGACAAAGAACCGGCCAGCGGATGCGATGCTCCCGCGGCCGGTTCGCGCTGAAATTTCGATTACCTCAAGCATCCTCTGATCGAATCGTCCGAATCTGATGCGCCCTTTGATGGGATGGCCGGCAAGGCGGGAGTGGCGTCAATAGTGGTTCTATTGACGCCACAGCCCAACGCCGCAGGACGCCCGCCAGGGGGATGCGGCAGTCGATGGATTTGGTCAGAGGGCTCTTAAGGGCGAATATTTGGTGGGCGTCAGCAGCATGGTCTCGATGCGTTCGACAATAATCCCCGAAACCTCGCTTTCGGCGCGCTTCGCGAGCCAGTCCGGGTCGACCGTGAAGGCGTTCCATTTTTGTTCGCGCTCGGCCAGGCTTTCCCACTGCAGCATATAGGTCAGCGTCAAGTTGCTGGGGCCAATCAAGGTGGTCCAGAAGCCAACCGGACGGATCTCGTATTTTTCCCAGAACTTCAAGGTGACGCTTTCGAATCGCTTGTTCAGGGCCGGCAATTGACCGGGAGCGCAATGGTAGATACGTAATTCATGAATCATGGACAGGTCCTTGCAATGAGGTTGCCGACCCGATGCCGGAGTCGGCAACCGATTAGTAAATCGGTGTTGCCCGCCGCCGCAAGCTGTTGCCCGGTAAACAGGCGGCGGCACGCGCTTTCTTTCTATATCTTGTACGCCAGGCGCGTGCCCTCGTCTATGGCGCGCATCGCATCCAGCTCCGATGCATAACGCGCTCCGCCGATGACATCGATGCCGGTTCCTGCTTGCCGCAACGCCCGCGCCAAATCCTGTTCGGAATCCTGGCCCGCGCAGATAACGACCGTATCGACCTCCAACAGGCGAATATCGCCGTCCACGCTGTAGTGCAAGCCCGCATCGTCGACCTTGTGGTATGTGCAACCCGGGATCACCTGGACGCCTCGCGCATTCAGCGCCGCCCGATGGATCCAGCCGGTGCTCTTGCTAAGGCGCATGCCAGGTTTCGCCATACTGCGCTGAAGCAGCGTAACGCTGCGCGCAGGCTTATGGACCAACGGTTTGCGCAGCCCGCCGGCCGTCGCCATGGCCGGATCGACACCCCATTCGGCAAAAAATTCCCCCACCCCTGGCGTGCCGGAATCTCCGGCCGTGAGCAATTGGGCGACGTCGTGGCCTATGCCGCCGGTGCCGATAATCGCCACGCGCTCTCCCACCGGCGCGCGGCCCAGGATAACGTCGATGTATCCCGCGACCTTGGGGTGCGCGGTATCGGCAAAGCCGGGTATGCGCGGTTTAATTCCGGTGGCGATAATGACGCGCTCAAAACCTTGACCGGCAAGCGTGCCGGCATCCACGCGCTCGCCCAGGCGCAGTTCGACGCCGCTCTTTTCCAGCCGCTTGCGAAAGTAGCGCAGCATCTCGCCGAATTCCTGCTCCTTGCCGGGGATGCGGCGCGCAAGATTGAGCTGGCCCCCGATATCGCCGCTTGCTTCGTACAGCACGACACTATGCCCGCGCTCCGCCGCGGTCGCGGCGCAGGCCAGCCCGGCCGGCCCGGAACCGACGACCGCGACACGGCGCTTCGCTTGAGGCAAGATATCCGCGAATTCGGCTTCGTGGCAGGCTTTGGGGTTTACCAGGCAGGTGGCCACTTGCTCGGTAAAGATGCGGTCCAGGCACGCCTGATTACAGCCGATGCAAGTATTGATTTCATCGCTGCGGCCGGTAGCCGCCTTGACGACAAACTCCGGATCGGCAAGAAACGGACGCGCCATCGACACCAGATCCGCCTCGCCGCGCCGCAGGATTTGCTCGGCGATGGCCGGCATGTTGATCCGGTTCGATGCAATCACCGGCACGCGGACCGCCTTTTTCAAACGCGCGGCGGCAAAGGCGAACGCGGCGCGCGGCACCATCGTGGCAATAGTCGGCACCGGCGACTCGTGCCAGCCTATGCCGGTATTCAATGCGTCGATGCCCGCTGCCTGCAGCGCTCGCGCCAACTGATCGACTTCGTCGCCGCTAAGCCCGCCCTCGACCAGGTCGATGGCCGAGATACGGTACACAAGCAGAAAGTCCGCCCCAAGGCGATCGCGTATGCGGCGGACTATTTCCACCGGAAAGCGCAAACGGTTTTCCAGGGATCCGCCCCATTCGTCGGCACGGTCATTCGTTCGCGCCGCCGTAAACTGGGTGACCAGATAACCCTCCGAGCCCATTATCTCGACGCCGTCATAACCTGCCTGTCCGGCAAGCACCGCGCATCTCACGTAATCGTCGACTGTCCGCTCCACCTCGCTGGAAGTCAATTGGCGCGGCACACGGCGATTGATCGGCGAACGCATGGAGCCTGGACCGACAATCTGCGGATGCTTGGCGTAGATTCCGGTATGCAGTATTTGCAGAATGATTTTCGCGCCGGCCGCGTGAACGGCCTCTACGATGGGCCTGTGCTCCGCCAGCTTTTCTTCCGAATCGAGGACCTGCGCACCCTCTTCGACGCGTCCTTCGAAGTTGGGCGCGGTGCCCCCCGTGATGATCATGCCGACGCCGCCCCGCGCCCGTTCCGCATAAAAGGCGGTCAGCCGCGCAACGGCGTCCGGCTCATTTTCAAGGCGCGTGTGCATCGAGCCCATGATGACGCGGTTGCGCAGCACATGGCTCCCTATCGTGAAGGGCGAAAGCAGCAGCGGGTAATTCATATTCGACATTAGTTGTCCTGCCAGGTTTCTATCCCGGGCCGGGTTCTTTCATTGTTTACCCTTGACCCGGTCCAGGGTTTTCAAAATGGCCTCGTTATGTTCAGGCGTGTGATGCGCGATCGCCTGAAATGCGGCGGACATTTCCAGCAAGGTATCAAGGCGCACATGCTCTCCCTCTCGCAGCAGCCGCTTGGTCATGCGCAAGGCATGCGCGGGGTTGGCGGCAATGCGCAGGGCCAGGGCGGTAGCCGCCTGCATCAGCATATCGGGCGCGACGACCCTGGAGACCAGCCCATGCGCCAGCGCATCCTGTGCATCGACCGCATCGCCGGTAAAGGCCATTTCCGCCGCTTTGGAAGCGCCGACAACCCGGGGCAGAAGCCATGCGCCGCCGTCGCCGGGAATAATACCAAGCTTTACAAAACTTTCCGCGAATATCGCGGTCTCGGATGCAATGCGCACATCGCACATGCACGCCAGATCGCAGCCGGCGCCGATCGCGGGGCCGTTGACGGCGGCAATCGTCGGCACATCCAGGTAATACAGCGAGGTCGATATGCGTTGAATACCCCTTCTGTAGCGATTCTGAATGTCGCGCGGCGATCCTTGCGCAATGCCCTGCTTGTCGCGCATGTGCTTGATATTGCCGCCGGCGCAAAAAGCGCTGCCCTTGCCTGTCAGGATCACGCACCTGACTTGCTCATCGTTCCGGATCCGCTCGCAGGCCTGGACAAACTCCTCAGACTGGCTCTCATCGGACAAGGAATTGCGCTCGGCCGGCCGGTCCATGACAAGCGTCACGATGTTGTCGTTCTGCTCGTACTGAAGAAAGCTCATGATGCGTGTTCCATGTGTTGTCGTGAATAGCTACAAGTAAGGATAGGCCCGTTCGCTTATGCGGCCGCTATCGCGGCGGCTTCATAAACCGCGGCGGTAAGCGCCGCGGGCTCGTAGGCGTCGCCAAGCCAGGCGTCGGGATCCGGCGTTGAATACGGCATTACCCACGAAGCATCCTTTCCATCGGTGCCGCCGCCGGGCTCTAGCTGCCCCATTAACAGCGCATCGTGCATATCGGCCGCTTGAGGAGGGCTGTCTGTCAATACCTCCACCCCCAGGCCTTTGAGCCGGCGGCGCGTGGCTTCGCGATAGCCGGGATGGGCATCCAGGGCGATGTCGCGGCCCGGCGTCCTGACTTCGACGCAAGCCCCACTTATCGCAAGCAATAAAGCCGCCTCGGCGGTGGCAAGATCCTGCCCCATCGCGGTGACCCGCGCGGCGCCACGGCGATTCATTCCGGCCAGGATGCCATAGCTCGTAAAGGCGGTGTGCGGCGACTGCGCGGCAAACAACGATACCGGCTGATAGCGGCGCACAACCCATAGCACATCGTACTCATCCGCCCGAGGCAGGCGCCGCTCTATTCTTACGCCCGCATCCCGGGCGCGCAAGACAAGCGAGCCGGTCGCTTCGCCGAACTCTTGCTGACCAGGCACAGCGGCGCGCCATGCCTGCATGCCGCCAAGTTCGCCTTCCGTTTCGTAGATCGTGGCCTGATGCCCCTTTTTTGCCGCAATCCACGCGGCGGTCAGGGCCGGCCAACTTGAGCCGACGACAGCCACCCGCTTGGCCTGCGCCGCGCGCTCGAATTCATATGCCGCTTCCCGTCCGACGGCGGGATTGACAGGGCATATCGTTTCGGGCCTGGCTGAACGTCCAAGACAGGTATTGCAACTGGTGCACCCGTTGACGCGGTCGGACTGCCCCCGCGCAATTTTATCGGGAAGCTGCGCGTCGGCGATCGAGGCGCGTCCGAACAATGGCAGGTCGACCTGGCCCAGCGCCAAGGCTCGCTCCGCAATCTCGGGCCGCTTGATCCGGCCCACGCCGAATACCGGAATGCGGCTGTGCCGCTTGATGTGCCCGGCGACATCCAGCCATTGCCCTTCCGGATCGCCGGTAATCATGGACACCTTATTGAATGACTCGTAGACCCCTACGGAAATTGAGACGGCATCGATGCCGGCATCGGCAAGGCGATCGACAATCCGCGCCGATTCAGGCAGGTCCAGCCCGCCGGCGACGAATTCCCGGGCGCTGATGCGCACCGTCAAGACGAAACCGGGCGACGTTGCGCGTTGAATGCCGTCGATCACATTGAGCATGAAACGCATCCGGTTTTCCAGCGTTCCGCCATACTCGTCGGTGCGATGGTTCGAATACAGCGACAGGAAGGCGCCCAGCAAGTAGCCATGCGCCCCATGCAGCTCCGCCCCGTCAAAGCCGGCGCGATCCAGGCGGACGGCGGCATCGATGAATGCCTGTTCCATTTCATGGATGCCCGCGATCGTCAGTTCTTCAGGAATCTGGCGATTCATGGGACAGGCAATGGCGGACGGCGCGACCAAGGGATGGCCGGTGATTGCGCTTCTGGTCTGCCTGCCGGCATGGCTCAATTGGCCAATGACATACGCGCCCTCGGCCTTGATCGCCCGCGCCAGCCCGGCCAAGCCGGGAATATGGCCGTCCGTATCCGCCATGACCATTTTCGGCATGACGCGCCCAGACGTATGCACGCCTATATTTTCAGTGATGATCAGCGAGAACCCGCCGCGTGCCCGGGCCACCAGATAATCCTGCAGGCTGCGCGACACCGATCCGTCCGGATTGGCGAAATTGGTGGTCATCGGCGCGACCGCGAAGCGCGTCGGCAGCACCAGCTTTCCAAGGCGCAGCGGCGAAAACAACTGCGGGAAACGCGCCGCGCCCGACAGTGACGCATCCATTGCAACAGCTTGAACGTTGCGATTCATGGGCTCCAGCCTTAGCAGTGCATGCCTAGCTGGCGCGCAATGATGCGCAACTGGATTTCCGGCGTTCCTTCGCCGATGTATGACTCGGGACCGTCGCGGAACAAGCGCGGTATCCCGCTTTCTTCCATATAGCCGTAGCCGCCGTGCAAATTCATCGCCTGCTGGGTAGCGAAAATTACCGCATCGGCAGTCATGAATTTGCCCATCGACGCCCCCTGGTTGGTATCCCGGCCCGCAATGCAGTCGTGCGCGGCGCTGTAGACCATGAGACGGGCGGCTTCAATGCGCGCCGCCATTTCCGCCACCTTGAAGCCGACAGCCTGGAAGTCGCCGATGAGCTTGCCGAAGGCTTTGCGCTCGCAGGCATATTTCAGTGTTTTTTCCATTGCCATCTGGGCAATGCCCAGGCCGCGCGTGGCCTGCATGATGCGTCCGGACGATAGCGTGGCCTTCAATTGCGCCAATCCGCCTCCGACAGCGCCCAGCAATTGGCCTGGGCCGACCCGGACATCGCTGAAACTGACCAGCGCGGTCGACGATGAATGATTGCCCAGTTTATCGAGCGGCTCGGCCACAATGCCTTTTTGCCTGGCATCCAGCAGGAACAAGGAAATGGCATCTGGACGACGCTCCGGAGAGGTGCGCGCCGCCAGGATGAAATAATCGGCGATCGTACCGTTGGTAATGTATACCTTGCTGCCGTTCACCACCCAGTCGCCGCCATCGCGCCGCGCATGTGTCTTGATGCCCTGCACATCGCTGCCGGCATCCGGCTCGGTCAAGGCGAATGCGCCAATGCGTGCAGCCTTTAGCGCCGGCAGCATGTATTCTTGCTTTTGTTCCTCGGTGCCCAGTTCATAGATGGGCCTGATCGCAAGATGCTGGTGGGCGAACACGCCGGCCGAAACCCCGGCCGGTATGCGGCTTAATTCTTCGTAATACACACAGCCGGTCAGAATGTCGCCGCCGCCCCCGCCGACGTCGGCCGGGTAGTCCGGCGCCAGGAACCCGCCCTGGGCCAGCGCGTTGTATATTTCCAGCGGAAACCGCTTGTCGCGCTCGCCTTGGTGGGCAATCGCTTCCAGCTTGTCGGTAACGAAGCGCCGAAAATGATCGCGAAACGCTTTATGTTCTGGTTCCAGCAAGACATCAGCGGCGAACTCCGTCTGATTCCCGTGCATATCGATATGGTTCGCCATCCGGCCCCCGATGATGAAAATGAAAACCGCGGAATCGCAATAACCCGGACTCCGGCGTATGGACGCTAGCGCCCGGTCCAGCGAGGCGCGCGCTTTTCGGCGAATGCGCGCGGCCCTTCCTGCGCATCCAGGCTTGCATAAACCTTCTTGTAGAGTTGCTTGGCGGCCTGGAATCCGGCTTCGCAACCCAGCGTCGCCCCCAGCAGAATGCTTTCCTTGCCCGCCAGCACCGACAAGGGCGCATTGTCTCGAATACGCGCTGCAAGGCCGGCCGCCCGCTGCCTGACGGCATCGGCGGTGGGTTCCACATAATTGACAAAACCCAGTTGGTGCAAGCGCTCCACACTGAGCATGTCGCCGGTCAGCGTCATTTCCATCAAAACGGCTTGAGGCAGCATCCATACCAGCGGCACCCCCCAAGGCGAGCCGCGGCCCATCCTGGCCTCGGTGATGCCGCCCTGGGTTCCGGCCAGCCCGACGCGCAGATCGGCATTCAGCGACAGCACCATGCCGCCGGCGGCGAAATGCCCGGTCATTGCGGCAATGATCGGCTTTTTCACTCGCCGCATGCGCTCGTAAAACGGATCCTGCAATAGGTCGAGGATGTCGACCCCGCGCGTGCGTTTGATTTCGGCGGCTTCCTTCAGATCCATGCCGGCGCAAAACGTGCCGCAATCCGCTCCCCCCAGAATCACCACGCGCACGGAGTCGTCGTCGTCGACCTCGCTCCATAGTGCATGCAGGCGCTCCGCGGCCGCGATCGAAAGCGCATTGCGCCGTTCAGGCCGATTCAGCGTGATCGTCGCGATGCCGTCCGCCACTTGGTACAACACATCGTTCCCCGTGTCTTCGATGAATGCCGACACCCTCTGCTCCCTTCTTGATTTTGCTATTCCACCTCATGATAAAGAATTAGTTTCGTTTTGTCGATACAAATTCCATTAATGAAAAAGAAAGGCCAATATCCACGTATCGCCAATATATATCTCATTGTAATTGCTGATTTTTATTTTTTATAGCATCCAAGAGTCGTTCAAATCCTACTTGACGAATAGCTCGCAATAAATTAAATTTCATTTTTTATATGTTAATTTCATTTTAACTGGAACTATCTCTATGCTTGGCTCCGGGACATTCACCGATAAAACCGTATTCATCACCGGTGCCGGCACGGGCATCGGAAAACGCTTCGCGCTGCGCGCGGCCGAACTTGGCGCCATGGTGGCGCTGGGGGGCCGCCGGGAAAACCTGCTGCAAGAAACGGCGGACGAAATCCACAAGGCGGGAGGCCAGGCCATGGTTTGTCCTATCGATATTCGTAACGCGGAGGAAGCCGAAGCCGTCATCGACCGCATCGTGCGCGACACCGGCCGCATCGATGTTCTGATCAATAATGCGGCGGGCAATTTCGTATCGCGCGCCGAAGACATTTCGGCCAACGGATGGAATGCGGTCATCAATATCGTGCTCAATGGCACGGCCAACTGCACGCTGGCGGCAGGACGGCACATGCTGCAACAACGCAGCGGGAAAGTGCTTAGCATTTCGGCCGCGTATGCCTGGTACGGCGGTCCCGGCACTGCGCATTCCGCCGCCGCCAAGGCCGGAGTCATCGCGATGTCGCAAACACTGGCCGTGGAATGGGGGCCGCGCAATGTGCAAGTCAACTGCCTTTGTCCTGGATTCGTGGACACCGAACAGTCGCGCACCGCGCTATGGCCGACCGAAGAAGGCCAGCAACGGATTCTCAGCTCCATTCCCGCCGGCCGGTTTGGCACGGTCGACGAAACGGTCGAGGCCGGCTTGTTCCTGTGCTGTCCCGCGGCCAATTACATTAACGGCGAAGTCCTGGTCATCGATGGCGGCCAATGGTTGAACAAAGGGGTTTTCGTGCTGCCCGAACCAGGACAGCGTTACCAGAAAGTCTAAAGGACACCTATGCCGAACCAACGAGTCGCCATTGTCACAGGCGCCAGCCGCAACATCGGCAGGGCAATCGCTCTCAGCCTTGCCTCGCAAGGGCATGATATTGCATGCTTTGGCCGAGACCGCGAAGCGCTTGAGGAAACCGCCGGGATGGTGCGCAAAACCGGCAGCCATGCCTCCGTATTCGTAGGCGACGCGAAATCCAACGAGTCGATGGATGCCTTGGCCAGGCACACCATCGAAACCCATGGCCGTATCGATGTCGTCATCAACAACGCCGGCGTCATGCGCGAAGCCAAGCCTTCGGACATGACAGCCACGCAGTTCGCCGAAGACCTGCAGATAAACCTGGTCAGCCAGTTCGCGCTGGCGCTTGCGGCCTATCCGGCGCTGCGGGCCAGCGGCCATGGCGTAATCATCAATATCGGCTCCATTGCCGGCGCCATGGCATTTCCGCGGGCGGCTTCCTATTGCGCCTCCAAGGCGGGAATCGATGGCCTTACCCGTTCGCTGGCATACGAATGGGCGCGCGACAAGATTCGCGTCCTGTGCGTCGCCCCCGGTTATGTCGAATCGGATATCTCGAAGGATGTGCTGAACGATCCCGCGATACGGGAATGGATCGTCAAGAAAATCCCGCAGCGCCGGGTTGCGAAACCTGAAGAGATCAGCGCATTCGTGGCATTCATGGCATCGGACCTGGCGGGCTTTTCCACCGGCGAAACTTACTACCTGGATGGCGGCCAGCGCTCCGCGATCTAGCCCGGTATCTGCGCGCTCGCAAGAAAATGGCGGCAGGCGCAAGGGCCGCCGCGGCCAGTGAAATGAATCAGAAGGCAGGAGTCTTTACAGATGATGATCCCGGCACTTGATCGTATCGATACGCTGTTCGCGCACAACGCGCGGGCGCTGCCCGATAGCACGCATTTGATTCTGCCCGAAGGCACGCGGCAAACCTATGCCGAAACGTATGCGCGCGCGCTGCGCGTCGCCGGAAAATTGGTCAATGCCGGCGTGCGCAAGGGCGACCGCGTGATGCTGCTGACCGGCAATGCGCGCGAACTGGCCGAAATGTATATTGCCTGCGGCCTGGCCGGCGCAATCTGCGTTCCTGTGAACCTGCTCAGCACAAGCCATGAATTGCTCAAGACCAGCGCCGACTGCACGCCGGCCGCGGTAATGGTGCAGCAGGCATTGCTCGGACAGATATCACCCGACTTTCTTCGCCAACCCTTGCTGCTGAAGATCGTCAGCCAGGGCGCCGCGCCCGGCTGGATCAGCTATGACGACCTGGCGCTGACCGGCACCCCCTTGCCCGCGCCGGTCAGCGCGGAACCGGCCGATCCCGCTGTCATGATCTACAGCTCGGGAACCACAGGCAAGCCCAAAGGCATCTTATTGAGTCACGTCGGACTCATCGAGAACGCGCGCAAAACGCTGTCTGTGCTGCACTACCAGCCAACGGATATTTTCATGACCTTGCTGCCGATGTTCAGCTCGTTCGGCCTGAGCTTCGATAATCTGCAGGCGGCGCTGGCGGGCGCGGCAACCGTCATTCTTCCAAAGTTCGACCCCGCCGCGGCAACACGCCTTATCGAGAAATACCAGGTTAGCTGCCTGGCCGGGGTACCGACCATGTTTACGCGGATGTTCGACCGCTCGAACCTCGACAAGGTCGATCTGTCCAGCTTGCGGTTGATCGATGTGGGCGGCGGGCCGGTGGCGGACCGGCTCAAGCACGAATTGAAATCGGATTTCGGCATCGAGGTCGTTGAAAGCTATGGCCTGTCCGAAATTTCTCCCGTAGCCAGCGTGCAGATTCCGCATACGGCTCATAAAGCGGGCTCATGCGGTCCGGCCCTGCCCGGCATAGAAGTGCGCGTGATCGACCCCCAAGGCAAAAGCCTGCCGCCCGGCGCTATCGGCGAACTGGTGTTCCGCTGCAATACATTCATGATCGGCTACTGGAACCAGCCGGAGCTGACGGCGCAGGCATTGCGCGGCGGCTGGCTGCATTCCGGAGATGTCGGCCAGGTCGACGAATCGGGCGAAATCAAAATCAGCGACCGCATCAAGGACATGATCATCTCCAGCGGGAATAATATCTACCCCAAGGAAGTCGAAAATGCGATTTCCGAACACCCTGCCGTACAAAGCGTCGCCGTCATTGGCGTCCCGGACGAAATCCGTGGCGAAAACATTCATGCCTTCATTGTTCTGCGCCCGGGCTGCGAGGTGACCGAAGCCGAAGTGATCGAACACTGCACCCGCCTGATAGCCCGCTATAAAGTTCCGCGCGCCGTCATTTTCCTGGATGAACTGCCGTTGACGGCAACCGGGAAAATCAAACGTTTTGAACTGCGCGACATGGCCAGGCAAGACGTGGCGGCAAGCAAGGCCGCGGCCGGCCGCCCGACACTCTAGAAAATACCGCTAAACGGAGCAGCAAATTGAACAAATACTTTCTTACCGACGAACAACTGGCCATTCACGACAGCATCCGCAAATTCTGTGCCGAAGAAGTCGTTCCCCGCGCGCGCGCGATCGACGAGTCAGATGAATTTCCCGCCGATATTTTCACTCAGCTTGGACAGCTTGGCTACATGGGCGCATCCAGCTCCACGGATCATGGCGGCGGTGGCCTGGACCTGGTGTCGATCTGCCTGATCCTGGAGGAATTGTCGAAAGCATCCGGCGCGGTGGGAAGCTCTTATAACGCCCACATCGGCCTGGCTTCCACCGTCATCAACGAGCATGGATCCGAAGCGCAGAAACGCAAGTACCTGCCGGACCTGACATCGGGCAGGAAAATCGGCGCCTTCGGCTTGACCGAGCCGTCCGGGGGGTCCAATGCCCGCGACCCAAAAACGCGCGCGGTGCGCAAGGGCGACTTCTATCACATCAGCGGCTCGAAAGCCTTCAATACAAACGGCTGGGTCGCCGATACCTTTGTCATCACGGCAAAAACGGAAAATGGCGTTACGGCCTTTATCCTCGAGCGCGGGATGCCCGGTTTCGAAATCGGCAAGCCCGACCTGAAAATGGGCGTGCACGGCTCGCCCACATCCACCTTGTATTTCGAGGGTGTCAAAGTACCGCTGGAAAACATGATAGGCGAGGAAGGCACCGGTTTTCGCAAGTTTGCCCGCACCCTGGACAAGGGGCGAGTGAATGTATCGGCGCTGTCGGTCGGATTGGCCCAGGCCAGTTATGAAGCGGCCGTGCAGTACGCCAAGGAACGCACCCAGTTCGGCAAGCCGATAGGCGCCTTCCAGGGCATCCATTTCCAGATAGCCGAAATGGCCACCGATATTGAAGCCGCGCGCACACTTACCTTGAATGTTGCGCGCATGTATGACGCGGGCATGCCCATCAAGATGGAAGCGGCGATGGCCAAGTATTTCGCCGCCGAAGCAAGCCTGCGCGTCTGCGACAAAGCCATCGAAATTTTCGGCGGCTATGGCTATCTGCGGGACTTCCCGGTAGAGCGCTATTACCGCGACGCAAAAATGTACCAGATCGGCGAAGGCACCAGCCAAATCCAGCGCATTATCATTGCCCGCGAAATTCTCGGCAGCCACATCGCCAACTTCTCTTAGGAATACGAATGGACAAGGAAGACTTTCTGCTCGATGTCGAGGACGGAATTGCCACGATTACGTTCAACCGCCCCGAAAAAGTGAACGCCATGGGCATCCATTACTCCGCCCGGTTCAACGACGTACTGAACCGAGTCGAAGCCGACCAGGCGGTGCGCTGCCTGATTCTCACCGGCGCGGGGAAAACCTTCAACGGCGGCGGCGACCTGCATGAAATCATGAGTCCGGAGGCTTCCGATATGGAACAGGAACTCAAGCTGATCCGCGGCTACAACATGCTTGCCAAACGCCTGTACTACTTCGACATCCCGGTGATCGCCGCCGTCAATGGCCCGGCTGTCGGCGGCGGCGCGGGTATCGCCCTGGCGTGCGATTTCGCCTTTGCTTCGGAAACCGCGCGCTATGACCTGTTCTTCCAGCGGCTCGGCCTTGCGGTCGCCGACGTCGGCGTACCGTGGCTGCTGAACCGCGCCATCGGACCGGGGATGGCCAATTACTACCTGCTGACCGGCGGCAGCATCGACGCGCAGACAGGCCGCCAGCTTGGGCTGTTCGTCGATGTCCTGGCGCCCGAGCAATTGCTGGAGGCCGCGCGCGGCGCCGCGCGCAAGATCGTCGACGCCTCCGACCGCGCCGTGCGCATTTCCAAGCTGTCGCTGCGGCATGGCGTGAACATGGAATTCTCCGCAAATATGGAAGTGGAAGCGTATTTGCAGAGCCACGCCTTTCGCACCCCCGAGCACAAACAACGGATAGGCGATTATCGCGCGCGTTTATCGACCAAAGGGAAATGACATGAAGCAAAAAATCCGACTCGGGGCCGGTTCCGGCTTTTGGGGCGACGGCATGGATCCCGCGCTTGAATTGCTGGAGAAAGGCGAGCTCGATTACCTTTGCTTCGACTTTCTTGCCGAACTGACCATGGCATTGCTGCAAAGGCAGAAGCTCAAGAATCCGCATCTGGGCTATGTACCCGACGCCATCCAATACATGAAGCAAATGATGCCGCTGGCCAGGCAGCGCGGCACCAGGCTTATTTCAAACGGAGGAGGCGTGAATCCGCGCTCCGGCGCCCAGCGCATTATCGACGATGCGCGGGAACTCGGCCTGAAGGGAACCAAAGTCGCACTCGTGGAAGGAGACGATCTGCTCGGCGCAATCGACGCCATGATGGCCGCGGGCGTGCCTTTGGCGAACCTGGACACCGGCGACACGGATTTCGCCGCCATCCGGCATCGCGTCGTGGCCGCGAATGCCTATACCGACTCCACCGGCATCATTGAAGGACTGGCCGGAGACGCCGATGTGGTCATCACCGGCCGGGTTTCCGACAATGCCGTCTACGTGGGACCGATCATGCATGAGTTCGGATGGAAACATGACGCCGCGCACATCGACCGGATTGCCGCGGCGATCACCGTCGGCCACATCGTGGAATGCGCGGCGGCGTGCACCGGGGGCATGTCCTCGCGTTTCAACGATATGCCGCACATGGGCAAACCCGGTTTCCCGGCCATTGATTTCTATTCCGACGGCAGCGCCGAAATCAGCAAGGTGGCCGGATCCGGCGGCCGGGTCGATCAATTCACCATCAAAGAACATCTCGTCTACGAAATCCACGATCCGCGCCGCTACCTGATGCCTGACGGCATCGCCGATTTCACCTCGCTGAAACTGGAAGAAACCGGTCCGGACCGGGTGCGCGTCACCAATGTGCGCGGCCTGCCCGCGCCGGAACAGCTCAAGCTGGTCATCGGCTATGCCGACGGCTGGATAGGCGAAAGCATGGCCTTCTTCCCCTGGCCGAATGCCTATGAGCGGGCCGTCAAGGCCAAGGAAACCATGCTCGAACGCTTCGAACGCCTGGGTCTCAAGGCGGAGCAGATTCATTTCGATTTTGTCGGGCTCAATACCCTGCATGGACCGGCGGCGCCGCTGCCAGCACAGGAAATCTTGCGCGAAATGAACGAGGTCGGGCTGCGCTGCGCCGTCAAGACCAAGACAGCCGAAGAGGCGGAAAAAGTGCGCCGCGCCGGCACCCATCTGTGGATCATGGGTCCGGGCGGCACATCGTTCGGCACGCCCATGAAGCCCCGGCCGGTGGTATCGCTCTGGCCAACGATGGTGCCGCGCGAATTCGTGAAACAGCAGGTTGAAATCCTGGAGGCCTGACGATGACAAAACTATTGAGAGACATTTGTTATATCCGTTCCGGCGACAAAGGGGATGTGTGCACGGCCGGCCTAATAGCGATGACATCGGACGACTATCCCGCCCTGCTGCGCAGCGTCACGCCCGAAAAGGTGAAGCAGCTGTACGGGGAATGGGTGCAGGGCGATGTTGTCTGCTATCCGATGGAAAACATCCACGCGCTGGTGGTGGTAATGCATCGCGCGCTTGGCGGCGGGGCCACAAAAACACTCAGGCTGGACCAGACAGGCAAAGCCATGGGCCATGCGCTGCTGCGCCTGCCGGCGCTTGAGACCGAGGCGTGACATGGCGGCAATCCATTCGAACCTGCGCGCCGGCACCGAACAATACAATGCCAACGTACACGCATACCGCGCGCTTGAGGACGGCGTCGCGCAGGCTCGCGCCGGCGCGATAGCCGGAGGCAGCGAAAAGGCGCGCGATCTGCACCGTTCCCGCGGCAAGCTGATGGCGCGGGAACGCATTGCCTTGCTGCTGGACCCCGGCACCCCCTTTCTGGAAATCGGCCAACTGGCCGGCCATGAAGTCTATGCGGAACCATTGGCATGCGCCGCCATCGTGACTGGTGTCGGCATCGTGTCGGGCCGGGCCTGCGTGGTCATGGCCAACGATGCCACGGTAAAAGGCGGCACCTATTACCCGATGACAATCAAGAAACAGTTGCGCGCCCAGGCGATCGCCAGGGAAAACGGTTTGCCGTCGATCTACCTGGTCGATTCCGGCGGAGCCTTCCTGCCTATGCAAGAAGATATTTTCCCGGACGAGCACCATTTTGGCCGCATCTTCCGCAATATCTCCGAAATGTCGGCGCTGGGCCTGCCGCAAATCGCCGCCGTCATGGGTTCGTGCACAGCGGGCGGCGCCTACATTCCGGCCATGTGCGATGAAACCGTGATTGTCGACGGCACTGGCACGATATTCCTGGGCGGCCCCCAATTGGTCAAGGCGGCCACGGGCGAAGTGGTCGATAGCGAAACACTGGGCGGCGCCGATGTGCATACAAGGCTCTCCGGCGTTGCGGATCATTTCGCCGAAGACGACAAGCATGCCTTGTCCATCGTCCGCCAGATCATTGCCCGCCCCGGCATCCGGACCATCGCGCCGCCGCCCGCGCCGCCGCGCCCTCCGCTGTACGATCCGGCCGAGCTTCCGGGCATTATCAATGCGAATCCCAAGGAACCCATTCCCGCCCTGGAAATCCTGGCGCGGCTCCTCGATGGCAGCGACCTTGTCCCGTACCGGGAGCGTTACGGCCCGACTCTGGTTTGCGGCACCGGCGCGATCGGCGGATACCCCGTGGGCGTGCTGATCAATGATGGCGTGCTGTTTTCGGAATCGGCGCAAAAAGCGGCGAACTTCATCGAAATCTGCAGCCAGAACGGCATTCCCCTGCTGTTCCTGCACAATATCTCGGGCTTCATGGTCGGCCAGAAATATGAAGCCGGCGGGATTGCCAAGGATGGCGCGAAAATGGTGAATGCCGTGTCCTGCGCCCGCGTGCCCAAGTTCAGCCTGATCGTGGGCGGCAGTTATGGCGCGGGAAACTTCGCCATGTGCGGGCGCGCCTTCGGCCCGCGGCTCATGGCAATGTGGCCCAACGCGCGCACATCGGTAATGGGCGGAGAACAGGCCGCCACCGTGCTTGCGCTGGTCCGGCAGGAACAACTGGCCAAACAGGGCTTGCCATTTCCTCCCGAGGAAATGGAGGCATTCAAGCAACCCACGCGCGACCACTACGAAACCCACGGCCGGCCAGTCTATGCGGCATCGCGCCTGTGGGTCGATGCCGTGATCGCCCCCGGCGAAACCCGCGAATGGCTGGCGCTGGGCCTGGCCCTGGCCGCCGCATCGCCGAAAGAAGAAACCCGCTTCGGCATATTCAGGATGTAAAACATGCGACTACTTTGCATAACAAGACGCCGGGACTCGCCATGCTGAAACGCATACTGATCGCCAACCGCGGCGAGATTGCAGCCCGTGTCGCGCGCACATGCAAACGGCTGGGCGTCGACTATGTCGGCGTATATTCGGACGCCGATGCGGGAGCGCCTTATCTGCGCGATGCCGTCGCGACCGTGCATCTGGGGGCATCGCTCGCCGCCGAAAGCTATCTGAATCCGGAAAAATTGATCCGCGCGGCTCTCGACACGGCTTGCGACGCCATTCACCCCGGCTATGGCTTTCTCTCGGAAAACGCCGCATTTGCGGCAGCGGTGGAAGCGGCCGGCCTGGCTTTCATTGGCCCGCGCCCGGCCACTA
Source organism: uncultured beta proteobacterium (assembly GCA_963712655.1). Lineage (GTDB taxonomy): Bacteria > Pseudomonadota > Gammaproteobacteria > Burkholderiales > Burkholderiaceae_B > Pollutimonas. The sequence goes on along the minus strand of CAVQIT010000008.1, from coordinate 1,408,112 downwards.
TCGAAGCGCTGGGCGACAAGGCGCGGGCAAAGGCATTGATGAGCGCGGCCGGCGTGCCCATCGTACCGGGCACGGCGGATGCCACGGAAGATATCGACCTTATCGCCGAACGCGCGGCATCCATCGGATTCCCTGTCCTGCTCAAACCGACAGCCGGCGGCGGAGGCAAAGGCATGGAGATTGTGCGCGCCAAGGAAGAGCTGCGCGCCGCCGCGGAGCAAGGCATACGGCTTGCGCGCGCCAATTTCAAAGATGGCCGCCTCCTGGTCGAGCGCTTCGTGGAAAATCCGCGGCATATCGAAGTACAGATATTCGGCGATCGGCATGGCAATGCGGTTCATTTGTTCGAGCGCGAGTGCTCGCTGCAGCGCCGCCATCAAAAAGTAATTGAAGAAGCTCCCGCGGCCGGCCTGCCGCCCGGCACCAGGAAGGCGCTGCTGGAAGCCGCAGTGCGCGGCGCCAAGGCGCTAGGCTATGTCAATGCCGGCACGTTCGAGTTCATCGTCGGCCAGGACGGCGAGTTCTTCTTTCTCGAGGTCAACACACGCCTGCAGGTGGAGCATCCGGTCAGCGAGGAAATCACAGGTCTCGATTTCGTCGAATGGCAGTTGCGCGTGGCCTCGGGCGAACCGTTGCCGCTGCGGCAAGACGAAATCAAGGCGCAAGGGCATGCCATAGAGTGCCGGATTTACGCGGAAGACGCCGCCGACGGCTTCCGGCCGGCGCCGGGCAAGGTGCTTGAGCTGCGCTGGCCGCCATCGGTGCGCATCGAAACCGGCATGCAAGCAGGTGGCGAGATATCGGCATTCTATGACCCCATGGTCGCCAAACTGGTCGTGCATGCCGCGGATCGCGCCGCCGCGATCGACACAGCGCTGTGGGCGCTCGACAACAGCATAGTGCTGGGCCTGACCACCAACCTGGGATTCCTGGCGCAAATCCTGTCGGACCCCAAGGTGCGCGGCGGCGATGTGCATACGCGCTACCTTGACCAGAATCTGGTCCGCTACAACAGCGCGGTCGGCCCGGAGGCCGCGCTGGCTTGCGCGGCATTCATCTCCCTGGCTGCGCCGGCTGGCACAGCCCACTCCCGGATGGCCGAAGGCTGGCCGTGGCACGCCGGCCATGCCGGCGGAGTCGTCGATCGCGTTCACCTGAGCCCGCATAGCCCCTTGGGCGAGCCGCATTTCTGGCTCGGCAGCGACGTCCGCCAGGCAGCCATACTGGGCTACCAAGACAAGAACACCTTGCGCATCCGCTGCGGCGACCGGGTGTTTCTGGCTAGCGCTACATGCGAATCGCCCGGCATATGGAAAGGCCGCGTGGATGGCATGGCCTGGTACGCCATGGCGGTGGGCGGACAACTGGATATTGTGGTTGCCGGATGGCGCACACAGTTGCAGACGTATGAAAGCCGAAATCCCGCTCAGGCCGCGAACAGCGGATTGGCTGCCGCCTTGATGCCTGGCGTGGTGGTCGCACTGCCGGTCGCGGTTGGAGACCGGGTAAGCGCCGGCATGACGCTGGCCATCGTCGAAGCCATGAAAATGGAAAACAAAGTGCTGGCCGCGGTTGACGGCCAGGTAACGCAAATCCATTGCCAGGTCGGCGACAGCATACGCGCCGGCGACATTCTGGTCAGCGTGGAAGAAGGATAGATCCCATCCTATGCGGGGCGGTGCGAAGATGAATCGGCCTCATCCAGCACCGACAGATCCACGCCTTCTTCCCGGAGCACCCGGCGTGCGATGGCAAAGCAATCGCGGCCAATGGGAACGCCGCAATACATTCCGATATGCAGCAATATTTCGCGCAATTGGATCAAAGGCACCTTGGTCACATTCAGCGCTATTCTCAAGTGCAGCTCGAACTCCTCCATCCTTCCCAGGCCGGCCAGCATGGCCAGATTGACCAGGCTGAGCTGGCGATGCTCCAGGATGCCGCGCGCCCAGGTGCGGCCGAATAATTGATTCGTTACGTAAACTTGCCATTCCTGGTCGAACGCCGTTTGATTGCGCATCGAGACTTCATACATTTCCCCAAGCAGTTCGCGGCGGACCGCCGTGCCGACGTCGGAGGGTTTGGTGTGCATGGTAGTGGGAGCCATCATTGTTTTCCTTAAGCTTGTGTCCGGTCTGTGCGTGGAATGAGGAGCGTGGAGCGTAAAACTAATCCAGCAATGGAATTTCCAGCTCTTTCACGGTCTGTTTATACAAGTCGCGCTGATCCTTAACGAAAGCGGCAAGGCCATCGATACTGAATGGCGTATAGGTCAGACCGGCATCTTCCATTTTTTTCTTGACGTCAGGGTCGGTCAAGGCTTTGACAAACGCTTTGTTCAAGCGCTCGACGACAGGCCTTTCCATCCCGGCGGGCCCGAAGATGCCCAGCCAGCCGCCGCCAGGCGAAAACGGCAAATCCTTGAAACCGCTTTCCTTCATCGTCGGCACGCCGGGCAACAAGGGACTGCGCTGGGGCAGCGTGGTAACCAGCGCCTTGAGCGTTCCATCCTTGACATGGGGAGCGGCGGCGGATGTCCCGAACATGGCCTGGACTCGTCCGGGTATCAAATCGTTGATGATGGCGGGCTCGCCTTTGTAAGTCACTTTCTCCATATCCAGGCCCAGGCTTTTATTCAAATAGGCGGACGACAGCATGCCCTGGTTGCTTCCCACCGCGTAGTTGTATTTGCCTGGATTCGCTTTGATGAAGGCGACGAATTCGCTGAGATTGTTCGCGGGAATGCCCGGATGCACATACAGGAAAAAAGAGAAATCCACCGAGCCGGCGATGGGAGTGAAGGCCGCCACCGGATCAAACTGGGGATGCTTGCGCAATGCGGGCACAACCATCATGGAACCGGCGCCGCCCCACAGCACACGATAGCCGTCGGGCGGCGCTTTCTGCACATCCATCGAACCAATCAGGCCTTCGGCGCCGGCCTTGTTATCAACCACGACCGGTTGCCCCAGATCCTTTGACGCCGCCGATGCCAGGGCCCGCGCTATGCCGTCGGACGTGCCGCCTGCCTGATAAGGCACCACTAGAGTAATAGGCCTGGTCGGAAAGTCGGCCGCGAATGCCGGACCGGCAAACGACGCCATGCAAAGGCAGGCCAGCAACCGGCCCAGTGGGGGCGCGATCGATCGTGTCACGGAAAATCTCATTGTTCCTGTCTCCTTGGAGGATCAATCCTCAAGCGATTTTTATGATGTCGGAACGCTAGAGTAAATGACCATATTTCATTTCGTCAACATTTATTTCACTTGTAAAGCGAAGCGAAACTCTAAAGAATCAATACTCGTACTGTAATTTTTCTATAAATTTTCCTGGAACAATTATTATTTCATTAATAAAATTGAAATTCCGTTAATGATCATCTAACCGGATCGCCCGGATCCGCTGCGCCCCCGACGGGATGGCCGGCAAGGCGGGATGAGGCGTCAATAGCACCACTATTGACGCCCTCATCCAAACGCGGCAGGGCGCCCGTCAGCGGGATGCCGCGGCCGGGTGGATTTGATCAGAAGGTCCTTTCATAGAAAACTATCCGGATCAGTTGGCTGGCCGCTTTTTCACGTTTGGAACAAGCCTCGAGGCCGGCGGCGCCCGAGCCGGCGGGCTAGGGCCTGTTGACACTAAATCCCCGCCCGCGCCGGTGGATTTAGTGTCAACAGGCCCTAGGCTCCCGAAGGACGGAATCGCGGCATTATCCGGTAGAATGTTGAGGGGATGTGTCAATGACGCAAACGAACGCCAGTAAATCAATCACCTATCGGACACACAGGCATTGACGACTACATCAAACGAAAATCCTGACACCAGACATTCGGAAAACAGCGATCAGCTGGAAAGGCCGGTGCGGATTTTGGCGCGCGGCTTGAGCATCCTGGAAGCATTCGAGCCCAAGAATGAATGGCTCTCAAACAACGATATCGCCGCCCGCACAGGCCTGCCCAAACCCACCGTTTCGCGCATCACGGCAACGCTCACCACGCTGGGATATCTCGCGTATTCCCATGCGCAGGGCCATTACCGGCTCAGCCCGTCGGTGCTTGCGCTGGGATACCAGCCGCTGTCGAACCTGGGCCTGCGCGCCTCGGCCAGGCCGATGATGCAGGCGCTTGCCAACCAGGAAAATGCCATGGTGGTCCTGGCCGAACGCGACGATATGGCCATGGTATGCACCGAGGTATGCCATAGCGATAAAAGCATCGTCAGCCTAAGGGTGCACCGCGGTTCCCGTCTTATCCTGCCCTATTCCGCGACAGGCCGCGCCTACATCGGCGCACTGCCCGAAGCCGAACGGCAAACCATACTGAACGACATTGCCCGGCGCTTTCCGGATACCTGGTCCTCGCTGGAGCCGGTAATAGCGCTTGCTGTCCAGGAAATCGCCGCGCGCGGCTTCTGCGTCACCAGCGAATCGCTCGAACGCGGCATCAACGGCGTGAGCGTGCCCGTTGAAATACCGAACTCGCCGCATCGCTACGCTTTGGGCTGTGCAGCCCCCGCCTACCTGTTTCCGCGCGGGCACCTTGAACGCGAGATCGGTCCGGCGCTACTCGCCATCAAAGCGCATATCGAAGCGCATTTTATTGCCTCCCCAACCCGGACCCCTGCCTGACATGCGCCGACGCACCCCTGCTTTTGCCACATTGCCGCCGAGCTCCGACGACGCCGCCGAAGCAAGCTCGCTCAAGCGCGGCCTCGATATCCTGCGGGCGCTGCCCCCCGACGGCAGCCCATTGACGCTGACAGACGTCGCCAATCAAATGGGCAGTTCGCGCGCAACGGCGCGCCGCTTGCTCCACACGCTGGCAGCCCAGGGTTTTCTTCGGCCCGTGCAAGGCGGCGAGGCATTCGAGCCGGACTTGGGCTGCCTGAAACTGGGCACCGCGGCGCTAAGCAGCATTCCTGAACTGTGGCATCGGCAACCTGTCCTGCAGGACGCCTCGAAGCGGCTGGGCCTGGACATTACCATCGCCACCCTCGATGGCAATCAAGGGCTGGTGGTCGAGCACACCTCCTGCGACATCCAGCATCTGTCTTTGGTGGGCAGTGTGTTTGCGCTCGAGCACACCCCTGTGGGCCGCTGCCTGTTATGGAAACAGGCCGCCAGCCGCCAGGCCGAATTGATCGCCGATATCCGGGAACGCGCGTCCAGCCAAAGCTCCGGCGTGCTGGCCGCGCTTTACCAGGCGTTCCAAAGCCTGGAAACCTATCGCTACTGCATGGCTAACATCGAGCCCGGCGTCCTTGCCTTGGCTTTCCCTATGCCCGAAAACGCCAGGCAACCCACGCTGGTGCTGGGCTGCGTGGGAGACCAGGCGCGCCTGTCCGATCCCGTTCGGCTGGAAGATATCCGAAACCAGTTGGCCAGCATCGCCGATATGATAGGCAGCCCGACGGCCCGCTAAATGGCGACCGGCCGGCGCCGCCGCAAGCGCCGCAGGCAATCAGCCCGCGGCCTGGGGCCAGCCCACGGCAGCCAGCTTTTTATAAAGATAAGAGCGTGAAATCCCTAGATGTTCCGCCACTTTTTTCTTGTTTCCGCTGAATTTCTGCATCGCCTCGACGATGAGGTCTTCTTCGACTTTGGACTTTGCCGACCGGACATTGACCGCTTCCGGGGGAAGGACAGCCAAAGGAACAAACAACAACCTGTCGGAAGGCTCGCCCGACTCCAGCGGCACTTCGCAATCCTGAATCGAGATTTCGTCGCTATCGGAAAAAATGGCCGCCCTCTCCACCGTATGCTGCAACTGCCGCACATTGCCCGGCCAGGGCAGGGACTGCAGATACTCGATTACGCCCGGACCGATTTTTTTCTCGGCTATTCCATGGCGTTTCACGAAAGTACGCAAGAAGGTTTCGACGAGCAGCGGGATATCGTCCAGCCGGTCCCGCAATGCCGGGACGCGTATGGTTATTGCGCTGATGCGATAAAACAGATCAAGGCGGAATGTGCCGTTTTCCAGCATATTCTTGAAGTCGCGGTTGCTGGCTGAAATCAGGCGGAAGTCCGATTTTTTCGCCGACGACCCGCCGACCCGCTGGAATGTGCCGTCCTGCAAAGTACGCAGCAGCTTGACCTGGACTTCAAGGGGCATATCGCCGATCTCATCCAGAAACAGCGTGCCTTGGTCCGCCTGTTCGAATTTGCCGCTGCGCCCCTTGCGCTCGGCGCCGGTAAACGCGCCGCCTTCGTATCCGAACAGTTCCGCTTCCACAAGGCTGGTGGGCAAGGCGGCGGCGTTGATCAGGACCAAGGGCTTGCTTGTGCGGCTGCTTAAAAGATGGATGGCATGCGCCACCAGATCCTTGCCCACCCCGCTTTCGCCGACCAGCAGGACCGGCACATCAAGCGGCGCTATTTTTACGATTTTTTCTTTCAGCTTCACAATCGCGTCGCTATTGCCCACGATGGCTTCCAGACCCTGGAATTGGCCTTGCAAACGCGGCAGTTCCCGTTTGTAGAAACTGATTTCCTGGCGCAGGCGATTGATCTCGCTGCTTAATGCCTGCAAGGCGCTGGGGCTTTTGAACATGACTTGCCCGATTGCCCCCACGATGTGTCCGGACGGATCGAATATGGGGCTGCGGCTGACGACACGGGTGGTTCCGCGCATTTTCTGGATGTCGCCGATTTCCGCCTTCCCGGTATGCAAAACCATGTCCAGGCGGCTGTTTTCGATTACTTCATTGGCTTGCCTGCCGATCGCATCCCCCAGCGACACACCGAAAAACTGTTCGTGCACCGGGCTCATGTAGCGAATGACAGCATTCTGGTCCACGACCGTCATGGCCTCGTAGGGATTCGTCACGAAATAACGCAGGATATCCGCGGCGAAATCCACGCTACCCACGAACTCGAACAAAGGATCGCCTTCTTCGTGCTTATGCACAATGAAACACATGGACTGCGGGGTGCTGTAAGACAGGACACTGACCGGCTCGGCCAGGTTGCCCAGGGAAAACAGGACAGGAAGCGGCTGCCGGTCCCGCGCGAGCCATCGCTTGACAAGTTCGGACTGAACGAACGAATCACACGCGATTCCCGCGGAAAAGGCAATGCCGCCATCTGAATTCAATACCAATACGCCGCGCCCACCCCACTTCACAAGTGTTGTCCTCCTGATGTATTTCTGTCTTTCTAATTGAGGCTAGTGTACTCGGAAAACACACTGGGATAAGCAGATGGCGACAGCCGCGCAGGGCCAATCGACTGCCTTGCACAAGCTCCAGACCGCGGCAATGCTGTATCGATTATCTTTCATGAAATGTCATGCGGAACTGGCATGGATTTTGCGTTGTCCGTGGGGAACGTAATAAAAGGTATTCCGATGCTTCCCTACCAAAAACTGCCGAAAGTTCAACGATCTGAAGGATTGACCCTCCTGGAAGGGCTGCGCATCCTCGACATGACGACGTCAATAGCAGGTCCTTATGCCACTCAATTACTGGGCGACCTTGGCGCGACGGTGCTGAAAATCGAAAAAACCGGCGCGGGCGACGATGCCCGGCAATGGGGACCGCCATTCCTGGCGGGCGAATCGCCCTGGTACTTGAGCGTGAATCGAAACAAGCACAGCATGACCTTGAATGTCAGCACTCCCGAAGGGCTGTCGATACTTGAAAGGCTTCTGGAAACCGCCGATGTCCTGGTGTTGAACATAGTCTCGCGCACGCAAGCCAAGCTGGGCCTGGATTATGCCAGTCTGCATTCGAAATTTCCCAAGCTGATCCATGCTTCCCTTACCGGCTTCGGCCTTGAGGGCCCCCGCAGCAACCTGCCCTGCTATGACCTGATTGCCGAAGGCTATTCAGGCATCATGGACCTGACCGGCGAAGCCGATTCGGATCCCCAGAAAGTCGGAACGCCCGCCGCCGACATGCTCGCGGGACAGGATGTGGCCATGGCCATCCTTGCGGCCGTGGTTGCGCGGCAGCGCACGGGAAAAGGCAGCCAGATCGACGTCTCCATGCAGGCAAGCATGACGCGATTCGTCTCGCCGCGCCTGCTTTCCTATTTAAGCTCCGACGAATTGCCTACCCGGTCCGGCGGCAAAGACTCTGTGATTGCGATTTACCAGACCTTCGATACGGCCGACGAGAAGATTGCTCTGGGGCTGGGCAATGACGAGATCTGGAAACGATTCTGGACCGCGGTGCAAGATCCGGAGTTCGGCGCCAATCCAGACTACGCCACGAATAGCGGCCGGCGCCGGCATCGGGCCGACATCGTCGAAAAGATAGCCCGGATTCTGCGCCTTGAGCCGCGCGATTCGTGGTTGGCCCTGTTCGCCCAAAACCGCATCCCGGCAGGGCCGATCAATCGGCTGGACGATGTGGCCGCGGATCCCGATTTGCTGGCAAAACAATTTCTCTACACTATCGATGCCCAAGGCGGGCCGGTTCCCCAGATAGGCCTGGGAATCACATTCAATGGATCGCAACAAGTGCACCGCAAACCTCCGCCGTCTTTGGGCGAAGATACGAGTCTTGTGCTTGAAGAATGGCTGGGCATGAAAGCCGAGCAAATAAACAAATTGCGGCAATCGGGCGTCATTTAATTAACTACCAGGAGCAAAAAATGGAATACAAAGAAATCTTATACGTCGAAGACGGCCCGATCGGAACGATTACCCTGAATCGTCCGGAAGACGGCAACATGTTCACGCCGCTGATGTGCGATGAAATCCGCGACTGCATCAATGAAATCCGGCGCGAAACACGCACCCGCGTGATTGTGATGACCGGCGCCGGCGACCGGTTCTTCTGCCTGGGCGGACGCAAGGAAGGCATGGAGGACACCCTCTTGTACGCCGGCGTGCTGCCCACGCTGGAAATGTACGAAAGCATCGACCGCCTGCAGAAGCCTGTCATCGCGTCGGTCAACGGCTACGCCGTGGGCGGGGGCAATGTGCTGCAGATGGTGTGCGATATCACCATCGCGTCAAGGAGCAGCGCCATGTTCCGCCAGGTCGGACCCATGATGGGCAGCTTCGACGCGGGCTATGGCACCTGGTATCTGGAAGACCTGGTCGGCAAAAAACGCGCCAAGGAAATGTGGTACCGGAATCCGAAAATATCGCCGCAAGGAAGCGCTGGACATGGGGCTGATCAACAAAGTGGTGCCGCATGCCGAATTGGGCGACGCAACGCGCGCGATGGCTCTTGAAATCGCCGATCGAGGCGCTCTGGCCCTGGCCGCCGTCAAGTCCGCGTTCAATGCCCGGCATGGCGGGGTCGGCGGGCTTTCGCGCATGGCGCATGACATATTGCTGCGCAACTATCTGGAAACCGACGAACACGACGAGATGGCCAGCTCTTTTGCCGAGCGCAGAAAGCCCGACGCCACGCGTTTCGGTCACTAAGCAGGCCGCATCCCCATGAACAAGATGCTTACCCTCCACGATCCGCAGGCTGCCCGCGAGCATTATCTGGCCGGCGTCTGGCAACAGGATACGCTCTACTCGCTAGTGCGCCAGCATGCCACCAACAGGCCCACTGCCTGCGCATTGCGCGACCCGTATCGCCGGCTGAGCTGGCGCGAAGTGCTGGATAAAGTCGACCTGGTCGCCGAGGATATGCATCGCTCAGGCTTGCTGGCGGGAGATCGTGTAGCCGTTTGGCTTCCCAACAGAATAGAAAACGTGCTGGTGTTCCTGGCATGCTCCAGGAATGGCTATGTATGCTGCCCCTCGCTGCATCAGAACTACACGGTCGACGAAATCGTCGGCCTGCTCGAGCGCATCCGTTGCAAGGCCCTGTTTGCCATGCCCGGCTATGGTGCCGATGCCGACCGCCAGTCGATTTTCGAACGAGCCGGCGACATACCGACGCTGAAGTGTCTTTATGCCCTGGCTCCCGAAAACGCGGCCGCCGCCGTGCCGGCGGGCGCTCTTGCATTTCCGGATCAGGCGACCACAAGCATGGTCATGAATGCGCCCAACCTGAATCCAGACAAGATTGTCTATCTGGCGTTCACATCGGGCACCACGGGCACGCCCAAGGGTGTCATGCATAGCGACAACACCTTGCTGGCCAATGGACGCGCCCTGGTTTCCGACTGGCACCATACCTCCAATACGGTGTTGCTCACGCTTAGCCCCATGAGCCACCATATCGGCACCGTTGCCCTGGAACAAGCGCTGGTCGCAGGCCTGGAATTGGTCATATACGACTCGGCCACGCGCAAATCGGCGCTGGACTGGATTATTGAAACCGGCGCATCTTACGTCATGGGCGTTCCTACCCATGCCATGGACATACTCAGCGAATTGAAGCGGCGCAATGTATCGCAGCTGGGCAATGTGCAGGCATTCTATATGGCCGGTTCGCCCATACCTCGCGAAGTGGCGCAGCAGTTCCTGCACATAGGCGTAACGCCCCAGAACGTTTACGGCATGACCGAAAACGGCTCGCATCAATATACCCTGCCGTCCGACACCGGCTCGACGATAGTCGCCACCTGCGGACGCGCCTGCGCAGGCTATGACGTGCGCATCTGGAAACAGGACGATCCAGACACCGAAGCGGCTCCGGGCGAAGTCGGTGAAATCGGCGGGCGCGGCGGCGTGCTCATGCTGGGCTACTACAACAACCAATACGCGACGGAAACCTCATTCAACGCGTCGGGCTGGTTCATGAGCGGCGACTTGGGCATCATCGACGAACAAGGATGCCTGCACGTCGTAGGCCGCAAAAAAGACTTGATCATACGCGGGGGCCACAACATCTATCCCGCGCGCATTGAAGACCTGGCGCACAGGCACCCGGGCATCGTCAAGGCGGCGGCCTTTCCAGTGGCCGATACCCGCCTGGGCGAGAAAGTGTGCCTGGCCATCATTTGCGACGAGAACGCAACGCTGGACGCCATGGCCGTCTTGCGCCATCTGCGCGAGGCCGGCCTGTCGAAGTACGACATGCCTGAATATTTTTTATGCACGGACAGCTTTCCCCTGACTCCGAGCGGCAAAGTGCTAAAGCGCGAACTGGTCGAACAAGTCAAATCGGGACGCCTCCAGCCCCAGGCGGTGCGCTGGGTAGAGCCGGCCTCTGAACAACCTATTGGAAACAACGCATGACTATCGAACTTGCCTTGAAAGACGGTATCGCGACCATCGCCATGAATCGCCCGGCATCCCTGAATGCGCTGAGTTTTGCCATACTCCGCGAGCTCGACGATACGCTCGATCAAGTAGAACGCTCGGGGGCGCGCGGCCTGATCGTGATCGGAGCCGGGCAGAAGGCTTTTTGCGCGGGCGCCGACATTCCCGAACTGACAGGCCGCTCGCTGCGCGAAGAGCATGAAGGGGCCGCGCTGGGCCAGGCGGTTTTCAATCATCTGGCCCAGCTTCGGATTCCTTCGGTGGCGGTCATACACGGCTATGCATTCGGCGGCGGCCTGGAATTGGCGCTGGCCTGCACGTTCCGCGTCGCCACGCGGCGCGCCAAGATGGGATTGCCCGAAGTCAAGCTGGGCTTGATTCCCGGCTACGGCGGAACCCAGCGTTTGCCGCGCCTGATAGGCGAAGGGCGCGCGCTGGACATCATTCTTTCCGGACGCACTGTCGAGGCCGAAGAGGCCGAACGCATCGGGCTGGTCAATCGCCTGGACGACGAAGGCGAGCCGGCGGAAATCGGCAGCCGTTTTCTGGCGCCGTTTTTACAGCAAGGCTTGCTGGCGCTGGACTTCGCCCGCCAGGCGGTTCAGCGCGGCATGCAAACCTCCTTGCATGAAGGCCTGCAAATAGAACGGGATCTCTCCACGCTTGCATACCGCACGCAAGACGCCGCCGAAGGCCTGCAAGCCTTCATCGAAAAAAGACCCGCAATTTTCAAGGATCAATGATATGAGCCAAGGATTTGTAATCGTAACGGGCGCCAGCCGCGGCATAGGCGCGGCGATAGCGCTGGAGCTGGCGCAACACGGCTTTGAAGTCGGCTGCCTGTCGCGCTCGGGCGATCTGCCCGCCCATGCCGGCATAGACCCTGACGTCACGAAACGCTGGCACGCCGCGACCTGCGATGTCACCGACGCGCAGCAATTGACCCTGGCCATCCAAGGCCTGGCCAAGCGGGTGGGCCAGCCTGTCAGCGGCCTGGTCAATAACGCGGGCCTGCATACCGAGAGCCCTTCGGCCACCCTTACCGCCGCCGATTTCTCGCAACTCATGGAAGTCAACGCCCTGTCGGTCCTGCGCGGAAGCCAGGCCGTTTACCCGCTGCTGAAAGAAAACGGCGGCGGCATCATTGTCAATATCGGCTCTTTTTTCGATAAGCTGGGGGTCAAGAGAAACGTCGGGTATTGCGCTTCGAAGGCCGCCGTCGGCGCCATCACCCGCTGCCTGGCCGTGGAGTGGGCATCCGCCGGCATAAGTGTCCTGAATGTAGCGCCCGGCTATATCGTCACAGACCTGAACCGCGAAGCCATGGCATCGGGCCCGCTTAGCGCCTACCTGGCCAAACGCATCCCGCGCGGCAAGCCGGGCGAAGCCCGCGATGTCGGCCGCCTGGTGACCTCGCTGTTCGTCCTGAAGTCCGGCTTCCTGAGCGGCGAAACCCTTTATATCGACGGCGCGCAAGCCGTTCAAGCCTGAACGGGAAATTGAAAATGAATGTACTTGAACGACTGGACGCCTCGCTGCAGTGGTCTGAAGAAGAAACCCTGCTGCTGGATTCCGTGCATATCCTGGCGCGCGACAAAATAAAGCCGCGCGCCGCGGAACTGGACCAGACCGGCGCATTTCCCTGGGCCAATGTCGCCGATATCAATCAGCTGGGCTTGAACGCCATGTTCATTCCTGAAGAATACGGCGGGGCGCCCCTTTCGTATTCCTGCTATCTGGCTTGCGTGCGCGAAATCTCCAAAGCCTGCGCCTCGACCGGCATCGTCTGGGCAACCAATTTCCATGCCATCAAGCCGCTGATCGATTTCGGCAACGAAGAACAGAAACAGCGCTTGCTGCCGCGCATCGCCGAAGGCGGCCTGGCTTCGCTGGTGATTACCGAGCCGTCCGCCGGGTCGGATGCCACCGGCATGAAAACCCTGTTCACCGAGAAAGACGGCGACGTAGAGATCACCGGCGAGAAAATATTCATCACTAACGGCGATGTCGCCGACATCTATGTCGTCTTTGGGAAATGGGCGGGCATCGATGACCCGAAGGCCGCCATTACGGCGGTCATTATCGAGAAAGGCGCGCCCGGGCTGACCGTTACCGGCACAGAAGACAAGATGGGCACCCGGGCCTCCAGCACCGCATCGCTGGCTTTCGATCATTGCCGGATCCCGCGCGCCAATGTCCTGGGCGAACCCGGCGAAGGCTTGCGGATTCTTCTGGCTTCGCTGAATAAATCCAGGCCCAGCGTGGCCGCCCATGCCCTGGGCATTGCGCGCGCCGCCTTCGAAGACGCGGTCGAATACATCAATGAGCGCCGCCAGTTCCGCAAGCGCCTGCTGGAATTCCAGGGCGTGCAGTTTTCTGTAGCCGATCTTGCCGCCGAACTTGTCATGTGCGAATCGTGGCTATGGCGGGTTGGACAAAGAATAGACATCGGCGAAACCGACTTCGGCATAGAAGCTTCGATTCTGAAGCTGAAAGCCACCGACCTTGCCATGCGCATGGCGACCGATGCGGTCCAGTTGCTGGGCGGATACGGCTATTGCAAGGACTTCCGCGTGGAACGGCTTATGCGCGACGCCAAAATCACCCAGATATGGGAAGGAACGAACCAGATCCACAGACAACTTATCGGACGCAGTTTTCTGTCCAAGGAAAAACGATGAACTCCATAAAAACAGTAGGCGTGGTGGGATGCGGCACCATGGGCACAGGCATCGCCATCGTCGTCGCGCGGGCCGGCTTCAAAACCCGCATTTACGACACTCGGGCGGAAATGCTCGAGCAGGCGCGCACCCAGACCAGCGCATTCCTGCGCAAATCGGTTGAGCGCGGCAAACTGGCCGCCGGCCAGGATGAACAAATCATGAGCAGTTGGCATGCCACTACCGACATCAACGAGCTTGCCGATTGCGATCTGGTGATCGAAGCGGTCTACGAGGATTTGCAGGTCAAGCACGATCTTTTCAGCAAGCTCGACAGCATTTGCGCACCGCACACGATTTTCGCCTCGAATACCTCGACGATTTCCATTACCGAGATCGCCGGCGGAAGCGGGCGCGACGACCGGGTGGTGGGAATGCACTTCTGCCTGCCGGCTCAATTAATGAAGCTGGTCGAAATGTCGCCCGGCATGAACACTACCCAGGAAACCTTCGATGCGGCTTGGTCCTTCTGCCTGGAGCTGAGGCAACAGCCTGTGCGCACCCGCGACACGCCGGGATTCATCTTGAACTACTTCTTGATCCCGTGGCACAACGACGCCATCAACATGGTGGATCAAGGGGTAGCCGAAGCAGCCGAAATCGACAAGGCGATCAAAACCGCCCTGGGCTACCCGCTGGGCCCTCTGGAACTGCTGGATATGGTCGGAATGGACACCCAGAAATTGCTATGCGAGGCGCTGCATGGCCTGACCCATGAACCGCGCGCGGCCTGCCCGGCGCTGGTCAAGCGCATGATAGGCGCCAAACGCCTGGGCCGAAAAACCGGCCAAGGGTTCCATTCGTACTCGGACAATAAAATTTACGGAGCATGAGCACCATGACCTACCGGATCATCGACGCAGGCGCCAGCCCTTCTTTCCCAGAATCTCACCCATTCACGACCGCGGCGGTCGCCGAAGGCCCGTCCTGCGTTTTCATCGGCGCCGATGCCGCAAAAGCGTATGCGCGGGAAGCCAGGCGGCATGCGCAAGCCCCCTTTGCCGCCATCGAACTGGACAACGAATGCCTGGGCGTGCATATCGGCGAAGCAGACGATGGGCCCGCCAATGTCGTCGGATTCGCCCGATTCAGGCTGGGCGATTCGGAGCCCGGCAAGCTGATCGAGCTGGTGAAAAAATCTTTTACCGACCCGGCTGCCGTGGCCGCCGCCAAATCGGCATTCGAGCAAGCCGGCCTGGTGGTCGCCGTTTGCAATGATTTCCCCGGACGCATTGTCAACCGGCTGGTGCGCCCCTACTACAACGCCGCGCTGCGCAGGCTGGACGAAGGCCTGGCCAGCGCGGCCGATATGGATAAAACCCTGCGCCTGGGCCTGGGCTACCCGGAAGGCCCGATAGCGCTGCTCGAGCGCAGCGGCCTGCATCATCATTACCGTGTAACCCAGGAGCTTTACCAGGCGCTGGGCCAAGAGCCCTACGCCGCGGCGCGGCGCGCCCAGGTCGCCTGGCAGCGGCATACCGGCGGAGGCGACGATGCAGCCGCTTGAAGGGGTCAAGGTGCTCGATTTCAGCACCCTGCTTCCCGGACCTATGTGCACGCTGCTGCTGGCCGAGGCCGGCGCCGATGTCACCAAGGTGGAGCGGCTCGAGGGCGACGAAATGCGCTCGTACGTTCCCAAGTTCGAAAACAGCAGCGTCAATTTCGCCCTGTTGAATCGGGGCAAGAAATCCATCTGCGTGGACTTGAAGTCGGCGGAACAGCGCGCCCGGATAGAACAGTTGATCGCCGACACAGACGTGCTGGTGGAACAGTTCCGTCCCGGCGTGATGCAAAGACTGGGGCTCGACTACCAGACCGTGGCGCGCCTGAACCCCAGGCTGATCTATTGTTCCATCACCGGCTATGGGCAAACGGGGCCAAAGGCGCATGTCGCCGCTCATGACCTGAACTATCAGGCCGAAACCGGCATGCTGGCCCTGAGCCGCGATAGCGACGGCGCCCCGGGCATCCCTCCCGTGCTGACCGCCGACCTGGCCGCCGGCACCTATCCGGCGGTCATGAATATTCTGCTTGCGCTGCGCCAGCGCGACCACGATGGCCAGGGCCGCCATCTGGATATTGCCATGGCCGACAATCTGTTCCCGCTTATGTACTGGGCACTGGGCAATGGCTGGAGCGAAGGCCAATGGCCCCGTCCGGGCGCGGAACTGGTGACCGGCGGCACCCCGCGCTACCGCATCTACCGTACCCAGGATGACCGCTATATCGCCGCGGCGCCGCTGGAAGAGAAATTCTGGCGCAAGTTTCTGGAACTGATCGATGCGCCGGAACTGCTCGCGCAACAAGATAGCGTAGCGGTAGGGGCCGGCGTGGCCCAGGCCATCGCCGCGCGTCCCGCGGCCTACTGGACAGAGCGTTTTGCCGGCCAGGACATTTGCGCGGTGCAGGTGGTGGGCCTTGAAGAGGCCGTGCAGGATCCGCACTTCATCTCGCGCGGGCTGTTTGACCATTCGATAGTCGGCCAGGGCGGACGAAGCATGCCTGCCCTGCCTGTGCCGATCTGCCCGGACTTCCGTCACTCAAACAAATCGCTCTCCGCGCCCGAACTGGGGCAAGACAATGCGAGCGTCCTTGGCTTTAAAGGAAAACCCCAATGAAAGCAGTGCTTATCCGTCATTTCGGCGCGCCCGAAACCCTGCATGTGGAAACACTGGCCGATCCCGTCTGCGGCAAAGATCAAGTCCTTATCGACGTCACTGCCGCGGGCGTGAACTTCCCCGACCTGCTGGTGATCAGCGGCAAATACCAGATCCTGCCCCCGCTGCCGTTTACTCCAGGCAAAGACGTGGCCGGGGTCGTGCGCGAAGCAGGCAGTTCGGTCCATGGATTCAAGCCGGGAGACCGCGTGGTGGCCCAGATGGAGTATGGCGGCTATGCCAGTTGCGCCGCCACCCACTACGAAAACTGCCATTTGCTGCCCGACTCCATCAGCGACATTGACGCGGCCGCCATGGGCCTCGTATACCAGACCGCTTATTTCGCACTTGTCGAGCGCGGCCAGTTCCGCGCCGGCGATCGGGTATTGATCAATGGCGCGGCCGGCGGCGTGGGCAGCGCAGCCATTCAATTGGTCAAGGGCCTGGGAGGCATTGCCCTGGCAGGCGTCAGCACAAAAGAACAAGCCGACGCGGTGCGCCGCCACGGCGCCGACCACGTCATCGACCTGGCTGCGGAAAACCTGCGCGACAGCCTGCGCGATCAAGTCTATGCCTGCACCGATGGCCACGGCGCCGATGTCGTCCTGGACCTGCTGGGAGACGACATATTCGACGCCTCGCTGCGCGCGGTCGCCTGGAGCGGGCGCGTAGTGGTCATAGGCTTCGCGGCCGGACGCATTCCCACCATCAAGGCCAACTATCTGCTGGTCAAGAACATAGCCGTCAGCGGCCTGCAATGGAGCGACTATCGCGAACGCCAGCCCGAACTTGTGCGCGACGTGCAGCAGCGTCTTTTTGCCCTGCATGCCAGCGGCGCGCTCAAGCCCGACATTGCGCAAACGCTTCCCCTGGAGCGGTTCGCCGAAGCGCTGTCGGTCCTGGCAGCCGGGAAAGCAACAGGAAAGTACGTACTCGGCATTACTGCATGACATCCAGCGCCCCGTGCCGGGCTCCAGCCTGGACCCGGCACAGGAACGATATTTTCAGAAACGGAGGAGTGGACAATGAAAAAGAATAAATTAGGCAAAACATGTTTGGCTGTACTTGCCGGTACATGCCTGCTGGCGCCCGGCGCACATGCCCAGAAAGCGGCGCCGTTCAATATCGGCGCCATCGTCGATATGACTGGCGTCTATTCGGCCCATGGCGGTCCGGGCGTGGTGACCGCCGTCAAGATGGCCGTCGAGGACTTCGGCGGCAAGGTCCTGGGCCGCCCCATCGAGGTTCTGTCGGCGAATTACCAAAACAAGCTGGACATCACGGCGGCCCGCGCGCGCGAGTGGTATGACCGCGACCAGGTCAACATGATCATCGAGTCCACCGACTCGGCGTCGGCGCTTGCACTGCAAAAACTGGGCCGCGAAAAGAAGAAAATCACCATCTTCGCCGGATCGGCATCGTCGAGCCTGACCAACGCCGAGTGCTCGCCCTACGGCGTCCATTATGTCTATGACACCTATGCGCTGGCTCATGGCACGGGAGCCGCCATCACGCGGCAAGGCGGCGATAAGTGGTTCTTCATTACCGCCGACTATGCTTTCGGCCACGCCCTGGAAAAGGACACCACGGCGGTCATCCAGGCAAATGGCGGGAAAATCCTGGGCTCGGTGCGCGCACCCTTGGCAAGCGCCGATTTTTCGTCATATCTGCTGCAAGCGCAGGCTTCCGGGGCAAAGGTGATAGGCTTGGCCAACGCAGGCACCGATACCCAGACTTCGGTAAGGCAAGCGTCCGAATTCGGCATCACCCAGGGCGGCCAGCAGTTGGCCACCCTGCTGGTATTCCTGCACGACATCAAGGGCATGGGCTTGAAAGCGGCGCAAGGGCTGCAGTTCACCACCGGCTTCTATTGGGACAAGGACGATCAGACCCGGGCCTGGTCCAAGCGCTTCTACGAGCGGCACAAAGGCATGCCTTCGATGGTGCAGGCCGGCGCGTATTCCGCCACGCTGCATTACTTGAATGCCGTCAAGGCCGCCGGCACCGCCGACGCCGATGCCGTCGCCGCCAAAATGAAAGAAACGCCGATACATGATTTTTATACCTCCAATGGCCGTATCCGCGCCGATGGCCGCATGGTCTACGACATGCTCCTGGCCGAAGCCAAAAAGCCGTCGGAATCCAAGGGAGACTGGGATCTGCTGAAGATCAAGGCGACCATTCCCGCCGCCGACGCCTACCGCCCGCTGTCTGAAAGCGCCTGCCCGCTGGTGAAAAAATGACGGAACCCATCTGGCAAAAAAGCTATCCGGACGGAGTGCCCGCGAATGTAGATCTGTCCCAATACGAAAACCTTGCCGCCTTGATGGAAGAAAGCTTCCGGAACTACAAAGAACGGGTGGCCTATAGCTATCTTGGCAGAGATATTTCTTATGGCGAAATCGATGCCCTGGGCAAGGCGCTGGCCTGCTATTTCCAGGGCGCGGGCTTGCGGCCGGGGGACAGGGTGGGCGTCATGCTGCCCAATCTGCCCCAATATCCCATCGCCATAACCGCGGCCCTGCGCGCCGGACTGGTCGTCGTCAACATCAATCCCATGTATACCTCGCGCGAGTTGGACTACCAACTGCGCGATGCCGACGTGCGGGCGCTGGTCATCGCGGAATCCTGCCTGCCAGTGTTGGCACCGGACGCGGAAGGCCTATCGATTGAACGCATTATCGTCTGCAAGCCCGGCGATGCGCTTGCGCTGCCCGCCGCGCCATCGGCAAAATCCACGGTCCAAGCGCCGCGGGCCGTTATCGCGTTCGATAAAGCGCTGGCGCAGGGCTCGCATGAAACCCTGCTGCCGTCCGCCGTCAATGCCGAAGATATCGCTGTATTGCAATATACCGGCGGCACGACCGGCATCTCCAAAGGGGCCATGCTCTCGCACCGGAACCTGATCGCCAATGTGCTGCAGTTCGAAGCGTGGAACGAGCCCGCCATGCGCGACTTTCCCGCCAACGAACAACCAACGAACGTTTGCGCATTGCCCATGTACCATATTTTCGCGTTCACGCTGGTTGTCATGCTGTCCATGCGCACAGGCGGAAAAACCATCATCATTCCCAATGCCCGGGATTTATCCGCCATGCTCAAGGAACTATCGCGGCATGTGTTCCATGAATTGCCCGGCGTCAACACACTGTACAACGGCCTGCTGAACCATCCCGACTTCGGCACCGTGGACTGGAGCAATCTGCGGGTCTGCGTCGGAGGCGGCTCATCCATACAGCGCCCTGTCGCCGAGCGCTGGTTCGAACAAACCGGATGTCCTATCCGCGAAGGATACGGCCTGACCGAAACCTCTCCCACCGCCTGCGCCAATCCCGCCGTCCGCGTAACGTTCAATGGCACCATAGGCATTCCGCTGCCCAACACGCTGATGAAACTCATCGATGACGAAGACCGCGAAGTCGCCATGGGGCAGGCGGGGGAAATCGCCATAAAGGGACCGCAGGTCATGCTGGGTTATTGGCGCCGGCCGGATGAAACAGCCAATGCCATGACCGCCGACGGTTATTTCAAATCGGGCGATATCGGCATCATGGACGAACGGGGCTACTTCCGCATCGTAGACCGCAAGAAAGACGTCATCCTGGTCAGCGGCTTCAACGTTTATCCAAATGAAATCGAAGAGGTCGTCGCCAGCATGCCCGGCGTCATGGAATGCGCCGCCGTGGGCGTTCCCGCGGAAAAGACCGGCGAGGCGGTCAAGCTTGTCGTGGTCAAGAAAGACCCCGGACTTACCGAGGCGCAGATTGTCGAATACTGCAGCGCCAGGCTTACCAGCTATAAACGTCCGAAACTCATCGAGTTCCGCGAAGAGCTTCCCAAGACAGCGGTGGGAAAGATACTGCGGCGCCAATTGCGCCAGCGGTAAGCGCCGGAATGGCCCGCAAGAACTTGCGGGCCGATTCAGGACTTAAACTGCGCAATACCCCCCATCGACCAGCAAATCAGCGCCGGTCATGAAGGATGACGCATCGCTGGCCAGGAACAAGGCGGCGGTAGCCAGCTCATTCGGATGCGCGAAACGATTCAGCAAGTATTTCGACGCGGTTTGCCGGCGCAGTTCTTCAGGCAAGGCGCCGCCATAGCGAAAAGAGATTCGGCGGGTATCGACCGCGCCGGGCGACAAGGTATTGACGCGTATGCCTTGCGCCGCATGGTCCACCGCCATGGTGCGGCCCAATTGCAGCATGCCGCCTTTGGACGAGGTGTAGGACACGCGCCCGGCCCGCCCCACGCTGGCATGCATCGACGCAATATGAATCACAGACCCGCCACCGCCGGCTATCATGCCCGGCAGTATGGCCCGCGACACCAGGTAGGCCCCCGTCAGGTTCACCTTGAGCACGTTTTCCCACTCCTGGGGATCGATCTCCAGGATGGTTCCCGATTGATCCAGCATCGCCGCGCCATTGACCAGCACGTTCGCGTTGCCGAACGCCGCGGCCACCGCGGCGGCGGCCGACAGCGTCGAGGCTTCGGAGGCCACATCGCACTGCACGGCGATGGCCTGGCCGCCGGCCGCCACGATGCCGTCGGCGGTGGCCCGCGCGGCCTGCAAATCCATATCCAGGCAGGCAACCCGCGCCCCCACATTGGCGAACAGGCGGCAAATCGCATCCCCTATCCCGCCGCCACCGCCGGTGACGACCGCAACCTTGCCGTCCAGCCGGAAAATCTTTTCATCTAGCGTCATGAACAAATCCGTTTATAAAGTTTAGGTACAGCATGGCTTGCGCCAAGCGCGCGTATCAGTCCGCTTCGCCGAGCACCGACAGATCCGTTCCCTCTTCCTTGAGGATTCTGCGCGCGATCGCGAAGCAGTCGCGGCCAATGGGAACGCCGCAATACATGCCGATATGCAGCAAAATTTCACGCAGCTGAACCAGCGGAACCTTGGTGACATTGAGCGCTATTTTGAAGTGCAGCTCGAACTCTTCCATTCTTCCCAGGCCCGCCAGCATGCCGAGATTGATCAGGCTAAGCTGGCGATGCTCGAGAATGCCCCGGGCCCATGTGCGGCCAAAGACTTGATTGGTGATGTAGGTCTGCCATTCCTGATCGAAACCGGTTTGATTGCGCATCGAATTTTCATAATATTCGTCGCCCAGCAATGCACGGCGCACGGCGACGCCGGCTTCGTCCGGTTTGGTGTTTATGTCGGTGGGAGTAGTCATTTCAGTGTCTCAGGTTGGGTAGTTTGCAGGTCAATTGGTGTTTCAGGCAGCTCCTGTACAAGGATACCAAGCAATATCGATGCCAGCTTCGCGGCATCGACGCATCCTTGCCGCTGAGCACCGGCAACATGGTGCAAGGTGTACACCGCGCGCACCTTTTTCCACTAAGGTGTATCTGCCAAGGACAGCAACGGAGCACGGTATCGCGCCGCCTGACGGGAAATCGCAGTGTGTTTTTCGCGCGGCCTTCCAGCGCGCAGGCAAACCCGCCGGCGCACGCCCTTCCCGCCGGGGATCCGCCAACGGCGCTACAAACTGGCATGTTATTTGCGTAAACTGGAACAAAAAGGCCGACGGGGCCAAGGCCTTCCGGCACGCCACAAACGGATGCCTGTCGATTTCCCGTGGACCTATGCTCAACCATACTGTACCGACAACTCAGGAGATTCACTATGCACGGTTTGATGCAGGATTGGCCGCTGTTGTGCCACCGCATAATCCAGCACGCGGCGCGAGAGCACGGACAGCGCAGAGTCGTCACGCGATCCGTGGAAGGCCCGCTGCACGTCACCAACTACGCGCAGATTCATCAGCGCGCATTGCGCGTATCGCAAAAGTTGATGGCCGAAGGAATAAAGCAGGGAGATCGGGTAGGCACCGTAGCCTGGAGCACCGCCAGGCACATGGAGTGCTGGTACGGCATCGCCGGCATCGGCGCCATTTATCATCCCATCAATCCACGCTTGTTCACCGAGCAGATCGTTCACATCGTCAACGATGCAAAAGACCGGATATTGCTGGTGGATACCAGTTTCGTGGAGCTGCTCGAAGGCTTGGCCGACAAACTCGCATCGGTCGAGCGCTACATCATCCTTACCGATCGGGCCCACATGCCGCAAACCAGTCTTCGCAACGCGGTGTCGTACGAAGACTGGATCGCCGATGCCGACGGCGACCTGGAATGGCCTGTCTTCGACGAGAATACGGCGGCAAGCCTGGCTTATACCTCGGGCACGACCGGCAGCCCCAAAGGGGTACTGTATTCGCACCGGTCGATTGTCCTGATGTCCCTGACCGGTACCTCCCCCGACATGTATGGCTTCTCCGCGCTGGACGTCATCCTGCAAGTGGTGCCGATGTGCCATGCCAACGGATGGACCTGGCCTTTCTCGGCGCCGATGGCCGGCGCGGGCATGGTGTTCCCCGGGTCGCGCCTGGACGGCGCATCCATCGCCGAGCTGCTGCTCGGCGAGCATGTCACGATAGCCGGCGGAGTGCCCACCGTATGGCAAGCCGTGCTGGACCATCTCGATAAGCAAAACATAACGCTGACAGAACTGAAACGGGTGTATGTCGGCGGCTCCCCCTCGCCGCAACCCATGATCAAGGCATTCGCGCAACGCCATGCGGCAGAGGTGCGCTCCTCCTACGGGATGACGGAAATGGGGCCTTTGGGTGGAATATGCACGCTTTTGCCCGAAACCAAAGACTGGTCCGGCGATGCGCTCATGAAACTGCGGCAAACCCAGGGGCGGCCACCATTCCTGGTTGAATATCGCATCATCGACGATGAAGGAAACGAACTGCCCCGAGATGGGAAGCAGATGGGCCATTTGCAAACCATAGGGCCATGCATTGTCAATGCCTACTATGGCCAGGATCCCGGAAGCCAGCTTGACCGCGACGGCTACTTCGACACCGGCGATATCGCCATCATCGATCCCAACGGCTACATCCACCTGACCGACCGCGCCAAGGACTTGGTCAAGTCGGGCGGCGAATGGATTTCCTCCATCGACCTCGAACACATAGTCGTGACCCACCCGGATATCCATGAGGCGGCGGTTATCGGCGTCAAGCACCCTAAATGGGACGAGCGGCCTTTGCTGATCGTGGTGTTGAAAGAAACCCGCGGCCTGGAGAAACAGGATCTTTACGATTTCCTTCAGGACAAGGTGGCAAAATGGTGGTTGCCCGACGATATTCTTTTCGTCGACGACATCCCCCATACCGCGACCGGCAAAATACACAAAGCCACGTTGCGCAAGCAGTATGAAAACTTCCTGACATCCCGGACACCGGAATAGCACCCGGCATCGACGCTGCGCGGCCATTTGGTTTTGCCGCCGGCCGTCCGCCGCAACCATGAACTCCCGGCCCCATTTTCAAGTGAACCCAATCGCCATGACCGACGTTGCAACCCTGACCTGCCAAGACAATATTGCTGTTATCCAGATCAACCGCCCTCCTGTGAATGCGCTATCGCACGCGTTGATTCAAAGCCTGCGCCAATTGATCGCGCAGATTGAATCAGACAAATCCCTGGAGGCCGTGCTGATCTATGCCGCCGGCCCCACATTTGTATGCGGAGCCGATATCGGCGAGCTATCGGCATCATCGGCCGGCGGCGACGCCTTCAATCCCTTGATGAATGCGATAGAAAACCTGAAGCTCCCGGTAGCCGCCGTCCTTCACGGCAGCGCCTTGGGCGGCGGACTCGAATTGGCCATGGCCTGCCATTACCGTGTGGCATTGCCCGGAACCCAGATGGGACTGCCCGAAGTGCTGCTGGGCGTACTGCCCGGCGCGGGCGGCACACAGCGGTTGCCGCGGCTGATCGGCGCGGTAAAAGCGCTGGAACTCATTTCCACCGGGAAAACGGTCTCGGCCCAGGCTGCCCTGGACATGGGCATCATCGACGCGCTGGTCGAAGGGGAGCCGCTATCCTCGGGACTGAGCTATGTACACGCGCTGCTGTCCGGCAAGAAAGGGCCTCGGCCGACTCGGGAGCGCAGCCCTCAGGGCAAACACATCGAGCCGGACTTCTTCGCCAGGGAACTCGAATTGGCGCGCAGCAAAAAAGCCGCCTATCCGGCGGCCGAGCGCATCGTCCGATGCGTCGAGGCCGCCGCAACGCTACGCTTTGACGAAGGACAGAAAATCGAACAGGCTCTTTTCCACGAATGCCAGGCATCGACACAAGCTCAAGCCATGCAGCATCTGTTCTTTGCCCAGCGCAGCGCGGCAAAAATTCCCGGGCTTGCGGCCAAGCTGCCGCTGCGCCCGATCGCCAAGGTGGGCGTCATCGGGGCCGGCACGATGGGCGGCGGCATTGCCATGAATTTCCTGAACGCGGGAATTCCGGTCGCCATCGTTGAAACCAGCCAGGAAGCGCTGGACCGCGGCCTGGGGCTCATACAGAAAAACTACGAAAACAGCGCGGCGAAAGGCAAGCTCAAGCCGGAACAGGTGAACCAGCGGATGCGGCTGTTGCAAGGCTCCCTGGACTACAACTCTGTATCGGACTGCGATCTGGTCATCGAAGCCGTTTTTGAAAACCTGGAGATCAAGAAGCAGGTATGCGCCCGGCTGGGCCAAGTTTGCAAGCCCGGCGCCATCATAGCCACGAACACCTCGACGCTGGACGTCAATGTGCTGGCACAGGCCACAGGGCGCGCGCAAGACACGCTGGGAATGCATTTCTTCAGCCCGGCCAATGTAATGCGCCTGCTCGAAGTCGTACGGGGCGATGCCACGGCTCCCGATGTCCTGGCGACCGTAATGCAACTGGCGCGCACGATCAAAAAAGTGCCGGTGGTATCCGGCGTTTGCTATGGATTTATCGGCAACCGCATGCTGGAGAGCTATCTGCGCGAAGCGGACTTCCTGTTGATGGAGGGCGCCACGCCCGCCCAGATAGACGGCGCGATTGAAGCGCTAGGCCTGGCCATGGGCCCGTGCCGCATGCTCGATATGGCGGGCACCGATGTCGCCGCAAAAGTAGTGCTGGAACAAGGCAAGGCCGGCTTGCTGCCGCAAGACGACAGCTACCGCGCCGTCGTGCGCAAGCTTTTCGAAGAAGGCAGGAATGGCCAGAAAGCCAAGGCGGGCTACTACCGCTACGACGGCCGCAACCCGGTCCAAGACCCTGAAGCCATCCGCCTGTTCTCCGAATTGGCCCGGCAGCACGGCATTGCGCGGCGAACCGATATCACGGATCAGGAAATCGTCGAGCGCTGCCTGTATCCGCTGATCAACGAAGGGGCCCGCATCCTGGAAGAAGGCATTGCATACCGGCCCGGCGATATCGACGTCGTGTGGGTTTGCGGATACGGCTTTCCCGATCACAAAGGAGGTCCGATCTTCATGGCGGACCAGATCGGGCTGGAAAAAATCTCGCAGCGGCTCAAGCACTATGGCGACACGCGCGGCAACTCGCAGGGGTACTGGACCCAGTCCAGCCTGCTGGCCGGCCTGGCGCAAAAATCGGAACGCCTGTCCGACTGGACCGCATAAAAAAACACACCATGACATTATCCATTTGAATTTTCGCACAGGAACATCGACATGAAAGAAGCCGTCATCGTATCAACAGCAAGGACTCCCATCGGCCGCGCCTTCCGCGGCTCCTTGAACAATATCAAATCCCCCACGCTAATAGGGCACGCCATCAACCACGCGGTGGCGCGCGCCTCGATAGAAGGCGCGGAAGTCGACGATGTGGTTGTCGGCACCGTTCTGACCGCCGGCACCGCCGGCATGAACATCGGCCGCCATGGCGCATTGGCGGGAGGCCTGCCCGTCACGGTTGCCGGCCAGACCATTGAACGGCAATGCGCCTCGGGCCTGATGGCCATAGGCATTGCGGCAAAACAAATCATCTGCGACGGCATGAGCATCGTGGTGGCCGGCGGCCAGGAAAACGTCTCGGCGGTGCAAAGCGACTATTTCAAATGGGCCTCCAGCGAGAAGGACCCAAGCGTGATCAGCGCCGCATCCCACGCCTATATGCCCATGCTGCAAACCGCCGAGTTCGTTTCAGAAAAATACGGCATTAGCCGCGAAGCCCAGGATATCTATTCGCTGGAATCGCAAAGGCGCACAGCGGCGGCGCAGCAGCAAGGGCTGTTCGACACCGAGATCGTACCGATATCGGCCACTATGATGGTTACCGACAAAGCCACCCAGGCCGTCACCTATAAGGAAGTCGTATTAAGCAAGGATGAAGGCAATCGTCCTGAAACCAGCCTCGAATCGCTGTCCAGGCTGAACCCTGTGATCGAAGGCGGGCGCGTCACCGCCGGCAATGCCAGCCAATTGTCGGATGGAGCATCGGCTTGCGTCGTGATGGACGCCAAACTGGCCCAGCAGCGCGGCCTGTCGCCTCTGGGCATCTATCGCGGCATCGCCGTGGCCGGATGCGAACCAGAGGAAATGGGCATAGGCCCTATCTATGCCATTCCCAAACTGCTGCGCCAGCACGGCCTGAAAATACAGGACATCGGGCTGTGGGAACTGAACGAAGCCTTCGCCTGCCAAGTGCTGTATTGCCGCGATTTCCTGGGTATAGACCCGGCAAGCTATAACGTCAACGGCGGCAGCATTTCCATCGGCCATCCTTACGGCATGACCGGCGCGCGCCTGGCCGGACACGCTCTGATCGAAGGGAAGCGGCGCGGAGTCAAGTACGTGGTGGTCGCCATGTGCGTCGGCGGCGGCATGGGCGCCGCCGGCCTGTTCGAAGTCGCCTGATATATCCAGCCCGATATATCCATAAAAAAGGGCGCGAGTGCCGTAACGGCATTCGCGCCCCGCACTACCGAAGGCAGCGGCTAATCCAGCAAAGGAATACCCAATTCGCTCACGGTTTTCTTGTATAAATCACGCTGATCCTTGACAAATACGGCCAGCTTGTCGACGCTGAGCGGCGTATAGGTCAAGCCGGCCTGCTCCAACTGTTTCCGCACTTCGGGATCGTTCAAGGCAGCCTCGAAAGCCTTGTTCAGGCGATCCACAACCGGCCTTTCCATGCCGGCCGGCCCGAATATTCCCAGCCAGCCGCCGCCCGGCGAAAACGGCAGATCATCAAAACCGCTTTCTTTCATGGTGGGAACGTCGGGCAGCAAGGGGCTGCGCTGAGGCAGCGTAGTCACCAGCGCTTTCAATTTTCCATCTTTGACATGCGGGCTGGCTGTGGAGGTTCCGAACATGGCTTGCACCCGTCCCGGGATCAGATCGCCGACCACGGCAGTCTCGCCTTTGTAAGCCACCCGCTCCATGTCCAGACCCAGGCTCTTGTTTATATAAGCGAACGTCAGCAAGCCTTGATTATTGCCGGTGGCATAGTTGTATTTGCCCGGATTCGCTTTGATGAAATCAACGAACTCGCGCATGGTATTGGCCGGGACGCTGGGATGAACGTACAGGAAAAACGAAAAATCCACCGAACCGGCGATAGGCGTAAACGCCGTCACAGGATCGAACGGCGCATGCTTGCGCAGCGCGGGCACCACCATCATCGAACCCGCCCCGCCCCACAGCACGCGATAGCCATCCGGCGGCGCTTTCAAAACATCCATCGCTCCTATCAAGCCATCCGCGCCCGCCTTGTTCTCGACCACCACCGGCTGACCCAGTTCCCTGGCCGCCGCCGTGGCAATCGCCCGGGCTATGCCATCGGCGCTGCCGCCCGCCTGATAGGGCGCGACCAAGGTCACGGGCCGCGCGGGAAAATCGGCCGCGCATGCGGACCCGGCGACTATGGTTGCGGACAGGCCCGCAAGCAGCCGGCGCGCCAGCGCCGCGCCGGGCCGTTTCATCTTGCTGCAAAAACTCATTTATAAATCTCCATTGGGGATTTCTCCTCCTGAATGCGCAAATGGTTCGCCGGGATGCGAGCGCCGACCGGCGCTTGCATCCCGGCGAACCGGCACACGCCTTAATCCACCATGGGCAAGCCCAGGTCAACCACCATTTTTTTATACATATCGCGCTGCGCTTTAACAAAAACCGCGAAATCGTCGACGGTGAAAGGCGTATAGCTCAAACCGGCCTGATCCAGTTGCTGCTTGACTTCGGGGTCGCGCAAAGCCTTGGAGAAGGCGGCATTCAAACGGTCGACCACCGCCCGGTCCATGCCGGCAGGTCCGAAAATCCCCAGCCAGCCGCCGCCCGGCGAGAAGGGAAGATCCTGGAAGCCGCTTTCTTTCATGGTCGCGACATCGGGCAGCAAAGGGCTGCGCTTGGGCAAGGTGGTGACCAGGGCCTTGAGCTTTCCATCCTTGACATAGGTCGCCGCGCTGGACGTGGCGAATATTGCCTGCACCCGGCCCGGGATCAGATCGCTGATGGCGGCGGGCTCTCCCTTGTAGGACACGCGCTCCATATCCAGGCCCAGGCTTTTATTGATATAGGCAAACGAAATCGTGCCCTGGTTATTGCCTGTCGCATAGTTGTACTTGCCCGGATTCGCCTTGATGAAGTCAACGAATTCACGCATATTGTTCGCGGGAATGGACGGATGGACATACAGGAAAAACGAGAAATCGACCGAACCGGTAATCGGGGTGAACGCGGTAACCGGATCGAACAGCGGCTGTTTCCGCAACGCCGTCACCACCATCATGGAACCGGCGCCGCCCCACAACACCCGGTAGCCGTCCGGCGCCGCGCGCATGACATCGGAGGCGCCGATCAGGCCTTCCGCGCCGGCTTTATTTTCCACCACCACCGTCTGGCCCAGATCCTTGCCGGCCACGCTGGCCATTGCCCGCGCAATGCCGTCGGAACTGCTTCCAGCCTGATAAGGCACGACCAGCGTAATCGGCCGCGTGGGGAAATCGGCGGCGGATGCCGTTCCTGCCGCCATGGCAAGAAAAAGCCCCATGCATAGCCCGCGCATGGCAAGCCGACCCTTTTGTTTTACTTTCATGCAAAAACTCATTCTACGTCTCCTTGAAACATTGCTTGATGCAATCCCCCGGCGGGGTTGCCTTACATAACAAAAAAAAGCGGCCTGGCCCCTATAAGGTCCAGCCCGCGTCGATCACGATATCCTGACCCGTAATATTGCGTGAACTCTCGCTGACCAAAAACAGCACGGCATTGGCAATGTCGTCAGGCGTGGATAGCCGCTTGAGTGCTGTTGCCGCCTGCAGGTCGGCGCGTATCTGGTCCGCGTCTACACCGCGGTTCTGGGCCGCCCGCGCAATGCCGGCCGACGAACGCGGTCCTTCCACATAGCCGGGGCAAATGGCATTCACGTTTATGTTGTAGGGGCCCAGTTCCAGCGCCATGACGCGCGTCAGGCCTTCCAACGCCCACTTCGATACACAGCCGGCCGCATGATTGGCCTTGGCCCGCAAGCCAAACACGCCGCTGATCGTAACGACCTTGCCGCGGCGCCGCTTCATCATGAAAGGCAGCACCGAGCGTATCGGCAACAGGCTGCCGTTCAGATTGCCTTGCATCACGTTATCGAAAGCCTCGATATCAATCTCGGCGATCGACTGGTTCATATGGTCGCGCGTACCCGCCGCCGTTACGATAATATCGACGCGGCCGGCGCAATCCTGTTCGATGACCTGGCCAATGCGCTCAAGCTGCCGCGCATCGGTTATATCGGCCATGACCGGAAATGCCCGGCGGCCCAGGCCGCGGATCGCCGCGGCCGTATCATCCAGCGCAAGCTGGTCGCGGCCCACGATAAGCACATCGCAACCGGCTTTGGCCAACGACAACGCTATCGTTTGCCCAATGCCTTTACCGCCTCCGGTCACAACGGCCACACTGCCGGCGAGTTCACTATTCATGGCTTGTCTCCTGTCGGGCGCCCGGCACCCTGCTGCTCGATGTAGCGGTAGATGCGGGACAAGTCTTCGGCTCCGTGGCCCTGCGCCACCGCGGCGTCCCACACTTCACGCACGGCCGATGCGCCGATATGGGACGTTCCCAGCCGTTGGGCTTCTTCCACCGCAAGGACAACATCCTTGTGCAGGATGTTCAGGCGCGCGCCAAGATTGAACGCATCGTTGAGAATCTGGGACTTGAATGTGTCCTCGGTCGCCCGGCTGCGGCCGGTGCTGACATTGATCACATCAATGGCCGTCGCCATGTCTATGCCCGCCCGGCTTGCCATCAACACCATCTCGCTTGCCAATGTCAGATTGGCGGCATTCAACAGATTGTTGGCAAGCTTGAGCACTTGCGATTGGCCCGGCGTTTCGCCGACGTGGAACAGACGATCGGACATGACCTCGAGGACTGCAGCCGCCCGGTCGAAATCCGCGCGCGACGACGCCACGAAACACGAAAGCCGGCCGCTGGCCTCGCCCCGCGGCCCGCCGCTTACCGGCGAATCCAGCACCCCGATGCCGCGTTCCAGCAAAGGCTGCGCAATGCGGCGCATGCTGGCATAGCCTATGGTCGAGACTTCGGCGTACAGCTTGACCGAACTGCCGTGTATCACCCCTTGCGGGCCGAATGCCACCTGTTCGCTGATTTCGGGCGAGGGCAGGCAAACGAACACCAGTTCGGCCTGGGACGCGGTTTCCATGGGCGACGACGCGACGTTGGCGCCGCCCTGGCGGAATATCTCGACAGCCTGCGGATTGCGATCGCACACCGTAAGCGGAAAGCCCGCGCGCAACAAACGCAATGCCAAAGGCTTGCCCATATCGCCCAGGCCGATAAAGCCCAGGCGCATAGGCGCCTGGCCGGCAACCGTTTCCGGTTTTTCCTGTTTATTTTCCATTATCGGCGGCTCCGCTGGACTGCCCGGCCGCGCCCGCCTCCAGCGCCGACACATCGATGCCCTCTTCCTTGAGCACGCGGCGTGCAATGGCAAAACAATCGCGGCCGATCGGCACTCCGCAGTACATCCCGATATGCAGCAGGACTTCACGCAGCTGTATCAGCGGAACCTTGGTGCGCGTCAGGGCTATCCGGAAGTGCAGCTCGAACTCTTCCATGCGGCCCAGGCCGGCCAGCATGGCCAGATTGATCAGGCTTAGCTGGCGATGCTCCAGAATGCCGCGAGACCAGGTGCGCGCCCACAGCTGGTTGTTCAGGTATTCCTGCCATTCGTGATCGAAGCCGTCTTTCACTTGCAGCATCCGGTCAACGTACTGGTCTCCCACAATCGCCCGCCGAGCCGCATCGCCGGCGGGTGAAAAACTGGCATTGCGTCCTGTGTTTGTCTTGTCTTGCATGATTATTCCTTGTTGATGTCTTCAGTCTTTTCAAGTTGTGCAACTGAATTCGGGTTGCGCCGCAAATCGTTCCAGATGATGAGCGACGTCGCCCAGCGAAAGTTCGATCAGCGTGCCGCGCTTGAAATAGTGCGATACCGGCAGTTCATCGGTGACTCCGATTCCGCCATGCAGGTGCACCGCCTGCTGCCCCACGAACTTCAGGGCCTGCCCTACCCTGGCTTTAGCCGCCGACACCGCCCGGCGGCGTTCGCCCGGATCCTGGCTGGCCATTCTGACCGCCGCCAATGTTGCCAGGGCGCGAGCCTGTTCAAGCTCTATATACATATCAACCATGCGATGCTGAAGCGCCTGGAATTGTCCCAACAGCGACTGGAACTGCTTGCGGGTCTTCAAATGCTCCAGCGTGGCTTGATTGAGTTCCTCCATGACGCCGATGGCTTCGGCGCAAAGCACCGTCGTGCCGAAGTCGATGACTTCATCCAGCACAGGCCAAGCCTCTCCGGCAATGCCCAGAAGCGCCCCGTCGGGCACCAGCACATCATCGAAAACGATATCGGCGGCGCGCTGGCCATCAATGGTTTTATAGGAGCGGCAACGCACGCCCGCTGCGTTGGCGTCGACGACAAACAGGCTTATCCCGCCGGTATCGCGCTGATCGCCCGAGGTCCGCGCGGACACGATCACTTTGTCCGCCGCGCCGCCCTGGATCACAATCGTCTTTGCGCCGTTGATGCAATAGCCGGCTTCGCGCTTTTCAGCCCGGCTCGCGACATCGAACAGTTCATATCGGGATTGGCGTTCGTGCAAGGCGCAGGCCAGCTTCATCCCCCCTTCGGCGACCCGCGTCAAGGTTTCCACATGCCCTGGCGCCCGCTTCAGGAACTCGGCGCCCAGGACAGTAGCCAGGTAGGGTTCCACGACAAGTCCCCTGCCAAGCTCCTGCGCAACCAGCATCATATCGACGGCTGTGCCGTCGAAGCCGCCCGCGTCATGGGGCAAGGGCAAGGCAAGCATGCCCAGTTCGGCCAGCATAGACCAATCGCTATCGCACACGCCGCCGGCCGATCCGACAACGTCCCGGCGATGCTCGAATGTGTAGTCCTTCTTTACCCAGCGCCGCACGGCATCCGCCAATTGCTGCTGCTCTTCTGTGAAATTGAAATCCATGATTAATCCCTTAAAGCCCCAAGATCATCCGGGCAATGATGTTTTTCTGAATTTCCGTGGAGCCCCCGTAGATCGCCGTCTTACGGTAATTGAAATAGTAGGCGGCCAAAGGCGCGGCATCGTCATGGCCGGCAACGCTGCAAGGCGACTTTCCTTCCAGATAGGCAACATCGAAAGGCGCCGCGTACGGG
This sequence comes from uncultured beta proteobacterium, assembly GCA_963712655.1. Lineage (GTDB taxonomy): Bacteria > Pseudomonadota > Gammaproteobacteria > Burkholderiales > Burkholderiaceae_B > Pollutimonas. Next base: position 1,375,076 of record CAVQIT010000008.1, on the reverse strand, counting down.
CCAATCGCCTCTATCATCAATTCGGTCAGCATCTGCTGTATGTCGGTGCCCTTGATTTTCAGCAGCGAGGCTTCCGGCCCCGGCGCCTGGCTCCCATCTTCCTGGGACAGGACGCGTAATACGGTCACCTCCAGAGCCATCAATTCAATTTCAAGGCTGGCCACTTTGGCTCTGAACACGGGATCGTCGAGCAGCGCTTTTCCACCTTTACGCTGCTCTTTGGCCAAGCGTTTCAAAAACATCAGTTCACGCTTGGAACGGCCGACGGCGGCAATATTGGTCCGCTCATGCCCGAGCAAGTATTTGGCATAAGTCCAGCCTTTGTTTTCCTCTCCGACAAGGTTGGCCACCGGCACTTTCACATCGTCGAAAAACACTTCGTTCACTTCATGTTCTTCATCGAGCATGATGAGGGGACGCACAGTAATGCCGGGTGTATTCATGTCGATCAGCAAAAAGGAAATCCCTTGCTGCTTGCGCGCGTCCGGATCCGTGCGCACCAGGCAAAATATCATGTTGGCGTGTTGCGCCAGGGTGGTCCAGGTTTTCTGGCCATTCACCACATAATGGTCGCCTTGCCGCTCGGCGCGTGTGCTCAGTGAAGCCAGGTCCGACCCGGAACCCGGCTCGGAATATCCCTGGCACCACCAATCCTCACAGTCCAGGATGCGCGGCAAGTAATATTTTTTCTGTTCATCACTGCCGAAGGCCATGATGACCGGCCCCACCATATTGATGCCGAACGGCTGTATCCCCGGTGCGCCGGCGGCGGCGCATTCCTCGGCCCATATGTGTTGCTGCACGGTCGACCAGCCGGTCCCGCCGTACTGGACAGGCCAGCTCGACCCCGCCCATCCCTGGGCCGCGACAATTCTGTGCCAACGGACAAAATCGTCCTTCGTCAAGCGTAGGTGATTCCGCACCTTGTGCTTCAAGTCGCCGGGCAGGCTGTTTTGCAGAAAAGTCCGCAGCTCGTCCCGGAACGACAGATCCTGCGCCGCGTAATTCAAATCCATACCGCTTCCTCTTTATTGATACTTCGCATCTTGCCAAGCAATATCAGCCGGCGCCGCAGCGCCGCGGCTACTATTTCAGGCGGCCCGGTTCATTGATACAGATCGGAAAGATTGGTCCGCCATTGATCCGGCACGGATTATTAAGCAATATCTATGCCAATGTAAATCGCCGGACGCAAGGCATCTGTCCGCCGCGGACCCGCCGCAAACGGTGTCCTCCAAGCGGCTGAACCGCCGACACGGTGTAGTCGGCGGATACACTTGCATGACCATGCTGTGTTTTCGCTTGCCGCGAAGGAATGGCTTTTATTGCGGAGCTTTCGTAACATGCGGGGGCGGAGCGCCGAAGTTCATTGACAGCCGGCGCAGCGGATCCTGGCGGTAATACTGCGCCAGCAAGCCATACCATTCCGGTAGCGCCGCGGCCAGCGGCCCCGGAGCAATAAAGAAAGCTTCGCTGCTGACGGCAAAGAATTCAGCGGTATCGGTGGCCGCATAAGGATCCAGCGGCAAGGTGTCGTACCACACCGACGCCTCTTCAGAATCGGGATCGATATTCCCCGGAATCGCGTCTTCGACCGCAGTCAGCCTTTGGGTGAAATCATCGAAGGACTCGTCCAGCACCCGCCGCCATTGCCGGGGCCGGAGTTCAGGATGAGCCGACAGGCTGGGCATGCCATCGGCTTCGCCGGCATATATATCCAGCTTGTGCGCAAATTCGTGGATGACGACATTCATCCCCGGCGATCCGCCAGGGGCGGCGTCTTCCCACGACAGGATAAGGGGACCGCCGTCCCAGGCTTCGCCGGACGCCTCTTGTATGTATTCGTGAACCACGCCGCTGTCATCGACGGTGTTTCGGGGAATAAGGAAGCCGCCGGGATACAGGATGATTTCCGTCCAGCCCTCGTACAGCACCGGGTCCAGCTTCAAAATAGGCAATGCGGCCTGGATCGCAACGGAAAGCATGATGTCGTCCGTTACTTCCAGGGACCGCGCCCCGCTGAAAGTCTTGCTGGCCAACAGCCATGCCGCGCGCCGGCGCAACGCCTCATCCTCTTCAGAGGACAGGCCCGCCAGGAAAGAATGGCGCGCCACCGCCGTCCGCCAGACCTCGGTGCTGATGAGGGCCAATTCCCGCTCCACTTGCCGTTGCGTGGCGCCTCGGCCGAAAAGCCATCTGATCAGGCCGAACATAGCCATCACGAACGAACGTTGACCATCGTTGCCTGCATGATGGCAATCACTTTGCAGACATCCCCCGAATAGGCTTGGACTTCTCCCGTGCAGACCGTAAGCAGCTTGCCCGAGTTCAGCACTCGTCCGATGGCCAGGAATCGCTCGCCTATCGCGGGACGCAAAAAATTGATTTTGAACTCGGCGGTGACGACCTCGCACTCGGGCGGCGCCTTGGTCAATGCAGCATACCCGCATGCGCTATCGACGACGCTGGTAATTGCGCCGGCATGAACATAGCCGTGCTGCTGGGAAAGCCGCTGGGAGAACGGCAATGCTATTTGCACTTCGCCGTCCGCGACGCAGACAAGGCGCGCGCCGAGGGTCGCCATCAGGCCCTGCGAGTCGAAGCTTGCTGCGATTCGTTCCTGGATATTGCTCATACCGGTACACCGTAGTGGAATAAGAGCCACAATATTACGGCCTTACGGGATTCCGGGCGCGGCCTTGTGCCCTCAGGCATTGAAAGCCGCGAAGCATCGGCGAATATCACCCATGGCTTGGCGATTGCTGATCAGTGTGCCCAACAATAAACGTGCTTTCAGCGCATCGAGCATGCCGGCGCGCACAAGGCCGCGTCCCAGCAAGTCTGTTTCAGACCCCGGGAATCCATAGGTGTGGCTGAAAACCGGACCGCCGGGCGTGCGTACCGCGAGAACGACGGGCATTCTTTCGGCAAGCTGGCCCAGCAGCGGCGCCCAGTATTCAGGAACATGCCCGGCGCCCATGGCCTCAACGACCAGGCCGGCGTATCCCAGACTTTCAAGCGCGCCAAGCAGCCGCCCGTCGTCGCTTAGCGTTGCCTTGACCACCGCCACGGCCTGCATTGCCGGCGGAATGGCAAGCGTGACGCGCGGACGATCGGGCGAAGAGGTGAATAACACTTGCTGTTCGGCAACCAGTCCCACCGGGCCCGAGCTTGGCGAAATGAACGACGACGGCAGCGCTGTATGCCCCTTCTTGACGAAGACAGCGCTGTGAATTTCATCATTCAGGACGACAAGAACCCCGCGGCCTTTGGCGCCGGGCGCGACGGCCACGGCCACGGAAGCGAGCAAATTGGCCGGGCCGTCCGCTCCGGCGGCCGCCGCCCCCCGCATTGCCCCCGTCACAATGACCGGCTTCTCGCTATCGATGAGCAGCCCCAGCAGGAAGGCCGTTTCTTCAATCGTATCGGTCCCCTGGATTACGATTGCGCCCGTAAACTCGCCCGCAAGCTTCTGCGTAATCAATGCGGCCAATTCAAACAAACGCCCGAAACGCAAAGACGCCCCGGGAACCGTGCTGAACGTCAGCGTTTCGATATCGGCCAACTGTTTTAGTTGCGGAACCGCCGCAAGAAGATCGTCCGCGCTCAGCGTCGGAGCGATGGCGGACGAACCGCCGCCGCCCGTCATGGTGATGGTGCCGCCGGTCGAGATGATTAAAACGCTATCCTTGGCCATTCTGTATGGATACGCACGTTGTCCGATAAGCGCGGCGGATCATTGTTTCAGGTCGCCCCTGCCGCGCAGGGACTCCATATTGTGGCTATGGACATGCTCGCCTTTATTGACGCTGCTGCGCAGGCTTCCGACGACAACGCCATACTTGAGGATGGGGCTGCGGGCGGGCAGGTCCATCAAGGCGATCTTGTGGCCATAAGGAACCGGCTCGGCTACTTTCAACTTGGCCGCCATGCTGCCCACTATCGGGATGTCGGTATCGACTATTGCATCGTCGCCAACGATCGTGCCGACGTTATCGTTTGTGTTGATAACCCATACTTTGGATTTGGTTTGACTCATACCGACTCCCCTATCCGGCTTATCGCCACCTCGGTTTCACCTAAATTCTCGCAACACGTCAATTCGCCGTTCAGCACATCGATCGTATGATCGTGAACCAGGCTTGCCGCCTTGGACAAGGCCAGTCCATCTTCCAGCACAGCGCTCAGGTCCAGATCGATATGCGACGCGAACGTGTCGCACGTTCGGTAATTTCCGCAAATTTTCACAGTCGGGCTGACCGGATTTCCGATCGAGTTGCCAACGCCGGTGGCGAACAGGATCAAATGACATCCCCCGGCCGCAAGAGCGGTAAGGTTCTCTGTCGCGGCGGCGGGCGCATCCATTAAGTAAAGGCCCGGCGCCGAAGCCGGCTGGCCGTAGGGCAGCACGCCGGCTATTTGACGCGTACCCGACTTGCATATCGAGCCCAGCGATTTTTCTTCGATTGTTGTGAGCCCGCCGCGAATATTGTCCGGCGCGGGATTGGTTTTGTTCAAATCCACGCCCGCCCGCTGGGCGATGCTTTCGTATTTTCGTATGGTCTGGTCTATGCTGTCCGCCACGGCCTGGTTTTTAGCCCGGGCAAGCAAGGACGCTTCACCGCCCAGGCACTCGACAGGCTCGGAAAATATGGTGATGCCGCCCTGGTCGGCGATATGGTCCGCCACGATGCCTATCGCAGGGTTGGCGACAAGCCCGGACGTTGTGTCCGAGCCGCCGCATTCAAGCCCGAATACAAACTCGCCAAGCTCGGCCGGCTCGCGTTTCATCGCCATGGCTTGCGCGTGCCACGTCTTCAGTACCTCGACACCCTTGGCGAACAAGGCGGGCGTTCCTCCTTCTTCTTGTATCCCCATTTGCATGCATGGCGTGCCTTTTGCGGCTATCCCTTCGAGCACACGGCTTCCCGCCACCTTTTCCAGGCTGACCACCAGCGTTGCGTAGACGTTCGGATGACTGCCCAGCCCTATCATCGTCCTGATCGATTGCGCGAGATCGTCTCCCAACTGGCCGCGGCCGTATAAGGGCGTAATCGGCACGCAGCCCGGAACAGCGGCGGCCAGGCGTCGAACCACGGGATTGGCGGCATCTGTCGCCCCTATGACGGCTATCAAATTTCGAATACCGCGCCGGCCGTCGGGCCGTTTGTAAGCCATGATCGGTTTCATAACATCTCCTTTGCCGCTGGACAGTATTTTTCAGCAGCCATTTTCAGTTCATCTACGATTTCGGCGGCCAGCGGAATGCCATTGCGCCGGCGCTCGATAGCGATGCTTTCGCGCCGTTCGCCGGGGATGCGTATTCCTTCGCCACCCCCATTCGCCGGCGCGCTCTTGAGCTCGGCAAGCAATGCATCGACCCGCTCCAGATAGTGCTCATACGCCATGAAAGCGCATGGGTCTAGCGCCAGGAAAAAGTGCGGCACGCCTGCGGGCGCGCCGCTTTGATCCGCTTGCGAGCCGATATGAGGAGCCATGGCGCCGCCGGCGAGCAGGCTATTTAGGACCTCGAGCGCGACGATCAAGGCATACCCTTTGGCGCCGCCCATAGGCAGAACGGATCCCTCCAGGGCTTTTACCGGGTCCGTCGTGGGCTGGCCTGTCTTGTCCAGGGCCCAGTCGATCGGAATTTGCTGCTTGAGCGTTTTCGCCAGCAAGATATTGCCGCGCGAGGCGACGCTCGTGGCGAGATCCACGACGATGGGTATGCCGCTGGTGGGCGCGGCCAGCGCGAAAGGGCTATTGGTGAAAAAAGCCTGCTTACCGCCCCACGGCGCCACGGTGGGCTCGCCGCCCGAAGAGCACAGCCCTATCAGCCGTTGCGCCGCCGCCTGTTCGCAGTAGTAAGCCGCGTACGAAAAATGATTGCTGTTGCGAACGGCGACATAGCCGATCCCATGTTCGGAGGCCAGCGCCATGGCTTGCTGCATGCCCGCCATGGCCGCGACGGGGCCTAAAGCATGGTTCCCGTCAATGACCGCGGTCGAACCCTTATGGTGGCGTTTTACCGGTACGGCTTTCGGATCGATCGCACCCTGCGCGAGGCGCCGCATATAGGTCGGCAAACGCGCCATGCCATGCGTATCAACCCCCTGATAATTGGCGCTGATCAGACAGTGGGCGACGGTCGCCGCGTGCTCCGCGGAAACCGACAAGGCTTCCAGCGCGGAACGGCAAAACGCTTCCAGTTGCTCGCCCTTGTACCGGTAAATCGCGCCCATCAGATTTCCTCGATGCCGGCCGCGTCCGCTATCGCATAGCCTTTGGCGCCCGCCTCGGCCGGGCCCGACATGCGGCTGAAGAACAAAATGCCATCGCATGGAGCCGTCAGGGATTCCGACTCTTCCAGCGTATACGGATCCATCACTACGCCAAGCTGCTCGCCCTTTTTGACATGCCGCCCCAGATCGTTGATGTCGTTGGCATGGCTGATGACATAGCCGCCCTTGGTGGGGTTTGCTTCTTTGCGCTCTTTGCGCGTGAAAAGATATTGCTTCGCCGGCAGCGCGGGCTCGCCTTCCAGCATGCCCAACGACTTCATCTGATTGGTCAGCCCGCGCACGACCCTGGATACGAACTCTTCGGTCATCGGCCCCGACATATAGGTTCCGCCGATCTCGACCCCCGCGGCCGGCCGCCCGCGCGAATTCATATAGCCCACGGCAGTGCTGGGCGGAAGGTTATTGACATGCACGACGCCCGCGCCGAACACGCGGCAAAGCGCCAGGCTTTTCTCCCGCACTTCGCCTTGCGCGTCTTCGTTCAGGTCCGCGCGCTGATGTATGCGCCCGCCTTGTCCGCCCGCGTGCATATCGCACAGCGCATCCGCTTTGTCCAATACATTTACGGTTAGCGTGCGGGCGATCATGTCCGTTACCGAGCCGCGCGCGTTGCCGGGGAAGCAGCGATGCAAATCGGTATTTTCACGCTGCTCGGCGCTTTCCCGGCGAAAATCGGAGAAGGCCAAAGGATTGCAAACCGGCAGGATGAGCAGCGTGCCCGACAATTTTTTCAGATCGATTTCGCGATACAGGCGGGCGGCCGCCAACAAAGGCATGGATTCGTCGCCGTGAACATTGCACAGCACGGCGAATACAGGGCCGGGGCTGACGCCGTTCAGGACATGGACCGGTACGGCAAGATCGCCGCGCAAGGTGCGCGTCACATGCAGCATCAGGGAGTGCCGTGTACCCGGCGCCACGTCTGTGTCGGCGATTGAAAAAGAGTTGGACGTCATGTTGCTGTTTCCTTTGTATAGGCATTCAAAAACGTTAATTGGCAATGCAATGGCCAGGGCCTGTCGCCCCGTCGCGCGGGCGGGGATCTGGCGCCAACAGGCCCTAGTCCATCTTGGCCCCGGAGTCCGCCACCAGCCGTCCCATGGTGCCGACGAGCTTGCCGAACAGTTCGGTGAATTCCGCGGGCGGCATGCTGATGCGGTCAGTCCCGATACTGGCGTACAGCTTTTTGGTGTCTTCGGCATCCATGGCTTCCGATACCGCCTTGTTGATGCGCCCGACTATATCGGCGGGCATATTGGCGGGACCGAGAATTCCCGAGTACAGAATGATTTCGACGCCCGGAAGCACGTCGGCAACCGGCGTCACGTTCGGCAAAATGGCATTCGGGGACTTGGAAGTAATGCCCAGGGGCTTCAAGGTTCCGGCTTTCAAATGCTCGAGCACCGGCGCGATCGGGGCGAACGTCATGGACGTTTGACCGCTTAATGTGGCCAGGATGGCGTCCGGGCTGCCTTTGTAAGGAATATGCGTCAACTTGATCTTGGCGGCGGCTTTCAGCGATTCGGCGGCCAGATGCAGAATCGTGCCGTTTCCGGAAGACGCGTAATTGAGTTCTCCCGGTTTGCTTTTTGCGTAATCGATAAACTCCTTCAAGGTGCTGGCGGGGAATTTAGCGGGTACCACCAGAAGCAGCGGCGCCGCCGCAACGAGGGAAATCTCCGTAAAGTCTTTCTGGGAGTCGTAGCGCAGTTTTTTATAGAGCGTCGCATTGATGGCGTGCGTCGTAATGTCCGTGAAATACAGTGTGTAGCCGTCGGGAGCCGCGGCCGCCACTGTGGTGGCGGCAATAGTGGTGCCCGCGCCCGGCCGGTTTTCCGCCACGACCGGCGTTTTCAATGCTTTGGAAAGCTTTTGCGCCCAGAATCGCCCCAATATGTCGGAAACGCCGCCGGGGGAAAAAGGGATGATCATGCGTATGGGTTTCGCGGGCCACTGTTCCGCGCTGGCGATACCGCAGACAAGCGTTAAGAGAATGGTGGCGGTTGCAAGCTGAAATCCGCGTGTTATACGCCCTGCGCTATTGGAAGCTTGGGTCATGCTGTCTCCTCATGATGGGCTGTGCCGGTTTATCCGGTTTATGTTCTACGTGTTCATTGTCTGGATAAGCCAAGTATTTATCAAATGATAAATTTCTATATTTTGTATAGATGGTGTCTATAATTTGGGTAATACGGCCGATAGGTACCGCAGAATCAACGCCACGGCGGCCGATCAAGGAACAGAGTCGGCGGCACTCAAGGAGGATGGCACTGATGGAGTTACGGCATATACGCTATTTCCAGGCGATTTGCGAAACAGGAAGTTTTTCGCGTGCCGCCGAGGCATTGCATGTCACTCAACCGACACTGTCTCATCAGATCAAACAGCTGGAAGACGAACTGGGCACGCATTTGCTGCATCGCCTGGGACGGCGGACCGAGCTCACCGAGGCCGGCAAAGCGTTTTCGCTGTACTGCGCGGAGATACTCCGAAACGTCGGCATGGGAGTGGCCGCCGTTAAAGATCTGGAGGGATTGCTGCGCGGCAATCTGCGCGTAGCCGTCTTCCATTCCTTTTCCGCCTCGAAACTGCCCGCCGTATTTGCGGATTTTGCGTCCAGGTTTCCCGGCGTGCATATCGTGGCCTTGCAAGTTCCACGAACGGAAATGCAGCAAGGCCTGATGCAAGGAAACCTGGATTTCGCCGTGGGCTACACCGGGGTCGATAGCGACAGCTTCGAGACCGAGGTGTTATTTGAAGAGTCCCTGGTGCTGGTCGTCGGTTCGCAACACCCATGGGTTGCTCTGGAGGCGGTTCCGATGCAGCGCCTGGCGGAATTGCCGCTGGTTTTGCTGACGCATGAATTTGGCGTGCGCAACTATCTGGATGACTACTTCTCGCAAGCCGGTATCCCGCTGCAGGTGGTGTTGGAAATGAATGCGATCGATCCCATTATTGCGGTGCTGCGCAATACCGCCCTGGCAAGCATATTGCCCGAGGGGGCGGTGCAAAGCATGAAGCAGGTTCATAAAATCCCCTTGCTGCACCCTGTACCGAAGCGGCAGGCCGCCATTCTGTGGCGGCGCTCCGGACACAGATCCGCCGCCGCCCTGCGCCTGGCGCAGATGATAGTCGCGGCTTATGCAACGGATGCAAAAGACCATCCCGCCCGGGCCGATACCTAGGGTTTACCCTTGGTATCCTTATTTCGTAGAATCGTATACGATTCTACGAAAGGAAGAAATGACATGGATTGGTTGAATTCGGCTGTCGGGCAGGAAGAGTTCGAAGAGGTCAAGAACACCTCGTTGGGCAAGCTGGTGCGCGACTATCTTCTGAATCAGATCATGTCCGGTACGCTAAGCCCGGGCCAGGCCTTGCGCGAGCCCGAGCTCGTCGAACAGATGAAGGTGTCGCGCGTACCGGTGCGGGAAGCCTTGCGCGAACTCGAAAGCATGGGGCTAGTGGTGTCGCGCAAGCACTCCGGCGTGCATGTCCGCGAACTCTCGGAAGACGAAGTACGCGATCTGTACGAGTTTCGCGCGCTTCTGGACAACCATGCGGGCCGGATCGTGGCGCTGATGCCTCAAGAGCGGCGCACCGAACTCGTGGGCAAGCTGGAGTCCTGCATCGCCGCCATGGACGATGCCATCAAGGAAGACAATGTCAAGGCGTACTACAACGCCAATCTGCAGTTTCACTGGCTCTTCATCGAGTATGCCGGCAATCGCGAGATCGCCAAAAGCTATCGCGAAGTCATCCAGAAACTGCATCTGGCGCGCGTAAAGAACCTGTCGACCAAGGCCCACCGCAAAAAGTCCAATGCCGAACACAAGCAAATCATGCATGCCGTGCGGGACGCCGATTCCATAGAGGGCGCCCAGCACTGCGCGGAGATCCTGTCCCATCACGTTGTCAATGCCCACGCGCGGCTGTCGGAAATGTAATGCCGCATCATCAAGCCGCCAATGCAAACGAACATACCGCCGGCCCGGCTATGGCAAACGTAGCGCGTAAACCAGACACCACCCTTGACGCACCAGCTTTTTCTTCGTCTTGGGCGCTTTTATGTTGAACTTGAATCAGGAAAAATATGGCTATTAATACAAAAGTCGAGGCGGATCACAATGCCCCTCCCATTACCCGCATCCTGGCCGAATTCGTGGCCAATCATCCATCCAAAGGGTGGAGCGACGAGGTCGAGCACGAGGCCCATCGCACTTTCCTGAACTGGCTTGGATGCGCGGTAGGCGCCTCCGGGCACGAAGCCGCCCTGGCCGCCTTACGGGCTGTGCAGGTTCTGGAACCCGCCGGCCAGGCCATGATGGCGGGCCGCAAGGAACGGGTTGATATCGCCAATGCCGCGCTTCTGAACGGCATTTCATCCCATCTGTTCGATTTCGACGACACCCACCTGAAAACCATCATCCACCCGGCCGGCCCGGTGTGCTCGGCCGTGCTTGCCCTGGCGGAACTGATCGGCGCCAGCGGCAGAGCAATCATCGATGCCGTGGTGCTCGGCATCGACGTTTCCTGCCGTCTAGGCAACACGATCTATCCTCATCACTATGACCGGGGTTGGCACATTACCGGCTCCACAGGCTCGATAGGCGCCGCCGCCGCTTGCGCGCGGCTGCTCGGGCTGGATGCCGACAAGACGGCAATGGCCTTGGGTATCGCGGCGTCGCAGCCTGTCGGCCTGCGCGAACAATTCGGCACCATGACCAAGCCATTCCATCCCGGCGGCGCAGCCAAGGCCGGCCTGATGTCGGCCTTGATGGCGCGGGAAGGCTATACCGCAAGCCCGCGCGCCATCGAGGCGCCGCGCGGCTTTGCGCAGGTCCTCTCGACCAAGTTCGACTGGAACGAGATCACGCATGAACTCGGCCAGCGTTTCGAGATTTCCTTCAACACCTACAAGCCGTTTGCTTGCGGTATCGTAATCCACCCCAGCATCGATGCCTGCGTTCAACTGCGCGACAAGGGCGTAACGGCGGACAATCTCGAACGTCTCGATCTGCGCGTGCACTCCCTGGTGCTGGAACTGACCGGCAAGAAAGAACCCGCGGACGGCCTGCAAGGCAAGTTCAGCGTCTACCATGGTTGCGCCGCCGGCTTGATCTTCGGGCGCGCCTCGGAAGACGAATATGCGGACGAGATCGTCAATCGCGAAGATGTCGTGGCAACCCGCCGCAAGGTCGTTGCGATTGTCGACGAAGGCATAGACGAGGCGGCGGTCGAAGTCACCGCGACACTCAAGGATGGGACCACCGTCCATGTCCGGGTGGACCACGCCATCGGTTCCCTGCAGCGGCCCATGAGCGATACCGACCTGGAAGCGAAGTTCAGCGCCATGTCCGACCCGATACTGGGCAAAGACAAGACCCGAAAACTCCTGGATATCTGCTGGGATCTGGCCGGTGCCGCCGATGTTCGCGCGCTCGTCGCCCAGGCAACTCAACAATAAACCACATGATGGGCCATCGACTCGCAACCCGGCCCGCATCCATTCGGATTCGGGGCGCAGGGTCTTTTGCCCGCAACCATCGAAGCGTTCCCACCACACTTAACGGAAGCATGAAAAAATGAAACTGAAGTCCAAATTCGCCGCCTGCATCGCTTTAAGCGTTGCCTCCCTGAGCTGTCTCGCCCAAAGCAATCCTCCGGTACGGATCATTGTGCCGTTTGCGGCCGGCGGCCCCAATGATGTCGTAGCCAGGCTGGCGGCCCAATACATGGCCGAACCTCTCGGCAAGACCATCATCGTTGAAAACAAGCCGGGCGCCACAGGCGCGATCGGCAGCCAGCAAGCCGCGGACGCCAAGCCCGACGGCAATACCCTTCTGCTGGCAAGCAGCAGCACGATGATGGCGCCGATTCTTCTGAAATCGATACGCTTTGACTCGGTCAAGGACTTCGCGCCGATCAATCTGATTGCCCTCGACGAAAATCTGCTTGTCGTCAACCCCTCGGTGCCTGCCAGGACCGTGCAGGAACTCATCGACCTGGCGCGCAGCAAACCGGGCGAACTGAATTATTCCACCTCGGGACAAGGCAGCAGCTATCACCTGGGCACAGAGCTTTTCGATTCGCAAACGGGCATAGAAATGACCCATGTGCCATACAAGGGCACGGCTCCCGCGGTAATGGGTCTGCTCGCCGGAGAAGTGCAGGTTCAATTCCAGGCAATGTCCCAGGCCAAGCCGCATATCGAAGCTGGAAAAGTCATCCCGCTGGGTATCGCCAGCCTCACCCGGCATGACGATTTCCCCAATGTCCCGACAATCGCGGAAGCCGCCAAACTTCCCGGCTTCGAATTCGCCACCTGGATGGGACTGTTCGCCCCCGCCGGCACACCCGAGGACACTCTGGTGAAATTGCGTGAAGCGCTGCTGAAGGCATCACAGAATCCAGATTTCCAGAAACGCCTGAAGGATCTTGGAATGAGGCCGGTCAGCCAGGAGCCCGATGCCATCAAGAGCCGGATTGCCAGCGACCTCGTCAAATGGGGCGCTGTGGTCAAAAGCAAGGGCCTGGAAATGTAAGAACGGTACGGAGCCGAAAAATGTCTGAGGGTGGAGGAATAATGAAGTTTGAAGATGCCGTGGCAATGTTCCGTCAGGGAACGAAGACGCCGCGCGAATACCTGGAAGAGGCCATCACCGTCCTGCGGGAAAAAGAGGCGCGCATCAAAGCCTTTGCGTGCCTGGACCTCGAGCAGGCGCGACTTCATGCCGATGCCTCCACCGACAGATATCGGCGCCAGGCTCCGCTTTCCGCCATTGACGGAATGCCGATCGGCATCAAGGACATCATCGACACGGCCTTGTTGCCCACAGGCATGGGTAGCGATATCTACCGGGACTGGCGGCCTCGGACCGACGCCGAAGCCGTCGATGCCTTGAAGTCGGGCGGCGCGATCGTTCTCGGAAAAACCCGCAGCACCGAGTTTGCCATCGGCAGGGCGACGATCACGACCAACCCCCACGATGAGCAGCGCACTCCCGGCGGTTCGTCCTCCGGCACGGCCGCGGGGGTCGCCGGCGGCATGATCTGCGCGGGGCTGGGAACGCAGACGCAGGGCTCGATTGTCCGGCCGGCCAGTTACTGCGGCGTAGTCGGCTACAAGCCTACATGGGGTGTCTTGCCCTTGCACGGCGTGCACCCGGTTTCGCACAGCCACGACCATTTGGGTGTCATTGCGCAAAGCCTGGATATCGCCTGGGCGCTCGCGCATTGCATCATGAAATACAGGCCTACCGCCGAGAATGCACGGCTGGCCTCGCTGCCCTCCCTGGTATCGGATGTGCGTACTCTTCCCAGACTCGCCGTGCTGAAAACCGCGGGATATCAGGAGATGAACGCGGACGAGCTGCGTGCGTTCGACGAATGCATGAACCGCTGGAGAAAATGCGGTGTCGACATCACCGAAATCGATGCGCATGCCGAACTCGCGAAATTTTGCGCGGAACTTGACGGCGTGCCATCCCTTTCAACCGAGATGGTAGCCAGCGATATGCGCTGGCCATACTTGCACTACTGCAAAAATTTCCCGGCGCAAACCGGTGAAAAAATCCATGGCCTGGTGAAACGGGGTCTGGAAATACCGGTGGAACGATACCAGTTTCTGATCGGGTATCGCGAGAAACTGCTGGCTCGCCTGAAGGCCTTATCCGCCCGCTACGATGCTTTCGTTCTGCCGGCGGCGTCAGGCGTGGCTCCGCTCGGCCTCGAAAACACCGGTTCCCGCACGCTATCGGTCTATGGAAGCTTTCTGGGCATTCCCGCCGTAAGCCTGCCTATGATCAAGGTCGGGCATATGCCCTTGGGAGTGCAGTTGCTGGGACAACGATTCGACGATTATGAGCTTATGTGCCATGCCAAACGGCTGGCGGAGCTGGGCTAAGCAAAAGAGATAGTACGATCGTGGCTCAACGACCACATTGGTTTACTATCTGAACCTTAGCTCCGTTTGTCGGAAACCATGAAAACTGACGAGGGTCCGGTGGACCCTCGCGCTCTCCAAAAAGGCGCCACCCTATGGAAATGCATGAAGACCCCGCATTCTTCATGCTGCTCACGCAAAGCTATGGCCGCCTGCTTGGGCGCTCGCTCGTACCCGAGGGGCTAAGTCCCCTTGCCGGAGCCCAATGGCTGTATGAAGATGCGCCCTTCGGGGTGCTTGCCCATACGGCCGCCGCGGATCCGATATTCATGTATGGCAACAAGGCCGTGCAGAAGCGTTTCGACTATTCCTGGCAGGAATTGACCCGTCTGCCCTCCCGTCTCTCGGCTGAAGCGCCTGACCGCGCAGAACGGCAACAGTTCCTGGACCGCGTCAAACGCGACGGCTATGCAAGCGGCTATCGGGGCATACGCATTGCGAAAACCGGCCAACGCTTCCTGATTGAGGACGCCACGCTCTGGCAGCTATATGGCGAGGACGGCGCCTTTCATGGGCAAGCCGTCATGATTCCACGGTGGACCGATATTTGAAGGCTGCGAAAAATGGGTTGCAACGGCGGGCGGCCAAGCCCCTTGCGGCAGACCCAGTCCATTTTCGACGTCTCGGTATTCAAGCCGGCAAATCTGTTCTGAATAGGCTTGATAAGGCCTTGTCAAATTACCCTTTGTTATAGTTATGCGTTTTTGCAAACAACATAACATCACTTTGCGCGGTCACAAACGCAAGTCACAATAAGCCATTTTCACAGAAAGGACGACACACAATGAAAGGTATGCTCAAGCTTTTGATGGCCCTGGTATTCGCTGTCGGTCTGGCAGGCTGCACAGTTCCACTGCAGCAAACCCGCTCCACCGCCATCCACGCCAAAAGCCCGGACACGGTGAAAAACGCCATTATGCAGGCTGGCCTGGAACGCCAATGGATCATGAAACCCGTGTCGCCCGGCATCATCGACGGTACGCTCATGGTTCGTACGCATGTCGTCAAGGTCCGCATCAGCTACACCACGCAAGAATACAAAATCGACTACGTCGACAGCACCGACATGAAGGCAGCCGACGGCAAGATCCACCGCAAATATGGGCTATGGGTCCAGAATCTCGACGCGGATATCCAGCGCAAGTTGGGCATGGCAAAAACCCGCTGACCACTCTCCTTGCTTCTGTCTTCTGAACCGGCTTGATAATGAAAAAAACGCCTGCTTACGGCTACGATACGGATCAGTTGACCGCGCTCGAGGCCATTACCGCCGCACAACGAATCGCTTTTGCGCCCATGGTCTTTCATGCGGCGAGCAGTCTGTGTGAATTCGGTGTCCTGGCCTTTCTCTCTGAAAAGGGCAAACAGGGGGCGACGCACGCGGAAATCAAGGAAAGCTGCAATCTGGGCGACTATGCCGCCGGTATCCTGCTCGATATCGCCCTGAGCGCCCAGATTGTGTTCCTGAAGGACGATCATTACCACCTGGGCAAGATCGGGCACTTTCTGGAACACGACCAGATGACCAAGGTCAACATGAACTTCACCCGGGACGTCTGCTACCAAGGCTTGGCCGAATTGTCCAGCTCGCTGCGCGAAGGCCGGCCGGTCGGACTGAAAGCATTCGGCGGCGGCAAGACCATCTACCCTGGCCTGAGCAAGCTTCCGCAAAACGCCAAGGATAGCTGGTTCGAGTTCGATCACTTCTACTCGGACGGCGCCTTCAAGGCCGCCCTGCCTCACGTATTCGCCCTGCGGCCCGGCCATATTTACGACGTCGGCGGCAACACCGGCAAATGGGCCGTGCTTTGCTGCGGCCACAACGATACGGTCGATGTGACCATTCTGGATCTGCCCGAGCAGATCGCCCTGGCTCAAACAAATATCCAGACCCAGGGCCTATTGTCACGGGTGCATTTTCACTCTATCGACCTGCTGACCGATGCGCAGTTGCCCGACCAGGCGGATGTCTGGTGGATGAGCCAGTTCCTGGACTGTTTCTCTGAAGACCAGATTGTCGCCATCCTGAAGAAAACCGCCGCGGCCATGAAACCCGAGGCGCGTCTGTGCATCATGGAGCTGTTCTGGGACAGGCAGCCCTACGAGGCCGGCGCATTCAGTCTGAACGCCTCTTCCCTGTACTTTACTTGCCTGGCCAACGGCACCAGCCGCTTCTACGGCGCCGAGCCGTTCATGCGGCTGCTGCGGCAAGCCGGCCTGGAGGTCGAGCAGCAAGTGGACAAACTCGGCGTCGGCCATACGCTGCTGATCTGTAAAAAGCCGGCACTGCCTTAAGCTCGACCCATGACGCCATGCTTTTCATTTCATCTTGCTGACTGGGGGGCGCGCATCGCCACCGGCTACAACCCGGACTACTGGTCCGGGTGCGAGCCGGCGCAATGGCAGGATCATGTCACCGAGATCGATGCCCCGCTGGCGCAATTACCCATGATGACGGCGCGCCGATTAAGCCAGGGCGATCGCCTGGCCGTCGATTGCGCCCTGGGCCAGATGCGCCGCCACCCGATCGATGCGCTGGTGTTCAGCAGCCGGCACGGCGAACTGGAAAACAACCGCCGGATTCTGCATGCGCTGGCCACAAGCCAGCCGGTTTCTCCCACGGACTTTGCCATGTCGGTGCACAATGCCGCCGCGGGCACATGCACCATAGTGTCCAAACAGCCTGTGGTGACATCCTCTATTTCCGCCGGGGTGGACACCTTCCAACAGGCCCTGTGGGAGGCGCACGGCTTTCTTCAGTCGGGCCATGCCAGGGTATTGCTGCTTGATTTTGACGGACCCATTCCAGACTTCTACCGCGACCGCGTCGGTGTATCGGCACCGCTGGGCCCCTTTGCCGTAGGCCTGCTGCTCGAAACAGGGCGCGACTTGCAATGCACCGCTACGCTCAACACCGCCAGGCAGGACATCTCCCAAATCCCCCAAAGCCTGCAGTTCATCCGCGGATGGCTGGGCAACGCCGATCCGTTCACCGTACAAGGCGAACGGTTTCATTGGCACTGGAAGCGTTCCGCCCCATGAGCGCCACTCAACGCCTGAACTGGTTATGGCGTCTTGCCATGACCGGCCTATGTTTTGTGGTCTTTGGCCTGGGTGGACTGCTGCTTTCCGTGGTGCTGTTCAATATGCTGCTCCTGCATCGCAACGCCAGCCGGCGGCGCGCCATTGCCCGAGGGCTGATTTCCAGGACTTTCCGTTTCTTTCTGTGGGCTTCCCAGCGGCTGGGCGTACTGGACTACAGGGTGCACGGACGCGAAAAACTGCTGACAGACCGGGGTTGCCTGGTAGTATCCAACCACCCGACCCTGATCGACTATGTGCTGCTGGCTTCGATCATTCCCGATCTTGATTGCCTGGTAAAAGCCGAAGCACCCAGGAACCCGTTTTTCGGCGGTGTCATCCGGGCCGCGGGATACCTGGTCAACGACCGGGCCGAAATATTCCTGCACGATTGCAGCGAACGACTGGCTGCCGGCGGGCAAATATTGATTTTCCCGGAAGGCACCCGCACGCGTCCCGGCAGCCCGATGGTTCTGCACCGCGGGGCGGCCAACGTGGCCATCCGCTGCCGCTGCGACCTGCGCATCGTCACCATCCATTGCAGTGAAGATATACTGGGCAAACACAACCGATGGCATGAGGTGCCCCCGCGCAAGCCTGTGTTCACCGTCGATGTTCATGATCGCCTCGGACCGGACCTGTTTTTATCCGAGGATCACCCGGTACCATCCGTGGCGGCCCGCAGGCTCAATCATGCACTGAGCGAATTGCTGGCGCCAAAAAATCCATAAAATCCAGGAATGACATGCAGAACCTTTACCAACAGATCAAGCTGTTGATCATCAAGACCCTCAACCTGGAGGGCATGAACACAGAAGACATCGACACTCAGGCGCCCTTGTTTGGCGATGGCCTGGGACTCGATTCGATCGATGCGCTAGAGCTCGGCCTGGCCATCAAGAATCAGTTCAACGTGGTGCTGACTGCTGATGCGGAAGAATCCCGCCGACACTTTTATTCTGTTGCAACACTGGCCGAATTCATCAAAGGGCAAGCAAAATGAGCCAAATCACTCACACCGATCAAGCTGTGCTTTACCAGGAAATCGCCGCGCTGCTCGTTCAGCTGTTTGATCTTTCTCCAGAACAGATCACACCGGACGCGCGTCTTTATGAAGATCTGGAGCTCGACAGCATCGACGCCGTGGACATGGTGGTCCATCTGCAAAAACAGACCGGCCAGAAGGTCAAACCGGAAGTCTTCAAGTCCGTGCGCACGGTACAAGATGTGGTCCAGGTGGTTGAACAGTTGTTGCAGGACAAACAATCATCGGCCCAAGGCCAGGCCCGGTAATGCCGCTGCGCATGGCCCAAGCGACTGGCGCCCTGCTTCTGGCGTGGCCCTTGCTGATCTGGTTCGCAATAACGTATGACCAGCTTCATTGGATCTTGCCCGGTGTGGCGCTGATGCTGCTGCGTCTGGTCTTTGTCCGTCCCGCGGGCTTCACGCCATTGCGTCGCGTAACGTGCCTGGCCACTGTGACAGCGGCAGGGCTGGCGCTGGCCAGCGTGCTGCTGCGTACCCATGATCTTTTGCTCTACTACCCGGTGGCCGTCAACGCACTGATGCTGATGCTGTTTGCGGGCTCCCTGTTTTCCGGCATGCCTATCGTCGAGCAAATCGCCCGCTGCCGCACACCGGATCTGCCTGTGGCGGCCATTGCCTATACACGGCGCGTGACCCAGGTCTGGTCTGTTTTTTTTGTCCTGAACGGCGCCATTGCCCTGGCAACCTGTCTGGCGGACGACCTTGCTTACTGGGCGCTCTGGAACGGCGCAATCGCGTATGGGCTGATGGGTTTGCTGATGGCGGGTGAATGGCGGGTGCGCCAACGCTTCATGGAACAGGCGAAAAAATGACGCAGGCCTTGCCTATGGCTCAGTGGCTGGACCACGGGCGACCGGACGAGACGCCCATCATGCGGCATGGCGGGCAACAGATCACGCTGGGCGAGCTGCGCCGGCGGGTCCTGCGGCTGGCGGCACGGATCGCCGCAAGCCCCGCACGGCGCTGGGCCCTATGCTTTGACAGCACTGAATACTTTCTGGTGGCGTTGCTGGCGACGCTGCATGCCGGCAAAATTCCCGTAATTCCGGGCACCTGGCAAGGCGCCGTCCTGAAAGAGCGCCAGGCGCTGTTTGACGCCCTGCTCAGTGACGACACATCGCTGACCGCCGCATTCCCCGGCTTGCCGGGGCATGAATCCCCAGACGCAACAAACGACGAACCGCTGCCCGGCCTGAATCCGGACAGCACGATCGAGCTGTTTACCTCCGGCTCGACCGGCCTGCCCCGCAAAGTCACCAAGACCGTCACCGTCATGGACCGCGAAGCCGACTGGCTGGCCACGCTGTTTGGCCATCAATTGGCTGGCTGCCATGTGGTGGCGTCCGTCAGCCATCAGCATCTCTATGGCCTGACCTTCCGCATCATGCTGCCCATGGCGCTTGGGCTGACCCTGGACGCCGGAATAATCCAGTATCCCGAACAGCTGCTTGCCACACGCACGGCACGACCGCTGGCGTTTGTCAGCAGCCCAGCTTTTCTGAAACGCCTCGATCCCCATTTGGCCTCTCCCCAACTCAAGTGGACACTCTCCGCGGGTGGACTGCTGCCGGCCGCCGATGCGCGGCACGCCGGCAACTGGCTAGGGGTGCCTGTGCATGAAATCTATGGCAGCACGGAAACCGGCGTGCTAGCGTGGCGCACGCATCAGCGCCAGGATCCTCCCTGGCAGGCCTTCCCGCAGGTCCGCATCGAATCCGCCGCGGACGGCTGGCGCGTGCATTCACCCCTGATCGACGACACACGGGGGCATAGGCTGGACGACGTGCTGGTACCGGAATCAGACGGCCGGTTCCGGCTCCAGGGACGCACTGATCGCATCGTGAAGATCGAAGAGAAACGGATTTCGCTCGATGAAGTCGAACGCCGTGTCCGCACTCTCGAGGGGGTGCAGGATGCCTGCGCTGTTTATCTCACGCACGGTACCCGCCAGGAACTGGGGATAGTGCTGGTCCTGAATCCATCGGCCCGCCAGCCGGAACAGAGAACCGACTGGTTGTCTTTGCAAGCCCAGTGGCGCCGGCAATTGCGCCGCTGGCTTGAACCCGTGGCCATCCCGCGCCATTGGCGCATCGTCTCGTCCATCCCAAGCAACAGCATGGGCAAACGTATTCAATCCCAACTGCAGGGGCTGTTTCATGAAGCCCGCTGAACTCTCCCGCCAATTGGTCTCGCCTGGCACGGCCCATGTGAAGCTCTGGCTGCCGCCGGAATTGTTCTGGTTCCAGGGGCATTTTTCCGAACATGCCATCCTGCCCGGCCTGGCCCAGATCGATTGGGTCTTGCGCTACGGGTATGAACTGTTCGCCATGGAAGAAAAATTCAAGGGGATCGATAGCGTCAAATTCCAATCCCCCATACGTCCATCGGAAACACTGCTGCTGAAACTGCACTGGCAGGCGGATCGCGCGCGCCTCGATTTCACCTACGAAGTTGAGCATGGAGTCCAGTTGCAACTCGTCAGCAACGGCCGCATCAACTTGGGTGCCTGAGCCCATGAACGTCGAATTCTGCGTCGTTATCCCATGCTACAACCATGGCGCGGCCATTGCGGGAGTGCTGCGGCGCCTGGCAATTCATGAGCTACCCTGCTTCATTGTGGATGACGGCAGCAACGCGCAGACCAGGCACGAACTGGAGGCGCTGAACGCGCAACACCCCGAACTGCGCCTGCTCCGCCTGGAACAAAACCAAGGCAAGGGAGGCGCTGTCCTGCACGGCCTGGAGGCGGCGTGGGCGGCCGGCTATACCCATGCGCTGCAGATCGACGCCGATGGCCAGCACCAGATCGAAGATATCCCCCTTTTCCTGGCTGAAGCGCGCCGCCACCCGGATGCCCTCCTGTCGGGCAAGCCAGTCTACGACGCCAGCATCCCCCGCTCACGCCTCTACGGACGCTACATCACCCATGCCTGGGTCTGGATCGAGACCCTATCCCTGCGGATCCAGGACGCAATGTGCGGATTTCGCGTCTATCCGCTGGCGGCCACGCTGCGCGTCGCGCGCGCTACGAAGATCGGCAGGCGCATGGACTTCGATCCGGAGATCATGGTCCGGCTTTACTGGGCGGGCACCGAAAGCCGCTTCATTCCGACCCGGGTGGTGTACCCGCAAGGCGGCGTTTCGCATTTCCATGCGTTCAAGGACAATCTGCGTATCAGCTGGATGCACACGCGCCTGGTCTTCGGCATGCTTTATCGCCTGCCCCGATTGCTATTTCGGCGCCCCTCGGCGCACTGGGCCGAGCGGCCGGAATTGAAGGGCGTGATGGGCATGCGCATCATGATGCTCATCTACCGGGCCTTTGGGCGGCGCACCTTTGAACTCTTGCTCTGGCCCGTGGTCGGCGTGTACTGGCTGATGGCCGGTCCGGCTCGCCGCGCCTCGCGCCAGTGGCTGGCGCGGGTACGGGCCGAAGCAAGCGTACAGGGAATCATATTGCCGGAAGGCCTGAACAGCTACCGCCATTTTTTGCGTTTTGCCCATTCCATGCTGGACAAGATCGCCAGTTGGCGAGGCGAGCTGCTGATGGAGCGCGATGTCGTATTCGCACCCGGCGCCAGGCAGGTACTGGACACACAGGAGCCCAAGGGCCGGCTGATTCTGGGCGCGCATCTGGGCGACATGGAGGCCTGCCGGGCGCTGGCGCAACTGGCCGCCGGCCAGACGATCAATGCCCTGGTCTTTACCGACAATGCCCAGCGCTTCAACCGGATCCTGAATGAATTCTCGCCCAAGGCCCTGATCAACCTGATTTCCGTCAAGCAAATCGGCCCGGAAACAGCCATTGTCCTGCAGCAGAAACTGGACGCGGGCGAATGGGTGGCCATCATGGGCGATCGGCTTGCGGTGGGCACGGCTCGGGTGGACGCAAAGCGGATCATCTGGAGCGAGTTCCTCGGCGAACCGGCACCGTTTTCCGCAGGCCCCTTCATACTGGCAGCGACCTTGCGCTGCCCCGTAACGCTGCTGTTCGCGCTACGCCAGGGCAAGCGACTGCAGATCCATTGCGAACCCTTCACTCCACCAGCTCTCTTTCCCCGCACCGAGCGCCTGCAATCGCTGCAGGCCGCCGTGGACCGGTATGCTCAGCGTCTGGCCCACCATGCCATAATCTCACCTCTGGACTGGTTCAATTTCTTTGATTTCTGGCACCTGCCGGAATCTCGCGCCGCCAACCGCATCAGGAGAGACAAGTGAAGCAAGACCCAAGACTGCGGGCTGAAGTCCTGGTGGTTGTGCCCTTTCATGATGTCGACATGATGGGCGTGGTCTGGCATGGCAACTATGCGCGTTATTTTGAAGTGGCGCGTGAAGCGCTGTTGAATCAGATCGGATTCGGCTACCAGGCCATGAGTCAATCCGGCTATGCCTGGCCGATCGTGGACATGCAGGTCAAATATCGCAAGGCCCTGCGGCACGAACAACGCATCCGGGTCCGCGCCCGCATCGATGAAATCGAAAACTACCTGTCCATCCTCTACGAGATCCGGGATGCCGAATCCGGCGCCTGCCTGACCAAAGGCTATACCCGGCAGGTTGCGGTGGACCGGACTACGGGCGAAATCTGTCTCGCAAGCCCGCGCATCCTGCTCGAAAAAATGGAATCTCCATCATGAAAATACTGTGCCTTGTGTTTGCGCTGCTGTGGCCGTTCGGGGCCCAGGCCTGGTCCCTGGCCGAGGTGCAGAACCAACTGGCAAGCCAGGAGGTCGTGCGCGCCCACTTCGAGCAGGAACGCTGGATCAGCACCATGTCCCAGCCCCTGCGCTCCAGCGGCCGCCTGGTCGTGTCGCGCGCCCAGGGCCTATGGTGGCAGCAGGAAAAGCCATTTCCCCTGAAACTGGTGCTTACGGACGAACGCATGATGCAGCAGGTGGCCGAGCAGCCGCCCCAGATCATGACGGCGCAGTCAAGCCCGCAGCTGTTTCATATCATTCAACTGCTGCGCGCCGTGATGCAGGCGGACCGCAAGTCCCTGGAGCAAAGCTTTACGCTGCGCTTCCAGGACCTGGGCAGCCAGGGCTGGCAATTGGATTTGACCCCCAAAGGCCAGCCACTGGATCGCTTGTTCAAGACCATTACACTGACAGGCCAGGCTCAGTTGCAAGGCGTGGTCCTGAATGACCGCCAGGGGGATCGCACCGAAATCCGCTTCAGCCGGCATGTCCTGAGTCCTTCCGAATTGAGTCATGAAGAAACGCAACAGTTCAGATTCTAGATCCTGGGCCGGCGCCGCCCTGGTCTGGCTGATCCTGAGCCTGGGAGCGCTCTGGTTCCTGATGGCTCAGTGGCCGGCGGTAACCATCAATACCAGCGTGTTGTCCCTGCTACCCACACAAAACCTCAGCCACGTGCCGCCTGAACTGGAGGCCGCGTTCACACGCCGCCTGGACCGCCAGATCGTCTGGATGGTCAGCTCCGGTGAAACCGCCGATCCCTCCTTGGCCGCCTTCTGGCATGAACAACTGCGGACGCTACCGGGCATCGCCTCGGTCCAGGGCCGCATGACGGAGACGCAGCAGCAGCAATGGCTGCGGTTTTACTACGCCCACCGCAACAACATGATAGACGCCGAGACCCGTCAGCGTCTGCAAGAAGGCGGCCGGGCTCAAGCCGACTGGGTCTTGGGTCAGGTCTATTCAGCCTTTGGCGGTGCCAGCGGCACCGAACTCAAGCATGATCCCCTGCTGCTGGTGCGCGGCGCTCAAATCGCGCTGCAACAGAATGCCGGCCGGCTGCAGTTTGAAAACGGCTGGCTGATGACCCGGGATGAACACGGCAAGGTCTGGTATTTCATCCCCGGCGAGCTCGCGGCATCGTCATTCGATATTCAGCAAACCCAGGCACTGGTCGATCAGTTAGAGCAGCGTCGCCAAACACTGCTGGCAACGTATCCAAAGGCCGAAATCCTGGCGCGCGGCAGCCTGTTCTACAGCAATTACGCCGCGCGCGAAGCAGGCCACGATATCTCGACCATCGGCACAGTCACCATTCTGGGAGTGCTGCTGCTGATCCTGGGCGCTTTCCGGTCCTTGCGGCCCTTGCTGCTCTGTACGCTGTCGGTGGGCATGGGAGCGCTCTGGGGGACCGCGGCAACCGTATTCGTGTTTGGCGAACTGCACATCATGACACTGGCCATGAGCCTCAGTGTGGTGGGCATTTCAGTGGACTACGCCCTGTACTATCTCGTCGAGCGCAGCGTGCACGGCCAGGCCCTCTCGCCCTGGCAAAGCATGCACAAAGTCCGCCCGGCACTGCTCCTGGCGCTGGCCACCAGCGCCATGGCCTATCTGCTGTTGACCTTGGCGCCCTTTCCGGGCATCCGGCAACTGGCAATCTTCGCCTGTCTTGGCCTGTGCGCAGCCTGCTTCACGGTCGTGCTTTGGTATCCCTACCTGGTTCGCAATATGCCGACGCGCCAGATCCCTTGCGTCTACGCGCTAGGATATTGGCTCTCCCTCTGGAGAAGCTCATCCGCGGTACGCGTGGGGATTCCGCTGGCCGTATGCCTGCTGGTCGCCGCGGGAGCAACGCAACTGCGCATCAGCGACGACATTTCTGAATTGCAGCAGTTGCCGGCCGGCATCCAGGCTGAAGATCAGGCGATCACGCGCTTGACCGGCCAAAGCATGGACCAGAAATGGTTTGTCGTCCATGGCGATACGGCCCAACAGGCGCTCGAACGGCTGGAAGCCTTTGTGCCGTCGCTGGAGCAGGCAAAATCGCGCGGGGAATTGCAGAGCTACCGCGGTTTGCCCCTGAACTCCGAACATCGCCAGGCCGAAGACCTGGCCCTGCTTCAAGCCGCCGAGCCCTTGGTGCGCCAGCGCTTGGCGGACGCCGGCGTTACGCTGACCCAGGCCGATCTTCAAACCACATCTCTACGTCCGCAAACCTGGCTGGACAGCGGCGCCAGCCAGGGCTGGCGCCTGTTATGGCTAAGCCTGCCGGATGGCCGCAGCGGAATCCTGGTGCCCGTCATGGGCGTCAAGAACCCCGACGCGCTGGTGGCACTGGCCACGCCGCTGCAAGGTGTCAGCTGGGTAGACCGCAAAACGTCGTTCAATCAATTGTTCGCCCATTACCGCAATGTGCTGGGCTGGCTGCTGCTTCTGGCGCTGGGCGTCGTAAGCCTGGTCTATCTGCTCAGGCTGGGGTGGCGCAGAGGGCTGTGCAGCATCGTGCCCTCGGTGCTGTCCCTGGCCAGCGCCCTGGCCGTGCTCTCGCTTTGCGGTCACAGCATCAATCTGTTCTCGCTGCTTGCACTGATTCTGGTCCTGGGGATAGGTATCAATTACTCCATATTCTTCGGCAATGTCCGGGGGACTCCCCTCACGGCTCTGTTCGCGGCCATTTTGGCCATGTCCACGACCTTATTGACGCTGGGCATTCTCGTCTTCAGCGGCACGCAAGCCATCAGCAGCTTCGGGATCGTCCTGAGCGCGGGCATTTTCACGGCGTTCCTGCTTGCGCCGCTGGCAGCGCCCGAAAAAACAAGGAAACCGAGCAATGCGTAGAATCAATTTGTTTCTTGCCATGCTGCTGTCATTGACAATCGCCGCCTGCGCCAGTCCGTCTGGCAATCAGGCACCCGGAGCCTGGCTCAAACCGGGAGTCCGCATCAGCCTGCCCGCGCCCGGCCTTACGCCCCCCCTGCAGGCGCAGCAACTTCTGACCAGCACCTTCAAGGGGCAACAGCATTCCTTGATGGTGCTGCTCAATGCCGATGCCAGCCAGCTCTCGTTCGTCGCGCTGTCCTCGGTAGGCGTCAAACTGTTCTCCGTCCAGTATGATGCCCGCGGCGTGCAATCCAGCCAGTACATCACGGTGCCCAATCTGCCGCCCGCAACCCAGGTGCTTTCGGACATCATGCTTAGCTATTGGCCGCTGGACCAGTGGCAAGGCCTGCTGCCGCCCGGATGGCATTTGCGTGATCGCGGCAATCGACGCGAACTGACCGATCCCCAGGGCCAACTGGTCACCGGCATCGATTATGTCCTGCAGGGTCAAAAGCGCGAACCCGTCGGCATCCAGCAGCACGCCTTTGGCTATCAAATCGCCATCCAGAATCTAGGCGGCTGACATGGTCTATTTTTCCGCCGTGGGCTTGTGCAGTGCGCTGGGCAATGGTCTGCAAGAAACCGCGGCGCACCTGGCGCAAGGCCGCTCTCCCGGCATGCGGGCGCGCGAGGGCTGGCTGCGGCAGGGCAGCGCCATGCTGGGCCGCGTCGAAGGCGATCTGCCGGAAATACCCGCCGCTTTTGCTCGCCACCACTCCAGGAACAATCGCCTGTTGCTGGCTGCGCTGGAACAGATCCGGCCGCAGGTCGACCGCGCCATCAGTCAGTTCGGCGCCAGCCGCGTGGCAGTCGTGCTCGGCACCAGCACATCGGGGCTGGATGAGTCGGACCGCCACTTCAGCCGCCTGTTTGGCCAGGAGCCCGAACAGGCGGATGAACCGGCCTATCACTACGACCAACAGGAGCTGGGCGATCCTTCCCGATTTCTATCCGACTATTTGGGGCTGACAGGCCCAGCCTATACCGTTTCAACCGCGTGTTCATCCAGCTCACGGGCCATCATCAGCGGACGCCGCCTGATTGCATCCGGTATGGTCGATGTGGCGATTGTCGGAGGTGCCGATACGCTCAGCCGCATGCCCGTCAATGGCTTCGCCAGCCTGGAACTGCTGTCTCCCACACTTTGCCGGCCTTTCAGCAAACAGCGCAGCGGCATCACCATAGGCGAAGGGGCCTCGTTGATGCTGCTCACCCGTGAACCCCAGCCGGTTGCCCTGCTGGGTGTGGGCGAGTCCAGCGATGCCTGGCATATGTCGGCCCCTCACCCCGAGGGCGCGGGCGCCATCCGCGCCATGGCCATGGCCCTTCAGGATGCCGGGCTGAACCCCCAGGACATTGGCTACATTAATCTGCACGGCACGGCCACGCCCGCCAATGACAACATTGAAGCCCTGGCTGTGCACCAGTTGTTCGGCGATCGCGTGGCCTGCAGCTCCGTCAAGCACCTGATGGGCCATACCCTGGGTGCCGCGGGCGCCTGCGAAGTGGCCTTGTCGTGGCTGATCCTGACCCAGGCGCTTGCCCTGCCGCCTCAGGATTTCAGCCTAAGCGCCATCGACGACAGCCTGCCGGCCTTCGGCCTGCTGCTCGAGACCGCCCCCCTGAGCAAACCCGTTATCATGTCCAATGCCTTTGCCTTTGGAGGCAACAACACCAGCCTGATTCTGGGGACTCCCGCATGAGCCGCTATCCGCCTGTCAGCCACTACCTGCCGCATCGAGAGCCCATGCTCCTGCTGGATGAACTGGTCGATGTGACCGAGGAAACCTGCCACTGCCGCGTCACGGTCAGCCGCGATGGCGTATTTGCCCCGTTCCTGGATGTAAATGCTCACCTGCCCGCCTGGTTCGGGCTCGAAATCATGGCACAGACGATAGGCGTGTGGTCAGGCTGGCATCAACACGAAAAAGGCGCGCCCAAGATTGCATTGGGCATGTTGCTGAGCGCGCGCAAACTGTCATCCCATGTGGACGTGCTGGCGGCGGGCTCCGTCCTGGACATATTCGTCACGTTGCTGGTTCAGGATGAGCGCTTTGGGGGATTCGAGGCGGAAATCAAATGCCGGGACGAAATCCTGTCCAGCGCCCGCTTGAATACTTACCAGCTGGGCGAGCAGGAACTGGAAACATTATTGGAAAAGGGTCGAAATGCGTAGCCGTTCAGTTCTGGTCACCGGCGCAAGCAAGGGTATCGGCCAAGCCATCGCCTGCCGGCTTGCCGCCGATGGCTTTCATATCGGTGTGCACTATCATCAAGACGAGGCCGGCGCCCAGGAAACCCTGCGCCTGATAACAGAGGGCGGCGGCGGCGGGCATCTGATCCGCATGGACATTGCCGACCGGGACGCCTGCCAAACGGCGCTGGAAGCGCACATCCAGGCCCACGGCCCCTGGTACGGATTGGTATGCAACGCCGGTATTACCCGCGACAACGCCTTTCCGGCGCTCACGGACGAAGATTGGGATCTGGTCATGAATACCAATCTGAACGGCTTCTTCAATGTCGTCAAACCCTGCATCATGCCCATGATCGGCCTGCGCCAGGGCGGCCGCATCGTTGCCATGTCGTCGATATCGGGGCTGATGGGCAACCGGGGCCAGGTCAATTACAGCGCGGCCAAGGCCGGGATCATTGGCGCCGTCAAGGCACTGGCCATTGAACTGGCCAAACGGAAAATCACCGTCAACTGCATCGCGCCCGGGCTGATCGAGACCGGCATGGTACAGATGGAACCCGCGGCGCTGGAGCAGGCGATGAGCCTGATTCCCATGCAACGCATGGGCACGGCCCAGGAGGTCGCAGGGCTTTCTTCCTATCTGATGTCCGACATTGCGGCCTATGTGACTCGCCAGGTCATTTCCATTAACGGAGGCATGGCATGAATCGAGTGGCCATTACCGGTATGGGCGGGGTGACGGCTTTCGGAGAAGACTGGGCGTCCATTTCGGCGCGGATCCGGCAGGGAAAAAATGCCGTCCAGCTCATGCCTGAATGGCAAATCTATGAAGGGCTGGGTTCTCATCTGGCGGCGCCTGTCACGGATTTCGAGTTGCCGGAACACTACACGCGCAAGCGGATCCGCTCCATGGGGCGGGTTTCCCTGATGGCCGCACGGGCCACAGAGCATGCATTGGAAATGGCCGGCCTGCTGGATGACCCGGTGCTCACCAGCGGCGCCACCGGCGTCGCCTATGGCTCGTCGACCGGCAGCACAAAACCCATCAGCGACTTTGCCATCATGCTGTATGAACACCATACCCGCAATATCACCAGCACCACCTATGTGCAGATGATGCCGCACACCGCGGCGGTCAATATCAGCCTTTTCTTTGGCTTGCGCGGCCGCGTCATCCCAACTTCCAGCGCCTGCACCTCGGGCAGCCAGGGCATCGGCTTTGCCTACGAGGCCATCCGCCACGGCTATCAAACCGTCATGGTTGCCGGCGGCGCCGAGGAGCTCTGCCCGACGGAGGTGGCCGTATTCGATACGCTGTTTGCCACCAGCCAGCGCAACGAGCACCCGAAAGCCACGCCCGCGCCGTTTGACCAGGATCGCGACGGGCTGGTGATCGGCGAAGGCGCCTCGACCCTGATCCTGGAAAACATGGAACACGCCAAGGCCCGGGGCGCCACCATCTATGGCGAGATTATCGGCTTTGCGACCAACTGCGACGCCTCGCACATTACCCAGCCCCAATGGCAGACCATGCAGACCTGCCTGGACCAATCGCTGGGCATGAGCGGCCTGTCCGCAAATGACATCGGCTACATCAGCGCCCATGGCACCGCAACCTCCCGCGGCGACGTGGCGGAAAGCCGCGCGACAGCCGCCGTGTTCGGCGATGCGACGCCCATCTCATCGCTGAAGAGCTACTTTGGCCACACACTGGGCGCCTGCGGGGCGCTCGAAGCCTGGCTGAGCCTGGAGATGATGAACGAAGGCTGGTTCGCCCCGACGCTGAACTTGCACCGGCCGGATGCCGATTGCGCCGCGCTGGACCACATCATGGGAGGCTCGCGCAAGCTTCAGACGGAATTCGTGCAAAGCAATAATTTCGCCTTTGGCGGCATCAATACCTCTCTGATCATCCGACGCCGTCTCTGATCCGCCATGTATCAGTTGAGCCTGGGCTGGATCGACGCCATCGGCACCGAAACACTGGCTACCCGGTACCTGTCGCCCGAACTGCTGGCCACCGCCCCCAAAACCGCGCGGCGGGCTGCCTGGCTGGCGGGGCGAATCCTGGTCGCGCACGCCACAGGCTGGACGCCGCTGCCCGTTTTACCCCTGGGGCCTCAGGGCAAACCATTGCCAATCGACACGACCATGCCGGCCTTCAACATCAGCCACAGCCAGGGGCTGGCAGCCGTACTGACCGGCCCGCCCGGCCAGACGGTCGGTTGCGACATTGAACAACGGCGTCCACGACCCAGGCTGATGCAAATTGCCCAGGCCTATTTTTCGGCTCCCGAAATTCAATGGATCCAAAGCCTGGCAGGCGCCGAGCAAGAAGCTGGATTCTGGAAACTGTGGACGCTGCGCGAAGCCATACTGAAGTTTCGGGGGGACAGCGTATGGCAGATGCGGTCGCTCAGCCTGTCTCCGCTTGCGCCATTTACTGATACCTATTTTGTTCAGTACAGCGAATGGCGGAAATTTTCAATCGCCTGTTGTCTGCAAAGCCGGGCCACTGTGAATATCCAGGCCGCTGAGCTGGATTAATGCTGCACGGTAAGACGGACGAGCGAATATTCAAAAATGCGTCGTCGTGTACCACACAGTGAAAACAAGAAGGAGCATGGCGATGACGGCGGGACTGACAAGGAGCAAGCGTTTCCAGGGAGATTGCCAGCCCGCATAGGTACCCAGAAGTTTATACATCCTATGCGTAATAGTGATGCAAATGGAAAGGCCAATCACGAGATAGAGCCAGTCTGAAATGGACATCCGCACCATCGAAAACACTCCTGAAAACCATGCAAAAAAAAGTTAGTGCGCACACAGTGCGTTGCTGATGACTGAAATTACTGAAATGCAAGCCATACGAAGCAAAGCCCTGCCCCTGTCAGGGCGATACCGATGATGATGCAAATGCCACAGGTCACGCCGATGATGCGCGCGGCTTTCCGGCGTCCCGCCGTCTCATTGGGATCTTGTGTGCAAATGCGGTAAGGGTTTTGCTCGCCCGGAAGGGGTTCTTCCTCTTTTGTCCATTCATCGGGAAGCCTGGCTTTGGGGCGATATCGCGCATAGAGCGTTGTCGACAGGGGGAAAGGCCATGCAACGGTCCACCAAAGGATATTCAATAGATTGATGGGCGGGCGCCAGTTGCGTGTCCGTAGCTTTACCATCATCTCGGGCACCGTGGTCAGGAACCCGGTCAAGGGACCGAATTCCAGCAGGGCGCTGATCCAGTTGCGCCCGCCGGGCACGACCTCAAGCTCCGGCAGACTTTCTGGCGGCTCCTCCATATATCGGCGGATCATTTCCCAAACCTGTTGGCAGCTATTACGGTTCGGCAAAGGGCCAGCCACCGTCATGCGCGCCTTCCATTCTTGTGGGCTGTCGGGAAAATATTCGATCAGCATAAGACTCATCAACGGTGGCGCGCCCAATTGGACGGGACCAAAGCCCAGGCGTGCCGCAGGGCGGACATATCGCCAGTCCATCTGTAGAGTTGTATTGTTTTCGACAGAATATATCCTTCCGGTCTTGCGATTGAAATGCAGATCCCCATAGCGGCTGAACAGGCTAATCTTGAGAAGGTAAATAATAAATACAACCGTCCCTATCGACACGGCAAGCATCACAATGGACCATACAATCCTTATAAGAAAAGATGCATCGCTATCGTCGAGTATGAAGATAAATGCGTAACTTACCCAAAAGCTGACGGCTGCGCATACTGCGCACAACAAGGCCCCAAACGGCCCCATCGCTTCAACTTCGGTAGCTGCGCCTTCGTAAGCCCAGACCATCGAACGATGATCCAGCTTGACGATAGTGCGTATCGTGAAAGGCTCCGCATTACTTTGGCGAGGCAGCTCTCCTGGCGCAAGGGGGTCGATGCCGTCTTTAGCCTGGTTCTGTACAGATGCAATCGCCTTTGGCGTTTGATATTTACTTACCACCTTGTTTCTTGTCCTTGGGTTCGCGAAGCTTTTCCAGAGGCTATTGAAGCACAACTGGAGTACAAATCAGCCATCGTTACTACCAAAACCCCTGCCGGTGCAGAAGGACCCCGGTTTGCAGCACTAACCGCTGCGTCGGGGTCAGCCCCATCAATCACGCCGTGCCGATTTTCGTCGTATCCATTAATGCGAGCAAAGTTTCCCGATCCGCTGCCAACTGGTCTTGGACGAGGAATGCCGTTGCCTGCAGAGGAAAGAATTGCAGCGAATTCAATCCCACGCACCCAAACGCGGCCCTCAAGTAAGGGGTGAGGAAATCTGGCTGCTTCGCGTGATCGCCTGTGAAAACTCCTCCTGAGGCGATGCCGATATACACGGGCCGGTCACGTAGCAGGCCAAGCTTCTCCCCCGTGGGCGATAACCCAATCGTACGGCCCATCCGAAGGATTTGATCGATCCAGGCTTTAAAAACAGAAGGAACAGTGAAATTGTTCATCGGCGTGCCGACGACAAGAACATCGGCGGCCTCCACTTCTTGAATCAATTGCTCCGACAGGCGCACTGCCCCATTCGCTTGTCCGGCAGCCAACGCCCCGGGCGAAGACAGGGCGGCAGCATACCCGGACTCGGCATGCGGTATGGGATCCCGGCCCAGGTCACGACGCGTGACACCCGCATCAGGAACAATGGCGAAAAGCCGGGCGACGATAGCGGCCGAGAGTTCGCGGCTATGCGATTCCGGCCTGGGACTGCAATCAATATGTAGGATGTTCATAGAGCGCACCATTCCTTATTGCCGCATTCCGATCGCCAAACGATTGAATGCGCTCATCAAGGCAATGGCGAAGCACAGATCGGAGATTTCGACATCGCTGAAATGCGCCTTGAGCGGCTCGAAATCCTCATCAGGCGCGTGGGTTTGGTCTACATGCGTCAGCGCTTCTGTCCAGGCCAGTGCGGCACGCTCACGCTCGGTGAAATGCGCGCCCGCGCGCCATCCTGCCAGACTGTCCAGCTTGGCATCCGGCATGCCGCCGGCGCGCAGCGCTTTCGCATGCATTTCCAGACAAAAAGCGCAGCCATTGATCTGCGACATTCGCAGCCAGACCAGCTCGATCAATTGCTTGCCAAGACTGCTCTTTTCCAGAGCTTTCTTGGTGGCGGCGAACCCCTGGTAGGCTTCGGGAGAGAGGGTCCAGTAGGACAAACGAAGGGTACTCATGAAAGGTTTCCTGTAAGAAAATTAGGGTAAAAACGCGGCCACATTCATGCCGGCACAGTCTATAGCGGCTGGCTGAAATGCATCCCCTTGGCCAACAGGCCTTGGCGAAAATAGAAACGTTGCCCCAGAGCGTTTCCCAGGGCGGTATCCAGAACGAAGTGCGCGCAGCCTTGCCTCTGCGCTTCTTGGCGCAATGCCTCGATCAGCTTGCCGCCCAGACCGTGGCGGCGAGCGTCGCCGGCTGCCACCAGATCATCGACATAGAGGAAACGTCCATACAATAGATTCTCCTGAATGCGATAGCCCGCCAAGCCCTTGACCTGTTCGTTCTGCCATGCGGCCAGCAGGCGATATCCCTGCGCGGCCTGACGACGTGCTTGCGCGGTGAACATGGCGGCATCGGTCAGATGGGGGCGCAATTCGCGCAT
This sequence comes from uncultured beta proteobacterium, assembly GCA_963712655.1. Taxonomy (GTDB): domain Bacteria; phylum Pseudomonadota; class Gammaproteobacteria; order Burkholderiales; family Burkholderiaceae_B; genus Pollutimonas. The sequence goes on along the minus strand of CAVQIT010000008.1, from coordinate 1,341,318 downwards.
GACGTTGAAGCAGGCCTGGTAGTCCTGATCGCTGTCGATAGGACTCAATTGAAAAGTGTTCATGTGGATTTCCTTGTCGTACAGTCGATACTGTAGGAGAATAATGGCCCAGGGCATAGGTGCAAGAATTGAATAAATTAATGGGACATTGTTTATGGACTTGCAGCACCTGAGACCCAGCCGAGAGCAAGATGCGCCGATCTACCTGCAGTTGTATCGGCGCTACCGGGAGGCGATTGCAGCCGGCAAGCTCCGTCCCGGAGATCGCGTGCCGTCCGTGCGCAGCCTGGCCAGTGAGCTGAGTCTGGCGCGCGGCACGATCGAAACGGCCTATCAGATGTTGGTAAGCGAAGGCTATTTCGTGGCGCGTGGCGCGGCGGGAACCGTCGTGTCTCCCCGGCTGGAAAGCCTGGCTGAACCAGGTCGTACCAAGGTGTCCGCGCCTCCTGCCCACACATCACCTCGCCCGCAAGCCGGGGCCGGTGAAGCCCTGCCGTTCCAGCTCGGTTTGCCGGCGTTGGATGCGTTTCCGCGCAAGACCTGGGCACGCCTGGCCGGGCGCAACCTGCGCACTCTGGAGATGGTGGCTATGACCTCTCCCGATCCAGCGGGATACGATCCTCTGCGCCGCGCCATTGCCACCTATCTGGGCATCTCGCGCGGCATCGCCTGTTCGCACGAACAGGTATTCATTACGGCAGGTTATCGGGGGGCGCTGGAACTGGTGCGCCGCACGCTGCTGCAGGCTGGAGACCTTGGCTGGTACGAGGATCCGGGGTACATTCTCGCCCGGCAGTTCCTGGAGCGCGCAGGAATGCGCTTGGAGCCGGTACCCGTCGATGAGGAAGGTGTGAACGTGAGTATCGGCCAGCGACGCGCCGCTCATGCGCGTTTCGTTGTGCTTACCCCCACGCACCAAAGTCCGACGGGCGTGGCCCTGTCGTTGCCACGGCGGCTGGAACTGCTGGAGTGGGCGAACCGCCGCCAAGTATGGATTATCGAGGACGACTACGACAGCGAGTTCCGCTACCACGGCCGGCCCTTGCCGGCGTTGAAAAGCCTGGATCGTGATGGGCGAGTGCTCTATACCGGCACCTTTAGCAAGGTGCTGTTCCCCGGTTTACGGCTAGCCTATCTGGTTGTGCCCGCGTCTCAAGTCGGCAAGTTCAGCGACACAGTGAATCACCTGCCCGGCCCTGGCTCTATCTTGCCTCAATCCATGGTGGCCGATTTCATGGAGCAAGGCCACTTTGCCCGCCACCTGCGCAAGATGCGAACCCTATATGCGGCACGTCGCGGCTATCTGGTCGATGCGCTGACGCAGACGATGGGTGGGCGCCTGCATGTCCAGCCACAGGCAGGCGGCATCCATGTCCTGGCCAACCTGAACGCCCGTCAGAGCGACAAAACCTTGGCTGCCGCCGCTCAGGCCAGGGGGCTCGCCGTCCAGGCACTGAGTAACTGGCGGCTGCGCAAGTCATCGCAGGGCGGCCTGTTAATGGGGTTCGCGAACTTCGCAACGGCCGAAGAGGCTATGGCATCGGTTCGGCGCCTGGGAGCGGCGCTGGCCAAGCATTAGTGTAGTGTTGCAAGTAAGAGCATACGAGTCCATTTACTCAGGTGGACACATATACGAGAAGGAATAGATTGAATACTTCGGGCCAATCCAAAACAGAAAAAAGCGAAATCCCGAAAAAAGCAAAATCCCTATTGCGTGCCGGCGGCGCGAGATGCCACTTGAGCCGCCGGCGCGGGCGCATCCCTGACCAGGCGGAATCCCACGTGCGACATGGGGCTGTACGGATCCGAGCCGCGCCGCGCGCTGGGACGGTACGACAGGCAATAGCTTTCGTTGCATAGAAACGAACCGCCGCGTATGACGCGCTTGGGCGCATCGGCGGGTACGCCCGGATCGAATGGATCGAAGGCCTTTGCGGGCCCTTGCGGGGAATCGATGGGCCCTTTCGCAGCCGCCTGCTTGCTGAAGTAGTCGGCCCCATACCAATCGGACACCCATTGCCAGGCATTGCCGGTCATGTCATACAGACCGTAGCCGTTCGGCGGAAAGGTCCTGGCCGGCAGTGTGCCCTCGGCCCCGCCGGCTTTGGGGCTGACCACCGGAAAAGCGCCTTGCTTGCTGTCCCAGTAATTGGCCATCGGCTTGCCGTCCGGCATCAGTTCATCACCCCAGACATAGGTGGCCTGCTCCAGGCCGCCACGCGCGGCGTACTCCCATTCAGCCTCGGTGGGCAAACGCTTGCCCAGCCATTTGGCGTACGCCAGCACGTCTTCATAGCTGACCTGCACGACCGGATGATCGCCCTTGCCTTCAACGGAACTGCCGGGTCCTTGCGGATGGCGCCAGTCGGCGCCGGGCACATACCGCCACCATTGCGAGTAATCGGCCAGATCCACCGGGCCGTTGGTGCCCACGAACACCATGGCGCCAGGCACCAGTACATCGTCCGGCGGCCGGGGAATGCCGGGCGGCAGTTGCACGCGGATCGTTTCCCAATCGGGCTTTCTTTCGGCGGTCGTGACATAGCCGGTTTGCCGCAGGAATTCGGCGAATTCATCGTTGGTGACATGGGCGATGTCCATCCAGAAGCCCCCAACCTTTACCGCGTGGGCCGGCCGCTCGTTGGCTTGGGAGAGCTTGCTGTCGCTGCCCATTTGAAAAACGCCGGGAGGAATCCAGGCCATGTCTTTGGGCATGGAGACGCCGTCTCCGATGATGGCGACGGGTTCCGGCGGCGCTGTTGACGAGGGGCTGTGCCACGTTGCGGCGAGCGCGGTCGCAAGGACGCCCAGCGTAACCGCTGCGGCCCACAGCCATCTGCGAAGTGAAGCCTTAATAGACGCCATAAGTACGTTCGCAGGTCTTGCCCAGATTTGCCTGGATGATCGCTTCGTCGCGATTGTCGGTCTTGCCGTCCCGGAATTGGCCGGTGACGAAATCATAAACGCTGGACAAGCCCCAGGCATGGGTAATCCGGGCCCAGTTACCGAGGTCTTCGCCGTTGACCACGCCATCCATGTTGCCATCCCCTGGGCATGCGGGATTGGAGGCCAGGATGCTATCGAGCTTGGTGCGCAACTCGTCGTAGGCGGCTTGCGTTTCAGCGCCCGCGGCCGGCAACAGGTTGCGGTCTACCGTGTCCAGCAGCGGCTTGGGTGCGGCCTGATTGATTTCGAACAACTCCTCGACCGTCGTGGTTGCGAAGCTGTCGGAGGCGGGCACGTAGTCCTCGCTGCTGTTGCGGACCAGCTTATAGCGGTCATTGCGCACGGCCACGGATGATTCAGGCACGAGGTTCAGCACGGAATCGCCGTTCTTGTAGCGCGCCTGGTTTACCGTAGCGCAAGTCAGGTAGCCATCGCCGCCGCTGGGGTTGGGAAGTACCGTGGAGTCGGTGTGGCCGGCCCCCCACCATACCCCCTGGTTGTCTTCGCAAACGCTTTTGGATGTCGGGATCACGGTGCAGGCCGTACTGATGACGCAAGGACCGTTACGGGCGCCGTTGGCCTGCTGGTTCAAGCCCCCCATGGTGAAGTTGATGGTTCGCAGACTGCCTTGGCCCGGATTGGCCAGGTAAGGCAAAATACCCACCGAATCGACAGTGCGGGGCACTTCTTTATGCACATCGATCCCGGCCAGTTCGCCGAAAAACTGAAACAAATCGACCATATTGACCATGTGCTCGACTTCCCGGTCCGGCTCAACGACCTGCGGTCCCGCGATGATCAGCGGATCCCATACCCCTGTCTGGTAAGCGGTGCCCTTGGCCCGCGTCAAGTCGAAAGGCGCTTTGACGGCAGCGGCCAGAGAGCCGTTGTCGCCCACGATCACGATGACGGTGTTCGATGCCTTGGGGTCATAATTGAGGCTGCCGTCCTGGTTGCGCCGGGCGATGCCGGTCTCGACGAGCAGGCGGCCGAATTCGCTGTCCAGGGCTTCCGTCATGCGGTCCTGGATAAGCCGTGCGCCAAGGCTGCTGTCGGTGCAGCTAAGCTGGTCCAGCGCTCCAACGTGTCTTGAAAGCAGGCTCTTCGGAGGTTGCTGCCATGGCGTGTGGGCGGCGCTGTAGCTGACCGTGGCCATCCATGCCTTTTCCGACCGGCGCGATTTGATCCAATCGATGGCGGCATCGGTTTCGATGCGCGTACGATAACCCCTGGCGCGGGGGTCGCTCAGGGGCACCTCTTGGACATCGCCGTTTTCGATGATGACCAGGGGCGAGACGTAATAGCCATTCAGACGATTGAAATCGAGCGAGGCCGGCGCAGTGCCGCAAGTGGCGTTGGGCACCAGGATGCCGCCCGAGTCCAGGCATTGCATGCCGGGCGGGTCTTGCTCGGGCAATGTGCGGGTAAGAACCTTGCAACTATTGTCGGGCTGGTAGCAGGCGCCGGTTTCGGTTCCGCCGATGGCCAGCTTCCCGGGAACGAAGCCGCACATATGCGTATCGGTCGGCGCCGCGCCTCCGGCCGACGTATCGATAGAGCCGGGCAGTCCGCCCACCCAGCCGTAGAAGTGATCCCATCCGAGCTTGCCCGGCGTGGCGTTCTCCGCCTCGTTGTTCTCGGGCCCTGCAAGGTGGAACTTGCCGAACATGGCGCTTTCGTAATTGGCCTTCTTCAGCAACTTGGGGGTGGTGGCGTCGTAGGGCGACAGTTGCGAAGTGGCCAGGTCGTTAGGGCCGATTGCCTGGTTTATGCCGGTACGCAGCGGATAGCGCCCCACAAAGAAGGCCGCGCGGCCTGGAGAGCATTCAGGCATGGACCAGGTATTGCGGAAACGAACCCCTGCGTGGGCGACGGCATCTATATTTGGCAAATCGGGTCCTACCGCGCCGCCATAGCCGAAGACCTTCATCTGGTCGATGCCGACGTCATCCATGATGACGAAGAGGATGTTCGGCCCCTGGGCAGAGTCGTGCGAGGCTCCGCCGCCGCTGCTGCTGTCGCACCCGCTAACAGTAAGGGCGGCCAATCCCGCTGCAAGTAATGCTGGAACTGTCTTGTTCAAGTTTTTCTCCAGTGCAGTGGCGGCGTCGCGGCATAACTCCAGGGCCGCTAACCGAATGGCTCAAAAGCGTAACAGATTTCCTTTTTTATGCAATAGTTAATTTATTGAAGCGCAAGCCGGTCAGGCAAGAGCGCGTCCTGCCGAACCCGGAGGCCCAATGGCGATAAGCGCCCAACTGATCCGCTGGCGGTTTTTCCGGCCGGTATGCAATTAGCTCATACCCACGTGCTGGCTTCTCAATTGCCTGGCTGCCGCGTTGTCACTACCATCACCGTGTTGTCTCTCTCCAGCGCTCCTTGCGGTTGGCACTACACCCTCACATATATTTATTACGACTTATGAATACATTGCCACAACACGAAAGTGAAAACATTCGCAAGATATTCCCGGTAATGGACGAATGCACTTATCTCGATCTGGGCGGGAGAGCGCCGCTGTCTTCCACTGTCAAGGCCGCGGTGGACAGTTATCTTGACGACTGTGTATACGGAAGAGTCGATAAAGACGCCTTGTTCCAGGAAACCGAAAAAGTGCGCAGCCAGTTCGCGAGTTTGATCAATGCCGCCTCCGACGAGGTTACGTTCACAAAAAACACCTCCGAAGGACTGAACATAGTCTGCACAGGAATAGACTGGCAAGCTGGCGATAATTTGGTCTTCTGCCCAGAGCTGGAGCACCCAAACAACATATATCTTTGGCTAAACCTGGAGCGCAAGGGCGTTGAAGTTCGGATGATCCATCCAAAGGATGGCGTTATGCCGATAGACGAATTGATAAATGCCATGGACAAGAGAACGCGCCTTTTAACCGTGTCCAGCGTGTCGTTTATTCCCGGATTTCGCACAGACGTAGAGAAACTGGGACGGGCGTGCCGCGATCGCAACGTATTGTTCCTGATAGACGGCACTCAATCGGTCGGTGTCTTGCATACCGACGTGGATCAGATGCATATTGACGCACTGGCGGTATCCACTCAAAAAGGCTTGCTGGGCCTGTATGGAATGGGCTTCTTATATTTGCGTAGCGCCATCGCCGAGCAAATGAGCCCCACCTATATTGCTCGCTTCGGGATAGATTTAGGAAATGAAGGCGCGCTTGAATACGACTTTGGGGGGGCCAGGTTCAGCCTTCGCTCCGGCGCACGGCGTTTCGATCTTGGCAACTACAATTTTGCGGGCGTCCGCGCCGTCGGAGAATCGCTTGATTTCATTGCGTCCATCGGAACTCGACGGATCGAGAGCCATGTGACCGCATTGGCGCATCAGTTGGCTTACGGATTCATGGAGCTCGGTCTTCCCGTTTGCGGCGGCAAACCCGGCGCGCATACTGCGCAAACTGTGTCGGTAGGTCACTATAGCGCGGGTGAAAACGACAGCAATACCGTTGCGCGTCTCCAGCGACTCTACGAATATCTTCTGTCGAATGGAGTGAAACTGTCCACGCGCAGAGGCATGCTCAGATTCTCGATGCATGTGTACAACGACCTGACGGACGTGAACAGGACTCTCGAACTTACGAACGCCTTTCTTGAGCAAAGAATAGGCATGCAAGCGTAGTCTTTGGAAAGCCGCGGCTTAGCGTGCTGTGGTACGCAGCACAGACTCTGAAAAATCACCTCCAAACGTCGCGGCGAGCCATTGCATGAAAAGCTTTACCACCAAGTTCTTCGTGGAGCGCTGCGACCCCACGGCATAATAATTCAGCCCGTCATTCGCTACGCCGGCGAAGGGACGCACCAAAGAGCCTCGTTCCAATGCGTCCGCGGCCAGGGATGAGCGGGTAACGGTAATGCCGACGCCGCTTTCGAGCGTCGATAACACCGTTGCTGAATCGTTAAAGTCGATGGACAGGCGCCGAGCTGAGCGAATAGGCGTTTCAGTGTTGTGCAGCTCCCAAAAGTCCAGGTAGTCCCGCTCCCGGTTGCGGAGCAGGATGATGTCGTCGGGAATGGCGCGATGCCTCTCAAGTTGGGCGGCGACGCTCGGAGCGCACACTGGAATCAATACATCATCGGTAATTTTGACGGACTGGTAATCAGGCCAATCGCCTTTACCCAAGCGGATCGAAATGTCCGCATCCGATGACTCCAGGTCGGCGTAATAGCGGTGCACGTCAATCCTCAGGTCAACGTCCGGATTTGCGGACATGAACGCGCCTAACCGCGGAGCCAGAACACGTTGCGCAAAGCTTCGGGCAACGGACACTACCAGTGTGTGCCGGCCAGCTGTGGCCGCCAGTTTGCTTACCCCTTGATCCATCAGGAGGAATGCACGGGAAGTGAAGTCGTAAAGAAGCTCTCCTTCTTCAGTGAAGCGCAGCCCGCGGGGCCCGCGTTCGAACAGTTGGACACCGAGGTGGTCTTCCAATGTTTTTATTTGCCGGCTCAGGGCGCTCTGGGTCAGGCAAAGTTCCGCGGCGGCCCTTACCAGGTTCAGATGTCGCCCGGCGGCATTAAAAAACAATAGCGACCGTAAGGACGGTATGCGCGAGAGAACGCTGGTATTCGATGCAGTCATAACAGTCCGTTGAATTAGTCAATGGTCTTACCCGCCAGCTGCCATTATGCTGGAGCAGCTCAAACAACATTCTAACTATGCGCAATTGGAGGACACAAGAATGGGAACCCGGAGAGGCGAACTGGCCCGAATGGTCATAGGCTGTGTAGTTTCGATAGCGGCGGTGGCCGCAAGCCACGCCGAAACATTTCCCACACGGACAATCAATATGATCGTCCCCTACGCCGCAGGCGGGTCGTCAGACTTTGTAGCACGGCTGTTGGCCCAAAAACTCGGGGAACGTTTCGGCCAAGCTGTCGTGGTGGAGAATCGCGCGGGAGCGGGCGCCACTATCGGTACCGGACTGGCAGCGAAAAAAGGGCAAGGGGGCTACACAGCGCTTTTAGCCGACAATGCGCAGACCACAGCGCCAGCGCTATACAAGAACCTTCCATACGACTCGGTAAGGGACTTTTCAGTGGTGGGGTTCGTGAGCCGCGCCGAGGTAATGCTATTTGCCAATAAGCAATTGGGTGTCAAGAGCGTTCAAGACTTAGTCAAGCTGGCGAAGGAGAAGCCAGGGACCATTACCATCGGTACAGGGCACGGCTCGCCAAGCCACCTGATCACCGAATACTTTAAATCTAAAGCCGGCGTCGACTTGACGGTTGTTCCATACAAAGGCTCTTCCTTGGCGTTGAACGACTTGCTGGCGGGCCATATCGACCTGGTATTTACAAATCCCGCGTCAGCCGCGCCGCTTCTGAAGGGCGACCAAATAATCACGCTCGCCCAGACAGGTGAACAGCGCGATAAGCGTTTTGCCGACGTGCCCACGTTCCGCGAAGGCGGCGTTGACAACTTTGATGTCAGTTATTGGTTTGCCCTGCTTGTCCCAGCCGACACTCCCGAGCCGGCTAAAGCGAAATGGAGAGAAACCTTGGCGGCCGTTCTGGCCGACCCGGAGGTGCAGGAAAGGTTTGCAACCGCCGGGTTAAGCGCCTACAAGCTGGACCCAACTAAAGCTCAGAAGGTAATGTTGGAAGAGGTGCGCCAATGGGAAGAAGTAGTCAAGAGCGCCGATATAAATACAAACTGACGCCTCGCACCATATCAAGCTTGAAGTTCAAGGGGCCTCTCGCGCACTTCTGCATAAACAGGCCGAAGGCTGCAGAACTGCGCCACCCACGCCAATGCCGGCCACCAGCGCGCGCCGACTGAATAAAATCAGTTTTCGGCAGGGCGCGCATCAAACGAAAAACGCACGACTGCCGTCGTGCGCTTAAGCCCTTGTATTCACAAGAATTTTTAATGGAATTCGGTGGTCGGGGCGACATGATTCGAACATGCGACTCCTGCGTCCCGAACGCAGTACTCTACCAGGCTGAGCTACGCCCCGATTTTTTCTTCAAGCTTGCCGCCCGGCAAATTCAACCACCAGGCGGCAACGGGATTTTTTTCAATGATCGCGTTCTATCGCGAAAGTACAAAATTCTAACAAAGATTCTTGATGAACGGAAACGGGATAGTCGGCCAGCGCCTGGCGGGCCAGTTCGGCTTCGGCCACGGCCGCCTGGCGGGTATAGTCCAGCGCCCGGGTATCGTGTATGGCTTGGGCCACCGCCTCGAAGTCGGCTTCGCCCGTGCGGATAGCGTCTTGTATCAGTTGTTTCTGGGCGTCGGTGCCGACTTCCATGACGCGTATCAGCGGCATGGTGGGCTTGCCTTCGCGCAAATCGTCGCCCACATTTTTACCCAATGTATCGACGTCGCTGCTGTAGTCCAGCACATCGTCGATCAATTGGAACGCGGTGCCGATATGGCGCCCGTACGCCGCCGCCGCGGCCTCTTGCTGAGGCGTGGCGCCGGCGACGATGGCGCCTACCTGCGCCGCGGCCTCGAACAGCTTGGCCGTTTTATAGCGCACCACCTGCAAATAGCGATCCAGCGATACATCGGGGTCGTGCACGTTCAGCAACTGCAGGACTTCGCCCTCGGCGATAACCGTGGTGGCGCCGGACAGCACCGACATGGCCGGCATCGAGTTGGATTCGACCATCATTTCAAATGAGCGCGAATACAGATAGTCGCCCACCAGCACGCTGGCGGCATTGCCGAATATGGCGTTGGCGGTGCTGCGGCCGCGCCGCATGTCGGATTCGTCGACCACATCATCGTGCAGCAGGGTGGCGGTATGAATGAACTCGACCACCGCCGCCAGCAAATGATGGCTTGTGCCCTGGTAGCCCAGGGCCTTGGCCACCATCAGGACCATGGCCGGCCGCATGCGCTTGCCGCCGGCGCCGACAATATAGTCGCCGATGGTGCGTATCAGGACGACGTCGGAATCCAGGCGGGCGCGTATGACCGCATCGACCGCTTTCATGTCGTTCGCAATGGGGGCAGTTAACTCGGGAAGATTCAAAACGTGGTCCGGCGTAAAGTTAGTATTGATGACATCGGAAGATCGGCCGATCCAGGGGCCGCCTGGCGCAAATTGGTCCAAGCCGTCCGAACGATAGGATTATACGTGACGCAATTTAGCCAAAAGCTGGAACAAGCCGCCGCAAATTGGCGATAATGCCAGTTTGCTTGCGTATTGTCCTAGGAGATATCTGTGACAGCCATTGACCTGAGCTTGCTCATCGGTCGCGCCGAACGCGTTCTGGCGCAACTGGAAGCGTGGCTTCCACCCGCCCCGCCCGAAACCAACTGGTCGGCGCACGCCTTCCGCTGGCGCAAACGCGGGGCGCGCGGCTGGCTGGACGCGGTCGCCCACGTTTCAACCATCAACCTCGACGATTTGCAGCACATCGAGCGCCAGAAGTCCGTCATCGACCGCAATACGCGGCACTTCCTGCACAAGAAGCCGGCCAATAATGTACTGATGACAGGCGCCCGCGGCACCGGCAAAAGCTCGCTGGTCAAGGCGATGCTGGCCACCTACGGCGACCAGGGCCTGCGCCTTATCGAGGTGGACAAGGCCGATATGGGCGACCTGGGCGACATCGTCGACCTGGTCAGCGCGCGCCCCGAGCGCTTCATTATTTTTTGCGACGATCTATCCTTCGAGGAAGGCGAAGCCGGCTACAAGGCGCTGAAATCGGTGCTCGACGGCTCGGTCAGCGCATCGGGCGACAACGTGCTTATCTACGCCACGTCCAATCGCCGCCATCTCATGCCGGAATACATGAGCGAAAACCTGGGCGCCAAACACCAGGCCGACGGCGAAATCCATCCTGGCGAAACCGTGGAAGAAAAAATATCGCTATCCGAACGCTTCGGCCTGTGGCTATCGTTTTATCCCTTCAAGCAAGACGATTATCTGGATATCGTGTATTACTGGCTGAAAGAGCACGGCTGTTCGGCCGCCGAGTACCGACGCCTCGCGCACGGAAGCGCTGCAATGGGCGCTGGAACGGGGCTCCCGCTCGGGACGGGTGGCGCGGCAATTCGCGCGCGACTGGGCCGCGCGCCATGCGTGACGCCATATCGCCATGAGCCCACTTTATCGCACCAGCCGGACCGCAACCCATGTCTAAACCGTTTATCGATGTCGCCGCAGGCCTGATCCTGCGCCCCAATGGCTCGCTGCTATTGGCCGAACGCCCCGCCGACAAGCCCTGGCCGGGCTGGTGGGAACTGCCGGGCGGCAAGATAGAAGCGGGCGAAAGCGTGCTGCAAGCGCTGGCGCGGGAACTGAAAGAAGAACTGGACATAGGCGTCACCGACGCCACGCCTTGGGTAACCTATACGCACGAATATCCCAAGAATATCGTGCGCCTGGCGTTTTGCCGTGTCACCGGCTGGACCGGCGAGCCCAGCGGCGTGGAAGGCCAGCGGCTGGCCTGGGTCGACCCGCAACAAACTCTCACCGTGGGCCCGCTGCTGCCCGCCACCGAACCGCCTTTGCGCTGGCTGAAATTGCCCGACCGGTATCTGCTCACATCCATAGGCAGCTCGGCCCGCCTTCCGGAATTCCTGGCCAAATTGACAGCCGCCTTGCAAGGCGGCATAAAACTGGTGCAGTTCCGTGAACCCGAATGGGCCGCGGGCGCAAGCAGCCCAGGCATCCACGACGCGTTCCTGCAAGTCCTGCAACGTTGCCGCGAGTTCGGCGCGCGCTGCCTGCTTAACAGTTGCCATCCGGAAAGCTGGCGGGCGCAGGCCGATGGCGTGCATTTCCGGGCGGACGATGCGCGCGCATTGCAATCGGCTCCGCCGGCGCCGGCCCCCCACCCTGGCCTGATCGGCGTATCGGCGCATAACGCCGACGATCTGCTGGCCGCCCGCAGCCTGAATGCCGATTTCGTGGTGCTGGGACATGTGCTGGACACCCCTTCTCATCCCGGTGAACCCGGCATGGGCTGGAACCGGTTCGCCGAGTTCGCCGGCCAGGCCAATCTGCCGGTCTTCGCCATCGGCGGGCAATCGGCTCATACTGTCCAGACGGCGCGCCGTCATGGCGCGCACGGCATTGCGGGAATACGGCACTTATAAAGGAGCACCAAAATGTTCGACGCCATTCTGATAGAAAAAGATGATAGCGCTTACCGCGCATCGCTCAAGCAGGTCGACGAATCGGCCCTGCCCGAGGGCGACGTATCCGTCCGCATCGCCTATTCCACGCTGAATTACAAAGACGCATTGGCCATTACCGGCAAATCGCCGGTGGTGCGCCAGTTCCCCATGGTGCCCGGAATAGACTTGGCCGGCACGGTGGAGCACAGCGCTCATCCAAATTTCAAAGCGGGCGACGAGGTTATATTGAACGGCTGGGGTGTCGGTGAAACCCACTGGGGAGGCCTCGCCCAGAAAGCCCGGCTCAAGGGCGACTGGCTCATACACATGCCCGACGGCATGCGGGCCGCGCAGGCAATGGCCATAGGCACCGCGGGCTATACCGCCATGCTGTGCGTCATGGCATTGCAGCGCAACGGCGTCACGCCCGATAAAGGCGATGTCCTGGTAACAGGGGCCGCCGGCGGCGTAGGCAGCGTGGCGGTTTCGATCCTGGCAAAGCTGGGCTACCGCGTCGCCGCATCCACTGGGCGCCCTGAAGAAGCGGATTACCTGAAGCATCTGGGCGCCGCCGAAATCATCGACCGCAATACGCTGAACCAAGCCGGCAAGCCGCTGGCAAAAGAACGCTGGGCCGGCGCGGTCGATTCGGTGGGCAGCCATACCTTGGCCAATATCTGCGCCGCCATGCGTTACCAAGGCACGGTCGCCGCCTGCGGCCTGGCCCAGGGCATGGACCTTCCGGGCAGCGTCGCGCCGTTCATTCTCAGGGGCATCACCCTGCAAGGCGTGGACAGCGTCTATTGCCCCATGGCGGACCGGCAAGAAGCCTGGCGGCGCTTAGGCCAGGATCTGGATCTCGATAAGCTGAACCGGATCAATGCCACTACCATAGGCCTGGGTCAAGTCGTGGAAAAAGCGGCGCAACTGCTGGCCGGGCACGTGCGGGGCCGTATCGTGGTCGATGTGAACCAATAGGCCGGCGGCGCGGCGTTCACATAGGGCTTGGAATGATGAAGCGCAGGCCAATATGGAGTTCCAGCGCATTCGCGCCGTTTTCCAGAGTGCAAAAACCTGAATACCGCCCGGCCTGATACCGCTCTGTGCACGTTAGCGAACCGGGCTCCAAAGACAGGCTGGCGGTAACCGCGTCCCCCGGATATACCGGAAGCAAAAAGCGGGACTGAATATCCAGCAATTGCACCGGAACATCCGCAAAGCGGCGGGTGAATGCCGCCAGGGCGGCTCCCAGCACATGCACGCCCGCCAACGGCACGCCCTTGAATCCGGCGGCCAGGGCAATGCGCTCCGACGAATGCACCGGATGCCCGCCGCCGACGGCATCCAGGTACAAGTCCAAACGTTCCTGGCCAAGCACGAAGCTCGAGATAAATTGCTCCGGCAACGCTATGCCCATGCCCGCCTCCTTGCCTGTGTTTCAGATAATCTTGCGGCTGCGCAAGCCGGCTTGCTGTTCCTCGGAAAGCCCAAGCCCATTGCCGTAAACCTCTTGATTGTGCTGCCCTATGTCGGGTCCGGTGCGCCATACGCTGCCCGGCGTCCTGGAAAACCGGGGCACGACGTTCTGCATTCTGATTTGCCCGAAATGCTCATCCTTGACCGGTATGATCATTTCACGATCCATGAAATGCGGATCGGCGAAGACGTCGCTGATGTCGTAGATGGGGCTGAAACTGACATCGTGGGACCGCAATATATCGGTCGCTTCGCTTGACGTGCGGACGGCAAACCAATCTTTCATGATGGTTTCTATGCCGTCCCGATTCTTGAGCCGGGCGGCATTGGTGTTGAATGCCTCGTCGTCCAGAAGGTCGGTGCGATCCATGGCGATGGCCAGGCGCTTGAACACCGTAGGCGCGCTTACCGCCAGGGCCAGCCATTTCCCATCCTTGGTCCGATAGACATCGCTGGGCGCGGAATAGGCGTTCAAATTGCCTTGGCGGCCGCGCACCAGGCCCAATTGGTCGTATTCGACGGGCAAGAAATCCAGTACCCGGAACATGGCCTCGGTGGCCGACAAGTCTATCTCCTGTCCACCGCCGTGCCGCTCCCTGTGCAGCATTGCCGCGGTGATGGAATACGCCCCGAAGACGCCGGTCAAGGCATCCGAAACAGGATAGCCAGGGTAGATAGGAGGGCCGTCTTTCTCGCCGCACAAATTGACAAAGCCCGACATGGCTTCAAAAATCCTGGCGAAGCCGGGCCGGTTTCGATAAGGCCCGGTCTGCCCAAACCCCGTGACACGCAGGACAATCAAATCGGGCCGCAATGCCGTCAGGCGATCCATCCCCAGGCCCCAGCCGGCCAGCGTGCCCGGCCGAAAATTCTCCACCAGCACATCGTAGCCAGGCAGCAATTGCTCGAACAGCGCCACCCCCTCCGGCTGGCGCAAGTCCAGCGTGATGCCGCGCTTGTTTCGATTCGCCACTTTGGACCACAGCGACTCGCCCTCTTTATGAGGAGGCATTTGCCGGATATGATCCCCCTCGCCGGGTATTTCTATCTTCAGCACCTCCGCGCCGAAATCCGCCATCAGGGTCGACGACAACGGGCCCGCAATCACCGTCGAAATATCCAGGATCCTGACACCGCTCAGCGGGCCCGAAGGCCGCGCCGAACCCGAGCCGGAGCCAGGCTCCGCCAACTCTGTATTGCCGCTCATGACATCGCCTTCAATTCAATGAAACATTGGCCTTCTTGGCTACATTGCCCCAGCTTGCCAGCTCCGCCTGCGTGAACGTGGCGAAATCCTCGGGCGTGCCGCCGACCGGAATCGAACCGTCGTGGACGATGCGGTCATGAATCTCGGGCGATGCCAGGGCGGCGTTGACGGCCGCATTGACTTTCCGGATGATGTCCGCCGGCGTTCCGGCCGGCGCATAAAGGCCATTCCAGCCGACGGCGTCAAAGCCTTTCACCCCGGCCTCGTCCAGGGTGGGCACGTCCGGCAGCGCCAGGGACCGCTTGGCGCTCGTCACCGCTAGCGAAATGAGCCGCTTGGCATGAATATACGGAACGGTGGTGAGAATCACATCGAAGGTCAGTTGAACCTGCCCGCCGAGCACATCGGTCATGGCGGGGCCAGCCCCTTTGTAGGGCACATGCAAGATTTGCGCCCCTGTCTCGGATTTGAATTTTTCCAGGATCAAATGCGCGCCGGTTCCCTGCCCCGCCGAGGCGCCGGAAATTGTGCCTGGATTAGCCTTGGCTTTCGCGATCAGCTCGCTTACAGAGGCGACGCCCGCCGACGGGTGGACGACCAGGACGTAGGGTTGATCGACCACATGCACCACCGGAGCGAAATCGCTGGCCGCGTTATAAGGCAAGTTCTTGTATATGTTGGGCCCTATCCCATGGGTTGCCACTGTGCCCCACAGGAAGGTGTAGCCATCGTTCTTGGCCCTGGCGACAAACTGCGTGCCTATCGATCCGCCCGCCCCCACCTTGTTCTCGATCACTACCGGTTTCCCGACAGCTTTCTCGATTTTGGGCGCGATCAGCCTGGCCATCGCATCGGTTGCGCCGCCCGGAGGAAACGGCACCACGATAGTAATCGGCTTGAGGGGCCAGCTATCCGCCTGGCCTTGAGCCGCCAGCGGCATTATGCCGGCCAATAACATCGCGCCGCAGATTCCAATTAGCTTCATATCCATCTCCTTTGATTTGTTTGCGCCGCATCAAGGTGCGCGCGTGTTGTTGCGTAAAGGATAGGCCTCTATATGGTTAACTGAAAATTGAATTTAAGGCATAAACTGATAACTTTTGGTTAATCATGAAAGAAAAGAAGAGCGCCGGACTGATCAACCGTCTACGGCTCAAGCAATTCGAGTTGCTCTGCGGCGTGGCCGATGGGCTTTCATTCCGGATGCTGGCGGAAAAAATGTCCTTGTCGCAGCCGGCCATCAGCAAAATCGCCCGCGAAATGGAAAACACCATGGGCGAACCCATATTTCAGCGCAAGCACGAAGGAGTCGTGCTGACTCCTTTCGGAAAATCCCTGGATCATCATGCGCGGCTTATCCTGAAACAGGTCGCGCGAATAGAAAGCAAGCTCGATCGGCAGCTTGATGCGCAGCACAATTTGCTGAGGCTGGGCGCACCTTCGTACACCGGCGTCTCGCTGCTGGCGCAACCGATTGCGCAGCTTATCTCGCAGTATCCCGGCTTGCGGGTGGAAATGAGCGACGGTATTGCCGACTCGCTCTTCGCCATGCTGAAAACAGGCCAGATCGATTTTCTGGTCGGCAGCTTGCCGGCCAAGCCCATCACCGACGAAGAAGCAGCGCTCCTGCATATAGAAGTGCTTTATCCGGACGAACTCAACATCATTACCAACAAGGCAACCATACAGAAATCGCGCAGCCTGCAACTGAAGGATCTGCAGGCCTACTCGTGGGTGCTGCCCTTGAAAGACTCGTTGATTCGCAATGTATTGCGCAAGGCCATGCTCGATGCCCAGTTGCCTATTCCCAGTCCGGCGGTGGAAACCAGCTTCATGCCGGTAATCGGGGCATTGATAGCGGAACAACCCAATCTGGTGGGCGCCTTGCGTTCGGATGCCGCCCACTATCTGTCGCAGCGCCTGGGCCTGGCGATCATGAAAATCAGGCCGAGAATACTCATGCCCGACGTCGCCATCATCCGGCTTAAAGACGCGCAGCCCAGCCCCTTGGCGCTTGAACTATTCGCCTTGATACGGAAACGGGTCGCCTCACTGTTTCCCTGACGCCGCGTATCCATCCGCGCCGGGCGCGGCCGCTTCCCATCCCCCGCCCAGGGCGGCGATCAATTGCACACTGGCCACCAGGCGATCGGCCGTCAACTGCAATGCGGCGCGCTCCGTGCCCAGCGCGGTGGTCTCCACCTGCACCACGCTCAAATAATCGATCAGCCCCGCCTGATATTGATTCTGCGTCAGGCGCAAGGACTCGCGCGCCGACGCCAATGCGCGGCCTTGCGTAATCTGCTCTTGCCCCAGCACATGCAATTGCACCAGATAATCTTCCACTTCGCGCAGCGCCGTCAGTACCGTTTGACGGTAGCCCGCGACCTGCGCCTCGTATTCAGCGCGCGCCTGATCGACCTGGGCCTGCCTGGCTCCGCCGTCGAATATCGTCAATGCCAACGCCGGACCCAGCGACCAGAAGCTTGCCGGCGCCGCCAGCCATTGCACCCAGTGGCCGCTGCGAAAGCCCGCCTGCGCGCTAAGCGTCAGATCGGGGAACCACGCCGCCTGCGCGACGCCTATCCTGGCATTGGCTTCGGCGGTGCGGCGCTCGGCGGCGGCCACATCCGGGCGCCGCTGCAGCAATTGCGAAGGCAGGCCCACGGGAATGACCGGCACCGTGCCCAGTATTTGCGCGCTGTTCAATGCGAAGCTGGACGGCGTCTGCCCCAGCAGCACGGCAATCGCATGCTCCAGTTGGGCGCGCTGCCAGTCCAGCGCCAGCAATTGCGTGCGCGTATTTTCAAGCTGCGTGCGCGATACGGCCACATCGGCCTGGGCCGCGACGCCCGCCTGGTAACGATTCAATGTCATGGTCAGCGACCTGTCGTAGGCATCGACCGTTTGCTGCAGCAAGCGCTGCTCCGCGTCCATGACGCGCAAGCGGAAATAGGTCTGCGCCAACGTGGACTGCATGCTCAGGCGCGTGGTGGCGACATCCGCGGCGCTGGCGTCAAGCCCCGCCCGATTGGACTCCACCGTGCGCCGCACCTTGCCCCATAAATCGGCTTCCCAACTGACGTTGCCGCTTAGCGTGTACTGGTTGCTTGGATTGCCGCCGCCGAACGATCCAGAGCTGCCGCTGCCGTTGTTGCCATTGTCGCCATTGCCGCCGGTGCCCGAACGCGTCGCCGATGCCGATGCGCCGACAGTTGGGAAAAAGCCCGACCTGGCCGATTGCAGCAATGCCTGCGCCTGGCGGTACTGGGCCTCCGCCTGCGCGATGCTCAGGTTGGAATCCTGCAGGGTTGCCATCATGCCGCTCAGGACAGGGTCATTGAACAAGCGCCACCACTCGCCCCGCAATAGCGCATCGCCGGGTTGGGCGGGCACCCAGCCGTCGACGCCCTGCCCGCCCGCCGCGCCGCCTTGCGCCGCGCGCGCCGCCTCTTTGTAGGCGGCGCCCACATCCATGGACGGCCGCAGGTAATCGGGCCCCACGGCGCAGGCGCTCAACAACAGCAAAAGGCCCGATGCCGACAAGAGCTTCCAGCCAGTCTTTGCGGAACCGTCCAGCAATGTAGAAATAGTCATGTGTGCAAAATGCCCTTTAACCTTGAGCGTGCTTTAGCTTGAAACCGGCGCGCTTGCGATTGGCCCATAAGCGGAAACGATCCAGGTACAGATAAACCACCGGCGTCGTGTATAGCGTAAGAATCTGGCTCAGGATCAGGCCGCCCACGATGGTCAGGCCCAGAGGCCTGCGCATTTCGACGCCGGCGCCCGAAGCCAGCACCAGCGGCAGCGCGCCGAACAAGGCCGAAACCGTGGTCATCATGATGGGACGGAAGCGCACCAGGCAAGCCTGATAGATCGCATCGCGCGAAGAAAGCCCGTCGCGGCGCTCTACCTGCAAGGCAAAGTCCACCATCATGATGGCGTTCTTCTTGACGATACCGATAAGCAGGAACACACCGATCAAGGCGATCAGCGTGAACTCTTCGCCCAGCAGGATCAGCGCCAGCAAGGCGCCGATACCGGCCGATGGCAGCGTCGACAGGATGGTGATGCGGATGGACATAGCTTTCGTACAGTATCCCCAGGACGATATACATCGTCACCAGCGCCGCCAGTATCAGCCAGGGCTGCTGGCTCATCGATTCCTGCAAGGCTTGCGCGGTGCCGACGAAACCGGCCTGTATCTGCTGGGTCGGCAACCCGATGCGGGCCACCGCCTGGTCGATCGCGCTGGTCGCCTGGTCCAGCGACACCCCTGGCGCCAGGCTGAACGACACCGACTCGGCCGCGAACAGGCCTTCGTGGTAGACACGCAAGGGCGCGCTGCCTATCTCGAAACGGGTAAACGCCGACAGCGGAACGCGGCCGCCATCGGCCGTGACAACCTCGACGCGTTTGAGCGACTCGGCATCCTGCGCGTACTGCTCGTCCACCCCCATCACCACATGGTATTGATTCAGCGGCCCGTATATCACCGACACCTGCCGCTGGCTGAAGGAATTATTCAATACCGAGGCGATCATCGACATATCCACGCCAAGCCGGGTTGCCGCGTCGCGGTCGATCACCAGTTCGACGCGCGTACCCTTGTCTTCCACGTCGGTATCGACATCGGTCAATTCCGGCATGGCCGCCAGCGCCCGCTGGACTTTCGGCAGCCAGGTTTGCAGCAGTGCTAGATCGCTGCCTTTCATGGTGTATTCGTATGAACCGGAACTGCTCTGCGCGTCGCCGACGCAAATATCCTGCTGGGGCACCAGGTCAGGCGCGCGCCCGGCACGCCAAGGAACTGGCTGCGCAAGCGATTCACCACATCGTTGGCGCTGGCATTGCGTTCGGCCATGGGCTTCAGCTGGATCTGCATGAAACTGGAATTGCTGCCGCCTCGCCCGCCGGCGTAGCCGCTGACGCTTTGCACCGCCGGATCGGGCAGCAAGGTTTGCCGAACCGGTCGAGCTTGGGCAGCATGGCGTTGAACGAAGTGCCTTGGTCGCACCGGAAAAACCCAGCAACTGGCCGGTATCCTGCTGCGGGAAAAACCCCTTGGGCACGACCGCGTACAGGTAGAAATTAAGCCCGATCGTGGCGACCAGCAGCAACATCATGATGCGGCCGAATGCGCCAGCGACCAGGCCAGCGAACGCTTGTAGCCGTCCGCAGAATTGACTGCCCATGGCCTGGAATGCGCGGGTCAGCATTCCCGCGGAACGCGGCTTATGCACTTTGGAGCGCAAGAGACAGGCGCACATCATCGGCGTCAGCGTGACCGACAGCACCAGGGACACCATGATCGATACCGACAGCGTAACGGCGAACTCCCGGAACAGGCGGCCCGACAATCCGCCCATCAACAGCATGGGGATAAATACCGCGACCAGGGACAGGCTCATGGCCAGCACCGTAAAGCCCACTTCCTTGACGCCGCGAAGCGCGGCGCGCATGGGAGCCATGCCTCTTTCGATGTGGCGCGATGATGTTCTCGAGCACCACGATCGCATCGTCGACGACAAAGCCGGTCGCGACGATCAAGGCCATCAGCGAAATCGTATTCAGGTGTAGCCGAACAACAGCATCAGGCTGAAGGTGGCGATCAGCGAAGCCGGCACGGCAATCGCCGGAATCAGCGCCGCGCGCAGATTGCGCAAGAACAGCAAGACCACCAGCACCACCAGGACCGACGGCAATCAGCAAGGTAAGCTCGGCCTCGTGCAGCGAGGCCCGGATGCTGGGCGTGCGGTCTTGCGCGACTGTCAGGGCCACGTCGGCCGGCAGCATGGCTTCGAAGGCGGGGAGCTGCTCGCGTATGGCATCCACCGTCTCGATGATATTGGCGTCGGCCTGGCGCCGGATAATCAGCAACACGGCGCGCTGCTCGTTGAAGAAACCGGTATTGAAAAGGTCTTCGACCGAGTCCTCGACCGTGGCGATATCCTGCACGCGTATCGGCGAGCCATCCCGCCAGGCCACGATAAGGGGGCGATACTGCGCCGCCTGGTTCAATTGCGCGCCGGAATTGACCTGCCAATGGTAAAGATCGTTTTCCACCACGCCGTTGGGGCGCATGGTATTGGCGCCGGATAAGGCCGTGCGCACTTCGTCCAGCGACACGCCCGCGCTGTTCAGGGCTTGCGGATTCGAGCTTACGCGGATGGCCGGCAGCGAACTGCCGCCGACTTCCACCTCGCCCACCCCCGGCACTTGCGCCACTTTCTGCCCCAGCACCGTCGACGCCAGATCGTACAACGCCCCTGGGTCGAGGTTTTGGACGTCAAGGCCAGCACCATCACCGGCGCCGAGGCCGGATTGACCTTGCGATACGTGGGATTGTTGCGCAGGCTGGATGGCAGCATGCTGCGGGCCGCATTGATGGCGGCCTGCACATCGCGCGCGGCGCCGTTGATGTCTTTGTCCAGATCGAACATCAGCGAAATGCGCGTGGAACCTTCCGTGCTGCGCGAACTCATGTCGCTGACGCCCGCAATGGCGCCCAGCGATTGTTCAAGCGGCGTCGCCACGCTGGAAGCCATGGTTTCGGGACTGGCGCCGGCCATGCTGGCCGACACCGAAATCATGGGGATAATCCATTTCCGGCAAGGGAGCGACCGGCAGGAGAAAAAAGGCCATTCCCCCTGTCAGGACCAGCGCCACGCACAACAGGGTCGTGGCCACCGGACGCAAGACGAACAGGGAAAACAGCCTCATGGCGCCATCTCCGGGCGGCTTCGCGCCAGCCTTGCGATAGGTATTGAAGCGCCGCGCAATCCGGTCGAACATCAGGTAGATGACCGGCGTGGTGAACAAGGTCAGCACCTGGCTGCACAACAGGCCGCCCACCATTACCAGGCCCAGCGGCTGCCGAGCTCGGATCCCGAACCGGTGGCCAGCATCAGCGGTATCGCGCTGAACAATGCCGCCAGCGTCGTCATGAGAATCGGCCGGAACCGCAGCAAGGCCGCTTCATGTATGGCCGCCCTGGGGCTCAGGCCGCGCTGGCGCTCGGCGTCCAGCGCGAAATCTATCATCATGATGGCATTTTTCTTGACAATGCCGATCAGCAGAATAATGCCTATGATGCCTATCATGTCCAGTTCGGCGCCCGTCAGCAGCAACGCCAGCAGCGCGCCTATGGCCGCCGAGGGCAGCGTCGACAAGATGGTGACCGGATGAATATAGCTTTCGTACAATATGCCCAGCACGATATACATGGTGGCCACGGCCGCCAGCAATAACAGCAATGTGCTGGACAGCGACGCCTGGAATGCCTTGGCGGCGCCCTGGAATTTCAGTTCGAACGAAGCGGGCATGGCAAGATCGGCCTGCGCCTTGTGGATAGCATCGACCGCATCCGACAAGGCCGCGCCGGGAGCCAGGTTGAATGAAATCGTGGCCGCGGGAAACTGCCCCAGCCGCTCTATCGACAAAAGCGTGCTGCTTTGGCTGATATGCGCCAGGCTGCCGATCGGGACCGGCGTGCCCGATGCGGTCGGCACATAAACATGCTCCAGCGCTTGCGGGTCTTGCCGGAATTGCGGCGACACTTCAAGCACGACGCGATATTGGGTGGATTGCGTAAAAATGGTTGAAATAAGGCGCTGTCCGAAAGCATCGTACAAGGCATCGTCAATCGCGGCATTGCTTACGCCCAGGCGGGCCGCCGCATCCCGGTCGACCGTCAGCACCGTCTGCAGGCCGTCTCCTTGCAAGTCGTCGACCACATCGACCAGTTGCGGCAGCCCCCGCAAGGCATCGACCAGCCTGGGAGTCCATTCCAACAGGGCGGCATGATCGGGCTCCGACAATGTCATCTGGTATTGCGTGCGGCTGACGCGATCGTCCACCGTCAGGTCTTGCACCGGCTGCATGAAAACCTGGATGTCCGACAGCGATTTCAGTTCCTGGCTTAGGCGGCGGATAACCGCCTGGGCGTCGGCGCCGCGTTCGGAAATCGGCTTCAGGGCGATTTGCATGCGGCCGGTATTCAATGTGGCGTTGGTTCCGTCTATGCCGATAAAGGACGACACCGCCGCGACGTCGGGATCCTTCAGTATCCGTTCGACCGCCTGCTGTTGGCGTTGCGCCATGGACGTAAAGGAAACCGTCTGCGGACCCTGGCTGATCGCCTGTATCAGGCCGGTATCCTGCTGCGGGAAGAAACCCTTGGGAACCAGCACATACAAAAGGCCGGTAAACACCAGCGTGCCCAGCGCCACCCAGAGCGTGGCGCGCTGGTGCGACAGCACCCAGATCAAGCCGCGGTCGTAAGAGTGGGTCAGGCTGTCCATCCAGGCTCCAGCCTGGCGCTGGAACCGCCCATGCTTCATTTCCGATTCGGGCTTGAGCAGGCGGGCGCACATCATGGGGGTCAGCGTCAGCGAAATGGCCAGCGACAGCAATATCGCCACCGCCAGGGTAATGGCGAATTCGCGAAACAGGCGGCCGATGACGTCGCTCATGAACAATAGCGGGATAAGCACGGCAATCAGCGACAAGGTCAGGGAGACCAGCGTAAAGCCGATTTGCGAGGCGCCCTTCAAGGCCGCCTGCATGGCGCTTTCGCCCTTCTCGATATGGCGTGCGATGTTTTCTATCATGACGATGGCGTCATCCACCACGAAGCCGGTGGCGACCGTCAGCGCCATCAGCGTCAGGTTGTTGATGCTGAAGCCGGCCAGATACATGATGCCGAACGTTCCGACCAGCGACAGCGGCACCACCACGCTGGGAATGAAAGTGGCCGTCCAGCTGCGCAGGAATACAAACGTCACCAGCACCACCAGCGCAATGGCCAGCAGCATTTCGATCTGCACATGGTCGATCGAGTCGCGTATGGTTTGCGTGCGGTCGGTGGCCACGGCCACATCCACGCCGGCGGGCAAAGATGTTTTGAGCGACGGCAACAGTGCCTTTACCTTGTCCACGACATCGATCACATTGGCGCCGGGCTGGCGCTGGATGTTCAGCAATATGGCGGGGGAAGCGCCTATCCATGCGGCCTGGCGCGTATTTTCGGCATTCTGCTGCGCCTGGGCGATATCGCGCAAACGCAAAGGGGCGCCATTTTCATAGGCCACTATCAGTTGCTCGTAATCTTGCACCGACCGCAACTGATCATTGGCATTGATGGTCGTGGAGCGCTCCGGGCCGTCGAGGTTGCCCTTGGGCTGGTTGACATTCGCACCCACAATCGCAGTGCGCAGGCTAGCCAGGGTAAGATTGTGCGCGGCCAGGGCCTGGGGGTTGGCCTGGATGCGCACGGCAGGCCGCTGCCCGCCCGCGATGCTGACCAATCCCACGCCGGAAATCTGCGACAGCTTTTGCGCCACGCGGATATCGATCAGATCGCGGACTTCGTACAACGGCAGCGTGGGCGATGTGACGGCCAGGCTGATCACCGGCGTGTCGGCGGGATTGACCTTGTTGTAAATAGGCGGCGCCGGCAAATCGTTGGGCAGCAGATTGGAGGCCGCATTGATGGCCGCCTGCACCTCTTGCTCGGCCACATCCAGGGCAAGATTCAGGTCGAACTGCAAGGTGATCACCGAGGACCCGCCCGAACTGGAGGAGGTCATTTGCGTCAAGCCGGGCATTTGCCCGAACTGGCGCTCAAGCGGGGACGTAACCAGCGCCGTCATGACATCGGGACTGGCGCCGGGATACAGCGTAGTCACCTGTATGGTCGGGTAATCCACCTGCGGCAAGGCGGACACCGGCAACAAGCGATACGCCAGGATGCCCGAGATCAGCAGTGCAACCATTGCCAGCGTCGTCGCGACGGGCCTGAGGATGAAAAGACGGGAAAGGTTCACGGCCTGGCCTTAATGCGCGCCGGGCGCGCCGGACGATGGCGCGCCGCTTTTCGGCACGCTGCTTCCCGGCGCCGCGCTGGGATCCTGCCCCGCCGGCGCACCGGCCTGCACGGTGACTTCCTGCACCAGTGCGCCTTCGCGCAAGCGGTCCACCCCTTCGACGACCACCCGCTGGCCCGCGGCCAGCCCCGACGTAACCGCCACGCGCTTGTCATCCACCCTGCCGATGACGATAGGCTGTACATGCACCTTGCTGTCGGCGCCCACCAGATAAACAAATGCGCCTATCGAGCCTTGCTGCACCGCCAATGTGGGCAATACCAGAGCCTGCGCGGTGCCGACGCGCAAACGGACATTGACGAACTGATTGGGGAAAAGCGATTCGTCGTCGTTGGCAAAACGCGCCTTGAGCTTGACCGTGCCTGTGGCGACATCGATTTGATTCTCCAGCGACATCAGTTCGCCGCCGGCGACCTTGCGCACATCGTCGCGGTCGTACAGATCGACGGCAAGGGTTTTGCCGGCGCGGATTTGTTCCAGGACATCGGGCAATTGCGCCTGCGGCAGCGTAAACAGTACGGAAATCGGCTGTGTCTGGGTGATGACGACCAGGCCATCCGTGTTCGACGCGTTGACCATATTGCCCTGATCCACTTTGCGCAAACCCAGCCGTCCTGAAATCGGCGCCGTGATCCGGGTGAAGCTTAATTGCAGTTTCGCACTGTCGACCGCGGCCTGGTCGCTTTTGCGCGAGCCCAGATACTGCTGGACCAGCGCCGCTTGCGCGTCGACTTGTTGCTTGGCGATGGAGTTTTGCTTGAACAGCAGTTGATAGCGCTGCAAATCGCGTTGAGCATTCTGCAATTGCGCCTCGTTCTGCTTTTGCTGGCCCAGCGCCTGGTCCAGTTGCACTTGATAGCTGCGCGGGTCTATTTGCGCCAGCAGATCGCCCGCCTGAACCTTTTGCCCATCGGCAAAGGCGATTTTCTCGAGCTCGCCGTCGACCCGGCTGCGCACGGTAACGGTGTTGAAGGCGGTAACTGTGCCGATAGCCTTCAAGGTGTAGTCTATGGGCCCGGTTTCAACAGCGGCAAGCTTTACCGGCACTGGGATATTCGCCATTCCGGCGCGCATGCCATGACCGGCCACGGCTTTGCCTTTTGCAGCGCCGGAATTTTTCTGGAAAAACCAATAGCCGCCGGCGACGATCAGGGCCAATACGCAAACCCACAGCCAGCGGCTGCGGCGGGGACGATAGGGTTCGGAGCTTGATTCCGACATGCACAGTTCTCCGGTTCGAACGAAATAGACGCCATTTTCACCTATCGGGGCTCAGACGGACACTAAAATTCCAAAATTGAAATGCAGCGCAACAACAATTTGGAGGAAAAGCATTTGATAGCCAATGGCCGCGCAGGAAATCGCAGGCCGGATGGCGTTGCCGGCGCATAATCCGGCAACGATGCAACCATGCAAGCGCCGCCGGCGCCTCGCCTCAAAGGGCTTCCAGGGGATATGGTCCGGGCGCTCCGCGGATGATGCGCCCGGCGGCGCCAATCCGGCTTGCATGGACAAGACAACTGTAATGTGGATTTGCTAGCGGCGGATTGCCACAGGCGCCGCGTAAGCCAGCGGGTTCGCCACGCGGCAGGCATGCCGATTATACGTTGCAGCGCGCCAGCTTGAACGGCACATCGGTGGTCACCGACAGCGGCTTCAAATCGCTGTCCTGAACAGCGAACCTGACCCAGATGACGTATTTGTTGGCGCTCATCTCGGGAAAGACATTCATGGCCGGGTCTATCCATACGCGCAGCAACTGGAACAGCTTGCCGCCCAGCATCTCTTGGTAAGCGCCGTCCCGGGCGAGCACGTCCACGATATCGCCCGACTCGCGCAACAGGCGCAAAATAAGGGCAAGACCTTTGTACAAAGGCATGAAAGGCATGATCCAAAGCCGCAAATCGTGGGCACGGACGTCGGCCGGCTTGATCTGCCAGGAATAATATGACGGCATATCGACTTGAGAGGAGCCCCCCGGCACCGAAACACGGCCGCGCAGGCTGGACAGCCATTCGTTATCGCGCAGTTCCTGGCCGATGCGCCCTTGCGCCCCCAATTCGGTGGCAGCCGCCTGGATTTCAGCAAGCAGGGTATCGAGCATGGAGGGGTCGACGCCGGGATGCTGGCGCAAGGCGCTCAAGGAAGTGCGCTGGCGTTCGAGGTCTTGCAGCACGGCGCCGCGCAGGTCGGTTCGATCGCAGATATCCAGCAGATCGAACAAGGTGGCAACCGATATATGGTGATAGTGGGCGTCGGTGCCCTGGGCGAAGAAAAATAGCCTGTCGAACAGATGCTCGACTCTTAGCAGAGACCGGACCCGCTCATTGCAAGGATATTCATAAAGAATCACGCGACCAAAAACCTTATTAGTTGACTAGAGACGATTGCTTGCAAATTGGCTGGACCGCTACTGAGCCCGAGTGCACCAACGGATGTGCAAATCATGAGCGCGGTGTTCCAATTCCAGAACGCTGGTATGCGCGTCGTTAAGCACCACGTCGTCGGCAACGGCCAAGCGGGCTTCCCGCGACGCTTGTGCGGACATGATACGCCCAATAGCCTCGGACGTCAGCCCGCTGCGGGCCTTGACCCTGGCGACCTGGGTTGCCGGATCGCAATCGACTACGCAAATGCGATCAACCTTATCGCGCCAGCGGCCGGACTCGACAAGAAGCGGAACGACAAAAACAAGATAACATCCTTGGGCGGAATCGGCCCTTCGCTTTGTAACCGTACCGATCATAGGATGGATGATGGCTTCCAACTGGTGCCTGGCTTCGGGGCTGGCGAACACCAGGTCGCGCATGGCCTGGCGGTCCAGCGCGCCGGTGGGCGAGATGACATCGGGCCCGAACTGCTGGCGTATCGGCTCGATGGCCGCGCCGCCCGGAGCCGTAAGGTCGTGAGCAATGACATCGGTGTCGATGACCGCCGCGCCCCAGGCGGCAAAGAAATCGGCCACGCGGCTTTTACCCGAGCCTATGCCGCCCGTCAGCCCTATTTTGAACATACTGGTGCATCCCTTGGCTACCAAAAGTACAAATGTACCTCAGGCCGGGTCAAGAATGATATTGTGCGAGGCGGATTCGGCAAGCCGCGCCTGCTGATCCGGCCGGCTCGATGGCTCGGGGAGAGTATTGTTCAGATCATGTCCAACAGTGCCGCAACGCCACCGGCCGCCAGAAACGGCCCGAACGGGTAGGAACCGGTGGGTCTGAACGATTTTTGCCGCCCCATCGCAAATAAAACGCCCGCCACGCAAGACACCAGCAGAACCATGACCAGCGGCTGCCAACCCAGCCAGGCGCCCAGAGCGGCCAGCAGTTTGAAATCGCCATTGCCCATGCCATCTTGTCCGCAAAAATAGTTGAACCCCTTGGACAATAGCCAAAGAAAGCCGTAACCCGCCATGGCTCCCGCCACCGCGTCTTGCAGGGCAATCCCGTAACCGGCCCACGCCAGCGCCAACCCTAGCCACAGCAGAGGCAAGGTCAGCGCATCGGGCAACAATCGCGTGCGGGCATCGATTAGGGACAGCAGCAGCAATATGGCGCAAGCCGCCGCCAGGGCGGCAAAATACGGAGTAATGCCATGCAGAATGCTTAGCGCCGCGAAACAGGCCGCCATCAGGACCGCGCACACTGTTTTTACTTTTATGCTGAAAGCCGCGGACAAAACCGGCTGCGGCGCGCAAGCCGGCGCGGGCTCGAGGGCAAGCAAAGCATTCCGGACAGACCGGGGCGCGTACAAGGCATGCAGCAATGCCGCCCGCAAGGATGCCGCGTCGGGATAGCCGCCGGCGGCGAGCACATGCGCATAAGCCTGGGCGGCCAGCACGCACCAGATGCCAACCATGGCGCCAGCAACGATAACCGGCAAAACCGCAGCCATATAATGGGAAGCCGCAGCCATATCAAGCCCCATGCCCGGGCCCCCCGCTTTCTTGTACAGCCATACGGACGAACGGCGGCTTACCGCGCTGACAATAAATGCGTAGAATGCTCATCACTGCCTCTGTTGATGGAAAATGCCATGCCTTCCCTAGCCCTGTTTGCCCGACGTTCGTTTAACAAGCCTATTGGCGCCGCCCTCCTGGCCCTGGCTCTGGCCGGCTGCGCACAGCAGCAAACATCCGGCTTCTACGATACTCCCCGGGACAATACCTTGTCCGACGCCCAGAACAAAGCCCAAGGCCGCGAAGCCGCACGCGCGCCATCGCAAATACAGCTGGGCTTTGGTTCCAACCAGGAAAGCAAAAAATCGCAGGCCACGCCGGCCCAGGCGGCGGAAAACACCGCGGTCAGGGCCCGGGCCCTGACCGAAGCTGAAAACCTTTCTGGGAACCGTGCCATGCCTGGACAACAATGCGTGCTCGGCCACCCGGGTTACGCTGACCCTGGCGCCTACTGGCCAATGGCGTGCCCGCACTGTCATGCTGGACAACGCCGACACTAAAAGCAACAGTATTGTCCAGCAGGGTTGCTGGAGCGTAATCGGCGCCCAGCCATTGCGTATTCTGCTGCAACTGAAAAATGACGTCACCAAGGCCAACCTGACCTTCGTCAATGACAACATGCTGCGCATCAACATGATCAACGATACCAAGCCCACGCTGGACTATCACTTGACGCGACAGCAGGACATCGACCCCATTGACGAGCTTGCCGCCCCGGCCGCGCTGACTTGCGAATAACACCGGCGCGGCGCTGAGTATTCAGCCTGGCTGCCGCGTCAACACGCAATGTGTCAGTTCCACCGCGTTCCGGACACGCATTTTCTGGAAAATCCGGGCGCGATGGGCCTCGACGGTGCGTTGCGACACGCCGAGTTCGGCGGCAATGATCTTGTTAGGCTTGCCCAATACAACATAGCCCATGACATCGCGCTCGCGCGGCGTTAACACCGAGAACCGCGAACCGCCGTGATCGACTCCATCTACCATGCTTGACTCCCCATTGCTTTTGGTTATGGCATTCTGTCATAACAAGTTACAGGAGTCGCCTGTCAGTTCTTACAGATGACCAAACTGCGACGCCGGGAATCAGCGCCGCGATTTATATTTCCAGGTTGTCGATCAGGCGCGTATTGCCCAGCTTGGCGGCGGCAAGCACCACCAAAGGCTCACGAGCCTTGATCTCGGCCGCTGTGGGGGGCAGCAAATCGCGCTGGCGGCGCAACGATACATAATCGACCGCCCATCCGCGATCCCGCAGGTATTCGACGGCATTGCGCTCCAGCGCCTCGGGTTCGGCATGCCCTTCTTCGATGCGCGCCTTCACGGCTTGCAAGGCGACCAGCAACTGCGGCGCTTCGGCGCGCTGCGCCGGCTCCAGGTACATATTGCGCGACGACAGCGCCAGGCCGTCAGTGGCGCGGACCGTTTCGTGGGCCAGGATATTCACGGGCAGCTGAAACTGCCGGCACATATTCCGCACCACCATCAATTGCTGGTAATCCTTCTTGCCGAATACCGCCACGCTGGGCTGCACACAGGAAAACAGCTTTAGCACGACCGTGCTTACGCCGGTAAAAAAGCCGGGACGGAATTTGCCTTCGAGTATGCCGCCCAGGTCCGGCGGCGGCTGGATCTGGAAATTTTGCGGCTCGGGATACATTTCGCGCTCATTCGGCGCAAACAGCACATAGACATCGCGCTCGCGTTCCAGCTTTTCAATATCGGAAGCCAGCGTGCGCGGATACTGGTCGAAATCCTCGTTGGGGCCGAACTGCAGCCGATTGACGAAAATGCTGGCCACGACCGGATCGCCATGCTGGCGGGCGAGCTTCATCAACGACAAATGCCCCTGGTGCAGATTGCCCATGGTGGGCACGAATGCCACCCGCAATTGGCCGCGCAGCTGGTCGCGTAATTCTTCGATGGTGTGAACGACTTTCAACAAAATCTCCGTGCGGAATGATCGCTGTCCGCCACATCAGGCGACGGCGCGTATATAGGACAGGCGCACATAAATAGGCGCATAGGGTTCGGCCTGGGTGATGTCCAGCAGCGACTCGCGCGCCAGTTCCAGCATGGCCAGGAAATGCACGACCAGGATGGCAACGGCGTCGCCCTGATCGGCGCGTTCGCTGAAGAGCTCGGTGAATTCCATGAAGCGCACATCGCTGAGACGCCGCAGGATCTGGCTCATGTGGTCGCGCACCGACAACTGTTCGCGCGTGATGCGATGGTGGGCATTCAACTGCGCGCGCCGCATGATATCGAGCCAGGCGCTACGCAAATCGTCGGGGCTGACGTCCGGCAGCGCTTGCTCGAATTGCAGGTCCATGAAAGCGTGGGTGCGCTGGAAGTCGCGCCCCAACTGAGGCAAAGCGTCCAGCTTGCGCGCCGCCAGCTTCATTTGCTCGTATTCCAGCAGGCGCCTTACCAGCTCGGCGCGCGGGTCCTCGATATCTTCGCCCGTATCGGATTTCTTGACCGGCAGCAGCATGCGCGATTTGATTTCGATCAGCAGCGCCGCCATCAACAGGTATTCGCCGGCCAATTCGAGGTTATGTTTGCGTATTTGTTCCACATACGACAAATATTGCTTGGTGACCTCGGCCATGGGAATATCGAGGACATTGAAATTTTGCTTGCGGATAAGGTAGAGCAACAAATCCAGGGGCCCCTGGAAGGTTTCCAGGAAAACTTCCAGGGCGTCGGGGGGAATGTACAGGTCTTGCGGCATGGCGAACAAAGGCTCGCCGTACAAACGGGCCAGCGCCACGCTATCGACCACGTCGGGCGTGCTGTCCACGGCCGGATCGACCAAGGCATCCAGCCCCGCGCCCTTAGGAAGGGACATGGAGTCGATCAGCTTGTTTGATACACATACGGTTTTTGCGGCACCCGGACAGTGCGGAACCCTTCCTGGACTTCCGGATCAATATGCTTGTCCCACAGGCGCCCGCGGCCTTCGCGCTGTCGCGCTTCGGTATCAGGATGCTCGGTTTTGTAGGTTTTTAGAAATTGAGTAATTTCCGATTCGTAATTCTTTGCCATAATACTTACATACCAAATATGGTTAACCAACGTAAGCTGAAGTTTACTTCACCCAAGCAGAACTGAGTGCCTGATGCCGCCTGACACCGCCGTACCGCCATCGAACCTTCCTCCTCCCCCACTTTCCGCGCGAGAACGCAACGCAATCCGCATGATACCGTTTATCGTCGGATGCGCATTGTTCATGCAAATGCTGGACTCGACCGTGGTCGCCACCGCCTTGCCGGCCATGGCGGTTTCCCTGGGATCATCCGTAGTGCGCATGAACGTGGCGATCACCAGCTATTTGCTGGCCGTGGCGGTTTTCGTGCCCATCAGCGGCTGGGCCGCGGACCGCTTCGGAGCAAAGCGGGTGTTTATTGCCGCCATCCTGCTTTTTACCCTCAGTTCCGTGGCCTGCGCCGGTTCGCAAAGCATTACACAACTGGTCATTGCCCGCGTCGTGCAAGGCCTGGCCGGCGCCATGATGGTTCCGGTGGGCCGTATCATATTGTTGCGTAAAATCCCCAAAACCGAATTGCTCAGGGCGATGGCGTTTTTGTCGCTGCCCGCGCTTCTAGGACCCGTTATCGGGCCGCCGCTGGGGGGCTTTCTGGTAACTTATGCATCGTGGCACTGGATTTTCCTGATCAATATACCTGTGGGCGTGCTGGGCATCGGCCTGGTGATGCACTATATACGCGATGACTACCCGGTTACCGCCCCGCGGCTGGACTGGATAGGCTTCATCCTCAGCGGTGTCAGCCTGGCCGCGCTGGTATCGGGCTTTGAAGCCATGGGCCATCAGTCCATGTCCCTGGTGGAATTGTCGACGCTGGTGGGTATCGGCCTGGTTTGCGGATTGCTGTACATCTGGCACGCCAAACGCGCCGAATACCCGATCATCGATTTGTCCCTGCTGAAGATACCCACGTTCGCCATTTCCACGATGGGCGGCAATTTATGCCGTTTCTCGGTCGGCGCAAGCCCGTTCCTGCTGGCGATATTGCTGCAGGTCGGGTTTGGGCTGTCGCCTTTTTCGGCGGGCATGATCACGTTTACCAGCGCCGTGGGCGCCATGATGATGAAATTCGTGGCCACGCCCATCATCCATTACTTCGGCTTCAAGAAGGTGCTGACCATCAATGCTGTCCTGGCGGGCGGCTTTGTGGCGCTGTGCGGGCTTTTTCAGGCGGACACCCCTATATGGATCATGGCCACCATCCTTATCATCGGCGGCTTCTTCCGCTCGCTACAGTTTACGGCGGTCAATACGCTGACCTATGCCGACCTGAATTCGCAAGACATGAGCCGGGCCAGCAGCTTCGCCTCCATGGCCCAGCAACTGGGCATCAGCCTGGGCGTGGCCTGCGCCGCGGTAACGTTGAACCTGAGCATGACGTGGCGCGGCGGCACGCAACTGGCGCTTGTGGATATTATCTGGGGCTTTGTCGTGATCGGGCTGATTACCGCGGCCTCGGGGATTTCGTTTTCCCGCCTGCCGGCTGATGCGGGCGATAATTTGAAAACGAACAAATCGGCCGCCAGGCACGCGAAGGCGGATCAAGGCGAGGTATAGGGCGAATGGCGCTTGCTTAGCGCAGTTGTGCCAGCAGAGGCGATGCCAGGATGTTGTGACTGAGCAGGTGAGTTTGGATTTTTGCTGATGGAGTTTGTCTTGCCTGTGGTCGCTTGAGTGGTCTGCTGGCGAGGTTCGTATTGTTTGCGGGCTGTGTTCGTACTGTTTGCTGTCGGTGTACGTATTTGCTGGTGATGTTCGTATTGTTTGCCGACGGGTTCATCTTGCCTGTGATCGCTTGAATCGTCTGCTGACGAGGTTCGTACTGTTTGCGGCGGTGTTCGTATTTCTAGTGCCGTCCGTCGGGGGTAAGGCCTGTGGGGGTCAGCCCGGTCGGCCGTTCAGGCGCCTGCGCGCCTGACACCGCGCGCTTATCTCGTCCGGCGGCCGCTGCCTGCTGGCGTTCTTCTTGATGTCCTGCGCGGCACGCCTCCCTACGATTCCGCTTGCTCGGCCTCCGACGGGCTGACCCCCACAGGCCTTACCCCCGACGGACTCTGGTGTGTCTCAAACACGGACGCTGGCACGATCTGGGTTCTTGCACTTCGTTGGGGCGTGTTGTTGCCGATCGAAGACGTTACAATGCCCGGCTATTTTCGGCCCCTACGGTGGGCCGAAAATAGCCTTACGCGGTTGGGCATGCGGTGGCGGCTGTAGAGTCGACGCGATTATTAGAGTCGACGCGATTATGTTCGATATTGGGCATGCGACGGGGGCTGTTGATTCGACAGGATTACGGTTAATCTCGCCGATCTTGCCGTGCAAGGGATCACGGGCCTGGGGGCCGTGAGCAGAGGCTGCGATCACCTTACACAGATTTTGGAATGCGGGGGGGCGAGCGTATCAAGGGATACAGCAGCCACGAAATCATTGGACAGGGGAGTGTCAGAATTTTTGTGTTCTGGCATTTCAGCCGCTTTTTTTCCGACGCGAATCGCGCGGCCGATGCATGCCCGAGCTCCCACTTGCGTGACGTGATCGGCGCAGGAAAACACCCTCCACATTACGGCAATCGCGTAAGGTTCTCTCGCGCCGTGCAGGGGCGAGAGAGCCGGGCACCGCAAACTCTTTCGACCCCAAAACCTGTAGCCGACG
The DNA here is from genome assembly GCA_963712655.1 of uncultured beta proteobacterium. Classification (GTDB taxonomy): domain Bacteria; phylum Pseudomonadota; class Gammaproteobacteria; order Burkholderiales; family Burkholderiaceae_B; genus Pollutimonas. The sequence continues at coordinate 1,307,044 of CAVQIT010000008.1, read as the reverse complement.
AAGCGCAAGAATCCGAGCCTTCCCGGCAACCGTGGCCACAAGACACCACAGTCCGTCGGGGGTAAGGCCAGTGGGAGCCAGCCCGTCGGAGGCCGAGCAAGTGGAATCGTAGGGAGGCGTGCCGCCGAGGCGACCGAAAAGAACTTCAGCAGGCAGCGGCCGCCGGACGAGATTAGCGCACGGTGTCAGGCGCTGTGGGCGCCTGACCGGCCGACCGGGCTGGCTCCCACTGGCCTTACCCCCGACGGACGGCACTAGAAATACGATCACCGACAGCAACCAATACGCACCCTGCCAGTAGACAATACGAACATCTACCAGCACACGATACGACCACCGTCAGCAAACAATACGAACACCAGCAGACGACTCAAGCGATCGCGACATCCTAGCTGCCAGGCGATCACATCGACATCCCCAGCTACGGTCGTCCGCAACGACCTAGCAAGTACCATTACTAGAATTAGATCTAGAGCCTCCTTGCCCCCGGGCGTAAACGCATGGCGCCCGGGCACTTCAATTCATGGAAGCACACAAAGCCGGGCAAGCGATTCCAGCGGCATCGTATCCAGCCTGTGCGTTGCCTGGATAATTTCCTCTACCCGCTCTTCAGGAAACAGCAAGGCCGCATTCAGCCGGAACTTTTGCGCCACATCCTCGGCGCTCATGGGATTTTCCTGGCTGCCGCGCGTGAATGGCTCAACCATCTCGAGCCTGCGGCCATCCTGCGTTTCCACGATAACCCACCCCTTGAAAGCGCGGCTGTCCGGCGCGGTATCGTCAATCACATACTCTATCCGGCCCGCAAGCTCCAGTATGGAAGCATCCTGCATACTCGAAGCGGCATAGCTGGTCGCATCCAGACGACCCAGATGCAAAGCTTCCGCCAGCGTATATTGAAGACTGGTGCGAGCCTGCGCCGGCGTAAGCGGACGGCGTTTCTCCGAGAGGGGCTCACACACGATCCGGACCATATAGCCGGCGATCGGGCACACAATGCGGCGCACCTGATCGGCCCGCAACCCTTCGCGGCGCAATGCCATCAGGGCGTCAAGGAAAGGATGAATGACATGCGCGCAAGGATACGGCTTGAATGAAATATTCCGGGACTCCCAGCGCTCCCCCAACTGGCTTTCCAGGCGCTCGAAGCGAAAATTGAAATCAGGCTTCTGCACATGGGTGCGCAAAACCCCGAAACGTCCTTCGAAAACCGTGGAAGGCCCGGTATAACCGCTTTTGGCCAATAGAGCGGCGGAAATTCCCGAGTGAGCTCCCCAGCCCGGATGCATCAATTGCGCCCAGGCGCCGTCGCTCCAGCTTTCATTGATGCCTGCCGCCATGCTGCCGGTTATCCCGGCCGCGTGCGCCATTTTTCCGGCATCCAGCCCATACAAACGGGCCGCGGCATACGCGCAGCCGAATGGAGCCGCGATAGCGGTGGGCTGAAAGCCCACGCGATGAAACTCACCTTCCGCCAGCAATCCAACCCGGCACGCCAGTTCGCTGCCGCCGATTATGCCGAGAAGAAAATCCCGGCCGGACGCATTCATAGCCTGGCCCACGGCGAATGCGGTGGATACCAAGGGGCTGCTGGGATGCACGATGGACTCGTTATGCGTGTCGTCAAAAATCAATGCATGGGCCAGCATGCCATTGGCCAGGGCGGCCCAGGGCGCGCTGGCCTTCTGGCCCGATCCCAACAAGGAAGACGTGCCGGTGTTTTCGATATCGGCCACCGTATTGCGCATGACCGCGCCATACTCGAGCGTGCTCGCGGCCAATGTCACACCCAGCGTGTCCAGTACCCGCAGCTTCGCATGCTCGATCAGGTCGGCGGGAATGTCTTCCCAGGCCAACGCCGTCATCCAGTCGGCCAGCGTTCGGCTCAGTGTCGTCATACCGCAACCTCCAGCGACAAGGCCTGGCCTTCCAATATCTCGCAGAGCGGATTCAGGCTGGGCAGCTTGTCCAGCATCAATATTTGTTCCGTCGCGTCATCGACCTCGGCCGAAGTGAGTATGCCCTGGGCGCATGAGCGCAGCTTCTGGGCCAGGTCATCTTGCAATAGCGGCCGGCTCGACCCTCCCAGCGGTACGTCCCGCCGTTCGGCCCAGGATTTACCGTCGTCTGTCTGGATGATAAGCTCGGCCGGAAACTCGTTGCTGTCCTGGAAATGATCCGATATGCGGATCTCGATTTTCCGCATCATGGCCAGCATCGGCGCTGTGGCAAACCTGTCGGGCGAAAACTGGCGAACGGTGAGTTCCCCATCCAGCAGGGCGGCCGCGATGCAATAGCGCATATTGACTTTGGCCTGCAATGTGTCCGCCGGCAGTTCATCACGCAGTGTCATGGCATTCCAGGGATGGACCAGGCATTCGATCCGGACGATGCGCTCGGGATCGAAGCCCGCGCGCCGGCGTATGGCCAGCGCCGCATCGACCGCCGCATGGGTGGGAGCGCCCGACGGATAAGGCTTGAAAATAATGCCCGAAGCCAGCAGCTCGAATGGCTCGCCCAAAGCGGGCAAGGCTATCGATTGATCGGAAAAAACAGAAAACATTCCATACTTGCCGTCAAGCGCCCGGGCATCCGAACCGAAACCCGCTTCGGCCAGCAAGGCGGCGTGCAGGGCGTCGCGCGCGGTCAGTCCGACATGCAAAGCCATCGTCATCGTGCCGAAATTCTGACGCACACCGCTGGCCATGGAAACGGCTATGCCCAAGGCGGCAACGGTGCGCGCCGAACCTAACTGCAGCAAGCGGCAACAAGCGATCGTGGCGCCTATCAAGCCCAGCACCCGCGTTACGTGCCAGCCCTTTTCGTACAGCCCGGGATTGAGCGCCCGCCCCAGAGCCACTCCCGTTTCGAACCCTACGCCATAGGCTTGCATTACCTTCGCGCCCGTCACGCGGCGCACCTGGGCAAGAGGCAAGAGGGCCGACACCAGCGGCGAACTGGGATGGGCGATCATGGGGGCGTTATTGTCATCGAACAAATCGGCGTGCGCCGACGTCCCGTTGAGCAATGCGGCCGCACGCAAATCGGTCTTGCAGCCCATGCCGCAGATCGAGGCATGGCCGCTCGCTCCGCTGCTGAGCTCAAGCTCGGCCAGCAGGCGCGGCGCCGTTTGCCGCGACCCAAGCAAGGTGACGGCGACCGTATCCAAAAAAGCATTCTTGATCAACTGGCGGCCCGTCTCGGGCAAGCCTTCGATCGCGGGGCCGGCGGACCAGTCGGCAAGATACTGGGCTATTGACACGCTCATTGTTTGGCGTCTCCAGGCGATAGTTGGGATGAGCCCGTTGCCGGAACAAGAGCTGCCCGGACATGGCGCAAGATGGTTTCTATTTCGAGCAGCACGCCGGTACGCGAGCCGCCGGCGATATGAGGCGTCAGCACGACGTTGTCCAATTCCGAGAATCGATCGTGAACAGGCCGCGGTTCGACTCGATGCGTGTCCAATCCCGCTCCGGCGATCCGGCCTTCCAGCAAAGCCTTGTAAAGCGCGTCTTCGTCAACCATGCGCCCCCTGCTGGTATTGACGAAATAAGCGCTGGCCTTCATGGCATCGAAGGCCTCGCGCCCCATAAGCTTGTCATTTGCGGGAGTATTCGCGACATGCAGGGAAACATAATCGGCGCGGCCCAGCAAATGCTCAAGCGGGGCGTATTCTATTCCCCGCGCGATTTCATCGGCCCGCGGCAGGCGCTGCCTCTTGGTATACAAGACATGCATGCCGAACGCCTTGGCCAAACGCGCTACGCGCAGTCCGACCTCGCCTAATCCCACAATGCCCAGGGTATGGCCCGCCAAACCCGATAATCGCTGGATCCCCGCCCAGTTATAGGCAACGTCATCGATGGGATGCACAAGGCTGGCGTCGTACCCCCCCCGACGCACCAGGCCGTCCGCCCGCAACAGCCTTTTACCCAAGGCCTGCATCAACAACAATGCGTGCTCGGCGGTATAGTCCAGAGTCAGGCGAGGTACGCTGCTTACCGCGCAGCCGGCGTCCCGCGCGGCATCGAGGTCGATATCGCCAAGCTGTTCGCCAAGTTTCACGATCAGGCGCAGCGCCGGGTTCGCTTTGAAAAAATCCCTGCTTACCTGCCCGCGGCGCAAAATCACGATATCGGCGTTCGATACCGGCCCATGGGCCAGCTCGACATCCGCTCCGTCCTTGCGGGAAATACCGAGAGCGGCTGCCCGCACGCCCGCGAAATCCGCCACTTCCGGCGAAAAAAAATCGGCCAGCGAAGCATCGTCTTCCGCATTCAGCAAAACATATCTTGCAATCCGAATTACCGGATCGTCATCCAGAAATACTATACGAGCATTCATTCAGTATTTTTCACTCCGCGCGTATATGTGATTTGGGCAACTCTCGGGCCCAATAATCGATGTCCGTTTGCAGTATCTTATTAAATTCCTGCGGAGTGTTGCCGACGGCTTCCAGCCCCAATTTCAAAAGGCTGTCTTTAATGTCGGGCGAAGCCAGCGCTTTCGCGACTTCCCGATTCAGATAAGCGATGGCTTCGGGTGGGGTGTCCTTGGGCGCGGCCAGGCCGAACCAGTTCGAACCCAGGTATGAAACGCCGGCCTCGGCCATGGCAGGCACATCCGGCATTGCTGGAGACCTGTGTTGCGATGAAACCGCCAACACCTGCACTTTCCCGCCTTTCGCCTGCCCCATGGCTGTCGGCAATGCCGTAAGCATGGCATCGACGGAACCGCCTATCAACCCTGACATCGACTCGCCCATTCCTTTATAAGGAATATGCGTCAGCTCGATGCCCGCCGCCTGCGCAAAAAAATGCATGCCGATGTGATTCGCGCTGCCGACGCCGGCCGAGCCATAGTTGTACCCTCCCGGATCCGCCTTGGCTTTCTTCACGAAGTCGGCGAAATCCTTGGCTTGCGCGTGCGGCCCGACGATCAGCGCGAATGGAGCCTGCGCGGAAATGGTTACGCCCACCAAATCCTCTTTGGGTTTCCAGGGCAGCGATCCATACAGGCCCGTGTACATCGTATAGCTGGAATCAATTGCCACCAGCGTGTAGCCGTTCGGAGCGGACTTGGCGACGTAGTCGTAGCCGATGCGTCCGGCGGCGCCGGTCTTGTTGAGCACGACAAAGGAAGTCCCTGTCTGCGTCGTAAGCTTGCTGGCCACTATCCGGGCAACCGTATCGCCCGCTCCTCCGGGCGAAAAAGGAACCACGATGGTCACCGCCCGATCGGGATAGGCGGCGGCCGCGGGCCCCATATGTCCGAAGCCCAACAGGGCGAGAAAAAGCAATTTTGAGTGCTTCATATTGTCTCCTTTACGGTTTTAGAATAATTTAAAAATTGTTGATTCGATCTGTATAGTGGCAACTCTAACGGTTTCGACCCATACAAAAAAAGACATATATAACTATCAGTTAATATAAAAAATATTTATCAAAAGGCCATCTCGCCATGAGACGATTCAATCTTCAAGGACTGGAAACGCTTTGCTGCATCGCCAGGCTGGGTACCTTCCATGCGGCGGCGCTGTATCTGAACACAACGCAGCCCGCCGTGTCGGCAAGAATCCGCGATCTTGAAAATGCGGTGGGCATACCGCTCTTCCGGAAACAAGGGCGGCGCATGGCTCTCACCCTTCAAGGCCGCGAGCTCGTGCAAATGACCGAGCCGCTATTGCAAAGCCTTGAAGACGTAATGGTTGCGCTGGGGAACCCGGAAGCGGCAACGGGGGTCGTGCGCATCGGTACGGGTGAAATCGTCGCGCTCAGTTGGCTTCCGGAGCTTATCGGAAGGCTCAAGACGCTCATGCCCAGGGTTACGTATGAAATCGATGTCGATCTGACCGTTACCATGCGTCAACGGCTGGAAAGCGGCAAGATAGACATCGCCATTGTTGCCGCTCCCATCGTCTTGAACGAAATAGCGGCGATTTCGCTGGGCACGGTAAGCATGGTCTGGGTCATTTCGCCTGCCTTGAAGAAAATGCCGAATCAAGGCAAGAAGCCATCTGTCGGCCAATTGTTCGAAAGCTTCCCCATCTGGTCCTTATCCAGACCATCGGCCATCTATCCCATTTCCGTGGCGGCCCTCAAAGAATTCAATGTCAAAGCCCAAAGCATTCACACCTATGACAATATGCAAGGCATCATCAAGCTGGTGCTGAATGGATCAGGCATCGCATTGCTTCCGCGCGTGCTGGTTGAAAACCATCTGAGCGAAGGACGGCTGGTAAAACTGTCGTCGAAATTGCCGGAACCCGAGCTTGAATTCGCCATCGCATGGAACGCCGGCCGCGAGCATGCCGTTATCCAGAACATCGTGAAAATGGCGGTCGAGTGTTCGACCTTCAAGAAAAAATAAGCAACACCAAACGGCCTCGCCATTTTATAATTCGCGCAATAGAAGACAACAAACCGCGTTCAATGGCATCGCCGCCAATACACGCCATCGCCAATAAACGCGGGGCTTCCGGCGCTTCATGCCATGCACGCTTCGACGCCAGGAAAAAAACATATATGTGCGACTGCAATGCAAAACATACCGGCTGGAAAGGCTGGCTGGACATGCCCGAACCACAGCTTCCAAAACCTGTCGGCCAGTGGGTGGATATCTCTCACATCGTCACCGAAACGCTGTCCCGCTCTCCAGTGCTGCCGCAACCGAGAATCTCCAAGATCATGCAGTTGCCCGGCGATATTGCCAACGTCACTGAAATCCAGATGGTGTGCCATCACGGCACCCATGTGGATGCGCCCCGGCATTTCCTGAACGACGGCCCTTCGTTCCAGGATATTCCGCTGGACCGCTTGTGCGGCAACGGCGTGGTATGGAAACTCGACAAAGAGCCGCTGGCCCTTATTCAGCCTGAAGACTTCGACAATGCAAGGCCGCACGTCCAGGCGGGCGACATCGTTCTATTGAATACCGGCTGGTGGAAACACATCAACACCGAGCACTACGAGGAACACCCCTGCCTCAGTCCCGCCGCGGCCCAGTGGCTGGTCGACAACAGGGTAAAGCTTATCGGTGTCGATTTCAGCACGCCCGACCTGACTTCCCATCTGCGGCCGGCGGGTTTCGATTTTCCCGTGCACCACATTCTGTTGTCACGCGGCGTGCTCGTTGCCGAACACCTGACCAATCTTGATTCGCTTTCAGGCAAACGGGTTGAAATTGTCTTCGGCGCATTGAATGTGAACGACTCGGACGGAGGGCCGGCGCGGGTCGTGGCGCGAGAAATCGAATCCCAATAGCAACCTATCGTGGCGGGCGGGCCGCCTGGCAAGCCCGCAATTGGCCGCCCAGACCCCACCCGCCGGTCACTTTTTAAACCATACCGGAAAAACTTCCCGCACGACCTCGCCGTCCACTTTCCAGGAATGGCACTTGTCCAGGAAAAACGGCGTTTTCCCGCTAGCCGAAATTTGCTCGAACGGATTTTTCCCTTGCGGATCCTTGCCGTAAGCCTGGGTCTGAAAAACCGCCGTGGCCATCGCCACCAAAAGCTCCGAGAGGTGCGTACACGCTTCGTGCATGGGAAGCCGGGCGCGCACCGCGGCTTTCCATCCTTCGCCGACACGGGCGCCCACCATGGCCTTTACACCGGCCTGAACATCGAAACAGCTGGGATATGGCGCCGCATCGATCGACGCCTCGGCATCCATGACAGTGCGATTGTCGTCCAGCGTCAAGCGTACCGACATCTGGTGTATGGCCTTGTCCGCGGGTCTTGTCCGATTCCGGTAATCCCGGAACTCGAAAGGCTTGGTGTCGCGCAAGACCCCTTCGACCTCCCATAAACCGTCGTTCCGTAGAAAGCCTTGAAACTCGATGCTGCGGCGCTGCATCGCCTTGCGCTGGGCGGGACTGGATAAAGGCATGGTATTTTTCTTCTGACCGAAAAGTAAAGGGACCGCTAGCCGTTGAGCGCCGCGTTCAGGCTTGAGTCAATGACAAACGGCGATACGCAAGCGTCAGGATACAACATGCCGCAGGCCATAAACCCGCGCGGCCGTATTCATGAACAGGCTGGCCCTTTCGCCGGCCGAAGCGCCCGCCGCGATACGTTTATAGGCGTTCCACAGCACGGCATAGCTGCAGGAAATCTTGTCCACCGGAAAATTGCTTTCGAACATGCAGCGCCCGGCGCCGAAGATATCTATGCAAGTTTCCAGATAAGGGCGCCAGTTGTCGGCGACCTCTTGCGACGAAGGAGGCCTGCCGCGCTTATGAAAATCGAATCCTCCGATAGGCATGCCCAGGCCCCCTAGCTTGACCGTGATATTCGGACAGGCCGCCAATGCCGTCATCGCTTCCTTCCACCAGGCAAACGCTTCATCGCGCTTGCCGCGATACGGGCCTGCGCCCAGCGGCCCGCCGACATGGTCCAGCACAATCGACAAGTCCGGCAAAGCACGGGCCAGGTCGAGAACGTCATAAAGCTGGGGGTGGTATACCCATGCATCAAAAACCAGGCCTTTTTCCCGCAGGGCCGCGCAACCGCGCCTGAACTCCGCCCGCGCCAGCAAGCCCGCCGGTGGCTGGTCCGGTATTTTCGCGTTGAAGGCCTCATGCCTTGCGGCAACATGGCGGACCCCGCGAAAACGGCCGCGCCCGGCCTCGATATGGGCCTGCAGGACAGGCTCCACTTCCCGCCCGAGCGCAAGGTCGGCAAAACCGATGATGCCGGCGCAAACCTCCGTGGCGCAGCCTTGATTCACCGCCTCGTCGGCCAGATCCGCCATGTAAGCCGTCTCGCCCACCGGCCGCAGAGATGCCGGCCCCGCGCTACGGTAAGCGAACTCCGACTGGCAAAATACGGTCGCCTTGATGTTGTGCCCGCAAGACGTGTCCGTCAATATATCGTCCAGCAGATAGCGGCCGTGGCTATCCCATAGATGGTGGTGCGGATCGACGATAGGCAGGGCCGGCTCGATAATCTCTTCGGCCAGCGTATCCAGCCAGGGCTGGTTGATGGGAATAATCATGTTCTGAAGCAATGCATGGATTGTTGTAGAGCCTTGGCGGCAAAGGGCCGCCGGCGGTCGCCGACGGCTATTGGCGCTATTTCTTTTTAGGCCACAGGGGTTCGCGCAGGGCCAGGCTGGGCGGGTATACCGGCACCGGAACGCCGTCTATCCATTGAAGGACCACGGTTTCCGCACCTACGCGGCGGCCTTTTTCATCAAATTTCAAACGGCCTCCCGCATAGTATTTCGCAGCGCCTTCCGTGGTATCCATAGACCTGATCGCCTGGGCCACCTTGCGGCGGTCCGCCGAGCCGGCCTTCTCCATCGCCTCTTTGAATATCCACATATCGCCATAAGTCGAAATGCTGTCCTGCGTCATCCAGGGCTCATTGAAACGCTTGGTAAATGAAGCCGACAGCGCTTCCTGCCCTTTGCCGCCCCAATTCGCGATGATCACCATCACGCCTTCCAGCGTTTCCTTGCTCATCACTTTCAGCAGCTCGGGCGCCCCCATGTGCCCGCCGTTGGTGACGACAGGAATGGCGCCCTTGCCGATGCGCATTTCGCTCATTTTTTCCAGCAACAGCTTGGTATCGGGCACATTGGTCGAGAGCAGGAACGCAAAATCCGGACGCGTGTTGCGCAATCGCTGCACGACAGATGTCGCATCGGAAATGGGCGGAGTGAATACTTCGTCGACCACCAGCTTGAGGTCTTGCTTCTTGAAACCGGATGCGCGCATGCCGCTGGTGAAGCTGGCGGGCGATGCCGTGTTGTCCATCACGATGCCGACGGTCTGCGGCGCCTTGCCGCTGGCCGCGGTGGCAAGCTTGGTCAGAATCGGCAGCGTTGCCGCGGCCTGCTCATTCGCCGTGGGCGAGGTCTGGAAAACATACTTGAAGCCGCGATCGTTGATTTGATCGGAATAGGAAAGAGTCAGGAAGGGCAGTTCGGCCCGCTCGGTCATCTCGGTGATGGCGAGCGTAAAGGAACTGACAAAGCTGCCGGTGGCTCCTGCAAGGTCGGGCTCGTCGGCAAGCATGCGCTGCGCGGCGTTCTTGGCCTTTTCAACGCTGTCGCCGGCATCGACCGCCAGCAATTTGATCTTGGCCCCTCCAAGCGCCTTGATGCCGCCGGCGGCGTTGATATCTTCAACGGCGGCCTGGGCCCCTTTAAGATGCAATTCGCCATTGCGCGCCCACGGCCCCGACAATGGCACCACAACGGCCAGCTTCACCTCTTTGGGAGCCTGCTGGGCCCAGGATGCGCCTGGCGCAATGGAAAACGCCGCCATGGCGGCAAGCGCAATGCCGGCCAGCCGGCGGCGCTTGATTAGAATGGAACGATGATGCTTCATGCTGTCTCCTTTTTAGTAAGAATACCGGCCCCAATAACCGTGTGCGGCGCCGGCGATTCGGCCTGGAAGGGCCGTTGTTGCAACTTCACATCCCCAGATAAGCCGCTTTGATCCGGGGATTGCTGACCAAGGTCTCGTGCGGGCCTTCAAGCGCTATGCGGCCGGACTCCAGCACATAGCCGTAGCTGCAGGCGTGCAAGGCTTCCGCCACGCGCTGTTCGACCAGCAGGATGGCCGTGCCGCTTTCGCGGTGAACCTGCTCGATGCGATCGAAGATGGCATCCGCGACAGCCGGCGCCAGTCCCATGGAAGGCTCATCGAACATAAGCAGCTTGGGAATGGACGCAAGGCCCCGGCCTATGGCCACCATTTGCTGCTCACCGCCGGAAAGCGTGCCCGCCAACTGCCTGGAGCGTTCCGCCAATCGCGGAAAAAGCGCGTAAATGTGATCGAGCGAAACTTTCAGGCGTGCTCGCGCATGCGGCGTCTGCGCGCCCATTTCAAGATTTTCCAGGACGGTGAGGCCGCTGAAAACCTGCCTGCCTTCGGGTACATGGGCGATGCCCAACCGGGCCCGGTCCGCGGGAGCCACTGTCGACAAATCATGCCCGTCGAACTCTATCTGCCCGGAGCGAACCGGCACCGTGCCGGAGATGGATTTGAACAAGGTCGTCTTGCCCGCTCCATTGGCGCCGACAATCGCCACGAAGGCGCCGGCCTGCACTTCGATTCCGACGTCGACCAGCGCCTGCAAATCGCCGTAGGACACGCAAAGTTGATTAATTTTCAGCATGATTCGCCCACTTCTTGCCAAGATAAGCCTCAATGACTTCGGGATTGCTTGTGACCGCCTGCGGCTCGCCCACATACAAGACCTTTCCGTGATTCAGAACCAGCAGGCGGTCCGCCAGCCTGACCATGGCATGCATGGTGTGCTCGATGATGACAATGGTGACTCCGGCGTCGCGCACACGGGTCAGCACAGAAACGACCTGCTCGATTTCCTGCCCGCCCAGGCCCGCCAATACTTCGTCAAGCAGCACTAAACGCGGCCTGGCGGCCAACGCCCGCGCGACTTCCATCAGGCGTAGTTGAACGGCCGGCAGATTGCTGGCTATCGCATCGGCATGCGCGTCCAGCCCCACGAGCGCCAATGCCTGCACAGCGCGCTCATGCGCCAGACGATCGTCGGGTTCCGAGGACAGCGCGCCTATCGCCACATTCTCAAGCACGCTCAAGCGCGCAAAGGGACGCACCACCTGGAACGTCCGCCCGATTCCCAAACGGCACACCTGGAACGGCCGCAGGCCGCGCAGTTCCTGATTCTCGAATTTGATGCTGCCTGCCGTGGGCTCGATAATGCCGTTGAGCAAATTGAACATCGTGGTTTTGCCGGCGCCATTGGGACCGATGATGCCAAGGATTTCATTTCGGCCGACATCAAATGAAACGTCCTGCACCGCGCGCAAACCGCCAAAATTCTTCGACAGGCCTGCGACGCTCAAGATAATGTCGCCGGATGGCTTCACGGCTTTTTCCGCAAGTCCGGCCTGGTTGCGGTCGGCGCTGACGATCGCGCCGCGCGTATCCGGCGGCGCCGGAACATGGCGACTGCTCGAGCGCCGTTTCCATCGCCCCGCAACCCAGGGGATAAGGCCCTGCGGGGCGACCGTGACGACAAGAATGATGGCGATGCCGTAGATCACGCCCTGTATGCCGGGCAGGCTCGAGCCTATCGTGGCGGTAAGCATCTCGCCCAGGGGCAAAAGCACCAACGCGCCCAGTACCGGGCCGGCCACCCATCCCACGCCGCCGAACATCGTGAAGATCAGGGCCTGGGCCGATACGAGCATTCCAAATACCGAATGCGGGGTCACGATAACCAGAACAACCGCATAAAGGCCGCCCGCGACGCCCGCAATGGCGCCCGATACGATAAGCGCCAGCAGTTTCCATCGAAAAGGGCTGATGCCCACCGCTTCCGCGGCCAATTCATTCTGCTTGATCGCCAATAGCGACAGGCCAAACCGGGAACGGCCTATCAGCAAATCCATCAGCAATGCCAGGGCCAGCATGACAACCGCAATCAGCACATAAATGCGGTAGTCCGAAAACTGCATATAAAGCGCCGGCTGCTCGCGCATCAGGGGCAAGGCCACTTCCTGCAAGCCCAGCCATTCGAAAACATGCAGCAGCGCCAGCGGATACGCCAGCATGGCCAGGCTGAAATAGATGCCGCGCAGACGAAAAGTCGGTATGCCGACCAGCAATCCGGCGAACGCGCCGACCAGCGCCGCCGCGACAATACCCAGCCAGGGCGATACGCCCAGTTGGGTGAACAGCGCCGCGACCGTATAGGCCCCCAGCCCGAAAAAGGCGGCGTGGCCGAACGACAGCAGGCCCGAATTGCCGCTGAATATATTCCAGGAAACGCCAACGGTCGCCCAAATAGGCACCAGCGTCATGATGAGCAGGATGTATGGGTTGCGAGTCAGCGCCGCGGCAATGAGGTAAATCGCCGCGAAGCCAAGCGTGGCCAGCAGCGGCCGGCGGATCGTGCCGCCTGTCGAGTTCAACTTATGCACGTTCAGTCGTCCTTCCAAACAGGCCTTGCGGCCGCAACAGCATCATCAGCAGGAACACCACGAAGATCGCGGTGTTCTGCAGTTGCATGGGCAATATCAGGGACGACATCTGTTGCACCAGGCCTATGATCAGCCCGCCCCAGAATGCGCCCTTGATGCTGCCCATCCCGCCAAGCACGACGCCGGCATACATGATCACCACGAATTCCACACCCACATAGGGCTGAAAAGGGTAAGAGGCGGCAAGCAGGCCGCCGGCGATCCCCGTAATGGCCGCGCCCAAGGCAAACGCGAAGCGATGGGCTCGTGTCACGTCGATGCCCATATAGATTGCCGCTTCCGCATTGTCGGCGGCCGCGCGCAGGGTTTTTCCGGCGCGGCTGCGGGTAATGAAAAGCGCCACAGCGCACGCCACCACCAGCGTGGCAAGGAAAGTCAGGGTGCGCGCCTTGTTCAGGAACAGATAGACATCCTGGCCGACCAAAGGGCCTATTTCCCATGCCGACGCGGACAGCCCGGTTTGGATGGTATGGGGCGATGAGCCAAATAAAATCAGGCCGCCATTGGCAAGCACCAGGGACAGCCCAAGCGTAAGCGTCAATTGGGGATAGTGGCCCTCGCCTTCTGTTCCGGCGACCCGGGATCCCGTCACCCGGGCCAGCAGCGCCGGATGCAGCAGCGAGCCCACGCAATACAGCACGCCGCCCGCTAGCAAAGCGCTGACGATCAATCCGGCCCATGGCCCAAAGGCATTGCCTATGCCCAGGGACTGGAAGCAGAACAGCGCGGCATACATGCCTATCATCATGAACTCTCCCTGGGCGAAATTGATCACCCGCATTACGCTGAAGATCATGCCCAGGCCGACGCACAACAGGCCATATACGCTGCCTACCAGCAGGCTCGTCAGCAGCGACTGCAAAATATTCTCCAGCAATATCAGTTCGCTGCTCATAGGTCATCCCCCGGCCGCCAGGCGCGATTCTCGTAATTTGAAATCAACATCGTTGTCTCCTTGCTTTTGTTGTGTACAGGCGCTCCGGCGATAGATGCCCGGCTTATTCATCTTCGATGCGGACAAACCCAAAATGACCCTTTTCGGCTATGCGCGGCCGGCAAGGCAATAGCCCTGCCGGCCAGCTAAATGACATGCTGCTTGCGCATGTCATCTATCGCCGCGCCGCCATAGCCGAGTTCCTCCAGGATTTCCCGGGAGTGTTCGCCCAGCGCCGGCGGCGGCCTGCGCAGTTGACCTGGCGTGTCTGAAAACTTGACGGGAAAGCCCAGTTGCGGAATACGCCCTTCAACAGGATGGTCCATATGCATCAACAGCTTGCGGGCCTTGAAATGAGGGTCCTCGAATGCTTCCCGCATCGAGTTCACGGGCGTCACCGGCAAATCCTTGTCGCCCAGATAGGCGCACCAATCATCGCGGGTCCGGGTAGCGAACAAAGCGGCCAGTTCGCGTTCCTGGGCATCCCGGATGCTTCCTTGCGGCCACTGATGCGCCAGCCAATGTTCAAGCCCCATGCACTTGCAGAAACCGGCCCAGAAGTGTTCTTCGAACGCCGCCAGGGCCAGGTGCTCGCCGTCCAGGCAGCGATAAACGCTATAGCATGGCGCGCCGCCCAGATTGCGGTACTCGCCGCCCCTGGGCTCATGCCCCCCAAACAGCGGCTCGGCGGCATGATAGGCAAGGAAGGACAACGCGCCATCGAACATGGACACATCCACCATCTGGCCGCGCCCGGTCGCCTGCCGGGCCACGACGGCAGCCAGGATGCCGAACACACCCATGAGCGTTCCGCCGCCGATATCCGCGATCAGCGTCCCGGGCACCGCCGGCCCGCCCCCGCGTTTTCCGAACATCTGGAGCGCGCCCAGCAGTCCCATGTAATTCAGGTCATGCCCTGGAACCTGCCTGTACGGGCCGTCCTGCCCGAACCCCGAGATCGCGCAGTAAATCAGGCGCTCGTTTCGCCGGGACAACACGTCGTACCCCAAGCCCAGGCGCTGCATGACACCTGGCCTGAACCCCTCGACAACGACGTCCGCCCGATCGGTCAGTTCCATGAAGACACGCTTGCCGGCATCTGTTTTCAAATTCAGCGTCAGGCTGCGCTTATTGCGATTGCACAGCAGAAATGTGCCGGAGTCCTTTTCATTGATGGGAGGAAACGCGCGTTGATAATCCCCCCGGCCAGGCTCCTCGATCTTGATCACATCGGCGCCCAGATCGGCCAGCATCTGGGTACAAAGCGCGCCCGGCAGCAAACGGCTCGCATCGACGATCTTGATCCCCGCCAAGGCTTGCGGCGTATCAGCCATGCCGCCCCGCTTCCCTTCCTGTTCTTGCACCGTCGACATGATTTGAACGCCCCTAGTTAAGGGATAGATTCAAGCGCTGGGCTATCTCCGCCCAGAATTTCACATCCCGTTTCAGCACCTTCGCGGTTTCCTTGCTATCGAGGTAGGCGGGCTCCAGGCCCCGCTCGCGTATTTGGGCCTGAATATCGGGATCATCCATGACTCGTCCAAGATCGTCGCTGAGCTGCTTCACAATGGCTGGCGGGGTTCCGGCCGGCGCCAACAATCCGTACCAAATATCAAGGTCGAAATCCGGCACGCCGCTTTCCATGACGGTCGGGACATCAGGCAGTTGGGAAAACCGCTTGGCCGTGGTCACCGCCAGCGGCCGCAAACGCCCCGCCTTGACCAGGCCGTCGAAAGCGGACATGGCCCCAAAGGCCAGTTGCACCTCGTTGGCGGCCAATGCCGTAACGGACGGCCCCGAACCTTTATAGGGCACATGCGTCATCTCCAGGCCTGTGCGGGCCGCAAATACCTCCACCGCCAGATGCGGCGCCGTGCCTGTGCCGGCCGATCCATAATTGAGCTTGCCCGAATGGGCTTTGGCGTAGGTAATGAACTCCGCCAGATTCTTCGCCGGCATCTGATCATTGACCACGACAACCATGGGCGACGCGGCATATCTTCCTATCGGCACGAAATCCTTGAGCAAATCCCATGTCAGATTGCGATACACCGTCGTATTGATCGCATACGAATTCACCAGCAATAAAATCGTATAGCCGTCAGGCGCCGAATTGGCGACATGGGTGGCGCCGATATTGCCCCCGGCGCCCGGCCGGTTGTCGACCACCACCGGCTGCCCCCAAAGCTCGGAAAGTTTCTTGGCGACGATGCGCGCCGAGATATCCGAGCCCCCGGGCGAAAACCCGACCACCAGGCGCACGGGGCGATCCGGAAAAGCATGGACAAGACCTGAAGCGGCCAACAGCGCCGCCGCCAGCAATACTATTGACGCAATCCTGATTCGTGCGATATTCATAACGCCTCCTTTGACTTCGTTCATGTTGTCTCCTTTCTTTTTTTGTGTTCAAACCGCTGTTTTCTGCTCCATGAATAGCTCGGGCAATCTGCTTTTCTGAACCTTGCCTGTCGTGGTCAACGGCAGTTCGCTATCGGTCAGGAAATGAAATCGCGCGGGCACTTTATAGGCAGCCAATTCTCGCCGGCAAAAAGCCAGCAATTCCTCATCGTTCGGTTTCGACCCAGGCCGCGCAATGATGACGGCGCCCAGGATCTGGTCCAGGACAGGATCCGGAAGTCCCACCACAAACGCGGTGTGGACCATAGGGTGGCGCATCAGCACCTCTTCCACTTCGGCGGGCGCAACATTGATGCCGCCGCTTTTGACTGTCTCATTCAGGCGGCCGCGATAAAACAGAAAGCCGTTCTCGTCGGTCATTCCCAGGTCGCCCGAGCACAGGAAGCCATTGCTGTCAAAGACCTTGCGGGTTTGCTCCTCGTTTTTGTAATAGCCATGGAACACATAGCCCTTGACGCGGATTTCACCGAACTCGCCGATGGGCACCTCCTTGCCGCTGTCCGGGTCGCAAATCCGCACCGTGACGCCAGGCAAGGGCTTGCCCACCGATTTCAGGCGGACGTCCAGCGGCTCATCCGCATCGATGACAGCGCAATTGCCGTAAGTTTCCGTTTGGCCGTAGACATTGCACACCTTGTGCACGCCAAGATTGACAATGCGCAGCAGCTGTTCGGGCGTGCCGATGGCGGCGCCCGTGCGCAGCGATGACAAATTGCGCGTCGCGCGCTCCGGGTGCTCCTGCATGGCATGAGCCATATTCGGCGTCCCATAGAACACCGAGCAATGCTCCGCCTCGATCAAGGCCAGCGCCTCGCCCGCGTCAAAGCGTTCCTGCAGGACCAGGCAGCCGCCGTGAGTAAAGAGATTGGCGGTCGCATTCACGCTGCCGAAACTCCAGAACAGGGAAACCACCAGCCAAACGCGATCGGCCTCGGTGATGTGCTGGCGCTCGCCTATGTTCCAGCCGTTTTCGATCGACGCCTGGTGTCCCAGCAGGATTCCTTTCGGCAGCGCCGTGGAACCCGAGCTGTACAGCAGGAAGGCGACATCGTCGCCGGCAACCTGCCGCCCGCGCCGCTCGACCTCGTGCTGCGCCACATCGTGCGCCAGCTTGTCCCAGTCATGCCATGAATAGTCGCCATCGCGATTGGACTCGCTTGCCTCCAGCCAGACCGCATGCTCGAGCAAAGGCAGCTTGTCCCTGACCTGCTCGACGACATCCCGGTACACCTGGTTGCGCAAGCGCTCTATCGAAATCAGAATACGCACGTCGGCATGCTGCAGCGAATATTCCAGTTCTCGCGGCGTCGCCCACGTATTCAAGGCGATGACCACGCCGCCCACCTGATGAATGGCCAGGAAGGACACAACCCATTCCGGCCTGTTGCTCATCAAAATGCCCACATGGTCGCCGTGCCGCACGCCCAGGGCGGCCAAGCCGCGCGCCACACGCATCACCTCGACCCGCAATTGCGCATAGGTCAACCGTTGGCCCGACCCGACCACCGCTTCGCGATCACCATAGCGATTCGCCTGCTCATCCAGCAATGCAGGAAAAGTCTTGCTGATAGGGTGTACGCTCATTCTTGCTGTCTCCAGGCACTTGAACTTTATGTTGAGTTATGTAGGATGAAAAATCAGACCTTGTCCCTGAACACCACGAACTGCTCTACGGGTTCGCGTTCAGTGACAAGCGTATTGGCGACATGAGCGGTATCGGCATAACCCATGCTCATGCCGCAGACAAACTGCTGGTTGTCCGGCATATGAAGGTAGTCCCGGATAATCCGGTGAAATTTCGTGAACGCGGCCTGGGGACAGGTGTCTATGCCCCTGCCTTTGGCGGCGACCATGATGTTTTGCAGAAACATGCCGAAGTCCAGCCACGACCCCAGCTCCATGCCGCGATCCACCGTGAACATCAAGGCGACCGGCGCATCGAAGAACGAAAAATTGCGGCCCAGCTGCGCATGCATGCCCGCCTTGTCCTCCCGGGTCAGGCCCAGCAGGCTATATAAATCCCAGCCTACTTTGCGCCTGCGGTCCTGGAAGGGAGAAACCCACGTCTGCGGGTAATACGCATACTCTTCGACCTCTTGCGCACTCCGCCGCGGATCGTTGTAGACGTCGAGCAAGGTGCGCGCCAAGCCATCGCGCGCCGCGCCTGTCAGGACATACACCCCCCAGGGCTGGGAATTGCTGCCCGAAGGCGCCCACCTGGCGACATCGAGAATGGCCTCGATATCGGCGCGCGCCACCGGGGTTTTCAGGAATGCCCGCACAGACCGGCGCGACGTAATCGCTTCGTCAACGATTTCCTGCCGGCGGCTGCGTGGACCATTCATGGCATGTCCGGGCTTCGGAATTCAGGCCAGCTCGAACCAGAAATCCAGCACGTCTCCGGTGCGGACTTCGGCGAAGCGGGTGATGACACGGGTACCCATCGCCAGCTTCGCGGCTGCCTGCTCGGGGTTGCTCAAATCCAGCCCTTTGAAGAAACCGCCGATCGCAGTATCGGCCCCGTCCAGCATCACATACCCGAAGGCATATGGCGGAGGCGGCAGGCCCTTGAACTCGTCATACACAATCGTGAAGGTTTCAATGACGCCTTCCGGACCGACTTTTACCCATTCTGTCGTCGGCTCGAGTGTTTGATCGGAAAAAGCCCTGGGCGGCACCAGGACCCGGCCGGAGGCGGGACAACGGCGTCCGTAGATTTCGGCGTTATCGCGGATTTGAGTGAAAAACCAGCTGGCCGTTTCGCCCAAAGCATGCTTGTAAGTGATATTCCACGTTTCTGTGCGTTTTAAAAGTTCCATCATGAATCTCCTTTTTTCTATGCTTCGACGACCATCGTTCCGAAGAACTGGTGATCGCCTCCATTACCGCTGGCAATTCCTACTTTCGCCCCTTGTACCTGGCGGGCCCCTGCCCTTCCCCAAACCTGCAACGCCGCCTCGGCGACACGCACCATGGCCGTTACGGCAATGGCGTTCGTGCACAAGGTGCCGCCCGACGGATTCACAGGCGTCTTGCCGCCCAGCTGGAAGTAGCCCTCGCGCACCATGCGGGGAGACTCGCCCAGCTTGGCCAGGCCGGCCGCTTCAATGGCATGGAACTCAGTGTTGCTGAACGGGGCGTATAGCTCCGCCACATCCACTTGCGACGCGGGATCCTTGATGCCGGCCATCCTGTAGGCGGACTTGAACGATTCGGCCAGCGCGTGGGCGTCGGCGTGATCCGCCACAAACCCTTTGCCCATGCGGTCGCCCAGGTAATAGCTTTCGGAGCAATGCGCAACGCCGGTGATCCAGACGGCTTCCAGGTTATGCCGGCGTATGTAATCCTCGGAAGCCAGCACCATGGCGCAGCCGCCGCTCGATTGCGGGCAGGCGTCGAACAACTTGATGGGCCATGAGATCATCCGCGACGCCATCACTTCTTCGACAGTGGTCGGCTTGCGCAGATGCGCATGGGGATTCAAGGCCGCGTGCGCCCGGTTCTTTACGACAATGCGCGCCATATCTTCCTGGTCCATGCCGTATTTGTGCGCATAGCGGATGGCGGACATGGCCAGCATGGTGATGGTTCCCATGGGCAGCGAACGCTCATAGGTTGGATCCCATATCTTGTTCATGATGGTTTGCGAATCACCGCATTCCCCGACCTTGTCGGCGCCAGCCACCAGCACCACGTCGCACGCGCCGGCGGCGACATGCGAGTAGCCCGCGGCAACGGACGATATGCCGGTGGAGCCGCCGGTATTGATACGCATGAAACGCTTGTTGCGCGCCCCCACGGCATCGACGCCCAGGCGCTCGGCATTGCCTATTCCCAGCAGCGCATCGGGCGCCAGCGAATAAACGACAGCTTCCATCTCTTCCATCGCCCGGCCCGAATCCGCCAGCGCCAGGGACACGGCCTCGCGGACCAATTCAGGGTAATTCGCGTCATCGCGGCGCGATTTGAAATCAGACTGGCCAATACCAATAATTCCAACTCTTGGTGCTTTCATTACTTTGCCTCCTTACGGTCGCGGCCAAAAACGATGACGGTGTTGTATTGCATGGCGAAGCCGCTGGCCCCATGCGCCACGGTCCGCGTTACGCCCGCCACTTGATGCCGCCCCGCATGACCGCGGGCCTGATTCGCCGCCTCGGCTATCCTCATCAGCCCCGTGCAAAAAACCGGATTGAATGCAATCGCGCCGCCGGACAAGTTCACCGGCAGCTTTCCGCCCTGCTTGAAATCGCCCTTGGCAACGCGCGAGCCCCAATCCTTTCTTGGGCACAGACCCAGCCCTTCCAGACTCAAAAGCTCTTGATAAGGCGTGGCATCCGCAACCTCGGCCAGATCGAACGCCGTCGCCGGATCGCTGATTCCCGCCCCCGCATAGGCCTGTTCGGCCGCGGCTTGCAAGGAAGGCAAGGTCCCCAGGTCCCGATCGCCCAGGAAAGTTGTTTCGGTGGCCCAGCCCATTCCGTGCACCCATGCCGGGGCGGGCATCGAACGTTCGTCTATGAATTCGTCGCTGGCAAGCACCATGGCGACGATGGCAAATTTCGGCCGGCAAACCATGCCTTCTGTCAACGGCCAGCGAATCACGCGCGAACCGGCGATCATCGCCGGCTCTATGGGCGCGCTTGAATAGTCGGGATAAGCGGTTGCCGCGTGGCGGCGGTTCTGGTGCACGACCGCCACCGCTGTTTCCCTCAGGCCAGGCACGCTGGCCTCCAGCACGTTGGCCTGCAATGCGTGCGACGACAAATCATCCAGCGGCAGGCTGCGGTGGAAATAGGGATCGGCGCCCAAGCGCTGGGTCTCGCTGATCGACTCCGCTTCCAGGGGGCTCCAGGCCACTACCAGTTGGGTGCGGAACTGGCCCGAGGCTATTCGTAGGCTTGCCAGCACAAAGGCGTGCTCGGCGCTGGAAGGCGTGGAGAATATGTCCCGCCCCACGCCGCCGACCGATCCCGACGCCGCCATGATGGCAATGGCCCGGCCGTCCAGCTGGTCATTGGCCGCAACGACAATGCCGTCAATATCGTCCATGACCATGCCCGCATCGCGCAAGGCGTTCTGGGTGGCAAGGTGCAAGGCCTCTTCCAGCGACAAGGTCTCGTGTGAATGCGGCGTATGGTAGGCGCACCCCACCATGCCGATTTGTAAAGCTGTTGTCATCAGTATGTCGTCCTCATTTTTTGGCCGCGTTATCAACTGCCGATCCGCCGCCGGCGATCGTTGTGCATGCAGAAAAATGGGATGCCGCGCGCCGGGCCTTTCCGCCCTCGCGCTATCGGACTCTTCTGCCATGGACCAAACTTTAACGATTTCAATACATAATAAAAAGACACATATTTCAATGTATTTTGATAATGAATTTTTATGTTTTATGCCTGCCCATGACAGATCGCATGGCGGCAGGCGCCGGTTCCGGCGCGCCACGAGGCGCTCGAAAAAAAGCGCCGGGCCGGCGCTTATGGATGTCCTGGATATGCGGTGCAGTCGGCGAGCCGCCCTTCTTCTGCCGGCGCAGCAGGCCGGCTGGAAGAAAATGTCTAGGATCTGTTGCCGCTAATTCCCCCTCCGCGTGACTGGTCAACAGGCTCTAGAGAGAATGGCGCTTGCTTAGGCGGCTGCGGATGGCCATGGCACGGGATATCAATGCGATCGCACGGCGCGAGCCAAGGTGTCACGGTCGTTTGAGTCGTCTGCTGGCGATGGTCGTATTGTTTGCCGACGAATTAATCTTGCCTGTGATCGCTTGAATCGTCTGCTAGCGAGGTTCGTACTGTTTGTGGGGGGTGTTCGTATTTCTTGTGCCGTCCGTCGGGGGTAAGGCCTGTGAGGGCCAGCCCGGTCGGCCGTTCAGGCGCCTGCGCGCCTGACACCGCGCGTTAATCTCGTCCGGCGGCCGCTGCCTGGTGGCGTTCTTCTTGGTCACTTCGGCGGCTCGCCTCCCTACGATTCCACTTGCTCGGCCTCCGACGGGCCGGCCCTCACAGGCCTTACCCCCGACGGACTCTGGTGTGTCTCAAACACGGGCGCTGGCACGATCTGGGCTCTTGCGCTTCGTTGGGTTGTGTTGTTGCCGACCAAAGACGTTGCGGTGCCCGGCAATTTCCGGCCCCTACGGTGGGCCGAAAACTACCGTACGCGGTTGGGCATGCGGTGGCAGCTGGAGAGTCGGCGCGATTACGGTCAATATTGGGCATGCGACGAGGGCTGTTGATTCGACAGGATTACGATCAATCTCGCAGATATTGTTGGGCAAGGTGATCATGGGCCTGATGGCTGTGATTGGAACCTGTGATCAGAGGCTGTGGGCACCTTACACAGATTTTGGAATGCGGGGGCCGAGCGTATCAAGGGATACAGCAGCCACGAAATCATCGGGCAGTATTTCAGCCGCTTTGTTCCGGCGCGGATCGCGCGGCCGATGCATGTCCGAGCTTCCACTTGCGTGACGTGATCAGCGCAGGAAAACACCCTCCACATTATGGCAATCGCGTATGGCCCTCTTGCCCCGTGCAGGGGCGAGAGGACCGGGCACCGCAAACTCTTTCGACCCAAAATCTGTAGCCAACGAAGCGCAAGAATCCTAGCCGTCCCGGCAACCGTGGCCACAAAACACCACAGTCCGTCGGGGGTAAGGCCAGTGGGAGCCAGCCCGTTGGAGGCCGAGCAAGTGGAATCGAAGGGAGGCGTGCCGCCGAGGCGACCGAGAAGAACTCCAGCAGGCAGCGGCCGCCGGACGAGATTAACGCGCGGTGTCAGGCGCGCAGGCGGCTGACCGGCCGACCGGGCTGGCGCCCACTGGCCTTACCCTCGACGGACGGCACTAGAAACACGAACATCCGCCAGCAAACAATACGAGCACCAGCAGACGACTCAAGCGGTCGCGACATCCCAGCTCACACCCCCGGGCGATCGCATCGATATCCCCGTCAGCCAAAAGACCCAAACTCCCCCTGCCCAATCAACATCTTGGCATCGCCTCTACTGACACAACTGCGCTAAGTAAGCGCCATTCGCCCTAGACCTAGAGAATAGGATTACCACCTGGATTACGGCAACGGCACGGCAAAGAACAGGCAGGGATCAAGCCACGGCATCCGCGCTTTCAAGCAGCATCACCAGTTTGCAATCCAGCCGCGTCGCCAGGCGAAACGTAATCTGCTGATAACGCAAGACGCCTGAAATAGGATGCTGGAATTCACGCAGGCCGCCCTCGCGGTCGACCACGGTGTGGCGCGTCCACCAATGCGCAAACACAGGACTGGACTGCAAAAGATCGTCCAGCAATGCCCGCAGCTCCGGCTCATCGGTGTGCGCCGCCGCATCCGCCCGGAACTCGGCCACCACGCGGCTGGCGCGCTTATCCCAATCCACGACCAGCGCGCGCGCGGCCGGATCCTGAAAAATATAGCGCAGCAAATTGGGGCTGGCGTCGCGGTCGGGCCAGCCATCGAACAAGTGCAACAGGGCGTCGTTGCGCGCCAGCACATTCCAGCAGCGGTCCAGAATATAGGCCGGAGCGGTAATGCTGTGCACGCAATCGGCAAGCCCCGCCGGCAAAGGATGGGCATGGCCGCGTCCGTGTTCCGGGTCGGTGCATTCGGCCAATTCGAATAAATAGTGCCGCTCGGCGCGGGCCAGATTCAGCACCGAAGCCAGCCTGGCCCACACACCGGGCGATACGGAAACGTCGCGTCCCTGCTCTATCCAGGTGTACCAGGTGACGCTGATGCCGCAAAGCTGTGCGACCTCTTCGCGCCTGAGCCCCGGCGTGCGGCGCCGCACCCCCGCGGGCAGGCCCACGCTTTCGGGTTGCGCGCGAGCGCGGGCGCTGCGTAAGAAATCCCCCAGCGTCTTGCGCCGGGCCGAATTCAGTTGGTCCGCCGATAACGGCGCCCCCCCGCCGGCTTTGTCGTGCATATGCGCCCCTTTGTCAGGCCCCTACCTCAACACGCTGGCCAGGCTGCGGCGCACGTCGTCTTCTTCGCGGCCGCTGCGCCGCACATAGTCTTTTACCTGATCGTCGCCGATGGTGCCGACATTGAAGTACTGCGACATCGGATGACTCAGATAAAAGCCCGAAACGCTGGACGCCGGATACATGGCATAGCTGTCGGTCAGTTGCATATCGATATCTTCGCAGTCCAGGACCTTGAACATTTCCTGCTTCACCACATGCTCGGGGCATGCCGGATAACCGGGCGCGGGGCGTATGCCCTGGTACTTCTCCGCGATAATGTCGGCGTCCGGCAGGCTTTCGTCGGGCACATATCCCCACAAGTCGCGGCGCACGCGGGCATGCAGGGTTTCGGCAAAACCTTCGGCCAAGCGATCGGCAATCGCCTTGAGCATGATGCTGGAGTAATCGTCGTTTTCATCCAGGAAACGCTGGTCGTGTTTTTCAATGCCCAGGCCGCCCGTCACGGCGAACAGCCCAATGTAATCGACGACGCCGCTGGATTTCGGCGCAATATAGTCAGCCAGGCATTTATAGTCGACCCCTTCGCGCTTTTCCTGCTGCTGGCGCAGATTGCGCCAGGTAAACAAGACTTCGGAACGGGTTTCGTCGCGGTAGACCTCGATATCCTCGTCATTGACGGTGTTGGCCGGGTAGAACGCAATGACGCCATTGGCCGTCAGCCAGCGCCCTTCTATAACTTTCTTCAGCATGGCCTGGCCCTCTTCCAGCAGCTTGCGGGCCTGCTCCCCCACGACCTTGTCGTCGAGAATGGCGGGGTATTGGCCGAACAGGCTCCAGGTCTGGAAGAACGGGGTCCAATCCAGGAACTTCACGACTTCGGCCAGATCGTAATTCTTGAACGTGCGCCGCCCGATGAACTTGGGGCGCGGCGGCGTGTAATGGCTCCAATCAATAACCGGACGGCCCGCGCGGGCTGCCTCCAGGCTGACCATGGGCGTGGCCTTGCGATTCGCATGGCGGGTGCGCACCACTTCGTATTCTTCGGCAAGCTCGGCCAGCCACGCATCCGCGCCATCGGACATCAAGTGGGTGGCCACGCCTACGGAACGGCTGGCGTCGGGCACGTAAATCACCGGGCCCTCGTAGTTGGGCGCAATTTTGACGGCCGTATGCACGCGGCTGGTGGTGGCGCCGCCCACCAGCAAAGGCAGCTTGCGGCTGCGGAAATAATCGTCGCGCTGCATTTCAGAGGCGACATACGCCATTTCTTCCAGGCTAGGCGTAATCAGGCCCGAAAGCCCGACCATATCGGCGTTTTCTTCCTTGGCTTTGGCCAGTATCTGGGCGCAAGGCACCATGACGCCCATATTCACGACTTCAAAGTTATTGCACTGCAAAACCACCGTCACGATGTTCTTGCCGATGTCGTGCACATCGCCCTTGACCGTTGCGATAACGATTTTTCCCTTGGCGCGCACGTCGCCGCCCGCCGCCTGGATCTGCAGCTTCTCTTCTTCGATGAAGGGAATCAGGTGAGCGACGGACTGCTTCATGACGCGCGCCGATTTGACCACTTGCGGCAGGAACATTTTCCCCGCGCCGAACAAGTCGCCCACAACATTCATGCCGTCCATCAGCGGGCCTTCGATGACCTGTATGGGCCTGCCGCCCGCATCGGCGATTTTCTTGCGCACTTCCTCGGTGTCTTCGACGATAAACGTAGTGATGCCATGCACCAGCGCATGCGACAGCCGCGCCTCCACCGGCTGATCGCGCCAGGCAAGGTCTTCTTCCTTCTTGGTGCCGGATCCTTTGACCGTTTCGGCCAGTTCGACCAGGCGCTCGGTGGGCGTGCGCTCGTCGGCCGGATCGGTTTTGCCCAAAGGCACGGGCCGGTCCAGCACCACGTCTTCAACCATGTCGCGCAGCACTTGGTCCAGATCGCTGTACACGCCCAATTGGCCGGCATTGACGATGCCCATGGTCAGGCCTTCCTGGACCGCGTAGTACAGGAACACCGCATGTATGGCCTCGCGCATGGCTTCGTTGCCGCGGAAGGAGAAACTGACATTGGAGATGCCGCCCGATATCCGCGCATGCGGCAGATTCTGGGTAATCCAGCGCGCGGCTTCGATGAAGTCGACCGCATAATGGTTATGCTCATCGATGCCCGTGGCGATGGCAAAGACGTTGGGGTCGAAAATGATGTCTTCCGGCGGGAAGCCCACTTCGTCCACCAACAAGCGGTAGGCCCGGCTGCAAATCGCCTTGCGCTTTTCCAGGTTGTCGGCCTGGCCGTCTTCGTCGAAGGCCATGACCACCGCCGCCGCGCCATACTTGCGGCACAAGCGAGCATGCTGCAGGAAGGGGCCTTCGCCTTCTTTCATGGAAATGGAATTGACCACCGCCTTGCCCTGCACGCAGCGCAGCCCGGTCTCGATCACGTCCCATTTGGAGCTGTCTATCATGATGGGCACGCGCGCGATATCGGGCTCGGATGCGACCATATTCAGGAATCGATGCATGCATGTGGCCGAATCCAGCATGGCCTCGTCCATATTGATGTCGATGATTTGCGCGCCATTCTCGACCTGCTGGCGCGCCACCGCCAGGGCCTCATCGTATTTTTCCTCGCGGATCAGGCGCAGGAACATCTTGCTGCCCGTCACGTTGGTGCGTTCGCCCACGTTCACGAACAGCGTATCGGCATCGATATTCAGGGCCTCCAGCCCCGACAGGCGCGTTTTCACGGGAACGTCGGGTACCTGGCGCACCGGCAGGCTGGCCACTTTATCGGCGATGGCCTTGATGTGCTCGGGGGTGGTGCCGCAGCAGCCGCCGGCCATATTGACCAGGCCGGAATGGGCGAACTCTTCCAGCAATGACGAGGTGTCGGCGGGCGTTTCATCGAAACCCGTATCCGCCATGGGATTGGGCAGGCCCGCATTCGGGTAGACGCACACATAGGTGTCGCAAAGCTTGGACAGTTCGGCGACATAAGGCCGCATCAGGGCGGCGCCCAGGGCGCAATTCAGCCCTATGGTGATGGGCCGCGCATGGCGCACCGAATTCCAGAAGGCTTCGACCGTCTGGCCCGACAGTATCCGTCCGGAAGCATCGGTCACCGTGCCTGAAATCATGACCGGCAGGCGCACGCCGCGCTCTTCGAACACGGACTCGACCGCGAAAATAGCCGCTTTGGCGTTCAAGGTGTCGAAGATGGTTTCAATCAAGACGATGTCGATGCCGCCGTCGAGCAAGCCGTGCAACTGTTCGGTGTAGGCGACGCGCAATTGCTCGAAGGTGACGTTGCGCGCGGCGGGGTCGTTGACGTCGGGGGAAATGGAAGCGGTCTTGGGCTGCGGCCCCAGGGCGCCCGCGACGAAACGCGGCCGCTCGGGCGTACTGAAGGCATCGCAGGCCTGCCGGGCCAGTTTGGCGGACTCCAGGTTCAGTTCGTAGGCGAGTTCGGGCAGGTCATAGTCGCCCTGGGCGATGGATGTGGCGCCGAAGGTGTTGGTTTCGATGACGTCGGAACCGGCTTGCAGATACTGTTTGTGGATTTCGGAAATGATGTCGGGGCGCACCAGGGACAGCAGTTCGTTGTTGCCCTTGACGTCTTTGGCGTGGTCTTCGAAGCGGGTGCCGCGAAAGTCTGCCTCGCTCAGTTTGTATTGCTGGATCATGGTGCCCATGGCGCCATCGAGGATCAGAATACGCTGGGCCAGCAGGCGCGCGAATTCGGCGCCATGCGTGTAGGAGGAGAGCGGGTAGGGCAAGGACGGATAAGACACTAAGGCCACCTGGGGGTAAATCAGGGCAGGCGGATGTGAGGCGCATGCCCTGCGGCCTCTGCGTGGCGCAGGATTGCCGCCGGAGTTGCGCAGAGGGCCTATTCAATACAAAAGAAGGGCTTATTGTATCGCCCGGCGGTGTTGGGATGGGTTTGGGGTGGAATGGTCAGGGATGCTGCTGGTTCTTTAGACGCCGCTGGCGTGGTGAAGGAAGGTAGCGGTCCGCATGGCCTAGTCCGGCGCCCTGCGCGCCGAACCCCGCTACGCCTTGCTCGTCCGCCCCATTCGGGGCTACCTTCGCGATCGGCTCGCTCGGCCACGAACGTCCCGCTACCTTCCTCCACCACGCCAGCGACTGCGTTGCGGATGCCTGTAAGACCGCGGGGACGGTTGGGTGCTTGGCCTTCTTGCCTTTGTTTTGGCTGAGAAGAAAGAGGTCTGGCGCTCGTCCTGCACGGCCCGCCAGCCGGGCCGTTTGGACATTGGGACTGGTCTGGCCTACAGTGTCCGGGGTGGAGTAGCGACTTTGCCTTGTGCTTTGTACCTTGTGCCTTGGCCTTGCTTTGTGCCTTGGCCTTGCTTTGTGCTTTGTGCTTTGTGCTTTGTGAATAGTCTGTACAGCCAAAGCGCCGCCGGACGAACCAATCAGTTGGACGCGACATTGGAAGCCCAAGGCGCGGAGCCCAGCGGTGTGCCTGCAGATGAATTCGTCGACTTCGTTAACGCCAAGCGGGAGAAACGCGGCTGCATTGCGCAAGTCGCGAATATGGAGCCCTAGGAGTCCGCGCTGCAGAAGGATTTAAAATGGCTGCTGGAAATTCGACCTCTCAGAACCACTCAGGAACGACTTTCTTGAGAGAGCCAAGGGGTCAACGCCCCCTGAAATCAAGCCTTTTCGAGCCTCAGACCATCTGCCGCGCAGACTCCTAGTTCAGCTTCAGCCCTGCGCTTTCGATCAGACTGCGATTCGCCTCAAGCTCGTCGCTTATCTGCTTGGAAAAATCCTGGGGGCTGCCCGTCATCGGGATATTGCTGCTGCCTGTCAGCAACTCCTGGATTTTCGGCAGCGCAATGACGTTGTTGATTTCGGTATTCAGCCGCGCAACAATCGCGTCGGGAGTGCCGCCGGTGGTGAAGAAGCCGAACACCGACATTTTGTTGGCCTTGGGATAGCCCAGCTCTGTGAACGTGGGAACGCTCGCCAGGAAACCGGCCCGCTCTGGCGCGGCAAGTGCCAGCGCATGAAGAGTCCCGCTGTTGATGTGGCCCATCAGCGCGGGACTTACATTCGTCGAAATAAGCTCGAACTGGCCGCCAAGAGCATCGTTCTGCTGTTGCCCGCCTCCCTTGTAAGGGATATGCGTAATGGTGACGCCCGCATCGTGCTGGAACTGCTCCAGCATAAGATGGCCGACAGATCCGGGACCGGAGGTCGCCCAGCGCAAAGCGCCCGGCTCCGCCTTCGAGCGGCTGATGACATCCGCAAGATTTTTGCCTTTGAATGCTTTTGTTCCCAGCAGTACAACGGGGGAAACCATGACACTGGCGACCGGAGCGATATCTTTCTTCGGGTCGTAGGAAATCTTGGAAACGAGCGGGGACAGGGCCAGGGGGCTGATGGATGAAAATCCTATCGTATAGCCGTCCGGTTCGGCCTTTGCGACCGCCGCCATGCCGACCGTTCCGCCCGCGCCGCCTTTATTCTCCACCACAAACTGGGTATTCAGACGCTTGCCCAGTTCTTCCGAAATCGCGCGGCTTACGGTATCGCTGACTCCGCCGGCGGGATATACGACAACGACACGTACAGGCTTGTCGGGCCAGGCGGCGGCAACGGAAACCGTTGAAACGGCGGCAAGCAGGCATGCGGAGAACAAGAGGGCAATTTTTCTTTTCGACATGGAGATGTCCTGACGGTAGGTGGAGACGGAGGAATTGTATCCTTCCAATCCCGATATCGCTACGGCCGAAGCTTCCGTAATCCACGACAACCAAAGCCTTCGTAACCTACAGCAACCACAGCGTCCGTAACCCACAACGACCACAGCCTCCGTAACTTACAGCACCCACAGCTTCCGTAATCCACAACGGCCACAGCCTCCGTCATCCAGGGGCGACGGCCAAAGATGTCGCATCGTCTTTGGCGTCTTGGCCTCAGCGGGCCTGGTCAATGTATTGACACAGTTTTTCGGTGGCGTCGATCAGGCGGGGACCGGGGCGGAAAAGTTGATCGGGATCTATGCCGTAGACGTGGCCCTGGAGGGCGGCGGGCAGCCGCAGGGCGGACCAGCGGTTTTTTACGGCATCCAGGCGCGCCGCGCCGGTGGCCGATGTGATGACGGCTTGGGGCCGGGCGACAAGTATGCTTTCGGCGCTGACTTGAGGGGCGGCGATGGCCGCGCCGGCATAGATGTTGATGCCGCCGCAAATGCGCAAGGCGTCGTTGAGCAGAGGGTCGCTGCCTATGGTGTATAGCGGGGCCGCGCCGACTTCGATGAAAATGGAAACGGGCTTGCGATGGGCATAGCGTCCGGCCAAGGCCTGGAGGCGGTCTGACAGCGCCCGGGCTGCGGGGACGGCGATGTTTTCAGTATTGAAAAGCGTGCCGAAACGAATGATTTCGGCTGGAATGTCCCGCAGGCTGCGCGGTGCGGAATAAAGCAGCGGTATGTCCAGCCGGGTCAGCACAGGGGCCAGCGTCTGGGCCGCCGCCGAGGGCTGCCATGCAATCACTAGGTCGGGGTGCATGGCAAGCGCTTTTTCCACGCTGATGTTCAGGCCGTCGCCGATTCTGGGGATAGCCAGCGCGGCGGCGGGATAGTTGCTGCTGATGACAGTGGCGGCGATTTTGCTGCCGGCGCCGGCAGCAAAGATAAGTTCAGTGATGTGCGGCGCCAGGGTAATGGCGCGCCTGGCCGCCGACCTGGATTCGGCCGCCTGGCCAGCCGCGCCGGCCTGTGCCGGCGGCAATGATGCCGCCTGGACCGCTACGCCGATCTGTGCCAGCGATGGGGCCGCGGCAAGCAAGCACAGCACCAAGGCGGCCAGGCCGCGGGCGGCAAGCCGGCGTTTCACCCATCGCACGCGCAGGCCGGGTTTCATGCGGCTACATGCGGAACGAGAAGTTCACGAACACGTTGGAACCCGGCATGTTGTAGCCGTATACGCTGGTGTAGTCCTTATCCAGGATATTGTTCCAGCGTACCTGGACGCCGACGTTTTTGCTGAAGTCATAGGCGGCGGTCAGGCCAAGCAGGCCGTAGCCGCCCAGACTGGTCTGGTTGGCGGCGTCGTCGTAGCGTTTGCCGGTCAACTGGTATTCGGCTCCGACCGTCAAGGCCTTGAAGCGATGATCGGCGCTGATACGGTAAACCTGTTTGGCGCGGCGAACGAGCTGCCCCCCGGTGTTGTCGTCACGCGGGTTCATCAGGTCGGCGCTGGCGCGCACCGTGGTGTCGCCGTAGTCTTGCTCGGCGGTCAGCGTGACGCCGCGTATTGTGGCCGCGTCAATGTTGTAGGCCGCGAAGTTCCTGGTTGGATCCAGCGTGATCAAGTCCCGTATTTTGTTCTGGTAGGCGACCAGGCCCAGGCGGGTCGAGTCGGTTTTGTAGGCGATGTTGAATTCTATATTACGGGATTTCTCCGGCTGCAAATCCGGATTCGGCGCGAAAGGGCTGTAAAGATCGGAGAACGTCGGGGCGCGGAATCCAGTGTTGCCCCCGACGCCTATGCTCCATTGATCGCTCAGATCCAGGCTGTATGCCAATCCGCCTGTGGTTTCATTGCCGTACCCGGAAATGTTGTCATTGCGCACGCTGGCCTGGAAATGATGGGCCGAGAAATCGCCGCGGTACACCAGGCCCGCGGAATTGGTATCGCGCCGGTTGACCGAGTAAATCGCCGACGAGTGTGCTGGGCGCTCTTCCAGGCGTTCCAGAACGGTGGAGAGTTCCTGGTTTTCCGTCAGCTTGAAGTTGTTTTGCCAGGTATAAGAGCGCTGCAGGCTGCTGAAGCTGGACTGGAACGTGCGGTCTTCTATGTATTCTTTGCTGACGCCCAAGCGCAGGACGCTTTGCCAGTAGTCGGTGATGTCATCCGTGCTGGTCAGGGTATAGGCTTGCTGGCGGGTGACGCTGGAGGCCGGATTCATGAATTCGCCCGCGTCGTAGTCGCCGTCCGTGTAGCCGTTGTAGGCCGTCAGCCCTACGTGGTGGCCTTTCTTCCATGTATAGCCCAGCGATCCGGACAGCGAGTGCTGGGTGTAGCCGTCGCTATCGGGGTGGTAGCTGAAGGTATTGCGCTCGTTGGTTGCGTTGAATCCGCTGCTGTCGGTCATGCTGCTGGACAGGGCGTAATCCCATCCGTCTTGCGCGCCGGAAAGTCCCAAGCCGGATTTGAACGTGCCATGCGTGCCGTAGCCGACATTGCCCCATGCGCTCAGCGGCCGGTCCTGGCCTGTCGGTTTGCTGATGATGTTGATGACACCGCCGATGGCGTCCGAGCCATACAGGCTGCTGGCGGCACCACGGACGATTTCGATGCGCTCGATGGTGGCCGGGTCTATAGTGTTCCAGTTGGCGCCGCCCTGGGTGGAACTGTTGATGCGTATGCCGTCGATCAGCACCAGGGTTTGGCTGGGATTGGCGCCGCGCAGAAATACGCCTGTGGGCGTTTGCGGCCCGCCGTTGCTGGCAAACTGTATTCCGGGCTGCCGCGCGAGGATTTCCGCGACGCTGTCCTGGCCTGCTTTCTGCAATTCTTTTTTACCGACTACGGTTACATCGCCGAGCGCGTTTTTTTCCAGTTGGGGTGTGCGGCTGGCGGTGACGATGACCTGGTCGAGTTGTGGAACCGGCGCGGATGTTTGCGCTGCTGCCGCGGCGGAGATGAAACAGGAGAGTACGGCAAGTGTTTGCCGGTTTAGAGCGAAAGGCATGGTGGACCCTGGAAAACGCGCGTCCCCGCACGTTGTGAGCGATAAAACATTTCCGGCGCGGCGGCCGCGAATGCCGCGGTGATGATGGTTCCGAGCCGGGAAATGGACTAAGGGGTGATCAAGGCCGGTGTCGGGCTGGCATGCTGGGCATGCTTACCGTTGCGGGGGCAGCACAGTTTGAGCGCATGGTTTTGCCTGGGGCAAATGCGCATCTGTTTCCCGTTTAACTTTCGCAGAGTGTGGGCGGCTTGATAGTAGAGCCGTGTCTTTCACTCCGAAAGCACCTTTGTCGGGGCGAAATATATCACAGGGGCTTTTGTTATGTGTCGTTGTCGTTTGTCCTGCTCGGCGCGTGGGATCTCTACCCGCAGCGGACCATCGTCGGTCAGCACCGTTTTGCCGCTCGTGCCATTGCGCTGGTTGGTGGCATCCTGTGGGCGCTCGCCCGCGGGATATCCCAGATGATGCCCTAGCTCAGCACCCAACGCCCGCTCAATCTACGCCCTCTTGAACGCCATCGACAAGTCCTGCACCGCCTCGGCGGTCATCGGGCCTGTCACAAACTGCTCAACCAGTTCGGCTGGAATCGAGGGCAACTGCCTCGGTGCGACCTTCTTCTTGGTAACCATACTTGCTCCTTCTGTCTCACATAGTAGGCCCCAAAACACAAAATTTATGACACTCCCGGTTGGTGGCATCATCCTGCGGGCGCTCGGCGCCCTACGCCACCACAGGCCGACCACCTTCAATGTCCAAACGGCCCGGCTGGCGGGCCGTACAGGACGAGCGCCAGACCTCTTTCTTTCTAGCCAAGATCGTGGCAAAAAGGCCAAGCACCCAACCCGTCCCAGCGCTCTCATGGGCATCCGCAACGCAGTCGCTGGCGTGGTGGAGGAAGGTAGCGGGACGTTCGTGGCCGAGCGAGCCGATCGCGAAGGTAGCCCCGAATGGGGCGGACGAGCAAGGCGTAGCGGGGTCCGGCGCGCAGGGCGCCGGACCAGGCCATGCGGACCGCTACCTTCCTCCACCACGCCAGCGGCGTCTAAAGAACCAGCAGCATCTCCTGCCAGCGGCATCCCAAGAACCCGCAACATCTCCCGCCAGCGGCGTCTCAAGCATCCGCAGCCGTGTACAAGCATCCCCCGCCAGCGGTGTGCATCAAGAACCAACACCCATCTACAGGCATCCCCCGCCAACGGCATCTCAAGACTCGCAGCCATCTATAGCATCTCACCATGGCGTCTCAAAAACCACACATCCGCCCCGCGCCCCCAGCCACCGCAACAGCCGCAAACACAAGCCCTCCAAATGCATTATGCTTTTACCTTGTCCTTTGCTACATCAACCAGGCACGCAAAAACCCGCACAACGCATCCCACGCCGAACTCGTCCACGTTGCCGTTACCTACACGCAAACACCATGAACCAAGCAGACACCCTCACCCTCGCAGGCCGCAGCTACACATCCCGCCTACTCGTGGGCACAGGCAAATACAAAGACTTCGACGAAACCCGCCTGGCCATTGACGCCAGCGGCGCCCAAATCGTTACCGTCGCCATACGCCGCACCAACATCGGCCAAAATGCCGGCGAACCCAACCTGCTGGACTTCCTGCCCCCCTCCAAATTCACCATCCTGCCCAACACCGCCGGATGCTACACCGCCGAAGACGCCGTTCGCACCCTGCGCCTGGCGCGCGAACTGCTCGACGGCCACGACCTGGTCAAACTCGAAGTCCTGGGCGACAAAGACAATCTTTTCCCCAACATGCCCGCCACCCTCGAAGCCGCCAAAACCCTGGTCGACGAAGGCTTCAAAGTCATGGTGTACTGCACCGACGACCCCATACAATGCCGCATGCTCGAAGACATGGGCTGCGTCGCCATCATGCCCCTGGCCTCCCTGATCGGCTCCGGCATGGGCATTCTGAATCCATGGAACCTGCGCCTGATCATCGACCAATCGCATATTCCCGTGCTGGTCGACGCCGGCGTCGGCACCGCCTCCGATGCCGCCATCGCCATGGAACTGGGCTGCGACGCCATATTGATGAACACCGCCATCGCCGGCGCCAGAGACCCTATACTCATGGCCAGCGCCATGAACAAGGCCGTACAGGCCGGCCGCGAAGCATTCCTGTCCGGCCGCATTCCGCGCAAGTTCTACAGCGCCGACCCCAGCTCCCCCACCGAAGGCCTGATTCAATCCAAAGGCTGATACCCCCGCCCATGATCCCCAATACTCTTACGATCGCCGGCGTTGACCCATCCGCCGGAGCCGGCATACTGGCCGACATCAAAACCATGAGCGCGCTGGGCGCCTACGGCACCGCCGTGGTTGCCGCCCTTACCGCGCAAAACACCCAGGGCGTCACGGCCATCTCGCCCGTGCCGCCCGAATTCGTCATCGCCCAGATCGACACCCTGTTTGCCGACGTACGCATCGACGCCGTAAAAATCGGCATGCTGGGCCAGAAACTGGTGACACGCGCCGTGGCCGAGCGCCTGGCTCACTGGAAGCCCGCGCACCTGGTGCTGGATCCGGTCATGATCGCCAAAAGCGGCGATCTCCTGCTGGAGCGATCGGCGGTCAACGAGTTGCGCGACAGCCTTTTGCCCCTGGCCACCATGCTTACGCCCAATCTTCCCGAAGCCGGCGTATTGCTGGGATCCAGCCCGGTGGAGTCAGTCAGGGAAATGCGGCGCGTGGCCGAAAAGCTGCGCCGCCTGCTCGCCGACCAGGGCGAGCGCTGGATATTGCTCAAAGGGGGGCATTTGCCCGGCAACGACACCATAGACGTGCTGCACGACGGCGACCGCATGATAGAACTTCCGGGCAGGCGCATTGCCACCGCCAATACCCACGGCACAGGCTGCACCCTGTCGGCCGCGCTGGCGGCGCTGCTGCCCCAGGTCAACGACGTGCCCGAAGCCGCAAAGCGCGCCAAGGCCTATCTGGTCGCCGCCATCGAACGCTCCGGCGAGCTTGGCGTGGGCAAGGGACACGGCCCGGTGCAGCATTTTCATGCGTGGTGGCCCGCGCCGGCGTAAACAGGCATGCGGCGCCGCGGCTGCCCGCAAGCGCCCATGCTTTTCGCTCTGATTGCCAAATAAGCTATAGTACACACGCTTTATCCACCTCTGCTATGGCGCCTGCCGGGCATCCATCGTACAATTTATTACCTCTGTTTTCCTGTGTAGAAGCTATGAACGTCACCGCGCTTTCAGAAATCGAACAAGCCCGATTCAACATGATCGAACAGCAAATTCGCACCTGGGAAGTGCTTGATTTCGGCGTCCTTCAGGCACTGTTCGAAGTCCAGCGCGAGCGCTACGTACCCGCGCCCCTGCAAGGCATGGCGTTTTCCGATGTCGAACTGCCGCTGGTCATCAACTCGGTGGACACCCGCGAAGCCATGCTTACTCCCAAGGTCGAAGCCCGGCTGGCGCAGGAAATGCAGCTCAAGCCCACCGACTGCGTCCTGGAAATCGGCACAGGCTCGGGCTACCAGGCGGCCCTGCTGTCCAAGCTGGCCCAGCAAGTCACCACCGTCGAAGTCGATAGCCGGCTGGCCGCGTTCGCCCAGCAAAACCTGCAGCGCAACCACATCGACAATGTCAAGGTCGAAACCGGCGACGCCCATGCGGGCTGGGGCACCACCGAATACGACGCCATATTGCTCACCGGCTCGGTGCCTGTCGTACCCGACGCCCTCAAATATCAGTTGCGCATAGGCGGGCGGCTGGTCGTGGTAGTGGGGCAAAACCCCATCATGACAGCCTGCCGCATCACCCGCACCAGCGCGGCCAGCTTCGACACCAAAAGCCTTTTCGACACCGTCATAAAACCCTTGCGCGGCGCAACGGTTTCTCAGTTCAAGTTCTAAATGTCCAAAATGTCCTGGCATGCAAAGTTGGGCGTTGCGCTGCTCGCCATAAGCGGCATTGCGCCGGCATCCGCCCAGGATCTGCTGCAAATATGGCAGATGGCACTGCAGCGCGACCCTCTGTATGCCGCAAGCCGCGCCAGCCGCAATGCCGACCAGGAAAAAATCCCTCAGGCGCGGGCCCATCTACTGCCCTACATCAGCGCGGACGCTGTTGCCGAAGTCAACAACAACCGGCGCATTCGGGGCCTGAACGAAAGCTCAAGCCAGCGCCGCGCGCTATGGGCGCTGACCCTGGTTCAGCCCTTGGTCAATGTCGGTGCGTGGGGCGAACTCAAGCGGGCCGGCTACATCGCCAAATCAGCCGATGTCGCGCAGGCCTCGGCCTACCAGGACTTGATCCTGCGCGTCTCGCAAGCCTACTTCGACGTGCTCGCCGCCCAGGACACCTTGCGCGCCCTGCAGGCCGAAAAAAATGCAGTCCAGACGCAATTGCGCGCTGCCCAGAAGGGCTTCGAACTGGGGTCCACGACTATCGCCGACACCTACGAAGCCCAGGCTCGCCTGGATCTGCTCAACGCCAGCGAACTGCAGGCGCAAAACGTATTGCAGGTCAGCCAGGACCTGCTGGCGAAAATCATCAACGAGCGCCCGGCCCAATTGGTCGAACTCGCCCCCGATACCGTCCTGCCCGGTCCCATGCCCAACCGCCTGGCCGACTGGACTACCCAATCAACCAATGCCAACCTGGCCGTGGCCCAGGCCGACCTGGCCGCCAAAATCGTCGAAAAACAAATCGATATCGCCAAAAGCCAGAACTACCCCACCCTTAACCTGCAGGCGCAAACCGGCAGCGCATCGAACAACAACAGCGGCATCGGCAACACGGCAAGCGGTCCGCGCTCCCTGGACAGCAACGTAGGCCTGCAACTGTCCATTCCCATTTTCACCGGCGGCGAAATTTCATCCGTCGTGCGTGAACAAACATCGCGCTTGCAGCAAGCCCGCTACCAGTTGGAAGACGCCAAGCGCCAGGCCGTGCAAACTACCCAGCGGTACTATTCGGGCGTTACCTCGGGCCTGGCCCAGGTCGCCGCGCTCCAGGCTGCCGAAAAATCCAGCCTTGCTTCGCTGCGAGCCAACCAAACCGGCTATGAAATCGGCGTTCGCATCAACATCGACGTTCTCAACGCCCAGCAACAACTGTACGAAACCCAGCGCAATCTTGCGCGCGCGCGCTACGATACCCTGATGAACAGCCTGAGGCTCAAAGCCAGCAGCGGCATACTCAGCGATCAGGACATCACCGCCATCAATCAGTTGCTGACCCGCAAGGGTTGACCAAAGAGATCAATATGTCTAAACCTCTGGACGGCATTCGCGTCCTGGAATTGGGCCAATTAATCGCGGGGCCCTTCGCAGCGAAAATGCTGGCCGAATTCGGCGCGGAAATCATCAAGATAGAACCGCCGGTAAAAGGCGATCCCCTGCGCAACTGGCGCCTGCTCCACAAAGGCACATCCGTGTGGTGGGAAGTCCAATCGCGCAATAAAAAATCCGTCACCCTGGACCTGCGCCAAGCCGAGGCACAGCAAGTCATCCGCAGCCTGGTCAAGGAAATCGACGTCGTCATCGAAAATTTCAAACCCGGCACCATGGAAGGCTGGGGACTGGGGTGGGACGACCTGAAAGCCATTAACCCGAAACTGGTCATGCTGCGCGTCTCCGGCTATGGCCAAACCGGCCCCTACCGCGACCTCCCTGGCTTCGGCGTCGTGGGCGAAGCCATGGGCGGCCTGCGCCATCTCAGCGGCGAGCCCGGCAGAACGCCGGTCAGGGTCGGAGTCTCGATCGGCGACTCCTTGTCCGCCCTGCACGGCGTAATCGGTATTTTGCTTGCCCTGCGCGCCCGGGACCAGGAAGGCGGCAAAGGCCAGATGATCGACGTGGCGCTGTACGAATCCGTCTTCAACATGATGGAAAGCCTGTTGCCCGAATACTCGGTCTTCAATGAAGTGCGCCAGGCCGCCGGAAGCAGTTTGCCGGGCATTGCCCCCAGCAATGCCTATCGATGCAAAGGCAACAAATTCGTGCTTATCGCAGGCAACGGCGACAGCATTTTCAAACGGTTGATGCAGGCAATGGGCCGTGACGATCTCGCCCAGGACCCCGCCCTGGAAAACAACGAGGGACGCGTCCGGCAAATAGGCAAAATAGACGACGCCATTTCACAATGGACCATGCAACACGATCTGGACGACGTCCTGGCCACCCTGCATGAAAACCGCATCCCCGCAGGCAAAATCTACGACATCGCCGACATCGCGCACGATCCCCATTACCAATCGCGCGGCATGATCCTGGACTCGGTCCTGCCCGATGGCACCCCCATCAAATTGCCCGGCATCGTCCCCAAGCTCAGCGAAACACCGGGAGACGTCCGAAGCCCCGCGCCGACCCTAGGCCAGCACACCGATGAAGTGCTATCCAGCCTGGGCATAGACGAAGCCACCATCAACACATGGCGCCACCGCGGCATCGTTTAACCCAGCCAGCAAGCAACACGCATCACAAATCCCGCCCCGCCCAACCATCCACCCCCTCGCCACCTCCAACCGCAAGGCGCAGCGGGCCGCAAGGGGCTGGGTGAAAATTTGAGCAAGCCGCGCAGTGGACCGGTTTCGGGGAGACAAGCCCGCGCATGTTCGAGCGCGACGCTTGATGACAGTCCGGGGGACTGTCATCCGCGCGAGTCCGCGGGCGCCCCGAAACCGGTCCACTGCGCGGGCAGTCACGGGCGCAGCCCGGGACCGCAGCGATATTGAGCCCAGCCTCTTGCGGCCCGCTGCGCCGCCTAAAGAACCCAAACACCGAGACGCAAGGAAAGCCCCTCGCCACCTCCAACCGCAAGGCGCAGCGGGCCGCAAGGGGCTGGGTGAAAATTTGAGCAAGCCGCGCAGTGGGCCGGTTTCGGGGAGGCAAGCCCGCGCATGTTTGAGCGCGACGCTTGATGACAGTCCGGGGGACTGTCATCCGCGCGAGTCCGCGGGCGCCCCGAAACCGGTCCACTGCGCGGGCAGTCACGGGCGCAGCCCGGGACCGCAGCGATATTAAGCCCGACCTCTTGCGGCCCGCTGCGCCGCCTAAAGAACCCAAACACCGAGACGCAAGGAAAGCCCCCTCGCCACCTCCAACCGCAAGGCGCAGTGGCCGCAAGAGGCCGGGCGAAAATTTGAGCAAGCCGCGCAGTGGGCCGGTTTCGGGGAGGCAAGCCCGCGCATGTTTGAGCGCGACGCTTGATGACAGTCCGGGGGACTGTCATCCGCGCGAGTCCGCGGGCGCCCCGAAACCGGTCCACTGCGCGGGCAGTCACGGGCGTAGCCCGGGACCGCAGCGATATTGAGCCCGACCTCTTGCGGCCCGCTGCGCCGCCTAAAGAACCCAAACACCGAGACGCAAGAAAAGCACCCTCGCCACCTCCAACCGCAAGGCGCAGCGGGCCGCAAGAGGCTAGGTGAAAATTTGAGCAAGCCGCGCAGTGGGCCGGTTTCGGGGAGGCAAGCCCGCGCATGTTTGAGCGCGACGCTTGATGACAGTCCGGGGGACTGTCATCCGCGCGAGTTCGTGGGCGCCCCGAAACCGGTCCACTGCGCGGGCAGTCACGGGCGCAGCCCGGGACCGCAGCGATATTGAGCCCGGCCTCTTGCGGCCCACTGCGCCGCCTAAAGAACCCAAACACCGAGACGCAAGAAAAGCCCCCACCACCTCCAACCGCAAGGCGCAGTAGGCCACAAGAGGCCGGACGAAAATTTGAACAAGCCGCGCAGTGCGCCGCCTAAAGAACCCAAACACCCCAGAAACCAAGCAGACCCGCTCAGCCCCGAATCTTCTTCAGCAACCGCGTAGTAGACCGCTCGAACTCGAACGGAATCGCCACCGCCCTGCCCCCCCAGCTTTTCACACTGGCCGTCTCCGGCAGCGTATCCATATCGTAATCGCCGCCCTTCACAATCACATCCGGCCGCAACTGCTCGATCAACGCCTGCGGCGTATCCTCATCGAAATCAGTCACCACCGTCACACAGCCCAGCGCCGCAATCAACGCCGCGCGATCATCCAGCCTATTCAGCGGCCGATCATCCCCCTTGCCCAATCGGCGCACAGAATCATCGGTATTCAAAGCCACCACCAGCGTAGCCCCCAGTTGAGCCGCCGCATCCAGATAACTGGCATGGCCGCGGTGCAGGATATCGAACACGCCATTGGTGAAAATAAGCGGACGCGCAAAATCGCCAGCCTGCGCAGCCGCCACGCAGGCTGCCCGCGCAAGCACCTTGGACTCGAAACGAGCCGCCATATTATGCCGGCGCCGCGTCCTTGAACAACCCCTTGCGGTAGCGGTTCAAGTCCTGCACCGTATTGAAACTGGTTTCCATCAACAAGGACATATTGTGCAAAATCCGCGAGCTGACCTTGCCTTCCCAGTCTTTATCGAAATGAATCTGGTTATCCAGCCAATTTTCCAGCCAGCCCGGCGTCGGCAGCTTGGACTGTACCGTGTCCAGGGGATACATATCTTTATTGACGTGCAGATTGGTCGGGTGCAAAGCCTGCGGCGTACGATGCGCCGAAGCCATCAACACCCCGATTTTCGCGAAAGCCATCCGGGCGCTTGCCCCGAATTCCTTGCTTTGATTCATTAACGCCCGTTTCATATAGCGCAAATAAGCGCCGGCATGGCGCGCTTCATCTTGCGCAATGATCTTGTAAATGGCCTTGATGACCGGCTCGGTATGCCAGTCGGAAGCGCGCCGGTACCAGTGATTCAGGCGAACCTCGCCGCAAAAATGCAGCATCAGCGTTTCCATCGGCGGCGCCGGATCGAACTCGAAACGCACTTTATGCAGCTCTTCTTCGGTAGGCATCAATTCCGGGCGGAAACGGCGCAGGTATTCAATAAGCGCCAGCGAATGCTTTTGTTCTTCGAAAAACCACACCGACATGAATGCGGAAAAATCGCTGTCATCGCGATTGTCGCGCAGAAACATTTCCGTGGCCGGCAGCGCGGCCCATTCGGTGATAGCATTCATTTTGATCGTATACGCCTGGTCATCCGTCAACTTGGCGGCGTCGTAGTCGTCCCAGGGAATATCTGTAGCCATATTCCAACGCACAGCTTCCATCGATTTGAACAATTCAGGGTAAAGCATAGCTATCTCTCTTAAATATGGCGCGTAAGCGCCCAAATGGCCACGCCCAAAGCCACCGCCACAACCGCCGTAAGTACCATCAGCAGCCGGTTTGTCTGTTGTTGAGCACGGCGCAGGTGTTCAAGTTCCAAGTTTAACCTAGGCCTTGTGTCAGGCCTGTTAAGGTTGGTATATATCAATCGCGGGATTTGAGGCAGTATTTGCGCCCATTGGCTGGCTTCCTTGTCCAAACGCTTGCGCAAACCTGGCAGGCCTATGCGCTCGTGCATCCATTTTTCCAGATAAGGCTTGGCCGTTTTCCATAAATCCAGATCGGGATCCAGCTCGCGCCCCATTCCTTCCACATTCAGCAAGGTTTTTTGCAGCAACACCAATTGAGGCTGGATTTCAACATTGAAGCGGCGCGAAGTCTGGAACAGGCGCAGCAACACCTGGCCCAGCGAGATTTCGGACAGGGGCCGATCGAAATAGGGTTCGCAGACAGCTCGCACGGCCCCCTCGAGGTCTTCTTCGCGCGTGGTCGCGGGCACCCAGCCCGACTCGATGTGCAACTGCGCCACTCGGCGGTAATCACGCTGGAAAAAGGCCAGGAAATTCTGCGCAAGATAGTTTTTATCGAATTCGGACAGCGATCCGACAATACCGAAATCCAGCGCTATATAGCGGCCCAGCGTTTCAGGCACATCCGATACATAAATATTGCCTGGATGCATATCGGCATGGAAGAAGCCGTCGGCAAAGACTTGCGTGAAGAAAATTTCCACGCCGGTGCGCGCCAGGCCTTTGATATCGATATTGGCAGCCTTCAGGCGATCGATCTGGCTGACCGGTATGCCGCGCATGCGTTGCATGGTGAATACCGTCGTGGCGCAGTATTCCCACACCACTTCCGGCACCATCAGCAAATTGCCGCGCCCCGTGTCCGGCCCGAAATTGCGCCGCAGCTGGCTGCAATTGGATGCCTCGCGGATAAGATCCAGCTCGTCGTGCAGGTAGACATCGAATTCGGCGACGACCTGGCGCGGCTTGAGGCGGCGCATATCGGC
Source organism: uncultured beta proteobacterium (assembly GCA_963712655.1). Classification (GTDB taxonomy): domain Bacteria; phylum Pseudomonadota; class Gammaproteobacteria; order Burkholderiales; family Burkholderiaceae_B; genus Pollutimonas. Next base: position 1,263,900 of record CAVQIT010000008.1, on the reverse strand, counting down.
GGCCAGGCGTTCGACCAGGCCGGCCAGCGCCCTTAATAAGGTCAGGTCCTTTTCAATTACTTCGCGCATTCCGGGGCGCAGGACCTTGACCGCAACTTCCCGGCCATCGTGCAGGACCGCGAAATGCACTTGCGCAATCGACGCGGAGGCCACCGGGTCGGTGTCGAATTGCTTGAATAGCGTATAGGGCGATGCGCCCAGGGCGACTTCGATAAGCGCAGCCGACTGGTCCGACGGAAATGGCGGCACGCGGTCTTGCAGCAGTGCCAGTTCGATGGCGATATCCAGCGGGATCAGATCGCGGCGCGTGGAAAGCACCTGCCCGAACTTGACAAAGATAGGCCCCAGCGACTCCAGCGCTGTGCGCAGCCTGACCCCGCGCGCCATCCTGGGCGGGCGCCCCAGGCGCGCGACGCGCAGCAAACCATAGGCGATAGGATGCTTGATACCGGACAGCACAAGCTCGTCGAGCCTGAAGCGCAAGGCCACGAAAACGATATGGAGCAGGCGAAAGAACGTAAGCATGATCAAGCCTTGCGCGCGGGGCGGCGCAAGGCGGACTCGGCCAGGCGCGCCACTCGCGCCTCGAGTCCATCCAGTGTGGCACGCATGCCCTGCAAGCGGGCCGCATTATCCTCGAAGGCTGGGCGGCTTGCCATGATGCCGCTTTCCTCGGACAGGAACTCGCCGGCATTGCCCGCCAGGCGCATCGCCGACGACTGGATACCGCCCGCGATCAGTTTGCCGGCCTGCAGCAGGCGCCGCGCCGCCATATCGCCCACCAGCCCCGATAAATCCTCTTCGATATCCCAGCGCAGATCGCGCGCCAGATCCGAAACCAGTTGCGCCAGGCCGGCGTCGCCTTCGATGTGCATCAATTCGCTGATCAGGGCGGGATCGCGCGCATGCAGCACCGCTGACAGCTGTGCAATCTTGTTCGAGGGAATCGTCAAAATGACGTCCGGCACAATCGCGGGATCGGCATGTTGAACCAGGCCTGTCGCCTGCACGGTCAGGCTGGTTTTCAAACCGCCGACCACCAATCGCGCCGTTTTTCCCGAATGACGGCTTAGACGATCGCGCGCCCACGCTTCGCGTTGCAGCAGCTTGTTGAGCATGCGCGAGTAAACCGCGGTCGGGGCAAGAAAGGCAGGCAATGAAAACATGTTTGAATGTGTGCGGCAAAGCCGGATTCAGGTGGGCGGACAAGGCAAGAACCCAAGTTTAACGGTTTTACGCATAAACAAGCCCGCGCAGCGATCCATGCGCCCGCGGCATTGTCCGGCCCGCGCCCAAAACGGTGATTCGCCAATAAGCTAAAAAGGCACCTTTTCAAGGGTGCCTTTTTTTACCTCAGGCCGTCATGGCCGCGGCCTAGCTGGCGTACTCTAGCGGAATTTGCTGAATACCCGCCAACAGCCAGCCCGCGCCATCGGCTTTGTACAAATTCCATACCTCTTCGAAACGGAAGGCCTCGGCCTCGGAGGTTTCGCGCAACATGCCCGAATAGCGCACGCTGGCAAGATGGCCGCCCGATACCGCTTCAATGCCCAGCAGTTCGGCATTCAGCAATACCACCTGGGTCTGCGACCCTTCGCTGCGGGCCAGGATTTCCGGCTTGACTTCGGCCATCAGGTCGTCAGTCATGTAGTCGCGCAATTTTTCCGGATCGCCGCCGTCCCATACCGCCTGGATTTCAATGAACTGCTTCTTGGCGTTGGCCAGGAAAGCCGAACTATCGAAGTCGCCGGGAATAAACCATTTGTCGTCCAGCGGCGCGGCAGGCACCGATGCGATCGCCGCGGCATTGGCCGCCTGGGACGCGGCCGGCGCGGATTCGCTGGACTGGCGCCAGGTATTCTGCGACTGGGCGCCGTGCGATTGGGCGTTCTGCCGATTCATGGAATTGGCGCCCGCTTGCTGCATGGCCGGACGGGCGGCCCCGCCGCGCAGCCGGCGCACAATGAAGATAACGCCGAAAATCAACAAGCCTATCAACAGCATGCTGGACATCGCTTCAAGGAAAGCGCCCGACAGGCCCATGCTGGACAGCAATGCGGCTATACCCAGGCCGGCGGCTATGCCGGCGATAGGGCCAAGCCAGCGCGACATGCCGCTTTTCGCGGCCGTGCCGGCAGCGGCGGCGCCCGCGGCGGGCGCCGCGTTGCGAGTCATGCTGTTGCCGGCGACGGGAGGCGTGACCGCCTGGCGCTGTTGCGTTACGTTGGACGATTGCCGGCCGAAACTTTTGCCCCCGCCAACGCGGCGCGCTTCGGCGTCGAACGATACCGACAGCATCGCTCCCGCCGACACAGCCAGCATGGCAATGGCAATAAGCCGTGAAAACCGATGAGACATGTAGTGCTCCTGTAGTGCGGCACGCCGGAGGCATGCTGCCGAAATATGATTTTCGTTGAATAAATTCAGCAGTAAGACCGGTTATCTTACTGGAAGCTGAACATTAGCATAAAGTAAGACGCCGTAGTCGAAAAAAAGTTCAACTACCCCCAGATAAACGCCTATAACGTCGCAAAATGCCTGATGCCGCCAGGCAATGACCCGCAGCGGCGCGATTCAGGATAGGGCTAGCCCAGGTTGACGCCTTCGTGCAGGGCGACCAGCCCGGCGCTGAGATTAAAATAGCGCACGCGCTCGAGGCCCGCTGCTTCAAGCATGCCGGCCAGGGTGGCTTGATCCGGATGCATGCGTATGGATTCCGCCAGATAGCGATAGCTTTCTTCGTCGCCGGCGACTTTCTTGCCCAGCCACGGCAAAATATTGAAGGAATACCAATCGTAAGCGGGTGCAAGCGGCTTGGCCACCCGCGAGAATTCAAGCACCAGCAACTTGCCGCCCGGCTTGAGCACGCGCCGCATTTCCGCCAGCGCCCGGTCTTTATGAGTCATGTTGCGCAAACCGAAAGCCACGCTGACACGATCGAAATGGCCCGACGGGAACGGCAGTTTCTCGGCATCGCAAACCGCTGTCGGAATCAGCAGGCCGCTGTCGGTCAGGCGGTCGCGCCCGACCCTTAGCATGGAATCGTTGATATCGGTAAGCCAGACTTCGCCGGATGGACCCGCCCGCTTGGCGAACGCGCGGGCCAGGTCGCCCGTACCGCCGGCGATATCAAGCACTTTCATGCCTGGGCGGACATCGGCGCGGCCTATGGTGAAGGCCTTCCAGACACGATGCAGCCCGACCGACATCAAATCATTCATGATGTCGTAACGGCCGGCCACCGAATGAAAGACTTCGGCCACCTTGCCCGCCTTTTCGTTTTCGCCAACCGTCTTGAAGCCGAAGTGCGTACTGGCTTCGGGCGAAGGTGTGGAAGAGGGACGAGCGCCTGGCGCGGAAGAACGGGTATTTTGCATGATTTGATAATCGTACAACATTATCCGCAAATGAATATAGCAAGCCATTCGGCCGGCCTGGATCGCCGCAAATGACCCGGCTCCGCCGGAAAACGCTTACGCAGAGTTGAAGAAATTTGAAACCGACACGCACTTTTCACAAACTTGAAATATTTAAGCCATATTATCTGTAACATACGGCACAGCCGAATTACGATCTACCTACCCAAATATATCAGGCGCTATGAGCACAACCATACTCGTTGTAGAAGATGAGCCGGCTATCCAAGAGCTTATCTCGGTAAACCTGTCTTTTTCCGGCCACAAAGTGCTGCGCGCTTTTGACGCCGAACAGGCCCAGACTCTTATCCGCGCCGAACTCCCCGATCTTATATTGCTGGACTGGATGCTGCCCGGAGCCTCGGGCATTACGCTGGCCAAGAAGCTGCGCTCCGACGAACGCACGCGCCAGGTTCCGGTCATAATGCTTACCGCCAAAGGCGCCGAGCACGACAAGATCGAAGGCCTGGAGGCCGGCGCGGACGACTACATCACCAAGCCTTTTTCACCCAAAGAACTGATAGCCCGCATCAAGGCCGTCTTGCGCCGCCGCGCGCCGCAACTGACTGACGACCTCATCCAGATAGGCACGTTGCGCCTGGATCCGGCCACCCACCGGGTTACCGGCGGCGAGGTGTCCCTGACCATAGGCCCCACCGAATTTCGCCTGCTGCACTTTTTCATGACGCATACCGAAAGGGTCTTTTCGCGCGCCCAATTGCTGGATCAGGTATGGGGCGATCATGTGTTCGTCGAAGAACGCACGGTGGATGTGCATATTCGGCGCCTGCGCAAGGCCCTGGAACCCAGCGGCCATGAAAACCATATCGAAACCGTGCGCGGCGCCGGCTACCGGTTTACCGCCCAGCCGCCCAAGCCCGCCCTCGCATAGCCCGTTTTCCAGAACCGCCTCGACCACTGTCCATGAAACGTTGTAGCCATGATTAAGACTTTAATTTCAATAGGTTTATGGGCAGTACTGGGTGGACTTTGCGCATCGTGGCTAAGCGCCAGCGCAGGGTGGGCGCTCTTTGCCTTCGGGCTGACCGCCATGGTCCTGGCCAGCGGCCTTCAGCTTTCGCGCATCGCGCAATGGGTCAAGAACATCGACGCCCCGCCTCCGGCCGCCATCGGCCCCTGGGACGAAATATTGGCGCCCATTTATCGCCAACTGCGCAAGAACAAGCAGGACATAACGCTGCTGAACCAGCATGTGGACGGCATCATGCTCGCGGCGGAAGCCCTGCCCGACGGCGCCATCACCCTGAATGAATCGATGCACCTGACATGGTGCAATCAGACGGCCAGCGAACATGCCGGCCTGAACCTGGAAACGGATCGCAATCACAGCATCTTCAATATATTGCGCGCGCCGGAATTCGCCCGCTATGCTCGGCAAAACAACTGGCCCGGCCCCGTATTGCTGCACTTGCAGAACGATGGCCAGGAAAAATCGCTGCTGGTGCAATTGACCCCTTACGGCGTAGGCCAGTTCCTGATCGTCACGCGCGACGTCACCCAGGTCGAAAAGCTGGAAACCACGCGCAAAGATTTTGTCGCCAATGTCTCGCACGAACTGCGTACGCCGCTTACCGTGCTTTCGGGCTTTCTGGAAACCCTGCGCGACATGCCTGACGAATCGCTCACCGCCGAACAGAAAGCGCGCTATCAGAACCTGATGCTGGAACAAGCCCAGCGCATGCAGGCCATCGTCGCCGACTTGCTGACCCTGTCCACGCTGGAATCGTCGCCGACCGCGGGCGGCGAGCCCGTGCGCATGAGCAGCATTATCCACACCGCCCTGCAGCAAGGGCACATCCTGTCCAACAACCAGCATGTCTTCGTCGAAAACATTGCCGACGACCTGTGCATTACCGGCATAGAAACCGAACTGGCCTCGGCCGTATCCAATCTGTTGACCAATGCCATACGGTACACCCCGAAAGACGGCACCATTACCGTCAGTTGGTATCTGACGGAAGACGGCCATGCCTGCTACTCCGTGCAGGACACCGGCATAGGCATCGCTTCGCAAGATATCCCGCGGCTGACAGAACGCTTCTACAGGGTGGACCGCGGCCGCTCGCGCGCCACCGGCGGAACCGGCCTGGGGCTGGCCATTACCAAGCACGTCGCCATGCGCCACAATGCCGAGCTGACCATACACAGCCGCTTCGGCGCCGGCAGCCTGTTCTCCCTGGTATTTCCGCCGGCGCGCGTCAGCATCGCCGATTGAAGAGCTTTCGCCGGCCGGATGACGCGCCTTGCCCTGCGCCCGATATGCCACCCGCATGGGCGGGGATTTAGCACTGACAAGCCCTGATCCGGCCTACAATCCATGCGCCGGCAATTGCCATTAAAATGCCTGTTGCCATAGTCCCCCGCCGCCGGCGGGAATAACAAATACAGGCTTATCCGGGAATTCCCGCACAATGCCTGACGACAACACGGAGCACCACATGCCGCAAAACACCATGCCTCCCTTTCATCTCGCCTTTCCCGTGCGCGACCTGGCCGAAGCGCGCGCTTTCTATGGCGACTTGCTGGGCTGCCCCGAGGGCCGTTCATCCGACGAATGGGTGGACTTCAATTTTTTCGGCCATCAAATCGTCACCCATTTGTCTCCCGACGAATGCGGCGGCACGCAAACCAATAACGTCGACGACCATAACGTCCCCGTGCGCCACTTCGGCGCCGTGCTGGATATGGACGTCTGGGAAGCGCTGGCCAAAAAGCTGCAAGACGCCGGCACCAAGTTCGTGATCGAGCCTTATGTGCGCTTCAAGGGCGAAGTCGGCGAACAGGCCACCATGTTCTTCCTGGATCCATCGGGCAATGCCCTGGAATTCAAATCCTTCAAGAATATCGAATCGCTCTTCGCCAAATAAGGCCATCGCCCCGCATGCCCTGCTCCATACAAGACAGCTCCGCGCCCTGGAAGATTGTTCCCCAAGGGGATCGCTGCTTGCTGCTGGTCTTCGGCGACCAGATCAATATGGAAATCGGGCATCGGTGCGCCACAGCGGCGGCGGCGCTGCGGGCCGCCGATATCCAGGGCATCAGCGATATCGTTCCCTCCTTCAACACGGTCGCGCTGCACTACCAGCCGCGCTTGTTTGGCGCAAGCACCAGCTTTCGGCATCTGGCCGGCGAAATCGACAAAGTGCTGGGCCAGGCCTTCGATAGCCGCATCGCGCCCGCCGGCACACGGCAAATAGAAATTCCCGTTTGCTATGGCGGCGCATACGGACCCGACCTGCCCCATGTGGCCGAGCACTGCCATCTATCCGAAACCGAGGTCATACATCTGCACAGCCATAGCCCCGCCTATGTATTCATGCTGGGTTTCGCCCCGGGCGCGCCTTATATCGGCGTGCACGACCCGAAACTGGCCATAGGCCGGCGCAGCACCCCGCGCACGGACGTGCCGGCCGGATCGGTCGCCATCGCCAACTTGCAAACCATGATCTACCCGAACAAGTCCCCCGGCGGCTGGCATATCATCGGCGCCACCCCGCTGGTCCTGTTCGACCCGTTCAACGAACCCGCGACACTGCTGGCTCCCGGCGACACCATTCGATTCATGCCCATCAGTCCCGACGAATTCCTTGCCGCGCGGCACGAGCCGACATGAGCATCACGGTGATAAGGGCCGGCCTGCTGTCCAGCTTCCAGGATCTGGGGCGCGTCGGCTATCAACATCTGGGCGTACCGGTGGGGGGCGCCATGGACAGCCGCGCGCACCGTCTGGCCAATCTGCTGGCCGGCAACTCCGAAGACGAAGCCACGCTGGAAGTCACGCTTGCGGGACCGACCTTGCGCTTCGACGCTCCCGGCTGCATAGCCATCAGCGGGGCGCAATTGAATCCCACCCTGAATCAAAAGCCGGTGCCCAACAACCGCCCCTTGATCATCCGGGCCGGCGACGTCCTGGCCTTCGGATCGAGAACCTCGGGCTTGCGTAGTTATATTGCCTGGAATGGCGGCATCGAATTGCCCGCCGTGCTGGCCAGCCGCAGCACATATCTGCGCGGCGGCTTCGGCGGCTTTCACGGGCGGGCGCTGAAGAAAGGCGATGTGCTGACCATGCGCCGCGTCCTTGACAGCGCCGGGCTGGACGAACTGGCGCGAGAGCTTTGGAAAATAAAAGTCTATCTGCCGGCCATCCTTGGCCTGGTGCCCAGGGCGGACATACGCGTCATGCGCGGGGCGCATACCGACCTGTTCACCGAACAATCGATCATTGACTTTTTTGCAGGCGGCTACCGTATCAGCCCGCAATCCGAGCGCATGGGATACCGGCTCGAAGGGCCCCGGCTATCGCTGAAAAGCTCGGCCCAGTTATTGTCGGAAGCCACCAGCTTCGGCAACATACAGGTTCCGCCGGACGGCAACCCCATCATTCTGATGGCCGACCGCCAGACCACGGGCGGCTACGCAAAAATCGCGCATGTCGCCACGGTGGATTTGCCGGTCATTGCGCAATGCATGCCGGGCGAAACCTTGCGCTTTACCGAAACCACGCTGGCCCGGGCCCAGCAACTGGACAGCCAGCGCGAAGAAGCGTTTGGCCGCCTGCATCAAACCCTGGCGCCCTTGCGCCAGCTCTTCGAACGCTAAGCTACAGGAAAAGCCGGTAGGCGGGGTTCTCGGATTCATTCCAGCAAGGGTATCCCAAGCCATCCAGGAAGGCCTTGAATTCCTTTTTATCGGCCGGCGGCACCTGTATGCCAACCAGGATGCGCGCGTAATCGTCGCCCTGATTGCGGTAATGGAACAAGCTGATATTCCAGTCGGGGCTCATCGCGCCCAGGAACTTCATCAGCGCGCCGGGACGCTCGGGAAATTCAAAACGCAACAGCATTTCGTGCTCGGCCAGCGCGGAACGGCCGCCGACCATATAGCGCAGATGCGTCTTGGCCATTTCATTGCCGGTCAAATCGATGGTCGGGAAACCTTTCTTGCGGAAACTGCCGGCCAGCTTTTCCGGCTCGGCGGCGGAGCTGATTTGCAAACCCACGAACACGTGGGCCTGTTCCGCATCCGAAATGCGGTAATTGAATTCGGTCACGCTACGGCTGCCCAAGGCTTCGCAAAGCCGCAGGAAGCTGCCGCGCTTTTCCGGCAAGGTCAGTGCGAACACCGCTTCGCGCGCCTCGCCCACGTCGGCGCGCTCGGCGACAAAGCGCAAGCGGTCGAAATTCATGTTGGCGCCGCAGGTAATGGCGACTATGGTTTTGCCCTTCCACTTATGCTCGGCGGCATAGCGCTTGGCGCCGGCCAAGGCCAGTGCGCCGGCCGGCTCCAGCACGCTGCGGGTATCCTGGAACACATCCTTGATGCCCGCGCAAATGGCGTCGGTGTCGACCAGCACAAAATCGTCGACATACTGTTTAGTCAGCCTGAAGGTTTCCGCCCCCACCTGCTTGACGGCGGTACCGTCCGAGAACAGGCCCACATCGTGCAGCGTAACGCGCCTTCCGGCCTTGACACTGCGCACCATGGCATCGGAATCCACCGTTTGCACGCCGATGACCTTGATATCAGGCCGCAACTGTTTCACATAGGCGGCCACGCCCGAAATAAGGCCTCCGCCGCCGATGGCCACGAAAATGGCGTCGATAGGCCCCGCATGCTGGCGCAGAATTTCCATGCCCACGGTGCCTTGCCCGGCAATTACATCGGGATCATCGAAGGGATGCACAAAGGTCAGCTTCTCTTTCTTTTCCAGTTCCTTGGCATGCGCGTACGCGTCCGAAAAGCTGTCGCCCACCAGCACGACTTCGCCGCCAAGCTCGCGCACGGCATCGATTTTGACCTGCGGCGTCGTGACCGGCATGACGATGACTGCCCGGCAGCCCAGCCGCTTGGCCGAAAGCGCCACGCCCTGCGCATGATTGCCCGCCGAGGCCGCGATCACGCCGCGTTTCATGTCGGCCGGGGCCAGATTGGCCATCTTGTTATAGGCGCCGCGCAGCTTGAAGCTGAAAACGGGCTGGGTATCTTCGCGCTTTAAAAAGACCTTGTTCTGGATCCGCGTCGAGATTTGTGGTGCAAACTCCAGAGGAGATTCGATGGCGACATCGTAAACTTTAGATGTCAGTATGCGCTTCAGATAGTCGGTCGACATTGCAGGCAAGATAGGGAAGACGTAGGGAAATACCTACAATGCAGGTAGATTACCACAGGCATTTTCCTGTTCTTGCGGCTGGCGGATACCCGGCTTGGGGCTGCTTTAGAACGAATGGCGCTTGCTACTTAGACCGCTGCGGACGACCATGGAATAGGATATCGATGTGATCGCTTGAGTCGCCTACTGGCGGTGTTTGTATCGTTTGCTGGTGGTGTTTGTATTGTTTGCTGGTGGTGGTCGTATTGTCTGCTGGTGGTGGTCGTATTGTCTGCTGGCGATGTGCGTATTGTCTGCTGGCGATGGTCGTATTTCTAGTGCCGTCCGCCGGGGATAAGGCCAGTGGGCGCCAGCCCGGTCGGCCGTTCAGGCGCCTGCGCGCCTGACAGCGCGCGCTAATCTCGTCCGGCGGCCGCTGCTTGGTTGTGTTCTTCTTGATGGCCTGCGCGGCACGCCTCCCTACGATTCCACTTGCTCGGCCTCCGACGGGCTGGCGCCCACTGGCCTTATCCCCGACGGACTCTGGTGTCGTATGGCCACGGTTGCCGGGACGGCTCGTGTTCTTGCGCTTGGGCAAAAAGGTTTTAGGGTCGAAAGAGTTTACGGTGCCCGGTCCTCTCGCCCCTGCACGGGGCAAGAGGGCCTTACGCGATTGCCGTAATGTGGAGGGTGTTTTCGTGCGCCGATCACGTCACGCAAGTGGAAGCTCGGGTATGCATCGGCCGCGCGATCCCTGTCGGGGAAAAAAGCGGCTGAAATGCTGCCGATGATTTCGTGGCTGCTGTATCCCTTGATGCGCACGGCCCGGGAGTGTCATAACTTTGTGTTTGGGGCCTACTATGAGAGAGAAGGAGCAAGTATGGTTACCAAGAAGAAGGTCACTCCGAGGCAGCTGCCCTCGTACATGGACGCCCCGTTTTGCCAAGCCTTCAATTCATGATGTTCAGAAGGTAGAGATTGCACCCGTACATTCGGACTTAGTGTGCGGCATTGAATACCGCTGTCCCTGATGGGTTCTGCTGGTTGACACCTCTATCGATTCCACGCACTCGAAGTGCCTCGAAGGTAACGGGCTTTACCAACCACGGTCTGACCTGTCTTGCCATCACTGCATGATCGCCTGAGCAACCGGTGGACTGGTACTGCTTACTGCTGTGTTATGAGTTGATGGTGTTTGCACCAGCTGGGTCGATTACAGGGCGACAGACACGTAATCGACCCGGAACTCCCGGTCGTGGGCCAGTAGAGCCCAGATAATCCGAGCATTCTTGTTGGCCAGGGCCACCGTCGCTGAGCTAGGGCGTCATCTGGGATATCCCGCGGCCGAGCGCCCACAGGATGCCACCAACCAGCGCAATGGCACGAGCCCCGTATTGCAAAATCTGTGTAAGGTGCTCACAGCCCTGATCACAGCCCCCAAGGCCCATGATCACCTGACGCGGCAAGATCTGCGAGATTGACCGTAATCGCATCGAAGCCACAGCCCCCGTCGCATGCCCACTCGTGTATGGCTATTTTCGGCCCACCCGTAGGGGCCGGAAATTGCCGGGCACTGTAACGTCTTCGATCAGCAACCACACGACCTAACGAAGCGCAAGAACCCAGACCGTGCCAGCGCCCGTGTTTAAGACACACTAGAGTCCGTCGGGGGTAAGGCCTGTGGGGGCCAGCCCGTCGGAGGCCGAGCAAGCGGCATCGAAGGTAGGCGTGCCGCGCAAGCCATCGAGAAGAACCCCACCAAGCAGCGGCCGCCGGACGAGATTAGCGTGCGGTGTCAGGCGCGCAGGCGCCTGAACGGCCGACCGGGCTGGACGCCACAGGCCTTACCCCCGACGGACGGCACAAGAAATACGACCATCGCCAGCAGACAATACAAACACCGCCAACAGACAACTTCAAGCGGCCGCAGGCAAGAAAAGCCCCGTCAGCAAAAGATCCAAACCCTGCCCAGCCACAACATCCTGGCATCGCCTCTGCCGGCACAACAGTGCCAAGTAAGCGCCATTCAGATTAAAACCTGTAGTCAACCCCCGCCTGCAAAGATTGCGCCGAAACATTGCCAGTATGCAACCAGGCGTCATAGCGCACATAGGCATTGGTTGATTTGCCCATGGGCAGCGTCGCCCCCAGGCCTGCCGTAAACATCCCGCGCGAATCGCTCGTGCCCTCTATGGCAAAGCCCGTACCGTCGGCCGCCGTGACCGAGACAGTGCGCCCGCGCCCTTGCGTTTCGTACGCATAGCCCGTCCGTAACTGGACCGAGGCAGGCCGATCGCTGTTGCGCAAGATGAATGGATAGTCCAGCGTCAGCCCTACGTAGGGCTGCAGGCTTTGTCGGGACTGCTTGTCCACGTTCAGGTTTTGCGCGGTCGAACCGCTTTCGTTCAGCCCCAGACCGTTTAGATAAGCGTAGCGCAGACCGGCCCGGGGCGTGAGCGTCACCGAGCCCAGTTGCCAAGCATGGCTGACCTGCAGCCCCGCGTTGAATTCCTGCCCATGGCCGCTGTCCTTGGCGCTGCCCAAGGCGCCGAACGAGCGGGTCGTAGAAAGGAAATCGTAGGCATAGCCCAGGGTGGCGCCCACGGTAACCGCCCCCATGTCGCGGGCCCCATAGCCGGCGATGCGCAGCGTGTCGAGCCGGGCGCGGGCGCCGTTGCCGCTCTCTGTTATATCGGCATGGCTGTAGCCGCCCGCAATGCCCAGCGTCCAGCCGCGCCAGCCATAGTCCACGCCGGTCAGGAATCCGTAGCGTTGATCGCGTACATCCGGAGCGCCCTGATTGCCGTCGATGCGTGTATCGGTGCCTTGCGCCTGGATCCACAGACCATTGTTCGTGCGTGCGCAGGGAGCCGCGGCAGCCGTCCGGCCCGAACTTGCGGCGACGCCCGTCGCGCAAGCCCCGGCCAGCCGGTCCAGCAACGCGTCGTTGATGCGCTGGCCTTCGCGCAGCGCCGAGGAACCCGCCGCCCCGAAGATGGTCGCATCGGTGGGCGCCACCACCTGGGTTGCTGTTATATCCAGCTCCATGGTTTGCGCGCCATACACGATGTCGTGCTGGACGCCCGATGGGTTGTTGCCGGTGACGGTGGAGAATTTCCCACTGAGGGCATTGGCGCTGATTACCGTGTAGTTTTTGGCGGTGTAGGTGCCCGGCCCGTAAAGCAGAGTTAACCCGCCGGCCAGGCTGGCTGTGCCGGCCACTTTTAGTTGAGAAGCCGCTGTCGGGCTGATGTCGATCTGCAAAACACCGCCTGGCGCCTGCGTGTAGTTGCCACCCACGGTCAGTGTGCCGATGGAGCCGCCCGGCCGCAACGCGCCGGCATTGGTCACGTTGCCGCCGATATAGCCGTGGCCGCGCAGCGTGCCCGCGCTATTGACCTGCACATTGCCAAGTACGCTGGCCGCCATGGCGGTGGCCGCGTCGCCCACTTTCAGTGTTCCGGCGTTGACCGTGGTGCCGCCTGTATAGGTGTTTACGCCATTCAAAGTCAGCATGCCGCTGCCCGCCTTCACCAAGCTGCCGCCTGCGCCGCCCGCATCGCCGCCGTCCGCGATCGCGCCGCTTATCGTATCGTCGCCGTTCAAGGCTCCCAGTGTCAGCGTCCGTCCGCCCAGAGAGACCGCGCCCGCTCCCGCCAGGGAACCGATGCTTGTGCCGGCCGTCACGTGGCTTATATCCACAGTTCCTCCGGCATTGTTCATTACCGTGGCCCCACCGGCTGCGGCCTGGTCAGCGATCAGCAGCCGCCCGCCTGTGTCATTGCTTATCGCCGCGCTGCCCGCATCGGCCTGCTCGGCCAGTATCGTCACCCCATCGGCATAATTGGCGATTTGCGCCCGGCCCATGCCGGTATGGCCGGCAAAGATGGTGTAGCCTTGCGCGCCATTGCTTACTATCGCATGGTCGGCTGTGGAGGTGTCGTCGAACACGGTGCCGCCGCCGGCCGCATTGTGGATCGTCAGCCCCTGGGCGCTGCTGCCACCCGTGAAAGTCAGCAGCGGATTGGTCATGCTCACGCCGCCTTGAACCGTCACCGGGCCGGTGCCCAGGGCGCCGGTCGCAGCCACGTCCACATCGCTATGGACATTCGTGCCGCCGGTATAAGTATTCGCGTGATTCAGCACCAGCGTGCCGTCGCCCGCGCTGGTCAGGCTGCCCGATCCTGAAATCGGGCCGTTCAGGGTCAGGGTGGATCCGTCTGGGTGGATATCGGTCTGGATGGTACCCGCTCCGGTCAGCGTGATGGCGCGGTTGGACGTAAAACCCTTTATCGCCTCCAGGGTGCCGCCGTTGAAGGTGACCCGTCCCGAGGACGCGCCCAGGTTTTGATCCGCTTCGATGACAAGCGTGCCGCCATTGAGCGTGGTGCCTCCTTCGTAGGTACTGGCCCCATCAAGCACCTGCGTGCCGCCATTGAGCACCAGGCCGCCCGTGCCCTGGATAATTCCAGAGAAGATGTCGTCGCCGTCGGCATTGCTCAACGTCAGTGTTTTGCCGCCCAGTTCGACCACGGCCTGGTCGGCGCCTTCGAGGCTCTGGATGGTGGCGCCGTTATTGGTGGCCGAGATGTCAAGGGTGCCGCAGGCGCAAATATTGACCTTGCTGGAATTGGCGATGCTGCCCGCCCCCGACAGTTTCAGGACACCCTCCTCGATCCAGGTCACGCCGGTATAGGTATTATTGGCATTGGTCAGCGTCAGCGTGCCTCCGCCGTCAAGAAACAGCATCCCGGGGGCGGAATCGTCGCCGATGGCGCCGGATAGGGTGCCCGTCTGGCCGGGCGAAGCCATGAAGATCGAGAGCTCGCTCAGCTTGAAGTCATTGGCCAGGTTCAGTCCGTCGTCGCCAAAACTCAGCGTGCCGGCTACCGCCATTGTTACCGCGCCGGAGCCTAGCGCGTTATTGTGCCCGACCACCAGGCTGCCGCCGCTGTTGATGGCAGTGCCGCCACTGTACGTGTTTGCGCCCGTCAGCGTCAGGTCGCCCGTGCCGTCCTGGATCAGGGTGCCGCCGCCGGTAATCGTATTGGCGACAGTCTGCTCGGAGGACTGGCTGAAAGTCAAAGTGCCCGACTGTATGGCGATATTACCGTTCAAAGACCAGCCGCTGCCTTCAAGAGCCAGGCTGTTATCGCCGCCGGTGAACTGCAGCGCGTCTGCCCGGACTGCCCCATCGCCACCCAAGCCGCCCGAGATCGCGCCCTTGTTGGTGATATTGAGATTGCCGCCGCTAATGCCCACGCCGCCGCTGCCGGAGGGGCTGCTCGACGCCCCGCTGCCGCCTTGGCCGCCGCTGATCGATCCATCATTGTTCAGTGTGCCGCCGTTAGTGAAGAGCATGCCCGTGCCGCCGCTCCCGCCGCTGCCTCCAAACCCTCTTATCCCGCCGTCCCCGCCATTGCCGCCATTGCCGCCGGAGACGGTTCCGCTATTGCTATTGGCATATGAAAGGTTATCGCCATTCAGTACAACGCCATAGCCGCCCCCGCCCCCGCCCCCGCCACCTCCGCCGCCGCCTGTAACAACGGCCTGCCCGCCGTCCCCGCCATTGCCTCCCGCAACACTGCCGCTATTGCTGTCGGTGCTGATGACGATTGAGCCATGCGCCCCGCCCCCACCTCCGCCTCCACCCCCGGTCGGCCCGGAAGTGCCGTCGACACCGTTGCGACTGGAGGACGTGCCGCCGGCTCCGCCAGCTTCGCCCGAGCTGCTTATTCCACCTGAGCCTCCGGTCTCACCGGCTCCCCCGCCTCCCCCTCCGCCTCCGTCCGCGCCCGCTCCATCGCCGTCCCCGCCATCAGCGCCAATGCCCGAGACCACATCCGCACCGCCCCGTCCCCCTGGGCCGGTTACCCCAATGCCCCCGTCCCCGTCATCGGCCCATACAGGTTGAGCCAGCGCGCCGAGCACGGCGAAGGCGAATATTGTCAACGTCCAGCGCGGTTTGCGCCGGGTGCCAAGGGCATTCTGCGGCGCGGGAGCGTGGACGGCGGGCGCATAAGCCGGAAGAGAAAAAAGCGGGGCCGCTATCGCTTGATAACCAGAGCGGCGGCTCGAATTTTTTGCAGTCATGCGGTTATCCTTTTTTGGAGTTAGAATCAGTGACAGAATATGACGAAATTGCCGCGATTTGAGCATTTATATAAGCGAAACTCAATACAATTCGGCTCTTCCCCTTGCTGCATTTTCAAGGCCGTCGCGCCGGTATCGTCGGTGGAGCGCTCCGTGCCCCATATTCCCGAGACATAGCGCATACCAAACTTGACGTCTGGATTGGGTCGGCGCCGGCCCGCTGCCCCGCAAAACTCGCTAATTCTGTAGACTAGCGGTCTATGGAAGCATTGATGCAATCATCGATACACTGGCTACTTCTTACCTTGGCCCTGCCACGCGTGGGCTTGAGCGCGATTTTCGTTGTAAGCCTGGTGTCCGCAACCCTGCTGCCACTGGGCTCCGAACCCGCGGTCTTCGGTTTCGTGAAAATCGCTCCCGACATGTTCTGGCCCGCCATCCTGGTCGCCACCGTGGGCAATACCATAGGCGGCGCCATCAGCTATGCGCTGGGGCTGGGCGCCGAAAAAGCGTACGAGCACTGGCGCGAAAAACACCCCGAGAAAATCCACACCAAAGCGGGCGGACGCTGGCACGACTACATCAGCTATTGGCTGCACCGGCTCGGCCCGCCGGCCCTGTTCTTTTCATGGGTTCCTTTCATCGGCGACCTGCTTTGCGCCGTGGCCGGCTGGCTGCGCCTGCCTCTGGGACCTTGCGTGTTCTACATGGCCGTGGGCAAGTTCCTGCGCTACGCGATAATGACCGCCGCCTTGCTCTGGTTCTTCCCCGGGACGAACTAGCCAGGTCGCGCGCCCGCGGCCGCCGATCCGGCCCAGGCTGACATGAAACGCGCTCGCGGCCGCAAGGCGGGTTGGCGCAGCGTAACGCGCCGGTAACGTAAACACCCGTCGATTGGATTACACTTCCCTTTCTCCCTTACACTACGTCTTTAAGGGCCCTCTTTTCCCCGAGCCATGAACGCCCCCATCGCCAGTCATCTACTTGCCGCCCAGGCCCCTCTCGCGGCTACCCCGCGCTTGCGTGAAATCCCCTATAACTACACCTCCTATTCCGACCGCGAAATCGTTTTGCGCCTGCTGGGACAGGAGGCATGGCAAATACTCTCGGAACTGCGCGACGAACGCCGCACCGGCCGTTCCGCACGCATGCTCTTCGAAGTACTGGGCGATATCTGGGTAGTGCGGCGCAATCCCTATCTCGTCGACGATCTGCTGGACAACCCCAAGCGCCAGCATCTGCTCATCCAGGCGCTCAATCACCGGTTGGGCGAAATCGACAACCGGCGCGACAGCAGCGTCGCGGAACGCGACGGCAAAGTCGGCGCGCCTGCTGGCCGCCGCCCGCGCGGCGGTTGCGGATTTCGAAATCGAATTCACGCAAACCCGCGAACTGCGCAAGAAAGTTGTGCGCAGCCTGTCGCGCCTGACGGCAAAAGACAATATCAAGTTCGACGGCCTCTCGCGCGTATCGCACGTCACCGACGCCACCGACTGGCGCGTCGAATATCCCTTCGTCGTCCTGACCCCCGATACCGAAAACGAAATCGCGGCCCTGGTGCGCGCCTGTATCGAACTCAAGCTGACCATCATCCCGCGCGGAGGCGGCACCGGCTATACCGGCGGCGCCGTCCCCCTGACGTCGAGTTCCGCCGTCATCAATACCGAAAAACTCGACACCCTGGGCGACGTTGAAACCCTGCCGCTGCCCGGCGTAGCCGAACCGGTGCGCAGCATCCATACCGGCGCCGGCGTCGTCACCAGCCGTATCGCCGAAGCGGCCGACAAGCCGCCGGCTTCGTCTTCGCGGTAGACCCCACGTCGGCCGACGCCTCTTGCGCGGGCGGCAATATCGCCATGAACGCCGGCGGCAAGAAAGCCGTGCTATGGGGCACCGCGCTGGACAATCTGGCCGGATGGCGCATGGTCGACCCGGACGGCAATTGGCTGGACGTAACCCGCCTGGACCACAATCTGCGGCAAAATCCACGACGCGGCGCAAGTCCGCTTCGAACTGCAGTGGTCCGACGGCAAGGCGCAGCCTGGCGCGCTGCCTTTGCGCAACGAAACCCTGGTGATCGACGGCTCGCGCTTTCGCAAGGCCGGCCTGGGCAAAGACGTTACCGACAAATTCCTGGCCGGCCTGCCCGGCGTGCAAAAAGAAGGCTGCGACGGCTTGATCACATCGGCGCGCTGGATTCTGCATCGCATGCCGGCCCACACGCGCACCGTCTGTATGGAATTCTTCGGGCAGGCGCGCGACGCCGTCCCATCCATCGTCGAAGTCAAAGACTACCTGGACGGCCCGGGCCGCGAGCGCGGCGCAATCCTGGCCGGGCTCGAACACCTGGACGAACGCTACCTGCGCGCTGTCGGCTACGCCACCAAAAGCAAGCGCGGCGGCCTGCCGAAAATGGTGCTGATCGGCGACATCGTCGGCGACGATGACGATGCGGTGGCCATCGCCGCCAGCGAAGTCGTGCGCATTGCCAACACCCGCCACGGCGAAGGCTTTGTCGCGGTCAGCGCCGAAGCGCGCAAGAAATTCTGGCTGGATCGCGCGCGCACCGCCGCCATCGCGCGCCATACCAACGCGTTCAAGATCAACGAAGATGTCGTGATCCCCTTGCACCGCATGGGCGAATACACTGACGACATCGAACGCATCAATATCGAGCTCTCCACGCGCAACAAGCTCAGCTGCTGGACCAGCTTGGACGACTTCCTGACGGGCGACCTGCCGCTAGGCAAGAGCGAAGACAGCGAGGGCGACCAGCTGCCGCGCGAGGAAGTGCTGGGCGAACGCACGCGGTGCAGGCGCTGGAACCTTGCTGAGCGCGGTGCGCCAGCGCTGGCACTGGCTGCTGGACAACCTGGACGCGCCGCTGGCCGATACGCTGGACGACTTCGCCCGCATCGGCCTGGCCGAACTGGCGCCGGCACTGCAGGCACGCCTGGCCGATCAGGCCCGATGCGCGCGTATTCGACGTGGTGCAGGACCGCACCGTGCGCGTTTCCTGGAGCGCCGAAGTGCGCGCGCCGCTGGAGCGCATTTTCACTGGCGCCGCATTGCGCGCCGATCCTGGCCGAAACACAGGCGATCCACGACCGCGTGCTCAAGGGCCGGGTGTTCGTCGCGCTGCACATGCACGCGGGCGACGGCAATGTGCACACCAATATCCCGGTCAATTCCGACGACTACGAAATGCTGCAAGAGGCCAACGAAGCCGTCGCGCGCATCATGCATATCGCGCGCAACCTCGACGGCGTGATCTCGGGCGAACACGGCATCGGCATCACCAAATACGAGTTCCTGACCGAGGCCGAACTGGCGCCGTTCCAGGACTACAAGCGCCGCGTCGATCCCGAACAACCACTTCAACGCCGGCAAGCTGATGCCCGGCGGCGACTTGCGCCACGCCTAGACGCCCAGCTTCAACCTGATGGGCCACGAATCGCTCATCATGCAGCAGAGCCACATCGGCGCCATCTCGCACGCCATCAAGGATTGCCTGCGCTGCGGCAAGTGCAAGCCGGTTTGCGCCACGCATGTGCCGCGCGCCAACCTGCTGTATTCGCCGCGCAACAAGATCCTGGCCACGTCGCTGCTGATCGAAGCCTTCCTGTACGAAGAGCAGACCCGCCGCGGCATCAGCATCAAGCACTGGGAAGAATTCGAAGACGTGGCCGACCACTGCACGGTCTGCCACAAGTGCTACAACCCCTGTCCGGTCGATATCGATTTCGGCGATGTCTCGATGGACATGCGCGCCCTGCTGCGCGCGCATGGGCAAGAAGTCGTTCAATCCCGGCACGACCGCGGCGATGTTCTTCCTCAACGCCAAGGATCCGCGCACCATCAACGCCACGCGCAAGGCGATGGTCGGCGTCGGCTACAAGGCGCAGCGCATCGCCCACGACTTGCTGGCCGAGCTGGCGCGCAAGCAGACCGGCCGCGCCGCCCGCCACCGTGGGCAAGGCGCCGCATGCGCGAGCAGGTCGTGCATTTCATCAACAAGAAGATGCCCGGCGGCCTGCCCAAGCAGACCGCGCGCAAGCTGCTGGATATCGAAGACGCCGACTACGTCCCCATCATCCGCAATCCGCAGCGCACCACGGCCGAAACCGAGGCGGTGTTCTATTTCCCCGGCTGCGGCTCCGAACGCCTGTTCTCGCAGGTCGGGCCTGGCCACCCAGGCCATGCTGTGGCATGTCGGCGTGCAGACCGTGCTGCCGCCGGGCTATCTGTGCTGCGGCTATCCGCAGCGCGGCAACGGCATGGACCGACAAGGCCGAGAAGATCATCACCGACAACCGCGTGCTGTTCCATCGCATGGCCAACACGCTGAACTACCTCGACATCAAGACGGTGGTGGTGAGCTGCGGCACCTGCTACGACCAGTTGGCGGGCTATGAATTCGAAAAGATCTTCCCGGGCTGCCGCCTGATCGACATCCACGAATACCTGCTCGAAAAGGGCATGAAGACTCGAGGGCGTGCACCGGCACGCGCTACATGTATCACGACCCTTGCCACACGCCGATGAAGCTGCAGGAACCGATGAAGACCGTCAAGGCGCTGGTGGGCGACACCGCCATCAGAAGAGCGACCGGTGCTGCGGCGAATCGGGCACGCTGGCGGTATCGCGTCCCGACATCTCCACGCAGATCCGCTTCCGCAAGGAAGAAGAACTGCGCAAGGACGCCGCCGCGCTGCGCGCCGACGGCTTCGACGGCGACGTCAAGGTGCTGACCTCCTGCCCGTCATGCCTGCAGGGCTTAATCGCGCTACGAACGACGACGCCGGCATGGACGCCGACTACATCGTGGTCGAAATGGCCCGCCATATCCTGGGCGCCGACTGGATGCAGGATTACGTGCGCGACGCCAACGCCGGCGGCATCGAGCGCGTATTGGTCTGATGCCGGATAAGGTCCGGGGCAAGTCCCCCGGGCAATGCCGGAGACATCGCCTTCGCTGTGTCGCCGGCTACAGGCAGACCACGGCCGACAAGGGTAGCCCGGACACCGCAGGGCACACCCCGTCAAACAACGACCGCTCAAATTACGGCGTGTCGTTGCCGAAACTGCATACCGTGTACACCTGCAGGCCGGTGTCCCTGAGCGTCTGGGAGCCGCCAAGATCGGGCAATTCGATAATGGCGGCCGCCTCGACCACATTGGCGCCCAGGCGCTGCAGCAGCTTGGATGCCGCCAGCATGGTGCCGCCGGTGGCGATGAGATCGTCGATCAGCAAGACACGCTGGCCCGGCCGGACCGAATCCGTATGCATTTCGACCGTGGCATTGCCGTATTCCAGCGAGTATTTTTCGGCCACCGTCCGGAACGGCAACTTGCCTTCCTTGCGCACCGGCACAAAGCCCAGGTTCAGCTCGTAAGCCAGCACCGACCCCAGGATAAAGCCCCGGGCATCCACGCCCGCGACTAGGTCCAGCCGCTGGCGCATATACCGGTATACAAACAGATCGATCAGTACGCGAAACGAACGGGGGTCTTGCAACACCGGCGTAATATCGCGGAACGTAACGCCAGGCTTGGGCCAATCGGGAACACTGCGTATCGTATTGCGAATGTAGACGGCAGGATCAATGTGCATGTATATCGCCAAAACGGAAGAACGCCAGGGAAACCAGCCGTAACTATACGCGACCTAGGGCCTGTCAACGCCAAATCCCCGCCCGCGCCGGTGGGTTATCCGGCTAACGCCACGCTGGCCGCGTTGCAAATGCTTGCTGTAGCGGCGACTATGCCTGCGCTTCGCGCCTTGCCAGCGGGGCGTCGACCCGTCACGCGGGTGGGGATTTGGCGTTGACAGGCCCTAGCCTAGTTTACACAATCGACCTGCAATGTGCGGCGCAATCCCATTGTGCGTTTAAAATCACCACATGGAAAAAACACCTATTCCCGCGCCGGCCGAAATCCGCCAGGAGGCTGCCGCCGTCCCGGGCGAAATACTTGCCTCCGCGCATCGCACCTTCAAGACCGAAATCGCCGCATTGCAGGCCCTGGATGCCCGGCTGGACGGCTCGTTCGAGCATGCCGTGTCCTTGCTGCTGAACTGCCAGGGACGGGTCGTCGTAACCGGCCTGGGCAAGTCCGGCCACATCGCAAAGAAAATTGCCGCCACGCTGGCCTCCACCGGCACGCCCGCATTTTTCATGCATGGCGCCGAAGCCATACATGGCGATCTGGGCATGCTCACCCGGCAGGACATCGTCCTGGCCATTTCCTACTCGGGAACCGGCCATGAACTGTTAACCATCCTGTCGGTTGCCAAACGCATGGGCGCCTGCCTGATTTCCATCACCGGCAACCCTCAGTCGGAACTCGCGCGCAACGCCGACCTGCACCTGAATGCGCATGTCGAGCAAGAAGCCTGCCCCTTTAACCTTGCTCCCACCGCCAGCACGACAGCCGCCCTGGTATTGGGCGATGCCCTGGCCGTGGCCTGCCTGGAAGCGCGCGGCTTCAGCCGCGAGGATTTCGCCCGCTCGCATCCCGGCGGCGCGCTCGGGCGGCGCCTGCTTACTTTTGTGCGCGACGTCATGCGCCAGGGAAATGCCCTGCCCCTGGTGCTGGCCGACACCAAGGTACCCGAAGCGCTGGTGGAAATGTCCGCCAAAGGCATGGGCATGGCCATCGTGGTCGACAAGCAAGGCCTGCCCGTGGGCATTTTTACCGATGGCGACCTGCGCCGGCTGATAGCCCGGCATGGCGATATCCGCCCTCTTACCGTAGCCGATGGGATGAGCCCGCACCCCAAGACCGTGGCGCCCGGCGCCCTGGCTGTCGAAGCGGCCACGCTGATGGACGCCGGCCGCTTGAATCAGATGCTCGTCATCGACGATACCGGGCTATTATTAGGGGCTCTACATATGCACGACCTGCTTGCCGCCAAAGTCATCTGAAACCTGCCCAGCCACATGAAACTTCCCAGCATTTCCCATCCCGCCGAAGCCCTGATCCTGGCAAAAATTGCGCCGGCCGTGCAAGAACGGGTCCGCCAAGTGCGCCTCATGGCCTTCGACGTGGACGGCGTGCTGACCGACGGATCCCTCTGGTATGGCGAAAACGGCGAATTGATGAAACGCTTTAACGCGCTGGACGGCCACGGCCTGCACCTGTTGCGCGAAAGCGGCATTACCGTCGCCTTGATCACCGGCCGCGAAGGCCCCATCGTGGCGCGCCGCGCGGCCGAACTGGGCATAGCCCTGGTGCGTCAAGGAATACGCGACAAGGCGCAAGCCATAAGCGCGCTGGCGCAAGAACAAGGCTGCGCATTGAGCGAAGTCGGCTATATGGGCGACGATATCATCGACCTGACCGCGATGCAGCGCGTAGGCTTCGCCGCCAGCGTGCCCAATGCGCCCGCGTATGTATCGCAAGCGGCGCACTGGGTGGCATCCAAGCCGGGCGGCTCGGGCGCCGCGCGCGAGTGCTGCGATCTTATCCTGGCCGCGCAAGGCCGTCTTAGCGCTTTTCTGAATCCCCATTTCGTGCTGATGGGCAGCGTTACCCAGTAAGCCCATGAAAGAACGCGCCCCCGCCCTTATCGCTGTCGTCTTGCTGCTATCCCTGGTCATGGGAACCTGGTGGGCGGCCGACTATGCGCAACGCGCCATTCTCATCGATCCGCCGCCCCGCGTCACGCATGAGCCCGACTCCTGGGCCAACAACTTCGTCATGGTGCGCACCGACCCCGCCGGGATTGCCATAAATCGCCTGGAAGGCGCGCATATGCAGCACTTTCCCGATAACGACTCCTACGAAATCACCACGGTCAAGGCCATAGGCCAGCAGCCTAATTCCCCGATCACCATCGGAACATCCGACACCGCCATCATGGATCAGGGCGGCAAGCGCATCGTCATGAAGGGCAATGCCCATGTGCATCGCGTACCCGACCAGGACAGGCCGGCGCTGGACGTAACCAGCGATCAACTGACCATCATGCCCGACGACAACCTCACCTTTACCGATCTGCCCGCGCTGGTGGTAAACGGCAAATCGACCATGAACGGCAAAGGCATGCGTTACGATAACGATACGCGTCAACTGCAAGTGTTTTCAGCTACCGACGTAAAAATCTCTGGTCAAGACTCCAAGCCAGGCAAATCCACCAAACCTGACACGACACAACAAAAACCATGAATCTGAAGCGACCCCTCTCTTTTACCGCCTGGCTGTTGGCAGCGCTGTCAATCTGCGCGGCAGGCGCGGCGCAGGCACAAACCCAGGCGCCGTCCAAAAAAACGCCGTCGAGCTCGAGCGCGGCGGCCACGGGGCAAGCCGCGGCGAAAACCGCCGGCCAGCCGGCCAAGCCCGTCGAAGATCCCGACACGCTCATCCTGTCCGACAGCCTTAATTATGACGACTTGAAAAAAGAAAGCGTCTTCACCGGCAATGTCATCATGACACGCGGCCTGATGACGCTGCATTCCGACAAGCTGACCATGCGTGAAGACGCCGAGGGCTTCCAGTACGGAACCGCCACGGTGGCCGCGGGCAAGCTGGTTTCCATACGCCAGGAAAACCCCGAGAAATTCGAAGTCCTTGAAGCGCGCGGCGTGCGCGCCGAATACGACGGCAAGGCGGAAAACATCGAAATGATAGGCCAGGCCGTCATTACCCGCTTCATCTGCGGCAAGCCCTTCGACAACATCAAAGGCCGGCGCGTTATTTACCATCAAAAAAGCAGTACCTATGAAGCCTACGGCGGCGCCGATTCAGCCGCCGCCGGCGGACGCGTGCGCTCGCTGGCCCGGCCGCAAGCCAAAGCCGATGCCGCAATCGCCGAATGCCGGCAGAAAGCGGCGCCGCGCAAATAGCGTCGGCCGCCGCCCCCTTCGTCCCCTTGGTCCGATCCGTTTCCTGAAAGTAGCCCTTTATGTTTTCTTCCCACAAGCCGGCATCAAGCGGAGCCCGCTCCCCCAGCGCCTCCCACGGCAGCCTGCATGCCACCGGTTTGCGTAAAACCTACGGCAAGCGCACTGTCGTGCAAGATGTCTCCCTGTCGGTCGACAGCGGCGAAGTCGTGGGCTTGCTAGGCCCCAATGGCGCAGGCAAAACCACCAGTTTCTACATGATCGTGGGCATCATTCCCACGGATGCGGGGCGCATCGAGATCGACGGCACCCCAATTACCAGCATGCCCATGCACAAACGGGCGCGCATGGGGCTGTCGTACCTGCCGCAGGACGCGTCCGTGTTCCGGCGGCTGACGGTCGAGGAAAACATACGCGCCGTGCTGGAGCTGCAACTGGACGACGACGGCCGGCCCCTGTCGTCGGCGCTCATCGGAGAGCACCTGGAATCGCTGATCGACGAATTGCAAATCGGCCATATCCGCCGCAATACCGCCATTTCGCTATCGGGCGGCGAACGGCGCCGCGTGGAAATCGCCCGCGCCCTGGCCACTCATCCGCGTTTTATTCTGCTGGACGAACCCTTTGCGGGCGTGGACCCCATCGCCGTCATCGAAATCCAGCGTATCGTGCATTTTCTTAAAAATCGCAATATCGGCGTGCTGATCACCGACCATAACGTGCGCGAAACCCTGGGCATATGCGACCGCGCCTATATCATCAGCGAAGGCAAAGTGCTTACCAACGGCCATCCCAGCGAAATTATCGACAACGAAGCGGTTCGCAAGGTGTACCTGGGCAAGAACTTCAAGATGTAGCAGGCAATTCCGGTCGATATGTTGATGCAACGTGAGAATGTCAAACCGGACATTTCTCTTTTGCCTTGACAGCAATTCCGGTCGATATCCCCGAATCGCGCGGGCTGCGCCCGCCGATCCGGCCGGCGATTGTCCAGCGCCGGCGCGTCCCGGATAAATTCGGTCCCGGCGCACTTGATTTACGCTGCACAATCTATACACTGAAATCATTACCAACACTTTACAAGGAGAAAACCAGCATTCTTATCGCGCATGCTGCGCACCCTTAATCTACACTGGAGAGCACAATATGAATCTGAGTATTAGTGGTCGTCACCTGGAAGTCACCCCTGCCATCCGCGAATATGTAATGAACAAAATGGCACGCGTCTCGCGGCATTTTGATAATGTCATAGATACCCAAGTCATACTCTCGATCGAGCGCCTGAAGCACACTGCGGAAGTCACCATGCGCTTGCGTGGCAAGGACATCCACTGCGAAGCCATCGACGACAATCTCTACGCCGCCATCGATTTGCTCGCCGATAAAATCGACAGGCAAGTCATCAAGTACAAAACCAAGCTGCAAAACCACGCCCACGAACCTGTCAAGCGGCAGGATATCCCCGCCGTGGAATAAGCCGCTCCCGGCTTTCGCCTGCGCCAGGCTCGGCCATGCCGCGCCTCTGTGATCAGCGACACGTGAAACCTGGCATCCTGGCCTCAATCGCCCTCTGCGATTGGGGCTTTGCTTATGGCGCTTTGTATGGCGGCGTCCAAACCCCATATAATATCCAGTATGAACTTAATGTCGCGTATCCTGCCGCTGTCGAATGTTGTGCTTGATCTGGCCGTCACCAGCAAGAAACGTGCCTTCGAACAAGCGGGTCTGCTTTTCGAAAACCACCACGGCATAGCCCGCACAGCAGTTTTCCAAAGCCTTATCGCCCGCGAACGCCTCGGCTCCACGGCGCTCGGCCATCATGTGGCCGTGCCGCACGGCAGGATCAAAGACCTCAAAGAGCCCTGCGCCGCCTTTATCCGGCTGGCCGACCCGGTGCGCTTCGACGCCACCGACGGCCGCATGGCCAGCCTGCTGTTCATTTTGCTGGTTCCCGAAACCGCCACGCAAATACACCTGGACTTGCTGGCTGAAATCGCAAAGCTCATGTCCGATGCCAAACTGCGGCAGACACTGTCCACCGGAACCGATCCAGCCGCCATCCACCAACTCCTGACCAGTTCGCAGACCTAAGGTTACCGCCATGCTGACCATACATGAACTCGTCGGTGACAACGCAGACAAAATCCCGTTTACCTGGGTGGCGGGGGCCGATTCGGCCAACCGGCTGATTCCCGATGTGGGCATGGCGGCCGCCGACCTGGTGGGTCACCTGAATCTTATCCACCCGGCCCGCATACAAGTCTTTGGCGCCGAAGAACTCTCTTACTACACGCGTTTCGAGGTCAAGCGCAGGGTGCATCACCTTGAAGACCTGGTCTCCGGAGGCGTGCCCGCCATCCTGATCGCCGAAGGCATGGCCGCCCCCGACGATCTGCGCGACTTCTGCAATCAACAGAAAATTCCGCTGCTTTCCACCACCATAGACGCCGCCGAACTGATTGACCTGCTGCGTATTTACCTGGGCAGGCGGCTGGCGCCCAAGACCACCGTTCATGGCGTATTCATGGATGTGCTGGGCGTGGGGGTGCTGATCACCGGCGAGTCCGGCCTGGGCAAAAGCGAACTCGCGCTGGAACTGATTTCCCGCGGCCACGGGCTGGTGGCCGACGACGCCGTCGAACTCTCGCGCACGGCGCCCAACATGATCGAAGGCCATTGCCCGGCGTTGTTGCAGAACCTGCTCGAAGTCCGCGGCCTGGGCCTCCTGGATATCCGCACCATCTTCGGCGAAACCTCGGTGCGCCGGAAAATGAAACTCAAGCTGCTGGTCCACCTGATCCGCTCCACGCCCGACGCCTTCGAGCGCCTGCCGGTGCAGGATCAAACCCAGGACGTCCTGGGCATACCCATACGCCGCGTCATGCTGCAAGTGGCCGCCGGCCGCAACCTGGCCGTGCTGGTCGAGGCCGCCGTGCGCAACACCATTCTCGCCCTGCGCGGCATCGACACCATGGGCGAATTCATCGAACGGCAAGCCCTGGCCATCATGGAGAGCAGCCGCCGCGACTGAAAACGCAGTACACGCACGTAACGACGCGCGGCCATCCTTTAGAATTCAAGGGATGCAAGATTCGATTGCATCCTTGTAACGCGGAAAACCCCATCGTCATGCTGAATATTGTTCTTATTACAGGAATTTCGGGCTCCGGCAAATCAGTCGCCCTGCGGCTGCTGGAAGACGCCGGCTATACCTGTGTCGACAACTTGCCGGTGCGCTTTCTGCATGACTTCATCGCCAGCACGCGCGAAAGCGGCCTGGAACGCGTCGCCGTCTCCATCGACGTACGCTCCCCCGGCGAACTGGACGAACTGCCCGACGTGATCACCGGCCTGCGCGCCATGGGCACCCCTTTCCGGGTCATTTTCCTGGACTCCAACGACCATACCCTGCAGCAGCGCTACTCCGAATCGCGCCGGCGCCACCCCCTGACCGATCGCCTGCAAAAAGGCGGAAAATCGCCCTCGCTGCAGGAATGCATCGATACCGAGCGCGAGCTTCTGGCGCCGCTGCGCGAGCAAGAGCACGTTATCGACACCTCCGACCTCACGCCGGGACAACTGCGCGCCTGGGTGCGCGATCTGGTCCAGGCCGACCGGGCCCCTGTCGTGCTGACATTCGAATCGTTCGCCTATAAGCGCGGGGTTCCCGGCGATGCCGACCTGGTTTTCGATGTGCGCTGCCTGCCCAACCCCCATTACGACAGCGCGCTGCGCCCTTTGACCGGACGCGACGAGCCCGTGGCCAAATGGCTGGCTCAATTCGGCAGCGTGGAAACCATGATCGAAGACATTTCCAGCTTTATCCGGCGCTGGCTGCCCCTGTACATACAAGACACTCGCAATTACCTTACCGTGGCCATCGGCTGCACCGGAGGCAAGCACCGTTCGGTCTATGTGACCGAACAGCTCGCCAGGCGCTTTGCCGACCACTCTCCCTTATTGATAAGGCACCGCAACCAACCCCCGCCCGACATACCATGACACAGATCCGTTTCCTGATCGCTGCCTTCTTATGCCTGGGCCTGGCCATTTTGGCGGGCTGTTCCAGCACCAGCAAAACCGGTGGTGGCTACTACAAGGATGATGGGCCGGGCGCCGACATTCCGGCCAATCTCGACACCATCCCCGACGCCGTTCCGCGCGTTGAACCCCACGCGGCGGCCAACTTCCGCCCGTATGTCGTATTCGGCAAGCAGTATGTGCCCGTCAGCGATGAAAGGCCGTTCCGGCAGGAAGGCACCGCATCCTGGTACGGCCGCAAGTTTCACGGCAAAAAAACCGCCAACGGCGAAACCTACGACATGTACGCCATGTCCGCCGCCCATCCCACCCTGCCCATTCCCAGCTATGCCCGCGTCACCCATGCCAGCACCCGCAAGTCAGTGGTCGTGCGCATCAACGATCGCGGGCCATTTCACAGCTCGCGCATCATCGACTTGTCGTATGTCGCCGCGGCCAAGCTGGGCCTGATCGGCCCCGGAAGCGGACAGGTCATTGTCGAAGCCATCACCAACGCCGACATCCGCAATAACCTGGTCGATACTCCCAAAGCCGCGCCCCTGGCGCCCGCGCCTGTTCCAGCGGCGCCGCCCGTACAAGCCGTGCAAGCCGCTCCCGCAACCCCCGTAGCGGTCAACGTGGCGCAAATGGACAATAGCTCCGCTGTGGCTAGCGCCAGCCAAATCGGCACGGCGCCCAGCCAAATCTATCTTCAGTTCGGCGCGTTCAGCGTGATGCAGACCGCGGACGGCCTGGCGCAAAAGCTGAATCAACAAATCGGCGGGGTCGAAAGCCGCCAGGCGCGCGTAAACAGCGCCAACAAGCTGTACCGGGTGCAGATAGGCCCCTACCCCTCGCGCACGGATGCCGTCAATGCCGCCCAGCGGCTTGAAGCGGCCACGGGCCTGCAACCCGCCGTGGCATTTCACTAGATTCACTAGGGCTGTGCCCAGCGGAAATTCCTGGCATATCCTGCCGGATGTCGCGCCGCTTACGACTATCCGCCCTATAAGTAATCCGGAAGAACAAGCTAGGCTTTCCGCCGCTCCAGCGCCAAGGCGTACAAGGTATCGCGCGGCAGACCGGTAACCTTGGCCGCCACACGCGCCGCATCGCGCACCGACAGCGTTTCCAGCAAGGCGTCCAGCAGCACAGAGCTGGACGCATCGATATCCGCATTCGTCCCGGCATCCTCGGCCTCGTGCACGATCAGCACAAACTCGCCCTGGCTGCGATGCGCGTCTTCGGCCAGCCACGCCGCGGCCTGGTCCAGCGGCATGGTGGCGATTTGCTCGAACCGCTTGGTCAATTCGCGCGCTATCGTCAGCTTGCGCGCCGGTCCGCAAATTTGCAGCATATCCTTGACGGCGGCCGCCAGGCGATGCGGCGACTCGAACATCACGATAGGCGCGGGCACCGCGCACCAGCGCTGCAGCCATTTTTGGCGCGCGCCGGCCTTGGCGGGCGTGAAACCCGCAAACACAAAAGCGGGGTTTTCGTCCGACGTGACGCCGCTGGCCATCAGCGCCGCGATCACCGCGCTGGCGCCCGGAATCGCAACCACGCCGTAGCCGGCCTCGCGCGCCGCCCGCACGATACGCGCCCCGGGATCGCTTACCGCGGGGGCGCCGGCATCGGACACCAGGGCGACTCGTTCGCCGCGCGACAGGCGGTCCACAATAGCCTGCGCCGCCTCGGCCTCGTTATGGCGGTGCGCCGCGATCAGCGGCGTGCCCACCCCCCAGGCATCCAGCAACGGGCGGCTGGCCCGGGTGTCTTCGGCGGCAATCACGTCGCAGCGCGCCAGCGTCTGCCAGGCGCGCAAGCTTAGATCGCCCAGGTTGCCGATGGGCGTGGCCACCACATACAAGGTCGCGGCAGGCCAATGCTGGGCATCCACGCGCTCTGTGAGACGTTTCCATGTCGTTGGGGTATCTGAAAAATCGGGCGCTTCACTCATACTACGAAACCAAGCCTTCAAGGGAAAAAACAAACATCATGGCCGACGACCAGAAACTATACGAGGTGGCGCGGGCAGCGCAGCACAAAGCCATGCGCGGGCGGCTGCGCAAAACCCGGGCCGCTATGCGCACGCAGGCCGCGCCTGAACAAATAGTCCTGTCACCCACCCAAAAAACGGGATACCGGGCCGAAGAGCGCGCCATGCGGCACCTGCAAGACCACGGCCTGGTCATATTAGCCCGGAATCTGCGCGGCAAGACCGGCGAAATAGACCTGGTCGCCGCCGACGGCGGCGTGCTGGTGTTCATAGAGGTCCGGCAACGGCGTTCGCGCCGATACGGAGGCGCCGCCGCCAGTGTAAACCGGGGCAAGCAGGCTCGCCTGATCAAGACAGCCCACTATTTTCTGCCCCGCCTGAAACAGCGCTATTTCCGGGGAATCGCGCCGGCCTGCCGATTCGATGTCGTCGGCATGGAACCCAACGAGCTGATCTGGATCAAAGATGCTTTCAGGGAGTAACGGGAGAATCGGCGCGCGGCGCCGGATTGCATGTAAAACAGACGATGCGCCCGCGTTACGGCCTTTGACATTCCTTATCCTGCGAACATGAGATAATTATTCCCATGGACATGACCTCTCATATGGCGTCGCATTTCAACGATGCTATCGATGCTTTCAAGGCCAGCTCCCGGGAACTGGCCCAGCCGCTGTCGGCGGCGGTAGACCTGCTGTTCGGATCGCTGGCCAATAACGGCAAAATCCTGGCTTGCGGCAACGGCGGCTCGGCAGCCGATGCGCAACACTTTATCGCCGAACTCGTCGGCCGGTTCGAGCGCGACCGCCTGCCGCTGGGCGGCGTGGCGCTCAACACCGACACATCCATCCTGACCGCCGTGGGCAACGACTACGGCTTCGACGCCATCTTCGAACGGCAAGTCACCGCCCTGGGCCAGCCCGGCGATGTCCTGGTGGCCATTTCCACCAGCGGCAACTCGGCCAATGTCATCCGGGCCATCGACGCCGCGCACGAACGCGAAATGACGGTGATTGCGCTAAGCGGCAAAGGCGGCGGCAAAATCAACGACATCCTGCTCGAAACCGACATCCACCTGTGCGTCCCGCACGACCGGACCATGCGCATTCAAGAAGTGCATATCGTACTGCTTCACGCTTTGTGCGACGGCATCGACGCACTATTACTGGGAGACACGCTCTAATGCCTACACATCAACGCACTCAACGAGCCCTGTTGGCCGGCCTGGCTTTCGCCGGCCTGATGTCTCTTGCCGGCTGCGGTCTGCTGATCGTGGGCGGCACGGCTGCCACCACGGCGGCTGTCGCCACCGACCGCCGCACCACCGGCGAACAAGTCGAAGACCAGGCTATCGAACTGAAAGTCGCCGCTGAAATGCGCAAGTTGTTCCCCAACGGTAAAGCCCGCGTAAACTCCGTTTCCTATGCGGGTCTGGTCTTGCTCACCGGCGATGTGCCCAGCGAACAAGACAAGCAACGCGCCGAAAGCGCCGCCAAGCAAGTCGAAAAGGTCAAGAAAGTCGTCAACGAACTGCGCGTGGGCGAGATTACGGCGGTCAGCGTGCGCACCAACGACACCTGGCTGACCTCCAAGGTCAAGACCACCCTGATCAACACCAAAGACGTACCCAGCCGCACCATAGTCGTCACCACCGAGCGCGGCATTGTCTATCTGCTGGGCAAGGTTACCGCCCAGGAAGGGCAATTGGCGGGCACCGCCGTATCCGGCGTAAGCGGCGTCAACAAAGTAGTAAAATTGTTCGACGTTGTCTCGGCGGCCAGCCTTAACCCGCCAGCCAAGGGGCCGGCGCCCATCGAAGACGCCGGTTCCGGCAGTCCAGCCCCGGCGCCGGCACCGGCGCCTTCCAGCGGCGGCGCGGAAACCATGCCGGTTCAATGAAACAGCATCTTCCCGGCGCAGTCGCCATTAATCCGGCCCTAAACGCCGGGCGGATCACCAGAACACCATGAAAAAAATCCTTATCAGTGTCGTCGTCGTGCTGGCCCTTGCGGGGGCGGGCATCTGGCAATTCTCGGGCTCGGCCAAAACCGCGCCCGATGTTACGTTTACATCGCTGACCGGCCAGAAAATCACCACCCAGGATCTGCGCGGCAAGGTGGTGCTGGTCAAGTTCTGGGCCACCAGTTGCGTAACCTGCATCGCGCAAATGCCCGACACTATCCAGAACTACGAAGACTTGTCGCCGCGGGGCTTTGAAACCATCGCCGTGGCCATGCAATACGACCCGGCCAACTATGTCAAGAACTACGCCGACACGCGCAAGCTGCCTTTTCCCGTCGTCATCGACGCGCAGGGCAAGCTTGCCAAAGCCTTCGGCGATGTGCAGCTTACTCCCACCGCGTTTCTTATCGACAAGGAAGGCCACATCATCAAGCGCTATCTTGGCAATTACGACAAGACCGCATTCCTCAGTACGGTCAACAAGGCCCTGGGGTAAATTGAAGAAGCATACAATTCGCCGCCCGGGGGTTCCGCCATACACCCCCGGGTTTTGCACATCTGACGGGGCCATTCGCTCCAACCTTGAATAACGGACATGACCACTTCCAACGACTCCAGCACTTATTCTTCTACCGTCAAGGCAGACGTATTGTCGGAAGCCCTGCCGTATATCCGCCGGTTCCACGGCAAGACCATCGTCATCAAGTACGGCGGCAACGCCATGACCGACCCGGCGCTGCAGGCAGCTTCGCCCACGACGTGGTGCTGCTCAAGCTGGTCGGCATGAATCCGGTGGTGGTGCACGGCGGCGGCCCGCAGATCGACGCGGCGCTGAAGCGCATCGGCAAGAAAGGCACGTTTCATCCAGGGCATGCGCGTGACCGACGCCGAGACCATGGAAGTGGTCGAATGGGTGCTGGGCGGCCAGGTGCAGCAAGACATCGTCAGGATGATCAACGAGGCCGGCGGCAAGGCCGTGGGCCTGACCGGCAACGACGGCGGCCTGATCCGGGCCGAGAAGAAGCTGCTGGACGACAAAGAACAACCCGGCCAATGGCTCGACGTCGGCCAGGTCGGCGACATCGTCCGCATCGATCCCGCCGTGGTCAAGGCGCTGCAGGACGACCAGTTCATCCCGGTCATCTCGCCCGATCGGCTTCGGCGAAGACAGCACGACCTACAACATCAATGCCGACGTGGTGGCCGGCAAGCTGGCCGAAGTGCTGAAGGCCGAAAAGCTGATGATGCTGACCAACACGCCCGGCGTGCTCGACAAGAACGGCAAGCTGCTGCACCGACCTGATCGGCCGCAAGATCGACGAGCTGTTCGCCGACGGCACGATCTCCGGCGGCATGCTGCCCAAGATATCGTCGGCGCTCGATGCGGCGCCAAGACGGCGTCAACTCCGTGCACATCATCGACGGCCGCGTGCCGCATGCCTGCTGCTGGAAATCCTGACCGACCAGGCGTCGGCACCATGATCCGCTCGCACTGAACGCCATGCGGGCACTGCGCAACACCGTCGCGTCGCACCGGCCGCAACGCCATGCCGGCGCGGCCGGCTCGCCGCAAACCGTGTGGCTGTTCGATCTGGACAACACGCTGCACGATTGCTCCAAGGCGATATTCAAGGCGATAGACGGCGCCATGGCCAATGCCGTGGCCACCACCCTGGATATCGACATGGATGCGGCCAATAAGCTGCGCCAGACCTACTGGAAGCGCTATGGCGCCACGGTAATAGGCATGGTGCGGCATCACGGCATAGACGCCAATGCCTTCCTGGACCTGAGCCACAGTTTCGAAGTGGCGCCTTTGGTGCATGCCGAGAACGGCCTGGCGCGCAAGCTGCGCTTGCTGCAAGGGCGCAAAATCCTGTTGACCAACGCGCCGCTGAAGTATGCGCGCCAGGTGCTGAAAACACTGGGCATCCTGCATCATTTCGAAGGGCTGTGGGCCATCGATCACATGAATCTGCAGGGGCTGATGCGCCCCAAGCCTTCGGCCGCCCTCATGAAGCAAGTGCTGGCACGCCTGAAGGTGCCGGCAAGCCAGGTCGTGCTGGTCGAGGACACGCTGCGCAACCTGAAAAGCGCGCGCCAGGTCGGCATGCGCACTGTGCATGTTTTCCATCCGGGCACGCCTTTTTCATCGCTGCACAAGGGCCGCTGCGATTATGTCGATGTGCGTGTCAAGTCGGTGGGCAAGCTGCTGGCCGGCCGTCATTGCCTAAGGGCCTGTTCACGCTAAATGCTCGCCGTAGCGGCGGCTACGTCTGCGCTTCGCGCCTTGCCGGCGCGGCATTGGCCAGTCACGCGGGCGGGGATTTAGCGTGAACAGGCCCTAGGCTATCGCGGCCGCCGCACACAAGGCAAGCCGGATCGCGCTTGAAACGCACAGTATTCCACTGCATGGAAAGCGCGTCCAGGCAAAGCAGGCGCCCGGCCAGGCCCTGGCCGATGCCCGCCAGCAATTTGATGGCTTCGGCCGCCTGCATGGCTGCCGATGATGCCCACCAGCGGCGCGAGCACGCCCATCGTCGCGCAACGCAGTCTCCTCGACGTCGTCCGCCTCGGGAAACAGGCAGTGATAGCAGGGCGCGTCGTCAGCGCAGGTCGAATACGCTGATCTGCCCGTCGAAACGGATGGCCGCGCCCGACACCAGCGGCTTGCGATGCGCGACGCAGGCCGCGATTGACGGCATGGCGGGTGGCGAAGTTGTCGCAGCAATCCAGCACCACGTCGGCCTGCGGCCACCTGCTCGGCCAGCGCCGGCCGTCGAGGCGGCTGACCAGCGCCTGGACCTGGGTTTCGGGATTCGACTGGGCCAGCATGGCCGCTTGCCTGATTCGGCCTTGGCCCAGCCGATGCGGTCGGTGGTGTGCAGGATCTGGCGCTGCAGATTGGCCAGCTCGACTGTCGTCGTCGTCGGCCAGGACAATGTGCCCGACCCCGGCCGAGGCCAGGTAAAAGGCGGCCGGTGAACCCAGCCCGCCCGCGCCTACGATCAGGACCCGGGCGGCCGACAGGCGCTCCTGCGCTTCGATGCCGATTTCGTCGAGCAGGATATGGCGGGATAGCGCAGCAGTTGCTGGTCGTTCATTCACGGCGTCTTGATCAGGCCTTGATGGGCGTCAGCCGGTAATGCTCGACGTTGGCATCACTTGGATTCGTGGGCTTTGCTTTCCGCCGGTGGCGCCGTCTTATTGCCCGCCTTGCCTGCCGCCTTGGCCGCCTATCGGTGTTGCCCGTCCTTATCGGCCTTGGCCACTTGGCCGAGCTCGGCTTTCTTGACCGGCCGGCCTTCCAGGAAATTGAGCGCCTGCTGCAACTGGAAGTCGTCGGCGCCGCCGAATTCGAACGTCTTGCGGTCGGCCGCGTCTCTTGGCTATCGGCCTTCATTGCCGCGGATCTTCACCTCGGCCGGCACCTTGTCGTTGACCAGATGCTGCTGCAGGTCGGCTTCGCGCGGCACGCGGAACAAGTCGCCCTCGCGCGGTTCGTCCACGGCGATAGTCGGGAACGATGCCCTTGGCCTGGATCGAGCGGCCGACTGGGCGTGTAATAGCGCGCCGTGGTCAGCTTGATGGCCGGTGTCTTCGCTAAGCGGCAGCATGGCCTGCACCGAACCCTTGCCGAAAGTCTGGTTGCCCATGATCTTGGCGCGCTTGTGGTCCTGCAAGGCGCCCGCCACGATTTCGCGAGGCCGAGGCCGAACCGACATTGACCAGCACCACCATCGGCACCGTCTTGGCCCAGGCCGGCAGGCCCGCCAGGTAGTCGGGCGAGCCGTTGCCGCGCATGACATAGCTGCGCATGTAGTCGCTGGCCTTGGCGATACTTGCGTTCGGCGTCGGGCGTGCGGCCGTTGGTCGACACCACGAGCGACATCGGTTCGGCAGGAAGGCGCGCGGACACGCCGATGGCGCTGTCCAGCAGGCCGCCCGGGTCGTTGCGCAGGTCCAGCACCAGCCCCTTGGGCGCACCCTTGGCGCCCAGCGCGTTCAGCTGCTTGACCAGGTCGGAGCCGGTATGTTCCTGGAATTGGGCGATGCGCACGTAGGCGACGCCGTTGTCCAGCATCTTGCTGCGCACGCTGCGCACCTTGATGATGTCGCGCACGATGATGAATCACCAACGGCTTGTCCCGGCCCTTGCGGAGCAGTGGTCAGCACGATCGGCGTTTTGGGCTTGCCGCGCATCAGCTTGACGGCGTCGTTGAGCATCATGCCCTTGGTGGGCTTGTCGTCGATCTTGCGTGATCAGGTCGCCCGCCATGACGCCCGCGCGCGCGGCAGGGGTGTCTTCGATGGGCGAGATGACCTTGACGCAGCCGTCTTCGCTGCCGACCTCGATGCCCAGGCCGCCGAACTCGCCCTGCGTCTGGCTCTGCATTTCCTTGAACGCGTCGGCGTCCAGGTAGGCGGAATGCGGGTCGAGGTCGCTGACACATGCCCGTGATGGCGTCATTGATCAGCTTCTTGTCGTCCACCGGCTCGACATAGCTGCTCTTGATGGCGGCGAAGACATTGGAGAACTGCTGCAATTCCTTCAAAGGCAAGGGCTCGCCGCGCTGCGCGACAGCCGTGATGCCCAGGCTGAGCAGCACGCCGCCCAGCGCGCCAGCAACCACCAAACCGATACCGCCTAACCTGCGAGTGCTCATGCACATTCCCGAATTAAATAAACTCAAAACAGCGGCTAATGCGCTGCCAGCCAGAAACTTGCCTGCCAAAGTACTATTCAGCCGCAGACAAATAGTACCGAATTTACTGCCTTAACCATAGCAGGGGATTTACCGGCGTGCCCCCATGCCGAATCTCAAAGTATAGACCTGTGTCCACTTGGCCGCCCGTAGCCCCCACCGTTGCGATGGTGTCGCCGGTATCCACGACGTCGCCCACGCGTTTCAGCAGGCTCTGGTTATAGGCATACACGCTGAGGTCTTTGGCCCCATGGTCGATAATGACAATATTGCCGAAACCATTGAGCCAATTGGCGTAAACCACCCGGCCCGGTGCAATGGCATGCACCTTGCTGCCTTCGGGGGCGCGCAGCACGATGCCGCGCCACAAACCGCCTTCGGGCCGCTCGGCGCCGAAACGCCCCAAGACATCGCCGCCGCGCACCGGAAACGGGGCGCCCTTCTTCAAGCCAGTAAAACCGCCCGCCGGCGCCAGGCCGGGCGCCGTGCCTTTGACCGCTTCCGGCTGAACGGGCCGGGCTTCGGGTTCGGCCGGCCTGGCGGCCGCCTGTTCGGCGGCTCGCGCCTGGGCCCGCGCCGCCTCGACCTGCAGCCTGGCTTTTTCGGCTTCTTTCTCGTCTTTTCGGCGCTGCGCGCTTTCTTGCGCGGCGCGCGCGGCTTGTTCCGCCTTGCGGGCCGCTATACGCTCGCGCTCCAGCGCGCGGCGCTGTTCCAGGGCGGCCAGCCTTGCCTGCTCGGCTTTACGGGCCGCCTCAGCCTTGCGCCGCTCGTCGGCGCGCCGGGCTTCCTCGGCCTGTTGTTCGATGGCTTTTTCCAGGCCGCCGACCAGGTCGCCCAGGCGCTTGTCATTGCGCGCCAGGCGTTGCGCCTGGCCGCGCTGCCGCTCCAGCAACGTATCGATGCGCTCAAGCACTTTTTGCCGTTCCGTCTTCTGCTCTTGCAGCGCTTCCTTTTGCCCGGCGGTGTCCTGCGCAAGCTGGGTCAATTCTTTCTTGTTGGCCTCGGACCTGGCCTGCAGCGCGGCAAGGTCGGCCAGCGCATGGCGCACATCGCGCACCGCGTCGGCCTGCGCCTGCGAGATATAGCCCAAATAGCTCAGGTCGCGGCCGATGACCTGCGGATCGTCGCCCGACAGCAATGCCGTCCACGGCGACAGGCCGCTGGCGTATTGAGCGCGCAATTGATCGCCCAACTCTTCCTGGCGCTGCGCAAGCCGGCGCTTTTGCCGCGCAATTTGCGTATCCAGCTCCTTGAGTTCGCGCTCGGCACGGCCCCGGCTTTCGGTAAGTTCGGCCAGTTTCAGATTAATGGACGAAATGGCCGATTCAGAGGCTTTCAAGTCCTGGGCCGCATCGCGGCGCGTGGATTCCTGGCTGTCTATCTCTTTTTGCAGCGCCTGAATGCGGTCGCGCAATTCGGTCTGCTGCTTTTTGGCATCCGCCTGCCTTTGGGCAAGCGTCGGCTCGGCTGCGCAGGCCAGGCTTGCCCACAAAGCCAATACAACAGAACCGAGCACACGCCGCATACTATTCCTTTTTAGCCTTGCCCTGATTGGCCACCGCGGCCATCGCCGCTTCGATTTCCGCCGGATCGCCAAGATAATAATGGCGTATCGGACGCAAATCGTCATCGAGCTCGTATACCAGGGGCTGGCCGGTGGGGATATTCATGTGCACGATGTCATCGTCGGAAATCCCGTCCAGATGCTTGATCAGCGCGCGCAGGCTGTTGCCATGGGCCGCAACCAATACGCGGCGGCCCGCGCGGATGGCCGGCGCGATGGATTCGTTCCAGAACGGCAGCACACGCGCCACCGTGTCCTGCAGGCATTCGGTGGCGGGCAATTTGTCGGCCGCAACCTTGGCGTAGCGGCGGTCGAAGCGCGGATGGCGCGGATCGTCGTGATCCAGCGGATCGGGCGCGATCGCATAAGCGCGGCGCCAGATCAGCACCTGCTCGTCGCCGAACTTCGCGGCGGTTTCCGCCTTGTTCAGGCCCTGCAGGGCGCCGTAGTGGCGCTCGTTCAGGCGCCAGCTGTAGCCCGGGGGCGTATACATGGCGTCCATTGCGTCGAGCGCGATCCACAGGGTGCGGATCGCGCGCTTCAGCACCGAGGTATAGGCCAGGTCGAACTCATAGCCTTCTTGCTTCAGCAGTTCGCCGGCCTGCGCGCGCCTGCTCGCGGCCGGTCTCGGTCAAGTCGACATCGGTCCAGCCGGTGAAACGGTTTTCAAGGTTCCACTGGCTTTCGCCGTGGCGCATCAGAACGAGTTTGTGCATGATAAAAAAACGCCCAAAAGTTGAAATTCGCCGTCCATTTTATAATTGTCCGATTCTGCCCTTTTTCCAAGGGCACATTCTGGATATATCGTGGACTTTTTTCTTAATCAAAACAACCTCATTGTCATATTTGTCGCCATCGCTTCCGGCGTCATGCTGCTGTTGCCCAATATACTGAAAGGCGGCGGCAAGACAGTAAGCGTGCAAGAAGCCGTGCAACTGGTCAACCAGAAGCAAGGCATCTTCCTGGATGTGCGCAGCCCCGAATCCTTCAAGTCGGGAAGCATACCCCAGGCGCGCAGCCTGCCGGCCGCCGATCTGGCCGCCAAATTGGGCTCGCTGCCTAAAAACAAGCCTATTATCGTCGTATGCGAGCAAGGCCGCGACTCGGCGCGCGTGGCAGGCTCGCTGCGCAAGCAAGGCTACGACGAAGTCAGTCAGTCTGGGCGGCGGCCTTCAGGGCTGGGCAAAAGACGGCATGCCCCGTCCCGGAAAGCCTGAGCGCCTATTTTTGCTACCAAGGAATTTGCATGGCAACCGTAACGTGATGTATAGCACCGGCGTATGTCCCTACTGCGTCCGCGCCGAAATGCTGCTCAAGCAGCGCGGCGTGACTGAAATCGAGAAAATCCGCATCGACCTGCGATCCGGAACAGCGCGACGATGATGATGCAACGCACCGGCCGGCGCACCGTGCCGCAAATCTATATCGGCGATACCCATGTGGGCGGCTTCGACGACCTGGCCGCGCTCGACCGCGCCGACGGCCTGATGCCTCTGCTGACCGCAGCCTAACCACTACGCTTAATCATCCCTCTTTCAGGAAACACCATGGCCGACCAGAATCAAAGCAGCACGACAACCAAGATAGCCAGGACCCCAGCTTCAACCTGCAGCGCATCTACGTCAAAGACTTGTCGCTGGAAATGCCCAATGCGCCCCAAATCTTTCTCGAACAGGAAGCCCCCACGGTAGAAGTCGCGATCAATGTCGGCGGGCAGCGCCTGGCCGAAACCGTATACGAAGCCACCGTTACCGCCACCGTCACCACCCGCATCGGCGACAAAGTCCTGTACTTGGTCGAAGCCACGCAAGCCGGCATTTTCGAAGCGGCCAATATCCCCGAGGAACAGCTCGATCCTCTGCTGGGCATTGTGTGCCCCACCATGCTCTATCCCTATCTGCGCGCCAACATGGCCGACGCCATTACGCGCACGTCGCTGCCGCCGCTGCATTTGGCCGAAGTCAACTTCCAGGGCCTGTACGAACAACGCATTGCGCAATTGGCGCAAGAGCAGCAAGGCCAGGAAGATTCCGGCCTGATCCTGCCTCCGGGCATGACTCGCCAATAACGGGACAGGCATGAGCCCTTCCAGCCAGCGTATCCGCGTAACCGTCTTGGGCGCGGGAAGCTGGGGGACGGCGCTGGCGGCATTGGCAAGCTCGCAGGCCGATACCCTGCTTTGGGCGCGCGACCCGGAGGTCGCCCGCCGGCTCGATCAAGAGCACCGCAACCCAAAGTATCTGCCCGACACCCTCCTGCCCGCCGCATTGCGCGCGACAGCCAGCTTCCAACAGGCCATCGACCACGTCTGCGCCGCGGATGGCGGCCCGGGCCTGATCATTCTTGGCGTGCCGGTGGCCGGCCTGGCCGACATGTGCGCGCAAGTGGCGCATGCCCTGACGCCCAGCCGCGGCGCCCTGCCAAGCATAATCTGGACCTGCAAGGGCTTTCAGCACGAAACCGGCCTGTTGCCCCATCAAATAGCGCAAGCGGCCCTGGCCGGCTGGCCCGGGATCGGCCTGGGCGTATTATCCGGCCCTTCCTTTGCGCGCGAGGTGGCGCAGGGGCTGCCGGTGGCGCTTACCCTCGCCTCGCGCCAGGAATCGACGGCAGGGCCCGTCCTGACGGCTTTGCACGGCACCAATGCGCGTATCTACACCAGCACGGATGTCATCGGCGTGGAAGTCGGCGGCGCCCTTAAAAACGTCATGGCGATCGCCTGCGGCATTTCCGACGGCCTGGGGCTGGGCACCAATGCCCGCGCGGCGCTCATTACCCGCGGCCTGGCGGAAATGCAGCGCCTGGGCCTGGCCCTGGGCGGCCAGGCGGAAACATTTGCCGGGCTGACAGGCCTGGGCGACCTGGTCCTGACGGCAACCGGCGAACTGTCGCGCAACCGCCAGGTTGGGCTGGCGATCGGGCAAGGCCAGGCGCTGGCCGCCATACTTGCCGGCGGCATGACGGCCGAGGGCGTGCGCTGCGCGCGCGCGGCGCTGGCATTGGGCCGCAAGCAAGGGGTGGATATGCCCATTACCGCCGCGGTTTGCAGCGTACTGTTCGATGGCCTGGCGCCGCGCAAGGCGGTATCCAGCCTGCTGGCGCGCGAAGCCCGCGCCGAAAGCGAGTAGCTCGGCATTCTTCAATACTTTTACACCAGGACGTCCGATGACAGGATTTTCACCCCTATACCGCACACTGCATATATCCGTTCTCGGCCTGGCTACCGCCGGGTCCATGCTGCTTGCCGCCACGGCTCATGCCGCCTGGCCCGATCGGCCCATACAACTGGTCGTGCCATTTCCCGCCGGTTCGTCGCCGGACACGCTCGCCCGGGCCATTGCCGATCCCCTGGCCAAGGACCTTGGCCAGCCGGTGGTGGTAGAAAACAAGGCGGGCGCGGGCGGCAATATCGGTACCCGCTATGCCAGCCGCGCCAAGCCCGATGGCTATACCTTGCTGCTGACCATCAACGGCCCTATTGTCACCGCCCCCACCCTGTACAAAAAAACGCTGGGCTACGATCCTCTTGCCGACCTGGCCCCCATCAGCCTGGTCGGAACCAGCCCGAATGTATTGGTGGTGCCCGCCAACTCGCCGGCGAAGAACGTCCAGGACTTCGTCAAGCTGGCAAAGGCTCAACCCGGCGCATTGAACTACGGCTCGGTGGGTCCGGGCAGTTCATCGCATTTGGGCATGGCCATGCTTGAACATCAGGCGGGCATCAAGCTGCAACAAATCCCGTATTCAGGCTTCCCGCAGGTGATCACCGCCATCATTGCCGGCGATGTCCAGGCCGGCTTCATGGTGCCCGGCGTGGCCCTGCCGCAGGTCAATGCCGGCAAGGTGCGGGCGCTGGCGATCACCAGCCTGGAAGACAGCCCTGTGCTGCCGGGCCTGCCCGCGATGGCATCGCAGGGCTATCCTGGATTCGAATCGATTTCCTGGGATGCCATTTTTGTGCCGGCGGGAACCCCGGCCGATGTGATCGCCCGCCTGAACAAGTCGATCACGGCAATTCTGGCTTTGCCCGACGTGAAGAAACAAATGGCGGCCTTGTACTTTGCGCCGGCGCCCTCGTCGCCCGCCGACATGACAAAAATGATCAAGGCGGAAAAAGCACGCTGGGACGAAGTGATAGCCAGGCTGAATTTGTCGCTGGACTGAAAACCTGTTCAACGTCTTCCGAGTGGCAGAAGCCCGGAAAAAAGCCGGATGAATGAACGGCAAACTGGTGTTGGGCAGCCGCTCGCCGTTCTTTCACAACCATCTGTTTTTGAGCACTAATTCAAATAAAGGATGGGCCCTAGTTGAATGCCGTTCCCGGGCAAAGCAAAGGACGCGTGAGCGGCCATCCGCAAAATGGCGGCGGCGCTATGTAGTGGCCAGGCCATGTTGGTTCTGAATGTGTTGCCGGTAAACGTTCCTACCCGGAAAAGACGTCATCCAACGATGTGGCGTCCAGAATGTTCAACGACCAGGTTTCAAGCTGCGCTGGCGTGGCGCTTTGCAAGCGCTGTTTGATGGCTTCGGGCAATGAGCCGAATTTGCGGGCAAGCAGACGCTGCAATAAAGCGGCTTCACCTTCTTGCCGCCCTTCCTCGCGTCCTTCCAAACGCCCTTCCTCGCGTCCTTCTTGCCGGCCCTCCGTTCTCCATTGATGCGTCCAGGATCGTGATTGGTCCGTTAACATGGTGCTGATCTCCAGTAAATTCTCGACTTGGGGAATGTCTATCTCGGGCAAGGCCCGGGGTAATAAGGCATTACGCATCCAACTAAAAAACGCGTGGCGCAGCGCTTCATATTCAGGGCCTTGCGTCAAACTTAATATAGTTTGCATCAAATCGCGGACATCATCAATGCCCCGGTTATGCTCCAGGCGAAACAGCAGCGCCGCCAGGTTCTTGGCCGGCAGTTTGCCCGAACGCACCCAGGCCCCTTCGTCCACCAGCAGGTAGCGCAGTTGCGGCATATAGGGCTGCAATGCCGGCGGCGCCGGATCGAACAGTTCCGACATGGAGGTTGCCGCCCGCCAGGGCTTGACGCCGCTGTAGAGCACCACCGGCAGTATGATGGGCAGCCGCCCGCTGCGCGGGATCAGGTCTTGCTGCACCAGGCTTTCGTAAGACAGGCAGCAATAAGTGGCCTTGCGCAGCGCCATGTAGCGTTCG
This sequence comes from uncultured beta proteobacterium, assembly GCA_963712655.1. GTDB lineage: Bacteria > Pseudomonadota > Gammaproteobacteria > Burkholderiales > Burkholderiaceae_B > Pollutimonas. The sequence continues at coordinate 1,220,023 of CAVQIT010000008.1, read as the reverse complement.
CTTTTTGATTGGTGCTCGAGCATCAGCAAAAGGTACAGATCCAGGCCGTCCAGGCGCGGTATGCGCCAGGCCAGGTCGCCCTGGCGGGTCCCCAGGTTGTGGGTGATGTAATTCGTGGGCAAGGGCTGCAAGCCCCGCCAATTCAGAAGTTTCAACCACGGTTCGTTGATAATGCCGTCGAACAGTCCACGCACCATGTAGGGGCTGCTGAACAATTGACGGTAGGCCGCGTCGCTCATGTTGTATCCCATCGCTATATACAGGGATACTGACTATATAAGCCGCAACACCGCTATTGACGACGGACGAACGGCAATATCCAGGCCGGAAAGTACGCGGGCATATCTTACTGAACGCATCCCGCGTAGCCTGCCTGCCGCCATGCTTCGTAAATCGTGACGGCGACGGCATTGGACAGATTCAAACTGCGCTGCCCAGGCATCATCGGCAAGCGCAAACGCTGTTCGGGCGGGAATAAATCCATTTGCTCGGGCGTCATGCCGGCGGTTTCCCGGCCGAAGACAAAGACATCGCCAGGGGCAAAGGGAGTCCGGCCTATCAGCCGCGTGCCTTTGGTGGTCAAGGCAAACCGCCGTCCGGGATCGCCGCCTATGCTGTCGAAAGCCAGCGCCAGGCTGTCATGTACTTGCATAGTGGCCCATTCATGGTAGTCCAGGCCTGCGCGTTTCAACCTTTTGTCGTCCAGTTCGAACCCCAGCGGCCGCACCAGATGCAGACCGGCGCCGGTATTGGCCGCCAAGCGTATGACATTACCGGTATTGGGAGGAATTTCGGGCGAGACTAGAACAATGTGGAACATGGATACTCGGCAACAGGCAGCCTGGAAATCAAACCGCAAGATTAAAAACGCTGACATTACCACGTTGTCGTGGCGGGCTGCATGCGAAGCGCAAGCATAGTCGCCCTAGCCCACAAAAGGCGTGCGGGCCAGCACCAGTCCATAAACCGATGCCGCCCCCGCCGCCCTGAATTCCCGTGCAATGCTGTGCAAAGTGCTGCCCGTGGTCAGCACATCGTCCACAACGGCAATGGCGGCGCCTGTCACCGGCCGGGGGCAAGTGTACAGGGACTGCGCGCTGCCGGCCCTCTCCGCCCGTTTAAGATGTGTTTGCCGCCTGCCTTCGCGCGCCCGCAGCAACAGTTCGGGACGGCAGGGAAAATCCAGGCGTCCGGACAGGCAGCGGGCGATTTCCGCAGCCGGGTTAAAGCCGCGCTGAATGATGGAAGCCCGGTTGGCGGGCACGGGAACCAGGATGGTATTGCCCGGCAGGGCCGGCATCGCGCGGTCCGCCGCATCGGCAAGCAAACCCGCCAGCATGCCGGCGCTGCTGAAACGCTTGCCGGCTTTAAGCTGATGAATCAGCAAGTCCGCCGGCGGCGCGTAGTCGAACGCCGCAATAACGCGGTCGAACGCGGGAACCCGCAACGCACAGTCGGGACACTGGCTAGCGGCATTCAAGGCCAGACAGCATGTGGGGCAGCGCGGCAGGGCGGAGCCCATGGAACGCAGTACGGACTCGCGGCAGAACACGCAAAGGCCGCCGCCTTTTGCCTTGCCCTGGCACAGCAGGCAGGCGGTCGGCACATGATCGATGCCGGCCCGGAAAGCCCGCCGCGCCCGGCGGCCCAGAACTTGAAACAGGTGTCGCGTCGATTCGCGCAAGGCTGGCAGATCGGCCATAATGGTATTCTCGTTGAATGACAGACGGGATCGCGCTCGCGGCCGCGAGCGGCAATGCGTGTATCTGAGCACAGCCCGTCTCCACACACCAGAGCCCTTGTCCATAAATGTCACAGCCACCTTCCCTGCCTGTCAGTCCCGCCCACGTCAGTTTGCAGTTCGCCCGCCGCAGCCCGCTGGACGCGGCTCAATTCCTTTATGGCGAAATCGCGCAGCGCATGCTGCAGCGCCTAAGCTATATACGCATCAAACCCGTGACAGTGCTGGATGCCGGCTGCGGCGCGGGCCATGCGCTGGAACCCTTGCGGGCGCGCTATGCCGAACTGGACTACAAAGGCCTGGATAGCTGCGCCGCCTTGCTGGATGCCGCGCGCGAGCGCTATCTGGCCAAGCCGGGTTTCTGGCAAAAACTGCGCAACAAGCCCACGCCGCCGGCGGAGTTCATCAACGCCGATATGGCGCAATCCGGCCTGCCTCCCGAAAGCCTGGACCTGGTATGGTCCAACATGGCCTTGCACTGGCACCCCGAGCCCCATCAAGTGCTTAGCGAGTGGCGGCGGGTGCTCAAGCCCGGCGCCCTGGCCATGTTTTCCTGCCTGGGTCCGGGTTCGCTGGCCGAATTGCGCCGCGCCATTGTCGACGCCGACCTGCAGACCGCCACGCCGCAGTATGTGGACATGCACGATTTCGGCGACCTGTTGGTCGAGCGCGGCTTCGCCGACCCGGTCATGGACCAGGAAATCCTGACCCTTACCTATCGCACGCCGGAAAAACTGCTGGAAGATATGCGCGCGCTGGGCGGCAACCCCAGCCTGGACCGCAAAGCCGGCCTGGCCGGCAGGCAGTGGCGGCAAAAGCTGCTGGCCGCGCTGGAACGCCAGCGGCACATCGACGGCACCATACACCTGACCCTGGAAATCGCTTACGGCCACGCCTGGCGCTCGGCCAGCATGCGCGGCATGTTCGGCGAAACGCGCATATCGGTCAGTTCCATCGGCCATGCCGGCGGCAAGCCCGCGATCAAACCGCGCAAAACCGGCGACTAGTGCGTGTTCTCAAGGTGGGTTAAGCACAACAATCCACGCTAGTATCGAAGGTCCCGGTCAACTGATGCGCTTCGTTCTCACTGGCACTCCGCAAGCTGCGGCGAGAGCATGATGGGCATCCGTATCGAAACAGAAATGTCATTGAACGTTTCTTTGCCAAGCTCAAACAATTCAGGCGCTGTGATGATGCCGGTCAGGACGGACGCTTCACACGGTTTCGACGATGAACATTCGCGCTTGCTGGGCTTCCCGACGTTCGGCCTTGAGCGGCGCATACCTCTCGGAATGATAGAAGGCTAGCGCTTGGGCGAGAGTCGGAAATTCAAACACGCCGGCCATCGGCAGCGGCGCCTCATCCCCCTCCAGAATCTGCGCAACAGGGCCGAAATGTAGAATCTGCCCGCCCGCCTCTTTTAGCGCCGCCTGAAAGCGTGGAGCGAGCGCGGCCTGCTTGGCGGAATCGATGACGCGTAGATTGACGTGTACGTATGCTGGCATTGCGCCTCCACTAATAATGCATATACAGTATTATGCGAAGATGGAGTTGTCAAGAGAATAGACATGAACGGTTTTGATCCAGAGTCTTTGAAGGGCGTCGCAGCGGAGTGTCCGGGCTTCCAGGCTCGTGCAACGGCGCGCGCGCTCACGCGCTATTACAATGCCTGCTTCAAGCCGCTCGGGCTGACGGCCGAGCAATTCAGCCTCTTGGTCGGAATCGCTGCGGCCGAGGGAGCAACGCTCGTCGATCTTGCGGACAGGGCCGGGGTCGATCCGACTACCCTCAGCCGAAATGTTCAGAATCTGGAGAGCCGAGAGTTGGTCCGCGCCAAAGGCGGACGTGGCCGCGCTGGAAAGCGGCTAGCTCTGACGGCATCTGGGCGCCGACTCGTGGTCGATGCGTTCCCAGTGTGGAATTACGCCAAAGCGGAGCTCGCCCGTCGCATGGGCGATGAAAAACTTCGTTCGGCAAAGCAGGCGATGGCGGAACTGGCCAAGGCCGCGGAATCCTCATGCACATAGTATGACCTTTGTGGACGAAGCTCGAGATAACGTCAGAAAGACTAGTGTCCCGAGTCATGCATGAATGCCGCCGGACGGCCCACAGGGGGTCGTCCGGCGGCGGCCCCGCACAATACTTTGCCCGCCATCGCCCCCGCGCCAAAACGCCAAGCACCCGACCGCCCCGCCGCCTCCGCGCCACGTCTTCGAAACCCAAACCACCATCGCGTTTTTCGCCAACGGCGCACCCACTACGCTATAGGTATTTCCTGTTGCGAACCGCAAATCACGCCTGGCGCAGCCATACTTGCGCCAACCCGCCACGCAAGGCCCGGCCCCTGCCGCGAACCGACATAAGCCGTCAGGTGATATTTTGAATAAAAAGCCGGATCAGCGCCAAAGGCGCATAATCCGGCATTCTTGCCACGGCAAGGCAGATGCGCGCGCACCCGGCCTTACGAAGCCAGGTTCTTCTTGCGCGAAGAATCGATGCCCAGTTGCTTGAGCTTGCGGTACAAGTGGGTGCGTTCGAGCCCGGTTTTTTCCGAGACCCGCGTCATGCTGTGATTTTCGCGGCCCAGGTGATATTCGAAATAGATGCGCTCGAATTCGTCCCGCGCATCGCGCAGGGGCTGGTCCAGCGAGATTCCGCCCAGCAGCGAGTGATTCAGGTTGGCGGGGGGGTCCGCCAATTCCGGCACAGGCCCCGTGGTAAGCGGCTGGGAATGGTCGACCCGGCGTTCGGCCGGCATGCGCGCCGCCGCCGCCAATGCCGGCGTGACCACAGGCCGCGCCAGACCGGCGGCGACGGTTTTCAGCAGCTTCTGCAGCGTAATCGGCTTTTCAAGAAAATCGACCGCGCCTATGCGTGTCGCCTCGACCGCCGTATCGACCGTTGCGTGGCCGCTCATCATGATCACCGGCATATCCAGCAAGCCTTGCGACCCCCATTCTTTCAGCAGGCTTACGCCATCGGTGTCGGGCATCCAGATATCCAGCAAGACCAAATCCGGCCGGGCACGCAAGCGCGCGGCGCGCGCTTGCGCGGCATTTTCCGCAAGCTCTATTGTGTGTCCTTCATCGTAGAGAATCTCCGATAAAAGTTCACGGATACCAATTTCGTCGTCAACAACCAGAATTCTGGCCATAAAGCGTCACCTACCTGTTTTTTTCCGCATTATCGTTCCCTTACGCATCTACGTCCAGCGTGGACGCAGAATCCGCAAGGCGCGTCAAGAGGATGGAAATGCGTGCTCCCCCTTCACGGCGGTTCGAAACATCGATCCGGCCGCCGTGTTCCTCGATAATCTTCTTAACTATAGCAAGACCCAATCCTGTTCCCGTTGCCTTGGTCGTGACGTAGGGTTCGAAAACCCGCGTCAGCACTTGCGAAGCAAAACCCGGGCCGTTGTCGGACACCGTAAGCCGCACGGCAAAATGTTCGGCGCCATCGTCGCTGCCCGACCGCGTCAGCGTAGTCTGCACATAAATCCGCGCATCGGCAAGCGGCCTGTCCTGGGTCGCCGCATCGCGCGCATTGGCCAGCAAATTATGAATCACCTGGCGAAGCTGAGTCAGATCCCCTTCAATTACCGGCACATCGGGATCGAACTCGACCTCGATGCGTACGCTCTGCCCATCGTCGCGCACACTGCCGCCCACTGGATCCCATCCGTACAAAGCCAGAACATCGGCGATCAGGTTGTTGATATTGATAGGCTGCATCTGCGCCGGCGGCGTGCGGGCGTACTCGCGGAAATCGTCGACCATCTGCTTGAGCGACGCCACCTGATTGACGATTGTATTCGTAGAACGTGTCAACATGGCGGCATCGGCATCATTTAATCGGCCGGCCAGCTTCATGGCCAGCCGCTCGGCCGACAATTGTATGGGCGTCAGCGGGTTCTTGATCTCGTGCGCCAGGCGCCGCGCCACCTCGCCCCAGGCCACTGTCCTGTTGGCCGAAATGACTTCGCTGATATCGTCGAATACCACCAGATAGCCGTTGCCGCGGCCGTCCACGCGCAGATGCGTTCCGCGCGCCAGCAAGGTCACGATGTTCTTCTTGGTTTCGTTGTCGGCCGCCGCCTCCACTTCAAGCTCGAACTGCTGCTGCCAATACAAGCGTTCCGACCCCACCGCCGTATGCGCCGCAAACGCCTGGCGAATAAGCTGCGACAGCGCAAACGCGCCATCGGCCGTTTCCAGCGGCCGGCCTTTCACCGAGCGCAAGTCCACCCGCAAAATACTTTGCGCGCCCTGGTTGAACATGGTCACGCAGAATTTTTCGTCGAACACCAGCACGCCCGACGACAAATTGCTGAGCACCGACTCGAGGTAGACATTGGAGCGCTCCAACTGCTGGCGGTTGTTTTCCACCATGTGCCGGGCCTCGTCCAGCTGGCGCGTCATCGCGTTGAACGAGCGCGTCAACTGCCCGATTTCGTCTTTGGCGGAAGGCTCGGGCAAAGGCCGGTAGTCGCCCACCCCCACCGCCTGCGTGCCGGCCGCCAGGGCCAGCAAAGGCCGCACCAGGCGCCGCGATACCGCCAGGGCCGCGGCAACCGCCGTAAAGACAGCCACGATCAGCGCCAGGGTCAGCGTAATGCCATACAGCTTGCGCAGGCCCTGGCGCGACAGAGCCAGCTCCTGGTAATCGCGAAAGCCCTGCTGCACCTGATTCGCGTTGCGCGCAATCTGGTCGGGCACCGGCTGTATCACCTGCAGCCAGCGCGTGTCGGGGGCCACGCCCAGAATCGTGCTCAGGCGATCCGGCGAGTTCACGGGAATCACCACGCGCAAGCGCAGCCCGGCATTCTCGCGCGCGTCCGGCTCCGCGCCGGCTTCCGCGGCGGCTTCGCCTTCGTCGGCTTCGGCGGCCGAATAGCCATGCGAAACCCTGAGCTGGTTCATGACGCTGGACGGCGGCAGGTCGGGCAGCAATTGCCCATAGGCCGATGACGAAAACGCCACCAGGCGGCCATTGCCGGTGAACACCATCGCTTCGGTCACACCGCTGCTTTCGCGCAAACGCGTAATCGCCAGTCCCATATCCGAATCGCTGCCATTGCCCAGCCTGGCGGCGATATCCTTGGCCCTGGCATTCAAATCGCTGAGTTGCGAATCCAGCGCCGCGCGGCCCAGATTCAGGCCGGCTTCCAGCGCGCTATCGACCCGCACGTTGAACCAGGTTTCGATGGAGCGCGACATGAACTGCACCGACAGGACATAAATCAAGGCGCCAGGCAGGATGCCGATCAGCGTGAAGAACAAGGCAAAGCGGGCCGTCAGGCGCGCGCCGAATTGCCGCCGGCGAATCTGGCGCAACAAGCGCGCCGCCAGCAAGACCACCCAAAAAATCAGGGCGACGGCCAGAACGCCATTGAGCACCAGCAAGGTGTCGTATTGCTGGGCATAGCGCGACGCATTGCCGGTCGACCACACCAGCAAAGCCAGCAGCGCCAGCGCGCTGCATGCCGCAACCGCCAGCGCCGCGCGCAGCCCCCACCTGACTAGCGCGGGGGCGCGTCGAGAGAGATCGAAAAAGTGAAATTTTTCCATGGCGTCGCAAGGGACCAGGCACTGCTGTTAAAGGCATCGACTTGAAATGGGCGGGCCAGGAGAGACGTATCCAGGCGCAGTCGCAGCCGGCCGCTGTATAGCTCGTCGGGCTCCAGGTCGGCCGTCGCGGCGACGGCCCAGCCGCGTATATTGCGCACCAGCGACAAGGCATCGTCCAGCGACGATTCGGGCAGCGACAGCTCGCCCGTGCCCACGCGCCACTGCCGGGTCAGGGCGTTATACACCACCCGCCAGGTCAATTGCTTGCTGACTTCCACCTTGTCGAACCACCACCAGCGCTGCGACACGATTTCGAGGTCGGCGGTGAAATATATTGGCACACCCTTCTGGGCCGCGTTGCGCAGGTCGCCATTGACGGTGAAATCGACATCCGCATCTATGTAAAGCTTGCCGTCGCGCACGACCGGCTCCACGCGAACGACCCGCTCGGTTTCCTGCGGCGCGCCGACATCGGCATGCGCCACCAGCGTCAGACACAGAAAAAAAGAAAGGAAGAGTCGTCGCATCACTACTTACCTTTACCCCAAAAAACTAAACCATTGCGTCATTTTTGACGACTCACGTGTTCTTGGCAAACAGGGCGTAGAAAAAACCGTCGGAAGATGCCGATTGGCTGCCCGCCAAAGGCAGCAATTGCCCCGGCGCCGGATGCCGCAGCGCATCGGCATGGCGCGCCGAAAACTGGGCCGCCTGCTGCTCGCCTTCTTGCGGAAAAATAGAGCAGGTCGCATACAGCAAGTGCCCGCCCGGCTTGACCGTTTGCCACAAGGCGTCCACGATCCGGCGCTGCAAGGCGGCGGTTCTGGCGATATCGGCCTCGCGGCGCAGCCAGCGGATATCCGGATGGCGGCGCACAATGCCGGACGCGGTGCACGGCACATCGGCCAGCACGGCGTCGAAATGGCGGCCATCCCACCATGCCGGCAGATCGATCGCGTCGGCGCAACGCATGGCGACGCCCGGGCCGGACAACCCCAGCCTTTGCAGATTCTGTTCGACCCGCTCCAGCCGTACAGGGTCGGAGTCCAGCGCCAAGAGTTCCAGGTCGGCGCGTTCCAGCAAATGAGCGGTTTTCCCGCCGGGCGCGGCGCAGGCATCCAGCACCCGCATGCCGGGCTGAATGGGCAGAAGCTGCGCGGCCTGCTGGGCGGCCAGGTCTTGCACCGACCACCAGCCTTGCTCGAAGCCGGGCACGGCCTGGACCGGGCGCGGCGTGGCCAATACGATGGCGCCGGGCGCGGGCGATGTAGCCTCGATGCCGGCCGCCTCGAGCTCGGCCAGCATCTTTTCGACCGACGAGCGCCGGGCATTGACGCGCAAGGCCATGGGGCCCGGACGGTTGGCCGCCGCAAGCAAAGCCTGCCATTGTTGGGGGTAGGCGCGGCGCACCTGCGCGATCCACCACTTGGGGTGATTGAACACCGCTTCCGGGTTTTTCCTGGCCTGCGTTAAAATAGCGCTTCTTTCCCGGATAAAACCCCTTAGCGTTGCATTGAGCAAGCCTTTATAAGTCTGCAGCGCGCGTTGGCCGGCCACGGCGCTGACCGCCTGGTCGACCACCGTGTGCACGGCATACAAAGGCACATCGCGGCGCGCGGCATGGTCGGGCGTTGTCTCGCCGGAAAACTCCACCGCTGTATCCAGCAATGTCAACGACACCAGCAGCACGGCGTCAAACAAGGCATTGGGCGGCGTGCGCTGCACCAGCATCTGTTTTATTTCGTATGCCAGGCCCAGGCGCCGCATTACATGAAACACGACAGCCTGGGTCGAAGCGCGCAACGCAAGCGGCGTGGCGGCCAGGCTTTCCGACAACGAACGGCCGGCCAGCACAGCCTGCACATTTTGCGCGCTGGCCAGGATGGTGTCCGATAACGTGGCGGAACCGCGGATGGGTTTGGAAGGAATGTCGGACACGAGTGCGTAGGCCTGGGTAAATAAGATTTGCTCTCGACTTTATCATCAAATGCTTGTCAGCCTCGCGGCCTGGCCCCTTTAGCCGCTAAAATTCTTTTTCTTTATCGGGCCTTTGGCTCAACGAGGTTATTCATGAGTTCCCCAAAAGTCGGCTTTGTCAGCCTGGGATGCCCCAAAGCTCTGGTTGATTCCGAACGCATCCTGACGCAACTGCGCACCGAAGGCTATGTCATAACGCCCGATTACGACAACGCCGATGTCGTCGTGGTCAACACCTGCGGCTTCATCGACAGCGCCAAGGCCGAATCGCTGGACGCCATAGGCGAAGCCATCGCCGAAAACGGCAAGGTCATCGTCACCGGCTGCATGGGCATCGAAGAATCGATGATCCGCAACATCCACCCCGCCGTGCTGGCCGTCACCGGCCCGCAGCAGTACGAACAAGTAGTGCGCGCGGTGCACGACGCCGCGCCGCCCAACCTCAGCCACGACCCGTATATCGACCTCGTGCCGCCGCAAGGCATCAAGCTTACGCCGCGCCATTACGCCTACCTGAAAATTTCCGAAGGCTGCAATCACCGCTGCAGCTTCTGTATTATTCCGTCCATGCGCGGCGACCTGGTCAGCCGCCCCATAGGCGACGTCATGGGCGAAGCCGAACGGCTGGTCAAGGCGGGCGTCAAAGAACTGCTGGTCATTTCGCAAGACACCAGCGCCTACGGCGTGGACGTCAAATTCCGCAGCGGCTTCTGGAACGGCCGCCCGATCAAGACCCACATGACGCAGCTTAGCGAAGCGCTGTCCGAATTCGGCGTATGGACCCGGCTGCACTACGTCTACCCCTATCCCCATGTGGACGAAGTCATACCGCTGATGGCCGACGGCAAAATCCTGCCCTACCTGGATATCCCTTTCCAGCACGCCAGCCCGAAAATACTCAAGGCCATGAAACGCCCGGCGTTCGAAGACCGCACCATGGCGCGCATCAAGCGCTGGCGCGAAGCCTGTCCCGACCTGACCCTGCGCTCGACCTTCATCGTGGGCTTTCCCGGCGAAACCGAAGAAGACTTCCAGTATCTGCTGGACTGGATGACCGACGCGCAACTGGACCGCGTAGGCTGTTTCCAGTATTCGCCGGTGCAAGGCGCAAGGGCCAACGAACTGGCCGACCATGTGCCCGACGACGTCAAGCAAGAGCGCTGGGACCGCTTCATGGCCCACCAGCAAGCCATTTCCACCAGCCGCCTGGCGCAAAAAATCGGCCGCGAAATCGATGTGCTGATCGACACAATCGATGAGGACGGGGCCATAGGCCGATCCAGCGCCGATGCGCCCGAGATCGACGGCAGCGTGTTCGTCGACAGCAAGACCCCGCTGAAGCCGGGCGATATGGTGCGCGTTCGCGTCACCGACTCGGACGAGTACGACCTGTACGCGCAAGCGCTGTAGGTAGACCCCACCCCACCGGCCGGATCGCGGCGCCCTTGGCGTCCCGTCCGGCCGCTGCTTTATAAAATATCCACTACTCGCCCATTTCAGGGTAATCACCAATACAACCCTCTTCAATGTTGACGTTAACATTGCGCCGATGTTGACGTTAACATTTTTGCCCCACCCCACAATTACCAAGGCGTTACCAAGGCATGTTCGAGATTTTTACTGAGCTATACCGGGGAATTCCCGTTGACGTGCAAACGCCGCTTGGCGACATACACCACCACGGCCTGAACCCCGCCAGCGGCAATATGCCCTTGCCGGTGCTGACCCTGGACGAGAATCAATTCAATGCCAACATCGCCTTGATGCTGGACTACTGCCGCCAGCGGAGTGTGGACATCGCCCCGCACGCCAAGACTCCCATGGCGCCGGGCCTGGCGAAAAAACTGATCGCCGCAGGGGCATGGGGCGCCTCGGTGGCCAATATCCAGCAAGCGGCCGTCATGCTTGGCCAAGGCATCTCGAAGCTGATTTTCGCCAATGAAATCGGCGGCGAGCAATCAGGGCGCCGGCTAGGCATGCTGCTGGCAAAATACCCGGACGCCGAATGCCTGGTGTTCGCCGATTCGCCAGCCTGCCTGGATTCCTTGATCGCCGCCGCCAAGGTATGCAACAAGCCGGTTTCCGTCCTGCTCGAGCTGGGCGCGGGCCGCTGCGGCGTCCGGGACCTTCCCGCCTTAAAGGCGCTGGCCGATTATGCCGCCGACAATGCGGCGTTTATTGCGGTAAAAGGCATTGCCGCCTATGAAGGCTCGGCCGAAGCGGAAACCGAAGATAAAAAGATAGCAAAAATCAAAGCGCTGCTGGATCTGGGCATTCAGAGCGCGCGATTCGTGAAGGAAAAATTCGCGCTGGACACGGTCATCTTCACGGCCGGCGGATCTTCCTATTTCGACCTGGTATGCGACGCCGTCAACGACGAAAAAGCCCACGGCATTGTGCCCATATTGCGCAGCGGCGCCATCTTCTTCTTCGATAATGGCGTCTACCAGAAATCGCTGGCGAACATTCAGAAACGCAACGGTTTCTCCGCCTGCCCGCCCAATACCGACAGCGCCGCGTTTCATCCCGTGCTGCGCGTATGGGCCGAAGTATTGGCCAACCCCGAGCCCGGCCTGTATATCTGCTCGATGGGGAAAAGAGACGTGTCCCACGACATCGACCTGCCCAAGCCGCTGGCCGCTTATCGCCATGGTGCGCCCCTGGACGGCGCGGCCGGCGGCTTGCGCGTCATCCAGCTCAATGACCAGCATGCCTTCGTGCAAGCCGCCGGCCAGGACGCCGGCCTGCGGGTCGGCGACGTGCTTGAGTTCGGCATTTCGCATCCATGCACCTGCATCGACAAATGGAACCTTATCTACGGCGTGGAAAACAACGTGGTGGTCAATGCCTACAAAACCTATTTCGGCTGACAAGGAACAGTAATGGATCTGCGCTTCGGCCAGTTGGCGCGCTACCAGGACCAGTTTGTAGAGGGCCTGGCGGGCACCATCGAACTAACCGTGCTTTGCGTCGCCGCAGGCATACTGATCGGACTGCTGCTGTCTTTTCTTTATAAAAGCGGCAAGCCCGCCATCCGCAAAGCCATCTACCTGTATGTCGAAATCTTTCGAAATACGCCATCGTTGATTCAGCTATTCGTCGTGTTCTTTCTGTTGCCCGACCTGGGGCTGTCGTTCTCGCCCTTCGTGGCGGCCACCATCGCATTGAGCCTGTATTTCGGCGCCTACTCCACCGAGATTTTCCGTTCGGGACTGGATTCGATACCCGCCGCGCAAATAGAGGCCGGCGCATGCCTGGGACTGACGCGCTTCCAGATATACAAGAACATTGTCATTCTTCCCGCCCTGCGCAATGTCTATCAGTCGCTGTCCGCCCAGATCATTATCCTGCTGCTCGGCACCTCCCTGGCGTCGCAAGTCTCGGCCGACGAACTGTTCCACGCCGCCACCTTTGTGGAAAGCCGCAGCTACCTCAGCTTTGAAGTCTACGCGGTGGTGTGCGCCGTGTACTTCAGCCTGGTGCTGATGTTCAAGATAGCAATGGCCGTGCTGGGACGGGTCATGTTCAGATGGCCTACGGGCAGGTAAAGATGAGAGTCGTTGAATTTGCCGATATCCTGGCCTTGATCGCCGCGCTGCGCTGGACCATGGGCCTGACATTGATCGCGCTTGGCCTGGGCGGTCCGCTGGGCCTGGCGCTGGCCCTGATGAAATCGTCCAGAAGCTTCATCCTCAAGGCCATAGCGGAAGCCTGCCTGCAATTGATACAAGGCATTCCCCTGCTGGCGCTCCTGATGTTCTTCTATTTCGGCGTGCCGGCATTCCTGGGCGTGGATATTCCACCCCTGCTGGCGGTAAGCGTTGCCTACGTCATCTACACGGCCGTCTACTTCGGCCAGATATGGTCCGGCGGCATCAGCGCCATCAAGCAGGAACAATGGGAAGCGGGCGCATGCCTGGGCCTGGGCAAATGGCACCAATTCTCGCGCATTATCGCGCCCCAGGCATTCAAGCTTTCCCTGCCCTCGTCGGTCAGTTTCCTGGTGCAATTGATAAAAGGCACATCGCTGGCGTCAGTGGTGGGCTTCATCGAGCTGACCAGGGCCGCCCAGCAAATCAGCGCGGCAACATTCCAATCCACGCTTGTCTATGCGCTGGTCGCCATTCTCTACTTCGCGATCTGCTTCCCGCTGACGGTATGGTCCAGGAATCTCGAAAGGAATTTCCATGACGCAAATTGAGATCACGAACGTACACAAAAGCTTTCAAGAAAATGAAGTCTTGAAGGGCGTGTCCCTGCAAATACAAAAGGGCGAAATCGTCGCCATACTCGGTAAATCGGGCTCGGGCAAATCCACCCTGCTGCGCTGCATCAACGCTTTGGAAAGCATAGACCAGGGCAGCATCGTCGTGGAAGGCACAGCGGTTCACCAGCACATGCCTAACCTGCGCGAATTCCGGCAAAGAATGGGCATTGTCTTCCAGCAATACAACCTGTTCCCCCATTTGACCGTCGAACGCAACATCACGCTGGCGCCGCTGCTGACCAAAAAAATCCAGAAAAGCGAAGCGGCCGGCCTGGCCATGGATACCCTGGAGCGCGTCGGGCTGCGCGACAAGCTCAAAGCCTACCCCGGCAAATTGTCCGGAGGCCAGCAACAGCGCGTCGCCATCGCCCGATGCTTGGCAATGAGTCCCGAAATCATGCTGTTCGACGAGGTCACCTCGGCCCTGGACCCGGAACTCGTGGGAGAAGTGCTCAAAGTCATGGAAGACATGGCCAAGCAAGGCATGACCATGGTGCTGGTCACCCACGAAATGAAGTTCGCCAGGAACGTGGCGACCAGGATTGTCTTCATGCACAACGGCAGTATCTGGGAAGAAGGGTCGCCCCAAGACATTTTCGAGAACCCCAGGACCCCCGAACTACAAAACTTTTTAGGTCTGAACTAGGAGAGCCATATGAGAAAATTTTTAAAAATAGCCATCGCGTCGTGTCTAAGCGTGGCGGCGGCCACATCAGCCTGCGCGGCCGACAAGCTGCAAGACATTCTGTCCGACAATAAAATCAAGATCGGCGTATTGACCGACGCCGCCCCCTGGGGCTTCAAAGGCGCCGATGGCCAATTGCAGGGCCTGGACATCGAACTGGCCCAATTGCTGGCCAAAGACATGGGCGTAAAACTTGAAATCGTGCAAGTCACCGGCGCCAGCCGCATCCCCAGCCTGCTGTCCAGGAAGGTGGACATTCTTATCGCGGCGGCCGGCGCAACGCCCGCGCGCGCGCTGCAAGTGATGTTTTCGCAACCCTATGCGGCCGTCGACCTTGGGGTGTACGGCGGACCCGCCATGGCCGCCGCAACAGACATCTCCGGCCTGAAAGGCCAAAGCATTGCCGTGGCAAAAGGCAGCACGCTGGATGTATGGCTGACCGATAACGCCAAAGACGCGAAAATCATGCGCTTCGAAGACACCCCGGCGGCAATCAAGGCCTTTCTAAGCGGCCAGGCCGCGGCATTCGCCGAAAACAGCGCCATCTCGCAAAAAGTGAACCAGGACAATCCAAATGCCAAGGTCGATCTGAAATTCCGGATCCGCCAGTCGCCCGCCCATATCATGGTGGCCCAAGGAGACCAGAACCTGCTGAACTGGATCAACACCTTCCTGTTCACCAACCGGGTAAGCGGCGAACTGTCCCGTTTGCAAACCCAGTGGTTTGGCAAGGCTCAAGAATTACCTTTAATGTAAACAACAGGAAAACCGACATGACCATACAACGAATCAACCCAGGCAGCCGCATGAGCCAACTGGTGGCGGCCAACGGCATGGCTTTTATCGCCGGCCAGGTCGCCGACGACCGCAACGGCACGCTTGAAGAACAAGCCGCGTCCATCCTCGCCAATATCGACAAACTGCTGGCGCAAGTCGGTTCGGACAAAAGCAAGCTCTTGAAGGTGGATGTTTATCTGGCGGCCATCGTCGATTTCAATGCCTTCAATGTCATCTATGACAAGTGGGTGGACACGGCCAACCCACCGGCACGGGTGTGTTCCGAAGCGCGCCTGGCCGACTCGCGCATCAAGGTCGAAATCGCCGCGATCGCTACGCTGTAAAAATACCGGGATTCATGAAACATGCACACAGGCGTTTTTTTAGATGTTCCGTTCGATAAAAACGGAAAACACAATGGCTTTATCAGCATTCCGTACTCAATAGACAGGTCGCCGTACTATCAAATAAAAATTCCTGTGTGCAGGATAAAAAACGGCGGCGGCAAGCGCTTGCTGCTGCTGGCGGGCAACCATGGCGACGAATACGAAGGCGAGCTCAGCCTGAGCAAGCTCACCCGCCTGGTGTCGCAGGAAAACATTCAGGGTGAAATCACCATCATCCCTTTCCTGAATATGCCGGCGGTAATGGCCGCCCGGCGCTGCTCGCCGCTGGACAACGAAAACCTGAACCGCTGCTTTCCCGGCGACCCGGCCGGTACGCCCAGCAAACGCCTGGCCTATTTTCTGGAACACCAGTTGTTTCCCCTGCACGATGTCGTCTTCGATATTCATTCGGGCGGCACCACCATGAGCCATCTTCCCACGGTGCTGGCCGAAGAACAGCAAGACGCGGGCATGAGCCAGACCATCGAGGGCCTGCTGGCCTGCCTGGGGCTCAAGCATGGCTTTATCGCCCGTAATGGCGCCGCCGCGCCCACCTCCATGGCGGCCGCCGCCCGCGCCGGCATCATAGGTTTAAGCGGCGAATTCGGCGGCGGCGGCTCGGTAAGCAAAGAAAGCATGGCGACCATTGAATGCGCCATCGACAATTTGCTGCTCGAACTAGGGCTGGCCGGCCGGAAACTGTTCAATGCGGAGCCGACCCGGCACATGGGACCGCTGCGCTTGCTGCGCCTGACCTCGCATGAACAAGCGATATTCGCGACCCGCAGGGGATGGTTCGAACCGGCGGCCGAAGTCGGCGACACCGTCGCCCAGGGAGACACCGCCGGATGGTTCCACGATTTCGCGGATATCGCGTCCGAACAGAAAGCGCTGAAGTTCTCGGTCTCGGGGGTGGTAATCTCCCGGCGCTTGAATGTAGACTGCGAAGCGGGCGACTGCCTGATTCAAGTCGGCGTTCCCGCCTGAATCCATATAGTCCGGAAATACAGGGTGCCAGGGTGTCTGAACCAAACACGAAAATCGACCGCCCCTCTTACGATGACGTAGTCAGGGTGCCCGACAGCAAGGCGCAGGCGCTGCCCAAGCCGTCGGCCCCAGGACGTTATATCGGCATCGTCGAGATCGCCAAAATGGCGGGCGTGTCGACCATTACCGTTTCCCGCGTCCTGCGCAACCCTGACGTCGTCTCCGAAAAAACACGCGCGAAAATCCTGGATATCATTCAGCAAACCGGCTATGTGTCCAACCCGCATGCCAGGGCGCTGCGCACCGGCCACTCGAATATGGTGGTGGCGTTCGTGTCGTCCATGATCAGCCCGCAGTATTCCATTGCCATGCAAACCTGCTCGGACGTGCTGCAGGCCAGCGGCTATCAATTGCTGATGGGGCTGACCTCGTACTCTTATCCCAAGGAAATTTCGGGTATATCCACGCTGCGGGCCATCAAGCCGGCCGCCGTATTATTCACGGGCGTCATCGAACTGGAAAGCAACCGGCGCGCCCTGAAAGAACTGAACGTGCCCGTGCTGGAATCATGGGCCTATCCGAAAGATCCCATCGATATGCTGGTGGGCTTTTCCAATTACGACTGCGGACGGCTGGCCGCGCGCCATCTTCATGCCAAGGGCTGCAAGCGAATCACCTTCATCGGCCGTCAAAGCGGCCGCGGTTCGCTGCGGCAAAAGGGCTTTGCCGATGCCGCCGCCGAACTGGGCCTGGAAGTAAAAGAAGCCATACTGCTGAAAGACATACAAAGCCTGTACGACGGCAAGAACATATACCAGCAGTTCAAGAACAGCCTGGAGAACATCGACGGCATATTCTGCTCGAACGATATTCTGGCGCTTGGCATCTATTCGGAAATGAAAAGCGCGCGCGCCGGCAAAAGCGCGCAAGCCAGGATCATCGGCTTTGGCGACATCGACTACATGTCCAGAATGGAGCCCAATCTTGCGATCATCGGAATAGACAGCTCGCTGCTGGGCGAACGAGCCGCCTTGATGATCCTGAACAAGCTGGCCGGCAAAAAGCAGGCGCTGATCAACCATGTGCCCGTGCGCGTGTACGATCCCGATTGCTGAGGCCCGGACACGCGCTTGCGGCGCCGGTATGGCACGCGCCGGCCGCAACCGGCTATCTACTTAGTACCTCCAGGCAAGATCAAGCCTGGCGCCGTGATCCTGCCGGCCGGCGGCGAACTGCCCCGTGTAGGCCATGCCCAGGCTGGCATTCTTGCCCAGGCTGGCCGCGACGCCCAGTTGCAGTGACCAGGCCCGGCGCGCCACCGGCAGGCCTTCCGATTCAAACACCGTTTGCCTGGCGCTGTCCCGGAAACGTTGCCGGCTGAATGCGCGAATGCGGCCGCCGGCATGACGCCACGCCATTTCGCCGTACACCCGCGCCACGCCTATCGGCGTTTCAAGGGTATGCGCGGCGCGCAGTCCTATCGTGGAAAACAGCAAGGCCTGGCTTTGCGGCAGCACCGTCAAGGCCGACGCCCCGCCTTGCTCGACAAAGCCGCCGGTACTGGCCCGCACCCAGGCCAGCCGGGCAAAAGGGCGCAGCTCCAGCGCCTCGCCCAAGCGGCGCAAGGGCGCGACGATCTCGCTGAACACTTGCAGCATGCGGCCACGATACTTGCCCGACAAGGCATCGGACAGCCCGGCTATGGCGATGCGCCGTAAGCTGCGTATCGTGTTCCAAGTTTGCGCCACGCCGGCAATAATATCCGTGTCGCGCCAGCGACCCGCCAGGCTCAGCCCCGCGTGCAGGCTATCGATGCCGGCCTCGGCCATGACGTGACGGCGCCGCATCTGGCTGCGCTGCGCGCTCAGAAACCCGCCCAGCCGCCAATTGGCCTTGACCGGCCGGTCGATACCCAGCACCATGCCGCCGATATCGCGGCTATCGGCCGGCGTACCGCCTTGGGGAGCGCGATCGGCGGCCGAATAGAACACCTCGCCCCAGGCGCGCGGCGCGTCGTACGAGCGGTCCTGGCCGCCGTTCGCGGTCCGGGCATAGCGGCCCGCGGACAGCGCCACGTTCCTCATGACCGCCTCGCGCAGAAACCGGCTGTCTTCCAGCAGGCCGGAACGGATCGACGCCAGCCAACTGCCCGACAATTGCCCGAACGCCTCCCTGGCCTGGGGCAAATCCATGGCCACGATGTCGTCGCGCACAGCGGGGTTGCCGCCGTCGTCCACCGCATCGGCGACCGCGTCCTCAGTCGGCGTTTCAGCCGCCTCGTCCAACGGCCTGCCATTGCGCTCCAGGCTTAAATACACCGCCTGATCGTCGTAACTCAAGGATGGCGTCAAAAAGGGCAAGTTGACGGTCGCCGACGCAAAACGCGTTCCGTCCAGGCCATTAGCCGCTTGCAGCAAGGTATAACGCGTATTCGGCCGCCAATCGCCCGCCTGCGCCCGCGTCATCACCTGGCCATCCAGCAGCGCCTTACCGGCGACCTGCACGAAATCGGCCTGCCCTTGCACGTTGGCGTCCACCTCGAAAGCCGCGCCAGGCTTGAATTCCAGCTTGTCCATAACGGTAAGGACCGCCATGTCGCCCACCCCGCTTCCCGGCGACAGTTTGCCGCCATCCAATACGGACACCGAGCGCACTGTGCCGCTGCCTTCCAGCCTGGCATCACGGTTCACTCGCACCGAACCGGAAAGCAGCCAATCGACCGCCAACGCCCCCTGATTGACCGTAATGAAAAAGGGATAGCCGGCGATGCCGGTCAGGCGCAGGGTTCCGGGGCCTTGCTTGACGATGGGCACCGAGCCGAGCACATTGCCCGCCTGAACCGCCACGCCCTGATCGACCCGCCACTGCACGCTATCGGCCAGTTCCCAGGACGGGGGATCCAGCGGCGCGCCGCCCGCGGTTTCGGTGGCTGAATTCTCGCCTCGCAAGTGCATTTGATTGAACACGATGGCGTCCGGTGCGTAATCGACCACGCTACCCTGGTCCACCAGCAGCGAATTGATTTTCCTGCCCAAAGCGCTCTCGCCCATTACCCTTAGCGTGCCCTCGCGGAGCCACGTATTGCCCTTATAGGTATTTTGGCCGGACAGCGTCAAGGTGCCGGCCCCCCGTTTTTCCAACCCCAATTGCGACACTCCGTCATTGGAGATCGGGCCGCTCAAGTGCAAACCGGCGCCATCCCGTACATGAATAAGCGCCGGATCGTCGCCGATCAGCATCGGGCGGCTTGATCCGAATGATCCCGCCGTGAACAGAGGCTCGCCGGGAAAAAGAAAAGGCGCACCGGGTGGACCCCATTGCGCCTCGTTGTACACCCATGCCGGCTCGGCCCATACGGCCTGCGGCAGCACCAACCCCAATATCCACGCCAGCAACACAGCCAGCCATTTCCTTATGTCACATCCAATACCCGCCAAATTGCCGTACGGCACTTGCTTCACATACTTTACGTCCAGCGGCAATAGCGATACTTTGCGAATCGTCATAGTGGTCTCCGGTAGATAAATATGTCACGCGCATGACCACTCGATTATGATACATTTTGATTTTTTTGGATATAAATAATAATATATGCAAAAAATTGCCAGATAGGGAATTCCGCCTTCCAGGCGGTTCCTTAGGGGAAATATTGCTGTGGATTATGGAGACGACGGATGGAGCGCGGTGGGCGCCAGACTGGGATAATTGATATCGAGACCTGCGCCATAGGGCCCATCCCCTGCGATTCACCACCAATAAGCGCGCCCCAATTTCGGATCAATAGGCCCCAAACAGCCGATCCAAAGCACCTCTTATCTCGTCCTCGTACCCGGCTGCCGAGCTTACTGGTTTTTTTAACTCTTTAACTGGCACGGCAGCGAGCTGAGCCGTATCCAGAAAGCAAGCCTGGCCTTCAATTTGCAATGCAGGCGCAAGATCGCCTGGTAGCTTAACCTTAGGAAAAGTGCTGACCAATCGCAAGGGAATAACGATCCGCGTAACCAATCCATGAAGGTGATCGCTTTGCACATCGACCAGGTAGGGAACCGTATCCCGGAAAGCCCCCAGGTTACGATAAATGTCATAGCGAGCCATATCAGAAGGAACGCCATTGCCCCAGGGGCAAGCCTTCTGACTCCACGGACTGGTTGTATGCTTTGATAAAGTCGGAGTGCTCTTCACCCCACCGCCGTGCCTTTTCCGCCTGGATCGCCTCACCCAGGAGACGCTCGCACGTCTGGGACAAGTTGATGCCCAAGGCCTTGGCTTCGTTGTACACATCAAGGGATAACGAGATATTGGTAGCTCGTTTCGGCGTATTCTTTACAAGCGCGACCATATTGACCTCCGCATAATCATGCGCATGATTATACGCATGATCCTGGCGACATACCAAACATCGCGTCGGATCGACGCCTGGGCGCGCAATCCGACCTATGTCCTACCAGCCCTGACACTGCAGCGTCCAAATCATGCCGCGAAATTCCGTCAGGCCTTCAGCCCGCCTATATACCAATAGCCGGGCTTGTGGTTTTCGCACACCATCATCCTAGCGTTACCATCTCATGCGAAACCCGACATTACCCTGCAACGAATAGCTGTTGCCGAAATTGGCGAGACTGGTATTGACTACGCCTTCGGCATAAAGCGAATACCTGTCGCGGCCCCAGTTCAATGATGTCCCGGCGCCAAGCCCTCCCCAGGCGCGATCCTTTCCGGACCGGAAACGCTGGCCATCGACATTGACCCGGCTGCCATTGAGAAACTCGTAATACAGATTGGCAATGCCATAGACATGCGCGCGCGTCATCGATTTGCCGGACGTTTCCAATTCGTGATCCAGCGTAATGGCAAGGCGGCCTTGCAGGCTTGCCCCCTTATCCTGACTGACCCTCGCGCCAAAGCCATCATTGAAACGGTCAAATTTGACGCGTGAATAGACGACTTGCGCCTGAGGCGTGATGGACCATTTCGGATTAATTGCAACGCGCTTGCCGCTTTCCAGCGATAGTGCATAGCCAATGCCGTCATTGCCCTTGGCCAGAGCGCGATTGGCCAGGGTGGATTTCAAATCGGAATCGAATCGCGTTATGTGGGCCTGGCCGTCGATGTAATGGCCATTGGCGCCATACCAGGTCAGGGTGCCGCCAAGGCCATAGCCATCGGTGGAAATTCTACCGTCACCGTAAATCGAATAGGTCTTGGTATCGCCATGTATGTACTGGGCGAACACGCCGCCGATAATGGCACTGCCCTTGTTTCTGGCTAAAACGCGATCCATCCCTACCTGCAGCGTCGAAATATATTGATTGAACTCGGTACCGGACGTCGAAGCGCGGGGAGCAATGCTGCTGTAGGCCTGTTCTATGCGCCCCCAGGCGCCGTTACCTTCTATGAAGGCGCCCCCTTCAGCCGGCGTGGCAGCAGCGGTCTTGGCTGTGCCTGCGCTTGCGGCCATGCCCGGGCTGCCCGCGCCCGACCAGGAGCGATTGCCAACGCGTTGCTGCAAGGTCGATACGCCATTGAGAGCGAGCAGCGCCTGCGGATAGGCTTCGTAGGTGGGCACGCCTGCCTGGTAAAGCGGCCCCGGAGGTGTATCTCCCGGCGTGGCCGGGTTCGGTAGTTCGGAGCGCAGGTACCAATTATTGAGCTCCGTGGCCGACTTATTGCCTTTGTAGAGCTGATAAGCGTAGGCGCCCGCGACGACCGCCCCCTTGCCGTTGATCTCATAATCGCCGGCCAGCGAGAACACGCCGTTCGACGCGCCGCCCATCGTAATGATCTCGATGCCATCGGAGGTGGCCGCACCCCTTCCTCCGGCATTGATGACCGCTACCGATGACGTGCCGGCCGTATTGCCGTTTACGACCAGCTTGTCGGTTATGGAGGCATCGCCGCCGAGCACGGTATCCAGGGCAACCGCGCCATTGCTGCCGATGTAGTTCTGTCCAACGACCAGGCGATCTCCGGCAGCGCCGCCGGCCGACGAGATGGCGCCTGCGTTCGTGACATTGCCGCTCACGGTAGTGATGCCCGTGCCGCCGGCAGCGGCAAGGAAGGCCGTGCCGGCGCCCAGCGACAGATGGCCGTCTAGGGAAAAATCATCTTGCCGGGCGGCCAGCGTCGAGCCGTTGCGCAGAAACACCCCCGTCGCCGGGTCGCCCACGGCGCCGACCTTCAGGGCGCTTCCCGTCAGCGTCAAATGGCTGCCATCGATGTTGATGGCGCTCCAGTTCTGGATGTCGCTTCCCGCACGGGATGCGTTGGCATTGGACAAATTCAGGATATCGGTACCGCCCCCGCCGCCGTCGAGTACCGTGGTGCCCCACAAGCCTCCCGGAAGGTTCAGGGTGTCGTTGCCCAGACCCAGCTTGATGGCGCCGTTAAGCCCCGCATCCATGGCGACGATCACATTGCTGTCGCCTTCGTTATTGGAAATCGCATTCCCGGCTGTCGATTCCACGACCGCCCCGGACTGCACCTTGATCGTCGACAGCACGCCGAGAGCGGATTCCGTCGCAATGCCATAACCCGAGCCGCCGAGAATATGGCCCGTTACGGTGACGCTTGCGCCGTTATCCGGTGTGCCGGCGGAGCTTGGATGCACGATGTAGATGCCGTGCCTGCCGCCCTGGGCGTTGTTGACAACGGCATTCAAGGTCGAGCCAAGGCTGCTTGTTTCGGCATGGACGCCATCCAGGGTATCGCCTACCGCCGCGCCGCTAACAGCGATGCCGACCGCGCCGGCGCCGGCATGATGGACTTCAATACCATTCGTTCCGCCGCTTGCCCCCACCGCGTTGATGGTCGTGCTCGTGCCCGAGGTTACGCTTGCGTAAATGCCCGCGCCCGCTTCGCCGTCCGCTGTTCCAGTAGCGTTGATCAGAACAGCGCCGGTGCCGGCATGGTCGACTGCTATACCGCTCGACCCGCCGCTTGTAGCCACCGCATTGATGGTCGTACTCGTGCCCGAGGTCATGTTTGCGTAAATACCGACGTTCGAATCACCGTGCGCTGTTCCAGTAGAGACGATTCGGACGGCGCCGCTGCCGGAACTATTTACGATGATGCCGAAATCGCGCCCTTGCGTGTCGGCCGCGGTGACTGTCACATCCGTCCCTTGATTGGAGCCGCGAATGCCGTCGCCGGCTGTCCCGGCGGCCAGGCCCGTCGAGGTGATCGCCAAGGCGCCAGTGCCTTGGTTGTCGGCCCAAATGCCCTGTGCAACACCCTGGCTGTCGACGGCGTCAATCGTTATGTCCGTGCCGGTTACGTTGCGAGCGTAGATGCCGGCCAAGCCGCCGCCTACGGCCGAGCCTGTCGAGACAACATGCACCGAGCCGGTGCCATAGTGATTCAGAGTAAGGCCGTTAACGGCGCCTTGCGCATTGTTGAAATTAACCAGCGTGTCCGCGCCATAGTTTTCAACGAGAATGCCTTCTCCTGCGGCGCCGGTGGAGATTGCGGACCCTGTCGATGTAACGCTAAGATTCCCACTGCCGTTATTCATCGCCTGGATTCCGTAATTCACCCCTTGCGTTTCGGCGGCGATGATCGTCAGGTCTGTCCCAAAATTCTGGCCGTAAATGCCGACGTCGCCTTGGGCCAAACCCGTTGACGTGACTGCCAAGGCGCCGGTACCTTGGTTGCTGGCCCAAATGCCATGATCTTCACCCCGTGTGTTGACCGCCTCAACCGTCAAGTCGGTACCGTTAATATTATTGGCGGCGATGCCTGCCGACGTGTCTCCTGTGGCGGAGCCCGTCGAGACAACATGCAGCAAACCTGTACCCTCATTCCATGCATTGATGCCATAGCTGGTGCTTTGCGCATTGTTGGAGTTGATCGTCAGGTCCGCGCCATAGTTTTCCGCAAAAATGGCCTCTCCGCCGATTTCGGTGGAACTTACGGACCCTGTCGAAGTTATGCCGAGATTTCCACTGCCGTTATTGGTGGCTCGAATTCCGTATCTGCCGTTGGTGGCGATATCGGACCCGTTGCCGTCGACAAAGGTGACTCCACCGGTCCCCTCTATCTCCAGGCCATAGCCGGCGTCGCCAATGCTCAAGCCGAAACCCGGCTGTGTTTCCACGGAAACCGGGCCGCTATCGTTGATGTCCTGTTGGGTATCGCCGCCGGATGCGGCACCCGAGCAAATAGATGCCGCCCCCGCGCTGCAATTTCCGGCCATTGCGGATTTTTCCGTATAAACCGTGGCCCCCAGCGTCACAACGATAATCGCGGAAACACCTGATAGCCATTGCAGCACATGGGTTCCAAGGGGCGAGGGTTTCCTTGCATGGCCTTCGGTCCGTATATTTCCCTTGGCAAGGCATATCGCGTGTTGATTGATTTTCATGAACCGCCATCCTCTTGTTGCTCAAGTTTATCGGTCTTCAGGCCAGATATTATTCACTCGGCAGCGCCGTCCCAACGCGGCGATAGAAGGCCTGTAATGATTGGCCATCATTATGGTTCAGATATTAATAATAAATAGCAAATGGGCTTACAAAGCTTCCTGTTTTTACGTTCTCATACGGGTAGATGCCGGTGCAAAGCCATCTGATCGTAAATTTTTCACCTGGATTTCTGCTGGTTCAAGCAAAAACAGCAAGACCCGCAAAAATAAGTGCTCATCGCTTGAACATAATACCGGCCTCGGCGCGCGAGACAATTCAGGGAATAACAGCCAAAAATATGGCTAAATTCAGTGGCGGACACTGCTTCAGGGGATCGCAAGATTACCCACGGCGCGGTTTACGCGCCGTGGGCTCAATCCGGCCTATGTCCTACCTTCCCTGGTACTGCAGCGTCCGTATCACGCCGCGCAGTTCCGCCAGGCCCTTCAGGCGGCCTATGTACGAATAGCCGGGGTTGGTTTTTTTGTTGATATCGTCGCCCAGCAAATGGCCGTGGTCGGGGCGGAAAGGTATTTCCGGCTGCGCATGGCCTTGCTCGCGGCGGCGGCGTTCTTCGTCCAGCAGCGCCGCCACCACGCCTATCATGTCCGACGACCCGTCCAGGTGCTCGTCCTCGAAGAAAGAACCGTTCGCCTCGTACGTCACATCGCGCAAATGCGCAAAATGAATGCGATCGGCAAAGGCCTTGACCATATCGACCAGCACATTGCCGACGCGCACGCCCAAGGACCCCACGCACAAGGTCAAACCGTTGGCGGGAATCGGCACCGCATCCAGCAAGCGCTGCAAATCATTTTGCGTGGACACAATGCGCGGCAGGCCGAACAAGGACATGGGCGGATCGTCCGGGTGTATGCCCAGCTGCATTCCCTCGGCCTGGGCAACCGGCGCCACCTCTTCCAGGAACAGCGCAAGATTGCGGGCCAGATCGTCGGGACTGACGTTGTCGTATTGGGCGATCAGGCGTTTCAAGCCGGTCCGGTCGTAGGAAAAGTCCGAACCCGGCAAGCCGGCAATAATGGTTTTTTCCAGTCGTTCCGCGTCAGCCTGATCCAGGCGCGCATAGCGCTTTTCCGCTTCCAGCACGATCTCGTCGCTGAAGCTGTCGCGCGCCTTGTCGCGCTGCAAGATAAAGATGTCGTAGACCGCGAAATCATTGATGTCGAAGCGCAAGGCATAGCCGGTCGAAGGCCGCTGCCACATCAGGTCGGTGCGGGTCCAGTCGACGATGGGCATGAAGTTGTAGCAAACCGTGCGCACGCCGGCCCGTCCGCATTGCGCAAGCGACTCTTTCCAGGCCTTGATATCGGCCTGGAAAGCGCCCGTGCGCAGCTTGATGGATTCGGGCACGGGAATGCTTTCGACCACCGACCAGCGCAAGCCGGCCGCCTCGATAAGCGCCTTGCGCTTGGCCACTTCGGATTCGGACCACGCCACGCCGGCGGGCACATGATGCAAGGCGGTCACGATGCCGGTTGCGCCCGCCTGGCGGATATGATTAAGAGGAATAGGGTCTTGGGGACCGAACCAGCGCCAGGTTTGTTCCATTATTACGTTCTCGTAGAAGCCAAGGCAGCCAGCGTTGCTTGCACGCCTTTGGATAATAGTTGCTGCAATGCGTGCGTCACACTGCGAATAAAAACCGGATTGCGCGGCAAGTCCTGATCGAATACCTGACCAAAGCCCAGCACCGCCTCGACCAGGCTTTGCGCCTGGGCATCGGCGCCATTGACGGCGGCGATAAGGCCGGCCGCCATGGGATCATTGATGGCCAATACGCCCTGCTGTTCATCGCGACCCATCAAATAACGTATCCAGGCCGCCACCACCAGCGCATGCCGTTCGATGGACAAACCGCGCGACAGCCTTACGCGCACCGGCTCCAGAATGCGCTGGGGCAGTTTCTGCGAACCGTCCATGGCAATTTGCGCGGTCAGGTGGTTCAGCGACACATTGCCGAAACGCCGCAAAAGCGAAGCGATATAGTCGTCCAGCCCGACTCCGGCCGGCATGGCCAATGTTTGCGCCGCATCGTCCATCAAGTCCCGGATATAGCGGGCCATGCCAGGGTCTTGCATGACGCTGGCCACGGTTCGATAGCCGGCCAGCCCGCCCAGGTAGGCCAGGGCCGAATGGCTGCCGTTGAGCAAGCGCAGCTTCATCGCCTCGAAGGCGGCCACGTCGCTGGTGAACGTGGCGCCCGCGCTTTCCCACTCCGGGCGATCCGATGAAAACGTGTCTTCGATGACCCATTGCGAAAAGGGTTCGGCCACCACCGGCGATGCATCGCTTGCGCCCAGCATACGCTCGACCTCGTCCCGGTCCGCCGGCGTCAGCGCCGGCGTGATGCGGTCGACCATGGTGGACGGACAGGCGTAATGATCCAGGAAATGGCGCGTCAAGCCGCTGTCGCCAAACGCCGGCTGGGCCAGTTCCAGATAACGTTCCAGCACGCGCCGCAAGGTGACGCCATTGGCCGGAAGGTTATCGCAGCTAAGTATGGTGAAAGGCTTGACGCCGTTTTTCTTGCGTTCGCAGATCGCCGCCGCCAGCAAGCCAATCGCCGTGCGCGGCTGCCATGGCTGCGCCAGATCGGCCTGGATA
Organism: uncultured beta proteobacterium; assembly: GCA_963712655.1. Classification (GTDB taxonomy): domain Bacteria; phylum Pseudomonadota; class Gammaproteobacteria; order Burkholderiales; family Burkholderiaceae_B; genus Pollutimonas. The sequence continues at coordinate 1,192,612 of CAVQIT010000008.1, read as the reverse complement.
TCGGCCTGCGTTTCGTCCAGGGCGCCCGAGGCGGGCTCGTAGCAATAGCCCTTTTCGGTGATCGTCAGGCTGACGATTTCGGTCAAAGGCGCAGCCAGTTGCTTCTGCAGACGGCTGCGGGACTCGCTTAAGCACAGCACTTCTTTCAGGCTGCCGATGACGCGGGCCTGCTTAATGCCGTTATCGTTGACCAGCAAGGTGTACAAGCCATTTTGCGGCGTCAGCGCCTGGCTGATGGCGGGGCTGCGCAGGCTGACGCCCATGATGCCCCAGCGCGCATCGCCGCCGGCCATGACATCGTCGGTATAGACCGCCTGATGGCTGCGATGGAATGCGCCCGCCCCCAAATGGACAATGCGCGTTTCCAGGCGCGACCGGTCGTAGGCCGGCACGGCAATGCCTGGCCCCAGATCGCCCAAGGTGCTATCGGCAAGCCTGCGCGCAGTCATCAATAATCCACCATGCCGCCAAGCTCGGGATCGGCCCAGCGGGTATTCGGAATCAGGGGGAACCAGCCCGGACGCGACGGATCGCGGTCATACAGATAGCCGCCCTGTTCTTTGTACAGTTCGGCGTATTCCCTGACCTTCTCGCGATCCAGTTCAACTCCCAGGCCCGGCCCGGTGGGCACCGCGATCTTGCCGTCGCGGTATTGCATTTTCCCGCCGACGATAATGTCGTCAACCAGATGGTGATAATGCGCGTCGGCGGCAAACGCCAGGTTGGGCAGCACCGCGCCCAGATGCAGCATGGTCGCCAACTGCACGCCCAGTTCGCCCGACGAATGAACCGCGATGCCCAGCTGGAAGGTTTCGCACACGCCGGCCGCCTTGATGCAAGGCCGGATGCCGCCCCAGAACGTCGTATCCAGCAAAATCACGTCCACCGCCGGATTCAAGATATTGCTGGCCAATTGTTCGAAGTTGATCACCACCGTATTCGTCGCCAACGGTATCGATGTGTTCTCGCGCACGCGGCGCATGCCATTCAGGCCCCAGGACGGATCTTCGTAATAATCGTTGTTCAGGCCTTCTATGGACTTCGCGAAGCGGATGGCGTCTTCGACGCTGAGCGCGCCGTTGGGGTCGTAGCGCACGCGATCGCCGCCCACCGCCTGCGCCATGGCCCGGAAAGCCTCGGCTTCGTACTCGGGCGCAAACACCCCGCCTTTCAGCTTGTGCGACGTGAAGCCATACTTGGCCTTGAGATCCAGCGCATTCTGAACCAGTTGATCCATAGTGCGCACTTCCCCGGCTCCCGTATCCTTGTTGGGATAGCGGAAAAACAGATAGCTGGCGAATTCCACCGAATCGCGCAGCTTGCCGCCCAGGTAATCGTAGGCGGGAATATCCAGGAACTTGCCGATGATATCGATGCAGGCGAATTCGATGGCCGCATGGATTTGCGTACGGTTGTTGTACAAGCTGGCCGTGGGATTGCAAATATTGAAACGCATGCTCTCCAGCTCGAACGGATCGGCGCCGATAAGGTAAGGCTTCAAACCCTGAATGGCCTGTTCCGCGCTTTCGCCGCCGCCGCCCAATTCGCCCAGGCCCACAATGCCGATATCGGTTTCGACTTCGACTATCGTGCGCACGAAGCGCCCCCAATGCGCGCCATTGGCATGGCGCAAAGGCGCCTCCAGCGGAACCGTAACCGTAGTAGCTTTCAGATCAACAATCTTGGGTCGTCGCATGGGTCGCCTTCTAGCAAAATTCAAATTGTATGGTAGTGTACAATTTATAGTCAATGACTAAAATAGTGGTTTTCAGAAAGCGACCATCCATGTCAGATGCCAATACGGATATGAGCCAGCCCAACTGGCTGCGCGGCATGAAGCGCGTAGAACCCGCCCAGGCCCGCACCGTCATGCAGGTGGTGTACCAACGCTTGCTGCATGAAATCCTTACGCTGGAACTCAAGCCCGGCGAAGTCCTCTCGGAAAACATGCTGGCCGAACGCCTGGGCGTCAGCCGCACGCCCGTGCGCGAAGCCCTGGTGCTGCTGGCCACCAAGCAATTGGTGGATATCTATCCCCAGCGCAAAACCATCGTCGCGCCGATACGCATCAGCAACCTGAAAAAATCGCAATTCATCCGCGAATCGCTGGAAATCAACCTGATCAAAAAAGCGCTGGAATCCGAACACCACCTGGCGCTGTACGACGAACTGAACAAACAAATCGCCATCCAGGAAGCCTGTATCAACACCGGCGACATCACGTCTTTCTATGCGTCCGACGAAGAGTTCCATCGCTGCATCGTGTATTACGCCGACCTGCCCGAACTATGGATGGACATCGCCGACGCCAAGCTGCACATGGACCGCGCCCGGCAATTCACCCTAAAGCACGTGGCCAGCATGGCCGAAATCGTGGAACAGCACCGCGCCATTGCCCTGGCGATCAAAAGCGGCGACACCAGCGCCGCCGAAGCCGCCGTCAAAGAGCATCTGCGCAAGATATTCCAGCATCTAAGCCTGACCGCCACGCAATTCCCCGAATACTTCCAGCTGGATACGTAAAGCGTAAAGCGGATTGCCGCCGGGGTTGCGCGCCGTCGGCGCCGATCCGGCAGGCACGCCACACCACGCCGCGGGCCCCGCTATCAGCCGCTCCAGCCCAAATGGCTAAGGAAATCTTTTGTCCTGGCCTGCTCGGGATTCACAAAAATCTGTTCCGGCGGGCCTTGCTCCAGCAAGGCGCCCGACTCGAACACCACCACCCAATTCGCCACGCGGCGGGCGAATGTCATTTCGTGGGTGACCACGATCATGGTCATGCCTTCGTGGGCCAGCTTCTTCATGACATTCAGCACTTCGCCCACCGTTTCCGGATCCAGCGCGGAAGTCGGCTCGTCGAACAGCATGACATCCGGCTCCATTGCCAGCGCCCGCGCTATCGCCACGCGCTGCTGCTGGCCGCCCGACAAATTGCTGGGATAGTTCTTGGCCTTGTCGGCCAGCCCCACCTTAGTCAACAAGGCCATCGCCCGTTCATTGGCCGCCGCGTCGCTCATGCCCAGCACCGTCGTCGGCCCTATGGCCACGTTCTCGATCGCCGTCTTGTGGGGAAACAGTTCGAAGCTTTGAAACACCATGCCCATGCGCTGGCGCATCTTGCGCAAAGACTTGGGATCCTTGCCCAAAGCTTCGCCCTCGAACGACACCGTTCCGCCATCGATGATTTCCAGGCCATTGGTACAGCGCAGCAAGGTCGACTTGCCCGAACCCGAAGGCCCGATCAGGCACATGACCTCGCCGCGATTGACGTGCAGGGAAACCCCCTTGAGCGCCTGAAACGACCCATAGGACTTTTGCACATTGTCGTACACCAGCATCGGCGGCTTGTCCGACCCCTTGCGCTCGCCGGCGGCGGTATCTGCCATGCTCATTCTGTTACTCCGTATTTCTTGTTGATCCAGTCCACCAGCTTGGCTTGCGGATAGCCCAGCAGCCAGTAAATCGCGGCCATCGCCGTAAGCATTTCTATGACGCGGAACGTTTGCGAACGCAATTGCAAAGCGGTGTAGGCCAGCTCGCCCACGGCGATGACCGACACCAGCGAGGTGTCCTTGAACAACGACACCCAGCCGCTGGCCAGCACCGGCAACACCCTGCGCCAGGCCTGGGGCAGCACAATCTTGAAAAAGGCCTGGGCATCGCTCATGCCCAAAGCCAGTCCGGCTTCTTTTTGCCCCATGCGTATCGAATTGATGCCGCCGCGAAAGGTTTCAGAGTTATAGGCCGAATTATTCAAGGCCAGCGCCACCAGCCCGGTAATGAAAGGCGAAAACGACAAGCCAGTGAGTACCGGCATGACATAAAACGCCCAATACACCAGCAGAATAATGGGCACATTCCTGAAGAACTCGACAAAGCACGCGCTGAACAGCGACACGGCGCGAAAGCGCGACAAGCGCATGGACGCCAGCAAGATACCGCCGGGCACGGCAATCAACATGGTGCATACCGTAAGCAGCACCGTCAGCAGCACCCCGTGCGCGAGCAGGCCCCAATTATCCGTGACAACGGACCAGTCCAAATTCATGATCGGCCTAAATGCGCTACGCGCCGATAAAACACATCGACCATGCGCGTAACGGGAAAAATAAGAATGAAGTAAATCACCAGCGCCACCGTAAACACCTCGATCGGCCGATAGCTTTGCGTGGCGATCGTGTCGGCGCGGCGCATCAGTTCGGGCACCGCGATCACGGTCGCGATAGCCGTGTCCTTGATGGTGCGGGAAATAATCGAACCGAAATCGGGCAGCATGCGCACAAACGCCTGCGGCAGAATTACCTTGCGCACCAATTGCGCGGTCGACATCCCCAAAGCCAGGCCTGCGCGGGTCTGGCCCGGGCGTATCGATTCAATACCCGCGCGCAGGATTTCCGCCACATACGCGGCCAGGTGCAGGCTTAGCGCCGTCAAGGCCGCCCAGAACGGCGGCAGGCTAAACCCGGTCAATATCGGGAAGGCAAAGTACACCCACACCAGAATGACCAGCACGGGAATCGAACGCATGGTGTCGATATAAAAGGTCAGGATCAAGGCCAGCCAACGCGGCCCATAGCAGCGCCCCAGGCCCATCGCCGTGCCCAGGATTGTGCCGCCCAGCACGGCCAGCAACGATAACAAGACCGTTACGCCGACGCCCGAAAGCAAAAACCAGCCGCTTTCGAACACCGGACTGAAATCAAACTCCATACCTATCCCGCGAAATAATGCAATGAAACAGCGCGCCCCCGCGACAACGCGGCGGCGCCCATTGCTTTGCTACATTTTTTCAATAGAGGCTTTTTCGTCAGCGGTAAGCTGCGCTTGCATATTGACCTTGACCGCTTCCAGCCAGGCCAGATACTTGGGCTGGCCCTTGTCGATGGCCAAACCGATATCGGACGCCATTTCCGTGCTGTCCTGGCAATTGTTGCCTTCGGGCAAGGCATGCAAACCCTTGACCTTCTTGTTCAGGGCGATCCATGGAATGCGGTTGATAGGCGTGACGTCGGCGCGCTTGGCCATAATTTCCTCGACCGGGGCGGCTACGCCGCTGGTGACGCCGCGCAGCTTGGCGTTCGGGAAACGCGATTTGACCCAGGCTTCTTCGCCGCCACCGGTCAGATAGGCCACGGTAATATCGGCCTTGTTGAAGTCATCGACCGACTTGGCGTTTTTCACCTTGGGGTTATCGGCCCGGCCGAACACGCACAAGCTGGTTTTCGAATAGGTGACGAAGTCCACCACTTTTTGGCGGGCGGGGGTAACCGACAAGGGCGAGATCGTCATGTCGACCTGATTGGCGGCCAGCACCGGCACCTTGGTTTCATGCGACACCAATACCGCCTGCAGCTTGACGCCCAGGCGCTTGGCGTATTCTTTCGACAGAATCCAGCCCGGACCGGCCCAGGCCTCGTCCCCGCCGCGGGTGTTTTCCACCAGCCAGGGCGGATTCGACAACACGCCCACCTTCAATACGCCGGCCTTCTGGATAGCCTGGATGCGCGGGCTATCGGTGGGCACAGCCAGCGCGTCGGCGAAACTGGCCGCCGGCATGGCCGCAAGCCCTATGCACGCCGCCAGCGAATACCGCTGGGTGGCGCTCCATACTGTCCGTAGTGAAACTTGAGTCATTCCTTGGTCTCCGAATAGTGAGTAGGGATCAGCTTGCCGAAAAACCAGAGTGCGCGACGTGGCATCGCAAGACTGAAATCTTGATTGGATTCTAGTATACATTTAAGAAAAAGTTAATATTTTTCTGCACAAAAGCCTGTAAGGTGGCGTAGCCGCCGGCCCAAACCCGCCAGGCTGCGGCGCTTTTTTTAATCGGGCCACGCCCCTGACATTGCCCGCCCGGCGCGCCCATCCAGGCTACTCGTTAATCGCCGCAAAGCGCCACCAGCCCGCGCGCGATTCCGTTTTCAGCAAATCGCGCAACATCACTTCGACGCGGCGCGCCGTGCGGGTCAAGGGCCGATCGGAAGCATAGGCCAGGCATACGCGGCGCTCGATCACCGGGTCGACAATATGGGCGGTAAAAATGTCCTCTTGCGGAATGCGTATGTTTTTCAGCGCCGCCAGCGACAAAATAGTGGCGTCGGCGCTGCGCAACACACGTTCCAGCAGCAGGTCGTGCGCGTCCAGTTCAGTGCCGACATTCAGCGCCACGCCAACGGTGGACGCAACCTGTTCGGCCAGCGCCCGCAGGCCATGCTCACGGCCCGGCATAACCAAAGGCAAATGCCGCAAATTGGCAAAGGAAATATCGCCGTTGACGCACATCTCCCGGACCGGACCGGCATTCTTGCTGTGCACGGCCAGGAACAACTGCTCTTTCATCAGCAACTCGAAATCCAGCCCCATGACATCGGAACTGCTATACACCAGGCCAAAGTCTATGGTGCCGTCCATGATCCATTTGGCCAGATGGCCCGAAAGGCCGGTCACCACCTTGACTTTGATATTGGGACAATCCCGGCTTACCTGTTCGATCAGCGACAGGGTCAGCAACAGGCTAAGCGAGCCGGGAATACCGACAGTCACGGTACCGACCTCGGCCACCTGGCGCGAACGCAAATTGGCCTTGGCGGCATCCAGGGCGTCCAGCGCAATCCGCGCATAGCCCAGGAAATCCGCGCCCTCCGGGGTCAGGATAGTGCCCTCTTGGCGGCGCTCGAACAATTGGACTTCCAGCTCTTCTTCCAGCAGCTTGATCTGGGTGCTGATGGCCGGCTGCGATATGTGCAGCAATTGCGCGGCCTTGACAATGGACCGGTGCTCGGCAACCGCAATAAAGTACGAGAGTTGGCGTAGATTCATGGCCCTATGTTAGCCGAGCCGGCAAGCGGGGAGCATGTTCCCCGCCTGCTTTCCGCCGGCGCCGCCAACGCCTTGGCCGGCCGCCAAGCTTTCAACGTCCGCGCTGTTGATAAGCCTGATAGCGCTCCACCAACTGGCGCGCCTGCAAGACCACAGGCAAATCCACCATGCGGCCGTTGAAGGTGCAGGCCGCCTTGCCCAGCGCCTTCTGCTTCTCGAACTCGGCGATCAGAAGGCGGGCGGTTTCCACGTCGGCCAGCTTGGGCGCGAATTCTTCGTTGACGATCTCGACCTGCTTGGGGTGTATGCAAAACGCCGCGTCGAAACCCAGGCCGCGCGCGCGCTTGATCTTGTCGCGGAATTCGTCTTCGTCCTTGAAATCGGCCACCGATCCGACAAAACCGATAGGCACTATGCCGGCGCGGCGGCAGGCGGCAACGGCCATCGCATTGGGAATGTACAGCGCGTCCTCGTTGACGGCCATGCGCATGCTGACGGCCAAATCCTCGGCGCCGACGATCAAGCCGCAAACCCGAGGGCCGGCGGCGGCGATTTCCGCCATATTGGCCAGGCCTTCGGCGTCCTCGATCATGACGATCAAGCGTGTATGGCCGACGGGCAGCCCTTGCTCCGTTTCGCACTCGTCCAAAACTTCGCCGATGAAGCGCACATAGGAAGCATCCGGCACCTTGGGCAAGGTCAGCGCCGCCACGTCGGCGCAGACCGACTGCTCGACATCGCGCAGCGCCATGCGCCACGGCCGGTTGATGCGCACCGCGACATCGTAGCCGGCGGCGGTGAATTTGCGGGCAATATCGCGCACGCGGCCGCGCGCCAGCTCTTTATCGTCGGGCGCGACGCTGTCTTCCAGATCGATCTGCAATACGTCGGCGGGCCGGCGCAACGCGCTTTCGACAAAGCGGTCGCTGGTGGCCGGCACAAATAATAAGGAACGCCAAAGATGAATATCAGACATGAGAACCCTCGCCTTTTTGAATGGCATCCAGTTGTTCAAGTTCGTCCAGAACCTGTCGGGTGTGTTCGCCCAGCCCGGGCGCGGGCCGGCGGAAACCGCCGGGGGTCGCGCCCAGGCGCGGAATAATGTTGTGCGCGGTGATATGGCCCAGCTCGGCGTCCTCCAGCGACACCATCGCCTCGCGGCCTACGACATACGGATGATCCACCAGATCGGCGACCGAACAAACCGGCCCCACCGTCACGCCCTCGCGCTCGAAAATATCCAGGTTCTCTTGCTGCGAACGCTGGATGATGAAGGCGCCGATAATCCCGTCAAGCTCGTCCTTATTGCGCACCCGCGCATCGTTGTCGCGGAATTTCTCGTGCGTTTTCAGCTCGGGCCGGCCTATGGTGTCGAAAATACGCATGGCCATGGACTGCATCGAGCCCGACATCGCCACATACTTGCCGTCGCCGCACATATAAACATTGCGCGGCGCGGTGTGCGACGACTGATTGCCCGAACGCATGGTCGGCTCGCCCATCAACTGGAACTTCAGCGCCTCGGACGAAATAAAAGAAAAAATCGGCTCGAACAAGCGACAAATCCACCACCTGCCCTTTGCCGTCGCGCTCGGCCACGCGCAAGGCGGTCATCACCCCGGCCGCGCCATAAATGCCGGCGATCATGTCGGCCATGGCCAGCGGCGGCAAGGCCGGCGGCTTGTCCGCGTAGCCGTTCAGATGGGCAAAGCCCGACATGGCTTCCACCAGCGTGCCGAAGCCGGGCTTGTGGCTGTACGGCCCGGTCTGTCCCCAGCCCGACACCCGCACGATCACCAGCCTGGGATTGATTTCCAGCAACAGTTCCGGCGCCAGGCCCATTTTCTCCAGGCCGCCCGGCACGAAGTTTTCGACAAAGACATGCGAATGGACAACCAGGCGCTTCAAGGCCGACAAGCCATCTTCCGACTTCAAGTCCAGCACCACCGACCGCTTGTTGCGCCCATACACCTTCCAGTAGATGGGCTCGCCGGCTTCACGCCAACTGCGCAGATCGTCGCCCTTGCCTTCGCGCTCGATCTTGAGCACATCGGCGCCGAAGTCCGCCAGGAACAAGGTAAGCATATTGCCCGCCACCAGGCGCGACAGATCCAGCACCCGCACATCGCTTAGCGGACCTTCACGGCCGGGGTCGAACTGCTTGGGCGGCAGTTTCGATTCTTGAGAATTCAACATCGATGATGTCTCCGGCAAGCAATTACTTATGATTGATGACAATAGTCTTGGCCACGGTATATTCCTTCAAGGCCTCGAAACCCTTTTCGCGTCCGTGGCCGCTGCGCTTGAAGCCGCCGAACGGCAGCTCGATACCGCCGCCCGCGCCATAGCCATTGATATAAACCTGCCCCACGCGCAGCCTCTTGGCCATGCGCATCTGCCTGGCGCCGTTTTCCGACCAAACGCCCGCGATCAGGCCGAAATCCGTGCCATTGGCGATACGGACGGCGTCTTCTTCATCGTCGAATGGAATCGCCACCAGCACCGGGCCGAACACCTCGTCCTGCGCCAGCTCGTGTGTTTCGTGCACCGGCCCAAGCAAGGTGGGCGTGACATAAAAACCGCTGCTGACCGCGCTGGCGTCCAGCTTGCCCTGGCCAATGACCGCAATGCCGTCCGCGGCGGCGCGGTCCAGGAAACCCTTGACCCGCTCGCACTGCACGGCGCTGATCACCGGACCGCAATCCAGGTCGGCATCGTGCGAACCCACGCGCACCGCATTGATGCGCTTGGCCAGCGCCGCGACAAACTCTTCGTAGATCGAACGCTGGATCAGCACCCGGCTGCCGGCCGAGCAGGTTTGCCCGGTGTTCTGGATAATGGCCGCCACCACCACCGGCAGGGCCTTTTCCACATCGGCATCCTCGAACACGATTTGCGGCGACTTGCCGCCCAGTTCCAGCACGCAGGGAACGTGATTGTCGGCCGCCGCCTTTTGAATCAGGGTGCCCACTTCCGGCGAACCCGTGAACGACAGGAAATCGATACCCTTGTGCGACGACAGCGCCGCGCCGGCCTCTTCCCCATAGCCCGTCACCACATTCAACACACCGGCGGGAATGCCCACTTCGCCGGCCAGTTCGGCCAGGCGGATAACGCTCAGGCAAGCCTCTTCGGCCGGCTTGAGCACCGTCGTATTGCCCGCGGCCAGCGCGGCGGCAACTGTGCGCCCGAACATCTGGGCCGGGTAATTCCAGGGAATAATCTGCCCGGCCACGCCGCGCGGCTCGCGCACGATAAGCACCTGATAACCTTCCAGGAAGGGAATCGTGTCGCCATGCAGCTTATCGGCCGCACCGCCGTAATACTCGAAATAGCGCGCTGTCGCGGCAATATCGCTGCGGGCCAGCTTCATGGCCTTGCCGGTATCGCGGGCCTCCAGCAGCGCCAGCTCTTCAGCGTGCTCGGCAATCTTCAATCCCAGGCGGGACAAAAGCCGGCCGCGATCGACCGCCGCCGTATTGCCCCACACGCCCTCGAAGGCCTGCCGCGCCGCGGCAACCGCCGCATCGATATCCTGCGCGCCTCCGCGAGAAATCTTGCCTATGACAGCGCCATTGCTGGGCGCAATCACATCGATCGCGCCCCCGCCATGGGATTCCGACCACTTGCCATTGATATAAATAGTTTTGACGCTGTCCGACATACCGATACGCCTCCGTAGTTGTGGATACACACTGCCCTTATTGGCAACGAGTGTATAGACCGTCGGAGGAACGAATCAAGTACTGTTTATTGATAGGCAGTTAGGCGGAAGTTATGCTGGTAGTAACCCTAGCCCCACTGAACGCAAATGTCATCGCGTAAAAATACGGATGAATGAGCATGCGAATAAATGCAAACCTACCTTAAGCAAACACATCGTCGATGCGCTGCGCATTCAATATTTGGACGGCCCACTGCTTTAGAACGACGTCATCGGCTTGCGCAATGCGGGCTTGAGCCCAATCGGGAAGCGAACCGAATTTGCTCGTGATTTGTGTGGTTAATGTCTCGGCGACGCCTTTCTGCCGCTCGCGCTTGAGTCTGACGCGTTCGATACTGGTGACATAAGTCATTTGTTTTTCCTCCTCAATTTGACTGATGATGTTGTCAAATTCGATTTCCAACGGCTCCGGCAATCGTAGCACGGCGTCGATGATACGGAATAGTTGCCCTATGCTTTCCTGACTGTATTTCCAGTCGCCTTCATGCACGTAGGTCACGCTGCTCAGCGCCCTGGCCTGATGGGTCAGCACCGCCAGGTTTATCAGCACATGTTCCGGGTATTTCTCTTTGATCCGGATATGGTATTGATACATGCGCAGCAAAAACACCTTGGTCAACCTGCCCTGGATTTCGACATGGATCAGGGCCAAGGCAAATTTGCCATTGAGCAGGCGTACTTCGACCAGCATGTCGGCGCGCCGATTACCCAGCTTGGCGATGCGAGTGATTTGCCGCAGTTCCTTGTCCATGAAAACCGGCGGGCAGGACCAATCCACCTGCTTGTGCAGTTCGGGCCAGAGCAAGGCAAGGAAACCGTCGAAGTAAGCATGCAGGGCCTCTTTCCAGGCGCCGTCGTAATCGGACTTGTGAGACATGCAAAAGCGGAAGGGTAAGTTGCAGACCCAACCACTATAGAAAACACTCCCACAACAAAACAGCCCGGCTGAACGCAAATGTCATCGCGTAAAAATACGCATCCACCGACAAAACAAAGCCCGCAAACAACCTACCCCACCGCATCCCAATACTTCCGATGCATACTGAACCAGCGCCTTAACCCGCCCGGCAGCCGGGAATAATTCTTCCCCAGCTTATAGCCCGCTATCTTGAAAAAATTATTCACGCACGCCCGGGGGATCCACGTGGGCGCATTCTTGAACAAATAGCGCAATTCGGATGCGATAAACCGCCGCCCTTCGCCCCCCGCCCCGCCGAAATTCCCGGCGATCCAGGCTTCGTCGTGATGGAACACGCCAATATCGAAATAACGGCGGAACTCTTCCAGGGGCGTGTAGTTATGCGAATGCCGCACCGCCGCCTGCGCCACATACGCCACCTTATAGCCGCCCATTACCGCCTTCGCGGCAAAGTACATGTCTTCGCTAAGTATGTTTTTTTCCGGAAACCCGCCCAGTTCCTTGAACACCGACATGCGGTACGCCGCAAACGAATTGGAAGTGAAAACCGTTTTCAGCCCCATTGCCGCCCTGGCCTCGCGACCGCACACATAGCTTTTATCGCGATAATTGAACAAGCGCGCATGCGCGGCCAGCGGGTTCGCATCAAGGTGGGGCAATTGCCGGCCATAGGCCACCGCCACGTCCGGATCCGAAAACGCAGCCGCCAAATCAGCCAGCGCCGAATCGGCATCCAGAACCGCATCCTGCGTAAGAAACACAACAATATCGGCATCGCCGGCCACCGAGAAACAAGCGCGGTTGCGCGTTCCGCCGTGGTCAAAATCGCGGAAATCAATAACATCCACCGTAAACCCGCAAGCGTGCGCCACCGCCACCGTATCGTCGCGCGACGACGAATCCACCACCACGACCCCGGAAACCGCGGGCGTCGCCGCCTGAGCCTGGGCCAGCGCCCGGGCGCAATCCTTCCAGATACGCCCGCCGTTGTAGGTCGGGACAATCACTTTCACGCGCAAGGCGTTATTCTCGTTCATCCGGTCAGCCTGACCCTTGCCGCCTTAGGGCTGGCCATTCACGAAGCCACAATAAACGGTCTTGAAAATAATCTTCAAATCCAGCCCCAAAGACCAATTGTCGATATACCAAAGGTCGTGCTCCACGCGCTTTTCCATTTTGATCAGCTCGTCGGTTTCGCCTCGGTAGCCATTGACTTGCGCCCAGCCGGTTATGCCCGGCTTCACCTTGTGCCGCTGCATGTAGGACTCGACCTGGTTTTTATAATAGTCGTTATGCGCCAGCGCATGCGGCCTGGGGCCGACAATAGACATGCGGCCCTGCAGCACGTTGTAGAACTGCGGAAGCTCGTCCAGGCTAGTGCGGCGCAAAAACGCCCCCAGCCGGGTAATGCGAGGGTCGCCGTAATGGGCCTGCGTAACACCGCCCGAGCCCTCGTCATGCACCTCCATGGAGCGGAACTTATACACCTTGAAGCGCCGGCCATTTATTCCCGTGCGGTATTGCTTGAATATCACCGGGCCCGAGGACGAGCATTTGATGGCAATGGCAATCACCACGCAGACAGGCAGCATCACCAGGAAGATCAACAAGCCTAGAACCAGATCCTCCAGGCGCTTGACCAGCCGAGCCGGCCCCTCCATGGGACTGCGGCTGATATCCAGCGCATAAAGCCCGGCAATCTCGCTGACCCGGTGATTCAGCAAGGGCAAATCGCCCAAGTCCGGCAAATAGCGGATATCCACCGTCTGGTGGCGCAAGGCATGCAATATCGTCTTGATGGATTCGCCCTCATGCAAAGGCAGACACAGCCAAACCTCGTGCACACCCGCCTCGATCACTTCGGAAACCAGCCGATGCAGCCAGGCCTGATTGTTTTCCAGCGGCAATATCCTGGCGATCTGATAACCATGCTCCGACAACTCGGCCTGCCTGGACTTCAAGGCATGGGCGGACGCGCCCGCCTCGACAATCAGGGCTTGCTTAAGATTGCGCCCTCGGCTTCGTATCCTGCGCAGCACAAGAAAAATAGCCAAACGAAACACGGTGATCAGCACAACGGCAGCAGCCAGGGTGCTGGCGAGCCAAATGCGGGAATAGGCGTCGGAAACCTTAAGGAACACCGCCAGGCTGGTAACAATGGCCAAGGCCAGCAGCCAGGCGGTATAGACACGCCCCAACTGCCGGAAAAAATACCGGCCGCGCCACGACAGATAATTGCCCAGCAATACCTGGCACAGCACCACCATCAGAGCCACGATAAACGTGGCGGCCAGGTAGTGATCCACCATGAACCAATCGCCAAAACGCAAGTAATGGGCGATATAGCTGCCGGAAATAATCAACAGGAATTCGGCCACCGCCGCCAAAAACGCAAGCGGGTAACGTTCTGCCAACATGGGAGGGGAATGCGAGCTAGGCTTCATGGGTTGCGGCTTATATAACCGAAAAAAATCCAGCATAACGAGAAAAAGATTGTAGCCGGTGTCAAAGCGATTCCCGACGCCCCTTCCTGACCGCCCCCTATGCAAACCGCTTAACGAATCATCACGACGATTTTTTTTATACAAAAAGAGAAAAAATTGCCATAGCAAAGAAAATACCTGGCCATCGCATAGTTCGCCATCAAATCCTTGCGATGCTGGCGAAAGCGCAATACTTTTTGAAGAACCGCCATCGGCGTCCACTGTGTGGCGCCTACCGCATTGTCCTCATGCTGCCTGTACAGAACCGTGGGAACATTCAAGGGTATCAACTTGCCCCCTGCCTGCAGAATTTTCAGGCCACACCACCAATCATGCATGACCGCCACAGGCAAAATAGGGACACAGACGGCAAGGGCCGACCGATTCATAAGCAGGGTACACCCGGTTATACAATTGCGAACCGCCAAATTGTGAATAGAGCAAGCCAGTTGCCCAGGCCTCAGATTCTGGAAGGCCCAAAACGATGGCGCAATACTATTCAGTTGCTCATCCACTACGGCAAGGTCGGTAAAGACAGCCAAAGGCGCCTGCTTGCCCTGCGTCGCCTCGTCCTTCAGCAACAGGACCAAAGAATCCTTGATTTTTCCGGGCAGCCACACATCGTCCTGGTCGGCAAACATAATGTAGTCCGCGGAGGCGTGCGCCATAAGGTGGGCAAAATTGTTCTTTGCCCCGCCGCACACCACCCCATCATCCAGCATAACGATGCGCTCGGGGAAACGCGCCACATAGTCGCCTACAAGCTTGACGGTAGAGTCGCTTGACCCATCATCATGGATGACCAGCCTCCAGTTGGGGTAGCTTTGGGCCAGAATGGAGTCGATCTGCGCAGCCAAAAAAGCATCGCCATTGTAGGTAGCCATTAGAATTTCAACGAGAGGCCCGCTTATTGCCACTTTAATAGATACTGGCATGCGCTTTCACCCAGAAAGTGATATCCAATCCTCGGCGTGATGCATTTTTCCATCTGCAAGGAGGCCTGATTTGTAGCGTTTTGTGTTTCATAAAAAACAACCATCCCGGTGAAGGCCCAAATGCGGCTTCCATGCATTAGCAAAATCTAGTGCAATGTTACAATGTCGCGCCTTTGGGGGAATAAAACGGGTAACTTATAAAGCGTTGCATCTTATACCTGTTCATTCCACTCATTGCCACAACAGGTTCGGCCTGAATATTCTTTCGTGACAAGGTCTAGCAGGATGCTGACTTACGTTCTGTGTACGTAATCAAGCTTCCAATTGCAATGCACAGGGATTTTAAAGCATGAGTATTTTAGTCACCGGCGGCGCCGGTTTTATTGGTTCGAACTTTGTACTGGATTGGCTTAGCGTCAACAATGAAACGGTTATCAACCTTGATAAGCTAACGTATGCCGGCAACCTGGAAAACCTGGCCAGCCTGCAAGGCAACAAACACCATGTATTCATACACGGCGACATCGGCGACCCCGCTTTGGCCGCCCGCTTGCTGGCAGAACACCAGCCCAGGGCGGTTCTGAATTTTGCCGCCGAAAGCCATGTGGACAGGTCCATCCATGGCCCGGAGGACTTCATCCAAACCAATATTGTGGGCACTTTCCACCTGCTGGAGGCGGTAAAAGCCTATTGGAACAAGCTGGAAGGCGCGGCCAAAGACAATTTCCGTTTCCTGCACGTATCCACCGACGAAGTCTACGGGTCGTTAAGCAAGGCCGATCCGGCATTCAGTGAAACCAAGCGCTACGAGCCCAATAGCCCCTATTCCGCCAGCAAAGCCGCATCGGACCACCTGGTACGCGCTTATCACCATACCTACGGGCTGCCGGTGCTGACCACCAACTGCTCCAACAACTACGGCCCCTATCATTTTCCGGAAAAGCTGATCCCCCTTTGTATACTGAATGCCCTGGCCGGCAAACCCTTGCCTATCTATGGCGACGGCCAGCAAATCCGTGACTGGCTGTACGTAAAAGACCATTGCAGCGCCATCAGGCGCGTACTGGAAGCGGGCCAGGTCGGCGAGGTGTACAACGTGGGCGGCTGGAACGAAAAAGCCAACCTGGATGTCGTCAACACGCTGTGCTCGATCCTGGACGACTTGCAGCCGCGCAGCGACGGCAAATCGTACAACAGCCAAATTACCTTTGTTAAAGACCGCGCCGGCCACGACAGGCGCTACGCCATCGACGCGACCAAGCTGGAAAAAGAGCTGGGCTGGACACCCGCCGAGACATTCGAAACCGGCATACGCAAAACCGTACAATGGTATTTGCACAATCAGCCATGGGTCGCCAATGTAAGCAGCGGCGCCTATCAAGCCTGGGTCAATAAACAATACGCCGCATGAAAATATTGCTATTAGGTAAAAATGGCCAGGTAGGCCACGAGCTGCAACGCACTTTGCTGCCGTTGGGGCAACTGGTGTGCCTGGGGCGCGCGGAAGCCAACCTGGAAAATATAGACGGCCTGGAACGGATCTTGCTGACGCATGCTCCCAATATCATTGTGAACGCGGCAGCCTACACCGCCGTAGACAAGGCTGAAAGCGACGAAGCCGCCGCCCACAACGTAAATGCCGCGGCGGTAAAGGCTATCGCGGACTATGCCAGCAACGCCAATGCGCTGCTGGTCCACTATTCCACCGACTATGTCTACGATGGCGAAAAGCCCAGCGGCGCGTATATGGAAACCGACGACACCAACCCGCAAAGCGCCTATGGCCGCAGCAAGCTGGACGGCGAAGAGGCTATTCTGCGCAGCGGCTGCCAGGCACTGATTTTTCGCACCAGTTGGGTGTTTTCGTCCCACGGCGGCAACTTCATCAAAACGATCATGCGCCTTGCCAAAGAGCGCGACAGCCTTGGCATAGTCGCCGACCAGACAGGCGCCCCCACCTCGGCCGAGCTTATCGCCGACGTCACCGCCCTGGCTATCAACGCGCACAAGCGAAACGCCTTGGCTGAAGGCGTCTACCACCTAAGCGCCGCCGGCGAAGTCAGTTGGCACGGCTTCGCTACGCATATCGTCGACAAACTAAAGAAAAACGGCGTGCCGCTGGCATTGGATGCGGCGTACATACGCCCTATCAGCACCGACGAATATCCACTACCCGCCAAACGGCCGAAGAACTCGCGCCTGAACACCGGCAAACTAAGCATTGCCCTGGGCCTGGAAATTCCCCATTGGACTATATATGCTGATCGCACGATTGATCAGCTGACAAAAACGGATATTTAGATGAAGCGCAAAGGCATCATACTGGCGGGGGGCTCCGGCACCCGCCTACACCCCGCTACGTTAGCGATCAGCAAACAATTGCTGCCCGTATACGACAAGCCAATGGTGTATTACCCGCTAAGCACACTGATGTTGGCCGGCATACGCGACATCCTGATCATTTCGACACCGCAAGATACTCCCCGCTTCGAACAACTATTGGGCGATGGCAGCCAATGGGGCTTGAATCTGCAATATGCCGTGCAGGCCAGCCCCGATGGCCTGGCCCAGGCCTTTATCATAGGTGAAGACTTTATCGGCAACGACCTATCGGCGTTAGTGCTTGGCGACAATATTTATTACGGTCACGACTTTGATCGATTGCTAAGCAGCGCCATGCAACGTACTGAAGGCGCCAGTGTTTTTGCATATCATGTCCATGATCCAGAACGTTACGGCGTTGCAGAATTCAACGACACTGGAAAAGTGCTTTCACTGGAAGAAAAACCCAATAAACCCAAGTCCAACTATGCGGTAACCGGTCTCTACTTCTACGATCACCATGTCGTAGACCTTGCCAAAAGCTTGAAACCATCCCCACGGGGGGAGCTAGAAATTACCGATTTGAATCGCTTGTACTTAGAGCAAGGCGAATTGCACGTTGAAATCATGGGTCGAGGCTACGCGTGGCTAGATACCGGCACACATGAATCCTTATTGGATGCCAGCCAGTTCATTGCAACACTAGAGAACCGGCAAGGATTGAAAGTGTCCTGTCCCGAGGAAATTGCTTTTCGGCAGCAATGGATTGACGCCACACAGCTAGAGAAACTTGCACAGCCATTGACAAAAAACGGTTATGGCCAGTATCTGCTGCGAATACTTAAAGAAACGGTGTACTAAATGAAAGCGACCCCTCTTGCCATCCCCGACGTCATATTATTCGAACCCAAAGTGTTTGGCGATGATCGGGGCTTCTTTTTCGAAAGCTTTAACCATGCACAATTCGAAATAGCTACTGGCCGAACTATAAATTTTGTCCAAGATAATCATTCGAAATCAGTGAGGAATGTATTGCGTGGGCTGCATTACCAAATCATGCAACCCCAAGGAAAATTGGTACGTGTGGTCCTCGGTGCAGTCTTTGACGTAGCAGTAGACATACGTAAAAGCTCCCCTACTTTTGGCCAATGGGTTGGGGAAATATTAACCGCAGAAAATAAAAATCAGCTTTGGATACCTGAAGGTTTTGCACACGGTTTTTTAACCTTAAGCGATACTGCTGAATTTTTATATAAGACCACTAACTACTATGCCCCTGAGTATGAACGCAGTATTCTCTGGAGCGATCCAACATTAGATATAGATTGGGGAACTAATTGTGAGCCTATTATTTCATCCAAAGACATGCAAGGCCAGCTCCTAGAGCATTCTGAGAAATTCACCTAATGCAACACTTTTCAATCTCTCCAAAAGAGATGGGTGCCAGCTTATGGCGCAACCGTACTCTTATTTACGCGATGGTAAAACGAGAGGTTATTGGGCGGTACCGAGGTTCATTTTTTGGGATTTTATGGTCGCTCTTTAATCCAATATTTATGCTTGCCGTATACACCTTCGTCTTCAGTGTTGTATTCAAAGCTCGTTGGGATACAGGAAGTGATACAAAAACAGAATTTGCATTAATTTTATTTTCTGGATTAATCGTGTTCAACATGTTTTCTGAATGCTTGAACCGAGCACCGAGTCTAATCCTTTCCAATGTAAATTATGTGAAAAAAGTAGTCTTTCCTTTGGAGATACTACCATGGGTAAGTTTAGGTGCGGTGTTATTTCACGCCTTAGTTAGCCTCGGAGTCTGGCTCATTGCATATTTAATATTTTTTGGTGTTCCTCACATCACTATCTTATTACTTCCCTTCGTCCTTCTACCTTTACTATTACTTATAATGGGACTCACATGGGGGCTAGCGTCGCTAGGAGTTTATTTACGTGATGTGTCTCAATTCATTAGTATAATAACGACTGTATTAATGTTTCTTTCTCCAATTTTTTATCCGGCATCCGCAATCCCAGAAAAATTTCGCCAGATATTACTACTCAATCCTATCGCTCCTGCCATAGAACAAGGCCGAGAAGTATTGTTTTGGGGTAAGACACCGGAATTGACCTTTTTCTTAATCTATTTGCTTTGCACAGCGCTAGTTGCATGGTTAGGTTTTGCGTGGTTTCAAAAAACACGAAAGGGATTTGCCGATGTCCTCTAGTATTGCTATTAGTGTAAGTGACCTCTCCAAGTGCTACCACATTTACGATAAGCCTCGTGATCGACTTATGCAGATGCTAGCTCGTGGTCGTAAACAATATTTTCGTGAATTTTGGGCCCTGAAGGACGTTTCATTTGAAGTAAAAAAGGGTGAAACTATCGGCCTTGTAGGTCGCAATGGCAGTGGCAAATCCACTTTACTTCAACTTATCTGCGGAACACTTAATCCAACCAGCGGAAACGCAATCGCCCATGGCCGCATTGCAGCATTGTTAGAACTCGGATCTGGATTTAACCCCGAATTCACTGGTCGTGAAAACGTTTATATGAATGGCTCAATTCTTGGACTCAGTCAGGAACTCGTGCGAGAACGCTATGATGACATTGCGGAATTTGCTGATATTGGTGAGTTTATTGAACAGCCAGTCAAAACATACTCCAGCGGTATGCTACTACGACTTGCATTTGCTGTTCAGGTGCAATTAGATCCTGATATTCTGATCGTAGATGAGGCGCTTGCGGTAGGCGATGCAGGATTTCAACTTAAATGCATGTTGCGCATGAAAGAATTACAAGAAAATGGGACAACCATTTTATTTGTTTCTCACGATATGGGTAGTATTGCACGGTTATGTGATCGTGCTATTTTGGTAGATCATGGCAGTATCGTAGCGGACAATTCTGATAGCCTTGCGGTCATCAAGCAATATGATCAATTAACACGTAATATTCCTCCATCCTCTACAAAAACTGAGAGTGCTACTACTTCATCTACTAATATTGAGTTGAAAAGTTATCAGAGTGAACTTGGTGGTATTAAAGAAACCAGCATGGGGACCAAAGAGGCTCAATATTTAAATATTGAATTTCTCAATGAGAAGGGAAAGCAACAAGAAATATTCTCATCAGGCGATGAGATAGAAATTAGAGCGTCAATTAAGAGTTATGCAAAATTCTCTAAAGCGGTAAGTGGTTTTTCTCTCAAGAATAAAACAGGTGTAGACATTTGGGGTGATAACACTATCTATGCGAACACGAATTTTTCTCTCGAACCAGGTCTGAATTTTTTAAGTTATAGATTTAAACTATATCTCCCCGCAGGTGAATATTTTTTGTATGTTGGATTAGCAGACATATCAAAAAGTCGTGTCGAACTGGATCAACGCTGGCCAGTTAGAAAATTAACAGTTACATCTACCCGTTCTAGCATAGGGTATGTTCACTCACCAGCAAATATTTCATTTTGGCGAGGCTAACCATGGTGCAAGAACAAAGAATTGACGAACTGGATCCATTACCATACACAGCGGAGATGCCAAGCTTAATGAGCGCTTGGGGTCGAGTGGACATTCATTCAATTATTGCAAAATTTCTTCAAGACAATCTGATAACAGGTGCATACGTCGAATGTGGAGTTGCCTCTGGTAGATCGGCAATTAGTGCTATTCGAGCATACTGTCGTGCCAATGTATGCAAAAATTTTGTTCTCTGTGATTCTTTCGACGGCCTTCCAAATTTAGAAGGTCAAGATATTGAATCAGAACAGTTTTTTTCAGGACAATTTAAGTTTGCACAGGATTTAGTGGAGAAAAAGCTAGAACAGTATGGGGTGTATACGTTTAATCCAGAGATTGATTTTGTCGCTGGTTGGTTTAATGAGTCTCTTCCTATATTTACTCGCAATAATCCAAATATAAAAATAGCGGTGCTACATGTCGATGTCGATCTTCATAAATCCTGTTTAGATGTACTAAATAATTTTACTTCCATGTTGCAAACAGGTGCAGTAATCCTATTCGATGATTGGAATTGCTTTAAGGCATCTAATCAACACGGAGAACGGTTAGCTGCCTCAGAATGGCTTAAAAAGAACCCAGCAATTACGTTCAATCATTACTGTTCATATGGTTGGCATGGCGCCGCATTCATTGTACAGATTAATAAGGACTTGGCATGAGAATAGTTGCATTTACCCCAGCTAAAGGCTCTAGCGAACGCATTCAGAATAAGAACCTATCCGTACTGGATGGCGAGTATTTATTTAAACGTAAACTACATCAGCTATTGGAATGTTCTTTAATTGACCAGGTTTTCTTAGATACTGATAGCGAAGAAATCGCGTCATTAGCCGATGATCTTTCAGTAATATCCTTGAAGCGTCCAGCACCATTGGCTTCTAATGCGACTGATGGTCATGAACTCTTTGCATGGGAATGCAGCCAGGTTGCGGCCGATATCTATATCCAAGCGCTCTGCACGGCGCCATTTGTCAGCGCAGAGACAATACAACGTGCGATAGAAACATTATTAGCCTCCCCTGATCATGACTCATTGATCGCGGTTACCCAGGAAAAGCAGTATCTGTGGGAAGACGGGCAGCCCTTATATGGAAGAGGAAGGATACCTAATAGCATAGACCTACCACAAGTCACTATTGAAGCCATGTCGCTATACATCGTACGCGCATCGGTTGTTGACAGCGGTAAACGCTTCGGAAAGAAACCTCTTCTTTTTTTATTAAATCCAACTGAATCTGTGGATGTAAATTGGCCTCAAGATTTAGAGCTTGCTGAAACTATCGCGGCAGGCGCTAGAGCGCAAGAGAATCTTGAATTAGGAGCCTTAGCGCCTTACTTGAACACATCGATGATTTCGGATGTTACGAGAGAATTGGGCTATGCGCTGACCCTTCCCAGAGCTATTACTGGCACAGGTCGTTTTTTTGGTCGTGCAAAAACACTGCAACTAGATCATCCCACGCCTGATGACAATTGGCAGGGCATATATAAAGGTCTAGATTCATATCAATTTATTCGACCCGGTGACGTAATTGTGGTGGAGAATAAAGTTCCAGAACATGCGTATTTTGGAAATCTAAATGCTCAGCTTGCAATGCGAGCTGGAGCGATTGGGACAGTGGTTGACGGTGTTACTCGTGATAAAGTGGATGTTGAAAAGCTTGGTTATCCAGTCTTTGCGCGAGGCTATTATTGCGTAGATATCAAGTTCGAAGGAACCGTTCGAGCGATGAATAAACCAATTACTATTGGCGGCATCAGTATTTCCAATGGAGATTACATCTTGGCAGATCAAGATGGCGTTACCACAATTCCTCAAGCGCTTTGGCCAGAAGTACGTGCATTAGCGTTAAAAGGAATCGAGAAAGAATGGCGAGTCGGAATGGCAGTCGCTCTCGGAACGGAGCCAAAGGCTATCTTCAACCAGCTCGGTGAATTTTAGTTACATGCGTATTCTTTTGTATATTGACCCCTTGACTGAATTGGAAAAACCATTATGGAAACGGGGATGGATTAACCATCACGCAAAGTATATCGTGGAGGCTCTTCAGGATGCAGGCCATTGTGCCCATGATATTGCACTTGTCATTAGTGATGCACTATTAGAAGAGGCAAAAAGCCTCTTTCCAGATATACAAATCGGCACTCTTACCCACCATGATTTCGTTCCTGGGCTAGGTGATAATGCATTCGAAGTAGCACTTGCACGATACCAAGGAACACTGCACGAGGAAGCCATTAATGGGCTCGGGAAAAAATTACAGCGTAGTATTCTTCACTTCTCCCCTTCAATCATTATCTCTTGGTCCCCAGCTCCCGAGTTAACAAAAGCTTGGCCTAACGTACCAGTAGTGCACTGGGAATATGGCATGTTTTCACGTGCACCATATCCCGAAACAGGCTATCTCGATCCACTTGGCATGTTCCAACAGTCGGCGCCCAGCATATTTGAAGAGCAAATAAAGAATTGGTCCGCCGATCCGGCTGCGCTGTCCTTGCTCAACACGGTACGAAATCATTACAGACCACAACTATTTGGCAAAGATAATCCTGTTGCTTTGGCCTTGGCCGATCATCTATCCGGTTTTAAGCGATGTGTCTTGCTTTCTTTGCAGTTTTCAAATTTCTATGCCTATGATGCACATGCAATCTATCGATCGCAATATGATCTCTTAATTGCTACATTGGAGGCTACTCCTAGTGACGTTGCGGTTATTGTTATCGAGCATCCTGAACATCCACTTTTCGACAATGCAACCCTTACATATCTGACACAATCGTATTCAAACTTAGTATGGAATCCTGTATTGCGTGAAATCTATGCCGCGTCACAATATGCACTTGCTTGCGTTGATACCGTAATTACTGTTAGCTCTAGCGTAGGATGGCAAGCAGTACTCTGGGGGAAACGGCTAATTGTCGTCGGCTCTAGTCATCTAAATTTGGTCGCAGATACCCATAAACTAACTGATATTGGTATAGAGCCTATTCATAGCGAAAGCCATGAAGCCGCTTTAGCGTGGCTGTTGTCACGCTACTTTATACCTTGGGAAATATTGTTTCAGGACGATCGTCTAAGTTTGCGTTTGCAACAGATCATTGGTAATTATGATAAGCCGGTGACGTTTGAGTCGTTTTCTCCATTAGCCCCGTCAGAGGATCTTGTTACAGCATATTGCAATGGTAGAGATAGTGCATTATCGCAACGCATCGCTCCATCCCCCAATTGGCCGGGCTATGTATTCACAGCCGAAGATGTAATTGACGCCTCGCTTTACCTAGCAACCGACGATCAGCCCTTTGATGAAATGTATCGTATAGCCCTTCGATTTGAGGCATCCGGAGCTGTGCCTATGCGTATAAAAGTCGCAGAACACTTGCCAGGAATTCGACGATTGCGGCTTGACCCTTGCGAGCAACCTGATTACTTGCAGTTGAACACCTTGCGTTTTCTTGACGTCAACGGTCAAGTACTCTATACGTGGGATGGACAGATGGCGGTAGCGTGCTCGAACAATTTAAGTATCCTGCCTCCCTTTAACAATGGTATTAATGGGGTAATACTTCTCAGTGGTGATTACGATCCCTGGATCGAATTTCTACTTCCAAGAGACACTTATGCAGTAGAGTTAGCTATCCAGCGCCCTAGCTTAAAACTTGTACAACAAGCATTCTCGCAATATGCTAACCAACAAGCCGTTCAGATAAATGGGTTACAACTATCGATAGATCAACATCTTGTCGAAATTAATCAGGTTACTGAAGAAATAGGTCGACAAGTTGCAACAATTTCTGAGTTACAAAAAAGCCTAATTGAATTAGCTAAGCGTGATCAAGCGCGACAACGATCTCTACGTGTAGCACTTGCAATCGTCAATCGACGTATTACTTATCACAGAGTTACCGTGCGACACTGGCTACGGCAACAAAAAAAAACAAAGCTACTTTAGATAAATTCATGGAATCATGAACAAGGCATTTTTATTATTACAGTAACCAAACAGTGTCAGGACGAGTTATCGTGAAACTAGGTATCGAATCATTAGCCAACTCTTTAAACTTAGAGCAAAGTCAGCGACCAGGGTTTCAATGGCACTCATTGAACAATGATGCTCAATTCACTGTGCAACGAGCTGACGAACTATCGGGACAGTGGATAAAGCTGCATATCTGCCTTAGAACCAGCAGACCGATGACTGCACCGTTAATGATTTACGAAGATATTGGTAACGGTTACTCTGAGTCTCTAGCCCATCGATTATTTCCCGATAATCATGGAAACATATATTTTGTTTGGAAAGCATCGCCTCAGCTACGTGGGATTCAAGTTCATCCTGTAGGCCAAGAATTGCATTTCTCAATCGAGAAATTTAACATTTGGACAGCCTCTCGATTTTCTATAGTTTTTGATAGCACTATACATGTTCTTCAAAAATACCCAGGCAACATGAAACATAAGCTAGCAGCTGCTCGCCGTATCTATGGCCATGGGGGTGCGAAGGCTGTCTTACACAGGCTATTACAAGCGAATAACGAATTGGCTTTCAATCCGTTAATTGCAGAAAAAAATTCTGCCGAAGCCATCGCAATTCAACGCGTAAATCAGCCAGAACGTCTAACACAACTAGAACACTATGTTCAAGCAGGTTTTGGTCGGAGTAATAGCAAGGTTACTTGGCAAAGTTCTTATGTACCCAAGGCAGTGGATTCTATTGACTACCAAACATTACCACTTAAAGTAATTGCATTCTATCTTCCTCAGTTTCACCCATTTGATGAGAATGATCACTGGTGGGGAAAAGGTTTCACCGAATGGACAAACGTAAGTAAAGCACAACCTCAGTACTTGGGGCATCATCAGCCGAGATTGCCCGGAGAACTTGGCTTCTATGACTTACGGCTACCTGAGGTCATGAAACAACAGATTGACTTAGCACATAAGTACGGTGTACACGGATTTTGCTTCCACCATTACTGGTTTGGGGGAAAAAGACTCATGGAACTCCCAGTAAATAACTTTCTTGCCGACCCCAGTATGGATATGAATTTTTGTCTTTGCTGGGCCAACGAGAATTGGTCAAGGCGGTGGGATGGATCCGAGTCGGATATTTTGATAGCCCAAAACCACTCCCCTGAAGATGACGTAGCATTTTTTGAAGATATTCTACCAGCATTAAAGGATCCTCGTTATATTCGCATAGATGATAAGCCGTTGCTAATAGTGTATCGTGCCAGCTTACTTCCAGATGCCTCTGCGACCGCCGAACGCTGGCGTGCTCAAGCAATTAAACATGGCTTGCCAGGTTTATATCTAACCGTAGCGCGTTCATTTGATATTACAGATCCACGTCCATTTGGTTTTGATGCTGCCGTTGAGTTTCCTCCACATCAAGTAACTACTTCAGAGATATCACACCGCAAGGAAATTATCAATCCCAGCTATGCCGGAAAAATATATGACTACGTAGAGTTGGCTAAAAAATACGGCGATATTCGTGAGGAACGTTTTGTCAACTTCAAAACGGTAATGCCATCTTGGGATAATGAACCTCGCAAACCAGGAAAAGGGCATACATTTGATGGCGCCCGCCCGGAGGTCTATGCTCAATGGTTTAGTTCAGCCGTTAAATCAACGTTAAAAAATAAATCATCAGAGCGCTTATTATTCGTCAATGCTTGGAATGAATGGGCGGAAGGAGCGCATCTAGAGCCTGACCGTCACTACGGTTATGCCTATTTACAAGCCACTGCCAATGTGCTGCGAAATATACCAAAACCCGGTTTGGCCGAGCAAGTCTCGATGTTAAATAATGGCTTCAGAAGGAACTCTGAAGCCGTTTTGATCCTCCATTTGTATTATGAAGACTTAATTGACACTTTATGCCAAGACCATCTGGGCATACTACAATCGCTCTGTGATTTGATAGTGACGGTACGTCCTGACACATCAATCAAAAATTTGGAAAGACTCCAGCATTTCTATCCAAATGTGTACTTCATTCTCACCGACAACCGCGGACGAGATATTCGCCCCTTCCTACAAGCATTGGCGATAGCAACCGACATGGGCTATTTATATGTATGCAAATTACATACAAAAAAATCGCCACAAAGAGAGGATGGAGATCAGTGGCGCGAAACATTATTTAAAACCCTAATACCATCTCACAACGAGGTTGAGTTAATTGTCGCCAAACTAAAAAATGACGAAAAACTGGGACTCCTCACACCCACCAATTCCACTATTGAACTTTCAACACCAGATGTCCACGTTGACAATACAAAATGGCTTAATATTTTATTAACTAGACTAGGAAAGCCTGAGTATATTGGAATTTATCCTTTCAGTTTTCCTGCAGGCTCTATGTATTGGGCTAAAATTGACGCCCTGCAACTGCTGTTAGATGCAAATACATTTAGCCTAGACGAGTTTGAGCTTGAGGCGGGCCAATTGGATGGAACCCTGGCCCATGCAGTTGAAAGAATTATCACCCTCGTCGCAACCCAACGCGGTTATATTACTCAGGAAATACAACATGCAATGAACTATTCTTCTTAATATTTAGAGTAGTTATTTATTTAAAGATAAAATTAATCTTTCACAATCAACTCTATAACTGGATTTTTCGCCACCATGAACAACATGCATCAAATTGAAGATGATAAATGGCTACAATTACTATTAAAATCAATCAATAATAGAGTTGTTGATGGAATCAAATTTCCAAGTTTTCCTGCCGATGATATTCAGGCACAGTTTGTAGGCTCATCGAATGAGTCTGCATTACGTGAAGGGTTTGAATTTTATAAACTCGTGAAAGGTTATGCCTCTGCCTTAGCAAAGCCTCTTAATAAAGATACATCAAGGTTTTTAGATTTTGGATGTGGATGGGGACGATATCTGCGATTTTTTTGGAAAGATATTGCAGAAAATAACCTTTTTGGCGTTGATATTGACCCCTCCATTTTAGAAGGCTGTAAACAGAATGATGTCCCAGGAAATTTAAGCCAAATTTTCCCCGATGGTCAATTGCCATATCCTGATGGATATTTTGATTGTGTAATAGCATATAGTGTTTTTACTCATCTTCCAGAAAATGTGCACAAACATTGGGTTGATGAAATTTCTCGCGTGTCAAAACCTGGCTGCGTATTTGTCTCGACATTAGAATCGAGCCGCTTTCTAGATTTTATTGGTACATTAGATCCATTAAATCCAGAGTCGGGTTGGCATAAAGGCTTAAGCCAATATACATCACAGGTATCGGCTTATCGACAAGCATATGAGAACGGAGAATTTGTCTATCTTCCTACTGGAGGAGGAGATTATCGCTCCTCAGAGGTGTATGGTGACGCCATCATACCGAAGAGCTACATAGAGACTCATTGGAGCAGCGCATTCAATATAATCGACTATATTGATGATCGTTTTTGGCAAGCTATTCTGGTTGTGCAAAAAAAATAAACTAACCAAGGTTATACATATTTCGTGAAAGCGCGGTGATCGTCCCCGCTGAGTGGGCCAATCATCGCAAAGAGTTGCGTACGATGGTGGAAAGCGTGTCTGGAGAACACCCGCATAAGGACATGAACTTGACTACGACCGGATGACGAAAACCTCGTTGAACTCAGCCTCGATTCCAAGGCTTCGATTCGTTATGTGGAACACCTGCACCGCACGGCCCGACCATTCGCTCAACAAATTTTCGAAATCGTTTCCGAAATTGAAGGTGACCAGTGCTCGGCCATCGCCCACCGGATTCCCATGGTAGTCGGGATCAGCAAGGTAGGTAATATCTCCATCAGGCTCGATCCTCGCTCGACGGAACGACTGCATCAAGTTCTTCGATTTTGGAGTGGTGAACAGATGGATCCCGCCCGACCTTAGGACTCGATTAATGTCCCGTATGGCCTTATCTGGATTGAAGACATGTTCCAGAACATCCTGAGTGATAAATATGTCGATGGTGTGGTCTTCGAAACTCAGTGCCTCAATGTTTTCGGATCGAATTCCGTCCTTGAAAGACCCTGGCGACACATCAGAGAGATACTGAGATGACGAGTAGTTACTGCAATACTGAGAAATGAATGCATTAGATGGCGAGGACTCGTGGATCACCTTTGCCTCCCAACCGGAAAAGTAAGTATCTAGGACGAACTGAATGTGACGCTGTCGCGGCGACGAAGCGCATCGACTACAAATATATGAGTCACGCAGCCACGTAGTATAAGCAATGAATTCGGTATCGGACCTACAGCAATGGCAATAGCCGGTATTTCTAAAAAATTCTGTAGGCTGATCGACAGTTACCATACTTCTCTCCGATACTTTAGGATGAATAAGGCCTGCTTTCCAAAAATAATACTCCATCTCGCCGCTTTGTGACACAAGGCCTTAGCGCAGTTGACCGTCTATCGCACGAATCACCTAAGGCCAGTCGCCCGCAGGCGAACACCAAACCGATCATTGCCATCGGGCCGAACGAATCGGCCCATGCTCAATTTCAAAATATTGGTGCCATGGCCACACCATCGCAGACAGCGCCAACGACAATAGAAATGATGCCCACCACCCAGTCGGCTGTATGCGCAGCTTGAGTAGCCACACGACTACGGCCGTCTCCTGGCCAGCGCTAACGGCACTGCTTCCAGCCAATTCACCAACTAGCTTCCAATCGAAGACGCTGCTGGCAACTAATGCCCTGCTTATGGGTTCCATTTTAGTTTCTTAAGACGAAAAAAGCCCCAATGAAGGGGCGAAGGCTATTTTTTGCTAGAATGCCGCTGAGATGAATGCCGTGAAGAAAATCCCTCAAGAAAGAGTCAGTCTTGGTTTGGCAGTTAAAGCATAGGACTGTCTGGCTCTAGTTATACTGACCGCTGCATAAAAAAATCGCTATGGCAGAACTCAATCAAACTAAGAATTTCTGGCTGGATATTTGTAGGTCCTTAGCAATTTGCTTGGTCCTCATGTCGCATGGCCGTCACTTTTTAATCACGCACTTTCCATGGGTTGAAGGCTTGCGCTTTGGTGGATTCCTTGGCGTCGAAATATTTTTCGTTCTAAGCGGATTTCTTATTGGGGGGATTCTCCTAAGAAAATCAAACGAAGAAGGTTCTGCCGTGGGTTGGATTCCGAATTTTTGGATGAGACGATGGTTGCGTACAATTCCAAATTATTTGCTATTTGTCGGAATCAACGTGCTACTTCTGGCTCTTGGTATACGCCTAGCTGAATGGCCAAATTTAGGCGCCTATTTATTCTTTCTTCAGAACCTAGCATGGCCCCACCCGCAATTTTTCGGTGAGGCATGGAGCCTAGCCACAGAAGAAGTGTTTTATCTTGTCATACCCCTGCTTATGGGGATTGTGATGCTGGCAGGAGCCAAACGTAAGCAGGCCGTAGGGTGGGTAGCCCTAATAGTGTTGTTTGGCTCTGTGATGGCTCGCTTTATCTATGTTTCAGAAGTGCAGCCAACCTGGGACGAAGGTGTAAGGAAAATCGTAGTGTTTCGGTTGGACGCATTGATGATCGGCGTCTTATCTGCTTGGCTAGGTCAAGATATTGTGTGGCGCAAAAGGCTTGCTGGACTATCGCCCTATCTATTGCCGTTACTGGTCTTTCCCATCTCTCTGAGCGTTATATCTGGTCAATTTCTTGACCACAGCACTTTTGCGCGGGTTTGGTTATTCCCTATAACCTCACTAGGATGCGCAGGATTAATCATAGTGGGCCTGAATCTACACGCCCACACCCACGGCGCAATAACAGTCAGCACAATCGCACGTCTCTCATATTCCGCGTATTTAGCAAATCTTCCAGTCTTTGCAGTGATTCAGTACTTTGGAGGGAGTGGTGACAGCTTGCTCTCGGGACTTCTACGCTGGACCGTTTTTATTGGGGGAACCTTCTTAGTTTCATGGTTGGTTTATCATTTTTTTGAGCGACCCATCCTTCAGTATAGGGATAAGGCATTCGCTGGGAAAGCTGTCGTCACTGCATCCCATTCTGTTCAACTCAAATAATGCCCCTCTATCGGTAGTGAATAAAAAAATGACATGCCTAAAAACAATAATTTTACTAACTATAATCTTATTAGCGGCAGCTCTTAGATTTTCATCCCTTTCATACAACTATTCAAACCCTGATGAAATAATCAGTGTTAAGGTGGCTGAACTTGTATCAACAACAAATGTTCTTGATACCAATTGGAAGAATGCTGATTTGCCGGAATATTTTAAATATTCACAGTACAACTTTTCAGGATATATCCTCAGCGCTGCAGGAATTATTAAGCTTGCCCATATTATTTCACAACAACATGAATTTTCAACAATCGGCTTATTGCGTATCTACAGTTCGATTCTAGGCATAGTCGTGGTTGCCTTAACATTCTTGTTAGGCCGACAGCTATTCAATATAAATACAGGTTTATCCGCAGCTTTTATTACTGCTTCGTCCCCTCTCTTGTATCAAGATAGTCTATACGCCAGACCTGAAACATTTGTCACTGTGCTAACTCTTCTCTACGTATACGTAAGCGGCTGCATAAAATTAAAGTTGTCAATTCGAGTTCTCTTGGCGACTGCCATTCTTGGACTACTCATTGCTACTAAAATCTCTCAATTGGCATTATTACCCATCATTGCACTTTCTTTTAAAAAAGAATTTAGCAAAAATAAAAATTATATTTCCGCCGCATTAGATTATTTAAAAACGTCCTTAAAATGGAGTTTAAAACTCATACCTTTAGCATTAATGGGGATGATTATTGGATTTATCATTGGGGCGCCTTATGCTGTATCCAATTTATTAGATTTTAAAAATGGAATTTTAGTATTAAATCAACAATATTCAATCGGCACTTGGCCTCATGGAGTGCCTGATGGAAATTTTTATGATCGCCTTGTATATTCATTGAATTTTTTTACTAGTACATCAGGCGTAGGCCTGATTATTTTTTCAATAATCGGATATCTATCTTCATTAAAGAAGAGAAAGTATCGCGCCTTTTTCATCTTTACATTAATATCATTGTTTGCAATTTTATTTAGTACTTATCCGACATTTTTTGAAAGGAATTTCAGCAATATACTACCAATATTTATTATATTTTCGGCCTCAGGTATAAATTTTCTGATAAAATCGATCTTTAAAAGAATACAAATAATTTCACCGCTGACCGTTATAGTACTTCTAATAGTAACGAGCCCTGGAATACAGACTTCTTTAAGATTAAGAATGCTCGAACTACCAGGAGCATCATTAAAAAACACCCAGAAAATGAGAGAAAAGCTGGAACATGAAAATGGCGTGACCGCAGTACAACTAGGATTTATACAAAACTATCCCGAAATAAAAGAAAAAATTAATGACAAATGCCGTCCATCATTAATTGAATTTTCATATCCAGGCGACAAATATTCAATCAAAATCGTTGAACGCCTGAAGTTTCAAGATGGATACAAAGAAGTCGGTTTTATACCTTCAGTTTTTGAGAACATTCCAGCGAGTACCTTGCGCACATACTTCACGCCAACAAAAATTTTCCTTTATAGAGAAGACATTAATTTCAAAGATTGCAAAGCAAAAAATCATTTGCTTGTTTCTCGAAAATTTGTTGGCGCCCCTATTAATATTTTGGATTCATATACAGATCGAAATTGGACACCGCATGGAGCGTACGGTGAGCAATCAGATCCATTAATTGCAAACCAGTACTTTGGATCTTGGTCGGGAGCAGATGCCAACAAAGGAAAGTTTAGAGTTAAAATCACCAATACCATGAATTCTTTTGTTTTGCCCTACATAACCGGCCCATCTGCTCATGATCAATCCATTATCGTTACAGATGAGGATACTGGAGCAGTTATTTGGAACAGCGGTATTTTGGAACAAACAACTAAGTGGAAATTTCTCTTCATACCGGTTCCTGAAGTTTCCCATAAGATAATTATTACGGCGGTCGACAACGGAGCAGAATGGGGCGAGTGGCTAGCAGTCAGCACCCCTCGATTTTTGACGGGTACATTGGCCGCTCAATGATGATGTTTGTTGGAGCTTATGGTCTAATCCGACGCTCCTTCACAAGTATGGTAAACATGTACTTTACCCAAGCTGATAATCTATCGGCCATAGCGTTGACATTTAGCCATAAGCATCGCTAGTAGATAAATATTTGGTTTGATATTTCTTCACGCATCTTTTGATATTTTTATTAGCATCGTAATGAACACTAATCTACTGCATAGATCCACTAAAATCGTTTTATATTTAGTTCACTTTGTTCTTTTTTTCCTTCTAGCAATTTTTGTGTTTTACTCCAGGATATATCCCTATTCTGATGATTGGACATACATTTCCCCCTTAGAAATGGAGTCAACAAAAGAATTCGTCAGTTGGGTATTTGTGCAGCATGTTGATCATAGAATTCCCATTCAAAAAGTTTTTCATTATTTACTGGCGCAATTTTCAGGCTATGATTTTAGAGTATTAGTATTTTCAAATATAATCATTGCGCTTGCCACCTCATTAATATTAATATCAATCGCGAAAATCTATAGAGGATACCATCACTGGGGTGACACTATTATTCCATTGATAATACTTAGCCCTGTAGCAGGGTACTCATTGTGGGCATTCCAATTTCAATTTTTATCTTCTATTTTTTTTGTATCTGCAGCTATTTTATTTTTATGTAAATATGCGGATACACAACAACGCCATTATCTTTTTTTAGCTTTTCTACAACTGTTTTTTTGTTCATTTTGCGGAATGAATGGAGTAATTTTTTCAACAACCTTGACCATAGGATTAATATTTTTTCTATGCAAAAAAAATAAATTATTATTTTTACTATCTGCTGGAGTTCTGGTTGAAAATGCGCTCCTTTGGTTTCTATGGACGCCTTCTAGTGCTTCTGAAGGTATTTTAAGTTTTCAAACAATTGCGGAAATTTTTCTGAAACTATTGCCTTCTAGCATGATTGTTTTCATGTTTAACGATAGTGAATTGAAAATTGGCATCATTGTCATCTTATTAACCGCGGTAATTTATGGTTTCTTTAAAAAATGGAAAGGAAAGGAACTCAGTTTTATTGATATTCTTCTTGGCCTTAGTCTTTTAGCATCGTTCGCCATTGTACTTTCCATAGCCACTGGACGAAGCAAGGTTCAAGACGGCTGGAATAATGTTTTAGCAATGCATTACGGCTATTTGACGGTTCTATTACCGATCATAGCCTGGATATGTATTTCAAAATTTTTTAATGCAAGAATAAGCTTACTTGTAGGAATTATCGGAATTACTATTTTTGGTGCAGCTTATAAAAAAAATTACTCTTGGCGTGATGAATATGTTCGCTCTGTCTTTGAAAAACAAAATGATATATACAGCGAACTAAAAAAGAATACAAATACTAAAGCATTAGTTGATAAGTACGCGCTGGACCTCAATTGGAAAGATGACGAAGCGTCGAAAAAAGGGGTGGTTCACGGCCTTTCAATATTACGTAAGCATAAAATTCCAATTTATACAGCAACGATTCAGATACCTTACACTCTCAATCCAGTAGTGGATCAAGATATGGATAATTTCAGCTCTTCAGCAGTTGAAGCTAATCAACGTATTAACGATACAAATTGGATCCAGTCTGGCGACTTTAATCGTACAGTATTGAATAATTTTTTAATTCTTGGCTCGTACATCTCTTCTGATACGGACATAGGGAAGTTAGAATTAAACATTCGCCGGGGACAGAATTTTTTCTATCGCTCAGGTCCACATGCTGAACATCAATTGTTAGAGATCACCGACCATAACCAAACTATTTCTTTTCCTTTGCCCATCGCTAATGGTTGGGTCCAACTAAAATTTAACGGTGACAATTTATCTGATAGCTTTATTGTGACCATCCGAGACGATGGAACGACGTGGGGAGAATGGTCTGCAATTGCATTGCAGAAAGTCGGCGCTTCCAATAAATGAAGTAGGCGCACATAGTATGTAGTTCGTGGCTAGCAGATTGCTTTTGTCATTGCTACTCTCAATCGAAGCTTAAATCCATGTGCTCCGCCAGAATCGGATACATAGATACTCTTAGACTAAAATGCTTTAATTTTCTAGAATTACCGGTTTCTCTTTATGCAACTGCTAAGCGATTGGATGTCTACGTGGTCTACCATTCCTATTAGTGTCGAGGCTAATTTGGTCATGGAGAATTAGTTGTGACCCCGCATCCCTTGGTGGTCGACCTTGATGGCACTCTCATCCTTACAGACATGCTTCAAGAGTCTGCCTTGCATATCCTGCGTGGCTCGCCCATTGATCTCTTACGCATACCCTATTGGTTGTCTGGCGGAAAAGCAGTACTGAAGCGCCAGTTGGCCGAGCGGGTTCAATGTGAACCTACCCTGTTGCCCTATAACCAGGTACTGCTGGATTGGTTAAAAGAACAACGGCTTCAAGGCCGGAAGCTGATCTTGTGCACCGCTTCCGATCTTTCTCTCGCAACCGCTATTGCCGAACATCTTGGTTTGTTTGATGAGGTCATAGCCACCAATGGCGTGATCAATTTGGCTGGAAACAACAAGGCTGACGAGCTTGAAAAGCGATTCGGGCGCGGCGGGTTCGACTATGCCGGCAACGCATCCGCCGATTTGGCGGTGTGGCGGCGGGCTCGAAAGGCAATAGTTGTAAATGCCTCCACGCGGCTTGCCAAGCAAGCAGAAGCCATTTGCCCGATAGAAAAGGTGTTTCCTTCGCAACCTCTGGGTTTGTCTGCCTGGCGCCGAGTACTGCGCGTGCACCAATGGATGAAGAACTTGCTGCTCTTTGTCGCCCTGTTTGCTGCCCACCAGTTGACGAACATTGATGCCTTGCAATCGCTGTTATTGGCCTTTGTCTCATTCAGTCTTTGCGCATCATCCGTCTATATTGCCAACGACTTGTTCGATCTGGAGAGCGACCGGCAGCATCCCCGTAAATGTAAACGACCCTTTGCCTCAGGCCAGGTTCCCATTTGGATGGGGGTCTTGCTTGCACCCTTGCTGTTGTTGGTCAGTCTGCTTCTGGCTGCCCAAGTGAATAGCAGTTTCTTTTCCTGGCTGGTGTTCTACTTTGCGCTGACATGCGCCTATTCGTGGGGGCTTAAGCGTCTGGCGCTGGTTGATTGTTTGACCCTGGCGGTCTTGTACACATTGCGCATCGTTGCCGGCGCAGCAGCAGCCGGGTTGACGCTTTCATTCTGGCTTCTGGCATTTTCCGGATTTTTATTTTTGTCGCTGGCGTTTGTTAAACGTTATGCCGAACTTCAAACACTGAAGGTAAGCAACAAAAGCAAACTGCATGGGCGCGGCTATTACCCCACGGATGCCCCATTAGTGCAAATGCTGGGCATTACAGCCGGTTACGCGGCGGTAGTGGTGCTTGCCCTCTACTTGGATAGCGATACCGTCGTGCAGCTCTATCGCGCCCCTGAATTCATATGGGGAGCAGTCCCCGTAGTATTGTTTTGGATCAGTTGGATGTGGATGCGTGCGCATCGCGGCGAAATGCATGATGACCCCTTGGTATTCGCCGTCAAAGACAAAGCCAGCCTGCTGGCCGGGGCTTGCTTCGCTGCCGTGCTGTTTCTGGGCTCTTCAGGTTGGCCATGGTAAAGGTATCGTCCTGGGGCCGCTTGACGGCCTTGCCCCATGATGTCGTACCCTTGACATCATCCAGGCCTGTCGCATCGCAGGTGCAGGCCTCGCAGCCCGGCATTGCCTACGGAATGGGCCGCAGCTACGGCGACGCATGCCTGAATCCCGATGGCCTGCTTTGGAATACGCGCGGCCTTGACCATCTGGTCGAATTTGACGATGCTACCGGCCTGCTTGTCTGCGAAGCCGGCGTGCTATTGCGCGACATACAGCAATTGATGGCGCCTCGGGGCTGGATGCTGCCGGTTACGCCGGGCACGCAGTTCGTTACCGTGGGTGGCGCGCTGGCCAACGATATTCACGGGAAAAACCATCATGGCTTTGCTTCCTTCGGAAATCATGTGCGCAGGCTTTGGCTGGCTCGCACTAGCGGCGAACTCATCGAGTGCGGACCCGATGAGCGCAGCGATTGGTTCGCCGCCACCATCGGCGGCCTGGGGCTGACAGGGGTTATTACGCAGGCCGCCATCCAGTTGCGCCGCGTGGCGGGATCTTGGCTGAACACCGAAACATTGCCCTATTCCAGCCTTGATGAATTCTTCCAGTTGGCCAATGCGTCGGAAGCAGATTGGGAGCATACCGTTTCCTGGATAGACTGCGTGGATGGCAAAGGCCGGGGTGTGTTTATGCGGGCTAACCATTCCGATGAAACGGGGTCGCAACCGCCGCGCAAGTCCCGCAAGATCATGGTGCCTTTCACCCCGCCCGTTTCCCTGATAAATCGCGTTTCATTGCGGCCATTCAATATGGCGTATTACCACCTTCAGGCGCGCAAGGCGGGACCGGGGCGTAGCCACTATGAACCTTTTTTCTACCCTTTGGACAACATCCTGGAGTGGAATCGCATCTATGGCCCCAAAGGGTTCTATCAATACCAAAGTGTTGTGCCTGCAAGCATGGGCAAAGACGCGGTACAAGAAATGCTGAGGGAAATCTCGAACTCGGGTGAAGGTTCATTCCTGGCGGTGCTGAAGACTTTCGGCAGTATTCCGTCGCTCGGCATGCTTAGTTTCCCGCAACCCGGGGTGACCTTGGCCCTGGATTTTCCCAATAATGCCAAGAGTCTGAAGCTGTTCGAACGGCTTGACGCCATTGTGCGGCAAGTAGGCGGGCGTATTTATCCAGCCAAGGATGCCCGTATGCCGCGGGATCTTTTCGAAGCCGGTTATCCACGCCTCGCCGAATTCATACAATACCGCGACCCCGGCATCAGCTCGGCCATGTCCCGTCGATTACTAGGAAACTGAACCGATGCAAAATGACAAGAAAAAAATAGTAATTATTGGGGCAACCTCGTCGATCGCCGAACATTGCGCCCGCCTATGGGCGACCGGTGTCGGCGTGGATCTGGTGCTCGTGGGCCGGGATGCTGGGCGCACCGAACGAGTTGCCGCCGATTTGCGCGTTCGCAGCCCGCAATCCTCCATTGAAGTGTTGACGGCAAACTTTGCTGAGCCTGCAGCGATTCAGACGCTGGTCGATGGAATCGTCGCCATCGGCCCCGTGGACACCGTGCTGATTGCCCATGGCTCGCTACCCGACCAGGCCGAATGCCAGAACAATCTGGCGGCATGCGGCGATGCCCTGCATGTCAACGGGATATCTCCCGTCCTGTTTGCGGAAGCCTTCGCCAACCATATGCAGCGGGTCGATAAAGGCACTATAGGTATTATCGGATCGGTGGCAGGCGATCGCGGCCGTAAATCGAACTATGTGTACGGTGCCGCCAAAGGGCTTGTAACGCGGTACGCGCAAGGCTTACAGCACAGGCTTGCATCAACTAAGGTCAAGGTCGTATTGATCAAACCGGGCCCGACAGATACGCCGATGACGGCTCAGTTGAAACAACAAGGAGCAAAGTTGGCAAGCGCGGAAACTGTGGCGCAGAACATTGTGCATGCAATGGAAAATGGCACGCCGTTGGTATACGCCCCCGCAAAATGGGCACTCATCATGATGATAATCAGGCACTTGCCGCGCTTTATTTTTAACAAGATGGATATCTAGTCGCGCATGCTATCGGTAACAAAAAGCTATACCAAAATAGCAGTCGCCTCTATAACAGTACTTTGCGTAGTCTTAGCCATTGTTGGCGGCGTCATACATTACTCTCCCGTTCCTTACTGGGATATGTTTGATGGCTATCTGGCTTTCTTTGTAAACTCGAAACATGGAGGCTGGCCGATTTGGTGGGAACAGCATAACGAACACCGGATCGTCTTGACCCGCCTTCTTTTTTGGATGGATCTGAGTTGGTTTCAAGGGACTGGCTGGTATTTGATTGCCGTCAATTACATACTAGCTGGCGCCTCATGTATGGTTTTCTATACCTTCCTGAAAGAGCGGCTAAAAATCCAACAAAACAAAGAGCATGTACAGCTATTAGGATTGTTTCTGTTCGCCTGGTTGTTCTCTTGGTCTCAGAGTGAAAATTTTATCTGGGGCTTTCAAAGCCAGTTCTTTCTTGCGCAATTACTTCCCTTAGCTACGTTTTATTGCCTGCACAAGTCGGTTACCACGACTTCCTATCCTAGTGTATGGTTCAGTGCCACCTGCCTGTTGGGTGTTGCCTCGCTTGGCACCATGGCAAACGGTGTACTTGCTTTGCCTCTGGTTTTTATATTGTCTTTGCTACTACGAATGGATTGGCGAAAATCCTTGCTTCTGGGGCTGCTTGCGGTTGGTGGAATCGCTATCTATTTTTACGACTATCACTCTGTTGATGGTCATGGGTCCCTGCGTCAAACGTTGGCGGAAGATCCTGTTGGCATGATCAGATACGTACTTTCGTATGTTGGCGGCCCATTCTATGCGTTAACAGGCAAGGGTAAAATTTCCTTAGTTATTGCTCAGCTTGTAGGCATTTTTCTTATCATCAGCTCCGCTTTTTTTACTATTAAAGCACTGCGTGCGCCCACAACATCCAGCTTGCCCTTGGCTCTTTTGACCTTCATTCTGTATGTGGGAGGCACCGCCTTTGGCACAGCAGGCGGCAGACTAATGTTCGGCTTGAATCAGGCAGTGTCCAGCCGGTACATGACCCCTGCCCTAATGGCATGGGCAGCGCTACTGATTCTGTATGCGCCAAGCCTGGCGGCTGGTCTGACGCGAAATCGGAACAGAGTGCTTTGGCCTCTGTTGATTCTGTTTGCATTAATGGTTCCTCGACAATTGACCGCGCTGCGACCCGACATCGAAGCCCAGTTCCAACGGAAAGTCGCTGCCTTGGCACTCGAACTGCGAATACAGGACGAGGCTCAAGTCAATACGATATATCCATCTCTTGAGACAGCCTTGGCCCTTACAAAGACTCCGGTCAGCAGCAACCTGTCAATTTTCGGAATGGACCCCATCAAGGATGTGAGTCAACTAATCGGAACGACAGAAACCGTAAATGCACCCGTACAATGCAAGGGCCACGTGGACCGTATTTCAACCATCCCGGGCGAGAACCGGTATGTCAGCATTGAAGGATGGGTATATGACACAAGCTCCCAATCAAGCCCTGAATCTTTGCACATTATTAACAAACAAGACCAGGTTATTGGTTATGCTTTAACCGGGCTGCCTCAGCCTGAGGTTGCGATAAATATTGACAAAAAAGCCCGGAATAGCGGTTTCAAAGGTTATGTACGCGCTGATCAAGTCGGCCAACCCATAACGTTGCTTGGCCATAAGCCCACATGTCAACTGAAAACCTTCGCCCCTCCAATGGGTATTGCTCGACTTTTCAAGTAGCCTTTTGCCCAAGAGCTTTTTGGCTACATTGACTGACTTGGGAGCCGACTTGGCAAGTGGTCTGCGATCGCGATAAAGAGTAAATTAATATGAATACCATTCAAAATCCAAAAATAATGTTGCCCGGCGGCGCCGGCCTTGTCGGCCAAAACCTGGTTGCGCAACTAAAACGCAAAGGCTATTCCAACCTGGTGGTGCTTG
Source organism: uncultured beta proteobacterium (assembly GCA_963712655.1). Classification (GTDB taxonomy): domain Bacteria; phylum Pseudomonadota; class Gammaproteobacteria; order Burkholderiales; family Burkholderiaceae_B; genus Pollutimonas. The sequence continues at coordinate 1,152,247 of CAVQIT010000008.1, read as the reverse complement.
ATAAACACCGCGCCAACCTGGAAGTGCTACGCAAGTTTCATCCCGACATTGTGGTGGAGATATGCCGACCTAGCCGAAAACGGTACGTGGCAAAAGCATTTTGAAGGGGCTGATGCGGTCGTCATGTTGCAGGCGCAAATCGGCGATCCCAAGCCTGAACCCTTCATTCGCAACAACATCACGTCCACGGATAACATTCTGGCCTTGATCCAGCGCCACAACATTCCCTACACTCGTGCATATCAGCTCGTCGGTCGTGGAATCGGTGGCCAACGATCACTACACCAACACCAAGAGAGAGCAAGAAAAGAACGTGCTGGCCAGCGGCATTAACTGTGTGGTGCTGCGCCCTACCTTGATGTTCGGCTGGTTCGATCGCAAGCACCTGGGCTGGCTGTCGCGCTTCATGCAGAAAGTGCCGGTATTCCCCATTCCCGGCAGTGGCCGCTATATGCGCCAGCCTTTGTATGTCGGAGATTTTTGCAGCATTATTATCAGTTGCCTGGAATCGCAAACCAGCGGGCAAGTGTTCAACATTACCGGGCGGGAGAAGCTCGATTACATCGACATCATTCGCCAGATTAAACGCGCCACCGGCGCAAAAGCCCGCATCGTAAAAATACCCTATGCATTGTTTTACGGTTTGTTGAAAACTTGGGCCTTGTTCGACAAGAATCCGCCCTTTACGGCGGACCAATTAAAAGCCTTGGTGGCTCACGACGAATTCGAAGTCATCGACTGGCCTGATATTTTCAAGGTAAACGCTACGCCGTTTTCCCAGGCGATAGACGAGACGTTCAACGACCCGACTTACAGCAACGTCACCCTGGAATTTTGAGTATGAGCAGCCAGCGCATAGCAGTGCTTGGAGCCGGCCCTATGGGCCTGGCAGTGGCGTATCAACTCGCCCGCGATGGGCACCAGCCGATTGTATTTGAAGCCGATGACAGGGTGGGCGGGATGGCCGCCCACTTCGACTTTTCTGGCTTGTCGATTGAGCGCTACTACCACTTCCATTGCATTTCCGATCATGGATTCCTGAAAATGCTGGACGAGCTCGGCCTGGCCGACCGCATGCATTGGGTGGAAACCAAAATGGGCTACTGGTATCAGAATCAATTACAGCCCTGGGGCAATCCGCTAGCCTTGCTCAAATTCCGTGGGCTCGGTTTCATTGCGAAGTTCCGTTATGGCTTGCACGCGTTCTTGTCCGTCAAACGCAATAACTGGAAACCGCTGGATCATGCCGACGCGCTAAGCTGGATTCGCCGCTGGGTAGGCAAAGAAGCATATGAAGTCCTGTGGCGCCGCCTGTTCGACTACAAGTTTTACGACTATTCCACTAACCTGTCTGCAGCCTGGATATGGAGCCGTATTCGCCGCATAGGGCGCTCACGCTACAGCTTGTTCCGGGAAAAACTGGGCTACCTGGATGGCGGCTCGGAAACATTGCTTGAAGCCATGCGAGCTGATATTGAAAAACATGGCGGCGAGATCCGGCTGAAATCACCTGTCAGCCGGGTGGTCATGGAAAGCGGCGCAATCAAAGGGGTAGAAATCGCCGGTCAATTCCAGGCCTTCGATAAGGTGGTCAGCACCATCCCGCTGCCTTATGTACCCAGGGTCATGCCCGACCTGCCCCCCGAAATACTGGCCAAATTTCAATCCATCAAGAACATTGCCGTAGTGTGCGTCATCGTTAAACTGCGCAAGCCGCTGACCGACAATTTCTGGTTGAACACCAACGATCCGGACATGGACATTCCCGGTCTGGTGGAATACACCAACTTGCGGCCTTTGGATCAGCACATTGTTTATGTCCCCTACTACGTGCCGGGCGAACATCCAATATTCGCGGAACCCGACGAAGTTTTCCTGGGTAAAGTGCGCCGCTACCTGAAAAAAATCAATCCCGCATTGACCGATGACGATTTCATCGACATGCGCGCCAGCCGCTATCGTTATGCCCAGCCTATTTGCGAACCCGGCTATTTGGACAATCTTCCGCCCATGGCCTTGCCGGTAACCGGCTTATGGGTAGCCGATACGTCCCACTATTACCCCGAAGATCGCGGCATATCCGAGAGCATTGATTTTGGCCGGGCCATGGCCAGGAAGGCGTCGGCGTGATTCATCAGTTCCTGTCGCGTCAGTTTCTGGTTTTCTTGCTGACCGGCGGCACAGCGGCCGCCGTCAACTTCGGCTCGCGCATCGTCTACAACCTTTGGACCGGATTTTCCACCGCCATCATCCTGGCCTACATCACAGGCATGATCACCGCCTTTGTACTGGCCAAGCTATTCGTGTTCAAGGAAAGCAGCCAGGCCATTCACCATTCCGTCTTTTTCTTCATTCTGGTCAATCTGGTCGCCGTGGTGCAAACATGGTTGATCAGCATGGGCTTGGCTTTGTATGCTCTGCCTTGGCTTGGCGTCACGCATTTCATTAACGAAATCGCTCATGCGGTAGGTGTCGTGGTTCCGGTATTTACCAGCTATATCGGCCACAAGCGCTGGTCGTTCCGTTAATGGTGGCGCCGTGAAACTCAAGCGCGCCCTGCTCGGTTTCTTGATCATTACGGTGCTGTACCTGAGCGCCCTGGTCTGGGTAGACTCCAGGAATCAGGTCTTTGCCGAGCTGCCCAAATTGCTCACCGCCCTGCCCTTGCTGGCCGGCCTGTCCCTGCTTTCTTACCTGCTGCGCTATTGGCGCTGGCGTTGGCTATTGAAGCGGACCGGCCACCGCATGCCCTGGCTGCGCGGATTCCTGGCATATTTAAGCGGCTTTGCCTTTACCGCCACTCCCGGCAAAGTCGGCGAGTTGATCCGCATACCTTATTTCCAGCGCATGGGCGTCGCGCCCTCGCGCACCCTTGCCGCCTTCGTCTACGAACGCGCCTTTGACCTGATCGCCGTATTGCTGCTCTCCGCCCTGGCCATAGAGCAAACCCGATTGTTTGCGTTTGTCCTGGGCTTTGTGCTGGTTTTTCTGGCTATTGTGATCGTGGTGGCGGGCAAGCCTCGCTGGCTGGGCAACCTGTCCGCCCGCTTGCGTCTGCGGGGTCTGAATAGGCTGGCTCGGGTGGCGCGGGTGCTGCGTGACGGCCTGTCTGGTTGTCGAGTGTGGATGAATCCTCTGGATGCAGTGGTGTCACTTGCCTTGGGCTTGCTGGCATGGGGCTCGATTGCGTTTTCGTTTGTGTGGCTGTTGAACCAGTTGGGTATTGCGATTCCTACCTTATCCGCCCTGGCGGTCTATCCCTTGGCGATGCTCGCCGGCGCGGCGTCGATGATCCCGGGAGGCGTCGGCTCGACAGAGGTGTCGATTGTGGCGCTGCTGGCTGTGTTTGATGTGCCGCTGGATGTGGCTGCGCTGGCGGCGATTGCAATACGTATTTCGACGCTGTGGTTTGCGGTGGTGTGTGGGTTTGGGGCTGTGGGGGTGTTGGGGGTTCGGAGGTAATGGTTTTTTGTTGGACTCGCAGATAGACTTTACCCCCTACCTCGCCTACAAAACTGTCGTTGATCAACACATTCAAGAAAGCCCTTTATCTGAGCATTGTTTATGTGTAAAGTATTCAAGTTTAAATTTACAACAAGAAACCCTGCTGCCGAAAATTAGAAGTTTAAGGGCGACCTGAGCGGCGGTCGAGGTTGTTATTTATCCGCTGAATTTTTGAAGGCTCGCAATGCCTGGGCTTGTATAGATCATCGTGACTCAAGCGCGACGGATCGGCCACTCGCCTAAGGCATATTGGCGATGTACTGATCGAACAACAAGAGCCTGTATGCACCAATCCAGTTTACATGGCCAGCAAAAATGCATAGCCTCTACGTCGGTGAGCATTTCATGACGGATCTCGATATCTACGGCTTCGGCACACATGTGATCGACATGATCGCGACAGATCTGTCGGATGGCATCTACGCGAAATCGAGCGGCACCTTAACAGTACTCTGGGTAGACAAGCCAACGAAGTTGAACGCCGAGGCTCATTCCCCAGGCGACTTGTCCAGGCCGCCGCAACACACCGTCAAGCTCTGGTACGAACTGGCGCGCCAGCTATATCGGGCCTGTGAGGCGTATCACGAATTCGCAGCCCGTGAACTCCTGAACGAGCCCTTCGAAACCATATTCAAGGACTTCGATCCAAAGCCGCGCCTTCCTGGCCACATCGACCGAGCCGATAGCGTTCGCAATATGTTTATCGGTGGGCTCACATGGGTTTTCTTCCATGAACTCGGTCATCTGATGCAGGAGCACGGGTATATCCGCTCCAAATTCGGCGGGGGCAAGTTCGTGTCCAGTATCGTAGATTGCGAGGCAAACGGAAGCAGTGACCTCGACCCACGCGCAGCCGTTATTTCCCACGTCACGGAGTTCGCCGCGGATGTGGAGGCAATCAGCTTTTGCGTTGCAGAACTCGTGAGGCATTTCCTGCCGACGGAGGAACACGCTGCCGACGAGCATTTCTTGCTCGAGTTCCGCAGTAATCTTTACCTCATGATGTGCGGAATCTCATGTGCTTTGTACCTCTTTGCCGGAAGCAGACCACGTGATGCGGAACCGGTACCGGAAGGCACTCATCCCACTCCAATGAGGCGGCTTGAGATTTGCCTTCCTAACGTGTTCGAGAGGCTCGACTACGGGGGGCAGGGTCAGAAATTGCACGGATTAAACCGCAAGCAGCTAGTCCATCTGTGCTCCGGAGCAGCATACAGCGTTGGGGCCTACTGGCTGTCGCCCTATTCGAAGCAGCCTGGCGTTCCGAATCACGTCATGCCGATGGGGATGCTGCAAGATCCCTATCGAGATTCGTATTGGAGTGAGATTGTGAAAGCCTGGGACGAAATTCTTCCTGCAGTGAAAGAGGCAAGACGGTTTGGCAGCGACTTCGGGCTGCTCCATTTCACGAAGGAACTGCGAGTTCAGCTAGGTGGTGCCGCCGTTACGTGACTGGCACGCGATCCTGGCGGAACCATCGCGAACCGTTAACGATAGTTCCGTTGAATGTAGGCGACCCTTTCTGCTAACCTACTTTCCCATAGTGGGGTCGCGGTAGCCGGCTCGGGATACTTAAGCCTAGCGATAATTGAGGCCATTTGCTCCGGAGAGCGCGTATTCAAGTTCCCATCGGCCAATTTTCGTATAGCATCTAGGCCAGTCAGGTTATGTCCATAGTATGCTATTGCCAAATAGGCAGACGCAATTTGATTTTTGCTGCAGCAGCGGGATAAGGCTACAGCTAAAAGCTGTTCTCTAAATTTGCGTCGAAACGACCTCTCATACCGGCCGGACACGGTTCGAACTAATTGCTGCTCTATAGTCGACGCACCTTGCACTTTGCGCTTGGTGATCGCTACCAGAATCGCTCTTCCTATTGAGATGCAATCGACGCCAGGATGCGCCTGGAATCTATGATCTTCTCCGATAGCTAAATAATCAACGTATGGTTTGGGAATGATGTTTCCGCATGCTGCCACAGTCACAAGGCATGCGTCGAGATCCACCTTCAAGCTTTTGATGGGAAGATAGAATGCAAGACGCGACAGCAAAATAAAAGGAATCGCTTGGACGGTTAGCAGCATTCTTTTTCATTATTAACTCTGGCCCAGTGACAGACTCCTTCCTGAGACGCTACCATAGATTGGAATTGGCCCCTCCACTCAAGACCGTGAAGTATCGTCGCGTCCTCAAGTTCCTGATAAGTGGTTGATTCACGAGATCCCTGTTCCACTATATGTAGGAACATTTTGTCTTTCCCGAAGTAGTTTTTCTGGATATATCCTTGTACAGAGGCCCTTTTTCTTTCGTCGCCAATATAGTGACGATGGGGCTGCGCAGCAGAAGACTCAAATATTTTCTCTGCGGTTCCATGTATTCGGTTGCCTTCCAAGCAAAGAATCGCCTCATAGCGAAGCTGCATCCCTGCGTACGGGTTGTAAGCAGTCTTCTGCGTGATTATCTCGTAGTACCACCGCCCCGTAAGCATTGGGGGTGGCCTAATCTTCTCGCGAAAATAAAAGAAAACTACGGCCAAGACTATGCCACCTAATACTGTTGCAGCCGCATTTGAAATAAAAGATCCCATTTGATTGCTTGTCCCCAAGTGCAGCGTTGCCAAGGACGCTAGTCACGAAACATCTCCGATAGTTTGTGCAAGTCGATACTTATAGCAAAATCTTTTTACATTTGAAAGGTATTTCTACTCTGGATAGGAAACTTATGTAGACGCGAATCACGCTTCGCCGCAGGCGATCCTGTTGGTGAGGACAGATACTGGGATTAAGAGCACGACTGCGTGACGGTTTGTCTGGCTGTCGGGTATGGATGAATCCATTGGATGCCGCAGTGTCGCTGACCTTGGGCTTGTTGGCATGGGGATCGATTGTTTTTTCTTTTGTGTGGCTGCTGTCCCAGTTGGGTGTTGTGATCCCTACCTTATCGGCCCTGGCGGTCTTCCCCTTGGCAATGCTCGCCGGCTCCGCATGATCCCCGGAGGAGTCGGCTCGACAGAGGTGTCGATTGTGGCTCTGCTGGCTATGTTTGATGTGCCGCTGGATGCGGCTGCGCTGGCGGCGATTGCGATATGTATTTCGACGCTGTGGTTTGCGGTGGTGTGTGGGTTTGGGGCTGTGGGGGTGTTGGGGGTGGTTCGGAGGTAGTGGTTTTTAGGGAGGTGACGGGCTGGCGGGGGGAACTGCCTTTGGCTTGTGTGCAAAGCGGCGCTTGTTCAACACATTCGAAAAGGTCCCTTATCTGAGCTTTTTTACGTGTAAAGTATTGAAGATTAAATTTTCAATAAGAATTGAATGAGGCATGATGCATGACCTTGGGTAGTAAGCACAACGCTCATTACCCTAATGATGAAAATGATTGGGCAATTCAGACCATGCAGAATCCGCGTTACCTGGGCGGCCTGAGCGACGGCCGGGGATCGTGTTATTTATTCGCTGATTTTTGAAGGCTCGCAATACCTGGTCTCGTATAGATCGGGAGACTGCCTGGCAGCGATATAGCCGTCGGGCGAGTTCGCAGAGTGGCCGAGTGACATCGGAGGCCTTGGGATAGGCAGCGCCAAATCGGATCCTTCGATCCTTGTGACAGGCGCGCGGCTAGGCGAACTGCTGGTGGCCCAACTGAGATAATACCTCTTAAAATATTATCGGATGCGACTACATGACTACTCAAAAAAGATCTAACAGTGTTGACGTAAAGGCTATATATGATCGGCGCCAGGGGCTGTGGCAGGGGCTACAGCTTGAGACAATCCATGCCCTCGAGCGAAGCTTGGTCGATGCCGGGATAAAAATCCATTCGCTCACTGGCCGAGTGAAAACATTTGAATCAATTGAGGGCAAACTTCAGAGGCGGTCTTTAGCTAGCGCAAGTCAGCCTGACATTACGGGGAGTATTATCGACTCCTCTGAATTTGGGCTTAACGACATTGTGGGTGTAAGAGTAGTCTGCATGTTTTTAAATCAAATAGACGAGGTCGCTAATTTAGTTCGGGAAACATTTACGATTACGGATGAGGATCGAAAAATTGGCACGTCCGATGTGGCTTCCTTCGGTTACATGTCTGATCACTTCATATGTAAATTGAAGGATGAATTCAAGGGGCCTCGTTATGATGATCTCAAAAACATATCTTTCGAAATCCAAGTGCGGACTATTTCGATGGACGCCTGGGCCTCTGTGTCGCATCACTTAGACTACAAGAGTGGCGCAAGTGTCCCTACAGAACTGCGAAAAGATTTCTATGCTTTGAGTGGACTATTCTATGTTGCCGATACTCATTTCCAAATGTTCTATAGGCAAGTAGAGGAATTCAGGCAGAAGTTGGAGCGTGAGTCTCGGCAAGAATTGCTTTCTAGTACCGATGAGCTAAATGCCGATGCACTGGTAGCGTACCTGCGCACTCGCTTTCCTGAGCGTCGAGAAGCTGATATGAGCTCGGTGGTGGATTTCTTAGAGGAATTGGTAAAGAATAATTACAAAAAACTGCGACAGGTTGATGAAGTGATTGGACGCGGTGAGGCCGCTATGATCCGTGAAGAGAAAACTACCCCTCCAACGTCCCGAAATAGCGATAAAAAGACTCAATACAACCAAATAGGTGCGGCGCGCGTCAGTCTTGGTCACGCTGACAGTAACTATACAAAACTCTGGGAAGAAAAACGTACAATGCTGCGGAAGTTCAAAAGCACGCCTCGTAGCAAAAAGGTTGAGCCGCCGCAAACCTAAAATTTAGGCATGTCCCATACCTTTAGGCGTTGATTCCTTCCACCTACAAAATCAAGGCGATTCACGGAGTACAGCCATGCGCGTACTTCCGCAAAGCGGAAACAGGCCAGCAGATACCCAGATGAATGACCGCTTTGCAGAACAATGATTGTCGGCTTCGGGTCTAGAAGCGGTAGCTCATGAGTACCCATAACCTTCAGCCAAAATCATCCGTTCAAGCGGGAAAAAGGCATTTTTGTGCGTGTGTATTATGAGGTTCTGGCAATCCCCCCATTGCCAGCAGTATGCAGCATAGTGTGTGTTCCGATGAACGTGACCATGCGGCCTCCCCGATGTTGATAAGGACGAATTTAAAACTAAAGCCAGGCATATTTTTGCACTCTGATTTGGCTTTACTCCGCGCACGCATTCGTATTTCTACCCAATGACATTTGCGTTCAGCCACACTGTTCCATCGCTGACGCGTTTCCTATAGTGGTCAGGTCCGCAACTTCCCCTGCCGCTTCCGAATGTCTCACAAGTCCGATTACGACGGCGCCTGGAAAGAGGCGCTGCATGCCTACTTCGAAGGTTTCCTTGCCTTGCTTTGGCCCGAACTGCACAAGCAGGTGGACTGGTCCTTTGCGCCGGTATTCCTGGACAAGGAACTGCAGCAAATCACCCGCATCATCAAGCGGGGGAGTCGGCGCGTCGACATATTGGTCGAAGTACGCCTGCGCAACGGCAAATCTGCCTTGGCCTTGATTCACGTTGAAATCCAGGGCCGGATGACCAAGATTTTCTTGACACGCATGTATCAATACCATATCCGGATCAAAGAGAAATACCCGGAGCATGTGCTGATAAACCTGGCGGTCCTGACCCACCAGGCCAGGGCGCTGAACAGCGTGACCTACGTGCACGAAGGCTGGGGCACGAAGCTGGCCTTTACCTTTCCGGTGCTAAGCCTGGAAAGCTGGCGGTCCCGCATGCCCGAGCTGACGCGGTTGGCTCCCACCAACCCGTTCGCGGTCATTGTTCTGGCGCAATTGCATACACGGGCAACCCGCCTCGACCGGCAGCGATTGGTCAGAAAAACCGAGCTGCTGCGCCATTTGTACGACTGGAAATACAGCCGAGAAAACATACAACAGCTATTACGCATCATCGACGCCATGCTACGATTGCCGGAGCCGTTGGAAGATGAATTTACCGACATCGTCAGCCAGATCGAGGAGGAAAAGCAAATGCCTTATGTCACCAGTATTGAACGCGTTCTGCTCAAGCGCGAGCGGCAAGCAGGGGAACAAACAGGGCTCCAAACAGGTGAACAGAACGGCCTGATAAAAGGTGAAGTAAAAGGCGTGGCCAAGACATTAACCACACTTATCACGTACAAGTTCGGCCAGCTTCCCGACTGGGCTCAAGCCCGTATTGCGCAAGCCGATGAAGTCGTTCTAAGCCAGTGGGCGGTGCGGGTACTGGATGCCCAGCGCATCGAAGATGTATTTGCGTAGAGAACTCCAGCTATTGTCATCGTGGTGGTGAGCAAGTCTCGCTGCCGGGCTGTGGAGTGTGGATGAACCCGCTGGATGCCGCGTGCCTTGGGCTTGTTGGCATGAGGATCGATTGCTCTTTCTTTTGTATGCTTGTTGAACCCGTTGGGGATTGTGGTCCCCACCCTGTCGGCCCTGGCTACCCCTTGGCCATGCTCGCCGGCGCCGCATCGATGATCCCCGGAGGAGTCGGCTCGACAGAGGTTTGTGGCGCTGCTGTCTGTATTTGATGTGCCGCTGGATGCGGCTGCGCTGGCGGCGATTGCAATACGTATTTCGACGCTTTGGTTTGCTGTGGTGTGGGTTTGGAGAGATGAAGATGCTAAGTGACATGCACGGCGTGATGGCCCGGATCTCACTGCGTACCCTGGACACGGCGGTGGCTCGCGTACAGGCCATGAACCGACAGCAGAAAGAGCAACTGGTCGACGAGGTATTCCGCCAGCAACCGGCCATGCTCAACTCATTCCTGGTCCAGCGCCAGTTGGGGGTGTCCATCGAAAAGATGGAGTTTCTGCTTGAGATCCTTCTGACCTGTTTCCAGGCCATGAAGGAGTCTGGCTTGCCATGGCCGACCATCACCGAGGATGACCAGGACCAACAACTGCAAGACTATCTAGCCAGCGCCGGGCTTGATGAGAAAGGCCATGCCTTCCCGCCGGGACCGGTCACCAAACAATACCTGTTGGCCCATCCGGAAAAAGCACTGCTCGAATTTGTCTGTGCCAGGATAACGCAGTGGCGGGCATGCATTGTTTCCGAAGAGACCGACAAGTACATCATGCTGGCTGCAATCAACTTGGTCAACTGCATCGCCTTTGTACGCATTCCAGGGTAATCCCCCCTTTTTTAGCAGTGCAGTTTTACGGGGGGATTACCCCAGCACCCAAGCAATAACGCCGGGCAATTATCCGATTTCGTCGACGATGAGCCTCAGGCTTTTTCCAGTGGCTACGCTATTGGCGCTGGCGTTGGCTCTTGACGCGCAGCGGCCACCGGCCGCACGCCTTGGCTGCGCGGATTCCTGGCCTATTTAAGCGGCTTCGCCTTTACCGCCACCCCAGGCAAAGTCGGCGAGCTGATCCGCATACCTTATTTCCAGCGCATGGGCGTTGCGCCCTCGCGCACCCTCGCCGCCTTCGTCTACGAACGCGCCTTTGACCTGATCGCCATATTGCTACTCTCCGCCCTGGCCATAGAGCAAACCCGATTGTTTGCGTTTGTCCTGGGCTTCGTGGTTGTTTTTCTGGCTATTGTGATCGTGGTGGCGGGCAAGCCTCGCTGGCTGGGCAACCTGTCCGCCCGCTTGCGCCTGCGCGGTCTGAACCGGCTGGCTCGAGTGGCGCGGGTGCTGCGTGACGGCCTGTCTGGCTGCCGGGTGTGGATGAACCCACTGGATGCAGTGGTGTCACTTGCCTTGGGCTTGCTGGCATGGGGATCGATTGCTTTTTCGTTTGTGTGGCTGTTGTCCCAGTTGGGTGTTGCGATTCCTACCTTATCCGCCCTGGCGGTCTATCCCTTGGCGATGCTCGCCGGCGCGGCGTCGATGATCCCGGGAGGCGTCGGCTCGACAGAGGTGTCGATTGTGGCTCTGCTGGCTGTGTTTGATGTGCCGCTGGATGTGGCTGCGCTGGCGGCGATTGCGATACGTATTTCGACGTTGTGGTTTGCGGTGGTGTGTGGGTTTGGGGCTGTGGGGGTGTTGGGGGTTCGGAGGTAGGGTGGTTAGGGAGCGGATGGGCTGGCAAGGGACTGCCCTGCGGGGCTTATTATCAGCGCCGGGCACGCGGGGTGTCGCCCAAGGATGTACAGGCCAGCGTGCAGGTAAAAGCAGCGTTTGCCGGCAGTGGCAAGAGCTACGGCAGTCGCCGGATACGCATGGCGTTGGCCCATCGTGGTGTCCCGATGGGACGGTTTCGTGTGCGCCGGCTCATGCGCGAGAACGCATTGCGTCCGGTATGGAAACGCAAATTTGTGAGTACGACCGACAGCAAGCACGACTGCCCTGTGGCGCCGAACCTGCTAAACCGGCAGTTTGACGTCGCGCAGCCGAATCGGGCCTGGGTTTCGGACCTGACCTATATTCGTACCCGCCAGGGTTGGCTTTACTTGGCCGTAGTCATGGATCTGTACTCGCGCAAGATCGTGGGCTGGGCCAGCGCGGCCACGATGCCCACCGAGCTGGTGGCCGCCGCGCTGACGATGGCGATTCAACAACGTCGCCCATCCACTTTGCCATCCCTCACGATGATGACCAACTGAAGACTGGTGTCTGACAAGTTCATTGACGCCATGTCTACGTAACCTTCGGGGAAATTATTGAATAGCCGGACGAGCTGCGCGCACGGGTGGCGCACGTTCAAGGCCCCCCCTGATTGGTTCTAACGAAGAAGGCCTGTCGTACCTCGAACCGCGCGCAGCAGGTCGTTGCGCGTATCGGGACGAATGGGTAGCTCCTTGGCCATAGGCTCAAACCGGTCAGCAAGCACGCGGGCCTCATCTATGCACCCCGCGGCGTATCCCCGCTGGACTCCACCGTCTTTGGCCAGCTGCATGAGGTCCGCACGGGTGACGTTGCGGTCTTCTCCGGAGATGTCCATGTGATGTTCGCCGCCGGGGCCCACATTGAACGTCAAGTCATAGCCTGGCGCGAGCTGCCAATTTCGCGCCTGGTTAAGTCGGAATGAGAAGTTCTTGCTGTGGTCGTCACGATTGTGGAATGCGACGTTGAACACTGCGCGCCGATAGGCTTTGTCCACCTCCACCTGGCTGCGAGTCATGTAGCGCGTCATTTTCAATAGCGTGTCATAGCTGATGGACGACATTCTGAAGTTCAAATCAAGAGAACCCGCCAGCGTGAGAATAGGCACACGCATCCCCTGTTCCCGGTCAAAACGCTTGATGCCAAAGGCACTGAGGTGCGGGCTCAACGTAAAAAGCTTTGTCTCGGGCATCTCAATGCCAAAGGCTCGCGCGAGATTTGCGTAGAGGACTTCGATAGCGCAAACTTCAGGGTGTTCTCTGCTAGCTTGGAACTTCACCAGCCAAGGCTCCGCGCCCGCAAACGGATGGGAGCTAAGACTGCCGGCCTGGGAGTCGAAATAGACCAAGACCTTCGGCCTGGCGCCATGGGGCGAGCCGCCCAGCCGGGCCAATGTCGCCAAGGCGGCCGTATCCTGGTCGTGAACCACCGCTTGGGCTTCTTGAGCCAACTGCAGCAGCGTCAAGTCCTCCTCGCCGAGTTTCAGGTTCTCTTCGGGCCGGTAGGTGAGCGCGCCCATTGAATTGCTGCCAATAAAGGCAAGACGGTCCAATGGCGACAGCCCTTCTGGTCGGAGACCTTTCTTACGGAACAGTCGGTCCATCACCAGGAGGCCCCAACCGTCGGGAAGGGAGTCGGCAATTAAGCCCGGCAGTCGCCATTGATGCGCTTCGAAGCCCTGGTACGCCAGCCGTTGCAATTGGAGGTTGCGGGGAGACAGCTCTAGCCCCTGGCTAAGCGCTACTGCTGAATATTCAAACAGCACGGTCCGGGCAGCATCGGCTAGGGTTCCAAGATGCCAGTTTTCGCCCCAGCCCTCGTAATAAACCTCAAGTTGTTTCATGTCTGTCCTAGTCAGCGCGGCTTACGCGGAGCCCGCTTGCGCACCTTCAAGGTTGCTTGCTCTATCTGAGCCAACTCTGCAATGGATTGAATTCCTGGCTTGAATAGCTCAGCAAAGCCCTCTTCGATGCGAAGGGCCTGCGCGACCTTTATAAGTGTCGCAAGGACGCAATCGCCCGTCCCCTCCAATTTTTTGACGGTGCTAAGCGAAATCCCCGCGCGCGTTGCCAACTCAGCCTGTGATAAGCCTTTAGCTAGGCGTGCAATTTTTAGGCGCGCACCAAGTTCCTTAGAAATCTCGTTTGCGGTGGCGAAGCTAAAGTCCATAGTTCTGACTATTCAGGTTGAAATCGCACGTACAAGCTAGAAATCTAGCTGTTTACACTACGCTTAGTTTAGCGTTTGTTATTATAATGGTCAATATTTAAGCTATTAAGTGACTAAACTTAGTTAATAGCTGTTATAACAGCCTTTGTTCTGTGCGGCGTTAAGCAAAATGACTCTAAATGGCTGGCAACATCTGCCATACCTATCATCGACGCCATGCTACGATTGCCGGAGCCGTTGGAAGATGAATTTACCGACATCGTCAGCCAGATTGAGGAGGAAAAGCAAATGCCTTATCTCACCAGTATCGAACGTGTCCTGCTCAAGCGCGAGCGGCAAGCAGAAACGGCATAGTTAACGCCGTTAACCTGATGACTAGAAAACCGACGCCCGCAATTGCGGGCGTTCGTCAATGTGTGTTCCCCGGGTGCTTACCTTGCTTTGCCCGCGGCCAAGCTCATAAATGATGCCGACGAGCCAGCCCGGAAATCAAGGGATGCTTGCCTAAGTGTGCCATCATTTTAGCTTTCTGTGTTTCAGCGATAGCTGATTCGCGGATCAGCTTCGGCCACATTTTAAAGGCGGCTGTTACACAGTCTGAAATAACTTTCGAAGCCGGTCGTTCTGGTATATCTACCAAATTGCAAAACGAACGAAGCACCGCGGGGGACATGGTGATCTTGCGCGATTTCACCTCTTCACTGCCCCTCTTGGGAAGTAACTGTTCCTGTCGAGCTGGCAAAATGCGCAATCCGTGTCCGGTTACTGGTGCAAATAACGTATGGGCGACCAGATCATAGGCCGGTGGCAGCTTAGGCGCCTCTCCATCTGGATACCAGAGTCCAATATTCTTTAGATGCATATCCGGATTGCCTAACAACTCATTGACAACGATACGACGCAAAAGCTCATGAACAGCAGGCTCACCAAGGCTGGGATACGCCATCATAGTCCCCGCAATGGTTGTATAAGAGTAGTTCAGCGAGTATTTGTCTTCCGGCATGACACCAAAAACCTGAGCAAAATCTTCGCAATGTATACGCAAGCCTGGTTTTCGATCGTAGCGCACAACCGCGAGAAAATTGGTTTGCCCGTTTACATCACCCAGGTCGTAGTTATGCTGTGCGGCAAGTTTATGTAAAGGCTCAAGGTAAGCCTCGCAGGCATCCACACCGGCTGCTTTGGCCAAACGTAATGACAGGTCTTCAACTTCAGGAAGCAGGGGGTAGCCGATGACCGGCAACTTCGCAATGATATGTGTGTCCTGATCTTTAGTGCGGGCAACATAACGCTCACCTTCTTTAATGACTGCCAGTTTTGCCTGCATGCCAGATATGGATACTCCCTCATCTAAGGGTTCGGCCGTTACCGTCATTTCAAGAGCATCCGCATTTTGGGTTACATAGGTCGCCAACTCTTGCCGGCCAAGATGTGCGGGAAGGGCATATACATTGCCTGGCAGGTCTTTACCGCTAGCTGCTAATAGTTCGAAATTATCGCCCTTTTCACAACCGCGTAGTTGTGCCAGTTGCTCTCGAAAGACGCCTTCAGGAAGCAAATTTTGGAAAAAAGAGGGTAGCAACCAGGTTTGGCCATCTTTTGAAAGCCGTCCATTAAACTGCGGGCCGCCAATATCGCGCCAAAACAGGGCCTGTTCATCGGCCTGGTAGGATAAGGATAACACCGGAGGATCTTCAACCTCGATGAACGCTGGATCCGCCACAAACCGGTTGATAACTGGAGCACCTTCTTGAGCATATTGAAACAATACCCCTATGCGTAGGGCTCCGACCAAAATCTCTAATGCTTTAACGTTCATGAGTGTCCTTTGTTTCTAGTCGCTCAAGAACCCTGGCAATCTTGCTTTTTATAAGAGGTTGGGTTTGTAGCGGCGTGTCGATTCCTTTTGAGGCGCCTTTAGGGATAAGGACAATATCCAGGCCTAATCGATCCGCAACAGCCAACAACGTCGTAATCCTAAAATCAGCACTGCCACTTAACGCCTTGTTTAACGTCTGCCGCGATATGCCCGCTTCCCGGCCCAAGGCCTCCTGGGTCAGACTTAACTTTTCAAAATGAAATCGCAATGTGGAAGCGAGTTGGGATAAGGTAGTCATGTTAACTTTACTTGTCATATGATGATTAAGTCTACTTTACTTGACATGCCGACACAATAGACATGTCAATCAAACACGACATATTAGATTAATGTCGCGCTTAGTTGACAATTCAGGGCCGAGTAAATAAATGGCCAGGCGCTAGCCTGCGACCATGGCATTTCCGATAGCCACTGTGTTTTTCTCGCCACGCCTCGTAGCGATTCTCCCTTTTACACATCCATTTCATATTCTGAAATGGATATATATTTGTAACTAAAGCAGACTGTTTAAAACAAATGCTGTGTGGGCATTCCTTTTGCGCCGCTTCGAGCTTAAGTTCGATCTCGACCAAATGAGACATTACAATTCACCTGGCTCGAGTTTCCCCAGTTGATGTATCGCTGACCACAGCGCAGGAATTCCGCTTCCCCTCTCAACGTCCATATTATGGTTGCAACCACTCTCGTCGGCATGCTGTGTGCACACCTGTTGTGCTTTTCGGGCATGTTTTTACTTATTAGTCGACGGCTGCCCGGCAACGGGATGGGGATGGATTTTTTTGCCGTAGGCAACCTCCTGCTGGCGTCGGCCTATATCCTGCAACTGGTTGAAGGGGGTCCCGCCTGGAGTGTGATGAGCGTAGTCAACCACACCCTCACACTGGCTGCCCCAATCGCCTACTGGCTTGGCGCCATGCGGTTTTTTGGGCGTCAGGTTCGATTGTGGCGCCCGTTGATTCTATTTTCCATGACCTATGCCATTGCTCAAGTGTTGGTGCAGTGGAACGCCGGACCCGCCGCACGTTACGCAATGCTTGCGGCGATGGCGACCCTGCTTTTCTTTGCAATGACAATAACCGTGATCTATGGTGTGCGCACTTTTGCAAAAGACTTGTATGGAGAGATGATTTTTTTTGCGCTTCTGATCGGCGGGATCTGTGTTCTCAACGCACTAAAGTTCGTGAAAATTGTAGACGATGGCTTGGATGCGCTGCACATGGATAGCCGCTTTCAAATGATCTTCTACATCTACATGTCAACCCTGGCGACCATGGTGCCGCCCTCTATTGTCTGGCTAGTACTGCGACGACTGACAGATAATCTGCGCAATATGGCGGCGCGTGATCCCATGACAGACCTGCTCAATCGCAGAGGGCTTTTGGAAGCGCTACAACTGTATTTTAATGCTCGGAATGCCGCGCCGGCTTACTTGCTGCTGATGGATGTCGACCATTTCAAGCGAATCAACGATACCTATGGCCACCAAGCCGGGGATGACGTTATATGCCATGTTGCAGATTTACTTCGCTCTACAGTGCGTCATGGCGACTTGACTGGTCGTATTGGCGGAGAAGAGTTTGTGGCCATCTGCTTTGAAACTGACGATGAGGGCATCATGCACCTGGCAGAGCGTCTGCGTGCCAGCGTTGAAAGCCAAGCGACCAAAGTTGCTGGTTCTGATCATCTGCTGCACTGCACGGTCAGCATTGGGATTTCACCACATTTCTATGGCGCGCATGGCCTGGAGAATGCTCTTGGACAAGCCGATTCCGCTCTCTACCGGGGAAAAGCGGCTGGACGCAATCGGATCGAATTCGCCAACATCTCTCACAGTATTTCAGCTGAGAATACTAAACTAGCAATAGTGAATCTATAGAAATAGTAGATTGATATTATTTAATCTCTCATCTTTAGATGAGCCCACTGGGCGGGTGGAACCATAATTCAGCTTGCTGCGATCATATTGAATCTACAGGTGTGGGGCCTGCAATGGGTTGGAAGCAGTAGCTCTTGAGTACGCATTCGTATTTCCACCCAATGACATTTGCGTTCAGCCACACTGTTCTGTCGCTGGCGCGTTTCCTATAGTGGTCGGGTCTGCAACTTACCCTTCCGCTTTTGAATGTCTCACAAGTCCGATTACGACGGCGCCTGGAAAGAGGCGCTGCATGCCTACTTCGAAGGTTTCCTTACCTTGCTTTGGCCCGAACTGCACAAGCAGGTGGACTGGTCCTTTTCGCCGGTATTCCTGGATAAGGAACTGCGGCAAATCACCCGTATCGCCAAGCTGGGTAATCGGCGTGCAGACAGCTTGGTCGAAGTACGCCTGCGCAGCGGCAAATCTGCCCTGGCCCTGATCCACGTTGAAATCCAGGGCAGGCTGACCAAGGTGTTTTTGTCGCGCATGTATCAATACCATATTCGGATCAAAGAGAAGTATCCAGAGCATGTACTGATAAATCTAGCTGTGCTGACCCGCCAAGCCAGAAAGCTCAGCAGCGCGACCTACTTTCACGAAGGCTGGGGTACGAAGCTGGCCTTCACCTTTCCGGTGCTAAGCCTGGAAAGCTGGCGACCTCGCATGCCAGAGCTGACGCGGCTGGCGCCAACAAACCCGTTCGCGGCCATAGTCCTGGCGCAATTGCATACACGCGCCACCCGTCCTGACAGGCAGCGATTGGTCAGAAAAACCGAGTTGCTGCGCCACCTGTACGACTGGAAATACAGCCGAGAAAACATACAACAGCTATTGCGCATCATCGACGCCATGCTACGATTGCCGGAGCCGTTGGAAGATGAATTTACCGACATCGTCAGCCAGATCGAGGAGGAAAAGCAAATGCCTTATGTCACCAGTATTGAACGCGTTCTGCTCAAGCGCGAGCGGCAAGCAGGAGAACAAACGGGGCTGCAAACCGGACTGCAAACAGGGTTCCAAACCGGACTGCAAACCGGTGAAAAGAACGGCCTGGTAAAAGGTGAAGTAAAAGGCGTGGCCAAGACATTAACCACACTTGTCACGTACAAGTTTGGCCAGCTTCCCGATTGGGCTCAAGCCCGCATTGCGCAAGCCGATGAAGTCGTTCTAAGCCAGTGGGCGGTGCGGGTACTGGATGCCCAGCGTGTCGAAGATGTGTTTGCGTAGCTTGGTTTATAGGCCTCATGGCATGCAAGAATTCGTCATAGGGACACCAGATGGGCATCGATTCATGGTCGGTCAAGAGTTGGCCGCGGCATGATATGCATCGACAATCTCAGCAAGCGCTATGGCGACCATCTCATATTCCAGGGCCTGACTCATACGTTCCCGCCTGGATGCGTGGCGCTATGCGAAGAAGACAGCACCGGCAAATCCAGCTTGCTGAGCATCATCGCGGGCGTTATCGCGCCGGATGCGGGAGACGTCTGGATCGACGGGCATTCGTTGACCCACGCGCCGCTACAAGCCAAAGCCCGCCTGGCCTATGTGCCCGACAATTGCCTGGCGTTTCCCTCGCAGACGGGGCGTGGCTTGCTCCAGCAAGCCGCCTTGGAAAAGAACGCAGCCCTCGATGATACTGTGCTCGATCTGGCATACCGGCTGGGGCTGGAACCGCATCTGGACAAGCGCTTCGAACAGATGTCGACCGGTACGCGCCGCAAGGTCTTCCTGACGGCCGCCGCGTTGGGCAAGCCGGCCGCCGTCATCGCGGACGGCCCCGGCAACGGACTGGACACGCAGGCTCGCGCGGTGTTGGCCGAACAGTTCAAGGCCTGGTCCCGGGATCGCGTCGTGCTGTTCGCAAGTCACGATCCTGAACTTGTGCAGGCCTGCGGGGCACGTGCCATCAATGTTGCCGCACTGGGCTAAGCGCGGGGCTGCTGCCGTTGCCCTGATCTTGGCCAAAAGCAGGCATTCGAAGTAAAAGCAGATGCCATACTTCACCATGACTACTGAACTTCCAGAATCAATTGCAGACCAGGTATTCGATACGCTTTCAGTTTTAAAAAGCCATCTTGGTGAAACGATCAAGACGATTCACTTGTTTGGTTCTGCGGTGGATGGCGGCTTAAAGCCATTTAGTGATATCGACCTCTTGGTCACGGTGAGCGCTCCTTTGGATGAGTCAATCAGGGCGGCATTGATGTCCAATCTGCTATTGGTATCGGCCTTTCCCGGCGCCGATGCTTGGCGCCGCGCACTCGACGTGACCGTACTGGCGCAAGAAGACGTGGTGCCATGGCGATACCCGGCTAGACGGCAAATGCAATTCGGTGAATGGTTGCGTGACGATATCAATGCGGGGATTTTTCAGCCGGCAATGACGGACCACGACCTGGCTATCTTGTTGACAACGGTGCGGCGGCATAGCGTTGCTTTGTACGGTCCGCCAGCCCAAGATTTTTTCGACGAAATTCCTGCCATCGATGTTCAGCGTTCGCTTCTGGAAACGTTGTCGCTCTGGAATACAGAGACGGACTGGGAAGGAGATGAAAGAAACATCGTTCTCGCCTTGGTACGTATTTGGTACACAGCCATGACGGGAGATATTGCGTCCAAGGATGCCGCTGCAAACTGGGCCCTTCAGCGTCTGCCTACCGGGCACAAACAAATCGTTATTGCCGCAAGAGATGCCTACCTTGGACTGGAAGCGGTAAATCTGGCGGCCTATCCACAAGAGCGGGCGGCACTGCTGGACTATATCCGGTCTAGCGTGACGGCGACGCTGCAATAAAGAGATCACTCGCCTTGGCTGCGGGGATTCCTGGCTTGAACCGGCTCCGGCTCGTTTGGCCTATGTAGGTGTGACGGCCTGCCTGCGGCTCCGCCGCCGTACTGATCCAGAATGATGGCGGTTCAAGGAACTCAAGGCGGGCTGAGTAGGCAAGTTGCAGCCAGAAGCGCACGCTAAGCGAGTCCCGGCGGGAGCACACGCTAAGCGAAGCCAGGCGGAAGCCGGTTTGCCACCAGCTCCCAGCATCTCGCAATCTCTTCGGCGACGGCGCCTCGCCGCTTGCTCGCCGGCCGCTCGCACACGCTAAGGTGATCTCGCAGCCAGTCATCCGTCCACCCCTGCCATTCACCAGCAACAGACCTGAGGTTTGCCCCCAGGACGGGGAAGACCTCACTCCACAGAATGTTGTGAACTTCCTCGGCCGAATAGCCGGTCTCCAGAACGACGCGAGCAATGTAGGCTATGGTCACGTCATCCACTTCCGTATCCAGGAACAGCTCTGAAAGAGCTTGCCAGATCTTCAGGCGGTTTGAAGTAACGGCTTCCATGCGTTATGTCTCAAGGTAGCGGTCGAGGCTATGACCATCGGTAGGTGGATCTTCTCGAAAAATCATCGACACAGCCTCGATGATGGCTGCCCATACACCGGGCTCGCTCAGCACTGGCATCTGCTTGGCCAATGCATTGCTTAGCTCACCTCGATTCTGTTCGATGGAGCGCAGCACGCGGTCCGCTTGCGGGTCCGGCATTTCGACGACATCTTTGAGCGCTTGGCGGGCGCGCCCATGGTTGCGCAGATACCGTGATTGCTCGCGCATCTGTTCCGTCAGGGTGCGTTTGACTATGTTGGACAGAAAGACCACGTGTGGGTCCAGGTTGGGATAGCGCCACACAGGCCGGACCTGCTCGGTGCCGTTGAACACGAAGTTGGATACGACACCATCCGGGTAAGTGGTTTGCGTGGATGCGAACGTTATATATTCACGCGCCTCTTGCATCAAGGGCTTGGATAGTTCATCCAGCACGCGGTCATAGCCGCGGCGTTCGCCGGCATCGTCGGTGATGACCGCCGATATGGGAAGAATTACCGGCTCGGGTATTGCGCCATCACGTCGCAGTATGTCGTTGATCAGAAAACGGTGTACGCGGCCGTTGCCGTCAGCTAGCGGGTGAATGTAGACAAAACCGAAAGCGGCTACCGTGCTGCGCATGACAGGCGACTGGCCGCGCGTGCGCTCGAGAAAAACACGCAGCCCGTCCAGCATGGACGCGACGTCATCAGATGGTGGTGCCACGTAGTGCACGATGTTCTGATAGCGTACCGTTTCTCCTACGAAAACGGGTGATTGGCGCAGGCCAAAATGGGTGAGCGTGCTGCGTTTACCCAAGATCTCGCCCTGCAGTTGGGCCAGCGCTACATCGGTTAAAGGGCAGTCGCCCTGCCCCGTTCGCCGTGCCATGACGTCAGCGAAGCGCTCAATGCGGCTGGCACGATCCGCTTCACCCTCGATGGCAAAACTGGCTTTGCTTTCGCGTAGCGTCATCCATACGGCGGCGCGGCGCAGCAGGTCTTCGCCGAACTCGGCGGTCAGGTTCTGGAATAGCTGCGGCACATCCAGGGCGATGGCCTGGGCCACCGCGTCGGTTTTGACGACTGTCGGACAAAAGTGCCGTGTGCCCGGCAGGTTGTCGTTGATGCGCCAGCGCGGCGCTTTCACCAGTCGATCGGCCGAGGCCGCTATGAGTTTGGCGTCGTCGATGGCATCGACATAATTGCCGCCCATGCGCTTGGGCACCTGCAAAGTATCTTCGGTCAACCACTCGTACAGAAAGGCCGCCCGACGGGCGTACTGCCCGGTAGGCTCGGCATCCACCCAAGCCTGAACAAAGGAAGCGCGCGTCTTGGCAAACAGGCGTGACAGAAATTCCAGGTGCGGCACCTCGTGGCGCAGGTGAAACTGAAGGTGCGCAGCGGGATCGGCCGCCGGTCGCATAGCTTCCGGGTATGTTTCCAGCCTGTGGCCATCACTGATTTGTGTGGCCCGCCGACCGCCAATCTGGCTTTGCACGGGCAAGCGACCAGTCGGGATGATCTGATACTTCCGGGCCAGCCACGTCGCCCCGATAGGGTCGTTCAGGAGGTTACTCATGCAATGTTCCCGGTTGCGCCGCTGTAGCTGTAAACATGGTAAATGCATGCCAGCAGCGCGCCAATTCGATTATGCATGCATAAAATTAATTATAAAAATGATTATTTGTTCAAATTTGATTATGACGTGCTTGCACAAGCGAAGTCAATGATCGATATTAGAGGAAGTACGTTTAAATGCGTTGATCAAACATACGGTCATCATAAGAAAAATCGTAAATAGCCACGACCTTCACCCTTTCGATAGCGGGATGTAATGGATTCAGCACGACATTACGTTCCAAAGGAAGCACAACTGAAGGAACAATCATGCCCAAATGACTGTTTGATTTTAGCCATTGGGTGCCAAACTCCATACTTGCGCGATCAACTGGCAAAGCGGCCCAGCCAACCAGCAATTTTTGTGGTTCTGGCTCTAAAAATAGCCGTGCATCGTCCGGCAACTCAAAGCAAGTAATTTTTAGTGGAAGCTTAGGCCTGGTGTTGGTATGCACGAAAGTCTCAAGGGCGCAGATAGCCGGCGACAAACCCATATAAAGTGCCGGTACGTCAATGTCGTTCCATCGGCCGCCCTCGATCGCCGCACCCTGGCCGGAAAGATCTTCAGCCCGTTTGGCCTTAGCTACGCGCCATGCTCGCATTAAACTACGCCGCCCCATTCCAGGGCGTTAAGGACACGGCGCACTTGCTTCGCCCCTATTTCCGTCTCGCACAACATAACCGGGCTGTTGCCTCCCAATGCTTCGTTTGGCGCAGCTAACCACTGTGCCGCCTCTTCTTTGTCCTCAAACACTTCTTCAGCCAAGATCGCCACAGAAGCCAAACGATCCAACCGTTCTGATGCAACAGAATCCAGTGGCTTTTCATCCTTCTTGCGCCGCTCATACGTGGAAAGAGACAGATTTAACAAACGTCCAACGAGCATTGGCGACATCCTAAAGGCAGATTTGGCGGCAACTGCCCAAGACACATCAAAACCTGCCATGATTGACGAAATGCGCTGGCCTTCACTCATGTGGGCGCGGGCATGCGCCAAATTCCAGAATGAAACCGCTGCTGGAATTTGCCGCCCTTGTTTAGGAGCATGCTGTATTTTCATGGAATCGCCTTCAATTGACAAAACAAAAAATATCAAATGAATTTTACGACCATTAGGGCATTTTGTCAGGTTTTTGTGTTTGATGTACCGCCGGATGCGGCAGTACCGGCGGCGATTGCGATACTTATTTTGGTATGGTTTGTGGTTTTTGTGTGAGAAGAGAAGAAGCCTAAACCGGAGAAGAAAAAGGCCCCGCAGGACCCGATCTTGGCAAGCTAGGCTTGCCTTGCAAGGTTCTGTCTCCCCTGCTAACCGCAGGACCCGAATCGCTTCGGGCAGCATGTTCGTCTTTCACTCGCTCTCGAACAGTCTTGAAAAAAACTCCAGCACATAAATGATTAGGAATGATCCCAGGTGATGTTGTGTAATGTCATGGTCGACATCGACTGGCACGTATATCCGCTCCGCTTACGGTAGAGCCTCCGGCTATGCATGATTGAACACTGCCGTATCGGGAATCGGCCACAAACGGCCGTTATATAGACAATCGCAGACAAATGAATTTTAATAATCGTTAGTCCTTGAATCCTCTGGGGAGGCTGCAATGATTGACCATACAGGTATCGGGGTGGCGGATGTCGCCCGTTCCGCCGCATTCTACGACGCGGTTTTAGGAGCGCTTGGCCTCCGCCGCGTCATACAACTTCCAAGCGGCGACGGAACCGATGGTATCGGCTATGGCGTCGATTATCCGATCTTCTGGATTGACAAGTTTCATCCACATGGCGTGAAGCAGCACACAGCCTTCGCGGCCAAGAACCGCGCCGAAGTCGACGCTTTCCACGTTGCCGCTCTGAAGACGGGCGCAAGCGATAATGGTTCACCTGGACTGCGCGATACCGCCAAAGGTTACCCGCCGGGCTACTACGCCGCGTTCGTGCTCGATCCCGACGGCAACAATATAGAGGCGGTCTTCCGTGGTGGCTGAATTTTGCACCTAGACTTCGGCATACTCCGCACGCGCATACAACAGCAAGGTACTGGATGCCCAGTGCATCGAAGGCGTATTCACGTAGGCCTTGAACAAGACAAGCGTGTGCCGTGCCCGACTAGCGTCAGCTTTGGCGTTAGAATAGTCCGGCATTTTCAGGGCGGCGGCCGCCGCAATTCAAGGTATGTGAAGCAATCAAAAAGGGACCAATCCATGAAACGACTTGCCATTCTTTTGCTCCTGTCTTCCAGTTCCATGTTGCCCGTTGCGGCAACAGCCAGCGCGGCGAACGCCACCGACCCTTGCCTGCAAAAACGAGCGGACATTCTCCACCAGATCGATCAGGCTAAGCAGCACGGCAATACGCATCGGCTTGCCGGACTGAACAAGGCGTTACGCGAACAGGAAGCGCACTGCACACCGGAATCGATACGCAAGGCGCGTGAGCAGGATGTCGCTGAAGCGCGTCACGAGGTTGCCGAGCGTGAACGCGAACTGCGGGAAGCAAAGAGCGACGGCAAAGATGCCGACAAGATTGCCAAGCGCGAAGCCAAGCTGAAAGAAGCCCAGGATGATTTGGCGCAAGCACAAAAAGTGCTGGGCAGTTGAAAATGCCGGGCAGCTGATTTTGAAAAACGGATCGTAAAGCCCGCAAGCCGGCTTAGTTCGGGCTGCCCACGATGGCCGGCTTGAAGATATGATCCGCAATTCGCTGCGCAGTACCCAATGAGTCGGTAACCCCAAGATGCCCGTGCCCGAACGCCATCCAAAGGCCGCGATAGGCAATGGAAGCGCCTATTCGCGGCACCGAATCCGGCATGCATGGCCTATGCCCCATCCATGAGCTGACCTTGATATCGCCCAGGCCATCAAAATTCGACCTGGCCAATTGTTCCAGAAGCCGGATTCTGCGCGGCGATGGCGGGCGCTTCAATCCCCCGATTTCAACGGTTCCGCCAACGCGCAACCCCCCTTCCATCGGTGTGGCAATGATTTTATGATCGGCCAGCACCACGGTTCTTGATACGACATCGCATGCATTATCGAACTGGATGTGATAACCGCGCTGGCTTTCCAGCGGAGCATGCAGCCCGAGTGTACCCAGAAGCCGGTTCGACCATGCTCCCGCGGCAATCACGATGTGATCATATGCGGTATTGTCGACAGCCTGGCTCAGCAGCCTCCATCCTTGATTATCAGGCGCCAAGCGTGTGACATCCGCGCGAAGAACGGTGCCTCCTCGGGCGGAAAACGCCTGCACCATCGCTTGCACATAGCGCAGCGGATTCACGATGGTTGCGTGATCGCGCACAAATATGCCGCATGTATATCTCCGGGATACCCGAGGCTCCAGGTCGGAAACTGAACCGCGGTCCAGTCTTTCCAGCGGGAAGCCGAATTTCTCGCGCAGTCCCCAACTAAAATCATCCTTCGCTTGCGCAGCGGCATTGGGGTACAGGTAAAGATGCCCCCGTCGCACGAATAATTCCGGTACGCCAAGTTCCTTGGTCATTGCGTCGTGCAGTTCCAGGGCGCGCAAATGCAGAAGAGCAAGCTGGTTGGCGGAAGACTCGACTTGCGTCCGTCGGGCGGAAGACAAAAAGCGTAGCAGCCAAGGCAGCGCGGAGCCCAGGTAGGACATCGGTAAATGAAGAGGCCCGTCTTTGTTCAGCAGCATGCCGGGAATCGTCTGCAATAAACCCGGCGTCGCGATGGGCGTTACGGATCCGGGGCTGATCGCGCCTGAATTGCCGTAACTGCAGCCAAGGCCCGGCTCATCGCGATCTATCAATGTCACATCGGCGCCGCGCTTCTGCAGTTCAAGGGCAATGCTGCTGCCAATAATGCCGGCCCCGACCACGCCGATCCGGATCTTCGAATGCGGGGCGCATTCATTGCCCTGCATTGACGTCAGCCTGTCTGGTTCGCTTGTCGCTGACGATGCGCCCATTCTTGAATACCAACTGAAGGAGGCGCACATTGCTGATATCCATAAGCGGATTGCCGCCCACGACAATCAGATCGGCTACCTTCCCCACTTCCACGGTGCCATGAGTGCTGCCGACGCCGCAAAGTTCCGCGGCATTGCGGGTGGCGGCCTGCAGAATTTGCCAGTTCGACGCGCCATGCCTCGCCCAAAGGCCCATCTCGAGAAGCGCGGCGTCCTTTAGGGGCCTGATATCCGACCCCAGGGCCATTTTCACGCCGGCGGCCAGCGCCTTCTTGAATGCAAGTTCGTGCTCGTCGGATGCGGCATCCGCGCGGCAGCAGAGCGAACATGCCATGCCCTTGTTCATTACCCAGCCCTTCTCCCAATCTGTACGCGCCTGGCGAGGAGTGAGATGACTGATGGCCAGTGTCGGCACGTACCAGACGTCTCGCTCCAGGAATAGATCAATACACTCGTCGTCTTGTATGTATCCATGCTCGACAGTATGAGCTCCCAATCTGATGGCTGCCTTCACCGCCACAGGATTGGTCGCATGCGCCATTACTTTGAAGTCCCGCAGGCGGCAAATATCGAACGCGGCACGCATTTCTTCTTCCAGCAGAAACGAATGGCGGTGCTGATCCCAACTTGGCCCCATGATGCCGCCGGATAGATTCAGTTTGATATGATCCACGCCGTTCTTGATCTGTTCCCTGATGGTCTTGACAAAGCCATAGGGTCCGTCGCATTCAACAGCGTGACCGGACCCAAGGTAGTGGCCTCCGGTGGTGGTAAGAAAATGCCCGGCGGCGAAAACCATGGGGCCCAGATATTGGCCGGATTCGAAAGCGCGCTTCCAAGTGACATCCATATAATTGTATGCGCCGCCAGTCCGAAACCCCACGATTCCCGATTCGCACAAGGCTTCCTTCAAGTCATGGCCGAACTTGATTACCTGGTCGGAGAAAGTAACGGTGTCGCGCAGCGGTGGAATATAGTCGGGATGAATATGCACATCCCAAAGGCCTGCCATCAGGTAGGCATTTTTCAGATCTATTATTTTCGCATCTTCCATTTTCGGACATGAAGACCGGAATATCTCGGTTATGCGCCCGTTTTCGATCAAAACGGATGCATTCAATATTGCCTCGGAATTGACGCCATCGATCAGCGAGACATTCGTAAGCAGCGTTTTCACAGTTTGCGTGGTTTTTTGATCTTTCATTTTTGAATTAATCCTGCCTTAATTGCGACGTTTCGCCATTTATTGATTTCTTCTTTGATCAGATTTCCGAACGCTTCCGGAGAACTCGCCGCGGATTGAATCCCTTTCTGATCAAAATAATTGGAAAAATCTGATGAATTCAAGAGATTGGATAGTTCCTGCTGAATTTGCGCAATCAACGGTTTAGGGGTGCCCGCCGGCGCCAGCAACCCTATCCATGTTCCGCTTACAAAACTTGGCAAACCGGCTTCGGCGAATGTCGGCACATTGCTTAGTATGGGCAGGCGTTGTTCGGTGGTTATCGCCAATGCGCGCAGCGCGCCGCTCTTTAAATATTGCTGCACCGCTACCGGGGTATCAAGGGTCCATTGAACCCGTCCGGCTAACAGATCGGTTATCAGCGAGCCGCTGCCTTTGTAGGGCACATGCGTGCTTTCGAATCCGGCGGTTTGCTTTAAAAGTTCGCCGAGAAGGTGATTGGAACTGTAATTTCCATAAGATGCGAAACTTAAATTCTTTCCATTGGACTTTGCGTATTCAATAAATTCCTTAAGCGACTGCGCCGGCACCGACGGATGCACCACCAATGTGTAAGGCACTTTGAATATCAACGAGATAGGTGCAAAATCCTTAATGGGGTCGTAGCGCAAATCGTGGCGAATCGAAGGGGAAATTGCCAGTTCGGCCAGGCCGCCCATTAACAACGTATCGCCATCGGGTAAGGCTCTGGCGACGAACTCCGCCCCTATCGTGCCGCCGGCGCCTGGGCGATTCTCGATAATCACCTGCCTGTTCAGACTCTTGCCGAGCCGATCCGCCAGGAAGCGGCCCACGATATCTGTACTGCCCCCCGGCGAGTAGCCAATCACTATTCTAAGAGGCCTTGCCGACTTGGCGCCGGATGCCGCTTTACCAATAAGTGGCGATGAAAATAATAAAGAAGCTGTGGCTGCCAATAGAGACCGTCGCTGCATGTGGTGTCCCTTGTCGCGGATAAGTTAGGGTGATTCTATCAACTGGCAACAGCCGTGGCGCGTGCCTGAATTCACGCGACTATCACATAGTGATAGTTACCTGCCTTTCCTTATCATTATTGCGTTATTCGAGAGCATATACTCAGGCCATCGAACGCTTCCCGTGTTTTATCAAGGCTCCCGAGTCTTGGAAAAACTCAAAAAAAACAGCGTGATCATTCGATCTTTTCTCCTTGGAGTCGTATATGACGTCACTGAAATCAATACCTCGGATATTTTTATTGTTCTTGGCATTCAGCATGGTGACAAGTGTACAAGCCAACGAAACTTATCCGACCAGGCCCATTCGTATTATTGTTCCTTGGCCTGCCGGAGGATTTACCGATGTGCTGGCACGATTGGTGGCCGACAGGATGAGCAAAATCGGCGGCCAACCCATCGTTGTGGAGAATAAAGCCGGCGCCAACGGCATGATAGGGGCCGAGATGGTGGCAAACGCCGCCGCGGACGGCTATACATTATTGATGGCGAGCGCCGACACTCAGGCGATCAATCCCGCTATTCATACAAAAATTTCGTACGACGCGGTCCGGGATTTTTCATCTATCGGTTTGATCGTGAAGGTGCCCATGGTATTGGTCAGTAATCCGCAGCTCAAGCAACAGACGCTGGCCGAACTGATGGACGCCGCCGGGAAGGAGCCG
Source organism: uncultured beta proteobacterium (assembly GCA_963712655.1). Lineage (GTDB taxonomy): Bacteria > Pseudomonadota > Gammaproteobacteria > Burkholderiales > Burkholderiaceae_B > Pollutimonas. Next base: position 1,122,928 of record CAVQIT010000008.1, on the reverse strand, counting down.
GGAAAATTCAGATACTCCTCTTGGGGAGAAGGCAGTACCGGTCATCTGGCGATGGAGCTGCTGAACTCGCCACGGGGCATTTCCATGATGCATGTTCCGTACAAGGGCACCACCCCTGCGTTGAATGATGCGCTTGCCGGCCATGTGGACTTGACCCTGGTCAGCCTGATGACGGGAGGAACGCTCATCGAAACCAAGCGTTTGCACCCGCTGGGCATTACATCGTCAAAACGGTCGTCTGTGGCGCCTCAGATTCCGACCATCGCGGAACAAGGCTTCCCCAGCTACGATGTCTCCTTGTGGTATGGGCTGATGGCGCCGGCAGGCACACCCAAGCCCATCATCGCCAAATTGAATGCGATCCTGAACCAGGCGGCGCACGAGCCCGAATTCAAAGAGCGGATGAAGGCTTCGTCGGCCGAAATCGAAACAGGATCGCCCGCGGATTTCGACGGTTTCCTGAAGGAGGAGCGGACAAGGTGGGAACAGGCCGCCCGAACAGCCAAGGTCAAGCTGGATTGACGCACTCCTTGTCCGAAAAGTTTTCTTCCAAGAGTGATTAGCATGATGACTGAGCAAGGCATTTGGACGATTATCGGCGCCGGTTTGGGCGGAAAGGGACTTGCCGCGCAACTCGGCGTCGATGGGTTGCGTTTGCGCCTGCATGATATCGACGACTCTTGCGTGGCGGACATTCGTGCGGCTGGAGGCTTGTATGTCGAGGGCCGCGGCAATACCTTCGCGCCGATAGAGATGGCCACCGCCAATTTGGCGGACGCTGTGCGAGGCGCAACGGTGTTGCTTATCTCGGTTTACGGCAATGCGCACCCTGCCCTTGCGTCGGAACTCGCCCCTTTGTTGGAGGACGGCCAGACGATAGTGCTTGTACAAGGTCATTTTGCCGGAGCGCTGGTATTCAAGGCGGCATTGGATCGCGCGGGCTGCAGGGCCAAGGTGGATATTTCGGAGATGGACAGTTATCCATATGGACTGACTGTGAAATCATCCAATGCGGTGCTGATGACGACGACAAAGAAGCACTGGAATATCGCGGCAATGCCTTCGTCTCGCACCATGGCCGTCCTGGAGAAAATTGCCTTTGCCTTCCCTGGGCTGAAGCCTGCAAAAAGTCTGCTCGAAAATGCGTTTCTGGGCATTGGCGGTCTTTTGCATGTGGCTGGAATCATAACGAATGTCGGTCGCGTGGAAGGGCCTGACAACTATAATTTCATTGCCGATAACATGGTGCCCAGCGTATGCCATCTAATCGAAAAAATGGATAGCGAGCGTATTGCCGCCGCCAGGGTGTTCGGCGTGGAATCCCATAGCTTGAAAGCCTGGCTGGGCGACGTTTACGGATACAAGGATATGACCTTGTATGACGCGCTTCAAAAAATGGCAGTCTCGCACTATCGCTATGCGCCGGCACCCAAGTCGCTCACTCATCGCTACCTTGCGGCGGATGCCGAGTGCGAGCTTGTCCCCATTGCCGCATTCGGACGCGTGGGCGGAGTGTCGATGCGGTCGATCGAGGCGGCTATTGAAATAGCCAGCGCGCTGGCAAGACGCGACTTCCAGCAAGAAGGGCGCAATCTTGCCAATCTTGGCCTGTCGGGAATGAGCGTTGATCAGATCAAGGCATATGTATGTGCCTGAGAAAAAGCCGTCGGTCCTGATGCGACTCCTGGAGTATCATCCGTGAAATAGAGTCATCTGACGCATGAGGCTGAACATGAATCGAAGTCACATGATGGACCAAGCACCAGAAGCTTCCGGCACACCTGCCCGGCCCGCGGATGAAGAAGGTTCGGAAATCGAGAACCCGCTATTCCTGGGTACTATCGCCAAGTGTTTCCATGTTCTGGAAATCTTCAATACAGAGCGGCGCGCCATCGGCCTGACAGAATTGGCGCGCCTGTCTGACATGAATACGAGTGCGGTTCAGAGAATAGTGCATACCTTGACAGCCCTGGGCTATTTGCAGCAAAACCCGAAGAATCGAAGGCTTACCTTGACAAGCCGCATGCTTGAATTCGGGCACACGGTTCTTGCGACCCATCGGCTGCGGGAGCGCTCGTTGCCGCATCTGGAGCTATTAAGAAAAACCACCGGAGGAACCGTAAATCTGCTGCAACTGGAAGGCTCCGAGGTAGTCAATATTGCGCGCTTTCCCGGACAGGATGTTGTCTGCGTTAATCTGCATGTCGGTTCCCGGCTTCCCGCATTCTGCACATCGTCGGGCCGTGCTCTCATGGCGAACATGAAGGACTGTCAAGCCATGGCGGTACTGGAAGGTATGAGCCGCACAGCAATGACTGCGCACACGATAACCGATGTGGCAGCCCTTATGGAAAAGCTAAGAGAAACCCGGGAACTGGGCTATTCGGTCAACAATGAAGAGGCCTTTTCCGGGGACCTGGCATTCGCCGCGCCGATTCTCAATCACGACGGCACGGCAATGGTGGCTGTGAATGTTTCGCTGCCAAGCGCGTTTTGGAGGGTGCCGGAGGCACGGACAAGAATAGTCCCCGCTTTGTTGCAGACCGCGGCTGCGATTGCCAAGGCGGCTTAGCGGACGTAGCTTTTGCCGCAAAAACTGAGTTGGCCGCAGCGGGCCAGTGCGAAGTCAGCGGCCCTAAGTCGGCCACTACGATAGGCCGACTCATACCTTGTCAAAGCCGGCAAGTTCCAGTTCCAGTTCGGCCGGATCATGGTCCACCACCGGGATACCTTGCATGCTGACATTCGCCAGAAATTCGGCTAATCCCATGCGCGCAAGCTTGGCAGCACGTCCGGATGTGAGGTCTCCGCTCTTGAATAGGTTGACTGCCAATGCAACGTGTACGCCCGCTTGCAGGAGTTCCTCAGTGAACGGCACGCTGACGAATAACGGTCGCCCATGCCGGGTAACAAGAGCCAGCCGTCCTTGCTCAGCTTCCCGGCTGAGATCGCCGGAGCGCTCGCGTAATTCTCGGATGCTGAAGGTTTGCAGGGTGGTACCTTGTTATATTGTGTACACGAAGTGGGTCACGATATAACGGAAAGGTCAAGATCAAAGGCTTCCCCTCACGTTGTAGCCGTTCCTTTGTCATAGGTTGATTACCGAGTAGCGCAGTTGAGTTCGAGTTCCGGCATTCCACTGCCTTTCGAATGCCATTTCGCTGTGGAGGTGGATGACTGCATACGGGTAAATGATTAAGAATAATACTTGCCATCTCGTGACCGATGCAGTCGCTTTATTAAAAAGAAGGACTTGCAATATGTAGCCACAAGGATACAATTAATTTATGTACAGCGTCATTGAAACTGAACAATTCGCACAGTGGCTCGGCAACCTTAGAGATCGCACGACTCGTGCACGGCTACAACTCCGCCTAAGAAAGGCGTCGCTAGGCAACCTCGGCGACCACAAGTCTGTCGGTGATAACGTGTGGGAAATGCGCGAAGTCTTCGGTCCAGGTTGGCGGATGTACTACATGCTGCACGGAAGTACCGTTGTCATGATGCTTGGCGGAGGCGAAAAATCCAGCCAGGTAAAAGATATTGAACGAGCCAAGGCTTTGGCTCAGGAGCTGCACAATGAGCAAGATCAAGACCCGTCCGTTTGATGCATCTAACTACCTCAACGATGAGGCAGATGTAGCCGCCTACTTGCAGGTTGCAATGGAAGATGGGGATCCCGCGCTGTTGGCGGCAGCCCTGGGCGACATCGCCAAGGCCCGAGGCATGACTCAGTTGGCCCGCGACACTGGATTGTCTCGAGAAAGCCTTTACAAGAGTCTTTCAGGAGAGCGTGCGCCCAGTTCCGACACACTGTTCAAGGTCATCCATGCCCTGGGATTCAAGCTTACGGTAGAGTCTCTGGCTACGCATGACTGAACACTGCCGTGTCGGGAATCGGCCAATAACGGCCATCAAGTAAATTCCGGCGGGGGGCGGTTTGCATCAACGGCTTGGATGCACTTCATCTTCAAAATGAACTCAGGCCATCGATTACAGCTTGCCGCCCAACGTACGCTCGAAAAAGAATCGCAGCATCTCGGCTGTGGCATCTGGACCGGTTTGGTCGGTGTATGAACCGCTATCCGTACCGCCGGCCCAGGCATGGCCGGCGCCATGGATTTCCCAGCGTTCGGCGATGATGTCGCCCGCGGGATTCCGGTACATATGCCTGGTGCTATGGCGCTTGTTGCCCATGCCCGGCACGCGCAGGCTCTCGACATGGGCGGATGGGCCCGCGCTGGCCGCAATCACCGTTTGGGCATTGCTCGGATGCACGGTTGCATCGCGGTCCCCATGGAAGACAATCGTGGGCACCCCGCTGCCCGCGCCCGCCTGCGGGGGCGCTTGAACGCCGGCGCCTTTCATGGCCGAGAGCGCCGAGGGAATATCCGATGCCACGCCCGGCGCCAGCCCTGAATGCACACCCGCCGCCGCATACAGGCCGGGATAAGCGCTGGCCAGGATCGCGGCCATCGCTCCGCCAGCCGACAAGCCGGCCACATAGACACGTTGGGTATCGATGGCGTACGTTTCGATCACCAAGCGTGTCATGCCCGCCAGGATCGATGGTTCGCCTCGGCCCTGCTGTTGGTGAGTGTGCTTGAACCAGTTCCAGCACTTCTGGGGATTGGCCTCCCGCGACTGAACGGGATACAGCACGTAGAAGCCCTGCTCCCGTGCCGCGTTGTTCATGGCGGTGCCGGCGGCGAAATCGTCGGCGTCCTGGGTGCAGCCATGAAGCATGACTACCAGCGGCAAAGGCTGGTCGCCCGCGTTGGGCGGCACATACAGTTTGTAGCGGCGTTGCCCCGCTGAATTGCGGAATGACCCCGCAATGAACGTATCGCCGGAAACGGCCGGCTTGCGCGTTGGCGCGACGACTTCGTCCGGGACCGCCGGAGCTGTCCCGGACACCCCGGCGGATTCGGGAATCTCCCAGGCTTCGACATCGATGATGTCGGATTCGTCCTGCCGGCTGTGGGCGGCGGGCGCGCCGCCTCGTAACGCGGCTTGAATCGTGGCCGTCGCCGCGGCCAGATTGCCGGACTGCGTAAGCTGGGTAGCCTGGTTCATGAGTTGCTGCAGTTCAGAGAGCATGGTGTGGACCTTGGCGGCTAGGTGATAGTCAGCGGATGCGCTGGCGCAGGGCGGCTTTGACGGCGGGGCTGGCATGTAAGGCGCCCAAGACCGTCAAGGATTGGATTGTGGCAAGCGCCAGCTCGGGCGTGACGTCGGGCGCTATTGTCGCCAGCCCCAGCACCCTAATCTGAAGCATTTCCCCGGCGGCCTGGACCGCAAGCAAATCCTGGGCGGAGTAGTGCTGAATCCCAAGGGCAAGCGTTTTTCGGCTGACCGCCTGGCGTACGGCGTCGGCATGCGCGGACAACTGATTGCGAATGGCGGTTCGTATCAGGTCAGTGCGGTTCGCATAGAACCCCTCTTGGACCAGAAGATCGATCTGGCCCAGGTCGACGTAACCGAGGTTGATGGTGATCTTTTCGTCGGCGGGCTTGGGAACAGAGGCGAGGGATGGAGTTCGAGTAGGCATGAACACATAGTAATACCATCCACTTGGATGGTATATGGATGTTTCAACTTGATAGATCTGAAGGTGCGTCGGGCATGCCGGCCCATGCGGGCGCAAGCGCCGAAATGGTCAGGCAAACTACAGCAGGATGCGGCCGGAAGCTGGCGTATAAATTGATCATTGGCAATCTAATCAAAAAAGGCGAACTGAAGTAAAAAGGCGAACCGGAGTTCGCCATTTTTAGTTAATAACGCTGAAACCTACGCTGAAACCAATTATTCAATAACGCTCAAGCCAATGGGCGTATGGCGCCGGCAGCGTCCATGATGCGCGCTCTACGTTAAGCTCCTTGGCTGCGAAATAGGCCCAATGGGGATTGGCCAGATGGCTTCTTCCCACCAAGACGACATCAAGCTGCTTCTCTTTGACGACGCGCTCGGCAATTTCCGGTGTGCCGAATCCCCATGCGGAAGATACCGGCACATCCGCTTCGCGGCGAACACGTTCGGCGACGGGGCCCAAGAGAGCCGGCGCCCAAGGGATGGAAGTTTCGGGAATCGTAAAACCGATGCTGACGCTAAGCATATCCATACCAGCCGCCTTGAAGTCGCGCACCAGGCCTATAGATTCGAGCAGTGTTTGCTCATCGCGCCCGTCGTACTCGATGACGCCAAAGCGTATGGTCAGGGGAAAATTTTCCGGCCAGACTTCGCGTACCGCCCGCAAGGTTTCCAGAAGAAAACGCGCGCGGTTCTCGACGCTGCCGCCGTAGATGTCGTCGCGATGGTTCGAATGCGCGGAAAAGAAGCTCTGTGCCAGGTAGCCATGCGCGAAATGCAGTTCCAGCCATTCAAAGCCAATATCCCGCGCCCGTATGGCGGCGTCGACAAAGTTTTGACGTACGCGCGCGATGTCATGCAAGGTCATCGCCTGAGGCTGTTTTGGCAAGCCCTTGCCGTATGCGATTGCCGACGGAGCAATCGTCTGCCAGCCGCGCGCATCGGTTTCAGCGATATGGTCATCACCTTCCCATGGGCGATTGGCGCTGGCCTTTCTTCCCGCATGGGCGATTTGAATTCCTGGCACAACCCCTGCCGACTTGATGGCTTGCACGACAGGAACGAACGCTTGAGCTAAATCATCGCTCCAGATGCCGGCGCAGCCAGGGGTAATACGCCCTTCCGGGGATACCGCGGTCGCTTCAACAATAACCAGCCCGGCGCCCCCGCGCGCCATGCTGGCGTAATGGGACAAATGCCAATCATTGATCAACCCATCGACCGCCATATATTGGCACATCGGCGGGACTGCAATACGATTGCGCAGAGTAACGTCTTTGAGCTTGAAGGGTTGCAGCAGAGCGGACATGATGGCCTTTGTAAATGGGAAATATTATTCGTTATTTCGAATATATACGAACTTTAGAATAATTATAGGCCAAAGTGTATGATGTTGCTTATGCGTCCATTCAAACATCCCGCCGCCGGCGAGCTTTCTCTCGAACGTGTGCTCTACGCGTTGAGCGATTCCATTCGCCTGGACATCATTCGGCATCTTGCCCAAGTCGAGGCGGCAAGCTGTGGCGAATTGGACGGCGGGCGCCCCAAGTCCACCGTATCCCATCATTTCAAGGTGCTGCGCGAAGCCGGATTGGTGTTCACGAAGAACAACGGCACGATACGCATGAACACCCTGCGGCGCGCGGATATTGAAAGTCGATTTCCAGGATTATTGGCCGCGATACTGGCACAGCAAACTCATTGAGAATGTCCGGCATTCAGCCTGCCCATTCCGGGAAGTCGACTGAGCATCACTCTCTGGCGGGTTTTCACCGTAGAATTCGGCCGTCGCCGGGCACATCGGCGCCATGTGTTTAAATTTGGGATGTACGTCGATCTTCTCACCCTTTACCTCCTTGCCATCGGAACGCTACTCGCCAGTGCCGGGATGATGTTCTGGGAGCATCGGACCAATCCCAAGCGCAGCAAAGAGTTGCGGCTTCTGGCGGCTGGGTTCACGACGCTCGCGGTCGGCTGCGCAGCGGTGCTGTGGCGTCACGACCTGCCCGGTGCAATCGGCTCCGCCATCAGCAATCTCCTTATTCTCAGCGGCTATCTCCTGGTCCTCGGCAGCGTCGCATCATTAAGCGGCCGGCAGTACCGCGCCGCTTCAGCCGGTTTGCTTATCGGGATGGCGCTGGTGTGGGCGGTCTGGGGCGCGCGATGGCAAGGCATTGTGTGGAGCCATGTCAGCTCGATTCCGATCGCGGTCGTAAGCGCCATGACGGCTTGGGAGATGCTGCGATGTGACGGGATGAGATCGCTGCATTCGCGGCGCATCGTTGTGATGGCGACAAGCATCCATGCACTGTTGTATGCCGCCAGGGCATTCATCCTGCCCTGGCTGGTGGCAGCGTACGGCCAAACGATGCAGTCGGTCGCCGGCAAGATCACAATATACGAGGGTGTCCTGTATTCAGTCATATTACCGATGGCCTTGTTGAAACTGATACGCGAGGAGACCCACGGCCAGCTCTTGTGGGAATCCCAGACGGACTATTTGACCCGCCTTGGCAATCGGAGATGGTTTTTTGAACAGGGTGCGCGCACTATCGGCGGCGGGGAAGGAAACGGGCCGGTTTCCGTGCTCGCGTTCGACCTCGACGGCTTCAAGTCAATCAATGATCTACACGGTCACCACACGGGTGACAAGGTGCTGAAGTCATTCGCGGAAATAGCCCAGGGCGTGTTGGGGCCCGACGCAATTCTGGCTCGCATCGGCGGAGAAGAGTTCGCCGCGCTGCTGTCCGGCGACGACGCACTCCGTGCCAAGGCGTTGGGCGAGACCCTCGTGCAACGTTTCGCCGAGACGACCCCCAATCCGATCGATGGCGTCGGAATACCGGCAACAGTCAGCATCGGTCTTGCGCAGTTCGAAAACGGCGTGCCCACGCTTGTCGAGGGGCTTGCCGCCGCGGACCAGGCCTTGTACCGCGCGAAATCGCTGGGCGGCAATCGCCTTGCATTGGCGCCGATTGCCATGCGCCCCACCGCGGCCTGATTCCTGGCCGGGTATCGGCCGGCATGCACCAAGATCAGCAATGGATACGCGCACAATGCGCAATATTCGGCCAGGGTCGATTTGAGACGCATCAGAAAGGAATCGCCATGCGCAGGCTAAGCTCCTGGTTCAGAAAATCCTTTGCCATCTGGGCCTTGTATTCCGCGCGCAGCTCGTACTTGTTTTCCGCAAAAAGCTGAACGCCGGCACCCACGTTGAACAGTTGGTGGGGCAACGATGAAATGGACGTGAACGTGACGCCCTCGCCGCCACCGCTGGACAATGAGACCTGGTTGGAGAACCCCTTGTTGTTGATGAACGTGGCCCCTGCCGACACATAGGGGCGCAGCCATCCGTATCGGCCCAGGTCAATGCGCGTTCCCGCCTCGATGGTCGGCGCAAACGCAACGCTCCATTCCTTCATGGAACTGGCCCGGAATGTCGCACCGTCTCCCGAAAGCGTATAGCCCGGCATGTAAGTGTGCAGCACATCCAGGTCGGCATACGGTCGCAGATACCAATTTTCGTAAGCCAGCTCGTAGGCGGCCCGCAGTCTCAGGCCGCCGGTCCAGACATCGTTGGTATTGGCGGCGCTCCATATATCGTCGCCGACCATGAACAAAGAGTTGGAATCATAGCTGCCGTAACCGGCGTGCAGGGCGCCCGCCAGCAGCCACGGACCAGTCTGGTGCTTCAGCGAAACGGATACGTCGCCACCCGTGCCGCGCACCGAAGTCAGACGGTCGCTGGTGTGCATCGAACTGATGTTGTAGGCGGCTGTGGCCCCGAAGAACCAGTCGGGGCGAATTTCCCATTGCGCGCCCATGCGGTAGCTTAGGCCGTCTTGCGAGAAGCCGTCGCCCGCCTTGCCGCCGCTGTCGGTCGTGCTAGAGCCGGTAATGCGCGACCATACGCATTGGGTTTCACGCATGGTGACGCCGGCGCCGTCGAACAGCGGGCAGCTTAGCGCGGCGTTGAGCGACGCGCGCCCGGCCAGCGTCTGGCCGGAGGCCGCCTGGCCCAGGTCGTCTGTGAGCGTCAGACTGTTGATGGCGGCGCTGTACTTCTCTGCCGTGTCGATATTGGCCATGCCCGCAAAAATGCCCGCCAGGTCGACGTTGCTTGTATTCCAGGCTTGCTGCAGGCTGCCAAGCAGCGAGCGTTCCGTATCGCTAAGGCCGCCCTCGGCTTTACCGATGAAATCCGCGGAGGGAGAAATCGAAATGTTGCCGCCGCTTTGCAATGCCGACCAGGAAATGGGGCTTGCGGGGCTGACCCCCGCCGTGGCGCGCTGGTTCGTCTGCAAGGACGAGGCGGACACCACCGTAAAGCTGCCGGGCAGCAAGCCCTCGACTGCGTGCGGCTTGATCCCGACGCCATTGACAATGATTCGGGATGCCTTCAGAAGGTCGGCGCGGCGGGCGCCTTCAGCGGCGATGCTGTTGACGTCGACAAGCAGTGCGCCGCCGAGGTGAAGGTCCACGTTCTTGACCGTGGCGGTGGCCATTGTGTCGACTCCGCCAACATCGAAGTTTCCGGCATTTTCGAAAAAGCCCGGCCCATTGCTGACGTTGATCGTTCCGCTGCCGCCGCTGATATAGGTACCCCCGGCCTGGTTACTGAACTCGTTCCACTCCTTCGTATCCCCATGAGCCAGGTTGATGTCGCCCACCAGGGTGCCGTAGTTGCGCAGGTTCTCCTGGCCGAACGTGGAAATTACGGCATGGCCGGAAAGCGCGCTGACCTGCGAACCAGCGCCAATGATGATGGTGTTGTTTCTGCCGCCGTCGACGACAATGGCTGCGCCGTCGCCCGAGCCGCCCTTGAGCACGCCGGAATACTCAACGTTGACATTGCCGCCAGGGCGGCCGGGATCGAGCATGCCGTTGCTTTGCTGGAAACCGCTTTGAGCGAAAATGCCATACGAACCGGTGCCGGCCGTTTTGATGTCGCCCCTCAACTGGACCCAGATATCTCCTCCTGTTCCTGTTGAAGCGCTACGCGTGTTCAGGCTGCTCTTCAGGGCGGTCAGGACGCTGTCGACCGTATCCTTGTCATTGCCGAACAGCCTGACGATACCTTGAAGATCGCCGGGCACCTTGTCGATGTTGTCAAGAACCGTGCCCGAGCCGCCGTTCTTGCTGATAATGCCGGCAAGCGCCGAGGCGGTTTTTTCCAGCGCGGCGCGAGCCGTGCCGTCGGTCTTCAGCGCGTCGCTGACGGTACCCCCGCCTCCGCCCAGCGACTGCGCGAAGACGCCATGCGCCTTCGTCCCCGCCGTCTTGATGGTGGTGCTTCCGTCCTTGGTGCGGACGGCAATGTTGCCGCCGTCACCGCTGGAGCCTCCGGCGCCGCCGAACACCGGCAGCGTCCAGCCTTGCAGCACCGAAGCGCCTCCGTAACCGCCGCCGCCCCCGATGGACTGGGCGAACACCGCTGTGGAGTAGTCGCCGGATGTCTGGATTGAGGCGTTGTTGCTGAAATCGACGTTAATTGCACCGCCATTGCCGGCGGCCCCCCCCTTGCCGCCATAGGAGGCCGCGTACTTGACCCCGCCGGGGCTGCCCGCGGCGTTGGAAATGCCGCCGCCTCCGCCTATGGATTGCGCAAGAATGCCAAATGCGGCGACACCCGATGTGGCGACGGCGCCGCCGTGGACGACGTTTACCGCCCCGCCCGTGCCGGAAACCCCGCCCGAACCGCCAAGCGTGAAGCTGCCGGATTTGGACGATGGCTTCTTGCCGTCCGCATCGCTCGAGGCGGCCGGAACCTGTTCCACGCCGACCGCTTTCAGCAATTCTTTGATCGTGCCCGCCGAAGCCGCCTTCCCGTCCGCGCTTGCAGGCGCGCCGGTCTTGCTTTCCGGAGAGGTCATCATGAAAGCGCCCCCGCCCCCGCCGATGCTTTGCGCCACAATCGCGTGCGCCTCGTCTCCGCGCGTCTGGGTGGTGCCGTAACTGTGCACCCAGACATCTCCGCCGTTGGCGCCCGTGCCCCCGGCTCCGCCGGCCGTGAAGTTGAGAACGAGATTCTTGTTGTCGCTGCTGAGTGCGCCGACGCCATTGCCGCCGCCCCCGCCAATCGATTGGGCGAACAGGCCGTAAGACGCCTGGCCATAGGTCTGGATCGTGCCCAGGTTCTTGACGGTGACTTGCCCGCCGATATTGCCCGCGCCGCCTTTGCCTCCCAGGGTGGCGCCAAGGTTGGTCTTGTTGGTGCCCGACGAGTAAGCGACGCCGCCCTGGCCGCCACCGCCCCCGATGGACTGCGCCAGCATCCCGTGTGAAAGATGCCCGGCGGTCACAATATAGCCTTCGTTCGTAAGCTTGACGATGCCGCCCTGGTTGCCTGTTCCGCCGTCGCCGCCCATGGCAAGCGTCAGCGACACGTCGGGGCGCTTCACCGACCCCTTCGCCTGCTTGTCCAGGTAATTAGTTACCTGTTTTCCGGAAGACTGCATCTGCTTGTAGAAATCGGAATTCTTGAACGAGTCGGCAAGCGACTTGTACTTGTCGGAATCCTGAACATCCTTGATGAACGCATCGAGGCTTTCTTTTGTTTCGGCATTGCCCTTGTCGGCCGCCCATTTCTCGTAAGCTTCCACGCCGACCGCGTTTTTCAATGTGGCCCAGACCTCGCCGACCGTGTCGGGCGTGTCGTCGGGCGCCGCAGTCAAGTTGCCGCCGTTACCGCCGCCGCCACCTATCGATTGGGCGAAAATCCCATGCGAGGCATCACCGTAGGTTTCGATTGTGCCGGCGTTGGAAATATCAATCAGGCGCCCTGAACCGCCTGCGCCGCCCCTGCCGCCAAGCGAAAGATTGACCGACAGCGTGCCCTCGGCCACGGCTGAACCGCCGCCGCCCGTGCCGCCGCCGCCACCGATGCTCTGCGCAAGCAGGCCATCCGCCTGCGATCCACGGGTGCGTATCAAGCTCGACTTGGTCAGAATAGCTTCCACCGCAGTGCCATCCCCGCCAATGCCGCCGTCCCCGCCATTGCCGCCATTGCCGCCAATCGCGTTGACGACGGTTATCGAGTCGGCCAAGGGCAGTTTCTGGACAAGGGCGTTGAGCGTCTTGTCGAATGAGAGCCCCGACGAAGCAGAGGCGTTGACCGCGCCGCCGTTGCCCCCGCCGCCGCCGATGTTCTGCAGCAGAATGCCTGTGGCGCCGGTACCCCGCGTTTCTATCGTGCCACGGTTCTCGACCTTGACCGTACCGCCCGAGCCCCCGCCCTTGCTGTTGGTGCCGCCGATGGTCTGTCCGAATGCGACCGTTCTGTAGAGGCTTAAGGCATCGGCCGATGAGGACGCGGATCCGGCGTTGCCCCCGCCTCCGCCTATGCTCTGGACGTGGATGCCGACGGCCCCATTGCCATGGGTGCTTACGCTGCCGTCGTTGTAGGCCCGTGCGTACTCGCCCGCGCCGCCGCCGCCTCCGCTGCCGCCGATGGTGTTAGTGACGTTGAACGCCGTGGCGCCCGGAGCGGCAATGGCCAGGCCATAGGCGTATGCATTGCCTGCGTTGCCGCCGCCTCCGCCTATGCTTTGCGCCAGAATGCCGGTGGCGCCCACGCCGAATGTTTCGATGCCCGCGTTTATATTTAGGACATTTGCGGTCTTGCCCTGGCCGCCGTCGCCACCGGAACCGCCAATGGCGTTCGTCAGGGTGATGGAGGGCAATGGCTTGCCAGAGGGAGTAACCGCCGGCAATGCCACGGCGAACGCCCTGGCGCCCCCGCCCGTGCCGCCGCCGCCACCGATGCTGGACGCCTGAAGCCCGATGCCTGCTTCGCCCGAGGTTCGGATTGCGGAATTGTTGTTGATTTTGGCAAGGCCGCCCGAACCGCCCTTGCCGCCCGAACCGCCCGTGGCGGATGAGGCCGACAGGCCGGGGCCGACGGATTTGGAAGTGGCGTAGCCCCCCGTTCCGCCCCCGCCGCCGACGGATTGGGCCAGCACCGCCGTCGCGTTCTTGCCTGTGGTTTCGATGCGGCCCAGAGTGCTGGTGAATACGGCTTCGCCGCTATTGCCGCCACCGCCGCCGGCGCCGCCGAGCGCCACCGCCAGAAACGCGGTGGAGCTTGAGGCCGCGCCGCCCGTGCCCCCGCCGCCGCCTATGCTTTGCAGCAGGACGCCATAGGCGGAATCACCTCCGGTGATTATCGTCCCCCGGTGCTCGACCGAGACATTGCCGCCGACGCCGCCCAAACCGCCCGTGCCGCCGCTGGTGAATGGCAGGATGCCGCTACTGCCGCCCGATCCGCCGCCTGTGCTTACGGCGGGTTTGGTGGCTTGAAACGCATCCAGGGCGCTGCCCCCACCGATGCTTTGCGCCATGATCGCGGTGGCGCCGACGCCCGTGGTCTTGATGGTTCCATAATTGGTGATGGAAACCAGCTTTCCCAGACCCGCGCCGCCGCCATCGCCGCCGGACACGAAGGCGGCGCCGCCGCCGCTTCCACCGACACCGCCCACCGACTGCGCCACGATGCCGAAGCTGTAGTCGCCCCGCGTGGCAATAGTACCGATGTTCAGAGCCTGTACGACGCCGCCGGCGCCACCGGCGCCGCCCGGCGTGCCCGAGGTGAAGGCGCCGTTCGCGCCACTGCCGCCCGCGCCTCCGACACTTTGCAAAATGACGGCAGCCGAATTGCTGCCGTTTGAAGTAACCGTTCCCCGGTTGATGAAGTCGACGAGTTCGCCGCCTCCGCCGTTTGAGGGGTAGCCGCCGCTATTGGAGGCGCGTCCGCCGTTTCCGCCCAGAGAGCTGGCGGATATCGCCGGAGCCAGCGCCCCGGTCACGCCAACGTTGGCGCTGTTTTCCAAGGTAACGGAGACCGTTCCGCCGGAGCCGCCGCGGTCGGCGTCCACCCGGCTTTCATACGTGCCGTCGGAAGACTGCCGCCCGTCGACCTTGCCGATGCCGGCCGCACCGCCTTGCGAAACCACCTTGACGGCAGGCAGGGCCTGGCTTCGGGAACCGGGCCCGCTTGTGGCGGTAACGCGCGAAGCGATGTTCACAGTTACCGGCCCGCCGTCGCCGCCCCGCGAAATACCGCCATCGCTCTCGGTCCACGACGTAAATCCCAGCCCGCCAGTGCCGCCTCTTGAATAGACATGGATCAGCGGTTTGTCCAGCGTGGAAGAACCGAGGGTTCCCGAAATATCGGCGGATGGCAAAACAGTCAGTGAAACAAAATTGCCCGCGCCGCCGGGCTTGCCCGGAACATTATGAAATACGCCCTTGGTATAGACCGAGCCGCCGGCACCGCCGACAGAACCGATTTCGAAGGCCGGCGTCACATTGCTGATAGCCCCCTGTTGGATCCAAACCGCGGGCCCCGCGGTTTCGCCTGCGGTTGCGGAGCTCCAGCCGAACGCTGTATCGCCATCGCGGCCGTCGGCGCCCCGATTGACGATGTAAACGCCCTGGTCCGCCCGCGCCGGCGCGGCCAGGACCGCGCCCAGGGACGCAAAGAGTGCAGCGAGACCGACGCTGCGCAGCAGAGCGACAGGAATGCTGTGAATGGTGAGCTCGCCGCGTTTCCCGCGCCCCTGCTCGATTTGCCCGGCGCAATACAATTGTTTCACGATGATTCCAACTCTGACCGATGATGACATCGCGGAATTCTATCGTGGAAATATGCTTTAGTGGCAGAGTTTTCTGTAACGGCCGCCATGGTACTTTCCCATGGGCTGAGCGGTGTTCGTCGGCCTGAAAAATCTGTTCGTCAGCCTGAAAACCTGTTTCAAGCCTATGCGCTACGGTTAGCGGCAACGGAACTGAAGGATACCTTCCATGAAGCATGAAACGTTTACCGTTGGCCTTGTACTCTTTCCTAACCTGACGCAGCTTGACCTGATGGGGCTCGCGTCGAACTGCCCTGTCAAGGACACGCCAGACACGCCGCCGGCGTTACTTGCAGCGCGCAACTGCTCTATAGTCACGCTTTGCATGGTCGGCTCCTTAATTAGGCGTTTACTTAACTGTTATTAGTGTGCATTCTTTCTAAGAAACGTGCAATTTTTGTGAGTTTGTTGCCGTGACGCGATGCTTTCATCCGAAGCTCGCCAATCGCCGCAAAGACAGGCAACAGCTATTCCGCCTCATCGACGCCATGCTAAGCTTTCCAGGGCCTCTGGATATGGAATTTACCGGCATCGTCACCCAGATCGAAGCAGCGCATTGCAGCCCGGCAGCCCATGGCGCCGCCAACCGGCTATTGTCGAATTGATTCCCCCCTCAGCCCTCGACACACCGATTAATCGAGCAATTATGTACGAGCTTAAGCATTTACGAGCATTCATTGTGCTGGCGGAAGAGCTGCATTTCAAACGTGCCGCGGAACGGCTGCATTTGACGCAACCGCCGTTAAGCCAGAGATTGAAGCAGCTTGAAACCTCGCTGGGGGTTTCGCTGATCAAGAGAACAACCCGTACCGTCGAGCTGACCGACGCCGGCAAAGTCCTGGCGGTAAGCGCCCGCTCCTTGTTGAACTCGATCGAAACCATGGACCAGGAGGTCAAGCTCGCCGCGACCGGAAACGTGGGGCATTTGACGATAGGATTCGTGCCCAGCGCCGCCTATGTGCTGTTACCGAAAATACTAAGAAAATATAAAAAACTCTATCCGAAAGTCGACATCCAGTTAGAAGAAATGCCGTATATACGCATACTGGAAAACCTGAAAAGAGGCGCTATAGACGTGGCGTTTCTGAGAACGTCGACGAAGGAAAAAGCGATAGAAAGCTATGTTGCGCTGAAAGAGCCGCTGATGTTCGCCATTCCGAAAAGCCATCGGCTGGCCAAGTTTCGCGAGGTGTCCATTCCTGACGTCGATGGCGAAGATTTCATTGCTTTTTCAATCCAGGATTCGCCGTATTTTTCCGAGAAGATCCAGGATCTATTGTTGTCGCACGATACCCGCCCCCGCATCGTGCAGTATTCGCTTCTGCCCACCATACTGTCCTTTGTCGAAGCCAGCATCGGAGTGGCCATTGTGCCGCAATCGGTCAGCCGGATCGGCAGCCCCAATATTACCTACAAGCCTATACATGGAGCACGCAATGAAGCCAATGTGGAGCTTACCGCCGCATGGAACAAATCGAATAACTCCATCCTGATGAAAAATCTTATCAAGATAATAAAAGGCTGAGCGGATCACAGGTTCGGGCGGCTATTTTTCCGGCCATTTGATTCAAAAATCAAATCAATCAAGCCATTATTTAGAATTGGACGGAAATTAATTGCGTTCTTAAAATTTGGAAAAGTGCAACAAGGACTGGACCAACGTGATTAAGAATGCAAATCGGCTCACCGCCATCGAGGCAGCGCGATTGATGGACGCACAGGAACTCAGCGGCGAGCAGTTAATGCTGTCATGCATAGAGCGCATCAAGGAGCGCAATGATCTGGTGCATGCGCTGGTTGCATTCGATGAAAACAATGCCCTGGCCCAAGCCCGCGCAAAAGACCAGGAACCCAGGGGGCCATACCTGCACGGCCTGCCGTTTGTCGCCAAAGACGTATTGGATACTGTCGATTTTCCAACGGAATATGGTTCACCGATCTACAAGGCGAATCAGCCTCTCGCCGACTCCGCGTCTGTCTTGAGGTTCAAGAAAAACGGCGCTGTGCTCGTCGGCAAGGCGGCAACCAGCGAATTCGCCACCCGCAAGCCGGCGGCAACGCGCAACCCATTGCGGCCGACCCATACGCCAGGCGGGTCATCGAGCGGCTCCGCCGCGGCCGTAGCTGATTTCATGGTGCCGTTCGCCTTGGGCACCCAGTCGACAGGATCCCTGGCCCGGCCGGCCTCCTATTGCGGCATTGTCGGCTTCAAGCCTTCTTTCGACCTCTTCAATCGTGCGGGGCTTAAGGCGATCAGCCAGTCCCAAGACACGATCGGCCTGCTCACGCGCACGATAGGCGATGCGTCGTTCATTGCATTCAACGATATCGATTTCGATGACCGCGTCCGACAACTGGCCATGCCCAATTTCGCCCTGTGCCAATCGCGGCAATGGCAATTCGCGGATAGCGATTTTCATAAATCGATCGCCGCGCTGGTCGAAAAGGCATCCGATGCCGGCCGCACGATTCCAAGCCTGCAACTCCCCGCCATACACGAAGAGTTGATCGCGATTCAGGAAAAGATTTTTGTCTATGAAGCCTGCGATGCCCTGGCCTATGAGCGCTTAGAACATCCGCATTTGATCAGCGATATCCTGCGGGACCGGCTGGCATTCGGCGACCTGATCGACCAGGACGCTTATCTCGACTTCCGCCGCATGGCCGAGCAAGCCAAGGCCGCCATAAACGATATATTCCGGGATGCGGATGTCTTGATCTATCCGGCCACCGAGAGTTCGGCCGAGGAAGGCATTGATTACTCCGGCTCGCCCAGGTTCGGCGGGTTGTGGACACTGCTTCATCTGCCCACGGTTGTAATCCCCTTTTCCAGAACACCCAACGGAATGCCTTTCGGCATACAGTTGATCGGGCGTTTCGCCGAAGACAGGAAGCTGCTGGCTGCCGCGCATAAGCTCTCTTCTTATTTCGAATCCGCACAGGAAGCCGCATTGTGAATGCCCCCTTTGACCTGACAATCCGCAATGGAATGGTTTTCACCGAAACAGGGATGGTGAACCTGGATATCGGCGTAGCCCAAGGAAAAATCGCGGCGCTGGAAAAAAACCTGCCCGGCGGCCTGCAAGATATCGACGCGGCCGGAAAGCTGGTCTTGCCGGGGGGCATCGATAGCCATTGCCACATAGAACAGATGTCGGGCATGGGCATAATGGGCGCCGACGATTTCCACAGCGCGACCGTGTCCGCCGCATTCGGCGGAACCACGACGGTCATATCGTTTGCCGCCCAGCGCAAGGGCGAATCGCTGATCGATGTTGTCGACGCGTATGCCAAGCGGGCGCTGCCCAAGGCGGTGATCGACTATGGATTTCATATCATCATTTCCGACCCCAGCGAAACCGTGCTCAAGGAAGAACTGCCTTTGATGATCAGGCAAGGCATTACTTCCTTTAAAGCGTACATGACTTATGAATCGGTAAAGCTGGATGATTTCCAGTTGCTTGACGTATTCGACGCGGTGCGCAAGGAAGGGGGCCTGGTCATGGTCCACGCGGAGAATAACGACATCATCCGCTGGATGACCCGCAAACTGCTCGAGAAAGGGCTTACCGCGCCTAAATACCATGCGGTGGCCCACGACCCCCTGGCCGAGAGCGAGGCGACCTACCGCGCCGTCAGTTTGGCCAAGCTGGCGCAGGCGCCTATTCTTCTGGTGCATGTGGGCGGCATAGAGGCGGTGCACGTCATTCATTCCGCCCAGTTGTTCGGCGCTCCCATTTACGCGGAGACATGCCCCCAATATCTGTTTTTGACCAAAGAGAACCTGGACCTCGATGGCATGGAAGGGGCCAAGTTCTGCTGCGCGCCGCCGCCGCGCGATCCGGCGTCGCAAGCCGCCGTCTGGGCGGGAATTATCGACGGCACCCTGAGCATTTTTTCATCGGACCATGCGCCGTACACGTTCGACGCCAGCGGAAAATTGCCCAAGGGAGATGACACGGTTTTCTCGGAAATCGCCAATGGACTGCCTGGGCTGGAAACCAGGATGCCGCTGCTGTTTTCCGAAGGTGTCAACAAAGGCAAGATATCAATCGAGAAATTCGTCGAAATTACCT
Organism: uncultured beta proteobacterium; assembly: GCA_963712655.1. Lineage (GTDB taxonomy): Bacteria > Pseudomonadota > Gammaproteobacteria > Burkholderiales > Burkholderiaceae_B > Pollutimonas. The sequence goes on along the minus strand of CAVQIT010000008.1, from coordinate 1,103,628 downwards.
CTACCAATCATGCGAAGACATATGGGCTCTATCCACGCAAAGGGGTCATCAGAGTAGGCAGCGATGCCGATATTGCGGTCTGGGATCAAACAAAGCAGGTTGAGATTTCATCCGGCATGCTGCACGACAAGGTCGGGTACACGCCTTATGAAGGCATGGCAGTGCAAGGCTGGCCCGTTGTGGTCGTGTCCCAGGGAAATATCGTAGTAAAAGATAATCAGCTTTTAGCCAAGCCGGGCGACGGCCGGTTCCTTGCCCGATTGCCTTCCCACCTGGATGGATACAAACCAACGCCGCCGGATACCGGCTCGGGCCATGGCGTGGCCGGCCGATCCTTCAGAAAAGTTTTTTAACAAACCACGCAGCTCCCTTGAACTTCCGCTACTTGAGGATAAAAAAATGAGACACCGTTTTTCTTACAACTTGGCAAGTCTATTGGCGTCCGCGGCAGTGCTGTCGTTCGCCAGCGCCGCCGTTCACGCCGAAACCTTGCATACCGGAGCCGACGCCTCGTATGCGCCTCTGGTATTCCAGAATCTGAATGGCGAGCTTGAAGGTTTCACCATCGACATGGGCCATGCGCTTGAAAAGCAAATGGGCGTTACCATTCAAGTCGAGGGGACGCAGTTTTCCGCCCTGATTCCCGCATTGAACGCTAAAAAATACGACTTTGTCCTGGGAGCGGTAACCGCAACCCGCGAGCGCGCCGAAGCCATGCTGTTTTCCGAACCCTACCTGGATTCCGATTATTTGGTCGTGCAGAAAAAAAGCGTCGATACCATCAAGTCGCCTGAAGAGCTGAAAGGGAAACGCCTGGCCGTTAACCGCGGCTCGCCCTACGAAACCTGGTCGCAGGAGAATCACGACAAGTACGGCTTCCAGTTCAATGTGTATCCCACCAATGCGGATGCCATCCAGGCGGTTCTGTCGGGACGCGCCGATGCCAATATGGCCGGAGTACCCGCCCAGGCATGGGCCGTCAAGCATAACCCCTTGCTGAAGACCTCTTTCGAAATCAAGACGGGACAGGCATGGGCGTTCGCGTTCCGCAAAGACGATGTCGCCGGGCGCGACCGGGTTTCCACTGCCTTGAAGTGCATCAAGCAGAAGGGAATCCTCGCCGACATCGCCAAAAAATGGCTGGGCTTCTCCCCGGACTCGACCAAGACCATTTACCCTGGGCAAGGCATCAAGGGGATGCCCGGATACGATCCGAAGCCAGTTGAACTCCATTGCGATAAATAGAGGTCGAAATGCCTGAAACCACAATTGCTCCAATCTTAAAAATCACGAACCTGGAAAAATCGTATGGCGCCAATTCCATTCTGAAAGGGATCAACCTGAGCGTCTATCCCGGAGAACTGGTTTTCATCATTGGCCCTTCTGGCTCAGGCAAGAGCAGCCTCTTGCGATGCTGCAATGTATTGGAGGAGACGACCGCCGGCGAGATACTGCTGGACGGCGTCTCCATCACAAAGAAAAATGTAAATCTGAACGCGATCCGGCAGCAAATCGGCATGGTGTTTCAGCACTTCAACCTGTATCCGCATATGTCCGTGTTGCGCAACGTGACGCTGGCCCTGACCAAGGTCAAGAAGCTGAAGAAGAAAGAGGCCGAAGCACGTGCTTTGCAAGCGTTGGAACAGGTGGACCTGCTGGACCGCGCATCGTTTTACCCCGATCAGTTGTCCGGCGGCCAGCAACAGCGCGTGGGCATCGCGCGCGCCATCGCATTGAATCCAAAAATAATCCTGTTCGACGAACCCACCAGCGCCCTGGATCCAGAATTGGTGGGCAGCGTTCTGGAAGCAATGCGGGAACTGAAGTCCGCGGGCATGACCATGGTGGTGGTCAGCCATGAAATGGGCTTTGCCAAGGCCGCCGCGGACCGTGTCATCTTTATGGATGGGGGCAAGATCGTCGAGGAAGGCCCGCCGGCCGAAATATTCGAGAACCCCAAACACGAAAGAACCAAAGCGTTTCTATCGAGTGTCCTGTCCCGGCATTGACGCCTGCACTATATCCAACCACCATGAGAAAACCATAATTATGGATCTGAACGGCCTGATCTTTTCCTTCTTTAACCTGGAAATCATAGACAAGTATTACCTGTTCATTTTTTCAGGCATGCTGGTGACTGTCGAGATCGGCCTTGCGGTGGTCGTGGCGGGCCTGGCCAGCGGCTTTCTACTGGCATTCTTGCGGGCATGCAAAATAAAGACAGTGAATGTCTTCCTGGTCATTTTTGCCGACATTACAAGATCGCTGCCACCCCTGCTGGTGATCATGGTTTTCTTTTTTGCCTTTCCCTATATCGGCATTTCGATGTCCGCATTTTTTGCGACCTGGCTTGCGTTGACCTTGGTTCTGGCCGCCTTTGCGGAAGAGATTTTCTGGGCAGGCATACAGGCGACTCCAAAAGGCTTGATGGAAGCCGGCCGTTCGACAGGATTAAGCTGGTTTCAATCCATGTGCTCTATCGTCTGGCCCCATGCTTTCAAGCTTACCGTTCCGCCTTTGACGAACCGTGTCATCGCCATAACCAAAAACACGGCGCTGGGGGCGGTTGTCGGCCTGGGCGAAGTCCTGAATAACGCGCAGTCGGCAAGCAGCAGCGCGGGCAACGCCACACCGTTGACCATGTGCGCCATCGGCTGCCTCTTGATATTCGTTCCGGTTGTCCTTATGGGCCGCTATTTAGAATCAAAATTCAGATGAACAATTGCGGATAAGACGATGCACGAGCTGATACAGAATTTCTTCAACTTTGAAATATACAAAAGCGTAACACCGATATTGCTGCGCGGGCTGGGGATGACTATTTTCCTGTCAATCCTGGTGATACCGCTGGGCATCTTTTTCGGCTTGCTGGTTTCAATTGCGTACACCAACACAAAAAGCAGGCTCGTCAAGACGCTGTTGATCATTTACATTGATTTCTTCCGGGCCATACCGCCGCTGGTCTTGCTGATATTGGTGTACTTCGGGCTTCCTTTCCTGAATATCAACATCCCGAAAATCCTTGCGGTCATCATATGTTTCGTCTTGAACAACTCATGCTATTACGGCGAGGTTTTCCGCGCCGGGCTGGTCAGCCTGCCGCCGGGACAAACCGAGGCGGCGCGCTCCACGGGCTTGTCTTTTGTTCAATCCCTGATCTATATTCAAATTCCGCAGGCCACCAAAAACGTTCTGCCCGACCTCATCAGCAATTCTCTTGAAATCGTCAAGCTAACCACGATTGCCAGCGCCGTCGCCTTGCCGGAATTGCTGCATATGGCGCAAAACGCCCAATCGCTGCTATATAACCCGTCGCCCATTGTATTGGCCGGAATCTTTTACTTGATCATACTGGTTCCAGTGGTACGCATCGTAAGCGCTCTGGAAAGAAGAAAACTGGCGGCGCGCCAGTAAGCTTGTTCATTGCATGAAATATTCGATACGAAGGCCTCAACATGATATTGCCGCACCACAATAGATACCCCTATAGCCCCATTCACAAACGTCCCGACTATTCGTGGCCCGAGGGCAAAAGGCTGGCGTTTTATATAGGGCTGAACATCGAGCATTTTGCTTTCGGCGCCGGATTGTCCCATTCCTTGTCGACGCCCTTGCCCGGCCTGGACCATCGGGCCTTCACATGGTGCGATTATGGCAATCGCATCGGCGTTTGGAGAATTCTCGAGCTGCTCGACGATCTTGGCTTGCCGGCCAGCCACTTAATGAATACAGCCGTTTTCGATTATGCGCCCGATATCGTAGAGGCCATCAATGCCAGAAATGACGAGATAATCGGTCACGGCAGAACCAATGCGGAGCGGCAAGGGCTGCTTTGGGAGGAAGACGAAGCGCGCCTTCTCGATCAGGTCAGAAACGATATCAAGCGCTGCAGCGGCCAGAACGTGCGGGGCTGGATGAGCCCCTGGATGTCCGTCAGCCCGCAAACTCCCGATCTATTGCAAGAGAACGGCTTCAAGTTCCTGATGGACTGGCCCGGCGACGACCAGCCTGTCTGGATGAAAACACGGTCGGGCAACATGCTGTCGCTGCCGTATCCCTTCGAAATCAATGACTCTCCCCAATTGCTTGTCCGGCACCACGCGCCGGACGAGTTCGAAAGAATGATTATCGATCAGTTCGAAGAGATGCTGGACCAGAGCGCCAAGCAGCCGCTGGTCTGCGGGATAGCCTTGCACACCATGATCGTCGGCCAGCCTTATCGCCTGCGCGCCCTGCGCCGTGCGCTCCAGCACATTGCCAATCATCCCAAGCGGGAATTGGTTTGGTTTACCCGGCCGGGGGAAATATACGACCATATCGCCCAGTTACCCGCCGGAACGGTGCCGGTTCCGGCGTAGGGCGGAGCGGCGCGGCCAGGAGCTGACGCTTGATGGCGCCAGGCCTTACTTGGCGCCGGCGCGCTGCTCCTCGTGCATGAGCTCGGCGTCCATCTTCGCAATGGCCTCGGTGTCGTTGCGCATCAGGATACTTATGGAGCCGACCTGAAATCGGCCCATGTAAACCGTGTCGATGTAAAAGTAGCGGGTCGCTGACTGGAGAACACGTATCTCTTCCCCCCTGCGAAGCTCTCCCCTGGTTTCAACGTTCGATTTCAAGACCTTGCCGGAACCATGGATCGCCTGCATCGCCTGGCTGAATGCTTCGAAATGCGGAACTTGTCCCATTGTTATGCGGACCATACGGATTGAGCGCTCGTCGGGCGACGTGGTGAACAGGATATTGTCCGTGCTGTACATGCCGGAATCGGAGCCGTCCTCGAGTTTGATAGCGCCGCAACGGAATCCGGACGGCTTGTCAAAGAACATCGACTTTCCCTTGAGATCAAGCACCGAGTTGTCGTAGTTGTCTTCACCGTAGTTGCTGAAGAGTTCGGCAGGCTTCTCGGAGCCGGTGAAATTGCATATGTCCATGCGGTCCTTGATCTCCGCGGGAACGGCGGCCGGCGTGCTTGCTGCCGGCGCCTGTGCCGGCGTTGCGGCTTCGGTTTTGGGCCCGCAGCCGCTCAGGATGGCGGCCATGATAAAAAGGGCCGACGCGGCCAATGCGTATTTCATTCGGTTTTGCTCTCCGGTCATCCGAAAATAGATTTCGTTCCGGCATTTTAACGGCCTTGGCGCGACCATTTCCTTGATTCGGGACGCAAGTCAGGCGCTTCTTGTCGAACCCTGCCGTATGCACAACTCGACGAATGCGCTTGCAATGGGCGATGGTGTGTGTGCACTGAGCCGCGATGCGCAGATTGTCCGGGACAGCTCGCCGTCGGAGATGGAACGGCAGGTTACCGTGGAGCGATCGTAGGCGTGAAAGAGCGTGTACGGCAATATGCCGACGCCATGGCCGGACGATATAAAGCTGACCATGGAGCTGACGCGTTCAACCTCGTACAGGATTCTCGGCTGCATGCCGCGCCGCTGATGCTCCTGGTCTATCAGTTGCCTGACATTGCTCGCGGCCTTCAGCGCGATCTGCTCGTAACGCACGATCTGGCCCCACTGCACAGCGTCGAACGTTGCCAGGGGATGGTCGTTGCGGCAAACCAGAACGAGCTTATCCTCGAACAGCTCATATTGAAGCAAGTCTTCGGCCGTTTCCTTGCGGGGGGTGAGCGCAACTTCGACTTTCTGGGCGCGCAGCATTCCTATGCACTGCTCAAAAACCTCTTCATACAGTTGTATTTCGATCCGAGGGTGGGTTTTGTGAAACGCCTTCAATGCCCCCGGTAGAAAACCGCACATGACCGAAGGCGATGCCGCGATGGCCAATGTGCCGACCTTGCCCTCGACCACATCGGAAATACGCTGAAAAGCATGATCGAAATCCGCCAGCATCTGCCTCGCGATGACGGCGAGTTTTTGGCCCACGGGGGTCAGCGCGACGCTGCGCGTATGGCGATCGAACAAACGCGCATTCAGCGCCTCTTCAAGATTGCGTATCGTGGCGCTAAGCGATGGTTGCGAAATATGAAGCTGTTCGGAAGCCTTGCTGAAGCTCAGGCCGTCCGCAACGGCTACAAAGACGTCGATCTCGCGTATCGTAACTTGCCGTCTTGGGCTATTTATTGGCATTGGCTATACATAGTTCTGAATAAACGATAAACCGCGGGTCAATATAGCACTATCCTTTTTCCAGCTTGAATCGACTCAAGGCGGATTTCTTGTTTAAAGGAGACAACCATGGCGGCCGTTCACAACGACATTGCTGACATCACGATTACCCCCATGAAGGCGGCGCTGGGCGCCGAGATTTGCGGCCTGGACTTGAACCGCCCGGTGGGCCCGGAGACTCTTCAGCGTATCCGGCAAGCCTGGTCCGATTACCTGGTCCTGCGTTTCCGGGGACTGCCGCCGCTTGAACCCGAGAAGCTGATCGAGTTCTCGCGCCATTTCGGCGATCTGGACCTGCGCCCCATTGCAACCGGCAATCGCAGCCAGTTCCTGGAGGTCGATCGCCCCGAATTGACCATTATTTCCAATGTGGTCATCGATGGAAAACCGATTGGAGGCCTGGGCGCCTATGAAGCGGACTGGCACGCCGACATGACCTATGTCGAACGCCCGCCCAAGGGCAGTTGCCTGTATGCCGTTGAAATCCCTCCCAGCGGGGGCAATACCTACTTTGCGAACATGTATTTGGCGTACGAAACGCTGGATGACAGCGTCAAGAAGGAAATCGCGGCGTTGACCTGCATTCACGACGCCAGCCGCACCAGTACCGGCGAGCTGCGACGCGGCTTTGAAGAAACTGACGATCCGCGCAAAACCGTCGGGCCCACGCACCCGCTTATACGAGTACACCCGGCCACTGGCAAGAAGTGCTTGCTGCTCGGCCGCCGGCGCAATGCCTACATCAACGGCTACTCGCTGGAGGACAGCGAAAAACTATTGAATATGCTGTGGTCGCACGCCACCCAGCCTGAATTCGTGTGGGGCCAGGAATGGAAACTGGGGGACATGATTATGTGGGATAACCGCTGCACGATGCATCGCCGCGACTCATTCGACCCCTTATCGCGCCGCATTATGTTCAGGACGCAGATTTCCGGCGAAGCAGTCGTGGCCGCCTGAACAGCGGCGGGTCAACTTAAGCGGATGGCTGTATGAATATAGAAGAAGTCGCCTTGTACCAGGTACAGGTCCCATTGACAGTGCCTTATGTGGTCTCGACAAGAACGATCACGGCTTTTGACCCGATTATCGTCAGCGTGCGCAATGGCGAAGGCGTGATCGGCTGGGGCGAGGCGTTGATTGCTCCGGGCTATACAAACGAAACAGTGGAAGGGGCATGGCGGTTCTGCGTAGACGCGGCGCAATGCATCTCAGGCAAATCGACAGCAGCGGCGCGCGCAATCATAACGGCCCGCGTGAGCGTCAGCCCGGGCGCCGCCAGTGCGCTGCTGGCCGCCCTGGACATGCTGGAGCGCCATCCCCTGCTCTTTCCAAAACAGGAGATTCGCGTTCCCTTGCTGGCCCCGCTACAGGCGCACTCGAGCGCTGAGATTCGGGACGACATCGACCGGCTGCTGGAGCAAGGCTACGCTACCCTGAAAGTAAAGGTCGGCTTCAACTGGCGCGAAGACCTGGATCGCGTGCAGCGAATCCAACAAGCCGCCGGGGGCCGTGCAAGCCTGCGGCTGGACGCCAACCGCAGCTTCAGCCGGCAAGACGCCATCGCGTTCGCGGAAAGACTGGACCCGCAAGGCATCGAGCTGTTCGAGCAGCCTTGCGGGTCGGACGACTGGGCGGCCAATACCGCCGTGGCCGCCCGATCAACGGTTCCCGTCATGCTGGACGAGTCGATTTACGACATGGACGATGTGCGCCGGGCCGCCACCATCGACGGGGTGCGTTTCGTCAAGCTGAAGCTGAAAAAAATCGGCGGCGTCGATATGTTGTGCGAATCGCTGGACGAGATCCGCCGGCTGGGCATGACCCCTGTGCTGGGCGACGGCGTTGCGCTGGAGATTGCATGCTGGATGGAGGCTTGCGTTGCCGCGGCCAAGATAGACAATGCGGGCGAAATGAATGGCTTTCTGAAGGTACATGACCGCTTCTTCGAGGAACCGCTGCGATTCGATCGCGGCGCTGTAGTCATCCCCGAGGGTTTTCAGCCCAATGTCTGCAATGATGCGCTGTCGCACTATACGACGCGCAGCGAGAAATATTACGCGAAAAGCCACTGAAACGAGGAAACATCGACCATGAAAAAAACAATCAAGACGTTGCTGGCAATCAGCGCCGGCATGGCGCTGATTGCGCTCTCAGGCCCGGCCGCCGCCAAATATCCTGAAGCGGCGGTCACTTTCGTGGTGCCCGGCCCCGCGGGCAGCGGGACAGACTCGATAGGCCGCCTGCTGGCCGACGAATTCTCGAAAATGTGGGGGCAAACCGTAATCGTGGAAAACCGCGCGGGCGCCTCGGGCATGATAGGCACGCAAATGCTGTTGCGTGCCAAGCCTGACGGCCACACGATTCTGCTGGGCCATGTTTCGACCCACTCCATCGTACCCGCCCTGCGGCGCCCCCCTCCCTATCATCCTGTCGACGATTTCGAAGCCATCGGGAAAATCGGTACCGCGTCCAATGTGCTGGTGGTGGCGGGAAATTCCGGCATCCGTTCTTTGAAGGACTTGGTCGCGCTGGGAAAAAACGGCAATACCATCTCATACGGTTCGCCCGGCGTCGGCTTATCGCAGCATTTTGCCGGCTTTACCTTCGGCAAGGTGATGGGAACCGATATGCTGCATGTGCCCTATAAAGGCAGCGGTCCGGCCATGACGGACCTGATCGGCGGACGCATCAGCATGATGTTCGTGACTCCGCCGGCAGCCAAAACCGCGGTCGATGCGGGCCAGTTGCGCGCCTTGGCGCAAGCTTCCGAGTCCCGCCAGAAGGCTTTCCCGGATGTTCCCACTTTCGCCGAACTGGGCATGCCCGAACTGACCAGCGTGTCGTGGTGGGGATTGTTCGCGCCCGCCGGCACCCCTGCGCCAGCGGTACTGACGATCAATCAGTCGCTGGAAAAGGCCCTGAAGAAACCGGAACTACGGCGCCAACTGGAAGCGATGGTTATTGAACCATCGCCGCCCATCAGCCCCGCCGCTTTCAAAGCGTTTGTGAGCAAGGATTTTGAAACATGGAACAAACTGGTTGACGAGTCGGGCATACGCATTCAGAACTGAAACGTTCGCGCCCTCCTATTCTTTCGGACCGCCCCGCCCTGATCGAAATACGGCGTCGGGCGATCAGGAGCCTAGCGTACAAAACACAGGCAAACATTAAAACCTTTGCCGAGGAGACAACATCATGAACATGACCTTCAAAGCCTTGCTTGCCGGCGCGGCAATCTTTTCCGCGCTGCCGGCCGCCCACGCGAGCGCCGCGTATCCCAGCCGGCCCATCGAAATCGTCGTGGCCTACCCGCCCGGCGGCGGGATTGACACGCTGGCGCGGCTGATCAGCGTCGAGCTCACCAAGAATCTTGAACAGTCCGTCGTCATCATCAATAAGCCCGGCGCGGCGGGCTCCATCGGCACAGCCGCCGTCGCGCGGTCCGCGGCGGATGGCTATACTTTCCTGCTTAGCGGGGCCAACGCCATCCTCAGCCCGCTGGTCGATCCCAAGCTTTCGTTTCGCATAAAAGATTTTTCACCGGTCGCCCGGGTGACACAGACGCCCTACGCCCTGGCCATCAGTCCCAGCCTGAACGTCGATTCGCTGCCGCAACTCATCGCGCTGAGCAAGAAAAGCCCCGGCAGCTTGAATTTTGGATCGACCGGCCTAGGCTCCGTGCAACACTTGATGGGTGAACTGCTCAAGCAGCGCGCGCAGGTCGATTGGCTGCATGTGCCTTATCAAGGCGGCGGGCAGGCCTTGCAAGAGCTCGCCGCAGGGCGGATTCATATCATGTTCAGCAACCCTATTCCGCTGACCCCGTATCTGAAGGCAGGCACCATTCAGGCCGTGGCGGTGGCCACGGGCGAACGCCTTTCCAGCTTGCCGAACGTCCCGACCATGGGGGAGCAAGGACAGGACGACTTCGACATCACGACCTGGGTCGGGCTATTGGCTCCGGCGGGCACCCCTGAAGAGATCCGCAAGCGCATCAGCGATGAAGTACTGAAGGTGTTGGCCTTGCCGTCCATCAAGGCGGTCATCGAGCAACAGGGCAGCATTGTGTCCCCCCTGCCGGTCGGCCCCTTTGCCGATTTCCTGAAAAAAGACGAAGCCAGTTGGAAGCGTATTCTGGAGCAGTCCAAGTTCTCGCCGGCGAACTGACGCCCCACGCTTTGTTTGATGAGTCGTATCAAGCGGCAATTTACGCCGTGCGCGAAACCTTGCTGCCCGCATTGTCGAGCATTGCGCCGGGAACCGAAGCGCTCATAACGGTGGGCGAATAAGGCGGTCTCGTCGCTGGCGCTCTATCGAACCGCTGCTTGAGGTCATCAGTCAGCCCGGCGCCAACGGCCGGAATCCGGGCACAGCATGATCTGTTCGCCGTTCAACCGGACTTGCTCCGCATCCAGTTGCCCGGCGGTCGACGGGGCAATATCGAAGGTAATATCCAGTGCGCGCCCGACACGGGCCTCTTCGATAGGAAGCTCCCAGGTCAGGAATAGCTGGACCCAATCCCGGTCCGGCGTGAAGTCCGCCGCATTAAAGCCGCCGCTATCGCGCTGAATTACGCCATGAGGCTGGGCGGTATCGAATATCACAACGGTACCCCGGGTCAGAGGAATGCGATGATCCAACAGGGGGAAATGCAAATCCAGGCCTCTGTCTTCGCTCAGGAAAAGATTGCAAAAGGCCATGGCGCCATACTGCGCACCGTCATGGTGGTACTTCGCCCCGCGGCAGGCCATGAGCGCCACGTCGCTGGAGGCAAGCACCCCGGGCAGTCCAAGCGCGCCCGTCCAATCGGATGCCGCCTGCACGCAAAGCCTGTAGTCAGGCCAGCGCGCCCGCGCTCGCGCCAACGGCATTGCCTCCACGTCGCCAGGCTCCAGGACCATGCGCGAGGATATCTCTCTTTCCCAATCCGCCAGCAGGCGCGCAGGGGGCACGGGCACATCGACCACGCCCGACAACACGATGCCGCTCACGCTTCGGCTGCGGATGGCGTCTCCGCTCCGGAAATAAGAGGTCAGCTTGTCTTGCATTCGGCGCAATCGGGGGGGTGGCTCATCCGGAGCATTGTAACTATTCAGGCGTCCACAGAATTTTCTTCCACATGCCCGTACACACAGCGATGACGCGCGCATCCACCATCAATGTTCCGCTCATGAAAATCAGTTGCCTGGTCGCGCGCACCACTGTTGGACTCACCTGGACGACTTCGCCGATCTTGACGGCGTCGACAAAATTCATGTTCAACTGAACGGTGGCTGTTCGCGGGGTATCGGTCATTTCACGAGCCGTGGCCCCAAGCGCTCGGTCTGTGAAGGTCATCAATGCGCCTCCTTGCAGGAAGCCATTCCGGTTGTGATGCTTATGAAGCGCAGGGAACCGAAAGGTCGGGCCCGAGTCTTCTCTTTTATGGAAAAAAGGCCCGGCAAGGCTGATGAATCCGTCATCGGTAAACACGCTCCAGCCCTTTTCAATGTGCTCCTGCGTAACTGTCTTTTCATCCATGGAATGGTTGCTCCGCTTAATCCGCCCCCCGCAAGCGCGCGAACAAACCGAATCGGGCGCCTGCCGCATTGACGGCAATACTCAATTATTGAAGATGGGTTCGGCCCGCCCTTGCACCCCGGCGTCGATGGCCAGAAGGCTGCCGGCAAGCGGCTGTTCGTTCAGCGCGCCATCGGACAAACCGAATTGCATGGACGTTACGTACAGGGTGCGAAAGTCGCGTCCACCAAACATCAGGCTGGTCGGTTTTTGAAACGGCATCCGTATTTCACGGTCCAGCCGGCCGTCCGGCAGGTATCGACGGATGTGCCAATCGTCGACTTCCGCCACCCATAGCCCGCCTTCGGAATCAATGGCGCAACCGTCCGGCATGGCTGCGCCGGAGCCCGAATAGTCGCGGAAGGTCCGGCGATTCGACAGCGCTCCGGCCGCCGCATCGTAGTCATGCGCATCGATGCGGCCTGGCCGGGAATCTATGTGATACAGGATCTTTCCATCGGGGCTCCAGGCCATCCCATTTGAAACGACCAGGTTCGATACATGGCGGCTCATGGAGAAATCCGCATCGATCCGGAAAAGATGGCCATTCGGGTCCTTGCCGTGCAGATCGCGCGTCCCTACCCACAGCCGCCCCGCCCGGTCGCACTTTGCGTCATTGAAGACCTCTTTTGTAAAGTCGACCAGCGGAACCGGAATACTGACAAGGTCCGGCTTGTCGAAATCCATCAGCGCCATGCCCTTCTTTGTGACGAGCAGCAGGCCTCCGCCTGTGCGCGGAATGACGGCGGACGGCGCATAGGGAAGTTCCTTGGCATCGACCTTGCCCGTCTGGGGCCGCAAACGCAAAACGCGCTTGCCCACGATATCGATCCAGTAAAGAACCTGATCGCGCTCGGACCACATAGGCCCTTCGCCGAGTATCGTCTTGGGCGCGTCGATCATCGTTATGTTGTGGGCCGTCATGTCGATTACCCCTTCGCCGACGGCTTGAACTTCACCAGCGTGACCTCATCGGTGACCTCTGTAAAAACCGCCTGCACCTCCATTCCTATGGGCAGCTCATCGAGCGTGCCGTTTGGCAGGCCTATGATGTTCGTCATGAGGCGCGGCCCTTCGTCCAGCTCAACGATGGCGACGTTGTAGGGAGCCTCTTCCTGGAAGCCGGGAAAATACGCCTTATGAAAGCGGCAGTTCGCCCATATGCGGCCATGCCCTTTCAATTCCTCCCAATGAACCCCTTCCTTGCCGCAATGATTGCACCAGGGTTCAAAGTAAGTATGGAATGTGCCGCAATGATCGCAGCGCGGAAGCTCCAGGCGGCCTTGCCGGGTTGCTTCCCAGAACGGCCTGCTTTGATCGGTGATAACCGGCAGTGGTTTCGCGTACGTAGTCAATTGGCTTCCCTCCCGTAAATAATAGAAGTGCTCAAAGGCCCTCCCTGAAGATACTGGACCAGTTCCGCATCGGGAACCTGGCGATCCTTCAAGCCGCCGCGCAGTTGCCTTACCGCTTCAACGTTAAGGTTCCAGCCTTGCATATAGCTTTCGGACAAATGCCCCCCATTGGTATTGGTGGGATACTGCCCGCCCAGTTGCAGCCGCCCGCCTTCCACAAAACGGCCGCCTTCTCCCCTGGGGCAGTAGCCGAAACCCTCGAGGGTAAACAGCACTGTCGGCGTAAAGTTGTCGTAGATCATCAACGCATCGATATCTTCGCGCGACACCTCCGCCATTTCGTGGACCCGCGCCGAGGCCTTTTGCATGGCGGCATAGCCGAAGTCCTCGGGCAGTTCGCCCTGGGCAAGCCGCGACACCTGCGCGATTCCTCTTACATACACGGGCCGCTGCTTCATGTCTTTGGCTCGTTCCCCGCTGGTCAGGATCAGGGCAACGCCACCGTCATTGATCAGGCAGTAGTCAAGAAGCCGTAGCGGCTCGCAAATGAATTTGGACGCGAGATAATCGTCCATCGTCATGGGCTTGCGCATCACGGCCATGGGGTTAAGCAGCGCATGCTTGCGGAATGCCACGGATACTTCGCCAAGCTGCTCGCTGGTGGTTCCATACATGGCCGCATGGCGCTGGAACAACATGGCGTGAATTGCGCCGGGCGATGTCATTCCATAGGGAAACCAGAGTTGATCGGCGCCGGTTCCGTAATTGTCGCCCTTGCCGCCGTAGCGCGCGCCGGCCGACCGTCCGTCGTTGCCATAGACCACCGCCACCGTGTCAAGCAGTCCGGACAAGATGGCTTGAACCGCAATCTGTATGGTCCCGCCGGTCATGCGCCCAGCCCCGGGCGTGGCCGTTACCAGGCGCGGACTGATATTGGTGATCTGGATGAATTTTTGATAATCGCTTAGGCGCTGGACGACCAGGCCATCGATATCGTTCAGGCTGATGCCCGCATCCTCGGCGGCATTGCGCAGGGCCCATATCCCCAGCGATGTGGCGTCGTGATTGGGCAGGTTGCCAAAGTCCGTCGTGCCGATGCCCACCACGGCGACACTGTCTTTTCGATTACTGGTAAGAGCCATGAAAATTACCTCTTGGTGATGTTTATGAATGGCGCTCGGCGCATGCCGGCGCCGCGCCTGTATTCAATTGATGCGCCGCCCAAGTCCAGCCCATAAAGACTGGCTCAATCGACGGCGATCAGGTTTGCCATTGGCGTTCACAGGCACTTCCGAAACCAGCCGGAATTCTTTTGGAACCTTGTAGCCGGCCAACAAGGCTTTGCAATGTTGGCGCAAGCTCTCAGGATCGAATGCCGCGGCTTCGCGCGCCACGACAAACGCCACCACCCGCTCGCCCCATTTATCGTCCGGCGCGGAGGTTACGGCGGAATCAAGAACAGCGGGATGCGCGCCTATCACCTTCTCCACTTCCAAGGGGTAAACGTTGAACCCTCCGGAAATGATGACGTCGTTCATCCTGTCGCTCAGGAAGATATTGCCGTCCCGTATTTCACCGACATCGCCGGTAGGCGACCATTCGCCGGCGATGGCTTCGCGGCCATGCTCTGTAATCCGGGCATGCGGCAGCCATGGCGCCTTTACTTCGATCTCTCCGCAAGCATCGCCGCTCTCGCGGCGGGCGCGGACTTCCACCGCCAGCAAAGGCTTGCCGGCACTTTCGCGCAGCTCCCGATGCCGATGGCCCGATCCGTCGAGATAGCTGATTGAACCCGCCTCATGCGAACCATAGACCTGCACGAACTCTGTCCGGGGCAGCAGCGCCAGCACCTCCTCCAGAACCCCCTGCCGGATGGGCGAGCCGCCATACACGATTCTGTCCAGGCCCGAGTTGCGCAACGCCTCCCGGGCTTCCGCGTCATTCAGTATCAGGCTGAACATCGTCGGAACAATCTGTGCGCAGGAAATGGTTTCGGAAGCAAACGCCTTGGACACATTGCCGAGGTCGAATTTCTCCATTGTCAGCACGGTGCCGTATCTGAGAAACGTCGGGATGACAAACAGCCCGGCCTGGTGAGAAAGCTGCCCAAGCACAATCGTGGTGGAGTAAGGCTTGATCCGCATCTCTTCGGCCAGCATCGAAACCGCGCGCACCAGCCAGGCCCTGTGCGAAACGATAAGCCCCTTGGGATTGCCCGTTGAACCCGAGGTAAAACGGATGATCGCGTCAAGATCGTCCCGTCCTTGGACGCTGTACGAGAACGCGTGCCCGGCCGCGACGATTTCATTCAGGCTATGGCCAAGCGGCGTTGCGTCGCCGGCAATGACGACAATGACATCGGCCAGGGCGGGATCTTCACGGAACTCCATCGCCTTGGCCGCGGTGGTGACAATGACGCGGGTAGCGCAAAGCAGAAATTGGCGCCGCGCTTCCGAGCTTGAAAGCCGGTAATTAATGTAGGCGGCAACAGCGCCCGCCCGAAAACTTCCAAACTGGGCAATCAAGTAGTTTGCGGAATTGGGCAAATGAATCGCGATGGCCTGGCCGTCCCGCACGCCCATGGAACGGACCCAAGCGGCGAAACTGGATACGGCGCCGTCAAGCTGCGCATAGCTCATCCGCCGGCCCGTATCCCATTCCCGCACGGCGATGCGGTCAGGCGCACTGGCTGCGCTACGGGCGATTACTGCATCTATTGTTGCCACATTTACTCCTTTGCTTGCTATCGTGAATTCGCTGCCGCACCGTTACTGAAGACTGATATGCGCTTCCTGAACCACCTTGGCCCAACGCGCGCTATCCGCATCAATAAAAGCGGCGGCCTCTTCAGGAGTCGCTTGCGTCATGACATCCATGTCTATTTTCGCGAAGCTCTCCTTTACCTCGGGATCGTTGACGGCTTTCACAAACGCCGCATGAAGAATCTTGATGACCTCTTTGGGCGTGCGCGCAGGCGCCATGACGGCATACCACGGGGCGATGATCATGTCGGAAGAAGCAATTTCACCCAACGGCTTGGACCCTGTCAGCACCCGCAAGCGGCCCGCTTGAATCATCTCCGCCAAGGGCGCGCGATCCATAATGATTCCGTCCACTCGCCCGCCGACCACATCCGTCATGGCAGGCGATGCTCCCTTATAGGGAACATGCAAAAACTTCCCCTTGGTTTCCAGCTTCAACAATTCAATATTCAAATGAGAAAGCCCGCCCGTGCCTGCGGACGCCAACGTCACCTCTTTGTTCTTGGCCAAGGCGATAAGCTCCGGCAGTGTCTTGGCCGGGACGGCGGGATTGACCGCCAATACCGACGTCGACAGCGCGACCGTTGTGATCGCCGCCAGATCGGACAATTTGAATGCCAATTTGGTCACTGTGGGGGAGATCGATAGCGCGCTGGTGCTTCCCAAGGTGATGGTGTAGCCGTCGGGTTTGGCATTCGCTGTATAAGCCGTTCCGATAGCCGCGGCCGCGCCCGGTTTGTTCAAGACCACCACCGGCACGCCAAGCACTTTGCTCAGTCTCGGCGCGATGATGCGGGCAATCAGATCATTGGAACCGCCCGGCGGAAAACCGACGACGAGATTGACCGCCTCGGACGGGAATTTGCCTTGTGCGCCGGCAGGCAAGGCGGCGGCGGCAAAAACAAACGCCACTGCCGCCTGTGCCATGAAAACTCCCGATTTCCTGAATATAAACATGTTGTCCCCTTTTTTATCGTTAAGGCGCTTGGCCCTTTGTTTGTTTACCGCTCCACTGACACACACTCTAATTACTAATCTTTAGGCAATCAATATGATAGGATTCAGTTCACTAATGAACTGAATTCAGTTATTGCCATGAAGAATTTGAATTCGCTGCGGCTGTTCGCGTGTGTCGCCGAAACCCGAAGTTTCAAGGGGGCGGCCGCGAAACTGGGCCTCACCGCGTCGGCGGTCAGCAAGGGCATAACCCGTCTTGAAGCCGAGATGGGCGTCCGGCTATTGCAGCGGACCACGCGTTCGGTAGGCCTGACGAATGAAGGCGAGATCTTTTTTACCCATTGCCTGCAAATACTCGGCCAAGTCGAAAGCGCCGAAAACATGCTGAATCGGGCTGCGGGCAACCCTTACGGCCGTTTGCGGGTCCACATGACAGTGGGGTTCGGGCGCCGTGTCATCATGCCGGCCATAGGCCGCTTCATCGAGCGGCACCCCAACCTGACCGTCAGCGCCGAGCTCAGTGACCGGAACGTCGATCTGGCCTACGAGGGCTTTGACGTCGACATCCAGATCGGCGAGGTGGCCGACGCCCGCCACGTTGCCCGCAAGTTATGCAACCTGCGCTTCATGACGTGCGCATCGCCCGAGTATTTGCGTCGGCATGGCGAACCCCGGACACCCGACGATCTCGACCACCACAACTGCCTGTCTTACACCCAGATTCATACAGGCCGCTTAAGGGAATGGCGGTTCCAGGAAAACGGCCGGCTCTTTGCCAAGACCGTGTCGGGCAGCCTGAATGTCAATAACTCCGAATCCTTGCTGCTGGCGGCCATATCCGGACTAGGCATCGTCATGGTCAGCACTTTCATTGCGGCGGAAGCCATCGCGGCGGGAAAGCTCACGCCTATCCTGGCGGACTATGTCACTCTCGGTCCGCCCGTTTCGGCGGTTTATTTGCCCAATCACACCATGTCGCCCAAGATCAAGGCGTTTGTGGACTTCCTGCGCGAGTTGACGGCGCATTCGCCCGATGACCCTGCCGGAATGAATTTTCAAGATATTCGCAAGTAGCGCCGAGGACATGCAATACGCGGGTTTATACCCAATTGACACCCTGGATACGCTTATTTAACATCGTTTCCCATTACCAGTGGAACGGCAACGGCGCCGGCAACTGGACTTGGCAAAAGAGCCCCTGACAACGTTTTTACGTTGTCAGGGGCTCTTTTGTTTTTTGCATTCAAACGCAAAGTCATGGGAGTAGCAAAAATGAATATAAAGAGTAGCTTGATAGCTATTGGGCTGGCTACGGTCGTCGCATTGCCGGGAATTTCAATCGCCGCCGGAGAGCCTATAAAAATCGGTCTGCTGGAAGATAATTCCGGCGACTTCGCATTGCCCGTCATCCCCAAGATCCATGCCACCGAATTGGCGATCAAGGAAATAAACGATAAGGGCGGCGTGCTGGGAAGGCCATTGAAGCTTATCCATTACGATACCCAGTCGGACAATACCCGCTTCCAGCAAATGGCCAGGCGCCTGATCCAGAATGACAAGGTCGACGTCATATTCGGCGGATTCTCCAGCGCCTCCCGGGAAGCGATCAGGCCCATCATGGACCGCGCGAAGATGATGTATTGGTATAACAATCAATACGAAGGCGGCGTCTGCGATACGAATACCTTTGTCACCGGCGCCGTACCGGAGCAGCAGTTTTCAACGCTGATTCCATGGATGATGGAGAAATTCGGAAAGAACGTCTACACCATCGCCGCCGATTACAATTTCGGACAACTCTCCGCCGAATGGGTGCGCAATATCGTCAAGGAAAACGGCGGCAAGATGGTGGGGGAAGAATTCATCCCGCTCAGCGTTTCCCAGTTCGGCCAGACCATCCAGAATATCCAGAAAGCCAAGCCGGACTTTGTCGTGACCCTGCTGGTAGGCAACAACCAGGCGTCTTATTACGAACAGCAGGCGGCGGCCAAGCTGAATCGGCCCATGGCCAGTTCGGTGAATGTCGGACAAGGGTATGAGCACAAGCGCTTCAAGGCGCCTGCCTTGAAAGACATGTACGTGACCGTCAATTACATAGAAGAAGTGGATTCTCCGGAAAGCGCCGATTTTGTAAAGCGATTCCATGCCATGTTTCCGAACGAGCCCTACATAAACCAGGAAGCGGCAAACGCCTACGACGCGGTGTATCTGTATAAGGCCGCCATCGAGAAAGCAAAGACCGCCGAGATTCCGGCGGTGCGCAAGGCGCTGGAGGCAGGCGGCATCTGCACCACCGGGCCCTCGGGCAAGGTATGTGTCGACCCGAAAAGCCACCACACCTCGCACACCATCTACCTGGTCCATGTGAAGGACGATCACTCCATCGAAATTCCCAAGGTATGGAATGACATCCAGCCGTATTGGCTGGGCGAAGCCGGCTGCAACCTGCCGGTCAAGGCCGATAAAAAGCAATACACGCCATCGAACCCGCCCACTAAATAATCGCTGGGGTTCGCAATGGGAAGCCGGCATCGCGCTTCCCATTGCGCTCGACGCGATTTATTCATCCAGATGAAAACAATCAGGCATTAATGATGGCGATACTGTCTCTGCTTTACTCAATGGTTTATCAGTTCGGCAACAACTTCGCCTACCTTGTCCTGGCGGCGCTGGGACTGGCTGTCATCTTTGGGATGATGGGCGTGATCAACCTGGCGCACGGCGAGTTCATCATGTGCGGGGCATATGTCACCATTATCTGCGGAAAAGCCGGGCTGCCCTTGCCGATGGCCATGCTCCTGGGAGTCCTGGCGGCGGCCATGGCCGGGGTATTGATCGAGCGGCTCGTCATCAGGCATTTGTACGACCGATTATTCGATTCTGTTGTCGCGACCTGGGCGATCAGCCTGATCACGCAGCAATCCATGCTGTTGATCGCCGGCCCCTCGCTGGAAGGCTTGTCGACACCCTTTGGATCATTCTCCATCGGCATCTATTCCTTTTCCGTCTATCGCGCCCTGTTGCCGCTGATAGCCATCGGCGTATTGGCGCTGCTGTACTGGCTGTTCTTCCATACGAACTACGGGGTCTGCGCCCGCGCAACCATCCAGAACGCCCGCATGGCGTCATGCCTGGGGCTGCAAACGGATCGCGTGTACACGCTGACGTTTGCCTTGGGCGCGGGGCTGGCCGGCCTGGCCGGCGCGCTGTATGCGCCCACCATGACAGTGGTGCCGACCATGGGCAACGGCTTTATTGTCCAGGCCTTCGTGGCAGTGGTCGTCGGAGGCGCCAATGTGCTTGTGGGCACCCTTCCGGCGGCAGCCATTCTTGGCTTTATCCAGACCGGCCTGACTTCCTGGTACGGCCAGCTGATCGGCCAGATCGGCCTGTTATTGACCGCCATTATCGTCATCAGGCTATTGCCGCAAGGCGTCGGCAGCCTTTTTTCGAAAGGCCGATAAGGAAACGCCGCCATGTCCGCTAAAAAACAAGACTCCCCCATCGCCTTGCCCGCCCGGATCGAAAAAGCATCTTTCCGCAAAGAAATCATCCGGGTCGCCGTCATCCTGCTTATCGCCCTGAGCCTGCCGCTGCTCTTGGACAGCTCGACCATCGGCGATTTTTCATACTATTTGCTGTGGACCTTTTGCGGCATCGGGCTGGCCGCAATGTGGGGCCATGCCGGCATCCTGTCGTTCGGCCAATCCGCCTTCTTCGGCCTGGCGGGCTATGCCTACGGAGTGCTGACCATCAACTTCGGCGACAGCGCAATGGCCACCTGGACCGGCCTGCTCGGTTCACTGCTCATTGCCGGCGCATTCGCGGCATTTCTGGGCTATATGATCTTTTATGGCGGCGTTACCGGTGTTTTCATCGGGATCATTACGCTTTCCATCACCCTGGTATTTGAAACCTTCATGGCTCAAACCGCGGGTCCGCAATGGGCCATCGGCGAAGCCCGGTTAAACGGCTACAACGGCATGTCGGGCATGCCGCCGCTGGCCATTCCGTGGTTCGACGGAACCGTGCTGGCGCTGGAAGGAACAGGTTTTTACTGCTTGCTGGTGATCCTGCTTGCCCTGGTCTACCTTGCGACGCAATACATGCTGAAGTCCGCGTTCGGCCTGACCTTGACGTCGATAAAAGAGAATCCGCGCCGGGCGGAAATGCTGGGCATCGACATACGCAAGTACCAATTGCTGATATTCGTATTCGGCGGCGTGCTGGCGGGGCTTTCCGGGTCTTTATATACGATCTGGGGTTCGTACATTACGCCTTCATCGATGGGCTTGACGGCCGCCGCGATGCCGGTGATATGGGTGGCGACGGCGGGCCGCAAGAACATAGGCGGCGTGGTTATCGCGACGGTGGGCTTTGTCTGGCTTTCGCAATGGCTGGCGATTTACGGCAGCGAATATGCCTTGATCCTGATGGGCGCGGTGCTGCTTTTTGTAGTGCTTGCGGCGCCGGAAGGGCTGTTCCCGTGGGTCGCCGCCGTTGCCGGCAGGTATTTGGGAAAGAAGTATCCAAACGCGGAGAGGCAATAACGTGAGCTTGCACGACACACCAGACACGGCGGGGCATCGGCCGGCCGCCGGCGCCGCGTCCCCTATCATCAAGGTCAGCGGCCTGAGCAAGCATTTCGGCGGAGCCAAGGTGATCAATGATATCGATATGGAAATCCTGGATCACGAAATACGCTGCGTCATCGGTCCCAACGGCGCGGGCAAAAGCACTTTTTTCAAATTGCTGACGGGAGAACACCGCCCCTCCGCGGGAGAGATTCTGTTTCTGGGAAAAAGCATACGCAACGACCTGCCCTATCAGCGCATACGCCAGGGAATGAGCATCAAGTTCCAGATACCCGGGATCTTTCCCGAGCTGACGGTATACCAGCATCTGGAATTATCGCTGTATCAAACGGGAAGAAACTCCCGGGACAATATCGATGAGCTGATCGAGCGCTTCAAGCTGCGCGATGACGCCTATCAGCTCGCTCTGAATTTATCCCACGGCAAGAAACAATGGCTGGAAATGGCCATGGCCGTGTCGTTGGGGCCGAAATTATTGATGCTCGACGAGCCGGTAGCCGGGCTGTCCATGGAAGAAACCTTCCTCACCGGCGAGTTGATCCAGGGAATGCGGGAAAACGGCCTGACCATCATGGTGGTAGAGCACGACATGAAGTTTGTCCGCCAAATCGCCACCCGGGTAACGGTATTGCACGGCGGCCGGGTGTTCGCCGACGGCATGACGGACGAAGTGCTGTCCCGGGAAGACGTCGCCGATATTTATCTGGGGAAAAGCTGATGGAGAATTCCTTGCTGCAGGTTTCCGGAATATACGGCGGATATTCGGGCGGCCGAGTGCTCAATGGCGTAAGCCTGCGGGTCGACGCCGCCGAAGTGGTGGGGCTGATGGGGCGCAATGGCGTCGGCAAAACCACCTTCATGCGCTCGCTGATCGGCATCGTAAAAATAGATCAAGGCAGCATACGCCTGCAAGACACCGATATCACACACCACGAACCGTATGCCCGGGCGCGGCTGGGCCTGGGCTATGTTCCCCAGGGGCGCGAAATTTTCGGCGGCCTGACGGTAGCGGAAAACCTGAAGGTAGGTGTGCAGGCGGCGGCCAATCGGGCCAAAGAAAGCGCGGAAATGTCCAGCCGGGTGCTGGACTATTTTCCCATCCTGCGTGAACGTCTAACGCAAAAGGCCGGCACGATGAGCGGGGGCGAACAGCAGCAATTGGCAATCGCCAGGGCCTTGGTGGGCGCGCCTAAGGTGCTGCTGCTCGATGAGCCGTCCGAGGGTGTCCAGCCGTCGATCGTTCATGCCATTGCGGACACACTGGTCAAGATTGCAAGCGAACTGAAAGTGGCCGTAATCCTGGTGGAACAAGATATTGCCATGATCGAACGGGCCGCAAGCCGCTGCTTTGTGATGGATAAAGGCAGCATTACCGATGAATTGACTCGCGCGCAATTGGGAGACGAGGCGTTGATGCGGCGCTATCTGGCTCTTTGATGCTCACGAAATGTAATTAACTGAACGGAGAAACATATGTATATCGAATGGATCAAGAATTCCATCATGATGCAACGCGGAGTGGGCGCGGATCGGAATCCGACAACCCACCATTTGACCGAAGAAATACAAAAAAAATTCCACTACACCATAGGGCCGTATTCCGACCCTGTCATGACCATCAAGCCCGGCGATCGCGTGGTTGTCGATACCCGGGACGCCTTTGAAGGCGCCATCAAGTCGGAAACCGACAAGCCGTCCGAATTGCTGACGCTGCCTTATCTGAACCCCCAGAATGGCCCCATCATGATAGAAGGAGCCGAAAAAGGCGATGTCGTGGCCGTCTATATCGAGAAAATGGTCCCGCGCGGCGATGATCCCCACGGCATATGCTGCCTGATCCCGCAATTCGGCGCGCTGACCGGCACGGAATATACCGCGACGCTGAATGATTCATTGCCTGAAATGGTCAAGCGCGTGAAGATCGACGGCGAACACATATATTGGAGCAAGCGCCATACGCTGCCCTATCGCCCGCACATCGGCACGCTGAGCGTTTCGCCGGAAATCGACTCGATCAATGCGCTGACGCCGGACAACCATGGGGGAAATATGGATATCCCGGATATCGGCCCGGGCAGCATCACTTATCTGCCTGTAAGAAGCCCGGGCGCGCGCTTGTTCATCGGCGACGCCCATGCCTGCCAGGGCGACGGCGAAGTCTGCGGCACCGCCGTCGAATATGCCAGCACGACGACAATAAAGGTAGACTTGATCAAGAACTGGAAAATCGACTGGCCGCGGATGGAAAATGCCCATGCCATCATGGGTATAGGCAGCGCCCGCCCGCTCGAGGACGCGGGCCGCATCGCCTACCGCGAATTGATACGCTGGATGGTCAGCGATTTCGGATTCGACCAATGGGACGCGTATATGCTGCTGAGCCAGTGCGGCAAGGTTAGACTGGGCAACTTTGTCGATCCCAAATACACAATGGGCGCGATGATCAGCAAGGATTATTTGCAAGAATAATCACGCATGCGGCCGATCCCCGCGGCGCGGGGATCGGCATAACCTGGTTTTTGAGCAACTGAATGAGCATAAGCGAACCACTCAAGATCGGCTTTTTATTTTCCAGTTCCGGCGTAACGGGTTTACAGGAATCCTCTCAATTGCGCGGAGCCATGCAGGCTCTCGACGAGGTCAACGAGAACGGCGGCATCAACGGACGGGAAGTCACGGCCGTGCGGTATGACCCGCAATCCCAGGATGCGCTGTTTCGATCGTTCGCCGAGCGGCTGATCCTGACCGATAAAGTCAATGTCATTTTCGGAGGATACCGATCGAGCGCCCGGAAAATCATGCTTCCGGTGGTCGAGAAATACAATCGCCTTCTTTTTTATCCGCAGTTGTATGAAGGCTTCGAGTTTTCCGAGCATATTATTTACGGCGGGGCGGCGCCCAACCAGAACGGCGTGCAATTGGCGGAATTCATGGCCGGCAATTTCGGAGCCAGGGTGTATATGATCGGCTCGCGCTATGTCTATCCTTACGAGTGCAATCGGAACATGCAGGAACTGATCTTGCAGAATGAGAATGGCGCCGTGATCGGCGAACGCTACCTGGGGCTGGACGCGCCCTATGAAGAGTTTATCCAGGTCATCGACGATGTCATAAAAAAGCAGCCCGATTTCATTTTCAGCTCGGCCATCGGACACACCATTTCCCATTTGTATCAGGCGTACGCGCGGGCCGGGCTGGATCCCGAGAAAATACCGATAGGCAGCCTGAATACGTCGGAAACCGAGCTTGCCATAATGGGCGTCGAGTTCGGCGCCGGGCATTACACCTCGGCGCCGTATTTCCAGACCATCAATTCCGCCGAAAACAGGCGGGCGCTGGAAGGGTTTCGAAAACGCTACGGCAGCGACATTTCAGCCGACATGAATTGGGAGACCAGCTATTACCAGTTCCACTTGTTTGCCAATGCTTGCGCAGCCGCCGGCTCGGACCATATTGCGCCACTGAAATTCGAATTGCTGGGCAGCGACTATGCCGCCCCCCAGGGGCGGGTGAAGATAGACCGGAAAAACCAGCATACCGGCCTTTATCCGCGCATCGGGCGCGCGGATGCGGCAGGCCAGTTCACCGTACTGCGCGAATCGCGCGAAATGGTGGCTCCCGACCCTTATATGTCCACCCAGTCGTTTGGCGATTGGGTAACCAAATTGACGACAGCGGGATATGCCGATGGAGGATGACGAAAACACCCACAGCTATAGCGTCACCGGCGCCATCCTCGCCCGGAAGTTGAAAACCGTCGTAATACTTCCAGACGATGAAGACCGCGAGACGCTGGTCAATCATTTGAAGCGCATGGGGTTTCACGTGCAGGTATGCTGGCCCATACCCGAGAACCCGCCCACCTTTGCCGACTTGATATTTCTGTCCTGCCTGCCGGATAAGCAGGATCCCTGCAAGGGCTGGAATCTTCTCGAATCCACTCCTTTGATAGCCGTGTTGACCTATGAAAGCCCTATATTCATCGATTATGCGTTGAAGCTGGGCGCCCAGTCCGTCATCATGACGCCCATCCGGGCGGCCGGCCTATTGCCGGCCATCGCCGTGTCGGTGCAGCGCTTCCGGGAGTCCCGCCGCCAGACGGAACGCGTCAAACGGCTGGAGCTCAAACTGAAAGTCGTCATGCAGCTTGCCGAAGCGAAAGCCATCTTGATGCGCATGCACAGCGTCAGCGAAGCCGAAGCCTACGAGATACTTCGAAGGCAAGCAATGGCCAAGCGGATTACCGTTGAAGAAATCTCGCAATCGATTATCCAGGCGAATGATCTCTTTTCATCCTCGGCGACCGAAATCGCCAAGTTGAAATCGCAATAGTTCATTTGCGGTGGCCGCGCGGGGCGCATTGCATGCGGGCGGATCTAATCCGACAGTTTCGAAAACGATATCTTTACGCGGCCCATCAACAGCAGCAAGTCCAGCCCCACCCTGGCTACCCATGCCAAGGCCGCACCCAGCAATCCGAAGAAATGCAGCGATGCGACCAGCAGGGGCACATAGATCACCAGCTCGCATAGATGCAGAACCGCGGTGGTCTTGGCGTCTCCCGCCGCTTGTATCATGGCAAACGGCACGAACGCGACGCCATTAAGAAAAATGCCCAGGCTCAGCACGCTGACGATCAGCCACGATTTGGATGCGAAATCATGGTCCAGCCAAAGCGCCAGGCCCTCGTATGATCCCAGCGCTATCGCCGTGCAAACAATCGCCAATGTTATCGCGACGGCTCGTATGGACCGGCGGTACAGCATCTTGGCAATGGCGGGTTCTCTTTTAAGCGTGGACGCCAGGCGCGGAAACAAGGCGACGGTAAGAGCGCCCGGTATGACCAAGACACGCACCAGCACCTCAAAAGGCACGGTGTAATAAGCGACGGCGCTGGCGCCCAGTACCGCGGCAATTAAAAACCGATCGGCCGTTACCATCAGGGGACTGATGATGTTGGATACCGTCATCCATACGCCAAAGGAAAGCAGCCGCTTGATATCGTGCTTGCGCACCGCGGTGCCGAACCAGCCAGCGGGCAGTTTCTTGTGAACACATAAGCCATAAGGAATGAAGACCACCAGCCGGGCGCCTACCAATGCCAAGACCATATACACCAGAGACGGCCCGAAGAACATCACGCTTAACGCCGGCAGGCCGAAATTGCTCGCGCCCAGCAGAATCCGCAAAAGGTTGACCGTCTTGAAATCTTCGTAAGCTTCCAGCACCCCCCTTAGACCGGTGGTGGTGGTGGTAAGCGGTATGCCAATGGCGGCGATGAAAAGGCTATAAGTGGTTTCAATCTGCAGGGGCGGGCTTACCTTTAGCCAACTGTGCCCTAATGAAAACGCCAGCACTGCCAGTATCAGGCCGCCGATGACGCCTGCAAGCGCGGTAAAAATAAGCCCCGACTTCACCAGTTGGGGCACTTTCCGATGACGGTTTGCCGCCAGGTGGGACGCTACTTGCTGTGTCAATGCGCGGCCCAGGCCGAAGTCAAACAGGCTGAAATAGCCGATCAATGCCCAGATAAGAGTAAGGATTCCAAAGGCCTCTACCCCCACTTTGTCGATCAGGTAGGGGATGACAACCGCGCCCAAAAGCAGCGGCAGCCCTGTGCCGGCGAGGTTCCAGAGGGTATTGCGTTTAAGGGACATTGAAAATGATGACGTTACTGCCGGCGCGACTGATTAACATTACGATACGACCTATAAGCGTAGCACGGTACGATACATGCCGTCGTGACTATAATCGGCCTCTTTATCTTATTCTTTTGCCCGGCAGGCGGCGATGAACTCAAGTCGTTTTAACCATACCGCATTATCCCCGTTGGTTGCATACAGTGTTTTTTTATACTTCACACTTATGTTCGTCATCCCATCGGGCTATTCCTACGGCGCGGCGCTGTTGCTGCTGGGCAGCCTGTATTTCCTGGCGAAACGCCCCACTCTTGCCCTGACAGCCGAAGACAAAATCATAGTATTCGCCATGCTGAGCGTTTTTCTGTGGTCGCTGTTTATCGTATGGCTCCACGGCGATAGCGCCAAAATGCTGGATCAAACCAGCCGCTTTCTCTTTGCCATTCCCATTCTGTTGATGCTGTTGTCCGTGCCGCCGCGCTTGCCGCTGCTGTGGGCGGGTATCGTGCTTGGCGTCGTCCTGTCCAACGGTATCGCCATTTGGCAGATTCATTGGCTGGGCGACCCGCGCGCATCCGGTTTTATGAATATTATTCACTTCGGAAATATTGGCCTGGTTTTCGGCCTGTTCTGCGCAACCGGCATGTTGTGGGCTGGAACACAAGGGCGCTATGCCGGCCGCTGGCGGATTGCTTTCGCGATCGGCATCGCGGCCAGCCTGTATGCCGTGATGGCTTCCGGCAGCCGCGGCAGCTGGCTTGCCGTGCCCCCCGTGCTGGCGCTGTTTTTTGCGGCATTCCTGACCAAGAAAAACCTGAAGCATGTCATCACGGGCGGGTCGGCCTTGGTAATCGCCGTGGCGGCCGTCTTTTCCATCCCCGAGACAGGGGTCCAAGCGCGCTACGACCTGGCGGTAAACGAAGTACACCGGTATATGCAGGAAAAGTATGTATTCAAAAACAATGCCGTGTCATCCGTAGGCGCCCGCCTGGAAGTCTGGCGCACCGCATCCCTGAACATACCGGAACGGCCGCTTCTCGGCTGGAGCGAAAAAGACTATCACGCTGAAATCGAGCGCCTGATTGCCGAAAGGAAAATCGACCCTTACATGCATGAAATGGCCAACACCCATAACAACTATCTGGAGGTGTGGGTGTTCCAGGGTTTGATCGGGCTGCTGGCGCTGCTGGCGCTGTATTGCCTGCCTTTCTGGTTTTTCTGCAAGAGGCTGCGCTCGCCGGACATAACGGTCAAGGCCCTGGCCCTGTCCGGCGCGACCTTGATGGCGTCATACTTTATGTTCAGCATGAGCCAGGTCATTTTAGGGCGCAACAACGGGGTCATTTTTTTTGCGCTGACCCTGGTGATCCTGTGGGCCTGCCTGCGCCATGAAGAAACCAGAAGACCAGGGCCTGTCAACGCTGAATCCCCGCCCGCGTGACTGGCCAACGCCATCGACGGCCAGCCTCTTGCCGGTCCCGGCGGCGGGGCGGCCGGCCGATCAGCGCCAAAGCCCAATGGGCGGGCGCGAATTGACCCAGTCTTTTTCCCGTTCATAGGCTCGGGCCAACTGCAATACCGCCAGATCGTTTTGCGGCGCGCCGATGATTTGCATTCCCATCGGCAGGCCGCCGGCCCCGAAGCCCACCGGCACACTCATGACCGGGCAGCCCGCCAACGTCCAGGGCACGACGGTCTCCATCCAGCGGTGATACGTATCCATGGGACGCCCATCTATTTCCTTGGGCCAGTCGATATCGGAACTGAAGGGGAATACCTGAGCGGTGGGAACCGCCAGGAAATCGACTTCCGTGAATATACGCAGCACAGTCTGGTACCACGCGCTGCGCGCCTCGGAAGCAAGATAGATATCGTGCGCGGAAAGGCCGGCAAGGCCATCGACTTCCCAGATTGCCGCCGGCTTGAGAAGCTTGCGCGTTTCTTGCGCCTGGCATAGCGGATAAAGCTGGCCGCCGGCCAGGAAATGGCGATGCGCCAGCCAGATGCGCCACAGGCTTTCGGCCGAAAACGGCACATGGTAATCGCGCACATCGCAACCTATCGTTGCAAGGCTGGACAAGCCATCGAGGCAAAGATCGGTAATGCCCGCTTCCAAAGGCAGGTAGCCATTCCAATCGCCCAGCCATCCAATGCGCCTGGATTTCATGTCGGCATCCAGACTGCCCGCGAACGTGCGCGGGTTGATGTGATGCGAGAGCGGCGCGCGGGGATCATGCCCGGCAATCACGGACAGCAGCAGGGCCACGTCCTGTACGCTGCGCCCCATAGGCCCTTCGCACGACAATTGCTTGACGAAGACGTCGCTGGTCGGCGCGAAGGGCACGCATCCTGTCGAAGGACGCATGCCGTATACATTGCAGAATGCCGCCGGATTGCGCAAGGACCCGCCGAAATCGCTGCCGTCGGCGACCGGCAGCATGCGGGCGGCAAGCGCGGCCGCCGCCCCGCCGCTGCTTCCGCCGCAAGTCTTGCTTGTGTCGTAAGGGTTGCCCGTGATGCCGTACACCTTGTTATAGGTGTTGGACCCCAGGCCGAATTCCGGCACGTTGCTGCGGCCGATAAAAATAGCGCCGGCGGCGCGCATGCGCTCGACAAGAATCGAATCGTGCTGGGTTACGTTGTTTTCATAGACCAATGACCCCATGGAGGTAACCATGCCCTTGACCGCGGTGAGGTCTTTCGGCGCCTGCGGCATGCCATGCAGCCATCCGGACCAATGCCCCGCCTTGAGCTGCGCATCGCGTTCATCCGCCTCGCGCAATAGTTCGCCGCGTTCGCGCCTTGCAACAATGGCGTTGAGCTTGGGATTGACCCGGTCTATATGATCGAGATAAGCCGCCATGGCCTCCCGGCATGACACGCGGCGCGCCCGAATGGCGTCCGAAAGGTCGTGGGCGGGCATCGCCACGATATCGTTCAGCCCGATGCCCGGCTCGGTGGCGTCATCCATTATTGCAACCCCTTCATTGACCATTGCATGTATTTCTCCCAAAGCTGATCGCTAGCGGCCAGCCGTTTCCCAACGCCAGGCGTCATCGCACATTTCCTGAATGCCTTTTTCGGCGCGCCAACCCAGCTTTGCGTAGGCGAATTCAGTATCGGCCCAGCATGCGGCAATGTCGCCGGGACGGCGCGGCGCGACATCGTACGGTATGGCCTTGCCGCTGGCCTGCTCGAAAGCGCGGATCATATCCAGCACCGAATACCCTTTGCCGGTGCCCAGGTTTACCGTCAGCAATTCCTGTTGCACCCGCAGGCAGTAGCGCAAGGCCTGGACATGGCCCTGCGCCAAGTCCATCACATGAATGTAGTCGCGCACGCCGGTGCCGTCGGGCGTGTCGTAATCGTTGCCGAATACCTGAACCCTGGGCCGGCGGCCCGTGGCGACCTGTGCCACGTAGGGCATCAAGTTATTGGGCACACCCTGCGGCGCCTCGCCTATCAAGCCGCTGGGATGCGCCCCCACGGGGTTGAAATAGCGCAGCCGGGCAATGCGCCAGCCGGCTTCGCTCTGGTATAGATTCGCCAGGATGTCTTCGACCACCAGCTTGGTGTGCCCATACGGATTGGCGGCCGAACGCGGATGGTCTTCGGTCAGCGGCAGTTTTTGCGGATCGCCATACACCGTGGCCGACGATGAAAACACAAACGTCCTGACTCCGGCCCTCTGCATGGCCTCGAGCAATTGCGCGCTGCCATGGACATTGTTGTCGTAATAGGCCAGGGGCTTTTGCGTGGACTCGCCCACCGACTTCAGGCCCGCGAAATGCAGCACGGCGGCAAACTGATAGCTGTCGAAAACCGCCGCCAGCGTCGCCGCGTCGCGTATATCGCCCTGGATGAATTCCGGCTTTACTCCGGTGATCTCGGCGATGGCATCGGGCACCGTCGCGGTGCTATTGCACAGATTGTCCAGTATCGCCACCCGGTATCCGGCCCGCTGCAGCGCGACCGTGGTGTGGCTGCCAATAAAACCCGTGCCGCCGGTGACTAATATGGTTGGGATCATAGGCCGATGAAATCCGGAGAAAAGAGAGAGCGATAATGGCTTGAATGATAGAGCACAATGGCCCGCTTCGGCGTTACGGGCGCCCATCGCTCCACAAGGCGCCGCAGCCGGGCTGATCCAGATAGGTCAGGTACAGGCGCAGGTCGAATTCGTACTGATGGTAATTCGGCTCCATGCGCTGGCATAAATTATAGAAAGCCTTGCCATGTTCCCTTTCCTTGAGATGCGCCAGCTCATGCACGGCGATCATGCGCAGGAACTCCCCGGGGGCTGCGCGAAACAAGGTTGCGACCCGTATCTCGTGCTTGGTCTTGAGCTTGCTGCCCTGAATCCGCGAAATCGTCGTGTGCTGGCCCAGCGCGTGCGCGACCACCTGCATTTTGCTGTCGAAAGCCACCTTGCTGATGGGAGCGCCGTTCCGGATATAAAGGTTCTTCAGGTCGATGACATAGTCGTACAGAGCCTTGTCCGTGCGCACAAGGTGCCCCGTCGGATAGCGCTTCTGCAAAACGTCGGCCAGTTGCCCGCGCTCGGCCAGCAACTGTGCCTTGTCTTGCAAATCCTGGGAGTATCCCGCCAAGTATTTCATGCCGCGTTTGTCTTGCGCCGGGTGTCAATGAACCGCCGGGCCGCCCAAGCCAGCCAGCTAGCGCTCGTCATCGATATGTATGCCCAGCGCCTCGAGAAACCGCGAAACCATATTGTAGGCGGCGACGGTCGCCACCAGCTCGACCAGTTCCTGCTCGTTGAAATACGCCTTCAAGTTCTCGACAATGGCCTGGTCCACATGAACGTTTTTTGTCATTTCATCGGTCAGCGCCAGCACCCGTTTTTCCTTTTCGGAAAACTGCCCGGACGTTTGCCAATCGGACAGCGCATCGATCTGGGCCTGCGTGATGCCTTCTTTCAGCGCGATGGGCACGTGCTGCGAGGCTTCGTATTCCGCGCCGTTGATAATGGCGACGCGAACAATCACCAATTCGCGCAAGGCGCCGTCCAGGCTGCATTTTTGGCGAATGGCAGTCAGATAATTAAGCCAGCCTTCGGCCACCGGCGGGCTGTGCAGCAGCATCTGGTACAAATGCAGAACGCTGCCGCGTTCTTTGGTAATGCGCTCCACCAAAGGCTTGGCCTGTTCGGTGGTCAGCGATGCGTAGGGTAATCTTGCCATGTTTGGTTGTCCTGAAGTAAACCGGGCCAGTGCGCCGGCGGCTAAGTGAATGCGGATCTGTCGTTCAAGCCTGACGATATTATCCCGGATCGGCTTGCTTGCGGTGCCTGGGCCGCGGCGCCGCAAATGCCGGCGGCCTGCGTTATGCCATCCCCAGCCGTTCGCGCTGATAGCTGCCGTCCTGCACCCGGCGGCACCACTCCTGGTGCGCCAGATACCACTGCACGGTTTTGCGCAAGCCCGACTCGAAGGTTTCTTGCGGGGTCCAGCCCAATTCGCGCTGGATTTTGGAGGCATCGATGGCGTAGCGCAAATCATGGCCGGGACGGTCTTTTACATAAGTGATCAAGTCGCTGTACCGGGCAAGGCCCGCCGGCTTGGCAGGCGCGAGATCTTCCAGCAACTGGCATATGGCCCGCACCACTTCGATATTCTGCTTTTCGTTGTGGCCGCCGATGTTATAGGTTTCTCCCACTTGGCCCTGCGTGACAACGGTGTACAAAGCGCGGGCATGATCTTCCACATACAGCCAATCGCGCACCTGGTTGCCTTCACCGTACACGGGCAGGGGCTTGCCTTCCAGCGCATTCAGTATCATCAGCGGAATGAGCTTTTCGGGGAAATGGCAAGGTCCGTAGTTATTCGAGCAATTGGTAATGACTATGGGCAGGCCATAGGTGCGGCGCCAGGCGCGCACCAGGTGATCGGAGCTGGCTTTGCTTGCGGAGTAGGGTGAACTGGGGTCGTAAGAGGTGGTTTCGGTGAAAAGCGCGTTGGGGTCTTGCAGATCGCCATACACCTCGTCGGTCGAGATATGATGGAAGCGAAAACCGCTTTTTCTGGCGCCGCTCTGTTTTTGCCAATAGTGGCGGGCCGCCTCGAGCAAGACATAGGTGCCCACAATATTGGTTTCGATGAACGCGGCCGGCCCGTCGATGGAGCGATCCACATGCGATTCGGCGGCCAAATGCATGACGGCTTGCGGCTGATGCGCTTGAAACACGCGTTCCAGCGCGGCGCCATCGCAGATATCCACCTGCTCGAAAGCATAGCGCTCGCTGCTTGCCGTGGCGCCCAGCGACTCCAGGTTGCCGGCATAGGTCAGCTTGTCTACGTTGACGACCTCATCGGCCGTCTGGTCAATGATATGGCGGATGACCGCCGAACCGATAAAGCCGGCGCCGCCGGTGACGAGAATTTTCATGAAAGCCTGAATCCGAAAGCATGGAAGATTTGATTCCCGGATTATAAAGGCGCCCCTGCTATCTAACGTAAAGCCGATAGTCAAATAAAGCCTTATGTGATATCATAGTCCTGCTAACGCAGGTGCAGCCAGCAAGAACAATACCCACCCTTTACCGGGAACCCGGCACCACGCGCCCAACGGCGCCGCGTCGCACGTACACCATCCTGTGGCCGCTTTCAAGGCTCGGGACGCCGCCTCAGGTTGCGGTTTAACGCCACGCCTGATCTTCGAACCTCGGTTCGCAATCGTAGCTATCGTACCTTGGACCAGGCTAGCGCCATCCTGCGAAATGGCATTGCCATTTCCGGTACCTGTGCTGCATACAACATACGGCGGCATCGGGTTACGCACGCCATGCTTGCCGATCCGGCCTGGGGTTTGGGCATTCCGCCTTGTTTCCGGAAGCCCGGTTATCGAATGACACGCAACGCGAGTTCGACATGCCGGTGTTTTATTAATCTTTACAGGAATATTTTATGGCTAAAGAAGAACTGATTGAAATGGGCGGACTGGTTACCGAAGTGCTGCCCGATTCGCGTTTTCGTGTCACGCTGGACAATGGCCACCCGGTAGTTGCCTACACTGGCGGCAAAATGCGCAAGCACCATATCCGTATTCTGGCCGGCGATAAGGTTTCGCTGGAAATGTCGCCCTACGATTTAAGCAAAGGCCGGATTACCTTCCGCCATATTGCTGGCCGTGCGCCCGGCGGTCCAAGCCAGCGTCGCCGTTAACAAGAAAAATACGCCGCCCCGCCCCCTGGCCGGCCTTGGCCGGTGGGCGGCGGACGAAGGCGGTCCCGCGGGTACCAAAGGCTTTACAATCGTTCAACGATAGTCAATGCCAAAGGAATGCTCGTGACCAGCAAGCCACCAATTGCCAGCCCTCAATCGACCTCGCCCGAATGGATCGCATTCGAGAACGCCGCCAGAAACTCCCCCATCCAGGTCGATAGCCTGCGTCTGATACACGCGGCGGGAATCGATCTGGACGTCAGCGGACAAGGCCATTCCCCCGCTCTGGTTCAAGCCACCGAAGATCTGCTGGCCGCCAGGCAATTCGAGGATATGCGCAATTGCCTGCTGTCCGGCGGCATTGCCAATGCCACCGAAGAACGCGCCGCCTGGCACACCGCGTTGCGCGCACCCGCCCCCATAGATGAAGTCGCCGCCGAACGCCAGCGGCTCAATGAATTCGTGCGCCTGGCCGATTCGGAACGCCGTTGGCGCAATATTGTCCATATCGGCATAGGCGGCAGCGATTGGGGAGTACGCCTGGCCGTCAGCGCTTTCGGGTACGCAGGCACGTGGCGGCAGGTGCACTTCGTGGCCAATATCGACGGCCACGCTATTCAGGGCGGCCTGGCCGGCCTGGACCCCCACGACACCCTGATCGTGCTGGCATCCAAATCATTCACCACCGCCGAAACCTTGCAAAACGGCCAGCGCGCCCTCGAATGGCTGCAAGCGTCCGGCGTCGAGAACCCTCATGAGCAAATGGTCGCCATTACCGCGCGCCCCGACGTGGCCCGGCAATGGGGGGTGCCCGATGCGCATATTTTCAAGCTTTGGGACTGGGTCGGCGGGCGCTTCTCTTTATGGTCGGCCGTCAGCCTGACCACCGCCCTGGCCGTCAGCGCCGACGTGGTGGCCGGCATGCAGGCGGGCGCCGCCGCCATGGATGCCCACTTCGCCGAAGCGCCTGTCGGCCAGAACGCCCCCATCCAAATGGCCATGGCCGGCATCGTCAACCGCAGCGTGCTGGGCTATGGGTCGCTTAATATCGCTCCGTACGATTTCCGGCTGGCCAATCTGGTGCCCTACATCCAGCAACTGGAAATGGAATCGCTGGGCAAATCGGTGAACCTGGCGGGCGATGCGGTCGGCGTACCCACCGGCCCGGCGGTGTGGGGCATGCCCGGCACCGACGCCCAGCATACGTTTTTCCAATGGCTGCATCAAGGCAGCGACGGCGCGCCGGTCGATTTTATTGTCTGCCAGCAAGCCGACCACGGCTGGCCGGAGCACCATCAAAGCCTGCTGGCCAATTGCCTGGCGCAACGCGAAGCCTTGCTCAAAGGCAAGACCTACGACCAGGCCCTCAATGAATGCCTGGCATCGGGAGTGCCGCCGGAAAAGGCCCAGTGGCTGGCCCGGCACCGGGTTCATGCGGGCGGGCGTCCCTCCAATCTTATTGTGCTGCCCCGCTTGTCGCCCTATACGCTGGGCGCCCTGCTGGCGCTATACGAGCATAAAGTGTTTGTGCAAGGCGTTGTCTGGGGCATCAACCCATTCGATCAATGGGGCGTGGAATACGGCAAATTGCTGGCCAAGGGCATAGGCGCCGAATTATCGGGCAAGGCCGCTATCGACCCCGGTCACGATGCATCCACAGCGCATTGGGTAAAAGAATTTGGCGGGATGTCATTGAAAGGGTGACACGGGATACGCGCGGCGTCCGGCGGCGGGGTTTCATCCGCCCAAAGCCGCCAACCCGCCGGGCTCTGGTTCAGGGGCGGTCAACACATCGATCAGCGCTTTGACCGGTGGCGCCAGCGACCGCATGTCGCGCACTGCAATCTTCAAGTCGCGCACCGCCCAGTCGTTGCGCAGCATTACGATGGCAATGCGCAAACGCGGGGCATGCCGGCGCGCCACCGAATCTGGAATAATGCCTACGCCAACCCCCGATTCGACCAAGCTGCACAGCGACTCGAAATTATTGACCTGTATCCGCAGTTTCAATGCCATGCCTTCGCGGGATGCAGCACGTATGATGAAGGATTGAAGCGCCATACTTTCGGTCAGCCCGATATGATCGGCCTGGAGCGTTTGGCCAAAGTCCACTGTGTCGCTGCGCGCCAGCGCATGCCCCATGGGCGCAACCAGCACCAGCCTTTCCCTGCGATAGGGAACACATTCCAATCCTTCCTCGGAAACGTCAGCCGATAAAATACCGATGTCGGCCGTTCCCTGCTTGAGCGCTCGCGCGATATCGGTGGAACTGCGCTCGTGAAGGTCGATGTTCATTCCAGGAAAATTCAAAAGGAATTTTTGCAGCGCGCAAGGAATGAATTCGCTGATGGCCAAGGTATTGGCGTATAGGCGGATGTTGCCCTTCACGCTGCCGGCGACCGCGCGGAATTCCTCCGACAATTGCTCGGCCTGCCGCAAAATACCCAAGGCATTTTTCAGCACAGTATGCCCGGCGGACGTGGGCGTAAGACCCTGGGTCGTACGATAAAACAGCTGTGTTCCCAATGCCTCCTCGATCTTCTTGATGCGCGCGCTGGCCGCCGGCGCCGACATGTGCGAGCGCTCAGCGCCCCGCGTCAGGCTGAGCGTATCCACCACGTTCACAAACAACTGCAAATCAATCAGGTCAAAATCGAAGGCCATTTATTTACCCCTTGAATTGGGCGGATGCAACACATTGCCGGCGTAGCGCCAACCGCGTTAAGCTCAGGTGAAACTGCTTTTTCAGAATCATGAATTGCCTATGTTCATGGAAAAGGCGAACCTCTGGAATTGCGCCTATTGCGGCCCGGCACAGCAACATTTGGGCAAGCACTTTATAACCGATCCCAAGCAAGAGTCCCGCCATGTCCCTGCCCTATGAGCTTACAGCCGGCCAGGCCGCCCGCGCCATACGCGAGCAGCGACTGACATCCGAACAACTGGTGCGCAGCTGCCTAAACCGTATTGCCGCGCAAGAACCTGTGCTGCAGGCCTGGGCCGCGATAGACGCCGAACACGCGATGGCAACAGCCCGCGCGCTCGACGCTCAGCCGGCGCGCGGGCCGCTCCATGGCGTACCGATAGGCGTAAAAGACGTTATCGACACCAGCGACCTTCCCACTCAATACAACTCGCCCATTTACCGTGGGCACCGGCCGGCGCGGGACGCCGGCGTGGTGGCGCGCGCGCGTAGCGCCGGACTGGTCATTATCGGCAAGACCGCGACTCAAGAATTCGCGACGCGCGGCAAGGCGAGTCCGACCCGCAACCCATGCTCGCCCGGCCATACTCCCGGAGGGTCATCCAGCGGATCGGCGGCGGCGGTAGCCGCCTTGATGGTGCCTTTGGCCATCAGCACCCAGACAGCGGGATCCATCATACGCCCGGCATCGTATTGCGGGGTGGTCGGGTTCAAGCCCACTTTCAACATCATCGATACAGCAGGCATAAAACCCATCGTGCCAAGCTTCGATACGCTGGGCGTGCATGCCAGGTCAATCAGCGATGCCGCGCTGGCGCTGCAGGTATTGTCCGACTGGCGCGGACTGGAAGATTTCTTCCACAGTCCTTGCGCCAGCCTGCGCATTTCGGTCTGCCGCTCACCTTTCTGGGCGCACGCGGAAACAGCCACGCGCGATACCCTGGCCATGGTTGCAGGCAGGCTGGGCAACACCGATGTGCGGCTCCAGCGCACGATATTGCCTCGGGTCTTCCATGAACTGGGGGCGGCGCACGATACGATCAGCGACTACGAAGCCCGCCAGTCCCTGGCCTACGAATGGGATCACCGCCGGGCAGAGCTTTCGCCGGGCCTGCGCGAGAAATTGGCTCGCGGCGCCC
The DNA here is from genome assembly GCA_963712655.1 of uncultured beta proteobacterium. GTDB lineage: Bacteria > Pseudomonadota > Gammaproteobacteria > Burkholderiales > Burkholderiaceae_B > Pollutimonas. The sequence continues at coordinate 1,065,609 of CAVQIT010000008.1, read as the reverse complement.
TGGTATCCGTTCCCGCTTATCGCCGCGCTTGCGGGATCGTGAAGGATTGCCGCGCCGCCGGCGAAGAATTGTTCCGCGATGGCGATTGCCTGCTGACAGCGAGCGCGCCCGGCCTGGCTCCAAGGTTTTCGGACACTGATATAGGCAGTTCCGTCTTCAGCAAATTGTGGACGACGCTGGGCATGCCCAGCGTGAACGTGCCAATGCCCGCCGCCGGCTGCCTGCCCATAGGCGTCCAGATTGTGGCAAGGCCAGGCTGCGACACCCAGGCCTTGCAGATAGCCGATCATGTTCGGCGCATCGTATATGCCCCATGAGGCCGGCGCCGGCAGGATAATCGCGCGGCTTTAAGCCAGGACGAATCGATTTTTCCATAAATACGAATTGCCTAGATCCGCCGGAGCCGTCATTCTTCTTTGCTGCTTGGCGTCTTGCCTGGGCTACCGTTTTCCCCACCCGCGGCACAATCACGGAGACAACCATGAAAAAAATATCTTTCCTATTCCAAGCCCTTGCCTTGGCGGCGGGCTTGCTGCTGACAACTGCCAGCGCCTGGTCGCAGGCCTATCCAGCCAAGCAAGTGCGCATCATCGTTCCCTACGCGCCAGGCGGGGGCGCCGACATATTGGCACGCCTGATAGGGCAAAAACTGGGAACACACTGGGGGCAGCCCGTCATCGTGGATAACAAGGCCGGCGCGGGCGGCTCCATTGGAACTGAAAATGTATCCCGCACGACCCCCGATGGCTACACGCTCTTGATGGCATCGCCCAGCCATGCCATCAATGCCACGCTGTACAAGAATCTGTCGTTCGACGCGATCAAGGACTTCAACGGGGTTGCGCTGGTAGCGTCCGGCCCGCTGGTTCTGGTCGTGAATGCCTCGAATCCCGCCAACTCGCTCAAGGAATTCATCGATCAGGCCCGCTCCAAGCCGGGCAGCATCAACTATGCCTCCGCCGGTGTCGGCAGCTCGCCTCATCTGGCGGGTGAACTATTCAATATGAAGGCCAACGTCAACCTCGTGCATATCGCCTACAAGGGCACCTCGCCCGCCCTGACCGATCTGCTCGGCGGACAGGTCCAGGCCATGTTCGCCCCTGTTCCCACCGTTATCGAGTATGTGAAAACCGGCAAGCTCAAGGCATTGGGCGTCACGACACCAAAAGCGTTTTCCGCCATGCCCGACGTTCCGGCGATCGCCGACCTTGTACCCGGCTATGAAGTGCTGCAATGGTGGGGAATCGCCGCTCCCGCCGGCACACCTGCCGGCACCATTGCCAAGCTGAACACAGATATCGCCGCAGCCCTGCGCTCGCCGGATATAAAGCAAAAGCTCGCAACCATGGGCGCCGAGCCCGGCGGCCAGCCTTCCGCCCAATTCGATCAATTGATCCGAGACGAAGTGGAAAAATGGGCCGAAGTCATCAAGACCGCCAACATACAGGCCGGCTGAGCGGGCCCCTATACCCTCCCGGAAATTCAGGGCGTCCTTGGGCGCCACCTAGCAGGAATACAGCATGAATACCACAGAAAGCCTCTCGCGCTTCGTCAGCGACTATGACTCGCGCCGCATACCGGACGCGGTGCGCCATCAAGCCATACGCAGCCTGGTCAACTGGGCCGGCTGTGCGCTGGGCGGCGCGCGGCATCCCGCGGTGGAAAATGCGCTGGCTGCCTTCAAACCATTCATCGGACCCGCGCAAGCCTCGATACTTGGCCGCCCGGAACGGGTGGACGCCCTGCACGCCGCCTTGTTCAATGGCATCAGTTCGCATGTGCTCGATTTCGACGACACACACCTGGCCACATTAGTGCACCCGAGCGGGCCCGTGCTATCGGCTCTGCTGGCATTTGCGCAATACCATCCCATTGACGGCAAGACATTCGTGGACGCTATCGTATTCGGCATCGAAGTCGAATGCCGCGTCGCCATGGGCGTCGGCCCGGCTCATTATGACGCAGGCTGGCACGTGACAGGTACGGCGGGCGGTTTCGGCGCGGCCGCCGCGGTCGGGCGGGCTCTGAAGCTGGATGCGAAGCTCATGGCCTGGGCCTTTGGCATTGTCGCCACACAGGCGGCCGGTTTGCGGGAAATGTTCGGCACCATGTGCAAGAGTCTGCATCCGGGCCGCGCCGCCCAGAGCGGGCTGGGCGCCGTCCTGCTGGCCAGGGCGGGTTTCACCAGTTCCAGCCGGGCCATTGAGGCGCCGCGCGGCTTTGCCCACGTGCTGTCCGCGGATCCGCGATTGGCCGATGCAACCGGCGGACTCGGGGAGCAATGGCAGACCTTGGCCAACAGCTTCAAACCCTATGCCTGCGGCGTGGTGATTCATCCCATCATAGACGGATGCCTGGCGCTGCATTCCAAGCATGCTTTCATGCCGGACGAAATCGCCCAGGTTTCACTGCAAGTCCACCCCCTGGTACTGGAACTTACCGGAAAGACCCATCCTTTGACCGGGCTGGAAGGCAAGTTCAGCGTGTTCCATTCAGCCGCCATCGCGTTGTTGAAAGGAAGCAGCACCGCCTGGAACTACTCCGATGAAGCCGTCCGGGATCCCGCCGTGATTGCATTGCGCGATCGCGTGACAGCCCAGTCCCAGGCAGGCATACGCGAGGACGAGGCCCGCATAACCATAAAATTGAAGAATGGCCAGACTGTGGCGCATCACGTTGAGCATGCGCTAGGCAGCCTGGAACGGCCCATGAGCGATAACGATCTGAATGAAAAATTCAGGGATCTCGCTCAGGGCATATGGCCGGCCGATCGGTTGGATGAAGCGCTGGCGCTGTGCTGGCGCGTCGACACGCTGGCGGACGCCGGCGAAATCGGGAACCGGCTGGCGGCGCCATGAGCGGCCGGCGGGTGCCCAGGTAAGTGCCAAGCAAAATACCCAGCAGCCCCAGCACATGCCAGGCGGTGAAGGCTTCTCCCAGCAACAGCAGGGCGAAGCCCACGCCGAACACCGGGATCCAATACTGGAACAGCGAGGTGCGCGCAACGCCCAGTTCGGCAATCGCCCTGTTCCACAGCATATTGCCCATGGCGGTGGCCACGATTGCCGAGAACAAGATCAGCATCCACGGCCACCAGCCTGGAGCGATCAAGACCTGAAGGCTGACGTCGACGGCATCGCTGACGAATATATGCAGGCAGAGCAGCGCGGCGCCGATTGAATAGATAATGCTGCTGATGAGCAATGCGTCGAATTGCCGCGCCAAGGCCTGGATCAGCATGCCGCCGGCCACGAAGCTGAACATGGCGATGAATATTTGGGCGTCGCCCCATCCGGCTCCCGACAACGCCGCCTCCCGCCCGCTGACTATCACGATGAATACGCCGCCAAAGCCCAGGACAATGCCCAGCAGCCGCAAGCCGGTCAGCGATTCGCGAAAGATGATGGCCGCCATGACAGATGCCACCAGCGGGCTCAAGGCCATGATCAGCGACGAATTGGTGGCGCTGGCGGTTTGCATGCCGCCGGTAAACAGAACCTGGTTGGCATAGACCATCAGCACGGCGCACAGGGCGAAGCGCAGCCATTGCCCGCCGGATATGCTGAGCATGCGCGTAGGCCGCCTTGTCCAGGCCAGGGTCAGGTTAATCACCAGCCCCGCCAGCAGCATGCGTATGCCGGCTATCAACAACGGATCCAGGTAGGCTGTTAATGCCTTGACAGCGGAAATATTCAAGCCCCAGACAGCCATAGTGCCGATCAACATCAACTGCGTTCTGAGAGGATTCATGAAAGACTTGAGCAAGGACCGGCGTTGTCCAAGCATATCAGCTATCGGACAGTTTGAAGACAAAATGTTACCGCCCGTCGGCGCATTCCCCTGTACAACTGTGGTAAACAGGTTACGATTGGTCTCCAATCCGCGCGCCGCACCGCCCTGACATCTTCAAACTCACGCCCTTTTCATGCCGCTTAAAGACTTACGCGATTTATTCTTGCTTGCCGCGCTTTGGGGCAGTTCCTTTCTGTTCATGCGCTTGGCGGTCAATGACTTCGGCCCCGTCGCCTTCATCGAATTGCGCATCGGCATCAGCGCCGTCTTCTTGCTGGCGATTTCGGCACTGATGAACAAACTGCAAGCCCTGAAGACGCATTGGAAGCGAATTTCGGTATGCGGCATCCTGAATGTCGGGCTCCCGTTCTTTGGCTTTGCCTACGCGGCGCAAACCATGTCCGCCGGCAGTTTGGCGGTTATCGACGCCCTGGTTCCGCTGTTCGGCGCGCTGATCGCCCGCGTCTGGCTGCGAGAACGCCTGACAGGAATGCGCGCCTTGGGCCTGGCCATCGGTTTCGCGGGCGTTATCGTGCTGGTTTATAAAGACCTGTCGTTCGACCCCAACGGCGACGGATGGGCCGTGGTGGCGGCCATAAGCGCCCCTTTCTTCTACGGCGTGGCAGCCTGCTACTCCAGCAAATACATGCAGGGCATCGACCCTATCGCATGCGCCACCGGCAGTATGCTTGCGACCGCGATCATGCTATTGCCCCTGGCCATATGGATGTGGCCGGCCTCGCCCGTTTCAAGCACCGCATGGCTTTCGGTGATCAGCGTGGCCATTCTATGCACCGGCATCGCCTACGTTATTTTCTTCCGCCTCATCGCCAGCGTCGGCGCTTCCCGCACCATTACGGTTACCTTCCTGATCCCGCCCTTCGGCGTGTTCTGGGGGGTCATGCTGCTGGGCGAACAATTGACCGCCAATATCGTCGTCGGCGCGGTCATTGTGCTGGCCGGCGCCTTGCTGGCGACCGGCTTTATCGGCGGCAAAACGGCCCCTCGCCCCGCGTCCTGAAAACCGCAGCCTTCCCAACCTCAGCCAGCACCGGCGCCTTTCCGGCTTTTTTTCACCCTTTGGGAAAACGCAGGGCCATCCGCCTGCCGGCCTAGGGCCTGTTGACGCTAAATCCCCGCCCGCGCCGGAATTTAGCGTCAACAGGCCCTAGCTCAACTGCTGGCATGCTCCTGCCCAATGTATTCATAACGCCGGGTATCGACCCTGGATATGCGCCACTCGACCGGCAACTGGTTGTACGAATAGGCAACGCGGCGCACCTCCAGCAAAGGCGTTTCCTCGGCGATATCAAGCCAGGCCGCGTGCTCGGCATCCGCGGTGGACACGCGCACGCGCTCGGCGGTGGCGATTACGTTGATGCCGAACATTTCTTGATAAAAACTGTAGAGAGTGCTGGAACGCCGCCGCAGTTTCTCTTTGCTCAGTCCGCTGAACAGGGCTTCGGGAACCGTGATCGTGTCGATAATTACCTTGTCGTCATGCAGGTTCAATAAATTCACGAACTCAAATACATAGGCTCCCGGTCCCAGCAGCAGCTTTTCACGCGCCTCGTCATCCGCACGCACGCGCCGGAAACGCTGCAGCGCCGTGGTTGGATAGGTCTTGACGCCATCCTTGCGCACGATCCGGAAAAATTTGAAAAAGTGCTGGTTATGCGCATGAATGGCCACGAAAGTGCCGCGGCCCTGGTGGCGGATAAGGATGTTCTCGGCGGCAAGTTCATCTATGGCCTTGCGCAGCGTGCCTATGGACACGCCAAAGCGCTCCACCAATTGCTTCTCCGGCGGAATGGCTTCGCCTTGCGTCCATTCGCCGGCCGCCAGCGCCGTCAATAGCGCCCGCTTCACCTGCTGGTACAGCGGCGTTCCCGAAGGGCTGAGTTGTGACAAGTTCATGTTCATCGGTTATTCATACATGGAAAATCATTGCCCCAGATTGTAGACCTGGCGCCTGGAGTCGCGTACGCGCCGGGCCTGAGGGCCCCGCGGATTCCCGTATTTTACCTTATTCATTTAAATCATATATATGATATGCTTGACATGGATAAATAGGGCGAATACTATTTCGCCATCGCGGTGCCGGCCGGTCATCCCGGATCTGGCGGCATTTTTTCAAGAGAGGAAGAAAATGATTCACGCCGTATTGCACGACGCCAAAGACACGGTCGCGGTGGCCGTGGTGGAAGGCATCAAGGCCGGTACCGACCTTACCGCCTGGATAATGGACGAAGACAAACTCATTCATGTCAAAGCCAGGCAAGACATCCCTATCGGGCACAAAGTCGCCCTGACCGACATGAACGTCGGCGACACCGTGTTCAAGTATGGCGTCGACATCGGCAAAGTCGTGGCGCCCATCGCAACCGGCGACCATGCCCACGTTCAGAACATCAAGACCAAGCGCTGGTAAGCGCCCGCGCACCGTCCCGACATATATTCAGGCTTAAAGGATTCCCAACATGGCTGTCATCTCCGCATCCACCACATTCATGGGCTACCGCCGCGACAACGGACGCGTGGGCGTCCGCAATCACGTCGTTATCCTGCCCGTGGACGACATCTCGAACGCCGCCGTCGAAGCCGTCACCAACAACATCAAAGGCACCATAGGCCTGCCGCACCCTTACGGGCGGCTGCAGTTCGGCGCAGACCTGGACCTGCACTTCCGCACCCTTATCGGCACCGGCAGCAACCCCAATGTGGCCGCCGTGGTCGTGATCGGCATCGAGGAAGGCTGGACCAAACGCATCGTCGACGCCATTGCCGCCACCGGCAAGCCCGTCGCCGGGTTCAGCATCGAGCTGAACGGCGATCACGAAACCATCCGGCGCGCTTCCCAGAAAGCCAAGGAATTCGTGCATTACGCCACCGCGATAAGCCGCCAGGAATGCCCCATCGGCGACCTGTGGGTATCGACCAAATGCGGCGAATCCGACACGACATCGGGCTGTGGCGCCAATCCTACCGTGGGCAATGCGTTCGACAAACTGTACGAATTGGGCAGCACCCTGGTTTTTGGCGAAACCTCCGAAATTACCGGCGGCGAGCACATTGTCGCCGAGCGCTGCGCCAACGACCAGGTGCGCGAACGCTTCATGTTCATGTTCAATCGCTACCAGGACATGATCAACCGCTGGAAGACCAGCGACCTGTCGGAATCGCAGCCGACCAAGGGCAATATTGCCGGCGGCTTGACCACCATCGAAGAAAAAGCCATGGGCAACATCCAGAAAATCGGCAAGAAATGCCTGGTCGACGGCGTGCTCGACAAGGCCGAAACGCCGACCGGCAGCGGCTTGTGGTTCATGGATTCGTCCTCGGCCGCCGCCGAGATGGTCACGCTGTGCGCCGCTTCGGGCTATGCCGTGCACTTTTTCCCCACAGGCCAGGGCAACGTGATCGGCAATCCCATTCTGCCGGTCATCAAAATATGCGCGAACCCGCGTACAGTACGCACTATGTCCGAGCACATCGATGTGGACACGTCGGGCTTGCTGCAACGCGATATCGACCTGGACCAGGCGGGCGACAAATTGCTTGAATGCATGCTGGCCACCGCCAACGGCCGTTGGACGGCGGCCGAAGCGCTCGGCCATCGCGAGTTTGTGCTGACACGTTTGTTCGAAAGCGCGTAAATTGTGCCAACGATGATATTGTTTTAACCGCAACACCAGCTCCACCCATGGCGATACTTCAGCAGTATCGCCATGCGCGTTTCTCAACGCCGCTACGGCGTCAATGCAGCTTATTTATAACTATATCTGGAGACAACCATGAACCATCGACTCAGCGCTGCCCAACATCTAAAACGATTATTTGCCGCCACCGCAATATCCGCGGGCATGCTTGGCTCGGCCTGTGCCGCGGGCTGGCCCGCGCATCCGGTCACCATTGTCGTACCCTTTTCAGCGGGCGGCACCACCGATGTGGTGGCCCGCCTGCTGGGACAGAAGCTAAGCGAGCTTTGGGGCCAAAGCGTCGTCATCGACAACAAGCTGGGCGCCGGCGGCAACATCGGCACCAGCATCGTCGCCAAGTCCCCGCCCGACGGCTATTCCATACTCATGGCGTCGGGCAGCATTTTCACGGTGAATCCTCACTTGTACAAAACGCTGCCTTTCAATGTCGAAAAGGATTTCGCGCCGGTTACCAATGTCGCGGCCGGTCCCATGGTGGTCGTGACATCCAAGAAAGTGAAGGCCAAGACACTGCAGGAATTCATCGCCCTGGCGAAGAAAGAGCCCAAGACGCTGAACATGGGCTCGGCCGGCCTGGGCAGCCAGGTTCACATGGCGGGCGAGAATTTCTCGTATGCGGCCAACGTCCAGCTGACGCATGTGCCATATCGCGGCGAAGCGGCGGCATATACCGACTTGATGGCGGGCCAGATCGACGTGGTCGTGGGAAACATCGGCGCGGTCAGCTCTCTGGTCGACAGCGGGCGAATCAATGCGCTGGCCGTCACCAGCAAGGAACGCGCGGCAATGCTGCCCAATATTCCCACCGTGGCCGAAAGCGGCATTCCGGGCTTCGAGAACAATGGATGGTTCGGTTTCGTGGTTTCCGCGGGAACGCCGCCGGATATCATCAAGAAGATACGGGACGATACAGTAAAGGTTCTGGCCTTGCCCGATATCAAGGAACGGCTTGCTGCTCAAGGGATGCATGCCGTCGGCAATACGCCCGAGGCGTTCTCCAAAGATATCAAGGAAGAATCGCAGAAGTGGGCAAAGATAATCGCGGATCGTAAAATTACGATCAATTGATTTTTTTTGTGCACGAGGGCCGGGCTGGGCGGATGTTTCCCCCACCCGGCCTTTTTTGATGCGCGACAGGCCCTGGCGGATATGCCGGCCTACAACAGGCCCCAGACTTGAGGGGCGGTGGAAATCAGCAGCATCAGCCCCGATACAGCAAGCAGGCTCAATACCAAGCCTTTGAACGAGCTATCGGAGAAGCGCCGGTACAGTCTTATTCCGACGAGGGACGGAATAAGCATGGCGGGCGCCACCAAGGCAAAAAGACCAAGCGTCTCCGGCGTGATCATGCCATGCAGGGCAAAGGCGGCAAGCGTCAGCGCGTGCATGAACAGATTGAACGCCTGGAACACCGTGCGCTGCTCGTCCTTGGGCCAGCCCCGCAGCGTGCACCACAACGTGGGGACGGCGCCGGGCAGCCCGCCAAAGCCGCTCATTGTGCCGCCCACCCAGCCGATCACACCGTCGGCGACACGTCCGCCTTTTGCAATCCGCGGGATGTGTGTAATCCACAGCATGGCCGTGCAGTAAAGCGTCAGCAACAGGCCCACTCCAAATTTGAAAAATAAGGGATTCAAGATGTTGAGCAGCCAAAGACCTGTCGGCAAACCCAGCACCCCGCCCAGCAGGAAAGGCTGGACTCGGGACCAGTTGAAGCCTTGCCGCAACGATCCGACGGCCAGCAACTGCCCCACCAGCGAACCGAACACCACCATAGGGACCGCCAATTCAGGCTTTATGACCCAGGACCAGACGGCCAGGGAAACCAGGCCGAAGCCAAAGCCCGCCAAGCCTTGCACGAATCCGGCCAGCACGCTGCCCAGCACAATGAACATCCAGGTATCCATACCTGCTTGCTACGCTTGCCGGATCAGCGGAGCGGGCAGTCCGTCCAGCGCTATGTTCACGCAAGCCGGCACGCCGGCCGACAGCGCGCGCGCCAGCGCCGGCGGCAGCGCCTCGAGCGTATCCACATATTCCCCATGGCCGCCGAAAGCCGCCGCCACGCGCTCGTAGCGGGAAGGCAAAAGCTCGCATCCTATTACACGGTCGGCCCCGTAATTCCGGACCTGAATCTGGTATTCGGCATTCCAGCGCGCGTCATTGCCGACCACGCAGACCATGGGAGCCCCGTAACGCAAGGCCGTGTCGAGCTCGGCGCAGTGAAAGCCGAATGTTCCGTCTCCCATCATGGCCACAACGGGCGCATCGGGGTAGGCAAGCTTGGCGGCCACCGCCATGGGCAAAGCCGCGCCGATAGCCCCCGCCGCGCCATTGATCACGCGGTGCGGAGCCGTCAGGCAGGCCTGGGCCCATTGCCCGAACTCGCCGCCGTCCACCACCAGCACCGCATCGGGATGGCTGTCGAGCAAGGTTTGGACCGACTTGCAAAGCTGGACCGGATGGAGCGAATTGGGCCGAGCCGGACTGGAATCCGCCCAGCCCGGCGGACGATACGCCACGCCGTCCCTGACTTGCGCCAGCCAGCCGGCGTGTCCGCCGCTGGCGGAGTCGTTGCCCGCCTGCTCCAATGCGGCCAGGGCCCGTATCGCATCAGCCTGATGGCAGGCTTGCAAGCGCTGCCCCACCGCCTTTCTGGAGCGGTCGAATTCAGCGTCGTCGGCGTCCACCTGCAGGAAAACGCAGCCCTCGGAAAATACCGGCGCCTTTCCAAAACCCAGGGTAAAGTCCAGGCGCTTGCCCAGCAGCAGGACACAATCCACGCTGCCCAGCAACGGAGCAAACGCGCCCAGGCTGGGGTCGTTGCTGCCGCGCGGGCTTTCCGTGGCGACCACGGGCAAGCCCAATACGGCTTCAAGCCGCGCCACGGCGCCGCGCCCCGCATCGGTCAGGCCCTGCGGCCCCAGCAGGATCAACGGCCGGCTTGCCTGCCGCAGGCGGTCCAACAGCGCTTCGGCCGCGGCGCCTGAAAGCGGCTGGGCCTGCGCTTCGTAGCGGGAAGATTCGGGCAGCGCGGTCTGGCCGGCCAACCCTTCCAGCACATCGGTCGGCAGGCTTAAATGCACGGGTCCCGGACGCCCCGATCGGGCAATGCGGCAGGCCTTGGCGAAATCCGCGGCCAAGGTATCGGCGCTATTGGCCGCCCAGGCCGCCTTGACGACGGGCTGCGCCATGGCGACCTGGTCCATTTCCTGGAACGCGCCCCAGCCGGCCTGGGTCAGCGGCGCATGGCCCGACAGCAGCACCACGGGCGATTCCGACTGGAATGCCGTATACAAGGCCGATATGGCATTGGCGTGCCCCGGCCCTCCGGTCACCAAAGCCAGCCCCACCCCGCCGGTCAGGCGTGCCCACGCATCCGCCATATGAACCGCGGCGCCTTCGTGACGCGTATGCACCAGGTCCAGATTTTCGTCCAGGATGGCATCGAATACCGGCATGATGTGGTTGCCCGAGAGGGTGAAAATCGTGCCTATGCCCGCCTGCCGGATGGACCGGACCAGCATGTCGGCGCCGCGTGGTGAAGCTTTCATGGGGTTCATGCTTTTTTATTCTCGATTGATGACTTATAGCCTGGAGCAAGGCGCCGCCGGCCGGCAGGCCGCCTTGATCCAAGGCGTCAGGATTGAGCGGATGCGGGTTCTTCGTCCTGCAGAATCGACGCGCCCGGAAACACCCTTGTGAAAACCACCGGCTGCCGGGTCAATTGCACCGCGTTTTCGCGCATGCGTATTACCGAGAACCAGGAATTCTCCAGATCGTGCACATCGGGGAAATCTTCGCGGAAATGGGCGCCGCGCGAATCCTCGCGCGCCAGCGCCGCATGCACAATCGCCTTGCTGACGTGAATCAGGCTATCCATATTGAGCCAATCCTGCCAGGTCAGATTGTAGGCCCGGTCGGCGTCGGCCACCCCGGTTTGCAGCAAGTCCCGCTGCAATGTTTCCAGGCTGCGGGCCGCGCGATTCAGGCCGGCCTCGTCGCGCACAATGCCCGCATCGTCCCACATGCATTCAGCCAGGCGTTCGCGCAAGGCATAGAGATCGCCCGGCGGCTGTGCGAAAGGGCGCTCGGCGGCCTGTATGGCCTGCTCTACCTTCGCGCTGTCGTAGTCGGCCAGAACCCGGCCTTCCACCCATCCGGCCATGCTGTCGCCCGCAATACCGCCGAACACGGTCGAGTTGGCGACGCCATTGCCCCCAAGGCGATTGGCGCCGTGCACGCCGCCGGTATCTTCTCCCGCCGCGAACAAGCCCGGCCATTCCGTGCTGCAATCCGGCTTGAAGACCACGCCGCCCATCATGTAATGCGCGGTCGGCACGACTTCGACCAGGCCGCCGGCCAGGTCGAAGCCGCAGTCGGCGCAGCGTTCGACCATGCCCTTGAACTGTTTGCGCACCTTGTCCGCGCCCAGGTGTTCCATCTGTATGTATACGCCGCCGTTGGGCGTGGTGCGCCCGGCCCGCATTTCGGCATAAATGCCGCGCGACACGACGTCGCGGGTAGCGCGCTCGCCGCGCGGGTCGACATTGTGCATGAAGCGTTCATGATCGCCGTTAAGCAGATAACCGCCGGCGCCGCGCAGGCCTTCTTCCAGCACAGTCCCGGTCATGCGGGTATCGGATCCCGCCAGCAGGCCCGTAGGATGGAATTGCACCATTTCCATGTCGCGCAGGCCCAGCCCGGCGCGCAAGGCCATGGCCAGGCCGTCGCAGCTTTTGTCGCCGGACGGCGTGTGGAACTTGTACATGGTCGGCCCGCCGCCGGTCGCCAGCAGGACGGCCTTGGCGCGCACCAAACGGTACTGCCCGGTGCGCAAGTCCAGCATCAGCACGCCGGCGATGGCTGCGCCGTCGGGCGACGGAATGAGTTCAATCGCGCGATGTTCCTCCAGCCGCTTGATCTTCCTGGCCCATACCTGTTCGGCCAGGCGGTTGATGATTTCAATGCCGGTCAAGTCGCCTTTATGCACGGTGCGATCGAAGGTCTGCCCGGCGAACGCCTTTTGATGCAAAGTGCCATCGGCATTGCGGTCGAAAAAACAGCCAAGTTCGTTTTCAAGTTCGTGTATGCGTTCGACCGCGGTATTCACCAAAGTCCAGGCCAGATCCTGATCGGGTAGCCATTTGCCGCCGGTAATGGTGTCCATGAAATGCCGCTCGGGCGAATCGCCTTCCGCCAGTGCCACGTTATAGCCGCCCTGCACCATGCGCGTGCAGCCGCACTTGCCCAGCAACCCTTTGACGGCGATGGTGATGTCCAGCGATGGGTCGGCATCGTGCGCATGCAGCGCGGCAAACAGTCCGGCGCCGCCCGAGCCAAGTATCAGAATATCGGTCGTTGCAACCTGTGCGCTCTGGATCATGCCGCCCCCAGCGAAGCCAGTATGCTGTCCCGGCGGCTCTTGACTTCGGTATTGACGTCGTCATACAGCGAGCCCCCATGGCTGTCCATCGCCACCAGCAGCGGGCCGAAATCGCGGATGCGAAACTTCCACAGGGATTCGGGATTCAGATCGTCCAGATCCACGTCTTCGATCTGCTCTATCCAGGTTGTTTCCAGGGCGGCGGTGCCGCCGACTATGCCCAGATACGCGCCGCCCAGTTCCTGGAAGGCCTGCCGCGAACCTTGATGCATCCCGCCCTTTCCAATAATGAAGCGGACACCGCACTGCGCCATCAATTGCCGGGTGAAACGCTCCATGCGCGACGAGGTGGTCGTGCCGATGCACACCGACTGGTAGCCGGCCGGGAACTCGTCGGAAACCGGCACTTTGCGCACATTGGGCGCGGTATGTATGACCGCATGGCCGTTCAGGTCGAAACGCGTCGGGCGTTTCTGGTCGAACAAGGCTATATAGCTGGCATCGCGGATGCCATACAAGGTTTTTTGCAGAGTCACCGTATCGCCGACGCGCAGCGCGCGCGCCTGCTCTTCGGTAACCGGCATGGTAAGTTCATAATGAGCCACAATCGCATCCTTCTGTAATCAGAATCCGTATTCAATGTCGCCCGCGCCCAGGCTGGCCAAGGCGCGCCGCGCCGAATGGCACTGCATATTCACGGCCACTGGATTCATGGTGATATGTGTCGCCGCAAGTTCGACATGCACCGCGAATGCGGTGGCATCGCCGCCCAGCCCCTGCGGACCGACCCCCAGGCGGTTCACCGCCTCGGACAATTCGCGCTCCAGTTCCGCCCCCAGCGGATCGCCGCATACCGACCCCAGCGGCCGCGTGGCCGCCTGCTTGGCCAGATGCACGCACAGATCGGAGGTTCCGCCCACGCCCACGCCCACAATAGTGGGCGGACAGGTTTTGCCGCCGGCATCGATGACGCAATCGATGACGAAACGCTTGACCGCCGCCATGCCCTCGGCCGGTATGGCCATGCGCAGAAACGAATTGTTCTCCGAGCCGCTGCCCTTAGGTATCATCTGGATTTTCAGGGTGTCCGGTTCTTCGACGAATTCCATATGGATCACCGGCACGCCGGGTCCGCAAGAGGTATGGTCATTTTTCCGGCTGATGGGGTGGACCACGCTGGAGCGCAAGGGATGCTCGCGAGTAGCGCGCTCGCAGCCCGCGCGTATGGCCTGCTTCAGCCTCCAGCCGTCGATGGCCACCGACCGGCCCACGAATACGTTGTAGATAGGTATGCCGGTATCCTGGCAAAGCAGGTTGTTGTTGTCTTCGGCAACCTTGATATTGGTGACCATCGTGTTGAGTATGCCGCGGGCGCGTTCGGACGTCTCGAAGGCCTGCAGCTTGCCGAATCCGTCTTTGATGTCATCGGGCAGCAGCTTGAGCGCGCGTATATATAGCTCGCAAGCCGCTACTTCAACCTGGCCGTAATCAATTTCTTTCATGGCTCAACCTACTGTGGCGATAAGGAAAACAACGGAAACAATGGCGGCCGTGCCCAGGCCGGCTGGAATCCAGCCCCGCCGCAAACCCCGCCATGGGCGGAACTCGATCAGCAGAATGCGGATCCCGCCCACGGCGTGCACAACCAGCGCAAACACCAACAGCCACTCTCCGAATTTGAAGATGGGCGCCTCATACCATTTCAAGGCCGCATCCAGCGCCGCTTCGTTTTCAAGCGCCAGGCCCAGCGTCCAGAAATGAATGGGCAGGAATACCGTCAGCAACACGCCAGATATCCGATGCAGGCAAAAGGCGATCCAACTGGCATGCGTGCGGGCGCGGAGATCGTTTTTTCTCATGGCATACCCCCGATCGTCACGGCCCATACCGCCCGCAGGCCCATTGCCAGCAACAGCAGCGCCAGCAGATTGGCCCACACAGAGGCGGCGCTATCCTTTAACCCGGCCCATTCCACCAGCACATTGCGCACGCCTATGGATGCGTGCACCGCCGCCAGCCCCACAAATAGCGCGTAATACACCGCCCAGAGAATATTGCCGCGCGTGCGGGCCAGGATTTCGGCGGCGCTCAAGCCGCCATTGATGGCATACACGATAACGATCAAATGAATCAATACGAAAAGCGCCATGACCATGGCGGTGATGCGCTGCCAATACCAGCGGCGCGCGGCGTTGACAATAGGACTGGCCATTACAAATCCCCTGCCGCGATGTCAACGTCCAGGTCGCCGCGCATGGCTGCCCTTGCCGTCATGCGCTTGAGGCCGGCAATGCTTGCCGTGGGCGAGAGCTGCTTGGGACAGCGAACCGTGCAAGAACCCTGGGTATGGCAGGAATGGCAGCCGGCGTCGCCGGCCACGGCCGCAAGCCGCTGGCGCCCGTCGACATCGCGTTCGTCGTTGATAAGCGTCCAGGCGCGGTTAAGCGCCGCGGGACCCAGGAAATCGGGCCGCCAGCTCACCACATCGCAGGACGAATAACAGACGGCGCACCCTATGCATTCGATACCCGCCTCGGCTTCCCGCCGGGCCGGGGAATCGGGCTTGACCAACGCCACCGGCTCGTAGCGCGTATGTTCGCCCACAAACCGGCCGCGCGCGGCCTGCATTTTTTCGAAGAAGGAATCCATGTTGACGACCAGATCCTTGACGACCGGCAAATTCGACAATGGCGCCAACTGCAGCCGGCTGTCCGTACAGACCTTGGCGACATGGGTGCGGCAGGTCCAGCGCGCGACGCCGTTGACCTGCATCGCACAGGAGCCGCACATGCCGACCCGGCAGGCAAAGCGGTAAGACAGCGTGGCATCCTGGTGGCGCTGGATATGAGTGACCACATCAAGCACGGTCTGGCTGGCGCGGCGCGGCACCTGGAAGGTTTGATACCCCCCTTGCTCGCCCCCGCGCCAGACTTCGACCTGCAAGGTAGAGGAGGAATTGGTCATGACTAGGTGTCCTGAAGCTGAAAACCGATGATTTCCCATCATGCCGCGGTTCTTGACAAAAGTAAAACTATTAATTATTTTGTCAGATACAAGTATTTTTTATAGGCATCCATGTCTTCCATACGACAATTCCGTACCGCACTCGCGGCCGCGCGGCTGGGCAGTTTCGCCGAAGTGGGCCGCCAGATCGGGCTTACGCAGGCGGCCGTCAGCTTGCAAATCAAGAACCTGGAAAGCGAACTGAGCGTCAAGCTGTTTGAACGCGGCCCCCAGAGCCTCACTGTCACGCCCGATGGCCGCCAGATTCTCGATCGCCTGGAAACGCTGGTTGGCGACTACGACAAATTGCGCTCCCGTCCCGATGGGGTGCTGCGCGGCACTCTGCACGTCGGAGCGCTGGTATCGGCGCTGATGGGTTCATTCGGCAGCGCGCTGGCGCATATAAAGCGCGACTATCCCGCCCTGGACTTGAGACTGCTTGCCGGGCAGTCGGCGCAATTCGCCGGCATGGTCGCGAAGGGGGAACTGGACGCCGCCGTGGTCACGGAACCGCCCGGCGCCGTTCCCAATGGCTTGATGTGGACCCCTTTCTACCAGGAACCGCTGGTACTGATCGCCCCCCAGGAATTGAGCCGCAAGCCGGTCATGGACCTGCTGCGCGACGAACCTTTTCTGCAATTCGACCGTTCGTTATGGACGGGCCGGCTGGTTAGCTATGCGTTGGAACAATTGGGTCTCGCGCCCACTATCGCCCTGGAACTGAACTCGATCGAGGCTATCGCCCAATTAGTGCGGCAGCGCTACGGCGTGGCCATTGTTCCCCACTTGGCCAATGCGGAATGGTCCGAGCAGCAATTGATCGTCAAAAAACTGCCAGGCCGCCCGATCATGCGCGGCGTCGGCATGCTGGAACGCCACAAGCATGGCAAAAAGCCCGTGACCCAGGCCTTGTGCGACTGGTTCGGTAACCGTGATGTCGGACACCCGGAGCACGCGCCGGCCCGGGCCAGAAGCTATCATCCGCAGGCCGCCGGCTGATTGCCGCCGCGGTCGAATTACGCGCCCGCGCCTACGCTGGAAAAATAGGGCTGCATCAGCGCCTCCACGTCGGGCACGACCTCGGGGATGGGGCACACGATGCGGCTGATATTCAGGTAATGTTTCCAGTGCAGGTTTTCCGAGGTCGAATTGCCGCCCCAGGTTCCGCAACCCATGGACAGCGAGAACGGCAGTCCGTTATCAAAATTGCCCCCCGCCGCCAGGCAATGCGCCTGGTTGACAATGACGCGCGATACCGGCAGTCGTGCGCCCAGTATCCGGGCCTGAGCGTCATCAGCCGTATGCAGGCCCACCGAATGCCCCGCACCCTGCCAGGCATACAGGCCCTCCACCACTTCGCATGCCTGATCCAGGTCGCGGGCGCGGTATAAGGTCAGGACGGGAGACAGTTTTTCGCCGGAGAATGGGTATTCCGGACCCCATCCGTTTTCCTCCACCATCAGGAACGTTGCCGACGCCAGGGCCGGGCGCGTCAGCCCGCTTAGCCTGGCCACGACAGATGCCGGCCTGGCGATAAGGTCGGGATTAAGCTTGCCTTTTATCCATAGCGCGTTCATCAGCGCGGCTTTTTCGCCGGCGTTCAACAGCACGCCCCCGGCCCGCTCCAACGCCTGTATCGACTCGTCATAACGGCCGGACGGCAGAACCAGGCTGTTTTCGGCCGAGCAGCTTGTGGCGTTGTCGAACGTCTTGGACATGGCGATCAGTCCGGCCGCGCGATCGAGATCGGCGCTGCTATCGATAATGACCGATACATTGCCCAGCCCCACCCCCAGCGCCGGCCGTCCGCTGGAATACGCCGCGCGTATATTCGCTTGCGAACCGGTGGCCACGATCAGATCGGCCTGGCTCATCAGCGCATGGGTAGCCGCTTTCGATACCGGATGAGGCAGCAGTTGAACCAGGTCGCGGGGGGCCTTGAGCTTGTCCAGTTCCGCATGGATATATTCGATCAGCCGGGCGGACGAGGCCCAGCCGCGGGGAGACGGCGCCACAATGACCGCATTGAGGCATTTCAGGGCGTTGATGATATTGTTTGCCGGGGTCGCCGCCGGATTGGTGGACGGCACAATGGCCGCGACCACTCCCACCGGCCGCGCGATTTCTGTTATGCCGCGGGCGGAATCATGGTTCACCACTCCCACGGTGCGCGCCGTATGAAGATCGCGCAGCAGGCCTAGCGTCTTGCGATGATTCTTGCGAAATTTGTCTTCCGCGTTGCCCAGGCCTGTATCGCTGACCGCCAGCGCAGCCAACTCTTGATTCCGGCCGGGCTCGATAAGGGCCCAGGCCGCCGCCAACGCCAGCAGATCGGCCTGCTCCTGCGTGTAGCCAGAGACGGCCCGTTGCGCCCGGCGAGCCCGGGTTACCAGTTGCGCAACGTCGCCGCAGGCTTGTTCCTGCTTGATCACATCGGCTTGCCGCATGGTTCTGTTCCTCTATGAAAACCGGACATATCGTGAAGATATGCCCGCCTGCATTGGTAGGTTTACTTGGCTTTGTCGATCAGGTCGAGCGACTTGCCCAGTTGGTGATACACCTCGTACTGCCCTTGCGTAAATTTTTTCGTGTCCGCCGGCCCTTTCACAAACGGCACGGACCCGGCGCTTTCAGTGGCGCGTATCCAGTTGGCGTCCTTGCCGGTTTGCTCCAGGGCCTTCCAGATTTTTTCCACTAGTTCCGCCGGCATATCCGGCGGCCCCGAAATACCGCTCCATCCTGTGATCTGTTCCATTTTGTCCAGGCCCAGTTCTTTGGCGGTAGGCACATCGGGCAGGGATTTAAGCCGTTCTGGCGTGGTGACGAACAAGGCCCGCAGGTTGCCGGCCTTGATCAGCCCATTGGCCGGACCGATGCTGCTGCAGGAAAAATCGATCTGGCCGGCCAGCAGCGCGGTCGTGGCGTCCCCCGTGCCCTTGTAGGGGATTTGGGTAGGCACCTTGTCGCCCAGCTTGAGAATATCGAACAGCAGCCTCGGGCCCATATCGTTGGTGGTCAACGCGCCCGCCGTGCCGTAGTTCATCGTGCCGCCCTTGGCCCGCAGCGCTGTTTCAAAGTCCTTGAACGTTTTGTACGAAGAGTTGCCTTTGACATAGCAGCCGTAGGGGTTCAGTTCCAGCAAACCTATGGGGGTGAAATCGCTCCATTTGTATTTTGTCTTGGTCGGCGAAATGGCGGGAAGAATGGCCTGCGAGCCGGGCCGCGAAAGCAGCAGAGTATAGCCATCGGGACTGGCAAGCCGGCCCTGCTCGGAACCGATTACCCCGCTGGCCCCGGGCTTGTTGACCACCACCACCGGCTGGCTAAAGTATTTTTGCGCCACAGCGCTGAAATTTCGCGCCGCCAAGTCGGAATCGCCCCCCGTGCTATAGGGGGTGATAAGTGTAATGGCATGCGACGGGTATTTATCCTGCGCCCAGGACACTGTTGCGGCCATGCCGGCCGATACAGTCAGTACGGAAAGAAATATCGGCTTCATGGCCATTTTTAATTTTACGTGCAACATTGTTGTCTCCTCTTCCGCTCGGGCGGAATGCGGTTTTTGTGACCCAAACGGGGCTAATGCAGTTGCTTTTATCTGGTCCGGAGTATTACGACACTATCGACCCCGACCGGACCATCGGAGCCTATTAAAAGGGGATTCAGATCCAGCTCGTCAAGCTGTTCCACGGCGGCGGCCCAGCGCGACAGGCTGGCCAGCAGAACACACAGCCTGGGCACATCAACGGCCGGCCGGCCGCGCACCCCATCGAACACCGGCCGCATGCGAAGCTCGCCGAGCATGCTGTTCGCCTCGCTTTCCGAAAACGGCGCGCGCCGAAAGGAGACATCGCGCAAGACTTCCAGCAATATGCCGCCATAGCCGACCATGACCATGGTCCCGAACACGGCATCGCGCTTGACGCCAATGACCAATTCAATATGCCCGGAACTCATGGGCTGCACGATGACGCCGGCCAAGCGGGCCCGCGGCAGGCCAGCCTGGCAGCGCTCCATCAGATCGGCGAAGGCGGCACGGACGGCGGGCTCGTCATCCAGGTTCAGGGTCACCCCGCCCACATCGGTTTTATGCAGGATGTCGGGAGACTCGATCTTCATGGCGACCGGACGGCCGAAGCCGCGCCAGGCCCGCACGGCCTCGTCGGCGCTTGCCGCCAGCGCAACGGGCGCCATGGGAACGCCGGCCTTTTCAAGCAGGCCGACCGCGTCGACAGTAGGCACCGCGCCATCGGCGAAAGGCAGGACGAGGCGTTCCGCCAACTCCTCCCGGGCGCGGCCCGCCGCATAGGCTTTTTTCATGGCGGCGTAGCGCGCCAGGCTTGCCGCGGCCTCGACCGCGCGCTCGCCCGCCCCGAACATGACGATGTCTTGTTCGCGCAGCCGCTCTGCAACGCCGGGGGGAGCGGCAACCCAGCAAACGATGAAAGGCTTGGCCGCCTGCGCGCGTATCTGGGTGAAGATTTCAATCAGCGTGTCGACATGCCCGCTCATCAACTGCAGCCATACTATGCCGATATGCACTTGGGGATCGCGCAGCAATATCAGCACGGACTCGCGCAGCAGGGCCGGCTCGGCCACAAACTGTCCGGTGATATCGACCGGATTGCCGCTGGCGCCAAAGCTGGGCATGACAGCCGCCAGCGCCGTGCTGGTTTGCGCTTCAAGCACCGGTACCGCCAGGCCGACTTCCTCGGCGCGATCCGTCATCATGACGCCGGCTCCGCCCGACTGCGTGACGATCCCCAAGCCATTGCCTTCGGGAAGCGCGCAGCCCGACAAGGCCTGGAGCATGTCCAGCATTTGCTCTTCGTTGCGGGCCCGAAGCACCCCGTACTGACGCGCGACCGCGTCGAAAAGCGCGTCTTCGACGGCCAGCGAGCCGGTGTGGGATGCGGCCGCGCGCGCGCCGCTGGCGGTTCTTCCCACCTTGGTCAAGACCAGGGGTTTGCCCAGCTCGTGACACCGGCGGGCCAGGTCGACCAGCGCCCGGCCGTCGCGTATTCCTTCAAGGTATCCCGCCGCCACGCGCACGCGCGGATCCTCGATGACCACCCTCATCAGTTCGCTGAAGGTGGCATCGGCTTCGTTGCCGGTATTGATGAAATACCCCAGGCCCAGGCCCCGATCGCGGACCAAGGCCGCGATCGCCGTGCCGAACGCGCCCGACTGGGTGACAAAGCCAATGGGGCCGGAGTTGGTCGGTCCGTCTGCATACTGGCTGAAGGTTGCATAGACATGCTCGTAGGCATTGATGAAGCCCAGGCAGTTCGGGCCGCACAAAACCATGCCGTACTCGCGCGCGATATCGCGCAGGCGATGCTCCTGGGCCAGGCCCAGTTCGCCCATTTCGCCAAAGCCCGAGCTGAACACCACGGCGGCGCGCCCGCCGGCCTCGCCCAGGGCGCGCAAACTGGCGGCGACATCCTTGGCGGGTACCGCGATAATCGCCAGGTCGGGCGCCTGCGGCAAACTGGCCGCATCCGGATAGCAGACGAGACCGCCGATTTCCTGGTATTTGGGATTGACCGGGTAAATTTTCCCCTGGTAGCCTTTCTCCAGCAAATGTTTAAGCGGCCGGCCATTCACCTTGGAAAACTGGGCCGACGCTCCGATGACAGCCACCGACCGGGGCTGGATCATCCGCGCAAGAATTTCGTGGCGCGCAGGAGGCTTATCCGGCGCATTCAGGTCTGGTGTATTCATAATGGCGCTTTTCATGGTTGGATTCCTTAGGCAAACGCCTGAATTCCGGTTTGTGCCCGCCCCAGGATCAGGGCATGGATATCGTGGGTGCCTTCCAAGGTATTTACCGCTTCAAGATTCATCAAATGGCGTATGACATGGTATTGGTCGCTGATGCCATTGCCGCCAAGCATATCGCGGGCGTTGCGGGCTACATCCAGCGCCTTGCCGGCACAGTTGCGCTTTAACAGGGAGATCATTTCAGGGGTTGCTTTTTGCGCATCGCGCAACCGGCTTACATGCAGGCAGGCAAGCAAACTGAGGGTGATTTCGGTTTGCATGTCGGCCAGTTTTTTCTGGATCAACTGGCTGGCGGCCAACGGCCGGCCGAACTGCTGCCTATCCATGGTGTATTGCCGGGCAGTATGCCAGCAAAACTCGGCGGCGCCGACCGCGCCCCAGCAGATTCCGAACCGCGCATTGGCCAGGCAAGCGAAAGGCGCGGCCAGGCCCTTGGCTTGCGGCAACCGGTTTTCATCGGGCACGAAAACATCATCCATGAAAATCTGTCCTGTCGGCGATGCGCGCACGGCGAACTTCCCTTCAATCTTGGCCGTCTCCAGGCCTTTCATGCCGCGCTCGAGTATGAATCCGCGCACGACATCGTCATCGTCCTTGGCCCACACTATCATTACGTCGGCCAGATGGGCATGGCTGATCCAGGTTTTCGAGCCTGTAAGCCGAAACCCGCCCTGAACCTTCCTGGCCCGGGTATGCATGGCGGAAGGATCGGAGCCCGAGTGCGGCTCCGTCAAGCCGAAGCATCCCAGCGCATCGGCCCGAGCCAGCCTGGGCAGCCAATGCTGGCGCTGCTCTTCGCTGCCGAACAAGTAGATGGGCATCATCGTCAGGGTGCTTTGCACGCCCATGGCGGAACGGTAGCTGGCGTCCACGCGCTCAAGCTCGCGCGCGATCAGGCCATACGCCACATAGCCGATGCCCGCGCAGCCATAGCCTTTCAGTGTGGAACCCAGCAGTCCCAGCCCGGCCATCTCCCGCATGATTTCCACATCGAAAGTCTCGTGCCGATGCGACTGCACGATCCGGGGCATAAGCTTGTCGCGGGCATAATCGGCCACGCTATCGCGCATCATGCGTTCGTCATCGGTCAGATAAGAGTCGATCAGGAATGGATCTTTCCAGTCGAACTCGCCGCCGCGCATGCTGGCAGCGCGGCGTTCCTGCTCGTCGGGTCCCTGGCCGTTTTGCTGTGTCATGAAGCATTCTCCCCGGCAATCAGCAACGTTCCAGCACGACACTGATGCCCTGCCCGACCCCGATGCACATGGTCGCCAGCGCGTATTGCTGATTTGTCCGATGCAACTGCCGGACAGCGGTCAGCGCCAGGCGAATGCCCGAAGCGCCCAATGGGTGTCCCAGCGCAATAGCGCCGCCATTGGGATTGACGCGCTCGTCGGTCAGTTCCAGCCCCAGACCCTTGACACAGGCCAGCGCCTGGGCGGCGAAGGCCTCATTGATTTCAATAACGCCCATGCGGCTAATATCCAGGCCGCAGCGCTGCAATGCTTTTTGCGATGCCGGCACCGGGCCTATGCCCATGATGCGCGGCGGTACGCCGCAAACCCCGCTGGCCAATACCCTGGCCAGCGGCTTTAGCCCCAGGCGCTTGCCGATGCCGGCATTGCCCACCAGCAGAACGCCGGCGCCGTCATTAATACCCGACGCATTGCCCGCCGTGGTCACGCCTCCCGCATGCAGGGCGCGCAGCTTGCCCAAGGCCTCCACCGTGGTCGCGCGCGGATGTTCGTCCACGGCGATGCTTGCAGCCGGCGCGCGGCCCTTGGCGGGGATGTCGATTGCCGCGATTTCATCATCGAACCAGCCGGCTTCATGCGCCGCCCGGTATTTGTCCTGCGACGCGCAGGCAAAGCGGTCAGCCTCTTCGCGCGATATCCCGTATTCCTGGGCCAGGTTGTCCGCGGTTTGCGGCATGCTGTCGGCGCCGAACTGAGCCTCGATCCTGGGGTTGGGAAAACGCACCCCCACAGCCGAATTGAATACCGTCATGGCGGGGCTATATGCGGACTCGGCTTTCGCCACGACAAATGGCGAGCGGCTCATGCTTTCCACGCCTCCCACCAGCATCAATTCGCCCTCGCCCGCGCTAAGGGCCTGGGACGCGGCAACCAGGGCGCCCAGCCCGCTGCCGCAATTGCGCTGGATGACCGTGCCGCCCAATTCCACAGGCAGGCCCGCCAGCAGGCTGGCGTGGCGCGCCACGCAGCGGCTGTCCTCGCCCGCCTGATTGGCGCAGCCCACAATCACATCCTCCAGCAAGGCCGGATCGATGCCGGTTTGCGCAACAAGTTTGGCCATGACCTGGGCCAGCAAATCGTCGGGCCTGACAGATGCCAGCGCGCCGGCCAGCTTGCCAAATGGGGACCGGATTCCGGCGTAGATGTACGCGTCAAGCATAAGTGTTCTCCTGTGGGGCGACGGTGTTCAATCACCGTCGCAAAAATTCAGATTCAATGCCGCGCGGCGCTTGAGCCATAAGGCGGGCCGGTAACGCGAATCGCCAAAGCTTTCATACAAGCCGCCGAGCAGAAGATGTATATAGCCGGCACCCAATACGTTGGCGTAAGCCAAGGGGCCATGCGGATAGGCCAGCCCCAGTGTCACGGCGCGATCGATATCCGCCGCCGATGCCGTGCGCGATTGCGCCAGCGCGCCGCCGATATTGACGATCATGGCGACAATCCGTTGCGCAATGAAGCCCGGGCTGTCGCGTATCATGGTGACCGGCACGCCGTCGGCGCTGAACAGGGCCTGCGCGGCGTCGCGCCATTCTTGTCCCGTCACGCATGTGGCCATCGCTGTCCGATGAGTCGACAGGCCGAACAAGGCGTCAATCGCAACGGTGCGGATGGGATCCAGCCCTTCCGCCGCCGCGGCATGGGACGCATCGCGGCCTATGGGCGTAACCAAACACAACGCCTGCTCGCCGGGGCGCGGCCCGGTCTCCAGGCTGGCGCCCAGGCTCTTCACCAGTTCGCGCACAGCGGCGCCGGCCTCGGGCACGGCGGAACTGACCCATACACTGCACGCAGGCAAAGGGCCCGACGCTTGCGCCGCAGCGGATACCGGCGGCGCGGCAGACTCGGCCGGATAAAGGTAGTAGCCCTCGCCGCTCTTGCGGCCCAGCATTCCCGCGCCGACCCGCATGTCCATCAAGGGCGATGGGCGGTAGCGCGGCTCGTGGTAGAACTGGGAATAAATCATCTCGGTCGCAGGGTGATTGACATCCAGGCCGACCAAGTCAAGCAGCTCGAACGGCCCCATGCGGAAGCCCGCCGCCGCGCGCATTACCTGATCGACCTGCGCAAATGTGGCGACCCCTTCGCCCACTATATTCACGGCCTCAAGCGTATAGCCCCGGCCAACCTGGTTGACCAGGAAACCCGGCGTATCGCGGACCCGCACCACTTCCTTGCCTATTTTCCGGCCCACCCCTTCCAGTTGCTCGACGACAGCAGCGTCGGTCTTGAGCGCCTGGATCACCTCCACCAAATGCATTCTCGACACCGGATTGAAAAAATGCATGCCGGCGACGCGTCCGGGAAATTTGCAGGCGGCGCCCAAGGTGGTAATGGACAATGACGACGTATTGGACGCGATGATGCATTGCTCGTCGACGACATTTTCCAAGTCGGCCAGCAGCCCGCGCTTGGCATCCAGGTCTTCGGTTATCGCTTCGATGACCAATTGGGAGTCCTTCAGCCCGTCCAGGGTGCTGGTGATGCTCAGCCCCGCCATGGCGCTCTCGGCGGCCTCCTGGCTTACGCGGCCTTTGACACGATCGCCTTCGATCGCCTTGGCGATCGACGCGTGCGCCGAACGCGCCACGGCCTCGTCGGCATCCATCAGCACAACCTTCATTCCCGACAAGGCACAGGCCTGCGCTATTCCGCGCCCCATGGCGCCGGAGCCGACAACGCCTATACGGTCGATTTCTGCTTGCATAATTAACTTCCGTGAAAAGTGGGAGTACGACGTTCAAGAAAGGCGTGCATGCCCTCTTTCTGGTCATCCGTATCGAACAGCATTTCAAAAGCGCGGCGCTCGAGCATCAGGCCGGTGGCCAGGGGCGCGTCCGCGCCGGCCAGCGCGACTTCCTTGGTCAGCCTGACGGCGATAGGCGGGCGCTTGGCAATCAGCTCGGCTATCGCCACCGCCCGGGCCACGGCCTGGCCATCCGGCACGACCTCGCTGACCAGCCCCATGGCATGAGCGCGCACGGCCGTCACGGATTCGCCGGTAAGCAGCATGGGCATGGCGTGAAACTTGCCCACGGCGCGCATCAATCGCTGCGTGGCGCCGCCGCCCGGCATAACGCCGACCACGACCTCGGGCTGCCCGAACTTGGTGTTTTCATCGGCCACGATAATGTCGGCATGCATGGCGAGTTCGCAGCCGCCGCCCAGGGCCGCGCCATGCACCGCCGCGATCAAGGGTTTGTGGAATTCGCTGATCACGCGCCAGTACCCCAGCACATCCATGGACCATGCGGCGCTCGGGCCCAGGTCGGCCATTTCGCGCAGATCGGCGCCGGCGGCGAAGCATGGGCCATTGCCGGCGATAACGACGCAGCGCACGGCCTTGTCGGCCTGCATTTCCTGGAATTTGGCCGCCAGCGCTTTGCGCAACGGTAGATTGAGCGCATTGCGCGCATGGGGACGATTAAGGCGCAGCACGGCGACGCCATTGGATATCGCGTCGCAAAGCAGAAGATCGGTGGAGTCCGGCATAGATGGAAATCCGTTACAGATGGTGTAGCCATCTTAGGGAGCGCCTATCTATTTTTGAAGTTTATTTTTATGATGATGATTATTGATTCCATGAATATATGGCCCATGCCTGCCAGACCAGCCCTAGGAGCCTCGCTTGAATCTGCAATCATTTGACTTGAATCTTCTGCGCGTATTCGATGCCATCTATACCGAGCGCAATATTTCCAGGGCCGCCATCCGCCTGAATTTGACGCAACCGGCCGTCAGCAATGCACTGGCCAGGCTCAGGGAACGCTTCGGCGATCATCTGTTCGAGCGCAGCGCCGACGGTATGGCCCCCACGCCGCGCGCCAAAACCATCGCCGAACCCATACAGCGGGCGCTGGACATGCTGAAAAACGGCTTGAGCGAACGCAGCGAATTCGACTACAGCAACTCCACCCGCACGTTCGAGTTCGTTGTCGAAGACTATGGCGAAAACGTTATCGTTCCGCGTTTTTTGAATTGGCTGAATCAGGTGGCGCCGGGCATACGGATCATTATCCGGCCCGAATCGGGCATGCAACTGCGCGAAGAGCTGCGCCAGGGCAAGGTAGATTTGGCGCTTGGCTATTTTGTGCTGGGCATGAACGATTTCCGCAGCCACTGCATCATGACGGACACTCTGCTTAGCCTGGCGCGGCAGGACCACCCCGATATCTCCGACAGGCTGACCCTGGACACCTTCCTGAAGCTTCGGCACGTGGCGCTGGCCCCGCGCACCAAAAGCACCCCCATGATAGACCTGGCCCTGGCAAAGCGCGGGCTGCAGCGGGAAATCGCCGTGCAAGTGCCTTACTTCCAGTCCATGCCCGTCATTGTCCAGGCCACCAATCTGCTTTGCACGCTGCCCAAGCGCATGGCGGTGCTGTACGCGGATCACTTCGGATTGCAACCGTATATTCCTCCCATACGGACACCGGAATTCCCGGTCTATTTGATCTGGCACCAATCGGCCGACGACGACATCGCCCATCGATGGCTGCGCGAAGCATTCATCGATCTGTGCCAACGGCTTTAGATGCCGCCGCCCAAGGGTTCCGGACGGAATTCCATCATTGCCACGCCGTCGCCGCATAGCTGGAACAGCCGAATACGCCTATTGACTTTGAATCATCATGTGATAGCATTCAAATCATTAAACAATACGATGGATGAGTAATCCAGGAACGACAGCAGCGGCCCAAAGTGACTGTAATCCATGCTGCCTGAACATCTATTTAAAGAAAACGAGACATTCAAGAACCTCATTCTGGCAAAAAAACCGCCGTTTTTTCCGGTCGCCAGAGCATAGATAGCCTGATCTCTACCTTCGGAGCATGCCATTCCATGACCATGAAGATATATCGGATAAATCAGCGCGCCATCGTAGGCGCGTTAACGCTGTTGGGCGTGTGCCTATTATGGTGGGGCGCCGCCGCTACCGGCCTGGTTTCCCCGATGCGCTTTCCCACCCCCGCGGAAACTATCGACGCCCTTCTGCAAATAAGCATTGACGGCTATGGGAACGCCACGCTTTACGTGCACATATTGCACAGCGTGAAACTGGTCTTGATCGGTTTTATTGCGGCCACCGTCGTTGGCGTGCCGCTGGGCCTGGCCATGGGCAGCTCGTCCTCGGTAGAAGCATTCGCCAACCCCGCTTTCCTGCTGCTTCGACCCATTCCGCCCTTGGCCTGGATTCCACTGGCGATCGTCTGGCTGGGCCTGGGCGATGCGTCAAAAGTGCTCGTGATTTTCGTCGGCGCTTTCATACCTTCCGTCATCAACAGCTACACCGGGGCCCGCACTATCGCCCCGCAACTGACGGAAGCCGCGGCAATGCTGGGCATAGGAAAATGGAGCCTGGCGACAGAGGTCGTCATTCCCGCCGCCCTCCCCATGATTTTCACGGGCCTGCGCCTTTCCCTGCAAGCTTCCTGGACCACACTCGTCGCCGGCGAACTCATTGGGGCCACTTACGGCCTGGGGCATATTCTGAACCAGGCTACGCAAGATATTTACATTCCCATGATTGTTGTCGCCATGATTGCCGTGGCCGCATTGGGCGGGCTGATGACCATGGCGCTTGGGCTGCTGGAAACCCGCCTGATGCCATGGCGTAAAGCATAGAGGCTTGCATGACCCCATCACAACATAAATTGCCGGTCCATCGATTTGCCGCGCTGACCATCGCCGGCACGCTGGCATTTTTCGCGGTCTGGTATTTCTCGGCATTCGCCGGCCTGGCGCCGCCCCGCTTTCTGCCCATGCCGCATGACGTCCTGGAAACCCTGGTCCGGCTGATGCGTACCCCATTTTCGGGTTACACCATCCAGCAGCATATGCTCGCAAGCCTTGAGCGCTTCGCGCTCGGCTTCGGCATGGCGGTCCTTGTGGGGGTGCCGCTTGGGCTGATGATGGGATGGTTCCGCCTGCTCGACGAGATTGTCTCGCCGTTATTCAATGGACTACGCTTCATACCGCCCATTGCGTGGGTGCCGTTTGCCGCACTCTGGTTCGGCACCGGCATCGGCGGGCCGATACTCATTATTTTCACCGGAGCATTCCCGCCGTGCCTGATCAACTCTTACCGCGGCGCAAAGTATGTGGAAACTCATTTGCTGGAAGCGGCAAGAACGCTGGGGCTGACGAATTTCCAGATTATCTCCCAAGTGCTGTTTCCGGCGGCGCTGCCATCGATCATCGCCGGGCTGCGCATTTCCGCCGGATTGGGCTGGATGTCCCTGATCGGCGCTGAATTGATCGTCGCATCCAGCGGCATCGGCTATCTCCTAGTCAAAGGCCAGAGCAACCTTGATACGTCCATCGTCATGGCGGGCATGATTTCAATCGGCGTGGTGGGCATCGTCATCGACATCGTCCTGCGATCACTGGAAAAACTTCTATCGCACAACAAATAGCGCAAAACAATCCCATTCGAGGAGACAACATGAGCAATATCGTATTCGAACACGTGAGCAGGACATTCCAACGAGACAATAGCGATTTTCTGGCCCTGGATAACATTAACCTTGTCGTTAACGAAAAAGAGTTCGTTGCCATAGTGGGTCCCTCGGGATGCGGAAAAACCACCTGCATGAGGATGGCGGCAGGCTTGGAGTTCCCAAGCAACGGCTCCGTAAACGTGGCGGGCTCCGCCGTCAAGGCCCCCGGCCCCGAGCGTGCTGTCGTATTCCAGCAATTCGCATTGTTCCCCTGGAAAACGGTTTATCAGAATATTGAATTCGGGCTGCGCGCCAAAGGTCTTGCCGAAGCCGAGCGGCGCAAGATTATTACGCACTACATCGATCTCATGAATCTGCAAGGCTATGAAAACGCCTACCCCAATCAACTATCCGGCGGCATGCAGCAACGGGTTGCCATTGCGCGCGCCTATTCACTGGACCCCAGCGTACTCCTGATGGACGAACCGTTCGGCGCGCTCGATGCGCAGACACGGGTTGTCATGCAGGAAGAGCTCGTGCAGTTGGCCCGGGTCAATCCCCGTACCGTCCTGTTCATCACGCATGCGGTGGACGAGGCTGTGTACCTGGCGGACCGCGTAGTCATCATGACCCCGCGTCCAGGCAGGATCAAGGAGATCATCGATGTCAAGCCGATACGCACGGCGGAAAACTGGGATGAATGCAAAAAAATTGAGGACGTGATGGATAAAAGCTCGTTTGTCCGTTTGCGCACTCATATCTGGAAATCACTTCGTCAAGAGCACGACAGCACCATGCATTGAAAAAATGCGGGAGCGCAAGGCTCGAATTCTTGGAACCAAAGGAGACATCATGCTGAAAACCGTATTACGCACCGCCACTATTGCCGCAGCGCTTTTGGGCGGCGCGGGCAGTCATGCCCAGCAACCTCTGACCCCCATAAAGATCAGCTACCAGCCAGCGGTATATTGGGCGCTGCCCTTTTATGTCGCCACACAGAAAGGCTGGTGGGCGCAAGTCGGCCTCAAGCCCGAATTTTTGACATTTCCCGCCGGCGTACCCCAAATGGCGGCAGCGGCATCGAAGTCCTGGGATGTGGGCGCAACCGGCTCGGTCCCCGCGGTACTCGGGCACATGAGGTTTGGCATCGAGACGATAGGCATCAGCAATGATGAGTCGGTAGGCAATGCGCTGGTGGCAAGCGGCGACAAGGCCGCCCAGTATGCGGCCAATCCGGCCCTGATGAAAGGGCAGACGATAGCGCTGACATCGAACTCGACAGGCGATTACGCGGTGCAGGCATGCCTGAAAAAGTATGGGCTGTCGAAAACCGATGTGACGATCAAGAACATGGGGCAAGCCGAGGTTATGTCGGCCCTGTCCTCCAAGAATATTGAACTGGCGGGGCTTTGGGCTCCAAATACTTACACCGTAGAGGAAAAAACCGGCGCGAAGGTATTCTGCACAGGCAAAGACGGCGGAGTAGCCGTGCCTGGCGCCATCATCGCCCGTGGCGACTACGCAAAAGAAAACCCCGAGAATGTGGCCAAGTTCCTGGCGGTTTATATGGCGTCATGGAAATGGCTCAATGCCAACCGGCCCGCCGCCATAGAAATGATGAAAAAATTCTACGATCAAGGCGGGGTATCTATTTCCACAGAGGCCATGAACAAAGAATTCGATACACGCCCGACCTTCGATCTTGCTCAGCAACTGCAGGCTATGGACCGCAGCAAGGGCGATTCCAAAATGGATGGCTGGTTCAACAAGCTGGCCACTTTCATGCGCGATTCGGGCACGCTGCGCACAGTTCCGGCACCTAAAAGCTTCATCACGGATAAATATATGAAAATGGCCAACGACGACCCCAAGCTGCGCGACTTCGTCAATAACATTCACTGAACGCCCAGTCTTGCCTGGCTCCGGCCAGTCCGCTGAAATGCGGCGCTGGCCGGTTTCAAATCAAATCACGGCAACAGCACAAGCTTGGCCGATGCCGCGCGCCCCTGATCCAGATCGGCGAACGCCGCGTCGCCGTCATTCAACTGACGCGTCTCGACCCACTCCAGATTTCCGAATGCACCGTCATGCAGCGCTTTCACGGTAGCCCGCATATCCGCCATGGTGTAGGTATAGGTGCCCAGCAGCGTTACTTCCGAGAGCGTCAATTTGCGCATATCGATTTCGCTGGTCCAGTCTTGCAAGCCAATATGCATCACCACGCCGCCGGGCTTGACGGCCGCGATTGCGGTATTGCGGGTCGGTTTGGCGCCGACCGCGTCAATGACAAAATCGAAGCTGTCGCCGGCCGGCGCCTCTTCCAAGGGGTTGACTGTGGAGCAAAATGCATGCTGCCCGGCCGATTTGCGCCGTAGCGGATTAACCTCCGCAAGGGTGACCTCGCGGCAGCCATAAGACCTGAGCAGCAACGCCGACAACAGCCCAATCGCGCCGCCGCCAATAACCAAGGTCCGGCATTCCGGCAATGGGCGCTGCAGGGACCTCATGGAAAGATTGATTGCATGCAGCGCCGTGGCGGCCGGCTCGGTCAGCGCCGCATGCACCGGGCTCATGGCCTGGGGCATATCCACCAGCGACGACGCCGGGATGGACATGAATTCGGCAAATGCGCCCGGGCGCGTCATGCCGACCATAGTGCGATGCCCGCAAAGATTATCGCGCCCTTGCACGCAGTAATCGCAGCGGCCGCAGGTTATCAGAGGGTTGGCCGTTACACGAGTTCCGGTCTTGATGTCCGCCAATGCGCTGTCCACCACTGTGCCCGCGAACTCATGGCCCAGCACCAGGCCGGGAGCGCGGCGGGGGTCATGCCCATGAAAGGCATGCATATCCGATCCGCAAATGCCCACGGCATCGATTCTAAGGATTACCTCGCCGCGCTCGAGCGCCGGGTATGGACGGTCTTGGATCTGGACACGGCCAGGTTGCGTATAGACTAGCGCCTTCATGGGATCCTCACTTGGCCGTATAGCCGCCGTCTATCATGATGGTCTGGCCCGTAATGTAGGACGATGCCTCGCTTGCCAGGAATACAGTCAACCCATAAAGATCCGCCGGCTCGCCGTTGCGCCCAATGCATGTTTGCGCCGCGTGCGTTGCCGCCAGACCGGGATCGTCGAACACCGCCGCGGTAAGCGGCGTACGGAAAAAGCCCGGGCCGATGGCGTTGCAGTTTATGCCATGCCGCGACCACTCTTGCGCCATGGCTCTGGTCAGTTGCAAAATGCCGCCTTTGCCCGCGCCATATGGCGCGCTATCGGCGAAAGCCCTGTACGACTGAAGTGACGCAATATTTATAATGCGTCCCCAGCCACCCGCTTGCATGGCCGGAGCCAAGGCCTGTACAAGAAAAAACGGCGCGCCCAGATGCAGCGCCATCTGCCGCCGCCAGGCGTGCGGCGTAACATCCGCAAAAGTTTGACGCAGGTTAATGCCCGCGGCATTGACGAGTATGTCGATATGGCCATGGGATGATCCAATCGCTTTCGCCCTGCCCGGGATCCCGTCGACATCCGATAAATCGCACACATGCCAGTCGGCCTCTATCCCGTCGGCACGCAATCGCAGGGCGGCGGCCTCCAACTGGTCTTCCCGTCGCGCGGCCAGCACCAGACGCGCGCCCGCCAGGCCCAGGGCGCGCGCCATCGCCTCGCCAACGCCGGAATTACCGCCGGTGACCAAAGCGGTACGGCCTGTCAGATCAAAGAGTGCTTGAATCTTCATTGCGGCAACGCTCCATGGCCGGTTACAGGCTGACCGGCGTTCCCTTGTCGAATCGCTCGGCCGGAAAATATTTTTCCAAACGATCGTCGGCCGTGCGGGCATGCGCCTCCATGCCCTCAAGCCGGGACAACCTGGCGGTAACCTGCGCAATTTGCCTGGCTGATTCACGCGACATCCGTTGCCACGTCAGCGTTTTCATGAATTTGTGCACCGACAGGCCGCCGGAATAGCGGGCAGCCCCCTTGGTGGGCAGAATATGATTAGGGCCGCTGCTCTTGTCGCCGAACGCCACCGTGGTTTCTTCCCCCAAGAACAGGGATCCGTAGCATGTCAGGCTGGCCAGCCACCAGTCGAGATCCCTAGCGTGGACTTCCAGATGCTCCGATGCATAGCGGTCGGATATGGCCACGACATCCTCACGCCTTTTGCACAGGACGACTTCGCCGTAATCGCGCCATGCGGCGCCCGCCGCATCGCGCGCCGTAGGCGGCAACCGTCCAATCCGTTCCGGGACCAGCGCCATTACCTCGCGGGCCAGCGTTTCCGATGTCGTGAATAGCCAGGCGGGAGACTCATGCCCATGCTCGGCCTGCCCGACCAAGTCGGAAGCGACGATAGCGGGATCGGCGGTCTCGTCGGCGATGACCGCCACTTCCGAAGGGCCCGCAAAAACATCTATGCCAACCTTGCCGAACAGCATGCGCTTGGCCTCGGCCACAAACTTATTGCCCGGCCCGACAATGATATCGGCTGGCTGGCCGGTAAACAGGCCATATGTCATTGCCGCGATCGATTGCACGCCGCCCAGCGTCATGACGATGTCAGCCCCGGCCGTTTTCAATGCATACAGCACATGAGGATGTATACCCTCACCCCGGTACGGGGGAGAACATGCCACCACGGTTTTCACCCCGGCGGCCTTGGCTGTCGCCACGCTCATGTAGGCCGATGCAATATGGGCATAGCGGCCCGTCGGTACATAGCAACCCGCGACATTGACCGGGATCACCCGCTGGCCGGCGGTTACCCCCGACTCAAGCTGCGCCGTGAATTCCTGCAAGGACGCCTTTTGCCGCAATGCAAATTCCCGCACCTGCCGGGCCGAGAATTCGATATCGCGCTTGTCCGCCTCCGGCACGCTGTGGATGCGGCGCTCGATTTCTTCGGGAGTAACGATAATTTCCCCGTTCCAGTTATCAAGGCTCGCCGCGTAGTCGCGCACAGCCTGCTCCCCGCCGGCTTCAATTTTCGCAAGCATATCCTCCACCACTTTGCGGGCATTTCCCGTCTCGGTTTCAGGCGTTTTACCGGCTTTTTTCAAATAAGTCACAGAAGGATCAGACACGTCAAATTTCTCCAAACATCAATTGGCTTTATAGGTGGAACACCGTGAAATGATTTCGCCGGCCAGCACCGCGGCTTCCGCCTGAGGCATGTGCCCCGCCTTGGGGATCAGGTGCAATGCCACTCGTGCAGGAACATTCAGGGCATGCCGCCAGGGAATGATGATGTCGCTGCGGCCATGAACCAGCGCCACAGGGCAGCTCAAGGACTCGATATCGGGAACGATATCGAGTTGCTGCACCCCATTGCAACTGATCTCGCGGCAAAGCGCCGCCAGCTCGCCGGCCCGATCATTCAATCGCTGCCCTAATTTCCGCAGGTACGTTATCGATGGAATACTGCGCACGGCGGTGAGCTTGGCAAGTTCGCGCTCCAGGGCGGCGTCAGAGCGCGCGTAAACCATGCCGTCCAGGAAAGACTGGTTGATTTCCGTGCCGCAGCCCAACGGTGCAAACAAGATGGCGGCCGCCACGCGCAATGACGATTGCCGCGCAACCTTGACAGCTATCGCCGCCCCCAGCGAGTGCCCCGCCAGCACTACGGGCCCATGGCAAAGCTGGGCAATCGCTTCAGCGACCGCGGCGGCAATGTCGCCAAGGCCGGCGGCCAACGAAGCGCTTCGTCCATGGCAGGGAAGCTCCACAGCCACCACGCCCAAGCCGGCGCGGGTGGCAGCCGCTATCGTGCCGGCCCACGTATCGATGTCGCCAAACAAACCATGGACTAGAACAACGGTAGGCGCCGCCGAAGCCCTCGAAGCATGCCATCGGCAGGCATACAAATCCCCGTATGCGGTGCTGACTGTCATCTCCTCTGGACCGCGGCGCCCGGCGCTTGCGCCCATGGCGTCCATGCCGCCTAATCCAGGCTGTATTTGAGCGCCGGAAACGGCCAGCACATCCGCTTTTGTCACGCGGCCCGCCGGACCCGTGCCGATCACGGCGGACAGGACGATCCCCATGTCGGCTGCCGTTTTTCTTGCAACCGGTGTCGCCATCAGCCGCTTAGCGGACGCCGCCTCATGCGCGGCCGGAACATATTCAGAAGGCTCGGCAGCGGGCGTAGCTGCCGCCGCTTGTCCGGCATCGGCAAGTGGCGCCGTGCCTTGCGGCGAGGCTTGGGCCGGCGGGGCATCCCCCTCCACCTCGACCATAGCTACAGGGGCATCGGCATTGAATGTCTCGCCCACTGCTACCAGTTGCTCAAGCAGTTTGCCATTTTCCGCCGCCGGCACCTCGATGACAGACTTGTCCGTCTCTATTTCCAAGAGAACATCGCCCTCGGAAAATCGCTGGCCGGCCTGAATGTTCCAATTGACAATGCGCGCCGCATCCAACGCTTCGCCCATAGGCGGAACCAGAAAACCCTTGGTATGTGTCATCGTATCCCTTCACTCTCAATGCCGGCCAATTGCTCGAGAATCAACAGCATCGCCGTGCAATCCTGGTCGCCCCGCCCAAACGCCGGCGCCATGCCAAACAGCTCCAGGGCGGACGCTCCCAGAAACAGGGGAGTCCCCAGCTCTCGTCCCAAACTCATGCCAAGAGACAAATCTTTATGTCCCAAGGACAAGGGAAAATCGGGCGTAATATCGCCCGCCAATACTTTCCTGGGAAAATTGGTATTGATCTGCCCTTTGCCCGCCACGGTGTTTTGCAATACCTCCACTGCCATCGAAATCGCAATGCCGGCCTTCTTGGCCATGGTCAGTGTCTCGGCGGTAAGCACCATGCCGACCATCGACATATAGTTATTGATCACTTTCATTCTTATGCCGCTGCCCGGCCCGCCCAGATAAAGAACCTTGTCGGCGAAGCTCTCGAACAAAGGCCGGGCTTGCTCAAAGTCAGCCTGAGCCCCGCCCGCCATGACCAGCAGTTTTCCGGCGCGGGCGTCCGCCGGCGTCCTGCCGACAGGAGCATCCATCATGCGCAGTCCGGCTGTTTTCAGCACCTGCGCAATTTCCAGGCTGGTATGCGGCAGAATCGTGCTCATTTCCAGTATCAGCGTGCCGGGTCTTGCATGCGCGATGACGCCTTGCTCGCCCAACAGGGCTGCGCGCACATGCTCGTCACGCGGCAGCATAGTAATAATGGTGCCGGCCGACTCGCAGACCTCCGCGATGCTTCGGCATCCTACCCCCTTCGCGCCAACCAGCGCGTCGACCTTGGCCGGATCGAGGTCCATCCCTTGAACGCGATGGCCAGCTCGCCCCAGGCGCGCCGCCATTGGACCGCCCATCGTGCCCAGCCCAATGAAACCAACTGTATTTCCCATGTCGACTCCGAAAATTTCTCGTTCATCCAGCACGCCGGCTCAGCCTGCTTGCGGAAACTCCAGGAATTCGGTGATTGCGCCTTCCGGTTCGGCGACATAGAAAACTTTGGACCGGCCATTGCGCAAAACCCTGGGCGGCGACAGCGTCTCGTAGCCGGCGCGCTTGACTTGCTGGTACACCGAGTCCACATCCTTGACTACAAATGCAAAATGGTTGTAGCCAAAATCGCATTGCCGGCGCGCCCGCGTTTCGCCTTGAGGCGCGTAGTATTTGAAAAGCTCCAGCCGATGGCTGCCGCGCGCCAGCATGGCCCATCGCACCACAGCGTCAGGCAAGCCGACAACCTCGCCAAGCGCCGCCTCATCACGATTGTCCATTTCGCCTTCTATGGCGAAGCCGAGGAAATCGACATAAAACCGTTTAGCCCGATCAAAATCGTTAATGCAGATTGCCGTGTGATGCGCGGCAAGCAGCGGATCGTTGAGCCTCATCTGATAGTCTCCTGCGAAATGGTTGTTTTTCAGGCGCGCCCGCGCCGCGCGTCGAGCGCCAGCAGTGCGGTTTCAACAGAGCCGGCGCCGGCAAGCGCCGCCTGTTCGAGCACCTTGGAAACCACCGGGGAAGCCTGCGCGCCGCTGACATGGACAATTTCGTGATCCAGCCAGTCGAACAGCCTATGCTGCGCATCGCTGACAATGCGCGAGCCTATCGATGTACCCCGGGCGGTTTGCTCCGCCACCATCAAGGCATTGGTTCGCTTGACGCTGTTTTCTATGGTTTCCCAATCCAGCCCTGCCGGGTCCAGCGTGCGCAAATCGATGACCTCCGCGTCAACATTGCAGCGCGTCGAAACGTCGCAGCAAATATCAACCATGGGGCCGTAAGCGAGTATCGTGCAGCGGCTGCCGGGACGAGCAATCCTGGCTTTGCCGATAGGCACGATATAGTCCCAATCCGAGATGGGCACGTTTCCGGTTTTCTTGAAAAGGTCGTTGTACTCGACGATCAAGACCGGATCATCGCAAGCGATGGCGGCGTTCAGCAAGCCTATATAGTCATAAGGGCGGGTTGGGGCGAGAATGCGCCAGCCAGGATACAACGCGAACAACCCGCTGGCGTCCATGGAATGCTGCGACCCATAGCCGGTTCCCGCCGATACCCGGCTGCGCACGACGATAGGCACAGGGAAAGCTCCCCCGAACATATGGCGGACTTTCGCAACCTGATTAAACAACTGGTCGGCCGCCACCAAGGCAAAATCGGGATACATGATTTCAACGACAGGGCGCATGCCGTTGAGCGCGGCGCCTAGAGCCATTCCAGTGAAGCCGTTCTCGCAAATCGGAGTTCCAATCAAGCGCTCAGGGAATCGCTCGCCGATATTTTTGGTGGCCCCCGCCGTTCCGCCGCGCAGTCTATGCACGTCTTCGCCAAGGATGACTATATTGTCGAAGCGCTCCATATTGCGCAGCATGGCCGTGGACATAACGTCCAGGAATTTTGCCTGCTCCAGATCGTCCGGCGGCATATCTTCGAGCTCGCTTTTCCGATACGCCGCCAACTCGCCCAGATCGCCCCGGATACCCTCGTCGACTTGCCCCGGATCCGGCCATAATGCGGGAAAAATCCGTTCCGCTTTCTCATCGCCGTAGTTCTCGATGAGACGGCTCAAGGCGCCGCTCAGCAGGCCATCGACTCGGGCTTCTATCAGTCCCATGGCCTCGCCGCCGATCACGCCCAATCTCTCCAGTTGAGCGGGAAAAGTCCGCAGCGGGTCTCTTTCCAGCCACTCTTGCTCGTCGGCTTTTTCCCGGTAGCCGAATGCGCTGCCCCGAAGCGCCCCCGACTGATGCAAGTGCCGGTATGTGCGGGCCTCCAGCAGCACGGGGCCGCCATCGCGCTCGATGATTTTTTTGGCTTCCCCCATGGCCAGCCGCGCCGCCATCACATCCATGCCATCGAACTCGATCGACGGAACACCCAGCGACAAGCCTCGGGCGGAGAGACGAGTTTCCCGAGTCTGCTCGGAAATATGGGTGGAGACCGCAAACAGATTGTTTTCCACAAAGAAAATAGTGGGAGTGCTGTACAACGCGGCGAGATTCATCGACTCATAGGATGATCCATTCTGCATAGCGCCGTCGCCAAAGAAAGCCACTGAGACATCGCCACGGCCGCGCAGCTTGTCCGCCAGCGCATACCCCACGGCGTGAGGCGGGTTCCCGCCGACAATGGCATTCGACCCCAGAATGCCGGCTTGCGGGAAACGCAAGTGCATGGAGCCGCCGCGGCCGCCGCAGTACCCTGGACGCAGGCCGAGAATCTCGGCGTAAGTCCGGTAAACCACATCCTGGAAGCCTTCGGGAATGCCCTGCTTGAGCACGGAATAGTTTTCCGGCGTGGCGAAATTCAAAGCCTTGGCAAGAAACTGGTGATGCATCCGGTGCGTGCCGTTGATCTTGTCGCCCGTGTGCAACATTGACATGGCCCCTACCGCGCCTCCTTCTTGCCCAATACTGGAGTGCGCCGGGCCGTGGAGTATGCCGTTGACGCTTAGCCTTAACAGCCTTTCCTCGAATCGCCGTATCAGCACAAGCTGTTCAAGCATCCTGATCAATTCAACGGGATCCGTGGCTTGTGCGGAAGCGTCATCCGCCTCCAGGCGCCACCAGGGGGTTTTCGTTTCTAGGCTCACCATTTGGAATGCCATGTAAACCGTCTCCTTGCTTTTTGTTGCCGGCCGTCTTTCCGCCCGTTCCTTATCGATTACCCACCATCGAAGCGAGCAATCCGCATTGGGATCAAAACACCATCGAAAAATTCGTATCGTTTATTGATTTTAATAATATCATATAACGATATGAAAACAAGAAAAAGAAATAATTCAAAACCCGTCAGATGTCGGTGGAGTTTCCCTGCCATAGTCGTTCTCAGGGCGCACCGCAGGCCGGCGGCGAGGAACCCAGGCGTCGACGAAGCGGCTTGACCGCGTTAGCATTCAACGCCACACTGACCCCAGCACACCCTGAACAACTTTAAAAAACATGCCAAACGTAATGCCGTCCAAGCCAATAAGCCCCAAACCCGACGATTCGTCCGATGCCAATAATGCAGGTGCCTTATCGAAATCCCTGGATGTTCTTGAAATAATCATGAACTCCGCCTATCCGCCGTCGGCAGCGCATATAACCGAAGAATTGAAACTGCCGCGCCCGACGACAAACCGCATCATCGGCAATCTCGTCCGGCTGAATTTTTTAAAGCGGGATGTAAAGCAGCGGCAATTGATAGAAGGGGATCGTTTGCTGAAGCTGGCGTTAAACGTCATAGCGCGCGCCACACAACGCGGGCCAACGCATGAAATCCTGCGCGAGCTGTCTTCGACGGCGCAGGAAACCTGCAATGTCGGCGCGATCGCGTCCGGCCGGATACGATATATCGATCGGGTAGAGGCTCATTGGCCCTTATCGCTTCGCCTGGAGCCAGGAAGCGAGGTTCCCCTGCATTGCACCGCCATAGGCAAGCTGCTGCTAAGCAATTTGCCTCTTCCCCAGCGCGAAAAATATCTGAAAACCATGAATCTGGTGCATTACACCGAGAACACGATCACAGACCTCGCAACGCTTGAAGCAGGGCTGGACGTCATCGCCAAGCAAGGGTTCTCGATAGATAACGAAGAACATCTTCCGGGGGTGTTGGGGCTGGCCGTACCCATCCCCAATGCCGATGGCTTTCCAGTGCTCGGGCTGGCTATAGCAGTCCCAAGCGCCAGGGTGAACCTGAAAAACCTTCAAAGTCTTCTGCCGCTTCTGCGCCAGTATGCGAACAAGCTGGCTATGTGCTACTGAAGTGAAGCACATAGCCCGGCAGCGGCAGGCTTTCTATACCCGCTCGAAAATCCCCGCCGCGCCCATGCCGGTACCCACGCACATGGTCAGCATGCCGTAATCCAGATTGCGCCGGCG
Organism: uncultured beta proteobacterium; assembly: GCA_963712655.1. GTDB lineage: Bacteria > Pseudomonadota > Gammaproteobacteria > Burkholderiales > Burkholderiaceae_B > Pollutimonas. The sequence goes on along the minus strand of CAVQIT010000008.1, from coordinate 1,024,898 downwards.
CAATCCGTGAATGAGCGTTGCCGCCCGGATAGCGCCCGTGGCGCCCAGCGGATGGCCCAGGGCGATCGCGCCGCCCAGGGGGTTGACGATATCCGGATTCAAACCCAGGTCGCGTATAACCGCCAACGATTGCGCGGCAAACGCTTCATTGAGTTCTATCCAGCCCATTTGGTCCAGCTTCAGGCCGGCCAGCCTCAGCGCGTGCGGGATGGCTTCCTTGGGCCCTATGCCCATGATTTCGGGCGGCACGCCCTTGACCGCGAACGATACAAAACGCGCCAGGGGTGTCAGGTTGTGAGTTTTCAGGGCGCGCTCCGACACGACCAGCAAAGCCCCCGCCCCATCGGATAGTTGCGAACTGTTGCCCGCGGTGACGCTGCCCCCGGCGGCAAAAGCCGGACGCAATTTAGCCAAAGCTTCCAGGCTGGTGTCGGCGCGCGGGCCCTCGTCGAGGGCGACCGTTCTGTGGCTCACCGCCACTTCCCCGCTTTCAAGGTCGGGCCGGCGGCTTACCACATCAATGGGCAGGATTTCGTCGGCGAATTCGCCAGCCTGCTGGCCCGCAATGGCCCGCTGGTTTGAACGCAAGGCAAACGCGTCCTGATCTTCGCGCGATACCTTCCAGCGCAGGGCGACCTGTTCCGCGGTCAGGCCCATGCCGTAGGCAATACCCAGGTTTTCATCGCGCTGGAATATTCCCGGACTGAACGAGGTGCCGACCCCCATGGTCGGCACCAGGCTCATCGACTCGGTGCCGGCGGCGATGATGACATCGGCCTCGCCGACGCGAATCCGGTCGGCCGCCATGGCAATCGCGGTAAGGCCGGAGGCGCAAAAGCGATTGACCGTAACGCCGGCCACCGATGAAGGCAAGCCCGCCAGCAAGGCGCCTATGCGCGCCACATTCAGGCCTTGCGGGCCTTCCGGTATGGCGCAGCCGACAATGGCGTCTTCGATTGCGGCCGGATCCAGCGTAGGCGTTTGCGCCAGCAAACCCTGGATCACCAAGGCCAGCAAATCATCGGGCCGGGTATGCGACAACATGCCGCGCGGCGCCTTGCCGATGGGACTGCGCGTAGCCGCGGCGATATATGCTTGCTGCAATATAGTCATGCCTGATTCCTTTTTAAATCCTGCCTGGATGTCCTGTCGACCCGCCGTCCGCTTGCGCCGGATCGCGCGCCATGGTTTCCACCTTAATTGCGTACCGGCTTGCCGGTTTTCAACATGCCCGCAATGCGCTCTTGGGTTTTAGCTTGGACCAGCAGGCTCAGGAAGGCGGCGCGTTCGAGCTTGAGCATCCAGGCCTCATCCACCATGGAGCCTGGATCGACATCGCCCCCGCATAGCACTTGCGCTATTTCTCCGGCCACCACGTAGTCGTAGTCGGAAATATATCCGCCCACTTTCATATTGAGCAATTGCGCCTTGAGCGTGGCGAAACCGTCGCGGCCGACGACCGGAAAGCGCTGCGGCAGCGGCGGGCGCCAGCCGCTTTCGGCCAGGGCATGCGCGGTGCGAACCGCCACATACAGCAATTCGTGGCGGTTCATGACGATGGGATCCGATGATTGCAAATAGCCTATCTTGCGAGCCTCCAGCGCCGATTTCGACACCTGGGCGCCGGCGACCGCCAAGGCGAATTTTTTGACAAAGGCCAGCAAAGGGGCGTCGGGCGCGGCTTCAGCCTGCAGCTCGGCGGCCCGGCGCGCGCAGAATGTCAGGCCGCCGGCGCCGGGCGCCAGCCCTATGCCCGCTTCAACCAGGCCAATATAGGTTTCGAAATGCGCCACGCGCCGCGCGCAATGCACCGACAGTTCGCAACCGCCACCCAAGGCCAACCCGGCCAGGGCCGCCACCACCGGGACCTGGGCATAACGCAGGCGCAAGACCATGTCTTGCATTTCGCGCTCTATCGGTTCCACGGCGCCGACGCCGCCTTGCTCGAAGGCGGGCAGCATGACTTTCAGGTCGGCGCCGGCCGAAAAAGGATCATCCGCCTGGCCGATAACCAGTGCCTTGAACGACGCCTCGGCCAGATCGACGGCATGCACAATGCCGCGCACCACCTCCGGGCTGAGCGTATGCATTTTGGTCTTGAACGACACAATCAGAACATCCCGCGGATGCGGTGCGGGCAGCGTCCAGCAACGGACTACGTCGTTTTCGTATATCACCGGCGCATCCAGGCTGGCGGCTTCGCCCACGAGCCGGGGCGCGCCGATTTGCCGCTGGTACACAGGCAGGGCGCTGCGCCCTTCAAAACGTTTTTCCCGCGGGTTCCACGAGCCGGCGGGCGTGTGCACACCCTGCGCCTCCCATACCGGACCGCGAGTGACCCATTCCGGCAAAAGCGCGCCGGACATGGTTTTGCCGGCTTTGATGTCATCGGAAATCCAATTGGCCACGTCGCGCCAGCCCGCTGCCTGCCAGATTTCGAACGGCCCTTGGGCGTGGCCGAAGCCCCATTTCATGGCCAGGTCGACCTGCCGCGCCGTATCGGCAATATCGGCCAGGTGAACCGCGCTGTAATGGAAACCATCGCGCAATACAGACCACAAAAACTGCGCTTGAGGATGATCGGAATCGTGCAAGGCTTTCAGCTTCTTGGCGGGATCGCGGTCGGCCAGAATGGCCGCTACCGCCTCATCGATCTTGGCGCCGGCGGCCACGTAGTCTTGCCTGGCCGGATCCAGCCGCAGTATGGCCTTGCCTTCCTTGCGGTAAAAGCCGGCGCCGGTTTTCTGGCCCAGGGCGCCTTTTTCTATCAGGCCGGCCACCACCGGCGGCACGCCAAAATGCGCATGGAAAGGATCTTGCGGCAATTGATCTTGCATGGTGCCTATGACATGCGCCAGCGTGTCCAGGCCCACGACATCGGCCGTGCGGAAGGTGCCCGACTTGGCCCGCCCCAGACGCGCGCCGGTCAGCTCGTCGACCAAGTCATACGGCAAGCCGAATTTCCCGGCCTGCGCAAACACCGACAAAATGCCGAACACGCCGATACGATTGCCGACAAAGTTGGGCGTGTCTTTGGCCCGCACCACTCCCTTGCCCAGTTGCGATACAAGAAAAGTTTCCAGCAAGTCCAGCAGCAGCGGCTCGGTATCGGCGGTGGGAATCAGTTCGACCAGGGCCATATAACGCGGTGGATTGAAAAAATGCACACCGCAAAAGCGAGGCCGCAGCGCTTGCGGCAATGCCGCCGCAAGATCGGTAATCGACAATCCGGACGTATTGCTGGCGATGATGGCGTCGTGCTTGATGGCGGGCGCCAGCTTATGGTAAAGGTCGCGCTTCCAGTCCAGGCGCTCGGCGATCGCTTCGATGATCAGGTCGCACTCGGCCAGGCGATGCAGGTCGTCTTCGTAATTGGCCGGAGTAATCGAGGCAGCCAATTCAGGAACGCCCAAGGGCGCCGGATTCAACTTGGCAAACTGCGCAATGGCGCGCTTGGCAATGCCGTTCTTGTCGCCCTCTTTGGCCGGCAGATCGAACAGCACCACCGGCACCCCTGCATTCACGCAATGCGCGGCAATCTGCGCGCCCATGACGCCGGCGCCGCACACCGCCACCCTGCGTATGTGGAATCCAGCGGTATCCGCGACCGCTTTTTGACCCGATTGACCAGACTGCATAGACATACTCCCAAGTAAACAGGCGAAACCCGCGGCAATGCCGGCTTGCATATCATCAATTAGAGTAGTCCATTATTATGGAGTTTGCACCGCATTCACCGACCCACCGGAAACATCGCCTGCCATGGCCCGATTGCCACGTCTTTATGCCCCCCAGATTCCGCAGCTTGTGCAGGCGGAATTCGCGCGACCGCTGGCTGCGCCCACCGATCCCGCGCCGCAGGCCGAACTGAACCAGTTGCAGGCCTGGCTGCGGCAAGACGCCCGCGAGTACGAAGTCGCGGTGCACGGCTGGCTGCTGCTGAACGATCGCATCGCCTTGCTTGCCACGCCACCCGATGCGCAGCGCCTGTCCAAGCTGATGCAAGCCCTGGGCCGGCGCATGGCCGCGCGCATGCGGCACGGACGGGTTTTCGCGGGCCGGTATCGAAGCGCGCTGATCGAACCCGGACGCTGGGTGCTGCCGGCCTTGATCTGGCTGGAATCGCTGCCGGTGCAAATGCTGTATGTGGACAAAGCCGAAAGCTGGCCATGGTCGTCGGCGGCGGAACACATCGGCGCCCCCACGCAACACGATGCGCTGGCCACCGACCACATCGACTACTGGCAAGATGGCAATACGCCATTTGCGCGCCAGGCCAAATACCGGGAACGCATGGCGCAGGGCTTGTCGGCGGCGCAGCATAGGCGCATTGAACAGGCCCTGTTCGGCCAATGGGTGCTGGGCGAACCCGAATTCCTGGCCCAACTTGAAAGCAGGGCATCGCGCCGTATCGCCCCCGCGCCGCGAGGCAGGCCCCGCAAATCCATCGCCTGACCGCTCCAAGGCAGGTTTGCCAGCCACGGATTTTCACCATCACGCAACAATTTTCGAGCTTGATTTTTGGCTCCAGCGACCTGGGCCACGGATAATTTTTAAATATAATTATTTATAATCAAATATTTATATACGTCCCTAATTTTAATATAAAGCAGTATGGCCATTAATTAATAGGGACACACCCCTTTAATTCTTCTTGTAAAACGGCTCCGTCAGCAGTATCTTTCACTTACTGCACTGCACCAAACACGTCTAGCGACATCGCCCGGGCTACCACAAGCCGGTCCTGCGCTTGCCTGCGGGTGCCAATCGACCGACCTGCGAGTCCTTTATGTCCAAGCCTGTAACAGCCTCATCCGTTCCCGCCGTAGCGATCGATGCGTCCAGCGTCGGCCTGCCCGCCAAACGCAAGCCCACTGTGGTCGCTGCTCCGGCATTCGCGCGGGCCTCCACCCGGGCGCCGTCCGCCCAGGGGCTTTACAGCCCGAACAACGAACACGACGCCTGTGGCGTGGGGTTTGTGGCGCACATCAAAGGGCGCAAGAGCCATGCCATCATCCAGCAAGGCCTGAAAATCCTCGAAAACCTGGACCACCGCGGCGCGGTCGGCGCCGACGAACTGATGGGCGATGGCGCAGGCATACTTATCCAGATTCCCGACGCCTTGTACCGCGAAGAAATGGCGGCACTGTCGGTCGAGCTTCCGCCGCCCGATGAATACGGCGTCGCCATGGTATTCCTGCCCAAGGAAATGGCCTCCCGCCTGGCCTGTCAGCAAGAACTGGAGCGCGCGGTGCGCGACGAAGGCCAGGTCGTGCTGGGCTGGCGCGATGTGCCCATCGACCGCGACATGCCCATGTCGCCCACGGTGCGGGCCTGCGAGCCGGTAATCCGCCAGCTTTTCATCGGCCGCGGCAACGACATCATGGTGCCCGATGCGCTGGAGCGCAAACTGTACGTCATCCGCAAAACCGCCAGCCATGCCATCCAGCATATGCACTTGGCGCATGGCCAGGAATACTTCGTGCCATCGATTTCGGTGCGCACCGTGGTGTACAAAGGCCTGTTGCTGGCCGACCAGGTAGGCTGCTACTACCGCGATCTGGCCGATACCCGCGCGGTCTCCGCCCTGGCCATGGTGCATCAGCGCTTCTCCACCAATACCTTCCCGGCCTGGCCGCTGGCCCACCCCTACCGCATGATTGCGCACAATGGCGAAATCAATACCGTAAAGGGCAACTTCAACTGGCTGCGCGCCCGCGAAGGCGCGATGCAATCGGCCGTGCTGGGCGACGATCTGCCCAAGCTGTACCCCATCGTCTACGAAGGCCAGTCCGACACGGCAACGTTCGACAACTGCCTGGAATTGCTGGTGATGTCGGGCTATTCGCTGGCGCACGCCATGATGATCATGATTCCCGAAGCCTGGGAACAGCATGCCGACATGGACGAGAACCGCCGGGCGTTCTACGAATACCATGCCGCCATGATGGAGCCATGGGACGGCCCGGCCGCGGTCGCCTTCACCGATGGCCGCCAGATCGGCGCCACGCTCGACCGCAATGGCCTGCGCCCCGCGCGCTACCTGATTACCGACGACGATATGGTGATCATGGCGTCGGAAGCCGGCACGCTGCCGATTCCGGAACACCGCATCGTCAAGAAATGGCGTCTGCAGCCGGGCAAGATGTTCCTGATCGATTTGCAGCAAGGCCGCATTATCGACGACTCGGAAATCAAGTCGCAGTTGGCCAACGCCCACCCTTACCGGCAGTGGATCGAGCGCCTGCGCCTGAAACTGGAAGCGCTGCCCGCTCAAAAACAGAACGACGCGGCTCCCAAGCTTGCATCGCTGCTGGATCGCCAGCAGGCATTCGGCTGGACCCAGGAAGACTACAAATTCATCTTGCAGCCCATGGCCGCCACGGCGAGGAAGCCATCGGCTCCATGGGCAACGACACGCCGCTGGCGGTGCTGTCGAACCGCGCAAAGCCCTTCTACAACTACTTCCGCCAGTTGTTCGCGCAGGTCACCAACCCGCCTATCGATCCGATCCGCGAGCAAATGGTGATGTCGCTGGTGTCGTTCATCGGCCCCAAGCCTAATCTGCTCGACATCAATAACGTCAATCCGCCGCTGCGCCTGGAAGTGGCGCAGCCGGTGCTGGACTTCGCCGCCATGGCGCAAATCCGCAACATCGAGAAAGTCACATCGGGTAAATTCCGCAGTTTCGAGCTGGACATCACCTACCCCACCGCCTGGGGTCCGGACGGCATCGAAGCCTGTATTGCCTCGCTGTGCGCGAACGCTGCCGATGCGGTGCAAAGCGGCTACAACATCCTGATCTGATCCGACCGCCAGATCGACAGCGAGCCGCGTCGCCATTCCCGCGCTGCTGGCCACGTCGGCCATGCACCAGCACCTGATCCGCGCCGGCCTGCGCACCAAGACCGGCCTGGTGGTGGAAACCGGCTCCGCCCGCGAAGTGCACCATTTCGCGCTGCTGGGCGGCTACGGCGCCGAAGCCATCCATCCTTATCTGGCGCTGGAATCGCTGGGCGCAATGGACCAGCCCGAAACCGCCGTCAAGAACTACATCAAGGCGATCGGCAAAGGCCTGAACAAAGTCATGTCCAAGATGGGCATCTCGACCTATATGTCGTATACCGGCGCGCAGATTTTCGAAGCCGTCGGCCTGAATTCCAATCTGATCAACAAATACTTTACCGGCACGGCCAGCAATATCGAAGGCATCGGCATTTTCGAAGTCGCCGAGGAAGCCCTGCGCATGCACCGCGCCGCCTTCGGCAACGACCCCGTGCTCGGCGACGCACTGGACGCCGGCGGCGAATACGCCTGGCGAGTGCGCGGCGAAGAGCACATGTGGACGCCCGACTCCATCGCCAAGCTGCAGCACGCCACGCGCGCCAACAACTACAGCACGTACAAGGAATACGCCCAGCTCATCAACGACCAGTGCGCGCCGCCACATGACGCTGCGCGGCCTGTTCGAGTTCAAGGTCGATCCCGCCACGCGCCATTCCCGCTGGACGAAGTCGAACCCGCCAAGGAAATCGTCAAGCGCTTCGCCACCGGCGCGATGTCGCTGGGCTCGATCTCGACCGAAGCGCATACCGTGCTGGCCGTCGCCATGAACCGCATCGGCGGCAAGTCCAATACCGGCGAAGGCGGCGAAGACGAATTGCGCTATCGCGCTGAAATGCGCGCCGGCAAGAGCACCGTAAGAACGGCGATACGCTGGCCTCCGTGCTGGGCGCCGATCGCATCGAAGCCGACGTGCCGCTGGCGGCGGGCGATTCGCTGCGCTCGCGCATCAAGCAGGTGGCGTCCGGGCCGTTTCGGCGTGTCCGCCGAATACCTGGCCAGCGCCGACCAGATCCAGATCAAGATGGCGCAAGGCGCCAAGCCCGGCGAAGGCGGCCAATTGCCCGGCCACAAGGTCGTCGGAATACATCGCCAAGCTGCGTTATTCGGTGCCGGGCGTGGGCCTGATTTCGCCGCCGCCGCACCACGATATCTACTCGATCGAAGACCTGGCCCAACTGATCCACGACCTGAAGAACGTGAATCCCCAGGCTTCGATCTCGGTCAAGCTGGTATCCGAAGTCGGCGTGGGCACGGTGGCCGCCGGCGTGGCCAAGGCCAAGGCCGACCACGTGGTGATCGCCGGGCCATGACGGCGGCACCGGCGCCTCGCCGGTCTCGTCGATCAAGCATGCCGGCACGCCGTGGGAACTCGGCCTGGCCGAAACCCAGCAGACGCTGGTGCTGAACCGCCTGCGCAGCCGCATCCGCGTGCAGGCCGACGGCCAGATGAAGACCGGCCGCGACGTGGTCATCGGCGCCCTGCTGGGCGCCGACGAGTTCGGTTTCGCCACCGCGCCGCTGGTGGTCGAAGGCTGCATCATGATGCGCAAATGCCATCTGAACACCTGCCCGGTCGGCGTGGCCACGCAAGATCCCGGTGCTGCGCAAGAAGTTCCAGGGCAAGCCCGAACACGTCGTGAACTTCTTCTTCTTCGTTGCCGACGAAGTGCGCGAAATCATGGCGCAATTGGGCATCCGCCGCTTCGACGACCTGGTCGGCCGCGCCGACCTGCTCGACACGCGCTCCGGGCATCGAGCACTGGAAAGCGCGCGGGCTGGACTTCACCCGCGTTTTCCAGCCCCGTGCCCACCGACGTGCCGCCCTGCCAGATCGAAGAGCAGGACCACGGCCTGGCCATAGCGCGCTGGATCACCAACTGATCGAGCGCAGCAAGCCGGCGATCGAGCGCGGCGAAAAGGTCTCGTTCATCACGCCGGTGCGCAATCGCAACCGCACTATCGGCGCGATGCTGTCGGGCGTCGTGGCGGCGCGCTACGGCCACGAAGGCCTGCCGGACGACACCATCCACATCCAGTGCAACGGCACGGCCGGCCAAAGCTTCGGCGCCTTCCTGGCCCACGGCATTACGCTGGACCTGGTCGGCGAAGCCAACGACTACGTCGGCAAGGGCCTGTCGGGCGGCCGCATTATTGTGCGCTCGCCCAATGATTTCCGCGGCTTCGGGCCCGACCACATCATTGCCGGCAACACCGTGCTGTACGGCGCGCTTGTCCGGCGAAGCCTACTTCAATGGCGTGGCGGGCGAACGCTTCGCCGTGCGCAACTCCGGCGCGGCCACGGTGGTGGAAGGCACAGGCGACCATGGCTGCGAATACATGACCGGCGGCACCGTCGTGGTGCTGGGCGCCACCGGCCGCAACTTCGCCGCCGGCATGTCGGGCGGCGTGGCCTATGTATGGGATCCGGACAACAGCCTGCGCCGCCGCTGCAACCTGTCCATGGTCGAACTGGAACGAGTCATGTCGCATGCCGAACAAAACGACCTGGGCCAGCTCGAAACCTGGCACAGCGCCGTTCGCGGCGGCGAACGCGAAACTGACGAAACCATCTTGCGCCGCCTGATCGAAGACCACTTCCGCTATACCGGCAGCTTCCGTTCGCGCGATATGCTGGACGACTGGGAATCGCGCGCGCCTGTCTTTCGTCAAAGTCATGCCTATCGAATACCGGCGCGCCCTGGGCGAACTCTGGCGCGCGGTCAATCCACAACAAATTGCTGCCTAAGGAAAAGACATGGGCAAAGTTACCGGCTTTCTTGAATTCCAACGCGTCAAAGAAACCTATGAAGCGCCGCTCAAGCGCCTGAAGAACTGGAATGAGTTCGTGCATACCCTGAGCGACGACGACGCCAAGAAGCAAGGCGCGCGCTGCATGGACTGCGGCATCCCGTTCTGCACCAGCGGCTGCCCGGTCAACAACATCATTCCCGACTGGAATGACCTGGTGTACCGGCAGAACTGGCGCAACGCGCTGGATGTACTGCACTCGACCAACAATTTCCCCGAATTCACCGGACGCGTATGCCCCGCCCCTGCGAGGCGGCCTGTACGCTGAACATCAACAATGACGCGGTCGGCATCAAGTCCATCGAGCACGCCATTATCGACAAGGGCTGGGAAGAGGGCTGGGTACTTCCCGCAGCCGCCCGCGCGCAAAACCGGCAAGAAAGTGGCGGTGGTCGGATCGGGCCCAGCCGGCCTGGCTTGCGCACAGCAATTGGCTCGCGCCGGACACGTCGTTACCGTATTCGAAAAAAGCGATCGCATCGGCGGCCTGCTGCGCTACGGCATTCCCGATTTCAAGCTGGAAAAGTCGCACATCGACCGCCGATTGGCGCAAATGGAAGCCGAAGGCGTGGAGTTTTGCCCATCCACTTACGTCGGCGCGCGCCGAACATGCCGAAGACGGCCTGAACACACGCACGCCGGAATCGCTGACGCGAAGAATTCGACGCCATGGTGCTCAGCGGCGGAGCCGAGAACCCGCGCGACCTGCCTGTGCCTGGCCGCGAATTGCGCGGCGTTCACTTCGCCATGGATTTCCTGCGCCAGCAGAACAAGGCCTGTGACTGGCGACCGGGTAAGCAAGCCAGATTACCGGCCAAGGACAAGCACGTAATCGTGATCGGCGGCGGCGACACAGGCTCGGATTGTGTGGGAACCAGCAACCGCCACGGCGGCGGCCTCCGTCACGCAGTTCGAACTGATGCCCAAGCCGCCCGAATCGGAAAACAAGCCCATGACCTGGCCATACTGGCCTGCCAAGCTGCGTACGTCGTCGTCGCACGAAGAAGGCTGCGAGCGCGACTGGGCCATAACGACCAAATCGTTCGAGGGCAAGAACGGCAAGGTGGAAAAGCTGATTGCCGTTCGGGTCGAATGGTCAAGGACAAGGCCACCGGCCAGATGAAGATGCGGGAAGTCGAAGGTTCGCAGTTCGAAATGCCCGCCGACCTGGTGCTGCTGGCCATGGGTTTTGTATCGCCGGTCAAAAATGTGCTGGATGCGTTTGGCGTAGACCTGGACGCTCGCGGCAATGCGCGCGCCAATACCGATGACTACATTACCAGCACTGACAAGGTCTTTGCCGCCGGCGACATGCGGCGCGGCCAGTCTCTGGTGGTCTGGGCCATACGGGAAGGCCGCCAGTGCGCACGTTCGGTGGATCAGTTCCTGATGGGCTCCAGCACCCTGCCGAGCTGATTGCGAGCCAAAGGCGCTTATTTTGGCCGCTGCGGGCACGGCCGTAGCACGGGATAGCGATGCGATCGCCTGGCGGCGCGAGCTAGGGTGTCGCGATCGCTTGAATCGTCTGTTGGTAGAGGTTCGTATTGTTTACCGGTGGTGGTCGTATTGTTTGCTGGCAGAGTGCGTATCGTTTGTTGGCGGATGTTCGTGTTTCTCGTGCCGTCCGCCGGGGGTAAGGCCAGTGGGAGCCAGCCCGGTCGGCCGTTCAGGCGCCTGCGCGCCTGACACCGCGCACTAATCTCGTCCGGCGGCCGCTGCCTGGTTGCGTTCTTCTTGATGTCCTGCGCGGCTCGCCTCCCTACGATTCCGCTTGCTCGGCCTCCGACGGGCTGGCTCCCACTGGCCTTACCCCCGACGGACTCTGGTGTCGTGTAGCCACGGTTGCCGGGACGGCTCGGGTTCTTGCGCTTGTGGGCAAAAAGGTTTTAGGTTGAAAGAGTTTGCAGTGCCCGGTCCTCTCGCCCCTGTACGGGGCAAGAGGGCCATACGCGATTGCCGTAATGTGAAGGGTGTTTTCGTGCGCCGATCATGTCACGCAAGTGGGAACTCGGGCATGCATCGGCCGCGAAATCCGCGTTGGAAAAAAGCGGCTGAAATGCTGCCCGATGATTTTCGTGGCTGGTGTATCCCTTGATACGCTCGGCCCCTCGTTTTGCCGCTCGTGCCATGGCGTTGGTTGGTGGCATCCAAAATCTGTGCAAGGTGATCGTAGCCCTGGTCACAGCCCCAGGCCCAGGCCCATGATCACCTTACGCGACAAGATCTGCAAGATTGACCATAATTCTATCGAATCGGCAGCCCCCGTCGCATGCCCAATCGTGTACGGTAATTTTCGGCCCACCCGTTGGGCCGGAAATTGCCGGGCACTGTAACGTCTTCGATCAGCAACAACACGACCCAACAAAGCGCAAGAGCCCAGATCGTGCCAGCGCCCGTGTTTGAGACACACCAGAGTCCGTCGGGGGTAAGGCCTGTGGGGGCCAGCCCGTCGGAGGCCGAGCAAGCGGAATCGTAGGGAGGCGAGCCGCCGAAGTGACCAAGAAGAACGCCACCAGGCAGCGGCCGCCGGACGAGATTAGATTCTATGGTTTTCGTCAACCAGGTATTGATGCCAACCTCGTGGCATCGAAGGGTTTTCGGGTTCGCCAGACGCCATAGGCGATGCGTAGCAGCTTGCGCGCCAGAATCACCAATGCCTCAGTTGAGGCGAATTTTTTTGCGCGAAGTGCCTGGTAATAGCCCTTGAACACGGCTGAACGCGCCGCTGAGCGGGCGGCGTTATAAAGCAACGTTCTCAAGGCGGCACTACCTTGTTTACTCACCTTGCGCAGCCCCACGAATTGCCCCGATTCGCGCGGCCTGGGGTCCAGTCCGGTAAAGGCCACCAGGGCATCGCCGGTCGTAAACGGAATTCGCTCAAACAGGATCGAGAGCGCTATGCCGCTCTGCAAGCCGATTCCCGTGACGCTGCTCACTAATGCATAAGTCTGCGCCAGTTTCTCATTGGCCTGTACCTGTTTGCTCATCTCGTCCTCTAGCGCTGACACCGCGGCCTTTAGCGCTTCCAAGGCAGGTTCAATAAGCGCACGCGTACGCTTCTCACTGCCCTGATAGGATTGCCTAAGCGTGACACCGGCTTGCACCGCCATGGTGCGAAGCCGCTGCAAGTCACATAGTGCCTGCAGATGTGCGGGCGTGGGCTGGTAGCGGTGCAAGTTCTCATGCTCGAGCGCTGCATAACGGGCAATCACCTCTGCATCCAATCGGTCTGTCTTGCCACGCCGGCCTAGCGATTTGCCGTAATGATGAACATGCCTGGCGTTCAGTACATACACCTCGAACCCACCGGCGTGCGCCATATCGGCTAACGGTTTGTGGTATCTACCCGTCGATTCCATCGCGATACAACTGTTCGCAGGTAATGTCTTAAGCCAACGGCCAATGGCAGTAAGACTGTTCGGGACAGATTTCGAGGCCACTTGCTTGGGCCCATAACTACCCACCACGAACTCGGCCTTGGCAACGTCCGCACCCACATAGCAACGCTCTGCTTGCATAACTGCTCTCCTTGCAATAACGTGAATGTGCTGGGGTAGCTCCGCCTCGGCGTTAGCTTGCGATCAATCGGCGGTCCAGGCCGCTAGATTCCTTATCGACGATTCGAGGCGGGGTGGGAATTGCTAATCTAGTCAGTCCGCTGGAAACGGCTGATGTGACGCGGCGTCCCTCACCCCAGCGCCTTCCCCACACTTCAGAAGACGCCCCTACACCATACAAGCGTGCGGTGTCAGGCGCGCAGGCGCCTGAACGGCCGACCGGGCTGGACTCCACAGGCCTTACCCCCGACGGACGGCACTAGAAATACGCACCCCACCAGCAAATACAAACACAGCCCACAAACAGTACGAACCTCGCTAGCAGACGATTCAAGCGATCACAGGCAAGATGAATCCGTCGGCAAACAATACGACAATCACCAGCAAACAATACGAACCCCGTCAACAAACGACTCAAGCTCGCAGGCAATACGAACCCGTCAGCAAAAACCCAAAACTCTCGCTGCTCAGCCACAACATCCTGGCATCCCCTCTGCCGGCACAACTGAGCCAACTAAGCGCCATACTCCCTAATCCGGCGCATGCCGCATATTTGCGCCCAGCACACGCTGATACAGCGCCAGATAGCGGCCTGCCATTACCCCGGCATCGTGCTCCCGCAACACATAATTTCGGGCATTTTCCACCATGCCGGCGCGCAAGCCGCGATCGCTCAGCGCCCGTTCCATACCCTGCGCAAGCGCCTGATAATCGCCTACCTGGCACGATATGCCGCGGCCATCGGCCAGAATTTCCCGCAGTCCGCCGGCATCGGTCGACACCACCGGCACCGAATACAAAAAGGCATCCAGCACACTGGTGCCCAGCGCCTCCTGCCTGGAGCTTAAAACGAAAACATCCATCAGACGGTACAGATTTTCGACATCCGGCTGAAAGCCCGCGAATACATAATGATTTTCCAGACCCAGCTCACGCACCAGTCCGCGAGCCTGCGCCTCGAGCTCGCCGCTGGCCCCCAAATGCAGAAAAACAAAATCGCGCCGTATTTGCAGCAGGCCATGCACAGCGCGTATCAGCGTGCAAGGGTCTTTTTCCCGCGTCAGCGCGGCGGCGGTGGCCAGCACACGCTTGTTCGACAAGTCGAATTTTTGAATAAAGACATCGAGATGATGCTGATCGATCGGCTTGACTTCGACGGCGCTGGGAATCACGCTGACCGCCAGCCCCAGGCGGCGCGGCTCGGCCGCCGCCGCCGCGCTGATCGCCGCCAGCGCATCGGCGCAACGCCATTTCCAGGCGGTTTGCCGCTCGCGCCGCACAACCGGAAAAGCAGTGCGGCGCGTGAATACCACGCGCCGTCCCAGCAATGGTTTAAACAACGCCAGCCAAGTCATCATATTGGCGGTTTGCGCATGCAAAATATCAAAGCCGCGGCCCCGCCGCAGCAAAAACCCGCACAGCGTCGCAACACTGGAATGCTCATGCACGGCAAAGCCCTCCGCGACGGCCCGCCGCGCCAGTTCGCCGCCCCGGCGCGTCAACAGCGATACCTGGTGCCCGGCATCGCGCAACTGCCGCATGCACAACAAGGTCTGCCTTTCGCCGCCGCGCCAGCCGCGCTCGAAATTCATTTGCAGAATATGCATGGCGTTTTTTAAAGCTCCAAGTCAATCGCTGGATTCAAATAGCGCGCAACATTGATCGCCACCGCAACCAGCGCGCAAACAATGGCGACCGCCAGCCCCAGCACGGCGCCGCCGCTCTCGCTGATATGAAACGCAATCCCCACCAGCGCTGTGCCGAAGCTTTGCCCAAAGACTCGCGTTGTAGCCTGCATGCCGCCGGCCGCGCCGCTGCGGTGCCTGGGCGCTCCGGCCAGCAAGGCCTTGTTATTGGGCGTCTGGAAAAAACCGAAGCCTACGCCGCCCATAAGCATCGCCGCCATCAACCAGGCAAAAGCCGTGCCGGCGGGCAGCATGACCACCCAGAACATGCCTACAGCGATCCCCGCCGCCCCGATGCCGCACAGCACCGCAATCGAAAACCGGTCGGACAAATAGCCCGCGACCGGGGCCATGACCGCAACCCCGACTGACCAGGAACCCAGCAATACACCGACCTCGCCGTAGGAATAATGCAGCTCCTGGTGAAAATAGAAAGGCAAGGACACGAACGCCGCCATCTGCGCGGCAAACGAAAACGCCGATGCGCCCACCGCAAAGGCAATGGGAGTAATGCGCAATAAATCGATAGGCACGATAGGCGCAATCTGGCCGCGCGAACGGCGCACCAGCGCCCAGCCGGCCAATCCGGCCAGTATCAGGCATAAAGCGGCCCGCAACGGATCCTTGGCCACGGCATCGAGCCCGACAATGGACAGCCCGAATGCCGGTATGCTGAGCATGCAGGCCACCCAATCGAAACGGCTGCGATTGCGCGGCACTTCGGGGAAAAAACGAATGCAGAAGTAGGTTGCCGTGCACACCGGAATGTTCACCAGGAATATCCACGGCCATGAGGCCAACTGCAGGATAAAGGCGCCTATCGTGGGACCCAGCACCGCCATCAGTCCCACTATCATGGCGTTCAGGCTTATTCCCTTGCCCAGCTTGTTCAAGGGATAAATATTGCGCACCAGGCCGCCAAACAAGCACATCAGCATGGCCGAGCCCACGCCCTGTCCCACGCGGGCCGCGATCAGCGTGGCCAGCGACATCGACAAGGCCGAGGCAATCGACGCCAGCATGAACAAGGTCGTTCCAATGGTGAACATGCGGCGAAAACCGATGCGCTCGGCGACGGCCGACAAGGGCAGCAAAGACACCACCACGGTCAGGTTATAGGCAATGACCACCCACACCACAGCGGCGGGATCGATTTGCAACTGCTTGGCAATGGCCGGCAGGGCCACATTGGCCATGCTGGAATCCAGCACGGTAATGGCGATGGCCAGCATCAATCCCAGCGCCGCCCAATGGCGTTGAGGCGTGTCCAGGCCGTCGGGCAGGCTTGCATTGCTCATTATAAATTCCCGCTACAACGGCGACGCATGCTTCATCTTGTTGAAGCGAACGGTATTGACCATGACCGCGAGCGCGGCGCAGGCGGCGCCGAAAGCCAGCGCCAGGGTAGGCCCGTGTCCCACACTCAAGCCGAACGCGATGGCGACCAAGGCGGTGCCGAAACTCTGCCCGAAGACGCGCGTGGTGGCCAGCAGGCCGCCGGCCGCGCCGCTGCGGCTGCGAGGCGCCAAACTGAGCATCGCGCGATTGTTCGGCGTCTGGAAGAAACCAAAGCCGATGCCGCAGGACAGCATGCCCACCATGATCCACGCATTGGATGCATGCGTGGGCAAGAGCGCCAGCCAGCACAGGCCGACCACCATGGCACCCGCGCCCAGGCCGCTCAGCACGGCAACGGAATAGCGGTCGGACAGGCGGCCGGCCAGCGGTGCAATGACGGCCGTGCCGATCGGCCACGCCCCCATCAGCAGGCCGATTTCCAGATACGGCCGGCCCAGCACTTGCTGGAAATAAAAAGGCAGGGACACATAGGCCGCCATCTGCGCCGCAAAAGTGCAGGCCGACGCCGCCACCGCGAAGGCCAGCGGCTTGATGCGCAGCAGGTCCACCGGTACCAGCGGCGCGGGCTGGCCCCGCACGCGGCGCAGCATGAGAAAGCCGGTCACCGCGGCAATCAGAATCAGACCAAGCGCGCGCAGGACGTCTTGCGCCAGATAGTCGACGCCGGTAATGAAGACGCCCAACACCACCATGCACATCAGGGCGCTCAGCCAGTCGAAACGCACATTATTGCGCGGCATATCGGGCAGATGACGGATGCCGAACAGCGCCAGCAGCCCGAAAGGCAGGTTAACGGCAAAGATCCAGGGCCACGGCGCTACCGTCAGAATGGCCGATCCAATGGTCGGCCCCAGCACCGACATGATCGCCACTGTGGTGGCGTTCACACTCATGCCCCGGCCCAGCTTGCTGAGCGGATAGATATTGCGCACCATCCCGCCGATCAGACACATGATCGTGGCCGCGCCGATGCCCTGCCCGACGCGAGCCAGAGTCAGCGCCGTCAGTGTTCCGGCCAGCGCGCAACCCAGGGACGCCGCCGTGAACAGGATCAGCCCGAAGGTGAATACGCGCCGAAACCCGATGCGCTCGGCAATGGCCGACATGGGCAACAGCATGACCACCACCGCCAGGTTGTAAGCGTTGATAATCCAGACGGCGGCGGCGGGCGACGTATGCAAGTCGACCGCGATGGCGGGCAGCGCCACGTTGGCAATGGTGCTGTCGAGCACTGCCAGGCTGATGCCGATCAGGACGGTGGCCACCGCCCAATGGCGCCTGGGGACGGGCAGACCATCATACCCGGCGGATTTCTCGACGGATGGAGGTATCGTGTCGAGCCCGCTCACGATTTCTTGACAGGTCGGCGCCAGCCCTCGACGGTGGTCTGACGCGCGCGCGAAATTGTCAACGTATCGGGCGGCGCATCGCGCGTCAGCGTCGTGCCCGCCCCCAGCGTAGCGCCCTGGCCTACCCTTACCGGGGCCACCAGTTGGCTGTCCGAGCCGATAAAGGCGTCGTCTTCGATGATGGTCTGGAACTTGTTCACGCCATCGTAGTTGCAGGTAATGGTACCCGCGCCTATATTTACGCGCGCGCCCACTTGGGCATCGCCGATATAGGCCAAATGGCTGGCCTTGGAACCCTGCCCGAGCCGGCTTTTCTTGATTTCCACAAAGTTGCCCACATGGGCTTGCGGGCCGATATCGGCCCCGGGCCGCAAGCGCGCATAAGGCCCTATGCTGGCCTGGTCGGCAATTTTCGCCTCTTGTAGGTGGCTGAAGGCCTCGACCCGAGTACCCGCGCCTATGACGGTGTCTTTAATAACGCAATGCGGCCCGATGCGAACGCCGTCGGCCAGCTCGACCCGCCCCTCGAAGACGCAGCCCACATCAATGAAGACATCGCGTCCGCAGGCCAGGGAGCCGCGCAAATCGAAACGGGCCGGATCGGCAAGCGTTACGCCTTGCTCCAGCAGGCGGCGCGCCTGCTCGCCCTGCCAACTGCGTTCGAGCTGCGCCTGCTGGACGCGGCTGTTGACGCCCAGCGTTTCCCAGGAATCGGAAGGTTGCGCCGCCTGCACCGGCACGCCGTCCTGCACGGACAAGCCCACCACATCGGTAAGGTAATACTCGCCTTGGGCGTTCTTGTTGTCGATGCGCAAAAGCCAGTCTTTCAGATTTCCGGTGGGCGCCGCCAGGATGCCGGTATTGACCTCGGTAATGGCGCGCTCATCGGCCGTCGCATCTTTGTGCTCGACGATACGCAGCACCTCGCCGTTAGCGTTGCGCACAATGCGTCCGTAGCCGCCGGGATCGGCCAGCGTTTCGGTAAGCACGGCCAGGCCCTGGCCGCGCGCATCGAGCAAGCGCCGCAGGGTTTCGGCCTGCACCAGGGGCACGTCGCCATACAGCACCAAGGTAGCGTCTTGCCCGGGCTGGCCTTCTAGCAGCAAGGGAGCCGCCTGTTGCACCGCATGGCCTGTGCCTTGCTGTGGAACCTGCGACACGAATTGCAGGTCGGCCTGGCCGGCAAAGGCTTCCTTGACGCGATCGGCGCCATGCCCGACCACGACCACGATGCGGTCCGGACCCAGGAGGCGGGCATTGTCCAGCACATGCGCCAGCATGGGCTTGCCTGCCAGAGGATGCAAGACTTTAGGCAGATCGGACTGCATGCGTTTGCCAAGACCGGCGGCCAGAATAACAATATTCAACATGGAATAACTTGATAAGGGAAATGAGAAATCATGGTTTGCGGGCCGCCGGCGCCCGCTTGCGCGGCGCGGCTTTCCTGGCTGCGGACTTGGCGGGCGCCGCGGAGGCCGAGCCAGCTGTTTTCCTTGCGGGCGTCTTGCCCAGGGTGGAATTGGCCGACACCCCGGCCGATGCCTGTTGCGCGGCAGCTTCGGCGCCCTGCAACGTAGCCGCCGTAGCGGCCGCCAGGCTATCGAACTGCTTTTGCACCATATCCCACCAGCCCTGCGCCGCCGTGGAGGCGTTGGCCGCATAGGCCTCGCCCGCCGCCGCCGCACCCGCGGCGGCATCTTCAGCGGGCGCGGCCGCTGCCGGCTCGGCCCGGCCGGCGGAGGACGGCGCCGGCTTCACGCCCAACGCCGCCTCCAGGGTGAGCGCCCATCGGGCGCCGATGCCATGAATGTTTTAAGCGTGGCTATCGTGGAACGCTGTACTTCCAGCCCCTGTATGGTGCTCGACAGCATTGATAAATTCATGCGCAGCCAGTTTTCGACGGCGCGCAGATCGCCGATGCGGCGCTCCAGGTCTTCGATCGACATGGGGGTCATCATGGCCGCCTGATCCAGGCCGCCCGAGCCGGCCAGCCCTTGCCAGGCCTGACGCATCATTTCCATGCTGGCCAGCATGGGATTCTGGGCCATATCGCCGCTTTGACCGAAACCCGGCAAGACGAAGGGATTGGTATTTTGAGTAACCATGGCGGCTCTCCTTGAGCACAATCGTGTGGAACCCGGCTTGATCGCACTTGCCGGGCTGACGTTAGCTTAAACTGAAGCCGGGCCGCCGTCTAATCAAGGCCTCCAGCCTGGGGCTGCAATCGGCCTCGCTTGGGCGAGCTTTCGCGCGGACTACAGAATCAGTCCTTCGCGCATGCGTTTTTGCAAGCCTTCCAGAATCACCAGTTCGGCTTCCCGGGTGAACTCGCCCGCTTCGACCATGGACCAAAGCTCGTCCACAGGCACCAGCCGGATCTCGCTGACCTCGCCATCGAGATTTCGAGGCCGCACCGATTCGGCCAGCACGCAGTCGCTGACCAGCACATCCTCGACCTGATAGCCTTCCGGCAAACGGCGATGCATGCGCAAAATGATGCGCAAGGGCGAACGATCCTGAATATCGCCGGCGACCAGGCCGGCCTCCTCGTTGCTTTCACGCAACAAGGAAGTATCCATGCTTTCGCCGGCTCCGGCCAAGCCGCCCACCAGCGTATCCCACATGCCCGGATCGGTGGATTTGTCGAGCGCCCGGCGCGCGACCCAAAGCCGGCCATCGGGCGACCATGCATTCAAATGCACAGCCTTGGTCAGCAGCCCCAGCGGCCGCATGGCGGCGCGCTCGATCACCGCCAGATGCCGGCCTTCGCCGATCACATCCAGCAGTTCATTGCGCCATCCGCGCAGACAGCCGGTGTCTTTCAGGGATATCGCCAACTGGGCCAATACCGCGTTCAAGGGCAAGCGCTGCCGGGGCGCCGCCGTAATGTGCACGGCTTCGTCTTCGACATGTATGCCCGGCAATCCATCGATGTGGCCGGTCGCCTTCGCGGTGATCCAGCCGGCGACTCGCCCGGCCACGGTCAGGGGCCGCGAACCGCTGAGAGGCAGTTGCTGAATTCGTTTGGTGAGCTGTTGATAACGCGCATTTATGGCGGGCGCTATGGCTCGGGCGTGTGCATCTTTCATGCAATAATTGTAGTGGAAGCTTGACCTGCCACGCATGACTTCTGATTGCCGCCAGCGTGGCCCTCAGGTTGAATC
This sequence comes from uncultured beta proteobacterium, assembly GCA_963712655.1. Taxonomy (GTDB): domain Bacteria; phylum Pseudomonadota; class Gammaproteobacteria; order Burkholderiales; family Burkholderiaceae_B; genus Pollutimonas. The sequence continues at coordinate 1,004,130 of CAVQIT010000008.1, read as the reverse complement.
AGCCCACTGCAAGCTCTAGTTCGCTATAATTCTGCGGTCTATAGGTAGTTCGAGCAGGTGTTTTGCAGCGTTTCCATTCCAAGCCTGCCGTTCAATAATTGTTTGTTCGTTCAGTGTTTTCACGATCGTCTTGTGTGATCAAAGTCAACATTTGGCCAGAACACGTCGTATTTCGAGGTCAGCATGAAGAAGTTGAGAGGGTTACTGGGCACTGGCGCATTGCTAATGGCGGCCGCCGCTGGTGCACAGGTCAATGACAGCGCGGGCGGCCCGAAAGTCAATCAGCTGAATCTACCACGAGGCGGTTACGCAGATCGCCGCATGACATCATGTGGATGCACTGGATGATGCTGATCATCTGTGCTGGTGATTTTCATCGCCGTGTTCGCGGTGATGTTCTATTCCATCTGGGCGCACCGCAAGTCGCGGGGCGCCAAGTCGGCCAACTTCCACGAGATCGTCGGCGTCGAAGTCGCCTGGACCATCATCCCCTTCATCATCGTGATCGCCATGGCGCTGCCGGCCACCAAGGACCGTGGTCGGCCATGAAAGACACCACCAACGCCGACCTGACCGTCAAGGCCACCGGCTACCAGTGGAAGTGGGGCTACGACTACCTCAACGGCGAAGGCGAGGGCATTTACTTCCTGTCCACCCTGGCCACGCCCGCGCGACCAGATCGAACCGGCACGCGCGCCGCAAGCGGCGACAACTACCTGATCGAAGTCGACAATCCGCTGGTCGTGCCGGTAGACAAGAAAGTGCGCATCGTCACCACCGCCAACGACGTGATCCACTCCTGGATGGTGCCGGCATTCGGCGTCAAGCAGGACGCCATTCCCGGTTTCGTGCGCGACACCTGGTTCCGCGCCGAGAAAGATCGGCGACTACCGCGGCCAGTGCGCCGAACTCTGCGGCAAGGATCACGCCTTCATGCCCATCGTGGTGAAGGTCGTGTCGCAAGACGACTACAACAAGTGGGTCGGCGAACAGAAGAAGGCCATGGCCGCCGCTGGCCGACGATCCCAACAAGGTCTGGACTCAGGACGAACTCATAGCCCGCGGCGAAAAGGTCTACACTGCCAATTGCGTGGCCTGCCACCAGGCCAACGGCAAGGGCGTTCCCGGCACTTTCCCGGCGCTCGACGGCGACGCCACTCGTCCTCGGCACCCAAGGACAGAGCAGATCCATACCGTGCTGAATGGCCGTCCGGGCACCGCCATGGCGTCTTCCGCACCAATTGATCGACGTCGAATCGCCGCCGTCGATCACCTACACCCGCAATGCCTGGAGCAATGCAGGGCAAGGGCAAGGATCCGGTCGTGCAGCCGCCGATGTGAAGGCCGCCGCGCTAATGCGCAGCCCGGTCTTGCCGGCAGTCGTCAGCGCCAGGTATGCATGTTTCGTATTCGAGTCGATGTCTTCGTCCCGGCCACGACGACAGCAGTACTGAGCAGCAAGGAGTCCATCATGAGCAGCACCGCTATCGATCACGGCCACACCGGGCACGATGATCACGCGCACGACGACCACGCACACGCCAAGCCACACGGCTGGCGGCGCTGGCTGTTCGCGACCAACCACAAAGACATCGGTACGATGTACCTGATCTTTTCGCTTCACCATGCTGATCGAAGGCGGCATGCTGGCGCTGCTGCTGCGCACCGAGCTGTTCCAGCCCGGCCTGCAGTTCTTCCACCCCGAACTGTTCAACCAGTTCACCACCATGCACGGCCTGATCATGGTGTTCGGCGCGATCATGCCGGCCTTCGTCGGCTTCGCGAACTGGATGATCCCGCTGCAGATCGGCGCGTCCGACATGGCCTTCGCGCGCATGAACAACTTCAGCTTCTGGCTGCTGCCGGTCGGCGCCATCCTGCTGACGGCGTTCGTTCTTCATGCCGGGCGGCGCCACCGCCGCCGGCTGGACGCTCTACGCGCCGCTGTCGCTGCAGATGGGCCCCGGCATGGACTTCGCGCATCTTCGCGATGCACATCATGGGCGCCTCGTCGATCATGGGCTCGATCAACATCATCGTGACCATCCTCAACATGCGCGCGCCCGGCATGACGCTGATGAAGATGCCGATGTTCTGCTGGACCTGGCTGATCACCGCCTACCTGCTGATCGCCGTGATGCCCGTGCTGGCCGGCGCCATCACCATGATGCTGACCGACCGCCACTTCGGCACCAGCTTCTTCAACGCCGCCGGCGGCGGCGACCCGGTGCATGTACCAGCACATCTTCTGGTTCTTCGGCCACCCCGAGGTCTACATCATGATCTTGCCGGCCTTCGGCATCGTCTCGGCCAGTCGTGCCGGCGTTCGCCCGCAAGCGCCTGTTCGGCTACGCCTCGATGGTGTACGCCACCGTCGTCCATCGCCATCCTGTCGTTCATCGTGTGGGCGCACCACATGTTCACCACCGGCATGCCGGTGACCGGCCAGCTGTTCTTCATGTACGCGACCATGCTGATCGCGGTGCCCACGGGCGTGAAGATCTTCAACTGGATCGCCACCATGTGGCGCGGCTCGATGACCTTCGAAACGCCCGATGCTGTTCGCGGTCGGCTTCATCTTCGTGTTCACGCATGGGCGGCTTCACCGGCCTGATCCTGGCCGTGGCGCCGATCGACATCCAGGTGCAGGACACCTACTACGTGGTGGCCCACTTCCACTACGTGCTGGTGGCCGGTTCGCTGTTCGCGCTGTTCGCCGGCTCCTACTACTGGATGCCCAAGTGGACCGGCGCGATGTACAACGAAAAGCGCGGCAAGCTCCACTTCTGGTCGTCGCTGATCTCGTTCAACGTCACCTTCTTCCCGATGCACTTCCTGGGCCTGGCCGGCATGCCGCGCCGCTATGCCGACTACGCCGCGCAGTTCACCGACTTCAACGAGGTCGCCACCATCGGCGCCTTCTGGTTCGGCCTGTCGCAGCTGCTATTCCTGTTCGTCATCCTGCGCTCCTACGCCGGGCAAGGCGAACCTGCGCCGGCCAAGCCTTGGGAAGGCGCGACAGGGCTGGAATGGACGGTGCCTTCGCCCGCGCCGTTCCACACCTTTGTCGTTCCCCCCATCGTCAAGTAAGGCAAGCTCATGACACCCGAACAGCGCCGGAAGAACCGCCACACTGCCATCGTCCTGGTCATTATCGTGATCGCGATCATTGCGTGGACCTTCCTGCGCGGCGGGACCCTCGGAGGCTAAGCACCATGACCCAAGATATCCAGGAAATTTCGCGCCGCAAGCTCAATTTCTTCCAGACGATGAAGGCAGTGGCCTGGGGTTTCCTGGGCGTGCGCAAGGGCAAGGGGTACAGCGAAGACACTTCCACGCTCAATCCGGTGCACTTGATACTTGCCGGCTTGCTGGCCGCCGCCGCCTTCGTGGTTATTCTGGCCATGTCCGCCCGGTGGATCATTTCCTACTTGACCTAGTATTTTCAATCTAATAATTCGCATCAGGAGAACACCATGAGTGCAAGTCACTTGGCTCAGGGCAACGAGGCACCTTATTACTATGTGCCCGCCGATTCAGTCCATCCGGTTCGCGCCAGCTTTTGCCTGCTGCTGGCGCTGCTGGGCGCCGCCCTCTGGATCAATAGCTACGCGGTAGGATTCTGGCTTTTCGTCGTCGGCCTGCTCGGCCTGTTCGTCGTGCTGTTCGGCTGGTTCGGCGACGCCATCGGCGAATCCGAAGGCGGCATGAACAGCAAGCGCGTCGACGCCTCCTACCGCTGGAGCATGAGCTGGTTCATCTTCTCCGAAGTCATGTTCTTCGCGGCATTCTTCGGATGCGCTGTGGTACGCGCGCGACGATCACCACGCCGTGGCTGGGCGATCTGGATCACCAGACGCTGCTGTGGCCGAATTTCATCGCGGTGCTGGCCCAATCTGGGCCGGCGGGCGTTGTGCGAGCAATTCAAGACTGTCGGCCCGTTCTGGCTGCCCACCATCAACACCGCGCTGCTGCTGACTTCGGGCCTGACGCTGACCATCTGCCCACCACGCGCTGCGCGACAACCATCGCGGCAAGACCATTTTCTGGCTGGCACTGACGGTCTTGCTGGGCTTCGCCTTCGTGGCCTGCCAGGCCTACGAATATTTCCACGCCTATCACGAACTGAACCTGCTTCAATTCGGGCGCCTATGGCTCACTTTCTACCATGCTTACCGGCTTTCACGGTTTCCACGTGATTCTGGGCGCCATCATGCTGACGGTCATCCTGTTCCGCCTGATCAAGGCCACTTCACCGCCGACTCACCATTTCGGTTTCGAAGGCGCCGCCTGGTACTGGCACTTCGTCGACGTGGTCTGGCTGGGCCTGTATCTGTTCGTTTACTGGTTCTGAAAGCGTAGCGCCATTTGGAATACAGGCTGGCCTTGCCGGCGTAGTTTCCGGATTGCAATGTAATGTTTTTGATGCGCGCGCCGGTTTGCGCGCCTGGCGCCTCTCCGGCCCGCAAGGCGGCGGCGCCGTTGAGCACGGCATTGCGGCGCGGTCAGCCAGGCTGCCAGCCATTGGCGGAATGCCTGTGCTTTCGATCCAGCCCATGTGGTGGGCAAACAGCACGAACAGGAACAGGACTATCGACAGGCCTATGCGCACAGTCAGGGCATTGACGGTACGGTTGGTGTTGCCCTTGTCCTCATCAGGTAGAACAGGGCCGAAGCCAGGCTACCGACAATGCCTAGGAAGGCGAGGATCGACGAAATGCGCATTTTGGCCTCCGGTGAAACTGGAATTATTGCAGACATGGCACGTCCGTCACATCAATCTTACCGCACTGTCGGCAGCCCTTATGCTATCTGGGTGACTCATGTGCCATCCTGGTCGTATCGCTGGGCCGCTGGCAGCTTGTCGCGCGGCCCAGCGCGAAGCCGATCGGTGGCCTCAATGAAGCCGGGCGAGCCACCGCGCCGCTGGCCTCTGGCCGCCGGCGCACCCGCCCAGGATCTGACGCCGTGGCGGCCCGCAACAGCGCATGGCATCTGGCTGCACGACCTCACTGTGCTGCTCGACAATCGCAATGACAACGGCCAGCCGGGATATCTGGGTGGCGACACCGCTGCTGCTGAGCGACGCCGCCGCCAACACCGCCGTCCTGGTGCTGCGCGGATGGCTGCCGCGGCCCATGCGGCCCAGGCCAAACCATGCCGGGCGTGTCCCGCCCCAGCCGGCGGGCAAACGGTAAGCGGCGAACTGCTCGACCGCGTGCCGCGCCTGTTCGAATTATGGTCATGTCGGCTGCCAGCGCTAGCGCCATTGCCGGCCCAACTGCCCGACGCCGCCGGCCCCGTGCCCCGAGTGCAGAACCTGGATCTTGCGGCCTACGGCAAGGCCACCGGCTTGACACTGCTGCCCGGCGTCCTGGCCCAGTTCGGGATGCGGCACGACCGGCGCCACGCGGCCAACGCGGCCAGCCCGGTTCGCCAGGAATGGCCCGAGCCTTCGCTGATTTCGACAAAAACCTGGGCTATGCGCTGCAGTGGTTCGGCTTTGCGGCCATCGCCGCCATTGCGTGGCTTGTTGTTGCGTGGCGCGCCTTGCGCCGAAACGATCAACGTCCCCGACGCTCGTAAGGAAACATTGCGGTCAGTTCCAGCCCTGTTATGCCCAAAGCGCCTTCCCGATCACGATCGAGGGCGCCACCTTGTCCTGATCCTGGCCATTTGCCTGGCTCCCGCTGGTGTTCGCCTTGCTGGCCTATTACGTGCCCGCATTGGTGGCCCCCAGGACGGCCAGCAACTATGGCACAGCGTCGAGCCGCAGCGGCCGATGCCCGACGCCGCCGCATTGCCGCTGACCACGCTGGACGGCAAGCCCTTCGACCTGCGCAGCCTGCACGGCAAATGGCTGCTGGCTCAGCGCCGACGGCGGCGCCTGCCGCGAGTCGCTGCGCCAACGCAAGCTGTTCATCATGCGCAATACGCACGCCAGCCAGGGCAAGAACGTGAGCGCCTGGCACGCGTGTGGTTCATTACCGACAATGCGCCGGTGCCCGACCAAATTGCCCAGCGCCTACGACAGGCACGAACATGCTGCGCGCCGATCCGGAACAACTGGCCGCTTATCTTGCCCCCAGAGCCAGCGCCGCGCGGCGCAGGCGGCCCTGAAAGAGCACATCTGGATCATCGATCCCCTGGGCAACCTGATGCTGGAGTTTCCCGCCAACGCCGACCCCACTCGGTGCGCGACGACATCAGGAAACTGATACGCAACTCACGCATTGGCTAGGCCGGCATGCCAGAACGCATTACTTCCCGCTATAGAAAGCTGGTTTTCGCCACCTGGTTTTTAACGCTGGACCTGATCATGTTCGGCGCCTTCGTGCGCCTGACCGATTCCGGGCTGGGCTGTCCCGATTGGCCCGGCTGCTATGGCAACATAACGCCCATGGGCGCCAGCGGCCATATCGACCAAGCCTTGCAGTCCATGCCTTATGGCGCGGTCAGCTTTCCAAGGCCTGGATCGAAATGGTCCATCGCTATGCCGGCTCGATACTGGGCATGCTGATCATCGGTATCGTCTACATGGCCTGGCGCTATCGCCGCCATTGGGCCATTCCCCGCGGCTGGCCATCGTGACCCTGATCGCCGTATGCCTGCAGGGCGCTTTCGGCGCATGGACCGTCACGCACCAGCTGATGCCTGTCGTCGTCACCAGCCACCTGCTGGGCGGCATGCTGCTGCTGGCGCTGATGACCTGGCTCGCCGCCCAAGCAGAAAGCCGCCCGCCCGATCGCTCCGCCAGGCCCGCCGCTGGCGCCCCTGGATCGCCGGCGGGCTGCTGTTGCTGTCTACCGCAGATCGCGCTGGGCGGCTGGGTCAGCACCAACTATGCCGCGCTGGCCTGCATGGACTTTCCCATGTGCCACGGCCAGTGGGTGCCGCCCATGGACTTCGATGGCGGCTATTCGCTGATCCGCGGATTGGGCGATGCTGCCTTCGGGCGAAATGATTTCCCAATACGCCCTGACCGCCATCCATTGGATACACCGCAACTTCGCCTTCCTGGTGTTTGCCTACTTGGGTAGCTGGCCTGGAAAATGCGGCCGACCCTGGCTTGCGCGGGCCCGCCCGGCTTGTGCTGGGCTTGCTGCTGGCCCAATTGCTCACCGGCCTGACCACCATTTTTTTCCAATGGCCCTTATTGATCGCGGTATTGCATAATGGCGGCGCCGCCGGCCTGGTCCTGGCCAGTGTCACGCTCTCTGGTGCGCCTGTCGTCCGACTATCAGGAGCTAAAATACCGGCATGACTACTGTTACCGCCCCAACGCAAGCTATTTTCCGACAGTACCTGGTGCTGACCAAGCCGCGCGTTACCCAGCTTGCCGTGTTTTGCGCCATCATAGGCATGTTCCTGGCCATCCCGGCCTGCCCGACCTGGGCAAGGTGGCGGCGGGCACCGTGGGCATCTGGCTGCTGGCCGCCGCCGCCTTTGCCGTGAACTGCCTGATCGAACAGGAAATCGATGCGCGCATGCTGCGCACCGCGCAGGCGCGGTACCGCCCGCGGCACCATCAGCAATCTGCAAGTCATTACGCTGTCGGGCATGCTGGGCGGGCTGGGCATGCTGGTGCTGTACACCCGGGTCAACCCGCTGACCATGTGGCTGACCTTCGCCACCTTCGTCGGCTACGCTGTCATCTACACCATCATCCTGAAGCCGCTGCACTCCGCAAAACATCGTTATCGGCGGACTGTCCGGCGCCATGCCGCCCGCGCTGGGCTGGGCCGCGATCGCCAATTCGGTTCCCGCCGAAGCCTGGACCCTGGTCCTGATCATCTTCATCTGGACACCGCCGCATTTCTGGGCCCTGGCCCTGTACCGCAACAACGATTACGCCAAGTCGGGCCTGCCCATGCTGCCGGTAACCCACGGCAAGCAGTTCACCCGCCTGCACATCCTGCTATACAGCTTTGTATTGTTTGCCGCCACTCTCTTGCCATTTGTCGTGCGCATGAGCGGCATGGTCTACCTGACGGCCGCTGTCGTCCTCAGCGGCATATTCATATCGTATGCCTGGCGCCTGTACAAAAACTACTCGGACGAGCTATCGCGCAAGCTGTTCCGCTTTTCGATTCTGTACTTGGCCCTGCTGTTCGCGGCACTGCTGGTCGACCATTGGGTCGCGTTAATCTGATTCACAACCCGGGATTTTTCATGTCTGGTTTTTCAAGCAAGCGCCGCAATCTCCTGGCCGTTTCGGCCGCCTTGGCGGCATCAGCCTTTTTGGCGGGCTGCGGTAAAAAAGAACTGGCTTTCAAAGGTTCGGATATCAGCGGCACGCAATTGGGTCGCGACCTGAACATGCAAGACGGCAGCGGCCAAACGCGCACACTGGCCGATTATAAAGGCAAGGTTGCCGTGATCTTCTTCGGCTTTACGCAATGCCCCGATGTTTGCCCCACCGCCATGGCCGAGCTCTCGCAAGCCATGGAACTGCTGGGCGCCGACGCCGCGAAAGTGCAGGTCATCATGATCAGCGTCGATCCGGCCCGCGATACGCCGGAAGTCTTGTCGGCCTATGTCAAGGCGTTCAACCCGAATTTCGTCGGCCTTACCGGCACACCAGAGCAACTGGGCAAAACGGCCAAATCGTTCAAAGCCTATTACGCCAAATCAGCGGGCGGCACCGCCGAGCAATACGGTATGGACCATGCATCTTCCTTCTATATTCTTGATCAGCAAGGCGAATCGCGCGTCTTGGTAAGCGGCAACGCCACGGCGCAGGATATCGCCGCCGACATCAAGCAATTGCTGTAGACCGGACTAGGGAGAATGGCGCTTATTTAGGCCGCCGCGGACGGCCATGGCACGGAATACGGATGCGATCGCCCGGCGGCGCGAGCCAAGGTGTCACATCGTTTTGAATCGTCTGCCGACGGTGTTTGTATGTGTTTGCTGACGGTGTTCGTATTGTTTGCTGGCGGTGTTCGTATTGTCTGCTGGCGGTGTTTGTATTTCTCGTGCCGTCCGTCGGGGGCCATGCCGGTGGGAGCCAGCCCGGTCGGCCGTTCAGGCGCCTGCGCGCCTGACACCGCGCGCTAATCTCGTCCGGCGGCCGCTGCCCGCTGGAGTTCTTCTGGTTCGCTTCGGCGGCACGCCTGCCTACGATTCCGCTTGCTCGGCCTCCAACGGGCTGGCTCCCACCGGCATGACCCCCGCCAGACTACAGTGTCGTGTGGCCACGGGCGCCGGGACGGCTCGGGTTCTTGCGCTTCGTTGGCTACAGGTTTTGGGGTCGAAAGAGTTTGCGGTGCCCGGCTCTCTCGCCCCTGCACGGGGCAAGAGGGCCATACGCGATTGCCGTAATGTGGAGGGTGTTTTCGTGCGCCGATCATGTCACGCAAGTGGGAGCTCGGTCATGCATCGGCCGCGAAATCCGCGTCGGAAAAAAGCGGCTGAAATGCTGCCCGATGATTTCATGGCTGCTGTATCCCTTGATACGCTCGGCCCCCGCATTCCAAAATCTGTGTAAGGTGCCCACAGCCTCTGACCACAGGTTCTAGGCCCGTGATCAGCTTGCGCAACAATATCTGCGAGATTGATCGTAATCCCGTCGAATCGACAGCCCCCGTCTCATGCCCAATCGTGGGCGGCAATTTTCGGCCCACCCGTAGGGGCCGGATACGCTCGGCCTCCGCGTTCCAAAATCTGTGTAAGGTGTTCACAGCTTCTGATCACACCTCCCAAACCCATGCTCACTTTGCGCGACAAGACCTGCGAGATTGACCGTAATCCCGTCGAATCGGCAGCCCCCGTCGCATGCCCAATCGTGTACGGCAATTTTCGGCCCACCCGTTGAGGGACTGACCCCCAGAAGTTGGACGGTCATAGATGTAAAGACCATAGCCCCAGTTCGGTATTGCACCGGACTCAGGCCTTTTAGTTTGGTCCTGATGCGGTCGTGATTGTAGTAGTGGATGTACTGGCGGATGCCGGCCTGGAGTTGCTCAATACTCTCGAAGCGGTTCAGATAGAAGAACTCGGACTTCAGGGTGCCGAAGAAGCTTTCCATGGCGGCATTGTCCAGACAGTTTCCCCTGCGTGACATGCTCTGGGTCAGACCCCGCTCGATGAGTTGACGCTGATAGGCGGGCATTTGATATTGCCAGCCTTGGTCGGAATGCAGGAGCGGAGCGTCCTTGCCAGGGCTTGGCCAGCGCCTTTTTTGAGCATGCTGCTCACCAGTGGGAAGTGAGGCCGCCGCTGCATTGTATAGGACACAATTTCGCCGTTGTACAGGTCCATCACTGGTGAGAGATACAGCCTGTGTCCCTGGACGTTGAACTCGGTCACATCAGTGACCCACTTCTGATTCGGTCGTTGTGCCTGGAATTGGCGAGCCAGGACATTAGGGACATTGGCTTGCTGTCCTCGATAGGAACGGTACTTTTTTGGCCGCACCAGAGACTTCAGTCCCACTGCCTGCATCAGTCGCTGTACCGTCTTGTGGTTGACCATCTCACCTGCCTGGCGTAGCGCCGCCGTAATGCGTCGGTAGCCGTAGCGGCCCTTGTGACACTCATACACAGCGCGGATGCGTGCCTTTAACCCCGCATGCGGATCCTCAGTCTGCTGGGCCTTGGCCTGATAGTAAAACGTGCTGCGTGACAGGTCCGCTGCCTTCAGCAGCCTCGTCAACGTGTGGCCTTGCCTCAGTTCGAGCACTACTTGCGCTTTTTCTGCGCAGCTTGCTCTTTGGCCTGAAGCAAGGCCCGCAATTTTTTTAGGTAGGCCACCTCCGCACGCAGATACTGGACCTCTTGCATCAGGTCTTGGCGGGAGCGCTTGTCATCAAGCAACGGATCTGCGGATTTGGGCGATTCAGGGGCTGACATCTTCTTCGGGCGGCCTCGGGGTTTGGGCTGAAGTCCAGCCACACCCCTCTCATGATACCGGCATTGCCAGTCAGCGATGATGCCTGTCCCACCTCGAATATTGAACAGCGCAATCGCCTGATTGGCTGATAGTTCCTCTTGCTGCATCCGGTGCAGCACAGACAGCTTGAATTCTGCACTGTAGTGGCTGAATTTCTTGCGTAGGCCTAGCTGCCCATGTTGCCGGTAGGCAGCGACCCAGCGCTTCACCATCGCATAGTCAAGACCATAGCGCCGCGCAACGGACCTGAAGCCTTGTGGCCCCGTCTCGTAGCTTTGCACTACGGATAGCTTGAATTGCTCATCGTACTTCGCCATAAAAAACACCCCAAAGGTTGGATCGGTGTCCAACTTCTGGGGGTCAGTTCAACGTAGGGGCCGAAAATTGCCGGGCACTGTAACGTCTTCGATCAGCAACAACACGACCCAACGAAGCGCAAGAACCCAGACCGTGCCAGCGCCCGTGTTTAAGACACACCAGAGTCCGTCGGGGGTAAGGCCTATGGCGTCCAGCCCGTCGGAGGCCGAGCAAGTGGAATCGTAGGGAGGCGAGCCGCCGAAGTGACCAAAAAGAACGCAACCAGGCAACGGCCGCCGGACGAGATTAGCGCACGGTGTCAGGCGCGCAGGCGCCTGAACGGCCGACCGGGCTGGACGCCATAGGCCTTACCCCCGACGGACGGCACGAGAAATATGTACCCCACCAGCAAATACAAACACCCACAGCAAATACGAACACAGCCCGCAAACAGCACGAACCTCGCCAGCAGACGATTCAAGCGACCGCAGAGAAGATGAAACCGTCGGCAAACAATACGAACATCGCCAACAAGCAATACAAACACCGCCAACAGACACTTCAAGCGACCGCAAGCAAAATAACCCCGTCAGCAAAAACCCCAAATGCCCCCTGCTCAGCCACAGCATCCTGGCATCGCTTCTACCGGAACAACTGCGCTAAGTAAGCGCCATTCGGACTAGGGCCTGTGGCAGTCGCGGTGGATTAGCCCAAGCCAATTCAAGACGCCGACGGCCGCAGATCCGGCAACGGTTCATGCTGGCGCTCGCCCGACTGAAACTGCTGCCAGACTTCCAGGGCGCGCATGCGCTGCCTGACCACAGCATCGATTTTCTCGCGCAATGCCTCGTCGCCCGCCAGCAAGGCCTTGAAATCGCCCTCCGTCAGCATCAGCAGGCGGCTGTAACCCAGCGACGTCACCTTCGCTTCGAATTCCGTGCCGGTGACCAGCGCCATGGCGCCGAAGATTTCTCCGGTGCCCAATTCGACCGTCGTATGGTCGGGCAAATGGATAGTGACCGCGCCCGACGCCACAAAATACATGACGCGGCTGCGGCCGAATTGCATCCTGATATTCTGGTCGGGAACCGCCAGGCGCGGCTTCAACAGCTTGCCGATGGCTTTGAGCGCATTGGGCGACGCCCCTTCGAACATAGGCACGCGCTGGATCAACTCTTTCGCGCTGATGGCGATATCCAGGGCGGGGCGTTCGTCGATGTGGCTCCAGCGCTGATCGATTTGCTTGATCAGATCGGAGTACATCTCGCCGGTGATCAGGAAATGCGCCAGCATGTCGCGGTAGCGCAAGCGCTCCAGCGCACGCGCCATGCGGCCCAGGTACGACTCCTGCAGCCAGTGCGCAAACAAAGGGTACTGCAGGTTCATTGCCTGCAATGAACCCTCCAGCAGCACCAGACGCTGGCGATGGGCCTGCACAATGGCCTGGGTTGCCTCGGACCCCAGCAAAGGCGTGATTTCTTTCTCGGCGAAACTGATCAGGTGCTGGGCGACAGAGCGCTTGCTCATCAGATTGGCGAAGCGCTTGGCCAATTCCCGCGCCAGCCAGCCCTGGAATCCAAACAAGTAGTGCACCCGCAGGGAAAGGCGGAAGGTCGTCGAATAGCGCAAATCGGCCGCGATGGCGGCCTGGAAGCCTTCCAGTCCGCCGGTCCGCACCGCGTCGCTCATGCGCTCGGCGCGCGCCAACAACGCCTCGGCCGTGCGCCAATCCACCACCTGCGCCTTGAGCGTGTCGAAAAACATTTCTTCTTCGCGCGATGCCAGCATGGCCAGCCCTATGGACACTTTCTGGCCGTGCGACAACTGGTTGACTTCGCCGCCGTCGACACTGGCCTGGGCAACATCGAAGACGGCGTGCACGCGAGCCTGCACATCGTCGCCGATATGTTCGTTGCGGGCGATCTCATCGGTCTTGTCGCGCAAGTCTTCCAGCGCTATGACCAGAGCCTGGTTGCGCAAGGTCCGATCAAAAGGCGAAAGCTCATTGAGCCGCAGCCGGCGTATCAGCGGCCGCAGGCTGATGCCATTGACGAATAGCGTCATCAGCACAAAACCCGTGGTGGCCACGCCAATGAACTGGCGCGCCTCGTAGGGCACGCCTTGCTGCTCGGTCACGGCCAGCGCCAACGCCAAAGACACCGCGCCGCGCAAGCCGCCCCACCACATGACCACGCGATAGGCGCGGCTGACCTGAGTGCCGAAACGCGTCAGGCCCAAAAGAGGGAGCACGCCAAATACCATTACCCCGCGCGCCACCAGGGTTACCAGGAATACCAGCAAGATCAGCAATACCTGGGTCCAGGTAATGTCCGCCACCATGCGCGGAATCAACATGGCGGCGAAAACGAAAATCAGCGAATTCGCCCAGAACCCGAACTGCGACCAGGAAGCCGATAGCTGCTCGAAAGTCGTCGGCGACATGCGGGTGCGCCCGGTCGAACCGACCACCAGACCGGCAATCACGGTGGCCACCACGCCGGACACGCCCAGGTAATGCTCGGATATATAGAAAGCCAGATATGCCAAGGCCACGGTCAGCGTGATTTCGGCCGTGGGCCAGCCGCGCAGCCAGATAAACAGACCGCTGGCTATGCGGGCCATCAGGAAGCCGACTAGTCCGCCGCCAATGAACTTGAATAAAAAGCTGTAGAACACCTGCTCGACCGACGGTTCGCGGCCGCTATAGATCACGGTCAGCAACACCGAATACAAGGCAATCGATGCCGCGTCATTGAAGAGCGATTCGCCTTCCACCAGGGTGGTCAATCGCTTGGGCGCGCCGACTTCGCGAAACACGCTGACCACCGCGATAGGATCTGTGGTGGCGACGATGGCCCCCAGCATCAGGCAAACCACCAGGCCGTAGCCCGACACCGCATTGATGGAAAATCCGACGGCTACGGTGCAGACCAAAACCGCCACGATGGCCATCATCAGGATAGGCCCGATGTCGTCCAGCAAACGGCGCACATTCAGCGCCAGCGAGGTTTCAAACAAAAGGATGGGCAGAAAAACGAACAGGAAGGTTTCCGACGACACCTGGAAATGCTGCAGGGAGTCCAGAAAATCGGACATGACCATGGGCGCCCAGCTATGAACGTGAATGATCAAGCCAAGAACAAAACCCACGATCGCCAACAAGACGGAATAGGGCAGGCGCAGCCGGCCGGCTATTGCGGGCATGAACGACACCAGGGCCAGCAAGCCGGCCAGGCCAAACACGATACTTCCTATTTGCATATTGCTCCCCTTGCTTTGCCGCATGCCGACGCAGGCACAGCATATCTTTTTTTGCCGATTTTGGCGGGAGCCGCCGTTTTGCTTGCTGCCAGCCCCAGGAGCAATTTTCCGGGCGCTAAAGACAACGCGTTTCCTGCTGTAAATAATACACGCATTGCCTGGCTAGGGCCTGTTAACGCTACATCCCCGCCCACGCCGTTGTCATATCGTGCGCAGGGCAAGGCGCGGGTGAGGCGGCATACCGAGCGTACGCAACGAATCCGCAACGCGGCCCTGCGCACGATATGACAACGGCCCTATGGGTGATCGGGTCAAGGCCGCGCTGGCAAGGTGCGAAGCGCAGACGTAGTCGCCGCTATGGCGAGCATACGCAACACGGCCAGCGCGGCCTTGACCCGTCACGCGGGCGGGGATGTAGCGTTAACGGGCCCTAAACCGCGCAGCCAAAAAAAGGGACACCTGGTGGTGTCCCGTAAACATCCGCTTCAAAAGGGAGGGGAAGAGGAGAAGCCGAAGCGGACGATAGGACAATGACTCGCGCATCGCACAGCAACCCACTGCCTATAAGTGTTAGTACACACTGATGCCGATAAGTTCGGCATCAGCGGGGGAAAGGTGTAAAAAACTATGTCGAGCCAAAAGCCTGAATCAAAGGCCTAGGGCCTGTTGACCAATCATGCGGACGGGGATTTAGCGCCAACAGGCCCTAGGCGGCCAAAACCGTACGCAGCTTTTTAAAGGCGGCGGTTTCAATCTGGCGTATGCGCTCGGCCGAAACGCCGAATTCGGCGGCCAGTTCGTGCAATGTGGCGCCGCCCTCGTCTTGCAGCCAACGGGCCTGGACAATGCGGCGCGAACGCGCATCAAGGCTTTCGATGGCGTCGGTCAAGCCGGATCCCTGCAAATCGTCCAGAGCGCGGCGTTCGAGCACGCGCGATGGCTCTTGCATGCCTTCGTCGGACAGATACGAAATGGGCGCATAGCTGTCGTCATCGTCGCCGGGCGCGTCCAGAGCCATTTCGCGGCCGGACATGCGGACTTCCATTTCGCTGACGTCTTCCGGCCGAACATTCAATTCACGCGCAATGGTGTCGACCTGTTCGGGGTCCAGTGTTTGCCCGTCGGGACGCATGCGGCGCAAATTGAAGAACAGCTTGCGTTGCGCTTTGGTGGTGGCGACCTTGACCATGCGCCAGTTGCGCACAATATATTCGTGGATTTCGGCCTTAATCCAATGCACCGCAAACGACACCAGCCGCACGCCGCGTTCGGGATCGAAGCGTTTGACGGCTTTCATGAGCCCCACATTGCCCTCCTGGATAAGGTCGGCATGGGCCAGGCCGTAGCCCAAATACTGCCGGGCGATGGAAACGACCAGGCGCAAATGCGATGTAATGAGCTGCCGGGCGGCATCGAGGTCCGAGTCATCGCGCAAGCGCTTGCCCAACGCCAGTTCCTGCTCGTGCGTGAGCATGGGCAAACGATTTACAGCGCTGATATAGGCCTCGATCGTGCCTAGCGCACCGGGATTGGAAATAGCCATTGCCAATTGATGGTTGGACAAGGCCAGGGATTGCGTACTGTGAGTCATCAGATAAACAGTCCTCGTGGAAAATGACGTTTTCTATTTGCTTATATTAGCACTCTGCCATCCTGAGTGCTAATGACAAATAGCGAGAGATGCTCCTTATGTTTATAAGAAGCGAAATTCTGTCGAAAGTTCCTGTTTTCGGTGTTTTTTTGCCTGTTTTCAAGTAAAAACCAGCAAAAAACGTGCCGCGTAGCGCTGCGCGTCCGTTTAAAATAGCCCTGTCGAAACGCAAAAAACACCCGCGGCGCCCCCCTTATTGCCGCAATACCCACCGGAGAACCGTCCATGCCGTTCAAATCGCTTGCCATCGCCACGGTCCTGCTTGCCGCGCTCGGCGCCGCCCCTGTATTGGCCCAAGTCAAAATAGGCGTGGTCACGTCGGCAACCGGCCCCACCGCCATGGTCGGCATCCCGCAAAAGAACACCGCTGCGCTTCTGCCCAGGAAAATAGGCGATTTGTCAGTGGAATACATCTCGCTCGACGATACCAGCGATCCCACCCAGACAGTCGCCATTTTCAAAAAACTGCTTAGCGAAGAAAAGGTCGACGCCATCATCGGACCCACGGGCTCGCCCAATGCGATGGCGGTTATCCAGTTCGCCGCCGAGGCCGGCACCCCCATGCTCTCGCCGGTAGGCACCGCGTCCGTCATCCTGCCCATGACGCCCGAAAAGAAATGGGTATTCAAGACCACACAGAACGATGACCTCATCGCCCAGGCCCTGGTCAGCCATATGGTCAGCACCGGGGTCAAGACCGCCGGTTTCATAGGCTTTAACGATGCCTACGGCGAAAACTGGCTAAAAGTGTTCGGCGACTTGGCCAAGCAAAACCAGATCAAACTCGTGGCCGTCGAGCGCTACCAGCGCTCGGACAACTCGGTGACCGGCCAGGCCCTTAAAATACTGTCCGCCAAACCCGACGCGGTACTGATCGCCGGCACCGGCACGGCGGCCGTATTGCCGCAGGCCACCTTGGCCAAGCAGGGCTACAAAGGCCAGTTCTATCAAACCCATGGCGCCGCGCTGCCCGCCTTCCTGAAACTGGGCGGCAAGGATGTCGAGGGCACCATATTGGCGGCCGGACTGATGCTGGTGCTGCCCGAAATCGCCGACAGCAATCCGTCCAGGAAAATAGCGCAAGACTACATCGCCCGCTACACCAAGCTTTATGGCGCGCCGCCCGCCACCTTCGGCGCCAATGTGTTCGACGCCGGCCTGCTGCTGGAACAAGCCATTCCTGTGGCAGCCAAGGCCGCCAAGCCAGGCACGCCGGAATTCCGCGGCGCGTTGCGCGACGCCCTGGAAAAAACCCACGAACTGGTGGCTACCCAGGGCGTCTACAACATGAGCCCGCAAGATCACAGCGGCTTCGACAAGCGCGGCCGCGAGCTGATCACCGTGAAAAACGGGCAATGGCGCTTGCTCAACTAGGGCCCTGTGCCCGATGCGCCACCCGCCCTACGGGTGATCTGGTCAAAGCCACGCGGGCGGGTTTTTTAGCCCCTAGTCTTTGAACCGTAGCTTCCCGCCTGTTCATGGTACACCGGGTCATCGTGGCAGGCTTGCGAGGCAAGCATATGGTAGGCGCCCGTAATGCCATCCGAGGCCGGAGGCTCGGGATCGAGCGCAATTTTCGCCAGGGTAAGCGACAGCGGCGCGCGCTGCGCAAGCGATTCCGCCAGCGCCATCGCTTCGGCCATCAGGGTGTCGGGCGAATAGACATGGTTCGCAAGACCGGTCCGGTATGCCTCGGCGGCATCGATTCGCCGTCCCGTCATTGCCCATTCTTTGGCAATGCCCAAACCGACCACCTGCGGCAACCTTTGCAGCCCGCCGGATCCCGGGATAGTGCCCAGCAAAATTTCAGGAAGCGAAAACAAGACATTATCGGCGACCAAACGGATATCGCAAGCCAGCGCAAGCTCAAAACCGCCCCCCGCCACATGGCCATGCAGGGCGGCGATAACCGGCTTCGCGCACGCCGCCACCCGATTTTTGGTGGCAAAATCAAGTTTCAGATAACGGCGGGCTTCAGCACCCTTGAATTGCCCGACCTCCCTCAAGTCGGAACCGGAACAAAACGCCCGCCCCGCCCCCGTCATGATGATCGCGCGTACATTCGGGTCCAGCTCGGCCCGCTCGATGGTGGCCTGCACCTCCAGATGGGTCGCGGAATTGCAGGCATTGAGCACCTCGGGGCGATTCAAGGTAATCGTCAACACCCGTTCCCGCAACTCGTAGCGTAGATACTTGAAATCGGCGTCAGGCGGCATGGGGACGCTTCCTTATCATGGTCACATGCTCGCCATGCTGCACCACCTTGCCGTGCTGGTTCACCAGTTCCACGAACTCGGTAATGATGCCCATTCCCGGCTTGCTGCCGCTCTCGCGCTTTTCCAGAAGGCGCCAGCGCACTCGCAGAGTATCGCCTATGAATATAGGCCCTTTGAATGTCCACTTGTTCCAGGCCAGGGAAGCCACCCCCGTGCCTTGCGTGTAGTTGGTGCGCCATGACAGCCCCTGCGCGATAGACAGGCCCAACAGGCCGTGGGCTATCCTTGCGCCGAATTCGGTTCTCTTGCAAAACTCGTCGTCGGTATGGACCTGGCTGAAGTCGCCGGTAATTCCCGCGAACATGACAAGATCCGTTTCGGTAATGGTTCGTCCGGGCGACAATCTTTCTTGCGATGGATCGAAATCCTCGAACCAAAGGCCAAGGACAACGGGTTCAGGTTGATAAGGCATGAAATTGCTCCTACAAAGTATTGGCCAGACCCATGGGCGCTTCGCGATAAACGCGCTCATCGATAGTCTTCAATGCCGGGGATAGGGTTAACGGAAAACCTACATAAGGACGTATATCGCGGTCGACATCCATGCCTGGCGCCACCTCGACCAGCTCGATGCCATCGGCTCCCAATTGGAATACCGCCCGCTCGGTGATGTACTTGACGCTTTGTCCCTTCTTGAAGGCCCGGCCCGCATTCAGCGTAATCTGCTCGACGCGCTGGACGAACTTGCGAAAGCGCCCTTCTTGCACGATGCGCAGGCCGCCATTCTCCGCCGCGACCCGCAGACCGCCGGATGTCAGGGATCCGCACAGCACAATGCGAGGCGTCACTTCGATAATATTGTTGAAACCGCCCGGGCCGTTCCACTCCTGGTCGAACTTGCTGACATTGACATGCCCGCTGCCGTCGATCTGCCCTATGCCGAGAAAGGTAATATCCAGGCCGCCGCCGTCGTAGAAGTTGAACTGGAACGCCGAATCCATGATGGCGTCGGCGTTGTAGGCCGGAACGAACGATCCGCCCGTGGCGGTCGCCATCAAGCCGCCGAACACCCCGTGCTCATTGGTGAACACCACATCGTCGAGAATGCCCTCTTCCAGCGCTATCCGGGGAAGCTGGGTGGCAACGCCCGCGCCGACGTTGATAACATCGTTGGCTTTCAATTCCATGGCGGCGCGGCGCAATATGAACTTCTGCGCCCCCAACGCCATCCGGGGCATGTCCGCATAGGAAGTCTTCATGGCGCCGGCAAGGAAGGGATTCCAGCCATTTTCGGGAGCCGCCATTTGCGGCGACAACTGCGTCTGGCGAGGGTTGACGACGATCATGTCGACAAGCGGACCCGGCACCTTCACCAGCCGGGGGTCCAGGCTGTTGGCGCGCGCAACGCGCTTGACTTGCGCAATCACGATACCGCCGCTCGCCTTGGCCGCCAGCGCGATTTCCAGCATACCCAGCGTGTTCGGCTCTTCTTCCATCGTGATGTAGCCGTTTTCATCCGCCGTCGTGCCCCGGATGATCGCCACATCGACGGGAAAGCTGGGATAGTAAAGATACTCTTTGCCGTCCAGCTTCTCGATGCGCACCGGCGGCCGGGTGGACCGGCTGTTCATGCAACCGCCTTCCACACGCGGATCCAGGAAACTGCCGGTCCCGACCACAGTAAAAACGCCGGGCTTGTGCGAACCGATCGCAGTCAGCAACTGAACCGCCGTGCCCATCCCCAGGATATATCCTTCCGCTTTGCCCGCGCCTATCAGTTCCAGCAAGCGCGGATGGCGTTTCATGCTGAACGATGCGCCTATCATGCGCGCCAGCATCCCTTCATGGGCAAAGCAATTCAGGCCGCCCGTCCCGGCACGATCCCCCGGCAGCATGGGGCAAAAGGCGGTCAGGTCGCGGGGATGGCCTTCCTTGAGGAAGCGCTGTTCAAGCGCGGCGAGAATGGCATCCGGCTCGAGCACCGGCCCCGTGCCACCGACCGCGACTGTCGCGCCGTCGGCAATACGCGCCACCGCTTGTTCAATACTGATTACCTTGCTCATTATTTCCTCAGGTTCTTGGCCAGTTCGACAAATCTCGCGGAGATGATCAACGTCGAAGAGAGGCAAATAAAAGTTGCGCCCTGCTGAGCCAAAACCGCCGCGTCGACCTCGGACTTGGCGAATCCGGCCAGCACTTGGCCGGCCTCTTTGACCTCCCGCGAAATCTTGCCAATCGCCTCGGCAACCTTGGGATGATCCGGCTGGCCGGGAAAGCCCAGCGAAATGGCCAGGTCCGCCGGCCCGATGAATACGCCGTCTATGCCCTTGGTGCGGGCGATGGCCGGAACATTGGGCAGCGCCGACGCATCTTCGATCTGAACCATCACAATCGTGCTTTCGGCGGCCTCCTGCAAGTGTTTGGAAACCGTCGTTACGCCATGACGCCCGGCCCTGGAAGTCGTCGCCATGCCGCGGATGCCCACGGGCGGGTAGTGAGCGGCTTGCACAATTGCCGCGGCCTGCTCGGCCGTTGCCACGTGCGGCACCAGCAACCCTTTTGCGCCGGTCTCCAGCGCGCGCAGGATCTCGCCGGGGGTCTGGCCAACCGACCTGACCAGGCTGGTTACACCGGACGCCTCGGCGGCGCGCACTTGGTTCTCCAGCATTTCCGTTCCGGAGGCGCCATGCTCGGTATCGAGAACGACATAATCAAATCCCGCATAACCCGCCATTTCCACCACCGCCGGAGACGGAATCATGATGAACATGCCATGAAGCAGATCGCCATTCTTGACCCGGCTTTTCAAGTTGTTTTGCATAACAAATCCTTTAATTAGTGAATTACGAAGTTAGCTCGCCGATCCGGCCATGAACGGCCATCCGGGCGACGTTTGAAGGGACGTGGACACGTGCGCCAATGCGGTCGAGCACGTCGCGCTGTATGTCCAGGCCCTCGGCAATCTCCAATAGCGTCAGGCCATGCTCGGTCAATCCGAACACGGCGCGTTCGGTGATGTATAGAATTTCCTGCCCCTGGCGCAGGGCGGCCTGCGCGGAGAAGGTTATTTGCTGGACGTTTTCGACGAATTTCCGGCGCCCCTTGTCACCGATAACGGTGCAAAAGACAATGCGCCGGATACCTTGCGAAATCTCGATGAATCCCCCCGAACCGGGGATGCGATCGCCAAAGCGGCTGACGTTCACATTGCCGGCCGAATCGATTTCGCCCACCCCCAGGTAAGCGCAATCTATCCCCCCTCCGGCATACAGGCGGAGCTGGTCCGCCGAGTCGATGATGGCGTCCGGATTATGCGAGACGGGAAACGTCTTCCCGCCGGCGGCATATCCGTTGATGCCTCCGACCACGCCGTGCTCGATCGTAAAGATAATGTCGTCGAAGCGTCCCTCTTCGATGGCGACCGCGGGCAAATAGCCGGGAACGCCATAGCCTATGGCAAGCACATCGCCGGGCTTTGCCGCCGCCAATGCGCGCCGCAGCACAATCTTGGCATCGTCCTCCGGCCTCTTGGGCACTTGCGCAAGATCGAAACGGGCATCTCCGACCAAGGTCGGATCGAAATCGACGTGGGTGGTCTGCCGCTGGCCGGGGTGATGCACGATGGCATCGACCAGGAATCCGGGCACCCGCACATCGCGCGGATCCAGTGTGCCGGCGGGCACGATACGTTTAACCTGGACGATAACCTTGCCGCCGCTGGCGCGCGCCGCCTGGGCCAGTATCAGCGAGCCGCAATTCGCAGGCTCTTCTTCCATCGTCAAATTGCCGGCGGTGTCGGCCGTCGTGGCCCGGATGAAAACCGCATCGATAGCAAGCGCTCGATAAAACAGGTAGTCCTCGCCGGCAATCGTGATGGGCTCAACCAATTGCTCGCGCGATATTGTATTTAGCGCGCCGCCGCCTTGGCTCGGGTCCATGCATGTACCCATGCCGATGCGGGTCACGACGCCGGGGCGGCCGGCGGCGGTGGCTTCAAGCATGGCAAACATAACGCCGATAGGCAGGTTGTAGGCCTCCATTTCATTGGCGTGGATGCGCCGGATGAATTCCGGTACGCCCACCGGCCAGAACGAGCCGCCTATCATGCGCTTGACCAGCCCTTTTGCGCCGAACAGGCTGGTGCCGCGGCCTTCGGTTTCGCCGCAACGGATAGGGTGAAATTCGGTTATCGCAGCCGGTACGCCTTCGTCCTTGTAGCGGGCAACCAGGCGCTCTATCAGCAAATCGGGTTCTTGCACTCCGCCGGCGCCGCCGACCGCCAGGGTCGAGCCGGAACGAACCAGGCGTATCGCTTCATCGGCGGAAACCACTTTGGATTGCGCCATATCAGCGGCCCCGCAAGTTGGTAAGTTGCGGCATGCCTGACGTCCTTCGATACATCTCCATATATCCTTTCCTATTGTTGAAGTAATGCGCGTTCCAGCAAAAAGGCAGGCCATGGCCTGCCTTTTTCAATTGTTGAAACGTTCCGTGTTGGCGCGATAGCGGCGATCGGCATGGCAGGCGTCGGAAATCAGGCCGTGAACCGACGCCGCGGTATTGCCCTGCCGGGACAATTGCAAAGCCAGTTTCATGTAGCGCAATGCTTCAGGCGGACGCTGCGCGGCCAGCGCCGCCCATTCAAGCGCCGCCGCCAGCGCTTTCCCAGCGTCGACGGCCTTGTTGATCAAGCCCGCCGTCTCCGCCTCGGCAGCGCCCAGGCGCCTTCCGATAATGATCATTTCGGTGGCTTTGGCAGGGCCGACCAGCATCGGCAAACGCTGCAGCGCACCAGAGCCCGGCACGCTGCCCAGGCTCATTTCGGGCAGCCCGATCTGAACCGTCGCATCGGCAATGCGCAAGTCGCACGCCAAAGCCAGTTCAAGGCCTCCGCCCAGCACATAGCCATGCAATGCCGCAACGCTGGGCAAAGGGGATGCCGCCAGACGCTCGAAGGCAAGCCAGGTAAGCTCGATGAAACGGCGCAAGGCGGCTCCGCCCTCCAGGGTTCGCATTTCGGTCAGATCGGCCCCTGCCGAAAATCCTTTATCGCCTTGCCCGGAGACGACAATCGCCCCCACATCCGCATCCGCTTCCAAGGCCGCGATTTCCCTTATCAACGCCTCGCAGATCGACGAGTTCAAGGCGTTCAGCACACGCGGACGATTGAGCATCAGATGGGCTACGCGCCCATGCCGCTCCACGGCAAGTACCGCTGTCATGGCATGACCTCTTTATAGCTTCCGAATGACACCACGGGGGCATCCGCGGCGGCGCGGATCATCAGCGGCCGCTCCATGGAAGGATCGGTTAGCGGGAAATCCTCGCGGTAATGGCTGCCCCGCGTTTCTTTCCGCATCCTGGCGGCGGCAATCATCATGGCGCCCGTCTCAATCATGCTGGACGCCTCGTGCAAGCTGACAATCTCGCGCGGCGATGCGGCGCGGAACCGGCCGGCCGCGATTTCGGCGCGCAACGATGCCAGTTGCCGTGCCGCCTGGCTCAAGCCGGCCTCGTTTCTCACTATCAGGACGCCGTCGGTCATGATCTGCTTGACGCGCAGCGTTGCTTCCTTGGCGGGCAAGGCGCCGTCCGGGTGCTGCAAATGATTCAGTACGGGAATGGCGGAGTGCGCCTGGGCGCGCGCGCGCCGCTGCCGGCCCACATCGGCGGCGCGCCGCCCGGCGCGTTTGCCGAATACCTGTCCATTCAGCAGCATATTGCCCCCCAGGCGATCGGCGCCATACGGGCCGCCGGCGGTCTCTCCAACCGCGAACAGGCCTGTCACCGTCGATTCGCAATTCTCGGTTATTACCAAACCGCCATTGATCGAATGCCCGAACAAGCCTATTTGCAATGGTCCCGCCGCAACATCGATATGCCGCTGGAGCAGCCATTTCTTGGTAATCGGCCACATCACGGCCAGATCGCCGCCGGGAGGCAGGATGCTTTCATTCACGTTGCGAAGATCCATGAAAAAGCCGCCGACGGGGCTGGCCCGGCCGGCCGCCATGGCCTTTTTCGTCACGATTTCAAGCCACCGCGAATCATCGGAGCCGCTGAATGGATAATGCTTGATCTTGGCTGTCATCACGTGTTCGGGCGTAAGGCCGTCCGGCAGCGCCCCGTCAAACAAGGAACGGCCGTGCGTATCGGTGAATGCGGGGAAAAATGCCCAGATCCAGGCCATGATGATGTTCAAGGCCGGCTTGATCGTGCCGAAGCCGGCCTGCATATATTCCATATTGACCATGGTCGCCCCGGCCCGATAGCCGAGAGCATAGCCATCGCCGGTGATATCCGGGGGCATGAGGCTCAGGTTGAACATCTGCCCGGCGCCGCCTGTCGCCAGTACCGTTGCGCCCGCCCGGATGGCAATCCGACGGCCTTCCGCGGTAAGGGCAAGCACGCCATTTACACCGGTATCGTCCTGCAGCAAATCCATTGCCGCGGTGCGATCTATGACCGTCACGCCCAGCTTTTCGATCTCCGCGGCCAGGGCAACGGTAATCGGCTTGCCGTGATGGTAGATTTTCCGATTGCGCGGACGCGATGCAAAATCGCCCATGGCGACCAAAGGCTTGCCCGTGTTCGGATCCAGGATGAATTCGACCCCCCAGCGGCCCAGGTCATCCGCCGCCGATATCGCCTCATCGACCAGCAAGCGCACCAGGCGTTCATCGTTGCAGCCCTGTCCGGCCCGCATGATGTCGTCGAAATGAACATCCGGAGAATCCAGCGGATCGCCGGCCCCGTCGGGTACGGAAAAGCCAGCCAGTTCCGCAACGCCGAACGCCGTCGCGCCGCTGGCGGTCAGCCGGCCCTTAAGCACCATCGCCACTGTCGCGCCCGATTTGGCGGCATCGTAGGCGGCGCGCAATCCCGCGCCGCCGCCCCCGATCACGACCACATCCACATTGAGCGATTCGATGGCCTCCCGCATTACAACAGGCCTCCCGGCGCCATTGCCTCCCCAATGCCACGGCGCTGCACGGCACTGGAAATCATCAGGCGCTGAATGTCCGACGTTCCATCCAGAATCCGGTAGGAGCGCGAGTCGCGATAAAGGCGTTCGACGTGATAGCCTTGTGAAACCCCCATGGCGCCATGAATCTGGATAGCGGTATCCGCGGCGCGGCTGGCAGCCTCGGTCGCGACCAGTTTCGCAATGGCGACTTCCTGCGCGGGGTCGTGTCCAAGGTCGAACAAGTGCGCCGCGCGGTATAGCAGCAGGCGCGAAGTATAAAGATCCGCCGTCATATCCGCGATCTTGAGCTTGACGGCCTGAAATTCGCCTAGTGTCTTGCCGAACTGTTCACGTGTCTTGACGTGCTCGAGCACGACCTCGAGCGCGCGCTGCTGAATGCCGACCGCGCGCGCGGCCGCCCATAGCCGCGCCCGGCCCAGGATGAACTTCAGGACTTCGAAGCCCCCGCCAACGGTGCCCAGAATCTCATCGTCGGAGAACTCGCAATCCTGGAACGAAACCTCGGCGCTGCCCGATCCGCGGCCGCCGATCTGCCGGTCGGGCTTGCCAACCACTATCCCCGGCTTCTTTTCAGTGATGAAAACCGTGATTCCGCCCTTGCCGCCCTTCTCCGGATCCGTGACCGCCGACACCAGGAAAACGCCAGCCTTGCTGGCCCGGCTGATCCACAGTTTCGAACCATTGACGATCCATTTATCGCCTTTCCGTATGGCCCGGGTCTTGATGCCGGCGGCATCCGACCCCGCGCCGGCTTCGCTCAGGCAAAAAGCGGAGTAGGTCGCACCCGACGCAAGGCGGGGCAGGTATTTTTGCCGCTGCGCCTCGCTGCCGGCAAAACGGATAGCCGCGGCGGGCGCGCTGGGAGCAAGAAAAAACGTCACCCCGCCCGGACCGCGGCTAAGCGTTTCGAGCGCGACGCATGCCATCATTTCGCTTTCGCCCAGCCCGCCATAGCTTTCTGGAATAGACAGGCCGAACAGCCCTAAGTCGGCCGCCTGGGCAAGAAGCTCTTGCGGGATATCGTTGCTCTCGTCAATTTGAGCGGCAAGAGGAAAGATAACGTTATCTACGAAACGCGAAAGCATATCGCGCAGTTGTACCAATTCCTCGGGAAGCTGATCGTGCACGGATTTCCTCCTATCGCTTATGCATGAAACACAATGTTGAAAAACTGTGTTGGCGGTCTCTGGTTTTTTATTTGCTATGCGAATTTATATTTCGCATTGTGAGTTAATATATCGCTATCGTTAAATACCGTCAAGCGCTTTTATTTCCGTTTCACTCCTTTCCAGCATCAAAACAAGCATTTGAATAACATATCGCACAAGGATTCTTCGGGGAAATATATGACTGATAAAAATACCGACAGGCAGTTTGTCACGGCGCTGGCCCGGGGGCTGCAGCTTTTGCGCTGCTTCACCCCAACGCAACGGGAATTGCGCACATCCGATATTGCCCGCCTGACCGGCCTTCCTCAACCCACCGTATGGCGCCTGTGCCATACCTTGCTTGAGCTCGGCTACCTGGCCCCCTCCGTAAAGAACGACAGGCTTCAATTGGGCATCGGCGTTTTATCGCTCGGGTACGCCACCCTTGCGACTCTCGATATCTATGATGCGTTCCGTCCGCAAATGCAGGCCATCGCTGACAAGTACAAAGCGGCTGTATCGCTGGCCCTGCGGGACAATCTGGAAATGGTGTATGTACAGCGCTGCCACAGCGATTCCATGATGCAGATGAATCTGCGCAAAGGGTCGCGCGTTCCCATGATCAATACCTCGCTGGGCTGGGCGTACTTGAGCGTGCTGGATGATGCGAGCCGGTCGCAACTGGAAAAATCGCTCGCGGACAGCAATCCCGAACTATGGAAAAGCATAAAGCCCAAGCTTCAGCTTGCCCTGCGCGACAACAAGAAAAGCGGCTATGTGCTTAACATCGGGTCGTTCTGGCCCGAGCTTAACGCTGTGGCGGTCCCCATCGTTTCGGAAGACGGCAATACCATTCTGACCCTGAATTGCAGCGGATTCGCCAGCATGCTTTCGCCGCAGACGCTGGAACGCGAAGTCGTCTCCCAACTGCTCGATATTGCCACTACTATCCGCATGGCGCTGCCGCAGTTCGCCCATACCGATTAACAACGAAACGTCGAGAACAAGCATTGCGGGCCATCTGGTCCGCACTTAAATTTTGACAATGAAGATAACGTTGTCTATCATGCCATTATTCATCGATAGAGCACCCGTCCTTCGACTTCAATCAGTTGCACGTATTGCGAAGCCTATAGACAACGATGTCTATCAATGATTACGCCAATTTGACGATGATCAAACTTTCATTACAGGAATATCCATGTCTCAAACCCAGACCTCTAAAATCATGACGCTGAACGGTCTATACCCTGCCACTATCACTCCGTTCAAAGAGGATCTCAGCGTCGACTACGACGCACTGCGCAAGCATCTTGCCGATACGGCCCATGTCGATGGCGTCAAAGGAATTGTCGTCAACGCAGGGTTGGCTGAAATCCTGCAGCTTTCCGATGAAGAAAAGAAGAAAATCCTTGCTCTCGCGCGCGAGATCGTCAGGCCCGGGCAACTGGTCATCAGCGGAATCGAAGGCAGGGGCAAGGCCGCTGTGCAAGATGGCCTGCTGGCCAAGCAAGCCGGAGCCGATGCCTTGCTGGTGCTGCCGCCCTTCGACTCGCGTCCTTACCGCCGGCTGGCACGCAACACGGCCTCGGTTTATGAGTTTTTCCAAATGCTCGATCGGGAAGTGGATCTGCCCATGATCATCTTCCACTATCCCGATGCCTCGGGCTGCGCTTATTCCATCGAAGCGTTGCTCAAAATCTCGACCCTGCCCAATGTCGTCGGTATCAAGGCGGCATGCGGGACCGTAACGCGCTATGTTGAAATCTGGGAAGCGCTGCACGACAAACTGTCGGTGTTAGCCGCCGTCGATTCCCCGCCGCTGCTCGGGATGCTTCTGCACGGCACGCACGGGGCGCTTATCGGCATCAGCGTGATCGACACGCCCACTTGGGTAGAGCTGATCGCGGCCGCCCTTTCGGGCGATGCGGTCAAAGCGCAAAAAATCCACAAGGACTTTTGCATCCCGCTAATGGACGGCGTATTCGAGAACCAGGAAGCCAAGTCTCCGACCAGCGAAGTGGCATGCGTCAAGGAGGCGCTGGTGCAACTGGGCCGGATCCCGAATTCGCGAGTGCGTCCGCCGGCCGTCGATGTCACCGAACATCATAGGGCGCATGTCAGAAGATCTCTTATCGCATCGGGCCTGTTGCAAGCCTGATAATTTTCGATAGTCATGGTTGCGGCGGGGCCATCATTGAAGTCGTCTCCGCCGCTGTGGCTTGTCGCGTCAATACATGAGAAAATTTGTCGATTAGGCCATTTTTGGTATTTTAATGCCTCACTCGAACCCTAAAACAACAAAAGATGCTCAGCTTATGAATCGCCAGCACGATCCCAGCCACCGTGCAAAGACCTTGGTCGATGTCGCGCGTGAAGCAAAAGTGTCCGTCAGTACAGCCGCGCGAGTGCTGCGCAATGCGTCCTACCCTGTCACTGCCGAATTGCGCAAGCGCGTGCTCGCCGCCGCCGCCAAGCTAGGGTATGTCCCTAATCTTCTGGCGCGTTCGCTCCGAGGAACGGAAACCACCTATATAGGCCTTATCGTGGGCAATATGCGCGAACCCTATTTCGGGGAAATCGCCGAAGCGGTCACAAACGAAGCCCGCCTGTTGCCCGGGCTGGCAATTGTATCGAACATGCAACGCGATCCGCGCCTGGAAATCGAATTATGCCAACAGCTATGGGAGCATCGCGTCAAGGGGCTGATTCTGGCAGGCGGCAGCTACGATCAGGAAACCTGCAAAGACGAACTGGAAGAGCTGGTCTCGCGCATGTCCAGGGCCGGCGTCATCGTGACATCGCTGGCCACGCGCCTGCCCAACACGCCAACCTTCACGGTCGACAATGAAAGCGTCGGGCTATGCCTTTCCTTGAGCATATTGCAGCAAGGGCACAGGGAAATCGGGATCATTTTCGGCTCTCCAAAATCCGAAACCACGCAAGCCCGCTTGAACAGCCTGCGCAGCAGCCTGGCGGCGGCCAATCCCTCGACGTATGAAATATACGCCGACTTCGGCGGCCAGGGCGGCGGCGATGCCGCCGAAACGCTGATCACCCAGCACCCCCAGATCACCGCCCTGATATGCGGCGGCGACACCTTGGCGGTCGGGGCCATGCAAAGGCTGCAGCTTATGGGACACCGTATTCCCGACGATTTTTCGGTCATAGGCCTGGGCAACACGTCGTATTCCCGCCTGACGGCGCCGCAGCTGAGCACCGTCGAGGTCAACGTCACGCAGTCGGCGCGCGCCGCCGTGCGCTACATCGAAGCGCGCCTTGCCGGCGTCCCGCACAAGTCCCACAAAGAGACCAAGATCGGGCCCGCCACATTCATCGAGCGGGATACCATCGCGCCTCCCCGCAAGCCAGCCAAGAAACCCAAGGCCCGCGCAAAACGCAGCCCTGCCGAAAAGTAGAACACTGCGGTCCGGCATCGATCCAGGCGGCTTAGACTGTAGCCGCCCGGATCCGGCGTTAGGCGGCGTGTTCCAGCAATACGCAATGCTCCGCCGAGAATGAAAAGGTAACGTTGGTGCCTTCATCGAACATTTCAGTGGGCGAGCGCCGAACGACCAGGTCGCCTCCCTCCCACTGAATAATATATTGGATGAAATCGCCATGGAACATTCTTCGCCGGATAACTCCCCGGAACTGATTCGCTTCGGTCGAACCAGCGCCTTCCGATAAATGGATATACGCGGTCCGGATTGCCACTTCGGTTTCCTTGCCGGTAACCGTATACGGCGCGATGCCCTGCAGAAGATGGCCGTTTTTGGTCTCGAACACCACCTTGCCCGGCACATCGGATTGCCGCAGCTTGCCTTCCAGAATATTGGCCGAACCGACAAAATCGGCGACAAACCGGTTTTTCGGCCGGTCATAGATATCTTCCGGCGTGCCGATTTGCTCGATTTTGCCGCCATTCATGATGATGACGCGATCCGAAATGGCCAAGGCCTCTTCCTGGTCATGAGTCACGTAGACCGAGGTAATCTTCAAGCGGGCCTGCAAGTCGCGCAGTTCGACCCGCATCTGGCCGCGCAGCTTGGCGTCCAGATTGGATAAAGGCTCGTCGAACAGCACCACGCTTGGAGAAAAGGCAATCGCCCGCGCCAGCGCAACACGCTGCTGCTGGCCGCCCGACAGCATGGATGCCGGCCTGTTGGCGACACCGGTCATTTGCACCAGTTCCAGCGCGCGATTGACCGCTTCGATTATTTTCTGCTTTTCGATGCGCCTGACGCGAAGGCCGTAGGCGACATTCTCAAAAACAGACATATGCGGCCATACCGCATACGACTGGAACACCATGGAAACACCTCGCTTTTCCGATGGCACGTTGACCCGCCGGCTGGACGAAAACAAAGGCTGGCCGGCCAGTATGATTTCCCCGGAGCTTGGCTGCTCGAGTCCGGCGATGGAGCGCAGCGTAGTCGTTTTACCGCAACCCGAGGGGCCCAGCAGAGTCAAGTGTTCGCCTGCCTTGGCGGTGAAGCTTACCCCTTGCACCGCGGGATAAGCCCCGTAGCGGATCACCAGATCGGATACCTGAATAAGCGACGTATCGGTCGACATCGTTTCCATTATAAAAAACTCCTGCTATTGATTGCTTTATCACACGACAGAAAACGACGCGCCTTGTTAACGGGATAAATGTAAGTATTCAAGAGAGCTTCCTTATAGCGCCTCGGGTTTCGAACCGGAGAGCCTGCGCATGATCATGATCAGCACAATGACGGCGATAAAGACAGTGCCTGTCTGGAGCACGGCGATAGTTGCCGTCAGTTCCGTTCCCGAGCTTGACCATGAACTGACAATCGCCGGTGCGATGACCTTGGAATCGGGCCCCATCAAGTAAATCGACACACCCAATTCGCGTACGCTGGCGATGAACAGCAGCAACCACGCCGCCAGGATCCCAGGCTTGAGCAAAGGCAAAGTAATAGTGCGTAGCTGGTATATCCACGTGGCGCCGCAAACACGGGCGCATTCTTCCAGGCTTTTATCGACTTGCAGCACGACACCGGCAAGCGTGCGCACCCCTAGCGGCAACAGCACGGTGAAGTAGGCTAGTCCCAGCAGCCATAGCGTGCCATACAGCGGAATCGGTATATTCAGCCAGGCCCATAACAAGGCCAGCCCGAACACCATGCGCGGTATGGATTGCGGAAACATGACGATATATTCGACCACACCGCGCCCCTTGACCTTGGAACGGTAAATAATCCATACCAGTATGACCATGACGAAAACGCCTACCGTCGCCACGATCAGACCCAGCGAAATACTATTGCCGATAGCCGATGTGACCGATTCCATCTTGAATGCGGCGGCATAATTGGCAAGCGTGAATTCAGCCTGCGGCAGCAGCGCCGTGGAAAAGCGCTGAAACGATGTCAGGACAAGCGCCGCCAGCGGAAGGAATACCGCGATAGTCACGTACGCCCAGCATAGGCCCGCCAGTACATACGTGGCGCGTCCCATGTCTATGGTGCGGGGGCGGAAGCCCTTGCCGGAAATAGTTGCATAATTCCCCCGGCGGACAATCCACCGGTACAGCGCCAGCATGACGAACATGATGGCGAACAAAGAAATACCCAAGGCTGCCGCGCGTCCGTAATCGGGTGGATACGACAAGGTCATTTCCCAAATGGCCGTGGTGATGACGTAGAAATGCGCAGGCATGCCAAGCACCAAGGCCGCCGCGAATGAACCCAGCATCTCGGCAAATACAAACACCGCGGCGCCAAGCACGCCCGGAATGACCAGGGGCAGCGTGATTTTCAGCATGGTGCGCAGCTTGCCCGCACCCATCACCCGCGAGCTTTCCTCAAGAGCGGGATCCATCGCTTTCATCGCCGCGGAAATCATCACAAATGCGACGCTGCCCTCGAATACCGCCATGACCCAGGCGATTCCCTCCGGGCTGTAAACATTGACCAGCGCACCGCTGCCGCCTACCATTCGCCATAACTGATTAATGAATCCGCTTTCGGGCGAGGCCAGAATGCTCCAGGCCAGCGCTCCCACCAAGGGCGTGACGTAAAAGGGGATTTCCAGCAGGCGTTCCAATACGGCCCGCCCCGGTATATTGGTCCGCGTCAGCACCCACGCCAGAAGAAAACCGATGACTACCGCCACCACCGTCGCGACCACGGCAACCCTCAGCGTGTTGCCTATGATTTTTATATCGAGCAGCATGGCCGTGTAGTTGGCGAAGCCGAATTCCCGCGGCGGAAAAAGCTGCGGATCGCCCGTATTGAAGGACTCGGCCAACAAAAAAAGAACGGGCACTATCACCAGCAGCGTGCACGCCATAATAATGAAGAACATGACGGAGCCCTGCATTGCCGAGTGTCGCTGCTCTTCAGGACTTTTGTGGGCACGCCCCCACCTGAACCATGTAGATATCTGCATTGGCTATTCCTTCGTATTGATTATTCCAGTAGCGCGTTGCGTAGCTATCTGGCTGATTCCTTGCGCGACGCCATCGCGCAAGGCGCGTCGTCGATCAGATAATCGATTCGCCGCCGTCGACGAACAGCGTCTGGCCGGTTACATGGCGAGCGGCGTCCGAAAGGAAGAACAAAATCGAGTTTGCCAAGTCGTCGGATTCGGCGATTTGACGCAAAGGAATTCCCGAACGAAAGCGGGTCGTCGAGCCATAGACCCGGTCGTGCATGATCTTGTCGCCATCCTGCAGGAGCGCTTTCTGGAACATCGCGGTATTCACCGTGCCGGGGCAGACGGCGTTCACGCGGACTTTGTGCTGCGCCAGCTCCAGCGCCAAGGCGCGGCTAAGTTGAATAGCTCCCGCCTTGCTGGCGCAGTATGCGCTTTGATCCAGGCGAGCCACTTGGCCTGAAATCGACGACACGGTGACGATAGACCCTGCCTTGGCGGCAATCATGTGCGGCGCGGCCGCGCGGCACGACATGAACACCCCGCGCAAATTCACCCTGATGACCTGATCCCAGACCTCTTCATCCAGTTCGGTGAACGGTACGGAGCGCATGCGGATGCCGGCATTGGCAACAAGGCCATCCAGGCGGCCGAACTTGTCCACGGCTTGTCCGATTACTCGCGTCATGGCGCTCAGGTCGGCGGAGTCGGCGACAGTGGCAAAGACGCGCTCGCCATATTCCTTCAACCCTTCCTTAGCGCGTTCAAGTTCCGGCCCGTTCAGGTCGAATATGGCGGCCGAGCCTCCGCGTTCCAGCACCTGGCGCGCCGTTTCCAGGCCAATACCACTCGCTCCGCCAGTCACGGCTATGATCTTTCCGGCAAATTCCATTGACTCATCCATCCTTTTGTTTACCGGCTGCGGAACAGCAGCGTGGCCCGACGCGCCGGTTGATTATTGATATATTGTTTTCAACGCCGCTCGGCGCTTGATTTTCAGCGCAGACCGCTGATCTTGCCCCATTGCTGGATGAAGCCTTTGCGCCCGGTCAAGTAGGCTTCCCAGTCATCCGGCGTCAACAGCTTCATTTTGCTTAGGGGAATGCCGCCCGGGGGAGGCGCCACATCGACCCGCGCCGAGTGCATATAGAGCGCGTCGGCCATCACTTTCTGGCCTAGAGGCGACAAGAACCAATCCATGAATAAGCGGGCCGCTTCGGGGTGCGGCGCGCTCTTGACGATGCCATGCACTTCGGGCCCCACAGGCAGGCCTCCGGTCGGCGCAATGAACTCAAGGGGAGCGCCTTTTTCCTTGAATTCAAGATAGCCCGAGTACTGCGCGGTCACGGCAAGCTTGTCCTCGCCGTTCGACAAGCGATCGAATTGCTGTACGTAGGAATCGAAGGCGCGCGGCTTTTGCTTGGCGAAAGCGTCCCAGTAATCCGCGCCCAGCAGATCGCGCAGCACATACCAAGTGGTGTACTGCAATCCCGAATTGGCCGATTTCACACTGATGCCGCCTTCCCATTTCGGATTGGTCAGCTCGCTCCAGTCCTTGGGAGCATCGGCAGGGGATACCGTTTTAGGGTTGTAGGCGATACCCGCCATGATCACGGAACCCCATGTGAACAGGCCTTCCGGCTTGCTCTTGAAACGAGGTTCGTAAGCGGCCATCTGCGGCGACAGATACGGCTCGTAGCCGCCGCGCTTCTGGAAATCCATGGCCAGCCCGATGTCCGACAGATTGACCACGTCGACCAGGTAGCTTCTGGCCTGACGCTCCGCCATCAGCTTGGAATACAGGGCGCCGGTTTGCAGACGAATATATTTGGTCTTGATCTTGGGAAAAGCCGCCTCGAATGCCTGCAGCAGTTTGACCGTTCCCTGCTCCACATCGGGGGAATACAAGACCAGTCCTCCCTCTTGTTCGGCTTTCTGCACGTTCGCGCAAGTCTTGAACCCCTGGACAGTAACGGGATTGGCGCAAGCCGCGCCGGCCGGGTCTTGCGCATGGCCGGCGCCTGCCGACAGCAGGCCGATGGCGGCGCATAAACTGATAATTTTGTATTTCATCTTGATGTCTCCAAGTTATAGGTAACGTTGTCTTTTCATAGCAAAATATCGCTGAATCCATCTCCTTTCGGCGCAATACAGTTGACAGGATTAGTCGGCATAAACCTTGGCATTGAAAATCGTTTGACAAGCAAGCCAGTCGTGCCGGATCAGTAATTTTGAAGCCCGCTATCGCAGAAATTCCGGACCGCGTTGAACCCGGTCGATTCAAGCCGACTAAAATAGATAACGTTGTCTTTTTATATAATAGCCACCGCAAAATTCATTGTCAATACTAGGCCGGACAACATTTGGCCCTATCGTAAAATAATCATCGCAGGCGGCTGCCGGCATCGCGCCGCAACGGCCAAACCCATGGCAATGCAAAGCCGGATACCCGCGCCGCACAAGTCCGGCCTGCGGCCTGCAACAGCCGTCAGCGCAAGCCGCTGATCTTGCCCCATTGCTGGATGAAATCCTTGCGTCCATTCAGGTAAGCATTCCAGTCTTCCGGCGCCAACAATTTCATTTTGCTTACCGGCAGGGCGCCTGGAGGCGGCTCCACATCGAGACGCGCCGAGTGCCCTATCAGGGCGTCGGCCATCACTTTCTGCCCCTTCGGCGACAGGAACCAATCCAGGTACAAGCGGGCGGCTTGCGCATGGGGCGCATTCTGGGCAATGCCGAATACCTCCGGACTTACCGGCATGCCGGCGGGGGGCACGACGAACTCCAGGGGAGCGCCTTTCGCCTTGAACTCAAGGTAGCTTGTGTACTGCGCCGTGACAACCAGTTTATCTTCGCCATTCGCCACGCGATCGAATTGCTGCACATAAGAATCAAAAGCGCGCGGCTTCTGCTTGGCAATCGCATCCCAGTAGTCCGCCCCCAGCAAATCGCGCAGCACATACCAAGTGGTGTACTGCACTCCGGAATTGGCCGACTTCACATTGATGCCGCCCCGCCATTTCGGGTCGGCAAGATCGCCCCAGTCCTTGGGGGCATCTGCGGGAGATACCGTTTTAGGGTTGTAGGCGATACCCGCCATGATAATGTCGCCCCAAGTGAAATAGCCTTCCGGCTTGCTTTTGAAACGGGATTCATAAGCCGCCAACTGGGGCGAAACATAGTGTTCATAACCGCCGCGCTTCTGCAGATCCAGGGCCAGCCCCATGTCCGACAGATTGACGACATCCACAAGATAGCTGCCCGCTCTGCGTTCAGACATCAGCTTGGAGTACAGGGCGCCGGTTTGCAGACGAATGTATTTGGTCTTGATCTTGGGAAAGGCCGCCTCGAACGCCTGCAGCAGCGCTACCGTTCCTTGCTCCGCATTCGGGGAATACAAGACCAGACTGCCTTCCTGCTCGGCCTTCCCCACATCCGCGCAAGTCTTGAATCCCTGAACAGTAACGGGA
The DNA here is from genome assembly GCA_963712655.1 of uncultured beta proteobacterium. Lineage (GTDB taxonomy): Bacteria > Pseudomonadota > Gammaproteobacteria > Burkholderiales > Burkholderiaceae_B > Pollutimonas. Next base: position 967,801 of record CAVQIT010000008.1, on the reverse strand, counting down.
CTTGCGCAAGCCATGCCGGCGGTGCCTTGCGCCTGGCCGGACGCCATCGAAAACAAGCCGATGGCAAGGTATAAACCAATAATTTTGTATTTCATTATGTTGTCTCCAGTTTGAGTAGCCAAGATGATCCACTGCCGCCCGCGGCGGTCAGCGCAAGCCGCTGATCTTGCCCCATTGCTGCACAAAGCCCTTGCGCCCGGTAAGGTAAGCATCCCAGTCCTCCGGCGCCAACAGCTTCATTTTGCTTAATGGCAGGCCGCCCGGAGGCGGCGCCACATCAAGACGCGCCGAATGTCCGATCAAGGCGTCCGCCATCACCTTCTGGCCTAGCGGCGACAAGAACCAATCCATGTACAGGCGGGCAGCTTCGGGATGGGGCGCATTCTTTACGACGCCCGATACCTCGGGGCCCACAGGCAATCCGCTGGGCGGCGCAATGAATTCAAGGGGAGCGCCTTTTTCCTTGAATTCAAGGTAGCCCGTGTACTGCGCGGCGACGACCAGCTTGTCTTCGCCGTTCGCCAGACGATCGAATTGCTGCACGTAGGAATCGAAGGCGCGCGGCTTTTGCTTGGCGAAGGCATCCCAGTAATCGGGGCCCAGCAGATCGCGCAATACGTACCAGGTGGTGTACTGCAATCCGGAATTGGCTGACTTCACATTGATGGCGCCTTTCCATTTCGGATCGGTAAGATCGCTCCATTCCTTGGGGGCATCCGCGGGGGATACCGTCTTGGGGTTATAGGCTATCCCGGCGATAATGATGTCGCCCCAGGTAAAAAGCCCTTCCGGCTTGCTCTTGAAGCGCGGTTCGTAGGCAGCCAATTGGGGCGACAGATACGGCTCATAGCCGCCGCGCTTCTGGAAGTCCAGGGCCAGCCCGATATCGGACAACGTGACAACATCGACCAGATAGCTTCTGGCCTGCCGTTCCGCCATCAGCTTGGAATACAAGGCGCCGGTCTGCAGGCGGATATATTTGGTCTTGATCTTTGGAAAGGCTGTTTCGAACGCCTGCAGCAGCTTGACCGTTCCCTGCTCCACATTCGGTGAATACAAGGTCAGCCCGCCTTCCTGCTCGGCTTTCTCCACATTGGCGCACGTCTTGAACCCCTGGACAGTAACGGGATTGGCGCAAGCCGCGCCGGCAGCGTCCTGCGCATGGCCGGCGCCTGCCGACAGCAGGCCGATGGCGGCGCATAGACTGATTATTTGGTATTTCATGTTGATGTCTCCAAGTTATAGGTAACGTTGTCTTTTCATGGCGCCAGGTCAATGCCCGGCACCCCTTATCACAGGAAGGCTGACTCGCATGAGCCAAGCCGGCTCAAGACAGTTCACGAACCAGCGAAAAAAGATAACGTTGTCTTTTTTCATGATAGCTATCGTAAAATTCATTGTCAAGACAGACCTGGCCATCAGATTGTTTCTCATGGATAGCGTCAGCGCGATCCTGCCGCAGGCAGATTACTCGATTACCGAACCCGATTCCTGCACGACCTTGGCCCATTTCTTCACTTCTTCCGGCACGAATCTGGCGAATTCAGGCTGACTCATCGCGCCAGGCTCGGCGCCCAGGCTCATGAACTTTGCCTTGACATCGGGCATGTCCAGAACGACCTTGATTTCTTTGCTCAGGCGCTCCACCACCGCGGCAGGGGTGCCGGCCGGCGCGAATATACCGTACCAAGGAGTCACATCGAAACCCGGCAGGCCTGATTCGGCCACGGTAGGCAGATCAGGCGCCATGCCCGAACGCTTGGCGCTGGTCACCGCCAGCGCTTTCATCTTGCCTTCCCTGGAAAGAGGCAAAGCCGTCATGATGCTGCTGAACATGACGGAGACATGTCCGCCCATCAATCCGACCTCCGCCGGAGTGGCCCCTTTAAACGGCACATGCAGCATTTCAACGCCGGCCATCGACTGGAAAAGCTCACCGGCCAGGTGCGTGGAATTTCCTTTGCCGGCAGAGCCAAAGGTCAGTTTTCCGGGGTTGGCTTTAGCGGCTGCAATAAGTTCCTGCACCGATTTGACGGGCAGCGCCGGGTAGGTGACAACCATCAACGGCGCGGTCGCCACCAGTGCTACGGGGATGAAACCCGCGAGCGCGTCGTAAGACAGTTTCTTATACAGGCTGGGGTTGATGCCATGAGTACTGATAGCGCCCATTACCAGGGTATAGCCGTCGGGCGCGGCGCGAGCGACCAGATCCGTGCCGATCACGCCGCCCGCGCCGGGCTTGTTTTCCACCACAATGGATTGGCCTAGCAACGGCTGCAGCCTGGCGGCCAATTCCCGGGTCAGGATATCGGCTCCGCCGCCCGCCGATTGAGGAACGATAATCTGTACCGGCCGCGTCGGCCAATCCTGCGCCCAACTGGCCCCCGCCCCGAATAGCAGGGATAGGCTGGCCACGGCGGCCAAGGTTTTTTTCAAATGCGCCATCTTGTCTCTCTCCTTTGATCACGGCTCTTTGTCAATAGAAATTATTTGCATAGCGAATAATTTATTCATTTAGTGAATTTATTCTATGGGCCGCAAGACAACGATGTCAAGCAATAAAAACAGGTAGGCGCAAACAGCCGGCAGCGCATTGAAACGCTGCCGGCTGTTTATTTAAGAATCATGGAGAGTGCCCGCCGCACAACCTTGCTGGCGTTACCAAGGGCAGTTGAGTTGGATCAGCGCCGCCGGCGCGCAAGCCGTATCGGCCTGCTCAAACGCAAGCCAGGTTTTCGGCGTTTTTCTTTTGAACCGACTCGGGAATAGGCACCGCCGCCCGCATCGAGACGCAGCCTTGCTCGAACATGATCAATTGCCCCGGTTCGAAGCGCGTCCAGACCTCGTTGTCGGTCAAGGGTTTGGTGGCAATGAGGGATACGCAATCGCCCTGGCGATTGGTCAGCGAAAAATCCACAGACATGTCCGCATCGATCAAGTGAGCCTTGTGAAACGGCCACTCGCGCACGATGTAATGCAGATTGGTGGAACAGTGCGCAAACAGCGACCGCCCATTGGAAAGCAAATAATTGAATACGCCATGCAGGGTGATTTCCCGCGTGAGCTCTTCGACCGCCGCGAAAAGATCGGCGGTGGATGGCTCGATATTGCCGAAGCGCTGGCGCAAGCCTTGCATAATGTGGCAAAACGCCGTTTCGCTATCGGTAGTGCCCACTGGCTGGAATTGCCCGTTCAGCGCCGGCCGGTAATCCAGCAAATCGCCATTATGCGCGAAGATCCAGTGGCGTCCCCATAGCTCGCGCATGAAAGGATGGCAGTTTTCCAGCACGGTCGCGCCTTGCGTAGCCTTGCGGATATGCGCAATCACATTCTTGGATTTGATGGGATATTTTTTTATCAGCTCGGCCACGGGCGATGTGCACGATGGCTGATTATCGATGAATACCCGGCATGCCTTGCTTTCGAAGAAGGCTACGCCAAAGCCATCGGCATGGTGGTCGGTATCCCCGCCGCGCGCCGCGAACCCCGTAAAAGAAAAAGTGATATCGGTAGGCGTGGCGCAATTCATGCCCAACAGCTGACACATGGTGATTATTCTTTCTATTAAAAACGGCGGCATCCACGCCTGCACACCCGTGTACGCGTTGCGCCGATCAGCAATTCTATACGGGTCATTGCCGGAATCAGGTATTTCTTTGACGCGCGGCGGCCATGCCGGCGCCGCCGATGCATTTTCGCAACGAAAGCATCAATACTCCGACGATTTTCCGGTCAGGGCGACGCCCGCCCGCAGCAGGAAATAGGAAAAGGCGTCGATCCAGCGGCCAATAAGGCTGCGGCGTTGCAAAGACTCTTCGGTCACCCGCTGCGCATCGCTTTGCACCTCGGTCTCGATCGCCGCTTTCAGCGTGCCGGCGAAACCCGCATCCTGCACATAGACATTGGCCTCGCGCGCCAGCAGCAGGCTGAACGGATCCATATTGGACGAGCCCACCATGGCGTAATCATCAATGACCGCCACCTTGGCGTGCAGATAGCTGGCCATGTATTCGTAGAGTTCAATGCCGTCGTCCAGCAGCTTGCAATACATATAGCGGCAGGCCCGGTACTGCATCGGATATTCCGAGCGTCCCTGCAACAGCAGCCTTACCCGGACGCCACGGCGGGCGGCGCTTTCCAGCGCCTTGCGCAAGCGGCGGCCCGGGAAGAAATAAGCGTTGGCAATCAGGATATCGTTTTCGGCGCGCGCTATGGCGTCCACGTAAACGTCTTCGATGGTCTGGCGAAAGCGGATATTGTCGCGCAACAGCAATGCGGCCCGCTGCCCTGGATGGAAAACAGGCTCCGCGGTTTTCTGGCGCGCGCTGCGCCATCTTCCCCAGTCTGTCAGGCGGCGATAGAACGCGGCCCAATCGTCGCGCCGCCGCCAAGCCATGCGCAGCCACAGGGAACGCTGCGCCCGCGCCACATCGCTGACGATGGGACCCCGCAGCCTCACGGCGAAGTCGAACCGGGGACGCAGGCCCTGCCCATCGTCGGGCACATCCACATAATCATCGAGAATGTTTATGCCGCCCACGAATGCGACCGCATCGTCGATCACGGTAACTTTGCGATGCAGGCGGCGCAAACGCCTCAGATTGAATCTGACTTGGCGCAGGCCGGTGGGTTCGGGGCGATAAATACGATACTGCGCGCCCATCCGCGCCAGATGGCCGGCGATTTCCTGTGCATGTTCATGGCTGCCGAAACCATCGATCACCACGCGGACTTTCACGCCGCGCGCACATGCCTGGCGCAAGTGGTCAAGCACCAGCAAACCGGTCTTGTCCAGGTTGAATATATAGGTTTCCAGATGAACCTGGCGAACGGCCGCTGCAATGGCGGCGCAAAGCGCGGGAAAAAATGCCAGGCCATTGTGCAACAGGTCTATCTGGTTGCCATCGCGCCATGCCAAGCCCAGGGATTTACGCGCCATGATGGGCTTCCTTCACGGCAACTCGAGCTCGGCAATCAACGGCGCGTGATCCGACAACTGTTTCCAGGGCAGGCCATGCAATACGCGCGCGCTGCGCACCGCAAAGCCGCGTTGATAAATGCGATCCAGGCGCAGCCAGGGGAATGCCGCCGGAAACGTGCGCGGCGGCGGAATCAGGCGGGCGGCGCCGTTTATTCCCAGTTCATGGACTTTCCGCGCCAAAGGCAAGGGCTTGGGGAAAGGGCGCAAGCTATCGCGCCAGCGCGCAACCGACATGCGCAAGGTGTCCGCAGCGCCGTTCTGGGGTGCAATGGCGAACACTTCGTACAGGCCCAACTGCTGCACGAACAAAGGCGCCAGGCGGTTGTTCCAGTCGTTGAAGTCGCCCGCGACAAGCACGGGCTCATCCTCTGGCACCAGGCGCTTGATGCGCTCGACCAAGGCCGCTACCTGGCGGGAACGCCCGCCGGCAAACAAGCCCAAGTGCACCACCAGGCAATGCACCGGCGTCTGATTGATTTCGACCACCGCGTGCAGCAAGCCGCGCTGCTCCATCTTGTGATCGGAAATATCCTGGTTCTCGTGCTGAAGAATGGGGAAGTGCGACAGCAGCGCGTTGCCGTGATCCGTGCGCTCGCGCACCGCATTGCATCCGTAGGCGCTTTGCATGTTCAAGGCGGCGCCCAGCGACTCATGCTGGGCGTCGAGGCTGAAGTGTTGCTGGTTCCGGCCCTGGACTTCTTGCAGAAAGAGCAGATCGGGACGCAAATTGTAAAGGCCGAGCCGCAAGTCTGCCAACGATTCACGGCCGCCCGTGGCCGACCGCCCTTTGTGAATGTTGTAGCTTACAACCCGGATTACCGACACCGCGGTCTCCTGTTACTGCGCTGGTTTGACCTCTGCCTGGCGCAAACGAATGTGCAATTCGCGCAACTGTTTTTCATCGACCGGCGACGGTGCTTGCGTTAACAGGCATTGGGCGCGCTGCGTCTTGGGAAAGGCGATGACATCGCGTATGGACTCGGCCCCGGCCATCATGGTGACCAAGCGATCCAGGCCGAAAGCAACGCCGCCATGCGGAGGCGCGCCATACTGCAAGGCGTCGAGCAGGAAGCCGAATTTTTCGCGGGCTTCTTCAGCGCCTATATTCAGGGCGCCGAACACTTTGCTTTGCACCTCGGCGCGATGGATACGCACCGAACCCCCGCCCACTTCCCAGCCGTTCAAGACCATATCATACGCTTTGGCCAATGCCTGGCTGGGGTCGGTTTCCAGGAAATCCTCGTGGCCATCCTTGGGACTGGTGAAAGGATGATGCGCCGCAAAGTAACGGCCTTCTTCCTCGTCGTATTCGAACATGGGGAAATCGATCACCCACAAAGGCTGCCAGCCGGCCTCGAACAAACCGTTATCTTTACCGAATTCGCTGTGGCCGATCTTCACGCGCAAGGCGCCAATGGAGTCGTTGACCACCTTGATCTTGTCGGCGCCGAAGAAAACCAGATCGCCGCTTTGCGCGCCGGTGCGCTCGATGAGCTGGGCCAGGACATCGACATGAATATTCTTGACGATAGGCGACTGCAGGCCTTCCGGGATCGCCGCGGCATCGTTGACCTTGATATAGGCCAGGCCCTTGGCGCCGTAAATACCGACGAATTTGGTGTAGGCGTCGATTTCGCTGCGCGGCATGCTAGCGCCGCCCGGTATGCGCAGGGCCACGACCCGGCTGGCCGGGTCATTGGCGGGCGCGGAAAACACCTTGAAATCAACATCGCGCATCAGGTCGCCGACATCGACGAATTCCAGCTTGACGCGCAGATCGGGCTTGTCGGAACCGTAACGGCGCATGGCTTCTTCCCATGTCATCGTTGGGAAGGCGGCAGGCAATTCCACCTTTTGCACGCTGGAAAATACGTGGCGTATCATGCCTTCGAAAATCTCGCGTATTTCCACTTCGTTCAGGAACGAGGTTTCGCAATCGATCTGGGTAAATTCAGGCTGGCGATCGGCGCGCAGGTCTTCATCGCGAAAGCATTTGGTAATTTGATAATAGCGGTCGAAACCGGAGACCATCAGCATCTGCTTGAACAACTGCGGCGACTGCGGCAAGGCGAAGAATTGGCCGGCGTTCACGCGCGAGGGCACCAGATAATCGCGCGCGCCTTCGGGCGTGCTCTTGGTGAGCATGGGCGTTTCAATATCGATGAAACCCAGGTTGTCCAGAAACTTGCGCACCTCGATGGACACGCGGTAGCGCAGCATGAGATTGCGCTGCATTTGCGGACGCCGCAGATCAAGCACGCGATGGGTCAGGCGAGTGGTTTCCGACAGATTGTCGTCGTCGAGCTGGAACGGCGGAGTCACCGAAGGATTCAGGATTTCGATTTCGCGGCACAGGATCTCGATTTCGCCGGAAGCCAGTTCCGCATTGCCGGTGCCTTCGGGACGCAGACGCACCAGGCCCGAGATACGCACGCAGAACTCATTGCGGATGTGCTCGGCCGTTTCGAAGGCCTCGACGTTGTCGGGATCCACCACGATTTGCGCCAGGCCCGCGCGATCACGCAAATCGATGAAAATCACGCCGCCGTGGTCGCGGCGACGATGGACCCAGCCAAACAATGTCACTGTCTGGTTCAGGTGGTCTTTATTCACGTCGCCGGTATAGCAGGTACGCATCGAGGATTACTCCGTATAGAAAATTCTTGAATTGGAAATCAGGACTGGTCTTTGCCAAGCTTGGGCGCATCATCGGCCTGATCGATGCCGCGCGCGGCATCGAGGACCGACATTGCTTCATTGCCGGCCTCGAGAGCCTTGATGGAAGCAGGCGCCACGACGCCCATGGATACTATGTACTTGAGCGCCGCGTCCACGCTCATGTCGAGCACTTGCACATCTTGGCGCGGCATCATCAAAAAGAAACCGGAAGTGGGGTTCGGCGTGGTCGGCACGTAGACGCTGACATAGTCGCCGCCCAGCTTCTCGGCCACTTCGCCGCTGGGAGCGCCGGTAAGAAAGGCGATAGTCCATGAACCCTGCCGGGGATACTGCACCAGCACCGCTTCACGGAAAGCCTGGCCATTGGGCGCCAGCACCGTGTCGCTGACCTGCTTGACCGAATGGTAGATAGAGCGCACCAGCGGAATACGCCCCAGCAAGTGCTCCCAGCGATCCACCATGGCCCGGCCGATGAAGTTGGCGCCCAGCAGGCCGGTCAACAGCACTACCGCGAGCACCAGCACCAGTTGAAAACCGGGAATTCGATAGCCGAACAAAGACTGCGACGACAGGAATGCCGGCACAACGCTTTCGAGGGTGCTGATCAGCAATGCGATGACCCAAACGGTAATAACCAGAGGTATCCAGATCAGCAGCCCGGTGATGAAATATCGCTTGAAAAAACGCATGCAGTCTTTACGTTGCCCGATCAGGTAGAGGGTGAGCCAGCCGGCGCGGCGGCGGCCGGCGCACTGGCTGGGGTAGCGCTGCTGCCGGCCGTGCCGGCGCTTGCGGCATTGCCGCCGCTGGCCGCAGCGCTGCCGCCCGCATCGGTGCCGGCAGTTGCGGGCGCGGGCACGCCGGTGCCGGCCGCGCCGCCATTGTTGCGAAAGTCGGTTACATACCAGCCCGAGCCTTTCAACTGAAAGCCCGCGGCCGTGACCTGTTTAGTATAAGTATCTTGACCGCATTCGGGGCAAACTGTAAGCAGCGGGTCGGACATTTTCCGCAGAACATCCTGCGCATGTCCGCAGGCACTGCATTTGTAAGCATAAATAGGCACGAAACAATCCCAAGAAAGTTTGCCAAAGAAAAACCCTGTTTGCCGCCGCCCGCAAAGCAGCGGTGAAAATACACGGCAAAGCGGCAAAACCGACTAATTTTAGCCGGTTTTGTCAATGGGCATCCTGAGGGAGCCGCCTGGCGGCTGACAAACCGCCCTATACACGGCGGGCCGCATTGGCGCCGCGGGCGCACGGTCTGGAAAAACCTCGCCGCGGCGCTCCCGCCGCCGGATTATTCGGCCCTGACCGGCTGGCAGCGCTTAGGGCCTGCTGACGCTAAATCCCGAAGCGGGCGGGGATTTAGCGTTAGCAGGCCTTAGGTCGAGTGGTGCTTACTTGGGCCGCTGCGGACACGGCCATAGCACGGGGTAGCGATGCGATCGCCCGGCGACACGGGCTAAGGGTGTCACGATGGCTTGAGTCGTCTGCTGGCGGGGTTCGTATTGTTTGCTGGCGATGTGCGTATTTCTCGTGCCGTCCGTCGGGGGTAAGGCCGGTGGAAGCCAGCCCGGTCGGCCGGTCAGGCGCCTCCGCACCTGACACCGCGCGTTAATCTCGTCCGGCGGCCGCTGCCTGCTGGAGTTCTTCTCGGTCGCCTCGGCGGCACGCCTCCCTTCGATTCCACTTGCTCGGCCTCCAACGGGCTGGCTTCCACCGGCCTTACCCCCGACGGACTGTGGTGTTTTGTGGCCACGGTTGCCGGGACGGCTAGGATTCTTGCGCTTCGTCGGTTACAGGTTTTGGGGTCGAAAGAGTTTGCGGTGCCCGGCTCTCTCGCCCCTGCACGGCGCGAGAGAACCTTACGCGATTGCCGTAATGTGGAGGGTGTTTTCGTGCGCCGATCACGTCACGCAAGTGGGAGCTCGGGCATGCATCGGCCGCGAAATCCGCGTCGGAAAGGTGATCGTAGCCCTGGTCACAGCCCCAGGCCCAGGCCCATGATCACCTTACGCGACAAGATCTGCAAGATTGACCATAATTCTATCGAATCGACAGCCCCCGTCGCATGCCCAACTGCGTACGGCAATTTTCGGCCCACCCGTAGGGGCCGGAAATTGCCGGGCACTGTAACGTCTTCGATCAGCAAACACACGACCCAACGAAGCACAAGAACCCAGACCGTGCCAGCGCTCGTGTTTAAGACACATCAGAGTCCGTCGGGGGTAAGGCCTGTGGGGGCCAGCCCGTCGGAGGCCGAGCAAGCGGCATCGAAGGTAGGCGTGCCGCGCAAGCCATCGAGAAGAACCCCACCAAGCAGCGGCCGCCGGACGAGATTAGCGTGCGGTGTCAGGCGCGCAGGCGCCTGAACGGCCGACCGGGCTGGCTCCCACTGGCCTTACCCCCGACGGACGGCACTAGAAATACGCACCCCACCAGCAAATACAAACACAGCCCGCAAACAGCACGAACCTCGCCAACAGACGATTCAAGCGACCGCAGAGAAGATGAACCCGTCGGAAAACAATACGAACATCGCCAACAAGCAATACAAACATCGCCAACAGACACTTCAAGCGATCGCAAGCAAAATAACCCCGTCAGCAAAAACCCCAAACTCCCCTTACTCAGTCACAACATCCTGGCATCCCTCTGCCGGCACAGTTGCGCTAAATAAGCCCCATTCGCCCTAAGGCAGCATGAACATGCCAGCGGCCACCAGCGTAGGCAAGGACGCCGCCGCCAGCAGTTTCAAGGGCGAAATCGCGCCATCGGGAAAAGTGCCCTTCAAGATGGCAAAGCCCGCCGGATTGGGAGCATTCGCAATAACCGTGAGCCCACCGCCGGTCACCGCGCCGGCCACCAGCATATAGCGCCACAGCTCGCTGGTGCCTTCCACCAACGAGCCCAGATACGTCAGCGCGGCATTATCGGTAATCGCCGTCAGCGCCGTCGCCCCCCAATACAGAACCATGGGCGACAAACCGGCCAGCAAGTCTTGCAACCACCATTTTTGCAAGCCGCCCAGCAACACCAGCCCCGCCAGGAAAAACCCGACCATCAGCCCTTCCTTGATCAACAATGGATTCTGATGGCGCTTGTATGCCTGCGCATATCCGACGAACAACAGCAGAAGCCCCAGGAACACAACAGAATGGTGGGCCGACAACACCACCCCCACCAGGAACAAGGCGTGAATGGCGATCACCGCCGCAGGCACCGGCGGCCGCAGCGCCGCATCGGCAGCGGCATCGCGCCCGATACTGCCATCGCGCAGGTGCGTGCGGCACACCAGCGTCAACAGCGCGGCATTGATGATGACGGCCGAGGCGGCGCGCCAGCCGAAATGCGTTGCCATATAGGCGGTATCCCAGCCGAACGTATGGGCGACCATCAAGACCGGCGGCGCAGCATACGCCGTCAGCACACCGCCTATGGAAACATTGACGAACAACACGCCTATCGTCATGTACTTGAAACCCGCCTGGCCCGGCCGGCGAAAATAAGCGTCGCGCAGCAGCAGCGCCGCCAGCGTCATGGCCCCGGGCTCGGTTATCAACGAGCCGGCCAGGGGCACGAAAGCCATGGTCACGAAAAACATGGCAAGTTCATGGCGGATAGGCAGCATCCTGGCCAGGGCGCGTACAACGATGCCAACCAGCTCCAGTATGGGACGACTGGCCGCCACCACCATAATCGCGAATACAAACGCGGGCTCGGTGAAGTTGCGGGTATCGATGTAGCTAATGGTATCGCCCACGCCCGACACCAGCGCCATGGCGACCAGCAGAACACAGGACCATATCCCGAAAACCGCTTCGACCTCGGACAGCCAATGCCACAAGCCGGCGTGCGCGCCGCCGCGATTGGCCAAACGGGCGAAAACAGGAACCGAAAAAGTATGAACAACGGCTACGGCAAACAAGACCGTAGCCAAATATTCCAGAAAACCAGGCATGCGCCATCCCTTCAAAAAATCTCGTTAACGATGCGCGGATCGCCGCGCCACGGTACATCAGGAGTTCTGGAGTATGAAATCGGCCCCTTTCTCGGCAATCATGATGGAAGGCGAATTGGTATTGCCGGATGTAATGGTAGGCATGATGGAGGCATCGATGACACGCAGGCCTTCGATTCCGCGCACCCGCAATTGAGGATCGACCACCGCCATGTCATCGGTGCCCATCTTGCAAGTACCCACCGGATGAAAAATAGTGGTGCCGATATCGCCCGCGGCGCGCTCGAGCTCGTCTTGCGATTCGATGTCCGGGCCAGGCTTGTATTCTTCGGGCCGGTACCGGGCCAGCGCGGGCTGCGCCATGATTTTCCGGGTCAAGCGTATGCTGTCGGCCGCCACCTGGCGGTCTTCGGCGGTTTGCAGATAATTGCACAGGATCGCCGGGGAAACGCCGGCATCGGGCGAGGTAATGTTGACATGCCCCCGGCTGGTGGGGCGCAAATTGCATACCGAGGCGGTGATGGCCGGAAAATCGTGCAGAGCGTCGCCGAATTTTTCCAGCGACAAAGGCTGCACATGGTATTCAAGATTGGCCCGCTCCTGGCCAGGGCTGGAACGCGCAAACGCCCCCAATTGCGATGGCGCCATGGTCAGCGGGCCCCGCTTCTGCAATGCATATTGCAAACCCATGAAGGCCTTGCCCAGCATGGTTCCAACCATGGTGTTCAAGGTCTTGACCCCATGCACTGTGTAGATCAGGCGCAGTTGCAGATGATCCTGCAGGTTTTGCCCGACCCCCGGCAGATCGCGAACGACCGGTATGCCCAAGGACTGCAGCAAAGCGCCTGGACCCACGCCCGACACCTGCAGCAATTGGGCTGACCCGATAGAACCCGACGACAGGATGACTTCCGCCCTGGCCCGGGCGAACTTTTTATGGCCTTCGTGCACATAGCGCACGCCGTCCGCCCTGTGCCCGGCAAAGACAATGCGTTCGGCCTGCGCCCCGGTCAATACCGTCAGGTTCGGGCGTTTGGCGACAGGATGCAGGAAGGCCTTGGCCGCGGTCCAGCGCACGCCGCGCCGCTGATTGACCTCGAAGTAGGCGCAACCTTCGTTGTCGCCGCGATTGAAATCGTCGATGGAAGGGATATCGGTCTGTTGAGCAGCCTGCCGGAACGCATCCAGGATTTCCCAGGACAGCCGCGGCTTTTCCACCCGCCAGGCGCCCGAAGCCCCATGGAATTCGCTTTCGCCGGCGTGATGGTTTTCGACCCGCTTGAACACCGGCAGCACATCGTCCCAGCCCCAGCCGGTATTGCCCAGCGCGGCCCAGCCATCGTAGTCGGCCGCCTGGCCGCGCATGTAAATCATGCCGTTGATGGCTGAACTGCCTCCCAGCACCCGTCCGCGCGGATAACCCAGGCTGCGATGGTTCAAGCCGGGATCGGGCTGGGTGCGGTAGCACCAGTCGGTACGGGCATTGCCGATGCAATACAGATACCCCACCGGTATATGAATCCAGCGCCAGTCATCGCGCCCGCCCGCCTCCAGCAACAAAACCTTATGGGCGGGATTAGCCGAAAGCCGGTTGGCCAGCAGACAACCGGCCGAACCGGCGCCTACGATTATGTAATCAAATTCCAGCGGCGCTTGTGTCGATGCGTCGTCCACCATGCTATTGCCTCCGGCGGCTGGGCCGCGTTTTCTATTTTTTTCTATCCGCTTATTCTAGCGGTTTGCCGCTGGCCGCGGCCCGGGAAGTAGCCCATGACCCAACTGAAGGCCGCCTACGCCGGAGCACAAGCGCTAAGCCGGCAACGTGCCGCCCAGGGCCGCCAGCAGCAGCAATACGCCTACTCCCATATTGGCGCGAAACAGCATGAAATTACGCTCGGGCCGGGCCAGGTTGAATACGCTCATTTGCCAGATGAAATGCGCGGCGATGGCCGCCATTATCACGTAATAAGGCCAGGCCATTTGCATGGCGGCGCCGGCATAAACCCAGAGCGCGATGGTTGCGATATAAAAACCGCTGATCCAGATTTTTCCCTTGTCGGCAAAACGCAGGGCCGTCGAATGCAAGCCCAACTGCCTGTCGTCGCGGACATCGACATAGGCATAGATGGAGTCATAGCCTACCTGCCACAATACCGCTCCCAGCCACATTGCCACGGCTGCCAGCGGCACGGTGTTTTGCGTATCCGACCAGGCCATCAGCATGCCCCAGTTAAAGCCTATGCCCAGCACCGCTTGCGGCCAGTAGGTGAAACGCTTGCATAGTGGATAGACAATGACGATGGGCATCAGCGCCACGGCCAGCCAGCGGCTGTATTCGTTCAAGGCCAATAACAGCATTGCGCATACCACCAACTGCCCCAGCACAAACCACAAGGCATTGCGCAGGGTGATCTGCCCGCTGGTCAAAGGCCTGAAACGGGTCCGTTCGACCTGCTTGTCGATATCGCGATCGAAAATATCGTTGAAGCAACAGCCTATGCCGCGCATCAATAGCGCGCCCAGCGAAAAGATGAATAGGCGAAACAATGCGGGCCAGCCGTCGGCCGCCTGCACCAGCGCGGCCAGGCAAGGCAGCAAGGTCAGCCAGGTGCCGACGGGCCGGTCCAGCCGGCACAAGCGCGCATAAGGCCCCCACGAACGCGGCAGCCAGCGCTCTACCCAATCATCGGGCCGCATGTCCGATAAATCGGGCGCGCCGGATCGAGGGCCGGGATCAGGAGAAGATGACGTCATTGCGCAAATTTGAACGGATGGACGGAGCCGGCAGGGAAAACACCCCGATCAGCCCTGGCGTATTCTGCTCACGATATCGCCGCCGAACTCCGCCGTCGTTGCCGAACCGCCCAAGTCCTGCGTAACGCGCCTGTCGGGCGCGCTAAGGGTTTCTTCAATGGCGCGCATGATGCACGCGGCCGCTTCGGGCTGGCCCAGATGATCGAGCATCATCGCGGCCGACCAAATCTGGCCGATCGGATTGGCGATTCCCTGGCCCGCGATATCGGGCGCCGAACCGTGCACGGGTTCGAACATGGAAGGATGCTTGCGCTCCGGGTTGATGTTGGCGCTGGGCGCCACGGCAATGGTGCCGGTGATGCCCGGGCCCAGATCCGACAGAATATCGCCGAACAGGTTGGAACCCACCACCACATCGAAACGTTCGGGCGACATGACAAAGCGGGCCGCCAGGATATCGATATGGTATTGATCCGCGCGCACCTGCGGATACTCGGCGCCGACAGCGGCGAAACGCTCGTCCCAGAACGGCATCGAATGGAAAATACCGTTGGATTTGGTTGCCGACGTGACATGATTGCGGTCCAGCCGCACAGCCAGGTCGAAGGCATAGCGCAATATGCGGTCGGTGCCGCGGCGCGTGAAAATGGCTTCCTGGGTCACGAACTCGTGTTCGGTGCCCGCGAACATCCGGCCGCCCACCTGGGAATACTCGCCCTCGGTGTTTTCCCGGACGATCCAGAAGTTGATGTCGTGCGACTGCTTGTTGGCCAGGGGAGACGGCACCCCCGGCAATAGCCGGACCGGCCGCAGATTGACGTATTGGTCGAATTCCCGGCGTATGGGTATCAACAGATTCCAAAGCGAAATATGGTCCGGCACGCCCGGAAAACCGACCGCCCCGAGAAACACCGCATCGCTGTCGCGCAGTTGCTCGATGCCGTCGTCGGGCATCATTTTTCCTGTTGCCTTGTAGCGTTCGCAGCTCCAGTCATAATGACGGTAGTTCAGGGTGAATCCGTACAGGGCGCTGACGGCGTCGAGCACGCGTATGCCTTCCGGCACGACTTCATTGCCAATACCGTCGCCCGGAATGACAGAGATGGTGTATGCATTGTTCTTCATTGCTTCGTATGTCCCTTGCGTAATTGTTTTCGATCCATGCCTTTAACGGCTGTCCTTGATCAGTTGACCCAATATGGCGATGCCCTCGCGGATTTTTGCCTCGGACACGGTCACGAAGCTTAAACGCAAAGTATTGGTTTGTGGCTGGGTGCCCGCATAAAACGGCGCCCCTGGCACAAACGCCACGCGCTTGGCTATGGCCCGCGTCAACAGTTCAGCGCCGTCGATATGCGCCGGCAGCGTCACCCAGATAAACATTCCGCCCTCCGGGCGGGTCCAGCTGGCGGTCGCGGGAAAGTGCTTGTCCATCGCTTCCAGCATGTAGCCGCACTGTTCCTTGTACAAATCGCGCACCATGGGCATATGGGTCGACAGGAAACCGTCTTTCACGGTTTCATACACAGCCATCTGGGTCAATGACGCGGTGTGCAAGTCGGTTGCCTGCTTGATTTGAACCAGCTTGGCGATAATCGGTTTCGGCGCCACGATATAGCCTAGGCGCAGACCGGGCGCAAGCACCTTCGAGAACGTGCCCAGGCGTATTACCGTCGCCCCCGCGGCGCGGCCCAAGCCCAGCAAGCCGGGCTGCGGCTGGCCGGCATAGCGCAGATCGCCGTAGGGATCGTCCTCGATGATGGGCAACTGGGCGGCCGCGCAGCGCTCGACCAGGGCCTTGCGCCGCGCCAGATCCAGCGTCAGGCCGGTAGGGTTCTGGAAGTTGGGCAAAACATAGATGAAGCGGGCGCCGGCGGTGCGATCGTCGGTCAGGCTTTCGGGTATCAATCCGCCTTGATCGGTGGGAACGGCCACATACGTAGGTTCGAACAGGGAAAACGACTGCAGCGCGCCAAGATAGCTGGGCGCTTCGACCAAAACCGTGCTGCCCGGATCGACAAACAGCTTGCCCAGCATATCGAGCGCCTGCTGCGAACCCGACACGATAAGCACTTCGTCGGGCGATACATCGGCGCCCACCCGCTTGAGATCTTCGGCCACCCAGGCGCGCAAGGGCGCATAGCCTTCGGTGGGGCCGTACTGCAGGGCCGACTCCCCGTTGTTTACCAGGACGCGGTCGAACGCCGCCCTCATGACATCTATGGGAAACCCTTTGGGCGCGGGCAAGCCGCCGGCAAACGAAATGATCTCGGGCCGTTCCGTGACTTTCAGAATTTCCCGGATCGTCGAACTGGTCAGTTTCTGCGCGCGCTGCGAAAAGGTATAAGGAAGGGAGGTATACGAGTCCATGATCCTGAAAAATTCCCGATAAAGGCCAAAATGGTAACCCCTTAGGTTACCGCAAGTTGGTCGAGGATTCAGCGAATTTCAAAGTCCGGCGGCGTTCGATGGTAATTTTGCGACGTTTACCCGGTTAAAAACGGCGAAGCATCATGGAGTATCGAGCCTTATTGCCGGTCAGGGGCGCGAAGCTGTCCAGGCAGCCAGCTCGGCGACCAGATTTTTGAACAGATCGCGAATAGTCTGATAGCCGGCCGTCGGACGCAAGGTGGTTTCATCCATGTAAAGCTTGCGATTGACTTCCAGTTGCAGGCTGTGGCGATTCCGCTTTGGGTCGCTATAACGTCGCACCAATTCCACGCCTTTGTAGGGCGCGTTGACCGTCACGTCATAGCCGCGTTCGCGCAGCCAGGCTGCGACGAATTCCCTGAATTCGGGAGCGCTGGTCGTGCCGTCGCGGTCTCCCAGTACAAAATCAGGATGCGTCAATCCTGGTGTATCCGTGGCGAAAGCCGCGGCAATACTAGGCATCGAGTGGCAATTGATGTGCCATACCTTGCCGTGCCGAGCGTAAACGGCATCCAGGGTTTCCTTGACGGCGCTGTGATATGGCTTCCAGCATGCATCGATACGATGCCGCACTTCGGCTATTGACAGCTTTCGTTCGTACAGGGGCGTACCGTCGTCCAGCATGCGCCAGATCAGCCCCTTGCCCAACCGCACCTTGGAAGAGTCGGGTAGCGGTTCGGGCCATGGCGCATCCAGCAATTGCGGATCGATTTCTTCTTCGCCGCGGTTGACGTCGATATAGGCGCGTGGAAAGCGCGCTTCGATCAGTGGTACGCCCAGCGCCGGGGCATCACCCCAGAGATCGGCGACCCAGGTATCTTCAGCGGTGCGCAGCACACCCGGCGCAATCGCGGCCTGGAAATCCGGGGGGTAAGACGTACCACTGTGCGGTGAATCCAGCACCAGGGCGACCG
Organism: uncultured beta proteobacterium; assembly: GCA_963712655.1. GTDB lineage: Bacteria > Pseudomonadota > Gammaproteobacteria > Burkholderiales > Burkholderiaceae_B > Pollutimonas. Next base: position 950,083 of record CAVQIT010000008.1, on the reverse strand, counting down.
GAGCGGATTCCGGCAGATGAAGCAGATAGGATAGCGGTATGGTGTGCGTACGCAACGTCATAATGAATCTAATGTCAGTAAAAAAGGGTTAGGCCTGTTAGCGTTAACAGGCCCTAGTCGATGCTGATGCCGGCTTGCTTGGCCACGATGGCGCTTTGGTCGATGCGGTCGGATATCTGCTTGGCGAACTCTTCCGGCGTGTTCCCGATAGGCGCAGCGCCCAAAGCGGCAAGACGCTCAGTCATTTCCGGCGATTTCAAAATCTTGACAGTCGTCGCATTGAGCTTTTTCAAAATGTCGGCAGGCAGGCCGACCGGGGCAACCAGGCCAAACCACGACGCGTCGTTGACTTCGGGAAGACCGACTTCGGCAAACGTGGGCACATCAGGTAGCGCGGCAACACGTTCCGGCCAGGCGACAGCCAGGGCGCGCAGTTTGCCGGACTTCACGTGCGGCAGCGAGGTGGGCAGGTTGTCGAAGAAGGTATCCACTTGGCCCGCCAGCGTATCCGTCAGTGCGGGACCCGATCCGCGATAAGGCACATGCAGCAGGTCGGTCTTGGACGCCATCTTGAAGAGTTCGCCCATCATGTTGGCGACGGATCCATGGCCCGCCGAGGCGTAGCTGAGCGAACCGGGCTCGGCCTTGGCCAGCGCCACGAATTCCTTCATGTTCAGGGCCTTGACTTTGGGGTTGACCGTGACAATGTTGGGCACCGCCGCCAAGTTGGTTATCGGCGTGAAGTCTTTCTTGGCATCGAAAGGAAGTTTCTTGTAGACAGCCGGGTTGATGCCATGGGTGCTGACAGTGGCTATGCCCAGCGTGTAGCCATCGGGCTTGGCCTTGGCCACGGCATTGCTGCCGACCGAACCGCCCGCGCCGCCGCGGTTTTCCACAATGACGGTCTGACCCAATTCGGTGGTCAGGCGCTCCGCAACCAGGCGGCCGACTACGTCGGTGGTGCCCCCGGCGGGAAACGGGATAATCAGCGTGATGGGACGCGCCGGGTAATTGCCGGCCTGGGCTGACGCCATCATTGGCATCAGAGCCAGGGTGCCTATCAGCAAGCCAAGAATGTGTTGTTGATGTCTCATGGGTATATATCCTTAATTTGGTGGAAACGGATCGTCATTGACGTCCGGGCACGTCGTTTAAGCTTGGCAATATTGTTGCAATGCTGTAACAATGGCACAAGCGAAAGAAAGTGCGCATGGCATTCCATAAAGGAAAACCTGACGTAATATTGCCCTGTTCCATCACTGATAACGAGGATGCCTTTGCGCCGTCATTGTCCTTCCCTGGTTGCATTGCAGGCTTTCGAAGCCGTAGCCGCCCACGGCAGCCTCACCCGCGCCGCCCAGTCGCTGCACATAAGCCAAGGCGCCGTCAGCAAGCAAATCAAGCTGCTCGAATCGTTTCTGAATATTGTCTTGTTTGAACGAGAGCGCTACGGCCTGGTGCTCACGGCGGTAGGCCAGCGGTACTTGCGGGAAATCGCGCCCGCGCTCAGCCGCATCGAAGCCGCGACGCTCGAGGCCGCGGCTCCGCCCCGGCATGGCGGCGTATTGCGCATTACCTGCATGCCGACCCTCGGCGCGAAGTGGCTGATCCCGCAATTACCCGAATTCATGCGGTGCTGGCCCAATATAGAACTAATGTTCCTGCCGCACCGCTATGGCTATGATTTCTCGATGCCGGAACTCGACGCCGCCATCCGGTTCGGCGACGGCGTCTGGCCGGACTGCCGAGTGGACTATGTGCTGGGCAAGGCGATCGTTCCCGTCGCCAAGCCAGGCTTGTTTTCCTTGCCGGTGGCCGGCCCCGATGTACTCGCGACCATGCCGCTTTTGCAGCACGTATCGGCGCCGCATGCCTGGCACGATTGGATGCAGGCCGCGGGCGTCCACCCAGAGCGTGTCAACAAGGCGCCGTGCTTCGACCAATTCTCGCTGCTGACCGAAGCTGCGATTGCCGGCCTGGGTGTGGCGCTGGTCCCCGCCTGCCTGATCGAAGACGAATTGCGCGATGGCAAGCTGGAGCGCATCTACGACATATCCATCCTGGAACAGCAGGGGTTTTACCTTTGCTACCCGGAAGACAGGGCGGAACTGCCCGAACTGCTGGCGTTTCGGGCGTGGCTGCGGGAAAAGGGGCTGGCGCATCAGGCCAAGATGAGGCTGGAGATGGCGTAAGGCAGGTCCAGGGGCCCCTCGCTGTCTTGGGGACCCCCTCCCTGTCTTGACGCAAGATACCGCTGGTATCGAACGACTCGGAACCAAAATCCATCAAAACCCCACATGCAATAATTCAAGCTGACTCTCATAGATAACACCATGAACCCTTCCGGCAAGAATTATTCCCATGCATTGAATCCCACTCGCCTATGGTCGCGCGTCGACGATCTATCCAAAATCACCGTGCCTGGCCAACCCTGGACGCGCCGCGCGTTTTCCGACGCGTTCTTTCAAGGCCGAGCCTGGCTGAAAACCCAATTCGAAAACGCCGGCCTGGCCGTCCGCCTCGATGCCGCAGGCAACCTTGTCGGCCGCCGCGAAGGAAACAATCCGGATGCCAAGCCCATCATTACCGGCTCGCATTGCGACACCGTCATGAGCGGCGGGCGCTTCGATGGAATAATCGGCGTGCTGGCCGGTATTGAAGTCGCCATGACCTTTCAAGAACAAGGCATCACGCTGGAGCATCCTTTCGAAGTCATTGATTTTCTATCGGAGGAGCCCAGCGATTACGGCGTTTCTTGTGTGGGCAGCCGCGGTTTCGCAGGGCTGCTGGATGAAGCCATGCTGCAAGAACGCAATCCGGCGGGCGAAACGCTGGCAGCCGGCATCCAGCGCGCAGGCGGCAACCCGCAACGGCTAAAAGAACCGCTGCATGCCCCGGGCAGCGTAGCGGCTTTTGTAGAACTGCACATCGAGCAAGGGCCGGTGCTTGAAACCAACAAGCTGCCCATCGGCATCGTCACCCATATCGTCGGCATCCGGCGATTCAAGGTAATCGTCGAAGGCCGGCCGGACCACGCCGGCACCACGCCCATGGACATCCGGCGCGACGCCCTGGTCGGGGCCGCCCGCGTTATCGAAGCCGTGAACGCATACGCGATAAGCATGCTGGACGGCGAACCCTATGTGGTTGCAACCATCGGCCACTTGGCGCTTGCCCCTAACGCCTCCAACGCGGTACCCGGACGAGTCGAAATGATGCTGGAAGTACGCAGCGACAGCGCAAGCGTGCTGGAAACTTTTGTCGACGCAATCGTGGCCGCCGTCCAACCCGGTATCGACGCATCGGGATTGGGTTTTTTGTGCACCCAAGTCAGCCATTCCCTGCCCACCGACTGCACGCCTTTCATGATAGACCTCATCGAACGGGCCGCCGGCGCACAAGGCTACTTATCCATGCGCATGCCAAGCGGAGCCGGCCACGATGCGGTGTACATGGCGAAAACAGGCCCCATGGGGATGATTTTCATACCTTGCCTGAAAGGGCGCAGCCATTGCCCCGAAGAATGGATAGATCCGCGGCAACTGCTGGACGGCACGCGCGTATTGTATGAAACGATACTGCGGCTTGACCGGGCGCCGGAAATTGGCTGACACAGAAAAAAGAGCGGCCCGGCCTATCGATGGATAGGCCCGCTCAATCCTTGCCGCGCTGGTCGCGACGAACGATACGCAGCAGCCATAAAAACAACGACAGCGAACAGAGCAACCCCGCCCCGAATATCGCCAAGATTATCCATTCGCCTGTCGTCATGAAGCAATATCCCTTGTGAAATGAACCGCGGCCTATACCGTTCCCAGCACATCGGCCATGGCATCGGTGAAATAAGCGATATTGCGGGTGTTCAGTCCGGGGACGCTGATGCGGCCGGAATCGATGATGTATACGCCATGCCGCTCGCGCAAGGCCAGCAGTTGGGCCATGGACAAGCCCGTATAGGTGAACATGCCGCGCTGCTTCACAAAATAGCTGGAGTCATAGTCCGGCAGCTTGGCGCCAAGCTGCTCGTGCGCCTGCTGGCGCACAAAAGCAATGCGGCGGCGCATCTCGGCGACCTCTTGCACCCACGCGGCATACAGCTGGGGGTCGTTGAGCACGGCGGCCGTAACCTGCCCGCCATGCGAGGGGGGACTGGAGTAGTTGCGGCGCACCGCCGCTTTCAACTGGCCCAGCACGCCCTCGGCTTCGTCGGACGAGGCGCACACCACCGACAGGCCGCCGCAGCGCTCGCCGTAAAACGACAAGTTCTTGGAAAACGAATTCGCCACCAGAAAAACCAGTCCGGCATCGGCCATGGCCCGCACGGCAAAGGCGTCTTCATCCAGTCCGGCGCCGAAGCCCTGATACGCGATATCCAGGAAGGGAATCAGTTCGCGCTCGGCCAATACCGGAATCAGCCGCAGCCATTGCTCTTGCGATAAATCGACGCCTGTCGGGTTATGGCAGCAAGGATGCAGCAATACAAAGCTTTTCGCGGGCAAAACGCTCAGTTCAGCCAGCATTTGATCGAACCGCAGGGACTTGGTGGCCGGATCGTAATAGCTATAGGTGTGGGTCTTGACCCCCGCGCCCTGGAAAATCGAATAGTGATTGTCCCAAGCGGGGTCGCTGATCCAGATACCGCTATCGGGATAGGCCGAATGCAGGAAATCGGCGCCCACTTTCAGCGCGCCCGTGCCGCCCACGCTTTGAATCGTAGCCACGCGCCCGGCCCGCAATGCCTGGTGATCGGCGCCAAATACCAGTTTTTGCACGGCTTCGCGATATGACGCCAGCCCTTCCATGGGCAGGTAGGGACGCGCCTCGGGCTCGCGAGCAAGCTTCTGTTCCGCCGCTTTCACCGATGACAGCACCGGGATGCGGCCCTCGTCGTCATAATACAGACCCACCGTCAGATTGACTTTTTGCGGATGGACATCGCGCAGGAATGCCTCGTTAAGCCCAAAAATAGGATCGCCAGCGTACTTTTCCAGATGCTCAAACATGGTCGGGGTCTCGATGATTACGAAAGGGAAGCTAGCATTATAAAGACTCCTGCCCCGCACAAAAGCTTGCCATCGCGCAATAATTCATTCAAGATCTGGAGCGCGCATGAGTCCGCAAAATCGCTCGGATTCAAACAGGAAAATCAATATTATGCATCCCGATACGACGGTGGTGCCAATTGGGACCACGTGAAGCATTTCTTGAAATGCTTGCCGAGCAGCATTGGGCGGTCGCCGACGGCTTGCTCGCCCCCGGCCTGCACGACGGCCTGTACCTCGACTGCCGGCAAGAATGGGATGCCGGCCGCTTTCGCGAAGCCCGCATCGGACCGCAACACAACACAGAGCTAAGGCCGGACATCCGCGGCGATTCCATTTGCTGGCTGGCGCCGGAGCAGGCAGGGCCGGCGTCAGCCGATTTCCTGCTTTGGGCCGACACGCTGCGGCAAGATATCAACCGGCTGTTTTATGCCGGCGCAAACAGCGCCGAATTCCATTTCGCCCGCTATGCCGCGCGGCGCGGCTACAAGAAGCACCTGGATCAGCATCAGTATGGCGGACACCGGCGGATATCGCTGGTGCTGTATTTGAACCGGCAATGGGCGGATACGGATGGCGGCGAGCTTTGCCTGTATTCCCCCGACGACCCCAGCCTGGAAATCAAACGGATATTGCCGCGGGCCGGGCGCCTGGTGGTGTTTCGCAGCGACCTGGTCCAGCACGAAGTCCTGCCTTGCGCGCAACCCAGGTGGAGCCTGACAGGCTGGTTTCTCAGCCTGTAGCGCGGCCGGACGGAAAATCCCGCCGGCGACAGAGGGAACGCGGCAGGCGCCCGATGCCTAATGGCAATGGCTAATGCTTGAGCCTTGGGCCTTGGGCCTTGGGCCTTGGGCCTTGGGCCTTGGGCCTAATGCCTAATGGTGCAGGATTTTCGACAAAAACAACTGGGCTCGTTCGGAACGGGCTTTCAGATCGCCGAAGAACTCTTCGGCGGTGCAGTCTTCCACAACCTTGCCCACGTCCATGAAAATAACCCGGTCGGCCACTTTGCGCGCGAAGCCCATTTCGTGAGTCACGACCATCATGGTCATGCCTTCGCTGGCCAGATCCACCATGACATCCAGCACTTCATTGACCATTTCCGGATCCAGGGCGGAAGTGGGTTCGTCGAACAGCATGGCGACGGGATCCATGGCCAGCGCCCGGGCGATCGCCACGCGCTGCTGCTGTCCGCCGGACAATTGGCCGGGAAATTTGTCTTGATGCGCCCGCAACCCTACGCGATCCAGCAGGCTGGCGGCCCTTGCGGCGGCTTCCTGCTGGCTGCGGCCCAGAACCTTTATCTGCGCCAGCACCAGGTTTTGCGTCACCGACAAATGCGGGAACAATTCGAAGCTTTGGAACACCATGCCGATGCGGGCCCGCAGCTTGGGCAGGTTGGTCTCGCGCGCGCCCACCGATACGCCGTCGACAAAGATCTCGCCTTTCTGGAAAGGTTCAAGCCCGTTGACAGTCTTGATCAAGGTGGACTTGCCGGAACCCGAAGGGCCGCACACCACGACGACCTCGCCATTGGAGATTGTCGTGGTGCAATCGTCGAGCACCTGCGTCGCCCCATACCACTTGCTGACATGCTTGATTTCTATCATTTCAACTCTAACTCCAAACCATGCCCTAGCGCGCAATGCGCGTGCGCTGCTGCATGTAGCGCACAAAAAGCGATGCGCCGTAGCTCATCAGGAAATACACCACGGCAACGAATAAATACATTTCAATCAAGCGCCCGTCGCGTTGCGCCACTTTCGACGCGGCGCCCAGGAAATCGGTGAGCGACAGCACGTACACCAGCGAGGTGTCCTGGAACAGGACTATGGTCTGCGTCAACAGGATGGGCGTCATATTGCGAAAGGCCTGAGGCAGCACCACGCTGCCCATTACCTGCCAATAAGTCAGGCCCAGGGCGTAGCCGGCCGCCACTTGGCCGCGCGGCACGGATTGTATGCCGGCCCGCATGATCTCGCAGAAATACGCCGCCTCGAACAAGGTGAACGTAACCAGGGCCGACGTAAAGCCGCCCACCGACACCGGCCGATCCGCGCCGGTCACCCATGCCCCGATGTAAGGCATCAGGAAATAGAACCAGAAGATGACCAGTATCAAGGGCAAGGCGCGCAGCAGGTTCACATACACGCCGGCTATCTTGGCCAGCGGCCGTATGCCCGACAGGCGGCACATCGCCAGCAAGGTGCCCAGTATCAGGCCGCCCGCCGCCGACAGGAAGGTCAACTGGAGCGTAAACACCATTCCATCGCGGAACAAATAGACCCAGGAACGTTCGATAATGTCAAAGTCGAAACCGTTCATAGTGTGACCTCGGGCGCGGGCGACGACGATGGGGAGCCGAAACCGGGAATCGCCAGGCGCCGCTCAAGCAATCCCATGCATTTGACCACCACCAGATTCAGGATCAGGTAAAACAGTGTCGCAACGGCAAAGGTCTCGAAGACCTGGAAACTGAATTCCTGCATGGACCGGGCCGCGCCCACCAGTTCGAACAGGCCGATGGTGAACGCGACAGATGTATTCTTGATGAGATTCAGCAATTCCGACGTCAAGGGCGGCAGAATGATGCGGAACGATGTGGGCAGCAATATATAGCGATATACCTGGTAGGGCTCCAGGCCCAGCGCGGTAGCCGCCATATTCTGGCCGCGCGGCAAGGACTCGATGCCGGCCCTTACCTGCTCGGCCACCCGCGAAGAGGTATAGAAGCCCAGGCACAGCACCGCGGGGATGAAAATACCCCACGGCGGGGCGATGTTCTTGATGGCGTCTCCCAGTGCGCTGGGCACTAGTTCGGGAACAACGAAATACCACAAGAACATCTGCACCAGCAGCGGCACATTGCGAAACAGCTCGACATAGGCCGTGCCGATGCGCCTGGCCCATTTACTGTCCGTGGTTCGCGCCACCCCGACGGCGGTGCCCACGGACAGGGCCAGCGTCCATGACAAAACAGCGGTTCCGACCGTCCAGGCCAGACCGAAGAGCAATGTATCCAGGTAGGTCTCGCCCCCCGGCGCCGACTCGAAAAAAACCAGCCAGTTCCAGTTGTAATTCATGCGTTTCGCTGCTTACTTGTAGTCATTCGGATTGGGCGAATCGGTGGGCTTGGCAATCACGCGCTTCAGCAAATCGCTCATGGGCAGATGAAGATTGATGTTCTTGGGAGGAATCGACGATTCGAACCATTTTTTGTACATCGTGTTCAGCGTACCGTCTTTCATCATGCCGATAATCGCGTCATCCACCACTTTTTTGAACTCGGGGTCGTCCTTGGGCTCCATGATGGCATAAGGTTCCACGGTGTAGGCCGTTGAACTGATTGCCCAGTCGGCGGGCTTGCGCGCGCTGGCCACCAGGCCGGCCAGCAGGATGTCGTCCATGAAGAAGGCCGCGGCGCGTCCGTTTTCAACGGTCAGGAAAGCCTCGGCATGATCTTTGGTGGGAATGATTTTCATGCCCAGCTTTTGCTCATCGTTGGCGCCGGTAAGCCACCTGATGTTGCTGGTGCCCGCGGTCGATACGACGGTTTTGCCTTTCAGGGAGTCCAGATCTTTGTAGCCCGCCGATTTCTTGGAAACAAAACGGGTCGCCGTCACGAAGGTCGTGGGTGCGAAAGTGACTTGAGCCTGGCGTTCCTCGCTGTTCGTGGACGAACCGCAATTCAGGTCGACAGTGCCATTGGCCAGCAGGGGAATGCGGGTGGACGAAGTTACCGGCACCAGCTTGATATTGAGCTTGTCCATGCCCAGCTTGGCTTTCACGGCCTCGACCACTTTATGGCAGATATCCATCGAGTATCCGATAGGCTGCTGCTTGTCGTCCAGGTATGAAAAGGGAATGGAGGTATCGCGATGGCCCAGCGCAATTTCGCCGCTCGCCTTGATTTTATCGAGCCTGCCGGCGGCTTGCGTCGGTGCCGCTACAGCCACTGCCAGCGCAGCGAGAATGAATATTGCAGGTTTTTTCATGGATGAACTCCTTCATGGGTTCTATAACAATTGGTTCCGACCAAATTCAGGCCGATATGATGCACCGGCCATAATAAACACTTTCATCCAGAAAGAAACTGCGGCATTTTCTCGTTTTCCCTGATACCGGATATTCCCAGGACATATGGCGGCTACGATTTCAGCGATTTATTCAGCCACTGCAAGGCGCGCGTCCAGCCATCCTGCGCCGCATCCGCCCTATAGCTGGGACGGTAATCGGCATGAAAAGCATGTCCGGCGTCAGGATACACCACAAATGTGGAGGCTTGCGCCGCTTCGTCGCCTTTTGCCAAGGCCTTTTTCATGGCATCGATCGAATCCTGTGAAATACCGGCATCTTTTCCGCCGTACAGCCCCAGCACCGGCCCATTTAGCTTGGCCGCGATATCGATGGGATGAGCCGGGTGCAGGGGATCGGCATCGCCCACCAGCCGGCCATACCAGGCGACCCCGGCCTTGACCTTGGGGTTATGCGCGTCGTACAGCCAAACGATGCGCCCGCCCCAGCAAAAGCCCGTAATGCCCAGGCGCTCGGCGTTGCCGCCATTCTTGGCAGCCCAGGCCACCGTGGCGTCCAGGTCGCCCATTACCTGGGCGTCGGGCACTTTGCTGACGACTTCGCTCATCAGCCGCGACACTTCGGTATAGCGGGAAGGATCCCCCTGCCTGGAGTACAGTTCCGGCGCAATGGCGATATAGCCTTCCTTGGCCAAACGCCGGCAGACATCCTTGACATACTCGTGGACGCCAAAGATTTCCTGGACCACCAGAATGACCGGCAGGCTGGTCTTGCCATCGGGGGCGGCGCGATATGCCGGAATATTGCCATCGGCAACCGGTATCTTGACTTCGCCCGCCACCAGTCCCTTGGCGTCGGTCTTGATGGCCGTTTGCGCGGCGACAGGCCCCGCGGCCAACGCGAATCCCCCGGCCAGCGAAGTCATGATAAAACCGCGCCGGCTCAGGGCGAGCGGCGGCAATAGGCTGTCAAAATCGTTATCTGGCAAACGGCTCATGGGGATCCCCTTAAAAAGAAAAACCGGCACACTCAATAAAGACTGCGCCGGCGGTTGGCTTACGACTCGGATTTGTGCGCAGGCTTGCCTTTGCGCTTGGTGGAGGCCAATTCGTCGAGCTCTTTTTCGCTCATGGACTTATACATCGATTTGGCCGGGCCTTTTAGTTCGCCCACTTTGGTTTCCCCGCGCTTGGCCGACAAGGCGGCGCCCGCCGCTTTTTGCTGGGCCTGGGATTTAGCTGGCATGATGAACCTCCTGGCAAGTTTGTCTTGGCTGGAAATTTCCAAGGTCTCATTATTGCCGCGCATGGCCTGTATTTCAACCCGCGCAAAGGAAAACCGCAAGCACGCGCCATGCCCGGCAGGGCCGCGAGCCGGTTGCTCCGGCCGCGCCCGCTACCCGCAACCTTGACGGATCAAGCCTGGGCAATGCGCTGCGCGATATGCCCGAGCGCCTCTTCCACCTGATCCACAAGAATCAGGCACAGATCGCCTTCCTTGAGTTGTCCGAGCGCCGTGTCGATAGCCAGGAATTCGCCGCGCACATCCTGTATGCGGTCGGCCCGCCGGGCATGGGCCAAGCCTGCGCGCAGCAAACCCACCACTTCGCCGTCGGCACGGCCGCGCTGGCACATATCCTGGTACAGAATCACATCGTCGAATGCATCGCCCAGGATTTCCGTCTGGCGGCGGATGTCTATGTCGCGCCGGTCGCCGGCTCCGCTGATGACCACATGGCGCCTGCGGGCGGGCATGGTGTCGATTGCCTGCACCAGTGCGAGGATAGCGTCGGGATTATGGCCATAATCGGCAATCAGCGTTGCGCCGCGATAGGAAAAAACATTGAAACGGCCTGGAGCGGTTTGCGCATCGCTGATGAAAGTAGCCAGGCCTGTTTGCACGCACTCCCAATCCAGGCCCAGCGCCCACACCGCGGCGAGCGCCGCCATGACGTTTTCGACCTGGAAGCCTATCGTGCCATGGCGGGTCAGGGGAATGGCGGCCAGGGAAAAGCGCCGCTCGAAACTTCCCTGCGCCAGCACGATCTCGCCATTATCGACGCAAACCACGGCCCCGCCCTGAGCGCGATGCGTGGCCAGCACAGGATGATTGCGGTCGCCGGAAAAGAAAGTGACGGCGCCCGGACAGTTCTCGGCCATGGCGGCAACGATGGGATCGGCCGCATTCAGCACGGCCACTCCATCGACCGCGACGTTTTCCACAAGCACACGCTTGACGATGGCCAGGTCTTCGACGGTGCTGATGTAGCTCAGGCCCAGATGGTCGCCCATTCCCACATTGGTAACCACAGCCACATTGCAGCGGTCGAAGCCCAGGCCCTCGCGCAATATGCCGCCCCGGGCGGTTTCGAACACCGCCGCATCCACATCCGGGTGCAACAGCACATTGCGCGCGCTCCGGGGGCCGCTGCAGTCGCCGGTATCGATGCGCTGGGAACCTATGTAGACGCCATCAGAATTGGTCATGCCCACGCATTTGCCGCTGCCGGCGATCAAGTGCGCGATCAGGCGGACCGTCGTCGTCTTGCCGTTGGTTCCGGCAACCGCCACCAGCGGGATACGGCCATTTTCCGCATCGGCGAACATATCGTTGATGATTGCTTCGCCGACATCGCGGCCCTTGCCGAAAGACGGGCTCAAGTGCATGCGCAGGCCCGGCGCCGCATTGACTTCGACGATGCAGCCGCCCTGCTTGTCCAGGGGTTCGTACACATTGTCGCTGACCAGATCCAGGCCGCAGATATCCAGCCCGACCATTTGCGCCGCGGCGACCGCCCCGGCCGCCAACTCCGGATGCACATGATCGGTGACATCGGTCGCCGTTCCCCCGGTGCTCAGGTTGGCATTGTTGCGCAGCGTCGCAAGAACGCCTTTTTCCAGAATGGAATCGGCCGTATATCCCTGCGTCCCCAGGTTGGCCAGGGCGATATCGTCCAGCTTTATCTTGGTCAGCGAGGTGCCGTGGCCGTCGCCCCGCAGGGGATCGGCATTGATCTGCGCCACCAGTTGGGCAACACTGTGCTTGCCGTCGCCGATGACTTGGGGCGGGTCGCGTCGCGCCGCGGCGACCAGCTTGTCGCCGACCACCAGCAAACGAAAATCATGGCCAGGAAAATACCGTTCCACAATGACGTCGGAACAATTGGCGTAGGCCCCGGCATAAGCCGCCAGCACCTGGTCGCGGCCCTGCACATTGACCGCCACGCCTTTCCCCTGATTGCCGTCGCGCGGCTTGATCACCACGGGACCGCCGATCTCGCAGGCCGCCGCCCAGGCATCCTCGGCGCTGGCAACGCAGCGGCCATCCGGCACCGATACGCCGACCGCGGCAAGCAAGGTCTTGGTCAGTTCTTTATCCTGGGCAATCGCCTCGGCAATCGCGCTGCTGCGATCCGTCTCGGCGGCCTGGATGCGCCGCTGTTTGCGGCCCCAGCCAAATTGCACCAGGCTGCCCCGGGTCAGCCGCCGATAGGGAATATTGCGCTTGAGCCCCGCCTGCACGATAGCGCCGGTGCTGGGACCCAGGCGCTCATCTTCATTCAGCGCATGCAGGCGCGCCAGGGCATGGCCTATATCGAAAGGCAAGTCTTGCAGGGCGGCCAGGCAAAGTTCCTGGGCCAGATCGAAAGCCAGCCGGCCCACGGCTTCTTCGCTGTATTCAATAACGATCTGATATACGCCGGGATCTATCGTGAGCGATGTCCGGCTGTAAGTCAGCAGGCAGCCTACTTTCGTCTGCAGGCATAACGCCGCGCACGCCAGGGCATGCGCCATCGAGTTGGGCTGATCCTGGCCGGGGGACCTCAAGAGGTCAATATCGGGAAAGCGGGCCCGCAGCCGGGTTTCAAACGCGTCCATGTCGCCAATGACGCACTCCGCCTCGGTACAAGCCACAATAGCCTCGATGACCGTTTGGCGGCACCAGAGATTGGGGCCTCGCAAGGCCCGCACACGCGACACTTCCATCAGTTCTTTTCCTTATCGGCGCAAGTCCCGCCAGCGCCATGTTGACATCGTTGACGGCCGCCTGGCCTCAGCCTGGCTCCGCCGGCACCGTCGGCGGACTCTGCGGCGCCAGGTCGACAAGCTCCGCATCAAAAGCCTCTATGCCGACGCGGATCAGATCCAGGCCGATATCCAGGGCCCAGGCCGCGGCGACCGCCGCCAGGACATTCTGGATCTGGAAGGCGAACAGCCCGTCATTGATCAAAGGCACCGCGGCGATTCCGGCCAGCAAGACTTCATCCGCCCCCCGGGCCAGCACTATGTCGTTCCGGCGCATGAAAACCGCGCGGCCGCCCTCGCTCCGGTGCCGGTCGATGATCGGCGCGGCACCGTCCATGCCGAAAAATATGACACTGCCGTCGCACAACGACGCCAGGTCGGCGACGGCCTGGTCGTCCGCATTGAGCACCGCCACGCCGCCCGGCAGCACCACATCGACCTGGGTACGCAAAATCTTCGCAATATCCTCGGCATCATGCATGTAATAGTCCGGGAATACCTGGGCGGGATCCAGATTGGTGACCACGCCCACCTGGCAACGGTCATACGCCAGCCCTTCGCTCAAGATGCCGAGGCAGCCATTTTCGATGACCGCCGCCTGCACGGCGCGATTAAGCAAGACGCGCCGACCCGCGGCCCAATTGGAACCATCGGTCTTCTGTACATGCCGGCGGCCAAAGAACAGGCCCGCGCTGCACGCCAGGCCGGTGTATTGGCCGCTTAACTGCAGCAGATGCGCCACCAGCCGCGCAACCGTCGTCTTGCCTTTGCCGCCGCTTATTCCGACAATCGGAATATGGCCGATATCGCCATCGGGAAACAGATGATCGACGATGGCTTTGCCCACCGGGCGCGGCTCGCCGGCGGCCGGCTTCAGATGCATCAGCAAACCGGGTCCGGCATTGACTTCGACAATCGCGCCGCGCTGGTCTTCCAGGGGCTGCGAAATGTCTTCGGCAACCAGATCGACCCCGGCAATATCCAGCCCCACCACGCGCGCGGCCAGCGCGACGGCGGCGGCGACGCTCGGATGCACGGCGTCGGTCACATCGATGGAAACATTGCCGTTGCGCTGTATCAGCACCCGCGAGCCGGCGCCCGGGATAGATCCGGGAACGAGATTCTGGCGGCTAAGCTCCAGCATGGCGGCCGAATCCAGCCGGATAACGTTAAGCGGATGGTCCTCATCGCGCCCACGCCGGGGATCGGAATTCAACTGGGTTTCTATCAATTCCTCTACCGTGCCGATGCCATCGCCCGTCACGGTGGCGGCATCGCCGCGCGCCGCCGCCACCATGCGATCGCCCACCACCAGCAGGCGATGTTCGTCGCCGCGGATAAAACGCTCGACCACAACGCCGCTGCCTTCATCGACCGCAATGGCGTAAGCCATCTCGATTTCGGCTTTGGTCGTCAGGTTGATAAACACACCGCGCCCATGGTTGCCGTCGCAGGGCTTGACCACGACGGGCAGACCGATCGATTCGGCAGCCTCCCAGGCTTCTTGCGCCGTTTCCACCAAATACCCCTCGGGCACCGGCACGCCGCAAGCCTGCAGCAAGCTTTTGGTCAGGTCCTTGTCCCTTGCAATGCCTTCGGCGATTGCGCTGGTGTGATCGGTCTCGGCCGTCCAGATGCGGCGCTGGCGCGCGCCATAGCCCAACTGCACCAGATTGGCTTCGCTCAGGCGGATGGTGGGAATATCCCGGTCGTCGGCGGCATCCACGATACATGCGGTGCTGGGCCCCAGGCGCAGGGCATCGGCAAGCTCGCGCAATTCTTCAACGGCGGCGGGCACGTCGAACGGCCGGTCTTCAATTGCCGCCATGACCAGATCGCGCGCCGCATAAAGCGCCGCCCTGGTCAGCGGCTCGTGCCATGCGCGCACAATAACCTTATAGACGCCGCGCACCGGTGTTTCCCGGGCACGCCCCAATCCCCCCGGCATGCCGGCCAGGCTCTGCAATTCAAGCGTCACATGTTCCAGAATATGGGCCGGCCAGGTTCCTTGCCGCAGGCGCTGCAAAAAACCGCCGCGCTCGCCTATGCTGCAACGATGCTCGACCAGGGACGGCAGCCAGCCGCTCAGGCGCTCGTAGAACCCGGGAATGGTATTGGATGGATAATCTTCCAGTTCGCCGATGTCGACCCAAGCCTCCATTACAGGACGATAGGCCCAGATATTGGGCCCGCGCAAAAACATCATGCTGATGAATTCGATGTATTTCTTTTGCATGTACGGTCAGGAAAGTTATAGTGCGCGGGAAGAAAGGAAGAGAAATGAACTGTATTTAACGGCAATTATTGAGCCAAGTGTTTGCCAACTGTGGCTAAAGAGAAGAAAATCTGCTGTGGCAGACGCAAAAAAACCACACTAAATTTCCTTCTTCTACACAGGGCGGCTCTTGAACGTGACAATAGCGCCCCTTACTTTCATAAGCCTTCCTACTTGGCGACACGTCACGCAGAATCAATGAAAATCGAAACAAACGATACTGTCCGCCTTGATGACGAGTTGCCGGATACCTGGCGCGCGTCCCTCGACGAACAGCTTTCCGCCAAGGAAACCGTGGTTTCCTGGCTGGCGATAGACCTGGATACGCATTTGCGTTTCACCCCCGGCCTGCTCGTCGTAACTGATCGGCAATTACTCGCGAAGGCAAGCGGAGACGCCAAATGGCAAGCCTGGCCGTTTCAGCCCGGTCTCACATTGCGCCACCACGACCATGCCGGGGTCGGCGCCCTTGAACTGCGCGACAGCCAGGCGCGCCTGGCTGTCTGGCGCTATACCCTGGGACATAATGCGGCCGTTCTGCATCTGATTGAACGCTTCGAGCACCAGCGCCGCCTGGCGCTCGGCATCGCTCCCACGCCCGCGCGGGAAGCCGAACGCAGGCCGGACAGCGCCCCGGACATTCAATCCCCGCCTTCGACGTGGGCCTTGTTAAGACTGTGGCGCTTTGCCAGACCGTATCGCTTACTTCTGCTGACAGGTTTTCTGCTGACGCTGGCCTCCACCGCGGCGGCCCTGGTCGCACCCTACCTGACCATGCCTTTAATGGACAAGGTGCTGATTCCTTTCCAGAACGGAGCGCCCATCGATTGGAGCCTGGTCCAGCTTTACCTGGCCATACTGCTCGCCTCATCGCTGCTGGCCTGGCTGCTGGGATGGGGGCGCACTTACATTCTCGCCTGGGTCAGCGAGCGGATAGGCGCCGACCTGCGCACGAACACCTATGAACATTTGCAAAAACTGTCTTTGCAGTATTACGGCGGCAAGCGCACGGGCGACCTGATCGCGCGCATCGGTTCCGAATCCGATCGCATCTGCGTTTTCCTGTCGCTGCATTTGCTGGATTTCGCCACCGATGTGCTGATGATCGTGATGACCGCCGCGATTCTGGTTTCCATCAATCCGTGGCTGGCCGCTGTAACCCTGATCCCGCTGCCCTTTATCGCCTGGCTGATCCACCTGGTCCGGGACCGGTTGCGCCGCGGCTTCGAGAAGGTCGACCGCATCTGGTCGGAAATCACCAATGTGCTGGCCGACACCATTCCCGGCATCCGCGTCGTCAAGGCCTTTGCCCAGGAGCGGCGCGAAGTGGCGCGCTTTCGCGAAGCCAATAATCGCAATCTGGCGGTCAATGACCGGGTCAACCGGATATGGGCGCTGTTTTCCCCGACCGTCACCCTGCTGACCGAAATAGGGCTGCTGATCGTATGGGCCTTCGGTATCTGGCTGGTGTCATACAACGAAATTACCGTCGGAGTGCTTACCGCCTTCCTGACCTACATCAGCCGCTTCTATATCCGGCTGGACTCCATGAGCCGCATTGTCTCGTTCACGCAGAAAGCCGCGGCGGGCGCCAAGCGCATCTTCGACATCCTGGATCACGTCTCCAGCGTGCCCGAAGCCGCCAACCCGGTGCGCATAGAACATGTAAAGGGACGCATCGAGCTGCGCAATGTGGGCTTTCGCTACGGCAATCGCACCGTCATGCAGGGCATAGACCTGGACATAGCGCCAGGCGAAATGATAGGTCTGGTCGGGCATAGCGGATCAGGCAAAAGCACGCTGGTGAATTTGATCTGCCGTTTCTACGATGTCTCCCAGGGGTCGATCCGCCTGGACGGCGTCGATATCCGCTCATTATCCATTTCCGGCTATCGGCGCCATATCGGCCTGGTGCTGCAGGAACCCTTTTTGTTTTTCGGCACCATCGCCGAAAACATCGCTTACGGCAAGCCCGACGCCAGCCGGCAGGAAATCATTGCCGCCGCGCGGGCGGCCAATGCCCATGAGTTCATTTTGCGCCTGCCGCACGGCTACGACTCCCTGGCCGGCGAGCGCGGCCAGGCCCTGTCGGGCGGCGAGCGCCAGCGCATATCGATCGCCCGGGCGCTGCTTATCGATCCTCCCATTCTCATTCTGGACGAGGCCACCTCGTCGGTCGATACCGCGACCGAAAAGGAAATCCAGAAAGCGCTGGATAATCTGGTGCGCGGCCGCACGACGATTTCCATTGCCCATCGCCTGAGCACGTTGCGCCAGGCCGACCGGCTGGTCGTGCTCGACAGAGGAGAAATCGTCGAGGTAGGCAAGCACGACGACTTGATGGCCAGGAACGGCCCTTACTTCCGGCTGCACCAGGCCCAGGCAAGCGTGGACTCCAGCAACGATGACTGGGACGACGAAGAATGAGCAACGATGATTTCCGCCTTGAGCGCGATGCGTTCGGCCGCCTTGTGCTGCGGATAGCCGACCGCGTATACGACACCATCGCCCCCGTGCGCAGTTTTCCGATTTCGGTGCCGGATGAAGGAATTGCGCTGGTGGGCGAGGACGGCGCGGAATTGGTCTGGATAAACCGCCTGTCCGATCTGCCCGAGGATACCCGCCGTATTCTGGAAGACGAATTGGCCAGCCGGGAATTCACCCCCGAAATACATCGCATCCGGCATGTTTCCAGTTTCGCGACGCCCAGCCGCTGGCAAGTGGCAACCGACCGCGGCGATACCGTGCTGCTGCTGAAGGCCGAGGAAGACATACGCAGGCTTTCCGCATCGACGCTGCTTATCGCCGACGCGCACGGCGTGCAGTTCCTGATTCGCGACGTATCGGCGCTGGACAAGGCCAGCCGGCGCATACTCGACCACTTTCTATAAGCCTGGAATACGCGGGAGGCGCCCGCTTATTCTTGCCGGGGCCGGCCCGAATCCGGAAAGACCAGTTCGCCGGTGCCCGGACGAACCCGCCGCGCGCATTCGCGCGTAGTGTCCACACAGCCGCCATCGCGATACACGCCGCCGGGATCGCGCGGCTTGAGCATCAGGCTTGCAATGCGCTGGACCTCAGCCGGATCCAGCAGGGACCGCGCCACCTTCGCGTCCACCACATCATCGTCCACCTGCAGCTTGCCGTCGGCGTCGAGATAGGTGGCATGGCGCCAGTGAAACAGCTCTATGCACTTGGAGGTCAAGGTGAAAGGCTGGTCGCGCTTCCAGAAATTGGTAAAGCGCCCGTCCCCCTGGTAAAACACCCAGGAGCCTTCATAGCCCTCGACATTGGACGAGTGTTCATCCGGATTGCGAAACCAGAGCCTATCGCCCGGCACGTAATACCGGGGCGGCAAGGGTTCGCTCATGGAACCGTATTCGCGCAGGAATACATCATGGAACTGGCCCGACATAATGGCCCGTGTTTCCCATTGCCGCTGCAGCCTGCCCAGGGCTTCGGGGTTGCAAACGGCCAGTTCTTGCGCAATGCTCAGCAAAATGACGTATTCCGTCGCCCGGTAGCAGGAAAAAGAATAAAGCTTGCCGGAGCGGTCGGGCTGGGTGGTTTTTTGCAAAGCCTCGATCAGCGCCTTGCCCCGTTTTATCGTAAAGCCGCTGGCAAGATCGTAATCCCAGTATTCCTCGGGCCGTTCCGCCTGTTCGGTATCGAAAGCCAGCGCCGTCGCGCGCGCGTTCCGCACAATATTCTTGCGGATGTTGACCGCCGACATCAATTCCTCGTAACTGGGAAACTCGAAAGCGATGGGGCTGCCCAACAGAGCCAGCAGTATTTCCCGCTCGAGATCGGCCGGTTCGCCATGAGTATCCAAGCCCAGTTTCGTGCAAAGCCCGGTGGTATCGAAATCGAGCATCAGGTCGCGCGCGGCGGCCGGCGTTGGGCTGAAACACACAGAGGCCGCGCCGCCATTGCCGCCCTGAATGCTTTGCACATATCGATCGAGGCCAAGGACGTGAAGGCGCTCCTGAAAACGCTGCCGCGCCGCGCCTGCGCCATGCTCCGTGTTACCGGGAAGCTGAATTCCGCCAAGACGCTGCTCGGCGGGGCGGCTAACCACATTCATCGGTGAATTCATCTGGGTAGAGGCGCAGGGATTGATCGGCGGGAAAGCGCAATATTACTCTGGAAACCCGGACCCAAGCTGCGCAGGCACGGGTTGGGCGGCTCAAATAATGCGTGGAATTATTCATTCTTTTTTCCGCTCCTGGCCACCCATCCCCATGGCATCCTCCAGGAACTGAAGCAAGGCCTGCACGCGAGCGCTACGTCCCTTGCGGGTAGGCACCAGCAGCATCACCGGCGCGTTGTCGAACTGCCACTGATCCAGCACCCGCAGCAGCGTCCCGCGCGCGATCGAGTCGGCCACATCCCATTCCGAGCGCAAGACCAGGCCCAGATCCTGTTCCGCCCAATAGCGCGCCGTGCCGCCGTCATTGCTCAGAAGGGCGGGTTCGATGCGCAAGGACTCGCGGGCCGCGGAGCGTTCGGCCGCGCCCGCCGGCGCCCGCCGGAATGACCACAAGGTCATATCTTCGTTGTTCTCGCGGATGCATATGCAGGCATGGGCCAGCAGATCGCGCGGCACGCGCGGCGCGCCGTGCAGGCGCAGGTAAGCGGGACTGGCGCACACCCAGCGCTCGTTGCGCTCGAGGGTGCGGGCTACCCACGAGGAATCGCGCACCGTGCCGATATGGATGACGGCGTCGGCATCGTGCCGGCCCAGCCAGGGGTCTTCCCGCAAATCGAGTTGCAGGCGCAGGCCCGCATGCAGTTTGGCAAAGCGCGCCATCAAGGGCGCGATGCGATGCCTCCCATAGCCGAAAGGCGCGACCACGCGCAATGTGCCCGTAAGGCGGCGATCCTCGCTCTGGAAAGATTCCGGCAGCGCCTCCAGTTGCGCCAGCAAGGCCGCCCCCTCGCGCGCAAAGCGCTCTCCTTCGGGCGTCAGGCTCAGGCGCCGTGAAGTACGGGTCGCCAGCGCCAGGCCAAGGGTGGCCTCGAGTTTGCGCAGGCGCATGGACAAGGCGGACGGCGTGACATTGAGCGTGCGCGCCGCCGCGCTCAGGCTAGGGGATTTCCCCAGGGCCGCGGCCAATTGCAGGTCTTCGATGCGGATCATTCAATTCAACTTAATGATTGATGTGATTTTATTGAAACACAACTATAGCTAATGTGCCTAAAGTGCATGCTTGGCACAGCCCTCGGCCTGCCTCAAAAACTCATGGAGATTATCTTGCCTTCCCTGGCCGACCTCGATACCCCCGCCGCGCTTATAGACCTGCCCCGCATGCAGCGCAACATACAGCGCATGCAAGAATGCATGAACGCGTTCGGCGTGCGCTTCCGGCCGCATGTCAAGACCAGCAAATGCACGCCCGTGACCCGCGCGCAGCTTGCCGCCGGCGCGCAGGGCATCACGGTATCCACGCTCAAAGAAGCCTCGCAGTTCTATGCCGACGGCATCACCGACATTCTTTACGCGGTCGGAATAACACCCGGCAAACTGCCTCAGGCGCTGGCTCTGCGCCGCCGCGGCTGCGACTTGAAAATCATCACCGACAGCGTGGCTTCGGCGGCGGCCATCGCCGCTTTCGGCCAAGAACACAACGAAGTCTTCGAGGTGTGGATCGAAATCGACAGCGACGGCCACCGCTCCGGCATCAAGCCGGACGAAGCGGCGCTGCTGGAGGTGGCCCGCGCGCTATGCGACGGCGGCATGCGCCTGGGAGGCGTCATGACACATGCCGGCTCGAGCTACGATTTCGACACTCCCGAAGCGCTTGCCGCTATCGCGGAACAAGAGCGCCACGCCTGCGTACATGCCGGCGAGCGGCTGCGCGCGGCCGGCCTGCCATGCCCTGTAATCAGCGTGGGATCCACGCCAACCGCCCTGTCGGCCGAACGGCTCGACGGCGTAACCGAGGTAAGGGCGGGCGTGTATGTGTTCTTTGATCTGGTGATGCACAACATAGGCGTCTGCGGCACGGACGACATCGCTCTTAGCGTGCTGACGACCGTCATCGGCCACCAGTCGGAAAAGGGCTGGGCCATCGTGGATGCCGGCTGGATGGCCATGAGCCGCGACCGCGGCACGGAAAAACAGAAACGCGACTTCGGCTATGGCCAGGCCTGCAATGTCGATGGCACGGTCCTGGACGGCTATATGATTACCGGAGCCAACCAGGAGCACGGCATCCTGTCGCGCAAAGGCGAGCCCGACCTGGACATCGCGTCCCGTTTCCCCGTAGGCACGCAATTGCGCATTTTGCCCAACCATGCCTGCGCGACCGGCGCGCAATTCCCCCAGTATCAGGCGCTCGCCGAAGACGGCGCGCTGACTGCCTGGGAGCGCATCCATGGCTGGTGACATGCAAGGCGGCGTACGCGCCGTCGCCCCGGCGGGCATGGCTCAGCCAGGCGGCCACTACAGCCATGCGGTCGTCGCCAATGGTTTCGTCTTCATATCGGGGCTGCTGCCGATCGCGCCGGATGGCAGTAGGCTTACCGATGCCCCATTCGAACAGCAGGCCGGGCAGGTTCTGGCGAATTTGCAGGCGACGCTATCGGCCGCCGGCAGCGGCATCGACCGGCTGGCGCAGGTGCGCGTGTACATCGATTCAATCGAACACTGGCCGGCATTCAACGTCATCTACGCAAAATGGGCAGGCGATGCCCGCCCGGCCCGTGCCGTGGTTCCGACCGGGCCGCTGCATTTCGGCCTGAAAATAGAAATCGAGGCCGTGGCGCTGGCCGGATAACCCAATAAAAACCCAGGAGACAACATGAAGAAAATCAAACACAGCATCCTCAGCCGGATATCGGCGGCTTTCGCCTTCGCGGCGATCAGCGCCGCCGCCTTGCCTGTGCAGGCCGCCGATGGCCCTTGGCCCCAGCGGCCCGTCACCGTCATCGTCGCCTCCGCGGCAGGCGGGTCGGCCGACGTATTAAGCCGCATCGTGCTGAATCACCTGGCGCAAGCCTCCAAGGCCACCTTCGTCATCAACAACCGCCCCGGCGCTTCGGGCAATATCGGCATGACGCAAATCACCCGCGCCGAACCGGACGGGTATACGCTGGGGTACGGCAACATCAACACTCTGGCGGTCAATCCGGGGCTCTTCACCAAGCTTCCCTACGACCCGCAAAACGACTTCATTCCTGTGGGCCATATGTTCTCGACCTACAACCTGCTGACGGTGCGCGCCGATTCCCCGGTCAAGAATGTCGCCGAACTGATAGCCCTGGCCAAGCAAAAGCCCGGCAAGCTATCGTATGCCGCGGCGGGCATCGGCAGCAGCGGCCACATGGGCGGCGAACTGTTCAAGAAAATGGCCGGCGTCGATGTGCTGTTCATTCCGTATAACGGCGATCCCGCATCCCTTGCCGACCTGGCCGGCGGCCGGCTTGACTACACCTTCAGCAATATATCGGTCGCCTGGCCGCTGGTTCTCAGCGGCAAATTGCGCGCGCTGGCCGTCACCAGCCAGCAACGCCTCCCCCAATACCCCGATTTGCCGACCCTGGATGAGTCCGGGCTGAAAGGCTACGAGAATATATCGTGGGGCGGACTGGTATTTCCCAAAGGCACGCCGCAACCCATCGTCGACCAGTTGAGCGCCACGCTGGAAAAAGTACTCAAGACCGAAAGCCTGAGCAAGGACCTGGCCAATGCCAATGCATGGCCGGGCACAGGGAACCGCGCGGACTTTGTCCGCTTCATCGCCAGCGAACGGAAAAAATGGGCCCAGGTCATCGAAACCGCGAATATTCCAAAACAGAACTGAGCTCCTCCCACCATGTCCACCTCCAGAATTGCGATTCTTGGCTTCGCCATCGAATCGAACCGTTTTGCGCCGGTATCCACGCGGGCCGACTTCGTCGGCCGCGCCTATCTAGCCGGCGACCGCTTGCTGGCCGACGCCCGTAGCCCGGCGCCCGCCATCACTCCCGAGATTCCCGCCTTTATCCGCCGCATGGATGCCAACGGCGCATGGACGCCCGTTCCCATCCTCTTTGCCAATGCCGAGTCGGGCGGCCCGGTCGACCATGCCTTCTTCGCGGAAACCCTGGCCATCATGGAGCGCGAGCTGCGCGCCGCCATGCCGCTGGACGCCATTTATATCTGCGAACATGGCGCGGCCATCACCACCGAAGAAGATGACCCGGACGGCGCCGTCTTCGAAATGGCCCGGTCGGTCGCGGGTCCCGCGATTCCCATCGTCGCCACCGTCGACCTGCACGCCAATGTGTCCGATCGCATGGTCGACCACGTGGATACTCTGATTTCCTATCGGCGCAATCCGCATACCGACATGGCCGAACGCGGCGCGGAAGCGGCCGAGATACTCATCGAGCTGATGCAAGGCGTGCACATAACCGTCGCCCACGTGCGCATGCCGGTTTGCGCACCGCCGACACAGTTGCTGACCGCTCCCGGCACCGGCCCCTACGCCGACATGATCCAGGCGGCGGAAGCGCTGGATGACTCGCGCATCGTCAATATTTCGGTGGTGGGCGGGTTCGCCTACGGCGATACGCCCAAGAATGGTTTGACGGTAATCGTTTCAACCCGCGACAACGCCGAACTCGCGCGCAGGATTGCATTGGATATCGCCGCCCCCGCATGGCAGGGCCGCGCTGCCTTCACTCCCGATCTGATGCCTTTGGCGCAGGCCGTGCAACTGGCCAAAAAAGCCGGCGAAGATAGCGCCGCGCCCGCTGTCCTATTGGCCGATGTGGCCGACAATCCCGGCGGCGGCGGACGCGGCAACACACCATACCTGCTGCAGGCGCTGTTGAAAGAAAACGTACGCGGCGCCGTGCTGGGCGTGGTAACCGACCCGCAACTCAGCGCCGAGGCCCATGCTCTGGGGACAGGGGCCTTGTTTACCGCTCGCTTCAATCGCACCGAAACCACCAACTACTCGGATGCCTTCGAAGCCCCCGCCACAGTGCTGCGGCTGCATTCCGGCAAAGGCGTCGGGCGGCGAGGGCAACTGGCCGGCTGCAGCTTCAATCTCGGCCCATCGGCCTTGCTGCAACTAGGCGGTGTGCAAGTGGCGGTCATCACCAACCGCCATCAATGCCACGAACCCATGTTCTTCGAAATGTTCGGTATCGACATTGCCGCCGCGCGCACGGTGGCGGTCAAATCGCGCGGCCATTTCCGCGCCGCTTTCGATGAATTCTTCGAGCCAGGGCAAATCGTCAATGTCGATGCCCCTGGCCTGACCTCGCCGATACTGTCCCGCTTCGACTTCAAGCGCCTGCCCCGGCCTGTCGTCCCGATCGATGCGGCGACGGAATGGACGCCGCATATTCGCCTGCTGGACAAACGGCGAAAAAAACCATGAAACGCGATTAATGCCGCGGGCCCGCCCATGCAAGACGCCATGGCACGGACCGGCGGCGGGCGATAGCCTTCCCGCATGGCTTATTGCGGCTTGATCCCGGCCGCCTGGGCGACTTTACGCCACTTCACGATTTCTTCGCCGAGAAAGCTGCCGAACTCCGCCGGAGTGTCGCCCACGGGCTCGAGGGCAAGGCCGGCGAACCGTTTTTTGATCTTGTCCGTCTTGAGAATAGCGGCAAGGTCGCGATTGAGGCGGCTCACGATTTCCTTCGGCGTTCCGGCCGGCGCGAACAGCCCCACCCATGGACTCATGTCGTATCCGGCAACGCCGGACTCCGCGATCGTGGGAACATCGGGCAGCATGGACGACCGGGTTTTGCTTGTTACCGCAATCGGCCGCAAGCGGCCCGCCTTGATATAGGTCATGGCGGCCGGCAGCGCGGGAAACGCAAGCAGGACCTGGCCGCCGGCGACATCGGTAAGCGCCGGCCCGTCGCCTTTATAGGGAACACTGGGCAGTTTCACACCCGCCATGATGTTGAAGAGTTCGCCGGCCATGTGAGGCGAAGTTCCCATTCCCGCGGTTGCATACATGGCCAGCTCAGGATCTTTCTTGGCGGCGGCGATCACGTCTTTCACGGTTTTGTACGGCGAGCCTGGGTAGGCAACCAGGATGTTGGCGGATGAGGCCAACTGGATGATGGGCACGAAATCCTTGAGCGGATCATAGGGCATCGATTTGTACTGATTAGGTGCGATGGCCATATTGCTTATGGCCCCGAGAAACAAGGTGTAGCCGTCGGGATGGGATCTGGCGGCATAGCCTCCCCCGATGGTGCCTCCGGCGCCGACCCGGTTTTCAACCACTACCGGCTGACCCAGTTTCCCGGCCAGTTCCTCGCTGAGCGAACGCGCAACGATATCATTCATGCCGCCAGGGGCAAGACCCAGGACGATGGTGACCGGTTTCGACGGATAAGCGCTGGCGGCGAGCGCCGACGCGCCCGGCGCCAGCAAGGCGATGCCCGCCAGGCCGGCGAGTAATTTCGGAAGAATATGTTTCATGTTTTGTCTCCTGTTATTTTGGCGAGCCGTATGCCGGCTCGTGCTCTCGCGGCTACGATGCGCGGGCCGCGCGGGCGCGTGCCTGGCTGGTTTCCGCCTCGCTGCCGGGCACAGGCCCCACGTCCAGGTGCACGCCCTGTTTGCGCAACGCCGCGCGCAATTCGCCGGCATCGACCTTGCGTACCGCGGTGTTGCTTCGGACAGCTATTGCCGCCGCGGTTCCCGCGGCTTCGCCGACCATCATTCCGGTGATCATGGTCCGGGTGGAAGCCATTGCCTCGTGTGTCGTCGAGATGCATCGGCCGGCCAGCAGCAAGCCCTCTATGTTCTTCGGCAACATGCAGCGATAAGGAATATCGTATGAGCCGTCCTCGCCTTTGATAGGGGTAAACAAGGTTTTGCCGCTGCTGGGGTCATGGATGTCGATGGGATACCCGACTTTGGCGATACCGTCGTCGAACTTGCGCCCGGTCACGCAATCGTCGGCATTGAGTTGATAGTCGCCCACCATGCGGCGCGTTTCGCGCACCCCGATGAATGGCGCGGTGGCCTGGATATGGCTGTCCTCGAAACCGGGCACGTGCTTGCGCAGCATATCGGCCAGCTTGAACACCTGGCGCTTGCCCTCGACCTCGCCGGTCGTAAGATCCGTGGAGTTGGTGCCGTCCAGTCCTTGCAGGCGGGACGCGTTGATATTGGTCTCCCGGGCATGAACCGTATTGCCCCAGAATTCGTCGGTACCCAGGAAAAGGTCTTCCTGTTTGACAATGTCGGCGTATTTCTCGAGCGTGGCCGACCACCACACCGGATAGGACTGCCCCCCATTGGGCAGCGGAGCCCAGGCGGCGCCTTTGCCGATGGCCGCATACATCTTGGGCACGTCGACATTGCCCATCTTGAAGACCAGGGACATGCGCTGCATCTTCTTGTCGGAGACGCGGCCTTTTTCGTAAGGCACGCCGGCCCAGGTCGCGATGTCGCCGTCACCTGTGCAATCGATCACCACTTTCGCGCGGATGCGCATTTTCCCGCCTTTGGTCAATAGAATGACGCCGGCGACCCGCCCGTCCTCCATGATCACTTCGAGCGGCGTGGTGTGATAAAGGATTTTGCCGCCCGACTGCAGGATCATCTCTTGCGTAACGTATTTCATTGCCTCGACGTCTATCGGCGTCGTTGTCTGCATATGGGCATTTTCGATCCACACGGGGCCTGTCGAGCCGCCCAGGGCTTTCATGCGCTCTATCATTTCCCATGGCAAACCCGCCACGACGCGCTCTCCGTAGCTGCTGTGAAAGGTATGAAGGCAAAGGCCCACGTTCGCCACCCCGCCCAGGAACCCATAGCGCTCGACGATCAGCGTTTTGGCGCCCGCGCGCGATGCCGCGACGGCGGCGCCCACGCCGGAGGTTCCTCCACCCATGACCAATACATCGGTTTCCTGTTCAATATCGTATTTACTCATTCGTTTCTCCTTTAATCGTTGCCATGCCCCGTATCGGGGCATAGTTCGGCGGCGAGGCGAAGTGCTTCGACCATACTTCCTTCTTCAGCGCGGCCCGTTCCCGCAATGTCGAACGCGGTGCCGTGATCGACCGACGTTCGGACAAAGGGCAAGCCCACTGTGACATTGACACCGGCATCCAGGCCGAGGACTTTGACAGGGCCATGGCCCTGATCGTGATACATCGCCACGACCAGGTCGAAGTCGCCCCGCGTCGCGCGGAAAAACAAGGTGTCCGCGGGCAAAGGCCCTTGCACATCTATCCCCCCCGCACGGCAATTCGCTATGGCCGGCGCTATCTTTTCGCTTTCTTCCCCCCGGCCGAACAGGCCGGACTCGCCCGCATGGGGATTGATGCCGCAAACGGCAATGCGGG
The DNA here is from genome assembly GCA_963712655.1 of uncultured beta proteobacterium. Classification (GTDB taxonomy): domain Bacteria; phylum Pseudomonadota; class Gammaproteobacteria; order Burkholderiales; family Burkholderiaceae_B; genus Pollutimonas. The sequence continues at coordinate 922,388 of CAVQIT010000008.1, read as the reverse complement.
GCGCCGCAATGCCGGCGCGGCGCAGCAGCTCGTGCCCGCGGCGTATGGTGCGTTCGACCAGGCCCGGCTCGATACGCTCAATGGCGTCGAGCAGCCCGATATGGGTGGTGACGTGGATGACTCGCAGCTTCGGACCCACGAGCATCATGGAAACCTCTGGCGTGCCGCTCAGGTGGGCCAGCAATTCGGTATGCCCCGGATATCGGTGGCCCGCGGCGTGCAGGGCTTCCTTGTTCAAGGGCGCCGTGCAAATGGCGCCGCCCTGTCCCGACATGGCGAGTTCGACGGCTTTCGCAATGAACCGGTAGGCGGCCTCGCCGCCCTGCGCGGATAATTTTCCGAAAGGCATATCGGACGGAACCACGGCCAGGTCCAGGCAGTCGATGGCCCCCGGTTGGAACAGGGCATCGCCGGGCTTGTCGACAGAGCGGATGACGGCGTGCGATGCGACGATGGCCCGCGCCTGTTCCAGCCGTTTGGCATCGCCCACGACTAATGGACGCATGCGCGAAAACAACGAATCGTTGCCCAAGGCTTTGACGACGACCTCGGGCCCGACGCCTGCCGGGTCGCCCATGGTAAGCAGGACAATGGGGGAAGTGATGTTTGCGGTTTTCAGACTGGCACCTTTCTATCGTGGGGGGCGGGCCGGTGGAGGTCGATGTGATCAAAAACACGGCGCAATGTGTTTTGATCGCCAAAGCCGCCGGCCTTGATCAAGATTTGCGTGGCGGGTATCGATACGCTGCGGCTGATCGATATACCGGGTTCGAGCTCGCCGGACACATCGAGGCAATCGACATGCAGGCTGTCCAGGACCGCTCGGGCGGTATCGCCGCCGGTAAGCAGCAAAGCGGACGCCCGGCGCAGCAAGGGGCTTACCGCAATTGCCATGGCGCGCACCAGGCCTCTGGAGAACCCCGCAGCCGGAGCGCCGCTGATTGCGAACACCACATTTTCGCCTTGGTCGATCAGCCGCTCCGCATGACGCAAGGCGTCGCCCCGCGGGCCGCCCGCCTGGTCCATCCAATGATCCGGCTCGCACTGCACAACATGCGCGCGCCGATGAACGACAAGCTGGCTCAACTGCCGCCGTGATGTCTGCGAAAAGCTGCCGACCACGGCAATGGCGGGGCCCGCTCCGGGCGTAAACACCGGCCGCCTGGCGCTTGGCGTAGCGGCATCTTTGCCTGTCATGACGGTTGCCAAGGCCCGCGCCAACCCCGCCGAGCCAGCCACCAGCAGGCGACTGGATCTTGGCGAAACAATAGCTTTTGCAAGGCGCAAGAGATCTTCCGCATCGGCGGCATCGACCACCACGGCCCGGACTCCATTGCGTACAGCCTGCGCAATGCTTGCAGCGAGCGGCGCCGGATCGCCCGGCCCATTGCCCAGCAGTACCGTGCGCAGACCGACGGATTTCATCATTTCCACAAGATCGGACGGCGCCCCCCGGGGAATGGGGCGCCCTTCGACGAAAAGCTTTCCGCCGGCAAGGCTGCGCTGTTGTTCAGGAAAAGCGGGCGCAATGACCGCCGCGTCGAAAGCCGGTTCGGCGCAAAGCGCCGCAAGCAATTCCTGGCCGATATGCCCCCGCAGAGTCGAGTCGATTTTCTTGAACAAGAGCGTCTCCGTGCCGTTTGCCATCGCGCGCGCCGTGGCTTGGCGGACAAGGGTGGACGCGGCACCGGCCTCATGGGCTCGCGTGTCCGTATCGAGTGCGTAGCGCCTGGCGCCGGCAAGAGCCTTATCCAGATAAACCGGCACCACAATATTGGCGGTGGCGGCAAAGGCGGCGGCGCAGTCGCAAGCGCCCGAGAGATCATCGGCGATGATGCGAAAATTCATTAATGCGTGTACTTATCTATAAAGTGCATGCATATTATAGAAACGGAATGCGCAAGTCAAACATCAGGACTTATACTTATTCACCTTTCAATCTCTTTTGAGCCCATGATCGCTAACTCACTCCCGACGCAAACAACGCCCGTGCGCGAACCCTCAGTGACTCAAAGTGTGTATCGCGGATTGGTCGACCTGATCCTTACCGGGCAGTTGGCGCCCGGCTCTATCGTGAGCGAAAAACAGCTTGCCGAGCGCCTAGGCGTATCCCGTACGCCTGTGCATAATGCGGTGCTGCAATTGGTAAAGGATGGGCTGGTCACCCAGGAAGCGAACCACAGGCCCGTGATAGCGCGCGTAACGCGCAGCGATGTCAAAGAAATCTTCGACATGAGGCGTTTGCTGGAATGCGAAGCGGCGCGCCGATCGGCATCGCGCATCGACCGCTCGAGCCTGGCGGCTTTGTCCGCGGCCGCCGAAGAACTGGCCAAGCCCGCCGCGCCGGACGACGCGCTATCGCAATGGGCGGATTTTGACGATGCCTTCCACGACGCCATCGCTTCGAGCTGCGGCAGCACACGGCTTGCCGCCGATATTCGCCGCTACCGGATGGTGCACCACGCCTTGAACCGACTGCGCATGACAGCGGATCTGATTCCCCAGGCATTGCACGAACACCAGGCTATCCTGGATGCATTAAGCGCCCGCGACGGCAAGGCCGCGGCGGACGCCATGGAGCATCACCTGCTTGAATGGAAAACGTTTTACGTCCAGCGCTTTCCCGGCTTGGCGCTATAACGGCAGCCGCGGCGCAATGAGGCGGCGGTGGGGATTCCGGCCGTCAACGCTCCAACGGCGCGCCCGGCCCGACCCTGTCCACGATAATCTGGTAATGCTCGGGACGGCGATGGCGGGCGAAGTCAAAGACATTCTTTCTAAAAGCGTCCCCCAAGGCGAGGTCGGCGCTGAACGCAATCACTTCGTCATCCTCGGTGCTGGCCTGCGCGACGATCTCTCCTGTCGGAGCGACAATCACAGACCCGCCTATCATGTGATGGCCGTCCTCGGAACCGCACTTTGCGGCCGCGGCCGCCCAGACGCAATTCTGATAGGCGCTCGCCTGCAAGGTGATCAGATGATGATGCATCCTCAGGTGCACGGGCTCCGGCCAATGAATGTTTTGCGAAGGCGTGTTGTAGCCAAGCACGACCACTTCCGCGCTTTGCAGGGACATCACGCGCCAGGTTTCAGGCCAGCGCCGGTCATTGCATAAACACATGCCCATCTTGGCTTGATCGACATCCCACACGCCGAACGTTTCGTTGCCGACATCAAAATACTTTTTCTCCAGATGCTGAAAAGGAGCGTCGGGTTTGTGGTCGTCGTGGCCCGGCAGGTGAATCTTGCGGTATTTGCCGATAATCCGCGCCGATTTGTCCACCAGGATGGCAGTATTGAATCGCTGGCCGTCCGGGGTAAGTTCGGCATAGCCAAGGTAAAACCCTATTCCAAGCTTCTTGGCTTCATCGAACAAGGGCTGCACCTGCTCATTGGGCATGCTCGCTTCGAAGTAGCGCTGCTCCGCCTCCTGCATCGTCATCCAGTATCGGGGAAAGAACGTGGTCAGGGCCATTTCGGGAAAAACCACGAAATCGGATTTTCGGCCATGCGCCTCGCGCATCATATCGATCAGCCGCCTGACGACACTGGCTCGGTCGTCCGCCAGATTGACCGGCCCCATTTGGGCGACGGCCAGGCCGAGTTTTCGGGGGGTTGCGGTCATAGCAGTTTCCGTTAGGCAAATAAAGCGCAAGCATGCCAACAACCGCGCACATCGTAAACCCTGGCTCCATGAGTCCGCCGACGGGCGGTTTACCCTAGGGAATCCGCGCGCCTATTGGGCTTGCCTGTGCCGCCATCCAGCCGGCAAGGCAAAAGCGATAGCCGCCAGTTATAGGCCAGGATCAAAGTTTGATGGCTTCTTCAGCGATGACTTTCTTGATCGCGGCCAGCATGCGGCGGCCCAGAAGTGGCAGGGGATCGACATTGGAATAGCTTGCCCAGATGGTCAAGTTTATTTCAGGGGTGATGGGCTTTACCTCGAGAAACGGCAATACTTCCGAAGAAAGGCTCCAGATATCGACCAGGGCAATGCCCAGGCCCTGCCTTACACAGGAAACGGCCGTGGACGGCGAATGCACCTCTATCGTTGTCCTGGGCTGCCGGACCTCGCCGAAGAAGCTGCTTGCCGCCCGGCCCGCGGGAGCATCCGCTGGATAGCTTATCCACTGATAGCCAGTCACATCGTCGGGACTGACGACATCCTGCTTCCGCAGCGCATGGCCTTTGGGCGCAATGCACACGACAGGCGCGGCGCCCAAAGCCTCGGAGGTCAATGAAGGGTTGTCGGAAGCTTGCAGCGAGATGCCCAGATGAGCGCGCCCCGACAAAAAATGCCCCACCATTTGATCGAAGGTGGCAGTGCGGAAATCCACTTTTGCATGAGGACTTTTGGCGTAAAGATGCATCAAGGCGCTAGGAATCAGGCGCTGTCCAAAGATGGCGCTGCTGATTAACTTAAGCGTGCCGAAGCCCGCTACGCCAAGACTAATGGCCAAATCGTTGACCGACTGGATGTTCTCGTAGATATGCTCGACTTCCCTGAACAGGCGGATCGCCTCGGGAGTGGCGGCCAGGCGTGTTTTAACGCGATCGAAAAGCTGATAGCCAAGACGGCTTTCCGTCAATGCCAGAACGCGGCTGACGGCCGGCTGAGACACATGCAGCATGCGCCCCGCCGCGCTGATAGACCCCGTCACCATGATGGCCCGGAAGACCTCGATCTGCCTCAGGCTAAGGGGCGACCGATGAATTTTCCGATCGGGTTCCGGCCCGCACAATACGGGAAATTCAGTCGTTGGAAACGTAGGCATCAATATATCAACGTTATGGGTTAAGTACATATTGGTATGAATGCATTGTACGAATACAGTGATAGTTTGTCGCTTTTACCACCTATTAAAGGAAGAATATGCGCAAAGCCGCCATCATTAAAAATATTGCCATAATCGCCATGGGGCTGAGCATAGTCCCCGCCGCGCTCGCGGCAGGGCAGTACCCCGAAAGACCGATCCGATTCATCGTACCGTCCGCGGCGGGCGGCTCTCCCGACGTCTTGTCGCGCGTCATCGCCAACGCCATGGCCAAAGACCTCGGACAGTCCATGGTGATAGAAAACAAACCAGGAGCCGCCGGCAATATCGGCATCGTCCAGATCAAGAACGCAAAAGCCGATGGCTACACCATAGGCTATGGAAACATCAATACCCTGTCCGTGAATCAGGCGCTGTTCAAGCATCTGCCTTACGATGCAAACAAAGATTTGATACCGGTCGGCCAGGTATTCAGCCTCTACAACGTCCTTATCGTGCCGACCAAATCGACGGTGAAATCGGTCGCCGAATTAATCGAGCAAGCCAAGCAGAATCCAGGCAAGCTGTCGTACGGCGCACCCGGCGTCGGAACCACAGGACACATGGGCGGCGAACTATTCAAGAACCTGGCCAAGATCAATGCCTTGTTCGTGCCGTATAACAGTGGCCCGGCCGCTCTGCAAGACTTGATGGGCAGCCGCCTGGACTATATGTTCTGCAACTCGTCCGAAGCGCTTCCCCTGATCAAATCCGGAAAAGTGCGTGCATTGGCCGTCAGCAGCGCCAAACGCCTGCCGCTGCTGCCCGACGTTCCCACAGTCGCCGAGACCGGCGTAAAGGGATACGAGACCGTCGCATGGGGCGGTATTGTGGCGCCGGCGGGCACACCTGCCGAGGTGATCGCCAAGCTGAGCAAGTCCCTGCAAAACGCACTGCAAGATGAAGAAGTGAAAAAATCGCTGGCAACCTTCGGAGCCGATGCTTCTTTCAGCACGCCCGCCGGCTTCAAGAAATTGATAGACAGCGAGGCAACAAGATGGGCATCGATCATTAAAGATGCCGGCATTGAAAAGCTGGATTGATCGGGTGAACAACGTTATGCCAACGCAATTCATTATTTCAGGCGCGACACTGATCGACGGCTCGGGGGCCGGACGATTTCAGGCTGACGTCGCGATTTCGGATGGAATCATTTCAGAAATTGGCCAATTCGATAAAGGCGCGGGGGTATCGGTCAGGCAGGCCGATGGCCTGGTGCTGACGCCGGGCTTTATCGACTCCCACACACACGATGACGGCTATTTGCTGGCCCATCCCGACATGACGCCCAAGGTTTCACAAGGAGTGACGACCGTAGTAACGGGCAATTGCGGGATCAGCCTGGCCCCGTTGCCCTTCACCGGCGCCATCCCGCAGCCGCTCGATCTGCTGGGTCCCGCGGAGTTGTTTCATTTCAGGACATTCGCCAGCTGGATAGCCCAATTGCGTGAAACGCCCGCGGCGGTGAATGTGGTTCCGCTGGTGGGCCACACAACCTTGCGCATCGCCAGCATGGCGGATACCGGACGCGCGGCAACGCCGTCCGAGATCCAGGCCATGCGGCAGTTGCTCGCCGAAGCGTTGGACGCCGGCGCATTCGGCATGTCCACCGGCACGTTCTACCCGCCCGCCGCCCATGCGCCGACCAGTGAAATCATTCAGGTCGGGGCGCCCATAAAACAACGCGGCGGCTTGTACGCGACACACCTGCGCGACGAAGCCGACCATATCGTGCCGGCCATCGAGGAAGCCTTGGAAATCGGCCGGGCGTTGGAAAGCCTGGTCGTTTTCTCGCACCATAAGCTGGCCGGCAGCAAGAATCACGGACGTTCCGCCGAAACGTTGAAAATCATCGAAGAGGCGGGCGGGCGGCAGCCTGTCTGCATCGACTGCCACCCGTATCCCGCCACGTCCACCATGCTGCGCCTGGACCGCATCCTGATATCGAAACGCACCATGGTGACATGGTCCAAAGGATATCCCGAAGCGGCGGGGCGCGACTTCTCCGAGGTAATGCAAGAACTGGGGCTGGACGAACAAGGCACGATGGACCGCCTGATGCCTGCCGGGGCGATTTATTTCATGCTGCATGAATCCGATGTCGCCAGAATCATGACTCATCCCATGACCATGGTCGGCTCGGACGGCCTGCCGTTCGATTCGCATCCGCATCCCCGGCAATGGGGTACGTTTACGCGCGTGCTGCGGGCGCTGGTGCGCGAACAGAACGCCATGACCTTGGAACAAGCCATACACAAGATGACGGGCCTGGCCGCTGAAAACTACGGTTTGCAAAAGCGCGGCTTGCTGCGTCCCGGCTACTTTGCCGACCTGGTTCTGCTCAACGAAAACGAAGTGGCTGACCGGGCGACATTCGATGTTCCCATACAAACCAGCCAAGGCATCCGCGACGTGTGGGTAAATGGCGAGCATGTCTGGAATGGCACGCAGGCGTCGAAGGCTCGCCCGGGGCGTGTGCTAAGCCGCGAATCGTTCGACCGAAACCGGTAAAGCAGCCCAAGGCGTTACAGCCGGCGCGTACCGGCTTGCCTAGGGCCTGGATGGTTCTTCAGCAAGCCGGGGCAGACTCGCCAGCCCATTCGAAATGCTCCAGCACCGCAAGCGCCAGGGCGTCGATTGAGTCGGTCAATACCAGCCCGAATTCGCGGCGCCGATGATGCGGAATAGCCAGCGGCAGTTCGGTACAGCCCAGGACAACGGCTTGCGCTCCGCGCCGCTCCAGCGCGGCGATGCCTTTGGCGGCGGGAGAAAATGCGGCATCGATCCGATTGGCTTTCACCGAGGCTATCGGTTCCGCGCAATAATGCTCGATCTCTGCTTGCGTGGGGGTCAATGGCTCGTATCCCGCGCGTATCAAGTGGTCTTGATAAAGATTCAGCTCCAGCGTGGCGGGTGTGCCCATGACACCGATTTTGCCCGCATGAATTCCCTGTCGCCGAAGATCCTGGATAGCCGATTCCACGATATGCAGCACCGGCACCGAAACTTCGTCTTGCAAGGCGTCGAACCATAAATGAGCGGTATTGCAGGGAATGGCAATGCAGTCCGCTCCGGACTGCGCCAGAAAGCGCATTCCCTCTTGCATGGCCGGCAAAGGATTCGCGCCGCCGCGCATTCTCGACGCCGAGCGATCCGGTATGCGGGGATCATTGCGCAACAAGACGGGAATATGCGCTTGATCGTTGTGTGCCGGCGTCAATTGGACCAGGCGATAGGCGAACGAGGCGCCCGCCAGCGGCCCCATTCCGCCCAGTACGCCTAGAAGATTCCGGGGCCGGGCGGGAACGGCCGGCTCCTCCGATAGTGCTTGCATTTCAGTGTCCATGTCATTGGCGAGCGCCGGTTGCAGGCGCGTGCCGCAGCATGCATCTATGCGGACACCATCGCAACTGGCGCATTTGTTGCGCCAGTTGCCAGGAAGGATGCTGGAAAAATATAGATAAGCTATTGATATAACTGTATAAAAATATTCTTATGATAAGAATTGCCGCACACGCAGGCATAACGAAGAATTATAAGGAGCGCCTAAATAATGATGGTTTCCAGCAGCCATGCCGCTGCATGAACCACCCTTTGCCAATAAGCCCTTCCCAGAGCATCCGGGCGATGGTTCGCGCACCAGGGCGGAGCGATCCGGGAAATATGTTATTTGGGCGGGGATGCCTCCAGTACTTGAGCCCATTTGCGCGAGTCGGATGCGATGATCTTCGCAAACTCGCCTGGCGTGGTTGGAGAACTGACAAAGCCCAGCCCCAGGTGCGCCTTGCTTACCTCTGGATCAGTCAGCGCTTGCCTGGCCACGGCATTCAGCTTGGCGACCACTTCGGCCGGCGTTCCCTTGGGAGCAAACATGCCAAACCAGAAATTGGCGTTGTAGCCGGAGGCCCCTGATTCGGCAAATGTCGGTACATTGGGCAGACTGGGATCGCGCTTGCCGCTGGTTACCGCAATGGGCGTCAATCGGCCTTTGCCCAGCGCCTGTGCCGTGGACACTGTCACCATGCCGAAATCCGGCTGCCCCGCCGCCACATCTGTCACCAACTGGCTGCCCCCCTTATAGGGAATGTGGACCATGTTCAGCTTGGCCTGGTTAATCAACAACTGTACGCTGATCCAGCCCGCCGATCCTATGCCGGGTGTCGCATAGCTGTATTTGCCGGGATTGGCGCGCGCGCTTGCGATTAGGTCCTTGAAAGACTTGAACGGCGAGTTGACGCCAACCACTGCCACATTGCATAGCGTCGCAGTCTGGGTGATGGGAATCAGGCTTTCGAGCGGATCGCGGATTTTTTTCGTGCCGCTGGACGGATCGAAGATGACGCCGCCGATCCCGTTCCAGAGCAGCGTATAGCCATCCGGCTTGGCCTCCGTGGCCGCCATGGTCGCTGTCACTCCGCCAACCCCGCCTCGATTCTCGACCACAAACGAAACGCCCAGGATTTCTCCCATTTTTTTTGTGACCAGCCGCGCCGAGGCATCCGCACCGCCGCCCGCGGCAAACCCGACGATGACTTTAATGGGCCGGCCCGGTTCGGGATAAGCCGCCCGCGCCGTGTAAGTTGTCAGGGTCAACGAACATGCCCCCAGCAGGGCCAGAACTTTCAAACTATGCATTCATGTGTCTCCAACAGTGGATTCGCAACTCGGTCGGCCGCGATTACAGACTAATTGTAGCGCTGCAATTCTCATTATCAATGATAACAATCCAAATATTGGAATATTGAAAACAAAACCGCCAATACCAAAAAACACATGCCTGCACACGCCGGATTTCGAAGCGCTACACGGCCTCATGCTCGGTAAGCGCCTTGGTCATTGCCGCCGATTCGACTTTAAGCAATTCAATAGCGTCATCGCGCCGCGCCCCGTACAGGCGGCTCGACAACGCAATGACACCGATGCCCGCCACACACTGCGAATAAGCGCCTATGACCGGTATGCCAATAGCTGTGATGCTGGGCGTCACGCGCCGGTAAATGTTTAGCGCATAGCCCACCCGGCGGGCTTCCCGCACGCGCGCGGCAAGCTTGTCGGGATCCTGCTTCAAGCTGATCGCGTTCTCGCGGATCAGTTGGCTGGCCTCCTGCGCCTCCATCTGGCTGATGATCGCCATGCCGCCCGCGCCCGCCGCCAGCGGCCTGCGGGTACTGACGCTAACCACCGATGTGCGTATGGGAAACGCGCCGCTGCGATGATCAATACAGACGCCGTCAAGCCCGCTGCGCACCGTCGCGACAACCGTATCCTCAGTGGCCGCGGCAAGCCGCTCGAGCGAAGGCTGGATGTAATCCAGCAAGCTGAACCTAGGGGCCGCAGTCAGCCCAAGCTCATAGAGGGCGGGCCCCAAAAAATAACGCCGCAACTGGCTATCGTGTTGCGCCATGCGCTCTTGCACCAGGCCTTGCAGCAACCGATGCGCGGTAGGGGGTTCCAGACTCAACGCCTCCGCCACATCGACGACGCGCACACCTTCTTTTGCATGCAACGCCATCAATCGGAGTATCTGCGCCGACCGCCTCAATACCTGGGTTCCGGGGATAGGGACGATGTCTGTTTTCATAGTGGAATCCAAAAGGGAATAGAAAAATCAATTGTAGCGAGTCAAGTTTTGGTGATACGATAACTCATAATTCATACACATTCCATATATTGGATGAAAAGGAGTTGACCGATATGGCTGGACAGCGCATTGGCGCATTAAGCGGCATCAAGGTAATCGAACTGGCCGGCGCCATGACACCTTACTGCGGAAAATTATTCGCCGACCTAGGCGCCGATGTCGTCCTCATCGAACCGCGCAACGGCGCAGTTGCCCGAAACGAACTGCCGCACATCAACAACGACCACGGCGACAGGCGCAGTCTGGCGTTCAACTACTTCAATGCGGGAAAAAGATCCCTCACCCTCGATCTGAACAGCCAGGCCGGGCGGGAAGTGTTCACGACCCTCGCCAACGGGGCCAATCTGCTGATCGAAGGCGAAACGCCGGGATACCTGGACAGTCTCGGCCTATCGTTCGAACACCTGTCGCCAACGATTCCCGGCCTGGTCTACACCAGCATTACCGCTTTCGGCCAGACCGGGCCTTATGCCCGCTATGGCGCTCAAGACTTGACGTTGCTGGCGCTTGGCGGACTTCTCAGCCTGGCGGGCTTTTCCGACAGCGCTCCCACGCGCGTCTGGGGCAACCAGGCCATCCTGGCGGCCGCGCAATTCGCCGCTGTCGGATCGCTTGCCGCCGTATTGCATGCGGAACAGCATGGCCAAGGCCAACGGGTCGACGTCTCCGCGCAGCAGTGCGTGGCGATGGGGCTGGAAAATGCCGTGCAATTCGCCGATCTGGAAGGCACTATCCGCAAGCGATCAGGCGGCGCGGCGCGATTCTCCGGCACCGGCATCTTTTCCTGCCTGGACGGCGAGGTGTTCGTCATGGCCGCCGGCGTCGGCGAGCCTCGCTTCTGGCAGTGCACCGTAGCGTGGCTGCGCGACGAAGGCATTGCCGAAGTCGAAGAAATCGCCGACGAAAGATGGCGCGACTTCCGCTTTCTGGCCACTGATGAAGCCAAAGCCGTGTTCCGCAGAATTTTCACACCCTTCGCCGCCGGCCGAAAGCTGGACTACCTGTTCCACGAAGGGCAGCGGCGCGGCGTACCTATCGTGCCCGTCGCTTCGCCATCCGACATCACACAAAACGAGCAACTCAAAAGCCGAGACTTCTTCGTCCCGTTTGAACACCCCGCGATACACAACGCGACGATGCCGGGCGCTCCTTATGCCTTATCCGCCACGCCCGTCCGCGTCACTGGCCCGGCGCCTGGATTAGGCGAACACACGCAAGCCATATTGGCGCAGGCCGGCTACGGTTCCCATGAGATTCAATCGCTGCGTTCGCAGGAGGCAATATGAGTACCAAAGGTGCGCTGGATGGCGTGAAAGTTACGGATTTCACATGGATAGGAGCGGGATCTTTCACCACGAAAATCCTGGCCGATCTGGGTGCGGACGTCGTCAAGCTGGAAAGCGCGACACGCCCCGACACGCTGCGGCTCATGCCTCCCTTCAAGGACAAAATCAGCGGATTGAATCGCAGCGGCTACTTCGCTGATCGCAATACCAGCAAGCGCAGTGTGGCCCTGAATATGAAAGAGCCGCGCGCACGCGAACTGGCACGGAAAATGATCGCCCAGTCCGATATCGTGATCAATAACTTTACCCCGGGCGTCATGTCGCGCTTCGGGCTTGGCTACGATGACGTGAAGCAATTCAAACCCGATATTGTCTATGTCGCCATGTCATTGCTCGGTTCGACCGGCCCGCAGCGCGACTACCTGGGCTATGGCCACATGATCAATGCCATGAGCGGCCTGCTTCGCCTGAGCGGCCATCCCGGGCGCGAACCGACCGGGACCGGCACCAACTTTCCCGACCACATCCCCAATCCCTGCCACGCTGTCTTCGCCTTGCTGGCCGCATTAAGACATCTTCGGCGCACCGGTGAAGGTCAATTCATCGATGTGGCCCAGTTGGAGCCTTCCGCCGCCTTGCTTGGCCCGACGGTGCTGGACTGGACAGTAAACGGAGTCAACAGGAACCGCATCGGCAACCGCCACGATGCCATGGCGCCGCACGGTGTTTTTCCCTGCAAGGGCGACGATCGCTGGATTGCCATCGCCATCGGCGATGACAGCCAGTGGCGTGCGCTGTCTCGGGTACTGGAACAACCGCAGTGGCTGTCGACACCACGCTGGCAGACAGCCGAAGGCCGCCTTGATGACGCTGATGCGCTCGAACTCGAAATCGCCGCGGCGACCAGTTCTCGCGAGCCTCACGCGCTGATGGCCGCGCTGCAAGATGCCGGTGTTGCGGCCGGCGTGGTGCTGGATGCAGGCGAAGTCATCACCGACCCCCAACTGGTCGCACGCGGGCATTGGATGCGGCTGCCGCACGAAGAAATGGGAGAAACCCTGCACAGCACGCCACCCATGATCCTGTCCGCGACGCCGGCGCGCTTGCGCAAACCCGCACCGCTGCTGGGCCAGCATACCCAGGAAGTGTGCAAGGAATGGCTGGGACTGCAAGACAGCGACATCGATCATCTAATCGCGGAACGGATTCTGATTTAGCACGGCATTTTTTCAACTGGCCGCCTATCGGCGCGCCGCTATAGAGCAGGAAATCACATGAGCTTGAAATTCGAAGTCCACGAAGGCGTAGCCACGATCGTATTGGACAGGCCTGAAGCCCTCAACTCGTTCGACCTGGACATGCGCGCGGAAATGCACGCGGCGTGGCGCAGGCTGATCACCGACGACAGCATCGCCGTGGCGATTATTACCGGCGCGGGCGACAGGTCATTCAGCACTGGCTCGGACCTGAAAAAATCGCTGCCATCGGAGCGCAGTTTCGCCAGCCAGCAATATGGCGGCGAGCCAGTGCCAACCTTCCTGGGCGATTTGCACTTGGTGGATAAACCAATTATTGCCGCTATCAATGGTTATGCGGTGGGCGGCGGCCTGGAGCTTGCCCTGGCCTGCGATATCCGGCTGTGTTCGGACAACGCATCATTCGCGCTTTCCGAAGTCAAAGTGGGCAGCATCCCGGGCGGCGGCGGCACACAACGGCTGGTGCGCGCCATCGGCATGTCGGACGCCATGGCAATGCTCCTGACCGGCGACCGGATCGACGCCGCCGAAGCGCATCGCATCGGTCTTGTCAGCCGCGTCACGCCGCAAGCGGAATTAATGCAAGAAGCGACCGCCATGGCCTTGCGCATCGCGGCCAATGCGCCGCTGGCCGTCAGGGCTGTCAAACGGGTCGCCTACCAGGGATTGGATGTACCGCTGCAACACGGCCTGGCCATGGAGCGCTATGCGTTCGGCCTGCTGTACAGCAGCGCGGACCGCATTGAAGGAAGAAAGGCATTCGCCGAAAAACGCAAACCAATATATCGCAGTCTCTAGGAATTGATATGAGCATTACACACCGACCCGAAATCGAAGAGATGCGCGGCGCGTTGCGCCGCTTCGCCACCGAACATCTGGAGCCGCTGGCCAGGCGCATGGACGAAACCGACGAATTGCCCGCGGAAGTCATCCCTCTGCTTGCCAGCGGCGGATATCTTGGGATGCGGCTGCCCGAAGCGAACGGAGGCATGGCCTCGGGCCTGGCGGAATATTGCCTGGTGCTCGAGGAATTGAGCAGAGTGCATCGCGTATTCACCTTATTGGTTTCCTCTTCCAGCGGAATCGCGCCTTCCGCCATTGCCCGCCTGGGAACGCCGGAACAACAGCAAAAATACTTGACGGGCGTAACCGAAGGAAAACGGCGGGGCGCTTTCGCCTTGACCGAACCCGAAGCCGGTTCGGACTCCGCATCCATGCGCACACGCGCTGAGCGGCGCGACGGCCGCTGGGTATTGAACGGCAGGAAGCATTGGATCAGCGGCGGCCATAGCGCCGACTTCATCGTCGTCCTGGCGGTTACCGACCCCGTAAAACGGGCACGCGGCGGCATTACCGCCTTCGTCGTCGAAAAAGGCACGCCTGGATTCGAAGTATCGCGCGTCGATACGACAATGGGTTCGGCAATGATAAAACTTGCCGAACTGACCTTCAATGATTGCGCGCTGGATGATTCGGCGGTGCTGGGCGAAGTCGGCAATGGATTCGCGGTCGCAATGGGGGGCTTGGCGGAAGGACGGCTATGCGTTTCCTCCTCCTGCATCGGCACCTCCGATCGTCTCATCGAAATGTCCGTGGAGCACGCCAAGACACGCCATACCTTTGGCAAGCCCCTGGCGTCGCGGCAGGCAATCCAATGGATGATCGCGGACTCGGCAACGGAATTGACCGCCGCGCGCGCATTGACCTATGGCACGCTGCAGGCCCTGGAGCAGGGCGAAGATGTCGGTGCGCGACCGAATATGGCCAAGCTGCATTGCTCCGAAATGGTCGGACGCATTGCCGACCGGGCCGTGCAGATACATGGCGGCATGGGTATCGTCAAAGGATTTCCGGTGGAACGGTTCTATCGCGATATCCGGCACTATCGAGTGGGCGACGGTACGTCGGAAATGCAGCGCATGCTCATTGCCCGCAGCCTGCTTGGACGCAACGACTGATGACTACTTATTCTCTTTCCAGCCGCCCTTCCCGCCGGCCTCGGCGTATAAGAAAACACCTGGCCATGCTGACGGCGGCCGGCATGCTGATGCTCAACGGCCATGCATGGGCGCAGTCCTATCCCGAACGAACCATACGCATACTGGTTCCGTTCTCGCCCGGCGGCACCAGCGATGTCATTGTCAGGCCCTTATGCGAGCAACTGACGCACTTGCTGGGCCAAAGCGTGGTGCCCGAATACCGGCCCGGCGCTGGCGGAACGCTCGCGGCGAGCAGCGCCGCATCGTCCGCGCCCGATGGATACACACTGCTGCTGGCCAATACCGGCGCATTGGCCACCGGGCCGCATGTAACGAAGGTGCCCTACGATCCTGTCAAAAGCTTCGCGCCCATTGGACAATTGGCGTCTTCGCAGTATGCCGTCGTTGTCCCCACCGCCTCGCCCATCACCTCGCTCGATGACTTGCTCAAGCGCGTGCGCGCCGCTCCGGGCCAGCTTTCCTACGGCACACCGGGCGTGGGCAGCGTAGGGCATCTGGCGGGCGAACTGTGGAAAAAAATGCGTCAAGTCGATATGGCCCACGTGCCTTATCGCGGGCAGTCGCAGATGAATGTAGACCTTTACGCGGGTCGGCTGGACGTAACGTTCGCCGGCCTGGGCGGCACCGTCGCCACGGTGCAGTCCGGAAAGGTACGGGCGCTGGCGGTAACAGGCGCAAAACGCTCGCAGTCGATGCCGGATACTCCCACCATCGCCGAACTAGGGCTGCCCGGCTATGAAGCATCGGTCTTTTGGGGTGTGGTGGCGCCGGCCGGCACGCCCCGGGAAATCGTGAACAAGCTCAATACCGCCATCAACAATGTCGTTCAAATGAACGATGTCAGGAAGTTCTGGATAGCGCAAGGCCAGGATCCCGAGGGCGGCACCCCCGACGCATTCGGAAAGCTGATCGGCACAGAATTTGTCAAATGGGGCACCATCGTTGCCCACGCCGGCATCACTCAGTAGGGCGCTTATGGATACGTTAAAGAACAAAGCCTCGATCGCCGGCATCGGCGCCTCCGAGCAAGGTAAAGTACCCGGCTCCTCGCCGCTCTCTCTTCAAGTCGAGGCATTCAAGCGGGCGCTGGATGACTGCGGACTGAAGAAGGGGCAAATCGATGGGCTGCTCACCATGCCCGGCACGACCACGCCGGAAGGCGCATGGAATTATCTGCGCCTGGGCGAAACGCTGGGCATCAACCCCCGTTTCACCGGAACCATGATGCTGGGCGGGGCCACCGCGGGCGCTCTGGTGCATCAGGCCGCGATGGCGATTACCCACGGACTTGCCACTCACGTCGCCTGTGTGTTTGGCGACACGGCGGCAACAGGAGGGTTTCGCTTCGACCGCACGTCCGGATGGACCGATTCCTGGGACATATGGGGGTATATTTCGGCCGCGGCAAATAGCGCGATCACCGCATCGCGCCATATGGCGCTGTACGGAACGACCAGCCGGCAGTTGGCCGAAGTGGCCGTCGCCTGCCGCCGGCACGCCTCCCTGAACCCCGCCGCCGCCATGCGCAAGCCGATCACCATCGACGATCATCAGAATTCGCGCTGGATCGTCAAGCCGCTGAAGCTTCTGGATTGCTGCCTGAAGTCCGACGGCGGTGTCTGCCTGATCGTTACCAGTACCGAGCGCGCGCGGGACTTGAAGCAACCGCTTGTGCACATCAGCGGCGTCGGCCAGGGCTATACCACGCAAAACATGGAACGCCCGGACTGGTGGTATGCGCCCCACCAGAAAGATGCGGTGGATGCCGCCTATCGCATGGCCGGCGTCGGTCCCGCGGATATCGATGTAGCGCAGCTTTATGACAACTTCACCATCAGCGTATTGCTCTGGCTGGAACACGCCGGTTTTTGCAAACCCGGCGAATCCGGCGCTTTCGTAGAGGGCGGACGCATCCAGCTGGGCGGCGATCTGCCCGTCAATACATCCGGCGGCAATCTGTCGGATTCCTATATGGAAGGCTGGCTGCATCTCTTGGAAGGTGTGCGGCAAATGCGCGGGCAGGGCGGCGAACGGCAAGTCCAAGACGCCGAAGTCTGCCTGGTGACAGGCCGGGGCCGGCCTTTGAACAATGCCAACGCAACTATCCTGTGTAAAGCTTAGGGAAACAACTATGACGGATATCACCCCCTACCTGAAGCCTTTGCCCACCATCACAGACGAAAACAGGGAATTCTGGGATGGAGCCAAGCGCGGCAAGCTGCGCATGCAATGCTGCTCGGATTGCGGCCACATACGCTTCCCCATTTCGTTTGTCTGCCCGGAATGTCTTTCATACGATGCCAAATGGGTAGACCTGTCGGGCCGCGGCGAAGTGTTTTCGTACATCGTTTTCTACCAGTTGTACAACAAGGCATTCGCGCCGGACCTCCCCTATAACGTAGCACTGGTCCAACTGGACGAAGGGCCGCGTATCTACAGCAACATCGTTGGCGTGGACAACGACGACGTGCGCGTAGGCGACAGGATCGAAGCGGTCTTTGATGCCGTCACGCCGGAAATCACCATCCCCAAATTCCGCCTGATCAGCCCGAACGAGGGCCGCTCATGAGCAGCCTGACCGCCACACTCGCCTCATTTGTCGTGTCATACGACACTGCCGACATTCCCGAGAAAGTGTGGTCCGCGGCACAGGCGGCCATGGTCGACACGTTGGGGTGCGCACTTGCCGGCGTCGGCGAACCGGTGTCCACCATCGCGGCGGCGTCGATCCAGGATGCGGCCGCCGGCGGCGAATCGGCCGGACTATGGGGTACGCAGCGCCGGGGAACGATGGCAGATGCCGCTTTCGTCAATGCCATCGCCACTCATGCGCTCGACTTCGACGACAATCTGCCCACCCAGCGCGGGCACCCAAGCACGACTGTGCTTCCCGCTGCATTGGCGGTGGCGGGACCGGCCAAGGCCAGCGGCGCGGATCTAATCGCCGCCTATGCGATCGGCATCGAAGTCTCCGGAAAGCTCGGCCCGGCCGCGGGCTTCGGTCATTACGTCCGTGGCTGGCATCCCACCTCCACCATAGGAATATTCGGCGCAACGGCTGCTGTGGCACGGCTGCTGCGGCTGAATGCCCTGCAAACAGCCCATGCATGGGGCATCGCAGCTTCGCAAACCTCGGGCCTGGTTGCGAACTTCGGAACCATGACCAAACCGTTCAATGCCGGCCATGCGGCGCGCTGCGCCGTCACGGCGGCATTATTGGCCCGTGCCGGCTTCACAGCGAATACCACTATTTTCGATGGCGAAACCAGCGTGCTGGCGACTTATGGAGGCGAAGGCGCGGTACCGCTCAAGGGCTTGCTCGAAACATTGGCCGCGCCTTGGGAAATTGTAGAACCGGGTATTTTCATGAAGCGCTGGCCATGCTGCTACTGCAGTCACAGGCCGTTAAGCGCGTTGTTGACACTGATCGCCCAGCACGGCATCACGGCGCAGGAAGTCGAGAGCATAGCCATCGGCTTTCCTCCCGGCTCGGACGGCGGCCTGCGGGACGATATTCCAACGACCGGACTCGGCGGCAAGTTCAGCGTCGAATACACAGCGGCCGCGGCGGTACTGGATGGACATATCTCCATGGAGACCTTCACCGACGCCATGGTGCAACGGCCGGCGGCGCAGGCGCTGCTTGCCCGGGTCCATCGATACCGCATACCGGATGAACGCCGCTGGTCTTCGACCATAGGCTACAACGACGTGCGGATAGAAACGCGGCGCGGCGTATTCAGTGCCAGAATCGAAGAAACGCCCGGCTCGCCCAGTTCGCCTCTCACCCCCGGCGAACTCGACGCCAAATTTACCGATTGCGCCCAAGCCCTGCTCGGGCAAGTTCGCACGGATCACGCGCTGCGGCAAATCCGAACCCTGGCCCAGGCGCCTGATTGCCAGGGGCTACTGGATGCGCTGTCCCGTTAAACGCGGCCGCGCGGCGGGGCGGGAACCAAATTATTATCAACAGGAGAAGACATGAGTATTTCTTTCCGGTCACGCCGCAGAGCCTTACTTGCGGCCGGCGCCTATGGGCTTGCAAGCACTTTCCCATTGCGGGCGCAGGCCCTCGGGCAGGCAGACTCGACACGGCCCATTCGTCTCATCGTACCCTTCCCTCCCGGCGGCACCACGGATTTCATGGCGCGTCTCATCAGCGAGAAAATGCTGACGATCGCCGGCCGCCGCATAATCGTGGAGAATAAGGGAGGAGCCGGAGGAATAATAGGCACCGAGATCGTCGCGCGAGCGCCCGCCGACGGCTATACGCTGCTGCTGCCCGGCAGCGCCCAATTGGCGCTGAATCCCGGCCTGTATTCCCAGTTGCGCTACGATCCGGTGCGTGATTTCGCTCCTGTCACTCTGGTCGGGGCGACACCCAATGTCCTGCTGGCCCATCCATCCTTGCCCGTCAAGACACTGTCCGACGTTATTGACTTGGCCCGCTCCAAGCCGGGCACTCTATCTTTTGCTTCTCCCGGCGTGGGCTCCACCGCCGGCTTGGCGATGGCCCTGCTGAACATCCAGGCCGGCATCAATTTGCTCCAGGTGCCATATCGCGGAGCGGGTCCGGCTGTCACCGACATTCTGGGCGGCCAGGTTCCGCTGATCGCGGTAGCGATTCCATCTATCGTGGATCATGCCAAGAGCGGCAGGTTGAACGCAATCGCCCTGACCGGCGCCAAACGATCCGCGACACTGCCAAACGTGCCTACTTTCGGTGAAACATTGCCGGGATTCGAAGCAAGCGCCTGGTATGGAATCGTGGCTCCCGCGGGTACGCCGGCCGCAGCAATCGCGACATTGAATAGCCAGTTGCGGACAGTGCTGGCCGACCAGGATGTACAAAATGCGTTTGCGGCACAGGGAATAGACAGGCTCAGCAATACACCGGGCGAATTCAGCGCTTTCATCAAGAGCGAACTGGTGAAATGGACAGACGTCATCAAGCAATCGGGCGCCAAGGCCGGCTGAAGAAATGCCCTTGGCCTTGGCATCATCCAGGAACAGTCGATGCCTTCGTTCAGACCCACTCACGTATAGCCATCCGTCCGCCAAAGTACCGAAGGCGACCCGCTTTGAAATCAGCGCGGCGTCGTGTGTATAAACGTATGATTTTCAGCGCATGAAGCACCAGAGATTGCGCCGATTAACGTGGATGCAGCATGCCCGGCTGGTACGCGTTTGCGATCGCTTCGCGCACATGCTGAACGTGAGCGATACCCGCTACGTAAGCAGCGGCGCTATCGCCCGAGAGCACTGCCCTGCCTATACGCTCATAGTCGGCGAGGCGCATTTCCCGCAAGCCGGAAAGCCTGAACTGGGAATGCACGATGTGCATTTGAATCGCCGGAAACAACCGCCTTAACTCTCGGTTGCCGCCCATTTCAAGCAGCGTCCGATAAAAGTGCCGTCGCGCCGCGTCGAAGGTGGCGGGATCGGTTGTCGTTCCTGTTTCATTCAGTTGCTCCAAAGCCAGCCTGAGCCGCTCCGTAAGCTCACCCTGCTTCGTGTTCGCCGCGGCCGAACTGGCAAGCAGCCCGGTCATCAGTTCAGCGACGCTCATGACGTCAAAGGCTTCTTGCAGCGATAACAGGCGAATCGAGGCCCCGCGATGACGATGCAGGTCGACAATGCCGTCGGCGGCGAGCCGTTGCAATGCTTCCCGGACCGCATTTCTGCCCACGCCGAAGGTCCCTGCCAGATCAGTCTCAACCAGCCTCTGGCCGGGAACGAATCTCTGGGACTCCAATCCTCTGCTGATCCCTAAAAAAACCGAATCCGAGGCACTGCTTTTGGAAGTTCCAAGAGATGAAAAGACATCGTCGACTGGAAATGCGGGGGGCGGAGGGGGAAGGTAATTTAATGGCATTTTGAGTTCAAGCGGAACAAATCGAGTCTACGTGACGGTTTGCCGCATTTTGCAGCAAACCGCGGCCCATTGTCATGGCAGGAACGTGCCACCGGTACAGCAGGGGATTAAGGGTCTATCCAGCTCAATGCCTACCAATAGGCGGAAGACTGCGCTTGCGTTGCGGGTAAGCCGAGTGACGGCAACCCATTCTACTTTGTGCAAAAGGTTACTCATTACGTCAGATTATATAGGACATGGATTTTTCCGAAATCGATCATTAAATAGCATCCGGCCAGGAAACATGGGGAAGCCGCGTTATCGCATGCTCACCATGATTACGGCCGGTTTTCCATGTTTTTAAAAAACCCTTTATTTCGTGCTACATTATCATCCTACAATTATAAGGTGCCTTATGGGCGTAACAAAGGAGAGCAAAATGGTAATAGCAGCAGCAACCAAAACGAAAACACACGCCTGGATGCTATGGGGAGCCATTGCGCTTTCCGGCGGCATCGCACTGCTCGGCGCCCAGCCCGGCTTCGCCCAGACGCCAATAAAGGTGAAATGGGGCGTCAATAATCCCTACTTTCCCGCCAACACGCCGGTGAATATCGGCGTGAAAACGGGAATTTTCGCCAAGCACGGGCTGAATGTGGAAGTCGTGCAAACGCAATCGCCCATGCCGCCGCTGCTCGCCGGCTCGACCGATGTCACGTCAACCGGCGTGCCGCCTTGGCTGGGCGCCGTGGCGCAGGGGAAAAAGCCCATCGCATTTGCGACAGTGCTCTCCAAAACCAGCCAGGCCGTCATGGTGAAACCGGATTCGCCGCTTGCCAAGTTCAAGGGTCAGTGGCCTGGCTCCATGACAGCGCTGAAGGGCAAGACGATAGGCGTCACCGTTCCCGGTGCGCAGGTCGACCTTTCGACACGGTATCTTTTGATCCAGGCCGGACTGAATCCTGACAAGGATGTCACCATTCTGTCGCTGGGCAGCGGCGCGCCTCAGGTGGCTGCGCTGGACCAAGGCAGAGTGGACGCCATTATGGCTGTCGTGCCCTTTGTGCAGGTTCTCGAGAACAGCAAAAAGGCGGTTTCAATTTTTGATTACACCAGCCCCCCCAAAGGCGTGCCCGCGGCAGTGGATCAGCCCTACATGATCGTGGCGGGCAACGCCAAGTTTCTCAACGAACACCCAGAAATGGCGCCCCGCGCCCGGGCGGCTCTGAAAGAGATCGCCGCATGGATCATGGACCCCGCCAACACGCCGGCGCTACGGGCGGAACTCGCAAGCGGCTTCGGTCGAGGCGTCACACCCGAAACGATAGACGGCATCATCGACCAGATGCGGCGTGGCGGATTGCGCACCGAATACACCTGCGCCGACTTCGACAATGGCGTTGCGTTGATGAAAGAACTGAAAAAGCTGCCCAAGGATGATCTGAAATGTTCGGATTATGTGCTGGCGCCATGATCAGCACATTCCCAGCCTCGGATGACCTTCCCCCTGGTGCAGAGGCAGTCGAAATCGTCGGGCTGGCGTGCCGTTACCCGGGATCCCAGGCAAATGTGCTTGAAGACATCTCGATTTCGGTACGCCAGGGTGAATTCCTCAGCATCGTAGGACCGAGCGGCGGCGGCAAAACGACCTTGCTCAATTGCGTGGCGGGTTATATCGGTCCGCATGCGGGCGAAATACGGGTGGGCGGCGCCAAGGTCGACGGCGTCATCGCGGGGCGAGCCGCTTTCATGTTCGCCAGAGACGCGTTGCTGCCCTGGCGCTCCGCGCTCGGAAACGTGGAGCTCGCCATCCGCATCCGTGAGCGCCGCAAAAGCCGCGCCGCGCGCGCATCCGGCAAGGAAATGGTGGCGGAGGCCAAAGCGCTTTTGGCCAGGGCCGGGCTGGTAGGCTATGAAAACTACATGATAGAAGAGCTTTCCCAAGGCATGCGGCAGCGCGTGGCGCTGGCGCGGACCCTGGCGGTAAAAGCACCGCTCATACTCATGGACGAGCCGTTTGGCGCACTTGACGCGCAAACCCGTGCCGTCATGCAGAATGAATTCCTCTCGGTGTGGGAAAAAGAACGCCGTTCCGTAATATTGATTACGCATGACGTCGCCGAGGCCATATTGATGTCCGACCGGATCATCGTCCTGGGGGGACGGCCTGCCCGCATCATGGCCGACATCAAAGTCCCTCTGGGCCGTCCGCGCGATGCCTCCACCATACACACGGACGGTTCCGGCCTGTTCCAGGAAGTGTGGGCGCAGCTCGAGGCCGCCAGTTCGGAATCAAGTATTGCGCCATTGAGAGCCGCCCGATGAAACTGAAATCCGCAACACCAGCCTCGAACACTGCGCTTGTCTGGGCCACTCGCATCATCCTCCTGGCCGGTTTCCTCGGTGTATGGGAATGGCTCGTGGCCGCCGAATTGATAGACCCCTTTTTTTGGGGCAGGCCTAGCGGCATTGCCATTTATTTCTGGGATTGGCTGTCGAGCACGTTTGCACAGGATTTACTGATTACGCTGCAAGAAGCCTTCATCGGCCTGGTCATCGGCGCCGTGGCCGGGACTCTCTTCGGCATATTCCTTGGGCTCTCGCCATTCTGGCGCACGGTCCTGCAGCCGTTCATCGACATGGGTAATTCCACACCCCGCATCGCGCTGGCTCCTTTGTTCCTGCTATGGCTGGGCCTGGGCATGGCGTCCAAGGTCGGCGTCGTCGTGTCGATCGTCTTTTTCATTATGCTGATCAATACCCAGGAAGGGGTGCTTGCGATCGGCCGCGAACAATTCAGGCTGCTCCAGATTCTCGGCGCGAATCGATTGGAAAGCATCCGCTACCTCGTCCTGCCCGCATCGGTGGGGTGGATAAAAGCCGGGCTGCGCATGTCGATTCCCTATGCCATCGCAGGTGCCGTCATCGGCGAATTCGTCGCCGCAAGCGAAGGGCTGGGATATCGCCTCATCCAGGAAGCCGGCGCATTGAATGCCAACGGCACCCTGGCTGTCGTCATGGTTTTGGCCATTCTGGGAATGATGTTCAGCACACTTTCAAACACCTTGCTTGCCGAGCCGCGCCGGCGCCCCGATCACACACCCAATATGCCCTCGGTCGCGGGCGCAACGGCGGCGCCAGGGCGCGCCGCTGGGAGAACCTGATGCAATTGCTTGATGCCCAGATCCATATTTGGGAAGCGCCCAGTTCGCAGCGGCCTTGGCCGCCCGACCGGCAAGGCTATATTCACGGCCCCGACAGGGTAACGGCGGATGAAATTATCGCCAGCATGGACAGTGCGGGCGTAGCCCGGGCGATTCTCATTCCGCCCTCGTTCGAGGGCGATTACAACGACCTCGTCGTAGATGCGGTCAACCGGTATCCCGATCGGTTTCGCGCCTTGGGACGGCTGTGGCTCAGCGCCCCGGATGCGCCCGAACAACTTGCAAGAATGGCCGATTCCTGGCAGTTCCTGGGCACCCGCGTGACGTTTTCCGGCCCGATGCACAGTTGGCTGACCGATGGCACGCTCGATTGGTTCTGGCCGGTCGCGGCGGAACGCGGCTTCTGTGTATCGGTTTATCCCTTCGGGCAACTGGAAGCGCTCGAACCGGTCCTCAAAGCCTATCCGACGCTGAAGTTGAGTCTGGACCACCTTGCGCTTGGGCTGGACGTACGCGATGACGCCATGCTTCCCATCATCGACCAGGTTGTCCGGCTGGCGCGCTATCCCAATCTGGCGGTCAAAGCCTCGTGCCTTCCAAGCTATGTCACGCAACCCTACCCGTTTCCGATGCTCAAACGGGTGCTCCGATCGGTTCTGGATGCATACGGGCCCGACCGTGTGTTCTGGGGTTCCGATCTCACGCGCCTATCCTGCGAATATGGCGAACTGATCCGCTTCTTCGATGAAGCGCTGGCGGGCAGCCCGCGCGAAGACATCGAACTGATCATGGGCGGCGCGGCCAAAAAATGGTATGGATGGGAAGCATCCAGTCCGGAATCACACAAAGGAGAAGTGAAATGACGACACGTGCCGATTTCAAGCGGCGTCTGCTTGCCGGCGAGTTTTTCCCCGCCCCCGGCGCGCACAACGGCATGATTGCGAAGATCGTGCAAAAAGCAGGATTTCCGGCCGTCTACATGTCTGGAGCCGGCGTTGCGAACACGCTTTTCGGGATGCCGGACGTAGGGTTGATCACGCTCACGGAAATGACCTTCGTGGCGCGCTGTCTCGTCCAGGCCACCGACCTGCCGGTCATCGCCGATGCGGACGCCGGCTATGGCAATGCCGTGGGTGTCGGACGAACCGTTCGGGAATATGAAGCCGCCGGCGTGGCCGCTATTCAGCTCGAGGATCAGGTCTCGCCCAAGCGCTGCGGAAATATCGCCGGCAAGGCGCTGATTTCCATCGACGAGATGAGCGGCAAAATCCGGGCCGCCTGCGACGCTCGCAAAGACCCTGATTTCCTGATCATAGGCAGAACCGATGCGCGCAGCATAATGGGATTGGAAGAAGCCATCATCCGGGGCAAAGCGTGGGCCGACGCCGGCGCCGACATTGTCTACGGCGAAGGGCTTCGAACCGTTGAAGAACACGAAAAATTCGCGCGCCAGGTGCCCGGCGTGAAAATGATGAACATGGGCGGCTATGCGCGCGAAAGAACGACGCCGAAAATGCCCTGGGACGATGTCCGCAAGATGGGATATAGCATCGTCATATTCCCGCTGGCCATAACCCGCGCGGGGATGCGCGAAGTCTGGGATTTCACGCATGCCTTGCGCGCCGGTGAATCGACCTTCGAGCTGGAGCACATCAAAAGCCTGGATGGCCATCCCGTCGAGAGCTGGTATGAATTTACCGGTGTCGACGACATCCGCCAGATAGAAGAGCGCTATCTGCCGGACACGGTCATGGCCGCACGCTATGCCCAAGGCGACGGCTATGTTCCGGCGCAAGCTGGAACGAAGTCATCATGACTGCGGCAGCTTGGCTGAAAAGCCGGCGGCCAAGGTCTCCTCGATAAGCTGCCGCCGTGAGGAAAAAAGGAAGGCCTTGCCGCGGCAAGGCCTTCTTTGGTTTTTGATCTCCGATTTACCGGGGTGCTCCGCCTTCGTCTTCCCACGGCTACAAAAACGTTCTTTCGGTGCCCAGCACAGAAGCGCACACATCCAAAACAGACCGAGAAAACCAAACACCCATGTCGCCCGCATCCTGAGGATAAACAAAGTAAAAACCGACTTCGGGCGACTCTGGCTTCGTATTGAGCACTTCCAGTTCGCCCGCCGCTACCTGCTTCGCATAGCGTGATCCGGGCAAGAAAGCGACACCCTCGCCGCGAATGGCCAGGTTGGCCAGGAGGTCCATATTGTTTGACGCGATTGTAGCCAAGAAGGGAGTTTTTGCTTGCGCGAACCACTGCTTGATCATGGGGTAATGGTGGGACTTCTCGGTGAAAGAAAGTATTGGCCATGCCATTAGCTCAGGCGGCGTAATGTCTGTTTTTGGAACACCAAGCGCAGGACTGGCCATCCACACAAATTTATCGGTCGCCAGTGATTGGCAAACCAAGGACTCGTCTGCGGGAAGACCGGCCACAATCGCCGCGTCCAGCTTTCCGGCGTGCAGCAGTTCAAGTAGGTTTACGGTAAGATCGACATGTAAAACCAGCTTTATCCCCGGATACCCGGCTCTTATTTTAGAGATGACTTGCGGCATCGACGTCGCGGCCAAATGGCCAGCGACACCTAATCGGAATAAACCTGTCAACTTTTCTTTGTCACTTATCTGGTGTTGCAAATACTGCGCGAAGGAAATCAGTTGGCGGGCCCCTTCCAAAAGGTCATGGCCCTTGGGCGTCAACTCTGCCTTCTGCGCCTTGCTTCGCAGAAAGAGGGGCACCCCAAAAAATTCCTCCAGCTCCTTGATACGCGCGGAAATGGTGGACTGGGTAACGTGAAGCCGTTCAGCGGCCGCAGCGAATGAACCCCTTTCCACGATCTGAACCAGTGCTTCCAGTTGACGAATGTTCATCTAGAACGCCGCGTCATCCATTGTAAAAACGCCTGCCTTCGCCGCGCAGCCATAATCGAACCAGGTGCCTGCGTCGTTCTTCTTCCGGGTAGTCCGTGAAGCCGGTACGTCGGTGCCCCAAGCGCTTGTTGTCTATGATTTGAATCTGCCCCGGTTCGAAATAAAACTCGCGAAAGAAGCTTGGCTCTCTCATAAGCGCCTCAAACGTATCCAGTGCCTCACGGCCGATCTTGTCCATCTCCACGCCTGCCATGCTGTATCCATTGACTATATGTCGGTAAGACAATCGGCAGACCAGCTTTCCATCAACGATCTCAAGCAAAGGATGGCTGAGGATGCGGGGCGCCTTTGCGCTGTGCTCCATCTGGCGGTTGAAAAGATATGGCTTGAACAGGCGGTCAACCAACTCTGGATGCCGTTTTAGCATTTCATTGAACACCGCTTGAAAACTGATGATGCTGCTCACGCCGCCTTCTTTTGCTGTCTGCAGACACAAAAGCGATACATAGTCCGGCGGACAAACGTTATAACTGTTGTCCGTATGGAAATTTTGCTCCAGGCTGGTCACGTCCGGCCGGACCCCGACGCCCGGCGCCACGCCCGAATCCTTCACGTCGTAGATAAGCTTTCCGTCCCAACTCTGGGCGACTGGGCGTGATACAAGTTGCATTAACGTCCAATAGATTTTCTTTGCTTCCTCTCTGGTGTAGTCTTCCATGGGCAGGCGATTTATGATCACAAATCCCACGCCATCCTCAAGAATCGTTCGACAGTTTTCCATGATCGACGTGCATTTTCGCAGCTCGAACATGGCGGGATCGAGAAACTCGATCGGCAACGGATTTTCTCGCAGTTCATGAACGAGACCGCTAATTTCCTCCAGTGCCTCGGCGTCAAGATTCACCATTCCATCGCTTGGGTCCAACATGGCACTCGTCCAGGCGATGTGCCCAAGAAGAGCGTTTCGCGGCACCGCGGCAACTGGAGTGGACGAATCCTGCTCAAGAATTTCTTGCTGCATCAGCATAATGTTCTCCTTTGAATATGAAGGGATGAAGAACCTTCAGTCTATTTTTTATCGGCAGCCTGTGCCAAACGAATTTTTTCTTGGTCACCCTATCGGAATTTTCTATATGATTAGTTGATCCCGGCGCGATCGATCACATTTCCCCAGATCGACACCTCGTTGGCTAACGCCTCGTCAGTTTCAGCGGGCGACGTGGGCTCCGCAATGGCGCCCTGCGCTGCGAGTGCCTTCTTTACCTCATCGCTCTCGGCGATGTTTCTCATCGCATTCGAGATTTTGGCCAATACGTCCGAAGGGGTACCCTTGGGCGCCATAAGAGCGTAGCGCGTGCTGAGATCGAAGTCCTTCACGCCGGATTCCTTAAGTGTCGGAGTATCGGGCAGCCGGGCGACTCGATTCGCCGTTGTGACCGCAAGGAAACGGACCTTGTCGCTGTCCGCATGAGGCAAGAGCGCGGGCATGGTTTCAAACACAACGTCCACCTGGCCCCCCAGGAGGTCTGTCATCGCCGGACCGCTGCCTCGATACGGCACATGCAAAAACTTTGTATCCGTCTCGAGTTGAAACTTTTCACCGACCATGTGCTGCGAAGACCCAACCCCCGCCGAGCCAAAGGTAAGCGTGCCCGGCTGCCGCTTTGCGAGTGCAACGAGCTCCTGGATGTTCTTCACCGGCAACGAGGAGCGCACAACGACGGCAAGCGGTGTCGATGTGCCCATGGAGATTCCTGAAAAATCCTCTGGAAACCGGTACTTCGGATTGCGGCCCGGTAGCCTCGAATTGATCGCGTGGCTGCCAACAGCCCCCATCAGAAGGGTATACCCATCTGGCGCGGACGAGGCGACATACTGAGCCCCTATGTCACCGCCGGCTCCTGCTTTGTTTTCGACGACCACAGGCTGGCCTAGAAAAGCACCAAGCCGATCCGCGTAGAGTCGGCCAGCGAAATCCGATGCGCCACCGGGCGGGTATGGAACGACCATGCGAATGGGCTGACTGGGCCAGTCGCGGGCAGAGGCGGTAATGGCTGCCGTAGCGAGCAGTGCGCTCGCCATCACCCTGCAAACACTCTTCATTGATACTTTCATGCATGTCTCCTTGATATTAACTCCTATAATTTAGGAGTTGTATTTTATAAATTGAACTTTTGTAGAATCGCATATACACTTTATCCAGTCAATAATTTTCTACCTTCCTATAACTTCATTTATTTATACGAATTTATGCGAAAATATATTCCTATATGTTAGGAATTAATTAATGGATAAAACACTGTTGAAAGGCCTAATGGTCCTCGAGTCCTTAAGCAAGCTCGAGGGTCGGGTCAGGTCTCTGGAAGGTATTGCCGAACAGGTGGGGCTCACCCGCAGCAATGCACATCGCACTCTGCAGACACTGGCCCACGCCGGCTATGTTGTACGGGATCCAGAGTCCGGCGGATACCGATGCACGCTGAAGATGTTCGAACTAGGCGCAAGACAGTTGGCCTCCATGGACGTACGCACGCTTGGCGCCCCTTTTTTGCGGTCGCTGGCCAACGAAACGGGCGAAACGGTGCACCTCTCTGTCCTCGAAGGCCTTGACGTTGTCTATGTCGACAAGATCGACAGCGCTCAGCCGATCAGAGCCTACTCCGTTATCGGCGGACGCGCGCCGGCATATGCCGTCGCGACAGGCAAAGCGCTCCTTGCATTCCAGCCCGTCGATTACCTTTCGCAGTACGAAAACCTGTTGCAAAAACATACTCTGACAACGCGCACTGCGCTGGACATCCTTCGGCAAGATCTGGAGCAAGTGAGCCGCTGCGGGTACGCCATTAACCGCGGGGAATGGCGGGAAGGAGTCGGCGGCGTGGCGGCGCCCGTATTTAACGGGCTGGATCGTCCCGTCGCGGCGCTTGGCATATCCGGACCGCTGGAGCGTCTCACGGAGAATCGCATGCACGACACGGCTCCGCTGGTCCTGGAAGCCGCGCAAGCCTTGTCAAGACAAATGGGTTATCAAGGCGGCTACAACAAAACCTCTAAATAATTTTTCGGGAAAAACATGAAACAAGAGTCCACACTCAGCGGCGTCAAGGTTATCGAAATCTGCAACGTGGCGGCCGGGCCCTTCTGCGGCCTGCTGCTTGCGGACATGGGGGCCGACGTGGTCAAAATCGAACAACCCGACACCGGAGACACGTTGCGCAGTTGGGCCCCAATCACCGATGGCTACAGCGAAAATTTTGCTTCCCTGAACCGCAATAAGCGGTCTGTCACACTGAACCTAAAGAGTGAAAGCGACAAACAGCTTGCACGCCAACTTATGGCAGAGGCCGACATCGTGCTCGAGAACAACCGGCCCGGCGTGATGGACCGGCTGGGCCTGGGCTACGACGCCATCAAAATCCTCAACCCAAAGCTAATCTATTGCTCCATCTCGGCCTACGGACAATCCGGCCCCCGAAGCCAGGAAGGCGGCTTCGACCTTACCTTGCAGGCCATGAGCGGCCTCATGAGCGTCACTGGCGACGTAGGCGGCGCACCCGTCAAGTGCGGCGTGCCCGTCTGTGACTTCACGGCAGGCCTGTATGCAGCGTTCGCCATTGTCTCCGCCCTTCGTACTGCTGAAAAAGAGGGAGAAGGCACTCACGTTGATATCTCTATGCTAGGCGCGACACTAGGCATTGCCGCCTTGCAAACATCGCAATACTTCGGCACCGGGACGGATCCCGAAAAATTGGGATCGGCACACCCGCGTAACGCACCCTATCAGGTGTTTCGTTGCAAGGATGGCTACTTCGGCATGGCGGCCGGCAACAATTCGCTGTGGCAGTCGGTGTGCCAGGTCATAGGCAAGCCGGAAATGGCAAATGACGCGCGCTTCACGACCCCGACGTTGCGTGCCTCCAACCAGGACGCACTGCGCGAAATCCTCGAAGATATCTTTGCGCATGAGGATGCCAACACCTGGCTGGCCGCTTTCCGCAACGCAGGCGTCCCATGCGCGCCTATCAACAGCTATTCCGATGTGCTCAAGGATCCGCAAGTCGCGCACATGGACTGGGTACAACCGCTCAAGCTACCCAATGGCGTCGAAACACGAACCTTCGTTTCGCCTATCCGGTTTTCGGGCCGCACGAGCACCGTCACTCGCCGTCCGCCCGCACTGGGAGAACATAATGCAGAGATTCTGGGTGTAATGCCTTCAGTGGAGGTTTGACATGCCTGCAACACGTAACGACGCCGCTCGCTTTGCCGTGACCGAACATGTGCAGGAAGTACAAGAAATGCCCGGCTTGCTTATTCATCGGTCGGAAGGCTGCTGGATATTTGAGCTGAACCGGCCCAACAAAATGAACGCGCTGTCAGCCGAACTCGTCGAATCGCTCATCGAAGGGCTCTCACAAGCCCGTCAACAACACGTCGATTTGCTTGTCTTCCATGGGAAGGGTCGCAACTTCAGCGCGGGTTTCGATTTCACCGACTTCGAAGATCAATCCGAAGGTGATCTGGCCCTCAGATTCATTCGACTCGAAACGTTGTTGCAGTCACTGGCGCGTACGTCCAGCCATACACTTGCATTAGCACACGGGCGCAATTTCGGGGCTGGAGTTGATCTTTTCGCCGTGTGCAAGCAACGGGTATGTACCGAAGATGCAAGCTTTCGCATGCCCGGCCTGAGGTTTGGCTTGGTATTGGGCTCGCGCCGCTTCGCAACGATAGTAGGCAGGGATACCGCCCTTCAGGTACTAGGCACCACCAAGACTTTTACCGCCCGCGAGGCCGTGACAATGAACTTCGTCCACAGCATTGCCGCCGATGAACAGTGGGGAACGCATATCGATGACGCCCGAGCGGTCTCAACAGCGCTGGATCCTGCAACGAGGGCAAGCTTTTATCGGATCATGGACGTCGCCGACCACGCGGCGGACATGGCTGACCTGGTGCAGTCCGCCACAGCGCCACGGTTGAAAGACCGTATCCGTAACTACCTAAAAAAGTAGTTCTTGAC
Organism: uncultured beta proteobacterium; assembly: GCA_963712655.1. Taxonomy (GTDB): domain Bacteria; phylum Pseudomonadota; class Gammaproteobacteria; order Burkholderiales; family Burkholderiaceae_B; genus Pollutimonas. The sequence goes on along the minus strand of CAVQIT010000008.1, from coordinate 890,480 downwards.
CAATACTCAGGAGAACATCACATGCCATCCGGATTCAATCAAAAACAAAAGGAAGTCTCCATCCAGGAGCTGGCTGCACTCGTCCCCGATGGCGCGTCTGTTGCGCTGGGGGGTAGCTTTCTTCATCGCGGCCCCTTTGCCTTGGTACGCGAACTAGTACGACAAAAGCGGCGGAATCTTGAAATCATCAAGCAGTCGCCTGGATACGATATCGATCTGCTATGTCGTGCCGGCGTAGCGTCGCGTACGCGAGCCGGAATCGTCGCGATGGAGGGCAACTTCGGCCTTGCCCCGTATTACCGCGAGGCGGTCCAGAGCGGCGCCCTTGCGCTGGAAGAGCATGCTTGCGCGACGCTCACAGCAGGGCTCAGGGCCGCAGCGTTCGGTGTTCCGTTCCTACCCTGCGGAGGAGTACATGGCAGCGACCTTGCCGAGCTGAATGGCTGGAAGATGATTGAGGATCCGTATGGCAGCGGCAAAGCGGTGTATGTCATCCCTGCCATCGAACCCGATATTGCGGTCATCCACGCCAATGAAGTCGATGCACGGGGCAACGTGCGCGTGTTGGGTACATCGCATTGGGACCGTATCATGAGCCGTGCGGCGAAACGTGTGCTCGTCGTCGCCGAACGCGTGGTTGATACCAAGGTGTTCACCGAACAACCGGAGGTCACCCTCATCCCCTATTTCATGGTACAGGCGTACGCCATAGTGCCGCAGGGCGCTTGGCCGGGCTCATGCTGGCCGCACTACGAAATCGACTACGCCGCCGTGGAAAACTATTTGACTGACGGCAACGATGCACTCCAAGCCCATCTCGACGCCGCGCCCGAAACCGACATCAAGGAATTGATCTGAATGAACACGCAATGGTCTCCTTTTTCTTTCATCGTCACCAACCTTGCACGGTTCATTCGTCCCGATGAAATTACGTTTAGCGGGGTCAACTCAACCATGCCGATGCTCGCGTGCCTGATGGCGAAGAAAGCGTACGACTGGGACTTCATTTATATCAACGTGGCTGGCGGCGTCGACCCGACGCCTTCCAAAATACCGCAGTCGAGCTCCGATCCTGTGCTGGCACAACATACATCGTCAATCTTTTCCAACGAAGACTTTTACGACCTCTGTACGCGCGGCCGAATGGACCTGACCTTTCTTGGCGCGGCGCAGATCGACGGCGATGGAAATGCAAATAATTCCGTCATCGGCGACTGGCATCACCCTAAAGTACGTCTTCCGGGCGGTGGTGGCGGAGCGGTCATGTTGCCCACAGCCCGGCGTGCATGCACCTGGCGCACCGAACACTCGACACGGACCTTCGTAGAGAAGCTGCACTTTCGTACCTCGGCGGGCGGCTTCCATGGCGTCGTGACACCCATAGCCGTTTTCACCAAGAAGGCAGACCGGTTGGCCCTGCACAGTTGGCATCCGGAATCCAGCATAGACGAGATCGTCGAACGCACAGGCTTTGCATTTGATGCTTCGGATTCCCACCCAGCCCAGCCTCCAACTGAACGAGAGCGGCAGGCCCTGGCCGAGCTCGATCCTGACCATGCTTTCGAGCGTGATGCCAACGTGACACTGCGTTGAAAGAATGCTTATGAACACCGCCGCAACACTGATGCATGCCTACCGCGAACGTTGGACTTCGGCTGATTTTGCCGATCGTCCTGCCCTGATGGACCACGAACGAGTCCTGAGCTACCGGGAATTATACGAACAGGTGTCGTTCAAGGCAGGCCAGCTTCGGCAAGCCGGGGTTCAGCATAAACAGCGCGTCGCCGTGGCCATGGAACGATCGCTTGACAGTGTACTGACGCTCCTTGGGGTGATAGCGGCAAGCGCCTGTCCCTGCCCGTTGGAGCCCCGACTGACCGCTGCCGAGATCAGGGCGCGCCGAGACGCCGTGGGAATCAGCTTGATGCTCACCGATACAGTCAACCTGGAGACGATGGCAGGATTGGAGAACCTGCGCGTTCTCGATGTGACACAGCTTCCCCATGCGGAACCTTTCTGGTCCGACGCCATGCAGCCGCAAGACGCGGGTTTATTGTTGTTTACGTCGGGAAGCACCGGGCGCCCCAAGGGTGTGATGATCAGCCACGGCGGCCTGCTTAATAACGCCAACGGGGTGCAGCACTTCACCGAACTCACGCACGATGATCGGCTGTTGCATCTAATGCCGCTTTATCACACCAACGGTCTGAACAATCAACTCTTCACTCCCCTTCTGGTGGGCGCTCAGGTGGCGTTGGCCGAACGCTTCAAGGCCGAGCGGGTACCGGCGCTGATGCAGCGGTTTCAGCCTACCATTATTACGGGGGTCCCAACTATGTATTCCCGCATGCTGGACCACGATTTCCCCCTGGAGGTCCTGCGTAACTTGCGCTTTGCGCGTTGCGGTTCCGCCCCTATCACCCCGGAACTGCATCGGAGAATCGAGCAACATCTGGGCTGCCCGCTAATCGTTTCCTATGGATTGTCCGAGGCTACTTGCACCTCCATGATCAATCCGCCCAACGCCCGCAAGATCGGCGCGATCGGAAAAGCACTGCCTTATCAGAAGGTATATCTATGTGGAACAGATGGGCGGATGATCGCGGACCCCCATACGGATGGCGAAATCTGCATCGAGGGCAATAGCCTAATGCTAGGTTATGTCGGCGTCGAGAAAGACGGCGAGCTGACAAGCCAGGGACCGGTGCTGCGATCTGGCGATGTGGCCTATTTCGACGAGGAAGGATACTTCTTCATCACCGGCCGCTTGAAAGACGTAATCATTCGCGGCGGAGAAAACATCTCGCCCGGCATCATCGAGAAGGTCATCAACCAGGACCCTGCGGTCAAGGCGAGCTGCGTCTTGGGCAAGCCACACCACGATATGGGAGAGATACCCGTGGCTTTCGTAGTCTCCGCGGCGGGCTCCCAAATAGATTCACAAGCGATCCAGCAGCGCGTCTCAAAGGCGCTCTCACGCCCGTACTGGCTCGATGAAGTATATGTCGTGGATGCCCTGCCCGAAAACTCGGTGGGCAAGGTGGACAAGAAGAAGCTGCGACAGATGCTTGCGTAAGCAGCCTTCCTAGAACGGTTATGCATATCTAAATACGTAATGGAACTTCATCGAAGACCAAGTGGCTATCATCCCCATCGCCCCACGTGCCTCATTCAAGGTTCGCTCAATCCCCTTGCGGCGCATAGCACAGTTCCTTCCTGACGCGGGAAATATCCAGCGTTCCTGATGCCTCCTGATCGGATCCGAAATGGGGAAATTATTAGGTCAGATTGCGGCCTGACTTCAACGCCCCTGCCGCAGCTTCGTAGACTCCACCGTCCCGGCGCCCCACAACCAGAACGACAAGGTCCGGTGGGGTTGCATCGTCACGTACCAAATAGACCAATCTGTAACCGACGCCGCGCAACTTGATCTTGTAGCAATCGACCAAGGGAGGGCGAAGCTGTGAGCCGGGTAGTCGTGGAGTTTCCAGTCGCTTCTTCAAAGCGGCTTTGAACAAGGTCTTGAGCGAGCCGTCCAGCGCATCCCACTCCTGTCGAGCCTCTGGCAGGAAGAACAGTCTGTACGTCATTTACAGGTCGTCGAGGCTGACTTCGACGGCCAGATCGAGCGACTTCAGGCGAGAGCCCACCAACGATTCGAGCTGGCGTTCGTCGTACAGCTCGGCCATTTGCGCCATGAGTTCCGGAGAGACCGTGTAGAAGGCGGGACGATTGTGGTTCAGTACAGCTACGGGTTGCCCATGGGCATCCTCGACTACTTTGCCGGGGTTCTGCTTGAATTCGGAGATGCTGACGGTCAGCAGGCTATGGATCTGTTCCATGACGACACCTAAATAGAGCTAAATTTAGCCCTATTTTGCCTGAATGGACGTCTCATGTCGAGACCAGAATAGCTATTAGCGCCTTACGCATAGGCGGAAGTACCTTGGGCAAGTCGCACCGGTGGTCGTGTAGATCACTCGGCGCAAACCGCACACACGGCTTAGGACCGAATGCCTCTCTCCATTTCGAAACCGGATACGCCTAGCAACAAACCTTTCACCTACCCGCCAATTGCGCCAAGCAGCGTTTAAGCTGAACGACAACTAGACCACAAAATTTATGTGGATAAATAAAAAAGCCCTTTTCCGAGGGAGGAAAAGAGCCCTTAACAACAAAAAATCTCTAGGTAACTTCTAGAACGGAATATCGTCGTCCATATCGGCCAGATTCGCGGCAGGCGACGCTTGCGGGGCGGCCGGACGCGGCTGCGCTGGACGCTGGGTACGGGGCTGCTGGGCGGGCGCCTGGTTGTATTCGTTGCCGCCACCGCCGCCGCCCATGCTGGCGTCGCCTTCGCGGCCGCCCAGCATTTGCATTTGGTCGGCGACAATATCGGTGCTGAACCGATCGGCGCCGGTGTCCTTGTCTTGCCATTTGCGCGTTTTAAGGCGGCCTTCCACGTATACCGAGCGGCCTTTTTTCAGGTATTCGCCGGCGATTTCAGCCAGGCGGTTATAAAACACCACCCGGTGCCATTCGGTTTCTTCGCGTTTTTCGCCCGAAGCCTTGTCTTTCCATTGCGAAGTGGTGGCAATGGAAACATTGCAAATGGCTGCGCCGTCGGGGCTGTAGCGTACTTCGGGGTCTCGTCCGAGGTTGCCGACGAGAATGACTTTGTTGACTGAGGCCATGACAATACCTTTACTTGAAATTTCACATTAACGTCATTATCGACGATCTACCACTGTCTTGCACGGTTTCTGCGTATTTTCGCGAAGACTGTAAATTGTCGCATCAAGATTGCGACTTGAATCCCCGGGCGGTCAAAAACCACGCAAATGCCAACGCGGCGGCCACCAGGAAAACGGCGGACGAGCGGTTGTGCGATGCCAGCAGTCCACCCACCACGCCCCCAGCGAAAATGCCCAGCGACTGGGCCGTATTGTAGAAGCCCAGGGCCAGCCCCTTGTACTCGGGCGGCGCCACCCGCGAAACCAGCGAAGGCTGCAGCGCCTCCAGTATATTGAATGCGATGAAAAAGCCGATCAAGGTTACAACCAACGCAAAGAAACTATGGCTGGCCAGCGGCATAAGGGCCAGCACCACCACCAGGCCGGCCACGGCGGTTTCCATGGCCACCTTGTGCGCATGCCGGGTCTCGGTGTAGAAAACCGCGGGCACCATCAAGACAAACGACAGCAAGATGACCGGCAAATACACTTCCCACAAATGCGCCGAATCGTAGCCGCCCAGCGCGGCAAGCAGCCCCGGCGCCACAATGAAAATGGCCATCAAAATAAAATGCAGGCAGAATACGCCGAAATTCAGCCGCAATAAATCGGCGTGGCCCAGGACATCGCGCGGCCGCACCTGCACGATGGGCGTTCTGGCCAGGGGCACGGCGGGCACGACAAAGGCGGCAATCAGCAGGCACACAAAACCCAGCAGGCTGATGGCCCAGAACAGGCCCGACAGGCCGAATTCGCCGACCAGCATAGGTGACAGCACCAGCGATACGGCAAAGGAAATGCCGATCGAGCCGCCCACCATCGCCATGGCGCGCGTGCGCACTTCCGGCCGCGTGGAATCGGCCACCCAGGCGGTGATGGCCGCCGATATGGCCCCCAGCCCCTGGACGACACGGCCCGCGATAATCCAGTCGACGTTCGGCGCCAGGGCGCAAATCACGCCCCCCGCAATGAACAGCACCATGCCCAAGACAATGACCGGACGCCGCCCGAAGCGATCCGACGCCATGCCCAGGGGAATCTGCAGGATTGCCTGCGTCAGCCCATAAGCACCCAATGCCAGCCCGACCTTGGCGGCGTCGTTGCCTCCGGGTATGGCATGGGCCGCCACGGCGAATATAGGAGTAAGCAAAAACAGGCCCAGCATGCGCGAGGCGAAAAGCAAAGCAAGAGTGATGCTGGCGCGGCGCTCGACCGGCGTCAGTTTCAGCCGGCCCCGAGGGGATTTGTCTGGATGGGAACTCAGGGTGCTCATGAAAACTCGGTAAATTAATAAAAGGGCAAACGCCGCATCAACGCAAATTAAGCAAGCAGCCCAGCGCACGTGAGGGCGCTACGCGCTATAGTAGCAAGTTACGCCTTTGAAAGACCTTAGTGAACTTGATGGAAGCGATCCGCATCCGGGGCGCCCGTACGCATAACCTTAAAAACATTTCTGTTGATTTGCCGCGCCACCAGCTGGTAGTGGTAACGGGTCTGTCTGGTTCCGGAAAATCGTCGCTGGCGTTCGATACCTTGTACGCGGAGGGGCAACGCCGCTATGTGGAAAGCCTTTCGGCTTACGCGCGGCAATTCCTGCAGCTTATGGACAAGCCGGATGTGGACCTGATCGAAGGGTCTGTCGCCGGCGATATCCATCGAACAGAAAGCCGCCAGCCACAATCCGCGCTCCACCGTGGGCACCGTGACCGAAATCCACGACTACCTGCGGCTGTTGTTCGCGCGGGTCGGCACGCCCTTACTGCCCCGACCACGGCTGCCCCTGGAAGCGCAAAGCGTCAGCCAGATGGTGGACGCAAAGTCCTCAGTTGGGCTCCCGATACCCGGCTGGCGATCCTGGCGCCCATGGCGCGCTACCGCAAGGGCAGCTTCGAAGACGATTGCGCCAGCCTGCAGGCGCAGGGCTTCGTGCGCGCTGCGCGTCAACGGCGACATGGTCAGACATCGACCAGCTTGCGCCGCTTAAGAAAACCGAAAAGCACGATATCGACGTGGTGATCGATCGACTGCGCATCAAGCCGGAAAGCCAGCAGCGCCTGGCCGAAAGCTTCGAAACCGCGCTGGGCCTGGCCGAAGGGCGCGCCATCGCGCTGAACATGGACACGGGCGAAGAACATGCGTTCTCCAGCCGTTATGCCTGTCCGGTCTGCAGCCACAGCCTGCCGAGCTGGAACCGCGCCTGTTCAGCTTCAATAATCCCGTGGGCGCCTGTCCGACCTGCGACGGCCTGGGCAATGTGGATTTCTTCGATCCCAAGCGCGTCGTAGCCTTTCCCGAGCTTAGCCTGGCCAGCGGCGCGATAAGCGGCTGGGACCGCCGCAATGCGTTTACCACTAGCTGCTGACCAGCCTTGCCGCCCACTACGATTTCGATGTCGAAACGCCCTTCGAGGAATTGCCGGCGGAAATCCGGCAACGCGTGCTGTTCGGATCCGGCGAGCGAAGAAATCTCTTTACCTATATTTGAACGAAAAAGGGCCGCACCACCGTCAAGAAGCATCCGTTCGAAGGCATTATCCCCAATCTGGAGCGGCGCTGGCGTGAAACCGATCGTCCAGCGCGGTGCGCGAAGAACTGGGCAAATATCGGCACACCAAGGCCTGCCCCGCATGCGGCGGCTCGCGCCTGCGCCGCGAAGCGCGCCACGTGCTGATAGGCAACGAGCCCGGCACGGCGCAGCGCCGCGGACGCGCCATCTTCGAAGTCGAGGCCCTGCCGCTTGCCGCCTGCCTTGCGCTGGTTCCAGGACCTGGAATTGAGCGGCGCCAAGAAGCGAAATCGCCGATCGCATCGTGCGCGAAATCGAATCCCGCCTGCACCTTCCTGAATAATGTCGGGCTGAACTACCTGTCGCTGGACCGCAGCGCCGACACGATTTCGGGCGGCGAGGCGCAGCGCATCCGGCTGGCCAGCCAGATCGGCTCGGGCCTGACCGGCGTCATGTACGTGCTGGACGAACCCTCGATCGGACTGCACCAGCGCGACAACGACCGGCTGATCGTGACCCTGCAGCACCTGCGCGACCTGGGCAACAGCGTCATCGTGGTCGAACACGACGAAGACATGATCCGCGTCGGCCGACTGGGTGCGTGGATATGGGCCCCGGCGCCGGCGAGCACGGCGGACACATTGTCGCCGCAGGGCACGCCCGCAGGAACTGGCGGCCAACGAAGAATCGCTGACCGGCCAATACCTGAGCGGCGGCGCAGTCCATCGCCGTTCCCGCAACGGCGTCCGGTCGCACGGACGACCAGCACTGGCTGGAACTCATAGGGCTGCACGCGGCAATAATCTGAAATCGGTCGACCTGCGCATCCCGGCGGGGCGACTGGTCTGCATCAGCCGGCGTCTCGGGCTCCGGCAAATCGACGCTTATCAACGACACGCTGGCCACCGCGGTTGCGCAACATCTGCATCGCGCCCAGACCGAGCCCGCCCCCTACGACACACTGGAAGGCTTGGCGCATTTCGACAAAATCATCAACGTCGATCAAAGCCCCATAGGCCGCACGCCGCGCAGCAACCCCGCAACCTATACCGGCATGTTCACGCCCATACGCGAACTGTTTGCCGGCGTCCCGGAATCGCGCACGCGCGGCTACGACCCCGGCCGTTTTTCAGTTCAATGTGAAAGGGGGGCGCTGCGAAGCCTGCCAGGGCGACGGCGTCGTCAAGGTGGAAATGCACTTCCTGCCCGATATGTACGTACCCTGCGATGTCTGCCATGGCAAGCGCTATAACCGCGAAACCCTGGAAATCCGCTATCGCGGCCGCAACATCAGCGAAGTGCTGGACCTGACGGTCGAACAGGCCCTGGCTTATTTCGAGGCCGTGCCAGCGGTATCGCGCAAGCTGCACACCTTGATCGACGTGGGGCTGTCATATTTGCGCCTGGGGCAAAGCGCCACCACGCTTGTCGGGCGGCGAAGCCCAGCGGGTCAAGCTGTCGCTGGAATTATCCAAGCGCAGCACGGGGCGCACGCTGTACATCCTTGACGAGCCCACCACCGGCCTGCATTTCCACGATATCGCCTTGCTGCTGGATGTATTGCGCAAGCTGGTCGACGGCGGCAACACGGTGGTCATCATCGAACACAATCTGGACGTCATCAAGACCGCCGATTGGGTTATCGATATGGGGCCTGAAGGCGGCAACGGCGGCGGGCGGATAGTAGCCAAGGCACGCCCGAAGACATCGCCGCCAATCCCGCCAGCCATACCGGCGGTTATTTGCGGCCTTTGCTGAAATAGCGTCAAGCCGCCGTGACAGCGCCGCGACTTCGGCGGCGCTGTCACGGCGGACTCGGAGACCCCCCCTCTTTTCACGTCAAGCCGGAATCCGGCCGAACTTGCCATTGGCGTAACCGGTCAGCGTTTGCCGAATGTCCGCCGCCGACGACATCACCAATGGACCATGCTTGACGAAAGGTTCGCGAATCGGCTTGCCGGCAATCAACACGAAGTGAGACGGCTCGCTGGATGCGAGCATGACGTCGGCGGCCTCTCCCACGCTGACTGTCGTGGCCCGGCCCGCTTTCAAAATACGCTCTTCACCCTGGCAACGAATCGTCACTTGTCCGCTCACCGCGTAAATCCATGCTTGGCACCCGTCGGGCAAATGGTGGGAAAAGCATGCTTCATCTTTCAGAAAACCATCGAGCATCGTGATCTCTTGCGGCGTCCCTTCGGAGCCCATGGCTGTGCCGCTGCGTCCCAGCACGACTCTCACGCGATATCCCTGTGCTTCAAGAACGGGCACGTCGCCCGCGCGCACATGCAGCGCCCGCGCCGACTCTTTCTGCAAATGCGCAGGCAGATTCACGAATATCTGGAGGGCGTGGATTTTCGCGCCGTCTTCAGGCCGCTCTTCATGCACCGCGCCGCTGGCCGCGGTCAGCCAATACAGATCGCCTGCTTGCAAGCCAATGTTGTGGCCAAGCGTGTCGCGGTTGAGGAAAGCGCCGTCAGCGTCCTCGAACATTGCCGTGACCGCCGAAATCCCGGCATGGAGATGCGGCTCGAATGTGGCCGCGGTCATCACGAAATCATCCACCATCAGAAGCGGATCCATGCTCCCGCCAAACATTTCTTCCGAAAAGTGAAGCGCGGTGAATTCATCGCCGATGTCGTGGTTGCGCCCCTTTACGATCTGTCCAAGTCTTTTTGAACTCTGACCGGCTCGCTCCAGTGTGTCGATCTCCGCCGCGGTGGCATTTCCCATTTTCCAACTCCCAAAAATTTATCCAGGATGCAAATGTAAGAGATGGGGGATCGGCCGGGAAGCCAGCGTTATTGGGACTTAACGTCCAATGAAATAGACGATGTGCAAATGGGGGAATGCTATATCAACACCGTTTTGGGGAACTCCGCCGCGAGGTGGTCGAGAAAGGCGCGCACCGAAGGAAGCACGCCCTTTCGGTAGGGCATGAGGGCGGTAATCGTCGAGTCGCCGGCGATCCAATCCGGCAGCACCCGCCGCAAGACGCCGGAGTGTACGGCCGCCCGGCATACATAGCTTGGCAGCGCCACGACGCCCAAGCCTTTGATGGCCGCCTGCTGCAAACCGACCATATCATCGCTAAGCAGCCTGGGCGTCAATGGCATGACGATTTCATCTTTCGCCTCACTGGTATGGCGAAGCCGCCATACCGGCGCGACGCCAGTGCGCATCATGAAAAGCGACGGATGATTTTGCAGGTCTTGCGGTTTTTCCAGCGCGCCGTGGGTATCGATATAACTCGCTCCCGCGAACAGGAACCACGGAACGGGAGCCAGCGTTTTCTGGACGAGGTTGGAATCCGGTAGCGCGCCGGTGTGGGCGCGAATGGCAAGATCGTAATTCTCGCCGACAATATCGACCGGCCGATCCGCCGAATGCGCGACCACATTGACCTTCGGGTACTGCGCCAGGAAATCGGAGATGATGTCCGACAACGCAAACTGCATCGTTGCCGCGCCGGCGGTACAGCGCACGGTGCCGATGGGTTCAGCCAACTTGTTGCGGACAGTCGTCTCGGCCAATTCGGCCTCGCGCAGCATGGCTACCGCGTGCCGATAAAAATCTTCACCGGCATCGGTCATGCCGAAACGTCGCGACGTGCGATTCAGCAATCGAACGCCGAGATTCCCTTCCAGTTGCTGAATGCGATGACTCAGCGTCGATTTGGGAACCTGCAGCGTCCGCCCGGCAGCGGTAAAGCCGCCACGATCCACTATATGGACAAAGAAAAAGAAGTCGTTCAGATCAAGCACGGATTATATCCATCGTCCAACCATTTAGACGTTAAGTCCGGATTTTACCGACTTCTGGGCTGATAGCTCAACCGATACCATACTCTCATCACGAAACATCGTGCCGCCAAATCACCCAACCCGTACAGGAGATAGCAATGATCAATCGCACATACGAGCCTCTCACCGCCGACAATGCCGCCTTGATTCTCGTCGACCATCAAGTCGGCCTGATGACCGGCGTGCGCGACTATTCGACCGGAGAGCTGAAACACAACGTCGTGGCGCTGGCCAAAGCAGCCAAGGCACTGAAGCTGCCGATCGTGGTGACGACAACCGCGCGCGACAGCATGTGGGGCCCGACCTTTCCGGAACTCGTCGACGCCCTGCCTGGCATTCAAATCATCGATCGCTCCTCGGTGAACGCCTATGACGACGAACGCGTCGCCAAGGCCATTGAAGCAAGCGGCCGCAAGAAACTGATCTTCGCCGGCATTTCGCTCGAAGTCTGCGCGGCGTTTCCGGCGATGACCGCGGTATCGCGCGGCTTCGACGCCTATGTTGCCGTCGATGCCTCCGGCACATTCAGCGTAACCAAACATGATGTCGGCTTGTTGCGCATGCAGCAAGCCGGCGTGATTTTGTCCGATTACGCAACCCTGATGGTCGAAATTCTCAAAGACAATGCGCGCCCGGAAGCCGCCGCGGTCTACGGCGCATTGGATATGCCGTGGGCAACGCTGGTCGGCCAGGTCGCCGGCGCTTATAGCAAGTAAACGCCAGTGACAAGGAGTCGTAAATGACCAAGCAAATTTCAGCCCTGGCCTTGCGGTCTATACCGCGCATACCGCCTTCGTTCTTTGCAATCGTGTTGGGCCTGGCCGGCCTGGCCAACGATTGGCGAGCGGCTCACGACGTCTGGGGGCTTCCGGCGATCGCGGGGGAAATCGTCTACGCGGCAGCGTTCGCGGCTTGGCTCATTATCGTCATACTTTACGCGCTCAAGTGGCTAATAGCGCCGCTGGCCGCCCGGGAGGAGGCCGAGCACGCTGTTCAATGCTGCTTTATCGGCCTTGCCGGCGTGGCGACCTCGCTCGTAGCGCAAGGCGCGCTGCCTTACTCGCGTCCCCTTGCGATCACATTGTTTTTATTGGGTGCCGGTTTCACCGTGTTTTTCGGCTTGTGGCGAACCGGCATTCTCTGGCGCGGCGGCCGCGACGCCGCTGCAACGACGCCGATCTTATATCTGCCCCTGGTCGCAGGAGGCTTCGTCAGCGGCATCGTCGCCTCGGCGTTAGGCTGGCGCGATTGGGGAGAATTGGCATTCGGCGCCGGCTTCTTTGGATGGCTGGCCATTGAATCGGTCTTGCTGCACCGTCTCTATACGGCGGCTCCCCTGGGGCTCCCGCTGCGGCCGACATTGGGAATCCAACTTGCGCCGCCGGCGGTTGGCGCCGTGTGCTGCGTCGCAATCGGCGGCGCTTATTCCGGGCAGTTGGCGCACATGATGGTCGGCTACGCATTGCTTCAGGCTTTGATACTTGTGCGCATGATAGGCTGGATCAGGGAGCAGTCTTTCACCGTCTCTTATTGGGCATTCACCTTCGGTGCGACTGCGCTTTCCGGGGCTGCAACGAGGCTCTCCGCCGGCGATCATTCAGGGGCTTATGCGACGCTCGCGCCTGTTTTATTTGTCGTCGCGAACATTGTGGTTTTAAGTATTGCGGCGGGAACTGTCCGGCTGATTTGGCTGGGGAAATTGTTGCCTGTCGCGCAGCCTTCCGCAGGGCAACCGTTGCGCGGCCGCTGCTCTTGACAATTATTTAACGTTTTGACACCAAAATCCCCATAGTGCGCTAGACGCGCGGGCGCCGCGTCCCTATTATTGAGCCACCCAGGCGGCTGCGCGTCTGGCGATGAACATTCTCACAGCACACATCCCCTCTTTCTAAAGGATAAAAATCGTCATGGGCATTATCAGCATGATCATAGTTGGCTTTATCGTCGGTCTGATTGCACGGGCAATCATGCCGGGCGACCAAAAGCTGGGCATCATCTTGACCGTAATCCTGGGAATTGTCGGCTCCGTCGTGGCTGGTTATCTGGGCAGCGCCCTGGGCTTTTACCAAGCTGGGCAAGGCGCTGGCTGGATTGGCTCTATTGTCGGTGCCATTATCGTGCTGTTCATTTATGGCTTGATCGCCAAGAAAAGCTGATGTCCGCCCGGCTTGAGGCCGGGCCAGGTAAAACAGCCCAGGGCACTCCAAGACATGGGGTGCCTTTTTTATATGCCTCATGCCGGCAAACCGCGTCGCGAATCGACCGCGCTCGATACAATACAAGCTACGCTTATCCCCCATCGCCTGGAGGCTTTATGGATAATTCCCGATACCAGAACGAATATACGCCACAGCGTTTTTGGCAAAAACTGGCGCCATTCGCCCAGTCCGCAGGCCGATCCACCCTGGAAAAGGCGCTCTATCTGTACTATGCCGTACAAAGCGCAAACACGCCCAAATGGGCCAAGCGGGTCATCTATGGGGCGCTGGGCTATTTCATTTTCCCGCTGGATGCGATTCCCGACTTGGCGCCCCTGGTAGGCTATACCGACGATCTGAGCGTCATGGCGGCCGCCTTGGCCACAGTCGCGTTCTACATCACTCCCGAAATCAAGGACCAGGCCCGCCGCAAGCTGGACGAATGGTTCAGCAAGCCCGCGTCCAACGTCTACACGGATGCCTGACCGGAACAGGCCGGGCGCGCCGGCATTCGCCGATTACTGGCTGGCCGAAACGCTGCGCCTGCGCGAATCGCTGTGGGGGCCGCTGGAAGACGCCGGCGAAGTGCGCCGCGCCCGCGCGCAGGGACGCGGGCAGGGGCTGGTCCAAAAGATACTGCTGCGTGCCCGGCTCCTGGGGCAGCGCGAAAAACTCGATCTGCTGATTGCAAAATGGACGCGGGGCTCAAGGCTGGCGCTGTCAGGCATGCTGGCGGCCGCCATACTGGCCGGCGGCGCAACGGCGCTGGGCGCACTGGGCGATGGCAGCCGGTCAGTCAATATATTGCTGGCGCTGACCGCCATGCTGGGGCTGAATTCGCTGGCCTTCCTGTTCTGGCTATTGAGCTTCACGGTCAAAAGCGCCGGCGGCACTTGGCTGGGCGAACTGTGGTTATGGCTTACGCGCAAACTGGCGCGCGGCCCCGATGCCGCCCTGGTCCCGCGCGCGCTCGTCGAAGTGCTGGGCCGCAACAACGCCCTGCGCTGGATACTGGGGGCCATCAGCCATGCTTTATGGGCAAGCGCGCTGCTGAGCATGCTGCTTGCCCTGCTGGCCGTGTTGTCGGCCCGCCGCTATGGATTCAATTGGGAAACGACGCTGTTGTCGGCCGACACCTTCGTGTCGCTGACCGCTATCCTGGGGTGGCTGCCTGCCCACCTGGGCTTTGCCATGCCGCCCGAAGCCATGGTGCGCGCCAGCGATGGGCTGCAGGCATTGCCCGGATCCGCGCAAGCCTTGTGGTCCAATTGGCTGATAGGCTGCGTGGTGGCTTACGGGCTCTTGCCGCGCGCGCTCTGCCTGGTCCTGAGCCTGATTGTCGCCCGCAAGAATGTCGCGGCGATCCGCCTGGACGAAAGCCTGCCGGGCTATGCCGAACTTCGCGAGCGCCTGGCCCCGACTAGCGAGAACGCCGGCATAGACGCACCGGACACGCCCGAATACCAGGCCCGCATTCGATCGCGCCCCCATATGCCGAACGAACTACGGCAGCCCTTGCTGATAGGCATAGAGCTTGCGCCGGAAACCCCATGGCCTCCCGCCGACCTGCCAGCCGTCGTTACCGACCTGGGCATCATCGACACCCGCCTGGAACGCAAAAACCTGCTGGATCGCTTCCAGCAGCAAGCTCCCCGGCGGCTGCTGCTGGTGTGCGACGCGCGGCAGACCCCCGACCGCGGCACCATCGCCCTGTTGGCCGAACTGGCCAGTCTGGCTGAGCAGGCGCACATCGCCCTGCATGGCCTGGCTGCCCACACCAGCGACGATGCGCGCGCCGACGCCTGGCAAGCACGCCTCGCCGCCGCCGGCTTCAATCCCGAGCAATTGCATGCCGGCCTGGAGTCCGCTCTGGCCTGGCTTGCCGCCGAACCATCCGGCAATGCCATCGCAAAGGATGCCCATGCCCAGCCATGAAGAACCCTTGCGCCTTGCTGTCGTGGGCCACACCAATACCGGCAAGACCTCGCTATTGCGTACTCTCATTCGCGATCCAGGCTTTGGCGTCGTGCAAGACAGCCCCGGCACCACACGCCATGTGGAAGGGGCTCGCTTGCTGGTGGACGGCGCGGTCGTCGTCGAACTGTACGACACCCCCGGCATGGAAGACGGCATTGCGCTGCTGGATTATTTCGACCACTTGACCCAGGCGGGCGAACGCGTGGACGGCCCCGAGCGCATACGCCGTTTCCTGCAAAGCCCTGAAAGCAAGCGGCGCTTCGAGCAAGAGGCCCGGGTGCTGAACAAATTGCTGGACTGCGATGCCGGACTGTATGTGGTGGATGTACGCGACCCGGTGCTGGGCAAGCACAAGGACGAGCTCGCCATCCTTGCCAGTTGCGGCCATCCCATCGTGCCGGTGCTGAACTTTACCCACAGCCCCCGGCAGTGCCTGGCCGCATGGCGCGAAGCGCTGGGGCGCCTGGGCTTGCACGCCATCATCGAATTCGACACGATCGCGCCCGCCCTCGATGGCGAGGCGCAACTGTACGACAAACTGGCTTTGCTGATGGACCGGCATGCGGGCCAACTGCAACGGCTCAAACAGGATGTCGCGCAACAGCGCGAGATTCGCCGCCATGATGCCATGCGCCTGATTGCCGAGATGCTGATTGATGTGGCGGCGTGGCATCTGTCCAGCGAGCCCGATGCGCAAGCGCTCGAAAACACGACGCAAGCCCTGCGCAAGAAAGTGCGGATGCGCGAAGACCTGTGCGTGCGCGCCTTGCTGAAACGCTACAACTTCAATACCCGCGACTTTCCGGCCCACACCCTTCCCCTGGAAGGCGAGCGCTGGGGCATGGACTTGTTTCACCCCCAGGCCTTGAAAGAGGTAGGCATCCAGGTAAGCAAAGGGATGGCGGCCGGCGCAATGGCCGGGGCGACGCTCGACGTATTCACGGCCGGCATCAGCCTGGGGGCCGCGACCTTGCTGGGCGCGGCCGCCGGCGGCCTGTGGCAAGGCGCCGACAAGCTGGGCAAGCGTGTTCTGGGGCGTTTAAAGGGGTATCAGGAACTGAGCGTGGACGATGCGGTATTGCGCCTGCTTGCCATACGCCAACTGGCCTTGGTTCAGGCGCTGGAACAGCGCGGCCACGCGGCGCAAGGCCCGATACAGCTGGAGCCGTGGCTGCCCGCCGAAGCGGGCGCTTCGTCCGGGCATACGGTTATCGAAGCATGGCGCAACGAAGATCTTCCCGATGAACTGCTTGAAGCGCGCAGCCAGCCGCAATGGTCCAGCCTGGCCGACAATCATATCCCCGGAACGCGGCGCGAACAGCTTATACGCGAGCTTGCGGCCAAGCTGGCCAAGCCGCCGGGCTGAACCATGGCGGCCACCGGCGCGTCCTTCATAGCAACACCGGCCCGTTAGGCAAGTCATCGGTGTTGTCCCGGCCTTGCGGCAAGGACGGACAACGAGTACGCAATATGGCTTCAATGCCATCGATCGCCGCGAGTATGCCCGCACAGTAATCCTTGTGCTGCAGCCTGGCCTGCAACTGGCCGCAAATCTGTTCCCAAAGCTGGTCGGGGGCGGCAATGGCGCGATCGGCAATGATTTCAATACGGTGCCTGTCCAGGGACAGATACAACAGCACCCCGGTGTTCAGCGGCGTATCCCAAACCCGCAAGCGTCCGAATACCTCCAGGGCGCGGTAGTGGCTGTTGGGTTCATGAGCCGGGCTTACGGCCTCTATGGCAACCATCAGTTCGCCCGTGTGATCGAGCTCGCTCTGCTTGATGCGGTCGGCAATCCGCGCCAACACCTCGGGGGTAAAGTGTTTGCGGCGCAGCCAATGCCCCTCCAGGCCTGCCCAGCCGGTCAGCTCTTTCCATTTCCCGTGCTGTCGATGCATATCGCTCCTTGCCCGTTATTTACGATTATTTCGCTGCGGCCCGCTGCCGGAAAAACATGGCAAGGCAACGATTACCAGCTACCCGAAGCGCCGCCGCCACCACTGCCGCCACCTCCGCCGCTAGCCCCGCCTCCACCACCTCCGAAACCGCCCCCGCCTCCAAAACCGCCGCCTCCGCCGAAACCTCCGCCAAAGCCGCCTCCCAGGCCTCCTATGATGCCGCCCCGGCGCGAAGCGCGGGCCGCGCTGCCTTTGCCTCCCGCGCCGAATTGGCGGCCGATAAAGCTCAATACAAAGGCAAGAATCGCGGCCAGAATGCCGAAACCAATACTGCCGAACATCAGGAAAACAAAGATGCCCGCGGCAAAAGCGGCGAACGCGGCCGGCATGAAGAAAGTCATGACGGCCAAAGGCAACAGCATGACAACCGGCGAGTCGTCGTCCGCATCGGCCTGGCTGTTGGCTGCCGCGGGCGGCAGCGGTTCGCCATCGACCAGCTTGATCAGGCTTTCCACCCCCGCCGTAACTCCGCCCGCATAATCGTCCTGCTTGAATTTGGGCGTAACCTGTTCGCGGATAATCCGTCCGGCCAGCAAATCGGGCACAGCGCCTTCCAGGCCATAGCCGACTTCGATGCGCAACTTGCGGTCATCTTTGGCCACCACGAACAATATGCCATCGTCGACTTTTTCACGGCCCAGGCGCCATTGGTCAAAAACACGCCTGGCATAGCTTTCTATGGTGTCATCGCCGGTCGTCGGAACAAGCAGCACGGCAATTTGCGCGCCTTTGCGCTTTTCCAGCCCCGCCAATGTCTCGCTTAAATAAGTCTGGGTGTTGGAATCCAATGTGCCGGTCTGGTCGGTGACCCAGCTTTTCAGCTCAGGCACGGGAGCCGGCGCGGCATGCGCGAACGATGCCATCGCA
The DNA here is from genome assembly GCA_963712655.1 of uncultured beta proteobacterium. GTDB lineage: Bacteria > Pseudomonadota > Gammaproteobacteria > Burkholderiales > Burkholderiaceae_B > Pollutimonas. Next base: position 872,439 of record CAVQIT010000008.1, on the reverse strand, counting down.
AACAGAAGAAGCAAGACCAGGCTGTGGAACAAACGGGCCGCGGTCTTATCGGCGGACAGGCCTTTATCGCCGAAGCGGGCTCGCATGACAAGCTTCATTTTCATCCTTTCCGGCGGCAAGCCGCAAACCATCGTTTTCGGCCTGGTGTATGCCGGATCAACGCCAAGGGCGCGAATTCCACATTATCAAGAAATTAAGACTTGCCAGGCTCGGGCAAGGTGAATTTGACCTCGGGATCTTTAGTGATTTGATCCTGCTTGGACACGCCGTAATTTTCAATAGTGCCATAGCCGAAAATCTTGGCGGTAATAAGGGTGGGAAACTGACGCACGATCAGGTTGTATTCCTGCACCGCCTGCACATACCGGCCCCGTTCAGTGGCAATGCGGTTTTCAGTACCCTCGAGCTGCGTCATCAAATCACGAAACAGGCCGTCGCTTTTAAGCTGCGGATAGTTTTCCGACACCGCGATCAGGCGCGACAGCGCCGAAGACAATTGCCCCTGCGCCTGATTGAAGCGGGCCATCAATTCCGGGTTTTCAAGGTCTTTCGCGCTAATCTGGATACTGCCCACTTTGGAGCGGGCCTCGGTCACCTGGGTCAAGACGGCGCGCTCGTTGACCATGTAGGCATTCACCGAATTCACCAGCTTGGGAACCAGCTCGGCCCGGCGCTCATACTGATTCAATGCTTGCGACCATGCGCTCTTTACCTGTTCGTCCAGGCGCTGGATATCGTTATAGCCGCAACCGGCCAGCAACACCGACAACATAGGCAGGAAAATAAACAGCAGTACACGTTTCATTATGGCGAGCCCGAAGAAGGTAACGCGCAAATTACAGCAGTTTGCGCAGACTCTGCCAATATGCCTGAAACAAAACAATCCATGTTAATAAATGTTTGACCAAACTTGACAGGGCCAGCCTTCACCGTGCCGGCTTATCGCGGCGGCCAGCGGCCGCCCGGGGCCGCCACAACAGGATATTCACCGATCCCCGCCGTTTACGCTATAATGCTGGATTACGTGTCGCACCAGTCAACACGTGTCTTGCAAGCTATTCGTGCCTTGCCTGAGCTTTTTTGCTCTCAACTTCTTTTATCGTCTGCCTAGATTGGTATCTCTCAACTCGAGCGATAGGCTGTCGCTGGAGTTATTTCTTGAATACCCAAATTACCTTTGCCTCCCTTGGGCTGGCAGAACCGCTATTGCGTGCCGTTACAGATACCGGTTATGTGCACCCCACGCCCATCCAGGCACAGGCCATTCCACAAGTCATGAAAGGCGGCGACCTGCTGGCCGCCGCGCAAACAGGCACCGGCAAGACCGCGGGTTTTACGCTGCCCATCCTGCACCGGCTGTTGCAAACACCGGCGCAAACGCGCAAGCCCGGCCAACCGCGCGTACTGATCCTGACCCCCACTCGCGAACTGACCGCCCAGGTGGAAGAGTCCGTACGCACCTATAGCCAGCACACCTCGATACGCTCAATGGTGATGTTCGGCGGCGTCAATATCAATCCGCAAATAAACGCCCTGCGCAAACCGCTGGATATCCTGGTGGCCACTCCCGGCCGCCTGCTCGACCACGCCCAGCAAAAAACCGTGGATCTGTCCGCCGTCGAAATTTTCGTGCTCGACGAAGCCGATCGCATGCTGGACATGGGCTTTATCCGCGACATCCGCCGCATTATTGCCATGTTGCCCCGCACGCGCCAGAACCTGCTGTTTTCCGCCACGTTCTCGGATGAAATCCGCGAACTGTCCAAGGGCGTGTTGACCAATCCGGCTGAAATTTCGGTCGCCCAGCGCAATACGGCATCGGAATTGGTTACGCAGCGCATGGTAATGACCGAGCAATCGCACAAGCGCGATCTGCTCAGTTTCATCATCCGCGAAAGCGGCTGGCATCAGGTGCTGGTCTTTACCCGCACCAAGCACGGCGCCAACCGCCTGGCCGAAAAGCTGGTGAAAGACGGCCTCTCGGCCGCCGCCATCCATGGCAACAAAAGCCAGGCGGCCCGCACGCGCGCGCTGGCCGGCTTCAAAGACGGCAAGGTCGCCGTACTGGTCGCCACCGACATCGCCGCGCGCGGCATCGACATCGACCAATTGCCGCATGTCGTCAATTTCGAACTGCCCAACGTGCCGGAAGACTACGTACACCGTATTGGACGCACCGGCCGCGCAGGCAGCGAAGGCTCGGCCTTGTCGCTGGTCGACAGGACCGAACTCAAGCTGCTGAGCGCCATCGAAAAAGTCATCAAGCGTCCTATCGAACGCACGACGATCGAAGGCTGGTCGCCCGATATGGTCAAGGCGGAACCGGCCCATGTCCGGGCCGACGATGACCGCCCGGCCCGCCGCTCGAATGCGCCGCGCAAAACCGGCGGCGCCAATTCCGGCGCCCGGCCCAGCGGCCGCTCCGGCGACACGCGCCGCTCGGCAGGCAGCGCGCGTCCGGAAAACGGCGCCGCCCGGCCCGCCGGCGCACACCGCCCGGCAGGCGCGCCGGCCGGACAGGCTCGCCCACGCAGCGGCCCCAGCCGCAACGCCAACGGACCGCGCCCTGCTTTGCTTGGAAAATAAGGCGTATTATTTCGCAACTTTCCAACACGGCAACCCCTCATGTCCTTTTCCACCTGGCTCGCTTTCTTTGCCGCTTCCTGGGCGATTTCTTTTTCGCCCGGGCCCGGCGCCATCGCGGCCATGGCCTCCGGCCTGAAGTACGGCTTCAGGCGGGGCTACTGGACCACAGCCGGCCTGATCATGGGCATACTGATCCAGTTCGTGGTGGTGGCGGTGGGACTGGGCGCGCTGCTGGCGGCTTCCGAACTGGCCTTCGGCATCATCAAGTGGCTGGGCGTGGGCTACCTGATCTACCTTGGGTGGAAACAGTTCCGCACTGACGCGGCGCCGGTGGCAGTCGAATCCGGCGAACCCGCGCCCTTCAAGATACGCGAACTTATCATGCGCGGCTGCCTGATCAACGTCGCCAATCCCAAAGGCACGGTATTCCTGCTGGCCGTCGTACCCCAGTTCCTGAATTTATCGCAGCCGCTGACCATGCAATATGCGGCAATCGCCGCCACCCTGTGCTTTACCGACCTGGTGGCCATGGGGTGCTACACCACGCTGGCTTCCCGCATGTTGAAATTGCTGCGCAACCCCCGGCACATTCGCTGGCTTAATCGCACATTCGGCACGCTGTTCATCCTGGCCGGCACCGTCCTGGCTTCGTTCAGCCATCACAAATAACCTTGTGTCCCGCCGGGGATGGCCATTTGCCGGCCCCGGCGGGAACACACGCTAAAATCGAACTATGAGCATTACCCAAGAAGTCGCGCGGCGACGCACATTTGCCATTATTTCCCACCCTGACGCAGGCAAGACCACGCTTACGGAAAAGCTCCTGCTGTTCGCAGGCGCGATCCAGATCGCCGGCAGCGTCAAGGCTCGCAAGGCCAGCCGCCATGCCTCGTCGGACTGGATGGAAATCGAAAAGCAACGCGGCATTTCGGTGGCGTCGTCGGTCATGCAAATGGAATACCGCGACTGCGTCATCAACCTGCTCGACACCCCCGGACACCAGGACTTTTCCGAAGATACCTACCGGGTGCTGACCGCCGTCGATGCCGCGCTCATGGTAATCGACGCCGCCAATGGCGTGGAGCCTCAAACCATACGCCTGCTGCAGGTATGCCGGGCTCGCAATACGCCCATCATCACCTTCATCAACAAACTGGATCGCGAAGTCCAGGAACCGCTCAATCTGCTGTCTGAAATCGAATCGCATCTGGGCATGGACGCCGTGCCTTTTTCCTGGCCGGTCGGCATGGGCCGCTCGTTCGGCGGCGTCTTCGATATTCGCCGCAATCGCATGCGTGTTTTCCGCGCGGGTCAGGAGCGGCGCGGTAATAGCGATGACCTGATCGACGGGCTGGACAATCCCGCCATCGCCGAGCGGTTCGGCGACGCTTTCGTCAAGGCCAACGACGAAATCGAACTCATCAACGCCGCCGCGCCCGCCTTTGAGCCGGCGGCCTTCCTGGCCGGCAAGCAAACGCCGGTATTCTTCGGTTCAGCCATCAACAATTTTGGCGTGCAGGAAGTCCTGGATGCGCTGGTCGACCTGGCCCCACAGCCGGGCGCGCGCACGGCCCTGCAGCGCGAAGTACGGCCCGACGAACCCAAATTCAGCGGCGTAGTGTTCAAAGTGCAGGCAAATATGGATCCGGCCCATCGCGACCGGGTTGCCTTTGTGCGTGTAAGCTCGGGGCGCTTCGACCGCGGCATGCGCCTGAAAGTCTCGCGCACCGGCAAGGAAATGCGCCCCAACAATGTGGTGTCCTTCCTGTCGCAGCGGCGCGAATTGCTGGATCAGGCCTATGCCGGTGACATCATAGGCATTCCCAACCATGGCGTTCTCCAGTTGGGCGACGTGCTGACCGAAGGCGAAAACCTGCAATTCACCGGACTGCCGTTTTTTGCCCCCGAACTGTTCCAGGCGGTCGAAGTCAAAGACCCATTGCGCATCAAGCAATTGCGCACCGGCCTGATCCAATTGGGCGAAGAAGGGGCTATTCAGGTTTTTCGCCCGGAAGCGGCGGGCGGCTCGCTGCTGCTGGGCGCGGTAGGGCAGTTGCAATTTGAAGTCGTGGCCCATCGGCTCAAGCATGAATACAACGTAGATGCCCGGTTAATGCCATCGCGTTACAACATGGCACGTTGGATTACAGCCTCCGACCCGAAGATTTTGCGAAAATTCATGGATGCCAATGCTGCCAACATCGCCTATGATGTCGTCGATGCGATAGCATTCCTGGCAAGTTCGCCAGCGCAATTGCGTGTAGCGCAAGAACTGTATCCTGGCGTAGAATTTCACGCCATGCGCGAGCACGGTGGCCAGGTTTTTGGGCAAAATGCGTAAACGGTTCATCTACCGGCTGCTTTTTTCCGAAGAACCCAGCTTATATACTGGGGTTTCTTCCCAGACAGAGGGTAATTGATGTCCTGGCGTTTCATTTTTGTAGTTTTGGCGGTAACCGCGGGCGCTTCCGCCTGGGGCGGCCTGCAATTAGGCGACTGGCTGGTGGCTCACGGCCCGGCTACGCCCCCGATCGAAGCCGCCGCCGAAGCCTCCACCGTACCGGTGCTCGATGCCAATGGCTTGCCCTTCGTCGCCCAGCCGCCGCAGCCTTTGGTCAACGGCCAGCAAGGCGTACCCGAGGGGCCGGTGCAAGTTGCCTGGGAAATACCCCAGCAGTCCCTGGACGAAACCAAATCAACCGCCGCAATCGAACTCGCAACCACGCCGATCACTATGGACGAAGCCGTCCAGATCGCCCAGTCGGGCAATACTGAAACATTCCATGGAATTGCCGATGTCGGCGATCTTGGCCTGGGCGCCGGCGGCTTCAACGGGCAGCAACAACAGCCTTTGCAGCCTATTGAAGTTGCCCCTCCACCGCCTCCGCCTGTGCCGGGCGCCCGGCCCGCCACAAGCAATCAGGCCTGGCAAGCCAGCTTGCGCCAAGATCTTCAAGCCTGCAGCGCCCAAAGCTTCTTTGACCGTCCTAGCTGTGCATGGGCCGCACGAAATAAATATTGCGAACCTAATGGCGCTTGGGGCCGCACGGCCGACTGCCCCGCCAAGAACTTCTAGAGGCCGGTTCACAGCCTGGGCATCGCAGGCGGGCTTGGCTCGCACAATCCGGCGGCGCCCGCCCAAGGCCTGCAAACAAACGCCTAATCGCTCAATTCGCCCATCTGGGACTGCAGGTAATTTTGCAGTCCCACTTTTTCGACCAGCTCCATCTGGGTTTCAAGCCAATCGATGTGCTCTTCGGTGTCGTTGAGAATATCCTGGAACAAATCGCGCGACACATAATCGCGCACCGTTTCGCAATAGGCCATGGCTTCCTTGACCGTCGCCTGGGCGCCGCTTTCCAACTGGTGGTCGCAGGACAGCACCTCGGGCACGTTTTCGCCGATCAGAAGCTTGTGCAAGTCCTGAAGGTTAGGCAATCCGTCCAGCATGAAAATACGCTCGATCAGGCGGTCGGCGTGCTTCATTTCGCCGATGGACTCATCATATTCATGCTTGCCCAGCTTGTTCAGACCCCAATGATTCAGCATGCGCGCATGCAAAAAATATTGGTTGATCGCGGTGAGTTCGTTTTTTAGCTGCGCATTCAAATATTGAATAACGGTTTTATCGCCTTTCATGGCCATGCTCCTGAGCAAAAATAAGGGCCGATTACAACATCGACCGCGGACGCGAAGGCGTGCAACACCTGATCGCCGCTTGTTCTGCCCATAAGGCTACCATGCAGACAGGGGATTTTCAGCCATTTGAATAAGCCGGAGGATGACCGGCCCGCGGCTTGCAAGGGCTTGCTTGAGAATAGGAATGAATCGGCTTATTGCTGCGGTTACGCAGCCTCGCGCCGGATAGGCAGAGGCAATGCGGACCGGCTGTTTGCGCGACAAGGATTTTGGCCCGGATAAATGCAGCAACCGGCCGAAAAACCGCGTGGAAAAACGAAGCCGGCCATACACGCCTAAATTGTTACTTTACGTGTCAATAACGGCGAACCGCAATGGCTACCATGGGAGCGGGCACGGCAGCGCCCGAATCATTGGCCGCATCGGCCACTTGCGCGCCGGCTTGCTGGCGCGGGTTGGGCAAGCCGCAATAGCGCCCACCGGGCAAATATTCGTTGGCGGTTTCCGCGCAGCACCCGCAGCAGGTTGCAATCCCAAGCGTGGCTTGCAGATCGGACAGCGTGGCGGCGCCCTCGGCTACAGCCGATTGGACCTGTCGCTCGGTGATGGCATTACAGATGCAAATGAACATGAGAACAATTATTATCTAACTCAGGATAAAAATCAATCTCATTTAAATAAAATCTGCCAGGATGGGGAAAATTCCCAACATCGCCCCTCCTGCTCGCTCTTAGACCCAGCGATAGACGCTTATCCTCTGGACGATGCGCCTGCCTGACCGAATCTCCACGACGATACTCGACCAAAACGCGCCAATTCGAGTCATGACTCATAAGGCTGAGTCATGAGCAACGCCGCCGTGCGCCTTGAATTCCCATAATGCGTCGAGTACATGCTGGGTCGCACGCTCGGCTTGCCCGGCGCGATGGGCAATACCCAGCTCCCGCCAGACGTCAGGACGCAGCGGACGCATCGCGACGCGCGCATCCGACTGCGGCGCCCCCGCCTCATGCGGCAAAAGCGCCGCGCCATAGCCGGCGGCGACCAGGCTCTTGATTGCGTCGTTGTAATTGAGCTCGATGCGCGGCACGGGCCGGTAACCGCCAAGCGCAAACCATTCCGATGTAAGCCGCGAGAGGCGAGTGCTTGCATCGTTGAGAATCAGGGGCTGCGCCGCGAGCCAAGCGGGCGTGACGCGGGCTGGGGAGCGCCAGTCGGCGGGCAGAAAGGCCATGACCGGATCACGACGCCAAGGCCGGATCGCCAGCCCCTCGACCGGGGCCTGCGGCAGAGCGACCAGCCCCACGTCCAGCTTGCCTTGAGCAAGGCGCGCCAACGTTTCTTGCGACGTAAGCACCACGATTTGCACATCGATGTCCGGGCGATGCTTGCTAAGCCGCGCGATGGCCTGCGGCAACAAATGCGCGATCGCGCCGGTCGAAGCGCCAAGGCGTACGCGCCCGGCCAGTCCCTGCACCTGCCGGCTGACGTCGTCCAGCGCCGACTCGACCTCGGCCAGCATGCGGCGCGCCCGCTCCACCAGCATTTCACCCACCGCCGACGGCCGTACGTTCCCCCGCCTGCGGGACAGCAGGGGCGCGCCGATGCGGCTCTCCAGTTCGGCAATATGCAAGCTGACGGTCGGCGGCGCAAGACTCAGCAGCCGCGCCGCCGCCGCGAACGATCCGTGATCCGCGATCGCCACCAGCGTACGCAGGCGGTCAAGGCTAATTTCGCGCATTTTGATTCTTCCATTCAGAAAATCTGAATTAGACCGTCAATAAATTCAACTTTCCCTATTTTAGTCGGCCGAAGAAAATACGGTATCCCTTTCCGATAATCGACCGCGAGGAGCGCGACACCATGAGTTTCCCGACTGTATTCATTGACGGCGACCAGGGCACCACCGGGCTGCAAATCCACGACCGTCTGCGCGACCGCAACGACTTGCGACTGTTGACACTGGCGACTGCCGATCGCAAGAACCCGCAGCGTCGCGCGGAGGCGATCAACGCGTGCGACATCGCAATCCTGTGCCTGCCGGACGCGGCCGCACGCGAGGCGGTCGGTTTCATCCAGAATCCGGACGTGCGCGTGATCGACGCGAGCTCGGCGCATCGCACGCAGCCGGAATGGGTTTATGGCTTTCCCGAGATGACCGAGGAACATGCACAGCGGATCGCGCAAGCCCGGCGCGTCACCAACCCGGGCTGCTATCCGACGGGAGCGATTGCCCTGCTGCGGCCGCTCGTGCAGGCCGGCCTGCTGCCGCGCGACTACCCGGTGGCCGTTTCCGCTATCTCCGGCTATTCGGGGGGAGGCAGGACAGCGATTGATGCGTACGAGTCGGGCGGCACGTCTGGCGTGGCGCCGTCCCAGGTCTACGGCTTGGCGCTTGAGCACAAACACACACCCGAAATCCAGCTGCATGCAGGGCTCGCGAACCGCCCGTTCTTTGTGCCGGCCTATGGCGCGTATCGGCAGGGCATCGTTCTTACCGTGCCGATCGAGTTGCGTTTGCTGCCGGCCAGTGTCGACGGTGGACGGTTGCACGCGTGTCTGACGCAGCATTACTCGGATGCACGCCATGTCGAGGTGATGTCGCTTGCGGATGCGCACGCGATAACGCATCTTGATCCGCAGGCGCTGAACGGAACCAACGACCTGCGGCTGGGCGTGTTCGTTAATGCAAGCCGCGGCCAGGTGCTCCTGTCCGCCGTCTTCGACAACCTCGGCAAAGGTGCATCCGGCGCGGCCGTGCAGAACCTGGACCTGATGCTCGCCGCATAAGCACGGCAATGTCGGCTGGTCACAGAGAGGGGCGCCAGAGGTAGCCCTCATTTCCGTGGAAGGTTAGGTAAAGGCTTATTTGGCTCTCCAGCAACAACATTCAATTGCTGGACGAAGACTCCAACGTTGCTCGCGCCTTGCGCAGTATGGCGGGCTCGATGCCCGCCGCCTCGCGGTATTTGGCGACGGTGCGGCGGGCAATTACCACGCCTTGTTCGGCCAGCCGGACAGCGATCTGGTTATCGGACAAGGGCTTCTTGCTGGATTCCTCGCCCACAAGCTTGAGGATCAACGATCGCACCGCCGTGGCCGACGTCGTTTCGCCGTCGTCGGTTTGCAACGCCACCCCGAAAAACCGCTTGAGCTCGATCGCGCCCCAAGGGGTTTGCGCGTACTTTTGCCGTGTCGCGCGCGATACGGTGGATTCATGCAATTCCAGCGCCTGCGCAATGTCTCGTAAAAGCAACGGCCGCATGGCGCGCACGCCCTGCTCAAAAAATTCTTGCTGCCTGTCCACGATCGCCTGGGTAACGCGCAAAATGGTGACAAAACGCTGATTCATGCTTTTGATCAAGCCATGCGCCTGCGCAAGCTGCTCCTGCATCGCCGGCGCGGCGGGCGCTTGCTCCAGCAAGCTCTCATAAACCGCGTTGATGCGCAGCTTGGGCATGATGGCCGGATTCAAACTGGCCTGCCAGCGGTCCTTCACTTTGCGGATCACCACATCGGGCGTTACATAATCGGCCGTGGACACAGCCCAATTCCGCGCCGGCCGGGGTTCGAGCCGCAGCAGCAAGGCATGGGCCGCGCGCAACGTTTGCTGGTCGCAAGCAAGCGCATCGCGCAGCCGATTCAAATTGCCGGACGCCAGCACACCCAGGTGATGGCGGGCAATTTCAGTCGCGCACGCCAGAATGGCGGCCGGCGCCTTCGTTTCAGACAGGAACTGCGGATGCCGGAGCTGCAGGCACAGGCAGTCGGCCAATGAAACGGCCCCTACGCCAGGGGGGTCGAACGATTGCAGCAAACACAAGGCGGACCGCAGTTCATCGATATCGACCGCCAGTTCAGGCGGCAGATATTGCTGGATATCTTCCAGCGGCGTGGGCAAATAGCCGTTTTGATCCAGCTCGTCGATCAGCAGGCTTATCAGCGCGCAGTCGCGCGGCTGAGCCCGGGTCACGTGCAATTGCCGCAACAAATGGCCCTGCAAAGTTTCGGCCAAGGCCGTTTCGGGACGCGTCGGTTCGTCATCCGCATTATTATTGCCGGCGCGGTTGGGCGAACCCGGCAATGTCCAGCGATCTTCGTGCGCCGGGACTTCATCGACTACCGTTACCGCCACATCAATGTCATACTCCTCCTCATGCTCCAGCATGGGGTTATCAAGCAGGGCCTGGGCCACTTCCAGTTCCAGCTCTTGCGCCGACAGCTGCAGGAATCGTATTGATTGCTGCAACTGAGGGGTCAACGCCAATTGCTGATGTTGACGAAGTTCTAAAGACTGACGCGATTGCATAGTTAAAATACGTTATATGAAAACAAACACTCAACAACCCACCCGTCAAGACGTCAACTTGCTGCGCACCACGCTGCTGAAACTTACGGCCACGCAAAAAATCGTGTGTGTCGTGGTTGTCGCCGTGGTTGTCCTGATATGGTATGACCTACTGAACCGGCTGGTTGCCTTTGGCCGGGACATTGATTATGGCGGTTTACATGCGCTGGGTGTTCAGGCCATTGCATTGCTGAAACAATACAACCCGTTTTTCTGGTGGGCGGTGGTGGCGCTCTGCACGCTTATTATTGCCTATTTTCTGTATGGGTTTGTGCAGAGCACGCAACGGCGCGCCCGCTTGAAACAGGTGAATGAAGAAACCGTCGCCATGCTTGCGCAAGAACTGTCCGCGCCCGCCCTCGAGGTATTGCGCTGGGTCTGGAACGAGCGCCGCGACCCGATTACCGTGGGCGATTTGCAACGGACCATGTACGAACTGGGCAATGGCCGCTCGGCTAAAATCGAACTGGTGCGGCGCCATGTCGCGCTAATCGAAGTCGCCGCCCCCGCCGCAAGCAAGCAATAAAAGTTGCCAAGCCGCTGAAAATATGTTTGACTACGGCTTATGACTCCCGGACACGCTTACTCCAATAACGCCCGAACCCGCAGCAGCGCTGCCGGTTCGGCGTTACGTGTCCAGCGCAATGCCTTGCGCCTTCTGCTTGCCTCCCCAGCGCTATCGCTGCTACTACCGATCGGTTGCCGGACCTAGCGTCTCGTGGCAGTTCGGCAGCCTGTTCCAGCCACCTTGTATTCAAATCACCGTTGTTGTTGACGAGCTTTCGCAAGATGCTCCGGTGATTGCGCCGCATACTATCCAAATCGAAAATAGGTATTCCCATGATTTCCAATCCCGCCGACAAATATCGTCCGTTTGTTCCGTTTACCCGCGACTTTTCCGAACGCACCTGGCCCAGCAAGCGCATTACCCATCCTCCCGTCTGGATGAGCACCGACTTGCGCGATGGCAATCAATCATTGATAGAGCCCATGAGCGTCGAACGCAAGCTGCGTTTTTTCGAGCAACTGGTCAAAATCGGTTTCAAGGAAATCGAAGTCGGTTTTCCATCGGCTTCGCAGACCGACTTCGATTTCGTGCGCAAGCTGGTCGACGAAAAACGGGTGCCTGACGACGTCACGATCATCGTGCTGACGCAGGCGCGCGAAGACCTGATCCGCCGCACGGTGGAATCGGCGGCCGGCGCCAAGACGGCCATCGTCCACCTGTACAACGCCTGCGCGCCGGCGTTCCGCAAAATCGTCTTCAACATGAGCAAAGACGAGGTCAAGCAAATCGCGGTGGAAGGCACTCGCCTGGTCAAGGAATGCACCAACCAGCATCCCGAAACTTCCTGGCGCTACGAGTATTCGCCCGAAGTGTTCAGCACGACCGAACCCGAATTCGCCCTGGACGTTTGCAATGCGGTTACCCAAGTGTGGCAGCCGACCCCGCAATCCAAGATCATTTTCAATTTGCCCGCCACGATCGAAGCGACGACACCCAACCTGTATGCGGATCAGATCGAGTGGATGCACAACAATCTGAAACAGCGCGATTGCATCGTGCTTAGCGTACATCCGCACAATGACCGCGGCACCGCCGTGGCCGCGGCCGAATTCTCCGTCATGGCCGGGGCCGATCGAATCGAGGGCTGCCTGTTCGGCAATGGCGAACGTACCGGCAATGTAGACCTGGTAACGCTGGCGCTCAATCTCTACACGCAAGGCATCCATCCCGGACTGGATTTTTCCGACATCGACGAAGTGCGCCGCTGCGTGGAGTATTGCAATCAGTTGCCGGTGCACCCGCGCCATCCCTACGCGGGCGACTTGGTCTTCACCGCGTTCTCGGGTTCGCACCAGGATGCCATCAAGAAGGGCTTTGCCCAGCGGCAGCCAGATACGTTGTGGGAAGTGCCTTATCTGCCCATCGACCCCGCCGACCTGGGCCGCAACTACGATGCGGTAATACGCGTGAACAGCCAGTCGGGCAAGGGCGGGGTATCGTATTTGCTTGAGCAGGAACACGGCCTGGTGCTGCCGCGCCGTTTGCAGATCGAATTCAGCCGGGCTATCCAGCGGGTTACGGACGAAACCGGCGCGGAAGTCACCTCGGCCAAGGTGTTTGACGTTTTCACCGAAGAATATCTGGACCGGGATCAGCCATGGAAACTGATACGGCATCGCATTAGCGGCGATCCCAAGGCGGCCAGCGGCCATCAGTTTTCAATCGAAGTTGAAGTCGAAGAAAACGGCGAAGTGCGCAATCTGGTCGGCCACGGAGACGGGGCGATATCCGCCTTCGTGAATGCGCTGGACGCCGGAATCCGGCTCATGGACTATCATGAGCACGCGATAGGCACGGGCGCCGATACCCGGGCCGCCAGCTACGTTGAGCTGCGGCTGGGGGAATCGCCGACCGGTTTCGGGGTAGGAATACATGAAGACATCGTGACGGCGTCGTTCCTGGCGATCCTGAGCGCGGTCAACCGGCAAACGGTAAGCGCGCCGGTGGAAATGCTGGCCGAATAGCCGACCGCTCAAGACCCGGTAAACAACACGGCGTTTCCACGCATCGCCGGCGCCGCAATGAATTGCGCGCCGGCGAAATTCATTGCGGCGCGCCGAATGCCGCCTGCCTAAGCGTCACCCATCACCAGGCGGGCGCAGGCTCCCAGATCACATCGGCATCGTGCTCGCGCGACAAGCGCAGCATTGCCAGCAGCGGGAATGCGCGGCGGCGAAAGCTTACCGGCTGCGCAATGGGATGAGTTTTCGCATCATTGTTATCGTCAATGCTGTTGTCAGGAAAATCGGACTCGGTATCGAGCGCAATCGCGGCTTCAATGCCCTTGATGGCGGCCTCGAGCTGATCGCGCGTTATGACGCCGCGCTCGGGCAGCGTGTCGGTATAAGGTTTGCCCGCGGCCTTGAGTATAGGTAGCGCATGTTTGGAAAACATCAGCACCTCGGCAGCGGCTTTGGAATGAAAGACAACTAGCATATTCGGTTTTCCTCGATAGACAGATTCATACACTACTCTATCTTCCGAACGCTGCCAAGCGGCAACATGACAGGCTCTAGTCCAAGCCGGAGCCGCCATGTCGCGCATAGTCTGTTTTCTGCTGTTTTTCTGGGCCATTCCCGTTCTGGTTCATGCCCAGGCGGCGGGTACTTGCGGGCCTTCGCAACTGGGCCAACCCTGCTCGCCAGGCGGCCTGGCGGTTGCACCGGGAGCCGAACCCGGCCTTAACCTGGGCGCCGGCAACCCCATACATATCGTTACCGGCAACAAGTACCAGCAAGAAATCGATCTGCCGGCCAATGCCGATGCGCCGGGCATCGAAATCGTGCGCCACTACAACTCGCTGGACAGGCGCACATCGGTGCTGGGAACGGGCTGGAGCCTGTCGTATGACACGCGGCTATTCTTCGTCGGCGGCCGCTGGCAAATTGTGCAGGCCGACGGCAGCCGCATTCTTTTTTCCAATGCCCAGGGCAAGCCGCTGGCCAATCCCCACGGCACGCTAAAGGCCCAGGGCAAGCACTGGGTATGGACCTGGCCGACAGGCCGGCAATTATGGTTCGACGCCAAGGGTTACCTGGTGCGCCTGCTTGCCAGCCCGCAAATCCGGCTGGACATCCAGCGCAATGCGCAGGCCGGACCGCTGGCCGGCACAATAGAAAAAGTCAGCAACCGCCAAGGCCGCAGCCTTGAATTCGCCTACCGCGTCACCGGCGGACGCGCCTATCTCAGCCATATCGACTCGGCCCTGGGCCGGTTTGCATATCAGTACGAGGCGGCGGCCGGCCAGGCCAGCCCCGGCAATCTGCGCCTGGCCAGCCTTGGCCGCCCCGACGGCATGCGGCGGCGCTATCTGTACGAGCCTGAATTGCAGGCCGGCAACGCCCTTGCCCTGACGGGCATCGAGATAGTGTCCGCGGATCAAACGCAAACCCGGCGAACCAATACCTGGGGCTATGACAGGCAAGGGCGGGCGGTGTTGTCGGTACGGGGCGGGCCCGACAGCCAGGCTGACCGAATATCCCTGCGGTATGTACGGCCGGTCACGCACCAACAGGCCGGACTTACCGTGGTCGCCGACGCCCGCCGGCAACAGACCCGGTTCGAGACCGCAATGAAGGGCGGACGCTATGTCTTGACGCGGGTCGAGGGGGCGGGTTGCGCGGGCTGCGCCGCCCCCGGCACCCACGCCGACTATGACGGACAGGGCCGGCTGCGGGAAATCAACGGCACCCGCTTGCAGCGCGACGCCGGTGGAGCAATCCGCCAGCTTGAAGCACATGCCGCCGGCTGGCCCGGACTGATCTTGCGTTACCGGCCCGATGGCTATCGGGCATCATGGACCTCGGCCCTGACAGGCACCGAGAGCGTCCAATACAATGCGCAATCCTTGCCCAGCCAACGCCGCTGGGCCAATGGCGACAGCATCGATTATGACTACGATGTCCAAGGGCGCCCGGTTCGCCTGGTCGAAAAAAACGCGGGCGCATCCCTGGAAACCACCTTGCGCTGGCGCGGCGGCCTGCTGGTCTACATAGGGCATGATCATGAAAGGGAATCGCGCCAATATGACCGGCAGGGCCGCCTGAGCCAACGCAGCGTCGAACGGACAAGCGCCCATTTCTCCAACGCGCGTCTGCGCTACACCGAATCATTCGAATACGACCAACTGCACCGCATCGTGCGGCACCACCTGCCCGAGGGCGGTTCGCTGCATTATCGCTGGGGCGCCGACAATCGGCTGGCGGGCATAAGCTGGCACGATGCCATGGGGCAAGCGCATACGGTCATAGACAGCAAACCCGGCCAGGCCGGTTATTGCTACGGCAACGGCCTGTGCCTGGAAACCGCGCTGGACGAGCGCGGACAGGCCAGCCGGCTAAGCGTCGTGAATGGCGCCAGGCAAGTCTGGTCGCTGGACCACCATTACGATAAACGCGGGCGGCTGCGGCGCGAACAGCACGCCGTGCCCGCCGCGGGGCACAGCGAAGGCTGGAACTATGCCTACGATAATGACTCCCGGCTTGCCGGCGCGCGGAAAACACAAGGCGCATCGGCTTCAGCCCCATCCGGCCCAACCCTCTGGTATGCCTGGAATGGCGATGGTTCACTGGCGGCCAGCCGCAAGAACGGCGTCACCCGGAAACCGTCAGTACAGCGCGACGCCTCGGGCCTTCCCACCGCCATCGATGGCGCCGCCCTAAACTACGGGCCCAACCGCCGCCTTGCCGCCGTGACCCGCCAAGGCAAGACTGTCGCCAGTTATTTGCACAATGCCTTCGGACACCGCATTGTCGAACGCAGCAGCCAGGCCAATACCGATTATTTCTACCTGAACAACCAACTGGTTGCCGAATCGCGCTCGGCGCCCTCGGCGGAGGACAGCAAAGACGGCGCCACCCTGCGCATCAGCCGCCGCTATATCTACGCCAACCACGTTCCCGTGGGTTTCATCGATTACCCGGCGGAATCGTCAGCCAGGGCGGAGCTTTTCGCCGTGCATGCCGACCTGATCGGTGCGCCCAAGCTGGTCACCGACGCCAGCCAAAACATACGCTGGCTGGGCAGCTACAGCCCCACCGGCGCGGCCACGCGCACGGCAGGGGACTTGACGCTGGATCTGCGCCTGCCGGGCCAGGTTTTCGATGCCGCCACCGGCTGGCACGACAATCTATTGCGCACGTACTTGCCCGATCTGGGCCAGTATCTTGAACCCGACCCCCTGGGGCCGGTGCCCGGCAATCAAGCCCTGGGCTACGCCAATCAACAGGCGCGGCGCTACGCGGATCCACTGGGGCTGATCCTGTTCGCCTTCGACGGCACGCGCAATAACCCGGCTACGCAGAGCAATGTCTGGAAGCTGAGCCAGGCCTATCGCGACGGACCGGCCTTCTACCATGCAGGCCCCGGCGACCCCAAGCGCCTGGACTGGGATGCCGCCACCGCCTGGCAAGCGTCCCGCATTATCGAAGAACAGTGGCAATCGCTGCTAAGTACCCTGGAACAATTCGGCAGCATGAACAGCTACCTTCCCATAGATATTCTTGGCTATTCGCGCGGCGCGGCGCTGGGCCGGCATTTCGGCAATCTGATCAACCGGTATGTCGATGACGGCCTGTTTTCGTATACCGACAAAGCGCGGGGGCTTATCACCGCCTGCGTGGATCTGCGTTTCATGGGCCTGTTCGATACCGTGGCGCAGTTCGGCCTTCTGGGTGCGAATAACGCCAACTATGACCTTACCATCGCACCGGCCTGGGAATGGGTAGCCCATGCCGTCGCCCTGCACGAGCGGCGCTGGCTCTACCCGCTGGCCAGCGCCACCGACACAGGCGGCGAGAACATTGTCGAAGCGCCATTCATAGGCGCGCATGCCGATATCGGCGGCGGCGTTTCGCTGGACAGCGAGGGCCAGCCCGACAGCCAGGGCGACCTTGCCGACGTCGCGCTCAACTGGATGCTTTGGCAAGCACGCGCCGCATCGCTGCAATTTGACGCCCTTTCGGCGGATGACCTGGAAATCACCGATCCTATTCTGCATGACGAGCGTTCGTCTGTGCTGCGCTCCGTGCAAAACGGCGACCGCGCCGTCCAGTCGAGCACCGGTTCGGCCCTGCTTACCTACCAGGACGACGACCCGCGGCTGGGGCGCTCCATAAGGACGGAAACCGAAGGCCTGATCACACGCGCCGAAGATTGGCGCGGTAACGACAGCTCGGAGGTCGGCATGGTCGACATGGCGGGCTATGCCCAATGGCTGCAGGATGAACTGGGGTGGCAGATGCCGCCCGCCTGAACCGCCATCGCCGGCGCGATTGCGATGGCCAGCACCGGCACCGGTGCAAACGCGGATAAGCACAGACATAGGCACAGGCACAGGCACAGGCACAGGCACAGGCACAGGCAATAAAATCCCATGCCTGAAGCCGGCCCGCGCCTGTCCGCGTAGCCAGCGCATCCCCGCGGAAATCACGCTATCATTTACCCCTTCCCGGCGTTTGCGTCTTTTGGCGCTGCTCATAGCGACCGACCATGCCCGCTGCGGGCTTTGCATCTATCTTTTCGATTATTATTTCGTCTTATGCTTCCTGGGCAACAACAACAACTTATTTCCCTGATACAGGCCGCCGTCGGCAAGATTCTGCCCGAGGCCGCGCCCACTATCCTGCTTGAACGCCCCAAGGTCGCCGCCCATGGCGATATTGCCTGCAATGTGGCCATGCAACTGGCCAAGCCGGCCAAACGCAACCCTCGCGAATTGGCGGAGCAAATCGTCCAGGCCCTATTGTCCGATGCCGCTACCCAGCCTTTGATAAGCTCGGCGGAAATCGCCGGGCCGGGCTTTATCAACTTCCGCCTGGCGACAGCGGCGCGCCAGGCCGTGCTGCACGCCATTGCGCAAGAAGGCCGGCAATTCGGCCACCGCTCGTCCAACCGCGAAAAGCTGATGGTGGAATTCGTCTCAGCCAATCCCACCGGCCCGCTGCATGTAGGCCATTCCCGCCAGGCCGCGCTGGGCGATTCGATATGCCGTTTGTTCAGTTCCCAGGGCTACGACGTTACACGCGAGTTCTATTACAACGACGCCGGCAACCAGATCGACAACCTGGCCATCAGCGTGCAGGCCCGCGCCAAAGGCATAAGCCCCGACGCTCCCGACTTTCCGGCCGATGGGTACAAGGGCGACTACATCATGGACATCGCCCGCGACTTCCAGGCCGGCGCCACGGTGCAGGCCTCCGACGGCGTGTCCGTCACCGCCACCAAAAACCTGGACAGCCTGGACGACATACGCTTGTTTGCCGTAGCCTATCTGCGCCGCGAACAAGACCTGGATTTGCAGGCCTTCGGGCTGAAGTTCGATAACTACTACCTGGAAAGCTCACTCTACACCAGCGGGCGGGTCGAGAAAACCGTGCAGGCCCTGATCGCCTCGGGCCACACTTATGAAAACGAAGGCGCGCTATGGCTGCGCACCACCGAACTGGGCACCGGCGACGACAAAGACCGCGTAATGCGCAAGTCAGAAGGCGGCTACACCTATTTTGTGCCCGACGTGGCCTATCACGTCACCAAATGGGAAAGGGGCTTTCAGCGCGCCATCAACATACAGGGCACCGACCACCACGGCACCATCGCCCGCGTGCGGGCCGGCCTGCAAGGCCTGGAAATCGGCATTCCCAAAGAATTCCCGTCCTACGTCCTGCACAAAATGGTCAAAGTCGTGCGCGACGGAGCCGAAGTAAAAATCTCCAAGCGGGCCGGCAGCTACGTCACCATGCGCGACCTTATCGATTGGGTCGGCCAGGACGCTGTGCGCTTCTTCCTCAGCCAGCGGCGCGCCGACTCGGAATTCGTCTTCGATATCGACCTGGCCCTGTCCAAAAGCGAAGAAAACCCGGTGTACTATATTCAGTACGCACATGCGCGGATTTGCTCCATGCTGGCGCAGTCGGCCGCATTGGCCGATCAGGTGCCCGCCGCGGCCATCGACAAACTGCTTGCCCCGACGGAGTTGGCGCTTATGCAGCGGCTAGCTGAATACCCGCACACATTGGCCCTGGCCGCGCAGGAACTCGCGCCGCACCATCTGGCTTTCTGGCTGCGCGATTGCGCCGCCGACTTCCATGCCTGGTACAACGCCGAACGCGTGCTGGTGGACGATAGCCAGCTCAAGCTGGCACGCCTGCGCCTGGCCCACGCCACCCGGCAAGTCATTGCCGGCGGCCTTGAACTACTTGGGGTATCCGCCCCTGAAAGGATGTAACGCTCTCCTATGGCCCGCAACAGTCGCAAATCCTCAAGCTCGAAATCAGGCGGCAGCACCCTCTTCGGGATGCTGATAGGCCTTATCTTCGGCCTGGCAGCCGCCGTGGCCGTGGCGCTGTTTGTCACCAAAGTACCCATGCCCTTCGTGGACAAAGCCAGCCGCGACCCGGCCAAGACGCTTTTGCCCGATGTGCGCGATGCGCCCGATCCAAACATAGGCCTGTATGGCAAAGACGGAGCGGCGGGCGTAACGCCCATGGGTCCCACCGCCACGCCGCCCGCGCCCTTGCCGGGCACAGCACCGGCAACGGGCGGCCAGAACGCGAATGGCAAGCCGGCGGCGCCGGACAACCTTGGCGACCTGATAGCCAACCTGGACAAGCCCAACGGCGGCAAGCCGGCCGCCCCCGTCAAACCGCCGCCGGGCACCGAGGCGCCTGCCGCCGCGCCCAAGCCCGCGGCAACGGCCAGCTCCCAGACAACGTACTATTTGCAGGCGGGCGCCTATCGGTCGGAAAACGACGCCGAGGCGGTCAAGGCAAGAATATTATTGATGGGCTTGTCCGCGCAGGTACAAAAAGCGCAGGTCAATGGCGCCACGATCAATCGGGTGCGGGTCGGTCCCTTCAAGGGACTGGATGAAATGAACCGTTCGCGCGCCCGGCTGGGCGAAGAAAAAATCGACTCATCCGTGGTACGCCAATAGCGTCGCCCTGAACTTCCGCGGTCTTTATCAGTCTTATTTGCTTTTGAATTGCTCTGGAAACCACTATGTCGCTCAAAAAACTGCTTCTGCACACATTTGCTTTTATAGCCATCGGTTCGGGGGCCTTGTTGGTTCCCGCCGCGCAAGCCC
This sequence comes from uncultured beta proteobacterium, assembly GCA_963712655.1. Taxonomy (GTDB): domain Bacteria; phylum Pseudomonadota; class Gammaproteobacteria; order Burkholderiales; family Burkholderiaceae_B; genus Pollutimonas. The sequence goes on along the minus strand of CAVQIT010000008.1, from coordinate 852,216 downwards.
AGACGGACACGGGCCAGTATGTCACGCTGGACCCCGCCCAGCCGTCCGACACAACGGGCAAAATAGAAGTGCTGGAATTTTTCGCCTATACCTGCTCGCACTGCAACGCTATCGAGCCCATGGTGGAAGCCTGGGCGAAAACCCTGCCGAAAAATGTGGTGTTCAAGCCGGTTCCGGTTGCCTTCAATGCCAGCATGGCGGACTTGCAGAAACTTTATTATTCGCTGGAAAGCATGAACCGCCTGGATCTGCATAGCGAGGTTTTCAAGGCCATCCATAATGATCACCAGCGCATTTTCGATGCGAAGGCAATTATTGACTGGGTGGTCGGCAAAGGCGTGGATCGCAAGGCATTCGAGGATGTTTTCAATTCGTTTGGCATAAAGTCGAAAATCATGCGGGCCGACGAGTTGGCCAAAGCCTACAACGTCGAGGGTACGCCCACCATCGCGATTGGAGGCAAGTATGTCACGTCGCCGTCCATGACGAAGAGCTATGAAGCCACGATCACGCAGTCGCAGAAGCTGCTCGAGATGGTGAATAAATAAGCCGGATCTGGCCCACTGAGCGGGCCAGGCAAGGCGGGTCAACCGCGAGCATGCGCCACCTTAGGGCCTGTTGGCGCTAAATCACCGGCCCTACGGGTGATTTAGCGCCAACAGGCCCTACTAGTCCGATGTCTTTAGTTTGAGCCGGTCACCGGGCTAGGCTTGCTTTCTGGCATGGGCCCTCCTTTGGCGTACTAGCGGTTCAGCCTTGCTTTTTGTGCGCCTCCACGTAGGAGCGCAACACGGCATTAATACGTGTCTGGTAGCGACTGCCTGAATGCTTAAAAAAGTTCAGCACGTCCGCATCGAGCCGCAACGTAATCTGCTGCTTTGTGTGCGGCATTTCAACGGCCTTCATCCAAGCAGCATCAGGTAAGCTCGGCGCGTCGCTGTAGTCAATCTGACTATCCGGCATTGAAGCCACAGCATCAAGCCGCGCCCGCTGTTCGGCGCTTAGGCGAGGTGGCTTGTTCAAATCAAGCGTTCGCTTCACGGTACTGCTGTCTTTCTTTTGCATCAGCTTTTCTCGCAGAAATCAGGCGGATAGTGTCCTCGTGTCGCACGGTGTAGACCACATATAGAACAGCCGAATAGGCTAGCCCTATCGTGGCCCAGCGATCCTCTCCATAGTCCTTGCGCCCATCATAGGTTTCGATCCGCCCAGGATCGAAAAAAATAAGCTCGGCATCCTCAAAGGAAACGCCGTGCTTTTTCAAGTTCAGTGCCGCTTTGTCGGCGTTCCATTCAAGTTCCATCGCACACTTATTATAACTCTATTTTGTAGTTACTTTCTAATGCCGTGGCCGCGCCTATTTTCGGGCGGGACATCAGAAAAGAAGGGTAATCGCTCACTCTCGCAGAATTTACAACATCATAGGCCCGGGGCCTATGGCTAAAAAAATCCTCGATACGGGATACCCAAGTATCCGATTTCCTCCAGTCAGATTTATCAGGCCAGGAACTGCACCTGCACAGGCTCCTGTACCCAGACGAGGCAATCGGCGGCATTGGGGGCTGAAAAGCCCAGAACGGGCGGCGCTGCTGATGAGTGGAAACCGCCGATTCATTTCAGGCGACTATCAGTCTCGCTGGGCATATGGATTCATGGCGGGCCTGCTCCACCATGATGGGCAAGAGGCCGTGAAGCAGCTTAAGGCTGCCATTGAGCAGGCGCATGTGGCGGACTGCCCGTTGCATCTGAAAAGCGATATCAACGGCAAGTTGATATCGGACCCTTCGTTACGTATGCCAGGTATTGCACACTTCGACACAACGCATTCACGGTCTCTATATGAAGAGCCTCGTGATCTCATGCTGTGTCATATCTTCTTCGAAGCGCCTGGTCTTACCCGCTGAATGCCGCAGCTTGCACCCGTATGGCTTCACTAGCTTGATCGCCTTGGCCGAAAACAAGGAGGTAAAGCGCGCCTATCACGAGCCTCACAATCAAGACACAGGCCGGCGCAAGGCAGCCGCCCCAGCCTGAGCACCGGGCGGCTGCCTTTGCCTTGCGCAGCATCACAATCCCAGCATCTGGCGCTCCTCGCGGGTCAAGCGATTGCGCGCGGCGGCGTCCATCGACGCATCGCCCACCACCTGGACAGCACTGTCTGGCCGGTAACTGACGGACCGCTCATTATTATTGGAACCGGAACCGCCGCCGCCGCTGGCGGTCTCGCTGCCAAAGCCCAGAATCTGCACGCTAAATATAGAAGGCTGATTCTTGCGCGCTTAGCGCGAGCGCGCTGCACGGTGTCCTGCGCCGCTGCTGGCCGCCGAACCCGAGGCCGCGCTGGCCGAGGTCAGCGCACTGACATTGACCGCCGCAACGTACCGGAATGCCGATCGTCTCGCCCTGCACCTGGATGTTGGCCGCATTGACCACATGCAGCGCCGCGATGTTGACGTTGCCCGATGACCCAGATGCCCGCTTCGCCCGCATCGATCGTGCCTTCAGCGGCGCGATCAGATCGATGTCGCCTGCCGGCACTTCCGGGATCGGCGCCAGCGTCGCGATGCCGGCGCCGGTGCTCGGCACCAGCCGACGACAGCGTGACGTTGCCCCACTGGTCATACACGCGCTTGGGCGGCGTGTAGACCATGGTGGTCTTGGATCCGCGGCCCGGCATTGATGTCGCCCTGCGCCGACCAAGCCAGAATATTGCCGCCGAAAGTCGTCATGATGCGGCTCTGGCCCAGCAGGATGCTGCCCAGCGAATACATCTGGATGTCGCCCGCGCCCTGGGTGAGCACGCCGGCGTTGGCCGGCGCCGCCTCGCCTTCGACGCCATACACTTGGCGCCCGCCCGGGGTCAGCACCTGGATGTCGCCGCCGAATAGCGTCTGCACGTAGCCGCTGCGCACGATCGTCCTGTTGAAGGCGCTGCTGATCGGGTCGACCAGCAGCTTGCTGCCGCGGAACATGGTGATGTCGCCGCTGTAGTCCATTGGCTTGCCGGCTGCGTCGGCCTCGGGGAAGAGCATGGCGATAGCGTCGCGGCCGCGCAGATAGCTGCCGAAGCGCGTGCTGTCCGGGTCGTTGTACTCGCGGCCGCCCGCCTTCAGTTCGGCGAAGTAGACCTGGCGGGCGAAGATGCGCTGCTGCTCGGCCGGCAGGGCCGCGAAGAAGGCCTGCGCCTCATCCGTGGTCCCGGCAAACCCGTAGCCATTGGCCTCGTCCGCCAGCCATGCCGCCAGTTCGGCTTCATAGGTCTTGACGACCTTGCCGGCCTGGTCGGCCAGCGGCACGCCGGCCTGCGCCAGATTGGCCGGATCCAGGTAACGCTGCAGGAAGGCGGCGTAGTCCGGACCTTGCGCGCCCACGCCCGCCAGCACCGCGATGCTGGCGCCGGGACGGCTGTCGCCCGGCACCACCGCGCCCAGGCTGGCGATGCCCGCCCGGTCGTCCATCTGGATATTGCGCCCGGCCGTGACTTCCAGCGTGCCGGGACCCGCCACGTTGAAGCTGCTGTAGATGATGTCGCGCCCGGCCGACACGATGGAGACATCGGTCGGGTCATTGTGGACGAACAGGTTGCCCGAGCTGAGATAGGCACTCCCCGACGAAAAGCCGTTGCTGACCTTGTTTTCTTCCTGTAGCGGGGTGCCGCTGGCGACGATGTCGCGCCCGGCCATCATCCACACGGGCTGCCCGCCTTCATACCAGGTCTGTCCGGCGCGCTGGCCCCCGTCGGTGGCCGAGAAGGCCACGATCTCGCCGCTGCGCACGCCCACCAGGTCGCCGTTGACCGCATAGAAGCGCGCGGGCTCGCCTGCGCCCCCCGCTTCGGCGGATACGCTGTTCGCGCCAAAGGCAAACAGCGGGTGCACCCCGGTCGAATTGCCCGCGCGGGACACGTTGCTTATCGCTGGAAGCCCGCTGAAGTTGCTGACTTCGGAGTAGGCCGGATGGAATGGCGTGGCCATCGTATCGGCGGCCGCGCCGGACGGGCTGACCGCAAGGCCGCCGCCGTAGATCGAATCGGCGGCAAGAAATTCCAGCTTGCCGTTGGCCCCAGGCGCAAGCAGCAGCGAAGCTTGAGCCCCACTTGCCCTGAAAGCGGCCGCGGTGCCGTAGTGCAGGCTGCCGCTGGCCGCCACCGCGCTCAGGATGGACGGATAAACATAGGCGTCGTCGCTTGTGGCCAGGCCATTGCCCGCATGGATCGGGGTCAGGTCGCCGCCGGCCGAAAACAGATTGATCGCGGTATGGTCCGTCCACAGCGAGAACCAGCTATCGCCGCGGTGCACGACCTCGTCCACGATGAACGGCGTGGCGTTCATTTGAGTGACGCGGCCCGGATCGTTGACGCCCGACATGATCAGGTCGCCGCGCGTGAAGATGCCGAAACTGGCGTCGCCCGGCGCCAGCACGATGCCTTCCTGGACAGCCGCCCGGGTGGCGATGAACGGGTCGGCGGCGCGCGGATCGCCCTCGTTCGCGGTCCCGAACTGCAAGGTCTGGTTGCCGATCGCGCCGGCCTGCAACAGCACGCTGCCGCGCAGATTGATGACTGCGCCCTTGAGCACCGCGCTGGTCACGACTTGCTCGGCGGGATTGAGGCGGAAGGGATTGAGCGCGCCGCCGATGCGCACGTCCAGATCGCCGCCGCCAGTCAGGCTCAGGCTGCCGTCGGCCAACACCCGGCCGGTGCCGCCGACCGCCAGCACCAGCCCTTCGCTATGCTGGTTGGCCGTCCCGAAGTTCAAAAACGTGCCCTTGCGTTCCAGGATGCCCGCGTCCCCCGCGACATCGACCCGCAGATCGCCGCCGCCCAGCGTGCCATAGCCGGTAAAGCCCAGCAATTTATCGGCGCCGGCGCCGAGGGTCGGCGCGACATAGCTGCCAAAATTGATCCACCAGGCCGTCGGTTGTTCATTGCCGGCGCCCAGGGCGCCGCCACTGCCCTGGCGCCACAGCCAGTTGCCGAGCTCGGCGCTGTCGTACCCTGGATCCAGCGGATCCGGCCGAAGTGAACTGCCCGTGCTGCTTTGCATCAGGTCGCCGGTCATGTCGCCGCCGACCTTGATTGTCAGGTTGCCGCCGCCGCTCGGGTACCAGGCGCGGGCCAGGCTTTCGGCGCCGCCATCGACGAATTTTTCATAGGCGCCATTGGGGTCGTTGAGCACCGTGCCGGAGTGCCATCCGCTTGCGGCACGCCAACGGCGCGCGGCAGGTTATAGGGATCGCCCGCGCGGGTCGCCAGAGATGAAGTGCCGGCGGTATACACGCCGTACAACGTATCCATGCGCAGATTGCCGCCGCTCAACAGTTCCAGATCGGCCGCGCCGGTACGCACCACGCTAAAGCGGGTGCTGCCTGGAGTAGGTCCATAATTCGTGCCGCCCGAGACATCGCAGAAATCAGTACTCCCGCACAAATCTTTTACCGTAAGACCAAAACCCGCCAGGAATTCATCCGTGACGGCACTGCCTACGACAATACCCGGTATTCCCTCAGCGGCGAGTTGATCCGCCCCTGTCTGGTTCCAGACATAGCCTGAAGAAGGAGCACACCAATTCGCGATTTCCGCGCACATCTGATCGACGGAGGTATAGCCGACCACGTTCAGAACATAGTCCGCATCGATCGGCATGCCCGGCACCAATGACGGATCCAGTTCTATCAGGGCATCGGCAGTCCAGATAAAATCCGATCCGCCTGGCTGCGCCTGGCTGAACATCCCGTAGTGGCTATCGGCCAGGCGCAGATCGCCATAAGCCGGATGCGCCTGAACGATACGATTGTCCGCTGCATCCAGGTCGGCGCCCGCGGCCAGGCGCAGCGACCATGACTGCGAGCCTTCCGGCAGCATCTGCGCCAGCGCCCACATCGCGCCCTGGCGGCTATTGACCGAAGGCCGCAGATCGTACGAGTCCACGCCGGCCGGCAGCTTGATATTGGCCGATGCCGGTATGAAGGCGCCTTGCGGCAGGGCATAGTCGCCATTCAGCACATAGGACTTGATCGCGCCGGCGTCGGTGTTGACGACCTGTGGCAGCGGCACACCCTTGGGCCAGATCATCGCCGACAGTGAAGCCGCCGTCGGCAGGCGCATGCCTGCGCCCAGCCGCGTACCGGCTGGCAGGGTCTCGTCCGCAGCGAGTACCGAGCCGGCGGCATGCAGTAGATTGCCGGCGGTATCGCGCACGTCGGCGCTGAACACCGTGCCCGCGACCAGGGCAAGCGGCGCGGCCAACTGGCTTTGCGCCGGCATCACCATGCCGCCGTCGAAGGTCATGGCCTTGATCGGCAAGTCGTAGTTCAGGGTCGCGCCGCCCTCGAAGATCGTGCCATCGGCCAGCGTCACGCCGCCGTGCGGCAGCACGGTGTCGCTGCCGTTCAGGTTCAACCCTGGCAGCAGCAGCCAGCCATTGTCGTCCTGCGTGATCGGCGGCGGCGCAAAACCATCGGTGATGCTGCCGTAGATATCCAGGTTGCCGCCCGCGCGTATCGCCAGCGTACCCGATTCGCCGGAACCGTACACGCCGGTTAGTTGGGTATGCGGGTTGAGGCTGGCATAACGGTAGCCGGACAGGTCAAGATCGCCCTGCACCACCAGGTCGCCATCGGCTGTCTTGCTCACGATATCCAGGCTCGGACGCAAGTGCAGAACGTCGGCATAGGTAGCGTTGTTCAGGCCGGCCAGCTTGCCGTTAATGAGGCTGCCATTGGCCAGCGCGGCATCGATGAACTTCGTGTTTTGCGCGTGCTTGATATCCAGGTAGGCCTGGTCGATCACTTGGTAAGGCCGGCCGCTGGCCGCCGGATCCGTGCCATATGTAGCGTCGTCATAGCTTTGCACGCCATTGACCGCGATGGATCTGGCGCCCCGGATGTCGAGCGCGCCGCGGGCGTCGATGGCGATGTCGCCATGAATTTCCGCATCGCTCTGGTCATTCGGGACGGCATGCAGGGGCAGGCCGTCGCTGCCAATACGCGGCGCATTCAATTCAAGCGTGCCGCGCGCCAGCCCATCGTTCTGGCCGGCGCCTGTGCCCGGCTTGGCATCGGTGCCGTGGCGCAGGTCGATACGCGTGCCGGCAGCCAGCGTCAGCTGTCCGGTGCGCGCCGTCAGATCGACGATGGCGCGGTTGGGCGAATCGATGATTTTGCCATAGCCGTCGACCCGCAGGACAGTGCCGTGCGCATCGAGCAAGGCGCTGCCGGCGATGGTCAAGTTGTTTTGTGCCGCCAGGCGGATGCTGCCGACCTGCGCGCCGCTGGCATCGATGGCGCCGACCACGGTCAGGCTGCCGTTATCCACCGAGACATTGATTTCATTGGCCTTCAGGCCATCGGCGATGGTCAGGTCGCCCCGCTTGAGCTGGAAGCTGCGCGCACCGAACACGCCGCCGTCGTTCAGGCGCTGGTTCAATGCCGCGAACTGCGTGTCCAGCGTGCCGGTATCGCCCAAATGCTGGGCGCGGATCTCCACACTGCCCGCCAAGTACGGCACCAGTGTGCCGCCCGCGTCGTACTGGCCGCTGCTGCTGCCCAGTATCCGGCCCTGCAGATCCAGCACGCCGGCCCCATCGGCCAGCGCCAGCGCCCTCAAACTGCCGGCGCGGTTGAATTGCGCCGACAGGTCGATGACCGAGCCGGCGGCCTGGCGGATATTGCCGCTGCGGCTTTCCAGGACGACATCGCCGCCCCAGCTGTATTTGCTGACGTCGTTGAAGTCGATCTTGCGGCCGGCCAGGTCGAGCAAGGCGCGCTCGGTCAGGGTCATATCGTCTTCGGCGCTCAGCGTCAGTTTGCCGCTGGGCAGCGCTAGCGTGGTGTCGACGATGATGTCCTGGCCCGCCAGGCTCAGTTCGGCGCCCAGCGCGGCGTCGGCCAAGCCAGGCGTGGCCGGCGCATCGGCCGGCGCCGTCAGGCGCAGCGTACCGCCGGCGGTGATGCTGTTGACGGAGCCGGCCTCGCCGGTCACCAGCGGAGCGACCATGTTCAGGTTGCCGCCGCTGTACTGGTAGCCCTTGCCGGTCTCGTAGGCGCCCTGGGTCTGGTAGACCGACAGGCTGCCCTTCTGGCTGGAGGTGATGCGGTCGCTGGCGATCAGGTTCACATCGGCAAAGCCCAACGCCAGGCGCGCATCGCGGGTCATGCCGGTCGGCTGGCTACCGGGGCCGTAGCCGAATTCGATGCGTTCGGCCTCGATCTCGAGCGCGCCGCTGCCGGTGCCGGCGCCCGCCCGCCGCCACCGCCCCCGGCGTCTGCTCGGCGCCCTTCCATACCAAGCGTGCCGGTGCGGATGGTCGCCACATCGCCGGCCGCGCCATAACCGTAGATGGTCGGCGTGCCCAGCACCAGCGTGTCCAGCGTTGATTTTCCGGTCGCCGGGTCTATCGTATCCAGCGTGACCGAACCAAAAAAATTGAACCCGCCGCTCGCGCTCAGCACCAGGGTTTCCAGCGCCGGGGCGCCGTGTTGCGTATCGCCGCGCAGCAGGCGGTCGAGCACGTTCTGGTTGAGCAGCAAGCCCGGGGGCAGCACATCGTGCGCGGCGGCATCGGCCAACGCGGCGCTCTCGCCGACATTGATGCCCTGCACCGCCAGCGTCAGGTTGCGCGTGCCGTAGCGTACCGCATCGTCCAGGACGAAACGGCTGGGCGTGGACAGCGCGATGGTGCCTTCGGAATAGATTTCGGTATCGCCCGCGCAGGACGCGACGGCGCAAGCGCCGATCTGCAGGCTTCGATCGTCGGCGGTCGCGATGAACGCAGGCACCGGCAGCATGCTGAGTACGCCGTTGGACACGGCGACCATGTGGCCAAAGGGCGTGGCGTAAACGAAGCCGTCATTGGAGTCATAGGCCGCGCGGCCCTGGCCCAGCGTATTGATGCCGGCGCCCCGTTCGATGATCAGGTCGCCGCTGATCTGGCTGCTGCCCGTCGAGCTGGTGCGAACGCTCGATATCAGGAACACTTCCGGCGCGGCCAGGACCGCCCCTTGGCGCAAGATCAGCGAGCCCGCCCGGCTGTAGAGATTGACCAGGTTGCCTTGTTGGCCATACGCCACGTATTGCGAACCGCCGACCACGATGCGCGAAGCGCCCAGGGCATTGAGTTCCCCGGCGTCCAGGGTGACGCCGAGGAAACCGGCCGTAGCCTGCGCACCCGCGGCGACCACTTCCATATTATCGGTGCCGGGAATGCTGCTGCTGCCTGAAAATGCCACCACGGCACCGCCATAGCCATTGCCCACGGCGTCGAAGCGGCCGATGCCATCGAAGTTGAAGGCATCGGCGCCGGCCCCGAGGGTCGGGTTCAGCATCAAGGTGCGTGCGTCATCAGGCAACATCGCACGCGGCACGCCCTGGCGCGCGGCATCGGCCAGCACGAATTGCTTATAGCTGGTCTCGTTGTACTGCGAGTAGGCGCGCAACACGTCGGCCGAGGTCAGGATCGCCTGGCGGAACAGGCTGTCGCCCAGGCCGGTATGGGCAATGCTCAACTGGGCCGGCGCGGCCCATGAACCGTTGCGCATCTTGCTGTTCGCAAATGCGGCGCCCAGCCCGGCCTGGCCGTTGAGTTCGACGCGGAAGGCGCCGGGCAGCAGGGCATAGGTGGACGGCATCAGCGTATAGGTGCCGGCCGGCAAGCCCGGCACACCCTGCTTCAGGGTGATCTGCTGGCCGACCATCGGATCGACCGCGCCGCGTTCGCCGCCCGAGGGCGCATAGCCCGCCTGGACCCCGGGCACGATCGCATACACCGGATTGGTGGACAGGCCGGGCAGGCTGAAACTGCCGTCGGCGGCATTCCGCACCAGCGGGTTGTAGCGCGCATCGGTGGAGCCGCCGCGGCCGCTGATGAAGCCCGTGCCGGTCAGTTCACCGCCGCCCGACAGGTCCAGCACCGCACCGGCCTGCACGTCGACGCTTGCGCCGCCCAGCGTGACGCCGACCCGCAGCAACTGGCCGTTGCTGCCGCCGGCACCGATCAAGGCGACTTTCTTGCCGTCATACATATAGTCCAGGCCATCCACCGTGCCGCCGTAGGGCATCAGCAGGCCGCCGCCGCTGACCGAGGTGACGCTGCCCGGCAGCAGGGTCACCTTGGAAGTCTCCACGCCCATATTCAGGCTGCCCAGCGGCGCCCGCAGCACGCCTGCCTGCTCGATATTGGCCGCGGTCAGCCTCAGTTCGCCGAATGCCGAATACGGCATGGCCGGCACGGGGCCGCCGCTGGACTCGATGCGCAGCACTTGGTCGGGATCGAATGACAAGGGGCCGAGCGCACCCGCTGAGATGGAAGCCACGACGCCAGTCGCGGGATAGACCTGCGCGGCGCGCAGCGTGACGCTGCCCGGGCTGTTGAAATTGGTGCTGACGGCGTTGCCGACGAGCTGGGCATTGGGGCTCATGCCCTGGAGAAAGCGCAGATCGCCGGTACTGTCCAATGTGGTCAGCCCGAAGGACCTCACCGAGACGGTGTCGCGGATATCGATCAGGTTCGCCGCCAGGCGCAGTTGGGCATCGGGAAGCAGCACTGGCGCGACGCCGCTTGGTATCGTCACCCGGGATTTGCTCGGGTCGGTCGACGTCGTATCGTAGGTCGTGCCGGCCAGGCGTACATAGGCGGCATCCAGTGCCACGCGGGTATCTGGCCTTGCGGTATTGGCCAGGGAAAATACGTTGCTGTAAAGATTCAGGTTCTGGTTCACGTGCAGGTTCACGTCGCCATCGAAGCTGAGTAATCCGCCGCTCAGGATCGACAGGTTATCGAAGCCGCCGCCTTGCACGGTATCGGCGCCCAGGCGCCCGTAACCGTAGACCAATGCCGCATCGGCCGCAGCCGGCTTGCAAGCCGCCGCCCAGCACCGAATCGCCCTGGGTGTCGGCGAGCACCAGGTCGCGCTGCACGCGCACCCGGGGATCCGCTACGGGCGACGCGGGCTGCGGGTTGGCTATCCTGACTTCGGGCGACTGCAGCGCGACGTTCAAGGTGCCGCCGGCGGCACCCGCGCCGCCCGCCTGGGCAAGCATGGTTCCGTCCAGGTACAAGCCGTTGAAGGAAGACAGCGAAATGCCGCCGCCATTGCTGGCCACGTCGATCGCACCCAGGCCGGCGACATCCAGCGTCGTCTGCGCACCCGAGACATCGAGCACCGCGCCCGGACGAACCACGATGAAATTGTTCGACGCGGTGGCCGAACCGCGCACGTCGCTGATCTCGCCGCCCACGACAATACGACCGCCGTCGCGCACCAGGCCATAACGCTGGCCGCGCGCATCCAGCGCGCCGACGGCCTGCCCCGCCGCGTCCAGCCTGGCGTGTTCGCCGATCCAGATGGAACGGTTGTGCGCCGCGGCCAGCGCCAGGTCGGCCTGGATCGGCCCGAGATCCAGAGTCATGAGCGAAATATCGCCGCCCTGCGCCTGCAACATGCCGTCCACGGTCAGCTGGCCCGCACTGCGCAGCGCGATGGACTGGCCGGGGTCGACATGGATCACTGCCCCCTGGCCGACCTTCAGGTTCACCGAGTCCAGCTCGGACGCCAGGGAATTGGCGGTGCCACCCTGCAAGGACAGGCTGGCACCGGCACGCTGCGCGAGCGCGCCGGCTACGGGGTCTTGCTGGTACAGCGGCGGCGTCCAAGGCGCCAGGGCTGCAGCGGGCTCGGCGCCCGAGGCGGTGGCGCTTGCCTGCTCGGCGTAGCGGTAGACCGGCATCGCCACATCGACCTGCGTGCCCTCGGCCACCGCCAGGCTCGTCTTGCCCGTCACATCGTAGTTGCCAAAGCCCTTGTTGAAGAAGCCGCCATCGAGCACCAAGGCACCGGGCAGCTCAGGCGCGGGCGCATCACTGATCATCACCTGGTCGGCATACATCGTCAGCGTGCCGCCGCCGTTCACGCCATAAGCGCGCAAGTCGCCATCGATCGCGAGATCGCCGGCCGGGCTGCTCACTCCCAGGGTCAGGTCGCCGCCGCGTCCGCCTTGCCGTGCGCCACTGGCCGTCACGGCGGCGCCCGAAGACACGTCGATCAGGCTGCCCGCCTCCATCTGCACATTGCCGGTGCTGCGCACGGAAACCGCGCCGCCGTCCCGGTACGCCAAGCCGCTGTGATCCTCCGGATCCAGCAGCAGGTTGCTCCACAGGCCGCTCACATCAAGCGTGGCGCCTTCCTTGAGCGACACGCCTGCCGTCACGCCGGTCGGCACCGGCAGGGAGTTATCCTCGATGCGCAAGTTCGAATTGCTCATCTGGTAGAGCACGTTGCCCAGAGCGATGCTGCCGCCATGCGCGCTGATGTCGGCGTTGACCGCCACCTGCGGGCCATACAGCACGATCTCCCCGCCCTTGCCCACCTGCAGGTCGCCGTCGACCGCAATATTTTCTTGCGCCGCAATACGCAGGCCGCCCAGTTCAAGGCCGTTCAGCCAGTGGGTATCGAGCGCGACCGCGCCCTGCCGGCTGGCATCTACCGGTGCATCCAGCGTCAGGCCATCGGCGATGGCGTCCTGGATCTCGACCAGGTCCACGTGTTTCGCCATGGCATCGAGCCCATACTGCACCATGCCGCTCTTTTCGTCGTAGCGCGGCAGGTACTGCCCGATGATCAACTGCGCGCGGCGCGCCACCGCGTTCTGCGACTGGTAGTAGCCGTCCAGGTCGGCCTGCGCCGCCTCGGTCTGGCGATCGCCCTGATAGACCTCGCTGGTGATGTCGCCTTCCAGTACCGCCGAATTGGTGGACACGATCAGCTTGCCCGCGTCGCGCCCCACCGTGTAGCCGGACTCGAAGCGCCGGCGCGGCGCGATCAGCGGGTTATAAAAGGTACGCGTGGCCGTGTCGCCCCAGCGATCGTGCTTGTCGACAAAGCCCGCATACACCTCCTTGTAGAGCAGATCGCCCGGCGCGCGCGACAGTTCGTACAAGCGATTGTCCGCGCCCCGCAGCCACGTCTGATTGATGAACCCGTCCTGCACGTCCAGCGTGCCGCCCGACAGGTTCACGTTCGAGCCCGGCGCGGGTCACCAGGTCGCCGCCCGTGACGGTCACCGCCCCGCCCTGCGCCATCCACTCGCCCGCCGTATGCCCGCTGGTCGCCAGGTAGCCGCCCACCTCCAGCAGGCCGCCCGCCGTGTACCAGCGGTCCGTCGCATAGCCGTTGGTGCCCGCCGGCACGTAGACCAGCGTACGCCTGTCCACCCACACGTCGGCATTGTTCAGACTCTTGCTGTCGCGGTTGATGGGCGCGTCGCGCTGCTCGTTGCCCTGCACGTTGATGTTCAGGTTGTTCGATTCCATCGACACCTTGACACCGATCGCGCCCGACACGTCCATCTCGGCGCCGGTATCGACCAGCGTGCGGTTCTTGGCCGCCACCGAGATCTGCCCGCCCGTAGCCAAGGTCAGCGAACCGCCCTGATCCTGCCCCTTGCCCTGGAATTCCACCGTATTGCCCGATACGATCTCGATACGCGAGAGGTCCGAACGATCATCGGCGACCTTGCCCAGGTTGTCGAAGTTGCCGGCCGCCAGCGGATTCGCGATCCCGTCCATGCCTTTTAATGCCGCATCGCGCTGGCTATCCAGTGCCGTCGCGGCGGACGCGTCCAATACGATCGCGGTGGCGCTGTCTTCGCCCAGCGTAATGCGCCCGGTGGCGTCGCTCGCCCGATTCGACAGGTGGATCGTGCCGCGCACGCCTACGGAAGTCGTGGCGACGGCCACGCCTGCCTGCGCCACGTCATGACCCGTCAGCGTAATGTCGCCCGTGGTCGCCGTGATCAGGCCGGTGTTGACTACCTTGCCGGTCGTCGTGCTGCCTGCATCCAGCTGCGCAGACACTTCATTGCCCCGCGTCGTGGACTTCTTGTTGCCGTCGGTGCCGACACCCTTGCGAATGTAGAACTGGTCACCCGCGGCCAGCACCGTCTGGCCGTTGCCGGTCGTGATCTGGCCGGCGTTGCGCACCTCGGTGCCGAGCAACAGCGCATAACCACCGCCTTGGGTCGCCGAGGTCGAGGCACGCGTGGTGATCTGCGCGCCCGCCTTCACCTCGATCGCGCCCAGCGCGCCGGTAAAGGTCGGCTGCGTGCCGTTGGGGTTGACGTACAGGCCTCCCGTGGTGAACTGGCCGTCCTCGATCTTGGCCGCCGCCGCCACCAGATTGCGCACATTGACCTGGCTGCCGCCCGAGAACACGATACCGTTCTGGTTGACGATCATCACCGTACCCTGGGCAGTGATCGCGCCCTGGATCTGGCTGGGCGCGGTGTCCGCGCCCACCACCTTGTTCAATACCGCCCAGTCGCTGGACTTGGACGGGTCGCTATTGGGGCTGCCCGCGCTTTGATCGAAATTGAGCGTTGTGTTCTTGCCAACATTGAACGTGTCCCAATTCAGGATCGCCTTGTCGGCTGTTTGCTTGATGTTGACGGTGCTCTTGCCATTGGCGTTGCCGGCTTCAGGCCGGTTCGCGCCCGTCCACGTCAGTTGATTGCCGTGCGCGTCCTTGTCCCAGAGTCCGCCAGACGTATAACCATCGGGCACCGGCTGATCGACAGGCGCATTCGCGCGCGCCGCCGCTTGCGCGGCCTGCTGCGCGGCGATGGCCGCCGCCGCCGAACCCAGGTTGGCCACCGAACGGTTCAATTGTTGCCGCGACTGCTGCTGTTGCCGGGCCGCCGAATTGACACCGGCCAGCATGCCATTGGGCAGCGTGCCGGTGCTGGCGATATGCCCTTGCACGGCGCCCTTGGCGGCCATCCAGCCGCTGCCGAACGGGCGCGATTGGGCCTGCGCATCGCCGCTGCCCAGGCTTGCCGCTAGCGCCAGAACAGCAATCGACGCCGCTACAGGCGTGAGCCGCAGCCGATCGCGATGTGGAGCGGGCAGGCAATGGCGAAGTGCGGAGGAATGATGGCTGGAAGCAGCGGTCTGGCGTGGCGGCATGTTGCGGTTTATCCGTATGAAAGCGTCTGTATTGCAGGTGTGCGGTTCTGTCCGCGCAAGCGCGGGAACCATACGACTGCCCAATAGACGAATCAGCGAAAAAAAACCGCAAGCAGAAGCCAATAAAAAAAGCGCCCCATTAGTGCAAACCCTTTATTTATGCCGCTTCGCGTCTATATGAAATTTTTGCGTCAGACCAACTGAAACTTTTGCGCCGGCCCGACATAAAACTTTTGCGTCAACTCAACACGACGACACTGCCGGGCAAATGAACCACCTTGGCCCCGAACATCTGCTGCATTTGGGCGACGGCCTCATCCAGCGCCGCGATCTGGAAATAGCCGTTCAAACGCCGCTGAGCCAAGGCGTCGTTCATCAACATCACGCGCCCGGGGCGGTAACGGTTGATTTCGGCGATGGCTTCGGGCAACGGCGTATCGCGAAAGACCACCACCCCTTGGCGCCAGGCCAGGGCCTGCTCCATATCGATAGAGGTGACATCCGCTATTTGCGCCGGCCCGTACCAGACCTGCTGCCCGGCTTGCAGCGTCAGATTGCGGGCTGGGTGCCGAAGTTCGGCATCGCCCTGGATGCAGGAAACGCAGAAGCGATCGCCGGCGCGGCGCACCTCGATGCTGCCCAGGCCCGATACAATGCGGGACTCGCCGGTGATCACTTCCACCGGCGGCGCGCCGGATTCGCGCTTGATCGCGGCTTCGCCCGCAATCAAGCGGATGCGCGGCCCAGCGCCGTGGCCATCGACAGCCAGGCTGGTCTGCGTGTTCAAGGTCAGTTCGATATGTTCAGACAAGGCCACGCGGCGCTGTTCACCGGTACCCGTGCGATAGTCGGCGCCCAATTCCGACCATGATGGCCAAAGCCCCAGCGGCGGGTGGACAAGCGCCGTCACGGCAAGCGCCCCGGCGGCCGACAGCCCGGCGCCCATGAACTGGCGACGGCGTGGGCTTTTCACCGCCACGGCGGCGAGCTGTGGATACATGCCGCGATAAGTTTGGGCTAGCGGTCCGATATCGTGCCATTCCTGGCGCGCGCGGGCAAAGGCGTCACGATGGGCAGCGCTGCGCATGCGCCACTGTTCCAGGCGCCTGGCATCCGCCTTGGTGGCCCGGCCCGAACTCAGCCGGCGCACCCAGGCGCGCGCCTCGTCGTCGATTTTGCCGTCATGGGCATTGAATTCAGGATTCATCGTTGGCATGCATACTCATTGTTTCTACTAGACGGTTGGGCGGCGCATAAACCGAACCCCTATTTGCCCGCTTTTCGCATCTGCTCGACACAAAAGTCGTGCGCGCAACGGATTTCGCGCTCGACCAGGCGCAGCGATATGCCGTAGCGGCGAGCCAGCTCGCGTTGCGGCACGCCGTCCACGCGCGAGGCAAACAGCAATTGGCGGCGGCGCGCCGGCATCCGGTCCATGATGTGGGCCAGCGCCTCCAGGTCCATGCGCGCCATGAGTCCGTTGACGGGGTCGGCCACATGCTGCTCCGGCAGCAGTAGATCATCGATATCATCGTCGCTCAACAAGCGGCTGTCCGAGCGGATGCGGTCGATCGCCAGATTGGTGGCCATGCGCAGCAGGAAGGATTTCGGGCTGCGCACGGGATCGTGCTCTTCCCTGGCCGACAACTTGACATAGGCGTCATGCAGCGCGTCGCCGGCCAGATCGGACGAACCCAGGCGGTAGGTCAGTTGGCTTTTGAGCGTATCGTAATGCTCGGCAAAGAAACGGCGCAGTTCCGCCAGAGCCTGGCTCATGACATGCTTCCCGCGCCGGTGCAATCGCCGGTCTGCGCCGGAGGACGCGGCAAGACCAGCAGGGTAATCGGTTGCGCCACCTCGGCGGGAGGCAGCCCCGCCAAGGGCAAGCCCGTCAAGGCCGCCCGGATCAAGTCATCGCGCCGCCGGCTTCCCGTGGGGTTCAGGGCGACGCGGCCGATAAGGCTGTCGGCGCCGATCCAGATGCTCAAGGCCAGCCGGTAGGTGCCCGGAATGGTGGCCGCATTGCCGCACAGCGCCGCCTCTACCTGGGCCTGAACCTGGCTGAAATAAACGCGCCGGCGCGCCGACATGGCCGCCGGCGGCATCCTGGAATGCGCTTTGGGCTGGCTTGCCGCGCGGGGCTGCAAGACCAGCACGAACGCGGTTTCCGATGTGTAGCGGGCAATGAGGCCGGTGCCTTCCAGCAAACGGTGCAAGGCGGCCTCGGGTGTGCACAGGTCCCGCACCGGACTGGACATCCTGCCTTTCACAATCGCGCTGTCGTACAACAGCGATTGGCCGGTAAGCTTGTGGAACTGTTCAAGCGCCGCCTGCAATGGCTGGCGCCGCAGGTCAAAACGGACCAGGCCGGCCGGCGCGGTTTGCGCGGCCGGATTTAATGCGGGCGCCGTCAAGGGCGCACCGGCCGCATGCACCGCACTGTATGCCGCTAACGCCATTATCACTACCGGCAGCGCAAGCAGGCCGGCGGTGGGCATGATCGTTCGTAGGCCAAGAGAAGGATATTCATACGCGAGAGAGTCGAACGGCACCGGCTCGCGCGAACGCAGCCATGAAAGGCCTTGATGGTACTCAGCAGGCATGACAGCGGTATGACAACAACAAGAGGCCGCGCACAAGAAAACACGGTTAGGCGATATTGAAGGCCGGATTGCGCTGTGCGGCTGATGGAGGCGGGCATGCGGGATTGCATAGCCCGGCTATACCTCCGTATTTTCCAGCCTGGACCACTATCACTCACGCATCGTCAATAGCAGTGCCCTGCCTTATATAGTCAATATCCCGACGATTAATGGGATATGACATGAGCGTTGCGGGATACCGTAATCCGCCGGTACGACGCGTGAAGGCTTCCAATATTGAAGGCTTCCAATTCTGGACAGACTATTTAATTATATTTACAATAAAATATGCGTATTACATACGATATAGCCAAACACGTACGAAATATCGCATTGCGCGGCTTAAGTTTTAAACGGGCGGCGGAATTCAACTTTGAAACAGCATTGCTATCTGTAGATGATAGAAAAGAATATGGTGAAACACGTCACGTCGCGATCGGTTACCTGGATGATCGACTGCACGTCCTTTGCTTTACCCAGGAAGGGAGTGCGACTCGGGTAATCAGTTTTCGTAAGGCAAACAAGCGGGAGGCCCAGCATTATGAACAAGCGCTCACTAATCGATAAACACGGTGAAGTTGGCGAACTCACCAAGGATAATTTCTTCAAACACGCAAAGACGATAGATCAACTGCCACATGGCTTGCAAGAAAAACTACGTGCCGTCGGTAAGCGTGGACCGCAGCGCGCGCCTACGAAAGAACTAGTCACAATACGTCTTTCCGCAGACATTGTTGCCCATTTTCGAAACACCGGAAGTGGCTGGCAAACCAGATTAAATGATGCGTTGAAAAAGGCGGTGGAAGCGGGGATTGCATAGCCCGGCTATACAACAAGCTTCTATGTACCCTCGGGCTGGCTAACCGACGGCGGCAACACACCCAGCCAATCCGCCTCTTTCGCCAATATCGATTCCATCTGGGCCACGCAGTCTCCAAAAGGATAGGGCAGCGGCTGCTCGGCGTGACACGCCTTGCGCTGCGGGTGGCCGGTATTGAGCAAATATTGATGGCCTCCGTTCTGGGCGGGCACCCGCAACATCAGGAATTCGCCCTCGTCCAGCCAGGCTCGGCCTACGCC
The DNA here is from genome assembly GCA_963712655.1 of uncultured beta proteobacterium. GTDB lineage: Bacteria > Pseudomonadota > Gammaproteobacteria > Burkholderiales > Burkholderiaceae_B > Pollutimonas. The sequence continues at coordinate 833,537 of CAVQIT010000008.1, read as the reverse complement.
CTGGGCGGCCTGCCGGTCGCGCCACCAGCCACGCTCCCCGTCTATCGTTTTCATGGACAGGGAAGACGCGACGATTCCGTGCAACCGGTAGTTCCTGGGCAAGACGCCTGGATGCGGCGCCTCGACAAGTTCGAGCGCGGCGCATACCGCCGCTATCGGGCTGGGATCCAGCACGATCACGCCGCGCCCTGGTGGATGCCACCAGCCCGCCGCGCCGCTGTTGTCCCAGAAACGACTGCCATTGCACAAACGCCAAAGCGGTATCAACTGTGACATCCCTGATCAATTTCCATTAGCCACTGCTCCAGGTGCTGCGCATGTTCGGTATGCCCGGCCATGAGCAGAGGCACACGGCCATGCAGACGAACCTTGGGCCTGGAAAGCCAAAGCCGCGCACTGGCCACATCGTCGAACACCAATTCGGTCAAGTACACGGTTCTGAGCACGCGATACAGTGCGGCGACATCGCCCGCGCTAAGCGAGCCGGCCGGGGTGTGGGGCACGGTGGGCAAATGCAGCTTGGCCGTCGACTCGATTTCCTGCACCGCCGCCAGAACGCGCAGCCCCACATAATCGTGGCGCCGCCCGACAGGCGGGTAGGCCGCGCCCAGCGTCGCCCGCAAACGAGCCACCAGGCGCTCTTGCACCTGCTGCCATCGATTGCGCTGCACCATCGCTAGGGCACCGCATCGAACGCGGCATTCAATGCCGCGCCATCGATGCTCAGTGTTCCCGCATCAACCAGCCCTTCGAGGTAGGCTTGCGCCACCTGCTGCTTGCGCTGACGCCGCAATGCCTCGCGCAGTTGGTCTTCGACTTGGGCGAGTGTCGCGGTGGCTGCCGGCTGCTGATCGACCAGCTTGAGAATGTGAAAGCCCGCCGGCGACTGCACCGGATCCGATACGGCGCCCTTTTTCATTGCCGCGACCACAGAGCGCATGTCCGGAGCAAGCTGCTGCAAAGGCGCCCAGCCGATATCGCCGCCTTGCGCCGCGCTGGACTGGTCCTGGGAATATTGCTTGGCGAGCGCGCCAAAATCCGCGTCGGCGGCGCGGGCGCGCTTGACCACATCGGCAGCCTGCTTGCGCGCCTTGGCGACGGCATCGCCATCTTCGGCCAGCCCCTTTATGTAGATCTGGCTGATCCGATAACGGGCGGGTGTCACAAACTGCGCCTTGGCCGCTTCATAGGCCGCCGCCAGTTCCTCTTTGCCAGGATAATCCTTGGGCACCTGGCTGACCGAATCCAGATAGGTGCGCAGGACGATCTGGCGCTGTGCCGCCTGCGCCAACTCTTTGACCTCGGGCCTGTCGCCCCAGCCCTGGTTGCGGGCCTGCGCCAAAAGCGCCTCTTCGGCCAGCCTGCCGCGCAGCCACTGATCCAGCGCCGGCCGGTTCTGCTGCAATTGCTCGCGGCGGGAAGCCGGAACACTCTGCAGCAGACGTTCGACCTCGGCCTGGCTTACCGCCAGGGATCCCAGGCTGGCGACTGTCTTGCTTGCTGAGGTAACAGGAGCAGAGGCAGGAGCGGGGGCGGCAACAGCCTGCCCCGACCCGGCGACCTTGGCCAATACCGCGGGCCGGGCGTCGGGTGCCGCAATTGCCGGCGAACCAGCGGAGGACGTAGCCGCCTTCGCATCCGCCAGCGGCGCTACCGCTACCTTTGCCGCCGCGACGCTGGATGCGCCTTTGTCATGGTCCGACGATTTCGACACGACCAGCCACGCCAACCCGGCGAGCAGGACACAAGCCACAGCGACAAAAATCCGGGTTCGATTGAATTTCATACTGTCTACCCATCGGGCCGATTAAGCCGCGGCCTCTTGTGACTCGGCGTCCACCACCTGGCCCTCGGCCGCACCCGCTTCCTGCGACGTGTCTTCCGGGGCGCCGCCCTGGGCCGCGCCGGCTTGCGTTGCAAACGTGCGCAAGTAAAGCAGGAACTCCTGCAACAGGCGATCCCACAATTCGGTGTTGGCGCGCAGATGCGTGGCGGCGATGCCGCCGGCTGCCACGACATCCATTTCCAGGACCAGGAAACCGCCTTGCTCGGTCATGCGGGCAAAGCGCTTGGTCACATTCCATTGGCCTACCAGCCCGGCCGGCAGTTCGCCCTGCACCCGCAAGGCGCAACTGAAGGTGTAGTCCAGGAAGCGGCCGGCTTCGGCCGCCGGATTACCGAAGCGCACCGCAAAGCCTATGCCCTGGCTGGCGCTCAGCAACTGGATCTGGCCGTTCTGCTCGGAGGAGTTGACACGGTAGCCGGCATTCTGCAACAGCTCGGTCAAACGCTCGGGGCTAATGTCGTGTATCAGTTCTGTATCGCTCATGGCGGATTCCTGCTGTAATTTGAAAGGGATGAAAAAAGAAAAAATCGTCGGGCCGGCGCAAGGCCGGGCCCGTAATCAGGACTGATCGCCCGCTGCCTTCGAGGAAGGCGCCGCTTTGGCGGCATCGGCCGCCTTGGCCACCGGGGCCGCGACCTGGCGCGGATCGAATCGCCCGCTGTAGAGTTTATCGCCGTACGACTGGGCCTGCTCTTCGAACTTCACGCGGGCGTCGCCGGCAAAAGGCTGGCGTATCTTTAGCATATCGCCGGTGCTGAAGTTTTCGTAGGCGGCCAGGATCTCCTTGCCCGCGTCGTAAAGCTCGCGATTCCTGGCTGTGCACAGGGTCAGTTCGGACTCGCGCTTATCCAGGCTGGCCTTGAATGCCGTGCGTTCCGTTTCCTTGGTGCGCGCCAGCTTCAGCAATTCATCGTAGGCGCCCTTGAACTTGCCCATTTGCGCCTGGCTCGCGGCCACCTGGGCGCGCGCGCTCTCTTGCATGGAATCCTGCTGCTCGGCCAACTGCTTCGCCTGCCCCTCGGACTTGCCCAATTGCGCGCGCAATTGTTCGATGTCTTTCTGGGCTGCGTCGCGCTGCGCCTCGGCCGCCACCTTGGCCGCATTGACCTGCGCCTGCTGGCTTTGCAGGGCTTGCAATTGCTGAGTGGTGTTGCGCAATTGAGTGCGCAGGCGCTCTTCCATGCTCTGGCTTTGAGCATGAGCGGCGCCGGGGGCGGCCACCGCTATCATCACACCCATGGCGCCTAGCCAGGCCAGGGCATAGCCGGTCGATGGCCCTGCGGCCGCCGAAGGTGATTTTTGACGAATCAGGTAATCGAGAACTCGAGCCAGTTTGGCGAGGACAGTCTTGCTGGTGACCACAATGTCTGCTTCCTTTGTGCGGCATGGACGGGGACGGCTATGCTTTGCCGCCTGATACTCTATTAGACGAAAAAGACAGGCCGGCACCGCCTGATGTCACAAAAACTTCATGTTTCCCCGCCGCTCAGCAGCAGCACGCCGCCCGGCAGCTCGGTCACGCTGGCGCCGTAGGCATCGCGGATCAACGCGGTCGCGTCGCTCAGGCGATCCAGGGAAAACTGCGCCTGGACCAAATTTCTGCCCAGCGATGCGCTGGTCAGCACCAGCCGGCCGGGCCAGTATCGATTCAGCTCATCGACCATCTGCGACAGCGGCACGTTGTTGAACACCAGCCGGCGCTGGCGCCAGGCCGTGACCTCGGCGCTGTTCACCGGGCGCGGCGCACCGATGGCGCGCGCATCGTAAGTGACTTGCCAATTGGCTTTGACGGGCATGCTGCGGCCGGCATAGTCCAGCTCCACGCTGCCCTGCAGGCAAGTCACGCACACCTCGTCGCTGGTATGCCGCACATTGAACCGCGCGGCCAGCGCGCGCACCTGGCCGGATCCGGCCAGCACGGTGAAGGCCGAGGACAGTCCCGCAGAAGCCTGCACCTCCGCCTCGCCGCCCAGCAATTGCATGCCTGTCACGCCCTGTTCAGCCTTGCGCACATTAATGCGGGTTTGCGTATTCATTTCCACCGTTACGTGTCCGGCCAGCGCCACACGGCGCTGCTCGCCCGTCGAAGTGCGGTAGTCCGCCGCCAGATCCGGCAAGGCCGGCCAAAGCTGCCATGGAGGACGCACGGCCAGGTAGGCCGCGCCGGCGGCAAGCGCTCCACCCAGAAATGCGCGCCGCCCCGGCCTGGATGGCATGCCGTTCCAAGCCATGCCATGCGCCGCGCCGTCGTCATGAATGGCGCGCGCGGCGGGCAGCATCGCCTGCCAGACCTCGCGCGCCTGCGCAAAAGCCAGCGCATGCTCCGGACTTTGCTCGCACCAGCGCCGGAACTCCTGGCCGTCGACAGCGGTAGCGCCGCCCGAAGCCAGGCGAACGACCCACGCTTGCGCTTCGCGCTGCAACGCGGTTTGCGTACCAAGGATGAATTTCGTATCGCTCATGCTGCCTTAGACGGTTTCAATGGCTTCAGACCGAACCGTACACACATTTTGTTTCCACATCTCGGGGGCTCCATCAGCGCGCAAACACGCCGAAAGGCCGGCAGTCGGCCATGGCATTGGGGTGCGGCGTCAGCAGGATGGTAACCGGCTGGGGCAGGCCAGGCGGAAGAGGCCCATCGATCGCCACGCCGGCCAGATGGCGCGGCAGCGCCGCATCCCGTTCTTTTCGTCCTGTGGATTCAAGCAAACGAGCCCGTTCGATCACGCCCGCGGCGCTGATCCAGAGCTGCAGGCTGGCCCGATAGCGGCCAAAATCCTCCGCCCGTGAACGGCACAATGCGCCGGTTACGGCCTTCTGGATAAGTCCCGCATAGTAGCTGCCCCGAAAGGAACCCTGGCCACCCTTGTCGGTCCGCGGCGCAACCGGCGCCATCCGCGGGCCGGAACGCGCCGGCGGCAATAATGTGAATGCGGTGGGACTGGAATAGCGCACGCGCAGCGACGTGCCCTGCAAAAGCCTGTCCAGGGCCTGCCGCGGCGCAAATTCGCCCTGCAGCGCCGTGCTGCGCAAGCTCGCCGTCAACTGGCTGGCCACCAGCACCGAAAAACCGGTAGTCAGGCTGTAATCGGCCAAGGCCTGCTCCAAAGATTGCGCGGGAATGTCGAAGCGCAGGACGGAACCCTTCTGCTGCGTACCGACGGCCTGGGCGTGCGCCACAGCGCCGGCCAGCAACAGACATGCAACGAGGCAGGCCGCCCGAAACCGGGCGGCCTGCCTCGCACCCCATCCAAACGCATCAGAAGCGGGCGTTGACTTCAAGCTGCATGACGTCGATCGACATAGGAGCGCCATAGATTTCACGGGAACTGCTCCAGCGCAACTGACCGTAGACATTCTTGTCAAAGGCATAGCCGCCGCCAAGGTAGTAGCCGCGCGCATTGGTGCCGCCCAGGTGGAAGCTGGAATCGTTGTAGCCGTCAGGCATGGAGTCAGGCTGTATGTACTTGTAGCCGACGAACACCTGCCAGTCGCCCTTGTCGCGAAGATCAAACCCGTTGCCCAGCGCCGCGTGCAGCATCCAGGCATTCGGACCGCTCTGGATCTGGCCGTCGTCGCTCAGGTTGTTGACGATCTGCCCCTCGGAACGGCTCTGCATCCTGTCCTTGTTGTAGGCCAGGTTGCGCACATAATTACCGCTCAGGCGCAGGCCCATGCCGTTCATGATGCGGGTGTCCCAGCGCAGGTTCAAGTCCAGAAGATTAAATTCCGAAGCCAGGCCGACGTACTGCGGCTGTTCCGTAAATTGCGGGCCTGAGGTGCCATTCGGGCCCGCGGCGTTGGGGTTGAGCTCGATATTGCGCAAGAGGAACACCGTATTGCCCTTTTGCATGAATGCCGGCCGCGACCAATCCGTGTCGCAACCCTCGCCGAACCAAGGACCGTCGCATGAACTGGAGCGCTGGCCCGCGATATTGTCGAAGCGATAATACGCCACGGCGCCGCGCAAGGTGTTCTTCGCGTCGATCTTCCATTCGGCTCCCACCTGGCCGCCCAGCAGCCACTTGTTCTCGCTCTTGCCTTCGCCGAACTCGGATGAGCTCCAGGGGTTGTTGGCGTATTCGGTGGCAAAACCGCCCAGCGTACCGAATAGGGTAACGTCGCGCCCCGCCAGCGGATGCTTGAAGATGGCGGCGGCGCCGTCGAAATTCAGGTCGCTGGAAAACAGCAGATCGGTCGACTCGAACGGGTTGGCGATGCGCCCGCCGGTCAGCGAGGCCCAGGCCGTGGGACGATAGGTGATGTAAGCCTGGTCCAGCCACATGTCTTTCTTGTTCATGCCGCCGCCCAGCGTCTGCGTGGTGGACACGGGGCTGTCGTCGTTGCCCGTGGCCAGGCGAATGCCCGCCGTCCAGTTGTCGGAAATATCGGCACGCACGCCCAGCCTGGCACGCACCCGCGCCAGGTTGCGCCTGTCCTGCCGTGTGTTCAGAATGGGTGGAAAGCGGTTATTGGTATCCGTGTTCACATCATACGGACCCGTGGCGTTAAGCTGGGCGAAATCGGTGACCTCGTTGCTGTTGCCTTCGTTGTAGCCGCGCGACTCGCCGCGCACGCGCACATCGCCTTCCACGGTAATGCGCGAAACCCAATCGGGGAAGGTGTTGGGCTGCGCCCAGTTTTCGGCCTTGGCCTGCGCCATGACCTCGGTCTTGACCTCGTCGCGGATCTGGTCGCGCACGGTTTCCGGAATATACGGCACGCGCACATCGCCCGCCTGGGCCAGCCCCGCGCCGCCCTTGGCCGGAGCCGCGGACTTCGCCTGGGCCGCTTCGGCAGCGGCCTGCTTGACCAGGGAATCGGCCTGGTCTTTCTTCAAGACTCCCTGCTCCACCAGCAGGCGGATCAGGTTGATGGTGGCGTTTTCAGAAGGGGCGGCCGATTGCGCGGCGGCCGGGATCGCCGACAGCGCCAGGGCCACCGCCACGACGGCGGCGAGCCGGCGGGGATGGGGCTGCATGTTGAGAAGGTGATTCATTATTGAAACTGCTCCTGAGGGCAAGGGTATCGGTAGATCTGTATACGGTTAATTAGGGCGCCTGCCCTGGAAAGCCACGCGCACGGGCATGCTCATGGAAGCGGGCGGCCGCTCGTCCATCTGTCCCACCGCGCGCACGGCTGCAATGACCTGTTGATCGATCTCGGCATCGCCGCTGGTCTTGGTCAGCTCGACGCGCGTGATCTGGCCGCTGGCCGTCAGCCAGATGTCGGCGTTCAAGCGGAAAACCAGATTGCGGGTGCGCTCGTCCTCGCGCAGAATGCGCTGGAACATATAAGCCAGATACTGGCTGTATGTGGCGCTGCCTGCGCGTCCCCCGCCGGAGCCCGCCATGCCGCCGCCGCTGCCCGCGCCGATATTGAAAGCATCCGATCCGGCCTGCGCATCGCCATCGATTTTCATCGGGTTGGCCAGATCGTCGGCGGGCGAAGGCGGGGCCTCTTCCTTGGGTTTCGGATCATCCTGGGGCGTGGGTTCAGGTTCGGGCTCGGGCTGAACGATCTCTTCCTTGGGCTCCTCGGGCTCGGGCGGCTTTTCAGGCTCGGGCGGAGGAGGAGGAGGGGGCGGCAATGGAATGATGGTGGCCAGCTTGGGCGCATCGCGCTTGACGCCCGACATATCATTGGCCCACTGGTAGATGATCCATCCGAGCGCGGCCACGACCACCACGCCCACAAACCATTTGGCAATCGTGAACAGCGAGCGCCCGCGCGGCGCCTCGGGCTCGGACAGCCAGGCGATAGGTTCCTGGCCGCCATTAGGCGAACCAGGCGCTTGCGCCCCGGTGCGGCCCGGTTCGGTGCCCGGCTTTCCTGCCTCGGGCGATTGGGGTGTTTTCGGCGACATGGGTTTCTGAGAGTTCAAAGGTTCAACTCGGTTTACCGGTGACCAGGCCTACCTGCGACAATTCCAGGCGACGCATGAGATCCAGCACCTCGACCACTTTCTGGAATTGCACGGTCGCATCGCCGCGCACGATCACCGGAAAGTCGGGGTTCAATGCCTTTTCGGTGCGCAGGCGGTCTTCCAGTTCGGGCAGCGTTACCGGATAGGCATCCAGGAACACCTGGCCGGCGTCGTTGATTGAAATAGCCTTGGTCTTGGGCTGCGACAGCGAAACCGAAGAACTGGCCTTGGGCAGGTTGACCTGAATGCCGGACACTTGCGCGGTGGCGGTCAGGATGAACATGACCAGCACCACCATCAGCACATCGACCAAAGGCGTAATGTTGATGCCGTCGACCGGTGCTGCGTCATCGTCGTCCATCGAAGAAGATACGGAAGCCATGCTTGTATTCCTTTATGCGCCGGCCGGCGCGGCGTTGGGCTGGCTGGCGGAGGCATTTTTTTCGCCATACACTTCGGCCAGGCGGGTAACGAATTCGTCCACGAATACCCGCATGTCGGCGCTGACATCCTTGTTGCGCGAAACCAGCCGGTTGTAGCCGAACAGCGCGGGGATGGCGACGAACAAGCCTGCCGCCGTGGCGATCAGCGCCGCGGCCATACCGGGTGCGATCGCATTGATGTTCACATCGCCGGCCATGGCCGTGCCCAGGAACACCACCATGATGCCCAGCACCGTGCCAAGCAGCCCGATGTAAGGACCGCCGGCGATGGCGTTGGACAGCACGCCCAGCCTGGCGCCCAGTTTCTGGTTTTCCTTGGTGCGCACAGCGTCCATCGAGGCGCGTATGGCTTCTATGGTGGCTCCCGAAATCGCATCCACGTCCGCGCCTTGGGCACGGCGGGTGCGTATCTCGTTGACCGCCACCGCATACAGGCGCCACAGCGACGAGTTCTTCAGGCGGGTCGCCAGCGTGGCGTCATCGGCCAATAGCTCCAGCCGCTGCCCGACTTTGGAGAAGGCCTCGCGGAAGAGCTCGTTGGAGCTGGCCAGGCGCGACACACTGCGGCTTTTGCTGATCATGATGATCCAGGACTGAACCATCATGGCCGCCAATACGGCGAGAATGACCCAGGCATCGAAGGGGATGGCGTTCAACAGAAAGCCCAGGCTGCCGAATCCAAAGCCCGACTGCTCTTCGTCCGCGCCATAAACCACAAGGCGCGACTCCGCGCCCTGCGCGGTGGCGTCAGCCAGTATCAGCGCCGCAGGGCGGGCTATCTTGGAAAGACGCAGTTCGTCGATGGCGCCAACGAAAGGAGCGAACACAGGCGCGGCGGCGGCGGGTTCCGTGGCGGCTGCAGCCGGGTCGGCGGGTGCTGCTGCAGCGGCCGGCGCCACAAAGCCAGGCACATCGCCGCCGACAGCGGCCACCGTATTCAAAGGCGGCAAGCTGGCCGCCAACGTAGCGCTGGCGCGCCCATTCACATACAGCACAATCTGGCTGCCGTCCGCCGTCACCGCCACATGCTGCCAAGTGCCGGGCGAAACCGGCTGGCCGGGCTGGGTGCGCTGGCCGTTGACGTCAACAAAAGGCACGCCTTGGTTCAAGCCGATCAGCAGCGCATTGCCCGCATCGCGGCGCGCATAAATCAGTTGCTCGCCGGCCGGCTGGTCAGCGCGTATCCATGCGCTGAACGTAAAAGCGCCCGCCGCCGGCAATGCCAGCGAGGGACTGGCCGGCAGCATCAGCGGACCCGCGCCGGCAAACTGCGCCGCGCGGCCAATCACGCCGTCCACGGAACCGGCCACCGGCGTTTGCGCATGGTTGCTGTAAGCCGTGGTGTCGCGCGGCGGCGCACCGGCCGTCGCATCGAAGTGGTATAGCAGGGTGTAGTTAGGGTCGAAGCTCAACTGGCCGTTGCCCGTGGCGGGCGCGGCCTTGTTGCCGTAGTACATCCAGATGTCCTGGCGCTGGCTGGCCGCGACATCGGAGACATCCACCCAGATCAGCGCCATGCCCATCAAGGGATCGAAGCTCTCGATCTGGTGATTGAGCACTGTCTTGTCGTCGCCGGCCACGAAACGGATATCAGAGCCGTTCTCGTTGACGCCATCGAAGGCGAAATTGCCCGTATGCAAACGCACCAGCATAGGTGTGCGCCCCACGTTCTCGGCAATGGCGGCCCCTTCGGTGGTCGTGTCTATCGCGATCGACTTGCGGTAATTCCAGTCGGGTTGCCACCAGGCGTTGGCCGCCGCCGGCAACAGGCCCGCCAGGACGGCAAGCATCAGTATCAATAATCGTTGCATGGTCGAAATACTCCGAGGTCTTTCCAGATGAAAAATAGAGGGTTAGAAACTGGCGCGAAGATTGAAATTCACGCGAGGATCGTGTTTGGTGGTGGTGGCCCCGTCCTTGAGCGGATAACCCCAGTCCAGCCCGGCCGTCAGCCAGTCCAGCATTTGCAGGCGTGTGCCTATGCCGACGCTGGCCAGGCTGAAGCGCGATTCCTGTTCGGGCAGCGGGTCCTGCAGGCGCATGGCGGCATATTCGACAAAGGTATAAAAACGCCATTCGTTCACGCGCGGGCCCAGCCAGCGCGCCACCGACGGCGTGCGCCATTCCAGCGAAGCCAGGAGGCCGTCGTCGCCGGTGCGCTCGGCGGCCAGGTAGCCGCGAATGCTGGTGGCCCCGCCGGCTGAAAACTGTTCATTCGACACCAGGGGGCCGGACGCCGCCTGGAACGCGCCGCGCAGAGCCAGTTGCCAATCGCCGAACATGCTTTGCGTGTGGCTGATGTCTCCCTTGATCAGGGCGAAGCTGGGGTTGGCGCGATAACGCTTGTTGTCGAAATCCCGGTCGCCGCTGTTCTGGCCGAAGAAGGATTCAGTGGCGGCGACCAGGCTCAGGCCCAGGCTGCTTTGCGAGGTTTCGGTATAGCGATAGCCGTTATACGAAAACGTGAATGGCACATACTTCAGGGGCACGACATCGGAATCGCCGCCGAACTCCAGCGCCTCGTCGAACTTCTTGTAGTCCAGGCCGAAAGACAGCGAATTGTTCCAGTTGCCCGAAGGGATCATGGAATAGGTTGCCGACATGCCCACCGAATAACCCTTGCCCAGCACGTTCGTGCCGCCTATCGTGGCCACATTGCTGTCCGAGCGGTAGCCGGAAAACTGCAGGCTCCAGCGCGGAGACAGCGGCCGCGTGTAGGAGCCCGACCAGACCTTGGCGTTGTCCTGCTCCTGCGGCGCGGTGAAATAGGTAAGCGACACCGCATCGCCGTGCTGCCACAGGTTGTCATACCCTAGCGTGACCGTGCTGCGCAGCTTGGTGGTATCGGCGCTGTAGTCGTTGTTCAGACCCACGCTGGCGTGCCAGGGGCTTTTGTCTTCGACCTTCAGGTCCACATCCATGGTGCCGGGCAGCGCGCCCTCTTTGACCAGCGGCACGACCTGGCGGCTGGCGCTGCGATTCAGTTCGGTCAGCTCCACCTGCGCCTGGTTGAAATCGGGCACTTCGCCTTCTTTCAGCGCCGGCACGTCATCGCGTATGGCCAGCGGCGAGTAATGCTTGGCGCCCACCACTCGCAAGCGTCCGACCTTGGTTTCGGAAACCTGCAGGAAGACGATGCCTTCGGCTACCTGCTGCTCGGGCAGGTCCACATATACCGACTGGTAGCCGCGATCCTGGTAGACCTTCTGCAGGGCCGCGCGCGCCGACTCGATGTCGGCCAGGCTGCGCTCGGGCCCAAGGAAGGGGTAGACGGCTTTCTCGATATCGCGGGACTGCAGCACCGTATTGCCGCGCACGATATATTCGTTGACGTTGACCCGCTTGGCCGTATCCGCCGTGGCGGGGGCCTCCGTACCGGGCGCGCCCTGCGCCGCCGCGTTGCCGCCCAACAAGGTGGCCGAACAGGCAAGGAACATCATGGTCATGCGAACCGCCATGCCCTTTACCGCTATATATTTCTTTTCCACGTCAACCATTTGGATGGACTCTGTCCGCAATAGAAAACTTAAAAAAACCGCTGGTTCCAGCCAATATCGGCTGGGAACCAGCGGCCGTGACGACGTAACGGCAGGTCGCTGCGTACTCGCTACGCGCGGCGCCTCTCTCTGTAAGACGGATATGGCAACAAACAACCGCCAAATGTCACAAAAACTTCATACGAACGGCATTTGGGGTTGTCGCGCCTTGAGCGCTAATTCAGCTTGCCGCGCTCGGCAAGGGTCAATGCCCCGCGCTGCGCCTCGGTCAGTTCGCCGGCGCCCAGCACTTGAACCACACCATCGGGCTTGTAACCGGCGGGTTGGGGACTGGCGCCGCCGCCGCTTATGCTTTCACCCCCGAAGCCCAGGATCTGCACGCTGAAGATGGACGGCTGGTTCTTGCGCGCTTCGGCGCGAGAGCGCTGCACGGTGTCCTGCGCGGCGGTGGCTGCTGAACTGGATGCCGCGCTGGCCGAGGTCAAGGCACTGACGTTGACCGCCGCCATGACCGGAATGCCCGTCACCTCGCCGTCACCCTTGATATTTTCCGCATTGACCACATGCAGTGCCGAAAAATTGGCGTTGCCCGAGAAACGAATGCCCGCTTCCCCCGCGTCTATCGTGCCCAGCGGCGCGATCAGATCGAGGTTGCCCGGGGGTACCTCTGGAATCGGCGCCAAGGTCGCAATACCCGCTCCCGAACTCGGCACCTGCGGCGCCAGCGCCACGTCGCCGATCTCGTCATAGGTGAGCTTGGGCGGCGTGAACAGCACCGTGGTCTTGGCGCCTCGACCGGCATTGATGTCGCCGGTGGCCGACCACGCCAGGATATTGCCGCCGAAAGTGGTCATGATGCGCGACAGGCCCAGCAGCACGCTGCCCTTGGAATAGATCAGAATGTTGCCGGCGCCCTGCGTGATCAAGCCGGCATCGGCGCCCGGCGCGAGGCCGTCGGTGCCGACAGTGAGCAGCCCGCCCGGCGCCAGTAACTGGATGTCGCCGCCGAAATCGGTATGCACCGAACCGCTGGCCACCTTGCCGCCGACCGTTTCTTTTGCGCTGAACAGCCGGATGTCGCCCTGATAGGCATCCTCCCGCGGGAACAGGGCGGCGATGGCATTGCGGCCGCGCAGATAAGACTCGAAGCGCGGGCCGCCGACATCGTTGTACTCGCGCCCGCCGGCGGTCAGCTCGGCATAATAGACCTGGCGCAGGAAAACACGCTGCTGCGCGACCGGCAAGGCATTGAAATACGCCAGCGCATCCTGCGTGGTTCCCGCAAAACCGAAGCGCTGCTCAAGCCACGTATGGAGTTCCTCATCATAGGTCTTCGCCACCTTGCCCGGCTGATCGGCCAGCGGCCCCGCGCCGGCCAGGTTCGCTGGATCGAGATAGCGGTTTGCAAAACCCGTCCAGTCCACCTGCCCAACGCCCGGTACGCCCTCGCCTATGCCGACGCCGGCCTGCAGCACAATGTCAGCGCCTGGCCGCGTATCGCCGGACACTTTCGCGCCTATGCTCTCGATGCTGGCGCTGGAGCCCTGGTAGATATTCTTGCCTGCGGTGATTTCCAATGTGCCTGGCCCTGCAATCTGCAGACCGGCCATGAGGTCGCCACCGGATGTCCCCGCCACGTTCCTTCCGACATAAATGATGTGGCCGGCCGCGGCGATGGTGGAGATATCGGCCGGATCGGCATGGAGGATCATTCCACCGAGATTGACGATGTCGCCGCCGGCCATGATGTCCACCGGTTTCGCCGCGCGGTAGTAGTTTGTGTAAAAGTTCCCGTTGCCGATGAATTGACCGTCGACATAGACCTCCCCGTAGTGCAGGCCGGTGACGTCGCCATTGATCGCATAGATGTGCGACTTGGCGCCATCGCTGGCGGCGCTCGCATCGCTGATGGTGTTCGCTCCAAACGCGAACAGCGTACCGGAAGCTTGAAAGTCAATCTGATTGGGCAAGGAACCCGCCGGCGTCCAGACATTGGAATCGGTTATCGTGTAATTCAATCCGTTCTGAGAACTGAACATCCAGGCCGGATTGAGCGGCGTCGGTATGCTGGCTATCGAAGTCGACAATGGTCCGACGGCACGCAGACCGTCGCGTCCGATAATCGAATCGCGCACCAGCAACTCCAGCTCCCCGGCCGGCGACGGCATCTGAAGAGACAAGCCGTCCAGCGCCGGGGTAAGGAAAATGCTGCCACTGGCCGCAGCCACATGGATGATCGATGGCAGTATCGAGGAGGACGATGAGCCCTGATCCTCCGCCAATGGCACAGCATTGCCACCGGCAGCGCTCAGATCGACCACGGTGCGGCCGGTCCACAGCGTAAACAAAGAAACAACCCGTGTGCCGTCCGCCCCGCCATCGGCAAGCTGGCCGCTGCCGACGCGGCCAGGGTCTGATATGGCCCCCATCGCCAGATCGCCGCGCGCCCGCACCGAAATCGCACCATCGCCGGGCACGAAGGAACCGCCATCCGCAACAGTCATGCCGAAGTTCTGCAATGGATCGTGCGGGCGCGGGTCGGAGACGCCGTTGTAGCCGAAACTTTTGGAGAGCAGACTGCCGAAGTTGCCTGCCGCCACCTGGATATCGCCGCGCAGATCGACGAACTGGTTGCCGCCGGTGCCGACATTGCGGCCAGCCTCGACCGTCAATGTGCCGCCACCGGTCTGCACTAGTTTGCCGTCCATCACGCGGCCGCTGCCGCCGATTGTCGCCACGATACCCCGGTCGGCATTGCCGATGTCGCCGCCGGCGCGCAGCGTGACGTTGCCACCGCCGAGCGTTCCCATACCGGAAAAGGCCTGGAGACTAAGCATCGGCTCAACCTGTCCGTTGCTCTGGTTCACACCGAAATTGGCGGCATAACTGCCAAAATTGATGCCCCAGGCGGTCGCCTGACCGGACCCGCCCTGGTTCCACAGCCAATTACCGACCTCGGTGGAATCCCCCGTCTTCAGCGTGCCGCCGATGTCGCCCTGCGCCATCAGCAGGAAATCGCCACCATGCTCGGTGTAATACATGCGCTGTGCATTCAGCGTCGCTTCATAGTTCGCGGGATCGGCCGCGTTTGCCGCGCCGAGCACGGTGCCGTCAGCGAACCTGGCACGAGCTACGTTGTAAGCATCGTTCGCCGCCGCGCCCGTCTCCGCAATCGCGGTGCCCGCCGTGTAGACGCCATAAGGCGAATCCTGCCGGTAGCTGCCGCCGGCCAGAATCTCAAGATTGCCGGTGCCGGTGCGCACCACGCTGACGCCGACGCTCGGGCCTCCGAGGCCGCTCAGGTTGACGTTGAAGGGATCGCTCAGCACCACATTGCCGGCGCTGGCGGCGAGATTGGCTGCCGGCCGCAATGCGCGGCTGTCGGCCCCGCCAAGGTCGGCGCCGCCGACCAGCCGCATCGACCACGACTGTGCGCCCGGCGTCTGCATCGCGGAGGTCGCCCAGACCTTGCGGTCGCCCGGCCCGGTCACGGAGACATCAGTGAGCGAAAAATTGGCCGGCAACACGGCGCCTGCCGGAAGCGTTATTTGCGGCGTGATCATGTTGGCGCCCGCCAAATAAAGGTCGGTATTGGCCGGCCATTGCGTGAGCGTCGTAAAGATTCCCTGAGCAGCACCGATCGCAGTGGAAACTCCTCTGCCCAGCACACTGCCCGCCGGAATCAATGTGCCGGGAGGCACGATATCCGTCGCAGAATAGAGCACATGCCCATCGGCGGCGCGAATCTCTCCGCCGAGCGGCCCATCACCGAAGCCACCGATCGTGAAATCCTGCGCCAGCGGAATATCGATAGGCAATGGATGGTTCAGCGAGGGATCAAAGAGGATCAGGAAGTCCGGCCCCAGCGGCAGCGCAAAGCCGAGCGTGACGGCGGGGGCCGAGTCGTCGAAAATACCGATAAACCACCCTCCGGCCAGCACTGCGCCGGCGGTCGTGACCGCATAGTCCGCAGTCACGGCGCCCGACAGCAACGTGGTCAGTGCGTCCGGCGACACCGGCGGCGGCGCGAAGCCGTCATTGATGCTGCCCTTGACCGTGAGCGTGCCGCCGGCGCGGAAGTTGATAACGCCGACTTCGCCGATGCCGCTGTGATTGACGGTGTCCGCCCCCGGCCCGTAGCGATAGTTGGAGAAATCGAGATCGCCCTTGACGGTCAGATCGCCATCCGGCGTCGCACTGGCGATGGTGACGCCGGGACGCAAATGGAAGGCGCTGACGTAAGCCTTCAGTCCGGCAAGCCGGTTCTGCAGATCGCCGTTGCCGAGTGCGCTGTCGGTGAAAACGGTGCTGTCCTGATGGATCAGGTCGAGCCAGGCCTGATCGATGATCTGCCCGTTGGCATGGTCGGGATCAACCGGCGCGTTGGTGTAGGTCGTAAAACCGTTGACCGCGATGCTGGCGGCGCCGCGAATGTCGAGCGGACCGGCCGCGGAGATCGCGATGTCGTTGCCTGTGGCGTTGGCCGGCGCGTCCGTGCCGGTGGCGTTACTGCTGCCGCTGCCAAGGCGCGGTGCATTGATCTCCAGCTTGCCGCGCAACACGCCGTCCGGCGTGCGCATGTCGATGGTCGCGCCCGGTGTGAGCACGACCTGGCCTTGCGCCGTCGTCAGATCGATATGCGCGGTATTGCTGGCCTCGATCGGCGCCTTGTTGCTGTCAGTCTGCAACGCATTGCCATGCGTGTCGAGCACCGCGGCGGCGCCCAGCGTCAGGTCGCCCTTCGCCGCGAAACGGATGCTGCCCGGCGCATCGCCCGACGCATCGATCTTGCCGTTGACCGTGAGGCTGCCGTCATCGACCGAGATCGACACCGACTGCGCCCTCACCCCGTCGCCGACCGTGAGATCGCCCTGCCGCAATACGAAGGCGCGGCTGCGGAAGAAACCGGAGTCGTTGAGCATGGCATTGAGCGCGGCGAAATCGCCGAGGCTCTGTGCGCGCAGGCCGATGCTGCCGCTCTGGCTGTCCGACACGGCGCTGCCGCGCAGCGTGCCGTTGAGCGCGATATGGCCATCGTCGGCGATCGCGGCGATGGAGCCGGCCTGATTGTAAGTCGCCGACACATCGATCAGCGCACCGGCATCTTGCGTGATGCCGCCATGGTCGCTGGTGAGGACCAGATCGCCGCCCCAGCCATATTTGTTGACATCGAAGTACGCCACTGTACGGCCGGCCAGATCGATGCGCGCATTGCTGCCGATGGCTACGTCATTGAAGCCGTTGAGCGTCAGCTTGCCGCTCGGCAGCGCCAACGCTGTATCGACGAACACGCTGTCGCCGCTGAACGACAAGGTGCCGCCGAGATCGGCGACCGCCGACGTGTCAGTCGGCGCCACACCGGCCGGCGCGACGACGCGCATGGCGCCGCCGGTTTCGTAGTCGATAGTGGACCCCGCCTCGGCGGTGAGCAGTGGCGAGCTCAAGGTGAGATTTCCGCCGACCAGCTTGCCGGACGAATCCTTGCTTTGCCCGACGGACAGCGTACCGTCGCTGTTGGCGGTGATGCGTCCGCCGGCATTGAGCGCAACATTGGCGAAGCCGACGGCAATGCGATCGAGCGTGAAGCCATCGGTCGGCCGGCTGTCTTCGTCGTAGCCGAACAGGATGTCCTGAGCCTGCACCACCAGATTACCGGTGCCGGTCCCGGCGCCATTCGGCTTGATGACCGCCGGCGCCTCGGTACCGTAGTTCGCCACGCCGGAGACTGTATTCATGCTTCCAGTTCGGATGCCGTTCCAGACCAGATGGTCCGCGATGATGGTCGCGGTGTCGGTTGCCGCGCCGAGGCCGTAGATGGCGGGCGTATTGAGCACGAATTCGACGCCGCCGGCCGACTGGCTGCGCGCATCGAGGGTCACGTTGCCAAACAGGTTGACTGAGCCGCTCACAGTCAGCGTCAGCCGCTCCAGCGCCGGCACGCCCGCACTCAACGATGGCCGCAGCAGCCGGTCGAGCGCCGCCTGATTCAGCGTCCAGCCGGCCGGCAGCACGTTCACCGTCTGCGCAGCAGCCAATGCCGCCGCATCGCCGGCATTGATCGTGTCCTGCGTGACGGTGAGATAGCGCGCGCCGAAATTGACGTCACCCATGGTGAACGCGCCGGGAGCGCCGATCACGATACTGCCTTCGGTCAGCAGCGATGCACCGCTGGCAATGTCCATGCTGGTGCCGGATCCGGTGGCCGGCAGGAAGTTGAGCCAGCCGTTGGCGACCGTGAGGAAGTTGGAGCCCCTGAAGACATAGCCGAAACTAGAATCAAGCCCGGTCTTGCTTTGGCCGCGCGTGTCGATGGTAGCGCCGCCCGCCACGTTGATCGCCTTGCCGACGAGGAAGACCTGCCCCGCATGCAGGTCGGCGCCGTCCAGAATGCTGACCGCCGAGTCCGTTCCCTCAGTGATGGGCAAAAGATCGACGCCACCTCCCGCCGAATTCTCCGGGGGCAAATAGCTGTAGCCGCCGCCGATGAACAATGTCGCTGGGTGGAAGGCGTTGATATCGCTGCTGGAGAGCGAGGTATGGCCGATGACCGGCGCGGCGCCCGGCGCGGTGATGTCGATGATGCCGTTTAGCGCCGACGACGTGATCAGGAGACTGCCGTTGATGCCGTCATCGGCTGGCGTGAAATTCGCCGTGCCGGCAAAAGACAGCGACGGCGCGCCGGTGGAGGCGCCGATGCTGAATTGCAGGATTTTGCCATCCTCGGGCAAGCGCGGCCGCACATTGCCGAAAATCGCGGCCTGGCTGCGCGCGAAATCGGTATAGCTCATTTCGTTGTACTGCGAGGTGCTGCGCACTTGCTTTCCGGAACTCAGGATCAGTTGCGTCGGCAAGGCATCGTGGATACCGGTATTGGCCACACCCATCGTGCCAGATGCCAGGTACGACCCGCTTGGCAAGGCGATCGATGCCATTGTCGACGTACCGGAGGAACCGATTTCGACACGGAAGGCGCCCGACAGCAAGGCGTAGCTCGACGGCAGCAGGGTATAGGTGCCGGCAGGCAGACCCGGCACGCCACCGGGAATTGTTACCTGGCGGCCGATGGCCGGATCACCGCCGCCATTGGCCGCAATCGCCGGCGCATAAGACGAAGCATAGCCCGGCATGATGGCGTAGACCTGATTGCCGGCAGCGCTATAGGTATTAGCCGGATTGGAATTGACCAGTGGTGTCTTCAGCGTGTCGACCGAACCGCCGCGACCGGTAACGAAACCGGCGCCGGCCAGGTTGCCGCCGCCACTCAGATCAAGCACCGCGCCGGCTTCGCCGACCACTGAGGTCGCGCTGATTGACACGCCCGCGACGATGGGAAAACCTCCCCACGAAGTACCGACCTGAGCCGAACCCAGATCGACCAATGTGCCATCGGCGCCTTGATAGCTGACGCCATCAGTCGTGCCGCCGAACGGCATGAGCAGCCCGTCGGCGCTGGCCGAGGTGACACTGCCGCTGCGGAAAATAACCGTCTTATCGACCGGCGCCTGCACGCTCTCGGTCGGCGAATTGTTGAACGTTATCCGGCCCAGCGGCGCGCGCACCACGCCGCCCTGATCGATCGTGGACGCAATAAAGGACATGTTTCCGAACGCCGAAGCCGGCTGCGGCGGCAAATCGTCGCCGCTGCGGCGGATGGTCAGCGTCTGAGGCCGCGCCGGGTCGAAGGTATCGATCACATTGACGCCACCATGCCCGTTCGACGCGTTGAGCCCCGCAAAGAACTCCACCGAAGCGCCGCTCAGCGGATAGAGTTGCGCGGCCGTCAGGGTCAGATCGCCGCTGGTCTTGAGCCAGCCAACGCGTGCCTTTGAAGTATCGGTAGAGACGACACCGTTGCCGAACCGCATATCGCCGCTGCTCGTGAGATTGACTTGCCCGAAACCGGCGGCATTGACGATATCGCCGCCGCTTGTCGCAGTACTGTCGTTGGTGCTGGGATCCGGCGTCGCATCGTTGGTGGATACCCAGCGCAGATAACCGCTGCCCTCATGGCTGAATACGCCGAAGCGAAGACCGCCGGTCATGTCCAGCAGATCGGCGTTGACGGAAAAGCTGCTGGCGTTGAGCTGGGTGCTTCCGCGGCCGCCATCGTGGAGGCCGGGACTATACTGCCCGTCACCCGCCGTCTGTTCGACATGGCCATCGATCTTCACGTAGGGAGCCGCCAGCGCGACGGCGATGTCCGGCGTGGCGTCGGCCACGCTGAAGATGCCGCCGGCCAGCGCCAGGCTGCGCGGCAGCGTCAGGCTGAGATCGTCCTTGAACACAAACAGGTCGGAAGTTTTCAGCGCCAGCGATCCGAAGCCGCCTTGCGCGACCTGGTCAGCGCTGATCGCGGCGCTGCCGGTCAAAAGGCCCGCATCGGCCTGCCCGGCTTGCGCGCCGCTGCCGAGGCCGCTCGCCTCGCGCTGCTGCGTGATCGTGATGTTGCGCAGATGGCGAAGCTCCTCCGGCACCACACCGATGCTGCCATCCGGCTTTTGCGGATTGAGCGCCATCGGGAAATAGAGGCGGCTGACCAGATTCATGCTCAACGTGCCGCCGGAAGCACCGGCGCCGCCGGCCGCGGCGCGTATCGTGCCGTCGATGTAGATGCCGTTGTTGGAGTTCAACGCGATGCTGCCGCCGTCGCTGGCCACCAGCGTCGGGGTGGCTGTGTTGCCGTTGACGATATCGATCGTCGCCGCAGCGCCCGATGCATCCAGCACGGCGCCCGGCCGCACGATCACGAACGCATCGCTGGCCACGCCATTGGCGCCACCCAGCGCGATCGAACCGCCGTCGCTCACCATACCGTAGCTGCGCCCGCGCACATCCGTGGCGCTCTGGCCCAACCCCGCCACATTCAGCACCGCGTCCTCGCCGATCCAGATCGAGCGCGTCAGCGAGAACGCGCCGTTGCCATTGAGTATCCGTAGTTGTTTCGTCTGTTCCTCGGCAGCGGCGATCAAAATGCTACCGCCCGGCGCGCTGATGTCGCCGTCGACGGTGGTTTGCCCGTTGATGTAAAGATTGACCGCAAGACCCGGATCGACCGCGATCGCGGCGTTTTGCGGCAGCAGGAAATCGCCGCGTGTGCTCACCAGCGTTACATCGGCGCCGATGCGCTGCGTCAGCTTGCCGCGTTGCGGGTCTTCGGTGAAGAGCGGCGGCGTCCACAGATCGGCAGCCTGCGCTATGGTGCTGCCGCGCATCGCACGCGTCACATCGTTGAACCGATAGACCGGCACCATCGGCGCCAGGGTCGCACCGTCGGCGATCTGCATACCGTCGGAACCGGTGATGTCGTAGGCGGTAAAGCCGGACTGGAACAGGCTGGTATCAAGATTAAGCGCCGGCCCCGGTCCAGTTGTAGCCTCAGTTCCCGTTCCAGCCTCAGCTCCCGCCCCGGACGGTGCATGAGCGCCGATGACAACGGTTTGCGGCGCGCTCAGGGTGAGCGTGCCGCCGCCGTTGAAGCCGTAGGCGCGCACCGTGCCGTCGAATACCAGCGGCGCATTGCGGTCGGCGGCAATCCACACAGCATCCGGGAGATGCGCGTAATTGTTCGTGATCAGACTGACATTGCCGCCCTTACCGCCCTGCAACTTGCCATTGGGCAGAACGGCGCCACCGGACGAGACGTCAACCACGCTGCCCGCTTCCAAGGCAATACCGCCCGTGGTCGAAACCGTCAGGCTGCCGCCATGCTGGTACGGCAAACCGGCCTGGCTGTCCGGATCGATCAAGGTATTGGACCAGATGCCGCGCAAATCAAGTTCGCTGTTGGCGCCGATATTGACCTGCGCCGCCGTGCCCGCAGGCGCCGGCAGTAGCGACCATTGTTCGGGAAGAAGGCTGGTCGGCGGTATGCGGATCAGATTACCTAACGCAATGCTGCCGCCATGCGCGGTAACGTCGGCATCGATATCGATCAGCGGCGATGTTACGGTTAACGCACCGCCATCGGCCAGCGCCAGCGGCGCATCCACCGTCACCGACAGGCTGCTGGCCAGGTCCAGTTCGCCCAGGCCCAGCGCCGTCAAATAGGCCGCGTCCAGCCAGGTCGTGGTAAGCCTGTCCTCGGCCAGCGCGCCATCGGCGGCCATGCCCCCGGTAATCGCCCCGAACTCGCCGACCACCAAATCAGTCGCATGGGCGCCATTCAAGCCGTTTCCACCATATTGCCCAATCAACAGGCCGCCAGCCCGGGCCGCCGCCGTCTGGCTTTGCAAGTAACTATCAGCGATATCGTCGCGCCCGCGCGACTGCTGCGGCCCCTGATACACCGTGGCCAGAATATCGCCTTCCAGCACCGAGGTGGGTGCATCCACGATCAGGCGGCCCGCATCCCGGCCTACCGTATACCCGTTCTCCAGCCGCTGCCGCGGCCCGATCAGCGGATTGATGAAAAACTCCGACTTGCCCCAGCGCGGGTGCTCCGCTTCATAGCCCTTGTAGATGCGCTCGAACGTCATGTCCGTCGGTGCGTTATCCGCCTTGTACCGGCGCCCGTCGCTGCCGATCAGCCAAGTTTGCGCCACATACCCGGTCGCCACATCGTATGTGCCCCCCGACAGGTTGATCAGCGCCCCCTGTTGGGTGACCACCTCCTGGCCGTTTAACTGGATCGTGCCGCCCTGCGCGGCCCATTCACCGATGCTGTGGCCCTGGTTGCTCAAGTAGCCGCCAACCTCCAGCAGGCCGCCGGCCGTGTACCAACGATCCGGCGTACCGCTTGGATTTGTCTTCGCGTCGTAGTCGCCCTCGACAAACACCAGGTTGCGCCGGTCCACCCACATATCGTTGTTGGCCAGCTTGCCGCTGTCGCGGTTGGCCGGCGAATCGCGCAGCTCGTTGCCTTGCACGTTGACCAGCACATTGTTCGAGGACATCGCCACGTTTACGCCCACCGCGCCGGACACATCCAGGATGGCGCCATCGGCCACGAAGCTGCGATGCGCCGCGCTGACCGCGATCTGGCCGCCGGTGGCCAGGCTTAGCGAATTGCCCGCAAACTGAACATCCCCGCCGCTGACGATTTCAACCCGCGATTGATCCTGGCGGTCCGTGCGTGTCGACAGATTGTCGAACTGGCCCACCGCCGTGCCGGGGCGCACCAGATCCTGCGCTGCCGAGGCGGCCATCACGGCGGCGCGCTGGCTGTCGAGCGCTGTGGTCACGCCATCGTCTTCGATCAGGACGGCGGTGGTGGCGCCGCCGCCCAGCGTGACCCGGCCTTGCGTGTCGCCGGCTGAATTGAGCAAATGGATGGTGCCGCGCGCGTTGACGGTGGTGGTGGCCACGGCCACGCCGCTCTGCCGCACATCTCGCCCGGCCAGGGTCACGTCGCCTTCGCGCGCCAGCAATAGGCCGGTATTGCTGACCTTGCCGGCCGTGCTGTCCAGATTGAATTGCGGTGCGATTTCATTGCCGCGCGTGGTCGACGATTGATTCGCCTCGGTGCCCACGCCCTTGCGGATCACAAAACTGTCGCCGGCGGCCAGTTCGGCCTGGCCTTTGCGCGTGGTGATCGCCCCGGCGTTGGCGACTTCCTTGCCCATCAGCAGCACATAGCCGCCGCCTTGCGTGACCGAGCTCGGTTCGCGGGTGGCTATTTGCGCACCGGCATCGACGATCAGCTTGCCGCTGGCGTTCGTGAAGGAGGGCAGATACCTGCCGCCGGACTGCACGCTGTACAGGCCGTTTTTACTGAACTGATCGGTGTCCATGTCGGCGGCGGCGGCCACCAGGTTGCGCACATTGATCTGGCTGCCGCCCGAGAACACGATGCCGTTCTGGTTGACGATCATCACCGTACCCTGGGCCGTGATCGCGCCCTGGATCTGGCTGGGCGCGGTGCCCGCACCCACGACTTTGTTCAATACCGCCCAGTCGCTGGACGTGGACGGATCGCGATTCAGGCTGCCGCCGCTCTGGTCGAAGTTAAGCGTGGTGTTCTTGCCGACGTGAAAGGTATCCCAATTCAGGATGGCTTTGTCGGCGGTTTGCTTGATGTTGACGGTGTGCTTGCCGTTGGCGTTGCTGACGTCAGGCCGGTTCGCACCCGTCCAAGTCAATAGATTGCCCTGCGCGTCCTTGTCCCAGAGTCCGCCGGAGGTATACCCATCCGGCACGGGCGGCTCGACCGGCGCATTCGCGCGCGCCGCCGCTTGTATCGCCTGCTGCGCGGCAATCGCCGCCGCTGCCGCCCCCAGGTTGGCCACCGAACGGTTCAATTGCTGGCGCGACTGCTGCTGTTGCCGGGCCGCCGAATTGACCCCGGCCAGCATGCCATTGGGCAGCGTGCCGGTGTTGGCGATATGCCCTTGCACGGCGCCCTTGGCCGCCATCCAGCCGCTGCCGAACGGGCGCACCTGGGCGTAGGCATGAGGCGCGGCCAGGCTGCCGACCATCGCCAGCACAGCAAGCGCCGCAGCCATCGGCGTCAGGCGCGCGACGTCTTGCCCGCCCGCCTGTGACAACTTCCGCTTACCGCGTGGACTGGACTGTTTTGCGGCCTTGACGGCCTTGTGATGACGCATGACGACTTCCCTCTTGAATTGCTCAATCTGGCCAATGCAGCAACAGACCGGAGTCAGGAGGATCCGAAAAGGAAAGCCTCGTGGCGGCCATGGCTGCGTAATGGTCAGTAGACCCAAACCGGGACGCAAGACCGCCAAGTGTCATAAAAATTTCATATGCCCGAGAGTCCTCTGATGCAATCGCCCAGATCTAACACGCCCCCTGGCGGGATGGCTGGCAACGCGGCAGGACACCCCCCCAGGGGAGTGCAGCAATCGGGTGGATTGATCAAAGGAGAGTTAATGCGCCTTGCCGGCCCCCGGCCCGAAACGCTGAACGTATTTCTTGTCCATGCGCTTGCAGCAATGCTCCAGCGCCGCGCGCAGCTCTTTTTCGACCGCGCGCTGAGATATGCCGAAGCGCAAAGCGATCTCGCGCTGCGGCAGCTCTTCCACCCGCGCCGCGATCAAGATGGCCCGCCGACGCACCGGCAATTCGGCCAACACATCCTCAAGCAAGCGCACATCGGCGCGGCCCGTGGCGATGCGCGCCGGATCCGCAAGCTCGTCGGCCACCTGATACAGGTCGTCGACCTCGGCCACGCTCAACAGCCGTTCACCGCCCTTTCTCTGGTCCTCGGCAACATTCAGCGCAATCCGAAACAGATAGGCGACCGGATACTTGACCGCCGCAACCTCGCCCATGCCCTCGACACGCAGAAAAGCCTCGTGCAAGGCGTCGTCGGCCAGGTCTTGCGAGCCAAGGCGATACTGCAAGCGGCGACGGAACTCGTGATAGCGTTCCAGAAACAGGGCGCGCAATGAAGATTGGGAAGAGTCGGACATACCTTAACGCAAGATGGTGCTATACATGCCGTGATCTGCCGCAGTCGCGCGCAGAAAACGGCATTGAAACCTGAACCACCTTAAGCTGGGGCATGACCACTTTCTTTCCTCTATTCGCTCAGCCCGCGTTCCGCCACAGCAATAGCCTGTGCATCAAAAGCCCGCCGGCTGGTTGCGCAAAAGCCATGCGCCAGGCATTGGCTTACTCAAGTACTTGAAGACATGAACCGGCGGGTGCGACCGCCAAATGTCATAAAAAGTTCACACTACCACAATGAGGCAGCGGTGTTTTCGCATAATAATGCTACCCCCAGGCCATGACAGCGCAATGACAATGAGGCGATGGATAAACCCGATGCACTCATGGGAAATACCAC
This sequence comes from uncultured beta proteobacterium, assembly GCA_963712655.1. Taxonomy (GTDB): domain Bacteria; phylum Pseudomonadota; class Gammaproteobacteria; order Burkholderiales; family Burkholderiaceae_B; genus Pollutimonas. Next base: position 808,081 of record CAVQIT010000008.1, on the reverse strand, counting down.
CATATTGCAACTGAAATTCAGTTGCAATTTAATTAAGAAAAGATGATAATACATGGCTAGAAAAGATAAGCTTAGAGGGCCGTTTTCTTAGCATCCCACCCCCATTGGACTTCCACTGGGATGAAATGGTGGCTTTATTGAAGGGCCTTAACTTCACGCTACATAATCACGGAGGGTCGCGGAGAGGTTTCTCAGGTCACTTCGATGGTGTCGAACGCTGCATATCGTTGCATGAACCTCACCCAAGCGGGATTGTCAAACGATACGTCATCCGAGACGTATCGCAAAAGCTAAAGGAATGGGACTTGTTATGAAAAGCGATTTGCTAAACCACAATGGATATTACGGATCCGTCCAGTACAGCCAAGAAGACGAATGCTTGTACGGGCGCGTCGAGTTTATCGACGATTTGATTCTTTATGAAGGCGAAAGCATCAGCGACCTGAAAGCCTCTTTTATTGAAGCTGTGGATCATTACATTGATAATTGCAAGAAAAGAGGGATAAAACCAAATACCACGTGCAAAGGGTCGTTCAATGTTCGTGTCGGGGAAGAGTTGCATCGCGAAGTCGCAGCGGAAGCGCTGCGCGCCCGAGTCAGTCTAAACGAGTTTGTTCGTCAGACCCTGTACGCTCGGGTTCACTCGCTAGATGCAGGGCTTGCTACTTAACGAACAGGAAGCGCTGCGGCAGATACAAACACTGCTCCTTTCTTGTAATCGCCCCAATCCCCGTTTTCCTTGTAGCGGTTCCGTACAGGCCAGTGTCGATCCGGTGCTCGGTTAAAAGGCTGAAAAACGTCTCCAGACTCAAGCCCTCATATCCGATCGTATAAATAGCCAGGCCCTTCCCGTAGATAACAGGAAATGCTGTAGCGAGGTTCGAGCAGCAATGCGCCACTATGACAACCTCCGCATCAATCCCCCCGCCTACCGTCACTCAAATGTCATCGGACGAGGCAAGAGGGTCGCTTATACTGGCCCAAGGCCGTTACGCGGCATGCAAGCATTCTTTTAACTACTGCGGGGAAGGCCATGCGCTCCTCATATCTATTCGCCTTACTCATGGCAGCCGCCTTGCCGATGTCCGCCATCGCCTCCGATGCGACTCCAGTACAACCCTCCGCCCAAGCCAGTGCCTGCGTCGACGTGGAAATCAATGGCTATCGCGCCCTATCGTACGATTGCCTGAGCCAGCAGCTTGCCCCCAGCGAAAGCGGCCAGCCGGGCAACCCTGCCCTGGCCTCCGAAGCCATCGCCGGGCGCGCGTCGAACCAACTGGGCCTGTTCAACCGGTCCGCCACGTCCAACCGCATGGGCAATAACTTCGGCAAGTCGGCCTTTCCGCAACGGCCGCCACCCGTGCAGAACGTAGCGCCGCTATCGGCGGGACGGGGCTCAGGCCGCTAGCACCAGTGCAGGCCGCGCATCGGACTCCCATTACCCGGCGCGCGGTAACAGCCGTATTTCTCAGCCCGCTGCCTGATCCAGGGCTTGCTTGATGTCCGCGATAAGGTCAGCCGGCGATTCCAGCCCTATGTGCAGGCGGACAATCGCGTTGTCCTTGCGCGGCCAGTAGCCATGCGGCTCGAGCAGGCTGTGATCCACAAGCTGCACCAGGCTTTCGAAGCCGCCCCACGAGAACCCGATTCCGAACAGCGTGAGCGCATCGACGAAGCGGCGGACAGCGGCATTGTCCAGCTTTAGCTCCACGGCAAGCATGCCGTTCGAACCGGTGCAATCGCGCTGCCATAAGGCATGGCCCGGATCGCCAGGCAAGGCGGGGTGATAAACGCGAACGACCTCGGCGCGGGAATTGAAAAACTCGCAGATTTCCAGGGCGTTTTGCGCGCTTTGACGCATGCGTATGGGCAATGTGCGGGCGCCGCGTATGGCCAGCCAGGCATCGTCCGCACTGACGTGGTAGCCCATGGCATAGTGGGTCTCGTTAAGGCGCCTGACCAGGTCCGGGTCGTTGGCCATGACGGCGCCCAGCATGAGGTCCGAGTGGCCGCCCACGTATTTGGTGCCCGCCACCACGGAGATGTCGGCGCCCAGTTCCAGGGGCCGGTAGATGTAGCCGGAACCCCAGGTGTTATCGACGGCAAGGATAAGCTTGTGCCGGCGGGCAAAGGCGGCCAAGGCCGGGATATCCAGCATTTCGAACAGCAGCGAACCGGGCGACTCGACATACAAGAGGCGGGTATTCGGCTTTAACTGCGACTCGAGTTCGGCCGGCGTGGCCCGGCAATAGGAAATCTGGATGTCCATGCGGCCCAGCACCGTTTTGTCCAGATAGCGCACCGGGCCATATGAACAATCGGCGACCAAGGCATGATCGTTGCTGCTCAGGAGGCTGAGGAAAGTCAGCGTGGCGGCGGCCAGGCCTGACGATGCCAGAAAGGCGCGCTGGGCTCCTTCCAGTTGGCAAAAAACATCTTCGAGCGCGGCATGCGTGTCCATTCCCACGCGGCCATAGGTCACGCTGCGCTCGCCCTTTGCCTTGCCCGCCAGGGCGCGATCCAGAGCGTCCAGATTCTGGAAACGCACGGTGCTGGTGCGCATCGAAGGCAGGGCAACCGGCGCCGCGCCGTGGATAGGATCAAACGGAGCGACACCCGTATGCTGCAGCAGGGTGTCCAAATGTGCGGTATCGGAATTGGCCATGGTAGGTATCGAAAATCGGAAAATGGTTAAGGGCGGTCTGGAAACGTCCACGCAATCGGCGCCGCCTGGGGTAACGTGGGCTACCATAATAGCCCTGAACCGGATCCGGAACCATCATCATGCTGACCGTCGACATAGCGCTTTCTTTTTTTGGCATAGCCATACTGCTGGCGTTGACCCCCGGTCCCGATAATTTGTTTGTACTGATGCAATCGGCCTTGTGGGGCCGTGTCTCGGGAATGCTGGTGGTGCTGGGCTTATGCACGGGCCTGGTCGGGCACACTATCGCCGTGGCCGTGGGCCTGGCCGCGGTATTCGCCGCCTCGCAGACCGCTTTTACGGTGCTCAAGCTGGCAGGGGCGGCCTATCTGGTATATCTGGCCTGGGGCGCTTTTCATGCACAGGGCAATATGGCCGGCGGCGCAACACCGCCCCGGCAAAGCAATTGGCAGCTTTACCGCCGAGGCATCGTCATGAACCTGACCAACCCCAAGGTATCGCTGTTTTTCCTGGCCTTTCTGCCGCAGTTCGCCTCGCCGCAACGCGGCTCGGTGGCGCTGCAAATCCTGAGCCTGGGCGCGCTTTTCATGCTGGCCACGCTGCTGGTATTCGGCGCCATCGCCTTTTTTTCCGGCGTTCTCGGGGAACGCGTACAGCATTCGCAAAAAGCGCAGCGCCTGCTGAATCGCGCCGCCGGCGTGGTGTTTCTGGGCTTGGCGGTAAAGCTGGCGTTCGTCAACCGTTAAGGGCTTTGCCTCTATGCTTGCCGGATGCCTCAAAGAAGCCGAAATCCGGCAAGCGCGCCAAGAAATGGCCGCTGTTTATTTACGCTTGAACCGTATGACATCGTCGTCGCCGACAATGCGCTCCAGCTTCCCCTGGAAATACAAGGCATGCAAATGCGCCAATGCCTCGCCCATGGCGAAGGTCAACTGGTGCAGATCCAGTTTGCGCTTGAACATCACAGGCAAGATATCGAAGGTGTTCCTGGGTTCGGTACAAGCATCCAGAACCTCGGCCAGACGCTCGGCATGGTGCCCCAGCTGTTGCGCGACGCGCTCGTGCAAGCCCCTGAAGGGTTTGCCATGCGAAGGCAGCACCAGCGTATCCAGCGGCAGGTCATCGTAAGCGCGCAGCGAATTCAAATACAGCGGCAAGGGATTGGCTTCGGGTTCGTAGTCGAACACACTGATGTTGGTGGAAATGCGCGGCAAGACCATATCGCCGGAAATCAGCACCTGCAAGGTATCGCAATACAGCGAAGCATGTTCCGGCGCATGCCCATAACCCACGATCACTCGCCAATCGCGGCCGCCTATCGATATGCGGTCGCCATGCATGATGCGGTGGAAGCGCGCGGGAACATCGGGCACCATTCCAGGATAATAGTTGGAGCGCTGGCGGATTTGTTCTTGGGCTTCAGGGTCTTTCAGGCCGTGGCGGGTAAAGTGGTCCACCGCCGATTTCCCGTTCGGGCCGCCCGCTGTCTGGCCATCCACCGCGGGCCGCGACCACAGGCGCGCCACGGCGTAGTCGGTCATGGTCATCCATAATGGCGCCTTCCACTTATCGCACAGCCAATAGGCCAAGCCGACGTGATCCGGATGCATATGGGTCACAATCACGCGCAATACAGGCAGGCCGTCCAGCGCGTTTTCAAATACTTGTTCCCATAGCGCCTTGACCTCGTCGCGCGATACGCCGCAATCGACTATCGTCCAGCCTTCGCGGCCATCGATCTTGTCCCGCAACAGCCACAAATTGATGTGGTCGAGCGCAAACGGCAGGGGCATGCGTATCCAGCGCAAGCCATCGGCAACGACGCGGGCCGCGCCGGGTTCGGGCAGGGCGTCGCCCCAGGGATAGCTCAATTTCTGTTCATTCGGGTTCATCTATTGTCTCCATGCTTAAGAACGGCCTGAACAAACGCCGCGCGGCAGCGGCCTTAAGCGGCGTTTGTCCGGCCATCCTTAACGCAGTATGCCTGATCTGTATATTATGGCATCATAGTTTACGTTAACGTAAACTGCCAATACGAACCATGACAACTCCCACCTGGACCATCTCCGAGCTCGCGCAGGAATTTTCCATTACGCCGCGCACCATACGCTTTTACGAAGACCAGGGCATCGTCAGCCCCTCGCGCGCGGGTCGCAACCGCATTTACCATGCCCGCGACCGCGCACGCCTGAAACTGGCCCTGCGCGGCAAACGATTGGGCCTGCAACTGGCCGAGGTCCTCAGCCTGATCGATATGTACGACGGCCCGGGAGACACCGATGCGCAATTGCGCCACTACATGGGCGTGCTGGAAAAGCATCGCAGCATGCTGGAGCAGCAACGCAAGGATATCGACGAAACGCTCAAGGAAATCCGCCGCCAGCAAACAAGCTGCGAAGCCCTGCTGGCGCAACGCGCCAGCACATAAAAAAGCAGGCCGCCCAGTGTTTACGGGAAAACCCCTGTAGTTGACGTTTACGTAAACGTAATATAAATGCACTTTCCGGCCAACTCTGCCAAACTGGGGATGCTCTGATCAGATTCGGGCGATTTGACCAGAGCATCCCTGGACGCTACCCCGTTTGGCAACCGGCACAACTTTCAGACCCGACACTGGAGACGACGATGAATCTTCCCGGCCTTAATTTCGACCTGGGTTCCGACCTGGACATGCTGCGCGATGCCGTTCACGATTTTGCGCAAGCTGAAATCGCCCCTCGAGCCGCCGAGGTTGACCACAGCGACCAGTTCCCCATGGATTTGTGGCGCAAGTTCGGCGACCTGGGCTTGCTGGGCATGACCGTGGACGAAGCGTACGGCGGCTCGAACATGGGCTATCTGGCCCACATGATCGCCATGGAAGAGCTTTCCCGCGCCAGCGCCTCGATTGCGCTGTCGTATGGCGCGCACTCGAATCTCTGCGTCAATCAGCTGCATCGCAACGGCACGACAGCGCAAAAGGAAAAATACCTACCCAAGCTGGTATCGGGCGAGCATGTAGGCGCCTTGGCCATGAGCGAGCCGGGCGCCGGTTCAGACGTGGTCAGCATGAAACTGCGGGCCGAAAAGAAAGGCGACCGCTATGTGCTCAACGGCAACAAAATGTGGATCACCAACGGCCCGGATGCCGACACGCTGGTGGTCTATGCCAAGACGGATCCCGCGGCCCGGCAGCGCGGCATCACCGCGTTCATCATCGAAAAAAACTACAAAGGCTTTTCCGTCGCGCAAAAACTGGACAAACTGGGCATGCGCGGCAGCCACACCGGCGAACTGGTATTCCAGGATTGCGAAGTCCCCGAAGAGAATATATTGGGTCAGCTCAATGGCGGCGTCAAGGTACTGATGAGCGGCCTGGATTATGAACGCGCCGTCCTTGCCGGCGGCCCGCTGGGCATCATGCAGGCGGTCATGGACGTGGTGGTTCCGTATATTCACGAGCGCAAGCAATTCGGCCAGTCCATAGGCGAATTCCAGCTCATCCAGGGCAAGGTGGCCGACCTGTATACCACGCTGCAAGCCAGCCGCGCCTTCTGCTATGCCGTAGGCAAGAACCTGGACAAACTGGGCGCCGGCCATGTGCGCGAAGTCCGCAAGGACTGCGCCGCCGTCATCCTGTATTGCGCCGAAAAAGCCACCTGGATGGCCGGCGAAGGCATACAAATACTGGGCGGCAACGGCTATATTAACGATTACCCCACAGGCCGCCTTTGGCGCGACGCCAAGCTCTATGAAATCGGCGCCGGCACCAGCGAAATCCGCCGCATGCTGATCGGACGAGAACTGTTCAACGAAACGGCATGAAGCGCCCGGCCATGGCGCATGCAAATAGGTGAAACATGATTTTTGCCGGAGACCATCAGCGCATCGAACAAGTGGCGCGCCCCAGCCTGTCGCCCCAGGCCGTGGCGCGGACCTTGCTCGATGGCTTCGATCGTCACTACGCCTTGTTTCGCTACGGCGCGCAACGCGCTAAATCCTTGTTTGAATCGGGCAACTGGCCCGGCATACAACAACTCTCGCGCGAACGCATCGAATACTACGACACCCGCGTGCATGAATGCGCCGCGCTATTGACGGCCGCGCTCAAAGACAGCGACGCCAGCCCTCGCGGCGCATCGGCGCAACAAAGCCTGACACCGGCGCAGATGGCCTTCTGGCAAACCGTCAAGACCGAATTCGTTGCATTGCTGGCCGGCCACCGGCAACCCGAATGCGCCGAAACGTTCTTCAATTCGGTGTCGTGCCGCCTGTTGCATCGCGACTATTTCCACAATGATTTCCTGTTTGTCCGGCCCGCCGTCTCCACCGAATACCTGGACAGCAGACTGCCTTCATATCGTGTTTATTACCCCGCCCGCCTCGGACTGGAAAAGTCGCTGATCGACATGATGGCCGATTTCGGCCTGGCCGCGCCGTTTGCCGACCTGCCGGCCGATGTCCGTAAAGTGGCGCTCATGGCCGTACGCCAATTGCGCCAGGCCCTGCCCGGAGGAACAGGCCAGCGCCTGGCGCCCGACTGCCAGATCCACGTACTGAATTCACTGTTTTTCAGGAACAAGGGCGCCTATGCGGTCGGACGCCTGGTGAATCAAGGCGCCATTCATCCTTTTGCGATCGCCCTGCTGCGCAGCCCGTCGGGCCATATCCGGCTTGATGCCCTGCTGCATGCGGCCGACGACCTGAGCACGCTTTTCAGCTTTACGCGGGCCTATTTCCTGGTCGACATGGAAACCCCGGCCGCCTATGTGCATTTCCTGAACTCGCTGCTGCCGCGCAAGCCCAAGGCCGAAATCTACACCACGATAGGCTTGCAAAAGCAGGGGAAAACGCTGTTCTACCGCGACTTCCTGCATCATCTGGCCCACTCCCACGACGCCTTCGATATCGCGCCCGGCATCCACGGCATGGTCATGACGGTATTCACGCTGTCGTCCTACCCCTATGTCTTCAAGCTGATACGCGACCGTATCGCCAAGGACGGCATGGATCACGCTACCGTCCGGCGCAAATATCAACTGGTGAAAAAGCACGACCGCGTGGGCCGCATGGCCGATACCTGGGAATACTCGCAGGTGGCGCTGCCCCGCGCGCGCTTTTCGGACACGCTATTGGCCGAGTTGCGCAGCCAGGTGCCTAGCCTGCTGGAAGAAAGCGGCGACACCATCGTCTTGCGCCACGTCTATATCGAACGCCGCATGACGCCGCTCAACCTGTATCTGGCGCGCGCCTCGGACGGCGCGCTGGAATCCGCCGTCAAAGGCTATGGCGAAGCCATACGCGAACTGGCCGCGGCCAATATTTTCCCTGGCGATATGCTGTTCAAGAATTTCGGGGTTACCCGCCTGGGGCGCATCGTATTCTACGATTACGACGAAATCCAGCACATGACGGAAATGAATTTCCGCCGCATCCCGCCGGCGCCCAACGAAGAAGCCGAACTGGCCAGCGAACCCTGGTACCCGATCGGCGCCAACGATGTGTTTCCGGAAGAATTCCGGGTCTTCCTGCTTGGCGATCCGCGCGTGCGGGCGGCGTTCCTCAAGCACCATGCCGACTTGCTCGATGCCGGCTGGTGGCAGGATTGCCGCAACCGCGCCGCCCAGGGCCGCATCGAAGACATCTTTCCTTATAGCCGCGACCGCCGCCTGCCGGTCTCGAACACGAAACATTCCGCCAACACCTTTATTTTTTCAAATCCCTCAGGAGAAAATCATGTCTGACCCTATCGTTTTAGTCTCGGTTGCGCGTACCCCCATGGGCGGTATGATGGGCAGCCTGTCCAGCCTGGCCGCGCATGAGCTCGGCACCATCGCCATCAAGGCGGCCCTGCAGCGCGCCGGCATCCAGAATGACGCCGTCAATGAAGTCATCATGGGCAACGTCCTGCAAGCCGGCCAGGGCCAGGCTCCGGCGCGCCAGGCCGCCCTGGGCGCGGGCCTTCCCCTTGGCGTCGCCTGCACGACCATCCATAAAGTCTGCGGCTCGGGCCTCAAGGCCGCCATGTTCGGCCACGACATCATTTCCGCCGGCAGCGCCGATGTGGTGGTGGCGGGCGGCCAGGAAAGCATGAGCAATGCGCCTTATCTGCTGCTGCGCGGCCGCCAGGGCTACCGCTACGGCCACTCCACCGTATACGACCATATGGCCCTGGACGGCCTGGAAGACGCCTATCAACGCGGCACGGCCATGGGCGTGTTCGCTGAAGACTGCGCTTCCAAATACACCTTCTCGCGCGAACAGCAGGACGCCTTCTCGCTGGAATCGCTGCGCCGCGCGCAGGCCGCCACCAAGGACGGCAGTTTCAAATGGGAAATCGCGCCGGTCACCGTCGCCGGCCGCAAGGGCGATACCGTGGTGGACATCGACGAAGGCCCCACCCAGGCCATGCCGGAAAAAATCCCCACCCTTAAACCCGCGTTCAAGAAAGACGGCACCGTGACCGCCGCCACATCGGCGTCCATCTCGGACGGGGCCGCCGCCATGGTGCTGATGCGCGAATCCACCGCCAAGAAACTGGGCGCCACGCCGCTGGCCCGCATCGTTGGCCACAGCCAGCATTCGCAGGAACCCGGCTGGTTCACGACCGCCCCGGTCAGCGCCATCCAGAAACTGTTCGCCAAAACCGGCTGGACCGCCGAACAAGTCGATCTCTTCGAAATCAACGAAGCCTTCGCCGTCGTCACCATGGCGGCCATGACCGAACTGAAGCTGCCGCACGAAAAGGTCAATATCCATGGCGGCGCCACCGCCCTGGGCCATCCCATCGGCGCATCGGGCGCGCGCCTGTTGACCACCCTGGTGGGCGCTTTGCGCAAGACCGGCGGCAAGCGCGGCGTGGCGTCCTTGTGCATAGGCGGCGGCGAAGCCGTCGCCATGGCGATTGAAATGGTTTAAGGATCTTCTGATTAAATCGCCCGAATCTGATGCGCCCGCTGACGGGATGGCCGGCAAGGCGGGATGCAGCAGTCGGGTGGAGTTGACCAGAGGGTCCTTAAGCCTGTGCCGGGCGCCGCGAGCCTGCCGCGGCGCCCTCTGTAGTTTCTTTAGGAACAGCAATGCCCGTAATTGAATCCCGGATCAACCCGCGGTCGCAAGCATTTATCGACAATGCCGACGCCATGCAGGTACAAGTCGACGATCTGCAGAAGCAACTGACACAAACGGCCTTGGGCGGCAGCGAATCCGCCCGCGCAAAACACCTTGCCCGCGGAAAATTGCTGCCCCGCGACCGGGTGGAACGCCTGCTCGACCCAGGCACGCCGTTTCTGGAACTTTCGCCGCTGGCCGCCCACAATATCTATGGCAACGACGCGCCCGGCGCGGGCCTGATCACCGGCATCGGCCGGATTGCCGGCACCGAATGCATGATCGTCTGCAACGACGCCACCGTCAAAGGCGGCACCTACTACCCGCTTACGGTCAAAAAGCATTTGCGCGCCCAGGAAATCGCGCAGCAAAACAGACTGCCCTGCGTGTATCTGGTCGATTCGGGCGGCGCCAACTTGCCCAATCAGGATGAAGTCTTTCCCGATCGCGACCACTTCGGCCGCATCTTCTATAACCAGGCCGTGATGTCGTCCCAGGGCATAGGCCAGGTCGCCGTCGTCATGGGGTCGTGCACCGCGGGCGGCGCCTATGTTCCCGCCATGAGCGATGAGTCCATCATCGTCAAGAACCAGGGCACGATTTTCCTGGCCGGCCCGCCGCTGGTCAAAGCGGCAACCGGCGAAGTAGTCACCGCCGAAGACTTGGGCGGCGGCGATGTGCACACCCGCCTGTCGGGCGTGGCCGACCATCTGGCCAACAGCGACCTGCATGCGCTGTATCTGGCGCGCAATGCCGTGGCCAGGCTCAATCACCGCAAACCCGTGCAATTGCAGCGCAAAGCCTACGCCGAGCCGCTGTACGACCCGCAAGAACTCAACGGCGTCATTCCGCGCGATACGCGCAAGCCCTACGACGTGCGCGAGGTCATCGCGCGCATCGTCGACGCTTCTGAATTCGATGAATTCAAGTCCCGTTTCGGCACGACCCTGATTACCGGCTTCGCCCATATTCATGGCATGCCCGTGGGCATCATCGCCAATAACGGCGTGCTGTTTTCGGAAGCGGCGCAAAAAGGCACGCACTTTATCGAATTATGCTGCCAGCGCAAGATCCCCCTGGTTTTCCTGCAGAACATCACCGGCTTCATGGTAGGCCGCAAATACGAAAACGAAGGCATCGCGCGCCACGGCGCCAAAATGGTGACCGCGGTATCGACCGCCGCCGTGCCCAAGTTCACCATTATTATCGGCGGCTCGTTTGGCGCGGGCAATTATGGAATGTGCGGCCGCGCCTTCGGACCGCGCCTGTTATTCCTGTGGCCCAATGCGCGTATCTCGGTGATGGGCGGCGAACAGGCCGCCAGCGTGCTGGCCACGGTGCGCCGCGACGGCATCGAAGCCAAGGGGGGCGCCTGGAGCGCCGCCGAAGAGGAAGCATTCAAAGCGCCGATACGCGAACAATACGAAACAGAAGGCCATCCCTATTACGCCACGGCGCGCCTGTGGGACGACGGGATCATCATGCCCGCCGATACCCGCCGCGTACTGGCGCTGGGCCTGTCGGCCGCGCTCAATGCCCCTATCGAGGACACACGTTTCGGCGTGTTCCGCATGTAATCCCAAGGAGTCGATGTGTTCACCACCTTATTGATTGCCAACCGGGGCGAAATTGCCTGCCGCGTGGCGGCCAGCGCTCATCGCCTGGGCCTGCGCACCGTCGCCGTGTATTCCGACGCCGACGCCCATGCCCGCCATGTCGCCGCCTGCGGCAGCGCCGTTCATATCGGCGGCTCCGAACCCCGCGCCAGCTATCTGCGCGGCGACGCCATTATCGATGCCGCGCGCAGAACCGGCGCACAGGCCATACATCCAGGCTACGGCTTCCTGTCCGAAAACGCGGATTTCGCCCAGGCCTGCGCCGATGCCGGCATTATTTTCGTGGGGCCGCCCGTAAGCGCCATTGCGGCAATGGGCAGCAAATCGGCCGCCAAGACCTTGATGGACAAAGCCGGCGTGCCGCTGGTGCCCGGCTACCATGGTGAAAACCAGGATGCCCAATTCCTGCAATCCCAGGCCGATGCCATCGGCTATCCGGTGCTGATCAAAGCCAGCGCGGGCGGAGGCGGCAAAGGCATGCGCATCGTCGAGTCCGCCCCCGCTTTTGCCCAAGCCCTGGCTTCATGCAAACGCGAAGCCGCCGGCAGCTTTGGCGACGACAAAGTCCTCATCGAACGCTATCTGCAAAAACCAAGGCATATCGAAATCCAGGTGTTTGCCGATAGCCATGGCAATTGCGTTTACCTGTTCGAGCGCGACTGTTCGGTCCAGCGCCGCCACCAGAAAGTCATCGAAGAAGCCCCCGCCCCCGGCATGACCGAGGAACGCCGCCGCGCCATGGGCATAGCGGCGGTGGCCGCCGCGCGCGCCGTAGGCTATGTCGGCGCGGGCACCGTCGAATTCATTGTCGAACCGGACGGCCGTTTCTATTTCATGGAAATGAACACGCGCTTGCAGGTTGAACATCCGGTTACCGAAATGATTACCGGCCACGATCTCGTCGAATGGCAGTTGCGCGTGGCGGCGGGCGAGGCCCTGCCGCTGACGCAGGAAGAGCTGTCCATTACCGGACATGCCATCGAAGCCCGTATTTACGCCGAAAATCCCGACAAAGGCTTTCTGCCTTCGATCGGCACCCTGAGCACACTGAATTTCCCGGCTCATGCCGCCTTCCAGAACGGCGATATACGGGTCGATGGCGGAGTACAGCAAGGCGATGCCATCACGCCGTTCTACGATCCCATGATCGCCAAACTGATTGTGCGCGGCGCCGACCGGAATCAGGCCCGGGCGCGCATGGTGCAGGCCCTGGGCGAAATCCAGGGCGTGGGCGTGCAAACCAATATCGCCTTTTTGCGCCGCCTGATGCTGGATCCGGCCTTTGCCGCGGCCGACCTGGATACCGGGCTGATAGAGCGGCAGCACGATAGCCTGTTTCCCGCGCCCACGGCGGTCTCCGACAGCGTCCTGGCGCTGGCGGCGGCGGCGTTGCTGGCACGGCAGGGGCTTGCGCGCTCAGCGGCCGGCCACAATACCGTACCCATCGATCCCTGGACCCAGGCGGACGGCTGGCGCATCAATGGCCGTTATCAACGGGTTTTCAGTCTGCTGGAGCAGGGCGGCTTGCGGGAGTTCCAGGTCCATCGCCGCGGCGATCTCTGGGCGTATGCCTGCGATGGCCAAGAGCGGCCCTTCGAATGGCAGGCCGATGCGCTGGCGGTCGGACGCTACCAGGTGCGTATCCGCCTGGGCGATGCGGATGCTTCGGCGGTGGTGGTGCTGCAGCGGGAGGATGTTCATGTCTTTGCAGAGGCGGGCCTGCAGGTGCTGCAGGTTCACGATGCCGTCGCGCATGCCCAGGACGACTCCGGCGGGCACCAGGGCGGGCTGACGGCGCCGATGCCGGGCAAGATCATTTCCATTTCAGTGAAGGCGGGCGACAAGGTGAAAAGCGGGGACGCATTACTGGTGATGGAAGCCATGAAAATGGAGCACACCATCCATGCGCCGACGGATGGCGTGATCGAAGAATTGTTCTTTGGCGTCGGGGATCAGGTGAGCGATGGCGCGGAGTTGATTGCGATAGCGGGCTGATGCCTGTTTCGGGCCGGGTCTTGGCCCTGTGCGGTTGGAATGGTGTAATTAACCGCAAGTAATTAATGCCCATCCCTCGTACATAGGGAAAGATTCCTGGACCGCCATGCGGTCCGGCGTCGAACCATGCGGGCGCCGCTTGAAGGTTTCAAGCGGCGCCCGGCTTCAAATCATCGGCTCAGCCCGCGCGCGCTGATGGGCCAGACCGCCTCGACATGCTGGCCGCGCACGGCCACGATGCAATCGTGCAGGTTGAAAGTGGGGTCGCAATGCCCCGGTATAAGGCGTAGCTTAGTGCCCACATCCGGGCGTTTGCGCCGGCTGCCGGCCAGCAAAATGCAGTGCTCGTCGTGCACCGCCACGCAACGCAAGCCATCGGCATCCGCCAATTGCGGCGCTCCGCTTTCCGCGCTGGTCGACTTCAAGCCCAGATCGACGACCGCGCGATCGGGCGTAGGGGTGCTCATGACCGTGCCCAGCAAAAACAGGCTGTGCCGAAAACTCATCGCTTCGCCCCAGTCGATGGCGGCGTAGTCCGTATCCATGAAAGCGTAAGACCCCGCCTGGATCTCGGTATACACCTGGCTGGCGACATCGAAGGCGGCGGTGCCGGTACCCCCGCCGCTGACAACAGGGCATTCGATGCCCGCCTCGGCAAAAACATCCAGGTATTGGCGAATCAGGCGCACGGCCTTGTCCGACGCTTTCTGGCGCTGGTCCAGGGAGCGCTTGTGCTGCACGCCCCCATGGTATGCCTGCATGCCGGCAAAACTTATACCCGGCAGCTTCTGGATCAGGCGCGCCAGCGCCAGGGCCTCGTCGGGCGTCTGCACGCCGCAGCGCTTCTGGCCGATGTCCACTTCGACCAGGACACGCACCGACGCCCCGCTCTCGGCCATCGCAAGCGACAGGGCTTCAAGCGCTGAAGCATTATCGGCGCAAACCGTCATATGCGCCTGCTTAGCCAAACGAACCAGCAACGCCAATTTGGCGGCGCCCACCACTTCGTTGCTGATCAGGATATCGCGCACGCCGGCGGCGACGAAAGGAACGGCCTCCGAGACTTTCTGGCAGCAGATGCCCACCGCGCCCAGGGCAATTTGCCGCAAGGCGATCTCGGGGCATTTATGAGCCTTGGCGTGGGGCCGCAGCGCCACGCCGTGGCGTTCGGCCAAAACCTGCATGGTGCGCAGGTTTTCTTCAAACGCATCCAGGTCCAGAATCAGGCTGGGCGTATCGATGGCGGCCAGCGAATCGCCGGGGCGGGCCGCTGGCGGAATAGCGATTGATTCGGCCTGCAGCGGATCGATATCGCGAGCCGCCTGTAGTATTGCCTCTTCCATAAATACCCCCAAAGTCGAATTGAACCGCGGGTAAAGCGCCGTGCTCTGCCTCGCAGAGTGCGCCGTCTGATTGTAGCAACAGGCCGATTTGCCGGGGATGACAAATCAGCGTACAGTCACCATTAACTTTACCGGTTAAGCTTTTATCTATTCACTGACTTTCGCAGCACGCAAAGACTTACGCAAACGGCAACCGGAATCGCATATGTTCGATATATTGGTTTATTTATTCGAAACTTACTATACACCGCAAGCATGTCCCGAGGCTGATGTCCTGGCGCACAAACTGGCCGCCGTAGGTTTCGAGCACGAAGACATCAACGACGCCCTGGGCTGGTTGCATGGGCTGGCCGAAACCACCGAACAATGCGGCCAACTGGCAAAAAAACCGCTGGGCGACAGCCGGCGCATCTTCACCGACCACGAATACCAAACCATGGGCACCGAGGCCATAGGTTTCATCACCTTCCTCGAAAACTCCGGCGTCCTGCCCGCGGCGCTGCGCGAAATCCTCATCGAACGCGCGCAAGCCACCACCGAATCGCCCATCTCTCTTGAAAAAATCAAGATCATCGCGCTCATGGTGCTCTGGAGCCAGGAAGCCGAAGTCGATCACCTCGTATTCGAAGAGCTGCTGGCCGACGACCCCGCACGCCTATCGCATTAGGCGGACGTTGCCGCATGGGGTTGGAAACACAAGGCGACAAGCGCTCCTACAGGGGGCGTTTTGCGCCCAGCCCCAGCGGTCCCTTGCACGATGGCTCTCTGATCGCGGCGATGGCCAGTTTTCTGGACGCCAGGGCGCATCGGGGCGAATGGCTGCTGCGCGTGGAAGACATCGACACGCCCCGGGTCGTGCCGGGGGCCGACCGGATCATCATGGGGCAATTGCAGGCCTTGGGCATGCACTGGGACGAACCCCCTGTCTGGCAATCGCAGCGCCTGCAACGGTACCAGGCAGCCTTCGATACGTTGGCAGCCCGCAATCTGGTGTACGGGTGCGCATGCACGCGCCAGGAACTGTCCCCGGGGGCCTATCCCGGCACATGCCGCAACGGCCTGCCTCCAGGCCGCCAGGCGCGCGCCTGGCGCTTCAAGGTGCCGCCGGGAATCGAACGCTTCCATGACCGCTGGCTGGGTTGGCAGCAACAAGACGTTGCCGCCGAAGTGGGCGATTTCATCGTCCGGCGCGCCGATGGCCTATGGGCCTACCAAATGGCCGTGGTGGTCGACGACGGCGACCAGCGGATCACCGATATTGTGCGCGGCACCGATCTCCTGGACTCGACAGCCCGCCAGCGCATGCTCGCGCGCCAGCTGAATCTGCCCTGCCCGCGCGTCATGCACGTGCCCCTGCTGCTCGATGAAGCCGGGCGCAAGCTGTCCAAGCAAAACCACGCCAAAGCGCTGGATCTCGCCGACCCGGTGCATACGCTGAACAAGGCATGGCGGGCGCTGGGGTTCCAGGCGCTGCCGGAAACCAGTCCCGCAACCTTCTGGCGATCCGCCCAAGGACAATGGGCGCTCCGATTTAGTGTATTGTGACGGCGGCAGGGGGTGGTTTTATTACGCTCGACTTGCATAGTGCGATTCTCACCTCGTATGATCCGCGCTATTGCTGCTGAAACGCAGTCACTGGAAACTCATGAATAAAACGCTGATTATTGCCGAGAAACCCTCGGTCGCTTTAGATATTTCCCGCGCCCTGGGAGGATTCACCCGGGAAGGGGACTACTTTGAAAGCGGGCAATATGTGCTCGCTTCCAGCATTGGGCATCTGCTCAGCCTGGTCGCGCCCAACGATCCCGTGCGCGGGAAATGGAGCTTTGCCCATCTGCCGGTCATTCCGCCGCAATTCGAGCTGGGTCCCACCGACAAGCGCTCGACTGAACGGCTGAAGCTATTGGTCAGGCTGCTCAAGCGCAAAGATGTCGACGCCGTCATCAATGCCTGCGACGCGGGCCGAGAAGGCGAACTGATTTTCCGCTATATCGTGCAGTATTCGGGCATAAAAAAGCCGGTTACCCGGCTTTGGCTGCGATCCATGACGCAAGCGGCAATCCGTGAAGCCTTCGAGAACCTGCGCGACGACGACACCATGAAGCCGCTGGAGGCCGCCGCGCGCTCGCGCGCCGAAGCAGACTGGCTGGTGGGCATCAACGGCACACGGGCCATGACGGCCTTCAACAGCAAAGACGGCGGCTTCTTCAAGACCCCGGTCGGACGCGTCCAGACCCCTACGCTGGCCATCGTGGCCGAGCGCGAAGAACGCATACGCAAGTTTATCTCGCGCGACTACTGGGAAGTGCATGCCACATTCGCCGCCGCAGCCGGTTTCTATACCGGCCGCTGGTTCGACCCCAAATTCGCCAAGGACGAACGCGATCCCGAACGGCGCGATTCCCGCCTATGGTCGCAAACCGCCGCGCAAACCATAGTCACCGCCTGCCGCGAACAAGCCGGGCGCGTAACGGAAGAATCCAAGCCGTCAACGCAGATATCGCCCGCGCTATTCGATTTGACCTCGCTGCAGCGCGAAGCCAACTCGCGCTTCGGCTTTTCGGCCAAGACCACGCTGGGCCTGGCCCAGACCCTGTACGAACGGCACAAGGCGCTGACCTATCCGCGTACCGATTCGCGCTACCTGCCCGAAGACTATATCCAGACCGTCCAGGAAACCATGCAGGCTCTCTCCGAAGGCGGTTCGGCCGCCGCGGCCAGCGTGCGCCCCTTCGCCGAAACCGTATGCAAGCAAAAATGGGTCAAGCCCAACCGCCGCATTTTCGACAATAAAAAGGTATCGGATCACTTCGCCATCATCCCGACCTTGCAAATTCCGCGCGAGCTGAGCGACGCCGAAAGCAAAATCTACGAGTTAATCACCAAGCGCTTCCTGGCGGTATTCTTCCCCGCCGCCGAATTCCGCCTGACGACCCGGATTACCGAGGTGTCGGGCCATCAGTTCAAAACCGAAGGCAAAGTCCTGGTATCGCCCGGCTGGCTCGCCATCTATGGGCGCGAGGCTCAAGGCGACGACACTAACCTGATCGCGGTTTCCGATGGCGAAAAGGTCAGGACCGAAGACATCGAAGCCAAAGGGCTGGCCACCAAGCCGCCGGCGCGCTTCAACGAAGCCACTTTGCTGTCGGCCATGGAAGGCGCCGGCAAACTGGTGGACGACGAGGCCCTGCGCGAAGCCATGTCCGAGCGCGGCCTGGGTACGCCGGCCACGCGCGCGTCCATTATCGAAGGCTTGCTCAACGAAGGCTATCTGCGCCGCGAAGGGCGCGACCTGATCCCCAGCGCCAAGGCACGCCAGCTTATGACGCTGCTGTCGGGCCTGGGCGTCAATGAACTGACCTCGCCCGAACTGACCGGCGAATGGGAACACCGCCTGAAGCAAATCGAGCAGCGTGAGTTGGGCCGCGATGAATTCATGCGCGAAATTGCGCAAATGACCCAGATCATCGTCAAGCGCGCCAAAGAATACGAGCGCGACACCGTGCCTGGCGACTATGCCACATTGAGCACGCCTTGCCCCAAATGCGGCAGCGTGGTCAAGGAAAACTATCGCCGCTACGCCTGCACCAGCTGCGATTTCTCGATAGGAAAGCATCCCGGCGGACGCACTTTTGAAATCGCCGAAGTGGAAGAACTGCTCAGCAAGCGCGAACTCGGGCCGCTGCCGGGTTTCATCAGCAAAATGGGCCGTCCGTTTGCGGCGCTCCTGCGCATCACTGACGAATACAAGCTTGAGTTCGATTTTGGCCAGAAGGATGACAGCGACGCCGAGCCGGTTGATTTCTCAAGCCAGACGTCGTTGGGGGGCTGCCCTAAATGCGGTCACAATGTCTACGATTACGGGATGAATTATGTTTGCGAAAAATCGGTGGGGCCGGAAAAAACCTGCGATTTCCGCAGCGGGAAAATGATTCTTCAGCAGGAAATCGCGCCCGAGCAGATACAAAAACTGCTCGCCACGGGCAAGACCGATCTGCTTGAAGGGTTTGTGTCCAGCCGGACCAACCGTAAATTCAAGGCTTATCTGGCCAAGCAGGAAAACGGCAAGATAGGCTTCGAATTCGAGCCCAGGCCTGAAAAGCCCGGCGCCAAGACGGCAGGCAAAACCGCCGTCAAGAAAGCGGCGAAGACGGCCACGAAAACAGCCGTTAAAACCGCGACTAAAACGGCTGCAACGAAAACCGCCGCTAAAACAGCAACGAAATCCGCGGCAAAAAAGGCGACTGCCAGTAAAACAGCCGGCAAGACCGCGACCAAAACGGCGGCTAAAACCGCCGTCAAGAAAGCGGCAGGCAAAACAGCTGTGAAGAAGGCCGCGAAGACAGCGGCGGTTGCTGTCGATGTGAACGACGACGATCCGCCGTTTTAAGGCGAATTGCGGGATTTAAAGGGTATGGCTGGCACAGAGAGCGCGTGCCAGCCGCAACTACATGCCACTACATGCCACCGTTATGCTGGCAAAGAGTGGCCCTTTACTTGCCGTTGTGTTGATGGGGGCTTGTTCTTAGCGCGGTTGCTGATTCGTTATACGTGGCTTTGCTGATGCGATTGCGGTCTTCTCGGCTGCGGGTCTTCTCTTCTCGGCTGCGGGTCTTCTTTACACGCCGCTGGCGCGGTGGTGGAAGGTAGCGGGACGCGTGGCCTGGTCCGCCGCCCTGCGCGGCGGACCCCGCACCGCCTTGCTCGTCCGCGCCTTCGCGCTCCCTTCGCCTGCGGCTGGCTCGGCCCCGAACGTCCCGCTACCTTCCACCACCGCGCCAACGGCTGCATCCTGGTTTTTGTATCGGTGCCGGGACGGGCGGGGTGCTTGGCATTCTTTTGCTGTAGTTTTGGCTGGAAAGAAAGAACTCAGGCGCTGGCCCTGCGCGGGCCGCCAGCCGGCCCGCTTGGGCATCGGGGATGATATGGCCATAGGGTGCCGATGCCATCTAGCCTGCGTATCGTATTGCTACGGTATCTCTTATACGCCGAGTTCAAATCCATAAGCATGGCAATTTCACAAGCCTGCCAATTCTACAAACATGGCAATGCTACAAGCATGGCAATTAGCCATTGACAACAGCCCCTCAACCAACCAGCCCGAATGCCAAAAAGGCGATCCCCGTAGGATCGGCTTTTTGGCGGCCCTGCAAACTCTTCGGCCAGCCGCCTCCGCAACGCTAGCATGCCAAGCACCCCGGCCGTCCCCGCGGCGCAACAACGTGACCATCCGCAGTGGGTCGGGTCTTGGGGGCCTGGGGGCGCGACGTTCGGGGCCGAGCCAGCCGATCGTGAAGGGAGCGCGAAGGCGCGGACGAACAAGGCGGGGCGGTGTCCGGCGCGCAGGCGCTGGACCGGCAACGCGTCGCGCCCCCAGGCCCCCAAGACCCGACCCACGTATTAAGGAACTAAGGAACGACAACGAAGTACCAAGAACCAGCACACGTATTAAGAGCGACAACGAGCTATCAAGCACCACCATACGTATTAAGAAAGGCAGCGAAACACCCAGAACCAGCATACGTACCAAGAACGGCAACAAGACACAAGGAACCAGCACACGTCCTTAAGAACGACAA
This sequence comes from uncultured beta proteobacterium, assembly GCA_963712655.1. GTDB lineage: Bacteria > Pseudomonadota > Gammaproteobacteria > Burkholderiales > Burkholderiaceae_B > Pollutimonas. The sequence goes on along the minus strand of CAVQIT010000008.1, from coordinate 787,794 downwards.
CGAGCCCAGGCCTAGCGCCCGCAGTGCTCCTCCTACCCATATACCAATTCCTTCAAGTACAAGCGAAATCTCCGGCACATAAGTAATCAACAACAAGCAAGCCACCACCACCCCAACGAAAGGCAGCAGCGGCTTGATCAACCGCTCTATCGGCAAATTCGCCACAGCGCAAGCCGCGAACAGGTTTACCCCGAAAGGCGGCGTCACCATGCCCAGCGCCAGATTCACCACCATGATGATCCCGAAATGGGCCGGCTCCACGCCGAAATGCACAGCCACCGGCAGCAACAACGGCGCCAGCACCACAATCGATGCCGAAGTTTCGATAAACATGCCGATGATGAACAATGCCGCATTGACGCCCAGCAAGAATGTGTACTTGTCGCTGAAAAGATGGCCCAGCCAGTCGCCCAGCGCCGCGGGTATCCCCGCGCGGTTAAGCAAGAAGCCGAACACCCCGGCGTTCGCAATCACAAACATGATTACCGCCGTCGACACCACCGAGCGGTGCAGCGTTTTCGACAAACTGGCGAAAGTAAGGCGCCGGTAAACAAATACCCCGACAACAAGCGCGTACACCACGGCCACCGCCGACGCCTCGGTGGGCGTAAAGATGCCGCCGTAGATGCCGCCGAGAATAATACCGGGCATCAGCAAGGCCAGCCAGGCTTGCTTGAATGCCGGCCACAACGCCAGCCGCCCATCGCCGTCGTGCTTGCCGTAGCCATTCTTGCGGGCATACAGCCACACATAAACCATCAACGCCACACCGATCAGGATGCCGGGGCCGATACCCGCAATAAACAATTCGCCCACCGAGGTATCGGTTGCCACGGCAAACAGAATCATCGGAATGGAAGGCGGGATAATGACACCCAGCTCGGCCGCCGATGCTTGCAATGACGCGGCAAAGGGCTTGGGATAACCGTGCTTGACCATGGCCGGAATAAGAATTGCGCCCACGGCAAAAGTGGTCGCCACGCTGGAGCCTGCGACCGCGGCGAAAATCATGCAGGTCAACACGCAAGTGCAAGCCAGGCCGCCCTGGAATCCGCCCACCACGCTCTTGGCAAACGTCACCATGCGCTCGGAAATGCCGCCTGCCTCCATGAGATTGCCGGCCAGGATGAAAAAGGGCACCGCAACCAGGGGGTATTTATCGAGCGAAGCGTAAATCTGCTGGGCCACGACCAGCCAGGTCAGATGACCATCGATGGCGATCCCCAGCATGCTGCCCAATCCGATAGAGACAGCCACCGGCACGGACAGCGCAAAAAACAACAACATTGAAACAACCATCAACTGCGACATTCATTCACCTGGCATTTTTAAGAGCGGTCTCGTGGAAGCCACTCTTGCGTTATTAGTATGAGTTGCGGATCAAATGACGGTGTCGTCCACCACCGCCTGGCGCGGCCCTTCGGACCAATGGGCGATGACAGCCAGTATCGCCAGCGTGGTTCCGATGGGAATGGCGATGTACACCCAGCTGATGGCGACATCCAGGCTGGGCATGGTCTGGAAGCGCACCCGCCACGCCATTTGCCCGCCGATCCAGGCCATGAAACCCAGGAAACTTACGCAGACCAGCAGAATCAGGTGTTCGAGCCAGCGCTTATGACGAGGCCCAAGCATGCTGTGCAGCATTTCAACGCTAAGCATGGCGCCCTGCCGGAATGCCAGCGCAATACCCAGCATTACCGTCCAGATAAGCGCGGCGCGCGTCCAGGCTTCGCTCCAGTCGGCGGGCGACTCAAGGATGAAACGGGCAATGACCTGATAAAACCCCGCCGCAACGGCCGACAGTATCAGGAACTGGGTCACCAGGGATATAAACCGGAATAAGGCACGGTCCATCAAGCGAATAATTGGCACGACTTGTCCTGTTTGTATCTTGCCGAAGCCTATGTCGGCATTATGGAAAAGGAATCAATAAGGGCCGGCGCAGCCGCCGGCCCGGACATATTCAAAACAAGGAATCGACTACTTGGTGTTGCGGATGGATTCGACCAACTCTTTGCCGAACTGCTTGTAATACTGAGGATAAATCGGCTCGACAGCCTTGACGAAAGCCTCGTGATCCACCGTATTGACCTGCATACCCTCTTTCTTGACCTCGTCGAGACCGCTTTTCTCGACCGCATCGACATAATTGCGCATCGCGATGGCCGCGTCGTGGCCAGCCGTCTTGAACTTCGCCTTGTCGGCATCCGACAGGCCGTCGTAGACATTCGGCGACATCAGCACCAGGGCGGGACCATACACATGCGCCGTCAGCGACAGGTATTTTTGCAGTTGCGGCAGCTTGGCCGACACAATGACCGACAAAGGATTTTCCTGGCCGTCTATTGTGCCTTGCTGCAAGGCGGTGGCGACCTCTGGCCACGCCATGGGCGTAGCCAGCACGCCCATATGGCGAAACGCCGCAAGATGGATAGGATTTTCGGTCGTGCGGATTTTCAGGCCTTTGGCATCTTCAGGCTTGGAGACCGGACGTACATTGTTGGTAAGCTGGCGAAATCCTTGCTCGCCCCAGGCCAACGCAATCAGGCCGCGCTTGGGGAATTCGGCCAGCATTTGCTGGCCGATATCGCCATCGAGCACCTTGCGGGCATGGGCCAGGTCGCGGAACAAAAATGGAATATCGAAAACGCCGGTCTTGGGAACAAAATTCAAGGTGGCGCCGGTGGACACAATCGCAACGTCTATCGTACCCAGCTGCAAACCTTCGATGACTTCGCGCTCGCCGCCCAACGCGCTGTTGGCGAACTGCTGCACCTTGAACTGCCCCTTGGCGCTGTCGCCAAGAGACTTGGCAAACGCATCGGCGCCGGCGCCATAATGAGAATTCGTCGATAAGGCATACGCCATTTTCAACGTGGTTTCAGCCATTGCCGGGGCGGCGGCGAAAATGCCTGCCATTGAAACGGCAAGCATGAATTTGGAAAACCTGACAGTACGCATTACATCCCTAAATAATAAATTTGGACCGAAGCCAACGTTTTTACCTCAATCGCGGATGCAAGGGTATTGGGGTTTTCAGGTGCATGGGCGCTTTCAGTCCTCCACGTACCACGTATCTTCCGACAGCATCACTTGTTGATGCCCATAGCCGGCGGGCATCATGGGGAAGCAATTTTCCTGCGCCAGCACCACGACGTCCAGGAAAAAAGGGCCATCGTAGGCCATGCATTCAGCCAGGGCCGCATCCAGCTGCGCGGGGTCTTCCACGCGGGCCGCGCCCCAGCCGAAGGCCTTGGCCAGCGCCACGAAATCGGGAATGGACGCGTTGTAGCTGTGGCTGTAACGGCCGTCGTGGATCAATTCCTGCCATTGCCGGACCATGCCCATATGGCCGTTGTTGCACAACACCACCTTTACCGGCGTCCGGTGCTGCATCGCGGTGGCCAATTCCTGGATATTCATCAGCACCGAGGCATCGCCGCTGACGCACACCACCGGCTTGTCCGGATGCGCGACCTGCGCCCCTATCGCCGCCGGCAGGCCGTAACCCATGGTGCCCGCGCCGCCCGAAGTAAGCCAGCGATTGGGGCGATTGAACTTGATGTATTGCGCCGCCCACATCTGGTGCTGGCCAACATCGGTCGAGATAATCGCATCCAGGCCGGTCAACACATGGTCGATGCGCTGCATCAGGTGCTGGGGCAGAATATGCTCGTTCGATGGCGTCACTTTCAGGCAGTCAGTGGCCCTCCATACGCCTATGCGCCGCCACCAGGCATCCAGGCGGGCGGGCGCAAGCTCGACTTGCGCCAATTCGCGGCGCAAGGCGCGCAACAAGGGATAGCAGTCGCCCACCATCGCCACATCGGCGCGCACCACCTTGTTGATGGAAGCCGGATCGATATCCAGATGGATCTTGCTGGCGTGCGGGCAAAAATCCGACAGCCGCCCGGTGATGCGATCGTCGAAACGCGCGCCCACGCAAACGATCAGATCGGCATGATGCATGGCCAGATTGGCCTCCAGTGTGCCGTGCATGCCCAGCATGCCCAGGAACAAAGGATCGTCGGCCGGAAAGGCGCCCAGGCCCATCAGGGTCAGCGTACATGGCGCGGCCATGTCCTGCACCAGGCTGGTAAAGGCGTGGCAGGCATCCAGCCCCGAATTGATCAAGCCGCCGCCGCCATAAAACATCGGGCGCTTGGCGTTGGCGATCAGCGCCGCGGCGCGCTTGATCGCCGCCTCGGCCGTGGGCGGGCTGGTTTCGACACCGATGGGATCCGCCGCATCGTCCGCCGCGAGCGCCTCGGCCGGGACCAGGCCGATTTGAATGTCTTTGGGGAAGTCCAGCAAGACCGGGCCGGGCCGGCCGGCCGTTGTCAGGTGATAAGCCTTGGCGACGATGGCGGCGACATCTTCCGTGCGCCGTATTTGCGCATTCCATTTCGTGACCGGACGCGAAATGCCGATGGCATCGCATTCCTGGAAAGCATCGGTGCCGATCGCGCTGGTGGCCACCTGCCCGCTGATGCACAGCACAGGTATCGAATCGCACATGGCGTCCAGCAGCCCCGAGGTAGTATTGGCCATGCCGGGGCCGGACGTTACCACCACCACGCCAGGCTTGCCGGTGGAGCGCGCGTAGCCTTCGGCGGCATGCACCGCCCCCTGTTCGTGCCTGACCAGCACATGGCGGATGCGCGGCTCGGAATACAAGGCGTCGTACAACGGTAAAACCGCCCCGCCGGGATAGCCGAAAATCGTATCCACGCCATGGGCGATCAAGGTTTGAAGGAGGGCTTGGGCGCCATTTCGGCTGGCTGAGTCGGCGGAAGTATTCACAGAGTCTGTATTTATTGCATAAGATATCGATACTTCAACAGTTTATTCCCTTTTCCGCATCGCCCCTAGGCCTCCATGACTGAACCATCCAAACCCTGGCATATCGTTAAGCAATCCACCCTGCACGGCACAGGCGTCTTCGCGGCAACGGACATACCCGCCGGCACCCGCATCCTCGAATACGGCGGCAAGCGCATCACCGCCGAACGCGCCGACCAACTGCACCCCGTGAATCCGGACGACCCCTTCCATACCTTTTTCTTTTCGCTCAGCAGCGGCAAGGTGATCGATGGCGGCGACAGAGGCAACGATGCCCGCTGGATCAACCATTCCTGCGGACCCAATTGCGAAGCCCAGGAAGGCACCGGAGGGAAACGCGTGTACATTGTGGCGCGGCAGGACATCCCCGCGGGCGCCGAACTGTTCTACGACTATGGCCTGGTCATGGACGGACGCATTACCAAAACCTTGCGGCAGCAGTATCGATGCCTGTGCGGCACCAAGGCCTGCCGCGGCACCATGCTGGCCCTGCCAAAACGCGGGAAACCCCGAACTACCAAAAGCCGCAAGGCGGGTTAGCATGTCGGCTGTTATGTAAAACAGATGTACACAGCAAGCCGTACCGGTTGGAGATCCATGGCAATACCCGAAGCACATCCCGAGGAACCGATAGAACCCATACTTCCCGAGCTCCCCGACCCGCCTGTCACTGTCCCGCTCAAGATCGAGGACTGGATCTCCGTACTGATTCTTGCCTGCCTGGCGCTCATCACCTTCGCCAATGTGATCGTGCGCTACCTGAGCGACAGCTCATTCGCCTGGACGGAAGAAATCTCGGTATTCCTGCTTATTGTCCTGACCATGACAGCCGGCGCAACGGCTTTCGTGCGCAATCAACACATACGCATAGAACTGATCGCCGACGGCGGTTCGCCGCAACGGCGGCGCAGGCTGGCGCTGATCGCCAGCACGGTGGTGCTGCTGTTCTTCATATTGCTTGCCGTATTGTCGGCGCGCATGGCCTACGACGATTACAGCTATGGCGACACCTCGCCGGCCATCGGCGTACCCAGCTGGTGGTATTCGGTGTGGATGCCCATACTGGCCACAGCCATTGCCTTGCGCATGGCAGGCATGCTGCGGCGCCTGATGCGGGGCCAGGCATGACCGTAACGCTGCTGTTCGTGGCCTTCCTGCTGCTGATGATCATAGGCGTGCCGGTTGGCGTGTCCCTGGGGGTGGCGGGCACGCTCGCCATCGTCATGTCCAACCTGGACACACAATGGTTCGGCCTGCTGGCCGTACCGCAGAATTTCTATGCCGGACTGGCCAAGTATCCCCTGCTGGCCATTCCCATGTTTGTGCTGGTCGGATCCATTTTCGATCGTTCCGGCGTGGCCAGCCGCCTGGTCAATTTCGCCATCGCCATTGTCGGCCGCGGCCCCGGCATGCTGCCGCTGGTAGCCATCGCCGTCGCCATGTTCCTGGGAGGCATCTCGGGCTCGGGGCCGGCCTGCGCCGCCGCCGTCGGCGCGGTAATGATAGGGGCCATGACCAAGGCCGGCTATCCAAAGTCGTTTTCAGCCAGCATTGTGGCGGCGGGCGCCTCGACCGATATTCTCATCCCGCCGTCCATCGCATTCATTGTCTATTCCATTCTCGTGCCCGAAGCCTCGGTGCCCGCCCTGTTCGCCGCCGGCATGATCCCCGGCATATTGGCCGGCATCGCCCTGATCGTGCCGGCCGTGTGGCTGTCGCGCCGCCATAGTCTGGGCGGACTGGAATGCAATCTGCCTCGCCCGCCTTTCTGGCCCAGCCTGCTGGACGCGGCATGGGGCCTGATCGCCCCCGTCCTGATCCTGGGCGGCATGCGCATGGGCTTCTTCACCCCCACCGAAGCCGCTGTTGTCGCCGTTTTCTATGGCCTCTTCGTCGGCATGTGCGTGCATCGCACAATCAAGTTCCGCGACCTGTTTCTCATTCTGCGCGAGGCGGCCGAGCTTTCCGCCGTGATCATGCTGGTCGTCACGCTTGCCGGCATCTTTGCCTGGGCCTTGTCCACGCTCAGCGTCATCGACCCCATTACCCACGCCATCGTCAACTCCGGCCTGGGCGAATACGGTGTGCTGACGCTGCTGATCGTGCTGCTGATGACCCTGGGCATGTTCCTGGACGGAATCTCGATTTTCCTGATTTTCGTACCCCTGCTCATGCCCATCGCCAATGCCTATCACTGGGACCCTGTGTGGTTCGGCGTCCTGCTGACGCTGAAAGTGGCGCTGGGGCAGTTCACGCCTCCGCTGGCGGTCAACCTGATGGTGTCGTGCCGCATCGCCAAGGTGCCCATGGAAAGCACGGTGCGCTGGGTGGTCTGGCTGCTGGCGTCCATGTTTCTCGTGCTGGTCCTGGTTATTGTGTTCCCCGAACTGGCCTTATGGCTGCCCCGCCACCTGGGCTATTGAAAATAATGGCCTCCCGCCCCCAACTGTCTTAATCCGCATAAAGGAATACCCATGAAGATCCGTGCTTTATTTGGCGCCCTCGCCTGTTCAGTGGCCGCTCTTGCCGCCACGTCCACGGCTTACGCCGCCAACTACAAATCCGAATACAAACTGTCCATTGTCGTGGGCACGACCTTCCCTTGGGGCCAGGGCGCCGAAATCTGGTCCAAGCTGGTGCGCGAACGCACTGACGGACGCATCAATATCAAGATATATCCAGGCACATCGCTGGTGCAGGGCGACCAGACGCGCGAATTCACCGCCATCCGCCAGGGCCTGATCGACATGGCGGTGGGCTCGACCATCAATTGGTCGCCGCAGGTCAAGCAACTGAATCTGTTTTCCCTGCCTTTCCTGACGCCGGACTATGCCGCCATCGACGCGCTGATTCATGGCGAAGTCGGCAAGGCCTTGTTCAAAGACATCGAAAAAGCGGGTGTGCTGCCCCTGGCATGGGGCGAAAACGGCTACCGCCAGATCAGCAATTCGAAGCACGCCATCAAAGCTCCCGAAGACCTCAAAGGCCTGAAGCTGCGTGTCGTCGGCTCGCCCCTGTACATCGATACGTTCACCGCCCTGGGCGCCAACCCAACGCAAATGAGCTGGGCCGACGCTCAGCCCGCCCTGGCCAGCGGCGCGGTCGACGGCCAGGAAAACCCATTGTCGATCTATGCCGGTTCCAAGCTGTACACTGTCGGGCAAAAACACCTGACACTCTGGAACTACGTTGCCGATCCGCTGATCTTCGTGGTGAACAAACAAGTGTGGGCCTCATGGTCGGAAGCCGACCAGAAAATCGTGCGTGAAGCCGCCATCGAAGCCGCCAAGCAGGAAATCGTCATTGCCCGCAAAGGCGTCACACCCGAGGATCCATCCATGCTCAAGGAAATCGAAGGCCACGGCGTCACGGTCACCAGCCTGACTCCAGAACAGCACGAAGCCTTCGTCAAGGTAACCAAGCCTGTGTTCGAAAAATGGAAGAAAACCGTGGGCGAAGACCTGGTTGCGCAAGCCCAGAAAGACATCGCCAACCGCAAGAAATAAGAGGCATGGCAGGCCGGATGCGCTCCAGGAGTCTGCGCGGCAGAAGGCCTGAGGTTCGAAAAGGCTTGATTTCAGGGGTCCGACCCCTTGGCCCTTTCAAGAAAGTCGTTCCTGAGTGGTTCTAAGGGGTCGAATTTCGAGCAGCTATTTTTGAATCCTTCTGCCGCGCAGACTCCCAGGGCCTGTTGACGCTAAACCTGCGCCCCGCTAATGTCACCGGCGCGGGCGAGGATTTAGCGTCAACAGGCCCTGGAGCCGGGCGTAATCCGGCCACCGCGCAACGACGTCAGCGCGTTGTGCCCGCCGCTATTTTTTGCAGGCAATCCTCGGCCTTGCCCACGACCACGCGGGCGCTGCAGGCAATCATCAAATTCAGGTTAAGGCCGAAATCTTCGACGGTATAACCCTGGTTATCGACATGACTGCGGCTGCCGGGGGCCTTGTGCACGGCCACCTGCTCCACCAGGGAGCGGGCTTGATCGGTGTATACCCAAACCGGTTTGCCCAGCGCCGTGGCGTAGCCGACTTCGAACACCGTGCCCGAATCGGGCTCGGCGCCGCGAAACACATTGAGGTTGGCCATAAGGATATCGGCCTGCTCGATCAGGGCAATATTGGCGTGGTATATCCAGCGCGCCCGCTCAAGCGTGGTCAGGTTTCTGGGCGCGGAATTATCCAGCGGATACAGACCTTCAAAACCGTATTTCTGGCACAGCGTCTTTAATTGCCGGCCATGGTGCAGCGCATCCGGACGAAAAACGTCGAAACCCGCCAAATAGATTTTTTCCAACGTCTATCCCCTACTTGAAAGCGGTTTCGATAAAGCTGCGCAATTTGCGCGAGTGCAGGCGCTCGCGCGGCATCTCGCGCAAATTCTCGAGCGCCCGGATGCCGATATGCAGGTGCTGGCTGACCTGCGTGCGATAAAAATCGCTGGCCATGCCAGGCAGTTTGAGTTCGCCGTGCAAAGGCTTGTCGGACACGCAAAGCAGGGTGCCGTAAGGCACTCGAAAGCGAAAGCCGTTGGCGGCGATAGTGGCCGACTCCATATCCAGGGCAATGGCGCGCGATTGCGACAAACGCTGTACAGGTTCGCGATGATCGCGCAATTCCCAGTTGCGGTTGTCTATGGTCGCCACTGTGCCGGTGCGCATGATTTTCTTCAGTTCCCAGCCCGACAAGCCCGCCACCTCGGCCACGGCCTGTTCCAGCGCGACCTGGATTTCCGCCAGGGGCGGCACGGGCACCCAGCTTGGCAGATCGTCGTCCAGCACGTGATCCTGGCGCACATAGCCGTGAGCCAGCACATAATCGCCCAGCCTCTGCGTAGTGCGCAGCCCCGCGCAATGGCCCAGCATCAGCCAGGCGGAAGGGCGCAGCACCGCGACATGGTCGGTAATCGTCTTGGCATTCGATGGCCCCACCCCGATGTTGATCAGGGTAATGCCCATATGCTTGTCGCGCACCAAATGGTACGACGGCATTTGCGGTATGCGGCCCAGCGGCAGGCCGATACGCTCGGCATCGGCCCCCGCCCCGGTGATGATGTTGCCCGGCTCGACCAGCGCGGTATAGCCGCCCTCTCCGGAGGCCAGCGTTTCTTTGGCCCATTGGCAGAATTCGTCGATGTAGAACTGATAATTGGTAAACAGCACGAAGTTCTGGAAATGCTGCGGCGCCGTGGCCGTGTAATGCTGCAAACGGTGCAGCGAATAATCCACGCGGGGAGCGGTAAAAGGCGCCAGCGGCAGGGGTTCCTCCGGCCTGCCTTCCCAAGTGCCATTCACGATCGCATCATCGGTTACGGCCAAGTCCGGCACATCGAAATGATCGCGCAGGGAATCGCCCAGCGTGTCCGAATACGTGCCTTCCACGTACTGCCCGTCGGCAAACGAAAAATGCAGCGGTATGGGCATGTCGGATTCGCCGATCTCGACAGGAACCCCGTGATTCTTGATCAGCAGGCCCAGTTGCTCCAGCAGATAATCGAAATACAGGGCGGGCTGGGTAATGGTGGTCATATAGGTGCCCGGCTCGACCACATGGCCGTAAGACAAGCGGCTGTCCACCCCCTGGTAGGTGTCGACCTTGATACGAATTGCCGGGTAATAGGCCCGCACGCGCTGCTTGGGTATGAATTGCCCCTTCGCGTACTGGGCGAAAGCATCGCGGATGAAAGCCGTATTCCTGGCATAGATTTCCACCAAGCGCTCCACCGCGGCGCGCGCGTCCATGAAACCGGTAAAAGGGATCACCGGGGGCAAAAGGGTGGGCGTATCGGAGTTCGGCGTATCAAACATGGCTGGCTACCAAGCAAAATATTAGTATAGGGACTCACTATGACACTAAATGCCGAAGATGACATCTCCAGGAAAATCATTCCCTCACACAAGCCGCGATTATTTGCTTTAATACGCGACATCCAAGCCTACCCCGGGATTCCCCTTGAGCATCATCATCAATGCTGTCTTGCCGATTTTTGCGCTGATCCTGGTCGGCTATATCAGCGGACGCAAGGGACTGCTCGGCGCCGGGGCGGTCGATAGCCTGAATAAATTCGTGGTATGGATGGCGCTGCCGGCGCTGCTGTTCCAGTCGATGGCGCAAATCACCTGGGAACAGATCAACCAGCCCGGCTACGTCGCGGCCTACAGCCTGGGCATCGCCCTGGTATTTGGCGCCTCGTATGCGCTGGACCGCCGCCGCCGCGGACGATTGGCCGATGCCAGCATTGAAGGACTGGCCGCCTCCTATTCCAATGGCGGCTTCATGGGCATACCGCTGTGCCTGATGGTTTTCGGCCCCGCCAGCCTGCCCGCGGCCATTATCGCGGTCCTGCTCACTGCCTGTGTTTTATTCGCTTTTTCCATCGTGCTGGTCGAAATCGATTTGCACGGATCGCACAGCATCATGGGCACCATGCGCAAGGTGGCGCAATCGTTGTTGCGCAATCCGCTGGTCGTGGCTCCGGTGCTGGGTACGATGGTCGCCGCCGCGCAAGTGCCGCTTCCGTATGCCGTGCTGCAATTCACTACCTTGCTGGGCGCGGCCGCCAGCCCTTGCGCACTCGTCACCATAGGCCTGTTTCTGGCGCAGGGCGAACCGGCCGGGCAGCACGGCACGGTCTGGCGCATCGTGCTGCTGAAACTGTTTCTGCATCCACTGGCTACCTTCGTGCTGGTGCGCTGGGTGTTCGACATGCCGCCGGTATGGGCCGGCACCGCGGTCCTGCTGGCGGCGTTGCCGGTGGGCACCGGCCCCTTCATGCTGGCCAAGCTGTACGAACGCGAAGCGGCCACGACCTCGCACGCCATACTGATTTCAACCGTGCTGTCGCTGGCGACCGTATCGGCGCTGGTGGCCTGGCTGGCTTAGGGTCAGCACCGGATTACGCGGCGCGCGCGCCTTGCCCTGCGCCCGATATGCCACCGGCGCGGGCGGGGATTCAGCGTTACCAGGCCCTAAGCCAATTGATCCATGAATAATGCCAGCGCCACATCGCGCTCGGTGACGCCTTTGGCGTCGTGGGTGGTCAGGGTGACGCTGAGCCGGTTATAGACATTGGTCCATTCCGGGTGATGGTCCAGCTTTTCGGCTTGCATGGCGACCTGAGTCATGAACCCGAACGCTTCGTTGAAGTTCTTGAAGATAAAGGTTTTATGGATGGCATCGCGCCCCGCCGTCGACGACCAGCCTTCCAGCAGCAACATGGCCGATGGCGCGCCGATCAATTTCAGTTGGTTTTTCATGATCTGTCCTTTGTCGTGGATAGGCCAAACAGGAAATACACGGTTCAGGGCCAACCCAGTGCATACCAGCTTGCGGGCATATCCCTTGACGCCACAAGACACTCAAAGTATCCAAATGAGGCGCCATTGAAGACCCATACTATACTTTTAGTATCAAGTCCTTTAACTTTGGATGATGTTGAGTCCTTGTTCGCTACAGTCCATAATAGGTGCGCGCCCTGATTACAGTCTACTCGCTCCAGGTTACAACGACTATACATGACATGGTGCAATCCCCGGGCCAAGCCAAGCCGCCCGACTTTTTCTTCCATCCAAGGATCCGCCATGACCAATAGAACCTCTTGCAAGCGACTGCAAGTTGCCACAGAACTTCACCAGTTTGTCGAGCGCGAAGCCCTGCCTGGCACGGGCGTCGCCGCCGATGCGTTCTGGTCCGGCCTCGATACGCTGGTGCATGACCTGGCTCCCAAGAACCGGCAATTGCTGGCCGAGCGCGACCGCCTGCAGGCCGAACTCGATAACTGGTATCGCCAGAATCCCGGCCCCATCCGCGATGCCGGCGCGTATCAGACCTTCCTGCGCCAGGTCGGCTACCTGCAGGAAGTCCCCGCCAGCGTCGCAATCAAGACCAGCAAGATCGACACTGAAATAACCCAACAGGCCGGCCCGCAGTTGGTCGTACCCATTACCAACGCGCGCTATGCGCTGAATGCGGCCAATGCGCGCTGGGGCAGCCTGTACGACGCCCTGTACGGCACCGACGCCATTTCCGAAGCGGACGGCGCAACCCGCGCCGGCGGCTACAACCCCGTGCGCGGCGCCAAGGTCATCGCCTTTGCCCGCAAGTTCCTGGATGACAGCATTCCATTGGCCGAAGGCTCGCATGCCGATGCCACGGCATACACCGTCGATAAGGGCCAATTGCGCGTCGCATTGGGCAACGGCCGGCAAACCGGCCTGGCGCAGGCTGGCCTGTTCCTCGGCTATCGCGGCGACGCCGCCGCACCCGAGGCGTTGGTGTTCAAGCACAATGGCCTGCATTTCGAAGTCCAGATCGATACCGCGCATCCCATAGGCAAGCAAGACAGCGCCGGCATAAAAGACGTGCTAATGGAATCCGCGCTCACCACCATCATGGATTGCGAAGACTCCATCGCCGCCGTCGATGCGCAGGACAAGGTCGTCGCCTACCGCAACTGGCTGGGCCTGATGAACGGTACGCTGGCCGAAGAGGTTTCCAAAGGCGGAAAAACCTTTACCCGCACCCTGAATCCCGATCGCAGCTACACCGATCTGAACGGCGAAAGCCGCACACTGCATGGCCGTTCGCTGATGTTCATACGCAATGTCGGCCACCTCATGACCAACCCGGCCATACTCGACGAGCAAGGCCGCGAAGTACCCGAGGGCATACTCGACGCGGTATTCACGTCGCTGATCGCCATGCACGATCTCGAAAAGGGCGGCAACTCGCGCAGCGGCTCCATCTACATCGTCAAGCCCAAAATGCACGGTCCGGCCGAAGTCGCGTTTGCCAGCGAGCTTTTCGCCCGCACGGAAGCCCTGCTGGGACTGCAGCCCAACACCATCAAAATGGGCATCATGGATGAAGAACGGCGCACCAGCAGCAACCTGAAAGCCTGCATCGCCCAGGCCATCGAGCGCGTCGCCTTCATCAATACCGGTTTCCTGGACCGGACCGGCGACGAAATGCACACATCCATGGAAGCCGGCCCCATGGTCCGCAAAGGCGACATGAAGCGCAGCGTCTGGATCGACGCCTACGAACGCAATAATGTGCAGGTCGGCCTGGAATGCGGGCTGCGCGGCCAGGCCCAGATCGGCAAGGGGATGTGGGCCATGCCCGATCTCATGGCCGACATGCTGGTGCAGAAAATCGGCCACCTGAAAGCCGGCGGAAACACCGCCTGGGTACCTTCGCCCACTGCCGCCACGCTGCATGCGCTGCACTATCACCAAGTAGATGTGCAGGAAATCCAGCGCGGCATGCAAGGCAAGTCCGAACCTTTGCTCGACAAGATCCTGACCGTGCCGGTCGCCACCGACACGAACTGGTCGGCCGGCGAAATCCAGGAAGAACTCGATAACAACGCCCAGGGCATCCTGGGCTACGTGGTGCGCTGGATAGACCAGGGCATAGGCTGCTCGAAGGTTCCCGACATCCATAACGTGGGGCTCATGGAAGACCGCGCCACATTGCGGATTTCCAGCCAGCACATGGCAAACTGGCTACGTCACGGCATCGTAAGCAAAGAGCAGGTCGCCGAAACCATGCAGCGCATGGCGGCGGTTGTCGATAGCCAGAACGCGGGCGATCCCAACTACAGTCCCATGGCGGGGCGTTTCGATACGTCGGCCGCGTACAAGGCCGCGTGCGACCTGGTGTTCAAGGGCCTGGAACAACCCAATGGCTACACCGAACCGCTGCTGCATCAGTGGCGGCAAGTGGTGAAAGCGTCGTAGAGTGTCGTAGAAACAAGGCGGGGGGCCTGCGAATTGCAGGCCCCCCGCCACAGACCCAGACGACAAACAATGCAGGTCGCCTATCGTTGCGCAAACACGCTGGCGACTAAGAGCCACGCACCTTGGCAACAACCTCGTCCAGACGCTCGAGCATCAAATCGACTTCTTCGGCCGACACATTCAAGGCCGGCATGAAACGCAACAGATTGGGACGCGGGGCATTCAACAGCATGCCTTCGGGCGCCCAGTCGCGCGCCGTCTCGACAATCGCGCCGCCGTCATCGCGGTCCAGCAGCAAGGCACGCAGCAAGCCGTCGCCGCGCTCGCCCTTCATGCCCCACTTTGCCGACAGCGCCAGCAAGCCTTCGGACAGTTGACGCGCGCGCGCATTGACTGCATCCAGGAAGCCGGGAGCGGCCAAGGCGTCGAACACGGCGACACCCGCCGCCGTCATCAGCGGATTGCCGTTATACGTGCCGCCCTGGTCGCCGTGATCGAAGCACGACACGGCTTCGCGCGCACACAAGGCCGCCAGCGGCACGCCGCCGCCTATGCCCTTGCCCAGCGTCATGATATCGGGCGTTATGCCCGACAATTCGTAGGCAAACATTTTGCCGCAGCGGGCCATGCCGGTTTGCACTTCATCGACAATCAGCAGCAAGCCATGTTCGTCGGCCAGCTTGCGCAGGCCTTGCATGAATTCGCGGCTGGCCGGAATGACGCCTGCCTCGCCCTGCACAGGTTCCAGCATGATGGCCACGGTCTGGTCGTCGATAAGCGCGCGCACCGAATCCAGGTCGTTCAGGTCGGCCTTGGGAAAGCCGTCTACCTGAGGCGCGAACAGGGTGTCCCAACCCGGTTTGCCCGACGCCGACATCGTTGCCAGCGTGCGGCCGTGAAAACTATGGTCGAAGGTGATGATCTTGAACGCGCCCTTGCGATTCAGGCGGCCCCATTTGCGCGCCAGCTTGATCGCCCCTTCGTTGGCCTCGGCTCCGCTATTGGTGAAGAAAATGCGGTCGAAGCACGACGCGCCGGTCAAGCGCTTGGCCAGCTCCATGGAGGGCTCGTTGTAGAACGCCGGCGACGGATTGATCAGGCGCGAGGATTGCTCGTTGACGGCCTTGACGATTTCCGCGGGGCAATGCCCCAGGCAGTTCACAGCCCAGCCCTGAATGAAATCCAGGTAGCGCTTGCCAGTGTGGTCTTCCAGCCACGAGCCTTGCCCGCGCACAAATACCAGCTCGGGACGCGAGGTAATTTCCATTAACGCGTTCACACCCGACCGATCAAATTTCATTTTGGCATCCTGTATTCAAAAGAAGAGGTGATCGCAGCAAATACTGCGAGACGCAAATTTTAACGCAGCAAGCTGCCTTCGGCCCGCAGCCGGTTCCACAGCAGCAAGCCAAACACATTGACGGCCAGCCCTAGCATTACAATGGCGCCGCCGAGCCATTGGACAGGCTCCAACTGCTCGTCGAGAAACCAGGCGCAAGACACCAGCCCGACCCCCGGCACCAACAGGCTCAACGGCGCGATTTTACTGGCCGGATGCTTGCTCAGCAGGCGCCCCCACAATACATAGCCCACAAGCGTGGCAATCACCGCCAGGTAGCACACCGCCAGCACGCCCACATAGGTAATATTCGCCAGGCTGGCCTGTATCGCCGCCGGCCCTTCGACTATCCAGGACAGGATAAAGAACGGAACCGGCGGAACCAGCGCTCCCCAGACCACGAGGCCCAGCATGTCGATCTTGCCCGTACCCTTGGTTACGATGTTTCCCGCGGCCCAGCTAAAGGCGGCCAGCAGCGTCAGGGCAAAGCCCAGCAGCGTAACGCTGCCGGGCACGGCGCCCAGATCGATGAATACCAGTCCCAGCACGGCTATCAGCATGCCCAGGAGATTATGGCGACGTACTTTTTCCTTCAAGAACAGGGCCGCCATCAATACCGTAAAAAAGGCTTGCGATTGCAGCACCAGCGAAGCAAGGCCGGCCGGCATGCCGACGGACATGGCGGTGAACAGGAAGATGAATTGCCCCAGGCTGATCGTAAGGCCATACAGGACGATAATGCGCCAGGGCAACGCCGGGCGTTTTATAAAAAACACGGCGGGCAAGGCAACCAGCGAGAAGCGCAATGTTCCGAGCAGCAGCGGTGGAATTTCGCTCAGGCCCTGTTTGATTGCGACAAAGTTCAAGCCCCAGGCAATGACGACTATCAATGCCGCCAGCCAGTCTTTCGCAGGCATGGTATTCCTTCACGAAATTTCTGATCAGGCGCTATTATGGACCACATACGCGATAATTCCGGCGTGCCCATGTTTTGCCATTCACCATGACCATCACTATTCTCAGTCTGCACAGTTATCCTGTCAAATCATGCGCCGGCATCACTCATGCGGCAATCGGCCTGACCGAAAGCGGGCTGACGTTCGACCGGCAATGGGTCGTCGTGGACGGGCAAGGCGTTTTCATGACGCAACGCCAATACGCCCGAATGGCGCTTATCCAACCGGCCCTGAGCGGCGGCAAACTGACTTTGAATGCGCCCGGAATGCCGGCCCTGGCAATCAGCCCGGCGCCCGGCGCCGCGCCCGCGGTTGCGGTACGCATCTGGCGCAGCCATACCCTGGGTCTGGACGAAGGCGATACCGCGGCACAATGGCTAAGCCAATTCCTGGACACGTCCTGCCGGCTGCTGCGCGTGCATCCCCAGGCGGCGCGCATAGCCAGTCCGGAACATGTCGACGCCTGGCGCCGCGAGCATCAGGGCCTGGCCCCGGAATTCCCGGCCCGGCATCAGTTCGGTTTTGCCGATGGCTTTCCATTTTTGGTCGCCAACCAGGGCTCGCTGGATGAGCTGAACCGGCAATTGGCAGCCAAAGGGCAGCCGCCGGTTCCCATGAATCGCTTTCGTCCGAATATCGTGCTGCAAGGCATTGATGCCTACGAGGAGGATTACCTTGCGATTATGCGAGCAGGCCTCCTGGCATTCGCCTTCGTCAAGCGCTGCGCACGCTGCCCCATACCGAATATAGACCAGGCCACCGCTGTATCCGCCCAGGAACCGGGCCGTACCCTGGCCGCGCACCGCAGCTTTGCCCAAGGGGTGTTATTTGGCGTCAATGCGGTGGTTGCCGGAGCCGGGCCGGACGCCCGCCTGAGCGTCGGCGATACGGTTCAAGCCGAATTCGCTTTTTAGGACGAATGGCGCTTACTTAGCGTTAGCGCAGTTGCGCCAGCAGAAGTGATGCCAAGATGTGATGGCTGAGCAGGGGGAGTTTGGATCTTGGCTGACGGGGTTCGTATTGCCCGCTAGGAGCGTGGGCGGTAGAAATTCCGCCGCCTAAAAATTCGTAACTCAGGGTACCTTGGCACTCTCAGAAAAATCGCTTGTGAGCGATTCTGGAAGGCCGAGTTGCAAGTGATTGCCTTGGAGTTTTTCTACCTACCCACGCTCCTAGGTTTGAGTCGTCTGCTGGCGGTGTTTGTATTTACTGATGGCGTTCGTATTTGCTGGTGGAGTTCGTATTTCTAGCGCCGTCCGTCGGGGGTAAGGCCTGTGAGGTCCAGCCCGGTCGGCCGTTCAGGCGCCTGCGCGCCTGACACCGCGCGTTAATCTCGTCCGGCGGCCGCTGCCTGGTGGCGTTCTTCTTGGTCACTTCGGCGGCTCGCCTCCCTACGATTCCACTTGCTCGGCCTCCGACGGGCTTGCCCTCACAGGCCTTACCCCCGACGGACTCTGGTGTGTCTCAAACACGGACGCTGGCACGATCTGGGTTCTTGCGCTTCGTTGGGTCGTGTTGTTGCTGATCGAAGACGTTACAGTGCCCGGCAATTTCCGGCCCCAACGGGTGGGCCGAAAATTGCCTTACGCGGTTGGGCATGCCGTGGCGGCTATAGAGTCGGCGCGATTACGGTCGATATTGGGTATGCGACGGAGGCTGTCGATTCGACAGGATTGCGGTTAATCTCGCAGATATTGTTGCGCAAGATGATCACGGGCCTGGAACCTGTGATCAGAGGCTGTGAGCACCTTACACAGATTTTGGAATGCGGGGGAGCATATCAAGGGATACAGTAGCCACGAAATCATCGGGCAGCATTTCAGCCGCTTTTTCCGACGCGGACCAGCCCCAAAACAACGTCGGGGCTTAAACGCCTCAAACACAAAAATACTGACAGACCCCGGATCACACGGCCGATGCACGCCCGAGCTCCCACTTGCGTGACCTGATCGACGCACGAAAACACCCTCCACATTACGGCAATCGCGTATGGTGCTCTTGCCCCGTGCAGGGGCGAGAGCACCGGGCACCGCAAACTCTTTCGACCTAAAACCTTTTTGCCCACGAAGCACCAGAACACGAGCCGTCCCGGCAACCGTGGCCACACGACACCAGAGTCCGTCGGGGGTAAGGCCAGTGGGAGCCAGCCCGTCGGAGGCCGAGCAAGTGGAATCGTAGGGAGGCGTGCCGCGCAGGCCATTGAGAAGAACGCCAGCAGGCAGCGGCCGCCGGACGAGATTAGCGCACGGTGTCAGGCGCTGTGGGCGCCTGACCGGCCGACCGGGCTGGCTCCCACTGGCCTTACCCCTGGCGGACGGCACTAGAAACACGAACATCCGCCAGCAAACAATACGCACTCTGCCAGCAGACAATACGACCACCGCCAAACAATACAAACACCTCCAGCAGACGATTCAAACGACCGTGAAATCTCGGCTCGCGCCGCCAGGCGATCGCATCGATACCCCGTGCTATGGCCATGTCCGCAGCGGCCTAAGCAAGCGCCCTAAGCAAACGCTATTCCTTTTAGGCCGGACAGCGCATTCCGGTCAGCGTTCAAACCGCCGATGTACGGCCGAAATGCTTTTCCAGGCGGCGCTGGACATGCTCCAGGCACAGGCTAAGCATCCAGTAAATACAGGCGGCCGCCAAATACAAGGGCAGCGGCTGGAAAGTGGTGGCGATGACGTCTTTGGTCGCCAAGAGCAGCTCGGTGACCGTAATCACGGACACCAGCGATGTATCCTTGATAAGGCTGATCAAGGTATTGCTCATGGAAGGAACCGCCAGGCGCAAGGCCTGGGGCATGACCACATAATGCAGGTTCTGCCAATAACTGAGGCCCAGGCTATAGCCGGCCGACCACTGCCCGCGCGCAATACCCAGAATAGCGCCGCGCAGGCTTTCGGAAATATAGGCCCCGGCATTGAGACTTAACGCCAGTACGCCCGCCGTCAAGGGATCAAACGAAATACCGATGCTGGGCAGGCCGTAATAAATAATGAAAACCTGCACCAGCAAAGGCGTGCCGCGCATCATGCTGACATACAGCGTGGCTGGCAATTGGCTCCAGCGGCTGGGGACAATGCGCGCCACGGCCAGCACGAACCCCACCAGCAGTCCGCCGAACATGGCGGCAAAGGCGAAAATAAGCGTGTAGCCCGTTCCTTTCAATAAAATAGGAGCGGCCAGGGCCAGCAGGTCGGCAAGATTCATGGTTTATTCGGGTTTACGAACCTTGCTGACATCGATACCGAACCATTTATTGGAGATTTTTGCGAATTCCCCATCGGCGAACGAATCCTGCAGCGCCTTGTTCACCGCCGCCGCAAACGCGGGATTGCCCTTTCGGAATGGAATGCCGTTGAATTTCGGCTCGCCCACGACAGCGCCGCCCTGGATCGGGATATTGGAGGTCTTGACCAGATACGCCGTCATCAACTGATCGTTGAGTGCCGCATCGACACGCTTGCTGACCAGATCCGACAAGTATTCCGGCGCGCCTGGATAGCTTTTTACGTCAACGCCTTTCTGGGATTTGGCCAGGGTTTCGTAATTGCTGCCTTGCGAAACGCCCAGTTTTTTCCCTTTCAGGTCGGCAAAGCTTTTGTAATTGGCGTCGTCATTCTTGCGCACGATCAATTGCGGGCTGGACGCTACATAAGGCACCGAAAAATCGAAGGTTTTCTGGCGCTCGGGCGTAATGCCCACCTGGTTGACAATGATGTCGAACTTGCCCGAACTGAGGCCGGCCAAAATGGCGCTCCATTCGGTTTTGACGAATTGGACCTTCACGCCCAGTTTGCTGGCAACCAGCTTGGACACATCGATATCGAAGCCATCGAGTTCGTGGGTTTTGGTGTCGACAAAGTTAAAGGGCGGGTAGGTGCCTTCCACGCCCACGATCAATGTCCCGCGCTGTTTTACCGTATCGAGCAGGTCGGCGGCATGCGCGCCGCTGGCGGCCAGCGCCGAAAAAGCCGTTACACCGGCGGCGAGCAAGCCGCGTACAAAACGAGAGAATTCCATTTTTTTCTGCCTGATGAAGAAGAATAGCGGGATGCAGTATAAGCCCGGGACAAAGTCCGCAGCCCCTGGATTGCCTGCTTGTCATTATGCTAACAAGCTTTCACCCGATTTATAACTATCGGATAATTACTTATACATAATCAAAAGCTATATATAAATCTTAGTTTAAACAATTTTGTTATTTTAAGTAGGGGCCAAGCATAAGTGCTTAGCCAGGATTCGTCCACCAAGAGGGCTGCGTAAGCCGGCGGCCTATCAATACAAGCTTAACTGCCTGGGCTCTTGAACCTGATGTTCCGCTCCAACATCCCCCGCGGGCAGCAAACTGCTGATCCGCACCCCCAGCAAGCGTATCCTGTGATCCAGCGGAATTCGTTTCAGGCAAAGCCCCGCGGCGCGATGGATGGCGGCGGCGTCGGCCGTGTAAGCAGGCAATGTCAGATCGCGCGTCACGGTGCGGAAATTGTCGAAGCGCAGCTTGATGCCCACGGTGCGCCCGACATAGGCTTTGCGCAGCAGGTCGGCCTCGAGCTGAGTACACAATTGCACGAACACATCGGACAAAGCCGCGCGATCCCGCTGCACGTGCAAATCGCGCTCGAACGTGGTTTCGCGGCTGATCGACTTGGGTTCCGAATGCGTGACGACCGGACGGTCGTCGATGCCGTGCGCAACCTCCAGCAGCCAGCGCGCATAGCTCAGGCCAAAATGCTGCTGCAGCAAATCCGCGGACGCTTGCGCCAATTGCGCAATGCTATTGATGCCTATGGCCGCCAGCTTGAGATTGGCCTTCGGCCCTATGCCATTGACCTTGGCCACCGGCAACGGCCAGATGCGCCGCTGCAGATCGCCCGGACCGATAATCGTCAGGCCATCGGGCTTGTCGAGCTCCGAGGCAATCTTGGACAACAGCTTGTTGGGCGATATGCCGATGGAACACGACAAGCCTGTCGCTTGCGCAACGGCGGACTTGATTCGCAACGCCAACTGCCGCGTGTCCGGATCGCACCCGGTAAGATCGATATAGATTTCATCGATGCCCCGGTCTTCAATGCACGGCACGATATCGGCGACCGCCGCCTTGAACAAGCGAGAATGGTGCCGATAGGCTGCAAAATCGACAGGCAGCAGGATGGCGTCGGGCGCCAGCTGCGCCGCTTTCATCATGCCCATGGCTGAATACACGCCCAGGGCGCGCGCTTCGTAGGTCGAGGTGGTGATCACGCCGCGGCCGGCATAGCCCCGCAAGCGGGAAAACAACCGCGTGCCATCGGGCAGCGTCTTGGGCTGGGTATTGCGGCCCCCGCCTATCACGACAGGCAGGCCGCGCAACTCGGGATAACGCAAAAGCTCGACCGACGCATAAAACGCATCCATGTCCAGATGCGCGATGCGGCGATCAATAGGTGTTGCGATTGGATCGGAGTCCATGGAGAAGCTGGCTGTATAAATACACAGCGGATTATATGACAACGCGCCGCACAATTATTGTGCGGCGCGCAATCGACCCTGCCCGATCAGGGTGCAAGCAGTCCGCCCGGCCGCCGCGTTGCACGAGAAAAGGCGGCATTTGCATCTTCCAGCCCATTATCGAAGGTGGCACAGTATTTGCGTAATCCAGAACCAACGTATGTGTCTGCCGCGCTGAACGCATGGGCAGGCTTTCTTGCTTCGCTTCTTTATATGGACTACACATGACATCTGCCGACAGGACCGTTCTTGCCCCAGCGCCCGAGGCCAAGCCCCAGCTCGCCAGCGCACAGCGGCGGATCTGGCTGGGAAACACCGCCAAGGCATCCATCGGCCTTGGCCTTATGTCGCTGGTCGATCCGCTGATACGGGCAGGAGCGTGGGCGGCGGGCTCCGACGCTCCCGAAAAGGCGACAGTGAACATCGGCTTTATCCCGCTGACGGATTGCGCGTCGGTCGTCATGGCGTCGGTGATGGGCTTCGATCAAAAACATGGCGTAAAGATTGTTCCCGTGAAAGAGTCCTCGTGGGCAAGCCTGCGGGAAAAACTGTCCAACGGCGATCTCGATTTTGCCCATGTCCTGTATGGCCTGATATATGGCATGCAGTTGGGAATAGCCGGCGCCAGGCAAGACATGGCGGTATTGATGAACCTGAATCAGAATGGCCAGGGCATTACCTTATCCAATCAACTGCGCGACGCTGGAGTGACCGACGGCGAATCGCTGCAAAAGAAAATGGCCGGCGACCCGCGCCAACACACGTTTGCGCATACCTTTCCCACCGGCACTCATGCCATGTGGCTGTACTACTGGCTGGCCAGCTATGGAATCGACCCGCTCCAAACCCGCAGGGTTACCGTGCCTCCGCCGCAGATGGTGGCCAATATGCGTATTGGCAATGTCGACGGATTCTGCGTGGGCGAACCGTGGAACGCCCGCGCCATCATCGACAAACTGGGCTTTAGCGCGGCGACCACGCAAGACATCTGGCCGGATCATCCCGAAAAAGTGCTGGGCACGCGGCTGGACTTTGCGCAACAGTATCCCAACACGGCGCGAGCCGTGACGGCGGCCATCCTGGAGGCGAGCCGATGGATAGACAGCTCGCCCGCCAACCTACGCAAAACAGCACAGACCATAGCGGCCAAGTCCTATGTCAATACCAATGCGGATGCCCTGGTCGGCCGCATGCTGGGCCAGTACGACAATGGCCTGGGTAAATCATGGACCGACAAGCATCCCATACGCTTCTATGGGGATGGCGCAAGCAACTTTCCCTACCTGAGCGACGGCATGTGGTTCCTGACCCAGCACAAGCGCTGGGGCCTGACCAAAACCCATCCCGACTATCTGGCCGTCGCCCGCCAGGTCAATCGAATCGATATCTACAAGCAGGCCGCGCAAGCGGCGGGCGCTGCTCTGCCCTCCAGCGAAACTCGTTCCAGCATCTTGCTCGATGGCGTGGTGTGGGATGGAAGCCGTCCGGCCGAATATGCCGATGGCTTCAAGATCAAAGCCACATAAAAGGGAAAGCAAATGAACACAATCGCTGTGCGTTTCATGGCATTCATGCGGGAGAAAAACTGGCGCGACAAGATAGAGCGGATTGCGGGCGCCTGCACCGGGCCGGTCATAGGTTTTGCGCTGCTGCTCGTAGCCTGGAAAATCATTTCCATCAAAGTGGCCGGGATCCCCGGCCCCGAACCCACACTGCTGGCTGCCTTTGAACTATTCAAAGATCCGTTCTACAACAACGGACCCAACGACCTGGGCATAGGCTGGAACATCCTGGCCTCGCTGGGCCGCGTATTGCTGGGCTTTCTGCTGGCTGCCCTGGTCGGCATTCCCGTTGGATTCCTGATCGGCCGAGTGCCGGCGCTCAATGCCATCTGCTCGCCGGTCATCAGCCTGCTGCGCCCCATCTCGCCGCTGGCCTGGCTGCCGCTGGGCCTGTTGCTGTTCAAGGCCGCCAATCCAGCGGCTATCTGGGCCATTTTCATTTGCTCGATCTGGCCCATGATCATCAACACGGCCGAAGGCGTCAGGCGAGTCCCGCAAGACTATCTGAATGTCGCCCGCGTCTTGGACTTGTCCGAATGGAAAGTCTTTACCCGCATTCTCCTGCCTTCGGTACTGCCTTACGTGATGACGGGCGTGCGGCTGTCCATAGGCACGGCATGGCTGGTTATCGTGGCCGCCGAAATGCTTACCGGCGGCACCGGCCTGGGCTTCTGGCTATGGGACGAGTGGAACAACCTGAATGTCCAGAACATTCTGATTGCCATTCTGGTCATCGGCGCCGTAGGGCTGGCGCTGGATCTCGCCCTGCTTGCCCTGGCCAGGCATCTGGATCATAACGAGGCTTAAGATCATGGAAAAATTCGTGCGCATTGAATACGCGGGGCAAACCTTCTCCTCGAAGAAGGGCGATTTTATTGCCCTGCGCGACATCAACCTGAATATACGCAAAGGGGAATTCGTTTCCCTGATCGGACACTCGGGTTGCGGGAAATCGACGTTGCTCAACCTGATTGCGGGCATCACCACGCCCACCACCGGCGTGCTGCTGTGCGCCGAGCAAGAGATCAAAGGACCGGGACCCGATCGCGCGGTCGTGTTTCAGAACCACTCGCTGCTGCCCTGGCTTACCTGCTTCCAGAATGTCTATCTGGCCGTAGAGCGGGTTTTCTCGAACACTGAAACCGCCGGACAACTCAGGGCCAGGACAGCTTCGGCCTTGAACCTGGTGGGCCTGCGCCATGCCCAGCATAAATTCCCCAGGGAAATCTCGGGCGGCATGAAACAGCGCGTGGGCATTGCGCGCGCCCTGGCCATCGAACCCAAGGTACTGCTGCTGGACGAACCCTTTGGCGCGCTGGATTCCTTGACGCGAGCGCATCTGCAAGACGAGCTTTTGCGCATTGTGTCCAGCACCGCGACCACCGCCATCATGGTGACGCACGATGTCGATGAGGCCGTGCTCTTGTCGGACCGCATTGTCATGCTGACCAACGGCCCCGCGGCCACCATCGGCGAAATCCTTGCGGTAAATCTGGCCCGCCCCCGCCATCGGCTGGATCTGCTCAATGATCCTGATTACGCCTCGTATCGCGCCGCTGTCCTGGGTTTCCTGCACAAACGCCATCCCGGCGCCAATCCCCGTTCCGACCAGGAACAAGAACCAAGCTTGGCGGTCAGCGCATCATGAAAAAAATGAAACTTGTTGTCGTCGGCAATGGCATGGCCGGCATCAGGACACTGGAAGAACTGCTCAGGCTGGAACCCGAACTGTACGAGATTACGGTCTTCGGCTCGGAACCATACCCCAACTACAACCGCATCCTGCTGTCGCCCGTGTTGACAGGCGAACAAACCATTCAGGACATTATCTTGAATGACCAGAGCTGGTATGACGCACATGGCATCAGGCTGCACTTGAATTGCACTGTCACGCAAATCAATCGAGTACGCAAGGAAGTCATTGCGAACGACGGCACGGTAGCCAAATACGACCGGCTGCTGCTGGCGACAGGCTCCAATCCCTTGATCCTGCCCGTGCCCGGCAAGGACCTGAAAGGCGTGATTACTTTCCGCGATATTCGCGATGTCAATCTGATGATAGATGCCGCCGGCAAGCTCAAGCGTGCCGTCGTGATCGGCGGCGGATTGCTGGGGCTGGAAGCCGCCAACGGCCTGGCCATGCGCGGCATGAAGGTGAGTGTCGTGCATCTTGGCTCGACCCTGCTGGACCGCCAGTTGGACCATGCCGCGGCCAGGCTGCTGCAAGAAAACCTGCAAGGCCGCGGGCTGGAGTTCCTGATGAACCGCCAGACCGCGGCCATCGTCGGCGATGAGCACGGCGCGGTGACAGCCATCGCTTTCAAGGACGGCACCGAACTGGCCACCGACCTGGTCGTCATGGCCGTAGGCATCCGGCCCAACACCAGCCTGGCCGAGCAGGCCGGCATCCATGCCGACCGCGGCATCGTCGTCAACGACACCTTGCAAACCTATGATCCCGGCATCTACGCGGTGGGCGAATGCGTCAGCCATCGCGGCATGGCCTACGGACTCGTCGCCCCCTTGTTCGAGCAAGCCAAAGTGGCCGCCAACCATCTGGCGTTTCACGGCATAGGAAGGTATTCCGGCAGCACCATTTCCACCAAGCTGAAGGTGACGGGCATCGACGTGTTTTCGGCCGGGGATTTCACCGGCAATGCCGATACCGAAGCCATCACGCTGGCCGACCCGGTGGGCGGGGTGTACAAGAAACTGGTCATCAAGGACGATAGGCTGATAGGCGCCTGCCTGTATGGCGATACTGTGGACGGCGCCTGGTATTTCCGCCTGATACGCGAGGGCAAATCCATAGCCGAATTGCGTGAACACCTGATGTTCGGCGAAGGCTCGATCGGCGACACGGGCCACTCCGGCGAGAACAGCATCGCCGGCATGCCCGACTCCACCGAAGTCTGCGGTTGCAACGGCATATGCAAAGGCGCCATCGTCGCCGCCATACGCGAGCAAGGCCTGTTTACCGTGGACGAAATCAGAAAACACACGAAAGCGTCCAGTTCATGCGGCTCCTGCACCGGCCTGGTCGAACAGATACTGATCAACTGCGTAGGCGGCGCGGCCGACATCAAGCCAAAATCGGAAAAACCCCTGTGCTCCTGCACCGACTATACCCATGGCGAAATCCGCAAGGCCATCAAGGATCAACACCTGACGTCCATCCCCGCCGCCATGAGCTTCCTGGAGTGGCGCGCAGCGGATGGCTGCGCCACATGCCGTCCCGCCCTGAACTACTACCTGATGTCCACCTGGCCGGGTGAAGCCAAGGATGACAGCCAGTCGCGCCTGATCAATGAGCGCGTACACGCCAACATTCAAAAAGACGGCACCTATTCCGTAATACCGCGCATGTGGGGAGGCGTCACCAATCCATCTGAATTGCGCCGCATCGCCGATGTCGCGGACAAATACCAGGTGCCCATGGTCAAAGTCACCGGCGGACAGCGCATCGACTTGCTGGGCATCAAGAAAGAAGACTTGCCCGCCGTCTGGAAAGAGCTGGACATGCCCTCGGGCCATGCCTATGGCAAAAGCCTGCGTACCGTCAAGACCTGCGTGGGCAAGGATTTCTGCCGCTTCGGCACCCAGGACTCCACAGGCATGGGCATCGCCCTGGAAAAAGACCTGGTCGGCATGTGGAGCCCGCACAAGGTGAAACTGGCCGTGTCCGGTTGCCCCCGCAACTGCGCCGAATCCGGGATCAAGGACATAGGCATAATCGCCGTGGACTCCGGCTGGGAGCTGTATGTAGGCGGCAATGGTGGTATCAAGACGGAAGTCGCCCAGTTCTTTGTAAAGGTTCAAACCCCGGAAGAAGTCCTGGAATACACCGGCGCCTTCCTGCAGCTTTATCGCGAAGAGGCCTTTTACCTGGAGCGCACGTGCCATTACTTGAGCCGCGTGGGTCTGGAGCATGCCAAGACACGCGTGATTGACGATCCCGCCAACCGCGTCGAGCTGTATGCGCGACTGAAGTTCGCCCTGTCGTTCGAAAAAGATCCTTGGGCCGAACGCATTGAATCAGCGCCCGCGCGCCGTGAATTTGAAACCCTTACTGCCTGAAGACCGCCATGAATTCACCAACCTTGAATCGGGAATGGACAGCCGTCTGCCTCATCGAAGATATTCCGCAACGGGGCGCGCGCGTCGTGCGACAGGCCGGCGCCGACAACATCGCCGTGTTCCGCGCTTCGGACGGTCATATCTTTGCCGTGGTCGACCGCTGCCCCCATAAAGGCGGGCCCTTGTCGGCCGGTCTGATGCACGGCCACGCGGTGACCTGCCCCCTGCACGGCTGGAACATCAACCTGGAAAACGGCCAGGCCCAAGCACCCGATGAAGGCTGCGCGCAAAAGGTGGCGGTAAAGATCGAGGCTGACCGGGTGTACCTGGACTTGGCCGCGCGAGGCTGAGCAATGGATAGCGCCGCCGCCCTTAGTCCCGTTCCGGCCGATAGCGTCGCAACGCCGCGGACCGTATCCTCGATCTGTTGCTACTGCGGCACCGGCTGCGGGGTAAAGATCCAGACAGATGGCGATCGTGTGCTGAAAGTCAGCGGCGATGAGCAGCACCCCTCGAGCCTGGGAAAATTGTGCGGCAAAGGCATGGCGCTGGGCGCAACGGTGCGCAAGGACGCCAGCCGTATCCTGTCGGCGGAGTGGCGCAGCCGCAAAGACGAGCCGCGCCGTAAGATTGCCCTGGCCCCGGCCTGCGGCATCGCCGCCGCCAAACTGGCCGAAACCATCACCGCGCATGGTCCGGACGCCGTGGGCTTTTATCTATCCGGGCAGTTGCTGACCGAAGACTACGCGGTGTTCAACAAGCTCGCCCGCGCATTGGTCGGCACCAACAATATCGACACCAATTCACGCCTTTGCATGTCCAGCGCGGTGTCCGGCTACAAGCTTACCTTGGGAGCCGATGCCCCTCCGGCTTGCTATGACGATCTGGATCATGCCGATACCGCGATGATTGCCGGATCCAACATGGCCTATGCGCATCCCGTGCTGTTTCGCCGGCTTGAGGCCGCCAAGGCGCGCAAGCCGGACATGAAGATTATTGTGATCGACCCGCGCCGCACAGACACCTGCGATATCGCGGACCTGCACCTGGCCATTGCGCCGGGCAGCGATGTCGCATTGTTTCATGCCATGTTGAATGTCATGGTTTGGGACGGACTGGCCGATCTCGATTACATAGCCCGGCATACCGAAGGGTTTGCCCAGCTTAAAGCGCGCATCCACGAATTCACGCCCAGGGCGGCCCAGGAGGTCTGCGGTGTTCCGGCCGCCGATATCATCCAGTGCGCCCATTGGTTCGGCAATGCCAAGTCGGCGCTGTCGCTCTACACCATGGGCCTGAATCAATCCAGCAGCGGTACGGCCAAGAATGCGGCGTTGATTCATCTGCACCTGGCCACCGGGCAAATAGGTAAGAAGGGCGCCGGGCCTTTCTCTCTTACCGGCCAGCCCAATGCCATGGGCGGCCGCGAAGCCGGCGGCATGGCGACGTTGCTGCCGGGCCACCGCGATCCGGACAATGAAACCCATCGGGCCGATGTGGCCCGCCTGTGGGGCGTGGACAGCCTGCCCGGGACGCCTGGCCACACCGCCGTCGACATGTTCGACGCGGTGCTCGCCGGCAAGATCAAAGTATTGTGGATCGCCGCCACAAATCCGGCGCAATCCATGCCCGACCAGGCGAAAGTGCGCGCCGCGCTGACGATGGCGGAATTCGTCATCGTCCAAGAGGCGTTCGCCAATACCGAGACCCTGGCCTACGCCGACTTGGTCCTGCCCGCGGCCACCTGGCCGGAAAAGGACGGCACGGTCACCAATTCGGAACGGCGCATCAGCCGCGTACGCGCCGCCATCAAGCCGCCAGGCGATGCCTTGCCCGACTGGCAACTGGCGTGCCGCGTCGCGCGCAAGCTGGCGCAACACATCGCCCCCCGGAAAGCGCGCTTGTTCGACTACCAGAATGAATCCGAAATCTTTGCCGAGCATGCCCGCTGCACGGCGGGCCGCGATCTGGACTACAGCGCGCTCGATTATGCTCGGCTGGAGGCCGATGGCCCCCAGCAATGGCCATACACGTCATCGACCAGGGAGCCGCTGCGCCTATACATGGATGGCGTGTTTCCAACGGCCAGCGGCCGCGCCAGATTCATGGATGTAGGCTATGTGCCCGTTGCCGAAGCCGTCTCCGCCAAGTACCCCTTGCGGCTGAGCACCGGGCGCATGCGCGACCAGTGGCACACCATGAGCCGCAGCGGCCTGGTTCCCGCCTTGACTCGCCATGCCGAAGAGCCCTTTGTCTATCTGCATCCGGGCGACATGCGGCGCTATAAGGCCATCGATGGGGCAATAGTCAAAATCAAGACCAGGCGCGGGCAAATTGTGCTTGCCGCCATGGGCGACGAAAACCTGAAGCCCGGGCACGCCTGGCTGCCCATGCACTGGGGCAGCGCTTTCATTGCCGGCGACGGCGTGAACGCGCTGGCCAATAGCGCGCGCGATCCGATTTCGCATCAACCGGAACTCAAGCACAGCGCAGCCGGCATCGAAGTCTTGAGGCACGAATGGCAAGCCGCCGCGTGGATCCAAGGCTCCATTCCTTTGTTGCGGCAACAGTTTGCCAAGTGGCTGGCAGTGTTCCCGCATGCCGTGCTTATGCCTTGCGCCATTGGAACAGAAGGACTGCGGCTGCGTTTTTCCAGCCCTGGCAAGCCTCGCGCCGCCGTGCTGGCGGAACTGGCTCAGGATTTGCGGCTGGACGACGCCGATCTGGTTTTCGACGACCCAGCGCAAGGCATCATGCGCCGCATCCGACGCCACGGCGCCGAGTTGGCCGCTTACCTGCTGGCCGGTGATACGCGGGCCCAGGATGCCTTGCTGCAGTGGGCCGACACCGGGCTTGCGCCCGAGAGCATCGGGCAAGTGCTTACGGGACGCGCCCAGGCAGCGGCGCGAGCGCAAGTGGTTTGCACATGCGAAAACGTAAGCGATCTGGCCATCAACACGGCAATCGATGCCGGTCATCGACTGGACCAGCTCAAGGCAACACTGAAATGCGGCACCGCCTGCGGATCGTGCCTGCCCCAGATCAAGCGCATGATTCAACGCCGCACGTCCACGGAGCATCCGCTATGAACTCTCCCATTCCAGGAAACAGGATCAGGCCATCAGGCAAGGTATGGTTGATAGGCGCCGGGCCTGGCGATGCCGAACTCCTGACCGTCAAGGCGGCAAGAGTGCTCAAGGAATGCACAATATGGCTGGTCGACGATCTGGTCGGCCCCGACATCCTGGACATGGCCCCGGTCAATACGCGTATCGTCAACGTCGGCAAGCGCGGCGGTTGCGCCTCCACCCCGCAGCAATTCATTCTGCGCCTCATGGCGCGCTATGCCAGGGCCGGCCATGCCGTAGCGCGGCTAAAGGGCGGCGATCCCTTCGTATTCGGCCGCGGCGGCGAAGAGATGGCGTGGCTGAACAAACGCGGCATAGCTGTCGAAAGCATCGGCGGCATGACAGCCGGGCTGGCCGTCGGCAGCGCATTAGGCCTGCCCCTGACATACCGCGGCGTATCGCGCGGCGTGAGCTTGGTAACCGCGCATACCGTCGACGGCGCCCGCCCCGACTGGCAAGCCCTGGCGCAAAGCGGCCTGACGATAGTCTGCTATATGGGCATGAGCCGCGCCGACACGCTTACCCGCGAATTGATGGCGGCGGGCTTTCCCGCTTGCCTGCCGGTGGCGGTAGTGCAACATGTTTCCCGCCCATCGCAACGGCATGTCATCACGACCCTGGAACGCCTTGCCGAGGACATCAAGGCCCACCAACTAGGCAGCCCGGCCATCATCGTCCTGGGCGTAGCGGTCGGGCACATCCAGGGCCATGCCGGCGGCAAACCGCAAATCGCGCCCAGCCGGCGGTTCGGCTGAAACCGGCTAGCCGCTACGCCAAAGTTGCGGCCGGTTTCCTGTTATCGTTCAGCGAAGCACGGTATCGCCGATCCGCAATCCTATCTAAACGGACTGGCTGGCGCGCCGCGCCGTCTGTCTTCTTTTATCGCCCATTGCTTCCAGGAAAGCCATGAACCAGAATCTGACTCTCTACACTAACAGCCGGTATTCCAGCCCTTATGCCTTGTCGGTCTACGCCACGCTGCACGAAAAAGGGCTGCCGTTCGAACTCGAAACCGTGGAACTGTCCACAGGCGAAAACCTGGCGCAGCCTTATAAACAGCTATCGCTGACTTCACGCGTTCCCACTCTGACAGCAGGCGGCTTTTCCTTGTCGGAATCATCGGCCATCATCGAATACCTGGAAGAAGCCTTCCCCCATCCCGATTTCGTTTCGGTATTTCCGGCCGACCTGCAACAAAAAGCGCGCGCCCGGCAAATACAGGCATGGGTGCGCAGCGATATGGCGATCTTGCGCGAAGAGCGGTCCACTGTGGTCATTTATGGCGACAAGAACCCCAACCCCTTATCCGCGCCGGCGCGGCAGGCGGCGGACAAACTGCTGAATGTTGCCGATGCGCTGATCGACGAACAGGGCAACGATCTGTTTGGCGCGTGGTCAATTGCGGATGTGGATTTCTCGGTCATGCTGAACCGTCTTTGCGCCAACGGCGACCCCGTGCCCCGGAAAATACAGAAATACGTCGAGCGGCAATCCAGCCGGCCCTGCGTGGAACAATGGTGGGCGCTCGCGCGGCGCGCAAGCGCCTGATCAACACTCACTACATCACGGCAATGACTACGCAAGAAAATTCCCTCAAGCGCTGCGGCTGGTGTTCCGACGATCCGGTCTATATGGCTTATCACGATACCGAATGGGGCGTCCCTTCGCGCGATCCGCAACATCTGTTCGAAATGCTGCTGCTCGAAGGCTTCCAGGCGGGATTGTCATGGATCACCGTGCTCAAGAAGCGCCCCCGCTACCGCGAAGTCCTGTTCAATTTCGACCCTGAAAAGCTTGCCGCCATGAGCGACAGCTATATCGATACGCTCATGCAGGACAGCGGCATTATCCGCAATCGGCTGAAGCTGAAATCGGCAAGGCAGAATGCCCAGGCATGGCTGAAACTGAGCGATCCCGTGGCATTGATCTGGTCCTTTGTCGGCGGCCATCCCAAGATCAATCATTTCCAGCACTACACCGACGCGCCCGTCAGCACGCCGCAAGCCGAGCTCATGAGCCGTACGCTGAAAAAAGCCGGATTCAATTTTGTCGGTCCGACCATCTGCTATTCCTATCTTCAGGCGATAGGCTGCATCATGGACCACACCACCGATTGCCATCGCTACCGCGCGCTGGCGCTGGACGAAGGCCGGCCCTAGGGCAAGCCTTCAGGCAAGCCCGCCATTGGCGCGCAGGATCTGCCCATTCACCCAGCCGGCATCGGACCCGACCAGGAAGGCGACCACATTGGCGATATCGCCGGGCTCGCCCAAGCGCTCCAAAGGCGCCATGGCGGCAAATTGCTGTATCAGTTCCTGGCTTTTGCCATCCAGGAACAAGTCGGTTGCAATCGGCCCCGGAGCCACGGCATTCACCGTAATATCGCGGCCGCGCAACTCTTTGGCGAATACCCGGGTAAACGCCTCAACGGCCGCCTTGGTACCGTTGTACAAGGCATAGCCCGGCATGTTCAAACCCAGGGCGGTGCTGGAAAAATTAACGATACGCCCGCCATTGTTCAAGCGTGCCGCCGCTTCGCGCAGGGTATTGAAAGTGCCTCGCGTATTGACCGCAAAAGTCTGTTCATACAGTTCATCGCCGGTCTCGGCCAGAGGCAGCACCTTCAATATTCCGGCGTTATTGACCAGCACATCCACCTTGCCCAGGCGCTGTTCCGCCTCGTCGAATAAATGACCGACATCGCGGGCATCGGCAACATCGGCCTTGATAGCCAGCGCACGGCCGCCAGCCTGAACTAGCTGCGCGGCCAGCGCATCGGCCTGGGGGGCGCCATGCGCATAGTTGACGGCTACCGCATAGCCGTCGGCCGCGAGCCGCCTGGCTACAGCCGCGCCAATACCGCGCGACGCCCCGGTGACAATAGCGACTTTCCGAGAGAGGGTGGACATGGAAAACTCCTGATGGATGAGATAGAAATGCCAGTCTCCTATGTTTATAAAAATGAATAAATAACCCATATTTGCCAATATAATTCTAAAAACATCAACAATATAGGTAATCAGCGCACATAATGGACCAAATAAAAGCCATGAAAATCTTCGTGCGCATTTACGAGCGGAGCAGTTTTACTCTGGCAAGCGAAGACTTGAACATACCCCGGGCAACGCTTACCCATACCATCAACCAATTGGAAGCAAAGCTTGGCACCCGCCTGCTGGAGCGCAGCACCCGGCGGGTCAAGCCCACGCTGGACGGCATGGCGTACTACCCGCGCTGCACCCAACTGCTGGCTGAACTCGAGGAAGCCGAACATGCCTTCCATGCGCTGTCACCCACGGGGTCGCTACGCGTAAACCTGCATGGCACCCTGGCCACCCACTTTGTCGTACCGGCCTTGCCCGATTTCATGGCTCGCTATCCCCACATCCAGCTCTCGCTAAGCGAAGCCGATCGCAATGTCGACCTGATCCATGAAGGCGTCGATTGCGTGCTGCGCGCCGGAACCCTAAGCGACTCATCGCTGATAGGCCGGCGCGTCGCCTCGCTGGATCAAGTCACCTGCGCAAGTCCCGGCTATCTGCGCAAACAGGGCAAGCCCAAGAACCTGGACGATCTGTCGAAACATCGCGCAGTCAATTATCTGTCGAAGGTGACCGGCAAGAATTTCCCGTTCGAATTCATTGTTGATGGGCAAACCCGCGAAGTCCAGATCGAAGGGACAATCTCGGTTTTCGGGGCGGAAATCTATACCGCATCGGCCATTGCCGGTATTGGTCTCATCCAGGTGCCGCGCTACCGTGTCGCCAGCCAATTGGCCCAAGGAATACTGAAGGAAATACTGCCTCGATATCCCGTGCCGCCCATGCCCGTATCGGTGCTTTATCCACATAATCGGCACATGTCGCCGCGGGTCAGAGTCTTTGTGGATTGGATAAGCGAGCAATTCGCAAACTTCCGGCAATAGCATCACACCTTGAAGCAAGGCCGGCCAGCCTTACTATAATCTTTCTATTCCCGGTATCATGCAATAAATGCAAGCTAACGTCCAATCGGAACACTTCCATATCTACAGAAGGGCAAAAGAGCGGGCCCTGGCCCAATGGCTGGCGCTCGGCCTTGCCCTCGCGATGCTGGGCGGCGCCATCGGGATCAACCTTTACCTGGACTACGGCCATACGGTAATCCGCGAGAAAGACAGGCTTTCCATCCAGGCGCGCATCATCGCCCAGAACATGGAGGTGCAACTGGCCACCGCCAACCGGGCTCTCGAAGGGGTTCTTGGCGACTTGTCCATCTGGCAAGACACTTACGGCGAACAAACCCGCATGACGTATCTAAAGGCTGTCGCCAACGCCATGCCCGGCGTGCGCGCCATTGGCATCATCGATGCCGACGGCACACTGCTCGCCTCCAGCCAGCCGGACAACGTCGGCAGCAATTTCAGCCATCGCGATTATTTCCAGACCACCAGGCAACACCCCAATAGCCAAACCCTGTACGTTTCGGCGCCATATCAAAGCATGGAAAACTTTCATGCCATCAACCTTACCCGGGCAGTCCTGCAACCCGACGGTGAATTCAAGGGGGTGATCTACGCCACGCTCAATACCCAATACTTCCAGACACTGATGGCGTCGGTGCTGTATGCCCCGGACATGTGGGATGCCGTCGCCCACGCCAATGGCCGGGTGTTGCTCAGCGTGCCCGAACGCGATGAGAAATCCGCCGACATCGATCTGGCTCAGCCCGGCTCTTTCTTTACCCGCCACCGGGACAGCGGCAAAACAACCACGGTGCTTACGGGAAAAGGGCTGGTCGACTACAACAACCAGATAGTCGCCCAGCATACCGTCCAGCCGGCCGAACTGAACATGGACAAACCGTTGTTCATCGCCGTCGGCCGCGACCTGGACTCTATCTTCCACCCGTGGGAACGAACCGCGCTGCTGCAAAGCGGGCTTTATACGCTGATCTTTTTAGTCACCTTGATCGGCCTTTATCTTTACCAGCGCCGCCAGCGTGAATTCGATCGAAAGGAAGCCTGCGCCGACTCGGCGCTGCGCGCCAGTGAAGAAAACTATCGGCTGATTGTCGAAAACACCAAGGACGTCGTTGTCAAGCTGGATGCCAACGGGCTCTACACCTATATCAACCCCGCCTTTTACAAACTGTATGGCCTCGATCTGGAAGCGCTGCGGGGGAAATATTATTGGGATCGCAGCGTCACGAAAGACAGATTCTCGACCTATGAGTTCTTCGAAAAACTGTTCCATGCGCCTTACACCGCAACCGCCGATCTGCGCGCGGACACCGTCGAAGGCGTCCGCCACTTGCACTGGACCGGACAAGCCCTGCCCGACGGCGGCGGCAACGTTACCAGGATCATCTGTATCGGACGCGACGTCACCCAGCAAATCCAGCGTATGACCCGGCTGGAAGAACAGGCACAGCAGGACCATCTGACAGGCCTTGCCAATCGCCGCCATTTCATGGATATGGGAAGCACCGAGCTTACCCGGGCCCAGCGCTACAACCGCCCGCTTTCATTGTTAGCGCTGGATATCGATTACTTCAAGAGCATCAACGACACCCACGGGCATCAGGCCGGCGATATCGTGCTGCAAAAATTCAGCGCGATTCTTCTGGATGCCGTGCGCGATGTCGATCTGGTCGGCCGCATAGGCGGCGAAGAGTTTGCCATCCTGCTGCCCGAAACCGATTTCCAGGCAGCCTTGAATGCGGCGCATCGCCTGCTTGCAGCGATAAGCAAGAGCAAGGTGGTCCTCAAGGACGGTACAACCGTAAGCTTTACCGCTTCGATCGGCATGGCGATCCTGGCCGACAACGACACCACGCTGGATGTCCTTCTGCAGCAAGCCGACATGGCGCTATATCAGGCCAAGCGCTCGGGGCGCAACAAGGTTTGCGTTGCGGATACGCCTTAGGCGACGATGTGTTTCCAGGCCAGTTCAGCGGCCGTGGACAGATTGGCCTTGGGCCGGTACAGGCGCACCTCGTAGGGGATCTCGTTATAGCGGTTTCCAAGCACTTTCAAATGGCCCGCTTCACACTCCGCGGCAACGGACGACCACGGCAGCCACGCAATGCCCAGATTTCTTTTGACCAGGCCATGCGCGATATCGCTGGAGTCACACTGCGCGATCTGTTCCAGGTGATAGCTGCGCATGCGCAAATGGTCATTGAAAATACGTTGCAGCGCCAAGCTATCGGCATAAGCAATATGGGGAATGGGCGTGATCTCATCCTCCAAATTAGGGAGCTCGGTCCGGCCATGCTGGTTAAGGCAAATCGGGACCAGCTTGTCCGAACTAATGCTGACATACAAGAAATCGTTGGTATTGATGGGCATCGACAAACTGTGGTGCTCGTAGCAACACAGAAAATCGATTTGCCCCCGTCCCATCCGCTCGACGAGATCCTGGATTCGTACGGTCTGGATTTCAAGAGAGATATCGCATCCCATCGTTTCGCCTACCTTGGTCGCGACGTCGCAAGCCCAATCGGCAACAAGAAAGCGCGCAAGATTACGGCCCGTGCCTATCCGCAGGCGGCGGTTGGACTGGTCGTCGGGTTTACGGAATTGCCGCTTGACGGTATTGAGCTTGGCAATCACCTGTTCGGCAACAACCAGTAAATCGTGGCCGGACTCTGTCAAGGACACAGGTATTTTGCGTCTGTCGATCAGCGATATGCC
The DNA here is from genome assembly GCA_963712655.1 of uncultured beta proteobacterium. Taxonomy (GTDB): domain Bacteria; phylum Pseudomonadota; class Gammaproteobacteria; order Burkholderiales; family Burkholderiaceae_B; genus Pollutimonas. Next base: position 749,973 of record CAVQIT010000008.1, on the reverse strand, counting down.
CGCCCATACTTCCAGCTCTTTGATTCGCCGGCTGAGCGCGGGATGCGTGACATGCCGCAATTCCGCCGCTTTGGTGAAGCTTCTGGTTTTTGCCAACGCAATGAAGTCTTGGAGAAGCTTGGTTTCAGCCATGTTGTGAAAAAGCCTTGATGAAAAGCGCCGCGGCAAATAGAAGTCGGACAGCATAGTAGGAATGCGGGCTAAAGTAAAAACAAGCGGCACGAATCAGCACACGGATGTTCCATAAATGCACGCTGCTCATCCGGGGTTTCGCTACCATGTCGATCAATATAACGACAGGAGGAGCACACAAAATGGTAAAGAAAATAAAGGACCGTGCAGTGCTGGGCCTATCGCTTGCGTTAGCGGCAATCAGCGGGCCTGCCCTTGGGCAGAGCGCGGCAACCTACCCGATGCAGCAACCCATTAACCTGGTCGTAGGCTATCCGGCCGGCGGCAGTGTCGATTTGAACGCCCGGCTTCTGGGCGAGGCGCTGGCCAAGCAACTGGGCCAAAGAGTGGTCATTGAAAACCTGGGCGGGGTAGGGGGCGTTATCGGGGCGGCGAAAGTCATAAAGGCGAAACCCGACGGATACACCTTGCTTGTAGGTTCCAATAACGAAATCATTATTGCCGGCCTGGTCAATCCCAACGTCAAATACGATGGCGTCAAGGATTTCCGCGCCATCAGCGTGTTCGGCTCGCAGCCCTTATTGCTGGCCGCGTCCAAGCAATCAAAGGTTGCCAGTATCGACGATTACGTCAAGATAGCCACCTCCGATAAATCCATCGACTTCAACTTCGGATCGTCGGGAGTGGGAACCTCATTGCACCTGGCGGGTGAAATGATCAACACCGCCACTCACGGCAAGGTCCAGCACATTCCTTATAAAGGCGTCTCGCCGTTGGTGACCGACATGGTCAGCGGCCAGTTGGCTTTCGGCATGTTCGGCCTTTCGGCGGCTCTGCCGCAAATCCAGGCCGGCCTTATCACGCCTGTCGGCGTCACATCGGCCAAGCGTTCTCAGGTCGCGCCGGAAATTCCCGCTTTGGCGGAAAACCCGCAGCTCAAAAATATCGACATCATCACCTGGTATGGTTTATTCGCCCCTCAGGGCCTGCCCGACCCCATCGCCGCCAAACTTCAAAACGCGATGAACAACATCCTGCACGATCCGGCGTTCCAGAAAAAATACGAAAACACAGGTGGAACCGTAATGGTGGAACAACCCGCCTTGCCCGATTTCCTGATCTTGGAACAGCAAAAATTCAAGCAGATCGTCAAGACCGCAGGCATAGGCATAGAGTAAAGGCCACTTACATGACATTTGATATCGATACTCCCGACTTGACGGCGGAGCGCCTGGGAAATACAAACACAGTTGGCGTTTGGCATTTCGACTCGGGCCTGGCGGGCCCCAGCGTCCTGATCACTGCCTTGATGCATGGCAACGAGCTTTGCGGCGCCTGGGCATTGAAAGAATTGTTGGCCAAGCAAACCAGGCCGGCAAAAGGCAAGCTGACCTTGGCGTTTTGCAATCTGGACGCCTTCGACCGGTTCGACCGGAATGCCCACGACGGTTCGCGCCTTGTGGATGAGGACTTGAACCGGGTATGGACCGATGAAAGACTCGCCAATCCCAGGACCAACGAAAGTCGCCGCGCGCAGCAATTGCGCCCCTGGGTGGAGCAGGCCGATTACCTGCTGGATATCCATTCCATGCATGAACCCGCGCCGCCTTTGCTGGTAACCGGCTTGTTGCAAAGAAATATAGATTTCGGATTAAGCCTTGGACTGCCCAGGCATATTATTGTCGACGGAGGCCACAAGAACGGGACACGCATGCGCGACTTCGCCCAGTTCGGCGAAGAAAGCGGCAAAGCGCTGGCCTTGCTGATTGAATGCGGTTTCCACGGCCATCCATCCGCGATCCGCGTCGCGCGCGAAGTCACTGGGCGCTTGCTGCTCAAGTCCGGCATTATGCAAAGCGATGCGCTCCCCGGCGGCTGGGACGCCGGCCATGAAGAAACAAACCAGCAGGTTTTCAGGGTCACCGAAGCTGTCGCCGCGACATCGAAAAACGTCACATTCACACAACCGTGGCAAGGCATGGAGTGCATAGAAAAAGCGGGAACAGTCATAGGCCATGACGACGGCATGCCCATCGAGACGCCTTACGATAATTGCTTTCTGGTGATGCCGTCGCTTCGGCAATTGATTCCGGGCGTATCCGTCACGCGTTTTGCGCGGCGCATCCACTGAATTCAGGAAGCCGTATCTTTCCAGGCCAGTTCCGCCGCCGTGGACAAATTGCCTTTGGGGCGATACAGGCGCACCTCGTATGGAATTTCGTTACGGCGATTTCCCAGTGCGGTCAACAGCCCCGATTGACACTCGGCGGCAACGGACGACCACGGCAGCCACGCGACACCCATATTTCTCTTGACCAGGCTGTAGGCGACATCGACGGAGTCGCAATGCGCGACCCGTTCCAGATGGTAGCCGTTCACACGAAAGTGATCATTGAAAATATGCTGCAAGGCCAGGCTATCGAAATAGGCAATATGAGGAATCGGGGCCACCTCGTCCTCCAGGTTGTACATTGGCCCGGTTTGATTCAATCCGTTGAGGCAAATCGGCACAAGCTTATCCGAGCTGATGCTGACATACAGATAATCATTGGTGTTCAAGGGCATCGACAAACTATGGTGCTCGTAGCAGCATAAAAAGTCGATGCTGCCCTGGCCCATCAACTCGACCAAGCCTTGGGTTCCTCCTGTATGGATCTCAAGGGACACATTGCATCCCATGATTTTCCCGACAGCGCCGGCAATATTGCTGGCCCAGTCGGCAACAAGAAAGCGGGCCAGGTTGCGGCCCGTGCCTATCCGCAGACAGCGGCTGGATTGATCTTCGGGCTTGCCGATTTGCCGCTTTACGGTATTAAGCTTGGCGACCACCTGCTCGGCCACGACCAGCAGATCGTGGCCGGCTTCGGTCAGCGACACGGGGATTTTCCGCCTATCGATCAGCGGCGCCCCGGCCCAGGCTTCCAGTTCCTTGATGCGGCGGCTGAATGCCGGGTGCGTAACATGGCGCAACTCCGCCGCCTTGGTGAAGCTTCTGGTCTTCGATAGCGCAATGAAATCTCGAAGCAGCTTGGTTTCAGCCATGTCGTCGGACGATTTCAGTTAGCCGCCAGCCAGCGCTTGGCCAGCTCGACCCAGTACGTGCCGCCGATGGGGATCAGTTCGTCATTGAAATCGTAGCTGGCGTTATGCAGCAAGCATGGACCTTCCCCGTGGCCCGGCAGGCGATGGTCGCCTTGTCCGGCGCCTATGCGTATGTAGCAGCCCGGCCTTTCCTTGAGCATCAGCGAAAAATCCTCGCTGCCCATGGTTGGCGTCAGCGCCGGATCGACGTTCTCTTTGCCGAAGACATCCTGCAATACGCTTACGGAAAACGCGGTTTCGGCGGGATGGTTGACGGTGGGAGGATATTTGCGATTGAAGGTGAAATCGACTTGGCAATTGAACGCGGCGCAGATCGAATGCGCCAGTTCGCCCATGCGCTTCTCTATCATGTCCAGAGCAGCCTCGGAGAAGGTTCGCACCGTGCCGCGCAGTTCGGCGGTTTCAGGAATGACATTGTCGGCCGAACCGGCATGCAGTTGGGTCAGGCTTAATACCGCGGCGGGGTCGAGCGGATTGTGATTGCGCGAGATGATGCTTTGCAAGCCCAGGCCCAATTGCATCGCCGCCATGATGGGATCGACGCCCATGTGGGGACGCGCCGCATGCGCGCCCACGCCCGTAATCACGATTTTGAAGGCGTTGCTCGACGCCATGGCCGGCCCTTGCGCTACACCGAAAGAACCCACCGGCATGCCGGGCGTGTTGTGCATGCCGAACACGGCCTGCATCGGGAACAGCGTGAACAGGCCGTCTTCGATCATTTTCTTGGCGCCGAGAAAACCTTCTTCGGCCGGTTGAAAGATAACGTAGACGGTGCCGTCGAAATCGCGGTGCTGGGCCAGGTGCTGGGCCGCCGCCAGCAGCATGGCGGTATGGCCGTCATGGCCACAGGCATGCATTTTTCCGGGATGGGTGCTGGCATGTTCAAAGGTATTGAGTTCTTGCATTGGCAGGGCATCCATGTCGGCGCGCAGGCCGATGGAGCGGCCGTTCTGGCTCTTGCCCGTAATCGTTCCAACCACGCCGGTCTTGCCCAGCCCGCGATGGACCTCGATGCCCCAGGCCTCGAGCTTTTGCGCAACGATATCGGCGGTTCGGTTTTCCTCGTAGGCGATTTCGGGATGAGCGTGCAGATCGCGGCGCACCGCGCGAATTTCAGCCTGCGACACAACGATGGATTCGATTAATTTCATGGTACCGGGGATCCTGTGGAAGGGAGGGAATGCGTTGCCGTAGCGTATCATTAAATTGTCCGGCCACCGCAATTTTCCTGGGCTTCTTGCCTCCGAAACCAGAGACGCGCATGCGTTATTTTTCTTGATGCATTCAGTTGCCCTCATGTAGTATGCAGCTTCTTGTTTACGACTTTGCCGATCTGGTTTTATGGCATTGAATAACTAATTTTTATAGGGCTGCGAGATCATGCGGTTAATACGAAAAACAATTCTGCTGTCGGCAATGGCGTTAAGTTTCCTGGGCTGCTCGGGCTTGGCGCAAGCGCGCGACCTGACCATCGGGCTCAGCACCGACCTTACGTCCATGGATCCGCAGTTCCATAACCTGACGTCCAACAAGCAGTTGTCCCTGACCCTTTTCGATCCGCTCGTGCGCACGGATCCGACATCGAATCCTTACCCTTCTTTAGCCCAGTCCTGGACTGTCGACGGCAATGTCTGGCTGTTCAAGCTGCGCCCCAACGTCAAATTTTCCGACGGCTCTCCCTTGACGGCCGACGATGTGGTCTTCACGTATAACCGCGCCCCCCAAGTACCCAACAGCCCATCGTCGTTTTCATTGTTCCTGAGCACGGTGGATAAAGTGGAAGCCGTCGATCCCTTGACGGTAAAGATCACGACCAAAGCCCCCTCTCCTGTGTTGCTGGTCAATCTCTCGCAATTGCCCATCATGTCCCGGAAAAGCGCCTCGGGTGCGGCGCCCGAAGGGAAAACAACCGTCGAACTGAATCGCGGCGAAGGCCTGGTGGGCAGCGGCCCCTACAAGTTTGTCTCCTGGAAGCGCGGCGCCGAGATCGTCTTCGAGCGCAACGAGCATTATTGGGGTCCAAAGCCTGCCTGGGACAAGGTCATTTATCGTCCCATCACCAACCCGGCCGCGCGCGTCGCGGCCCTGTTGGCCGGCGATGTCGATGTAATCGAAAACCCTCCCACCGACGACTTGGCCAGGCTCAAGCAAAACAAAGACTTGACCGTCCGGGAAACACCATCGGTCCGGCTCGTTTATATCGCGCTGAATATGTCGAAGGAAGTTCCGCCCGGCATGTCGGGCACCAACGGCAAGAATCCTTTCCTGGATAAGCGCGTACGCGAAGCCTTGGCGCTGGCGGTGGACCGCAAGGCCATCGTCGACCGCATCATGGGCGGAGCCGCGCAGCCGGCCGGCGATTTGCTGCCTTACCCTTCGTTCGGCACATCGAAAGCACTTTCCGTCGCGCCGGCCGCCGACGTGGCCCAGGCAAAGAAACTGCTGGCCGAAGCAGGCTACCCCAAAGGGTTCGGCATATCGCTGGGCTCGCCGGCCGGCCGCTATACCAATGACAAAAACGTTGCGCAGGCAGTGGCCGCAATGTGGGCGCGCGTCGGCATCAAAGCCGATGTGGAAACCATGGCGCCGCCCGTGTATTTCAAGCAGCGCAACGCCTTCGCCTTCAGCGCCTATTTAAGCGGCTGGGCTCCGTCGACGGGAGAAATGCTAAGCCCCTTGACCGCATTGCTGACGACCCGAGACTCCAAGCAGGGCCTGGGAACGACTAATTTCAGTCATTATTCCAACCCCGAATTCGATCGCCTGGTAACCGAAGCTTCGCAAACGGTCGACGATCCCAAGCGCTCGGCAATGCTGCAACAAGCCACCACCATGGCCATGGCGGATGCCGCGCTTTTGCCGCTGCATTTCGAGCTGTCCGTCTGGGCCATGAAAAAGGGCATCGAATACAGCGGACGCTCCAATCAGATGACAATGGCCCAGGACATTACTTTGGCGAAATAGCGGGCACTCCGGAAATGCCTATGGCACTTGTCCGGATCCCGCGCAGGCCGCGTCTTTCGATGTAGTGAAAGCGCGGCCTCGACCAGATCACCCGTAGGGCACACCAAAAAACAAGCCCCCGCATAAAACCGGGGGCTTGTTCATGCCATGGCGGAAAAGCAATCGGACGGCTACTGCACTTGCCGCGCGAAACGCATTACCGACACGCCCGGAATCAATTGCCGAAGCGACGGCATCACCAGGAAGCAATTGTCGTGCGGCGTCGTGATAGGCGCACCATCGTTATGGCCTATGACTGTTCCCGCCTTTTCGATGCATTCCATTCCTTGCCACGGTTGTGTGAACGTCACGTCTTTCGATATGGCGACGACCGCGCCGGTCACGCTGAAGACCTGCGGATTCGGTTCCGGCTTGCAAGCCTGCATGTCCCACTCCGCCAGAAGCCCATCGCCCTGGACCACGCCCGACTGGAGCAGGACGCGTCCCGTCACATGGCGCGCAACCCGTAGCGAAGAGGGATCGCCATGGAATCCGCATTCGATAAGCAAGGCCAGCGCTTGTCCGTTTTCGTCGCCGAACTGGGCGAAGTCGCGCATGCGCGTACCGTCCTTATGCCCCCCGTCGACAATAAGATGTTTCGGCAGGCCCAGGCTTAATCCGAAATCTATGTTTCTCTGCAGCAAACCGGTTACCAGCAAAGGCGGTGCGGGCTCGTGCATGGAATGAAGATCCAGCACACAATCGGCCTGCTCCACCCAGGGGCGCAATTGCACCGCGCGACGACCCTCGGCCGTGACAGGGTGGGCCAGCCTTTGCTCCGTCCAGACCCGGTTCAAATCCTCATCCACAAGGCGCGATGCATCATGGGCATTCCGGTCGAACCGATCAAACGCTTCCAGGTTGCAGAACGCCAGGGTCAGCTTGCCTTTTGCCGGCCTGGTTTGCTTGGCCAGCAATTCTTTCAATGTCCAGGCGCCGCAAAGCTCGTTGCCATGCATCAAGGCGGTGATCAGGACGCTGGGCCCCGCCAGGCCCGAGTCGAAATGCCAAACACCAACCGTGTCTGTATTTCCCAGGCGTTCCGCCGTCAAGTCGGGAGTATCGATCTCAAATTTCATGTAATGCTTCCTTTCACTTCAGGCCAATGCCCGCGGTATCGACGATTTGCTTGAGTTTTTTCTGTTCCGCAATGAAAAAATCCGGCACGGCAGGCTGCTGCTCGGTCACAACTCCGCCTGTGCTCTTGTATTTTTCCTGGAAGGCTGGATCTTGCACAATTTCACTGAGCGCTTTGCGCAATGTCGCCGCGACGGGGTCGGGCAAGCCTCGCGGGCCAAACAAACCGAACCAAAGATTGATATCGATATCCTTGAAATTGGGGTTCTCCGCAAGCGCCGGGATTTCAGGCGCGATCAGGGAGCGCTTGCTCGACGTAACGCCGATGGGAACGATAAGACCGGCCTTGATTTGCGGAAGCCCTGAAGACAAGCCGAACATGCCGAAATCCAGTTGGCCGCTGACCATGTCGGTTACCAGGGGCGCAACGCCTTTGTAGGGAATATGCTGAACCTTCCCCTTGCTGGCGGTGTTGATCATTTCGCCCGCCAGGTGCAATGAGGTGCCCACGCCCGACGATCCGAAATTGAAATTGCCGGATTTTCCCGTAGCGACCATTTTCATGTAGCCGTCGGCATCGGTAATGGCGGATTTCCTGGAGGCGGCCAACAGCAGCGGCTGCGTGCCGATCAAACCGATAGCGCGGAAATCCTTGATGCCATCGTATTTGACATTGGGATTCACCAGGCCCGCGATGACGATTTCATTGATGGACCCCACCAGCAGGGTATATCCATCGGGTTTCGCCTTGACCACTTTCGAGGCCGCAATCACGCCGCCGACCCCGCCCAGGTTTTCGACAACCACTTTCTGGCCGAGTTTTTTTGCCAGCGCTTCACCCAACAGGCGGGCATTCAAATCGACGCTGCCGCCGGCCGGATAGCCGACGACCAGATTAATGGGCTGCTGCGCGGGATAGGCAGCGGAATCCTGCGCTTGGGCGTAGCCGCCGATTGCCGTCAGGGCCAGCGACAAAGCCAGCGCCGCACACGCCTGCCCATTTGGTTTTCTTATCATTCCCTTTACTCCTCTAGATGTTGATTGAGCAGCATGGTAGCGAAACATGGAACAGGCTCAGTGCGTTTACGGAACAACCGTGTGCCGATTTGTGCCGTTCATCGATATGGCGGGCGATTTCCGCCTTGATCCTTCGCTGCCGGACCAGGCCGCGTCCGGCTCCGGCACCCACGATAAAAAACCCCAGGAAATCAGGATCAGGTCCGACTTCTTGGGGTCAGTTCACATCGAGGGCTATCTGTTCATTTGAACAGGCCGCGCTTGAAGGCACCGGACAACGCCCTCTTCAAGCTGAAAAGGGCGGCGCCGGGATCCAGGCCTTCAATCCATATCGTTCAAGTGACAGGCGCTCCAGTGATCCTGCACGGGCGCGCCGTCTTTGATGCCGCCCCGCGATATGTTTTTAAGCAGCGGCCGCTCCGCGCGGCAACGAGGCATTGCATGGGGGCAGCGTGGATGGAATGCACAGCCCGAAGGCGGATCGATCGGCGACGGCAGCTCGCCTTTGATCGGATCGAATTGACGCCGATCGGACCGCAGTTGCGGCAGCTCTTCGATCAATGCTTGCGTGTAGGGATGATTGGCAACGCTGAAGATGGCCTCGGTCGAAGCAAGCTCCACTATCCGTCCCAAATACATCACGGCCACGCGATCGGAAATATGGCTTACCACCCCTAGATTGTGGCTGATGAAAAAATAGGTCAGGGCGAATTCTTTCCGCAGCCGGATAAACAGATTCAGAACCTGGGCCTGAATGGAAACATCCAGCGCGGCCACGGCCTCGTCGCAGACAATCACCGAAGGCTTCAGGGCCAGGGCCCGGGCCACGCCCACGCGTTGCCGCTGGCCGCCGGAAAACTGATGGGGATAGCGGAATCGGTAAGCGGGATCGAGTCCGACTTTTTGCATCAAATCGGAGACATAAGCATCCTTTTCGCCACGCTTGATCAAGCCATGCACCATAGGCGCTTCGCCGATGATATCCACGATGCGCATACGCGGATTCAACGATGAGAACGGGTCCTGGAAAATCATCTGGACACCCAGCTCGTATTGACGCCGGACCGATGCATCCATTTTGGACACCAACTGGCCGTTATAAAAAATCTCGCCTTGAGTGGGAGCCAATATCCCGGCAAGCAAACGGCCCAGCGTGGATTTCCCGCAGCCCGATTCGCCCACGACGCCCACGACTTCGCCGGCGAAGATATCCAGGTTGATATCGGAAAGAGCCGATACCGACTTGGGCTTTACGTTGCCCTTGAACAAGTTGCCAAGCCGCTCGACAGCATCGACAGGTTGCGCAAACTGTTTTTCGAGCTGGCGCAGGCTAAGGATTACTTCGGGTTTTGTATTATCGGTAAGATTCATTGCGTAAGTCCCGCATGCCAGCAGCTGGCCTCGTGCCCTGGCGCCACTGTTCGCAATTCCGGCGCCTGTTTACAGGCGTCAGTGGCCCGATAGCAACGGGTCCTGAACGGGCATCCTTCGGGCAGATTCAATAAAGAGGGGGTCGATCCCGGAATTTGATACAGTTCCCGGCCACGCCCGCCTATCGAGGGAATCGACGCAATCAGGCCATGGGTATACGGGTGTTGCGCGCTCTGGATCAGATCGGCGGTACTGCCGGTTTCCACGACCCGGCCGGCATACATGACCGCCAAACGGTCGGCCAGGCCCGACACAATCGCCAGATCGTGGGTAATCCAGATCAACGCGGTTCCCATTTCGCGGCATAACTTCTGTATCTCGTACAGTATCTGGCCCTGGATCGTGACATCCAGCGCTGTCGTGGGCTCGTCGGCAATGATGAGCTTGGGCGAATTCAACAAGGCAATGGCAATCGCAATCCGTTGACGCATGCCGCCCGACAAATGATGCGGATAAACCAACATCCGCTCTTTCGGGGACGGGATGCCGACCTTGGCCAGAACGTCCAGTGAACGCGCGCGCGCCGCGGCGACGGAGACATGTTCGTGGGCGCGCACGGCTTCTATCATCTGGGTATCGATGCGCAAAGTCGGGTTCAGCGTCATCATGGGATTCTGGAAAATCATCGCCATCTCTTTGCCGCGCAGCGACCTGTATTGGTCGGGGCTCAATGCTTGCAAATCGTGGCCATTGAAAAACAGCCGGTCGGCGCGAATCCGGCCCGGCGCGTCGACCAGGTTCATCAGCGAAAATGCCGTTATGCTTTTGCCGGAACCCGATTCGCCCACCAAGCCCAGAATCTCACCTTCCTTTAGCTGCAGCGACACGCCATCGACTGCCTTCACGACACCCTCGCGCGTGTGAAACCAGGTTTCCAAGCCGCGCACATCCAATAAAAGCGCGTCTGACGATGCTAATTCTGTACTCAAGAAAAACCCCTAAATAACGTTGCGAGGATTGAGAATATCGCGCAGGTGATCGCCCACCAGATTGATGGCTATCACTACCAGCGCCAGCGCTATCCCGGGAAAAAACGATATCCAGTACGCGCCCGATAGCAAGTATTCGAAGCCGTTGGAAATCAGCATGCCCAATGACGGCTCGGTTACCGGCACGCCGACTCCCAGAAACGATAGCGTGGCTTCCAGCGCGATGGCATGCGCCAGATCGACCGTCGCGATCACCATCAAGGGAGGGATGCAGTTAGGGAAAATATGGCGCCACAAAATACGTTGCCAGGACAGCGACAGGCATTGCGCCGCCTCGACGTATTCGCGCTGACGCTCGACAATGGCGGCGCCGCGCGCGGCGCGCGCAAAATACGCCCACTGCACGGCGATAAGCGCGTAAATGACCTTATCGACCCCCTTGCCCAGCACGGCCAGCAAGATCAGGGCCAGCAATATGGCCGGAAACGACAATTGAATATCGACGATACGCATCAGAATCGCGTCGATGCGTCCGCCGAAATAGGCTGAAATCAAGCCCACCATGGTGCCGATAAGGAAGGCAACCGAGACAGACAGGGTTCCGACGATAAGGCTGGTGCGCATGCCGTACAGGATGGCCGACAGCAGGTCGCGCGACTGGCCGTCAGTGCCCAGCCAATAGACCATCGAGCCATCGCCGCTGACGCTGCCTGGAGGCAGCTTGGAATCGAATATATCGAGGGTGGCCATATCAAACGGATTCTGCGGCGAAACCCATGGCGCGAAAATCGCCAGGAACACACAGGCGATAAGCAGAATCAGGCCCAATACAGCCAGTTTGCTGGTGCAGAACTGCGCCAGAAAAACACGCCAGCGGCTTTCGCGCTCAACAGCGGGGCTAGCCGGCTCGAGCGCCGGATCGACGACAATCATGATTGGCCTCCCATACGTACCCGCGGATCCAGGATGGTGTAGGCAACGTCGACGATCAGGTTCAACACCGCCAGGAAAACAACCGCCATCATCAAATAGGCCACCACCACGGGACGGTCCAGCGTGATGATCGAATCGATCAGCAGCTTTCCCATGCCCGGCCAGGAAAATACCGTTTCAGTAACGACCGCGAAAGCAAACACTTGGCCATATTCAAGCCCGCCGATAGTAATGATGGGAATCATGATGTTTTTTAATAAATGCACACCCAGCACCCGCTTTTCGGCCAATCCCTTGGCACGGGCGAACTTGATGTAGTCCAGCGGCAGGCACTCGCGGGTAGCGGCGCGCGTGACCCGAATGATCAATGCGCACTTGGCCACCGCTATGGTTGCCGCCGGCAGAAGCAGGCTTTTCAAGCCTGCCCAGGTCACGATGCTGAGCGAAATCGGACCGAACGCCACCACAGGCCCGCGCCCGCCCGCGGGAACCCAGCCCAGGCCCACCGAAAACAGCATGATAAGCATCATTCCGACCCAGAAATTCGGCAAGGAAAAGCCCAGGATGGAACTGGTCATGATGGACCGCGCCTTCAGGCTTTCGGGCTTCAAGCCGGCAATGATTCCCAAAGGCACGCCTATCAGTACCGACATGAACATGGCGAACGTGGCAAGCTCGAGCGTAGCGGGCATGCGCTCGAGTATCAGCTTCATGGCGGGTTCGCCTGTCAGGAAGCTGTTGCCAAGATCGAGGTGCATCGCCTTATTGAGAAATACGAAATACTGCTGCCACAAGGGCAGATTCAAGCCCAGGGACTGCCGGATCAATTCCCGCTCGATGTCGGTCGCCTCGGGGCTTGCCAGCATCTGTACCGGATCTCCGACCAGATAAAGCCCTGTAAACACCAACGCCGACATCACCAGGACAACCAGGACGGTCTGCAGCAGACGGCGGATGATTGCTGAAAGCATTTCTGGAACCGCCCCTTATTTCGCTAAAGTGATGTCTTGGGCCAATGTCATCTGATTGGAGCGCCCGGCATATTGGATGCCTTTTTTCATGGCCCAGACGGACAGCTCGAAATGCAGCGGCACTATCCCGTAATCGCCCATGCCGATTTTGGCCGCTTCCTGCAATAGTTTGGAGCGCGCGGGGTCATCCAGCGTTTGCGCGGCCTGGCCCACTAATTTATCGACCTCGGGATTGGAGTAATGTCCAAAGTTCTGGGTTCCGAGACCCAGCTTCGAGTTCTGGGTCACCAGCAGCGAGTTCAAGGGATTGAGCATTTCGCCGGTGGACGGAGCCCAGCCGCTTAAATAAGAGCTGAAAGCATATGTCGGAAGCTTGCTGAAAAATACCGGCGGCGCCATTGTTTGCACGTCGGTCTTGACGCCGACCCGCGCCCACATGGCGGCGACTGACTGCGCAACGTTTTTATCATTGATGTAGCGGCCGGCCGGCGAGCCCAGCGATATGCCAAACCCTTTGGGGTAGCCTGCTTCGGCCAGCAGTTTCTTTGCCTGGGCCACATCGGCGGCCGGCGCCACCGAAAGTTCCTTGGAGGTGCCGAACGAAGGGTAAGGCAGCAAATCGCCGGCCGGCTGCGCGGCTCCGCCCATGATGCGGTCGACGATGGCCTTGCGGTCCAGCGCCAGCGACAAGGCTTTGCGCACCCGTTGATCCAGCAGCGGATTCTTGCCATCGGTACCCGTGATGCCGGGCGGGACTTCCTTCGACATATTCAAGGTCAGGAAAATCATGCGAACCGAAGGAATTTCCTGAACGGTCAAGTCCTTGTTTTGCTTGAGCCTGGCCAGGTCGTCGGTGGGAGGGTTTTCGATTACATCGACATCGCCCGCCAACAAGGCCGCGACGCGCGCGGCCGGGTTGGTGATGGGGCGATAAATGACCTTGTCCCAGTCAGGTTTTTTACCCCAATAATAGTCATTGCGCCCGAAGACGATCTCGGCGCCGCGCTTCCAGGAGACAAACTTGTAGGGGCCGCTGCCCACCAGGCCTTCGCCGCGATTGAGTTCGACGGTTGTTTTCCCTTCAGGGACCGGACCCGAGGCGCTTTTCCGGGACATGATGGGCAATTGCGCCAAATTGGCCAGCAACACCGGCGACGGGCCCTTCGTGGTGATTTTCACGGTCCGCGGATCGACGGCTTCAGCTTGGCCCACCGTGCTCAGGAACATGGAAAACGACGACGGGCTGTTGGGTACTTTGGCGACGCGGTTATATGTGAAGACCACATCGTCGGCCGTCAAGGGAGAGCCGTCGGAAAACTTGAGATTGGGGCGCAGCTTGAACAGCCAGACGTTGCCGTCGACAGTCCAGGACTCGGCCAGGGCGGGAAACGGATTGGAATTCGCATCCGTGCGCACGAGCGGATCGAAAAGGGTCAGGGACAACTGCTTGTTGGACGTCAGGTTATGGAACTGCGGATCCATGGACGTAAGGTCGGTGCTGAGCCCGATGGTCAGGTCGCGCGCTTGCGCCAAGCCCGAGCAGCCCAGGAAACTTAACGCCATTGCCGACAGCAGAATTGTTTTTCGTATTAACCGCATGATCTCGCAGCCCTATAAAAATTAGTTATCCGATGCAATAAAAACAGATCGGTCCAGCCGGAGCCGGAAGACGCTGCATACTACATGACATGAGCCCAGTGCATCAAGCTAAATCACCCTTGATGCACTGGGCTGTCGCCTTGCTGAAAGGCACTGGAAAGCCCCGGCGGTTCATCGATTTAATGATACGCTACGGCAACGCATTCCTTCCCTTCCACAGGATCCCCGGTACCATGAAATTAATCGAATCCATCGTTGTGTCGCAGGCCGAAATTCGCGCGGTGCGCCGCGACCTGCACGCCCATCCCGAAATCGCCTACGAAGAAAACCGAACCGCCGATATCGTCGCGCAAAAGCTTGAGGCCTGGGGCATCGAGGTCCATCGCGGGCTGGGCAAGACCGGTGTGGTCGGAACGATTACGGGCAAGAAGCAGAACGGCCGCTCCATCGGCCTGCGCGCCGACATGGATGCCCTGCCCATGCAGGAACTCAACACCTTTGAACATGCCAGCACCCACCCCGGAAAAATGCATGCCTGTGGCCATGACGGCCATACCGCCATGCTGCTGGCGGCGGCCCAGCACCTGGCCCAGAACCGCGATTTCGACGGCACCGTCTACGTTATCTTTCAACCGGCCGAAGAGGGCGGCGCCGGCGCCAAGAAAATGATCGATGACGGCCTATTCACGCTGTTCCCGATGCAGGCCGTGTTCGGCATGCACAACACGCCCGGCATGCCGGTGGGTTCTTTCGGTGTAGCGCAAGGGCCGGCCATGGCCTCGAGCAATACGTTCAGAATCGTCATCACGGGCGTGGGCGCGCATGCGGCGCGCCCCCACATGGGTGTCGATCCTCTCATGCCGGCGCTGCAATTGGGCCTGGGCTTGCAAAGCATCATCTCGCGCAATCACAATCCGCTCGATCCCGCCGCGGTATTAAGCCTGACCCAGCTGCATGCAGGTTCGGCCGACAACGTCATTCCTGAAACCGCCGAACTGCGTGGCACGGTGCGAACCTTCTCCGAGGCTGCGCTGGACATGATAGAAAAGCGCATAGGCGAACTGACGCATTCGATCTGCGCCGCATTCAATTGCCAGGTCGATTTCACCTTCAACCGTCAGTGTCCGCCCGTGGTCAACCATCCCGCCGAAACCGCGTTTTCCGTAAGCGTATTGCAGGATGTCTTCGGCAAAGAGAACGTCGATCCGGTGCTGACGCCAACCATGGGCAGCGAGGATTTCTCTTTCATGCTCAAGGAAAAACCGGGCTGCTACATACGCATAGGCGCCGGGCAAGGCGACCATCGCCTGCCGGGCCACGGGGACGGCCCATGCCTGGTGCATAACGCCAGCTACGATTTCAATGACGAACTGATCCCCATCGGCGGCACGTACTGGGTCGAGCTGGCCAAGCGCTGGCTGGCCAGTTAGCAAGCGTTACTCGGCCACGACATCGAAACGCAATGGTGTCGCCATGCGGCGAACACTCATGGGCTCTCAGGTGGAACCATAAGCTCCCCCTGAGAGTAAACGTTAGCGGGCGGAAGTTTGGGGCCTCCCTGAGATGCAGGCCCCCGATGGACTGAACTATTCGGCCCGGTGTTGACTGTGTTCGTTCACGAGGATGGCCCAAGAAAGGATATTATTATTCCATCCTGTTCCCTTCCTCAGAGCCATGAATATTGAAAAGAGAAACTATGATGTCGCCATCATCGGAGGGGGCATCATTGGAACCGCCGCCGCGTACTTCCTGCTCAAGAAAGAGCCGCATCTTTCAGTATGCGTCATCGAGCCGGATTCAACGTACGAATTTGCCTCCGCCATGCGTTCTTCCGGTGGCTGCCGCGTACAGTTCACCGGGGAAGAAAATATAGCGATGTCGCTCTTCGGCATTGATTTCATCAGGGGTTTCGATGAGGCAATGTCCACGGCGGGCCGCCCGGCCCACGTCGAATGGGTAGAGGGCGGATACCTGTTCATTGTCCCCCCGGAACATACCTCTCAGCTGGAACGAAATGCCCTGTTCCAGCAGGCGCGGGGATGTACGGTCGATCTTCTGTCTCCTGCCGAACTGAAAAATCGGTTCCCTGCCATGTATGTAGGCGACTTAGGCGTAGGTGCCCATACGCCGCACGATGGATGGTGCGACCCGAATGGACTGTTGTGGGGGTTTCGCCGTAAAGCTGTCGAGCTCGGTGCGACATACGTATCCGGGCGAGTGGTCGCTGCGCGATCGGACGCGGCCAAAGCCATTTCGGTCAGCCTGGACAACGGTGAAGAGCTGGCAGCGGAATCATTCGTCAACGCCGCCGGCGCATGGTCGGCGCAAGTGGCTCAAATGTTCGGCATGTATCTACCCATTTCACCGGTACGGCGGTTTGAACACTATTTCACGCCGGGCAGCCACGTCGGCCATCTTCCCTACGTAAAAGATCTGTCCCGCCTGGCATTCAGGTCCGAGGGGCGAGGTTATTCGGGCGGACTCGTGGATGGCGACGCCGCCCGCGGGTATAACTTCGATGTCGATCATGATTATTTCGAGCGTGTCGTATGGCCCGCCGTTGCGCACCGGTTCCCCGCTTTTGAGGCGGCGAAGTGCCATCGCACCTGGTCGGGCCTGTATGAAGTGAACGAGCTGGACGGTAACGCCATCATTGGCGCGTGGAACTCCCGACTGCCCAATCTTTATACCGTTGCAGGCTTCTCCGGACACGGAATGATGCACGCCCCCGCCGCCGGGCGGGGTATTGCCGAACTCATCATTGATGGCCGATACGAGACTATCGACCTTTCACGCCTTGGCTATGAGCGAGTCGAGAATAACGAGCCCTTTCCCGAAACCGGGATTCTTTGACCTGGAACCTTTCCATGACTCTTCCAGCGGATCTGTCCTGGGCCGGCAGAGCGCTCACCCCGGATGAATATTTTCAGGGGGACTTGGAACAATCTTCACTTCAAATGTTGAAGTATGCTCAGGGCATATCGCGAGCTGCTTCCATTAGCTCAGGCTGGTATTCCAGGGATTGATGAGCGAAACGCCCAGGCTCTCGAAGTCTTTGGTATTGCGGGTGACGAGCACCAAGTCGTGTTCAAGGGCCGTTGCCGCCAGCAGGCTATCTATTGCAGGCAGTGGCCGACCTGCCCCAGCCACCAAGCGACCCCACCGATCAGCCACTGCGACATCCACAGCCAGAATGCGTCCTGTGAAAAAAGCGGTGAGTTCAGTCTCTAGCCAATCTACCAGCACCTGGCGTCGATCGATCTCCGAAATAGCTTGAATGCCTTTGCGGATCTCGCCTAGCGTTAACACACTTAAAAAGAGCGTTGAGGCGGGCCTATCTTCGAACCATTGAAGCACGCCCGAGTTTGGGATTTTGCGCCGCAGCTCCGAGAGTACATTGGTGTCGACGAGATAGCTCAAAGCGCAACCTCGCGTGTGAGACTCTTGTTCCGCTCCAGCTCCACGTCGTCGACACCGTACAACGGCGAACGACGCATGAAGTCCACAAGGGAGCCTTCCGCCCGAGAGAGGCGATCGAATGCCGCGCGCGAAATAACCACCGCTACAGACTTGCCGTGCAAAGTAATGTCTTGCGGCTGCTCCTGTGCGCGCTTGATGAGCTCGGACATCCGGGCCTTTGCTTCCTGTATTTGCCAGCTATGCATTCGCGCCTCCAAATCTGACTATTCAGGTCAGATTATAGTCTGAGCACAATCTACATTCAATAGTGCTTGGCAGCCTAGTGAGGTTAAAACCAAGAAATCGACATGAGCGGACTTTGTCGAGGCGATATACTTGGTCAAGAAAAAGGGGCCGCCTCATGGCAGCCCCTTCTGTAACGTCTAAATCACATGGGAAAAATCTAAGTCTCCATGGGATCCTGCGGCACGCTCAGCTTTTGCAAAAACCAAGGTGTTCATCAAACATCGATATTCCCCGCCTGCAGCGCATGCTCTTCAATGAACGCGCGGCGCGGCTCGACGTTGTCGCCCATCAAGGTGGTGAACACTTCGTCGGCCATGATGGCGTCTTCGACATGCACGCGCAATAGACGGCGCACTTTGGGATCCATGGTGGTTTCCCATAGCTGGCTGGGATTCATCTCGCCCAAGCCCTTGTAGCGTTGCTTGGTGATGGCGCGGTCGGCCTCGCCGCGCAGCCATTGCATGGCCTCGCGGAAATCGGAAATATACTTCTCGCGCCGCCTCTCGCCCTCGCCGCGGGCCACCATGGCGCCTACGCCCATCAAGCCCAGGAAGGTTTTGGCGGCCTTGGACAAGATGGCGTAATCGGCGCCACGCACGAAAGCGCGATCGAAGACGCTGACGCGCACATTGCCGTGATGCATGCGATGCACGATAAGGCGCCAGGTATCGCCCTCTTCGTTCTCGTCGACGGTAACGGTGACGCCGTTGGGAACAGAGGGATCGTCGATGGCCGCGAACAAGCGCTTGGCGGAGGCCGCGGCCTGCTCGGCGTCGTCCAGGTTGATTTCCACGCCTTCGGCCATGGCCGACAGGGACGGCATCATCGACGTGACGCGTCAGGCGGGTAATAACGCCATCGGCCATGATGTACTGGCGGGCCAGCTCGGCCAATGCATCGCCGGTGATCGGCGCGGCGCCATCCTTGGGTGTCAGCGCGGCGTCTTTCAGGGCGACCTGCAGCATGAACTGCGCCTCTTCCGCATCGTCTTTCAAGTAGCGCTCTTCGCGGCCAAGCTTGACCTTGTAGAGCGGCGGCTGGGCAATGTATATATGGCCGCGATCGACCAATTCGGGCATCTGGCGATACAGCAAGGTCAGCAGCAGGGTGCGGATGTGCGCGCCATCGACATCGGCATCGGTCATGATGATGATGCGGTGATAGCGCAGCTTGTCGATGTTGAAATCGGGCCCGATGCTGGTGCCCAGCGCGGTGATCAGCGTGGCGATCTGCTCGCTGGTGATCAGGCGATCGAAACGCGCTTTTTCGACGTTGAGCACTTTGCCGCGCAAAGGCAGGATAGCCTGGAATTTGCGATCGCGCCCTTGCTTGGCCGAGCCTCCTGCGGAGTCGCCCTCGACGATGTAGATTTCGCACAAGGCGGGGTCTTTTTCCTGGCAGTCGGCCAGCTTGCCCGGCAAACCGGCGCCTTCCAGGACGCTTTTCCGGCGCGTCATTTCGCGGGCCTTGCGGGCCGCATCGCGCGCCCGGGCGGCATCGATGATCTTGTTGCACAAGGCCTTGGCGTCGGCGGGGTTTTCAAGCAGCCAGGTTTCCAGCGTGCGCGCCACGGCCTCTTCGACGGCGGGGCGCACTTCGCTGGAGACCAGCTTGTCTTTGGTCTGGCTGCTGAACTTGGGCTCGGGCACTTTTACCGATAATACGCATGCCAGGCCTTCGCGCATATCGTCGCCGGTGGTGTCGACCTTGGCCTTCTTGGCCATTTCGTTATCGGCGATGTATTTGTTCAGCACCCGCGTCATGGCCGCGCGCAAGCCGGTCAGATGGGAGCCGCCGTCGCGCTGCGGGAATGTTATTGGTGAAGCACAGGACGCTTTCGGTGTAGCTGTCGTTCCATTGCATGGCGACATCCACGCCCACGGTTGTATCGCCTATGGTGGATTCGGTGCTTACCGAAAACACGTTGGCGTGCAGGACCGTTTTCGCGCGGTTGATGTATTCGACGAAACCCTTGACGCCGCCCAGGAAAGCGAAGTTTTCCTCTTTGCCGTTGCGCTCGTCGATCAGCTGAATCTTGACGCCGTTATTCAGGAACGACAGTTCGCGCAGGCGCTTGGCCAGGATTTCGTAGTGGTATTCGATGTTCTCGAAAATCTCGGCATCGGCCAGGAACTGTACCCGCGTGCCCTTTTTATCGGTATCCCCGACAAGCTTCAACGGCTCTAGCCGCGCGCCGCGGCGGAATTCCATTTCGAACATCTGGCCATTGCGCGCGATGTTCAGGCGCAGCCAGTCGGACAGCGCGTTCACGCAAGATACGCCCACGCCGTGCAATCCGCCGGACACTTTATAAGAGTTGTGGTCGAACTTGCCGCCCGCATGCAGTTCGGTCATGACGATTTCGGCCGCGCTGCGGTGGAATTCGTCGTCCTTGTGGATATCGGTTGGAATGCCGCGCCCGTTATCGCTGACCGAAATGCTGTTGTCGGCATGGATGGTTACCACGATGTCATCGCAATGACCCGCCAGCGCCTCGTCGATGGCGTTATCCACCACCTCGAAAACCATGTGATGAAGGCCGGTTCCGTCGGAGGTGTCCCCAATGTACATGCCCGGGCGCTTGCGAACTGCTTCGAGGCCCTTGAGCATTTTGATGGAGTCGGCGCCGTATCCGGCAACGGCGGCATTCATGGTTTGATCTGACATAGTTTATAAAAGCCTTATGTAAGCCTTACGGCTGTTGAAATGCTCCGGGCCGGCTCGCCCGGGCACTTCCTGCGACGTAAATCCAGGGAACGTAAAAATGATCTGAACAAGTCCACGCAGGCTGCGCATTCTTAAATGCGCATGGGCATGACAACATACTTGAACTGGTCATCGTCGGGGGACGTGATGAGCGCCGATGCATTGACATCGGGCTGGACCGACCACAGGATGGTTTCCGTTTTGACGTTAGCCAGGACATCCAGTAAATAGCTGACGTTGAAACCGACATCCAGGGCTTCGTGGCTGTAATCGATATCCAGCTCTTCCTGCGCCTCTTCTTGCTCGGCATTGGTGGAAGAGATCTTCAGCTGATTGTTCGACAGTTGCAAGCGCACGCCTTTCAGCTTGTCGGTCGTAAGAATGGCGGCGCGCTGCAGGCTGCCCTGCAGCACTTCGCGGCTGATCGAAAAATGCCGTGTGTAATTGCTTGGAATCACACGGGTAAAGTCGGGGAACTTGCCCTCGACCAACTTGGACACGAGTTCCACATCGCCGAAGCGGAAACGAATCTGGCCGGTCGCCACGTCGATCGAAACGGGTTCGTCGGTATCGGCCAGCAGGCGCTGCATTTCAAGCACGGTCTTGCGCGGCACGATAACGTCGTGCTTGGCGGAAATGCCTTCGACCACAGTGCCGCTGTGCGCCAGGCGATGGCCGTCGGTGGCCACGGTGCGCACAAAGCCAGGTTCGAAAACAAACAACAGGCCATTCAGGTAATAGCGGATATCTTGTTGAGCCATGGCGAAATACACCATGTTGAACAAGTGCTTCAAGGTTTTTTGCGGCAGTGAAAAAGAAATGTCCCACTGCTCGGGCTGAGCCAAAGTGGGATATTCGCTGGCGCCCATGGTTTGCAGGGCGAACCGGCTTTTGCCGGTTTGCACCGACAGCTTGGCGCTGGCCAGGCCCAGCTTCACGTCGCCGGTATCGGGCAGGGCGCGCAGTATGTCCAGCAGCTTGCGCGCGGCAACCGTGGTCGACTCGTTTTCATCGCCAATGCCGAACTCGGCGTGCGTGGTAATTTGAACCTCGAGGTCGGTGGCAATAAACGCGACGCTCTTGCCTTCTTTACGCAGAAGAATATTTGCCAGAATCGGCAACGTGTTCCTTCGTTCGACGATTCCCGCTACCGTCGATAACGGTTTGAGCAATGCATCACGAGTCGCTTGTACGAGTTGCATGGTTATCCTTTTAAGGTTTGTTCTAGTACGTGAAGAGCATGATTAAGCTCGGTCTGCTTAGACCTTGCATCAGCGATTTTTCGCACCGCATGGAGCACGGTAGTATGGTCGCGCCCGCCGAACAGATCGCCAATTTCGGGCAGGCTTTTTTGAGTGAGTTCCTTGGCAAGATACATTGCCACCTGGCGCGGCATCGCGATATTGGCGGGCCGGCGCTTGGAATACATGTCGGCCACTTTTATCTTGTAGAAGTCGGCCACTGTCTTTTGTATGTTCTCGACCGTTATCTGGCCGTTCGATACCGATAGCAAATCCTTGAGAGCGTCTTTGCAGACATCCACGGTCAGGACCTCGCGGCCATGGAAACGCGCATAGGCCGATACCTTGCGCAGCGCCCCTTCGAGTTCGCGCACATTGCTGCGCAAATGCTTGGCAATGAAAAAAGCGACTTCTTCGGGCATGGTCACGCCCTCGGTTTCGGCCTTGCGCAACAAAATCGCCACGCGCATTTCGAGTTCGGGCGGTTCGATGGCGACCGTCAGGCCGGAATCGAAGCGCGAAATAAGCCGGCTGTCGATATTGGCCAATTCCTTGGGATAGGTATCGGACGTGATGATGATTTGCTTGCGCTGCGCGACCATGGCCTCGAAAGCGTAGAAAAATTCTTCCTGGGTCCGGTTTTTGCCCGCGAAAAACTGGATGTCGTCAATCAGCAACAGATCGAGCGAATGGTAATAGCGCTTGAACTCGTCGAAGGCTTTGCGCTGGTAGGCCTTGACCACGTCGGATACATATTGGTCGGCATGGACATACCGTACACGCGTGCCCTTGCCATTGGCCAGCAAGGCATTGCCTATGGCGTGTATAAGATGGGTTTTCCCCAGGCCGACCCCGCCGTACAGGAACAGTGGGTTGTAGGACACGCCGGGGTTTTCGGCCACTTGCAGGGCGGCGGCGCGGGCCAGTTGATTGGCCTTGCCGGTGACGAAGTTGTCGAAAGTCAGATCTGTATTCAATCGCGAACGGTCGTGCGCGAGTTCGGCGGCGGCCGCATTGGCCGACGATGCCGCCGCCGCGGACACAATGGGCGCAACCGCGGGCTGCGTAGGGGACGCTTCGGGTCCCGCACCCAGGCGCGCCGAAGGGCCGCTGCGCGCCACGATGGTCGATACCGCGGCGCCTGCGAGCTCGAAAGCAACTTGTACCGGACGTTCGTACCATTCAGTCGCGAGCGTTTCGATTTGGTGCGAAAAATTCTTGCGCACCCAATCCAGCTTGAAACGATTAGGCGCGGAAACCCGCAGCACCGCTTGCGCCTCATCGAACGCAAGGGGAACCAATGGGCGTATCCAGGCACTTATTTGCTGCGGAGGTAGGTCCTGCTCCAAACGCTGGACGCAAGTCTGCCAGAAATCTTTCATGTCCACCACTTCAGTAAACCTCGATTCTACCCTGTTGGAGGGATAGTTATCCACAAGGCGTATTAAGAACCACACCTAGTATTTATGCTAACCATTTGACTAAACTATCAAAATTTGATGAAATGGTAGGCTTTACAAGAATTTCTAACGCCGAAGATCGCCACTACAGATGCTTTCTGTAAGGATTTTTCGGTAGCTCTTTTATTTTGGATCTCCAATGAAACGCACCTTCCAACCTTCCGTCACCCGTCGCAAGCGCACCCATGGTTTTCGCGTCCGCATGAAAACGCGTGGCGGCCGTGCTGTTATCAATGCGCGCCGTGCCAAGGGCCGCAAGCGCCTGGCCGTATAAGCCCGAAGGCTTTTTGCACTCGCCGATAGCTACGGTCGGCGCAAGCCATATGCGCGCCACATTTCCTGCTGCGGCCCGCCTGCACCGCCCCTCGGAATATGCGTCTGCCTTAAAGGGCAGGCGCCTTGCCAGAGGGGCGTTGTTCGTTGTAACAACGCCGCGCGATGTTCGCCGCGGACGCGGGCCTGGCCTGCGCCCGGCTTGGCCTTGTCATCGCCAAGCGCTTTGCGGCGAAATCCGTAACCCGCAACGCCATCAAACGCGTCATACGCGAGGCTTTTCGGCAAAAAAGGCACGAACTTCCGGCGCGCGACCTGGTTTTTCGCCTGCATTCCAAAGTGGCGCCTTCTACACTTACCGAACTTAAAAAACGGGTGCGTGGCGAAATCGATGTTCTGCTTGGCCGTGCAATGCAATGATCAAGGCGCTGCTTATCGCTCCAATCCGGTTTTACCGGTATTTTCTTAGTCCTTGGGTTGGCAGAGGTTGCCGCTTTACGCCCACGTGTTCCATCTACACAATAGAAGCCATTGAAACACATGGGCCAGTAAAAGGGCTTGGCCTGGGAATATGGCGCATCGCGCGCTGCAATCCCTGGTGCCAGGGCGGATACGATCCGGTGCCGGAACCGAAACACCGGCCCCGGTAACGCAAGAAAGCCCCGGCCCTTTACGGTTTTTTCGAATTATTTTCTGCTCATCTGCATTTCAGCTGAGCTACGTTAAACTGTTGGGCTTTTGTCCGGCTTTAACTTGAAACAGGCGCTATGGATATCCGACGCACCATCCTCTGGATGATTTTCTCTTTCTCGCTGTTGCTGCTGTGGAACAACTGGCAAGTCCATAACGGCAAAGCTTCGCTGTTTGGCGGCAACTCCACGGCAACCCAGACCGCGGCTCCGGCGCAAACGCCGGCGGCAGGCTCTGGCGATGCCAGCGTGCCCACTGCCCGGCCCGGCACGCCTGGCGCCCCGGCGGCGGCCGCTGCCGGCGGCTCCGTGCCCGGCGGCGCCGACAAGCAGGCAAGCGCCTCCGAAAAAGTCCAGATCAAGACTGACGTCTTCGACCTGACCTTCGATACAGAAGGCGCCCAGTTGATCAAGGCCGAGCTCCTGAAGTATGCGGCGCCCGGCGGCACCGGCCTGCCCATGGTCTTGCTGGACGACTCGAACTCGTCGGTTTATGTAGCCCAGACCGGCGTCATAGGCGCGCCGGCCGGACAAAGCTATCCCACGCACCTGACGCCCTTCAAGCTGGTTTCGTCCCAGAACAACCTTACCGGCGACACGCTTAAGGTAGTTTTCGAATCCGTCACCGATGGCGTCAAGGTCGTCAAGACCTATACCCTGCACAAGGGCCGCTACGACATCCAGGTCGAGCACGACATCCACAACCTGGGCAATGCAGCCATCAATCCCGCCTTGTATCTGCAACTGGTGCGCGACGGCAAAGACCCGTCCGATACCTCGTCGTTCTACAGCACGTTTACTGGAACGGCGCTCTATTCCGCCCAGGACAAATTCCAGAAAATCAAATTCTCGGATATCGACAAAGGCAAGAGCAACTACACCAAGGAAGCCGACAACGGCTGGATAGGCATTGTGCAGCACTACTTCGCCTCTGCCTGGATTCCAACAGAAGGCACGGTGCGCCACAACGAGGCCCTGCGCCTATCCGACAACCTGTACGCCATCCGCAGCATTGAATCCGTGGGTGCTATCCAGCCCGGCGACCACAAAGCCGTCGAATCCAATCTTTGGGTAGGGCCGCAAGACCAGAAAGCCATGAGCGCATTGGCTCCGGGCCTGGAACTGGTGGTCGACTACGGCTGGCTGACCATTATCGCCAAACCTCTGTTCAAAATCATGACCTGGCTGCATTCCATGCTGGGCAACTGGGGCTGGACCATCGTCGCCCTGACCCTGTTGATCAAGCTGGTGTTCTATCCGCTGTCGGCCGCCAGCTACCGCTCGATGGCCAAGATGAAGCAAGTCACGCCGCGCATGCAGGCCTTGCGTGAAAAGTTCGGCGACGACAAAGCCAAGCTGAACGCGGCCATGATGGAAATGTACCGCAACGAGAAAATCAACCCGCTGGGGGGCTGCCTGCCCATGGTGGTGCAGATTCCCGTGTTCATTTCGCTGTACTGGGTCTTGCTGGGCAGCGTTGAAATGCGCGGCGCCCCGTGGATACTCTGGATTCACGATCTGGCCGTGCGCGATCCCTGGTTCATCCTGCCTGCGTTCATGATGGCAACCATGTTCCTGCAGATCAAGCTCAACCCCACGCCCCCGGATCCAACACAAGCCAAGATCATGATGATCATGCCTTTGGTCTTCGGCGGCATGATGTTCTTCTTCCCGGCCGGCCTGGTGCTTTACTGGTGCGTGAACAACTCCGTATCCATCGCCCAGCAGCGCTATATCATGCACAAGCTGGACAAAGAAAAGGCCGCGGCTACACGCTAGGCGTCGCCGTCGACCCATGACCAAGGGCGCCTTGCGGCGCCCTTGGTCATGGAAAAGCGCGTTGTCAAACCCAAACAAGGCCATCCAGCCCCCGAGTGCCATCCAATAATTTTGCACGGAGACCCGATGAAACATATCCCGACCACTGAATCATCAGAAATTGGAAAGCCGCAATTTGTTTTGGTCACCGGCGGTTCGAGCGGTATCGGCAAAGCCATTATTGAACGGTTGTCTGCCGAAGGATTTCATACCCTTAACCTTGATAGACAGGCGCCACGCCATCTCTCGCTCAATGAGCGCCATTTTCCGGTCGACCTGCTCGATACCGGCGCCCTTGAAAGTGCGCTTGAGCGCCTGTCCCAAGAGTACAAGGTTCTGCGTATCGTCAATAATGCCGGAATGGTCAAGCCGGCTTTATTGGAAAGCACCCGGATCGCTGACGTACGGGAAGTGGCTAAGCTCAATATCGAGGCTCCTATCCTGATAACCCAACAATTCCTGCCTGCCATGCGCGCAAGCAATTTCGGCCGAATCGTCAATATCAGCAGCCGAGCGGCCCTGGGCAAGGAAAAGCGGACCGCTTATGCGGCGTCGAAGGCGGGATTGTTGGGAATGACACGAACCTGGGCATTGGAATTGGCCGGCAGCGGAATCACGGTCAATGCGATCGGTCCCGGCCCTATCGCCACAGAGCTCTTCACCGTCGCGAACCCTCCTGACGCGCCCCAGACGCAACGAATTCTGGAAGCAATTCCGGTCAAGCGATTGGGTCAACCTGCCGACGTCGCCCATGCAGCGTTCTTTTTCCTGGATGACCGCGCGGGTTTCGTCACGGGTCAAGTACTTTATGTTTGCGGCGGCATGACCGTCGGCCTGGGAAATGCGGCATAAATCCGCATGCGATACAGATATTTAACAGTAAATGGCTTCTTATAGTAGTTAACTATTGCCGGATAATAATTTATTGACTTTATCTTTCAGCGGGTAATCCCTAAACTGGCTTTCATACAACGTTAATCAAAGGAACACATCATCTGTGTTCCAACTGATTTCTATGTTTGCTTACCCCATGCATCGCTAAAGGATACAAGATGGCAAAACTTACCACCGCGGCCGGCGCCCCCGTCGTCGATAATCAAAACACCCAAACCGCCGGCCCGCGGGGCCCCGCCTTGCTGCAAGATGTCTGGCTGATGGAAAAGCTTGCCCATTTCGACCGGGAAGTCATCCCCGAACGCCGCATGCATGCCAAAGGCGCCGGCGCCTACGGCACCTTTACCGTCACGCACGACATCACTCAATACACCCGCGCCAAGGTTTTTTCCCAGATCGGCAAGCAAACCGATGTGTTCATGCGCTTTTCCACCGTGGCGGGCGAACGCGGGGCCGCCGACGCCGAACGCGATATTCGCGGCGTCGCCATGAAGTTCTATACCGAGGAAGGCAACTGGGACCTGGTCGGGAACAACACGCCGGTTTTCTTTCTGCGCGACCCGCTTAAATTCCCCGACCTGAACCACGCCGTCAAACGCGATGCCCGCACCGGCATGCGCAGCGCGCAAAATAACTGGGAATTCTGGACAGGCCTGCCCGAAGCCTTGCACCAGGTCACCATTCTCATGAGCGATCGCGGCTTGCCCGCGGGCTTTCGCAACATGCATTTATTCGGCAGCCACACGTTCAGCTTCATCAGCGCGGATAACCAGCGTTACTGGGTCAAGTTCACATTCAAGACGCAGCAAGGCATCAAAAACTTTACCAATGCCGAAGCTGCGGAAATCGTGGGACGAGACCGCGAAAGCTCGCAGCGCGACTTGTTCGAGTCCATTGAAAAGAAAGACTTCCCGCGCTGGACCATGTATGTACAGATCATGCCGGAAAAAGACGCTTCCGCTTATCATCTGAACCCATTCGACCTGACCAAGGTTTGGCCGCACGGCGATTACCCGCTGATCGAAGTCGGAACACTGGAACTGAACCGCAATCCGGAAAATTTCTTCGCGGAAGTCGAGCAGGCGGCATTCAAGCCCTCCAGCGTCGTGCCCGGCATCAGCTTTTCACCCGACAAAATGCTGCAGGCGCGCCTGTTTTCCTATGGCGATACGCAACGCTATCGCCTGGGCGTCAATCACCACCAGATTCCGGTCAATGCCGCCAAATGCCCTGTCCATAGCTACCACCGCGACGGCGCCATGCGGGTCGATGGCAATTACGGCCGTACCACCGGCAACGAGCCCAATACCCAGGGTGAATGGCAAGAACAGCCCGACTATCGCGAACCGCCCTTGTCCATTGAAGGCGCGGCCGATCACTGGAACCACCGCGAGGACACCGACTATTTTTCGCAGCCCGGCAAGCTGTTCCGCCTGATGACCGAGCCGCAAAAACAGGCCCTGTTCAATAACACCGCGCAAGCAATTCAGGGCGTATCCAAAGACGTACAGGAACGCCATATCAACCATTGCACGCAGGCCGATCCGGCCTATGGCGCCGGTGTAGCCGCGGCCATCAGGGCGTTGGGCTGAACACGGGCCGGATCAGGCAAGCCGCGCTTGCCAATCCGGCCTACAAATAGCTTTTCCCATCCAGAAATGCCTTGCGCCAGCGGGTAATCACCGTTCGCTCGAACAGGCCGCCGGCCGAAAACGGATCGGCGGCGATGAAGTCTTCGGCCTCGGGCCGGGTTTCCAAGTCGACAATGTAGATACTGCCGGTACCGCCGGTTCCATCGTCTTCCAGCTTGGCGCCGCAGGCCAACAGCAAATCCTTGTTGTCTTCCAGGTAATCCAGGTGCTTGTCGCGCAAGGCCTGACGCAACGCTTGTGTATGCGGCTTATCAAAGGTTTCGATCAAATATGGCATGATGTTTCCTTGCAGACTTTTATGTTTAAACTGCCCCTTGTTCAAGTTCAATAGTAGTACGCTTTCCATCGATTCAGCCATACGGTGACATGACCCTGCGCTCTCACGAACCCATTATCGCCATTGCCACCGCGGCCGGACGCGGCGGCATAGGCGTTGTACGCATTTCAGGCGACAAGCTGGAGCCCTTGCTGGCCAAGCTGTTCAATGTCCCTCTCGCGCCGCGCCATGCCCATTACTTGCCCTTCAACGATAAGCAAGGCAAGCCCATTGATGCAGGCATTGCCTTGTTTTTCAAAGGTCCTCATTCCTATACCGGCGAAGATGTGCTCGAACTGCAAGGCCATGGCGGCCCGGCCGTGCTGCGGCGAGTACTAGAGCATTGTCTTGAAGCGGGCAAGGAATATGGCTTGCGCCATGCGGAACCAGGCGAGTTCACACAACGCGCATTCCTTAACGAGCGCCTGGACCTGGCCCAGGCCGAAGCGGTTGCCGACCTGATCGACGCCTCGTCGGAAGCCGCCGCGCGCAGCGCCATGGCATCGCTCAGCGGCGCTTTTTCGACCCATATCAACGCCCTGAGCGATCGCATCGTGCGCCTGCGCATGCTGGTCGAGGCCACGCTGGACTTCCCCGAAGAAGAAATCGATTTCCTGGAAAAATACCAGGCCCATGCCGCCCTGCGGGAAATACAAAGCGACCTGGAAGCCCTGACCGCTCAAGCCAGGCAGGGCATGATCCTGCGCGAAGGCCTGCATGTGGTATTGGCCGGCCAGCCCAACGTCGGCAAATCCAGCCTGCTCAATGCCCTGGCCGGTGACGACATCGCCATCGTGACGCCCGTGGCGGGCACCACCCGCGACAAAGTCATCCAGCAAATCCATATACAAGGCGTGCCGCTGCATATCGTCGATACCGCCGGCCTGCGCGACACCGACGATACCGTCGAAAGCATAGGCATAGCCCGGACCTGGGCGGAAATCGAAAAAGCGGACGTCATTATTCATCTGCAGGACGCGCGGGCGCAAACGGATCAGCTTGATACCGCCATCACCCGGCGCCTTCCGGCGCGCACGCCGGTGCTCAAGGTTTTCAACAAGATCGATCTGCTGGATGCGGCGGGCCAGGCTGGGTTTCTGTCGACCCCGGACACTGGGACGCCCGGGGAACCAGCCATCGCAAGCGGCATGGCCACCGAAACTGCGGCCGGGGACAACAAGGCCGACTCCCTGCCCGCGCTCGCTCTGGGAATTTCCGCCAAGACCGGCGCGGGCCTGGATAGGCTGCGCCAGAAGCTGCTGGACATTGCGGGCTGGAGTCCAAGCGCCGAATCCCCCTGGCTGGCTCGAGAACGCCACCTGTTGGCCTTGAACAGCGCGGCCCAACACTTGACCCTGGCGGCCGAACACGCCAGCCAGAACGACCGTGTGCTCGATCTGTTCGCCGAAGAGCTGCGTTTGGCCCATGACGAGCTTTGCGCCATTACCGGACAGTTCACCAGCGATGATTTACTGGGGGAGATTTTTTCCAGTTTTTGTATTGGGAAATAAGGCCAGGACCCCATTTTTCGGGCCCATATCCGATTGCATCATCCACGCTACAAAAAAACGCACAGCGCCTGCGACCCTACACCGCTGGCGGATAATTCGAAGGAAACATCGCCCGCAGCGCTTCCTCGTCATTCTCGGTCTTGAATTCATGCTCCTTCCCTACCTCGCCGGCGCGAGCCACGGCCGGACGGGCATTGACAGCCTGGAACCAACGCTTGATATTGGGGTAATCCGCCAATGCATCGACGTCGTTCTTCAGCACTTTGGCGGCCATCTTCAGCCAGCCCCATGCGGACATGTCGGCGATCGAATAGCTATCGCCGACAATGTAGTCGCGCCCGGCCAGATGCTTATCCAGAACGCCATAATGGCGTTCGACTTCGCGCCGATAGCGATTCACCGCATAAGGCTGCTCGCCCGGCGCCGCATACTGGAAATGCACGGCCTGGCCAGAGAATGGCCCGATGCCTGTGCCGATGAAGAAAAGCCATGACAGCAGTTCAGGCCGGTCGGCCGGCGTACCGATAAAACGCCCAGTCTTCTCGCCAAGATAAAGCAGAATGGCACTTGAATCGAATACACGGACTTGCGCTCCGCCCGGTCCTTCGGTGTCGACAATCGCCGGCACTTTGCCATTCGGATTCACGTCGAGAAAAGCGGGCAGATGCTGTTCACCCTTCCTTGTATCGACCGGAATGGCCTTGTAGGCAAGGCCGGCCTCTTCCAGGAAAAGCGAGATTTTGGCGGGATTGGGCGCGGTATTGAAATAGAAATGGATCACGATGTTCAGTTCCTTTATGACGTGCTAATGGAAATTTCCGGAAGAAGATCGAACGCAAGCCTCTGCTTCGCACCTTGCAAGATCGGCAAGCTTACAAGCATTCTCCTTTTTATTTTATAACGTATGATTTAAAATAAGACAGGAAAAATTGCCATATACCTGCTTCAAGAGAAAACACCATGGCGCGACCCCGAGAATTCGACGAAACAACGGTGCTCGATGCAGCAGTCCTGTGTTTCTGGGCGCGTGGGTACGAAGCGACATCGGTCCGCGATCTCGCCGAAAAAATGGACATCACCGGCGCCAGTCTTTACAACGCGTTCGGCGATAAACGTTCGCTCTATCGAAGCGCACTCGATCATTATGTCCAGCATAGCTTCAACGAGCGCGCCGCGCGGCTAGAAAAACAGTTGCCGCCGCGCGAAGCCATCCGCGCATTCTTCAATGAACTCATCGAACGCTCGCTGAATGATCCGCAGCACAAAGGCTGCATGCTGGTGAACTCGGCGCTGGAAGCCATGCCGGACGATCCGGAAATCCGGCAAATCACCGCCAGCTTCTTTACCCAGGTAGAAGCCTTTTTTCGCCGTTGCGTAATCGCCGGCCAGCAAGAAAAAACCATTACCGCGTCGCAACCGGCCCAAGACTTGGCGCGTCTGCTCTTGGGCGTGCTTTTGGGCATTCGTGTCCTTGCACGCACAAAACCAGACCGCGAACTGTTCGAAGGCCTGCTGCGGCCGGTTTTTGCCCTGCTTGATGTTCATACAACCGAGAACGAAAGGAAAGGATAGACATGATCGAGCTTTATTACTGGCCCACACCTAACGGCCATAAAATCACACTGTTTCTTGAAGAAACAGGTCTGGATTACCGCATCCATCCCGTCGATATCAGCGCGGGCGATCAGTTCAAGCCGGATTTTCTCGCCTTCTCGCCGAACAACAGAATGCCCGCGATCATCGATACGGATCCCGCGGACGGCGGCGACCCGATCACCATCTTCGAGTCCGGCGCCATCCTGATGTATCTGGCTGAAAAAACGGGACTCTTCCTGCCGGCCGATATCCGCGCCAGAAAAACCGTGACCGAGTGGCTGTTCTGGCAAGTTGGCGGCCTGGGCCCCATGGCCGGCCAGAATCACCACTTTGGCGTGTATGCACCGGAAAAACTTCCCTATGCGATCAATCGGTATGTCAACGAAACCAACCGGCTTTACGGTGTGCTCGATCGCCAATTGGCCGGACGTGATTTCATCACGGGCGAACATTACACAATCGCCGACATGGCTTCCTATCCCTGGATAGTTCCATGGCAGCGGCAACAGCAGAACCTGGACGATTTCCCCAATCTGCAGCGCTGGTTTACCGCCATACGCGAGCGGCCCGCAACCGTAAGGGCCTATGCCAAGGGCGATCCTTTTTCGAATCGCCCCACGGTAACCGACGAGGGCAAGAAGATATTGTTCGGGCAAACAGCCGGTGGCATCCAGAAATAAGCTGTTTTTTTACTTGCGCGGCCCTGTCTTCATTCCAGCCATCACGGCTGCGACAGCTTGCCAGGATGGCCGCGCGAACCAGCTACCTGAGGCAACCGCCCAGACAACGATAAGGCCGTACAGACACATGGCGATCGCGCTTGTGGCAAAGAAAGCCGTCAATGAGTCTGTCAGCGCAAGGACCAGCCGGCCGACGCCTATGCATATGAATAATCGAAGCAGATTGGCCATCAATGGCCACTTCAAGCGCCCTGCTCCCTGCGACGCAAAATACAGCGAAAACCCCAGGCCAAAAAAGCCGTAGAAAGGACCAACGACACGAAGGTATGAAGCTCCCGTTTGCAACATGCTCTCGTTCGCCCCAAACAGCCTCAGCCAGGCATAAGGCCAGATCGCCGCGGCAATGCCGACAAGCTCCGTCAATAAAAATGCCATGCCGCCGCCAACCAGCGCAATATGAAGTGCCCTGTCGTGCCGGCCCGCGCCTATATTTGAACTGACCATCGCCACCATCGGCGCACCCAATCCAAAGGCGATCGGCAATAAAAAGTACTCTAGCCGCACAGCGGTTCCATACCCCGCCAACGCCTCAGTGCCCGCGTAGCTTGCCACCAGTGCGGTGGACAGCGCAACAATAGTATTGGTCAATACGGAATTGAACGAAGCCAGCCCGCCGACAACCAGAATATTGCGCATCAGTTCCACCCGCAATTGTCCCAATGCCAGCCGGGCGGGATTTTTTCCGCACAGGCAATACCAGCCTAGTATCAGCGTACCCGCGCCGTAATAGGCAATCAGCGCCCAGCCGCCGCCGGCCACGCCCAATTCGGGAAAAGGTCCTATACCGAAAATCAGGCATGGCGAAACGGGAATCAGTATCAGCGCTCCGCCGCAGATCACCGCGCCGGGCACCAGCATATTCCCGGTGCCGCGGATGACGCTGGCAAATGCGTTCATCAGCCACAGCAGCACAATGCCGCCGAAAATCACATTGGAGTACGACAAGGCCGCGGCCAGCGCCGGACCTTCGGCGCCAAGAGCCCGGTACAGCGGCGAACCGAACGAAAGCACAAGAATGGAAAAGAAAATTCCCAGGCCGATATTCAGTATCACCGCATGCAGCACCAATTGATTCGCCTCGGCCGATTTCCCCGCGCCAAGCGCTCGCGCAACAGCCGAGGAAATTCCTCCGCCCATGGCCCCCTGGGACATATTCTGCATCAGCATCAACACAGGAATGACAACAGCCACGCCGGCAAGCACATCCGTACCCAACTTCGCAAGAAACCAGATTTCAATCAGGCCGGTGGCGGATTGCGCAAGCATCATCAGCACATTGGGCCACCCCAGCCGCAGCAAGGTCGATGCAATCGGCCCCTCGAGCATTGCGCGCAGTTTGGAGTTGACGGTACGCTTGTCGGCGTCAGGAAAAGTTGTGGATGTCACAGGCTCTCGCATTTATCCGCGTAGTGCCTTGCACGAAACGATATCCATGTATTGGCATATGCACATATATTCCAGGCAATTTACAGGCATATGCCAATATCTGTCAACATGCAGTAAACTTGCCCATCCCTGTGCGCCACGCTATCCTGGGTACGGAGCGAACCGTTGCCTATCACGCAATCTCCTGCGGAGACGCCATGCCAAAATCCATCGTGAAAGATCCCAATGTGTGCAATAGCGCGGCTTTGCGCAAAGCAACCCGGCGCGTCACGCAGCTCTACGACTCGGTACTGGCGCCTTGCGGCTTGCGCTCATCGCAGCGTTCCATTCTCCTGCACATCAGCCGGGCGGGAGACCCCACGATGACAGATCTCGCTCGCGCAATAGTGCTGGACCGCTCGGCCCTGGCCCATAATATGAAACCGCTTGAACGCGACGGTTATGTCATCCAGATCCGCGACGACCAGGACGGGCGCAGCAAGCGCATGCGCCTTACCCCTCTGGGGCGCCGCAAGCTAACGGAATCAACCCGGCTCTGGCACCAAGCCCAGAAAAAGTTCGAGGCCGCTTACGGGGTGGATCGCGCAGCGTCCTTGCGAGCGGCGTTGGCCGATATTTTTTCCGATGACTTCACGGCCGCTTTCAACAGCCTCTGATACAACATTACCGGAACCATTCGGATTCTCGGAAAAACCCGAAAACAAAAAAATATTTTGCTGTGGATAAGCACTAGAAGACGTTCTTGTGCACAGCCTGTGGATAACAAAGGTACAAGTCCGTCTTTTCGATTGCACTAAAAAGTTATGCCCTTTCCATCCTCTTTGAAAACAGAAGTTGTGCTTGTCAAAAATATGCGGCAAGTAATTGATAAAAAAAGGGATATTTCAGTTGTGCCAGTTATCCACAGACACCCATTAGTATTAGTCTTTATATATAGAAAAGATAGTCAACAAAACTGGATTGAACAATCGCATCGGCAATCCCGGCTGTCCAAGCCTCGCTGAACCACAGGTATACTGATTTCAACTTTGACACTGAACATACCGCAACGAATTCAAGCAGCAACCTTCCTTATGCACCTGATACAACGTCTTCCCGAAAATCCGTTGGATATCATTGGTGACATACACGGAGAATTGTCCGCTTTGTCCCAGTTGCTTGAACGACTGGGTTACAACAAGCATGGCCGGCATCCAAAGGAAAGAAAACTGGTGTTTGTCGGCGATTTATGCGATCGAGGCCCCGACAGCCAAGGCGTCATAGAACTGGTTCAACACTTGATCGAACAAGGCAATGCCCAGGCGGTTTTAGGCAATCACGAAGTCAATCTGCTGGTCGACGACATCAAGGATGGTTCCGGCTGGTTTTTCGACGAACGATACGAACGCGACCTTAAAAATTACGCGCCATTTCGCCGCGTTCCCTCCGAACAGCGTGCAGGGCTAAAAAGCTTTCTCTGCGGATTGCCCATCGCCTTGCAACGCGATGACATCCGAGTCGTTCATGCCGCGTGGACCAGCCCGGCCATCGCCGCGGTTCAAGCCGTGCCCATAGGCAATGTCGTCGAACAATTCCAAGCCTGGAACGGCATCGCCCAGTCCACCGCGACAGCTTCCGGCTTGTATCAACGTTATCTGGACGAAAGAAAGCAATGGGCCAGGGAACTGGAAGATGAACATTGCCCTCCTCCCTTCTTGCATGCTGTCGCTGAATACGAGGCCACACAGCAAATGTTCAACCCCTTGAAGGTCCTGACCTCGGGTGTCGAACAAAAGGCCGCCACGGCCTTTTTTGCGGGCAACCGGTGGAGATTTTCAGACCGGGTAAGCTGGTGGGATGACTATGACGATCCCATTCCTGTCGTTATTGGTCATTATTGGCGCATGCATCGTATGCAGGCCGGGCAAATGTCGCCTCGCTATAGTCAGCTTTTCAAAGATATTGCCCCCATGGCCTGGCACGGGAAAAGGCATAATGTGTTTTGCGTGGACTTTTCAGTGGGCGCCAGGTGGCGCGACCGAAAAGCCAATCGCTCCATCGAGCAATCCCGCTTTAAACTTGCCGCCTTGCAATGGCCCGAAAACCAGGTGGTTTTCGATTCCGGTGAGGTGTTTTCCACCACTTGATTCCTGGCAGGCACCATGTACACCCCCAGCGCATTTGAACTGAGCGATCTTGGTT
This sequence comes from uncultured beta proteobacterium, assembly GCA_963712655.1. Classification (GTDB taxonomy): domain Bacteria; phylum Pseudomonadota; class Gammaproteobacteria; order Burkholderiales; family Burkholderiaceae_B; genus Pollutimonas. Next base: position 713,608 of record CAVQIT010000008.1, on the reverse strand, counting down.
CACAACACCAAATCATTTATGACTATCCCCTGGGAACTGTCATTGCGCACGGCACTTCGGGCCTTGTCGCCACCCATCTGCCATTTCTGCTGGATACGAGCACTCCGAATCAGGGTGCCCTGCAAGCCCATATTGCCAGGAACAATGCAGAGTTTTTTTCCTTACCCGACAAAAGCCCGGTGATGGTGGTTTTCCAGGGGCCGCATGCTTATATCTCGCCCTCCTGGTATCCCAGCAAGGCAATTACCCAAGGCAAGGCTGTACCTACCTGGAATTATGTGTCGGTGCATGTTCATGGAACGCTGGCCATCAAGTCTGACCAGGCATGGCTGCGCCGGCATCTGGCGCAACAAACCGCACGCTATGAAGACGGCCGGCCCGACCCTTGGTCCATCGACGACGCGCCACCTGATTACATCGACATGATGCTCCAGCACATTGCGGGTGTGGAAATCAGCATTACCCGCATCGAAGGCAAGCAGAAACTTAGTCAGAACCGTCCTGTGGGCGATAGACAAGGGGTAATCCAGGATTTGAACAATCCTTTGCAGCCCGTCATCGGATCCACCTTTGGCCACGAAATCGCCCGCTTGATGCAAGACGATTTGAATTCAAAAACAAAGCAAAGTTGAATCAACGGTGTTAGCTTCACGAGCAAGCTCTTGCATGGGCAGTGATTAAACACGCCAATTTACATTAAGTAACCAAAAAATAATCAAGAATGCATGGCCAAACGTGGCTGCCTAGCTGTGGATAACTACTACGCTGAGGCCCTGTGCACAGCTTGTGGAGTATCAAGGCATAACTCGTACTTTTTTACTTTCCACAAAAGTTATGCCCTATTCATCCTTTGTGAAAACATGACTTGTGCATAGCTAAATAACACTGCAATCCATTGAATATATGGAATTTATTGTAGTTATGCCACTTATCCACAGATACCCATTAGTATTAATCTTTATAAATAAAGAAAACTATAAACAACTACACGTGAAGCGTACTTTTCGCTTAGATCCTGCTTGTCAAAAAAACGGCAAAGGTAGGTATACTTCAGGCAGTTGGATTGCTTGCTATCAGGAAACCGCAACGGAGATTCGGGTCTCCGTTAAACCCGTGCCAACCTTTCCAACGCCTCGTCCAGGGTATGGTCTTGTTTTGCAAAACAGAATCGAATTAATTGATGGTTAGACTGGACCGCATCAGGCTGCCGATAAAAGGCAGCAACGGGAATCACGCCAACCCCATGTTCTATTGTCAACCATCGTGCAAATTCTGCTTCCGGCAGATCAGATATCTCACTGTATTTGGCTAGTAAGAAAAAAGTGCCTTGGCTGGGCATGGGAGTAAACCGGGTGTTTGCCAAACCTTGGGCTAGCCTGTCGCGTTTTTCTTGATAAAAATTGGGTAACTGCGTATAGGTGGTGGAATCCTGCATGTAATGAGCCAGCCCCACTTGCATGGGTGAACTCACGGTAAATACCATGAACTGATGTACTTTTCGTATTTCGGCGGAAATTTCCTTAGGGGCGCAGCAATAGCCTATCTTCCAGCCTGTTGCGTGGTAGGTTTTGCCGAACGAAGAAATGACAATGGCATTGGTTGCCAGGGCTGGCCGCCGCGCCAAGCTTTGGTGTTGCTGCCCGTCGAAAACGATGTGTTCGTAAACTTCATCTGATAAAAGCATGATGCCTGTTTCGTTCACAATACGCTCAAGCCAATCAAGATCGCTTTCCTGAAGATTGATTCCTGTTGGATTATGCGGGAAGTTGATGATAAGCATGCTTGTTTTAGGCGTGATGGCGTCGCGTATAAGCTGCCAATCGACTTGATACAAGGGTGTTTGTTCGTTGGGCGCCTGCATGGTCACAATGATCGGCGTGCCACCTGCCAGTTGGATGGCTGGTATGTATAGGTCATAGAACGGTTCAATTACCACGACTTCATCGCCCGGCTTTACAAAGGCCAAGATGCTGGCCATTAGACCTTCGCTCGCTCCACTGGTCACCGTGATTTCTGTCAGTGGATCGTAGTAATGACCATAAAGAGTTTGCATCTTGGCCGATAACTCTTCACGCAAGATAGTGATGCCAGCCATCGGAGGATATTGATTGTGCCCGTCCTGCATGGCCTTTGTGACTTGGTTCAATAGGTTTGTATCGGTATTGAAATCTGGAAACCCCTGCCCCAAGTTAATTGCTTTGTGTTCAGTAGCCAATTGGCTCATGATAGTGAAAATGGTAGTGCCTACACCAGGCAGCTTAGATTGAAAATTCATATTGTTCGATATTTTGGGTTAGAAGTTCAAAAAGCCAATTAACTTATACACCTTGTTTTCCACAGTCTTGTACACAGATTCGCATAGACTGTTTTACTATATATTTACTACGAAAAGGATGCGTGTAAGGCTATACAGCATTGCCCCCAACAATCAGTCAATGGTGTTAGTTGTGCACCTTTTGTGCACATACTTATCCACAGGTCTGATTAGGTGCTGTATGTAGAGCGTCTACAAAAATAAGATTCTTTTAAACTATTATAAGCTCCAATTTGGATGTTTCACGTGGAACATCCCTCTGTTATGGTAATAGAGAATTAAATAAATAATTAAATTAATCAAAGATAAATTGATTTATTGATCAAGTCTTATTGGCTTGTGTTTCACGTGAAACAAGGGGGCATACTATAAATAATGATGTTTCACGTGAAACGAAGCTACACAGAGTTATAATGAATCCTTAAGTATTCTCTCGCTTGAGCGAAAAATGATTTATCCAGACGAATTCGATGTAATAGTGGTGGGCGGTGGTCACGCCGGTACCGAGGCGGCTCTCGCAGCGGCTCGCTCAGGAGCGTCTACTCTATTGTTGACACATAATATGGAAACACTGGGCCAGATGTCCTGCAATCCATCTATAGGTGGAATTGGCAAAGGGCATCTGGTAAAAGAGATAGATGCTCTGGGTGGAATCATGGCATATGCCACCGATCAGGCTGGTATTCAATTTCGTATATTGAATCGTTCTAAAGGTCCCGCAGTCCGAGCGACGCGCGCCCAGGCTGACCGTTCTTTATATCGTCGTGCCATTCGCACCGCATTGCAAAATCAACCTAATTTAATGATTTTTCAACAGGCTGTAGACGACTTGATGCTGGAAGGTGATCGAGTTGTAGGCGCGACTACTCAAGTTGGTTTGCAATTCAAGGCTCGTACTGTTGTACTGACTGCGGGTACGTTCTTGAACGGGTTGATTCACGTGGGATTGGATCATTACTCTGCTGGTCGAGCCGGCGATCCATCTTCGATATCACTGGGTCAGCGTCTGAAAGAACTGAAGTTGCCGCAAGGGCGCCTGAAAACAGGGACACCGCCACGTATCGACGCGCGCAGTATTGATTTCTCGAAATTGGAAGTACAAGGCGGCGACAGCAATCCAATACCGGTCTTTTCCTATATGGGTTCGGCGGATATGCATCCTGAACAACTGCCATGCTGGATTACACATACCAATGAAAAAACGCACGACGTTGTAAGGTCTGGCCTGAGCCGTTCACCCATGTATAGCGATAGTGGCACCATAGAGGGAATAGGTCCTCGCTACTGTCCTTCAATAGAAGATAAAATACATCGCTTCGCCGATAAGGCCAGTCACCAAATATTTTTGGAACCCGAGGGTTTAAGCACGCAAGAGATTTACCCCAACGGTGTATCGACAAGTTTGCCCTTTGATATACAGCTTGCCCTGGTGCGCACCCTGCCAGGCCTGGAGAATGCTCTTATCATGCGGCCAGGCTATGCGATTGAATACGATTACTTTGATCCACGTGAACTCAAAGCCACGCTTGAAACACGTGCCATCAATGGTTTGTTTTTCGCGGGGCAAATCAACGGAACCACCGGATACGAAGAAGCCGCCGCTCAGGGTTTGCTGGCGGGCATCAATGCGGCCCTGCAAGCCAAAGGCCAAGAGGGCTGGTGCCCCAAGCGCAACGAGGCTTATCTAGGCGTATTGGTGGATGACCTGATTACCAGCGGTGTAACCGAGCCCTATCGCATGTTTACTTCGCGAGCAGAATATCGTTTAAGCCTGCGTGAAGATAATGCCGATATGCGCCTTACAGAAGAAGGGCGTCGGCTAGGGTTGGTGGACGATGCCAGATGGGATGCATTCAGCCGTAAGCGCGATTCGGTCGCCAGTGAAATTGAACGTCTCAAAGGCACTTGGATCAATCCCAAAACGTTGGCGGCGCACACGGCTGAATCATTGCTGGGCAAGCAGATAGAAAGGGAATATTCGCTGCACGATCTTTTGAAACGGCCGCAAGTTTCCTACCAAGCGTTAATGGCTTTGGCTAAGGAAGATGGCAGCCGCGTGGCAGGACCAGGACTTGTCGACACCGCGTCGGCGGAACAGGTTGAAATCCAGATCAAATATTCAGGCTATGTCGCCAAGCAACAGGAAGAAGTGGAAAAGCAAGCGGCCCAGGAATCGCAGCTTATTCCCATGGACATAGATTACGATGCGATTGCCAGCCTATCCATTGAAGTACGACAGCGTTTAAAAACCAGCCGACCCGAAACCGTGGGCCAGGCCAGCCGAATTTCAAGTGTTACGCCGGCGGCTATTTCGCTGTTGCTAATACATATCAAACGCTTGCAACACCGGAAACAAGCAGCATAATGGCGGGCGAACGTAATTATAAGCAGCGCCTTGATGCTGCGGCGGAAATGCTGAATATCGAATTGGATGCTCACCAGGCGGACGCGCTATTGGCATATATGGCGCAATTGGAGCGCTGGAATAAAACCTACAATTTGACAGCTTTGCGTAATCCGGACCAGATGCTGGTACAGCATTTATTCGATAGCCTTGCGGTGCTTGATCCTTTGACTGACGAACTGTATATAAACACAGTAAAACAGCCTTGCCTGGTCGATGTCGGCTCTGGCGCCGGTTTGCCGGGGGTTGTTTTGGCTATTATGCGGCCGGAATGGCAAGTGCATTGCGTCGATGCTGTTGAAAAAAAAATGGCTTTCGTGCGCCAGGTAGCCAGCGTGCTGCGCTTGCCCAATCTGCATGCGGTGCACGCCCGAATCGAAGCATTGCCGCCATTTCAGGCGGATATCGTTATCTCCAGGGCCTTTGCTTCTCTGGCTGATTTTGCGACACTGGCAGGATCCCATGTGGCAGGCAGCGGTAGCCTGGTCGCCATGAAAGGCCGCGAGCCTATAGATGAAATCGACACACTTGAGCAGCAGACCGGCTGGCGTCCGCGCCATACCCAGACCCTGCTCGTTCCCGAATTGAATGCCCAGCGTTGCCTGGTTTGGTTGAGTCGCCAAGGAACTGTATGAATAACAATGCCGCCATATCCATCGCCAATGTCTTTTGTATTGCGAATCAGAAAGGAGGGGTGGGCAAGACCACTACGGCGATCAACCTGGCGGCAGCCCTAGCAGCCATGGGCAAGCGTGTCTTGCTGATCGACCTGGATCCGCAAGGCAATGCCACCATGGGGAGCGGGATCGATAAAAACAAGGTCGAGCATAATCTTTATCAAGTGTTGATAGGTGATTCCACCATAGCGCAATCCCGGGTACGATCCGAGGCGGGCGGCTACGATGTGCTCCCGGCAAATCGCGAGCTGTCGGGCGCGGAAATCGATCTGATCCAGATGGATCAGCGCGAACAACAGCTTAAACAGGCGATTGAACACGTGCTGGGGGATTACGACTTCGTCCTTATCGATTGCCCTCCAACGCTGTCGCTGCTGACCTTGAATGGGCTGGCGTCGGCACACGGAGTGATTATCCCTATGCAGTGCGAGTATTTTGCGCTGGAAGGGCTATCTGACTTGGTGAATACCATCAAGCGGGTGCACCGGAACATCAATCCGGAATTGCAATTGATAGGCTTGTTGCGCGTCATGTTTGATGCGCGGGTAACATTGCAGCAGCAGGTTTCAGCTCAAATTGAAACTCATTTCGGCGACAAGGTGTTCAAGGCGATAGTGCCGCGCAATGTGCGCCTGGCCGAAGCTCCCAGCCATGGTTTGCCGGGTATTGTCTATGACAGGGGTTCCCGCGGCGCCAAAGCCTATATCGAGTTTGGCCATGAGCTTATCAAACGTGTAAAAAAAGAAGCATTGCGGCAGCAAGCCCGTCCCCGCAGCTAAACAATCTGAAAGAGGAAAAATACAATGGCAACGAGAAAACCTAAAGGATTGGGCCGAGGCCTGGACGCCCTGCTGGGCGAAGATGCCCCCGTCATGGAAAGTTTCGGCAAAACCGATGCCGAAAGCAATCGCCTTCCCTCCGCGCTCAAGATCGGGCTTATGCGCGCAGGCAAATATCAGCCGCGTACACGCATGGATGAAGGCGCATTGAATGAGCTTGCCGAATCCATCCGTACCCAGGGCATCATGCAGCCCATACTGGTGCGCCCACTGGCCGGAAAAGATGCGGGCAAGTACGAAATCATCGCCGGCGAGCGGCGTTTTCGCGCGGCTCAATTAGCCGGCCTGGCCGAAGTGCCTGTGCTGGTGCGTGAAGTGCCCGATGAAAGCGCGGCGGTCATGGCGTTGATCGAGAACATTCAGCGCGAAGACCTTAATCCTTTGGAAGAGGCCCAGGGCGTGCGCCGTTTGCTTGATGAATTCGGACTGACGCATGAACAGGCGGCGCAGGCAATAGGCCGTTCACGTTCGGCCACAAGCAATCTTATGCGTCTGCTGAATCTGACGGGGCCGGTGCAAACCATGCTGTTGGCGGGCGATATCGACATGGGCCATGCGCGTGCGTTGCTGGCTACCGATTCCGCCACCCAGATTCTTCTGGCCAATGAGGTCATTGCAAAGCGCCTTTCCGTGCGTGAAACCGAAAAATTGGTGGGGCGCAGCATACGCGAGGCAGAAGAAAAAACAAGCAAGCCGGCGCGTAAATCGGTCGCCCAGTCTGGCGACGTGAAGCGCATGGAGGAGGCATTGTCGGACCACCTGGGTACGCGCGTCACGCTCAAGATCGGTGCCAAGAGCCGTGGTCAGCTGATGATCGATTTCCATGGATGGGAACATCTGAACTCGCTGCTCGAGCGCCAAGGCCTGGCTGGGGTGGTCGACGCCTGATCGGGCGGCACGCCTTCACAGCCTCTCATGGCCTGAAGCGATGAAGCGATGAACCAAGCAGACACTTCTATCTTGCCTTGACGTTATGCATTCCACCATTTGACAAGGCTTTAAAAAGCCTGCATAATTCGCAGTTCGCTTTTGGTGGGATGCCCGAGTGGTTAAAGGGGGCAGACTGTAAATCTGTTGACCTTGCGTCTACGTTGGTTCGAATCCAACTCCCACCACCAAAAGCTTTTTTTGCGGGCGTTCTCTCTTTAAAGCGGCACGTTCGTTTAACAAAACGGGCTGTGAAAATGGTTACGAAAGCGCGGCGGTAAAGCGGCGCTTGCAGGAAAGCGGTTGTAAAAGTTTGTGGCTGTTGAATGGTATTTCGTTCCGGCCACGGGCGATCAGGTGGATTGAATCTCCTAGCGGGTGTAGCTCAATGGTAGAGCAGAAGCCTTCCAAGCTTATGACGAGGGTTCGATTCCCTTCACCCGCTCCAGCAAGATTTTTTGATTTCTGCTTCGAAAAAGCAGTAGCAACAAAGTAGTTCGCCCATGTGGCTCAGTGGTAGAGCACTCCCTTGGTAAGGGAGAGGTCACGCGTTCGATCCGCGTCATGGGCACCAAAATTTTTATTTTCATTCAGCTTTAGTTCGCATCCAGTCAGGAGTCCGCCATGGCAAAAGGCAAGTTTGAACGAACCAAGCCGCACGTAAACGTGGGCACGATCGGGCACGTTGACCACGGCAAGACGACGTTGACGGCGGCAATCACGACGGTGCTGGCCGAAGCATTCGGCGGCGAAGCCAAGGGCTACGCCAGATCGACGCGGCGCCCGAAGAAAAGGCGCGCGGGATCACGATCAACACGGCGCACGTGGAATACGAAACGCAAGCGCGTCACTACGCGCACGTTGACTGCCCGGGCCACGCTGACTATGTCAAGAACATGATCACGGGTGCGGCGCAGATGGACGGCGCGATCCTGGTGGTGTCGGCCGCTGACGGCCCGATGCCGCAAACGCGCGAGCACATTTTGCTGTCGCGCCAGGTCGGCGTGCCGTACATCATCGTGTTCCTGAACAAGGCCGACATGGTCGACGACGCAGAGTTGCTCGAACTGGTCGAGATGGAAGTTCGCGAGCTGCTCTCGAAGTACGACTTCCCGGGCGACGATACGCCGATCATCAAGGGTTCGGCCAAGCTGGCGCTCGAAGGCGACGAAGGCCGATTGGGCAAGCAGGCCATCATGAAGCTGGCCGACGCGCTGGACACGTACATTCCGACGCCGGAACGCGCGATTGACGGGGCATTCCTGATGCCGGTCGAAGACGTGTTCTCGATCTCGGGTCGCGGCACGGTGGTAACCGGTCGTATCGAGCGCGGCATCGTCAAGGTGGGCGAAGAAATCGAGATCGTGGGCATCAAGGACACGGTCAAGACGACGTGCACGGGCGTGGAAATGTTCCGCAAGCTGCTGGACCAGGGCCAGGCGGGCGATAACGTGGGCGTGTTGCTGCGCGGCACCAAGCGCGAAGACGTCGAGCGCGGCCAGGTGCTTGGCCAAGCCCGGTTCGATCAAGCCGCACACGGATTTCTCGGCCGAGGTGTACATTCTGTCCAAGGAAGAGGGCGGCCGTCACACGCCGTTCTTCAAGGGCTATCGTCCCCAGTTCTACTTCCGCACGACGGACGTGACGGGCACGATCGAATTGCCGGCGGACAAGGAAATGGTTTTGCCGGGCGATAACGTCTCGATGAAGGTCAGCCTGCTGGCGCCCGATCGCCATGGAAGAAGGCCTGCGCTTCGCCATCCGCGAAGGCGGACGTACCGTCGGCGCCGGTGTCGTTGCCACCATCATCAAGTAAGCAGTAAAGTATCAAGGCGGGTGGTGCGCCGGTGCGCTCTTCCGCCGACAGTGTCAAGAATGGTGCGTGACAGCAGTCATGCACTATGGTTCGCCGCCTTTCGGGGCTCTAGGGGAATAGCTCAATTGGCAGAGCGTCGGTCTCCAAAACCGAAGGTTGCAGGTTCGATTCCTACTTCCCCTGCCACATCGAAGCTCGCGAGTTTCATCCGGCTTCGAGGCCCGCAACCACAGCCTGGCGCGCACGCTGTCGCCAGAATATGGCGCTGCCGGACGATAAGATGTCGAATCATAACGTCGAAACCGTTACAAGCACCACCGATCGCATCAAGCTGGGTCTGGCCATTGCCGCTTTTATCGTGGCCGGCATGGTCGGATTCTCGATGCTCGAAGGCCAGCCCGGCATAGTCGCGCGTAGGCGTCTTTGTGGGCAGCGTGATCGTTGCCGCAATGGTGATTGCCTGGTTCAGCGAGCCCGGCCGTCGCACCATCAGTTTTGGGCGGACTCCTATAACGAAATCAGCGGTCGTCTGGCCGACGCGCAAAGAAACCATCCAAACGACGGGCATAGTCTTTGCTGTTCGTCGTAGCGATGGGTTCTTGTTGTGGATCACTCGACAAAGTCCATCGAGTGGGTCATTTACGGCCTGATGTTCGGTTGGAAATAAAAGCGGCGGAAAGGCAACGATGAGCAAGCGTTGGTATGTCGTCCATGTCTATTCCGGCATGGAAAAAAGCGTCCAGAAGGCGCTGGTCGGAACGCATCGAACGTGCCGGGCTTGCAAACGTCGTTTCGGACGCATCCTGGTGCCGACCGAAGAAGTCATCGAAGTCAAGGGTGGCAAAAAGTCCATCACCGAACGGCGTTTTTTCCCGGGCTATGTGCTGGTCGAAATGGATCTGACCGACGAAACCTGGCATTTGGTGAAAAACACCAACAAGGTCACCGGTTTCGTCGGCGGGTCGGGCAACCGTCCCACGCCGATTTCCGACAGAAGAAGTCGACGAAAATTCTTTCGCAGATGGAAGAAGGCGTCGAAAAGCCGCAGCCCAAAGTGCTGTTCGAAGTCGGCGAGATGGTCCGTGTCAAGGAAGGCCCGTTTACCGACTTCAACGGCAATGTCGAAGAAGTCAACTACGAAAAAAGCAAGCTGCGCGTGTCGGTGACCATTTTCGGTCGCGTCCACCCCGGTGGAACTCGATTTCAGTCAGGTCGAAAAAGCCTGACACGTATTAATCCCCGGAGGGTGCGCTGCGGCCAGCGCCCTTCGGTTTCCGGTCTACCGACCGGAGCATTCCAGGCCGCCAATCTCGGGGAGCGCATCGTATGCGGTGTGCGTCTGAACCCGCAAGGAGCTAAGCATGGCGAAGAAAATCGTCGGCTTCATCAAGCTGCAAGTACCAGCTGGTAAAGCCAACCCGTCACCCCCTATCGGTCCGGCGCTGGGTCAGCGCGGTCTGAACATCATGGAATTCTGCAAGGCGTTCAATGCCAAGACCCAAGGCATCGAGCCCGGCCTGCCGATTCCTGTGGTGATCACCGCTTTCGCGGACAAGAGCTTCACCTTCATGATGAAGTCGCCTCCCGCGACGATCCTGATCAAAAAGGCTGCTGGCATGCAAAAAGGTTCGCCCAAGCCGCATACTCGACAAGGTCGGTACGTCTTGACGCGCGCCCAGGTCTGAAGAAATCGCCAAGACCAAGTCAGCCCGACCTGACGGCCGCCGACCTGGACGCAGCGGTTCGCACGATTGCAGGCAGCGCCCGCAGCATGGGCATTACGGTTGAAGGGGTATAATCATGGCACGTTGCATAAACGCGTGACCGCTATTGCGCGCCAAGATCGACCGCAACAAGCTCTACCCGGTCGCCGAAGCATTGGCGCTGGTCAAGGAAACCGCTACCGCCAAGTTCGATGAATCCATCGATGTGGCCGTGCAGCTTGGCATCGACGCCAAGAAGTCCGACCAATTGGTGCGCGGTTCGGTCGTGCTGCCTGCCGGTACCGGCAAGAGCGTGCGTGTCGCCGTGTTCGCCCAAGGCGAGAAGGCCGAAGCCGCCAAGGCTGCCGGCGCCGACATCGTCGGCATGGAAGACCTGGCCGAGCGCATCAAGGCCGGCCAGATGGATTTCGACGTGGTCATCGCTTCGCCCGATACGATGCGTGTGGTCGGCGCGCTGGGCCAGATCCTCGGCCCGCGCGGCCTGATGCCTAACCCCAAGGTCGGCACCGTGACCCCTGACGTCGCCACGGCCGTCAAGAACGCCAAGGCGGGCCAGGTCCAATACCGTACCGACAAGGCCGGGATCATCCACGCCACGATCGGCCGCGCTTCGTTCAACGTCGACCAGCTGCAGATCAACCTGCTGGCCCTGGTCGATGCGCTGAACAAGGCGCGTCCCACCACGGCAAAAGGTATCTACCTGCGCAAGCTGGCTGTTTCGTCCACGATGGGCGGCGGTGTCCGTGTGGACCAAGCTTCCCTGACGGCGACCGCTCAGTAAGCTCGGGGCAACAAACTTTGGGCTGTACCGTCCGGGTTCGTCCAGTTGCGGTGCTGCTGTCAAAGACCGCTGGAGCGACACCGCGAACCTGCCATCAGGCAGGGCAGGCAAGCGGTGGCGCTTAATCCCGAGCGAAAGCGCGACGGCATTCCGGTGTACGTCGCACAGGTAGCGCGGATCCAGCGCAGACGGCGGTCCCAGGAAGAATTCTTTATCCAAAGAACTCGACCAGGTTCGCCGCATTCGGTTGACGCAAGGGATCTTCCCAAGCGTCTTTTGATGGAGTGTTCAAACCGTGAGTCTCAATCGTCAAGAGAAAGCGGTGGTGATCGAAGAAGATCTCGGCGGAAGTCGCCAAGGCTCAATCGATCGTTATCGCCGAGTACCGTGGTCTGGACGTCGCTGCCGTCACCGTACTGCGCAAGCAAGCGCGTGAATCGGGCGTGTATCTGCGTGTTCTTAAGAACACGCTGGCCAAGCCGCGCTGTTGACCGGCACCCCTTTCGAGGGATTGTCGGCGCAACTGACCGGTCCGCTGATCTATGGGATCAGCACTGATCCGGTTTCGCGCGGCAAAAGTACTGGCCAGTTTCGCCAAAACCAACGACAAGCTGGTTCTGAAAGGCGGCGCATTGCCGAATACGCCTGATGAAGCCGAAGGCGTGAAGGCCCTGGCCTCCCTGCCGTCGCGCGAAGAGTTGTCTGGCGAAATTGCTGGGCACGATGCAAGCGCCCGTCGCACAATTTGTGCGTACGCTCAACGAAGTTCCGACCAAGTTCGTCCGCGGCCTCGCAGCCGTGCGCGACAGACAGGCGGAAGCTGCGTAAGCGGCCCTTCGATTTCGTCGAACCGAGCGACACCCATACCTGGCATTTATTAAACTATTTGGAGTTCTTAAGAAATGGCATTAGCAAAGCTGAAATCATTGACGCGATCGCCAGCCTGACCGTGCTCGAATTGTCCGAACTGATCAAAGAAATGGAAGAAAAATTCGGCGTGTCGGCTGCCGCTGCCGCGGTGGCCGTGGCTGCTCCCGCTGCTGGCGGCGCTGCCGCCGCTGAAGAGCAAACCGAGTTCAACGTGTCTTGGCCGAAATCGGCGCCAACAAGGTCAACGTCATCAAGGCTGTTCGTGAACTGACTGGTCTGGGCTTGAAAGAAGCCAAGGACCTGGTTGATGGTGCGCCTAAGCCGTTAAGGAAGCCATGTCAAGGCTGACGCCGACGCCGCCAAGAAGAAGCTTGAAGAAGCCGGCGCCAAGGCCGAAATCAAGTAATTCTGCTTTTGCATACCCGGGGGTCGACACAAAACGACCTCCGGGCTTTTGCGTTTTGGAAAACGGCTTTTATTGCCTGTTTTTCGTAGCAAAAAGGAATGGATCGAACGGTGGTAACAAACCGGACGATCGACGGATTTCCGGTGCCAGGTGGGATGGCCTCCGCCTGCGGACCCGAAACCCGTGCCGGGGTCCCGGCTAGACGCGTGAACCAGCCGCAAGCGGCGTGGTTGTCGTGCCATATTTCGAAGTCGATTTTAGGACCGCTACCCGCGGTTCACGCAACCTGAGTCGGAGTGCTCATGCCCTACTCGTTCACCGAAAAAAAGCGCATCCGCAAGAGCTTCGCCAAACGTGAAGACGTGCAAACCGTCCCTTTTTGTGGCGACCCAGCTGGAATCTATTTGAAACATTCCTGCAGGCGGATACTGCACCTGCAAACGCAAAGATGAAGGCCTGCAAGCTGCTTTTACCTCGATTTTCCCGATCGTCAGCCACAACCAGATGGCGCGGCTGGAGTTCGTCAGCTTGTGCTGGGCGAACCTGTGTTTGATGTCGGAATGCCAGCAGCGCGGGCCTGACCTACGCTTCGCCGCTGCGCGCCAAGGTGCGCCTGGTACTGCTGGACCGCGAAGCCAGCAAGCCTACGGTCAAGGAAGTCAAAGAACAGGAAGTCTACATGGGCGAAATTCCGCTCATGACGAATACCGGTTCCTTTGTCATCAACGGCACCGAGCGCGTCATTGTTTCGCAGCTGCATCGTTCGCCCGGCGTGTTCTTCGAGCATGATCGCGGCAAAACGCACAGCTCGGGCAAGCTGCTGTTCTCGGCCCGCGTGATTCCTTACCGTGGCTCGTGGCTGGACTTCGAGTTCGACCCGAAGGACGTCCTGTTCTTCCGTGTCGACCGTCGCCGCAAGATGCCCGTGACGATTCTGCTGAAGGCCATCGGCATGACGCCGGAAGCCATCCTCGCCCACTTCTTCGGATTTCGACAATTTCGAACTGCAAAACGAAGGCGGCATGATGGAGTTCGTCGCCGAGCGCTGGAAGGGCGAAGTGGCGCGCTTCGACATCAACGGCAAGCGATGGCAAGGTCATCGTCGAGAAAGACAAGCGCATCAACGCCAAGCACTTGCGCGACCTGGCCGCCGCCGATATCGAGCGCATCTCGGTGCCCGAAGATTTCCTGCTGGGCCGCGCGCTGGCCAAGCAACGTCGTCGATCCGGAAACCGGCGAAGTCGTCGCCAACGCCAATGACGAACTGACCGAGACCGTGCTCGCCAAGCTGCGCGAAAACAACGTCCAGCAGATCCAGACGCTGTACATCAACGACCTGGATCAGCGGCCCGTACATCTCGCAGACGCTGCGCGTCGACGAAACCACCGACCAAACCGCTGCGCGCGTGGCGATCTATCGCATGATGCGTCCCGGCGAGCCGCCTACCGAAGACGCGGTCGAAGCATTGTTCCAGCGCCTGTTCTACAGCGAAGACGCCTACGATCTGTCGCGCGTGGGCCGCATGAAGGTCAACAGCCGCCTGGGTCGTGGAAACGACATCACCGGCACGATGACGCTGACCAACCAGGACATCCTTGACACCATCAAGGTGCTGGTCGAGCTGCGTAACGGCCGCGGCGAAATCGACGATATCGATCACTTGGGCAATCGCCGCGTGCGCTGCGTGGGCGAACTGGCCGAAAACCAGTTCCGCGCCGGGCTCGTACGCGTCGAGCGCGCCGTCAAGGAACGCCTCGGCCAGGCCGAAGCCGAAAACCTGATGCCGCACGACCTGATCAACTCCAAGCCGATCTCGGCCGCCATCAAGGAGTTCTTCGGTTCGAGCCAGCTGTCGCAGTTCATGGACCAGACCAACCCGCTGTCCGAGATCACGCACAAGCGCCGCGTCTCGGCCCTTGGCCCTGGCGGCCTGACCCGCGAACGCGCCGGTTTCGAAGTGCGCGACGTGCACCCGACCCACTATGGCCGCGTGTGCCCCATCGAAACGCCTGAAGGCCCGAACATCGGCCTGATCAACTCGATGGCGCTGTATCGCCCGCCTGAACGAATACGGCTTCCTCGAAACGCCGTATCGCAAGGTCGTCGACAGCAAGGTCAGCGAGCAGATCGATTACCTGTCGGCCATCGAAGAAAGCCGCTACGTGATCGCCCAGGCCAACGCCGAGCTCGATGCAGAAGGCCGCATTTCACCGATGACCTGGTGGCCTGCCGCGAAGCCGGCGAAACCATGCTGACCGCGCGGCCAACGTGCATTACATGGACGTCGCCCCGTCGCAGATCGTATCGGTCGCCGCCTCGCTGATTCCGTTCCTGGAACACGATGACGCGAACCGCGCATTGATGGGTGTCGAACATGCAGCGCCAGGCCGTGCCTTGCCTGCGTCCGGAAAAACCTGTCGTGGGTACCGGCATCGAACGCACCGTGGCGGTCGACTCGGGCACGACCGTGCAGGCGCTGCGCGGCGGGCTGGTTGACTATGTCGATGCCGACCGTATCGTGATCCGCGTCAACGACGAAGAAAACGTCGCCGGCGAAGTCGGCGTCGATATCTACAACCTGATCAAGTACACGCGTTCCAACCAGAACACGAACATCAACCAGCGTCCGATCGTGCAGCCGCGGCGACCTCGTCGCGCAAGCGGCGACGTGCTGGCCGATGGCGCATCGACCGACCTGGGCGAACTCGCGCTCGGCCAGAACATGCTGGTCGCGTTCATGCCCTGGAACGGCTATAACTTCGAAGATTCGATGCTGATCTCCGAGACGCGTCGTGGCCGATGACCGCTACACCTCGATCCACATCGAAGAACTGACGGTCGTCGCTCGCGACACCAAGCTGGGCTCCGAAGAAATCACGCGCGACATCAGCAACTTGTCGGAAGGCCAGCTCGGCCGCCTCGACGAGTCGGGCATCGTCTACATCGGCGCCGAAGTCGAAGCCGGCGACGTGCTGGTCGGCAAGGTCACGCCCAAGGGCGAAACCCAGCTGACCCCTGAAGAAAAGCTGCTGCGCGCGATCTTCGGCGAGAAAGCCTCCGACGTGAAAGACACCTCGCTGCGCGTGCCCTCGGGCATGGTCGGCACGGTTATCGACGTGCAGGTGTTCACCCGCGAAGGCATCGTGCGCGACAAGCGCGCGCAGTCGATCATCGATGATGAACTCAAGCGCTATCGCCAAGACCTGAACGATCAGCTGCGCATTGTCGAAAACGACACCTTCGATCGTATCGAGAATTCGCTGATCGGCAAGATCGTCAACGGCGGCCCGCGCAAGCTGGCCAAGGGCGCGGCGATCGACCAAGTCCTACCTGGCCGACCTCGACCGCTGGCAGTGGTTCGACATCCGCCTGGCCGATGAGGCTCAGGCAGTGGTGCTGGAGCAGGCCAAGGAATCGATCGAACAGAAGCGCCATCAGTTCGATCTGGCTTTCGAAGAAAAGCGCAAGAAGCTGACGCAGGGCGATGAGTTGCCTCCCGGCGTGCTGAAGATGATCAAGGTTTACCTTGCCGTCAAGCGCCGCCTGCAGCCCGGCGACAAGATGGCCGGCCGTCACGGCAACAAGGGTGTCGTTTCGCGGATCACTCCTATCGAAGACATGCCGCACATGGCCGACGGTACGCCAGCCGACATTGTTTTGAACCCTCTGGGGGTTCCTTCGCGGATGAACGTGGGCCAGGTTCTGGAAGTGCATTTGGGATGGGCCGCCAAAGGCGTGGGCCATCGCATTGCCGACATGCTCGAGATGAAAAGAACGTCCAGGTCAAGGACATTCGCAGCTATCTCGAGAAGGTCTACAACAGTACCGGCGCCAAGGCTCGCGTCAGCGAGCTTACCGACGACGAAGTCATCGAAATGGCCGGCAACCTGAAAAACGGCGTGCCTTTCGCCACGCCGGTCTTCGACGGCGCGACCGAAGAAGAAATCACCAAGATGCTGGAATTGGCATACCCCGACGACATCGCCGAGCGCCTCAAGCTGACGCCGACGCGTTCGCAGGCATGGCTGGTCGACGGCCGCACCGGTGAACAATTCGAACGTCCGGTTACGATCGGCTACATGCACTATCTGAAACTGCATCACTTGGTCGACGACAAAATGCATGCGCGTTCTACTGGTCCATATTCGCTTGTCACGCAGCAGCCCCTGGGCGGTAAAGCCCAGTTCGGCGGCCAGCGTTTCGGGGAAATGGAAGTCTGGGCGCTCGAAGCTTACGGTGCTTCGTATACTTTGCAGGAAATGCTTACCGTCAAGTCCGACGATATTGCGGGCCGGACCAAAGTGTACGAAAACATCGTCAAGGGCGACCACGTCATCGATGCGGGCATGCCAGAGTCGTTTAACGTTCTGGTCAAAGAAATTAGATCCCTGTCCCTGGACATGGATTTGGAGCGTAAATAATATGAAAGCGCTACTCGATCTGTTTAAACAAGTCTCGCAAGACGAGCAATTCGATGCCATCAAGATCGGCATCGCGTCGCCCGAAAAAGTGCGGTCATGGTCTTACGGCGAAGTTCGCAAGCCTGAAACCATCAACTACCGTACTTTCAAGCCCGAACGCGATGGTCTGTTCTGCGCCAAGATCTTTGGCCCGATCAAAGACTACGAATGCCTTTGCGGCAAGTACAAGCGCCTGAAGCATCGCGGCGTAATCTGCGAAAAATGCGGCGTCGAAGTGACCGTGGCCAAAGTGCGCCGCGAGCGCATGGGCCATATTGAACTGGCCAGCCCGGTTGCGCACATCTGGTTCCTGAAAAGCCTGCCCTCGCGTTTGGGCATGGTTCTGGACATGACCCTGCGCGACATCGAACGCGTGCTTTACTTTGAAGCATGGTGCGTCATCGAGCCCGGCATGACCCCGCTCAAGCGCGGCCAGATCATGTCCGACGACGACTTCCTGGCCAAGACCGAGGAATACGGCGACGATTTCCACGCCCTGATGGGCGCGGAAGCGGTGCGCGAATTGCTGCGCACTATCGATATCGACCGCGATGTCGAAATCCTGCGCGCCGAACTCAAGGCCACCTCGTCCGACGCCAAGATCAAGAAAATCTCCAAGCGCTTGAAAGTGCTGGAAGGCTTCCAGAAATCGGGCATCAAGCCCGAGTGGATGGTCATGGAAGTGCTGCCTGTGCTGCCGCCCGACCTGCGCCCGCTGGTGCCTCTTGATGGCGGCCGTTTCGCGACCTCCGATCTGAACGATCTGTACCGCCGCGTCATCAACCGCAACAATCGTTTGAAACGCCTGCTGGAACTCAAGGCTCCCGATATCATCCTGCGCAACGAAAAGCGCATGCTGCAGGAGTCGGTCGATTCCTTGCTGGATAACGGTCGCCGCGGCAAGGCCATGACCGGCGCCAACAAGCGCCAGTTGAAGTCCCTGGCCGACATGATCAAAGGCAAGAGCGGCCGTTTCCGCCAGAACTTGCTGGGCAAGCGCGTCGATTACTCCGGCCGTTCGGTCATTGTGGTGGGTCCGCAGCTCAAGCTGCACCAGTGCGGCCTGCCCAAGCTGATGGCTCTGGAACTGTTCAAGCCTTTCATTTTCAATCGTCTTGAAATGATGGGCCTGGCCACCACGATCAAGGCCGCCAAGAAGCTGGTGGAAACGCAGGAACCGGTGGTCTGGGACATCCTCGAAGAGGTCATCCGTGAACATCCGGTGATGCTCAACCGCGCGCCTACGCTGCACCGTTTGGGTATCCAGGCTTTCGAGCCGGTGCTGATCGAAGGCAAGGCTATCCAGCTGCATCCGCTGGTTTGCGCCGCTTTCAACGCCGACTTCGACGGCGACCAGATGGCCGTGCACGTGCCTTTGTCGCTTGAAGCCCAGCTTGAAGCCCGCACGCTGATGCTGGCTTCGAACAACATTCTTTTCCCGGCCAATGGCGAACCGTCCATCGTGCCGTCGCAGGATATCGTGCTGGGGCTGTATTACACGACGCGCGAACGCACCAACGGCAAGGGCGAAGGCCTGTTCTTCATGGATGTCGAGGAAGTTCAGCGCGCCTACGACAACCGCGAAGTCGAGCTGCAAAGCCGCGTTACCGTTCGCTTGAACGAGTACGAAAAGGACGAGCAAGGCGAATGGCAGCCGGTGCTCAAGCGTTTCGAGACCACCATCGGCCGCGCATTGCTGTCGGAAATCCTGCCGCACGGCCTGCCGTTCTCGGTGTTGAACCGTCCGCTGAAAAAGAAAGAAATTTCGCGTCTTATCAACCAGTCGTTCCGCCGCTGCGGTTTGCGTGCAACGGTGATCTTCGCCGACAAGCTGATGCAGGCCGGTTTCCGGCTGGCGACTCGCGGCGGTATTTCCATTGCCATGAGCGACATGCTGATCCCCTCGGTCAAGGAAGACATCCTTGCCCAAGCCAGCAAGGAAGTCAAAGAAATCGACAAGCAGTATTCGTCGGGTCTGGTTACGTCGCAGGAACGCTACAACAACGTGGTCGATATCTGGGGCAAGGCCGGCGACAAGGTCGGCAAGGCCATGATGGAACAACTGTCCACCGAACCCGTGACCAACCGTCATGGCGAAGAAGTGCGCCAGGAATCGTTCAATTCCATCTACATGATGGCCGACTCGGGCGCCCGCGGTTCCGCGGCCCAGATTCGCCAGTTGGCCGGCATGCGCGGCCTGATGGCCAAGCCTGACGGTTCGATTATCGAAACGCCCATTACCGCCAACTTCCGCGAAGGCCTCAACGTACTGCAGTACTTCATTTCCACTCACGGCGCGCGTAAAGGCCTGGCCGATACCGCCCTGAAAACGGCGAACTCGGGCTACCTGACACGCCGTCTGGTCGACGTGACGCAGGATCTGGTGATTACGACGTCCGATTGCGGCACGACGCGCGGCTACTTGATGAAAGCGCTGGTCGAAGGCGGCGAAGTCATCGAACCTTTGCGCGATCGTATCCTGGGTCGCGTGGTGGCTGCCGATATCGTCAACCCCGAAACCCAGGAAACGGCTCTGGCCGCCGGCACGCTGCTCGACGAAGACCTGGTGGAATACATCGACAGCATAGGCGTGGACGAAGTCAAGGTGCGTACGCCCCTTACCTGCGAAACACGCCACGGCTTGTGCGCTCATTGCTACGGCCGCGATCTGGGTCGCGGCAGCATGATCAACCGGGGCGAGGCCATTGGTGTCATCGCGGCCCAGTCCATCGGCGAGCCGGGCACGCAGCTTACGATGCGTACGTTCCACATCGGCGGCGCGGCCTCGCGTAACGCAATGGCCAGCTCGGTCGAAACCAAGTCCTCGGGCACCATCGGCTTTGCCATTGGCCTGCGCTACGTTACCAATGCCAAGGGCGATCGCGTGGCGATTTCCCGTTCGGGCGAAATCATCATTTTCGATGACAACCGCCGCGAACGCGAACGCCACAAAATCCCCTACGGCGCGACGATCACGGTCGGCGACGGCGATATCGTCAAGGCTGGCCAGCGCCTGGCAAACTGGGATCCGTTGACCCGTCCTATCGTGTCGGAATACGCGGGCCTGGTGCGCTTCGAGAACATCGACGAAGGCGTTACGGTTGCCAAGCAGCTGGACGAAGTAACCGGCCTGTCGACGCTGGTGGTCATTACGCCCAAGACACGCGGCGGCAAGATCATGATGCGTCCGCAGATCAAGCTTCTTAACGAAGCGGGCGAGGAAGTCAAGATCGCCGGCACCGACCATTCGGTAAACATTACCTTCCCGGTCGGCGCCTTGATTACTGTGCGCGACGGCATGCAAGTTGCCATTGGTGAAATTCTGGCGCGTATTCCGCAGGAATCGCAAAAGACGCGCGATATCACCGGCGGTTTGCCTCGCGTGGCCGAGTTGTTCGAGGCCCGTTCGCCGAAAGACGCCGGCATGCTGGCCGATGTCACCGGCACGGTTTCATTTGGTAAGGACACCAAGGGCAAGCAGCGCCTGGTTATCACCGATCTCGATGGCGTCAGCCATGAGTTCCTGATTCCCAAGGAAAAGCAGGTGCTCGTGCACGACGGCCAAGTGGTCAACAAGGGCGAAATGATTGTCGATGGTCCTGCCGATCCGCACGATATCCTGCGTTTGCAAGGTATCGAGCGTCTCGCCAGCTACGTGGTCAATGAAGTCCAGGACGTGTACCGTTTGCAAGGCGTGAAGATCAACGACAAGCACATTGAAGTGATTGTTCGCCAGATGCTGCGCCGCGTGAACATTACCAATGCGGGCGACACCAGCTTCATCACTGGCGAACAGGTCGAGCGTTCCGAGCTGCTCAACGAGAACGATCGCATGGAAGCCGAAGGCAAGATTCCAGCCACGTACGATAACGTGTTGCTGGGTATCACCAAGGCGTCCTTGTCGACCGATTCGTTCATCTCGGCGGCATCGTTCCAGGAAACGACTCGCGTCCTTACCGAAGCCGCCATTATGGGCAAACGCGACGATTTGCGCGGCCTGAAAGAGAACGTGATTGTCGGGCGCTTGATTCCCGCAGGCACGGGCATGGCTTATCACATGGCACGCAAAGACAAAGAGGCTCACGAGGCCGCTGAACGTCAAGCCGCGCGTGCGATGGCCAATCCTTTCGAGGATGCCCCGCCAGCCGAGGCTGTGACAGCGCAGGAAGAGTCCGCTTCCGATGAGGTTGCGGGTTCAGCCGAAGAGTAAATCTACGCGTAGTGAGAAAAAGCGTCGGGTGCATGCTTGCATCCGGCGCTTTTTTGTTGATGGTCGTCTTTGCCGGCCATGGCAACTTGCGGGTGTTCAAGCCGGCCCACGGCCGCATTTGGTTCAAGAGGCCGGTTCTTCGTCCGCATTTGCAGGCAGCCGCAATATGAATTCGGCCCCGCTATTCTGATGGCTTCTTACTTGAATCGAACCGCCGTGGCGTATGGCTACCGCCATCACCAGGGCCAGGCCCAGGCCGATGCCCGAGGGATTGCCGGGCTTATCTTCATTGGCGCGGATAAAAGGTATGAATAGCGTTTCTTGCTGCTCCAGGCTGATGCCTCTGCCTTGATCGCGGATAATGGCCAGCCAATCGTCCTGGTGGCGCAGCACCTGGCAGTTGATTTCGCTATGGTCGGGACTGTATTTGATGGCGTTGTCGACCAGATTGCACCAGGCCCGCCGCAACAGCGACTGATCGCCTTTAACCCAGGCCTCGGCGGGACGGTCTGTAAACACAATACGAATATGGCGCTGTTGCGCTTGCGCCCAGAAATCATCGCAGCCCAGCGCTACCAGTTCCACCAGGTCCAGCGGTTCATTGCGGATTTCCGCCGCCTCTGCACGGGCAAGCTGTACAAAGCCATCGACCAGTCCTAGCGTTTTGTGGGCGTACAGGTTGATCCGGTGCAAGAGCTCGGCCTGCGGGATGGCGTTGGCGGGCTGGCTCTGCAACTGGGTCAGGGCCAGAATGGAGTTTTGCGGGGCGCGCATGTCGTGCGATAAAAATTGCAGTGTTTCCTCGCGCTTGTAGTGTGCGTAGCGCAGTTGGGCGATGGCGCCGTGCAGATGGGTTACGCGGGCGGAAAGGGAGCCATCGTGCCTGGAGGGTTCGCCGGGCGATAAGGCATTGCCGGCAACCGGCTGTTCGATGTGCAGCGCCTGCAGTTCGCGGTCGATATGCTGCAGAGCGGCTTCTTGGCTGCGCCAGCTCCATACCGGATAGACCAGCATGGTGCCGATTAGGCCGGCCGTAATCGGCACCCACGTATTGGCATAGCGCATCAGCAGCCAAGTGGCGGCAAACACCAGGAACAATACCGCGGTGGCAAGCAAGAAAGATCGTTGCGGCGACAGGCGGCGCAATATTAGGCACACTAACAGCACGGGCAGGCTCGAGAGCAAGGCTGTCTGCCAGCGGCCTGGGCTGCTTATCCAATGGTTGCGCAGAGTGCTTTGCAGGCCGTTGGCCAGGATTTCCACGCCGGACATGGTTTCGCCGTGGCGTGAAAGCGGAGTGGGGAAGGCGTCGCCCAGCCCCGAGCCCCAGGAACCGACCAGCACGTATTTGTCCTTGAAACTGGATTCCGGTATTTGGCCGTTGAGTACCTCGGCATAGGAATACATGGTGAAGTGGCCGGGTGTGCCGGCATAAGGCAGCAAAGTATTGCCGTGGGCGGCCTGTCGCTGGGCCGAGGCGATTTCGCCGGGATTGCCGGCGGCGCGTACCATGGCCATGACAAAGTGTTCAGCAGTCTGGCCGGAGGGAAGCGTTTGCCGCAAGACCAGGGATCGAATCACGCCATCTTCGTCAGGATAGATATTGATGTATCCAAGGCTTTTGGCGGCGGCGGCCAAGGGAGCCAATGGCGGCAAGGCGCGTTGGTTGGCCTTGTCCAGCACCAGCGGCAATACGATCTTGCCATGATCGCGTATGGCCCGCGCCAATAACTCGTCGTCTTGCGGATAAGCCGGGTTGCTATCCCTGAAAACCAGATCCAGGCCTACCGCCCGGGCCTGCCCAAGCTTGGCGATCAGTTGGGCGTGCATGGCCCGGCGCCAAGGCCAATAGCCGATATGGTCGATGCTGCCGTCATCGATGGCGATAATGACAATATTGTCGGTGCCGGCGGTGTGAGTGGCGGCTGCCAGCGTCTTGTCATAGAACGCATGATTCAGGCGGGAAAGCCCGATGGCGTCGCTGAAGTAGCTTAGCGACACGGTGAACAGCATCATGGCAAGGGTAACCAACAGCCACTCTATGCGTATGCGCCGTTCCAGGCCTCCCCAGAAGTTCGCGTCCGTTTGCTTGGCGGCACGCGCCATGCTAGCGGTAATCTGTCAGTTGCACAAATTGACCGAAGCCGGTGGCAATGGCCGAGCCGTCCGATGCGTTAAGCACAGACTGGCCCAGGAACGATTGCACGGCATCTTTGCCCATGACTCCATCGGCATCGATAGCGCGCACTATTACGTAGAAAGTGCCCGGCCCCGGCGCGGAAAAGCTGATTTTGGGCTGATTATCCCGATGGCTGGAAACCAGGTTGCGGCCCGCCTGGTCGGTCGCAACGCGAACCAGGTAAGAGCCGGCCCCCGGCACGGGCGGAAAGGATATCGTCCAGCCCTGGCCGCCGCGCACCGCCGGCTCGAGAGCCGGGGCGGGCAACAGGGCTCTTACGCCCAGCAGCTTGCCTTGGCTGTTTACCGCGGCCCCCTGGTCTTGATGCAGGGTGGCGTTGCCGGACTGGCCCGAGCTGAGCTGGGCCTTGCCCGACAAGACTTCGCTTTGCGAGCCGTTGGCGGCGACCCGTACGCGGAATTGCGTACCGCGCACTCCGGTAATACTGACCGGAGTGCGGATTTCGAACCGGCCCACCCCCGTTTCCTTGGGGGCGACACTGGACTCCAGCCCGCCATCGTGCATGGTGAAGATCGTGTCGATAAGCCCCGTGCCTTTGAATACGCGCAGCCGTTCGATAAGCAGGGACGATTCCGCCGGAACCGACAAAATACTGCCATCGGCCAGAGTCAAGGTGGCAAAGCTGCCGGGACCGGTCCGAAGGGCATCGCCCTCGGACAGGCTGGTGTCGGGCTTGGCCGGGACCTTGTTGGCGCTGACCTGGCCGGCAAGATGGCTGATATAGGCTTGCGAGGGCAGTTCGGGTATCAGGGCAAAAGGTATTTTCAGTTCGCGCCCTATCGTCAGGCGGGTAGGGTCTTGCACGGCGTTCAAGGTTTGCAGCTTGTTCCAGTTGGCGGAGCTGTCGGTGAATCGCTGCGCCAGGACAATCAGGGTGTCGCCAGGCATGACCTGGTACATGAAATTATCGCCCTGCGCGCCGGCGGGCTGCGCCAGCGCGGGTGTGCCGGCGCCGGCCAGCAACGCACCGCCCAAAAACGCAGGGAGCAAGCGGTAAAGAAAGGACAGAAGCATTAGGGCCTACGGTTGGTGGTTGTCGATCAGTTCCAGGCGGTAGCCCAGGGCGTATGAGGAATTCAGGCGGACCCCATGAGACGCGCCTAATTGAAGTTTGCGGCGAAGATTGGAAAGATGGGTATCCAGCGTACGCGAGGTGGCTGGAATTTCGCGATTCCAGACGCTGTTGCTGAGGACGTCTCGCGAAAACAGCCGGCCGGGGTTGCGGAAAAGCAGCAAGGCCAGTTCATATTCTTTGGGGGCGAGCTCTATTTTCTGGCCTTGCAGGCGTATGGTGTCGCTGGAAGGGTCGATTTCATAGGAGCCGCAGGTGAACGGGGCCTCGCGTGAGCCGGAGGGTTTTTGGCGGCGAAGCAGGGCCTCTACGCGAGCCAGGAGTTCGCCCTGGCGTATGGGTTTGATCATGTAGTCGTCGGCGCCGGCCTGCAGGCCGGCGACCAGGTCTTCTTCTAGTGTGCGGCTGGTAAGAAACATGACGGGTATCGTATAGCCCAAATTGGCGCGTACCCAACGGACCACGTCGATTCCATTGATATCGGGTATTTGCCAGTCCAGCAGCAGCAGATCGAAGGCCGGCGAGCGGGACAGGGCCGCCAACAGGTCTTTTCCCTGATTGAAAACGGTGCAGTTGTGACCGTTGCCGACCAGCGTGTAATGTATGAGCTGAGCCTGGGCGGGATCGTCTTCTAGGGAAGCTATATTCATAGTGTGGGGCGAATCCGCCTGCTTAATGATGAGTGAGGCAATGTTACGATACCCGTAGTATCGTGTCGAGCCGGCCCATAGTGGGCAAATAGATGCGGCAAGTCTGCAATTATTATGTTTTGCGGCGTTTTCTTGACCTTTTGTTCTTTGCCGTGCTACGATGGCGAGCTTATCAAAGGGTTTATTTGCCAAAATACCTTAATAAGATCAGTAGTACAACAGCAAGAAAGTACACAACAGCAGCCGCAAGACCCGCTCTTTTACGTTTTTCGTGTCAGGCGGTTGTTGCGCAAACCGCCTGAGGCTCCTTCCAGTATTCGGCCATGCCGAGACTATAGCAGCAGGCGTCTCATTCAAATACGTAAATCGGCACGCAAGTGCAGAATACGTAAAAGTCACAGGATGCGTAAAGGTCATGCCAACCATTAGCCAACTCGTGCGCAAGCCGCGCGAAGTCAGTCGCGAGAACAGCAAGAGCCCCGCGCTCGAAAACTGCCCTCAGCGCCGTGGTGTCTGCACTCGCGTGTATACCACTACCCCTAAAAAACCTAACTCGGCGTTGCGTAAAGTCGCCAAGGTACGTCTAACCAACGGTTTCGAAGTCATTTCGTATATCGGCGGCGAAGGTCACAATTTGCAGGAACACTCGGTGGTTCTCGTGCGCGGTGGCCGTGTCAAGGATTTGCCTGGTGTTCGTTACCACATCGTGCGCGGTTCGCTCGACTTGCAAGGTGTCAAAGACCGCAAGCAGTCGCGTTCCAAGTACGGTGCGAAGCGCCCGAAAAAAGCCTAAGTTTTTCCATAGCCCAGCCTCGGGCCGGTCGTATCAGTGCAGCCGTGGGCATGCGCCCATAGCATGTAAGTTGACCTCTTTCCAATAAAGTGGTCGTGGCCGTGTAAAAGCGGTTCAACTGAACTGTCACAAGGAAGTTATAAAATGCCTCGTCGTCGCGAAGTTCCCAAGCGTGAAATTCTCCCCGATCCGAAATTCGGCAGCGTAGAGCTCGCCAAATTCATGAACGTTGTTATGTTGTCCGGCAAGAAAGCGGTAGCTGAACGTATCGTTTACGGTGCGTTTGCCCAGATCCAGGCTAAAACTGGCAAAGAGCCCATCGAGATCTTCAATCTTGCCATCAACAACATCAAGCCTCTCGTTGAAGTCAAAAGCCGCCGCGTAGGTGGTGCGAACTATCAAGTGCCAGTAGAAGTGCGCCCTGTGCGCCGCCTGGCACTGGCCATGCGCTGGTTGCGTGAAGCAGCCAAGAAGCGTGGCGAAAAATCGATGGATTTGCGCCTGGCCGGCGAACTGCTCGACGCTTCCGAAAGTCGTGGTGGAGCAATGAAAAAGCGTGAAGACACGCACAAGATGGCAGAGGCCAACAAGGCATTCAGCCATTTCCGTTGGTAATCTAAGGACATTTTTATTATGGCCCGCAAAACCCCCATTTCGCGCTATCGCAATATTGGTATTTCCGCGCACATCGATGCAGGGAAAACGACGACCACCGAACGCATTCTGTTCTATACCGGCGTCAGCCACAAAATCGGTGAAGTCCATGATGGCGCCGCCACCATGGACTGGATGGAGCAGGAACAAGAGCGCGGCATTACCATCACTTCGGCTGCCACGACGGCATTCTGGAGCGGTATGGCCGGCGAGTACCCCGAGCACCGCATCAACATCATCGACACCCCGGGACACGTGGACTTCACTATCGAAGTCGAACGTTCCATGCGCGTGCTCGATGGCGCCTGCATGGTGTATTGCGCTGTGGGCGGCGTACAGCCTCAGTCGGAAACCGTATGGCGCCAAGCCAATAAATACGGTGTGCCGCGCCTGGCTTTCATCAACAAGATGGACCGCACCGGCGCCAATTTCTTCAAGGTCTACGACCAGCTGAAATTGCGCCTGAAAGCCAGCCCCGTGCCTATCGTTATTCCCATTGGCGCCGAAGACACCTTCACCGGTGTGGTCGACCTTGTCAAAATGAAAGGCATCATCTGGGATGACGCGAGCCAGGGCATGAAGTTCGAATACATCGACATTCCCGCCGATCTCGTGGATTCCGCCAACGAATGGCACGAAAAGCTGCTTGAGTCGGCTGCCGAGTCGTCCGAAGAGCTCATGAACAAGTACCTGGAAACAGGTTCGCTGACCGAAGCCGAAATCAATCTCGGCATCCGCACCCGCACTATCGCTGGCGAAATCCAGCCCATGCTGTGCGGTACGGCGTTCAAGAACAAGGGCGTTCAGCGCATGCTCGACGCCGTCATCGACTACCTGCCCGCGCCGACCGACATTCCGCCGGTCCAGGGCACCGACGATGAAGGCAATGTCATTCATCTGCCGGCCGACGACAGTGCCAAGTTCTCGGCGCTGGCGTTCAAGCTGATGAGCGATCCGTTCGTAGGTCAATTGACTTTCGTGCGTGTGTATTCGGGCGTCTTGAAGTCCGGCGAAACGGTCTACAACCCTATCAAGGGCAAAAAAGAGCGTATCGGCCGTATTTTGCAGATGCACGCCAACAATCGCGCCGAAATCAAGGAAGTTCTGGCGGGCGACATCGCCGCTGTGGTGGGTCTGAAAGACGTCACCACCGGCGAAACGCTTTGCGACCTGGATTCGCACATCCTGCTCGAACGCATGGAGTTCCCGGAACCCGTGATTTCGCAGGCTGTCGAGCCCAAGACCAAGGCCGACCAGGAAAAAATGGGCATTGCGCTGTCGCGCCTTGCACAGGAAGATCCTTCGTTCCGCGTACGCAGCGACGAAGAATCCGGCCAAACCATTATTTCCGGCATGGGCGAGCTTCACCTTGAAGTGCTGGTCGATCGTATGCGCCGTGAATTCGGCGTGGAAGCCAACGTGGGTAAACCACAAGTAGCCTACCGCGAAACCATACGCAAGACCTGCGAAGAAATCGAAGGCAAGTTCGTCAAGCAATCCGGCGGTCGCGGCCAGTACGGTCACGTTGTGCTCAAGCTCGAGCCTTTGCCTCCCGGCGGCGGCTACGAATTTGTCGACGCCATCAAGGGCGGTGTGGTTCCTCGCGAATACATCCCCGCGGTCGACAAGGGCATCCAGGAAACCCTGCCTGCCGGCGTGGTTGCCGGTTACCCGGTCGTCGATGTCAAGGTTACGCTGTTCTTCGGTTCGTACCACGACGTCGACTCGAACGAAAACGCATTCCGCATGGCTGCCTCCATGGCATTCAAGGACGGCATGCGCAAGGCCAGTCCCGTATTGCTCGAACCCATGATGTCCGTGGAAGTCGAAACGCCTGAAGATTATGCCGGTAACGTGATGGGCGATTTGTCCTCGCGCCGCGGCATGGTTCAGGGCATGGACGACATGATCGGTGGCGGAAAGGTTATCAAGGCGGAAGTGCCTTTGGCCGAGATGTTTGGTTACTCGACCACTCTGCGTTCGCAAACGCAAGGTCGCGCAACCTACACCATGGAGTTCAAGCACTACGCCGAAGCTCCTAAGAATGTAGCTGACGAAGTGATTACCGCTCGCGGTAAGTAATATTAGGTCCCGCCCATCTTGTACGATGGGCGGGTAAAATTTTTGTTTCCTTGAAAACATTGATGGAATAAATCATGGCAAAAGGTAAGTTCGAACGAACCAAACCCCACGTAAACGTAGGCACGATCGGGCACGTTGACCACGGCAAGACGACGCTGACAGCGGCAATCACGACGGTGCTGGCCAAGGCCTTCGGCGGCGAAGCCAAGGGCTACGCGCAAATCGATGCGGCGCCCGAAGAGCGCGCGCGCGGGATCACGATCAACACGGCGCACGTGGAATACGAAACGCAAGCGCGCCACTACGCGCACGTAGACTGCCCGGGCCACGCCGACTATATCAAGAACATGATCACCGGTGCGGCGCAGATGGACGGCGCGATCCTGGTGGTGTCGGCCGCCGACGGCCCCATGCCCCAAACGCGCGAGCACATTTTGCTGTCGCGCCAGGTCGGTGTGCCTTACATCATCGTGTTCCTGAACAAGGCCGACATGGTCGACGACGAAGAGTTGCTCGAACTGGTCGAGATGGAAGTGCGCGAGCTGCTCTCGAAGTACGACTTCCCCGGCGACGATACCCCGATCATCAAGGGTTCGGCCAAGCTGGCGCTCGAAGGCGACGAAGGCCCATTGGGCAAGCAGGCCATCATGTTGTTGGCCGACGCGCTCGACAGCTACATTCCTACACCGGAACGCGCGGTTGACGGGGCATTCCTGATGCCAGTCGAAGACGTGTTCTCGATCTCGGGTCGCGGCACGGTGGTAACCGGGCGTATCGAGCGCGGCATCGTCAAGGTGGGCGAGGAAATCGAGATCGTGGGTATCAAGGACACGGTCAAGACCACATGCACGGGCGTTGAAATGTTCCGCAAGCTGCTGGACCAGGGCCAGGCGGGCGATAACGTGGGCGTGTTGCTGCGCGGCACCAAGCGCGAAGACGTCGAGCGCGGCCAGGTCTTGGCCAAGCCCGGTTCGATCAAGCCGCACACGGATTTCTCGGCCGAGGTGTACATTCTGTCCAAGGACGAGGGTGGCCGTCACACGCCGTTCTTCCAGGGCTATCGTCCCCAGTTCTACTTCCGTACGACGGACGTGACAGGCACGATCGAATTGCCGGCCGACAAGGAAATGGTCTTGCCGGGCGATAACGTCTCGATGAAGGTCAGCCTGATGTCGCCCATCGCCATGGAAGAAGGCCTGCGCTTCGCCATTCGCGAAGGCGGACGTACCGTCGGCGCCGGTGTCGTTGCCACCATCATCAAGTAACATTGCCTGCGCGGGCAGGGGCGGTATCGTCCCTGCCTTATTCGTTCTTTAGGAATATCCATGAAAAACCAGAAAATCCGCATCCGTCTGAAAGCGTTCGATTACAAGCTGATCGATCAGTCGGCCGCCGAAATTGTTGAAACAGCCAAGCGCACGGGCGCGGTAGTGCGTGGTCCAGTGCCTCTGCCCACTCGCATCCGCCGCTACGATGTACTGCGTTCGCCGCACGTCAACAAGACATCGCGCGACCAATTCGAAATGCGTACGCATCAGCGTCTTATGGACATCGTGGACCCAACCGATAAAACAGTTGATGCCTTGATGCGCCTGGACCTGCCCGCGGGTGTAGACGTCGAAATCGCTTTGCAGTAATCTGTGTGTTGCGCCCATGGCGCAATATGTAGAAGGCGCCATGCTTGTAGCATGGCGTTTTTTTGCCTCTTGGGCCTGCAACAAGGAATTTGCCCCATGAAGAAAACGCAAGCTTTCCTTGGCATTGCCGCAATTTTCCTGGCCGGCCTGCTGCCGCCGGCCGCAAGCGCGCAGACGGCGTCTTGCAATAACGGCCAAGTCATCAAACTGGCCGATCAAACCTGGGAAAGTGCAACCTTCACGACGCACGTGATACAGCGCTTGCTGGCCGATGGCTATGGATGTCCGGCCGAAATTGTGCCCGGCACCCCCGCGGCGACCGAATCGGCGCTGGCCCAGGACGATCTGCAGATTATCGCCGAGCAATGGTCGGGGCGATCCCCGATTATTGAAAAGGCCATAAAAGCGGGAACCGTGCGAGTAGTGGGCGATACCCTGCAAGGAGGCGCCGAACAGGGCTGGTACGTACCTGATTACTTGGTTCACGGAGATGAAAAACGGGGCATTCAACCCTTGGCGCCCAAGCTGAACACCTGGCAGGATCTGCCCCAATACAAATCGCTGTTCAACGATCCCGAAGCGCCCGGCAAAGGGCGTTTCCTGAATTGCCCCGCCGGATGGGTCTGTGA
The DNA here is from genome assembly GCA_963712655.1 of uncultured beta proteobacterium. GTDB lineage: Bacteria > Pseudomonadota > Gammaproteobacteria > Burkholderiales > Burkholderiaceae_B > Pollutimonas. The sequence continues at coordinate 682,462 of CAVQIT010000008.1, read as the reverse complement.
AAAAACCAATAGCCGCCTTCTGTCGCTGCATGGGCTGGATAACGACTACACCAACTTTCGCGCGGGTACCGGCGCGGCCCTGGATTCGGCCATCAGTTCTGCCTATGACCAGGGCAGGCCAATACTGTTCTACTACTGGCAGCCCGCGGGCCTGATGGCCAAGTACAAGTTCCACAAGATACAGCAAGGGCCGTTCAACAAGGCTTGCTGGGATACCATCGTAAGCGGCGAAGGCACGCTTTGCCCTTCGGACTTCCTGGTGGCTCATCTGGCGGTAGCGGTATCGCAACCCTTTGCCGAGCAAAACCCGGAATTGGTCGCATTTTTTGAACGCCTGCAGTTTCAGCCCGCGCTGTTGAACCAGATGATATTGCTCATGACGGAGCAAGGCTTGTCGGGCGATGCCGCCGCCTTGCGGTTCTTGCACGAACACCCCGACGTGTGGCGCAAATGGCTGCCAACCCAGGTTGCCCAGCGCATGAGCGCCAATTTGGGTCTTGACGGAGCATCCGGTGCCGCGATGCCGGCCGCGCAACCGTCGGGCCATGGCATATTTCCCCAATGGTCCGGCGCGGAGTTCGTCAACCGGCACCTGATGGGCGCGGTCAAAGCATATGGCGGCACCTTCCGGCGGCTTAGCGATTTCATGCTGACGACGGTGTTGCTGCCCGTGGAGCGCGCAATGCTTGCCATGCCGCCATGGGTTTTGTTGATTCTCGTGGCCGCTTTATCATGGCATGCCACACGCAAGATCGCCGCCACGATATTGTATGTGGTGTGTCTATATGCCATAGGCGTGATCGGTTTGTGGGACAAGCTGATCCAGACCTTTTCCCTGGTGCTGGTGTCAACCGTGATTTCCATTGTGATCGGCGTGCCGGCGGGGATAATAGCCGCCCGCAGCCGGATTCTGCGCCGCCTGCTGACCCCGGTCCTGGACGTCATGCAGACACTGCCCAGTTTTGTGTACCTGATACCGGTACTGATGCTGTTTGGGCTGGGCAAGGTGCCCGCGCTGTTTGCCACTGTCATTTATGCGGTGCCGCCCCTTATCCGCCTGACTATCCTGGGTTTGCGCCAGGTCGACCCGAATGTCATGGAGGCCGCGCAGGCCTTTGGCGTGACGCGGCGGCAAATGCTGCTCAAGGTTACCTTGCCGCTGGCCCGCCCCAGCATCATGGCGGGCATTAACCAAACCACCATGATGGCGCTGTCCATGGTGGTGGTGGCGTCGATGATAGGCGCGCGCGGACTGGGCGAGGATGTGCTTGCCGGCATCCAGACGCTGGATGTGGGCCGCGGCCTGCAGGCCGGCTTGGCGATCGTCATACTGGCCATAGTCATTGATCGCATCACGCAGGCTTATGGCCAGCCGCGCCGCAAGAAGCGCGCGCTGCAAGGCCTGGAGGAACGGTAATGCAGGAAGTGAAAATCCAGATCCGCGACGTGTATAAAGTGTTCGGCCGGCACGAGGCGCAGGCGCTCGAACTGCTGCGCCAAGGCGCGGACAAGGCCGAGGTGCAGGCCCGGACGCGGTGCAATGTAGGGTTGGCAGGGATAAGCGCCAGCATTCCCGCCGGGCAGATATCCTGCATCATGGGCTTGTCCGGATCAGGCAAATCCACGCTGGTGCGCCACCTGAACCGCCTGATAGACCCCTCGGCCGGCGAAATACTGGTCGACGGCCAGAACATTCTTGCCCTGAGCATGCCCGAGCTGCGCGAGTTGCGGCGGCACAGAGTCAGCATGGTGTTCCAAAGTTTCGGACTGCTGCCGCATATCAATGTGATCGACAACGTCGCCTTCGGCCTGCATGTGCGCGGCGACAAGAAGGCGCCGGCCAGGCAGGTAGCCATGCAGTGGCTGGAAAGGGTGGGCCTGGCCGAATATGCCGCAAACTATCCCGATGAGTTGTCCGGCGGCATGCAACAGCGGGTGGGCTTGGCGCGGGCATTGGCGATAGACGCCGATGTACTGCTGATGGACGAGGCTTTCTCGGCCTTGGACCCGCTGATTCGATACGACATGCAGGATCAGTTGCTGGCCTTGCAGCAACGGCTGCAAAAAACCATAGTATTCATTACCCACGATATCGATGAAGCGCTGCGCCTGGGCCAGCATATTGTGATTCTGCGCGACGGCAAGGTAGAGCAAATAGGCACGCCTGACGATATCAGGAACCATCCGGTCAACGAATACGTTGAACGGTTTGTGGTGCGGCGCAAGTAAGCTAGGGTTTTCCGGCGGGTGAAACCCTGCGGCCCTCTGGCCGCCAGGTTCGGATCCCTGCCGGCGGACTTCCCGATATCCGCCCCGGCTGTTGCTTTTCCGCGGCCTGGCCGCGCCCTTTCAGGGTATCCACTTATTTCCGGCTTGCTTACCTGGCCCCTGCCATGTTAAAGTCATATGCTTGACCGAAAAAGTCTATTTTATTTTGATTTCCTATGGGTTTCATGCCCTTGGGCTTTCAAGGTTCTTTAAACCAATTGGCTCAAACTGATAAACCTTCGGGTTTAAAAATTGATAAACCTCAAGGTTTAAATTGATAAACCTTACGGTTTAATTGATAAACCTCAAGGTTTACAAAAAATCGTGTATGCAGAAGGCTTGCATACGGTAATTAGCCCCGACCAATCGCAGTCGGGAATGGAGAAAACGATGTCGAACTCGACACCTACGCCTGCCGCCTATCGGCTGGGACTGGTTGGGCGCAAAGTTGGCATGACCCGTATTTTCACCGAGGAAGGCGAGTCCATCCCGGTTACAGTACTGGACGTGTCGAACAATCGCGTTACCCAAGTCAAGTCACCAGAAATCGATGGTTATGCGGCAGTGCAAGTTGCTTACGGTACCCGTCGCGCTTCCCGCGTGACCAAGCCTCAGGCAGGGCATTACGCCAAAGCCGGCGCAGAAGCCGGCAGCATCCTTAAAGAATTCCGTCTAGATCCCGCCAAGGCCGCTGAATTTACAGCCGGTTCCGTCGTGGCCGTCGAAAGCGTATTCGAAGCAGGGCAGAAAGTTGACGTCACGGGCACGACAATTGGTAAAGGCTTTGCCGGCACCATCAAGCGCCACCACTTCGGCTCGCAGCGTGCTTCGCACGGTAACTCGCGTTCGCACCGCGTTCCTGGCTCTATCGGCCAGGCGCAGGATCCGGGCCGTGTGTTTCCGGGCAAGAAAATGTCGGGCCACCTCGGTGACGCGACTCGTACCGTTCAAAATCTAGACATCGTTCGCGTCGACGTGGAACGCGGCTTGTTGCTGGTCAAGGGCGCAGTCCCCGGCCACAAGAATGCCGACGTTATCGTGCGTCCCGCCATCAAGATGTCGGCGAAGAAAGGAGCTTAATAATGGAACTCAAGCTCCTGAATGACCAAGGTCAATCCGCCAGTACGTTTGCCGCTCCCGATACCGTTTTCGGCCGCGACTTCAACGAAGCGCTTGTGCACCAGATCGTCGTGGCGTTCCAGGCCAATGCACGCAGCGGCAATCGCGCCCAGAAAGGCCGCGATAACGTCCGCCACAGCACCAAGAAGCCATGGCGCCAGAAAGGCACCGGCCGCGCCCGTTCGGGCATGACTTCCTCGCCTATCTGGCGTGGGGGTGGTCGTGCGTTCCCGAATTCGCCGGAAGAAAACTTCTCGCACAAAGTCAACAAGAAAATGTATCGCGCCGGTATTCGTGCGATCCTTTCCCAGTTGGCCCGCGAAGACCGCATCTCCATCGTCGATACCTTCGTGCTCGATGCTCCCAAGACCAAATTGGCGGCGGACAAGCTCAAGAGCATGGGCCTCGAATCGGTCCTGATCATTACCGACGTGCTCGACGAAAATCTGTACCTCGCAACACGCAATCTGCCGCATGTTGCCGTGGTTGAACCGCGTTATGCCGATCCTCTTTCGCTGATCCACTACAAACAAGTGCTGATCACCAAGACGGCCATCGCTCAACTCGAGGAGATGCTGGGATGAAAGCCGAACGTTTATTGCAAATAATCCTGGCTCCCATCGTGACTGAAAAAGCCACGTTCGTAGCCGAAAAAAATCAGCAAATCGCTTTCCGCGTCGCTGCCGATGCAACCAAGCCCGAAATCAAGGCCGCCGTCGAACTGTTGTTCAAGGTGGAAGTCGAGTCGGTCCAGGTTTTGAATCGCAAGGGCAAGGAAAAGCGTTTTGGCCGTTTCATGGGTCGCCGCCGTAACGAGCGCAAAGCATATGTTTCGCTCAAAGACGGTCAGGAACTCGACTTTACGGAGGTGAATTAAATGGCACTCGTAAAAGTCAAGCCGACTTCGCCCGGCCGCCGCGGCATGATCAAGGTGGTGACGCCTGGTCTGCATAAAGGCGCCCCGTTCGAACCTCTGCTCGAAAAGCAAACACGTGGCTCGGGCCGCAACAACAATGGCCACATCACTGTGCGCCATCGTGGTGGTGGTCACAAGCAGCATTACCGCCTGGTCGATTTCCGTCGCAACAAAGACGGCATTCCCGCCAAGGTTGAACGCCTGGAATACGACCCCAACCGCACAGCGCACATTGCGTTGTTGTGCTATGCCGACGGCGAGCGCCGCTACATCATCGCTCCTCGCGGCCTGGAAGTGGGCGCAACGCTGTTGTCGGGCCTGGATGCTCCCATCCGCTCGGGCAATACGCTGCCTATCCGCAACATACCAGTGGGTTCCACCATTCACTGCATCGAAATGCTTCCGGGCAAGGGTGCACAAATGGCTCGCTCCGCCGGTGCTTCGGCTGTCCTGATGGCTCGCGAAGGTACTTATGCCCAGGTGCGCTTGCGCTCCGGCGAAGTCCGCCGCGTCCACATCGACTGCCGCGCAACCATAGGCGAAGTTGGAAACGAAGAACACAGCTTGCGTCAAATCGGTAAAGCCGGTGCCATGCGCTGGCGTGGTGTGCGTCCTACGGTCCGTGGCGTTGCCATGAACCCGGTCGATCACCCGCACGGTGGTGGTGAAGGACGTACTGGTGAAGGTCGCGAACCGGTTTCCCCATGGGGTACTCCGGCCAAGGGCTTCAGAACCCGTCGTAACAAGCGCACAGACAATATGATTGTCTCGCGCCGCAAGCGCAAGTAAGGGGCGAACAACATGTCACGTTCGATCAAGAAAGGCCCATTCGTCGACGCGCATCTGATCAAGAAGATCGATGCCGCTGTCGAGGGCAAAGACAAAAAGCCGATCAAAACCTGGTCGCGCCGTTCCACCATCCTGCCCGAGTTCATTGGGCTGACGATTGCTGTGCACAATGGCCGCCAGCACGTTCCCGTTTATGTCAACGAGAACATGGTCGGCCACAAGCTCGGCGAGTTCGCACTGACCCGTACGTTCAAGGGCCATGCTGCGGACAAAAAGTCCAAGAGGTAAGCGATGGAAACTACAGCTATTATCCGTGGAGTCCATATCTCGGCCCAGAAGACACGTATTGTTGCGGACCTGATCCGTGGCAAGTCGGTTTCCCAGGCGCTGAATATCCTGACGTTCACACCCAAGAAGGCCGCGGGTCTGCTCAAGAAAGCCCTTGAGTCCGCGATCGCCAACGCCGAGCACAACGACGGCGCCGACATCGACGAGCTTAAAGTCACTACGATCTACATTGACAAGGCTCAATCGATGAAGCGCTTTTCCGCCCGTGCAAAAGGCCGCGGTAACCGCATCGAGAAGCAGACTTGCCACATTGTGGTCAAAGTCGGCGCTTAAGGAGTCACAATGGGACAGAAAATACACCCGATTGGGTTCCGCCTCGCGGTCAACCGCAACTGGACATCGCGCTGGTACGCAGACGATAAAGCCTTCGGCGGCATGCTCGCCGAAGACATTCGTGTGCGCGAATATCTGAAGAAAAAGCTGAAAAGCGCTTCGGTTGGCCGTGTGATCATCGAGCGTCCCGCCAAGAATGCCCGCATTACCATTTACTCGGCTCGTCCGGGCGTGGTAATTGGCAAACGCGGCGAAGACATCGAAAGCCTCAAGGCCGATCTGCAGCGCTTGATGGGCGTGCCCGTGCACGTCAATATCGAAGAAATTCGCAAGCCTGAAACCGATGCCCAGCTTGTCGCCGATTCAATTGCCCAGCAACTTGAAAAACGCATTATGTTCCGCCGCGCCATGAAACGCGCCATGCAGAACGCAATGCGCCTTGGTGCCCAAGGCATCAAGATCATGAGCGCAGGCCGTTTGAATGGTATCGAAATTGCCCGTACCGAATGGTATCGCGAAGGCCGTGTGCCACTGCACACACTGCGCGCCAACATCGACTACGGCACTGCCGAAGCCCAAACAACCTACGGCATCATCGGTATCAAGGTCTGGGTCTACAAGGGCGACATGCTGCCTAACGGCGAAATGCCTCCCGAGACCGCAGCTCCCCGCGATGAAGAGCGTCGTCCGCGTCGTGCGCCTCGTGGCGACCGTCCTGACAACAGCCGTCGTCCCGCAGGCGCAGGTGCTGGGCGTGGCCGCGGCCCTCGCAAGCCAGACGCCGCGCCGGCGCCTGAAGGAGAATAAACATGCTGCAACCAGCACGCAGAAAATACCGTAAAGAGCAAAAAGGCCGCAACACTGGCCTGGCTACTCGCGGTGCCGAGGTTTCATTTGGCGATTTCGGTCTGAAGTCCATAGACCGTGGCCGTTTGACCGCGCGCCAAATTGAAGCCGCTCGTCGTGCGATCAACCGTCACATCAAGCGTGGCGGCCGTATCTGGATCCGCATCTTCCCCGACAAGCCGATTTCGCAGAAACCTGCCGAAGTCCGCATGGGTAAAGGTAAAGGTAATCCGGAATACTGGGTCGCAGAAATTCAACCCGGCAAGGTGCTCTATGAAATGGAAGGTGTAAGCGAAGAGCTTGCACGTGAAGCTTTCCGCCTGGCCGCCGCTAAGTTGCCCTTGCGCACGACATTCGTGTCGCGCCATATCGGTGCTTAAGGAGACCTCATGAAAGCCAGCGAACTCCGTTCCAAAGACGCCACCGAGCTCAATACCGAGCTCGAGAGCCTGCTTAGGGCACAATTCAACCTGCGTATGCAGCGTGCCACTCAGCAGCTTTCCAACACCAGTCAAATTGGCAAGGTTCGCCGCGATATCGCGCGTGTCCGCACCATCATGACTGAGAACGCAGGAAAGTAAGATGAGCGAAACTCAAAATACCCAACCAGCCAAGCGCCAGCGTACCCTCGTTGGCCGGGTTGTCAGCAACAAGATGGAAAAAACTGTCGTGGTCAGCGTTGAGCGCCGCGTCAAGCACCCTGTCTTTGGCAAGATCGTCGTACGCTCGAACAAGTACAAAGCGCATGACGAAACGAACCAGTACAACGAAGGTGACATGGTCGAAATCGCGGAAGGTCGTCCGATCTCCCGCGACAAGTCATGGACTGTTGTGCGTTTGCTCGAAGCCTCGCGCGCTATCTAAGGTTTGCGCGGCCGGCGCGATGCTTGCATCGTGCTTGCTGTTTTCAAGCCGGCGATAACAGAAGTGTAAAAATGCCCTGGAATTTCCAGGGCATTTTTTAATGGTGCGTCCGGCATTAGCCGGCCCCGGTAAGCTGGACAGTTGATCAAGCGAGCGACCCAGGCGCGTGGGCGCATGTTCTGGATGTGGCGGCCGCTATCCCGATCGCTTGAATCCAGCCAACAAATTACGTGCTCTCGGCTTTCAATTCTCGCCGCAGAATCTTGCCGACATTCGTGCGCGGCAGGGTGTCGCGGAACTCGACCGATTTTGGGGCTTTGTAGCCGGTGAGCATGCTGCGGCAATGCTTGATCAGTTCTTCCTCGGTCAAGCGCTTGTTCTTGCGGATCACGAACAGCTTGACGACTTCGCCCGAATGCTCGTTGGGCACCCCTATGGCTGCGGCCTCCAGGACATCCGGGTGCTGCATGGCGACCGCTTCGACTTCGTTCGGATACACATTGAATCCCGACACCAGGATCATGTCCTTCTTGCGATCCAGGATGAACACATAGCCCTGGGGGTTCACATAGCCGATATCGCCTGTGTGCAGGAAACCGTCCGCGTCGAAGACTTTGCTGGTTTCGTCCGGGCGATTCCAATAGCCGGGCGTTACCTGAGGCCCGCGCACGCAGATCTCGCCGCTCTCGCCTTGCGGCAGATCGCGGCCATCGGCGTCGCGTATGGACAGCTCTGTGGACGGCACGGGAAGGCCGATGGAACCGCTGAAGTCTTGTTTGTCCAGTGGATTGATGGTGACGGCCGGAGAGGTTTCGGTAAGCCCGTAGGCCTGCGCGATCGGTTTGCCCGTGACCGCCAGCCAGCGCTGCGCTACGGCTTCCTGCACCGCCATGCCGCCGCCCAGTGTCAGGTGCAAGGACGAAAAATCCAGCTTGGCGAAGTCCGGATTATTTATCAAGGCGTTGAACAGGGTATTGACGCCGGTAAGGGCCGTGAACTTTACCTTCGCCATGCTTTTGACGACGTCGGGAATATCGCGCGCATTGAGGATAAGCAGATTGCGGGCGCCCAGCTTCATGAAGATCAGGCAATTGGCCGTAAGGGCGAAGATATGATAGAGCGGCAGAGCGGTGATGACGCATTCATTATGCGGGTTGACATGAGGTTTGACCCAGGCATAAGCCTGGCAAAGGTTGGAAACCATATTGCCGTGGGTCAGCATTGCCCCCTTGGGTATGCCTGTCGTGCCGCCGGTATATTGCAAAAAGGCAAGATCGTCGTGGCCTAGCGGCGGCGGTGTAAAAGACGCTTTCCGGCCGGTGGCCAGGGCGTGCTTCAGGTTTACGGTATTGGGCAGGGTCCATGCCGGCACCAGCTTCTTGACATGCCGCACCACCAGGTCGGTAATCATGCCTTTGGCCGTGCCCAGCATGGCGCCTATCGAGGTTACGACAATATTCTTGATGGCTGTCCTGGGCAGCGCTTTTTGCAGAACCGAGGCGAAATTCTCGATGATGACTATGGTTTCGGCGCCGGAATCGGCCAATTGGTGTTCCAGTTCCGTAGCGGTGTACAAGGGGTTGGTGTTGACCGCCACCGCGCCCGCGCGCAGGGTTCCGAACAGGCAAACGGGGTATTGCAGCAGGTTGGGCATCATCAGCGCCACCCGGTCGCCTTTCTTTACGCCGATGGAATGCAGCCATGCCGCGAAGTGGCGCGATTGCTCGTCCAACTGCCTATAGCTCATGGCGGTGCCCATGCTGATATAGGCAGTTTTGTCGGCATGCAGGGAACAGCTTTCTTCCAGCACGGCGGCCAGCGAAGGATAGGAATCGGCCTCTTCGGTGATGTCGGCCGGCACGCCGGGCGGATAATGATCAAGCCATATATTTTCCATGACGCTCGCCTCCTTTGTTTTATTCAAGCCGTGGCGAGGCCGGATCCGGTCTAGCCCCGCGAAGGTGTTTCGACAGGGCGGCGCTGATGCATGCGCGGCCCTGTCGAAATCCAGCCCAATCGTATCACCCTTGCGAGCTCCCGATCAGAAACGATGCGACACCTGAACGCCCAGCAGATTGGCGTTGGACTCGTAATCGCCCCGCACCGCGCCCTTGGCCGGGTTGGCATCGTTGCCGATGGACGTATCCTTGACGAACAGATGAGCATAGCCCACATCGATGGAAGTACGGTCATTGAAGTTGTACTGGGCCCCGATGGAAACCCAATAGCGGTCGCTGTCCGGCAAGGCGGTGGGACGGTATTTGTCGGAGTGGACCGGCGATTGATCCCAGGCGACGCCGCCTTTGAACGTCCATTGCCGGTTCAGCTTGTAATTGGCTCCCAGTGCCAGGCGCCAGGTATCGCGAAAGCGCAGCTCCTGGCTGTCCTTGCCCAGCGCTCCGCTGTCGATGTCCAGGGATCTGATGCTGCTCCAGCCTGTCCATGACAGATCGGCCAGAAGCTGCCATTGGCTATCGAGATCGTGCACGATGCTCAGGGTGGCGGTGTCGGGCAGTTCCACCGAGGTGCTGGCGTTGGCGCTGCGGGCCGGTATGGCGGCCGCATAGGGGTTGGGGACGTTATGGTTCCGGACCCGGGTGGTGCCGCTCGCGTCGATTTTGATCTTGGACCGATACGACAGGCCAATGCGCGTATCGGGAGCAAGCTGATACAGCGCTCCCAGGTTCCAGCCCCAGGCGTCGCCGTCCATTTTTACCGTGGCGTCCATATCGCCAAGATACATGCCGCCGATCACCGCCGGCACGGCGCGGCTGAACTCGGCATCCAGCCGCATCCAGTTGACTCCCGCGCCCAGCGACAAGCGGTCATTCACCTTGTAAGCGATAGATGGATTGACGTTGATGCTTTCGATGCTGAACTTCTTGGAGTGGTAGCGGCCCGTCCAGTCGTCGTTGTATTCAGTCATCAAGCCGAAAGGCGCGCCTATGCCCAGGCCCAGGTACCAGTCGGGGTTGAGCTGCCAGGAAACATATGCATTGGGCAGAGCCGCCCAGGAGCCGGCATCGCCGCCGTTATCGCCGAGTCGCCCGGGGACGGCGCTGCCCTGGTTAGTGAACTTGAACGAAGGCCGGATGGCCGTTACGCCGCCCGATACGTTGACGCCTTCAAGGCGCGTCATTCCGGCGGGATTGTAGAAAATGGTGCTGGCGTTCTCCGCCACGGCGGCGGAGCCCGCATAAGAATTACCCAGGCCGCTGGCATTTTGTTCGAGCAGTTGAAACCCCGCAGCATGGGCGCCGGCTGTCCCCAGACCTAAAACGACAACCGAAGCGATGCGTAGCGTTGATATGGCATTCATGAGTCACCTCCGAGTTGAATGAGACCTCTGCTTTGGTGGATGAACCTCTTTCAGGAATAGCGTGCCGTGGGCCGCTTGAATGATGGACAGTCTTCAGGTTTGCCTGTGATGTTGATTTGCCCGGCGGATAATTCACCGGTTTATTCATGTGCCTGGCAATGCAGGGGACCTCCTGTGAAGGGGGCGAAACCTGTGCCGAAAATGACGCCGGCGTCGGCAAGGTCGGCGTCCGCTACAATGCCCCGGTCTACCTGGTCCCGCGCTTTGGCTATCAGCGGTCCGATCAATCGTTGCGCCAGGCCGGCGGGAATCGGGCCGGCGGCTTTCTTGACCGGCTTGTCGTCCTTCCATTGATAGAACCCCTGGCCGGATTTGCGGCCCAGCTCGTTACGCGCCAGATGCGCCTCGAGGCAGGCCGGCGTATTGCTTGCGGACGAAAGCTGTTGACCGGCGTCGCGCGCGATATCCAGGCCTACCGTATCGATAAGTTCTATCGGGCCCATGGGCATGCCGAAGGCCAGCATGGCCGCATCGATGGTTTCAGGCTTGACGCCTTCGTCCACGCAGCGCATGGCTTCGAGCATATAAGGCGCAAGCACGGCGTTGACCAGAAAGCCCGGGGTGCTTTGCACCGGCAAGGGCAATTTGTCGATCTGGCCCACAAAGGCATGGGCGGCAGCCTTTGCGTTGGGGTCCATTCCCTGTGTTTCCACTACTTCGACCAAGGGCATCTTGGCGACCGGGTTGAAGAAATGTATGCCTATCAGCCGTTGCGGCGCTTGCAGGCCTGTGCGCAAGGTTTCCAGCGACAGGCTGGAGGTATTGGTGGCGAGGATGGCGCCGGGTTTCAGCAGCGGCTCTATTTGCGCGTAAAGGCCGCGCTTGATATCGGCGTTCTCGGTAATGGCTTCGATCACCACATCGGCATGGCGGACGCCGTCGCCTTTCAGGTCGGGCACCAGGCGGTCGGCAGCGGCGCGAGCTTGCCTGGGGGTTTTGGTTTTTCGCGCAAACAATGTATTGGCGCGGCCCTGGGCGATGGCAATCCGGTTGCGATCCTGATCCTGCAGCGTTACGGTCAAACCCTTCAGGGCGCACCAGGCGGCGATGTCGCCGCCCATTACACCGGCTCCGATTACATGCACATGCCTGGCGGCGGATAGGGCACGGCCCTGTTTGCCGTAGGCTTTCAGGCGCTCTTGCAAGTGGAATACCCGCAGCAGATTGCGCGTGGTGTCGGAACGGATCAACTGGTCGATCAGCTCGGGCGCTTCCAGGGCGTTGCCATGGTGCCTGGCCCAGATTTGCAAAATCGCCCGAGGCGCGGGGTAATGATGATGCGGGTCGCGTGCATCCAGTTTCTTGCCGGTCTGTTCGGCGACCAGGGGCCGGATCCATGGATGGTCCAGCCATTTCGCCAGGCCCTTGGCCCGGCTTGGAGGTTTATTGCCAAGCACCAGCATTTTTGCGGCCTGATGCATCAGCCTGGGCGCCGCGATGCCATCGGCCAGCCCCAGTTTGAACGCCTGGCGGGCGTCTCGCGGCCGCCCGGTCAGCATCATGTCCAGCGCCGCCGGCGGGCCGATCAACCGGGGCAGGCGCCGCATGCCGCCCCAGCCGGGAAAGATGCCCAGCATCACTTCCGGCAGCGACAAGGAGGTGTCCGGTTGATCGACGACCAGGCGAAAGCGGCAGGCCAGCGCCAACTCCAGGCCGCCGCCCAGGCAATGGCCGCGTATCAGCGCGAGCGTAGGGTAGCCGGCCTGGGCCAGGCGGTTGAATAAATTCCAGCCGCGCGCGACCAGTTCCCTGCCTTTTTCAGGCGTGTCCAGGCTGGCGAATTCGTCAATATCGGCGCCTGCGATGAAGCCGGATTTCTTTTCGGAGTGAATGATCAGTCCGGCTGGAGGCGTTTGTTCGAACGCATCCAGCGCCAGGCTGAATTCGCGCAGCACGTCCGCCGACAGGCGGTTGACCGGGCTATCGGCGCAATCCAGGCCCAGCCATATCACGTTGTCGGCGTCGACCTGGTAATTAAAATGGCGCAGGCCCAGGGATTCAAAATGGCTGGTCATGATCAGGCCCTTTCGTCGCAGGTTTCTATCAACATGGCGCCGCCCTGGCCGCCGCCTATGCATATCGCCGCGATGCCGCGCCGAAGCTGCCGGGCGCGCAGCGCGTTGAGCAGATGCAGCACAATGCGCGCGCCCGATGCGCCTACCGGATGTCCCAGGGCAATGGCGCCGCCATCCACATTCAAGCGCTGCGGATCGAGCGCGCCCAGGGCGCCGCGGCCCAGATGTTCCCGGCACCAGTCTTCGTCATTCCAGGCCGCCGCGCAGCCCAGCACCTGGGCGGCAAAGGCCTCGTTGATTTCCCATAGATCAAGATCGTTCAGGCCTAATCCACGGCGTTCCAGAATGGGTGTGGCCGCGTGTACCGGTCCCAATCCCATGACGGCGGGATCCAGGCCCGCCCATTGGGCGTCTGTAATGCGGCCCAATGGCTTGAGCCCATGGCGGTCGACAGCGGCTTGCGACGCCAGCAGCAAGAGGGCGGCGCCGTCGCTTACCTGTGAACTGTTGCCCGCCGTGATGTTGCCCCATGGTTTGTCGAACACCGGTTTCAGCGCGGCCAGCCTGGCTGGCGTGGAATCTTCGCGCACACCGTCGTCATCGGCGTATAAGCTGCCTTTTTGATCCGTCAGGGGGACAATCTCGGAATAGGTTCCGGCGCGCCGGGCGGCCAGGGCGCGTAGATGGCTGCCGGCCGCATAGTCGTCCATCTCGCCGCGGCTTATGTTGAATCGATGCGCCAGGTTCTCGGCGGTTTGCCCCATGGATAGCCCGATGACCGGGTCGGTCAGGCCTTTCAGCAAGCCTATCACCGGCGCCAGGTAGCGGGGGCGCAGGGTCTTCAGGGTGGCCAGTTTCTGTGCCAGGCCGCGGCTTTTCCCCCAGGCCGCCAGCCAGTCGACCATTTCGTCGGTAAACAGGACAGGCGCGCGCGATAGCGCGTCCACGCCGCCGGCCAGCACCAGGCTGGATCGGCCTGCCTGTATGGACATCAGCGCCGAGTCCAGGGCTTGCATGCCCGAGGCGCAGTTGCGCATGACCGTCCAGCCGGGCACCTTGTAGCCGCAGCCCAGGCGCAGCGCAATCACGCGGCCGATATTGATTTCATCGGGCGAAGGGGCGGCGCAGCCGATAATGACCTCGTCCAGGTCGGACGGACTGAATGGCTGGCGCAGCAGCAGCTCGCGTCCGGTTTGCACCGCCAGGTCGGAGGCGGCAAACGGGCCGGGCGCATTGCGCGCCTTCAGGAAGGGGCTGCGTGCTCCGTCTACGATATATACCGGTTCAAAAGCCATGGTCGGTGTCCTTACGCAGCGTTGCGTTCTGTCGCCGCCGATGCATCGGCGGCGCTTTGCAGATCGAAAGGGAAATCGTCCACGGCAATCACGCGATCGCGCAATGCATTGCGATGGCGGACGACTTCATACTCATCCTGGGTGATACCGCCGGCGGCATGGACGGCCTGGGCAATATCGCGCACATTGGCGGCCGGGTTGTCGGCCAGCAGGCCGCTCTTTTCGAATTGGCGAATCTTGGCATCGATGCTCTGCGCGCCCAGACTGGCGGCGAACGCGGCTTCGATAGCGCCTATCGGATCCATCGTGTTTTTCGGTATGTAGCAGTCGTGAGTCAGGCGGTCGCGCGCGGCGCCGGGCGCGATCAGTATGCGCGCCACGGCCTGGCCCAGTTTGTCGGAGGGCGGAGCGCAAGGATGGCCGAAAGGAAAGGCCAGAAACCGCAAGCCGCGCGCAATGGCCCGATTCGGAAAATTGGCCAGGACGCCTTCGAACGCCTCTTGCAGCCTGTGCATGGCGTCTTGTATGGCCGAATGGGCCAACGGGGCATCGGCGGCCTGGCGGCCATCGTCTTCAAAGCGTTTGAGCGTGGCCGATATCAAATACATTTGCGACAGGATGTCGCCCAGCCTGGCCGACAGGCGTTCGCGCATCTTCAATGAGCCGCCCAGCACCAGCATGGAGGTATCGGCGAACACGGCAAACGTGCTGGAATAGCGGCTTAGCTGGCGATAGTAGCGGGCCATTTCCGGGGCGACATCGGTATCGATACCGACAAAGCGGGCGCCGGTAAGGCTGTGGCCCAGGGACCGCAGTACGTTGCCGACGGTAAAGCGGACGTGCCCCCAAAATGCGCGGTCGAAGTCTCGCAGGCCTTGCGCGGGGTCGGCATGCCGCGCCGCATGCATTTCCGCCAGCACGTAAGGATGGCAGCGTATGGCGCCCTGGCCGAAGATAATCAGGCTGCGCGTCAGGATATTGGCGCCTTCCACCGTAATGCCCACCGGAATTTGTTGATACGCGCGGCCCAGGAAGTTTTGCGGTCCCAGGCAAATGCCCTTGCCGCCGATGATGTCCATGCCGTCATTGACCACGCCGCGGCCGCGTTCGGTAAGATGGTATTTCACGATGGCCGAAACCACCGATGGCTTTTCGCCCAGGTCGATGGCCCCCGCGGTCATGCAGCGGGCGGCGTCGATCAGATAGGTATTGCCGCCTATGCGCGCCAAGGCTTCTTCTATGCCTTCGAACTTGCCGATAGGGGTGCGAAACTGGTTACGCACCAGGCAATAGGCGCCGACGGCGCGGCTGGTCATCTTGGCCATGCCGGTAAACGACGAAGGCAGCGAAATCGAGCGGCCGGCGGCCAGGCATTCCATCAGCATGCGCCAGCCTTGGCCGGCCATTTGGGCGCCGCCTATGATGAACTCCAGCGGCATGAAGACATTCACGCCGCGTGTGGGGCCATTCATGAACATGGCGTCCAGCGGAAAATGGCGCCGGCCTGTTTCGACGCCGGGATGGTTGGCGGGCACCAGCGCGCAGGTAATGCCCAGGTCTTTTGGGCCGCCCAGCAGACCATCCGGATCGTACAGGCGGAATGCCAGCCCCAGCAGCGTGCAGACGGGCGCCAGCGTAATGTAGCGTTTGTCCCAAGTGACCCGCATGCCCAGCGTTTCACGCCCTTGCCATTGGCCTTTGCAGACAATGCCGCTGTCGGGAATGGCGGCCGCATCCGAACCAGCCCAGGGGCTGGTCAACGCGAACGCGGGGATGTCTTCGCCCGTGGCCAGGCGCGGTAAATAATGGCTCTTTTGTTCATCGGTGCCGTAATGCAACAGCAGTTCGGCCGGCCCCAGGGAGTTCGGCACCATGACGGTGACCGAAAGCGCGGAATTGCGGGTCGACAATTTGGTGACGATCTGCGAATGCGCCAGGGCCGAGAAGCCGCGGCCGCCGTACTCCTTGGGGATGATCAGGCTTAGGAAGCGATTTTCCTTGATGTATTGCCACACCGGCTGGGGCATGTCGCACAGTTCCCGGGTTACTTGCCAGTCATTCATCATTGCGCACACGGTTTCGACTTCATTGTCCAGGAAGTCGCGTTCTTCTTGCGTAAGAGCGGGCTTGGGAATGGCGTGCAGCCTGGACCATTTCGGTTTGCCGCGGAATAATTCGCCTTCCCACCAGACAGTGCCGGCTTCAAGCGCATCGCTTTCGGTGTCGGACATTTCCGGAACGATGCCGCGATACAGGCTGAAGATGCGCCGCGACAGCAGCGCATAGCGCAATGGCCGTATGCTCAGCACAATAGCCGCGGCCACGATTAGTCCGGCAACCAGGAGTAGAAAAATAGTCATGCAAGAGTCCTGTTTTCGAGGGACTTGGGATTGCCTAGGGACGGCATTGCGGCGCCGCCCGCCAAGGGGGCCCGCAAGCCGCCAAGCAGGAAGCTCATGAGGCGGGCAAGCAGTTTTTGAGTGTCGGCGCCATGTTCCGGCTGGGGCCAGTTCATGGCCAGGCGCAGTGTCTCGGTGCCGGAGATGGCATAAGAGGTGGCGCCCAGCATGAAATGGAAGCGCCAGACGATTTCTTCTTCGGGAACATCGGGCAGCGCTTTCAGCAAGGCGTGCTTGAAACGTGCAATGACGCCGGCATGTTCGCTGACGAACATGCTGCGTATGAAGCCGCTGGGGTCCGACATGCTGCGTTCGAGCAGCGGCACAAAGGCTTTCTTGTCGGCACTGGCGCCGCAGGCGTGACGCACCAGGGGGCCGAAAAAGGCATCGACGATCAACGAGGGCTTAAGCGGCTGGCCTTGGGCGTCGTCTTCCAGTTCGTCCAGCAAAGCTAGCCGCTCCTGGTTCAGTGCGGTCAGCCGGCGCTGGAATACGGATTGGACAAGGCCGTCCTTGGAGCCGAAATGGTAATTGACGGCGGACAGGTTCACGCTTGCGGCGCTTGTGATTTGCCGCATCGAGGTGTTGTCGTGCCCTTGCCGGGCAAAAAGCTGTTCGGCGGCATCGAGAATGGTGTCGCGCGTGACAGAGCGGCGAGAGGCGGCCATGTAAGTATCCATGCAGTAGTTCAAACGTTTGTTTGACTTTATGCCGGACGAAAGGGAAATGAAAGCTGGGGTTTGTCCCTAGGGTGAGCCGGAAAATTTACAGGCGAAAAAAAGAAATCCACCCCCATTCGCTGGAATGGGAGTGGATGGCATACGCGGAATGGTCAGGGATTGCGAACCCTGACAGCGATCAGATATGCGTTACAAACTTGGTGACCAGATAGCCGTCGAAGGTTTCCACGCCGCCTTCGCTGCCGATACCGCTGTCTTTGACGCCGCCGAAGGGGGTTTCGGGCAGGGCGCTGCCGAAATGGTTGATGTTCACCATGCCCGCTTCAAGATTATTGGACACCTTGGTGGCGGTTTGCAGCGAGTTGGTGAATACGTATGACGACAGGCCGAACGGCAGGGAATTGGCGCGCTTGATGACGTCGTCCGTGTCGGAGAACCTGGCGATCGGCGCGATGGGGCCGAAGGGTTCTTCGGTCATCAGCATGGAGTCCTCGGGCAGATCGGTAACGACGGTGGGCGAGAAGAAGTGGCCGGTGCGATCCAGCGGTTCGCCGCCAAGCACCACTTTGCCGCCGAGCGCCCGGGCGTTTTCCACGAATTTGGTCATGGTGGGAACACGCCGTGCATGCGCCAGCGGGCCCATTTGGGTTTCGGGATCCAGGCCATCGCCCACTTTCACGGTTTGCAGGGTCTTGACGAAGGCTTCCAGGAATTCGTCGTAAATGTTGTCGTGCACGTAGAAGCGGGTGGGCGACACGCATACCTGGCCGGCGTTGCGGACTTTGAAGCGCGCCAATTGCTTGGCGGCGCGGCCGACATCGGCATCGTCGAACACAAGAACCGGCGAATGGCCGCCCAATTCCATGGTGACGCGCTTCATGTGGGCGCCCGCCAGCGATGCAATGTGCTTGCCCACCGGCACGGAGCCGGTGAACGAAACTTTGCGCACGATAGGAGAGCGGATCAGGTAGTCGGAAACCTCGCTGGGCACGCCCCAGACGATATTCAGTACACCGGCCGGCAAGCCGGCATCGTGAAAAATGCGGGCGATGGCCATGACGGCGCTGGGCGAGTCTTCGGGGCCCTTCAGGATAATGGTGCAGCCCGCGCCGATGGCGGCGCAAACCTTGCGTATGGCCTGGTTGTAAGGGAAATTCCAGGGGGTGAACGCCGCGCAGACGCCGATGGGCTCGCGCAGCACCATTTGGCGGATTTCCGGGCTGCGCGGGGTGATGACGCGGCCATATATGCGGCGGCACTCCTCAGCGTGCCAATCGGCGTGATCGGAACACGACATGATTTCGCCGACGGATTCGGCCAGCGGCTTGCCCTGATCCAGCGTCATGTTGCGCCCGATCTCCTGGGCGCGATCGCGCGATAGCTGTCCCACCTTGCGCAGGATTTCCGAGCGCTGCATGGGCGAGCTGTGCCGCCAGGTTTCAAAGGCGCGCGCGGACGAGGCCAAGGCGCGGTCCAGGTCCGCCGTGGTGGCGTGGGGCAACTGGCCCAGTACATCCAGCGTGGATGGATTCGTGACGGGTTCGGTCTTGCGGCCCTCGCCGCTTACAAATTCGCCATCTATATATAGTGCTAATGTCTCGTACATATCGCGCTTCTTTCTGTTTGATCGGAAGGGGGAATGGGCCGTTGCGCTATCGGCGGCGGCGCCTGAGCACGTTATAGCATGCCTGGCCGCCGCGCCGGAAAGTTGCTTGCATACAACGGGGTAAAGCATCCTGAATTTCCGGACTTACATGCGCGAACAAGGGTAGTTCACAGGGCATTTTTTGATTGTCTTAACACTTGTTGATGTTATTCGCTAGCCGGATTAATGCTTATATGTGGTAATACTAGTAATTTGAAGATACAATCCCGTCTCGGATCGAAGCTTCCAATTATCAGCAGCGGCAATTTGCCGCCGTTAAAGGAAGATGCGGGCAGCTTCCTTTTCCAGATGCAAGGTCATGCTCCAAGAATATGGGCCAGAAGCCCGTAGCTCCGCCTTGCCACGTACGAGTATCGCGTGAATCCATATTATTCGCATATCTCTTTTTCGCAAAAGTATGGCGAAAGAGCACTCGATCCAGACCGTATTGTTTCCAATCGGTTTCATCTTCCCATGGTTATAAGCTTGACCGTATGCCGCTGGCCTGATCGGTTGGGCGCGTTGTAGCGGGCATTAACAGCTTGCCCGCGCCCCTGGCGCTTGGGCATGCAAACCTTGCCTGATCCTGTAAGCAGTGTCGCCGACTATCACCGATAGCTTGACTGGCGTCATGCTTGTCCATATTCAGATGCCTAGGCATCGATAAAGCTTGAATTGTTATTAGGAGATATTCTGTGCATTTGCGTAAAACACTGAACGTATTCGCGTTGGCGGCTACAGCGACATTAGTCAATGGGGCCTGGGCGCAGTCCATCAGCCTGGAGCAGACTGTAGAAAAAACGGTCCTGGGCAATTCCGAAGTCCGTGCGCGGTTCCAGGATTTCCAATCGGCTCTCGAAGGGCAGAAAGTAGCCAATGGCGGCTTGCTTCCCCAAATAAACGCCCAAGGTTGGACCGGACGCGAATGGCGCGGCAGCACATCGGACGACGAGGCGGCAAACTGGACGCGCAATGGCTACAACCTTCAATTGCGCCAGTTGTTGTTCGATGGATTTTCCACCATCAATAACGGCAAGCAATTGGGCTTTGAAAAGCTGTCGCGCTACTACGATCTGCTGTCGACGGTCGACAACCTGGCGGTTCAGGCGGCAACCGCGCACCTGGATGTCCAGCGCTACCGCGAAATGGAGCAGTTGGCGAAAGACAACTTCCAGGTACATGAAACCACGCTGGGCCATCTGCGCGAACGCCAGCAGTCCGGCGTAGGCCGTGGCGTCGATCTGGAACAAGCCAACGGCCGTCTGGCTTTGGCGCAAAGCAATTTGATGACCGAAAGCAATAACCTGAACGACGTCAATCAGCGCTATCGCCGCATTGTGGGCGAATTCCCCGCGCCGACCTTGCTTGATACGCCCGATCTGGCCGGTTACTTGCCTAAAGATCCAAAAGACTTCACCACGTCCTTGCGCGGCAATCCTTCCATTCTATCCAAGCAAGCTTTGGTGCAAGCCGCGCAGTCCGGCGTGTCGTCGGCCAAGGGTAAATATGCCCCGACGGTGGAACTTCTGGCCGCCACGGGCAAAGACCTGGCGCAGCCCGGCACGCCTTATCGCGATGCCCAAAGCTCCAACGTCCAGTTGATGCTTTCCTACAACCTGTTCCGCGGCGGCTCCGATCAGGCCCGCGTTCGCCAGACCACAGCCCAAGCCTATGCCGCTCGCGACGTGCGCGATTACACCTGCCGCAACGTTCAGCAGGATTTGTCCGTGGCCTGGAACAACATCATCAAGCTGCGCCAGCAACTGCCTTTCCTGCGCGAGCATGAGCTGGCCACGTCCAAAGTCCGCGCCGCCTACATGCAGCAATTCCAGATCGGCCAGCGTACGCTGCTCGACTTGCTGGATACGGAAAACGAGTTGTTCGATTCGCGCCAGGCGCTTACCAATGCGGTGTTCGACCTGAAAATAGCCGAATACAAATGGTTGGCCTTGTCGCATCAGGTTCTGCCCGCGGTCGCGGTGTCGCAGCCATACAACGCCGCGCCTGACGAAGCCGCCAAGCTGGATTTCCCGGAAGAAAGCCTGACTGCCTGCCTGACGCCCGCGCCGGACACCAGCAGCCTGAAACCTGTCATGGAATACCGTGACGGAATGCTACCTCCTGTAATAAAAACCATGGATACTACATCCACTGGCAAAAAATAAGCGCGTTGCGCCTGGCGCGTTGGGTCTAAGGAGTTCTATTTGGAACAGGATAAGCCGCAAAAATCCGATCTTACCGAGCTGGATAGCGGGTTTATCCGTGTTCTGGAAGACTTGATAGACGCCTTGCTGGCCAATGGCACCTTGCGGCTTACCGATTTGCCGCCCCAGGCTCTGGCCAAACTCAACCAGCGCAAGCACACCCGCAAGCGCCTGCGCGATTCGCTTGATTTACTAGATGACGAGGACAGTCTTCTGTGATGGATGCTGTAGACGATAGGCCTGAACAGGTGCCTGCGCACCTGACACATGATGACCCTTTGCTGGGATGCCTGGTTGAACTGACTCGTATTCATGGCAACCCATGTTCGGCCCAGGCGCTGTCCGGCGGTTTGCCGCTGGTCGACGACAGGCTGACCCTGGCGCTGCTGCCCCGCGCGGCGGCGCGGGCGCATTGCTCGGCACGCCTGCTGAAGCGCAAGCTGACCAACCTTCCCGAAGCGGTCCTGCCGGCCATTCTGGTGCTGCGCGGCCAGCGCGCCTGTCTGCTGCTCGAAACGCGGCCCGGCGCCTTTCTGGTGCAATATCCCGAATCGGCCAGTCCGGTCGAGGTTCCGGCCGACGTGTTGCAGGCCGACTATGCCGGCCTGGCGTATTTTGTCAAACCCTTGTTCCGCTTCGAGGCGCGCGCGCGCGATGCGACCAAGGCGCGCAGCAAACATTGGTTCTGGGCCGTGGTGTTCGAGAACTGGCGGTTGTATCGCGACGCTATCATCGCCGCGGTGCTGATCAATGTCTTTGCCTTGGTGATGCCGTTGTACACCATGAATGTGTACGACAGGGTAGTGCCGAACAACGCGGTTGAAACCTTGTGGGTGCTGACCATAGGCATAGCGCTTACCTTGATGTTCAATCTTATCCTGACCAGCATACGGGCCTATGTGGTCGATACCGCCAGCAAGCGGGTCGACGTCAAGCTGTCGGCGCAAATCATGGAGCGCGTGCTCGACCTGCGCATGGAAAGCCGGCCGGTATCGGTGGGGTCGTTCGCATCCAATTTGCGTTCGTTCGAGTCCGTGCGCGACTTTATCGCATCGGCCAGCCTGACCACGCTGGTCGATTTGCCTTTCGTGCTGCTGTTCCTGGCCATCATGGCGTGGATTTCGCCGTGGATGATTATTCCGCCCGCGGTCGCGATTGTGGTGGTGCTGGCCGTATCGTTCGTTGCCCAGGCGCGAATGGGGCGTCTGGTAACTGAATCCTTTCAGGCCAGCGCTCAGCGCAATGCCGGCCTGGTCGAATCGCTGGCGGGCCTTGAAACCCTCAAGGTGCTTAATGCACAAAGCATTTCCCAGCGTAAATGGGAAAGCTCCACCGAATTCCTGGCCCGTATCGGCGCCAGGATCAAGATGATTTCGTCGGTAACGGTGGCGTTCGTGCAAACCACCCAGCAACTGGTCACCATCAGTGTCGTCATCATCGGCACCTTCCTGATCCAGGATGCGCAATTGTCATTGGGCGGCATTATTGCGTCGTCCATGATCGCGGGCCGTTGCCTTGCGCCCTTGGGCCAGGTGGCCGGCCTGATGATGCAGTACCAGAATGCCCGCACGTCGCTGGACTCCATCGACAACTACATGAATATGCAGGTCGAACGGCCTGCGGAAAAAGCCTTTGTGCCGCGGCCTTTCCTGGTAGGGGACATCGAGTTTCGCGATTTAAGCTTTACTTATCCAGGCGCCGCGCAGCCATCCCTGGATAAAATCAATCTCAAATTCAAGGCGGGCGAAAAGGTGGGGATCATCGGCCGCATAGGGTCGGGCAAAACCACTCTGGAAAAGCTCGTGCTGGGTCTGTACGAGCCCACCTCGGGCGCCGTGCTGATCGATGGCATCGACATCAAGCAAATCGATCCCGCCGATTTGCGTCGCGCCATCGGCCATGTGCCGCAAGACCCGGTGCTGTTCTATGGCAGCCTGAAGTACAACCTGACCATGGGCGCGCCTTTCGCCGAAGACAGCCACATGCTGGAAGTTGCGCGTATTGCCGGCATTGAAGATTTCGCCGCCCGCCACCCCGAAGGCTACGACATGATGATAGGCGAGCGCGGCGATTCCCTGTCGGGCGGCCAGCGCCAGTCGGTGGCGGTGGCCCGCGCCCTGATCAACGATCCGCCGATATTGCTGCTGGATGAACCCAGCAGCAATATGGATAACCAAAGCGAGGCGGCCTTGAAGCGCCGCCTGAAAGAATCCGCCGCCGACAAAACCATGGTGCTCATTACCCACCGTACCGCTTTGCTTGAATTGGTCGATCGCCTGATCGTGATCGATAACGGCAAGGTCGTGGCCGATGGTCCCAAGGAACAGGTCGTCGAGGCCCTGCGCAATGGCCAAATCGGCCGGGCAAAGGGGACCGCATAATGTCAGGCGGTTTAAGTCATTCCATGTCTTCCAGCCAAAGCGAAGCGGCCGATCGCGACGCCCACCTGGCGATCGACCTGCAGTATGCCAAGGGCTCGCGGATCATGCTGTGGGTAGCGCTGCTGGCGGTGATCGTGCTGATCGTATGGGCGTCGCTGGGCAGCATCGACGAAGTGGTGCGCGGCGAAGGCAAGGTTGTGCCTTCGCGCCAAGTGCAAATCATACAAAGCCTCGATGGCGGTATCGTCAACGAAATCCTGGTCAAGCCGGGCCAGTCGGTAGCGGTGGGCGAAGTCTTGTTGCGCATCGACCCTACCCGGTATTCGTCGTCGCTGGGCGAAAATAACGCCGAATTCCAGGCGCTCACCGCCAAAGCGGCGCGGCTCGAGGCGCTGGCGACCGGCGACCTGTTCAAGGCACCCGAAGATTTGCTCAAAGAAGCGCCGCAAATCGTGGAAATGGAGCGCCGTGTATGGGAGACCCGCACGCAAGAGCTTAATTCGGCGGTCAAGCAGGCTGAAGATCAGCGCAAACAGCGCGAGCAGGAATTGCGCGAAACCGAGGCCAACCGCGACCAAGCCTCATCCAGTTGCGGCCTGACTTCGCACGAGCTGCAACTGACCCGTCCGCTGCTGAAAAGCGGCGCGGTATCCGAAGTCGACTTGCTGCGCTTGCAGCGCGATGTGGCCCGCTATTGCGGCGAAGCGAAAGCCGCCGGCGCGCAGCTTGGCCGTATCCGTGCCTCCATTGAAGAAGCCAGCAGCAAGATCGAAGAGGCGGAACTGACAATACGCAATCAGGCGCGCGTGGAGCTATCGGAAGTGCGCTCCAAGCTGTCCACCTTGCATCAGGGGCAATTGGCCCTGGTGGACCGCGTCAAGCTGGCCGACGTTCGCTCGCCGGTGCGCGGCACGATCAAAACCCTGATGGCCAATACCGTGGGCGGAGTCGTGCAGCCCGGCAAGGACATCCTGGAAATCGTTCCCACCGACGACTCGCTGTTGCTGGAAGTGCGTATCAATCCCCGGGACATCGGCTTTCTATACCCCGGCCAAAAAGCCGAGGTCAAATTCACGGCATACGACTTTGCCATTTACGGCGGCTTGGCCGGCAAGGTTGAACAAATTGGCGCCGATACGATTACCGATGAAAAAGGCAATTCGTTTTATATCGTGAAGGTAAGAACCGAAAAAGCTTTTGTTGGAGACGACGCCCGGCCCATCCTTCCCGGTATGGTATCCGAGGTACACATACTGACCGGGAAGCGCACGGTAATGCAGTATCTGCTCAAGCCAGTGCTACGAGCAAGATCCAACGCATTTATTGAGCGCTGATAAGGTTTCAAGAGGGCAGATATGCAAGCAGGTTCTGTATTGTTGATGACTCACGATGATTCTTTATGGCAACACTGGCGCCAATTGGATCAGACATCCTGGATGCCCGCTCGCGGCCAGGGTCTGCAGGATATGGTTCGCTGGCGCGAGCAAGGACGCAGTCTGGTCGTGCTTGACGCCGGCATGCCCCGCCTGCCTGCCTGGAGCGATCCCGCTTGGCCTGGCCATTTCCGCGGCCTGAAAGTGATCGTGGCCAGCATGCGCATCAACGACGAAGAGGGCAAGCAGGTGTTGGCCGCCGGCGCCAGCGGCTACGTCCATGCCTATAGCCCGGCTCAAAGCTTGAATACCATTCTGCAAAGCGTCGCCGCCGGCAATGTGTGGCTAGGGCCTACCTTGCTGGCGCGCTTGCTGCGCGACATCGACCAGAATATGCCCAGGCAGGGCAATTGGGATACGGGGCTGACCAACCGCGAAAAGGAAGTCGCCCAGCGCGCCGCCATCGGCCACAGCAACCAGGCCATCGCCGATGCCCTGGAGATCAGCGAGCGCACCGTTCGCGCTCATCTGTCGGCGGTTTTCGAAAAACTGGGTGTCAACGACCGCCTGCTTTTGGCTCTGAAAGTGCACGGAATCAACTAAGGCTTAGCGCTCGATTCTTTGGGCGCTATTCGTTTTCTCCGTTGCAGGGGGCTGACAGGACTAACGCTCCTGCAGGCGGCCAGTAACATACTTGTGCAGTACGCTGGTGATCAGCGTCTGGTATGGAATGCCTTCTTCAAGCGCCTTGATCTGAATATCATCCAGATCACCGGACGACAGGCGAATATTGATGCGTTTATCTTTGGTGGCTGTTGCGCGCGCGGCCGCGCGGATGCGCGCCAGTTCGCTCTTGGTCGCAACAGACTTAAGCTGGCCTGTATCGTAAGCGGTAAGGATGTCGTGTTCGTAGCGGTCAGTCTTGGGCATAAGATTCACCTTGATTCAGATAATTCCGAGTGGCTTTACGGCTTGGGATAATGGTCTTGAGAAACAGGTAGGCTTCTTCCTCGACGCACGGTACCAGATAGGCGTAATCGTTGTAGCTGACAACCAGGATCTGCTGTCCGGGGTATTTGGCCGCATTCGGATGCGCGAGGATATCGAGCAGCCCACCCGATGCAATGGCGACAACAATAGTTTCGAACGAAATGCCGCGTTCCGCTTTAAGCGTGTCGCCTTTCTTGGGGTTCCACCGGAAGGGTTTCATGCAGTAAGTATAAACTTTATGTGTGCCTTATGTCATCGTATTTTTGGCGGCATGCCGGCGGTGGCGTTCATCCTTGTGGGTACGTTGATGCAGTGCATTGCCGTACCCGTGGTTGCTTCCGCCCGCCTTGTCCCATGTAACTTAACAATTCTTCTCCCTGATACCCCAAAAAAACCACAAAACCTCCAATCGCGCTCACATATCGGCGGTTTTCAAAAAACTGGGTGTCAATGACCGCCTGCTTTTGGCTCTTAAGATGCACGGGATCAATTAAGGCGGCGTTTTTAAACGTGGGTCGGATTAATTAACGTCACGTGAGCATAATCCGGCGCGAGCGCCTGGCTTGTCTTCCAGAAGAAAGTTTTTCCTTCGGCAGCGCCGTTTCGACGGCCCTGCCGAATTTGCGTTTGCGACGCCGATTCGATCCGTGTTTTCTAAAAAACTCTTCATACCTGTCGCCACCGCCAATAGCGGCTGATGTAATTATTACTTAACATTCACCAACTTTTACTTTTGCGTCGCTTTGTTACGCGTTTAACAGCGCCGCGATTCATCCGAATTTTATATCTGGGGCTCACCACATGGCTGCTACTACTTCTCTTGTCACTCAAATTACCGGCCAAGTCTGGGTTCGCGGCGCCGATGGTTCTTTGACCCCTGTGCATCAAGGCATGCGTGTGCCGGTTGACGCCGATATTGTTACGGCCACGGGCGCCAGCGTCCAGTTGCAAGCCGACGGCCTGCCACCCATGACCATAGGCGAGAACCGCGATGTTCAGCTTAGCGCCGAAACCGTCCAGCCTAACGTGGACACCTCCACGGCCGCCGTGGCGGCCCCTGCCGACCCCGATGTCGCCCAGGTCCTGGCCGCGCTGAATGCCGGCGACGACCCCTTGGCCAATCTTGACCCGACCGCCGCGGTACTGGGCGGTGGTGGCGGCGATGGCGGCAGCAGCTTCACCCGCCTGGTCGGCATTGTGGAAACCACGAGTCCCTTGGGTCTGGAATACCCGCGCGGCGTAACGCCGCCGGTGGATACAGTGCAATTTGGCAGCGGCACGGGCGATAGCGGCGACGACGGCACTGGCATTGACAACGGTAATGCGGGCGTTGGCGCCGACGATGTAGCGCCTTCCGTTCTTGTCAGCATCAATAATGACGGCACGGTTTCTTTTAACTTCAGCGAGGTTCCTTTCGGTTTCACGGTGGAAGATATCGCGGTCGCCAACGGCAGCCTCAGCAACCTCAGGCCGGACCCCACCGATTTAACGCAATGGACCGCCGACCTGACTCCCGCGCCTGATTTCGAAGGTGACGTAACGGTCACGGTACCTGACGGCAGCTATACCGATGTCGCGGGCAATCCAGGCGGTAGCGGTAGCGATAACACGCCGGTAGATACGCTTGCACCTGAAGCGAGTATCGAGATCGATGCGATAGCCGAAGACAATGTGATCAACGCCTCCGAAGCGAATGCAGACGTGGCCGTCAGCGGCACGGTGGGCGGCGATGTGAAGGTGGGCGATACGGTCACCTTGACGGTGGGCAACAACACCTACACCACGACAGTCCTGGACGGCAATACCTGGACGGTCAACGTACCGGGTTCAGTATTGGCTGGTACCGACAACGTGCATGCATCAGTAACGACCACGGATGCTGCCGGCAATAGCGCAAGCGCCACGGATGACCAAGATTACGGCGTTGATACGCTTGCGCCTGAAGCGCGCATCGAGATTGACAATATTACGGAAGACAACGTCATCAACGCTGCTGAAGCGAATGCAGACGTGGCTGTCAGCGGTACGGTGGGCGGCGACGTGAAGGTGGGCGACACAGTCACCCTGACGGTGGGCAACAACACCTACACCACCACAGTTCTTGATGGCAACACCTGGACGGTCAACGTGCCGGGTTCGGTGCTGGCCGAGAATGGTAACGTGCATGCTTCTGTGACGACCACGGATACCGCCGGCAATAGCGCAAGTGCTACGGATGACCAAGATTACGGGGTGGACACGGTTGCGCCTGAAGCCAGCATCGAGATCGACGCCATCACGACCGATAACGTGATCAACGGCGACGAGTCGGGCCAGGAAATCGCCGTCAGCGGTACGGTGGGCGGCGACGTGAAAGTGGGTGACACAGTCACCCTGACGGTAGGCACCAACACGTACACGACGACCGTTCTTGAGGGCAATACCTGGACGGTCAATGTACCGGGTTCGGTCTTGGCCGGCACCGACAACGTGCACGCATCCGTGACGACCACGGATACGGCCGGCAACAGCGCGAGCGCTGCGGACGACCAAGGCTACGGTGTAGATACGCTTGCACCTGAAGCCAGCATCGAGATCAATGCCATCACGGACGACAACGTCATCAACGCTGCTGAAGCGAATGCAGACGTGGCCGTCAGCGGTACGGTGGGCGGCGACGTGAAAGTGGGCGACACAGTCACCCTGACGGTAGGCACCAACACGTACACGACGACCGTTCTTGAGGGCAATACCTGGACGGTCAACGTACCGGGTTCCGTCTTGGCTGGCACCGACAACGTGCACGCATCCGTGACGACCACGGATACGGCCGGCAACAGCGCGAGCGCCACAGACGATCAAGGCTACGGTGTAGATACGCTCGCGCCTGAAGCAAGTATCGAGATCGACGCCATCACGACCGATAACGTGATCAACGGCGACGAGTCGGGCCAGGAAATCGCCGTCAGCGGTACGGTGGGCGGCGACGTGAAAGTGGGCGACACAGTCACCCTGACGGTAGGCACCAACACGTACACGACGACCGTTCTTGAGGGCAATACGTGGACGGTCAACGTACCGGGTTCCGTCTTGGCTGGCAGCGACAACGTGCATGCTTCCGTGACGACCACGGATACGGCCGGCAACAGTGCGAGCGCCACAGACGATCAAGGCTACGGTGTAGATACGCTCGCGCCTGAAGCAAGTATCGAGATCGACGCCATCACAGACGACAACGTCATCAACGCTGCTGAAGCGAATGCAGACGTGGCTGTCAGCGGTACGGTGGGCGGCGACGTGAAGGTGGGCGACACGGTCACCTTGACGGTAGGCACCAACACGTACACCACGACCGTTCTTGAGGGCAATACCTGGACGGTCAACGTACCGGGTTCGGTCTTGGCTGGCACCGACAACGTGCATGCTTCCGTGACGACCACGGATACGGCCGGCAACAGCGCGAGCGCTGCGGACGATCAAGGCTACGCTCTGGATACGGTTGCGCCTGAGGCGAGCATCGAGATCAATGCCATCACGGACGACAACGTCATCAACGCTACGGAAGCCAACGGAAACGTGGCCGTCAGCGGTACGGTGGGCGGCGACGTGAAAGTGGGCGACACGGTCACCCTGACGGTAGGCACCAACACGTACACGACGACCGTTCTTGAGGGCAATACCTGGACGGTTAATGTACCGGGTTCGGTCTTGGCTGGCACCGACAACGTGCATGCATCCGTGACGACCACGGATACGGCCGGCAACAGTGCGAGCGCCACAGACGATCAAGGCTACGGTGTAGATACGCTCGCGCCTGAAGCAAGTATCGAGATCGACGCCATCACGGACGACAACGTCATCAACGCTGCTGAAGCGAATGCAGACGTGGCTGTCAGCGGTACGGTGGGCGGCGATGTGAAAGTGGGCGACACAGTCACCCTGACGGTAGGCACCAACACGTACACCACGACCGTTCTTGAGGGCAATACGTGGACGGTCAATGTACCGGGTTCGGTCTTGGCCGGCACCGACAACGTGCACGCATCCGTGACGACCACGGATACGGCCGGCAATAGCGCAAGCGCTGCGGACGATCAAGGCTACGCTCTGGACACGGTTGCACCTGAAGCAAGTATCGAGATCGACGCCATCACGGACGACAACGTCATCAACGCTGCTGAAGCGAATGCAGACGTGGCTGTCAGCGGTACGGTGGGCGGCGATGTGAAGGTGGGCGATACGGTCACCTTGACGGTGGGCACCAACACGTACACGACGACCGTTCTTGAGGGCAATACCTGGACGGTCAACGTACCGGGTTCGGTCTTGGCCGGCAGCGACAACGTTCATGCATCCGTGACAACTACGGATACGGCTGGCAATAGCGCGAGCGCCGCGGACGATCAGCCCTATGAGGTGAATAACACCGGCCCATCTATCGAGGGTGGCACCGCGATCGTTTCCGAAGAAGGGCTGCATGGCGGAATTGCGGACAGCAATCCCCAGGGGTCGGACACGACCAACAACACCCATGCCCAAGGGCAGCTTGAGATGGGACAAGAGCAAGGCGTCGAGGTAAGGCTTGAAGCGCCAACCGAAGACATGACCTCGGGCGGCAAGGAGATCGAATGGAAGCTGGAGGACGATAGCCAGACATTGACCGGCCGGGTCAGCGATGGGCATGGCGGCTTCGATACTGTCGTCACCGTTACGATCGACGACGACGGGAAGTATAAGGTCGACCTCGAGCGCCCGATCGACCATCCCGCCGGCCAAGGCGAAAATGTGTCGGATATCACAGTTGGTGTCGTTGCTACGGACGCCCAGGGCAACGAAAGCAAGGCTGATCTGACGATCAGGGTCGAGGACGATGCGCCTGTGGCCAATGGCTACCAGCATGATGTGGAGCTTTCCACGGTAAGCACCAATTTGATGATGGTGATCGACTTATCGGCCAGCATGGACTATGGCAGCGGCGTATATCAAGGTAACCATGAGCTGTCGCGCTTCGATGTCACTAAGCAGGCGATTCTGGATATGCTGGGCAAATATGATGGTCTGGGAGACACCATGGTCCAGATCGTAACGTTCAGCGATGGCGCCGATACGCAAGGCAATGGTTCGCATAAGTGGCTTACGGTTGATCAGGCGATAGCGTATGTCAATGGACTGGATAGCGGCGATACCGATGGCGGCACTTACTACGATGATGCGATCAATCAAGCGCAAGATGCCTGGAACGCGCCTGGCAAAATCGACGGCGCCCAGAATGTGTCGTATTTCTTTTCAGACGGCGAGCCCTCCATGGACGTTGGCGGTGGCTTTTGTCAAGCTGGTGAAGACCACAATGTCGACAGTGCTCAACAGACCGCCTGGCAGAATTTCCTCAATGACCACGACATTAACTCCTATGCGGTCGGCCTCGGCCCCGATGTGGATCAGAACGGCGGCAATCTCAACCCTATCGCTTATGACGGCGTCAATGGGGTCGACAACAATGGCAATGTCATCATTGTCGACGACCTTAATGACTTGGCCGACACGATCAATGACACCGTGCCCGCTCCGGAATCCGGCGGTGCGCTGATTTCCGGCTCGTTGACCGAAGGGGCCAACCTTGGCGCGGATGGCGGCCATGTGCAGTCGGTCAAGGTTGATGGCGTTACCTATACCTACAATCCTGACGCCAACAACCATAATGGCGGCATTACAACGCAAGGCGGAACTTCGCACGGTACCTACAATGGCAACGACCACACGTTGACGGTTGAAACCGGACTGGGCGGGAAGCTGGTCATTGACCTGGACACCGGCGAGTTTACGTATTCCGGCGCGGACCACAAGGGAACCGAGAACGTCGAATATGTTGTCGTGGACGGCGACGGTGACACGGCGTCAAGCAATCTGACGATCACTGTTCGCGAACCCGTGATGCTGGAGTCGACGACCACAGGCTTGGGCCAGGATGTTGGCCTGCATGGGGAATACTATGGCTACAACGACTCCAATATCGTGGACAAATCCAAGGACAACGACGACAACGATCCTAAGTATCTTGATGGCAAAGATGGCCGCGTACACGGCGATGATGGTTCGGTGGGCAATCTGGACAATCTGACGGATGTGAAAGCGATCATTGCCGGACGCGCGGGCAACAACGTTCTGGGTACTGGAAATCACGCCGGCAACAACGCGACCGATGCCTCGTTCGTGGCGACGAAGATCGATTACCAATTGAACGATGGAACCGACCTTGGGCAGAACGACAAGGACACGAGCGGGACCATCAAGGCCAGCGACAGCAATCTTGCTGATTTCTTGAGCCAGGATAGCGGGTCCGCAAAGGTAACCAGCGGCCTGGGCGATACTACCGATGGCATTATCCGCATGGCCGGCTCCATTTACATGGCCGATAACTTCTACGATATCCGGGTTGTCCACGACGATGGTTTCCAGATGACTATCGGCGGCATTCTGGTCGGTGGCTTCGACGGCATCACTTCGTCGACAACGACGGAAGTCCATGGCATGAAGCTTAACGGCGGATTCCAGGATATTGAGTTGTTGTACTGGGATCAGGGCGGGCAAGCCAATCTTCAAATCGAGATGAAGCTTAGTTCAGAGCCCGATAGCGCCTACAAAGTGTTGTCCACAGAGGATTTCGCGCTTTTCGGCAACAATCCCGAGCCGGTTCTTAATGAATACCAGGACATCATCATTGACGAGCATGGTCAGCCGGTCATTCGCGAAGGTGCCCATTTCGTTGGCCACGACAGCAATGATGACCTGGTCTATGGAACGGATGGCAAAGATGTCATCGAGGGCAACGCAGGCAAGGACATCCTGCATGGCGAAGGCGGCAACGACAAGGTGTTGGGCGGCGCCGGCGACGATCAGCTTTATGGCGGCATCGGCGGCGACACGGTAAATGGCGGCGAAGGCCACGATTTGCTGAGCGGCGGCAAAGGCGATGACAGCCTTGCCGGCGGCGCGGGCGACGATGTCTTCAAATGGGAGCTTAACGACCAGGGCATTGTCGGTTCGGCATCGGTCGACACGATTACTGATTTCGGTCAGGACCACAACGGCGCCAAGGGTGCGGACAAGCTGGATCTGTCTGACCTGCTGGTAGGCGAGGACGTGGCTAATGCCGACCTGAGCAAGTTCCTGCACTTGTCTTCATCCACGGACGGCAAAGATACCGTTATTGACATCAACACTCATGGCCAGTTGAATGACGCCGCCACAAACTTCGATCAGCAGATCGTGCTGAAAGACGTTGATTTGCACAACTTGGCCGGCCCTGACAATGACCAGAGCACGATGATCAAGAACCTGATCGATGCCGGGAAGCTGAACGTCGATCATCATTAAGCTACCGTAGTCTAGGCGGCAACTAGCATGGGCGCGGGTGGTCAAGTGAACATACTTGAGCTCCCGCGCCTTGCTTTTGGCGGCAATGGCTTTCATCAAGAAAAAGCGAGACCGAATGTCACCGGGGGGAAATGTAAATACGCCATGCTTGGCAACTTCACAATTCTTGTCGTCGGACATCCCGGAAAAACCACAAAACCCCTTAGTAATCTCCAATACCTGTCGTTACCGCCAATGGCGATGCCCCGCAATACTCTTTAACATTCGTTCAATTCTTACTTTTGCGCAGTTTTGTTACATAATCAAAACGCCGCGATTTATCCAAATTTCCACTCGGAGCTACATCCAATATGGCTGCTACCACCTCTCTCGTTACCCAAATAACCGGTCAAGCGTGGGTGCGCGGCACCGATGGCTCCCTGACTCCCCTGCACCAAGGCATGCGCGTGCCGGTCGACGCCGATATTGTTACGGCCACTGGCGCCAGCGTCCAGTTGCAAGCCGACGGCGTCCCGCCCCTGACCATAGGTGAAAACCGGGATGTTCAGCTTAGCGCCGAAACAGTCCAGCCCAATGTGGACACTTCCACGGCCGCCGTGGCAGCGCCCGCGGATCCCGATGTCGCCCAGGTTCTGGCCGCACTGAACGCCGGCGACGACCCCTTGGCCAATCTTGACCCGACTGCCGCGGTATTGGGCGGTGGCGGTGGCGATGGCGGCAGCAGCTTCACCCGCCTGGTCAGCATTGTCGAAACCACGACTCCCCTGGGCCTGGAATATCCACGCGGCGCTACGCCGCCGGTAGACACCGTGCAGTTCGGCAGCGGTACGGGCGATAACGGCGATGACATCGACCCGACCCGGGTGCCCGGCCTGACCACGATTACTTTGGAAGCCGCGCCTTCCGTCACGGAAGGCGGCACGATTACCTACACGGCATCGGTAAACAATATTGTTACCGGCCAGCCATTGGTCATAGAGTTGACCAATGGCTCGATTATTACCATTCCGGTGGGCAGCAATACCGGCACGGTTATTGTCGACACTCGCGGCGATGACGCTTATGCTCAAGGCGACGACCCGCTGGAAGTAGGCATCGGGGGTACAACTGGCGGCAACTACGAAGCCATCGATACTACCGATACCACGACCACGGTAGTCAATGATGATAGCGACGTAACCACGGTCACCTTGACCGCGCCCGAAAACGTTGTCGAGGGCGGCACCATTACGTACACCGCAACGGTAGACAATCCTGTAACGGGCGCGCCGTTGGTCATCACCTTGAGCAATGGGCAGACCATTACGATTGATGTCGGTCAAAGCACAGGCACATCCGAGCCGATAGCCGCGCGTCCCGATGATGTCAATGTGCAAGGCGAAACGACGGTTCCAGTGACGATCACAGGAACGACTGGCGGCAACTACGAGTCGCTGGATACAAGTAGCCAGACATCGACGACGGTGACAGACGATGGCGATGTCACCACGGTCACCTTGACCGCGCCTGAGAGCGTTGTCGAAGGCGGCACCATTACGTATACCGCGACGGTAGACAATCCGGTAACGGGTGAGCCGCTGGTGATCACCCTGAGCAATGGCCGGACCATTACGATTGATGTCGGCCAAAGCACGGGCACGTCCGAGCCGATACCGGCCCGTGCGGACGATCTCTACGAGCAAGGCGAAACGACGGTTCCGGTGACGATCACGGGAACGACTGGCGGTAACTACGAGTCGCTGGATACAAGCAGCGAGACATCGACTACGGTCACAGACGATAACGACTTAGTGACTGCAACCTTGACGGCCGATACGGACAGCGTGGCCGAAGGCGGCACGATCACCTACACGGTGA
The DNA here is from genome assembly GCA_963712655.1 of uncultured beta proteobacterium. Taxonomy (GTDB): domain Bacteria; phylum Pseudomonadota; class Gammaproteobacteria; order Burkholderiales; family Burkholderiaceae_B; genus Pollutimonas. Next base: position 647,468 of record CAVQIT010000008.1, on the reverse strand, counting down.
CCTTGACCGATGCCGAAGGTAACGAAATCCAGGCACATCAGGATATGGAATTCACGTTGGCCAATGGCGAGAAGATCACTATCGCGGCTGGCGAAACTTCGGGTACCGGTGCATCGGATCCCGTTCCCGACGATCTAGTAGTGGGTGGCCAGCCGCCTATCGAGAATAGCATCGAGGGTGTGACAGGCAGCGATCAGTTCGAAAATCTGGAAACGGCTGGTGAGCCGATTGTGGCGGTCACCGACGAACTCGGCACGCCGGGCAATCCTGGCGATCCGGGCACCCCTAACCAGGGCGATGCGGTGGAGGTGAGCATTGCTGGCAACGGTCAAGTCACTGAAGCGAATTCGCCGGTGTTCACGATCAGCATCAAGGAAGCGCTGGACCATAACCTGACGGTGACGTTGTCGAACAACCAAACGGTTGTGATTACGGCTGGCCAGACTTCGGTTGAGTACACGCTGCCTGCGCAAGGCGATGACGTCTACAAGGATGGCGATACGGTTGAACTGGGCTTGAAGGATGCGACCATCGGTGGCGATGCGCTGGAGAACCTGACGCTGGGCGACGACGCCTCGGTGGCTATCGTTGACACGATCGACACGGTGACAGCGACCTTGACGGCCGATCCGGAGGGCAGCGTGGCCGAAGGCGGCACAATCACCTACACGGTGAACCTGACCGATGCCGATGGCAATCCGGTAACAGCTCAAAGTGACATGACCTTCACGCTGGCTAATGGTGAAGTGGTGCAGATTGCCAATGGCGCAACGTCGGGTTCGATCGCTTCGCTGCCTGTGGCTGACGACGCGACCCAAGGTGGTCAGCCTGCGATCGAGAACAGCATCAAGACGGTTGACGGCGATGGTAACTTCGAGCAGGTAGCCACGACGGGCAATACCAACGTAGCGGTAACCGACGAGCCGGGCACCCCCGGCAATCCTGGCGATCCGGGCACCCCTAACCAGGGCGATGCGGTGGAGGTGAGCATTGCTGGCAACGGTCAAGTCACTGAAGCGAATTCGCCGGTGTTCACGATCAGCATCAAGGAAGCGCTGGACCATAACCTGACGGTGACGTTGTCGAACAACCAAACGGTTGTGATTACGGCTGGCCAGACTTCGGTTGAGTACACGCTGCCTGCGCAGGGCGATGACGTCTACAAGGATGGCGATACGGTTGAACTGGGCTTGAAGGATGCGACCATCGGTGGCGATGCGCTGGAGAACCTGACGCTGGGCGACGACGCCTCGGTGGCTATCGTTGACACGATCGACACGGTGACAGCGACCTTGACGGCCGATCCGGAGGGCAGCGTGGCCGAAGGCGGCACAATCACCTACACGGTGAACCTGACCGATGCCGATGGCAATCCGGTAACAGCTCAAAGTGACATGACCTTCACGCTGGCTAATCATGCAGACGATTACAGATTGTGGCTGGCGCGAGTTCGGGTCAGAGCACTCCGTTTGCCGTGGCCGATGACGCGACCCAAGGTGGCCAACCCGCGCTTGCGAACAGCATCACGGCTGTGGACGGTGACGGTAACTTCGAGCAGGTAGCCACGACGGGCAATACCAACGTAGCGGTAACCGACGAGCCAGGCACACCCGGCAATCCTGGCGATCCGGGCACCCCTAATCAGGGCGATGCGGTGGAGGTGAGCATTGCTGGCAACGGTCAAGTCACTGAAGCGAATTCGCCGGTGTTCACGATCAGCATCAAGGAAGCGCTGGACCATAACCTGACGGTGACGTTGTCGAACAACCAAACGGTTGTGATTACGGCGGGCCAGACTTCGGTTGAGTACACGCTGCCTGCGCAAGGCGACGACGTCTACAAGGACGGTGACACGGTTGAACTGGGCTTGAAGGATGCGACCATCGGTGGCGATGCGCTGGAGAACCTGACGCTGGGCGACGACGCCTCGGTGGCTATCGTTGACACGATCGACACGGTGACAGCGACCTTGACGGCCGATCCGGAGGGCAGCGTGGCCGAAGGCGGCACAATCACCTACACGGTGAACCTGACCGATGCCGATGGCAATCCGGTAACAGCTCAAAGTGACATGACCTTCACGCTGGCTAATGGTGAAGTGGTGCAGATTGCCAATGGCGCAACGTCGGGTTCGATCGCTTCGCTGCCTGTGGCTGACGACGCGACCCAAGGTGGTCAGCCTGCGATCGAGAACAGCATCAAGACGGTTGACGGCGATGGTAACTTCGAGCAGGTAGCCACGACGGGCAATACCAACGTAGCAGTAACCGACGAGCCGGGCACCCCCGGCAATCCTGGCGATCCGGGCACCCCTAACCAGGGCGATGCGGTGGAGGTGAGCATTGCTGGCAACGGTCAAGTCACTGAAGCGAATTCGCCGGTGTTCACGATCAGCATCAAGGAAGCGCTGGACCATAACCTGACGGTGACGTTGTCGAACAACCAAACGGTTGTGATTACGGCGGGCCAGACTTCGGTCGAGTACACGCTGCCTGCGCAAGGCGACGACGTCTACAAGGACGGTGACACGGTTGAACTGGGCTTGAAGGATGCGACCATCGGTGGCGATGCGCTGGAGAACCTGACGCTGGGCGACGACGCCTCGGTGGCTATCGTTGACACGATCGACACGGTGACAGCGACCTTGACGGCCGATCCGGAGGGCAGCGTGGCCGAAGGCGGCACAATCACCTACACGGTGAGCTTGACCGATGCCGATGGCAACCCGGTGGCGGCGCACGGTGCGATGACCTTCACGCTGGCCAACGGTGAAGTGGTGCAGATTGCCAATGGCGCAACGTCGGGTTCGATCGCTTCGCTGCCTGTGGCTGACGACGAGACACAAGGTGGTCAGCCCGCGATTGAGAATAGCATCAAGACGGTTGACGGTGACGGTAACTTCGAGCAGGTAGCTCCGACGGGCAACACCAACGTAGCGGTAACCGACGAGCCGGGCACACCCGGTAATCCTGGCGATCCAGGCAACCCTGGTAACCAGGGTGATGCGGTGGAGGTGAGCATTGCTGGCAACGGTGAAGTCACTGAAGCGAATTCGCCGGTGTTCACGATCAGCATCAAGGAAGCGCTGGATCACGACCTGACGGTAACGTTGTCGAACAGTCAAACCGTGGTCATCGTGGCCGGCTCAACTTCGGTCGAGTACACGCTGCCTGCGCAGGGCGACGACGTCTACAAGGACGGCGACACGGTTGAACTGGGCTTGACGGATGCGACCATCGACGGCGATGCGCTGGAGAACCTGACGCTGGGCGACGACGCTTCGGTGGCTATCGTTGACACAATCGATACAGTAACCGCAACCCTGACGGCGAACACCGACAGCGTGGCCGAAGGCGGCACGATCACCTACACGGTGAACCTGACCGATGCCGATGGCAACCCGGTTGCGGCGCATGGCGCGATGACCTTCACGCTGGCCAACGGCGAAGTGGTGCAGATTGCTAATGGCGCAACGTCTGGCTCGATCGCTTCGCTGCCTGTGGCCGACGACGCGACCCAGGGTGGCCAACCCGCGATCGCGAACAGCATCGCGGATGTGGAAGGCGACGGTAACTTCGAGCAGGTAGCCACGACGGGTGAGACGTCTGTGGATGTCACCGACGAACCGGGCACACCCGGCAATCCTGGTGATCCAGGCAACCCTGGTAACCAGGGTGATGCGGTGGAGGTGAGCATTGCTGGCAACGGCGAAGTCACCGAAGCGCAGCCGCCGGTGTTCACGATCAGCATCAAGGAAGCGCTGGATCACGACCTGACGGTGACATTGTCGAACAGTCAAACCGTGGTCATCGCGGCCGGCTCAACCTCGGTTGAGTACACGCTGCCTGCGCAGGGCGACGACGTCTACAAGGACGGCGATACGGTTGAGCTGGGCGTGACGGATGCGACGATCGACGGCAAGGCGCTGGAGAATCTGACGCTGGGCGACGATGCCTCGGTGGCTATTGTTGACACGATCGACACGGTGACGGCAACCTTGACGGCTAATACGGATAGCGTGGCCGAAGGCGGCCAGATCACCTACACGGTGAGCTTGACCGATGCCGATGGCAACCCGGTTGCGGCGCATGGCGCAATGACCTTCACGCTGGCCAACGGCGAAGTGGTGCAGATTGCTAATGGCGCAACGTCTGGCTCGATCGCTTCGCTGCCTGTGGCCGACGACGCGACCCAGGGTGGCCAACCCGCGATCGCGAACAGCATCGCGGATGTGGAAGGCGACGGTAACTTCGAGCAGGTAGCCACGACGGGCAATACCAACGTGGCAGTGACTGACGAGCCGGGCACCCCCGGCAATCCTGGCGATCCGGGCAACCCTGGTAACCAGGGTGATGCGGTGGAGGTGAGCATTGCTGGCAACGGTCAAGTCACTGAAGCGAATTCGCCGGTGTTCACGATCAGCATCAAGGAAGCGCTGGATCACGACCTGACGGTGACATTGTCGAACAGTCAAACCGTGGTCATCGCGGCCGGCTCAACCTCGGTCGAGTACACGCTGCCTGCGCAGGGCGACGACGTCTACAAGGACGGCGATACGGTTGAGCTGGGCGTGACGGATGCGACCATCGACGGCAAGGCGCTGGAGAACCTGACGCTGGGCGACGACGCTTCGGTGGCTATCGTTGACACGATCGACACAGTAACCGCAACCTTGACGGCTAATACGGATAGCGTGGCCGAAGGCGGCCAGATCACCTACACGGTGAGCTTGACCGATGCCGATGGCAACCCGGTTGCGGCGCATGGCGCAATGACCTTCACGCTGGCCAACGGCGAAGTGGTGCAGATTGCTAATGGCGCAACGTCTGGCTCGATCGCTTCGCTGCCTGTGGCCGACGACGCGACCCAGGGTGGCCAACCCGCGATCGCGAACAGCATCGCGGATGTGGAAGGCGACGGTAACTTCGAGCAGGTAGCCACGACGGGCAATACCAACGTGGCAGTGACTGACGAGCCGGGCACACCCGGCAATCCTGGCGATCCAGGCAACCCTGGTAACCAGGGTGATGCGGTGGAGGTGAGCATTGCTGGCAACGGTGAAGTCACTGAAGCGAATTCGCCGGTGTTCACGATCAGCATCAAGGAAGCGCTGGATCACGACCTGACGGTAACGTTGTCGAACAGTCAAACCGTGGTCATCGTGGCCGGCTCAACTTCGGTCGAGTACACGCTGCCTGCGCAAGGCGACGACGTCTACAAGGACGGCGACACGGTTGAGCTGGGCGTGACGGATGCGACTATCGACGGCAAGGCGCTGGAGAATCTGACGCTGGGCGACGATGCCTCGGTGGCTATCGTTGACACGATCGACACGGTGACGGCAACCTTGACGGCTAATACGGATAGCGTAGCCGAAGGCGGCCAGATCACCTACACGGTGAGCTTGACCGATGCCGATGGCAATCCGGTTGCGGCGCATGGCGCAATGACCTTCACGCTGGCCAACGGTGAAGTGGTGCAGATTGCTAATGGCGCAACGTCTGGCTCGATCGCTTCGCTGCCTGTGGCCGACGACGCGACCCAAGGTGGTCAGCCCGCGATCGAGAACAGCATCAAGACGGTTGACGGTGACGGTAACTTCGAGCAGGTAGCCCCGACGGGCAACACCAACGTAGCGGTAACCGACGAGCCAGGCACACCCGGCAATCCTGGCGATCCGGGCACCCCTAACCAGGGCGATGCGGTGGAGGTGAGCATTGCTGGCAACGGTCAAGTCACTGAAGCGAATTCGCCGGTGTTCACGATCAGCATCAAGGAAGCGCTGGACCATAACCTGACGGTGACGTTGTCGAACAACCAAACGGTTGTGATTACGGCTGGCCAGACTTCGGTTGAGTACACGCTGCCTGCGCAGGGCGATGACGTCTACAAGGATGGCGATACGGTTGAACTGGGCTTGAAGGATGCGACCATCGGTGGCGATGCGCTGGAGAACCTGACGCTGGGCGACGACGCCTCGGTGGCTATCGTTGACACGATCGACACGGTGACAGCGACCTTGACGGCCGATCCGGAGGGCAGCGTGGCCGAAGGCGGCACAATCACCTACACGGTGAACCTGACCGATGCCGATGGCAATCCGGTAACAGCTCAAAGTGACATGACCTTCACGCTGGCTAATGGTGAAGTGGTGCAGATTGCCAATGGCGCAACGTCGGGTTCGATCGCTTCGCTGCCTGTGGCTGACGACGCGACCCAAGGTGGTCAGCCTGCGATCGAGAACAGCATCAAGACGGTTGACGGCGATGGTAACTTCGAGCAGGTAGCCACGACGGGCAATACCAACGTAGCGGTAACCGACGAGCCGGGCACACCCGGCAATCCTGGCGATCCAGGCAACCCTGGTAACCAGGGTGATGCGGTGGAGGTGAGCATTGCTGGCAACGGTGAGGTTAACGAAGCGCAGTCGCCTGTATTCACGATCAGCATCAAGGAAGCGCTGGATCACGACCTGACGGTAACGTTGTCGAACAGTCAAACCGTGGTCATCGTGGCCGGCTCAACTTCGGTCGAGTACACGCTGCCTGCACAGGGCGACGACGTCTACAAGGATGGCGATACGGTTGAACTGGGCGTGACGGATGCGACCATCGACGGCAAGGCGCTGGAGAACCTGACACTGGGCGACGACGCTTCGGTGGCTATCGTTGACACGATCGACACAGTAACCGCAACCCTGACGGCGAACACCGACAGTGTGGCCGAAGGCGGCACGATCACCTACACGGTGAACCTGACCGATGCCGATGGCAACCCGGTTGCGGCGCACGGCGCGATGACCTTCACGCTGGCCAACGGTGAAGTGGTGCATATCGCCAATGGGGCGACCTCCGGCTCAATCGACTCCAATCCGATAGCGCCCAATGCTGATGCTGTTGACAACCACATCGCGTCCCATACCGGCGACGGGAACCTCGAGAACCTGCAGGTTTCCGACGATTCAGTCTCGATCCCTGTTACGCATCAAGCGCCTGAAGTGGACCCAACCACCATAAACGTTTCCGAAGAAGGCCTGGAAGGCGGTCTGCAGGACACCAATGGTCCTGGAGATACAAGCAATAATCCGTCCGGTTCGGGACAGTTGCATATTACAGACGGCGATACGGCTCCAGGCAACATTACTGTGACGCTGTCGAATCCTCCTGAATTGACCTCTGGCGGCAAAGAGGTTCTATGGAGCAGCTCCGACAATGGCCATACGCTGGAGGGCTCTGTGGATGGCGAGAAGGTCATAACCATCTCGGTCGACAATAGCGGAAAGGTTGATGTTGAATTGTCCGGCCCCGTTGACCACCCTGATACGACTGCCGAGGATGTCCTGGCGGTGGATGTCAAGGTTACCGTCAGCGATGGTCACAGCCAGGCGGACTCCACCATCACCATCAATATTGAAGACGACGCGCCTGCCACGCATGAGACAGACACTGTATTGGTAACGAGACAGGATATTCCCGAGGTTTATACGGGTGCGGTGAACTTTGCCAGCTCGGGTGACGATGGCGATACCGACTGGAAGCTCAATTTCAATAATGGCGCCGTTAGTGTTACCGGCAAGGGCTTCAAGGATGGCGATAACGACGACAGCAATGGTCATAGCGACGACCTGACGTTGATCGACGCCAAGGTTAATCAAACCAATATGGGCCTGGGCGTGGCCAGTAATGACGCGCCTGATGGCAAGAATAATCTGCCGAATGAGGTTGACTGGCGCGAGACGGGCCATGGGCAATCGGCTTCCGAAGAGTTGGTCATTGAACTGAATGACGGCAAAGTGGCTTACGGCGCGAAGATCGAGTTTTCCCAGATGTTCGGCGGCGAAAAGGAAAGCGGCGTGGTCGTTTTCTACCGCGATGGTGTCGAGATCGGCAGGCAAACATTCAGCTCCGATAACCAGGATGGAGATTACGCCGGCAATTTCACGGTCAGCGACAAAGGCGGATTCGACAAGATCGTGCTGATGGCGACCGACAACGGTAACGATGGCCCTGGCGATAACAGCGACTTTACGGTCAAGAGCATCCAGTTCCTGGGCGACAGCCACGGGCAGGAAATCGCCTACGCGAAAGGCACGCTGGACTTCGGCTATGGCGCCGACGGCGCAGGCAAGCTGGAATTGACGGGCGCTGAAGATGGCTTGAAAACCTACACCGGGCACGACATCCGGATGGAGACTTCCGACAGTCTTATCCAGGGGTTCGACGCGGTCACGGGCGATCTGGTGTTCGATGTGCGCTTGACGCCGAGCACCGGCCTATGGGAGTTCTACCAGTATCAGTCCATGCAAGGCACCAGCGATGGCAAGGTCGATTTTTCCTACAAGGTAACGGATGGCGACGGCGATGGCACGACCGGTCACTTTTCGGTGGCGGGCGTCGAGACTCCCGTCCCGACCATCGTTGTCGAAGACAACAACGACAATGCTGTAGGCGACGTGAGCGTATCGGAGGACAACAGCGGCTCGCATGACGGTTCGTTCACGATCGATGCCGATGCCGGCTTGAAGAGCATCACGATCGATGGTTCGGGCAACGACATCACGCTTAACCCTGCGCAGCTTGCTAACCTGGGAAGCAGCCCTGTTCACATCGAGACCGGCAAGGGGACGTTGACGCTGACCGGCTACGACCCGGTTACCGGCAAGGTGACCTATTCCTACGAGGTGGACGGCGCGCAGAACCACGCAAGCGGCGACAACAGCGTTCAGGATCATTTCACGGTCACGGTCGAGGACACGTCCGGCGGCAAGGCCACCGACACCATCGATGTGCTGATTACCGATACGGCGCCGTCGCTTGCTCCCGTCACCGAAAACGCGGAACTGTCTTCCGCCGGCATCAACATCATGCTGGTGCTGGATAAATCGGGAAGTATGGCGTACGACAGCGGCGTGCCGAAGGGACGCAATGACGAACTGACCCGCATGGAGGTGTTGAAGGACGCCGTCAATAAATTGCTCGACCAATACGGCGAGTCCGGCGATGTGCGTGTGCTGCTTGTCAGCTTCAGCTCCGGCGGCCAGCAATTGGGCGACGGATGGATGACCCTGGCCCAAGCCAAAGCCCTGGTCAACGCCCTGTCATCCAGCGGTGGAACCAATTACGAGGATGCGATCGACCAAGCGATGCAAGCGTGGGACGACTCAGACTCCGGCAAGCTGGCCGGCGATCATGTCCAGAACGTTTCGTATTTCTTCACCGATGGCGAGCCCGAGAACGGCGCCGTCGACAGCAATCAGCAAAAGGATTGGGAAGACTTCCTGGACGCGAACGGCATCAACTCCTACGGCATCGGCCTGGGAGAAGACGCGACCGGCCAGTACATCGACCCGATTTCGTACAATCCGGACAACCCCAATGCGAACAACACCATCCTGGTCGATGACCTGAACGACCTGAACGCCGCGATCCAGGACACCGTTGTGGCGCCAGTCTCGGGCGACGTGTCGGTCTCCGGCAACATCGGCGCCGATGTGGAAGGTGCGTTCATCTCGACGATCACGGTCGAAGGCAAGACCTATACCTTCGATGGCGACGACAATGTGCAAGGCCTTGGCCAAAAAGCTACTTTCAACAGCGATACGTCGGAGCTGACGATCACGACCTCGCATGGTACGTTCGTCATCGACCTCGGAGGCAATAACCTGGGCCATTACCAGTACACGCCCGAGAGCGCGGGCAAGGACACGTTCAGCTATACGCTGACGGATGGCGACGGCGATACGGCAAGCTCGACGATCACCATCAATGTGACCGCGCCGGTCGATGTGGCTCCCGTTGCCGTGGACGATAGTGTCATCACGAATATCCTTGAATCAGAAATCGTCCTGAATGAGGGTGCCTTGCTGGCCAATGACACGGCGGGTAGCGGCGCGCTGACGCTTGGGCCGGTGACGATCGATACCGGATGGGGCAAGGGAGCAGGCTTCGGCTCTGGCAATATCAAGTCGATCAGCGTCTCTAATGGCAGCGGCAGTGATGAAAGAACACTCGCTCGCAATGATTTTTCCACGAAAAACTTGTCTGACGGCAAGGCTCAGGTCAAGGTCACAGGAACCGCGGAAGGGTATAACAACAGTGGCGATATTATTTATGTAACGCTCATGGCGGGTGAAACCCTGAATCTTGATCGTTTGTCTAACGATCACGTGCTGATGAAGTACAGCGGCGCGGATGGCCAGCAACATGCCATCAACGATGGTGGCACGTTCACTGCTGATGTGAGTGGTACGTATGCCATCTATGTCAGCAGCGACGACGATAAAGATTCGGATACCTACACCCTTACCATGACGGTGGACTCTTCCAAGGCCCATCCGGCCGATGTAACCGACACCTACACCATCCAGACTGCCGATCATGGCCAGGACTCCGCCGATGTAACGGTTTCCTATCATGAAGGCAGTACCCTTACGGGCACGGACAACGGCGAAATCCTGTTGGCTGGAGATGGCAACGACAGGCTGGAAGGCGGCAAGGGCGACGATGTTCTTATCGGCGGCAAGGGCAATGACACCCTGATCGGCGGCGACGGGGATGACATCTTCCTTTGGGAAGCCGGGGATCAGGGCACAAACAGCAATCCTGCCGTGGACACCATCAACGATTTTGATGTTGCCCATGACAAGCTTGATTTGTCGGACCTGCTGGTTGGTGAAGACGCCGCCGGCGCCGATCTGACCAAGTTCCTGCATCTGTCCGAATCCAACGGCGATACGGTCATAAACGTCAGCACCCATGGCGGCTTGAATCCCGCCAATGGTGCGGGCTTCGACCAGCAGATCGTGCTCAAGGATGTCGATTTGCATGATCTGGCCGGCGCCGATAACGACCAGAGCAAGATGATCAAGCAACTGGTCGATTCCGGAAAGCTGAATGTCGATCACCACTAATCGGAGGTATTGCGCTTAGCGGTTTATAGCGGTTGGTTGTACCTGGCATGCGGCGGCGTCGCATGCCGGTTTTTACTCCCGATTGCATTTTGCGGTTCTTTCAAACTACAAAATGCAATCGGGGTTGTTTCTTATCGACATACTTATAGTGTGGTTTATTGATTTTGTTTGCCTTTCCAGTTTAGTTTGGTTACAACACTGGCCATGCGCGCCGCATTTGTTTCCCACCAAACCCGCTTGTATCTATTGCTATCGGCCATCGGACTCGTGCTGGCCGCGGCGGTATACACGCCGGCTACGGCACTGCAGTTCAATGACTCCCACATACAGAAATTAGTGCTGGCCCGCTACGGTCAACGCGGCGTCACGGTGGTGTCGCGCTGGCTCGCCATGATGTCGCGGGAGCGTTCCGCGCCTGAACTGGCGCAACTGCGCATAGTGAACGATTTCTGGAATTCCACGGTAAGCGGCAGCGAGGATCGTTACGTATGGAGCCGCGCCGACTATTGGGCAACGCCGCTTGAAACGCTGGGCAAGCAAGCGGGCGATTGCGAAGATTTTGTAATTGGAAAGTATTTCTCCTTGATCAATATGGGCGTGCCTGCGGAAAAATTGCGGTTTGTTTACGTCAAGGCGCGTATCGGCGGCATGGGCAGTTCGACCTCGATTGCACACATGGTGCTGGGTTATTACCCGACTCCCAATGCCGACCCCCTGGTGCTTGATAGCCTGGTGGGTTCCATCAGGCCGGCCAGCCAGCGGCGCGACCTTACCCCTGTGTTCAGTTTCAATGCGCAGGGCATTTATGTAGCCGGGGCGGCGACGACATCGCCGGATCGTATCGGGCATTGGCGCAGTTTGCTGGCCAAAATGCAGAAGGAAGGTTTCCAGCCTTGATTCTCCAGATAGTTTCGTTAATAGGCGTTCAATAGTATGTCTTTACTCAAACAGCTTTTGCTCAGCGTTACGGTGGCAATTGTTTTCATTTTGGCAGGCACGCTGGTCTTCAGCATTGGCGGGGCTCGCCAGTACTTGAACTCGCAGTTGCAGGCGCAAAGCGAAAATGCGGCGTCGTCCTTGGCTTTGTCCTTGTCTCAGCCAGGAAACCAGGACGTGATTACCCGCGAATTACTGATTTCGGCCTTGTACGATAGCGGCCAGTTCCGCGGCATAAGCCTGAAGGGAACCGATGGGATGATGATCGAGCGCCGTTCATCCGAGAGCAAGGGCGCTGGCGTGGCGCCGGACTGGTTCAGCGACTTATTGCCGCTGGTAACTCCCACCGCGACGCGCCAGGTATCCGATGGCTGGCGGCAGGTGGGCCAGCTGTCGATTACTTCCGACGACTTGTCGGCGCGCGATTCGCTGTGGCGCAGCAGCACCCGGGTGTTCAGCCTGGTGGTGGGCGCCGGCTTGCTGTGGGCCTTGTTTGCAATACTGTTGATACGCTGGCTGAAACGCGCCCTGAAGGATGAAATCACCGAGCAGGTTCGGGCGATTGCCGAGGGCGGGCATCCGGCGCCGGCATCGTCGCGCCCGCGAGTGGCCGAACTGGCGTCGGCTACCCGCATGATCCGCGACGTGCGCGAACGGGTCAGGGCCACGGCCCAGGAACAGAACGCACGCATTGAATCGCTGCGCCTGGAAGTCAATCAGGACCCGGTGACCGGCCTGGCCAATCGCAAGTATTTCGTCAACGAACTGTTGCGCGTGTTGAAAGGCAGCGCCGAAATCCCGCCCGCCAACGGGCATGTGCTTATCTTCCGCCAGCGCGACCTCGTCAACTTGAATGCCGCGATGACGCGCAGCGAAGCCGACCAGTGGCTGCGCTCGGTCGGGCAGGGCGTAATGCGGGCCATAGACGCTTTTCCCGAAATGCGCGCGCAAGCGGCGCGCTTGAACGGATCGGACTTTGTGCTGCTGATGCCGTCCTCTATTGGCGTGGACGCTACCCGGCTGGTTCAGCAGGTGCGGCAGGTCCTGGATGTGTTGCGGGTGCGTCTGAACGATGGCCGGCTGTGCCGCTGGAGCCTGGCGCTGACCGACTACAGTCCGGATTGCGATGTCAGCATGGTTCTGGCCAGGCTGGATCACGGCCTGATGTTCGCCGAAAGCGCGGGCCACGACGATGTTGAGTTCGTGTCTTATAACAACGACAGGCCTGGCAAGTCGTCCGGCGGAACCGGCGAGGCGGCCTGGCGCAGTCTGTTGACCGATGCCTTGTCGCAAGACAAGCTGGAATTGTCCCTGCGCCGCGCCATCTACGGCAATCACGGCTCCGGCGACAGGCATGAGGCGTCGCTGGAATTGCGCGATGGCAAGAATGGGGCAAGCTTGTTGTCGGGCTATTTGTTCATGCCGGCGGCGGTGCGGCTGGGCCTGTCGGCCGATTGCGACTTGCGCGCCATCGAACTTGGCCTGGCCTGGCTGGACAGCCATGCCGGGGAGCTGGTCATCAAGGTATCCTTGCCGTCGCTGTTGCAGCCCCATTTCTTGCCGGAAATGAAACGGCGCTTGCGGGGCTTGCATGCGCAGCCGGACCAGATCGGCCGTTTGTTGCTGGAAATCGACGCCCACGGCTTGATTGCCTATCCGGCTGAAGTCCAGGAGTTCTGCAGCCAGGTCGTGGCGGCCGGCGCCCGCACGGCGCTGCGTCGCCTGGCCCAGCAGCCCGAAGCGCTGATGCATTTGCACGAAGCGGAATTCAGCTACGTGAAGCTGGGCGGCGACATGATTGCGCATTTGCTGGCCAGCCCAGGCGCCGCGCAGCTGGCGTCGGCGGTAGCCCAGACAGCCGCCCGCCTGGGGATAAAAGTATATGCGGACGATGTGCCCAATGAAGAAACCCAGCTTGTATTGCAAAGCTATGGTATTTTTTCGCTATTGGATACGCCGCCTGTGGCTGGCGCGGAAGTGCCCGGCTAATTTTTACGCAAACATGCCGAGAAATGGCGGATAACTTTTTATCAATAGGCGTGAAAGCATGGGCATGTATTTTGAACAAGAGCAGATGATGCGTTGGATGAAAGGTGATAGCTCGGCGGTCGAGTGCATCGAATTAATTTGCAACATAGCGCACATCTGGGATGATCTGATCGATAAAGACAAAGAGCTCAGCGGTGACACGATCAACCGGGTCTTTTTCGAAGCATTGATAACGCTGCCCCGTAACCCGTTTTATCGCAAGCATTTCGATCATCTCAATTCTGTCTTGCTCAATGCCATTTCCAACTGGCAAATCGCCAATCGGCTCGAGCGTGAAGGCGGAAGCTACGAAACCAGCATCGCTTTTATTTTGCGTTCTTCCTATGTGGATATGGTTACCCAGGCCGCCTTGCTGCAGGGCGGCCAGAAATGGGGCTGGAAAGTAGGGGAAGAGGTAAGGCGTCTGGCTCATGGCGAAACCTACGATGGTTACCTGAAAAATCTCGATAAGGAAAAAACCGCCAGGCAAGCCGTTGCTCCCGCTACGGGTATACGTGGTGCCACGGTAACGGTCACGGCCGTTCCGCAGGGCCGGTAGGCTATCCGGTCGTCTGTGCGCATAGCTTGAACAAAAAACTGGCAACGAACTGTGAGACACAGAACATTTCCCATGCGGATGGCCCGGCTTGCGGTGGATGTTTTCATATAAACCACATAGCGCTTGCAATGTCGCTATAAAAAAGCTATTATACGAAACTTGCCTATGGGAGCGTAATATGTCGCACAGCGCGGCACACCACGCAACACCCGCATAAACCGGTTTTATGTAGGCAATACGAGTTTTTTTAGCAGATTTCAACCCAGGGCTGTTGCGGTTTTCAGCCTGACGGGACCAAAACTGGTTGTGTGGCGCCATTAATACCTAGTGGCGCGGTGCGGCTAAGTTGGAACAGGAAAAATCATGATCCAAATGCAGACCACGCTGGACGTGGCCGATAACACTGGCGCACGCAGAATCATGTGCATCAAGGTGTTAGGCGGCTCCAAGCGCCGTTATGCCGCTATCGGTGACATTATCAAAGTCAGTGTCAAAGATGCGGCCCCACGCGGGCGCGTCAAAAAAGGCGAAATATACAACGCTGTAGTGGTTCGCACCGCTAAGGGCGTTCGTCGTAAAGACGGTTCGCTGATCAAGTTCGGTGGCAACGCTGCCGTGTTGCTCAATGCTAAGCTGGAACCCATCGGTACCCGTATCTTCGGACCTGTCACGCGCGAGTTGCGTACAGAAAAGTTCATGAAGATTGTGTCGCTGGCTCCCGAAGTGCTGTAAGGAGCGAACCATGGAAAATATCCGTAAAGGCGACGAGGTCATTGTACTGACCGGTCGCGACAAAAAACGCCGTGGCACCGTGCTCCAGCGTGTTGACGCCGACCATGTCCTGGTCGAAGGCATTAATGTCGTCAAGAAACACGTGAAGGCCAATCCCATGGCCGGTACGCAAGGTGGCATTATCGACAAGACCATGCCCATCCACATTTCCAATGTGGCGCTTTTCAATCCCGAGACCGGCAAGGCCGATCGCGTCGGGGTCAAAGAAGTCGATGGCAGCAAGGTCCGTGTATTCCGTTCCAGCGGCGCCGTCGTTGGCGCCAAGGCTTAAGGGGCGAAGAACATGGCTCGTTTACAAGAGTTTTACCGCGAGCAAGGTCGCCGTCGACCTGCAAGCCAAATTTGGCTACAAAAGCGTAATGGAAGTGCCCCGCATCACCAAGATCACCCTGAACATGGGTGTCTCGGAAGCTGTGTCGGACAAGAAAGTCATTGAGCACGCTGTCTCTGACTTGACCAAGATTGCGGGCCAGAAGCCCGTCGTCACCAAAACGCGCAAGGCTATCGCGGGTTTCAAGATCCGTGAAGACTACCCGATCGGTTGCATGGTCACTTTGCGTGGCCAGCGCATGTACGAATTCCTGGACCGCCTGGTCGCCGTGGCTTTGCCGCGCGTTCGCGACTTCCGCGGTATTTCCGGTCGTGCATTCGATGGACGTGGCAACTACAACATCGGGGTAAAAGAGCAGCTTATCTTCCCTGAAATCGAATACGACAAAATCGACGCCGTGCGTGGGATGAACATCAGTATCACCACTACAGCCAAGACCGACGACGAAGCCAAGGCATTGCTTACCGCCTTCAGCTTCCCGTTTCGCAATTAAGGGGCGATGACGTGGCAAAACTTTCACTCATCAATCGCGATATCAAACGCGCCAAGCTGGCAGAAAAATTTGCACCCAAACGTGCAGCGCTGAAAGCGATCATCGACGATCAGTCCAAGACTGACGAAGAGCGCTACCAGGCTCGTTTGCAACTGCAGCAACTGCCGCGCAACTCCAACCCAACTCGCCAGCGCAATCGTTGCGTTGTCACGGGTCGTTCGCGTGGCGTTTATAGCAAGTTCGGTTTAACTCGTCACAAACTGCGCGAAATGGCGCTGCGTGGCGAAGTGCCGGGCATGACCAAAGCCAGCTGGTAGGAGAAATACACATGAGCATGAGCGATCCCATCGCCGACATGTTGACCCGGGTGCGTAACGCACAGCAAGTCAACAAAACGTCGGTCAGCATGCCCTCCTCGAAGCTGAAGGTAGCTATTGCTGCCGTGCTGAAAGACGAAGGCTATATCGACAGTTTCCAGATCGGCGGCGACAAGGCCAAGCCTGTTCTGGAAATCACTCTTAAATATTACGCTGGCCGTCCGGTCATCGAGCGTATCGACCGCGTGTCGCGTCCAGGGCTGCGTATCTATAAAAGCAGCAAGTCCATTCCTCAGGTAATGAATGGTTTGGGCGTGGCTATCGTGTCGACTCCGCGCGGTGTCATGACCGATCGCAAAGCTCGCGCCAATGGCGTGGGCGGCGAAGTGCTTTGCTACGTGGCATAAGGAGAATCATATGTCACGCATTGCAAAATACCCAGTCCCGGTACCCCAAGGTGTAGAAGCCGTAATCAGCGCAGGTCAAATTGTTGTCAAGGGGCCTTTGGGCTCGCTGACGCAAGCCTTGAAGGGCGACGTAGTCGTCAATCAGGCCGACGGCCAACTGACTTTTGTTGTCGCCAACGAGTCCCGCGAAGCCAAGGCTATGTCGGGTACGTTGCGCGCGCTGGTCGCCAATATGGTAACCGGCGTCAGCAAAGGCTTCGAACGCAAACTCAGCCTGGTAGGCGTGGGCTTTCGCGCCCAGGTCCAAGGTAACGCGCTGAAATTGCAGCTTGGTTTTTCCCACGACATCCTGCATAACATGCCCGAAGGCATCAAGGTCGAGTGCCCCACTCAAACCGAGATCGTCATCAAGGGTTCGGACAAGCAGGTTGTTGGTCAGGTGGCAGCGGAAATCCGCGCTTATCGCGAACCCGAACCCTACAAGGGCAAGGGCGTGCGTTACGCCGATGAACGCGTCATCATCAAAGAAACCAAGAAGAAATAAGCGCGCAGGCAAGGACGAATTATGGACAAGAAAATCTCCCGTTTGCGTCGTGCAGTCCCGACTCGTCGGAAAATCAGCGAATTGCGAGTACATCGCCTCTCGATTTTCCGTTCGAACCTGCACATTTACGCGAACATCATTTCGCCGGAAGGCGATCGTGTGCTCGTCAGCGCTTCCACGCTCGAGCCGGAAGTGCGCAAAGAACTCGCCAGTCAAAGTGTCAACGGCGGCAATATCGCCGCTGCCGGCCTGATCGGCAAGCGCGTGGCCGAAAAAGCAAAAGCCGCTGGCATAGAGCTGGTTGCCTTTGATCGTTCGGGCTTCCGTTATCATGGCCGCGTGAAAGCGTTGGCCGACGCCGCGCGTGAAGCCGGCCTGAAATTCTAAGCAAGGAATTGTCAAATGGCTAAAGCACAAGGCAAGCACGCCGCCGAGAAAGAGAGCGACGACGGCTTGCGTGAAAAAATGATCGCGGTCAATCGCGTCAGCAAAGTGGTCAAGGGTGGTCGCACCATGAGCTTTGCCGCATTGACCGTGGTAGGCGATGGCGATGGCCGCATCGGAATGGGCAAAGGCAAGGCCCGCGAAGTGCCTGTCGCTGTACAAAAAGCAATGGAACAGGCGCGTCGCGGTTTGCTCAAGGTAGCCCTGAAGAATGGCACGTTGCATCACACCGTCGTAGGCAAGCATGGCGCTTCCACCGTTCTCATTTCGCCGGCGGCTGAAGGTACCGGCGTTATTGCCGGCGGCCCGATGCGCGCTATTTTCGAAGTGATGGGCGTGCGTAATGTGGTTGCAAAAAGCCTGGGCTCCAGCAATCCCTACAACATGGTCCGCGCAACGCTTAATGGCTTGCGTGCCTGCTCGACTCCTGCCGATATCGCCGCCAAGCGTGGCAAGTCGGTAGAAGATATTCTGGGGTAAGTCATGGCACAGAAGCAAATCAAAGTAACTCTCGTGCGCTCTGTTATTGGCACCAAGCAATCTCACCGCGCTACGGTGCGCGGTCTGGGGCTGGGTCGCATCAATAGCAGCCGCGTACTGGTCGATACGCCCGAGGTGCGTGGGATGATCCGTAAAGTGGATTACCTCGTTACCGTCTCGGAAGCCTGAAAGGAATCGGGATGTCAGAAACTCAACTTAATTCGCTAAAACCGGCCGAAGGCAGCAAGCATGCCAAGCGCCGTGTCGGGCGCGGCATTGGCTCGGGCCTGGGTAAAACCTGCGGCCGCGGCCACAAAGGTCAAAAATCGCGTACCGGCGGTTTCCATAAAGTCGGCTTCGAGGGCGGTCAAATGCCTTTGCAGCGCCGTCTGCCGAAACGCGGCTTTACCGCCATGAACCAGCATCTGTCGGCCGAAGTGCGGCTGTCCGATCTTGAACGCCTGCCTGTCGACGATATCGACGTCCAGGTGCTCAAGCAAGCCGGTGTCGTGGGCCAGGCTGTGCGTTACGTCAAGGTTATCAAGTCCGGTGAATTGTCGCGCAAGGTTGTCCTGAAAGGGATTACCGCAACGGCCGGCGCCCGCACTGCAATCGAGGCTGCCGGCGGCTCGCTGGCTTAAGGGGTAACGGTGGCTAAAGCTCAGGCACAGAGTAAACCCGGTTCGCGGTACGGCGATTTAAAGCGCCGTATCGTCTTCCTGGTGCTCGCCCTGGTGGTCTATCGGTTGGGAACGCATATACCCGTGCCGGGCATCAATCCCGACGCGCTGTCCGATCTGTTCCAGCAAAACCAGGGCGGTATCCTGGGCTTGTTCAATATGTTTTCGGGTGGCGCGCTATCGCGGTTTTCGGTGTTCGCGCTGGGGATCATGCCCTATATTTCCGCTTCCATCATCATGCAGTTGATGGCGGTCGTGGTGCCTACCCTTGAAGCAATCAAGAAAGAAGGCGAATCGGGCCGGCGCAAGATCACTCAGTACACCCGCTACGGCACGGTGTTTCTGGCCCTGATCCAGGCTGTCGGTATCTCGGTCGCCCTTGAATCGCAACCAGGGCTGGTGATCGA
This sequence comes from uncultured beta proteobacterium, assembly GCA_963712655.1. Lineage (GTDB taxonomy): Bacteria > Pseudomonadota > Gammaproteobacteria > Burkholderiales > Burkholderiaceae_B > Pollutimonas. The sequence continues at coordinate 628,141 of CAVQIT010000008.1, read as the reverse complement.
CGTCGGCATGATGTTCCGCTTTACGACTGTGGTTACCCTGGTTACCGGCACAATGTTCGTGATGTGGCTGGGCGAGCAAATCACCGAGCGCGGCATGGGCAATGGTATTTCGATACTGATTTTCGCCGGTATCGTTGCCGGATTGCCTAGCGCCCTGGCAGGCATGCTGGATCTGGTGCGTACGGATTCGATGTCCGTCCTGTCGGCCTTGTTCATTCTGGTGCTGGTTGTCGCGGTCACATATTTTGTGGTGTTCGTCGAACGCGGCCAGCGCCGCATTACGGTGAACTATGCCAAGCGCCAGGTAGGCAACAAGATTTATGGCGGCCAAAGTTCGCATTTGCCGCTGAAGCTGAACATGTCAGGGGTAATTCCTCCGATCTTCGCTTCGTCCATTATCTTGCTGCCCGCAACAGTAACCAGCTGGTTTTCCAGTAACCCGAACATGCGTTGGCTGGGCGATCTGGCGGCAGCACTCGAGCCGCATCAACCGCTCTACGTTACATTGTTCTCAGCTTTGATCATTTTCTTCTGCTTCTTTTATACGGCATTGGTATTTAATAGTCGCGAGACCGCAGATAATTTGAAGAAAAGTGGTGCCTTCGTTCCAGGCATACGCCCAGGTGATCAAACATCGCGCTATATCGACAAGATACTGATGCGTTTGACTCTGGCCGGCGCAATTTACATCACCCTGGTGTGTTTGTTGCCCGAATTCATGCAGATGCGTTGGAATGTACCGTTTTATTTTGGTGGTACCTCTTTGTTAATTATTGTGGTGGTGACTATGGATTTCATGGCGCAGGCTCAGGCCTACATGATGTCCCACCAGTACGACTCGCTGCTCAAGAAGGCCAACTTCAAGGGTGCGGGATTGCCAATGCGGTAAAAAAGAAATGGCAAAAGACGACGTCATTCAAATGCAAGGAGAGGTCCTTGAAAACCTCCCCAACGCAACTTTTCGCGTCAAGCTGGAAAATGGCCACGTGGTATTGGGTCATATATCGGGCAAGATGCGTATGCATTACATCCGGATTCTGCCGGGTGACAAGGTCACAGTGGAGCTCACGCCCTATGATCTGTCGCGTGCCAGAATTGTCTTCCGCTCGAAATAAGCGGCCGGTTACAGGAAACTAGGAGTCAACCATGAAAGTAATGGCATCGGTAAAGCGGATCTGCCGCAACTGCAAGATCATTAAACGTCACGGCGTGGTGCGTGTAATTTGCACCGAACCACGTCATAAGCAGCGTCAAGGCTAATGGCCGACACGCAACGGATTTAACAAGGAACAGTCATGGCCCGTATTGCTGGCATCAACATTCCGCCGCATCAACACGCCGAAATCGGACTTACCGCGATTTTTGGTATTGGTCGTACTCGCGCTCGCAAAATCTGCGAAGCGTCGGGTATCGAACTCTCCAAGAAAGTGAAAGATCTGACTGACGCCGAACTCGAACGTATCCGCGAACACGTTGGCGTGTTCACGGTTGAAGGTGATTTGCGTCGCGAAGTACAATTGTCGATCAAACGTCTGATCGATCTGGGAACATACCGGGGCATGCGCCATAAGCGTGGCTTGCCTGTACGGGGTCAACGTACTCGTACCAACGCCCGCACCCGTAAAGGGCCGCGTCGCGCTGCTGCTTCCCTGAAGAAATAATCGAGGAATAGAAGATGGCGAAAGCTTCCACCAGCGGCGCATCTCGCGTACGCAAGAAAATCAAGAAGAGCGTATCGGACGGCATCGCGCACGTTCATGCGTCCTTCAACAACACGATCATCACCATTACCGATCGTCAAGGCAATGCATTGTCCTGGGCGACTTCCGGCGGTGCGGGCTTCAAAGGCTCGCGCAAGTCCACACCGTTCGCCGCGCAGGTTGCAGCGGAATCGGCTGGGCGCGTCGCGCTGGAATACGGTATTAAAACACTTGAAGTTCGCATCAAGGGCCCCGGTCCTGGCCGTGAATCGTCGGTGCGTGCTCTGAATGCGCTGGGCATTAAAATTTCCAGCATTTCAGACATCACGCCGGTGCCGCATAACGGCTGCCGTCCGCCCAAGCGCCGTCGCATCTAAGGGGAAGCATCTTGGCACGTTATATTGGACCTAAATGCAAACTCTCGCGCCGCGAGGGTACAGATTTGTTCTTGAAAAGCTCGCGCCGCTCGCTTGATTCGAAGTGCAAACTCGAATCCAAGCCTGGTCAGCACGGCCGCACTTCGGGCGCTCGCACGTCCGACTACGGTTTGCAGCTGCGCGAAAAGCAGAAACTCAAGCGCATGTACGGTGTACTGGAAAAGCAATTCCACAAGTATTTTGTTGAAGCTGAGCGTCGTCGTGGCAACACTGGCGAGACCCTGATTCAATTGCTGGAATCGCGTCTGGACAACGTCGTGTATCGCATGGGTTTCGGCTCTACGCGCGCCGAAGCGCGCCAGCTGGTCAACCACCGCTCGGTCGAGCTCAATGGCCATACCGCCGACATCGCTTCGATGTTGGTCAAGGCCGGCGACGTCATCTCGATTCGTGAAAAGGCGAAAGCCCAGTTGCGCATTCGTGAATCGCTCGATTTGGCCACCGGTCAAGGCTTGCCGCAGTGGGTCGAGGTCGACACCAGCAAGTTGTCCGGCACCTTTAAACAGGCTCCAGACCGCGCTGATGTTGCACGCGATGTCAACGAATCGATGGTTGTCGAGCTGTATTCGCGTTAATGGCTAGCCTGGTTCGCGCTGATCTCAAATCGATCCGCGCAACACCAGGCAAGCAAAAAAGCTGCAAATTGCATCAGCCCACTTTTCCAGGTTTACTGGCAAGTGGGCTTTGCGATGCCGATCGTTGTCGGCTTGGTATCGTGCCGGATTGCGACTCCCCAGGGATGCAATTCGGTATCAATTGCCGGGATCGCCCCGGCCACTCCATCAGCCTTATCGGTGTAACGAGCCGAGGGTATTGAAAAGGACTATACATGTCGTCACAAGGTTTTCTCAAACCCCGTTCCATTGAAGTCGTACCTGTTGGCAAGAACCACGCCAAGGTCATCATGGAGCCGTTCGAACGCGGCTACGGCCATACGCTGGGCAATGCCCTGCGCCGCATCTTGCTGTCCTCCATGGCCGGCTATGCGCCCACCGAAGTCCAGATGACCGGTGTTGTTCACGAATACTCCACCATTGCCGGCGTGCGTGAAGACGTCGTCGACATTTTGCTGAACCTGAAAGGCGTGGTGTTCAAGCTGCACAATCGCGAGGAAGTTACGCTGGTATTGCGCAAGCAAGGCCAAGGCGTGGTTCTGGCCAGCGATATCGAACTGCCGCACGACGTCGAAATCATCAATCCCGATCACGTTATCGCCACGCTGACCGAAGCCGGCAAACTTGAAATGCAGATCAAGGTAGAGCAAGGCCGCGGCTATGTGCCAGGCAATGTGCGCGCCCTGATCGACGACCGCACCCACACTATCGGTCGCATCGTGCTCGATGCGTCGTACAGCCCGGTGCGCCGCGTCAGCTATTCGGTTGAAAGCGCCCGTGTCGAGCAGCGCACCGACCTGGACAAACTGGTTCTGGACGTCCAGACCAATGGCGTGGTCTCGCCGGAAGAAGCCGTGCGCCAGTCGGCCCGCATCCTGATGGACCAGATTTCGGTGTTTGCTGCCCTGGAAGGCGCCGGCGATTACGTCGACAATCCTCAGGCGCGCGGCAATGCTCCGCAGATCGACCCCGTGCTGCTGCGCCCTGTCGACGACCTGGAACTCACCGTTCGTTCGGCCAATTGCCTGAAAGCCGAAAATATCTACTACATCGGCGACCTGATCCAGCGCACCGAAAACGAATTGCTCAAGACGCCTAACCTGGGCCGCAAGTCCTTGAACGAAATCAAGGAAGTCCTTGCCGCGCGCGGTTTGACGTTGGGCATGAAGCTTGAAAGCTGGCCTCCGGTAGGCCTGGAACGCCCGTAAGCTTAGTACCTGTTCAGGGACGATGACCGAATTGTGTTAAAGTCCCGCCCGCACCCGGCCCGCAGCCCAGCTGATAGAAGAGCCGGTTAACCAACGGAATTTTCCGTTACCTAGATTCAAAGGAAAGTATCATGCGTCACCGTAGTGGTTTGCGTAAATTAAATCGCACCAGCAGTCACCGTCTGGCTATGTTCCGCAACATGGCCGTTTCGTTGCTCACGCACGAAGCCATCAAGACCACCTTGCCGAAAGCCAAGGAATTGCGCCGCGTCGTCGAGCCTCTTATCACGCTGGGCAAAGAGCCCACGCTGGCCAACAAGCGCCTGGCGTTTGCCCGTCTGCGCGACCGCGATGCCGTGGTCAAGCTGTTTGCCGAAATCGGCCCGCGCTACAAAGAGCGCAACGGCGGCTATACCCGTGTCCTGAAAATGGGCTTCCGCCAAGGCGATAACGCTCCCATGGCCTTCATGGAACTGGTCGATCGCCCCGAAGTGGCGGACGAAGTCGTCGCCGAATAAGCGCAGGCCGGTCAAGTTTCGCCAGAACGGGCCTTAGGGCCCGTTTTTTATGAGTAGAATAGGTCGTTGCCAACGACTTTCAGGACACGTTCCGTGACCTCCGCCACGCCGTCCCCTTCTTCCGTGGATACCACCGCCGGGCCTGCCCATGCCGCTGCCTTGGCGGCGGCCAACGACATTGTCGTCATACTCAGCAATGCGCCCGATTTATTGCTGGCCAAGCGTATTGCGCATGTCCTGGTCGAAGAGCATCTTGCCGCGTGTGTGAACCTTGGCGCGCCGGGGCTGTCAATGTATATGTGGAACGGGGTGCTGGAAGGCGCGGAAGAAATTCCGCTGACCATGAAAACCACACAGGCAAGGGCGCCGGCGCTGGTAGAACGGCTGGTGCAGCTGCACCCTTACGAAGTCCCCGAAATCCTTGTCCTGGCGGTTTCCAAGGGCTTGGCGAGCTATTCGCAATGGGTGCGCACGCAAACGTTGCCGGAACAAACCTGACACGATTGCCACGGCGGCAATAGTCGCAACAGGCGCAAGGCGCCCATGCAAAGGAAGTCCTGATGTCGTATTTGGCGTTGACCAATGATGCCTCGCAAGTGCCGCTGGAAAGCAAGTCCGGGCTCCGGGCGCCGCCGGGTACCGAAAACAAGCGCGGCGCATACAAAATAGCCCGGGCTTTCTTCGCCATCCTGATGCTGGCCATGGCGCTGCTGCATGCCGGGGCCGCGCGCGCGGAAGAGGATTTCCTGGATCCCGAAAAGGCTTTTGTATTTTCGGCGGCCATGGCGACGCCCACCGAACTTGATGTGCATTTCAAGATAGCGCCGAAGTACTACATGTATCGCGAGCGCATGGAGTTCGCCGTCACGCCCGACTCCAGCCCCAGCTTATTGGGCCAGCCGGCCTTCCCCGCGGGCCTGGTCAAATACGACCCGACATTCGAGAAAGACGTAGAAGTTTATTATGACCAGATAACGGTGCGTGTGCCGTTGGCGGCGGGCGCAAGCCAGCCCCTGAGTCTGGCGGTTACCGGCCAGGGTTGCGCCGATGCGGGACTGTGCTATCCGCCCATGACGACCCAGATCACACTTACGCCAACGGCGGCGGGCTATCAGGCGAGCGGAAGCGGAGTCGTGGCCAGCGTGCCCGCCCCGCGTCCGCAAGCGGCGCATACGGCGGCAAGCGCCGCAACGCCGGCCCAGGCCGAGGCGCCGGCCAGCTTCAGCGGCGCCCTTAGCCTGGGCGATACCGGTTTCGCCGATTACCTGGCCGGCGCCGGGTGGCTGAAAGTCATCGCGTTGTGCCTGGTATTGGGCTTGCTGCTGTCGTTTACCCCTTGCGTCTTGCCCATGGTGCCGATATTGCTGGCCATTGTGGCGGGCGATGCCGGCAAGTCCGGCAAAGCGTCGCGCTGGCGCGGCTTGTCGCTGGCCGCCGTTTTTGTGCTGGGCATGTCGCTGGTGTACACCGCGCTGGGCATAGCCGCGGGTCTTATCGGCGCCAGTCTGGCGGCATGGCTGCAAGTACCATGGGTCTTGACGGTATTCGCTGTGCTGCTGGGTTTGCTGGCCTTGGCGATGTTCGATGTGTTCACCTTGCAGGCCCCGGCCGGAATGCAAACCGCCCTGAATCAGCGTTTGGCGCGGATTCCAGGCGGGCGCTATGGCGGCGTGTTTGTCATGGGCATGTTGTCGGCGCTGATAGTCGGACCATGCGTGGCGGCGCCGCTGGCCGGAGTGCTGTTGTTCATTTCGCAAACGGGCGACGTGGTATTGGGCGGCGCGGCGTTGTTCGCCCTGGCCTGGGGCGAGGGCTTGCTGCTGCTGGTCGTGGGCGCGTCCTCCAGGGCCTTGCTGCCCAAGACAGGAGCCTGGATGAATGGCGTCAAGCGCCTGTTCGGCGTGCTGCTGTTCGCGACCGCCTGGTGGATGGTCAATTCGATACTGCCGGCATGGATAATGATGCTGGGCTGGGCCTTCCTGGCCATATGGAGCGCGGTAATGCTGGGCGCCTTCACTTCCACGCCGGCCGATGCCGGCGCGGGCTCTCTGGCCAATAAGGCAATAGGCCTGTTGCTGGCTGTTTGGGCGGTGGTGCTGGTGGTTGGCGTGTCGGCCGGCGGACGGGATCTGTTCCAGCCTTTGGCGCCCTTGACTGGCGCTACCCCGGCGGCAAGCACAGGGTTCGCAACGCGCGCCGGTTCGGGGGCAACGGCGGCATCCGGCCAGGCGGCGGTCAGGCAGCAGTTCACCAAGGTCTCGTCCGTGGCTGAACTGGATAATCTATTGGCCAATACCGATCGCCCGGTCATGCTGGATTTTTACGCGGATTGGTGTGTGTCGTGCCTGGAAATGGAAAAATTCACATTCAGCGACCCGGGCGTGGCGGGGCAGATGTCCCGGCTGCTGCTGGTGCAGGCGGACGTGACCAAGAATACCCCGGACGACAGGGCCTTGCTGAAGCGATTCAAGCTGTTCGGGCCGCCGGGAATTATTTTCTTTGACGCGCAGGGGCGCGAACTGGATAACGCGCGGGTGGTGGGATTCAAGAAGCCCGGCGATTTCGGCGCCGTGCTGGAGCGGGTGCTGGCGGCTTCTTGAGCAGCGTAAGCCACCAGCACCCATACGCTTACAGGCGAACGTGACCATGTAAGCACTTGGGTAAATGAATCCTGTAGGTTACGCTCTTCACGTGTCACTCTTCACGTTGACATCGTCGGTGCGAATTGCGCTAATTCCTTTAGCGTAATAGCTGGTGCGTCTCGCAAGGGGCAAAAGCGTTAGCTGCCATGAAAGTGGTTCCGCCCGGTGCGGAGGTAACAGATCCCAGACTACGAAGCCCCACTTGCTGGGGCTTTCGCTTTTCCAGCCTACGCCTGTTCCTTCAGAAGCCTGGCCGCGGCAATCGCAAAATAGGTCAGGACGCCATCGCCCCCGGCCCGCTTGAATGCCAGCAGCGACTCCATCATTACCTTGTCGTGATCCAGCCAGCCGTTCGCCGCCGCCGCCTTGATCATCGCGTACTCGCCGCTCACCTGATAAACGATAGGTCGGCATCCCGGAACGCGTTCTTGACGTCGCGCAGGATATCGAGATAGGGCATTCCGGGTTTCACCATCACCATATCCGCCCCTTCTCGGATATCGGCAGCCACTTCGCGCAGCGCCTCGTTGCGATTCGCCGGATCCATCTGGTAGGTGAATTTATTGGACTTGCCCAGGTTCGCCGCCGAACCCACCGCGTCGCGGAATGGCCCATAAAAAGCGCTGGCGTACTTCGCCGAATACGCCATGATGCGTGTGTAAATATGCTGCTGGGCTTCCAGCGCCTGGCGTATCGCGCCGATGCGGCCGTCCATCATGTCGCTGGGCGCGACGATATCGACCCCGGCTTGCGCTTGCGTCAGGGCCTGGCGAATCAGGATCTGCACGGTGGGTTCGTTCAGTACATAACCGTTTTCGTCCAGCACGCCATCCTGGCCGTGGCTGGTGTAAGGATCCAGCGCCACGTCGGTCAGAACTCCCAGTTCCGGGAAATGCTTTTTTATCTGCGCGACAACACGCGGAATCAGGCCGTCCGGGTTGGCGGCTTCGATGCCGTCGGGCGTCTTCAGGCTGGGATCGATGACCGGGAATAGGGCGATGACCGGAATGCCCAGCGCCACGCATTCTTCGGCAACCTTCAACAGCGTGTCGGGCGAATAGCGCAGCACGCCGGGCATGGAGGGAACCGCCTCTTGCACGCCTTTGCCTTCCATCACGAACACGGGGTAGATCAAGTCGTGCGCGGTCAGGACATTTTCGCGCACCAGGCGGCGCGAGAATTCGTCGCGGCGGTTGCGGCGGGGACGGGCGGCGGGAAAGTCGGCGGAAACGATAATACGATGTCATGGAACAACCTTCGGAGAAATCCAGTTTTCGAGCTGCGCGGTGGCTGTATCCAGGCCGATGCGCTTGGTGGCGGAAAAGGGCACTGCATTCAGGGCGCCGATATCGGCCAATTCTTTTTTGACGGCGGTGACTGCCTTGATGCGCTGGCCATAAGGAAATTTGTCGGCCTTGGTCAGCAGGGCCAGGACAGGAATGCGGGTAGGGGCGATCCAGTTGGCCAGGCGCCGGTCGAGTTCGGTGACGCCGCGCCGGATATCGATAAGCAGCACGATGCCGGCCAGCGATGAGCGTTCGCGCAGATAGCCGCCCAGCACGTCGGCCCATTCTTCGCGCGCCTCGCGGGCGACCGAGGCATAGCCATAGCCGGGCAAGTCGACCAGGAAGCCCAGGTGGGAGCCGGGCTCGACCGGATCGGGGATGCCGAACAGATTGATCAGGCGTGTGCGTCCGGGCGTTTTGCTGGAAAACGCCAGGCGGCGCTGATTGGTCAGCACATTGATGGCGGATGATTTGCCGCAATTGGAACGGCCCACAAAACAGACTTCGGCCGTGGTGGGCGGCGGCAGTTGGTCGAGGCGGGCCGCCGAAACGGTGAAAGAAGCACGATGCAGAATGGACACAGGGGATACCTAGAACGGTTTAGTTTAAACGCTATTGTATAATCGCACGTTTGAAACAGTTGCGTCATTTTCCTTAGAGTGCGCTTTAAGCGGAATTGGCATTGTCATCGTGGTGTTTACGACACCCGGATCGAATAGCGATCGAGGTCTTCATGAAGCGTATGCTTTCCAGTATGGTAGTTGCCAGCGGCTTGCTGCTGGGGTCTTCCGCAGTTTCCATTGCTTATGCCGCCGATATAGCGGTTGCCAAGCCCGATGCCGCCAAAGGCGAACAGCTCTACGCCAATGGCGATGCCGCCCGCGGCATACTTGCCTGTGCCAGCTGCCACGGCGCGGCCGGCAATAGCACCATTCCGGCCAACCCCAATCTTGCGGGCCAGCCGCATGAATATCTGGCCAAGCAATTGGGCGATTTCAAGTCCAAAGACGGTAAAGCGCCGCCGCAGCGCCGCGGCGCGGGCGGGGCCAATACGGTCATGACGGCGTTTGCCTCGGCCCTGACGCCTCAGGACATGCAAAACATTGCCTACTACCTGACCCAGCAAACGCTGGATCCCAAAACGGCGGCAACGGCAAGCAGCCAAGCCACGGTCGAACTCGGCCAGCATATCTGGCGCGGCGGGCTGCCCGACCGCAAGGTGCCTGCCTGTGCGGGTTGCCATTCGCCCAATGGCGCGGGTGTGCCGGGCCGCTATCCCCGCCTTGCGGGTCAGCATCCGTCCTATATTGCCGAACAGCTCAAGCTTTTCCGCAGCGGCGATCGCGCCAATAGCGAGCCCATGCACGATATCACCGACCGCATGTCCGATTCGGACATCGCCGCGGTAGCTGATTACGCGGCGGGCCTGCGTTAATTTGACATGGCCGTGCGGAACGATTTCCGCACAGACAGGTCTAAAATGGGGGAGGCTATCTTTGGCATCCCCTTTTTTACGAAGTTTGCCTTGTGAAACCTTCTTCTTCCGTGCGCCGCGTTGGCGCCGACGTCTTCGAACTGCTGGGTTCGATGCGTTTCGCCGTCAGCCTGCTCATGTTTATTTGCGTGGCAAGCTTGATCGGCACTGTATTGCAGCAGAATCAACCGCCCAGCAACTATATCGATAAGTTCGGGCCATTCTGGTTCGCCATTTTCGACAAATTTTCCATCTGGCATATTTACAATAGCTGGTGGTTCTTGCTGATCATGACGTTCCTGGTGACGTCCACCACGATATGCCTGGTGCGCAATTCGCCCAAAATGGTGCGCGACGCGCGCTCGTTTCGCGAATACGTCCGGGGCAGCAGCTTGCGTTCGTTTCACCATCGGGTCGAAACCAGGACCCGGGTGGCGCCCGCTGAAAGCCTGTTGCGTATCCAGCAGTGGCTGGGCTCGCAGGGTTACAGGTTCAAGGTGCGCAAGGATGGCGAAAGCGTATTGCTGGCCGCCAAAAAGGGCAGCGCCAACCGCCTGGGCTATATTTTCGCCCATGCCGCCATTGTGGTGATTTGTGTGGGCGGCTTGCTCGACAGCGAACTGCCGGTTCGGCTGCAAGTATGGCTGGGCGGCAAAGTACCCATTACCGAGAACATGCTGATTTCCGAAGTGCCCGGTTCCGGGCGCCTGGCCTCCGGCAACCCCAGTTTTCGCGCCAACATGATGGTGCCTGAAGGCGCCCAAAGCAGCAGCGGCGTTGTCAGCGTCGACAATGGCGTGCTGGTGCAGCCTTTGCCTTTTAGCCTGAAACTGAACAAATTCCTGGTCGATTACTATTCAACGGGCATGCCCAGCAGCTTCAAAAGCGAGGTTGAAGTCACGGATCCGGATACCGGCAAATCGTTTAGCCAGACCATCGAGGTCAACGAGCCTTTGCGCTACAAGGGCGTAACCGTGTATCAGTCCAGCTTCGACGATGGCGGCAGCAAGCTGCAACTGGTGGGCTATCCCTTGGCGGGCACTCACAGCCAGGCGTTCGATATCGACGGCGTCGTCGGCAAGCCAACGGAAATTACCGTCAATAACGGCGGGCAGCCGGCTTCCCTGGCCATAGATTTTTCAGGTTTGCGCGTTATCAACGTGGAAGACCTGGCCGGCGACGTGGCTCCCCAGCCTAAAGCCGTCATGGAGCATGTGGCCGCGGTAACCGGCAGCGCGGCCGGCGCCAAGAACGAGAATTTGAAGAACGTGGGTCCCAGCGTGCAATATCGTATTGTCGGTAGCGACGGGCAATCGCACGAATACACCAATTACATGCTGCCCTTGAAGCTGGACGGCAGCCTGGTGTTTTTGGCCGGCGTTCGCGATACGCCGTCGCAGCCCTACCGGTATATCAGGATTCCCGCCGACCAGGGCAATTCGGTGGCCGAGTTCATGGATTTGCGCGCGGCGCTCGCCGATCCGGCGCTGGTAAGCCAGGCGGCCTCGCGGTTCGCGGCAAGGAATGCAAACAGCCAGATGCAGCAGCCTTTGTTGGAAAAGGCCGCCGCCGGCGCGCTGGCAACCTTTTCCAAGGCCGGATTCAATGGCATTATCGAGAAAGTGCCCGAGCAGGATCGCGAAAAAGTCCTGGGCTTCGCGGTCCCCATGATCCAGCTTTCGCTGACTGAATTGCGCGACATCATGCGGGTAGCGTCCGGCAAGCCGCCTGTCGACCATAGCGGCGGCGCCGGGCAGGCCGCCGATAAATGGATGCAGATGTCGTTATTGGCCCTGGCGAATTTGCCGGACTATCCGGCGCCCGTATTCATGACGCTGAAAGGCTTCGAACAGGTCCAGGCCAGTGTGTTCCAGGTGGCGCGCAGCCCCGGCAAGAACACGGTCTATCTGGGCTGCCTGTTCTTGATAATTGGCGTGTTTTCCATGTTCTATGTCCGTGATCGCCGGATCTGGGTGTGGATCAAGCCGCAAGACGGCGGCAGCGAATTGCTCGCAGCAATGACATCACAGCGGCGCACTCTCGATTTCAATCATGAGTTCGACCACTTTAAAGAGGCCTTCAAACGCCTCTCTACGTAACGAGGTTTCCCTATGTCCGAGTCCACCATCAAGTCGAACATGCCGATGTGGCAAGAGTCCATGACCGCCAGCGGCGATGCGCGCGGCAGCCGGGGCAAGCCCGATTGGACCGATATCGCGTTTTTCCTGCTATTGGCCGTGGGCGCCGCCTATGTCCTGACGGCCTTCAGTTCGTCCATGGACTACTACGAAAAGCTGATTCTTTGCGGCGCGGTGGTCGGATTCAGTTGGCTGGCCTGGCTGTGGCGCCCCTTGCGCGCCATCATGATAGCCAGCGGCCTGACGGCCTTGTTCGCGGTCTGGCTGTACAGCAACGGCGGCGGACTGGCGCAGGGCGATATCACGCGGGCGGAAAGCGTTTTTTTCCTGAAATACCTTTTCTCGTCCCAATCGGCCATTTTATGGATGTGCGCGCTTTTTGTGCTGGCCACGATTTGCTACTGGATAGGCATTTTCAGCAACACGGCGGCATGGGTGGGCACGGCCCTTACCTGGAGCGCGGTCTACGCCGGCGTAACCGGCCTGCTGGTGCGCTGGCGTGAAGGCCATCTGCTCGGCCCGGATATCGGCCATATCCCCGTCAGTAATCTGTACGAAGTATTCGTCTTGTTTGCGCTGATTACGGCCTTGTTCTATTTATATTATGAACGCCGCTATGCCACGCGGGCGCTGGGCGGTTTCGTGTTGCTGGTGATCAGTTCGGCGGTGGTGTTTTTGCTGTGGTATTCGTTTACCCGCGATGCTTTCCAGATCCAGCCTTTGGTGCCGGCGCTTAAAAGCTGGTGGATGAAATTGCACGTTCCGGCCAATTTCATAGGCTACGGTACTTTTTCGCTGGCCGCCATGGTCGGCTTCGCCTATCTGATCAAGGAGCATGGTCAAACCCGATCCTGGGGCAAGCTGGTGCCGGTATTCGTGCTGGGGGCTGTGCTGTGCGCCGAACCCATGGTGTTCAGCTCGGGCGAACTATCGGCCACATGGATGCTGTATTTCGGGCTTGGAGCGATTATTGTGGGCGGCATCCTGGCCCTGCGCGGGCCTATCGCCAACAAGCTGCCTTCCCTGGAAATCCTTGACGACATCATGTACAGGGCGATTTCGGTCGGCTTTGCCTTTTTTACCGTGGCCACGATTCTGGGGGCTTTGTGGGCGGCCGATGCCTGGGGTACATATTGGCAATGGGATCCCAAGGAAACCTGGGCGCTGATAGTATGGCTTAATTATGCCGCCTGGCTGCATATGCGCCTGATGAAAGGCCTGCGCGGGACCATGGCGGCTTACTGGGCCTTGGGCGGTTTGCTGATTACCAGTTTTGCCTTCCTGGGCGTGAATATGTTCTTGTCCGGGCTGCATTCTTACGGCGAGTTGTAACAAGCATCGGACAAGTGCCGCCGCCTGGCGTTATTGTGGGCGGAGGCACTTTTGCCTAGATCGCAGGGCCACGTTTATTTTGTAAAAAATAATAGTGCCATATAAATGTAAATACTATAAAATTAACGTTACAGCATTACTGCAATTGTGCGATTGCCGACTGGCAGCAATCGATCTCCCCCAGCCACCTATGTTTCATGCGTCACGGCAGCGTATTGGGGTATGCTGACAATATAGACAGCCATCAAGGCGAATTCACGTTTGTGATCAAGACAAACCTCTTCTAGAATAATTATGCCCATAATAAAAAAAAGCTCGGGGATTGAGGCTCGGGCGAATGTCTTGGCCAATAAGGCGCTTGCCGTTCAACTCAGGGTGCTGCAAGTTTTCTTGCCTCTTGAAGGGTGGCTGGTTGGCCGCAATGGCGATGCCTCTTGTTCGCCCGTAGCGGCCAATGGCTGGTTTGAAGCCCTGCCGCTGCAAGATCTGGCTCCATTGTTCGAAGGCGAATGGGGGGGCGATCCGCTCAACGATGGCTTCCGTTATCGGCGCATTACCGACCGCGAGCAACAGTTGCTGGCGCTCGAGTCGTCAACGGGTCCGGACAGAACCTATCTGGTAAAGGCCGACCTGCTGGCGCCGGGGGGCAATGGCGACGGCTGCGTAGTCGGCTTGGCTTGCGAATGGCCATTAAGCCTATCGCGGCGGGCTCATGATGTTCGCTCATGCTTGACCTCTCTTGCCTTGACGCTGGCGTTGCATGCCGAACTCAGCGTGGCCGAACAGCTAATGGTGGAATTGCAGCGCGACGCTTTTCTCGATCCGCTTACCGGTACGCTCAATCGCGCTGGCTGGATCAACCGCCTGGCCCATATCGATGCCATGTCGGGCGACGACGGCTACGACGCAGCCATCGTGATGCTCGATCTGGATTTCCTGAAAATCGTCAACGATACGTACGGCCATTCGGCGGGCGACGACCTCATCCGCCTGACCGCGCAAACAATTTCGATGGTATTGCGCAGCAACGATGCGGTAGGCCGCCTGGGAGGCGACGAATTCGGCGTGGTGGCTCAGTATGCCACCCCCGCCGGGGCCGCGGCGCTGGTAGGCCGTCTCAAGAATGCTCTGGATGCGGCCGGGGTCAAGATATCCCTGGGCATGGCGCTCAAATCCGAGACTGGAACTCTGAAAAAAACCATGCAACTGGCCGACGAGCGCATGTATGAAGAAAAGCGCACCAAGCCTATTCCGGGCAGAACGCCAGTAATGGTTCATGCCGGAATCGCCGCCAACTAAACGGCCTATTCCGGCGCGGCTTGTTTGCGGCGCTAGTTTGACGGAACCCGCCGCCGTGCATGCCCGTCATCGCTTGTCGAGATGGTTCGCACGAAGTCCAGAACTTTCCTGTCGTCGATCAGGTCGGCCAGCGTGTCGGCATTCAGTATTTCGGCTGGCGACTTGGCTTTCGATATGACAAAGCCCTGCACGTAATCAACCCCCATCTCTTGCAGCGCGCGCAGCGTGGCGTAGTCTTCGGCCCATTCCGCGATGCTTTTCATCCCGAGGTTGCGGGCCAGCTCGACGATCGTGCGTATGATGGCGGTATTGGTTTCGTTGGCCATCATGTCTTTGATCAGGGCGCCGTCTATCTTGATGGCGTCGGCAGGCAATTCCTTGAGGTAGGAAAACGAGGTATAGCCCGCTCCGAAATCGTCCAGGGCGACGAACGCGCCCATTTTTTGCAGGCGCTTCATGAATATGCGGGTTCGGTTCAGGTCTTGCAGCGCCACGCCTTCGGTAATTTCGACGCACAGGCGATTGGCAAGGTGTTCGTAGCGCCCTAATATGGCAAAGAAAGCATCGATGAATTTATCGTCGTTGAGCGACACGCCGCTGAGGTTTACATTGACCAGCTCGGTCTTGGTCAGGCGCTGTTCGTGTTTGGCCAGCCATTCCAGGGTGGCCGAGAACACCCATTTATCGATAATGGTAATGGTGCCGCTGTCTTCGGCGGCCGAGATTATTTTGCCGGTTGGAACCAATGCTCCCGTGGAATTGCGCACTCGCAGCAGAATTTCGAAATTCAATGTCTGGAGCGGGTTGCGCATCGACATGATGGGCTGCATTTCCAGATAGAGCCCGCGGGGCGAATCGCCGCCCTCCAGTTCATCGAACAGCCTGAGTTCTTCGGTGTGGTCACGCAGCTCATGCGAGTCCTGTTCGTAGACGACGATGTCCTGATGCTGTTTGCGGGCATCGCGGCAGGCGCGGCCCGCCGCCGAAATCATGTCTTTGGGATCCATGTCGCTGGTGACTTCTATGAGCCCCATGGCGCTTTTGATCTGGAATGCGCGCCCGCCCACATACAGGGCCGTTGAATTCAGCATGGTGACGATCTGGGCGGCGCTGTCCCGGGCTTTGCTGATTGTGGAGTCGGGAAACAGGATGATGAATTCGTCGCTGCCGATACGGCCCACGTGTTCCTGGCCGCGCAAAGCGGCCTTGATGCGCTGGCATACCTGCTGCAGCGCTTCGTCGCCCGACATGTGGCCGAACAGGCTGTTGATGCGTTTGGACTGGTCCAGATTGACATAGGCCAGGGCGCAGGGCTCTCCTTCGGTCAGGCGCAGCAGGGAGGCATTCAGGGCTTTTTCGATACCGCGCCGATTCAGCACATCGGTAAGCGGGTCGTTGTCGGCCATCCGGTGCAGCTGATTGATGGTTTCCGTATAGGCCGTAATGTCTTGCAAGGAGCCTTCTATATGGCCATCGGCCAGTGCAACCCGGACGACGAAGTGTTGCGGCACGCCGGCCAGCACCGCCGCGGGCAGTGTCTCGATTTCGGCTTCCTCGCCGTTTTTTGTTTTTTCGGCGAGCATCTCCCAATCCTGGGTTTCGAAATAATCGGTCCAGCGCACGACCTTGTTGCCCAGCGCAAACCCCAGCATTTGTTCCAGCACGGGATTGGCGCGCTCGAAAACGCCTTCGGAGTTCAGCGTGAACATTCCTATGGGCGTGACGGCATAATTGCTGACGAGCTCGGTCTGCGCACGCACCCTGTCTTTGCGCTCTTCACGCATGCGTTCGGCAACAGCCAGGGCTACCATGATGTTCGATAGCAATAAGGCAATGACGCTATTGAACGTATCGATGAAATCGGTGCGCCCGAAGATCACCAGAAAAATACCTGAAACCATGACGCATAGCGACATGCTGAGGGTTACGATATGCCATAGCCAGATGCGTGATCGGGCCCGGTATACGGATCGTGAAAGCAGGAAAACGGCCATCAGGATGCCAAAGCCGCAAATCAGCCACATCAGCGGCTGGAACAGCGAATAAGGCAGCACGAAGGCGCCGACCAGCAGGATCAGCCCAGCCCATTCGGCGGTGCGCGATAAGCGCGGGAAACGGTGATGGCGGCTGCGGTGGAAAAGCTGCGCCAGCAGCGTATAGGTGAGCAGGTAATAGGCCGCTACTGTAAGTTGCCGGATGAATGGCATCCATTCAAGGGGGATTTCCTGCCCCAGCCATTGGCTGTCCCAGCCCAGGGCGAAGGCGCCCAGGCGCAGATTGCCGACCAGCCAGGTGGACAACAGCAGATATATCCATTCGCGATTGGTGATGGCGATAATCAGGATGAATACCGAGATGGTCAGCAGTCCGCCTTCGAGTATGCCCAGGCCGCGCTCGAAGCGATTGGTGGAATTTCCGAGATCGGAGGCATCCCAGAGTTTGGCCGACAGGACCCCGGTTTCGACAAAGGTCGCATAGCATACGATGGGGGTAGGCTCCGCCAAATTGCCCAGCATGATGGCTACGCCCATCTTGTTTTTGCGCATCGACCCGGTGGTCTGGGAGCGATCGGCGCTACCCAGGATTGTCAAGGTATTGGCATTCCAGCAGTGCAAGGATTGCGTCAGCCGGGAAGGGATATCCAGGGCTACGTGCCTGAACTGGGGGCTGGGGGGCAGGTCGAGCAAAAACCAGCTGGGCGAGGATGCCTGGGGGGATAGCGTGGCCGCCTGGGTTCTCAGGGCCGCAATCGCCACGGGAAGGGTGTATTTGTCCTGGCCCTCCGGCAATAGCCGGACCGGCATCTGCGTGCCTTTGGTGTTGGGGTAATGGCTGTTCAGCGCGTAGATTGCCAGCCCGGAAAATATGACAATAATTGCGGGAACGGCATATAACGAAAAATAATAAACCAGCCGGCCGGCTCCGGTGGTGAGCTTCTTCAGGAGGATTTGGCGAAGCGCGTTTGAAGCCGTCATGTTCTATTTCTACAGGCCTTTTCCCCGTAAGCTACGATCAGGATAATTAGTTGAACATGATACTGAACTTTCACGATTTTCCCGGTAGTCTCTTGATAAAAGCATCTCTCGATGCGTGGAGATCTACCGTTGGCTTCGGGTAGAAACTATAGTCATAAGGTTAACGGTCAAAAGGGGCGTTTCTTTAGGGAAGGGGCCTGCGGCCTGTCAGTCCAATATCGTTTCCGTGGCGTATAAGTCTTTTATCGTTTCACGCGGGCGAACCACATGAGCCTGCGAGCCATCGACCATGATTTCCGCTGCGCGGGGGCGGGTATTGTACTGGCTGGCCATGGCGAAAGCATAGGCGCCGGCCGACATGATGGCAAGCAGGTCGCCTTGCCGCAAATCCAGCTTGCGGTCGCGCGCCAGCCAGTCGCCGCTTTCGCATATCGGTCCGACAATGTCATAAGCCAGGGCCGACTGCGTATCGGTGCGCGGCTCGACGGCCTCGACGCTATGCCAGGCATCGTACAGCGTGGGCCGCAAGAGGTCGTTCATGGCCGCATCGACGATGGCGAAGTTCTTGGCCTCGCTGTGCTTCAGATATTCGACCGTGGTCAATAGCACGCCGGCGTTGCCCACCAGCGAGCGTCCCGGTTCGAGCACCAGTTGCAAGTGCGACAAGCCTTGCGCATCGAGCGCCTGGAAGACGCTGTCCAGCAGCGCGCTGGGCGCAAGCAGGGTCTCGTCGGTGTAGCGTATGCCTATGCCGCCGCCCAGATCCAGATGCCTGAGGTTTATGCCCAGTTCCGCCAGCGCCTTGATAAGGGTTATCAGTTTTTCAAGGGCGTCCAGATAAGGGCCGACTTCGGTAATCTGCGAGCCGATATGGCAATCCACGCCGACGATTTCCAGGCTGGGCAATGTTGCCGCGCGTTGATAGATTGTTATGGCGGTGTCGATGGCGATACCGAATTTGTTTTCCTTCAACCCTGTGGAAATATAAGGATGGGTCTGGGCGTCCACGTCGGGGTTCACGCGCAGCGAAACCGGCGCGACCATGCCCAATTGCCCGGCCACGTCGGCCAGGCGCAGAAGTTCGTCTTCGGATTCCACATTGAAGCACTTGACCCCTGCCTTGAGGGCTGCCTGCATTTCCCAGACTTGCTTGCCCACGCCGGAAAACACCACGCGCGATGCGTCGCCGCCTATAGCCAGCACGCGGGCGAGTTCGCCGCCCGAAACAATATCGAACCCCGATCCCAGATTCTTGAACTCGTTCAGGACCGCCAGGTTGGAGTTGGCTTTCATGCCGAAGCAGATCAGTACATTGCGCCCTTGGGCGGCAACGCGATAGGCGTCCCAGGCATCGCGCAGCGCCTGGCGCGAATAGACATACAGCGGCGTGCCGAATTGCCTGGCCAGGTCGGCCAGCGGAGTGTTTTCGGCGTGCAAGGCGCCATTGCGGAATTCAAACTGCGAAGCAACTGTCATGGTTACGGCGTTATATTGATAATCGTCGGCAGGCGGGGCCTGTGCTTATTTGGTTTGCATTGCGCCGGGCGTGGCCGCGGGCTTGGCGTTGTCCGGTGCCGGGGCGGCCGTTGGCGGGGCGGTGAGCGAGGCGTCGGGCGCAGGGGGCGCCGGCAGATACAAGGGCCCTTTATAACCGCAGGCCGGCAGCGTCGAAAGCAGCGCGAAGCTGGCTACAATATGAAGGACGGTGCGGGCGGGTGTCGTGGTGCGGGACACTTGCATGATAAAACTCCAAATGCTGACAAGTCGGGATTATGAACGAAACAGAATTTCTTGCGCGCAGCCAGGCCATACTGGACAGCCTGGAAACCCAATCGGACGATTGGGTTTCTTTGCATGACCTTGATATTGAAGCCAATCGCAGCGGCAATGTGCTGACGCTGGTTTTCGACGATACGATACACGTTGTCGTCAACAGCCAGGCCCCTTTGCAAGAGATGTGGGTGGCGGCTCCCAGCGGTGGCTTTCATTATCGTTTTGATGGCCGATATTGGAATGATACGCGAGGCGGCCCCGAATTATCGGAGGCCTTGTCGCAAATTTTTTCTGAAGCTACCGGCGTGCCGATCCGGGTGATGGTCTAAAAAGGGACGTTCGGAGGTTGTTCCCTGCGTTCTTCCGTGCTGCCGGTAAGCTTGTTCAGTAAGTTGCCTATGCCGTCCATGTCGCTGTTTTGGGGCAGGGAGTCTTCAGGGGAAGGCAAACCGACCCGGGCCACTGCCTGTCCGGGCGGAAATTCCGCAAAGTAGAAGTCGCCATCGATTTTGCTCAGGCCCGTGGGTATGGGCCCTGGCGGAGTTTCCGGCTGGTCTTTCAGGGCATAGCGCATGTAGTCCAGCCAGATAGGCAGCGAGGCGCCGCCACCGGTTTCGCTGGAGCCCAGCGAGCGCGGCTGGTCGTAGCCCATCCAGGCCACACCCACCAGCTTGGGGGTAAAGCCGGCAAACCATGCATCGTTGGACTCGTTGGTCGTGCCTGTTTTGCCGCCGATATCGTTGCGCTTGAGTTCGCGGTGAACCCGCGCGCCTGTGCCGAATGTTGCCACGCCGCGCAGCATGTCGGACATGACATAGACGGTGCGCGGATCAATCGCGCGGGCGGCCGCGTCGCCCGCCACCGTTGGCTTGGCCTGCATGATGACCTTGCCGCTGCTGTCGGTGACGTGGTCGATAAGGTAGGGCGGAACCCGGTAGCCGCCATTGGCGAACACCGAATAAGCGCCTGCCAGTTGCAAGGGGGTTACGCTGCCGGCGCCAAGCGCCAGCGGCAGCACCGCCGGCTGGCGTTCGCGATCGAAGCCGAATCGGGTCAGGTAGTCTTGCACATACTTGGGACCCACCGCCTGCATGATGCGGATGGAGACCATGTTCTTGGACTTGTACAGCCCCTGGCGCATGGTCAGCATGGGTTCGTAGCTGCGCCCGTAGTTTTTGGGAGTCCAGGCCTTGGAGCCGGTTTGCTCGGCGGTCAGGGTGAAGGGTTCGTCGGAAATTTGAGTGGCCGGAGTCAAGCCACGCTCGAGCGACGAGGCATAGATGAAGGGCTTGAAGGACGAGCCGGGCTGGCGCCATGCCTGGGTGACCCGATTGAATTTGCCTTCTTCGAAGCTGAAGCCGCCGACCATGGATTGCATGGCGCCATCTTGCGGACGCAAGGCCACGAAGGCGGCCTGCACCGAAGGCATGTTGATGACTTCCCAGTAGTCGCCGTTCTTGTGCAGGTAAACCACCGAGCCGCGCCTGATGCGGACATTGTCCTTGGCATTTTTAATCAGGCCGCGGGCCACCACGCGCAGTGCGCGCTTGTCGGTGACATCGACGATTTCATTCGAGCTGCGGGCAACGGTGATCTTGGCGGGGCTGGCGTCGAGCACCACAGCGGTCAGCACGTCGTTGTTGTCCGGGTATTTGTCTTGCAGTTCGTCAAGGATGGCATCGAGGCGGGTTGCGTCGTTTTCAATGCCCTGCGGCAGATCCAGCGTGGTTTCGGGACCTGGGTAGGGTGAGCGGCGCGTGTAGTCCAGGATGCCGTTGCGCACGGCGTTATAGGCCTGTTCCTGGTCTTGGGAATGGACGGTGGTGTAGACGTTGAAGCCGCGCGAATAGATATTGTCTTGATAGACGCCATACAAAAGCTGGCGGGCCAGTTCGGCCACGTATTCGCCATGCACGGCATAGCCGCCGGAAGGGGTGCCGGCGGCCGGCTTGATGACGATTTCCTGGTGCATGGCCTGCTGGTATTCGGCTTCGGTCAGGTAACCCAGGCTTTTCATGCGGCTAAGCACATAACCCTGGCGAGCTTTGGCCCGGTCGAAATTGGCGATGGGGTTGAAGCGGGAAGGGGCCTTGGGTATGCCGGCCAGCATGGCGGCTTCGGCGGGATTGATTTCACCCAGCGGCTTGCCAAAGTAGGTGCGCGACGCGGCGGCAAAGCCATAGGCGCGATGGCCCAGGTAAATTTGGTTCATGTACAGATCGAGGATTTGATCTTTGGTAAGCGTGGCCTCGATCTTGAAGGTGAGCAGCAATTCGTAGAATTTGCGGGTGTAGGTTTTTTCGGACGACAGGTAAAAGTTGCGCGCCACCTGCATGGTGATTGTGCTGGCGCCCTGGGTTTTCGACATATGGGTAAGATTGGCCAGGGTGGCTCGCGCCACGCCGGTCCAGTCGATGCCGCCGTGCTGATAGAAGCGATCGTCCTCGGCTGATAAAATCGCCGATTTCATGACGTCTGGAATTTCGTTGAAACGCAGTACGTTGCGCCGCTCTTCGCCGAATTCGCCAATAAGAACCTTGTCGGCCGTATAAATGCGCAGAGGCACCCTTGGACGATAGTCGATCATGGCGCCAAGATCGGGTAAATTGGGCCAGGCCAGCGCAAGCGCCAGCGAACCGAGCAACGCGCCGCATAGTCCCAGACCAGCCAGAAAAATGGCTGCTTTCAGGAAAAAGCGGGCAACCCAGGAGTGGGACGCGCCGGCATTGTTTTTTGGGGAAGTGGTAGAAGAACTCATTACGGGCGATTTTAAGTCTAACCGTGGTCAGACTATGATTAATGCATCAGGTTTATGTAACCGAAGAATGCAGTGTAGCGGCGTATGGTGGGATTGCAAGTGGGATAATACACAAATGAATAATTCTTTATCTATGGACGGCCAGGGTTCGGAGCCCAACGAGGCAGGGGGGCCGGAAGACCCTGCCGTTGCGCCGCTGCCCTATGATCAGCCTTTATTCCTGGTAGGAATGATGGGGGCGGGGAAAACCACAATTGGCCGTAGTCTGGCCCGTTTGCTGAACCGCGAGTTTGTCGATCTGGATCACGAACTGGAAGCCCGTTGCGGCGTCAGGGTGTCGTTAATTTTCGACATCGAGGGCGAAGAAGGTTTCCGAAAACGTGAGACTACTTTGCTGGACGAATGTTCCCGCCGATCCGGTATTGTACTGGCGACAGGCGGGGGCGCCATACTTGCGCCTGAAAATCGCGTCTACTTGAAGGAACGCGGTGTGGTGGTGTACTTGCGCGCCAGCGCGGACGAACTGTTTCGCCGCGTGGCGCGCGACCGCAATCGTCCATTGCTGCAAACCGCGGATCCCAGATCGCGCATCCATGCGCTGCTCGAGCAGCGCGAACCGCTGTACGAAGAAGTGGCCAATCTGTCATTCGAAACCGGCTCGCTGGCGGTGGCGCAGGTGGTCCGATCCCTGATTCCCCTGCTGCAACAACACGAGGTCCATCCATGAGTACGGTGCAGGTCGATACGCCCGGCGGTTCCTACCCCATACATATAGCGGCGGGCCGCCTGGATGCGCTTGCGCAAAGCATCCCCGGCGACGCCACGGCCATTGCCCTGGTCAGCAATCCCACGGTCTTCGCCCTTTACGGCGAGCGCGCGGCCAAGGCCTTGGCGCATACCGGCAAGCGCGTGGTGCATATCGAATTGCCCGATGGCGAGGCGCATAAAGATTGGCCGACGCTGAACCTGATCTTCGATTCTTTGTTACAAAATCGTCTCGACCGGAAAGCCGTCCTTGTCGCGCTGGGCGGCGGCGTAATCGGCGATATGTGCGGATTTGCGGCCGCCTGCTACATGCGCGGCATCCGCTTTGTGCAGATTCCCACGACATTGCTGGCGCAGGTGGATTCGTCGGTAGGCGGCAAAACAGGCATCAATCATCCCCTGGGCAAGAATATGGTGGGCGCTTTCCATCAGCCGGTTTCGGTCGAAATCGACACCGATGTGCTGGCCACACTGCCGGCGCGCGAGATTTCCGCCGGACTGGCCGAGGTGATCAAGTACGGTCTGATCATCGACGCGGATTTCTTCGCGTGGTGCGAACAGAACGTCGGCGCATTGCGCGCGTTGGAGCCGCAGGCCATTACGTATGCCATCCGCCGCTCTTGCGAGCTCAAGGCTTATGTGGTTTCGCAGGATGAGCGCGAGTCGGGCCTGCGCGCGATTCTTAATTTCGGCCATACCTTCGGCCATGCGATCGAGGCGGGCCTGGGCTATGGGCAATGGCTGCATGGCGAAGCCGTGGGCTGCGGCATGGTGCAGGCGGCTGAATTGTCGGCGCTGGCCTTGGGTTTGCCCGCGGCCAGCGTGGCGCGTGTCAGGGCCTTGACCGAAGCAATAGGCTGCCCTGTCCAGCCTCCGGATCTGGGCACGGAGCGCTGGATCGAACTGATGCAAGTGGACAAGAAGACCGAGGGCGGGCAATTGCGTTTTGTGCTTTTGCCTGAAATCGGCCAGGCGCGATTCGAAGCGGCGCCGACGGGCCTGCTGCGGCAGGTGCTGGACCAAGCCGCCGTCGCGCGGGCCTGAGGGTTGCCGCCATGACCCCGCTCGCGCCTTACGCCTGTCATCCGGAACAAACCCGCGGCCGGCGGCATGCCGAAGCGGCGCCGGCGGGCCGCAGCCAGTTCCAGCGCGACCGGGACCGCATTATTCATTGCAACGCGTTTCGCCTGCTTGAATATAAAACACAGGTGTTCATCAATCACGAGGGCGATCTGTTTCGCACCCGGTTGACGCACAGTATCGAAGTGGCCCAGATTGCGCGCACGCTGGCGCGCAATCTGGGCGTGCACGAAGATCTTACCGAAGCGATTTCATTGGCGCATGATTTGGGGCATACGCCTTTCGGGCATGCGGGTCAGGACGAGTTGAATGCCTGCATGCGCGAACTGGCTCCGGAGGCGGGCGGCTTCGAGCATAATCTGCAAAGCCTGCGCGTGGTCGACGAACTGGAAGAGCGCTATGCCGCGTTCAATGGCCTGAACCTGTGCTTTGAAACGCGCGAAGGCATACTCAAGCATTGTTCGGTCAGGCATGCGCGTTTGCTGGGCGAGGTGGGCGAGCGTTTCCTGGCGCGCACCCAGCCTTCGCTGGAGGCGCAAATCGCCAACTTGGCCGATGAAATCGCCTACAACAATCACGATATCGATGATGGTTTAAGGTCGGGCCTGATTTCGATCGAGCAGTTGCTGACGCTGGATATCTTCGCGGCGCATCATGCGCAGGTCAAAAGCAAATATCCCGATGTCGAGAAGCGCCGCCTGGTGGCGGAAATCATCCGGGCGATGATCAATACGCTGGTTGTGGATCTTACGGAAACGACGCTGGCCAATATTGCCGCGCATCGGCCCGATAGCGCGGATGCGGTGCGCGGCGGCCCGGCCCTGGCGGCTTTTTCGGTGTCGATGCGGCGTCAGGCGGATGCGCTGAAAAGTTTCCTGATGGAAAATTTGTACCGGCATTATCGGGTGATGCGGATGACGACGAAGGCGCGTGTGATTGTGCGCGAATTGTTTGCGGCGTTCCTGAGCGATCCGCGTTTGCTGGCCAACGGGTATCGGAGGGATGAACCGATCAAGCAGGCGCGGGCGATCGCGGACTATATAGCCGGGATGACGGATCGCCATGCAATTCGGGAGCATAGGCAGTTGTTTTTGATGGAGTCGGGTGGGTAGGCGTTGTTGAGTGGCTTCAACTGCCGGGATGCTGATTTTTGCGGGGCTGTTTGGGGATTCGTAGACGGTTTTTCTGGTACTCGGAGGTGGTCGTTCGGGTGTTCGGAGATGGTTTCTCTGGTATTCGTAGACGCCGCTGGCGCGGTGGTGGACGGTAGCGGTCCGCGTGGCCTGGTCCGGCGCCCGCGCGCCGGACCCCGCTTCGCCTTGCTCGTCCGCCCCCTGCGGGGCTACCTTCGCGATCGGCTCGCTCGGCCCCGAACGTCCCGCTACCGTCCACCACCGCGCCAACGGCTGCGTTAGGGATGCTTGTGAGACCGCTGGGACGGATTGGGTGCTTGGCCTTTTTGCCTCTGTTTTCGCTGAGAAGAAAGAGGTCCGGCGCTCGCCCGGTACGGCCCGCCAGCCGGGCCGCTTGGGCATCGAGGATGATATGGCCCATAGGATGCCGATGCCGTCTAACCTGCGCATTGTATTGCCACGGTATCCCTTCACGGTATCCCTTATATGCCAAACCCATAAGCATGGCAACTAGCCATTGACCACAGCCCCTCAACCTACCAGCCCGAATGCCAAAAAGGCGATCCCCGTAGGATCGGCTTTTTGGCGGCCCCGCAAACCCTTCGGCCGGCCTTCCCCGCAACACTAGAACGCCAAGCACCCCGGCCGTCCCCGCGGCGCAACAATTTAACCATTCGCAGTGAGTCAGGTTCTGTGGGATGGCTGGTGCGACTTCGGGGCCGAGCAAGCCGGTCGCGAAGGGAGCGCGCAGGCGCGGACGAGCTAGGCGCGCGGTGTTCGGCGCGAAGGCGACGAACCGGCCACGCGGAGCGCCAGCCATCCCACAGAACCTGGCACACGTCAGAAGAAACCACGAAGCATCCCACAGAACCTGGCACACGTCAGAAGAAACCACGAAGCATCCCACAGAACCTGGCACACGTCAGAAGAAACCACGAAGCATCCCACAGAACCTGACCCACGTCAGAAGAAACCACGAAGCGCCACGCACGACGCGGGCCGGGTCTTAAGAAACCGTGAAGCTCCATGAAACAAGAGGGCTCAGCACACGTCGGAAGAATCACGTCAACAGAACAATCGCCAAGCCCGAACCCGCCTTGCCGCGTCTCGTCCGTATGAACGACTGCATGAATTGGCGCTGGGACAGCAGTAAGACGACCAGCAAGGGCGGCGCTTGGCAGCCTAACGGTGGTGTAGAAGTTGGTGGCAGGCTTGCCGAACTATTCATACCGCTTATGGCGCGCCTTTTCCAATTGGGTCGGCCGGCATCGCCGGGCACCTTGCCCAGCCGTCGCGTTGGATCGCGCATTATTAGTCATTTCAAAAAATGATACTTCGTAGTAGTATTATATTTTCTTGAAACCTTCCCCTCGTACAACATTGAAAATGACTGGTCCGCTAGCTGGCATTCGCATACTCGACGCTACAAACTACGTTTTCGGCCCCGTGGCCACTCAGATGCTTGGGGACATGGGAGCTGATGTCATCAAGGTCGAACCTCCGCAAGGAGACCCGACGCGCAATATAGGCAAGACCCGGACGCCATTGATGGGCTCGTTCTTCTTGAACCTAAACCGCAATAAACGCAGCGTGGTGTTGGACCTGAAACTGCCGGAATCGGCTCAGGCCATGCATCATCTGCTTGCCCGCTCGGATGTTTTTGTCCACAACATGCGCAGTGGTGCACTGCGTAAATTGGGGTTGTCCTATGGCCAACTGTCCGAGGCTCATCCCGGGCTGATCCATGCGAGTGCTCAAGGGTTCGGCAGCGGCGGCAGGTATTTCGACCGGCCCGCTTACGACGACATAATCCAGGGCTTGAGTGGTATTTGCGGCTTGAACGAGCGGATGGCGGGCCAGGCCGCCTATGCGCCCATGTTGATGGCGGACAAGCTTTGCGGGGTGTTCCTAGCCTATGCGATTTCGACGGCGTTGGTGCACCGCGGCCGGACCGGCCGAGGCCAGGAGGTGACCGTACCGATGTTTGAATCGATGGCTGCATTCAATCTCTTCGAGCACATGGCGGACGCTGTGCTTGCGCCGACGGCTCCCGGGGAAAAGGCCGCGCCCTTGGGCTACTCCCGAGTTTTCGGCTCATTCCATAGACCGCTGGCCACCAAGGATGGTTTTCTTTGCGTGATTGCCAACACCGACATGCAATGGCAGCGGCTGTTCTCATTGCTGGGCCGCCCTGAATTGTCGGGCGACCCGCGATTTACCGATATAAGTAGCCGGATGGCCAATATCGACGCGCTTTACCAGGCGGTTGAAAGCGGCTTGCGAATACGCCCGACGCAGGAATGGCTGGCGCTTTTCGAGAGTTCCGAAATTCCGGCTGGCCCTTCGCACGACCTCAAGTCGTTGCGCTGCGATTCCCATCTGGCCGATGTCGACTTCTTCGTCGATCACGATCATGACAGTGAAGGAGCGCTACTGCTGACGAAGCCGCCGATATCAATGTCGGATTCTCCGGCGGCGATCCGCATGGGGCCGCCGCGCCTTGGGCAGCACACACTATCTGTTCTGGAAGAAGTGGGTTGTGGGCAAGGCAAGCTTTCAAAAAATCCTTACTCCGTTAACTAAGATCGAATCCACCAATGGCACCCAAAATTCTGGTCGAGAAATCCGGCCCTGTCACGACAGTCATCATCAATCGGCCTGAAGCCAGGAACGCGCTGGATCGTGAAGCGACCAGCCTTCTGGCCTCGGCTTTCCGCGAATTCGAGGAAGACCCCGCCGCCAAGGCGGCAGTGCTGTGGGGAGCCGGCGGTTCGTTCTGTGCCGGCGCCGATCTGAAGGAGCTTGCCGACGGCGTGGTTTACGAGCCATGGGCCGGCAGCGCCGATGGCCCTTTGCGCCGCCCGCTGAACAAGCCGGTTATTGCGGCGATCTCGGGCTATGCATGCGCGGGAGGCCTGGGTGTGGCGCTATGGTGCGATTTGCGCATTGCCGAAGAGAGTTCCACTTTCGCCGTTCTTTCGCGTCGATGGGGGGTCCCCATGAGCGATGGCACAACCGTGCGCCTGCCACGGCTGGTCGGCATGAGCCACGCCCTCGATATGCTGTTGACCGCGCGCAAGGTGGACGCTGCCAAGGCCGAGCAGATTGGACTGGTGAGCCGGGTGGTACCGGACGGCCGGGCGCGGCAGGTTGCCGAGGAATTGGCGCTGGCAATTACCACGTTCCCGCAGATTGCCATGCTGTCGGACCGCCAGTCCGCTTATGAGCAAGAAGGCTTGGCTTTGGGCGCGGCCGTCCAGCGAGAGGCCGAGTTATCCATCGAGGCGCGGCTGAAGGAAGCAGGGCAGGGCGCCCGCCGTTTCGCATCGGGCGCCGGGCGCCACGGGCAGTTGCCATGAAAGCCGTTGTCTGCCGTGAGCTGGGGTTGGATGATGCCGCTGTGGAGGACGTGGCGCCACCAGAAATGAGCCCGGGCGCGGTCCGCATTGCCGTACAGTCGATAGGCGTGAGTTTTGCCAATTTGCTTGTGATTGAAGGCAAGCATCAGAACCGTCAGGAGCCGCCGTTTACGCCGGGGACAGAGGTGGCTGGCATCGTGACGGAGTGCGGGCCGCAGGCCAGATTATTCAAGGTGGGCGACCGCGTGGTGGCGGGTGTCAAAACGGGAGGCTATGCGGAACAAGTCGTGGTATCGGAACGCACCGTGTTTCGCCTGCCAGACGAGGTTGACTTCGACATGGCAGTGCAGTTTCCGACGATCTATGCCACCGCCTATGGAGCACTGAAATGGAGGGCCTCGCTGCAGCCAGGGGAAGTGTTGCTGGTGCATGGCGCGGCGGGCGGAAGCGGGCTGGCGGCCGTTGAAATCGGCAAGCTGCTTGGGGCGCGGGTTATTGCCACAGCCGGGTCCGAGGCAAAAGTACGGGCCACCATGAACCATGGCGCCGATGTAGGCATCGACTATACGAAAGAAAATTTCCGCGACGCGGTCCTCGCGCATACGGGCGGCCGAGGCGCCGACGTCATTTTCGAGCCGGTGGGCGGAAGCACGTTCGACGAGTCGCTGCGCTGTATTGCGCCGGAAGGCCGGATCATACCGATCGGCTTTGCCGGCGGCGGCATTCCGCAAATTCCGGCCAATATCGTGCTGGTCAAGAACATTACCGTCATAGGCCTTTACTGGGGCTATTACATGGGATGGGCACGTCAGCTGGCGCCTGCCGGAATGGAGCATAAGGTCAGGGCGGCGTTCGATGAACTGTTGGGCTGGACCGCCCAGGGCAAGCTTAGTCCGCATACCTGGCGCAAGTATCCACTCGCGGAATTTCGCCAGGCGCTGCATGCCGTTTCTTCCCGGGAAGTCATCGGGAGGGTGGTCCTGAATACTTGAGACAGGAGATCCACCAGGATCCCAAACCGCCGCGCAATGGCGCGGCACAAAAAAACTATGAATCAATGGAGATGGAGTTCATTTATGAAAATGATGCGTATATGCTTGGCCGGCGCGTTGCTGGCAACTTTCATGGTGGCGCCGGGAATCGCTTCGGCCGAATACCCGGATAAACCGATAAAGTTGATCGTTCCCTATCCGCCGGGAACCGGAACGGACAAGGTAGCCCGCTATACCGCCAAACGCCTCGAAAGCGCGCTGGGCCAACCGGTGGTGGTGGAGAACCGGGCAGGCGGCAATGCGATCATCGCTTCCAAACATGTTATTGCTTCGCCCGCCGATGGCTATACATTGCTGTTTGCCGCGAACGGTCCGGTGACGACCAACGTGGCCTTGTACGACAAGCTATCCTACGATCCGTTGAAGGACTTCGCCCCTGTGGCTCGCTTGGCATATGGCCCGATGGGTATTTTCGTGCCGGCGAATTCGCCCTATAAAACCGCAAAGGAATTATTCGACAAGGCCAAGGCGGCGCCGGGGGCGCTCAATTACGGCAGCGGCAGTGCGACTTATCACATTGCGGGCGAATGGCTGATGTCGCTGGTCGGGGGCCGGGCGAATATCATCTCCTACAAGGGCGCGGCGCCTGCCTTGACGGACCTTGCCGGCGGCCAGGTGGATTTCGTGATCGCCGATTACAGCGGCGCTTTGCCACTTCTGCAGGGTAAGAAAATCCGCATGCTGGCGGCCACTATCGATAAGCGGCTGCCTGCCCAGCCCGAGCTGCCTACCGTACAGGAAATGGGCTACAAGGAATTCTTCCAGGTTGCCTGGTGGAGCGTTTTCGCGCCAGCCGGTACGCCCAAGCCTGTGCTGGACAAATTGGAAAAATCATTGCTCAATGCGTACGCGGACAAGGAAACCAATGAGTTCCTGGCCCGGAACGACTACATTTCCTTTCCCGGCACGGCGCAAGAACTGCACAAGTTCCAGCTTAGCGAAATACAGCGTGAAAGTCGTCTCGTAAACCAGTTCAAGATCCCAAGGCAATAAGGGGAGGTCATGAGCGCTTCAGACAGCGCGGAATCCGCAACGGGCAGCCTGCTGGATATTATTGTCAGCACGCCAGCGGCCCGGATTCTGCTGATACGCATCAATCGGCCCCATGTGCGCAATGCCTTGCGCACGCGTACTCTGGGGGAAATAGCGGCGGTGCTGTCGGCAGCCGATCAGGACGTAGGAATACTGGCCGCCGTCATTACCGGCAGCGAAGACATCTTCGCGGCGGGTGCGGATATTCGGGAATTGGCGGCGCTGGATACCGCGGCGGCGCTGGCTGACTTGAGGCCAGCTCACTGGAAAGCTATTCGTTCGTTTTCCAAGCCCCTGATCGCGGCAGTTCACGGGTATGCGCTGGGAGCTGGATGCGAGATGGTTCTGCTCGCCGATATGGTAGTAGCCGCCACCGGCGCGCAATTCGGCCAGCCGGAGATCAATCTCGGCATTATTCCGGCGGCGGGGGGAATTCAGCGTCTGACCCGTGCGGTGGGCAAGCCGTTAGCGATGAAAATGGTCTTGACCGGGGCTCTCCTCGATGCCCAAGCTGCGCTTTGGGCCTGTATGGTGACCGAGGTCGTAGCGCCCGAGGAGTGCTTGCCGCGGGCCATTGCGCATGCCGAGACGATCGCCACGAAAGCGCCTCTGGCCATCAAGGCGGCCAAGCGGATGATCAACCACGTTTACGAGACGGGCCTGGAACAGGGGCTGGGCGACGAGAGACAGGCTTTCTGCCATCTGATGGACAGTCTGGACAAGCGGGAAGGGGTTGCCGCCTTTCTGGAAAAGCGCAAACCGATATTCGAAGGGCGTTAGCGGCCAGGATAGCGCTGCGGGCTAAGGCTGAAAGCTTGCAGCGCAAACATGGCGATTTCGCTGGCAAGCCGTTCCCTGTCAGCCTCTGTTTCCTGGGGCCGCGGGCGATACCAGCGTGAGGTCCAGTTCAGGGCGCCCAACAGCGGCTTGACCCACAGCTTGGCGTCCACGCCGCGAAATTCGCCGGCCTTGATTCCTTCTTCAATCACGCGCACGTACATCATTTCGTTGCCGTCGCGCAGGTCGGTAATGGCTTGCAGCTCGGCACGCTCTTTGGTGCTGGTGCGGCCGCTCAGGTGCAGTTCCAGGCCCTGGGCGGCGACGCGCAAATACGATAAATGGCGCATGATCAGAAGCGTGTGCGCATGCGCCATTTGATAAATTTTTTCGGAAGGCGCGGCATCCGCAAGAGCGTGCGGCTCGATGGCTGCGCGCGTCATTTCCATTGCCCGCCGCTGCACCGCGAAAAAAAGCGTCGATTTATTCTTGAAGTGGTAGTAGATGATGCCTTTGGTCGCACCATACGCCGCGCTGATGTCATCGACCGACGCCGTGGCGAAGCCGAGTTCCATGAAAACCAGAGCGGCGGCATCCAGGATGGCATTGGACTTGTCAACGCTGGATAGCTTGCCGGTGCAGGGTTCCTTTGCCGGGTCCGGCGCGTCTTGCGCTATCGCAGTTGTATGAATGTTTCTCGGCATGGCATTGCAGCGGCGCTGGAAGTAAGGTAGCGCGTTAGTTTAACCTTACCGGCGAAAATTCCGCTCGGACTTTCTCTGTGTGTTCGCCCAGTGCGGGTACCGGCCCATAAGTGCGCGGCTCGCCTCGGAATTGGTAGGGAGGAGCGACGACCGCCACTTCACCGCCCTTGGTCTGTATGGCACTGCGGCGCAAATGCGGATGCGAGGACAGCTCTGCCACGGTGTTCACCGATGCATAGGCGACCTTGGCCGCGATCATGCGGGACTTCGCTTCATCGAGCGTCATCGCCGACAGGGTCTGCGACACGATGGCGTCCAGCGCCTCTCTGTTGAGCACGCGTTGGCCGTTGGTGGCGAAATCGTCCAGGTCAAGCAGTTCCGGGCGCTGCAACACCCCCGTGACGAAACGGCTCCACTCGCCATCATTCTGCACGCCAACCAGTATCTGCTTGCCATCCTTGAGCGGAAACGCGCCATAAGGCGCAATCGTCGGGTGGGACAAGCCTACGCGCGGCCACACCGTGCCCGCGCAATCGTAATGAAGCAGCGGCACGCTCATCCAGTCGCTCATCGAGTCGAACAACGAGAGATGGATGGCACTGCCTTGCCCGGTTCGACCGCGCTGGACCAGGGCCTCCAGGATAGCCGCATGGGCATACATTCCGGTGCCGATATCGCAGGCGGACACTCCTATGCGGCCAGGCGCTTCAGGCGTTCCAGTCACCGAGCATATGCCGCTTTCCGCCTGGACCAGGAGGTCGTAGGCCCGATTGCCGGCATAGGGGCCGGTCTCGCCATAACCGGTGATGTCGCAAGTGATGAGGCGAGGGTTGAGCTCGCGCATGGCTTTCCAGCCGAATCCCGCGCGCTCGGCCGCGCCCGGACCGAGGTTCTGGATCAGTACATCGGCTTGCGAAATCATGGACTTCAACAAGGCCAGTTCTTGCTCTTGCATGAAATCGAGGATTATCGATTCTTTGCCCCGGTTCAGCCAAACGAAATAGGTGCTGTCTCCCATGACCACGTTATCGTAGCCGCGCGCAAAATCACCCTGCTCTCTTTCGATCTTGATCACCCGGGCGCCGGCGTCGGCCAGGCGGGAAGACGCGAATGGCGCGGCCGCGGCTTGTTCAACGGCAATGACGAGCAGCCCTTCAAGTGGCAATCCCATTCCTTTTTTTCCTACAAAGCAGTGTTGGCGCTTGCCCATGGGCGCGATGATGCAATAGGGCTAAAGTAATGATACTAAGTAGTATCATATCTTATTGCCGCGGATTTTGGCAACCGCGGCGCGTTGCGCCAGGGCCAGATAGCCGTCCGGATGGCCCAATCAAGGGAGGGGCTTCGACTTGGAATCCAGCTAACGATCGGTATTTGAGATCAAAAAGTTAGACTATAACGAAGAGACCAATGGCGCCCAGCTTCTTATACAGCCTCCACTTCCAACCCTTCGCGCGAAAGGAAGTCCAGGCTGGGCATGAGCGACAACAAGTGTTTGCTGTATTCGTGCCGGGGATTTGAAAACAGTGTTTCGGTGTCGGCCACTTCCAGCAATTCGCCGTGGCGCATCACGCCGACTCTATCGCACATTTGCCGGATCACGGGCAAGTCGTGGCTGATGAACAGAATGGTCAGGCCCAGGGTTTCTTGCAAGTCCTTGAGCAGGTTAAGAATTTGCGCCTGTATGGATACATCCAGCGCTGACGTCGGTTCGTCGCAAATCAGAAAGCGCGGCCGCGTTGCCAGCGCTCGCGCAATGCAGATGCGCTGGCGCTGGCCGCCTGAAAATTCATGCGGAAAGCGCAACAGGGCCTGATCGCCCAGCCCGACATAATCCAGCAGTCCGCTGACGATCTGGCGGGTGCTCTTTTCGTTTGCCGCCAGCTTGTGAAAACGTATCGGCTCGGCCACGATATCCAGGATGCGCATGCGTGGATTCAACGACGAAAACGGGTCCTGGAACACCATCTGGATCTGGCGCCGGAAGGCATTCATCAGTTTTTTGTCGGTCGACTGCGTGACATTGACATCGTCGAACGTGACCGAGCCGCCGCTGGCCTGGTATAGGCCGGCGATAAGACGGGCAATGGTGGATTTGCCCGAGCCCGATTCGCCCACCAGGCCGAACACCTCGCCTTCCCTGATCGAGAAATTCACATTTTTCACGGCGTCGAGAAAGACCCGGTTTTGTTTCAGGAAGGCGTTCTTCAGCACAAAGCGCATGCTCAGGTTTTCCACCTGGAGCAAGGGCTTTTCGGAATGCTCGCCATAAATTTGCTTCTGGCCCAGCCATTGCGTGGCCGCTTGCAGATTGTCTGTCTTGGAGGCTTTCAGCACGTCCTCGATATAGGTCACCATGGGAAAGCGCCGCAGCTTGATGTCCGAGCGGGGCACGGCCGATATCAGGCTTTTCGTATAGAGGTGCTTGGGGCTGCTCAATAGCGCTTTGGTTGGGCCTTCTTCGACCAGCTTGCCGTGGTAGAGCACGGCAACCCGATCGGTGACTTCGGCGATGACTCCCATATCGTGGGTAATCAGGATCATGCCCACTTGCTTGTCTTTGCACAGCTTGCGCAACAGGCTGAGAATTTGCGCCTGTATCGATACGTCCAGCGCCGTGGTGGGCTCGTCGGCGATAATGACTTCGGGCTCGCAGCATAACGCCAGGGCGATTACCACGCGTTGCCGCATGCCGCCCGAAAACTGATGCGGGTACTGCTGCAGGCGCATTGCGGGTTCGTCTATGCCTACGCTTTCCAGCAGGCCGATGGCGCGTTCCCGGGCTTGCTGCGGCGTGATATGCAGGTGTACCTGCATAGTTTCCACCAATTGGCTTTCTATCGTTTGCAGCGGGTCCAGGGACGTAAGCGGGTCCTGGAATATCATGCCGATGCGGCGGCCGCGAACCTGGCGAAAGGCATTGGAGGGCAGTTGGTCGATACGCTCGCCGTTCAACAGCACGGCGCCGCGCGTCATTTTTCCAGGCGGTTCCAGCAGGCCGATAACGGCATTTCCTATGGTCGATTTGCCGGCGCCGGATTCCCCGACCACCCCCAGTATTTCGCCCTTTTCCAGCGACAGGCTGACGTCCTGGATAGCCACCACGTTGCCGCGCCGGCTGGAAAATTCAATGTGCAGATTTTCGATGTCCAACAGTGCCATATGCGCGCCTTAGCGAAGCTTGGGATTGAGCGCGTCGCGCAGCCAATCGCCCAGCAAATTAACCGACAAGGCGAGTAAAACCAGCGCGATGCCCGGGAATATGGAAATCCACCAATCGCCCGAAAACAGATAGCTGTTGCCGATACGGATCAGTGTGCCCAGCGACGGCGTGGTGGGCGGAATGCCGACGCCCAGGAAGGACAGGGTGGCTTCGGTGATGATGGCCACCGCCAGATGTATTGTGGCGATCACCAGCACCGGCCCCAGGACATTGGGCAGGATATGGCGGCGCAGTACGGTAAACGGGCGCATGCCTATCAGGCGGGCCGCCTGCACGTATTCTTTGTTGCGTTCGACCATGGTGGCGCCGCGCACCGTGCGGGCGTATTGCACCCAGCCGGAAATGCCGATGGCGAAAATCAGCACATACAGCGAAAGGCTGTCTTGCGAGTCCCGCGGCAGCAGGCCGCGCGCTATGCCGTCCACCAGCAGGGCGATGAGGATGGCGGGAAAGGACAGTTGCACATCGGCAATGCGCATGATGACGCTGTCGACGCGGCCGCCCACGTAGCCGCTGATCAGGCCCAGCGATACGCCGATGACCAGGGAAAACAGCACCGAGGCAAAGCCTACCAGCAGCGAAATGCGCGAGCCGTACAAAATGGCCGACAGCATATCCCGGCCTTGATCGTCGGTGCCCAGCAGGAAGCGCGGATCGCCGCTGGATGACCAGATGGGCGCAATATTGGCGTCCAGCAGATCCAGGGTAGCCAGGTCGAAGGGGTTGTGCGGCGCGATCCAGGGCGCGCACAAAGCGCCGGCGATGATCGCCAGGGCGACGATGGCCGAAACGATCGCCGTCGGCGAGCGGCTGAAACTGTAGAAAATATCGCTGTGATAAGCGCGGGAGAAGGCGTTCTGGGACATTTTCAGGATTTTCTAGCCTTTTTGTACGCGCAGCCGCGGATCGACAGCGAAATACAATAAATCGACAATAAGGTTAATGATCACGAAAAAGAAGGCAATCAATAACAAGTAGGCGGCCATTACCGGGATATCCACCGCGCCGATCGACTGGATGAATAGCAAGCCCATGCCAGGCCATTGGAATACCGTTTCGGTGATGATGGAAAAGGCAATGATCGAGCCCAACTGCAGGCCGGTAATGGTAATGACGGGCACCAATGTATTTTTAAGCGCATGGCGAAAATTGATCATGCGTTCCGGCAGGCCCCTGGCTCGGGCGAACTTGATGAAATCGGCTTGCAGGACCTCCAGCATTTCGGCGCGCACCAGGCGCATGATGAGCGTCATCTGGAACAAGGCCAGGGTAAATGCCGGCATGATCAACGATTGCCAGCCGCTTTTGGTCAGGAAGCCGGTCGACCACCACCCCAGTTGCACCACTTCGCCGCGCCCGAAGCTGGGCAGCCAGTGCAGCAAGACGCCGAAAAACAGAATCATCAGGATGCCGATCAGGAAGGTGGGCAGCGATATGCCGATGAGCGATATGGTCATGAAGGTGCGCGACAGCACGCCTTTGCGCTTGAGCGCGGTGTAGATGCCCATGGGTATGCCCAGGAACAAGGCCATCAGCGCCGAGACCAGGGATAGTTCCAGCGTAGCGGGCATTCGGCTTTCGATAAGTTCGCTGACGGGACGCCGCTGGCGGTACGAGACGCCGAAGTCGCCTTGCGCCGCCTTGCCTATGAAGCGGACATACTGCAGCAGGAACGGGTCGTCCAGCCCCAGTTGCTTGCGCAGTTCGGCGCGTTGTTCCAGGGTGGTGTCCTGGCCCACCATATTGTTGATGGGGTCGCCTACATAGCGGAACATGGCAAAGGCTATGAACCCTACGGCGAGCATCACAAAAATCGACTGGAAAATCCGCCGTGCAATGAAGTTGAGCATGTGGATAAGCTTTTAGTATGAAACCGGACTGATGCCAGCAAGCCCGCGAGCCATGGGAAAGCCCGCGGGTTTTTGTCGCCGTCGTTGCGCCGCCTAAGGCATGACGACGTTGCGGACATCCAGTACGTCGTCGGCGCGCTGCGCAACCTTGATGCCTTTTTTAATGCCCCACGACATGGGCTGCTGATGCAAAGGCAGGTAGCCGTAATCGTTGTGGACCATGCTGAAGGCTTCCTTGATCATGGCGTTGCGCTTGGCCTGGTCGGTTTCCACATCGATCTTGGCGATCAGGGCGTCGATTTCCTTGTTGCAATAGCCGCCCAGGTTGAACTGGCCGGCCGCTGTTTTCGGGTCGCGGCACGCCACTAGGTTGGTCAGGCCGTTTGCGGCGTCGATAGAGCTTGGCGTCCAGCCCAGCATGTACATGCTGGTGTTGTTGCCGGCTTGCAGCAGGATCTTGGCAAAATACTTGGACTTGGTCTGCGCCAGCAGATCGATCTTGATGCCTACGCGGGCCAGCATGCTGGCGACGGCCTGGCACACTTTTTCGTCATTGACGTAGCGGTCGTTCGGGCAATCCAGCTGCACGCTGAAGCCATCGGGGTAGCCGGCTTCCTTCAGCAGATTCTTGGCCTTTTCGATATCGGTCTTGTAGGGAGCGCCGAAGGATTCGTCGTAGCCGTTGATCTTGTCGGCGATAAGCGTCCCCAAGGGTTTGGCGGCGCCGCGCATGATTTTCTGGTTGATGACTTTAGTGTCGACGGCAAGGTCGACGGCCTGGCGCACGCGTTTGTCTTTGAACGGGTTTTTGCCTTTTATGTTGGAGAACAGCAGCTCGTCGCGGTGTTGATCCATGCCGATAAAGATGGCGCGCGCTTCGGGTTCGTTCATGACCTGCACGTTCGGTTCTTTTTCCAGGCGCGGCCAGTCCTGCACCGGAACCGGGATGACGATGTCCATTTCACCCGAAATCAGCGCCGCGACACGCGTCGATTCCTGGGTTATCGGCTGGAAGACCACATCGGTGATGTTGGTCGGAATATTCTTGTCCCAATAGCCATCGAAGCGCTTGAGCGTTGTCTTGACATCGGGCTGGCGATCAACGATGACGAATGGGCCGGTGCCGTTTTCATGCAGGTTGGCATAGTTGCTTTCGCCGCCCTTCACATTGGTGGCTTCGGTGGTTTTGTTTTTCTCCGCCCATGACTTGCTCATGATGTACAGGAACGTCCAGTCGCGCGGCAGAATGGGATTGGGTGTCGGCGTGACGACTTCGACGGTGTGGTCGTCGATTTTCTTGATCTCGGCGGCTTTGGCGCCATAGGCTTTCATGTCGGAGCCTGGCGTCAGGCTGCGTTTCCAGGAAAAGATGACGTCATCGGCGGTAAAGGGGGTGCCATCGTGGAACTTGACGCCTTTGCGCAAATGGAACACCCATTTGGTGGGCTCGGGGTTTTCCCATTTTTCGGCCAGCATCGGCACCAGTTTCAGGTCTTTGTCGTAGGCGGTAAGGGTTTCGTAAAACCAGCTTTGAAAGCCCAGCGTAAAGGTTTCATTCAGCGCCATGGGGTCCAGCGACATCATGTCGCCCTGATAGGCCCAGCGCAGCGTCTTGGCATCGACCGATTGAGACAAGCCCACGCTGAGCGCGAGCGTTGCGGCAATGGCTGTGTGTTTTATGATTTTCTTGATTTGCATGGTTGTCTCCTGCCTTTGTATTGTGTTGGGGTCGCCCTGGCTGGGCGCCTGTTTGCCGGCATGTCCGGAAAGGGGCGCTGTCGGCGCCGCCCCCCGGGTGATTGCATGAGTACGGTATGGCTCCTTTGTTTGGCTGATGGGCTGCGGATGGCTGTGCTATTTGGCTAATTTATTGATGAGGTCTTCCAGGAATTCTTCGCAGGCGCTTACTTGCGACACATCGATGTATTCATTCGGCTGATGCGCCTGGTCGATGGACCCGGGGCCGCAGAGCACCACGGAAAAGCCCCGCTCTTGGAATTGACCGGCTTCGGCCGCGTAGGGAACCACGTCGCCATGCGAATGGCCGCACAAGCCGAACACCAGTTCTTGCGCGGCGCCCCCCTGGTCTTGCAGAGGCGGCGCGTCAGCCATGATTTCGGTAGTGATGGCCGACGCCGGCGCGATAGCCCGCATGGCGGGCAGCAAGGTGTTCGCATAATCCTGGAAACGGTTCAGGTACTGCCGCCAATCGTCGCCCGGCAACATGCGTATATCCCAGACGAAAGAGCATTCGCGTGAAATGATGTTAAGAGCGGTGCCGCCATGCACCACGCCCACGTGCAAGGTCGTATAGGGCGGCTCGAAGCGGCATTCCGGATCGGCGGCGGCTTTGTTCCCGGCCATCATGTCGTCGATGAAGCTGATCAGCCTGGCAGCCGTGGTGACCGCGCTTACACCGCGATGCACCTGGCTGGAATGCGCTTCGTGGCCAATGACGGTGGTGCGCAGGGCCGCGATGCCTTTATGGGCCACGATGGGCCGCATGCTGGTGGGCTCGCCGACGATCACGGCGCTGGGCTTCGCAATGTCGGTAAGCAGCCGCTCTATCATCGACGGCGCGCCGAAGCAGCCGATTTCTTCGTCGTAGCTGAGCGCAAAGTGAATCGGCCGTTTCAGGCCTTTTGCCAGCATATCGGGCACCATGGCCAGCGCCACCGCCGAAAACGCTTTCATGTCGCAAGTGCCGCGGCCATATAGCCGGCCGTCTTTTTGCACAAGCAGGAAGGGGTCGGTATCCCAGGGCTGGCCGTCGACCGGCACGACGTCGGTATGCCCGGACAGCACAATGCCGCCTTCCACGTTCGGGCCGACCGTGGCGAACAGATTGGCCTTGGTGCCCTCTGGGTTGGCGACCAGTTGGCTTTGCACGCCATGGCTGGCCAGATAATCGCGAACGTGGTGGATGAGATTCAGGTTCGAATTGCGCGATACGGTATCGAAACCGACAAGCTTGGCGATCATATCCAGGGATTGGGGTTTCACTGCGCGTATCTCCGTTGATGCGGCGGGATGAGCGATGGCGCAGTGAACACGGCCGCCAGGCAACAACCCGCATAAGGTTGTGGCCGATGTTAGCGAAATATTGATTTAAACGTCAATGATCCGGCGTTGGGGTATGCCCGGGTTGCGAACCGGCTTATGTAACGATTGTTTATTTTTGTTCGCCGATGCTAAGCTTTCGCCAGCCCCCCTTCGTCAATTCGTCAGCAACAAGGAAGATCAATGCCCAATCTTTTCGACCCTATCACGCTAGGCGGCCTTACGCTGCCTAATCGCATCGTGATTTCTCCCATGTGCCAATACTCGGCGCTGGAGGGCAACGCCGGCGATTGGCATGTGGCCCACCTGAGCAGCCTGGCATTGGGCGGGGCGGGTCTGTTATGCCTCGAGGCCACGGCGGTTACCGCTGAAGGGCGCATTACTCCCGGCTGCCTGGGTTTGTGGAACGATGACAATGAAGCCGCGCTGGCGCGGGCAATAAAAATAGTGCGCGCGGCATCGTCCGCCAGGCTGGCGATCCAGTTGGCGCACGCCGGGCGCAAAGCGTCCAGCGCCGCGCCCTGGGATGGCGGCCAGCTTATCGCGCCGGAAAACGGCGGCTGGATGTCCGAGGCTCCTTCCGCCGTGCCGCACAAGGATACCGAGCCGGCGCCCAGGGCAATGACGGCCGCCGATCTGGAGCGCGTCCGTGCGGCCTTTGTCGAGGCTGCGCGGCGCGCCGTGCGCCTGGGGTTCGACGCAATAGAATTGCACGCCGCGCACGGCTATCTGCTGCATCAATTCCTGTCTCCGGTGGCCAATCGGCGCACGGATGAATATGGCGGCAGCCTGGAAAATCGCATGCGTTTCCCTTTGGCCGTTTGCCAGGCCGTGCGTGCCGTGGTGCCCAAACACATTCCGCTGGGCGTGCGGGTATCGGCCACCGACTGGGTCGACGATGAGTCCAGCTGGACGCCCGAGCAGACCGCGCAGTTTGGCCTGAAGCTCAAGGAGCTCGGTGTTGATTGGCTCGACGTATCGAGCGGCGGCGTATCGTCCAGGCAGAAAATCCCGGTGGGGCCAGGCTATCAGGTTCATCTGGCTGAAATGCTCAAGAACTCGGTCGGTTTGCCGACAATGGCGGTAGGCTTGATCACCACGGCTGCGCAGGCGCAGGAAATCGTCGCCGAAGGCAAGGCGGACATGATCGCCCTGGGGCGCGCGGCGCTGTATGACCCCCGCTGGGCATGGCATGCGGCCGCCGAGCTGGATCAACAGGTTGACGGCCCGCCGCAGTATTGGCGTTCCTTGCCTGCCGGTAAAAACCGCGTGTTCGGCGACATCAGGTTTGGCATGCGTTAGCGGGGATTCTCCGGGTGCGACACCCATTTTAAAAATGAGGCTCAACGAGTGTGGTCTCGCGTCTTGTCCTGATTTCCCTAGCCGGGACCCTTGCAACTTGCCTTACGCGAATAGAGGTAAATTTAACGGCAAATAAATCGGAAAATACATGCCGGGAATTCTACCGTAACATATTAATTAATATTTAATAATCAATATGTTATGATTCCATTTCGAATGGAAATGGAACCGGCAAAAATGTACGATTCTCCCCATCAATTCACGCCACTACTGCCTCAATCCCACGTTGATGCGCTTTTGGAGCGAGCCAGCGACATTGTACGAACTTCCGTAGCCCTAAACTCCACCGGCCATCATTCGGCAAGACGTGGTGTCAGGGAACTGGTGCGCTCCATCAACTCTTACTACAGCAACCGTATCGAAGGGCAAGGGACGCATCCCTCCAACATTGAAAGTGCGTTAAAGCACGATTTTTCGAAAAAACCCGATGTCGCACAGCTTCAGCGCATCGCGCTCGCTCATATCGAAGCGGAACGAGAGCTGGAGCAAGTCGTAGAAAAAGGCTGTTCCGCCCTTCATTCCGACTTTCTCATCGATGCGCATAGAGCGCTTTATTCACGGCTTTCAGCAGCAGATCGAACGACGAAGGACGGACACATTGTCCAACCAGGAATGCTGCGCACCGAAATAGTTGAAGTTGGAAATCATATTCCTCCAACTCCTGAATCAATTCCTCGATTTCTTGCATGGATGGATGAAGAATATGGCAGTCAAAAAGGACAGGAGCGGCAACTGATCGCCATTGCATGTCTGCACCACAGGGTTGCATGGGTACATCCATTTTTGGATGGCAATGGCCGAGCCACCAGACTTCAAAGCCATTGTGCTTTATGGCCTTTATCCGGTGGACTTTGGTCTACAAGCAGGGGGCTGGCGCGTGCTCGGGAAGAGTATTACACCAATTTAATTAATGCCGATGCTCACCGCCAAGGCGACTACGATGGCCGTGGAAATCTGACCGAGGCCGGCTTGGTGAAATGGGTTGAATTTTTTTTCAAGGTATGCCAAGACCAAGTCAGTTTCATGAATCGCATGCTGGATCTCGATGGCATGAAGGAACGTATTCGTACCCTGATCACATTGAAGTCCGCCACCAATAAGAGTATTCGATCAGAAGCGATTCTCCCCCTCTATCATTTATTTTCGGGAGGCCCTTTGACGCGAGGAGAATTTAACCAGCTTACCGGTTTAGAAGAACGAACCGGAAGAAAATTATTATCTGAATTGCTTAAAACCGGATTAATTGTCAGTGACTCTCCCCGTGGGGCGGTAAGCTTTGGCTTGCCCCTGGATGACTTACATATCCTATTGCCAGAACTCTATCCAGAAGCACATACACGAAACGTGGATTGAAGTGCCGATGGTTTCCGGGGTTCGCAATGCGGCGGTAGCCTACGATGGACACCAGGCTGTGGCCCTGCCCGCGCGATCGGGCCAATGAACCTTTGGTGTCGATCTTAACGTGCTTGGAGGCTGCCATTGCGATCGCTCAAGCCAGCGGTAAGCGTGTCGATGAATGGATCAGCCTGGCACTACGTGATCTGAACCGACTAGGCGTCAAGATGGCCACGGTATAACGCTTACGATTCTTCGCTGGTCCGTTGCCGTCTCCCGGTTCATTTACTTCTTCGGCAAGGCATAGGCGATGATATAGTCGCCGCGATCCGGCGATTGGCGCGCGCCGCCGGCGGAAATCACCACAAATTGCCGGCCGCTTTCGGGCGATACATAGGTCATCGGCGTAGCCTGGGCGCCCACAGGCAAGCGGCTTTTCCAGATTTCCTTGCCGGTTTTCCCATCGAGCGCGCGCAAATAATAATCTTGCGTCCCGGCGAAAAAGACCATGTCCGAAGCCGTGCTCAAGGGGCCGCCCATAGTAGGCATGCCCAGCGGAATAGGCAGGCTGGCCTTGACGCCCGAGGGCAGGACCGCGTCCTGTATGGTGCTCAGGGGACGCTGCCAGACAATCTGGCGTTTCTGCAAGTCGATGGCGGTCATGGTGCCGAAGGGAGGCGTGTGGCAGGGGATGCCCAGCGGCGACATGAACGAGTTCTTGGTCACGCCATAGGGTGTGCCCGCCTGGACATGCAGGCCGACGAGCGTGGTGGAGGCATTGGGAGCATCCGCCTCGGCTCGCGGAACATACTGCAGCCATTGCGGCATGCGGATATCGTTGACGTATAGATAGCCGGTCGCTTCATTGATAGAGCCGCTGCCCCAGTTGGACCCGCCGTAATTGCCCGGGAATTGCAAGGTGCGCTGGGTGGTGGGCGGCGTGAATTCGCCTTCGTAGCGCATTTTCTTGAATTCGATGCGGCACCATAATTGATCGAAGAAGGTTGCACCCCACATATCGGCCTCGGTCAATGTCTTGGTGCCGATTGAAGGCATGCCGACCGAATAAGGCTGCGTGGGCGACGTCCAGTCGCCTTTCTGTCCGTTCTGAGGCACGGGCTGTTCTTTGACTTCGGCCAGCGGCTTGCCGTTGCGGCGATCCAGCAGGAATATCTGGCCGCGCTTGGTCAGTTGCACCAGCGCCGGGGTGGAGCCTCCCTTGCCATCCGGAATATCGTATAAGGCCGGCTGCGAGGCGATGTCGTAATCCCATATGTCATGATGGGTAGTCTGGAACGTCCAGCGTTCGCGGCCGGTTTCGATATCCAGGGCGACAACCGAAGCGCTGTATTTTTCGCTGGCCTTGCTGCGATGGGCACCCCAATAATCGGGGGTGTTGTTGCCGGTGGGCAGGTAAACCAGGCCCAATTTGTCGTCGAAGGCCGGCGTCGACCAGACATTGGGGGTTGTGCGCGTGTAGGTCTGGCCCTCGGGGGGCAGCTTGGTGATGGCCGGATTGCCCAGGTCCCAGGCCCATACCAACTCGCCGGTATCCGCGCTGAACGCGCGCACCACACCGGATGGCTCGTCGACGGACTTGCCGTCATAAACCCAGCCGCCTATCAGTATCATATTGCGCATGACGGTGGGGGCGGAGGTCGGCATGTAGAAATTTGGCTTGACTTCGCCCAGGCCGGTTTTCAGGTCCACCGTGCCGTTGTCGCCGAAGCCTGCGCATGGCTGGCCGGTCTTGGTGTCGAGCGCGATCAGGCGCGCGTCGACCGTGGTA
The DNA here is from genome assembly GCA_963712655.1 of uncultured beta proteobacterium. Lineage (GTDB taxonomy): Bacteria > Pseudomonadota > Gammaproteobacteria > Burkholderiales > Burkholderiaceae_B > Pollutimonas. The sequence continues at coordinate 583,466 of CAVQIT010000008.1, read as the reverse complement.
AGGATAATGCGTTGGGCGCAAGTGCCGGCGGCAGCGGGCGCGGGTGCTGCGGCAACGGTTGCGCCGCCCGCCGGCGTACTGGCCGGCGGGCGGGATGCCTGGGCCGCCGCATCGTAATACCCTACGCCGCGGCAGCGGTTCCAGGTCTTGGTGTCAGGCGCTTTCGGATCGAATTTCCAGCGTTGTTCGCCGGTTTCCGCATTGAGCGCAAAAACCTTGTTGTATGGGGTGCAGACATATACCGTATCGCCGATTTGCAATGGAGTGCTTTGGTCTTCGGCCCCCTTGCCGGCGACATCGCCTGTACGAAACGTCCAGGCGACCTTGAGGTCATCGACGTTTTCTTTGGTGATTTGATCAAACGGGGCGTAGCGCGTGCCGGCCGGCGTGCGGCCGTAATATTGCCAAGAGGCTGTGCCCGGCTTGGCGGCCGCGGCGGTGACCGCCGCCGACGCGATTTGTTCGGGCGCGGCCACGCTTTCGATGACCCCATGGGGCACGAACATGGCGGCGCCGCCCGCCACGAGGATTATCAGCATCAGGCCGGCCAGCGAATAGGATGCCGAGCGGCCTTTGCCGGACCGCAGTTGCGGCAAAAGCAGCAAGGCAAAAAAGGCCAGCACGACGACAGGCGCGAGGCGCGGCACCAGCGGCCAGAATTGAAGGCCGGCCTCCCAGAAAGCCCAAATGACAGTGCCGATGAATACGATGCCGTAAAGCCAGGCGCCTGCCAGACTGCGGCGCGCAAACAGCACGCCGGAAAGGATCAGTCCTATGCCTGCCAGCAGGTAGTACCACGAGCCATTCAGCGAGACGAGTTCGGCGCCGCCTATGCCCAGGGCAAGGCCTATCAACGCGAGAATGATTCCGAACACAAGGAGAGGCCATTGTCCGGATTTTCTTGATGAATTTGTAGTTGACATTTGGTATCGCTTCCTTTTCTTTCTGTGTGAAAAAAAGCACAAAATGATCATGCCGGGCAACGCATCGCTTTGGGATTGCAGCATCAATCGACCTGATACTGCTCAAATTCTATACCTGTAACTTGCATTGGATTAGGGTAAACGGGTATGGATCTTTCTCTTTTTGGTATCAGTTTCTGCCGTTGCGCGGCGGGCATCCTATTTGCTGGCCACTATGGCGGGGGCGGTGCCGATCACGATCTTGACATAGAGAGATGCTTTGCTTCCGCGGGGGCTTGCCGCTGTGCCGGCGAATTACTATTTGGAGCTTCTTATGCCTGAACGAACCGATACATCCAGGAACAAATCTCATCAAACCACGCAGCCGGATACAAAGACGCTGAATGTGCCTTTTGACGACCAACCGCAGCACGAAGACGAGTACTTGAGCAAATTCCTGCGCGATTCCAATCCCGAAACCAAAGAGAAGCGCAAAGAGGGCGATAATGGGAAGAAGTAGCGGCGGCGTTGCCTGGCTTGCCGCTACGATGGCCTGTCGCCGGATTCGGAGGGTTTTATATGCAATTTGAAGGTTCTTGCCATTGCGGCGCCGTGGCGTTTTCTGTTTCAAGCTCCACGCCTTATCCCTATCAGCGCTGCTATTGTTCGATTTGCCGTAAAACACAGGGCGGGGGCGGATATGCCATCAACTTGGCGGCCGAAGCCGAAACCATGAAGGTTACGGGCAGCGCCAGTGTTTCGGTTTATCATGCGCTGCTAAAAGAGCCGGGGCAAAAGCGCGCCCATGCCAGCACGGCGGAGCGGCATTTTTGCAAGCGCTGCGGCAGCGCCCTGTGGCTGTTCAGCCCGGAGTGGCCCGAATTGATTCACCCTTTCGCGTCCGCCATCGATACGCCGCTACCTGTTCCGCCGGAACATACCCATTTGCTGCTGGACTCCAGGGCCTCCTGGGTGGAGGTGCAGGCAAGTCCCGGCGATCAGTATTTCGACGGCTATCCGCAAGAGTCCATTGCCCAATGGCATGAGCGGCTTGGGCTTTGAGCCGCATGTAAGCCGTGCCGGCGCGGCGCAGCTTCTTGAGTGATAGACTGCTTTCAAGATAACCATTACCGGGATTGCTCATGGCGGTTTTTTTCCCCGCGCTGAAAGTGGCGCTACCTTACATAACGCAAATCGTTACAGCGGCCCTGCCTATGTTTACGTCCAAGTCCGCCGAGGGCAGGGCGGACGACGTCATTCCCCAGCAAATACGGGAGCTTCAATCCGCGGTGACTCACAACGCGGAATCCGTAAAGGGGTTGGCGCTGCAGTTCAAAGAGACCATAGAGGGTGTGGATGCCGCCGCGGCAAGGCTGCAGCGGGAAATTGTTTTCCTTCGGCGCCTTGCCGTCTCGGCCACGATTGTCGCGCTGCTTGCCATAGCGGTGGCCGTTTGGGCGGCGGCCGGGAAATAAGCTTGTCCGGTGGCTGTCAGGAACCTTCCTTCATGCCGGCGGCCTTGACAACAGCGCCGAGCCGGGCTCGTTCCGCATCCACGAATTCATTGAACGATGCCCGTGTTCCGCCTATAGGTTCAATGCCCAGCGGCGTGAGCCGTTCGACAATGGCGGGCGATTTCATGCCGGCATCGACCGCCGCGGCCATTTTGTCCAGGATATCGGCGGGAACGCCGCTAGGCGCGTGAATGCCGGCCCAGTGCGCGATTTGCAGCTCGGTGAAGCCTTGCTCCATGGCGGTGGACAGCGAAGGATAGGCGGCGATGCGCCGCACCCAGGTCGTGGCCAAGGCTTTGAATTTGCCCCCGGGCTTGACATGGGGCAGCGCGACGATGCTGGCTTCGGATGTGCCGGCAACCTGCCCGCTGATTACCGCGACCACGCCTTCGGAGCCGCTTTTGTAAGGAACCGGCTCAAGCTTGGCGCCGTACTGGGTATTGAGCATTTCGGCGACGAAATGCGGCGTGCTGCCGGTTCCGGCCGTTGCGAAATGCAAGCCTTTGCCTGCTTTGGACGCTTCGACCAGGTCTTTGAGATTGTTGTATTTCGAGTCGGACGGCACGACGATGACCGAAGGAGCCAAGCCTATCATTACCACGGGGGTCAGTTCGCTGTCTTTAAAGGGAACCGATTTCTTGATCATGCTGTTGGAGATAACGCCCGCTCCGCTGATCAGGAAGGTATAGCCGTCGGGGTCGCTCTTGGCCACGGCGTTCGAGCCTATTGTGCCGCCGGCGCCCGGCCTGTTTTCGATGATGATGGGCTGGCCCAGTTGTTTGGCCGCGCCTTCGGCGGCCGCGCGCGCCATCAAGTCGTTGGCCCCGCCGGCCGAAAACGGCACGACAAAGGTAATGGGTTTGGTCGGCCATGTGGCGGCGGCCGCGCCGCCGGCCAGCGCCATGCCCGCGAGCAGCGCAATGAAGCGGCGTTGATAAGATAGTTGCATAGATAAGACCCTCCTTAAGGACCCTTTGATCAAATTGCCCGACTGCCGCATCGTCCTGCGGCGTTGGGATGTGGCGTCAATAGAACCACTGTTGACGCCACATCCCGCCTTGCCGGCCATCCCGCCAGGGGGGCGCAGCAGATTCGGGCGATTTGATCAAAGGGTCCTTAACGCTATATTCTAATTCAGTAATTATTCAGGTTGTTTATTTAATTAGCCGCGAAAGTGCGGATCAGCGGCGACCATTCATCAATAGTGTTTTTGATATATGCGGTGAATTCGCCGGCGCTTTTATAGTCGGTTTTAAGGCCGAACTGGTCGGCGCAGTTGCGGAACTGCTCGGTGTCGATGGCGCGCTTGAAGGCAAGGTCGATTTTCTTCACGACCGCGGGATCCATGCCTTTGGGGCCCACCACTCCCAGGATGCTTGGCGCGACAAGGTTGTAGCCGGACTCCACCAGGGTGGGGGCGTCGGGAAAGTCGGCGATTCTTTTTTCGGTGAAGACCGACAGCAGGCGCAAGCGATTGTCGCGGACATAAGGCACCCATTCAGCCGTCTGGGCCATCAGCTCGACGTCGCCGCGCAGCAGCGCGGTAATGGCTTCGGGCCCGCTTTTGTAGGGGGCGTGCACCCAGTCGGCGGCGACCGCCTGGCCCAGCCGCACCATGGTCAGGTGCTGCGGAGTACCTACGCCGGCGGTGCTGTAGGCTACGGATTTGGGCTTGGACTTGGCGGCCTTGATGACATCTTCGAGCGATTTCCAAGGGGAGTCCGCCCGGACCAATAAACCAACCTGGTATTGCGCGACCATGGCGATGGGCTGAATATCTTTTTGCACATCGTAAGTGATGGATTTGTTCAAGAACTGATTGAGCACGGCGCCGGTGGACAGCGCGGCGATGGAGTAGCCATCGGGCGCCTGCCTGCTTAGATAGGCGATGGATAGCGAGGAGCCCGCGCCGGGTTTGTTTTCGACCACCATGCTTTGGCCGAGTTCTTTGCTGGCCGCCTGGGCCAGGGCGCGGAAACACATATCCGTGCCTCCGCCCGCGCCATAGCCGACGACAAGCTGTATGGGCTGTTTAGGGTAATCGGCGCCGGCGTCGGCATGCGCATGAGAGGCAATGGCGAGCGCCGCGCATGCGCCCAGCATTTTCAGGAAGGTCGATCCATGGTGTTTCATAAGGCTGTCTCCTTGGGTAGCCCTGCCGGACGGCGGGGCCTGTTATTTTTCTAATAGATCATAAATACGGATGTTAATACTTTAAATGGAGTTGATACAAGTGGCGCCATGGTCGCGGCGGCGGAATGGTTTTCCTCAAGCCGCGAACCACGGATATTGTGTAGCTATCGCATCTTTCCATGGCATGAGCGGATAAATGGAGTTAAAGTCTAGTTTTATGATCTATGTTGCCGGAAACAGTCTTCCGTAAGCAATAATAAGAGCTTCGCCAAGGAGAAAAATCATGGATGAGCAGCACAGAGTTCTTGTTACCGGAGCCAGCCGCGGCATAGGCAGGGCTATCTGCGACCGTTTGCATGCCGACGGCTATGCCGTGGTGGGTGTCGCGCGGACGCGTCCGGCAAGTCTTCCCGAGGGGATAGCTTTCCATTGCGCGGATCTGTCCCGTCCCGAAGAGATCAAGGCCTTGTTGCAAGAGCTTGCGGCGCAAGGCCCGTATCACGGCCTGATTAATAACGTGGGCCTGGTTCCTCTGGATCGTATCGAAGACGTGCGACTGGATGATTTGCATCGCGCTGTCGCCCTGAATCTGGAGGTGGCGATTATGTGCACGCAAGCCTTGCTGGGCGGCATGCGTGCGGCGGGCTTCGGCCGCATCGTGAATATTTCCTCTCGGGCGGCGCTTGGCAAGCAGTCCAGAACGGTCTACAGCATTACCAAGGCCGGCGTCATCGGCATGACCAGGACCTGGGCGCTCGAGCTCGCCGCGCAGGGCATTACCGTGAATGCCGTCGCGCCGGGGCCTATCGCCACGGAGTTCTTTTTGGATGCCAATTCGAACCAGGACACGGCCACGGCGAAATTACTCAGTTCGATTCCGGTGGGCCGCATAGGGACGCCCGAAGAGGTTGCCCATACCGTCGCCTACCTGCTTGACCGGCGTTCGGCTTACGTTACCGGACAAACGCATTTCGTATGCGGCGGCCTGACCATCGGCGCCGCTTGAATCTCTATTGAACCAGCCAAGGATAAACCAGCATGAAACGATGGACAGTGCGGCCGCAGGGGTTGAATTGCGGCGATTTCGGGCCTGACGATGAATTGGGACGGATCAACCTGCTGGGCAGCGAGCAAGTTCTGAAAGGTGTGCGCGAGGTGGGGCAAGGCAAGGTGTTTTGCCTGTCGCTGTCGCCGCCGCTGCGCCTGCCTGGCACGGTAGGTTCCCCTGTCACGTCTATTGCAACGGCCTGATCCACGCTGGCAAACAAGACCATGAACTTCGATACCTTACTGAACGAACACCTGGCGCAACGGCCCGAGCGCATTGCGTTCCACGACGGGCCATCCGCCATGACATATAAAAGCATGGTGGCCGAGGTAGACCGGGTAGCCCGCCGCCTGCATGGCCAGGGCGCCAGAAAGGGCGATCGCCTGGCGTTGTGGCTGCCCAACTGCGCGGCCTGGATCATCATTTTCCTGGCTTGCGCCAGACTGGGCCTGACGGTGGTCGCCTTGAACACGCGATTCCGCAGCCACGAAGTCGGCGATATTCTCCAGCGCGGCAAATGCCGATGGCTGGCGTTGTGGCCCGATTTCAAGGGCATTCCTTTTCGCGGCATATTGCAGTCTGTCGAGGCTGAAAACCTGAGGCATCTCAAGGGGGTCTTGATATGCGGCGGTGCTGCCGATGCGGGCGATATGCCGGGCGGGGCGCCCACGTTTTCCTTCGAAGGGGATGCCGGACCCGGCCATTTTCAGCCGCAAGACAATATGGATGATCAGATTGATGCGCTGGTGTACACCACGTCTGGCACCACGGCGGTCTCCAAACTGGTCGTGCATGGCCAGGCGGGCCTGATACAGCATGGCCGCGATGTTGCGGCCGCCTTCGGCATCGATGAGTCGTCCTCCGTGCTGCTGGGGGCGCCATTGTGCGGGGCTTTTGGGTTTTCTTCCGCCGTCGGCGCGTTGGCCGCGGGCGCGGCCCTGGTGTCTACGCCAGTCTTCGATGCCGCCGAAACCGTGAGCCGGATTCACGAACACAAGGTTACGCATACGTTTGCCAACAACGAGTTGATCGACCGGCTGTTGGCGGCGGCCGGGGATGCCGTGCCGGCGCTGCCCTCCATGCGGATCGCCGGGTTTGCAAGTTTTGCGCCTTCGCTGGAAACCTTGCCTGAAAGAGCCGACGCGGCGCGGCTGAGGCTTGTCGGGCTGTACGGATCCAGTGAGCTGCAGGCATTGGTGTGCGGCCAGGATCCGGCAAGTCCGCTTGTCGTCCGGCGCAAGGCGGGCGGCAGGCTGGTTGCCCCCAGCGGCAGAGTCCGGGCCCGCGATTCCGAGTCGGGACGGCTTCTTCCCCATGGAGAGATTGGCGAAATAGAAATACGCGTACCCAGTTTGATGAAACAGTATCTGGACAATCCCGAGGCCACGGCAAAGGCGATCGATGCCGAAGGCTTTTTCCGCACGGGCGATCTCGGGGTTGCGAAAAGCGATCGCGAGTTCGAGTTTTACGCGCGCAAAGGCGATTACATGCGTCTAAGCGGTTTTCTGGTCAATCCGGTGGAAATCGAACAGTTCATTGAGACCCTGGATGCGGTATTGGCGTGCCAGGTGGTGGCGGCGGACGATGGCGGCACGGCGGTGCCGGTGGCGTTTGTGCGCGTGCAAAAAGGGCGCTTGGTCGAGGAGCAGGCGGTCATTGATCATTGCGCGAGCCATATGGCCAGGTTCAAGGTTCCGCGTAAAGTCTTGTTCGTGGATCAGTTCCCGGTGGTCGAGAGCGCGAATTCCAATAAAATCCAACGATCCCGATTGCAGGAAATCGCCCAGGCGGCATTCGCCGCCAGGCCCGCCCGCCATTCTTGATCGAGCCCTACCGCATGCCTGACGACACGATATGTTCTTCCATCCTGGCCAGAAGCCGCCAGCCTTTGTATTTGCAGTTGGCCGCGGAGTTCCGGCGCAGCATCGACAGCGGAGCGTGGCCCGTCGGCCATCAGGTGCCTACCCTGCAGGATCTGATGCAGACCTACAAGGTATCGCGCATGACATTGCGCAATGCGCTGGGTCAATTGGAGGCCGACAAATTGATTCGCCGGGGGCGCGGCAAAGGCACTTTTGTCGAGCGCCGTCCCGCCAGTGTTACGGAGCTTGAATTGCCCACCACCTGGCAAGAGGCCGTTGCCTTGAGCGACGTGCTGGGTACGCGCGCGATTGTCGAGTCCGAGCACGTCATCGGTGCCTTGCCCGACATGGGTATGCGCTGCGAGGGACGGGCGGCGGAGTCGTACCGGTATCTTTGCCGCCTGCACAGCAAGGACGACGTGCCGTATTGCTACAGCGAGGTCTATGTCGCAAGCGAGCTGTTCCGCAAGCATAAAAAGCAGTTCAAGAATTCGGCCGCGGCATCGGTGATTGCGCGCATTCCGGGCCTGGTGGTTTCGGAATCCCGCCAGAAACTGACGATCATCAACGCGGGCTTTCAATCGGCGCATGCCCTGCAATTGCAGGTGGGTGAAAGCGTTGCGGAGGTGCGCCGGTTTGCGTGCGCCAATGGCGTGATCATTCATTACGTCAGGCTCGAGTTTCCCACCAAATTCGTAAAGTTCGAACTGGATCTGTTGCGCCCCGCATACGCCAAATAGTGCGTGATGCGGGGCCGCCGATTCGCGGCCATGGATCCGGGCCGGTAAAGTACATTCAGGAGATAGTATGTTCAAGCAAACATTGAAATGGCCGTTCTTTGATGCAAAGCACCAGGAGCTCTCGGGGCTCGAGGGCTTTGCCCGGCAAGAGCTCGGGGATTTGATAGACCGGGAACACGCCGGGGCGGATGTCTACAAGATCGCCCCGATGCTGGTCAGCGCCCTGGGCGCCGGCGGCTGGCTGGGCTATGCGGCGTCGCTGGACGGGCGACTGGATTCGCGCAGCCTTTGTCTCGCCCGTGATGTGTTGGCGCGCCAGTCGGGCCTGGCGGAATTCGCATTCGCCATGCAGGGGCTGGGAAGCGCCGCGATTACGCTGTTTGGCAGCGACAGTCAGCGGCAGTCCTGGCTGCCGGGGGTGATAAAGGGCGAGCGCATTGCGGCATTTGCGCTGTCGGAAGAAGCTGCGGGTTCCAATCCCGCCGATATGACGACATCGGCCCATAAAGATGGCGGTGGCTGGATCATCAATGGCGAGAAAACCTGGATATCCAATGCGGGCCTGGCCCATCAGTATGTAGTGTTCGCCAGAACGCAAGAGGGAGCCGGCGCTCAAGGCCTGTCATGCTTTGTCGTGGACGCCGATGCGCCCGGATTTTCGGTTGCCGACCGCATCGAGGTGATTGCGCCGCATCCGTTGGGCTCGCTGCGCTTTGCCGATTGCCGTGTGCCGGCCGGCGCGATGATCGGGCAGGAAGGGGATGGCTTCAAAATCGCCATGAGCGTGCTTGATGTATTCCGGTCCAGTGTGGGCGCGTCGGCGGTCGGGATGGCGCGCCGCGCGCTCGACCATGCCTTGCAAAGGGTGCGCGAGCGAAAAATTTCCGGACAGGGCCTGGATACTTTTCAGATGACACAGGACAAGCTTGCCGACATGGCAACGGCGATCGATGCCGCCGCGCTGCTGGTGTATCGCGCCGCCTGGGTCAAAGACGTCATTGGCGGGCGTACCTCACGGGAAGCGGCAATGGCCAAGCTGTTTGCCACCGAAGAGGCGCAGCGCGTCATCGACAAGGCCGTCCAGCTATACGGCGGCCTGGGCGTGGTGGCCGGAAACCCCGCGGAAAGGCTTTATCGCGAGATTCGGGCCTTGCGCATCTATGAAGGAACCAGCGAAATCCAAAAGTTGATCATTGCCGGCCAACTATTGCGGACCGAGGCGACGCAATAGTCGGCGAGGCTTGCGGCTGGCAGGCCTATGAGTGCGCCAAGGCAAGATGCCTGGGCGCGGGAACACGCGCCACGTTATGATCGAAAGTCTTGGCGGTGGTGTCCTGGACATTCAACTTGAATGTAGCGACCAGGCCGGCCAGGCTGCTGGCCTGGTCTTGCAGGCTGTCCGAGGCCGCGGCGGCTTCTTCGACCAGCGCGGCATTTTGCTGCGTAACCTGATCCATCTGCCCTACTGCTTTATTGACTTCTTCGATGCCGACGCTTTGTTCGGTGCTGGCCGAAGTGATTTCGCTCATGATGTCGGTAACGCGCTTGATGCTGGCTACGGTTTCCGTCATGGCGGATCCAGCCTCGGCAACCAGCCGGTTGCCTGCCTCGGTCGTTGAAACCGACGTATCGATAAGCGCCTTGATTTCCTTGGCGGCCGAAGCGCTGCGCTGCGCCAGCGAGCGAACTTCGGATGCTACAACGGCGAAGCCCCGGCCTTGCTCACCTGCCCGCGCCGCTTCCACGGCGGCGTTGAGCGCCAGAATATTGGTCTGGAAGGCGATGCTGTCGATCACGCCGATGATCTCAACCACCTTCTTCGCCGAGTCGTTGATGGCGCCCATGGTATCGACCACTTGGGCCACGACTTCGCCGCCTTTGACGGCAATGCTGGTAGCCGACTCGGCCAGCATGCTGGCCTGTTGCGCGTTGTCGGCATTCTGCTTGACGGTGGTGGTCAACTGTTCCATGGTGGCCGCTGTCTCGGCCAATGAGCTGGCCTGTTCTTCGGTCCGGGACGACAGGTCGACGTTGCCGGCGGCTATCTGGCTTGATGCGGTGGCAATGGCGTCGGCACCGCTGCGCACGTCATAGACGATGTGCGTCAGGTTGTCGTTCATTTGCTTGAGGGCTTGCAAAAGCATGCTGGTTTCATCGGTGCCGCGGACATCGACGGTACTGGTCAGGTCGCGCGCTGACACGGTTTGGGCCAGCAGCAAGGCGCGCTGCAATGGCCGCGTAATCGAGCGCGTGATGAAAAAGGCCATGCCCAGGCCGGCCAGCACGGCCAGGACGGTCAGGATAATAAGCAGATTATGGCCGAACGCATTGTTTTCATACAGGCGCGCGGCACTGGAGGTGATCAGATTCTTTTGATATGCCTGCACCGCTTGAACAGCCTCCAGGTAGGCGTTTTGCATGTCTTCGATCTCGTGGTCGAAAAACCGCTGAAAGGCTTCCATGTTGCCGTTCTTTTTCTGTTCCAGCGCTTTGGCGCGCGCTTGCTGGTAATCAGTCCGTTTTTTTAATGCGGCCTCGATCAGCGCAACCGCTTCGGGATCTGTCACGGTCTTGCGTATTAGCGCCAACGCTTCGGTAGTGCGGGCGCTGGTCTTGGCCATGCTTGCCTCGAAGTATTGCTGCGTGGCCGGATCCGTGGTCTTGGAAACAGCCAACGTCCGCACATTATTGAGCGCGAGCGACTGGCTCCATTCGCCCATCAGGCGTTCATTCTCCAGCCTTACGTCTATCAGGCTATGGGTCATTGCGCTGCTGGCCTGCATGCGCCATAGTCCAATCCCAGCCAGGGTGGCGACCAGCAGCAACATGAATGTAAAAGCCACAATCAGGCGAGTACCAATTTTAAGGTTATACATTTCTTATCCAGTTGGGGGGTGATATAGCCTTGGCGTATTAAGGCTGGTACTGCACGTTAACGGCGGGGGCAGGAGAATAAACAGGGGACCTATGGCAATTTAATGACGGCCAAATGTTAATAAATGTAAAGATTATTGGATATTTGTTGATTTATAGGTGAAAACCCGAACTAAAATTTCTTTGATGAGCAGATGAAACCAAACCGAGGGCGCGTGCCCGGCGGTATGTCGACGGAGGTGGCAATTGCTCTCACGCAGAGCGTACGGGTTCAGGAATTTTGAGAATTACCGTATGCGGGTCTTGGCCCAGTGCGGTTGGAACGGTGTGATTAACCGAGTGTGATGAGTGCCCATCCTCCGATAATGGGGAAGAGCCATTGCGCAATCGGGAATGCCATGGACATGCTTTCGGCATAGGCTTGCGCAGCGCTTATATCGAACGGCCAGGCAAATGCAAAAAAGGCACTGCATCATGAGACGCAGCGCCTTTTTTGGGCTTGGAATACTGGTGCCGGTTAAAGGAGTTGAACCCTCGACCTTCGCATTACAAGTGCGCTGCTCTACCAACTGAGCTAAACCGGCGAAGGCGTCATTCTACAAGGTTTTTGGTTTTTTTGTTGGTTATTGCCCGGGATTTTGCTTCCCCTCCTTGCCTATGCGGGCGCCGCGGAAAACGGTGATACGATTATTCGCTTATTCAGCAGGCGTCGATTTCTCCTGACAGCCGATTCCATTTTAGTTTTTGCAAGGTAGACCATGCAGCTTCCCGTTAATCGTTTCAAGCGCGCCATTCTGGCGGGTCAGCATCAATTGGGCTTATGGGTGTCGTTGGCCAATTCCTACAGCGCCGAAATAGTCGCCCGGTCGGGCTTCGATTGGCTGGTGCTCGATACCGAGCATTCGCCGAATGATGTCGGCTCGGTATTGGGCCAGTTGCAGGCTACGGCTCCGTTTCCGGTCTCGTCAATTGTGCGGCCCAGCTGGAACGATCCTGTGCAGCAGAAGCGCTACCTGGACATCGGTGCGCAAACCTTGCTGATTCCATATGTGCAAAATGAAGAGGAAGCGGCTCAGGCGGTGGCCGGCATGCGTTACCCGCCGCGCGGCATGCGCGGGGTTGGCGGCACCATGCGCGCCAGCGCCTTTGGACGCCTGGCCGATTATGCGCAAACGTGCGAGGACGAACTGTGTCTGCTGGTGCAGATCGAGACCCAGGAAGGCCTGGATAATCTGGAAAAAATTGCTTCGGTGGATGGCGTCGATGGCATATTCATCGGTCCGGCCGACCTCTCGGCCAGCCTGGGCCATCTGGGCGACCTGAAGCACCCCGAAGTGCAGCGCGTAATCGAAGATGCCATACGGCGTATCCAGGCCTGCGGCAAGGCGCCTGGCATTCTTACTTTCGATGAAGCCCTGGCCCGGCGCTATATTGAATTAGGCAGTTTGTTCACGGCCGTGGGAATGGATGTAGCTGTCCTGGCGCGTGAAACCGAAAAGTTGGCGGCGCGTTTCCGGTAATGCCCCGCAGGCCGGATGGGCTTCGAAGAAGCGTAATCCGGTATCGCGGGAATTACTTGACGATAGTCAGCCGCGGCGGCTTGGAAGAGGGGCCGTCGGTGGGATCGGGTTTGCCGCTAGCCGGCGGTGTTGCCGCGCTGTCGGCAATGGCTTTGGGGCCGCTACCGGCGTTGCTTGTTGAATCGCCGCCCGGGTAGGGCTGCGATTCGGCTACCTCGAAGCCCATGCCTGCGCCGGTTTCGCGCGCGTAGATAGCCGAAACGGCGGCTACAGGCACGAAAATTTGTTCGGTAACGCCGCCAAACCGGGTTTGAAATTCAATATAGTCATTGCCTAGCGTTAACCGATTGGTGGCCAGGGTGCCTATGTTCAAGGTGATCTGGCCATCGTGGATATGCGAGAGCGGCACTGTGGTGTTGGCGTCGACCGTCACGACAATATGAGGGGTGTAGCCGTTGTCGGTACACCACTCGTGCAGGGCACGTATCAGGTATGGCTTGGTAGATGTTTCTCTGCATGATTTCAATTCAGCGGCGCATGACCTTTTCGGACGGCGTCAGTGCTTCAATGTAGGCCGGGCGCGAGAAAATGCGCTCGGCATATTTTTGCATCGGGGCGGCGTTCTTGGGCAGTTCGATGCCGTAGTGATCCAGGCGCCACAACAACGGAGCGACCGCCACGTCCAGCATGGAGAACTCTTCACCCAGCATGTATTTGTTTTTTAACAGCATGGGAGCCAGTTGCGCCAGCCGGTCGCGGATATTCTGGCGCGCAAAGTCCTGCGCCTTGGTATCGGTCGAGCTGCGGTTTTCCAGCACTGACACGTGCACGAACAGCTCTTTTTCGAAGTTGTACAGGAACAGGCGGGTGCGGGCGCGCATGACCGGGTCGGCGGGCATCAGTTGCGGATGCGGGAAGCGCTCGTCGATGTACTCGTTGATGATGTTCGATTCGTACAGGACCAGGTCGCGCTCGACCAGGATGGGAACCTGGCCGTAGGGATTCATGACGGCGATGTCTTCGGGCTTGTTGTACAGATCGATATCGCGAATTTCGAAATCCATGCCTTTTTCGAACAACACGAAGCGGCAGCGTTGGGAGAACGGGCAAGTGGTTCCGGAATAGAGCACCATCATGTCGCGGATTCCAATCGTAGAAATGAGAACAAGAGCACACCGCAGTGTGGCTCCGAAAAGTGAAATAGGCGTATTTAACCTACGCCTATTTCTTGACCGGTAGCTTATAGATGCAATGCCTGGCAGGCGCTACCGGTGGGGCTGCTTTATTTGATGTCTTTCCAGAAAGTCGCGTTCAGGCGCCATGCGACCAGCAGGAACAAGCCCAGGAACAGCAATACCCAGGCGCCCAGTTGCTTGCGTTGCGCTGCATGGGTTCGGCCATCCAGCCCAGGAAGTTGCTGAGGTCGGCGACATTGTTGTCGAATGCGGCGGCCTGGCTTGCGTTAATGGGCTTCAGTATAGCCTTGTTGCTTGGCGCGCCTTCGTAGTCTTCCAGTTTTTCAGTCTTGATGACGGAAAAGCCCTGGGAGTCGTAGTTGGCGGTGTTGCGTTCCCAGCCTTTGGTGCCATCGGCGTGTTCGGCTTCATGGACGATGACGTGTTCGAGCGAACGTGGACCCTGAAGCTGCCACAGCACGTTGGGCATGCCCACGCTTGGAAACACCAGGTTGTTCCAGCCGGTGGACTTGGACGTGTCGCGGTAGAACGTACGCAGGAAGGTATAGACGTAATCGACGCCCGACGGACCGCATGGTGGCCGATTTGGCGCGCGCGATGACGGACAGGTCGGGAGGCGTCGCGCCAAACCATTTCTTGGCATCCTGAGGCGTCATGGCGATGTCATCAGTTCGCCCACCTTGTCGGCGGTGAACAGCAGATTCTTCTGGATCTGGTCATCGGTCAGGCCGATGTCGGTAAGCTTGTTGTAGCGCATGGAATTGGCGCTATGACAGTCCATGCAGTAATTGACGAACAGCTTGGCGCCGTTTTGCAATGCAGCCATGTCGTTGATGCGGTCGGGTGCGTGGTCCAGCTTGTAACCGCCCTCTGCCGCGAACGCAACCGCGCAGGTCAGTATAAAGCAATGGTACCGATCAGCTTCTTCATCATGATCATTCCGTAACGTCATTCGGTGGCCTTCAATCGAAGGTTGGAAGGTGACGCGGTCCGGCACGGGCTTGAACGTGCCCAGGCGGCTCCAGATCGGCATCAGGAAGAAGAAGCCAGATAGATCACGGTGCCGATTTGCGACATCAGGTTGACAGGTCGCATTGGGTGCTTGCGTGCCCAAATAGCCCAATATCAGGAAGTTGATGATGAAGACGGCATAAAAATATTTGTGCCAGGTCGGACGGTAGCGGATCGACTTGACCGGCGAATGATCGAGCCATGGCAGGAAGAACAGGATCACGACAGTAGCCGCCCATCGCGACCACGCCCCAGAACTTGGCGTCGATGACGCGCAGCAATACGGCCACGACCACCAGGATGACAGGCAATACCAGGCGCAGAATGCCTTGATTTGAACCTGCCCTTGATCAGCGAGCCGATGGCGCTGATGACAGCGATGCCGGTCAGCACCAAGGTAAAGTCGGCGGTCATGGCGCGCAGCATCGAGTAGAACGGCGTGAAATACCAGACCGGGGCGATATGCGGCGGCGTCTTGAGCGAGTCGGCCGGGATGAAGTTGTTGTATTCGAGGAAGTACCCGCCCATTTCCGGGCCGAAGAACACGATGGCGGCGAAGATCAATCAGGAAGCCCGCCACGCCGACGATGTCGTGCACCGAATAGTAGGGGTGGAAGGGGATGCCGTCCAGCGGATGGCCCTTGCTGTCTTTCGGACCCTGCTTGATTTCGACGCCGTCCGGATTGTTGGAACCCACTTCGTGCAAGGCGATGATGTGCGCAACCACCAGGCCGATAAGCACCAGCGGAATGGCAATGACGTGGAAAGCGAAGAAACGGTTGAGCGTTGCGTCGGAAACCACATAGTCGCCGCGTATCCAGCATCGACAATTCAGGGCCGATGAATGGGATAGCCGAGAACAGGTTCACGATAACCTGTGCGCCCCAGTAGGACATTTGGCCCCAGGGCAAGAGGTAGCCGAAGAAGGCCTCGCCCATGAGACAGAGGAAAATGGCGACGCCGAAGATCCAGACCAGTTCGCGCGGCTTGCGGTACGAACCGTAGAACAGGCCGCGCAGCATGTGCAGGTAAACCACCACGAAGAACATGGAGGCGCCGGTGGAGTGCATGTAGCGGATCAGCCAGCCCCAGGGCACTTCGCGCATGATGTATTCGACCGAATCGAATGCAAGCTTGGCGTCGGGCTTGTAATTCATGACCAGGAAAATGCCGGTCACGATCTGGAGGACCAGCACTAATAGCGCCAGCGATCCAAAGAAGTACCAAAAATTGAAGTTTTTTGGTGCATAGTATTCGGACATGTGCTCTTTGAACAGGGTAGTAAGCGGAAAGCGCCTATCTATCCAGCCCAAGAGTCCTGTCGTTTCGACGGTTTTTTCGCCAGCCATGAAAACGGCTCCTTTTCTATCTTACGAGGCGTGTAGCGGGTTCAGTGTCCGGGACGCCCTGAAGGCGTCCCATCGGGGGCATCAGGCTTTGGTGGTTTCGTCCACACCAATGGTGATGCGAGTACCGTCGGCCGAAAACGTGTAGGGCGGGACTTCGAGGTTGTCGGGTGCGGGCTTGTTGCTGTATACCCGGCCGGACAGATCGAAGGTGGAGCCGTGACACGGACAAGAGAACCCGCCTGGCCAATCGGCCGGCAGGCCCGGATGCGGGCCTGGCGCAAATACGGGCGATGGCGAACACCCGAGGTGAGTGCAGATGCCGACGCAAACGAAGAGTTCGGGTTTGCGCGAGCGGTATTCGTTCTTGGCGTATTCGGGGGTAAAGCCGGGACGGTCGGAGCTGGGATCGGCCAGTTCCTGGTCGTGGGCTTTCTGGACCAGGCCTTCGAGCTGGGCCTTGGTGCGGTGCATGATCCAGACCGGCTTGCCGCGCCATTCGACAGTGCGCATTTCGCCCGGGGCGATATCGGCGACACTGACTTCGACGGGGGCCCCGGCCGCGCGCGCCTTGTCTGACGGCGCGAAGGAGCTGACAAAAGGGACTGCTGTTGCGACGCCCGCCACACCACCGACGGCACAGGCCGTAGTTACCCAGAAACGGCGCGATGGATCCGGAGGAAGGTTGGGATCAACCGCGGCGGAATCATCGAGCTGTGTCGTAATCTGACTCATTCTAGTATCCTTATTCATGCCCTTTCGCAGGGCATACCATTCACTGTTTTTAGCTGTGTACTATCCTATTAGCCGAGTATTATAGCGTCAGCCCGCAATCGGGTGAAATTTTCAAAGGAAGAAGACATGAGCAAAGCACGGGGTTTCCTCCAGGAATTTCAAGAGTTCGCTGTCAAAGGCAATATGGTCGACCTCGCAGTCGGGGTGATTATTGGCGCCGCGTTTGGGAAAATCATCGATTCGTTGGTAAAAGATATCATCATGCCGGTGATCGCTTTCGTCATGGGTGGGCAAGTCGATTTCACAAATCAGTTCTGGATATTGCGGGCGCCGGAAAACTACGCGGGCCCCCGCACCTACGATGCCTTGAACAAGGCCGGCGCGGTGGTGCTGTCGTGGGGCAATTTCCTGACCATCCTGATCAATTTCATTCTGTTGGCTTTTGTTGTATTTTGCTTGGTCAAGGCGGTGAATTCGGCTCGCAACCGCGTCATGACGCAGAAGGAAGCCGTGCCTGAAGCACCGGCCGAAGATATCGTGCTGCTGCGCGAAATCAGGGACGCGTTGAAGAGGTAGGCCGGCTTGCGCTTGGGCTTGTACTCCCATCGAATTACGCGCCCTGGCCGCTGATCCGGCCTGCATCAGATTGGGTTGTCGATATCGATGAAGTCTACGCGAATGCCGAATTCCCGCGCTATGGCGGCGCCCAGCGCTTGCACGCCATAGCGCTCGGTCGCGTGGTGGCCCGCGGCGATGAAAGCGGTGCCGGTTTCCTGGGCCAGGTGGTAGGTGGGTTCCGAGGCTTCGCCGGTTATATAGGCGTCCGCGCCGGCGTCCACGGCGGCTTCCAGCATGCTTTGAGCCCCGCCTGTGCACCAGGCGATACGCTGGATTTTTTGTTGTGTATTTCCCACAATCAACGGGCGACGTTGTAAGGCATTGAAAATACTGTTTTCCAACTCTTCCAATGTTTTCCGCGGATTGCAGCGGCCTAGCCAGACCAGGCCGTCGGGGCCGCAGGTAAGGGGCTTTCCTTCGCTGTCGCGATCGGGCTCCAGGCCCAATACACGGGCCAACTGCGCGTTATTGCCCAGCGTGGGGTGCGCATCCAGCGGCAGGTGGTAGGCAAATACATTGAGGTCATGGCGCAGCGCAAGAGCCAGCCGTTTTCGCTTGGGGCCGCGTATGCAAGGGTTTTCATTTTTCCAGAACCAGCCGTGATGCACCAGCACGGCATCGGCGTTTTGTTCTATTGCGGCTTCCAGCAGCGCCTGCGTTGCGCTAACTCCGGTGATAATGTGGCTGATGGAAGCCTTGCCTTCTACTTGCAATCCATTGGGACAGTAATCCTTGAAGCGTTGGACTTGCAGGGTGGCGTCCAGCCAGTTGGCCAGTTGCTGCGTAGAAACTTGATTCATTGATTGCCTTTTTTCCTGTTAGCCTTATGCGTCGATTGTGGTTGCTGTTTACCCAAACCGTAACGGTATGCCTGGGTATTTTATTCATCGTGGCAACCTTGCGCCCGGACTGGCTGCGTTCGTCGCCGCAAGCCCCGTCGCCGCCGGCGTCATCGGCATCGATTTCAAGCGGCGCGCGTCAGGCCGAAGTGTCGTATGCCAAGGCCGTGGCAATGGCCACGCCATCGGTCGTGAATGTCTACACCCGCAAGCATATCAATGTACCGCTGGTGCCGCTACCCAGCGATCCCGAGCTTAACCGCTTGTTCCGGGATATTCCGGGCTTCAGCCGGCGCAGGGAATCCACCAATCTGGGATCGGGCGTGATCGTGCGCGACGATGGCTATATCCTGACCAATTATCACGTTATCGAAGCCGCCGATGCCATCGAGGTGGCATTGAGCGATGGCCGTCAAGCGCGGGCGGAGCTGGTCGGCGCCGATCCTGAAAGCGATCTGGCGGTCCTCAAGATCGGCCTGCCGGACTTGTCGGCCATCGCGTTCAACGGCGAGCACGATGTGCGCATCGGCGATGTGGTCCTGGCTATCGGCAATCCCTTTGGCGTGGGCCAGACCACCACCATGGGCATTGTGTCGGCCCTGGGCCGCAATCGCCTGGGCATCAACATATACGAGAATTTCATCCAGACCGACGCGGCGATCAATCCCGGCAACTCGGGCGGGGCCTTGATCGACACGACAGGCCGCCTGATAGGCATCAACACCGCGATCTATTCCGAGACCGGCGGGTCGCTGGGCATAGGCTTTGCGATCCCGGCCCAGGCGGCGCATACGATCATGGAGCAGATCATCAAGAGCGGCACGGTAACGCGCGGATGGCTGGGCATAGAGCCCCAGGACATCACACCCGACCTGGCCAGGGCATTCGGCCTGAAGCAAGAGGAAGGCGTCATCATTGCCAGCGTTCTGAAGAACGGCCCGGCGTGGCGCGCCGGCATCAGGGTGGGGGACATTGTGCTGCGGCTGAATGATCAGGCGGTCTACGATTCGATTGGCTTTCTGAACCAGATTGCGCCCTTGTCGCCGAGCGACGAGGCCGGCTTGCTGATCATGCGCGATGGCAAGAAGCTGGAGATTGCCGTGCAGGTGGGAGTGCGCCCCCGGATACGCAAGCCCTGAGGGCGGCGGCTCAGGCCGCCGGCCTGTTCTTCAATTGGCTGCAAGCAGGATAGTTACCCTTGCGTGCCATGCCTCTTCAATCGTTGCGGGCCGAGATCTCGTCAGCGCTATCGTCGTCTTCTTCGGGCACGCTTTCGTGTTTTTTCAGGACGCTGGCTATCAGTATGCCGAGTTCGAACAGCAGGCACAGAGGCAAGGCCAGCATGAATTGGCTGAGCACGTCGGGCGGGGTCACGACCGCGGCGATAATGAAAGCGCCCACAACCACGTAGCCGCGCACAGACCTGAGCTTTTGCACCGATACGATGCCGCTTTTGACCAGCAGGATAACGGCGATGGGCACTTCGAAGGTGACGCCGAACGCCACGAACATGGTCATGACGAAACTGAGATAGGCCTCGATATCGGGAGCGGGGGTAATCGACTGCGGCGCGAAGTTGGCGATAAAGTGGAAAACCGTGCGGAACACCACAAAATAGCAGAATGCCATTCCCATCAGGAAGAGCAGGGTGCTGGATGCGATCAGGGGCAGGGCCAGCCTTTGTTCATGCTTGTACAAGCCCGGGGCTATGAAGGCCCAGGCCTGGTACAGCACGACAGGCAAGGCCAGTATGAACGCCGCCATCATGGTGACCTTTATGGGCACCATGAACGGAGTGATCACCCCTGTGGCGATCATGCGCGTGCCTTCCGGCAGCGAGGCCAGCATGGGCTGCGCCAGCAAATCGTAGATGACGGACGGACCGGGATAAATGAACAGCACGATAAAGACCGCAAGCATCGCCATGACCGCGCGCAACAGGCGCGTGCGCAGTTCGACCAGGTGCGAGATGAAGGTATCTTGCGAGGAGGCGTCTTGCGTCACGTTGGGGTTTCCGTATCAGGTTTTTTTGCCGGGACAGGTTCGCGTACGGCGAATCCCGGCAGCGGCAGCGTGGCGGTGTCTTCGCTGGCCACGACGGGCTGGTTTTCCGGCGCGGGCGGTTCCATTAACGGTTCTGGAATATGGTCTGCGGGTTGAGCATCGGGGCCGGCTTGCGCCTTGGTGTCTTTGATCAGCGTGCCGACCGATGCGGATGCTTCGCCCAGCGCCTGCTGGGCCTCGTCCAGGGGCTTGCGCAAGCTTGCGCTGGCGTCCTGCATGGACGATTTGACCGATTTGGCCGCATCTTCCATCTGCCCTTTCAGATCGCTTAATTCGCTGAGGTCCATTTCGCGCTGGATGTCGGTCTTGACATCGCTGACATAGCGCTGGGCGCGCCCGATCAGGTGGCCAAGCGTGCGGGCCACCTTGGGCAGCCGCTCGGGTCCAATGACGATCAGCGCGATAACGCCGATCAGTAGCAGTTCGCTAAAGCTGACATCAAACATTATCAGGCGTCGGTTTTTTCTTTGGCTTGGACGTCGATGGTTTCACCGCTTTCCATGCGCTGTTGCGTAACGGCGTCGGGGGACTTGCCGTCTTTGGCTTCGTTCATGCCTTTCTTGAAGCCCTTGACGGCTCCGCCCAGGTCTTCGCCCATATTGCGGATTTTCTTGGTGCCGAAAATAAGGGCAACAATGACTAAAACAATGAGCCAGTGCCAGATGCTGAAGCTACCCATAATATGATCTCCGTTTACGCGGCTGGAGCCGCGCGTTTGTCCCAGGGGCGCGGGCCCCCTATGATATGAAAATGCAGGTGGGCGATTTCCTGCCCACCGTCCAGTCCTGTGTTGCTGACCAGCCTGAAGCCGCCTTGCGGCCCTGGCCTGCAGCCATTGTCGTTGGCCAGCCTGGGCACCAGCGCCATCATTCTACCTAGCCATGAGGCATCGTTTTCCTGAATATCCTGCAAGGAAACAATATGGCGTTTCGGTATAAGTAGCAAGTGTACGGGAGCGGCGGGATTTATGTCGTGAAAAGCAAAGAAATCTTCGTCTTCGTAGGCTTTTCTGGATGGGATCGTGCCGCTGGCTATCTTGCAGAACAGACAGTTTTCGCTCATTGAGGTTCTCGTGCATTTGTTTAATGTGCGGGCCGGCTGGCTTTTTCTTCCAGGCCCGATATTCCTTCGCGCCGCGCCAATTCGGCCAGCACTTGCTCGGGGCGCAAACCGTAATGGGCCAGCGCAACCAGGCAGTGAAACCATAAATCGGCGGTTTCGCTGACGATGCGCTCGGGCGTGTTGTCTTTGGCGGCCATCACCAGTTCGGTGGCTTCTTCGCCTATTTTTTTAAGAAAGGCGTCGGGACCGCGGGCCAGCAGCTTGGCGGTGTATGAACTGGAGGGGTCGCCGCCATTCTTAGGCAGGCGCGATTCCAGGGTGTCGGCCAGGCGGGCCAGGATAGCAGCGGTGTCTGGGGTCATTTGTAAATCAGCTCGGGGTCTTTCAGGACCGGATCGGTAATTGTCCAGGCGGCATTGCCGGCATCGCCGTCCAGGCGCCGGAAAAAACAGCTTTCGCGCCCGGTATGGCAGGCAATGCCGCCTTCTTGCCTGACTTTCAACAGCAGCACATCGCCGTCGCAGTCCAGGCGCAGTTCGAGCACCGCCTGCACGTTGCCGGATTCCTCGCCCTTGCGCCACAGGCGCTGGCGTGAACGCGACCAATACACGGCTCGCTTGGTGGCGACGGTTTCAGCCAGCGATTCGGCATTCATCCAGGCCACCATCAGTATGGTGCCGGTTTCGGCATCTTGCGCAATGGCCGGGATCAGGCCATTGCGGTCGAAGGTAATGGCTTCCAGCCATGGAGAGTCTTGTGTCATATGGGCAACCGCACCTTGATACCGTGTGTAGCCATGAATTCCTTGGCTTGCCGCACAGTGTATTCGCCGTAGTGAAAAATGCTGGCGGCCAGCACCGCGCTGGCGCGTCCTGTGGTGACGCCGTCGGCCAGATGCTGCAAATTGCCCACGCCGCCGGAGGCAATGACGGGCACCGCCACCGCGTCGGATACGGCGCGCGTAAGTTCCAGGTCGAAGCCGGACTTGGTGCCGTCGCGATCCATGCTGGTGAGCAGCAATTCGCCCGCGCCGTATTCAGCCATTTTCCTGGCCCATTCCAGCGCATCGATGCCGGTGGCCTTGCGCCCGCCGTGGGTGAAAAGCTGCCATTGCGGCGGCTCGCCCGGGCCCGATACGCGGCGCGCATCGATGGCGACCACGATGCATTGCGACCCATGGTAATCGGCGGCGGCGCGCACGAGTTCGGGATTGGCCACGGCGGCGCTGTTGATCGATACCTTGTCGGCGCCGGCGTTGAGCAGGCGCTGGATATCGGCAACCTGGCGCACGCCGCCGCCCACCGTCAGGGGAATGAACACCTGGCTGGCGACCGCTTCGATAATGGGCAGGATCAGGTCGCGCGCATCGCTGGTTGCCGTGATGTCGAGAAAGGTCAGTTCGTCGGCGCCTTGTTCGTTGTAGCGGCGGGCTATTTCGACCGGATCGCCGGCATCGACCAGGTTGACGAAGTTGATGCCCTTGACGACCCGCCCGGCGGTGACGTCCAGGCAGGGAATGATGCGGCGCGTCAGCGCCGTGTCGGCCAGTGCGGCAGGCGCGGGGATCATGTTGTTGCCGAGCTCGTCGGCCATTTCCTGCGCGGCGGCGAAGTCCAGGGTGCCTTCGTAGAGGCTGCGGCCCAGGATGGCGCCTTCCACGCCTTCGTCCTCGACGGCGCAGAGCGCTTCGATATCGCGCAGGTCGGCAATGCCGCCCGAAGCAATGATGGGAATGCGACGTGTTGCGCCAGCCGCACGGTGGCTTCGATATTGACGCCCGACAGCATGCCGTCGCGGCCGATATCGGTGTAGATGATTGCTTCGCAGCCGTAATCCTCGAATTTGCGGGCGAGGTCGAGCACATCGTGGCCGGTCAGCTTGCTCCAGCCGTCGGTGGCGACTTTGCCGTCGCGGGCATCCAGGCCGACGATGATATTGCCCGGAAAGGCGCCGCAGGCATCATGCAGGAAGCCGGGGTCTCTTGACCGCGGCCGTGCCGATGATGACGTAGGAAATGCCGGCATCCAGGTAGCGTTCGATGGTGTCCAGGTCGCGGATGCCGCCGCCGATCTGGACCGGGATCTCGTCGCCCACGGCGTCGACGATGCGATTTGATGGCGGCTTCGTTCTTGGGTTTGCCGGCGACGGCGCCGTTCAGGTCGACCAGGTGCAGGCGCCGCGCGCCCTGGTCCAGCCATTGCATGGCCATGGCGGCAGGGTCTTCGGAAAACACCGTTGCGTCGTCCAGGTCGCCTTGGCGCAGGCGCACGCAGCGCCCGTCTTTGAGGTCGATGGCGGGGATGAGTAGCATGATCGATAGCCGATGAAAACAATGAAAGGGAACAAATGAAAATAGAACTGCGACAGTACCTGATATGGCGGTTGCCCGCTGATTCGCGCGGCGCGCTGTTATGGGTTCCAGTCGACGAAATTACTGATACAGGCGCAGGCCGTGATCCGCGCTTTTCTCTGGATGAAACTGTACGGCAAAAATGTTAGCCGCTCGCAACCGCGCAGGTAAAGGCTTGCGCCGTAGTCGGACTGACCCCTACTGTCAGGCCAGGATCGGCGGGCGCCGCATAGTAGCTGTGCACGAAATAAAAATGGCTGTTGTCGGGAATACCTGCCCATAGGGGATGGGCTTGGGTCTGGCGCACGCGGTTCCAGCCCATATGCGGAACCTTCAGCAGTTCTTGTTCCCGGCCTGTCTGGCGCGCTGGTGGCGTATTGCGGCCCGGCGAAACGCCTCACCTCGCCGGGGAAGATGCCCAGGCAATCGGTATGTTGCCCTCTTCGCTGTGGGTCGAACAGCATCTGTTCGCCCACGCACACGCCCAGCAGGGGCTTGCTGCGCGCCGCCCTGCACCACGGCGTCGCGCAGGCCGGATTCGTCCAGGGTGCGCATGCAGTCGCGCATGGCGCCCTGGCCGGGGAAAACCACGCGGTCGGCCGGTCGATGCCCTGGGCGTTGTTGCAGATTCGGATGTCGGCGTCGGGCGCGGCGTGCTTGCAGCGCGCGCGCGACCGAATGGAAGTTGCCCATGCCGTAGTCGACGATGGCGATAGTATGTCACGGAAAATCAGCCGTTTAACGGTTTAAAGGACGCCCTTGGTCGAGGGCACGACGCCGGCGTTGCGCGGATCGAGTTCGATAGCCATGCGCAAAGCGCGGCCGAAGGCCTTGAAGACGGTTTCGCATTGATGGTGCGCGTTTTCGCCGCGCAGATTGTCGATATGCAGGGTGACCAGCGCGTGATTGACAAAGCCCTGGAAGAATTCGCGCGCCAGGTCGACATCGAACTGGCCGATATGCGAGCGCGTGAACGGCACGTGGAACTGCAGGCCGGGGCGGCCGGAAAAATCGACGACCACGCGCGACAGGGCTTCGTCCAGCGGCACGTAGGCATGGCCGTAGCGGCGGAGGCCGGCCTTGTCGCCGACCGCGGCGGCAAAGGCCTGGCCCAGGGTGATGCCGACGTCTTCCACCGTGTGGTGGTCGTCGATATGCGTGTCGCCGTCGGCACTGGATGTCCAGGTCGATCAGGCCGTGGCGAGCGATCTGGTCGAGCATGTGGTCCAGGAAAGGCACGCCGGTATTGATGCTCTGGCGGCCGGTGCCGTCGAGATTGATGGCAACGCGCATGCGGGTTTCGTTGGTGTTGCGGGTAATTTCGGCGGTACGCATGTTCAGGGCTTCAAGTCAGGTGTATCGAGGCGGTATTCGGCGCTGGCGGCGTGGGCCTGCAGCCCTTCGCCATAAGCCAGCGTGGCGGCTACGCGCCCCAGCGTTTGGGCGCCCGCTTGCGATACATGGATAAGGCTGGAGCGCTTCTGGAAATCATACACGCCCAGCGGCGAAGAAAACCGGGCAGTGCGCGAGGTGGGCAAGACGTGATTGGGGCCGGCGCAGTAGTCGCCCAGGGCTTCCGAACTGTACCGGCCCAGGAAAATGGCGCCGGCGTGGCGGATTTTATCGGCCCATTGCTGCGGATTTTCGGTGGAAATTTCCAGGTGTTCCGGGGCGATCATGTTGGCGATGGCGCAGGCCTCGTCCAGATCCTGGACCTGTATGAGCGCGCCGCGCTGGGCCAGGCTGCTTTGTATGATATCGCGGCGGGGCATGGCGGGCAGCAGGCGGGCGATGGCGGCCTGCACTTGATCCAGATAGCCGGCGCTGGGACACAGCAAGATGGCCTGGGCCATTTCATCGTGTTCGGCCTGTGAAAACAGGTCCATGGCGATCCAGTCGGCGGGCGTCGTGCCGTCGGCGATGATAAGGATTTCGCTGGGGCCGGCGATCATGTCTATGCCTACCGTGCCGAAGACGCGCCGCTTGGCGGCGGCTACATAGGCGTTGCCGGGGCCCACCACTTTGTCCACCGCCGGTATGGTTGGCGTGCCATAGGCCAACGCGCCCACGGCTTGCGCGCCGCCTATGGCCCACACGCGATCCACGCCGCCTATGGCGGCCGCGGCCAGCACCATGGGATTGCGCACGCCATCGGGCGTGGGGGTCACCATGATGACTTCGGATACGCCCGCTACCTTGGCGGGGATGGCGTTCATGAGCACCGAGGACGGGTAGGCGGCCTTGCCGCCGGGGACATACAGCCCCACGCGGTCCAGGGGGGTGATTTTCTGGCCCAGCATCGTGCCGTCGGCTTCGGTGTAGGTCCAGGTTTGGGCGCGCTGGTGGTCGTGATAGGTGCGCACGCGCCCGGCGGCGGTTTCCAGCGCGTGGCGCTGGCCGGCGGGCAGGACTTCCAGCGCCGCCAGCCACTCGGCGCGTTCGATTTCCAGCGCGGCAACGGATGTTGCCGACACGCGGTCGAATTGCCGGGTGTAGTCCAGCACGGCGGCGTCGCCGTTTTCCTGCACATTCGCTCAGGATATCCGCCGTGGCGCGTTCAATCGCCTCGTCTTGCGAGGCATCGAAGGCGAGTAGCTTGCGCAAGGCGCGCTCGAACGAATCGGATTGAGTGCTTAGGCGTGTAATCGGCATGGTCGATGCAAATAAATACTGTATATGATGAGGAGTGTATACCGTAATCGGCGGCGAATAGGCCGGTGTGCCCGCGACCGTGTGTTATTGGTCCTGCCTTGCCGGCCATGCCTGGGCGATTTAGTCCCGGCGACCGTATTGGCCGCGGCCTTGCCGGTTTATTTTATGGCGGCGCCGGGCCGCCTTGCCGGATTGGCGCCCACCGTGCGTAATCCGGCAATACCGGTTCAGGCACTGGCCGCCGAGGCCCGCGCAAACGCATCGATAAGCGGCTGCAGCTTGGCGGAGCGGGTTTTGAGCGAGGCCTGGTTAACGATCAGGCGCGAGGAGATCTCGGCGATGTCTTCCACGGCAACCAGGTTGTTGGCTTGAGGGTGCCGCCGGTCGAGACAAGATCGACGATGGCATCGGCCAGGCCAACCAGGGGAGCCAATTCCATGGACCCGTAAAGCTTGATCAGGTCAACGTATACGCCCTTGCGCGCGAAGTGTTCGCGAGCCGCCTGCACATATTTGGTCGCCACGCGCAGGCGCGAACCCTGGTATACGGCGGCTTCATAGTCGAAACCCTTGCGCACCGCCACGCACAGGCGGCAGCGGGCGATATTCAGGTCCATCGGCTGGTACAGGCCGCCGGGGTGCTCGGCGGCGTGTTCGTATCAGCACGTCCTTGCCGGCAATGCCCAAATCGGCGGCGCCGTATTGGACGTAGGTGGGAACGTCGGACGCCCGCACGATGATCAGCTGCAAGTCGGGATTGCTGGTGGGCAGTATCAGCTTGCGCGATGTTTCGGGGTTTTCGGATACCTGGACGCCGGCGGCTTCCAGCAAAGGCATGGTTTCGTCGAAAATACGCCCTTTGGACAGCGCTAGCGTAAGGGGTTTTTCAAGGCTGGCGGGACTCATGCGGCTTCCTGGGTAAGGCGTTGAATGTTGGCTCCGACCGAGCGCAGCTTTTGCTTCCATGCGTTCGTAGCCGCGATCCAGATGGTAAATGCGTTCGACGACCGTGTCGCCGTCGGGCACCAGGCCGGCAATGACCAGGCTGGCCGAGGCGCGCAGGTCGGTGGCCATGACGGTGGCGCCCGATAACTGTTCGACGCCCGTCACCACCGCGGTGTGGCCGTCGATGTCGATGCGCGCGCCCATGCGGCCGAGTTCCTGCACGTGCATGTAGCGGTTTTCGAAAATGTTTTCGACAATGACCGCCGTGCCGTCGGCGATGGTATTGAGCGCCATCAACTGGGCCTGCATGTCGGTGGCGAAGCCCGGGTATTCGCTGGGTGCGGAAGCCGGTTGCGCGGGGCCTTGCGTTCATGGAGCAACGAATCCAGTCTCGGTCCGCAGTCGATGGTCAGGCCGGCTTCGCGCAGCTTGTCGAGAGTGGCGCCCATGGTTTGCGGCGCGGCCTGGCGCAGCATGATGTCGCCGCCGGCGGCGCCCACGGCGCACAGGAAGGTGCCGGCCTCGATGCGATCGGGCACCACGCGATGCGTGGCGCCATGCAGGCGCGTCCACGCCGTCGATGACGATGCGGTCGCGTGCCGTGGCCGTGATGCGCGCGCCCATCTTGATTGAGCAGTTCGGCCAGGTCGACGATTTCGGGTTCGCGCGCGGCGTTCTCCAGCATGGTCCGGCCTTCGGCCAGCATGGCCGCCATCAGCAGGTTCTCGGTGCCGGTCACGGTGACCATGTCGGTGCGGATGGGCGCGCCTTTGAGCCGCTTGGCCCTGGCCACGACGAAGCCGTGTTCGATACTGATCTCGGCGCCCATGGCCTGCAGGCCCTTGATGTGCTGGTCGACCGGGCGCTGGCCGATGGCGCAGCCGCCGGGCAGGCTGACGCGGGCTTCGCCGAAGCGGGCCAGCAGCGGGCCCAGCACCAGGATGGATGCGCGCATGGTCTTGACCAGTTCGTAGGGCGCTTCGAGGCTTGCTTGACCTGGGCGGCATGTCACACTGTATCTGTGCCGTCTCGCCATTCGCCGCGCTCGGCCTTGACGCCTATCTTGCGCAGCAGACGCAGTGTGGTGCCGATGTCGTTCAGTTCGGGGACGTTTTCCAGCGAGATGGTGTCGGCTGTGAGCAGGCGGCGCACAGGCTGGGCAGGGCGGCATTCTTGGCGCCCGATACCTGACTTCGCCATGCAGCGGCGTTGCCGCCGGTAATCAGCAGCTTATCCATCAGTTTGCCTTGAATTCGTGCGGGGTCAGGGTGCGCATGGACAAGCGCATGGATTTCGGCGCGCATGCGTTCGCCCAGCGCGGCATAGACCAATTGGTGGCGGGCGATCAGGCGCTTGCCGTCGAAGGCGGGGCTGACGATGAGCGCTTCGAAGTGCGAGCCGTCGCCCTGGACTTCGACGTGATCGCAGGGCAGATCCTCGGCGATGTACTGGCGTACCTGTTCTGGGGTAGGCAACATGAGGATTCAATGTCCGAAGTTTATAGCCGGTGCCCAACAGGCGCATGGCGAAAAAGCAACAGCACGATGAATACGCCGGAGACCACAGCCAGGCTATGCCAGGGCGAGACGTCCGAGACGGCGAAAAAACCATAGCGAAAGCCGTCTATGGTATAGAAAATCGGGTTCCAGTGCGACACGGCTTGCCAGAACGGCGGCAGGCTATGTACGGAATAGAACACGCCCGGATAGAAACGTGGCGGGCATGATCAGGAAATTCTGGAATGCGGCCAGATGGTCGAATTTTTCGCACCACAGCCCGGCGATCAGGCCCAGGGTGCCCATGATGCCGCAAGACAGCACGCCAAACGCCAGCACCCAAAGGATATTGGCCACCGGCAGGGCGATAAAGAACAGCGCCACCAGCCAGACGCAGGCGCCCACGCACAGGCCGCGCGCGACAGCCGCCAGCATGTAGGCGCCGAAGATTTCGCGGTGCGACAGCGGCGGCAGCAGAATGAACACCAGGTTGCCGGTGATGCGGCTTTGGATCAGCGAGGACGACGGATTGGCGAAGGCGTTCTGCAGCATGCTCATCATCATCAGGCCGGGGATCAGGAACGAGGTGTAAGGCACCGAGCCATATACCTGCACCCGGCCTTCCAGCACATGGGCGAAGATCAGCAGATACAGCAGCGCGGTCACCACCGGCGCGGCAATGGTCTGGAAGCCCACCTTCCAGAAGCGCGCAGTTCTTTGCGCAGCAGCGTGCGAAAGCCCGAACCCATGTCGGTGCGCGGCGCCAGCAAAGGAGAAGAGCTCATGCCGGACCCCCAGGAAATCGGCATCGTGCATGATGCGCACGAAAGCGTCTTCCAGGTCGGTTCCACCCACCCGCGCCAGCAGCGCCTGTGTGGTGTCCAGCGCGACGATGCGTCCGCCCTTGAGCATGGCGATGCGGCCGCACAGCGCTTCGGCTTCTTCCAGGTAGTGGGTGGTCAGCAAGATGGTGTGGCCTTCTTTGTTCAGGCGCGAAATGAATTCCCACAGCGTGCGGCGCAGATCGACGTCGACGCCGGCGGTGGGTTCGTCCAGCATGATGACCGGCGGACGGTGCACCAGCGCCTGCGCCACCAGCACGCGCCGCTTCATGCCGCCCGACAGCGCACGCATATTGGCATCGGCTTTATCGGACAGGCCCAGATTGGCCAGGATTTCGTCTATCCAGTCGTCGTTTTTGCGCAAGCCGAAATAGCCCGATTGGATGCCTGAGCGTTTCGCGCACGGTGAAGAAAGGGTCGTAAACCATTTCCTGGGGCACTACGCCCAGCGAACGGCGCGACTGCTTGAAGTCGGTGACGACATCGTGGCCGCAGACATGCGCGGTGCCCGAACTGGCCTTCGCCAGCCCGGCCAGTATGGAGATCAGCGTGGTCTTGCCGGCGCCGTTGGGACCCAGCAGGCCAAAGAATTCGCCGTGTTCGATGTAAGGCTGACGTCGTCAAGGGCCTGGAAGCCTGGCCTTTGGGGTTTGGAGGAGAACCTTTCCGCCATGGTGCGGGGCCGCGGCGCGTATATTTTCGAGATATGTTCTAGGGTGAGGGCAGACATGGCGATAAAAAAAGCTTGGCTCGAAATTAAGCCAAGCTTCGATATTATAGTAGGTCGGATCGGCGCCATGCGTGCAATCCGGGAATCAGGCGCCAAATCGGTCTGGCGCGATGGGCATCCAGCCTGTTTTCCCGACCGCTTACTGATTGCGCTGGTTCAGCGCGGCAATCAGGCCATCGATGCCGTTTTGGGTGATTTGCTGGGCAAATTGATTGCGGTAGTTTTGAATCAGCCAGATGCCTTCCACGTTAAGGTCGTAGATTTTCCAGCCCTGGGCGGTTTTTTCCAGGCGATAGTCGATGCCGATCGAGGGCCCATTGCCTTGCGAAAGTGTGGAGCGCACGACCAGGTCGTCGGCGTTGGCGTCGCCGCGGAAGGGCAGCATGGAGAACGCGGATTGCTGGGTAACGCGGGTAAACGCGCCGCTATATGTGCGGATGAGCGTGCCCTTGAACGCCTGGACCAGGGCTTGCTGCTGCTGGGGCGTTGCCTGGCGCCAATAGCGTCCGGCAGCCAAGCGCGTGGTTTTTTCCAGATCGACATGCGGCAATACATACTCGTTGACGATTTGATTGATCTTCGGCGAGATTGCCCGCTTTGACGCTTTGCTCTTGCTTGAGGGCGTTCAGGGTGTTGTTGGCGACGGTTTGCGCGAAATCGTTGGGCGAGCCCTGGGGATCGACGGTTTGCTGGGCTTGGGCTGTCGCCGCGGACAGTCCGGCCAGGCCCAGCAGGCCCGCGCCCAGCAGGCGCCGGAGGCCGGGAAAAGAAACAATGGAAATAAAGGCGCTGAACATAAGAAAATCCTGATTACTGCGCTGGTTTGGCAGCGGGGGCGGTTGATGGTGAAACAGCCGGGGTGGCGTCGGGAGCGTCGTCATCCGAGTAGTCGGGCAGGTTGTTTTCGCTGTAGTCCGGCAGGGCGGGGTTGGCCCGGCGGCTGTCTACCTGCGCCTTACGGCGTTGCATATAAGCATCGCGAATGAAGCTGTAGCGGTCAAGCGCGATCTCGTTGACCAGTTTGTCCGCATCCAGCAGGCCGGCCCGCGTTTCGATGGCATACAAGGCAATAATGGCATTGCGCGCGGCAACATTATCCATTGCAAGGACTGGCGTGACAGGCGACACGTTTGCGGCGAAGGTGCCAACGGTGCCCGCGCCATCGCGCACCGAACTGGAGCCCAGGAAGGGCAGCACCAGATAAGGTCCGGACTCCAGGCCCCAGACGCCCAGTGTGACGCCGAAATCGTTCTGGATGCGTTTTGCCCCGTTCATGGACGCAACGTCGATACAGCCGCCCAGGCCCATGGTGGAATTGAACAGCAAGCGGCCCACGGTATTCACGAAATCATGTCCGCGGCCTTGCAGGAAGCTGTTGGCGGCGGACCAGACATCGGCGAAATTGTTGAAGACATTGCCGATACAGGTTTGCACCGGGTCGGGCATTATGGCGTCGTAGCCGGTCGCGATCGGCTTGAGCACAGCGCGGTCGACCGTATCGTTGAACGTGTACATGCCGCGGTTATAGCTTTCCCAGGGATCGTTCGGATTGGGATTGCTGACCGTGGCGCAGCCGGCCGCGAGCGTCGTGGCGCCCAGCAGTGCTGTCATCCGGATCAACCGTCCGCCGGACTTGAGCGCTGGAATAAAGGGTTGAGTCATATCTTTGTCATTTTTCATGGGCAGCAGCGATTGTAAACGCCCATTTTCGGTTTTAGGGTTTTGCCGCTGTCTGGCCACGGGATTCGGCTTGGCCTCCGGCATTTGGCGGGGTATCGCTGTTGTGTCCGCCCGACACTCCCGCGTCGGGGGAGGTTTGCGCGGGAGCCGTTCCCTCTTTGCTGGCGGAGTTGTACAAGAACTTGCTGATCAGTTCTTCAAGCACGACAGCGCTTTGCGTATATTGGATTTCACTATCTCTGGCCCAGCATTTTATCGTCGCCGCCGGGAGTCAGGCCTATGTATTGTTCGCCCAGAAGGCCCGAGGTCAGGATGGAGGCCGACGAGTCGCTGGGAAATTCGTATTTTTGCTCGATATCGAGCGTGACGACGGCCTGATAGCGGGCTGTCGTCGAAGCTTATCCCGGCTACCCGGCCGACCACCACGCCGCTGCTCTTGACCGGCGCGCGTACTTTCAGGCCGCCCATATTGTCGAAGTGCGCTGTGCACCTGGTATGTAGGGGCCAGCGAAAATGTACTCATGTTGCCGGCTTGCAAGGCCAGGAACACCAAGGCTATGGCGCCCAGCAGCACAAACAGGCCCACCCAGAAATCGGTTTTTTCACGCGTCATGGTTAATCCGTCTATATTGTTAATTGCTGAACATCAGCGCGGTAAGCAGGAAATCCAGCCCGAGCACGGCCAGCGAGCCGGCGACCACGGTGCGCGTGGTGGCGCGCGATACGCCTTCGGGCGTGGCCTTGGCCGTCCAGCCCGGCATGCAATGCGATCAGCGTTACCGCAATGCCGAACACCAAGCTTTTGACCACGCCGTTGAGCACGTCTTTCACGACATCGACGCCGCCTTGCATTTGCGACCAGAAGACGCCGGCGTCTATGCCGATAAGCAGCACGCCCACGACCCAGCCGCCCAGGATGCCCACCATGGAAAATACGGCGGCCAGAAGCGGCATGGCGATTACGCCGCCCCAAAAGCGCGGCACCAGTACGCGGCGTATGGGATCGACCGCCATGACTTCCATCGCGGACAATTGTTCGCCGGCCTTCATCAGGCCGATTTCGGCGGTCAGCGACGTGCCGGCGCGGCCCGCAAAAAGCAGGGCGGTCACCACCGGGCCCAGTTCGCGCGTAAGCGAGAGCGCAACCAGCAGGCCCAGGGCTTCTTCGGAACCATAGCGATTGAGCGTGTAATAGCCTTGCAAGCCCAGCACGAAACCCACGAACAGGCCGGATACGGCAATGATCAGCAAGGAATAATTGCCGATGAAATGTATTTGCTGGGAAACCAGGCCGGGACGCTTTAGCGCGATGCCGCTGCGGGCCAGTATGGCGCCGGCCAGGCGCATGAAGGCGCCCAGTCCGCTGATGCCATGGCGCACACGTCCGCCCAGCGTGGCAATGGAATTAAGCGGCGATATCATGAGCGGCCTGCATGGTGTTCCAGCCATTGCTCGAAAGCTGGCGTGGCCGGGTAATTAAAGGCAATCGGCCCATCGGGCTCGCCGTTCAGGAATTGGCGCACATAGGGGTCTTGCGAGGCCGACAAGTCTTTCGGCGTGCCCTGGGCGATCAGTTTGCCCTGCCCGACCATGTACACCTGATCGGCAATCATGAAGGATTCGGCCACGTCGTGCGTGATAAGAACCGACGCGCATTCAAGCCGGTCGGTAAGGCTGCGGATCAACTGGGCGGTGATGCCTAGGGAAATCGGGTCCAGCCCGGCGAAGGGCTCGTCGTACAGTATCAGTTCGGGTTCCAGCACAATGGCGCGCGCGAGCGCCACGCGCCGCGCCATGCCGCCCGAGACCTCGGAGATTTTCAGGTGGGCCGCCGCGCGCAAGCCCACCGCGTCCAGTTTTTCCAGTACGCGCTCAATGATTTGGTTTTCGGAAATTTGCGTGTGTTCGCGCAGGGGAAAGGCGACGTTCTCGAAAACGTTCAGGTCGGTGAACAGGGCGCCTTGCTGGAACAGCACCCCCATGCGCTGGCGCAGTTCGCGCAGGTCTTCGCCCGATACGGCGGCGATATTGCTGCCAAATACGCTGATCGTGCCTTTCTGGGCCGCGATTTGACCGGTGGTGGCGCGCAACAAGGTGGTTTTGCCGGAGCCCGAACCGCCCATCATGGCCACGACCTGCCCTCGACGGACTTCGATGTCGATGCCTTGCAATACCGTGAAGTCGCCGTAGCCAAGGGCAACATCGGTGAACTTCACGATAGGGTCAGTGGAAGTTGGCGAATTCATAAGGTCCGAGCCTGACGGTAAGCGTTACATTGTAACCTGTTGGCGTTTTGTATCGTGTCGTCGAAGCGATTGCCATGCCGGGCGGTTGCCCGTTTCAGCCTGCCGGCTGTACCAGCACAAACAGCAGGCCCCCCAGGGCAAGCAGCAGAATCGGGTTGATGCGCGTCCAGAGCAGCGTTGCGGTGGCCGCGATTGCCACGCCCCAGGCCCACACGCCGCCCTCGGCGGCTCGCAGGATGGTGCCGGTAGCGGCCAGGATCATGCCGGCGGCAACCGGGATCAGGCCGACTTCGACGGCTTTGATGACAGGGCTGCCTTCATAGCGCGCCCACAGCTTGGCCAGGAAGTACACCAGCACGGCGGATGGCACGAAAATGGCGAAAGAGGCCACCAGCGCGCCGACCAGTCCCGCCGCTTGCCAGCCGACCAGGGTGACCAGCAGGCTTTTCGGGCCGGGCGTAAGCCTTGACAGGGCGAACAGGTCCAGGAACTGGGAATTGGTGATCCAGTGATGCACTTCCACCGATTGGTGATGTATGGCGGGGATAATGCTTTGTCCGCCGCCTATGGTCAGGAAGGACAGGGGCGCAAACACGCGCAGCAACTGGATTAAGATCTCGATCATGGTGCGGATACGGTGGAATGTAGCGTATTGGGGGCGCGCGGCGGGATCATGACGGATTCTTCGGGGCCTTTTTGTTCAATCGCAGCCACGCCGCCGCAATAGAGCAAGGCGCCGCAACCAGGATAACGCCGATCAGGTTCAGTTGAAACACGAAGATGGCAATGAACGTCGCGCTCATGACCAAAAAGGGAAACAGGCCCTGGAACGAACGGCGGGCCGCGCGAAGCCCCATTTCCAGCGACAGGCCTATGGCGGCGGCGGCGATTCCGGCCAGCGCCATATGCACCGTTTTCGATTGGCTAAGGTGTGCAAAGGCGACGGCCAGGATAATAGCCACCACCATGGGCGCCACGATCATGCCCAGCGCCGCTGCGATAGCCCCGTTGCGGCTGCGCAGGCGATAGCCTATCCATATCGACAGATTCACAACATTGACGCCCGGAAACGCCTGCGATAGCGCCAATCCGCTAAGAAATTCGTCTTCCGACAGCCAGCGGCGCTCCCGCACGAATTCGCGCATCATCCAGCCGCTCAGCCCCCCTCCGAAACTGGTGACGCCTATGCGTGAAAAAGCCACGAAAATAGTGGATAGCGAGGGTGGAGCTGGGTCGGGGGATGGCGGATTCATGGAGTTCCCGTGCTTGCAGCCAGGCGGCGGCCGGCACGTATTTCGGCGTGTGGGTTCATCAAAAGCGACAGAACAGCAATAATACCGCTAGTTGCGGCGGCGCTGTCATCGCAGCCGCCTTCAAGAATGCTTACCGGCCCGCGGCCGGCGGTTTTTCGGGGAGCGCGATGCGTGTTTCGAACTTGCTGCGGTGTATGGAAAAAAAGCTGCGCACGTTGCGTATATTGGCCTGCGACGTAAATACCCGGTGCGCCATCGCATGGTAGGCAGGCATATCGGATACTTGCGCAATGACAATGAAGTCCGGGCCGGGCGATACCCGGTAACACTGCAAGATGGCCGGTTCCTGCGCCACGCCGGCTTCGAATGCGTCCAGATGCCCGGCGGTTTGCACGTCCAGCGTGATTTCGATGATGGCGGTCAGGCTATTGCCTGTTTTTTCGGGATTCAGGATGGCGACTTGCTTTTCGACAACGCCTTCGCTCACCAGGCGCCGCACCCGCCGCAGACAGGTTGGCGGCGAGGCATGCACCTTGCCGGCCAAGTCTTGATTGGTCAGCGAACTGTCCTGTTGGAGTTGTTCAAGTATGCGCAAATCCAGTTCGTCCAGAACGACGGGGTTAAGCGTGACGGTCATTTATGCTGATACTGTGATTAATATGAAATAAAATTTCGTGTTTTTCAAGTTAAGAAATAAAATATCATATTAATGAAGAATAAGAAATCTAATTTCTTCGTATGTTGCGCACAATAGCCTATCTACTACATTGGCCGGAGATCATCTATGTGTGGCATTGTTGGCGCCGTCGCGCAACGCGACATCACCCCCATCCTTCTTGAAGGGCTCAAGCGCCTGGAATATCGCGGCTACGACTCCTGCGGCGTCGCGGTGTATGCCGACGGCGAACTGCGCCGGGCGCGCAGCACCGACCGCGTTGCGGAACTTGCCGAGCAGGTCGCCAAGGAAAGCGTAGCCGGTTTTACCGGCATTGCGCATACGCGTTGGGCCACGCATGGCGCGCCCGCCACGCATAACGCCCATCCCCATTTTTCCGGCCAGAGCAAAGGCTCGGCGCGTATCGCGCTGGTGCATAACGGCATCATCGAAAACCACGACGAATTGCGCGCCGAACTTCAGGCGGTCGGCTATGTTTTCGAAAGCCAGACCGATACCGAAGTAATCGCCCACCTGGTCGATCACCTATATGCCGGCGATCTGCTGGAAGCGGTGCAGCAGGCCACGCGCCGCCTGGCCGGCGCCTACGCGATCGCCGTGTTTTGCCGCGACGAGCCGCATCGCGTGGTGGGCGCGCGCCAAGGTTCGCCGCTGGTCGTCGGCCGCGGCGTGAATGAAAATTTCCTGGCTTCCGACGCCCTGGCGCTGGCAGGCACGACCGACCAGATCATTTACCTGGAAGACGGTGATGTGGTCGACTTGCAACTGGCCCGCGTATGGATAGTCGACCAGGACGGCCGCGCCGTCGATCGCGCCGTCCATACCGTGCATGTGCACACCGGCGCCGCCGAACTGGGGCCGTATCGCCATTACATGCAGAAGGAAATTTTCGAACAGCCGCGCGCCGTGGCCGATACCTTGCAGGACATCGAAAGCATCAGTCCGGAACTGTTTGGCGACCAGGCGTACAAGGTATTCAACGAGATCGACAACGTATTGATCCTGGCTTGCGGCACCAGCTACTACGCCGGCCTGACCGCCCGCTACTGGATAGAGTCGATCGCCAAGATCCCGGTAAACGTGGAGATCGCCAGCGAATACCGGTATCGCGACAGCGTGCCCAACCCGCGCAGCCTGGTCGTGACCATTACGCAGTCCGGCGAAACCGCGGACACCCTGGCCGCGCTGAAACATGCGCGCCGCCTGGGCATGGAACACACACTGACTATTTGCAACGTAGCCACCAGCGCCATGGTGCGCGAATGCAAGCTGGCCTACATTACCCGCGCCGGCGTGGAAATCGGCGTGGCGTCGACCAAGGCCTTTACCACCCAGTTGACGGCATTGTTTCTTTTGACGCTGGCTTTGGCCCAGACAAAAAAGCAGATCGGCGAGGAACGAGAGGCGGAGGAGTTGAAGGCGTTGCGCCATCTGCCGGTTGCGATAGGCGCGGTGCTGGCGTTGGAGCCGCAGATAATGGCCTGGGCGGATCGCTTCGCCAGCAAGGAAAACGCCCTGTTCTTGGGGCGCGGCATGCATTATCCGATTGCCTTGGAAGGGGCGTTGAAGCTGAAGGAAATCAGCTATATCCATGCCGAGGCTTATCCGGCGGGGGAATTGAAGCATGGGCCGTTGGCCTTGGTGACCGAGGCAATGCCTGTGGTGACCATCGCTCCGCGCGACGAGCTGTTGGAAAAGCTTAAATCCAATATGCAGGAGGTTCACGCCCGGGGCGGGGAATTGTATGTGTTCGCCGATGCCGATACCAAGATAGGAAGCAGCGATGGCATACATGTGATCCGCATGCCCGAACATTATGGGAAGCTGTCGCCGATTCTGCATACGATACCGCTGCAACTGCTGGCGTATCACACGGCCTGCGCGCGCGGAACGGATGTGGACAAGCCCAGGAATCTGGCCAAGAGTGTGACGGTGGAGTAGGGGGGGAAGGCGGACTTTATTTCTGCGCATCATGTGAAAGCAAGAAATAAAGTCGGCCGGAAGGAAATAAAGTCTGTCGATTGATAGACTCTTTCTTTGTTAGAAAAACTGTCATTAAGATCGGAGTCAGATAATCGGTTTACGCAGCACTTCCTTTCGCTACGGCGCCGGCGCCCAGGCCTTCCATTGGCTGACTGTCATTCTGGTTCTCGCCGCTTATATGCTTAGCAAGGGCGACCACTATTCGCTCTATTCCGCCGCCGCGGACGGGCTCCGCAGGATTCACGAGACGCTCGGGGTGCTTGTCTTCATTGTTGTCGCGCTGCGGCTGCTATGGGGTCTGCTAGACGACACGCCCGCGAAGCGGCCGATGCCGCGATGGATGGCTGCGGCGGCGAAGTTCGTCCAGTTCGCGCTTTATGCGCTCCTCCTTTCAATTCCAGCAACGGCGGTGCTCGGCACCTGGCTCGAGGGGATTCCCGTCACCCTTCTCGGATTCGATATCGCCCCCCAGATCGCGCAGGCGCATGGACTGGGGCAGTTGATCATGAAACTACACACCACGCTCGGCAACGCCATCCTCTGGGTTGCCGGCGCGCATGCCGCCGCGGCTCTTTTCCACCATTTCTATCTGCGCGACGACGTCTTTCAGTCGATGATTCCGGGCGGATGAACGATGGGTCCGGCTAACGCGGCGAGGCGCTCTCTCTGAATCCAGGTTGAGTCAGCAATACTGCCGGCGGGCGACGGCGCGATCGGTGCCACTCATGAGACGGCGCTCAACTGAAGAGTCTTGTCGTTCCATTTACACGACTCGCCAGCCCGTTTGCCTTCTAGGCATTGGTAAATCGGCGCCTGGGTAGAGAGTCCCAAGTATGTCGTGCCCCCGTAAGTGAAGGGTGCGGTAGCCGTAGCCACAACGAACCACTGGCCTTCCAGCTGAATGACCGCGCCTGGTTCGACCTCGGTTTTTGAGCCGAAATCAATTGCGCGAATCGTCGCGATGGCATCCTCGTAACTGTGCAAAGGGCATTCGAAAGCCTGCGCGATCTCGGCGTCATTGAATCGTAGAGAGAATTCTCCGTGATCTCTTGCTTCGCCGTAGTCAGGAGCACTGTTGTGCAAATAGTCTGCATACGCCTGCTTTGCGTACGCTAACTTCTCGGTTTCAAGGTTGAGCATGGTGTTCTTGAGTAATAACTTATCGTTCATGATGGGCCTTCATTTTCTGTTTTGGATGCGATTTCGGTCCGGCGCTGAGCGCGGTAATCGGTAGGATAGTTGCCGTAAGCATCATGAAATGCCTTCAGAAAGCTGCTTCGGCTGGTGTATCCGACTGAGCGCGCAATCTGGTCGACCGATAGTTCGTTGGTGGTTAGCAAGGAGGCGGCTTGGCGCATGCGCAACCCCCTGAGGACTGTCATGGGCGGCATGCCCAGGACTTTCGTGAACCGCGCCATAAAAGACGACCTGCTCAAACACGCGGTGTGAGCGAGGCTGCTGACAGAATGCGGCGCTCCCGGATGCGCCGCCATATGCGAGAAGGCTCGGGCGATATAGACGTCTCCCAGTAGCGAAAACCGCTCGACCCACAGATTGATTGAAGTCAATGAGCGTCTTAGCAATGCAATCAAGACTAGCTTGAGCAGTGTCGCCGTCATAGCACCCGTGCCCACTTCTTGGCCTATGAGTTCCTGTAGCGCCAACCGCAGTGTGCGGTCAATGTGCTGCGAGCTGTCGAACTGTTCGACGATAGGAGCGTTCAGTGTCGAGAACAAGTTCACGGACGTGCCATAGGACGCCTGGAAGTAGCCGCAGATCAACATCAGCTGGGGACCGTCTTGGCCTGCGACGAAGCGCCGAATCGCGCCAGGCGGGAATGACTGCCAACGGCCTTCCACCTCGTTCGAAACCTTGCTTTCAGGATCCTCTGGAGGCACCTCGATATGGAAATACTGATTCGGCGGCGTAATGACAAGCGTGTGGGGTGAAAGCTGGATGGCGGGATGCCCTTCCAGGACCATGCGGCCATGCCCGGATAGGTTGTAATGTATGCCGGGTGCGGATGTGCCTCCCAGGTTCAGGCGCCAACCCGGACTCACCAGGCACTCGGTCAGCCGGACAAACTCCACACTGAGTGCGGATAACAGGCCGTCGAGTTGGGCAGCCGACATCCGCGTCATCGGCTGAACTCTATGTCGACGCGCCGCACTCTTGTTCATGGAACACCTATCGACGTCAGAGCCGCTGTCGCGGCGTTGTTCCTACGGTCCCAACCGACTCGATCAGGTAAGGGGGCTTATTCGCGATAGCGATCGCACCGTCCGCGACGTATTGGCAGAAATTGGCCACCGGCAACGCGGCAAACCCGCTCGACTCCCCATCGGCCCATGTGACGACCGCATCGACGGAAGACGTTTCTACCTCCACCAAGCCGATTGGGATGGTAAGCAGAGGTCCTTCTCCTTCGCGGTATTCTACTTTTCCCGTAATATTCGCCGGCTGCGCGGTTAAACGACTCTCTCCAGTGAATCGGAAAAAGTTGTTCAATTGGCGGCCATTCGCCAGTTCGCCAAAGCCGTTGAGTTCGCCGCGAGCCAAGGCGGTGGCGGCCCGCATAAATCCCCCCCATGCGGACAGCGCCAGGGCGCCTCCTACACTGATGCGCCGTACGCCTAATTGGGCGATCTCCTGGATCGTCAAGGTAGTATTCGATCCAATGAGAAGATTGACCGGCTTGCCACCGGCCGCCGCTACGACAGCAGAAATTTCCTGTGGTGTGGAGATGCCGGGCGCATACAGAACGTCGGCGCCGGCTTGGGCGTACGCCTTGATGCGCGCCACTGTATCTGTCAAATCGGGACGTCCGACAAAAAAATTCTCGGCGCGGCCCACAAGCAGCGTGTCGCCGCCCATCTCATCGATCCTGCTTCGTGCAACACGCAGACGCTCAACCGCTGCGTCGATAGAAAACAGTGGTGAGTCTGCGTCGAGCGTGGAGTCTTCGATAGAGAGCGCAGCAATTCCAGTCTGGACCGCGCGGCAAACATTTTCGCCCAGTTCCTCGAGGTCATCGGCAAAGCCATTCTCAAAATCGGCGTTCACAGGCAGATCCGTGGCATGGACGATGTCTCGCATATGCTGAAGCACCATGTCGCGCGATGAGGCATTGTCAGGGCGTCCCGCCGCCCAAGCAAAGCCGGCGCTGCTCGTGGCCAAACCACCAAACCCCAAGCCTTGCAGGAAGCGGGCACTGCCTGCGTCCCAAGGGTTCGGGAGAATGAAGCAGCCTTCCTCATGCATGGCGCGGAATGCGGCCCGTTTATCGGCAACAGTATGTGTCATAAGGATCTCCTATACGGCCAGTTTTAAGATCTCCCCTGGTTAGTTTAGCGCATCCTGTGCTGCTGCTGAACGCATAGCTTCGGCGTGATAACCAGTGCGTCGCGAGAACGACCTCCATGTATCCGGTAGGAGCGGCGCGTGCGCATTCCAGGGCGACCTTCGCGGATCGATTCAACAACGAGAGGCGCTGTGCGAAGGGCCGTCTGGGCGCTTTGGTGCGTTCCCTGGGAGGAGCCTTCCAGTGTAGTTCAAGGTTCCACTCCACGAGTCTCGATGTTGTGCCCCATCGTCCAATTTGTGCCGGCCGTGCCATGCACCTGAAGCGTCAGCGAAGCTTTCCGCGTGCAATGCCAGATGCGCCGCCGTGCGTGGCCAGGGCTCCGCAACTCGGATGTTGCAAGCATGCTCTCGTAAACAACTATTTATTCAATCGAGGCGTTTTTGCACCATATCACGCAATACCGGCAAAACCTTACTTTCGAACCAGGGATTGCGGGCCATCCAACTAACGCAACGCCATGACGGATGGGGCAACGGAAAAAACGAGGGCAGGAAAGAGGCGAACGCTTCGACTTTATCCGTTAGCAAGCGATGCGTTGTTTGTGGCAAATAACGCGCTTGCGCATAGCTTCCGATTAATAATGCCAAGCGATCAGGCGGTAGTTGCGCCAAAATCCTGTCGTGCCACAGCGGCGCGCATTCAGGCCGTGGCGGTAAATCGCCGCTTTTTCCCTTGCCGGGATAACAAAATCCCATTGGCATGATCGCGACTTTTTCAGGATTGTA
The DNA here is from genome assembly GCA_963712655.1 of uncultured beta proteobacterium. Lineage (GTDB taxonomy): Bacteria > Pseudomonadota > Gammaproteobacteria > Burkholderiales > Burkholderiaceae_B > Pollutimonas. The sequence continues at coordinate 541,061 of CAVQIT010000008.1, read as the reverse complement.
AAAGTCCTGTGGCGATAGGCCAATCCATTCCCGCAAGCGCGCGCCGCTTTGATCGTCCCAGGGAATGCCGCTGGCGTGGACCTTCGTACCAGGCGCTTGTGAGATGATCAAAATCCGCGCCGTTCCGCCGAATTGCACCACCGGACGAGGGCCCAAGGGCAAATTTGATGCACAGTTAGTACAGGCGGCGATTTCCGCATGTAGCATTTTCGTACTTTGAACCATTTTCTTGCCTGGAAATTTCTGTTTTCGGGAAGGTGCAGTGCGTGTCGCAATCCACGACATTTCGCCCCAACTTTTCTGCAGGAGCAGGGGATACACGTCATCTGGCATCCCGCTGCTGCGCCAAATTTTAAGATTTCCGCGATATTCAACCGCGTGACAATGGAGGGCGCTTCATACTCACAAGCTCGGTCATATCATGCCAATCATCCGCGGATGAGATCGGAACTATCAGCCATTTACCATCATGATATGTTCGGGTTTCATCGTAGAGCTTGACCAATTGCGGGCTCCAGAAATAGCGCCGCTCCTCAAACTTCTCCCGCTCTGCCCGCCCCAAGACGAGCAGAACCGAAAACAGCCTGTATGCCGGTACCAAGGTGCACAGCGCCTTGGTCTTCGTGTAGCGCAGAGACCAACCTCGTTTCTTGCCACCATAGAGCCAATCCGGCGCGAAAACACCGGGATAGGATGCGTCGATCCAGCTTCGCAGGCTGGCCCAATGCTCGAATGCCTCCCGCCCCATCCAGTCGCGGACCTTGCGCTCATCGGGCGGTGCTAATTTGTCGGTGATCCTGTCGCCGACCTGGGGGGACTGTTCCATGTCGTTTTCCTCATACCTGAACGTTGTTGCCTTGGCGATGCCGGCGCTCTCCCTGCCGACGATCTTTCATGGGCCTCGCCGGCACTTTACGTGCTTTGCAATATCTTCCCATGTCCTCAGAGCGGACCGTCATACTCGCCACGCGCCGGATAGTTTTTGGTGATGGAGAAGTCAATCGCCTGAAGCAATTCCGAGAACAGCGGACGGGCGAACGGCATTGTCTGAACCGCGCCGTAATACAAGGTGCCGTCCGGTCGCACGAGGAACACGCCCGGCTCCGAAAATAGCGGCGGCTCTTCGATGTTGATCGATGATTGTCCACGCGACGACGAAATATAGAGCCCCCATTGGCGGGCAACCGCGAGAGGTAGAGAATGTCCGAATCGCAAGTTGTCGGCGCCGACCTTGCGCGCCATCTCCTGGGCTCGTTCAGGAACGTCGCCACTGACGGCAATGACTTTCGTGCCGCGACGCTCATATTCAGGAATCAAGGATCCAAGGTCGCGCAGATACTTCAAGCAAACCGGGCAATGAAGACCGCGGTAAAAGGATATCAAGGTGAAATGCTCCGGCGCGTCGCTGGCAAGATCAAACTCGCCATGGGCAAGAGTCGGAACGCGCAGATCGGGAACGGATTGCCGAGGTAGTAACATTTTTTCTCCGTGGTAGTTTATTTTTCAATTTTCCCCAAGGCCGGCGCCATCAACCCGCGTCCGCCTGTGCTGTAGGCAGCACTGCCTTGAAGACGATTTCGATGAGCTGCTCAGGAGAGGCCAGCCTCGCTACGCCAATCAGACTACTGGCGCACTGAGGCCTTGCCTTGGCGTAGGCTTCTTTGCGCACCTTGCCCGCGACCGCAAGCGCTTCATCGACATCGAGGACATAGAGCGTCTCTTCCACCACATGGTCGAGGGTGGCTCCGAACTGTGCCAGGATCGTTGCAGCGTTGGCATAGGTCACCCGCATCTGCTTAGCCATCATCGAGAAGTCGGCTGGCTTGCCGGTTTCATCGAGCGCGGCAGGCGCGATCATGCCGCCCTTGTCGTCGTGGCTGAGCTGGCCGGACACATAGATCATGTTCCCGACCTTGATCGCCTGTGCATAGCCGTAGGCGTCTTCCGCCTGCACACCGTGGTAAGCAGCCTCTTTGCCGTTCGCTGCGTTCGTGTTCGTCATATTTGATCTCTTGAATATGCCGGCCCGGATGTCCGGGCCATTTGTTCACGTCATGACTTCTGAGCGTTGGGCCACGAGCCCCGGACGGACGCCAGAAGGAGAGAAAGCGATGCAGCCAGCAGAACGAGATCCTTAAGAAGGAACTGGCCAGGCATAGCTGAAATGGCCGGAAATCCACCCGCCGTCGCTTCTGCTACGCCGGGGGTGCTCAACAAGAAGGTGAGCGTGATCAGATATGTCGCCGCCGACATCGCCGCTCCCAATGCGGAGAAAATGGGCAGGAAGGCTCCGAGAATCAGAGCCGCCGCGGTCGACAGCTCAAGCACACCTATAACGTAACTTGCCCCTTGAACTCCGAATAGGGCGTGCAACCAGCTCATGATGGGGCTATTGGCAATGAACGGAGCAATGCCGTTGGCTTCGTAAGCGGTGAATTTCATTGCGCCGAACCAAAGAAAGATGACGACCAGAGTCCATCTGAGCAGGGCCAGAAAAGAGAGCGATCCGACGCTTTTTTCAGCGATTTGTAGACGAGCCTGATTTGCAGGAGTGTTCATTTTGGGTTTTCCCTTCAAGTTGTTCATCGGGTAGTTAGGAGCCTCTACTTTAGGCCTGCCTGATACTAATTTCGAGACTGCTTTTGTTCAAAAAAATGCCGGAAAGGATCAAAACAACGAGTCAATCCAATTCCCCCAGCCGCGGCACGGCACTGTGCGACGTTTGCCGCGCGGTCTCCAGCCGGAAGCGAGCGGCCGATATCACGGAATTCAACGCAGCGCTGGTGTCTTGTTCACGGCGGCGGTCCTTCCGTGGCTGTCGCCTTGGCCAATTGCCGGGCGCGGGCAATGTCATCGGCGATAGCAGCGCGAGCCGGGTCCTGCCCAGGCAGGGTGGCCGCCAGGCGTTCCCAATAGGCGGCTGCCTTGGCGTAGCGGCCCGCCTGGAACGCGGCCATGCCTACCAGCTTCAGGCTGGCCGCTTCCCGCGGGTTGCCAGCCAAGGCCTCATCGGTCAGCGCCTGCAGTTGGGGCGTCCATTGCTGGTCACCCGCGAAATACAATGCCTGGGCCCAGTGCCCCAGTAGTTCCGGCGGCCGCCCCGCCAAGGTGGCGGCGCGCTCGAACGCGCGGGCCGCATCGGCCATGCGTCCTTGCGCCATGTAGGCGCGACCCATCAATGACCAACCCTCGGCCGAGTCGGGTGTTGCGGCCAGTAATGCTTCCAGGCGCGTAGTTATGTTCTCGATACTTTGCGCCGGACGGCCGGCAGGTTGGCGCGCCAGCATAAGTTGGTCCAGCGAGCCCCAGTGCAGGTACAGCACCAGCCCCAGCAGCGGCGTCGACAGCGCCGCGACCAGGGGTACAGTTCGACCCAGGGAGGCGCCAGCGGCACGCTCGGGATCCTGTGCATCGTCCAGCAGATCGCGGGCCGCCTCGACCCGCCCGGCCTCGAGCTGTGCCGCGTCGAGCGTGCCGGCGTCGTGCTGCGTTTCCAATTCACGCAAACGTTCGCGGTAGAGGCCCACATTCAGACGGGTGCGGTTGGCGTCGATGCGCCTGCGAGGGAGGCGCAACTGGGGCACCAGGATGAAGGCCAGGGCTGCTGCGAACAGCAGTCCCGCGTAGAGCCAGAAAGCAATCATGGATCTTGCTCGATAGATGGGGCCGCCTCTTGCAGCAGGCCGGCCAGGCGATGCCGCTCGGCGTCGGACAAGGCGTTTCCGGCCGCCGGACGCGGGCGGCGCCGGCTCGCGACGATGGCCGCCACGGCCACGCCTCCAACCAGCAGTAGCGCGGCCGGGCCAAGCCACAGCAGCGCCGTGCGGGAGGACAGCGGTGGGTCGTACAGCACGAAATCGCCATAGCGCGAGACCATGAAGTCGATGATCTGCTTGTCGCTTCGGCCTTCACCCAGCATGCGATGGATCTCGCCGCGCAAATCGTGGGCGATGGGCGAACTCGATTCCGCAATGTTCTGGTTCTGGCACTTGGGGCAGCGTAGTACCGAGGCCAGCTCGTGATAGCGTTGGCGCTGGCTGTCGTTGGCGAATTCGCGGGTGTCGATGGCGGCCTGGCTGCCGCCCAGCACGCCAAGACCCAGGACGATCGCGAGTGATCAGGCGCTTCATGGCGCGGCCTCCCGTAGCAGCTTGTCGTAGATGGGCGCCAGTTCTTCCCGCCAGACGCGCTGATCAATGATGCCAATGTATTTGTCGCGAATGATCCCTTGGGCGTCGATGAAGAAGGTCTCGGGGGCGCCGTACACGCCTAGGTCCAGGCCCAGCGTGCCAGCGGCATCCTCGATGTTCAGCCGGTATGGGTTGTGCAAGGTGCGCAGCCAGTGCTGCGCCGCGCCCCGTTCGTCCTTGTAGTTGACACCGTAGATGACGACACCCTGGTCGGCCAGTTTGGTCAACACGGGATGTTCCTGGCGGCAGGACGGACACCATGTCGCCCAGACGTTGACCAGCGCCGGCCGCCCCTTGACGTCGTCGCGCGTCAGCATGCGCGATGGATTGTCGAGAGCGGGCAGCGCGAAGGCGGGAAAGGGCTTGCCGATCAGTGCGGAAGGTAGCCGGGTTGGATCGAGGAACAGGCCGCGATACAGCAGTACCGCGATGAGCAGGAACAATGCCAGCGGCAACAGCAGCAGCAATCGTTTCATGGCTGTGCTCCGGCCATGCGCATGTCTGGAGCCGATCGGCCCCGCCAGGTGCGATAGCGCTCGGTCGGTCGCGGCCAGCAAGCCGCCCAGGGCCATCAGCAGCGCACCCAGCCAGATCCAGCGCACGAACGGCTTGATCTGCACCCGCACCGCCCAGGCGCCGTCAGCCAGCGGTTCGCCCAAAGCCACGAACAGGTCGCGGGTAAAACCGGCCTGAATCCCTGCCTCGGTCATGGAGGCCTGCTGGACGCGGTAAACGCGTTTTTCAGGGTGCAGCATGGCGACCTCACGGCCGTTGCGAAGAACCCGTACACTGCCGTGATCGGCCACGTAATTGGGCCCCTGAATCCGGGTCGTGCCTTCGAATACGAAGTGATAGCCGCCCAGTTCGACGGCTGTGCCGGGCGTCATGCGCAGCTCCCGTTCGAGGCTGCCGACGGTGGCCAGCACAGCGCCCAGCGCGCACACAGCGAAACCCAGATGGGCCAGGTGCATGCCCCAATAGCTGCGGCCCAACGTCGGCAAACCCTTGAGCAGCCCCTTGTGGCGCGTCTTGTCCAGGATGTCGCGCAGGCCCGTCAGCACTAGCCACGCGGCCAGCAGGCAGGCCCCCGCCACCGCCCAGCTCGACCGGTCATGCAGCGTCGCCGCGGCCAGCGCGACCAGAAGGCTGGCCGCCAGCACCGGAACGAGCATGCGCGCCAGCCAGCGCACCGGTGTCTCTTTCCAGCGCGTGAGCATGCCGACGGCGGCCGCCGCCATCAGCAGCGCCATCAGCGGGACGAACATGGCATTGAAGTAGGGCGGGCCGACCGACAGCTTGGCGCCGGTCAGCGCGTCGAGAATCAAGGGGTAGAGCGTGCCCAGCAGGATCATGGCCGCCGCCACTGACAGAAGCAGGTTGTTCACCAACAGCAGCGTCTCGCGCGACCAGATCCCGAAACCGGCCCGGCTCTTGACGACTGGCGCCCGCAGCGCGAATAGCGCAAGCGAGCCGCCCACCACCGCAAGCAGGAACGCCAGCACGAACACGCCGCGCGTCGGATCGGTGGCGAAGGCGTGCACGGAGGTCAGCACGCCCGACCGGACCAGGAAGGTGCCCAACAAGCTGAGCGAAAACGCGGCGATGGCAAGCAGCACGGTCCAACTTTTGAACACGCCGCGTTTTTCGGTTGCCGCCAGGGAGTGGATCAGCGCCGCCCCCACCAGCCACGGCATGAACGACGCATTTTCGACAGGATCCCAGAACCACCAACTGCCCCAACCGAGCTCAGAATAGGCCCACCATGACCCAAGGGCAATGCCCAGGCCGAGAAACGCCCAGGCCACGGTTGTCCAGGGGCGCGACCAGCGTGCCCAGGCGGCATCGAGCTTGCCGTCCAGCAGGGCCGCGATGGCGAAGGCGAATGCCACCGAAAAACCGACGTAACCCATGTAGAGTATGGGCGGATGGATGATCAGGCCGACGTCCTGCAGCAGGGGATTGAGGTCGCGGCCATCGGCGGGGACATTGGGCAGCAAGCGAGCGTAAGGGTTGGAGGTGCCGATCAGGAACAGCAGGAAACCAGTGCTTATCACGCCCATTACGGCCAGAACCCGCGCCAGCATCGCCTCGGGCAGTTGGCGCGAGCCCAGCGAGACCGCGAATGTCCAGCCTGCCAATATCAAGACCCACAGCAGCAGCGAGCCCTCGTGCGCGCCCCAGACCGCGCTGAGCTTGTAGTACCACGGCAGCATGCTGTTGGAGTTTTGCGCCACATACGCGACCGAGAAGTCGTCGGTCAGGAAGGCATGGGCCAGGCAGGCGAAGGAGAACAACAGGAACGTGAATTGTCCCCAGGCGGCCGGTCTTGCCAGGCTCATCCAGCGCCGGTCGCCGCGCCAGGCGCCGACCAGTGGGATGCTGGCTTGCACCAGGGCGAGGCATAGCGCCAGGATCAGGGCCAGCAGTCCAAGTTCGGGGATCATCGAGCAGACTCCTGTTTGCCGAGCGGAAGATGGCCGGCCGCGCCGGCTTGCTTCAGCGCATGCATGGCTTCGGGCGGCATGTAGTTTTCGTCGTGCTTGGCCAGGACTTCGTCGGCGCGCAGCATGCCGTCGTGATCGAGCCTGCCCAACACGACGATGCCCTGGCCCTCGCGGAACAGGTCGGGCAGGATGCCCTGGTAGCGCACGACGATACTGCGGGCGCCGTCGGTAACGCTGAATCGCAGTGCCAGCGAGTCTTGCGTGCGTTTCAGCGATCCGGTCTCGACCATGCCGCCGGCGCGGATGCGCGTGCCGTGCGGCGCTTCGCCGGCGGCGATCTGGCTTGGGGTGTAGAACAGGTTGATGTTTTGTTGCAAGGCGGCGAGCCCCAACGCCGCGGCGGCGCCGGCGCCGCAGAGCAGGGCCAGTATCCAGTACAGGCGCTTCTTGCGGGCGGGCGTCATGGCAGCATTTCCCGACGCCGGCGGCGCGCCAGGTCGTTCAGGTAGCGGCGGCGCGCCAGCAAGGGGAGCGCCACGTTCAATGCCATCAGCGCCAGGCACAAGCCATAGGCGCTCCAGACGTAGGCGCCATGGCCGCCCATGGCGAGAAAATCAGCGAACGACGCAAATGCAGTCATGTCCGGTCCTTGAGCAGTCGGGCGATTTCAGCGGCGACCCAGCGGCTGCCGGTCTCGCGCCGCAGCACTTCCAGGCGCATCCGCGCAAACAGCACCGCCCCGAAAAAACAATAGAAACCCAGCACGGCCAACAGCAGCGGCAGCCACATCTGCGCCGGCATGGCGGGCTTGTGCGCGAGCGAGAAGCTGGCAGGCTGGTGCAGGGTGTTCCACCATTCGACCGAATATTTGATGATGGGGATGTTGACTACGCCGACTACAGCCAGCACCGCGCAAGCCCGGGCCGCACTGTCGCGGTTGGTGATTGCCTGGCCCAGCGCGATCACGCCCAGATACAGGAACAGCAGGATAAGCATGGAGGTCAGGCGCGCGTCCCACACCCAATAGGCGCCCCAGGTTGGCTTGCCCCAGATGGCCCCCGAGGCCAGCGCGATGACCGTCATCCAGGCGCCGATGGGCGCGGCCTGCCGCAGGGCCACGTCCGCCAGCTTCATTTTCCAGATCAGGCCGATGATGCCGGCCGCCGCCAGCATGACGTAGATGGATTGGGCCAGCAGCGCCGCCGGCACGTGGATATAGATGATGCGAAAGCTGTTGCCCTGCTGGTAGTCCGGGGGCGCGAATACCAGCCCCCATGTCAGGCCGATTGCGAGCAGCAGCGCGCTGGCGGCGGCCAGCCAGGGCAGGCATTTGCCGCTCATGTCGTAGAACCATTTGGGCGAGCCCCATTTGTGTAGCCAGGTCCAGTTCATTCGTGTAGCCAGTCCAGTCCATTCGAGTTGTGTGTCAGGGTTCGTCGGGTCCGTGCCCTGCGGTGCCGCCGAGGGTCAATGCTGTTTGGCGTGTCATTCGGCGACGCTGATGGACAGCCCCGTGGCAATGGCAAACGGCGCCAGGGTGATCGTCAACACGGCGAGGCAGGCCAGCCACAGCAGGTACCCCGCGACGGGCAGACCCTGCAAGGCGGCCTGCAGAGCACCGCTGCCCAGGATCAGCACCGGGATGTACAGTGGCAGGATCAGCAAGGCCAGTAATAGCCCGCCGCGTCGCAAGCCGACAGTGAGAGCCGCGCCGATCGCGCCGAGCAGGCTGAGCGCGGGTGTGCCCAGCAACAGCGACAGCAGCAGCGTCGGGAGGCAATGGGCCGGCAGGCCGAGCATCAGGGCCAGGAGCGGGGCCAGCACCACCAGCGCGAGGCCGCTGCACAGCCAATGCGCCGATACCTTGGCCAGTACCAGCACCGCCAGCGAGTGCGATGAAAGCATCCATTGTTCCAGTGAGCCGTCTTCGAAATCGGCACGGAACAAGCCATCCAGCGAGAGCAGCACGGCCAGCAGCGCCGCGACCCATAGCAGCCCCGGCGCGGCATGTTGCAGAAACTGCGATTGCGGTCCCAATGCCAGCGGAAACAGGGCGATGACAACGGAGAAGAATACCAAAGGGTTGGCAAGGTCGGCGGGGCGGCGGCATAACAGACGTAGCTCATCATTGAATAAGGAGATAAAGACTTTGCTCACGCGGCGTACTGCCCCAGATCAAGGTCGGCATAGGTTCGAGCCCGCTTGGCCAGCTCATGGTGCGTGGTCAGCACCACCGTGCCGCCGCGCCCGCAATGCATTGCCAGGTGCGCTTCCAGTTGCGCCGTGCCTGCCGTGTCCAGTGCCGTGAACGGTTCATCCAACAGCCACAGCGCCGGCGCGCCGGGCAGGTACAGGCGTGCCAACGCGATGCGGCGTTGCTGCCCGGCGGACAGCGCATGGCAGGGCGTATCCTCGCAGCCGCGCAAGCCCACCGCGGTCAGTGCCTGTCCGATCGCGCCGCTTGCGCCGTGCGCGTGCAAGGCTCCCAGCCAGGCCAGGTTCTCCTCGGCGGTCAACAGCGCCTTGACTCCGGCGGCATGGCCTATCCATAGCAGCCTGGACGCCAAGGCGCCCCGCTGCCGGGCCAGGGCCAGGCCGAACAGCTCGACATGTCCGGCGGCTGGCTGGGCCAGGCCACACAGCAGGCGCAGCAGGCTGCTCTTGCCGCTGCCGTTGGGGCCGCGGACACGCAACATGTCGCCGGCCCGCAACTGGAAGCTCAGTCCCGTGAACAGCCGGCGCTGGTCTCGTTCACAGTCGAGAGCTACTGCGTCGAGCACGGGAGGGACGGCGCCCGCGGGGGGCGGGACGTTCGTGCACGGCGTACCGTTTCTAGGACCGAGCATCCATACCAGTATGAGCAGGAGCTGCCGTGGACTCGCCGGCGGTCTTCCGCTTGGGCAGGACCCAGTTGGGACGAGGGAAGTGACAGGTATAACCATCAGGCCGCTTCTCAAGATAGTCCTGATGTTCCGGTTCAGCCTCCCAGAAGTCTCCGACAGGCGCAACCTCGGTGACAATCTTGCCGTCCCAAAGACCGGAGGCATCCACGTCGGCTATGGTTTCCTCGGCGATGCGCTTCTGCTCGCCGTCGACATAGTAGATTGCCGAACGGTATGAGCTGCCAACGTCTCCGCCCTGACGGTTCCGTGTCGCGGGATCGTGGATTTGGAAAAAATACTCCAGGATGCGCCGGTAGCTAGTCTGCGCTGTATCGAAGACGATTTCGATTCCCTCCGCATGAGTGCCATGATTGCGATAGGTCGCGTTCGGAGTGTTGCCGCCGGTATAGCCGACGCGAGTCGAGACAACGCCGGGAAGCTTGCGGATCAAGTCCTGCATCCCCCAGAAGCATCCCCCGGCAAGTACAGTGCGCTGATGCATGTTAAACCTCTCCAACCTGATCGAGATATTCGCCGTAGCCCTCGCTCTCCATGTCGTCGCGATGGATGAACCGGAGCGATGCGGAATTGATGCAGTAGCGCAGGCCCCCCCGATCAGGCGGGCCATCCGGGAAGACGTGGCCGAGGTGGCTGTCGCCATGGGCTGATCTAACCTCGGTCCTGGTCATTCCATGGGAGGTGTCGCGTAACGCGTTGATGTTCGCGGAAACGATAGGCTTGGTGAAACTTGGCCACCCGCAGCCCGACTCAAACTTGTCGGACGATGCAAAGAGAGGCTCGCCCGAGACGATGTCCACGTAGATGCCAGGCTCCGCGTGATCGTTATATTGCCCGGTGAACGAGCGTTCGGTGCCCGCTTCCTGAGTGACACGGCGCTGCTCCGCCGTCAGTCGATCGATCGACTCCTGCGTCTTTCTATACTGCATAATGAGCCTCCCATGCTATGTTTGAGAGCCGAGCGGGTTGCTGTCGGCTCTCAAGATAAATGCATCGTCCTTGGTTGCCCCGCCTATCGGTTCAGCGGCGGATAACCGTGGGTATAGATCCAGTCTGACGCTTGCGCCGGCACGTGGCAGGACTGACAGTCTTTCTTGTAGTCCGTGGATGTGGTTTTTTTGGGATTGCCTGCATCGAACCAGGCCCAACCCCAGCCGTCGCCCCAAAGCTTGTTTTTTGGGAATCGGCCGACGTCGTCTTTCACCATGACGAACCAGCCGGAAAGGGTGCCGGCACTGCTTACGGTTCCGGTTGTCATGGGTTTAGTGGTCGCCTCGAACACTTCTTTCACGAGAACAGTGCCATCGGGAAAGTGCCCGGTCTTGCGGTATGCGGCGATGGTTCCAGGAGATGCATAGACCACGTGCATCCCCTTTGAACCCGGGCCATTGTCCGCAGCCACCGCCCAACTGCCCAGCATCTGATAAACAGTCTGGTAGTCGGCGGGCACGTGCATATTTCCCTTGTCGTCGACAACAGCCGCGGTCGCTCCTGCGTACGGTGAGGGCGTGTCGGTCTTCCCATAGGCAGTGACGTCGACCATCATCGACAATCCCACCAAGGCGACGCCCAAGGCACTGATGATTCTCATGGCGCTATTCCCTGTGTTGGTGAACGGGTAGTGTTCGTTGACGATTTCAGTTGTCCAGCAGCGGATAGAACTGAGTCCAGACGTCGTCTTTCTTGGCACTCGCCATGTGGCAGAACGCACATTCGGCTTTGGGCTTCGCCTTGGCCGTCGCTGCCTTCGGCTCGTGGTGATTGAAGTTGTAGTAGCCCCAGCCTCCGGTGGCGGCATAGCGCTTGGAATCCTTGACAGTCACGTCCGCGCCATTCAACTTTCCGGGAAAGTAGCCGCGCCCGGATGCTTCGGTGCGTGATCCGTCCGGATTCTGGCCCGGGAGCGTCAACTGCAGTTCCTTGAAGAAGATTGTTCCCTCCGGGAATTCACCTGTCTTCTTGTAAATCGCGTAGGAGCCGGGCTCGATGTAGACGTTGTGAAATTCAGGAAAATTGGCCTTGCCGCCGTTGAGCGCGTTGGGAGTGAGCGGTGAGCCGACGTACACCCACTCCTGGAAATTCTTCGGCAGGATCAGATCGCCCGATTTCGTATATTCGGGGAGATAGCGCTTTCTCGCCTGTGCGCTGTCGTCATTGGATCCGGGCTGGGCGAATGCGGCTGACATGACAAGCGTGCTGGAAACCGCGGCGGCAATCAATAAGGAAATACGCATGATTCTTTCTCCTCCTCTCCACAATTTAGTTAAGGGCTCATCGTAGCGTTGTCAGTGTTCCGCGTGGTCTCGAATTGGTTCTGTTTCGTCCTTATGTTCCAATCGGCCGACTGATTCGCCATTCGAGCCCACCTTCGACGCACCTATCTTCGGCACACTCGAACGCGCCGCTGTAACGGGATGTATGCGCGGTGCGCCTCGCGTCCTTACGGACGAACGCGGACGATCGTCTTCCCCTTGATCCGCTCGGTCGGGTTGAAGGCGGCGACGGCGTCGTCAAGGGTCGAGACGTTGCCGATGTTCGGCCGCAGCCGTCCGTCCCGCACCCGTCGGACGATCTCACTTAGTTGGGCGCGATCGGACACGACAACGAAGTCGACCGCCAGGCCGTCGGCGGGCCGCGCCTCGGGCGGCCCAGCGATGGTCACCAGCGTTCCTCCGGCTCGAATCAGGCCTGCGGACCGCTTCCCGATGTCGCCGCCGATGACATCGAACACCAGATCGACGCCGCCGACATCTTCCAGGGCATCGTTCTCGAGGTCGACGAACTCCTGCGCGCCGAAGTCGATCGCCGTCTGACGGTCGCCGGCGCGTCCAGTGCCGATGACGTAGGCGCCGGCCTCACGTGCGAGCTGCGCCACCATTGAACCGACTGCGCCGGCCGCGCCGTGCACGAGGACGCTCTGCCCCACCTGAAGGCGGCCGTGCTCGAACAGTCCCTGCCACGCGGTCAGGCCCGGGATCGCCAGGCTCGCGCCCACCGTGAAGTCGACGTCGCCCGGCAGCGGCGCGAGGTTACGCGCCTCGACGGCCACATACTCCGCCAGCGTGCCGTCGCGAGTCCAGTCCGTGAGGCCGAACACGCGCTGTCCCACCGACAGCCCCGTCGTGCCATAGCCCAGGGCGCTGACCACTCCGGCCACTTCGTGGCCGGGAATCGACGGCGTCCGGTCACGGCCGAGGCGATCGGTCCAGTTCGAGGGCCACGCCAGCTCACCCGAGGTGAATCCCGACGCATGGACCTGAACGACGACGTCGTTCCCCGCTGCCTGCGGCTCGGGCCGCTCCACCAGCATCATCCCGGCTGTTCCCGCAGCCTGGTCCGTCACAATGATCGCCTTCATCGTCCACCTCCCTGTGTCGAGTCCGCGCCTGCACGGCAGCCGATCCATCCGTGGTCCCTGGGCAGGTTATTGGGCGGAAACGGATCGATCGGGATCTTGGCCGCGCCCGCCTCGATGCGAAATACGGAATGGCCGTAGCTTCTCAGTTTCATGGAAATTGCCTCCTCGGTCATGAGTCTCATTGCTGGAAATGTTGCAGGGATGGAAAGCCCGTTCGACATCCAATGCCAGGGGCCATGGATAGCTTCCGAAGGTCGAACAGCGCCTTGCCGGCGGCCGGCGTCTGCGTTGGTGAGCCGATAGCGTTCGTTGACGATTTCAGTTGTCCGGCAGCGGATAGAACTGAGTCCAGACGTATGCGGCCGTCATGGCAATCGCGCTGGAAACCGCGTCGGCGATGAATAAGGGAAATGCATGATTCTTTCTCCTTCTCTTCACGACTAGTGAAGGACTCATCATAGCTTCGTCTGTGTTCCGTTTAGTCTCAAGTTGGTTCTTAATCATCCATATATTCGAATTGTGCCCATAAACCTAATCGGATTGCCCTCATACTCGCCCGCATGTTTAAATTGCCCTCATCCGTGCACATGGCCTTGGATCATTTGCTGGCCGCCCTTGATATCGGTGTGATCCACTTCACGGTCTGCGACATACGCGATGGCTGGGGTATGCGCCTCGACGCCTGCAAGACGGCGAGTCTGCATTACTGCCTGGAGGGTGTTGGCGCTCTGGTTGCTCATGGCGCACCGCCTATTCAGCTTGAGCCGCACACTTTTGTACTCCTGGCGCCGGGGGTTGCGTATCGTATCGAAAGCGATTCGCCAAATTCGGCCCAGATCGAGCATCGTGCGAGCTTGTGCGGAGCATCATCGCGCGAGTCCGTTCCGACGTTGACCGTCGGCGAAGGTCAGCAAGGCATCATCACGGCATGCGGTGAAATTCGCGTGGGATTGGCCGGCGGGTCGGACCTTTTCATTTCGTTGGGCGAGCCGCTGGTAGTGCGCTTTGACGGCGGCGACGGGTTGCGAGACCAGTTTGTGATGTTGCTGGCGGAGTTGGCCCGGCCGGGAGTAGGGTCACGTGTGCTGACTGAGGCATTGCTAAAGCAATGCCTGGTGCTGGCGTTGCGGCGCTGGATCGAGTTCGATGCCTCGTCATTGCCGTGGCTGGCCGGTGTGGCCGACACGCGGTTGAGTCGCGCATTGCACGCTATTTTCGAACAGCCTGCCGTTGCCTATACGGTAGACAGTCTGGCGATGATCGCGGGCATGAGCCGTTCAGCGTTTGCCGCCGCATTCCGGCGCGCCTTTGATCAATCGCCCATGAGCTTGGTCAAGCTAGTGCGGCTGCGGCGCGCGAGTGAGCTATTGGTTACCACGGCGCTTCCGGTGGCTGAAGTCGCTAAACGTGTAGGGTTCTCAAGCAGGAGCAATTTTTCTCTCGCGTTCAGTCAACTTCACGGAATGGACCCGAGCGGCTTTCGCCGTATGTTCACAGTGACTGCGAAAGGATAGCGGAGATCAAGCAACACAAATCATCGGCAAAGAACTGACGAACAGCGGAGGATGAGCGAATGGCGCAACCTTTTGTAGAGCCGTGCAGTCGCGGCGTCATCGATGCGCAGCCTTCTCCGCGAGAACTGGGGCGCGAAACGACGCCCCGGCGCCGGCGCATGGTGCTTGCCGCCTGTGTGCTCGCGTCCTCGATGGCATTCATCGACGGGTCCGCGCTGACCGTCGCGTTGCCGAGATTGCGTGCCGATTTCGGAGCGGACCTTGCCTCTGTCCAATGGATTCTCAATGGGTATGTGCTGGCGCTGGCCTCTCTGACATTGATCGGTGGCGCGCTCGCCGACGTTTACGGTAAGGCGCGCATGCTTGGGCTTGGCTGCATTTTGTTCGGCCTGGCGTCGGCCGCTTGCGCGCTGGCGCCTTCGCCTGGCTGGCTGATCGCCGCCCGCGTCGTGCAGGGAATGTCCGCGGCGATCGTTACTCCCGCCAGCCTCGCCCTGATCGGGGCCACCTATCCCCGCGAGGAGCGGAACCGGGCGATCGGGGTGTGGGCGGCGGCCTCGGCCCTGACTACCGCCGGCGGCCCTGTCCTGGGCGGGTGGCTGACGGAGACCTTCGGCTGGCCGTCCGTGTTCTGGATCAACCCGCCGCTCGCGCTCGTCGCGGTGGCGATTCTGCTGATCTTCGCGCCGGAGGATCGCCGCGAGCAACGCCAGTTCGACATAATCGGCGCCGCGACCCTCGCTGCGGCGCTCGGGGTGCTTGCTTGGGCGCTCAGCCAGATCGGTCCCAGCGAAGCTCAGGCCACCGCGGGCGCTCCAGCGCAGTCGGGTACGGTGCTCGCGATCGTCGCCGGGCTCGGGATTGCCGGACTCACCGCTTACGCGTTCTGGGAGCGCCGAAGCGAACATCCTATGACGCCACCCCGCCTGGTGGAGAATCGCGCCTTCCTGGGGCTGAACGTCGCGACTCTGATGATTTATGCGGGGCTTTCGATCATGTTCTTCCTGCTGCCCTTCGATCTCGTCGACCGTCGAGCCCTGTCTTCGACCGATGCCGGGCTGGCATTCCTGCCTTTCTCGCTTGGCGTCGGACTCCTGTCGAGGGTTTTCGGCGGGTTGGCGGATAAAGTCGGCGCGCGGACCATGCTCATCGCAGGACCGGCAACTGCGGCGCTCGCCTATGCCTGGATGGCGCTCGGCCGGGAAGAGTCCCTGATGCTTGGCGTGATCGTGCCCATGACGCTGCTCGGCCTGTCCTTCGCCGTGCTCGTGGCGCCGCTTACCGCCTCCGTCATGTCGAGCGTTGACCAAGCGGACGAGGGGCTTGCCTCCGGCATCAACAATGCGGCGAGCCGGATTGCGCAGCTTGCCGGGGTGGCGCTGGCCGCCGGCGTCGCGTCTTTCGCGTCCGGCTATGAAGTTGGCCTCGCCGTGGCCGCGGCGACCTCGATCGGCGGCGCCTTTACCGCCGCGATGACTTTGGCGCCGACCGCGGCGAAAGCCGGCGGCTCGGGAGGCGCTTAGAAAGATCGGCCCCACCAAGCCGTTCGGAAATTGAGACGCAATGCCAGGCTCGCTTGGTAGCTAGCCGCAAGCATGGGGTGTCCGCCACAGAAGCGCGGGCGTATGCGGGATGATCCCGCCTTGACTCCTAACCTACTAGTAGGTAACAATCGCGGCATGAATACCGCCACCACCCGCGAACAACTGCTGGGCCACGCCCAGGCCCTTATCCGGCAACGAGGCTATAACGGCTTCAGTTACCGGGATCTGGCCGACCGGGTGGGCGTCAAGACGGCCAGCATCCATTACTACTTTCCCTGCAAAGACGACCTGCTCATCGAGGCCATCGACAACTACGCTGCGCGGGAAGCCAACCTGATGCAGGGTATCGACACGACGCTCCCCGCTAAAGAGCGCCTGGATCGCTATGCGGCGCTGTTCGAGGGCACACCCACCGATCAGGTGTGCCTGTGCGGCATGCTGGCCGCCGATCTGGCGTCGCTGTCCGACCGTGCGCGCAAGGCCGTGCAGGCGTTTTTCCGCACGCACGAAACCTGGCTGGCCAAGGTCGTTGCCGATGGCCAGCGCGATGGAACCCTGCATTGGTCTGGAGACCCCGAGGTTGCCGGGCGCTACCTGTTCGCGGCATTCCAGGGGGCCCTGATGGGTTCGCGTCTGTTCCAGAAACCGGCTCGGCTACACGACGTCGTGGCCTCGGTGCAGGTCAGGCCTGGCCCGGCTTGATGCGTCGACCGGCTGCTTCGGTTTTTTCCCGGCGCCCAGACAAGCGGACGGCGCGTACAGGCCGCCTGCTATCCGTTTCCTTCACGCTGATTCGTGAAGGCTGAGCGCAGACTGCAGCATATCTTCCACGCGCCCGCTGTTCTTGAACAGGCGCGCGCCGACCAAGCTGCCTTGCAGTGCCGCGAACATCGAGCGCGCCGCGGTGCGAATGTCGCCCGGTACACGCAGGCTGCCCTCGCGGGCGCCCTGGTCCAGCACCCGGGCCAGCCAGTCTTCATTGATGCGATAAAAATCCTGCACAGCTTGGCGCACGCCGGCGGGCAGCGACGCCAAGTCGGCCGCCAACGAGGCTGCCAGACAGATACGCTCGGTGTCACAGAAGGCTTGCCGATGCACGTCGACGTAGATGCGCAGCTTGGCGTCGGCGCTTAGCCCGGCGTCGATGGCCTGTATGGCCGCGTGCCAGCGCGCCTGATATTGCCGTACGACCGCCAGCAACAAGTCTTCTTTCTGCGGGAAGTAATAGTGGATGCTCGAGGTTTTGATACCAATCAACGCAGCCAGGTCGCGATAGCTGAAGCCGTTGCAGCCGCGCTCCTGGACCAGGCGCTCGGCTTGTTGCATGATCTGTGTGCGGGTGGTTTCGTTGTTCATGATAAGGACGCTACCAAGTGCCCAAGAGGCCGAATGGCTCCTATTGGAAAAAAGAAAAATAGCGGGCCGCCGTGCCGGAGCAGGGCGGACCCGCAGAGCGAAACATCCATTGTCCTTGGCCGCGCGACGCGTCGGTCAGGCGGCTGGTTGCGACAATTGTCCGGCGGCCTTTGCCGTTTGCAGTTCGGCCAGCACCTGTTTGCGGGTCAACGAGCTGGTCGGGTTGATGGCAAGCGGGTAGCTGAGTTCGCCGGCGCTTAATTGCCCGGTGGCCCTTGCCGTTTGCAGTTCGGCCACGACCTGTTCACGGGTCAGCGAGCTGGTCTGGCTGATGACAGGCGGGTAGTCGAGCTCGCCGACGCTCAATCGTCCGGCGGCCTTTGCTGTTTGCAGTTCGGCCAGCACCTGTTCGCGGGTCAACGAGCTGGTTGGGTTGATGGCAAGCGGGTAGCTGAGTTCGCCGGCGCTCAATTGCCCGGTGGCCCTTGCCGTTTGCAGTTCGGCCACGACCTGTTCACGGGTCAGCGAGCTGGTTTGGCTGATGACAGGCGGGTAGTCGAGTTCACCGACGCTCAATTGTCCGGCGGCCCTGGCCGCTTGTAATTCAGCCACGACTTGTGCGCGGCTCACCGAGGGTTCTTGAGCGTAGGCGGCGGTGCCGGCCAGAGTTGCGGAAATCAGCAGTAGGGAAGCAAGAGTTTTCATGATGGGGTTCCTGTCAATTAACGGTAAATGGAAGTTTGCAAAAACTATCTATGTATAGGTAGATAACTAAGTTCAAAAAAACGCGCTTTTTGGCGCGGCGGTTGGGGAAATACTGCTTGCTCCCCATCCATGAAGCGTATCTTATCTACTAATAGGTAGATGCGTCAAATTCTTTGTTGTATCTATTTGTATCGATGAGTCATTCTTGGCACGAAGCTGCGTGGGCATCTCATAAAAACCGAACACATCCCCGCTCATCGGCCGAGGACTGCGGCAGGAAACACAGTTAATACAGCCTCATCGTGTTTTTTGCCGCTGCCCGACGGCCCCATAAGCCTGGGCGTCCGCGCCGGTCGGTGCAGTATCTTCGGATCGAGCTATTCCTTGGCGTACTTACGTAAGGCCGCAAGGCAAGCGCGCTTTAAGCAAGGCGCGGCTTGCGTAGCGTTGTGATGTTTATACGGTCCAAGCATTTTTTAGAGAGTATTTTTTGGAGGCGGCCCTATAATAGGATTTTCAAAAAATTGCTAATTGTGTCAACGATTTGCGCATGCAATAACAAATACACCCCGAGCACGGAAGGACAAAGCATGCGCCCGGCGGAAGCGTGACAACTTCTCAAAGTCTTGAAATATATAAGACCGCATGTGAAAGACGACGGTCGCACAGTATCCATCCCCGAGTCACGGGTCTTGAACTCGTTACTGACTGTCCTGGCGTGAAGTACCCACGCCAAGACTTGAACACCCAAACGCCCTGTGCCGCAAAAGCCCGCGATGTCGAAATCGACGATTCGCAGGGTAGCCTTGCGGCGAATCGTGGCATGTCAAGCGGCGATCCATAAAGCAGATTAGCCATACCGTGCGCCCAGACGTGAGCGGCGCCCGCAACGGAAGTTAGGCTGGAGCACGCAACCGTGTTGAGTCGCTAAAAGGAGAAGTAAATTGTCTTACGGTATCAACTCGGCAAGAGCGCAGGGACGTGAACGCGGACAGGTAGGAGAAAGCAGTGCCGCCGTTTCGGCGAGCAACAGGCCGCAGCCCCGATGGCCTGTTGGTCCACTGATGGCCGCATGCCTGCTGGCGCTGGGCTGCAGCTCAGCCTGGGCGGCCGGCGGCGGTCAGGGGATCACGACAAGTGGGACGGCCGGCAGGCCTCCAGGGGCGGTCGGAGGCGTGGACGGGACCGCTGAAACCGCGGCCGGCGCAAACGGCAATCCTCCTGCAGGGATCCCCAATGCGGGGGGAGGCGGCGGCGCCACTGATCTCACGACAGGACAAGGTGCTGCCGGCGGGCGGCAAGGGGTTGACGGCGCCGTGAATACCAATGTCCCGGGCGCTGCCGGAGCCGCGGGCGCCGCCGGCCTGAGCACGGTCAGCGGCGCGATCACTGGCGGGACCGGTCTAATGGGGAGTCCGAATATCGGTGTCGGCGGTTCAGGCGGCGGCGGTGGCGGTATCGGAGTCAGCACCACCGTCGACCTTACGATCGAAAACACCGGCCGGGTCAATGGTGGCGCGGGAGGCGTAGGCGGCTCGTCCAGCGGCGGCGGCGGAGGAGGAGCCGGCGTGTTCTCGTCGACCAATGTCACCGTCGCGGCGGGCGGCGCCATCACTGGAGGAGCGGGCGGCCGCGGCAACGGTTTGGCCGGCTCCGGAGGCGGGGCCGCGGCGGTCATACTGACCGGTGCGGCCGGGACCATAGACAATGGCGGCGCCCTGGGAGGTGGAAATGGCGGTTCGAACACCGGCCTCCTTCAACTCGCTGGCGCCGGCGGCAACGGCGGCGAAGGTGTGCTGCTGACCGCAGGCGGACACGTCATCAATCGCTCGGGCGCCTCGATCACCGGCGGCACGGCCGGTCCCAACGGCACGCAAATCGCTAATCAAGGCGTCGTCCAATCGGTGGGCGGCGCCGGGATAAAGGGCGCCAATGTTTCCGTCGTCAATGCAGGCGCGATCACCGGCGGCGTGACGACTTCCGGCACACGCGCCGATGCCATTCATTTCACCGGCGGCGTCAACTCGCTTGAAATCTGGTCGACCTCGAGCATCACCGGCAATGTGCGGGCGTTCAGTACCGCCGACACGTTTAAGCTGGGCGGAGCGACGGACAGCAATTTCGACCTGTCCGAGCTTGGACCAAGCGCCAAATATGACGGCTTCGGACTCTACGAGAAGGTCGGCACCAGCACCTGGACACTGGCCGGCACGACCATGGCCGCAACGCCCTGGGCCCTGTCGGGCGGGACGCTTTCCATCTCTTCCGACGGCAATCTTGGGAATCCTTCCGGCACACTGGCCTTCAACGGCGGCACGCTGCAAACCACGGCCGGCATCGTCATGAACCGCGCCACCACGCTCGAGGCGCCCGGCGGCACGATCGAAACGCAGGCGGGTACCACCCTGACACAGCAAGGGCGGATCAGCGGCTCGGGCGGCCTGGCCAAGACCGGCGACGGCACCCTGACGCTCACGGCGAACAACACCTATACCGGCGCCACGACGATTTCGGCGGGTACCCTGCAACTGGGCGTCGGCGGCACATCAGGCGCGATCGCCGGCGATGTGATCAACAATGGATTGCTGGTCTTGAACCATTCCGATACTTTCAATGTACCGGGCGCGATTTCAGGCTCCGGTTCGCTGGGGCAGAACGGAACCGGCACCTCGGTGTTGACCGGCGACCTGACGTATACAGGCGGCACCACTGTCAATGCCGGCACGCTGCAATTGGGCAATGGAGGTACCTCGGGATCGATCCGGGGCAACGTCGTCAACCAAGGCACCTTGGCCTTCAACCGTGCCGACCGTGTGAGCGTTGACGGCATCATCTCGGGCATGGGCGCCATCCGCCAGATAGGCTCTGGCCAGACCATCCTTTCCGGCAACAACTCGGGCTTTATCGGCACGACGTCCATCCAGGCCGGCACGCTGGCCGTCAACGGCAACCTGTGCGGCAGCACCAACGTGGGCGCGGGCGGGCGGCTGCAAGGCAACGGCACGGTGTGCGACACCAGCAACAGCGGCGTCATCGCACCGGGCAATTCGATCGGCACTCTGACCGTGGCCGGCAACTACGTTGGCAACGGCGGTACGCTGGAAATGGAGACGGCGCTGGGGGGCGACACCTCGCCGACGGACCGCCTGATGGTGACCGGTGCGACATCGGGTACGACTACGGTGCGGGTGATCAATCAAGGCGGGACAGGGGCGCGGACGGTCGAGGGCATCAAGCTGGTCGACGTGGGCGGCCTGTCGGACGGCAGCTTCGGTTTGTTGGGTGACTATTCGATACAAGGACAGCCGGCGGTCATCGCCGGAGCCTACGGCTATACGCTACAAAAAAACGGCGTAAGCACGCCCACCGACGGCGACTGGTATCTGCGTTCGTCCCTATCCGAAAGCCCGGCCGGCGGCGGTGCGCCGATGCGCTCCGGTCCGCTCTACCAGCCGGGCGTACCGGTCTACGAGGCGTATCCCGCCATCCTGCTGGGCCTGAACAGCCTGTCGACCTTGCGCCAGCGTGTGGGCGATCGGTATTGGGGGGCGGACACGAGCGCATCGCCCGCCTTGGAGGCCGGCCAGTATGCCGCCGATGCGGACCACGGCGCCTGGGCGCGTGTGGAAGGCCTGCACAGCCGGATGAAGCCCAGCGACTCGACGGCGGGGACTACCACCGATACCGATCAGTACAAGCTGCAGGTTGGTATCGATCGGGCGTTCCTGGAAAACAAGAGCGGTCGTCTGGTCGGTGGCTTGAACGCGCAGTATGGCAATGCGTCCTCGGACATCGACTCGTTCTATGGCACGGGGCGCATCAACGCCGACGCCTACGGTCTGGGCGGCACGCTGACCTGGTATGGCGAAAACGGCGTTTATGTAGATGGTCAGGCGCAGGCGAACTGGTTCAGCGGTAAGCTGTCCTCGCGCACGCTGGGCCAGAATTTGTCCAAGGACAACGACGGCTTCGGTTATGCCCTGAGCGTGGAGACTGGTAAGCGAATCGGCGTGAGCGATGGCTGGAGCGTGACGCCGCAGGCGCAGTTGATGTACTCGTCGGTGGATTTCGACAGCTTTACCGATCCGTACGGCGCGCGCGTGTCCATGGGCAAGGGCGACAGCATGAGCGGGCGATTGGGCGTGGCGGCGGACTATCAGAACGCGGTGCGCGATAGCGCGGGCACGGTCATCAACCGGACAAGCTTGTACGGCATCGCGAATCTGTATTACGAATTCCTGGATGGTACGGACGTAAAGGTTTCCGGCACCAGGATCAGGAATGCGGACCGTCGTTTGGCCGCGGGCATCGGGGCCGGCGTGGCCTATAGCTGGGCCAAGGAGGCCTATGCCGTTTATGGCGAAGTGGCGACGAAGACGAATTTGGAGGACTTCGGCGACAGCTACAGTTATATGGGCACCGTGGGCTTGCGGGTAAGGTTCTAAGGCGGCCGCGCGGTGGATCGGTTCGGCTCGGCTCGCGCAGCGCCCGGGTCGCCCTGAATTACCGGCGTCAATTGACATTTGGCGACTGCTTTCGAACCGCGGATCGAGCCGGCGGTTCAAAGCCAAAAAAATCGTCAGGCCTAATGGTTAGATGGATTTGACCTCGCCGCCATCCACCCGCAACACCGTCCCGGTCATCCAGCGGGCCGCTGGCGAAACGACGAAGGCCATCACGTCGGCAATTTCCTGGGCTTCGCCGAAGCGGGCGATGCCCGCCTGCTTGAGGAACCCTGCCTTGGCCTCATCGACGCGGACGTTCTTTGACGCAGCGGCTTTCTCAAGCATCGCTTGGCGGCGCGCCGTCATGGTGGCTCCAGGCGAAACGCTGTTGACCTGAACGCCATCTTCGATCCCTTGATCCGCGAACGCCTTGGCCAAGGCTTCGATCGCGGCATTGATTGCGCCCACCGCGGCCGCGCCTGCCTTCGGGATCACGGCCGAATTGCCGGAAATGAAGACAACCGCGCCTTTGGAGGCTTTAAGCGCGTCCCACGCATGGATGGTGAGCCGGCGCGCGCCATGGAATTTGAGTTCCATGCCTGCGTTCCACTGCTCGTCAGTCATCTGGAACACGTCCAGCCCGGGGACGGCACCGGCGATGTTCACCAAAGCGTCGATACGGCCAAAACGGTCCATGGTGGCCTTCACGACCTTTTCGGCCGCCGTGGCTTGCATCAGGTCGAGCTCGATGATGAGTGGCTCGGCGCCGGCCGCTTTCACCAACTTGCCCACCTCAGCCAGCTTTTCGCCGTTGCTTGCGGCAAGCACGACAGCTCCGAAGTCGCGCGCCAGCCGTAGCGCGGTGGCTTTTCCAATACCCGAACTTGCGCCTGTGACGATAGCGACAGATTTCGACATTGTTTTTTCTCCTGTGCGGTTTGGCGGCTGACGGGTCAAGCCTGGTTAACCAGGAAGTCACCGATCACGCCGGCAATCTCTTTGGCGTGTGTCTCCAAGGCAAAGTGCCCGGTGTCGAAGAAACGCACGTCCGCCCGCGGAAGATCGCGCTTGAACGCCTGCGCGCCTGGCGGGAGGAAGAACGGATCGTTCTTGCCCCACACGGCCAGGAAGGGTGGCTGGTGGGCGCGGAAGTACTCCTGGAAGGCCGGGTAGAGCGCCACATTGCTCTTGTAATCGCCGAACAAGTCGAGTTGCACATCGGCGGCGCCGGGACGCGCCAGATAGAAGTTGTCGAGCGCTTGGCCATCCGGCGAGACGGCGGTGCTGTCGCTCACGCCATGGGTGTACTGCCAGTTCGTTGTCTCGGGCGCGAGCAATGCGCGCAGTGCATCGCGGTTCGCCTGCGAAGCGTCCTGCCAATAGGCCCGAATGGGGTTCCAGCCATCGCTAAGACCCTCTTCATAGGCATTGCCGTTCTGCGAAATGATGGCGCTGATGCGCTCCGGGTGGCGAATCGCCAGCCGGAAGCCGGTCGGTGCGCCATAGTCGAACACGTACACCGCATACCGGTCGAAGCCCACGACCTCGGTGAAGCGCTCGATAACGTTCGCGAGATTGTCGAACGTGTAGTTGAAGGTGTCGCGCGAGGGCATGTCCGATTGACCAAAGCCAGGCAGGTCGGGCGCGATGATGTGGAAGCGATCAGCCAGTAGCGGGATCAAGTCGCGGAACATGTGGCCCGCGCTCGGGAAGCCGTGCAACAGCAAAAGTTTCGGCGCGTTGGCAACGCCCGCTGCACGATAGAAGATGTTGAAACCGTCCACGTCGGCGGTTTGGTACGTAATGGCATTCATGAGTTCCCCTTTGACGACAGTAGCCTGTCTCACTGTGATGATTACCGCCGCCGAGACATAATTTTCTCTAAAGCGAAGGTAACCAGACTAATATGAATATATAGGTTACTTTCATAAGAGTAACTTGTCAATTCCAATTAGCAAGGTTACGGATGTTGAGATCAGCCCAGCATTGAGAAGAAGGCTTCAATGGGTAAATTCCGACACCGTTTGCCGGCGACAGCCATCACCGGGGCGCCCGGCGTGCGCTTCCCTAACGGGATCGGCTCGCCCCGGCTATATCGACCGTGTTGGAGCCATACATAGCCGGGTACGGGAACGCTAGCGCATTCCAGCCTGCTTGAGGCGCTGACGGTGGGCGGCGACTTTTGCGCGATTGCCGCAAACAGCCGCGCTGCACCACCTGCGTCGATGGCCGCGCGTATGGTCTGCGAATATCAAGGTGCAGTGGGGGCCGTCGCAAGCCTTCACATTCGAGAAGTCTTCTTCACACACGAATTTAGCCAATGCCTCGCCGATAGGCAGCAGCAAAGATTCCGGGGAGCGCCAGCGGCGCGTCATGCGCCACTGGAGCGACCGGCCTGCACCAGAATCATGCGCCACGATCTGCCCAAACCCTTCGTCGCGTTCCAGCAATCGGTTCAACGGCGCCAACTGTTGCATATCCTCGACCCTGAGCGGGCGTCCTTTATGGCTTCGCACAAATTCCCTGAACCATTCCCGCAAGCTCCGGGCCTGGGCCGCCACGCTATCCAATTCGCCTGGCATGGCCTGTACCCTTAGCGTTTCGAGCATTTTCGCAGGCGCGAGGCCGGCCTGTTCGACCCACGCCAAAAAGCCTGTGCCGCTGTCAATCCAATCAATCTGTACATCCGCGGGCGTAGCGATTGAATTGAGGAAATCAAGAGCAATCGCATCAGCAATGAATATCGCGGGCGAGCGGTGATGATCCATGTCAGTACCTCGTGACAACCGGGAAATGAATCCTATCGGGTTGGTAACTTATCAAAATCCAATTGTCAGGTTATCATTGATATAGGTAACCATGCAATAGACCAGTCCGAACCCCAAGCCTCCAAATAGCCCATAGCCGAGCGCGAACTGCCAGTAGTCCATGATGCACAACGCCAGTGCTCCGATGGCGGAAACTTGTCCTTTCGCCCAGCCTAAATCCTGAAACCAGGGGGTCATGCCTGGCCCGATGCTGGATCGGGCGGCGAAAGAGACGGCCAGCACGAGGAAGCCGGCGGCAACGGCGCCCAGCGCTCTTGCCTGAAATGTAGTGCGAGTCAAGATCAATTCCCCAATGCCGCGGCCAGGCGGCACTTCATCGAAAATAGTGATCTTGCCCGTGGATAAACGGCTTGTCTTGAGCGCTATTACAAGCCGGCTGCTCGTACACACGCTTGGTCGGGTTGAGCTGAGCCGGTAATCTGCATTACACCGCGATCGCTGGCACAGGCGCCATGCTTAGCGCCTTGCCAGAGTGCCCAGCCCGTCACTGTCGAAAATTTCTATTGTCGCGCTTTGCGCCATACCGCCCGGACCCATGGTAAAGCTTACGCTAGAGCGCGAGCCTGGCACCGCCATTTCGCCGCTTGGTTCGTACACGAATACATTGGCGTTCCAGTGTTGCAGCGGCACTGTTTGCCCGGCGGGGCCCATGACCAGAACCAACTGCCCGTCCCGCAGTTCGACCTTGGCATCGCCGTAATAGGCATTCGCGTAAGCGCCCACATAGGCATGCGGCGGCAGCGCCGGTGTGGGGTTTTCGGGAAAAGGCTGGCCGGCAAGCGTGCCCGTCGGAGCGGTCATCGCTGCAAACTTGGGTTCAAAGAACGCCAGCCAGTCGCGGGTGGTATGTCCGAACTCGACAAGATCCATGTACGTCGCGCTTATCGCCTCTGCCGCGCCGACCGGCAGCGCATTGGTCAGGACGATGATGCCGGTGTCAGCCACCGGAAGCAGGCTAAAGGCCGTGCCAGCCCCCATCAGAAATGCCCCGGAATGGCCGAGCCGGGTATAGCCCGATGCCGTCGTCGAGACATTGAATCCGTAGCCATAGTAGCCGGCGGGGGAGTCTTGCGTGGGCGGCGCCGACTGGAACTGGGGCTGCAGCGCCGGCAGCAGCGCCTCGCGCGGGACGATTTGCTGTCCGTCGTATTTGCCCTGGTGCAGAATCAGCGTCATCCAGCTTGCCATATCCAGCACGCTGGAGCTTACGCCGCCGGCAGGCGACTGGGCATCCGGCTGGCGCTCAGGGCCTGGCTGGAAAGCTCCATTCAAGCGGATGTGCGGATGGGCGCGGTTGGCGCGCGACATGAAGTCCGCGTAGCGGGAGCTGGTGGCGTTCATGCCGAGCGGGCGATAGAGCACTTGCTCGCTCAGGTTTTCCCAGTCGGCGTCAGAGGCCACGGCAACGGCTTGCGCCCCGGCTGTGAGGCCAAAGTTGCTGTAGGCGTACTTGGTGCGCAGAGGTGCCATCGGCAGCAGGTGCAGACGTTCCAGTACTTGCCTGCGGTCGTAGCCCAATGCTTCGAGCTCGTCGCCCGCATGATCCGGCAAGCCGGATCGGTGCGCATAAAGATCGCCTACCGTGACCTTGGCCGTGGAGACAGGATCATGTAGAGAAAACCACGGCAGTTGCTGCACCACCGGCGTGTCCCATGAAATGACGCCTTTGCCGACCTGCGCCGCGACCACCGTTGCGCCGACCGGTTTGGAGACGGAGGCCAATTGAAACACGGTGTTGGCATCGATGGGGGCGGGATCGCCAAGCTGACGTACGCCAAAGCCCTTGGCATACACGATTTTGCCCTGATGCACGACGGCGACGGCCAGGCCCGGGATGCCGGAACGATTGAGCACATCGGCGGCGATGCTATCGAGCTGTTCGACGGCATGCGTGACGCGCTGGGGGGGAATCGTGTTGGCGGACGACAGCGAATCGCTATCGCTGCAAGAAGCCAAGAGGACGGCCGCGACGGGCAAGGCCAGGCAAAGTCGTGAGGGCATATTGTTTCCGTAAGGCGCGAAACAGACGTGCATCGGAATGTTGCGTTTCTGCTTCTGGTGTATCGCAGTGTATCGCGCTGCGGCTTTGGCGAGTGGAAATCGGGCGCTTTTTTCTATTGATCCGGGAACCAGGCCCAGGGTAGATATCTAAAATTTTCGTAGTTGTAAAATGCTTTGCTGATGCAAATTTGCGGATTGCCTTCTTCTTGATGCCAGCGTTGCGTTGCGTGAAGGGAGTCATGGTGACTCAGAAGTCTGATCGTCGTGCTCGAGTTCCGGAGTCGAAGGAGACCGAATGGATGGAGGAGAGGGATCGGCAGCGACAGCACCCGATGAGGTTCAGTTGGCGGCGATATACCAGCTATGGGATGAGCTGGCCGATATGGATGCCGCATGCGTCGACCAGGCGCGAAATCATCTATTGCAGGGCCTGTGCCGCTTGGCGGACGCCCAAAATGCATCCTGGGTTGGTGCGGTGCGTATGGGTGATCGGCCTCCGGCCGACCCGCTGCGGGGATGGCGGCCGCGGCTGATCCACCATTTGCACCCTACACAGCTGATCGGCAAGGCCGCACAGGAGCAGCGGCGCATGCTCGAGCTCGGCCATGTGGACGAAACCACGGTACGCAATACGGCGGCGGCAGGCCGGTTCCGCGCTTACAGATTGGTCGACCTGGTGCCCCCTGAATGGTTTCAGGGCGAGTACTACAAGGTCTTTTACCTCGAGTTCAACCGCCAAGACGCGATCTGGGCCGGCGTGCCGGTCAACGCCGACACCGAGATCTACTTCGGCTTGTACCGCGACCGTGGGCAGCCGGGCTTCTCCTGCGCGGACCGCGATGCGGTCGCCTACGCTCTACGGGGCTTGCTCTGGTTCCATCGCCAGCAAATGCTTGGTCACGGGCTGTTGCTGTCGGCTTCCCCTCTGACGCGGGCCGAGCATGCCGTTCTGCAGGGGCTGTTGCAAGGCCTGTCGGAAAAGCAGATCGCGGCCAACGTGGGGCAGAGTCCCAACACCACCCACGAGTACGTCACCCGCATATTCCGCAAATACGCGGTCCGCAACCGGGCCGCTCTCATGGCGCTGTGGCTGGGGTGGGATCCATCCAGGCACGGGTCGAATCCAGCGTCAACCCCCTGATTAGAGTATTACGGCGTTGGCAGTGCTGCGGCATAATTATGTAGTTACGTTTCAAAACAATACTGAAACATATCGGGCATGGTCGGCCCATGCCTTCCCCATGATGTATTTCATTTTTCGTTCAGGGCTAGGGCGTGGGCGATACGCGCATACTCATTGCAACGAATATTGATTGGGAGCCCCATCATGAACAAGAAACGCCCCTCCGGCCAGTCGGTCGCGCTGGACGCTCACGCCGTGGTTCGCCGGCGCCTGTTGGGGACGGCTTTGCTGGCGTCCACCAGTCCTTTTTTGCTGGCTTCCTGCGGCGGCGACGATGACGGCGCGGCTCCCTCGGGATCGGGAGGCTTCGGTTCCGGCGCCCCGACGCCGCCGGCGAACACCGTCTTCACCGTGAAGGACCATAAGATACTGCTCAATGGCGAAGAGTTCTTCGCCAAAGGCATGTGCTATTCGCCCGTGCCCATCGGGGCGTGGGCCGGCGCAACGCCCGGCGGCGATCACTTCAGCGACTTCTGGGAACCGATTTTTGCCCGCGACATGAGCGTGCTGAGAGACATGGGTTGCAACAGCATACGCCTTTACATGACCTCGCCCTGGGAAACGCCCTGGGATGCTTCCACTGCCAGGCAGTACCATACGAAATTCATGGATTTGTGCGCCGACAACGGCATCTACGTGTGGATCGCCTACCCAATGACGCCCGAGCAGGCCATGAGTTCCAGCGACCGCCCTCGTATCGAAAAGGGCTACCAACTGTTGTGCGAAGAATTGGGCAAGCATCCCGCCCTCATCGGTTTTACCATTGGCAACGAAACCGACATCGACGGCCCGGCCGGGACTGCCCAGAACCCGGATTTTTGGGCCTGGATGGACGGCCTGGCCGAAAAGGTCAAGGGCTGGGCGCCGGACAAGCTGACCAAATGCGCGGTGCATGACGTGCCCAACATCATCAGTGCGATGGTCGACCCCAACATCGGCAAAGGGGTGCCGCATCTGGATGTCTTGGGTTTCAATTCCTATCGCGGCACCCAGACCGCGGGCTTTGACACCATGTTTACCGACTACGACGCCAAGTTCAAGACTACCGGCCTGCCTGATCGTCCTTTCCTGATCACAGAATTCGGCTGCCCGGCGTCGACTCGTCAGGGCGGCACGGTCGTGGAACTGCCCGACAATGCCAAGACCCAGGCCGATTACATCGAAGTGCACTGGAAGGACATCGAGAAGCATCACGGCTTGAACCTGTGCTCGGGCGGCTATGTGTTCAGTTGGTCGGACGAATGGTGGAAAGCCGGCAACATCACGCAACACGACGGCCATTCCAGTTGCGGCGCCGGCCAGTTCCCGGGAGGATGTCCCGACGAAGAGTGGTTCGGCATCAACAGCATCGCGGTGGGTAATAAAGACGACGGCACCCCCAGGCCCGCGGCGGATCCCGTGACTGCGGAGAACAGAGGCGGCAACACCGTCTATGTTCACCATCCCGACGTCCTGACCCAGCGCGAGGGCGTGGCGCGCTTGACAGCCTTGTGGACAACATCATCTTGACATAAAAGGGCCGCCATTATTGGCGACTCTGACCTGATGCGGGCGTCCGCCTGAACCCTTGGGGGCCGATGAAGAGCCGAACTCCTGACGCTCGCGTTACACGTGCGAAATCGCGCCTGCAACGCGAGCGTCAGGCCCATGTGATCGGGGCCGTCGCCCGATCAGCGGTTGATCGGAGGCAGCGGTAATTAAGCAGTGGCCAAGACAATAACCCGCGGCCGCGATACGCGGCGTATCGGCAGATTGGATGCCAAGACCGGTTCAGGGAGGATTGGCCAGCATCAACACGGGCGACTTAACCACAAGCTCATCAATTGGGCGCGACTGCGCACGCCGAATTTCCGAAACAGTGAAACGACATGCTGGTGGGTTGTCGAAACGGCCTGATCGAGTTGCTCGGCGATATTCTTCTCTGATGCGTTAGTAAGCAGTAGCTTGAGCACTTTGCGCTCGGTCGGAGTCAATGGCGATTTGGCAATCAGCGGACCGTTGGTAAGCATGAGTTGACGGTGGAACCACTTAATGCCGCGCAACGCGTAGGCAAGCAAGGCGATATCTTGGTCCGTGAAAGCGGTGCGTGAATAGAAACCGAAATGCGATTCGGCGTCGCTGTTAATTGGAAAACCGACCCATGCGGCGTCCATCGTACCGAAGGGACTGAAGTAGGCATGGTAAAACGGGCCGCCGAACCAGCCTGTCGGCAGGTCGCGGCGCAGCGCATATGTCCTGAAGTCACCTACCTTGCGCATCGGCAGCATGAACGAGGGATCGATCTCTCGGTCGTTCCAGCGAGCCTGCAGCGCTTTGAAAGGCCCTTCGTCTGGTTGCGCCTCGATAGGATGGAGCAGCCGCGTCACGGCGACTCGCCAACCCTGCAGCGGATCGTCGCTTCTGTTATCCGTATCGAGGCGGATTGCGCCTCCCCAGGTGGCATTCCAGGCGCCGACCATGCGGCACAGTCTTTCCTTCAGGTGCTGGGTCGCCGCATCGGTCTGGCCAACTTCGAACTCGGTGAGCTCATCCCACAAGCGATGTATGTCTTCTCGGGTTTCCTCGTCCAGCACACTCATTCCTTTCTGGATTGGCGTAAATGCCACAGCCCTATTTGTTTTCATATTGGTATTGAGCCTATGAGCCAGAGCATCCTTTGCGACCGAGACGCTGGACTCGCAGGCCATGGGAACCCGGCGTTTAACGGCGCATGCCCTTCGGGCAGGCATACGGATCGTGAGCATTGGCTGGCTGATTGCCGCGGCGTCATGATGGCGGCGGCCCAGCGCGTAGCGATTCGAAGAACAGTTGGTCGAGGCGGCCTACCGCGATCGGTCGCACTTATTCAACGAGCGGCAATGAGAAACTGGGAGCTCCCCGCATAGTCCATGTGCTGGCGATGCGCTGAATTCCCCGATGCGGTGTCCCTGTCTTCCGCCAATTTGAAGCGACGCACCTGTGACGTCAGTTTTTCCGCTTGATCGGAAAGGCTTGCCGCCGCGGCGGCCGCTTCTTCGACCAAGGCGGCATTCTGCTGGGTGACGCTGTCCATTTGCGCAACAGCCACGTTTATTTGTCCTATGCCGGATGCCTGCTCATCAGATGCCGCCGCGATTTCGCTGACCAGCGAGGAGACACGCCGTACCGAGGTGACGATTTGCTCCATGGTCTTGCCCGCATTGATCACCTGTTCATTGCCCGTATCGACCCTGGCCACAGACTGATCGATCAACGCTTTGATTTCCTTGGCGGCAACTGCCGACCGTTGCGCCAACGAGCGTACTTCGCTTGCGACGACAGCGAATCCCCGCCCTTGCTCGCCGGCCCTTGCGGCTTCCACGGCCGCATTCAGGGCGAGGATGTTTGTCTGGAACGCGATGGTATCGATAACGCTGGTGATTTCAGCAATGTGCCGTGAACTGTCGCTGATGGATGACATGGTATCGACCACGCTGCTGACGACTTCACCGCCTTTGACGGCGAAGTTGGATGCTTCTTCCACAAGCTCGTTCGCCTGTTTGGAATTCTGGGCATTTTGCTGCACGGTGCTGGTTATTTCCTCCATGGAAGCTGCTGTTTCCTGAAGGGAAGACGCTTGTTCTTCCGTGCGCTGAGAAAGGTCGTTATTGCCTTCGGATATTTGCGATGAAGCCAAGGCAATGCTTTCGCAGCCGGACCGCACGTCGCGCACCATATGGATGAGGCTTTCATTCATTTTTTTCAATGCGCGCATCAGATCGCCGGTTTCGTCTTTTGCTGAAGTGTCAATATGGCCGGTCAGGTCTCCTTGAGCGACGCGATCCGCGGCGGCCATGGCCCGGCGCAAAGGATGAGTGATGCTGCGGGTGATAAGCCAGCCTAGCAGCGCGCCGATAGCCACGCCAAAGATAGCAAGCCCGATTAGCAAAGCGCGTATGCGTTCGTATAGCACGGTGACTGCCGTGGCGGCGTCGGCGCCTAATTTTTCCTTGGCTTTAACCAGGTCGTTCATTATTTGGTCTAGCGTGTTATTCAATGTGCGAGCCCGCTTGGCTGCCGCTGACAGTTCCGCATTTTCTTGCATAAGTTCGCTAGTATTTGCCATCTGGAAAAAAGTCTGGGTACTTTTTTCCCACTCTGCATAACTGCGGTCCAAGTCCGTAAGCATTTTTTGCGCTTCAGCGGTATACAGCAATGGACGAGCCTGGCCTAGCCAGTTGTTGAGTTCTTTGATTCTCGCATCGAAAGCGCTTTTTTGCTGATTGCGTTCTTCCTCCGATTCAGCCAGCCTGTAGTTGGAGCGTGCGCGTCCCGCCGCCACCAAATTGATATTGGCTTCCTTGATATAAGAGATGCCCAGCAATTCCTTTTGATAGAGCTGATCATTCAGATCGTTTATTCTCGACAGGCTGATTATGCCTGCCAGCCCGATTAAGCCGCCAATCAACGTTACCAGGAAAAAGGCCACGGCCAAGCGTGAGCCTATTCTCATGCGACTTATGAAGTTCATTTTATTTACCTTGGAGAAGCCACATTTTCAAATGCACGAAATGTATAGCTTTCGTATTTAAATGTAAATAATAATATTGACGGTAACGTAAGCGTTTTATACCGCCCCATGGGGCGGTCGTATGCCTGCGCTGGTGGAAGCGTTGCGCGCAATCAACATGGGGCTTCAGGCGACAAAGGTATTGGCGGGCGGCCTTTCAAAGGTGACCAGCGCGTGTATTGATTGAATGATTTGCGGCGCGCGGATCATTCAAGGATAGTGGTTTCATCCCCTTGAGGCACAATCAGGCGGACCGCGCGGTCGATGGACTGCACAAAACGCATTTCATCGGTCATGATTTCCGACACCGTAATATATTGATCGTCATCGATATGATTGTTCTCGTATGATAGACGCAAGGTGCATACGGGTTTGGGTTTCTGGCAGCATTATCGATCCCGGGGTCCCGCATCGCGGCGCGACCCCGCCGCCGGCGCTACGATATGCGCTTATTAGCTACATGGAATGGGGTTCTGGTGTCTCGTAACAATAAGACCGATCTAGCTTCCGAGCGGATCATGGCGATCGGGGGCGTGCCGCTGTATATCAGGCTGGCCAATGTCTTTCGCGACAATATCGATACGCGCAAGTGGCCGCCGGGCGGGCAGATTCCGACAATCCCCGAACTTTGCGGCCAGTACAACGTGGCGCGCGTCACGGTACGGCGCGCCCTGGCGGAACTGGCCGGCAGCGGATTGCTGACCAGCACGCGAGGCCGCGGGACCTTTGTGGAGGCGCCGCACCGGGATGTGCAGGCGGATGCGCATCTGCGCAGCACCATCAACGACCCCTTGCAGACCGCGCCGCTGGAGACGATGCGGGTGCTGCTGCGCCGCAAGACCGCCACCCTGCCGGAAGAGTTGAAGTCCAGTCATCCGCAGTACGCCAGCTACATGCGTATTCGCAAAGTGCACTCCCTGCATGGCATGCCTTTCCAGGTCGTCGACACCTATGTCGCCGAGACGGTATATGCGCGCTTTCCCAAAGGGGCGGACCGCCATTCCAAGACGGCGCGTCTGCTGCGCGACCATGGCGGTGTTCATATCGGCTCCTACCGCCAGGAACTGACGATTGCCCACGCCGACATGGAAATTGCCGAATTGCTTCAGTGTCCGGTCGGTAATGTGCTGGTGCGCGTGCGGCGCTGGCGCCAGGATGATCAGCAGCGCATCGTCTACGCGGCAGTCAACTTCTACCGTGGCGACCGCTTCGTGCTGGAAATCGAGACACTCACGCCGCCGCACTTGGACTTTGTAAGCGGCATCGTGCCCGCCGAGCGCGAACCCGAGCCCTGACAGAAATTTACCCCGTGTTTACTCGTGTCTTGCGCTTTGCTCATAAAAGTTCTAAAGTAAGAACTTATAAATAAGCGAAGTGAACGCCATCGTCGCCATTCCCGGCGCGGCGGGTGTTCACGAACGGGAGACATACATGTTCAGACACATAGCCGCGATGGCACTCGCTGTAGTGATGGGCACCGGCCTGGCCGCCGGCGCTCACGCGCAATATCCCGAAAAACCGGTGCAGGTGATCGTGCCCTACTCGCCTGGAGGCCCCACCGATCTGGCCGCGCGCTTGATTGCGGCCGAGCTTTCGCAGCGCCTGAAGCAACAGTTCATCGTGGAGAACCGAGGCGGCGCGGGCGGCAACATCGGGGCGGACTACGTTGCGCGATCCACGCCGGACGGCTATCACTTGCTGGTGATCGGCGCGGCCCATGCCATCAACAAGTCGCTCTATAAAAACCTTTCCTACGATATCCAGAAAGACTTCGTACCGGTCGCGATGCTCACCACGGCGCCCATGGTCTTGCTGGCAAATCCCGGCTTCCAGCCCAATTCGGTGAAAGAGATGGTCGCTTATGCCAAGGCGCATCCGAACCGTATCAACTACGCAAGTCAGGGCAACGGCACTGCCCCGCATTTGGCGATGGAGCTG
The DNA here is from genome assembly GCA_963712655.1 of uncultured beta proteobacterium. GTDB lineage: Bacteria > Pseudomonadota > Gammaproteobacteria > Burkholderiales > Burkholderiaceae_B > Pollutimonas. The sequence goes on along the minus strand of CAVQIT010000008.1, from coordinate 506,127 downwards.
CTTAAGGTCAAGACGGGGACCAATCTGGTGCACGTGCCGTACAAAGGCAGTTCGCAATCCTTGTCAGACATGGCATCGGGCCAGGTGGACGTGGGCTTCGATTCGCTGGTCGTAGGCAGGCAATTCACCTCGTCGGGCCGGCTCAAGGCGCTGGCGGTGACGGGCTCGAAGCGCTCATCGGTGCTGCCCGACGTGCCGACCATGGCCGAGGCGGGCTACCCGGAAGTGGACGCGTCGGTGTGGTACGCCATCGTGGCCCCGGCATCGACTCCGCCGGCGGTGGTCGAGCTGCTCAATAAGAATATCAACCAGATACTGGCCGGACAGGACGTGCGCGGCAAGCTGATGGCACTGGGCGCCGAGCCGGCTTCCATGTCTTCGCAAGACTTCGGCAAATTTCTCAACCAGGAAGTTTCCAAGTGGGCCGAGGTAGTCAAGACTTCCGGTGCGCAGGTCGATTGAAACAGCGCACCATTGAACGCAGGAAAACCATGATGTCTTTCGAATTTTTCCAGATCGAGATCGATCGCGGAGTAGCGCTGGTCGTTTTCAATCGGCCGCCTGCCAACGCGTTCTCCACCGCGGTATATCACGAGCTCATCGCGTTGGCGGATGCGCTGGATGCGGACCCGCAAGTGCGCGCCGTGGTGTTCGCCGGCGCTCCGCAGTGCAAGGCATGGATAGGCGGGGCCGATCTCAACGATTTCACCAAGCTGGACTACCAAAGCCGCTTGGACCGCTACGAACTGGTCAACCAGGCGAACGACCGCTTCATGAACCTGCAACGTCCCGTCATCGCAGCCATTGCCTCGCATGCCATCGGAGCGGGCATGACCTTCGCGTCCATCTGCGACCTGCGAGTGGCGGCGTCGGGCGCGTACCTGGCGATGCCGGAGGTCGATCGCGGCACGACCAGCGGCGGCGGCGCGCCGTTCAACCGTCTTTTCATGCCATCGGCCAAAATGCGCGAGCTGCTCTTTACCGGCCGCAAGTTCACGGCGGCCGAGCTCGCCGATACCGGCTTCTTCAATTATGTGCTGCCCAAGGAAGAGGTGCTGGACAAGTCGCTCATGCTGGCCGAAGTCATCGCCGGCAAGAGCTTCGATGCGCTGAAGGCGACCAAGATTTGCTGCAACGCGGTGCTGGGTATGGAGCGCGCTGAAGCGCGCCGTTTCTCGCAAGAGTATTCGGCCCGGCTTACCGCCGGGAGCGACGCCAAGGAAGGTATCCAGGCGTTCCTGGATAAGCGGGCGCCGGTCTACGCCGGCCGGCAGTAAGGATTGCCGTGTCGACTATGAATCCAACAAAGGCGGCGGATAGCGCCGTCGATTTGTCAGCATTGCTGGCGCCCCGTTCGGTGGCCCTGGTGGGCGCGTCCGAGCGGCAGGGGAATCTCGGCGGAGCGGCCGCGCGGATGCTGCGCCGCTTCGACTTCGATGGCGATGTTACGGTGGTGCACCCCAGTGGGCAGACCGTGGAGGGCTATCGCTGCTATGCCGACTTGGCGTCCCTGCCCGACGTTCCCGATGTCGCGATCCTGGCCATTCCGGCGTTGGGTATCGTCGATGCCGTGCAGCAATGCGGCGAGCGTGGAATTCGCAATGCGATTGCCTGGGCCGGCGGCTTTGCGGAGGGCGGCGCGCAAGGACATGTTCGCCAGCAAGCGCTGATCGATGCCTGCCGGCGTTACGGGATTCGGCTGTGCGGTCCGAATTGCCTGGGCATCATCAACACGCACACGCGGTTCACCGGCACCTTCACGACGTCGTTGCTTGACATGGACGTGCTCAATCCCGGCTCGATCGCCATGGTCAGCCAAAGTGGCGGCCTGTCGACCGTATCGCTGGCACTGGCGCAGCGCGCCGGCTTCGGCTTTCGCTATGTGATCAGTTGCGGCAACGAGGCCATCCTCAGCGTGGCCGACTTCGCGCGTGCCCTGGTCCATGACGCGGAGACGCGCGTGGTGGCCATGTACATAGAGGCGATTACGGATGGCGCGGCGTTCCTGGACAGCCTGCGCGAATTGCGGCAGGCCGGCAAGCCGGTGATCATTCTGAAGGGGGGCGCCAGCGAGGCCAGCGGCCGCGCCGCGCTGGCGCATACGGGGCGTTTGGCCGGCTCCGACCGGGCGTTCGACGCCGTCATGCGCGAAGCGGGCGCGATCCGGGTCCATTCGATCGAGGAGATGCTGGACGTGGCGTTGCTGGCGTCCACGCTCGGCGGCAAGCTGCCGCGTGGCCGCAATGTGGCGATCACCACGTTCGGTGGCGGTGCGGGCGTATTGGCTGTCGACCAGGCCGAACGCAGCGGGCTGTGCACGCCGCTTCCAAGCGAGTCGACGGCGCAGTGGCTGGCGGAACGGTTGCCTCCGATTGCGGCGATCGGCAACCCGGTCGATCTGACGCCTCAGTCGGTCAACGATGCGCGCTATCTGGCCCAGCTTCCTGAGGCTCTGGGTGTGTTGACTCGCGATGACGGCTATGACGCGGTCCTGTTCCTATCGTCCGCGATGCGCAATCGAGAGCGCGAGGTGATAGGCACGGTGGAGCAACTGCAAGCGAATGGGTCTGTGCCGGTCGTGGTCAGTTGGCCGCTGGCGAGTCCATCCGCGCTCGAAGGTCTGCGCGCCATCGGCGTCTATGCGTTTCCCGAAAATGCGCGCGCGGCGCGGGCGATCGGCAAGCTGGTGCGGGGCGAAGGCAGCATGGCGGCGCCTGCCTTGGCTGTGCGGGGCGGCGCGTCTGCGGTGCCTGCCGCCGCTCGCATCGATTGGAGCCATTGGGCGCCGTCCGGCACACAGCCGCGGGTGATTTCCGAGCACGAGGTTGCCGCCATGCTGCGCGAGGCAGGGCTGCCGGTGGCGGCCGGCATGCTGGTGCGACATCCCGACGATTTGATCGAGGCTGAACAGAATGTGCCGTTTCCGTGGGCCGTGAAGGGAATTTCCGAGACGGTCACACACCGTGCCGACGCCGGCCTGTTGGCTTTGCGCGTCGCCAGCGTCGATGAGGCGCGGGAAGTCCTGGCCCATCATCGCGACATCGCCGCCGGCCTCGGTGTCACGCTCGACGGATGCTACGTGCAGCAGATGATGAAGCCCGGCCACGAACTGCTGTTCTCCGCGTTCAGCGATGCGGCCTTCGGCGTGATGGTGGCTTGCGCCGCGGGTGGCGGGCTGACCGAGCTCATCGACGACACGGTGGTTGCGTCCGCGCCGCTCTCCCTGGCGCAGGCGCGCGATGCCATCGCCGGGCTGCGCCTGATGCGTAAACATGCGACAGCGCTCAGTACCGACGCGCTGGATCATGCGGCCGAATACCTGGCTGCTTTCTCGCGTGTCGCCGCCACCATCCCATGGCCGTCCTTCACGCTCGAGCTCAATCCCGTCATCTGTTCGGACTCTGGCGCCGTGGCCGTCGACGGACTGCTGGTGATCGGCCAGTAGCGCCACCCATTGAACTCTATTCAATTTATCTGATTGGCATACATCATGAACGCAACAGAAACCGACCCCAGCGCCAGCGCCGACCCCATGGTCGTCGAAAGCGCGGCCAATTTCGCCCAGCGCGAGACCGATCTGAAGTCGCTGCGCCTCCGGCGGGGGCAATTGCCGCCCTACGATTCCGGCGTAGCCAGCCGCATGCGCGAACTGGGCTGGTACGGGGTGCTGGTCCCGCAGGAGTATGGCGGCCTGGAAATGCGCTTCGCCGACATGGCCGCCATTGCCGAGGGATTGGGCAAGGGCTTGCTGGCCGAACCGCTGGTGGCCAGCGCCGTGCTGGGTACACGCGCTCTGCTGCATGGCGATAACGAGGCCCTCAAGCAACGCCTGTTGCCGCAGGCGGCGGATGGTACGTTGACGCTTGCTTTGGCCTGGCAGGAGCGCGGCAGCACAATCGATCCCATGGTCATTGGTACGACCGCGCAGCGCGTTGCAGGCGGTTATCGGCTGACCGGGCGCAAGCGCTTCGTGTGCGGCACGGGTGCCGATGGCTATCTGGTCAGCGCCCTTGACGAGGGGCGGCTGGTGCTGTTGTGGGTGCCGGCCGACGCTGCCGGTCTGGAGCTGCGGCCGGAGTGGCGCGCCGACGGCAGCGCATCGTTCATCATCGATATGCGCGAAGTCGTCGTACAGGACGCCGACGTGGCTGCCGGCGTTGCGACGGCCCAAGAGGCCGTTGCACGCGCGCTGGACGAAGGCACTGTCATCGTTGCCGCCGAAGCGCTCGGTGTAATGTCCGCCGCATTCGAGATTACGCTGGCCTATATGCGCATGCGCGTCCAGTTCGGCAAACCGATAGGCAGCTTCCAGGCGCTGCAGCACCGCGCCGCCGATCTGCTGCTGCAGCGCAATCTGGCGGCCGCTTCGCTGACGGCGGCAGTGCGCAGCCTGGATGCGGCCGAGCCGGGCGATGCGCGCCGCCTGGCGGCGAGCCGAGCCAAGTATCGCTGCTCGGACGCCGCCATGCGCATCGGTCGCGATTCAATTCAATTGCACGGCGCCATGGGGTTCACCGACGAATGCGATATTGGCCTGTACTTGAAGCGCGCCATGGTGCTGGCAGCGTGGCTGGGCAATGCCGATGTCCACAAGGCGCGCGTGCAGGCCCTCAGGCCCAGTCTGGCCGCGCGCAAGGAAGTGGTTCGGGTATCGCAGGAAGAGGCGGCGCGCCAGTTCCAGACGCAGATGGCGCACGCCGTCGAGGATAGGGACTGGAACGGCATCGACGACGAGGCCTTCCGCGAGATCGCCGCCACCTTTTTCCGCGATAAGCTGCCCGCCCAACTGCGTTTCCTGCCGCGCCGTCCCGGCTGGGACGAGTTAAAGCCCTGGTATCTGGCGCTGTCGCGTAACGGCTGGCTCGCGCCGGCCTGGCCGACGGCGCATGGCGGCATGGGTTTGGAACCTGCAAAGCTGATGATTTATCACGAGGAAATGGGCCGCAGCGGCGCGCCGCGGCATCTCGAGCAGGGCATCAATTACATTGGCCCGCTGCTGATCGCGCGCGGCAGCCAGGAGCAGAAGGCTAACTACCTGCCCCGGATCCTCAGCGGAGAGCATCTCTGGTGCCAAGGCTATTCCGAGCCCAACGCGGGCTCCGACCTGGCCAGCTTGCGCACCACGGCGGTGCTGGATGGCGACGAATTCGTGATCAATGGGCAGAAGATCTGGACCACGATGGCCCATCATGCCAACCATATGTACGCGCTGGTGCGCACCGACCCGGCCGCCGAGAGGCATGCCGGCATCAGCCTGCTGCTGATCGACATGAAGGCTGCCGGTTTGACGGTGCGCCCGATCCGCAGCATCACTGGCCACGAAGAGTTTTGCGAAGTGTTCCTGGACGGCGTGCGTACGCCGCGCGAGAATCTGGTCGGTGAATTGAACGACGGTTGGAACGTCGCTCGCACGCTATTGGGATTCGAGCGTAATACAGTGGGCTCGCCGCGTACCTGCCTGGCGGCGCTGGAGCGCATCGAGATTGCCAGCCGCAGCCTTTCGAAGGACGAGCTGACGCCGTACGCCACTCGGCTAACGGAAGGTTGGCTGGACGTGGCTGACCTGGCCGGCATGTACGAGCGCTTTGTGCAAGCCGTAAAAGCCGGCGCCAATCCCGGCTTCGAAGTGTCTGTGATGAAGATCTGGGCCACGGAAACCTTGCAGCGCCTCACGGAACTGCTGGTGGATTTACTGGGCGACGCCGGGTGCGTGGCCGGCTATCAGGACTTCGACGGTACCTCGGTCGACGTACTGATGCCATTTCTCGATTCGCGGTCCACCACCATTTCGGCGGGGTCGAGCCAGGTTCAGCGCAACGTACTGGCCAAGCGCGTCCTCCACCTTTGAACTTCCACAGGAAAGCCACATCATGAGCCATCCCTCCGATCAGGCCAAGCACCCCACCGTCGATACGCGATGGCTACGACTGCATGACGAGCCTATCCTGGATCCCGGCCAGCACATCATTGATCCGCATCATCATTTGTGGGATCGAAAGGGCATGCAATATGAGGCGGCCGAGCTGGTCGAGGATTTAGACTGCGGCCACGACATCCGCGCCACCGTATTCGTGCAGTGCCGCACGCACTACCGGACCGACGGTCCGGCCGTTTTGAGGCCGGTGGGTGAAACCGAGTACGTGGTGCGCCTGGCTGAGCAGATCGATCGTGAGCATCCGCGGCGGCATGCTTGCAAAGGCATCATCTGCCATGCGGACCTGGCCTCGGGCGATGACTTGAAAGTGGCCCTGGCCGCGCATATGGAAGCGGGGGCCGGCAGGCTGCGGGGCGTACGCCATAGTACAGCCTGGGATGCCGATCCGGACGTATTCAATCCCGAGCTGGGAGGCGGTCCCCATGCGCTGGCTGACGAACGGCTGCGCACAGGCTTGGCCTATGTGGCATCGCAGGGTATGACCTTTGACGCCTGGGTCTACCATCCACAGATCGACGAGGTGACAGCCCTCGCGCGCGCATGTCCCCAGGCTACCATCGTGCTCAACCACGCCGGCGGCCCGGTAGGTATAGGAACGTACGCCGATTCGCGCGTGACGGTATTCGCGGATTGGAGTCGTTCCATGCATGCACTGGCTGCTTGTCCCAATGTGGTCGTCAAGCTGGGCGGCCTGGCGATGCGCATCAGCGGCACTGATTTCCACCAGCGGCCAACGCCGCCCGATTCACTGGCGCTTGCCGAGCGCTGGGCGCCATACGTTCATGGTTGCATTGACGCGTTCGGGCCGCAACGCTGCATGTTCGAGAGCAATTTCCCGGTGGACAAGGCGTCCTGCTCGTACGCGGTGCTGTGGAATGCCTTTAAACGCCTGGCTGCGCAGTACAGCGAGGCGGAACGGGACGCTTTGTTCTTTGGCACAGCCGAACGAGTATACGGTCTGGCTGATTAGGCGATTGCGTCATATTCATATGTTTGCCACTTCGGTTGCATGGCCCGACATGATGTGGATAGAGGATTACAGCTTCCGATGGCCGCTATTCACATTATCGAAATCATATGCCGGGCCGCGCTGCAATCGTGATGTAGATGAGTCCACTGCGACTGACTCATCGCTCGCGCATGCGGCCTGCCTGGTCACGAAGTGGTCGGCCTGATGTTCTGGTTGTGCCGGAACAGGTTATGCGGGTCGTACGTGGTTTTCGCTTTGACCAGCCGCTCGAAGTTGGGCCCGTAAGCGGCCCCAACCCGCTCCGACTCGTCCTGTGTCATGAAATTCACATATACCCCTCCCTGCGAGTAAGGTTCCGTGTCCCGGAAAAGCGCCCGGGCCCACGATATGCAGCGATCGTCATCCGCGGGGTCGTCCCAGCGCCCGTGAACATTCATGACGAACTGTGTCGCTCTATGCGGATAGGCGGTCGATTCGACTGGCACACGCATCGCGGCACCGCCGATATGGCCGATAAAAATTTCGCATTGTGGCGATGGCAGGTTCTGGATGGCCGCAATAACGGTGTCGAGCAGCCCATCGTGCAGCTTTTCCAGATTGTGCGATTTCCAGTAATTGCGCGCTCCCGGCGTAAGCAAGGGGTCGAAGGCCTTTTGCCAGGCCGCATAAGGCATGGGTCCAAGGTGTTCTCCATAGGGCGTGCCCAGGCTGCGCATGGCCTCTACCGCGCTCGGCCCCTTCTCTAGATCGCCCGAATAGCACATCGCGAACGCGACGACCGGTTTGCCGTGGACCGTTTCCGGTAAAAACGGCAGCGGCGGCGCCAGCCTTAGCACTGCCCATACGGTCAGCTCTTCAGGCATGGTTTCCAGCGCTGTACGATACTTCGCGAGGGCTTCCCTGCCTTGTTCCAGCGGCAGCACCACGAGCCCCCCAAAGACCTGCGGCCCCACGGCGTGCAGATGGAACTCGAACATCGTGACAATCCCAAAATTTCCGCCGCCGCCTCGGACAGCCCAGAACAGGTCGGCGTTGTCCTGCGCGCTGGCATGCAGAAACTTGCCGTCGGCGGTGACGACGTCCGCCGAGAGCAGGTTGTCGATGGTCAGGCCATACTTGCGGCTGAGCCAGCCAAACCCGCCGCCTAAAGTCAGGCCGGCAACCCCCGTCGTCGAATTGATGCCCAAGGGTACCGCCAGGCCGAATGCCTGGGCTTCGTGGTCGAAATCGGCCAGGGTGGCTCCGGGCTCCACATAGGCGCTGGCCAGTTGGGGATCGATTCGCACCGATTTCATCGGTGAAAGATCGATCATCATCCCGTCATCGCAGACCGCGGTGCCTGCGATATTGTGGCCGCCGCCGTGCACGGCGACAACCAGGCCGTTCTCGCGCGCAAAATCGACCGCCTTGCGCACATCCGCGGCGCCGGCGCACCGCATAATTACCGCGGGCCGGCGGTCGATCATATCGTTCCATATCTTGCGGGCCTCGTCGTAGCCCGCATTTTCGGGCGCCAGAACCTGGCCTCTTGCGGATGCTCTCAGGTCGTCGAGGGCGCCGTTGGACAGTTTGCTCATCACACACCTCCTTGAAGGCGATGCTTCGTAAACAATGGTTGAACGTTTAAAGTGAGCCGTCTAGATTTGGGCGCGACATGGAGTTCGTCTCCTGCGCAAGGGGCCATGACCCTAAAAGCACTGTGTGTCCGGCATGCCGCGCGGGGTAAGTCGGCCAACCCTCTTTCGCGTGCCGGAGCGTGCGGATGTGGAAAGTATAAGCCTCTGCCGGACGCGCGTCACCAGCCAGGCTGCGCATGCCGCGCCCGGCGGCCTGGCCTGGCCGGGATCTGTCCAGTAGGCCCCATGGCGTGATCCGGGGAATGGATCGCGTCACGGGATAGTTGCCCAGTTGGCCATGCCGATCCCACGGCCGGCACCGGTGGCATCCTTGATGACCTGCGCAATTCGGAAAGCAAATCAGGACGATTACCGGGGTGCTTTCAGGGCTTTCTGCCAGAAGTTGGCCACATCGACGATTTCTCGCTGAGTATCTTCAAGGCTGGAGGATTCAAGCGTAATAGACATTTCCTGCGCGCTTTTTATGACCGCCGGGTCCTGTATCGCAATGCTCAACGCGTTGTTGAATTTTTCCGCAAGCGCACGAGGCAGGTTTTTGGGTGCGAATACTGTGTAAAGCGTCCCCAGGGTCACCCCGGGCATGCCAAGTTCTTCGAAGGTGGCCACCTCCGGCAACATGGGCGACCGTTGAGTAGTCATGGCAGTCTTACATCGTAAGGTCGGACGGGATCTAGCCCACCAATCGGAACTGTGGCAGAGAGATTTCATCTGACAAGTACTCGAATACGACCTGTACACGTGCGCCGATGCGGATGGCTTCGGGCGGACTGTCCACGATATTAGCGATCATGCGAGTGCCTTCGGCCAGATCGATTGCCGCCACGATGTAGGGTACACGCTCTTTCATATACCCATTGGCGGCTCGATGGTTGACGGTAAAGGTATAGACCGTAGCTTGGCCGCTACACGTTAGCCAGCCAAGATTATCCGAAAGACACATGATGCAGAATCCGCGCGGATAAAACTGCTTGGTCCCGCAGGCCTGGCATTGCTGGATGATCAGTTTATGAGCAGCGGCGGCATCCCAGTAGGGCTTGGTTATGTCGGTAGGCTGCGGAATGGGGCGTTGTACGATTGACATGCTTACACTCCTAGAATCATGGTTGTGTTGGCGGAAAATACCAGGCCGGGCGCGTGGACCATGGCCAGCTTGGCCTCTGGCAACTGGCGCTCGCCGCATTCTCCGCGAAGCTGCTTGACGGCTTCTATTACGAGCAGCATGCCGAACATGCCCGGATGGTTATACGACAATCCGCCACCCGAAGTATTGATGGGAAAATCGCCTCCGGGCGCGAGCCGTCCGCCCGACACAAAATCCCCGCCCTCGCCGCGCATGCAAAAACCCAGCTCTTCAAGCGATTGAATGACACCGATGGTGAAATGGTCATATATCTGCACGACGTCGATATCGTCGCGTGACACCCCAGCCATTGCCAGCGCGGAATTTGCCGTCTCCGCCACACCCGTATCAAGCCAGTCGCCGGTATTGAATGGCGTGTAGTGATGCGAAAATGCTTCAGCCAGACCGAGCACATATACGGGTGGCTGGGCGAGGCTGCGCGCCCGCTGCGCTGAGGTTACGATCAAGGCGCCACCTGCATCGGTTACCAGGCAGCAATCTCGTTGGCGCAGCGGCTCGGCTATATAGGGGGACGACATTACGTCCTCGATCGAAAGCGGGTCGCGCCGGTAGGCTTTGGGATTGCGCATCGCCCATTGGCGCGCCGCTACGGCAACCTCCGCCAGAGCTTTGGGTGAGGTGCCGTATTTGTCCATGTGCAGCCTGGCGACCATCGCGTAGTAGCCGATTGGACTCAATTGCCCGTAAGGCGTGATGAATTGTCCGCGCGGGCTGCGCATGTCTTCTGCGCTTACCCCCAACTTTCGTGATCCGTCCGACAATTGGGTGCTCCCGTAAGTGATCAACGCAACACTGCACATACCGGCTTCGATCGCAGCCAGCGCATGTCGGATGTGCAGTACATTGGACATGCCGCCAACATTGGTGGAGTCCACGTAGCGAGGCCGGATGCCTAGGTATTCCGCCACCTGAAGGCCCGAGAACTTGTCGTCTGTATGCGCAAAGATGCCATCCACTTCCCGCAGGGAGAGGCCCGCATCCAGGAGCGCCCGCTGCGCCGCCTGGCCTTGCAATTCAAGCGCACTCATACCTGGCACCTTGCCGAGGTCCGATTCGGCCGCGCCGACAATGGCAACGGCTTTCGATAGACTTTTAACCATAAAAATTTTTCCGTCTGTGTTTATTGTGGCGGTCAATTACAGCGATCGTGCAATGAGTTCTCGCATGATCTCCGAAGATCCACCGTAGATGCGATTCGGACGAACATCCGCATAGGCGCGCCCAATTGGATATTCACGCATATATCCGTACCCCCCGTGAAACTGAAGCAGGTCGTCGATCGAACGCGTCGCCTCGGTTGCCCAGAGTTTTGCCATGGCGGCGCCGGCGGCATCGAGTTCGCCGTTCATGTGGCGAATGACGCAGTGATCGACGAAGGCGCGGGTTGCGGCGGCTAGTGTCTTGATGTCAGCCAGCTTGAAACGTATGTACTGATTGTCAATAAGCGCCTTGTCAAAAGCGCGTCGGTCTTTGGTGTAATCAACAGTCCAGGCGAGGGCCGCTTCCAGCGCAGCGGCGCAGCGTACGGCGATCATAAGCCGTTCCCGGACGAGTTCCTTCATCAGGTATCCGAATCCCTGGTTCGGTTCTCCCACCAGTGCATTGGCCGGCACCTCCATGTCCTGAAAAAACAACTCGCAGGTATCCTGTGCCTTCTGACCGATTTTGTCGAGCAATTGGCCACGTTTGTAACCTTGCGTCTTGGTGTCTACCCAGAAAAGGCTAATGCCCCGGGCGCCAGCCGAAGGGTCGGTCTTGGCTACGACCATGACGCGATCTGCATGGTAGCCGTTTGTGATGAAGGTCTTTTGGCCGTTGATCAGGTATCCGTAGGCGGTTTTCTTCGCCGTTGTTCGAATGGCTTTCAGGTCGCTTCCCGCCCCCGGCTCGGTCATGGCGATGGAGCCCACGATATCTCCGCGCGCCATTGCGGGTAAGGACGCATGCTTTTGCTCTTCAGAGCCGAAGTTCAATAGGTAGGGTGCGACGATGTCGGAATGGGTAGTGAAGCCTGTTATCCCCGTCGAAAGCGACTTCGCTATCTCTTCGAGGACGACGACGGTATAGAGAAAGTCTCCGCCCGCCCCACCGTATTCATCGGGTATGTTGGTGAGCAGCATGCCCACTTTACCTGCCTTGCGCCAAAGATCCCGGGGAACTTTCCCTTCAGTTTCCCACTTGGCGTGCCATGGAGTGACCTCTTCTTTGATGAAGCGGGCAACCGTATTGCGAAACTGCTCGTGTTCCGCGGATAAATAGCTCGGCATTGGGCGTGGGTCGGGGGTGATATTGACCATGTCCTTTCCTTGGTTTAATGGGCGATGCCCGTATTCGCCGGCCAATACCGTTGCTTGACCAAGCGCTTGAGCAACTTGCCTGATTCCATTCGGGGCATATCGGTAATGAAATCGACACTGCGCGGGCATTTCACATGAGATATCCGCTCTTTGCAGAATGCGATCAGCTCAGCTTCCAAGGCCTTGCTGCCCGCTTGCGGGTCGACAAGCTGTACGACGGCCTTTACCTCTTCGCCGAACTCTTCATTGGGTACGCCGATCACGGCGGCGTCCTGAACCGCCGGGTGCATAAGCAGGCGATTCTCGGCTTCCTGGGGATAGATATTGACTCCGCCGGAAATAATGGTATTGGACAAGCGATCTGTCAGATAGAGAAAACCGTCGTCATCCAAATGACCCACATCGCCATAAGTCGCCCAGCCTCGATCGTTATACGCGTTACGAGTTTTTTCGGGGTCTTTGTGATATTGAAAGGTGCCGCCGCCTGAAAAATAGATGATGCCTGATTGCCTTGGCCCCAGTTCGTTGCCGTCGTCGTCAACAATGTGCACTTGGCCGAACTCCGGCCGCCCCACCGAGCCTTTGTGCTTTTGCCATTCCTGAGAGCTGAGCGAGGTTCGGCCCACCAGCTCCGTGCCGCTGTAGTATTCGTAAAGAATGGGCCCCCACCATTCGATCATGGCCTCTTTGACGTCGACCGGACAGGGCGCGGCGGCGTGGACTGCAAAGCGCAGCGAACTCAGGTCGAAGTCTTGGCGCCGTGCATCGGGTAGGCGCAGCATGCGTATGAACATCGTTGGCACCCATTGAGAGTGCGTCACCCGATACTCTTGGATCGCCTCCAACGCTTGCTCGGCATCGAACTTCTCCATCATGATGCAAGTACCGCCGCTACGCAGCACCGCCATATTCCAGCGCACCGGCGCGGTGTGATAGAAGGGCGCAGTGGACAGGTAGACAGTATTCCGGTCGAACGCTTTCCATGCATTGCTGTCGGAGTTTCCGACCCGGAAGAATTGATTGGCGGTTTCCAGAGGACGCTTGATGCCTTTGGGCACGCCCGTCGTGCCCGACGAATAGCAGAAGTCTGTACCCTCTGGAGTAAGGGGGAGGCGCAATGTGTCTGGAAACCGATTGATCCACTCATCGTAGGATTCGAATCCTTCAAGCCGGCCATCCATGATGATGCAAGTCGTGCCGTTCGCTTGCAAGAGATCACAGGACACTTCCTGCAGGGTGTGGCTGGAGCAGAACAAGACCTTGGCGTCTGAATCGTCGATTATGTACTGGACTTCATCTTTCTTGAGGTGTCGGCTGATGGTCGCATAATACAAACCGATTCGGTGAGCGGCGCACAGTATTTCGAAGTAAAGCGGGTGGTTTTCAAGAAACACGGCAATCGAATCGCCAGTTTTGAGTCCGGCCGCGATCAAGGCGGCTGCGCATTTTCGGGTTCGCCGTTCGAGTTCGGCCCATGTGACGCAGTACCCGGACGGTATGACGCGATAAGCGACTTGCTGCGGCGTTGTCGCCGCATATTGCTCTATGGGGGACATACAGTCTCCTTGGATTCTTATTTAGTTTATTGTGGCCATGCCATGGCTCAGCACTACCACGCCGCGCTCATGGGCCAATGCTCTGAATTGAACAGAACTTCCTGCTTTCCACGTTTCGACGCGCAGGGTTTCGCCAGGAAATACGGGCGCCGAAAATCGAACGGAAAAATCCTTTAGCATGGAGGGGGCATCTGCGCAGTATGCCGCCAGCAGGGCGCGTGCAGCCATGCCGTAGGTGCAAAGCCCGTGGAGAATCGGGCGGTCGAATCCAGCTTTGGCCGCCATGCCAGGTAAAGCGTGGATTGGATTGAGATCGCCATTGAGCCTGTATAGCAGCGCGGATTGTGGCAGGCTTTGCACCAGAATCGTTTCATGCGCAGGTGTATTTGGCGTGGCGGGTAAAGGCGGAAGCGGTTGATCGCCTTGGCCGAAACCGCCGTCCGCCCGGCAAAAGGACACATGCTCGATGGTCGCCAGCAACGTGCCATCATCAGTGTCATGCACATTGCGGGTCGTGGTGACCAAAGCACCTTTGCCCGCTCCTTTGTCCACCACATGAGTGACGCGTGTTTTGCTGGTGACGCAGGCCGCTGCCTTGACGGGAGCGTGGAATGTCATCCGGTGTTCCCCATGCAGTAGCTGCAACCAGTTTATGCCTGTCGCGGCGTTGGTTGCCCAGGGTCCAGGAGCTCCGATTGTGGCAAGCAGAGTCGGTATAGCGAGGGTGTCCTGCTCATATACATAGCGCAGGTCGCTTTCGTTGCAGGGATCACTGCCATATCCGAGTGTCAATGCGTAAAGAATGCTATTGCGTACCGCATAGTGGTCTGTGCGGTCTTCAAATGGCCAGTTGCGCAAGCGCTCATACTCAATTGCCATAGTGTCCCTCTCCTTTTTTTGCCGCCAGCGGTAGCGGCAAGTGTTGTTACTCCACCTTGATGCCAGCCACCTGGATGACCTTGCGCCAACGGTCGGTTTCCGCGCGGACGAACTTGTCGAAGTCTTCTGAAGTGCCTGCGACCGGATCGCCGCCTTGCTTTATCAATGCATTTCGCACTTCCGGTTCCGCCATTACCTTATTGAGGGCTGCGTTGAGCTTTTGCACGAGCGCCGGTGGGGTCCGGGCCGAGACGAACAAACCGAGCCACGTGCCTCCGGTCAATTGAGGGTACCCAAGCTCGGCTACTGTCGGCACATCCGGCATGAGAGGGCTGCGCTCTTTGCTGAATACCGCAATCGCCCGCAACCGGCCCGCTTCGATCATTGGCTTGGCGGTGATCATGTTGTCCAGCATGAAATCGACCTGTCCTCCCACCAAATCGGTAATGGCGGGCGCCGCGCCTTTATAGACCACGTTTATGGCAGTAATCCCGAGTTCATTCTTCAGGATTTCGCCGATCAAATGACCGGAAGCCCCCATGGTGGATATCGCCATTGCGAGATCGCCATTCCGGGACTTGGCATAGGATTGGAGCGATGCCAGGTCAGTGACGGGCAGGGAAGGGTGGACCACCAATACGCTGGGCATGGAGATTACATTGATGACCGGCGCGAAATCGGACATCTTGTACGGGAGCTTTTTGTAAAGAGAGTAATTCGCCGAGTTGGGGCCAAGGCTTCCCATTACCAGTGTGTGTCCGTCTGGTTCGGCGCGCAGCATGCCTTGCATACCGATGATGCCGCCCCCGCCTGGCATGTTTTGCACCACAACCGGGTCCCCTAGAAGCTGGGAGAGCCTGTCGCCAATCAGCCGGCTCGTGAGATCCAGAATGCCTCCCGCGGAACTGGGTGCGATGATGTGAATGGGCTTTGACGGGAAATCACTTTGGGCGGAAACAGGGACGGCCAAGGAAACGGCGAGGCTCGTCCAGAATGCCATTATGCTAATTCTGATGTGTGTCATGTCGGTGCTCCTTTTTGGAGGGGATCGCTATTCGAGTTTCAGCTGATTGTCGGCGACGAGCTTGTTCCACTTATCGAATTCGGATTTCAAGAATGCTTTTGTTTCAACAGGGCCGCCTTTCATGGGCGTCGCATACAGCCTCTCGGTAAAGGCGGGGGCTTCGGAACCGGCATTTATTTCGGCGACGGCCTGACTTAGGCGGCGCACGGCATCTTCAGGGACATGGGCGGGTGCGACCAGCATGTAAGAGGCTCCGACGTTGAAGCCCTTTAGCCCAGCCTCGTCGAGGGTAGGGATGTCGGGAAAAACTTTCATGCGCTCGGGCCCGGTGATGGCCAGGACCTTGAGCTTGCCCGCTTGCACGAGCGGCACCTCTGTCGAGACGCTTCCAAACATCATGTTGATGTCGCCAGCCATAAGCGCGACTTCGGCGGGTGAGACGCCTTTGTAGGGGACATGAGTCAATTTTGACCCGGTCATTGCCTTGAACAATTCGCCGGATAAGTGGATGGAAGAACCGACACCCGCCGAGCCGAATGTCAAGAATGAGTCTGGCATTTTCGCTGCGCGAATAATGTCGTCGACACTCTTGAATGGCGAGTTTGCGGGCACGACGAGAATATTGGGCGTTGAGGCGATGAGGGCGATCGGCTCGATATCCTTATCCCAATCGTAGTTATTACGTTTGAGTGCGGCATTGGACGCGATGTAATTTGCTCCCATGGCTATGGTGTAGCCATCGGGCTTGGTTTGGGCAATTGCCTGGATGGCTACATTGCCGCCCGCGCCTGGGCGGTTTTCAACCACGAAGGCTTGGCCCAGCTTCCGGGACAGTTGGTCGGCGTAAAACCGGGCAAGTAAATCGGTAGCGCCACCAGGAGCGAAACCGACGTATACCTTGACAGGTTTATCCGGGTATTTCGCATTCGCAGGGGAAGCCGCTATGGCTCCTATGCCTAGTACCGCCACAACGGACAAAGACTTCATAACTGACATTTGTCACCTCCTTGATTGTTATATATTTCGTATGTCATATTTAGTACGACATGTCGTCGATTATAACGACGTACCGTATTATATTGCAAATTAATCCGACGATAGGTATACTTCTACCGTATGTCGGAATTACCATATGGCCTGGTATAGGAGGGAGAGGGCCGAGTCCGACAGGCTCAAGACAGCTCAGTCTCAAACTCAAAGAGGAACACATGGATCTGCAACTCACAGGAAAAGTCGCCCTTATTACTGGATCTGGCCGTGGCATTGGTTACGCCTCGGCATTGGCCATGGCGCGTGAAGGCGCGCGTATTGTCATTACAGATGTGAATCCCGAGGCGGTGCGGGAAGCATCGACGCGATTGGTCGACGCGGGACACCAGGCCATAGGCGTTGTCGCCGATGTCTGCAATCAGGAGCAGGTGCAGGCTCTCATGAATAAGGCTATCAGCGAATTCGGTTCGATCGATATTCTGGTGAATAACGCCGGTTTCACCCGCGACAAGTACCTTACGAAAATGCCGGAGGCCGACTGGGATGCGGTGGTGGACACGATCCTGAAGGGCGCCTATTACTGCACGAAAGCGGCTTTGCCTTCCATGATGGAAAAACGTTGGGGGCGGGTCATCAATATTTCTTCTCGCGCCCACTTGGGCAATCCTGGCCAAACCAACTACGCTGCGGCGAAAGCCGGGCTTATCGGATTCACCCGTTCCGTTGCTTATGAGCAAGGAAAATTCAACATAACTTCCAATGCCGTTGCGCCGGGCTTTGTCGAAACGGACTTGATACGCGCACTGTCGACCTATGAGATGCTGCGGGCGAATGCGTTGGCGCGCCAACCGGTCCAGCGGTTGGGTGCGGTCGAAGATATTGCGGATGCGGTCGCCTTCCTGGCATCCGAGCGTGCAGCTTTCATCACCGGAGAGACATTGCATGTGACTGGCGGCCGTTACTCCAGTTAATGGCAAATACACTTATCAAACAGGGAGATACTTCGCATGCTTGACGCGAAAAATCAGGTGGATCCGCAGGCGGCGCCGCAAGCGCTGCCGGATGTAGGCTATTCGTTCGAGTCGGCCGGCCGGACGATTTCCGAGGCCGATATTGTGAATTTCGCCGGCCTGTCAGGCGATTTCAACCGTCTGCATGTCGACAGCGTATATGCCGAATCAAGCCATTTCGGCCAACGAATCGCCCATGGTTTGCTTGTGCTATCGGTGCTTTCGGGGCTGACGACGCAGACTATGGCCTATCGGCTTCTCGAACCCTACGTTATGGCGCTGTTAGACATCAAATGCCGTTTTCCCAAGCCGACGTTTATCGGCGACACGGTTATTGCCAGAGTTTCGGTTGTGGAGCGCATTCAAGATGTCAAGCCAGGTCGAGACAAGATCGTGTTTCGTCGGGAAGCAGTGAATCAACGCGGCGAGGTCGTTGTCCAGGCCGACTTTGCCATGCTGATGCGCTCGCCGGGAGCTAGCGCATGAAACCATTCGCCGACCTTGCCAGATTCATCAGCCCGACGAACGTCGTCGTCGTGGGCGCATCGTCCCGCCCCACAAGCCAGGGCGGGCGCTTGTATGAGAACCTGGCGCGCCATTCCACTCTTAAAGGGACGGTGTACCCGGTCAATCCCGCATACAGCGAAATTGGCGATGCAAAGTGCTGGCCATCCATTCGCGACTTGCCGGATGTGGAGATTGACGTTGCTCTGATCATCGTGAATGCGACCCGTGTGATCGAAACACTACACCAATGTGTCGAACGCGGGATCCCGTATGCAATCGTCATGTCTTCAGGTTTCTCCGAGGCCGGAGAAAATGGCCGAAAACTTGAGCAAGCGATTGCTGATCTATGCCAGGAAACAGGGCTGCATGTGTACGGACCCAATTGTCCTGGCTTCGTCAATGTGCGTGATCGCATCGGCATGACATTTTCGCCTGCCTTCAAGGATGACTTGAATGATGGCTCAATAGGCTTGGCCACCCAGGGCGGCGGTCTGGGCCGGAACCTGTTGCAGGGGCTCAGCTTTGGCCAAGGCGTTGCCATGTGGTTCTCGGCGGGTAACGAGGTGGATCTCGAGATCCCGGACTTTGTGGCCTGCATGGCGAACGATCCGCAGATCAAGGTGATTGGCCTATTGATGGAAGGCATCAAAAACGGACGTCGCCTGACTGCCGCGCTGGAACTTGCGCGGCAAAAAAACAAGCCCGTCGTCGTCCTGAAAATAGGCCATTCTGAAGCAGGCGCGCTTGCGGCTCAGTCTCATACCGCTTCGATCGCGGGCAGCGCTGCCGTCAATAGTGCAGTATTTCGTCAGTTCGGCTGTATCGAGGTCACTGACCTCGATCAATTGCTCGCCGCGACCCGGTTACTGACGCTTAGGCAACCCCGGCCGGGCAGTGGCCTATGCATTTACACGTTTTCGGGTGGTACAGCTGCGCTGGCAACTGACATCGCCGGTACCGCCGGCCTGCCCATGGCACGCTTCACCGAGGCCACCAGCTCGGCGTTGACGGCACTGCTGCCGGACTTTGCAAATATCTCCAATCCCGTGGACACGACTGCGGACATACTGCGCGACCCGGCCGCGGCCGACGAGTGTTTGCGTGTCGTCGCCAACGATCCCAATGTAGGGGCGGTGCTGTTTCCGATTCCCATGGACTATGGCGAAGTGACGGACAGCATCGCGGAATCCATAATCAAGGTGTCTACGTCGACTGATACGCCCATTATTCCAGTCTGGATGAGCCGCCGTATGGGAGGCGGGTTCCAGAAGCTGGAGCAAAGCGGCTTTCAGCCTTTTCTTTCCCTGTCGGGAGCCATCGACGCGCTGACGAGCGTCTGGCCTGCCGTGCCAAGGCCAGCGCCGTCAAAGAGCGTGACCCCTTCTTCCGTCGCGAGGGACTCTTCCGCTGTCGTCCAATCCCATGCCGGCATTTGTGGGAAGGACCGGCGCCAATTGAGCGAAGCGGATGCAAAAGCCATCCTGCTACGGGAAGGTTTTATGCTTCCCGAGGGCGAAGTAGCCATTTCAGCTGAGCAGGCCGCCGAGATCGTGAGCAGAATGAGTTGTCCAGCGGTAATGAAGGTCGTCAGCGCCGACATTGCCCACAAGACGGAATGTGGAGGCGTAAGGCTGAACATTTGCTCCGCCGATGAGGCCAGGGAAGCGTTCAGCAACATCTACGCCGCGGTAGGCGACGCCGCGCCGCTCGCTCGCCTGGACGGCGTATTGGTCGAGGCCATGTTGCCGCGCGGCGGACGCGAGGTGTTGATCGGCGTACATCGGGACAATGCATTTGGCTTGGTCCTTACGTTTGGCCTGGGCGGCATCTTTGTCGAGACACTGCGCGATGCGGCACACCGGATGATCCCGCTAGGTTCAAACGATGCGCGATCCCTGGTCAGGGAGATCCGCAATATCGAAATACTTGACGGCGTACGAGGACAGGCGCCATGCGATCTGAGTGCTCTGGAGGATCTGATATTGCAGGTGTCATCGTTCGCGGTACGCCATGCCGGCGAACTCCTCGAACTGGAGCTCAATCCAGTATGGGTCGGGCCGGCCGGCCAGGGTGCAATTCCCCTAGATGCGCTGATCATTACAAGCGGCGAATTAATACAGCATGGGTCACAAACGGAGCGAGCGGTATGACAATAAGCACAAACATTGGATATGCGACGGCAAAGGATATTTTTGTACGAGGCAAGAACCTTTCCACCGAGATTATTCCCAACGCGGACTTTGTCGACATGGCCTGTCTTTGCATCCTGGGCCAGTATCCCGATCCAAAGTTCAAACGCATGATGAACGTGATCCTCGTTACGTCGTGCGACCATGGCTTCACGCCTATTTCCATGGTGGGGCGCCTGACATACCTGGGCGCTCCCGAATCACTGCAGGGCGCTGTGGCGGCCGGCCTGCTGGGTGCGGGCGACAGGTATCTTGGAGTAACCCAGAATGTCGCGCAGATGCTGATCGATGAAACCGCGGGCCTCGAAAACGATAGCCCGGAAAGCGAGTTTGAAGCGCATGCCCGGGAGCTGCTGACCCGTTTCGCTACGGAGAAAAGAAAGATTGCCGGGGTCGGTCATCCGATCCACGTCGACGGCGATCCGCGGGTGCAGGCTCTGCGGACGGTCTCCGCCGAGAACGGTTTCTATGGCAAATGCTGGAAATTGCTCGATGCCATTGCCGCGGTCAATCAAGCTGAGTTTGGCCGGTTCTTGCCAATCAACGGTGCCGGGGCGATGGGCGCTATCGCGGCCGATATGGGGCTCGATCCCAAGGCCGCTCGCGGCTTGGCCCTGGTGGGTCGCACTGCGGGCCTGATCGCGCATATCATTGAAGAAGCCAGCGCACCGACCGCGCCGGATATGTGGAAGCTTGTCCTGGCGGCGGAGAAGGAGGCTCAATGAATGCCGCGCACGATGCCTTTATGAATTTTTCCTTGTCTGCCGAACAGGTCGAGCTTCAGGATGCCCTGCGCCGGTATCTGAAGGCCGAGGTCGCGCCGCTCGTTGATGCATACGAAGCGGAGTCGCGCATGGTACCGACGAAAATCGTTCGTGCAATGCGCGATTTCGGTTTGCTGGGTGGGATGCTGCCGGAAGCCAGCGGGGGGTTCGCGCTTCCGATGACCACCTACGGCATGCTGATTGCGGAAACGGCACGAACCTGGCCTTCTCTACGCAGTATTGTCAGTACCAGCAATCTTGCCGCATCCGTACTTGCGGACGGGGGCTCACAAGAGCTAAAGGACAAATACCTGCCTCGCATTTTGAGCGGCGAGGCCATGGCAAGTTTCGCCTTGAGCGAGCCTAACATCGGTTCGGACGCCGCAAACATCGAAACGCGAGCGAGCAGGACCCAGGACGGCTGGCGGATCAATGGACGCAAACTGTATATCAGCCTGGGGCCGGTCTGCGAACTGGGTGTTGTGTTTGTACAGTCGGAAAACGAAGCTGGGCAACCTGGGGTATCCTGCCTTTTGTTCGAGCGGAGCATGCCCGGATTTTCAGCAAGCTCCATCCCTAAAATGGGAATGCACAGTTGCCCACTAGGAGAGCTGCTCTTCGACAATGTCGATATTCCACATGGGAACCTTATTGGCCGACAGGGCTCAGGATTCTCGCTCGCCAAGAAATACCTGAACATTGGGCGCTGCGTAGTGGCGTTTTCGGCTCTGGGCATCGCCGAGGCGGCCTGCCAGGCCGCCGTTCGATATGCAGGGGAGCGTGTCCAGTTCGGCAAATCCATTGCGAGCTTTCAACTGGTACAGCATATGATTGCGGATATGGTCACGCTGGTCGAAACCTCCCGTTTGCTGTGCTACAAGGCTGCGGACGCCCTTGACCGGGGTTCCGCGGACAGTCAACTCCTATGCTCGATGGCGAAACGCTATGCCACCGATGCGGTACTTCGCGTTGCGGAATTGTCCTTGCAGGTTCACGGCGGGGCGGGCTATACCACGCTGTTTCCAGTCGAACGCTATTATCGCGACGCCAGGCACTTGAGTATTGCTGAAGGCACCAATCAGATTCAGGCCTTGTTGATAGGGCAAAGCGTACTGGGTGTCTCCGCGTTGAAGTGACCTTGATACTCCTGGGACGGATTTCCCTAAGAATAGCGATTTTCATACTTAATTACCGACTTCTATGCCTCAAATTCTTCCGACCGCACAACGTGTACTGCAAGTGTTCGAAACCTATGCAAGGGAGCGCCGGCCATTGAGCAACTCAGAAATGGCACGCCTCTTGGGTTTGGCAGACAGCAGTTGCTCTGATCTGTTGTATACGCTCAGGCAAGCCGGCTATCTGCTGCGGGCGCCAAAAACACGCTTCTTTCATCCCACCGCCAGGTTGCTGAACGTGGCGCAAGGCATCGCGGCGGCCGATCCCATGCAGATCTTTGCTTCCGAGGCACTCGAAATCCTGAGCCGGCAGTCGGGAGAGTCGTCCATGTGTGCGCATCTGGATGGCAACCGAGTACAGATATTTGCTTGCCAGGAGAGCCCACGCGCGCTGCGCTATGTGCTCAAGCCCGGAACGATGGTCGATATTCATACCTCGGCCTTGGGCAAGGCCTTGCTCGGCACCATGGACGAGAACGTACGCGACGCCCTGATCGAGACGCTGGCAATGCCCGCTGTGACAAGCAAGAGCATTGTAGATAAGGAAAAGCTAAAGGAGCAGTTGCTCGTGGGGCGTGAGAAAAAGTATTACTTTACCCGCGATGAAGGGAATGAAGGGGTCTTCGCAATAGGCATTGCTGGGTACGTCGGCGGCCAACTGACCGCCATGTCGCTGGTTGGACCGACCTCGCGGATGGAGAAGAACTTCGATGCAAACGTCGAAATTATCCTCAAGGCGCGCACCGAGTTCTTCGAAATCTAGAAACACGCAGAGGAGGGCGGCCGCATGGCTGGACCATTGGACGGATTGAAGGTTTTGGAAATCGCGGGCATAGGGCCAGGTCCTTTTTGTGCCATGATGCTCGCCGATATGGGCGCCGAGGTCATCCGGGTGGACCGTAAAACGCCCGGCTTCCTGGGCGGCGGCGGGACGATCGTGGACCGCGGGCGCCGTACTATTGCGCTGGATATCAAACAGCCGGGCGCTACGGATATTATCCTGGAGTTGATTGATGCGTCCGATGCGCTGATCGAAGGCTTTCGTCCAGGCGTGATGGAGCGGTTGGGCCTGGGCCCCGAAGTCTGTCTCGAACGCAATTCCAAGCTCGTGTATGGACGTATGACAGGCTGGGGGCAAACGGGACCGCTGTCCGGGGCCGCGGGCCATGACCTGAACTACATCTCGATTACGGGCGCGCTTCACGCAATGGGCTATGCCGATAGGCCTCCCACCCCGCCTTTGCACCTGCTGGGCGATATTGGCGGCGGTGGCATGATGCTGGCGTTTGGCATCGTATGTGCCTTGCTTGAAGCCAAGAAAAGCGGCAAAGGCCAGATAGTGGATGCGGCAATTTGCGATGGGGTTTCTTTATTAGCGACGGCCTATCATGGCATGCTGGCGAACGGTAAATGGACTCTTCAGCGAGAAGCCAACATGCTGGACGGGGGGGCGCCCTTTTATGGCTGCTATGCCTGTGCGGATGGCAAATTCATATCGATAGGCTCAATCGAACCAGAGTTCTACGCGCTGCTCCTCGATCGATGCGGCATCCTGGATTCCGATTTCAAAGCCCAATGGGACCGATCGCAATGGTCTGTGTTGCGCACAAAGCTCGAGGCGATCATTGCTCGCAAAACCCGGGACCAGTGGTGTGCGCTTCTGGAAGGTACGGATGCTTGTTTTGCTCCTGTGCTCGACTTCGAAGAGGCACGGACATACCCACATAATCAAGCCAGGAACAGTTTTGTGGAAACCGACGGCATTGTGCATCCGGCTTCTGCGCCAAGGCTTAGCCGAACGCCAGGAAAACCCGGGCCGATTCCCAAAGCGGGTTTGCACACAGAGGCGTTATTGCTGGAACTGGGAA
This sequence comes from uncultured beta proteobacterium, assembly GCA_963712655.1. Taxonomy (GTDB): domain Bacteria; phylum Pseudomonadota; class Gammaproteobacteria; order Burkholderiales; family Burkholderiaceae_B; genus Pollutimonas. The sequence goes on along the minus strand of CAVQIT010000008.1, from coordinate 482,185 downwards.
GGTCCCCGGCACAGATTGAACGTTTGAGACAACAAGGCACCATTGCGTGAAGATGCCGGGCTACCGCAATAGTCAGGGGAGACGACATGCAGGGAAACAAGCATGAGTATCGGGCGGTCACATATTCCATTATCGAAAATGTGGCCACACTGACTCTTAACCGGCCGGCACAGAAAAATGCGCTGGACATGACGATGCGGGAGGAATTGAAGGGGATCGTGGCCGCAATCCGCAGGGATCGCAGCGTCAAAGTACTAGTAATCGGGGGCGCCGGCGGCGCATTCTGCGCGGGTGGAGATATCAGCACCATGGCGGCCGATACGATGGCTGAACAGGCGCGCGACCGGATGCTCGATCTGCAGATATTGATCTCTGATCTGCTTAACCTCGACCGGCCGATTATTTCGGTGGTCGACGGGCCCGCCTATGGAGCCGGCTTCGGCCTTGCGTTGACGGGGGATATTATCCTGGCCTCGCCGCGCGCCCGGTTCTGCTTATCGTTTCTGAGGCTGGGGGCGATCCCTGACTGTGGCGTTTTTTATACTCTCCCCCGTATCGTGGGCTTGCAACGCGCCAAGGAGCTGGCGTTCTCGACAAGAGAATTTGACGCCGAGGAAGCCAGGGCGATGGGAATAGTGTTTGAAGTGCAGCTGGAAGGCGTGATAGACCAGCGGGCACAGGCGCTTGCGTCGAGCATGAGCAGGCTCCCCCTTACTGCGCTGAGCCTGACGAAACGTATATTCAATGCGTCCCTGAACAGCGACCTGAATACGATGTTGGAACTGGAAGCGGCCGGCCAGGGAATCGCGCGTTCCACTTCGTTTCACAAGGAAGCGGCAGTACGATTCATGGGAAAAGGCCCGGCTTTGTATCAATGGCCGGATAAAAGCGCAATATAGTCAAACCCATCCTGCGCTCCAGTAAAAGCCCTTATAGACATCAAGCTTGGTGGGCCGCACTCTTTGCGCGACGGTTGGAAGCAGTAGAGTGACGATCAGAGAGGTTCAGCGTGTAATAGTACCGATCTGACCGATAATACGATTTGAACAAGATCAGCGGTTCTCCCTGCTCTGTTACGAAATGCCTGATCAGGAGCAGCAGCGGCGCGCCTACTTGAACCTCCAGTTCTTTGGCCATTTCCTTGCCGGCTAATGCCGCTTCAATTTGCGCCCGCTCTTCGCGACAAGGGATAGCGAGCGTTTCTTCGATCTCGCGCACAATCGAGGTTTTGCTTAGGTCCAGGCTTTTCAACTGTTGCCCGACGCTATGCGTGAGGAAGGCATCGTGCACGGCCAGTGGGATGCCGTCAAAGTAGCGCAGCCGCCGTATAAAGAAAACCTGCTGATCGGTGTCCTTTAAATGCGCGGCTTCCTTGGGCGCGGATACCGCTTCCGCGGTAATGACTTTTGCGTGGGTATTCAAGTGCAGGGCGCTGAAATCTTCGGTATGGCCTGTCAACCGAGAATCGATGGCGACGTCGGGTTTGCGAATAAGAAAAGTCCCTTGGGCACGGTGTCGTTCGATAATGCCGTCTGTTTCGAATTCGCGCAGCGCTTCGCGAACGGTCTCGCGAGAGATACCAAATTCTGCGCAAAGGGCCTGCTCAGATGGCAAGCGTCCGCCGACTTCATACTCGGTGAACATGCGCTTGCGCAGAATTTCTCGTAACTGGAGATATTTTGGAAAAGGATTAAAGGATTTCGTTCTTTTATAGCTGGGCATAGTGACCTGTTGTATCCGCGTGCCGCTTTAAGGGCGAGCCGGACAACGCGGTTTGTTGCATGATTCGTGGCGCCATGCGCAGGCCCATTGCCTGTGCGCGGCGCCACGGTTTGAAAAGCTAGTCGATCTGCACCTTGGCCGACTTGACGACATCGCCCCATTTTTTCTGCTCTTGGGCGATAAATGCCCCGAACTCTTTACCCGTGCGCATATCGACTTTCATGCCATCGCTGGCTAGGCGGTTTCGCATTTCCTCGGTTGCGAGAGTTTCGTTGATGCCTTTGGCCAGCGCTTCGACTTGAGCGGCTCCTGTCTTGGCTGGCGCGACAAAACCATACCACACTACAGCATCGAAGTTTTCAAGCCCGGACTCCTTTAAAGTAGGAACATTGGGCAGTGCGGCCAATCTCTCGGCCGATGTGACCGCCAAGGCCCGTACCTTTCCCGATTCGATTTGATTGCGAACGGATGGGTACGAGCCGAAAAAAACCGAAACGCGCCCGCCGATCAGATCATTCAGCGCCGCGGCCGCGCCTTTGTATGGCACATGCAGCAGTTTTGTTTGGGTAGCCTGCTCCATCATGGCGCCCGCAAGATGTCCGACCGTACCGTTGCCGGCCGAGCCCATGACCAATTCCTTGGTTTTGGCCGCGGCGATAAATTCGGCAGCTGCTTTATATGGGCTATTGCCCGGCACAATCATAACCAGCGGCACTGTGCCCACAAGAAGGACGGGGGAAAAATCCTTCGAAGGGTTGTAGCTCAGTTTCTTGTACAACGACGGGTTCACGGCAAGATTGCTCGTTTCACCCAGTGCGATCGTATAGCCATCCGGAGCGGATCGCGCCGTCAAGTCCAGGCCGATGGCGCCTCCGGCTCCGGGCTTGTTTACCGCCACAAGATTCCAGCCGGTTTTCTTCGTGGTAGCGTTTAGAATCAATCGGCCCAGTGTATCTGTGCCGCCGCCTGGCGGGTTGGGGATAACGACCTGAATAGGTCGCGTGGGATAGTCGTTGGCCTGGCTGGGCGAGACAGCTACCGCGCCGCCTATCGTTATAAATGCCAACGTACTGAGTTTGCAGGCTTGGCCTAGTCGCGAGAACAAAGTGTCGAACATGGGATTCCCTTTGAATGTAAGGTGCGGCGTTGGTGTAGCGTTCAGGAAAAGGGGTGTGCGCCCCAGCGTGATGCTTACTGGGGTTTAATGCCGGCTTTCCGGCTTACTTCTCGCCAGGTATTCGTTTCTTGCTTGATGAAGCTGGCGAATTTTTCGCGTCCGGGCGCCCACGCTTCAGCACCCATCGCGTTGAAGTTCTTCTGAATGGCCGGTGTGGCAACCGCCTTGGCAATCAACTCATCAAGCTTATCGAGCACTTCGGTTGGCGTATTCTTTGGAGCGGCGATTCCGAACCAATTGGTGATATTGAAATCGGGCACGCCCGCCTCCGCGAATGTAGGCACGGCGGGCAGCGCCGGAAAACGTTGTTCGCCCGATACGGCCAGCGCCCGCAGTTTTTTTCCAGTCACGTGCGGCACTGCTGTTGGAAGCGCGGTAATGAATAAGTCGACTTGTTCGCCTATCGTCGCGACAAAGGCATCGCCCGATCCTTTGTAAGGAATATGGGTCAACTCAATGTTGTTGCGCTGCAAAAACAATTCCGCTGCCAGGTGAGTGGAGCTTCCTGGTCCCGATGAGGCGAAGTTGAGCTTGCCCGGGTTTTTCTTGGCGTAGCCTACCAATTCCTCTACGGTCTTGAATGGCGAGTTCATGGGCACAACCAGGACGACGGGTGTGCGTGCTATGGCATTCACGGCGACAAGGTCCCGGGCGTGGTCCCAGGACAACTCGTTGTAGATGCTGGGAAGCATGGCGTACGACGTGTCGTTCGTCAGCAGCGTATACCCATCGGGTTTCGCTGTTGCGACCATTCCCGTGCCGATACGTCCGGCGGCGCCTGGCTTGTTTTCGACCACGAAAGACGCGCCGCTCATCTGGCTTAGAATGTTGCTGACCTGACGAGCGGCCCAATCTGTCGTTCCGCCGGGTGAGTAGGGCACGATGATATGGACGGGCCGCTCGGGGAAAGCGGTTTTTTCCGCCGCTTGGACGCTTATTGATACGGCGAGCATGGCTGCCGCGGCTGCGGCGAATTGTCGGATTTTTCCTATACGTGAACGGGTATGCTTTTTCATTATTTTCCCTATTGAGAGAGTAAACCGAGGCTCGTATGAGTCCAGTGTCATGGAACTATTTTTGTGTTGCCATAGAGCCGCGATGCCGTCTCGGCACTCACTTTCTGCTCTTGTTCGTCCTGCTGTACTTTGGCGCGTTTCCGCTGCGGGGGCGCACCGTAGCCACCGCCTCCCGGGGTTTCGATACGAAGCACATCGCCATGGCCCAGAGCGGTGGTGGACGAGGTCGATGGCAATCGAACAGAATGAGGCGTATCGGGGTTCAGGATGAATGCGCCCAGCGCTCCGTCTCCGCCACCGCAAATGCCCTTGGCGCCAAATTTCTGGCGTGCGCTGCGCAGCGATACCGTCATTTTCTGGCCAAGAATCCGGATATCGCGGCGCACACCCAATCCACCACGGTGCTCACCCGCGCCGGCGGAGTCGGTGCGCAGTTCGTAGCGTTCGATGCGAACCGGAAACTCCGTCTCGGTCGATTCGATGGGCAAGTTGGACGTGTTGGTCATATGTATATGCACCGCATCCATTCCATCTTGAACACAAGAGGCTCCCTGGCCGCCTGAGTAGTTCTCGTAACTGATGAAGTAGGTGCCGGTTGCCGGATTGAGCCCGGACAGGATCATTCCCTGCATGGGTCCGCCCGCGGCCATGACTTTTTCCGGACATGCCTGGCCAAAGGCCTGCACCAGCGCGTCGGCCAGAATCTGCGACGTCATGAATCGCGAACTTACCGCGGCCGGCGCAACCGGATTCACAATGCTTGCCTCGGGCGCGATCACCTTGACGGTGCGAAACAGCCCCTCATTAATGGGCACCTGCGGATCCACGAACATCTTCAGTACGAAGTACACCGTTGCCAGAGTGTGCGGCAAAGGCACATTTTTTCCGCTGGCTATCTGGCTTTCGCAACCGGAAAAATCAACAATGACCTGGCTTTTTTCGACGGTAACGGTCACCGCAAGCTTTACGGGCCGGTCTGATACGCCGTCTTCATCGAGCCAGTCTTCGCCGTGATAGGTGCCAGGCATCAAGACTCGTTCGATGTTGCTGCGGACGCGCAGTTCTGTGGCGTTGAGCATCGTTTCGATAGCATGTTCGGCACTGTCCGCGCCAATGCGGGCATAGATCTCAATCAATCTCCGGCTGCCGCGTTCCGCCGCGGCCAACTGCGCCATCAGGTCGCCGCGAGAGAAATGGGGCGTGCGCGAGTTGAGCATGAACAGTTCAATGATGTCTTCGCGCGGACAGCCCGCGGCGAAAATCTGCACTGGCGGTATGCGTATGCCTTCTTGGTAGATGCTTACCGAGTCGCCGGCTTCGCTGCCAGGAACACGTCCGCCCACGTCCGAATGATGCGCTACCGCTACGGCGAAGCCGACCGCCTTGCCGCCATGGAAGATGGGGCAGGCGACGGTGCAGTCGTTCAAATGCGTTACCCCAACGATGTAAGGATCGTTGGCAAGGAAGGCGTCGCCTGGACGCAGCGTTGCCAGCGGGAATCGCTGAAGGATCTGAGGCACCAGACGCAGCGTTGAGCCCAGATGTGCCGGAGCGCTCGCCGCAAGCGATAGCGCACGTCCTTGCATATCGCATATCGCTGTCGAACAGTCCTTCCGTTCTTTGATGTTGGGGGAATATGCGGTGCGAATCAGGCTCGCCAACATCTCGCTGGTCGCGGCTTCCAAAGCACTGGCGACGATTTCGATTTGTGCAAACTGCGTCATTGGATTGTCCTTAGTGCCAGGTCATCAGAAGGTTGGCGTAAGCGTCGACCTTCACGCGGAACCCCGGTGGCACGATAACGGTGGTGTCCATTTGTTCCACGATTGCGGGGCCTTCAAAGGCCGTGCCGGCGGTGAAGGTCTCGCGCCGGTAAATTGGGCATTCTTGCGGCTCTTCCTCGTTGAAATAGGTCTTGCGGTAACGTTGAACGGTCGGCTGAACGTTGCCTCCATCCTTCTCTATACCCGCCAGTACCGGACGATCGACAGGCACGAATCCGGTAAGGCGCAATGTCACCAATTCGATTTCACGGTCTGCAAATCGGTAGCCATACAGTTCTTCGTGGGCTCTGTGGAAGGCTTCTTTGACTTCCTCGAGCACGTCGAGCGTAACGTTTCCGTTGGCCACGGGGATGCTCAGTTCATGGTTTTGGCTGCGGTACCGAACGTCGGCATAACGCTGGAACTGGATGTCGCGTCCGTGCGTAGCGTGTTCGGCCAGATCCGCGCCGATCTGACGTTCCAGGGCTTGGAAGGTACCGTCCAGCTTTTCACATGCATCCGGTTGTGACTCCCGAACCAGCGTGCTGCGGCTCGCGCTCAGCTGTATATCTTTGGTCAGTACACCGAGCGCGCACAGCACCCCGGCGTTTGGCGGAATCAACACCCCGGCCATGCCGACCTGTTTGGCCACAGCCGCCGCATGCAATGGGCCGGCTCCGCCAATGGCTACCAGGTGAAAGTCGGCCGGGTCGATACCGCGCTCGACCGACACCACACGCAAGGCCTGGGCCATGCTCGCCTCGGCCAACGCAATGATGGCGCCTGCGGCGGCGACGACGTCGATGCCCTTTTGCGAGGCCACTTTCTGTTGAATCACCTCGGCCGATTTGCCTGCATTGATCTTCAGCCGGCCATCAAGCAGATAGTCCGGATTCAACCTGCCCAGAACGACATTGGCATCCGTGACGGTCGGGTCGATACCCCCCTTTTCATAGCACGCCGGGCCAGGATCGGCTCCCACGCTTTCAGGGCCGACATGCAGCAGGCCGCCATCGTCCATGCGAGCAATGCTGCTGCCGCCGGCGCCTATGGTGTGAATATCGAATGAGGCCGTTTTAATAGGGTAGCCATTGAGCACCCGCTGGTGGCTTAACTGAGGCTTGCCATCACGGATCAGGCACACTTCTGTACTTGTGCCGCCCATATCCAGTGCAATGACATTCTGGATTCCAGCTAATTGGCTAACGAACACCGCGCCGCTGACGCCGCCGCTTGGGCCGGAAAATAGCGTGTCGATAGGGCGTTGCGCCGCCATCTTTGGGCTGAACACGCCACCACTTGAGCTCATTACGAAAGGTTGAACGTCAATTCCCAAACCCGCCACCATATTTTCGAACATGGTGAAGTAGGCATACGTTGCAGGAACTAGATAAGCATTGACAACGGTTGTGATGAAACGCTCATATTCGCGGAACTCCGGAACAATGTCATAAGACGCTATTACGTTCACTTCCGGCCAATGCCGGCGAATAATTCGAACCGCCAGGTGCTCGTTGACCGGATTCAAGTATGTATTCAGAAAGCAGACGGCAATGCTTTTAACGCCTCTTGTGCGCAGGTAATCAATCTCTTGCAGCAAGCCGGCCTCATCCAAACTCAGTTCGACTTGTCCATGGGCATTCACCCGCTCGGCCACTTCACGGCGTAGGTCTCGCGGCACCAGTTGCGGCGTCTTGTTAACGAATGGGTCGTAAAGATGAGGCCGCGTTTGGCGCCCGATCTCAAGCAAATCGCGAAAGCCCTTAGTGGTCACCACGGCGGTGAGCGCACCTTTGTTTTCCAGCAAGGCATTGGTGGCTACGGTAGTCCCAAGACCCACGAACTCCACTTCTTTGCCTATTGCGCCGGCTTTCTCGAGAATTTCGGCAATGCCGCGCAGCGGCGCCAGATGGGGCTGATGGGGCGTGGAGGGTACTTTGTGCGTGTAGGTGCGCCCCGAACCGCGGTCAAACAAGAACAGATCCGTGAATGTGCCGCCAACGTCCAGGCCCACCCTATACCTGCGGTGCATCGCTTTGCTCCTGCAGAATAAAGAAAGGCAGCTTTTGGTTCTCCCCGTGCTGTGTGTAAATCACATTGACGGGCCGGCCCATCAGTTCCAGTTCAGGATCGTAGGGGTGTTCGAGCCTGCTATACATCAGCGGACCTTCCACCAACCTCACGGCAATAAAGTAGTACGGAGCTTCGTGAAAGAAGCTGGAGTGCTGGGGACGGCGGATAACGGCAAACGTTTCGATGGTTCCCTCTCCGCTCGCCTCTTTCCATGACAGATCACCGTTGCCGCAGTGCGGGCAGCAAACGCGCGGAAAATAGGTCAGTTTGCCGCAGGCGCTGGACTCGCATTGTTGAATCATCAGCTTGCCTTCATTGCAAGCTTGCCAAAACGGACGGTTGATAGAGTTGATGCGGGGTTGCGGTTTTTCGTGGGTGCTCATGGTTTAGCTTCCTTGTATGCGCTCTAAGACACAAGCGCTGGCCGACAGTCCCCGGCCATACGATACGGCGCCGTAGCCGCTGACCACGCCGCGGCGGCAGTTCTGAATCTGGCGATCGCCGGCCTGGCCATGCAGTTGAAAGATGGCTTCGGTCACACCTATCATTCCCCCGCTCGCGCCGCATTGGCCGGCCGACAATTGGCCTCCGCCAGTATTCATGGGGAAGTTGCCGCGTACTGTGCAATCGTTCTCCTGGAACAGCCTGGACGCTTCGCCGCGCTTGGCGAAACCCATGCCCTCGAGTTGCACGAAGCACATGACCGGGTAGTCGTCGTACACCTGAACAAAGTCGACATCCGTAGGCGATATTCCTGCGCGCTCCCACATGCGCGGGCTGAATGTTTCCCATCCCGCGGTCAGGCCGTAAAGGTCGTGCGCGGGGTAGTTGTGAATTTCGCCCGCCGAGAGCAGGCGGCTCTTGGGACCCGGCAGCCGGCTGGCGATTTTTTCGCTCACCATCACCACGGCATCGGCTCCGCAGCAAGGCAAAACGCAGTCGAACAGGCGCAAGGGGTCGGCGATCTGGCGCGCGTTCAGGTAGTCGTCCATGGTCATTTCGCCGCGCAGCAACGCGTTCGGATTCAGGCGCGCATTTTCCCGAAACGCCATGCATAGCCGTCCGAAATCTTCGGCGCTCGTGCCATAGCGCTCCATATACATGCGCGTCTGCATCGCAAAAACGCCGTTCGCCGCACCGTATCCCCAGACACCCATGTAGTCGTGCTGTCCGGCGCTGCGGTTCATGCTCATATGGCTGCTGACATCAAAGGCGTCCGCGGCCAAGATGATGATGCAGTCCGCGTCGCCGGCTTCGATGGCGCGGGCGGCATGATGCATGCCGATAATGCCCGATGCGCCGCCATATAATCCCTGGAACATGAATTTGCATTCGATACCGAGGTGCTCAGCCACCGTGGTGACATTTTCCGGCGCCAAGGTAAAACAGGCCTGGCCCAGGCCATCAACGTCGGACCACTTCAGGCCGGCGTTATCGAGCGCCAGTTGCGCCGCCTCCCACATCAGGCGTATGACGTGCTTGTCTGTTTTTTTTTCGTATTTCGTCTGGCCGGCGCCAACGATATACACGTTATCAAAACCGCTCATCGATCATTCCTCTTTTAGATGACTTGTATGGATTTCAGATGCGCCAGCTCATCGTCCGACAAGCCCAGCTCTTCCCGATAGAACGCATCTGTCTCATGGCCCAAGGGCAGGCCGGGATGGCGGACCTCGCCTGGCGTGCGGCTCATCAACGGTGTGGCATTGGGCATGGCCACTTCGCCGAAGTCCTCATCCTTGACCCTGGCAATGGTTTTGCGCATCAGATAGTGCGGATCCTTGAAAATATCGGCAATGGTCAGGATGGGGCCGCTTACCACTTCGCCTTCATCCAGGAGGCGCAGCGCCTCGTCGAACTCGTGTTCGAGAAACCATTTCTCCATCATGGCGTCGAGCTCATCGGCATGGCGTTGGCGAGCCAGGCCATCGCAAAAGCGCGGGTCGCTGCCAAGCTCGGACATGCCCATGGTGTCGAGCAAGCGCTGAAAGCTTTTTTGCGTGCTGGCCGATATCGTGATGTATCGCCCATCGCGGGTTTTATAGGCATTGCGGGGTGAGTCCGTGATCGAACGATTGCCGATTCGCTCGCGAACCAGTCCTAGCTGGTCATAGGCGATGGCCTGAAACTCGACCAGTCGGAATAGGGGTTCGTACAGGCTTACGTCGACCTCTTGACCCATGCCGGAAGAGTGATCGCGCTCGAACACTGCCATCATGGCGCCGAGCGCGGCGAACGTGGCGGCAACCGAGTCAGCCATGGCGAACGAGGAGCTCAACGTTGGCGCACCATCGGGAAAGCCCGTGAATGAAGGAATGCCGGTGTAGGCCTCGGCCACGGTGCCGTAGCCGCCGCGCGATGCATAGGGCCCGGTTTGCCCATAGCCCGAAACCCGAACGAAAACCAGTCCCGGGTTGATCTCTTTTAGAACGTCGTAGCCCAGTCCCCAACGCTCGAATGTGCCTGGACGAAAGTTCTCCACCAGCACATCCGCCGACTTGATCAGTTTTTTGAGAAGTTCTTGTCCTTGTGGTTTGGACAGATTTAACGTCACGTTGCGCTTGTTGCGCCCGATGACCTTCCACCAAAGGGATTTGCCGTCTTTTTCGGGCGGGCGCGCCCGCATGGCGTCGCCGTGGACAGGATGCTCAAGTTTAATGACCTCTGCGCCAAAGTCGGCAAGCAGCGTGCAAGACAAGGGACCGGCAATCATTTGGCCTGCGTCGATTACGCGCAACCCCTTGAGAGGCCCGAATGGTTTGTTCGTGGAAGAGTGCATAGTTGAATTTCGCTGTGTTGGAATTTAGGCCGACATTTATTGTCTGGTTTATATGTAATGTACATACTATATATTAAAACCAGACAAAAGGAATTATTTTTTTGCGGCCATGAGATGGAGCAAGAAAAATTGGCGTGGAGGGGTCGTAGTCGCATTGACGCATCGAACATCGATGACGGCTCTCAGTCGCGATAAGCGATTCGCAGCTAAGGATGGGGTGGTGCCAGGTCTGGGGTTGCCCTCATTCTGGCTAGTAGGTGAGAGCACCGCATGCCTTTAAGCAGGCAAAGCCAGTTTGGATGTAATTGAATGCCCGAATTGTTGAGCGGCTTTGGTAACGGGACGCCATGAGCGCGCCGCAGCCCGATGCCGTAGCATCGCCTAGGTAGGCGAACTTGCTTGGATTGGACGTTGTAGTGTCGACACGGTGGGCCTCGCGATGAGTAATGCATTCCTCTTCATGCAGCAGGCCTGCATAGTGCATCGCGGTACTGAATCCATCAGACTTTAGACTCGTTCTTCAAACATCGGATCGAACCTAAGCGGCCTGGCTTTCCATCCAAACGCGCAGCCTGTGGATTCCTTCCGCAAGCGATACCTTGGGCTCCCAGCCGAGCTCGTCGCGCGCGCGGTCGATACAAATATCCAGCTTGGTATGCGAAGCCGCTTTGGCCTCACGGTTGTCCTGCTGGTAAACCGGTGCGAGCGTACTGCCATATTCGGCCAGTACCTTGCGCACGGCATCGGCGACGCTCGTCGACACTCCTGACGCAATGTTGAACGTGGCGCCAGCTTGCGCCTGCCGCATGATGGCAATGCAGCCGCGCGCAATATCGCTTGCATGGATGAAGTCATGTGCCTCGTGGCCGGACCCGGCAATCACCGGGGCATTTCCTTGGGCAACGGCCTGCAGGGCTTCGAGAATGTACAGGGCGTTCACCCCCCGGGCGTGCTGGTTTTCGCCATATACCGTGGAGAATCTGGCATTGCAGGCGCAAACCCCGTATTTTTGGGCATACAGGCGGCCAAGGTGTTCGCCCACCAGTTTGGTTGAAGCGTAGGTGGAAAAAGCGGGATTCAGGCCGGCTGAACCGAACGCTGTGTCTTCGTGGATGGTTTGGGTGCGTTGATCGCCGTAGACCGAGATCGACGAGGCGAACACGGTTTTTTTGTTGCCTAGAACGCGTGCGGCCTCAAGGGTGTTGAGCATGCCCATAACATTCACTTCCACGCCGAGCGCGGGGTTGGCGTTCATGGGCAAAGTCAGGTAGCCGGCCAGGGCAAATACGCCATCGACGCCTTTCATTGCGTGCAGCAGGTCGGGCAGCCGGGTGATATCGCCGCGAATGACGGCCACGCCCTTCTTGCCCTCCATGGTTTTCGCCAGCTCCGTCGAGCCAAGGCTGAAGTTGTCCAGCAGCAGGACTTCTTTTGCGCCCGCATTCTGCAGCGCTTCCACTAGGTGCGAGCCTATGAGGCTTAGTCCGCCGGTTATAAGGAATGAGCGGTTTTCTATCTCTAGCATATGGTCCTGGCAAGAATAAATGAAAGGGAATGGACGGTTCCAACACGTGCTAGCACAGTACACGTTCCGCCTTGGCAATGGCCATGCTATGGTGAATCGGCCTTGACAACAGTGCGATGCAATTCTGTTCATGGTGTGCTTACCTTGCGCGTTGAGTAGCGCTTTGCTTCTGGGATGAGGGAAAAATGAAAAGGCGAAGTCATGACACGAGAACGCTGGTTTATTTCTATATGGTGGCCGTGCACGGATCCTACCGGCGCGCGGCAGAGCACCTGGCGTTGACCGTGTCCGCGCTGTCCCGGCCGCTGCAGCAGTTAGAGCGCGACCTTGGCGTCTTGCTGTTTGTGCGCGGGGGCAAGCATGAGACGCTGTTGACCCCGGCGGGGCGTTGTTTTTTGCTTGAAATCGAGCCCGTCCTGGAGCAACTGCTGCAGCTACGGACGTGGGCCGATCATGAGCATCGCGCTCGGCAACGTTCCCACGTTTCATGATGGCGGAAAGCGGCTGCGGCCGAGGGCCGTCCATTGACGGATTTGCAGCCGACTATTGACAGAATCGATTCACCAATCCATAGCCAGGCCAGTGCGTCAGCGTGTACCTTGACGCTTTAATTGTTCACTGGGGTTATGAATGAATGCGGTCAACCTGAAAGAATTAATGCAGCTCGCCCCGAAGTCCGGGAAAACAGTCCTGGGGGCATTTATTTTTTCCCCAGACCCGGACATATCGGCTGTCTTTGCCTATTCCGGGTTTGATTTTGTCATTATTGACATGGAGCACGGCGCTAACGACGTCCGTAGTGTCATTGGCCATATCCGCAGTTGCCAAGCCACTGGAATCAAACCCATAGTGCGTTTGGGGGTAGCCAATTTTCCCGATGCGGGCCGCCTTCTTGATGCTGGAGCCGCCGGATTCATGCTGCCTCACTATGGCATGCAAGCCTATGGAGTCGACGATGTTGTGCGGGCGATGCGCTATGCGCCCATGGGCACGCGGCCTACTTGCACCGGTGTGCCGGCGGCCGGATTCGGCCTTACGCCCTTCGCCCAAGTGGCCGAATCCTCGAATAAGAGTGTCCTGTCCATGGGGCTTATCGAAGATGCCGTGGTCGTGGAGAAGATTGATTCCATACTCGAAGAGGTGTCGGTCGACTGCCTGATGCCCGGCCCTGCTGATCTCGCAACTTCAATGGGCTTGCATGGGCAACTGCGTCATCCGGAGGTTCTTGCGGCTATCGAGAAGATCAAAGGCGCTGCCCACAAGCGCAAGATACCCATCGGGATATACATCAACGACCCCGAGGAAATCCAGGGCGGGGATCCCGCGGGCGTTGCCTTCTATGTTTATTCCATTGATTACAAGGCCATGGCCAAGCATCTGAACGAGGTCCAGGCGAAGGCCCGGGACATCTACCGGAGAGCGGTGGCATAGGCCGGCCGTGCCGTTTGTTGTCCAATAATTCAATCAAAGGATGAAGTTCACATGGTTCTGAATAAAGCAAAAATCTGGATCGGCGCCGGGGTATCTATTGTTGCCGCGTGTGTTCTGGCCTTTGCCGCGCCCGCCGCGCAGGCCAAGGATGATTATCCGTCCAGGCCTGTTACTGTCATCGTGCCGTTCACGGCGGGCGGTTCATCCGACATCACGGCACGCCGGGTGGCCGACGAGATGTCAAAGATCATGGGCCAGCCCATCGTCATTCAGAATCTTCCAAGCGCCGGAGGAATAGTCGGCATAAACACCGTCAAGCGCGCGCCAAAGGATGGCTATACCCTGCTCGCCGGCACCATCAGCACACATGCCATCAATGCGGGGCTATATAAAAGTCTCTCATACGATCCCATCAAGGACTTCACACCCATTTCACGCATTGGATCGTTCCCCAATATTCTGGTGGCTCAAAGCACTCTTAATGTGAAATCGCTCAAGGAGCTTATCGTCCTTGCCAAAGAACGGGCCGCCAAGGGCAAGCCATTGACCTATGCCTCGGGCGGCGTGGGGTCCACGTCTCATTTGGGCGGGGAACTCCTGGCGCAGGTCGCCGGTGTGGAATTGCTGCATATTCCCTACAAAGGCGCCGCCGGCGCGCTAAGCGATCTATTGGGCGGACGCATTGATATTATTTTCGGCAATTCGCAGTTGGTGCTGCCGCATATCAAGAGCGGCAAATTGGTCCCATTGGCGGTAACCACGAATCAGCGTTCCAACCTGTTCCCCGATGTTCCGACCGTGGCCGAAGTAGGTTTCCCCGAGGCGGAAATGTCGGTATGGATAGGCCTATTCGCGCCGGCGGGTATTCCGCCGGACGTGGAACGCAAACTCAGCGAAATTACGCTCAAGGCGCTGTCTTCGCCTAGCCTGATAAAGGACTTCAAGGCGGAGGGAGTGTTCATTGACCGGGATGAAAGCCCTGATGCTTTCCGCAAGGTGCTTTCATCTCAGGTCAGCAAATGGAAGGCGGTGATAAACAAGGCCGGCATTGCCATGGACGGGGGTTGAGCCGCTAATTTGATTTGAGGTGGTTCAGCCCAAGGGCAACCCGTCTTAGCAGATGCGCAAGCAAGCGGGTTGCCGGGGTCGAGGCGCCGCCTTCGCGCGTGGCAATATAGAAGCTGCGCTGCGGCGCCGGAGTGATTGGAATGGCATGGATCAGGCCCGCCTCGATCTCATCCTGGCAAACCAGACGCGAAAACACGCCGCATAGTCCATGGCGCAGTACCAGCAGCTTCTGGATGCTGGGACTATCCACCTCTACCAGCGGATTCAGGCGCACTCCCTGCTGTTCGGCCATGGACTCGAGTATTTGCCGGCTGCCTAGCGGCATTAACGGCAATACCAATTGCATGTCGGCCAGTTGTCGAAAGGGCAGGGCATGAGGATCCATGCCGTCGGGCAATGACCTGCACATGAAGTAAAGGTTCTCCACGTACAGCAGTTCGGCGCTGATTTGCCTGTCCTGGCTAGGGCCGACAATAATACCGATGTCCACTTCGCCCATTTTCAGCCACTGATGAATATGGCGCGCCGAACCTTCCAGAATGCTGATATTGGTTTTCGTCAGTTCAGCCGCGTAAAGGCCGAAGAGCGGGGGAAGGAGAAAGCTGGAGAGTGTGGCCGGAAGAGCAAGCCTGACTGTGCCTGCGGCCAGGTTCTTGAGCGCGCGCACCTTGCCTTGCGCTTGGCTGACAGCGGACAGCACGGCCTCGACCCGCGCAAGAAGGGCCTTGCCATGCTCGGTCAGCGTAATCCCGGTGCGCGATCGTTCCAGCAGCACGAGGCCCAGGTCTTTCTCCAGGGACGAAATGCTGCGGCTAATGGCGGACTGGCTTACCCCTTGCCTGAGGGCAGCCTCCCGAAGCGATTTTGCATGCGACACTTCGTGGAAATCCACGAGCCTGCCGAGGTCCGGCAGCGATTCAAGTGCCTGAGCAGTAAGTGAGTCCGCGCTTATCATGATGTCCCGATTATTGGCCAGACAACCGTTGATGAGTAGGTTTGTTATTGTGCTTCGCTGCTATGGCGCCTTGTGGCAAGTGGGCTTTCATCAATTCGATAAAGACTGCCGCTGCCGGCGAGAGGCTGTCCCACTGTCGCTGCACCAGAAAAATTGAACGGCGGAACGCAGAACGGGAGACCGGAACCGAGACGATACCGTCGATCTTGAACTGATTCGCCATCGATTCGGGCACCACGCTGCATCCTATCCCCTGCTTGACCAGGCCAGCCAGCGTAGACGCATGTTCGACTTCGATGCCTACGTCCTGCGCACCCGCGGCGCGCAGCATCGGCCGCAAGTGATGCATCTGCGAGGCTGAAACCACACGGACGCTTTCCGTCTGAACCAAGTGGATAATGGGCACGCCGCGAAGATCTCGCAAAAAGACGGCCCTCGATTTCGTTGGTGCATGCTTGGAGGCGCACACGAGGTAGAACCTTTCCTCGAACAGTGTACTTGTAAGAAATTCGCCAGGGTCGCCGGGTTGGGCGGTTACTCCAAAATCGACCTGCTTTTCACGCAGCAATTGCAGGCAGCGCTCAGAATAGGTATCAAAAATCTGCAGAGTGATGGCGGGATGCGCATTGTGGAAGCGTTCGAGCAATGTGGGAGCCCATGCGCCCGCCAACGAAGGCACCATTGCGAATGCCAGGCGTCCGTGCTGCTTGTCAGCATAGTTCTGCACCTCAAGCATGGCGCGTTCGATGTGCTCGAGGATTTCCCGCGCTTTGGCCGAGAACAGCTTTCCTTCCGCGGTTAACCGCACTGACCGAGTGTCGCGCTCGAATAGCCGCATGCCAACTTGCTGTTCCAGTCTTCCTATCAACTGGCTGAAGGCGGATTGCGTCAGGTTGCAGCGTTTTGCCGCCAGTGTGAACTGGAGACACTCTTCCAGCGCGCAAAACGCTTTGAGCAGTCTTACTGAAATATTCATTATTTAAATTACTTAATTGAGCTATATATTTAATTTGATTAATTAAATACTCATCCCTACACTTAAGCAAGCTCCAATGCTATTCAGGCTGGAAACGATAGCGTTGGGACACCCAACGAGACGCAATCATCGCGGATACCGTACGTGCCAATATCCTGCGATAAAAATAGAAAGGAGACAATGATGAGAATCAAAAGGCTATTAGTGTCGGCCATGTCCGTCATGTGCTGGACGTCCGTCTTTGCGCAACCCTCGTATCCTGATGCGGCCAAGCCCATCTCGATCGTCGTGCCGTTTGGCGCGGGGAGCGGCACAGACGTCATTACGCGGATCATCGCTGCGGATATGGCAAAGAGATTAGGTGCGTCAATTGTCGTCTTGAACAAGGCCGGAGCGAGTGGGCAAATTGGCACTGAGTATGTGGCAAAAGCCAAACCCGACGGCTATACCCTGTTGGTAGGGACCAATTCAACGCATTCCGGCAATCCGTATCTTTTCAAATCGCTGCGATATGACCCTGTCAAGGACTTCGCCCCTATCGGCAGAATGACGATCAACCCGCTGGCCTTCCTCGTCAAGGAAGGGTCTCCGTTCCAGACACCGGCGGAATTGATTGCTTTCGCAAAGTCGAATCCCGGCAAACTGACCTATGGTTACGGAAACACGGGAGGCCAGGTGTCGGCAGGGTTGCTGGTTCACATGGCCGGCATCAAGGCAGCCGCCGTGCCTTACAAGACGACACCCCAGCTTTTTACGGACATCGTGAACGGGGAAGTCGATTTTTGTTTTGTGGATTTCGCGGCGTCCCGGGCCTTCATCGATGGGGGAAGGCTCAGGGCTCTGGCAACGACATCCGATGAACGGCTTCCCATCGCACCCTCCATGCCTGCGCTCAACGAAACTCCAGGACTCAAGGAGTTCGGTCTCTATGCATGGCTAGGCTTGATGGCGCCCGCCGGGACGCCCGAGGCAATTGTGGAGCGCCTGAATGCCGCGCTTCGCGCCTCGCTGGAGAACCCGGAAATTCGGAAACAGCTTGAAGAAGGGACCAGTTCGGTAATCAAGCCGACAAGCACCGAAGAGTTTCGCAGCTTTCTGGCCGAGCAGAGCGATGTGTGGCGACGAAGCATACAGAGTTCAGGCATGCAGCCTCAATAATCATTAACGAAAATTTTTAAGAGCGTTGACTATGGATGCGTCTCCCTTGCGCGAGATCCGCGTGCTTGATTTTTCAAAAGTGCTTGCCGGTCCTCTGTGCACCCAGTATCTGGCGGACATGGGGGCCGAAGTGATCAAGGTCGAGCCGATGGGCACGGGCGACGATAGCCGCCGCTGGCCGCCTTTTCCGCATGCGCCGTGCGGTGAGCAACTGGGAACGCCGTTTCTCGCCGCTAATCGCGGCAAACGCAGCATAGTCATCGACTTGAAAACTCCGGAAGGACGGCGCATTTGTCAGAAGCTGGCCGCAACAGCCGACGTGGCCATAGAGAGTTTCGGTCCGGGCGTTGCCGCCCGGCTGGGGATAGACTACGACACGCTGAAGGCCATCAATCCGCGCTTGGTTTATTGCAGTATTTCTGGCTTTGGAACACGCGGGCCCATGCGAGAGGGAAAGGGATATGACGTCATCTTGCAAGCGTTCACCGGTATGTTATCGATTACCGGCGAACCGGGTGGGAATGCAGTGCGCAGCCCGTTCTCGCCTGTCGACCAAGCCACGGGTATGCATGCGTTGACCGGCATTTTGGCCGCGCTGTACGAACGTCACGGAACGCAGCGCGGAATGAAGATTGATGTCTCGCTGTTCGACACGGCAACCGCCTTCCTGGGGTATTTTCTTCAGGGGTTCTGGGAGCGCGGCACCGAGCCGCAGAAGCCAGGAAGCGGGCATGAGTCTCTATGTCCTTATGAAATCTTCGCGGCCAGCGACAAGCCGCTGATTCTTGGAGTGGCCAACGATAACCTTTGGCGGAAGTTCTGTGGGCTTGCCGGATTGCGGGCCTACGTAGATGACCCGCGCTTCAGCACCAATGCCAGCCGGGTAAAGAATCGGACGGAAACCGTGGAACTCGTGCGCAAGGTAATTCGCGAGCAACCCTGCGCCTATTGGATCGAACGGCTGGACGCGCTGGGAATCCCGTGTTCGCCGCTGCACAACCTTGGCGATCTCTCTGCCCATCCGCACACGGCCGCATCGGAGATGGTCAGAGAGTACAAGCATCCTGTGCTGGGGATGATCAAAACAGTGTCGCAGCCGATACGGTTCGATGGCAACCGGATGCCCGTCCGCCGCCCGGCGCCCATGCTGGGCGAGCATACCGATCAAGTGCTGGCCGAAATCGGCATGAGCCAACAAGAGATGAAGGACCTGGCTACCCAGAACATCGTGCGTTCATGGGTGCCGGAAAATTACGCCTAACCACGGCCATATCGGCTTACGAACGAGCTCAATCATGGATTTCAAACCTACTGACGATCACGCTTCCATCCGGGAAGCGGTAGAGACAATCTGCCGTGATTTCGATGAGAGCTACTGGCTCAAGAAAGATAATAATCACGAGTTTCCCCATGACTTTCATCAAACCATGGCCAAGGCGGGATGGTTGGGCATTGCCATGCCGCCGGAGTTCGGCGGCAGCGGCCAAGGCATACTCGAAGCGGCAATATTGATGGAAACGGTGGCTGGTTCGGGCGCGGGCATGTCCGGAGCATCGGCGCTGCACATGAATATCTTCGGGCTGCATCCGGTTGTCGTATTCGGCAATGACAGTCAAAAGGCGCGCTGGCTTCCTCCGCTGATACGCGGCGAAGAGAAGGCGTGTTTCGGGGTGACCGAACCCAATACTGGACTCAATACATTGGCCCTGAAGACCATGGCTGTTCGCAAGGGCGATGCCTACGTCGTTTCGGGTCAGAAGGTATGGATATCGACTGCGCAGGTCGCCGACAGGATATTGCTGCTCGCGCGTACGACACCATTGGACCAAGTCAAGTCCAAGACTGATGGGTTGACCTTGTTTTACACCAAGCTGGACCGCAAGTACGTCGAGGTGCGCGAAATCCAGAAATTGGGGCGGGCCGCGGTCGACTCGAATCAATTATTCATTGATGATCTTGTCGTGCCGATGGAAGACCGGATCGGCGAGGAAGGGAAAGGGTTCCAGTACTTGCTGCACGGATTGAACCCCGAGCGCATACTTGTTGCGGCCGAGGCGGTCGGTTTGGGGCGCGCCGCGCTGCGTTATGCCTCGCGGTACGCTCGGGATCGGGTTGTCTTTAACCGTCCGATCGGCATGAACCAGGCCGTGCAACACCCGCTTGCAGAGCGATGGATCGAGCTGGAGGCTGCCGAGCTCATGTATCAGAAGGCCGCCTGGCTGTATGACACAGGGCAAGCCTGTGCGGCGCACGCCAACGCCGCCAAGTATTTTGCCGCCGAGAGCGGCTTCAAGGCCTGCGAAACGGCGGTTCTTACGCATGGCGGCATGGGCTACGCAAAGGAATACCACGTGGAACGGCTGTTTCGCGAAGCGATGCTGCCTCGCATCGCGCCCATCTCGCAGAACATGATCCTGTGTTTCATCGCCGAAAAAGTTCTCGGCCAAGCGAAGTCCTACTAAGTAATAGGTACAAGAAATGGCAAAGCAAAAGAAGGTCATTATTACCTGCGCCGTGACCGGTGCAATCCACACGCCCACTATGTCGCCTCATTTGCCGATTACCGGGCCGGAAATCCGGGATGCCGCGGTCGAAGCCGTGCAGGCCGGCGCAGCCATCGTGCATCTGCATGCGCGCGACCCCGAGACCGGCCGTCCGTCGCAGGAGGTCAGCCTTTTCAAGAATTTTGTTACTTCCATCAAGGAGCGATGCGACGGGGTGATCAATTTGACTACAGGCGGATCACCCGCGATGACCGTGCATGAACGGCTTCAGCCTGCTCTTGTGCTGGCACCGGAAGTGGCATCGCTCAACATGGGTTCGATGAACTTCGGTCTCTATCCCATGCTGGGCAAGTATCAGGATTTTAAACATTCCTGGGAGCCAGACTATCTTGAATCCACACGGGATCTGGTCTTTCGCAACACATTCAAAGACATCGAGTACATCCTGGAATCCTGCCAGGACAATGGCACGCGTTTCGAATTCGAGTGCTACGACACGTCGCATCTCTATAACCTGGCACATTTCGTTGACCGCGGTCTGATAAAAGGCCCTCTCTTCGTGCAGACAGTGTTCGGCATTTTAGGGGGCATCGGAACTCATTCCGATGACGTCGCGCATATGCGGCGCACTGCCGATCGTCTGTTTGGCGAGGATTACGTCTGGTCGGTGCTGGGCGCGGGGCGTTTCCAGATGCCCATCGCATCCATGGCAGCCGCCATGGGAGGCAACGTACGCGTTGGCCTTGAAGATTCCCTCTGGGACGGACCCGGCCGGTTGGCCGAGTCCAATGCCGTTCAGGTTGGACGGGTCAAGGCCATTCTGGAGGGTTTGTCCTTATCCATCGCCAGTCCCGATGAAGCCCGTTCCTTGCTGGGCTTGAAAGGCAAGAACAACGTCCGTTTCTAGCCGGCGCCGAGCGCCGGCACGATTTTCCAGGGGGAGTCCTACTATGCCAGGTTTGTACTTTGATGAATTCCAGGTTGGCCAGATCATATCGCACAGTGTCCGACGCACTGTTAGCGAAATGGATAATGTCCTTTTTTCGGCGTTGACGCATAATCCTGCGCCGCTGCATATTGATGAGGAGTACTGCCGCCAGCACTCCGAGTTCGGGCAGCGTATTGTCAATAGCGCGTTCACTCTGGGCCTGATCGTCGGCGTCAGCGTACAGGATACGACCTTGGGTACAACAGTCGGAAATCTTGGGTTCGAGGAAGTGCGTTTTCCGGCGCCGGTCTTTCATGGAGACACATTGCGCTCTGAAACGGAGGTGATCAGTCTGCGGGAGAGCCGTTCAAGGCCGGAGAACGGGATCGTTCTCTTTGAACATCGTGGCTATAACCAGAATGATGTCCTTGTCGCGAGCATCCGGCGCAGTGCCTTGATGAAGAAGAAGCCATGACGACATCCACCATCAGGTCCATCTTGTTCGTTCCCGCCGATAGTGAGCGAAAAATTGAAAAATCCGCTACCAGCGGCGCGGACGCCGTGGTTCTGGACCTGGAAGATTCCGTATCCGCGAGCCGGCTTGGATACGCTCGCGACCTGGCAGTGCGTTATCTGCAAGCGAATATCGATCGAAGCAAGCAAAAGCTCTGGGTGCGTGTGAATCCGCTGAATTCCGCATTCATTCTCGACGATCTGGCTGTTATCGCAAGAGGTGCGCCAGATGCCGTCCTGCTGCCCAAGTGCGCAAGCGGAGCCGATGTGCAGGTGCTGGATCATTATCTGACCGCGCTGGAACGGCGGGACGGGGTTTCCGAGGGAAGCATAGGCATTGTTCCCGTGGCGACCGAGACCCCGCACGCCATGTTCGGCCTGGACAGCTATCGCGATTGTTCCGCCAGGTTGATCGGATTGACCTGGGGCGCAGAAGATTTGTCTTCTGCGGTGGGCGCCAGCACCAATAAGGCGCTCGACGGCACGCTGGCTTTTACTTACCAGCTCGCCCGTACTTTATGCCTGCTCGGAGCCAAGTCGGCGGGCGTGCTCGCTATCGATGGGGTCTGCCCCGAGTTCCGCGAAAGCGCCGTGCTGAAGGCCGAGGTGGCGCAAGCCAGGCGCGATGGCTTTAGCGCCAAGTTTGCCATCCACCCCGCCCAAGTCGGCATCATCAACGAGGGTTTTCTGCCGACCGAAGAGGAAGTCCAGCATGCGCGAGCGGTCGTCGTCGCCTTCGAGGACCATCAAGGCCAAGGAACTGTGCAACTGGAAGGCGTTATGCTGGATAAGCCTCATCTGACGCAAGCGCTTCGACTTCTCTCGCTGATAAAACGTATATAAAGCCGCGAATTCAACCGCAAGGAACGGATTTTCAGCGCCACGATGGGCTCCTAGACTTATGACATGCCTGCCGCCACTCGATCGCCAAGCATGAATCGTTGGTGGTTTACTATATTTCCAATCGCAAGGAGCCAGGAAATGTCATATGCATACAAGATGATGGACTCACCCGTCGGCAAGTTGACGCTTGTCGCAAAGGGATCAACGCTTGCCGCGATTCTATGGGAAAACGATAGGCCGAATCGGGTGCGGCTTGGTCCCATGCATGAAGATGCGAACAGTCCGGTTCTGGTCGAGACGGAACGGCAACTGCGCGAGTATTTCGCGGGGAAAAGGGATCATTTCGAACTGGAGCTCGGCTTTGCCGGAACGGAGTTTCAAAAAAAGGTCTGGCAGGCGCTGCTGACCATACCATTTGGAGAAACTCGCAGTTACAGCGAGATCGCGGTGCAAATTGGCCATGCAAAGGCGGTCCGGGCGGTTGGCGCCGCCAATGGCAGAAACCCGATCTCGATTATTGCCCCATGCCATCGCGTAATCGGCGCATCCGGCGCTCTCACAGGATTTGCCGGCGGGCTGGGCGCAAAGAAGCTGCTGCTCGCCTTGGAGAGTGCCGGCGCCTTGCAAGCGGCGGCCTGACCGATCACGGCTCATGGAGCCGCCGCGTCAGTTCGCCGGCGGCGACGCTTATATAGATAATCGAGCCGCCTCGGGATAGTATTGCGGCGCTTCGCGCCGGTCGAACATGCCATAGTCGCGCACCACGCGCACCCGGCGCAGCCGGGCATCGTCCGGCAACTTGACTGTGGTTTCGAAGGCCTGGGCGGCAACCTGGTCGCGCCATGAAAGCATCAGCATGAGATCGCCTGGGGTCAGGACGGCGTCGAACACATCCCAGGAAATCAAGCCATCCGCGTGGAGATCGAGGCCCAGAAGTGCGGAACAGGCGGCGAGATCCGCCGATTCGCCAAATTCTTGCGGCCGCTTGGCGTCGATCAAGGTTATGGTAGTGCCTGCGCCGGCCTCGGTTTCGTCCAGCCGCTGTTCGTGCAAATCATGGCCCTGGGGCAGCCTGGTATCTTGCGTCAATTGGCCGACCCTCAGGTGATAGTCCGACAGGATTTCAGAGCGGCCTTTCTCTTGCGCCTGGTGGTGCTTGGCCTTGACGCGCCAGCGCACCAGGGACTTTTCATCGCGCCAGCCCGAAAGCGACAGAATCCATCCCGGCCGGGTAAGGCTGCGGTAACGGATATTGTCGATGAAACCTTCGATCTGCTCCAGTTCGGGCCGCAGCATTTTGGCGGTGCCCAGATAGGCATCCCATTGCCCGCTCTTGGGATGGACTTCGAAAATCACTGAAAACATCGTTTTCTCCTGGAGTTTTTTCGGCCGGTATCCCGATTCGAGAGCATAGTGTGCCACGAATGGAAACACGGCAAATCTCTGTTTGAGGTATTCTCTTTGACTCATTTAGAAGGAGTAATACTCATGGTCCAAGCCTCTGCCCGTCATATCCTGGTTTCCACTGAAGAAAAGTGCAACGAACTCAAAGCCGCCATTGAAGGGGGCGCCGATTTCGCGCAAGTCGCAAAAGACAATTCCAGCTGCCCATCCAGCCGCGATGGCGGTAATCTGGGCACGTTCGGCCGTGGCCAGATGGTTCCGGAATTCGACGCCGTGGTGTTCAGCGCACCCGTCAATGTCGTGCAGGGCCCGGTGCAAACCCAGTTCGGCTATCACTTGCTCGAAGTCACCAGCCGTCAAGACTGACGCCGGTCGCGCCGGCCTAGGCTGCGCATAGGGCGGTGCTGTCTGTCCTGTCGATTCGGGATGGATCTTGTTTCAGCCGGGATATCCCGCCGGCTTTCGGATCCGTCCTGACCGGAGAAGCCGTGTACGTCCCTTCTTATCACGAAGAACTCGATTTGAGCGTCTTGCACGCACTCATACAGGCTCACGCTCTCGGGGCTTGGGTGACGCTCGGCCCCGCCGGCCTGATCGCCAACCATATCCCATTCGTGCTGGATACGTCCCGAGGCAAGTACGGAACGCTGCGCGCCCACGTATCCCGTGCAAACAAGGTATGGCAACAGCTTTCGACCGCCGTGCCGTCGGTGGTCATGTTCCAGGGACCTGCGTCGTACATCACACCTTCCTGGTATCCCGGCAAACAAGTCGATGGGAAGGTGGTTCCCACATGGGACTACGCGGTGGTGCATGCCCACGGAACGCCCGCGGTAATTCAAGATCGGGACTGGATTCTGCAGGTTATCGTCGATCTGACCAACCAGAGCGAAGCGGCAAGGCCGCAGCCATGGAAGGTTTCCGACGCGCCCGCGGAATTCGTCGACCGGCTTGCCCGGGCCATTGTGGGAATCGAAATTCCAATTACCGAAATTGTGGGCAAGTGGAAAGTCAGCCAGGACGAGGCGCTGCCGGATAGGATAGGCACGGCAAACGGTCTGTTTGAACTGGGCGATGCCAATTCGCAGGCATTATCCCGCCTGGTGGCGGCATCATATAAGTCATGAAACTATATGAATCTTTGGCCGCGGAGCTTGCCGAGTCCATCCGCATGGGCGTGCTCCGGCCGGGAGACCGGCTGCCCTCGATACGGCAGATGACGACAAGCCGCGGTGTCAGCGCCTCCACCGTCTTCCAGGCTTACTACATGCTGGAAGCCCAGGGGCTGATACGCGCGCGCCAGCGTTCCGGCTATTTCGTGGTGCATGGCGCCCGCCGGCTTGCGCCCGAAGCGGATTCGCCATCGCAACCTCAAGAAGAAGCGGTGTCCGTGAATATCAGCGAGCGGGTATTCAATGTGCTCGAATCCGCTGCGGCTCGGAGTTTGGTGCCGTTGGGATCGGCGTTTCCAAGCCCTTTGTTTTTCCCCATGGCCAGGCTTGGGCGTGCTTTGGCCGAAAGTGTGCAGAAGCTCGACCCATGGAGCACGGTAGATGATCTGACTCAGGGCAACGCCGGTTTGCGCCGCCAGATTGCCCTGCGATATCTTGCGGACGGCCTGCCTATCCATCCCGATGACATTGTCATTACCAACGGCGCGCTCGAGGCCTTGAACCTGTGCCTGGCCGCCGTGACCCGGCCGGGCGACGCGGTGCTGGTCGAATCGCCCACCTTCTATGCCGCGCTTCAGTCGCTGGAGCGCAGGCAGTTGGAGGCGATCGAAGTGCCTACGCATCCGCGCGAAGGCATTGAACTGGCGGCGCTCGAGCGCGCCATAGAGCGGCACCGGCCTAAGGCTTGCTGGCTGATGACCAACTTCCAGAACCCGCTGGGCAGCCTGATGTCCGATGAAAAAAAGCAAGCCTTGGTCGAGTTGCTGACCCGTTATGACGTTCCGCTGATAGAGGACGATGTTTACGGCGAGCTGTATTTCGACGCCAAGCGGCCGCTGCCGGCCAAAGCCTTCGACACCGAAGGGATAGTCATGCATTGTTCGTCTTTTTCAAAATGCCTGGCACCGGGCTATCGCGTCGGTTGGGCGGCGCCGGGGCGATACACCAGCGCTGTCGCGCGGCAGAAACTGACCAGTACATTGACGTCGCCCATACCCACGCAGCTTGGGCTGGCGAGCTATCTGGAAAAGGGCGGCTACGACAAGCATCTGCGCAAATTGCGCCATACCCTTCAAACCCAGCAGATAGTCTTTGCGCAAGCCATCGGCCATTATTTCCCGGCGGGCACGCGGGCGACCCGGCCAACCGGCGGCTATTTCCTGTGGGTCGAAATGCCCAGTGGGGTCAGTGCGCTGGAAATCCACAAACGCGCGCTTGCCCACGGCATAAGTGTTGCGCCAGGCCCTATTTTTTCAGCCAAGCGAGGCTTTGAAAATTGCTTGCGCCTAAATTATGGGCATGTGTGGGATGCCGGAACCGAAGCGGCAATCGCCGCCTTGGGCGGGCTGGTCGGCGATTGTGCAAAGGGTGTTTGAGCCGAAGCGCAAGCCCATAGAATTGCGCCTGTCCACCCGCTGCCGCCGAGGCGCCATGCGCTGTTCCAGATGTCAGCGCGTGGCGTCCTGGCGGGCGCGGTTCACATCCAGCGACGCGACAGCCCCGGCCTTGTTGCCCCAGCTATTGCGGATATACGTCACCAGCAGCGCTATATCGCTGTCGCTCAGCATTTGGCCGAAAGGCGGCATGCCGTGCGGGCGGCTATTGGCCGCGCTGGCCGGTGCAAAACCGCCGTCGAGCACCATGCGGATGGCATTGGCCGGCGAGGGCGCGTTGACGCTGGGATTGCCGGCCAGCGCGGGCCAGGCGCCGTCGCTGCCTTTCCCGGAAGCCTGATGGCATTGCGCGCAATGCTGGGTATAGAGCTTTCCGCCCAAGTCCAGGGATGTTTGCGATGGCGGGGAGCCGGCGCGGGACGCCGACGATGGCGCGGCATCCAGGGTTTTGAGATACACCCCGATGGCCAGCGCATCATCGTCGCTCAGGTGCTGTGAACTGCCCAGCACCACCTCGGCCATGGGGCCGCTGGCCGTGGAATGCGCCGAGACGCCGGTCTTGAGCAAGGCGGCAATATCTTGCGTGGACCATTTACCCAGCCCGGCGACGGTATCGCCCGTGAGCGGCGGCGCATACCATCCCAGCATCGGGATCGTGCCGCCCGACAAGCCGGCGTCGGCGCGCGTGGCGCCGAGCTCATTGCGAGGCGCATGGCATGCCGCGCAATGGCCCACGCCGTTGACCAGATAGCGTCCGCGGTTCCATTGCAGGGATTGCTTGTCGTCCGCCGCCTGGACGCCGGGATTGAAATACAGGGCGCGCCAGAACGCCATGAGAGGACGCTGATTGTAGGGAAATTCCAGTTCCGGAGGGCGGCTTGCCTGCTTGACGGGCTCGACAGTCTTGAGGAATGCATAGAGCGCATCGGCATCGGCCCGGGTGATGCGCGTGTATTCGGTAAAGGGAAACGCCGGGTACAGCAGGCTGCCATCGCGGGATTTGCCGTTGTGCAGTGCCTGCCAGAAGTCCTCGGTGCTCCAGGCGCCAATGCCGGTTTGCGTATCGGGCGTGATGTTTGGTCCGTATATTGTGCCGAAAGGCGTGGGAACCGCCGCGCCGCCGGCGTATGGCTTGCCTGTTTGCGCCGTGTGGCATGCCATGCAATTGCCGGCTGTGGCCAGGTAACGCCCGTGCTCAACCAACTGGCTATTGCTTCTGGCCGCGACTGCCGGCCCTGTCGATGGGTCGTCGCGCGTGCCCTGCCAGTACAGGGTTCCCAGAGCGGCGGCGCACGCAACTGCGGCGATCAGCAACGTATATTTGATGCGTGTCATGTGGCGGGGCGGTTTCATTGTTGTGCCTGGCTGCCGCAGGTGGTGGGCAGCGTTATCGAACCTGCGGGTTCGGGCGCGTAGGTGTCAGCGACAGGCTGCGCGGCAAGCCAGGCCGATACCGCCGTTATATCTTCGGGAGTCAGTTTTTTGGCGATATCCGCCATGCAGTCGGGCGCGGCGGCGCGGCGCAAGCCGTTTTGCCAGCCGCCGATTTGCGATGTAAGGTAATCGCGTGACAAGCCCAGCAGACCGGGAATGGCGGGCGCGATGCCGCCCAGCGATGCGCCGTGGCAGGCGGCGCAAGCGGGCAGACCGCGCGCCGGGTTGCCATTCATGGCCAGCGTACGGCCCTTGTCCAGGACATACGCCGGCTCGCCGGGGTTTTCGGGAGCGGGATACGGCGCGTGCTGATTGGCGAAATAGCCGGCAATGTCCCGCAAATAGGCATCGGGCAGGTTTTCCAGCAGGTGTTGCATGGGCCGGTACTGGCGCCGGTTATCGCGGAAATTCAATAGCTGATGGTACAGGTAGGCCTGCGGTTTACCCGCGAGGCGCGGGTAGTAGCCATCGGCGCCGGCGCGGCCTTGTTCGCCATGGCAGATAGTACAGGCGGCGACGCGGGCGGCCATCGTGCCTGGCGTCAATACGGGTGCTTCGGCGGCGGCCGTCGCATACGGCGCGGCGCATGCGATGGCCAAGCCGGCAAGGCCGTTTGCTGCGGATTTTGGAATCCTGCGTAGGAAATCGGAAGCTGGCATTGAAAGTGTGATTCTGATGGCGGCGCAGCGCCGCTATGAAGGAAACTGCCGGGATGCCATCAGCTTAATCTGTCTGGCAGCTACCGTACAGGCTCAGTTGTGCCGTTTACGGCCGTATCAGATGGCATTCGTAGGCAATCTGCGATTCTGGTGCAACACCAGCGTCGCGCAGCTCATACAGAAGCCGGCGGGTCGATCTGTTCGTTTGTTGTTGCGATCAGAATCCCTTCGCGATTGCGTCTTGCCGCATAGAAACGCCAGAACAGGAGAGCGGCGGTGGCGCGATATGGCGCCCAATCGGCGGCGATCGCCACAAGCGTGCGCCGGTCGGGATGGGGTTCGATGCCGAAGGCATCAGCCACGGCCTTTTGCAGGGCCAGGTCGCCGGCGGGAAAGATATCCGGGTGGCCAGCGCAGAACATCAGGTAAATTTCCGCTGTCCACGGTCCTATGCCCCTATGGCTGGTAAGTTCGGCGATCGCCGCCTCGGCGGAAAGCTTTTCGAGCGCGGCAAAATCAAGGCCGCCCGCGGCCACCACTTCAGCCAGGCCCTTGAGCGTGCTGTGCTTGCCGCGCGAAAGGCCGGCGGTGCGCGAGCCGTCTTCGCCCATGGCTAGGAACCCCTCGGGCGTAAGGCCGCCCGACTGCATTTCCAGACGATTCCAGATGGCATTCGCGCTGGCCACCGAAACTTGCTGGCCGCAAACGATACGGGCAAGTCCGGCAAAGCCGGGTTTGCTGACGCGTGGGGGAAAGGGGCCGGCAACGTCGCGTACCTTCGACAGGCGTGGATCGAGCCGCAGCAGCGACTGCAGATGCTGTGCCAAGACATCCTCGGAGTTTAGGCGCTCTTTCAAGGGGGCGGCCATCAAACCGGTTTTCGCATGAGTTCGACTCTTATATGGATACTGCCGCATTTCATTGAAGGAATATCATTTCGCTACCGACCGATCGTCAGTGGCTTCCTGGAAAAATGCCAGCATTTCGCGCAGAACGGTTTCGGGCTGTTCCTCCGCCAAATAGTGGCCGCAATCGACCGGCTGCCCGGAGACTTCAGCCGCGGCCACTTCGCGCCACAGGGCAAGCACGTCGAAGCACCGGCCGACGGCGCCGTGCCGGCCCCACAAAACGCGCAGCGGCATTGTCAGATGCCGGCCGGCCTCGCGATTCGCGCGATCATGCTGTAGATCGATGCCCGCGGAAGCGCGATAGTCGCCGCAGATGGCGCTGGCCGTTCCTGGAATGGCGATGCAGCGCTCATACTCGGCCAGCGCCTCCGGGCTGAATGCGGTCAGGCCTGCGTGGCGGCGGCCCGAGACGTTGTGCAGATAAGCCACCGGGTCGGCCTCGATCAATCGTTCGGGCAGCGGCGCCGGCTGGATCAGGAAAAACCAATGCCAGTAGGCGCGGGCGAAGGCTTCGGAGGTCCGTTCGTACATCGATAGCGTTGGCGCGATGTCCAGCAGGAACAGGCGGCGGACCCGGGCGGGATGGTCAAGCGCCAGGCGATGCGCCACGCGCGCGCCGCGATCATGGGCGCCGACCAGAAAGCGCTCGTGGCCGAAGTGCGACATGACGCTGGCCATATCCTGGGCCATGGCGCGCTTGGAGTAGGCCATGCTGTTGTCATTATCGGGCACGCGGGACGAATCGCCATAGCCGCGCAGGTCGGCCGCAATAACGGTATGGCGTTGCGCCAGCGCGGGAGCGATGCGGTGCCACATGGCGTGGCTTTGGGGATGGCCGTGCAACAACAACAGCGCCGGGCCTTGTCCTGCGACGCGCGCCCGGATGCTTACACCGTTGCCGACGGGGACATCGTGGATTGTGAAGTCGTTGAACATTGCGCTTATCCAAAAGAGGCCATTCGGCTTGCAAGAAATTTACACAGCCTGTTGAGGCTATGGTAACAAGTCCGGGCCGGGCTTCGCGGCAAAGTCTGGATGTGGCTGGAAAATTTCCCTGGAATCAATAAAGCGCCGGTTTTTCTAGGAAATGGGCAGCCATGCGGCTGGGTCGCCGCCCAGCGTCGGTGTGGGCCGGGCCCAGCGCGGCGGCGTTTCAGACATATGAAGCGCGGAGCCCAGGGTCTTTAGCTCTCCATAGCACGTGGATGCGGTCACGTGTCGCGTAAGCAATTCGTCTTCCGTCAATTGGCCTGGCGCTTGCGCGAATTCGTTGATCAAGCCCAGCCGTTGCACGAACATGGCCGCGCCGCACAGCGATACATGCACGCGATAGCTCCCGCCTTCGCGCGCGCGGCGGGCCAGTGCCAGCATTGCGCCATAGGCTGCAAGATAACCAGTGGTGTAGTCGCATACCGGCGCGAAGACGAGTTTGGGTTGGCCCATGCCGGTAAGGCGGCCCTGTGCTTCGCACACTCCCGTGACTGCTTGCGCGACTTGTTCCCAACCGGCGCGGCCAGCCCATGGCCCGCCGGAGCCGAAGCAGCTTACCGAAACATGCACCAGACCTGGGCGCAGGCCAAGCAGTTCATTCTCTCCGAAGCCCAGCGACGCCAAGACACCGGGGCGATAACCGTCGATGAACACGTCCGCGCCGGATGTCAGCGCGCGCATGCGATCTGCGTCGGCGGCCTGGGACAGATCCAGGAAGGTGCTGCGTTTGCCGTGGCTGGTGTCGCGCACATGCTCTGGGGTTTGGGGCAGTTTCCGGGCGGTGACCATGAGTACGTCGGCGCCGTGTTCGGCCAGGCTGCGGCCGGCAACTGGACCCGCCAGAATGCGAGTAAGGTCCAGCACCCGCGTGCCGGAAAGAGGCTGCCTGGCGTTGCCGGCCAGGGGCTCGGGAGCACTATCGGCGACACGAGTGATTTCCACCACTGGCCGCGATGCAAGATATTGTCCTTGAGGATGCGCAAGCCATTGGTCCGCGCTGCGGATGGTGCCGCCGCAGGCGCGGGCCTGGGCAATGGCTTCTTCCAGTTCGTCCGCATTCCAGCCGCCCACCGCGGTGCGCACAGCTTCGGGGGTGCCTTCGCACTGAAGCACATCAAGCACCCGCCGCGATAGGTGGGGCAGATTCAGGTGAGGCAGGAACCATTTTCCATCGCGAGTAGGCCAAGGCTGCGTCACTTTCAGCATGTGCGCCATAGCCTGCGGAATAGGTACATGTTCATAGTTGCCCTCTGGATTGCGGGCGCGGGTATAGTCCACCGTGCGCAGCGTGGCGGCCGCATGGCGCAGGTCCACCGTTACCTGCTGCCGCCTTCCGGTGCGCTGTTGCCACAAATCGTTGGCGGCCACGCCAATGGCGCCGAGCGCGCAGGCAGCCGCTTCGCCGACGCGAAAGGGCGTGGGATGGAAGGGGTCGTGGCCTTGTATGTCGACTTCGCCGGCCTGGGCAAGCCCATGGCCGCGGATGGCCATAAGCTCATCGAAGCCTCTGGTGGAAGTGGTGCTGATCTCTGTCATGGTGTGCCTACAATACAGGGAAACGCCGTGTCAGGCGTGTGAGAATAGCGTTGCGCCAACTGCAGGCAGTTCGGCTTGCAGCAGAGTGCCGGTGGCGGATTCGGTCATCACTAATGTACGGCTGCCGGGGAGAAAGGCGGCATTGGTGATGCTGCCGCCGATGGGGCTGCGCACGAAATGTGTGCACCAGCCGCGCGCATTGAGTACGAAGGCGCCGCCCAGGCTGGCATGGGCCACGACCAGGCTGTCTTGCGCGTCCATCGCCAATCCGTCGGGTCCGCTGGTGCCGAAGAATGTCTGGAATGCGCCCACCTTGGCGGCCGAGCCGTCCGCGAGCAGCGGCATGCGCCATATGGCGTTGGCGCGTGTCGCCGCCACGAACAGGAAGCGCTGGCTCGCATCGAATGCAATGCCATTGGGACTGGGTACATTGGCCAGGATTATGTCGAGCCGGCCGGAAGGCTGTAACCGATACACGCGGCCAGTGGGATCGTGCAGGCCGGTCTGGCCCTGATCTGTGAAGTACAGATTGCCTCGGGCGTCAAAGGTCAGATCGTTCAAGCCTTTGAAGCCTTCGGAGTTGCGGTGGCTCAGCCGCACGTCGATTGTGCCGCGAATCGCATCCACCTGTAGCAGACCGCGGCGATAGTCAGCTACCCATAGGCTGCCGTCCCGGTGGATGGCTATGCCATTCGGCCAGCCGCCGGTTTCGGCGATCAGTTGCCATTGCAAGTCCGGAGTTACACGAAAAATCCGGCCATGCGGAATATCCGTGAGATAAAGATTGCCATTGCGATCGAAAGATGGGCCTTCCAGAAAGCTATCGATTATCTGGCCAGGTTTATTGGCATCGGTCCAGTCGCTGCGGCGCGGCAGGCGCAGCGCGTCGGGCAGGCGGGTCAGCAGGTGTGCCTCGATAATTTGTGGCGGG
Organism: uncultured beta proteobacterium; assembly: GCA_963712655.1. GTDB lineage: Bacteria > Pseudomonadota > Gammaproteobacteria > Burkholderiales > Burkholderiaceae_B > Pollutimonas. The sequence goes on along the minus strand of CAVQIT010000008.1, from coordinate 449,326 downwards.
GTGAAGTTGACATTCCACATGGCCATTATTCCTGCGGTGAAATTGTAAATTGGTTTTCGTTCATACGGCTTTGTCCGATTTCAAGTCGACAATCTCGCTGAGCGTATAGCCAAGATCGGCGAGGATGTCATCCGTGTGCTGGCCTAGCATGGGGGGCGGTGTGTCGACTTTGAGAGGCTGGCCGTCGAGTTTGAAGCCTGTGCGCAGTACGCGGATATCGCGGTCTACTCCGGGCACATGGGCGAAGCCGCCTATCATGCCCCGGTCGGCAATTTGAGGATGATCCAGAGCTTGCGGCACGGTGTAGACCGGGCCGGCCGGCACCCCGGCCTGATTCAGCAAGGGCCACCACTCTTGCGCGCTGCGCGTGGCCAATGTCTGCTCCAGCATCGCCTTTAGTTCGAAACGATGCCGCAGCCGGCTTTGCCGTTCGGCAAAACGAGGATCCGCCGTTAGCTCAGGCCTGCCAATGACGCGGCAGAGCGCTTCGAATTGCTCTTGCTTGTTGGCCGCGATGTTGAGCAAACCGTCGCTGGTGAGAAATGTTCCTGACGGGCTGGCGGTGATGTTTTCGTTTCCCATCGGCCCGGGCGGGCGGCCGGCGACCAGGTGGTTGGATACGGCCCAGCCCATGGTTGCGATGGCGGACTCGAGCATGGACACATCGATGAAAGCGCCTCCGCTGCGTTGCCGGTCGGCCAGGGCGCTTGTCACGGCCATGGCGGCGGTCAGGCCGCCTATGGTGTCGGCGACAGGATATCCGACGCGGTAGGGCGCGGTATCCGGCCCACCGGTAATGCTCATCATGCCGGACATCCCCTGAATAATCTGATCGTAGGCAGGCAGGTCGCGCAATGGGCCCGTCTGGCCGAAGCCGGAGATGGCGCAGTAAATAAGCCTGGGCTGCTCCTTTAGCAGCGTTTCGTAGCCGAGTTCCAGGCGCTGCATTACTCCAGGGCGGAAGTTTTCCACCAGCACGTCGGCAGTGGCGACCAGGCGGCGAAACACCGCCTTGCCCTGCGCATGCTTGAAGTCGATAGTGATAGAACGCTTGCCTGCGTTTTGTGCGAGAAAGGAAACGCCCATATGGCGGCGGTTCAGTTCAGGGTCTGCGCCCAATTGACGCGCCAGGTCGCCGCCGTTGGGAGTTTCTACCTTGACTACGTCCGCCCCCATGTGGGCGAGCTGATGACAGGCGAAAGGGCCGGCCAGCACGTTGGTGAGATCCAGCACGCGGATGCCGCGCAACGGCTGGACGGTTACCGGGTCATTGGTTTCTGCTTGGGCGGTCATTCCGGTTTGATGCCCGCCTGCTTGATGATCGCGCTCCAGCGATCGATCTCGCTATTGACCAGTGCAGTGGCCTGGGTTGGGGAGTTGCCCACAACGGTCAAGCCCATTTCATCAATGCGTCTCTTGGCTTCGGGTAAAGACAGTGATTCAACGATAGCTTTGTGCAGTGTCTCGATTACGGCCGGCGGTGTGCCGGCCGGTGCGCCGAAACCAATCCAGAAATCCATGTCCATCTTGGGTAGCCCTGATTCCGCGGCGGAGGGTACGTCGGGCAGCGTGGGGTTGCGCTGCGCGCCGGTGACCATTAGCGGGCGCAGCTTGCCGCTGCTGATATAGGGCAGCGCTGTAGGCACCGAGGTAATCAAGGCCTGTATCTGGCCGCTCATCAGGTCGGTCAGCACCGCGCCGGCGCCTTTGTACGGAATATGCACGATAGAGGTGCCGGTAATGTTCTTGAACAGTTCACCGGCCAGGTGGGTGTTGGTGCCAGTGCCGCCAGACCCGTAATTCAATTGATCTGGCTGTGACTTGGCTAGAGCGATGAACTCCTGCACAGTCTTGGCGGGCACGTTGGGGTTCACCACCAGCACGTGAGGCACTTTGACCGCAGTGGTGATCTGCGAGAAGGCTTTGTGCGGGTCAAACGGCAGGTTGGGAATCAAGCCGGCCGCGATCACGTACGACAGTTCGATCGCTACCAGCGTGTGGCCGTCGGGTTCAGAGCGCACCACGGAGTTCCAGCCTACCAATCCGCCTGCGCCGGTGCGGTTGTTTACCACTATGGGCGCGTTCAGGCCCGGCGCGGCTAACTGTGCCACCACGCGCGACACCAGATCGGTACTGCCGCCGGCGGAAAATGGCACTACGAGAGTGATGGGCCGGCCATCCATCTGCGCGCGTGCGACAGTGGGCAGCAATAGGGCTGCGGGGGCGAGCACGAGCGCGCGGCGAGTGCGATTGGGTTGCATAGATGTCTCCGGTGTGGATGAATAATAGGTTTTTGTGTTGATTTAATGAGAAAGAAGGCGCACCTTCTCCCAACCATGCAGGCGCCGGGTTAAGAGTCCGGTCAACCGCTGCGCGTGGCGATGGCGGCTGCCGTGGCGGTTTGAGCACGGATGGATGTATTCACGGTTTGTCCGTATTCCATTGCCGAGCGCCAGGCCGATGGCGTGTTGCTGTCGGATGGCAAATGGTTAAGAGCTTGCTTGGTTTTGGCCAGCGCTGCCATGTCGTAGCCTGCGATGCGTTTGGCCAGTTCCCTGGCGCGCACCGGCAGCATGTCGGGCGCCAGCACTTGGTTGACCAGGCCCCAGCGTTCGGCCGTGGCGGCGTCGATGGATTCATTGGACAGCAACAGCCACGCGGCACGCTTGCGTGTCAGGAGCAACTGACTGGTGGGGCCGGCCATGCTGGCGTAAGCGGCGAAGCTGATCTCCGGGCAGGCCAGGGTGGCATCAGCAGCCGCCAGCGCCAGATCGCAGGAATTGATTAGCGTGACGCCGGCGCCATAAGCCAGGCCATTGACTGCGGCAATCAGTATTGCGGGATGCTCGCGCAACGCCATATTGAGCGCTATCGCTTCTTCGCCGGCGGTGTCGGCATTGCCGGCGGCGATTTCGGCGGCACGCTCCTTCAGATCCAGTCCGGCGCAGAAGCTGGCGCCGGTGCCGGTCAGGACGATGGCGCGGGCGATGCCACGCGCGTTGTCCAGCGCCTGACGCAGCAGGCCGCGCGAGGCGCGATCCAACGCATTGCGCTTTGATTCACGATTAATGCGGATTTGCACCCAGCCAGTGTGTTCCTGGATTTCGATAGTGTTATTATTCATTCGATAGATAGAACGTCATTTCAACTATTCTAAATCTGGGGGCGGTAGAATGTCAAACTTCACCTATCCCTGTATTGCTTGCCATGCCGCGTCGCGCTGCCCTTCCTGCTCTTGCCGATCAGAATGCCGCTAAAGGCGGCATTGTCACGCTTGACCGAGCGATGTCTCTGTTGTCTGCTTTCACTGCGGCGCAACCGACGTTGACCTTGGCTGCCTTGGCCGAGCACACGCGCCTCTACAAAAGCACCGTGCTGCGCATGTTGGCGTCGCTTGAGCACGCTTACCTTGTGCAACGCCTGCCCGATGGCCGCTATACGCTGGGAGCGGAAGTCGAGCGTCTACATCGAATATTTGCCGCCACGTTCTCGCTGGAGTCGGTGGTCCTGCCTGTGCTCAAGGCGTTGGTGGCCGAGACCAGGGAAAGCGCCGCCTTTTATGTGCCGCGCGGCGATTGGCGTCTATGCTTGTACCGCGTCGATTCCCCACGCCCGGTGCGCGACCATCTGAAGCCTGGCGATTTGTTGCCTATGGGTTCCGGCGCCGGCGGTCGCATTCTGCAGGCGTACGCTGGCGCTCAAGACCCTTTGTCAATGAAGATACGGCGTGAGCAAGTGGTCGTGCTGGTAGGTGACCGGATACCGGAGCTTGCGGGTTTGGGTGCACCGGTGTTCGATAGCGCGAATGCGCTGGCGGGTGCGCTAACGCTTACCATGCCGGCGGAGCGGCTTGATCCTGGCTATGCCGAGCCGGTGCGGCAAGCTGCTCGGAAAATGACTTTGCTGTTGGGTGGTACGTACCCGCCGCCTCTGTTAGCGTGAGTCCGAGCTCAGGTCGCAAAGATAGCTTAGCACCATGTCGGAAGCATGCTTGAGCCTGCCGGCTACGCGCTCCGGGGTGCCGACGTCCACGCCCAGGACATACGAAAGCGTGTAGCGGTTCGTGATGCAATAAGAGCCCAATCCGGAAATCGAGACATACAGATCTATCCAGTCCGCGTCATGCCGGAATACTCCTTTTTGTTTCCCTTTTTGCAAGATTTCGTCCAGCGCCGATTTAAGCGGGTTGAACATGTCGGTAATGGCTTTCGACTTTTTTATATGGCTTGCCTTGTGCAGGTTTTCTGTCGACAGCAATTGCATGAATTCCGGCTGTTCGATGAAATATTGAATCGTCTGAACCACCAGGGCGCGCATGTCGGCCACTGGATCGTCGCCCGATAGGGCAAGCTCGTTCTGGCGCTCTCGCATCGCGCCGTAGGCGCGTTCCATGACCTCGATGAACAGCGCTTCTTTACCTTCGAAATAGTGGTAAAGCAGGTTCTTGCTGATTTTGCAGCGGGCAACAATAGCGTCGATCCGGGCGCCGTCGTAGCCGCGCGCGGCAAATTCTTTGTATGCCGTCAACAGGATGCGTTCACGGGTTGCCCGCGCATCGCGCACACGAGGTGTTGTTTTGGACGTTGTAGTAAGGCGCATGGCAGCGTTGGTTCTATTGCGGATTTACCTCTAAGCGCCGAGTGTACACGAGCCTGTTTTTGCGGCAATGGCTTGAGGAAAACCCTAGTAACGAATTTCTTGACAGGCAATTCCGGTTTATTTATTGTACTTACTAGTTAGTTAGTTGTCCGCAAAAAAAGGCGATTTCTTCCTATGCATTGCGGATATTCCGATTTCGAGCAGGACGAGGAATTCGAATTAATGGATACCATGGCGAAAGCACGTTGCGGCGTACGGGTTGGCTGCGATATAGGCGGCACATTCACTGATATTGTGCTGGCTATGCCTGACGGTCGCCTCTTTGTGAATAAAACGTCCAGCACGCCGCACGATTTGGGTCTGGCTATTGTCCAGGGCTTGGGCACGCTGATCGAACAGTCCGGTATTTCGCCCGGAGACATTACCGAAATCGTGCATGGCACCACGACTGCATCCAATACCATCCTGCAAAAGGCGGGCGCCCTGACCGGTGTGCTGACTACCGAGGGATTCCGGGATGTGCTGGAAATAGGGCGCATTCGCACGCCGACCATGTTCGATCTTGCCTGGCAAAAGCCGGTACCTCTCGCCGCCCGCCGGTATCGACGCGGAATAAAAGAACGCATGGGCGCAGATGGCAAGGTCGTTACGCCGCTGGACCGCGCGGAGGTCAAAGCGGTGGTCCAGGAAATGGCCGACGAAGGAGTCGAGTCGATTGCCATTTGTTTCCTCAACAGCTATATCAATCCCCGCCATGAGTTGCTGGCCAAAGAGCTGATTCATGAATTCTTTCCCAAATTGCTATTGAGTGTTTCCTGCGAGGTTTTGCCCGAAATAAAGGAATACGAGCGCACTAGTACGACGGTGGTGAATGCCTATATTCTTCCCGCCATGCGCACATACCTGGCGCGCCTGAAAAAAGACCTGGAACATATGGGCATCAATGCATCGCTCCGGATAATGGCTTCAAATGGCGGAATGATGGGTATTGCGTCGGCCACCGAGAAGCCGGTGTTTGCCGTGGCTTCGGGGCCGGCCGGCGGCGTTGCTGGCGCTGCTCAAATTGGCCTGACAAGCCGGGAAAAAGAATTGATCGTATTCGACATGGGCGGCACCACGGCCAAGGCGTCCATCATCCTGGATGGCCAGCCGTCGCTGACGACAGAGTATGAGTTCCGCGATGGCATCAGTGCTCCCAGCCGTTTCATCAAGGGCGGGGGCTATGTCTTGAAGGTGCCGGCCATCGACATTGCCGAAGTTGGCGCCGGCGGAGGATCGCTGGCATGGATCGATGCGGGGGGCTTGCTGTGTGTAGGCCCTGAATCGGCGGGGGCGGACCCGGGGCCGGCTTGCTACGGCCGCGGCAACGATAAGCCGACAGTAACTGACGCCAACATGATATTGGGGTACTTGAACCCGCAGTCGCTGGCGGGCGGCAGCCTGAAGGTGCAGCCAGCGAAGTCGGCGGAGGCCGTACAGGCCCATGTGGGCCAGACGCTCGGGCTGGACACACTGGCGGCCGCGCATGGCATACGCCGCGTCGCCAACGTCAACATGGCGCGCGCGATCCGTGCGGTAACCGTGGAGCGCGGCCGCGATCCGCGCGACATGACCATGATCGCATTCGGCGGAGGCGGTCCGCTGCATGCCGTCGACGTGGCGAAGCTGCTCGGGATAAAACGGGTTATTGCCCCTGTTATGGCGGGTGTCTTCTGTTCCGTGGGCATGCTGACTGCCAATGCCGAGCATCACTTCGTCAAAGCGGTGCTGCAAACATTGGACGATAGCGATTCTTCTTTTGTCGAACAGGCCATCGGCGAGTTGCTCGAGCAGGGGCAAGCCGTGCTTGCGTCGGAAGGATATACCGACGAAATGGTGGACGCAGTAGTCAGTGTCGATCTTCGCTATGTCGGCCAGAGTTCTGAATTGACCGTGCCTATGCCAGGACGGTTCGGCGATCCTGCGACTCTCGCACGCCTGGGAGAGGATTTCGGTGTGCTTTACGACAGTACTTTTGGCTATCGCAGCGACGAGCCGCTGGAACTGGTCAATGTTCGAGTCATGGTTTCCGGCCGTAGCGCTCAACGCCTGAAATTTTCCGGAATAAAGGTAGATTCGAACGCGCTTGCCGGCATGTCGGGAATGCGCAAGGTCAGTTTTGATCCCGGCTCATCCCCTCGCGATACAACGGTAATTCCCCGTTCAGCCATGCATTCCGAGCCCCGGCGCGGCCCTTTGATCATCGAGTCCTACGATACAACAATTATCGTTCCGCCCGATGCCTCCGCGTGGGCCGACGCGGTAGGGAATATTGTTATAGATATCAATTCGGAGCCACTATGAACATTGCTATCGATCCCATTACATTTGCGGTGGTGAAAAATGCAATGGATGCTATTGTCGACGAGGTTGCCTACACGGTATTGCGTACCGCACGCTCCGAGATCGTGAAGGACGTCATGGACTATTCCGCGGCTATTTGCGACAGGCAGGGGCGCATGATCGCCCAGGCCAAAACCATAGCCCTGCATCTTGGCGCCATACCGGAAGCAATGGACGAAGTGCTCAAGCGGTATGGCGCCACCCTGGAGCCAGGCGATGCGGTTATTCTGAACGACCCCTACGAAGGAGGGATGCATCTGCCCGACATCTTCATGTTTGTTCCTTTTTTCTATCAAGGGGAGCTGGAGGGCTTTTGCGTTGTCATTTGCCACCATACGGATGTGGGCGGCCGCGTACCTGGCTCCAATGCAAGCGATTCAACGGAAATCTACCAGGAAGGCATACGCATACCGGTATTGAAGCTGTATGAAGCGGGGAAAATCAACGAGACGGTGGAGCGCCTGATAGCCCGCAATGTGCGTGTGCCGGATCGCGTACTGGGCGATTTGCGAGCCCAGTATGCGGCGTCCAAGGTGGGTGTGCGCGAACTTACCGGTCTGCTTGACCGGTATGGCCGGGACAGCGCCCGCGCTTATTTTGCCGAGCTGCTGGATTACGCTGAACGGCTTACCCGCGAGGAAATCCGCGGCTGGCCCAAAGGTACTTTTACTTTTACCGACTATATCGACGATGACGGCTTGTCGCCCGATCCCATACCGATCTGCGTATCCATGACCGTGCATGACGATCATGTGAGCGTGGATTATTCTGGTTCGTCGCCGCAGGTTCGAGCCGCCATCAATTCCACTCTGTCTTATACGAAATCATGTACTTACCTGAGTGTCCGATGTGCGTTGAAAGGCGATGTGCCCAACAACGCCGGGGTTTTCCGTTGCGTGGATATCCACGTTCCGGAAGGCTCTGTTCTTAATCCCTTCGAGCCCGCCGCGGTGGCGGCGCGCGCGCTGACGGGGTATCGCGTGTTCGATGCGATGCTGGGCGCGCTGGCGCAGGTCGTTCCCGACCGCATACCCGCGGCCGGCGAGGGCGGGAATACGGTCGTTTGCCTGTCGGGCAAGAGCGACCAAGGCAAGCCTTATATTATTGTCGACATGATTTGCGGCGCCTGGGGCGGCCGCCCGCACAGCGATGGCATCGAAGCCATCACCAATGCATCGCAGAATCTATCCAATACGCCTGTGGAGACTCTCGAAGCCAGGCATCCCGTCCGGGTAGAGGCATATGAATTGGTTCCCGATTCATGCGGCGCGGGCATGTACCGGGGAGGGCTCGGAATCCGCCGCAGCTACCGCGTCCTGGGCCCGGATTCATTGCTTCAGTTGCGGGCCGATCGCATGAAGTTCCAGCCCTACGGGCTTGCAGGGGGTAAGCCCGCAAGCGCCGCTCTGAACTTGCTGGAACACGACGGCGAGGTTCGGGCCTTACCCAGCAAGATAGGGATGACTATCGAGCGCAACGACCTTGTCACGCACTGCCAGCCGGGAGGAGGGGGGTTCGGAGACCCTTTGCTGCGCGAGTATCCTGCCATCAGCGAAGATGTCTGGAATCAGAAAATTACTGCTGAGTTTGCCCGCAAGCATCATCGGGTGGTTGTCGATGGAAAAACAGGAGTGGTCGATGTCAAGGCTACTCAGGATTTGCGTGCCGGCCGGCAATAACAGCGCCCCTGGCAATGATATTCCGGCTCGTTGATTTGGGCCGTCACCTGGAGAAACATATGAACACGCGGTTTACGATTTTCCGACGCCTGGCAGGCATGCTCGCGTTTACGGCAATAGGCATGGCTGTCGCCGCGGCGCCGGCAAAGGCGGCCGAGTCGCTCCTGGTACGGCTGGACTTCTCGCCCTGGGGCATGCACGGGGCCATGCATTTGGCCAAAGAGAAAGGATGGTTTGCGGAGCAGGGCCTGGATGTTGAAATCCAGGATGGAACAGGCACGATCAATACTTTGCAGTTGCTGGCGGCTGGCAAGGTGGATGTTGGCCAGGTGTCGGTGGGCACCATGGCGGTAGCCAAAGAAAATGGGCTGGACTTGATCTCGATTGCAGGCTTTGCCCGCACGGGCGACTTGGCGGTCTTGCTGGACGAAAAGCTCGGTGTCAAGTCGCCTAAAGATTTGATGGGCAAGAAGATAGTCTGTTTTACCACCAGTCCCTGGGCGCCGTTCATCCAACCTTACCTCAAGGCGAACGGCCTGAAAAAAGGAGAGGTCGAGGTGGTGATGGTAGCGCCCAGCGCGATGGTGTCCACTTACGCGTCCGGCAATGCCGATGGCTTCATGTCCCAGGCGCCGTTTGGCCAGCCTATGGTCAAAAAAACGCGCGAGGCCAGTGCCCTGCTGCTGGCGGACAGCGGGATCAGTTTCCCCAGCTATGGGCTGGTATCGACACCGGCCATGATAGGGTCGGAAAAAAAGGACGCGGTCAAAAAGCTGGTGCAAGTACAGCAGCGCGCCTGGAACTATATTTATGATGGCCACATCGAGGAAGCGGTTGCGGCAATTATTGCCCAGCGTCCCAACGCCAAACTCGACGCCGATGTGTTGCGCGGCCAGTTGCAAGCCTATAAGGCATTCTTCAAAAGCCCGACGGGCGGAGATCTGCCTATCGGCGTCCAGACAGATGCCGATTGGGCCGATGCAATCAAATCGATGGAGCAAACCGGCCTGATAAAGGCTGGCCACACACCTGCCGACTATTACACCAACGCCCTGCTGATGAACTGATAGGAGAGTACTGTGGCCGGCTTTCTAGAAACCCAGGGGCTCAACAAGACCTATCACTCGAAGCGTGCGCCGGTACATGCTTTGCGAAATATAGATTTGGATATCCTCGAAGGCGAGTTCGTGTGCATCGTCGGCCCCAGCGGCTGCGGCAAAAGCACCCTGCTTCGATGCATGGCGGGACTCGAACCGATTTCCGGCGGCCGGCTGGCGTTGCAAGGCAGGCAGATCGAAACTCCTCCCGAGAACATGGGGGTAGTCTTCCAGCGGGACTTGCTGCTTGAGTGGCGCAATGTCCTGGACAATGTGCTGATTGCGGCCGAATTTCATGGTCATGAGCGCGCCGATTATGAAAGCCGGGCGCGGGAGCTCTTGTCATTGTTCGGGCTGGAGGCGTTCATCGATCGTTATCCCCGTGAACTCTCGGGCGGAATGCGCCAGCGCGTTTCCATTTGCCGGGCCCTGCTGACCGACCCGCAATTGTTGCTGATGGACGAACCTTTCGGCGCTCTCGATCCATTCACCCGCGATGAGCTCAATTCGGAACTGCAGCGAACCTGGCTGGCGACAAAAAAAACGGTCGTGTTCATCACGCATTCGATTACGGAGGCCGTGTATCTGGGCAGTCGAGTGGTGATCATGGCCCGCAATCCCGGCAGAATCGAGAAAATCATACCTGTTGAGCTGGAGCGGCCGCGGGGCCTGGACGTGCGCGACACAGCGCAGTTCGCCGACTACGTTGTGGCAATCCGCGAAACTTTTCGCGATCTCGGCATTTATAAAGGGTAGGGTCATGAAGCATCTTTGGCTGAAAACCGAACGCAGCCGCATGGTTGTCATCACGATTCTGGTGCTGCTGGCCATTTGGGAGGCCGGGGTGCGCATGTCTGGTGTTCGCGAATTTCTGCTTCCGGCACCGACAAAGATTTTTGTCGAATTCCTTGCCTCTCCTGGCTATTTATTGATGCAGAGCCTGGACACCCTGTTGACGACTCTTGCCGGATTTGCCCTTGCCGTCGTTTTGGGTGTGATTGCAGCCATAGGTATCGTTTATTCGCGCTTCCTGGATCGGACTCTCTACTCGTTGCTGGTAGCCGTCAACGCCGTGCCCAAGGTCGCATTGGCCCCTTTGTTCGTAATCTGGCTGGGTACCGGTTCAGCGCCGAAAATCGCCATTGCAATGCTGATCGCCATTTTTCCTATCCTCATCGATACCGTGTTGGGCCTGAAATCCACCGACCCGGAAATGTTGGACATGGCCAGGGTCAACCAGGCCTCGCGCGCCAAAATACTCTGGAAGATCCGCTTTCCCAATGCGCTGCCCAGTCTTTTTGCCGGCATGAAGGTTGGCGTATCGTTTGCACTGGTGGGCACTATCGTTGGCGAATTTGTGGCGGGAGGATCAGGCCTGGGCCACGTCATATTGGTGGCCCAGGGTAGTTTCGATACGCCAACGGTGTTTGTGGCCCTGGCGCTGCTATGTGTGCTGGGTGTCGTGCTGTTCAAAGTTATAGAAATATTCGAAAGGCGCATGCTGAGCTGGCATGCATCGCAGCGCGGCCATAGCGGCGACCTGACGTTGATACAGCCCTGAGCGCAATTGGCTTGGGCTGGATGATTGTCCAGATGGCTCTCGATGCGCCGGAATTCGTCAAGCCCACACCCCAGGTAGCGTAAGATAGTTCATCGCGATTCACCTGGATGAGCACGATGACAGCAGCACCTGGCTCCGCCCTACCCAGCCCATACACCGACATACCCGCTCGATTGGACCGCTTGCCATGGTCGGCCTGGCATTGGCGCGTCGTGCTGGCCCTTGGCATTGCCTGGATGCTCGATGGCCTTGAAGTCACCCTGGTGGGCTCCTTCGGCAGCATCCTCGAGCGGCCGGAGACATTGGGACTGACTGCCGCCCAGGTCGGCTGGTCCGGATCGCTGTATATCGCCGGCGCGGTAGTCGGCGCATTGCTGTTCGGTCGATTGGCCGACATGCTGGGCCGCAAGAAGCTGTTTCTCATTACCTTGACCGTCTACATGATCGCCACGCTGGCCACGGGATTTTCGACGCAAGCCTGGTTCTTTGGGCTGTGCCGGTTCGTAACCGGCCTGGGGATAGGCGGCGAATATGCCGCCATCAATTCCGCTATCGACGAGCTGGTGCCGGCGCGCGTCCGGGGCCGGGTCAGCCTGGCGATCAACGGCAGCTTCTGGGTGGGCGCGGCCCTGGGGGCCGGCCTGAGCCTGGTGGTGCTGGACGAAGCAATTGTTCCGATCGAGTGGGGCTGGCGCCTGGGATTCATTCTGGGGGCTGTGCTGGCGTTGGCGATTGCGCTTGTTCGCCGCGATGTGCCCGAGAGCCCGCGATGGCTGCTGACGCATGGCCGCGCTCGAAGAGGCCGAGCGCATCGTCGCCGCTATCGAATCCCGTATCGCGGCCCGGCATGGCGCGCTGCCGCCGGTGCCTTTGCAGGCGTGGATGCGCCTGGGCGTAAGCGCTATTCCCCGCATGAGCGACATCATGCGCGTGCTGTTGCACACCTATCGGCGCCGCAGTGCCGTGGCCCTGGCCCTGATGGTGTCCCAGGCGTTTTTCTATAACGCCATATTCTTTACTTATGCGCTGGTGCTGACGCGTTTCTATGACGTACCCGATAGCCGCGTGGGGCTTTATATCTTTCCGTTCGCGCTGGGCAATGTTCTGGGGCCTTTGATGCTGGGACCGCTGTTCGACCGGGTGGGACGGCGCAAAATGATAGCGTGCACTTATATACTGGCGGGGCTGGGGCTTGCGCTGACGGGATGGGCTTTTGTCCAAGGCTGGCTCGATGCCCGCAGCCAGGCGCTGTGCTGGTCGGCTGTTTTCTTTCTGGCGTCGGCGGCGGCCAGTTCGGCGTACCTGACGGTCAGTGAAGTTTTTCCGCTGGAAATGCGGGCCCTGGCCATCTCGTTGTTCTACGCCGTCGGCACAGGCGTGGGAGGCGTTGCCGGGCCGGTGCTTTTCGGCGCGCTGATCGAAAGCGGCCGGCCCGCCGCGGTGGCCGGCGGCTATGCCTTCGCGGCGTTCCTGGTCATCGTCGCGGGTTTTATCGCGCTGCGGTTCGCTGTCGACGCGGAGCGCCGTTCGCTCGAAGACATTGCCCCGCCCCTTACCGGTACCCGGTGATCGGAAGCGGGACGATGCCCAAAGCCGGCTCCTTTGCGCGATAGCCCTTGCCGGCGAATGGCGGGCAATTACACAGGAAAGTCCGTCGATGCCGACAGCTTCTTCCAGGTTTCGGTTTCCTGCGCCACGTAGGCATGTTTTTCCGCAATCGCTTTCAAGGTGTCGGTACCCAGGGGAAGCCGCAGGGGCGGCGTCGCGGCATTGACCAATTCGATCATGGCGGCCGCCAATTTCTCCGGGTTGCCGGGTTGATTGTGGTTCAAGCTGCCGGCCAGCCGGCGCAGTGTTCCCGACGTCTGCTCGTAGTCGTCGATGATATCCGGGGCAATCGTGAGCGATGACGCGTCCAGGAAATCCGTTCGGAAATAGCCTGGCTCGACTATCGTTGCGTGGATTCCCAATGGCTGCAGTTCGCTGTGCAAGGCTTCCGTCAAGCCTTCGACGGCGAATTTCGTGGAGCAGTAGGCACCGAATCCGGCGCCCGAGCGATAGCCGCCGATCGAGGACATGTTGATGATGTGGCCCGATCGTTTCGAGCGCATCCAGGGCAGGACCGCGCGCGTGACATTCAGCAATCCAAATACATTGGTGTCATACATGCGGCGCACATCCGCATCGGTGGATTCTTCGACGGCGCCCAGCAAGCCAAATCCGGCATTGTTGACCAGAACGTCGATACGGCCGAATTTCTCGATGGCGGCTTCGACGGCGGCGGTCGCTTGCTCTTGATCGGTCACGTCCAGCGCCAAGGGCAGCAAAGCGGGCGACTCGCCAAGGCGTTCGGCGATCGCGGCAACATTGCGGCCTGTCGCCACAACCGCATTGCCCTCCGCCAAAGCGGCCTGGGCAATCAATGCGCCGAATCCGCGCGATGCGCCGGTGATGAACCAGACGCGTTTGAAACCGATGTTCGAGGTAGTTGCCATGATGTTGCTCCTGTGTGTTGTGAAAGTGAGTGCATCATAGGATGATGGACTGGCATGCACTAGCCGCTAATAAGTGGATTTATAATCAATATTTATTTGCTAATGTCAGGCGATGGCAATGAATGAAACTCGCGCAATCACCATTTTTGTCCGGGCCGCGACGCTGGGCAGCCTGCGCAAAGCCGCGGTCGATCAGGGCATTTCCCCGCAGGCCGCCAGCCACGCGGTGATGCAGTTGGAAAAAGAACTAGGAGTCAGGCTTTTCCATCGAACCACTCGCAAATTAAGCATGACCGAGGAAGGGCAGCGTCTGTTCGAAAGCGTGAAGCCCGCGTTGGCCATCCTTGCTGGCGCGCTGGACGAGGCAAGGCGGTCGAAAGAAGAAATCTCCGGCCCGCTGCGTGTAAGCGCGCCGCGTGCTTTCGGATGTTCCGTGCTTTGGCCTTACTTCACGGAGTTCGCCGATCTATACCAAAACGTGCAGCTTGATGTTCAGTTGGACGACCGCTTTACCGACTTGGTGACCGAGCGTTCCGATGTCGGCTTTCGAGGAGGCTCCCCGCCGTCCGGCGGCATGATCGCGCGGCGGCTGGTGCCGATTCAGTTGATTGTCTGCGCTTCGCAACGGTATATCGACCGTTATGGCGCGCCGCGATCCATCGACGAGCTCGACACGCATCGCTGCACCGGCTATCGGCGCGCGAACACCGGCAAACTGGCGCCATGGGAGTTTCAGATGGGCAACGAGATCGTCTATCGCGATGTGGCGGCGGCGATATCCACGAACGATACCGAAACCGAAACCCTGGCCGTGCTTTCCGGGCTGGGAATCGGCCAACTGGGAAGTTTCTCGGCGACCGCGCACATCCGAAGCGGCCGCCTTGTTCCATTGCTGGTCCAGCATGTTACCCAGCGCGAGGCCATCTACATTTATTACGGCCATCGAACCGAGCAGCCGCTGCGAGTGAGGACCTTCATCGATTTCATGGTGGAGCGCCTGGCAGGGAACAAGGATTTTTACTTTGAACCCTCCGAGTTTCTTGCCGCTCATGCGGGGCAGTCCGTAATCCGGACCTGAAAATGATCGATCGCCGCTTTCGGCGTTGGCGTGTAGGGGCGTCATTTGAAACGGTGCCGTATGAGGCGTATGCTTTCCGGCATTCCGTCAACCCGTAACAGGAAGCACAATGACTTGGTCCGCAAAACAGTACTCGACTTTTGAAAACGAGCGGACAAGGCCCGTGCGCGATCTGCTTGCCGCCTTGCCCATGCAAGATGCGCGCCTCGCCGCCGACCTTGGATGCGGCCCCGGCAACTCCACCGAGGTCCTGGCGCAAAAGTTTCCCGGTGCTGTTGTCGTCGGTGTGGACAATTCCGGCGATATGGTTGCGGCGGCGCGCAAACGGCTGCCCGGCATCAGTTTTCAGGAAGCCGATATTCAAAGCTGGGATCCCTCCGACAAGTTCGACGTGATATTGGCTAACGCGTCGCTGCAGTGGTTGCCGGATCATGCCTCTCTTTATCCGCGCCTGGTTGGTAAACTTGCTCCGGGGGGAAGCCTGGCCGTGCAGACGCCCGACAATCTTGAAGAGCCGGCTCACAAGCTATTGCGCGAAGTGGCGGTGGATGGCCCATGGGCCGGCAAGCTTGCCCAGACCAGGCTTCCCGCCAGGCATAGCGCCGACTGGTATTACGAGCTTCTGCGGCCTCATTGCTCTAACGTCGATGTATGGCGGACTACCTACCATCACCCGCTGGCGGCAGGCGCCGCGGCGGTGGTCGAGTGGTTCAAAGGGTCGTCCTTGCGGCCGTATCTGGACCTGCTCAGCGAGCCAGAACAGCATGCGTTTCTTGGACGCTACCAGGAAGCCATAGCGAAGGCGTATCCGGCCTTGCCCGATGGAAGCGTGCTGCTGCCGTTTCCAAGGTTGTTCATGGTCGCGGTCCGCTAGGTATCCTCTGATTAAATCGCCTGAATCTGATGCAGCAGTCGGGTGGGTTTGATCAGAGGGTTCCTAGGGTTCGCTTCGAATTTATGCGGTGTGTCGCTGTCGAGTTGGCGCCAAGAGGCGTACTGGTCAACGCCGTTGCGCCCGCCACGGTCGACATACCGATGACTCGGCAACTTAGCGCGGACGCCGACAACAATGGCTATAACGTATCCGGCAGGCACGATCTGGCCGATAGACGGCGGTACGTCCGTCGCCTATCAACCAGGATAGCTATTTGTATGGCTCGCCGCGTAGCGGGACATTCGCTGCCTCAGTATTCTGGATGAAGTAGTCGGGAACGGGTGGACCCCATAGATAGAGTGAGTTTTCGGGAGGGTGATCCCGGCCTGTCCACTCGTGGCCGGCTTCTATATAGTCTATATGAGCTGAATATTCGGAAAAGGAGCCCCAAGGATCGCGTACATAATGAAAATAGTTTGATCCCAGTACATGACGTCCCGTACCCCAGCCCTCGGTATAGCCGGCGGCCGCCATTTGTTCGGCGCCGAGTCCTACCTCATCAACCCCACTCACATCCCATGAACAGTGGTGCCAGCCGCGATTCGAACTCTTGGCAAAGGCAACAAGATGATGATCGCAACCGTGAGGCGCATGAAGAAACGCAATAATATCTTGCGAACGGTCCGACAGTCTGAGCCCGAGTCCCTTGCAATAGAAATCGATACTGCGCGAAACATCTGTTGAAAATAGCAAGACGTGTGAAAGCCTGCGAGGTCGTATTTGCGGCGTTGAACCGCGGATTGGCGCTCCGCGCTCGTTGGCCGGTATGTCGATGTGTGGATTTGGGGTCTTGGAGTCCGGCGACGTTTTTGGACCGGCCTGTATGTGCAACAGATTTCCGTCGGGATCATAGAACCAGTAGCCCTTTTCGCAAGATGTCGCTGGATACGAGGCTTTGCGAGCCCCGGCCATTTCCAGTTGCTCGCACAGCAAGAAAAACTCGCTTTCGAAGCAATTAAAGCTCAAGTACTTTAGCGATTTTTCAGCGCCGTGCTGGATTACGCCCCAAGGATGCCCATCCGCGGCTTTAATCGTTAATTGATTGTCGCTGTTCCGGACATCGAGACCAAAGGCTGTGAAAAAGTGCTGCGCAGCCTTTAGATCTGGCACCGTCAGGGCGAATTGATTAATGGAATGCACGCCGACTGCGTCGGCAATATCACTAGTGGATTTCATAGTCTGCTCCTTTTGGGGCTGGCGCCTGGATTGATGGCAGCCTTTTTAGCGCTCGTCTTCAATCGGATTGCGCAAAGTGCCAATCTGCGCAATCGATACCTCGCAGACGTCGCCTTCGCGCATCAATAGTCTTGGATTGCGTGCCCAGCCAATGCCCGATGGCGTGCCTGTGACAATCACATCGCCGGCCTCAAGCGAAATAGCTTCACTAAGGACAGAAATAAGCGTGGCCACGTCGAACAACATATCGTCGGTAGATGCGCTTTGCACGACTACGTTGTTCAGGCGGGTTTCCAATTTCAGGCCGCGTCCGCCAGGAGGAATTTCATCGGCGGTGACCAGCTCGGGACCAAAACCCCCAGTGCCGTCGAAATTTTTTCCTATGGTCCATTGCGGCGATTTGAATTGATACTCGCGTACTGATCCATCATTGAAGATTGAATAGCCGGCTACCCATTGAAGTGCCTGATCTTTTGCTATGTGTCTTCCACCCCCGGTAAGAATTACAGCCATTTCGCCCTCGAAGTCCAGCGAGTCTGATGCCTGAGGCCGGATGATGGGGCGACCATGAGCTACCAGACTGGTGTGATAACGGGGAAAAATGGTGGGGTAGTCGGGCTGTTCAAAGGCGCTTTCCTTGGTGTGGTCGGCGTAATTCAAACCTACACAGAAAATCTTTGGGGGCCGTGACAGTGGCGGTAAAAACTCCGTGACTTGATAGTCGTCCAATGAGGTTATACGCGGCTGATTTCGGCCGTACTCCACCAAGTCCACGCCTTTTGCGAGCAGGGAATCAAGAGATTCATTTCCGATTATGTGAATCTTCCCCCCATCCCGTATTCCCAATACAGCCTGGTTTTCGTGAACAAAACTAACGTAACGCATGAGTGTCTCCTTTGAGCAAAAAGGCCGCCCCCAATCATTAAATTGCAAATCCTGCTTGACGGCATATTATTAGATAACTAACATTATACTTAGATATCTAATAATGTGCACGTAGGATTTATATGCATCTGAATATGAAATTTGCGTCATCGCGCGGAAAAAATACGAGGAAGAAATAGTATGTTGAGCAACGAGGAAAACGAGCTGTTATGCCGTGTCGAAGGCGATGCCGCAATGGGGCAGATAATGCGACGCCATTGGCTCCCCGCCTGTTCGATAGAGGAAGTGTCGGAAGCCGATGGCGATCCCATCCGGGTGCGCCTGTTAGGCGAGGACTTGGTTGCATTCCGCGATAGCGATGGTCGAGTCGGAATTCTGGATGAATTCTGTCCGCACCGTCGGGCCTCGCTGGTATATGGCAGGAACGAGGAGTGCGGATTGCGCTGCCTATACCATGGCTGGAAAATGGATGTGGATGGCAATGTTGTGGACATGCCCTCCGAGCCCGCGGCGAGTGCGATGGCGGAGAAAATCAAGCACAAGGCCTATCCCGTTCGCGAAGCTAACGGATTGGTCTGGGTATACATGGGGCCGCTTGACGAAATGCCCGAGTTCGAGCGTCCGGGTTTCGCCAATGGCGCCAACGCCAAAGTAAGCATTGTCAAAGTACATGTCGGGTGCAACTGGGCCCAAGTGCTGGAGGGGGCAATAGATTCTGCTCATAGCTCCAGCTTGCACTCCACCGATATCCGGCCGGCCCGAGGAACCGCGGCAGGTATGACGGATGCATACATGACGCGGCCTTCAACAGATAAGTCACCGCGCATTCAGGTGCAACGGACCGATTATGGAATGAGCTATGTCGCCATTCGCCGTCCAATAATGAATGCTGAAACGCATGACTATCTGCGGGTCACGAACTTCATTGCACCGATCACGGTGCAAATCCCACCGAACAACCAATACAGCTTGATTCAATATACGACTCCTATCGACGACGTTAATACCTTCCTGTACTTCATTGCATGGAGCGACGAGACCACCCCCGGTACCGGCATCGATCAGGAAAGCTGGCGAAAATTTTGCGGAGCGCAAGTCGGTATCGACTTGAACGAAAAATTCCAGCGCATACGTTCGCGTGAGAATGACTACCTTCAGGATCGCAAGGCAATGAAGCTGGGTGATTTCACAGGGCTGCGCGGCATTCCCAATCAAGACATCGCCATGTGGGAAACCATGGGGAAAATTGCCAATCGGTCTGACGACAGGCTGGGCGCGAGCGATATTGCCATCGTTGAGTTTCGCCGGATCATGGTTGCCGCGGCGCAGGCTATGCAAGATCGCAAGCAAGCCATCGGCACTGCTGATCGCCGCACACCCTTCGCAGGCATACGCTCGTACGAAGGAATTGCCCCAAAAACAACGGATTGGCGTACGTTGATCACGGGATATACGTCCTCCGGCACTGGAGAAGAAAAATGAAAAAACTGCCAATCTCCCTGGCTTGCGGCGATTACGATCGCGTCCAAGCGATCCGGGATGGACGTGTCGGCATAGAGGGCTGTGATGTGAACTTCCTGACGCTGGAGCCTGAAGAGCTCTTTTTCCGGGCTTACCGGAATCAGGAGTTCGACGTGTGCGAACTGTCGCTTAGTTCATACATACTGAATCTTAGCCGTGGGGTTGAAATGCCTTATGTTGCCATCCCCGTTTTTATCTCCCGCACCTTTCGCCACTCCGCGATTTACATACGGACTGATCGAGGTATTGATTCCCCGGCAGATCTCAAAGGAAAGCGCGTAGGGGTGCCGGAATATCAAATCACCGCGGCATTATGGGTCAGGGCGTTTTTGTCTCAGGATTACGGCATAGAGCCATGGGACTTCGAATGGTTTCAAGGAGGGCTGGAACAACCCGGCCGTGTGGAGAAACTTACACTTAACCTGCCTTCGTCAATAAACATCTCCTCGATCCCTTCCGACGCAACGTTGGACTCGTGGTTGCGGGAAGGCAAGCTTGACGCTTTGATTGCAATGCGCCCGCCACGCTGCTTTAAAGAGGGCTTGCCGGCGGTAAAGCGGCTTTTCCCCGATTACCAGGCTGCCGAAGCTGCATACTTTGCGCGCACTGGCATATTTCCGATCATGCATGTAATCGGCATTCGACGCGAGCTGATTCAATCGCAGCCTTGGTTGGCAAACTCCGTATATACCGCATTTATCAAAGCAAAAGAGGCTGCTGTAGCGGCGCTGGAGAATATTGCCGCTTTGCCGATTACGTTTCCATGGCTTGGTCCATGGATGGAGGCGACTCGAGCCCAAATGGGCGCGGACTATTGGCCTTACGGCGTTGCAGAGAACCGGCCGGCATTGCAAGCCGTTGTGGAGCATGCCTATAAGCACGGTACAGCGGAGCGACTGCTTGACGTAGAAGAGTTGTTTGCCGCAGGAACGCTTGAACGCCATAAGGTTTGACGTATCGGCCGGCACTGCTGGGCTAAAAACAGGAATTCATAATGACTGACGCAAATCAGATCGCGGATATACCGCTACGCGTCGCGGCCGTCACTACGGTAGCGCGCGATATTACAAGTTTTGAACTGGTGCGTCCCGACGGAGAGGCCTTGCCGCAATTTCGCGCAGGATCGCATATATTTGTGCAGACGCCCAACGGCATGTTGCGCCAATATTCGCTTTGCAATTCGCCCTCCGAACAACACCGCTATGTCATCGCTGTAAAGCGGGATGCCGCGGGACGAGGCGGTTCCGCCAGCATGGCCGACAGCCTGCGCATCGGCGATCCATTGCTCGTCTCCGCGCCACGAGATGCTTTTCCCTTTATCGATGGCGCTTCACGCTACTTGTTCATAGCGGGTGGAATCGGGATTACGCCAATACGCTCCATGATGCTGCATTTGTCGGAGGCAGGGGCCACATCGTTCAAGTTGTATTACTGTACCCGATCGGCCCAGGAGACCGCATTCCAAAAAGATTTTTCCGCGCCGGAATTCAAGGGAAAAATTATCGTCCACCATGACGAGGGCGATCCGGCAAACCGGCTGGATCTATGGCCCATGCTGGAGAATGCCGGGCGAACTCATCTGTATTGCTGCGGCCCGGCTCCTTTGATGCAATCGGTACGAGATATGACTGGGCATTGGCCTTCCTCCAGTGTGCATTTCGAGGACTTCTGCAGCGTCAAACCGAAGCCAAGGCCTAGTGACACGGCGTTTACGGTGTGTCTTGCCAAATCCGGCACCAAACTAACCGTTCCTGCCGGGGCAACACTACTCGATACGTTGCGGGCGGCTGGAATTCACATTGCAAGCTCCTGCGAAAGCGGCAGTTGCGGATCCTGCGAGGTCAGGCTGCTCGCGGGTGAAGCTGACCATCGCGATTTCGTACTGTCTGAGGATAAACAGCGAGATCGGATCATGGTGTGCGTGTCGCGGGCCCGCTCGCCGGAGCTGGTGCTCGATCTTTGATTTCATGAAAATGGCTGGGTCGATCTTGCGATCTTGTCAGGCTCCATTGCGTTCATTCAAAACAAGATCATGCGGCAATGGAGCCATTGCGGTTGTAGTAACACTAGCAGGAAAAAGCAGCCCCGCGTATATAGCGGCTGACAACATTATCCAAAGGAGAGAAAAATGATTTCATTTTCAAAAAACATTGCAGTTGGCCTGTTAGGTTTCACGGCATTTCTGGGCTGTGCCCAGGCAGCCTCTGACTATCCTAATCGACCAGTCAGGGTGTTTGTGGGTTATGCACCAGGCGGTACGCCTGACATCATCGCAAGAACAATCGGCGAGAAGCTGGCGGAAGCGCTGGGGCAATCGTTTGTGGTGGAGAATCGTCCCGGTGCGGGGGGGACTCTGGCGACCAGGCAGTTGGCCAAGGCGGAGCCGGACGGCTACACATTGCTGGTAGCGGACATAGGTCAGTTGGCGATCGCACCCTATCTGTTCAAGTCAGTCGGCTACGACCCTATAAAGGATTTTTCGCCGGTCAGCCTGGTTGGCATCACTCCGATGTTCATCGCCGCGAATGCCAAGACGACCGGGCTTAAGACCATCCAGGATTTGATCACCCAAGCGAAGAAGGAACCTGGACAGATCAACTACGGATCGTCCGGCGTAGGAAGTATTCATCAGATTGCCATGGAGGTATTTAAATCCGACTCGGGTATCAACCTGACGCACGTCCCCTACAAGGGTTCGGGCCAATCCGTCCCCGCCTTGCTGGCTGGTGAAGTGCCGGTATTGATGACGGCATTGCCGACGGTTGGCCCCTATGCAAATACGGGGCAGGTCAATTTGCTTGCCGTCACTTCGGAGAAACGCTTTCCCGGCACGCCAAATGTGCCGGCGCTGTCAGAGATATTTCCCGGCTATGACTTCCCATCCGAGGTGGGAGTGCTCGCTCCGGCCGGCACTCCGCCGGCAATCTTGAAAACATTATCTGAGGCTATTGCGAAAGTACTCGATACGCAGGCCATGCGAGATCGTTTCGAGGTCCTGGGTTCTATTCCCGTCTGGAGCACACCAGAAGAGTATGCGAAGAACATCAGCCATAACCTCGAGAAATACGGCGCGGCGGTCAAACTTTCAGGCGTTGAGCCTAATTAATACCAATCCGCGGCGTTGGACGGGCGAACCTCCACGCATATAACCTCATAGGAGAAATGGTTTGGACATTTCCAAGCAGCACCGGCAAGAAACCTCTGTCGCTATTATTGGCGGAGGGCCAGTGGGTTTAATGTTGGCAATGTTTCTGGATAGACACAACGTTGATTGCGTTGTCTTCAATACAGACATATCAGCACGCATGCATCCCAAAGGCAGTACGCAAAACTCGCGGACTATGGAACATTACCGCCGCCTGGGCTTTTCGGAGCGCATAAGGGACCTGGGCTTGCCACTGGACCATCCTACCGACGTTGCTTATTTTTCACGCTTCAATGGATGGGAGCTGGCAAGGCTTGCCATGCCGTCCGAAAATGAGAAGCGCCAAAGCGTGGCTGATTCGGATACGCTGGACCAAGTGCCCGAACCCATCCACCGCGCGAATCAGATGTATGTAGAGAGCGTCTTGTTGGAAGAGGCTTCCGCGAGGCCGCGCATAACATTGAAGTTCGGCGTAAAAGTGGTTGGCCTGCGGGAAGAGCGAGACGGAGTAATCGTCGATACGTCGGAAGAGGGCAGTGCATCATGGAAGGCCTCCTACGTTGTGGGTTGCGACGGAGGGCGCAGCTTTGTGCGCGATACCTTGGGTATATCCTACGAAGGCTATGAAAATTTGCGGCAAGCGTTTTTTGGAGGCCGCATGGTATCCACTTATGTACGTGCGCCCACACTCTATCGTGACTACTTGGGCGACAAGCGCGCATGGCAGTATTGGATTGTCCATCCAAAGTTGCGTACTGCCTTGGTGCCGTTGAATGGCGATGACGAATTCCTGTTATGGACCCGGGACGACAAGCCTGATGAGCCCATCGACGACGCCGCAGTTGTAGCGGTATTGCGTCAATGCACGGGTGCAGACTTGCCTGTCAAAGTGCTTGCGCATGGTAAATGGACTGCCGGCGTTGCCCTGGTTGCGGAAAAATTCGCCCAAGGCCGGATTCTCCTGGCAGGCGATGCTGTGCATTTATTTACGCCGACGGGCGGGTTTGGCATGAACACAGGTGTCGATGACGCGGCAAATCTCGCCTGGAAATTGGCGGCGGTCATTCAAGGATGGGGAGGCGAAAATCTGCTTTCGTCGTACGAAACGGAGCGCAAGCCAATAGCGCGGCGGAATACGGCGGCAGCCCGCGAACTGGCCAGAAGCGTTGGATCAGTACCTGTGCCGCCCGAACTCGACGACGATAGTCCCGCCGGCGAGCGTGCGCGCACGGATACCGGGGCGTTCTTGTCTACCTTCGGTGAAGAGTATGCGTCGCTGGGTGTACAGCTAGGCGCCCGCTACGATGGATCGCCGATTATCGCGACGGATGGGCAGCCTCCAGAGGACGACCTTGCACACTACGCTCCGACAAGCATTCCGGGGGGCCGCGCTCCGCATTTTTGGGTGAATGATGGAAGAGAACTTGGCTGTTCGCTATATGATCGCCTTGGAATCGGGTTTACATTGCTCTGCCTGGAGAGCAGTGGGCCCGACATAGCGGCGTTGCAGCACGCGGCAAAAGCGCGCGGCGTCCCATTGGATGTGTTGCATATCAATAATAGGCAAGCCCTGGAACTGTATGGTGTGAGTAGAGTGCTCATTCGCCCTGATCAGCATATTGCCTGGCGTGGGAATTTGCTGCCAAACGACGTCGACGCATTGTTGGAAAAAGTGACTGGAGCGGGCAAATGAGCACCGTTTTTCCATTATCCGGGCGTTCCGCCGGAAGTAAGGATAGCCAGCGCTATGGCCGTCAGCTAAAGCTTGGCATTGCGGGCATGGGGCGGGGCTTTCTTGCAATGTTGCCCACATTGACCTTGCATCCTGGAATTACGATTGTTGCGGGAACAGACCCTCGCGGTGAAGCACGTCAGCGTTTTGCACAAGACTTCGGTGCTCGTCCTTATGAGTCTTTCGAGGCGTTGTGCGGTGATGCCGACGTCGAGGCTATTTATATCGCCTCTCCGCATCAGTTCCATCGCGAGCAGGTGGAGATGGCGGCGCGCCATGGCAAGCACGTGCTGGTCGAAAAGCCTATGGCGCTGAGCTTGGACGATTGTCGAGCAATGATTGATGCGGCGGGCGCTGCGGGTGTCACCTTGCTGATAGGACACAGCCATAGTTTCGACGCGCCCATCCGCAGAACGAGACAACTGATTCAAAGCGGCGCCTTTGGCCGCTTGAGAATGATTTCAGCATTGAATTACACCGATTTTCTTTATCGACCGCGGCGTATCGAGGAACTGGGTACGGAGCAAGGCGGCGGAGTCGTGTTCAGCCAAGGTTCGCATCAAATCGATATCGTGAGGACCATCGCGGGAGGGCGCGTCGAGACGGTCCGGGCACATGCGGGAGTCTGGGACCCGAGGCGTCCGACGGAGTCGGCATATTCAGCGCTGTTAACGTTCGAAGATGGCGTCGCCGCAACAATGGTCTACAGCGGCCATGCTCATTTCGATAGTGATGAATTTTGCGGCTGGATAGGTGAGACAGGCAAGCCTAAAGACCCGTCTCAGTACGGCTCTGCTCGGCGCTTGCTGCAGGCTGTGGCCTCGTCAGCGCAGGAAGAGTCTTTAAAACGGGATCGTGGTTACGGAGGCCCGGCATATAACAGTCCGGATTCAACGGGTAGGGAGTCAAATGAAACGAGGCATCATGAACATTTTGGCTTGTTCATAGCATCATGTGAAGGTGCCGACCTCCGCCCCGGGCCACGCGGCGTATCAATATACGAAGACGAGGCCGCGCGCTTTGATGCGCTTGAAGATCCTGTTGTACCGCGGAGCGACGTAATCGACGAACTCCATGCCGCAGTTATCGATGGTAAACAGCCATTTCATTCGGGTGAATGGGGTATGGCGAATTTGGAAGTCTGTCTGGCAATTCTCCAGTCGAGCAGGGAAAAGCGTGAAATCACCCTTCGATGCCAAGTTGGCGCGGCGCTTATATAAGTAGTGGTATAACTGTTCGATCATGTTCAATCGCACAGATCCTCCCATGCCTACATCGAAGTTTGAAGCTAAATATGGATCATCCCAGTCCATCTTGCGTCATTGGCGCGAAGCCGTGCCTAACGACCGCCTTGCCCACCTGATCAAGGATGCAATGAGGGGGGTGTCAAGGGCTCTTCAAATGCGCCTTATGGAGCACTCCGTATCTTTCGGCCATTGGACCTTCCTGCGTATCCTTTGGGAGAACGATGGCCTGACGCAGCGGCAACTGAGCGAAGAGGCGGGTCTGATGGATCCGACAACGCACTCGGCGCTTCGAGCGATGGAACAGCTAGGATATATTTCCCGGCGCAAATTGCCGACAAATAATAAGAATATACATATTTATTTAACGCCAAAAGGGCGAGCCTTGAAAGATGTTCTTGTTCCTATTGCGGAGGAGGTGAACAGCATTGCGGTTCGGGGGATATCCGAAGCCGCCATCCGTACCACGCGCCAGACACTGCTGGCGCTGATCGAGAACCTGATCGTAGACGAACAGGAATCAATCCAAAACAAGCGCCATCAGCCGTCGACACGCGACCTGTCCGAATTGATCAGCGTGGCCGAGGCGAAAAAGAAGCGGACTACGCGTCCACATATGCCATGACATCCACCTGGTCGATCTGCTCGGACGGCAGATAGGTCTCGGCGTAGCGCCGATATACGCCCGAGGTCAGGAACAGCTCAAACAGATTGGCATCGATATGCCCCCTGGCTTTGAACGACGAAAGGATATGGATGGCCTCGGATAGCGGCTTGGCCTTTTTATAAGGCCGGTCGGATGCGGTCAGGGCTTCGAATATATCGGCGATCACCATGATGCGCGCGGGAATCGACAGGTCGTCGGCCCCCAGCCTGCGCGGATAGCCCGTTCCTGTCAGCGTTTCGTGGTGGGTGGTGGCGTATTCCGGCACGCGTTGCAGATCGGACGGCAGCGGCAATTGGTCAAGCATCACCACGGTCTGGACGATGTGTTCGTTGATCTTGTAGCGCTCTTCGGCGGTCAGGGTACCGTACGGAATACTAAGGTTGTACAGCTCGCCGAAGTTATACAAATATTCCGGAACGTCCATGCGAAAACCATAGCGCTCGTCATAGCGATCTTCGGCGGTGCGCGGCACGATGTGTTCAAGCTTGTCGGCCAGCAACTGCTCGGCGGCCGGCAAGGTTTCGGCGGGCCGGCCCTGGTAGCGGCTTTCCTCGATTTGCGAGATGCCCAGTCTATTGTCGAAATGGCGCAGCCAAGGTTTGCGGGCGATCGTGCCCAGCCGCTCGATATGTTCGGCACGCATGGATTCGCCGCCAATATTGCACATGGCGACAAAGGAAAAATCGTCCTGGAGCTGCGCGCGCGCGGCATCCAGGGCTTGCTGGCTGGCGATTGGATCGCCGCCGGCCAGCACGGCGTTCAGATGCTCGATCTCGGCATCGCGCAACAGTACTTCGAAGCGCGTGCGGATTTCGTGTATGCGGTTGAAGATGGTTTCCAGTTTGGTTGCTTTGTCGACCACATACTCCGGTGTGGTGACTTTGCCGCAATCGTGCAGCCAAGTGCCGATGCGGAATTCACGCCATTGGTCTTCAGTCTCGAAACGGAATTCGGCCAAAGGCCCTTGCTTGACGTCGCAGGCCGCTTCGGCCAGCATGCGGGCCAGATCTGGAACGCGTGCGCAATGGCCGCCGGTGTGCGCGCTTTTAGCGTCGATGGCGCCGGCGATCAGTTGCAGGATGGAGTCCATCAGTGTTCGCTGCGAAACCAGCAGTTCCAGGTTTTCCAGGGCGGTGCCGGATTGCACGGCCAGCGTTTCGGCGTAGCGCAGCAGGCCAGGGTCGAAGGCCGCAGCGGGCGTATTCTGGTCTCCGGCATTGGCCAGTACAAGTACACCGATATTCTTTTCTCCGCGCGATACCACCGGCACCACCAGGAGCGATTGCGGATCGGCCCCCAGCAGTGACCGTTGTGTGTCGGTATCAAAGGCATGGCCGGCTTGGTCCAGCATCAATGGTTGTTTATGCGTGATGGCCCAGGCGCAGGGATCCGCGGGCGCATCGGCCAGTGAAACTTCCAGCTTCGGCGGCGGTGCATGCATGTCGCCTTGGCGGGAGCTCGCCGCGAGCCGCAGTGTGCCGTGCTCTGTGCATAACCAGAACTGGCCGGACTGCGCATGGACCAGGCGCTGTGCAAGATCCAGCGTTTGATGCATGACCGTATCCTGGCTGCGCCGCGACGCTAACTGCATACCGCTTTCGAGCAAATTCCCAGCCCGCTCCAGGGCTTGATCAAGGGCCTCGGTGCGTTCGCGGATCGCCATTTTCATGGTGTGCTGCGCTTTGCCAAGCAAATCGATTTCCTGGAACATCGAGCGCACGGGACGCTCGCCGCTGAAATCCAGGCGCTGGATGCGCTCGGCATCCGCGGTCAGGGCCTCCAGCGGCCCCGAGATACGGCGCCCCACAAAGTGGGTCAGAGGCAGGAAAATAACCAGCATCAAGGCTGCGAACAGCGCAATGTCGTTGCGGGCCTTATCTATCGTGCCGGTGTATAGGCTCATCGGCGCGAACGCCACCACATGCAGCGCCGTGCTGGGTGTAATGGAGATCGATCGGCTGGTATAGACGAAATCTTCGCCTTGCACGGGACTGATGCGGCTAGTGTCCCGGCCCAGCATGCTGGCCGCCTCCGCATAAAGGGGATTGTCCGACTGGGCCGCGGGCTGCAAAGATTGAAGACTCTCCCGCATCAAAGCGCGACGTGGCGTGGGCTGCCAGGATATTGCCATGGCCGTCGGTCACGATAATGCCGCCCTCCCGTCCTTCCAGCGATGCCGCGGCATAGCTTTCCAGGTCGCCGAGCGTGAGGTCCGCTCCGAATACGCCTGTGCCATCCACCAGGGCTTGAGATAGCGTCAGCCCAAGCACATGCAGCGGTTCATATAAATAGGGCTCGGTGATATGCAGGCCGGGCTTGGCCAGGGCGCTGTCGTACCAAGGACGGGAACTGGGGATATAGGTCGTGTTTTTGACCGTGCCGCCTATTGGCTTTTCGCTGGAAGCCAGGAATTGCCAGTGCTCCTGTTTGCTGAAGGGATTGATTGTCCGCACTGCGAAATGCGTGCCGGCGGGCGCTTGCAGAGTGCTGGCCACATTGGTGTCGCCGCGCACTCCGATAACCTGAAGGAATGCGCCGTTGTTGAAACCGTAGAAAACGCTATATAGATACGGGTTGGCGCGTAGCGTTGCAATAAGCGCCGGCGTCAGCCCGGCCTGGTTCACCTGGCCATCGAGCACGACTTGATCAGGTTCCCTCAAGGCTTGCCCTTGCACCGCGGTACCGGTGGCGGAGAGCATGGTACGCAATTTGTCGGCATTGCGCTTGGCGATCAATGAAAAAACCGTGCGTGCGCTTTCGTTGGCGAGACTTCCGAATTTGGCCATTGCGACCATGTAGGTGATAGCTGTCAGCGCGATCACGAAAGCGACGAGCAATGCGGTTGGCAAGAACTGAAAACGAATTTTCATTATCTATGTGTATTTCAAGGAAACCGCTGTTGACCCTGACGAATTTTGAAGCAATATCAAGATAGCCGATTATCGCCTGGCCGTATCCTATCAATGATTTCTTTCCAGCGCTTGTTTTTATTGACGTCGGACAGAATTATTCCGGCCAGTAAAGCGAACTGCCCAGGTATTTTCCTGTAATTCCTTATATTGGCCCCAGGTGCATCAGCCGTTCGATTTGCTGCCTTTCTTTTCTGAGCAAGGGTACGACTTCGGTTTCTATCCTGTCGGGTGGATAGTCGTCTATATCTATGGACAGTCCCAGGGACAGGCTGCGGGATTGGCCAGCAAAGATTGATATTGCAACCGAGACCGTTTTTCTCTCTGGATAGTTGACGATGCTCCATGTGTCTCTGTCGGTATCCAGAGCGGAAAACAGCGAACTGGTTTTTGGCAATGAACTGCCGACTCGTAAATTTACGATCAGAAATTTACGGCGTTCGGCGGCGGCTATGGCTCGCGCAATGATGATCACTTCGTTTTTGTTCTTTTCGCCAATATTTACCGAGCCCGAAAATGTATCGGCGAGTTGTTGCAGCGAGGTTTGTATAAATTCTGTAAGGCCCATGTTTTCCAGTGCCGCAAAGCCGATTTCCAATATCTGCGGAGCCAGCGACCACAGGCCTTGTTCTTTCCGGACATAGCCTTCTTTCTCCAGCGTATTGAGAAAGCGCAGAACTGTCGAGTGCGGCAAGTCTATGGCTTTCGATAGGTCCGACAACGATTGGTTTGGACCATTACGGAAGCTTCTGAGCAGTGCTAGACACCTCTGAACTGACCTGTTATCATTCATTTTTAACCACTGTATGAAATTAATGTTCACTAGATGAACATTATAGCCTGAATATTTCGGGCAATAAGCCCGCGCTTTAGTAACTAAATATTATTTATTAATATTTTTTATTTCAATGAAATGTGTCGAAGCCTGCGGCCAGTGGAGAGTTCTAGTCCGACCAATGTTCGGTTTTTCAATGCAACTAGGCGGGACGCGTAATGGGTTACAGAGTAGGGGTGGATATCGGCGGGTCGTTTACCGATTTTGCTGTATTTAACGAAGAAACGAAGGCAATCAGCAGCCTGAAGGTATTTTCACGGCCCGACCAGCCGGGCGCCGAGGTGATAGCCGGCATAGAAATGCTGGACGAGCGCTACGGCATCAAGCCCGAAGAAATCACGTATTTCACACATGGCACAACGGTGGGCATCAATACCGTCATTCAGCGCCGGGGATTAAAGCTGGCGCTTTTTGCCACCGAAAACTTCTGCGACGTCCTGGAAGTGGGCCGTTTGAAAACCGTTGACATGTACCATCTTCTGTCCAGAAGGCCCGAACCGCTGATCAAGCGCAACCTTGTATTTGGCATATCCGAACGCATGGCGCCCGATGGCTCGGTTCGCAAGCCGCTGGATGAAGAAAGCGTCGCTCGCGCCGTCGAAGGCGCGGTACGGGCCCAGGCTGAAGGCATTGTTATTTCCTTGCTTCACTCCTATCGCAATCCGGCGCACGAATTGCGCGTCAAGGAATTGATCGAAAAAATGGCGCCGGGGCTTCCCGTGTCGTGCTCAAGCGAGACCTGGCCGATTATCCGCGAATACGAGCGCACGATTACCTCGGTCATCGGGGGTTATGTCCAACCTCGCGTGGCTCATTATTTAAGCTCGCTCCAATCGGCGCTAAAAGCGGCGGGCGTGCGGCCGGAGCCGCGCTTGACCAAATCGAACGGCGGGGTGATGACTGCCGAGCAAGGCAAGCGCGACTGCGTTCAAATGATTCTGTCGGGTACCGCGGCAGGCGTTATCGGGGCAAGCCATGTAGCGGCCACTTGCGGGATTCCGCGTTGCATGAGCCTGGATATCGGCGGGACCAGCGCTGATATCGCCGTCATCATCGACGGCACGCCGCAGTACGGAATTGGCGAGTTGATCGGCGACTTCCAGATTTACATCCCATCCGTTTCAGTTTCGTCGGTGGGAGACGGCGGCGGATCGATCGCATGGGTCGATGCCTTGGGGGTTCTGAAGGTCGGGCCCGAAAGCGCCGGCTCCAGGCCTGGTCCGGCCTGCTACGGGCGTGGCGGAACGCGCGCCACTATTACCGATGCCTTTGTTGCCTGCGGGTTGGTTGGGCATTCCGATCTTGGCTATCGTGCGGTCTCGATTGATATCGAGGCCTCGCGCAGGGCGGTCGGCGAGCTTGCGGCCAAGTTGAACGCCAGCATCGAAGAAACGGCCGAGGCAATCATCCAGATCGCCGTTTCGGGTATGTACTCGGAGGTAAGCGGTCTGGTATCCCGCTACGGTATCGATCTCAGGGAATTTTCTGTGCTGGCATTCGGCGGCGCCGGCCCGATGCTGGGCTGCTACCTGGCCCGCGAATTGGGTGTCAAGGAAGTCGTCGTGCCGCCGTCGCCCGGCACACTGAGCGCCCTGGGCGGCCTGATCGCCGATCTAAAAAGCGATTTCCTGAAAACGGTGTATATGGATCTGAATGACGCGAATCTGGCAAGCATTCGCGACGAATTCCTCATTTTGCGTGAGCGGGCGGAACAATGGCTACTGCAGGAACAAGGCCACCTGACTAACGCCAGGATCATTTATTCGGCCGAAATGCGTTACCGCGGCCAGTCGTTCGAACTCGACACTACGCTCGACAAGGCGGACATCGACTCCGCTAATAAGCAGGGCATTGCACAGGCTTTTCATGATGCCCATCGGCGGATTTACGATCACGCGGATGAACAGGCTCCCCTGCAAATCATAAGCTTGCGCATTGTGATTGCGGGCAACAACGACAAGCCCCAGTTTCCACGGTACGAACTAACGCCAAGCAAAGCCGAACCCGAGCGGACAATTGCCGTCTGGCTGGACCAGCAGTTTCGCGACGTCGGGCTATTCCCGCGTTCCGCGCTTGTTCCCGGCCAATATTTCGATGGCCCGGCGGTTATCCCGCAAGATGATTGCACAACGATTATTCCGCCTGGCTACCTGTGCCAGATAGACGAGTTCGCGAATTTGCGCATTACCCTGGGAGAAACACTGTGACGATCGATAATATCCGCTTGCAGGTACTGGCCAATCACTGCACGGCTGCCGCGGAAGGCATGGGCTACACATTAATGCGCACGGCATACTCCAGTTTCGTCAAAGAAACGGAAGACTTTTCCGCCCAACTGATGACGCCCGAAGGCGAAACGTTCGCATCTCCCAAGACGTTCGGCGCCACGTGGTACACGGGCCTGGATTACGGTCCGGTTATCAAGATGTTCGATGATTATCGCGAGGGCGATGTCTATCTGACCAATGATCCCTATAGCGGCTTTGTCGCTACGCACACACCGGACATGCATATGTGGAAGCCGGTATTTCGCGATGGAATCCTGGTGTGCTTTGTTGGATGCCACATACACAACACAGATATGGGCGGCGCGGTGCCTGCGTCATTGTCGCGGACGCTGACTGAAGTGCATCAAGAAGGACTGCGGATTCCGCCCATGCTCTTGATGCGCGATGGCGTCATAGACGACAAGTTGCTGCAGATCCTGCGCATCAACGTGCGCGCGCCGGACCAAAATCATGGCGACATGAATGCGCAGATTGCCGCACTCAACGTAGGCGAGCGCAAGGTCCACGAAATCATCGATCGCTTCGGGGCCAGCGACTTCATGGAGGGAGCCAGGCGCATCCTGAATTATGCCGAACAGCAATCCCGTGCCTTGATACGCGAGATTCCGGATGGCGAGTATCGTTTTTCCGAATACGCCGACGAAGATTCGGTTGGCGGGTATCCATGCCGGATTGTCATTACCTTGCGGGTCAAGGGCGATGAACTCGAACTGGACTTTACCGGCAGCGACCCGCAGGTCGCGTCTTCGCTGAATGTGCCCACGGGCGGCGATCCACACCATTCTGTCGTGACGGTGGGACTCATTTATGTCTTTCATACGCTCAATCCTCGCAACGTGCTCAATGCCGGCACGGTAATACCCTGCCATGCGGTTTTGCCCGAAGGGACAGTGGTGAATCCGAAAGAGCCGGCCGCGGTGGGTATGCGCAGCCTGATGGCTGCCGTGATACAGGCCTGCACGTTCGGCGTGTTCAGCCAGGCGCTGCCGGACCGCTTGCCCGCATGCCCGGCAGGCGGCTCGACGTTATTGAATGTCAAAACCGCAACGCGCGAAGGCCGCCAAGTATTGGCATCCATCGGGCCTTGCGGCGGGGGGGCGGGGGGCGGGCCTGAATTCGACGGTGTCGAAGGCTGCGGCGCCAATTCGGCATTCCTGAAAAATACGCCAGTAGAGATAAACGAGGCTGAAGTTCCCATCGAAATCATCAAGTATGGCCTTGTGTCCGATACCGGTGGCGCCGGACGCTTGCGTGGCGGAAATGCGGCGACCATGGAATTCAAGGTGCTCACTCCCAATGCGGTGGTGACAGCGCGCAACCGCAATCGTTCAGACTTGGCCGCCTGGGGAGTGGTGGGGGGCAAGGCCGGAGCGAATTCAAGGTTTATCAAGAATCCGGACTCCGATGCGCCGATAGAGTTGCGCAACAGCGATCTGGTTGCGTGCGCCCCTGGCGACATCATCCGTTTGCAAGGTCCGGCGGGCGGCGGCTATGGCAACCCATTCGAACGGCCGGTGGAAAAGGTGCTGGAGGATGTTCAATGCGGTTTCGTATCCATTGAACGCGCCAAGCTGGCGTATGGCGTCGCGATCAACGATGACATGACGGTGGATCAGGCTGCAACTCAAGCGCTGCGCAATGGCGCCGACGATGCCGGTGCAGGGCACTTCGATTACGGCGATGGCCGCAATCGTTTTGAAAGCGTCTGGACGAGCGCGCGTTATGACGCACTGACAACAATTCTTGCTCGAGTGCAAGTACCGTGGCGTCATTTTGTAAAACACCATATGTTTGCCGCCCTGGCCGGCTCCGTCGCCCCTGCGGATGGGGGAGCGAGCGATGTCGAACGGCTTTACGCGGAGCTCAGTGCGCAATATGCCGATCTGCCGCCGCTGACGCGAACAGCCGAAAATGCTTTAGCGCCAGCATGATGCCCGCCACGGGAATATTTGCATCCGATTACCAGCGCAGGCCGTTCTGGTGGGAGGCCTATACACCGCCGGAAAGTGGCGATGACGCGTTGCCCGAAACCGTCGATGTATTGATCGTCGGCGGCGGCTATACCGGCGTTTGCTGCGCGCTGACACTGGCGGAGGCCGGCATACAGGCAATTGTCCTGGAGTCGGGGCGCATGGGGCAGGGAGCCAGCACACGCTCGGGCGGTCAGGTGACTGGCGGCGTGAATGTGCAGAAGAAGGCGCTTGCCGCCGTGGGAGAAAGCGCTGCCGAGCGCGCTGAGCGGATGTCCGGCAGGTTGCGCGATGCGGCGGCCTCCATGGGGTACATCGAGTCGTTGATGACGAAGCATCACATTGAGTGTGGCTGGCACAAGACGGGGCGTTTAACCGCCATGTGGCTGCCGCAGCATTATTCAATCTGGGAAAAACGCCTCGCCGAACTGAATTCCCTGACAAATGCCGCCGCGCTTATGATTCCACGCGGCGCCCTGGACAGCGAAGTCGGTTCCAGCGTTTACTTTGGCGCGGCGCTGATCGGCCGTGCCGGCCACCTTCATCCTGCGCAGCTGTTTGGCGGGCTGCTGGAAGCGGCGCGCAACGCTGGTGCCAGGGCGTATGGCGACACACCGGTTGAAAGTATCACGCGCATGCATGGCTGCTATCAGGTAAGGACATCGCGGGGAATCGTGCGCGCGGACCAGGTGGTGATTGCCACGAACGGGTACCCGTCAGCCGCCATCGGCGATTTTCGACGGAAAGTCATACCGGTAACCAGCCATATGATTGCCACCGAAGAGCTTCCCGCCGACCTGGCGCGTAGCATTTTGCCTACGAATCGAGCGGTGTCCGAATCGCGCCGCGTGGTGAATCATTATCGCTTGTCGCCCGACGGCCGCCGCCTGCTGTTTGGCGGCCGTGCCCGGTTCACTCCGGCCGGCGAAGAAACGACCGCGCGATTGCTGCATGGGGCCATGGTCAAGCGATTCCCGCAGCTTGCGGGAACCAGAATCACCCATAGCTGGGGAGGGAATGTGGCCATGACGCTGGACGCCATGCCGCATATCGGAAGTTCCCAAGGCTTGCATTATGCGCTTGGCTGCAATGGCAGCGGTGTCGCCATGATGAGCTACATGGGACATAGCGTGGGCAGGAAAATTATAGAAAAACCGCAAGGCCCGATCAATACATTCGATATGGGAGATATCCCCCAACATCCTCTGTATTTCGGCAACCCCTGGTTTTTATTCGCTATTGGCAGTTGGTATCAGTTCCAGGATGCCTTCGATCATTGGCGCTCCGGCCGGCACGGCCCGACTTGAGCGGACGGTTTGCAGTTTGATTGTTGTCATCGGAAGTAAAACGGTAATTGTTGTCGAGCCGGCCTGGCTGCGGTCGTATCTGTCTCCTGGTTTGTAGCATGAGGTGGCAGAACTCCCAAGGCAGTCCGGTTGGGCGTAAAAAATATATTGGAGATACCTATGAATAGCCAGCGTCGACAGGCGTTAAAGATTCTTTCCGGCGTATGCGGTTCGGCAGTCTTGCCCAGGTTTGCCTTGGCGGCGGCGGAGCCCTATCCGACCGAGCCGGTCAATGTTGTTGTGCCCAACGGCGCGGGCCTCAGCACAGACTACATTGCCCGTTTGCTGGTGTCCGACGTCAGTGAACGGCACAATGGGAAATTTTTTGTTGAGAACAAGGCGGGCGCGGCGGGAAATATAGGAACACGCTATGTGGCCACCGCCAAGCCCGACGGCACGACGCTACTTTATGCAACAGCCACTCCCTTTGTGATCAATCCTTTTGTCTACCGCAAGCTGCCCTACGATTCGGACAAGGATTTCCTGGCAGTATCCAGGACGGTTCAATTGCCCCTGGTTCTTGTGGTTAGCAAAGAGCTTGGAATAAACAGCCTCGGCGAGTTTGTCGAGTACCTTAAAAAGAATCAACAGGCTTCCAGCTTCAGTTCGTATGGCGTGGGCACATCAAGTCATATCGCCGGAGCTATCTTTTGCAAGAAGATAGGCGCCCCCTCGGTCTTGCATGTTCCCTACAAAGACATGAAGGCAATGCCGGATCTTGCGGCGGGCAGGAATACCTTCCATATCGATGCATGGAATACCGTTGCCCCGTTGGTGAAGGCAGGCAAACTCGTTGCATTGGCGGTTTCCAGCAACGAGCAATTGCCCTGGGTTCCCGACCTGCCGACTATTTCCGGTTTCATCAAGGACGATTATGAATTGGTTACCTGGCACGCTGTGTTTGCGCCAAAGGGAACGCCTGTTGCCATACTCGATTTCCTGAATCAGGAATTCAAGCAGTCGATCGAAAAAGAGTCGATACGGCAGGCTTTTGCCGAGCAGGGCTTCTTGGCTTATCCATACGCAACCAGGGACGAGGTCGAGGCCTTTATTGATCAGGATAAAAAACGCTGGCAGGGGTTCGTGAAAGACGCGGGCGTGGAACCAATATAGGAACCGTCCAGGAAAAGGCCCGTTAATCCTTGCGGAAGCTGCAGAGTGGCACGCAAGGATTCTGGTAACCGCCAGGCTCTATGCGGCTTTGGCAACTAGTCCTAGGCGCGCCAGAACATGGTCGCGCCACAACGCGGCGGCCGTCAATAGCGCCAGCAAGACACCCAGGCAGCAGGCGGCCGGCCAGCCGCCGTAGTGCCAGGCAAGCGCGCCGAGCGCCGAACCGGAGGCCGCGCCAATGAAATACCCGGTCATGTAGACGGCATTCAGGCGTGCCCGGGCCTGCGGCATCAGGCTGTACACCACTGTCTGGTTATTGATGTGTATGCCTTGCAGGGCCAGATCGATCAGCACCATGCCGGCAATGAACCAGCCCAGGCTATTGCCGCCCAGCCAAAGGCTGCCCCAGCTCAAAATCAGCAGGCCGGCGGATGCCACGGTGACGATCGGGCCCCAGCCCTTGTCGGCCAGCCGTCCCGCCACGCTTGCCATCAAAGCGCCGGCCGCCCCTAGCAGTCCGACCAGTCCGATGCTGACGTCGCTCATTTGGTAGGCGGGTCCGGAGAGCAGCAGCGCCATGGTCGAGAACAGCACACTGACAGACGCAAAGGATAAGGCTCCCAGCAGGGATCGACTGCGCAAGCGCGGTTGCTGGCGTATCAACGTCAGCATCGATCCCAATATTTGGAAATAGCGCGCCGGTTGAGGATTGCGCGAATAGGGCAGCGTGCGCCACAAGGCCCATGCCACTATTAGCATGATGACTCCCGACACGCGGTAGACAGTAGTCCAGCCCCCCAAACCGGAAAGCAGGCCGGCCACGCTGCGGGCGAGCAGAATGCCGGTGAGCAAGCCGCTCATTACCAGTCCGACCGCGCGGCCGCTGCGCTGAGGATCGGCCAGTGTGGCGGCCATGGGAACCAGAATTTGCGCTGCGACCGAGAATAAGCCCGCCATGGCGATACCCGTGAACAGCATCGCGATATTGACGGCAAAGCCGCTGATGAATTGCCCCGCGGCCGCCAGCAGCATCAGCAGGACCACCAGGCGGCGGCGTTCCAGTTTGTCGCCCAGCGGTGCAATGAACAGCAGGCCGCATGTGTAGGCGGTCTGGGCCAGGGTTACGGTCGATGCCGCCGTCGTCTCGCTTACTTGCAAGCTTGCCGCGATGGAATGCAGCAGGGGCTGGTTAAAGTAATTGCCGCCTGCGCACAGTCCGCAGGCAACAGCCATCAGGACCAGTACGGCGGTGCTCAGGTATTCGGGTGCTTGGCCATGGCTGGCGCCCGGCGTGGACGGAGATTGGAAGGGCATGGTCGGCAACGTGCCCGCTTGTCGGCGGTTTCATCTTGATTCGGAACGCCATTGTAGGGCCTGGCTCATTGATCGGCCTCACCCGCTAGATTGCTAAAGCGACCTTCCTCGATTGCATCAGGACGCTTTTCCATGAAACCCGCATCGGCAGCCGGCACATCGCGCAATGACAGCCAAGTTGTGGGCGGGCCTGTACTGATAGCGTAATGCCGCAGATCAAGAATTCACGTCATTGACGCACACCACCAGAATTTCCACCGTCTCGGGCGAAGCGCATAAATAATGATGGCCCAGCGCGCTATTGAAATAAATGCTGTCGTGCTTGTGCAAGGTCTGCTTCGTGCCGTTTTCGAATTGCATGGTCAGGCTGCCTTCCAGCACAAAAATAAACTCTTCGCCGGCATGTTTGCTGAAATCCGAAGCGTCGATGGGAATGCCCGGCTCGACCCGCCCGTACATCGGCGTCATTTTTTTCTGCGCCCATTCTGTCGCCAGCATTCCGTATAAATAGCGATTGGCCCGATAGATCACGGCGCCATTGGCGCGGTCGACGATCATGTCGGTTTTTTGCCGCGCAGGCGCGGACTTGTTGAACAGGTCCGACAAATCCATTTGCAGCGCCTGGCTGACCGCCAGGAATTTTTCATAGCTCAGCGCGATCAGCCCGCGTTCGGTCTTGGAAAGCGATGCCAGCGATACGTTTGAACGCTGTGCCAGGTCCATCAGGGTAAGGCCCTGCATTTTGCGGGCGGCCCGGATTTTGGCGCCCATCTCCGATTTGCTCAGGACGTGCCCGTTTGCCATGTCGATGTCCCGTGCTGCTGCGGCTTGAATCATAGTTTTTTATAATAAATTTCAATGTTTCGATATATATTAATTATTTTCATATGTGAAAATTATGGCCTATTGTTACGGTCTTACTAGTCTATTCGATCTTTTATCATGCCGCATAGCATTGCATCCGCCGTTACGTATCCCGCCACATCCGTCGATTGGATCAGCAAGCTGATTTCCTACGATACAACAAGCCGGGAATCGAATCTGGACCTGATTGCCTTTGTCCAAAGCTATCTGCTCACGCATGGTATCGACGCGGTGCGGACTTACGACAGTACCGGCAAGAAGGTGAATCTGTTCGCGACGATACCCAGCGCATCCGGCGCGACGACGGGCGGGATAGTGCTGTCCGGCCACACGGACGTGGTGCCGGTCGATGGCCAGAAATGGGCAAGCGATCCCTTCCAGGCGGAAGTGCGCGACGGCAAGCTGTATGGCCGCGGCGCTTGCGACATGAAAGGGTTCATCGGGGTGACGCTGCAATTGGTGCCGAAAATGCTGCAAACAACGTTGGCGCATCCGATACACCTGGCATATTCGTATGATGAGGAAATCGGCTGCGTCGGCGCGCCCGGCATGATCGAAGACCTGGTCAAGCGGGGCGTGAACCCCAGCGGCTGCGTCGTCGGCGAACCCACCAGCATGCGCACCATTGTTGCGCATAAAGGTATCAACGTTTATCGCTGCAGGGTGCATGGCCATGCGGCTCATTCGTCTTTGACGCCCAAAGGCCTGAATGCGATCGAGTATGCGGCAAGAGTCATTTGCGCCATCCGCGACATGGCCGACGCGTTCAAGGCCAACGGGCCTTATGACCAGGCGTACGATGTGCCGTTCACAACAATGCAAACCAGCATGATCCGTGGCGGCATTGCGCTCAATACCGTGCCCGATCTGTGCGAATTCGAGTTCGAATACCGCAATCTTCCAGGCTTGTCGGCCGACGAAATCCTGCGGAAAGTCCGTGATTACATTGACCGGGACATCGTGCCGCGCATGCGGCAGGAAAACGCCGCCGGCAAAGTGGATATCGAGCAATTGGCCAAGTCGCCCGGCCTGGATGCGGCCGAGCAAGACGCCATCACCCAGTTGGTGCGGGCCCTGACGCGCGACGGCGAGATACGCAAGGTGGCCTATGGCACCGAGGCCGGCCTGTTCCAGGCGGCGGGGGTGCCTTCCGTGATTTGCGGCCCGGGCAATATCGAACAGGCTCACCGCCCGGACGAATACGTCAGCCTTGAACAGCTGGAGCAATGCGAAAAATTCCTGACGGCGCTGATCGATACCCAGGCCGTCGG
The DNA here is from genome assembly GCA_963712655.1 of uncultured beta proteobacterium. Classification (GTDB taxonomy): domain Bacteria; phylum Pseudomonadota; class Gammaproteobacteria; order Burkholderiales; family Burkholderiaceae_B; genus Pollutimonas. The sequence continues at coordinate 409,221 of CAVQIT010000008.1, read as the reverse complement.
TTGAGCGCGGCCGCCGATGGCGGCGGGCGTCCGAACTTTCTTGACGACTATTTCCAGGAGCACAATATATGAACACCGAGCACGCACAGGCATTGACAATAGACGCGATTGCGCAGGCGCACGGCCGCCTGGCGCCCTATGTGCGAAAGACGCCGGTACTGGATTATGAAGGGCCCGCCTTTGCGCCGGGCACTTCTGTGAATTTCAAGTTCGAATTGCTGCAGGTATCGGGTACGTTCAAGGCGCGTGGCGCGTTCACAAATGTCCTTGGCCTGTCCGACGCCGACAAGGCCAACGGCGTGACATGCGTTTCGGCCGGCAATCACGCGGTCGCTGTGGCGTATGTGGCCCATAAACTGGGCGTCAGGGCGAAAACGGTCATGATCAAGACCGCCAGCCCCGCGCGCGTCAGCTTGTGCAAGCAGTATGGCGCCGAGATCGTCTTCGCCGATAACGGCCAGCAGGCTTTCGAGATCGTGCGCGAGATCGAAGCGACCGAGAAAATGACCTTTGTCCATCCATTCAGCACCTACCCAACGGTATTGGGCACGGCGACTCTGGGCTATGAATGGATGCGGCAGGCGCCTGGCCTGGACGCCTTGATCTTGCCTATAGGCGGCGGCGGGCTGGCCGCCGGCGTGGCATCGGCCGTCAAGCTGCTTGCGCCGGATTGCCGTGTCTACGGTATCGAGCCGGAAGGCGCCAACGTCATGCATCTCAGTTTCGCCGCCAACGGGCCGCAACAAATCGGCGCCATGAGCAGTATTGCCGACAGTCTGATGGCGCCGCACACCGATGCCTACAGCTACCAGATATGCCGCGACAATATCGACAAACTGGCGACCGTGACTGAAGACCAGATACGCCAGGCCATGCTATTGCTGTTTTCCGAACTGAAGCTGGCGATCGAGCCTTCCTGCGCGGTCGCCACCGCGGGACTGTTGTATCCCTTGCGCGAGGAGTTGCAGGGCAAACGGGTCGGCGTGCTGCTGTGCGGCACGAACACGGATACGGACACCTATATGAAGCATCTGACCGCCGCTGTTGCCGCCGGCAAGGGTGCCTGATGCCGGTCGAGGTATACGTGGCAAGCGCCGCGGACGTTTATCGTGAAATGTCCATGCCCGACAGCATCGAGCTGATGAAAACGGCGTTTGCCGCGCTAGGCAAAGGGAAAATCGACCAGCCCTTGCGCAGCATCGTCAAATCGCCCCTGAGCGCAGGCTACCTGGGCCTGATGCCCGCTTGCGTGGACGATGCGGCGATTTACCCTATTCCTGTCTACGGAGCCAAGATCGGCACGCTTTTCCCGGGGAATGCCAAGCTAGGCAAAGATCCGCACCAGGGCTGCGTGATGCTGATGAGCGGCCTGACAGGCGAAACGCTGGCCATTATCGACGCCGGCAGCATTACCGCTGTGCGGACGGCGGCTGTTACGGGACTGGCCACTTCCTTGCTGGCCAATCCTGATGCGTCGGTCCTGACCTTGTTCGGGGCCGGACATCAGGCGGAGTGGCAATTGAAGGCCGTCGCCGCGGTCCGGCCGCTGACGCGCGTGTTCGTTGCCGCGCGCGATCCGGATAACGCCCGCCGCTTCGCGGACCGATTGCAGGAGGGCTATTCGTTTCGCATAGAAGGCGTGGACGATGTGCGCGGCGCGCTGGCAAGTTCGGACATCGTCGTGACCGCGACCAACTCGTCCGTGCCGGTGTTTGAAAGCGGCTGGATACAGCCCGGCACCCACATCACCGCCATGGGCTCCAGCACGCCGGCGTACTGCGAGATCGACGGCGCCACGATGGCGGCGGCCAGTCTGTTTGTCGACCGGGCCGCGTCGACCGTCAACGAGTCGGGCGAGTATCTGAATGCGTTGCGCGATGGTTTCATTACCCGCGATACGCGCCTGACGGAGCTTGGCGCGGTTGTCGGCGATGCCGCCCTGGGGCGCAAATCGGCGCGGGAAATCACCTTGTTCAAATCGCTGGGCCTGGCGCTTGAAGATGTCGTCATGGCGGCCGCGCTGCATCGCCGCCATGAACTGGGTGGGCCTGGAACGCGCATCAACTTATAAAGAGACCCAAATCAAAGGAGAAGCAGGATGAAAGCAATAAATCTATTGGTGAAAGTGTTGAGCGGCGCCGTGGTGGCATTTGGACTGGCGCAAGGCGCCCATGCCCAAAAGCTGCCGGAGACCATCAAGCTGATTGTCGGCTATCCGCCGGGCGGCACCGCCGATGTCGTCGCGCGCGTTTATGCGGAAAAACTGCGTGACGAGCTTGGCATTCCGGTGGTGGTGGACAATCGCGTCGGCGCGGGCGGCCAGGTGGCTGCCCAGGGTTTCCTGCGGGCGCCCAAAGACGGCTCGGTCTTGCTGGTGGCCAATAACCACATGATGTCGACATTGCCGTTGACGGTCAAAACCGTTACTTACGATCCCATCGCCGACTTCGCTCCCGTCGCTCCGATCGCCAAGTTCGAGCTTATATTGGCCGTAGGCAAAAACACGCCGGCCAAAACGCTGGACGACTATGTAAAGCTGGTTCGCGAAAAGCCGGACGTCTATGGCATGTACGGTATTCCCGCTCCGGGCAGCGCGCCTCAATTCGCCGGCTACACCGTGGCCAAGAAAAGTGGCATCACCATGACCGCCGTGCCCTACCGCGGGGGCGCGCCTTTGCTGACCGATTTGCTGGGCGGACACATTCCCGCGGCGGTCGATGCGATTGGAACGATTACGGAATACGTCGCTACCGGCGAGGTAAAGGTGCTGGCGGTGACGGGTACGCATCGCCTGGATATTCTCAAGGGCGTGCCGACGTTTAAAGAGTTGGGCTACGACAACCTCGATGCGTCCGGCTGGATGGGGATTTTTGCGCCGGTGGGAACCAAGCCCGAGCTGATCGATCGCTTGAACAAGGCCTTCAACAAGGCGGGCCAGTCGCCCGATATCGAGAAAGCCATCGTGCCCATCGGTTTCATGCCGTATGGCGGTTCGCCCAAGGACATGGCCGAGATTCTCAAGAGCGACCTCGACACCTGGCGTCCGGTCATCAAGGAATCGGGCTATACGGCGCAATAAGGGCTTGGCGGCAGGCGCGCTATTCGCGGCAAGGCCGGGCCGGCATTCCGGGATCCGCGCCTGCCCTCACTCCGGAAGCGCCGGCAGGACCCGGCTGGTCGCGGTCATGATCAGCCCTTTGATGGCATGGCTGGCCAATTCCGGATTGCGCTCGCGCAGGCCCTGGACTATCTGGGTGGTGTAGTGCACATTGATCGGCACCCAGGTATCGGGCGCGGCGTTCAATGGCGTGATGGTGTGAATGAATAATGGCGCAACCTGCAGCATCAAGTCTTCGATGATCGCAGTCAAGGTCGGCATTCCCGATCCCTTGAATGTTGCGAACTTGAACTGCGCATTCAGCGCGACTGCCAATTGATAGTTTTGTCCGCGGATGGCGCTGATATATTCCTGGGCAAGCGTGTCGACCACGGCAAGCTGTTTGGCGCTGATACGCATGGCCGCCTGTTCGGCCGCCATGGTCTCCACAACCAGCCTGATGGAGCTGATCTCGACATAGCGCGTGCGCGATATTACCGGGATGCAGAATTGGCCTGGGCGGGCTTCGAGTATGCGTTGGGCGGACAGCCTCATGAGCGCTTCGCGTATCGGCGTGACGCTTGTGCCTAACAGTTCCGATAGCTCGCGAATATTGAGCCGTGTGCCCGGCGGAAATTTTCCCATCAGTATGGATTGCCGCAGCTCGCGTTCTACGAATTCGGTAAGGCTGTTGCGATTTGCTTTTGCCAAAGTAGTCATTTCCCTGATGGCTTGTTTATAAGGAGCTATTGCCGCGCCCGATACTTGGGCGCCGCAGGCTCTGAATGGCGGTTTGCGTTCACTGTCAGATTGTTGCGCGCGGCATTTCGAATAAATCGGATGTTCTGGCATACCAGCCGCGGCCGTGCATGCGTGCAATGATATCCGCCTGATGGGTATGGATGTGCAAGTTTTCCATATCGACCAGATCGTCGCGAACGTGAAGATACACGACTTCTCCTATGACGACATTCCGTCCGACGCCTATTTCGACGTTCACCAGGCGGCGGCATTCAAAAGAAATGGGCGATTCCAGCACTCGTGGGGCGCGTACCGCGATGCCGGCGACGGGTGTGAGCCCGGAGGCGGTGAATTCGTTGGTTTCGGGCGGAAAATTTACCCCGCATATATTCATTTTCTCGGCGATGCGTTGGTCTACCAGGTTTACGACGAACTCGGCGGTGTCTCGTATATTTTGCGCCGTGTCTTTTGTGCGCCCGGCAACATCCGAATTTACGCCCACGGCCAAGGCAGGTGGATCGTCGCTGACGGCATTGAAAAAACTGAAAGGCGCGACGTTGTAGCGGCCATCGGGGCTGACCGTGCTTACCAAGGCTATCGGCCGCGGCACCAGGCAATTGACCAGCAGCTTGTAGCGTTGCTGGGCGTCCAGATTCTTATAGTCGAATTCCATTGGTTTTTACGCTCTCTCAGTGATGGAGGGGGATAAATTATGAACGTTGTTGAGCGGTTTGTATGCCTGCATAGCGAACGTTTCTACTTTTATAGGCACGGCTCGTTGACTATTGCAGGCTGAAAATATATCATATATTTATGTAGGCTTATAGGTGATAATTCGCCTATCGCTATTGGTTCTTTAGCAGTAGAGCGCGTATAGCGCTATTGGAAAAAATCCTGTTCGGGAGACACGAAATATATGTTGTTGCAAGATGATTGGAGTGCCGCTGAAACGCTCGAACAGCGTGTCGGCTTTTCAGCATTGTGCGATCGTCCGCGCTGGCAATTGCCAGAGGGCAAGCGTATTGCGGTATGGGTGGTGCCGAATATCGAGCACTACGAATATATGCCCGCGGAAACTCGAGTCCGCGACCCTTGGCCGCGCATGACCCATCCCGATGTGTTCGGGTATGGCGGCCGCGACTACGGCAACCGCGCCGGCTTGTGGCGCATGTTCGAGGTTCTGGATAAATACTCCATCCGATGCACGGTGTCGCTGTCCATGTCGGTCATAGAAATGTACCCCCGCATTTTCGAGGCAATGGAAGCCCGTCGCTGGGAATACATGAGCCATGGGCTCTACAACACCAGATACCACTGGAACTATTCCGAGCAGGAAGAGCGCGATGCCATCGAGCACTGCGTCCAGATTCATCAGCGCCTGACCGGCCGGCGTCTGCAAGGGTGGTTTTCCCCCGCCGTATCATGCACGGTGAATACGCCGGACCTGGTTGCCGAAGCGGGCATCGATTATTACTGCGATCTGTACCACGACGATCAGCCCACACCGGTGCTCACCAAGAACGGCACCATCATATCGGTGCCGTACTCGATGGATTTGAACGATGCCATGGTCTATAAGCAGCCGGTGGAAGGCGCTGAATTTGCGCAGATGATCACCGACCATTTCGACACCATGTATCGCGAAGGCGAAGACAATCCGCGCGTCATGTGCATTGCCTTGCATCCCTACATGATGGGCGCGCCACATCGCATCAAGCATCTGGACCGCGCATTGGGCTACATCGCCGGTCATGACGATGTGTGGTTCGCCACCGGCAGCGAGATAGCGCAATGGTATAGGGAAAACGGCATGCAGGCATTCCAGCAACATCAGAATGGGGAGGCGTAAAGCGTGGCTATAAGCGAGCACCCGCCCTTGAAATGCGGCATGGACAACCCTTATTATCAGTTCGAACCTTTGCCCCAGCGGCAACAGATATCGTGGCCGTCAGGCAAGCGCATTGCCTTGGTCGTGTTGCTGCATTTGGAGTACTGGCAGCTTGACGCGCCGGCCGATGCGGAGCGAGACCGGCGTTTTGTCGGGGAGTACGGCAGTTTTTCGCCGGACTACCGGACGTGGTCGCAGCGCGAATACGGCAATCGAGTAGGCTTGTCCCGTTTGCTTGCTGTGCTTGACCGATACAAGCTGAAACTGACCGTGCCGGCCAATGCGGCATGCGCGGGCAGGCACGACACGCTCATACAGCAATTGCGCGAGCGGCAGGCTGAGTTTGTCGGCCATGGCTCTTATGCCAATAGTCTCATCAGCAGCAAACTCAGCGAGGCCGAGGAGCGGCTCTTCATAAAGCGTTCGCTGGACACCCTGGAACAGGCGACGGGAACGCGCCCGGTGGGCTGGGCGGGGCAGGATTATGGCGAGTCGGCCCGCACTCCCCAGCTTCTGGCGGAAGCGGGACTTGACTATGTCCTGGACTGGCCCAACGACGATGCCCCGTATCGCATGCGGACCAAGCCGGGCTTGATATCCATACCGCGGCAACCCGAGTGGGACGATGTCGAGCAGCTGTGGCTGCGCCGCATCGCCACGCCGCGCTACCCTGATATTGCGGCCGAGGCATTCGAGACGCTGCACCAAGAGGGCGGCCGCGTCTTTGTCTTGTCGCTGCACCCATGGCTCATGGGCATGGCCCATCGCATCCGCTATCTGGATGAGGCCCTGGCGCGGATCACAAGCCACGACGGCGTGTGGTCGGCCACGGCGCAAGAGGTTGCCCGGCAGGCTCAGCTTGTGCTGGCGCCGGATCAGGAGATCCGCGAATGAATTCATGGTTGCAGGAAACAAGCGACTTTGTCGCAGGCTTTCAGTTGGCCGCGCTGCCGCAGGCTGTTGTGGAACAGGCCTCATATATCGTGCTCGACACGATGGGAGCGATTATCGGCGGTTCGGCGGAGCCTGAATACCAGGCCATTGCCAAGCGCCTTGTACCCGCCAGTCGGGGCGATGCCCTTGTGATCGGCCGTGGCGAACGCGCCGCGTCCGCTACGGCCGCGCTTCTCAACGGCATGGCGGGAACATTCCTGGAAATGGATGAAGGCAATCGCTTTGCCCGGGGTCATCCGGCTATTCATATCCTGCCGGCCGCGTGGGCTGCTGCCGAAGCGCGGGGTTTGAGCGGTCACGCGTTGTTTGAAGCCTTTGTCGTGGGTTACGAGGTTGCCGCCAGGCTGGGCACGGCGGCGAACCTCAAATCCACCATGCATCCCCACGGAACATGGGGAACGCTGGGCGCCGCTGTCGCCGCCGCGAAACTGGCCGGCTACGACGCCGCCCGCATTGCCGAGACCATCAACGTTGCGTCGTCGCTGACGCTGGCTTCCAGCAAGAAGACCATGCTGGAAGGCGGCACGGTGCGCAATGTGTACTCGGGCGTCTCCAACCAGATGGGTCTGCTGGCCGTCGATCTTGTCGCCAGCGGCTTTACCGGCGAGCATGACGGAGTGGCTTCGGTGTTCGGTTCCGTTGTATCGGACACTTTCGATTCTTCGATCATGACAGCGGGGCTGGGCCAGGAATGGCAGGTGATGCGCAATTACTTCAAACTGCATGCTTGTTGCCGCTACAACCATGCCGCGCTCGATGCCCTGAACGACTTGCTTGGCCTGCATGGCGCGTTGGATATTGCCAGCATCGAGCGTATTGATGTCAGCAGTTATCGCTATGCGGCTGAACTGAATGACCAGGCGCCGCGCAATACGCTGGCGGGAAAGTTCTCCGTGCCTTTTGCGCTGGCCACGCGCTTGGTGACTGGGTCATCGGGCGTGGCCAGTTTTACCTGGGATGCGATCCGGAATCAGCGGATTCAAGACTTGGCAAAGAAAATATTCGTAACGGAGGACCCGGCATTGACGGCTATGCTGCCTCGCTGGCGGCCTGCGCGGATCGCGGTCAGCATTGCGGGCCGGCGTCTGGAGGCGTCTGTCGACTTCAATCGCGGCGACGACGAATCGCCCTATTCCCGTCAGGAACTCGACGGCAAGTTCAGCGAACTGGCGCGGCGCATGCTCTCGGCCGATGTGGCGGACAAGCTGCGTGGCGAGCTTCTGCGTTTGCCCGAGCTGGCGAGTCTTTCGGGTATTGGCCAGTGCCTGGCGGCCGCGGTTAGTTAGCGGCCAGGTTTTGTAAACAGCCGCTCGCGGCGGATTTTTTATCGGAGAGTGCGGTGCGTCAAATGATAGTGGCTGCCGGGCAACTGGGCGCTGTAGGACTTAATGATAGCCGGGCATCTGTCGTGGCGCGCCTGCTTGCCTTGATGCAAGAGGCTCATGCCCGCAATGCGCGCTGGGTGGTCTTTCCCGAACTGGCCTTGACCACCTTCTTTCCGCGCGACTGGTATGGCGACGAGACCGAGCTGGACCGTTTCTTCGAGACCCAGATGCCCAGCCCAGAAACCCGGATTCTGTTCGAGCGGGCGGCGCAGTGGAATATCGGCTTCTATCTGGGCTACGCGGAAAAGACCGCCGACGGACGGCGATTCAATGCCTCTGTCCTGGTGGATCAGGCAGGCAACATTGTGGGCAAGTACCGCAAGGTCCATCTTCCAGGAGACGCGCTGCCGAATCCTGCCCGCATCTGGCAGCAGCTCGAAAAGCGCTATTTTGAAACAGGCGATGTTGGCTTTCCAGTCTGGCGCACACAAGACGGCGTGCTGGGCATGTGTTTATGCAACGACAGACGGTGGCCGGAAACATTCCGTGTGATGGGCCTCAAGGGAGTGGAGCTGGTGATGCTTGGATATTGCACGCCTGCGGACAACACCCTTGATCCACAGCGCGAGCCGGCCGATCTCAGGCTGTTTCAAAGCCATTTGTGCATGCAGGCCGGAGCCTACCAGAACGCGACATTCGTCATCGGGTCGGCCAAGGCGGGGCTCGAGGAAGGTTGCCTGTATCAGGCGGGCAGCGCCATTGTTGCCCCGACCGGAGAGATCATCGCGCAAGCGGCCGGCCAGGATGACGAGGTTGTCAGCGCCTTGATCGACCTGGACGATTGCGCATTCTATAAAAACGGCCTGTTCGACTTTGCCGCCAACCGCCAGATCGAACATTACGGATTGATCGCGGAACAGCGAGGGGCGATTGCTCCGCCCGTTTGACGGGAGCGGCTTGCAAGACAGCGCTCCCGCGCCATTCTTGCAAGCCGCCCGAAAGAAGTTAATTGAATATTCATCAAATCGCGATAACAAGGAGAAATAGACATGGCAAAAACCGAAAAGACACTATTACCGACACGTCGGCAGTTCATCGCGCGCTCCGCGGGGGTATCCCTGGGCGTGCTGGCTTTCCCGGGGTTGCTGCGGGCGCAGCCCAATGTCGTCAAGGTCGGCCTCATTCATCCCATGACTGGGTTGGTTGCCTACAGCGGCCAGCACTGCCGCCTGGGGTCGATGATGGCAATCGACCTTATCAACAAGAACGGCGGAATCAAATCCTTGGGCGGGGCAAAAATAAGCCCGGTGCTGGGCGATAGCCAGGGCCGGGTCGAAATCGGCGTAAGCGAAGTCGAACGCATGAACGGCGAGGGCGTGGCGGCTTATCTCGGCTGCTACAACAGCCCTGTTGGAATCGCGGCCACTCAGGCTGCTTCGAAGTACAACACACCCTTCGTGATAGACGTGGGAGCCTCGGATCTTCTCGTCAGCCGCGGCCTGCCCAATGTCTTTCGCTTCTCGCCCGGTTTCGGCAGTTGTGTCGATAACGGAATCGTGGCGCTGGACGAAATCAACAAGGCGGCCGGCAATCCGGCCAAAAGCGTAGTGCTGGTGCACGAAAGCGGAGAATTGGGTACCGGCACGGCAAAACTGCTGATGGCCCAGTTGCCCAAGATCGGCCTGAAAATCGTCGATGTGATTGCGCACGACAATCCCGCGCGCAGTTTCGATAACGTGGTCCTGCGCATTCGTTCCGCCAAGCCCGACCTTGTCATGCATACGGCCTATCCCAACGAATATATGCTGCTGGCCCGGACCCTCAGGCGCTACAAGGTTCCCGTCACGCAGTATTCAATCATGGGCGCCGGCTTTGGCGTGAAATTCTTGCGGGAATCGCCCGACGCGGCGCAATACCAGATGGACTTCAATCACTGGTATCGTCCCGACGACCCGCGGGCTATCGCGCTCAAGCAACAGGTCGAAGCGAGCAAGCACGATTTCGTCTACGAAGTGTTTTGTTCCTACAACGCCGTATTGTTGCTGGCCGATGCGCTCGAGCGCGCCGGCTCGACCGATAAGCAGGCGGTGATCGATAGTTTAAGCAGTTCGACCTGGGCGGATCATTTCATGCCCTATGGCCCGACGAAATTCGCCGGCGGCCAGAATCAGGGCGCCAAGGGAGCCGGGCTGCAGATTCTGAACAAAAAAATCGAAATCGTTTATCCCGCTCAATTCGCTGCCGCCAAGCCGGTGTTTCCCAATCCAGAATTCAGCTGAGGCGCCATGTTGGAATTCCTGTTTACAGCAATAATCAATGGCCTGATGTCAGGGGCGATCTATGTATTGGTGGCCATAGGCCTGACCCTGATTTACGGCGTGCTGCATATCATTAATTTTGCCCATGGCAGTTTACTGATGCTGGGCATGTACGCCGTTTTTTTCCTGTCGACCGCGCTGGGGGTGGATCCCTATCTGGCCTTGCCGGTCGTAACGGCGGGCAGTTTTGTGGTGGGGTATTTTCTTTATCGCGGCGTGATCGGCAAGCTCAGTCACGGCAAGGATGAAAATATTCTTTTGATCACTCTCGGCCTGTCTATCGTTGTTGAGAATGCGGCCTTGTTTCTGTTCGCCGGCGACACGCGCACCCTCGCTCTTGGCTATACGGACAATATGGTGGAAATCGGCAATATTTTCATACCGTATACCAAGATGGTCTCTTTCGTTGCCGCGCTTGCCATTTGCGCCGCGCTCAGCCTGTACATAGCCCGTAGCGATTTGGGGAAGGCAATCAGGGCGGTCGCTAAAGAACGCCATGGAGCACGGCTGGTGGGCATCAATGTGGAAACGGTTTATGCCTTGTCGTACGGACTGGGCGTGGCCTGCCTTGGGGCTGCCGCCTGCTTGCTGATGCCCAGCTACTACGTGTCTCCGTCGGTAGGCCATTCGTTTGTCCTGGTCGCGTTCACTATCGTTGTATTGGGCGGTATGGGAAGTTTCGTCGGCGCGCTGGTGGGAGGCCTGCTTATCGGCGTGGCCGAGTCGGTAAGCGGCGCTTTTCTGGGCGAGCAACTCGGCCAGATCGCCATTCCGGTCATTTTTATTCTGGTACTGCTTTTGCGGCCGACGGGATTGTTCAGGGGCGCTCAATGAAAAACAAGGATGCTTTGCGCGGCGCAAGCAGGCCGGTCCGGGTCGGGACGGTCGCTTTATGGGCGCTTTTGCTGGCGGCTATCGTTTATCCGCTAGTCGTTGACTCGAATTACGCGATCGGCGTGGGCATGTTGATTTTGTTCACAGCCTTTCTGGGCCAGTCATGGAATGTGGCGGGCGGTTTTGCCGGCCAGATGTCGTTCGGACACACGGTGTTTGTCGGCGTGGGGGCTTATTGTTCGGCGATCCTGGTCGTCACCTATGGGGTCAATCCCTGGCTCGCATGGGCTGTCGCCATTGCGCTGGGGGCGATTGTCGGCGCGTTGATCGGATTCCTGAGCTTTCGGTTTGGCTTGAAGGGCTCCTATTTCGCATTGATTACGCTGGCCTTCGCTGAAATGTTCCGGGTGCTGGCGGACTCGGTGCCCATCACCCAGGGCGGCCTTGGCATATTGATACCTGTCAAACAGGGTTTCGCCGAGCTTCAATTCGCCGATCCTGTCTGGTTTTATTATCTGGCTCTGTTGTTGTGTTGCGCAGGTATAGGCATTGCCTTTTGGCTGAAGGGCGGAAAATTCGGCGCGCGCCTGGCGGCGATCCGCGAGAACGAATCGGCCGCGATGGCGCTGGGCATCAATGTGCTGCGCGAAAAAATCCTGTGCCTATCGCTTTCGGGCGCCATGGCGGCGGCCGGCGGTTCTTTCTATGTGCAGAAATACTTGTATGTGGATCCCAACCTTGCGTTCGGCCTGGGCCGCTCGGTGGAAATGTTGCTGGTGGCCATCATCGGCGGCGCGGGAACCGTGTTCGGCCCATTGCTGGGCGCCGCCGTCCTGGGAGTTCTGGCCGAGGCGTCGCGTTCCGTGTCGGATTCCGCCGGGCTGGGCCTGGTCATTTATGGCGTGGTCCTGGTCCTGATCATTGGATTCTTGCCGAATGGGCTCGTCAGCCTTTTCCGTCGATTCATCAAAAAATCCAGGAATTCTCATGCTTGAAGTCAGAAATATACGAAAGCGTTTCGGCGGCCTGCTTGCGATCGACGACGCGAGCATTGATGTCGGGCGCGATCAAATCGTCGCCTTGATTGGGCCGAATGGCGCCGGCAAGACTACCTTGTTTGCCTCGATATCCGGCTTTGTGAAGCCGGAATCCGGAACGGTGCGGCTCGAGGGTCAGGACATCACCGGGCTGCCGCCGCATATCATCTGCACAAAAGGCATGGTGCGTACCTTCCAGATAACCCAGCCGTTCAGCCGGCTTTCCGTGATCGAGAACATCATGGTGGGCGCTTATGCCCATGCCCGCAACCGGTCCGAGGCGCAGGATCAGGCGCGCGAGATCGCCGATTATGTCGGCATGGGGGCCATGGTCGACACGGAATCGATGGACTTGACCGTGGCGGGCCGTAAACGGCTGGAACTGGCGCGCGCGCTTAGCACCCGGCCTAAAGTGCTTTTGCTGGATGAGGTGATGGCGGGCCTGAACCCCACCGAAATCTCAGAGATCATCGAGATAATCCAGGGTATCCGGGCCAAGGGCATCAGCGTTCTTCTGATCGAGCATGTCATGCAGGCTGTTATGTCGCTGGCTGAAAAAGTCTATGTTCTGAGCGATGGACGAATGATTGCCCAAGGCACGCCCTCCGAGGTAACCAGAAATCCCCGGGTCATCGAAGCCTATCTTGGCAAGAGCGCCGCGACTATAGCTGAGACTGATTATCATGCTTAACGTAAATGCATTGTGCGCGGGTTATGGCCGCGTCCAGATACTTCATGAAGTGGATCTGGAAGTAAAAAAGGGGGAAGTCGTCGCTCTGCTCGGCAGCAATGGGGCCGGAAAGTCGACCCTTAACAATACGCTGTCAGGTATCTGCAGTCCCATGAGCGGCAGCATTGTGTTTGACGGTGTCGACCTCACCGGCGCCGCGTCGGAAACGATAGTGGCGGCGGGGCTGATCCATGTGCCCGAGGGGCGGCGCATATTTCCCAATCTCAGCATTCTGGAAAACCTTGAATTGGGCAGCTATCGGCGCAGCAAATCGCGCCGGTCCGGCAACCTTGAAATCGTATTCACGACCTTTCCCCGCCTGAAAGAGCGTATTAAACAGAAAGCCGGCACCTTGTCGGGCGGAGAGCAGCAAATGCTGGCCATCGGGCGAGGCATGATGGCCGAGCCTAAACTGCTGGTGCTGGATGAACCCTCTCTTGGCTTGTCGCCTCTCTTGGTGGAGCAGATGTTCGAGCTTATCGAAAGGCTGAATAAAACCGGCCTGTCGGTGCTGCTGGTCGAGCAGAATGTCGTGCAATCGCTGCAAATCGCCGACCGGGCATATGTGCTCGACAATGGCAGGGTCGTGATGAGCGGCAAGGCCAGCGAACTGGCTCAGGATCCCGGCCTGCGGCAGGCTTATCTGGGAATGTGATCGCCAAGGACCGGGTACATGCCATAGCGCCGCAAGGTCTGAACTCTGTCCTTGACAATACAATGTCCTCATTGACCTGATTTGAGGCGTGTGGCGATGAACCCCCAGTTCCCTCCCCTGAACCCGTTGCGCGTTTTTGAAAGCGTGGCGCGCAATAAAAGCTTTACGGCGGCGGCCCACGAATTGCATATCACGCAAGGAGCGGTCAGCCACCAGATAAAGGCGCTGGAAAACTGGCTGGGCTTCAAGCTGTTCGATCGGCAGGCGGGTCAATTGAAATTGACGGGAGGGGCCCAAGTGTATGCCGACGCGCTGGGCGGGGCGTTTTCCGAGATTGTGCGCGCCACCCAGGAATTGGCGTCCACAGGCGCCCAGCGGGTATTGAATGTGCGTGGGCATACTACGTTCTTCACCCATTGGCTGATACCGCGCCTGCCGGATTTTCAGAAGCATTATCCCGATATACGAGTGCGCCTTTCCGCCAATGTCGAGGGCGTGGACTTTCATCGCGACAATGCCGATGTGGGCATCCGTTATGGCGACGGCGATTGGGAAGGTTTGCGCAGCGATTTGCTATTCAGCGACGAACTGACGCCGGTGATGGCGCCCGCGCTTGCGGCGCGCTTGCCGCATCCGTGCAGCAGCCAGGCACTGTTGCAGTTGCCATTGCTGCATTCGAATCGGCGTCCTTCGCATTGGCCGGACTGGATCAAAGCGGCGGGCGCCGATCGCCCGGTTGTTTCCGGCGATATGTATTATGAGGATCTGAGCATTATCTACGAATGCGCCATTCAGGGATTGGGAGTGGCGCTTGGGCAATTGCGCTACCTTAAAAACGAGCTTGCCCTGGGCAAGCTCGTTGCGCCGCATCCTTGCGTTCTGCGCCGGTCGCGTGGCTACTACCTGGTGTGCCCTTTGACGCAAGCGGCTGATAGCAAGATCGCCTGTTTTCGCGACTGGCTGCTGGCGCAAATCTAGTTCGGGCCAGCCCGCCAGGGGGCGCATCAGGCTCGGGCGATTTAATCAGGGGGTCCCTAGGGCTTGATGCCCGCCTGTTTGATGATTTTCGCCCATTTGGCACTGTCGGCCTTGATCGATGCATCGAATTCCATTGCGCTGGTAATGGCGACATCGGCGCCCATTTGCTCCAGCCGTTGACGCACTGTGGGGTCCGCCTGGACTTTGCCAATGTCCGCGTTCAGTTTCCGGATGACGTCGGCGGGCGTGCCTGCCGGGGCGACTATGCCGAACCAATTGGAGAAGTCGTAACCCTTGATGCCGGCTTCAGCCATGGTCGGCGTATTGGGCAGTAGCGATGACCGCTTGCTGGCCAGGACGGCCAATGGGCGCAGCTTGTTTGCTTTGATGTAGGGCAAGGCCTGGACTAAGCTGTCGAACGTAACGGAAACCTGGCCTCCCAGCAGATCGGTGAAACTGGGGCCGCTGCCTTTATAAGGGATATGCGTCATTTGCACCCCCGCCATATCGTTAAATAGCGCGCCGGCCAGATGCGGCGCCCCGCCTACTCCAGAAGACGAGTAATTGATCTTGCCCGGATTCTTCCTGGCCAGCGCAATGAGGTCCTGGACATTTTTTACCGGCAGCGCAGGGTTGGCGACAAGCACGAATTGCACGGCAACCGCCTTGCTGACGGCGGCAAGCGCCGTGGTGGGGTCGATCTTCATCGGATACATATGTTGATTGACCGCCAGGTTGCCTAGCGTGCCCATGAATATCGTATATCCGTCCGGCGCGGCGCGGGCTACCGTTTCAGTGGCGATAACACCGCCGGCGCCGGCTCGATTCTCCACGATAACGGACTGATCCCATAGCTGCGACAAGCGATCGGCAAAAATGCGGGCCACAATATCGGTGCCGCCGCCTGGCGGGAAACCCACTATCATGCGCACGGGCTTATCGGGAAAGCTGGCCAGGGCGGGTGCCGCGGCCAGCCCGGCCGACACCGCAACGCTGGCTGCGATGGCCCGTTTCAGCAGGCTCCTCCATGGTTTACTCTGGATTCTCATGCCGTTTCCTTTGCAGCGGTTTGGCTTGCCAGGAATTCCTTGGCGGCATCCTCGTCGAGCAGGGGGTAGACGTCGAAATGCGCTGGAACGATATCGGCCCATTCGTTCATCAGGCGATGCAAGGTCAGGTTCGAGTCCACATCGAACAGAGCGACGGCGCCGCGTCCGGCGCGGGCGTGGACCGAACGGCATAGCCCGGCATCCAGCAAGGGGCGCATCCACACCCAATAACGGCTGCGGATATCGATCTGGGTAGTGGGGCGCTCGGGGCGCGGGGTACTGATGACGAGAAATAGCATGTGATCTCCTTTGGCTTTTATTTCTTGGGTGCGTTGGCGGCGATGCCGCGGTACTTTTCGACGGAATCTTTGAGATAAACAGCGAACTCGGCGGGTGTTTTGCTAAGCTTGACGTCAATGCCCTGGGTTGCAAGCCGTTGCTTTACTTCCGGCTGATTCAGCGTTTTCGATATGGCCGCGTGCAGTTTGGCTATGATGGGTTCGGGAGTGCCGGCAGGAGCCAGCATTGCATTGAAGGTTTCGTCCTGGAAACCCGTCAGCCCCGCCTCATCCAGCGTGGGCACATCGGGCAGCATGGGCGAGCGCGTGCGGGTCGTGACGGCCAGCGCCTTCAGCTTATTTGTCTTGATATTGGGCCCTGCGGTGCTGACTTGATCGAACATGCCGGTAAGCTGGCCGCTCATCACATCCAGCAAAGCCTGGCTATTGCCCTTGTACGAGACATAAAGGAATTTCACGCCGGCCTTGCGGCTGAACAATTGCGCGGCGATATAGCCTGTGGATCCCAGTCCGGAAGAACCGATGGAGATGCTTTCGGGCGTTGCGCGAGCCCGCTCGATAAAAGCCTGGACGGTTTTCTCGGGCACGGCGGGGTTGGTCACCAGTACCATGGGGATGCTGCAGGTTTGGGTAATGGGAGCGAAGTCTTTGATGGGATCGTAGTCCGCATTCGGCACGAACTCGGGAACGGATGCGAAGGTATTGGCGACGGCCAGCAATGTATAGCCGTCCGGCTTGGCGCGTGCGACATGGCGGCTGCCTATGGCGCCGCTGGCGCCGGCGCGATTTTCCACGATGACCGGCTGGCCCAGTTCTTTCGACATGCCTTGTGCAATGATGCGAGACAACATATCGACGGTGCCGCCGGCTGCGACGGGCACGACTATCGATATGGGCTTATTGGGATATATGTCCGCCTTTGTTGCCTGGGCAGCGCATAAACCTCCTGCTAGCGTGGCGATGGCTAAATAGCGTAGCTTCATGACGTTTGCTCCTTGGTTCGATGGTTATTTTTAGAAGTCGTACAGGCGGGCCGGATTCTCGGCCAGGATCTTGCGGGCGCGTTCGGGCGTCCGCGCCCATTCCAGGCAGCGCTCCAGCGATCGCGCATTGTCCTCGTCGCGGAAGGGCGTGATTTCAGAGGGCGCTCGCCTTGGCCCGGCGGCCGTGCCGCAATGCGGCCAGTCGCTTGCCCAAAGCATTCTGTCGGGATTGGCCTGGAACAGCGCGCGCGCCAGCGGCGCGACATCTTCGTAGCCGGCCATTTTCGAGACGCGATAGGGCGCCGACAGCTTCACATACACGGCGCCCGATTCGACGGCGGCCAGCAGTTCGGCGAATCCAGGCTGGTCCACGCCCATTTCGGCGCGCGCATGCCCGAAATGATCCACCACCAGCGGAACGGGAAGCTGCGGAATGCTATGAGCCAAGGCTTTGAATACGCGCAAATTGGTAAAGGTTTGAACATGCCAGCCCAAATGCGCAACGCGCCCGGCCATGCGCTGCAAGCTTGCCTGGGCGACAGCCGGATCGACTTCGCCGGCGGTTTCCAGGTTAACGCGCACGCCCCGTACTCCTATTTCATGCATGCGGCGCAGCTCCGCATCCGGGGTGTCGTCGTCGATGACGGCCACGCCCCGGCCCGCATTGCCCAGCTTTCCAAGCGCATCGAGCAGACAGGAATTATCGGTGCCGTACGGACTGGGCTGGACAAGCACCATGCGTTCGACGCCCAGGCGCCGGTGCAGCGCCAGCAAATCGTCCAGCGTGGCGGGCGCGGGTGTATAGGTGCGCGCCGGATCGAACGGATAGGCGGTTTCCGATTCGAAGACATGGGCGTGGCAATCGCATATGCCGGAAAGCGTCTTGGTCGCGGCGGTGGTAGTGACATTCATAAGTCGATCGATCCCTTAGCTTGCATAGGAGGGATAGCCGCCCGGCTCGGCATCCAGCAGCCGCAGCATGGCGTGCCACTCCAGTTCGCCATATGGCCTGCGGGTGCCCGGCTGGTACAAGTGCGCGGCGCGCGCCAGCGTCTCGTCGTCCGGGATGGCGATGGAATCGAGTCCTCCGGCCATGGCGTCGACCTGGGCGCGGCATGCCATTTCCAGTTGATACATCAAGTTGAATGCCTGGGGAACGCTGGGGCCGCAAACCAATAATCCATGGTTGCGCAGGATCATGGCATTGTGATTGCCCAGGTCGGCGACCAGCCTTTCCTGCTCGGCCGCATCAATGGCTGGGCCTTCGAATTCGTGATAGGCGATATGGCCATGAAAGCGCGATGCGGTCTGGGTAATGGGCAGCAGCCCGCGGCGCATTGCCGAGACGGCCATGCCGGCGCGAGTATGGGTGTGGATGATGCAATGCACGTCGGGGCGCGCACGATGAATGCAGCCGTGAATGATATAGCCGGATTTGTTGATGCCGTAGTCTGTCTCCGCCTTGCGGTGCACATTGCCGTCGAAGTCGATTTCCACCAGGCTTGTGGCGGTGATTTCTTTGTAGAGCAGGCCGTACAAATTGATCAGCAAGCGGCTTTGCTTGCCGGGGATTTGCGCCGTTATATGGTTGTAGATCAGGTCGGTCATGCCGAATTTATCCATCAGCCTGTAAGCGGCGGCCAGGGTCTTGCGTTCTTGCCATTCGGCATCGCCGACGGCGCCTTGCAAAGACGGGAAATTCGTTGTGTATGATGAGTTCGCCAATTGGGACTCCTGCCTTATTTCATGATGAAAGCTAATGCCATCCAGGTGCGGGCCGCAGCGGCCCGCAGAAGAATAAAAACTATTTTTTGATTTCGATCAGGAAATTATAGGTGCGGCAGCACCTGTGATCTATCGAGATATTTTCAAGCTATTATTATTAAAACTAATGATCTGGGTGGAGCAATGCCGGGGGAAGGGGGGCTGCGGGGAAGATTGCCTGGCGAGGGCGAGGGGATGCGCCTGAGCGCAGATGAGGCTCAATGCAGGTTCATGTACTGAATTTTTCGGATCCCCATTCGCGCTGGAAAACGGAGCGATATGAAAAGCGCTCTGAAGCGTGAGTGCTGACTGCGTATTCGACAAGATCGCCGCGCCGATTCAGATACCAGCGCGTGATCTTCAGCCCTGCTGATCCGGGCTTGACCGATAATCCCGCGGCGGCTTTTTCATCGAGCACAACAGCCACGATATCCTGTTCGACCGATACGATGGCTTCGCCGAATTGCTCTTCTATCAACGAATGCACTGCCTGGTGCAGCGCTCCCGAGACACCCTTGACAGACCGGAATGCGGGGCAAATCCATATTTCAGTTTGCGCAATCGGCAGGATATTGTTGGGCACATAGCGCGTACCTGAAAGATGCAGCCAGATTTCGCCCGCCGATGCCTTCAAAAGCTTGGCCAGTTCAACGTCGATGGCAGCGGTTTCGCTGTGCAGTATTTTAAGGGAGGTGTCGCTGGCATATCGATACAGGTCGTTCACCGCTCCCATGTTCTGGCGATAGGTGCTTTGAATATCCTTGGAAATTACGGTGGTTCCGATTCCGGCCTGCCGGCTGACGATACCCAGGTGCACCAGCCGCTTCAGGGCTTCCCGGGCGGTGAAACGGCTTACCCCGAACTGGCTGCACAATTCGTGTTCGGTCGGCAGCAGGGCACCGACCTTATACAAGCCGCTCTCGATTTCGTTGAACAGCGTCTGGGCAAGCTGCACATATTTGGGTTGCGCTACGTTTACGACAGAGTTTTTCATTCGTTGCAATTATAAGAAAAGAGATGCGCAGCCTATATGGTGGCATAGTCGCCTATAAATACCATAATGGGCATGCTTTCTTCAAATAATCGAGTTTTCCGAAAAATGTTGAATCTCGCTGTCGCTGAAGCCCGCTCCTTTTAATATTTCGACATTATGTTCGCCCATTGCGGGAGCCGGCCTGTTGGGATGTTTACCCGCGCGTACCGGCGAAGCCACGGTGCGTACCGATGCGGTCGGATGATCCAGCGCAAGAATCCGCTGCTGTTCTTTTACGAAGTCGTTTTCCAGTGCATCTTTCACGTCGAAGACCGGGGCTGCCGGCACAGCGCCTTCGAATTCCCTCATCCATTCTTGTGTCCCGCGGGTCGTCAGGACGCCTTCCAAGTCTTGATTCAGCGCGCCGCGGTTAGCCAGCCGATTTGCGAAGTCTTTATATTCTTCTTTCGCGGCCCATTCCGGCCGTCCGATTTTACGGCACAGGATGCCCCAGAATTTTTCCTTGTTGCACATCAGGAAAATCCAGCCGTCGCGGGTGCGGTAGAGCTGGCTGGGCGTCAATGAGGGATGGCTGGAACTGGGTTCGCGCTTTAATGCAACGCCGGCGTTTAAATACCATGTGGCCACATAAGCCAGGTTATGCAGGGCGACATCGAACAAGGATACATCGATGTCTCGGCCCATGCCTGTTGCGCGGGCGCCAATAATGCCGGCCAGCAATCCCATGGCGGAAGTCGTCCCCGTCATCAGGTCGATGATGGATAGTCCCATGCGAACCGGAGGGCCGTCGGGTTCTCCGGTCAGCGACAGATAGCCTGCCTCGGCTTGCATCAGGTAATCGTAGCCGGGCCATGAGGCCCGCGAACCTTCGCGGCCGTAGGCCGAAAGATGGCCGCATACAATCTGTACATTCGCTTTCGAGAGGCTGGCGTAATCCAGGCCGAGCTTGGCGGGCAAGTCTCCCCGGAGATTGTTGAATACCGCGGCGGCATCCTTGGCCAGGCGGTGCAGTATCGCCTGGCCTTCCGGGGTCTTTAAATTGAGCGTGACGCTTTTCTTGTTGCGATTGAACGATTGATAAAAGTGGCTGTCGTTGTCGCCGAAATAATGGGGGCCGACATGACGGCCAACGTCGCCGCCATCATTTTTGTTTTCGATCTTGATGACTTCGGCGCCCAGGTCGGCCAAATGCTGCGTGCCGAAGGGACCCGCACCGTATTGTTCTACGGCGATGATTCTGACGCCTGCCAGCGGCAGCGGAGGCTCTTGTTGCGGGCTCATATCCGGTTTCTCTCGATTAATTGTTTGGCGATAATGATGCGCTGCATTTCATTCGTGCCTTCGCCGATGAGCAATAAAGGCGCGTCGCGGTACAGGCGTTCGATGTTGTATTCCTTTGAATATCCATAGCCGCCAAATATGCGCATGGCTTCATGGGCATTTTCGAAGCCGGCTTCGGTGGCGGCGAATTTCGCCATGCCGGCCTCCATGTCGCAGCGTTCGCCTCGGTCATAAGCGGTGGCGGCCGCATAGACCAGCAGGCGGGCCGCTTGCGTGCGGGTTGCCATTTCGCCCAGTTTGAGCTGAATGGCCTGGTGCTCGCAAATCGGCTTTCCGAAAGTTTTTCGAGTCTGGGAATAGACAACGGCCTCATCGAGCGCTGCCTGCGCAATTCCCAATCCGCGTGCCGCCACATTAATGCGGCCAAGCTCCAGTCCGCTCAACACTTGCTGCAAGCCGCGGCCTTCGACCCCGCCAATAAGGCATGAAGCCGGCACCTCGTAGTCATCGAAATTAAGGGCGCAAGTGTCTATGCCCTTATAGCCCATCTTGTCCAGTTTTTTGCTGATTATGTACCCCTCGCCCTTTTCGGCGATGAATAGGCTCATACCTTTGTGGCGCGGTTCCGCGCCGGTATCGGTCTTGACCAGCAATGCCAGGCAGTTACCGTACATGCTATTGGTAATCCACATTTTGGAGCCGTTGACTATGTACTTGTCATCCCTTTTGACGGCCGCGGTACGGATGGCCTGCAAGTCGGTGCCGCAATCCGGTTCGGTCAGGCCTACGCCGCCGCGCAGTTCGCCGGTGGCAAACCGCGGAAGATAAAGCCGCTTCTGGGCCTCGGTGCCCGAACGTTGCACTGTCATCGCCATGATAAGGTGCGAATTGATGATGCCTGCCACAGACATCCACACGGCCGACATGCGTTCAATGATTTTTGCGTAGGTAATGGTGGCCAGTCCGAGTCCGCCGTATTCCTGGGCAATCAGGCAGCCGAACAATCCCATCTCTTTCATTTTCTCGACAATTTCCTGAGGGTAGGTGTCGTGGTATTCGAGCTCGTGCACATAGGGCTGGACCTCTGTGGCAAGAAAGCGGTCGACCATATCCAGGACCAGGCGTTCCTGTTCTTCATCGTGGCGGGTATTTGTATCCATGGCTATAACAATCCAATAGTCTTAGTTAAGTAGTTTCATTAGTGTGGCGACCGAACCTTGCTCGATGTTCTGGATCGATGTTCTGATTTGGCCGCTGCGTTCTTGCGAGATGACTGTTCCTATGTTCTCTATGTATTTGGCCACGACGTCGTCGTTTGTGATGGGGCGGGAATGCGCCCCGCGGTTGACGGCTTCGCGATGGCTATGAATCGATCCGTCGTTCATTTCCACTACGACCTCGCCCGAGTAATAGCGCGGAAAGTCAGCTTCGGCGTCGGCGACGCAGTCGACCTTGTCAGCCAGCGCAAGGCTGACGGGATCGGTATAGGCGTCCTGGTTTAATGCCGACAGGTCAAATCGCCCATAGCGCAGGCCCGTCGCGATGGAGTAAGGAATGCTGAATTGCGCATCGTAGCTATTGGCCGGGCGTTTTTTGGCGGACTCGGGTTCGCAGACTGTCTTCATGACGCCTGCCGGTACTTTGGCGGTGATGTGTTTTATGTCGGCAATATTGACCGCATGGTGCAGCATGGAGGCGGCATCGGCGCAAGCATGGGTAAAGTGGCATGCTGGAATGGGCTTTACGGCAATGTTCATGGTTTCCCACAGGCTTCCCATGCTTGCAATGGCCTGGCCGATGTCCCGCAGTTGGAAGCTGCTGCCCAAGTGGCTGTTATATAGGCCAAAGCGCCCTTCATAAGTCGCTTTGGGGCCGATGAAGCCATGGCGGGCCATGGTGGCGGCGGTAATGGCCGCTTGGGCCGCCCATCCCGGATGGGCTCGTTTCGTCCATGCGCCGTCTTGCAGAAATTCCAGGCTGCCGGAGGCCATGGATAGAACAATGCCTTGGGCATGCGCCATCTCGCTGGCGGTCAGTTTTTGCAGCCATCCGACCGCCACCGTGCAGGCGAACGCGCCCACCAGGCCTGTCGGGTGGAAGCCCACCTGATGAAAGCCGCCATTGGCCACAGCCCCCAGCCGGGTCGCGACTTCCAAGCCTAATATATAAGCGGTCAGCAAGTCCTTGCCTGAACTGGGGAGCCCGACCCCTTGCGAAAGCACGGCGGGCAAGACCGAGGCAGTGGCATGAATCACCCCTTCGGGGTGGGTGTCGTCGTAGTCGAGGCCATGGATCAGCACGCCATTGACCACTGCGGCATCCCGCGCGGACAACGATACGCCCATGCCAATGATGGGGACTTGCCGTGCCGAACCGGATAATTCCTGGAAAGCGGCCAGTGTTTTCGTTGCGAAGTCATACTGTGTCGATGCAAAAGCGATACCCAGGGCATCGAGCATCAAATGTTTTGCCCGCGTCCGCACCTGCTCGGGAATGCCATCGAAAGAGAAAGCCAGGGCCTTATCGCTAATGGCTTGGGAAATATAGGGAGCAGCGATGTGTGTGTCCATGATTAATCCAATCTCGCACCAGAGAGTTCAACGGCGGTGTGCCATTTTTTTATTTCGGCTTGAATGTATTGCCCGAATTCGGCAGGGCTGGATAGAACAACGTTGGAGCCCATGCTGTTCAATACCTTGGCGACATCCTTGTCATGCCAATTGGATTTGAGTGCGCCATACAGCTTTTGAACGATTTCATCTGGAGTCCCCTTCGGGGCAACCAGCCCGACCCAGGCCGGGGTATCCAGGTCTCCCAATCCCGCTTGCTTGCCGGTGGGGACATCCGGGGCCGCCGCGTTGCGTGTTTTGCTAAGCACGGCCAAAACCCTCAGCAGCCCCTTTTGCGCGGAGGGCAGCAGTGCCGGACCGGTGTCCACCATCGCGGAGACATGTCCGCCTATCATGTCGGTTACCGCCGCGGGACTGCCCTTATAAGGGATATGATTGATTTTCAAGTCAAGCTCGTGCTTGAGCAGCTCCATGGCCAGGTGGCTGGTGACGCCGTTTCCGGCTGAACCGTAGTCAATCTTGCCGGGGTTTGCATGCACATAGTCGACGAATTCCTTGGCCGTCTTGAAGGGCATTTTGGGATTGACCGCAAGGAATAACGGCACTTCGGACACTTGCGAAACGGGCTTCAAATCCCGCATTACGTCATAGGCGAGCTTGGAATAGAGGCTCGGGTTGATGGCCAGCGGGCCGCTGGAGCTGACGAGCAAGGTATAGCCATCGGGAATCGCCCGGATCACGTCGGATGTGCCGATGATGCCGCTGGCTCCGGGCTTGTTCTCGACCACCACGGGTTGCTTGAGGGATGCCTCGAGCTTCTTGGCCACCAGCCGCGCGATGATGTCGGTGGCCTGTCCTGCCGGAAAGCCCACAATGATGCGGATGGGCTTTTCCGGATAGGCGGCGCTGGCGGTGTTTGACATGGTCCATGCCACACCGGCCAATAGGGTAATCAGCAATTTTTTCATGTTCTTTGTCTCCTCATGCGATGCTCTTGTCGACTGGCTATCGTTCAATCGTCAATGCCATGGCCCTGCTTGGCGACAAGAAATGTTCTGTCGAAGACCATGATCTGAATCCCATCTTGGTTGAATCCTTTGGTACGTACGCTGACGATGCCCTGGGTCGGGCGCGTTCTGGATTCCCGTTTTTCGAGAACCTCGGATTCCGCATACAAGGTGTCCCCGGCGAACACGGGATTCGTCAGGACAATCTCTTTCCAGCCCAGATTCGCAATCGCCTGCGCGCTCACATCGTTTACCGTCATTCCCAGCACAATGGCGAGAGTCAATCCGCTACTGACCAAGAGTTTTCCGAACTCGCTCTTTTCCGCATATGCCTTGTCGCAATGCATGGGGTGGGAATTCATGGTCAGCAATGAGAATTGGATGTTGTCGTTGTCTGTAATGGTTCGTCCCGGCCTGTGCTCATAAATATCGCCGATATGGAATTCTTCAAAATAACGGCCATAGCGTGCTCGGTAACGGCCTTCGCCAGTTTTTTTCGGTGTCTGCATGGTTTGATTTTCCGTATTGTCCGTATAAATAAATAAAAAAAGGTGCGTATCGGCAAGCCCCGCAGCCGGCTAGCGGTCCAACACCAAGAGGGGAGACCTGGAGCCCGAACAGCAGACCATCATGACCGTATTGGCTTCTTTTTCCTCGTTTGTCAGGACCCCATCGCGATGGTCGGGAATACCGGCCAATACCTGTGTCTCGCAACTTGCGCAAATACCTTCTTTGCAGGAATAAGGCACCTCCACGCCCGCGTTCAGCAAGGCATCGAGAACAGTTTCACCCGGCCCGATATCCAGAATCCGCCCGGACCGGGCCAGCTTTACGCGAAAGCCCCCCGTGGTGCAAGACTGTTCTTTTGCGGCAAAGTGCTCGACGTGTGTCAGTGGGGGCGGCAGTTGGCCGGCGGCGCGTTCAAAGTCCGCCAGCATCGGTGCCGGTCCACAGCAATAGAAATGAGTGCCCGGCGGTGTAGCCGCCACCAAGGCTGGTATATCGAGCCGCCCTTTTTGCGTCTGGTCGCCAAAATACAAATGCAGCTGCCCATGTCTGGAATCCGCCCGCAAGGCTTGAAGCTCGGCGAGAAACGCCGCGCTGTCCTGGCTGCGTGCGCAATAGTGCAATTCCCAACTGCGTTCGAGGCTGTCGAGCCTCTGCGTCATGCACCATAACGGTGTGATTCCGATACCGCCGCCTATCATTACCGTGTGGCTGGCGTCTTCGGTCAACGCAAAATTATTGCGCGGGCCGCCTATCGTGACGATTTCCCCGACCTTCAATTGATCTTGGGCGAATGTTGATCCGCCTCGGCTGTCTCGGTCGCGATTGATGGCGATGACATAACGATGGCTGTCGATCTGCGCGTTGCATAGAGAATAGCTTCGAACCATGCCGTTTTGCAGATGCAGATCGATATGCGCTCCCGCGCTGAACGCTGGCAGTCGGCCGCCGTCCGGCCGTCTGAATTCGAACGAATGGATGCCTTTTGCCTGGTGGCGGATGGCACTGAGTTGCAGGGACAATAAATTCATGAGTATCTGTGGCGGTGGCTGTTAGAGCCCAATGGCACGACCAGCGAAAAGCGCAAGGGTTATGTCTTACTGGACCTTGGCCCCTGACTGGCTTACGGCTTCCCCCCATTTCTTCAGCTCGACCTTGAGGAATTCGCCAAACTGCTCGGGCGTGTTGGTGGAAACGTCGGCGCCGAGTTTGGTCAGCTTGTCTTTCAGAGCAGGCTCGTTAAGCGCGCGTCCGATTTCGGTATTCAGCTTGCCGGTAATTTCACGGGGTATGCCGGGGGGACCCACGACACCCAGCCATGCGGCCATATCGAAATTGGACAGCCCGGCCTCCTGTAGCGTCGGAACGTCCGGCAAGGAGCTGATCCGTTGACTGGTGGTGACGGCTAAAGGGCGCAATTTGCCGGCACGCACTTGAGGGACCGTGACCAACGAGGTGTCGAACATCAGGTCGATGTTGCTCGAGAGCATGCCGGTCAATGATTCAGCGCTGCCTTTGTAGGGTATGTGCACGTATTTCGTGTGTGTCTGCGTGGCGAAGGTGGCCGAGATCAAGTGGCTCGTGCTTCCGTTGCCTGGGCTTGCATAGTTCAAGCGGCCGGGCTCGGCTTGCGCCGCCTTCACGACGTCGCCCACTGTACGGTACGGACTTGCCGCGTTCACCACCAAAACATAGGGAAGCACGGCAACCTTGGTGATCGGGGTGAAGTCGCGCGTGGTCACGTAACGCACATTTGTGTAAAGGTTTGGGTTGGTCGATAGCGGGCCATTCGCGGACAGCAGAAGTGTGTAGCCATCCGGCTTTGCCTGCGAAACTTCATACGCGGCCATGCTTCCCGATTGCCCGACTTTGTTCTCCACAATCACTACCCATTTATTGGCCTGGGACAGGCGTTCCGCGATCAGGCGCGCCACCAGATCTGTCGCCGTTCCAGGTGGAAAACCGACGATCATGCGGATCGGCTTTGAGGGGTAGCTTTCTGTGGCATGTGTTGCCGGCGGCATGGCTGCCGCGGCGAACGCAAGGGTGGCGGCCAACGCCGCATGTAGTTTGAACATGTTATGTCTCCTGTTTTTATTTAAAATGGTTTATTGTCCCTACAATACAACAAATACAATCCGGCAAGGTCATGGGCATGTCCCAGGTTTGCTTCAACCTGGGAAATCGTTTTACCTTGCGGATTTTCGCAATCGTTAGCCGGCAGGCGCCTGTTTGCGTGGATAGCGCAATACCAGCACCTCGGCTCCATTCTCGTCGGCCTGAAGCGTGACGCGGCCTTCGTCGTTCGAGGCGAAAAAGCACGACCATGCGGGATAGCGCCGCTCGCCGGACAAGATGGCGCCCGAAGCAACCAGCATGGATGCGCCTTGACCCAGGGAAGCGTCTGGAGCTAGCAAAGTATCGCGCGGGGCTATGTGCAAGAGGAACACGGCAAGCCCATCCGGATGGTCCAACGCGCTTTCGACTGCGCTGTCGGCAAGGTAGGCAAGGTCATGCGGGGAACTCAAGCGTAATGTCACCATTTCATTGCGGCGTGGGCCTGGACGCATGCGGCTGCGCGACGCAGGCATGTACTGGGCTCCGGTGTCGTCCGCTGACGCTCGAAAGGTGAAGTATGAAAGGCCCTTGTCCCCGGGCTGGATAGGGCCATAGCCAGTGGAGGCTCCGGCGAAGTGTACGCTTAGCGGTGCTACAGGATGACGGCCCAGGAAGCCGTCGCCGGCGGCTACCACCTGGAATTGGTCCACGTAGTGGAAGTGCGGCTGCACAATGGCGCCTGGCTCTTGTTCCACCAAGAAAGCTTGCGGCTCGCGCACCTCGCCCGGCCGGGGGTCGATATAGTCCTTGATCCCCGCTATGGGAGCCAAGGAGCTTGAGTTCTCGGGCGAGGGCGATGGGCCGAAATATCGGCTGCGCCATATTTGCTTTCCATCCAGCGTGATTCGGGAAAAGCGATTTGACTGGGCATCGGCATGAGTGGCGGCAAACACGGCGCGGTCTTCCTTCGATATTTAATTATAGCTTTGTCCATACAATATCAAGGATGTTATGTTGAGCAAAAGAGTTTGTCAACGGAAAAGACCGCCGGGCAGCTATTGCAACCGTTTCCCAGGGAAAACCGTCAACGATGCGAATGCATCGTTTGTCCGGGTGTTTCCAGTTCAGTCACCAGCACGCAGCCGCTTTCCGATTCGGTAATGAACAAATGACGGTTCTGGGGTCCCCCGAAAGCCACGTTGGTTGTCATATGCTGCTGGCACGACTCGATGCGAAGCACAGGGATTCCCTTTGGGGAAAACATCCATACGATCCCTGCTCCGGCATGCGCCACCAGAAGATTATCCGCCTGATCCATTGCCATGCCGTCCGGGCCTGTACCGCCCGACATCTGGACGAAGACTCCCGCGCGGGTGACTGTGTTGTCCGGCAGCAGCATGGCCCGCCATATGCAATTCGTGCGGGTCACGGCGATGAAGATCTGCCGCTCGGATGAGTTCATGACGATACCGTTCGGACTTGGTATGTTGTCGAGCAGGCGCATCAGATGGCCGTTGCCGTCCATGCGATATACCTTGCCGCTGGGATCGCTTACGCCGCTTTGCCCCTGGTCGGTGAAATAGATATCGCCGTTTTTTGCCAGAAACAGATCGTTGGGTCCCTTGAATGTTTCGGTCAGGAAGCGCTGGACCACAGGAGTAACCTTGCCGCTTGCGGGATCCAACTGCAACAGGCCGCATTTGTGATCGGCGATGAATATGCGGCCGTCCTGGTGGATTTTCAGGCCATTGGGTTCGCCGTCGTATTCAGTCACGATATCGACGACGCCCGAGGGGGAGACGCGAAATATGCGTCCGAAGGCAATATCGACCAAATAAAGGTTACCGTCCCGGTCGAAGGAAGGGCCTTCGATGAAGCAGTCGGTATGCGCCGAGCCTTTGCCCGCGGCGAGGCGTTCGGCGCTCAGTTGGCCGGGGCGGCGAAATTTGTCGGGGATTCTGGCGAAGACTTCCGTTTTCGCAATGGGTGGTGCCGGGTACATTGGGTAGCTTCCTCGTTCAGTGATCTTGGATATCTATGTCGATATCCAGCAAGGGCGCGTGTTGCTGCGCGCCATAGATATCTGTGTCGCCTATGGCCCCCGAAGGTATGCGCCGGTTTATGGTCGCTTTATAGGCAAGGGCGGGCGGGTATTCCGTAAACAGGACGTCATCCGGGGATACGCCATATAGTCGCGCAATGACCTGGGGTGTCAGGGAGCCGCTGCGGCGCACTTTATCAAAGGTATCCAGGTCTTCGAACATGATGTCGAACGTTATCTGGAAGGGCCCCGCATTCTTGCTTTTGCAGGCTTTGGCGATGTTCTTGAGCTTAGGCATGTGTCGCTCCTTAAAGAGTTTCGTAGTCGATGGGAAACATTTGCAGCGGATCCTCTATATGAAGTAGATGCTGCACCGAAAACTGATAGATTGCCCCTCGTTCTATGTCGGACGGTGAAAAGGGGAAGGCCATGTTGCCTTCCTTGCACATCCGTCCCGGAAAGTCGGTGTGCAGCAGCGTTACGCGGGTCAGCGCCAACGCGGCGTTGGCGATTTCCTGTGTGTCCGCGATCACTTCGACAAGAATGCCTATCTCGTGCGGCTGCGCATTCTTCAATGGCTCCCACTCGCCCATTACGCCGTCCTTGCCGTACAGGCGCATAACGATTTCATAACTTCCGGCATCGATGCCCAGCGCCGTGACTTTCGTGGCCGCCGATTCCCTCACGGTTTGTATGAACGAATCCAATTGGCTGATCAGTCCAGGATCGCGGGCGCCGGCGAAGGCGATTGCGCTATAACCCACTTTCTCGGCGCCTTCCAGTTTGATGCTATAGGGCTTGGGTTCCCACTTCATTCCGGTGACGCGGGCGATGCGGTCGGTCACCGCTTCGATTTTGCAGACGGTGCTGTCGACGATGCCGCCGGGCTCATAGCGTATGACAGGGCTTGCGTTCTCGTGCAAGGCCTGTACGGCCAAGGACAAAGGCGTGCAGCGTAATTCCTCATTCATGGGCTCGGCTTGCACGAAGTCGCTGCCGACTGTCACAAGCAGGCAATCGTGCTTTTTTGGCAATGCGGCATTGCATGCGCATTCAAGTATTTTTCCGGCGTACCATGACGGCGCGGCGGGGATGCCATGATGCATGGCCAGCGCAACCCAAGGCGAAGGGTCGGTGCCGCGTCCCGCCAGGATGATTTGCGCGCCGGCTTCCAGGGCTGCCCGATGCGGTTCCGGTCCCATCATGCCCACGATACGTTCGGCGCGGTCTATCGTTTCTTCAGTCAGGTCGGCCGCCCCTCCCAGTCCGGTAATTTTTCCGGCGC
This sequence comes from uncultured beta proteobacterium, assembly GCA_963712655.1. GTDB lineage: Bacteria > Pseudomonadota > Gammaproteobacteria > Burkholderiales > Burkholderiaceae_B > Pollutimonas. Next base: position 378,826 of record CAVQIT010000008.1, on the reverse strand, counting down.
GCAGATTCTCTTTCAAGAAGTCTTTGTCCTGCTCCGCATGGATCAAGGCCATCTTGAAATGCAGATCATGCTCGCGCGCTATTTCCCGCACGATATCCGCGCACTCCTGCAAATGAGGCTCGCCGCCGGCGCCGCCGCAAGTGCCTATCATCATTGGGATACCATTGGCGACCGCGCCTCGCACCAGCAAGGATAGGTCGCGCTTCATCGCCATGCGCGAATTCAGTGTCTTGCCCGAACCAAGGTAATGAGGCCCAGGGTCGGAGCTGCCGCCGTCGACGCCTATCATGTGCGGTTTGCGGGCCAGGGCGGCAGCCAACGACGCCTCGGGAAAGCCATAGCCCAGGATGCCGCTGACCGACACCATACGAACTTCGTTTTCTTTCTTCATTTCACTTGCTCTCATGGAAAATCAATCTAGCTGGATATGTGCTTTTTGCACGACCGTCGCCCACGTCTTTATTTCCTGGTCGTAAAGGCCCTGGAACTGCGCGGTAGTGGATTCGGCGGGATCCGCGCCCATTTGATGCAGGCGCTCCACCATGGCGGGTTCTTTCAGGATGGCGGCGACCTCGTCCGAAATTTTCTTGACGATGTCGGGAGGCGTTCCCGCCGGCGCCATCAGTCCGTACCAAAGGCTTACATCGAATCCGGGCAAGGTTTCGGCGATGGCCGGCACATCGGGCAAGGCCCAGGATCTCTTGGCGGTGCCCACACCAAGAGCCTTGACTTTGCCGGCTTTGATCATAGGCAAAGCGCCCGGCAGGCCTGAAAAGAACACCGCGACGCGGCCGCTGATGACATCGGTCATGACCTGGGAGCCGCCCCGATAAGGCACGTGCACAAGGTCTATGTGAGCCATCGATTTCAGAAGCTCTCCCGCCAAGTGGTCCGCATTGCCGACGCCGGCCGATCCCAGGTTCAGTTCGCCCGGCTTGGATTTCGCCAGCGCGATCAATTCAGGAATCGAGTTCGCCGGCAAGTTCACCGGCGTTACCAGAACGTGGGGCATGGACGTCATCTGGGCCACCGCCATCAGGTCCTTCGGGTTATAGGCCAGTTTCTTGTATATCGCCGGCGCAATCGCCAAGCCGGTATTGCAGCCCAGCAGTGTGTAGCCATCGGGATCGGCGCGGGCAACGGCGCTCGCCCCGATGTTTCCGCCCGCGCCCGGGCGATTTTCGATAATGACCGGTTGGCCTATTCGTTCGCCCAGTTTTTCGCCGACCAGCCTGGTGATGGTGTCAACGCTGCTGCCGGGGGCGAAGCCCACGATGATTTTGATAGGCTGCGATGGGAAGGGCGCAGCCTGGCTGATATTAAGAGCGCCGCAGAACAGCGCGGCGGCGCAAAGCCTCCAGATTTTCATTGTTTATCTCCAGGTTAATCGTTGTGCACATCGTTCAATCGATGTGTCTGGGAAGTCTCTGATCAAATCCACGCGGGCGATTTGATCAGAGACTCCTGCATGTGAAAAATATTATAGGTAGCTCATACTTTGGATACAATGAGCCGGTTTTCTAATACTTGGTTAACAATTCATGAATAATTCGCCACAACTCGAAGATCTTCATGTATTCGCCATGGTTGTCCGAAAAGGCAGCCTTGCCGGCGCGGCGCGGGAAATGGGTTTTTCGCCTGCTTATGTCACCAAGCGCGTGCAAATTCTCGAGGCAACGCTAAAAACGCGGCTCCTGCATCGCAGCACGCGCCGCATGGTCGTTACGGAAGACGGCGAGCGCACTTATCGATGGGCATTGCGCATCCAGGGCGATGTCGATCAATTCATTGATGAAATTTCGGCGACGCGGCTCAAGCCGCGCGGGCCCCTGAATATAAGTTGCGCGGTAGGCTTCGGTCCCAATTTTGTCGCGCCGGCTGTATCGGCCCTGATGGCGCAATATCCCGATCTGGAAATACGGCTCGAAGTGTTTGACCGCCCCATAGATCTTGTCGCCGAGGGATTCGATATTGATATTGTCCAGGGCGATGCGCCGCCGCAGCATATCGCCAGGCACCTGGCATCGAATACCAGGGTATTGTGCGCCGCACCGGCTTATCTTCAAAAATATGGGGTGCCCAAATCGCTGTCGGACCTGTCTATGCATAATTGCCTGATCATCAAGTCCCGGGAGCATCCGTTCGGCATTTGGACGTTCAAGCGGGGCAACCACTACGAGACAGTGAAAGTCACGGGCATGATGTCGTCGAATAACGGGGATATTGTGCTGCAATGGGGGCTGGATGGCTGGGGCATTTTGCTGCGTTCGCTGTGGCGAGTCCGGGAAGCCCTGGAAAATGGGACATTGGTTCGGGTTTTGCCTAGCTATGAGCAAGAGGCGAATGTACTGGCGGTGTACCCCGCCAGGTTGTCCACGTCGGCCAAGCTTCGGGTCTGTGTGGAGTTTCTTGCGGATTATCTTTCCACGCGCATACCGCTATCCTGATTCATAGTCTCCCCGCCACGCATGTGCAACAATGGGCGATTGAACCAACTTCAGCCGCTTGTCGTGGATAGGCGCCGGCTGCGGAGTCTCCGACCGCCATGAAACATACAGACACCGACGTCCTGCATGCGGACTCGAGCCATGCCATTTCCAGCGGGCTGGACTTCCCGGTCGTGGGGCTGGGGGCGTCGGCGGGAGGAATCGAGGCTCTTCTGCATTTTTTCGAGAAGATGCCGGGCGATTGCGGTATGGCGTTCGTCGTGATCCTGCATTTGTCTCCAGAGCACGAAAGCAATGTGGACCAGATTCTTCAGCGGGCAACCCGGATGCCGGTCCTGCAGGTCAATGCCGCGATTCCAATTCAGAAGGATCATGTGTATGTGATCTCGCCGGCGATGCATCTGCAGATGGCCGACGGCAGCCTGCAGGTGAGCCCGGCCAAGCGGCCGCGCGAGAAGCAGATCGCGATTGACCTGTTTTTCCGGACCTTGGCCGATGCTCACAAGACTCGCGCTTTTGCCCTTGTCTTGTCGGGCACCGGCACGGACGGCTCGATCGGGCTGGCCCGGATCAAGGAACAAGGCGGCCTGACTCTGGCCCAGCTTCCCGACGATGCGGAATTCGATGGCATGCCGCGCAGCGCCATTGAACGCAAGGTCGTGGACTTTGTTCTCCCGGCGGCGGAGATGCCGCGCAAACTACTTGAGTTGTGGCGCAATGCCCGGCGCATCGAGTTGCCCGATCCCGAGAATGCGGACGGCGGCGCCCGGCGGCCTGATTCGCGGGACAAAGCGCTGGCGGCCGAAGCGGCGTTGACCGATGCGCTCCGGTTGCTGGCAAACCGCACAGGGCACGATTTCAAGCATTACAAGCGGGCCACAGTGCTCAGGCGCCTCGAGCGCCGCATGCAGGTCACGGGCGTAACCGATATGCCGAGCTATCTGGCGTTTTTTGAAAAGAATCCCGATGAAACCGGCGCGCTCCTAAGCGATATGCTGATCGGCGTCACCAATTTTTTCCGCGACAGGGAAGCGTTCGAAGCCCTGGAGCTTGAAGTCATTCCGCATATTGTCAAGGAAGCCGACGGCAAAGAAGAGGGCATACGTGTGTGGACACCCGCGTGCTCCACCGGCGAAGAGGCTTATTCGCTGGCGATTGCGCTATCGGCCGAAGCCGCGCGGCAAAGCGTCTTGCCGAGTATTCAGGTATTTGCCACCGACGTCGACGAACGGGCCCTGGCCACGGGACGCCAGGCACTTTACCCGGAATCGATCAGCACCGATGTGCCGCCGGCATATCTGCGCCAATTCTTCAACAAAGAAGGCACGCGCTACAGAATCGCCAAGAAGGTCCGGGATACCGTCTTGTTCGCTCAGCATAATATTCTGCGCGATCCTCCTTTCTCGCGTTTGCAATTGATCACGTGCCGCAATCTGTTGATCTATCTCGATCGCCGCGCGCAACGCGAGGCTTTGAAGATTTTCCATGCGGCGCTGCGTCCCGGCGGCTACTTGTTTCTCGGCACATCCGAAACCGCGGATGCCGCCGAAGAGCTATTCACGACGATTGACAAGAAAAACCGGATCTTTCGGGCCTCGGCGGTGGCGGGGGCGATCCGCCCTTCGTTCTTTTCGAGCGGGAGCCTCACCGCGCCAGCCTTGCGGCCGCCGATCCAGGCGGAGCGTCCCCCCGAGAGGCGCCTTTCATACTCTGGCATCTACCAGAGGGCTCTTGAGCAATATGGCCCCGCCGCCATTCTCATTGATCAAACCTTCCAGATCCTGCATATGTCGCACAGCGCTGGACGTTTCTTGCGCCATGTGGGCGGCGATCCTTCGCATAATGTACTGGCGCTGATCCATCCGCCTCTGCGCCTGGAGCTTCGCACCACTGTGCTTCAGGCGCTCAAGACTGGCGGCGACGTGGACAGCCGCCCGGTTGCCGGTCGGCACGGAGGCCGCGAGGCTTATGTAAGGATAGCCGCGCGCGCCTTCAAGGACGATGGATGGGATAAGAGACTGGTGTTGCTGACATTTGACGAAGTCGAGCCTTCGGTGGCTTGGGTGCCGAGCGGTTCGTCCGAAGAGTCCAAGGGCAGGGCGATGGAAGTTCTTGAAAACGAAGTCCAGATGCTTACGGAACAGTTGCAGCACACGGTCGAGCATTCGGATGCCTCGACCGAGGAACTGAAGGCCTCCAACGAGGAGCTGCAGGCCATCAACGAAGAATTGCGCTCGGCCACGGAAGAACTCGAAACCAGTAAAGAAGAACTACAGTCCATCAATGAAGAGCTCGTTACCGTGAATTACGAGCTAAAGACCAAAGTCGACGAAACTGTCAAGATAAATGACGACCTGCAGAACCTGATTTCTTCCAGCGATATCGCCACTATCTTTGTCGACCGGGGCATGCGCGTCAAGTGGTTTACGCCCAAGAGCGCCGCCTTGTTCAACCTGATCGCGGCCGATAGCGGCCGATCGCTGACGGATATCACCCACAGGCTGGAATATTCCGACATGATGGCCGACACCGCTCAAGCGTTCGAATCCCTGCGTCTTGTCGAGCGCGAAGTCCGCAGTACCGACAATCGCTGGTATCTGGCCAGAATACTGCCATACCGGACCGCTGAAGACCGCATAGATGGCGCGGTGCTGAACTTCGTCGACATCACCGACCGGCGCCAGGCCGAAGAACGTTTGCGCGAAGGGCTGGAGCGTTTGCGGCTGGTCGCCGAAAGCACCACGGATTTTGCCATCATCACGATGGACAAATTGGGACGGATAACTGGCTGGAACCGGGCGGCCGAGGTCATGTTCGGTTATCAGGCGTTGGAAGTGGAAGGCCAGCCTGTCGACATTATCTTTACGCCTGAAGACCGTTCCGCGGGCGTTCCCGCGCAGGAACTGCGCAGAGCGTTCGAAAGAGGGCATGCGGACGATGACCGCTGGCATGTGCGCAAGGATGGATCGCGCTTTTTCTGCAGCGGGGTGGTTCACCCTATGGTCGATGGCCAGTTCCTTGGCTACGCCAAGATCGCGCGCGACCTGACGGACAAGCGCATCCGGGAAGATGAGCAGCAGTCGCATCTTCAGCGCACGCAAGCCTCGAACGTGTTGAAGGACGAATTCATCGCCATCATGTCGCACGAATTGCGCCACCCTTTGAATCTTATCCAGTTGAATGCCGACCTGCTTGCGCGCGTGCCAGGGGTGGCGGTTTCGCCGCCCGCGCTCAAAGCTGTCGACGCCATACGCCGATCGGTAAACAGCCAGGCGCAAATCATTGCCGATCTCCTGGACCTTTCGCGCGTGAAAACGGGCAAGCTCAAGTTGAATCGCGTGCTGTTGAACTTGAACGAGGCCGTGGCCGGCATCGTCCAGGCGGTGGAGTCGCAGGCGCAAGAGGGCCAGATACTATTGCAGGCAGAGGGGCTGGAGCACAAGGAGCACGAGGCGCTTATGCTCGATGGCGACGTTACGCGAATCGAGCAGATAGTATGGAATTTATTGAATAACGCCATCAAGTTCACGCCGCCCGGCGGAACCGTCACAGTCTCGCTGACGCGCGAAAACGGCCAGGCCAGGCTCGATGTGCGGGATACCGGCATAGGCATCCCTGCGGAGTCGCTCGACAGGGTGTTCGACATGTTCAGTCAGGTGGACCGCCAGCATAACGAGCGCAATCGCAACGGGCTGGGCATAGGCCTGGCGCTGGTCGCCCAGTTGGCGCAGGCCCACGGCGGGCGCGTCGCGGCGGCCTCGGAGGGCGAGGGTTTGGGCGCTTCCTTCAGCCTCTGGCTACCATTGGTGGCGAATATCACCAGGCTTGGCGACGCATCGGCGGCGGCTTTCGGAGGACGCCTGGATGATTTGCGTATCCTTCTGGTCGATGACTCCAAAGAGGTTCTTGATGTCTTGAGCGCCCTATGTGAAATGAAAGGGGCGCGCGTCACGACGGCCGGCGATGGCGCGATTGCGCTCGATTACTTGAGAAGCAACGACTTCGACGTCCTGCTCTCGGATCTGGGCATGCCGAACATGGATGGCTACACCTTGCTGGCGGCGTTGCGGAAAAGCGGGCGCAACGCCGACCTGCCGGCTATTGCGCTGACCGGCTACGGATACAGCGAGAAAGCGCGCGCCGTCGGGTTCACCGATCAACTGTGCAAGCCCGTTCCGGTGGACGAACTGCTCGCCAAGCTATACGCTTTAAGCAGGCGCGGCTTATAGCTGTGTTTTTTTGAACCGGCCACATCCCTGGAGCGATATCTTCTTTGATTAATCACAAGCCACAGGATTCTCATGGCAGCCCCAGGCAGCCGGCACTTGCGGAAACCGCCGGGCAAGAGGGCGTGGTTGAACCGAGCCGTGACAATGGCGCTATCCGGCAGGCTTTGCGAGCGGGCGGCGTCGGATGCTGGGATTTCAACCTTTCGACCGGCCTTATACAGTGCTTTGCCTGCTGCGACGAAATCTTCGGCTGCGCACCGCCGCTGCCGGGGTGGCGGCCGCAAGAAATGTCGGCTCGCTTCCTGGCCGAGGATCGCGCCTCGGTCGACCTGCAGTTCGCCCAAGCCGCGCAGCGTGGAGTCATTGAATTCGAAAAACGGATACGGCGTGCGGACAATAATGAACTGCGCTGGGTCCGCTTCAAGGGGCATACGTATTCCCAGGATGGGAGGCCCGCAGGTATCGCCGGCGTGGTTACGGATGTAACCGGCGAGCGCCTGTTTGACGAGACGCGGCGCCAGACAAAAAAAATGGAGGCTATAGGACGGCTGTCCAAGGAGGTGGCGCATGATTTCAATAATCTGTTGATGATATTCGGCGGCAGCCTTGAAATACTCAGGGAGCGGGTAGCCGGCGATGCAAAGGTAGACCGGCTTTTTTCCACCCTGAATCAAAGCCTGGCGCGCGGCGCCACATTGACCCAGCACCTTGCGGCGTTCTCGCAGCCGCAAGGCCCTGACGTCAAGGCAATATGCGTCGATGAGCTCATCTCTTCATCGAGAGGGCTCCTGGATCTCGCGGCCGGGGAAGCGATATCCATCGCGGTCGTCCCGGCGCAACAGCTGTGGTTTTGCCGGGCCGATTCGCGGCAATTGATAACGGCGATCGTCAATCTTGTGCACAACGCCGGTGAAGCGATGCCGCTGGGCGGGGTGCTGACAATATCGACGTCTGCCTGCAAGGTGGATGACGATATGGCCGCGGCGGTCGGGGCGCGCGCCGGGGATTATGTCAGCGTGTCCGTTGCCGATACCGGCGCGGGCATTGCGCCGGATATCATCGACGAGGTTTTCGAACCTTTCTTTACAACCAAGAAAAACAGGAAAGGATCAGGTTTCGGCCTGAGCCAGGTCTATGCCTTGGCCAGGCAGGCCGGCGGTTTTGTAACGATAGAAAGCGAATTGAACGGCGGCACAACCGTTGCGATTCATCTGCCCAGTGCCGATTTGGGCGCATCATAGGCATTGCGTCAGGTTTGTTCGCGCCAAGCGCCGATAACTTCGCGCCGCGCGGCTTGTTTATGTAGTCGATACGAATTCCGGCATCGTTGATGGCTTTTGCCCATTTCGCCATATATGTCTTAAGACCCTGAAGATCGGGCACCGGAATTGCTAGAGCATCGCAGCCGTGGGTCGCTATGCCGGACGATATTGCGTGTTCCGGCTGGCGCTCACCAAAGCAATCAAATCAAGATGCCAAGGAGCGCCGTATGACTAGTATTTCTCGCTTATCGTCCAGGACCGTATCGACTTTTATCGCGAGCGCCGCAGTGTTGTTCTATGCTGCCCCGGCGTTTTCCCTTGGCGGTATCAGCTTGCGCGCCGGCGCCGGCGAGCATTACCAGCGTATCGAGCTTGCCTGGGAATCGCCTTCGTTTTGGCGTTATCAATTCTCAGGCAACAAGGGGCATTTGGATCTGGTGGGGGAGTTTGGCGCGGCCTACTGGAGAGCGAATGGGTCGCGTTCTCCAAATGCATGGCAGTTCAATGCCATCCCTATCTTGCGCTGGACCATGAACGAGCGCTTTTACCTGGAGGCGGGGGTGGGACCGACGGTATTCACGCGGACTCGTGTGGCAAGCGAGGAGATCAGCACGGCGCTTCAATTCGGCAGCCACATCGGGGCGGGGATGTATGTATCGGATTCCAGCCGCATCGGCGTGCGCTACTCGCATTTTTCGAATGCCAACATCAAGACCCCCAATCCGGGCCTGGATGTGCTGCAACTGACGTATACGTACCAATATTAGCCCTACGTAAATCTATAAACGCAGTTCTTACAGAGCACGTCTTGCATCTGTATAGGCCTTTGCGGCGTTATGCACATGCTGGGTGGCAAGCAGGCTGGCAAGGTCGCCGTTGCCGGCGATGACCGCGTTCAGGATTTGCACGTGCTCGTCCCAATTTTGCTTGACCCGGTGCATATTGCTGGGAGCAAACAGCAGGGCGGTGCGATCGCGCAAGGATCGCATGAGCTCTGTCAGGACTACATTGCCGGCAATGATGGCAAGCGTTTCGTGGAACTGGGCGTTGAGGGAAAATATTTTTTCGATGTTGTTGTTATCTATGGCCCGGGAGCCTTCGGAAAGAATATTCTGCAGGTGCTCGACGGTTTTTTCGTTGCGCCGTTGCGCCGCCAGTTTGGCGTTCAGGCCTTCAAGGGTGGCGCGCACTTCGACCATGTCGTAGGCAATGTCGTCGGAGAGTATCGATACGGAGGCGCCGCGCCTGGGTTCGATGGTAACCAGCCCTTCGGATGCCAGCGCACGCAATGCTTCCCGGACTGGTATGCGGGAAACGGCCATCTCAACCGACAATTTTCCCTCGATCAGGCGGTCGCCAGGCTGGAATTCGCCGCTTAGAATTCGCTCGCGCAGTTTGTCGCGGATTACCGCAAACAAAGGAGAATGCTGATTTCCGATTTTGAGTGCGGCGGTGTCGGCAGGCGATGCGGCACTAGAGGATGGCAGGTTCATCGAGCCGAGCATAAAAGTAAGGGAAGGTGCCTCCATTATATGATCCTTTGTCTGTATTTTCGAATTCGGCCTTGACAGCGAGCCGGCATCAGATGGTTTTGAGTATCAGGCCGATTGCACTGATTGCGCAAAACATCAACAACAATCGGCGTACGGCGACTGGGCTGACTTTTTTGTGAATCCGGCCGGATACGGCAAATCCTAAAAGCATGAATGGGAACAGGGCAATGCTCAGGAAAAACTGCTGTGCCGTGTAATGGCCGGTGCACGATAGCATCGTCAGCGAGAACGCTGCTCCGCAAAATAGTGTTATGCCTAGTGTGGCCCGCAGATTGGACACCGGTATATGCTGCAGGGCTATTGCCAGGGGCGGCGCGCCGACCGAGGTTAATGTACCCATGATGCCGGACACCATACCGGCGACACCGATATTGCTTGTGGATGTCGCTATGCGCAGGCCTATCGCGCTCAAGCCGACCGCAACGAGAATCAGCGTGGCGAATAATAAATTCAAAGAAGGTTGCGCCATCTGCGCTAAAACAAACACCGCAACAAGGGTACCGGCGGCTCGCCCGGCCAACGCCGCGGCCACAAACGGCCAGTTGATGGCGTGGCGTTCCCGAAGCGCGGTGAGTAGTGCCACGGAACCGCCCAGTGTCAACAGCGGGCCCGGGACCAACTGGGGAAAAAATATTGCCGCAATAGGAGCGGCGAACATTGCAAACCCTACTCCTCCTATACCCTGCATAAGCGCGGCAAAACTGATCAACAATGCCATGCCGGCATAGGCCGGAATGTCAGGGAAAGAGATAAATTGCTGCATAGAGTATAGATGCCGATAATCCAGAATAATTGGATACTGTATTCTATTTTTCAGGTGACGGCTCGGGCACGCAAATTAGAAATAACTGGATTTGCCAGAATTTGGATGAGATTTATCCAATTTCCTACTATAAAACTCCAATATTTATCATGGTATTCCCTAGAACCGTGTTTTAGCAGTTCTCATTGCGGCATTTGCAATATAGTATACCGTTTTGGCGGGACCGACGCAGAATCAAGGGGATGGGAATGCAGACGGATGTTGTACTCAACGCGGCGCATTGGGTGTATTTATTGAGCGTGTTGGTGATTATCATCACGATGGTCATGCGCGCGAACGTGGTAGTGCCTTCGGTAATAGGAACTTTCCTGGTGGTTTTCGCCATTACCGGCAATCCAGTCAGTGGCCTGATCGGCATTTTCTCGGCAAGCTTTGTTGCCGCGAAAGAGCTGTTCAATATTTTCCTGGTCATTACATTCATGACAGCCTTGCTCAATGCGTTAAAGAGCATCGAGGCCGACATCCGGATGGTGGCTCCTTTCAGGAAAATCATGACCGGCGGGCACACATCGTTCTGGGTTATTGCTATCTGTACGTATGCCATCTCCTTGTTTTTCTGGCCTACCCCGGCTGTGCCGCTGGTTTCGGCCATATTGCTTCCCGCCGCAATAGCAGCGGGTTTACCGCCTTTGGTGGGGGCCATGGCGATAGCTATTGCCGGACAAGGCATGGCGCTATCTTCCGATTATGTGATCGGCGTTGCGCCGGGCATCAGCGCAAAGGCGGCGGGCACGGCGGTAAGCGTGGCGGCGGTGGCTGACCGCGCACTGGTGCTGTCCTTGATAACAGGCGTGGTGGCGCTGACAGCCACCTACTTTACGGCGCGCAAGCATTTCAAGCCGGCAAGTTCGGCCTTGCTGGATGCATGGCAGGCCCGCGCGCAAGATGGCCGGCTGGCCGATGTGGAAGCTTCGGGCAGTTTCGACAAAGCCGAGATCGCCCGGGGCACGGCGCAGAAGGCATTCATAGGCGACGTCGCCGCTGTGCCAACGACAGAAGCCGAAAAGAAACGGATCAAATGGTCGAAAGTGTTTGCCATCGTGACTCCCATTGCATTTCTGGGCGTGATTTTCATTATGGTGCTGCCCGGGCTGATCCCCGGTTTGCCGACCTTGCGCGGCGGTGATGCGGCCGGGTTGGTGGGCGGCGTGGCTTTCGTGCTGATGATGCTTGCCACCCTGGCTTCCGATGGGCCGCGCAAAATGCTGGATAGCTGTCCCGACCACTTGACCGACGGGTTTGTTTTTGCGTTCAAAGCGATGGGGTCGGTGCTGCCTATCGCCGGGTTCTTCTTTCTGGGGGCTAACGAAGTCGCTGCCCAGATTCTCGGCACGCCCCAGGCGCAAACGCCGGGACTGCTGTTCGAGCTTATTTCTGCTGGACAGCATTTGATCCCGAACAATCATTTCATGGTTGCGTTCGGCGTATTGATCGTAGGTATGATTTCAGGGATAGACGGATCCGGCTTTGCCGGGCTGCCTTTGACCGGAACATTATCCGGCGCGCTTGGTCCCGTGGTGGGAATCGATGCGGCAACATTGGCGGCGGTTGGGCAAATGGGCGCGGTATGGACTGGCGGCGGCACGTTGATCGCCTGGTCCTCGCTGATTGCCGTGGCGGGCTTTGCCCGCGTCAATGTCCTGGATCTGGTCAGAGCCTTGATGCCGCCTGTCCTGCTCGCGCTATTCGTCTCTACCATTTGCGCGGTATTGCTATTTTGATACGCAAAGGTTTATGGAATGAATAAGCATGCGGTTGGCCGGAAAAGCATGATTGCGACAGGAAATCCTTTCGCGGCGGGCGTAGCCAGGCGCATGCTGGAGCAGGGGGGAAGCGCGATCGATGCGGCGATTGCCGCCGATGCGGTGTTGGGCGTGGTCGAACCCATGGCAACCGGAATAGGCGGGGATTTGCTGGCCATGATTGTCCGTCCCGGCGGCGGCGTTGAAAGTTATAACGGGACAGGCAGGGCGCCCCTCGGGCTATCGCCCGAAGACATAGCCCGGTTGCCAGATAAAAAAATACCCGAACGCCATCCTCTTTCCGTGACCACGCCCGGCGTCGTACGGGGGTGGCACGACCTGCATAGGCGCTATGGGCGGCTGGACTGGCGCTTATTATTCACCGAGGCCATTCATCTGGCGCGCTCGGGTTTTCCGGTGGGCCCGGTCGCCGCGCGCGAATGGGCCATATTCGACAGTGTCTTGCATAGCGACCCTCACTGCGCGCAACTCTATCAAGCCGGACATGCGCCTGCCGCGAACGAGCGGTTCTCCAATCCCGCGCTGGCCGCTACATTGGAGGTTATTGCAAACGATGGCTGCCAGGGTTTTTATTCAGGGTCTGTTCCCCGCGCCGCCGCACAAGCGGTGAAAAAACTGGGCGGGGCGCTGGACAGTCTCGATTTCGAACGGCATCGTGGCAATTACTGCCCGGATGTCTCCGTAGAGTTCTGTGGTGTCCGGGTCCACCAGTGTCCGCCTAATACTCACGGCGTTGCGGTTCTGTATGCATTGCAAGAACTCGAAGAAAAAGGATTTGACGCGGCCAGCCCCGAATGTGTTGTCAGCCTGGTCAACGCAACCGCCAATGCCATGCAGCAGGCCAGCCAGACTGTTGCCGACCCGGCAGGCAACACGGTGTGCACGGTAATTGTCGATGGCGATGGGCTTGCCATTACCTTGATGTCCAGTATTTTCAAGCGTTTCGGCTCGGGCATAGTGGTGCCGGGCGCCGGATTTGTGCTGCAGAACCGAGGTTTCGGGTTCTCGCGGCCCGGTCACATCAATGGAGCTGCGCCGGGAAAGCGACCTTACCATACCGTGGTGCCGGGCGCCTGCACAAAAAACGGCGGCTTCTACATGGGCATGGGTGTTGTAGGAGGGTTGATGCAACCGCAGGGCCAACTGCAAATACTTACCCGTGTGCTGGCCGTGAACCAGAGTTTACAAGGTGCCATCGAAGCGCCCAGGTGGCGGCTCGAGGCTGGAAACACGCTGGCGCTGGAAACCGGTATGCCGGCTCCTCTGGTGGCGGCATTGCGGTCCGCGGGGTATCAGGCGCCTGGCGGCGGCGCTGGCGAACTGGCGGGCCGTAGCGACTTTGGTGGCGCCCAGGCCATTATTAAAGATGACGATGGCTTGCTGCATGGGGTTTCGGATCATCGCAAAGATGGTATCGCGGTTGGAATATAACTACCGAAATCATCTGAACACCTAAAAATGCTTGACTGTTTCTACGGGATAACCATTATCTTTGTCTTAAAGTAGATAGTATACAATGTACATAAATAAAGCTGCAGAGGTTTATTGTCTCTGCATAGGCTCACCGCACCGCCAGGTGCCCATAACAAGGATCGATCATGGCCGACTTAATGAATCAAGAGGAATTTCGTACCGCGCTGGAAAATGCTATCAAAGGCAAAAGCGCGAACGCATCGCCATTCAGCATCGCCTGGGCAACCGGCAAGCTAAGCCGTCAGCATTTGTCCCGGTGGGCTGAAAACCATTATCACTATGTAGGGCCATTCGCCGATTATCTGGCTTACGTTTATGCCCGCACGCCTGATTCATATACAGAAGCGAAGGATTTTCTGCTGGCCAATATGTATGAAGAGGAAATCGGTGGAGACCGCCACACGGATTTGCTGATCCGCTTCGCTGAGGCTTGCGGGACCAGCCGCGAACGCGTGGTGAATCCCGACAACATGTCGACGACAACCCGCGCGTTGCAGGCATGGTGCTATTCGGTCGCCATGCGTGAAGATCCCATCGTCGCGGTGGCAGGCCTGGTGGTCGGGCTGGAATCCCAAGTGCCGTCCATTTACCGCAAGCAAACGCCAACCTTGCGCGAAAAATATGGCTTTACCGACGAAGAAGTCGAATTCTTCGATTTGCATATCGTGTCTGACGAAATTCACGGCGAACGCGGTTATCAAATCGTGCTCGAGCATGCCAATACCATTGAATTGCAGCAGCGTTGCCTGAAGATATGCGAAATTGGCGCTGAAATGCGCTTGCTCTACACCACCGCCCTGTACACGGATTATGTAAAAAATGAGATCACGCTGCAAGAACTCGATCTTGCCGCGTAATTCATTCCCGGGCTGACAGGCTCTTTTGCGCCGAACGGCCGGCAGTACACCAGGTTTTCAGGAAATCAGACAGTGCAAGACTTAACGCATCAAGTATTTCAGAATTACATCGGGGGCGAATGGGTTTCATGCGTCGCCGGCGATACTTACCAGAACACCAACCCGGCCGATACGCGCGATGTCGTCGGAAGCTTCCAGGCGTCCGGCGCCGCCGATGCCGCCCGAGCGGTACAGGCGGCGCAAGATGCGTTTGCTGCCTGGAGGAAAATGCCTATCTCCAAGCGGGCCAAGATACTGTTCGACGCCGCGGACTATCTGGAGGCGAACGCGTCGCAAATCGCCGAGGAATTAACCCGCGAAGAAGGCAAGGCACTCAATTTAAGCAAAGACGAAGTCATGCGTTCGGCGCAGACAATACGCTTCTATGCTGTGGAAGGCCAGTCGTTCACTGGCGAAGTTTTTCCCAACGACGATCCGGACATGCTTGTTTACAGCCAGCGTGAACCGCTGGGGGTTGTTACGGTTATCGCTCCTTGGAATTTTCCCATTTCGATCCCATCCAGGAAGATTGCGCCGGCTTTGATTACCGGCAACACGGTTGTTTTCAAACCCTCCACCGATGCGCCGTTGAGCGGTTATCGCTTGGTAGAAGCCTTCGCCAAGGCCGGCATACCAGCGGGAGTACTGAATTTCATTACAGGCCGCGCCTCGGCTGTGGGGAAAACGATTACCGAGTCCAAAGAGGTCAAGGCCATTTCTTTTACCGGGTCGACGGCTGCCGGCGAACATATTTATCGCTCTGTCGGCATGGGCACGCGCACGCAGATGGAATTGGGAGGGAAAAACCCATTGATCGTGCTGGCGGATGCCGATCTGGACAAGGCGGTCGACCTGACTATCAAGGGCGGCTTTTCACTTAGCGGCCAAGCCTGCACCGGCACAAGCCGGGTGCTGGTCGAGTCACCCATCATGGCGGCGTTTACCGAAAAGCTAATTGCGCGTGTAGGGGCGTTGACGCTGGGCAATGGCCTGCATGGCGGTTTTGACCTGGGCCCGCTTGCCACCCGTGATCAGCTCGAGAGCGTTTTAACGTATGTGGCCATAGGCAAAAGCGAAGCAACGCACCTGATCGGCGGCGACCGCCTGGTCGGCGAAGAGTTCGAGCATGGGTTCTATGTGACTCCGGCTATTTTCACCGGCGTTACCCAGGACATGAGAATCGCCAAAGAAGAAATTTTCGGCCCAGTTATCGCCATTATTGAAGTCGCCGGCTATGACGATGCTATTGCCAAGGCAAATGACACGGAATATGGCTTGTCAGCCGCAATCGCCACAAAAAATGCGGACTATGCGCAGCGCTTCGCCCACGATATACAGTCGGGCACGGTGAAGATCAACCGGACCACAACCGGGAACTTGATCAATGCGCCGTTCGGCGGCTTGAAGCGTTCCAGCACATCGACGTTCCGGGAGTCGGGTCGCGTCGGGCTGGAATTCTATACCCAGACCAAAACGGTATACCGGGCGGCATAGCGCAAGCCCGGAAGCCGGCTGTTCCTTTCGAGAGCCGGCCTTTTTAACGATTATCAGCAGGAATAAGCATGAAGAAAACAGTTCGCCTTGAGTTGGAAGAAGCACGCGCCATGGTCAATGCCGCGGTGGCCAAGTCTAAAGAAATCAATGTGCTGGAAACCATATGCGTAGTGGACGAGGGAGGTTTTCCTATTGTCCTGGAGCGCATGAATGGAGCCAGGATCACTGGCCCCCAAATCGCCTGGAACAAGGCGTTCACCGCCGCCGGGCACAAGCGCTCCACGCACCTGTTCACGACGCCTCCGAATGGTCCGGCGTTGCCTGGCAATGAGGCTTTCGGGATCCAGCTTTCCTTTGAAGGAAAATTCGCGGCCTTTGTCGGCGGTTTTCCTATCGTTGTGGACAACGAAGTGATTGGAGGAATTGGCCTTAGCGGCGGCAACGGAGAGCAGGACACCAAGGCCGGATTGGCCGGTTTGCAAGCTTTGGCCGATATGCTGGCCGATAAAGGCATGACGGTTCTAGTGCAAGCCGATATCAAGAAATAGCAAATATCAGTTGTGCGGCTGCGGAGCGAAAGGCATGTCTTATCAAGTACGGATTTTGGAGCGCGACGAAACCTTCCAGGTTGAACAGGACGAGTCCGTTCTGGACGCCGCCTTTCGTGCCGGCATCAAGATGCCCCATGAATGCCAGTTCGGCGGTTGCGGCACGTGCCGTATAAAGGTGGTTGCCGGTTCGGTGCGCTACGAGGATTTCCCCATGGGGCTGACCGAGCAAGAGCACTGCCAGGGTTATGCGCTGGCTTGCCAGGCCAGGCCCGCTACCGATCTGACGATAAGCGCGGCCGGCAAAGGCCTGGAGTTTGCCGAGGCTCAATGTGTCGATGTCTGTGTAGAGTCGATTGAGCATTTGTCGGCGGATATCGCGCGTCTGACCCTGCAACTGCCGGCCGGGCCGGTTCTGGATTATCGCCCTGGCCAGTACATGAACATCTTGCTCGAAAACGGCGTGTCGCGCAGTTTTTCCATGGCTGCGCCGGCACGGCCAGGCAATCTGGTCGACTTGCATATTCGGCGCATTGAAGGCGGCTACTTTACCGATCGCCTGCTGGGCCGTTTGTTGAAAGGCGCCGCCATGCGGATAGAAATCCCGTTGGGCACTTTCTGTTTTCACGAGGCCGATTGGCGTCCGATGGTAATGATGGCTACAGGCACCGGGCTTGCCCCGATCAAAGCGATCCTGGAGTCGCTTTTGGACAATGATGACTGCCCGCCGGTATGGTTGTATTGGGGCATGCGCAGCGAAGAAGACTTGTATTTACGCGATGTAATCGAATCCTGGGCAGGCCGGCTGTACGAATTCAACTTTGTGCCGGTGCTGTCGCGCGCGTCTTCCCTGTGGCAAGGACGTCGAGGGTATGTGCAACAGGCCGTGATGCAAGATTTCGATGACTTATCCGAACATGCCATTTATCTCTGCGGTTCGCCAGGCATGATTGCCGACGCAAAATCCTTGTTGCCGCAACGCGGAGCCAACCTGGATTACATGTATTCGGATAGTTTCATTTTCCAGCATCAGTCGCTGACTGCCGTGTAGCGATCAAGCAAGCGAAAAGGCTATCCCGCGGTAATGGCGCGGTCAACTGCCGTGATAAGCCCTTTTGCCATTGTTTTTGTGATCGTCTTTGTTCAAGCGGTATAGACCGGTAAAAAACCCGGATAGGGAAAAAGGAAACAGAGGTCCCGAGCGGCGCAGTTCAGCACGGTTTTCGAAATAAGGAAGCAATTGTTGGCCGACCGGCGTTTGGCGATACTGACTAGTGTTTTTGCTCATGGTATTTATCTATTGCATTTGGGTAAGTTATTGAATTAATTATACAAGGCAAATTGGTATTCACCAAGGGTTTTCCCTTGGTTTTTTGGTGCACGGGAGCGATGGCTTGCATGTCATTCCTATATTTCTCGTTATAAATTAGCTATTTAAAGAAATTTTCCTGGGTTTTCATAACTGAGCGTGCCTATCAGCCATTCAGATATTTATCAATTTTTATCAAAATAAAATGTATACAGAATACTTTAATTGCTTCCGCCTACTATTGTGAGCCAACCAGATGCCTACTGTCGTATTTCATAAAGCAGGCCAGACCTTCAAGGAGGTGGTGAAGGACAACACCAATCTTGTCGTGCGCGCCGGCATCAAACAGTTTCCCTACCCCAACCTGAAATATGAATGCGGGATGGGAAAGTGCGCCAAATGCGCATGCCGCATCATTGCCGGCGCGGAACACTTGCCGCCGGTGAATTGGAAAGAAAAAAAGCAACTTGGCGATCTGGTCAACGACGGTTATCGCCTTGCATGCCAGTTATGGCTGACGCACGATATTGAGTTGACTCAGGAAGCATAGGGCAATGCCGTCTGACTGCAAAAGGATGTTATGTACATAATTCTTACCAGCAAGCCGGGGCAGTTTCATACTGAGGCCGGAAATACTCTCGCTATTGTCGAAGCTTACGAGTATCGGTTTTGCGGCAAGGTCAGGGCGATTTTCCAGATTGCCAGTCTTGATGCCGACATAAAGATCCGTATTGTGGAGGATCAGCCGCCTTATGTTGTGAACCATGTGCCGTCTAAATTCCTGGATAAATTCGAGTCTATCGAGCTGGCTCGCAAAGAACTGTGGCATTTGACGAAATTCGGAGGCATCGATGCCTCGTTGATTCAGTACCCCATTACGCATGGGGCAAGGTAAAACTCGTTATGGTTCAAATCACTTTTATCAGCAACGGCGCAATGGTGGTGTCTGCTCCGGAAAACAGCAATCTGCTGCGTGTTTCCCTCAGGGAAAAAGGAGGAATCCCATTCAAATGCGGTGGCGGGCTTTGCGGAACCTGTAAGTGCCGTATAGAAGAGGGTATAGAGCACACAGATGCCATCAAGCCGAAAGAGCGTAAACACTTGAAGCAGGAGGATTTCGATAGTGGCTATCGAATGGCCTGCCAAACATTTGTCAATGGCGATATAAAAGTATCGTGGTAACGCCTCATTAATGTAGACAGGGAATAATCGATGCTGCATATTTCTGATCAAATGGTTGACGCTGTTGTCACCGCGCAGGATGCGCGAGAGGTTTTGCTGGCGGCATTCTCCAGCTATGCCAAGGGCGGCGCCGCTATGCAGAAGCGGATACGAACTCAGGCCGGCGGTGTCAAGCTTTCCACACTTGGGGCGGTCATTCCCGACCAGGGGGTGGCGGGCGCGAAGGTATACACCACCATAGAGGGTCGGTTCACCTTCGTCATTTTGCTGTTTTCGGCTATCGACGGTCGGCCTTTGGCTACGTTCGATGCGGGCGCAATAACCCGCATCAGAACAGCGGCTTGTTCCGTGCTTGCCGCGAAGCGCCTGGCGCGTCCGGATGCCAAGTCCCTTGGAATCTTTGGCGCGGGTGTCCAGGGTTTCGAGCATGCAATACAGCTTGCGGCGGAATTCCCTGTGAATGAGATTTTGGTGAGCGACCCTTATGCATCGCCCGATCTTGTCCAGCGGCTGCAATTGGCCAGCGGGGTGAATGTGCGCATGGTTGATCCCGAGGTAGCGGCGGCAAATTCGGACATCATTGTGACGGCATCTCGTTCGCCCACTCCATTGTTCAAGGGAATGTCGCTGCGGCGCGGCGCGTTTATTGCCGCCATAGGATCAAGCCTGCCTCACACTCGGGAGCTTGACGATGATGTGCTTAAAAGGGCGAAGGCGATAGTTGTGGAATGGCGTGAACAAGCGCTTGAAGAAGCCGGCGACTTGATACTTCCCGCCGCAGGGGTAATCGGTGCCGACAAAATCGTGGAACTGGCCGATGTGCTGACTGGCGTGGGAGTCGCGCGCGAATCCGGGGACGAGATTTTTGTTTACAAGTCGGTGGGCATAGGGCTGGAGGACATTGCGCTTGCTGGCCATGCCTATGGCCTGATCAGCGCTGCCTGACCGGACACCAGCCGGTGGGATTGATATGGCCGTTGATAGGGGCGCCAAATAGCTGCCGCCAGCGCGGCGTCTACTTCGATCCTTCCCGCTCCAGCAGCGCGCGCTTGCGCTCGACGCCCCAGCGATATCCCGAAAGGCCGCCGTCGCTGCGCACGACCCGATGGCAGGGAATGGCGACCGCCAGGTGGTTGGCGCCGCAGGCCTGGGCGACGGCGCGAGCCGCTGTGGGCATGCCTATGCGCTGGGCAATTTCGGTATAAGAGGCCGTTGCGCCGACAGGGATTTCGCGCAGGGCCTGCCATACGCGTTCCTGGAAGGCGGTGCCTTGCACTGATAAAGGCAGGTCCAGGCCTAACGCCGGCGCTTCGATAAAGCCCACTACCTTGGCCACCAGTTGCTCGAAGCCGGCATCGCCGCCGATCAGGTTGGCGTTGGGAAAGCGGTCTTGCAGGTCGTGCGCCAACTGGCCGGGATCATCGCCCATTAAAATGGCGCAGACGCCGCGTTCGCTTTGCGCAACGAGTATGGAGCCCAGCGAGCATTCCCCTATCGCGAAACGGATATCGGCATTCGCGCCGCCCGCGCGATAGTCCTTCGGCCGCATGCCCAGCATGCGGCTGGACGCCTCGTAGAAACGGCTATTGGAATTGAATCCGGCGTCGTAGATCGCGTCGGTGATGGAGTCGTTGCGGCCTAGCCTGGCGCGCATCCTGGATGCGCGATGCGCGTCGGCGTAGGCTTTCGGGGTCAGGCCTGTGGCGGACTTGAATACGCGATGGAAATGATAGGGGCTCATGCGCGCTTGCTCCGCCAGTTCATGAAGCGTGGGCATGGCCTGGGCCGTCTCGATATGCTTGCATGCCGCGCCAACCAGTGCGGCATGATGGGCGGCGACCGCTGTGCGGTCCGCGGCGGCCCGCCGGCTGGGCCGGTAGCCTGCCGCGCGAGCGGCTTGCGCCGTCTCGAAAAACTCGACATTCTCCGGCTTGGGGCGTCGCGATGGACTGCTGGGTTGGCAATACACGCCGGTGGTTTTGACGGCATAGACGAAGCTTCCGTCGGCGGCGGGATCGCGCGCCAGGACAGCGGCCCAGCGCGGATCCTGTTCAATGGCCGCGGGTCGGCCGCTGCGGCGGCGAGGTTCGGTTTTCATGGCGTTATCCCGGTTGATCAAGCGATGAGTCCACTGTAGAGGGTTTCGTCCCAGGGGACACTCTGGCTCTTGCGGTCAAATTCGATTATCGGCGCGCCGGCGCCGGCATGCGCCACAAGTACCAGGCGGCTATGGTCCGGTATGGGCTCCACGCCTGTCCCAGCGTCGCTATTTCCTTGCGGGTGGGCGCGGTTTCCAAGCCCTTCATCCGGCGAAAGCCTTCGCGCACACCGAAGTCGTCCGCAGGCAGTATGTCGCAGCGTTCCAGGGTGTAGATCAACAGCATTTCGACTGTCCAGCGGCCCACGCCGCGCAGCGAGACCAGGCGTTCGATAATCTGTTCGTCAGTCATCTCCAGGGCCTGTGCGCGCGTCGGCACAATGCCATCGAGCGCGGCCTGCGCGATGCCGCGTATCGTGGCCAGCTTGTTTGCCGAAAAGCCGCAACGCCGCTGCGATTCGGGATCGGTATCCAGCAGTTGCCGCGGCGATGGAAAGCTTGCACCGGGATACAGGGCCAACAGCCGCCCGACAATGGCATCGCCGGCCTTGGCATGCAGTTGCTGGTAGGCGACGGCCCGCAGCAGAGCCTCGTAGGGTTCCCGCGCGGGCCTGGCCGCATGCAGGCATGGCCCGACAGACGCAATATGCCTGGCCCAGTCCGCATCGAGCTTGGCCAGGAAGGCTTCGGCTTGCCGGTAAATTACGCTGGTCGACGCCATATCAGCCGGCTTTGCGCAAGGTGATGTTGATGCGTTGGGCACCCAGCAAGGGATGGTCCTCTTCTTTGAGCGGCATGACGCCATGATAGCGCAAGCGGTCCACGCCGCCCCAGACGGCGACATCGCCATGAAAGAGCGGCACGCGTTGGGCCTTGGCGCCGCGCTCGTGTCCGCCGAAAAGAAACATTGCCGGTATGCCGAGCGATATCGAGACGATGGGAGCGCTGAAATCCTTTTCGTTCTTGTCCTGGTGCAGCGCCATGCGCGAGCCCGGCAGATAACGGTTGACCAGGCCGGCGTCCGGCTCGAAATGCGGGAATCCGGCCTTTTCCGCCGCCGCGCGGGCCAGGCGCATGAAGACCGCGGGCATCGGCGGCCAGGGCTGCCCGGATTGCGGATCTTGTCCGGTATACCGATAGCCATGCCGGTCGGTCGTCCAGCCCAGCGCGCCGCAATTGGTCAAGGCCACCGACATGGCGTACCCGCCTGGCGTGGTCATATGGCGAAATGGCGAGGTCTCCTGGATAAGCGCTACCGCGGGCAGCAGCTCCTCTATATAAGGCAGCGCGAATCCATGCAAAACACAAGCTTGTTCGCCCAGGGTATCGTGCGTGCCGGCAAGCGTCGATTCGAGCAGATCAAACATCGTTCATGGCCTCATTGTGCATCATGGAAAATAATACCTGCCACTTGGCGATTGCCGGATATTACCCTGCTGACCCCATGGCGCATGGCGACACGGCCGACACCATGTTTTGTGGGAACAGGCCGTATGTTGACGGTGAACACGACGGCGTCGCCCTGGGTCAGGGGCACAACATCGACGCGCGCGGAGCGGCGGTAAGACTGGCTGGTCATGACGAATTCGCCGCCGCTGAAATCCTTGCCGGGCTGCGATAGCAAAATCGCGACCTGGATAGGAAAGACGTGTTCGCCGTAAAGGTCTTGGTGAAGGCAGTTGTAGTCGCCTGCGCCATATTTGAGCATCAGCGGCGTCGGACGGACTTGCCCCGCTTCGTGGCAGCGCTGTATGAAATCCGCATGCTTCCCGGGGAAGCGGGCGTCGATACGCATTGCTTCGTTCCAACGATTCGCGATGGGCGCCAGATAAGGGTAGAGCGCTGTACGCAGACTATTTATAGCATTGGGCAAGGGATAATCGAAATATTTATATTCGCCGCTGCCAAAGCCATGGCGGCTCATCGTGATCCGGCTTCGATACCGCCTGTCGTCGGGGTACAGCGCCGCCAGCGCCCGGCATTGGCCGGCCGTCAACAGCGTGGGCAGGATGGCATGGCCGTACGCATTCAGCGAGTCCTCGGTATTGGACCAATCCGCCGTGGCTATGCGTTTTGCGATATCGTCGGGCGAGGCGCTGCGCGGCGTTTTCCGTGTGGCCATGATCAAGCTCCGTTCAAGCGGGTTCCAGGATCACGCAGTCTACGGCGCGGGCCAGCCGGGAACACTCCGACTCTTGCGGTCAAATGTTTTTATCCGCTCGGCCGGCGTAATTCCTTGCGGTGACGCCCGAGCACCCAAAGTAACCGTTTGAAACCCGCCAAGGTTATCCCTATTAATGTTATCCCTAGCATGGGTCCAGTTTCCCTGCGGGAGGTTTCGGCAGGGCGGGATTGGACCCATCAACTGGTCCAATAGAAAGCCGGTGCTTGGCTCTATGGACCCCTAATTGCCGATGATAATCTCCACCGCTTACATCCCTTCTCAAGACGAATGGGAAAGGCCATGCAAAACAATGGAGAGGCATACATGCGCAACCTCAAACGAACGATCAAGCTGGCTGCCGCAGCGACGATTACCGCCTTGTTGATGTCGGGCGCCGCACTGGCTGAAACACCGAAACGTGGCGGAACCCTGGTGGTTGGAACCTTCCAGGCGCCGCGCCATCTGAATGGCGGTGTGCAGTCGGGCATGGCGACCGCTCTGCCCAGCACTCAATTGTTCGCGGGTTTGCTGCGCTACGATGACAAATGGAATCCGCAGCCGTATCTTGCCGAATCCTGGGAGTGGTCCAAAGACGGCAAGGCATTGACGCTCAAGCTGCGCAGCAATGCCGTTTTCCATGATGGCAAGCCGATCACCTCCGAGGATGTGGCGTTTTCCATCATGGTCATCAAAGCGAACCATCCTTTCCAGACCATGTTCGGCGCTGTCGAAGGAGTCGATACGCCCGACCCTCATACCGCCGTCATTAAACTGACGCAGCCCCACCCGGCTTTGCTGATTGCCCTGTCGCCCGCCCTGGCTCCCATCATGCCCAAGCACATTTACGGGGATGGGCAGAACCTGCAGTCGCACCCTCGCAATTCGCAAGGGGTCGTGGGTTCGGGGCCGTTCAAGCTCAAGACGTTCGTTCCCGGCAAGGAAATTGTCCTGGAGCGTTTCGACAAATTCTTCCTGAAAGACAAGCCGTACCTGGACCGCGTTGTATTCCAGATCAATCCCGATCCCACCACGCTGCTTATCGGTCTTGAGCGGGGCGATTTGCAGATGCTGCCCTTTATGAACGACCCGACGCAATTGCGTCGCGCGAAAAGCAATAAACAGATCGTCATGCTGAGCAAAGGCTATGAAGGCGTGGGGGCGTTGAGCTGGATAGCCTTCAACACAGTGCGCAAGCCTTTTGACGATGTGCGCGTCCGCCAGGCCATAGACTACAGCATAGACAAGAACTTCATCAGCAAAGTGCTGAATGCGGGCTTTACAAAGCCGCTGGACGGGCCGCTTACCGCCGCCAGCCCTTTCGCCTCGCCGGAAGTAAAAAAATACCCCCTGGACTTGAAAAAGGCCGAGCAGTTGCTGGACGAGGCGGGCATGAAGCGCGGGGCAAACGGCGAGCGCTTCAAGATGGTGATCGATTACATGCCGGGCACGGATTCGCTGAGTAAGAACGTGGCCGAATATGCGCGCGCTCAATTGAAAAAAATCGGCGTGGCAGCCGAGATACGCGCTTCGGCGGACTTTCCTTCCTGGACTAAACGCATTGCCAGTCATGATTTCGACATGACGACCGATATTGTCTGGAATTGGGGCGACCCTGTCATCGGCGTTCATCGTACTTATTTGTCGACGAATATTCGCCCTATCATCTGGACCAACACTCAGTCATACTCCAACAAGAAAGTCGACGGACTCCTGGAGCAGGCCGCGATTGAACTGGACACGGAAAAACGCAAGGCCTTGTATGCCGAGTTTCAAAAAATAGTCACCAACGATGCGCCGCTTATTTATCTGGCGGAAGTTCCATACCATACGCTTTTGGCGCCCAAGGTCGGCAACCCCCCGACCAGTATTTGGGGGCCTTTGTCGCCATACGATGAAGTCTATCTAAAGTAGCGGGCGGCTGGAATGTTGAAGTACATATTGAAGCGCCTGGCCTATGCGGCAATATTGCTGCTGGCGGTCATAACGCTGAATTTTCTGCTGATTCATATTTCCCCCGGGGATCCCGTGGAGACCATCGCGGGATCCATGGGGGGGATGAGCGAAGAATTGAGAGCCACGCTGCGCCAGCAGTTCGGACTGGACCAGCCCTTTCTCGTGCAGTTGGGGATTTATCTTGGCCGGATACTGCAAGGGGATTTTGGCCAGTCGTATTTTTTCAATGCTCCTGTTTCTTCATTGATTCTCGAGCGCATACCCGCCACTTTGTTGTTGGTCATCGTCTCGGTGCTCCTGGCATTCCTGATAGGGACGTTTTTAGGAGCGCTTGCCGCTCGCAAGCCCAACGGCCTGTTGTCCCAGGTGGTTACCTCCTTGTCCATAGTCGGCTATTCGGCGCCGGTGTTCTGGACTGGCATAGTTTTGATCATTGTGTTTGGCTCGGTGTTTCCGATTTTCCCGGTTTCGGACATGCGTACGGCCGGAATGGATGACGGCGGAATGGCTGGCATTCTGGACGTCTTGCATCACCTGGTCCTGCCCGCCTTTACCTTGGCCTTTGTGTATGTGGCGCAATACAGCCGGCTGGCGCGGGCCAGCATGATGGAGGCTCTATCCGCCGACTATATCCGCACGGCAAGGGCCAAGGGCTTGTCCGAGACAGTCGTGCTGTACAAGCACGCCTTGCGAAATGCCGTCTTGCCAGTCATCACAATGCTGGGACTGCAGTTCGGCAACGTCCTGGCCGGCGCCATTCTGGTGGAAACCGTTTTTAATTGGCCGGGCCTGGGAAGGCTGGCATTCGATTCCGTGCTGCGCCGGGATTATCCAACGCTGTTGGGCATTTTGTTTTTTGCTTCGCTGCTGGTGGTGGTCATGAATCAGCTGACTGATCTGGCCTACAGGATCATCGACCCAAGGATCAAAGCATGACGCAATCCACTACTATCGCGGGGGCAGCGGCAGCGCCCGCCGCCGCCCAGCCGCCGGGGCAATGGCGCGAAGGCTTGCGGGTTTTTTGCCGTAATCCGTCGGCGGTATTCGGGTTTATGCTGTTGTTGGCCATTGTTGCCATTGCTATTTTCGGTCCTATGCTTATGCATGCGGATCCCTTCGAACTGGTCGCCCCTCCCATGGATCCTCCGGGTTCGGAATATGCCATATTGGGCAGCGACTACCTGGGCCGCGACGTTTTGACAGGCCTGGTATTTGGGGGGCGCGCCACCTTGCTGGTGGGCGTCGTGGCGGCTTTTCTTTCGGTCTTCATCGGTGTAATCGTCGGCGCGTTGGCGGGCTACTATGGCGGCTGGGTCGATGAAGTGTTGATGCGCATAACGGAATTTTTCCAAGTGCTGCCCACGCTGCTGTTCGCCATGGTGCTGGTCACGCTGTTTTCTCCCACGCTGTGGACAATATCCATTGCGATTGGCGTTGTCAGCTGGACGGGCACGGCCCGGCTGGCCCGCGGCGAGTTCCTGCGCCTCAAGCAATTGGATTACATCCTGGCCGAGCGCGTCATCGGCGCGGGCAACGGTCGCATTATCTGGAAGGTGATCCTGCCTAATGCCCTGGCGCCGCTGATTGTTTCGGCAACGCTGGCGATAGGCACGGCCATCCTGTTCGAGGCCGGCTTGTCCTTCCTGGGGCTGGGCGATCCGAACATGATGAGCTGGGGCCTGATGATAGGCAATAGCCGGCCCTATATCCTGACTGCCTGGTGGGCGGTAACGCTGCCCGGCGTGGCCATTTTCCTGACAGTGTTGGCCGTCAGCCTGATAGGGGACGGCTTGAACGACGCCTTCAACCCAAGATTGCGGGAGCGGGCATGAGCGCTACGAGATCAATGCCGGCGGGTGCGAAAGAGCCGCTGCTCAAGGTGGATCGCCTTAGTGTCGAGTTCGCTGGGCGCAAAGGGGTGGCTCCTGTCCTGAACGAGGTGAGCTTCGAGGTCGGGGCGGGCGAAACAGTTTGCCTGGTTGGCGAATCGGGTTGCGGCAAAAGCATGACCGCCTTGGCCATCATGAGGCTGATTCCAGACCCGGGCCGCATCAATGCGGGCGAGATACGGCTGCAGGGAACCGATCTGGCTAAATATAGCGTGGCCGATATGCGCCGTATACGGGGCAACAATATTTCCATGATTTTCCAGGAACCCATGACGGCGCTCAATCCGGTCTACACGGTGGGCGATCAGATTTGCGAGCCCTTGCGTTTGCACCAAAAGCTGGACAAGAAAGAGGCCCGGGCGCGCGCGATCGAAATCCTTCGCTCTGTTGAAATTTCCGCGCCGGAACGGCGTATCGACGAATATCCCCATCAGTTGTCGGGCGGTATGAGGCAGCGCGTAATGATTGCCATGGCGCTGGCTTGCGACCCCGAGGTGTTGATTGCCGACGAGCCGACCACGGCGCTGGACGTGACGGTTCAGGCCCAGATTTTCGATCTGCTGCGCGAGCAGCAGCGGCGGCGCGGTACGGCTATCGTACTGATTACCCACGACATGGGCGCGGTGTCGGAAATGTCCGACCGGGTCGTAGTGATGTATGGCGGACGTGTCGTTGAAGAAGGCTTGACGGCGGAAATCCTGGAGCAACCCGGGCATCCGTACACGAAAGGCCTGATTGCCTGTTTGCCCGAACTGGATTTGGCGCCTACCGGTGAACGCCCTGATCTACCCGAAATACCTGGCGTGGTTCCTTCGGTGTGGGAGCGTGGCATGGGCTGTCCGTTTGCGGATCGTTGCGCCAGCGTCATGCCTAAATGCCGGCAGTCGTTTCCCGCATCGTTCCAGACCGGTCCCACCCAGAAAGTTGCGTGCTGGCTATACGAGGAGCAGGCATGAGCAGTATGCACGAAGCAGCGCCGCTGCTGTCGGTTCGCGGCTTGAAAGTCCATTTTCGCGTAAAGCGCGCAGGCTGGGGCAAAGAACCGGCCGTGGTGCATGCCGTCGATGGCGTGTCGTTCGATATACAGCGCGGCCGGACCATGGCTATCGTGGGCGAGTCGGGCTCGGGCAAGACCACCACGGCCTTGTCCGTCATGCGCCTGGCCGCGGCGACGGAGGGTTCCATCCATTTCAATGGCGTGGATATTACGTCGCTGCAAGGCGAAGCGTTGCGCAAGCAGCGGCGCCATTTACAGCTCGTGTTTCAGGATCCTTATTCATCGCTCAATCCGCGCCAGCGCGCGGGCGAAATCGTGCGCACGCCGCTGATGCTGATGGGTATGGGCACGCCGACCGAGCAACGCGAAAAGGTGAATGAGCTCTTTCGACTGGTGGGTTTGCGTGAAGAACAGCAAATGCTGTTTCCGCATCAGTTCTCCGGCGGGCAGCGGCAGCGCTTGAATGTGGCGCGCGCCTTGGCGACCGACCCTCAACTGATTGTGTGCGACGAGCCGGTGTCCGCCCTGGATATCGCCATTCGCGCTCAAATACTGAATTTGCTGCGGCGCATCCAGCGCGAAAGAGGCCAGTCATTTCTATTCATCAGTCACGATATGGCGGTAGTCGAGCATATTTGCGACGATATCGCTGTCATGTATCTTGGGCAGATCGTGGAGCAGGCTTCGCGCGAGGCTTTTTTCTCGCGTCCGCTGCATCCTTACAGTGTCGCTCTCATGTCGGCTGTGCCGACTGTCAGCGGCGGCAGGGAAAAGGCGGCCAATCGGATCAAGCTTGCCGGAGATCCTCCCAGCCCCATCAACCCGCCCCCGGGCTGTCGTTTCGCCGGCAGGTGTCCGGCCGCGCAGTCCATTTGCGTCAACGAGCCGCCGCCATTGCGCGAGGTGCTGCCCCGTCACCATGTGGCTTGCCACTTTGTTGTGGCGGACGGCAATGAAGTGAAGGCGCCTTTGGACGGGCGCAAGATATTTGGAGTCAAGGAGCAGATGGCATGACCGAGCAGTCAACGATTACCGTATTCAAGGCGCGGCGCATTCTTACCATGAACAAGGCGCAGCCGTCGGCGACGCATGTGGCGGTGAAAGAGGGACGTATTCTGGCCGTGGGTTCGGAAGAGGATGTCCGCGCATGGGGGGCTGTTCAATACGATGATCGCTATGCCGATAAGGTCTTGATGCCCGGCCTGGTGGAAGGGCATTGCCATCTTCATGAGGGCGTGGTCTGGCTGTATGTATACGTGGGATTCTACGATAGGCGCGGACCCGACGGCAAGGTATGGATCGGCCTCAAGACTATCGACGAGGTCGTGCAGCGGCTGAGCGAGGCCAGGAAGAAACTGGGGCCGATGGAGCAACTGGTAGGCTGGGGATTCGATCCGATTTATTTCGGCTCCCGGCGCATGACGATTCATGATCTGGACAAGGTTTCAAGCACTTCGGTGGTGGTGGTGATGCATGCCAGTATGCATTTGATGAATGCGAATTCCGCGGCGCTTGAACAAGCCGGTATCGATCGCGATACCGATATCGAAGGCGTTGCCAAGTTCGATAATGGGGAACCCACAGGCGAACTGCTGGAATTCGCCGCTATGTTTCCGGTCACGAGAATGCTGGGAAACCCTTTCCGCACCCTGGGACAGAACCCGGAATGCCTGGAGATGTTCGGAAAGGTCGCGCAATCCGCGGGCGTAACCACGGCCACCGATCTGGTTAATGAGCTGTACGACGAAGGCGTGGAAATGCTGTCCGCGGTTACCGCACAACCCGATTATCCGGTGCGTATTGTGCCGGCGGCGTCGGGCATGTTTTTCGGCCGCGATGTCGATGGCTGCCTGGCGAAGCTAGCGGCGCTCAAACGCGTGGGCCACGACAAGCTGCACCTTGGCATGGTGAAGCTGGTGGTTGATGGCTCGATCCAGGGCTTTACGGCGCGCGTGCGTTGGCCGGGCTATTACAACGGCGCGCCCAATGGCATCTGGGTGACCGCCCCGGCCGATCTTGACTATATCGTCGAGAAGTATCATTGCGCCGGCATTCAATTGCACATTCATACAAATGGGGACGAGGCTACCCAAGTCGCCCTCGATGCCGTAGAGCGCGCCCTTAGCCTATACCCGCGCTTTGACCATCGCCACACCTTGCAGCATTGCCAAATGGCGGATGCCGCGCAGTTTCGAAAGATGTCAAAGCTGGGCATGTGCGTAAATCTGTTCGCCAACCATGTGTTCTACTGGGGCGATGCCCATTACGAAATGACGATGGGCCCGGATCGAGCCAATCGAATGGATGCTTGCGGGACCGCTCTGCGCATGGGCGTCCCGTTTGCCATTCACTCCGACGCGCCCATTACTCCCATCGGTCCGCTGTTTACGGCGTGGTGCGCCGTGAACCGGCGTACGGCGTCCGGCCGTGTTCTTGGCGAAAGCGAGCGCATCGGTGTGGAAGATGCGTTACGCGCCATCACCCTGGGCGCCGCCTATACATTGAATATGGACGATCGTATCGGCTCCATCGAAGTCGGCAAGTTTGCCGATTTCTGCGTGCTGGAAAGCGATCCGCTCGAGGCCGCGCCCGAGAACCTGAAAGACATCGTCGTGGCCGGCACCGTGCTTGGAGGGCGGCCGTTGGCCTTGCCGGGTGCATAGCATGAATACAGTGCCGCGCATTCCCTTGACAGTGTTGGGCGGTTTCCTGGGCGCGGGCAAGACGACACTTTTGAACCATTTGCTGAACACCGGCGCTGGCCGGCGTATAGCTGTGCTGGTCAATGATTTCGGGCCTATCAATGTCGATGCTCAACTGATCGCCAGGCACGATGGCGATACCATCAGCTTGACCAACGGCTGTATATGCTGTTCTATCGGCTCGGGGCTGGATGCGGCGCTGATGCGCGTGCTTGCGCGCGAGCCGGCGCCGGAGTGGATAGTGATTGAAGCCAGCGGCGTGTCGGACCCCGCGCGCATAGCCCAGGTCGGCCTGTCCGACCCCTTGCTCCAGTTGGAGGGGGTAATCGTGATGGTCGATGCGGAACAAATATTGTCCTTGGCCGATGACCCGCTATTGTCCGATACCGTCGCCAGGCAGATGGCCTCCGCCGATTTGCTGGTATTGAACAAGACCGACCTGGTGCCTCCCGGCAGGCTCGTGTCGCTCAAGGCCGATCTGGCGGTTCGTTTCGGCAAGACTCCAATGATAGATGCCGAACAAGGCAAGGTATCGCTCGATGCGTTGATGGGGCTGCCGGCAGCCTTGGACCGCTGCCTTGCCGGCGCGGCGCATGAATCCAGCCATGCTCACGGCCATGCCTACAATGAGGCGCCCGAGCCCGATCATCCTTTCGAAAGCGGTAGCTGGTCGGCCAAGGGCGTGTTGCCGGCCGATGGCCTGGTGCGGGCGCTCAAGCAGTTGCCGCGCTCGGTGATACGTGTAAAAGGCTGGGTCGTTACCGATCGCCATGGGCCGGTCATCATTCATTTTGCAGGCCGGCGGGTGCGTTTCGAACAGCCGGCCGGCACGACGGACATTACCGAAAATCAGTTGGTGTACATTGGCTTGCGGAGCGAGCCTTTGCAGGCGTTGATAGAGCAGGCATTGGCTCCGCTGCTGGATTCGCCGCTAGCCATCTAGCCTCTATCGCCAATGCGTCGCGTTTCAATGGGCTTCGGTGGATTTTTCGCCTACTTGTTCCGATGCGGTGATGGCATATGCCATTGCATCAGAGGATTGCTTGTAGCCCCTTGTCGGCGATAACATTGAGTAGCTTGAGTGCCGGCCCGGCGGGACGGGTGTCGCCTTGTTCCCACTTGCGTACCGTTGATGCTGTGGTGTGCAAGTGATGCGCGAATACCGGTTGACTGAATTTCAACGTTTCTCGCAGATGCTTGATGTCGGTGGCGCTGAATTTTCGCACTGGTGGCGGACAGATCGCATCGAACTCGCGCATCGTCACCTTGCCGATCGCGCCAGCGTCGTGCAGTGCGGCGAGGTCGCCGCGCAGGGATTCAATAATCTTGTTCGTCACAACACACCTCCAGTAAAACGCCAGCCTGCAATGCCTTCATGATTAACGGGTATGATTCTCCAGTCTGCCGCATGAGCCTGTCAAGGCAGGGAGTGTGCTTGAATTGTCGTGAGTGCGTGCCGCCGCGCTATACGCCCAAGTGTCGCTGCAATGTGGCTTTGTCGTTTGCCAGTTCGGCGGCCTGGCCCGAATAGACCAGCACGCCGGTTTCCATGATGTGCGCGGTATCGACAAGGGACAGCGCGCTTTTCAGGTTCTGCTCGACCAGCAACACCGACAGGCCTTCGCCGCGCAGGATACGCACGGCGTTTTCCACATGCTGCACCATTACAGGCGCAAGTCCTTCGGTGGGCTCGTCCATGAGCAATAGCTCGGGATTGCTCATCAGGGCGCGAACGATGGCCAGCATTTGCCGTTCGCCGCCCGATAGCTGGTTGCCGCGATGTTTGCGGCGTTCGCCCAGCCTGGGAAAGAGTTCGAAGGCGCGGGCTATGGTCCAGGCGCTGCGGCCATCCGCGGCGGCTCGCTGTGGACAAATTTCCAGGTGCTCGATAACCGTCAGCGAAGCAAACAGCCGTCGTCCTTGCGGTACCAGCCCGATTCCATGTCTTGCGACAACGTTGGGCGGCAGGCCGATGAGTTCCTGTCCATGAAAGCGTACGGAACCAGTTTGCACGGTTGGCGGCGTCAAGCCCATGATAGAGCGGATCAGCGTGGTCTTGCCCATGCCGTTGCGGCCCAGCAGTCCGGTGACCTGCTGCGCAGGCACATGCAGGTTGACACCGCGCAGCACGGTGGCGTCGCCGTAATTACTGTGAAGATTATTGATCTCAAGCATGGTGTTCCGCTGTTCCAAAATAAACAGCCTGCACTTGTTCGTTGTCACGAATCGCCGCGGGGCTGCCTTCGGCCAGTACTTCGCCGTAGTAAAGGCAGGTAACGTTGTCGGCCAGGCCCAGCGCAAGCTCCATGTCGTGCTCGATCAGAAGTACCGTCAGATCGGCGGGCAATTGCCGGATGATCTCGGCCATCGGGCCCCGTTCGGCTGGCGACAGACCCGCCGCCGGCTCGTCCAGCAACAGCACGCGGGGCTGGCTGGCGAGCGCGATTGCCAGTTCCAATTGGCGCTGCCGGCCATAGGACATGGCGCCGGCGCGATCGCGCCTGTGGGCGCCGATGCCGCAGGTGTCAAGCAGGGCGCTCAACTGTTCTTGCTCGTCGCTGGTGGGGCGGCCATCGCCGAACAGCGAATACTTGATGGCCTGTTTACCGCGCAGCGCCAACAGTACGTTTTCTTCCACGGTCAAGCCGGTCATTACCGTAGTGATCTGGTAGGTGCGGCTAAGCCCCGCCAGCGTGCGCCGGGTGGCGGACCAGCGCGACATGTCCGTGCCCAGCATGGCGACCGTGCCCGACGACAAGGCGATCTCGCCGGAGATCAGGCCAAACAGCGTGGTTTTGCCTGCCCCATTGGGTCCGATCACCACATGGGTGGAGCCGGCGGCCACTTGCATGTGCACATCATTGACCGCCCGCAAGCCCCCGAAACTGCGGCCTACGCCGTTTAGCTCCAGAGCCCAGGGCGAGGCGCCGGCTGCGGCGGTCGCATTGCTCATTGCTTGACGCCCTGGAACTGGCGGTTGAACGGCGGTTGCTTCAGATATTCTTCGGGACTCAGTTTGCCGAACTGCGAGACATTGGGATAGGTGTCGATGACGGTATTGACCAGTTTCCCATCGGCGCGTTTGGCGACCTTGCGGATGTAAATCGTATAGATGGGATTGCCATAGGCATCCATTTTCAGGTTTTTGCCTAAAGGGCTTTCCGCGACGGTGGACTTCATTATGGTGTCGAGCAGGCGGGCGCGGTCTTCGGCATCGCCGTTGATGGCGGCAAGGGCCTGGGCTATCCATAGCGCGGCGGTATAGCCTTCGGCGGCAAAGATGGCCGGGATTTTGTTATAAGCCTTTTCATAGGACTCGACGAAATGGCGTGTGGTGGGATCGTCGCCGCCTTCGGCGTAGTGCGCGCAGGAGATCATGCCCTCGGCTTCGGCGGGGCTCAGGTTGCGGATAATCGATTGGTCGGTGGTATTTTGCGACGTGACCAGCGGGAACTGTTGCTTGAGGCCGAAACTGTTCCATTGCTGGAGCAAGCGGGCCGCGTCGGCGCCGGTTTCGATGGCCAGCACCACATCGGGCGAGAAGGAGGGAATCTGCCCGAGGTAGGGGCTGAAGTCCGAGGTATTGAGCGGATGCCATAGCTGCCCGGCCAGGGCGCCGCCGCCATTGGTGAAGTTCTGGATGAATCCGCCGGCTTGTTCGTGCCCGAAGGTATAGTCCTGGCCTATCGTGACGACGCGTTTGTAGCCCTGCTTGAGGCACCAGTCGGCGAGCGGACGGGTCATTTGGCTGGCGGCGAAACCTGCAACCCGCAGCACGTTGGGAATGCGGGTGCGCTGGGTAAGGTCGTCGGCCGCCACGACGGGCATGAAGTAAGGCGTGCCGGTGCCTTTGACGAATTCGGCCACAGCCAGGCCGGTATTGGCCAGTACATTGCCAACCAGCATGTGGACGTTTTGCTGTTGCACCAGGCGGCGGGCTTTTTGCAGCGCGGTGTCAGGGCTGGATGCGTCATCTTCGACCAGGATCTCGACGGGGCGGCCGGCCAATTGCATGCCTTTTTCTTTCCAGTACAGATTCCAGCCATCGACCAGTTCGCGTCCCGATGAGGCCGCGGTTCCAGTCAGGGGAGCGAGCAGGCCGATGCGGATCGGCCCTTTGGTTTGGGCCAGCACATTCTGCAAGCTGCCGGATACGAGATACAGCGCGCCAGCGCTCGCGGTGGTGAGGAAATTTCGGCGATTCATGAGTTGTTCTCCAGATTGTTGTTGATTTATTTAACTACTTGGCGCGGCGCGTTCGATGACTCGCTGCCGCGCTTGAACAGGCGCTGCGATAACACGCGGCCTTTACCCAGCAACCCTTCGGGGGCAAAGAGCATCGTAAGTACGAACATCAGGCCCAGTATGCTGGACCAGCGTTCGGTGTAGAAACTGATCAGGTTCTGCAGCAGGATCATTACGGCGGCGCCGATGAACCCGCCCCACAATGTGCCGATGCCGCCCAGGATGGCCATCAGCAAGCCCTGGGTGGACTGGGATAGCGCGACGCTGTTGGGGCTGACAAAATTGTTCAGGAATACGGCCAGCACTCCGGCCACGCCGGCAAAAAAACCGGACATGGTGAAAGCGATGGCAAGCATTAACGGAACGTTGTAGCCCAGCGTGCGCATGCGGGTCGCGCTTTCCTTGATGCCGCCCAGGGCCCGGCCGAACGGAGAACGCACGAAGCGCACGATGGCCAGCACCATGACCGAGACGACGCCCAATACGAAGTAGTAATAGATGGTGGGGTCTTGAATGATCTCGGGCCGGGTTACGCCCCGGATGCCGTTTTCGGCGCCGGTGACCGAAGTCCAACGGTAGACCACGCCCCATACGACCATGCCCAGCGCCAGGGTCAGCAGCAGGAAATAGACGCCCGCGGTGCGAACGGCCAGCGCCCCGAATATGGCGGCCAGCAGGGTGGCGCCGGCAATGCCGAGCAAAGAGGCTACCCATGGGTCTGCGCCGGCGCTTGCGACGCAATAGGCGACGATATAGCCTGAGGCGCCGAAGATGGCGCCGTGGCCAAGCGAGGTCCGGCCGGCAAAACCGGCCAGGATATCGATGGACATCGCAAACAGGCCGAAAATCAGGATTTCGGTTACCAGGGTCTGAGGGTAGGGGCTCAGGATATATGGCACCGACAGCAGAAAAAGAATCAGCGCCGCCAGCAGGCTGGACTTGAGTATTGTGCGCATGATGCTCATGCCCTCCCGAACAGGCCAAGCGGCCTGAATGCCAGCAATATGGCCATGGGGCCAAAGATAATGAAGTAAGACAATTCGGGAAACCAGACCTGGCCGAAGGTTGCCAGCAGGCCGACCAGCAGGCTGCCGACCGCCGCGCCGACCAGGCTGCCGCGCCCGCCGATAATCACGATGGCAAGTCCGAACACCAGGATTTCGGAATCAGCCCCGGGATAAAGCGTCAGGAAAGCGCCGCCGAGCGTTCCGGCCACGCCGGCCAGTGCCGAACCGAGCATGAACGTAAGGACGAAGAGCTTGCGGATATCGACGCCCATGGCCTGGACCATTTCTTTGTCGTCGACGCCCGCGCGGATCAGCGCCCCGAGTTTGGTCCGGTTATAGCCGAACCAGAGCAGCACGAAAATCAACAGGCCCGAAGCGAGCACCGCCAGGCGATATTTAGGGTAGTACAGCATGCCGAATTTGGCCGCTCCCTGGAGCATTTCGGGAACGGGAATCGTGCGCGCATCGCCGCCCCAAAGTACCAGCGCCTGGTCGTTGAGCAGCATGGCCACGCCCAGGGTCAGCAGCACTTGCTTGAGTTCGGCGTCTTTGATGCGTTCAAGCAGCCAGCGATCGAGGCAGAAGCCGACAGCGGCAATGGCGGCGGCGGCGGCGATGATGCCCAATACGAATGAGCCGCTGGCGACGGTGACCGTCATGCCGATGTAGCCGCCAAGCAAATACAGTGAACCGTGCGCGAGGTTCACCACACGCAATAGTCCGAAGATAAGCGTGAAGCCGCTGGCCACGATGAACAGCAGTGCCGAAAACGACAACGCATTAAGTATTTGTAGCAGCGTGCCGATCATTACTTGTTCTCTGAGGTTGGTTGAATCAGCCGTTGTCTCGAACGGTGGCCGGCTGTGGCATTTATGTTCATATAATGGAATTTGTATAATTATGTTTATCTAATTAATCATATTGATGGCATTTCAGCTAGTCAATACTATTCAATATAGTTCCACTATTTGAATATTCAGGAAATAAAGCGAGAGCATCATGGGATCGCCCAAGGCCGCCGAAGGCGCGCAAACCATTCGGCGGGCGATACGCGCCTTGAGGCTGATAGCGGCCCAGCCCGCAGCGGGCATGCGCATGGTCGATTTCGCCGATCAAATGGAATTGCCGCGCCCCACGGCGCATCGTTTGCTCAAGGCCTTGACAGCCGAGGGCATGTTGACCAAACACTCCGCTACGCGCCGCTATAGCCTGGGCTCGCTGGTTTTCGAGCTTGGTTTGAACGCTGCCCACCAGTTCAATCTACGGGATATTTGCCTGCCGGTACTGAACATGCTTGCGGAACAGACCGGCGATACCTCGTTTTTGTTTGTGCGCAGCGGCAACGACGCGGTTTGCATTGCACGGGCGCAGGGAACCTATCCTATCCAGACGCCGGCCGTGCCGGTTGGCGCCCGCCAGCCTTTGGGGGTCAATGCGGGCGGGCTGGCCTTGTTAAGCGCATTGCCCCGGCACGAGGTGCGCGAGATTCTGGATGCGGTGGCCCCCCGGCTCAGCGTCTATGGCGATCTTGCCGCCACGCATATTCATGAGCATTGGGTCAAGGCGCAGCAGGCAGGCTATGCTTTTATCGGCAATCGCGCTGTGCCGGGCGTAACCGCTGTGGGGCTGCCTGTAATGACGGATAGCGGGTTTCCCATTGCCGCCATCGCCGTTGCCGCGATCAGTTCGCGCATGGTCGAGGCCCGGGCAATAGAAATCCTGCCTTTGCTGCGCGAGGCCGCCCAGGAAATAGCGCAGTTATTGCGGTAATGGACGATTCAAGCGTCCGTGGTGGGTTGACGCGGAAGGCGGGTCGGCGGCGTCAGGCGCCGCGCTGTTGCCGGTTCCAGGCTTTTTGCGCCGCCGCATCCAGGAATGTCCAGGCCACAAAGCGGCTTTTCTTTTGCCCCTGAGCCATTTCCACCATGCGCACGTCCAGGGCACGCGCTTTTCTTAGATTGCGGAAAACCTCGGGCACGTTGGATTCTTTGGAAACCAGGGTACTGAACCAGAGCACCTGGTTTTTCGTCATGGCGCTTTCTTCTATCAGGCGCTGCACGAACAACGCTTCGCCGCCTTCGCACCAGAGCTCGGAATTCTGGCCGCCGAAATTCAAGACCGGCGCCTTGTGCCGCGGTTGGGATTTTCCCAGGCCGCGCCATTTCCGCTGAGAACTGTCTTGCGCATCTTGCGCCGACGCATGGAATGGCGGATTGCACATGCTCAGGTCGAAACGTTCGTCAGCCCGCAGCAAACCCTTCAGCAGATGGCCTTGGAATTTTTGCCGACGGACTTCGACTGCCTGGGCCAGTCCGCTGTTGGATTGGATAATGGCTGTCGCCGAGGCGAGCGCCACCGTATCGGTATCGGAACCCAGAAACCGCCAGCCGTATTCGGCATGGCCGATCAAGGGATAGATGGCATTGGCGCCTACGCCGATATCCAGCACGCGCACCGTCGGTCCGGTCGGGATGGTGCCGTTGTTGCTGTGCGCCAGCAAGTCGGCCAGGCAATGGATGTAATCAGCGCGGCCGGGAATGGGCGGACATAAATAGCCTTCGGGGATGTCCCAATGCTCGATGCCGTAAAACGTTTTCAGCAAGGCGCGATTCAGTGCCTTGACTGACGCCGGATCGGCAAAGTCGATGCTAGTCTCGCCATACGGATTCAGAACGACGAAAGCGGACAATGCGGGGCTGTCTTTGACCAGCAGATCAAAGTCATAGCGGCCTTGATGGCGATTGCGCGCATGCAGCGCGGCCATGCCGGCCGTGGGCGCGGTCTTGAGGGTGGCGCCAGGGACGGGCGGCGCGCTTGCGGGGGTAGGGCGTTTAGGAGGGCGTGTCATTATCGCTGCGCTATGGCCGGGTGGGCATCAAAGGCGTGTAGTCCGGCGTTGCTGGCAGGGCGGGGCGGCAACGCCGGCTCCGCCTTATTGGGCTTGATCCGCCATGCTTTACCGCCCACAAAAAAGCCCGCTCGAAAGCGGGCTTTTTTACAGCCAGTTATCCTTAGATAACTTGGATGTTTTTGGCTTGTGGGCCTTTTTGGCCTTCAGCTGCTTCGTAGGAAACACGTTGGTTTTCTTCGAGCGACTTGTAACCTGTACCGACGATGTCGGTGTGGTGTGCAAACAAATCTTTGCCACCGGCTTCAGGAGTGATAAAACCGAAGCCCTTTTCGTTGTTGAACCATTTAACAATACCAGTTTCTGTTGCCATTTCTTGCGATCCCTAAAAAGACGAGCGACATGCTCTGCAAAAGACTGTCAAGGCGTAGAGATTTGAGCAAAAAAGTACAGTTATTCTGGTACTGGTTTGTGCTAACTTCAACGAACTTGAAAACCTAAGCAGGAATGTAATCCTATCAGAGCATAAAGTCCAGACAGAAAGGCTACTTTTCGTTACGGAATCGTAGGCTTTACAACACCGGGACCTCTATTTAGCCCGATTTCCGCCCTGTTCAGGTCCGCGGCGGACATAATTTGCCGCATCGGGCAAGAGACTGCATTCAAACGGATGATACCGCCGCGCGGCACGGATGAGCTTTTCCAGGCGCCGCAATCCGGCCCGCTTTACGCTTTAATATACATCGCGCCGATAGCGTCGGCTTTGAACGAAGGCGGCGTAGCCGGCTCCCAGGATGTCTTGCAGGGCTTGATCCACATCGCGCGCCATCGTGTCCTTGCTGCCGCATACATATATTGTTGCACCCCGGTCCAGCCAGTCTTTGAGCGCGGTCGCGTCTTCGCGCAGCAAATGATGCACATAGCGTTTTTGGGTTTGATCGCGCGAGAAGGCCAGGTCCAGCCGCTGGATTTTCCGCTGCGCATGCCAGGCGCGTAGTTGATCGCCATAATGAAAATCGCGGGATTGCTGCCGCTCGCCGAAGATCAGCCAGTTTTCGTGGCGTCCTTGTTCCACGCGGGTTTGAATCAGGCTGCGCAAGCCGGCGATCCCTGTGCCATTGCCAATGAAGATGGCGGGACATGAGTCGGCCGGAGCATGAAAAAGCGGATTCCGGCGTATATGCAATGGCAGAACGCCGCCGGGCTGGAGTTCCTGGGTCAGCCAATGGCTGCCTGCGCCGGGTTTGCCGCCGGCATCGATGTGTTGCCGCACAAGCAGGCGCAGCACGCCTTCGCCTGGCGTGGAAGCGATGGAGTATTCGCGCTTCATGCCAAGGCGGGCGATTCGGATCTCGGCGATATCGCCGGCGCTCCACTCGCCCGGGCGGGCATCGGCGGGCGCGAGCGTCAGTTCGTAGCAGGCGCCGCCCAGACTGCCCGGATTCATATGGCGCCTTGCTATCAGTTGCCAGTCCTCATAGCGGTGGGCGGTATCGACATGCGCCTGGAAATGTTCGTCGACATGTTGCCGCCAGGCCGTCAGCGCGGCGGGATCGCACTGATCGGCCAGCACGGGTTCAAACAAAAAGCGGGCGCCTTGTTGTTCCAGCCACTGGCTAAGCGATAAGCCAAAGCCGCAGTAATGGCGATAACTGCTGTCGCCCAGGGCCAGGACGCCCACATTCAGGCCTGGCAGGCTGGCGGCTGCAGGGTCTGGCTCCGGTTCCTGGCTGAAGAAAGCTTGCGCCATATCGGGCGGATCGCCTTCGCCGTAGGTGCTGACAATAAACAGCGCCGTTGTGTAATTGCGCAATTGCCGGGGGCCGGCCTGATCCATGGCAAGCAGGGTGGCGCGTCCCGCGCCCAGCGCGGCGGCGGTGCGCTGCGCCATGTCTTTGGCAGTGCCGGTCTGGCTGGCGTAAATAACGGCGATGCTGGTCTTGTCGCCGCCTGGCGCTGTAGCGGCGTTCGACTGGCGGGCATTGCGCACGGTGTGCCGGACCAATGCCAGCCAGCTTATTAATAGTGCGGTTGCCGTGGCAATTTGAACATTCATGATGGCAATAGCCGTATCAGCTATGGGCAAGCAACTGGAATTCGGGTGTCCAGTCGACGGCTATGCCGCCGGGATGCCTGTGCATGAAAAGGGCGGGGATGCAATTGGCTTTTGCATAAGCCGGGCCTTGTTCCGGACCCAGGCATAACAGGGCCGTGGCCAGAGCGTCGGCAAGCATGCATTCCCGATGCAGAACGCTTACCGAGGCCAGTTGTTGCGGCAGCGGATAGCCGCTGCGCGGATCCAGGGTGTGACTGTAGCGCCGCCCCTCATGCAGGAAGTAGCGCCGGTAATCGCCGGAGGTCGCAATGGCGCGGTCGGACAGCGAAATGGGGAAAACGCTGGTGTCGTCGGGCGTTTCAATGTCCAGCATCCATGGGCTTTGGCGCGGATTCAGTCCCCGCGCTTTCAGTTCCCCGCCCAGTTCCACAAGATAATGTTCGACAGCGTGCCGGTCGAGTACCGCCGCAATTTGGTCGACGCCATAGCCTTTGGCTATGGACGATAAGTCGAAGTGCAACTGGCCGGGCTGCCAAATGCCGCGATGCTCATCGTTCAGCGCGGTCTGGCGCCAGCCGGTTTGCGCGAGCGCCGCCTGGATAGCGCGATCGCCGGGAGGCGCGGCAA
The DNA here is from genome assembly GCA_963712655.1 of uncultured beta proteobacterium. GTDB lineage: Bacteria > Pseudomonadota > Gammaproteobacteria > Burkholderiales > Burkholderiaceae_B > Pollutimonas. The sequence goes on along the minus strand of CAVQIT010000008.1, from coordinate 337,261 downwards.
CAGCGCCTTGCGGTCCGAAGCCCCACAGATTCACCAGCCTGCCCACGGTGGGATCGTAAGCGCCATCGGTTTGCCGGGCGATATCCAGGGCATGGCGCAGGACGTGGAACAATTCCGGGGGAAGTTGATACCAGCCTGGCTCAGCCTGATTCAAGCGGCTGATGGAGCTGTCGCTTGTCCACGTGCTCATTTGCTGTGTAACGCCATCGAGCGCTTGTTGTATCGAAGCCTGGAGCGCATCGGCGTTTATGGGGCCGGACGCTGGCGGCGCGCCGATCTTGACCGTCCAGCTTGTGCCCATGCTGCGCCCGTGAAGCTCGCGGCAAGCGTGCGCCGGCGACGGCGGCATGTCCGTGGCCTGGAATGCCGCGCGCCAATCTGGAGTCGGTCGATGGTCAGCCACGCGCGATTATTGAGGCAGGACTTCCAGGGTCGCCGAATAGGACAAGATGCGGCCGGCCGCCTGCGGCAAGCTTGTTTTTTTATCTTTGCCTTGGGTATGCAGCCAGTACCGGCCGGCGTGCGGCCATGTTACTTCGAACTCGCCGGCGTCGTTGGTCTTGAGGGACATATCGTGGGATGCATCGCGATAACGATTGCCTTCATGCACTATGGTGAGTTCGGCTTGCTTGGCAGGTTGACCGTCGATAGTGACGATGAACTTGCTTTTTTCGCCGGCAAACAAGTCATTGGGATGCGATACCGCGACCAGGGCGATGCCGTCCTTGATTGCGCCCACCGGAGTCGGTTTTCCCTGGGTTACAAAAGTTTCGACCCGATTGACGCGCTGCTGCACGTCCAGCGCTTCCGCTTTGGCAGGGACGTTTTTGGCGTAGTCGTCCGCTGAGCCGAACCAGCGCTTCGTTTTGCCGTTTTCTTTCCAGCGGGCGAAAACGCCGTTCGTAACCACGGCGATGCGATACGTACCCGCTTGCGTCAGATGCACGTCGAATCCGCTGCGCATGTGGCCGGTGAACGCGTTTTCGGCCGTCACCGCCTTGCCGTCGGGGCCAGTGATTTCCAGGCCTTTCAATTGCAGGGGGCGGTGATCAAAGAAGAACTTATCGTTGCCGACCGCCGCATCGACGGTAATCCAGGCCTCTTCCCCCGACAGCACTGTGGCGGAAGGCAGGATCCAGGCATCGTGGGCTCGAGCCAGGCCCGGAACCAGCAAGGCCAATGCAAACAAGGAGAACGCAAGTCGTTTCATAGTTAAGCCTATGGGGTGATAGTAAGTTCGATGGGGCCCAGTTCCTGTTGTCCCTGGGCATTGATGGTTTGGGCTTGAGCGGGCGGCCAGGACAGCGGCAGGCGCAGTAATTCGTGCCCGCCTTTTTCACGGGCGGCTTCGATGACCAATTGGTATTCGCCGGGCTTGAGCCCGGATAGCGCCTGGCTTTCGCCGGACAGGTTAATCGTTTGCACCCCGGCGGCGCGTGTGGCGCCGCTGACGCCGTCGGCGGGCTTTTCCTGGTTGCGTCCGCTCAGGCGCCACCATTGGCGCAGGTCTTTCAGCCATTTTTTGCCTTCTTCCTGGGGCTTTTGCTGTTCGTACCAGACGGCGATATCGCGTATGTTCTTTTTATGGGCGTCTTCGAGCCAGACGGCGACATACGGACGATGGTATTCGGCGGTGTCGAGCCGTGGAATGTCGACTTTCACGGCCATGCCGGCCGCCAGCGCGCGAGTTCCCAGCAGGCTTGTCAATATAAGCGCCGTCGAGGGTTTGAGCAGGTATTTCATAGTCAGTGAACGAATAAGAGCATGAGAATAATGGGAAGAATAAGGCCCAGGCTGACCAACGGCCACGATGCGGGTCTATTGGCGGCATGCAGCTTTAGCAGGAATAAGCCGGTGAGCGCAAAAATGACGCAGGCGACGGCGAAAATATCGATGAACCAGCTCCATACGGCCCCCGCATGGCGCCCCTTGTGCAAATCATTGAAGTAGGCGATCCAGCCCCGGCTGCTGCGTTCATACTCCACATCGCCGCTGGCGACATCTATGGAAAGCCAGGCGTCGGCGCCGGGTTCGGGCAGCGACAGATAGATTTCGTCAGGCGAAAACTCGGCGATCCGATTGTCGATATGGATGTTCAATTGCCGATCCAGCCATCCCTGGACAGGGCCGGGCAAGGGCTGTGTCTTTTTCGGACTGGGGGAGGTGGCCAATGATTTGACCAGTTCCGCCGGCAAGGTCAATGTCCGGGAAATCGTTTTTGGGCTGGCTTCGATCCATGCGGCATTGTTCAGGGTGAGCCCCGTCGCCGCGAAAAGCACCAACCCGGCCAGGCTCAGCGCGGCGCTCATCCAGTGCCATTGATGAAGCGTTTTCAGCCAATAAGAGCGGCGCCGGGAAGACGGTATGGATGTCATGTCCGTAGACAAAATAATAGAAAAAAGGGTCAAGCCGTGAATTCTACATTAAAAATGGGAATGATTATCATCTGTATTGAGGCGCAGGCCTGGAGCCGTTGCCCCACCCCGCCGGCAGGATCTTGCCTGGGTGCGGGTATGTGCGGGCGTGGTGCCGCAAGCGCCGATTCGACGCGAGGCAGAGCCGGCGGCTCCGGTTGGCTGTCACATAAAAAAAGCTGCCATATTTCACATTTTTGGACTACTTAATGTTACTTTTGCATAATTCCTGAGATAATCCTCTTTAATTGTTATTCAAGACTCCGTTTTCCATGAGTTCAAGCGAACCCGGCTTTCATGTTGCGTCCATTTCGGCGTATGGGTCGTGGGCGTTCCGGGTGTGTTTCCACCATGATTGATCAGCTACTTGCAAGCGATTACAAAGCGGATCGTTATCTAGGTTCGACCGCTCACCTTTGGCACATTGCACTAGTAATTATTTTGCTGGCGTGCCCGCTTGCCTGGCTGGCGCTGGCCGGGCCGGCCAATTGGCCTGAGCTGGGCGCGTACCGGTCGCCGCTGTATACAATCATAGAAGTGCTTTCAATTGTTATCGCGTCCATGATATTTGCGCTGGGCTGGCAAAATATCAGCAAGAAAATACCCTGCAACGTCATTATTCTATCGGCGGCCTTTCTTGCGGTGGCGCTGCTGCATCTATGCCACCTGCTATCGCTGGACGGCCTGCCGGCGATCGTCGCGCAGGGCTTTATCCCCGAGGGCATGGTATTCGAACTGGCGTCGCGCACCGTTTCGGCCGCCGCGCTGCTGATGGTGGCCCTGCTGCCATGGAACCTGTATGCAAGCCGTCGTATCCGCTATGTCGTCCTGGCCGGCTCCATCGCGGTTGTCGTGCTGGTCGCATGGTCAGTGCTGCACCGGCTCGGTGCGCCTGCGCAGATGTGGGGGCAGGGGCTGACCTTCGTTGAAATATGGACGAACTACGCGCTGCTTGGGCTTTACCTGGCTGCTGTCTTGCTGTTCCTGTGGCGCGCATGGATCAAGCAGGATCGCAACGCCGGCTATCTGCTTGTGGCGGCCGCGATCATGGCGATGGGCGAAGTGTATTTCGCCCGGTATGCGCAGGCCGGCGCACTGCCGGACACGCTGGGGCATCTCTATAACATCATCGCATGCGGGTATTTGTATTGGGCAATATTCCTGGATGCGCTGCGCGAGCCCTACCAGCAGTTGCGCCGCTCAGAGCAGTCCCGGCTTGAACAACTGACGCACGATATGCTGACTGGCCTGCCGAACCGGCTCCTGATTGTCCAGAAATTGCGGCAGGCGATTGTCCATGCGCGCTTGAACAATACCAGGCTGGCTGTGTTTTTCCTGGATGTGGATTTTTTCAAGAAGGTCAATGCCACATTTGGCCACGCCGTGGGCGACGAAGTCATACGCGCATGTGTCGACCGGCTGGCGCCGGCCTTGCCTTCCGGCGATACGCTGGCCCGCCAGGCTGGCGATGAGTTCATCATCCTGCAGAAGAATATTACCGATGGGCACGAGGCCGCGCAGCTCGCCGAAAATCTTTTGCAGCGCATGCGCGAGCCCTTCCATATCCAGGGGCATGAAATCTTCTTGAGCGCGAGCGTCGGCATTACTTTGTTTCCCGATGATGAAACGACCGAGAATGGCCTGCTGCATAAAGCGCACATGGCGATGAGCAGTGTCAAGAAAGATGCCCGCAGCTCGTACCGTTTTCATACGTGGGACATGGAGCGCGGCTTGCGCGAACGCTTGATGCTCGAAAGTTCTCTGCATCACGCTCTCGATAACAATGAGCTTTTGCTGCATTATCAGCCCAAAGTCAATTTCAATACCGGAGCCGTGGTGGGCGTCGAGGCGCTGGTTCGATGGAACCATCCGGTGCTGGGCCAAGTGCCTCCCGCCAGCTTCATTCCCATCGCAGAGGAAAACGGGTTTATCGGCGCCATCGGGATGTGGGTGCTGAAAGAGGCTTGCGAGCAGGCGCGCAAGTGGCAAGCGCAGGGTCTGCCGCAATTGTGCGTGTCGGTCAATTTGTCCGCCAGGCAGTTCCAGCAGCCGAACCTGGCCGAGCAGGTGGGACAGGTGTTGCGCGATACGGGCCTCGATCCCTCCTGCCTGGAATTGGAAATTACCGAGAGCACGGTGATGCAAGACACCGAGGCGGCAATTACCGCCTTGCAATCCTTGAAGCAGCTTGGTGTTGTATTGTCGGTGGATGATTTCGGAACCGGCTATTCATCGTTAAGCTGCCTGAAGCGCTTCCCGCTCGATGTGTTGAAAATCGATCGTTCCTTTGTCAATGATGTCACGCATGACACGAACGATGCCGCGATTACCAGGGCCATTATCGCCTTGGCCCACGGCCTGGACCTGGGCGTGGTGGCCGAGGGCGTGGAAACGCTGGAGCAGGCCTTGTTCCTGCAAGCCAACGGCTGCGACGAAATGCAGGGCTTTTACTTTAGCCGCCCTGTGTTGCCGAACGAACTGGCGGATATGCTGCGCGCATCGCTGGCGGCAGGCGATTCAGGCGCCGCGTCCGGCACGGTATTCACGCCATAGCGGTTTATTGCGGATTCGATAGCGCCAGTGTCTTGATCCGGTCAAAGTCCAGTGTTTGCAAGGCGTCTCTTACATTATTCAGATACGCCGAGTATGCGGGATGCGAGCGGGACATGCGGTGCAGCCATTTTTCGATATCGGTCAGTTGACCGTCGTCGGCGAATTTGGCCAGATCAAGGCGGGCATGCGCGGGCGGCGCCATTGGGCCAGTGCTGCTGTGCCCCCCTGAGGTAGCGGCAATATCGGTTGCAGAGAAAATAGGCGCGCGCCATGTGGTCGTTTCCGTGCCCATGGCTTTGACCCTGATGGCAAAGCTGAAGCGGCTGCCCACGCCCGGGGTGCTTTCCAGCATCAGTTGGCCTCCCATGTTTTCGACTATCCGTTCCGCTATGAACAGGCCCAGCCCGGTGCTGCCTGGCTGAGCCTTCAGTTGTTCGAACGCATTGAACACCATGGACTGGGCCTGGATGTCTATTCCTATTCCAGAGTCGGCGACGGCGAAACTCAATGTGGGATTTTCCGGGCTGCCTTCGGCGCCGATGCTTAGCGTTATTACGCCGTTGTGCGTGAATTTGGCGGCGTTGGAAATCAGGTTGAGCAATATTTGCTGCAAGCGGCGCACATCAAGGAAGACTTTGGATGGCAAGGGTGTGGCGGCCTTGCATTCGAAGCGATTGCGTTGCTGCGCGCTCAGGGCGGTGGCATATTGGGTGATATCGTCGAGAAGGGCCGCTACGCCGATGGCTTCGGGCTTGATTTCCAACGGTTGCAATTCGTTTTTTGCGTATTCCAGCAGTTCGTCGATAAGCGTCAGTTGGTAGCTGGCGCTACGCTCGATGGCGCGCACATGCGGGGCTTGCTCGGCTGTCTGTGTCTCGCCCAGCAGGCGGATATATCCCAGAATGGTGGCTAGCGGGGCGCGCAGGTCATGGCTGATATAGCCCAGGGTTTCGGTTTTCTGGCGGTTTTTTTCATGCGCATAATGCAAGGCCTTGTTGAGCGCGGCGGTCCGGCGGGCAATTTCGCCTTTAAGCCGTTCCTGCTCCAGTTCCTGCCAGTCGGCCAGGGCGTCATAGGCGGCCTTGCGTTGTTTGCCGATGAGCAGCATCCATGCGGTCAGGACGGCAAGGTTGACGGCCAGGCCCATCAGGGCGAGCACAGGGTTGTAGTCGACATTGCCAAGGCCAAGGCTGATGGCGAAGTCCGGCAGCAGACCGGCTCGCTCCATAATGCGGAACACTGTTTGCAGAAAGAAAAACCCGCCGACCAGCAGCATCAGTTTGCCGGTCGGCGTTGCCCGCCTCAATAGCAGGAACGCGGCAATAGGCTGGCTAATGCCATATAGCAAGGTAGTAAAGGTGCCAAGGCGGCTGATCCAATTCAGATCGGCCAGCAACGCGGCGGCTGCCATGGCGGCCTGGGTCACGGCCAGCGCCACGAAATAGCGGTGGCCGGGCCATGAAATGTTTTCGCGCTTGGCCATGCGCAAGATGAAAGCCGTGAAAATCGCAAGCGACAAATAGCCCAGCACTTTCGGGCTGCGCGACGCCCATTCGACAGATTCCGGCCAAAGATACAGCTTGGTATAACCGCGTATTGATGCTTCATACAGGGCGATGTTCACGCTCAGCACGGACAGCAAAACAAACCGCAGGCTTGGCGAGTACAGGGCGATCAGGAGAGCGCACCAGCCTATGGTCAATATCCCGCCAAAAAGTATGCCATCCCATATTGAAAGGCGGTTTTCCGTCGCCTGATAGACCGGTTCCGAATAAAGAGAAGGCAGCAGGCGCAGGGTTTTATCGCTTTGCATGCGGATCATGACTCGCACTTGTTCGCCCGGTTCTAACTGAAAGGCCAGTGCATGCAGCCGCGTGGCTTCGATATTCGATCTGGATATTGCGATTTTGTCGCCGGCCTGGCTATGTGTCCAGCGATTGCCATGCTGTATAAACAAATCCAGCCTGTCCAGATTGAGCGAGCCTGGAAGCAGGCGTAGTGCTTGCGGTGCCGCTTCGTTGTTGGCGATGCGCAGTTGCAGCCACCATGCCGATTTCGAGTAGCCGGGTTGCAGCGTGTCGGGCGTGGCTTGTCTGAAGCCATGAGGAGCATCGGTGGGCAGATCCGCGACATCGTCGAGATTGCGTTGCGCAGAGGTGTCTTCAAATATCTGGAGATAGTTGGCCAGGGAAATGGGCCAGTTTGTGTGCGCCGCATCCAAAACCAATGTTCCGGTGTTGGCGCTGGCGCATGCGGTACAAGCGAACAGGAAAATGCCTAGCAGCCATTGCTTCATAGTTTTTCTAATTGTATGGCCGCTTTATCGCACCCCTTGCAGAGTGCACGGCACAGACGGCCCCGGTTGGCAATCTTTAATAACGGTCAAGTCAGTGTTAAATAGATGGACGTAGCGAAAGTGCTTCCTTATTCTCGCTTACGTCCTGTTAAGTTTACAAATATATCACCTATTGGTTTTTTTCAGTTATGCCTTCCAGCTATTCGTTATTGGCGAATTCTCACATTTTGATTGTGGACGACAATCCAGACGAACTGCGTCTTCTGGTAGAAGCATTGCGCGGCACGGGTTGCCGCCTGAGCGTCGCCTTCGATGGCGTGCAGGGCTACGACCGCGCCGTTGCCCGCCTGCCGGATCTGATCCTGCTTGATGTGCGTATGCCCCGCATGGGAGGATTCGCCGTATGCCGCCAATTGAAAGCCAACCCGCAAACCGCGCATGTGCCGGTCATGTTCCTGAGTTCGGCCGGCGATATCAATGAGCGCCTGATGGGGCTGAGGGAGGGCGGCGTCGACTATATTCTCAAGCCCTTTTCCCCCGAGGAGGTCATTGCACGGGTGCAAATCCACTTGCGCCTATCGGTAGGCGGGCGATATGTTGCGCAGCCCTGGCCCGAGGATTTGGTGCGGCCCACGACAGTAAGCAGCGACGACGTGCTGGTTCGTATCGCCAAAAACCACCTGCTGGAGCGCTTGGCCGATCCCCCCGGCTTGCGGGAATTGGCGTCCTTTCTGGGCATCAACGAGAAGCGCCTTACGCGTATTTTCCGGCGCGCCAGCGGCGGCACGGTGTTCGAATTTTTGCGCGAGGAACGCATGCGCGCGGCTCAGCGTTTGTTGACGCAGACATCGCTTAGTGTCGCTGTAATTGCCGCTGAAGTCGGGTTTTCGAGTCCGGCCAACTTTTCCACCGCCTTTCTTGAGCATGTGGGCATGTCGCCTTCCGGGTTTCGCAGCCAAGCCACGTCCAAGGCCGACGATGACGACCAGAAATAGTTGCGGTTGCTTACTTTTCATTTCCTCCTGGCTGCCCGATTCTTTTCTCCTTGTCCGTCCCGCGCCGGGCCATGGCCATTCAGGCCAATTGCTGAGCCGCGGCTTTTTGCGCCATTGGGCCTTGCTTGCCCGAATCCCGTTTTTTCTCCCATAAGCGGTCGTGCAAGGGCATCAGCACCACATTGCAGATAGGTTCCAGTATGGCCGCCAGGCCGCCCGTGGCCAGGGAGCCGGTGCAAACATAGGTGACGGTAAAGGCGACCGACATATGCAGTGCGACCTGGCTGGTTTTTTGAGCGAGTAACAACATGAGCTTCTCCATACAATCAATTCAAGCAAATGATAATGACTATCATTTATAAGTTAAAGTTGATTGTTTAAATTCAGCCGATAGCCCGAGGCTATATGAATGGAGGCCCGGCTCCGACTAAAATATTTGTTTCCAAGCGGCAGAGAATTACGTGAACATTGAAGAACGATTGATCGAAATCGAAGTGAAAGTCACCAGCCAGGACGACCTCACTCAAGAGCTGAGCCACCAGGTATACCAGCAGCAAAAACAAATCGATGAACTGCGGGCGCTTTGCACAGCCTTGGTAAAAAGATTGGGGGATGCGGGAGACGACGCCGCCAGGGCGGATGCCTATACGCATGAAAAGCCGCCGCATTATTAATGCTTCGCGCGGCGTCTATTCCGTACCGGCAAGCGCATCCGGCAAAGCCAGGATTCCGGTCCATCCCTTCAAGAGTGACATCGTTTTATGCATGAAAAACAGGCGGCATCCTGGTCCGAGTTGTTATGGGGCCGCAATGGCCTGCGGTCGCTGGCTCTGGCGGGCGGCGTAGCGTTGCACGCGGTCAATGTGTACATAGTCACGACCATCCTGCCGTCTGTCGTAAAGGATATTGGCGGGCTGGAATACTATGCATGGAATACGACGCTGTTCGTGACGGCATCTATTCTGGGGTCCGCACTGTCGCCCAAAGCCATGGATGCTTTTGGACCGCGGCATGCTTTTCTATTCGCCATTCTGGTTTTTGCGCTGGGCACTATGGCATGCGCGTTGGCTCCATCGATGCCCTGGATGCTGGCTGGCCGCACTGCGCAAGGTTTGGGCGGAGGGCTATTGCTGGGCCTGAGCTATTCATCGGTGCGTCTGGTCTTCGAGGAACGCTTATGGCCGCGAGCCATGGTGCTGGTGTCGAGCATGTGGGGCGTGGCCACGCTGGCGGGTCCGGCGATAGGCGGTATTTTTGCGCAAACCGGGCACTGGCGCCTGTCGTTCTGGGTGGTATTGCCGATTGCGGCTGGGCTGAGTTGGCTGGTCTCTACACAGGTGGCTGAGAAGGTATTGAACCAAAACAGGCAGGTCAAGGCGCCGTTGGGCAAAATCTCCTTGCTGGCTGTGGCAGTGTTGATAGTGTCTGTTGCCAGTCTTTCGCATTGGTGGTTGTGGAATGCCCTCGGCATTGCCGCCGGTGTGTGGATAACGGTCTTGATTGCCAGGGCCGACAGCCGCGCCCAGGTCAAATTGTTTCCTACGGGCTCGTATTCGATGCGCACGGCGCTGGGCAGTTTGTATGCCTGCATTTGCTTATTGAGCGTGGGCGTCACCACTGAAATTTATATTCCTTATTTCTTGCAGGAAATCCACGGCAAGACGCCATTGATCGCGGGCTACTGGATGGCGCTGATGTCGGTGGGCTGGACGCTGGGATCCTTTATCAGCTCGAGCCGTTCGCTGGTTACCGTCAATCGCCTTATCCTGGCGGGTCCCGCGCTGTCCGCGGTGTCGTTATTGATGCTGGGCCTGATGATGATGCCTTTGGGCGGCTTCACGCGGGGTGGCGGGAGTGCCAGTTGGCTGATGTTGCCGCTGTTGGGGGTGGGACTGGGGGTAGGGCTGTGCTGGCCAAATTTGCTTACGCGCGTGTTCAAGTCCGCGCCGGCCGGGCAGGAAAACATTGCCTCGGCGGCCATTACGACGTTGCAGCTATATGCCATGGCCATGGGAGCGAGCCTGGCCGGCATGGTAACCAATGCCGCGGGGTTTATACAGCCCGGCGGTATGCAAGGCACACAGCAAGCGGCAACGGCCTTGTTCCTTGTATTCGCCTGCGCGCCCGCGCTGGCAGCCTTGCTTAGCGGCGGCGCGCGCCGCGCAGGCGGAGCGTAGCCCCGACTGGCAATTAAGGCGCGTAATCCGGCGCGCCGCGCAACGTGCTATGCCGCCTTGGGCAAATTGAACCGGTCCGGATCGGGACCCGTGCGGCCATCGGCCTTATCCAGCGCAGCGATGGCTGCCATGTCGCCGGCGTCGAGCGTGAAGTCGAAAATATGGAAATTTTCTTCAAGGCGGGCAGGCGTGACCGATTTGGGAATGACCATATTGCCCAATTGCGTATGCCAGCGGATCATGACTTGCGCGAGGGTCCGTTGATATTTGTGCGCAATGGTGCCCAGGGTCAGATCGCTCCAGAGGCGGCCTTGGCCCAAAGGGCTCCATGCCTCGGTAATGATGTCGTGTTCGGCATGGAAGTCGCGCAGCTCGGCCTGCTGGAAGTAGGGATGCAGTTCGATTTGATTGACGACCGGCAATACACCGGTTTGATCCAGCAGCTTTTGCAGGTGCGGGATATTGAAATTGCAAACGCCTATGGATTTGGCGCGGCCTTCGTCGCGCAATCGGATCATGCTTTCCCATGCCTCGACATATTTATCGATGTTGGGGGCTGGCCAGTGGATGAGATATAGGTCTACGTAATCCAGCCCCAGTTTTTCCAGGCTTTTGTCGAAGGCGGCTTGGGTAGTGTCGTGGCCGTGGCTGTCATTCCAAAGCTTGGTTGTAATGAACAGCTCGTCGCGCTTGATGCCGGATTCGGCGATGCCTAGTCCGACGCCGGCTTCGTTGCCGTAGATGGCCGCGGTGTCGATGGACCGGTAGCCAATGTCGATTGCCGTCTTGACGACAGAACCGGCAAGGTCGTTTTCGACTTGCCATACGCCCATTCCCAACTGCGGGGCGTTGCGTCCGTCGTGAAACGATAAGGTATTCTGGGGGGTAGGCATGGTTACGCTCCTTTACACAGCTGCGCCAAAAACGGATAGGACTGCTTGGTTCGTAATCGACAAGAATACAGCGATTTGTTCTTTTGCTTAATCTGGATGATTATACGGTTGTTGCACTGCGGAAAAGCATTATTTGATTTTTCCCGCGGGAGATCCGAATTTCAGGAGAAAAAAGTGAGTGTACATAGCCAAGCCAAACGTATCAGCGTGCCACAGCTTATGGCATACAAAGGACAGCAAAAAATAGCGGCGCTTACTGCTTATACCGCGCCATTCGCGCGATTGCTGGACGACGCGCTGGATATGATATTGATAGGCGACTCGACCGCGATGGTCGGATATGGCCTGCCCAACACCCTGTCGATCACGGTTGACCAGATGGCCGCTCATGCCGCCGCGGTGGTGCGAGCCACCAGCCATGTCTGCGTAATTGTCGATATGCCTTTCGGCAGCTATCAAGAGTCGCCGCGGCAGGCATTTTCCAATGCGGCAAAGATACTGGCGGCCAGCGGCGCGGACGGCATCAAAATGGAAGGGGGCATCGCCCTTGCCGAGACCACCCGTTTTCTGGTTGAGCGCGGCATTCCGGTATTGGCTCATGTAGGACTTATGCCGCAATACGTAAACACCATGGGCGGTTTCAAGGCGCAGGGCATGAACGACGAATCCGCTGAACGCATAGTGCAGGATGCGATGGCGCACCAGCAGGCGGGGGCGTTCGGCGTGGTGCTGGAAGGCGTGGCCGAAGCCCTGGGCCGGCGCATTACCGAAGAACTGGCTATACCTACAATAGGAATCGGCGCCTCGCCTGCCTGCGATGGCCAAATTCTGGTTACCGAAGACATCCTGGGCCTGAGCGGTTCGCGCATTCCAAAATTTGCCCGGCAGTATTCCGATGTGGGCGCGGTGATACGGGCCGCGGTCGAGCAATATGCCGGCGATGTCAGGCAGGGCTCTTTTCCGGGACTGGAAAATTGTTTTGGCGTGAAAAAAGCTTAATACATCAAGTAATTCCCATTGCTACAACATCAGCATGCTTTATTAGCGTAATAGCTATCGTTTCTAAATGTACAATGCACATACAGTGTCTTGTTCACATAAATTTTTTTATTGTTACAGCGCCCGCCCATCATGGAAATTCGCCAACTCGAGGCATTTGCCGCTGTGTTTTCCGCAGGTAGCGTCACTGCAGCTGCCCGGTTGCTCGACCGATCTCAACCGGTTGTCAGTCGCCAGATCCAGGATCTGGAGCACGAGTTGGGTTTTACCCTCTTTACGCGTACGCGTCCGCAGGTGACGCTTACTGATCAGGGGCGGCAATTCTACGAAGAGGTGCACAATGTGCTGGCCGGCTTGCAGCAACTGGACACTCGTACCCGGGAAATCGCTCGCGGCCAGCCTCGCCCTTTGCGAATAGCAAGCACGCTTTCACTGAGTTCGATGCTGGTGCCTCCGGTTGTGGGCCGGCTGGAGCGGACCACACCGGTGTTCGGCGACAAACTGAACATCGACACGCTGCATGCCGAGCAGGTCATAAGGGCGGTGGCCGATGGGCAGGCCGACATCGGCATAACCAGCCTGCCCATGGACCTGGGCCGTTGCCGGCTGCATTGGTCGGGGCAGGCGCCCTGCATGATAGTCCTGCCCGGCAATCATCCTTTGGCCGCCTGCGAAACGGTACGGATAGCCGATCTTGGCGATACCACGGTCATTGCCATGTCGAACAGGCTGGGCCTGCGGCATCGCTTGTCGACTGCCTTGCTGCATAGCACCACCGGCGTGAAGGTGCGCCGCCACATCGAAACCACCTCTTACTTGAACGCCGTGATGCTGGTGCGCGCGGGTGTCGGCGTGGCGCTTGTCGATCCCTTTACGGCGGCCACGCTCATGCCGGATGGCGTGGTATTCAAGCCCATCGATATCCATATTCCCTACTTGATGGGGGTTCTGACCCATCGCGATCGCGTACTGTCCGATGAAGGCCAGCGCCTCGTCCAGGCATTATGGGACTATGCCGTCGAATGCATTCCCAACTTTGTCCGTGGCGATTCCAGCGGTCTGCCGGCTTTCCAGCCTGGATTCAACCCGTAGGCGGCAAGGTCAAGGCTGTTCGCTTGTTGATCGCGGCAGGGAAGGTTTTGATAAGCGTTTATGCATGGCATTTATTGCAATTGAATGCTGGCGTTGGCGATGATCTTGCTCCATTTCTTCAGCTCGGAGGCCAGCCGTTTTTCCAGATCTTGCGGCGTACCACCCAGGGCGGTCGCACCCATGCCTGCCAGTTCCTGCTTGACCCCGGGGTCAAGCAAAATTTCGTTCAAGGCTGCGTTGCTGTGTTCGATGATATCGGCGGGCGTACCCTTGGGCGCCAAAAGCGCAAACCAAGTGGATGACAGCAATTGCGGATATCCTTGTTCGGCCATGGTCGGGACGTCGGGCAGGGCACTGGAACGCTCGGCCGACATTACGCCCAAGGCCCTGACTTTGCCTGCCTTGACCTGGTTCACAATTCCGGGAACCAATTGGAACATGGACTGGATCTGGCCCGAGATCAGGTTGGTTGTAGCCAGGCTGGGGGCGCTGTAGGACACATGCACCATATTTGTGGCGGTTTCGGCCATATAGAGTTCGCCGGCCAAGTGCATGGAACTGCCATTCCCGGTGGATCCGAAATTCACCACGCCGGGATGCGTCTTAACGTATTGAGTGAATTCCGCCATATTATGGATGGGTAAATCATTATTCACGACGAGAATATTTGGAACTTCGGCGATCAGCCCAATCGGGTCGAAGCTTTTTTGCGGATCAAACGGTAATTTTCTATACAGGCTGGGGCTCATTACCAGCGTGCCCGCCCATGAAAACAATAATTTGGAGCCGTCGTTGGGCGCTTCGGCGGCAATGCCGGCACCGATATTGCCATTAGCGCCGGCATGATTTTCTATGATCAGGGTGCCATGCAGTTTTTGGGTAAGCAGGCCGGCAATCAAGCGCGCGATCATATCGCCCGTACCGCCGCTGGAACCCGGCACGATGATTTGCACTGCCCTGTCGACCGGCGGCCAGGTTGTTGCTGAAGCGAAAGCGACATAAGGCAATGTCAACGCAATTGCGCTGGCCAATCCTGTAAAAAATCTACGCATAATGCAGTCCAAATAGTCGCTTGAGCTTGATCATCAGTTTCGATAAATCTTAAAGTAAGGGAAATTACTTTAAAGATGAAGCTATTAATTTATCATGCTTGCCGGCTATATAAAGGCGATAAGCGGGATGTATGAAAGATTTATACATGGATTTTCGCAATAGCGGGACGGCGAGTATTGGCGGAGTATCTCCTGCTTTGCATAGATGGCTGATATTCTTGTTGCCGATCCATCTATATGAGTTGATATTGGAGCAGACCTTGTTTCATATGGCCGGTAAAACGAGGCGCGGGATTATTAAAGGATGAAATCGTGAATTACATTACGCCGGAAATAGAGGGTATTTTGTTTGCCCTGGTTGGGGCCATGCTGGCCGCGGCGATTACCTTTGCACTCATGCGCCGCGGTTTGCGCGCGCTGGGCGATGAAAAGGGACATCTCGACCGTCAACTGGCGCGTAGCGAATCCACTGCGCAAAATCTGCGTGAACGCCTGGACGAAGCCAAAGACACGCTTGCCGCCAGGGATGCCCAAGCACAACAATTAAGCCAGCGCGCGGCGCGGCTGGATAACGAACTGACCAAACTGCGCGCCATACACGAAGAAAAGCTGGCGGGCATGCTTGATATGCAAGCCACCTTCGAAGCGTCGAAGGTTCAGCTCAAGACCGAGTTCCAGAACCTGGCCAATCAGATACTGGAAGAAAAGGGCAAAACCTTCGCGCAAAACAGCCAAAGCTCGCTGGACAACCTGCTCAAGCCTTTTCGTGACCAGATCGATGGCTTCCAGAAGCGCGTCAACCAGGTGCATGACGAAACCCTGCGCGGCAATGTGTCGCTGGGTTCGGAAATAAAGCGCATGCTGGAAGTGGGCCTGAAAATGAGCACGGAAGCCAATACCTTGGCCACGGCATTGAAAGGCGACAAGAAAACCACCGGCAACTGGGGCGAAGTGCAATTGGAACGTACGCTGCAACTGGCCGGCCTGGCGGCGGGCGACCATTATGAATCGCAAGCTCGTTTCAAGGATGTGCAAGGCAATAACCGCCAACCCGATTTTGTCATCAAGCTGCCCGATCTGAAGCACATGGTGATAGACAGCAAGGTGTCGCTGGTCGATTACGACCGCGCGATCGCCGCCGAAACCGAAGCGCAGGCACACGCTGCGCTGGATGCCCACGTCAAAGCCGTGCGGAACCATATCGACGACCTTGGCAAAAAAGACTATAGCAACTTGATCGGCATGCGCAGTCCCAGTTTTGTGCTGATGTTCATGCCCATAGAGCCTGCCTACATCGAAGCCATGAAGCACAACAAAGATCTGTTCGACTACGGCTACCAGCGCAATGTCATCATGGTTTCGCACACCACGCTGATGCCGATATTGAAAACCGTGGCCAATCTGTGGATGGTAGCGCGCAGCAACGAGCAGGCCCATGAACTAAGCGCCCGCGCGGGCGAAATCTACAATCAGGTCGTGGTCGTGGCCGAGCGCCTGAAGAAGCTGGGCGGCACATTGGATACGGTCAGCCGGCATTACAACGACACCGTAACCGCCGTGGCCGGGCAGCAAGGGCTGTATGGCAAGGCATCCCGGTTCAGCGAGCTGTCGTCCAAAGCGAACAAGACCATGCCGGCGCTGGAGCCGCTGCATGCGGATTTCGAAGGGGAAAAGCTGGAGCTGATAGTCGGGGCGGACAGGAAAAGCGAAGAGGGCGAGCCGACGAGAGGGGGTTCCGGCTTGGCGTTGGATTGAGTGCCTGACTGTGCAAATGGGCATGGTCCTCATAGAATGTATCTTTATTTGACTTTTTATTAGAAAAAGCATGGAAGATTTAAGCCCTTCAGATCTAAAAACCATTTTGCATTCGAAGCGGGCAAATATTTATTACCTGCAGCATTGCCGCGTGCTAGTCAATGGCGGCCGTGTTGAATATGTAACGGACGAAGGTAATCGTTCGCTTTATTGGAACATTCCTATCGCCAATACGACGTCAATTTTATTGGGGACAGGCACATCAGTTACCCAGGCAGCAATGCGTGAACTGGCGAAAGCGGGGGTTTTAGTCGGATTTTGCGGAGGAGGCGGCGCGCCATTGTTTTCCGCAAACGAGGTAGAGGTTGATGTTTCATGGCTGACTCCGCAAAGTGAGTACCGGCCTGTGGAGTACTTGCAGCATTGGGTTAGTTTCTGGTTTTTTGACAGCAAGCGGTTGATGGCTGCAAAGGCATTTCAACTAGTGCGTTTAGCGCAAATCCGCAAACACTGGTTAAGTCCCCGGATGCAGCGAGAGGAAGGGTTTGTTATCAGCGAGGGTAAATTGACGCCGTTGCTGGATGTATTCCAGAAACAAGTCATGCTTGCTCATTCGAGCAACGAAGTGCTTGCTCAGGAAGCCTCTTTAACCAAGGCGTTGTACAAGTTGTCGGTGCATGCCACCAAGTATGGCGATTTTACGCGAGCTAAACGTGGTGGCGGCACAGATACTGCGAATCGTTTTCTCGATCATGGGAATTATTTGGCTTATGGCCTAGCCGCTACGGCTGCATGGGTCTTAGGTTTGCCTCATGGGCTCTCTGTGCTGCATGGCAAAACCCGGCGAGGAGGCTTGGTCTTTGATATCGCCGACTTGGTCAAGGACGCATTGATATTACCGCAGGCGTTTATTGCCGCCATGGCTGGAGAAAGCGAACAAGAGTTTCGACGCCGTTGCATTGATGGGTTCAATCGCGCTGAAGCGCTTGATGTAATGATTGACACAGTGAAAGCCGTAGCCTTCGAGTGTAGCGAGGTCGTGAAGTGAATGTGCTGATTGTCTCGCAATGCAGCAAGAACGCCCTCGTTGAAACGCGCCGTATTCTGGATCAATTTGCCGAACGCAGAGGAGAGCGGACGTGGCAAACTGCGATCACCCAGCAAGGCCTGATTACAGTGCGCAAACTGCTGCGTAAAACCGCCAAACGTAATACCGCTGTGGCGTGTCATTGGATAAAAAGCGCAAATCAGACTGAGTTGTTATGGATCGTTGGCAATCTTAGGCACTTTAACGAGTATGGCGCGGTACCTACAAACATAACTGCGCGTGATATTTTGCGCGCGGATGGAGAAAATCAGTGGCATACAGCGGAGGCGATTTCTTTACTTGCTGGGATAGCGGGCCTGTTTCATGATTTTGGCAAGGCGAACAAGCTGTTTCAGGCCAAGTTGAAACCAGGATCCAAGGCTCGGTCCGAGCCTTATCGGCATGAGTGGGTTTCTTTGCGTATTTTCGAAGCTTTTGTGGCTGGCCAGACAGATTCAGAATGGATGGAAAAACTAGCCAGCCTTTCTGCCAACGATGAGGCGTTGATTCTTGACCGATTGCAAAAGGATGGGCCTGATCGTCCCGCGCTGAACCCGTTCAAGTCGATGCCATCTCTGGCGCAGGCCATTGGCTGGCTGATTGTTTCACATCATCGTCTTCCCAAATATTATGCTAAGGCCGGTAACGAGCCACGGCTGGATAGCATCGATCAATGGCTGATCGGTACGCGTTTTGGCCCATCATGGAATTCTCCGCAATGTGAGTTCGATGATTGGAAGAGTGGAGATTGGAAGTCGGTATGGACATTCGATTATGGTACGCCATTCCGTAGCGAAACCTGGCTTCGCAAAGCGCACAGCGTTGCAAACAGGGCGTTGAAGCATCCGGGATTTTTTGATTTTAGTTGGCTGGATGACCCTTTCACCAGTCATGTAGCGCGACTGACGTTGATGCTGGCTGATCATTGTTATTCTGCCCAAGAGCCTATTCAGGCGTGGCAGGACAAGCGTTACAAAGTTTTTGCCAATACCGATCGGAAAACCAAAGCGCTAAAACAGAAGCTTGATGAACATAATGTTGGTGTTGGCCATAATGCGATTCTACTGGCCAAAAGTCTGCCGAAATTGCGTCAGACATTGCCCGCCATAACCAGACACAAAGGCTTTAAACAGCGCAGCAAGGAAGATAAATATCGATGGCAGGATAAGGCGTTTGATCTGGCGCAAGGGGTAGGCAAGCGTTCCGTCGAGCAAGGTTTTTTTGGTGTAAACATGGCCTCTACAGGTCGTGGCAAAACCTTTGCAAATGGCCGGATAATGTATGGGTTATCCAATGAGCTATTGGGATGTCGATTCAGTGTGGCTTTAAGGCTTAAGGACGCTGACTTTGCAAACAGGCGATGCATTGAGGTCACGTCTGAATTTGGAAAGTGATGATCTGGCTGTGCTTATAGGCTCGCAGTCTGTCCGGGACTTGCATGAGCTTCGCAGTAGCGCAGTGCGATCGGAAGACCAGAACAGTGTTAGGGATTTGACTGCGGAGCAGGCTGGCAGCGAATCGGCCGAAGCGATGTTCGCCGAGCATCAATATGTTCGATATGACGGTAGCCTGGATGATGGTCGCTTAAGCTCTTGGCTTAAGCTGTCGCCTACACTGCATCAATTACTTAGTGCACCAATATTAGTCAGTACGATTGATCATTTAATGCCTGCGACGGAAGGCGAGCGAGGCGGACGGCAAATAGCGCCAATGCTGCGGCTGTTGACCTCGGATTTGGTCCTGGATGAGCCTGATGATTTCGATCTTGCCGATTTGCCGGCTCTTGCCCGTTTGGTCAACTGGGCGGGCATGCTGGGATCGCGAGTTTTGCTTTCATCCGCTACGTTGCCGCCGGCGCTGATTACCGCTTTGTTCGATGCTTACTTGGCTGGCCGGAGCAAGTTCAATGCTGTGCGGGGGCATCACGGTACATCGAGAAATGTGTGTTGTGCATGGTTCGACGAGTTCCGGGTTTTCCAGGATGACTATGCCGACTTGCCGAGCTTTGCTGCAGCGCATGGGCAGTTCGTGCAAAAACGCATTGCCTCTTTGGAAAAGTTGACGCCGTTGCGCAGGGCCGAGCTTATTGTCGTTAAAGCGGATTCCAGTAATGAAAGCGACGTCATCACCGCCATGGCAAGCACCATATCGGAAGCTGTCTATAGTCTGCACGGGAAACATCATCAGCCACATCCATCGAATGGCAAGCGAGTATCGGTTGGGCTGGTTCGTTTGGCCAACATTGATCCCTTGGTGGCGATTGCGCAGCAAATCTTATGTCAGCAGGCTTCTCCCGGCTATTGCATCCATTTTTGTATTTATCACAGCCGCCATCCTTTGTTGGTGAGGTCGGAAATGGAGAGGGAGTTGGACGCGGTGTTGGCCCGGCACAGGCCAGAGTCATTATGGCAGCATGCTTGTATTCAATCTGCCATGGAAAACTATCCGCAGCAAGATCATATATTCATCGTTTTCGGAACCGCCGTTACCGAGGTAGGCCGCGATCACGATTACGATTGGGCCATTGCCGAGCCCAGTTCCATGCGGTCATTGATTCAGCTTGCAGGACGTCTACAAAGGCACCGTGAACAGATTTCGGCAACGCCAAACTTGCATATTCTGAACAAAAACCGCAAGGCCCTCAAGGGGCTGAAAACCGCCTATAGTCTGCCGGGTTTCGAGGCGGAGCTTTTCAGTCTGAAGAATAAAGATTTGCAAGTATCATTGTTGCCTGGTCAATATCGTCATATCAGCGCCATTCCACGTATTCAGCCGAAAACTCCCTTGGATAGCAGCGGTAACCTTGTGGATCTCGAGCACGCGCATTTGCAAGCCAAAATGTTCGGAACGCCAGGTATGGTACGCAGCGCGGCGCTATGGTGGCGGCACAATGTAACCTGGAGCGGCGAGCTGCAGAGACGGGATCCCTTTCGTAATGCTGACGGCGGTGATGAGCTGTTTGTCTTATATATGGATGACGACTTAGACGAACCCTTATTTCATCATATGTCGGATAACGGTGAAGTTGCATTGGTGGATGACTATCGTTTCGAACGACCGACGTTCTTGCCGGGTAATGGAATGCAACCATGGCTTGAAAATGATGCAAAGGCCTTGATTGAACGGTTCGCGAATATCAAGGAAATGGAATTGGCGGAGATAAGCAAGAAATACACCGAGCTGCGATTGCGCAAAACCGATAAAAAATGGCTATATCACCCTTGGTTTGGGGTTTATGGGGCTGCTGGTTAAGGAGCAACTAAGTCCTTGAGGCCCACCGTGTCGCTGACTGCGTCGGGACTGCGATATTAGATTGATCCTATCTCGTAAACGACATCATTCGGTATTGATGGCCCAATATGAACTGCATGCAATATTTCGAAGATTTGGAAATTACTGATCAATTCATAACAAAAAAATACAAAATGCGTGATATTGTTCTCTTGTCAAGAAATGAGGGGGGAGTATGACTGAGAAACTTTCTACGTTGGTTGATGGCTACATAAAAAAACGGGCGGCTCTGAAGCTTGAGCCGCTCACTAAAGAAATACAAAAACAAGAAGCGAATGGACAAGAGGGCTTGGTTTCCTCTGCGGAAACAGACGACAAGCTTCTGGCATTACAGGCAGCTTTCAAGCCGTCTGCTTGGCTTAGTGGTGCTGCTCAACGCGCCAAGCAAATCAGCTTTGTAACTCATCCTTTAAAGTTCACCCATGGCGATGCAAAAGGAAGCAGCATTTTTGCTTACAGTCAAGACAGCATCCCAACCGGAAAATATCTGATAACAGCCGCTGTCAGGCAACCACGCATTGATGTGGATGGCAATGCAGCGGCACTGGATGTCGCAGGTTTACTGCAATTGCAAGCCGAGGGAAGCAGTCTAGGGCAATGCATTGCACAGGGCGACATGTCGGCGCTGCTGCCGTTCGTGGAAAATGAAGATCAATTGAAAGAGTGGCGGCAAGGTTTTGAGTTGGCGCTGGTCAACACAGAGTTGCGGACGCATACGCTTGCCAAACAGGTTTACTTTCCGTGCCCGGATGGAACGTATCACTTGATCAGCCCCTTATTTGCGTCATCGCTTGCACATGAATTATTTCAACGTGTGTTGGACAGTCGTTTTAGCGAAGAGGCGAAGTCATTACGAAAGCTGAAAAGGGAGAAGTTGCATAGTTCGCAGACTCTGGTGGAATTCAGGAGTCTTGCACTCCAGACATTTGGAGGAACCAAGCCTCAAAATGTGTCGAGCCTTAATAGCAACAGGATCGGTAGGTCGTACCTTCTCAGCTGCCAGCCACCTTCGTGGACAAAACAAACACAACCCCCAAGTAAAAGTGGTGCCTTTTGGCGAGAGTATGAACGTCGGACATGGCGCGTTGTCCGGCAGTTCAAGGAACTCCTGGAAGCGTCGCTCAAGAAATCTAGCACAGTACAAATACGCAGCAGGCGGGCCGAGTTCATCGATGAGCTAATGGAGATTTTTTTCCAGTACTCAATGGAGATCCAAGCGATGATCGACCATGCTGGATGGAGCGAAGATTCGGATTTTCCACGTGCCGAGCAGTTATGGCTTGATCCGCATAGTAAGAATAAATCATTTCAAGAGGAACGTAGCTCCCAAGGTTGGCAGCGAGACCTTGCGAAGCGATTTTCCCCTTTTGGCTAAATCAGAAGCTGAGTTCGGACACGCTGCTTATGAAAGACGCTGAATATCACGAGTGGGGCAAATTGCTCGAACGAAAGCTGACTATGTTTGAACGCGATCTGGAGGCATTGTCGATATGAGATCTTTACTAATTTTGCGTCATATAAAGGTTGAGAATGCCGTTGCCATTACTGGCTTGACCTATGGTTTTCCGGGTATTTCCAGTTTTCTGGGTTTTACCCATGCCTTGTCGCGAGCATTGCATAAAGACCATGGCTTGTCGCTAGATGGCTGCGGCGTTGTTTGCCATAACCACTCCGTTCAAGCATCTCGACCATCGCAGTTGGCGGAATTAGCGCATTTTCACCATGACGCGCAATCCTTTGACCAAAGGGGAAAAAAACGCCCTCGTTTGTGGAGGAGGGGCGTATGCATATGGAAATTTCATTGGTTATTGAATAAGATATCACTACAGACGATCTGGCTTTTGGAGCTGGTATTGCCTAAGCGTGAGGGTGAAATGCTTGAACAAATACGTATTAAACTGGTCAGAGTTTTGGCACAGACGTTTGGCTGGCGGCACTGTGCAAAGCATTGAGAAAGTCGAATTCATAGAAGTGCCCGAAGACGTTGACTTGGCTGTGCCATTTATGCGAAGGCAATTGTTAAAGCTGCTACCAGGATTTGTGTTGGTAGAGCGTTCCGATTTGCTTCAAGAGCATTATCGATATCTTTGTTCCAAGAACCCCGAGACGCAACTTATCGATGCCTGGCTGGATTTCGTTGCAGTCAAATATGCGGTGCCCGCCGCCGATATGGTGTTGGCTCTGCAAGATGAGGGTGAAGTGGATGGCAGGCAATTTGAATGGCAAGTCATTCCAAAGCCCGCGGGCGGTTATCTTGTCCCACTAGTTATGGGCTTCAAGTCCATATCTCCGCTATACCAGCCGGGAGAGGTCAAGGGTGTCAGGGATCAAGATGTTCCTTTTCGTTTTGTGGAGTCGGCCTATAGCGTCGGGGAATGGATTAGCCCGCATCGCCTTAGTAGCATTGAGGACATTTTATGGCGCTATCACATAGAAGATGATTGGTATCTTGGCAGAAATAATTATCAGCCAGTGCAGTTTGAACTTGAAATTTAATTACGATAAATAGGGAGTGACCATGGCGAAATCAACGATAAAAACCGCATCCGTGCTTGCGTTCGAGCGTAAGCTGGCTAATTCGGATGCCTTGATGTTTGCGGGAGGCTGGGGCAATCAAGACGACTACAAAGGCTGGAAGCCGTTAGCGATCAATAGCAAGGATGTCCGTGGCACAATATCCAACCGCTTGAAGAATTCTGTGGCAAGTGATCCGGCCAAGCTGGATGCCGAAGTCCAAAAAAACCAATTTACAGCGAGTCGATGTGGCCGCGTTGCCTTTTGATGCTGATACTTTGAAAGTTAGCTTTACCTTGCGCATTTTGGGTAACCTGGCCTTGCCGTCAGCCTGTAACGACCAAGAGTACCAGGCAGAATTGGCAAAGAAAATCAATGGGTACATTGCGGAGCAGAAATTCAGCGAAATTGCGTCCAGGTATGCTGAAAATATCGCCAATGGCCGATTTTTATGGCGCAATCGAGTTGGGGCCGAAGCCATCAATGTTCGGGTCACTCATATTCAGGATCATAAGGAAAAGAACGTTTGGGTGTTTGAAAGCCATAACTTTGATTTGCGGGCGTTTTCTTCTTCAGGCGGGCCATTGGCCGAGTTGGCGGAAGTAATCCGGCAAGGGCTTTCAGGAGAATTATTCGCGTTCTTGAGGGTGGACGCTTTTGCCCGACTTGGGGCTGGCCAGGAAGTATTCCCATCCCAAGAGTTAGTTCTGGATAGCGGAGGGCGTGACAGCAAAAAAAGCAAGTATCTCTATCAAGTGGATGGTGTCGCCGCACTGCATTCGCAAAAAATCGGGAATGCTTTGCGGACTATTGATACCTGGTATCCAGATTCGACGGAGCTTGGCCCCATCGCTATAGAACCGTATGGGTCCGTGACCAATCGCGGAAAGGCGTATCGTCAGCCCAAGGACAAGCTTGATTTCTACAGCCTATTGGATGGCTGGATAATCAAAAATATTATTCCCCCGATAGAGCAGCAGCATTATGTGATTGCTACATTGGTGCGTGGGGGCGTCTTTGGTGAAGCAGGTTAAAGGTGTGTCTTTATGGATCATTACATTGAAATCATAGTGCTGCCTGATCCTGAGTTTTCCGCCAACACATTGATGAGTGCCGCTTTCTCCAAGCTGCATCGGGCACTTTTTGATGTAGGAAGAGGGGAGGTCGGTGTCAGCTTTCCTCATCACGGTAAAACATTGGGCGATTGCTTGCGCTTGCATGGAACAGGCGAGGCTTTGACTAGATTGATCGACGAGCCTTGGCTCAAGGGATTGCGCGATTACACATCGGTGGCTGGAATACAGCGTGCGCCTGAGGGTAACAGCCACTGTGTCGTTGAAAGAGTGCAAGTAAAGAGCAATGAAGACAGATTGCTGCGTAGGTCTGTTAGAAATGGACGGTTAACGGAGGAAGAGGCAGTTCAAAGAATAGGTAGTGCAAAGGATAAAAGAACGAAGTTGCCTTATCTTCAATTAACGAGTTTATCTAACGGGAGCCGTTACCCATTGTTTATTCGGCATGGTCCGGTTCAGGAGAGTGCGGTTGCTGGTAGCTTCAATCATTTTGGTTTAAGTAAATCGGCAACCGTACCCTATTTCTGACCCTTTTTTTGATGACAATCATAAGGCATTGATTTTTCAGTGCCTTTTTTATCGACGAAAATTTTTGGCTTTTTACGCTGTATCGGAAAAAAGCGTTAAAAAATAGATAGATGTATTACTATGAGCACCGTTCACTGCCGTACAGGCAGCTTAGAAATTTTTCGCTTCGGCGTCTTTAGCTACCTCCGCGTTCACTGCCGTACAGGCAGCTTAGAAATATCGCGGTTATGTCGTTTATGGGCCAGCCGAGTTCACTGCCGTACAGGCAGCTTAGAAAGTCTGGTTTATTGCTTCAGGAAACCCCCGTGGGTTCACTGCCGTACAGGCAGCTTAGAAAAATCGAGCGGCGATGCAAGCAGCTTTGCTAGAGTTCACTGCCGTACAGGCAGCTTAGAAATGCGCATTGCCGTACACCTGCGCATCGCCGTAGTTCACTGCCGTACAGGCAGCTTAGAAAAAAGCCTGGCCGAACCTTGCCCGCCCCGAAGCGTTCACTGCCGTACAGGCAGCTTAGAAATTGAAGATCGGCGGCCTGGTCCGCGTCCAGTCGTTCACTGCCGTACAGGCAGCTTAGAAAACCTAGCAGCAGGCCGTCTCGAGGCGGCATGTGTTCACTGCCGTACAGGCAGCTTAGAAATGCCGCATCGACGGCCAATTTAACGATTATTGGTTCACTGCCGTACAGGCAGCTTAGAAACACAACGGAAAGAACGTGGGCAGCGACCATCGTGTTCACTGCCGTACAGGCAGCTTAGAAAAAATGAAAGGACGCCCAACAACCAAGGCCGAGGTTCACTGCCGTACAGGCAGCTTAGAAAACAAAAACCCCGCAAATGGAACGACAGGAGCTGTTCACTGCCGTACAGGCAGCTTAGAAAAAGGTGCGGAAGGCGCTGGAGGAAGCTAAATCGTTCACTGCCGTACAGGCAGCTTAGAAACGGGATATCGGTCTCGTAGATCACCGATTCGTGTTCACTGCCGTACAGGCAGCTTAGAAATGATTAGCAGCTCAGGCTATGGCATTCCTCTTGTTCACTGCCGTACAGGCAGCTTAGAAAATATCCCCTCCGTAATTGACAGGGGCTGGCCCGTTCACTGCCGTACAGGCAGCTTAGAAATATCGGTGGGCTTGTGGCCCAGCGGTGCGACCGTTCACTGCCGTACAGGCAGCTTAGAAACAGTCCGTCGCGCGGCATGTCGGCCAGCCCGAGTTCACTGCCGTACAGGCAGCTTAGAAATGAGCGATGCCAACCTGGGCGATGCCAACCTGGTTCACTGCCGTACAGGCAGCTTAGAAACATACCGTCGAACTTATGCAGCGGGGAGGGGTGTTCACTGCCGTACAGGCAGCTTAGAAATTTTCTGTATTGCGCATAGAGCTCGCCGCAAGGTTCACTGCCGTACAGGCAGCTTAGAAAAGAAATGCGGTTGTATCTTTGTTGACATAGCCGTTCACTGCCGTACAGGCAGCTTAGAAATGCAAGGACCGCATGTGGTCGGACAAGGCCGCGTTCACTGCCGTACAGGCAGCTTAGAAAAGAACAGTCCTGTGGCGGGATCCGAAGCCATCGTTCACTGCCGTACAGGCAGCTTAGAAAATTCGGGAAATCGCTAACTGCCTTCCCACGCCGTTCACTGCCGTACAGGCAACTTAGAAAAATAGCCAGCGCAGTTGCAGCCCTGGCCCTTTGTTCACTGCCGTACAGGCAGCTTAGAAAAGACAGGATCCTGCTCATGTTCTGCCTGGACAGTTCACTGCCGTACAGGCAGCTTAGAAATCCCTGGAATGCGGTGATGGCCACGTCGATTAGTTCACTGCCGTACAGGCAGCTTAGAAAATTTACAAAGTGACCTATGATTTGCTCCGGTCGTTCACTGCCGTACAGGCAGCTTAGAAAACATCCTCAATGCCGCGCATGATGGCAGTCAGGTTCACTGCCGTACAGGCAGCTTAGAAAAGCGCATCAATAGCCCGCCGTCCTGTCGTGACGTTCACTGCCGTACAGGCAGCTTAGAAACGATGATGGCATGACCAATGCCGAAGAAGCCGGTTCACTGCCGTACAGGCAGCTTAGAAATTACGGAATTTCCGTATAGTTGGATCATCACTGTTCACTGCCGTACAGGCAGCTTAGAAAATACTGATCGCTGCCGTCTGTGCGCCGCACGTGTTCACTGCCGTACAGGCAGCTTAGAAATTGTTGGATACACAGACGGCGGCAGGAATATGGTTCACTGCCGTACAGGCAGCTTAGAAAAACCAGCATGGCGTTCGCTGCCGATCTGCAGCGTTCACTGCCGTACAGGCAGCTTAGAAACGAAAAGCTCGCCAAGCCATATGGCATAGAGGTGTTCACTGCCGTACAGGCAGCTTAGAAATTGAGCATATGCATCTTGGGGTACAACTCACCGTTCACTGCCGTACAGGCAGCTTAGAAACTCGGCTATCTTCACGCGAGCAATCAGCATTTGTTCACTGCCGTACAGGCAGCTTAGAAACTGCTCGCAGAAGTTATCCCTGATCCCCAAAAGTTCACTGCCGTACAGGCAGCTTAGAAAGTCAACTGCTTTGTTTAGCTCCGGTGATCGGTGTTCACTGCCGTACAGGCAGCTTAGAAATACCGCTATAGATTTGTGTCGGCATGCCCGGAGTTCACTGCCGTACAGGCAGCTTAGAAATAGCCGATGGGCGATGTAAGGGGCAAGGTAATGTTCACTGCCGTACAGGCAGCTTAGAAAACGCAAAAGCTGTCACGTTTATGGCACAGGAGGTTCACTGCCGTACAGGCAGCTTAGAAAGGGGGAAACCGCTGGCGTTACGTTCGCTGATTGTTCACTGCCGTACAGGCAGCTTAGAAATGAAATCTCCATGCCAAAACAAACCGCCATCTGTTCACTGCCGTACAGGCAGCTTAGAAAATACTCGGTAGCATCAGGTCGCCCTTGCTGCCGTTCACTGCCGTACAGGCAGCTTAGAAAATGCCGCCGGCCGCATCATCGGTGATCACTGCGTTCACTGCCGTACAGGCAGCTTAGAAAATTTGAGCGATTCGGGGCCATCAAAGGAGGCGGTTCACTGCCGTACAGGCAGCTTAGAAAAAATAGGCCATCCCATCAGCCAGCATGCGAACGTTCACTGCCGTACAGGCAGCTTAGAAATCACCAGCAGACGGTCAGAAGCGCCCGAGTCTGTTCACTGCCGTACAGGCAGCTTAGAAACATAGAACCTATAAATATTGACGATGGCTGCAGTTCACTGCCGTACAGGCAGCTTAGAAAATGAATGACACCATCTGTATTGACGTAAGCGAGTTCACTGCCGTACAGGCAGCTTAGAAAGTGATGGAGACAGCGGACAGCCCAACTCGCTCGTTCACTGCCGTACAGGCAGCTTAGAAATCGGCGATGAATGCAGACAGCGCGGCGTTATTGTTCACTGCCGTACAGGCAGCTTAGAAAAACGTGACGGACATAGCATGTAACCTCCAGCCGTTCACTGCCGTACAGGCAGCTTAGAAAAGGGAAAGGGTGGCCTATGGGAACTACAGGTAGTTCACTGCCGTACAGGCAGCTTAGAAACCAATGCGGAAACGATAGAGGCGATTGCCAAGGTTCACTGCCGTACAGGCAGCTTAGAAAATTGAATGCGAACGCAATGGTATGTACGTGGAGTTCACTGCCGTACAGGCAGCTTAGAAATTTTCGGCTTCCAGTTCGGCGACCTGGGCTGTGTTCACTGCCGTACAGGCAGCTTAGAAAATGCCGGCAGTTTGCCCGGCCTGCGCTTGAGCGTTCACTGCCGTACAGGCAGCTTAGAAAAGCTCGTAGACCGTGACGATCGCACCGCCCTGGTTCACTGCCGTACAGGCAGCTTAGAAATTCTTAACGTCTGCAATGTTTGCTATTTTTATGTTCACTGCCGTACAGGCAGCTTAGAAATGAGTGCCAGATATACCCCTGCACCGACGCGTGTTCACTGCCGTACAGGCAGCTTAGAAACTCAAGTCTTGCGCAACGCCGGCCACTCGATCGTTCACTGCCGTACAGGCAGCTTAGAAATGAAGCCAATAAGCCGCAGCTCGAACAAAATCGTTCACTGCCGTACAGGCAGCTTAGAAACTCGACCAGGGTGTTAAGAGCCCGACTGATATGTTCACTGCCGTACAGGCAGCTTAGAAAAACGAAGAAGCCATCAGCATTTGGTACGTCGAGTTCACTGCCGTACAGGCAGCTTAGAAACGAAATGTGACGGGCGCGACCCGATGCGAAACGTTCACTGCCGTACAGGCAGCTTAGAAATCGGAGCGTCTAGACGAAGAGACTGGCAAGATGTTCACTGCCGTACAGGCAGCTTAGAAAAGGCTGCGCATCTAAGCCGCTGTCAACTATTGGTTCACTGCCGTACAGGCAGCTTAGAAAAGGCAATGGACGCCGGGTAGCCGGCCTGGGCGGTTCACTGCCGTACAGGCAGCTTAGAAATTTTCGGCCCCGACCAGTCATGACCATTGCCGTTCACTGCCGTACAGGCAGCTTAGAAATACCTGATAGAGCCATGCATCGCGCTTGGCGCGTTCACTGCCGTACAGGCAGCTTAGAAAAATACCGCACTCCATCCCCGGATGCATCTATAGTTCACTGCCGTACAGGCAGCTTAGAAAAGTTCATCAGGCCGGGTATAAATAGTCATATCGTTCACTGCCGTACAGGCAGCTTAGAAATGTTTCGCCGCATCCTTGACGATCTGATCAAAGTTCACTGCCGTACAGGCAGCTTAGAAATGGAAAACCTTTTCTGGAGCATCCTTGCCAGCGTTCACTGCCGTACAGGCAGCTTAGAAAAATCCATATTCAAACACACCGGATCAACCATCGTTCACTGCCGTACAGGCAGCTTAGAAATGCGAAGCCACGCACCCAGAATTGGCGTCTGACGTTCACTGCCGTACAGGCAGCTTAGAAAAGGGTTGCGGCCTCGGTTTGCGTGAGCCCTGCGTTCACTGCCGTACAGGCAGCTTAGAAAAATACCGCACTCCACCCCCGGATGCGTCTATAGTTCACTGCCGTACAGGCAGCTTAGAAAACATCATGGGCACGCCAACGACAACGGCAAGCGTTCACTGCCGTACAGGCAGCTTAGAAAAAACACCCAATCGCTATGCCCGTTGATTTCGAGTTCACTGCCGTACAGGCAGCTTAGAAATTGTATAGGCCCTGACTGCCGCCCGGCGGTGTGTTCACTGCCGTACAGGCCGCTTAGAAAGCGAGTTCGCAATCGAGGATGGCCAGCCGATAGTTCACTGCCGTACAGGCAGCTTAGAAATACACGCTTGACATGCAGTTGTTCGCCGTTGTGTTCACTGCCGTACAGGCAGCTTAGAAATGTTCCCGTGCTGAAGGTCAGATGGGCGGATCGTTCACTGCCGTACAGGCAGCTTAGAAAAGTAACGCTGGAACAAGGCGCGATCAAATTGAGTTCACTGTCGCATCTATGGCGTAGAACGTTCAAAATCATTGGGTCAGTTCCGCATCGGCAGCTAACAAGTATTATCGACTTCCACCAAGCACGAACCCGGCCGCTTGATCCAGGAAAACTATATACATCTTGAAAGGGTGCGAGTCCAATCGATTGCAAACGATTACAAACCCGCCCAAATCAACGATACCTATTTCACTGCGCTGCAAAGGCCGCTTATCGGCTTGCCTGTTTTGAATCGCAAGACTACGCTGGTTTCATAGACATTCAACAGGAGTCTGCCATGAAGCTGCACCGTAATCTTGCGCGGATCGTGACCATTGGGCTGGTGGCATTTGCCTTGGCTGGTTGCGCCTCATACCACGACAGAAGGGCAGGCAACACGCTGCTTGGCGCGGGCTTGGGCGCGGGGGTTGGCGCCATCTTCTCGGGGGGAGATCCCTTGTACACGCTGGGAGGCGCCGCGGCAGGCGGGGTGCTGGGCAATGTGCTTACGGAAAACCGTCATTACAGCCGTCCGGCTATAAGGGAGCGGGGCCGCAGCTATCGGCCGGCCCGAGGCCACTACCGGAGCTATTCGCGCGATCGTCGCGGTTGGCATGGTCGTTAATCAGACTTCGTCAGCCGCAATGCCTCGCATCATGCCGAATGCAGGCGATTGCCTTGGCCAGCCTTGCGGCTGGCCAAGGCAAGTTCAAAGGGAGCCCGGCACCCCTGCTTGACAATAGGACGATGGCGCCGTGTTAGCCTAGCCAGAACCCATACCTTTTAGAACCTATAAAGCCTTGCCGGATTATCCACCAACACTTGCCTACGCAATTGCTCGTCAGGAATCCAACGCTGCAGCGCGTTGAGCAGTACACCATCATCAGGTACGTTACGGCTGTCAAAGTAATTGATATGCGGCCAGTCCGTGCCCCACACGATCTGCTCGGGATTCGCCTTCAAGATGCTGCCGGCAAAAGCATCCACATCTTCGTAATGTCCTTTCTGATCGCTTATCCTGTCAGCCCCTGAAAGCTTGGTCCATGCCACACCGTCGGCCAGCAATTCGCATAATTTCCAGAACCCCGGATTGTCGACGCCATGGGTCACGTTCATGCGCCCCATATGGTCAATGACCAAGGGAATCTTCAGTTTTTCGAGCGTGGGCGTCAAATCGGGTAAATCGGGGGCATGCACCCAAATTTGGGCGTGCATCTCCAATTCCCGCATTAAAGGCGCCAGCGTTTCCAGCGCACTCAGTCCCACTCCGTTTTTATAAACGGCTTGTCCATTCAGTTTGTATAAATTGAATCGTAAACCCATGACACCCGCGGCGCGCCATGACCGTAGCGTGGAACGCTCCGTGTTTTGATCGCACACGGCTACCCCTCTTAGCCTGTCCGGGTATTCCTCAAGCGCATCCAGAATCGAGCGATTGTCAGTACCGCAGGCGCTTGCCGTTACCAATACGCCTCGGCGTAAGCCGAAGCGATCCAGATGCCTTAGGAACTGCTGGGTATCATTTTCCGGAGGTGTATAGCTGCGTTCGTCGGATAAAGGATACTTTTCATAAGGGCCGAAGATATGGGCGTGAGAATCGCAAGCATTGTCGGGCAGAGTAAAGAGCACCGGTTGATGCGTATCAATCGGAGGGCAGCAATGTTTGGCTATGTGCAGTTGTTCAATCATGGTTAATTTTCTTGCAGCTTGCCGGCGGCATCCAGCTTTCCAGCCAGCGAACTTTCGTTGTCGATAAGGGACATGAATTCTTGCGGGGTCGATGAAATCGCAGTGCTTCCCACATTGTTCAGGGTTGTTTGCACGGACTGGTCCTTTGCAATCTGTTGCAATGCCTGATTCAACGTGTTGACAACGTCATCGGGTGTATTGTTTGGAACAAGCAAACCCGTAGTGGTCGATGCGTTCAGCCCTTTCACGCCCGACTCTTCCAATGTGGGGACATTTGGCAGCGAAGGCACTTTTTGGGCTGTCATTACAGCCAGAGCCTTCAGGCCGCCAGAGTTCAATTGCCCTGCGGAGCTGCTTAATTGATCAATCACCATATCGATTTGGCCGCCCAATAAATCCACCAGAGCGGGGGCGGATCCCTTGTAGGGAACCGCGGTGAATTGGCAGTTCGATGCCTCTTCCAGGCGAATCAGGCCAATATAGTTGGTGGTTCCTATGCCGGAATGGCCCACGGTGACCTGTTCCGGATTGGCACAGGCAAATTTCATCAGATCGTGAATATTTTTAAATTTGCTCTTGGGATTTACATCGATAATCAATGGCGTCGAAGCCACCATGCCAACCGAACGGAAGTTCTTGAGCGCATAGGGGGTTTTGGTCATGTACGGGGTCACGGCGATGGCATTGGGGGTCGTGACCAGAACCGTATACCCATCGGGGGCGGCTCGCGAAACCACTCCGCTTCCTATCGATCCTCCCGCGCCTGGCTTATTGTCGATTACGACCGGCTGGCCAAGGATTTTTTGCAAGGCTGGCGCAATGGCTCGTGCCGTGATATCCAGGTTTCCACCTGGGGAAAAAGGAACTATCAGGGTAATAGGCTTGGTGGGATAAGGCTGGCTGGCGAGGGCTGATGAGCATAGGATCGTTGCGCAGCACAATACAGATAGCTTGAGTGATTTTTCTACAAACATGGAAAACTCCGGAAATGGGAAATAAGGATTGCTTGGCCAGGTTCAGGTTCGGTAAGAGGGATCCAGCCTGTCCAGTTTTCTAAGCAATGCCGGCCATTCCATAAGCCCATAAGGGCGGCGGGTGCCAGGCTGATAGTTGTTCCATGTTTCTTCGAGTGTTTTCTCATCCACTTGCCGCAGTGGAGTGTTGCATGCCATAGCGGCAAGCTGCGAGCGGCATGATAGTTCCAGCCTGTGCAGCCAATTAAAAGCCTCGCCTATGCTTTTGCCTACTGTCAATGCCCCATGATTTCTTAGAATCAGCGCTTCGTTTTTGCCGAGATCCGCGATCAGGGATGCTTTTTCCGCCTCATTTAAAACCACGCCCATATAGTCGTGGTAGCCGATCTTCAAGAATCGCATGGCCGTTTGACTAATAGGCAAAAGGCCGCACTCCAACGCTGAAACAGCCATCGTTGGCCAGCTATGAATGTGGACGACGCATGCGACATCGTGCCGTGCCTCATGGATGGCGCTGTGAATGACATAGCCTGCTTTGTTGACTCCATAGTCCAGATCGCCAAAGTCGGGTTTGGTCAGTATTTCGCCATTTATGTCGACTTTGATCAGACTGGATGCCGTAATCTCTTCGTACATCAAGCCGTAGGCATTGATCAGAAAAGCGTTTTTTTCGTTAGGAACGCTGGCTGATATATGATTGGCGATCATGTCCGACATGCCATATAGGTGCACCAGCCTGTAACACGCGGCCAGATCCACGCGCGTTTTCCATTCTTCAGGAGAGCATTTGCCTTCCATGGAGGCTATTTGCAATTCATAGTTTTTCATAAGGTCTCTTCGGGAATTTTGCGTTCTTCCAGTCATTTGGCCCGTTCCCAGGCGGGATGGGAGCAATAAGGGCCGATAAGGCGTGACTCTATTCTTTAAGCACTAGGGGCGCCAGATGGCAAAATGCAAGGCCTGTTTAATTAAATTAAAGACATGTTTGCGATACTGGCGGTGAGCACCGATAATGGTCCGCGTGTTTCGTGCGCAGCCGGCGCGTTTTTACGGATATGCAGCGCCAATACTTTCTGAATTTCTCATATGGAATTACGTCAATTACATTATTTCGTCCGAGTCGTGGAACTGGGCAGCATGGGCCGTGCGGCGCTCGATCTGAATGTCACCACCTCTACCCTGAGCCAGCAAATCAGCCGCCTCGAGAGCGAGCTTTCGACGCGCCTGCTTCAGCGGTTATCCACAGGAGTAGTGCCGACAGGCGCGGGCATTGAGTTTTGGCGGCATGCTCAGCTTATTCTGCGTCAGGTAAAAGTGGCGTCGAGCGCCACGCAAGAAGGACGTTTGTCGGGAAAAGTAAGCGTGGGAATGGCGCCGACTACGGCTCTGATGCTGGCCTTGCCGCTTATGAAAGCCATGAAGGAGCGCTATCCAAAAATACGCCTGCATATCGTCGAAGGCCTTTCAGGATACTTAACAGCGCTTCTGGATTCCAGGAAATTGGATCTGACCATGCGGTTTGACATGGGCGAGGGGCACCGGTTAACCGTTATGCCGCTATTGAAAGAATATTTGTTCGTCATCGGAGCCGATAATCTGCCCGGCATGCCCAAGGGAAAGGCCACTCGTCTGGAGCATTTGGGAAAATTGCCTCTCATACTGCCCAGCGGCACTCACACCTTGGTCAATATCATATTGAACGCGTTCAAGCGGAAAAATATTGTGCCCAATGTGGTCGCCGAAATAGACGGTCTGAACACGCTCACGGCCGCGGTGCAGGCTGGCATGGGCGCTACCATTCATCCTAGTTCTGCTATGTCATGCATAAGAGATGAAAAAATCAGGCTGATTCCCATTGCCGATAAATCGCTGTACCGCTGCAGCATACTGGCCAGCCATGTTGATGACGAACTCTCACCCGCGGCCTTGGCTACGCGGCTTGTATTGAAAGAGGTTGCGCATGGGCTGATTAAGGGCGGCCTGTGGGAAGGGGCTTCAATGCTAAGCCCGGTTAACGTTTGACGGCCCTTGGCAATTGACCATGCTCTACCTGCCATAGGCGGATGTGTTCACGTCATCCCTAGGTAAAAACATGGATTGCCAAACCAGCCTTGGCTGCACACAATTTGGCGAACGCACGCGGCGGGCATACCTTTTCATGTTCTGAAAGTATGCCGCCCGCAAGCCGGGTACGGCTCGATGTTCAATGTACCGCCACGGCGCGCCTATCATTCTTCCATTTAAAAAGTCCAGCCAATGAAAAACCTTCTCGCCGCAAGCCTGCTTTGTATCCCGGTAATGGCAAGCGCCCAAACCAGCGCTCCCGCCCAAACCAGCGCTCCCGCCCAAGACACTCTGTCGCATGTCATGGAAAGCAAAACCTTGCGCGTCTGCAGTCCGGGCGATTACCGGCCTTTCAGTTTCCATAATGCGGACGGCAGCTTCGAAGGCCTGGATGTGGATCTGATGGGTTCATTGGCAAAATCCTTGGGAGCCAAGGTCCAGTTCGTCAAGACAAGCTGGTCCAACCTTATGGCGGACTTTACGTCCGGCAAGTGCGACATTGGCGCCGGCGGTATTTCGGTATCGCTGGAACGGCAAAAGAAAGCCTTCTTCAGCGCGCCCTACATGGTCAACGGCAAGACGCCCATTACTCTGTGCGGCAACGTCAAGAAATTTCAGACCATCGCCGATATAAACCAGCCGCAGGTGCGCGTTATTCATAATCCGGGCGGCAGCAATGAAACCTTCGCCAAAACGAACTTGAGCAAAGCCAAGCTTATCTTGCATGAAAACAATATCGGCATCTTCAATGAAGTGGCGGAAGGCCGCGCCGATGTGTTCGTGACCGAAGCGGCGGAAGCCAAGGTCCAAAGCAAGCGCGATCCCAGGCTGTGCGCCGTTAATCCCGACAAACCCCTGCAATATGCCGAAATGGGCTACCTTGTGCCTAACGCGGACATGCGGTTCAAGCTGTATGTGGATCAGTGGCTGCACCTGAGCAAGGCCAGCGGCGAATATGCCAGGCTGGCCGACAAATGGGTCCCGCAATAAGACTGCGCCATTGCTGACGCAAGCGCGGCAGGGCTTGCGGTTGGGGAAAGCAGGCCAAGGCCAAAGTCGTCTATGCTTTGGTCTTTGGTTTTTTGCTTTCGCCCATTTTTATGATTGTTCCCCACACCGCAACCACTCCCATTGGCAACCCTTTTCTTGAACGGCTGGGCATCGCCCTTACGGACTGGTCGCCTGGCTACGCCGAGATGCAATTGGATATTTCGCCGGAACTGGGCAATCGCACCGGCCGCGTCCATGGGGGCGTCATATGCACGCTGCTCGATTCGGTTTGCGGTTACTGCGGCCTTTATTCGCCGCCGGGCGAGCCTGTCTTGCGCAGCCTGACCCTGTCGTTGACCACCAACTTTCTCAGCAATAGCGATAGCGGCCTCCTGGTGGCGAAAGGCTATATTGTGCGCAAAGGGCGCAGCGTCTTTTTCTCGCGCGCCGAGGTGTGGCTGGACGATAGCGAGCTGTTGGCGACAGCCGTGGGCACATTCAAATACATCCGCTCTTGACAGGCCTTGGGGCCTGTCGACCCGTCACGCGGGCGGGGATGTAGCGTCAACAGGCCCTAGGCGGCTTCCCGGTCCAACCATTCCGCAACGGTCATGGGCCGGGCATACAGGAAGCCTTGTATGGCATTGCAGCCGTTTTCGATCAGGAAGTCGGCTTGTTCTTGTGTTTCGACCCCTTCGGCGACGACTTTCAAGCTTAGTTGCTTGGCGACGGCCAAGATCAGCTTTACGATGGCCACGTCGTCGGCGTTTTCAGGCGTATCGCGCACGAAGCATTCATCTATTTTCAGTTCGTACAAGGGCAGGCGCTTCAGGTAGGCAAGGCTGGAATAGCCGGTGCCGAAATCGTCGATGGCGAAGCGCACGCCCAGGGTGCTGAGTTCGGTCATCCGTTCGATGGAGCCCTCCAGGTCGTCGATCAAAATGCCTTCGGTCACCTCGAAAATCAGTTGATCGGCCGGAGC
Source organism: uncultured beta proteobacterium (assembly GCA_963712655.1). Lineage (GTDB taxonomy): Bacteria > Pseudomonadota > Gammaproteobacteria > Burkholderiales > Burkholderiaceae_B > Pollutimonas. Next base: position 300,386 of record CAVQIT010000008.1, on the reverse strand, counting down.
GCCCGATTCGTCCAGGATTTCGCGCACTCGTTTTACAAAATCGGCTTGCTTGAATTGGCGCGGACTGACATTGATGGACAGGGGATACGATAGTCCTGCCTGCCTTAACTGCGCCAGGACGACGCAGGCCTGTTGCAGGGCCCAATCGCCCAGGCGCAGGATGACACCGGTTTCCTCGGCAATCGGAATAAAAACATCGGGAGAAATGGCGCCGCGTTCAGGGTGGTTCCAGCGGATCAGCAATTCGGCGCCCACGACCTGATGAGCGCGGTTCCATTGGGCCTGTATCTGCATTTCAAGCTGCGGAGAACCAATGGCCTGGGTCAGGTCATGTTCCAGCGCAAGCCGGTCGTTGACCTCGGTATGCATGCTGGTTTCATAGAAAGTCACCCGATTGCGGCCCGATTCCTTGGACCTATACATGGCGGTGTCGGCTTCCCGCAGCACATCCGCCACCGATTTGCTGCCTGGCGTAAGCAAGGTCACCCCTATGCTGCCGCCGGCCAGGTATTCTTGCCGCCTGACGATTATGGGCAGCTCCAGAGCCGTGCGCACTTGTTCGGCGGTCAGCATGGCCTTTTGCGTACCGTCTTCGACGCTTTGGCCCACATTATCAAGCAGCACAACGAACTCGTCGCCGCCGATACGCGCCACCGTATCGTGGTGGTCGACAATATCCTGCAGACGCCTGGCGATAACGCACAACACGGCATCCCCCACGTCATGGCCCCGCGCATCGTTGATCCGCTTGAAGTGATCCAGATCGATGAATAGCAGGGCGCCTAGGCTCAAGGCATGATCCGCGCTGTCAAGAATATGGCCTATGCGCTCGAGAAGCAGGCGCCGGTTGGGCAGTTCCGTCAGCGGGTCGTAAAAGGCCAGCCTATGGGCCGCCTGTTGCGTGGCCCTGTGTTCGGTGATGTCGGTCGAAATGCCGCACAGGGCTTCGACGCCGCCTTGCGGATTGCGCAGGGGTATTTTGACCGACAGAAAGGCTTCGATGGTCTGGCCATTGATGGTGATGTTATGTTCCTCGCTGACCACTCTTTCGCCGTTTTCCGTGACGCGCAGATCGGTCTTGCGCAATTGAGCGCGCATGCTTTTGTCGAAGAAATCGTCGTCTGTGCTTCCTATCAGTTCCTCGGGCGACGTGCCGAATAGTTCGCAAAGCCGGCGGTTGCCGTACAGATAGCGCAGATTGCAGTCTTTTATATAGATGTTGGCATCGACGCTGTCGAGTATGGTGTTGAGCTTGGCTTCGCTGGCTTTCAGGTGGCGTGTTTGCCTCGCGACCTGGACTTTCAGCAGAACGGCTATCCCCATTACCAATATCAGCAGGCTGGCCAGCGCGGCCAGCGCCCACCAGAATGGCATCGGCACCACATTGGAAGACTGGCCCGCGCCCCAGCGTTGAAGGATACGATAATAGGTGGAGTCCGGTGTTTTCTGCCACTCTCCCAGGCGCTGGTCGATAGCGTCCAGCAGATCGCTGTTGCTGCCCTTGGGAGCGGCGTAAAAAACCTGCGATGGCTGAAAGACGATGGGCGTGGCAATCAATCCGTACTTGGCGGCGTGCCACTGGCCGAAGAAATAATTGGCGACGGCGGCGTCGGCCGTTCCCTTGGCCACCAGGTCAAAGCCTTCCTCGGGCGAGTTTGTGCCAAGCAGCAAGCTTGGGCGGGTGCCGAAGTCGGAGTCCAGCGTGGCCAGGTAGTCGTATTGCGTCGACCCTTTCAACGCGGCCACCCGTTTGTCGGCCAGGTCCAGGATAGACTGGATATTGCCCCCGCGGCGTTCATATACTTGCGACCAGCTATGCAACGCCGGTGTTCGGTGGAACGCATAAAGATTTTCCCGTTCTTCGGAAAAAACCATGTCCGGCAACAGGTCGATATCCCCGGTTTGCAGCGAATTGATGCACTCGTGCCAGGTGCAAGGCACGGCCTGCAGCACCCAGTCTTCTTCCTGGGCGACAGCGGCGAGAAGTTCGCCCAGGATGCCGCTGATCTGGTCGTTCTTGGCCAGGAGTATGTTTGGAGCGCTTTCGTGTACTCCGACCCTGACCACCCGCTGTTGCTCCGCAGCCGATGCATTTAGCCAGGCGCAGAGCAGCAAGAGCCCCCAACCGATAAATGCCCATCGCTTGTTGTGCTGCATAAATACGCTCGATTTTGTGATGCTGGCTGAATAGGCGGGGTTGTTAAGAATTGTTGCATCGTAGAATCGGCCAGCCTGTACGTCAAGCTGTCGATTCTATTTACCCTGGGAATGGACCGCGGCTTATAGGCCGTTTGGCGGAGACGCGCCGGCATGCGCCGGTTCCGGGATCAATCCGGCGCTGGGGAGGGAATCGCTTGGGTATTGCCGATGCGTTGCGCTATATTGAACGGCGTTGTCATTTTAATGGGCTATCCGGGTTTTTATGCAAAGTTTTCTCGATCATGTGCAGCAACAGGTGCAACAGCTGCGCGCCGACGGTTTCTACAAAACCGAGCGCGTCATGGGCAGCCAGCAATCGGCCTCGGTGAATCTTGCCGATGGGATGCCGGTATTGAATTTCTGCGCGAATAACTACCTGGGCCTGGCCAACGATGCCCGCTTGATCGATGCCGCCAAACAGGGTCTGGACGACGCCGGGTTCGGCATGGCATCGGTACGGTTTATTTGCGGCACGCAAACAGGCCACAAGCAATTGGAACAGGCATTGGCCGGCTTCCTGAAAATGGGCGACGCCATTTTGTATTCCAGTTGCTTCGATGCCAACGGAGGCCTGTTCGAAACGCTGCTGGACGGAAACGATGCGATCATCAGCGATGCCTTGAACCATGCCAGCATCATCGATGGTATTCGCTTGTGCGCGGCCAAGCGTTTTCGATACCACAACAACGACATGGCCGACTTGCGGGCGCAATTGCAGGCTGCCGATGCGGCCGGGGCGCGCTACAAGCTGATCGCCACGGATGGCGTGTTTTCCATGGACGGCACAATTGCCGACCTGGAATCCATTTGCACGCTGGCCGAGGAATTCAACGCCATGGTCATGGTAGACGACTCGCATGCGGCGGGCTTCATTGGCGAGCATGGCCGCGGCACCCCCGAATACTGCGGGGTGGAAGGCCGCGTTCATATCATTACCGGCACGCTGGGCAAGGCCCTGGGAGGCGCGTCGGGCGGGTACGTGGCGGCGCACGCATCCATCATCGAGCTATTGAGGCAGCGCTCGCGCCCTTATTTGTTTTCCAACTCGCTGGCGCCGTCCATTGTCGCCGCATCGCTGCGGGTGCTGGCTTTGCTGCAAAGCGACGAAGGCCGCGCATTGCGCCAGCGCGTGCGCGCGAACGGCCAACAGTTCCGCCAGGAAATGTCGGCCCTGGGCTTCGATTTGGTGCCCGGCCAGCATCCGATTATTCCGGTCAGGTTCGGCGATGCGCAGTTGGCGCTGCGCATGGCCGACGAGCTCTTGCTTGAAGGCGTGTATGTGGTCGGCTTTGCGTATCCGGTCGTGCCCAAGGGCCGGGCGCGCATCCGCACGCAAATGAGCGCCGCTCATACGCCCGAGCACATTGACAGGGCGGTGGCCGCCTTCGGTAAAGTAGGCCGCCGCTTGGGCGTGATCGCATAGATTCGCCCTGCCCTTCCCCAGTCCCCCGTCTTTCTGGAGCACATTATGCGGGCCCTCGCAAAACTTGAACCGATTGTTGGCTTGACGCTTACCGATGTTCCGCCGCCCGTCGTCGGCCATAACGATGTCCTGATCAAAATAAAGAAGACCGCTATTTGCGGCACCGATATCCATATCTGGAAATGGGACGACTGGGCCAGCAAGACGATACCCGTGCCTATGCATGTCGGCCATGAATATGTGGGCGAAATCGTCGAAATCGGGCAGGAAGTCGGCGGATTCAATATCGGCGACCGGGTATCCGGCGAAGGGCATATTACCTGCGGGTTTTGCCGCAATTGCCGGGCCGGCCGGCGGCACCTGTGCCGCAACACATCGGGCGTGGGCGTGAACAGGCCAGGCGCATTTGCCGATTATCTGGTCATCCCGGCATTCAATGCCTTCAAGATCCCCGACGATGTGCCCGACGAACTGGCCGCCATTTTCGATCCTTTCGGCAATGCCGCCCATACCGCGCTGGCCTTCAATCTGGTCGGGGAAGATGTGCTGATCACCGGCGCGGGGCCGATAGGCGCCATGGCGGCGGCCATAGCGCGGCATGTGGGCGCCCGCAATGTCGTCATCACCGACGTGAACGATTACCGCCTGGATCTGGCCAGGCGCATGGGCGCGACCCGGACGGTGAACGTCGCGCGCGAGGCCCTGCCCGATGTCATGAAAGAACTGGGCATGACAGAAGGGTTCGACGTGGGCCTGGAAATGTCGGGGGTGCCCAGCGCTTTCGTGGCCATGCTCGAGCAAATGAATCATGGCGGCAAAATCGCCATGCTGGGCATCTTGCCGTCCGGCTTCGGTATCGACTGGAACCAGGTTATTTTCAAGGGGCTGGAGATCAAAGGCATATACGGCCGCGAAATGTTCGAAACCTGGTACAAAATGGTGGCGATGCTGCAAAGCGGGCTGGATTTGTCGCCCGTCATCACGCATCGCTATTCCGTCAATGATTACCGTGCCGGCTTTGACACCATGTTGTCGGGCCAAAGCGGCAAGGTGATTCTCGACTGGGCGGCATAGGGCTTGAAAAAAGGCAGTCGCATCGAATTTGTCCGCAATGCCCCCTTGCCGATGCGCAATGGCGTTGCGCCCAGCCGCGTGCACCTGCCGCCGGGGCCATGGGCCAGGCTGCTTGATTTCCTGCTCGAGCGCTTCCGGCATATTCCGCCCGATATTCTGCGGGTCAGGCTGGCGCGCGGCGATATCGTCGATGACGCTGGCATGCCGCAAACGCTGGACAGCCCATACCGGCCCCTGCGCTGGCTTTGGTATTACCGCGAAGTGCCCGCCGAAGCGCCGGTGCCTTTCGAATTATCCCTGCTGTTTCGCGATAGCCGCCTGGTCGTCGTCGATAAGCCGCATTTCCTGGCCAGCATTCCCGGCGGCCGCTATCTTGCGGAAACGGCGCTGACGCGCCTGCGCGATCAGTTGGACTTGCCTTTATTGAGCCCCATACACAGGCTGGACCGGGACACCGCCGGAGTATTGCTGTTTTGCGCCGATCCCGACAGCCGCGGCGCCTATCAGGCGCTGTTCCAGGCCCGGGACGTGAGAAAGGAATACGAAGCCATAGCGCCGTTGCTTAGCGGCCTGGTCCTGCCTTTGGTGCATCGCAGCCGGCTGGAGGCCAGGGCGGGCCACTTCACCATGCACGAAGTCGCGGGCGAGCCGAACAGCGAAACCCGCATTGAATTGGTCGGCCCCGTTCCCGGGCCGGGCGCGGGGCCAGTGCAGGGCTGCTGCGATAGCACGCTGGCGGCGTCCGCCGCGGCGCCGCGGGCCAGCCTTGGGCACTATCGCCTGCGGCCGCATACCGGCCGCAAGCACCAGTTGCGCGTGCATATGAGCGCCCTGGGCCTGCCTATTTGCAATGATAATTTCTATCCCGACCTTAAAGCCTATGCCGATGCCGACGATTTCGGCAGGCCTTTGCAATTGCTGGCCCGCGCCATCGAATTCACGGATCCTTTCAGCGGCCGCCAGCGGCGCTTTGAAAGCCGGCGGCAATTGAGCGGATTACAGGCTCAAGATCAGCACTGATTGAAATATGCCTGGATTTTTTCGCGGTCGCTGGTATTGCTCAACGCCAACATCAGCAGTATTCGCGCTTTTTGCGGGTTCAGCGAATTGCCGCACACCACGCCCAGCTTGCCGTCTTCGTTGCGGGCAGTGACGACGCCCGACCCTGTTCGGCTGGAGCGCACACATAGCACCTTATGCCTGGCGGCCAGCTTTATGCCTTTTCGCACTTGGGGGGACAGGCTGCCATTGCCGGTGGCGGCAATCACGATACCTTGCGCACCGGCGTGAATGGATGCCTCGTACAGATGCTGCCCGGCGTTTTGATGGTCGTAAATCACATCGACCCAGGGCAGGGTTTTAAGGCCCGCCACATTGAATTCGGTCTGGGTCGTATGCAAGGTTGCGGGAGTCTGGAAAATGTGGACATTGTCGTTGTGGACCTGGCCGATGTAGCCCTGGTCGTAGGCACGGAATGTATCGACCTGGGTGGTGCTGGTTTTGCTGATGAAGCGCGCCGCGCCTATCTTGTCATTCAGCATCACCAGGACACCGTGGCCGCTTGCCTGCGGCTTGCCGGCCAGCAGCACCGCGTTGTACAGATTCAGCGGGCCGTCCGCGCTGATGGCCGAACCCGGCCGCATGGCACCGGCAATGACCACCGGCTTATGGCTTTTTACCGTCAAGTTAAGAAAGTACGCGGTTTCCTCCAGCGTATCGGTTCCGTGGGTCACGACCACGCCATCGACCAGGGGGTCGGCCAATTCCTTGTTGACGCTGGCCGCCAGCTTGAGCAGCATTTTGTTGGTGATGGCGTGGCTCTCGACATTGAATACCTGCTTGCACCGGATGTTGGCCAGGGCATTGAGCTGGGGCACGGCGGTCAGCAGGGAATCTATGCCTTCGGTGACCGAATATTCTGTCAATGCTGTGGCGTTTTGCGCCGTGGACGCGATGGTGCCGCCGGTGCCCAGCAAAACAATATTGCGCAGATTCGATTTTTTCATTTTTGACTATGCTCCCGGAAATACACAATTCGGCGGAAAAAGTGATTCGATGAGAGAGCATAATCGATTACAAACCGGGCCAATATCGAAACCTGTCCGATAGGCCCAGGATAAGGCGCCGAGTTTCGGCTGATTTTATGGGTATGCCGGCCTGCGCCGCAACTCCGCCGGCGGACATTTGATTTGCGAGCGGTACTTCGAGACGGTGCGCCGGGCGACGACCACGCCCTCCCGTGCCAGCTTATGTGCCAGCACAACGTCAGACAAGGGCTCCTTCGGATTTTCGCCGTCTATCATTTCCTGGATCAATGCCCGCACCGCCACCGCCGAACACGTACCCCCCGATTGCGTTGCCAATTCCCGCGAGAAAAAGGATTTGAATTCATGTATGCCGCGTGGAGATGTCAGATACTTGTTGCTGGTCGCGCGCGAGATAGTCGATTCGTGCATGCCCAATTCGTCGGCGATCTCGCTCAGCATCATGGGCCTCAGCGCAATGTCGCCGTAATCGAAAAAAGTCTGCTGGCGGGCCACGATCGCCTGCGCCACTCGTTGGATTGTGCTTTTGCGCTGCTCCAGGCTGCGCATCAACCATCGCGCTTCCTGCAGGGCTTGCGCCATCAGCGACCGCTCGCTGTAGCGGCTTTGGCGGAATAGTTGCGCATAGGTGTTGTTGATGCGCGCCCGGGGCGTCGCATCGTCATTGGATATCGCGACCCAACGCCGGCCGACTTTGCGCACGATGGCATCCGGTACGACATAGCACGAGGGATCCACTGATGTGTATTGTCCGCCGGGGCGCGGCGTAAGCGTCCGGATAAGCGCGCAGGCCTCTTGAATGTTGTCTGATGGGCAGGCCATCGCTTTTGCCAGCCCGGCATAGTCGCAGCGGCCCAATCGCTCAAGCGCTTCGGCGACGATGCGCAAGGCGACTGCCTTGCCGGGCATTCCATCCGGCAAGGCAGTCAATTGCAGCGTCAGGCATTCTGTCAGGTTGCGCGCCGCCAAGCCGGGCGCGCCCAATTGCTGCACCAGCCGCAATGCGATTTCCCATTCGTCATCGTCGACGGGCGGCGAAAACTCCTTGAGGCTGGCCAGTTCGGCAAAGGGAGTCCGCAAATAACCGTCATCGTCCAGCGCCTCGATAATGAACTCGGTCAGGCAGCGCTCTCTTTCGCTTAGTTGATAACTGCAAAGATCCACCCGCAACGCTTGCTGGAGATTACCGGCGCTGCGCGCCCATTGGCCTACATCGCTATCTGGCTGATCTGAATTGCGCTGGGTGGGGTAGTCGCCCGAGTATGCCGGCGCATCATCCTGGCTGGAGGCTATATATTCGGTTTCCGGCGCCGCGCTGTCGCCGAATTCATCGTCGGCGGAATAGCTGTTTTCCGGTTCATCGCCTGCCGGCGCCGGCGCGGTGCCGCCCTCGGCGTCGCTATCGGGCCGCGGCTTGTCGTCGCCGGCTTCCGATTCTTCGGGCTCTTCCAGGAAAGGGTTGCTGGCGATAGCTTCAGCGACCTCTTGGCTGAACTCGAGCGTGGACATTTGCAAGAGCTTGACGGACTGCTGCAGGCGGGGCGTCAGGCTGGTTTGCTGGCGAGCATGCATTTCGTAAGTGATTTGAGCCAATTGATATCTCCCTTCTTTTGTTTGACCGAATGTTTGCGTAAGCTCTTAACTCATGGGTAACTACGCAAAGTACGTGCCAACTTCTGTGAATTGAGATTTCCGGATGTGTTTGATTTTGTGCAGGCGCGCCTGGCCTGTTGCTCCGGCGCAAAAGCGGCGGTCGCATCTGGTCGAAGTGATTGCGGGCAGGCTGAATCTCGTTATCGCGACGGAAAACGGCGCTTATAAAATTACCGACCTGTGTAAGAAGTGCCGTGGCATCGGGGGAGCAAGGCCGCCTGATTTTCCCGCGGCTTTGACTGGTCGCCCGTAGGGCCGGCGGGGATGTAGCGCTAACAGGCCCTTGGGCCACGAGTGCTCGACAGAATGTTATCGAAGCGTTTCGAGGCGGTTGTACAGTGTTTTCGGGCTTATGCCCAATGCCAGTGCCGTGCGGCGCTTGTCACCCGCATAGTGTTCGAGAGTGGCGATGATAATGGCTTGTTGCGCATTGGTAAGCGATGTGCCTATTGGTATTTTCAGATAGCCATGCTTGACCAGCGGGGCTGCCCCGCGAAGCGCCGAGCTTGCGGGCGCGACGTCAATGACATCGTCGGCAAGAATATACGCGCGCGTGATGCAGTTCTTCAGTTCGCGTATATTTCCCGGCCAGTCGTAATCTTCAAGTTTCTCAAGCGTGTTCTCCGAGAATACCTTTTGTGTTTTTTCCTGCTCGTTCAATTCATTAAGAAAACGTTGCGACAAATAGGCGATGTCGGATTTGCGCTCGCGCAGGGCCGGAATTCGTATGGGAAAGACAGCCAGCCGGTAAAGCAAGTCCGATCGGAAATTGCCGGCCTGCACCGCCCCTTTCGGATCCCGGTTGGTGGCGGCAATAATGCGCAGATTGACGTTCAACTGTTCGGAGCCGCCAACCCGGTGATATTGGCCCGACTCGAGCACGCGTAATAGTTGCACTTGCATGCCCAGGGGCATTTCAGTGATTTCATCAAGAAACAGCGTTCCGGGATGGGCGCGCTCGAAGCAGCCTTTCGTGGTGGCCGAGGCCCCCGTGAAGCTGCCTTTTTCGTGTCCGAACAATTCACTTTCGACGAGCGACGGCGAGATCGCGCCGCAGTTGATGGCGACAAAAGGGGCATCGCGCCGCGAACTGCGCGCGTGGACGGCTCGTGCAACGATCTCCTTGCCTGTGCCGCTTTCTCCTACTATCAGGACACTCGCCTCGGTGGGCGCTGCCTTTACAATAGACCTTGCAAGCTCAAACGCAGCGGGCGATCGACCCAGAATTTTGGACGATGGGATCATGTGGAAAAGTCTAATGGCAAAACCGGACAGTCGGGAATTATTCGCATATTGTTTCAATTAAGATTTAAACTTACGTTCCGTTTCATCGAAACCGCGTACGATATTTTCATAGAAAAACCCCCGGAGGAAAAGGCATACTACCCAAGGACGCGCGTGGGTACTTGCGTACGCGTGGTTCAATACATGCGATGCAAGCGCCCGCAAAGGAAACTTAACTTAAGAGCTTAATATGCCGCATCTACTGATCACCGATGACGAAACCGCCATCCGAGAGCTGATAGCAGAAATAGCTGGCGATGTGGGGTATACCGTGGCGCACGCTGGCGATATACGGCAAGCGCGTATTCAGATCGAACGGCAAAAGCCGGATGTCATGTTGCTGGATATGCAACTGCCCGACGGCAATGGCATGGAGTTCTGGACAGATTTGGGGCTGTCGGATACGCAAGTGGTTTTCATGACGGGGTATTCCACTGTCGATAGCGCTATTCAGGCTTTGCGCTGCGGTGCGGTCGACTACCTGCTCAAACCGGTCAGCCTGCGCCGCTTGCGCGGCATCCTGGACGAGCTGAAGTCCATGCTGCAGAAGCATCCTGTGCCCGGTTCTACCGATTGCTTTGCCAAAATGATGGGGCAGTCCAGGGCGATGCAATTGTTATGCGCTCATATAGAAAAAGTTGCGCCCACCCAGGCCACGGTTCTGCTGGTGGGTGAAAGCGGTACCGGCAAGGAACTCGCGGCCGAGGCTATTCATTTGGCCAGTCCGCGCCACGCAAAGCCGTTTATGCCGGTCAATTGCGGCGCCATTTCGCCCAACCTTATCGAAAGCGAATTATTCGGCCACGAAAAAGGCAGCTTTACCGGCGCGGACCGTCAGCACAAAGGGTATTTCGAGCGCGCGGGCGGCGGGACGATTTTTCTGGACGAAATCACCGAAATGTCAATGGAGTTGCAGGTCCGCTTATTGCGGGTCCTGGAAACCGGCCGTTTCATGCGTGTGGGCGCCCACGATGAAATTGCCGCTGACGTACGGGTCGTGGCGGCGACCAACCGCAATCCCGAACAGGCCGTGGCCAATGGCACCTTGCGCGAAGACTTGTATCATCGCTTGAGCGTGTTTCCGCTGGAACTGCCGCCGTTGCGGGATCGGGACGACGATATCCTGCTGTTGGCCGATTATTTCCTGCGCAAGCTGAACGAAGAAGGGAAAACACAGAAAACCTTCGCTCCGGAAGCGCTAAAAGCCATGAGCGAATACTCGTGGCCGGGCAATATCCGCGAGCTGCGCAATTATGTGTACCGCAGCTATATTCTGGCCGATAGCGTCATCAAGGGCGATTTCAATTCCTTCGAACTGGAATCGCATTCGGCCGGCTGGGGCTCCGAAATACTGGTGCCTGTGGGCGTGCCGCTGGCCGATGCCAATAAGCAGCTTATCCTGGCAACCTTGAAACAATGCGGCGGGGTAAAGAAAGCCGCCGCGGAGATGCTGGGTATCAGCCTCAAGACCTTATACAACCGGCTGGAAGAATACGGCGCCGCCGGCGAAATCGACGAATCGTCGTCTTTTCGCTAGATTCGCCCTGTGGCGGCCGCGGCCGCCACAGGGCTGGTTTGGGCGGCCGCACCCGCCCCGCACCCGGGCCCGCGTCTACGCCGGTGGAAACGGCCGGCCGCCAAGCTGGCACGGCATATGCTGGATATAGTCTTGCTAAATAAGGCTATCTTCAACATGGAAACTACCTTTGACGGTCGCGCGACTATTGTGGTTCTGACTCGCAACAGGCGTGTGCAAGTACTGGGAACCCTGGAGTACTTGTATCGGCTGCCCGGCCGGTGGCCCATTGTCGTGGTGGACAATGGTTCGAGCGACGGCACTGCGGCGATGATCGCATCCAGGTTTCCCTTTGTGATGCTGATTCGGGCCAAGCGCAATCTGGGCGCGGCGGCGCGCAATATCGGAGTTGCCTATGCGCAAACTCCGTATGTGGCCTTTTGCGATGACGATACCCAATGGGAACCGGGCGCTCTGGAGCGCGCGGTAAAACTGCTGGACGATACGCCGACCATCGCGGTGGTAAGCGCTTGCGTCCAGGTTGGCCCGACTCGCCGGCCGAATCCCGCATGTCTGTTGATGGCGCAAAGCCCTTTGGAGCGCTGCGAACTGCCCGGCCCGCAGCTATTGGGATTCATGGCGGGGGCGTGTGTCGTGCGGACCCGTGCTTTCTACGAGGTCGGCGGGTATTGGCCGCCGTTTTTCACGGGCGGAGAAGAAGCGCTTATGGCGTTGGACCTGGTCGAGAAAGGGTGGCGCATTATTTATGCCCACGATGTGATTACACGCCATTTCCCTACGTTGTTGCGGGACTCGTACTCTCGAGACCGTCTTTTGATACGCAATGCCATTTGGGTGGCATGGATGCGCCGGCCTTTGCGCGCCGCCTGGCGAGAAACCAGTGTGCAATGGCGTGCCGCCAGGGCGCGCGGCATTGCCTGGCCCACGATGCTGCAAATGTTATTGGGCCTGCCCCGGGCCTTGCGATATCGAAAAGTCATTTCGCCCGCGGTTGAACGCATGCACACCTTGCTGGACATGTCGGGCGCCAATCCCGCGGCGCAGAATCCGGATCGCCGCCCGGCCTGAAACCGGGACGCGGCGCGGCCCATGGCGCGATGGGCATGCCGTTTGCTTGCTGCTTTCACATAAGCATTTTTATCCGGGGGCGTCTTTGGCGGCTCTTCTTTCGGCTTTCTCACTATTGGCGGTTTTTACCAATAGTAAAAAGAAAAAGCCATATTCCCCCGGAGCAACGCGGCGGCCTCGCTGGCCGATAACTGGAGAATACTGTGGCGCTAAGAATCCTGGCTGTGACGTCCGAGGCTTTCCCTCTTGCAAAAACCGGTGGATTGGGAGACGCGGTTAGCGGGCTTGCCTTATCTGTCAAAGAAAGCGGCGCTCAGGTTACGTTGCTGTTGCCTGCTTATCCGTCGACCATGTCCTGCGTAAGCCACGTAGAGCAAATCGCCACGTTGTCCGATATGCCTGGCGGCGATGCCGCCTTGCTCAGGGCTTACTGCCCTGAACTGGGATTGCCGGTGCTGTTGCTGCGGAACGCCGCTTTATATGACCGCGAAGGCTATTACGTGACGCCCGAAGGCGCCGAGTATCCTGATAATGCTGTTCGCTTTGCCGCGTTGGCCCATGCCGCGGCGCGCATTGCGCAGGGGGTGCGGGGCCAGCCGCGCCCTCATATCGTGCATGCCCATGATTGGCATACCGCATTGACGCCTTTGCTGATGCATCAGTTGCAAGTGCAGGATGTCAAGACGGTGCTCACTTTGCATAACGTTGCCTTCCAGGGCGTATTCCCCATGAGCGTCGCTCCGAGCCTGGGTATCGGTGCGCAGTATTGCACCGGCGACGGCCTGGAGTTCTGGGGGCAGCTTAATTTTCTGAAAGCCGGCATTCAATACGCCGATGTGATCACCGTGGTCAGCCATAACTATGCGCGCGAAATACTCACGCCTGAGTTCGGCTGCGGGCTGGAAGGGGTGCTCGCCGCTCGCGGCAGCGACCTGATATCGATACCGAATGGCATAGATACCAGCCTTTGGAATCCGCAGGCCGATGCGTATTTGCATGGACGGTCTTTCAGCGCGGGGGATTTGAGGAATAAGGCCTTGTGCAAAAGCGAATTGCAGCGGAAATTCGGCTTGCGGGAAGATCCGCGCGCTACCTTGATCGCAATGGGCAGCCGGCTGACGACACAAAAGATGGCCGATCTCGCCGCTGTGGCGATTCCGATGGCGCTGGACGCCGATCCGGGCTTGCAGGCTTGCGTAATCGGCAAGGGAGACCGCCTCCTGGAAGAGGCTTTACTGGATGTGGCGCGGCGATATCCCGGCCGTTGCGGAGTCCATATCGGCTTTGACGAAGAGCAGGCTCATTTGCTGCACGCTGGCGCCGATATGCTTTTGCATGGCAGCCGGTTCGAGCCGTTCGGCCTGACACCGCTGTATTCCATGCGCTACGGAACCATTCCGGTCGCCTCGAGGGTGGGCGGCATGGCCGATACGATTATCGATCCGGGGCAAAGCCAGCCCGAGGAAGCCATGCATGCCGCTACCGGCTTCTTGTTTGAAGGCGAACAGCCGCGCGATATGGCCCGGGCCATAGGCAGGGCCATGGCGCTGCGGGCCCGTCCGGAAATCTGGCATGCCATGCAAATGAATGGGATGAAGGCGGATTTCAGTTGGGCCAAGACAGCGCCGGCATACCTGAGCGCCTACCGTGCCTTGTGTCCGGATGCCTTGCCCGAGCGTGCCGCGCCGCCGCGCCGCAATCCGGTTCCCGTGCGCATTCTGCAACCCGTGCGTGCCAATCCCGCCTTGGCGACGGCGCGTCCCAGCCTGGGCGGCGGCGGCGCGGGCAAGCTGCAGCGCATTCGTGAAGGAGGCGGTATGGATGTTGTGGACATGCGTCGCATCACCGCGGCGTGAATATCATGTCCCGCATTTACTATGCGTATCCGGAGATGTCGCCTCAGCGTGACGTCCCGCAAGGCGAACCTTGGTGGAACGCTGTATGCGAACGCGCCAGTTCGCTGGGTTTTCAAAGCATCCTGACGCCGCCTTTGTGGCTTGCTGGCGAGCATGCGGGCGGTGGCGCGCCGGACGATCCCGATCGTTGCGCGGCGCCATGGTTCGGCACGGATTCGATGGACCAGACCCTGTCGGCCGTGGCTGCAATATGCAAGCGGCATAAGCTTTTTTTCTTGATGGATCTGCTTCTGGACCGGGTGGCGGCGGATGGCGCGCTGGCTACCGCGCATCCAAGCTGGTATGTGCCGGCGAACGGCCCCGTGCTTGATCCCAGGGAGGATATGCAAACCGGCCTGTTGCGCGCCCGCCTGTCCAAAGGGCAGGCCGATGCCGGCCTGGTGGCCTGGTGGGGGCAACGGTTGCGGGCATGGTCCAACGCCGGGGTCGCGGGCTTTCGTTGCCTTGCCCCGGCCGGCTTATCGCCCGGCGATTGGAAAACCCTGGTTGCCCAAACCCATGAGCAGCAGCCGGAATGTTGCTTTATGGCCTGGACGCCTGGTTTGCCGATAGGGAAAGTCCCCGCGCTCGCGCAAGCGGGTTTCGATGCTGTCTTTTCATCCTTGCCGTGGTGGGATTACCGCTCTTCGTGGCTGCTGCGGGAGCATGACCGCTTGCGCCGGGAAGGATTGCTTATCTCGCCCATCGAGGATCCGGGCGCAAGCCTTGCCGACAGGCCTGTCCTGCCATTGCAGGATGTAGACCAGGCCAGGCGCAAGCTATGGACGGCTGCTTTTACCGGCGATGGCATTCTGATGCCTATGGGCTTTGAAGACATTGCGGGAGAGCAAGCCGTAATCGAGACTACTCGCTGGATAGCCCAAAGGCGCGGTCCGGCGCAAAGGCTGCAATGGCTGTCGGGGCCCTTGGCCGATGTCACGGCATTGTTCCGCGGCGGCTCCGCGGCCAGGCTATTCCTTGTCAATCCGGATGACGAGGCCTGCGCCAATGTGGATTGGACCGCGCTGCGCGCGCGTTTGCCCCAAAGCTATGTTGTGGGCGAGACGGCCGGACAGCAACTGCCCGATGTTCTGCCGCCCGCATACTGCGGCCTTGTTCCGGCGACGCCGGCGACGGTGGTGAAAAGGCCCGCAGGTTCTCTGGGCGATCAGCGCAAGACCGTAACCGCCGCCTTGCAGGCGCCCCGTATTGCCATAGAAAATGTCGCCCCTTGCGTGGATCAGGGCCGCTTTCCGATAAAGCGGGCAATAGGCGATATTGTCCGGGTGCGGGCCGATGTGTTGATGGACGGCCACGATAGCCTTGCGGCAAGCCTGTTGTGGCGCGCCGCGGACGAGACCAAGTGGCGCGTGGCGCCCATGCGGGATATGGGAAATGACCGTTGGCAGGGAGAATTCGCGGCTGATCGCATCGGCCATCATTGCTATGGCGTGCGGGCCTGGCGCGACGATTGGAGCTCGTACCGCGGGCAACTGCGGAAAAAGGCCGAAGCGGGCCTGGATGTCGCACTGGAAGTCGAGGAAGGTCGCCTGATGGTCAGCGCCGCGCTGGAAACGGCCAGGGACGACATGCCCGCTGCGGCCAATATGCTGATGTCGGCCCTGGATGCCATAGGAAAACCGCAAGGCGCGGCGTCCCGGCCTTGGCGTACACGCGGCCGCAGGCCAACGCCGCCCGGCGGGCCGGCTGCCGATGCGGCCCCCCCGTGCGATCCCGGCCAAATCCAGGCCTTGCTATCGGAAACCTTGGCCGACGCCATGCGAGCAGCCGATAGCCGTCCTTTTGAAACCACTAGCGCCACGGTTTATCCGCTGGTGGTGGAGCGCCGTGAAGCCCGGTTTGCCAGTTGGTATGAACTATTCCCGCGTTCGCAGAGTCCGAATGCGGGCGAGCATGGAACCTTTTCGGATGTCATTGAGCGGTTGCCGGCCATACGGGACATGGGTTTCGATGTTTTGTATTTTCCCCCCATTCATCCCATAGGCCTGCGCAATCGCAAAGGCAAGAATAATTCCCTTCAGGCCGGTCCCGATGATCCGGGCAGTCCATACGCTATTGGGTCCGAGCAAGGGGGACACGATGCGGTGCATCCGCAACTGGGATCGCTGGACGATTTCCGGGAATTGGTTCAAGCCGCGCATGCGCACGATTTGGAAATCGCGCTGGATTTCGCCATTCAATGCTCGCCGGATCATCCCTGGCTTGCCGAGCATCCAGAGTGGTTCGACTGGCGCGCCGACGGATCTTTGCGCTATGCCGAAAATCCGCCCAAGCGCTATGAAGATATCGTGAACCCGGATTTCTATAGTCCGCTGGCCAGCGCCGCGCAGCAGTCGGCTCTTTGGCGCGCCTTGCGCGATGTGGTGTTGTTCTGGGTGGATCAGGGCGTGGGGATCTTCAGGGTCGACAATCCCCACACCAAGCCATTGCCGTTCTGGCAGTGGCTGATTTCGGAAGTCCAGGGCCTGCATCCGCACACGATATTTTTGTCGGAAGCCTTCACGCGACCCAAGATGATGTACCGCCTGGCCAAGGTCGGGTTTTCACAGTCATACACCTACTTTACCTGGCGCCACGGCAAGCAGGAGCTTATCGACTACCTGACCGAATTGAATACGCCTCCGGTGGCGGACTTTTTCCGTCCGAATTTCTTCGTCAATACGCCCGATATCAATCCCTATTTTCTACAAGAGTCGGGCCGTTCGGGTTTTCTTATCCGGGCCGCGCTGGCGGCCACGACATCGGGCCTATGGGGCATGTACAGCGGCTTCGAGCTTTGCGAGGGCCGCGCCCTGCCGGGAAAGAGGAATACCGGGATTCCGAGAAGTATGAAATCCGGTCGTGGGACTGGGATCGCCCGGGCAACATTGTGGCCGAGATAGCGCGCCTGAATCAGATCCGGCGCGCGAATCCCGCGCTGCAGTCGCACCTGGGCATACGCTTCCATGAAGTGAATAACGAGCGGATATTGTTTTTTTCAAAACGACTCCAGAGCGCGACAACATTGTGTTGGCGGCCATCAGCCTGGACCCTCATGGACCGCGGGCGGGCACGCTGGAGCTGCCTCTTTGGCAATGGGATTTGCCCGATGATGCAACGGTGGCCGTCGAGGACCTTTTCGAAGATCGCCGTTTCAGCCTGCAAGGAAAATATCATTTCGTGGAACTGGCGCAGGAGCGCCCTTTTGTACTGTGGCGGCTGATTCGCCCGGCCTGACTGCTTTCTTTTTACTTGGCGCCTGCGACAGGCAGTCCAATTCAATGAACAGCTTAGAAAGAGAGATTTATGGCCCAAGCAAGAAAACCACATACCAGGCATGAGAATGAACCGCTTTGGTACAAAGACGCGGTCATATATCAATTGCATGTGAAATCGTTTTTCGACGCGAACGATGACGGCAAGGGGGATTTTCCCGGCTTGCTTTCCAAGCTGGACTACATCGCCGAACTTGGCGTCAATACGGTGTGGCTCTTGCCTTTCTACCCATCGCCGCTCCTGGACGATGGCTATGATATTGCGGAATATCGCAGCGTTCACGATGATTATGGAACGCTGGCCGATGTGAAGAAATTCATCCGGGCCGCGCACGCGCGCGGCCTGCGGGTAATTACCGAACTGGTGATTAACCATACCTCTGATCAGCATGCCTGGTTTCAGCGCGCGCGCCGCGCCAGGCCCGGCTCGGTTGCCCGCGATTTTTATGTATGGTCCGATAATGACCAGGCCTATACCGGCACACGCATTATTTTCTGCGATACCGAAAAATCCAACTGGACCTGGGATCCGGTGGCCGGGGCCTATTTCTGGCACCGCTTTTATTCGCATCAGCCCGATCTGAATTCGACAATCCCAGAGTGCTCAAAGAGGTCGTCAACGTTATGCGTTCTGGCTGGATTGGGCGTGGATGGCTTGCGACTGGACGCCGTGCCGTATCTGGTCGAACGCGAAGGCACGAATAACGAAAACCTGCCTGAAACCCACGCATGCTGCGCCAGATACGCGCCGTCATGGACCGAATATCACGATCGTTTGCTGCTCGCCGAAGCCAACCAATGGCCGGAAGACGCCCAGCAGTACTTCGGCAAGGGCGACGAATGCCATATGGCATTTCATTTTCCGCTGATGCCGCGCATGTACATGGCTATTGCGCGGGCCGATCGTTTCCCGATTACCGACATCATGCAGCAGACGCCGGAGATTCCGGAAAATTGCCAATGGGCCATATTTCTGCGCAACCACGATGAACTGACGCTCGAGATGGTGACCAGCAGGAACGCGATTATCTGTGGGAGTTCTATGCGGCCGACCGCCTGGCCCGCATCAACCTTGGTATACGGCGGCGCCTGGCGCCTTTGCTGGAGCGCGACCGGCGCCGCATCGAATTGATGAACAGCCTTTTGTTGTCGATGCCGGGCACGCCCGTGCTGTATTACGGCGATGAACTGGGCATGGGCGACAACATCCATCTGGGCGACCGCGATGGGGTTCGCACGCCCATGCAATGGACGCCGGATCGCAATGGCGGGTTTTCGCGGGCCGATCCGGAACGCCTGACGATGCCGGTGCTGATGGGCTCTTTGTATGGCTACGAGGCGGTGAATGTCGAGGCGCAGCAGCGCGATCCGCACTCGCTGCTGAACTGGACCCGGCGCATGCTGGCCAAGCGCCAGCAAACCCATGCTTTCGGCCGCGGCAGCCTGCGTTTTCTTTTTCCCGGAAATCGCAAGATACTGGCTTACCTGCGCGAGTACGACGGCGTGGTGTTGCTTTGCGTGGCGAATCTTGCCAATGCCTCGCAGCCGGTGGAGCTGGATTTGTCGCACTTGGCCGGCCGCGTGCCTGTCGAGCTGTTGGGCGGCACGCCGTTTCCGACCATAGGCGAACTGCCCTATTTATTGACGCTGCCCCCTTATGGCTTTTATTGGTTCGAACTGAGCGCCAGCGCGGCGCCACCGGCATGGCATGCTTTGGTGCCGGAGCAAATGCCCGAATATGCCACCCTGGTCGTGCGCCGCCGGGCGGGATACCAACTGATGGAAGGGTCGCGCCGCATATTGTGCAATGAGGTCTTGCCGCTGTACTTGTCCAGGCAGCGCTGGTTTGGCGGCGATCAGCGTATCAAGTCGACGGCCATCGTCTATATCCTGCCGCTGCCCGGACAAACGGATTGGTTCCTGGCCGAGTTCGAGGTGGAACTGGAAGACAGAACCGCCAGTTATTTCCTGCCATTGGCCTTGCTGTGGACGGAGCCGGTGGCGACTATGGCCCAG
The DNA here is from genome assembly GCA_963712655.1 of uncultured beta proteobacterium. GTDB lineage: Bacteria > Pseudomonadota > Gammaproteobacteria > Burkholderiales > Burkholderiaceae_B > Pollutimonas. The sequence goes on along the minus strand of CAVQIT010000008.1, from coordinate 280,917 downwards.
CAATATGCGATGGCGCGGGTGCGCCGCGGTTCCGAACTGGGGTTGGCGACCGACGCGTTCACGATTCCGGGGTTCGCGCTTGCGCTGCTCGAGAATATGCAATGCCACCGCGAGATTCCCTTTGAAACGGCCAAAGGGCGTTTCATGCTGCATTTCCAGGGTGAGCCCGGCCTCAAGGAAATAGACTGGCCCGCCGACATGACCATAGAGTGGTTCCAGGGAGAGCAGTCCAATAGTTCCCTGACATTGGGCGCGGCCGCGATCCTGAAATTGATTCGCCATGTGGTGCCGGGAGTGCATCCCGAAGCGGAAATGACGCGCTACCTGACGCGGGCGGGCTATGCCAACTCCGCCGCCTTGCTGGGCGAACTGGTGCGCGTCGACGCCGACGGCACGCCGCATACGCTGGCCTTGCTGCATGCCCGCGTAGGCAATCAGGGCGACGCCTGGATCTGGACGCAGGACTATCTGAAGCGCACGCTGGAAAACGCCGCGCTGACCGGCGAGAGCCAGGCCGATTACGAGCAGGAGCTGGCCGGGTATGCCGCCGTTGCCGCCGCCATAGGGCGCCGCCTGGCTCAATTGCACGTCATATTGGCCCGGCCCAGCGACAATCCGGCTTTTGCGCCGGAGGTCGCCGGCGCGGCCGACGCCAAGGCCTGGGCGAAGGATATCCGCACTATGCTGGGCAAGGCCTTGAAAGCCTGCGCGGCAAATGGGGCGGTTCTGCCGGAGCAGGCCGCCGCCCATCTGGAGTCGCTGCTGGCGGACCACAGCGCTTTGCAGGCCGAGATAGACCGGCGCTGCCAGTTATTGAACAAGACGCTGCGCACCCGCATACATGGCGATTTTCACTTGGGACAAGTGCTGATTGCGCAGAACGATGTCTACATCATCGATTTCGAAGGGGAGCCGGTGCGCGCGTTGAGCGAGCGTCGCGGCAAGACCAGCCCTTGGCGCGATGTGGCCGGCTTGTTGCGGTCCTTCGATTACGCCGTCGCGGCATTCGGGGCGGCCGAGCATACGGTGGCGGATGCCACGCTGCGTGTCGATACCGTCTCCGACGAGAGCGTGAATGCCGAATCGCCGGCCGTACCCGCCGCCGTCGCACTGCAGCAGCATCGCCAGGTTTTGCTGGAACAATTTTGTTTAACGGCGAGCACCGCTTTCCTGGACGCCTATCGCCTGGCCCTGGATGAAGCGGTCATGGATGCGGCGGGCGAGGGCGCGGCGTCCGCACCCGGCGTTCCCGCCGACAGGGCGCGGCAGCAACAACTGCTGGATCTGGCCTTGTTCGAAAAAGCGGCTTATGAAATCTGCTATGAAGCGGCGCATCGCCCGGATTGGATAGCCATTCCCCTGGCGGGCCTGCACCGTATTGCCGGGCGCTTGCTTGCCTCATCCAATGAAGGAGGCGCGCCATGACTGACAAAACAGTGGCCGATCGGCATGCCGGGACTGAACCTTTGCTGGGCGATCTGGATATGCATTTGATCGCGCAGGGACAGCATTGGCGCCTGGCCGATTGTCTGGGCGCGCACGCGATGGCTATCGGCGGAGTGGCGGGGGTGCGTTTCGCGGTGTGGGCGCCCAATGCGCGCCAAGTGTCGGTGGTGGGCGATTTTAATGCCTGGGATGGGCGACGCGACCCCATGCGCCTGAGGCGTGAATGCGGCGTATGGGAACGGTTCGTGCCGGGCGCCGCGGCGGGCAACCGCTACAAGTTCGAAGTGACGGGCCGCGATGGCAGCCTGTTGCCGTTGAAGGCCGACCCGCTGGCGCGGCAGACCGAGATTCCGCCGGACACGGCTTCGGTGGTTGCCCAGCCCGATGAATTCGAATGGACCGATGATGAATGGATGGCGGCTCGGGGCCGGCGACAACAGCCGGATGCGCCCATTTCCATCTATGAGGTGCACTTCGGGTCATGGATGTCCGGACCGGGTGAGGGCAGTACCTGGGCGGTGGCGGGGAAGCGCCTGATTGAATATGCCACGGCCATGGGCTTCACCCATTTGGAACTGTTGCCTATCACCGAGCATCCGTTTGGCGGATCCTGGGGCTACCAGCCGCTGGGCATGTATGCGCCGTCCGCCCGTTATGGTTCTCCGGCCGAATTCGCGGCGTTTGTCGATGATTGCCATCGCGCCGGCCTGGCCCTGATCCTGGACTGGGTTCCGGCCCATTTTCCCTCCGATATCCACGGACTGGTGTATTTCGACGGCACGGCGCTATACGAGCACGCCGATCCCAGGCAAGGCCTGCATCCCGATTGGAATACCCTGATCTACAACATGGGGCGCAACGAGGTGAAGAACTTCTTGCTGTGCAGCGCGCTGGAGTGGGTGGGGCGCTATCACGTCGACGGCTTGCGGGTGGATGCGGTGGCCTCCATGCTGTACCTGGACTATAGCCGCGAGCCGGGGCAATGGACACCCAATCGCCACGGCGGCCGCGAAAATCTGGAAGCGGTCGAGTTCCTGCAACAGCTTAATGCGCTGGTGCCGCAACAAAACCCGGGGGCCATCATGATTGCCGAAGAATCCACGGCATGGCCCGGGGTTACCGCGTCCCAGGACACCGGAGGCCTGGGTTTCCAGTACAAATGGAATATGGGCTGGATGAACGATACGCTGCGCTACATGCGGCATGAACCGGTGCACAGGCGTTTCCATCATCACGATATGACGTTCGGCATGATGTATGCCTATTCCGAACGCTTCGTTTTGCCGCTGTCCCATGACGAGGTGGTGCATGGCAAAGGATCGCTGCTGGGCAAGATGCCTGGCGACGAGTGGCGGCGTTTTGCGAATTTGCGCGCGTACTATGGCTTCATGTGGGGACACCCCGGCAAGAAGCTGCTTTTCATGGGGGCCGAATTGGCGCAGGCCAGCGAGTGGAACCATGATGCCCAATTGGATTGGGCGTCTTTGAGCCATGCGCCTCATGCGGGCATCCAAAGGCTGGTGCGCGATCTTAATACGATGTATCGGGCTACGCCGGCGCTATATGGCAGCGATGCGGATCCGCAGGGGTTTTCGTGGGTGATAGGCGACGACCGGGCCAATAGCGTATTCGCTTTCATGCGCAGCCATGGCCGGCAATGCGTGCTGGTGATCAGCAACATGACTCCGGTGCCGCGCGCCGGTTACCGCATAGGCGTTCCGCTTGCGGGTCGCTGGAAGGAATTGCTCAATACGGACGCGCACATTTATGGGGGCTCGAATATGGGCAATGGCGGCGGGACGGCCACGACGGCCGAAGCGTCCCATGGGCAGGAGCAGTCGCTGCTGCTTATGCTGCCTCCCTTATCGACGGTGATATTCGCACCGGAAGGATATCCAATATGAGAATAACGTTGCCGGATCGGCTGGATGCTGGGCTGCCCTATCCCCTGGGCGCCCATAGCGATGGCCTCGGAATCAACTTTGCCGTTTTTTCGGCCAACGCCAGCAAAATCGAGCTGTGTGTTTTCGACCAGGCGGGCCGCCGGGAACTCAAGCGGCTTGTCCTGCCCGAATGCACGGACGAAGTTTGGCATGGCTATCTGCACAATGCCGGACCGGGGCTGGTGTACGGCTACCGGGCCTATGGACCCTACGATCCCAAGAACGGCCATCGTTTCAATCCCCAGAAACTGCTGATAGATCCGTATGCCCGCAAGCTGATGGGGGCGGTGCGCTGGTCGGATGCCTTGTTCGGCTATCGCGTGGAACATCCCAAAGCGGACTTGAGCATGGATCGCCGCGATTCCGCCGCGTCCGTACCCAAGTGCATTGTGACGGGCGATCGCTTCGATTGGGGCGCAAAGGAGCGCCCTTGCACCTCATGGGCCGAAACCATGATTTATGAAATGCATCTGCGCGGCGTGTCCATGAACAGGAAAGACTTGCCTCCCGAACTGCGCGGCACCAGCGAGGCCTTGAGCAATCCGCGTTTTATCGATCATTTGCATAAATTGGGCGTTACCGCCATAGAGCTGCTGCCGGTGCATGCCTTTCTGCAAGATCATTTCCTGATGGAACGGGGGCTGCGCAATTATTGGGGCTATAACACCCTGGCGTTTTTTGCGCCCGAGCCCTCATACCTGGCCAACGGCAAGACGGACGATTTGCGCGTTGCTATCCGGCGCCTTCACGCGGCGGGCATAGAAGTGATACTGGATGTGGTCTACAACCATACGGGCGAAGGTAATCAATTGGGACCCACGCTGTCGTGGCGCGGCCTGGATAATGCCAGCTATTACCGTTTGATTCCCGGCGACGAGCGTAATTACATCAACGATACCGGTTGCGGCAACACAGTCAATCTGTCGCATCCGCGCGTATTGCAGATGGTGATGGATTCCTTGCGGTATTGGGCCGAAAGCTATCGTATCGACGGTTTCCGCTTCGATCTGGGGGTAACGCTGGGGCGCGAGGGCACGGGCTTCGACCCAGGATCCGGTTTTTTCGACGCGATTTTGCAGGATCCGGTCTTGTCTCGGCTCAAACTGATTTCAGAGCCATGGGATACCGGTCCGGACGGCTACCAACTGGGCAATCATCCACCCAGCTTTGCCGAATGGAATGACAAATTCCGCGACGGCATACGGCGCTTCTGGGCGGGAGAAGCCGGCCTGCGCGGCGACCTGGCGGGATGGCTGATGGGATCGCCGATTGTTTTCGACCGCCGGCATCGCCGGCCATGGGCTTCGGTCAATTTCCTGGCTTCGCACGATGGTTTCACGGCGCAGGACATCGTCAGTTATAACGAAAAGCACAATGACGCCAACGGCGATGAAAATACCGACGGGCACAGCGAGAATTTCAGCAATAACTGGGGAGAGGAAGGCCCCGCCGGCGATGATGCCGTAACGGCATTGCGCGAGCGTGTCGTGCGCTCCATGCTGGCGACGGTTTTTCTTTCCGATGGCACTCCCATGCTATTGGCGGGCGACGAGTTCGGCAACAGCCAGCAAGGCAATAACAATGCTTATTGCCAGGACAACGACATATCATGGCTGGACTGGGCCCAGGCCGATAGTCCGGCAGGGCGCGATCTTACAGAGTTCGTCGGGCGATTGGCGAAGCTCAGACGAGCGCACCCTTCGTTGCGCATGCCGCGTTTCGAGGATGGCGGCTACCAGTTATTGCCAGGGGTCGCGCGCATCGCCTGGTACGACATGGACGGCGCCCTCATGAGCGAGGCGGCCTGGGCTTATCACGAGGGGCGTGTCCTGGGTTTCAGGCGCGCCAGCGCCTTGCCGGACGGCAACGTCGAGCTTTCTTATTTATTGGTGAACAGCGGGCCGGAAGATATCGAGTTTCAGGTGAGCGAATCGCCTTGCGCCTGGGTTTGCGTGGTGGACTCGGCTGATACCGGCGTAGTGTCCGACCCGGTCAAGACCGAAAGTGTCACGGTGTCCGCTCATGGCCTGGTGCTGTTGATGGGTGAGGCGGGCTGATGGAAAAGCGCGGCATGCACACTCTTGGCGGTGGCCAGGCCGGCGTGGAGCCTGGCCGGCGGCAGTGCGGCGGCATCGATTACACGTTTGGCGCTATGTTGCACGACGACGGCTATGCACGCTTTCGCGTGTGGGCGCCAGGCGTGGCGCGGCTGTGGCTGGCCGTGGAGGATGAGCCGCTGCGGGCCATGGATGCCGTCGGCGGCGGGTTCTACGAGTTGCGGTGCGCATGCGCTCCCGGAACCCGCTACCGGTATTGCATTGGAGAGGGCTTGTTCGTGCCCGACCCGGCTTCCCGCCTGCAGGATGGCGACGTGCATGATGCGAGCATCGTGGTCGACCCGGGAGCCTATGTCTGGCGCAATCAGGGATGGCGCGGCCGCCCCTGGACCGACACCGTGCTTTATGAAGTGCACGCGGGCCTGGCCGGCGGTTTTCAGGGCGTCCGGGCAAGGCTGGCCGATTTGGCCGAGCTGGGCATTACCGCGATCGAATTGATGCCTGTCGCCGATTTCCCGGGGCCGCGCAATTGGGGCTATGACGGTGTGCTGCCCTACGCGCCCGATTGCGCTTACGGTTCTCCCGATGAACTGAAAGCCCTGGTGGATGAGGCCCATGGCCTGGGCATGATGGTTTTTCTCGATGTGGTCTACAACCATTTCGGCCCCGATGGAAACTATCTGGCGTCATATGCCCCCGATTTCTTTCGCCACGATATGGCCACGCCGTGGGGGCCGGCGATCGATTTCAGGCAGCCCCAGGTGCGTGCTTTTTTCGCCGAGAATGCGCTTTACTGGCTGAGCGAATACCGCTTTGACGGCTTGCGCCTGGATGCCGTCCATGCAATACCCGGGCCGGACTGGCTGCCGGAAATGGCGCGTTTTGTGCGTGAGCGCATAGGGTCTGGGCGGCATGTGCATCTGGTGCTGGAAAACGACGATAACAGCGCCAGCTTGATGACCCAGGGATTCGACGCTCAATGGAACGACGACGCTCATCATGTGCTGCACACAATGCTGACCGGAGAAACCCAGGGCTATTATTCCGCATATCAGGATGACCCCACCGGCAAATTGGCGCGTTGCCTGGCCGAAGGTTTTATTTACCAGGGCCAGTCCAGTCCCTTGCGTTCCGGACGGCCGCGCGGCGAGCCTAGCGCAAGCCTGGCGCCCAGCTCCTTTGTGTTTTTCTTGCAGAACCATGACCAGATCGGCAATCGGGCCATGGGCGAGCGCTTGACTACGCTTTGCGGATCCGGCTCCGATGCATTGCACGCCGCCGTCGCCCTGCAGATGCTGGCGCCGCATATCCCCATGTTGTTCATGGGGGAAGAGGGGGGCGCGATGGAACCATTTCAATATTTCACCAGTTTCAAGGACATTCGGCTGGCGCAGGCGGTGCGCGACGGCAGGCGCAAGGAATTTGCCGGTTTCCGCCAGTTTTCGGATCCGCGCGCCAGGGATCTGATACCCGATCCGAACGATGCGCAAACCTGGGAGCGCTCCAAAATACAGGTGAATCCGCAAGACAGGCAAGCCATGCGGTGGCGCGGCTGCTATACCCGTTTGCTGCGCTTGCGGCATGAGTTCATTACACCTTATCTAGCCGGCGCGCGCAGCGTATCCGTTCATATTCTGGCGCCCTTGTGCCTGGTGGCGCGCTGGCGCCTGGGCAATGGCAGCCTATTGAGCTTGTACTGCAATCTTTCCGCGGGGGATGTCGAGTTGCCCGTCAATACATTGGTTGCGGGCGAGTTTATTGTTTATGAAAGCAAGTCGTTGGCGAGCGGAGAGTTGAGCGCCGGCCGTGTGCTTGCCGCCAGTACGACCGCAACATTGGTGCCGGGCCGCGTCTTCAGCGCGAAGGCCAAGGGAAAGGCATGATTGGCGCGGCGGGCCGGACCGACACTGAGTTATTGCACCTGGCCGAGGCGGCCGGTTTGGTGCCCGAATGGCAAGATGCGCATGGCCGGGAGCGGCGGGTGGAAGAGCCTGTGCTGCGCGGCATGCTGAATACGATGGAGCTGCCCTGCGACAGTCCGAGGCAGATATCCGAAAGCCTGCACCGGCTCGAGCGCGAGGAACAATCCGGCGCCATGCTGATAGTGACCGTCAACGAGCCGCTGGTTTTTCGGCATGCAGGGTCGCTGGTCTATACCTTGACGCTGGAAGGCGGCAAGCAATATATCGGCAGGGCCAGTCCGGCGGGGCGGGGCAGGATCCGCATTCCGGGCATCAGGCAGGCGGGGTACCATCAGTTGGCCATTGGGGACATAACGCTTACTCTGGCGGTTGCGCCCAAGCGTTGCCCGACTGTGGATGATGTAATAGGGTGGCGCCGGGAACGCGCCTGGGGAGTCGCCGCGCAGGTCTACAGTTTGCGCCGCTCGCGCCCGCGGCTTCATGCCGGCAAGCCGCGGACTATGCCGGGACCGTCCGCGCCCATTGTCTGGCCCGGTTGGGAGGCCGGCGGCGATTTCGGCTTGCTGGCCGAGTTGGCCAGCCGGGCCGCGCAGTCCGGCGCGAGCGCGGTGGCGATCAGCCCGGTGCATGCCATGTTCAGCGCAGACCCTGCGCGCAACAGCCCTTATGCTCCATCCAGCCGGTTGTTCTTGAATACGGCGTATATCGATCCCTCTATTGTCCTGGGCATGGATGCGCCGCGTCTAGCGGCAAGCCAGTTGGATACGGATGGGTTTCGTGCTGCGGCGTCCGATGGCGGGCATGTCGATTGGCCGCTTATTTTGCCTCGGCGCATGCTGCTGTTGAAGCGTTTGTTCGAGAATTTCCGCCGGCACGGCCCTGACCTTCTCGTGCAAAAGCTCGCGGCATTTCGCCGGGACGGCGGCCTGGCCCTGGAAAGCCATGCCCGCTATGAGGCCTTGCACGCTCATTATTCGGCGGTGCTTGGGCCGGCAAGCGGATGGCGCGATTGGCCGGCCGAACTGCACGATTATTGCGGCCCGGGTGTAGAGGCGTACGCGGCGCGGCACGAAACGGAAATCAGTTTCCATGTTTTTTTGCAATGGCTTGCCGATGGCGGCTTGCGGTTTGCGCAACAGAGTGCGCGCGGCGCGGGCATGCCGATAGGATTGATCGCGGATCTGGCCATCGGGACGGATCCGCGCGGCAGCCACGCCTGGAGCAAACCGGGCGATATGCTGCCGGGCGTGTTGGTGGGCGCGCCGCCGGATCTGTTTCAGCCGCAAGGACAAAACTGGGGGCTTACCGCCTTTTCGCCGCGCGCTTTACGCCAACATTCCTATGCCGCATTCATTGATACCTTGCGAGCAGTGCTGGCGCATGCGGGCGGAGTGCGTATCGATCATATTCTGGGCTTGGGGCGCATGTGGCTGATTCCGCCATCCGCCGCCCCGGCGGATGGCGTCTATCTGCGCTATCCCATGAAAGACATGCTGCGCCTGCTTGCTTTGGAAGCATGGCGCCACAAGGCTATCGTGATCGGCGAGAATTTGGGCACGGTGCCGGAAGGCTTCAATGAGACGCTGCGCCGCAAGGGCATACTGGGCACCAGCGTGCTGTGGTTTGAGCGTTCGCCGGCGGCTGTCCGCGAGCCCGACAGCGAATCCGGCCGGGAACTCGCGTCCGCGTCGGAAACCCCGGCGCCCGCCGCGGCCACGGCCTCGGCTTTCGTGGCCCCATCGCGCTGGCCGCCATACGCCATGGCCACGCCCACGACTCATGATCTTCCCACTATTACTGGATGGTGGACCGGACGCGATCTGGATTGGCGCAAACGGCTGGATAAGCTTGCCGACGATCAAATCGCGCGGCAGGCCGACGCGCGCCTGCGGGATAAGACGGCATTATGGCGGGCCTTGCGGGATGCGGGCTGCGTGTCCGGATCCGATTTGGCGCCGCCCCTGGCCGCGCCGCGCGATGCCGTGCTGGCTTTCGTGGCCGGCACGCGGGCTCCGTTGATGATCGTGGCGCTGGAAGACTTGCTGGGCTTGTCCGAGCAGCCGAACCTGCCCGGCAGCGTGGTCCAAGGCGAGGTCGGGCATCCGAACTGGACCCAGTGCCTGCCTGTGGGAGTGGATGAAATTTTTTCCGATGACTGTGTGATGAATGGCATCGACGCCATAAAACTTGCCAGGAGAAAGGCATGACTATGCCGCGCGCCACGGTACGTTTGCAATTGCACGCGGGCTTCAGCTTGCAAGATGCGTGCGCGCAGGTTTCGTATTACGCCGGGTTGGGAATCAGCCATTTTTATACATCGCCTGTTTCGCGCGCCCGGCCCGGATCGATGCATGGCTATGACGTGATCGATCACTCCGTTGTCAGCCCCGAACTGGGCGGCGAGGCGGGCCTGAGGGAGCTGGCCGGGCGTTTGCGGGCCCATGGCATGGGGCTGCTGCTTGATATTGTTCCAAATCATATGGCCGTTCATGCCGGCAATGCCTGGTGGTGGGACATCCTGAGGCATGGGGAGCGCAGCGCCTATGCCACGTGGCTGGATATCGATTGGCGTCCGCCGGATTCCAGCCTGACGGGCAAGGTGCTGGCGCCATTCCTGGCCGATGCGTATGGGCCGACTCTGGCCAGCGGCGGCATTGAACTGGTCTTCGACGAAAGCGCCCGGTCGTTCCAGATCGAGGCTTGCGGCGCGCGCTATCCCGTGGCGCCGGAGTCGTTGTCCATGGATGCCCTGGATACCCGGGAAATACTGGCGCTGCATGACAATAGCCTGGTCCAGGGGCAGCAGCGTTTGCATGAGTTGCTGGAGCGGCAGCATTACCGCCTGGCGTGGTGGCGCTGCGCCGCCGAAAGCATCAATTGGCGGCGTTTTTTCGAAATCAGCGAGCTGATCGGAGTAAGGGTGGAGCAGCAGGCGGTATTCGATGCCGTGCATGCCTTGCCGCTGCGTTTGTTTGCGGAAGGCCTGATCGACGGTTTGCGCATCGATCATGTCGATGGTTTGGCCGATCCCGCCGCTTATTGCCGGCAATTGCGCCAGGCGCTTGCACAGCGCGTCGGGCAGCGTCCTGGCGTTCTGAGCGGCGATCAACCGTGGCTGGTGGTCGAGAAAATCCTGGCCGATGGCGAAACGCTGGACGATAGCTGGTCGGTGGATGGCACCAGCGGCTATGATTTCATGGATCAGGCGGCGGCGGTGCTGCACGACCCGGCGGGAGAGCCCGCGCTCAGCGTCCAGTGGCAAGCCGTCGCACAGGATGCGCGTCCGGTCGGCTGCTTTGTACGGGATGCCCGGCGACTGATGCTGCGGCGCCATTTCGTGGCGGAGCGTGAGAGCTTGCTGCACGTCTTGTCGCGCCTGGCGCGGACCAGCGTATACACCAGGGACTGGACCCCCGCGGCGATTGCCCGTGTGCTCGACGAGTTGCTGGCGGCATTTCCTGTGTATCGCAGCTATGCCTCGGCGTCCGGCCGCAATGATGCGGACGCCGAGCGTTTCGCGCAGTTGGTGCTGACTGTTCGTGGCCGGCTCGACCGGGAAAAGGGCAGCGAACGATTACTGCTGGATATCCTGGATATTTGGCTGGGAGGCAGTCCGATCGCATCGGCCGAGGGTTCCGGCACGGCCGTGCATGATTTGCAGAGCGAGGCAATACGCCGGTTCCAGCAGTTGACGCCGCCTTTGGCGGCCAAGTCGCTGGAGGATACGGTTTTCTATCGTTACGGGCGTCTGCTGTCGCGCAACGAGGTCGGCTCCGATCCGGCGGTGCTGGCGATTTCGCCAGAGGCTTTTCATCAACGCAATCTGTGGCGTGCTTCTTGCGCGCCCCGCTCCATGCTGGCCACCGCCACGCACGATCACAAGCGCGGCGAAGATGTGCGGGCGCGCCTGGCGGTGCTAAGCGAAATACCGCGGCAGTGGGAGCGGGCCAGCCAGCGCTGGCTGCGGTGGCCTGATAGCGGCGCCGTACCGACGGATGCGGTGCAGGCGGGCGAACGCTATATGCTTTTCCAGACATTGGCGGGCTCTTGGCCTCTTGGCCTGGCGGCGGACGATAGCGCCGGCATGGGGCATTATGTTGAACGCCTGGCGCAGTGGCAAACGAAGGCGCTGCGCGAAGCCAAGATGCATTCCAATTGGTTCGAGCCTGACCTGGACTACGAGCAGGATAGTGTGGAGTTCATACAAGGCTTGGTGCCCGGCGGCCGGGCTCATGCCCTGGCGCGGGATATTGAGCGGTTCGCACTTGAAATAGCGCCTGCCGGAGCGGTCAACAGCTTGGCGCAGACCTTGCTGCGTGTCAGCAGCCCAGGTGTGCCGGATCTATATCAGGGAACGGATTTCTGGGATTTCAGCCTGGTCGACCCCGACAACCGCCGCGATGTGGATTACCCGGCGCGCCGGACGGCGCTGGATGCGCTCGATTCCGATGCCGGCATTCCGGCCTTGGTCGACGACTGGAAGAGCGGCCGTCTCAAGCAAGCCGTACTGGCAAGATCGCTGGCGCTGCGGCGCGATTTCCCGAATGTCTTTGCGTTCGGGGATTATTTCGGCCTGCCGGTTCTGGGCCCGCAAAGCAAGCATGTCCTGGCGTTCTTGCGCACCTGGCAGGACAAGCATGTGTTTGTCCTGGTGCCGCGCTTGTGTTTCAGCGGCGTGGCCATGGCCGGCAGCCGTGGGTTGCCTTTGATCGATCCGCTGTTCTGGGGCGATACAGGGGTCGTCCTGCCGCGCCGCTATATAGGGGCGAGCTTGCAGGATGTCCTGGGTGGCTGTCCGCGCCAATGCGCGGCGGATGGCACATTGCGGCTGGCCGACGTATTTGCCGACCTGCCGCTTGCCTTGCTGATGGCCGATTAGGGCCGGTGTCATAGCGGGCGCAGGGCCGTGTTGCGGATTCGTTGCGTACGCTCGGTACGCCGCCTCACCCGCGCCTTGCCCTGCGCCCGCTATGACACCGGCGCGGGCGGGGATTTAGCGTCAACAGGCCCTAAGGGTACAGGCCCCGTACTTCGCGCGACTCCAGGATGCGCGTGCAGGCGGTGATGAACGCCGCCGTGCGCTGCGTAACCTTGTGCTTGTCGGCAACGGCCGAGACCGACGTGTAGGCGGCGCGCATCATGGCTTCCAGGCGGTGATTGATTTCGGGTTCGGTCCAGTAGAAGCTGGAGAAATCCTGCACCCATTCGAAATAGCTGACGGTTACCCCGCCGGCATTGGCCAGCACGTCGGGCACGATCAACGTGCCGTTCGAGGTAAGAATGTCGTCCGCTTCGGGTGTGGTGGGGCCGTTGGCGCCTTCGATGACAATCTTGGCCCTGACCGAATTGGCGTTGCCTTCATGGATCTGGCTTTCCAGGGCGGCGGGGATCAGCAGTTCGGTTTCCAATGCCCAGAAGTCGTCGCTGGCAAGGCTTTCCGCGCCCGGGCAGCCTGCCACGCCGCCGTGTTCCTCGACATGTTCGAGCAGAGTCAGAACCGCAAGGCCGTTGGCATTGTGTATGCAGCCGGTGTGGTCTTGCACGGCGATGACCTTGGCGCCGGCTTCATAGAACAGCCGCGCCGCGGTGCCGCCCACATTGCCGAAGCCCTGAATGACGACACGCGCGCCTTCTATCGGTATGCCCTTGTCGCGCGCGGCTTCGCAGCCGACCACGTAGACGCCGCGGCCGGTGGCTTCGACGCGGCCCAGGCTGCCGCCCAGGGACACAGGCTTGCCGGTGACCACGCCCGTGGTGGTCGCGCCTTCGTTCATGGAGTAGGTATCCATCATCCAGGCCATGGTTTGCGCATTGGTATTGACATCGGGGGCGGGAATGTCTTTGTTGGGCCCGATGATGACGCCGATCTCGCTGGTGTAGCGGCGCGTGATGCGCTCGAGTTCGCCCTTGGAGTAATTGCGAGGGTCGATGCGTATGCCGCCTTTGGCGCCGCCGAAGGGCAGGTTGACGGCGGCTGTCTTGACCGACATCCAGGCGGCCAGCGCCATGACTTCGGAAAGGGTAACGTCCTGGTGGAAGCGGACCCCGCCCTTGCCTGGCCCGCGCGTAGTGTTGTGCTGCACACGATAGCCCTCGAAGTGGGCGATAGTGCCGTTGTCCAGTTCGATGGGCACATCGACGATCAGGGACCGTTTCGGGCGCTTCAGCGTTTCGACCCATTTGCTCAGCTTGCCCAGGTAGGGCGTTACGCGCTCGACCTGTTCCAGGTATACGCCCCACGGCCCCAGTTCATGCGAATTCAGGTAGGAGGGGATGGAATGCGTAGGATGTTCTGACATGTTTTACGACCTCAAGCGTTATTTGAATGAAGCAATGTGCAAAGCCTGCCGCGCAGGATTCGATATTTTAGCGCAGCAAGCATACTACGTCCCCATTTCCCATTAATGAAATTAAATGGGGACGTATTGTCGAGGACAGTGTTTTTGCATTACGCCGCCAGGCCTTGGCACGTGAAGCCAGGCGCCTGATTCAACCAAAAATACCCAAGCCGTAGCATAATCGTGGCAACCGGGCAGAGGCCTGGATACCATACGGAGCAATTATTTATGCCTAAACTATTGAAATATGTGGCGGTCCTGTCCGCATTCGGCCTGGCCGGCCTGAGTCACGCCGCAAGCTGGCCCGAACGTTCGATCCAATGGGTCATTCCTTACCCCGCCGGGGGCGGTTCAGACGTGATTGCCCGCGTAACCGCCGCCACTCTCGAAAAACTGCTGGGCACAACCCTGGTAATGGAAAACAAGCCAGGCGCCGGCACAATAATCGGCGCCGGCTTTATCCAGAACGCCAAACCCGACGGCTATGTAATAGGCACCGCCGATTCTGGCACATTGGCCTTTAATCCTTGGCTCTATTCCAAGCTTGCGTACGATCCGGCCAAATTTACTTACATTGGCGGCCTGGCGCGCTTTCCCCTGATGCTGGCCGTCAATCAAGGCTCGCCTTACAAAACCGTGCAAGATCTGCTCGCCGCCGCGCGCAAAAACCCCGGCAAACTGACGGCGTCGTCGGCAGGCTCCGGTTCGCCGCATCACCTGGCGCTTGAAATGTTCAAGCAGCGCGCCGGCGTCGATATCGTGCATGTGCCCTACAAAGGCGCCGCCCCCGCGATCCAGGATTTGCTGGGCGGGCAAGTCAGCGCCGGCTTTGTCGATTCCGCCGCGGCATTGTCCAATATCAAAGCCGGAAAACTGCGCGTGTTGGCCGTTGCGACGCCCAAGCGCCTGGCTTTGCTGCCCGATGTCCCCACCATGGCTGAAGCGGGAGTCAAGGATTTCAACGCTTACGCCTGGCAGGGTCTGGTCGGCCCGGCCGGCCTTCCCGATGACGTGGTGAATAAACTCAACGCCGATTTGAAGACCGCGCTGGAATCGGCCGATGTGCAGGAGAAAATAAAAGGCATGGGGGTCGAGCCCATGCCTATGCCGGCTGCCGCTTTCAAGGACTATGCGGACCAGCAGCGCAAGGAATGGGGCGCCGTGATCAAAACCGCCGGTATAAAGCTGGACTGAGTTTGCAGGCCGGCGGCCCGCTGGCTTGTGGGCTCCTGGCAGGGCGATCCGGGTCGCCGCTATAAGCTGTAATGCTTCAGGCCGTTCAGGTCCAGAACTTGGACGGCCCCGTATTCTATCTTCAATAATTGCGCCGCTTCCAGGGTGCGCAAGGCCTGATTGGCGCGCTGCCGCGATATGCGGGCAAGGTAGCCGATTTCCTCTTGTGTGATGTCCAGGCGCATGCTTTTCCCCGGATACAGCAGGGGATTGAATAATTCAGCCAGGCAGCGCGCTACCCGGGCATCGGGCGCCAATAGGCGGTCGTACTCGGCCTTGCCGATGAATTGCGCCACCCGTTCGTTCAATTGATGCAATAAATAGCGATTGAACGGAATGCTGGTGTCCAGCAGCCAATTGAAGGTGGCGACCGGCAGCCGCGCGATAGCGGATTCCCGCAAGGCCACGATATCGTATTTGCGTATTTCGTTCTTGAGCAAAGAGCCTTCGCCTATCCATCCGCCCGAGGGCACGCCGGTAAGCGAAGCAAGCCGGCCATCGGATGTACCCACCGATACTTTGATCAGGCCGCTTAGGACCCCTATCCATGCATAGGCTTTTTCGCCTTTGCGTTCTATCATGGCTCCAGCGGGATAATGCGTGAACGAAACGTCTCGCTGTACTCGCGCCCGCTGGTCGGCCGATAACAATTCCAGCCACGCCGCGGCGCCTTGCAGTGAGTCTTTCTGTTTCATGAGGAATTACCCTAGGAAAAGCCGGAATGTCATATCCGCGACAGTTCAATGTTATACGACCCTATACCTTTACCTCCCCGGCAGAATAAAACCAGGCCGCCGGGAATGGCTGGATATATATAACCACAAGCCCCATCCACAAGGGGACATGATACTGGCTGAAGGAGACACCGTGGCGCAAAATCTGCCTACGCAAAGGATATACGCGGGGACCGAAACCTTCCCTGCTTTAGTGCTGCACCATGCGCAAGTGCGTGGCGAGCGCCCGGCAATGCGCGAGAAGGATCTTGGCATCTGGCAAACCATTACCTGGAGCCAGCTATACCGGCAAATGCACGAACTGGCCAGCGGGCTTGCCGCCCTGGGCGTGCGGGCAGGCCAGCATATTGCGATTGTAGGCGAGAATCGGCCGCGCCTGTATTTGTCCATGATGGCGGCGCAGTGCATAGGGGCCATACCGGTTCCCTTGTATCAGGATGCGGTTGCCGCCGAAATGCTTTATGTCTTCCAGGATGCCGAAATTCGCGTGGCGATAGTCGAAGACCAGGAGCAGGTCGACAAAATGCTGGAGATCGTCCAGGACTGTCCGGCATTGCGCTACATCGTCTACGACGATCCGCGCGGCTTGCGCAACTATACGACTCCCAGTCTTCTGGCCTTCGATCGCTTGCTGGAGCTTGGGCGGGAGCATGCCGCCAGCCATCCCGGCTACATCGACGACGCGATTGCAGCCGTCGCGCCCGGCGATACCGCGGCCATGTTTTATACCTCGGGCACCACCGGCAAACCCAAAGGAGTGGTGCTCACGCATCACGCGCTGATCGACCGCGGCCTAGCCATCCAGGAATTCGAAAACCTGACCGATCGCGAAGAGGTGCTGGCCTACTTGCCTCCGGCCTGGATAGGCCAGAACATGTTTTCTTATACCCAGTTCCTGGTCACGGGCTTTACCGTCAATCACCCCGAGTCGCCCGAAACGGTGTCCATCGACATGCACGATATCGGGCCGACCTATTATTTTGCGCCGCCGCGCGTATTGGAAGGCTTGCTGACCCATGTGATGATACGCATGGAAGACGCCAGCGCCATCAAGCGCAAACTGTTCCATGCCTTCATGGGGCTGGCGCGCCGCGTGGGCGTGCGCATTCTCGATAATGACCCATCCGTCGGCGCCTGGGACCGTTTCAAGTACGGCATAGGCAACGCTCTTATATACGGGCCTTTGCGCAATGCGCTGGGCATGAGCAGGGTGCGCATTGCCTATACCGCCGGCGAGGCCATAGGACCCGACCTGTTCGTGTTTTACCGATCTATCGGGATCAACCTGAAGCAGCTTTACGGTTCAACGGAAACCTCGGTGTTCGTGTGTGTGCAGGCCGACGGGCATGTGCGCGCCGACACGGTCGGACCTCCGGTGAAAGGGGTCGAGATCCGCGTTGCCCCAAACGGTGAAATCCAGGTTAAAAGCCCCGGCCTCTTCAAAGAGTATTACCGCAATCCGCAGGCTACGGCCGAGTCCTATACCTTCGATGGCTGGTACCACACGGGCGATGCCGGCTATATGGACACCGATGGCCAGTTGAAAATCATCGATCGCGCCAAAGACGTCGGCAAGCTTGCCGACGGCAGTTTGTTCGCCCCCAAATATATCGAAAACAAGCTCAAGTTCTTCCAGCATATCAAGGAAGTGGTGGCTTTCGGCGACGGCAGGCCCGAGGTTTGCGTGTTCATCAATATCGATCTGGAAGCCGTGGGCAATTGGGCCGAGCGCAAGGGCCTGCCTTATGCCGGATACACCGATCTGGCGCAAAAGCCCGAGGTCTACCAGCTTATCCGGCTATGCGTCGAAGAAGTCAATGCCGATCTGGCCATCGACCCCAAGCTGTGCGGTTCGCAAGTGTCGCGCTTTCTCATCTTGCACAAAGAGCTCGATCCGGACGACGACGAACTGACCCGCACCCGCAAAGTGCGGCGTGCTTTCATTGCCCAGAAATACGACATTCTGGTCGAGGCGCTTTTCCAGGGCAAAACCAGGCAGTTCATCGAAACCGAGGTGAAGTTCGAGGATGGCCGCAAGGGCAAGATATCGGCTGACCTGGCGATCGCCGATGCAAAGCTATTTCCAGGCAACACGAAGAAGGCTGCGTAATGAGTCAAACCGCTCGCGACCAACGGATCGGCGCAACAATTCTCGATCTGCAAAATATCTCGCTCGCCTTTGGCGGGGTCAAGGCCCTGACCGATATTTCATTCGATGTGCGGGAACATGAAATCCGGGCCATCATAGGGCCGAACGGCGCGGGCAAAAGCTCGATGCTCAATGTGATCAACGGGGTTTACACGCCGCAGCAGGGCGAAATCACGTTGGCCGGCGTCAGGTTTTCAAAAATGAACTCCAGGCGCGCCGCCGAAATGGGCATTGCCCGCACGTTCCAGAACCTGGCCCTGTTCAAGGGCATGAGCGTCCTGGACAACATCATGACCGGCCGCAATTTGCGCATGACCAGCGGTATTCTTGCGCAGGCGTTTCACCTGGGTTCGGCGCAGCGCGAAGAAATCGCCCATCGCGAATTCGTGGAAAACCTCATCGATTTCCTGGAAATCCAGGCGCACCGCAAGACGCCGGTCGGGCGCTTGCCTTACGGCCTGCAGAAACGGGTGGACCTGGGACGCGCCCTGGCCATGGAGCCGCGTATTTTGCTGCTCGACGAGCCCATGGCCGGCATGAACATCGAAGAAAAGCAGGACATGAGCCGCTTCATTCTCGATGTCAACGAAGAATACGGCACCACGATTGTGCTGATCGAGCACGATATGGGAGTGGTGATGGATATCTCCGACCGCGTCGTGGTGCTGGATTACGGCAAGAAAATCGGCGACGGCCTGCCCGACGACGTCCGCCAGAATCCAGAAGTGATACGCGCCTATCTCGGCGCCAGCCATTAAACAAGGAAGACAGAGATGGCATTTTTCCTGGAAACCCTGTTTGGCGGCCTGATGACGGGCATGCTGTATTCGCTGGTGGCGCTGGGTTTTGTCCTGATTTTCAAGGCATCCGGCGTATTCAATTTTGCGCAGGGCGCCATGGTGCTTATCGCCGCCTTGTCGATGGCGCGCTTCTCCGAATGGATACCTCGCTGGCTGGGGATAGAAAGCCTGCTGCTGGCGAATATATTGGCTTTCATCGTCAGCGCCATCTTCATGTGGCTGATCGCCCTGGCCATCGAGCGCTGGGTACTGCGTTACCTGGTCAACCAGGAAGGCACCACGCTGCTGATGGCGACCATAGGAATCAGTTATTTCCTGGATGGCATGGGCCAGATCATATTCGGCAGCAGCGTGTATTCGATCGACGTGGGCATGCCCAAGGATCCCGCCTTCATACTCGACACGGTATTCGAAGGCGGCGTGCTGATCAGCCTGGAAGACCTTACCGCGGCGGGCGTCTCGGCCTTGCTGGTCGCCGCGCTGGCGGTTTTCTTCCAGTACACCTCGGTGGGGCGCGCCTTGCGGGCCGTGGCCGACGACCACCAGGCGGCCCAATCCATAGGCATTCCGCTGAACCGCATCTGGGTGGTGGTATGGACCGTGGCGGGCGTGGTCGCGCTGGTCGCCGGCGTTATCTGGGGGTCCAAGTTCGGTGTGCAGTTCACGCTGTCTACCGCCGCTTTGCGCGCCTTGCCCGTGGTCATCCTGGGCGGCCTGACTTCGGTGCCCGGCGCCATCATCGGCGGCTTGATCATAGGCGTAGGCGAAAAACTCTCGGAGGTTTACCTGGGGCCGTTCGTGGGCGGCGGAATCGAAATCTGGTTTGCCTATGTGCTGGCGCTGGTATTCCTGCTGTTTCGTCCGCAGGGCTTGTTCGGTGAAAAAATCATTGACCGCGTCTGATGGTTTAACCAAAAAAAGATCGGATACTCACTATGTTTTATCGTGAAAACGGCCAGTTCAAAAGCTCTTATCGGGCGGATCAGCAAATTTTCCCGATCCGGCAGGATCGCGTCTTTGTCCTGGCCTTGCTGCTTGCCGCCTTTGTCTTTGTTCCGTTGCTGGCATCGAATTATTTTCTGCAGGCCATTTTCATACCTTTCCTGATTTTGTCGCTGGCGGCCATAGGCTTGAATATCCTGGTGGGCTATTGCGGGCAAATTTCCATAGGGTCGGGCGCCTTCATGGCCGTGGGCGCTTATGCCGCCTGGAATTTCGGCGTGCGCATGCCCGCCACTCCGCTGGTCGTGCAGATTCTGCTGGGCGGGGTTTTTGCAACGCTGGTCGGCGTGGTGTTCGGGGTTCCCAGCCTGCGCATACGCGGGCTTTATCTTGCGGTTACCACGTTGGCGGCGCAGTTCTTCGTAGACTGGGCGTTCCTGCGCATCCCTTACTTCACCAACTATTCGTCGTCGGGCAATGTGTCGGTACCCGCTCTCGAAGCTTTCGGGCTGCCGGTCCAAACGCCGGTACAGCGCTATTTGTTCGTGTTGATCTTCGTGGCGGTGTTTGCCTTGCTGGCCAAGAATCTGGTGCGCGGCGCCATCGGGCGGCAATGGATGGCGATACGCGACATGGACGTGGCCGCTTCGGTGATCGGTATCCGTCCGGTTTACGCCAAGCTCACCGCTTTCGCCGTCAGTTCTTTCATTATCGGCGTGGCGGGCGCCCTGTGGGCCTATGTCCACCTGGGATCCTGGGAGCCTCTGGCATTCGACTTGAGCCGGTCCTTGCAATTGTTGTTCATCGTCATCATCGGCGGCCTGGGGTCTATTGTCGGCAGCTTTTTCGGCGCCGCCTTCATGGTGCTGGTTCCCGTGCTGTTGACCAATGTGCCGCAGCTGTTCGGCTGGAACTTGGCGGTGGATACGGCTTCGCACATCGAACACATGGTTTTCGGGGCGCTTATCGTATTTTTCCTGATTGTCGAGCCGCACGGCCTGGCGCGGCTATGGAGCATAGGCAAGGAAAAGCTGCGCATCTGGCCATTCCCTCATTAAGTTTTTTCATGGCAGCACATCAGCAACCCGGCTGGCCCGTCTGGGCCACGCCGCAACACAAACGGTGCACATAGACACCACCAGGAGGACTTGGAGATGAAACGTTCCCTTAAATTGGCCGCGGCCATGGTCGCTGTAGCCGGCACGCTGGCCGCATCCGCGCTGCCGGCATCAGCCGCCGAAGAGCAGTTCATACCTTTGCTGGCGTACCGCACGGGTTCTTTTGCCCCTCTGGGTATTCCGTGGGCCGACGGCAAGATGGATTACCTGAAGCTGGTCAATGCGCGCGATGGCGGCATCAACGGCGTCAAGATCGTTTACGAAGAATGCGAAACCGCTTATGCGACCGACCGCGGCGTGGAGTGCTACGAAAGGCTGAAAGACAAAAACGGCGGCGCCGCCAGTTTCGATCCGCAGTCCACCGGCATCACGTTTGCCGTGACCGACAAGGCGTTTACCGATGGCGTATCGGTGCTGACCACCGGCTATGGCCTGTCCCAGTCGGCGGACGGCACCGTCTTCAAATGGAACTTCCCTTTGCTGGGCACCTATTGGACCGCGGCCGATGTCATGATCCAGGATATTGCCAAGAAACTGGGCGGCGAAGACAAACTCAAGGGCAAGAAAATCGCCCTTGTGTACCACGATTCGCCGTTCGGCAAAGAGCCCATTCCCCTGCTCGAGGCGCGCGCGAAAGCCAATGGTTTCGAACTGCAGCTTTATCCGGTTACCGCGCCCGGCGTGCAGCAGAAATCCACCTGGCTGCAAATTCGCCAGAAGCGTCCGGATTTCGTCCTGATGTGGAGCGCTGGCATCATGACCCCTACGGCAATTCGCGAGGCGCAAGCCGTCGGCTACCCAAGGGACAAGATGTATGCCATTTGGTGGGCCAGTTCCGAGAACGATGTCCAGGACCTCGGGCAGGTCGCCAAGGGCTACAACGGCATCACTATCCAGAATAGCGCCGACCATGGCAGGGTGCACGAAGACCTTAAAAAATACGTCTACGATAAAGGCCAGGGCACCGATACCAATGGCAAGTACGTGGGCACCATTGGCCATACGCGCGGCATGATGATTTCCATGCTGCAGGTCGAAGCCATACGCGCCGCTCAGGAAAAATACGGCAAGGGCAAGCACATGACGCGCGAACAGATTCAATGGGGTTTCGAACACTTGAATCTGACCAAGGAACGCCTCGAGGAATTGGGCTTCGGCCAGATCATGCGTCCGCTCAAGACCTCGTGCAGCAATCACATGGGCGACGATTGGGCGCGCATCATTCAATGGGACGGCGCGCAAGTTCAAGATCGTTTCCGATTGGTATCAGTCCGACAAGAAATTCGTCGATCCGCTGGTCAAGGAAATGGGCGATAAATACGCTTCTGAAAAGAAAATCGCCAAGCGTACTTGCGACGAGTAATTCAACAGTGTGAATTCCCGGCCGCGGGCATGCGGCGGCCGGGCCGAACTGATTGCAGGGAAATATTATGAATGCGAGTGTCGAGGCCCCGCCCCCCAAAATGCTGCTGAACGTGAACGGCATCGAGGTCATATACAACCACGTCATCCTGGTGCTCAAGGGGGTGTCGCTGTGCGTGCCCGAGGGCAAGATCGTGGCGCTGCTCGGGGCGAACGGAGCGGGTAAAACGACTACCTTGCGCGCCGTATCCAATTTGTTGAAGGCCGAGCGCGGCGATGTCACCAAAGGCTATATCGACTACCGCGGCGAACGCATCGAGCGCCTGACCCCGGCCGACCTGGTCAAGCGGGGCGTCGTGCAGGTCATGGAAGGCCGGCATTGTTTTGCGCACCTGACAATAGAAGAGAACCTGTTGACGGGGGCTTACACCCGCAATATCGGTCGGGCCGAGATCAATGCCTCGCTGGACAAGGTGTATCAGTACTTCCCACGGCTCAAGCAGCGCCGCGGCAGCCAGGCTGGCTATACGTCGGGCGGCGAGCAGCAGATGACGGCGATCGGACGCGCCCTGATGGCCAATCCCACTATGATTTTGCTCGATGAGCCTTCCATGGGGCTGGCCCCGCAGATTGTCGAAGAAATTTTCGAGATCGTGCGCGATTTGAATCAACGCGAAGGCGTCAGTTTTTTGCTGGCCGAACAAAATACCAATATTGCCCTGCGCTATGCCGATTATGGCTACATCCTGGAAAATGGGCGTGTCATGATGGACGGCGCCGCGCGGGCGCTGGCCGAAAACGAGGACGTCAAGGAATTCTATCTGGGCGTATCGAGCGGCGAAAGAAAAAGCTTTCGCGATAATAAATTCTACCGACGGCGCAAGCGCTGGCTGGCCTAGAGGCAAAATCATGACCATATTTTTCGAGGAGCGCGAGCGGGCGTCCGCGTCCGAACGCGAGCAGGCCTTGCTGGCCAGGTTGCCGGCCGCCCTGAAAAAGGCGTCCGAAAATGCTCCAGCCATTGCCCGGCAACTGCGAGGACTGGATCTGGACGGCATTCGCCGGCGATCGGATCTGGAACGCATTCCCGTCGTCCGGAAAGGCGAGCTGTTGCAAGCCCAGTTAGCCGCTAGGCAAGGCCGCGCGGACCAGGGTGCGTCCGTGGCCAACCGGATATTCGGCGGCTTCTCCACCATAGGGTGGGGCCAGGCGTTGCGTGTCTTTGCGTCCCCCGGTCCTATCTACGAACCTGAAAGCAAGCGGCCCGATTATTGGGGCTTTGCCCGCTCTTTGCATGCCGCCGGCTTTCGGTCCGGCGAACTGGTTTACAACTGCTTCTCGTATCACTTTACGCCTGCCGGTTCCATGATGGAAACGGCGGCCCACGCTTTGGGTTGCACGGTGTTTCCGGGCGGCGTTGGCCAGACCGAGCAGCAAGTGCAGGCCATTGCCGATCTGGCGCCGGCCGGTTATACCGGCACGCCCAGTTTCCTGAAGATCATCCTGGAAAAAGCCGATGAGATGGGTGTGGCATTGCCATCCCTGACGCGCGCGCTGTTTTCCGGCGAGGCTTTCCCGCCGTCTTTGTGCAAGTGGTTTGCCGAGCGTGGAATAAACGGCTATCAGGCATACGGTAGCGCCGACCTGGGCATGATCGCCTACGAAACGCCGGCCCGCGAAGGCCTGGTGCTCAACGAAGACATCATTCTTGAGATTGTGCGGCCCGGCGGCAATCAACCCTTGCCGGACGGCGAGGTGGGCGAAGTGGTGGTTACCACCCTGAACCCCGATTATCCTTTGCTGCGCTTCGGCACGGGCGATCTGTCGGCCATTTTGCCGGGCGTATCGCCTTGCGGCCGCACGAATGTGCGTATCAAGGGCTGGATGGGGCGCGCCGACCAAACGACCAAGGTGCGCGGCATGTTCGTGCATCCGGGCCAGATCGATCAGGTAATCAAGCGCCATCCCGAACTCGGCAAGGCCAGGCTGGTTGTGAGCGGCACGGTGGGCAGCGATATGATGGTGCTCAAGGCCGAGTTGGCGGACCCGCCGCCCGGCCTGCTGCCCAGGATTGCGGCGTCTGTGCGCGAATTGACCAAATTGCGCGCCGAGATCGAGGCGGTCGAACCCGGCAGCCTGCCTAACGACGGCAAAGTGATCGACGATATACGCAGTTATGAATAAGTTTATTTTCTTTTGCGCTCGCCGATTGCAGTAACATGCCGAAAATGAACATGGATATTTACTGTAAGAGGAATGTTATGCGCAAATTCAAATACGCTGTTGGCGCCTTTGCCATGCTGGCCGGTGTGCAGCTTGCCCACGCCGATACGCTCGATGTCGTCAAGAAGCGCGGTGTGGTGCAGTGCGGCGTTACCACCGGTTTTGCAGGCTTCTCGGCGCCGGACGCCAAGGGTGTATGGCAGGGGCTGGATATCGATATGTGTCGCGCCGTGGCAGCCGCCGTTCTGGGCGATGCCTCCAAATTCAAGGCGGTTCCCCTGAATGCCCAACAGCGGTTTACGGCGCTGCAGTCGGGCGAGGTCGATTTGCTGGCGCGCAATACAACAGTTACCCAACAGCGCGATACGGCCCTGGGCGCTGTGCATGCCGGCATCAATTTTTACGATGGCCAGGGCTTTCTGGTGCCGAAATCGCTGGGTGTGAAAAGCGCCAAGGAGCTCAACGGCGCCACTGTGTGCATGCAAACCGGCACCTCCAACGAAAATACCATGGCCGACTGGGCGCGGGCCAATAACGTCAACTACAAGCCGGTGGTGATCGAGCAATTCAACGAAGTGGTCAACGCATTTGCGGCGGGCCGTTGCGATGTCTTTACCACCGACGCATCGGGCTTGGCATCGATACGCATTTCCAAGCTTGAAAAGCCCGACAACTATGTGGTGTTGCCCGAGATCATTTCCAAGGAACCTTTAGGGCCTTTCGTGCGCCAGGGCGACGATCAGTGGCTGAATATCGTCAAGTGGTCCTTGCACGCCATGATAGGAGCCGAGGAACTGGACATTACCTCCAGGAATGTCGACGAGCAGTTGAAAAGCGCCAATCCCAATGTTCAGCGCCTATTGGGCGTAACGGCCGGTGCCGGCAAGAACATGGGCGTGGACGAAAAATGGGCCTATAACATTATCAAGCAGGTCGGCAACTACGGCGAAAGCTTCGAGCGCAATGTGGGCCAGGGCAGTCCCTTGAAAATCCAGCGCGGCCTGAATGCGCAATGGACGGACGGCGGTTTGATGTACGCCCTGCCTGTGCGCTGATTCCACAACGGCGGTCTCCGGCCGGATTCATATCCGGTTGGCCAGGCCCGCCGGTTCGCCGGACCAGGGCCTGTTAACGCTAAATCCCCGCCCGCATGATGGGTCAAGGCCGCGCAGACGTAGCCGCCAATCCGGCGCCCCTTCTCCGACCATGCAAGCATACAAGCCGCTGACGCGCGATCCCTATGAATCGGCCGGGACGCCCTCAGCGGCTATTTCTGGCGCCTATACACCAATGCTATCCGGGCAAAAGCGATTTGCAGCTCGCGCGTGCCGGCCTGGAACACCACCGGCCGGCTTTTGCCGGTAAAGCAGATCAGCCGCTTGGACGCAACCAGGGGAATGAACTTTGCAAACTGAATATCTTCCCAGGCGACTTCGCGGCGCGTAATCCACGACTGCTCGATGCCGCGGTGCGTAATCCGCGTTTCAGAAACCAGCATATAGCGCGCCAGCACTATCAAGGCCAGGAAGCAAAGCAGGATGCAGCCCGCGGCCAAAGGGCTGACCGTTTTGCCGGCCGGGCCGGAAGCCGTTTGCGCGATCATCAGGCCGATAAAGACCAGAATCAGGCAGGCCAGGATCTTGATCCATTTTGGCCATGCCACGCCATGCAGGGGGAGCGGTCCGATAGCCTCGAACAGTTCGGATCGCTCTTGTTCGCTGGGGGCGTGTTGTGTGGAAAATATCATTAGGGCCTTGTAGTGCGACAGGCTTTAGCCTGTCTTGCGCGCGGCCAGGGCATTGCCCGCGCGGCTGGATGATTTATGGCCAATGTGGCCGGAGATCCATTGCCCGATATCCACGACGGCATCAAGGTCTATGCCGGTGTCGATATCCATGCCGCGCATCATGTACAGCACGTCTTCGGTGGCGACATTGCCGGTCGCCCCCTTGGCATAGGGGCAGCCGCCCAGGCCCGCGACCGAGCTATGGAAAATGGAGATGCCGGCCTGCATGGCGGCCAGTATATTGGCCAGCGATTGGCCATAGGTATCGTGGAAATGGCCCGATACGCGGGCTGGATCGACAATTTCGGTAACCGCGCGCATGACTTGGCCGACCCGTACTGCCGTGGCGACGCCTATCGTGTCGGCAACGTCGATTTCATCGCATCCCAGGGCCAGCATGCGCCTGGCGACATCGACCACGGATTCGACCGGCGTTTCGCCCTGATAGGGACAGCCCAGGGCGCAACTGATGCTGCCGCGCAGGCGCAGGCCGGCGGCTTTGGCCGCCTGGGCGACAGGCTCGAAACGGGCCAGCGACTCGGCGATCGAGCAATTGATATTCTTTTGCGAAAACGCTTCGCTGGCGGCCCCGAAAATAACCACTTCATCGATGCCCGCGGCCAGGGCGCCTTCGAAACCGCGCAGATTCGGCGTAAGCGCCGAATAGATAGTGCCTGGCCTGCGCTGGATGCCGGCCATGACCTGGGCGCCGTCAGCCATTTGCGGAACCCATTTTGGAGAAACGAAAGAAACGGTTTCTATATTGGGAAAGCCGGCCTGGGACAAGCGGTCGATAAGTTCGATTTTTATGGGCGTGGCAATAAATTCTTTTTCATTTTGCAGCCCATCGCGCGGAGATACTTCGACGATTTTGACTTTACTGGGCAAAGACATGGAAATGCTCCTTGGCATGGTTGCAGGCAATAACAGATATCATAAAGCGGGACGGGTGCAAGCCGGCTAACGACGCTGGAAACGGCCGTCGTTCAGGCGTATTGCAACTTCCTGGAGCTCCAGCTCCAGCAGGCGGGCGGTCAGCGTGGCCAGGTCCAGGCGAGTTCGTTCTTGCAAAGTATCAAGGTGTACCGGATCATAACCCAATGCTTCCATGATCAACTGGCCGGCCGGGTCGGCGGACGGTTTTTTGCGCTGCGGCCGGCCCTTTGCCGGGGGCGTTACCGTCCGTGCTCCGGACGATCCCAGTTCTTCCCTTATATCTTGCGCCGACTCCACCAGCTTGGCGCCTTGCCGGATCAATGCATGGCAGCCGCGCGACAAGGGGGAGTGTATCGACCCGGGAATCGCGAAGACTTCGCGTCCTATTTCAGAGGCCAGCCTGGCGGTAATCAGCGACCCGCTTTGCTTGGCGGCTTCGACCACAAGCACCCCGCGGGCTATTCCGGCGACCAGGCGATTACGCTTGGGAAAGCGATAGGGAAGCGCGCGCGTTCCCAGGGGAAATTCGGATATCAGGACGCCTTCGCGGGCGATACGGTGAGCCAGTTCGAGGTTTTGAGCCGGGTATACGATGTCGATGCCCGTGCCGAGAATGGCTATGGTGCTCCCGCCTTCGGGGCCGGCCTGCAAGGCGCCTTCGTGGGCCGCGGCGTCGATGCCTGAAGCCAGGCCGCTGGCGATGCACCAGCCCTGCTCGGCCAGATGCCGGGCGAATGCCTGGGCGTTGTCCATGCCCGCCGCGCTGGCGCTGCGCGCGCCGACGATGGCGATGACAGGCTTGGCAAGATGGGCAAGATTGCCGTTTGCGTAAAGCAAGAGGGGCGGGTCGTGGATATCGAGCAAGGCTGGCGGGTAGGCTGGATCGGCCAGGGTCAGCAAGTGGTGGCCGGGGTGTTTCAGCCACTGCAGCGTGTTTTCTATTGCTTCCTGTACGTCGCCGCCGGCGGCTTGTTTCAATTGCCGGGCCAGGTCGGAGGGCAGGAACTTGCCCAGGGCGGTTGCCGACAGGGCGTAGATGTCTTGCGGCAGCCCTACGGCTGCCAGCAGGTTGCGAGCTTCGGCCGGCCCCAGGCCGGGTTCCAGTGACAGGCGTATCCAGGCGCCGAGCTCTTCGGTGGGTAAAATGGGGTGCATACGCTAGTGTGGCATACCGCGATGGATTTTGGGACCGGGGGCGCAGTCAAATGTCATACTCGGGGAAGGCGTGAACAAGGCCATGCGGGCCGCGCAAACCATCCTTGATGCAAAATTTGTTTTATCATAGATACTTACCCGTATTTCGGATCTGTTTCCATGGCTTTGCTTCCTATTCTTCGATATCCCGACCCTCGCTTGCATAAAATCGCCAAGCCGGTGCAGGTTGTCGATGACCGTATCCGCGCGCTGGTCCGCGACATGGCCGAAACCATGTACGACGCGCCCGGCGTGGGCCTGGCCGCCACCCAGGTCGATGTGCACGAAAGGGTGGTGGTAATCGATGTGTCCGAAGACAGCAACGATCTTCGTGTATTGATCAATCCCGAAATCATCTGGAAAAGCGAAGAAACGCAGGTGTACGAAGAAGGTTGCCTGTCGGTGCCCGGCGTCTACGACGAGGTGCAGCGTTCGGCGCATATTCGTGTGCGCACCTTGAATGAACAGGGCGAAAGCATCGAATTCGAAGCCGAAGGGCTGCTGGCCGTTTGCGTGCAGCACGAACTCGATCACCTGATGGGCAAGGTGTTTGTCGAATACCTGTCGGTCCTGAAGCAAAACCGTATCCGGACGCGCCTGCGCAAACAGGAACGCGAAGCGGTCAAGGCCTGACCGGCGATGGTCCCGCGGCAGGCCGGCCTGCATGCCGGCGACGACTATCCCACCCGCGCGGACGTGCCCAAATCGTCACTTGGTATCCTCTGATCGAATCGCCCGTCAGGAAGATGCCGCGGTCGGGTGGATTCGATCAGGAGATCACTTGGTATCATGCCGACTCTATTTTTGAATTGGCGACACTATGCGCATAGTATTTGCGGGCACCCCTGAATTCGCTCGTTTGGCGCTAGACCGCCATTATTGCCGCCGGGCATCAGGTTCCCTTGGTGCTGACCCAGCCCGACCGTCCCGCCGGCCGCGGCCTGAAGCTGACCCCCAGCGCAGTCAAGCAGGCGGCGCTGGCGCGCGGCTATTCCGGTATGCCAGCCGCGCAGCCTGCGCCTGGACGGCAAGTACCCCGAGGACGCGCAGCGGCGCGCAAGGCCATTGCTTGATGCCGCTCCCGAATGTGATGGTGGTGGCGGCCTACGGCCTGATCCTGCCGCAATGGGTGCTGGACCTTGCCCCGCTACGGCTGCCTCAACATCCATGCCAGCCTGCTGCCGCGCTGGCGCGGCGCCGCGCCCATCCAGCGCGCCATCGAGGCGGGCGACGAGCAGACCGGCGTCACCATCATGCAGATGGATGCCGGGCCTCGACACCGGCGACATGCTGTTTACCCGAACGCTGCCGATCACTCCCGGGCATACTGCCGCCGCTCTGCATGATGATCTCGCCGCGCTGGGCGCCCGCGCAATTGTCCAGGCAATCGAAGAGCTGCAACGGGGTACGCTGGTTTCGCAGCCTCAACCCGCATTGGGGGCGACCTATGCCGCCAAACTGGACAAGGCCGAATCGCCGCTGGATTTCACTCAGCCTGCGATCGTGCTTGAGCGGCGCATTCGCGCGTTCGATCCTGTGCCGGGCGCAACGATGCATTTGCCGGGCGTGCCGGAACCCGTCAAGGTCTGGAAGGCGCAAGCCATCGATGCGCGGCCTGGCGGATTGGCGGAATCCGGCGGCGATGTTGGCGTCAGCCAAAAAGCATCGCCCGGCGATGTTCTGCAGGTCGGCTCCGAGGGGATTGATATCGCCACGGTGGATGGCGTCTTGCGTCTGCTGGAGCTGCAAAAGGCCGGCGGCAAGCGGCAGCCTGTCGCGGCTTTTGTGCAGGGCTGGCAAGGTAGCTAGGATCCCAGGAGCCGCTGCATGACAGACAAGATATCCAGCCTCGATAATATTTCGGCCCTGACCCTGGATTATTATCAGCGCAATGCTGAAGGTTTCCAGGCGGGAACGCGCGGCCATGATGTCAGCCAGAACATTGCCGCCTTGTTGCGTCATATGCATGGCGAGCCGCCCTATCGCATCCTGGATTTCGGCTGTGGGCCGGGCCGCGATTTGAAAACATTTGTCCAGATGGGGCATATTGCCATTGGGCTGGATGGCGCTGAATCGTTTGTGGCGATGGCCCGGGCCGGTTCAGGCTGCGAAGTGTGGCGCCAGGATTTCCTGGCGCTGGACTTGCCCGCCAACACGTTCGACGGCATTTTTGCCAACGCATCGTTGTTTCATGTGCCCACTTCGGCGTTGCCGCGCGTGTTGGGGCAGCTATATGCCAGCCTGAAACCCGCCGGGGTGTTGTTCAGTTCCAATCCCCGGGGACAAAATCAAGAGGGCTGGAATGGCGGGCGCTATGGGGTTTATCACGATTTCGACGCCTGGAGCGCGGTGGTGGCCGCCGCGGGTTTTGTCGAGTTGGAGCACTACTACCGTCCCGCCGGCCTGCCGCGCGACCAGCAGCCATGGCTGGCCAGCGTATGGCGCAAGCCGGGTTGCGGCAGTGTCGCGCCGGAGGCTTGACGCCGTTCTCAGCGCGCGCGCCGCTTTAGGTAGAACGCCAGGTTGTGCGTTGTTCTATTGATGGTGTCTTTCAGGTTGGCCAGCTCTCGCCGGATAGTGTCCGCGGCAGAGCGTTTGCTGTCTATGGAGGCTTCATTGATGGACGATTCAAAATCGTCGTCCTGGCTTACGCACACAGGATCCAGGCCTATGGCTTCTACTTTGTGGTCGTAAAAGCGGTCCATGGTGTTGTCCACCGGATATATCCATTCTTTACAGTAGTCCAGCAAGGTTTTTGCGGTCTGCGGAGTAATCATATAGCCAGTCGTGCCGGCGAAGCCTTTTGCGAACTTCTTGATCGTGAACGGACCGATTTTCTCGATGCGGCGACCCGCCTGATTGGCGCTCTTCCTGCTGGGCTGCAGCCAGACAAGGCCGTGGTTGGCGGCGAACTGGCTTACATTCTCGTAGAACGACATAAAAGGCGCCAGCAGTATGGCGTCGTCTTCCAGAACAATAATGGGGGCATTTGCCTGGACGCATTTTTCCCATAGCAGGTAGTGGCTGGCGAAACATCCCAATTGCGCGGGCCGCAACGATGCATTCGCCCCGCGCAGCGAGGCGCGCTTCTTGTCATTATATTTTTTGAACAGATGATGGTCGGGGTTCTGGGCGCCGTGTATGGCGTCAAAGAACTCGTACGGGATACCCAATCGATTCAACTGCTCGCGCATGAAGGACCGTCTATCCTGCGCCGTTTGCAGGCTGACTACATGAATGGCGGGTTTCGACATGGAAATGTATGAAGGCATAAACGTGCATCGTACCTTTATTCATTGTCCAATGCCTTGTGCTACGATTCCTCGAGGCCTGTTAATCACCCGGAACCCCACCAATATGACCTGCTATAGATTAGGCGATCTGACCCCTGAAATTCATGATTCCGCTTACGTCGCCGTCGAAGCCACCGTGATCGGGCTGGCAACGCTGGCGGCCGGCAGCAGCATATGGCCCGGCGCGGTCATACGGGGCGATAACGAGCCCATCGTTGTGGGCAAGGGGTCCAACATACAGGAAGGCGCGGTGTTGCATACCGATCCCGGCTGCCCATTAACCTTGGGCGAAAACGTGACCGTCGGCCATCAGGCCATGCTGCACGGCTGTACCATCGGCGACGGCACGCTTATCGGCATCCAGGCCATTGTGCTGAACCGGGCGGTCATAGGCAAGAACAGTCTGGTCGGCGCCGGCGCCGTGGTCACCGAAGGCAAGGTTTTTCCCGACCGCTCGCTTATTCTGGGCGCTCCGGCCAAGGTGGTGCGCACCTTGAGCGATGACGACATCGACAAGCTGCAAAAGACCGCAAGAGGCTACACGGAACGCGCCGCGCGCTATAAAACCGAGCTCGTGGCGCTGTAGCCGCTAGCTCAGATTGTCTTGCACCCATTTTTCGCCGTCGCGGGCCAGGTCCATCATGTGCTTGATAATCTGCACATCCGACCTTCCCTGGCCGCGTTCGCGTTCGGTGAAAAGCGCCATGCTTTCTGTAGTGGGAAACCAGTCTTGTTCCGGCTGCAGCTCCAGCCCGTTTGTATGCTTGATGTTGCCGTTGGGCAATATGTACCAGGTAGTCATGGCCTAATAATAAAGGATCATTCAAAGGACTGTTATGCGTATTGTTATACCCGATGATTATCAGGATTGCGTCCGGCACCTGGACTGCTTTGCCAAGCTGGCCGGACACGATGTAAACATTTTCAATGACAGCGTTGCCGATGTCGACGAATTGGCGCGGCGCTTTGCCGGCGCGCAGGCCCTGGTGCTGATTCGCGAGCGTACGCGCATTACGGAGCAGCTTCTGGAGAAACTTCCAGATTTGCGCCTGATCAGCCAGACGTCCAAGGTATCCGGCCACATCGATTTGGCGGCATGCGCGGCGCGAGGTATTGCGGTCGCCGAAGGCGTAGGCAGTTCCACGGCCACCGCCGAGCTTACCTGGGCCTTGATCCTGGCCAGCCGCCGGTATCTGGTGGGCGAGGTCAATCGCCTGAATGGCGGGCAGTGGCAAGGCCATCTGGGCCAGCAGTTGCATGGCCAAACCCTGGGGATATGGGGCTATGGCCGCATCGGCAAGCTGGTTGCCGGATATGGCAAGGCGTTTGGCATGAAAGTATGTATTTGGGGCCGCGGCGGCTCCATCGCCCGGGCTCAGGCCGACGGCTTTGACGTCGCGCCGTCGCGCGAACGGTTTTTTGCCGACAGCGATGTGCTCAGCGTCCATGTCCGGCTGACCGCGGACACCATGGGCATGATAGGGCAGGCCGATCTGGCCCTCATGAAAAAGACCGCGCTCTTTGTCAACACCAGCCGCGCCGAGCTTGTCGCCGCCAACGCCCTGGCGGCGGCCCTGGATGCCGGCAGCCCCGGCTTTGCGGCGGTCGATGTCTACGAACAAGAGCCGGTGCTGGGCGCCCGCCATCCTCTGCTCAACCGGCCCAATGTGTTGTGCACCCCACACATAGGCTATGTCGAGCGCGAAAATTACGAGCTTTACATGGGCTCGGCCTTTGACAATCTGCTGGCGTTCGACGCCGGCCGGCCCGTCAATCTGGTCAAGACCGATCCGCCTTCTCCTGTTTGATCCGTTATGTATTTGTTTCAGGAGTCCAGATGACGCCGCGGCCCAATGCCGGATCGGGCCCCGCCTCGTTTGGCGTGCCTTTGAATGCGCCCCGGTCGGGCGATGCCGCCGCAGTGCCTGTTGCGCCGGCTTATGGCGCCACGCGGCCTGTGGCCGGTATTGCGCTGCTTGTGCTGTCGGCCTGGGCGCTGTCCGGGCTGGACGCCAGCGGCAAGTGGGTGATGAGCGCCGGCGTTTCCCTGATGATGCTGTGCTGGGTTCGCTATGTCGTTCATTTGCTGCTGGTTCTGGGCCTGCTGCTGCCGACGCGGGGAGTCAAGGTATTGCGCAGCGTGCGTCCGCGCGCTCAATTATTGCGCGGTTCGGTCATGCTGCTGGCGACCTTCTCGTTCTTCAATACCCTGAGCCTGCTGCCCCAGGCTGAAGCCACGGCCATCAATTTCCTGGCGCCTTTGATCGTGCTGGCGCTGGCGCCGTGGCTGCTGAAAGAGCCGGCGCGCATATCGCGCTGGGTTGCCGCGGGCGTGGGGTTTCTTGGGGTATTGATCATTATCAGGCCTGACGGCGGCCTGGATCCGGCGGGAACCGTGTCCGGCCTGGTCACTGCCGTTCTGTTTGCCTGCCAGAACATGGCTACGCGCCGCGTGGCGGTCGACGATCCATTCACAACGCTGGTCTGGAGCGGCGCGGTGGGCGCCTTATGCCTGACCGTGGCGTTGCCCTTTGTTTTGCCGGCAGCCTTGCCGGCTCTTGCCACGCTTGGTCCCTGGCACTGGCTGGTGCTGGTTTCCACGGGCTTCTGGGGCGCCGCGGGGCATTTGCTGCAAATCCAGGCATACTACCGCGCGCCCGCATCGATGCTGGCGCCTTTTGTCTATTTGCAGATCATCAGCGCCGCGACCCTGGGCTGGCTGGTGTGGGGCCAGTTTCCCGACCTGCTGACGTGGATGGGCATTCTTGTCATTTGCGTAAGCGGCATGTTGCTGGGCATTTGGGAATGGCGCAATCGCAAACGGCGCTAAGGGCCTGGCCTGGCGGCCTGTGCGTAAATTTCGTCAATATCCCTGTCGCCTCGTTGACTTTATAATCGCCCCATGACGAAAAAAATCCTCATTGTTCGCACGTCTTCACTGGGCGATCTGGTGCATATGCTGCCGGCCATCTCCGATATATCCCTGCATGTGGCGGATGCCCAAATCGATTGGATAGTCGAGGAAAGTTTTGCCGAAATCCCGACCTGGCATCCGGCGGTGCACGAAGTCATACCCGTGGCGCACAGGCGTTGGCGCAAGCACTGGTGGGCGGCCGAAACGCGCGTCGCGCGCGCCGCTCTGCGCGCGAACCTGGATGGGCGCCGCTACGACATTGTGCTCGATATGCAGGCCCTGATGAAATCGGTCTGGCTGTTGCGGCAAACGCATGGGGTGCGCCATGGGCTGGACCGCCATTCGGCGCGCGAGCCCCTGGCCTCGTTTTTTTACGATGTCAGGCATTCGGTCAATTTCTGGCAGCCGGCGGTTACGCGTCAGCGCGAATTGGCGGCGGCGGCTTTCGGCTATGCCTACGAAGGCAAACCGGACTTCGCCCTGAACAGCATCACCGACGGCATTGAAATACAGCCCTACGCCGTCATCATGCCGTCGGCCAGCCGCGACGATAAACTATGGCCGCAAGCCGATTGGCAGAAAGTATTCGGCCGCTTGCACGAGCACGGCCTGGACTTGAAACTATTGTCGGGCAGTCCCGCCGAAACAGAAAGGGCAATGCAGCTTGTGGCCGGCAACGCGCGCGCCGAAGTCTTGCCACGCATGGGCCTGACCAGTGTCGCCAAGGTTCTGGCCGGCGCGCGTATCATGGTCGGGCTTGACAGCGGCCTGACGCATCTGTCCGCGGGCCTGGGCCGGCCCACAATTGGAATCTATAAAGCATCCACTCCTGTGCGCACTCCGCTGGAAGGGCCGGCCTATACGGCCAGTCTCGGCGAGCGCGGCAATGCTCCTTCCGCCGAAACGGTGCTCAGCGCCGTCGATCAGGCGCTTGCTTTCGACGAGTCGGCCCATGCCGATCTGCCCGGCGGCAATGCTCCCCTATAACGCCGCGGACAGGCCATTCGGCTGATGGCTTCCGCTATTTATTTGAGCTAGACTTTCAAAGGCGTGCCGGCTGCGGGCTTGTTCTGGGTCCATACTTGGCATCGGCAATTTTTTACAGCCATTGGCGTGTTGTTTGAACCGTTTTTTTTATACCGCGATGGTCAGGCTATTGTCCCCAGCCCTGTTGGGCTGGATGGCTATGCGCGCGCGCCGTTCGGGCGGCGATTGGGGCGTATGTTCGGGAGCGCGCTTCGGCCGCTACGTCCAGCCCGGCCCCGGCGGCAATCCTGTATGGGTGCATGCGGTAAGCCTGGGCGAAACCAAGGCCGCGCAGCCTTTTATCCAGGCCTTGCTGGACCAGGGCGAAAAGGTGTTGTTGACGCATATGACGGCCACAGGGCGTGCCGAGGGCGCCCGCCTTTTCGCGCAGCCTATTGAAGAAGGCCGGTTGACGCAGCAGTGGCTGCCTTACGATTTCCCCGGCGGCACGCGCAGGTTCATGGCGCATTATCGTCCGCGCGCCGGGGTGCTGATCGAACGCGAAGTATGGCCCAACCTGATTGCCGCGGCGCAGCGGGCGCAAGTACCCATGTTGTTGGCCAGCGCGCGGTTCTCGGATCATTCTTTGCGTCAAAGCCTGCGTGTGGGCCGGGTGATGCGCAATGCCTATGCCAGTTTCGATGCGGTGTATGCCCAGACGCTGCGCGACGCCCAGCGCCTGGAAGCCGCGGGGGCGGTCGCGGTCAGGGTTTCGGGCAATTTCAAGTTCGATATTGTTCTGCCTCAAGACAAAATACGGCGTGGGCGCCACTTCGCCGCCGCCTTGTCGCGCAAGATTATCGTCATTGCCAGCACTCGCGAAGGCGAAGACGAAATGTTCGTCCAGGCCATAGCGCGCCAGGTCAAGCGCGCGCAGGCGCAGGGCATAGCTATCGACGAGCAAGTGTTGTATTGCCTGGTGCCCCGGCATCCCCAGCGGTTTGACCAGGCGGCCCAGCTTTTGACCAAGGCGGGGCTGGATGTTGTCAGGCGCTCGGAATGCCTCGAGATGGGCGACGGCACGGCGACGGCGATACAGGCTTGCCGCCATGCGGCTGTCTTGCTGGGCGATAGCCTGGGCGAGATGCCGCGCTATTATGCCGCGGCGCAATTGGCGATTGTGGCCGGTAGTTTCGCGCCTTTGGGCGGACAAAACCTGATAGAGGCGTGCGCCATAGGCGTGCCGGTCCTGGTGGGGCCGCATACGCGCAACTTCGAACAGGCTGTGGAGGACGCCATGCTTGAAGGCGCCGCCATGCGCGTGCCGGATGCCGACGCGGCATTGCAGACAGCGCTGCAATTGCTTAACGACCCTGCGCGCTTGGCTCAAATGGGCGAAGCCGGCGCGCATTGGGTGCAAAAGCACACCGGCGCGGTTGCGCGTGTGCTCATGGGCCTGAACGAAATAAAGAAGTAGGTTCTCAAACGTTAAAGAGGCAGGTTCCCGCAAACCTGCAAACCTGCAAACCTGCATATCCGTATATCCGTATATCCGTATATCCGTATATCCGCAGATTGCCGCAGTTTTGCCGGCATCAAAGCCCGTGGTATTTCCTGCCCAATTCCAGGGTGGCGTTGAAAAAACCTGCCTTGCTTCCGCAGTCGTAGCGTATGCCCTCGTACTCCAGGCCGAATACGGCGCGGGTATTCAACAGGCTGGCTATGCCATCGGTAAGCTGGATTTCACCGCCCACGCCTGCCTGGGTTTGGCGCAAATGTTCGAAAATTTCCGGTTCCAGCACATAGCGCCCCACCACCGCCAGTGTGGACGGCGCGACCGATGGGTCGGGTTTTTCGACAATGCCGCGCAGGCGCATGGTTTTGCTGTTGACCGCCTCGCCCGAAATAATGCCGTACTTGTTCGTGTGTTCGCGCTGTATGTCCTGGATAGCCAGAACACTGCCGTCTTGCTGGTGCGCGGCTTCGATCAGTTGCTGCGTCACCGAGGTCTTGGAATCGATCAGATCGTCGGCCAGCAGCACCACGAAGGGCTCGTTGCCCACGATGGGCGCGGCGCACAATACGGCATGGCCCAGCCCAAGCGGCGCCGTCTGGCGCGTATAGATACAGTTCACATACGACGGAATGATATTGCGCACGGTTTCGAGCAATGCCATTTTGTTTTTGGCTTCAAGGTCGGCCTCGAGTTCCGGGACGCGGTCGAAATGGTCTTCAATAGCGCGTTTGTTGCGGCCGGTAATGAAGATCAGATCGGTGATGCCCGCGGCTATGGCTTCTTCGACAGCGTACTGGATAAGCGGCTTGTCGACGATGGGCAGCATTTCTTTGGGCATGGCCTTGGTGGCTGGCAGAAAGCGAGTGCCCATGCCAGCAACGGGAAAGACAGCTTTGCGAATTGGTTTCATGTTTACCGACTTTTTTGGGGAGGTTATGCAAGAGACTGCAAAATAATACGCTATCAGGACTGCTGGAGACTACTGGGGCTTTCTATAGCAATTGGCGTGCCTGCCGGTCCAGGAAGGGTACAGCCTTGCCGGGCTGGCGATTGGCTTATTGCGCCCAGTGAACTTTGATATATTGCTGCCTAAGGCTTATGCCATTTATTCAGCTTGTCTTTACGTTTATGTGACCGCTTTTATTTGCTATTGGTGGCCGGAGCTATTTTCTTTATGCGTTTTTTATTCTTGATTGTTTTCATGGCGAATGTTGCCATGCTGGCGTACGGCCAGGGATTTTTCGGTACGCCGCCCAGCGAGCAGGGCCGTGAGCCGCGCCAGCTTTCGGAACGCAACCAGCAAGCGATAACGGTAGGCGCTCCGCTTGCCGCCAGTCAACTGCGTTAAGTATCCGCCGTAATCGCCAGGCGCGCCAGGCCGTCCAGGACGGGCGCGGCCAGCCAGTGGATGGCGTGTGGCGGCAGGTGCAGATCGGCCTGGGCCCTGGCAAGCAATCGTTGCGCCTCGTCTTCGACGGTGCGCCAACCGCCGCCTGTACTGAAAACCAGCGGTGCCTGCCCGAATTGGGCCAGGCCTTCGCGCCATTGCCGAATCAGCGCGCCGGCCTGCGCGGCCGCAATGCCGCTGGCGATAGCTTGATGGGTATGGGTGGGATAGGCCGCGGCGGGGCCATCGGCTTCGGGCAGATTGGCGGTGCCCGAGGCCAACGATGAACGCATCAGGGCCGGACCTGGCAAAATCAGGCCGCCGTGAAAAAGCCGGCTCGGGCCATACGCTTCATGGGCCGCCTGCTCCGGGCCCAGGGTATCGATGGTGGTGGCGGTGCCGAAGCTGGCCAGTATCGCCGCGCTATCGGTATGCTGCGCCAGGCCTATCATGGACACCCAGCGGTCGGCGCCCAATTGCGAGGCGGCGTCATAACCGTTGCGGATACCGGCGGCTTGCGGTTGGCCGGCGATCCATTGCACCTGGAATGAATGGCTGTGCCCGAGGATGGTTTCGATGCTTTGCGCCACGGCCGCGCCGGCCACGTTCACGCCGATCGCGCCCCGGGGGGCTATCGGCATTTGCGCGATCCAGGATGGCAGGCTGGCGATATCGGCATGAGGCAATGCAAGGGCCTGGGTTTCGCGCCGGCCGGTGGATGGGTCGATCCAGCCCATCTTGATGCGGGTGTTGCCGGCGTCTATCAGCAGCATCATACGGAATCCTGCTGCGGCCTTACCGATATTTCGCCGATGGAAATCGGCGTTTCGCCGTCATGCGTGCGCAATATCAATTGGCCCAGGGTGTTGATGCCGCAGGCGATACCCGCTTGCTTGATGCGGTCGCCATCAAGCACATTAACGTGTTGTCCGGCCAGGAAATCGACCTTGCCATAGCGTTCGGGCAAACTTCCAAAGCCATGCGCGGTGACGTCGTTCAGGC
This sequence comes from uncultured beta proteobacterium, assembly GCA_963712655.1. Lineage (GTDB taxonomy): Bacteria > Pseudomonadota > Gammaproteobacteria > Burkholderiales > Burkholderiaceae_B > Pollutimonas. The sequence continues at coordinate 241,656 of CAVQIT010000008.1, read as the reverse complement.
TGGCATACCAGGCCTGGGCGATGCGCGCCACGATGTCCGCCGCGCTGGCCGCGGCCGCGCGATCGTCCTGCTGGGCAATCTCGGACCAATCCGCTATCTGGCGATTGAGAGACAAGCTGAGCGCGCGGGCATCGCTCAGGTTTACGCCTATTCCGATGACTGCCACATAATGATCGGACGATAGCCGCGAGGCCCCCGCGCGCGTGACTTCCACCAGTATTCCCGCCAGCTTGGCGAATTGCCACTGCACATCGTTGGGCCATTTCATGCTGAGCCGGCTGCGCTGCGGCGCACCGATGAGTTCGCGCAATGCTTCGCAGGCTGCCAGGCCGGCCAGCGGCGAGAGGGTAGGCAACTGCAACGGGGGCAAGAATACGTCGAAGGCGCAGGAAAACATTAAATTGGCGCCGGCCCGGTTTTGCCAGGTGCGGCCGGCGCGGCCGCGGCCGCTTTCTTGCAAATGCGCGCCAAGTAGCCAGGGGCGCGCCAATTGTCCGCTGCTTGCGCGCGCTTTGGACATCAGTTCGGCATTGGTGGAGTCGGTGCGCTCAACCCAGTCGACCTGCTTGAAATGGGGCAGGGCCGTTGACAGGGTGGTTTTCAGTTGTCCGGGACTGGGCAGGAACGAAGAAGGCGAAGTAGACATTTATTCGGCGGCAAGGCGTGGCGTAGAATGAGCAAGCTTACGTTATAACTCAAACTATCTATCATGCTTGCTCGTACCGAGAAAATTTCATTCCAGGGCGAGGCCGGGGCCATCGACTGCGTTCTGGACCTTCCCATGGATGCGCCGCACGGCTGGGCGCTGGTTTTGCACCCGCATCCGCTGCATGGCGGCGCGCGCGAAAATAAAATCGTCACCACCATCGCGCGGGCCTGCGTACAGCACGGCTTGATGGCCGTGCGTCCGAATTTCCGGGGCGTGGGCGCCTCGGCTGGCGTATTTGACCAGGCCATAGGCGAAACGGCCGATATGCTTGAATTGGTGCGTCAGTTCAGCCAGGCTTATCCCGAAGCGGCAGCGGGCAAGTGGGTGCTGGCGGGTTTCTCGTTCGGCACGTCGGTCGCGGCGCAGTTGTATTCCGAGCTGGCCGAAAGGGCTGAAAAACTGCCTGATGCCCTGATGCTGGCGGGTTCGGCGGTGGATCGCTTCAAGTTTCGCGATATCACGGTTCCCGATTCTACCTTTCTGGTGCACGGCGAAGCCGACGAGGTCGTGCCTTTGGCGGAAGCCATGGAATTTGCCCGCAGCCGAGGGCTGCCCATGGTTGTCGTGCCCGATGCCAGCCATTTTTTCCATGGCAAGCTGATTACATTAAGGCTGCTGCTGGAGCAACGTCTGGCCTCAATATAGCGAAGCTTTTGCCATTCTGTTATTTTTTATAGAATGTCGTTTCATTCGCTTGCGGTTTTGATATGCAAACAGGCCGTTTACCGGGATGACGCGGCAACGGCTCTGCCTATAATGACTCTCCTGTGCCGTTTGTTTTCCCGGCGGATATTCTTTACGATATGGCGATGATGCTTAAAGACCTTAGTTTTCAGTTTCCAAGACTTTCACATTTCCTGGCCGGCCTGGCGCTGGTGGCCGCGCCGGTTTCCATTTTTGCCCAAGCCGCCGCTCCGGCTCCGGCGGCAACGGCGCCTGCCGCGGTGGCCGCGGCCGCCGCGCCTGTCCTCGCGGGCGGAATCGCCATGGTGGGCGATCTGGCCACCGTGCCCGCACCGGTTCTTACGGCCAAGGCGTGGCTGACGCTCGATGTCAACAGCGGGCAAATAATCGCCGCGCAGAATCCCGACGAAAAAATCGAACCCGCATCGCTCACCAAACTGATGTCGGCCTACGTGGTTTTCGAGGCTATCGACAATAAGCGCCTGGCCCTGGACCAGAAGGTGAACATTTCCGAGCAGGCCTGGAAAACCGAAGGCTCGCGCATGTTCGTCAAGCCGCACACCCAGGTATCGGTCGACGAATTGTTGCAGGGCCTGATCGTGCAGTCCGGCAATGACGCCACGGTGGCGCTGGCCGAGGCCGTGGCGGGAAGCGAATCCGCCTTCGCCGCCCTCATGAACGAGGAAGCGGTCAAGCAGGGCTTACGCGATACCCATTTCGTGAATTCCACCGGCCTGCCCGACCCCATGCATGTCACAACGGTGCGCGATCTGGCCATACTGGCCAAGAACCTGGTGGCAAAGCATCCCCACTACTTGCACTATTACAGCCAGAAAGAATTCACCTACAACAAAATCAAGCAAAATAATCGTAACCGCTTGTTGTGGTCGGATCCCACTGTCGATGGCCTGAAAACCGGCCATACCCAATCGGCGGGATACTGCCTGGTCGCCACCGCCTTGCGCGATGGCCGTCGCGTGGTGTCCGTTATTGTCGGCGCCGGCAGCGATTCGGCGCGCAGCGAAAACAGCCTGAAGCTTTTGAACTGGAGCTTCCAGAATTTCGACACCCTCAAACTGTTCGACAACACCCTGCCGGCCGTCAAGGCGCGTGTATGGGAAGGCCAAGCCGAATCCGTAGGCCTGGGCGGGCTCGATGCCATCTGGGTCACCGTGCCGCGCGGCAAGGGCCAAGAGGTGAAGCCGGTCGCGCAATACACCCAGCCTTTGGTCGCGCCCTTGAAAAAGGGCGCCAAGATCGGCACGGTATCGATGTCGCTCGATGGCAAAGTGCTGCGCAAAGAGCCTCTTTATGTATTGGACGATGTACCCGAAGCGGGATTCTTTGGCCGTGTTTACGACAAGATTCTCTTGTTATTTGAATAATAAAAAGGCTTGAAAAAATGATCCCCGATGTCGATTGCGACAGTATTGTTTACCTGAACGGCGACTATGTTCGCTTGGGCGATGCCAAGATATCCGTACTGGATCGCGGCTTTATTTTCGGCGACGGCATTTACGATGTGGTTCCCGCCTATAACGGCAAGCCGTTTCGCATGGATGGGCATTTGGCCCGCCTCGAGCGCAGCCTGGCCGCCATCGACATCAAGGTAGGCCTCAAGCGCGCCGATTGGGAGCATCTGGTGCAGGAATTGATCGGGCGTTCGGGCCTGGACGATTGCATGGTTTACATACAGGTCAGCCGCGGCGTCGCCAAACGGGATCATGCTTTCCCTAAAAACACCGCGCCCACCGTTTTTTGCATGATTTCGCCGTTTGCGCGCCCCGGCGCCGCTCTGCGCGAGCAGGGCATGAGCGTGGTCAGCATGCCCGATATCCGCTGGCTGCGCTGCGAAATCAAGTCGGTTTCCCTGCTTGGCAACGTGCTGGCCAAACAGCATGCGGTCGATGCGGGTGTCGACGAAGTCGTGCAGTTTCGCGATGGCTATTTATCCGAAGGTTCTTCGGCCAACATCTGGGTGGTCAAAGACGGTATGTTGCTGGCGCCGCCGCGCAGCAACTTGATCCTGGAAGGCATTCGTTACGGCTTGCTCGAAGAGCTCGCGGCCAATGCGGGCATTGCCTTCAATGCCCGCCCGATTTCGCAGCAGGAAGTCGAAAACGCCGACGAATTGTTGCTGACATCGGCCACCAAGGAAATCCTGCCCATCACCACCTATGACGGCAAGCCGGTGGGCACCGGCAAGCCCGGCAGTGTTTACGCCAAGCTGCGCGCCGGCTACGACCAGGCTATTGCCGCGCTTTAAAGGTCGGCCGCGAGCAAGCGCACAATGCTTTTTGTTCGCGCACAACCATTGAACTGACCATATGCCCGATATTTCACCCGAAGATTCGCTTATTGAATACCCCAGCGACTTTCCCATCAAGGTCATGGGCAAGGCGCACCCCGATTTTGCGCAAACGCTGACCGACGTGGTCCTGCAATTCGATCCGGGGTTCGATCCTGCCACGGTGGAGATGCGGCCCAGCAAGGGCGGCAATTATCTCAGCCTGACGTTTACCGTAAGAGCCACCTCGCGCCAGCAGTTGGACGATTTGTACCGCGCCGTGCATGGCCATCCTATGGTCTCCATCGTTTTATAGGCAGCCGCCGCGGCAATGATCGAATACAAATGGTGGCCGCGCCCCGCGGCGTATCTCGATGTGTGGCAGGCCATGCGCCAGTTCACCGAGACACGCGATGCGCAAACGCCCGATGAAATCTGGCTGGTCGAGCACTCGCCGGTATACACCCTGGGCCAGGCCGGCAAGCCGGAGCATATTCTGAACAGCGGCCAGATCGCGGTGGTTCAGAGCGACAGGGGCGGGCAAGTGACTTATCATGGTCCGGGGCAGGTGGTGGCATACTGCCTGGTCGATTTGCGCCGCCTGAAGCTGTTCGTAAAGGAATACGTGGTGCTGCTGGAGAGCACCGCTATCCAGGTCCTGACCGGGCTGGGCGTTGCCGGAGCCTGCCTCAAGCCCGGCGCTCCGGGCGTGTATGTTCCCGTACCGGCCGCTGTTGACGGCCTTGCGGCTGGGGCCGGCGTGCAGGGCGCCGGGAAGGCCGCTGATGGTAATGAGCGCGCCGATAATCTGGCCAAGATTGCGGCCTTGGGCATCAAGATACGCAACGGTTGCGCTTATCATGGCCTGGCCTTGAATGTCGATATGGATCTTGCCCCATTCCTGGGCATCAATCCCTGCGGCTACGAAGGGCTGCAAACTATCGATTTGCGATGCTGCGGGATAGAGACTACTGTTGCGCAGGCAGGCGAAATGCTTGCCCGGTGTTTGGCGCGGGCTTTCGCCGCTCGCCAATAATGGATTACACAGGAGATATTCATGGCTACAGAGGGTGCTTTGTTATTGGCGGATCAGGTTGACGGGGTGCTTACGCTGACGCTCAATCGGCCGGATCAATTCAATGCCTTGTCGGAAGAGCTGTTGGCCGAGCTGCAAAGCCGGCTGGACGCGGCCGCTGGGGACGAGGGTTTGCGCTGCGTGGTGCTGGCCGCGGCGGGCAGGGCGTTTTGCGCCGGCCACGATCTGAAGCAAATGCGCTCCAAGCCCGACGAGGGCTATTACCAGCAATTGTTCGCCGATTGCGGCCGTGTCATGCAAAGTATCGTCAATCTGCCGGTTCCGGTCATCGCCAAAGTACAGGGAACCGCCACCGCGGCGGGCTGTCAACTGGTGGCAAGTTGCGATCTGGCGGTGGCTTCCGAATCCGCCAAATTCGCGGTGTCGGGCATCAACGTAGGCTTGTTCTGCTCCACTCCCGCAGTGGCTTTGACGCGTAATGTGCCGGCCAAGAAGGCTTTTGAAATGCTGATCACCGGCCAGTTCATCAGCGCGGCCGATGCGATGGACAATGGCTTGATCAACTATGCGGTGGCCCCTGATCAACTGGATGCGGCTGTCGATTCTCTGGTGCAGGCCATTTGTTCCAAGAGTCCGGTGGCGGTGCGCACCGGCAAGGGCATGTATCATCGCCAGCGGGGCATGGGCCTTGGCGACGCCTACAAGTATGCGGGTGACGTGATGGCGAAAAACATGATGGCCGAGGATGTGTCCGAAGGTATCGATGCTTTCATGCAAAAGCGCCATCCGGTCTGGAAAGGCCGCTAGTGGCCTGTTGACGCTAAATTCCCTCTCGCGACTGGTCAACAGGGGCTAGTACAAAGGCGCTTACTTGGCATTAGCGCAGTTGCGCCAACAGAAGTGATGCCAAGGTGCTGTGGCTGAGCAGGGGGAGTTTGGATCTTTGCTGACGGGGGTTCGTATTGCCCGCGAGGCTGGAGTCGTCTGTTGGCGGCGTTCGTATTGTTTGCTGGTGATGTTCACATATTGTTTGCCCACGGGTTTATCTTGCCTGCGGTCGCTTGAATCGTCTGCTGGCGAGATTCGTACTGTTTGCGGGCTGTGTTCGTATTGGCTGTTGGAGTTTGTATTTGCTGGTGTGGGGTGCGTATTTCTAGTGCCGTCCGTTTCTGGTGCCGTCCGTCGGGGGTAAGGCCTGTGAGGTCCAGCCCGGTCGGCCGTTCAGGCGCCTGCGCGCTTGACACCGCGCGTTAATCTCGTCCGGCGGCCGCTGCCTGGTGGCGTTCTTCTTGGTCACTTGCGCGGCACGCCTCCCTACGATTCCACTTGCTCGGCCTCCGACGGGCTTGCCCCCACAGGCCTTACCCCCGACGGACTCTGATGTGTCTCAAACACGGTCGCTGGCACGATCTGGGCTCTTGCGCTTCGTTGGGTCGTGTGGTTGTTGATCGAAGACGTTACAATGCCCGGCAATTTCCGGCCCAACGGGTGGGCCGAAAATAGCCTTACGCAGTTGGGCATGCGGTGGCAGCTGGAGAGTCGGCGCGATTACGGTCAATATTGGGCATGCGACGGGGGCTGTTGATTCGGGATTACGGTCAATCTCGCAGGTCTTGTCGCGCGAGGTGATCACGGGTTTGGGAGATGTGATCAGAGGCTGTGAGCACCTTACACGGATTTTGGAATGCAGAGGCCGAGCGTATCGAAGGATACAGCGTTCACGAAAATCATCGGACAGCAATTCAGCCGCTTTTTTTCCGACGCGGATTTCGCGGCCGATGCATGCCCGAGCTCCCACTTGGGTGACGTGATCGGCGCACGAAAACACCCTCCGCATTACGGCAATTGCGTATGGCCCTCTTGCCCCGTGCAGGGGCGAAAGGGCCGGGCACCACAAACTCTTTCGACCCAAAATCTGTAGCCAACGAAGTGCAAGAATCCAAGCCGTCCTGGCAACCGTGGCCACACGACACTGTAGTCTGGCGGGGGGCATGCCGGTGGGAGCCAGCCCGTTGGAGGCCGAGCAAGTGGAATCGTAGGGAGGCGCGCCGTCGAAGCGACCCAGAAGAACCCCAGCGGGCAGCGGCCGCCGGACGAGATTAACGCGCGGTGTCAGGCGCGCAGGCGCCTGAACGGCCGACCGGGCTGGCTCCCACCGGCATGCCCCCCGACGGACGGCACTAGAAATACCCACATCGCCAGCAGACAATACGAACATCGCCAGCAACCAATACGAACTCTGCCAGCAGACAGTACGCACACCGCCGGCAAACAAACAGTACGAACACCCCCAGCAGACGACTCAAACGACCGCGATCTTGGCTCACGCCGCGAAATCGCATCGATATCCCGTGCTATGGCCGCCCACAGCGGCCTAAGTAAGCGCCATTCTCCCCAGCACATCAGGGGTAATTAGGCAGGCTTGCGCCGCGCGCGCTAAAATGGCCTGTTGCCGCCGTTTATGCGGAGCCGGCCCCGCAAGGCGCGGCCCGCATCGATTTTTTCACCAGATAGCGTATGGCGTGAAGCACGCCGCCGCTTTTGAGCACGAAGCGCAAGCGTTTTGTTGCAGGAAACCGTATGACTACTCCTCTAGACCAGTCTGCAGAGCGTAAACCCACTGTACGTCCAGCCCCTTACGATCCCACGCAAAAGCAGAAATCGGGCGAGAAGACATCGCGTATTCCCATCAAAGTGGTTGCCGCGGAACGCCTGAAAAAACCGGAATGGATACGAGTCAAGGCCGCCGCGCCGGGTTCGCGCTTCTACGATATCAAGCGCATCCTGCGCGAACATAACCTGCACACGGTCTGCGAAGAAGCCTCTTGTCCCAATATCGGTGAATGTTTCGGCAAGGGTACCGCCACATTCATGATCATGGGCGATAAATGCACACGCCGCTGCCCATTCTGCGATGTGGGCCACGGCCGCCCCGACCCCCTGGACGCGGACGAACCCGTAAACCTGGCGCGCAGCATTGCCGCCATGAAGCTGTCCTATGTGGTGATCACTTCCGTCGACCGCGACGACTTGCGCGATGGCGGCGCCGCCCACTTTGTCGAATGCATCAGCAAAGTGCGCGAACTGTCGCCTACCACGCGTATCGAGGTCCTGGTACCCGATTTTCGCGGCCGCCTGGATCGCGCCTTGGGCATCCTCAATGAAGGCCCGCCCGATGTCATGAACCATAATCTTGAAACGGTGCCGCGCTTGTACAAACAGGCGCGTCCGGGCTCCGATTACCATCATTCGCTCAAGCTGCTGTCCGACTTCAAGGCCCTGCATCCCAATGTTCCGACCAAGTCCGGATTGATGCTGGGCCTGGGCGAAACCGACGAAGAAATCCTGGATGTCATGCGCGACTTGCGCGCGCACAATGTCGATATGCTGACCATAGGCCAGTACCTTCAGCCGTCCGAGCACCATCTGCCGGTTTTGCGCTACGCGCACCCCGACATCTTCGCCATGCTCGAGCGCGAAGCGTACGCCATGGGCTTTAGCCACGCCGCCGTGGGCGCCATGGTGCGCTCTTCCTACCATGCCGACGAACAGGCGCACGCGGCGGGCGTGGCCTGAATGTGAAAACATGACGGCCACCCATCGCCGTGCCTGCCGCCGCGCCTGATGCGTGGCGCGAATATCGAGATTATCGATTGAAGCGCTCGACCACTTCCAGCAGGGTGCGCTCGGACAGATCCAGGTAGGTCTTGAGCTCGCGCAGCGCACCTTTCCGGTTGTCGTCGACAAGATACTGATAAATGCGGTGCTCGCGCCGTATCCAGTCGGAGGTCTGTATGCGGCTTTCATCGGGATGCGCGGCAAACACCAGGCGCAACTGGGCGCAAAGCGTTTGAAAGAAACTATCCAGCAACTGGCTGCCCAGCATGGCAACGATTTGCTGGTGCAACTGCAGGCTTAGCGTGCCCACCTCTTGCCAGCGGGCTTGTTCCAGGGCATGTTCGGCGGCCTTGATGGTGGCCAGCATGGCGTCCAGGCCGGCTTGTTGCAGGGCTTGCCCTTCGGCAATCGCATACAGTTCCAGAGACCGCCTGGCTATATAAATATCTTTAAGCTCGCTGCCCCGAACCTGGCGCACGACCACGCCTTTGTGGCGCACAAAGGTTGCCAGCCCTTCGCGTCCCAGTTGATGCAGCACCTCGCGTATGGTGTTGCGCGAGGCCTGATATTTGGCGGCGAGATCGACTTCCACCAATTGCGTGCCCGGCGCGAGCCGGCCGCCTATGATTTCATCGCGCAGCAGTTTGCTGACCCGTTCCGCAAGCGGCGTCGGCTGGGTGTGAAGGGGAACGGGCGGGTTCAATCTTTCCAGACCACTTGTTCGGGATGCAGACCGTGATGGCCTTTATATGGCGCGGTTTGCGGCGATTGCCAGCCGGCCAGCAGCGCCGGATCGAGGTCGTATATTTCGATGCCCAGCGGCCGGCATACATCGATGGGATCGCGCGCATCGGGGCCCCACATGGGTACGGACAGATCGCCGCCCGGACAGGTCGATATCGCGCAGAGAAGATCGATTTCCGCGAAGAATTCCAGATAGTCGCCTTTCTTGGCCGGGCAGGCTTTCATAAAGTATTTGTCATCGTCGTTCAGGCCGGTGCATTGGAATACATTCAATACGTCGTGCACATCGTATTCGGTCAGACCGAACGGCGCAACCGCGCGCGTCAGGTTTGAATGGCAATGAAAATGAAAGTCTTCGCCGGTCAGCAGTTTGTTCACATAAGGGTCGCAGCGCGTTCCCAGCAAGTCGTGCACACGGCCTCCATCGCTGTCTATGCCGTAGTCCGCCAGGGTGTCGTCGGTAATGGTGGCCATGGGACGCAAGAAGGGCAGGGTCGACCACAGGCGGTCAAACGTGCTGACATGGGCTTGCTGCAATTGCCGAGTGCGCGAGGCCCACATGCGCTCGCGCGGGTCATGCAGGTTCCACATATTGAAGTCGGCCACTTGCGGGCCTTCGATCGTGACGATGCGAAATACCTGGCCCGCCTTGACTTTCCAGGCGCGGCCGCTGCGGATGGGCACGGTGAATGATTCGACTTGCCGGCGGGCATCCTGACCTTGGGCAATGGCCCGGTAGAAAGCCTGGTCCACGCTTAGGACGGAGCCTTTGGTGACTTGATAGGCTGGGGGATAATTGGACATGCGAAGCTCCTGCGGTGGATTATGTGTTTTGTCCGGGGGGCAGGCCATAGCTGCCGTCCGGGTTATGGGTTTCCTGGCCGCTGAGCGGCGGATTGAATACGCATACCAGGCGCAGATCGCCTTTGGTCGCGCGCAGAATATGCTGGTCGTTTTTGTCCAGCGTATAAAGCGTTCCGGGCTTGATGGCGTGGGTGATTCCGGTGGCCAGATCGACCACTTCGCCTTCGCCCTGCATGCAGTAATTGGTTTCGTAATGATGCTTGTAATGCAAATGCAGCTCGGCGCCTTCCAGGACGCGGGTTTCATGCACGGAATAGCCTACGCCGTCTTGCTTGACTATCATGCGCTTGCTTTCCCAGCCAGGGCCTTGTGCGTGGCGTTCGGTGTTGGTCAGATCCTGCGCGCTAATAACTATCATATGCAACCTTGCGATAAAAGATAAGTGTTAGAGGTCGGTGAAAAAGGTGCCGCGATCCGGTTTTCAACTTTCCGGCGTCAGGGCGCGTTCAATGCGTTCGGCCATGGCCAACAGCGCTGTGTCCTGGCCGCGTTTGCCGGTCAACAGCAGGCCCACAGGACGTCGTTGATGCAGATTCCCCGGAAGGCTGATGCTGGGCGCATCAAGGCGGTTGGCGAATTCGGTAAGCTGGAAGGCGCGCCGGTTCTGGCTGGCATAGATGTCGTCCGCCAGCAGGCTGGCCAGACTGGGCGGCAACATGGGCACCGTGGGCGTGAGCACGGCGTCCGCCCATTCCAGGGCGCTGTTGTATTCGGCGGCCAGCGTCCGCAGGCGTTTTAGCGCCGACACGTAATCGTGCGCCCTGACGTCGGCGCCCAGCAGCATGCGCGGGCCGACTCTGGGATCGTAAGCCGACAGATGTTCGCCCAGGCGGCGCGCATGCAATTGATAGGCTTCGGCGGCAATGACGCCCCCTTCGCCGGCTATGCGCCCCGACTCGGCCAGCATGGGCAGCGCGTGAACCTGAATTTGCGCGCCGGCGGCGGCCAGTTGTTTCAGCCATGCTTCGAATGCGCTGCCCACCTTGTCATCCAGCAGCGGGGATAGCCATGTTTCGGGAACGGCCAGGCGCATGCCTTGCAGCGATTTGCCCGCCTGGGCGGGAAGCGGTTTATTGGCGCCGCCGATTGCATGATCGGCTTTGCGGCACAGCGCGGCGCTCTGGGCGAGCAGGCCAGGCACGTCGAAACTGGGCGACAGGTGCAACAGGCCGGTATCGCTATAGCGTCCCCGGCTGGGCTTGAACCCCGCGATGCCGCAAAAGGCGGCGGGAATGCGCACTGATCCGCTGGTGTCGGAGCCCAGCCCCAAATGCGCCATGCCCAGCGCTGTCGCCACAGCGGCGCCTGAGCTGGAGCCGCCCGCGACGCTGGGCTCATCGGGAATCAGCGGCGTGACGGGCGTGCCGTACCATGGATTCAGGCCCAGGGCGCCATAAGCGAATTCTGTCATATTGGTCTGCGCGCGCAGCACGGCGCCGGCCCGGCGCAGACGCGCCACCAGCGGCGCGTCTTGCGTGGCGGCGGGGGCGTTGGCCAGGACGCGCGAGCCCGCGTGGCTGACCCAGCCGGCGACATCGAAGCAGGCCTTGACGGTAAGCACGGTGCCGGCCAGCGGCAGACTGCCGGGGCTTTCGGCCAGCAGGGCGTCGCAGGCCGCGGCTTCGCGTTTTGCGGCGTCGTCGCGCGTGCGCAGCAGCGCCAGCGCGGCGGCTGCGGGATGCCGCCGGCTTTGCTCAAGGCAGCATTCCAGGGAGCGCTGAACAGAGGGTGTTGGAGAGGTTGACATGGCCTGGCTTAAATAGAAGGGTTCGCGCTGTCGCCGGAAATATTCACGTGGCGCAGAAAGTCTTGCACGCGCGGATCAATGCTTGCCAGAATGTCGCGCGAAGGCGCGTTATGCAGAATGCGGCCTTCTTCCATGAAGAGAATGCGGTCCGATACCTTGAAGGCGAAGTTCATTTCATGCGTGACCACAAGCATGGTCATGCCTTCCTGGACGAGTGTTTCCATTACCTTCAACACTTCGCTCACCAGTTCGGGATCCAGCGCCGAGGTGGGTTCGTCGAACAGCATGATGGAAGGCCGCATGGCCAGGGCCCGGGCGATCGCCACCCGCTGTTGCTGTCCGCCGGACAGTTGCTGCGGGTACTTGTGGGCATGGTCCAGCATGCCCACTTTCGCCAGGAGAGTCAGCCCTTCCAGGCGCAGGCGGGTCTTGTCGCCCAGGCCGTGATAAAGGGGAGCCATGATCACATTGTCCAGCACACTGCGGTGCGGAAACAGATTAAAGCTTTGAAACACCATGCCTATGTCGAGTATGCGCTGCCCCGGCGCGGCGGGGGCCTGATTGCTGGTGGCTTTCAGAAAAGGCTTGCCATGCAGCAGGATCTCGCCGGCATTGAGCGTTTCCAGGCCGTTGATGGTGCGTATCAGCGAGGTCTTGCCCGAGCCCGAGGGTCCGATCAGGCATATGACTTCGCCGGTATTGACGGTAAGGTCTATGCCCTTGAGAACTTGCTGGTCGCCGTAGCTTTTGCGCACGCCTTTGAGTTGCAGGGCGGCGGTCTTGCCGTCGTCGGGCGTGGCTGGAATGGCGGGCGCGGTGGAATGTTTTTGAATGGTGTCCAGCACGTCGCGCGATAGCGCTAGCGGCCGCGGCGCGCGGCGGCCTATGTCCATGCGTTTTTCAAACCAGCCCAGCAGCTTGTCGAAAACGGTGACGATAAGCACGTAGTACAGCGCAACCGCCAGCATGGTCTCGAAGACCAGAAAATTCTGGGTATAAAGGCGCTGGCCCACCAGCAGTATTTCGGCAAGGGAAATCACCGAGACCAGCGAGGTGAGCTTGGCGATGGTAATGAATTCGTTGTTGAGCGTGGGCAGGGCAATGCGCAAGGCCTGCGGAATCACGATCAGGCGCTGTATGCCCACATAGCGTATGCCTAGCGCTTTGCCCGCTTCGATCTGGCCCCTGGGCACCGAAAGGATGCCGCCCCTGTGGATTTCGGCGATAAATGCGGTTTCGCTGAGCACCAGGGCCACCAGGCCGGCGTAGAAGGCATCGGAAAGCAATGCGCCGGACGCGGGAAATACCTGGGGCAGGTTGTACACAAAAACCAGCAGGACCAGCAAGGGCAAGCTGCGGAAGAACCAGATATACAGACTGGAGAGCCGGCTGATGACAGGATTCGCCGATTGCTTGGCCAAGGCCAGGGCAAAACCGAAAACCACTCCCATGACCCAGGCCAGCACGCTGAGTTTTACGACGACCCAGCAGGCGCGCCAGAAATCGGCGTCCCAAAACAGGCTTGCCGTGTATGTCCAATCAAAATGCATGTATAGCTCAGTGTCGGTTCAGGATTATCGGGCCGCAAGCAGTGGGTTCATTTTCCCAGCGAGGCATTGACATCGGCCGCTGTCGGCGCCTCGAGGCCGTATTTTTTCAGCAGCCCTGGATATTTGCCGTTGTCGGTCGATGCCTTCAGGGCTGTGTTCAGCGCGGCCAGCAGTTCGGTGGCGTCTTTGTTCACGCCTAGCCCAATCACAATGGGATAAATCAGCGTGTTCGAGGTGACTTTGATGTCATTGGCGGCCTGTGCGGCCAATTCGTGCGACACGGCGGCATCTTCCATCATGGCGTCCGCGGCTTTGGATTTCAACGCCATGAGGGCTTCCGGTGAAGTGGGGTATTCATGGACTTGTATGGCTTGCTTCCCCGCCGGCGCGCACACTTGCGCGGATACCTTGGCCAGCTTGGGAGTCCAGGAAGCGCCTTTGATCGAGCTGATTTTTTTGCCGCACAGGTCGTTTTCCGTGGCCGGCGTGAACGTGCTGTCCGACAGCACGATCAGCGATGAGCCGGTTTTAAGGTAAGGCACGTAATTCACCAGCTTGTGGCGTTCCGGCGTTACATACAGGGCCGAGGCGACGATATCGAAGCGATTGGCGCGCATGCCCAGTATCAGGTCGGGAAAGCGTGTATCCATGAAGACCGGCTCCAAAGACATTTGCTCGGCCAGCATGCGTGAAAATTCGGCGTCGAAACCCGCCGGCTTGCCATCTTTCATATAGACGTAAGGCGGATAGGTAAGGTCGGAGCCTATCGTCAATTTGCCTTCTTTCACCGTCGGCGCCGAGGTGGCGGCGGGGGAGGCCGCAAGGGCGGCGACGCCCAGCGCCAGCGCTACAGTGCCGCGGCGCAGGGTTTCAGTGGAGACTTTCAAGTAAGAGGGCAGGGTATGCATTGTGATACTCCGTAGCGGGAATTGAGTAGGTGGATTGTGCCGGGGACCGATGGTTTCCAGGCTTTTTTCTGGCTAGATTGTTGAACAATCTGCGCATTGTGCACAGGCTGGACTTGTCATGGCAATCGGGGTTTGCCCGGGGTCCACGGGCTGCTATTCGGGGCAGGGCAGTGATTTCCGGCGACAGGAATGCGGCTTGCTGCCCGTCCCCCGCGGCCTGTATCCAGGCATAAGCGGTTTGCCTATTTCTGTCCTTATGGAGGCGAAATGAGATTTGCCGACGAAGATTTCGAGCCCTATCTGCTGGCCCTGCCGACAAGCACGGCAATTCCGCTGGTGTGCGATTCGCCGCATAGCGGATCGATTTATCCGGCCGATTTTCTAAGTTGTCTGCCCGCATCCGTTTTGCGTTCGGGCGAAGATGCCTACGTTCACGAGTTGTGGGCGTCGCTTCCTTCCGTGGGGGCGGTTTTACTGGCGGCGAATTTTCCGCGCATGTATATCGATCCGGATCGCGAAGTGGACGATATCGATCCGAACATACTGGCCGAGCCCTGGACTACGCCGCTGCATCCAAGTGAAAACTCCCGGCTGGGCCACGGCCTGCTATGGAGCCGTGTGCGCGGGCAGGAGGTATACGACCGCAAGCTGTGGGTGGCGGAGGTGGAAAACCGCATAGGCACGTATTACCAGCCCTATCGTGCGGCCTTGAGCGCTCAGATCGACGCGGCTTGCAAGCGTTTTGGCGGCGTTTGGTATTTGAGCCTGCATTCCATGCCTTCCGATATCTGCGAGGTGTTGGATGTCGAGATGGACAAGCCGTTGGCGGACGTTGTTCTGGGCGATCTCGACGGGACGAGTTGCGATCCGACATTGACGGGGATTATCGAGGATTTCCTGCTTGGCCGCGGCTACTCGGTGGCGCGCAACGATCCGTTCAAGGGGGCGGCGTTGATCGAGCGCTTGAGCCGCCCCGAGGAAAATCGCCACGGTCTGCAGATCATGGTGAATCGCGCGCTGTATATGGACGAGGACAATTACGAGAAATCGGCCGATTTCGTGGTTTTGCACAGAGACTTGGCGCAATTGAGCCTGCGCGTGGCCGAGTTCGTCAGGTCCCTGATCTGACGGCGGCGATCAACGGCCCCACAGCACATCGGATTTGCCGGCGGCGCCATTCAACACGCGGGCCAATACAAAACATAAATCCGACAAGCGATTCAGGTACTGGATAAGCGGCGCATTCACCGTTGCGCTGCGATTCAGGGCAACGACGCTGCGTTCGGCGCGGCGGCACACGGTACGCGCGACATGAGCCAGCGCCGCCGGCCGCGAACCGCCCGGCAGGATGAATTCCTGCAGCCTGCCCAGTTTCGCATTATGCTCGGCCAGCGCCTCTTCCAGATACAGCACATGGTCATTATTCATGGCCGTATGGCCGGGAATGCATAGCTCGGCCCCCATATCGAACAGATCATTCTGCACCCGGCCCAGCAGCATATCGATGGCATGCGGCAAAGGTTCGGCCCGCAACACACCGATAGTGCTGTTCAACTCATCGACCTCTCCCATCGCCGCAATGCGCGGCGCATCCTTGTCGATCCGGCTGCCATCGCCTAGGCCCGTAGTGCCGTTGTCCCCTGTGCGGGTCGTAATTACCGAGAGGCGCGTTGCCATTGGCGTATTTCCTTTATTGAGCAAGCCGTTGCAGCGCATCGCCGGTGACGCGGGCGATGCGCCACTCCGGCAAAATGTCCGCGCCGAGATGTTTGTAGAAATCGATGGCGTTGTGGTTCCAGTCCAGCACCACCCATTCGAAACGGCCGCAGTCCAGCTCGACCGCCAGCTTCGCCAAGTGCTTGAGCACCATTTTTCCCAGGCCCTTGCCGCGATGATCCGGCTTGACATAAACGTCTTCCAGATACAGCCCGCGCTTGTCCAGGAAGCTGGAATAATTGTGAAACCACATGATGTAGGCGACGGGCAGTTGCGGATTATCTTCCGTATGGGCCACCAGGCAGTTGGCGGCGGGTTGATTGCCGAAAAAGCTGGTGTGCAGGCTGGCTTCGGTGGCCTTGAAGATATCCGTCAGCTTTTCGAATTCGGCCATTTCGCGCATCAGGCCAAGTATGTGGGGAATGTCTTGCGCGACGGCGGGGCGCAATCGATAATCTTTTTTGGCGTCGGTCAAGCTTGGTCCTTGGTTTGGCGTTATGCTGCGGGCATGGTTGCTGTCATCGGGGCCTGGGCGCCGCGGCACTGTGCGCGTCAAGCCGGTGTCGGCGGATGATCCGGAATTCATGTTGGAATTTACCAGGAGTTTAGCTTATGGCTTTGGCCTATCGACGACCATTGCAAACCCTTGCGGCCGTGCTGGCCTTGACCTCTTTCTATTCGGTGAATGCCATTGCGCAGGAAGCCCAGGCTTCGGGCGAAGTGCGCCGCGTGGACGCGGCGGCCGGCAAGATAACCATCAGGCATGGCGCTATTTCCGACCTGGACCTGCCTGCCATGACGCTGGTCTATCACATAGCTCCCGCGCTGTTGAAAGACATAAAACCCGGAGACAAGGTCAAGTTCACCGCCAAGCGGGAAGCCGGCCAATATGTGGTGACCGAAATCTCCAAGTAGGCCGGACCGGCGCTTTGGGCAGGCCGGCCTTGCCGGGAGGATGCCGCGTTTACAGCACGTAGCGGGAAAGGTCCTGATCGCCGGCGGCCTCTTCGAGCTTGTCATTCACATAGGCCGCGTCGATGGTAACGGTGAGTCCGCTGCTGGCGGATGCATCGAACGACAAATCTTCCAGCAATTTTTCCATTACCGTATACAGGCGGCGGGCGCCAATGTTTTCAGTGCGCTCGTTGACCTCGAAGGCCAACTGAGCCATGCGCTGTATGCCCTCGTCGGTGAAGTCCAGCGTGACATCTTCGGTGGCCAGCAAGGCGCGGTATTGCTTGGTCAGCGACGAATCCGTATCGCATAGAATACGCACGAAATCTTCAGCGGTCAGCGAATCCAGTTCGACCCGTATCGGGAAGCGCCCCTGCAGTTCGGGAATAAGGTCCGATGGCCGCGACAGGTGAAAAGCGCCCGAAGCAATAAACAGAATATGGTCGGTGCGCACGACACCGTATTTGGTGTTCACGGTGGTGCCTTCCACCAGCGGCAGCAAGTCGCGCTGCACGCCCTGGCGCGATACGTCGCCGCCTTGCTGTTCCTGGCGGGTGGCGATCTTGTCGATCTCATCCAGGAATACGATGCCGTTCTGCTCGGCATTGAACACTGCCGCCGTGCGTAGATCTTCTTCGTTGATGCGGCGTCCCGCCTCTTCCTCGGTCAGCAGCTTGAACGCTTCTTTTACCGACATTTTGCGCGATTTTTTCTTGTCGCGACCCAGGCCGGCGAACATGCCTTTAAGCTGTTCGGTCATTTCTTCCATGCCGGGAGGCGCCATGATTTCCATCTGGGGCGCCAGTTGGGCCACTTCGATTTCGATTTGCATGTCGTCGATCTTGCCCTCGCGCAGCCGTTTGCGGAAGATCTGGCGCGCGCTGTTTTCTTCGCGGTCAGGATCGCCCTGGGCATTGCGCGGAGGTGCGACCAGCACGTCCAGGATGCGGTCTTCGGCGGCGTCTTCGGCTTGCGTCCTGACCCGGCGTATTTCCACGTCGCGTGTCTGTTTGACGGAAATTTCCACCAGGTCGCGAATAATGGTGTCGACATCGCGGCCCACGTAGCCGACTTCCGTGAATTTGGTGGCCTCGATCTTGATGAACGGGGCATGGGCCAGCTTGGCCAGGCGCCGCGCGATTTCGGTTTTGCCGACGCCGGTGGGCCCTATCATCAGGATGTTCTTGGGTACGATTTCGGTGCGCAAGGGCTCGGGCACTTGCTGGCGGCGCCAGCGGTTGCGCAAGGCAACGGCCACGGAGCGCTTGGCGCGATTCTGCCCGACAATGTTTTTGTCGAGTTCGGAGACAATTTCTCCGGGAGTCATGTTGGTAGCTGACATAATGGTCTTATGTATTGGATGCGGGGGCAGTGCGCGGGCGGGACACTACAGTGTTTCGATAATGTGATTCTGGTTCGTGTAGATACACAGATCACCGGCGATTTCCAGCGACTTCTTGACGATGTCGGCCGGCGCCATATCGGTGTTTTGCAGCAGGGCCAATGCCGCTGATTGCGCATACGCGCCGCCGGAGCCGATGGCGGCCAGGCCGTTTTCGGGTTCGAGCACGTCGCCGTTGCCGGTCAGCACCAGCGTATGGTCGGTATCGGCAACGATCAGCATGGCTTCCAGGCGGCGCAGGATGCGATCGGTGCGCCAGTCCTTGGTCAGCTCGACCGCCGAGCGCATCAGGTTGCCTTGATATTTTTCCAGCTTCGCTTCAAACCGTTCTTGCAGCGTGAAGGCATCGGCCGTGGCGCCGGCAAAACCGGCCAGGATCTTGTCGTTATACAGGCGGCGTATTTTACGGGCCGTGCCTTTGATAACGATGTTGCCCAGGGTTACCTGACCATCGCCGCCCAATGCGACCTGATCGCCGCGGCGGACACAAATAATGGTGGTGGCGTGAAATTGTTCCATGGATTTTCCTTTGAATTTTGTAATTGGGGGCATTGTCCCAAAGTTCAAGAGGAAATCCCGGGAGGGAGAATGGCTGCCGTTGCCGTTGCCGTTGCCGTGGCGATGGCTGGAGCCGCGTCTTGGCTGCCCTGCCGGATTGCGAAGCTTTTGTGACGTTCAGTCCGGGGGCATCGTCAAGACGCGGGCAGTCGGGACCGCGCTACCGCTGGACTTCAGTCGCCGTACAGCTTCTGGCGCATTTCGCGGCGTTCCTGCGCTTCGAGCGACAAGGTTGCCGTGGGACGGGCCAGAAGACGCGGAACGCCGATGGGCTCGCCCGTTTCTTCGCACCAGCCATAATCGCCGGAATCAATGCGCGTGATGGACTGTTGCACTTTCTTGAGCAGTTTGCGCTCGCGGTCGCGCGTGCGCAGTTCCAGAGCGTGTTCTTCTTCGATCGTGGCGCGATCGGCGGGATCGGGCACGAACTGGGTTTCGCGCAGGTTTTCGGTAGTGGTGCCGGCGTTGGTCAGAATTTCCTGTTCCAGTTCTTTCAGGCGATTCCTGAAGAAAGCCAACTGGGCTTCGTTCATGTAGTCGGATTCCGGCATTGCCAGCAGTTCTTTCTCTGTCGGCAGATGGGTCCGGCTTTTCTCGGCGGTTGATTTGCTTGCCATGATATGTCCTTTTTGTCGTGTTGGTGCTTGGAACCGCAGCGGCGCTCTTGCTACGCGACGACTGGGTTCGCTATCAGACCAAGCATTGTTCCAGGCCCCGGGTAAATATTTCCTGGGGGAGTTTACGGCCAATGAACACCATTTTGGTATTAGGCTTTTCACTGGATAGCCAAGGCTTGCCAGGTTCCGCGCCCATCATCATGTGCACGCCCTGGAAAAGCATTCGGCGGTTTATTCCTTTCAGGTACAAAATTCCCTTGTAGCGCAGCAGGTCGGGGCCATAGACTTGCACAATGCCGCCCAGGAATTCCTCGAGCTTTTCCGGATCGAAGGCTTTTTTCGAGCGAAATACGAAAGCGCCGATATCGTCATCGTGATGCGCATGATGATGATCGTGATGGTGGCCGCAATGAGCGTCGCATTCGCCTTCGTGTTCATGATCGTGGCCGTGCTCATGGCCATGGTCGTGAGCGGCGTCCGGGTGTTCGTCGGCCAGGAAGTCCGGGTCGATGTCCAGAATGGTGTTCAGGTTGAAGCCGCTGATGTCCAGCAGCACTTTCAGGTCGGTTTCGCCGAAATCGACCGGCGTGATCGAGGCGCGCGGATTGATCCGCACAAGGCGGGCGCGCAGGGCCTGATAGTCGACATCGTTGACCAGGTCTTTCTTGGAAACCAGGATGCGGTCGGCAAAGCCCACCTGTTTCTGCGCTTCTTCCTGCTTGTCCAGGGTTTCCATGCCGTGCTTGGCGTCGACCACGGTGATGACCGCATCGAGCCGGTAGTAGTCGGCGATTTCGTCATCCATGAAGAAGGTCTGGCAAACCGGCCCCGGGTTGGCCATGCCGGTGGTTTCGATGATAATGCGTTCGAAATTCAATTGACCGGCCTGGCGCTTGACGCGCAGCTCGTTAAGGGTGCGCATGAGATCGCCCCGTATCGTGCAGCAGACGCAGCCGTTGCTTAATTCAACGATTTCTTCTTCGCTGTCCTGGATCAGCAGTTCGTTGTCGATGCTTTCGGGCCCGAATTCGTTTTCAATGACGGCAATCCGGCGTCCGTGGTACTCGGAAAGGATACGTTTGAGCAGGGTGGTTTTGCCTGCCCCAAGGAATCCGGTAAGAATCGTTACCGGAACCATTTCATTTGGGCTAATAGCGGGTTTCATCGTAGGCCTCGCATGGCGCAGGTCGAAATATGCATGCCGCCGGAAAGGCGGCCTATCACAAATTCATACCGCGCAGAAAAACATAACGTGCGATTACAGCACAGCATACGCTTTAGAGCAAACCTATAGGGAAAAACTTGTCTTCGCGGTGAAATAAGCGCAGATGGGCGAATATATGGTGTTATTTTTGACCGGTCGAGGCGGAGTGGACAGGGCGGCAGGATCGACCGGCCCGGTTCGGCGTTGATCCAGCATACCGCCTTCAGGAACCATGGGCGTGGGGATGGTCGTGGCCCGCGACGGACTGGCGGCATTTCCCGCAAAGGGCGCGAAGTTCGGTTTCGTGGCCGGCCAGCATAAAGCCGGCTTCGGCTACTTTGCCGGCCAGTTGGCGGCTCAGATCGGGGTCGCTTAATTCGGCGACGGCGCCGCACTGGGTGCAAACCACCAGCAAGTCGTGAGGCTGGCCCGCGGCATCCAGGCACGCCGTCCAGGCATTGATGGCGTCCAGCCTGTGTACAAGGCCTTCGTCGACCAGGAAGTCCAGCGCCCGGTAGACGGTCGGCGGCGCCGCGCCGTGTTGAACATCGCGTATCAGTTCGAGCAGCTCGTAGGCCTTAAGGCTGCGCTGCTGCCCCAGCAGGATTTCCAGCACTTTGCGCCGGATGGGCGTCAGGCGCTTGCCGCGCTGCGAGCACAGGGACTCGGCAGTGCGTAGCTGGGCCGCAATGGCAGACGGCGAGGACGAATGTTTGGCGGGCATGGCGCAGGACGATTTGCTCTAGGAATGTACGATAGTCAATTGAGTCTGTGGGGCAGGCGAGGCTGTGCGGGTGCTTCAGTTATGTTATAACATACCAAGCCGCGTTTTCACGTTTTTTGTGCTTTTTCCGGATTCATGCGCCGAACTTTTTTCCCCCCTTCTCGTGAACCACGGCTATATCGTGGTTCCGCCCTGCTTGCGTCATGCGTCCAGCGCGTGGCCCGTGTTCTGTTGGCTGTCGTGTTTCTTTGGACACTTACCGGGTGGGCCATGGGATGGTGGTAGGAGCGGCCGCATGACAAACTCCGTAATAGAGCTGGATCAATTGTCGCTGGGTTGGCGCGACCGCATCGCGGTGCGCGACGTAAGCGGCGCATTTGCGCGGGGCTCCCTTACCGCCATCGTAGGCCCCAACGGCGCGGGGAAGTCGACGCTGGTCAAGGGCATCATGGGATTGGTCAGCCCTTTGCGCGGGCAAATCCGGCTGGCGGGCGATTCGCGCAGCCAAATGGCATGTTTGCCTCAGTTGGGAGAGCTGGACCGGAGTTTCCCCATCACTACTTATGATCTGGTTGCCATGGGGGCGTGGCGGCGCGTCGGCCTGTGGAAACGTTTTGATCGAGCCGAGCACGAGCGTGTGCGGGCGGCGCTGGAAATGGTCGGTCTTGCCGACTTCGGTCCGCGCATCATCGGCACGCTGTCCGGCGGCCAGATGCAGCGCGCGCTTTTTGCGCGCTTGCTGTTGCATGACGCGCATACTCTGTTGCTGGATGAGCCGTTTGCGGCGGTCGATCGGCACACTACCGAGGACTTGATGGTGTTGTTGCAGGACTGGCACCGCGAGGGGCGTACGGTTATTGCGGTATTGCACGATCTGGATATGGTGCGGGCCTATTTTCCGCAGGCTTTGCTGTTGGCCGGGCAAGCGGTCGCCTGGGGGCCGACCGACCAGGTGCTGACTGCCGAGAATCTGCATTTGGCGCGCCATCTCTGCGCGGGGGACTATCTGTGACGTGGGTTTTCGATTGGCTGTTTGCCCCTTTCATGGACTATGGCTTCATGCGCCGGGCTTTGGCGGGCGCCCTGGCCCTGGCGTTCACCGCGGGCCCCCTGGGCGTGCTCCTGGTATTGCGCCGCATGAGCCTGATGGGCGACGCCATGGCCCATGCCATCCTGCCGGGCGTGGCGGTCGGTTTTCTGACCGCGGGGCTGTCGCTGACCGCCATGACAGTAGGGGGCATGGTGACCGGCCTGGTCGTGGCGGTGCTGGCCGGCGCGGTTGCACGCTTGACGCCGCAGCGCGAAGACGCAAGTTTTGCGGCGTTTTACCTGGTTTCGCTGGGGTTGGGGGTTTTGCTGGTTTCCGTGCGCGGTTCGAATATGGATCTGATTCATGTCCTGTTTGGCACAGTGCTGGGCCTGGACGACGGCGCATTGCTGTTGGTCAGCTCGACTTCCACGGTGACCTTGCTGGCGCTGGCCATGATTTTCCGGCCGCTCATCGTGGAATGCCTGGACCCTGTGTTTTTACGCGGTGAAGGAAGGTCGGGTTCGCTCATCCATATGCTGTTTCTGGTGCTGCTGGTCATGACCTTGGTGGCCGGGTTCCAGGTGCTGGGCACGCTGATGGTGGTGGGCATCATGATGCTGCCTGCCACGGCCGCCCGGTTTTGGGTTCGTTCCGTGGGCCGCCAGATGGTGTTGGCGGCGGTCATTGGCAGTTTCTCTTCTTACGCGGGCCTGTTGCTTTCGTATCACGCGAATGTACCGGCTTCGCCTTCTATTATTTTGTCGGCGGGAGCGGTGTATTTTTTATCGGTGTTCTTTGGTCCGCTGGGCGGGCTGTTGCAAGCCGCCAGACAGGCGCATGCCCGCCATCAGCGTTTATCGCAAATTTCGGAGCGACCGTAATGTTAAAAGCCCGTAGCGTTGAGCATGCTTTTCGATTTTCCCGCCGCATTGTGCTTGCCATGCTGGTTGGCGGCGTATTGATCATGGCCGCGCCTGTCGGATTTGCCGCGGACCCCGCGCCATTGCGGGTCGTCGCCAGCTTTTCGGTTCTGGGCGATATGGTCAGGGAAATCGGCGGCGAGCATATTTCCCTGACGACGATTGTGGGACCCAACGGCGATGCGCATTCGTTCGAGCCCACGCCCCGGGACGCAAAGGCTTTGTCTCAGGCTCAAGTGTTGGTGATAAACGGTCTGGATTTCGAGGGCTGGCTGCCGCGCCTTATCCAGGCCGCGGGTTTCAGCGGCGCGCAAGTGCTCGCTTCGCAAGGCGTTTTGCTGCGTCATTTAAGCGAGGCCGAACGTGTGCACGAAGTGCTGGGCGAGCATGAAAAAGAGCACAAGCATGACGACGGCGACCATGGCGATGTCGATCCCCATGCATGGCAAAGCCTGGGCAATGGCATGATCTATGCGAAAAACATCGCCGACGGTTTGTCGCGGGCCGATCCCAAGCGCCGGGCCTATTACCAGAGCCGGGCGCAAAGCTACATTGCCAAGATGAAAAAGCTGGATATCGAGATCAAACAGGCGTTCCTGGCTATTCCCAAAAGCCGGCGCAAGGTGATCACATCGCATGATGCGTTTGGCTATTTCGCCCAGGCCTATGGCATACAGTTCGTGTCGGTGGCGGGTTTCTCCAACGAAGCGGAACCCTCGGCCAGAGAGGTGGCGGCAATTATCGACCGCGCCAGGAAAGAGCATATTTCGGGGGTGTTCATCGAAAACACGACGAATCCGAAACTGGTCAGGCAAATCGCCCGCGAAACCAAGGCCAAGGTGGGCGGCACCTTGTATTCCGACGCGCTTGCCGCCCCGGATCAGCCTGCCGCGACGTATCTGGGAATGTTCAGTTGGAATGCGGGCCAGCTGATTTACGTGTTGAAGCCGACATAGAGCGCGTTAGGGACTTTCCTATAGGAAACTATTGGCATAGGTGGGCAGGATACGCGGGGCTATAATCAGTTTCGCATATAAAATTCAAAATGCGGGATCGGGCACCAAATGGCAATCATTGGAATCAACAAGGTCGAACGGCCGCAGCTTCATGATACGGTCACAGAGCACTTGCGCAACTTCATTGTCGAGGGCAGGGTAGCGCCCGGCCAGAAGCTGAACGAACGTGAACTGTGCGAAACCCTGGGAATTTCGCGTACTCCCTTGCGTGAAGCCATCAAGGTGCTGGCCGCCGAAGGGTTGATCGAAATTTCGCCCAACAAGGGGGCATCGGTTTCGCAGATGACCAACGCCGAGATTCGCCAGACATTCGAGCTGATGAGCGGCCTGGAAGCATTTTCAGGAGAATTGGCTTGCGAACGTATTACCGATGCCGAAATCGCCGAAATCGAAGCGCTGCATGACGCAATGCTTGCCTGCCGCAAGCAGGACGATATCTCGGGATATTACAAAAATAACCAGTCAATTCACGACAAGATCAACGAAGCCACCCGTAATCCCACACTGCGCCAGACCTACATCATGGTCAACAGCAGGTTGCAGGCCTTTCGGTTCCGCTCGAACTTCGATCCGGCAAAGTGGGATCACGCGATTGCCGAACACTCGGACATGATCAAGGCGTTGTCGGCGCGCGATGGCCGTTGGCTGGCGACGATATTGCGGCGGCATCTGATGACGAAATGCGAAATCGTGCTGACCGATGCCGCGCTCTTGGAATCCGGGTCGCATATCACGAAGGCATGACGAAGCGGCTGTCCCGCCCCGCTAGCCTTCGCTGCTCTACTGCTCGGCCGACAGGTTCAGAGCCTTTGCCAGCTTGGCATATTTGGCCACTTCCGAGTTGAAGAATGCGCCGAATTGCGCCGGACTGCCGCCCGTGGGTAACGCCCCCATCTGCAGGAACAGCTGCCGAATTTCCTCGGTCTGCAAAATCTTGTCCGTTTCATTATTCAAGCGGGCAATGATTTCCTTGGATGTGCCTGTGGGAGCAACCAGGCCATACCATTGCTCCGATTCGAAACCGGCTACGCCGGCTTCTTTCATTGTAGGCACGTCAGGCAACATAGGGGAACGCTTTGCCGAACCCACGGCCAATGGCCGCAACGCGCCTGACTTGATATGCTGCAGCACGCTGGGCATGGTATTGAAAGCTAGCGAGATACGGCCCGCTAACAGGTCCGTGACCGATTGACCCGAACCTTTGTAAGGAATGTGTTCGAGTTGCACACCGGCGATTTGCCCTAGCATCAGCCCCGAAATATGCTCTTGCGAGCCAATGCCTCCGGATGAATAGGTAAGCTGCCCCGGCTGCGCTTTCGCCTGCGCGATCAAATCGGCCACGGATTTGATCGGCGAGGATGCGGGTACCGTCAACACCATGGGTACTGAGGCGACCGACACGATAGGGGAGAAATCCTTGATGGGGTCGTAGGCCAGATTGCGATAGATCGATGTATTGACCGCATGGGGCGCCGACACCATCATGATGGTGTAGCCATTGGCGGGCGAACGCGCGGCACGCTGCGCACCGATGTTTCCATTCGCGCCGGGGTAGTTTTCCGCCACCACACTGGCGCCCAGTACGGGAGTCAGTTTTTGAGCGATGGCACGCGCCAACACATCTGTTCCGCCCCCCGGGGTGGAAGCCACGATTAAATGAATGGGTTGAGAAGGGTAATTTTGCGCGTGAGCCGTCAGTGGCCCAAGCGCAAGTGCCACTGTTGTGGCGTATCCGCACGCGAGTGCGAACAGTTTGCGTGTATTCATGGCGTTGTCTCCTGGAATAGTGCCCCGGCCGGCACCACGTCACCAACCGGCGGTGGGAACAGATCAGTCGACGCGCACGCCGGCTTCCCGTGCCTTCTGAACTTGGTAATCGCGCCCGGCCAGCATGTCGTCCAGCGTACCGAAGGCATTGGTGTAATGGCCCTTGAACCCGGCCGCTTCGATGCGTTTGAACATCGATCCGAAATCCATGTCGCCGGCCCCCGGCTTCAGGTGCTCTTCTTTGCCGAGACGGAAGCAATCCGCCAGCCGAACTTCACCCACCCGGCCAAAATCGATGGCGTCGATGAAGCCATCCACACCTTCGGGAACGAGATGGGCGTGGTTGGCGGTAAACGACATAGTCAGGTTGGGTGACTGAATGCGATCGAAGTAGTACATCCATTCGGCCACGGTATGGGCCAAATATTTGACCTCCGCATCGGCGGGCTCGGGGTTGAGGTTTTCCAGATACAGCATTGCATTGTGGCGTTCGGCGTACTCGGTGATGCGTTGCAGTCGTTCGCAGCCCGCCTGCATGCGCATGTCTATGTCGCTAGTGAAATGGAACCCTGCATGCACGACGATCCAGCTAGCCCCAAGTTGGGCATAAGCATCAATGTAGCTTTTAAGATAAGTATCCACCGCTGCGCCAACGTAGGGGGCATACTCGGCGACATTTACGGCGGAAGAGGTATGCAGGCCCAGTCCGATTCCGTGCCGATCGAGCAGGGCGCGCACTTCTTTGGCCCGACTCGCATCGAAAGATGTCAACGCGTTGGGCGCTGTGTCAAGCTGAATGTCAATGAAGCGGACGTCGTTGCGGGCGGCCCATTCGATGGCGTCTTCCAGCTTGGCGCGCCGGCCGACATCGACACCGATTCGGTTACGTAAATTCATGTGATCTCCTACAATATTTTTAGGATTATGCATTCAAAATTTATAGACCGCAACGAAATTTCCTGAGGATTTTCTGGGAAATTTAGAGTGGAAAAATTCTTAATAAATAAAATCAACAGGTTAGATGCGCTTGGCATGGGAATCGAGAATCGTTCAGTGCTTCTTCAGGCAAATCTTCTTGAAAAATTGAATTTTGAATGCTAAATTTTGAAGATTGGAGAGTCTCTATGCAAACGTTGAATTTTCATCCTGCCGGTCGTCATTTTCTGCAAATCCCTGGCCCCAGCCCGGTGCCCGATTCTATTCTGCACGCCATCGGCCTGCCGACAATCGACCATCGTGGCCCAGAGTTCGGCCCGCTGGGTTTAAGCGTCATAGCGGGCATGCAAAAGGTCTTTCAGACCAGCCAGCCCATCGTCATCTATCCATCGTCGGGAACCGGCGCATGGGAGGCCGCGTTAACCAATACCCTCAGCCCGGGAGATCACGTCCTTATGTACGAGACCGGTCATTTCGCCGGGCTATGGTGCAAACTGGCCGAGCGTCTGGGCCTGCATGCGGAAGTGCTGGCCTGGCAGGGTACCGACGTCGAATTGCCGCATGCGCCCCACTGGCGCCAGCCGGTCCAGCCCGATTTGATCGAGCGGCGTCTGCGCCAAGACCGAGAGCGGCGCATCAAGGCGGTCTGTGTGGTGCACAACGAGACATCGACCGGCGTGGTTTCCGACATCGCGGCAGTACGCAATGCCATCGATGTCGCCGGCCACCCGGCCTTGCTAATGGTCGATACGATTTCCGGCCTGGGTAGCGCCGAGTACCGCCACGACGCGTGGGGGGTCGATATTTCGATCAGCGGATCGCAGAAAGGCCTGATGCTGCCGCCAGGCCTGGGTTTCAATGCCATCTCGGCGCGTGCCCTGGAGGCCTCGAAAACGGCTCGTTTGCCGCGTTCCTACTTCGCATGGGACGAAATTATCGGCATGAATCGCGACGGGTACTGGCCCTCTACGCCGAACACCAATCTGCTGTATGGATTGGACGTGGCGCTGCAACGCATACTGTCTCAAGGCCTGGATGCCGTTTTGGCTCGTCACCTCAGATGGGCGCAAGGGGTCCGTGCGGCGGTAAACGCCTGGGGGCTGCCGATCCAATGCGCGGATCCTCGCGCCTATTCCCCTGTGCTGACTGGAGTGATATTGCCGCCTGGCAAGGACGCCGATGCGGTACGGCGGCTGATTTACGAACGTTTCGATATGTCCCTGGGTACCGGCCTGGGGCAAGTAAAAAGCCGGATGTTCCGGATCGGCCATCTGGGCGACAGCAATGACCTGACACTGCTGGCTGCGCTGACGGGCTGCGAAATGGGCCTGCGGCTTTCAGGCATCAGCCTGGCCGCGAGCGGCGTCCAGGTAGCCATGGACTATTTTTCAGCGAACCCCGCCCCGGCCATCGCAGGCTGACGTCCGGCCTTGCCGCATTATGCGGATGGGCACATCATAATAACGAGGAGACCTTACCATGCCGTATCTTTTTAAACGGATGAGCACGCTGGTGCGACTTGCGGCGTTCGCCGTGGCGTTGGCGCCGGCCATCGCCGGCGCCCAGCGGTCCTGGCCCGAAGCCGGGCCGATCAGTTTCATTGTGCCGTTTTCTCCCGGAGGCGGCGCGGATATTATGGCGCGGCTGGTCGCCCAGAAAATGTCGACCTTGCTTGGGCAAGCTGTCGTCGTGCAAAACAAGCCCGGAGCCAGCGGCCAGATCGGCGAGGCTTATGCGGCCCGCAGCGCTCCCGACGGCTATACCGTACTGTTCGATGCGACCCCCTTTGTGATCAATCCGTACTTGTATAAATTGTCCTATGACCCGCTCAAGGACTTCACCGCCGTGGGCGTCATGGCGCGTTTTCCATTGATCGCGACGGTCCCGCCGAGCCTGCCCGTCAAGTCGGTCTCCGACTTTGTCGCGCTGGCCAAGGCCAAGCCAGGCGAGACGTTCTTCGCATCGGTGGGAGTAGGATCGGTGCAAGGGTTGGCGGGGCTGGTGTTCTCACGAAGGGCGAACGTCAGTATTGGCGATGTGCCTTACAAAGGCGGCGCACCGGCGACGGTTGCCGTGATGAGTGGAGAAGTGCAACTGCTGTTTGGCAATGGCGCCTCGGCGCTGGCGCCGGTACGTTCCGGCAATCTGCGGGCACTGGCGGTGACTGGCGAAAAGCGCCTGACAGCATTGCCTGACGTACCCACGCTTGCGGAGTCCGGCATCGACGGCATGAATCTGTATGAATGGAATGGCATGTTTGTACCCTCTGGTACGCCGTCGGCGGTCGTGGACCGATTGTCGGCCGTGCTGGGCGAGGCGCTGGACTCTCCTGAAATCAGCCAGGCCGTGGCCGATCTGGGCGGCGAGCGGCTAGCCGGCGGACGCGCTGGAGCGCTGGCGTTCATTACCCAGCAGTCCCAATATCTGGGCAAGATCATTCGCGACGAAAATATCCGCGTCAATGCGGAATGAACCCGCGCGCGCCCGCGTTTTTTCTACCAAACGGAAACAGCCATGAATCACAAACGGCCTAAACACCTGACAGGCGCCGGCAGCCTGACCCAACTCATCAACGGTCCCGTGCTGAACACGAGCCGCCCCCGCGTTATGCCGCCGCCCGGCGCCTGCGATTGCCATGCCCATATTTTTGGGCCCTCAGACCGTTTTCCGTACGCGGAAGGGCGTGGCTATACACCGCCCGATGCGCCGCTGGAATTGTTTCTGAAGATGCTCGACTCCATCGGATGTGATCGCGGAGTCGTCGTGCAGGGCAATGCGCACGGTTACGACAATCGCGCCATTCTGGACGCGGTGTCACGCGCACCCGACCGGCTGCGGGGGGTTTGCATTACGGATACGCGGGTCAATGCCGATGATCTGCGCCGCTGGAACACATTGGGCATCCGCGGCCTGCGCTTTCACCTGCACCTGCCCAACGACAAGCCGAATTACGTGCGAGGCGTCGGGCTCGATGCGCTCGAAACATTCATGCCTGTCATGCGCGAATTGGGCTGGCATGCGCAACTCTGGCTGGACTGGCGCATCATGACCGAAATGGCCGACACGGTGCGCAAGATCGCAAAGCAACTACCTGTCGTCGTCGACCATATGTTGAGCATCGATGCTGAGCAGGGCGTGGGCGACCCTCAATTCCAGTCGCTGCTGCAATTGGTGTCGGACGATGTATGCTGGGTCAAGCTGTCGGCGGCCTATCGGCTGTCGGAAAAATTTCCCGACTATCCGGACGTCCAGCCCTTCCACGAGGCGCTGGTACGCGCCAATCCGGACCGATTGGTATGGGCGACAGACTGGCCGCATGCCCTGGTCGATGCGCAGGTCATGCCGGATGACGGCAAGCTGATGGATCTGTTCACAGACTGGACGCCCAGCGCGGAACTGCGGGAGAAGATTCTGGTGCACAATCCGCAACGGCTATACGGCTTCCCGCCGGTCTCCGCCACGAAGTAAGCGCCGTCAGGCGCGAGCAGCCTGCCGCCTGACGTGGCGACGGGACCACCCCCTGCGTTTTATTCACCCGGCAACAGCAAGCTGTCCAGCAGCCGGGCGACATGAATAGCCTCGCGTCCGGCGCCATCGGCAATCTGGTGCCGGCAACTGGTGCCATCCGCTACCACGATAGCGTCCGGCGCCGAGCGGATCGCCGGCAGCAGATTCGCCTCGGCCATCTGCATCGAGACGTCGTGGTGTCCTGCTTCCAGGCCAAAGCTGCCAGCCATGCCGCAGCATGAGCTTTCGATCAGACGGGGCTGCGCCTCGGGAATCAAACTCAGCACTTCCAGCATCGGGGTAACCGCGTCGAAGGCTTTCTGGTGGCAATGGCCGTGTACCAGCAACGGCGCATGGGCAGGCCGAAGGCGTGGCGCGAACCGACCGGCCCGCACTTCACGGGCCAAGAATTCTTCGAACAGAACCGCTTGCCCGGCCACCACCTGAGCGGGTTCGCCCAAGCCCATCACCAGTGTTTCGTCACGTAGCGTCAGCAGGCAGGATGGCTCGAGCCCGACGATAGCGATACCGGCTTGCGCAAAGGGCGCCAGGGCTGAGATCAGTGCGCCGGCCTTTTCCTTGGCTTGCGCCACCATTCCACTGGCCAGGTAAGTACGGCCGCAGCAGTGGTGGCCTCCTTGACGGGAGGGCACATGGACAGCGTAGCCCGCGGCCCGCAAGACCCGTATGGCCGCCCAGGCGTTTTCCCCTTCGAACGTGCCATTGAACGTATCCACGAACAGGACAACGGCCTTGCCGTGGCGGGCAGCCTGCGCAAAAGCGGTGTCGCCCGGATTGGCGTGGCCTTCAGGTGAGCGCCAGAACGTATCGCGTCGCCATCGCGGCAGGGATCGTTTGCGCGAGAAGCCGAACAGCTTCTCGGTGAGCCAGCGGCCGCCCGGCAGCCTGTCGCGCAAGTTCGGCAGCCACGGTATCCGGCTGACCCACCTGGCGTAGTCCGGCAAACGGCCGATTGCGTAGTCTTTGAGGGTATGCCCGTGACGAGCCGTGTAATGGGCCAGGAACTCAATCTTCATTTTGGCCATGTCCACGCCGGTGGGGCATTCGCGTTTACAGCCCTTGCAACCGACGCAGAGATCCATGGCGGCGTGCATCTCGGGACCGGTAAACGCCTCGGGCCCCAATTGTCCCGATAAAGCAAGCCGCAATGTGCTGGCGCGCCCGCGGGTAAGGTGTTGTTCGTCCCGCGTCACGCGGTAGCTCGGGCACATTACATCCGCATCGAACTTGCGGCAGTGTCCGTTGCTGTTGCACATTTCCGCCGCCTTGGCCAGGCCGCCGGTGCTGTCCCCGCCGGTGCCTGCCGCGGACAGACCTCCGCTGACCGCATCGTTCTGTACATTCCAGGCCGACCAATCCAGCACGGGCTGCAGCTTGATTGTCCGGTACGGGCGCGGTGCGCCGGGTGGCGGGAATCGCAGTAGGGATGCGTCATCCATTCGTGGCGGATCGACGATTTTGCCCGGGTTGAACAGGCCGGCTGGATCCATGTGCCGCTTGATATCCCGGAACGCCTCGTTGAGCTTGGCTCCGAATTGCCAAGCGATCCATTCGCCGCGGCATATGCCGTCGCCATGTTCGCCGCTGTAGGCGCCCTTGAACCGGCGCACCAGTTCGGCCGCCTCTTCGGCAATCGCACGCATCCGCGCCAAGCCACCCTGCGGGCCGCCTTCACGCAGATTCAAAATGGGGCGCACATGCAGCGTGCCTACCGAAGCGTGCGCATACCAGGTACCGCGAGTGCCATGCCGGGCAAAAACCTCGGTCAGGGCATCGGTATATTCCGCCAGGTGTGGCAAAGGGACGGCGCAATCCTCGATGAAGCTGACCGGCTTGCCATCGCCTTTCAGGCTCATCATGATGTTGAGACCCGCCTTGCGCACGTCCCACAACTTTTTCTGTGCGGCGGCATGCGCCATTTCCACGACGCTGCCAGGATGACCCAATTGGCCCATCAGATCCACCAGCGCTTTAATGTGGCCGAGCAAAGCGCCCTGATCCTCGCCGGCGAATTCAACCAGCAGGATAGCGCCAGGGGATCCGATCAGCGCCTTTCGCATAGTCGGTTCAAAGGCCGGATTGCCAAGAGCCAGTTCGATCATGGTTCGATCGACCAGTTCTACAGCGGACGGCCCCAACTGGACGATATGCTGCGTGGCATCCATCGCGTCGTGCAGCGACGAAAAGTTCACTACGCCAAGTACCTTGGCGGCGGGCATCTCGCAAAGCCGCAGCGTCAGGCTGCGCGTATAAGCCAGCGTGCCCTCGGAACCGATCAACAGATGTGCGAGATTGACACCGCCATCGGAGGTATAGGGCCGCTCGTTCTGGCAGTCGAAGATGTCCAGGTTGTAGCCCGCCACGCGGCGCAGGACTTTCGGCCAATGCTGGACGATGTCGTCCTGGTGCCGAGCCGCCAGTAGGCGCACGAACTCGGCAATTTCCCGCGCGCGCCCGGATAAGGTGGGCAGCGGCCCGAAGCCGGCCCGGGTTCCGTCCGCGAGCCAGACGTCCGCGGCCAGCACGTTATGGACCATATTGCCGTAGGCGATCGAACGGGACCCGCATGAATTGTTGCCGGCCATGCCGCCCAGCGTAGCCTGAGC
This sequence comes from uncultured beta proteobacterium, assembly GCA_963712655.1. GTDB lineage: Bacteria > Pseudomonadota > Gammaproteobacteria > Burkholderiales > Burkholderiaceae_B > Pollutimonas. The sequence continues at coordinate 208,531 of CAVQIT010000008.1, read as the reverse complement.
GCTGGTGGAGACGTCGACCGGGAACCATAGCCCGTGCTGCTTTAGCTGCGCGTTCAGGTGATCCAGCACCAGGCCCGGCTCGACTGTGGCGGTCCGAGCCTGCGGATCGACGTCCAGCACCCGTCGAAAATACTTGGTGTTGTCGATGACAAGCGCGGCGCCGACAGTCTGCCCGCATTGGCTGGTACCGCCGCCTCGGGGCAGTACCGGCACCTTCAGGTCCCGCGCGATATCCAGGGCGATGGCAATGTCGCTTTCCGTGCGCGGCACCAGCACGCCGATCGGCTCTATCTGGTAGATGGATGCGTCGGTTGCATACCGGCCGCGCGACGCGGAATCGAACAGAACTTCACCCTGGGTTTCGGCGCGCAACCGTCTTTCCAGTAGCTGGCTGGTATCGGTGAAAGCTGCTGCGCCGGCGACTGGCGAGTATGGAGCGGAATTGGGGGGCATAGGGTGCGCGCGATGGGATGATATTCAAATTTGAATTATGAATACAAAAAACAAAATGCGCAATACAGGGATGCTCGCATGCCCAAGCATTCGGTCGAGTTCAATGCGATGAGTTTTCCCGCGTAGCGGCGGCATACAGGGTGGTTATCGCCCTTCGCCTGCCACACAACGCTGCCATTAACGGTATTTAACGCTTGCGGGTAGCGCGCGGATGGGCCTGGTCATAGGCCAGCGCCAGATGCTGGAAATCAAGCCGGGTATAGATTTGCGTGGTGGAAATGTTGGCATGGCCCAGCATTTCCTGCACGGCGCGCAAGTCCTGCGCTGATTGCAGGACATGGCTGGCGAAGCTGTGGCGCAGGCTGTGGGGATGCACATGAACCGGCAGCCCCACCAACGTGGCCAGCTTGTTCAACTGCAACTGCACGACGCGCGGGCTGATGCGCTTGCCGCGCACGCCCAGAAATAATGCCGCCGCGGCATCCTCGTCTTGCGTCTCGTGGCCGGATACTAGCTGATGCCGTATCGCCAGCCAGCGCTCTATGGCGGCGATCGCTTTGCCGCCCAGCGGCACGCTGCGCGTTTTGCTGCCTTTGCCTTTGACGATGGCTTCCTGTTCGGCAAGCTGGATCCAGCTTTGCGACTCATAGTTGCCATGGCGGCGATAGCGCCAGTCCAGGCTGATCAGCTCGGCCAGGCGCAGGCCGCTGGAATAGAGCGTTTCGAACATGGCCTGGTCACGGCAATCGACTGCCGTATGCGGCTCGGGCAGGCCCGGCCGATCCAGCAGAACTTGTGTCTGCTCCACCGATAGGGCCTTGGGCAGGCCGCGCGGCGCTTTGGGCGCCCGTACGCCGGCGACGGGGTTGCGCTCGAGGCCCGCCGAGGCGGCCCACCATTGGAAAAAGCCGCGCCAGGCGGCAAGCGCCCGCGCCAGGCTGCGGGGTTTGAGGCCCTGGCCATGCATGCGGGCGATGGCGTGGCGTATGTGGCTTTCGGTAAGGCTGTCTGGCGCTGTGTCGGGATGGCACTGAATCAAATGGCGCAAGTCTTGCCGGTAGCCGGCCAGCGTGTGCGCCGAATAGCGGCGGTTGGCCTGCAGATGAAAAAGCCATTGCTCCATGGGCGCGGGCAAGGCATGCATCGGCAATGCCTACGCGCGCTCTTGAAGCGCGGGGTCTTTCAGGCGCAACAGGCTGGCGCTGGCCAGTTCGTTGATCGTGTCCAGAAAGGCTGTGCCCATATCGGCGGTAAAGCGTTCGGCGTCATCGGAGCCCAGTACCAGCAGGCCGATGGGTTCGTTGTGGCCGGCGGGGCGCAAGGCGACGATGGCTAGCGACGCGGCCGGCGTTCCCAGCCAGGTGGCCGCCTCCTGGTCTTTCATCGGGCCGCAGTAAGGCCGCTCCAGGCTGCGCGCATAGGTTCGGATAGCGTCGGTAACGTCTTGCGCGAACTCGCTGTCGTCAAGCTTGGCCAGGCCCCAGACCCGCAGCGCGATAGCGGGAAGATCGAACAGGTCGCCCAGGCTGCGCACAATATGCGCGGGAAGTTGCATGGCGTCGTCCTCGGCCAGCATGCGGCAGCACCACAGGGTAAGGGTCTTGCTGATTTTTTCGTTGCCGTTGGCATTGTGCATCAGGCCCGAAAGCTTCCATTCCAGGTCCTTGGTCCGGGCGCGCAAGGTCATGATTTGCCGCTCGCCCAGCGAAATGGCGCGGGCCTCGTTGGGATGCGGCACGCGCAGATTGGCGAACAGTTCGGCGTGGTCCTGGAAAAACTCGGGGTGGTCTTTCAGGAAAAGCGCAATATCGTCGGCGGAAAGGCTGCTTTCGGTCATGGGTTTAATAAATCCTTGGGGTTGAACTGGTCGGTAAGCGCGTCGATATCGACCTGCCCGGTAAATACCGCGGCGGCCGGGCCGCTCATGCGCAGGACGCTGCCGTCCCACGAGACCATGAGCGGGCCCCCATGGGTATGCACGCGCACGGGGCTATCGAGCAGGCCGCGGCGGATGCCCGCGACGACTGCCGCGCAGGCCCCTGTGCCGCAGGCCAGGGTTTCGCCGGCGCCGCGCTCGTAGACGCGCAGCTTTATGGTGTGGCGGTCGACGATCTGCATGAAGCCGGCGTTGACCCGTTGCGCGAAACGCGGATGCGATTCGATCAGCGGGCCGGTTTCGGCGACGGGCGCGGCGGCAACGTCGGGAACGACCTGCACCGCATGCGGGTTGGAAATGGCGACCAGCGAAAGCTGGACATCGTTGTGGCCGGGCAGCGGCAGGACCCACAGCGTATCGTCGCCGCAAGGCAAGGCTTGCAGGCCTTGGGTATCGAAAGCCAGGGCGTTGGGCTGGAATTGAGTCTGGCCCATTTCGACCGAAACCTCGCCGGAGTCCGAACGGGTCAGGGTGATCAGGCCGGTGCTGATTTCGGCGCGCAGGGGATTACGCCCGGACAAGCCCTGTTCGTGCACGAACTGCACAAAGCAACGGGCGCCGTTGCCGCAGTGTTCGACTTCGCTGCCGTCGGCGTTGAAAATGCGATAGCGGAAATCGGCGTCCGGATGCAGGGGCGTTTCGACCAGCAGCAATTGGTCGGCGCCTATGCCAAAGTGGCGGTCCGCCAACGCGCGCGCCCGTTCGGGCGTCATTTCTATCGATTGGCGCACGCCATCCAGTACAACGAAATCGTTGCCCGCGCCTTGCATTTTTACGAAGTTCCAGATCATGCTGTCAATTATCCCGGATTAAAAAGGATTTGTCCGCAGCTTTGGGGCGCGGGCGGACGGGTTTGTTGCCTAGGTGTGAAGTGTCAAGAGCTTGTATCCAGCCAGATTGAGTCTGGGGGGCGCAGCGAGGCCGATGCCCTGATGAGGGCGATGCCGGTTGTAGCGGTGTAGCCAGGATTTCATGGCAGCGGCGCGCCCGGTCCGGCGATCGCCTAATAAAAGCGGGCCTGGCCTTCAGGCCGGGACTTGAAGCGGCGATGTACCCAATAATACTGTGGCGGGTCGGGCCTGATCCAGCTTTCGATCAATTGGTTCAGGCGCAGGGTGGCTTCTTGCGGTGTTTGTTCGCCGGGAAAATGATCCAGAGGGGGCAATATTTTCACGCGGTATTGGCCGGTCCCGGCATCCAGGTGGCTAAGAATGGGAACCACGGCGGCATCCCAGGTCTTGGCAATTTGAGCGGTTGCCAAAAGCGTGGCGGCCGGAACATTGAAAAACGGTACGAAGACTGCGCCGGCCTTGCCGAAATCCATGTCGGGAAGGTAGTACACCGGTATGCCATTGCGCAGGTGCCGGATCAGTCCGCGCACGCCGTCGTGGCGGCTGACCAGATTCACGGTATTGAATCGTCCGCGGCCTTCCCGCAGCAACTGGTCGACCTCGGAATCGCTTTGCTGCGTATACATGGTGGCCGATTCCGGCAGGACCATAGTCAGCCGGGTTGCGGCGGCGTCCAGGCCAATGAAATGCGGCGCCAGGAGAATGATCTTGCGCTTGGCCTTGAGCAGTTCATCCAGATGTTCCAGCCCTGTGACGGGCACAGTATCGAGTATGGCCGAAGGCTGGCCGAACCAGAGTAGCCCGCGGTCGACTATCGAGCGGGCCAGCAAATAAAAATGCTGGCGCAGCCAGGCTTCGCGCTGTCGAGGCGTATGCTGGGGAAAGCACAGCGCCAGGTTGGTGCGCACAATATGGACCCTGGAACGCATTACCCTGGCGGCCAGCCAGCCCAAAACCAGTGCCCAGCTATGCCGGATGCGTGGCGAGCTGTGGCCGAAGTGCGAAAAAACAGAACGCAGCAATAGCAATTTCAAAGACTTCATCAATGTGTGTCCTCGGGTCGAGGCGGAGCTCCTTGCGGAGATTTGTAGCGGTTGTAGCTCCATAGATACTGATCGGGAAAACGCCGGATCAGCGTTTCCATGGCGCTGTTGATGGCGGCAGCCAGGGCTTGGGGTTCGGCGGGCAGCGGCTGGGGCAGCCTTACATAATGGATGCGCCAGCCTTTGCCCGCCGGCAGGCGCTCGCCGGCGGTCAGGATGACCGCGACGCCGGTTTGCAGCGCCAGCTTGCCGGCCAGCGTCATGGTGTAGGCGGGCCTGTCGAAAAATGGCGCCCAGACGCCATCGCCGCCGCTAGGCACCTGGTCGGGCAGCATGCCCACGGCTTCGCCGCGTTTCAGGGCGCGCACGAATTCGCGCACTCCCTGCAGGTTGGCGGGCACGGCCCTGAGCCCCGACGTATTGCGCGCCTGTTCCATGATGGGTTCGAGAAAGGCTTGGCGCGGCGGCCGGTACATCACGGTGATCGGGCCATGCTGGATCAGGTAGCGCGCCGTGATTTCAAAGCACCCCAGATGCGGGGTCAGGTAAAGAATGCCGCGTCCTTCAGCCAGCGCTTCGCGCACGACGGCATTGTCGTCGCTGTGCACTTTTTGCAGGCATTCTTCGTTTTGCAGCCAGACCTTGGGCATTTCCAGGATCATGGCGCCCGCCTGGCCCGCCGATGCGCGCGCGAAAGCCGCGCCGTGGTAGCCGGCCTGCATTGCGTTGGCGCGCAGGCGCTTGCGATACCTGCCGGGCCAGGCGTATATGGCGCGTCCCGCGAGGTTGCCGATTCCGTGCAGGATCGGCAGCGGCAACTGTGCCAGAAGGCGAAATAAAGCCAGAAACATGAGTCGGCAATAACCCTTGGATTCTCTGATCAACTCGCCCGCCAGGGAGATGCGGCAGTCCGCTGGAGTTGATCAGGAAGTCCCTTGTACAAAGAGTGGAAAAAGATGCGCTGGCGTATTTTCGCTTAAAATGCTGTTTATCGCTGAGTTAACCGACAACTTGCGGAGCGATCGCACGCCATTTCGCCATGGCGCGTAAAAAAACCGCTAAAGCGTCGCGCCCTGATTACCGCTGCCATGCAGACGTCCGAGGTGCAACGCGTTTCGTTCAACCTCCGTGCCGGGCAACCGGCATTTTTACAGGACGTATCGCCGTGGTAAATAACGACTTTTTGTTCACATCCGAATCCGTTTCCGAAGGTCATCCCGACAAAGTCGCCGACCAGATCTCCGATTCCATTCTGGACGCCATCTTCACCCAAGACCCCAACGCCCGCGTCGCCGCCGAAACGCTGTGCAATACCGGGCTGGTCGTGCTGGCTGGCGAAATCACCACCACAGCCAATGTGGATTACATCCAGGTCGCGCGCGACACGATCAAGCGTATCGGCTACGACAACACCGAATACGGCATTGATTACAAGGGCTGCGCTGTCCTGGTGGCCTACGACAAACAGTCTCCCGATATTGCGCAGGGCGTCGACCGCTCGGCCGAAGAAATCCTGAACCAGGGCGCCGGCGACCAGGGCCTGATGTTTGGCTATGCCTGCGACGAAACCCCCGATCTCATGCCCGCCCCGATCTGGTACGCCCACCGCCTGGTGCAGCGCCAGAGCGAACTGCGCAAAGACGGCCGCCTGCCCTGGCTGCGTCCCGACGCCAAGTCGCAGGTTACGTTCCGCTATGTCAATGGCAAGCCCGCCGAGGTCGACACGGTGGTCCTGTCGACCCAGCACGCGCCCGACGTATCGCAAAGCGACATCAGGGAAGCGGTCATCGAAAACATCATCAAGCCCAGCTTCCCCGACGGCCTGATCACGCCCGCGACCAAGTTCCTGGTCAATCCAACCGGGGTGTTTGTCATCGGCGGCCCGCAGGGCGACTGCGGGCTGACCGGCCGCAAGATTATCGTCGACACCTACGGCGGCGCCTGCCCGCACGGCGGCGGCGCTTTTTCGGGCAAGGATCCCTCCAAGGTGGATCGTTCGGCTGCTTATGCGGCCCGCTATGTGGCCAAGAATGTCGTGGCCGCGGGCTTGGCGCGCCAATGCCAGGTGCAGGTCAGTTATGCCATCGGCGTGGCCGACCCCATCAATATCACCGTTTACACCGAAGGCACGGGCGTGATCCCCGACGATCAAATCGCCAGCCTGGTACGCGAGCATTTCGATCTGCGCCCCAAGGGCATTATCAACATGCTTGACCTGTTGCGTCCCATCTATGCAAAAACGGCGGCATACGGGCACTTTGGCCGCAGCGAGCCCGAATTCAGCTGGGAGGCCACCGACAAGGTGCAGCTTCTCAAGAAAGTAGCCTGACAATTCGTTCGCAAGCCATCCAGCCTGCCTGGCATATCCAGGACAGGCTGGGTCATGCGGCTTGCAATGGTTCTCTACCCGGCGGCAGAGGCTATGGACCCTCTGATCAAGTCCCCCGAGTCTGGTGCAGGGATGCAGCAGCCGGGTGAGCTTGATCAGAGGGCCCATGGTGTTATTCCCGCCGCGCGCAGTGCTACCATGCATCCCTATGGACAATTCATCTTCCGACCGCGACGACAGCCACGCCTTGCGCGTTACCGATTCTCCCTGCGTGGCGGTTTGTTCGACCCTGTACGATGATATCTGCCGAGGCTGCGGACGCACGGCCATGGAAGTGGCCAACTGGGTCCTGCTCGACGACGAAGAAAAACAGCAGATATGGCGGCGCATTACCGAACAAGGTTACCCGCGCCGCAAAGGCTAGGGCCTGTTAACGCTAAATCCCCGCCCGCGTGACGGGTCAAAGCCGCGCTGGCAAGGCGCGGCGCATGCGCCGCACCATGGAATTCATCTAATTGCGCTACAATTCATGCTTCCTGAGGGGCGCTGCAACGGGGCCGGGATTGGGCCGACAGGCTTTCAGTCACACCCGCTAGGCTCAGAATGGTTTTTTGTTTCAACCGCGCTCATCATTTCCTGTACAGGCGAAGATGAGCTGTCGTTGCTATGCTTTTGCCGGTGCAGATTTATTGGGGTAACACCATGAATACTGTCGCTGACGCCGCATTTACCGATTACAAAATTGCCGATATCGCCCTGGCTGGCTGGGGTCGTCGCGAAATCGCGATTGCCGAAACCGAAATGCCCGGCCTGATGTCCACGCGCGAAGAATACGCCGCATCCCAGCCTCTGAAAGGCGCGCGTATCGCGGGCAGCCTGCACATGACCATCCAGACGGCGGTGCTGATCGAAACGCTCAAGGCCCTGGGCGCCGAAGTGCGCTGGGCATCGTGCAATATTTTCTCCACCCAGGATCACGCCGCGGCCGCCATTGCCGCCACGGGCACGCCGGTGTTTGCCATCAAGGGCGAAACGCTGGAAGACTATTGGGACTATACCCATCAAATTTTCGAGTGGCCCGATGGCCAGCACGCCAACATGATTCTCGACGATGGCGGCGATGCCACGGTGCTGCTGCATCTGGGCACCAAGGCCGAAAGCAATATCTCGGTATTGGACAAACCCGGCAGCGAAGAAGAGCGCGTGCTGTTTGCAGCCATCAAGGCCACAGTTGGCCGTCGATCCCAAGTGGTATTCCACCCGCCTGGCGCAGATCAAGGGCGTGACCGAAGAAACCACCACGGGCGTGCATCGCCTGTACCAGATGTCCAAGAAAGGCGAGCTGGCTTTCCCGGCCATCAACGTCAACGACTCGGTCACCAAGTCCAAGTTCGACAATCTGTACGGCTGCCGCGAATCGCTGGTCGACGGCATCAAGCGCGCCACCGACGTGATGATCGCCGGCAAAGTCGCCGTGGTCGTGCGGCTATGGCGACGTGGGCAAGGGCTGCGCCCAGGCGCTTGCGCGCCCTGCGCGCCCAGGTGTGGGTCACCGAGATCGATCCGATCTGCGCGCTGCAGGCCGCCATGGAAGGCTATCGAGTCGTGACCATGGAAGAGGCTGCCGACAAGGCCGACATCTTCGTCACCGCCACCGGCAACTACCACGTCATCACGCGCGAGCACATGGATGCCATGAAAGACCAGGCCATCGTCTGCAACATCGGCCACTTCGACAACGAAATCGACGTCGCCTCGCTCGAAGAACTGCAGTGGGAAGAGATCAAGCCGCAGGTCGACCATGTCATCTTCCCCGACGGCAAGCGCATCATCCTGCTGGCCAAGGGCCGCCTGGTGAACCTGGGCTGCGCCACCGGCCACCCGTCTTTCGTGATGTCGGCTCGTTCACCAACCAGACCATCGCCCAGATCGAGCTCTACACCCGCAGCGAGGCCTATGTAAAAGGCCAGGTCTATGTGCTGCCCAAGCATCTGGACGAAAAAGTGGCGCGCCTGCATCTGAAAAAGCTGGGCGTGCAACTGACCGAACTGCGCCCGGATCAAGCCGATTACATCAATGTGCCGGTGGCTGGGCCGTACAAACCCGATCATTACCGTTATTGATCCGGCATATAGTGCGCAGCCGGGCGGGGTAGCTTGTCCGGCTGCGCAAGCTGGCCTGTAATCATCCTGCCGGGGCTTGTGTGCCGGCAGTTCAAGCGGGGCTTATTCAAGGAGCGTTACGTTATGGAACTTATTCTTGTCTGGATTTTGAATGCGGTCGCATTGCTGGTCGTGGCTTATCTATTGCCCGGCATCACGGTTGCATCGTTCGGGTCGGCACTGATTGCGGCGCTGGTGCTGGGCCTGCTCAACACTCTGGTCAAGCCCCTGCTGATTTTGTTGACGCTGCCTATCACCATCGTCACGCTGGGCTTGTTTCTGCTGGTGCTCAACGCCTTGGTATTCTGGTTCGCCGGTTCGGTCTTGAAAGGCTTTCAGGTCAGCGGGTTCTGGTGGGCGTTGCTGGGCGCTTTTGTCTACAGCCTGGTGTCCGGGCTTTTATCGAGGTTGTTGGTTCAATGAGTTCCAAGAAGGCGATCAGTCTGGAGTTTTTCCCGCCCCGCGATATTGCCGCCCAGGAAAAGCTGGTGCGTTCGGCCAAGCAACTGCTGGCCTTGCGGCCGGCCTATGTAAGCGTAACGTTCGGGGCCGGCGGCTCGACCCGCACAGGCACGGCGGATACGGTGCGCCTGATGCAGAACCTGGGTTGCGACGCGGCGCCGCATCTCTCGTGCATAGGGGCTACCCGCGCTGTGCTGGCCGACATCCTGGATTCTTATCGCGAGCAGGGCATCAAGCGCATTGTCGCCTTGCGCGGCGATTTGCCGTCGGGCATGGGCGGAGACCAGGGCGAATTGCACTATGCCAGCGAACTGGTGGCGTTTATTCGCCAGCATAGCGGCGATTGGTTTCATATCGAGGTTGCCGGTTATCCTGAAATGCATCCGCAGGCCGGCAGCGCCGGCGCCGATCTCGATCATTTTGTGAACAAGGTGCGGGCGGGCGCCAACAGCGCGATCACGCAGTATTTTTTCAATGCGGATGCGTATTTCGATTTTGTCGACCGCGCGCGCGCCAAAGCTGTCGATATCCCTATTGTGCCGGGCATCATGCCTATCACCAATTATTCGCAATTGGCGCGTTTTTCGGATATGTGCGGGGCGGAGGTTCCCAGGTGGATACGTTTGCGCCTGGCCGATTTCGGCGATGACAAGGCATCGATCAAGGCGTTCGGCGTGGATGTCATATCCAGGCTGTCGCAAGATTTGCTGGACAATGGCGCTCCGGGTTTGCATTTTTACACGCTTAACAATGCCGAAGTGACGATGTCGATATGGCGGCAATTGCGGCTGGACAGTTCGGATTAACGCGGCAGGCGGATCCGAACGTCTGGTCCAGGGCTCCTACGCCAGCACCGGAGCGGGAACCGCCCACCCCTTGTCCGTCAGGATAGCGTCCAGTTTTATGTCGTGCGGCGCAGGTTCGTAAGACTCGCCGGATAAATCCCCTGTGGCCCAGGCTATGCCTATGCTGATATAAGGATGGTTTTGCGCCTTCAGCGCCGCCAAGGTCCGGTCATAGTATCCTTTGCCATAGCCGATACGGTCGCCCTGGCGGGTATAGCCCAGCGTAGGCACCAGGATGATATCGGGCAGCGGCGCGGTTTCGCCTGCCGGTTCGTGTATGCCATAGGCGCCTTCCTGCATCGGCGTGTCCGGATTCCAAAGCTTGAATTCCAGCGGAGCGTCCAATCTGCTTACGACTGGCAGCGATACGCGGTATCCTTCTTCTTCCACCCATTGCCGCAACAAAGGTTGCAGTTGGGGCTCGTCTTGCGTGGACCAGAATGCGGCGATGGTGCGCGGAACGGGTTTGCCGGCCGCCAGCAGTCTGCCGCGGTTGCCGGCCAGCCAGGTAAACAGACGGCCCCGTATCAGCAATTCTCCGCGGCTGCGCTCGACGCGGCTTTGAGCGGCCCGCAATGCCTTTAGTCGCGTGCGCAGTGGGACTGCGTTATTCTCTGTGCTGTTATTCATGGCGGTGTTATGAGGGATCAAGACAAGATGATAAGCAATAGGCAACGGTATCAGAAAACCTGGAACTTTTCTGCTATGGTTCCCGCTCAGTGTTCCCGGTTCGGCCTTTGCCTGGCGCTTTCGGTTGGCCTGGTGGGCTGTGCCGGCGCTGAACGGCCGGTTCATTCGGCTACCGCGGCCGATACAGCGACTGCAAGCGGCGCCACGCAAGACCTTGCCAATGCCGGCCAAGTCCGGTCTCTTGTCGCCGTGGGCTCGCCGGGGGCGGGCGCTGGCCTTCCTGTGCCAACCTCCGGCACCGGCCAGCTTACCCTGGTCATTCCGCCCGTGGCGCGCCAGGCGGTGGTCGATGCGCGCGAGGCCATGCAAAAGAAACAGTGGTCCAGGCTGCAGGGTTTGACGCCGCTTGCCAAGGCCGACCCGGTTTTGGGACCGTATGCCGATTATTGGTTGTTGCGCCAGCGTTTGCAAGATAGTACCGCACCAGTGCCGGATGCCCAGGTGCGGCAGTTCATAAAGGCCAACCAGGATGCCTATCTGGCTGACAGGCTCAAGGCGGACTGGGTTGTAGCAGCCGCGCGCGCAGGCGATTATGCCCTGGTGAACCAACTGGGGCCTGTTGTCAATACGAACGCCCATGTGGATTGTTCGCGGCTGCTGGCCCAGCACATGGCCGGAGAGCGAGTGAAATCGGCCCAGGTCATGGCAGCGTTCCAGCCGAATCGTTCATGCTGGAGCATGCTGGATCAAATGGCGGACAGCAAGGTTGTCGGCTGGAAAGAGCTCGAGCCATTGCTGCGCGCCACGCTGGAGACCAACAAGGCGGGTAACGCCCAGCGCCTGGCGGCGATCATGTTCGACACGCCAGAGATGGTGGACTACGCCGCCATCATGAAAAATCCCAAGAAGTGGCTGACTGGCCGCAAGCCACCTAGGTCGCGCGCCGACACAGAACTGGTCACCCTTGCCTTGTCCCGGTTGGCCTACGGCAAAGACCGGGGCGGCAATGCCGCTTATATCGAAAGCGCCTGGTCCAAAGGCATTCCCAAGTCCAATCTGGAATGGGTATGGAGCCAGTTCGGCCTGGTCGCCGCCCTGAATGTCGAGCAGGACGCCGCGGCGTGGTACAGGCGTTCCGGCAATGCCCGGTTTACCGACTACAACCACGCGTGGCAGGTCCGCTCCGAACTGCGCCAGGCGCGCATAGACTGGGACTGGGTGGCCAAGTCCATACGCAGAATGTCGGCGGAGCAGGCGGCCGAGCCGGTATGGATGTACTGGTACGCGCGCGCCCTGGCCGCGCAGGGCAATCAAGCGGCGGCTAAACAGTATTACGAGTCCGCTTCCAAGGACCTGAGCTTTTATGGCCAGTTGGCCAGCGAAGAGCTTGGCAGGACGCCGGTCTTGCCGCCGGCCCCCACAGCGGTAAGCGCGGCCGAGTTGCAAGAGGCCAAGTCCAATCCCGGCTTGCAGCGGGCTATACAGTTGTTCGACCTGGGTTGGCGGCCGGAGGCCGTGCCCGAATGGAATTTCGCGCTGGGAGGCATGAGCGATCGCCAATTGCTGGCCGCCGCCGAGCTTGCCCGCCAGGAGCACATTTACGATCGCGTGGTGAATACGTCGCTGCGCACTGAAAAGGAAATTGATTTTTCCCAGCGATTCATTGCGCCTTTCGAAGGCAAAGTCGCCCAAAAAGCCCGCCTGATCGATCTGGATCCGGCCTGGGTATATGGCCTGATTCGCCAGGAGTCGCGTTTTATTACCGATGCGCGTTCTCGCGTAGGAGCATCCGGGCTGATGCAATTGATGCCCGCTACCGCGCGCTGGGTCGCCAAGAAAATAGGCATGCAGGACTTCAGCCCATCATCGGTCAACGACTTCGATACCAACACAGTGTTGGGCACCAATTATCTCAGCATGGTGCTAAGCAACCTCGATGGTTCTCAAGTGTTGGCCACGGCCGGCTATAACGCGGGTCCGGGCCGGCCGGTGCGATGGCGCTCCGCGCTCGCCGCACCGGTGGAAGGCGCGATATTCGCCGAAACCATACCGTTTACCGAAACGCGCCTGTATGTGAAGAACGTCATGTCCAATGCCACGTATTACGCCATGCTTTTTACAGGCAAGCCGCATTCTCTTAAAGAGCGTTTGGGCACCATCTCGCCCGAGCCTCGGAAAAGCATAGCGTTGCCATGACGGACCCCGTTGTTCAGGGGCTGACTGTGTATATTGTGGGCGGCGCGGTGCGCGACGCGCTGCTTGGGCTGCCTGCCGGGGATCGAGACTGGGTAGTCGTGGGCGCCACGCCTGAACTCATGGCCGGGCGTGGCTTCATTCCAGTGGGCGGCGATTTTCCGGTTTTCCTGCACCCCGGCACCAAAGAGGAGTACGCGCTGGCCCGCACCGAGCGCAAATCCGGGCGCGGCTATAAGGGTTTCACTTTTTATACGGGCGCCGATGTCAGCCTGGAAGACGATCTGCGGCGGCGGGACTTGACGGTTAATGCCATTGCGCAGGCGCTCGATGGGCGGCTGATCGATCCGCTGGATGGCCAGGCCGATATCAAGAATAAAGTACTCAGGCATGTGGGGCGGGCCTTTGTCGAAGATCCGGTGCGTTTGCTGCGGCTGGCGCGGTTTGCCGCAAGGTTTCACGATTTTTCCATCGCGCCGGAAACAATGGGCCTGGCGCGGCAGTTGGTGAACGAGGGCGAGGTCGATGCCCTGGTTCCCGAACGCGTCTGGCGCGAAATGGCCAAAGGCCTGCTGACCGATAGGCCAGGCCGCATGTTCGAGGTCTTGGCCGACGCGGGCGCCTTGCCCCGGATATTGCCTGGCCTGAATTTTTCGGCGCCTGTAGCGCAAGCGCTGGAGCGCGCGGCTTTGGCCGATCTGGGCCTGGCGGCGCGTTTCGCCTTGCTATGCCATGTATCTGCGGCGCCGGAAAGCATAGGCTCGCGTGTGCGGGCCCCCGGCGATTGCCAGGACTATGCCCGGCTTTTGCCGACGCTGCTGGCCGGCGCCGGGGCGGAATCCGTCGTCCCGGCCGAAGGATCGGGGTTGGGCGCGGCCGCATGCCTGGACTTGATGGAACGCTGCGACGCTTTGCGCAAGCCCGCGCGCTTTCTGGATCTGGTCGCGGCGGCGGCTTGCGTGCATGATGTGGACCAGGATGCCTGGCGCGCGCGGGTCCATGCCATTCGCTCCATCGATGCCGGCGCCATTGCCCAAACACTGCAGGGCCAGCCCCAGCGCATCAAGGAAGAATTGCGCCAGGCCCGCTGGCGGGCGCTGGAGCAGCTTTCCCTGGGATAGGCTGCGATGCGCCGCAAGCGGCGCATGATAGGTTTGCAATAGGTTCAGTTATTCGCGGCCGAGTGCAAGGCTGTTTTATGCGGCTTCAGCCGCGCCGCTCAGGCAAGCTGTTTGCGGCGTTTGGCCTGCCTGGCTTATTTCGGCTTGAATCTGTCGATGGCAAAAGGCGCCAATTCCGCGTGCGTGGCCTGGCCGCTCATGGCGCGCGCAATCAGCCGGCCGGTATTGACTGAACCAGTGAGCCCCAGGTGCCCGTGTCCGAAGGCGCACCACAAATTTTCCCGATCCGGCACGGCGCCCAGTACGGGCAGCGAGTCGGGCAGGCAGGGCCGATGGCCCATCCACATCGTTGGCGCATCAATGCTCAAATCCGGCAGTCCGGCGGTGGCGTGGCGGGCGAGCAGCATCGCCCTGGGCCGATTCATCGGCCGCTCCAGGCCCGCGAACTCCACGGTTCCCGCCATGCGCAGGCCAGTCTCCATGGGGGTGATGAACACTTTGCGGTCTGCCAGAACGACCACGCGGGACAATGCGATGTTGGGCTTCTCGATGTTCAGGTGATATCCGCGCTGACTTTCGAGAGGCACCGTATGGCCCTGGGCGGCCAGCAGCGGCCGCGACCATATCCCCGCGCACACAATCACCTTGCCAGCAGTCCATTGCCGGCTTCCGTCGCCCAGGGTCCAGTGGCCTGCGTCGCGGCGCATTGTGCTGATCGCCGCGGTGATGAAAGGGGTGTCCATGCCGCGCAAGGCGGCGGCTATCATCTGCGCGTAGCGCAGCGGGTTGGCCATCCAGCCTTCGTCCGGCAGGAAAACGCCGTACCGATAGGCCGGACCGACCGAAGGCTCGAGCTCGCGTATGCCGGCGGCGTCCACCGGATCGAACCGCAGGCCATGGGCGCGCTTGAGTTCCCACGAGCCGCTATCCTTGCGGTACTCGCGTTCGCCGGGATAGACATGCAACTGGCCGCTGCGGCGTACAAGTTCCGGGCAGCCGATTTCGGCGGCGAGTTCCGCATGCGCTTGCACCGACGACGCGAGCAAAGCGTCCAGCGCATTGGCGATTTGCTGTACGCGCCGGGGCTTGGCCGCGCGCACGAAAGCGGCAAGCCACGGCGCCGATTGCAGCCAGTAAGAAAAAGGGACATGCAGCGCACTGGAAGGATCGAGCAGCATGGATAGCGCCGTCTTCAGTACGCCCGGCATCGCCAGCGGCGCAACGGAGCGCGACGAAAGCGCGCCGGCGTTGCCCGCCGAGCATTGCGAACCCGGCGGGTTGGGGTCGAATACGGTGACCCTATGGCCCGCACGGCGCAAGGCATAGGCGGTGCACAACCCGACGATGCCCGCACCGATAATAGCGATGTCGTCTTTTTCCTTGCCCTGCATGATCAGTTTGCCTCGATCTTGATTTTCTTCGAGGCGTCGGTCCATTTCTTGATTTCGCCTTGCAGGAACGTGCGGAAAGCGTCAGGCGTACTGGCCAAAGGATCGATGCCGCGGCTGGCGAACTGCTTTTTTATGTCTTCGGAGTTGATGATTTCGCGCATGGAGGCTGAAAGTTTTTCGATGATGGGGCTGGGCGTGCCGGCCGGCGCGAGCACACCGAACCAGGTTCCCGCAGCATAACCGGGAACGCCGCTTTCGGATATTGTCGGCAAGTCCGGAACCAGCGGCGAGCGCTCGGCCGTCGCAACGGCCAGCGGGGTGACTTTACCCGACTGGATCAACGGCAGTACCGCCGTGATCGTGTCGAAAGTAATCTGCACCTGGCCGCCCATCAGGTCGGTGAGCGACGGGGCGCTGCCGCGGTAGGGAATGTGCGTCATCTGGATGCCGGCCTGGACCGCAAAGAGTTCTCCGCCCAAATGATTCGATGTGTTGTTGCCGAACGAAGAAAAATTGATCTTTCCCGGATTTTCCTTGGCGTAGCTGATCAGCGATTTCACGTCCTTGGGCGGGAAGTCATTGTTGGCCACCAATATGAAGGGCACTTGTCCTACCTGGGAGATAGGCGCGAAATCCTTGGTGGGATTGTACGGCAGGTTTTTTGTGGTCAGGCCGGCGATGGCCAGCTCGGGCGTCGCGGCAAAAAGCAATGTATAGCCGTCGGGGGCGGCTTTGGCGACCGTGGAGGCGCCGATGACCCCGCCCGCGCCGGGGCGGTTCTCGACCACGAAAGTCTGTTTCATGGCCGCGCCCAGGCGTTCCGCCAGCAGACGCGCGGCGATGTCGGTGCTGCCTCCGGGCGGATAAGCCACCACGATGCGGACTGGCCTGGATGGATAGTCGTCCGCCGCTTGCGCCAGCGGCGCGATTGCGGCCGAGAAGATGCAGATGGAAGCGAGAGCCGTGAGCTGTTTGAGCATTTTAGTCTCCTGATAAGTTTGCCAAAAATCCGATGGCGGCGATTGCCCTGGCGAAGGTTATCCCATATGATATTGTTGTGCAATATTAATATATTGCATTGAGATAATTTATGTTTAATTTAATTGTGAGCAAGGGGAAAAAATGAATGCAGGTTCTTCTGGGCGCATTGTCATCGATGGCCTGGTGTTTCATGGCGATGGCGATCCTGAACCACTGCGGACGGGCGGGGTCACCGCGGCCAACGTAACCATCGCTCCCTATACCAAGGGCTTCGTACCGGCATTCGACGCGATGGCGCAGTGGCTGTCGGTAGTAGCCAAGCCCGATTCGGGATGGAAGCTGGTGTTGCGCGCCGATGACATAGCCGCCGCGAAAGCCGAGGGCAAGACCGGGCTGATCATGGGCTTTCAGAATCTGATGCCGCTCGAGGCGAAGCTGGATCGTGTCCGCGCCTTCCATGCCATGGGCCTGCGTGTCGGGCAACTGACCTATAACGAGGCCAATTTCATCGCGGACGGCTGCGGCGAAACGCGTGGCGGCGGATTGACGAAGTTCGGATACGAGGTGGTTGCCGAAATGAACAGCGTCGGCATGGCTATCGATCTTAGCCATTGCTCCGAAACGACTGTCCTGGAGGCCGCCGCCGCATCGAAACAGCCCGTATTCCTGACCCATGCCAACGCCAAGTCGCTGGATGACCGCGTGCGCAACAAGACCGATGAGTCGATACGCGCCGTGGCTGAAACCGGTGGTGTAATCGGCGCCAGCATCCACGGCTTTCTGAACTGGAGCGGCGATCCCGCCCAGCCTCCTTCATTGGAAAATTTCTTGCGCCATGTGCGTTACATAGGCCAGATGGTGGGTCTGGAGCACGTGGGTATCGGTACGGATTTCGCGTGCGTTCAAAGCCCCCGGGAAGTGGAAGCGATACTGGATCTAAGCCGCAACTATCCGGGCGCGGCAGGCGTGTTCATTAATGCGTTCGGCAACCGCCTGGCCGACCGCTATCCGAAACAGACTCCTACGCCGCGAGAATTTCCCCTGATATTGCAAGCGCTGGATCAGGCGGGATTTACTTCCGCAGAAATCGACGGCATTGCCGGCGGCAATTTTCTGCGGGCCTTCAGGCAGGTATGGGGCTAGAAGCGACATAACTTGATTACGCAAGACGATACCAAGGAAGGGATAGCGGACATGGAGCCACACGCCGCGCCGGACCGTCAATTCATCCTGTCGGTCGGCAAGTGTTTTCAGTTGCTGGAATGCTTGAATGCGGCGCAGCGGCCATTGACACTGACGGAACTGGTGCAAAGCTCCGCCCTGGAAAAGAGTGCGGTGCAACGATTGACGCACACCTTGAAGGAACTCGGCTATCTGCGCCAGCATCCCCGGACGCGGGCATACACCTTGTCGGGCAGGATGCTGGAGTTCGGGCATACGGTGCTGTCCACCGATGGGCTGCGCAAGGTTGCGGACCCGCATTTGCGGCGCCTGAACCAGGCATGCAATGAAACGGTAAATTTGATGGAGCTGGAAGGCCGCGACATCGTGTACATAGCGCGCTATGCCAGCATACATCCCGTCAGCGTCAATCTCCATGTGGGGTCGCGCCTTCCCGCGTTTTGCACGGCGGCCGGCCGTGCGATCCTGGCGTTTCTTCCTTCCGGGGAATCCCAGGCCGTTCTTCGCGGAAAGCGAGATCCCATGACCCAATACACTGTGACGGATGCCGAGCAGTTGCAAAGCATGCTTGTGCGGATTCGCGCTGAAGGATATGTGGTCAATGACCAAGAGGCATTTATCGGCGACATTTCAATTGCCGCGCCCATACTGAATTCCGCGCGGGAAGTGGTTGGGGCGATCAACATCGCCGTGCCTCTGCCCCGCTGGACAGTCGAGATGACAAGGCGGAAATTGGTGCCCTTGGTGCTGAAATCCGCGCGCGAGATATCGGCTGATCTCGGCTGGACGAGTGCCGGCCAGCCTTGAACATGATGGTGAACCCGGCTCCGGCTCCATGCGGAGTGGGACTAGACGGAGTGGGACTAGACGGGGGTAACTAGACGGGGGAACTAGACGGGGGAACTAGACGGAGTGGGACTAGACGGGGGAACTAGACGGAGTGGGACTAGACGGGGGAACTAGACGGAGTGGGACTAGACGGGGGAACTAGACGGAGTGGGACTAGACGGGGAGTGGGGACTGGAATGACGCGGCGGCAATCGCCTACAGGCGGTCGCGCCTATCGCCGCGCGTAAAACCGATAAGCGGTTCGGCTATGCCCCGGCCGATAGCCAGCACTTTGAACAACTCGCCCATTTCAGCTTCGGAAATCAATTTTTGCACCGCGGACAGGGTTTGCGGCTGGGCCATGGCGTCGGCTTGCGCCAGCAGTTCTGGCATGCCCGTGTTCATCAGGAATCGCGCTTGCGAGGTATAGCCCAGCACCCCCAGGCCGCCGTCAAGGGCGGCATCGGCCATTGCGGTAAAGTCGACATGGCTGGTGATGTCCTGCAGGCCCGCATATATCAAGGGCTGGCTATGGGCATGATGGCGAAAGTGGCACATCAATGTGCCTTCGCTGCGTTGAGGATGATAATACTCGCGTTGCGGGAAGCCGTAATCGATCAACAGCGCCGCGCCATGCTTGAGCCAGGAGCCCATTTGCAGTACCCAGGCTTCGGCCTGCCGGTTGATTTCCGAGCGATAGCCCGGCAGGGGCGGCATGCGCCGGGCGACGGCATCGTGCAATGGTTTATGCGCTTCGCGCTGCGCAAATTCGAAGGCCGGTACGGCATCGTCGGCGCTATGCTCTGGTAAGCCTTCTGCCGCAACGGTTTGCGCATCCGTTTCTTCATCGCGTCCAAGCTGAACCCCGATCTCCATGACTTTGCCGTCGTCGTTCCAGTGAAACAGGGTCGCAGGCATGGCATCCAGGACTTCGTTGGCCAGCACGCAGCCGGAAAACTCTGCCGGCAAGGCGTTGAGCCAGTCTACGCTTGCTTCGAACTCGGCCAATCGCCGTTGCTGCCGCGCCCGCAAATCGGCTGACACTTCAAGTATTTGGTAACGGGGTTCGATGCCCAATCGACGCAGGGCCGGAATAATGGCCGCCGCCAGTGCGCCCGAGCCCGCGCCGAATTCGAGTATGCGCACCGATCCGCAGGCATTCAGCACTTGCGCGACTTGATTGGCCAAGGCCTGGCCGAACAAGGGCGTCATTTCCGGCGCGGTGGTGAAATCGCCAGTTGGCAGGGCGGCGCCGAATTTGGTGTTGCCCGCGGCGTAATAACCCAGGCCCGGCGCATAGAGCGCCAGGTTCATCCATTGCTCGAACGGCATGAAGCCGGAATCGCTGGCCTGGACTTGTTGCGCAATATGGCGGCCACCGCCCGGGTGTGATGGGCCGATTCGGGATCCAGGGCGGGCAGGCCGGAGGGAATTGCCGATGATGAATGCATGGTCATGGAATGTGGGAGGTGTTCGCCCATGCCGTTCAAGAGCGGTCGTTGGGCCGGGCGGGCGGCGGCTTGGGCGCATTGGGTGTTGCCGGTTTTTTCGGTTTGGCATTTGCCCGATTAAGCACATACAGCGAATGGCACATGGAAAGCAGAAAGGCGACAAGCAGCGCCACCATTATCGCCACAATATAGTTATTGAAGACGATCCACAGCGGCAGGGATAGTAGCAGGGCAAGAAAAAAGGGCTTGCGCACAAGCTGTTTCATGGTGTTTGGGAGACGCCTGGTATGAAAGCCGGATGACGATACAAACGCTATTGTAGCGGCTGGCCCTGGCATCAAAAAAAAAGCCCCGCGTGTGGCAGGGCTTGTCGCGGCGGCAGGCCAGGCCGGCTACCGCGGATGCTGAATCAACGGCTTAGGAAGCAAATTCACGGCGTGCCGCGCTTTTGCCGCGAGTCGACGTTGGCTTGCCGGCAAAGCCTGGACGGGTCGCGGGGCGCGCACCGGGCTTGGCGCTTGGGCTTTTATGGGCAAAATCAGGACGAGCGCTGCGGGCGGGACGGTCGCCGAATGCTGGGCGATCGCTGAATGCCGGCCTGTCGGCTTGAGGGCGTTCAGTACGCACCGGGCGGGTGTCGGCGCTTGTGTGCTCGCTGCGGCCTTTATAGCCGCCGCTGCGTTCTTCACCGCCAAAGCTCTTGCGGCTGTCGACGCCGCGATCATACGATGGCCGGCCTTCATAGGCGGGACGATCGCTGCTGCGCGCGGGACGGCCTTCGTAAGAAGGCTTGTCGCCGAAGCGCGGCTTGCCTTCAAAGGCAGGTTTGTCGCCGAAGCGCGGTTTGCCTTCGTATGCCGGCTTGTCACCGAAACCGCCGCGATCGGCGCCTGGCTTGCGGGCATAGCTTGGCTTGCCGCCGCCGAAGCCGGCGCGCGGAGCAAAGCTTTTACCGCTGCCCTTGCGGTCGGTATAGGTGGGGCGCGCAGTTTTCTTGGGCTCGAGGCCTTCGATTTCTTGCGATGGAATAGGCTGGCCGATAAAGTGTTCAATGCGGCGCACTTTGTGGCGTTCGGAATGGACTGCCAGCGTAAAGGCCTGGCCGTTGCGGCCGGCGCGGCCGGTGCGGCCAATGCGGTGAACGTAGTCTTCGGCTTGCATGGGCAGATCGTAGTTGACGGCGTGGCTGATGCCTTGCACGTCGATACCGCGAGCGGCCACATCGGTCGCCACCAAAATACGCAACTGGCCTTTTTGCAGCAAGCCCAGCGTGCGGGTGCGCTGACGCTGGTTCATATCGCCGTGCAGGGCGGCGGCGGCGAAGCCTTGGTCGGCCAAGCGCTCGGCCAGATCGTCGGCGCCGCGCTTGGTCGAGGTAAATACAATTGCCTGGTCCAGGTTGGCATCGCGCAACAGGTGGTCGAGCAAGCGCATTTTGTGGCCGTTATCGTCGGCATACAGCAGGCTCTGCGTAATATTGGTGTGCTTTTCTTTCTGGCTCGACAGCTGGATCTGTTCCGGATTGCGCATCATCTTGGCGGCAAGGCGGGCAATAGTGCCGTCCAGGGTTGCCGAGAACAACAGTGTCTGGCGTTCTTTAGGAGTGCTGCCGACTATCGTTTCGATGTCTTCGATGAAGCCCATGTCCAGCATGCGGTCGGCTTCGTCCAGAACCAGAGTGTGGACGGTCGAGAGATTGACGCGTTTTGCCTGCAGGTGATCGATCAGGCGGCCGGGAGTGGCGACCAGAACATCCACGCGGCGCGACAAGGCTTTAAGCTGGGCGCCGTAAGGCATGCCGCCGACGACAACCGCGATGCGCAGGTCTTTGAGATGTGCGCCGTAAAGCTTGGTGGCGTCGGCAACTTGCATGGCAAGTTCGCGGGTGGGGGTCAGTACCAGCACTTGTACGCCTGTGCCTTTGTTGGCGGGCATATTCGAAATGCGATTCAGGGCGGGCAACATGAAGGCGGCGGTTTTGCCGCTGCCGGTTTGTGCGGAAACCATCAGGTCGCTACCTGCCATTGCCTTGGGGATGGCGGCTGCCTGAACGGGAGTCGGCTCGGTAAAGCCGGCTTTCAGGACAGCGGACAGCAGGGAGGGGGTAAGACCTAAAGTATCAAAAGACATGCGTGATCCTTTGCCGCGTGAACGGCATACACTAGCGCAGGCAGATGTGTGAGCCCGAAGCGCTGGTTGATTGGAGCATCGTGCCGACCGAATCAACCTAAAGTGCAGCGTAGTGTCTTGAAAGACGCAGCGAAAGGCTCGGGGGTCAGGGAGCGATGGCGTTCGACATGGGTGCTGAAGAGTCAGTCAACTGCTATGACACAGCATGTGCTGTATGAAAATGTCGACGCATTGATAAATGCAGTGCCGGAAGTATAGCCTTAATTTCGTATTCGGGGAAACCCCTAGTGTTGTTGCGTCGCAACAAGGAGGCGTTTTTTTCAGTTGCCGGCGCCTGGCCAGTCTATGGTTGCTTGTCCATGTTGTTTCAGCCAGGCATTGGCCTGGGCGAAGTGTCCGCAACCCATGAAAGGCTTGGGCGGGCGCAGCGCCGACAAGGGCGATGGGTGGTTTGCCGTCAATATTTGCATCGGACCGCCCCGGCTATCGGCCAGCAAGGCCTGCTTGCTTTGCGCATGCGCGCCCCACAGCATGAATACCTTGGCTTGCGGCGCCCGCGCCACGCCTTCAATGACGGCGTCGGTAACGGCTTCCCAGCCCTTCTTCGCGTGCGATGCGGGGCTGCCCGCTTCAACCGTCAGGGCGGTATTCAAAAGCAGCACCCCTTGTTCGGCCCAGTCGCCCAGGTAATGGCGTGTGCGGCGTGGCGCTTGGGGGTATTCGAGCGCCAGTTCCTTGAAAATATTGCGCAGGCTCGGTGGGCAGGGGCAGGCGTCGGGCACCGAAAAGGCCAGGCCCTGCGCCTGATTGGGGCCATGATAGGGGTCCTGGCCCAGTATCACCACGCGCACGGATTCCGGTTCTATGTACTCCAGCGCCCGAAAGACAAATCTCGGATAGATAGGCGCGCCGGCCGCCAGCCTTTCGGCTAGGAAATTCGATAGATTTTTCAAGGCCTCCCGCGCTCGTCCGGCCCCCAGTATTTCGCGCCATGCCGGCGACAGGCGATCGAGCTGGGCATCGGGCGGTTCGCGCAGAGTATTGTCGGCGGCTGGAGGCAAAGTGTCGGGGCCTGCGGGCTGGTTTGGCACGGCGGTATTCCTGGGTCAGCGCTGCAATAGCGTGTCGGTCAATTCGGCATGATAACGGGGCAGCAGGGCCTCGATTTGCGCTTTGTGGGCTTGCCATGCCTGGCTGGCTTGGGGCGAGCGCGCAGGCGCGGGCGCCCAGATGGCTTCCGGGAAATGGCTATCGTCGGCCCAGCGCGGAATGACATGCCAATGCAAGTGGGGCACCATATTGCCCAACTGCGCCAGATTGATTTTCCTGGGTTGCAGAATCCGGCGCTGCGCTTGCTCGACCAGCCAGACGACAGACATGAATTCGTCGCGTGCATCGGCCGGCAGTTCAGTCATTTCGCCGACATGTTCGCGCCAGATGACGCGGGTGAAACCGGGATGCGCGGCATCGTCCACCCTGATGACGCGCAGCCGGCCGTTCTGCCAAAGCACGCTGTCGCCGGCGCTGTTGCACAATGGGCAGTTGCCGGATAGCGTCATAGCGCCTTTTCCAGAGCCTTGACGATGCATTCAAGCACGGCTACGCGGGCGTGCCGCTTGTCGTTGGCCGACAATACGTGCCAGGGGCATTCGGCAGTATCGGTCTTGGCGAACATGTCGTTGGCCGCTTCCAGATAGGCATTCCATTTCTTTCGATTGCGCCAATCGTCCGGCGTGATCTTGAAAGACTTGAAGGCAGACGCTTCACGCTCGTGAAAGCGCTTTAGCTGCTCGTCTTTGCTGACCGCCAGCCAGAACTTTAGAACCACGGCGCCGCTGCTGCATAGCTGGGTTTCGAATTGATTGATTTCAGCATAGGCGCGCTGCCATTCCGACGCCGCCGCGTATTTTTCCACGCGCTCGACCAGAACTCGGCCATACCAGGAGCGGTCGTAAATGGCGACTTTCCCTGGGCGGGGCAGGTCGCGCCAGAACCGCCATAAATAAGGCTGCGCCAACTCATCAGGGGTGGGTGCGGAAATCGGAATGGCATTGAATTGCCTGGGGTCCAGGGCATGGGTAACGCGTCTTATGGTACCGCCTTTCCCGGCGGCGTCCTGGCCTTCGAAAACCAGGATCAGCGGCAGTTTCTCGAATTTTTTGCTCTGCGCCTGCCTGGCCAGGCGACTTTGCCACATGGCCAGTTGTTCGTCGTATTCCTTGTCGCTCAAGGCAGCGCTGTAGTCCAACTGCTCCAGCCGCACTGACGCGCGCTGCGCGGTTTTCGGGATGACGGTATTTTCTTTGGCGGCTTTCAATGCCTGGCTATTGCCCGGCGCGCCGGCTGCGCCATCTTCATTCAGGTTCAACGGCCTGGGCATGGGCTGGCGCAGGGCGGCAAGAACCGCCTGCCCAGTGGCGATCGCGCGCATTTCGTTGTCGGCGCTGGGTATGACCTGCCATGGCGCATGCGCGCTATGAGTCAGCGATATCCCCAGTCTCGCGGCATCG
This sequence comes from uncultured beta proteobacterium, assembly GCA_963712655.1. Lineage (GTDB taxonomy): Bacteria > Pseudomonadota > Gammaproteobacteria > Burkholderiales > Burkholderiaceae_B > Pollutimonas. The sequence goes on along the minus strand of CAVQIT010000008.1, from coordinate 184,033 downwards.
CGCAGGCGGGGAAACCGTTTCCTGACCTTGAGGTCTTCGGCGTTGACCCGCCAAGCCGTTGCGGAATTGGACAACAGCCTGTCGACACGCTCTTTTTGGGCGTCCCGCGACAAGTGATACCACAGCTTGACGATCTGGACGCCGTCTTGCGAGAGCAGGGTTTCGAAGTCGCGTATGTCTTGGGCGTGGTTCTGAATTGCGGCCTGGTCGGGCTTCTTTTTGGCGGCTTCCTCGAATAAAGGCCTGTACCACGAGCCAAAGACTATGCCTATCTTGCCTTTGGCCGGCAATTGCCGCCAGTAGCGCCAGAAAAAAGGATGATCTTTTTCTTCGCGGGAGGGTTCGCCAAAGGCCAGGGTGCGGATATGGCGCGCATCCATCCATTCGTTCAGCAGGCTGACCGAGGCGCCTTTGCCGGCGCCGTCAATGCCGGCGATCACGATCAGCAAGGAGCGCTTGCCCGCTTTCAGCCGCGTGTATTGCGCCTTGAGCAGGGCTGCACGCAGCTTCGCTTCCAGCGGCCTGGCTTGTTCTTTGGTGAGCGAGGGGTCGGATTCAGCAGTCTCGAACATAAGCCTTGTCGCAAGTAGTGTGGCAGGTTTGCGGATAGGCGGACCCGGCGGGCCCGCATCGATGCGCCATCAGGCGCTGAAGAACAGTTCTTGCAGCGCGATGCCAGGCTCGGGAGCCCGCATGAAGGCTTCGCCCACCAAAAAGGCATCCACCTTGTTGTCGCGCATGATCTTTACGTCCGCGGGAGCCAGGATGCCGCTTTCCGTGATCACCCGCTTGCCTTCCGGAACGGCGGCCAGCAGATCGAGGGTGGTCTGCAACGAGGTTTCAAAGCTGCGCAAATTGCGATTGTTGATGCCCAGCAGCGTGGTGTTTAGCTCCAGCGCCACATCCAGTTCGGCACGGTCATGCACTTCGACCAGCACGTCCATGCCCAGTTCGGCGGCGATGCCTTCGAATTCGCGCATTTGTTGCGGCGCCAGGGCGGCGGCGATCAGCAGAATGCAATCGGCCCCGAGAGCGCGGGCATGGATGATCTGGTATGGATCGATCATGAAGTCCTTGCGCAATACCGGCAATGTGCAAGCGGCGCGCGCCTGGCGCAGATAATCGTAGGAGCCTTGGAAAAACTGCACATCGGTCAGGACGGACAGGCAGGCCGCGCCGTGCGCGGCATATGACGTGGCAATGTCGACCGGATTGAAGTTTTCGCGGATGACGCCCCTGGAAGGCGATGCTTTCTTGATCTCCGCGATGACGCCGGGCTTGCCGCGGGCGATTTTGTCTTCGATGGCGCGCGCGAAGCCCCGCAGGTCCTTGCGGCTTTTGGCTTCGCGCAGTACGTCGGATTCACTGCGCATTTGCCGCGCCGTGGCGATTTCGATTTTTTTGGTCTCGAGTATTTTTGCCAGAATATCGTTCATGTTGAAATCGTCCGGGTGTGGGTGCAGAATTCGTCCAGCTTGGCCCGCGCGGCGCCGTTGGCCAACGATTCGAATGCCAGTTTCAGGCCTTCTTCTATAGAGCCAGCCTTGTTGCCCGCGTAGATGGCCAAGCCTGCGTTGAAGCCAACGATATCTCGGGCGGGGCCGCTGATGTTATCGAGCGCTTCCAGTATCATGCTGGCCGATTCGTCGCGATTGTTGACCTTGATTGACCGATTAGACACCATTGCCATGCCAAAGTCTTCAGGATGAATTTCGTATTCGCGCACTTGTCCATCTTTCAGTTCGCCCACCAGCGTGGAGGCGCCCAGCGAGGCCTCGTCCATGCCATCCTTGCCGTGCACGATCAGCACATGCTTGGAACCCAGGCGTTGCAAGACGCGCACCTGTATGCCGACCAAGTCGGGATGGAATACGCCCATCAACTGGTTGGCGGCGCCAGCCGGATTGGTGAGCGGGCCGAGAATATTGAAAATGGTGCGTACGGCCAGTTCTTTGCGGACGGCGGCAACGTTTTTCATGGCGCCATGATGGGCGGGGGCGAACATAAAGCCTATGCCGGTGCGGTTGATGCTTTCGGCGACCTGTTCGGGGTTGAGCATGACGTTGCATCCCAGCGCTTCCAGCACATCGGCGCTGCCCGATGACGACGAGGCGCTGCGGTTGCCGTGCTTGGCGATTTTGACGCCCGCCGACGCGGCCACGAACATGGATGCCGTTGAAATATTGAAGGTGTTGGAGCCGTCGCCGCCGGTGCCGCACATATCCAGCAGGTTGCCGGCATCCGGCGTATGGACGGGGAGTGCGAATTCACGCATGACCTGCGCCGCGGCGGTGATTTCGCCCACGGTTTCTTTTTTTACCCGCAAGCCCATGAGCAGTGCGCTGGCGATGGGCGCCGGCACTTCGCCGCGCATCAGCATGCGCATCAGGTGCAGCATTTCGTCATGGAATATTTCCCGGTGCTCGATGCAGCGCGACAGCGCTTCGGTCGGAGTGATCGTCATTATTGTTCCTTCTTATATGTTCAGGAAATTTTTCAACAGGGCGTGGCCATGTTCGCTTAATACCGATTCCGGGTGGAACTGTACGCCATACACCGGCAGGGTTTTATGGCGCAGGCCCATGATTTCGCCATCCGCGGTTTCGGCGGTAATGGCCAGGCAGTCCGGCAGGGTGTTGCGGTCGACGGCCAGCGAATGGTAGCGGGTGACGACAAAAGGCGATGGCAGGCCGCTGAACACGTCGGTGCCGGTGTGGGTAACGTCGGATACTTTACCGTGCATGATTTGCCGGGCGCGGATAATGTCGCCGCCGTAGGCGGCACCTATGGCCTGGTGGCCCAGGCATACGCCCAGCAGGGGAACCTTGCCCGCGAAGTGCCGGATCAGTTCGACCGAGATGCCTGCCTCGGCGGGCGAGCAAGGGCCGGGCGATATGCAGATGCGCTCTGGCTTCATGGCGACGATATCGGCCACACTGACTTGATCGTTGCGGCGCACTTCGACGTTCTCGCCCAACTCGCCAAAATACTGGACCAGGTTGTAGGTAAACGAATCGTAATTGTCGAGCATTAAAAGAGACATGGCGTTAACCCTTTGATTTCGAGTGTTTTATTCATTGCATGTGGCGCCTTGCCGAACATGGCGCCGCACACATCGGCGGTGGCGGGACGCAGATTGAGAGCCCGGGCCGGCTTTTGCGAACCGCATGCGGACGCTGGGCCGCCATGGGGCGTGAAAGCGGGTGGGCGGGCAGGGCGCATGGACGCTGTCGTATGTGGATGCGATAAGACGCCAGGGAAGCTGCGAAGACAGATGCGCCATCGGGCCGACGCCCCCCAAAGGGCCCACGAGCGGGCAAGCGCCGCCGCGTTCGATTTCGACGCGGCCAACGATATGCGATTGGGAAAGTTTCATGGGCATCGAGCAATCTCCTTATATGGGAGCCACCGTGCCGGGAGTATCTGAACCATGCCTTGCTCAACCCGATACGGCGGCAAGGCGCGGTGTGAACCGCAACGACGTGCCGCTTCCTATGGGAAGCGCCACCACTGAGCGACGTTGAGTGTTGCGGAACAGATCATGTGATTAACCAGTAAGTCCTGAATTTCTGCTTGGCGGCGGCATGAAGGGGTTTCGATCCATGCCGCACGGATATCAGCGCACCATTATACTGCGGCGCGGCGCGCGTGTCGATCAGCCCGCAAGAAGCTGCGCCGCAAGGCTCAGTGGATCTGCAACCTGCAACCGATCATTATTCAGCGTTCTTCGGGATGCGCTCATTCGTCGAATCCTTTCTTGCCCAAGGTATGCTTCAGGTAGTCCACGAAAGAGGCAATCCGCGACGACAAGGCGGTATTGCGATAGTAAACGGCATTGATGGGCTGCCGGACATCGAGAGTCTGGCGCGCAAGCAATTGCTGCAAGCGCCCGGTGTTTCTATCTTCCCGGGTCATGAAGTCCGACAGGCACACGATGCCGGCTCCGGCAATGGCCAACTGCCGCAATGTCTCGCCGCTGGACGAGCGTATGTCCGGCCGTATGCGCAGCGGTTGTCCGTCGTGATCGATCAGCGGCCATTCATTGAGCGATTCCGGCTGGTTGAATCCCAACAGCGCATGCCGTGCAAGGTCCGATACCTTCTTGGGCGTTCCGCGCGCGGCAAGGTAGCCGGGAGCGGCGAGCACGCGAATTCTGCTGGTGCCGATCGGGGTTGCGTGCAGGGTTGAGTCCTTCAGGCGCCCGATGCGGATGGCGACGTCGCTGCGCTTTTCCAGCAGATCGGTAATCCCTTCATTGCTATTGAGCTCCAGCTCCACCTGGGGATAGCGTTCGCGGTAACCGGCGATCAGCGGCACCACCGCATGGAGCATGAACGGCGAGGCGGCATCCACTCGCAGCGGGCCGGCGGGGGTGTTGCGCCGCGTGGACATTTGTTCTTCGGTCTCTTCCACGGCTGCCACGATTTGCCGCGCCCGTTCCAGATAGGCGCGGCCCTCCTCGGTCAGATCCAGTCGGCGCGTAGTGCGCCGCAGCAGCGTGGTCTGCAGCTTTTTCTCCAGCCGCCCGAGCGTCCGGCTGGTTGCCGAGATGGTCTGGCCCAATTGCTCGGCGGCAGCGGTGATTGAGCCGCTGTCCACCACGGCCATGAATGCCTGCATTTCGTCGAGAGTCGTTTTCATATTTTACTTATTATCAAATATCTTTCGCAGATTTACCACTTTTTATGTGTGAATAATCCAGGCAGACTGGCGCCATTGTTAGTTTTTTCAGGATATGCGGCCATGCCTTTAGCCTTGTTTGCACTGACGTTGGCGGCTTTCGCCATCGGCACCACTGAATTTGTCATTGTCGGCTTGATCCCCACCATCGCCGCGGATCTTGGCGTCAGCGTGCCGTCCTCCGGCCTGCTGGTCAGTCTGTATGCGCTCGGCGTTGCAATCGGTGCGCCCGTGCTGACCGCGCTGACGGGCCGAGTGCCGCGCAAACTGCTGCTGGCCGGATTGATGGCGCTGTTCACCATTGGCAACCTTGCGGCCTGGCAGGCGCCAAGCTATGAAGCGCTGATCGTTGCGCGCATCCTCACCGGCCTTGCGCACGGCGTGTTCTTCTCTGTCGGCTCCATCATCGCCACCAGTCTCGTGCCCAAGGAAAAAGCGGCCAGCGCAATCGCGACGATGTTCAGCGGCCTGACCGTAGCCTTTGTCACCGGTATTCCTCTGGGCACCTTCGTTGGCCAGCACTTTGGCTGGCGCACCACCTTCCTGGTGGTTTCGGCTTTCGGTGTGGTGGCATTGCTTGGCGCCTTGCTATTCGTGCCCAAGAACATTGCGCACCCCGCGCCGGCGCCGCTGTCGCGCCAGGCTCGCGTGCTGCTGAAACCGCGTCTGCTGCTGGTGTACGCCATGACGGCGGTAGGCTATGGCGGTTCCCTGATCGCGTTCACCTTCCTGGCGCCGATTCTGGAAAGTATTGCCGGCTTCAGTCCGAACATGGTGAGTGTGGTGCTGTTGGCCTACGGCGTTTCGGTTGTCGCCGGCAACGTCTGGGGCGGCAGGCTCGCTGATCGCAAGGGGCCGGTCAGCGCGCTCAAGACCGTCTTCCTGGCGCTGGCCGCCGTGCTGCTCATCCTCACTTTCACCGCGCCTCATCCCTGGCTGGTCGTATTGACGGTGCTGGCATGGGGAGGCGTAGCGTTCGGCAATGTTCCCGGCCTTCAGGTCTATGTTGTGCGGCAGGCCGAGCAGGTGGCTCCGGACGCCGTGGATGTTGCGGCAGGCTTGAATATTTCCGCTTTCAATCTGGGCGTGGCCGGAGGTTCCTGGGGCGGCGCGCTGGTTGTCGGCCACCTGGGGCTGGCTCACACCCCCTGGATCGCCGCCTTGGTCACTTTGGCCGCATTCGGCCTGACGGTATGGAGCGGCTGGCTGGACAAGCGGTCCGGCAGCGTGCCGGCCCGTATATCGGCGGCCCTGGCGTGACGCGCGCAGCCTTGGCCGTTTTCATCAATTTTCCATACAAAGGAGCTTCTCAATGAGTATTCCATCTTTTGGCGTCGGTACTTTCCGCCTGCAAGGCCAGGTTGTCATCGACTCGGTGCGCAATGCGCTTGAACTGGGCTATCGCGCGATCGACACCGCGCAGATTTACGGCAACGAGGCCGAGGTCGGCCAGGCGATCGCCGAGTCCGGCGTCGCCCGCAATGAATTGTTCATCACGACCAAGATATGGGTCGACAACTATGCGGGGGACAAGCTGATTCCAAGTTTGAAGGACAGTCTGGCCAAACTGCGCACCGACTATGTCGATCTCACCTTGATTCATTGGCCCGCGCCGGGCAATGGCGTATCGCTGGCGGAGTTCATGACGGCTCTGGAACAAGCCAAGGCGCAGGGGTTGACCCGGCGGATCGGCATCTCCAACTTCAACATCGAGCTGACCCGCCAGGCTATCGCGGTGGTCGGCAAGGATGCGATTGCGACCAACCAGATCGAACTGAGTCCGTATCTGCAAAGCCGGAAACTGACTGCTTTCCTGAAGGAACAGGGCATCCATGTCACTTCCTACATGACACTGGCCTACGGCAAGGTGCTGGAGGATCCGGTCATCAATGACATCGCCAAGCGCCATCACGCCACGCCGGCGCAGGTAGCCCTGGCCTGGGCGCTGCAACAGGGCTATTCGGTGATTCCGTCTTCGACCAAGCGTGAAAACCTGGCGAGCAATCTGCTTGCGCAGGACATGCGCCTGGCTGGCGAAGACATGGCGCGGATCGCCGCATTGGAGCGCGATGGGCGCGAGGTCAGCCCCGATGGACTGGCGCCGGTCTGGGACTGAGGCGAGGCGTCCCCATAGCCATTATTCAGAGTCCAAGATCCGACAAACCGGGGTGATCGTCCGGACGGCGGCCCAGCGGCCAATGAAATTTCCGGTCTTCTTCGTTGATCGGCAAATCATTGATGCAGGCGTATCGGTTCACCATCAGGCCGTCTGCGCCGAATTCCCAGTTTTCGTTGCCGTAGGACCGGAACCAGTTTCCCGAGTCGTCGCGCCATTCGTAGGCATAACGCACAGCGATCCGGTTGTCGGTAAATGCCCATAGCTCTTTGATGAGCCGGTATTCCAGTTCTTTCGACCACTTGCGCTCTAGAAATGCCTGGGCTTGATCGCGGCCATGGGCGAACTCGGCGCGGTTGCGCCAGCGTGTATCCAGGCTGTAGGCGAGAGCGACTTTGGCGGCGTCGCGCGTGTTCCAGCCATCTTCGGCCAAGCGCACTTTCTGGATGGCGGTTGCGTGTGTGAAGGGGGGGAGCGGCGGACGGAGTTCGGTATTGGATGACATGGAAATGACCTTAGCGATTAGTGGGAAAAGACCCGTTTCCGGGCTGGAGGGGCTGCAAAAGCAGGGCGGCTACCCTGCCGGCGCTATCGGCGGCGCTTGTATCGCCCGTAACCAGTGCAACGGCGGTTGCGCCGTCGATCAGGATGAGCAACTGCCGTGCTACTTCTTCGGAATTGGGCAAGCCGCAAGCCTGGGTGAGTTCGCCGAGATACGCCAGGAGGCCGCGCTTGTGGAGGCTGGCGACTGCCCGGATATCGCTATCGGGATCGCCGATCTCGCCGGCGGCGTTGATAAATGCGCATCCGTGAAAGTCATCCGACTCGAACCACTTTCGCAGAGTGGGAAAGATGGCGAGGATCCGCTCGGACGGATTGCCGCCGCCCGACGTCGAGCGCGCGAACCAGGCCATCCAGCGCGCATCGCGATTGCGCAGGGCCGCTGAAACCAGTGCTTCCTTGGTCGAGTAAAAGCGATAGATGCTCTTGCGCGCCACGCCGGATGTTTTGACGATGGCGTCCATGCCGGTGGCATGAATGCCGCCCGAGTAAACGAGTTGTTCCGTAGCGTCCAGTAACCTGGATTGAGTTGAGAGATCGTCAGCCATATTCATTTCATTCGAGAACGTTTGTTCTCATCAAGATTGAATGATAGAACGATCATTCTCCATGGTCAAGTAGTTTTCTTGGGCTATGCCATGGAAACTACGTTTTCGATTTGTTTTGGGGAGACGGCGAGCAGCCGGCTTTAAGCGGGTTGCCCGTCCCCGCGTGCTTGACGTGAAGAGACAGCGGCCGCCGGCTTGGTGGTTCCGGCGAAGTCCCAGCCCCCGCCCAGAGCCCGGAACGTAGAGATGGCCGCCCTGGCGGATTCGGTTTGCGCCTGCGCCTTGGCGTCGCGCGTTTGCAGCAGATTGGCGTCGGCGTTTAGCACTTCTATCAAGCTGACCACTCCTCCTGAATAGGCCGCCTGCGAGGCTTGCCGAGCGCGGGTCAGCGCCACTTCACCGGCAATCAGGGTTTGTGTCTGGGCTTCCCTTTTGACCAGGGCGGAGAAGGCGTCCTCTACATCTTGCGATGCGCGCAGCACCGCCAGGCGGTACGCGGCCAGCGCCTGGGCATTGCTTCCGCGGGCGGCGGCAATCTCGGCATCGACCCTGCCGAAGTCGAAGAGGCGCCAGCGCAATCCAAAGATGCCTTGCGCCTGGCCGGCGTGGTCGTGAAACAAACCGCTGGATGCTGTCGTGGCGGTTCCAAGCAGGCCGCTCAAGGAGAGTTTAGGGAAATACTCGGAAATGGCGGCGCCGATGCGGGCATTGGAGGCGGCGAGCTGGCGCTCGGCAATGATCAGGTCGGGCCGGCGCCGCATCAGATCGGATGGAGAGCCGGTTTCGCCCAGGCCTGGCGCGACAGGAATAGCGGCGACGGCGCCGAGTTCAGCCCGATAGGTTCCGGGCTGGGCTCCAAGCAATACATCCAGCGCATTCATGGCGGCGTCCAGGCCGGCCTCCAGGACCGGCACGGTGGCGCCGACCTGCGACAGCGCGCCCTCGGCCTGCCGCACTTGCAGTTCGGCCGCCAAGCCCTTCTCGAACTGAAGGCTGACAGTATCGAACAGCTTCCGGCTGGTCTGCGTTTGTTCTTGCGCGATTGCAATCCGGTTCTGCAATCCCCGGATAGTGACGTAGGCGTCGGCCGTTTGCGCGGCAACCGCAAGGCGCGTGGCGGCCACGCCCGCCTCGGTTGCCTGGTAATCCGCCAAGGCGGCTTCCCTGGAACGCCGCAGGCCGCCGAAAAGGTCGATTTCCCAACTGGCGCCGAGGTTGGCCTCATAGAAATTGCCGTTGCGGTTGTAGTCGGGAGTCGCGTTCAGCAATCGGCCCATGGGCGTTTCAAGGGATTGATGATTGTCGACGGCGGTACCGTTTACGGAGCCTGACGGCAGGAGCGCCGCAGTGGCATATTGCAGCGACGCGCGCGATTGCGTCACCCTTGCGGTGGCCTGCGCCAAATCAAGATTCTGTTCCAGCGCCAACGCTACGAAGCGCGACAACAGGGGGTCGCCGAAGCCATCCCACCAATGGGCGAGTTCTGTGGATTTGGCCGTTGAGCGATTCCCGATCGCCTGCTGCCCAAGAAAATGGTTGGGCATTTGCAGCTCGGGGCGCACGTAATCCGTGCCTGCGGCGCAACCGGCCAAGGACGCGGCCGCAATGCCAAGAACAAGAAATCGTTTGGCAAAAGCCATATACGCCCTCAAAATAGTAAAGGTGACCAATAAAGTGACTATTATATAATACGGTCACTGGTTGTCAATGATCGAATTTTGAGGTACACCATTCATTATGAATGACAACAGCATCTTACCCAGCGGCCAGCGCGGCCCGCACGAGCATAACGTTCGCGACCAGATCATCCTGGCCGCCGGCGAGTATTTCAGCCACTACGGCTATGGCAAGACCACCGTGTCCGACCTGGCCAAAGCCATTGGCTTTTCCAAAGCCTATATCTACAAGTTTTTCGATTCCAAGCAGGCCATAGGCGAAGCGATTTGCGCGAACAGCCTTGGGGCCATCACCGCCAAAATGATCGAAAGCGTCGAGGGCGGCGAGTCGGCAACCGACAAGCTGCGGCGGCTGTTCGACACGATTACCGTGACGTCCGCCGAGCTTTTCTTTTCCGACCGCAAGCTTTATGACATCGCCGCCGCCTCGGCGGCGGAACAATGGCAACCGTCGATCAGGCATCGCGAGACCATCAAGGCAATTCTTCTCGATATTCTGCGGGAAGGGCGTGCGAACGGCGAGTTCGAACGCAAAACGCCATTGGACGATCTGGCGCGAACCATCATGCTTGTCATGCAGTCTTTCGTGAATCCCTTGCTGCTGCAATACAACCTGGACTCGGTACCCGAGGGCCAGAGGGATGTCACCAGTTTGATTTTGCGCAGTCTGGCTCCTTAATTGTTTTTGTGACCATTGACGATATTGGTCATTAGATTGTAAACTGCGCCTCTCGATATCCGGAGGTGCAAATGTCCTACCCTCGCCAGACAGCCGCTTTATTGTTCATTGTTTGTTCGTTATTGGGGCTTTCGGCCTGCAGTCCGGTTCAAAGCGACGACCCCCGTACTCTGGCGGCATTGGTTCGTACCACCACGGTTCAGTCTTTCGAGCAGACCGATCGCACTTTTACCGGGATCGTCGTGGCGCGCGTGCAAAGCGATCTCGGATTCCGGGTACCGGGCAAAGTCATCGAGCGACTGGTCGATGCGGGGCAAATCGTAACGCGTGGCCAGCCATTGATGCGCATCGATTCCGGCGATCTGCAGCTGGCCACCCGCGCGCGCGATCAGGCAGTCGCTGCGGCCCAGGCAAGAAAAAAACAGACAGACGCCGATGAAAAACGCTATCACGATCTGGTGGCGGCCGGCGCCGTATCGGCTTCGGCCTACGATCAAGCCAAAGCGGCCGCCGAGACAGCACGGGCGGAATTGAGCGCTGCTCGGGCGCAGGCGAAAGTGGCCCGCAACGAGGCTGGTTATGCTGTTCTGTTGGCGGATGCCGATGGCGTGGTCATGGAAACGCTGGTTGAGCCAGGCCAGGTTGTCGCGGCGGGGCAGGTTGTTGTCCGCATTGCGCGCGCCGGTTCGCGTGAGGCGCGCATTGATTTGCCCGAAACCATAAGGCCTGCAATCGGCTCGAAGGCGCGGGCGAAGCTTTACGGATCCCAGGATGCGATGGAAGCTATCTTGCGCCAGTTGTCGAATTCCGCCGATGGCCAAACACGAACCTTCGAGGCCCGGTATGTGTTGGCTGAAGGCCCAAGCCAGGCGCCGCTGGGCGCGACCGTCACCGTCTCCATACCGGATATTGCAGCGTCATCATCCGTTGTCGTTCCGCTTTCCGCTATCTACGACAATGGCAAAGGTCCCGGAGTTTGGGTGGTGCTTGACGACAAGCAACCCAAGGTTAACTGGCGCGCCGTCCAGGTCGAAAGCCTGGGCGACGAGACCGCCATGCTTAGCGGCGGCCTGAAGCCAGGCGAGCGATTCGTCGCGCTGGGCGCCCACATGCTCCATGAGGGCGAGCCTGTGCGGTTCGCAGGCAAGCCGGGGGCGGCGCAATGAGCGGCTTCAATCTTTCCGCGCTTGCAGTCCGGGAACGCGCGGTAACGCTATTTCTCATCATCGCCATTTCGTTGGCCGGAGCATTTGCGTTTCTCAAGCTGGGCCGCGCCGAAGATCCCAGCTTTACCGTGAAGGTCATGACGGTTGCGCTTGCCTGGCCCGGCGCCACTGCCCAGGAAATGCAGGACCAGGTGGCGGAACCGCTGGAAAAGCGCATGCAGGAACTGAAATGGTACGAGCGGACGGAAACCTTCACGCGTCCGGGCTTTGCCTTCATGACAGTAACGCTGCGCGATTCGACGCCGCCCGCGGATGTTGCCCAAGAGTTCTATCAGGCACGCAAGAAACTCGGCGATGAGGCCAACAAGCTGCCGCGCGGGGTCATCGGGCCGCTCGTCAATGATGAATTCTCGGATGTGACATTCGCCCTGTACGCCTTGAAGGCCCACGGCGAAGCCCCAAGGCATCTGGTGCGCGAGGCGGAAACCATACGCCAACGCCTGCTGCAGGTTGCGGGGGTGAAGAAGGTCAATATCATCGGCGAGCGGCCGGAGCGGATATTCGTCGAGTTTTCCTATGCCAGACTGGCTACGCTCGGTGTTTCGCCCCAGGCTATCTTCGCGGCGCTGAATGCGCAGAATGTTATTACGCCCGCCGGTTCCATTGAAACGCATGGCCCGCAGATCCAGATGCGGCTCGACGGAGCGTTCAGCAGCCTGGAGAAGATACGCGCCACGCCCATCGTCGCGGGCGGGCGCACGCTCAAGCTGTCCGACATTGCCGAGGTAAAGCGCGGCTATGAGGATCCTGCGACATTCCTCATCCGCAGCCAGGGCGAGCCGGCGTTGTTGCTGGGTGTCGTCATGCGCGATCGCTATAACGGGCTGGACCTGGGCAAAGCGCTTGAATCGGAAGCAAGCGCCATATCGGCCGAGCTTCCCTTGGGATTGTCGCTGAGCAAAATCACGGACCAATCGGTCAATATCGAGGAATCCTACGACGAATTCATGCTGAAGTTCTTCGTTGCTTTGGCCGTGGTCATCGCCGTCAGCCTGGTCAGCCTTGGCTGGCGGGTCGGCATCGTGGTGGCGGCCGCTGTACCGCTGACGCTGGCGGGCGTATTCGTGATCATGCTGGCGACCGGCCGGGACTTCGACCGGATCACGCTCGGGGCCTTGATTCTGGCGCTCGGCCTGCTGGTCGACGACGCGATCATCGTCATCGAGACCATGGTCGTGCGCATGGAAGAAGGGTACGATCGGATCAAGGCTTCGGCCCACGCGTGGACCACCACCGCGGCCCCGCGTCTGGCGGGCGCTCTCGTTACGTCGATCGGCTTGATGCCGGTGGGCTTTGCCGCTTCCAGCGCGGGGGAGTATGCGGGCAATATTTTCTGGATAGTCGCGTTCGCTCTTTTGATATCCTGGCTGGTCGCGGGCGCCTTCACGCCTTACCTTGGCGTCAAGCTGCTGCCGTCCATCAAGCCAATTGAAGGCGGGCACGCGGCGATCTACGGCACGCCCAACTATCAGCGCTTCCGCGGGTTCGTCGAAAACTGCGTCGTCCACCGCAAGAAGGTTGTCATCAGCGTTGTCGTTATCTTCTTTATCGCCTTCCTTGGGATGGGAGCCGTCAAACAACAGTTCTTTCCCGTATCCGACCGGCCCGAAGTCTTGATGGAAGTACAGATGCCCGAGGGCACCAGCATAGGCGCCACCAGTGCGGCGGTTGGCAAGGTGGAGGCCTGGCTCAAGGAACAGCCGGAGGCCAGGCTGGTCACGGCCTATATTGGCCAAGGCGCTCCGCGCTTCTACCTTGCCATGGCGCCCGAACTGCCCGATCCCTCCTTCGCGAAAATCGTTATCCTCACCGACAGTGAAGCAACACGCGAAGCCTTGAAGGTGAAGGCGCGCGCAGCCATTGCGCAAGGGCTTGCTCCCGAGGCGCGGCTGCGCGTCACGCAGCTCGTGTTCGGGCCTTACTCGCCATTCCCGGTCGCCTTCCGTGTCATGGGGCCGCAAGAGCAGAAAGTGCGCGAGATCGCAGAGCAGTTGCGCAGCCTGATGCTCAAGAACAGCGCCATGCGGCAGGTCAATACCGATTGGGGCGAGCGCGCGCCGACGGCGCACTTCGTGCTCGATCAAGACAGGCTTCAATCGTTGGGTTTAACGTCGAGCGATGCGGCGCAGCAATTGCAGTTCCTGCTGACCGGGGTTCCGATAACTCAGGTACGCGAGGATATCCGGTCGGTGGATGTCGTGGCGCGCAGCGCCGGCCCCGATCGTCTCGATCCGGCCCGGCTGGGCGCCTTCACGCTGGTAGGTTCCGCAGGGCAGCGGGTTCCCCTGGATCAGATAGGCACCGTCGAGATCCGCATGGAAAACCCGATTCAGCGCCGGCGCGACCGCATGGCTACGATCACTGTCAGGGGCGACATCGGCGACGGCTTTCAGCCGCCGGACGTATCCAACCAGTTGCTTGCGGAAATGCGTCCGCTCGTCGCGCAATTGCCCGCCGGCTATCGGATCGAGACCGCCGCGGCGCTTGAAGAGGCCGGCAAGGCGAACAAGGCGCTGGCGGCGATCTTCCCGCTGATGCTGATCCTGATGATGATCGTCATCATCTTCCAGGTGCGTTCGATGTCGGCGATGGCAATGGTGTTGCTGACAGCACCGTTGGCGCTGGTGGGCGTTGTGCCGACCTTGATCCTGTTCAACCAGCCGTTCGGCTTCAACGCGATCCTGGGCTTGATCGGCCTGGCCGGCATCATCATGCGCAATACGCTGATTCTTATCGGGCAGATCCATTTCAACCAGCACGAGGGACTGAATGTCTACGATGCGGTCGTTGAAGCCACTGTGCAGCGCGCACGCCCGGTGGTGCTTACGGCGCTGGCCGCGGTCCTGGCCTTCATCCCGCTGACATTCTCGGTTTTCTGGGGATCGCTGGCCTACACGCTTATCGGCGGAACCATAGGCGGTACGATCCTGACGCTGGTCTTCTTGCCGGCGCTGTATGCGGCCTGGTTCCGGATCAAGCGCAACCCGGACGTAGCGCATGCCAACGCCGCGCCGCATGACAAGGGGACCGAACCCTTGACCCGAGCGCTTGGTTAACGGTGGCTTGTTCCAGCATTGGCCGCGGACTCTTGCGGCCAATGCCATTCAGGAGCGGAAAGCCGTTCGGCCAGGAAATCGGACAGCGCCTCCACCTTGGCTGGTCGAGAGCGGGCAGAGGGGGTTACGAAGTAAAGCCCCCCTTTGGGCAAGGTCCAGTCCGTCAGTATGGCTTTCATTCTTCCATCATGCAGATATTCTCCCGCGATGAACTCCGGCAGTTCGGCAATGGCAAGACCGGCCAGCACGGTGGGGACGAGGGCGTCCGCGTTCGTGACGCGCAGCCGCCCCGTGGGCGTGATGCTCTCTTCGTCGCCGGCCTCATTGCTGAATCGCCATACGTCGCTGCGCGCTCTATAGGCATAGCCAAGGCATTCGTGCTGCATCAGGTCGCGGGGGTGTTGCGGTTGGCCTATGCCGTTGCAGGTAGCTGGGCGCGGCGACGATGAAGGGGGAGACGGCGCAGAGCCGTCTGGCGACCAGGGAAGAGTCGGGCAGCACTGCGATCCTGAGAGCTGCGTCGAAGCCTTGCCCGACAATATCGATGGTCGCATCCGAGAGGTGAAGATCAATGGATACTTCGGGATACGCTTGAAAGAAATCGGGCAGTATCGGCGCCACCCAGCGCAGGCCGTAGGACATGGGCACGGCCAGGCGCACCAGGCCGCGCGGTTGCGACGATAATTCGCGCGCCGCGCCCTCGGCTGCTTCGGCGTCCCGGTAAATGCGGCTTGCGTTTTCGGCCACGGTCCGGCCGAACTCTGTCAATGCCAAGTTGCCGCGACGTGCGGTTCAAAAGCCGGGCGCCAAGCCGCTCTTCCAGCCGGCTCACGCCACGCGATACGGTTGCCACGGACAAGCCCATTGACCGCGCTGCTGCGGCGAAGGATCGCTCTTCGGCCACCTTGGCGAACATCGCCAATCCTTCGAAGTCCGGCATTCTTGGCATCGTCATTTCTGCAATGATGGTTTGCAATCAATTCTATTGTGTGTTGATGGGCTTGTCGATATCTTGGTTGACTCATCTCAACAAACAAGGAAATCTCATGTCACGCAAACTCGAAGGAAAGATCGCACGTCGTCACCGGAGGATCCACAGGCATCGGCCTGGCAACGGCCAAGACATTCGCCGCCGAAGGCGCGTATGTGTTCATCACCGGCCGCCGCAAGGCGGAGCTGGATGCCGCTGTTGCCGCCATCGGCGCAAATGCCGTCGGCATTCAGGCCGACTCTGGCAATTTGGACGATCTTGACCGGTGTTCGAAACGGTCAAGGCGCAAAAAGGCCATATCGATGTACTGTTTGCCAACGCTGGCGGCGGTTCGATGCTGCCGCTCGGCGCCATCACCGAAAAGCAGTTTGACGATACGTTCCACAGCAACGTGAAGGGTGTTGTATTTACTGTGCAGAAGGCTTTGCCGCTGCTTGCCAAGAGCGCGTCGGTCATCGTCACCAGCTCGACCACCAGCATTTCGGGAACTCCCAATTTCAGTGTCTACAGCGCGTCGAAGGCGGCCGTGCGCAATCTGGTGCGTAGCTGGATTCTCGATGTCAAGGATCGCGGCATCCGCTTCAATGCCATCAGCCCGGGTCCAACCCGTACGCCCGGTCTTGTAGACCTGGTGGGTCCGGATGCTGCCCAGCAGCAGGGCTTGCTCGATTACCTTGCCCGTACTGTGCCTCTCGGCCGCGTGGGCGAACCGGAAGAAATCGCCAAGGCCGTATTGTTCCTGGCGTCCGACGATGCGAGTTTCGTGAATGGCGCTGAACTCTTCGTGGACGGCGGCGCTGCCCAGGTGTGAGCCTCACCACTGGCTGCGCGGGCATCGGCTCGCGCAGCGCTTTTTTGAATATTCTGGATCATGATCGAGCATCGCCCTTTCCAAACCCTTGGTGGCGCAACAACAGAGTGGCTGAATGCCAGGCTGCATTTTTCGTTCGCAGGCATGGGCCGGCCGGAGCATGTTCCGCTAGGCGCGTTGCGTGTCTGGAACGACGACGAGTTTGCGCCTTCCTCCGGTTTTCCCCTACATCCGCACAAGAATGTTGAAATCGTCACCTATGTGCGGGAAGGGGCGATCACCCATGCGGACAGCCTGGGAAACCAGGGCCGAACCGTCGCCGGCGACGTGCAGGCCATGAGCGCGGGGACGGGAATTCGGCACTCTGAATTCAATGCCGAGGTGACGACAACTCGCCTCTTTCAAATCTGGCTGAAGCCTTGCAGCGAAGGCGGCGAGCCGAGTTGGCGCAGCCGGAGCTTTCCGCACGGCGCACGTGCCGGACGGCTCGTGCCCTTGGCCAGCAACAACCCCGCCGATGTCGGCGCGCTTTTCATCAACAGCGATGCGCGGGTGCTTGGCGCCACGCTGGCCGCCGGCGCAAGCATTGTCCATCCACTGACCCAGGGCCGGCGCGCCTATATCGTATCGACGTTGGGGCGTATCGACCTTCAAGGGCAACGCATGGCCGCCCGCGATGGCGCGGCTATCCACGACGAACCTCAAATCACCATTAACGCTCTCGACGACACCGAAATCGTGCTCGTCGAGATGCCGTGACAGGAACAACCCTATGCGTACCATTCTTTACCGCAGCTATGGCGAACCCGCCAGCGTGCTTGAACTTGCCGACGTGCCGGATCTGCCGGCACCTGCGGGCAACGAAGTATTGATCCGGGTTTTGAGCAGGCCAGTCCATCCTGGGGATTTGCGCGGCGCAGCCGATCCGGATGCCGGCCAAGCCGGCGTGCCGGTCGTGTCCACCGCTGGCACCGGCTGGCAAGAGCGTGTCCGCGTAGCGGCCAAGGGCAAGCCGATTCGCGCGGTATTGGATTGCGTCGGCGGAGATATCGCCAGCGATTTGCTGGCCATGCTGGGCAGCGGCGGCACGTTCATTTCCTATGGCGATCTGACCGGCGAGCCGCTACGCGCCACGGCCTTGTCGTTTTCCGTGCGCAATTTGCGCATCCACGGTGTTTCAGTCGGCGGCTGGGCGGGTTTGCCGGACGACATCCGGGCTAAGGACATCGGCGCTGCGATCTCGCTGGCGCAGCGTGAGCCGGCTTTGTTCCGTGTGGCGGCTTCCTATGACCTGGCCGACGTTGCCGAGGCGGTCTCTCATTCTCAACGTGCGGGCAAGGGCGGCGCAGTCTTGCTGACTTCGCGCTGACGCGTTCGACAACTGGACCTAAAGGATAGAGGTAGCGCATGAGGCAACGTGCAAGCAGTGACGATGTACACCCTTGGCTTGCGGTCGGATCCGTCGCCATCGGCACTTTCGTGATGGTGACGACCGAGTTCCTCCCCATCGGTCTGTTGAGCGCGATCGCCCGCGATCTGGCCGTGTCCGAAGGCCGCGCCGGGCTTATGGTGACCGTGCCGGGCGTCGTCGCAGCCATCGCCGCGCCGGTGCTTACTATCGCCGCGCGCAATGCGGATCGTCGCTGGCTTCTGCTTGCGCTGACTGCGCTTATTCTCGCGTCGAATCTGCTGGTTGCCTTCGCACCCGGTTTTTCCCTGGTTCTGGCTGGCCGGGTGTTGCTGGGCCTGAGCCTTGGCGGCTTTTGGACTTTCGCGGCGGCGATCGGCCGCCGGCTAGTGCGGGAAAAGGACGGCAACCGCGCAACCGCCATTATCCTGACCGGCATTTCGGTCGGCACGGTGCTGGGTGTTCCCGTCGGCACGGTGATAGGCGATCTGGCGGGATGGCGGGCGGCATTTTGGAGCATTGCCGGGCTTTCCATGGCCGTGTTGTTCGGGCAGATCATGTTTTTGCCGAAATTGCCCAGTCGCGATGCGGCGACCGTGCATGATCTGGTGGCGCTTTTGCGCGTGTCGCGCGCCGTTACCGGTCTGGCGGCGACGGCATTGCTTGCAGGGGGCCATTTTACTGCCTACACCTATCTTGAACCCTTTTTGACTCAGGTTGCACACATGCCGCCGGGCGGTGTGGGCTGGACCCTGGCGGCCTACGGCATTGCCGGCGTGCTGGGCACCTTCGCAGGCGAACGCGCCTGTTCGCGCGATGTTCGCAGCGCCTTTCTCGTTGTGGCGGTGTCGATGGCCGTGGCGGTCATTCTCGCCGCGGCATTGGGTTCCAATGCCGGATTTGCCGCGCTCTTCGTTATTTTGTGGGGGATTGCATTCGGCGCTGTGCCGGTTTGCGTGCAAATCTGGCTTTATGAAGCCGCGCCGGAGCGGTTCGAGTCGGGTTCGGCCGCCATGGTCACGGTGTTTCAGCTTGCGCTTTCGGCAGGCGCATTCGGCGGAGGACTAATGGTTGACCAGGGCGGGCTTCTGGCCGCGTTCTACCTTGGCGGGACGTTATCGGTTTTGTGCGCTTTGCTTATTCTCGTTGCCAGCCGCGGCGGCCATGCGGCGCCTGCATGAGGCTTGGGCAGGCCAGCGTCGAATCATCGCTTTTTCCGACTCACTTCTGAACGGCGAGCTATTTTATTAACAGAGGAAATCATCATGGCAGGATTATTGGAAGGAAAAATCGCCGTCATTACCGGTGGCGCGACAGGAATCGGCCTGGCGACGGCCAAGAGGTTTGTGGCTGAAGGCGCCCATGTTTTCATCATGGGTCGGCGCCAGGCCGAGCTTGATGCCGCTGTAGCCGCGATCGGCAGTCATGTCACCGCCGTTCAGGGCGACGTGACCAGGTTGGCGGATCTGGACCGGCTCTACTCGGGCGTAAAGGCCGATAAAGGCCGGCTGGATATTCTGTTCGCAAACGCGGCCTTCGCCCAAGCGGCGCCGCTTGGGCAGGTGACGGAGGAGCACTTCGATCGTCACTTCGATGTGAACGTCAAAGGAACGGTCTTCACCGTGCAGAAGGCGCTGCCGCTGCTTGGCGATGGCGCGTCGATCATCGTGACGGCGTCGATCTCGGGGATCAAGGGGCAGGCCGGGCTCGGCATTTATTCCGCCACCAAGGCAGCGATCCGCAATCTGGTCAGAACGTGGGTGCTTGATCTCAAGGGCCTCGGTATTCGCGTGAATGCGATCAGCCCCGGCACGACCGTCACGCCGGGCCTTGCGGGCATTGCCGGTCCCGACGCCGATCTGAAGGGTTTCTATGATTATCTGGGCAGTCTGGTGCCCATGGGTCGCAACGGGCAAACGCCGGAGATCGCCAATGTCGTCGCGTTCCTGGCGTCTGACCAGGCGAGCTACATCAACGGCGCCGACATTCAGGTGGATGGAGGATTGGCGCAGGTCTGATGTCTGGCTTGTTGCAAGGGGGCGGATCGTTTTTCCGCCCCTGGCCGACGGCCTATATCGGTTCGTCCAGGCCGAACTGCACTTGCTCCGCGGCGCGCAGTACCGCGCGCGCCTTGGCTTCGGTTTCCTGCCATTCTTTTTCGGGATCGGAGTCGGCCACGATGCCGGCGGCGGCCTGCACGTACAGCATACCGTCCTTGATGATGCCGGTGCGTATCGCAATGGCGACATCCATTTCTCCGCCGTAACTCAGGTAGCCTGCGGCGCCGCCGTAGATGCCGCGGCGCACGGGCTCGAGCTCGTCGATGATTTCCATGGCGCGCACCTTGGGGGCGCCGGTCAGGGTGCCGGCCGGGAAGGCGGCGCGCAGCACGTCCATATTGCTCATGCCGTCATGCAGCTCGCCGCAGACATTCGACACCAGGTGCATGACATGGGAATAGCGTTCTATGGTCATGGTGTCGGTTACCTTGACCGACCCTGTCTTGGCGACGCGGCCCACGTCGTTGCGGGCCAGATCGATAAGCATGACGTGTTCGGCGCGCTCTTTGGGGTCGGCCAGCAGCTCTTCAGCCATCTTCGCATCTTCTTCGGGCGTGGCGCCGCGCTTGCGGGTGCCTGCCAGCGGCCGGATAGTGACCATGGTTTTCTGCTTCTGGGCTTCGGTCACGACTTCCTGGCGAACCAGGATTTCCGGCGACGAGCCGACAACCTGGAAATTGTCGAAATTCCAGTAGTACATATAGGGAGAAGGGTTCAGCGAGCGCAGGGAGCGGTAGAGCGACAGGGGCGAGTCGCGGAAGGGCTTGGTGATGACCTGGCCGATCTGTACTTGCATCAAGTCTCCCGCGG
Source organism: uncultured beta proteobacterium (assembly GCA_963712655.1). Lineage (GTDB taxonomy): Bacteria > Pseudomonadota > Gammaproteobacteria > Burkholderiales > Burkholderiaceae_B > Pollutimonas. The sequence goes on along the minus strand of CAVQIT010000008.1, from coordinate 163,411 downwards.
CGATGTATTCCTTGGCCTTCAGCACCGCGGCGATGTAGTCTTCTTTGGAGAAGTCGCGCCGGCTGGTGGTTTGCATGCTGGCGTAGGCATAGGGAATGACGACCGGCGTGCGCAGTTTCTCGCGCAGGATTTTCAGGCGGCGCTTGGCCAGGGCGTAGCTTTCCGCTTGCGCCGGATCGGCGTACACCATCAGGTAGGTGCGGCCGGCAAGGTTGTCGACAATCACCAGTTCGTCGATTTGCAGCAGCATGATGTCCGGCGTGCCTTCGTCCTGACCGGCGGGAAACGGCTTGACGGCGGGCCCCAGGCGCGTTTCGATATTGCGCACTGTGTCGTAGCCGAAGTAGCCCGCCAGGCCGCCGGCAAAACGCGGCATGCCGGGCCGTATCGCCACCTTGAAGCGCTGCTGATAGGATTCGATGAAGCGTAGCGGATCGCCTTCGTGCGTTTCGACCACGGTGCCCTGGTGCACGACTTCGGTGGTCGAGCCGCTGGAGCGGATGACGGTTTTGGCGGGCAGGCCTATGAAGGAATAGCGGCCGAACCGTTCGCCGCCCACCACCGATTCAAGCAGGCAGCTATTGCGCCCGCCTTCGGGGCCGTTGTGCGCCAGCTTCAGGTAGATGGCAAGAGGGGTATCCAGGTCGGCGTATGTTTCCGCAATCAGGGGAATACGGTTGTAGCCTTGTGCTGCCAGGGCATTGAATTCGATTTCCGTCATAGTGGTCTCTGTCAAATGTTTACATAGAGGCCGGGACAGAAATTAAAAAGCCCGGCCATTATGGGGTTCCGGGCTTTGCTTTCTGGTAATACCGACGGCACGTAAAAGACAAGGTCTTCGGCGCCGGGAGTGGATTACCGCTACCCAGAACACAAGCGCCACCAGCGCCAGTTGGCGCAGGGCGTAATGCGGTAATAGGCGGCAGCGATCATGATTTGATGCTCATCTGGTTGCGAAGAGCCCATTGGGCGGCTTCGTGAATGGACGTAACTATAGCATCTACTTCCAGAGTCCGCACGTCCCTGCCTTCGTTGTAGCCGTAGGGGACGGCCAGGACCGTGATGCCCGCCGCGCGCGCCGCCAGCGCGTCGTTGACGGAATCGCCTATGGCCAGGGCGTTTGCGGGATCCACTTGCAGCATTTCACAAGCATGCAGCAAGGGCATGGGGTCGGGCTTTTTCCTGGCGCAGGTATCGCCGCATACGATGTACTGGAAAAATTCGCCGATACCCGAAATGGCCAGCAAGGGCAGAGTGAATTCGGTGGGTTTGTTGGTGACGACAGCCATTTTCAGGCCTGCGGCCTTGAATGCGTTCAGGCCTTCCAGGACCCCAGGGTACAAGACGGCCTGTTCGCCATTCATGGCATGATAGTGGCGGCCGAAAATATCCAGGGCCCGCGCCAGTTCGTCGGCGCCGTGCAGCGCCTGGCCCGAATCTGCGGATAGCGCGCGCATCACCAGGTTTTCGGTGCCTTTGCCGACATAGCTCGCAATGGTTTCCTGCGATAATGGCGGCAGGCCCAATTCCCGGCGCATGGCATTTGACGCATTGGCCAGGTCGGGTATGGTGTCGAGCAGTGTTCCATCGAGATCCAGTAGTACGGCGGCAAAGGGCATGATGCGTCCTTGGAATAAAACCAAAACGTCGGATTGTAGAGTGTTTGAGGAAACCTTCTTGTAATATCAAACTGTTAAATTTTGTGTCGACCCGGATCCGAGTCAAAGAAAAGCCATTTCCAGGCTATTGAATGAACGGTTGAACGCAAATGATGGCAACTCTGACAAACGTAGTGACTTCGTACAGCGGAACACAACAGGATGAGAGCGCGCAAATGCAGGCAAATTTTCACAAGGTTTTGCTGGATAAGGCCTTGACCCCCTTATATCAGCCCATTGTAGATTTGCAGTCGGGCAAGATCATAGGCTATGAAGGACTGATCCGAGGCCCTTCCGATTCTCCTTTGCATGCGCCCACCAAGCTGCTCAGCGTAGCCCGCCTTTGCGGGCAAACGGTCGAGCTCGAACGTCTGTGCCGCAGGATACACATCGACAAATTCCTGGCCCTGGGGTTGACGGGAAAATTGTTCTTGAACATGAGCCCCGATGCATTGATGATGCCCGCCAACGATGTGGGCGCGTCCTTGCAGTATCCGCAAATGGTGGGCATGTCGCCCGACAATATCGTTATCGAACTGACCGAGTCCGAGGCGACCGCGAAAAGTTATTCCTTGCTGCGGCAGGCCGTTGCGGATTACCGCCGATTCGGCTTGCAAATCGCCATTGACGACCTGGGCGAGGGCTTTTCCAGCTTGCGCCTGTGGTCCGAGTTGCGCCCCGAATACGTCAAGATAGACAAATATTTTGTGCAAGGCATCGATACCGATGCGGTCAAGCGCCAGTTCGTGCTGTCGATTTTCGAGATGGCGCAGCAATCGAAATCGCTGGTCATTGCCGAAGGCATCGAAACCGAAGACGAACTCGACGCGGTGCGCAGCCTGGGTATTCAGTATGGCCAGGGCTATTTGCTGGGCCGGCCGGCGGCGGCTCCCGGGGCTGTCTTGCCGTTGGCAACGCTGCAGTTGCTTGCGCCGCCCAATAAGCGGCCCTTGATGAACGATGCCTATAAAAGCGTGACGACGGCGCGCAAGATACTTCGTTCGGTGCCCACTGTCATCGACTCCACCCCGATCAATGCTGTCTACGATATTTTCAAGAAACAGCCCGAGCTGCAGGTGTTGGCGGTATTGCGCGAGGGGGCGCCGGTCGGGCTGATCCACCGGCTGCGCATGCTGGATCGGCTGGCGCGCCCTTATCATCGCGAACTTTACGGCAACAAGCCTTGCGACCAGTTTATTGAAAACGCCCCGCTGATTGTCGACCATCACACCAGCCTGCAGGAATTGGGATACCAATTCACCGAAGCGAATCCGCATCATTTGTCCGACGGTTTCATTATTACCGAGAAGGGCCAATTCATAGGCGTGGGCACCGGTTTCGACCTGATACGCGAAATCACCCAGATGCAGATTCATGCCGCTCGCTATGCGAACCCCCTGACGCAATTGCCGGGAAATGTGCCTATCAACGAGCACATCGAGACCTTGCTGGCCAACGAAGAGCCGTTTGTGGTGTGTTATTGCGACCTGGATTATTTCAAGGCTTTCAACGATTTATACAGCTATCGCAAAGGCGACGAAGTCATACAGATAACCGCGAATCTGCTGCGCGAGCATATCAACTCGAATATGGATTTTGTCGGCCACATTGGGGGCGACGACTTCATTGTGGTGTTTAAAAGCAAAAACTGGGCGGAACTGTGCCAGAAGATCCTGGATCAGTTCTATCAGGCGACGGCGCACCTGTACGAGCCCGAGCATCTGGAGCGGGGCGGGTATGTCACGGAAAACCGGCAGGGCGTAGAGGTTTTCCACGGGCTGGTCAGTATTTCGCTGGGCGTTGTAGAGGTCAATATGGCCTTGCCGTTCTCCAGCCACCACATTGCTGAATTTGCGGCCGTGGCGAAAAGCGAAGCCAAGAAAATCCCGGGCAATTCGCTGTTTGTCGAACGGCGTTCGCTGTTTGCCTTTCTGCCCGAGGTAGAAAGCAAGAACGTGCACACCGCGTAGCACCTCGATTCGCGGCTGCTATGATTTTGGGGGTGTTTTCGTGGCCGATCACGTTACGCAAGTGGAAGCTCGGGCATACAAAATCTGTGCAAGGTGCTCACAGCCTCTAATCACACTTCCCAGGCCCATGATCATCTTGCACGGCAAGATCTGCAAGATTGGCCGTAATCCTGTCGAATCAACAGCCCCGTCGCGTGCCCAACCGTGTAAGGCTATTTTCGGCCCACCCGTTGAACTGACCCCCAGAAGTTGGACGGTCATAGATTAGAGGGCCAAGGCCTGAGTTCGGTATTGCACCGGACTCAGGCCTTTTAGTTTGGTCCTGATGCGGTCGTGATTGTAGTAGTGGATGTACTGGCGGATGCCGGCCTGGAGTTGCTCAATACTCTCGAAGCGGTTCAGATAGAAGAACTCGGACTTCAGGGTGCCGAAGAAGCTTTCCATGGCGGCATTGTCCAGACAGTTTCCCCTGCGTGACATGCTCTGGGTCAGACCCCGCTCGATGAGTTGACGCTGATAGGCGGGCATTTGATATTGCCAGCCTTGGTCGGAATGCAGGAGCGGAGCGTCCTTGCCAGAGAGCTTGGCCAGCGCCTTTTTGAGCATGCTGCTCACCAGTGGGAAGTGAGGCCGCCGCTGCATTGTATAGGACACAATTTCGCCGTTGTACAGGTCCATCACTGGTGAGAGATACAGCCTGTGTCCCTGGACGTTGAACTCGGTCACATCAGTGACCCACTTCTGATTCGGTCGTTGTGCCTGGAATTGGCGAGCCAGGACATTAGGGACATTGGCTTGCTGTCCTCGATAGGAACGGTACTTTTTTGGCCGCACCAGAGACTTCAGTCCCACTGCCTGCATCAGTCGCTGTACCGTCTTGTGGTTGACCATCTCACCTGCCTGGCGTAGCGCCGCCGTAATGCGTCGGTAGCCGTAGCGGCCCTTGTGACACTCATACACAGCGCGGATGCGTGCCTTTAACCCCGCATGCGGATCCTCAGTCTGCTGGGCCTTGGCCTGATAGTAAAACGTGCTGCGTGACAGGTCCGCTGCCTTCAGCAGCCTCGTCAACGTGTGGCCTTGCCTCAGTTCGAGCACTACTTGCGCTTTTTCTGCGCAGCTTGCTCTTTGGCCTGAAGCAAGGCCCGCAATTTTTTTAGGTAGGCCACCTCCGCACGCAGATACTGGACCTCTTGCATCAGGTCTTGGCGGGAGCGCTTGTCATCAAGCAACGGATCTGCGGATTTGGGCGATTCAGGGGCTGACATCTTCTTCGGGCGGCCTCGGGGTTTGGGCTGAAGTCCAGCCACACCCCTCTCATGATACCGGCATTGCCAGTCAGCGATGATGCCTGTCCCACCTCGAATATTGAACAGCGCAATCGCCTGATTGGCTGATAGTTCCTCTTGCTGCATCCGGTGCAGCACAGACAGCTTGAATTCTGCACTGTAGTGGCTGAATTTCTTGCGTAGGCCTAGCTGCCCATGTTGCCGGTAGGCAGCGACCCAGCGCTTCACCATCGCATAGTCAAGACCATAGCGCCGCGCAACGGACCTGAAGCCTTGTGGCCCCGTCTCGTAGCTTTGCACTACGGATAGCTTGAATTGCTCATCGTACTTCGCCATAAAAAACACCCCAAAGGTTGGATCGGTGTCCAACTTCTGGGGGTCAGTTCACCGTAGGGGCCGGAAATTGCCGGGCACTGTAACGTCTTCGATCAGCAACAACACGACCCAACGAAGCGCAAGAATCCAGACCGTGCCAGCGCCCGTGTTTGCGACACACCGGAGTCCGTCGGGGGTAAGGCCTGTGGTGGCCAGCCCGTCGGAGGCCGAGCAAGCGGAATCGTAGGCAGGCGTGCCGCCGAAGTGACCAAGAAGAACGCAACCAGGCAGCGGCCGCCGGACGAGATTAGCGCGGGGTGTCAGGCGCGCAGGCGCCTGAACGGCCGACCGGGCTGGACGCCACAGGCCTTACCCCCGACGGACGGCACAAGAAATACAAACACCGCCGGCAAACAATACAAACGCGCCGCCAGACGACCAAACCCCATCGGCAAAAAATCCAACATCCTGCCCAGCCGACATGGTGGCATAGCTTCTGTCGGCACAACTGCGCCAAGTAAGCGCTATTCTCTTTAGGCTGAAAGGGATTCGCCCTTGGCGATTTCGGCGCGCAAGGCATCAATAACCGTTTTATAGTCAGGATGGCCGAAGATGGCCGACCCGGCGACAAAGGTGTCGGCGCCCGCCGCGCGTATGGCCGCAATGTTGTCGACCTTGACGCCGCCGTCGATTTCCAGCGCTATGCGCTGCCCGCCCGTGTTTATCCAGGCATCGATTTTGCGGCGCGCCTGTGTCAGCTTGGGCAGGATGCCCGGTATGAATTTCTGCCCGCCGAAACCGGGATTCACCGACATCAGCAGCACCACGTCAAGCTTGTCCATGACATAGTCCATCCAATCGAGCGAGGTCGCCGGATTGAGCACCAGCCCCGCCTTGCAACCGTGTTCCCGGATAAGGGCCAGGGTCCGGTCCGGGTGGCGCGATGCTTCAGGATGGAAAGTAATAATATTGGCGCCTGCCTTGGCAAATTGCGGGATAATGGCGTCAACGGGTTCAACCATCAGATGCACGTCTATCGGCGCCTGGGTGTGCGGCCGCAACGCTTCGCACACCATGGGGCCCATAGTCAGGTTCGGCACATAATGGTTGTCCATTACATCAAGATGGATCCAGTCGGCGCCACCGGCAACGACATTTCTTACTTCTTCGCCCAGTCGGGCAAAGTCGGCGGCCAGCAGGCTGGGGGCGATACGGGTAGGTTGGGTCAATGGCATAGGAGTAAACCGGTAGTTAAGCAAGAACCAAAGCAGCGAATGTGCCATTATTACAGGTTAGCGCTGATTTTCCTTTCAAAGGGTTCAGACCCCTTGAACATTGCGGCTGCCATTTATCTGGACCCTGAACATGAAACCTTACGACATTGCAGTTACCGTCACCCCTCAGTATTTGCCGGAGCAATCCGAACCCGATGAACAGCAGTTCGTGTTTGCCTACACCGTGCGCATCACCAACAACGGCGGGCAAGCCGCCCAAGTCATCAGCCGCCACTGGATCATTACCGACGGCAAGCAGCAGACCCAGGAAGTCAGGGGCCTGGGCATCGTTGGGCAGCAGCCCTTGCTGGGCCCGGGCGAAAGCTTCGAATACACCAGCGGCTGCCCCTTGCCCACTCCGGTGGGCACCATGCGCGGCACGTATCATTGCGTCGGCGAAAATGGCGTCCCGTTCGAGGTCGCCATCCAGGAGTTCGTTCTTGCCGTGCCGCGCACACTGCACTAATTCAGTAGCCTGGCCATTTTATGAAAAAAATCCTGTTTTCTTCATTGCTGCTGGCGTTTTTGACGGCATGCGGCACAGCTCCGTTGTCTCCCCCCGAAACGGCCATTCCCCCGGCAATCGCGGCCGAACAGCCGCTGCGCGTGCCGGCGCTGGAGTCCATGCGCGACACCGCGCCTCGCGCCCTGGCGGGCAAGTTCCAGAAGGTATCGTGGGCGGCGCTGCCGGGCTGGCAGAATGATGATTTGAATCATGTGTGGAAGGCGTTCATCAATAACTGCAAAGGCTTGATGCGGCCGGTATCGGGTTCCCTGGCCATGCAGGCCAGGGCCACGCCGCGGGCCTGGCAACCGGTATGCGCGGCGGCTGTCCAGTCCGGGATTACCGCCGACACCGCTACGGCGCCCGCGGTTCGCCAGTTCTTGCAGGCCCAGCTTGAACCATGGCGCTTGCTGGGAGCCGAAGGCCGTCCCGCGCAAAACACGGTAACCGGCTATTACGAACCCCTGGTGCGCGCGTCGCGCACGCGCCAGGGCGATTATCAATGGCCTTTGTATGCCGCTCCCGCCGATTTGCTGACCATAGACCTGGGATCGGTTTATCCAGAGCTGGCCGGCAAGCGGGTGCGCGGCAAACTGGCGGGCCAGCGCGTGGTTCCCTACGATACCCGCGCTGAAATCGCGGCGTCCAGCGAGCGCCAGCCGCCGGTCATTGTCTGGGTCGATGATCCGGTCGAGGCCTTTTTCCTGCAAATCCAGGGTTCCGGCCGCGCATTGCTGCGACGATGGCGAAACGATACGCTTGGCTTATGCCGATCATAATGGACGGCCGTATGCCTCGATCGGGCAATGGCTGGCCAAGAAGGGCGAATTGCCTTTGGCCCAGACGTCCATGCAAAACATCAAGGCCTGGGCCAGGCGCAATCCCGGCCGTGTGCAGGAAATGCTCAACGTTAATCCGGCCATGGTGTTTTTCCGGGAAGAGGCCGTAACAGACCCTGAACTCGGTCCCAAAGGGGCTTATGGCATTCCGCTGATCGGCCAGCGGGCGGTAGCGATCGATACGACATTCGTGCCCTTGGGCGCGCCCTTGTACCTGGCCACCGATTACCCGGCTTCGCGTCAGCCTCTTGAACGTCTTGTGTTCGCGCAAGACACCGGGGCGGCCATCAAGGGTGCGGCCCGCGCCGATTTTTATTGGGGGTTCGGCGACGAGGCCGGAGCCATGGCGGGGCGCATGAAACAGCCTGGCGACATGTGGGTATTGTGGCCCAGACACGCGGGGGCTCCATCGGCGCGATGAATAAAGAACCCATACTGGTATGCGGCAGCGGAATCGCGGGCTTGGCCATGGCGCTTGGGCTGGCCAAGGCGGGCTTTGAGGCCGCCTTGCTCGGTCCCGGGCCAGAGCCGTCCGCGCCCGGCGGCGATGTTTATTGCCCCAGGGTATACGCGATTTCTCCCGCCAGCCAGGCCTTTCTTGCCAGACTGGGCGTGTGGAGCATGATGGACGCCCGCCGCCTGACGGCGGTGGAGTCCATGGAAGTCTATGGCGACGGCGGCGGCGCGCTAAGCCTGCACGCCTGGCAAGCGGCGCAACCCACCTTGGCATGGATAGTCGAATCCAGCGAAATCGAGCGCGCGCTGCGGCAGGCTGTGCAAGTGTTCGGCATCGCATGGCATGCCGGAAAATTCCAGCGCCTGGAAGCCGGCGCGGCCATTGCCGATTCGGGGCTTGCGCTTGAAGCAGAGCTGTTGATCGGGGCCGATGGCGCCGGGTCGCCGCTGCGTACGGCCGCGGGCATACGCCACGAATCCAGGCCATATGGCGAGATGGGCGTGGTTGTGCATCTGGCCGCTGAGGTGCCGCATCAGAATGTGGCGCTGCAATGGTTTACCGGCGATTCGGTACTGGCCTTATTGCCCTTGCCCGATATTGCCTCGGGGCATCAGGTATCGATGGTGTGGTCCATGCCCGAGTCCGAAGCAAAAGCATTGATGGCATTGCCCGAAGCCGAGCGCAACAGCTTGCTTGAAGCGCGCTTGGCCGCGGCCAGCGGCGGCCGTCTGGGGCGTTTGCGCGTTTGCAGTCCTCTCTTCGGTTTTCCGCTGTTTTTAGAGCATAGCGACATGGTTGCTCCAGGCATAGCCTTGGTGGGCGATGCCGCGCACCGTATCCACCCGCTGGCGGGCCAGGGCCTGAATCTGGGGTTGGCCGATGTGGAGGAGCTACTACATGTTTTGAGCGGCAAGGAAAGGTACCGCAAAGCCGGCGACCTGCGCGTGCTGCATCGATACCGGCGCGCGCGGGCCGAACCTATCCTGGCCATGCGCGCCGCCACCGATGGCTTGCATCGTCTGTTCGCGGCGCAAGCCGCCCCGGCGGCCTGGGCGCGGAACCTCGGCATGCAATGCGTCGATCGCTTGCCGTTTATCAAACGCTTCCTGATCGGGGGCGCGTCGGGGCGGTAAAAGGGCGCTATTCGGCTCCCGCGCCAACGGCAAGCCCCGGGTGTGTCATTCAATATTGATGTGTTGCCTCTACAATCCTATATATCAGTCATCATCCGGCGGATGTTACAAGACAATCATGTTTACAGGAGTTTCTATGCGTTCGAGTTTCATGGGTTTGGCGGCCGCCGTCTGGCTTGCCGTCCTGCCTTTTATCAGCAACCCCGCCCATGCCGATGCAAAAATATTGTCGACCCAGGGCATAGCGGCCGGGACGGGCGCCGCAACGGATGCCACGGTGTTGTCCACCGAAGGCATACGCAAAGGTTTCGCCGAGCGTTTTCCGGGTATTGATATTACCGAGGTAAGGCCCACGCCGTTTCCCGGACTGTTCGAAGTGCAGATCGGCATGGATTTACTGTACACCGATGCGAAGGTCAACTACATTTTGCAGGGGGCTTTGGTGGACGCCCGCACGCGTGCGGACTTGACCGCGCAGCGCCTGGAAAAACTGGCGCAGGTGTCTTTTTCGTCGTTGCCGCTGGAATTGGCCGTCAAGCAGGTAAAAGGCAGCGGCGCCCGGAAAATGGCCATTTTCGAAGACCCGAATTGCGGCTATTGCAAACGCCTGCATGAAACCCTGACAGCCGTCGACAACACGACTATCTACACGTTCCTGTTTCCTATCCTGTCGCCCGACTCGAAAGTGAAGGCGCGCAATATCTGGTGCGCCAAGGATCAGGCGGCTACCTGGAGCGCCTGGATGCTGGAGGGCAAGATGCCGCCGCAGGCCGATTGCGAAACGCCTGTTGAAACGGTGCTGGCCTTGGGCAAAAAGCTGATGGTGCAAGGAACTCCCGCGATCATCTTTGCCGATGGGACGAGGGTCAACGGCGCCTTGCCGCTGGATGCCTTGCAACAGAAGCTGGATGCTCTTTGATCTACACAACGTACGCGACGCTTCAGTGCTGTCGCGGCCATCGCTGTTTCTGACATAGGCCGGATCAGCGCGCGGACGCGCAATCCGGCCTGCCTCAACGGCGCGCCTTGTGGCGCGTCCGGTGCCGCGCGATAGTTGAAGCGCCGGCGATTTCAATCCCGATAACGTCAAGTTCGTACAAGCCTTCGAGCCAGGTTACAACTTTTTTCTTTAAAAAAGTTAATAGGAACGATTATCATACGCAGTATTAATACCAAAACAGATGGGGGAAATCCGGGACGCAGGAATGGCATGTGCGATCCGCGCATGCCATTCCTGCGTCCCGGATTATCAATCGAACGAATCTATGACTGTCGCTTCCACGCTAAAGACCTGGTATTGGGTTCACAAATGGACCAGCCTGGTTTGCACATTATTCTTGCTGATCATCTGCCTGACCGGCTTGCCGCTGGTGTTCCATGAAGAGATCGAACATTGGCTGGACGATGGCAAGCCCTATGCGTCTGTGCCGGTGGACACGCCGCCGGCCAATCTCGATCTTATCGTAGAGAAAGCGCGGGCCATGTACCCGCGGGAGGTCATCGATTTTGTCTTCATGGATGACACCGAGCCGCAGGTGCTTGTGGGAATGGCGCCGACGCACGATGCCGATCCGGGGCTAAGCCACTTCGTGAAGTTCGATGCGCATACGGGCGAACTGTTGAAAGACGGGAGGCTGGCGTCCGAGGAGCAACTGACATTCATGGGCATCATGCTCGCCTTGCATGTGGATCTGTTCGCAGGCTTGCCCGGCGAACTGTTCCTGGGCTTGATGGGGCTGCTGTTTGTCGTGGCGATCGTTTCGGGGGTGGTGCTGTATGGCCCGTTCATGAAGAAGCTGCCCTTCGGCACGGTGCGGGTCTCAAGATCAAGGCGCCTGAAATGGCTGGACCTGCATAATTTGCTGGGCATCGTCACGCTGGTGTGGGCAAGTGTGGTGGGCGTCACCGGGGTGATCAACGAGCTGGCCACGCCGCTGTTCAGTTTATGGCAGGCGACCGAAGTGGCTGAAATCATCGAACCCTACAAGAACGATGCCGCTCCCCGCGAACTGTCTTCCGTACAGGCCGCCTCGGAAGCGGCCGCCAAAGCGATGCCCGGCAGAACGGTGATCAGCATGAACTTCCCCGGCAACCGGTTTGCGACGCCGCATCACTATATGGTGTGGACCAAGGGGGCAACGCCCTTGACCGCGCATCTGTTCACCCCCGTGCTGATCGATGCGGGTTCGGGCCAGGTTACGGCGATTGCTCATCCCCCCTGGTATCTGACGGCGCTTGAATTATCGCGTCCATTGCATTTCGGCGACTATGGCGGGATGCCATTGAAAATCCTTTGGGCATTGCTCGACCTTTTGACCATCGTGGCGCTGGCCAGCGGGCTGTATTTATGGATAGCGCGGCGCAAGGCGGCCGATGCGCGCATTGCCGCCCTTGCCCAGGGACACCAGCTTGCAGCCGCGCCGCGCAAAGCCGAGGCATCGTCATGAGCAAGCGTCCGGCCTTTATGCGGCTATGGGGCGCGCCTATGGCGCTGGGCCTGTTGACCATTTTCGGCCTGCTGGCCGCTTTGCTCGGAACCGGCTGGTGGCACTGGTCCGCATGGCTGAGCCTGGCCGTTCCCATCCTGGCCGGCTTGCGCTATTGGCTTGTTCCACGGCAAAGCAAATAAAAGCCGTTTTGTTAAATTGAAAAGGGATCCTATGCATATCAAAGCCGTGCTTCGGAAGACGGAACCCGCCTTAGCCGTCGCCAGTGTTTTCTTGATGCTGGCCGCGGCGGGGCCGCCCGCCGCCGCGCAAAAGCCCGCCCAGGGCGATGGGGCAAGGGATGCCTCGACACTGGAAACCATTACGGTCACCGCTCAACCGGAGCGCGAAACTGCCGTTACGCCGGTAAACGGCTACATTGCCAAAAATGCGGCCACGGCAAACAAAACCGATACGCCGCTGATAGAAACGCCGCAGGCCGTCACGGTCGTGACCCGCGACGAAATGATAGACCAGGGCGCCCAGGGACTGCAGGATGCCTTGAATTATGCGGCGGGCGTGCGCTCGGATGCCTACGGCCTGGATTCGCGCACCGACTCTTTCCGAACCCGGGGGTCTTTTCCCAGCGTCTATCTGGATGGTTTGCGGCAAAACTATAACTGGTACACCAGCGGCATTCGCACCGAGCCCTATACGCTGGAGCGCATCGAGGTCTTGAGAGGGCCGGCGTCCATGCTGTATGGCCAGGGCAGCACGGCCGGAGTGGTGAATATGGTCAGCAAGCGGCCGCAGGCCGAGGCGCAGCGCGAAGTGGGGATTTCGTACGGCAGCAACAACCGCAAGCAAATCCAGGCGGATCTGACAGGACCCTTGACGGAAGACGGTACATGGCTTTACCGCTTGGTGGCCGTCGGCAGAAAAGCCGATACGCAGGTCGATCATGTGCCCGACGATCGCTTGCTGGTGGCGCCGTCCCTGACCTGGCGCCCCAATGCCAGCACCTCGCTGATTCTGCAAGGCATGTGGCAAGACGATAAAACCGGATCGACCTCGCAGTTTTTTCCCTGGGAAGGCATGGCGCTGGATAATCCCAATGGCTCCATACCCGTGGACCGCTTCATAGGCGAGCCTGGCTGGGACCGCTACAACTCCACGCGCACATCTTTCGGCTGGCTGTTTGAACACAGCTTCAATGACAACTGGACGGTACGCCAGAATTTTCGCTGGTCCAGGAACAAGGTGGATTACCGTTCGGTGTATGCCGACTCCACGTATCTGCCCGGCGGATGGCCGGGCGACCCGGTCGACAAGAGGCGTATAGGGCGCTATGCCGATGCCACGTTGACACGCGTCAAGATGCTGACCGCCGATCAGCATCTTGAAGGAAAATTCCAGACCGGCATTATCCGGCACCAGGTATTGGCGGGCTTTGACGCCGCCTATGCCCGCGAGGAAAAACAATCGGGCCTGGGGTTGCCGGATTATCTGCCGGGCGGGACAGTGCCGTCGATCGATGTCTACAACCCGGTGTACGGAAACTTTACGCCGCCGGCCATGAGCGATGATCCTTTGTCCCGGCAGCAGGACATGGGCGTCTATATCCAGGATCAAATGAAATTCGGTCCTAACTGGATTGTGATGGCGGGCTTGCGTTATGACCGTTCCGTGAGCGGCGTGCAGGGACAGGATGATTTGGTCAGCACCGCCACGAGCAAGCGGCTTGGTCTTATGTATGCCGCCGATAATGGTTTTTCGCCGTATCTGAGCTACAGCGAATCGTTTACGCCTATTCCCGGCCTGGACGCTTACGACCAGCGCTTCGTGCCCTTGCGCGGCAAGCAAATCGAAGCCGGCCTGAAATACGAATCGCAGGATGGCAAGATCAATGTCAATGCGGCGACGTATTCCTTGCGCGAAGAGAATCAGCAAACCAGCGACCCTGCCAATCCGAATAACCAGATCCAGGTTGGCGCCACGAAAACCACCGGCCTCGAACTGGAACTGAAGGCGCAACTGGGCCGCAAGCTGGATATCATCGCCAACTACAATTACATCGACCTGGACGATAAGCTGGAAGGCATTCCGCGGCACCAGGCCTCGGTCTGGGGAAAATACCGGTTTGCGATCGGGCAGGCCACCGGCTTTTCGGTGGGAGCCGGGGCGCGCTGGTTCAGCTCGTTCCGCGACGGCGGCGCGCCGCAAACATCGTCGGTAACGCTGGTCGACGCCATGATCGCCTACGAGACGCCGTCATGGAGATACGCCTTGAATGCCAATAATCTTTTCAACAAGACCTACATCAGCACGTGCCTGGACCGGGGGGATTGCTGGTATGGCGCGCAGCGCAGCATTATCGCCAGCGCAAGCTATCGGTTTTAGGCAATCTATACGGCTGGCCGTTCCCCGATTTGCTGACGCCACATTGCGTAGTACAAGCCTTTGCGTCCAGCAGCGCGGCATGGCTGCCGCTCTCGACGATACGGCCCCTTTCCAGCACGAAGATCGTATCGGCATGCATGATGGTGGAAAGGCGATGGGCGATCATGATCGTGATCTGCGTCGTGGCGCGCCGATATCCGCCTTACGGTATCGGTAATCTGTTCTTCGGTCAGGGAGTCCAGCGCGGACGTGGCCTCGTCGAAGATCAGCAGGCGGGGCCGGCGGATCAGGGCCCGGGCGATGGACAGCCGCTGTCTTTCGCCGCCCGATAGCCTGGCGCCCATTTCGCCTATCATGGCGTCCAGTCCATCGGGCGATTTGTCCAGCAGGTAGGCGCAGGACGCTTGCTCCATCGCCGCGATGATGTCGGCATCGCTGACATCGGGCTTGACCAATTGCATGTTTTCCCGGATTGTTCCGGCGAATAAATACGTCTGCTGCGTTACAAAGCCGATCTGGCGGCGCGCCGGGTTAAAGCGCAAATCCCGGGTCGAGACATCGTTGTAGAACACTTCGCCGCTGGCCGGCGCGTACAGCCCGACCAGAAGCTTCACCAGTGTCGATTTGCCGGATCCCGATGGGCCGACGAATGCGATCGTATCGCCCAGGCAGGCCGAGAAGCGAGACTTCATCCAGGGCGTTGTCGGCCGCTCCCTGATGCCGGAAACTGACGTGCGCAAAGCGGACATGGCTGATGGCCCCTATGTCCACCGCCGATTCCGGACGCTGCTCTATCGGCTTTTCCATCAGCGCCTCGAAGTTGAGCAGCGATGCCTGGGCTTCCCGATAGGCAAGAATAATATTGCCCAGCTCCTGCAGCGGCGCGAAAATCGCCACGGCGATGAACTGCATGGCAATCAATTCTCCGGTGCTGAGCACGTCGCGGAAGATCAGCCAAAGCAAAGCGAAAAGAATGGCAAGCTTCAGAAGGCTGAGCGTAGTGCCTTGCAGGAACGACAGCAGGCGTATGCGTTTGACCTTCTGCATTTCCAGCGCGAATATCTTGAGTGTTTGCGCCTGCAGGCGCCGGATTTCCGAAAAGGTCAGCCCTAGGCTCTTGATCAGTTCGATATTGCGCAAGGACTCGGTGATAAAGCCTGAATTCCGGTTCGTTTCCCGGACGATCGAGCGCTGCTGGCTTTTGATCTGGCGGCTGAGCAAGCCGGTCAACCCGCCCAGCAGGACTATGCCGATCAGGAACACCGGCACCAGCATCCAATGCTTGGTGATCGAATACCAGGTCAGGAAGGCGATGCCGACGGCGGCGGCGAACACGGTGTTGATGAACGTGTTGATGAAGCGTTCGCTGTCGGCGCGAACCTTTTGCAGCAGCGACAGGATTTCCCCGCTGCGCAACGCTTCGAATTCCTGGAACCTCAGCCGAGCACATGGCGCAGGCCGTCGTTGAATATCTGGGTTCCCAGTTTTTGCACGACCAGCCGGGTTATGTATTCTTGCAGAGCCTTGAATAGCTTCGAAAACACTGCCACCAGCACCGCCAGCGCCAGCAATGCCAGCACGCCGGATATCAGCTCGTGATCAGTCTTGCCCGCGCGGTTGGTGGCATAGTCGTCGATGATCTTGCCGAAAATAATGGGGTCGACCAAGGCAAGCACCTGGCTGGCGGCCGCCAAAAGCAGCGCCAGGGCGGCGAGCCGGCCGTGCGGCCGCAGATACTTCCACAGGATATGCATAGGCCTCCTTCAAGCATCCGAGTGTAATGCATCGTTGCCGCGAAAATCAGGCCTGTTCCACTGGAGCCGGACGATGCACGGGAGCTTGCCGGGGCAGGCGCAGGATGAACATGGCGCCCGTGCCGCCGTGCACGGCGATGTTCTGCACCTTGATGGTGCCGCCCAGCACCTCGGTGACCAGTTGGGACGAAATATGCAGGCCCAGCCCGGTTCCGCCGGCATGCCGGTTGGTCGTGAAGAAGGGGTCGAAGATACGCTCCAGGTGCTCGTCGGCTATGCCGTTGCCATTATCGGAAACCCGGATGATGGCGTGGTTGGGTTCGTCGGCGCAGGCCTCAATGACAAGAGTGCCGCCGCTGCGTCCCTGGAAGGCATGAGTGAGCGCGTTGCCCAGCAAGTTGGCGATCACTTGTTCCAGGGGCCCGGGGTAGCTGCTCATCGATAATCCCGCTTGCAGATTCAGTTGCAGCGAGATGCCTTGAGTGGCGTTCCAGTTGCGCAGGCGCGGGTCCGAATCCATGATGATTTCGGCAAGATCGAACTCGCGCTGTTCCATGGTCGTGCGATCCACGGCCACTTGTTTGAAGCGCTGCACCAGGCGGGCGGCGCGCTGTACGGCCGCCTGCGTCAGTTCGGATGCTTGTTGCACACTGGACAGGAAGCTATCCAGGTCGGACCTGCGCAAGCCTGTCTCCAGCCTGGCTGTCAGCGTCGCGATGGTTTGCTGCAAGGTGCTCAGGGAAAGGTTGGCGCTGCCCAGGGGCGTATTCAGTTCGTGAGCCACGCCGGCCACCATCAAGCCCAGGGACGAAAGGCGTTCGGCATGCGCAAGGTCGGCCTGCATGCTGAGCAGATTATCGTTGGCCTGCTGCAAGGCTTGGTTTGCGGCATGCAATTCGCGTGACTGCCGGTCTTCTTCGATGAGATTGTTCATCGTATGCCAGCCATAACGGATAGCAAAAAACACCACTACGCTCATCAACAAGGCCAGTACGAACTTCCAGCGCGGGCTGGCAAGCGCCGCCTGTTCCGGGCTGCTGTGTATCACCGCGCTCAGATGCAGTTGGCTGACCAGCGGGGCCGCTGCATTCTGGTCGACGCTGGTATTGCCGGCCAGCTTGATACGTTGGAAGGCCCAGTCGCCCGATGCATCGCTGTAGCGTCCCGAATCGTTGCGCTGCATGGCCTTCCACAAGCCGGGATTGGTGTTTTTCAGCGCCGACTCGGGCGCATTCAACTGCCATGCCCAGCTTTCCTGCGGAGTGGGCCCTTGCAGCCAATAGCCCTGGTCATTGACCAAATAGGCGCTCTGGCCTTGTTGCTTGCTCAGCCCGGTCAGGCGTTTGAGCAGGCGGGTGGCACGATAATTGATGGCGATGATGCCGCGCGATACGCCGTTGTCATAAAGCGGCGTGGCAACGCGCAGCGTGGGTTCGAAAGGCAGTTGTACTATGCCGCCGATCGCTCGCAGGTTGAGTTCCGACAGGTAGATGGCGCCCTGCGGCAAGCCCAGAGTTTCCCGGAAATAAGGCCGGCTGCGCGCGTTCTGCAGTTCCACTTGCGTGGCCAGCCTGGGCTCTCCGGAGTCGGTGTTGACGCGCAGCCGTTCATTGCCGTGCTCATCCAGCCAGCGGACCTGATCGAACGCGCCAGCGCTGCCGGCAAAATTAAGAAAAAGCTTGGCCAACGTCGACTGTTCGGAAACGTCTGTGCGCCCCAATTGCGCGGAGAGGTCGCTGAGGAATGTGACATCGTGCTGCAGGCTGTCCAGCGTCCTGCGTACGATTTCCACCGATTCGTTCAGCAGGTTTTCCCGGCCGCGCCATTGCGGCTCCTGGGTGGCGGCGTTGAATTCCACCCATAATATCGGGAAGCCGGCCAGGAAGGCCAGCAGCCATGGGGCGATCATGATCAGGAAGCGCCGCCGCACCCCCGCCGGCAGGGCGGCGAAGGCTCGCAAGCGTTGCGGCACGGAGTGCCCCCGCAGCTTGTCAAGCATGCGCGGCGGAGAGGCGTTGCACGAAAGCCTCCAGCGGCTCGGGGCGGGCGAAGTAATAGCCTTGGGCCTGCATGCAGAAATGTTCCTGCAGCCAGTTCGCCTGCGTTTCGGTTTCGACGCCTTCGGCGAGCACTTGCATGTTCAGGCGGCGTCCCAGGCTGATGATCATGTCGGCAATCATGTGCTGATCGGAACCGGTGCCGATTTCGCTGACAAAATAGCGATCAATCTTGAGCGTGGTGGCCGGCATGGAGCGCAGATACGCCAGCGAGGAATAGCCTGTGCCGAAATCGTCGATGGCTATGGGGAAACCGGCATCGCGCAGCCCGCGCAGCAATTGCCCCTTGGTTTCGTAATCGCCCATCGCGGCCGATTCGGTGATTTCGACTTCCAGCAATTCCGGAGCAATGCGATAGTGTTCGGCGGTCTCGATAAACTCTTGCATGAAGTTGCGCTGGCCCAGCTGCAATGTGGAAACATTCACGGCGATGGAGATGCCGGGGAAGCCTTCCGTCCTGAGCCGCTCCAGAGCCTGGCAGGCCAGGTGCAGGACTTGCCGGCCGATAGGGACGATAAGGCCGTTGGCCTCGGCCATGGGAATGAATTCCCCAGGCGGGACGCGGGTGCCGTCATGGCGCGTCCAGCGGGCCAGGGCCTCGGCCCCGATGATGCGTCCTGAGGACAAATCGACCTGCGGTTGCAATTCAATGCTGATTTCATTGCCATGCAGGGCGCGGTAAAGATCGCGCGAGCGCGTGAAGCGCTGATTGGTTTCCTGCTCCAGCTCGGGCTGATAGGGAAGTATTTCCATGGAGCTTTGCGATTGGGCGCGCCGCAGCAGCAGCGCGCCTATCTCCATCGCGCCGCGCGCGGATCCGGCATAGTTGTCCAGATCCAGGCTGGCCGCGCGCACACTGATGAATGGCGGGTGTGTCGGGTCTTCGGGGTCGAGCGACTCGAGTTCGTCGATGTGGTCCTGCTGCAGCAGCGAGCTTTGACCCAGTATGGCGAAGGTGTCGCCGTGCAGGCGCGCCACGAGGGTGGGCGGAGGGAATACCGTGCGCAGCCGCTTGGCCATTTTCTGGAGCATGAGATCGCCTTGCTCAATTCCCAGGGACAGGCAACTGGCGGAATGCTGGTCCAGTTCGATGAACAGGATGGAGCGGTCGCGCGGCGCGTCGGCTTCGAGTATCGACGTCAGGGCGCGCAGCAGCGCATTGGCATTGGGCATGCACAGCAGGCTGTCTTCATAGGCGATGCGGTCCAGGCGGCTGGTCAGGGAAACATTGATCAGGCCCGAATTGATGTTCGACGCGAAGACATGCAGCAGTTTGCGCTCGGTTGCATCCAGGGGCCGTTGCGTGGCGATGTAGGTTGCCGCGTGCGGCCCATGGTCGGCGCCGCGGAAAAACAGCACTTGATTCGTTCCGGTTTCAATATTGGCTTGCTGCGTCAGGGCTTGCAACAGCGCATCCCGTATTGAACTTTGCTCCAGGGCGCCAAGCTGGTGGTTGACGGTATGCGCAAGCTGGCCGGCCGCGGCAACGACGCGAGCGGAATGGGGGTCATGGCCTATTCCGTCTTCCTGGACGCATACCAGGCCTTCGGGATCCAGGCCCAGCAGGCGCGATAGTTCCAGGATCATGCGTTGCGAGAAGTCGGTCAGGTTGCGCGCGCGTGTCAGGCAGTTGCTGGCTTCGACGATGGTTTGCAGCCCCTTGCGCGCCTGGCTGAGCGCGCGGATTTGTTCCCATGTCCGGAGATTGCTGGTCAGAACGCCGTGCAGCCGTTCGAACGTCAGGTCGGTCTTGAGCCAATAATCGCTGATGTCGAGCTGGCTGAGGGATTTTCTCATGGGCGCCATGCCAGGCTGCCCGGTGACCAGGACGATGCGTACCTCGGCGTTGCCCAGCACTTCGCGCACGCTGCGCACCAGCCTCAGTCCGGCATCGTCGGTTTCCATGACGATGTCCAGGATCACGACCGCGATGTTCGGATTGGCGGCCAGCACCGTGGCCGCCGCTGTCGCGGAGTTCACGCAAAGAATGCGAACCGGGTTGGTCTGGAACTCGAAGTGGCCCAGGGCCAGCTTCAGGGACTGCTGGAATTCTATGTCGTCGTCCACCAGCAGGATGGTAGGCGCTTGCGCCGGACAATCCGGTGGAGGGGCGTGATTCGCCGCTTTACTGCTTTCTGGAGCGAAGAGAAAGACATCGTCTTTCCCCGAGCCGCCTGAATTGCCCTGGCCTGCGCCCATGCTGTCATCCTCAAATGAGGTTCTTGACTAGCTGGTAGCAAGACCCTCCCCACCTGGCCCCGTTTTCGGTGACGGGCCGCCATGTATCTAATTGTTGTGCGGTTATACATCAAGAAACGGGGCGATGCAATCAAATTTGGCGCTTTCTTATAGGGAGGAATGCTTCCAGGTGCCTATTTCGTGTTTCGCATAGCGAACGAGTGTTTCGAAAAATTTGACCGGAAGATTTTCATCATGACAGAATGAGTCCACCGGATTGATCAAAATCGTTTATTGGAATGTTGCGTTCAGGCGGGAAACATGAATATGGAGCATGACATTCGCATGGCGGAAGACGAGCAACCGAATGCAGACCGTCAATTCGTTAATGCATTGGCGCGCGGCCTGGAAATCCTGCGCTGCTTCCAGCCCGGCAAAGCCTATTTGACGAATGCCGATCTTGCGCGTGAAACCGGCTTTCCCAAGCCGACCGTATCGCGCTTGACCCATACGCTGATGAAGCTTGGCTACCTCGAGTATTCCGAAAGCAGAAGCAAATACCTGTTGGCTTCCGGCGTATTGGGTTTGGGCTATTCCATGCTGGCCAATCTGGACGTGCGCAATCTTGCGCGTCCCGCCATGCAGGAATTGGCAGAGTATTCCCGCGTTTCGGTTGCCATAGGCGTGCGGGACCGGCTGGGCATGATTTACGTTGAAACTTGCCGCAGTAGCGCAAGGGTCACGCTGCGCCTGGACGTGGGCTCTCGCATTCCCATTGCCACGACGTCCATGGGCAAGGCTTTACTGTGCGGCATGGCCGACGCCGAGCGCAATAGCGTGCTCGATGAGGTCCGCCGCGCCGACAAGGAAAGCTGGCCGCGCATCAGGGCCGATCTTGAGGCGGCTTTCCAGCATTACGATGCTCACGGTTTTTGCATTGCCCGGGGCGAGTGGCAGCCGGAAATCCGCGCGGTGGGGGTGCCTTTGATCGGTGTCGGCGGAGAAAAGCAAATGGCTTTCAACTGCGGCGGCCCGGCGTATTTGCTGCCGCACGACAAGCTGGAAAACGACCTTGGCCCCCGTCTGGTCGCTCTCGTGCGCAATGTGGAAAAAACCTTGGGCCGGCCCTAGATTTATGTATGAAGAGGAAAAGATGATTGGTGGTCAAGATAAGGTCAGCGGCGAGACGGTCAGGCCCGTGCTTGCCGGTGCTCGGCCGGAACACGCGCAAGGGGACGCTGGCGCAGAGCCCGTGCAAATTGGTGCGTTGTTGTCGGCCTTGCCTGCGCGCCTGAGCGATATCCCGCGCCGCTGGGCGGCGCTCGCGCCCGAGGCGGTGGCGTTGTCGCAAGATGGCGTGCATTGTACGTACCGGCAACTGGCCGAGGCGGTGGACGCCGCCGCCGATCTGTTGCGTCGGCATGGCCTGCGGCCGGGCGACAGGCTGATGATAGTCGCCGAGAACTGTATTGCGCAGATCGTGCTGATTTTTGCCGCCGCCCAGGCCGACGCCTGGGCGGTGAATGTGAATGCGCGACTGTCGGCGCCTGAACTCGATGCGATACGCGATCACTGCACGGCCAGGCGGGTTCTCTATACAGTGGGGGTTTCGTCCGATGCGCGGGCGCATGCCCAGCGCCATGGCACAGTGTCGCTGGTTTTGCCTGGCGTGGGCGAAATCGCGATGGGGGCATTGAACGACGCCTGCGCGCCCGAACCCGTCCAGCCTGACGACAACAATCAGGTTGCCGCGCTTATCTACACCACCGGCACGACCGGCAAGCCCAAGGGCGTGATGCTGACGCATCGCAATTTGCTGTTCATCGCCGCCATGTCCAGCCAGGTGCGCGGCCTGATCACGACAGATCGCGCATATGGCGTATTGCCGATAACGCATGTCTTCGGCCTGGCCTCGGTAATGCTGGGAACGCTGTATGCGGGCGCGTCGCTGTACCTTGCCGCGCGCTATTCGCCAGCCGCCTTGATCGAAGCTGTGCGCGGCGATGGCTTGACGATCGTCCAGGGCGTGCCGGCCATGTATGCGCGCTTGCTGGAATACGACTATGGCGATTGGGATCCCTCTCAATCCACGTTGCGCTTCATTTATGCCGGTGGATCGCCGCTGGATCCAACGCTAAAAGACCAAGTGGAGCGCTTGTTCGGGCGTACCCTGCACAATGGCTATGGCATGACGGAAAGTTCGCCCACCATCAGCCAGACCCGGATCGACACGCCCCGGCGGGACACCTCGGTGGGTTCCGTGATCCCTGGCGTCGCCATCCGGATTGTCGACCAGACGGGCATGGATGTCGCCGAAGGCGAGCCCGGCGAGCTATGGGTGCGCGGCCCCAATGTCATGAAAGGCTATTACCGCGATCCGGAATTGACCGGCGCGACGATCAACGCGCAAGGCTGGCTGAATACGGGCGACGTCGCGCGCCGCGATGCCGACGGCGCGCTTTTTATTGTTGGCCGCACGAAAGACTTGATCATCCGCTCGGGCTTCAATGTGTATCCGATCGAAGTCGAGGCGGTCCTGAATTCGCATCCGGCGGTTGTCCAGTCGGCGGTGGTCGGTTGCCGGCTGGAAGACGGCAACGAAGAAGTCGTGGCGTTTGTCGAACTCGATCCGGTGTCGGCGGGCATGGATATGGAGCAATTGCTGGCCTATCTCGAGCCGCGTCTGGCGTCTTATAAACGGCCGGCGCGGATCATCGTTATGGACGCCATGCCGGCGGCCTCGACCGGCAAGATTTTGAAGGGGCAGCTCAAGCTGCGGGCGCAACAGTTGCACGATGCGTCGATAAAACCGGGATCCGCTGTTGCTTAGTGGTTTTTCGTCAGTGCAGAAAACAGGCCCCGTCCGGGGCTCATCACATCCTTGAAAGGAAAGAGACAATGAAAAAGCTATATAAAAATATCGGCCTGCTTGCGCTGGCGCTGTCTATGCATGGCAGTGCCGCGATGGCCGAGGAATTCCTGGTCGGCGAAGAAGAGCCGCTAACCGGCGCGCTTGCGCGGGTAGGCATGGGCATGCACGAAGGTATTTCCGTGGCGGTCGAGGTGTTCAATAAAACCAACGGCAAACATACCATCAAGGTCTTGACCGAGGACGATGAATCGTCGCCCGCCAAAGCCATTGCCGCCGTTGAAAAGCTGGCGTCCCAGGGGGTCGTGGCGTTCACCGGCGGCTACGGGTCGAACAACATCGGCCCCGCTTCCGATGCGGCCAACAAGCTGGGCTTGCCCTACATCACTTCGGGCGGCGTCGACGACGGCCTGACCCAGCGCGGCTATAAAACCTTCTTCCGCATCAATAACACGTCCGGTTATCAAAAGGCCATGGTCGGGATACTCGACGACATGAAGGCCAAATCCGCATCGGTGATCTATTCGACCAAAGAAGCCACCGCCGGCCTGGCCAAGGACGTGGAAAAAGATCTGCTCGGCAAGGGCCTGAAAGTGGGCATGCACCCGTTCGATCCCAGCATTTCCGATTTCAAGCCTATCGTCAACAAGGTGCGCCTGCGCGATAAGTCGGATGTGATCCTGATGGTGGGCTACGAGAACGATTATGTCGGTATTTTGCGGGCCGCCAAAGTGCTCAAGCCCGATGTCAAGGCCGTGATCGGCGTATGGTCCCTGGCCACGCCCAAGATGGCCGCGGATTTTCCCGACTTGATGCCCAAGGTATACGGCACCGCCTTGCTGCCTTACCCCACTGTTTTCAAGACAGAAGAAGGTAAGGCGTTCTACGACGCCTATAAGAAACTGTACAAGAAAGACCCGGATTACCTGGGCCAGTTCGGCTATGTGCAGTCCATGATTCTGTTCGAGGCCATTGCCCGCGCCGCGGACAAGGGCACCATCAAGAATGGCGGAATCGCGCAGGAGTTGGCGGCTACCGATGCCAATACCCTGATTGGCCGCGTCCAGTTCACCAAAGGGGACAACTTGAATTTTGTCCATCACATGGGCCAGCATCAAGGCAAGCGGATTGACATCGTATGGCCTGTCGATACCGCGACGGCAAAAATGCAGTTTCCGGGCGTGCCTTGGTAACGCCATCTTCTAATGGCGCCGGCCGCGCAAGAATGCAACCGCGTCCGGCCGGCGCCGCGTCAGCCATTTGGAATATATCCTCATGACGGAACTTATATTGCAGGCGGTCTATTCAGGCCTGCTGCAGGGCGGCTCCTACGCCCTGATCGCCCTGGGCCTGGCGCTGGTGTTCGGGACGATGAAAATCATCAACCTGGCGCATGGCGAGCTTGTGCTGCTTGCCGCCTATATTGCCTACACCGTTGAATCGTCGCTAGGCCTGAGCCCCATCTTCGCGATTCCCATCGCCCTGGTGATTGTGTGCATTTCGGCGGTGATCATGTATTTCCTGATCAACCTGGTCAAGACGGACCGCGAACTGAATTCCTTGATCCTTACATACGGCATCGGCGTAATCCTGACCAACAGCATTCTGCTGATCTGGTCGGCTGATATCAAATCGACTTCTTCGGCCTGGATGCAGGAAGCGATTGTGGTTGGGCCGCTGTACAGCATGCGCAGCGAACCCCTGTTTTTCGCGGTCAGCGTTGTGCTGATAGGCATGCTGTGGTGGTGGCTATCCCGCAGCTGGTACGGACGCGCGGTGCGCGCGGTGGCCGGCAATCGCGATGCGGCGCGTCTGATGGGCATCAACCCGCGGCGCACCGAACTGGTGTCGTTTGTGATTGCGGGCATCCTGGCTTCATTCGCCGGAGTGGCTTTGTACAGTTACGGCGTGATTCAGCCATCGCTTGGCCATGTCCTGACCATCAAGGCCTTCATTATTACCGTGCTGGCGGGCATAGGGTCGATTCCAGGCGTGCTGGTGGGCGCTCTGCTGCTGGGCCTGGCTGAAGCGCTGACCATTACCCTGGCCAGCTCGGCCTTGCAGGAATTGGTGGGCATGGTTCTGTTCCTGCTGGTGTTGTTCGTATTGCCGAACGGCTTGTTTGGCGCCGTAAGGAGGCGAGGATGAAAAAAGGCAAGATTGCGCTGGCGGCCGTATTGGCCGCCTACATCGGGGTGCCGCTGCTTCTGGGCCAGAACAACTATGTCATGAGCCTGATTATCGCGGCGCTGGTCATAGGCGGCGTTGCCCTGGCCTGGGCGTTGCTGGGCAACCTGGGCGGCATGGTCAGTTTCGGCCATTCGGCTTTTTTCGGCGTGGGCGCCTATGTGTCGGCCATTCTTACCGCGCAGGCCGGCGTGCCGGTGGGGCTGGGCCTGCTATTGGGTGGCGTGGGTGCCGTCGTTGCTTCGGTGGCCATGCTGCCGGTATTGCGCTTGCGCGGGCCATATTTCGCCCTGGCGATTCTGGCCTATGCGCATATTTTCAAGATTGTGGCGATCGAATGGTCGTCGGTCACGGGGGGCTCGGGCGGCTTATCCACCATTCCGCGCTTTCCGGTGATATTCGGCATCGATTTCTCCAACAAGATCGGCAGCTATCTGATCATTCTTACGGTGCTGCTGGTGTTCGTCCTGTGCTATCGGGCGATCCGTTCCAGCTATTACGGCATTGCCTTGCGCGCCATGCACGACAGCGAAGACGCCACGCGCGTGATCGGCGTGAACAGCACCTTGCTCAAAGCCATGATGCTGTTCGTGTCGGCGTTCATGGCCGGCGTCGTCGGGGCTTTCAATGTGCATTACATCAGTTTCCTGGAACCCGACTATGCCTTCAATGGGGTATGGGTCACCTTGCCCATCATCGCGGCCATCTTTGGCGGATACCGCACGATCATGGGGCCGTTGATCGGCGCGCTGGTCGTCTATCTGCTGGACCAATTGGTGTTCAAGAACCTGATTCCTTCCGGGCATCAACTGATTCTTGGCGGGCTGCTGGTAGCCATGATCATTTTCAGTCCGCGCGGCTTGATTCCATTATTCCTAAAGGGTTTCAGGAGAAAACATGCTGCAGCTTGATGCACTGACAGTGCGCTTTGGCGGGCTGACCGCCGTCGACGCCGTGACACTGACGGCCGAAAAGCACGAGGTGCTTGGACTGGTGGGGCCTAACGGCGCGGGCAAGACGACATTGTTCAATGCCGTCTCGGGCCTGGTCAAGCCATCGGGCGGGCGAATTTCGTTCGATTCGGTCAATATGCTGAATGTTTCCCTGCACCGGCGCGCCCGCCTGGGAATAGGGCGCACTTTTCAGATACCGCAGCCTTTGCACGAGTTGACCGTGCGCGAGAACCTGATCGTCGCCCAGCGCTTTTGCCACCGGGCGCGTCAGCGACGAGCGTATTGACGAGGTCCTGGACTTCACCAATCTTGCCGCCCTGGCGCAGCGCAACGCCGCAACCGAGTTGGCCCTGACAGAACTCAAGGCGCTGGAAATCGCCAAGGCGCTGTGCACCAACCCCAAGCTTTTACTGCTGGACGAAGTGCTTGCGGGGCTGGAGACCACGGGCAAGCGGCGCTTTATGAAAATGCTCCAGGACTTGCACAAAAGGTTTTCCGTGGGCATTTTGATTATCGAGCACGATATTGAAATCATCAGTCAGTTGTGCGATAGGGTCGCCGCCCTGGATTTCGGCCGGCTGATTGCCGTGGGCACGCCGGATGATGTGTTCAGGGACCCGGAAGTCGTCAGAAGCTATACAGGAGGACAGGCATGATTGAAGTCCAGAATGCGCGTGCCGGCTACGGGGCCATCAATATTCTGTGGGATGTGTCGATCTCGGTGCGCCAGGGCCAATTGACCACCATCATTGGCCCGAACGGCGCCGGCAAAACGACGCTTTTGCGCGCGATCATGGGCCTGGTGCCGCTTAGCCAGGGCACGATCAGCCTGAACGGCAAGGCGTTGAACGGCACGCCCACCTGGGAGATGCCCGACCTTGGCATGGTAATGATCCCCGAAGGCCGGATGATTTTCAAAGACATGACTATCGAAGAAAATCTGATGCTCGGCGCGTTTTCCAAGAGACACCGGGCCGGGGCGCGCAGTCAGTGCGACAAGGCCTACGAGATGTTTCCACGGCTGCGCGAGCGGCGCCACAAGCTGGCGGGTACCTTGTCGGGCGGGGAAGCCCAGATGCTGGCCATGGGCCGGGGGCTTATGGCCGACCCCAGTGTTCTTATTATTGACGAACCGTCGCTGGGCCTGGCGCCGGTGGTGGTCAACGAATTGTTCGAGACGCTGGCCCGCTTGAAGAGCGAGGGACGCACAATCATCCTGGTCGAGCAAAGCACGCACAGGGCTGTGGGCGTAGCCGATCACGTATATTTGATGCAAAGCGGCAAGGTGGTGTTATCGCAGGCCGCCGCCGATGTCGACATGGAGCATTTGCACGAATTGTATTTCGCGCACTAAGACTGATTGCACGGCAGCAGGCCATTGCCCCGGTGGCCAGGGGAATTGGTCAGTGCAATCAGGCCCAGGACTGCGCGCTTATTTCTTATAATGACGGTTTTCGCATCCGCCATGCCAACTGCCCACGATCGTTCTTCTGCCTTGCCTGCTCACGCGGTTGCGACTGAGCTGGTTGCCGTGCTGGTCGCTGTCACGCATGGCCAGCCGCGCGTGCTCACCCGCGAGCGCGCCCATGCCTTGCCCGCCGGGCCGTTCGAATCGACGCACCGTTCTTTGCAGGCGGGATTGCGGGCCTGGGTGGAAGCCCAGACCCATCATCCCCTGGGATATGTCGAACAGCTTTATACGTTTGCCGATGGCGACCGCGCCAACCAGCAAGGCCAGCGTATTATTTCGGTAAGCTATCTGGGCCTGACCCGCGAACTGGAACACCCTGATATCGATACTGTCGGCTGGCAGGATTGGTATCGCTATTTCCCTTGGGAAGATTGGCGCGATGGACGCCCCGCCATGGTTGCCGCGCAGATTCTCCCGGCACTGCGCCGCTGGTGCGCGGGCGCGGCGACCGCCGCCGATAAGCGTCAGCGCCGGCAGCGTGTCGACTACACCTTCGGGCCGGATGCCGCCTGGAGCGAGGACATGGTGCTGCAGCGCTACGAACTGTTGTTCGAGGCCGGGCTGGTTCCGGAAGCGGCGCAGCGGTCCGGCGCTGTGTTTGGCGCGCCATTGCCCGGCGACCCGATGCAGCACGACCATAGACGTATCCTGGCGACGGCAATGGCGCGCCTGCGCGCCAAGATACGCTATCGTCCGGTCGTATTCGAATTGATGCCGCCGGCATTTACGCTATTGCAATTGCAGCAGGCGTTCGAGGCGGTCGCCGGGCGCCGCCTGCACAAGCAGAATTTCCGCCGCTTTATCGAGCAGCAATCTCTGGTCGAGGAAACAGGGCGGATGACTCAGGGTTCGACCGGGCGTCCGGCCAAGCTGTTCCAGTTTCGCGGCGATGTGCTGCGCGAAAGGGCGATCGCCGGCAGCAAACTTCCCCTGTCCGCCGACAAGCCGCCATCATTGGCATAGGCCGGACTGGCGCCGCTGGGGCAAGGCCCCGCGTTAGCTGCGATAACCGCGTCCGCTGTGACAGCGCGGCCATGGCAGGCGGCTAGCCCGCGATATTCCGCTTGACGATTTATTATGCTCAGAGTTAGCATAAATAAAGGCCGACGTTGCCTGAGCATGAATGGCGATGTCGGCCGGGGCGGAGTATACGATTCCGGTCATAATTTTTTATCTTTAAATACTCAAAATGAGCATAACTAACATCCAGTCCAGCCAGCCCGACCAGTCCAACCAGGACGTCGATGGCGCCATGTCGCCTGTTCCGCCTTTGCCGGCGGTAATCCTGGAACCCTTGGTCAGGGACGCCTTGCGTGAAGACCTGGGCCGCGCGGGCGATCTGACTTCGGATGCGATAGTGCCGCCGGCGGCGCATGCGCGCATGCGCCTTGTCGCGCGCCAGGCAGGGGTGCTGGCCGGCCTGGATATGGCACGGCTGGCTTTTCGGCTGATGGATGGCGCTGTCGAGCTGCGCGCGGTGTGTGAAGATGGCGCTCGCCTGGCGCCTGGCGATGAGATCGCCGTAGTGGAAGGCCCCGCCCGGGCCATCCTGAGCGCGGAGCGCACGGCCTTGAATTTCCTGGGCCATCTCAGCGGCGTGGCGACCGCCACGGCATCCATCGCCAATGCCATACGCGGCCATGGCGCGCGCGTCAGTTGCACCCGCAAGACCCTGCCGGGGCTGCGCGCCGTGCAGAAGTATGCGGTCAGGGTGGGCGGCGGCAGCAATCACCGGTTCGGCCTGGACGATGGGGTATTGATCAAGGACAATCACATCGCCGTTGCCGGAAGCGTACGCCAAGCCATATTGCGCGCGCGCGCCGGAGTAGGGCATATGGTGCGTATCCAATTGGAAGTCGACACCCTGGAACAATTGGCGCAAGGCCTGGAGCTGGGCATAGATGCTGTCTTGCTGGACAATATGCCGCTAGCGACGCTTGCCGAGGCAGTGCGTATGGTGGCGGGCCAGGCCTTGACCGAAGCGTCCGGCCGCATTACTCCTGAAACCGCTCCCGCCATCGCTCGAACCGGGGTGGATTTTCTGGCGGTCGGCTGGCTTACCCATAGCGCCCGCGTCCTCGATATCGGCCTGGATGCCGACTATGCGTAGAGCCGCCGCTTTGCTGTCCCTGTGCGCCGTCGCGCTTTGTGCCGCCCCGGGCGCCGGCGCGGCGCCCGGAACCGCAGCCGCCGTTTATCCGGATCGGCCCATCACGCTGGTGGTCACATTTCCGCCCGGCGGCGGCACCGATATGCTGGCGCGGCGTTTGGCGGCAAGCCTGGAGCCAGCTCTCGGGCAGCCCGTGGTGGTGGAAAACCGTAGCGGCGCCAGCGGCAATATTGGCGCGCAAGCAGTGGCGCGCGCCAAGCCCGACGGCTATACCCTGCTGGTGGTCAACAGCAGCTACGCCATCAATCCCGGGGTGTATCGCCATCTTGGATTTTCGCCGCAAACAGACCTGATAGGCGTGATCAATGTGGCTTTCGTGCCCTCGGTGCTGGTGACGGCGGCCGGCTCGCCCTGGAAAAGCTTGAAGCAGGTCTTGGACGCGAAAAGGGCAGGGCCGGGCTTGGCGCCGCCGGCATATGCGTCCTGCGGCAACGGCACGCCGCAGCAGCTTGCCGGGGAAATGCTGGCGCGGCGCACAGGCTCCGACTGGCTGCATGTGCCTTACCGGGGCTGCGGCCCGGCCTTGGCGGGGGTGTTGGCGGGCAATGTGGGCTTGGGCTTCGTGACGGCTTCCAGCGCCTTGCCATTCCTGCAGGCCGGAACGCTGCGCGCTTTGGCTGTCACGTCGCCGCAGCGTTCGGCATTGCTGCCCGATGTGCCTACCGTGGCGGAACAAGGCCTGGCCGGCTATGAATTGAATCAATGGCACGGCCTGCTGGCGCCCGCCGGGACCCCGCCGGCGATTGTAGAACGCCTGAATGCCGCGATTGCATCCATTATGCGGCGCCCCGGCATGGCCCGCGATCTGCGCGCGCTGGGGTACGACGTCACGGTCAGCAGCGCGCAGGCATTCCAGGCGATGATCCAGCGGGACATTGTCACGTTCGGCGAATTGACGCGGGAAATGGGGCTCAGGGTGGACTAGATTGCCGCGCCGACAGGCGCTTGCAGGTCTTGTCTTTGATTCCCGGGAAGCGTTGCATGCCAGAGAAAGCGCCGTCGCCAAATTGGACCGATCCGCTCGCCAGCATGTTCTTGTCTTTGCGTTTTTGCTAGATCGCGGTGTGGCGGCGCATGCCCAAGAGCTTTCCGGCCAGCCAATTTTTGCTTCGGGGCGGCGCCGCTATTTCCGGAAATATGCCGTGCAGCAATGAATGCAGCGCCAGCATGTACGGGTCGCGGCTGCCATTATCAGGCAGCAATTTCCCGGTGTTCATGCATTGCCGCAGCGCCAGCGTGCGATCCGGCAGGGTGCCCAGCAAGGTCAAGTTGAAACGGGCCGCAATCTGCATGGCGTTCATGCCGTAACGGGGGTCGTAGCGGTTGACGACCAACCGCAGGCTGCTGCGATCCAGTTCATGCTGGTCCAGATCATCCAGCAAATCGGCCAGCGATACCAGGGCACCAAGGCTTTGATCGGTAATCAGCCAGATATGGTTTGCGGCCCGGGCCAGACCGGCGACGAATTGAGGGTTGGGCAGGCCGCCGGTGTCGGTGACCAACAGGCCGAAGTATTCACGCAGGCGTTCGGATAGCGCCAGCGAGTCGGCGTGCGATGCATGGCGCATTTGTTCCAGGCTGCGCGGCAAGGCCAGTGCGCTGACGCCGGTGTCATTATGCGCCAGCGCGGAGCTTAGCAGGGTGTTGTCCAGGCGGTGCAGGTTCCGCACGGCGTCCACGCAATGGAAATCGCTGCGTATATTCAGGTAGAGCAGGCAATCGCCGACCGG
Source organism: uncultured beta proteobacterium (assembly GCA_963712655.1). Classification (GTDB taxonomy): domain Bacteria; phylum Pseudomonadota; class Gammaproteobacteria; order Burkholderiales; family Burkholderiaceae_B; genus Pollutimonas. Next base: position 131,776 of record CAVQIT010000008.1, on the reverse strand, counting down.
CATGCCCAGATCCAGCAGGCAGGCCCGCTCGGACAAAGGCGCGTCCTCTTGCCGCTTCTGTGTTTTCGGCGCATGGCCACCGTGTTGCTTGATACCGGCGGCATAGGTCAGGCGGCTTTGCATGAGGCTGGCCAGATGCACGGCCAGGGTGCTGGTGCCCACGCCGGCGCGCGCGCCCAGCAAAACGATGCTGCGCTGGCCGGAAGGCGCGACATTGATCGGATTGCTCGAACTGAGCATGCGGTTCACGGCATCCAGGAATTCGTCTTCCAGGTCAGGGTCTATAAAATCGGTGACACCGGCGCGGAACGCGGCAATGGCGGCGCTGGGCTGCGAGAGCCTGCCGATCGCCACACGCGGAATATGCGGAAACAAACGAGCCAGCATTCCAGCCTGGCTGCTGGATTGCCGCAATTGCTTTTCATCGTTGGGCGGCATGAAATCCAGGAACACCATGCGCGGTTGTATTTCTTGCAAACGGTCCGGCGACAGTTCGTTTGCGGGCGATTCCTGGATCAGCGCTCCCAATTTGCTCAGCGTGGCGCCCAGTTGTATTCCCAATACCTGGTTTGCCGAGCAAAGTAAAAATCGGTGGTTCTTCTGCAAAATAATCAACTCCAGCAATGGCAGAGATAGGCTTGTGGTCAGCGCGAGAAGCCAGGCATCTGTTGGCCGTGGAGCAATGGGTTATGGTTCATGGTTTACATATCCAGCAAGGCATATAGCCAGGGCTTATCGTTGAACATCCGCCAGATCAGCCCAGCCAGGGCTCCAATAGCCAAATAGGCGGCATAGGGAATAACGCGGCGAAAGCTTGGCTGTATCCGCCAGGCCGGGCGGATTCGCGTCCGGCCGTGAGGCACTGACAATGCCAGGGCGTGGGCGCCTGCCAGCGCGCTACCGATAAGCAAGGCGGGAAATAGCCCGGAAGTTCCCATGCAAAAACCCAATACAGCAATGAATTTGACATCCCCCGCCCCCACAGCGCGAAAGCGCCACAAGGGATAAAACATAATCAGGCCTATACACAGCCCCGCTAAAGCCTGCGGCCAACTGTCGATGGCATATATATTAGGGATATATCCAAATAAAGCGGTAAACAGCCAGATTGCTTGTCCCGCCAGGGCGAATAGAATTAATCGATTCGGAACCCGGCGGGAACAGAAGTCGTGAAAAATTATTAATAGATTGAATAACAAGAACAAGGACAGCCAGAGTTGCTCCATCATTACACCGGACACGCCTTGTGGTTATCTGCCCTGAATATAGATTGCTGAAACCTGTCATCATTTAAATGGTTGAACCGCGCCTTTTTAACTTCCCGGTTTTAATTTTCAGGCGCGGCGGGCGTTCCGTGGATTTTATCCGCCAACTCCTCGAACAAGGTTTGCAGGCCCCCGGAAAACGAGCCTATGGCCGCAATAATCGCCACGGCCATTAGGCCGGCGATCAGCGCATATTCCACAGCCGTCGCGCCTTCTTCATCGTTCCAGAATTGAATGAGGTGTTCTTTCATTGCTAAGCTCCTGATGCGAATTAAAAAACCTTTTGGGGGCTGGATGTGAATGCGAATATCGTTTGTTTCGATATCGTTCACGAATTTTTACCTATATTGTCAGTATATATATTTTCGTAACAAAAAGAGATATTTTCATTAGTATTTACCCTCGTCAGAACGGGTTTCAAAGAAAATATGAATGCTTCGATTTCATTATTCCAATAAGTGTTTTCATATTTGGCATTATTGATATCCCTATATGTGTTTATTGTATTTTTGCCATCCTGCATGACTCCCGCATTCTTCATTAAGCTGCTCTCCGCCAACACGGTCGAAAATTCTATTGCCGCAAGTTTGGCGCGGGCGTGTTTCATGGCCGCTTGATTGTGCGGGTTGGGCTGGGTAATCAGGTAAGTTGCAGCAATTCCTGGACGCGGACCGATGGGTCGCTTACAAGCGGCTATCGGTCAGCACCGCGGCTTGCTCGTCCCAGTCCGGGTCTCTGGAAAACAGCCGCAACTGGCGTTTTGCCGCTATTCCGAAAGGCGCGATTTTTCCGGCAATCGCATTAGCATTGCCCAGCAGGAGCGCCGTATCGGGCAACTCGCCGCGCACGGCAATGATTACCCGGTTGTTGTCGCGCAAGTTGAAAAATTCGCCGAATACCTGGGCATAGGTAACCGATTCCTCATCGTAGGCCGCGCTAGAGGTGAAGGTATTTGCCGCCAGCACGCCGCCCGGTGCCAGAATGGCGCGCACATGCTGCAGGAATTCGCGTGTCTGCAAGTGCGCGGGGATGTAGTCTGTATCGAAGGCATCCAGCATGACCAGATCATATTGCCGGCGTTCGCGGTGTGCGCGTTCGATAAAGGCGCGTCCGTCCTCCAGAAACACACGCTGGGTCGGACTTTGCTTGTAGCCGAAAAACTGCTGCGCCACTTTGACCACCGCCGGATCGATTTCCACCGTGTCTATCACCGCCTCGGGAAGCACTTTGCCAAGCGCGCGCGAAAGCGTGCCGCCGCCCAGGCCTACGATAAGCACCCGCCTGGGATCAGGCTTCACGAACAATGCGCTCATCATCATGCGCGTATAGCTGAACACCATTTTTTCGGGCGCTTGCAGATCGATGCAGGTATGCCGGCCCAGGGCGCGCACGCTGCCGAATTTCATGCAACGCTCGCCGTCTTCCTGGTAGACAACAATGGGCGAAAGGCCAGAGGCTTCGGTATGAATGATTTCCGTTGCTTTGGCATTGATCAGGGAAAATGCCGCGGCCAGCGCGAGACAGGCGGCAAGCAAGCCGCGTGGCAGGCGACGGGAAAAGAAGCGTTGGCGATGGAGCGTCATGGCAATGAACCTCGACGACGGCTATCAGTGGGGCTTAGTATATGGCAGATTATCAGTGACCTTGGATGCGGTACACGTTATTATCTGCGCAACGTGAATTTCATTGCAGAATATGGGTTTAGCATTTCAATCACTGTCCGCCTGGCAGGTCGTCCTTTGGGGCCTTGTCTTTTTTAGCAGTATTTATCTTGTATTCGGTGGCCTTGCCTGGGCATTGACGCGGCATGTGCTGCCGGCTCTGGGCATTGGCCGCATCCTGGACCCGCGCCCTCTTGCCGCAGGCCAATTGCGCACTGAACTGCTGGCGTCCGCGTCCTCTATCCTGATTTTCGGCACAGGCATGGTGTTCCCCTGGGGGCTGCTGCAGTTGGGCTGGGCGCAACTTGCGCACGATGCAAGTGTTACGCGCATCGTGTGGGAAATCCTGGCGCTGGTAATCTGGAACGATATCCATTTCTGGATTAATCACCGTTTGCTTCACACGAAGTGGCTGCGCCGGTTCCATTTGCCGCACCACCGTTCGGTGGTCACGACCCCTTTTGCCACCTATAGCTTCCATCCTCTTGAAGCCCTGATGCTGGGCAACGTCATTCTGCTGCCTATGATCGTGCATGACTTCAGTTTCTGGTCGTTGTTTTCCGTGCCCTTGTTCAGCCTTTTTTTCAATTGCGTGGGCCATGCGAACTACGATTTTTTCCCCGAGGTATCGTATTCGCACTGGTTCGCCGCCAGCCGGCGGCACCATCTGCACCACGCCTGCTATAACGGCAATTATGGCTTCCAGTTCACCTTCATGGATCGGCTATTCCGAACGCGCCTGGATGCCGGCGCCGCGCAGCGGCTGATAGGACGGTTGCGCCAGCGCCCAGCCCAGGGCCCGGCAAACCAAGACACCCCGTGAGCGCCGCGTCGGCAGCCATGAGGCGCCTGCTGCGGGACCTGCCGCGTTTGCGCCACTGGCGCGACTGGCAAAGCCTGGCCTATATGCTGGCATTCCCTTCGATAATAGTTTGGCAATGGCGTTACGGATTTTCGTGGCCGCTGTATGCATTGCTGCTGTTTTTGACGCTGGGCGTGGGCGTGATCCACCATAATCACACCCATTTGCGCATGTGGCGCGGCCGGACCGCCAATCGCGCGACCGATTTCGTGATCACTTTGCTGCAGGGCCATCCCACTTGCGTGTTCTGGCCTACTCATGTCGCCAATCATCACCGCTACAAGCATGGCGTGGATGACCTGGCGCGCACGTATCGTTTCGGCGGCGACACCAACCACCTGGCCGGCTACCTGCTGCATCCCTTGCAGGCCGTCGTTGTGTTGTATCCGGCGGTTTTCGGGTGGTTGGGCCGGCTAAGGCGACATTGGCCCGGCGTCTGGCGCTATTGCCTGCTGCAATACGCGGCATGGCTGGCGTTATGGGCAATGTTGCTGGCGCTCAACCCCGAAAAGGCTTTGCTCTACGTTATTGTGCCGCAGTTGCATGGATTGCATTGGCTGCTGGCCACCAATTATTTGCAGCATGCGCATGCGGACGGTCGGCGCGGGGCCGCCATGGCGACCCCGTATTCAGCTATGCGCGCAATTTCGAAGGCCTGGTCAATCCGCTGTTGTTCAATATTGGCTTGCACACGGCGCATCACCAGCATTCGCGCGCGCATTGGTCGGACTTGACGCAATTGCACCGCCGGCACTACCGGCAACAAACCCACCCCTTGCTGAATGAACGCGGTCTTGGCTGCTATATGGCGCGCGTGTTTGTCCTGGCTACGGTCCGGCCGCGCTATCGCAGTCTATCCTTGATGGTCCCGGAGCCGCCGCCCGGGCCGATCGAAGAGCCGCGCGGCACACCCTCATCTGTTATCTAGGAATTTTGCTTCATGCCTACCGCCTTTGACCGCGTCTACCTGAAGAATGCCAGCTATTTTCTGCCCGGCGAGCCGGTGGACAATACGCGCATGGACGATTTCATCGCGCCGCTGAACCGGATATCCGGCCGCATCAAACAACGCATTCTGGCGGAAAACGGCATCAAACAGCGTTATTACGCCATCGACGCCAATGGCGATACCGTGCTGACCAATGCCGCCATGGCCGCCGGCGCAATTCGCGACTGCCTGCAAAGAGCCCAGCTAGGCTTATCCGATATTTCCATGCTGGCCAGCGGTTCATCGGGCGGCGATGCGCTGATGCCGGGTTTTGCCAACATGATACAGGGCGAACTCGGCGCGCCTCCCATGGAAACCGTGTCTATCCATGGCATATGCGCGGCAGGCGTGTCGGCCATACAAGCGGCGGCCCAAAGCATAGAACTGGGCGCGCACAAATTGGGCATGGCCGTCGCCAGCGAAATGCCTTCGCGCCTGTTCAAGCGCTCGCGCTTTGCTGCTCGCGGCTATGACACGGATTTCGATTCGCACTTCCTGCGCTGGATGCTGTCCGATGGCGCCGGCGCCTTGTTGCTGGGCGACGCCGACAGCGCCGCGCGCAGCGCCGTTCCGGGCCTGCGGATACGTTTGAAGTGGATACACCAGCGGGCATTTTCCGGCGATTATCCGGTATGCATGCAGCTTGGGCTGTCGGCCGATCGCAAGCGCGGACATCTGGATTATCCATCCTGGGCCGAGGCCGAGGCCGCCGGCGCTTTATCGCTGCGCCAGGACATCCGACTGTTGCCGCATCTCTTCGACATCGGCATTCACGAATATGCGCAACTGGTTCGGGACAATTGGGTGGATCCCAAGCGCATCAACCATTTCCTGTGCCACTACTCGTCGGAAAAATTCATCCCGGTCGTCGACGATCTGATGAGCAAGGCGGGGCTGTCCATCCCGCGCGAGCGCTGGTTCAATAATCTGGCCTGGCGCGGCAATACAGGAGCCGCGTCGATCCTGATCATGCTGGCGGAGTTCCTGCAAACACGGCGTATTGAGCCGGGCGAACAGATATTTTGCTATGTCCCGGAATCGGGGCGCTTCATGGCCGCTTACATGCTGTTCGAAGTCGAGGCCGACGACGGCGCGGCGAATCCTGGCGGGCAAGCGCAGCCTGTGTCCCGGCCGCGCATGCCGCTTGCCGCGCCGGCGGAAGGTTCGCTGGACGCCGAGGCTATCGCGCCGCCGCACGACCCGGCGCAAGCCCCTGAAGGGCTGGGACCGCTGCTGACCGAACTGGCCGCGATCTGGCATGATTACCGTTCGCGCGTGTGGCGCACGCCGCTGGTCAGTGCATTGCGCGAGCGCAAGTTCGAAACCGGCGACTATCTTGGCTGGGTCGCCAGTTGGATACCGCAGGTGCGCGAAGGCGCGAAATGGATGCGCGAGGCAACCGCGTCCTTGTCTGAACCTTATGCGCCGCTGGCGGCATTGATCAATATTCATGCGGGCGAAGAGCAGGACGATTTCAAAATTCTGTTCAGCGATTACCGCAACGCGGGCGGCACTGCGGGCAGCATCGACGATTTGCGCCGCAACCCAGGCGGCGAAGCGCTGAATGCCTATTTGCACGCTCTGGCCGCCACGCGCGATCCCATCGGATTGCTGGGCGCGATCTACATCATCGAAGGCACGGGCCAGCGCATTGTGCCGGCGCTATTGCCGCTGTTGAAGGCCAGCTTGCCGCTACCGCCCGACGCCTTCCGTTTTCTTCAGTATCATGGCCAAAACGACGAACACCATTTGGAGCGTTGGATGGTGGCGGTTGCCTTGGCCCTGGACTGCGACGATGCCGGCGTTGCCGAGCGGCGCATCGTCGACACGGCGCGCCGCACCGCGGCGTTATACCTGATGCAATTCCATTACGTCAAAGAGCACTAAGCGCGATGAACCGCCAACCCGAGTTTCTATCCAAAGACCATGATCCCCAAGACCCCGATCCGTGGCTGGCGTCCTATCTTGATCGAAGCACTCCCTTGCCCGACGAAGTCAAATCGGCCTGGTTGAAGGACTCCAGTTCGAAGTCGCGGCAGTACCTGCTGCCTTTTCTGCGTCCCCTGGCGCGCGCCAGCATTATCTTGATCCAGATCCTCAAGGTTTTTTTCCCGAAGCGCTGGTCGCATTCCGGCTTGTTGCATCGCATTCTGGCGTGGGGGTTGACGCGTTTCGTGTCGCCGGAAGCCAACTGGCTTATCATGCGGCATTTCCACCTGGGATCGCAAATACTCGCATTCATCGCCGCCAATTCGCCGGCGCCGATTTCGACCTCGCCGCTCACGCCGCGCGGTATCGATGACTTGAAAGATCATCTGTTCGTAAAGCACGACATCAATCTGTACAACTTTGTGATTCGCCTGAACAAGGCCTTGCGGGATGCCGGCGTCGAAATGCGCGCGGCGGATAAGCCGGATTTTTCCATGCTGCAAGATACTGGCTTAACGCTCGAGGCGATGCCGCAAGGCCGTACGAATTTCCTGGACTTGCAAAGCGCGATCGAATTATTTACGCCCCTATATCAACTGCTTCTGACCGATAACGATTTCTGGCGGGCGTCCAACTCGCTTCAACTGGACGAAACCATAGGCATTTATGTGGCGCAAATACTCGAAGCGCCGCAGCATCTGATCCTGGTCAACAACAACCATCCCCTGGTGCCGCTATCGACCTTGCGCGCCGGACATCGCTTAGTGTTGCATGGCCTTTCGTCGGAAATGCTGCATAGCCTGCTGATGCAGAAAAAGGCCGCGCAGCATGGCGCGCCGGAACCCGCGCCTATCAGTTGATGCCCGGTTGTCGGTTGTCGGTTGGCGTGTCGATGCCGGTTCGGCGTTCAACGCGCGTAATCCGGCATGACCATTCTTCTCCAGTTTCATATTGCAAAGGAAAACTCATGCTCAGGCTCGATGGAAAAATTGCATTGGTGACAGGCTGCGGATCAAGCGGGCCGGGGTGGGGAAATGGAAAAGCGATTGCGGTGCTGCTGGCCAGGCAAGGGGCCAAAGTCTTCGGTGTCGACCTTGATCTGGAGTCCGCCCAAGCCACACAGGCGGTCATCCAGGAAGAAGGCGGCGTCGCGCAAGTGCATGTGGCGAATGTAACGGATGCGGCGGACGTGCGGCGCATGGTGGATGCATGTCTTGCGGAATTCGGGCGCATCGACATCCTGGTCAATAACGTGGGGCGTTCGGAACCCGGCGGCCCGGTCGAGATGAGCGAAGACACCTGGGATGAGCAGATGGATGTCAATGTGAAATCGGCATTCCTGACTTGCAAGGCTGTGCTGCCCATCATGGAGCGCCAGGGCGGCGGCGCGGTCATCAATATTTCGTCGGTTGCCGGCTTGCGTTATATCGGCAAGCCGCAAGTGGCTTATGCCGCGGGCAAGGCGGCGCTCATGCAGTTCACCAAGACCACGGCGGTGCTCTATGCCGCGCGGGGCATACGCTTGAACTGCGTCGTCCCCGGCTTGGTATTTACGCCTTTGGTGCGGCGTTTGGCCGATAAATATGCCAAGGGCGATTTCGACGGCTTCGTCGCCCACCGGCACAATCAAGTGCCGATGAAGCGCATGGGCGATGCCTGGGATGTCGCCCATGCCGCATTATTCCTTGCCAGCGACGAGAGCCAATACATCACCGCGCAGGAAATCGTGGTCGATGGCGGACTGACGGCGGCTACCGCGTAGGTTGAACGGGCGTAGGCCGGCATCGAATCATCTGATCCGATCGCTGCCTGCTGATAATTATTTCTGGGGTTCGTTATGTCCGCGCCGGATGCCGCGTGGGCGAAATGAGCCTGTTCAGATTGACAAGCGAAACACATAACGTTGCGCGTTTTTTTCTCATCCCGCTCGAGAACTCCTCCGTCCAGCTTGCCGAGATCATTTCGATCGCGATCGAGCATGGCATACCGGTCAATATTTCGTTTTTCGAAGTATTCGGCTGTCCCATCGGATCACTGACACAAGAATATTTTCCTGCTGATGATACCGCTGCCGCGATCCTGTGGGTTTCCACCATTGGCAGATGCGTTTGCTTAGCGGTGATCCGAAAGGGCGGGAACCGCTTGTTGCGGCTCAGATACTTGACATCCAAATCACGCACTCCTAGAATGCCATAAAACAGAATAAACATTCTGTCAGAAAGAATGATTGTTCGGGGCACAGTTGAACCTCTTCAGCTCGCCATAACGTTCGGTACACGAAGGACACTATGCCTACTACACCAATGCCAACGGCATCCACGCGGATTGCGGAATACATGGGGATGTATTCATGGGGTACGCTTCCAGCGCAAATTCAAAGTGAGTCCCAGCGGGCGTTGCTGAATTACCTGGGCTGCGCGATTGGAGGCGCCGCTACGCATTCCACTGACGTGGCGGTGCGGGGCGTCAAATTGCTCGACACAGCGAAAGATACCCCGGTTGCCGGCCGCACAGAGCGTTGCGGTTTGTCGAATGCGGCGTTGCTCGGGGCGTTGAGCGCTTCCGCGCATACTTTTGACGATACCCATCTGGCCACCATCACGCACCCCACCGCTCCGGTTGCATCCGCGTGCCTGGCGACAGCTTATCGGCTCTCACGATCCGGTCGCCCAGTGTCAGGGGCAACGCTCCTGGCGGCGATCGCGGCCGGCATAGAACTGCAATGCCGCATCAGTAATGCCATACGTGCGGGCGGCACCGCTGATATGGGCTGGTATATAACCGGACTATCGGGAGGTATTGGAACCGCTATCGCGGTTGGACACCTGCTGGGGCTCGATCGCGATGCCTTCGTGTCAGCCATCGGCTTGGCCGCCACACAGGCTTGCGGGTTGCGCGCCACCCATGGCAGCATGGCCATCGCTTATGTGCCAGGGCTTGCCGCGCGCAATGGCGTCGACGCCGCCTTTCTGGCGCATGCCGGATTCAAATGTTCCTCTATTGCCCTTGACGGCCGCAATGGACTTTTGCAGGTTCTGGCTAGCGGGGCGGACTCCGCCATGATCACCGACCGGCTCGGTTCGCACTTCGAACTGCTGAACAATGCCTATAAGCCGTATCCTTGCGGGATAGTCATTCATCCGGCGATCGATGGTTGCCTGCATCTCGCGAATCAGCATCCCATCGCTTCCGAAGAAATAGATCGCATTGTGGTGGACGTACACCCCGACGCCATGGCGCTTACCTGGCGGCGCCTACCCGAAACCGAACTCGATGCGCAGGTCAGCCTCTTTCATTGGGTGGCCGCGGCAACCGTGTTTCGCGCGGCAGGGCTGCGGGAAGGCAGCCTGCAAGCCATACAGGACGCGCGTGTGCGGAATCTTCAAGATCGGATTGACGTCAATATCGATCCCACGCTCAACGAGAATCAGGGCCGTGTTCGCATAGCCTTGAAGGACGGTCGCAGTTTCAAAACCGAGATCAAGGACGCCATTGGAAGCATCAGCAATCCTATGACAACTGAAACGCTAATAGAAAAGTTCCGTGCGCTTGCCAACCCCGTGCTTGGCGCCACGAGACAAGAAGAAACATTACGCCTATGTATGGGTATGCCTAACGAAGCCGATGCCGCGGTTCTGCTGATCAGTGCCGCATCTTCATAAATTACGTTGACCGCAATCGGTTCTACGACAAAGCCATCACTGCAATCCATAACAAATAGAGGAACATTCAATGAAACGCAGCAGATCAGAAACAGCATGCCGAAACGCCGTCAAAACCCTGGCGTATCTCTCCCTGGCGCCCGCTTTTTTCATGTCCCCCGCGCTTGTCCAGGCGGCTGAATATCCGAACCAGCCTATCACTCTCGTCGTCGGATTTTCGCCGGGCGGGTCGAACGATATCACCGCAAGAGCTATCGCGGAGCCTATGTCAAAGAAGCTCGGTGTGCCTGTCGTAGTGGAAAACAAGGTCGGAGCTTCGGGAGTGGTTGCCACCAATGATATAGCCCGCTCGAAGGCTGACGGGTACAGGCTCATGGTGACCAGCGCCAGCCCGCTGGTCATTACCCCGCATACTCAAGGCAAAGCGCTCTACGACTCGCTGAAGGACTTTCAGCCCATCAGTTTGATCGGTGTTACGCCGCAAACCCTGGCGGTAAACCCGCGCGTGAAGGCATCCAACCTCAAGGAGTTGGTCGAGGTGGCGCGTAAAGGACAGCTCAGCATTGCGTCCTCTGGCACAGGCGGGCTGCCTCACCTCACCATCGAGTTGTTCCGCAGCGCGGCTGGCGGGCAGGTCGTGCACGTACCTTATAAAGGTGCAGGTCCCGCCGTAACGGACACGCTTGCCGGTCACGTCGACGCCATCGTGGTGGACCTTCCCGCCGTTTACAAACATATCCAGAACGGAGACCTCAAAGGTATCGCCATGGCGAACGAGACACGATCGGAATTTCTTCCCAGTCTGCCGACAAGTGGCGAACAGGGCATGCCATCGTTCGTAGGAGTGAACTGGATTGGTCTCATTGGCCCCAAGGGCATGCCAGCCGATGCTACTCGAAAACTGCACGAGGCCGTGCTGGAAGCCGTTCAAGACCCAAAGGCTAAACAAATGCTTGCGTCCGCTGCCGTGGAAGTGTCGACGAGCAAAACCACCGAGGAATTCGGCGAGTTCATCAAGGCGGAATTCCAGAAATGGGGAAAAACAGTAAAAGACGCCGGAATTGACACGACTCAGTAAGGGGTCGATAGAAACGGTTAGTCGGCGGATTCTCGCTGTTCAAAAAACTTATTTAGGAATTTGAAAATGTTGCACGATACGGTTCAGGAACAACCTGGACATACTGCGTTGCCGGAGTATGAGGTTTATGCTTTGCGTTATGCCCGCATGGATCGTATGCGTAGTGCCAATTTCATTGGGGGTGATCCGCATGACGACGATATGCCCATGGACTTTTTTGTTTGGTTGATAAAGTCCGGCACGCGGGCTGTGCTGGTGGATACCGGATTCAGTGCGGCGATGGCGCAACAACGAAAACGTGAATTCCTGCGTTGTCCTATCGAGGCCTTGTCCGCGCTGGGTGTTGCACCGGAGGACGTCAGCGACGTTCTGCTTACCCACTTGCACTACGATCATGCCGGCAATCTTGAAAAGCTTCCTGTCGCACGGTTTCATGTTCAAGACGATGAACTGGATTACGCGACCGGCAGGTGCATGTGCTTTGAACAGCTTCGTCATGCCTATGCGGTGGAAGACGTCGTTACGCTGGTGCGCCGCGTTTATGAAGACCGCGTTGTGTTTCACGATGGCGACCGGCAGATCGCACCTGGCATCAGTCTCTTGAAAATTGGCGGCCACACCAAAGGGCTGCAGGCTGTGCGCGTGCACACTCGGCGAGGGTGGATAGTACTGGCGTCCGATGCATCGCACTATTACGAAAACATGGAAAGACAGCGGCCATTTCCGATTGTGCACAACGTGGCCAAGATGCTGTCGGGTTACGCAAAGCTTGAAGCGGCTGTCTCCAGCATGGATCACATCATTCCCGGACATGATCCGCAGGTGCTGGCCAACTATCCGCGCTACAGAACAGACGACCCCGACATTGTCGTATTGCACGAAGCGCCAAGGTCGCCGTGCTAAGCAATCAGTCAGCCTCGCACCTGAGGCGGTTATCGCCTTGACGCATTGAACATCAGCCGCCAAACGTCGCGCAATGGCGCTCATCGCGCCTTGCCAAAACACAATGCACACTGAATACACCACTCGATGGCAAATTTTCCGGAGTAACCATACATGTCGACACCAATAGCCGCGGGCCTAAAGCCTTTACTTATCAACGGGCAATGGATTTCAGACGCTGCCGGGCACTTCGATTCCATCAACCCGGCCGACGGAAGTCTCAATTACCGGATATCGATGGCATCGACAGCGCATGTCGATGAGGCGGTAGCCAGCGCCAAGGCAGCCGCTGCACAGCCTGCCTGGCGAAATATGCTGCCTCATGTGCGCGCCCAACTCTTGATGCGCATGGCTGACTTGATCATTCAGCGTGGCGAGGAACTGGCGCGCTGTCAGATGCTGGAAAACGGCAAGGTCTGGTCTGAATGCAAGGCGCAGGCAGGCAGCGCCGCCGCGACCTTTCGCTACTACGCGGCGGTTTGCGAGACGCAAGGGGCCGAAGTGACCCCATCACGCGGCAATTATCTGTCCATGACGGCATATGAGCCGTATGGAGTCGTAGCGGCCATAACGCCATGGAACTCGCCATTGACCATGGAAGCACAAAAGGTGGCTCCCGCGCTGGCTGCGGGAAATGCCGTGATCCTGAAGCCTTCGGAGGTAACGCCGTCGGCTGCCTTGCTGCTGGGCGAGATTGGTTTGCAGGCTGGGCTTCCTCCCGGCATTTTGAATGTGCTGACCGGCAACGGCGCGGTTACTGGAAAAGCACTGGTGCAGCATCCCGGTGTGCGGATGATCTCCTTTACCGGTGGAACCGCCAGCGGTCGCAACATCGGCATGCTGGCGGCTGAGCGTCTCATTCCTGTTGCGTTGGAGCTGGGCGGCAAGTCACCGCATATTGTGTTCGACGATGCCAATCTGGAGTCGGCGGTCGAAAACATCATTGGCGGTATTTTTGAGGGTAGCGGGCAATCTTGCGTCGCGGGATCGCGCCTTTTCGTGCAAAGAAGCGTTCATGACAAGCTGTTAAAAATCCTGGTTGCACGCAGTAGCGCCATCAAGGTCGATTTGCCTCTGGCTGCCGGCGCTGAAATGGGTCCGATCGCCAGCTTCGCCCACAGGGCGCGCATTGAAGAGTTCGTCGAATCGGCACGTCGCGAGGGTGGGCAGATTGCGCTGGGTGGAAAACGTCCCGAAGGTGCCCAGTACGAAAATGGCGCTTTCTATCTGCCAACCATTTTGACTGGCCTGACAAACCAGTCGACTGCGGTGCGAGAGGAAATCTTCGGCCCTGTTTTGTGTGTCTTGCCTTTCGATGATGAGGCGGATCTTGTTGCGCAAGCGAATGACAGTCTTTTCGGGCTGGCTTCAGGCATCTGGACCGCCAACTATCAACGTGCCTGGCGAGTCGCTCGTGCTCTTGAAACCGGTCTGGTATGGATCAATACATACAAGCAATTGTCCATCGCTACGCCATTCGGCGGTTTCAAAGATAGTGGCCTGGGCCGCGAAAAGGGCATCAATGGAATGCGCCTGTATCAACAAAGCAAAGGTATTTATTGGAGCATGGACCCCAATAATTTTCCCAATATCGCATGAAAGGAAACACAGCTATGTCAGAATTTAAAACAATAGGCTTCATTGGCGTTGGCGTCATGGGCGAGCCTATGTGCCGCCATCTCTCCGCCAAATCGGGCATCAAGGTCATTGCCTGCGATAGGGACGCCGCGCCTTTGCAGCGTCTTGGCGAGCATGGAGTAAAGAGTGTCAGCATTGATGAACTGGCAAAGCAGGCTGATATTATTTTCTTGTCGCTGCCCTCCGGCGAGGTGGTCAAGCAGGTCGTTTGCGGCAGCCAGCCCGACGGTTCGGACGGCCTGGCCACCAAGGGCCATGAGGGCCAATTGATCGTCGATCTCAGTACGTCTCCTGTCAGTTTGAGCCGTGAGGTGGCAGCGATACTTGCCGAGCGCAAAATGCGATTTGCGGATGCGCCTGTCATGCGCACTCGCGCGGCGGCGGAGGCTGGAACACTGGCTGTGCCGATAGGCGCCGATGACGATGTTTTCATTCAAATAAGACCGCTGATCGAGACCTTTGCCTCTGACATTACTCATGCCGGTGGTATTGGCGCAGGTCAGGTCGTCAAAATCCTGAATAACATGGTGCTATACGAAACGGTGCTTGCGCTTAGCGAGGCTCGTGCCATTGGCGCGCGTGCGGGCGTGAGCCCCGAGAAACTTTTCGCCGCGCTGTCAACCGGATCGGCCGACAGTTTTGCGCTGCGCAATCATGGCATGAAAGCGATAGCCCCCCAGGTCTTTCCAGAAAAGGCATTTCCTGTCGTCTATGCCAAGAAAGACCTCCAATATGCCGTCAGGCTCGCCGAGGAAGTGGGCATCGATGCGACCGGCGCCAAAAACCTGGTGGCTTGTTTCGACAAAGCCATAGAAGAGGGTCACGGCGATAAGTATGCGCCTGCGATTTCGCTGGTCTTTGAAGCTCAGTAGCCGCGAAAGCGGCAGGTTTTTTTGCGCGGCGGACATGGCATAATCAAGGCCTCGTCAATGACCACAATTAGACACGTAACCATGAGTCCAGCTACTGCGCAAGAAGGCGAAGGTGTTGCCGCGGTTGACCGGGCGCTGACTATTGTCAGCGTTATCGCACATCGTGGCGAACCCATCACCCTAGCGGATCTTTCTCGTGCTACCGGTTTTTATAAAAGTACTTTACTCCGTCTGATTGCTTCGCTAGAGAAAGTATCCCTGGTCATTCGGCGCCGTGACGGGCGGTATGCGCTGGGATCGTATGCGCATCAATTGGGGCGCTCCTACGAAGCAACCTACCGGTTGAGCGAAATTTTGCTGCCTTTACTTCAGGCCATGATCAATAAAGGCAGTGAAAGCGGGTCTTTCCACGTGTATCACGATGCGGAGTCGCGCATATGTTTATTGCGGGTGGATTCCCATCATTCGACCCTGGATCGTGTTCGGGTCGGTGACCTGCTGCCGTTGGATCGAGGCGCCGCCGGCCGGCTGATAACGCTTTTTCACGGTACGGGCGCGGCACCCTCCAGGGATAATGTCATCACCGTGTCCATGGGTGAAAGGGACGGCAATTGCGCGGCTGTTGCCAGCCCTGTATTTGGACCCGACAATGATTTTTGCGGAGCCATCTCGCTTTCCGGCCCGAAAGAAAGGTATACGGCGGCCGCCATCAAGAAAATGTCGTTGATGGTGCAGGAATCCGCTAAAAAAGCCACGATTGCCTTGGGCGGGAGCTGGCCAGGCCGCTAGAGCCGGGCGCTGGTGCATAAATACAATTGATCGTTGTCATTGCAGATTCAGATCAACGTAAATATAGCGTCAAGCCGGCATGGCAGACTTCAGGCGCGCGGCCAAGGCATCACTGGACGCACGCAAGAGGCCAAGATCGCTGCCGGCGGCAACGAAACTGGCGCCGTGCGAGGCATAGAAGTGCGCGGCATCGGCTGACCCTGTAAGGATGCCCCAGGGCTTGCCGATCCGGCGCAATGTTGCGGCCGCCTCGACGATGGTGTCGCGCACCTCGATTGCGTCCGGCTTGCCAAGATGGCCCAGGTCTGCCGACAAGTCCGAGGGGCCCAGGAAGACGGCCGCCACGCCATCCACGGCTGCAATCGCTTCAAGGTTCTGAAGCGCCATACGTGTTTCGATCTGGACCACGATCGCGATCTGACGCGCTCCTTCCTCCAGATAGGCAGGATGCCGGCCGAAAGCATTGGCGCGCGAAGTAAGTGTGAGGCCTCGGAACCCATCCGGCGGATAGCTGGCCGCAGCCACTGCGGCTTGCGCCTCTTCCGCATTCTGCACGAAGGGAATCAGCAGGTTCCGCACGCCGATGTCCAACAGGCGTTTAATGGCGACGGGGTCGTTGGCGGGCGGCCGCACCACGGGGCTGACCGGGTAGGCCGAAACCGCCTGTAGAGCCGCATAGATGTCCTTGATATCGGCTGGTGCGTGCTCCATGTCGAACAGCAGCCAATCAAAGCCGCCGCCGGCACAAAGTTCGGCGGTGACTGGGCTTGGAATGCTGCACCAGAGCCCCCATTGCGCAAGGGCGGGGCGTTCCCGCAGGCAAGCCAGGAAATGATTGGGGCGGGCGGAGGGTAGCGTCATGGTTGATAATCTATAGATGGGGATCAAAGGTCAAGGACAAGCAGTGAGCTTTTCGCACGTGAACAGCAGGGTGTGAATTGGTCGTTGCGCTCTTTTTCCTCGTCGGTGAAATAAAGGTCCCGGTGATCGCATCGGCCATCGAGCACACGCGTTATGCACGTGCCGCAGACTCCCTGTTCACAGGACACGGGGATCTCTATGCCTTTTTCCCCCAGGGCTTGCACCACCGTCTGACCGATCGGGACTTCGTAGATGTTTCCGCTGCTGGCTACTTGAACGCGGAAAGCGCGATCCGCCGTGTTGTCCGTTGGCGCGGCCCCGAAGTATTCGAGATGCACGTGGTCGTCACTCCATCCTTGCCGCCGCGCAGTGCCAACGATATGGTCGATAAAGCCCTGCGGCCCGCAGACATAGACATGAGCCTGCGGCGCGGGATCGGCCAGAACCGCCGCCGGATCCAGCTTCTGGCCGGCCGGACCGGCGTCGTAATGGAAGTGCACCCGGGCGGCGAAGGCGGACGCGGCGATTTCTTCCCGGAACGCAGCGCGCTCGGGGCTGCGTGTGCAGTAGTGAAGCTGGAAATCCGCCTGAACCGTTGCCAGGCGTTGCGCCATGCACAGCAACGGAGTCACGCCGATACCGCCGGCAAACAGGAGCGTGCGCCGGGCGTGAGCCAATGGAAAGTGGTTGCGTGGCGAACTGATCTCGATCAGGTCGCCTTCCCCGACCGCATCATGCATGGCGCATGAGCCGCCTCGCGAGTGCGCATCTCGAAGGACGGCAATGCGATAGTGCTGGCTATCGCCGTCGTCGTTGCATAGCGAATACTGACGAACCATGCCGCCGGGAAGCCGCACATCGATATGCGAGCCGGCGCTGAACCGAGGCAGTGGCGCGCCGTCCGGGCGCACCAGCTCGAACGAAGCGATGCCCTGCGCTTCCTGCCATTTACGTCGGACCCGCACTTGAATCATAGACATGTTTTTGCCGCTCGCTCTGAACTGGTTAACAGAACGACACGCCGATCGAACCCAATGGCCCGAAGTCCGCATGAATCACGTCGCCCGCGGCCACATTCACTGGCCGAGTGAAAGATCCCGCCAGCAGGATATGGCCCGGTTCCAGCATGATGTCATGCTGCGCGAGGCGGTTCGCCAGCCATACGATGCCCATGGCGGGATGGCCCATGATAGCGGCCGACACGCCCGACTCCTCGATGACTCCGTTCTTTGACAGCGTGGCGGCGCACCACCGAAGGTCTACGTCCATGGGCCGCACAGGCCGTCCGCCTGTCACCATGCCGGCCGCGGCAGCGTTGTCGGCGATCGTATCGACGATTGCTCGCGGCACTTCGGTGCGGTAGTCGATGATCTCCAGCGATGGCGTCACATAAGAGGTGGCGTCGAGCACGTCGTACATCGTCACGTTCTTTCCGCCCAAGCGCTTGCCCAGCACGAAGGCCAATTCCACCTCGAGCCGCGGCGCGGAAAAGCGCGAGGCGGGAATGCGCGCGCCGTCCGGATAGGTCATATCGTCCAGCAAAACACCGTAGTCCGGCTCGGTCATCTTCGATGCTTGCTGCATGGCGCGGGAGGTCAGTCCGATTTTGTGGCCGATCACGCGCGCGCCCGCCTGTACGCGCTTCTCCGCCCACATTTGCTGCACGGCGTAGGAGTCTTCGATTTCCATTTGCGGCCACGTTTTGCTGACCTGGGCAATGGGCTTGCATGTGCGCCCCGCTTCGAATAGGGCGTCCGCGGCCTGCTGCCGCTCGTTCTGGCTGATCATTGAGCATCTCCTTGTGTCGTTCTTTCAAGCATGACGAGCGGCGGGCGCGGCCCGTCGGTCTTGCCGGTGATAGGGGGGTGGGGCAGCGCGTCGTCGCCGGGCGCTATCGTGAAGGCATGCTCCAGCGAGTACCACCGGCCCCGCACGTCGTCCGCGGGCGCGGATTCATTCTCGTGCATCGCATAATTGCCCACGAGCGCGCGCGTCACGCCAAACTGCACGTCTGTCTCCAGGTGCGGATCGTCGTTGGAATAGAGCTGCGAGAACTGCGTCTTGTAGCCCGGTTTATGGATCATGAAGTGGATGTGGGCCGGCCGCATATTGTGTCGCCCTTGCGCGCGGATCAAGGCGCCCACGGGACCGCCCACGGGTATCGGGTAACCCGAAGGCTTGACGGTGCGGAAGCGTACGCAGCCGTCGCTCTCCGTGCGAAATTTCCCGCGCAGATTCATGTCCGCCTGTTCCGGGTCCTGATTCTCGTAGTAACCGTCGCTGGAGGCTTGCCAGACATCCACCTCGGCATCGGCCACCGGCTGTCCGGCGTCGTTACGAATCCAGGCTGTGACGAACACCGGATCGCCAGGAGTCGGCGATCGCACAATCGAGCCGCCCTGCGGGGTTATGGGGGAGTTCTGCCGCCAGAAGGGACCCATCAGATTGGCCGTGGTCTCGCGTTGGGCGCCATCGCTGTTGTTCAGCAGGCAAACAAGCGCGGAAACCCCGAGCGATCCGGCCGCAAGTACGACTTCGTTATGCGAGGAAGTGGTCAGTTGGCCTGCTTTGGCGATCAGGCCGCACATTTGCCGGAATTCGGCTTCGGTAAGCGCCGTCTCGCGCACGAATTCGTGCAGATGCCGAACGGCAGCGGCGAGGATGCGGCGCAAACGGGGATCGGGAGTGTGATTGACTTCGGCGAGCACCGCACTGGTGAGGTCTGCCTGATTTTCGACGATCATGGTTATTTGATATGTAGGCCACCGTCCACTACCAGAGTGGTGCCGGTGATGAACGACGATTCGTCCGAGGCCATCCAAAGGATGGGGTAAGCGACTTCGACTCGGATCCGCCCAACGCCCCAGCAGTGAAGTCTCTTGACGCTGGGTCTTGAGCTCCTCGATGCTCTTGCCGGCGGCTTTGGTGCGATTGATGTGGAAGTCCGTCAATGTCGAACCAGGACACACCACGTTGACGCGGATGCCGTGTTCCGCTTCTTCGAAGGCGAGCGTGCGCGTCATGGCGACCATGGCTGCTTTGGTCGCATCGTATAGCGCCATTCCCTTGCGGCCCTTGACCGCATAGCAGGAAGACACATTGACGATTGCGCCTTTGCCCGAATGGCGCAGAAAGGGCAATGCGGCACGGCAGAAGTTGGCGTTGCCGATCATGTTGACGCCGACCACGTCCTGCCATTCTTGCGGAGTGGCATCGGCAAAGGCAGTGTAATTGCGCATGGAGGCGTTGTTAACCAGCACATCGATGCCTCCGAACGCTTGGACGCAGCTGGGCCGCAGCCTGTTCCGCCGCGCTCGAATCGGCGACTTCGGCCGACAATATCTGAACGGAAGCATTGGCCGTTTGCCGCCGGATCGCCGCGGCAGTGCGTTCCAGCGCTTCGGTGTCGCGGTCGACCAGCAATACGGCCGCGCCTTCGCGAACAGAAAAGCGCGGAAGTTGCCGCGCCGATCCCACCAGCGCCGCCGGTGATCAGGACAACCTTGCCCTTCAGGCGGCCGCTCACAACGAGTACACCGGCTGATTTTCGCCGTAGACCAGATGGGTCTTCGCCCATTCCTGCGGTTTCTGATCGTGTGGCAGCAGCACGCCGGCGGCGCGCACGGCCTGCGGACGCGAGAGGGTGGCGCTTGGCTCCTGGCCTTGTTCCAGTCCCACGGTTGCCTCGAACAGCATCCGGCGTGCCATGACGATGGCGCGGTCCGAAGGCAGCAGTTTCTCGACGTCGTGGTTCTGGATCGAACCCATGCTTTCCTGCAGAGAGGCGTCCTGGGCGGCAAAACCAAACACGCCGCTGTAGGAGCGCTTCTCCTTCTGCGCCTGCCGATCGATCAGATAATCATTGTCCTTGTTCGCTTTTGGCCGCCAGGCGCCGCCGGGCACATTGGTGCCGGGCTCGTATTCGCAATGCACGCCTCGCCTTCTTGCAGGTGCTGGCGCTCCTCGTCCGACAGCGGCCGGTCCGGACGGAAATTGATGCTCCAGGCCCAGCAATTGTGGTCATCGATCGGCACCCACACGTGACCGCCCAATGCATGGTCGCCGAACGGCGGGATCAGGTTGTACCATGGGAAAATCCATTGAGTGATACGCCAGTAATAGGAGTCCGGCTTCGCCGTTGCGGCGGCCGAACAGCGTAAGGCCGCCCTCATGCTTTTCGATTTCGAAAGTGACATTGCCATCTTTCTTGATGTACTCGTTGGCTTTGGTGCCCTGGTGGAAAGGATCATTGTCGACTTCGAACTTGTGCACAAAGGAGACATGGCTGGTATCGATGCCGCCTTCCATGGCCTGCATGTAATTGCATTCCTGCGTCCGCTTGGACACGAAGACATGGCTATCCGGCAGATTCGCCCATTCCACGCCGGGCGGCTTCGGGCTGCTTGTCCTTCGGCCCCATATAAGCCCAAACGATGCCGGCGCGCTCGATGCATGGATAGCCGGTGATGAACATCTTCTCGCACACCTGCGGCGCCTGCGGCACATCTACGCATTTACCGTCGATGTCAAATTTCAGGCCATGATAACTGCAGCGGATGCCGTTTTCTTCGTTGCGGCCGAAATAGAGCGAGGCGCCGCGGTGCGAGCAAAACTCGCTGATAAGGCCGGCCCGGCCTTGGGTATCACGGAAAGCGAGCAATTTTTCACCCAGGATCTGCACGCGGACCTGCGGGCCATCCGGTTCGGCGATTTCGCTGGAAAGGAGGATAGGTATCCAGAACCGGCGCAAGAGCTTGCCAGTGGGCGTGCCGGGGCTGGTTTGCACCAGCGTCTTCATTATGTCCTTCATGATTTGTCCATTGTGCGAGAATTGAATCCATTCTATGGACAAACATGAAGAAGGTCAAGAGGGCGGCAAACCGCCCAAATTCATCGTAAGGCGGTTCGCCATGCCGCGCAGCACTTGACCGAACTCGTGCATCCTGGCTTCCGTGAGCCTCACGTCCGGTCCAAAAACGCCCAGCGACCCCGCGACCACTCCACTGCGGTCGAAGATTGGTGCGGCTACGGCATACGCTCCTTGAATCAATTCATTATGCCCAATGGCGTATCCCCGTTCGCGCGTCACATTGAGCTGCTCATGCAACCAGCCGAGATCGGTATTCGTCCCAGCGGCATACGCCTCCAATTGACCTGGCTGCAATGGAGTGAAGGCCAGGATCGCGCGGCCGCTGGCGCCCCGAACGAGTTTCTCGCTGTAGCCGACCCCGCGCCGGAAGCTGATCGGCTGCGGGCTTTGCATTTCCGCGACGCATAAGCGCATATCGCCGCGCGGCACAAACAGCGCGACGGTTTCGGAGGTGAAGGCCCAGGCTTCGGCCATCACTGGCCGGGCGATCTCGCTCAGGTCCAGGGTGCTGCTCCAGACATGGGCCAATTGCGCCACTGCCGGACCGAGCCGGAAACGCTGGGGTTCGCCCGAGGACGCGACGAAACCCTTCTTTTCCAGTGTGTGCAGCAGCCGGTACAGGGTCGGTCGGCTGAGCCCGACACGTTTGATCAGGTCGGCCACAAGCACCCCGTTGTCGCCAGGCGCGAAGGCAGCAAGCACGTCGAGCGCCCGTTCCACCGCCCGCACGCCTTCGCCGCTCTTTTCCTGTTGGTCGGTTTTTACTTTAGTCTCTTTTTCCATAAGTCTTTAGGGAGTGGTTACAGGTCCTGCGGAGTTAACGGATTTTCCCGTCAGCGACGCTTCAGCAGATTATCCACCCAGATGGATCTGGGCATCTTGAGCCGCCAGCCTTGGAATCATAGAAGAATCCCGCCGCACAAGCAGCTATAAGCATGCCGGATTGACCTTGAAGGAACGACTATCGTTGATTGAACGTATTGCGACGATGAGGCTGGCGCCAGTGACTCGCGGTAGTATCGGCGCCAATACGCGCGACTGAATCCATTAAGCCAGTTTACTCAAGCCAGGGGAAAACCCTGTTGCAATTCGACACTCAATTCCGTGAAAATAGAGACGCTTGTCCGTATCATGGACAAAATGTCGAATTTTGTTGATTTGGCATAACATTACAGGAGACAATATGTCCAACCGCACGTTCCTGCGCTGCGTGGGTGCCGTCGCAACCACAACGCTTTGCGTCCTTGTCGCATCGGCCGCTTTGGCACAGGACTATCCCTCCAAGCCAATCCGCATCCTGGTCAGCTTCGCGCCTGGCGGGCTCACCGACCAGATCGCGCGGGCTCTGCAGCCGGAACTACAGAAGGGATTCGGCCAACCGGTAGTAATCGAGAACCGTCCCGGCGCCGGCGGCACGGTGGCCGAGGGTGTGCTGGCAAAGGCGCCGGCCGATGGTTATACGATCCTGCTCAGCGCCGATAGCGTGCCGGCTAATCCGCACTTAATGCCCAACCTGCCATATGACGCGTTCAAGGATCTCACGGCAGTGAGCATGCTGGCGCGCATCCCGCTGGTCATGCTGGTGAACAACGACGTTCCGGCATCCACGGTGAAGGAGTTCGTTGCCTACGCCAAAGCGCCTAACGGAAACGCCAGCTATGGCAGCCCCGGCGTCGGCACAAGCAACCACTTGTCCTTCGAAGTGCTTAAGGAAATCGTGGGAATGGATCTGCCACACGTTCCCTACAAGGGTGGCGGGCCGGCGATAACGGACCTTATGGGCGGTCATATCCAGGCGCTGCTAATTTCCAGCACGCTGGCGGTACCGCAGGTAGGAAAAACAGGAAAGCTGAGGGCGTTGGCGGTAACCAGCGAGAAGCGGCTGCCGCAGTTGCCCGATGTGCCGACCTTCGCCGAAGCGGGAGTTCCGAACTTCAAGCCGCAACAGTGGACGGGTCTGTTTGTGCCCAGCGGTACTGCGCCGGCCATCGTTACGCGTATCCACAGCGAATTTGCCAAAGCCCTGAAGGCTCCGGAAGTGCTCGCACGGCTTAGCGAACTGACCGCGGAACCTGTAATGAGTACACAAGAAGAGTTCGCCGACTATTTGCGCGAAGAGAGCCAGGCGTTGGGCCGTCTGATCAAGGCGCGCGGCATAGCCGCTCAATAACTGTGGCGTCAAGGACGTTTCCTGTCCATGCTGTCGCCTGGGTGGAAAGCGCGGGCCCGATTTGATTGGGCAATAGCAGGAAAACGGCTAACAGGTTCGATAACCAGCTTGTCGATGGTTATTTCATCGTACAAGCTGGGATAGCCTGAAATAGGCTATTGCTTTTCCACGTAACGGTTTTCCGCGGCTATCCAGTCCGGGTAATCGAACAGATCCCATAGTTCGCGATGCGTAAGCATGTTGTCCGACATGCCGGCGGTGGTTCCGCTGCTCTTCAATTCGGTGAGCAGGCGCTCGCCCATCCGGCCCATCAGGCGCGTCAGCGAGTTGGGGTATATGGCAAGCTGATATCCGATTGCTTTCAGGCGTTCAGCGGTCAGGATGGGCGTACGGCCGCCCTCTACCATATTCGCCAATGTCGGCACCTTGACCATGGCGTTGATCTGTTGCATTTCCTCTTCAGACTCGGGCGACT
Source organism: uncultured beta proteobacterium (assembly GCA_963712655.1). GTDB lineage: Bacteria > Pseudomonadota > Gammaproteobacteria > Burkholderiales > Burkholderiaceae_B > Pollutimonas. Next base: position 107,714 of record CAVQIT010000008.1, on the reverse strand, counting down.
CGACGAAGATGACATCGGCGCCGGCTTCGGCATAGGCTGTGGCCCGCTCGATCGCCGCGTTCAGGCCCAGGGGGGTTCTGGCGTCGGTTCTGGCGACAATCACGAAATCCTCGTCATGCCGCGAGTCAGTGGCGGCCTTGATCCGGTCGATCATGACTTGTTGCGAGACGACTCGCCGGCCGGGTTCGTGGCCGCATCGCTTGGGCGACTCCTGGTCTTCGATCTGAATGGCGGCGACGCCGGCCTTCTCGAATTCCCGTACGGTCCGGATAACGCTCAACGGCCCGCCGTATCCGGTATCGGCATCGGCGATAAGCGGCAGTGAAGTGGAGTCGGCAATGCCCCGGATTTGGTCCAGAACTTCGCTGAAGGTGATCACCGCCACGTCGGGCGCGCCCAGGCGGGAGATCGAAACGCCGGAACCGGAGATGTACGCGGCGTTGAAGCCGGCGCGTTCGACCAGGCGGGCGGTCAGGCAGTCAAACACACCCGGAGCCATCAGCAGCTCCGGTTGCCGCAGCAGTTCGCGCAGCCGTCGCTTGCGATTCTCGGTATGGGCCAGTGGGCGTGGAAGGGGGAGGGACATGGTAATTACCTCTGTGCTAGGGGTGTTCTGAAGGCGGCAATGATGTCGTCGGAGGTGTGAATGGGATATCTTGCCTGGAAGAACTCCAGTGAGTTTTCATGCAGCTTGATGTTGGGGCTGGCCACGGCGTCGGCGGCAACGACCACGTAGTAGTCGTGGTAAGAGGCGGCCCGCACGGTCGACTCGACGCAACCTTCCGTTGTCGTGCCCAATAGGATCACCGTTTCAATGCCGCGAGCGCGCAGCGCATGATCGAGATACGTCGCGCGAAAACCGTCGGGACGGAATTTTTCGATGACGTAGTCGTTATCGGTGGGGGCCAATCCGTCGACGAATTGCCAGCCGAAGGTGCCGGGCAGGGCGTAATCGGGCGCCTTGCCGTCACGCGTTTTGAATCGAAGCCATGCGGGAGAGTCGCTTTTGCCGCCGGGCAGGGTGACTTGGCGCAGGAAAATAACAGGAATGCCGCGCGCTTGAGCCGCATGCACAAGATGCAGCATGCGTTCGACCGCCGGCGCCATGTGGGCGACGGCTTTTCCGGCCTGGGCGAATTTACCATCCGGATGGCAGAAGTCATTTTGCACATCGATCGCGATAAGCGCCGTATGTTGCGGAAAGACCAATTCCTCCAGCGTGTCGAGGACCTGCCTGCCTTGTATCGTTCTCATGTCCGCTCTCCTGTGGTGGATATGTATCGAAAAGATTATCACAGGTAAAGTCGCTGAAATCGCCCAGTAAAAGGCGTGCCGATCCACTTGGCGGCGCCGCGGCGCGGCGGAATTATGCCGCGCTGGCCGCAAACCCGCATGGGCGGGGCGTGAGGGGCCGTACCCTATAATTCGAATGATGAATTTTCCTCATCAAGCAATTCAGAATAAATCGTGGCTGATGGCTACGCTGCGCTGCACGACTGCTTTATCATCGATCTGTCGTTAGGAAAACTGATGAAAATGGACTCTTTTTACACGTTGAATGCGGTCCTTCATGGGGGAAGCTTCGCGGCCGCGGCAAAGGAAATGAATCTTTCCCCCAGCGCGGTGAGCCTCCAAATGAAGCGCCTGGAAGAATACTTTGGGCAGCCTCTATTCGACCGGAGCGCGCTCGTGGTGCGGCCAACGCCTTTGGCCCTCGATATCCGGGACAAGATGAATGGCGCCCTTCAGGGCATCGAAGGCCTCAGGCGGCGTTCTACGCCCGAAGTCAGGGGCGAAGTCCGGGTCGGCGTAGCCGATAGCATGCAGGCCGCTATCCTGCCCGCGACCATGCACTACATTAAAGATCACTATCCCGGGCTTATTGTGCGGCCCTTGCGGGGCCGCAGCGTAGAGCTGACGGAAGCGGTGAAGCAAGGAAAAATCGATGCCGCCATCGTGGTCGACCCGGAGGGCGGCGGCGCCAGGCGTCTGAACTGGTATCGCTTATTGCAACAGAAAATGGTTCTGATTGCGCCGCCCGATACGGCGCAATCGTCGGTCTCATTGCTGCTAAAAAAGCATGACCTTATACGCTTCGAACGCAATACGAATATGGGGCGTCTGGCGGCACGCTATCTGTCGGCATCGAAAATCGACGTGCGCGGAAATATCGAACTTCAGTCGACTCATGCCGTGGTTGCGATGGTCTCGATGGGATTGGGCGTTGCAATTATATTCTTGCCGGACAAAAGGCTTACACAGGGATTCCCGGTGCGCGAGATCCCCCTCGGACCCAATGCGCCGTCCATGGGGATCGCCATGGCGTCGCGAATCGCCGACGCCGACAGTCGCATTATTCAAGTGCTCCAGCACGCATTCAAACGAGCCGCCCTAAGGCTGACAGGCGAAAATTTATGACCGAGCGCTACGTTTATGCTCCCCTCCAGGGCCGGCCCGTCATCCGCTGGCCCGAAGGCAAGCGGCTTGCCCTGTGGGTCGTTCCCAACGTGGAGCACTATGAATTCCAGCCCTCGCTGGTCGGGATCCGCAATCCATGGCCTCGCTCGGCCCCTCCCGACGCGTTGAACTATCCGCTGAAAGAATATGGCAATCGGGTCGGCATAGACCGGTTTCTCGATCTGACCGATAGGCTGGGAATCCGATGCACCGTATCGCTGTCCCTGGCGCTGCCGGTCATGTTTCCGGACATCTACGATGAAATGAAGTCGCGCGATTGGGAGTTCATGTGCCATGGACTCTACAACAGCCACTATCTCTGGAACTACACCCCGGCAGATGAGCAGGACTTCATCCAGGACTGCAAGCGCAGGATGGATGAAGCGACCGGCCAGACCAGTCACGGCTGGTTTTCGCCGGCATGCTCGCACACCGTCAATACAGCGGATATCGTGGCGGCAACGGGCTTTCGATATTATTGCGACCTCTACCACGACGATCAGCCATTTCCCGTTATTACCAAGACTGGGTCGCTGATTTCCATTCCGTACTCGATGGATGTCAACGATGCGGTCATCCATGTAAACGGGGGCGAGGGCGACGACTTTGCGCAGGCGATCATCGATCAGTTTCAGACTCTTTATCGCGACAGTGCACAGACCGGGCTGGTCATGTGTATTGCCTGCCATCCGTATCTTACGGCTCAGCCGCAGCGCATAAAAGCGTTTGAGCGGGCATTGCGCCATGTGCTGTCGCATGATGATGTGTGGCTGGCGACAGGGCAGGAAATCGAGGCGTGGTATCGGCGCCATTATCTGGAATCGGTTCAAGCATGGTTGAAGGACGGTGATAATGTTGCGACCCCCTGAGTTCAAGCGGCTCGATCACGATCTTTACGAACATCGGCGCGCCGCCGCGGCGACGGGCAGCGAATGGCCTGGCGGTTTCCGGACCGCGGCGTTTGTGTTGCTCAGGGTGCAGTCGCTCGAGCTGGATCCTCCCGCCTATGCCCAGCGGGATGCGCGGTGGCGAAACGAGTTCGGCAATTTTTCGCCCGATTATCGCGCGCAGTCGCTGATGGAGTACGGAAACCGGATAGGCGTATTCCGGCTTCTCGATCTTCTGCAGCCCCTGGGTTGGCATGTTGCGGTAGCCGTCAACGGAATCGTCGCCAAAGAGCAGCCCTCGCTGGTTCGATCCCTGCGGAGACGAGGCGTGGACATTGTGGCCGGAGGCTGGTCGGCCTCACGAATGATCAGCAGCGCCGTACTGGCCGACATCGAGCGGGGCCTGTTGCATCAAACGCTTGGCGCCTTGGCCGATGCAACGGGTGACAAGCCAACCTGCTATTCGAGTCAGGATTATGGCTACTCTTTGCAAACGGCGGATCTTCTGGAGGAAGCCGGCATTTGCACGGCCGTCGACTGGCCCAACGATGAAATGCCGTTTTTGTTTGGCAAACACCGTCGTATTGTCATGTTGCCTCCGGCCGCTGAAATGGAAGATGCCCAGATGGTGGTCGGGCGACGGCTGCAGCCATCTCGCTGGAGTGCGCATGTACAGGCGGGGCTGAACTATTGGGAAGAGAATGCAAGGCCGGGAACGGTATTGGCATTGCCTCTGCATGCGTGGATCAGTGGTGCGCCCCATCGGTTTACAAACCTGCAGCGCGCGCTGCAGGGCATCGACGCCGGGGGCTTCTGGCAAGCCGGGCCGCATCAGATCGATGCGGCCTGGCGAGCCCGCCAGGCCTAGGCGCTTCGAGCGGCCGTTACGAATCGATCTTAGTCAACGACCTTCACGCCCGATGTCTTGACGAGGTTTGCCCACTGTGCAATTTCGCGCTTTAACAACGCGTCCGTGAGCGCAGGACTTGTGTTCGCGACCGGCTCGACATAGGCTTCCCGCATTTCTTTCTGGTATGCGGGCTGCTGCAGCGCTTTGCTGACGGCGTCGCTGAGCATCTTTGCCACGTCATCCGGTGTTTTGGCGGGTGCCAACAGTACCAGCGTGCTTGCGGAGAACAGGTCTTTGGCGCCCGATTCGTCGGCCGTCGGTATTTCCGGCGCGTACGAAACTCGCTTTTCGGATGTGATGGCAAGCACGCGAAGGTTGCCGGCCTTGTGCAGCGGATACACGCTGCCCAGGCCGGCGACGATAATCCCCACATGCCCGGCAAGGACGTCATTGACCGCCGGAGCCGCGCCCTTATAGGCGACGTGAACCAGGCTTTGGTCATTCGCCTGGTGCTTCAGCAGTTCGCCGGTCAGGTGAGTGATGTTGCCATGGCCTGAGCTGGCGAAGGAATACTTTCCCGGATTGGCCTTGATGAGCGTTACGAGTTCGCTCATGTTGGTGGCGGGAACCGACGGATGCACAGCGAACGCGATCTGTTCTTCACCCACCATGGCAACGGGCTTGAAACTCGTCGCCGGGTCGTAAGGAAGCTTGTGCATGGTCAGCGGCGTGGTGGCATAGGCTCCCGAGCCGCCAAAATATAGCGTGTAGCCATCCGCCGCGGCGCGTGCCGCTTCGCTCAGGGCGATAGTGGTGGATGCGCCAGGCTTGTTCTCGACGACGACAGCGGTGCCAAGAATCGGACTCAGTTTGCTTGCAAGAAGCCTGGCCTGAACGTCGGTCGGCCCGCCAGGAGCAAAGCCGACCACGATCCTGATGGGGTGGCTGGGGTATTTGTCTTGCGCATAGACCTTTGCGCAAGAGAATATTGATAGGGACAACAGCGCCAGAACGCCGGCGACAAGCCGGCCGGAGCTCGGGGAAAGTGGTCGAGTGGACATGTAATTACTCCATGATGTCATTAAGCGGAACTAGGGATTTGATGAAGGAAAGTCGTGACGCATGGCCCGGGCGCATCAATGAGTGAAACTACGCCTGCGTTCTGCCCTTGGGTGGAAAATTGCTTCGCCAGTGGTCGGCAATGTCCACACGCCGGGTCACCCAGACGTCCTTGTGGTTCTGGACATAGTCCAGGAAGGCGCCCAGGGCGCGCGCCCGGGCAGGCCGCCCGGAAATCCGGGCATGCAGGCCGACAGACATGATGCGAGGCGTATGTGCGCCCTCTTGGTAAAGTTGATCGAACGTACCCTTCAAGTAAGCGAGAAAGTCCTCCCCCGTGGCAAAGCCCGCGGGCGATGCGAATTTGGCGTCATTGGCATCCATCGTGTAGGGCACGACCAGATGGTCCTGCCCGGCCACGGATACCCAGTAGGGAAGCTCGTCGTTATAGGCATCCGAGTCGTAGAGAAAACCGCCTTCTTCCACAAGTAGCCTGCGCGTGTTCTCGCCAGGGCCATACCGGCAGTACCATCCCAAGGGACGTTCTCCGGTTAGCGCCAGAATGGATTGAACTGCCTTCGCAATGTGTTCGCGCTCTTCGGACTCGGAAAGCCGGAACGGTTCGACCCAGCGCCAGCCATGGCAGCAAATGTCGTGCCCCGCTTTGACAACCGCTTCGGCGACGCGCGGATTACGTTCGAGCGCAACGGCGGTTCCAAACAGCGTCAACGGCATTTCGCGTTCGCGGAATAAGTCGAGAATGCGCCAGATGCCGACACGGCTGCCGAATTCATACAGAGACTCGAAAGCGAGATCGCGCTGTCCGACCGGTACGCGACCGCCGACGGTTTCAGTCAGGCCCAGTTCGGTCCGGCCGTCGCCATCCGGGATGCTGGCTTCAGAACCTTCTTCGTAATTCAGTGCGAACTGCACCGCCACCCGTGCTTTGCCCGGCCAGTTCGGGTTCGGCGGTGTATTGGCATAGCCTACAAAATCTCGCACGACGCTTACCCCTGTTAAATGAGCTTATGAATTCAGTCGCCAATGAGTGCCCCGGGGATACTCCCGCGACGTATGTGAATGCGTATCGACGAAATAGTTGTTACAATGCCATGAAATTACTCTATCTACAATATTTTGTCTACAATTTTGCCATGTAGAAGCAGATCCTCATAGGAAGAAAGTCTGTGGTTGCGCATGGTTTCCGCAAGAGGCGATCTGGAGGAGCCGAGTGCTACGCTGAGCGGATGCGACTCTTGCAGCATTTGTTTTAACCAGGCTCCAAGAGAATAGATAGAAGCGTGACAGGCCAAACAAAAAAGCCTAGCGTCTCGGCTGGGCTGACTGTTTGATGGTGGTTGGGGCTGACTCGAACCACCGGCACAAGGATTATCCGAGCGAGTAATCGCTATGTGCATGATCCTCTGGAGTGCATGGAAAAACTGCGCGAGCGCTATAAGGACAAGGTCAGTCGTTGAACAGATGCGTTGCGTGCGTCACAGCGCCGCCAGCCCAAATTGCCGCCGCCACCAACGCTGTTTCGGTCAATTGTTCGTCCGAGGCGCAGGCCTCGCGCGCATTTCGCGCTTATATCGACGGCATGAATGCCATGTTCGACGCCGCTCCCTTCCAGAAGTATGGTAATTTTGTGGCCATTAGCCGCCAACAGCACAGCTCGATCATTTGCAGCTCCCGCGTGTAGGCGGGCCGGCGCCGTCGAGAAGCGCCAGCGCGGGTCGTACAAGTCCTCGAAGCAATTCAGGTTCCGGCCGTGATCGCGCGAGAACGCGCAATCCCATTAGCAGGCCAAGCAGCATTCGCGCCAGATCATCGGCCGGTAGTGCATTGAGGATTGTCCCGGCCTCTTGACCCGCTTTGACGCAGCGATAGAAGAAAGCTTCCATCTCGCGCAGGACAGCGGCCAATGCAGTCCGGAACTCTGGATCGTGAGGTGATAGCTCGAGCGCCGAGTTCACGATCAGGCATCCTTTGTGTTCTTTGTCCGCCAACGACATTTCAATGATTTCAGCAAAGAACGCGTCAATGGCCGCCCGAGGTGACAGTTGGGACTCGAAGCGCCTGACGCGGTCGCAAAACCCTCGTTCTACATAGTGATCAAGTGCTAGCCGATATAGCGTGCGCTTATCGCCAAACGTGTTGTACAAACTGGGGCCGGCGATACCCATGGCTTCAGCCAAGTCGCGCACCGATGTGGCCTCATAGCCGCGCGCCCAAAAACATCGGATCGCGGCATCGAGAGCCACTGCTTTGTCAAATTCTCTTGGGCGCGCCATTGCCGTTCCTGTATTACTTCGTCCTGCCACAAGATGTTTGATACCGCAATTTCACAGTGCGCTGTGGTCCTTGACTGCTTCTTCCAACGCACTCTTGAGCGTAAGAAATCGCGCATCAACGGCTGCGGGATCGTTGCGGTTGAGCGCAATCATCTGGGCCCGTGTCTCGCCACCGCGAATGACCGCGAAGGCGTTCGTCTCGATGCCTTCGATGATGGCATCGGCCACCGCCGATGCAGGTTCACGTGAAAAGCCCAGTTCGGGACCTGCGTGATTCGACTTCATCATCGGCGTGTCCGTCCCCCCGGGGTAGGCTGTCAATACATGGATGCCTTCGCCCTTGAGTTCACGCCTGAGCGCCTCGCCGAAGTGAGCCAAGCCCGCCTTCACCGCTGCGTAGGTAGTGTAGAACGGCGCGCCGACCAAGGCAATGCCGGAGGCAACGTTCACCACCATTGAATCTCCGCCGGCCCGCAAAGCGGGTAGCGCCGCGCGGGTCAGCAGGATCGGCGCAAGCAAATCGACGTTCACCATCTGCTCGATATCGGCCTCCGTCGTATTCTCCAGCCGGCCAGCTCTCACTCCGCCAGCGTTGTTGACGAGAATGTCGAGCCCGCCCAGCGCCTGTATAGCTTTGCCCAGGGTTGCTTCGCGTCCCTCGGCGGTTCCCACGTCGGCGTAAATGCCATGGGCCGAATCAAGGCTGCGCAGTGCCTCGTCAAGAACCTGCTTTCGCCTTCCTGTAATGAATACCTTTGCGCCTCGGGCGATCAGCGCCTGGGCAAGCGCGAAGCCTATCCCGCTTGATCCGCCGGTAATGAGAACCCGCTTATTCTTCAGTTCCATTTCAAACTCCTTGTGCTGGCGTGGTCGGAAAGTTCGACCGGAATCGCTTCGTAATCCAAGCCGCTCTTTCCCAAAAAAGTGCGATCTTCGCGGGGTTGAGGGTCGGGTGAAAGTAAAAACGGATCATGATTGACTCCTCGTGGTCGTGGAAATCCGCGGCTTCGCGGCGATACGAGCTGGACGCGCCGCCAGGAGCACCCCGCTAATGACGGCGGCCATCGCGACGCATTCGGCTTGAGACGGTAATTCTCCAAGTATGGGAATGGCGGCAAGCGAAGCGACTGCCGGGATCAATGCAATGATGGCCGTGGCGGCGGATGGGCCTAAGAGCGCGACGGATCGATTGAAGGAGACGATCGCAACGCCGCTCATCAGAACACCTTGATAGACCGCCTGCAGACCGATCTCGCTTGTCGAGGCCAAGTCCAGGCGACTGAGTCCGCAAAGAATATAGATGGGCAGAAAGAGCACGGCAGACCAGAAACAGATCAGGGCGGCGGCCTGCACGGGGGGCAGGGCGCTGCGCCGAAAGAGCAGTGTGTAGACAGCCCACATCGCAGCGGCGATTATCAGGGCAATGATGCCCACAGGGTTCGTGCCGCCGTGCGCCGACCCGCCGCTTGCAACCATGTAAACGAGTCCGATGACAATGGCGAGATAGCCGGACCAGCGGACCTTGCCCTGCTTCTCTTTCAGGAATATCCATGCGAAGATGCCTGCGAATACTGGCATCAGGGTCGGCGCGATCGCTGCCGCGCGTCCGGCCGATGTAAGTTGCAAGCCCAGTGCCACGGCCAAGACAAAGGGCAACCCCCAGAGGCAGGCGTAAACCAGTCCTTCACACCATTCCTTGCTTGATATGCGCCGCTTCCCCCTAAGCAATACAGGGAGAAGAATGATTGCGCCGATGCCAAATCGCAGCGCTGTCACATCCCACAGGCGAAGTTCGCGTGTCACGCTGAAGCGCGTCACGACGAACCAGCCCGCGAAAATCATGACGCTGAGCCCGGCCCAGCAGAGTCCCTTCAAGGCGGTCCTGGAGGTTGGCTGGAGCCGTGGCTTGGAAGCTGCGCCAAGGACGGTTTCCTCGGTCAGATCAGCGATCGGACTCACAGAGCCGCCCGTAACGCGTCGATTTTGGGCTTATAGAGTGCGGTCCGGCCGGAGGAGGCGCTGTGGCCGAACGCCTCTTGGAACTCGCGCAGTTGTCGATCGAGACCGATGACGGCCATTATTGGTGACTCCATAAGCAACGCATGTGAACAGCACATCGCTGCACGCATCGGGTGGATTTCAACTATTTTATATCATTCGATACAAAACTGTCCATCTGGCGCGAAGCGTAAGCCATTGCACGGCAAGCTTATGCCGCACTTCATGACAGCGACGGTCTTATCTTGGTGCTTGAGCTCAACGATCAAGTCGGCTACTCTGCAGCGGCTAGGATTTAGTCCGATACTAATTTGTATGCAGGTGGCAAGCCTGCCAGTGGCCAAGCAAGAGGAGGCCGCGATCACGTCCGGGCAGTCCTCATTGCATCTGGCGGCAGCACTTATATTTGCCCGTGCGGGACAAAATTCATGGGAATCATGCTGGGGGACTAGTCTGGCGGCGGGTTCGAAACCGCGCCGCAAGGGTCGCCAGGATCAGGCGAGCACCTCGACCAGTTCCATCATGCCCATGTCCTCGTGATCCAGGGCGTGGCAATGCCAGACAAACTTGCCGGTGAAGTCGGTGAAGCGGCTGCGGAATGTGATGGAGGTGGGCTGATCCGGTGTGCCGCCAGGCGCCAATGGGATGGTGTCGGCCCAATAAGGCTCGATGTCTTCGCCATTGACCTTGATGACATAACAGTCATTGACATGGATATGGAACGGATGTGGGTAGCCATTCATGTTGTACAGGGTCCACTCCTCGACGGCATTGAGCGCCACAGTCTGAGTCGCGGCCAGCGCCGACTGGAACGGGGCCAGTTTGGTTCCCTTGTTGCCGGTGGAAAACACCAAATTGCTTAGGCTCGAATCATCGTTTGCCGGGATAAACCATTCTTCCCCCTCGGGGATGGGCTGTACGAGCAAGGGGTTATCTTTGTCGAGGACGGCCAGGATGACCGCCCGGGTCTTGCCGCCATGCTGGGCGAGCTCGGCATCGGTGATGGGCTGGTAGTTGTTATACAAAGGCAGTTGGTGCGGACTGGGCAAGTCCATCTGAACCGGTAAGCCTTCGACGACGATGCGCGCCACGATTTCGGGCTCCATGCCTGACGGCGCCTTGGCGGCGTGCAGGTAATAAGTGCCAGGAGTTTTGCTGGCCTGCACCAGCATCGAAGCGCGATTGCCCGGATACATGGCACTGCCCGGCCAAAATCGGCCATCCGTTTGAGTAACTGTGTCGGCGTTGATGGCGCTGTAATGGCGGGCAAAGACATTGCCGTCGCGAGCGTAATGCCACAGGGTATGCTCGTCCAGCACCGGGCTGAAGGGATAGAAGACATCCGAATTGATAAAATGCCAATTCTGGATTTCCCCCGGACGCATGACAATGGTGGGCTGATAAGCCCCATTGAGCACGAAGCCGCTGTTATTGTCTTGGTATTCGTACAGGTTGTCGCTGCGCCCCTTATCGGTAAGATTCAGGCGATGCACGAAGATGACTCGTTCGCGGATACTGTCGGGTAGATCGAAGTCGTTGCGCGGGGTAGAGACCAAAATGGCCCCGAACATGCCATTGAGCACCTGCGTTGTGGTGGATCCATGCAGATGCGGGTGATACCAGTAAATGCCGTTGGAATGTTCGGCTGGCAAGGTGATTTCGTGCTGGCGGTCAGCCCCGGGCGTTACCCCTGCGTCAGGACTATCCACCATATAGTCGCCATAGACTCCGGGACGGATTTCCTTGGGGTCCACATGCATGCCATGAAAATGCAGATTGGTACTGTTCTGGTAATTAAGATAGCTTAACGACGAGTACTTGACATCATTTCCGGGTAGCCTGTTTTTCAGCAGGATACGCAAAGTATCCCCCGCATTCAGGCACAGGGTTGGGGCCAGAAGGCCGCCGTTATAGCTGCGCAGGTCGGCGCTCAGCGACCGGGATGCGCCCGGGTAAACATTTTGCGCGCCCGCCGCGAACTGGACGTCTCTGTTGGTATAAGCGGCCACCAGCTCTATATCGATGAGGCCGTTGCGGGCGTAGATGCGAGAGGCTTCGGGCAGGGTGTCCGCCACGGCCGCCGAACCGTCGCCGCCACTGTCGCAACCCGTCAGGGGTGGCAGTATCAGGCCGGCGGACAGGCCCAGCGACCAACGCAGGACATCGCGGCGTTTGGGATCCGCGAGGCCGGGGGCGGCTGCCGGCGATTGCTCGGCGCGGTGGTGATCGCTTGTAGTCATGCTTGTGCCCTCAGGCCAGGTGGATGGAATTGGGGGTCAGGACCACAGTGTCCCGAGGAGCCCGCCCACAGGCGGCGCTGCGGTTGTCGCCCCAGGCAAAAACAGATAGGCCGTCGCTGGCCAGCACATGACCCGGCCCCGCAGCCAGGCGGGTGACCGGCGGCAGGTCGGTAATCCGCACGGCCCGCGGGGACGAATGCGGCTGCGACAAACCGATCTGTCCCAGCCCATTCCAGCCCCAGGCAAAGACTTCGCCCTGGTCGGACAGAGCCGCCGTGTAAAACAGGCCTCCGTCGATCTGGCGCACGGCGAAATCGGTCTGGACCCTGATGGGTCGAATGAAATAAGCACCATCGGCACTGCCCGTCTGGCCATGATTATTGGCGCCCCAGGCCCATAGCTGACCCGTCGCATCCAGAGCCATGCTGTGCGTATCGCCCGCGGCGATGTCGGTAATGGGTTCAGGCAACGCTATTTTGATCGGCTGGTTGGAGGATTTGAGCGTTCCGTGCCCTAATTGGCCGGCCTGATTGGCGCCCCAGCTCCAGACGCCGCCAGACTGATCCAGGGCCAGGGCGTGCGCCGAGCCACAGGCCAGGCTGGCGATGGCGGGCAGGCCGTCCAGCGCTGCCGCGGAGTTCTGTGCCGGCTGTGCCGGTCGGCCAAGCTGCCCCTGGTGATTGAAACCCCAGGACCAGACATCGCCGTTTTCCAGCACGGCCAGACTGACGGTCTGCATGGTGGCCAGTTGCCGTATCCCGCCGGGTATCGCCTGAACCGTCTGATGGGCCGCTCCATGATCCGGTGCAACCACCGGCTGACAAGCCAGCAAGGCCCCAGTGTCGCAAGCCCCCAGTATGTGAGTGTTGCTATCGGCGATAAAATGAAAGGGCGTGCCCGGATTAAGCATTTGGGCATAGGGCTGGGCATAGCGACCATGGCCGATTTCCGCGTTGTTCGTGAAGCACAACTCTGTGGGAAGCGCGTCTTGCAAGCCGGGATAAGCTGTTTTGAATGCCCCCCAGCCCCAGGCCGAACCTTCGCTGTTGAGTGCGATAGAGCGCTGCGCACCGGCACTGATCTGGATGATCGCCATTATGTGTCTCTTTGTTATTTATTGATAAATATTTTAACTCATAACTTTGCAATTCTGCCATTATTTCAGGGACGATGTGTCAGGGACGGTGGCGTAAACCACAGAGAAAGTCCGAATGCATGGGCGCCTGCACCAGTATCTGGCGCAGACCCCTGTGCTGCAGGCCCTGTATTTCGCCAAACAGCAATGGAACGGCTTTCTGGTCATGAAGAGCCTGAAGGCCAAGCGCGCCAAGCAGTTGCTCAGGAATTTTGAGAATTACCGCATGCGAGTCTTGGCTCAATGCGGATGGAACGGTGTAATTAGCCGTGTCTAGTGAATGCCCAGATCCCCCGATAATGGGGAAGAGCCCTGCTTCCAGGTCGACGTCGTCTCGCTGGAGGCCAACTGCCTCGGGCAGACGCAGCAGGCCCGTCCCTGCAATCAATCCGAACAGATAGTGGTAGGTGTCCAGCGGCGCAGTCCGCCTTGGTGGCAAGGATAGCGCCGCCGCCAGCAAAGCATCGTTTTCTGCATCGCTATAGAAAGGCTTGGCCCGCGTCAGGCTTGGCAGGATGCCGGCTGGTGGCACTTCCGTCTTTGGATCGATGTTTGCGATGTGCGCGCAAAGCCGCGCACATCTGTCAGTCGCAATGTCCAGGACGCATGCCGATCAGGCGGTAGTGTCGCCCACTCTATCGCGGGTTTCGTGGTGATGGTCGTGGCCTTGCGCCTCTCCATGAAGGTGATGAAGTCGGCGAGCGGTCTCAATCAGGGTTCCCATGCTGCGTCCGCTACTCATGCCAGTGGACGCAAGTGTGCCGCGGTCACTCTGTCAGTTCAATAAGGTGTTGGGGCTGCGCTTACCCTTCGGCGCCAACAATCATCCGACCTTGATGTTGTTGTCCTTCACAATTTTTGTCCAAGTTTCGATTTGATGACGCAGATAGATATCGAATTGTTCAGGAGTGCTCGCGATAATCTCGTAGCCCATCTCCACCAACTGCTTCTTGGTCGCCGGGTCTGAGAGGGCTCGCGTCGCCGCGCTATGCAACCGGTTCACGATCGTCGATGGCGTATTCGCGGGCAGCATAAGCCCGAAACTCCCGCCAAACTCTAACCCCGGGTAGCCTAGCTCGGCTAAGGTAGGAACATTACGCAACAGCGGCGAACGCTGGGTCGACGCGATCGCCAGTGCGCGCACCATGCCAGCGTTTACCTGCGACCCAGAGGGTATGAGCAGATCCAACGCCACATCGACTTGATTTCCCATAAGCGCTGTTAACGCCGGCGCGCTTCCCATATAGGGGATGTGTAACATGTTCATACCCAAGTGAGCCTTGAGTAGTTCGCCTTCCAGATGACCAATAGTGCCCGTGCCCGCGCTGGCGAAGTTAAGCCCCTTAGGGCGCGCCTTGCTCAGTGCCACCAATTCCGGAACAGTTTTGGCTTGCACGCTAGGACTGACCAGCAAAAGACCAGGGTTATTGACCAGTAGTGACAGAGGAGCAAGATCCTTCAGCGGATCGTAGGGCGTTTTGACGCCGCTGGCCGCATTGAGGTAGATGGATGCAGACACAGCCAGCAAGGTATAGCCATCGGGTGCAGCGCGCACCACCGCATTCGTCGCAATCTGAGTATTCCCGCCAGCTCGATTCTCCACAACTACAGCTTGGCCTAGTTCTTTACTCATGCCAGGGGCGATGGCGCGCATCACCAGATCTACACCGCCACCTGCCGCAAAGGGAACGAGTAACCGAATGGGTTTGGTCGGGAAGTCGGGACTACTCTGGCCAAACGCGGGAGCTACCAGGCCGACAGCTAGGTTTGCAACACAGGTTAAGGCTAGAAATCGGCGACGGATCAAGAATCTCATGAATATTTCCTCGAAGAGCCATGCCTTGTGAGGATGGCCAAACATAGATCAACAGGGGGTGAACTCTTACTCGGTCTTAAGATTTAGACGTTGGATCAAATCGCCCAATTGCCTGCTTTGCTGAAGCGTGATCTCGCGCAGTTCTTCGGGTGTACTGGTGGTAGGCTCGTTGCCGATATTGCGCATCGCTTGTTCGAAGCGCGACGATGTGGTGATCTTGCGCAAGACAGCGTTGAGTTTGTCGACGATCGGCTTGGGCGTACCCGCTGGAGCAAAGACCGCATACAAGGTTTCGCCAATGACCGACGGATATCCCAGTTCCTTGAACGTAGGCACGTCAGGCATGACTGACTGGCGTTCAGCCGTCATCATCGCGAGTGCGCGATATCTGCCAGCCTGCACATTTGGCAGGGCGCTTCCCATCGTATCCTCGGTGGCATCTACTAAACCGCTAATCATGTCGATGGTGAGCGGCGACGTTCCCTTGTAGTGAACCTGAGTCATCGGAATGCCCAGGCTGCTGGCAACCAGCTCGCCCAACAAATGCACCATGCTGCCCTGCCCGGTGGTGGCATTGTTGATTTTCCCCGGGTGGGCCTTGGCATAAGCGACAAACTCGTGGAGAGTCTGGGCCGGAAAGTCTTTCCCGACGACGAAAACATACGGAGAAATGCACACGGTGCCAACCGGATCAAAGTCGGCCAACTTGTACATCAACTTGTCCTTAAGATGCGGCAACACGGTGAAGGTGCTGCCAGAGGACAGCAGCAGTGTGTAGCCGTTTTTTGGTGCACGCGCGACAGCAGCGGCGCCAATAGCTGTGGCCGCACCCGCTTTGTTCTCGACGACAATAGTCTGGCCCAGTTCTTCTTGCAAAAGTGTGGCTAACTGTCGTCCGATCACGTCGCTTAGCCCTCCTGCTGGAAAGGGAACGACGAGGGTGACGGGACGGGTCGGCCAGTCGGCCGCAGCATTGGCTTGCGCAAACGCCCCGAAAGGCGCAGCCGCGGCCAGAACGATTGCTGCCAGGACACTTCGACGGAAGAAACGGCTCATGGTCATATCTCACTTGAATATAGAAATGCACTATGCGTGCAAGGTGTTATTCAGCAGTCGTTTCCGGCATTTGCGCCAACTCGACCAAGCAATTGTCAGTTGCCGCCGGATCGATAAAAGCGATCAGGCTCCCGCCATGCCCTCTCCGTGGAGTCGTATCGAGCAGCGGTACTTTCTTCTCTTTCAATTCGGCGAGCGCAGCTTCAATGTCTTCCACCAACAGGCAGATATGGTTCAATCCGCCTCGTCCAGCCTCGACCATCCGCGTATATTTGCTCTCCGGCGCTGTGCCTGCAATAAGCTCTACCGAATCACTTCCTGCTCGATAGATAACCAAGCGCGCTTTACTTGCCGGGAACTCTTCCGCACACTCGAAACGTAGTCCCAGACAATCCTCCCAGAAGTGCCGGCTCGCCTCCAGATCCGGCACAACGAGGGCTACATGTCCTAATCCCTTAACTTTCATCACGGCCTCCTGACATATAACCGGAATACGCTTTTTGGCGGCTATTGCCGCTCAAAGAACGATCTGCTGAGTTCAGCGCAGCGTTCCGCCTGGTTGTAAAGGGCAAACATCCGCCCGCCTTCCAGCAATCGAACCTCTGATCCAGCGGGCAGAGTGTTTCGCATCTGGGTGATCTGGTCTTGGTCGATATCGCGGGCGAAAATTTCTCCCAGTAGGACTAAAGCCGGGCACCCAATTTCCGATAGATGCGGCCTATAGTCCACAGCTCCCGCCGCCGCAATCAAGTTGCGCACGGCATGCGGACGGGCTTTTGACATCTCCTCGACGAACCACCTGCCATAGGTAACGTCATCACCGAAGCGATACGGCATCTCTCCTTCCTGGAAAGCCTTTACGCCTGCGCCGTCGATCGCGTTCACCCAGCGTTGGGAGTTGGTCCAGAAATAGGGCGGCGCACCGAGCACGAGCTTCTTGACTCGACCAGGGTGGCTCAGGGCCATTTGAATTCCCGTCCACGAGCCCATGAACTCGCCAACAAAGTACGTTTGCTCGATGCCCAGGTGGTCAAGTACTGCGATTGCGTCATCAGAGAAAGCATTGATCGACCACTTATAATCCTCTCCCGGATCCGAAGACTGGCCGAAACCGCGAGCGTCGATCCGCAGGACCTTATACTTGCGCGCAAGCAAGGGTATCCACCGATACCAATAACCCATGTGGCGACCGCAGCCGTGATGAAGCAGCACAACCTCCGGCTTGGTCCACGGATCCGTGAAGTCGTCGATTCGGTAGTGGATCGTCGCGTCTTTAAGCTTCAACTGTGGCATAGTGCTACTCCTGATGTTTCGCCGGTACCTGCGCGCGATGCTCACTCACACGATCGAAGAACGCTGCCGCGCGGCTTGCGCACTCTTCCGCCATGGTGTAGATGGCGAACATCGGTGCGCCATCCAAGACCACCACCTCGGACCGATCATTCAACTGCTGCGCCATGTTCGCCACTGCTTCGGCGGCGTCGTTCTTGTGTACGTATAACTCCCCGAGCAGCACCAGCACCGGACACTGAATTTCGTGGATACGCTTACTGAAATCGACCGCGCTTGCCGCTCGAATCACCGATTTCACGACATGCGTTCTGGATCGTGCCATTTCCTCGGCAAACCAAGTTCCGTACACTTCGTCGCCGCCAAACCGGTACGGTTCATCGGCGAGTTGCCACTGCTTGACACCCACATTGTCGATGGGGTCCGTCATATTGGCCGCAGTGGTCCAGAAGTAGGGAAGCGCCGAAAAGACGAGGGATGATATGCGTTGCGGGTAAATCAAGCTCAGCTCGATGCCGACCCATGCCCCCATGTACTCGCCGACGAAATGAAATTTCTCGACGCCTAAATGGTCGATCACGGCGATTACGTCGTCCGCGAAGCCTTTCAACGACCACTTGTATTCGGGGCCAGGATCAGACGACTGCCCGAAACCACGTGCGTCCATGACGACGACCCTGTACTTGCGGGCCAGCGCTGGAATCCATCGATACCAGAACCGCGAATGCTTTCCGCAGCCATGGTGCAACAAGACGGTTTCAGGCTCCAACCATGGATCGGTGAAATCGTACACCTCGTAGCGCAATGAGACTCCGTCTCGCTCTAGCTTCAGCATTTTTCCCGCTCTCCTATGGAATTTTGATCGTCGATCACAATAGTGCAAGCCTTTGGTTGGGCAGCTCATTTCCGCCATAAATTGAGTAAATAATACCAATTGGTATGTTTGTTTGTCAATGTGAAAATACAAGCCAAGTATTGATGTTTACCCCTATATTTGGCTAATTTTCTCCTTTCTTTTATATGAAATTTAAAATTGACATACTAATAGGTATGATTGTGAGATGCTGCTGCTGGCGCAGCAGCATTTGAAAGACAGCCCCAATCGAACTCGGCTCAAAGATTCGGCAGCGTTCCGCCATCGACCGGCAGCACGGTGCCGCGGATATGCGTGGCTCCGGAAGACGCAAGCCACAACGCCGCCTGTGCAACATCCGAGGCTTCTCCCATCGCTATCGACGCAACGGGTCGACTGGCACGCTGCGCCGCCTGCGTCAGCCCCTCCATGCGAGGCGACGCTATGGCGCCTGGAGCGACAGCATTTATCCGGATGCCCCGTTCACTGAAAGCATCGGATAGGCCTTTGGTGAGGAGGTTTACCGCGGCATTCATGCCGCCACCTGCGAGGTGCAAAGGGTTTGGCAATCGACCGCCGCGACCGGACACGTTGATGATCACGCCGCTTCCTTGCTCTAGCATCGCAGGCAGCACCTCCCGAATTGCGCGGACATACGTCATCAGCTTGCCCTCGAAAACGTCGACCCAATCCGCGTCGGACAATGCGAGGAATTCACCGAACAATGGCGAAGCGGCGCAGTTGATCAGGATATCGATGCGGCCGCTTTCTGCGAGCAATCGCTGCGCGGCAGACGCAACACATGTGCCTTGGTCGCCTTCCAATACGAGAGGGCGCGCGTCAGCGCCAGTCGCGCGAATCGCATCGACCGTCGATGCAACCTTGGCGTATCGGCGTCCTGACACCCATACGCTGGCGCCATGCTCAGCGAAGGCGGTGCAGATCGTCGCACCGATGGCCCCCGATCCGCCGACCACCCATACAACCTTGCCGCGAAATTCATCGTTCCACATTGCTGTTCACCTTCCTTGGTTGGGGAGCGTAGCGCCCGCTCGAATGCGTGGCGCGGATGATAGCCGCGCCCAAATCATAGGTGGGCGCATCCCATTGGGTGCCGTCCAAGCCGCCCGGTGTGCGGGCGGCAGCAATTGCAACGACGTCAGTCGATTTGCTCACAGTGAATCCTTTCAAGAACTATGTTGGCGCCAATGGCGTCGCGTGAGTCCCAGTACGCCGGCGCGCGTCGCGATTGAATGCGCGAGACACGGTCCACGTCGAACAGCGAGATACTCACTAAAGGACGCCAAGGCTCCAAAGATGCCTGCGAGCGCGTGACGTTTGAGCCCCACTTCAGTCTCCGCGCACACTGGCTATCGATCGAAAACATACTGTATAGTATCTTTTTTTAAGATGCAAGATGTTTCGCGAAAAACCAGATAATTTCATATGATTATTGAGGTTAAAGTAGATTCATACCTACATTTATATTCATATACATTCTATTTAGTATGCATTGAATTCAAACTCCCTTCAGCCGGTTGGTGGCGTTGATCATCTGCCACCTAGACCAGGCATCGATGCGATGGCCCGCCGTACGGCCGTGGCGTCTGATGCGTCGCTTGGGATTGCGAGGTGTGGTGCGGCGGCAAGGTCGTGCGCGCCAAGGCAGCCAGCTGATGGTGCAGCACCTGCGCGTGCCTAAGTACCACTGCACCGATTGCAATCGCTATTTTGGCCACCACTTCGCGGGCATCGAAAAACCACAAGGTGTTCGATGTGCTGCTGGGCCGCTCAGAAGCCAGCCTGCGCAGCTATTTGAAGCGCTTGCCGGGCAAGGAGCACGTGCGTGTCATTGTGATGGATCTATCCGAGACCTATCGCCGTATTGCCCAACAGTACTTTCCCAATGCCATGATCGTGGCCGACCGTTTCCATGTCGTGCACCTGGTCAACCCGCACTTTCTGAAGCTGTGGCAACAGCAGGATCCCGTTGGTAGAAAGCACCGAGGGTTGCTCAGCCTGATGCGCCGCCATCACTGGAAACTGACTGCGTTGCAAAAGGAGCGCCTGCACCAGTATCTGGCGCAGGCCCCTGTACTGCAGGCCCTGTATTTCGCCAAACAGCAACGGAACGGCTTTCTGGTCATGAAGAGCCTGAAGGCCAAGCAGTTGCTGCCCAAGTTCCTGGCCTTGATCGGCCAGTTTGAACAAGGTCCAGCCAAAGCGCTGGCGGCTACGTTAGCATCGTGGCTTGAGCCCATCGTGCGTATGTGGCGACTCACCAAGTTCAATGGGATCACCGAAGGGTTTCACACCAAGATGGAAATGCTCTCACACAGAGCGTACGGGTTCAGGAATTTTGAGAATTACCGCATGCGAGTCTTGGCCCTGTGCGGTTGGAGCGGCGTGATTAACCGAGTGTGATGAGTACCCGTCCCTCGATTATGGGGAAGAGCCGATGTAATGAGCCGTGTCTAGTGAATGCCCAGATCCCCCGATAATGGGGAAGAGCCAAGAAAAGTGACAGACCAAACAAAAAGCCCAGCGTCTCGGCTGGGCTAATTGTTTGATGGTGGCCTGGGGCGGAATCGAACCACCGACACAAGGATTTTCAATCCTCTGCTCTACCGACTGAGCTACCAGGCCATCGTCAAGAAGGCGAAATAATACACTACTTTCAAATTGTGTGCTTTGCGCCACGCTTGGAACTTTATCTGCGCCAGGTCCAAGCTGAAACAGGCCCGAATTTCAGGAAAAGTCCCGACGCGACTATAATCGTTCCGTTTAAGTGCCTGGCGCGTCTTTCCCTATTCGCATGTCTGTCGATGTTCTAACTTTCGGTTTGAATCACGTTTCCGCTCCGGTTTCGGTGCGGGAGCGCGTGGCGTTTCCGCTCGATCTGCTGAAACCCGCGCTGGACGGCTTAAAGGCCGCCTTCGGCCAGTCGGTAAAAGAAGCCGCCATACTTTCCACCTGTAATCGCACCGAAATCTACTGTGCGGCCGATCCGCAGGTATCCGAACACCTGCCTTCCTGGCTGGCCGATTTCAATCGCCTGGAAACCGGCAGCCTGCAGCCGCATTTGTACCAGTATCAGCAAAACGATGCAGTGCGCCATGCGTTCCGCGTGGCCAGCGGCCTGGATTCCATGGTGCTGGGCGAACCCCAGATACTTGGCCAAATGAAAGACGCGGTACGCGCGGCCAACGAAGCGGGTTCCCTGGGTACTCTGTTGCACCAGCTTTTCCAGCGCACGTTTTCCGTAGCCAAGGAAGTCCGCTCGCAAACGGCCATTGGGGCGCATTCGGTTTCCATGGCGGCCGCGGCGGTTCGCCTGGCCGAACGTGTTTTTGGCGATTTGTCGCAGGCCAGCGTATTGTTCATCGGCGCCGGCGAAATGATCGAATTGTGCGCCACGCACTTCGCCGCGCTGAACCCGCGCCACATGGTGGTGGCCAATCGCACCCTTGAACGGGCCGATTTGCTGGCCTCCCGCTATGTCGCCAAGACCATGAAGTTGTCCGATATTCCCGACAAGCTGGCCGATTTCGACATTATTGTTTCCTGTACGGCAAGCACCTTGCCCATCCTCGGCTTGGGGATGGTCGAAAGGGCTGCCCGCTTGCGCCGCCATCGTCCCATGGTCATGGTCGACCTGGCGGTGCCGCGCGATATCGAAGCCGAAGTCGGCCGCCTGGCCGATGTCTATTTGTATACGGTCGACGACCTGGGGCGCATGGTCCAAAGCGGCACTGATGCCCGCCGCGCAGCAGTAGTCCAGGCCGAAGCCATTATTGAAACGCGGGTGCAGAATTTCATGCATTGGCTGGAAAGCCGTGAAGTCGTTCCCGCCATCCTCGATTTCCAGCAAGCGGCCGATCAGGTACGCGCAAACGAGCTCGAGCGCGCGCGCCGCATGTTGGCGCGCGGCGATAGCCCCGAACTCGTCCTCGAACAGTTGGCTCATGGCCTGACCCAGAAATATTTGCATGGCCCCATGGCTGCCTTGAACCGCAGCGAAAGCGGCGACGAGCGCCGGCAATTGCTGAACCTGCTGCCGCGATTACTGCCCCGCGCCGAACGCCATCGTTAGCGACGCTCTGTTTGTACTGCTGCGCCCGCTTTCCCTCAACGCTTACTCCCTTTCCTATCCATGAAAAGTTCCATACGCAATCGGCTGGAGCAACTCGCTCGCCGATTGGTCGAAGTCGATGCTTTGCTGGCCGAACCTGAAATCGCCAATGACATGAACCGCTTTCGCAAGATGTCGCGCGAGCGTTCCGAACTGGAGCCCGTGGTGGCGGCGTTTGCCGCATATATCGGCACCGAAGAAGATATCCAGGCGGCGCAGGACATGATGAGCGATCCCGAAATGCGCGACATGGCCGAAGAGGAGTACGCGCTGGGCAAGGACAAGCTGGAACAGCTTGCCGTGGATCTGCAGGTATTGCTGTTGCCGCGCGATCCTGATGATGGCCGCAGCGTTTTCCTGGAAATCCGCGCAGGCACGGGCGGCGATGAAAGCGCCCTGTTTGCCGGCGATCTGTTGCGCATGTATAGCCGCTACGCTGAAAACAAAGGCTGGAAGGTCGAGCTGATGTCCGAAAGCGCGTCCGAAATCGGCGGCTACAAAGAGGTTATCGCCCGGCTCGATGGCGATGGTGTGTACGGCCAACTGAAATTCGAATCGGGCGCGCACCGGGTGCAGCGCGTTCCGGCAACGGAAACCCAGGGGCGGATTCATACGTCGGCCTGCACGGTGGCGGTGCTGCCCGAGGCCGATGCGCAAAGCGATATTGTTATCAATTCGTCCGATTTGCGTATCGACACCTACCGCGCCAGCGGGGCGGGCGGCCAGCATATCAATAAAACCGATTCGGCGGTGCGGATTACCCATTTGCCCACGGGCCTGGTGGTTGAATGCCAGGACGATCGCTCCCAGCATCGCAACAAGGACAAAGCCATGCAGGTGCTGGCGGCGCGCTTGAAGGACAAGCAGCAGCAGGAGCAACATAGCAAGGAAGCGGCGCAGCGCAAAAGCCTGGTCGGCACGGGCGATCGCTCGGAGCGCATACGCACCTACAACTATCCGCAAGGACGAGTCACCGATCATCGTATCAACCTTACGCTTTACAAGCTGAACCAGATCATGGAAGGCGATCTGGACGAACTGACGGGCGCCCTGCGCGCCGAGCACCAGGCCGAGCAACTGGCGTCCCTGGGGCAGGACTGACCCGATGGACAGCCTGCGCAGCGTGTCGCAAGACAGCAAGCTGCCGCGCCTGGAGCGGCAGATGCTGTGGCAGCATGTGCTGCAAGTGCCGCGCGCATGGCTTATTGCCCATGACACCGATGTCTTGCCGCCCGGCGCTATCGCCAGGTTCCGCGATCTCGAGGCCGAACGCCTGTCGGGTATTCCCATGGCTTATATCCTGGGCTATCGCGAATTCATGGGCCACGAATTCCAGGTATCGCCCGCGGTGCTGATTCCGCGCCCGGAAACCGAATTGCTGGTCGAGACCGGATTGGGCTATCTGAAAGGCCGTTCGGCGCCCCGGGTGCTGGATATGGGTACGGGCAGCGGCGCCATCGCCATATCGATCGCGCTGGCTTGTCCGGCCGCCGTGGTGGTCGCCACCGATCTCAGTTCCGAAGCCTTGGCATTGGCCCGGGCCAATGCGCGGCGCCTGGAGGCCGGAGTCGAGTTTTTCAGCGGTAATTGGTACGATGCTCTAGTGGAGCGGCAGCGTTTCGACTTGATTGTCTCGAATCCGCCATATATTGCGGCCGGCGACGCTCATCTGCAACAGGGCGATTTGCGTTTCGAGCCTATCGCCGCCCTGACGGATGGTTCCGACGGCCTGACGGCGTTGCGCGCTATTATTAAAGAAGCGGACCAATGGCTGGCGCCGGGGGGCGCCTTGTTCGTAGAGCATGGATGGGATCAGGCCGCGGCAGTGGGCCACCTTTTGCGGCAGGCCTGCTTTGAGCAGGTTGCCAGTTTGCCAGACTTGGCCGGCATCGACCGGGTCACTGGCGGTATTTATAATTAACTTTTTCCTGGAAACGAGAGCATCATGAGCGAAGTTCAAGATTTTATTCGTGAAACCGTCACGGCCAACCCCGTTGTGTTGTTCATGAAGGGCACGGCGCAGTTCCCGCAGTGCGGTTTTTCCGGCCGCGCCATTCAAATACTGAAGGCATCGGGCGTTACCAAGCTGGTTACGGTAAACGTGCTGGACGATGACGAAGTGCGTCAAGGCATCAAGGAATATGCCAATTGGCCGACGATTCCCCAACTGTATGTCTCGGGCGAATTTATCGGCGGGTCGGACATCATTGCCGAAATGCATGAAAGCGGTGAATTGCTGACGGCATTGAAAGAGGCCGGGGCGCTTGCGTGACAGCCGGCCGGCGATTCATTGTCGGCGTAACGGGCGCTACCGGCGCCTTGTATGCCGTTCGCATGCTGCAAGCGCTGCGGGGCGTGCCCGATATCGAGTCGCACCTGGTTGTGTCGCCTTCGGGCGTGTTGAATATCAAATATGAACTTGATATCACGCGCCAGGATGTGCATGCGCTGGCCGATCGGGTCTACAGTTTTCGCGATGTGGGCGCCACCCTGGCAAGCGGCAGTTTTTCTACCGTGGGCATGGTGGTCGTACCGTGTTCGATGCGTACGCTGGCGGCGGTGGCGCATGGCTTGTCCGACAATCTTATTACCCGGGCCGCCGACGTTACGCTCAAAGAGCGCCGCCGGCTGGTCATGATGGTGCGCGAAACGCCCTTGAATCTGGCTCATTTGCGCAATATGACGGCGGTAACCGAAATGGGCGGCATTATTTTTCCGCCTTTGCCGGCGTTTTACCTGCATCCCAAATCACTGGAAGAAATGGTGGATCACACTGTGGCGCGGGTATTGGAATTGTTCGATATTCATGTGCCGGGCCCGCATTGGGAGGGCATGCGGCCGTTGGCGGATTCCAGCGCTTAAACTTTGCGCAGATCCGTCATGAACACGATTTTCCGGGCCGGTTCGGCTGAATCGGCCATGCTGTCGGGCTCGCCTGGCTGGGCATCGGCGCCGAAATTCGCCAGCGGCGCGGTCTGGTAGTCGTCGGTATCGAATGCAATATCGCCATTTTCATCGGCCTGTCCGGTGGCTTGCAGGCCGGCAAAGTCAAACAGGCTTTTATCCATCAAATGCGTCGGCACGACGCGCGACAGGGCGCCGAAAACATTCCATGAGCGGCCGGGAAATTTCTTGTCCCATTCGGCGATCATGCGCGTGGCTTCCTTGCGCTTCAGATTTTCCTGGGATCCGCACAAATTGCAGGGGATGATGGGAAACTGCTTGAGTTCGGAATAGGCGATCAAATCCTTCTCGGGAATATAGGCCAGCGGCCGGATCACAATGTGCTGGCCGTCGTCGGACATCAGCTTGGGCGGCATCGCTTTCATGCGGCCGCCGTAAAACATATTCAGGAAAAACGTGGCCAGGATGTCGTCGCGATGATGCCCCAGCGCTATTTTCGTGGCTCCCAGTTCGCTGGCTACACGGTACAGAATGCCGCGCCGCAAGCGCGAACAGAGCGAGCACATGGTTTTACCTTCGGGGATCACGCGCGTGACAATAGAGTAGGTGTCTTGTGTCGCGATATGGAAGGGGACGTTGATGGATCGCAGGTATTCGGGCAGGACATGATCCGGAAAGCCAGGCTGTTTCTGGTCCAGGTTGACCGCGATAATGTCGAACTTGATGGGAGCCCGCGCTTTCAGGGTCAGCAGGATGTCCAGCATGCTGTACGAGTCCTTGCCGCCCGATAGGCACACCATGACTTTGTCGCCGTCTTCAATCATGTTGAAGTCGGCGATGGCCCTGCCGGTTTCCCGGATCAGGCGCTTGGCCAGCTTGTTTTCGTTCAGGCGCTGCTTTTGGGCGCGGCGGCTTGTGTCGCCGGCGTTCGGTTCGCTGGTCAAGGGGAGTGGAGTGTCGGCTTGCATGGCAATAAAATAAATGGTTTACCGGCTGCGCTGCAGCTCGATGCCGACGGCGGCGCAGTCGGAAAAAGCCAGTGGCTTGCTGATGCGGATTCTAACGTGCTGCACGTCGGGAAACTCTTTCAGTATCCGCGTCACGACCCGTTCGCTCAGCGTTTCCAGCAGGTTTACATGGGCGCGGGTGCACTCGTCGACGATGGCGTGGCGCAACAGGCGATAATCCAATACGCTTTGTATGTGCTGGTCGTTGACTTCCTGCGAGATATCGACATCGAATTCGGCGTCGATGTGCAGGGGTTGCGTGGCGCGAAGCTCGTGTTCAAGTATTCCAATACGTGCGTCCAGCGCAAGCTGGTTGAAGAAAATGCGTCGGGTGGGCATAGGATCGGCCTTGTAGAATTGCCTGAATTGTAGTGCCTTATTGTGTTTGTACATCGATCGCGGGCGCCGGGCGCGGACGGTCGCCCGCATGGCGGCAACGCCGGCAAGGCGCATGGGTGTCTGGAGATGCGGTCGGCGACTTATGGAGTGGACAAGAATATGTCGGAAAAGGCATGAACGCGGAGAACAAGATAGTTGATGCGTTGATTATCGGCGGCGGTCCGGCGGGCGTATCGTGCGCGGTCTGGCTGGCGCGCCTGGGTTTTTCGCCGATGCTGCTTGAGTCCAGGGAGCATGTGGGCGGTTTGTGTCGCGACAATCCATTTCTTGATGAATGGAACGCGTCCTTGCCGGGCATGACTGGGCCGCAGGTTGCCGATAACCTGGCGCTCAGTCTCGAACTGGCGCGGGTTAGTGTGCGCCTTTCGTGCGCGGTTCAGCATGTCGAGCCTGCCGGGCAGGGCTTTGCGGTTGCGGCCTCGGGCCTGGATTATCCACTGCGGGCGCGGCATGTGGTCCTGGCCACCGGTGTGCGTGCGCGTCCATTGTTCGATGCGGCCCTGGATACCGGGCCAGGCGGCGCGCTGTTGCCGGACGCTTGTCCTGCAGGCCTTCTCGTCGGCCCGGGTGCGCATATCGTGGCGCAGGATTTCCGCGGCAAGCGGGTTGCCGTCCTGGGCGGCGGCGACAATGCTTTCGAAAACGCGCTATATGCCATGGAACATGGCGCGGACACGGTGCATATCTATGCGCGCCGTATCAGGGCGCAACAGCAGTTTGTCCGCAAAGTTCCCCCGGCCGGTGTTTCGGTGGGCGGCTATTCTGTCGACGCCGCCGCGCGCAGCATAGATGGCGAGCCTTACGATTTGATCCTGGTGTTTTATGGCTGGGAGCCCTGCGTGGGATTTGCCGATGCGCTGGGCTTGCACCGCAGTGCCCAAGGGTTCATTGCCGCCGATATGCGCACCATGCAAACCAGTTATCCCGGCGTTTATGCCATCGGCGAGGTCGCGCAGCGGCAGCACCCTTGCGTGGTTAGCGCCTTGGCGGACGGCGTGGCCGCCGCCAAGGCCATTCAAGCCAGGATCGAGGCTGCCGGTTAGCGCCCAAGGCGCCGCCGACATGGGGCGCTTGGGCCGTGCGTATTTCTTCAGCCCTTGCGCTCAAGTATGCATTCTGTCGCGGCGGGCGCATTCAGCATGACGTCGAAGGCGCGCAACTCGTCGCGGCGGAATGCAAATACGGTCACCATATCGCCTGCGTGGTACGAGCGCAGCAGGCGCTCGAGCGAGGCGCTGTCGGTCACCCGCAAGCCATTGACGGCCACCAGAACATCGCCCGCCGACAGGCCCGCCGCATGGGCGGCGCCGCCTTCGTAAACCGTGGCCAGTTGGGTTTCCCCATGCTGCGTGCGCAGGCGCGCGTCCAGCGATGTGGCGCCGGGCCCCGGCTTCCATGTCATGGCGATGCCTTCCAGAGCCAGCAACGCTTCCAGCGGCACGTCTTCGCAGTCGTAAGCGTGGCGCGCAATGAAGTCCGAAACATCGACGCCGGTGGCCTCTTGCACCACAGCGGGAATCGCATCTTCGGGTACGCCGGTGGCCGAGCCGCGGTAAAAGTCGCGGCCATAGCGCCGCCATAACAAGCGCATCACGTCGTCCAGCGATCGGGTTCCCGCGGATTCATTGCGGATGATGATATCCAGGCCCAGAGCCACCAGCGAGCCTTTGGTGTAATAGCTCACCAGGGCATTGGGCGAGTTCTCATCCTGTTTGTAATAACGGGTCCAGGCGTCGAACGAGCTTTCGGCGACGCTTTGTTTGAAGCGGCCCGCCGTGCGCCGGACATTGCTGATGGTTTTGCCGATCAGGCGCAGATAATCGGCCTGGGCAATGACGCCGGAACGCAACAGCATCAGGTCGTCGTAATACGACGTAAACCCTTCGAAGACCCACAGCAGGCGCGTGTGATTTTCGCGGCTCAGGTCGTAGGGGGCGAAACTGGCGGGCTTGATACGCTTGACGTTCCAGGTATGGAAATATTCATGGCTGACCAGCCCCAGAAAGGTTTGATATCCCTCGCCCGCATCCTTCTGTCCCAATACCGGCAAGTCGTGGCGCGATGCCATCAGGGCGGTGGAGGCGCGATGTTCAAGCCCGCCGTAGCTGTCGCCGGTGACCATGGTCATGAATACATAGCGGTCGGATGAATCCAGAAATGGAACCCGCTTGGTTTCGGGTTCGAACAGCGCGATTTGCGCCGCGCAGATATCGTGGGCATCGGCGGCGATGCGCTCTAGATCCAGTTTCGGAATGACCCCTGTAAACACCATTTCATGCACGGCGCCATGGGCCTTGAAACGCACTACCTGCGGCGTGCCCATTTCGATGGGGTGATCAATGAGCGCGTCGTAGTCGGGCGCCGCATACATGCCGAAGCCATGACGCTTTGCGGCCTCGGGGTGTTGCCTGGCTTCGGGCAGGCTGGTGTATACCTTCCAATTGCCGGCGTGCGGCGGCGGGCATATTCTTACGTGGCAAGGCTGTTGCGTTTGGCCCGCGACGCTTAAAAATACACACGTTCCATTGAAGAAGGCATGCGACTCGTCGACATGCGCGCCGCGCACGGAAAGGTCCCATGCGTAAACGCTGTATTCCACGACCAGCGGACCGCGGCAAGGCGCGCACGACCATGTGTGGTTGCCGCTTTTGTCGATGGCGACCGGCTCGCCCCGGCTGTGCGCTTCGATGGTTTCTATTTGCCGCGAGAAATCTCGAATAAGATAACTGCCCGGTATCCAGGCGGGCAGGGACAATTCCTGTCCGGCGGGGTCGGGTGCCTGAATGGTCAGTTGCACACGAAGCCGATGTCCCGCGGGATCAAAAGGCGTTACGCTATAGAGTATGGATTCTTTTTTCATTCCCATATATTACTTTGCAACAAGGAGACGGCATGGATGAGCCATTGGTAAAAATAGAGGTTCTCGGTCGCGTAGGCCTGCTTACGCTGAATCGGCCCAAGGCATTGAACGCGCTCAGCAACGAAGTCATCGCCGAGCTCGCCCAGGCCATGCGCGACTTCGATGCCGATGAAAACATTGGCGCCATGGTGCTGACCGGCAGTGAAAAGGCGTTTGCCGCGGGGGCCGACATTGCCGCCATGCAAGGCTGGTCGTACATGGATGTGTATAAGCAGGATTATCTGGGCGGCGATTGGGAGTCGCTCAAACGCATACGCAAGCCTATTATCGCGGCGGTGGCAGGCTACGCCTTGGGCGGCGGCTGTGAATTGGCCATGCTTTGCGATTTTATTATTGCCGCCGAAAACGCGCGTTTCGGCCAGCCCGAAATCAAGCTGGGCGTTATTCCCGGTTATGGCGGAACGCAGCGCTTGCCGCGGGCCATCAGCAAAGCCAAAGCCATGGACCTGGTGCTTACCGCGCGCATGATGGATGCCGCCGAGGCCGAGCGTGCGGGCCTGGTGTCGCGCGTGGTTCCCGCCGAGCGCCTGCTGGACGAGGCCATCGAGGCCGCCACCATTATCGCGTCCATGTCCCTGCCCTCGGTTATCATGGCGAAAGAATGCGTCAACATGGCATACGAGGGCTCGCTCAACGATACGCTGATGTACGAGCGCCGCAATTTCCATGCCCTTTTCGCGACCGAGGATCAAAAAGAAGGCATGGCGGCGTTTGTGGAAAAGCGCAAGCCCGGATTCAAACACAAATAGGCAATTGAACGTTCAGGCGAAATTCAGAAATAGCCTGGTCGCGCAGAGGTCCGGCAGTATGCGGTAAATGTAAATCCAAGCCCGCCGGGCCTTGGCGGGGATTTGCCGCCATTTGCTTTGAAACAAAAAATAAAGTTATACTCTTAGAGTTTGCCGCATTCGGCTAAACCCTTGCCGCATTCGGTATCAAACCCGGTATGAAAACTTCGGTTTTGCAATAATAGGCATTTTGCAGTTCTGAAACTTAACCGGATGGTCGCATCGGTATGGAAATCGAAACACCGCTTGTGCTTACCGAGCAGGAACGCGCGGCAATAAATCGCAGGGCGGGTAATGGTATTCTTCGTACCCTTGCAGCCCAGGCGGTGATGGCGGTTGCCGCCGTGCTGGTTTCGTGGCTGGTAGCGGGGCCGGCGGCGGCTGTTTCCGCGGTAGTTGGCGCCGCTGCCTATTTTGTGCCTAATGCGTTGTTTGCACTGCGTTTGCTGTTGGGCATTTTCGGCCCTGTGAAATCGAATCCGCTCACCTTTTTTTTTGGCGAGGCGTTGAAACTTGGTTCCGCAGTTGCCGTGCTGGTTTTGACAGGCTGGCTGGGTCGCGATTGGGTGGTATGGCCCGCGATGCTGTTCGGGTTGTTATGTGTTTTGAAAGGCTATGTGTTGTTGCTTGTGTTTCGCAAGCTGCCGTAGCGAATACAGGTTAAATTCACGGGCCTTGTGCTCCGGTTACAAGCTTACAGGATAAGGTTCAGATGGCTGCCGCTCTCGATATTTCGCCCCAGTCTGCGTACATTCAACACCATTTGGTGCATCTGAATAGTGTCGGTGAAAAACAATCGGCCATCGCCGATTTCGGCGTCGTCAATTACGATTCCCTGTTCTGGTCCATCCTCATGGGCCTGGTTGTCGTGTTCATGCTGTGGCGCGCGGCAAAAATGGTTACCACCGGCGTGCCCGGCCGCTTCCAGGCGGCTATCGAAATGCTGGTCGACATGGTCGAAGAGCAGGCCAAAAGCATAGTTCCCAACGAAGTCTCCCGCCGTTTTGTCTCGCCGCTGGCGCTGACTGTGTTCTTGTGGATCATCCTCATGAACGCGCTCGACCTGGTGCCTGTCGACTTCCTGTCGTTCATTTTCCGCGTGACCGGCCTGGGCGCTCAACACCACGACGTTCTCTACTTCCATCGCATCCTGCCAACGGCCGACCTGAATGTGCCCATGGGCATGTCCTTGGGCGTGTTGCTGCTGATGTTCTATTACGGCATCAAAATCAAGCACCCCGGCGGCTTCGTCAAAGAATTGTTTACTGCTCCCTTTCATGCCCACGGCATTGGCGGCCTAGTGCTCGCGCCGTTCAACTTCCTGTTGAACCTGCATCGAATACGCCGCCAAGTCGGTTTCGCTAGGCATGCGGTTGTTCGGCAACATGTTTGCCGGCGAGCTTGTTTTCATGCTGATCGCCTTGCTGGGCGGCGCCTGGACCGGATTTAATGGCGCAAGCATAGGCTTGGGTATTGGCCATGTTCTGGCAGGTTCGGTGTGGGCGATTTTCCACATCCTTATCGTGCTATTGCAGGCGTTTATTTTCATGATGCTGACTCTGGTATACGTCGGCCAGGCTCACGAAGGCCATTAATAATTTTCGGTCCGGGCAGTTTCGGCCCGGCCGGGGTGCAAGATGTTCTTGCAAAATCAGTTTTTTTGACTTTTTGATTTCACGGTTATTAACCAAGGAGTTGTCATGACCAACGTTGCTTTCGTTGCTCTCGCTTGCGGTCTGATCATCGGTCTGGGCGCTATCGGCGCTTGCATTGGTATCGCTATTGATGGGTGGCAAATATCTGGAAGCTTCGGCTCGTCAGCCTGAACTGATGAACGCGCTGCAAACCAAAATGTTCTTGTTGGCCGGCCTGATCGACGCTGCGTTCCTGATCGGTGTTGGTATCGCCATGTTGTTTGCTTTCGCCAACCCGTTCGTCGGGTAAGCATTGCAGCCCGCTTTGGCGGGTTAAGCAGCCGCAGGCGCCGGGTCAAGGCAGTCTGCGGCATGGACATCAGGTGTTATGCAGCCAAGGCTGCCTGGCACTATGGGTATTAAAGGGAAACGACCGTGAATCTAAACGCGACTCTCTTTTTCCAGATGCTCGTGTTTTTCGTGCTCGGCTGGTTCACGATGAAATTCGTGTGGCCGCCGCTGACGAAAGCAATGGATGATCGCCGTCAGAAAATCGCGGATGGCCTCGCGGCCGCCGACAAAGGCAAGGCCGATCTGGCTCAGGCTCAGGCGCGTGTCAGCCTAGATCGAGGCTTCCGCCAAAACAGAAAACCATGCTCGCATGGCCGAGGCCGAGAAGCAGGCCGCGGCGCTTATCGACCAGGCTCGCCGTGAAGGCGAAACCGAGCGGCGCGCATCATCGCCCAAGCCCAGCAGGACGCGCCGCAAGAAGCTCAGCGTGTTCGCGAAAGCCTGCGTGACGACGTCGCCATTCTTGGCCGTCAAAGGTGCAGAACAGATCCTCAAGCGCGAAATCGACGCCACAGGCACATGCCGAGCTGCTGAACCAGCTTCAAGGCTCAACTCTAAACCGGGCAACGCCATGGCTGAACTATCGACTATCGCCAGACCCTACGCCGAAGCATTGTTCGGCGCGGCCCGCGACGACCAGGCTGGCCTGGCGCCTGGGCCGAGTCTGGTCGTCCGAGCTGGCGCAAGTGCGCCAGTCTCGCCGACGTGCGCGAAGCGCCATGGCCGATCCGCGGCTTGATGACTGCGCAGCGCGTCGAGCTGTTTGCGGGCCTGGTGAAGTCTCCGCTGTCGGCAGCCGGCGCGCAATTTCATCGAGTTGCTGGTGCGGAACAACCGCGTCTGTTGCTGCCGCGAAATCGCCGAACAGTTCGAAGCGCTGAAAAACCGGCATGAAGGCACGGCGCTGGCTGAAATCAGCCAGCGCTTACGCGCTGAGCGACGAGCAGGTCCAGAAGCTGGTCGTCCGGCGCTCGAGAAAAAGTTCGGCCTGAAACTCAAGCCCGCCGTCACCGTGGATCCTCGCCTGATCGGCGGTGTGCGCGTGACCGTGGGCGACCAAGTACTCGATACTTCTGTGCAGGCCCAGTTGGCCCGCATGCGCGACACGCTGGCGCGCCTGAAGCGGCAGCCAGATAACAGGATTCCAGGAGTCTGAACATGCAACTCAATCCGTCCGAGATCAGCGAACTGCTCAAGAGCCGCATCGAGGGCCTGGGCGCTGCCGACCGACATCCGCACCCAAGGCACGGTCGTTTCCGTGACCGACGGTATTACCCGCATCCACGGTCTGTCCGACGTGATGCAGGGCGAAATGCTTGAATTCCCGAACAACGTCTTCGGTCTGGCGCTCAACCTCGAGCGCGATTCCGTCGGCGCGGTGATTCTGGGCGATTACACCCACATCTCCGAAGGCGACCCGGTCAAGACCACCGGCCGCATTCTGGAAGTGCCGGTCGGCCCCGAACTGCAAGGGCCGCGTGGTCAATGCGCTGGGCGAGCCCATCGACGGCAAAGGCCCGGTCAACGCCAAAGCCACCGACATCATCGAAAAAGTCGCGCCAGGCGTTATCGCGCGCAAATCGGTGTCGCAGCCAGTGCAAACCGGCCTGAAGGCAATTGATGCCATGGTGCCGATCGGCCGCGGCCAGCGCGAGCTGATCATCGGCGACCGCCAGACCGGCAAGACCGCTGTTGCCGTCGATACCATCATCAGCCAGAAGGGCAAGGACGTTACCTGCGTCTACGTCGCGATCGGCCAGAAGGCATCGACCATCAACAACGTGGTGCGCAAGCTCGAAGAGCACGGCGCGCTGGAATACACCATCGTCGTTGCCGCCACGGCCTCCGACTCGGCCGCGATGCAGTACATCTCGGCCTACTCCGGCTGCACGATGGGCGAATACTTCCGCGACCGCGGCGAAGACGCCCTGATCATTTATGACGATCTGACCAAGCAAGCCTGGGCCTATCGCCAGGTCTCGCTGCTGCTGCGCCGTCCGCCGGGCCGCGAAGCCTATCCCGGCGACGTGTTCTACCTGCACTCGCGCCTGCTCGAGCGCGCCGCCCGCGTCAACGAAGAATACGTCGAGAATTTCACCAAGGGCGCAAGTCAAGGGCAAGACCGGTTCGCTGACCGCGCTGCCGATCATCGAAACCCAGGCCGGCGACGTTTCCGCCTTCGTGCCGACCAACGTGATCTCGATCACCGACGGCCAGATCTTCCTTGAAACCGACCTGTTCAACGCCGGTATCCGTCCCGCCATCAACGCCGGTATCTCGGTGTCGCGCGTCGGTGGCGCGGCGCAGACCAAGGTCATCAAGAAGCTGGCCGGCGGTATCCGTACCGACTTGGCGCAGTATCGTGAACTGGCCGCTTTTGCGCAGTTCGCCTCCGACCTGGACGACGCTACCCGCCGCCAGCTCGAGCGCGGCAAGCGCGTGGTGGAGCTGCTCAAGCAGCCCCAGTACCAGCCGCTGCAGGTCTGGGAACTGGCGGTGTCGCTGTTCGCGGTCAACAACGGCTACCTCGACGACGTCGAAGTCACGCAGGTGCTGTCTTTCGAGAAAGGCGCTCAAGGATAACCTCAAGTCCAAGCACGAAGCGCTGATCCAGCGCATCGAAGACACCAAGGAACTGTCCAAGGACGACGAAGCCGAGTTGGTCGCGGCCATCCAGGATTTCAAGAAGCACGGTGCTTTTTAAGCATTTGCACTGGCGAGCCGGTGGTGGCGGCACTTGCGGCAGTACCCGGACCACGTGCGCGGGTTCGCGCAGGCGGTCCGTAGCACCGGCCCTTACAGGAAAGAGCAATGCCCGGAATCAAGGAAATCCGAACCAAGATCAAGAGCGTGCAAAACACGCGCAAGATCACCAAGGCGATGGAAATGGTCGCCGCATCCAAAATGCGCAAGGCGCAGGAACGGATGCGGGCGGCCGTCCGTACGCCGACAAAGTGCGCGAACATTGCCGCGCACTTGATGCAGGCCAACCCGGATTACACGCATCCCTATCCTGGATCAAACGCGACCAGCGTCAAGGCGGTGGGCTGTTCGTCGTCACGACCGACAAGGGCTTGTGCGGCGGGCTTAACACCAACGTGCTGCGCTTGGTGCTGAACCGGCTGAAAGAATTCGAGCAACAGGGCATCAAGGCGCAGACCACGGCGCTTGGCAACAAGGGCGTGGGCTTGCTGAGCGCGCATCGGCTCGAACGTGGTCTCGCAAGAGGTCCAGTTGGGCGATACGCCCAATCTGGAACGCCTCATCGGGCGCGATCAAGGTGCAGCTCGACGCTTATCGCCGATGGCAAGGTCGACGTGCGTGTATCTCGCGTACCAACCGCTTCGTCAATACGATGAAGCAGGAGCCGGTGCTTCATCCGCTGCTGCCTTTGCCCAGCGGCCTGAAGATCCTTTCCAATGGAGGCTCGCAGGCCGGGAATGACGACAAAGCTGTCGCCAAGGCGACATACGGCTGGGACTACATCTACGAGCCGGATGCGAAATCGGTCATCGACGATCTGCTGCATGCGCTATGTCGAAGGCCTGGTGTACCAAGCCGTTGCCGAAAACATGGCGTCCGAGCAGTCGGCGCGGATGGTGGCCATGAAGGCCGCATCGGACAATGCCAAGAAGGTGATCGGCGACCTGCAGCTGGTCTACAACAAGACCCGCCAGGCCGCTATCACCAAAGAAATTTCGGAAATCGTGGGGGGCGCCGCCGCCGTTTAAGGCGTAAACAGAACAGGCATCCCGTCAGAAGAAATTTAGCAAAGGAATCGATATGAGCAACGGAACCATCGTTCAGTGCATCGGCGCCGTGGTGGATATTCAGTTCCCCCGCGACAGCATGCCCAAGATCTATGACGCCCTCACGCTTGCCGACGACAGTTCGGTCGTTTGCCGAAGCTGGCCTGACCTTCGAAGTGCAGCAGCAGTTGGGCGACGGCGTGGTTCGCACCATCGCCATGGGCTCCTGCGACGGCTTGCGCCGCGGCATGGCCGTCGGCGATACCGGCGCCCCGATCTCGGTGCCGGTCGGCTTGGGCACGCTGGGCCGCATCATGGACGTGCTGGGTCGTCCCATCGACGAAGCCGGCCCCATCGCGACGCGACGAACGCCGCGCCATCCACCAGAGCCGCCCGCGTTTCGACGAGCTGTCGCCTTCGGTCGAACTGCTCGAAACCGGCATCAAGGTTATCGATCTGGTCTGCCCGTTCGCCAAGGGCGGCAAGGTCGGCCTGTTCGGCGGCGCCGGCGTGGGCAAGACCGTGAACATGCTGGAACTGATCAACAACATCGCCAAGCAGCACAGCGGCTTGTCGGTGTTTGCCGGCGTGGGCGAACGTACCCGCGAAGGTAACGACTTCTACCACGAAATGGCCGAAGCCGGCGTTATCAAGCTGGACAACATGCCGAATCGAAAGTGGCGATGGTGTTCGGCCAGATGAACGAGCCTCCCGGGCAACCGTCTGCGCGTGGCGCTGTCGGGCCTGACCATGGCCGAGAAATTCCGCGACGAAGGCCGCGACATCCTGTTCTTCGTCGACAACATCTATCGCTACACGCTGGCCGGTACCGAAGTGTCGGCGCTGCTGGGCCGCATGCCTTCGGCCGTGGGTTACCAGCCTACGCTGGCCGAAGAAATGGGCAAGCTGCAAGAACGTATCACGTCGACCAAGACCGGTTCGATCACGTCGATCCAGGCCGTGTACGTGCCTGCCGATGACTTGACCGACCCGTCGCCCGCAACCACCTTCCAGCATCTGGACTCCACCGTCGTGTTGTCGCGCGATATCGCCGCGCTGGGTATTTACCCTGCCGTCGATCCGCTCGATTCCACCAGCCGCCAGCTCGATCCGCAAGTCGTGGGCGAAGAGCACTATGCCGTGGCCCGCGGCGTGCAGCAAACGCTGCAGCGCTACAAGGAATTGCGCGACATCATCGCGATTCTGGGCATGGACGAACTGTCGCCGGAAGATAAGCAGGCCGTGGCGCGCGCTCGCAAGATCCAGCGTTTCCTGTCGCAGCCTTTCCACGTGGCCGAAGTGTTTACCGGTTCGCCGGGCAAATACGTTCCGCTGAAAGAAACCATCCGCGGCTTCAAGATGATCGTCGAAGGCGAGTGCGATGCGCTGCCCGAGCAGGCTTTCTACATGGTCGGCACGATCGACGAAGCCTTCGAGAAAGCCAAGAAACTCCAATAAGGACTACACATGGCCTACTTGCATGTTGACGTAGTCAGTGCGGAAGCATCGATTTTCTCCGGTGAGGCGAAGTTCGTGACACTGCCTGGCGAGGCGGGCGAGCTGGGTATTTTGCCTGGCCATACGCCGCTTATTTCGCGCATTCGCCCCGGAACGGTCAAGGTCGTGCAACCCGACGGCTCCGAGGAAAACATCTTCGTGGCCGGCGGCATCCTGGAGATACAGCCGGGCACCGTTACGGTGTTGGCCGATACGGCTATTCGCGCTGAAGACCTTGATGAAGCCAAGGCTGTCGAAGCGCGCAAGCGCGCCGAAGAGGCCTTGCGCAACGCCAAGGACAAGGCCGATATTGCCGTGGTCGAAGCCGAACTCGCCATGCTTGCGGCGCAGGCCGCGGCGGCGCGCCGCCTTAGCCAGATGCGGCGCGGGCACTAGCCGGCGAACAGGCAGGCCCGCCGCTCAAAGGCGGGGCATATCAAGCAAAAAGGGCGCCTCTACGGTGCCCTTTTTGCTTGATGACGCTATTTTCTTAGAGACGGCATACGTACTTTCCGAGTTAAGAGTATTCCGAATTGTTGCTTTTCCCGCTGCTTATTATTCTTACTGCACTAGCGCTGTTTGCATTGCCGCCAATGTCCCATCTAGTCACGTCGATAATAAGCAGGCATTACCTTGAAGGAGGAGCCGATGAGAGAATATCTGGATTGCGCCGTTTTTAGTACAACTTGTTGCGAACAATGGATAAACCCATGGCTTGCATCCCATACAGGCAGCCGTTTGCAATTGCACAGGCTGGATATCGCCGATATCGGCAAGCCTGATTCGGTTGCCGTGCTGGCCGAGTCGTCCATGCGCCTCAGGCGCTTCGACACCTGCTTGCTGCCTGTCGCCGAACACAACCTGGCATGGGCCCGCAAGGCCTTGTCGGCTGCCCAGGGGATAGTGCAGACGCCCGTTCTGGCATTGGCGTACAACTTGAAGGCGGCGGCGCTAAACGATTTATACGATCTTGGGCTTGCCGATTTCATACGCAGCCCGGCCTGTTCGGAAGAACTTAGGGCGCGTATCGAGCACCTGCTGGATAGCAAGCGTTATCCAGCGGCCATCGTGGCGGCTCCCGCCGGCGTTGCCGAATCGGCGGCGCGGTATCAAGGGGTTTGCGATACAACCGGCCAAGAAGCCATTTGCGCTACTATCCTGGACAGAACGGGGCACGAACTGGACGCCTTCGCCGCGGCTTCCGCTTCGCGCTGCGCGACTTCCAAAGAATCCTTCAGGGCCGCCAAAAGCAAGGTAATAGAACGGTTCGAGCGCGCCTACATCACTGCGGCGCTGGGCCGTCATTCGGGCAATATTGCCATGGCGGCTCGCGCAGCCCAAAAGCACAGGCGCGCCTTTTGGGCGCTGATGCGTAAACACGAAATCGACGCCACGCCGTTTCGCGGCATGCAAAGCACCGATAGCGCCCGAGACGGGTAAAATCGGGTTTCTTTAGAATAAGGATAGACGTGATTACACCTATTTTGAAAAACGATATTTTTCTGCGCTCGCTGCTGCGCGAGCCGGTTCCCTACACGCCAGTCTGGCTTATGCGCCAGGCCGGGCGTTATTTGCCCGAGTACAACGAAACCAGGGCGCGCGCTGGGTCCTTCCTTGGCCTGGCGCAAAACCGGGAATATGCATGCGAAGTAACCTTGCAGCCCTTGTTGCGTTTCGACCTGGACGCGGCCATCCTGTTTTCCGATATTCTTACTATTCCGCACGCAATGGGGCTGGGGTTGGATTTCCTGCCCGGCGAAGGGCCCAAATTCGCTTATCCCATACGTCACGAGGACGATGTAAAAAAACTGGCCGTTCCCGATCTTGCCAAATTGCAATATGTGTTCGACGCCATTTCCCTGATTCGCAAAGAGCTCGATGGAAAAGTGCCTTTGATCGGTTTTGCCGGCAGCCCCTGGACAGTGGGATGCTATATGGTCGAAGGGCAGGGCTCCAGCGATTACCGCCTGATCAAAACCATGTTGTACAGTCGCCCCGATCTCTTGCATCGCTTGCTTGAAATCAATACCCAGGCCACCATTGCCTATCTGAATGCCCAAATCCAGGCGGGCGCCCAGGCCGTCATGATTTTCGATAGCTGGGGCGGGGTGCTGGCCGATGGCCTGTTCCAGGAATTCTCGCTGGCTTATACGCGCAAGGTCGTTCAGGGCCTCATTCGCGAGCACGAAGGGCGCGTCGTGCCATCCATAGTATTTACCAAGGGTGGCGCGCAGTGGATCGAGCAGATCGCAGCTTGTGGCTGCACGGCGGTGGGCCTGGACTGGACAGCAAACCTGGCTCAGGTGCGGCAACGCACCGGCGATTCCGTTGCACTGCAAGGTAACCTGGATCCCATGGCCTTGTTCGGCGGAGAGGCCGCGATTCGCGCTCAGGCCAGACGCGTTATCGACGACTTCGGCCCGGTCAAAAATGGTGGCCACGTCTTCAATCTAGGTCATGGCATCTCGCGTTTTACGCCACCCGAAGCGGTAACGGCGCTGGTCGACGAAGTTCATACTTATAGCCGGTCCAAACACCAAAGCTAAATAAAATCAAGGGGGAAATCCCTTGACTCTTTTACGATCATCTCAAGGTTGTGCACAATTTTCGGTGCTGTGCACAATTTATTTTCTTATGTCAGCGACTGTTTGGAAATAACTTCTAAGTTATTGTTTTTTAATAAATTAATTTGTTTGTTAATAATTTTTTCAAAATAGTTAATTGTCTTCTTATTGACTTTTATCAAGTTGTTCTTCGGTTTTTCCCCAAAGTTATCCACAGGCGTGGGGTCTATACCTCAAAACTCGCTTGCTGCTTGCGTTTAGAGCATTTAGCAAGAATTTACTTGAAGTATTAATGTCAGATATCGCTATAGTCCAACCGCCTGTCGAATCGTATGGCGGAACGGCGGATCAGTCTGTTTTTTGGGTACGCGTCGCACTCGATGTGCCGCTGCTCGATGTATTTGACTACCGTGCTTCAGTTGCGGTGCCGATCGGCTCCAGAGTAATCGTGCCGTTCGGGCGCCGCAAGCTGGTAGGCATGGTTGTGGCCACACCCGCCGAACCCGCGATCGCACCCGAGCACATCAAGGATGTCGACCAGGTTCTGGACGACACTCCTCCCATGCCCGCCGATTGGTTGCGGCTGGCTTCTTTTGCGGCGCAATATTATCAGCGGCCCATCGGCGAGGTAATGTTGCCTGCCTTGCCTACCGGTTTGCGCAAGGTAACGGCTTATCAAGGTAAACGATCCGCGGGCGGGCCGGTCAAGCGCCTGGACCGGCGCGCCAAAATTGCGGGCGCGCCTGTGCCGGCCGACGCCGCGCCTTCGCTGAACGCCGAGCAGACCGCCGCCGCGCAGGCCATAGCCGCCATGCACGAGCATAAAACCGTCTTGCTGTATGGCGTTACCGGCAGCGGCAAAACCGAGGTATATCTGCATGCCGCGCAATCTGCCTTGGCCAGGGGGCGGCAGGTATTGTTCCTGGTGCCGGAAATCAACCTTACGCCTCAGCTTGAACAATCTTTGCGAGCGCGGCTGGCTGGTCTGGCCAGCCATGGAACCCTGGCGGTCATGCACAGCGGCCTGGCCGATGGCGAGCGTTTGCAAGCATGGCTAAGTATCCAGCGCGGCCATGCGCGCATCCTGCTGGGGACGCGCATGGCCATTTTTGCGCCTGTGCCGGATCTTGGCCTGATCATTGTCGATGAAGAACACGATACCTCGTACAAGCAGCAAGACGGCCTGCGCTATTCCGCCCGCGACCTGGCGGTATGGCGCGCGCGCGATTGCAATGTGCCTATCGTGCTGGGTTCGGCGACACCCTCGCTGGAAAGCTGGAGCCATGCGCAGCGCGGCCATTATCACCGGTTCACCCTGGCCAGGCGGGCTCGCGATGTCGAATTGCCCAAGGTGCGCCTGGTCGACACCCGGCGCCTGGCCATGAAGGAAGGGTTTTCTCCGCAACTCGTCACGGCGCTGGGCGAACGCCTGGATCGCGGCGAGCAGGCGCTTATTTTCCTGAACCGCCGCGGGTATGCCCCGGTGCTCAATTGCGCATCTTGCGGCTGGGTCAGCAATTGCCCTCGCTGCACGGCCTATACCGTGCTGCATCGGGCCGGAGCAAGGCACAATCATTTGCAATGCCATCATTGCGGCTATCAGGCTCGGGCGCCGCGAGCCTGTCCCGATTGCGGCGATCAAGACCTCAAGCCCATGGGGCGGGGCACGCAAAGGGTCGAAGAACACTTGGCCGAGCTCTTTCCCAAAGCCCGCATCGCGCGTATCGATGCCGACAGCACCCGTTTGAAAGGCAGCGCCGCCGCGCTGTTTGCCCAAGTGCATGCCGGAGAAGTCGATTTGCTGGTCGGAACTCAAATGGTGGCCAAGGGGCACGACTTCGCGAATCTGGGCCTGGTCGGTGTGCTGAACGCCGACTCCATGTTGTTCGCACAGGACTTTCGCGCGCCGGAACGGCTTTTTGCGCAACTGATGCAGGTGGCTGGGCGGGCGGGCCGCCATGTACAGGGCGGCGAAGTCATCATCCAGACCGATTACCCGGAACAGGCGGTGTATCAGGCTTTGCTTAAACACGACTATCCCGGTTTCGCCCAGTATGGCTTGTCCGAGCGCGAAGCGGTGGGGCTGCCTCCGTATGCCTATCAGGCTTTGTTAACCGCCGAGGCCCGAGAACTGGCTACCGCGCTGGACTTCCTGGCGCATGCCCGGGCCCTGCCGGATGACTACCCCGAAAATTTCCCCACCGCATCGGCGATTACCGTGTACGATCCAGTGCCGCTGCGGGTCGTGCGCGTGGCCAATATCGAGCGCGCGCAATTACTGGTCGAAAGCACGAATCGCCCGGCCTTGCAGGCCTTCCTGGCGGCATGGACTTACGCCCTGGGCGACCTGGCTCGGCGTTCTCGTGTGCGCTATAACCTTGAAGTCGATCCGCTGGAAATATAGAAAGGTCAGTATTGAATTCCTCCCAAGGTCATACCGTAGCGCCCGATCTGAACGCCATGCAGCGTCAGGCCGTGCTGTATCTGGATGGTCCTTGCCTTGT
This sequence comes from uncultured beta proteobacterium, assembly GCA_963712655.1. GTDB lineage: Bacteria > Pseudomonadota > Gammaproteobacteria > Burkholderiales > Burkholderiaceae_B > Pollutimonas. Next base: position 65,330 of record CAVQIT010000008.1, on the reverse strand, counting down.
GCTGGCGGGAGCCGGCAGCGGCAAAACACGGGTCATTACGCAAAAAATCGCCTACCTGTTGCGTGAATGCGGCTATTCAGCACGGCAAGTGGTCGCGCTTACCTTCACGAACAAGGCCGCGCGCGAGATGAGCGAGCGGGTCAAGTTGCTGGTCGACCCCAAATTGGCCAAAGGGCTGACCGTCAGCACATTTCACTCGCTGGGCCTGCGGTTTTTGCGCGAAGAGGCGGCCCATGCCGGCCTGAAGCCGCAGTTTTCCATCCTCGATTCAAACGATGCGCTGGCGATCATCCAGGAGTTGCTGGTCACGACCGACAGGGCGCGTCTGCGCACGGTACAACAGAACATTTCCCTGTGGAAAAATGCCCTGATGGATCCCGATGCCGCCGACCGCAGCGCCTCGAGCGCCAGCGAGGTGGAAGCGGCCAAGATTTATCGCAGTTACAGCGCAACGCTGGCGGCATACCAGGCGGTCGATTTCGACGACTTGATCCGCCTGCCCGCCCTGTTGCTGGAACATAATGCCGAGGTGCGCCAGCGCTGGCAGGCGCGCGTGCATTATTTGCTGGTCGACGAATACCAGGACACCAATGTATGCCAGTACCGGCTGGTGCAGTGGCTCAGCGGTCAGCGGGCCATGCTGACCGCCGTGGGCGATGATGACCAGGCCATTTATGCCTGGCGCGGCGCCACGGTGGAAAATCTGGCCAAGCTCACCACCGATTACCCGTCGCTCAAAGTGATCAAGCTCGAGCAGAATTATCGTTCTGTACAGCGCATCCTTTCCGCCGCCAATCATGTCATCGCTAAAAACCCGAATCTGTTCGGCAAGAAGCTGTGGTCGGACCTGGGTGTGGGCGAGCCTATACAGGTAACCCCCATGGACAGCGAAGAAGCCGAGGCGGAGTCCATTGCGGTGCGCTTGTCGGCGGCGCGGTTCGAGCGGCAGGCCGAATGGCGCGACTTTGCCGTGCTGTATCGCAGCAACCAGCAGGCGCGCGCCCTGGAACAAGCGCTGCGCAATCTTAGAATCCCGTACATTATTTCCGGCGGACAGAGCTTTTTCGAAAAGCCCGAGATCCGCGATATCCTGGCGTATCTGCGTTTAGTGGCCAACGATAACGACGATCCGGCATTTATCAGGGCGGTGACCACGCCTCGCCGGGGCATCGGGCAAGTTACGCTGCAGTCGCTGGGCCAGTTTGCCGCCGAAAAGCAATTGTCGTTGTTTGAAGCCATTTTCGAAATCGGCGCTACGGAAAGGCTGGCTGCCAAGCAGTTGGAGCCTTTGCAGGTTTTTGGCGCTTTCATCCAACGCATCCAGGCGCGAGCCGGCCGCAAGGACGGGGCGGTGCATGCCATGCCGCCGGGCAGCGGGAACCTGTTCGGCATCGACGATGCCGCGGGCGGAGTCGGCGTGGATGGTGCGAAAGACGACTCGGCCGCAGCCATATTGGACGATATGCTCGGTGCCATTCAATACGAGCGGTTCCTGTACGACACGCTGGAAGACCGGCCGGCTCAAACCCGCTGGAACAATGTAATGGAACTGGTGGGCTGGCTAAAGCGCAAATCCCAGGAAGATGGCTTGACGCTGTTGCAACTGGTGCAGCATGTCGCCCTGGTCACCATGCTTGAACGCTCCGACGACGACGATCCGGATGCCGTCAAGCTATCCACCTTGCACGCCTCCAAGGGGCTGGAATATCCTCATGTGTTCCTGGCGGGTGTCGAAGAGGGCTTGCTGCCGCATTTGGGGCGCGACGAAGACGATACCGATCCGGCCGCCGCGGCCGACGCCATGGTTCTGCGTATTCAGGAAGAGCGCCGTCTGATGTACGTTGGTATTACGCGGGCTCAGCGCACGCTGCATCTTACCTGGTGTAAAAAGCGCAGGCGCGCGCGCGACGATGTCGTGCGCGAGCGTTCCCGTTTCATCGAAGAAATGGGTCTGGCCGAGCTTGCGCGGCAAGAAGAAGACCCTGCCGAGCGGGCGCTTAGCCCTAAAGACCGGCTGGGCATGCTGAAGGCCTTGCTGAATAAAACATAGATCAAATCAGCACCGCAGGCGTGTATTCGGCGTAGCAGCCTGGACAAGGTCTCTGACACAGGCGGAGCGGCATTGGCGCAATCGTTGCCGCAGCATCCTGCCGGATTACGCGGCTGCAATACTCGTCCGGCCGACAGCGAGCGGCGGGGCAAGCAGGTAAATCGATACGGCATAAGCCGCTCACAAAAAAGCCCGCCGCATTGGGCAGGCTTCTTTGCTATAAGCGCTTGAATGCTGCGCTTAAGTGCCGCTTACCACGCCGTGCGTGTGTAGCGCGCGTCTTTGGCGCGTGCCTCATCCAGGGCGCTGGTCACATCGACCATGTAGCTGGCGATTGCCACGACACCTGTTTTCACGGCGCGGGCTGCCTTTTTTACCAGATCCAGGGTCGAAATTGACTGACCGTTGCTGAGGGCATCGCGCATAAGGGCGCGTTCGAGAGAATCGCTCAGGCGGCTGTAGTGCTTGTAAGAAAGATCCGACATAATTACTCACCTTTAAAAGAGCTTCTGTGTACTGACAAGTAATTATAGGGTTTACCCTAGGATATAGCTAGGGTAAACCCTAGTTTTTCTTTAATGGGCAAAAAATGGTGTTTATTCGCCACAAAAAGGCGCCCAACGCTGGCTGATATCGGGCATGTCAGTTGTCAACGCAAGGCGGATGTTATTTCCGGCTTGGTTTTTTATCGAAAAATCGCCGGAAAGCGGCCTGGGCTTCTTCGGATTTCAGCCGTTGGGCGAAAAGATCGCGTTCGGTATCGAATGTATGCATCAGGGCGGCGCGGCCCGGCTCGCGCAGCATGCGTTTGGATATCCTGAGTGCTTGCCCAGGCTGTTTGTCCAGCGCCGCGGCGACGGTTCGCGCCTGTGTCAAGGCTAGTCCCGCCGGCGCAATGGCTGTAATGAAGCCGCTTTCCAGCGCCTCGGCGGCGCCGAACGGTTTGCCCAGCAATAGCCATTCGGCGGCGCGGCGCGCGCCCACCAATTGGGCCATAAGGGTGCTCGAGCCGCCTTCGGGGCATAGCCCCAGCGATACAAATGGCATGACGAACTTTGCGGTATCGCCGGCATAGACAAAGTCGCAGTGCTGAAGCAGCGTTACCCCTATTCCCACGGCGTTGCCCTCGACTGCAGCGATGACGGGGACATCGATAGCCGCCAGGGTGCGCAGGAATGCCAGGGCGGGGCTGTCGCTGATGCCGCGATCGGCGCCCTGGAATTCACCCAAATCGTTGCCGGCCGTAAAGCAATCGCTGCCGCCGGTCAGGATCACGGCATGGCAACCGGGGTCGGCCTGGGCTTGCCGCAACCCTTGGTCGAGCGCCTGGTACATGGCGCCGGTCAAGGCATTGCGCTGTGCCGGGCGATCGATGGCCAGGATCGTGCAAGACCCTTCGACGCTGCTTACTATCATGCTTGCGCCTCCGCAAACGAATCATTGAGGGCCTGGCATGCCTGCCGGTACTCTTGCTTGAGTCTGTCGACGATGTGTTCGACCGACATAACGCTGTCTATGCTGCCTACCCCCTGGCCCGCGCCCCATATATCGCGCCACGCTTTCGTACGCGTGCTGCCGAAGTCGATTCCCTGGGCGTTTGCGCCGGATAGATTATCGGGATCCAGTCCAGCGGCGCTAATGCTGGGTTTTAGGTAATTTCCCGGGATGCCTGTGAAAAACGGGGTGTAGAGAATATCGCTGGCCTGGGCCTGGACCAGCATTTGCTTATAGGCGTCCTGGGCCTGCGCTTCGCGGCTGGCGATGAAACGCGTGCCGATATAGGCGAAATCGGCGCCCATCGCGCGGGCCGCCAGCACGTCCTGGCCGCGCGTAATGGCGCCGGACAAGGCAATGGGGCCGTCAAAGACGTTGCGCACTTCGGCCAGAAGGGCAAACGGGCTCAGCGTGCCGGCGTGGCCGCCGGCGCCCGAACATACCAGGATCAGGCCGTCCACTCCGGCGTCCAGCGCCTTTTGGGCATGGCGCAAAGTCGTCACATCGTGAAAAACCTTGCCGCCCCAGCCATGGACGGTATCGACCACATCGTTGGGCGCCCGCAGGCTGGTGATGATAAGCGGCACTTTATGCTGGGCGCATACCGCCAGATCTTCGGCCACGCGGTCGTTGGACTTATGGATAATATGATTGATGGCGTAGGGCGCGACCACCCGATGGGGATCCCGGCGCTTGATCTCTTCCAGGGCCGTATCGATCTGGGTCAGCCATTCCGCCAGCTTGCTTTGGGGGCGGGCATTCAGCGCGGGCATGGATCCTATAATGCCGCTGGCGCATTGGGCAATGACCAGTTCAGGGCCGGAAACGATAAACATTGGCGCCGATATGACGGGCAAGGAAAGATGCTGGTAAAGCTGGGTGACCGTGTCGCGGGGCATTCGGAATCTCCGGATATGAATTGCTGTGCATGGCTGCGCTGCACGGCAATGCGGCGCAACGCTGGCCATATTCTAGGGCGTAAATGGTCGCCTGATGAGACGTTCCGGCGCGCGGCGGGCATTGATGCGCCAGATCAGGCAAAATACCGCTTTTACTTGCCGACAGGCCGCCATGTCTTTACGCTCTGCGCCTCTTACTGGAATTCGTGTTTTAGACCTTAGCCGAGTGCTGGCCGGGCCGTGGTGCACACAGAACCTCGCCGATCTTGGGGCTGAAGTCATCAAAATCGAACGTCCCGGGGCCGGCGACGATACGCGCGGCTGGGGGCCTCCCTATCTTAAGGACGAGCAGGGCAACGACACGACCGAAGCCGCTTATTATGCGTCGGCCAATCGCAACAAGCTGTCGGTTGCCATCGATATCGCCACCGAGCGCGGGGCCGGCCTGGTGCGCGAACTGGCCGGGCAATGCGACATCCTGGTCGAAAACTTCAAGGTTGGAGGCTTGCGCAAATACGGCCTGGACTACGAAGGCATCAAGGCCGTCAATCCGGCCCTGATTTATTGCTCCATTACCGGATTCGGCCAGACAGGGCCATATGCCAGCCGGCCTGGCTACGATTTCATGATCCAGGGCATGGGCGGGCTGATGAGCATTACCGGCGAACGCGACGACTTGCCCGGCGGCGGCCCGCAAAAGGCAGGGGTGGCCGTGGCCGACCTGATGACCGGCATGTATTCCACAGTAGGTATCCTGGCCGCTTTGCACGAACGCGCCCGCAGCGGCCTGGGCCAGCACATAGACATGGCCTTGCTGGACTGCCAGGTGGCCATGCTGGCCAATCAGAACCTGAACTACATGACCACGGGCGTTGCGCCCGGCCGCGCCGGCAATGCCCACCAGAATCTTGTGCCTTACCAGGTATTCGCCGCGGCCGATGGCCACTTGATCGTGGCGGTGGGCAACGACACACAGTTCAAGGCGTATTGCCAGGTCATCGGCCTGCCGTCCTTGTCCGACGACCCACGCTTCAAAATAAATTCCAATCGCGTAATCCATCGCGAGATCCTGATACCGCTGCTGACCGAAGCCATGAAAATCCAGGCTCGCGACTATTGGCTGCAAGCGCTGGAGCGCGCGGGTGTGCCGGCAGGGCCAATCAACACCATCGATCAGGTATACCAGGATCCGCAAGTCAAAGCCCGGGGCATGTGGCATACGCTGCCGCACAGTTCGGCCGGACAGGCTCCGGTAGGGCGCAGCCCATTGCGATTTTCCGATAGTCCAGTTAATTATCACCATGCCGCGCCCTTGCTGGGCGAACACACCGAACAGGTCCTGCGCGAACGCCTGGGCCTGTCAGACGAAGAAATCCAGGAGTTGACTCAATGAAAAACATCAAGACCATAGGAATAGTCGGAGCAGGGGCCATGGGGCGGGGAATCGCCCAGATTGCGGCTCAGGCGGGCTTCGACGTCCTGCTGTTCGATCTGAATGCCGATGCGGTTGCGGCCGCGCGAACGAATTTGAGCGAAACGTGGGACAAGCTGGCCGCCAAAGGAAAAATCACTGCCGAAGCGGCCGCCCAGTCGCTGGCCCGTGTGCAGCCCTGCACAGATTTGCAGGCGATGAGCAAGGCCGACGTGGTGATCGAAGCGGTGGTCGAACGGCTGGAGGTCAAGTGCGATCTTTTCCGGCAACTGGAAGGTATTGTGCCGGCGGACTGCATCCTGGCTTCCAATACGTCATCCTTGTCCATAACGGCTATTGCCCAGGCCTGCGAGCATCCGGCCCGGGTGGCGGGTTTTCATTTCTTCAATCCCGTTCCCCTGATGAAAGTGGTCGAGATCATCGACGGGCTGCGTAGCGATCCCCGGACAGGCGATGCATTGATGGCCCTGGCGCGAGACATGGGGCACACTCCTGTGCGGGCCAGGGACATGCCCGGTTTCATTGTCAACCATGCTGGGCGCGGCATGAATATCGAGGGCCTGAAGGCGGCATTGGAGTCCGTGGCGCCGTTCTACCAGATCGACGCCATCATGCGCGATCAGGGCGGGTTTCGCATGGGGCCGTTCGAATTGCTGGACTTGACGGGCCTGGACGTATCGCATGCTGTCATGGAATCGATTTACCGGCAGTTTTACGACGAGCCGCGGTTCCGTCCGTCGCCTATTACAGCGGTGCGCAGCGCCGGCAAGCTGCTGGGCCGCAAAACCGGACAGGGTTTTTACGCTTATCCCGACGGCCAGAAACAAGTGCCCGCCGAGCCTGCAGTTCCGGCGCTGTCCGCGGGCCTGAAGGTATGGCTGGCGCCCTACCATTCAGTAGGGCACAAGCGTGCCGCCGCGCTGCTCAAGAGCCTGGGGGTGAATGTGATTGCTGCCGAAGCGCCGCCCGCCGATGCCCTTATCATTGTCACGCCTTACGGCGAGGATACGGCCACGGTGGTCAGTTCGCATCAACTGGACGGCGAACGCACCGTTGCGTTGGATACATTCTTCGGACTGGAGCAGGGCAAGCGCCGTGTCTTGATGTGTTCGGTCGCGACGCTGCCGAAGTGGCGCGATGCCGCCCATGCTTTGTTCGCCTCCGACAATACGCCGGTTTCGGTGATCGACGACTCGGCGGGCTTCATCGGCCAGCGCATCGTCGCGGCGATTGTCAATGTGGCCAGCGATATCGCCCAGCAAGCCATTGCTTCGCCTACGGATATCGACCTTGCCGTCTCGCTGGGCTTGGGCTACCCCAAGGGCGGGCCTTTATCCATGGGCGATGGGCTGGGCGCCGCACATTTGCTGGAAATCCTGCGCTCCATGTACCGCGTAACCGGCGATATGCGCTACCGCCCAAGTCCGTGGCTGCAGCGCCGTGTTCAACTGGGTTTGTCGCTGCGCGTCGACGCGGCCTGCTCCGCCAAATAAACAGGCGGCGGTCGGATCAGTGCCGGAGCGCTGATCCGATCTGCTTGCGGCTGTGGCGCCAAGCCGGTGAGAGGTCCACGGCCTTGACGCGCGGCGCGTCAAGCGCAAACCGGAAGTGATGTAATCGAGCAATAAAAAACCGCCAGATAAAATCTGGCGGTTTTTTATTGCGGTGGGGTTCTTGGCTGTTACTTGGCTGCGTGCACCATGTATTGGACCGCGGCTTTCATTTCGGCATCGCTGGCTTGCGAGCCGCCGCGCGGCGGCATGGCGCCAACGCCGTGGATGGCGTTTTGCACCATTGCATCCAGCCCGGTATCGATGTACTTGGCCCATGAGGCTTTGTCGCCGAACTTGGGAGCGTTGGCTACGCCGGTGGCGTGGCAGGCAAAGCAAACGGCTTTGTAGAGCTTTTCGCCAGCGGGATCGATAGCGGCGCTGTCTGCGGCCGGAGCGGGAGCTGCCGCTGGAGCCGGAGCCGCGGCAACCGGGGCGGGAGCCGGCGCTGCCGCAACAGGAGCAGCTGGCGCTTGGGGTGCCGCGGGAGCAGCGGCAGCCGCGGGCTTGGCGGCGGCGGGTTCCGCCGGTTCTTTGAACGACCCCCCCGATTTGCCGGTCATGTAGACCACGGCGCGTTCGATTTCAAAATCGCTGAGCGAAGGGTTGCCGCCTTTGGGCGGCATGCCCTTGATGCCGTGGATCGCATTCTTGACCAGTTCGTCGTAGCCGCCCTTTATGAAGGGAGCCCAGGCGGCGCTGTCGCCGATTTTGGGCGCGCCGGCCACGCCGGCGGTATGGCAGGCCGTACAGGTGGATTCGAACACCTGTTGCCCGGTCTTCATGACCTTGGGAGCATTGGCGTCGACCAGGCTGAATCCCGCGACAGGCTTGATGCGCGCGGCAATTGCCTCGGGCGTTTGAGCGTTGGAGCCAGACCCCATCGTGAAACTGGACGACACCAGATTGATGAGGAGACCAATAATCAGAACCGGCAGAATGAAAGCCAGAATTACAGTTACGATCAGTTGCTTGGGCGTTTTGATGAGGCCTTCGTGCTCTTCGATGGTCTCTTCAACGTGTTCTTCTGTGTGGTTCATAATCGAATCCTGCATGTTCCTAGTCAGAGGGCGCCAAGGCCTGAATTCTGTATGGGTGTGCCATGTGTGGCGGTTCTTGCGCATGAATTGCGAAGGACTCAAAACCACGTGAATTAAGGATTATAGCGAGACTGTCGCTTCAGTGCATGAAAGTTGCCCCTTTTCAGGTTTATGCGGTGTTCAAAACACAAAAAAAAGCCTGAAAAAAAACTCTTTGCCAAACACGCTACAATGACGACCCTGCGCCCGTAGTTCAATGGATAGAATGAGAGTTTCCGAAGCTCTTGATACAGGTTCGATTCCTGTCGGGCGCGCCAAAAAATCAATGACTTAGGCGGGTTGCGTGGCAATAGCGTGACGAAATCAGCAAAGCGCCCTTTGTCTTTCGGCCCCTGGTTCCTGGTTGCACAAACAGCGCATCCATCTTGGCCTTCTCTCTACCGCTGGCCTCGCGGTCGATCCACTTCGAATGCACCTCAAAGAACATGCGAGGGTTGGTGTGGCCCATCTAGGCTCTTCCCCATTAACGGGGGATGGGCACTCATCACACTCGGTTAATCACACCGTTCCAACCGCACTGGGCCAAGACCCGCATGCGGTAATTCTCAAAATTCCTGAACCCGTACGCTCGGCGTGAGAGCATTTCCATCTTGGTGTGGAACCCCTCGGTGATCCCATTGGACTTGGTAAATCGCCACATTCGTACAATGGGCTCCAGCCACGATGTTAACGTAGCGGCCAGCGCCTTGGCCGGGCTTTGTTCAAACTGGCGGATCAAGGCCAGAAACTTGGGCAGCAACTGCTTGGCCCGCTTGGCCTTCAAGTGCTTCATGACCAGAAAGCCGTTCAGTTGCTGTTTGGCGAAATACAAGGCCTGCAGCACCGGCGACTGTGCCAGGTACTGGTGCAGACGTTCCTTCTGGACCGAAGATAGATTCCAGTGATGGCGGCGCATCAGGCTGAGCAGCCCCCGGTTCTTGCGCCCTTGGGGGTCGTGCTGTTGCCACAGCTTGAGCAAATGCTGGTTCACCAGCCGAATGACATGGAAGCGATCGGCCACGATCATGGCATTGGGAAAGTACTGTTGGGCAATACGGCGATAGGTCTCGGATAGATCCATCACAATGACACGCACGTGCTCCTTGCCCGGCAAACGCTTCAAATAGCTGCGCAGGCTGGCTTCTGAGCGGCCCAGCACCACATCGAACACCTTGTGATTCTTCAAATCGACCAGCGTGGTGGCGTAGCCCTTTTTACGGCTGAAGAAATGTTCATCGATGCCCAGCACCTGGGGGCAGGCCCTGCCCGAGAGCTCCGAGACCCGTTGCTTTACAAACGATTGATACCAGCGCTCGACCGTGGCGCTGCCGATACGATGCGTGCGCGTCAGTTGGTGCTGGCTCACGCCCCCGTCGTGGGCCTCGAAGACCTCCAGGCGATACGCTTCGGTGGCTCGGCGCCGCGGCCGGATGCCCGCGAAGCGGTGGCGAAAATAGCGATTGCAATCGGTGCAGTGGTACTTGGGCACGCGCAGGTGCAGCACCATCAGCTGGTTGCCCTGGCGCGTGTGTTTGAGCGTACGTTGGTGTGTGGCCTTAATACGTACCGACTCTTGCTGGCAATGTACGCACGCCAAGCGCTTGGCTGGCCGGGCCCAGACGTGAATCTCTGGGCCACATTCCACTCGATCAATCAATAAATCTCTGATTCCTAAGATAGAATTTACTGGGGACATCGGCATTGCTTCCATTAAACGTGTTTCGTCGCAAAAACAAGTCTAATGAATGTCGCTGTCCCCCTTTAATGATGAAGAGCCCCCATCTATCTTGAAACGTAGGCCGAATGGCTCTTCCCCATTATCGGATTCATCCCGGCCATAAGGCACATGGTGGCAAAGGTATGACGGGCCTGCCGTGCATCGCGATGTCTGATGCCCAGCGCTTTTAGCGTCGGTCGCCACACAATATCCATTGCGGCTGACGTGTCTGTCGATCACCGGTTTCTGGATTTATGAACACGTGCCGGCCAGCCAGCCGCGCTGCCGCAGGTACCAGCCAGGATCTATCACTCAAAGAGCCGGGCGATCTGGCGCATTGGCAGGAACAAACGCAACGGCTTGCGCTGGAAGGGAAGGAAATCAAAGCGCTTGTAAAAACCCTCGGCGCTTGGGTCCCTGGCATCCACGATCACCGCCATGGCCCCGATCTGCCGGGCCGTTTGCAAGCTGCGGTGCAGCGCGTCGAGCAATAGGAATTCACCGATCCCTTGGCCTTTCGCCGTCCGGTCAACCGCCAGGCGCCCCAGCAGGACGACCGGAAGATGGTCATAGCGCGGGAGTTTCTTCAGCATGGCTTCGGGCAACTCGTCCAGCGGGATGAGCGACGCCGATAAGGTATAGAAGCCGAGGACCACGCGGTTGTCAGGGTCGCGCAAAACAAATGGCGCGGCAACGTGCCGTTCGGCATCTTGCCGCGCCTGTCGGCGCAGATAACGATTCAGTTCTTCGTTGCCGCAGTCGAAAGCATCCCGCTTGTGGTCCTTTTCAAGTGGAACGACATGATCGGGCGACAGGATAGGCGGCAATCAAAGCCCCGCTTTCAGGCGGTAGCTTTTTGCGGCTTTGCTCAAGCGGGCGCCGGGCTTGGCGGATGAAAGCAGTGCGGATACGAACGCCTCTTGCTCGTCCCGCGCCAGCCGGATGATTTCATGCTCTTTGACGATTCGCGCCGCGGCCTCTTGGGTGCTTTCGATGACGAACTCGCTCAAGCTGCGGCCGGACAGCGTCGCAGCGCGCTGGAAAAGACTCTTCTGGTCGCTGGAGACGCGTGTTTCCAGCCGCGCATTGCGCGTCTTCTCAAGGGTTTCAGTCGTGTGTTGCATAGCGGACCCCGCAATTCCGGCGGATGATTTCGAACTTAATTTCTAATGTACGCCAATTGTCCGTACAGGTCAAGAGAGGAGTCACCGCCTCCGCATGGTTTCCACATTGCCGCACACCCCAAGCGACTGGCCATTGATGTGCCGTCCGCGCCTGGACGCAATAAAAAGCACGAGTTCGGCAATTTCCTCCTCATGGACCTTTTCGCCCATGGAAATGGTGTCCAGGTAGCGCCGATTCATCGCTTCAATGCTGATGCCGAGCCGGTCGGCTTGAGCTCGAACCTGCGCCCTATGCCGCTCGTTATCGACGATGCCGGGAAGAATCGCATTCACCCGGATGCCGTGCGGACCCAATTCCATGGCGAGAGTTTGGGTCAGGCCGATAATGCCCCACTTGGACGCGGCGTAAGCGCTGCGCATCGGGTAGCCCAGGCGCCCGGCCACGGAGGACATGTTGACCAGACTGCCGCCGCCCGCGGCTTTCAGAAGCGGCACGGCGCGGTGTGCGCAGTTGAATTGACCGACCAGATTCACCGAGATTGCCTTGGCCCAAAGATCCGGATCATTTTCTTCGATGGGTCCAAAGGGACCCGTAATGGCGGCGTTGTTGACCAGAACGTCCAGGCCTCCGAGCGTCTCTTGGACTTGGCTCATGAGATGTTGAACAGATTGGGAGTCGGCGACGTCGGCATGGGCTGCGAAAAGTGGTCGATCGCTTTGCGGCAGGGCATCCAGCGCGTTGCTGTCGCTGTCGCAAATAAAGACGCGCGCGCCCTCCCCGAGAAACGCGTGCGCGATGGCAAGCCCGATACCGCGAGCCGCCCCGGTGACGAGCACTCGCATGGCCTTGGGCGGGTCGCAGGCGAGCGGGGCGGCGTGCGTCATTGTTTTTTCAGGCCCAGGCTTTCGACCATCTTGCCCAATTCCGTATACTCGCTGCGAATGTGCGCAGAGAACTCCTTGCGCCTGAGTATCGTCTTGGCCACCCCCGCGGTTTCGAAAAACTCGGCCATTTCCGGAGAATTCGCGGCCTTTTCAAAGGCATCCTCGATGCGCTTTACAGCCGCATCCGGGGTGCCGGCCGGAACGATGATTCCATGCCACAAGAGGGTTTCTTTTTCCGGGATGCCGAGTTCGCCCAGGCTCATGGCGCGGGGTAGCGCCGGCACCGGCTTGGCCGACGTGACAAGCAGGCACTTGGCTTGGCTCGCCTTTTCCATTACCACAGCCGGGGGAATGGATCCGACATAGATGTCGACCACGCTGCCCAGAAGCGCTGGCATTGTCTCTCCGGCGCCACGATATGGAATGTCGCGCGCCTTCACCCCAAACTCCTGGAAAACGCGCTCCGCGGCAAGTTGGCCGGGACCGGCAACCCCATCGGTTCCGAATGTGTAGGTATTCGGTTTTTTCTTCAGCTCTTCCAGCAGCTCCTTGCCGTTGTTTGCAGGGAAATCCGGGCGCACACAAAACACGTAGGGAGCGCTATCAAGTTGAATGACCGGAATGTAGTCATCCAGGCCGTAGGTCGTATTGATGGTGTGCGGAGCCACTGTGATGGGACCCATCCAGATGCCGGCCATGGTCAGCCCGTCGGGTTTTGCGCGTGTAAGCTGGCTCACGCCAATCGCGCCGCCCGCGCCTCCTGAATTTTGCACAACCAGTGTTGCATTCAGGTGCGGCTCGGCGTATTTGGCAATGGCCCGAAAGAGAGTGTCGGTCCCGCCGCCAGGCGCGGTCGGAATGATGAGCCTGGCCACATCTTTGGCCACGGATATCTGTGCCAACGCCATTAAAACCGCGGCGCCGATAAATTTATACTTGTTCATGGTGTTGCCTCCTTGTCTATAAATTGAGTGATATGTTCTACCGAGAGTCCAGGCCAGCATTTTCCGAGCCGAATCCAAAGAGATCATGCGCTGTGTCAACTAGGATGCGGTCCCGAACCGTTTTGTCGGGCACCCACTCAAAGAGCCTGTCGACGCATTGTTGATAAGTGACTTTGTCTTCGAAGCCCACCCACGGCCAGTCGGTTGCCCAGACAGCGCGTTGGCCATCTGACCGGGCGATAATTTTTTGGGCAAGGGCCGCCGGGTCGCTGCCGCGCAGTCGAAACGGCGCCGAGAACTTGACCCAGGTATTGCCCGCCTCAATGGCGCCGAGCAGCGCATTGAATCCTTCGCTGTCGATCCCATTTTCTCCTTTCGGGTGACCGAAGTGATCGATGACGGCGCGCGCGCCGCTTTCGTTGATGGCCTTGAGGACACCCGGCAAAAACTCGCCTTCCAGATACACTTCGATGTGCAGCCCCAGATTCTTTGCCTTGGCGAGCAGGCTCTGGTACTCACGCGAACCCAGGTCCGGCAGGGCGTCGCGCCTGATCCAGTTGAGCCGAATGCCGCACACACCCTTGTCTTTCATGCGGGAGAGCTCGCCCTCGTCAATGTCCGGCTCCACGATGGCCGTCCCGCGAAGCCGGCCGGCCGCTTGTTCCAGCGCCTGGAGCATTACCTCGTTATTGGGGCCGTAAAAGCTTGGCGCGGTCAGCAGTCCGTAAGTAACACCGTGGGTATCCAGGATGTGCAGGTATTCCTGGACGCTGGCATCCCGCGCCGGTTGGGAGTGGCGCAGGCTGGCGAGCGGCATATCTTTTTTTATGACATGCGCGTGGCAGTCGGCGGCGCCCGCCGGCATTTGTTTGAGGGTGTCAAGCGGCTTGCTCATGGGCGGCCCCCCTGGCTGATCGGGCCGGTCTGTTCATCGCCATATTTGGCCGCTTTTTGAGCGGGTGTGAGGTAACGCTCTTCCAGGCGCTGGATTTCACGCATCCCCATGATATCGTTCAGCTCTTCAAAGCTTAACGCCAGATCCGGCCTGTCAGCCGCCTGGCCGCTTACAAGGGATGCGCCCAGGACTTCCAGGCCTTTCTTCATGCCGGCAAGTGCGCAGGCGGTCAAAAGCCGCGGATAGATCACCACGGCCACGCCGAGATCCTGAAGCTGTGCGGCCGACAATAGCGGTGTGGTCGATCTTTGGCGGATCCCAAAACCCATGTTCACGCATAGCGGCTTGGGAACGTTGGCCGCGACCGTCCTGATTTGTTCCGCATCGAGCAGCGCATCGGCAAAGAGCAGATCCGCGCCTGCTTCCGCGTAGGCGTTAAGGCGCCGGATCGCTTCATCCAGCCCGTGCGTGGCAAGGGTGTCTGTTCTGGACTTGATGACGAAATTCTGGTCTTGGCGCGCTTCGCATGCGGCGCGAAGCTTCTGCACCATCTCGTCCTGCGGGATTACTTCTTTGCCGCGCATGTGCCCGCAGCGCTTGGGCCAAACCTGATCCTCGAGCATCACACCCGCCACCCCCGCGCGTTCAAAGGCGCGCACGGTGTGATAGGCGTTGATTGCATTGCCGTAGCCGGTGTCCCCGTCGGCCAGGAGCGCCAGGTTGGAACACGCCGCAATGTTGTTGGCGGCCGTCACGTTCTCGTCCATGCCCATGATGCCCACATCGACCAGGCCAAGCCGCGATTCGCTCACGCCGCTTCCCGTAATGAACGCGCTTGTGTACCCCATGTGCTCGACGAGCCGGGCGCTGAACCCATCGAAGACGCCCGGTTGCACCAGGATTTCCGGTGCATAGATGGCGTCGCGCAGTAGTTTGGTCTTGCTCATTTGTTCTCCGTATGAAGTGAATAAAGCTATCCTAACAACGCGCAACCTATTAAACTAATTAAACTTTTACAGGCTTTCCTATAGGAAATTCTAATGCGTCGCTACTCGCTTGCGCAGATCGAGGCGCTTACCGCGATTTCCAAGCTTGGCTCTTTCCAGGCCGCGGCCAAGCACATCAACGTCACGCAACCGACCATTTCGCTGCGGATTCGCGAGCTCGAAGAGGCGTTGGGCCGAAAATTTTTCGAACGCGACGGCAGGGCCGCAAAACTCAATGCGGACGGGGTCGTGGCTATGCAGTACACCGAGCAGATACTCAAGCTGCTGGACGAGATGGAGACGCGGCTGCGAACGGGTGATCCACTGCAGGGAACGCTGCGGGTAGGCTCATCCGAGACGATCGCCATCGCGGTGCTGCCGCAGATCATTTCCTTGTTCGGCGAGCGCTATCCGAGGCTGAAGGTTGAATTGACCGTGAGCAATAGCTTCGTGCTGTCCGAAGAGCTGGCCGCCAATCGATTGGATGTGGCTTTTCTTGCCGACCCGGGCTATCCGCCGCACATGCACGTCGAAGTACTGGCGTTGGCGCCTGTTGCGTGGATGGGAAGCAGGGCCAGGCCGCTGCCGGGCACCTTTGCCGATCCGCAAACGCTGGCCGGCACCACTATTCTGTGCATGCCCAAGCCTTCGCCATTGCACGAAATGATGGTGCGCTGGTGGGAAAAAGAGGGTGGAACGGGACTTACCCTTAGCACCTGCAACAGTCTGGCGATGCTTGCCCGTCTTGTGACCGGAGGCGTGGGCATGGGGGTGCTGCCAACCTGCATCCTGAGAGACGAGATCCAGAAAGGATCGGTTGTCGGCTATCGGCAAAAAATACCGTTTGAGTCGCTGCATATTTGCGCGGCCTACCCCAAGGCGACGCGATCGGAAGGTATTGCGGCGCTCGTGAGCACGGCCCGCCGGGTCATGCTCGAGTCGCGGTATTTTTCGCCCTTGGAGAGCAGCTAGGGGCGCGGGCCAGGGCCTGTTGGCGCTACATCCCACGCGGACGGGGATGTAGCGCCAACAGGCCCTGGCCCGCGCTTTTTCGCGGTGCAACCTGAGCGCGGGTTTTTGCGCTTTGTTTCTTACGCTTGAAAATAAGCCGGCATCGCGTCGGCGGAAGATGTCCCGTTCTGAATTGCCAGCATCAAAACCACGCGTGCTTTCCAGGCGGACAACTCGCCGGCCAGCACCGCGCCGGCGTTTTGCAGCAATTGGGACGAGCCTTCGAATCCGTAGCATGCCCGCGTCCCGCCTTTCGCAACCCGCGTGCTTACGACTATGGGGATGCCTTGGGCAATGGCCTTTTGCACGGCTGCGTACATGGCGGGGTTCACATGGCCCGAGCCGACCGCCTGTATGACCAGGCCGTGCGCGCCGTCGTCGATTGCGGCCTGTACCAAAGCGCCTGTCGCACCCGGGTACATGGATACCACATCCACCCGCGGCATGGCCGAGGCGCCGACAGGGATATGCAGGCGGCGCAATGGCTGGCGATGGAAGTTCACGCGATCAATGGTTACATTGCCGATATAGCCCCATTCCCCCGAATTGAAGGTTTCGACATCGAAGGTGTGTGTCTTGGCGACATCGCGGGCGGTATTGATATGCTGGTTCAGCGCCACCAGCACGCCCTTGCCATGGGATTCGGGGCAGACGCAAATCCGGAAAGCATCCAGCAGATTGCGCGGGCCGTCATAGCCCTGCTCCGATCCATTGCGCTGTGCGCCCACCAGGACGACGGGCTTTTTCGAGTCCAGGGTCAAGTCCAGAAACCAGGCGGTTTCCTCGAGCGTGCCTGTGCCGTGCGTAACCACGATTCCCGCGATGTGTTCCTGCGCCAATAGCTCAGATATTCTCTGGTGCAGGGCTATCCAATGTTCCGGCGCTATATGCGGAGACGGGATGCGCGACAAGTCTTCGATCTGTACGTCGGCGATGCCGGCGAGCTCAGGCAGGGTGGAGAGCAGGTCTTCGCCCGACAACACAGGCAGGGCCAGGCCGGTTTGAGGATCGATACGCGAGGCGATTGTGCCGCCCGTGGAGATCAGGACGCAATGGGGCAGAGGGCCGCGGGAATTTTGGTTCGCATGATTTGCGTGAAGCGGGGCTTGCATGACATTCATCCTAATCGAGCTTGGCGCCTGAATCTTTTACCACCTTGGTCCACTTGGGGACTTCGGCGCGCATGTACTTGCTGAATTCATCGGGCGAATTCGGTTTCATGTCGATGCCGCGGTCTTCCATGTTTTTGCGCACATCCGGCATGGCCAGAACGCTCATGACGTCTTTGTTGATCTTGGCGACGGTTTCCGGCGGCGTGTTCGCAGGGGCGAGCAAGCCATACCAGAACGACATGTCGTAGCCGGGCAAACCCGCGTCGTTGATGCTGGGCACGCCAGGCAAGGCGCGCGAGCCTTGCGCGCTGGTCACGCCCAGGGCGCGCAGGGCGCCGCTTTGAATATGCGGCAAAGCGGTCGAGACATTTTCAAAAATCATGGAGGTTTGTCCCGCCATCAAGCCCGTCAGGGCGGGCGCCGCGCTTTTGTACGGAATGTGCAGCATCGAGACGCCAGCCATGCTTTTGAACATTTCGGCAGCCAAGTGATTCGAACTGCCATTGCCGCCGGAGCCGTAGGTGTATTTATCCGGCTGCGCCTTGAGCAGCGCGATCAATTCCTTGACGGATTTGGCCGGAATCTGCGGATTGACCACGAGTACATTGGAGAGCGTGCCTATCATGGCGACAGGCGCGAAATCCTTGACGCCGTCATAAGGCATGGTTCGATACAGCAGGCCGTTGACGACGTGGGTGGCGGTGGTGCCCAGGACCAGGGTGTGTCCGTCGGCCTTCGATTTTGCGACGTGCGCCGAACCGATGGATCCGTTTGCGCCCGCCCGGTTTTCCACGATGACAGGCTGGCCCCACATGGCGCTGAGTTTGGGCGCCAATACGCGAGCCATGATGTCGGGCGTGCCGCCGGGCAAGTACGGGACGATGATGTTGACGGGGTGGTTCGGAAACGGCGAATCGGCGGCTTGCGCAGCGGTGCCGCATAGGGCAAGAATGGCAAATGCCATTGCCTGGATGGCTGGATTTTTCAAGAATTTCATGGCTGCTCTCCGGAATGCGCCTGCGGACAGATTTGCTGCCCGCCAAGGTAATCCAGTGATGGTAGGTTGGTCTGATACTTCAGTCAATTTCATAGATTTTAAGTATTATTAGTTCATGACTAATAATGTGAAGTATCGGCAAATCAAGGCCTTTTCGCTGGCTGTCGAGCTTGGTTCCTTTCGCGCCGCGGCCGACGCGCTCTTTGTGACGCAACCCTCGTTTACGGCATTGATCAAGGCGCTCGAGGCCGACGTGGGCGCTTTGCTTTTCGAGCGCACGACCCGAAAATGCAGCCCCACGCAGGCTGGACTGGCGTTTTACCAAGAGGTGTCGCGCGCTTTGGAAGATATGGAAGAGGCCTATCGCCATGCCAAGCAGGAGGGGGCGGGCGTGCGCGGAAGGTTGACCATCGCCACGGTTCCATCCTTGTCTTTCGGTTTTCTCACCGACGTGCTGGGCGCCTATCATCGGCTATATCCGGATATTCGTATTTTCATAAGCGAACATCGCAGCGATGAAGTCCTTGCCGCGGTGCGCCAGAATAGGGTCGAGCTGGGGATAGGGCGGTTGCTGGGCTTTGACGCCGACCTGACGTTTACGCCATTGTTCAGCGATCGCTTGCTGATAGCGGCGCCGGCCGACCACGCCATCCTGAAGCAGGAAAAAATCAGTTGGCTCTCGCTCAATGGCCACCGCCTGATCCTGATCGGAGGCGGCACGACCGAACAGGAGGTGAAGATGGCCATGCCGGGCTTGTTGCCGGCAATTGAAGTGACTCATTTGGTGACAGCCATGTCGATGGTGCGCAAGCGGATGGGAATAGCCGTAATTCCAAATAGCGCCATGTCAGGCTTGTATACGGAAGGCATGGCTTTCAAGCCGATCGAGGAAAGCACGGCTGTGCGTCAGCTTGGCATCATTCAACGCAGCAAGCGGCCCATGACCGCGACTGCCCGGAATTTTGCAAGCCTTCTGGAGGCGCAAGCGCCCGCGGCGATGGAGCAGTGGGCCGGGGCGGGAAGGTAGCGGGCCGCCGGATATAGGCCTGTTATTATCGAACATATGATATCAACAGGCTTTCTCTTATCGGTCGGCAAGCTTGACGATGAGCTTGCGTTGCCATGAAAGGAGGCTATTGACGTGGACGCCGCATTTGGAATATGGCTTTTTGCCGTGTCGCTGGGGGCCAGCGCTTTGGGCGGCATGCTGGGCATGGCCGGCGGGATTTTCATCGTGCCCATTCTTACGATGTTTGGCGGTGTCGGCATCCATACCGCGATTGCGGCCAGCATTGTGTCGGTAATCGCCTGTTCCTGCGGCAGCGCCGCGCCGTTTCTGAAGGGGCGGCTCACGAATATTCGCCTGGCCATTGTGCTGGAGACCGCCACGACACTCGGCGCGCTGACAGGCGTCTTCCTGGTGGGGGTGCTGTCCGAATCCTTCCTGTATTTTCTCTTTGCCGTGATCCTGGCCTTATCGGCCCAGCAAATGCTGGCGCGGCGCAGCGAGCCCGCCCAAGGGGCGCCGGTCGATGACGCGAGGGCGTGGGCAAGCATTTTGCGGGTGCATTCCAGCTATCCCGACCGGGATGGCGGGCATGATATTGCTTATAGGGTGCGGCGTTTGCCTTTGGGCATGGCATTCATGTACGGCGCGGGAGTTATTTCGGCCTTGCTGGGCATAGGCAGCGGCGTGCTCAAGATTCCCGCCATGGATAGCGCTTTGCGCTTGCCCATCAAGGTGTCTTCGGCGACTTCCAATTTCATGATAGGTGTGACGGCGGCGGCCAGCGCCGGCGCCTATTTCGTGCGCGGCGATATCGTTCCCGCGATTGCCGGCCCGGTGGCGCTTGGGTCGGTGCTGGGCGCCTTGCTTGGCGCCCGTATTCTCATGGCGGTGTCCAACGAGCGGATTCGCGTGCTGTTTGTCGTGGTGCTCGTATTGTTGGCGCTGCAGATGTTATTGAGCGCTTTTGGCATTAATATTTTGGCGGGCGCGGCATGAGCGACGATCTTGCGGGACACCCCAGGCTGGAGCGCATGCTGGCGGCGGTATTGTGCTACGGCACTTGGCTGGCGTCGGGCGTGATGGCCCTGGGGCTGGCGCTTGCGCTGGCCGGTTGGTCGGCCCAATTGCATGGCCTGCCGATATTGTCCAGCATGAATATTCTTGCCGCGGGTATTGCACTGCTTATCTTGCTGCCGGTTTTTCGCGTTGTGCTGATGGCTATCGTTTTTCTGCTTGAACGCGACTATCGCTATGCCGCCATTGCGGCTCTGGTGCTGATTATTATTGCCCTGGGGTTCATTACGGCGGCACTGGATTGATGGTAGTGCGGCGGCCGAAGGCAGCCGCGCCAATAAATGCTAAACTCCCCCCGTCATTTGGGGAGTAGTCTGCTTCCGCCCCGGAAGCGCCCGCGTCAACATTCTCGGCACCTCTTGTGCCGTGGCGCCGGCAGCCGTTACTGGCTTGACGAGACCATTGGCATACCAGCGCAATAGGGTCGGGCGCGTTGGCATGTCATGGAGTCGTCGCCCGGCCAGGAAACTTTTCCCATGAATGTCGCATCCACCGCATTTCTTGCTTTCGCCATGTCGACCGACGCCTTTGCCGCGGCCGTCGGCAAAGGCGCCGCCCTGCATAAACCCCGATTTGCCGAAGCGCTGAAAACCGGCGTCATCTTCGGCGTTATCGAAGCGGCTACGCCGGTAATCGGGTGGGGGCTGGGGCTGGCGGCGGCTCCCTATGTTTCGGCATGGGACCACTGGATTGCGTTTACCTTGCTCTGCGGCCTTGGCCTGCTGATGATCAGGAATGGCTGTATGTCCGAGCCGGATGAACCGCAGGCCAGGCCGGCCAAGCATTCCTTCTGGCTGTTGGCGGCTACCGGATTCGCGACGAGCATCGACGCCATGGCGGTGGGTGTGGGGCTGGCTTTTCTCGATGTCAACATTGTTTGGGTCGCCGCGGCGATAGGCGTGACGACCATGGTCATGGTCACGCTGGGTGTAATGCTGGGCCGTGTGCTGGGCGCAATGGCGGGCCGTCGCGCCGAGATAGCGGGAGGCGCCATCCTGATTGGAATTGGCGCGCTGATCCTGTATGAGCATCTGAGCGCGGCGGGGTAGCAAGGCCGTGTGTGCGGACTTGACGCGGGCGCATGATTTGGCCCGCGTCTTTCAATGGCTTGCCGGAGGCGGCGTCAAGGGCGCTTCAACGCTGCGTGGTATCGAGCCACGTAACTGGAAAAGTCTTCGGTGTCGCTGTCTTCCAGGCGCTTCT
The DNA here is from genome assembly GCA_963712655.1 of uncultured beta proteobacterium. GTDB lineage: Bacteria > Pseudomonadota > Gammaproteobacteria > Burkholderiales > Burkholderiaceae_B > Pollutimonas. The sequence continues at coordinate 43,869 of CAVQIT010000008.1, read as the reverse complement.
GTTCGGCGATCGAGTCGCTGGCAATTTGTTGGTAGTCGTGCAGGGTGGAGGCGCCAAGAGGCTGTGCGCGCAGGGTGTCGCGGTGCCGCAGGCTTTGCTGCAAGGAATAGTCATGCAGGCTCAAGTTTTGGTCGCGCATGTTTTGCAGTAGCCGCGCCGACGGTGTCGATGCGCTGTCGCGGATTTTTCCGGTTTGCGCTGCGACGGCCTTGGCGTATTCCTGGCCGCCGTGCGCGGCGTCAAGCAGATCCGCGCACGGCGCCAGGCGTTCAAGCAGTTCTGTTCCCCATTCCGCAAGCGATACAGGCTTGTTCTGATTCACCAGCATCAGGCCGGGCTTGCGCCCTTCTTTGACCACCAGGCCGAAGTTATCGTGGCTGTCCATGCAGTAGCCATTATTGGGAAAGAGCGAACTTTCTTCTGTCGCGCAAAACAGCAGGAAGGCATCCATGAAGCGGCTGGTTGCGGCGGAAATGCCGACGGGCGAGTCGGGATCGATGTCCAGGCAGCGCACTTCGATATATTGCACGCCGCGTTCGGCCAGTGCGGTGGCCGGCCGTTCGCATCGGCTGGTGGTGCGCTTGGGACGGATATTGGAGTAGAACTCGTTTTCGATCTGCAGGATATTCGTGTTCAGCTGTATCCATTCGCCATTGCGGTGGGTGCCTTTCTTTTCGTAATCGGGCCAGGGCGTCGTGACGGCGCCATAGAGGCGCGCCAAAAAGGTTTCCAGGTCGTTGTAGCACAGTTGCAGATCGGATTGAGCCTTGTTCTGGTAGCCCAGATCGCTCATGCGCAGGCTGGTGGCATAGGGCAAATACAGAGTGTCGGCATCCAGTTCGAGCAAGGGATTGGGCAGGCCCCGCATAAAGCTTTTCGACACGGCGGGCGAGGCGCCGAACAAATACATGAGCAGCCACGAATACCGGGTGAAATTGCGGATCAGGGCCAGGTAGCCTTTTGATCGGCGGTCTTCGGGCGAACTGCTTTCTGTGCCGATAAGATCCCAGAATTCGTCCGGCAGGGAAAAGTTGTAATGCACCCCTGCGATGCACTGCATGGCTTTGCCGTAGCGCTCGGCCAGGCCGCGCCGGTACACATGCTTGAGCATGCCGGTGTTGGATGTGCCGTACCAGGCGATGGGTATTTCGGCTTCGCTTGGCAGCAGCGCCGGCATGGATTGATTCCATATCAGTTCTTGCCGCATTTGCTGCGCGGCGTAGCGATGCGTATCTTCCAGCTCTTTCAGCAGGCCGTCGATGGAGTCATGCGTTCCCGTGATCAGTTCCAGCAATGCTTCGGAGTAATCGGTGGTGATGCGGGCGTTGGTAAGCGCGGAGCCCAGGACGATAGGGTGCGGCGTTCTGGCCAATGCTCCCTGTTCGTCGACACGCAGGCCTTCTTTTTCGATTCCGCGCAAAATGCCTTTGAGCGCCGGCAGGTTTTGGCCGAGCGAGACGAGGCGTTGGTGTGTTGAGATCATTACAGGGTATCTTTATAGAATAGAGGTATTCGTTGCTGCCGATTTTACCTGAGGGGTTTGGTGTTGATGCGTATTGGATTGATAGTACTGTTGTCTTGCTTGCTATTGGCTTGCACGCCTCGTTATAACTGGCGCGAGGTGCTTGTGGCGGATGGCGCGGTGCAAGCGATTTTTCCCGACAAGCCGCTTACCCAGCAACGGCCTTTGAATTATTCGGGCCACGAACTGCAATTCAGCCTGACCTCGGCGGAGGTCGATGGCGCCTTGTTTGCCGTGGCCCATGCTCCCTTGCCGCAGGCGCTGCGCTCGGCGCCTGAACAGACCCGCGGATTGATGGCATCGGTGGTGGCCTCCCTGTATCGAAACCTGGGCAAGCAACCGCCCGCCGAGCTACCCAAAATGGGCGAGGTTTTTGTGATCGAGGGCGAATCGCCGCAGGGGGCGGTGCGCATGCGCGCTAGGGTTTGGTTGACCGAACATGCTTTGATTGAAGGGATCGTGACGGCTGACCGGTCGTCGTTTCCCGAGCAGCAGGCTGATGAATTTCTGCGGGGCTTGCAATTGGCTCGGTAAGAATGGGAAGCAGCCCCAATTGCAATGCCGCGGTGATGGCGGCCTGGCGTCCGTGCACGCCAAGCTTGCGGCAGGCATTATTGATATGAAAATTGATGGTCCGTTCGGCCAGCCCGAGAATGACGCCCATTTCCCAACTGGTCTTGCCGATTGCCGCCCATTCAAGGCAAGTGAGTTCTCGGTTAGTTAGAGGTTTCATGCTTTACAGTTCCCTTATGCCTCAGCTTTCGATACATTTTATATATAAATGTATCAATTATTTTCATCGAGGTAAATGTGGCTGGACAAAACAGGCGTTGGCTTATAACCAATAGGCATTAACGGCCGGGCGAGACGTGGACGTCCGCAACAATGATAAAATTATTTTTCGACAGAGCGCCGATTTGCTTGATCTGCTTGCGGGCGCCTCATAAATCCAGCTAAAGAGGTCCATATGGCCGCTATTTCCGCACCTGATATTTCTACTGTTCGCGTTCCACCACCTTCGGCAAAGGCCGAACCCTTGGCGCCGGTGCCGCCAGGCTCCGTTGGAATCGTCTCTCCCCAGTTCATTTCGTTCACTGAACCCCTGCGTCTGAGCAGCGGGCAGGTATTACCCAGCTACGAGCTTGCCGTGGAAACGTATGGCGTGTTGAATGCCGAACGCAACAATGCCGTGCTGGTTTGCCATGCCTTGAATGCCTCGCATCATGTGGCTGGCATATCGGCCGACGATCCCGCGGACATAGGCTGGTGGGACAACATGGTCGGCCCCGGCAAGGCCTTGGACACCGACAGGTTTTTTGTCATAGGCGTCAATAATATCGGCTCCTGTTTCGGCTCCACAGGTCCGGCCAGTCTCAATCCCGCCACCGGGCAGCCGTGGGGGGGGCGTTCCCGATGCTGACTGTCGAAGACTGGGTGCATGCCCAGGCACGCCTGGCCGACCATTTCGGCATCGACAAGCTGGCCGCCGTCATGGGCGGCTCGCTGGGCGGCATGCAGGCCCTGAGCTGGGCGGTTACCTGCCCCGACCGGATCGGACATTGCATCGTGATCGCCAGCACGCCGCGCCTGTCGGCTCAGAATATAGGCTTTAACGAGGTTGCCCGCCGCTCGATCATCAGCGATCCCGATTTTCACGGCGGCGATTATTACGCGCACAACACGGTGCCCAAGCATGGCTTGTCCGTGGCCCGCATGGTCGGGCACATCACCTATTTGTCGGATGACGATATGGCCGAGAAATTCGGCCGGACTCAGCGCGCGCCGGCCGATAATGGCGAATTTCATTACGGCTACGGCGTGGAGTTCGAGGTCGAATCGTATCTGCGCTATCAGGGTGAAAAATTCTCCACGTATTTCGATGCCAATACCTATTTGCTGATCACCCGCGCGCTCGATTATTTCGATCCATCGCGCAACCATGGCGGTGATCTGGCTCGCGCGCTGCAGGATGCCTCGGCGGATTTTCTGCTGGTTTCGTTCAGTACCGATTGGCGTTTCCCGCCGGCGCGTTCGCGTGAAATAGTACGGGCCTTGCTCAAGAACAAGCGCCCCGTTACCTATGCCGAAATCGATGCCCCGCATGGCCACGATGCGTTTCTGCTGGACGATGCGCGCTACCATGCTGTGGTGCAAGGGTATTACGACCAGATAGCGGCCAAGCTCGGCTTGCCCGAACGCTTGCAGACCAGGGGAGTGTTAGCGTGAGCCAGGCCAGGGTAGCGCCCAAGCATGTGCGGGCCGATCTTCAGCGCATTGCCAGTTGGATAGCGCCGGAAAGCCGGGTTCTGGATCTGGGTTGCGGCGACGGAACCTTGCTGGCCTACCTGCAGAGCAATAAGCGGGTGACGGGCGCAGGGGTCGAGCTGAGCGACGAGCTTGTCATTGCTTCGGTGCGCCGCGGTGTGCAGGTCGTTCAGCAGAATCTGGAAGAAGGCCTGGCCTTGTTCGACGACCAGCAGTTCGACACCGTGGTGTTGTCGCAAACCCTGCAATCCATGCATCGCACCGAACATATCCTGCGCGAAATGGCCCGCGTGGCGCGCTACGGCATCGTGTCCTTCCCCAATTTCGGTTATTGGCCGCATGGCTGGTCGATACTGTCGGGCCGTATGCCGGTAACCGGCGAAATGCCCTATCAGTGGTTCGATACGCCCAACATTCATTTGTGCACACTCAAGGATTTCCAGGACCTGGCCCTGGCGCTGGGCTTGCGCATCACGCATTTGGCGACGTTCAACGGCAACAAAGAAGTCAAGTTCCTGCCTGGTTGGCGCAGTACCCTGGCGGTGTACCGTTTCGAGACCCCACGCTAAAAGAGGACCATCATCGCTTCGTTGACCTATGTATATGCCAGTCCGCGCGTCATTTCCCTGCTGGTGTTGGGCTTTGCAAGCGGGCTGCCGCTGGCCCTGACGGGCGGGACGCTGCAGGCCTGGGCGACACTGTCCGATGTATCGCTGCAGAATATAGGTTTCCTGACTCTGATCGGGTCGGCCTATACGCTGAAGTTTTTATGGGCGCCGCTGGTCGACCGCTATGCCCCGCCTGTGCTGGGGCGCCGCCGCAGCTGGATTTTTTTCACCCAGATTCTCCTTGGGGTCGCCATAGCGGCAATGGGGCTATATTCCCCGGCCGACAGCCTGATGGCGCTGGCCCTGCTGGCGGTGATCGTGGCTTTTCTGTCGGCAACGCAGGATATTGCCTTCGATGCCTACAGTACCGACGTGCTGCGCAAGGACGAGCGCGCCGCGGGCGCCGCGGTCAAAGTGCTGGGCTATCGCCTGGCCATGATCGTGTCGGGCGGCTTGGCGCTGGTATTGGCCGACCAGTGGCTGGGGTGGGCCAATACCTACTTTGTGATGGGCGCATTCATGGCCTTATGCGCTCTCGCCACCTTGCTGGCGCCCGAGCCCGAAGTCGTCGCGCGTCCGCCCAGGTCGCTGGCGATCGCGGTCGTCGAGCCCCTGGTCGAATTCTTCCAGCGCCCTGGCGCCCTGAGCATTTTGCTGCTGATCGTGTTGTATAAACTGGGCGATGCCTTTGCCGGCGCCTTGTCGACGACCTTTCTGCTGCGCGGCGCCGGTTTTACCGGCACGGAAGTCGGCACCGTCAACAAGGTGTTCGGCCTGGCGGCTACCATCGTGGGCGCCCTGGCGGGCGGCGCGCTCATGACGCGCCTGGGCCTGTATCGTTCCTTGATGCTGTTCGGCCTGCTGCAAGCCGTATCCAATTTCGGTTATTGGGTACTTGCGGTCACTCCCGCGCATCTTTATTCCATGGCGCTGGTGGTCGGGGTTGAAAACCTGTGCGGCGGCCTGGGCACGGCCGCGTTCGTGGCGCTGTTGATGGCGCTGTGCAAGCAGGAGTTCTCGGCCACGCAGTTTGCCTTGTTGTCGGCCTTGTCGGCGGTGGGGCGCACCTATCTTGCGGGGCCGCTGACACCGCCTTTGGTCGAATCCATAGGCTGGCCCGGATTCTTTGTGGCGACTGTGCTGATTGCGCTTCCCGGCCTGGTTCTGCTGCGCATGCGCCGAGCCGAGATCGACGGTCTGGAAACCGGGCGCTGAGCCTCGCGCCTATTCGCCGGCCAAGCGCGAGCGTGCGGCCGGCCGGGGCTTATCGAAAAGGTCGTCCAGGCGGATGCGATAGGCGGAAACGATATGGGCGCGCGCGGCCAGTTCGGCCGCTTCCGGGTCGCGCCTGGCAAGGGCTTCCACGATGGCCAGATGTTCGGCTTGCGAGCTCTGCGCCCGTCCGGGAGCGGCCAGTGTGGTGCGGCCCAGCAACATCATCGATTCCTGCAGCGAGTTCAGGGTTCTTACTAAATAGCGGTTATGGGCGCAGCGGTACAGCGTGGTGTGAAACAGCCGGTTGTTTGCGGCCAGGTCTTCCGGCGTTGCCGGCAACGCATCGCGCTGATTGATCTCGCGCAGGAAATCGATTTCCACATCCGACGCATGGCGCGCCGCCAGGCGGGCGGCGGTGCCTTCCAGCACTTCGCGCATGATGTAGAGCTCGCTGGTCATCGAATGATCAAGTTCGGTGACGACCAGGCCGCGAGCAGGATCGTTGACGGCCAGGCCTTCCATTTGCAGACGGCCCAGCGCTTCCCGCAAGGGGGTGCGGCTCACGCCGATGGTTTCGGCCAATTCGATTTCACGCAGCCGCGTGCCCGGCGCAAGCCGCCCCGATTGAATACCTTCAATGATGAATTGATAAGCTTGGTCGCTGCGCGATATGCCGCGGCGCAGCCGTGTTTCTGAAGAGTCGGATGCCATGGGGGGAATCTATTGTTCGGTTGGAGGCTATGGCAGTGTAGCGCCTAATATCGGCGCATCATCAGCGACGAATTGTAGGCAGATGTCTTTACGTTAAGCTTTGCGGTATTCTATTGTATACAATTTGAATTGAATTGTTGCGATAGAGGAGAAGGGAAGTCCAGCATGGCCACGCATAATAAAACCAGCCTCGGCGTTCGTCAGATCAACGGTTGGCAAGCCAGGGGCGTTGCGTTCGAACTGCATCGCGGACAGCCTCATGCAATCCCGAAACATGCGCATGACACGTACCAGATTGGTGTGACGACGCGCGATCCGGGTGAATATCTATGCGACGGCAAGGCATGGTACGCGCCGCCAGGTTCGATTGTGCTATTTCACCCGGGGCAGGTGCATAGCGCACCCAAAACCAGCGTACGATCCTGTTCGGCGATATCCAGGCTGATATTCGTCGATATCGAGAAAATGCGCGAAATTGCATCCATGGTCGCGAAGCACGACAGCGGGCACCCGCATTTCGATAATCTGGTCATTACCGACGAGGCCTTCATTGCCCGGTTCCTCGCCATGCACAGGATGACCAGCGCTGTTGCGTCGACACTGGAAAAAGACTCGGCCCTGTTATCGGCGCTGGCGCAGTTGGTGCTGCGTTTCGGGTCTGTCCGGACCAGTCCGGAAAATATCCAGGGAAATGCGGCAAGGACCCGGACGATACGCGAATACGTTCAGGACAGATTCGCCGAAAATATTACCCTGGCGGAACTGTCGGACGTGGCTCGCGTCAGTCCTTATTATCTGAATCGCATCTTTGCGAACGACGTAGGCATGCCTCCCCATGCATTCCAGACGCAAGTTAGGGTAGAGCGCGCCAAATCGTTGCTGCTCAGGGGCATGTCGGTCACCGACGCGGCCCTGGAAGCCGGGTTCTTCGACCAAAGCCACTTCACCCGCCATTTCCGGCGCATTGTCGGCGTACCGCCTAAGCGTTACGTTTCTTGCGCTAAGCATTGAGTGCTCAAGGCAGGTAGAAACGATTCTTCCGCAAGCGCAAGATCGTACAAGTAAAACCTTCGCCTATCACCAATACTTCCTCCTATCGTCCCATTTAGAGACGAGATACCAATACATCATCAATCCTTAAAGGAGGAAGATATGCGCATTGCATATATATGCGGGGCATTGCGATTTGCGGCGGCCATGGGTCTTGGATTCGGAGCCGCCGTTGCGCACGCTGAATATCCGGATAAGCCTATACAAATTATCTCGCCGTATGCCGCTGGCGGCGCGAATGACAGTCTTAGTCGCTTGATGGCCAAGAACATCGCGGAAGAGCTCAAGGCTAATGTGGTCGCCGAAAACCGAGCCGGGGCGAATGGCATTGTGGGGGCAAGCTACGTCGCCAAGTCCGCTCCGGATGGGTACATGCTTTTGATGGGCAACAGCGCCACTCACGGCACCAATCCCACGCTTTACGCCAATCTCAGCTACGACGCCTTGAAGGACTTCGCTCCGGTCGGCATGGTCGGCGCGGTGCCTATTGTGCTGGCAGTCAACAAGGCTTTGAACATCAATACTGTCCAGGAACTCATCGCTTATGGCAAAAAGCATCCGTCGAAATTGTCCTTCGGCAGCAGCGGTGTGGGCGGAACGGGACACATGGCCGGCGAAGCATTCAAAGCCGCTACTGGCCTGGACATGGTTCATGTTCCCTATAAGGGCGATGCGCCTGCCGTGACCGATGCCATGGGCGGACAAGTGTCTATGGCATTCGTGGGCGTTGCGTCGGCCGCGCCGCAAATGGAGTCGGGACGAATCAAGATCATCGCGGTGGCCAACAAGCAGCGGCTGGCTTCGCTCCCGGACGTGCCCACCTTGGCTGAGGCGGGACTGAAAGATCTCGAGTTCATGCAATGGTACGCCTTGGTGACTCGCGCCGGCGTCTCGGCCGAGACCATCGAGAAATTGAATCTGGCGATCAAGGCAAGCCAGAGTAAAGAAGACGTCAAGCAGACGATGGCGAGCCTAGGCGCTGAAGCCATATATATGACTTCGGCCGAGCTGGCGACTTTCATCAATTCCGAGATAAAGCGCTTCGGCAAAATCATCCGGGACTTGAAGATTCAACCAAGCTGAGCTGACCGAACGCTGCCTACAACTAAGGAAAACTATCATGTTGCTTTCTAATAAAGTCGCGCTTGTGACCGGTGCAGGTCAGGGCATAGGAGCGACTCTCGCCCGAGCGCTGGCCGATGTCGGTGCCAGTGTCATCGTCAATGATATCAATCATGAAAAGGCCGATGAGGTAGCGCAGGCCATTGCTGCCTCGGGTGGGCGCGCCATCGCGCAGCATTCGGATATCTCCACGTTCGGCGGGGCCGATGCCGCGGTTCAGGCGGCTATCGATGCCTACGGCCGGATAGACATCCTGGTCAACAATGCGGGCATCCTGCGCGACCGCATGAGCTTCAACATGACCGAGGCCGAATGGGACCAAGTCATTGCCGTATGCCTCAAGGGCACATTTGCCTGCGCCAGGGCGGCGGTAAGGGAAATGCGCCGCATTGGGGAGGGCGGTCGGATTATCAATATCGCATCGCGCTCGGGCTTGCGCGGCAGCATAGGCCAGGCGAATTATGCCGCCGCCAAGGCGGGCGTGCTGGGCTTGACCCGCACGCTATGCCAGGAGGTTTCGAAGTTCGGCATCACAGTCAACGCCATCAGTCCGCGCGCCGTTACCGACATGACCAACAGCATTCCAGAGCACATCAGGAAAAAGAAAGACGCATCGTGGGCGGATACCTCGGTAGTGCGCCGTGGTTCTCCTGAGCAGGTCGCGCCGGCCGTCGTCTATCTGGCCAGCGACGAGGCCGACTGGATCAGCGGCCAAGTAATAGGTATTGGAGGCGACAAACTGTCTTTATGGTCGCACCCCCGGGAGGTGGCCGAGGCATTCGTCTTCGGTGGCTGGTCGGTCGAGAATATGCGCACGATGTTCCGTTCTTCTGTCGCATCAGAGTTGCAGTCGGTCGGCAACAAAGATTAAATCCAAGGTAAGTTGGAAAATGGACTTAAACAATCAACTAATGTCCACGGCACGCATGCGCATGGCGCCTGCGGAAGTGGCCAGGCTTTTCAATCCGAAATCGATTGCCGTCGTGGGGGCTTCGGCCAATCCCGAAAGGTTCAGCGGCAAGATTATCCCCAGCTTGCTGCGCCAAGGCTACCGCGGGGCCATTTACCCGGTGAACCCGGGCCGCGACACAATTGGCGGCTTGCCCTGCTATCCTGATCTGGCCGCAGTGCCGGGCGAGGTGGATTGTGTTGTATATGCCTTGGCTGCCGAGCATATCGAAGCTGTCCTGGAGCAATGTCGAGAAAAGCGCGTCAGGCTCATGGTGGTTTCGAGCGCGGGCTTTGCCGAGCGAGGTGATGCTCAGGGCGAAGCCATGCAAGAAAGCATGCTGGCGAGAGCCCGCGTTGCGGGCGTGCGGGTGCTGGGGCCGAATTGCATCGGTTTCATCAATATGGTGAATCGCGTTTGCGTGTCGTCGGCCGCAGCCGCGAGTTGGCCGGATATTCCCCGGGGCGGCATAGGCCTGGTATCCCAGAGCGGTGGCCTGGGGCTGGCCACGATTCTGTATAGCGCGCTGGAAGAGGGTATTTCGTTCAGTCATATTGTGACCACCGGTAATGAAGCCGATCTGGACACGATAGATATCGTCCGATACCTGATTGCCGATGACGCCACCGATGTCATTGCCATGACGGTGGAGGCGGTGCGCGACAAGACGGCTTTCTTTAATGCGCTGCAAGAAGCGAAGGCAGTCGGCAAGCCTGTGGTTGTCTTGAAATCCGGCCGCACCGAGCTGGGCAAGACGATGGCCGCCTCGCACACTGGCGCGTTGGCGGGTTCCGCGGCGGTGTTCGAGGCGGTGTGCGCGCAATACGGCGCTATTTGCGCCAACGATGTGGACGATTTTTACCAGATCGCTGCCATGCTCGCCAAATTGCGGCGCGGGGGTAAGCTCAAGACGTTCAAGAACCCTGGGGCTCATTGCGCCGCGCTATCGATTTCAGGTGGGCATATCGGCCTCTTCGCCGATCACGCTTCGCTCGCCGGACTTGTCTTTCCGGCATTCTCGCGGAGCACGCAGGCTGCTATTGCACGGGAGTTGGGATTTGACGGCAATTTTCAAAATCCCTTGGATACGACTGCCCGCACAATAGGCGACGATGGATTCTGGGGACGATGCGCGAGCGTGTTGCTGGACGACGAAGCCATTGAAATCGTTGTGCCCATTATTACCGTGGCGCGGACCTATGAGGCGGCGATCCGCGATTTCATCGATATCGCGCAGAGGTCGGGCAAGATCATTGTGGTGGTGTGGGCGGGCGGCGATTTCGAAGGGGAAGGCTGGCGTTTGCTAATGCAAAGCAATCTGCCGGTTTTCCGCACGCCATCGCGCGCAGCGGCGGCGATCCACGCGCTGGATAGCTATTGCCGTGGCCGCGACGCTGACTTGCCGCCAGCCATCGCCGACGACACAGATGGAAGCCTGGCCAAGGCCGGGCTATTACTGCGGCAGTATGTCGCGGCCGGGCGCAGCGCTCTTACCGAACGCGAGAGCAAGCATATTCTTTATCTGGTGGGCTTTCCCGTTACCCGCGAGCAAGGCGCGGAAAGCGTAGAACAGGCCCTGGCTGCGGCCCAGTCCATAGGCTATCCGGTGGCGCTCAAGGGCGAGCATCCACAGATCCTGCACAAGACCGAGTTGGGACTGGTATTCCTGGGAGTCAACGAGCCCGCAGGTGTTCGTCAGGCTTTTGCACAGGCGATGGCCGTTATGAGCCAGACGGCACCGGGGCACGGCAAGGTGCTGGTGCAGGAAATGGCGGATCCCGGTACCGAGCTGATCCTGGGCGTTACGTCGGACGCCGAGTTTGGCCCCGTGGTTGTGCTGGGCCTTGGGGGCATTTTTGTGGAAATCCTGCAGGATGTCTCGATGCGTGCGGCGCCTTTCGATCAATGGGAGGCAATGAACATGATCGATGGATTGCGCGGTGGCCGGTTATTGCAGGGAGTGCGCGGGCAAGCAGCAGTGGATCGCGGCGAACTCGCGCGGCTGTTGGTGCGGCTCAGTCAGTTTGCCCATGCGAATGCTGATCTTATAAGCGAAATCGATGTCAACCCGCTGGTCCTGGATAAGCGCAAGAAAGGACTGCTGGCCCTTGATGCCCTGATTGTATTGAAGCAGTCCGCGTCTGCCGCGCCCGAGTTGCGGCTTTAACTGATTGAGTAAGGAGTAGCAATGGAACTGGACTGGTCTTTGGTCGGCAGCGCCACCCCATCTTTTGTCGTCGAAGTGGAAAAGGGCGCGATACGCGCTTTCGCCGATGCCATCGGCGATGACAATCCCCTGGCGCATGATGAGCATTTTGCGCGAAGCAAAGGGTATGGGGGATTGGTGGCGCCGCCGACATTTCCGGCGAGCTTTCGTCCTCCGCAGCGTCAGCTTTGGCTGCGCGGTCTGGACGAGGGCCGCATACTTGCAGGTGAACAATACTTCAAGTATGCGCGCCCTGTCGTGTCGGGCGATGTGCTCACATGCCGGCTGCATTTCGTACGGGTGGACGAGAAGGTCGGGCGCAGCGGCACCATGTTTCTCTTGGTGCAAGAGTTGCGCGCTGTCGATGCGCGGGGCGACTTGGTGGTCGCCAATGGCCGTGTGGTGATTTACCGGGCGGCTGGCCGCTTGTCCGCGGCCTGACCGCGCGTTTTCAAGGGAATCAGAATGAGTAATGATATACAGGATATGGCCGTCGGACAGCGGCGCCAGACGACCCACGGGCCGATAAGCACGACGCAATTGGTCAAGTATGCTGGCGCCTCCGGGGACTTCAATCGCATACATTTCGACTATCCTTTTGCATGCGAAGCCGGATTGGAAGGCGTGCTTGCCCACGGCATGTTGACAATGGGATTCGCGGCTTCCTGCGTGGCGCAAACAATAGGCCCTGATGTCTCTATCACCGAGCTGTCGGCGCGCTTCCTCGCCCCTGTCCTGGCGGGAGACAGCGTCACGGTTACGGTGACTTTGGTGGACAGGAAAAACGGCGCGCTGGGTTTCGATTTGCAGGCCAGCGTCGGGGAGAAAACAGTGCTGCAAGGCAAGGCGAAGGCCGTTCCGAATGGTCTGAAACAACGGGGCGGCCAGTGATGACTATCAACGGCAAAGCCTATATCGTAGGCGCTTACGAACATCCGACCCGTCATGCGCCCGACGCGTCCACAGCGCAATTGCATGCCGAAGTGGCATGGGGAGCGCTGCAGGACGCCGGTCTGGAGCGCCGCGATGTGGACGGCTATTTCTGTTCCGGCGATGCGCCGGGCATGGGCCCCACGTCCATGGTCGAATACCTGAACTTGAATGTCAGGCATGTCGACTCCACCGATATTGGCGGGGCATCGTACCTTTCGCTGGTAAGCCATGCCGCGCAGGCAATCGCGATGGGACAATGCGATATCGCCCTCGTCACCTTGGCGGGGCGTCCGCGCAGCGAAGGAGTCGCCACCGGGCTGCAGGCTAAGGTGCGCAATCCTGCCCAACCGGATTTCCAGTGGGAATACCCTTACGGTCTGAGTAATGTCAATGGCTATGGCATGTGCGCACTGCGTCATATGCATGAGTACGGCACGACCAGCGAACAGTTGGCATGGATCAAGGTGGCGGCGTCACAGCACGCGAGCTTCAATCCCAATGCCATGCTGCGCAAGGTGCTAACGGTCGACGATGTGCTGGCTTCGCCTGTGGTGGCCGACCCTTTGCATCGTCTTGACTGCTGCGTCATTACGGATGGAGGAGGAGCCGTGGTGGTGGCGCGCCCCGAGATCGCTCGAAGCCTGGCTCGCCCGCTTGTGAAAATCCGCGGTGCCGGTGAGACCGTCAAGCATTTGAGCGGGGGATATTTTGACCTCACATATTCCGGTGCCGTCGTGTCGGGAGCCCAGGCGTTTGCGGAGGCTGGTGTGGAACCTGCCGATATCCAGTATGCCAGCATATACGATAGTTTCACGATAACGGTGCTGATGCAATTGGAGGATCTTGGCTTTTGCAAGAAGGGCGAGGGCGGGAAATTTGTCGCCGATGGAAACTTGATTTCCGGGATAGGAAAGCTGCCTGTGAATACCGATGGGGGCGGACTTTGCAATAACCATCCCGGCAATCGCGGCGGCATGACGAAAATTATAGAAGCGGTGCGCCAGCTGCGCGTTGAGGCCCATCCCGCGGTGCAGGTCCCCGATTGCCGGCTTGCGCTAGCCCATGGCACTGGCGGGCAATTGGCTGCGCGCCACGGCAGCGCGACCTTGATCATGGAGCGAGAATAGTCATGGATCCTTTATCGACGAGAACAATTCCGGCACCTCTTTCCAATCCCGAAACCCAGACGTTCTGGACAGCGGCCAGGCAAGGAAAGTTCTTGATACGCTGCTGCGTTTCGTGCAAGCAGGCGCATTGGTATCCGCGTTCGATCTGCCCATTCTGCGGTGGCGAAACTGCCTGGCGGGAAGCCAGCGGCAAAGCCGCCATCTATACCTATAGTGTGATGCGCCGGGCGGCACAGCCTTTTGCCGCGGCATATGTGACCCTGGATGAAGGCCCGACCTTGCTTACCAATATTGTCAACTGCGATTTCGATAAGTTATCAATTGGGGACAGGGTTTCAGTGGTGTTTGTGCCGGCTGGCGCAGAGGGCGCCGTCGTTCCCATGTTCACGCTGGATTGAATGCCATGTCTTTTAATAAATAGGAGGAAACAATGGATTTAGGATTGATGGAAAAAACGGTGTGTATTACAGGTGGCAGTCGCGGAATCGGCCTGGCTACGGCATGTGCCTTTGCCGCCGAGCATGCGCGCGTGGTCATCTGCGCGCGCAATAAAGACCGGCTTGATGAGGCGGTGGGCCACATACGGGATATCACCGGTGTGACTGTCGATGCGGTCCAGACCGATGTGACGCGGAAGGCCGATATCGCCAAGCTCATCGAGCATATCGAACGGCAATATGGGCGTCTGGATATCTTGGTCAATAATGCGGGCACTGGGATATACAAGCCATTTTCGCAAGTCACCGACGATGATTTGCTTGAAGGGATGTCCATCAATTTCTTCGCGCAGTTCAGGACGACGCAGCGCGCGCTGCCCTTGTTGCAGAAGGCGGAGCGGGCGGTGGTGATCAATGTGTCGGGGCGCACGGCGCTGCGCGGCAATTTCCCGCCCGGCTCCAGTTGCACAGGGCCTGCCAAAGCGGCGGAACTGCGGTTTTCCATAGATCTGGCGACCGAGCTAGCCGAGTACGGGATACGGGTTAATTGCGTGGTGCCCGGCGTGGTCAAGTCCGACGATCGATTCCGGCTATGGGAGCGGCAGGCCATCAGCGACGACCTGAATAAGCAGGCGACCGATGCCGTGCGCCAGGAAATGGAAGCGGCCTCGGTGCCTGCCGGTCAAGGCTGGGGCAGGCCGGAAGAGATCGCGGATGTGATTGTTTTCTTATCGTCTTCCCGGTCATCTTATGTGAACGGCGTGGCGCTGACCGTGGATGGCGGGCCGCATAACAAATCATACGTGACGCAACTGTATGCTCGTCCACCAGTCCTGAGCGCCGGAGCATGAGCGGACCGCGCTAAGTTCCCCCGGTTATTGGTCTCGAAATGCGCCATGCAGGGCGTATTTTTTCGCCCTAGGCCTCAAATTGACTATATACTATTGTATACAGTCAATTTACAGCAACATGCCAGCCCTTGTTCTGGCCGGGGAGAGAATTTGGTGAATGGATCATCGCTATATGATGTGCTGGTCATCGGCGGCGGCAATGCCGCGCTGTGCGCGGCGCTTGATGGCGCGCGAGGCGGGCGCCAGCGTGCTGCTGCTGGAAGTCGGCGCCGCGCGAATGGCGCGGCGGCAATTCGCAGCACACGCGCAACCTGCGCTGCATGCACGACGCGCCGCAGGACGTGCTGGTCGACGCCTATCCCGAAGAGGAGTACTGGCAGGACCTGCTGAAGGTCACGGGCGGCATCACCAACGAAGCAGCTGGCGCGCCTGGTGATCCGCGCCTCGTCGCAACTGCCGCGACTGGATGCGCAAGCACGGCGTGCATTTCCAGCCGCCGCTGTCGGGCGCGCTGCATGTGGCGCGCACCAACGCCTTCTTCATGGGCGGCGGCAAGGCGCTGGTCAATGCCTACTACCGCAGCGCCGAAGCAGCTGGGCGTGCAGATCCGCTACGACGCGCCGGTCGATGCGCATCGAACTGGACGGCGGCCGCTTCGTCGCGGCCCGCATCGGCGAGCGAGCGCATCGAGGCGCGCAGCCTGCGTGCTGGCCGCCGGCGGCTTCGAATCCAACCGCGAATGGCTGCGCGAAGCCTGGGGCCAGAACGAGCGCGGCGAATGGCCGGCCGACAACTTCCTGATCCGCGGCACGCGCTTCAACAAGGGCGTGCTGCTGAAGCACATGATCGACGCGGGCGCCGACATCATCGGCGATCCGTCGCAGTCGCACTGCGTGGCGATCGATGCGCGCGCGCCGCTGTACGACGGCGGCATCTGCACGCGCATCGACTGCGTGTCGCTGGGCGTCGTGGTCAACCGCGAGGCGCAGCGCTTCTACGACGAGGGCGAGGACTTCTGGCCCAAGCGCTATGCGATCTGGGGCCGGCTGGTGGCGCAGCAGCCGGGCCAGATCGCCTATTCGATCATCGACGCGAAGGCGATCGGCCGCTTCATGCCGCCGGTGTTTCCCGGCACGCAAGGCCGACACGCTGCCCGAGCTCGCGCGGCAAGCTCGGGCTGGACGAGCGCCGCCTTCATGCAGCACCGTCGACGACTACAACGCGGCCTGCCGCGCCGGCACCTTCGACCACACGGCGCTCGACGATTGCCACACCGAAGGGCTCGACGCCGGCCAAGACGCACTGGGCGCGGCCGATCGACACCGCCGCCGTTCTTCGGCTATCGCGCTGCGGCCCGGCATCACCTTCACCTACCTGGGCCTGAAGGTCGACGAACACGCGGCGGTGCACTTCGACGGTCGAGCCCAGCGACAACCTGTTCGTGGCGGGCGAAATGATGGCCGGCAACGTGCTGGGCAAGGGCTACACCGCCGGCGTCGGCATGACCATCGGCACCGCCTTCGGCCGCATCGCCGGCGACGCAGGCCGCGCGCGGCGGCAATACAACAGACGAGCATACAGGAGAGCACGTGCAAGCAGCTTGAAGCGTTGACGCGCGAAGCCAGTCGCTGGCTGCCGGGCGCAGCGAGAAAGAGCCGTACGCGAGTGCGCTGGGCAGGCCGCGATGCCGCTCGACGGCCGACGAGGCCGAAGTCGGCGCGCATGCTGCAGATCTGCAATGCCTGCCGCTATTGCGAGGGCTTCTGCGCGGTGTTCCCGGCGATGACGCGCCGGCTGGAGTTCGGCAAGGCCGACATCCACTACCTGGCCAACCTCTGCCACAACTGCGGCGCCTGCCTGCATGCCTGCCAGTACGCGCCGCCGCACGAGTTCGCCGTCAATGTGCCGCAGGCGATGGCGAAGGTGCGCGTGCAGACCTATACCGACTACGCCTGGCCGCCGGCCTTGGGCGCGCTCGTACCAGCGCAACGGCCTGACGGTGTCGCTGGCGCTGGCGGCGGCCCTGGCGCTGTTCCTGGTGCTGGCCGTGGCATGACCGGCACGCTGCTGCATGCGCCGCTGGCGGGCAACTTCTACGCGATCTTCCCGCACAACATGCTGGCGCCTGATGTTCGGCGTCGTGTTCGTGCTTCGCGATGCTGGCGCTCGGGCTCGGCGTGCGCACGCTTCTGGCGCCAGGTGTCGCCCGGCAAAGCGTCCGGTCGCGGCGCTCGCGGAAGCGGACGGCAAGATGCTACTGCGCCTGACGCTACCTGGACGGCGGCCATGGCGAAGGCTGCAACAACGAGGACGACGCGTTCACGCTTGGCGCCGCGCGCTTCCATCACTTCACCTTCTACGGCTTCATGCTGTGCTTTGCCGCCACCTGCGTGGCCACGCTCTACCACTATTCTGCTGGATTGGCATGCGCCCTACCCCTTGACCAGCCTGCCCGTGCTGCTGGGCACGGCCTGGGCGGCATCGGCCTGATTGATCGGCCCGGCGGGCTTGCTGTGGCTGAACCTGACGGCGCCATCCCGCATGCATGGCGACGCGGCGCAGCAGCCCATGGACCGCGGCTTCATCGCGCTGCTGTTCTGATCAGCCTCACCGGCCTGGCTTCTGCTGGCCTTGCGCGACACGCGCGCTCATGGCGCTTGCTGCTGGCGGTGCATCTGGGCGTGGTGATGGCGCTGTTCCTGACCATGCCCTACGGCAAGTTCGCCCACGGCATCTTCCGCACGGCAGCTTTGCTGAAATGGGCCATAGAGAAACGGCAAGCGCCGAACCTGAAACTGGGTTCCGATTAAAGCCACGCCGTATTCCCCAACGCAAAGAGCGGGTCGATATCGACCCGCTCTTTGCGTTGCCGCGGGCGGCTTGCCGGCGGGCGTATCCAGCCTATGCATCAAGCTTCGATTTGGGTACCGCCATGAGAAGCAACGTATTCGGCCAGCTCTGCCTTGACTTGATCGCGGCTTTTTGTATCGTTGGTCGCCGCTACTGCCGGGTAGGCTTCTTCGCCAACAACGACTTGACCGGCGGCAATGGCCGCGCTGAGCTCGGCCTGTACCGCTGCGCGGCTTGTGTGGCTGGCGTCGGCGACAGTAGCCGGATATGCCTGTTCACCGGTGCTAAGCAAACCGGCCGCGCGGGCTTGTTGACATTCGGCTGACACTTGGGCGCGTGTGACGGCGGGCTCATCGGCGGCGTGCGCGGCGCCGGCAAATACGGATGCTGAAATCATCAATGCGCTGACTAGGATTTTCATACGAACTCCAATAAGTAAAAAAAGAAGAATCGAAAACGCGGCGCCTGATACAAATGTGTGCCATGCAAAGCGCGTTTCGGTGAAGCCAGTATGTGACAATTTTGTGTAGGTATAAACCCTAGTTTGTTGTATTCATATTTCCATTTTTGGAAACAATCAAGGGGGTTTCATTGGATAATAGCGAAACTCTATTAATGTTTTAGGGATAAATCATGGGGCCATCGCTCGACAACATTGCGCTTTTCGTGGAAGTTGCCAAGACCAGAAGCTTTTCCCGGGCGGCGTTATCGTTGAATATGCCTGCATCGACTTTATCGCGCCGCATCAGCGAACTGGAGCGCTATATCGATGTGCGCCTGCTAAAACGCAGTACGCGCCGGGTGGAACTGACCGAGGCCGGTTCCGTGTATTTCGAGCGCTGCCAGCATGTCGTGGCCGAAGCCCGCGTGGCCCACGAAGAGCTGGCCGAAGCGACTCAACAGCCAAAAGGGCGCTTGCGCATTTCCATGCCCAGCAGTTTTGCGTACATGTACATGCCGGAGATACTGCGGGATTTCGCCTTTCAATATCCGGAAATAGAATGCGAATACGATTTGGGCATTCATTCCATTGACCTGCTTGCCGAATCATTCGATGTCGTCATTCGCTTTGGCAAGCAGCCGGATTCCGGGGTGGTTTCACGCCAGCTCGGCACCACCGACCTGCGTCTTTATGCGTCGGCCGAGTACCTTGCCAGGCATGGCGCGCCGGCGCAGCCTTCTGATCTGCTGCGGCATGAATGCCTGCGGGCCACGCGTAGCAAGGAGGACACGATATGGGAGCTTTGGTCCGGCTCGAAGGTGGAAAAAATAGCGGTGCGCGGAAGGGTGGCAGTCAATAACGTCGCCATGCTAAGCCGCATGGCGACGCTGGGCATGGGTATTGTGCCCTTGTCTCAGGCCAGGTCGCTTCATGCCGATGCGGCAGAGTCCCTGCTGCCGGTATTGCCGGAATGGCAGTTCAGTCCCAAGCCTTTGCTTGCGCTGTTCCCGTCCCGCCTGATGCCGGCCAAGACCAGGGTATTCATCGAATTCCTCAGCGCCCGGCTCAAGCGGCCGGTGGGCACATAAAGCGCCCGCGCCGGATCAGTCGAAGATTTCGTGCCAGAACGATTTCTTTTTGTAGTGCTTGTTATAGCCCCCATGCGATCTATCGTAATCCTGAGAGGGGTGGGATTGCCTTTGGTATTGGGGTTGCTGCTGTTGCTGCTGTTGCGGTGCAGGAACTGGGGCCTGGGCCGATTCTTCTTGCACGCTGCGCTCGATCAGCTTGTCGAGCTCGCCGCGATCCAGCCATACGCCCCGGCATTGGGGGCAGTAATCAATTTCGATATTCTGCCTGGATGACATGGTCAGGTCTGATTCTTTGCATACTGGACACTTCATCGGTGATTCCTTTTTAAGTAACGTACTATTCAGGTAGACGTAAGAAATCGAATTTAGTTCCTTGATTTTTTCGTTAGGGATCCTCTGATCAAATCCACCCGACTGCTGCATCCCTCTGATAGGTGTCTTACCTTGCACAGCTTTTGCATGCCCGAACTCCTACTTGCTGTGTTGGGATGTAGCGTCAATGGTGGTTCTATTGACGCCACATCCCGCCTTGCCGGCCATTCCGTCAGGCGGCGCATCAGATTCGGGCGAATTTGATCAGAGGGTTCCTGGGAAAGACGCGCGGTCAGTGGCCCGGAGTTACCCGCCATATGACATTGCCCACATCGTCGGCAACAAGCAGCGCACCCGCGCCATCGACGGCCACGCCGACAGGGCGGCCCAGCGCATGGCCATCGGCATCGACGAATCCGGTAAGGATATCGACAGGAGCGCCATTGGGGCGTCCATCGGCGAATGGCACGAAAATCACTTTGTAGCCGCTGCGAGGCTTGCGGTTCCAGGAACCATGCTGGCCGATGAAGGCGCCGTTCGAAAAGCGCGGGGGCAGCAGCGTGCCGTCATAGAAGGCAAGTCCCAGCGAGGCGGTGTGCGCGCCGAGCGCATAGTCGGGTGCCATCGCTTTGGCAACCAGATCGGGCCGGGCCGGTTGCACTCTGGTGTCGACATGCTGGCCATAGTAGCTGTAAGGCCACCCATAAAAAGCGCCGTCGCGCACCGCCGTCATGTAGTCGGGCACCAGATCGCTGCCGATTTCGTCGCGCTCGTTGACGGTAGTCCACAGCGCGCCGCTCTGCGGTTGCCAGGCAAGGCCATTGGGGTTGCGCAGGCCCGAGGCGAAGAGGCGCGAGCGGCCGGTCGCGCGATCGACTTCCCATATGGCGGCGCGGCCGGTCTCGTTTTCCATGCCCTTGTCGCCCACATTGCTGTTCGAGCCGACCGTTACGTATAAGCGCGCGCCGTCGGGGCTGGCGATTACATTTTTCGTCCAGTGGTGATTGATCCGGCCCGCGGGCAGATCAATGACTTTTACTCCGGGTTCGGTAATTTGCGTGGCGCCGCTGCGATAGGGAAAGCGCACGAGCGCATCGGTGTTGGCGACATACAGGTCATTGCCGGCCAACGCCATGCCGAATGGCGAATTCAAGCCTTCCAGGAAAACCTTGCGGATTTCCGCCACGCCGTCGCCATCGGCATCGCGCAGCAGCGTGATGCGATTGGCGCTGGGCCCGGTCGACCCGGCGCGTTTCATTACCCGTTTGGCGATCCAGCCCTTGATGCCGCCGCTGTCGTCGGGCTTGGGCGGCGCATTGGTTTCGGCAACCAATATATCGCCGTTCGGAAGCGTATAGAGCCAGCGGGGATGATCCAGCCCTGTCGCATAGGCATTTACCGCCAGGCCCGCGGCGGCTTTTGGCGCGGTTCCGGGCGGCCAACCCTTGGCTGGAGCGATATTCAGGGTGGGAATGAACGTGGGATTGGGCGCAGGCAGCGTTGGGGCGGGGCCGATGCCCGCGTGTTCCGGCAAACGCGCCATTTCCCCGCAAGCTCCCAGGGCCAATATAGGCAGGCAGACCAGCAGGCGATGCGGGAAAAGGCGGCGCATTTGGCGTCTCCGGTTGTGGGTTGTAGAGCTATATTAGGTCCGTTTTAGGTCCGTTTGGGAATATCGAGGCCTTTTATCACCGCCGGGCGGGCCACAAAGGTATCGAGCACACGCCTGACGTTGGGGAAGTCCGCAATCCCCACCAGATCGGCGGCTCCGTAGAAACCTATCAGGTTGCGCACCCATGGGAAGGTGGCGATGTCGGCAATGGTGTAGGTGTCGCCCATGATCCAGTCGCGGCCGGCAAGCCGTTGCTCGAGGACGGCGAGCAGGCGCTTGGATTCTGTCACGTAGCGGTCGCGCGGCCGCTTGTCTTCGTAATCCTTGCCGGCGAATTTATGGAAAAAGCCTAGCTGGCCGAACATCGGGCCAATGCCGGCCATCTGGAACATCAGCCACTGGATTGTTTCGTAACGGCCCGCGTCGTCCTGCGGCATGAACTGCCCGGCCTTATCGGCGAGATAGATCAGGATGGCGCCGGACTCGAACAGGGCAAAAGGTTTGCCGCCGGGGCCGTCGGGATCCAGGATGGCCGGGATTTTATTATTCGGATTGAGCGACAGGAAGCCGGGCGATAGCTGATCGTTGGTTTCGAAGCTGACCAGATGCGGCTCGTAAGGCAGGCCGGTTTCTTCCAGCATGATCGATACCTTGACGCCATTGGGCGTAGGCAGGGAATAAAGCTGGATGCGGCCGGGATGCTGCGCGGGCCATTTTTTGGTGATGGGAAAAGCGGAAAGATCGGTCATGCGTTAGCTCCTTGGAACAGGTGTCGGACTGACAGAATACATAGGCGGGGTTCGTGCCGCGGGCGCACCATTCGGCGGGGCCGCTACGGCAGGCGCATAGTCAGGGCCAATGCTTCGGCCACTTTTATGCCGTCGATAGCCGCCGAGTAAATACCGCCGGCATAGCCGGCGCCTTCGCCCGCCGGGAACAAGCCATTCACATTCATGCTTTGGTAGTCGTTTTTGCGCTTGACGCGTATCGGCGACGAGGTGCGTGTTTCCACGCCCGTCAGCATGGCGTCGTGCATGGCGAAGCCGGGCAGCTTCTTGTCGATTTGAGGCAATGCTTCGCGGATGGCTTCGATGACGTAATCGGGCAGCGCCGTGCTCAGATCGGTCAGGCGCACACCGGGCTTGTACGAGGGTTCCACGCTGCCCAGCGATGTCGACGGACGCCCGGCGATGAAATCGCCGACCAGTTGCCCCGGCGCGCAGTAATCGCCGCCGCCCAGCTCGAATGCCCGCTCTTCCCAATGCCGCTGGAAGGCAATGCCGCCTAGCGGGCCGCCTCCGAAATCGTCCGGGGTGATGCCGACGACGATGCCCGCATTGGCATTGCGCTCGTTTCTGGAGTACTGGCTCATGCCGTTTGTGACGACGCGGCCCGGTTCCGATGCCGCGGCGACGACGGTTCCGCCCGGGCACATGCAAAAGCTATACACCGCGCGGCCGTTGCCGCAGTGATGGACAACCTTGTAGTCGGCGGCGCCAAGCAATTGGTGGCCCGCGAAGTCGCCGAACTGGCTTCGATCGATTATTCCCTGGGGATGTTCGATCCGAAAACCCAGCGAAAAAGGTTTCGCTTCCATATAGACGCCGCGCTCATGCAGCATCTGGAACGTGTCGCGCGCGCTGTGTCCGACGGCCAGCACGACGCGATCGCAGCGCAGGGTGTCGCCGTTGGACAATAGCAGGCCGCGCACGTTTCCATCTTCGATCTGGATATCTTCGACGCGGGCCTGGAAACGTACTTCCCCGCCAAGGCTGTGAATGGCCGCGCGCATTTTCTCGACCATTCCGACGAGCCGGAATGTGCCGATATGCGGCCGGCTGCGATACAGGATGTCTTGCGGCGCGCCCGCAAGCACGAATTCTTCGAGCACCTTGCGGCCATAATGTTTGGGATCCTTGATCTGGCTATATAGCTTGCCGTCCGAAAACGTGCCGGCTCCGCCTTCGCCGAACTGCACATTCGATTCCGGATTCAGAACATTCTTGCGCCACAAGCCCCATGTGTCCTTGGTGCGCTCGCGCACGGCTTTGCCGCGTTCGAGGATGATGGGACGAAAGCCCATTTGAGCAAGGATCAGTCCCGCGAACAAGCCGCAAGGCCCCATGCCGATCACCACCGGTCTGAGCGCCTGGGTTGCCTGCGGCGCCTGCGCGACGAACTTGTAGGCCATATCGGGCGTTACCGAAAAATGCGGCTGCCCATCCAGATGGCGCAGCGAACCGGCTTCGTCCTTTACTTCTATATCGACAATATAGGTAAGCTTGATATCGGAGCGCTTGCGGGCATCGTGGGCGCGGCGAAATACCGTGTAGCGGATCAGGTCGTCGGCAGGGACGTGAATCAGCGCAAGGCGCGAGCGAATCGCCGACTCGAGCTCGTCTTCCGAGTGGTCCAGCGGCAGCTTGATTTCGCTTATACGTAGCATGAGAACCTATTTGAAGGCTGTGAATAGTCGGCCAATATGCGATTTTATCGCGCTCGGGCCATATAGGTCGGATTGGGGTCTGTTAACGCTAAATCCCCGCCCGCGCTGGTGGCATATCGGGGACAGGGCAACGGCGTAATCCTGCGCGGCAAGACAGCATTGCGGCCAGGAGCTCGCGCCGATTCGACGTCAGGACACCCACCAGGACGAACGCATGAATGGGCTGGAACTGCCGGGAAGGCTGAACATGATGTCGCCCCGGCCGCACAAAGCGCCGCAGATTCGGCCGAGATACCGGATTGCGATTTCCGGCACGTAAGCGCCTGTCGCGGTGGCGATTACATAGGCGTTGCCGCCTTCCAATAAATCGACCAGAAGATAGTCGGTTTCGGCTGTGGTTTCTTTGCCCGCGGCGGCGCAGCCGCGGCTATCGTGCGCGTCGCCGAGCGACGCCAATAATTCGCTGGCGCGCTGGCCTTGAATAAATGCCAATCTGTCAGATTCGGAGCTCCCGCGTTTTTTTCCATCGCGGGCGAGGTCTTGGAGTTCCGGGCGCGACAGCAGTATTGTCGCCTCTCCCTTGGCGATTGACACGCAAGGCGCGGGGGCGTTGGCCAGCAGGCGAATCCGCCGCGATACATCGACATTTTCACCGGCAGGTGGGCGAATGGCTTGGGCTTTGGCGCCGCCCAGGACGCAAATCAGAACAAGAAAAATGCATAGCCGCGACATGAACGACTCCTGTATGGCGCATGGGTAGTTGCGGACCTCATGGATTCCGGTTGTCCTGGGCCATGTCCGCCAGCGCGGATTGCGCCCGTTGGTAAGAAGGCTGGATGCGCAGTGCTTCTTCGTAGGCGTTCCTTGCGGCGGCCAATTGCTTGAGCCGCCTGTGCAGATCGCCTTTATTGGTCAGTATCTGCGCGCTCGCAGGATGCATGCGCGCCGCTTGCTGGTATGCCGTCAGGGCTTCGTCGACCCGGCCCAGGTCATCGAGCAACGCCGCCTTGAGGTTGTAGCCTATGCTCCAATCGACAAAGCGCCAGGTCAGCGTTGCGCTTGTTGCCAGAGCGTCTTCGAGCTGCCCGTTCTCGGCCTGGGCTCCTGCCTTGTTGACGTAGAACCAGCGATTATCGGGATCCAGCTGGATTGCCTGCTCGAACAGCGTGATGGCCTGGGTTCGATGGTTTCCGCTGATTTGCAGTTTACCCAGGAAATGCTTGATATCCGCATTATCGGGATAGCGGCGATCCATTTCCCCGGCCAAGGCTTGCGCCTGTGCGTGATCGCCCGATCGGAACGCGGCCGAGACTTCGCGGTTCAGTTGCTGGATATCGGCGGGAAAGCGCTGGATGCGGCCGCGCAAGGCGATATTCTCGGACTGCATTTCAGCCAGATAGGCCTGATCGAAAACAGGCGCCTGATTATTGTCCGCGCTTCTCGCCGCCGCACTCCAGGCCAGCAGCAATAGACAGGCGGCGAAGATTGCGGGATAAGGGATGGTGATTTTTGCCATGAACATGCGGTAGGTTCCGGTATGGATTTCAGGCTGGATTCTATTGCTCGACAATGTAGCATCGTCACGTTATGCTACAGCCTTCTTTCTTCCTGATTCGGGGGTTCGGTTATGGATATGTCTATAGAAAGCACCGTTGGCACGGCGCTGGGTATGCAAGGGGCCACGGCAGCTATCGAGCAGCAAAATGTATTGCTGCGCAAAGTACTCGACAGCCAGGCTCAGGCCATCGCCGGCCTTATGGATTCCATGCCCAAGCTGTCCACGTTGGGGCCGGTCGGAACCCAACTGCACGTAACGGCTTAGGCTCGGCGCCCGTAACGCCCGGCCGGCAAGGCCCGATACCACCCAGATCAAGGTGGCGGGCCGCCATTACTGGCAACGGCCGCCGTGGCAAGACGCTCAAAGTCCACTTTGGCGTACTCTCCAGGATTCCCCCCAAATCTGCCAGGTGCGCAATAGTGGCATCATGCGTAACAAGTCCGCCTTCCGCCCTTCATCAGTAGTTTTCATGCCAGAATCAGAGATGAATTGCGGCATGGAATCGGACCAACTATTACTCAATCCAAGGGCTGCGCGATGATGTGGATCTGGTTCTGTTTGGCAGTGGTGTTTTTTATCAGTGAATTAATAACGGGTACCTATTATCTGCTCTTGATTGCTTCCGGATTCGCTTCCGCCGGGGTTGTAGCCAAGCTTGGCGGAGGGCTGACGGCACAAATTGTGACCGTGTTCTTTTTCACTGCAATCAGCCTGTACCTGCTTTATTTGAAGAAACCGTGGTCGAAAAACGAGCCCGCGGCCACTCAGAATGCCAATGTCAATATGGACATCGGTCAATTTGTCGAGGTGGAAATCTGGTCTTCAGATCTGACCAGTCGCGTGATCTATCGCGGCGCCGCCTGGGACGCGCGATTGCTCGATGGTGTTTCCGCTAAAAATGGCAGGCATCGGATCCATGAGGTGCAAGGTTCTGTGCTTATTCTGGTTCCTGTTTCGAGTTCAGATCGAAATAACGGTTCCGTCGCTTAAGTTGTTCATCGTCCAGTTATTTACCTGCCAATATAAAGGTTGCTCATCCTATGTTTGATATCGACTTTGGATCTATTGTTCTGATCCTCGCCGTTCTCTTTGTGTTTATGGTTGTTGCCAAAACGATTGCCATCGTTCCGCAACAAAATGCCTGGGTAATCGAGCGCCTGGGTAAGTTCGACCGAATACTTACCCCTGGATTGGGGTTTTGCGTTCCGTTTATTGAACGGGTTGCCTACAAACACTCGCTCAAGGAAGAAGTGTTGGACGTGGCGCCACAAATCTGCATCACCAAAGACAACACCCAGTTGCAAGTCGACGGCGTACTGTATTACCAGGTAACGGATCCGAATCGGGCTTCTTACGGTTCGGCCAACTACATTCAGGCGGTTTCGCAACTGGCGCAAACCACGTTGCGCTCGGAAATCGGCAAGCTCGAACTTGATGATGCATTTCAAGAGCGTGCGCAAATCAATACCGCGGTGGTATCGGCCATTGATCATGCCGCGGGCAATTGGGGCGTTAAAGTATTGCGCTACGAGATCAAGGACTTGACTCCCCCCGAGGCCATCCTGAAAGCCATGGAGTCCCAAATCAAGGCGGAACGCGAAAAACGTGCCCTGATCGCCGCCTCTGAAGGCCGTCAAACGGAACAGGTAAACATTGCGGATGGTGAGCGGCAAGCCGCGATCAAACGAAGCGAGGGCGAGAAGGAAGCGGCCATCAACAAAGCGCTGGGTGAAGCATCCGCCATTAAAGCCGTGGCCGAGGCAACGGCGGAAGCTATTGCCAAGGTTGCCGAGGCAAGCAATAAAGAGGGCGGGATGAACGCCATAAACCTTTCTGTTGCTGAAAAGTACGTCGAGGCATTCAGCCAGTTGGCCAAGCAAGGCAATACGCTTATCTTGCCGGCGAACCTGAGCGACATAGGAGGGCTCATTGCCAGCGCAATGACGACTGTTCAAAACGTGAAAGCCGGATCCATCAAAGCCTGATTCGACTTGTATTCAGCTCAAGTTACGGGGCGAAACGCCCCGTTTTCTTGTCCTGCCGGATTTAAAGAGGGCATTGCCTGGCATCCTGGCAGTGCCGTTTTGTTTTTCATTGCGCTACAAGGCGGTTGCGTAATCGATGGTCAGCGGCGCATGGTCGCTGAAGCGTTGTTCTTTGTATATTGACGCGGCTTGGGCCGTAGCGGCGATTTCCTGCGTCGCAATCTGGTAGTCGATCCGCCACCCTACATTCTTGGCCCAGGCCTGTCCGCGATTGCTCCACCATGTATAGGCATCGCCTGTCGTGTCGGGGAACAGGCTGCGATAGACGTCCATCCAGCCTTGTTCGTCGAACACCTTGGTCAGCCAGGCCCGCTCTTCGGGCAGGAAGCCGCTGTTCTTCAGGTTCCCTTTCCAGTTCTTCAGGTCGATTTCCTTGTGGGCGATGTTCCAGTCGCCACACAGGATGACCTGCCGTCCGCATTTGGCCAGTTCGGCCAGATGCTTGAAGAAATGCTCCATGAATACATATTTGGCGGCCTGGCGATGGTCGCCGCTGGAACCCGACGGCAGGTATACCGAGATTACTGAAAGTTTTTCGTAGACCAGCTCCAGGTAGCGGCCTTCGATGTCGATTTCGGGAACGCC
Organism: uncultured beta proteobacterium; assembly: GCA_963712655.1. Classification (GTDB taxonomy): domain Bacteria; phylum Pseudomonadota; class Gammaproteobacteria; order Burkholderiales; family Burkholderiaceae_B; genus Pollutimonas. The sequence goes on along the minus strand of CAVQIT010000008.1, from coordinate 15,932 downwards.
CAGGCCCTCGATGACTTGCAGCGGCTGTTTGCGCGCGTAGATGCCGACACCGCTATAGCCTTTCTTTTCGGCATAGTGGAAATAGCCGTGATAGCCCGGGGGATTCAACATGTCTATGGTCATGTTGTCGACCTGGGCTTTCAGTTCCTGCATGCAGATGAAGTCGGCATCCTGGCTTGCCACCCAGTCCAGGAAGCCTTTGCTGACGGCTGAACGGATGCCGTTCAGATTGGCTGATATTACGCGTAGCATTTTTCACTCTTTAAATTGAATCGGATGAAACGCCAGGGCGTCGTCATCCAGCAGTCATATGTGAACCATGCGAGTCCCTTGAAGGGAGGTATGGTTCGGTGCGAGATTGGCAATCCGGCGCCATGCACATTATGCCTTGTTGTTGGATCGCGGGGCTTCCGGCCGTTAACCGGCTCTGTCAGTGATCAACCGAAGCGGAAGCTGGACGCCGTGATGCCTGCGAATGCCTGGCTTTCATGGTACACGCAGGTTGCGGTGTCGTTTTCGGCGGCGCCGGCGGCAACCATGAGCGGAATCAGATGGTCTTCACGCGGGTGGGCCAGGCGCGCCGCGGGGGCGCTTTCCCATTGCTGGAGCAGCGCGCCACGTTGTTCGACTGGCGACTCCAGCAGCACTTTTTGCAGCCAGGCGTCGAACTGCGCCGACGCGGCGGAACCATTGCCGTAGATTTGCCGCAGGTTATGGTAGCTCAGGCCGCTGCCGACTATCAGCACGCCCTCGTTGCGCAAGGGCGCAAGAGCCCGCCCCAGCGACAGATGCAGGGCTGGATCATAAGCGGCATCAATGGATAATTGAATCATCGGCACGTCGGCGTCGGGGTACATCACGAAGGCCGGTACGAAGGCGCCGTGATCGAAGCCGCGGGCGAAATCGGCGTTGATCGGCAATCCGGCGTCCGAGAGCAATTGCCGCACACGCGCGGCAAGTTCCGGCGAACCCGGCGCGGCATACTGTACTTCGTAGGTGTGCGCCGGAAAACCGTAGTAGTCATAGAGCATGGGCGGTTGGGGGCCGGCCATGACAGCGAACTCGCCCTGGGTTTCCCAATGCGCGGATATCATCAGGATGGCATTGGGCAGGACGCCGATTTGCCTGGGGATGTCGGCCAGCGATGCCGCCAACCGGGCATTACTGGCCTGCATTTCAGGAATGTACGGCCATGGGCCGCCGCCGTGGGAAATAAAATAAACGGGGAGTGTCATCGTGCTTTCCTGGAGTCCCCGGCCTGGCTGGGCCGGGGTGGATGTCAAGCCTGGCAGGCTGCTTTATGCGGATTTGCGGCGCAAGGCGTCCACGCTCCATGGGCCGGGGCCGGCCACGGCAATATATAGAAATACAAAGCAAAACAGCACAGCGGCGTCGCCGCCGTTCAACACAGGAAACAAAAGGCTGCCCTTGGCCGCGACGTGGCCGATGAAATAGGCCGCCGCGGCGAAGCCTGAAGCAATGAATGCGGCAAAGCGCGAGAACAGCCCGATGACCAGCAGTGCGCCGAAAATCAATTCGATCAGTCCGGATACGCCGATCAGGGAGGCGATGGGAACGCCGGACATTTGCGTGGCGGGAATACTTAATATTTTTGAGGCGCCGTGCAGTAACAGAAGATAGCCACTGACAATGCGCAAAATGCTGAGCACACGTGGAGTCCAGATAGTGCAAGAGTTAGTCATATTATTTCCATTAAAGAGGGTATAAAAAAAGTCAATCAGCCAGCACGGGAAAGTGTAATAGGTAATCAATAAGAAATATACGGCTGTATTATTATCAATTCGTTTCCAATTAAGAAAGAATGGATACCTTACTCAGCTTGCGCGTATTCTGCGAGATCGCCTCGGCCGGCAGCTTCGTCGCGGCGGCCCAAAGGCTGTCGCTGTCCGCGCCCATGGTCAGCAAGCACATTGCGCATTTAGAGGGCGAACTGGGTGTACGGCTGCTCAATCGCACCAGCCGCCGGGTAAGCCTGACGGAAGCCGGCAATTTATATTATGAGCAGTGCCGCGCCGCGCTGGAAACCCTGGAACTTGCGGCCGTGGCGATAGGCCGCAGCGTCGAAGCCCCGCGCGGAGCCTTGAAGGTGACGGCGCCGGTGTGGTTCGCCAATCCGCGCGTCGTCCAGACCTTGGCGGCTTACCAGAAGAAGTATCCCGATGTCATGCTGGATCTGCGGTTTTCCAACCGCAAAGTGGATTTGGCCGCCGAGGGCTACGACTTGGCATTGCGCGTAACGCGCGACCCATCGCCGCATCTGATCGTGCGCCGGATTTGCGGTATTCAGTTTTATCTGGTGGCGGCACCGGATTACTTCGACAGTTTCGGCGTGCCGCAAACTACCGCCGATTTGGCCAATTATGGCGGCATTTTGCCCAGCTACCTGAATACTGATGGCTTCGAATTCGAAGGCCCCAAGGGCAAGGTGCTGATACGCTTGAATCCCTTGATGAAATCGGACGATTCCACCTATTCGTATCATGCGGTTCGGGCTGGCGTTGGCATCGGCTATCTACCGGAATGGCTGGTCGGGGAAGACATGCGGTCCGGCCGCCTGGTGCAAGTGCTGCCGCAATATCATCAGGCGCCGCAGGAACTGTATGCCACTTATATCAGCCGCAAATACCTGACTCCGAAAGTCCGCACTTTTATCGATTTCCTGACGCAGTCTTTAGGCGATCCGCCGTTATGACCGATAATACCGTTTTTCCTTTTTTCCTTATCCAAGCCATGGCTGATTCTTCCTATCGTACGGACTTTGTACGTTTTTCCCTGGAGCAGGGTGTTTTGAAATTTGGCCAGTTCAGGGTCAAGTCCGGCCGCTTGAGCCCTTACTTCTTTAATGCGGGCCTGTTCAATTCGGGGCTTTCGGTAGGGCGCCTGGGGCAGTTCTACGCCCAGGCTCTGGTGGATTCGGGCATTGCGTTCGATATGTTGTTCGGGCCGGCCTATAAAGGGATTCCCTTGTCCACGGCGACGTCCGTGGCGCTGGCGAATCACCCCGGCCTGGGCGGCCGCGATGTGCCCTTTGCATTCAACCGCAAGGAAGCGAAAGATCACGGCGAGGGCGGCATATTGGTCGGCGCACCCCTGCGGGGCAAGGTGGTGATTATCGACGATGTGATCACCGCCGGCACTTCGGTGCGCGAATCGGTGGAAATCATCCGCAATGCGGGCGCCGAACCCGCCGCGGTGCTGATAGCGCTGGATCGTATGGAGCGTGCGGGTCCGGACGAGGCTTTGTCGGCGCATTCGGCGGTGCAGGATGTGGCGCTGGCCTATGGCATTCCGGTGGTTAGCATCGCATCGCTGGCGGATATTATGGCGCTGCTCGAAAACGACGCTCGGCTTGCCGAACACAAGGATGCGGTGGGGGCGTATCGGGCCAAGTACGGGGTGTAGCGGACGGCCGCAATCGGGGGGCGCCGTTAACAAGCCCTTAGGCCGAATGGCGCTTACTTAGCGTGGTTGTGTCAGCAGAGGCGATGCCAAGATGTTGTGACTGAGCAAGGGGCAGTTTGGATCTTTGCTGATGGGGTTTCTCTTGCCTGCTAGGCTTGAGTCGTCTGCTGGCGGAGGTTCGTATTGTTTGCTATCGGTGATCGTATTTCTAGTGCCGTCCGTCGGGGGTAAGGCCTGTGGCGTCCAGCCCGGTCGGCCGTTCAGGCGCCTGCGCGCCTGACGGCGCGCGCTTGTATGGTGTAGGGGCGTCTTCTGAAGTGTGGGGAAGGCGCTGGGGTGAGGGACGCCGCGTCACATCAGCCGTCTCCGGCGGACTGACTAGATTAGCAATTCCCACCCCGCCTCGAATCGTCGATAAGGAATCTAGCGGCCTGGACCGCCGATTGATCGCAAGCTAACGCCGAGGCGGAGCTACCCAGCACATTCACGTTATTGCAAGGAGAGCAGTTATGCAAGCAGAGCGTTGCTATGTGGGTGCGGACGTTGCCAAGGCCGAGTTCGTGGTGGGTAGTTATGGGCCCAAGCAAGTGGCCTCGAAATCTGTCCCGAACAGTCTTACTGCCATTGGCCGTTGGCTTAGACATTACCTTCGAACAGTTGTATCGCGATGGAATCGACGGGTAGATACCACAAACCGTTAGCCGATATGGCGCACGCCGGTGGGTTCGAGGTGTATGTACTGAACGCCAGGCATGTTCATCATTACGGCAAATCGCTAGGCCGGCGTGGCAAGACGGACCGATTGGATGCAGAGGTGATTGCCCGTTATGCAGCGCTCGAGCATGAGAACTTGCACCGCTACCAGCCCACGCCCGAACATCTGCAGGCACTATGTGACTTGCAGCGGCTTCGCACCATGGCGGTGCAAGCAGGTGTCGCGCTGAAGCAATCCTATCAGGGCAGTGAGACGCGTACGCGTGCGCTTATTGAACCTGCCTTGGAAGCGCTAAAGGCCGCGGTGTTAGCGCTAGAGGACGAGATGAGCAACCAGGTACAGGCCAATGAGAAACTGGCGCAGACTTACGCATTAGTGAGCAGCGTCACGGGAATCGGCTTGCAGAGCGGCATAGCGCTCTCGATCCTGTTTGAGCGAATTCCGTTTACGACCGGCGATGCCCTGGTGGCCTTTACCGGACTGGACCCCAGGCCGCGCGAATCGGGGCAATTCGTGGGGCTGCGCAAGGTGAGTAAACAAGGTAGTGCCGCCTTGAGAACGTTGCTTTATAACGCCGCCCGCTCAGCGGCGCGTTCAGCCGTGTTCAAGGGCTATTACCAGGCACTTCGCGCAAAAAAATTCGCCTCAACTGAGGCATTGGTGATTCTGGCGCGCAAGCTGCTACGCATCGCCTATGGCGTCTGGCGAACCCGAAAACCCTTCGATGCCACGAGGTTGGCATCAATACCTGGTTGACGAAAACCATAGAATCTAATCTCGTCCGGCGGCCGCTGCTTTCTGGAGTTCTTCTGGGTCACTTCGGCGGCTCGCCTCCCTACGATTCCACTTGCTCGGCCTCCGACGGGCTGGCCCCCACAGGCCTTACCCCCGACGGACTGTGGTGTTTTGTGGCCACGGTCGCCGGGACGGCTATGGTTCTTGCGCTTCGTTGGCAACAGGTTTTAGGGTCCAAAGAGTTTGCGGTGCCCGGCTCTCTCGCCCCTGCACGGGGCGAAAGAGCCGTACGCGATTGCCGTAATGTGGAGGGTGTTTTCGTACGCCGATCATGTCACATAAGTGGGAGCTCGGTCATGCATCGGCCGCGCGATCCGCGTCGGCCGCGCGATTCGCGCCGGAACAAAGCGGCTGAAATGCTGCCCGATGATTTCGTGGCTGCTGTATCCTTCGATACGCTCGGCCCCCGCATTCCAAAATCTGTGTAAGGGGCTCACAGCCTCTGATCACAGGCTCCAATCACAGCCATCAGGCCCGCGATCATCTTGCGCAACAATATCTACGAGATTGATCGTAATCCTGTCGAATCGACAGCCCCGTCGCATGTCCAATATTGACCGTAATCGCGTTGACTCTCCTGCTGCCACCGTATGCCCAACCGCGTAAGGCACTCCGGCCCACCCGTAGGGGCCGGAAATTGCCGGGCACTGTAACGTCTTCGATCAGCAACACACGACCTAACGAAGCGCAAGAACCCAGATCGTGCCAGCGCCCGTGTTTGAGACACATCGGAGTACGTCGGGGGTAAGGCCTGTGGGGGCCGGCCCGTCGGAGGCCGAGCAAGTGGAATCGTAGGGAGGCGAGCCGCCGAAGTGACCCAGAAGAACTCCAGAAGGCAGCGGCCGCCGGACGAGATTAGCGCGCGCTGTCAGGCGCGCAGGCGCCTGAACGGCCGACCGGGCTGGACGCCACAGGCCTTACCCCCGACGGACGGCACTAGAAATACGCACCCCACCAGCAAATACAAACACCGATAGCAAATACAAACACAGCCCGCAAGCAGTACGAACCTTGCCGGCAGACGATTCAAGCGATCACAGGCAAAATCAACCTGTCGGCAAACAATACGAACACCGTCACCAAACAATCCAAACACCGCCAGCAGACGACCCAAACGACCGTGCCACCTTGGCTCGCGCCGCCGCGCGATTGCATCGATATCCCGTGCCATGGCCGTGTACGCAGCGGCCTAAGCAAGCGCCATTCCCCTTAGGCCAGTTTTTCCTTCAGCAAATCGTTGACCTGCTGCGGATTGGCCTTGCCCTTGGCGGCTTTCATGACCTGGCCGACCAGGGAATTGAACGCCTTTTGCTTGCCCGCCCGGAACTCTTCGACAATAGCCGGGTTGGCCGCCAATACCTCGTCGATCATCGCTTCAATTGCGCCGCTGTCGCTGATCTGCTTCAAGCCGCGCGCGTCGATGATTGCATCGGCGTCGCCGCCGTTCTCGCCCGTCCACATCGCGGCGAACACATCGCGCGCCATCTTGTTGGAAATCGTGCCGTCGATAATCCGCGCAACAAGGGCCGCCAGGGCGGCAGGCTTGATCGGGCTTTGCGCTATTTCGATTTCATCGCGGTTCAGCGCAGCCGACAGTTCCCCCATACCCAGTTCGCAGCCAGCTTGGCCTGCCCTGAAGGCAATAGGCCCGCGCAGTTCTTCGAAATAATCCGAGCTGGCGCGGTTCACCGTCAGTTGCGCCGCATCGTAGGCGCTCAAGGCCATATCTTGTTCGAAGCGCAGCGCGCTTTTGCGGCGGGAAGCTCGGGCATCGTTTCCTTGCACCCGCGCAACCCATTCCGGCGCGATGACCAGCGGGGGCAGGTCAGGGTCGGGGAAGTAGCGGTAATCGTGGGCGTCTTCCTTGCTGCGCATGCTGCGCGTTTCGTCGCGCTCGGAGTCGTACAGGCGGGTTTCCTGCACCACTTTGCCGCCATCTTCGATAAGTTCGATCTGGCGGCGCACCTCGTACAGAATGGCCCGTTCCAGGAAACGGAAGGAGTTGACGTTCTTGACTTCGCTGCGCGTGCCCAGTTCTTTCTGGCCTTTGGGCCGCACCGATACGTTGGCGTCGATGCGAAACGAGCCTTCCTGCATATTGCCGTCGCAAATTCCCAGCCACACCACCAGGCCATGCAAGGCGCGGGCATAGGCCACGGCTTCCGCGGCCGAGCGCATTTCGGGCTCGGATACGATTTCAAGCAAGGGGCGTGCCGGAACGGTTCAGGTCTATGCCGGTGGACGATTCGCCATGCGGTCCGGTGAAGTCTTCGTGCAGGGATTTGCCAGCGTCCTCTTCAAGATGGGCGCGGGTCAGGTTGATGGTTTTTTCGGTGTCGCCGACAAAAAAGCTGATGGTGCCGCCCTGCACGACCGGAATCTCGAACTGGCTGATCTGGTAATTTTTCGGCAGATCGGGATAGAAGTAGTTCTTCCGGGCAAAAATGGAGCGCGGCGCGATATGCGCACCGACGGCCAGCCCGAACTGGATGGCGCGTTCGACCGCGCCGCTATTCATGACAGGCAGGCTGCCGGGCAAGGCCATGTCGACCTCGTTGGCCTGCGTGTTGGGGGCGGCGCCAAACTGCGTGCTGCTGCCGGAAAAAATCTTGGATGCGGTGGAAAGCTGCGTGTGCGTTTCCAGACCGATGACGATTTCCCATTCCATGTGATTGCTAGATGGAGCTCCCGGTTTGCGTCGGTGCCAGTCGGTGGCCTGCTGGAAGCGCGTCGGCGATGGCCAAGCAGGCGGCCTTCGGTCGAAATAGTTGCCGATGATCTGCAGGCCGACCGGCGCGGGCGTCGCGGCGCCGGCCGAAACCGCAAGGGACCGACATGCCGGGCAGGCCGGCCAGGCTTACGCCCAGCGTGTAGATGTCGGCCAGGCACATGGCGGTCGGGTCTTCGCGGTTTTTCGCCGAGGTTCCAGGCGACCGTGGGCGAGACCGGCCCGATGATCACGTCGCACTGCTCGCCGAAGGCCTGTCTGGAAGTCGTCGGCGATCATGCGGCGCAGCTTCTGCGCCTGCAGGTAGTAGGCGTCGTAGTAGCCGTGCGAGAGCACGTAGGCGCCGACCATGATGCGGCGCTGTACTTCGGCGCCGAAGCCTTCGGCGCGCGAGCGGCTGGTCATTTCGGCCAGGTCGCGGTATTGGGCGGCGCGGTGGCCATAGCGCACGCCGTCGTAGCGCGACAGATTGCTGGAGGCCTCGGCCGGCGCGATGACGTAGTAGGCCGGGTATCGACAGTTCGGTGCGGGGCAGCGAAATGCCGACGCGCACGGCGCCCAGCGATTCGAAGGCTTGCAAGCGCGGTCTCGACCGCCGCCGCCACGTCGGCCGGCCAGGCCGCGCACGAAGAATTCGGCCGGGATGCCGATGCGCAGGCCTTTCAGGGGCCGACCGCCGGCGGCCTTCTGCGCCTGGAGGGCGGCGTCGAAGTCGGCGCGTATGCGCCCCGGCGGCGTTAGCCACCCGTCGCAGGCCTCGAGGCTGGTCGAGTCGCGCTCGTCGAAGCCGCTCATGGTGTCCAGCAGTTCGAGCAGATCGTTGGCGCTGGCGGGCGATGGGGCCGGCCTGGTCCAGGCTGGAACCATAGGCGATCATGCCGAAGCGCGACACCGTGCCGTAGGTGGGCTTGATGCCGCTGACGCCGCACAGGGCGGCGGGCTGGCGCACTGATCCGCCCGTGTCGGTGCCGGTGGCGGCCGATGACTAGGCCGGCCGCCACGGCGGCGGCCGAGCCGCCCGAAGAGCCGCCTGGCACCGCTGTGGTGATCCCAGGGATTTTCGACCGGCGCCATAGGCCGAGTTTTCGTTGCCCGATCCCATGGCGAATTCGTCGCAGTTGAGCTTGCCCAGGAGACAGCGCCGGCCTGCTGCAACTGCGCTCGACCACGGTCGCATCGAACGGGCTGACGTAATCGGCCAGCATTTTGCTGGCGGCGGTAGTGCGCCAGCCCTTTGTGACAAACACATCTTTATGCGCGATGGGTATGCCGGCCAGCGTCCGGCCTGCCCGGCGGCAAGCAGCTTGTCGGCCGCATCGGCCTGGGCCAGGGTAAGGTCGCTGTCGATATGCAGGAAGGCATTCAGCCCGGCCTGGGCCTGGGAAGCAGCCAGCGCGCTTTGACCGCCAGTTCACGTGCGCTGACCTTGCGGTCCCGCAAGGCGGCGCGCAAGGATGCGATGCTGTCGAATTCGGTATGTAGGGGTATGCTTGACATGGATTACTCGATAACCGTTGGCACCAGGAACAGGCCGGCGTTCTCGGCGGGAGAATTCGCCATCAAGGCCTGGCGCTGGGCCAGCGTGCCGGGGACGGCGGCATCCGGCGCGCAAGCGCAATTGATGTCCTGGCGAGCCGACAGGGGATGGGCCATGGGTTCGACGCCCGCGGTATCGACGGCCTGAAGCTTTTCGATCAGGCCCAGCATGCCGTCCAGGTCTTTCTGGGCGCGGGCGGTTTCGCCGGGCGAAAGTTCAATACGTGCGAGCCGCGCGATACGGGCCACATCTTGCTGGGTAATTGCCATTGGTATCTTAAATTGAAGGGGAACCGGGCCGAATGTTTTAACTTGCAACCGTTGCCTGATCCCGCAGGTTACAGAACATAATATGCAGTTATTCGGCCTTATTAAGCTTGAATTATAAGTTATCATTGTTGGTTTAATTCGTTAGCCAAGTTTTGGCTCCCGCTTTGGCGGTGGAAACCTTTCCGGATTAACTATTTTTTCAATCCTGATTTCATTGAGCGCCCATGTTCGGATTCCTGCGTAGTTATTTCTCCACCGATATGGCGATCGATCTCGGTACCGCCAATACCCTGATTTACGTTCGCGGCAAGGGCATTGTGCTGGACGAGCCGTCCGTCGTCGCTATTCGCCACGAAGGCGGGCCCAATGGCAAGAAAATCATCCAGGCCGTCGGCCGCGAGGCCAAGCAGATGCTTGGACGGGTGCCGGGCAATATCGAGGCCATCCGCCCCATGAAAGACGGCGTCATCGCCGACTTCACCGTCACCGAGCAGATGCTCAAGCAATTCATCCGCATGGTGCATCCGCGCAGTATGTTTGCGCCCAGTCCCGCGCATCATTGTTTGCGTACCCTGCGGCTCCACCCAGGTCGAGCGCCGCGCCATCCGCGAATCGGCGCTGGGCGCGGGCGCCAGCCAGGTCTACCTGATCGAAGAGCCCATGGCCGCCGCCATCGGCGCCGGGCTGGCCGTGTCCGATGCCAGCGGCTCCATGGTGGTCGATATCGGCGGCGGCACCACCGAAGTGGCCATTATCTCGCTGGGCGGCATGGTCTACAAAGGCTCGGTGCGCGTGGGCGGCGACAAATTCGACGAAGCCATCGTCAACTACATCCGCCGCAACTACGGCATGCTGATCGGCGAACCCACGGCCGAACTCATCAAGAAAGAAATCGGCTCCGCCTTTCCGGGCTCCGAAGTCCGCGAGATCGAAGTCAAGGGCCGCAATCTGTCCGAAGGCGTGCCGCGCAGCTTCACGGTTTCCTCCAACGAAATCCTCGAATCCCTGACCGATCCGCTGAACCAGATCGTGTCCGCGGTCAAGATCGCGCTGGAACAAACGCCTCCGGAACTCGGCGCCGACATTACCGACAAAGGTATAGCGTTGACCGGCGGCGGCGCCTTGTTGCGCGATCTGGACCGCCTGCTCCAGGAAGAAACCGGCCTGCCTGTCGTGGTTGCCGACGACCCCCTTACCTGCGTGGTGCGCGGTTGCGGCGAAGCGCTCGAGCATCTGGAGCGCCTGGGTACGGTATTCATCTACGATTAATTTGGTAAAGGTCGGGTGCCTATTCGTGTGCGCCGGGCAGATCAAGGCGCTAGCGCGACTATTTCATGCAAGAAAATGGCACGATCAGGCTATTCAAACGCGGTCCCACCGCTGAATTCCGCTTGTTCGTGTTCGTTGTGCTGGCCCTCAGCCTGTTGATCGTGGATGCCCGCTGGCGGGCGCTGGACCCGGCGCGGCAAGCCATTTCGGTCGTGCTTTACCCATTTCAGCGCCTGATGCTGGCTCCGCGCGATCTTATCGAACACATCGACAATTGGACCGAGGCGGCGGCGCTGGCGCGTACCGAAAAGGAAGCATTGCAGCGCCAGCGCATCGAGCTGGCCCAGATTTCGACACATGCGGCGCAATTGGCCGCCGAAAACGAGCAATTGCGGCGCCTGCTCAATGTGGCCGATGCGGTGACCCAGCCCTCCGTGGCGGTCGAGGTATTTTACGAACCCTCCAATGCCTTTTCGCATCATCTGGTATTCAATAAGGGTTCCAGCAGCGGCATTCGCCCGGGCATGCCGGTGATCGACGAAGGCGGTGTCGTGGGACAGGTTGTGCGGGTTACGCCTTTTACCTCTGAAGCGGCATTGCTTACCGACGACAAAGTGTCTATTCCGGTTCAAGTGCTGCGCAACGGCTTGCGCCTGATTGCGTTCGGCGGCAATGTGTCCGGCAAGGTCGAGGTGCGCTACCTGACCGGCGATGTCGACCTGGTGCAGGGCGATACGCTGGTCACCAGTGGAATCGGCGGCTTGTTTCCAGCGGGCCTGTCGGTCGCCAAAGTCGATCGCATAAATCGCGACGCGGCCTCGGGCTTTGCCCTGGCTATCGCCACGCCCTTGTCCCATCCCGAAAGACACCGTCATTTCCTGGTTTTGCGTGTCGATGTGTCGGCGTCGGAATCTAATCAGGAGGGCTCCCAGAATGGTTCGCAAGCCGGACAGTAACAGCGTTGCAACAGCCGGGCAGCGGCGTTCATCGCTGAGTTCGCTGCAGCCCATAGACAGTTCGCCCTTCAAGCGGCCGTCCAGTCCTGTCTTTATCTGGATTACGCTGCTGATCGTCTGGCTGATCTCTCTTTTGCCCTGGCGCTTGTGGCAGCCCGCTCCCGATTTATTGCTGTTGGTGATTGCATTCTGGTGCCTGAACGAGCCGCAGCGCGTGAATATGCTGGCGGCCTTCTGCTTCGGTCTGTTCATGGATGTGCACGATGGGGGCTTGCTGGGGGAGCAGGCGCTTACCTACACGCTGGTCGCTTACGGCGCCTTGTTGCTCAGACGCAGGCTGCAACGTTTCAACTCCACCATCCAGGCCATACATATGGTTCCGGTTTTTGTGTTCGGCGAAGCCGCGGCGCGCTTGACTCATGCCTGGCTGGCCGGCGAATGGATCGGCTGGCAGTGGCTATGGTCGGCATTGTTTACAGCCCTGCTTTGGCCTTTGGCCGATGTGTTGCTGCATATGCCGCAACGGCGCCTGGACGAAACCGAGTCGGGCTCGGCCTAGGCCGGACCGCTGGCGCATACATATCATGTTCGAATTCAAGAAAACCACACATAACCAGAAGCGGCGGATTTTTATCCGCATCTGGGTGGCGGGGATCTTTGCCGCGCTATGTTTCGGCGCCTTGGCCGGCCGCCTTTGGTATTTGCAGGTGGTCCGCTACGAAGGCCTGGCCGCCCGCGCCGACCAGAATCGGATAGCGGTGGTTCCCATTCCGCCGCGGCGCGGGGATATTGTCGATCGCAATGGCGTGGTGCTCGCCAGAAATTACCGCGACTATACGCTGTCGGTCATTCCGGCCAATATCGATGTCGACATGAGCGACATGCTGGACTCGCTTGGACAACTGGTCTACATAAGCCATGCCGATCGCCGGCGGTTTCTCCAGCAAATTGATCAGAACGGCCGTTATACGCCCATCCTGCTGCGCAACAACTTGAACGATACCGAAGCATCGTGGTTCGCGGCGCATTCCTACAAGTTTCCGGGCATCGATCTGAGCGCGCGCTGGGTGCGCGAGTATCCCCAGGGCGAATCGGCGGCGCATGTCCTGGGGTATGTGGGCAGAATTGCCGAAGGCGACCTTGCCGATCTCGAAAAGAAAGGCCAGTTGGGCAACTACCGCGGCAGCAACACCATAGGCAAGAAGGGTATAGAAAAAACCTGGGAAGAGGCCTTGCATGGGCGCACGGGACTGGAAGAAGTGGAAGTCACGGCATCGGGACGCCCGGTGCGCACGTTAAGCCGCATCGATCCTGTCCCCGGCGCGAATCTGGTGCTGTCCATCGATATCGGCCTGCAGAAAGAGGCGGAGAAGCAGTTCGAAGGCAGGCGCGGCGCGTTGGTGGCCATAGAGCCCAAAACCGGCGATGTACTGGCGTTCGTGTCGGCGCCATCCTTCGACCCCAATCTCTTCATTGACGGCATCGATGTTGAAAGCTGGCGCAAGCTGAACGAATCGCCCGACCATCCTTTGATCAACCGGCCTTTGTACGGCACCTATCCCATAGGTTCAACCTATAAGCCGTTCGTGGGCCTGGCGGCGCTTGAATTGGGCAAGCGCAGCGCGACACAGCGTATTCCCGATCCCGGTTATTTCGAATTCGGCGGGCAGCGTTTCCGCAATGCGGGCGGAGCCGCGTATGGGCCTACGGATATGCATCGCGCCATTGTCGTGTCTTCCGACACCTATTTCTTCTCGCTGGGACCGGAGCTTGGCGTGAATGCCCTGCATGATTTCACCGCGAAGTTCGGCTTCGGGCAGATCACCGGCATCGATCTGGAAGGAGAGCGGCGCGGCGTGCTGCCGTCCACCGAATGGAAACGCCAGGCCTATAAAAAGCCGGCGCAACAACGCTGGTACGCGGGCGAAACCGTTTCAGTGGCCGTGGGGCAGGGCTACAACGCGTTTACCTTGCTGCAGTTGGCCCAGGCGACATCGGTGCTGGCGAATAACGGCATGTATATGAAGCCGCACCTGGTCAGCGCTGGTAAAAAGCCCTCAGGACGGCAAGACGACCGCACGGTAACCAAGCCGTCCTACACCATACCGCTCAAGCCGGAGAACCTGGACGTGATACGGCGCGCCATGGCGGATGTGATGCGCCAGGGCACGGCGGCGCAGGGCTTTTGCCGGCGCGCCGTACCAGGCCGCCGGCAAAACCGGCACCGCGCAGGTATATAGCCTGAAGGCGCCAAATATAACGCGGCGGTCGAGCGAACGTTTGCGCGATCACGCCTTGTTCATGGCTTACGCTCCAGTGGATCATCCCAAGATCGCCGTGGCGCTGATCATCGAAAATGCGCGGCTGGGGCGCGACGGTCGCCGCGCCGATAGCGCGCAAGGTATTCGATTATTGGCTCGCTCCGGACCGCGTGGCCAGCGGCCATGCTCCAGGCGCTTCGGCGGTCGCCGCGAAGGACTCCCCGCTTGCCGATGTCGAAGAAGAGGGCGCCAGCGGCGAATCGCTGGATGCCGTGGCGCGGCCCGAAGATTTGCCGCCCGAAGCCCCCGAAGATGAAAGCTCCCCCGAACGGGCCCCGCCGGAGCCGTCCGGCCAGCGTATTCAAATGCGAGGCAATCAATGAAGCGCATTGTCCAATGGGCGATCAAGGCGCTGACGGCATTCGATTTGCCCTTGCTGGCGCTTCTGGTCTTGATGGCGGTGCTGGGCATGACCGTCATGCATTCGGCGGTGGGCGGAACCGACTGGCGTTTCGCCGATCAGTTGCGCAATTTCCTGATTGCGTTTGCATGCATGTGGCTGGCGGCCATGACGCCGCCGCCTTTGCTCATGCGTCTGGCTCCCGATGTATATGTGTTTGGGGTCGTGCTGTTGCTGGGGGTGGAGTTTGTCGGCGAAACCAGCAAGGGCGCCACGCGCTGGCTGGATCTGGGCATGGTGCGGATACAGCCGTCTGAAATGCTGAAGATAGCCGTGCCCTTGATGCTGGCCTGGTATTTCCATCGCAATCAAGGCCATTTGCGGGTTCTCGATTTTTTCGTGGCCGGCGTGCTGCTGGCGATTCCGTTTTCCCTGATTGTCATACAGCCCGATCTGGGCACGGCGCTGCTGGTGTTCGCATCGGGTTTTTGCGTTATTTATTTCGGCGGCCTTTCCTTCAAATTATTGCTCCCGATTGTGGTTTTGATGGCGGTGGGCATAGGCGTCCTGGTCTATTACGAAAATCAGATCTGCCAGCCCGGCATTGACTGGGTGGTGCTGCACGACTATCAGAAATACCGGGTATGCACGCTGCTGGATCCCAGCTCCGACCCATTGGGCAAGGGCTTCCATACCATACAGTCGATGATTGCCGTGGGCTCCGGCGGGGTTTATGGCAAGGGTTATATGATGGGCACCCAGTCGCATCTCGATTTCATTCCCGAGCGTACGACGGATTTCATTTTCGCGGTGTACGCCGAGGAATTCGGTTTGTATGGCGGCGTGATGCTTCTGGTGCTTTATGCCTGCTGTTTCTGCGCGGCCTGGCTATTGCCGCCCGCGCCCGCACGCAATTCGGCCGTTTGCTGGCCGGTGCGATGGCCATGGTGTTTTTTGTTTATGTTTTCGTCAATGTGGGCATGGTGACGGGGATTCTACCGGTGGTGGGCGTGCCATTGCCCTTCATGAGCTACGGCGGAACGGCGTTGCTCACGCTGGGGATAGCTTGCGGGCTGTTGATGAGCATCAGCCGCTATCGGCCGGCGCGCGATTGACCATGCCTGCTTGCGGCTTGCGGGTCCACGGCCCGGGCTGGAACAAATCTCCGGGATAAGTAATTCAGCAGGCATGGTTCTAAATCTGGAACAGTCCGCCCAGGATTTTCTTGATCGGGGCGGGCAGGGCGACAGAAGCCAGATTATCGACAGGTATCCAGGCCTGGCGCGGCCCGGGTTCGGCAACCGCCGCCGTATCGCATTGCACGTACCAGGGTTCTATATGCAATTTGAAATGGCTGAAGGTATGCAACAGCCCCGCCATTTTCTGGGCCGGGCCGCTGCGCTGCCCCCAGTTGCCGCAGGCGATTTCCAGTGCCGCCAGATCGTCGTATTGCGGCAGGCTCCATAACCCGCCCCATATTCCCGGAGACACTTGCTGTTCCAGCAGAATATTGCCTTGCCGGTGCAGGATAAGCATTTTGCAGGCGCGTTCAGGGCTGGCTTTTTTCTGCTTCGGGGTG
>CAVQIT010000007.1:0-277575 GCA_963712655.1 uncultured beta proteobacterium | reverse complement strand
AACACCAGATGCCGGTGATTCAAGCGCAATTCGGCGGCATCCTCTATGGTGACGATACGCTCGCCGTCGGGAATGCAATTGGACAATACGTTCAGCAGTGTTGTCTTGCCCGACCCCGTTCCGCCCGAAACAATGATGTTTTTCTTGTGCTGCACACACGCGGCCAGGAAATCGCGCATGGCCTCGTCCAGGGCGCCGACGCGCAACAAGTCGTTCATGGCCGGGCGGCGCTGCGGAAACTTGCGTATGGTGAGGCTGGCGCCGCGCAAGGCGATTGGCGGAATCACCGCATTGACACGCGATCCATCGCGCAGGCGCGCATCGACCATGGGCGAGCTTTCGTCGATTCGGCGGCCCAACGGCGACACGATGCGCTCGATCACGCCCAGCACGGCCTGCTCGCTGCTGAATGCCGTGGCATGGCGGCTTAGCCGGCCGGCCGACTCGACAAAAATCTCGTCATAGCGATTGACCATGATTTCGGTAACGCTGTGATCCGCCAGCAGCGGCTCCAGGGGACCAAGCCCGACTGCTTCGTTCACCACTTCGAGCAAAAGCGCCATGCGATCCACCGTCGCCGGCAAATCCGTATCGTGAGCGATAATGTCCCGCATCGCCGCCGTCGCTTCGCCGCGCAATGCCTCGTCGCTCATGCTGGCAATGTCGCGGCGACGCAGATCCAGCTTGTCGAGAAGCGCGCCATGCAAGCGCCGGCGATGCCGCAGCATGGTATCAAGAACCGCCGCCTCGGAATCGGCCCGCGACGAGCCAGGGTGGGTGGGCGGCGGACCGGACGTGGCGTCGGCACACGGCGCCGGTTCGGTGTTCGGGGAAGTCGGACCGGCAAGAGTATCTTGGGAAACCACGCCGGAAAACGCCGGGACTTGGGCCTGGCTTGCCTGGCCTGTTTCGCGTATACGCATAAGGCAGTGCCCGATCACGATTTCATCGCCCGCATAGAGCGGACCATACTGGGTAACCCGCTGGCCATTGATCAGCGTGCCGCTCAGCGCTCCGAAATCCTCGAGAAACAAGCCCCCTTCACGCTGCTCTATGCGCGCATGGCGGCGCGCAACGCGCCAAGCCTTCAAACGCAATCCGCAGTCGGGAGCGCGGCCGATATCCAGCGGCAGGCTGGTTTGCAGACTATCGACCGTACCGTCTTCAAAACGTAATTCCATATCCAGCATGATCTACTCCGAAAAAATATGCTGATTCGATCCGGCCCGCGCAACGCTTTCCAGCGGAGCGCGTTCCCCGCCATGTTCGAGACTAGGGTCTGCCCATTGCGAACCCGCTCCTTCCCAAGGATTCCAATAAGCGGCGGCTTCATCGGAGACCGCGTCGGGCAAAGCGCCATCGGCATGCACGGGCACGTTGATAAGCGGCTCGCCCGGAAACACGGTATCGAGAATCGCCTGCCCCTTCTGGACACGCCGCGTCAGGTCGGGATGGTCGGGCGCGACGACAACCGGGGTCACGAATATGGCCAGTTCGGTTTCATTGCGCTGGAACCGGGTCGACTTGAACAAACGACCCAGAATGGGCACGTCGCCCAATCCTGGAACCTTGTCGGCATTGCGCGACTCTTCGCGCGAAAGGAAACCGGCCAGGACCAGCGTTTGGCCCGAGCGCACATTGAATTCCGTGGATGCCCGCCGGGTTTTCAACGATGGCCCATTGGGGACCGAGAACGAAGGGTCGACCGAGCTGACCTCGACTTCGATACGCGAGCGCACCGCGCCATTGCGCTCGATTTGCGGTGTGATCCTGAGCGAAACCCCATAAGGCTTGAATGCCGTGTTGGTGTTGCCATTGTTGTCGACCGTTGAGTACGGCACTTCGCCGCCGGCCAGGAATTCGGCGGTGGCGCCGCTGCGCGCCAGCAACTGCGGCTGCGCCAGGACAACAGCCGTGCCGGTTTGCGCCATGGCGTTGATGCGCGCCGACAGCAAGGCATTGACGCCAAAATACCCTGCCGCGACCGTGGCGGGAAACGCGATGGGCACCACCGTCTCGCCCGGCCTTTCGGCCAGACGCTTGGAGCCGCCGTCCCAGGACAAGCCCGCATTGATTCCGCCCTCGGCAGCCGGATTCCATCGCACGCCCAGTTCCTGCAGTTCCGAACGCGGCACTTCGACCACCTGCACATCCAGCAACACCATGCGATCCCATCCGACCTGGCTGGTGAAGTCCAGCAATTGCGGGTAGCGCTTGCCCAAAGCGGCGACCCGCTCGCGGTCCCGATCGGACAGATCGTCGCCTTCGACCATCAGCTTGTCGCCGACAGCCGAGACCCTTGCGTTGGGTATGCGCTCGAGCACGCTGCGCAATTCCTCCTGGATCTGGCGCGCGCCCTCCGGCGCGACATCGACCTGATAGCGATGGCGCTGCCCATTGGCCGACCAGATCTGCAAGGCGCTGGACCCGGCATGCCGAGCGAAAATAATGACCTCTTTTTCGTCTGTGGTTACCGCGTTCAATACCTGGCCGTCGCCCACGGCGACACGGGCGACATCGGGTATGCCCAGCACCTTGACCTCCCCCACCTGCAGGCTGAGCAGGCTGTCTTGCTGGGCAAACAGGCCGGCCGGCGCGGCCAGCACTAAAAGAACGAAAACGCCGTGGAAGAATCTGGATATCATGGCTGGCCGCTTCATTCAGGCACGTCGTCGAATGGCTGCGCCGGAACGGCAGGCGTAGCGTCCGGGTGCGATGACCCCTGGCTTTCGGCGACCGAGCGCATCCAGGCGCTGACCAGTTCGGGGCTATAAGGCAAATCGAAGACGCCGCCGGCCTGCGAGGAAGAAGATGGCTTGGGCATCAGGCCGGGAACGCTGCGTTGGCCCTTGTTGCCATAGATGACCGGCACTTTCTTGCTTGCCGCGGGCGGCGCCGAGCCGACGCCCAACAGGCTTGCCAGATCGCCGCGGACAGCCTTTTGCGTTGCTTCGCCATCGTGCGGATGGCGCAGCACGGCGGTAATGACGCCGCCTTGCCGGGCAGCGACCAGTTTCACCGCGTCTTCAGGCGCGGCATCGAGCGTAACGGTAGCGTACGCCCCTTGCCGCAATTGAGCGGCATCCTGGACGTGCTGGGTATTTGCGCCGGTGGCCAGCACCAGCACGCCTTGCAGTAAAGGCGCGGTAATGCGACGCCGCCGGTATTCAAACGAGACATACAAATCGATCAGGTCGCCGGGTTGCAGCAACCCGGAAACCGAATTGATGGCATCGACCGGCATGGTAATAGCCCGCCGCCCGGCGGCCAGATGCGCGGAAAATGCCGTTTGCTGTTGCGCCATGGCATGGGCCGGCAAAACGAGGTCGCCGGCGCGCAATGGCGACCGCAATACAGTGCCGCTCAGCTCCGCGTAGCGCTCGGGAGGAATGCTGTCGCTTGAAACCGTTGCCGTAGGGAAAGCGCGCAGCGCCAGATGCTCGTTTCCCAGGCGTGTGCCGGCCGGCAGATCGTAAGCAGCCACCACACGATTCACCATGGGCACCCTGGCTTGCTCTTCAAGCAATTGGACACGGTTTTGTATATGCTGGCGAGCCGCCCAGGCCGCGCACAAGCCGGCCGCCAGCGCAAGCAGCAGCATAGCTGTCGATCGATTGAAAATGGGTAGCCGCATAAGGTTTCCTTTTATGATGACTTATTCCACATAATGAACAAACAAAGAACTTCCCATGGCGCTGGCATGGGGAAACAGCATCAGGCGCGCCTGCCCGCGGCGCCAGGCGCTGGCGCCCTGGGAGTCGGCAACACCTGGCTCCAGGGTCCATCCGGCGCGGCGCAGTTTCCGGTCGAGGTAAACGAATAGTTCCCGAGGAGCCATCGCCACGCTGTAGATATGCTGCGCGACGGTATGGGATTTTTCCAAGGTATCCTGGCCGAATTGCTTTTGTGCGCCAGGCGGCAGCCATTCGAATTCCGCTGCGGCCGCGGCCGGAGTGTGGGCGTCCACGGACAGCGCCGATACATACCCCGTGGACCCTTGCGCAGTGGCTTCGACCTGGGCCAGCCAGTGCCAACCGGACTGCAGGCCCGACAATACAATCTTGTTCCTGACCGCCAGCACGCGCTGGAAAATGCCGGAATGAGCAGCCAGCAGTTGGGCCGCTTGAGCCGCTGGGCCGCCGTATGAGAATGACTTTATGTACACAGGTGTGCCGGAAAGCCGCAAGGCCTGGTGCCGGTCCCATTTGAAAGGCGTTGCCGCAAGCGCCGCCAGGCGCGTCTCGATAAGGCGGCTGGACTGAGCGAACGAAACCCCGCCAACCCCGGCTGTCAAGGCAAACAACAATACCGCCACGGCCAGGCGGAACCAAGACGGACGGTATCCAGTTCGCGGCCAGTCAGCCCTGCTTGCAGGTAGTCCGCTGGTCATGGCGTTGCTCCGGAATGATCAAGATGAGCGTCGGGGACATGCCCGGCCCAAGGGCCCAGCCAGTCGAAAACCGGATTGGCGCGATCCCAGGCGGCATCCACCGATATCATGGCGTCGGCTATTTTGTTGCCTTGCTCATAGGACGCGGTGGCGCTGTCCGCCCAGGCAAGGCCTGAATCGGCCACGCGCTGCTGCGCCTGGATATCGCCGGACGCATGCCCGGCGTCGGCCAGGATGGCGGTATGGCGGCGCAATACGGGAAGCCGGCTATCGAAATAGCCCAGTCCCGTGACCGATAAAGCGTCGGGCGTGGACGGCAGCCTGGACAAAGGGGCCACCGTAATGTGGCTGTCCACGATGCCGGTATCCTGAATCCGCCAATCCCGCCGCAGAGCCTGTGCATCGTTGGCGTCTCCACCGGCCTGGGCTTGTTCGGCCAGCACCGCATGCCTGTCGAAGCGCAAGGCGACTTCGCCAAGATCATCGCTGAGCAAACGGTTGCCCGCGCGATCGGCCCACAAATGAGCGGGACCGGAAAAGTGGTGACGGCGCGCCTCGGTTTCTATGTCGGCCTGAGGATTCCGGCTGAAGGCAAAAGCGGCATAGCGGCTGGCATGCGCGGCCTGCAGCGCCATGTCCTGGAGCCGCGCCAGCCAGGATATGCCTACCCATAATGACAGCAGCGCCATAAGAGCGACGATGCCCTCGACCAACGCCTGGCCTTGCTGGAATGGCTTGCTATTGGGTGCGCAAACTTGCACCGGAATGGATACGCGCCGCTGGCGATATGACGGGCTCATGGCTGGCCTCGCGTATCGGCGCCGGATTCGGCGGGCGCTGCCAGCCTGGCCTGCCAGTAGGGGTGAAACAGGTTGGCGTCCTCGGCCCGGCCATCCGGGCGGGATTGCGGTCTGTCGAAAAAGGTTTCGGCGGCGCTGCGCGTGCTTATGGTCAAGCCCTTGGGCCCCGGATGGCGCAATGTCACGCTGAAGCCTAATGCCTTATTGCCGGTTTGGGAATCGGTATCGAAGTAATCCGGCAAACCACCGCCCTGCCAGCGCTGACGGCTTGCCGCGGCCTTGGAATTGGCCAGCGGATTATCGCTGCCCGAGACGATATCCCAATTGGTGGACTCGGCGACCCAACGCCAGAAATCCTGATCGGAAAAATCGTCGGGAGGATTTTCCACATGCGGGTCCGCTATCGTTTGTGTAGCGGCGCTGGGTATCCACCCCCAGCCCATCGCATATTCGCGGTAGTAGCAGCCTATCCATGGATTGGAGCGCAGCGCATGATAAGACTGCGTATCGATGGACTGCCAGCGGCCGGCGGCGTCCAGGTCGGTGGCGCCGCGCCGGCGCAATTGATGCCGCAAGCTGGGACACCTGGGATCTACCATCCACGGATTGGATGCGGTGTAATGGCGCGGCGATAAAAAGCCATACAGCTGTGCCACATCTTGAATGAATGGCCGCAATTGCCGCCCCGAGTAATGTTGCACATAGCCCGCCCAATTATCGTGATCGATAGCCAGGTCGAAGACCTGGCCGGACGGCACATCTGGATAATTCCGCCCGAGCACCGCCTGCATGGCCGCCCAGCGCGATTGCGGCAAGCGATCGACGACCTCTTCCTGAACGGTGTCCAGAACCTGGCGCACGACTTGATCGTGGGCTGCATAGGCATCGGCCAGGCTGCCTTGCGCGCCGGCGATAAGATCGAAGCCGGCCGCTTTTTGCGCCGCCAGATAGGCGGCCCCATGCCGCGGCCCGAACATCATGGCGATAAGATAGGCCGGCGGATTGCCGCTGGCCAGTTGACGGGCCTGCGACCCGCCCAGAGCCGCCCATGAACCCAAGGTAACCAGATGCGCCATCGCCACCTGATGCCCGATCTGGGCACGATTGATGTAGGCCAGCATATTCAGTGCGCGCGCCTGTGTCAGGGCGCCGCTGTATGCGGCGGCATCGAGGGAGTGCAATTGCCTGGCCTTGGCGGCAACTACCTGCCCCGTGGCAAAGTAGCTGGCGAACACCACAATAACGACGCCCGCGAGCACCATGCCCAGCACCAGGGCTTGCCCTTGCTGCCCGCCCGCACTGGCCGCGTGAAGACCGCTGGCTGTCATTGCGCGCCCGCGTTGCCGGTAAACGATTTAAGGGTTTTGGCGGCGGTCTGGGCGGCGGCAGCTTCGGCCGCGGTTTGCGCCATGCGCGATTGCTCGGAGCCGTCTTCGCCCGCCAATTCCTTGGCCATCGCGGCGGTTTGCGAACGGACGACCTGGCCGAACAATTGATATACGGCGATAGCGGCCACCGCCACCAGCGCGACCACTATGATGTATTCGGTCATGCCTTGACCGGACTGCCCATGACGATGTTTTTGCACGCTGTTCTCCTGGCTGATAAACAGGTTTACAGTGTGCGGGCAAGCGTGCCGCGAAACAATTCGAAGATACCGACCTGGACAAAACCGGCAATGACGCGGCACGGTGGAATTTGCCATCGCCGCAGGCAAAAACCGCCAGCGCCGCGGCGCCTGAAACCAGGAGAATCAGCGCGGCGCCCGACGCCATGCCGAACGGATTATTATCCCGAAAAATGTTCCAGCACGATGGGATAAAGCGATGCCACCAGCAACAGCGCCATTCCAATATTGAAGCGCCGTATCGATTCAGGCTTGCGCAGCACCCGGCGCAATGAACTGCCGAACAGCGTCCATACGCTGATGCTTGGAAAATTGACCACTGTCAGCACCAGCGTAGCCACGATCAGGTTCCGGAAAAACTGTTCCTGTGGCGTATAGGTCGCAACAACGCCAACCGCCAGTATCCACGCCTTGGGGTTGACCCATTGGAAAGCCGCCGCCTCCAGGAAAGTCAGGGGTTTGCCGCGCGCCGTGGCGCCATCCACGCCGCCCGCCCGCGCAATGCGCCAGGCCAGATAAAGCAGATAGGCCGCACCCACGTATTTCAACGTTGTGTACAGGACAGGCATGGTCGTGAATACCGTGCCCAGGCCCGCGCCGACCAGCAGCAGCATGACGGCCACTCCGGCGCTGATACCCAGCATATGAGGCAATGTTCGGCGATAGCCGAAAGTGGCTCCGGATGCGGTCAGCATCACGTTGTTCGGGCCGGGAGTGATGGAGCTGACAAAGGCAAACAAGGCCAAAGGCAGCAATACGGTCAAGGTCATGGCGTTTCCGGGGGTGGGAAAAACGAGTTGCACAAACGTAATGCTACCCCATGAACACAAGGCCATGCCGGCGCACCGAGCCGGTGAAACCGGCTTGGGCGATAATGTTTTGCAGGCAAAAAAAGCGAGTTAGCCGGCCAAAAACGGTAGCATCAAATACAGCTTGATCACAATCGCGTTCATGATATCGATAAAGAACGCGCTGACCATCGGAACGATCAGAAACGCCAGCGGCGATGGGCCTGAACGCTCGGTCACCGCCTGCATATTGGCGATCGCGGTCGGCGTCGCGCCCAGTCCGAAACCGCAATGTCCCGCCGCCAGCACCGCGGCATCATAATTCGAGCCCATGACACGGAATGTGACGAAAATGGCGTAGGCGGCCATCGCCACCGTCTGAACCGCCAGGATAAACAATACCGGCAGCGCCAGCGACACCAGATCCCATAATTGAAGGCTCATCAGCGCCAGCGCCAGGAACAGCGACAGGCTGACGTTGCCCATCATCGAAATACTGGGCTCGAATACATGATAGCCAAAAATCAGCGCCAGTCCATTGCGCAACAAGACGCCCATGAACAGCACGCAGACAAAGGTGGGCAGCTCGATGGCCGTGCCAACCATGAGATCGGCCAGCACGGTGCCGGCCACGATGCTGACGGTAATCAGTGCCAGCACCTCTATAAAGGCCTGCGGCGTGATCAACCGTGTGGATTCCAGCGCCGCGGCATCCGGAAACGTTTGCTCCGGCGCATGCCTGGCGGCGGCAACCGGCAACGCGACGCGCTTGATCAATAAGCGCGCTACCGGACCACCGATCAGGCCGCCCAGAATCAGGCCGAAGGTAGCGCATGCCATCGCGATTTCAGTAGCCGCCGGCAGTCCGTTCTGTTCGGAAAAAACCTTGGCCCAGGCGGCGCCCGTGCCGTGCCCGCCGGACAGCGTGATCGACCCCGCCAGCAAACCGATCAGCGGATCAAGTCCCGTCAGTTCGGCCAGACCCAGGCCAATGGCGTTCTGCAATACAAGCAAACCCACCACCACAACCAGGAAAACACCGAGCTTCTTGCCGCCGATACGCAAGCTCGCCAGATCCGCACTTAGTCCGATAGTGGCGAAAAACGCCAGCATCAGCGGCATCTGCAAGCTGGTATCAAAATGGATTTGAATATCGCCTAGGCTGCGCAGAGCAAACAGCAACAACGCCACCAATAGCCCGCCGACCACCGGATCCGGAATGCTATAGGCGCGCAGCAGCGATACACGTCGGACAATATTTCGGCCCAGGAGCAACACCATCGACGACACAAGCAGCGTCTCGATTATGGAAAAACTCAATATATGCTCCTTCATTGTGCATAGAGGTCTTTGCTCTTGCCCTGCGCGTGGCAAGCATGCCGCCCGAGGGGCGTATGCAAGGGCATATGGCAAAGTCAGGATCGCGGCTGGGGCGGAGTATATCAGTTGGCGGCCGGCTCATCTCGCCGCTACGAAGCCTGCAATACATCGCCGTCAAAACCCACGGCCACATTCGGCGGCAGGCTGCCATGATTGCCCATCAGCCAGGCATCGAATTCATGGCCTATATGCGTCAAGACGGTTCTTTTCACGTCCAGGGACGCAACGGTATCCAGGGCGCGCGTCAAGTCGTTATGATTGCGCGGCGCTTCGGGCAGCGGCGGAAACGAACAATCCATGACCAGCAGATCTAGCGGCTGTTCTTTCAGGAAAGCGGCGGTATCGGACGGCAAGCCCACGGTATCCGTCAAGTAGGCGATACGGCTGGCGCCATCGTCAAGCAGATAGCCGAGAGTGGGCTTGGAATGATTCAAAGGCAGCGGCGTCACCAAGAAACCGGGGAAAGCCAGCGTTTTAAATGCCGTCAGCGTTCTGGAGAAATCCAGTATCCCTGGATTTTTATATAAATCGGCGAAACCGTCGGGGTCTTCGGGCCCCAGTACCGGTATGCGCAGGCCCTGCCCCCAGCGCAAGTGCAGCAAGCCTTGGGCATGGTCGGCATGATAATGGGTTTGCAAAATGCCGCCAAGGCTGGCCGGCGGGAACCGTTCGGCAAGGTCAGTCAGGCCCGAATCCAGCAGCCAGCGCTGCTCGCCGCATTCCAGCAAGGCCGAGCACGGCCCGCGCCGGTAGCGGGTTTCATGCCGCGCCCGTTCGCATGCCGGGCAATGGCAGTTATAAACGGGAACCTGCGGGGCGTTGCCCGTGCCTAATAAAGTTAGTCGCATGCCGGATATGAGTGATCGTAGGAAGCGTACCGGTAAACCGGGGTATGCGGCGAAGCTTGCCGTAGATGAGCATACAGCGCCTGAATGGTGTGATCAACATCCTCGGAATTGTTGATGATCAGCACTGGGCCCGCATCGCCGGCGGCGCCCAGTTGCGCAAACTGCGCGTTGCGTTCCAGGCGCTCCTGGATCTGTTCGACGCTTTCGCGGCCACGCATCTGCAAGCGCTGGCGCAGCAGATCGGGCTCGACATTCAGCAATACCGGCATAAGGTCCGCATAGCGCAAGCGCGCCTCGGGTAGATAAGCCCGCGACCCATTGACCAGCACATCGCAACCCGCCACCAGCCTGTCGTTGATATCGCGCAACACGCCATAGGCCAGGCCGTTGGCCCGCCACGCCATGGCCAGTTGTCCAGAGGATTCCATATAGTCGAATTCGGCCCAGCTTACCGACACAGAACCCGGTTCGGTAGCCGTCGGCGGGCGGGTAACAAGGCGCGGCGCCAGATAGCCATTGCCGCCCAGCAGGCTGGCCAAACCGTGCAGGACTGTGTCCTTGCCGGCCCCGGATGGCCCCATCATGTAGATTAAGCGCCCGCCCATCAGAACACCCGTGTTCCGCTGCGCCATACATGCTGTACGACGAATTGCTGATCGTGCGCATGAACGCGCAGCATGTCGGCCTTTAATCCGGCGCGCAATTCGCCGCGATCGTGCAAGCCGGCCGCGCGCGCCGGCGCCAGGCTGATGGCCGCCACCGCCGAAGGCAGTTCATAGCCCTGGTCCTGATCGGCCAATATGCGGGCGGCCTGCAGCAGGCTGGATGGATAATAGTCGCTGGACAAGATGTCCAGCACGCCGTGCGCAGCCAGATCGGCGGCCGCCACATTGCCCGAATGCGATCCCCCCCGCACAATGTTGGGCGCGCCCATCAGCACTTTCAAACCCAGCTCGTGGCTGGCCTGGGCCGCTTCCACCGTGGTGGGAAATTCGGCAATGCTCATGCCGTAATCCGCCGACTCCCGGGCATGCGCAAGTGTCGCGTCGTCGTGGCTGGCTATCGACAGGCGGCGCTCGTGGCATTCGCTGACAATCGCGCGGCGATACCGATCGCTGTACTGGCGTGAATTATCGAGCTGCAATTCGATGAAGGCATCCATCTCGGCGTCGCTGAGATGATATTTGCCTTGATAGTACTGGCGGTATTTTTCCAGCTTCACGAACTGCCGCTGCCCCGGCGAATGATCCATCACCGACACCAATTGGACCAAGGGGCTTTCGACCAGATCATTGAACACATCCAGAGTCTTCGCATGGCTCAGTTCGCAACGCAAATGCAGGCGATGCTCGGCGCGCGTGTGGCCTTTCTCCTGCGTCTGGGTAATGGCCTCCAGCATGACCGGCAACTGCTTCAGGCGATTCCCTTTCGGGTTCACATCGCCTATGGCCAAGGCATCGAACACGGTGGTGATGCCGGCCGACACCACTTGCGCATCATGCGCCAGCACCGCCGATTCCGACGGCCAGTCCACGCCCGGGCGCGGGTTCATGAATTTTTCCAGATTATCGGTATGCAGCTCGATCAAGCCCGGCATCAGGTAATCGCCCTCCATGTCCTGGGCCTGGGGCAACTGGCTGCCGCCCTGGCTTACTTCATGGATCAGTCCGTCGCGCAAGGCGACCGTGCCCATAAAAACCTCGGTCGCCGTCACTACGCGGGCGTTGGTGAAAATTTGTTCAGCAGGCATCAGCCAGCTCCTCACTAGTCATATCCAGGTAACAATCGGCCATCCCTTCGCGCGCCTTCGCGTCGTGGGAAATGGCAATCAGGGCCGAGCCGCCGGCTTTGGCTTCGGCGATCAGTTCGAGCACAACCGCCCGATTGGCATCGTCCAGCGATGCCGTGGGCTCGTCCAGCAACAGCAAGGGCCAGGTCACCATAAAGCCGCGCGCGATATTCACGCGCTGCTGCTCGCCTCCCGAAAACGTCCCGGGAGCCAGCAGCCACAAGCGCTCGGGAATATTCAGGCGCGCCAGCAATGCCTCGGCCCGCGCTTGCGCCCCGGCGCGGTCCATTCCCCGGGCAAGAGCGGGCTCCATGACGACATTCAGGCAACTGACGCGCGGAATAACGCGCAGGAACTGACTGACATAGCCCAGCGTGGAGCGGCGCACCGCCAGCGTCTGGCGCGGTTCGGCGCCCACCATTTCCAGCACCTGGCCCAAATGGCTCAGCCGGATGCTGCCGGCGCTGGGCAGATAATTGCCGTAAAGCGTGCGCAGCAAGGTCGACTTGCCCGCGCCGGACTGCCCATGCAGCACCAGGCACTGGCCCGGCAGCACTTCAAAATCGAGCTCGCGCAAAACATTCAATACCGCCCATGGTGCTGGTGCAGGATAAAGGTTTTGGCCAGGCCCTTGACTTGAATAACAGGAGTCATGATCTCTACCTCAAGGCTGCAAAATGGAAGACACCAGCAACTGGCTATACGCGTGCTGCGGATCGTCCAGAATCTGATCGGTCAGGCCGGCTTCCACCACATGCCAGCGGCGCATTACCATCAGGCGGTCGGCCAGCAAGCGCGCCACCGCCAGGTCGTGGGTGACAATTACCACCGCCAATTGCAGTTCGCGCACCAGGCCACGCAGAAGGTCCAGCAAATGGGCCTGCACCGACACGTCCAGGCCGCCCGTGGGCTCGTCCATGAAAATCAGGCGCGGCCTGGACACCAGATTGCGGGCGATCTGCAATCGCTGCTGCATGCCGCCTGAAAACGTGCGCGGCAAATCGTCGATGCGCACGGATCGATTTCAACCTGCCGCAGCCAATCCAGTCCGGCCTGCCGCAGATTGTCCGTAATGGCGCATGCCCTGCGCCATCAACCGCTCGCCGATATTGGCGCCGGCCGATACGCTCATGCGCAATCCGTCGCGCGGGTTTTGCTCGACAAAGCCCCATTCCGTGCGCAGCAAGGTGCGGCGATGCGCCTCGCTGACCGCATAAAGATCCACGTTCCGGTCGTCGGAGCCGCGGTATCGGACCGAACCCCTATCGGGCCGGGTCGGCCCGATAGAACGCTCAACAGGGTGGACTTGCCCGACCCTGACTCCCCCACGATACCCAGCACTTCGCCGGGGTAGAGATCGAAGGACACAGCCTGGCAGCCTTTTTCGGGGCCATACAGCAAGGTCAAGTCACGCACTGACAGCAACGGGCTCATTACGCAGCCTCCTGGCGCGCGCTGCGCTCTTGGCAGTAATCCGTGTCGGAACACACAAACTCGCGGGTTCCGCGGTCATCCACAATCAGTTCATCCAGATACGATTCGGCGCTGCCGCAAAAGGCGCAGTTGTGCTCCCATGTCGGAATCTCGAACGGGTAGTCTTCGAAATCCAGGCTTTTCACCCGGGTGTAAGGCGGCAAGGCGTACAGGCGCTTTTCGCGGCCGGCGCCGAACAGCATCAGCGCGGGGCTCATATTGAGCTTGGGGTTATCGAACTTTGGAATCGGCGAGGGGTCCATCACATAGCGCTCATCCACCATCACCGGATAGGCATAGGTGGTGGCGATATGCCCATAGGCCGCGATGTCCTCATACAGCTTGACGTGCATCACGCCATAGTCGTTCAAGGCATGCATGGACTTGGTTTCCGAATCGGACGGCTCGATGAAGCGCAAGGGCTCGGGAATCGGCACTTGGTACACCACGATCTGACCGTTGCGCAGCGGTGTTTCCGGTATGCGGTGGCGGGTCTGGATAATGCTGGCGTCCACCGTGCGGCCGGTGGTTTGCACGCCGGCCGTGCGGCTGAAAAATCGCCGTATCGACACGGCATTGGTTGTATCATCGGCTCCCTGGTCTATCACTTTCAGTACATCGTCATGGCCCAGTATGGCGGCGGTCACTTGCATGCCGCCCGTGCCCCAGCCATAGGGCAAAGGCATTTCCCGCCCGCCGAACGGTACTTGGTAGCCGGGGATGGCGACGGCCTTGAGCAAACCGCGCCGCAGGCTGCGTTTGGTTTGTTCATCGAGATAGGCGAAGTTGTAGCCCGTCGCCGTAGCGGCATTCTGTGTCTGGCCTGTCATGCCCGTTTCTCCTGAATCAGATCCGGCGCGCTCGCCGATGACTTGCGCAATGTGCGGATAAGGTCCAGCTCGGACTGGAAATCCACGTAATGCGGCAGTTTCAAATGCGACACAAAGCCCGCCGCCTCGACGTTGTCGCAATGCATCAGCACGAACTCCTCTTGCTGGGCCGGGGACTCGATGTCCTCGCTGTACTCGCCGGCGCGCAAGGCGCGGTCAACCAACGCCATGCCCATGGTCTTGCGCTCGGCATTGCCGAAGGCAAGGCCGTAGCCGCGCGTAAACTGGGGCGGCTGGTCCTTGCTGCCCACGAACTGGTTGATCATTTCGCATTCGGTCACTTCGATATCGCCCAGAGGGACGGCGAAATCCAGTTCCTCGGGTTCGATCCACACCTCTATCGCACCGATCCGGATTTCGCCGGCGAAAGGATGGTTGCGGCCGTAGCCGCGCTGCGTGGAATACGCCAGCGCCAGCAGAAAGCCTTCATCGCCGCGAGCCAGGGCCTGCAAGCGTTGCGCGCGGCTGGCGGGGAAATCCAGCGGTTCGCGCGTAATGTCGGGCACCTCCTGATCGCCCGGGGTTTCGACGGCCAGCAAGCCCTCGTCGGCCAGCACATCGACGACACGCGGACATGGCGCCGGCTGCGCCGCTGCGCGGGCCACCGGTTCCGGCGCGATACCGTCGGCCAGCAAGGAAAAATCCAGCAGGCGATGGGTGTAGTCGAAGGTGGGGCCCAGCAATTGTCCTCCCGGCAAATCCTTGAATGTCGCTGAAATCCGGCGCTCCAGGCTCATGCTCTCGGTTTGCAGCGGCAGGCTGGCCATGAAACGCGGCAGCGTCGTGCGGTAGGCGCGCAGCAGGAAAATGGCTTCCATCATGTCGCCGGCCGCCTGTTTGATCGCCAGCGCGGCCAGCTCCGGGTCATACAAGGAACCCTCGCCCATCACGCGTGCAACGGCCAGGGGCATTTGCTGGCGTATCTGTTCAACGCTCAGTTCGGGCACCGCCACATCGCCCCGCCGCCTTTCGGCAAGCAGCGCATGGGCATTATCGATGGCTTTCTCGCCACCCTTTACGGCAACATACATTCAGATCACCTCTGTCATGGTGTGGAGCGCATGCGTGCTGCGCGGCAGCGCCAGCAGCAATTGCCCGCCGGTGAAAAAAATATCCAGGCCCTTGGGGAAAGCGCAGAGCGCCTTGCGCTCCTGCCAGAATGCGGCGTGCACCGGCAAATTCAGGACCCTCTCCTGTTCTATGCCGGGGCCTCGCCACGTTACCGGCGGTCCCTGCGTCAGGTCCGGCAACTGGACCAGCAAGGTGCATGACTGGTCGGGGTCCCGGTCGGTTCCCGGATTGAACTCGTCCAGTTCGTCCAGCTCCCTGGCCGTCAGCAAAGCAAACGCCGCGGCGCGGCGGTCGGCGACCACGGGGCAGCCGCAATGAAAAGCCAGATTGGCCCGCAAGGCCGGCGTGTCGAAGGCCGGCGCCAGCCAGACAGGCGTGTCGCTATCGAGCAGGCTCAGGCACAAGGCATACGTGGCCGGCGCCAACGCATCCAGGGACGGCGCATCGTTTACCGTGTGCACCGTGCCGGGTTCCGACATCGCCTTGAGGGCCAGGCGAAATGTTTTCTGGGCCTGGGCGATAGGCTCGGAAAAAGCCGGTAAAAGCAAAGCGTCGGCCATTAGTCTTCCCCTCGCACCAGCGTCATGAAATCCACTTTGGTGGCGGCGCTTTGCGCCGCCCGGGCGGCGCGCTGCCCGGCCTGCTCTTGCTCCAGCGGCGCTATCAAGCTGTCGAGCCAATGCTGCTGCCGGGCGCCCTGCAAATGCGCATCGGCCAAGGCGGCCAGTTCGGCGTGCGGCTTGCTGCGGCCCGCCACATAGCTATGGCCGGTGCAGCCGTTTGCCAGTTGGACAACGCAGCGGGTCACCGTCATTTCGCCCAGGTTGAAGGGAGAGCCGCTTGCACCGATGCGGCCCCGCACCATCACCATGCCAATCTCGGGCGGCCGGATCAGGCGGTAGCCCGGCTCGCGCAGCAGCTCGCCATGCGCGTCAAGCTGCTTGCCGGCCCGGGCCAGGACTTTCATCCACTGCTGGCGCCGGCCAGTTCCGGCGTCCTTGCTATCTACACTACTGTTCATGCTGCTCTCCGGAAATAACCTGATACTTGAAGCGATCCGCGCGGCTGATCGACTTGGACAATTCAAAGGGCTGGCCGCCCGCGTCGCAGGAAAGCGTGCGTATGCTCAACACCGGCGTATGCCGCGGCATCAGTAGCTGCAAAGCATCTTTCTGAGTCGGCACACGAGCGCCTATCAATGTGGAAACCCGCCGGAGCACAATGTTTTGCGTTTCCAGGTGCTGACGCACGGAGCCGCCCTGATAGGTCCGCAGAACACCCTGCCGGCGCGCGGAAAAGCAATGGCGGATAAGCGTAATGGGCTGCCCATCGAGCAAACGCAAGGTCGTCATTTCAAACACATGATCCTGCGCATCCAGGGCCAGCTCTTTGGTTTCATCCGGCGCGGCGACGCGCTGGCGGCTGCCCAGCAATATGGCTTGCGAACTGAACCCCATGCCGGCCAGTGCCTTGCTGTAGGTGCTGCCCGCATGCACCGGATAGACAATCGGCGTGGGCAGCACGCAAGTGCCCCGCCCTCTGTGGCGCAGCACCCGGCCCTCGGCCACCAATACATCCAGGGCGCGCCGCAGGGTATGGCGGTTCACCGAAAAACGCTGCGCCAGCTGCATTTCGGAAGGCATATAGTCGCCCGCCGCATAACTGCCAAGCTCGTCGCGCAATACGCCGGCCACTTCCAGATATCGAGGCTCAACATGTATAGACAAGTTCATGTTTGAACAAGAGCACGACGTGCCCTTGCGTCCTTAAATGAAATTCTTGCGCAAGCGTTGCGAAACAATATCGATAACGCTCACGACAGCAATGATGATGATCAGGATGGCGCAGGTCTGTGCCAGTTGAAACCCGCGTATGGCTTCCCAAAGCGTGACGCCGATACCGCCGGCGCCCACCATGCCAACCACTGTCGCGGACCGCACATTCGATTCAAATCGATACAGCGCATACGAAATCCACAAAGGCAGAACCTGCGGAATGACGCCGTAAATGACTTCCTGCAACGCACTGGCCCCGGTTGCCCTGACACCCTCGACCGGCCCGTTGTCGATGGCTTCGACCGCCTCGGCAAACAGCTTGGCCAGCACGCCGGTGGTGCCCACGAACAAGGCCATTACGCCGGCGAAAGGCCCCAGGCCGACAGCCACCACGAACAGCATGGCGAACACCATTTCATTGATGGAGCGGCAGGCATCCATCAAGCGGCGCAGCGGCTGATACACCCACCATGGAGCAATGTTTTCTGAACAAAGAATACCCAAGGGTATGGCGCAGACGATGGCCAGAACCGTGCCCCACAGGGCAATCTGCACGGTCACCACCATTTCCTTCAAATACAGACCCCAATAGCGGAAGTCAGGCGGGAAAAAATCGGCGGCAAACACCCGCATATTGTCGGCATCGCGCCACAACATGCCTGGATTCATTTCGGCGCCTTTCCATGACCAGGCCAGTATGGATGCCAGCAAGGCCCAAGCCGCCCAGCTATACCATGGGCGCTTGAGCGACGAGTCAGACAAGGTGGAAGACGTAAGTGCTGTCATGTGGAGCATGTCCCGAATCAAATGGCCTTTGCCCGGCGCTGGCCGGACAAAGACCTGGACCAATTACTTGGCGCTGGCTACTTTCTTGTCCAGCTCTTCGATGCGAGCCGCAAGCTTTGCCAGGCTGGCATCGATTTCTTTCAGCTTGGCCTTCTTGTCGGCCTCATTGAACGTGCTGTCGGCGACAAGCTGGCTGCGCGACTTGAACAATTCAAGCTGGCGAATAGGCAGCAACTGGTCATCGTTGGAGACACGGAACTTGCCCCACTGCAAATGGGCCAGGATGGCCAGTTCTTTCTCGTTGGCGCCGTATTGCGTGAAGAAGTCATTGATCTTCTTCTTGGTCTCATCGGAAAGATTCTTGCGCCATACGATAGGATCGGCCGGAATCAGGGGCGATTTCCAGATGACCTTGAGTTGCGCCGCCTTGGCTGGATTGGTTTCCTGCAAGCGCTCCATGCCTTCGGTATTGAAGGTCGCGACATCGACTTGCTTATTGGCGACGCTCAGGGCATTGACTTCGTGGCTGGCATTAAGCGTGCGCTTGAAAATCTTGTTGGCTTCGACATTGTTTTTCGCAAACACGTAATACCCCGGCACTAAGTAGCCGGAGGTGGAGTTGGGATCGCCATTGCTGAACGTAAGGTTCTTGGCATTTTTCAACATGTCTTCGACCGAATTGATCGGGCTTTCCTTATTCGCGATCAGCAGGCTCCAGTAGCCTGGGCTGCCGTTGGCCGCCACCGTTTGCGCGAAAACCTGGCCGCCGGCGCGGTCGACCGCTTCCATTGCCGACTTGTTGCCATACCAGGCGACATCCACCTTGTTGAAGCGCATGCCCTGGATAATGCCGGCATAGTCAGGGGCAAAGAAGGCATTGATCTTCATGCCGGTACGCTTGCTCATTTCGGCCAGAAAGGGATCCCACATTCCTTTCAGATTCTGCGACGATTCGGTCGAGATAATGCCGAAGTTCAACTCCGTGGGCTCCGCCGCATGAGCCGAACCCGCCATCGCCATGCCCGCCAGCGCGCAGGCCCCTACAACACGTTGTATGCCTTTAAACATATCAAAACTCCTGTGATCCTTCATTAACTTGTCTAGACAAGCTAGTTAAAAAAAACCCGATTTGGACCGTACAAATCAGGCTGCAACTAAAGACATGGGGCGTTGCGCGCGAGGACGCGCCGCGTTCTCCGAAAACACCAAGGAGGTATCCAGGTCGCCGCCATAAAGATCATTGAGAAATACGCCGCTGAGCGCATCGACCGAGCCATCGAAATGAACGCGGCCGGACTTCAATGCAACGACACGATTGCAATAGCGCACGGCATAATCCACCTGATGCAGAGTGACCACCACGGTTTTGCCGTCTTTTTCATTGATGTCGGCCAGGATGTCCATGACCTTGCGGGCCGACTCGGGATCCAGCGAAGCAATCGGTTCGTCTGCCAGAATCACTTCCGCACGCTGGGTCAACGCCCTGGCTATGGCCACGCGCTGCTGCTGGCCGCCCGACAGGGTCGACGCGCGGCGATGCGCATATTCGGCCAGCCCCACTCTTTCCAGGGAGGCCATCGCCAACTCTTTTTCTTCGGCGGTGAACAAGCCCATGGACCCGCGCCAGCGAGGCATGCGGCCCAGGCACCCCAGCAATACATTGCGCAGAACGCTAAGGCGTCCCACCAAATTGAATTGCTGGAAGATATAGCCAATATCGGCGCGCAAGCGGCGCACCTGGCGATTGAGGTGACCGCCGGCCTGGACCGACTGGCCCAGTATCTGGATGGAACTTGCATGATGCCGATCGCCGCAGGCCAGGCCGGATAAATGGCGCAGCAGGGTCGACTTGCCGGATCCGGAAGCGCCGATCAGCGCAACCATTTCGCCCGGCTGCACGGCCAGGCCCATATTGAATAGAACCTGCTTGCCGCCGAAGCTTTTGTTCAAGCTTTCAACCCGTATGACTGAGTTCATTCGCGCATCCCCAAAAAGCCAGACGACACAAATCGCCTTCAATGACCAGCATCTTAGGGATGGCGTATGACACAGGGATTAAATTGACATGACAATTTCGTGACGATGGCCGAACGGCGGGGATTTGACAGTCCCTGCTATCGATACTTTCAACTACGCATATCGACAATGGCCTGGAGAACAAGCATATGGAACAAAAAGGGCCGAATCCTGTTCATTACAGGACTCGGCCCAACCATATCCTTGACTGGCCGGCGTCTACAGCGCCGGCTCAGGTTTTTTTGCCCAAGGAAGCCGTTTACTTGTTGGCAGACTTGGTAAGAACGTTGCCCGCTTTGCTGATGTCTTCGCCGGCGCCGGCTACGGTATTGCAACCTGCCAGGACGACACAACCGAACAGTGCCAAACAAGCCAGAATTTTAGCGGCCATGATTTTTCCCTTTTTGATTAAAGTGTTTTCAAATGACAAAGAATGTGGATTCTATCTTGTAAATCAGGCGATTTTTACGCGCAATTCACCCAATCCGGCTACCGCGCCTATCATGGTGTCGCCGGCGACGACCGGGCCCACGCCTTCGGGGGTGCCGGTAAAAATGATGTCGCCGGCTTTCAGCTCGAACAGGCTCGATAAGTAAGCAATGGACTCGGCCGTGCTCCAGATCATTTGCGATAAATCGCTGGTCTGCTTGACCGTGCCGTTCACGCTCAGCGAAATCGCGCCGGCATCCAGCGCACCGACCTTTTCGCGAGAATGCAAAGGCCCGACCGGCGCGGACTGGTCGAAGGCCTTGCCGACTTCCCAGGGACGGCCTTGCTTCTTGGCTTCGCCTTGCAAATCGCGGCGTGTCATGTCCAATCCGATGGCATAGCCCCACACGCATTGAGCGGCCTGCTCGACCGTCAAGTCGCGCCCGCCTTTGTCCAGGGCGACGACCAGTTCGATCTCGTAGTGCAGATTAGCCGTCTTGGGCGGATAAGGCATAAGGCCTGTCTGGCCATCGGCCACATTCAGCAGGGCGTCGGCGGGCTTGTTGAAGAAGAAGGGATCTTCGCGCCCGGTAAAGCCCATTTCCTTGGCATGTTCGGCGTAATTACGGCCTACGCAATATACGCGGCGCACCGGAAACACCGCATCGGAACCGGCTACCGGAATAGCGGCAATGGGGTGGACGGGAATAATGGTGTTCATTCTTGTCAAGCTCCTTTTTTGTAGCGCTCTGCGCCATCTCGAATTTCTTTAAGGGCGGTTTCCGGGCCTTCCCAGCCTTTGATCTTGACCCATTTACCCTTTTCCAAATCTTTATAGTGCTCGAAAAAATGCTGGATGCGATCCAGATCTTCTTGCGGCAAGTCTTGCGGGTTCTGGATATGGCGATAGGGAGGATACAGCTTGTTGACCGGCACAGCCAGCAATTTGGCATCCCCGCCGGCTTCGTCATCCATCATCAACACGCCAATGGAGCGGCAGCGAATAACCGCGCCGATCTGTATGGGGAAAGGAGCCAGCACCAGTACATCGACCGGATCGCCGTCGTCGGAAATGGTTTGCGGAATATACCCGTAGTTGCAGGGATAATGCATGGCCGTCAACATGAAACGATCAACGAATACGGCGCCGGATTCTTTGTCGACTTCGTATTTGACCGGATCCGCATTCATGGGGATCTCGATAATGACATTGAATTCATCTGGCAAGTTATTGCCGGCAGGTACGCGGTCTAAGCTCATGCTTCGTTCAGCCTTACTCTATTGAATATTAAAATTGAATGTAAAAAAATCAGTGACGGCCCGAGCCGCGATGCGGCCGGTCAGAGGTTTGCGATAAATCAACGCCCGGAATCGGCGCGCTGTCAAAATAGTCGTCCAGACCGCTGTCGGCCGCCGGCGGCAATGGCGCGCCAGGCGCGGGCTTATCCTGGGGCGGCAATGCCGGCAAGGGCATCGATCCGCCCATATCGTCGTCCATGAAATCCGCGGCGCTGGCAGCCACCGGCGCGGGAGCCTGCTGCGCCGCATGAGCTTCGGCGGGGCCTTCGACATCGATAAGCGTGGGGTCGCCGCGCGTATCGGCGGCAGGCAAAGCCCGATCGACAGGCAGTATGGGCAGCACGCCCGCCACGCCCGACGCCAGGCGCCAGTGCTTCATGGCATCGGCCGGCCGGCTGAGGCGATCGTATAGATTGCCCAGCAAGGCGTGAATGCGCATATCGCTGCGTATTTTCATGCTGCGCAACAGATAATGTTCGCCCTGCCCCCATAATTGGCCTGTAAGGCACAGATTTCCCAGGGCGGCGAGCAAAGCGGAGTCATTGGGGTGGCTTTTGAGCCAGACTTCAGCCTTGCTGAGTCGGCGCGCGACATGTTCGGACGGGCACTGCGAATAGGCATTGAGCAAGCGGGAATCGAGCTTGACGCCGATTGCCGTTTCAAGAATCCAGGATGCCTCGTCGTAATTGCCTATGGACTGCTGGACGGCCGCGGCGGCAAGCGCGATATCGGGCAAGCTGCGCTCTTCGGCCTTCAGGTCGCCCCAAATCGATTTGAAGCCTTCGGGGCCCGCGGCATGCAGGCGGGCCGCCGCCGACGTTTCGATAAGCTGCGAGGCTTCGGTTTTTTCGATGACGCCGCGGCGCAATAACAGGCGCGTAAGTTCGTACACGCGGTCATGGTTGCGCAACTGGCGATGGGCCCGCAACAACAGGCGAGTGGCGTGAAAATAGCGCGAACTGGCATCCTGCAAGGGCTGCAGCAGCACCAGGGCGTCTTGCGGACGATTCTGGTCCAGGTACATCTCGGCGGCTACCGTGGCGGCCGCTTCACGCAGCCGCGGATCGTTGCCCGCGCTTTCCTGAGCCAGAGCCAGGGCCTCGTCGCGGCGGTTGAACTCGCCCAGATGATGCGAGGCGCGCGCCGATGCCAGGCCGGCCAGAACCTTGCGGCTGCTGGAGCGAGTGCGCCCGAGCAGCTTGGAGAGTTCTTTTTCGGCTTCGGTATAGCGCCCTTCCAGCACGTTGATCCAACCGCTTTCGAGCATGTCGTGATCGCGATTTTGCGCGCGCAGGCTGCGCCATGAGCGAAAACGCTCGGGGCCGCCCGATATCCATGCCAATACGCGCAACACCACATACATAATGATGAAGGCGCCCAGCACCAGCAAAACCGCCAGGGTAAGCGACAATTCGATACGCCAGGGCTGCGCCACAATCAGCACATTGCCGCTGTGATCGCGCAAGATCAGCGCCAACGCTACGGCCGCTACGAATACCAGCAATGTCCAAAACCATGTTCTCATTGCTTACCTCTGGGGCGTAGTAGGCGCCGTAACGG
This sequence comes from uncultured beta proteobacterium, assembly GCA_963712655.1. Taxonomy (GTDB): domain Bacteria; phylum Pseudomonadota; class Gammaproteobacteria; order Burkholderiales; family Burkholderiaceae_B; genus Pollutimonas. The sequence continues at coordinate 254,654 of CAVQIT010000007.1, read as the reverse complement.
CCGGCGGCACGGAAGAAGGCGTGGCGGACTCCGCTTGCGGCGCGCCATCGGCTTGCCGGCCAGGCTGGGAGCCGGCCTCCGGGACATCATCGGACGATGCCGAGGCATCCGGCGCGTCGGACGAGGTTATGGCGCCATCCTGGGCCGACTTGGCGCTGGCCTCGCGCAGGGTCTCGATGGCCTGCAGGCTATTAGTAACCGTAGGCAGCTTGACCTCGATAGAGATGTCGGCCATTTGGCGCGCCAGCTTGAGCGCCTGGCGCGCCTGCGGCGATGCCGAGTCGTAGCGGCTTTCTATGGCCTTGACCAGCGCCCCGGTTTCAGACTGCCAGACCTTGGGCTGGCGCATCATCAGCGCCAATTGCGCCGTCATGATGCGCAAACGCAGGTTTTCGCGGAAGCGCGTCGCCTGATCGGGCGACATCAGCAACGCAGCGGGATCGTCGACACGGCGTACCGTTATGAATTGGCCCAGGTCCTGGCGTATGGAATGCCAGGCGCCGCGCGACCAGTATTGCGCCGTGTCCAGCGCCCGCCGCCACCAGGGACTGGCGGCATCGGCGCCGTTGCGCTCCGCGGCGGGCAGCGCGGACGACGCGGCTGGTTCGGCGGCCACAACGGCGGGAGCCGCATCGTCGGGCACGAGCAAGGCGGCCTCGCCCACCAAGCCGCTTAACTCGTCAAGCTGCGTGGACAACAACGTTACGTCGATGGTCGATGCCGCCCTTAGATGATCGAGGTCGCCATTGATGGTTTGCAGCAACGACGCCAGGCCCGGACGATTGGCCCTGGCCAATTGGGCTTGCGCGGTTTCCAGTGAAATGATTGCGTTGGCCACATTGCCGCTTAGCTGCAACTGCTGCTGGGCAATGGAAAGCAAATGATCGACATCGTTGATCAGCACCAGGTCGGAGCCGCTATCGGTAAGAATGCGAAATGCCTCTTCCAGGCTTTCGACATGGCTGTTCGATACACCCAGCGAACTTTCCAGCGCCGCTATTTTCCTGGATTGATCTTCCAGGCGCGACAAGGCTTGCCGGGCCTGTTCAGCCGCCTGGGCGGCGGTGCTGGCGCCACCGCGCACTTGCTCGGTCAAGTCCAGCCTGGTCTGCCTGAACTGCTGTTGCTGATACCACAGCGCCGCGCCCAATGCGACGGCAATCAACAGCACAATGATGAAAGCCGACACCAGAACCGAACGCGATTTTTTGGCAGGCGTTGCCTTTTTAGGCTGAGCGGCGGTTGCCGGCCCTGGGGAAGCAGGAATACCTTGGGCGGAGGCCTGGGCAGCTTGCGAGATCTCGGGTTTTTTATCAGTCATGGCGAGATTGTAATCCTAGGAGCTTTGATAAAGCGACGTCATCTGGCCGACGGCCTTGAAAATAGCGTCATCGCTGGGTGGGCATATTTTTATCATCGGCGATTCCACAGTACCGGAAGCGCCGAGCACCGATTGTAATCGGCTTGCCACACGCTCGTGTATCACCAGGAAACAGGCTTTTTCCCATGCGGCCTGCAGGTCCAGCCGCCGGATATTGGCATGGACGGCATCGACGCCCTCGCCGCTGGTCAGCAAGAACACGCAAGATCCGGGCGAAGCCAGCGCTGTTTGCAAGCCCGCGGCCTGCTCGCTTTGCCATAGTGCCGGCTCACGCTTGTACAAGGCCAGCCGGTCCAGCTTGATGCCGGCCTGCTCGCAGCGGGCGCCCAGCCAATCCCGGCCTGATTCGCCCCTGACTATCAATATCCGGCCGAACCTGTGCAGCATGGGTTGCAGCAGTTTCCACAATCCCTCGGAATCCTGGTTTTGGCTGCCGGGATCGGGATGCAGGATATGGGTAAGAGGTATCAGGCCGCCATCGTACAAAGGCTGGGCGCTGGCGCGCCCTACTGTGGCGGCCAGGGTGCGGGCGGGCCAGGGATGCCGGCCTGGTCTTTCGGCCAGCAAATCCAGATAACAGCGGGCGGCATTGCCGCTGACAAAAACGATCAGATCGTAATCGTCCGGCAGAGGTAGTTGGTCGGCCGTGAATTCTAGGCGGTGTATCAGCAAGGCCGGCAAGGCCAGCGTATGCCAGCCGGCCGCCCGCAGGCGCGCGGCAAGCGGCTCGTTCTTGCCTTGAGGGCGCGTAAGAACAATACTGGCTTTCATGGTTGCTTAGCCGCAAAGGCCGCCATGTATCAGGAGGCCGGATCCGCGGACAGGAGCCTGGACAAGATATCCCGGGCCCCTTTTTCGAGCAAATCCCGCGCGGCCTGCTCACCCAACTGTACCGCCGCGGACATTGGCCCCGAAGCATGGGAGCGTATGATGCGCGACCCGTCGGGCTCGGCCACCAGGGCATCGACACGCAGCGTACCGCCTTCCAGTTGGGCAAACGCGGCCAAAGGCACTTGGCACGAACCTCCCAATATTCGCGATACGGCGCGCTCGGCCAATGTGCAGGCCGTGGTATCGGCGCAGGCCAAGGGAGCCAGGATATCGTGCATATCGCGGCGCTGTTCCAGGATTTCTATGCCCAAGGCGCCCTGGCCTGCCGCGGGCAGGCTTTGTTCGACAGGCAAGTGGCCGCGAATACGGGATTCGAGCCCCAGGCGGCGCAAACCGGCCGCCGCCAATATGATGGCGGCATAATCGCCGCGATCCAGTTTGCCCAGGCGGGTATCGAGGTTGCCGCGCAGGGCGGCGACTTCCAGTTGCGGATACTGTTGGCGTAGCTGGGATTCGCGACGCAGGCTGGATGTGCCGACGACGGCGCCGGCCGGCAAATCGGCCAGGCAAGCGTAATCGTTGGACACAAAGGCGTCGCGCGGATCGTCGCGTTCCAGGACGACAGCCAGGGAAAATGGGCTTTGCATGTCGACCGGCACATCTTTGAGCGAATGCACGGCCAGATCGGCGCGCCCATCGAGCAAGGCGTTTTCCAGCTCCTTGACAAACAGGCCCTTGCCGCCGATCTTGGACAGAGTGCGATCCAGTATCTGGTCGCCCCTGGTGGTCATGGTCAGCAGACTGACCTGGCATTCAGGGTAGAGAAGCTGTAATCGATTTTTGACATGCTCGGCTTGCCACAGGGCAAGCCGGCTGGCACGGGTTGCGATAACCAGTTTGGCGGGCGCTACGGCCATGCCCTAGCCTGCCAACTGGTTGAACACGACGGCAAATATTATGCCGATAATCGCAAGAATGAACAGGCCCTGCAACAACGTCAAGCCGGCCTCGTCTGGCTTCTTGCGCCCCGAAGATTTAAACAGACCCATGTACCCCTTCCTTGGAGGCGCCCTTGCGACTGGCTAACCATTTACCAATCACCACCACCAGAATGGCGCCTATGACTTCTGCGGCTATCTTGATTGTACTTGAGACCGCGCCCCATTGATTTTCGACGAAGATATCGGTTACAACCATACCGCCGGCGATCCAGCCCAGCAAGGCGGCGCCCAAGGTGATGACCAGCGGAAAACGATCGATCAGTTTCAGGACCAGCGTGCTGCCCCAGATGATGATGGGTACGCTGAGCAATAGGCCGAAAATCACATAGCCCAACTGATGATCTGGCAGAGTATTTTGCGCGGCGCCGGCAATGGCGATGACATTATCCAGGCTCATGACGAAATCGGCCACGATAATCGTTTTGACAGCGGCCCATATCGAGGCATTGGCCTTGATGTTGTCGTGATGGTCGTCTTCCGGCACCAGCAACTTGACGCCTATCCATAGCAGGAGCACGCCGCCCACAATTTTCAGGAACGGAATGCCAAGCAGGGTCAAGGCAAAAGCGATAAGGATAACGCGCATGAAAATTGCGCCCGCCGTTCCCCAGAGAATTCCCTGAACGCGCTGTTTAGGGGCCAGGTTGCGGCAAGCCAGTGCGATGACAACCGCGTTATCGCCACCCAGCAAAATGTCGATCATGATGATCTGGAATAAGGCGCCCCAGTGCAATGTCTCAAAAAACTCTACCATCTGAATTCCCGTATTGGCTTGAAATGCAAGAAAAAGCCCCGGCTAAATGGTACACCGAGGCATCAAAATAACGGGCTATTGTAATTCAGGTTTTAGTCAGATTGTGCTTTTGCTTGAAAAATTTTTCCGGCAAGCAGCACGATTATGGCCCCCAATGCCCCTGCAACAAGGGCAAGCTGATGAGCGGAGGTATGCGCGGACTGCGAGAACGTATCGACAACCGGCACCAGGACAGGATCGCTGACCAGCATTTCACCGGCTATGAAGCCCAGCAGCGCCGCACCCAGCCAGACGATGACCGGCAGGCGCTCGATAACCTTCAACAACAAGGTGCTGCCGAAAATGACCAAGGGGATGCTGATCGCCAAACCGACCACCAGCAATACCGTATCGCCGTGTGCGGCGGCGGCAACGGCCACCACGTTATCCAGGCTCATGACCAGGTCAGCCACCAGAATGGTGCGTATCGCCACCCACAAATTGCCGTATTCCTTGGCTTCGCCATCGTTATCGCCTTCAGGCATCAACAGGCTGATCCCGATGTACAGCAGCAGGATTGCGCCAATAATCTTGAGGTAGGGAAGCAATAATAATTTCGCGGCAACCAGCGTCAAGACAATACGCAGCAGAATCGCGCCGGCCGAGCCCCAGGTAATCGCCGTGCGCTGTTGCGACACAGGCAGCGATCGGGCGGCCAGGGCAATCACAACCGCGTTATCGCCCGATAATAAAATATTGACCCATATTATTTCCAGCAAAGCGAGCCAGAATTGTGTTGAATTTATATCCATGATGCTTCATTTGTCCCATAAGAAGATCCCCCTTCTTGAGCGAATGAAATTTTGTGTGCACGGCCGCCCTATTTTTATATCTGTATGCGCATTTACCGCGAGCCATCGTGGCAAATGCGCTGCAAGCTGGCCAAAGCAACCGAAAAAGCCTCCCACAGGAGGCTTTTCCCGGTACAACTGGGTTTTATAACACCGACTTGAGCAATTTGCCCATTTCGGATGGATCGCGCGTGGTGCGGATGCCGCAAGCTTCCATGATTTCGAGCTTGGCGTCGGCGGTATCGGCGCCGCCGGAAATCAGGGCTCCCGCGTGGCCCATGCGTTTACCGGCCGGAGCCGTAACGCCGGCAATGAAGCCCACCACAGGCTTTTTCATATTGTCTTTCGCCCACTCGGCGGCGTTGACTTCATCGGGGCCGCCGATTTCGCCGATCATGATGACCGCATCGGTATCGGGATCGTCGTTGAACATTTTGAGAACGTCAATATGCTTCAGGCCGTTGATGGGGTCGCCGCCTATGCCCACTGCCGTGGATTGACCCAAGCCCAGTTCGGTAAGCTGGGCAACGGCTTCGTATGTCAGCGTGCCGGAGCGGCTGACCACGCCGATGCGGCCCGGACGGGAGATATGGCCCGGCATGATGCCGATTTTCAGTTGGTCCGGCGTAATCAGGCCTGGGCAGTTAGGCCCCAGCAGCAAGGTTTTCTTGTTCTGGTCGCGCATGCGGTTGCGCACTTCCAGCATATCGCGCACTGGAATGCCTTCGGTAATGCAGATGACCAGGTCCAGGTCGGCCTCGACCGCTTCCCAGATGGCGGCCGCGGCGCCTGCCGGAGGAACATAGATGACCGAAACCGTGGCGCCGGTTTGCGCCTTCGCATCCTTGACGCTGCCGAAAATAGGCACGCCTTCGAAATTCTCGCCGGCTTTCTTGGGATGCACGCCCGCCACGAACGCCGCTTTGCCATTGGCGTATTCGCGGCACATATGGGTATGGAACTGGCCGGTTTTACCGGTGATTCCCTGGGTAATGACTTTAGTGTCTTTGTTGATCAAAATCGACATTTACAAATCCTCGGCAATATTATTTCGCGGCAGCAACGACTTTGGTCGCGGCTTCGCCCATGGTGTTGGCGCTGATGATGGGCAGGCCCGATTCGGCCAGCAATTTCTTGCCCAGCTCTTCGTTGGTGCCCTTCATGCGCACGACCAGCGGCACGCTGAGGTTGACGGCCTTGCAAGCGGCGATAACGCCTTCGGCAATAACGTCGCAACGCATGATGCCGCCGAAAATGTTCACAAGAATGGCCTTGACGCCTTTGTTCTTGAGCATGATCTTGAATGCTTCGGTCACCTTCTCGGCTGTCGCGCCGCCGCCCACGTCCAGGAAGTTGGCCGGCTCGCCGCCAAACAGCTTGATGGTGTCCATGGTTGCCATGGCAAGTCCCGCGCCGTTGACCAGGCAGCCGATATTGCCTTCGAGCTGGATATAGGCCAGGTCGAATTTGCTGGCTTCGATTTCGGCCGGATCTTCTTCAGCCAGATCGCGGTATTCGACGATTTCAGGGTGACGGATACAAGGCGTTGGAATCGAAATTGAATTTGGCGTCCAGGGCGATGATGTCGCCCGAGCCGCTTAGAATCAAGGGATTGATTTCAGCCAGCGACGCATCGGTGTCCCAGTATGCTTTGTACAGTTTCTGGAATTCAGCCGCGGCCTTGGATACCGATGCCTCGGGAACGCCTATGCCGCGCGCCAATTCGGCGGCTTCGCCGTCGGTCAGGCCGGCTTTGGGATCCACGAACACCTTCAGGATTTTTTCGGGAGTCTTTTCGGCGACTTCTTCAACGTCCATGCCGCCTTCGCTGGAAGCCATGACGCATACGCGCTGCGTGCCGCGATCGGTAACGATGCCGACGTAATATTCTTTCTTGATGTCGGCGCCTTCTTCAATGAGCAGGCGGCCTACTTTCTGGCCTTCGGGACCGGTCTGGTGCGTGATCAGCTGCATGCCCAGGATTTCGGACGACAACTGGCGCACTTCATCCATGGAACGGGCCAGCTTGACGCCACCGCCCTTGCCGCGCCCGCCGGCGTGAATCTGCGCCTTGACTACCCAAACAGGGCCACCCAGTTTTTCGGCTGCGGCAACGGCCTCGTCAACGGAAAAAGCAGGAATTCCGCGTGGAACAGTCACGCCAAATTTCTTCAGCAGTTCCTTGCCTTGATACTCGTGAATTTTCATTTATTACCTGTCAGAACGTAAAGAATAAGAAAAAGAACGCGCGCGGCCGTGTCCGAAAACACGGCCGCGCGCCCGATGAGGTATTGCCTATTCGCACTTCGCTTCCGCCTTGGGAGCAAGGTACCACCGAGGATAGAACTCCCGCACGACGGGGCCGTCCAGCCGCAAGGCGTGACACCCTTCAAGCTGGAATGGACGCTTGTCCTGCCCGCCGGGCGCCAATTGCTCTTTGCGGCGTTTGCTGGCCATCGTTTGAATGGCGACGGTAGGCAAGACATACGCCAGTTCCGTCATATGGGTGCAGCCCGCCGTTCTGCCGAAATGCTCTTTGACCACCTGGCTGAAGTTGCGCACCAGACTCATGCCGACCAGTTCCCGGTAATCCGGGGCGATGGCGAAGCAGTCCTGGTTGTAGGGAGCGACATCGTAAGCCGCGACAGCAGCCGTGATCGTGAGTTGATCATCGATCGTGATGCGCAGGTGCATGTGGTGGATGGGCTCGCCGGCGCGGCGTGTGGATACGCCGTCCTTGAGCGGAAAATCGTAAGCCTTGAAATCGATCAGTTCGGCTTCGATGTCCCATTGGCCGTCCTCCCGGACAAAGGAGTTCACGCGTATGGAGCGCGTGTGCAGTGGTTCGCGAGCTAAGTCGGGAGGAGGCAAAGGCATTTATGAAAAAGGTATATAGCGATAAACCCTCTAAGTATAGCGCAGAGCCTGGGCCGCACTCACCATCTTGACCAGGGCGGCTTCAGTTTCAGCCCAGCCGCGCGTCTTCAGGCCGCAATCCGGGTTGACCCATAGCCGTTCCGGCGGCAGCCGCCGGGCGGCTTTTTGCATAAGATCGACCATCCATTCAACCTCGGGCACATTGGGCGAATGAATATCGTAGACCCCGGGTCCGATGTCGTTGGGGTAGCGGAAGTCCTCGAACGCCCCCAGCAATTCCATGTTCGAACGCGAGGTTTCAATGGTGATGACGTCGGCGTCCATGGCGGCGATCGCTTCGATAATGTCATTGAATTCGGAATAGCACATATGGGTGTGTATCTGCGTTTCGTCCTTGACGCCTCCCGTCGACAAGCGGAAGCAATCGACAGCCCATTCCAGATAGCGGGCCCAATCGGCGCGGCGCAATGGCAAGCCTTCGCGGAATGCGGGTTCGTCGATCTGGATCACGGCGATGCCGGCGGCTTCCAGGTCTACCACTTCGTCGCGCAAGGCCAGCGCCAATTGCCGGCAGGTTGCCTCGCGCGGCTGGTCATCGCGCACGAATGACCATTGCAATATGGTCACAGGCCCGGTCAGCATGCCTTTTACCGGCTTTCCCGTGAGCGATTGGGCATAAGCCGACCACGCCACGGTCATGGGAGCCGGCCTGGCCACATCGCCGAAAATAATCGGCGGCTTCACGCAACGCGAACCGTAGCTTTGCACCCAGCCATTTTGCGTGAAGGCGAACCCGCCCAGCAATTCGCCGAAATATTCGACCATGTCGTTGCGCTCGGCTTCGCCATGCACCAGCACGTCCAGGCCAACCTTTTCCTGGAAACGTATGACGTGCTCGATTTCCTTGCGCATTGCCGTTTCGTATGCCGAATCGCTCAGGGCGCCGCTTTTCCAGTCGCGCCGCGACACGCGGATTTCCGCGGTTTGAGGAAACGACCCGATCGTCGTCGTGGGATAGGCGGGCAAGCCCAGTTTCTCTTGCTGCGCAACAATGCGCTGGACAAACGGCGCGCGATCGCGCACCAGGCCGGCCGACTGCTTCAGGCGCGCCTGCACGGCGCCGTTATGAATGCGCGCCGACTCCTTCTTGGCCCGCAAGGCCGATCGCTGGCGATCCAGAGCCTCTTGCGTAGCGGCCGCCGGAGCTCCGGTCAGTGAATCCGCCAGCCAGGCCAGCTCATCCAGTTTTTGCGTGGCGAAGGAAAGCCAGCCGCGCAATTCGGCATCCAGCTCTTTTTCAGCATCGAGATCAACCGGCACGTGCAGCAGCGAGCACGATGGCGCCAGCCATAAGCGATCGCCAAGCCTGGCCAGCAGCGGCTCGGCCACTGCGCGAGCCCGGTCGAGATCGGTGCGCCACACATTGCGCCCATCGATCAAACCCAGCGACAGCACCTGTTCGCCGCCCAGCACCGCCAGCACCTCGTCCAGTTGGCCGGGAGCGCGGACCAGGTCGATATGCAGGCCTTGCACCGGCAAGCCCTTCAATACCTGGACATTCTCCCTCAGATGCTCAAAGTAGCTTGCCAGCAATACGGAAACGCCGGCCTGCGCCAGTTCCTGGTAAACCCGCTTGAACGCGGCCTGCCATGGGCCCGGCAGATCCAGTCCCAGGATAGGCTCATCGATTTGCACCCACTCCACACCCAGCGCTTTGATCTGCGACAACACTTCTTTATAGACAGGCAACAGATTATCCAGCAAGGCCAGCTTGGCGACGTCGCCGGCGCCTTGCGCAAACGCATCGCCCTTGCCCAGCCATAACCAGGTCAGCGGTCCGGGAATCACCGGCTTTACTTGATGCCCCAGCGCCCGCGCTTCGCGGATCTGATCAAACAGATAGCTGCGGGCAATGCGATAAGTCTGATTCGGCACAAGCTCGGGCACCATGTAGTGGTAATTGGTGTCGAACCACTTGGTCATTTCGCAGGCGGCGGCCGGCGCTCCGTTCGGCGCCCGGCCGCGGCCCATCCTGAACAAGGTATCCAAACCCACCGGCTCGTCGTCCGACTGCGCAAACCTGGCCGGCACGGCCCCCAGCAATGTGGTCCATTCCAGAACATGGTCGTACCAGGCGAAATCCCCGACCGGCACGAAATCCAGTCCGGACTGCGCCTGCGCATTCCAATGCCGTGCGCGCAACTGCCGTCCAGTGTCCTCGAGCGCTTCGGCCGTGAGGGTTCCCGCCCAATAGGCTTCTTGCGCGCGCTTGAGTTCGCGATGCACACCGATACGGGGAAAGCCTAGATTATGAGTAATAGTCATGATGTTTCTTTATTAAATGAAAGATATTTGTTCACACGACTATTGTGCCTATACAATTAAGTGAATCAAAATCAAATACAACATACATAACATGAATTAATTTCATAATTAATTTGGGAAGTCAGACATGCTTGAAATACGCCACATGGAAACCCTTTGCGCCATCCGCGAAGCGGGCAGCCTGCAAGAAGCGGCGGAACGCCTGCACGTCACGCAATCGGCCTTGTCGCATCAATTGCGCGACCTGGAAGTCCGGCTGAAAACGCCGCTGCTGAATCGCCGCACGCGTCCGGCGCGGCTTACCACCGCCGCCTTGCGCATTCTGGCCCTGGCCGATGAGGTGCTGCCGCGCGTCAAAGCCACCGAAAGCGAGTTGCGGCGCCTGGCGGCGGGACGCACAGGCCGGCTGCATGTGGCTATCGACTGCCACTCGTGCTTTCAATGGCTGATGCCTTCGCTGGACGCCTTCCGGCAAGACTGGCCCGATGTTGCGCTGGATCTTTCGGCGGCTTTCTCGTTCGCCCCCTTGCCCGCTCTGTTGCGTGGAGACCTGGATGTCGTGATCACGTCCGATCCCGAACCCAGCGCGGCGGTCGAATACCTGCCGCTGTTCCGATACGAATTAGTGCTGGCGGTGGCGGCCGCCAATCCCCTGGCGCAATATAAGCACATAGAGCCGGAGCAACTGGCCGACCAGGTGCTGATCACCTATCCGGTGGAGCGCCAGCGCCTGGACATATTTACCGCCTTTCTGGATCCGGCCGACGTCGAACCCGCGGCCATACGCAAAGCCGAGCTTACGCCCATTATTGCGCAATTGGTCGCCAGCCAGCGCGGCGTGGCCGCGCTGCCCAATTGGGCGCTGACTGAATATCTGAATCAGGACTGGCTGCGCATCTGCCGCCTGGGCGCCCAAGGTGTCTGGCGCACCCTGTATGCGGCCATGCGCAGCGAAGACGTTACCGCGGACTATCTGCAAGCCTTCATGAAGCAGGCGCGCGACACCTGCTTCAAGACATTGACAGGAATAAAAGCAGTGCGCTGATGCGCAGGATTACACCCGCTCGAGAATGACGGCGATTCCCTGCCCCACCCCGATGCACATGGTGCACAGCGCATAGCGTCCGCCGGTGCGATGCAACTGATTGACGGCGGTAAGCGCCAAGCGGGCGCCGCTGGCTCCCAGAGGATGGCCCAGCGCAATCGCGCCGCCGTTCGGATTGACGCGCGGATCGTTATCATCCAGGCCCAGTAGACGCATCACCGCCAAGCCCTGGGCCGCAAACGCTTCATTCAGTTCTATTACATCCATCTGGTCCAGCGTCAACCCCGCCAGCGCCAACACCCTTTGCGTTGCGGGCGCGGGACCGATACCCATGATGCGCGGCTCCACGCCCGCGGTCGCCATGGCGACGATGCGCGCACGCGGCGTCAGGCCTTGCTCGCGCGCCATGGATTCGGACGCGACCAGCACGCCGCAAGCGCCGTCGTTCACGCCCGACGCATTGCCGGCCGTAACCGTGCCGTCGGGGCGCACCACCGGCTTGAGGCGCGCCAGATTGTCCAGCGACGTCTGGCGCGGATGCTCGTCGGTATCGACCACCAGCGGATCGCCTTTTTTCTGCGCGATCAGAACAGGAACGATTTCAGACTGGAATACCCCGGCCAGTTGCGCAGCGGCGGTTTTGGTCTGGCTTGCCAACGCAAAAATATCTTGATCGGCACGCGACACCTTGAACTGATCGGCGACATTCTCGGCGGTTTCGGGCATGGAGTCCACGCCATACTGCGCTTTCATCAGTTTGTTGACGAAGCGCCAGCCTATCGTCGTATCGAAAATCGCGGCGCTGCGCGAAAAAGCCGTGTCTGCCTTGCCCATGACAAAGGGAGCACGGCTCATGCTTTCAACCCCGCCGGCCAGGACGAACTGCGCGTCTCCCGACCGGATGGCGCGGGCGGCCGAACCAATCGCATCCAGCCCCGACCCGCACAAGCGATTGATCGTCGCGCCAGGCACTTCGCTGGGCATTCCCGCCAACAGTGTAGCCATGCGGGCCACGTTGCGATTGTCTTCCCCCGCCTGATTGGCGCAACCGAACAAGGTGTCGTCCAGGCGTGCCCAGTCCACATCGGGATTGCGCTGCATCAGCGCACGCAGAGGCACCGCGGCGAGGTCGTCGGTACGGACCGAAGCCAATGCGCCGCCGTAACGGCCAAAAGGTGTGCGAACCGCATCGCAAATGTAAGCTTGATTTGTCATGATGAAACCCGGGAATCAAAAAAGGGAAAGATGAAAAAACGCGCAAGCCGGGGCCCGGCAAGCCTGCCGGCTCCGATAATGGTTTATGTTAGCGCACTCGGCGCGGCTTCTTCGGGGTCGACGACCTAGCCGTCCACGGCATGGTCGCTTGCACCGCATCATGAGCCGCCGGGCGCAAACAAGAAAAAACCCCAATTACCAGGACTAGGGCCTGTTAACACTAAATCCCCGCCCGCGTGACGGGTCAACGCCGCGCTGGCAAGGCGCGAAGCGCAGGCGTAGCCGCCGCTACGGCGAGCATTCGCAACGCGGCCAGCGCGGCGTTGACCCGATCACCCATAGGGCCGGTGGCATATCGGGCGCAGGGCTGTGTTGCGGATTCGTTGCGTACGCTCGGTACGCCGCCTCACCCGCGCCTTGCCCTGCGCCCGATATGACACCGGCGCGGGCGGGGATTTAGCGTCAACAGGTCCTGGGGCCTGTTAACAGGCCCTAGCGTCCGGCTTTTGGGGTGCGGTACCGAAAAGAGAGCCCGGCGCGGGCAAGACATGCCCGCGCCCGAAGACCCGTCCGGTTTAGCCCAGATTGGCCGCGGCGAACGACCAGTTCGCCAGGTTCCAGAAACTTTCCAGATACTTGGGACGGGCATTGCGGTAGTCGATGTAATAGGCATGTTCCCATACATCACAGGTCAGCAGGGGCACATCGGAAGTGGTGATGGGCGTGGCCGCATTGCTGGTGTTGACGATATCGAGCGAACCGTCGGATTTCTTGACCAGCCAGGTCCAGCCCGAACCGAAATTGCCGGCGGCCGATTTATTGAAGGCTTCCTTGAAGGCTGCAACGCTACCCCACTTGGCATTGATGGCTGCGAGCAGCGCGCCGGTGGGTTCGCCGCCTTTAGGCGAGAGGCTGTTCCAGTAAAACGTGTGATTCCAAACTTGCGCCGCGTTATTGAAAACACCGCCGGAAGATTTCTTGATGATGTCTTCCAGGGAAGCCGATTCGAACTCGGTGCCGGCAACCAGATTATTCAGGTTGGTGACGTAGGCCTGGTGATGCTTGCCATAATGAAATTCGAGGGTTTCCTTGGAAATGGTGGGAGCCAGGGCGTCGAGGGCATAAGGTAGCGGAGGAAGAGTAAAAGCCATGTTCAAATTCCTTAAAAAAAACCAGTCGAAAAGCACATCTACACGTGCAAGGCATGAAAAACCTGAGGCTTACAGCAAAGCGTGTGCCTGTAGCACATTGACACGCACGCTGCCCTGACCAAGCTCAACGCCCAGCTGTTCGCCAACGCTCAAGTCTAACGCATTTTTGACGATTTCCCCCTCGGCGTTGCGCACAATCGCATAGCCGCGGCCGAGTATATTGCGTGGACTGAGCGCCTGCAGCGTTTGCGTGGCGGCGGACAGGCGCTGGCGCCGGCGCTCCAGTTGGCGTTGCGCCGCGGCGGACAGGCGCTGCGCCTGCCGGCCAAGCTCGCCGCGCAGTTCAGAAAGCCTGGGCTCGGCATGCGCCAGCCTGGCTCGCGTCAGGGCAAGACGGGCCGCATGGCGATCATGCGGAACGGAGGCGGCGCGAACCAGGCGGCTCTTTAAGACTTGCAATCGTTCGTTTTGCTGCTGCAAACGCTGCTGCGGCGATACCAGCGCCGCCACCGCGCGGTCCAACCGCAGGGCGGCGCGCTCCAACAGGCGATGGTGCTGGGCGCTCAAAGCGCCGAAGGCCGCGTCCAATTGATTCAGGCAGGCTTGCCGCGTGCGGCAGCATAGCTCGGCCGCCGCGGTAGGCGTGGGCGCCCGCAAATCGGCCACGAAATCGGCAATCGTAAAGTCGGTTTCATGGCCCACGCCGCTGATGACAGGGATAGGGCTGGCCGCGATCAGGCGCGCCAGGGATTCGTCATTGAAGCTCCATAAATCCTCCAGGCTTCCGCCACCGCGCACCAGCAGCAGCGTATCGACCTCGTTGCGCGCAATCGCCTGCTCTAGCGCGAAGACGAGTTTGCCCGCGGCATCCAGGCCTTGCACCGGGGCGGGATAAATAATCACCGAAACATGCGGCGCGCGGCGCGCCAGCGCCGTCAGCACATCGCGCAGCGCGGCCGCGGCCATGGAGGTGACCACGCCGACAGCCAGCGGCATGGCCTTGATCTGGCGCTTGCGGCCGGGGTCGAACAGGCCTTCGGCCGCCAGCTTTTCCTTGAGCTGCAAAAAAGCCTCGTGCAGGTCGCCCCGCCCCGCGCGGCGCATGGATTCGACCTGCAATTGATAATCGCCGCGCGGCTCGTACAGCGTTACATTGACGCGGAATTCGAAGCGCTCGCCGGCCTTGGGAGTGAAACCGGTGGCCTGGGCCCGCCCGCGAAACATGACGGCCCGCACGGTCGCGCCCTCATCCTTGATGGAGAAATACCAATGGCCCGAAGCCGCCTGCGTGAAGTTGGAAATTTCGCCGCGCACCCAAATGCGTGAAAAATTATGCTCCAGCAATTGGCCTACCTGGCGATTTAACTGAGTAATCGTCCAGATGCCATCATTTGCCGGTTCCAGCCTGCCTTCATCCATATAAATTCCAGTCGAATTGAAACTCTGTCCACAGAAGAAACTATTTTGTCAAATTGGTGAAATATCAACCCAATTCAACTCATAGGTCTAAAATCGCTTTAAATTACATCGGTAAGCAATTGATTAATAATAAAAATATTAAAAAAATGCTTATGAGCGCAAATTATCCATTGAACCGCCAAACCTATCAAATAGTGGCTGTCCAGGAAGTTATGCACAGAATTATCCACAGATTCTGTGGATACTCTTCCGAAACCACCTATACACGCCATTCAGCCTAGTCTTTTGCAGGTTTTTCCTACGTTTGGCGGATGCCGCATGCGCCAGCGCCCGCTGCGCGCCGCTTTCAGCCAACCCCGATTATATAAACCGGTCATATGGAAACATCTTGTGACTACAATACCGTTATTAGCGGGAACTGCCCCATATCAATTGTAAAATGCCTGGCTACCCATAAATCGCTACCGGAGACAATATTGCTTGAAATCATTCGCGCGGCAGGCTGGCCCATATGGCTGCTGGTCGCCACCTCCGTCCTTGGCCTTGCGTTGATTATCGAACGGCTCCTGTCGTTGCGCGGCAAGCACGTATTTCCTCGCCGCCTGCCCGGCCAGGTTCTCGAGCTTCTGCGGCAAAAAAACGATAATCCCGAAGCCTTGCTGCGCCTGGCCGGCAACTCGCCCTTAGGACGCGTACTGGCCGAAGTGCTGGTCAACCGCAATGAATCCGACGCCTACCGCCTGGCCGCCATCGAAGATGTGGGCAAGGATGTCGCGCATAGCCTGAACCGTTATTTGCCTGCGCTGGCCACCATCGCCGTTATCGCGCCGCTGATGGGCTTGTTCGGCACCGTCGTCGGCATGATCGAAATCTTCGGTTCGTACGACCCGGTGGGCGGCGATCCGGCCCAGTTGGCCAGCGGCATCTCGATTGCCCTGTACAACACCGGCTTTGGCATCATCATCGCCATTCCCGCCTTGATCTTTCATCGCTACTTCCGCTCCCGCGTCGACCATTTCCTGCACCAGATGGAACGCGAAGCCAATGTCCTGAACCGTCTGATCAGCCGCGGAGCCCGGCAATGAATTTCCGTCGCGCGCACAACGACGACGAGCCGGAAATCAATCTGATTCCCTTGATCGATGTGTTGCTCGTCATACTGATTTTCCTGGCGGCGACGACGTCATTCACCCGTTTCAATCAATTGAAGGTTGCCCTGCCGCAAGCGCAGGCCGACGCGGTGCAGGCCGATACGCTGAACATGGCCATCAGCCGGGAAGGCTTGTATGCGCTGAACGGCCAACTCCTGACCGACACCGGCAGCCAGGGTATCGCGCAAGCCCTGCGCGCCGCCGCCGGCGACCGCAAAGAAGCCATCTTGGTAATCAATGCCGATGCCCAGACCACGCATGAATCCGTGGTGCGCGTCATGGAAGCCGCGCGTGCGGCAGGCATATCCCGCGTCAATTTCGCCACTCAAAGCCCCTCATGAAAATACCCGCTACCCTAAGCCGCATCGCCCATTCGGCATGGCAGCGCAAAGGCCTGGTCAGCACTGCGCTGTGGCCGCTATCGTGGCTGGTGCTTGCGGCGGTGGCGCGCAAGCGACGGCGCTATCTGCGGCAACCCGACCTGGTCTACCATAGCCGCCTTCCGGTTGTGGTCGTAGGCAACATCTATGTGGGCGGCACAGGCAAAACGCCTGTCGTGATCGCCCTGGTGCAGGCGCTGCAAGAACGCGGCTGGCGGCCTGGCGTCATCAGCCGGGGCTATGGGGTCGACGTGGGCGAGCAAGCCAGGTCGGGCCAAGGGAAGCTGGCCGCGGCCGAATTCGGCGACGAACCGGCGCTTATCGCCCAGGCGACGCAAGTTCCGGTCGCCGTACACCCGGATCGCGTATTGGCGCTGAAAAAACTGCAAAAAAGCTATCCCGATGTGAATATCGTCGTCGCCGACGACGGCCTGCAGCACCTGGCCTTGGGACGCGATCTTGAAATCGTGGTGCAGGACGCGCGCGGCACGGGCAATGGCCGAGTGCTTCCGGCCGGTCCCTTGCGCGAGCCGGCCAGCCGGCTGAAATCCGTGGACTACCTGATTACCAACCTGCAGGCCGGGCAAACGGATATCGTCTCCATTGCCACGCTGGCGCATCAATTGAACATGCGTTTGCAGCCCGAATCGTTGGTTCAATTAAGCACCGGCCTGTCGCTGGATTGGCCCGAATGGCTGGCCCGATACGGCCAAGAGTCCATCAGCGCCGTGGCCGCCATCGGGCAGCCCGAGCGGTTTTTCATGATGCTTACGCAGGCCGGCCTGCCGCTGGCGCAAACCATAGGGCTGGCCGACCACTATGCCTACGACGAATCCCCCTTCACCGCCCTGTCGTCGCCGCATATACTGATTACCTCGAAAGACGCGGTGAAGTGCGAACATTTCAATGACTCCCGGCTTTGGGCCGTTCATACGTCCGCGGTATTTTCCGATCCCGACTGGATCGACCTGGCCGACCAGCTGCTGCAGTTCATCGCCGAGAAAAAAGCAGCCATGGCTCCCGGGTCCGGCAGGCATTAAACTCTAGCTTTACTTCTTTGATTCTTCGGAGCCGCGCATGGAATCCCGCCTGCTTGAAATCCTGGTCTGCCCGCTATGCAAAAGCCCCTTGCGCCATGACCGCGAACAGCAAGAACTCATCTGCCAGGCCGACAAACTCGCCTTTCCCATCAAGGACGGCATCCCTGTCATGCTCGAAAGCGAAGCGCGCGACCTCGGTCCGGCCGCACCCGCTCCCAACGATCCCGCCTGAACCGCATGAGCTTTATCGCCGTCATTCCGGCACGTGCCGCCTCCACCCGCCTGCCCGATAAACCGCTGCTGGATATCGCCGGCAAACCCATGGTGGTGCGCACCGCCGAACAAGCCGCGCTGTCGGGCGCCGCCCGCGTGGTAATAGCCACCGACGATGTACGCATTCAGGCCGCCGTGCAAAAGCATGGCTTTGAAGCGCTGCTGACGCGCGCCGACCATCCCACCGGAACCGACCGCCTGGCCGAAGTGGCGCTCCAATTGCAACTGGAATCCAACGCCATTGTGGTCAACGTCCAGGGCGACGAACCCCTGATCGACCCGGAATTGATCAATCAAGTGGCCCGGCTGCTGGCCGGCCAGCCCGATGCGTCCATCGCCACCTGCGCCGCGCCGATTCATGCCGCCGGCACGCTATTCAATCCCAATGCGGTCAAAGTGGTGTGCGATCGGCGCCAGCGCGCCTTGTATTTTTCCCGCGCGCCGATTCCGTGGGCGCGCGACGCCCTGGGCGACGGCCAGCAACGGCTGGCGGCGGGCATTCCCGCCCTGCACCATATCGGCCTGTATGCCTATCGGGTGGATTTCCTGAAACGTTTTTCCTCGCTGCCTGTCGGCCCTCTGGAATCGTTCGAATCGCTGGAGCAACTGCGCGCCCTGGAAAACGGCTATTCCATTGCCGTTCATATTGCCGCGGCAGCCCCGGCCGCGGGCGTCGATACGGCCGACGATCTGGCCCGTGTACGCGAAAGCTTCATAAATCGGTTATAAATCGTCTTCAAATTCACTGACGCCGTCCGGTGCTCAGGAATGGTCTGCTTCAATCCAATTTATTCAAATCGCCCCGTTGCCCATGCAAACATTGCTGCATTGCGGCATAATCGGAAAAAGTTAGAAAAAACGAAACTCAGGAGGAACTCATGCGACTGATTCTGCTCGGTCCACCCGGTGCGGGTAAAGGTACCCAGGCAGCATTCATTACCGAAAAATTTGGCATACCCCAGATTTCAACCGGCGATATGCTACGTGCCGCGGTCAAGGCTCAAACGCCCCTAGGCCTTGAAGCCAAGAAAATCATGGACACCGGCGGCCTGGTGTCTGACGACATCATTATCGGCCTGGTGCGCGACCGCCTGCAACAGCCGGATTGCCAGCACGGCTATCTCTTCGACGGCTTTCCACGCACCATTCCGCAAGCCGACGCCCTCAAGAATGCCAATATTTCTCTGGATTTCGTGGTTGAAATCGTCGTTCCCGAAGAAAACATCATCGAACGCATGAGCGGGCGCCGCGTGCATCCGGCAAGCGGACGCAGCTATCACACCACCTTCAATCCGCCCAAAACGCCCGGCATCGACGACATTACCGGCGAGCCCCTGGTGCAGCGCGACGACGATCGCGAAGAAACCGTAAGCCATCGCCTGTCGGTCTACCGTGAGCAAACCCGTCCTCTGGTCGATTACTACTCGAAATGGGCCGATTCCGGCGCCGCCAATTCCCCGGCCTACCGTCAGTTGTCAGGGCTGGGAACCGTGGAAGAAATCAAAGAACGGGTCTTCCAGGCACTAAAGGCGTAAGGCCAGGCCGGCGCGAATCGCGCCGACTTATCGGCGCCGCGCGTTTCGCCAACTTCGCGCCCCGTCGGATTGCGCGCATGGCCGCCAGTCCATTGGGGCCCTACAGACGGAACCGGCGACAAGGCAAGCCGCGACGCACCCCTCCCGTTATCAACCAAGATCAGCCGAGACAGCAAATGGAAATCAAAAACAAAGTATTCATCGTTACCGGCGGCGCATCGGGCCTGGGCGCCGGCACCGCGCGCATGCTGGTTGCCGAAGGCGCCAACGTCGTATTGGCCGACGTGCAGGACGAAGCCGGCGAAAAACTGGCCGCCGAACTGGGCCAGACCTATGTGCATTGCGATGTCACCCAGGAAGCCGATGGCCAGGCGGTCGTAGCCGCCGCCCTGCGGGCAGGCGCGCTTTTCGGCCTGGTGAACTGCGCCGGCGTGGCGCCGGCCTCGCGCATTGTGGGAAAGAACGGCCCCCATGCCCTGGACCTGTTCCAGAAAGTCGTCATGATCAACCTGGTCGGCACTTTCAATATGTCGCGCCTGGCCGCCGCCGCGATGAGCGAGAACCAGCCCGAACCCACGGGCGAACGCGGCGTGCTGATCAACACGGCGTCCGTGGCCGCTTACGATGGCCAGATCGGCCAGGCCGCCTATGCCGCTTCCAAGGCGGGCGTGGTCGGCATGACATTGCCGGTCGCGCGCGATCTGGCCAAGACCGGTATTCGCTGCGTCACCATTGCTCCCGGCATTTTCGGCACGCCCATGGTTTTCGGCATGCCCCAGGAAGTGCAGGACTCTCTGGCAGCCAGCATTCCCTTCCCCTCGCGCCTGGGACGCCCGGAAGATTACGCCAAGCTGGTCAACAGCATTATCACCAACGAAATGATCAACGGCGAAACCATACGCCTTGACGGCGCGATCCGCATGGCGCCGAAATAATCGAAGGCATCCATGAGCCTGCTCCGGTCCGCCGCCACAGTAAGCGGGTTAACGCTGCTGTCGCGTATCACTGGCCTGATACGCGACGTCCTGATAGCCAGCGCATTCGGAGCCGGGCCGCTGACCGATGCTTTCTGGGTGGCGTTCCGCATACCGAACCTGCTGCGCCGCTTGTTTGCCGAAGGCGCGTTCTCGCAAGCCTTCGTGCCGATTCTGGGACAAGTGCGCAGCAGCCGGTCGCCCGAAGAAGTGCGGGTGCTGCTGGACCGCGTTGCCTTGCTGCTGACCTTTGCGCTGATGATGGTCACCCTGGCCGGCATCGTCGCTACGCCCTGGTTCGTTAGCGCCATGGCCAGCGGCATGCGCGCCGCCGCGCGGCAAACCGAGTTCAATGCCGCAATCTGGATGACGCGCCTGATGTTTCCCTACATCATTTGCATGTCGCTGGTCGCCTTCGCCTCGGGCGTGCTCAATACCTGGAGCCGCTTTGCCGTGCCCGCGATCACGCCGGTGCTGCTGAATATCGCCATGATAGGCGCCAGCCTGTTCCTGACGCCTTATTTCGAAACCCCCATCTACGCGCTTGCCGCCGGGGTCATGATAGGCGGCATGGCGCAATTGCTGGTGCAATGGCTGGCCCTGGCAAAGCTGGGCCTGCTGCCGCGCTATTCGCCCAGGCTGCGCCAGGCCTGGCAAGACCCGGTCGTACGCCGCATCATGCGCCAGATGCTGCCGGCCATTCTCGGGGTATCGGTCGCCCAGATATCCCTGTTGATCAATACCAATATCGCCACCTGGCTCACCGCCGGCAGCGTCTCCTGGCTATCGTTTGCCGACCGCCTGATGGAATTCCCCACCGCGCTGCTGGGCATCGCCCTGGGGACCGTGCTGCTTGCCCAGTCTTTCGGCCGCCCACGCGCGCCAGGACCATGCGGCATACAGCGCCTTGCTCGATTGGGGCTTGCGCCTGGTATTCCTGCTGGGACTGCCCGCCGCCCTGGGCCTGGCCTTGCTTGCGGACGGACTGGTGGCCACGCTGTTCAACTATGGCGCGTTCAGCAGGCACGATGTCATCCAGACGCAGCTTGCGGTCATGGCCTATTCCGCCGGCCTGATCGGCTTGCTGGCGATCAAAATCCTGGCTCCGGGCTTTTACGCCAAGCAAGACATACGCACTCCAGTGAAAATTGCCGTTCTCGTGCTGATTCTTACACAGGTGTTCAACCTGATATTCGTTCCCCGGTTTGCCCATGCCGGCCTGGCGCTGTCCATCGGGCTGGGCGCCAGCGTCAACGCCCTGCTGCTGGTGGTGTTATTGCGCCGCCGCAAGCTGTATGAACCCGGACCTGGCTGGCTGCGCTTCGGCTTCAAAATCATCCCCGCCCTTGCGGCCTTGTCCGCCGTGCTTTGGATGGCGGACCAAAAACTGGACTGGATAGCCCTGGGCTCGCATCCTGGCGAGCGCGTGCTGTGGCTATTCGGTGTCATCCTGGCGGGCGCCCTGGCCTACTTCGCCATGCTGTTTGTGTGCGGATTCAGGCCTATTGACTTTACACGACGGCGCAACTGAGCTAGAATGGCGGTCTTTGCCAATTAAACCCCAAGCAGATCAGTCAGATCTAATACACGGATAAGCAAACACTATGGCCAATACTGCCCAAGCCCGCAAGCGCGCCCGCCAATCGGTTGAGCGCAACAAACACAATGCCAGCCTGCGCTCCATGCTTCGCACGTCGATCAAACGCGTGCGTCAAGCCATCGAAGCCGGCGACAAAGCAGCCGCTGCCGAAGTTTTCCAAAAAACGACCAGCATCATCGACCGCGTTGCCGACAAGAACATCATTCACAAAAACAAGGCGGCCCGCCATAAAAGCCGTCTTGCCGCCGCAGTTAAAGCTTTAGCCTGATCCAGCTTTGATTGCTGCAGTGGTTTAGTCGGCAAAAACAGCAGCACACGGGCTCCGGGCCCGAAAAAACGGGACGTGACAACGTCCCGTTTTCCGTTGCGGATCTCTGCGGTATAGTTCGGCTTGCACAATAATTCAATAACCGACCAACGAGACACCGATGCCAACAACAAAACCAAGCCTGCTGGAAATGCTCCCCCAGCCTTTTCCCGAAGACGAACAAGGGTTGGCGCAGCATTTCAACGTCATCCAGCTCTGGAAAGAATCCGACCCCGATGCCGTTATTGCCGCCAACCGGGACGATATCGTCGTGCTCGTGACCAGCGCGATGACATCCACCCCCGCCACGCTCATCGACCGGCTGCCCAATCTGCGGGCGATCTGCAGCAACGGCGTGGGCTACGACGCCATCGATGTCAAGCATGCTCAGCAAAAAGGCATACAAGTCAGCAACACCCCCGACGTCCTGAACGACTGCGTGGCGGACATGGCTTTCGGATTGCTGCTGGCCACCGCCCGCAAACTGGGTCATGCCGACCGCCACGTACGCGCCGATCGCTGGGGCAGCGGCGCGGCCTTCCCTCTGGGAATCAAGGTCAGCCACAAGAAAATCGGCATTGTCGGGCTGGGCCGCATAGGCATGGCCATTGCCCAGCGCGCCGCCGGCTTCAATATGGACATCCGCTATCACAATCGCCGCCAGCGCAACGATACCGGCCTGGCGTATGAAGCCTCGCTGGCCAGCCTGGCCGCCTGGGCCGACTTCCTTGTCATCGCCACGGTCGGCGGGCCTTCCACCCGCCATCTGGTCGACGCGCCAGTACTGGAAGCGCTCGGGCCCAAGGGCATCATCATCAATATTGCCCGCGGCTCGGTAATCGATGAAAACGCCCTGGTCGATGCCCTGGTAAACGGCAAGCTGGGCGGCGCCGGCCTGGACGTCTATGCCGCCGAACCCGCTGTGCCGGACGCCCTGAAAACACTGGATAATGTCGTGCTCGCGCCCCATATCGCCAGCGCCACCACCGAAACGCGCAAGGCCATGACAGCGCTGGTCCTGGAAAACATCAAGGCTTTCGCCAGCACCGGCAATGTGACAACCCCCATACCTCCGCTGTAAATCCACTAGCACACCCCCTCATGAATCCCTCTACCCTAATAGGCATAGTCGCCAGCATTGTTCTTTTTGTGGTTGTGCTGTTTTTTTCCACCGAAAATGCAAGCCTGTTCCTCGATTTTCCCAGCCTGGCGATTGTCCTGGTCGGCACAATGGCTGCCACCTTCATCAGCTACCCGCTGCGGGAAGTCGTGCGCATCGTCGGCCTGATCCGCACAGTCGTGCGCAACGATCGCCTGTCCACCGCACACGACATAGAAGACCTGGTCGCCATCTCGCGAATCTGGATGACGGGAAACATACGGGCGGTGGAAGAAGCCCTGGAAAACGTCTCGAATCCCTTTCTCAAGACCGGCGTTCAATTGGTCGTCGACATGACCCCGGAGGAAGACATCATCGATCTCTTGCAATGGCGCATTTCGCGGCTGCGGGCCAAGGAACAGGCCGAAGCCCAGTTGTTCAGGATGATGGCCAGCTACGCACCGGCCTTCGGCATGGTCGGCACCCTTATCGGCCTGGTCAACCTGATGTTCCTGCTCGGCGACGGCGACATACTGGCCATGGGCAAACACATGGCGCTGGCGCTGATGGCCACGTTCTACGGCGTGCTGTTCGCCAATCTGCTGTTCAAGCCGGTGGCCGTCAAGCTGGAACGGCGCACCGAACAGCGCGTGGCGCTGATGAACATGGTGATGCAAGGCATTTCCATGATGTGCCAGAAACGCAGCCCGGCGCTGATGCGCGAAACCTTGAACTCGTTCATGGCCGAGCATCAGGACGAAATCAATGACGGCAGCCGCCGTCATCTGCAAGCCGACGCGGAATCCTGACAGACGGTCCTATGCTGAATAACCGATACGAAACCGCGCAAGACAGCGGCGCACCGCGAAGGCGTTCAGAGAACCCCTTGTCGCGTCTTGCCGCCCGCCAGCGCGAGCTCGAGGGCGAACTTGCCGCTGCGCGTAAAGCCAGCCGGCGCGGCCGCTACAAGGACGACCTCAAGCCCTGGCTTATCCAGGCAGCGCAAACCCAGGAGGAAGACGGATGGTTCATGACCTACATGGACATGATGACGCTGCTTCTGGTTCTGCTGATAGTCATGCTGTCGTTTGCCGGCAAGGGCGCGGCGAACCGCAATATACCGGCAATCGGCCACGCGGGAACAGCGCTTGCCCAGGCAACTCCCGCCTTGACGCATGTGCCCGCGGCATCGCCGTTAGGCAAGGTAATCACCCCGATTCCCGCTGGTATTGGGGTGCTGCCCGCCGCCAACGGACTGCTGCCTGAAATAGGCATACATCACGAACATCACGGCCCTGTGGAAAACATAACGCAGCCGCCCGATGCGCGGTTCGCGCGCGGCGAAGGACTGCCGCCGACGGAAATAGTGCTGTCCGAAGGCGCCGTGCCTACCGCGAGCGCCGATGCCAATGCGGGTGCCGGAATCGGCCGCAAGCCGGCCATTCCTGAAAGCGCAGCGTCAACGGCACCGTCGACGCTGCCTGAAGAAATCAGGCTTTCCGAGAAAACCGCCACCATTGACGATGCCACGCCCGCCGCAAACCTGGCGTCAACTGAAAACCAGGCATTGCCTGAAAAACCGGCCGAGTCCGAAAACACGGCGCCATCCAGGACTGCCAAGCCAGAACCCAAGCCCGCCGAAACAGCCGAAAATATGCTGGCCGGCTTGCCCTTGAGCGAACTGGGCGACGACATCGACATCATCGTCAACGAAAGAACGGTCAGCTTTCGCATCAACAGCGAAATCCTGTTCAGTTCCGGGGAAGCCGACCTGAGCCTGGCCGGACTGGCCGTGCTCAAGCGCCTGGTGCCGGTATTCAACAGCGTCAAGCACAAGATTACCGTGGAAGGCCATACCGATTCGGTGCCGATGCTGCGCAACCGCCATTACCCATCGAACTGGGAACTATCCGGAGCGCGGGCCGCCAGCGTGGTTCGCTATCTGGAAGCCAATGGCGTGGCCCGCGCCCGCCTGCGCGCGATCGGCAATGCCGACACCCGGCCGCTTGCGGACAACAACACGCCTGAAGGCCGGGCCAGCAACCGGCGCGTGGAACTGATCATGGAGCGGCAAGAAGACTGACTTGCCGAATGCGCGGCCTGCCCTAGGGTCTGTTAACGCTAAATCCCGCCTGCGTCGCTTTGACCGGATCACTCGTAAGGCCGGTGGCATATCGGGCGCAGGGCAAGGCGCGGATGACGCGGCGTACCGAATAATGTACACAACGAATTCGCAACGCAGCCTTGTGCCCGATATGCCACCGGCGCGGGCGGGGATTTAGCGCTGACAGGCCCTAGGCCACCTGGATATCCTGCTCGGTCACCTGTAATTTATTGTCTGTGGCGAAGTCGCAGACAAATTTCCAGGCCAGGGGTTCGAGGTCGCGCAGGCGTTTGTCCACCACCACGCAGCGTATCCCATCGAGAACGACAGGCACCACGTAGGGCGAGTAAGTAATATGCCCGCCCAAAGAGCCCGCGGGACGAAACTGCGACATCACGCCGGCCAGGCGTTCGGCCCAATCGCTGGGACGAAAATTATGGCCTTCAAGCGTGAGGCCGTGAATAAGCAATTGCTGCACAAGATGTGTCATAGACTTCCGGCGGACAAATCGTACGCCATTTCAGGCGCACCAAACTTTCCCTGCGCCGCGAATTGTATATGATAGCCACCGGGGACGCGACACGGACAAGTCCGCGCCGACAGGCGGCCGATCATCTTTGCCGGCGGCCATCTTGCAAGGTAGAATGGCTCTTTTAAACAAGGCTTACTATGTCTGGCGCCATACCCCAACCAGGTCCACTGCGGCATTTTCTGCAATTTCGCGACTTATCAAAAACCGAGATCCAATACGTGCTGGATCGCGCTCGCCTCATCAAGAATAAATTCAAGCGCTACGAGCCGCACCACACCTTGCACGACCGCAACCTGGCCATGGTATTTGAAAAAGCCAGCACGCGCACGCGCGTGTCGTTCGAAGCCGGCATGTACCAACTGGGCGGGTCGGTCATCCATCTTACCACTGGCGATTCCCAGCTCG
This sequence comes from uncultured beta proteobacterium, assembly GCA_963712655.1. Lineage (GTDB taxonomy): Bacteria > Pseudomonadota > Gammaproteobacteria > Burkholderiales > Burkholderiaceae_B > Pollutimonas. The sequence goes on along the minus strand of CAVQIT010000007.1, from coordinate 228,425 downwards.
GGCGCGCAGAACCCATCGAAGACACCGCGCGCGTCATCTCGCGCATGGTCGACCTGATAATGATCCGCACGTTCGAACAGACCCGCATCGAACGCTTCGCCGCCCATTCGCGCGTACCGGTCATCAACGGCCTGACCAACGAATTCCATCCCTGCCAGATACTGGCCGATATCTTCACGTTTATCGAGCACCAGGGCCCCATAGAAGGCAAAACGGTGGCCTGGATAGGGGATGGCAACAACATGGCCTATACGTGGCTCCAGGCGGCTGAAATACTGGGCTTTCATTTGCACGTATCGGCCCCCGACGGGTATCAGCTGGACCGGCAGCGCATCGGCCAACCCTCGGCATCGATACTGCAGGAATTTACCGATCCCATGCAAGCCTGCCGCGGCGCGCATCTGGTAACCACCGACGTCTGGACCAGCATGGGCTACGAAGCCGAAAACGAAGAGCGCCGCGAGGCATTCGCCGATTGGTGCGTCGACGCGGACATGATGGCCGTGGCCGACCCGGGCGCCGTCTTCATGCATTGCCTGCCCGCCCATCGCGGCGAGGAAGTCGCCGGCGACGTCATCGACGGTCCGCAAAGCGTGGTGTGGGACGAAGCCGAAAACCGGCTGCATGTGCAAAAGGCCTTGATGGAATTCCTGCTGCTGGGCCAGCTATCGTAAGCGGTAAGCGCGCAAAGCCGTGCGGCGCGGCATGTCGGATCAGTGCTCAAAGCGCATGATCCGACACCAACCTTCAACCAGCTCGGCTATACATCGGTAATGCACGGGCCAGGCGCGGGATGCCGGTCTGGTCAAGGTAGTTCTGCAATGACAAGCAATCGACATATTTGTACCCAGCTAAAGCGACAGGCGCCCAAACAGGTGTTTTGCGGCAAGACAGGGTGAATACGCCAAACACAACAAATGCGCCCGGCAAGCCGCCAGGAAAAAGGTTCTTCTTTTCCCTGGCGTAACCCCGCAGGTTTATTTGTCGCTTTTGCCCTTCAACTGAGGCAGGGGGGCATTTCCGGCGGCGGGGGTCAGCAAGCCCGCTTTCACATAAGTGAAAAGCTTTTCGCGCGTATCGACGATATCCAGATTGCGCATGGTCAGTTGGCCAATACGATCGCGCGGCGAGAACATGGACTCGCCCTTTTCCATCGTCAGGCGCTCGGGCTTGTAGGTGAGATTCGGGCCGAACGGGTTCCAGAATGGAGTAGTCGTTGCCGCGGCGCAGCTCGATCGCAACTTCGCCGGTGATGGCGCGCGCAACCCAGCGCTGTGCCGTTTCGCGCAGCATGATGGACTGCGGATCGAACCAGCGGCCCTGATACAGCAAACGGCCCAAGCTTGCGGCCGTTGTCGCGATACTGCTCGATCGTGTCTTCGTTATGGATGCCGGTAACCAGGCGCTCGTAGGCGATGAACAGCAGCGCCAGGCCCGGAGCCTCGTAGATGCCGCGGCTTTTGGCCTCGATGATGCGGTTTTCGATCTGGTCGCTCATGCCCAGGCCATGGCGCCCGCCTATGCGATTGGCCTCGAGCAGCAGTTCGACGCAGTCGCTGTATTCAACGCCGTTCAACGCCACCGGCTGGCCTTCTTCAAAGCGAACCGTGATCTCTTCGCGCTTGACCTGCACATCGTCGCGCCAGAACGCCACGCCCATGATCGGCTGCACGATCTTGATGCCTGAATTCAAGTGTTCCAGGTCTTTGGCTTCGTGCGTGGCGCCCAGCATATTCGAATCGGTCGAATAGGCTTTCTCGGCCGACATTTTGTAATCGAAACCGGCCTGGCGCATGTATTCGGACATTTCCGAACGGCCGCCGAGCTCGTCGATGAACACTTGATCCAGCCAGGGCTTGTAGATTTTCAGATCGGGGTTGGTCAACAGGCCATAACGGTAAAAGCGTTCGATATCGTTACCCTTGTAGGTGCTGCCATCGCCCCAGATATGGACATCGTCTTCCTTCATGGCGGCCACCAGCATGGTGCCGGTAACGGCGCGCCCGATAGGCGTGGTGTTGAAATAGGTCACGCCGGCCGTCGAAATATGGAAAGCGCCGCACTGCAGGGCCGCAATCCCTTCGGCCACCAATTGCGGCCGGCAATCGACCAGGCGGGCGTTCTGGGCCCCATACTGCAAGGCCTTGCGCGGGATATCGTCGTAATCGGGCTCGTCGGGCTGGCCCAGATTGGCGGTATAAGCATAAGGAATCGCGCCCTTGTTGCGCATCCACAGCAAAGCGGCGCTGGTGTCGAGCCCGCCGGAAAAAGCAATACCGACCTTCTGGCCGGCAGGAACGTTTTCAAGAATGGTTGTCATTGTTGATCTAAGGCCTTGGAGAATAAATTCAGCTAACGGAGCATTATATCCTTGACACGCCATGGCTTTGCCCGGCGTACACGCATTGACTTGGCGGACAATCATTGAATTTGTCCGCGGGTGAGGCGCTATGGACAGGTATGCGAACGTGCCTTTGTGAAATGCCGTGTGCAAATCATCTGCCATTTTGCTAGAATGTTCGTCGACGGGGAAGTAGCTCAGCTGGGAGAGCGCTGCGTTCGCAATGCAGAGGTCGGGAGTTCGATCCTCCTCTTCTCCACCAGAAAAACATAGGGTAAAAACTTGAATCCATCAAGTTTTTACCCTATGTTTTTTATCGATACATGCACTGACTTTAACTAAGTCTCATCAAAATTCACTAACTTCAAAATTCACTAACTTATCAAAATTCACTACCTTTCAACAATCGACCGGGGATTAAGCGTTAACAGGCCCTAGGAGTCTGCGCGGCAGAAGGCCTGAGGCTCGAAAAGGCTAGATTTCAGGGGTCGTTGTGACCCCTTGGCCCTCTCAATAAAGTCGTTCCTGAGTGGTTCTGAGGGGTCGAATTTCCAGCAGCCATTTTTGAATCCTTCTGCCGCGCAGATTCCTAGTGTCGCGGATTGCAAGATCCATTATATTTTGGCTCAGCAGGGGCTTTTACCGGCGCCCGGCCTAGCGGTCGAAAAGCGCGGCAAGATCATCCGATGACACAGCCCCGCCTTGCAGGGCCAGCATCAACAGAATCCGTGCCTTCCAGGCGGAAAGATCATTGCTGAGCACTGCGCCCGCATTCACGAGCAACTGCGAGGAACCTGCGAACCCATAGCCGGCGCGTGTCCCCCCACGCGGAATGCGGGTAGCGATGACCACAGGTACTTTCTGCTGTAGCGCACGCAGAATAGCCTCGTACATTGCCTGGTTGACATGGCCGGAAGCCACCGCCTGCACGATCAGCCCGCGAGCGCCGAGGCTAATGGCGGCATCGACAAGCCCTCCGGTCGCACCCGCATACATCGAGACGATTTCAACCGTTGGCAGCGTCTTCGTGACAAGAGGCACATGGACGCGGCGCATCGGAGTTCGGTGAAAGATCACTCGGTCGTCAACGATGCTCCCGAGATACCCCCACTCACCCGATTGAAACGTCTCCACATCGATGGTGTGAGTTTTGGTGGCCTCACGCGCCGCGTTGATATGATCGTTGAGCGCTACCAGCACCCCCTTCCCGCGAGCAGCGTCCGTGCCGCAAATTTTCAACGCATTAAAGAGATTCCGTGGCCCGTCGAAATCAATGGCAGAGGCATTGCGTTGCGCGCCGATGACAACAATGGGCTTGTCGGTGCGCACGGTCAAATCCAGGAACCAAGCCGTTTCCTCGAGCGTGCTCGTTCCGTGCGATACGATTATTCCCGCGATATCGGCCCGCTGGATGAGCATTTCGATCGTGGCATGTAGTGCCATCCAGTGTGATGGCTCTATGTGGGGCGAAGCGACACGCGCGATGTCATGGATTTCGATCGATTTCGTGTCGACGAAGCCTTCAAGCGTCAGCAACAGATCTTCGCCGGACAGCACCGGCATCGCAAGGCCGGTCGACGTGTCGACCTTCGATACGATGGTGCCGCCTGTGGTTAAAAGCGCAATACGAGAGCTTTCCATAATCAATCCAGCGAGATCCCGGCTGTATTCACCACCGTCGCCCATTTGTCGATCTCGGCGTTCACGTACGAGTTGAACTCCTTCGAAGTGCCGCCCCCGGCCTCCGCCCCAAGCTGGGCCAACTGCTTCTTGACATCCGGCATGGCCAGTATCTTGTTAACCTCTTTATTGATCTTGTCGATGATGGCCGGCGGCGTGCCGGCCGGCGCCGCAATTCCATTCCAGGACAGCACATGAAAATCCGCCAAGCCGGCTTCCGCCATTGTCGGCACGTCCGGCAGATCGGCCAGACGGCGGGGACTGGCTATGGCAATCGGCCGCAACTTCCCTGCCTGCATATGTGACAATGCACCCAGCGACGTCATGAAACCCATCGATACATTGCCTGCCAGCACGTCCGTCAATGCAGGTGTAGCGCCTTTGTACGGCACGTGCAGCAGATCGATCCCGGCGCGCAGCTTGAGCATTTCAGCAGCCAGATGCGGCGACCCGCCTACCCCGGAAGACGCAAAGGTGTATTTGCCAGGCTCTTTCTTCGCCAGCGCGATCAATTCTTTCAGATCTTTGGCCGGAACGGAAGGATTCACGACCAAGACACTGGGCGATGCCATCAACTGAACGATAGGCGCCAGATCCTTTCTAGTATCATAGTTCAGGTTTTTATAGATGGACATGTTCGTCGCGTTGGCGATCGTTTCCACCAGCAAGGTATACCCGTCTGGCTGAGCGCGCACGACATAGTCCGTTGCGATGTTCGAGCCGGCCCCGGCCTTGTTTTCTATGATGACCGGCTGCTTCCAGGCACGGCCCAGCTTGTCGGCCACCAGGCGGGCAATGATGTCGGTCGCTCCGCCAGGAGGATAGCCCACGACGATTGTGACGGGCTTCGCGGGATACGTCGCCGCCGCGTCCGCGTCCGTGGCCCAGGCCGACTGCGTCCCGCCCACGACAAGCGAACAGGCCGCCACCAGTTGAATCAGGTTCTTTTTAAAAAACTTCATACTTCCTCCTTTGGGATATTTGCCGCGGCGCTCCATGCGCACTGCCGCCACGTCGGCGGCGCGGCTTTCGTTCTAAGGTGTGATGCTCAACGTTGATCCAAATACATTACTCATGCTCATGCGCGCTGCCTGTCTTGCCTCGTAAGCCAGAAACTCCGCCGTGATCCCGTGGCCGCGATTACCGCCGCGAACCGACCCGGGCCTGACATCCTTGAATGCCTCGACCCATTCATCGGGCAAAGGCTGCGCACTCGGCAGACTCAGCCAAAGTCGCAGCAGATGGCGCTTCTGGTCAGGCTCTTGAAAATCTTCGAAATTGGTTCTCGAGTGCACGACAACATAGTTGTTCAGCAACTGCAAATCGCCGCAGTCCAGTTGCATCGAGTAGCAGTAGCGGGGATCAACCCAGAGTTCGTCCAGCACATCCAGCAATTCGGTCTGTTGACTCGTCAGCCGCGGGACTTTCGGGAAATCGCGCTGCGCCGCGTCGATGTTTTTTCGGTTGGTGCGAAAAGCAGTATAGGGACCGCTTGTACCCGCCAGCGGACAGGCATAGCAAGGAGGTTCGTCGGGATCGCCCGCGCCTTGCAGGCTGTAGTGGAACGGCTGATGCAGAACCGGAACCAGATGCGGGTACGTTCTTTCGATTTCCACGTAGATGGCCTTGGAGCTTGTGATCAGGCTGGTGCCGCCGATCTTGGCCGTACGCCTGCACAAGAGCGCCACCACGTCACAAAAATCCACATGAAAATCCAGCCCGGCATTCGTGTTGTAGCCACGGCCGTTCTTCGTCTTGTAGCTGCCGCCCGTATCCCGCACATCCGACATGATGTCGCTGGCCATATTCTGCGTACGCGCAACACCCGCGTGCAGTCCCATCGCCCAATACGCTAGCTTGGCCTCGTCCTCTGTCCATTTGAGCACCGGAAAACCCTTCAGCAAACAAAATCCCCAGTCGGTCTGCGTCGCGTTAAACGCTTTCTTGAGCGCGGACGAGGCGGCAGGAGTCAAAGGAAAATCATCGGAAGTCATCTGTAGAAAATCTTTGCCACTCGCCTTGGCATGGCGCAAGGCCGCATCGAAGCCTTCCAGCTCTTCTTCTGTGAGATGTTGAATCCATGACGTATCGTTCTCGACGTCCTCCCTCGTCCATGCCTTGGGTAAAGATTGCGACATGATTGCTCCTGTATCGGGTTGCGGTTTGCCGGGCATGCCTGCCGGCTCATGGGGAACACAATAATGGAACCTATAATAAAAAAAAAGCCAGTTTTCTTTACCAATAACATGAAAAACTCTTATGAAGATAGATTATTTCTACACCCTGGACGCCGTACTGCGAGGCGGCAGTTTCGCGGCGGCGGCGGCTGAAGTAAACCTGACGCCCAGCGCAGTCAGCATACAAATGAAGCGGCTGGAAGCCTACTTCGGACAGCCACTGTTCGACCGCTCGTCCCTGCAGGTAAAACCCACTCCATTCGCCAGAGAGGTGGGTTCCTGCGTGCATCAAACGCTGGATGGCCTGTCGGCGCTGCGCCAGCGGACCTCCATCGCGATAGAAGGATCAGTCAAGCTTGGGCTTATCGAGACGGTGCAAGTCATGCTTTTGCCGCGCCTGATCCGCTTTCTGCATGACACGCACCCCTATTTGCGGATCAAGCCGGTGCGAGGACGCACAGTTGAACTGATAGAAGAAGTGAAAGCCGGCGCCATCGACGCCGCTATCGTCGCCCAACCGGACCAAGGCGCTTCATCACGCCTCAGTTGGCGCACCATACTGGACGAAAAGCTTGTCCTTATCGCTCCCCCGGACTCCAAGGAAGACGATATTGCCACCTTGTTCAAAACCTATGATTGGATACGGTTCGACCGGAATACAACCAGCGGCAGACTGTCTTCCCGATTCGTGACGACGCGCTACCCCGCGGCGGCTAGCTCTATGGAGTTGCAATCGTCGCACGCCATCGTCGCCCTGGTGTCCGCAGGCGTGGGCATCTCGGTAGTCCTTCTCCCGGACCTTCGCATTTGCCACGGCTACCCCGTCAAGATCCTGAAGCTGGGGCCCGCGGCCCCTTCAGTCATGATCTCTTTGGTCTCACGCAAGACCGATGATGACAATCGAAACATTCTGGCGCTGTACCAGGCCTTGCAGGCGGTCGCCCGGAAACAGTGAGGCCAAGCTCGGAAAGAGCGCTGCGTTCGCAAGGCAGAGCTTCCCTGCAAAAAACCAGTAATTCTATTTATTTCTTTTTGATTTTTTTTGTTTCAATTATAATTCGGGTCGCTAGGAAGTTTTGAAGCAGCACTCCATGCGCAATGTCCGCAAGGCCGTACAACGTAAATCCGAACGACTCATGACTACAAGAATAATGCGTTTTGGCATGCTTTCCCTGGTCGCATCGCTGCTGGCCGCCTGTGATGGCAGCGGCGGCTCCAATACCGCCGGGGTGGCCTGCCGAGAAACCGGGCCTTATGCCTGCTTAACGGGCGAGACCGAGCCCTTGTATACGTTTCAGTGGGCCCTGAACTATGGTGCCAGCTTTTTCAAGAGCTATCCGGAAACATTCTCCGGCGGACTCGACCTGAACGTTGAGCCAGCGCACCGGCAAGGCATCAAAGGCCAAGAGGTCAATGTACTGGTGCTCGACTCCGGAACCGATCTGCGCAACGAAGATCTGGCGCCTAACGCCGACAGGTCCATGTCATGGAATTTTCTGACCAAGACCGATGACCCCTTCCCCGTCTCGCTCAACCACAATTCCGCACCTCACGGCACCGTCGTCGCCGGCATCATCGCAGCGGCACAGAACGGCAAGGGCGTCATGGGAATCGCGCCCCGGGTGCGAGTAGGTGCGGCCAACCTGCTCGAAGGGCAGCAAGAGTCCAACGCCTTCTTCCTGGCTTATGGCAATGCGCCCTGGTCCAGCAAAGCCGATGTCTTCAACGCGTCTTATGGCGGCGACAGCTCCGCCAGGCCCTACGACTCCGAAACCGATGCCGACACCAGCGCGGTAAGAGGCCTCAAAAATCTGCGAGACGGCAAAGGCGCCGTGTTCCTCAAGGCGGCCGGCAATTCCTTCGCCGAAAGTCTGTGCGGCGTCAATGTGGCGTACTACGATTGCACCAATCCCGCCAACGACCCCATGACACTGGAGTCCAACATTATCACCGTGGCCGCCCTCAACGCCATGGGTAGCGCCAGTACTTACAGCAGCGCCGGCTCTGTCGTCTGGATTACCGGCATGGGCGGCGAATACGGCGGTTACGGCACATACGGCGAAGTTGCGGGCCCGCGCGGCAACGATGGTCCCACCATCTTCAGTACCGATATCCGCGGCTGCGTCGATGGGTACAGCTACACGGGCGCAAGAACACCGTTCCTGCGTGGCCAATCCGAGCATAACGGCAAACCCGACAACCTTGACTGCGACTACACCTATATGAACGGCACGTCGGCCGCCACCCCCACCATCACCGGCCTGGCCGCCTTGATACTGAGTGCCAACCCCGCCCTCACCTGGCGCGATGTCCGAGACATACTGCGCCTCTCGGCGCGCAAGGTCGACACCGGTTACGTCGGTAACGTTCCTCTTCGCGGCGACCATCCTTATGGCGCGTTGTACGACTTGAACACCAACCTGCCCGTCGTCGGGCAAATGGGGAGCGCGGCCGACATCCATGATGGCGCGACGAGCGTCCCCATGGAACTGGGCTGGCAGAAAAATGCAGTGGGATATGAGTATTCGAACTGGTATGGCTTTGGCGTACCCGATACCGAGCGCGCTATCGCACTGGCGCAGGAATACGCAAAGAATCCGGCCTTAAGCCGCGGCGGCGACGTCAAGATTCCGGATTTCACGCCGGTAGCCTACTGGTACAACGGAGCGGTCGAGTCCCCCGCCGACCTTGACGGCACACCGACACACGAAGGGCCCTTCGCCTATCAGCGGGTAACGTCAATAGGCAAGCTGCCCTCCGGCGAGCAAACCGTGGACCAGTTCCAAGTCCGCCTGTCGGGTGAGAACGTATGTCTGGGCTCTCTGGGCATCGCGGTCAAATCGCCTTCCGGTACGGTTTCGCTGTTGAAGGTGCCCAACGACCATTTCAAGGCCGACGGCTGGGATAGCTTCGAAGACTACGCGGTGGCAAGCTTCGCGTTCTACGGGGAACCCGCCCAAGGCGACTGGGAGATCTTTGCCGTAGCGTCCAACCCGGCCATTTCAACCGAGGTCGCCAGATATATCGACGGCCAATGGGTCTATGGCGAATCAAAACCGTGTCCCGCCGCAGACAACGGGACACCGGCGGACTTTCGTTTTACTGCCGAAGCGCGCATCATTGCGCAATAGTCAAGACACCCCTTCATTCCAGGATACAGTGACATGAAGAAGCTATTTTTCCTCGGCCTGCTCAGTGCGTCGCTGACACTGGCAAGCCATGCCGCTACCGATGTACCCACTCCTGGGCAAAAGCTGTCCAAGGAACAGATCGCTCAATGGGGCGACCTGCCTGTCTACCGGGTCGGCAAGAGCAAGTTCAAGGTGATTCCGGCGCATCTGGCCGACAGCCAGTCGACCTTGCTGATCAACGCACAAGGGGTCGTGGGCGTCTCGCGCAACGAGGTCGCCATTTCCCGGGTATCGGCCCAAACCGCTCAGGCCCGACTGCGGCAGCTAGTACCTCAACCGTTGTCGGTCGAGCACTTTGACCAGGCCGGCGTCACGATCGCACGTTACGCGGACTTCAGTCAGGCGGTCGAAGGTCTGCGTGCCGTCCAGGCGGCTCTTCCCGAAGCGCAGGTACGCCTGCCCGTGCAATTCGGTCAACAAGTGCCCTACTGATAGCAACGCTGCTCGCCGCGGCTCAAGGTGCCGTATAGCCAGCCTCCCGCTGGCGGCGTACCGCAAGGACAAAAACGGTATCGATTTCGGCAATGTACCGGTACAACGCCAAATAGCCGTGCGAACGACGCCCTATCACCAATGCTTGCTTATCGTTATTTATTGGGCGACCGATCAAGGGGTTGTGCTGCAGCACGTTGAGTGCCGTCACGATCTCTTGAATGCGCAGCGCTGAATTTTCGACCTGATATTTGGCCAGATGCTCAAGGATGCGATCAAAATCCTCCTGCTTTGTCACTGATTCCCCGCTAGATTTTTCCATAGGCGCATACAATCTCAAAAAAAATTTTATAGTTCGAAATTTTTTTTGTGTTGCACTACCTTGCACGCTAAAGCATCATGCCTTCACAACCTAGTGAGGCAATGACGCATGAAAATTGTTCCAAATCAAAATGGCTTTGGGGCTGATATTCTCGACTGTCCCAAGGGGCTGAAGCTTTCAAAAGAAGAAATCCAGGCCATCAAGCAAGCCTGGTCGGACCATTCAATCCTGATATTCAGGGGCATTGACATGACGCCCCAAGAGCACATTGGTTTTACCAAAGAGCTGGGCGACGTGCATATCATGACCCCACTCAAGTTCAACCTTGAGAACTATCCGGAAATCTTCGTCGTTTCGAACGCAAGCAAGGAAGACCCGGGCAAACCAGTCAGTGCCGGCGCGGTCGGTGAATCGGGCCTGAAGCGGGCGGGCGAAGGGTTTCACACAGACGGCGAGGACAAGGCCATACCAAACGCGGGATCGTTTCTGTACGCCAAAAGCGTCCCGCCCGAGCGTGGAGACACCTTCTTCGTCGATATGTATGCCGCCTTTAAGGCTCTTCCATCCGGGATCAAGGCCGCCATCGCCGGACGCCGGGCGCGATATAGCCGAATCGACCTGCATTCCAGGCACTATCCCCTTATGGACCCGCTCACCGAGGAACAAAAGCGGGATCGCCCGGACGTCTATCACCCTTTGGTCCGCCTGCATCCTGTCAGCGGGAGGACATCGCTTTATATTGGCCGATGGGCTTGCGACATCGAGGGCCTGCCGGTTGACGAGGGCGCCGGGCTGATTGCTTACTTGCAAAAATTTTCCCAGAATCCAGCATTCATTTACACGCAAAAATGGCAGCCCCACGATGCCGTCCTTTGGGACAACCGATGCACTCAACACTGCGCGACAGGGTTTGACGATACGAAGTATGTCAGAACAATGCACAGGACGACGCTCGAGGGCGAGCCGCCTGTAATGGCTCGAATCAGCGCAAATTTGCCAGAGCATCATTCGTGAATATCCGATTCTTGAATACCGCGCTATGGCTGGCCAAGCTTCGGAGCATCAAGGCCACGGCAGATAAACTTTGCCTTACCCAACCCGCGGTCTCGAGCCGCATTGCGTCGCTGGAGCAGGATCTGGGGGTGTGTCTCTTCACCAAGGGAGACGACGGCTACGAGCCGACCGCCGCCGGCACAGTGTTTTTGAAGCATGCGGAACAAATCGTCAACGCGCACAATGCGTTGAAAGCCTCGATGCTCGATCCCGGCAAGCTTGCCGGCACATTGCGCCTGGGTATCACCAGCACCCTCATACCCACCATCCTGCCCGGTCTGGTCGACACGTTGCGGCACGATTATCCAAACATATCGATCAACCTGAAGACCGAGCTTACGGAAGCGCTGATCAGGGAGCTTGGAATTGGGCGGATCGACTTGGTTCTGGGCGCCGATAACGAAGATGTGGGCGATCGATTCGAGGTCGTTCCCTTATGCACATTTTCAATGGCATTTGTTGCAAGCCCGCGACTTGGGCTTTCGACCTCAACCGCCCTGTCGCCTGAAGACTTGGCCAAGTACCCGATTATCGGATATCCGCAGGGAACGCGATCGCAACTGAGAATAGACCAGTACTTTCAGTTGTTGGATGTTCGCCCTCAACTGATTCATGTTTCGCATGCGGTGCCTACCAACCTCCAGTTGGCTGTGTCCGGGATTGGCTTGGCCGCCGTGCCCGAGGCAATCGTTCAGCGCGAACTGTCAACCGGCGAGCTATTGAAAATCAGGCTGGAGATCCCTTTGGGGTCGGTGAACTACCAAGCCATTTTTCTAAAGAACCAGGACCAGGGATTATCGAGGGCGGTTGCCGCCCTGGCGCGCAACGCGGCAACCGATTACTGCGAGCGGGCCAATCCTCGAGTCGCTTGGCAATAAAGGAACAGGAAATGAAAGTATCGCTTATCCAAATGAACTCGGTGTCGGACAAAAAGGCCAACATCGACAAAGCGGAGCGCCTGGCGCGCGCCGCCATCAGAAACGATGGCAGCGACATGGTCATGTTTCCCGAGCACTTTGATTGGGCTGGCGGCAGTACCGAAGAAAAAATTGCGGCGGGAGAACCGGAACGCGGCGGGCCCGCCTATTCGATGTGTCGAAAGCTCGCCATCGATTGCGGCGCATATGTCCATTCGGGCAGCTTCTATGAAATGACGGCGTCAGGAAACAAGGTCTACAACACCTCCGTAATGTTCAACCCGCATGGAGAGGAAATCGCCCGCTATCGCAAGATTCACCTGTTCGATATCTACACGCCGGATGGACTTCGATATGGCGAATCCGATGCTGTGGCGCCAGGAGAATCCATTGTTGTCGCGGATGTGGGCAACTTCAAGATCGGGCTGGCCATCTGCTACGACTTGCGCTTCCCCGAACTGTTCGAGCAATTGGTCAAGAAAGGCGCGAATGTTCTGGTGCTGCCGGCGGCTTTCACGCTTCAAACAGGAAAGGACCACTGGGAGGTCTTGTGCAGAGCCCGCGCCATCGAAAGCCAATGCTACTTTCTCGCGCCGGGTTCTCAAGGCCCTTTCAAGCAGGGCAATGAAGTGCGCCACACGTATGGGCAGTCATTGATTGTCGATCCATGGGGCCATGTCATCGCAAAGGCTTCCGATGGAGACGGCTACGCAACCGCGACCATGAGCCTGGACAGAATCCAGGAAGTTCGAGCTCAAATTCCCATAGCAAAACACAAGGTACTGTAATGAAGAAATTTGACATAGGCCATATGCCGCCCGAGCTGAACAGCAGCTATGTCGACCTGCTCGGCGACGTTGAAACGGCAACTGTGGGCCATTTCAGGCATTGGGGATTCATGCGCCCCGACATTCGGCCCTTGAATCACAGCAAAAAGATTATAGGAACAGCGGTGACGCTGGCCTTGCCGGCGCAAGACTCCACGCTGCTGCACCACACCTTGAGCCTGCTGCGAAAAGGCGATGTGCTTGTCATTGACAGGCTGGGCGACGAAAAGCATGCCTGCCTCGGAGGCGGAGTGACCTTGGGGGCCGTGTTGTCAGGCGCAAGTGGCGCCATTGTCGACGGGATGTGCACCGATCCCTCGGAAATCGAGGAACTTGGATTTTTGGTCTGGTGCAGGGGAATTTCTCCCATCACTACGCGGATCTACAACCTCGGCGGACGGCTGAATCGTCCGGTTTCCTGTGGAGGCGTTGCGGTAAGCGCCGGCGACATTATTCTCGCCGACGAAAACGGCGTGCTGGTCTTGCCTCCGGAGGATGTGGAAGAGGTCTCGAGAATGGCGCGCGAAAAACAGCAGCGCGGCGTCAGCAATGGAGAAAAGATGCGCAACGGCAATCGCCTGGGAACCCTGTCCGGGGCAACAAATTTTGTGATGAGTGACATGTAATCCGTTAATCGGCATCTAATCGAAGGGGCGTCGCATGAATAGCTTCAAGAAAATATCTATTGCATTACTGCTTGGCGGGTTGGGCCTGGGCTCGTTTTCCGTACAGGCAGCCTGGCCCGAGAAAGCGGTCAAGATCGTAGTCCCCTTTCCTCCTGGAAATTCATCGGATGTTTCAATGCGGCTTCTTGCTGAAATGCTGTCGCCAAAAATCGGACAAGCGGTGATTGTTGAAAATCGGGTAGGCGCGGGAGGCACGATTGGAACCGCCTACGCGGGCAGCCAGGCTCCGGACGGGTATACGCTATTCATGGGCTCTACCGGCCCGCTGACCATTGGGCCCTTGCTGAAACCCGAGACAGTCGCCTATGACACCTTGAGGGATTTCGAGCCCATCGCCGCTATCGCCTGGGCGCCGCAGGTCATGGTGGTGAAGAAGGATGCCGGCTTCAGTAATGTCAAGGAAATGATAGCCGCGGCAAAGAAGCCAGGAGCGGAACTCAGGTTTGGGACGTCGGGGGTTGGGACGACTCCCCACTTGGTTATTTCCAAGTATTTGCACGACACCGGCATCAAAGCGCTGCATGTTCCTTACAAAGGTGGGTCTCAAAGCCTGACCGACTTGATCGGCGGGCAAGTCGACTTCATTTCCGACAACGTTCCTGTCGTGGCCGCCGCACTCCAGGGAGGCAGGGTCAAGCCTATTGGTGTTACCTCGTCCACCCGGATTCCCAATCTTCCCGATATTCCCACATTGGCGGAGCAAGGTGTGGAAGACTTCGATTTACAGGGCTGGATACTGCTTATGGCTCCGGCGGGACTTCCCAAACAAGCGAGCGATCGCCTTGGCAAAGAGATCAGTGAAATCCTGAAAACAGAACAAATGAGAGAAAGACTGCTGGAAATGGGACTGGTCCCTATGAACATGGCTCAAGGCAAAATCAAACCTTTTCTTGAGAACGAAAAGAAAAAGTGGCGGGAAGTCATCGACATTTCCGGCGCCAAGGCCGGTTGACGCAAGTGGGTCATGGGCGGGATCAGGCAAGCATAATGGCCTTTTCCAAACACGCACAAATGTTGTTAGGGCTCTTCTGGAGGAGCGACTCGCAATCGGCATTTTTCTCAGGCGCGCAGATTCGATAATCACTTGACCGAGCTCGGCCAGGCCGTCTGCAGGGATGACGCCTTACGCGGCCAGGACAAACTCTGCTTCCAACTTGAGCAGCACATCGAACGTGTTTGCAAACGCCACGCCAAATTCAGTACACACGTTCGGAATCAAGAACTTACGACGAGCTTCCATTTGATGTCTTCCTCGTGGAGTACTGCCAGTGACTCCAACAATGCTTTGGCGGAAGGGTCGAGCGGTTTCATGGGAAAGGCCCCGATCGTATGCAAAAACCAACATAAAATCAAGGCTTTCGCATACGATTGGGACTACCGATATGAACCGCGTCCCAAAAGATATCTGTATTATCGTGAGCCGGCCAAGAGACGGACGTTACTCGAACTTTTCTGAGTTCCGCGTAATCCGGTAGCGCTATCGTTTTCCACAGCCAAGGCATCGTTCCCAAGGAGACACCTTCCCATGCCAGCCCATCTTCCAAGATAGATTACACGATCAACTCGGCACCTGGCCGCTTGCATACATTCCCTACGGTGCCGCCGACTTCGGCGAAATCGAAAGCATCGCGCGCGTGGTCGGCGATGGCGACGACACCGCTTTCCACGACGCCTGGACCGCCGCGGCGGACCGAATGATGGAAGCAGCCCGCGCCGCGCAGGCCAAGCGCCACCTCGCCAGCGCCCGCGAAGCTTTTCTGCGGGCCGCTTGCTTCTATGGCAAATCCTTCCACCCATTATTCGGCGAACCGGTCGACGCGCGCCTGGTCGCTGGGTCGCGCAAGCAGATCGAGGCTTTCGAACTTGGACTGGCCCTGGGAGACGAACCGGTTGCGCCGCTGCGCATTCCCTTCGAGGGTAGCCGGCTGCCCGCATATCTCATTCCCGCGCAGGCGCGCGCAAACGAGACCCGGCCCCTGTTGATCCTGACCAACGGCTATGACGGCTCCATCACCGATCTGTTTTTTGCCTCGGCCGTGGCGGCCTCGCGCCGAGGCTATCACTGCCTGATTTTCGACGGTCCGGGCCAAGGCACGGTATTAATAGAACAGGGCTTGCGGCTGCGACCGGATTGGGAGACCGTCATCACCGCGGTAGTGGATTTCGCGCTGACCTTGCCCCATGTGGACCCTGACCGGATCGCCCTGAGCGGCTGGAGCCTGGGCGGCTATTTTGCTCCCCGGGCGGCGTCGGGCGAGCATAGGCTGGCGGCCTGCATCGCGGATCCCGGCCAGGCATCGATCGCCGACAATTTCCACGCCTTCGCGGTCAAGTTCGGCGCGACCCCCGAGGAGGCATCGCGGCTGACCGACTTGCCGCAGCCGCTCCTGGACCGCATGGAAAGCACCATCATGGAAGACCGCAAGATGCGCTGGAGCATCCAGCAGCGCGGCTACTGGGCCAATGGCGCTTCGAACCTGCGCCAGTACCTGCGTTCGCTGGAAACATTCACGATGGCCGGCAGGATCGAGCAGATCCGCTGTCCCACCCTGTTCACGCTCGCGGAAAACGACCCACTGACAGCGGGAACCCAAGACTTCTTCGATGCCTTGCGCTGCCCCAAGACATTGCTGCGCATGACGCACCTGGAAGGCGCCGGCGATCACTGCGAAATGGGCAATCGCTCGCTTTTGAACCGCAGGGTGTTCGACTGGCTGGACGAGGTCATTTGACGGGTAGGGGGCTCGCCGCAGGCGAACTCCCTAATCGCGCGCGGCAAGGGCGCCCTCATGACGCCCTTACCCGCTTCCCCCTGTGTCAGAATAGTTGTCGCCTCGATAAAAAACCCTTGGGGGCGCGATAAAGGAATGACTTTGGCACGACACGGACCCGCATTAAAGAAGAGAGCGTTGGCGCGACTGCGGCCGCCGGAAAACGCATCGGTGGAGGATGTGGCACGCCACATCGGAGTGCAGGCCTATACGCTGGAGCGTTGGCGGCAAGAGGCCTCGACCCGCGACAGCGATGATGAGGTCTTATGGACGGCGACGGCGCGGCTGGACGCGGTGCTGACCACAGCCGCGATGGACGAGACGGCCAAGAGTGCGTGGTGCCGCTCCAACGGTATTCATCTGCATGACCTGGTGGCGTGGCGCCAAAGTGCGATCGACGCGCTGGGCGATGCCAAGGCGGCCAATAGCGCGGCAAGCCGCCCAGGGAGCCAGGGCCAGGACAAAGAGGATCGACGCCGCATCCAGGAACTGGAGCGCGATCTCAAACGCAAGAACAGCGCGCTGGCCGAGACGGCGGCGTTGCTGGTGCTATCAAAAGAAATGGCGGCGATCTTTCGCAAGGGCGAGGACGAATGGTCGGACTCGAAGATCGCCGCGACACTGCCCGCCATATCCTGAAGGCGCAATCGAACGGCGCGCGGCTGCATTTGGCCTGCGAGATCGCGGGAATCGACCTGCGTACGCTGCAGCGCTGGAGAGCGGGATTCACTCAGCCCCACCGCGTATCGCCACTCCTACCGCAACATTATGAATTATTCATGACAAACGGCGGATCGGTGCCACTCTGCTCGTCTATATCAATAACAACGTCAGGCAAGGATAGTCATGCCATTGATCAAAATGCTGCTCCAGTTCTTATGGCTATGGGTTCTTGCGTTCCCTGTCGGTCTGTTCGCCGCCGCGTGGTACAACCTCTCCGACACGGCGATGGCCTATGGCTTGCTGTTCGTCGTCATTCCGTTCACGGTGCACCGCTTTCCCAAAACGCAGCAGCGCCCGTTTTCACCCGACGAGCAATTCGCAGCCGTCGCAGGCCTGACGATCATCGTACTGGGCGTGAATCTGGCGCTGACCACCCTGCTCACGCCCGGCAACAACGCCTACAGCATCTCGCTCGACCCCCCGCTGCCCTTGAGCGTTACTCAAGGACTCATTGCGCTTCAGACTCCGCTATACAGCGCGATTAGCTGGCTATTCGTCCGCAACGCCAATGCGCGGTTTCCGGCGCGCCGCAGCCTGCTCGACAGCCCGGCCCCAACCCAGCCGCTGATGCCTGACAAGGACATCTCGCACATAGAAGCGCCCCTTGAGCACCCTCGGCGCGACACTGGCGACTATCTCCTGAATCGGCCACGTGGATAATAGGCGTCCGGGCAATATGCCAAACAATCCGTTGCGATATCCAATTTTGCCATGCCGTTGATTCACGCAATCTTCACGCAACCGTGTTTCCATAGTCATCTTTCAAGAAAATAGCCGCGGAAAAATGCCCACGCCTGACCACGCCATATACTTGGCGCCCTGCCTTCGCCGCAACATCATTCCCTCGATGCCCTATTTCAAACCTTATAAGCAACCGAACCTCAAAGGCCGATTCCTCAGCGCCGTCCTGCTGGCCGTCCTTCCCCTTGCCGCGGCTTCCCCGGCATTCGCCGGCCAATGGCCGCAAGGCGAACAGGCGCCCCTGCCGTCCCTTGCCCCAATGCTGGAACACGTTACCCCAGCCGTGGTCAATATTTCCAGCGAACAGCCCATCGTCCGGTCAAACTGGGGCTATCCCGGTGGCGCCGCCGCACCCGAGCGAGCCGCGCGCAGCCTGGGTTCCGGCGTCATTGTCGATGCCGCGAACGGCTACGTGCTGACCAATCACCATGTGGTGCGCAACGGCCGCACCATTACCGTGACACTACAGGATGGGCGCGACCTGGACGCCCGCGTGATCGGCAGCGATCCCGACACCGACCTGGCCCTGCTGCGCGTGACCGCGTCCAAGCTGCAGGCGCTGCCGCTGGCCGATTCGTCCGAATTGCGGGTGGGCGACTATGTGGTCGCCGTGGGCAACCCCTTTGGCCTGGGCCAGGCGGCCACCTCGGGCATTGTGTCCGCCATAGACCGGTCAGGGCTGCAAAAAGGCGGCTACCAGAAGTTCATCCAGACCGACGCATCCATCAACCCGGGCAGCTCGGGCGGTGCGCTGGTTAATCTGCGCGGCGAGCTGGTGGGCATCAACACCATGATCTATACGCCGTCCGGCGGCAACGTCGGCATCGGCTTTGCCGTGCCTTCGGACGTGGCCGCCTCCGTCATGCGCGACCTGCTCGCACACGGCAAGGTGCCTCGCGGCAACCTGGGCCTGGATACGTTCGACATCAGCGCCAAACAGGCCCGCGCCATGAACCTGCCCAACGGCGGCAGCCGAATCGGCATCACCGGCGTGCAAGCGAACTCGCCGGCACAGAAAGCAGGTGTGTAGGCCGGCGACATTGTCGTCGCCGTGAACGGCAAACCGGTGCGCACGGTCAACGAACTGCGCAATCTGGAAGGCTTGCTGCCTTTGGGCGCCACAGTGCAGCTTACCGTTGAACGTAAAGGCAGCCAAAAAACGCTTTCCCTGCGGGTGGCGGCGACGGAACGTCAACGGCTGCATGCGGGGGATCTGGACAAGCGCTTGAACGGCATCGGCCTGAGCGACCCAAGCGATGCCACCCCGGCCGGCCCCGATCGCGGCGTTGCGGTGACCGGCCTCTACCCCGAGCGCAGCGCGGCCGCCGCTCGATTGCGCCAAGGCGACATCCTGCTGAGCATCAATCATGCACCCGTCAGCCGCATCAGCGATGTGAGCACCCTTCTGAAGAATACCGGCCCCGGGCAGCAACTGCTATTGACCTTCAGCCGAAAAAACCAGCAGTTCTATTTGCTGCTCAATTGAGCAAGCCGGCCAGTCGGATATAACTCGACCCATGCCGCCGCACAGCGGCAAGATCTAGCCACGGCCGGCGCATTATTTGACTAGGGCCTGTTGACGCTACATCCCCGCCCGCGCCGGTGGCATATCGGGCGCAGGGCAAGGCGCGGGTGAGGCGGCGTACCGAGCGTACGCAACGAATCCGCAACACAGCCCTGCACCCGATATACCACCGGCCCTATGGGTGATCGGGTCAACGCCGCGCTGGCAAGGCGCGAAGCGCAGGCGTAGCCGCTGCGACGGCGAGCATTCGCAACGCGGCCAGCGCGGCGTTGACCCGTCACGCGGACGGGGATGTAGCGTCAACAGGCCCTAGAGCTTGCGCCATGATTTCAACTAATGCGCCATCACCCGCATTGCGGCTCTCTACGGTTGCGCGCACCGGTTTGGCTTGCGGATCGACCCAGGCGTCCCAGGCAACATTCATCTCGTCAAAATCGGCGATATCTTCCAACCATATACTGACGCTGATCAGATGGTGTTTGTCGCTGCCCGCCGCCGCCAGTTGCTTGTCGATTTGAGCCAGGATATCGGCTGTCTGTTCTCTTACATTGCCATTTCTGTTCTTGGCCATCAACCCTGACAGATATACAAAGCCTTGAGTGACGACCGCTGTTGCAAAACGACCTTCCGTTCCAATGCGTTTTATCATTTTTTCTACTCTCTCTTAATAAAGCTTATAAATTTTTATGGCAAACAATGAACTGATAATCAAATCATGGCTTGGCGCCTGACTTTCGTATCGTGTCACCCCATTTCTTATCTTCCGCTTGAAGAAAATGCAATGCATCCAGCGGCGTCCCGCCAACGGCTAACGCCCCTACACCCAATAGCTGTTTCTGCACTTCGGGATCTTTGGCGGCCTTGCTTGCTTCTCGCGCGAAGCGCTCGGTTATTTCGGCAGGCGTTCCTTTCGGCCCGAGAATGACAACCCAAGAGCCCATATCGAAATTCGACGAGGTTACCTCGCCAATCGTGGGTATATCAGGCAGATCCTTCCAACGATTCGACGAGGTGATAGCCAGGATACGAATGCGCTTGCTTTCCAATTGCGAAGCAAAAGATGGCAGGCCGTCTATGACAAAATCAACATGACCGCCCGCCAGCGCCAGTACCGCCGGCGCGCCTCCGCGAAACGGCACATGGTTGGCTTTGCCGCCTATCTGTGCCAAAAAACTTTCAGTAATAAGATGGCCAGTCGATCCGTTGCCTGATGAACCATAATTCAGGCCCCCGGGCGAGCTTCGTATCCGCTGGATAAATTCCTTGGCATTATTTGTGCCGAACTTCGAACTTACAGCCAGCATCTGGGGAAACCGTGCAATTTGCACGACAGGGGCAAAGTCTTTTGATGCGTTATACGGCAGGGAATCGAAAAAATTTGGGTTGATCGCCATGGTGCCGGGCGATCCGGCCAGGAAGGTGTAGCCATCTGGAACAGCCCGCGCAACCGTCTCGGTGCCAATGATGCCGCTTGCACCGGTTCGATTCTCTATTACGAATTGCTGGCCTGTTTGTTGGCTAACCTTGGCCATGACGATTCGTGTCACGACATCGGCCGCGCCGCCGGCTGCAAAAGGGACGACTATGCGTACAGTCTGTTTTGGCCATTCTTGCGCATTCACGTTGAAGACTGCGAAAACCAACAGCAAGAACAGCGGGATGAGCTTTTTCATGGAACCCCCTGCTCAGGAATTTGATCCGCATAAGGCGACGGCGGCGTAAGCACATGTGCGCGAGGTTGCTCTCAACTCATCGATATGCACGCGTTCATCAGGCGCGGGCCATTCGGGATACAGCTTGATGTTGCCAGGGCCGAATTGCACGGATGGAATTCCAGCCGCATGGAGAATATTGCCATCGCCAAAGTTGCCTATCCGCTCCACGCTTCCTACCTCGGCCTGCTTGCCCGTTGCGGCGTGAAAGCCGTCTGCCACAGCCCGCACCAGCGGGTGGCCGGTCGGCAGCTCGGTGGGCTCCATGAAAAAGGGGTCATCGGGGCCATTCGCCGGGATGGTGATTTCGCAATCCAGGGCCGGATGATCCTTTTTCAATCTCTGGATGACATGCTCCACATCACGGCGCACTGATTCCAATGTCATTCCAGGTACCGTGCGTATCTGGAATACGAGATCGCACCAGCGTCCGTAATGGTCCTTATGAATCGCATCGTAGCGTATCATCGGAAAATCCTGCAGTTCCGGATGCCGCTGGAAAGTAAGCCAACCGCCTTCGTCCACCGGTTTAAGACTGGTGCCGAATGCAGCCATGCAGATTGCCTGCTGCTCGATTGAATTCAGGTAGGCATCGCGCGCGTCGGACGTAAAGCGGAAGAAGAGCCCTGGAGTACTTGTACGAATCTTGACTCTGATGGACCCGACGATAACCGAACCTACCGTATTTGCCGCATGCTCTATATTGATGCAATAGTCGGCACGCACACCCTTTTTCAATAAGGTACGTGTCCCGGTTCCGCCGAGCTTATGAGTTGCGACCGGGCAATACAGCACATCGCCTTTCAGCTTTATGCCAGCCCGCACTATCGCGGCAATGCCTACAAACGCCGCCGCCAAACCGCCTTTGTCGTCCTGGGCGCCCAGGCCCCATATCCAACCATCCTCGAACCGGCCTTCGTTCGGATCCACCGTCCAACCAGGCATCGTCACGTTGACATCCATATGCCCATTAAACATCAACGTAAGGCCACCGCCCGTGCCACGCAAGCGCCCAATGGGCTGGCGTGTCGTTTTCGATTCGGTCGGGTGCTCGACTTCCATCATCGTCGTTTCCATTCCCAAGTCTTGCATCTTCTGGAAAAGAAAGTCAGCCACATCGCCTTCGCCGAAGTTCGGGCTGGGAATCGCGATCATTTCGCGAGCAAGATCCACGATCTCCTTGTCATCAATTTCGGAGAAAATTTTCTTCATGATTTCAGGGTTTTGCATGTCCACTACCTTTGAAAGACTGGGTTTAGTTGGCCAAAATTTTCTTCTTCGCTATTAGCGGTTTCCATTGCGCGGCCTGGTCCTCCAGGAAAGACTGTGCGTCCTGGGTGGTCCCGCCCGCGGGCAGCACAGATAAACCTTTCAATCGCTCCATAACCTCTGGGTCGTTGAGCGCCTTGTTGAACTCCTTGTTAAGTCGTTCGATGATCCGCTTCGGCGTATGGCCAGGCGCCACTATCATCGACCAGGCTGAAACCGAGTATTCCGGTAGACCCGCCTCCCGGATGGCAGGTACATCGGGTAGGCTCATTGCCCGTTTGTCCGAGCTGACGCCAAGCGCTTTAAGCCGCTTGTCCGACAGATACGGCAGCGCTTCCGGAATGCTTACGATCATATAGTCCACCCGCCCGCCGGCAATATCGGGCAACGCCGCGGACGAACCCTTGTACGGCACGTGCACCACCTTGATCTTGGCCAGATCATTAAAGCGCTCTCCCGCCAAGTGGGATGCCGATCCCACCCCCGAAGACGCCATGGTCAATGATCCCGGCTTTGATCGGGCCAGGGCAATGAACTCTTCGACGGTATTCACATTAAGACCCGGGTGGACGACCAGCACATTCGGCACCATGCCGGCCAGCATTACCGGCGTCAGTTCAGAGAGGCTCCATGTGAGGTTTCTGAATATGAAAGGGTTGGTCACGCAGCCGAACGTACACATCAACAAGGTATAGCCGTCGGGCGCCGCTTTGGCGCCGAGCGAAAAACCGATATTGCCCCCGGCTCCTGTACGGTTTTCGACCACGATCTCCTGACCCAAGCCCTTGGACGCCTTCTGCGCCAAGAGCCGTCCTACGATGTCCGGAGCGCCTCCGGCGGAAAAGGGAATGATCAAACGTATGGGAGCGGCGGGATATTCAGCGCGCGCCTGGACAGCACTCGGAATTGAACAGATAAACAAGCTCAGCGCCGCGAGTACGGAATAGATTTTGGCCTTCAACATGTCATCCCCTTATGAAAACCGGATCTATCCGGTCAATTGCAAAATTCGGGATACAGCGCTTGATACGAATTGCGTTAGAAAAAATTTGCTAACTACTTCGAGCCACACTTTGAAAGCAAGAGCAGGGGCCGCCAATCTGCGACGCAGCGAAGGGATCCGCTACCGAGATGGACCAGACAACCGCAAGTCCGAGGACAGATTATTCTAGCGGCGAAAATACATAAGATTAATTTTCTTTTCTTATTAGATACATAATTTTTTCTTGTTAATCGTCTATCGGGACCATAGCTCCAAAGCTTGGAGCAATCCGCTGCCATTACATGAGTTCAGCAGGCCGTAAGCGACGAGTCATTGGCCTGCGCAATAACACAAACGCGCGCCATTGGCGCGCGTCGATAAGCATTCGCAGTCACTTGCTGTGCGCGGAACCTGACAACTGCCAGACAGGCAGCAAGAGATTAGCGCTGGCCATTAATCGCCAACATGCGGCGTATCATTGCTACCGGCCCTGCCCCGAAGAGGAAAATGCGGTCGCGGGTGTTGAGCTGAGCTCTCGAACCAACAGATCGGTGACGAACATATTTCCTGGAGCATGTACGATGACCTCTGGAATTTTGCTGGCGAGCGCGACCGCCTGCACCGTGATGCCGCAGGCCCAGAACATTGGAGTTTGGCCTGGCAAGATCTCGTTCGGCCGTCCCCAGTGCACTTGCTGCAGATCGTCGATGCCGATCTTGCGGGGATCGCCGATATGCACCGGCGCGCCATGGCTCAAGGGAAAGCGCGACGTTAACTCGATCAGCGGAACGATCAAATCATCGAAGACAGGCCGAAGACTCACAACCAGCGGGCCTTGAAACGGGCCAGCCGGCTTGCAAGGTATGGAAGAGCGGAACTGCGCCGGAAAAGCCTTATCGTCAATTAAATGCGGCAATGGAATGCGCGACTCAAGCATGATGCGATCGAGCGACAGATTGCATCCAGTCAAAAATGCCACATGATCGTCCCGCCAGTGATCCTGCAAAGAGGATACCCGTTCGACAACATTGCCATTGCGCAATATCACGTATCCGCCAACGTCGGTACGCAAGTCGGCTCCTGGCGCCGCATACCGAGGCGTCGGGTCGCCGGGCTCGCAAATATCCAGCAAAGGCAGAGCCTTTGGATTGTTGAAGCAGAATCGCATGAAATCAAAAGCCAGGGCCTTGGGAACAATAGTGACGTTGGCTTGGTGATATCCAAGCGCCAAGCGCTTGGTGACGCCCTGCCAGCGCTTCTCTCGAATAGCCTGCCTGACAGTTTCGGGGGAAGCAAACTCTAATTCAGCACGATTCATGTTCGGTTTCCTTTAACAAAGGTATTGCCGGGCGGATACCCGTAATCGGACGCACAAGCTGCAATCTAGTTTGTAGAGTGCCTGTGAATGGATTCTACGATCTGTCCATGCGGATGCCAACGGCCACGCATCGACGAGGACATGGCCGAAAGCCCGGACCCCGGCATGAAACGCTGATTCACAGAGGCTCCCGGCTCTTGCGCACCTTGCTTTCATACAGCAACTTTGCTTTTGACAAATGTTTGGAATTCCTGGATGGAAGCCGGCGGCGCTGCATATAGCCCACTGAAAATCAATTTGTTTATGTATCTATCCACTCACAAACTAACAATATATTTACTATGTTTTCTATTAATTTCATCGCATAGATAATAGTACTTATAGGTTAGTTTCAGTCGATTAGATAAACTCCCATGCATCGAGCTGATCGGCGCCGCGGTCAGCGAAGTACACATGCCGCGGCTACGCCGCGCCGAATCCTGAACACCCGTCCCCCAGAGCTAGATGAGTAGAAGCCTTCCGCCTCTGAACCCCTTGCGCGTCTTCGATGTCGTTGCACGTACCCGCAACCTGACCACTGCCGCGTCTGAATTGCATGTCACACAATCGGCCGTCAGCCGGCAGATTGCCGTGCTCGAAAACTACGTTGGCGCGCAACTGTTCACGCGTGAATATCATGGCGTCACCCTTACACGGAAAGGCCGGCTTTACGCTGAACAGATCAAGCCCGCGTTCGAAGCCATTTCCGCAGCCACCGGTAAGCTCATGAACACATCGACCCAAGGCGCTTTGCGGATCCGAACTTATACGACATTCGCCGGGAAATGGCTTGTGCCGCGCCTGCATGAATTCAAACGGCGCCACCCGGATATCGAAGTCAAGCTCTCGACAGCCGTCCCGGAAGTGGACTTTGATCGCGACCCGGTGGATATAGCCATTCAGTTTGGCAACGACCATTGGCCCCGCTTGCAGGCCGACCTACTCTTTCTTGATGAAATCGAACCTATTTGTTCGCCCGGCTATCTAGCGGAAATCGGATTTGATCCCGACCATCCCGAGCAACTTCTAAAACATCGCTTGCTCGAGTCGCACTATCGGCGGACGGACTGGACAGACTGGCTATCCGGCACGGGACTATCCAAATGGCCACAGTATGCCGAACGCATGATATTCAGCACCTCGCTGCTTACTTGGCAGGCCGCCATGGACGGGCTGGGCGTTGCCATCGGACAAAGCGCTCTCCTGGCGACGGAACTGGAATCAGGCCTGGTCGTTCGTCCTTTCAATAGGCCCGTGCTACGCAATAAGGGGCATTATCTGGTGCGCCCCAAGGTGCAGCGAGAATCACGGAAAGTAAAGGTGTTTCGCGACTGGCTGCTGGAATTTGTGCAGACAGGCCAACAGGCATAGCTCGGATCCGGGCAACTGGGCTTGCGCAACACGGCCGGCCATTACTCCGTCGGGCCGCGGCCCGACGCGACAGTGTCTCTCTTGTTTTTTATATGTCGTAGCCCGGATTGTTCCGTTCCAGCAAACGCAATAACGCCGGCCACTCCATGATGCCGTAGGGACGACGCGTTTCAGGGCGATACAAATGAGCGGTCAGTTGCTTGACGTCGTCAGACGGAATCTCAAGTTCAGTGCCGCAAGACATGGCATCAATCTGAAACTCGCATGCGCGATTGAGCGCCAGATGCGTATTGAAGCCCTCTTGAATCGTACGATTCGCCGTCAGCAAACCGTGGTTGCGCAATATCATCGCTTCGTTTTCACCCAGGTGCGCTGCCAGGCGCTGGCGTTCATCCAGATTCACAACGACGCTTTCATAGGGGTGATAACTTATGCGCCCGTAAAACCGCATCGCTTTCTGGCTGATCGGAAGCAAGCCACATTTCAGCGCCGCTACAGCACAACCCGCGCGAGTATGCGTATGGATCACACAACCCACTTCCGGCCGAGCGGCATGCACCGCACTATGCACCACAAAGCCGGCAGGATTGATACCGATATCTTCCGATGCAAGTCCGACAATGTTGCCGTCAAGATCAACCTTGACCAAGCTGGAGGCGGTGACTTCATCGAACAGCCAACCATAAGGATTGATCAGAAAATGCTCGGTATCCGGAATACGCGCACTGATGTGGCTATTGATCATATCGGACATGCCCACCATGTAGACCAGACGGTAGCAAGCGGCCAGGTCAACCCGGGTCTGCCACTCGATGGGCGAAACCTGGTCTTTAATGGAAGGTAGTTGAATTATCGATTGGACGGGCATGGCAAGTTCCTTTATATGAGGCCGTTCATCTAAACCCATATAGGGCCGCGGGATTGGAGACAAGAATTTTTTCCAGCAGGGCCTGATCCGCGGTCCAATGACCGAGCAAGTCCACGAGATGCCCTGCATCCGGAATATCCGAGACCATATTGATATGAGGCCAATCGCTTCCCCAAATCAGGCGATCAGGATTGGTATGCAACAGTTTCTCATGATACGGGCGCATGTCCTCGTAATCAGGATAGCGGCGGGAAGAGCGGTATGGCGTCGCCTTGACCCAAAGGCACCCTTCTTTCAGCAAGTCGCACATGATCCGAAATGACCGGCTGCCCACGCCCTGTTCAGGATCGAAACGACCGAGATGGTCAATGACAAAAGGAATACCTGCAAAACGGATCAAGGGAGCAAGCGATGGCAACTGTTCGATCTCGATCCACAATTGCACATGCATGCCTATGCTTTTCATTGCGGGAAGCAAAGGCTCTATATCGGAAATATCAACCGTGTTTTTGTAGCGCGGCGCTCCACTGGCATCCAGCAGTCGCGAGAACCGCAGCCCTCTTACACCACGATCATATAGCTGCTGTAGTTGCTGTGCGGTCGTCTTCGCATCCACCACCGCCACCCCGCGCAGCCTATCGCCTCCTATATCCAGCGCATGCAGCATGGCGCGATTATCCAGCCCATGGACGGACGCCTGAACCAGCACCGCTCGCTGGAACCCAAGGGTATCCAGCACGGACAAATAGGACTGGGCCGTTGCCTCGGGGGGCTGATACGTATGCTCCGCCGCCAGCGGGTACTCGGCGTATGGGCCAAATACATGGCAATGGCAATCACAGGCATTTTCAGGCACCACGAAACCCGGCGCGGATACGACAGGCAATTTGCCCATTGTATTGAAATTCGTCATAGCGATATCTTATTGGGCGTTTTTCAGTAAGCCTTGGCTGGCAAGCTCGTCCGCCTTTCTTACTTCACCTTTCAGGAATGTTTCAAACTCCTGGGGCGTAGTGGGTCTTGTCTCCGTACCCAGACTATTCAAGCGATCGCGAACCGCCGGAGTTTTCAACGCATCGTTCAGGGCCTTGCTCAACGTTTGCATAACCTCGGGTGCCACGCCGGCAGGCGCCAACAGACCGGATGCCGTCACGACATCGAAATTTTCCACTTTCTCTTGCTGAAGCGTTGGAACGCTGGGCAGATCAACCGCTCGCTCCCGGCTGGTCACGGCCAGCGCCCGAAGCGTATTCGCCCGAAGATGCTGGAGCGAACTAGGAATTTGGTCGACGATGGCATCGATCTGTTTGCCGAGCAGATCATTAAGCGCTGGAGCAGAGCCGCTGTAGGGAACTATCGTGAATTTGACACCCAATGCTTGCTGCAGAAGAAGTATGGCAATGTGATTGGTGGTGCCGTTGCCGGCGTGGCCAACTGAAATACCCTCGGGATTGTGCTTTGCATAAGCCGCAAAGTCCTGGAATGTCTTGAACCGACTGCTGGCCGGCACTTCGAAAACCATGGGTGTAATGCCTATCATGCCCACTGGCGCAAAGTCCGCCGCTAAAAAAGCATTGCTATTCAGCATTCGCGGAGTATAGGCAAAACCGCCGCTGGCTGTCACCGCCAGGGTGTACCCATCCGGCGCGGCCTTTGCAGCCCGCCCCAACCCCAGCAGTCCGCCCGCGCCAGGACGATTTTCAATGACAAAGGACTGGCCCAAGGTCTTGGCCATTTCAGTGGTAACCACACGCGTAATTACATCCAGGTTGCCGCCTGGGGCAAACGGCACGATAACCGTCACCGGACGGGCAGGATATGTTTGCGCCTGTGCAAACGCTGCCATACATGAAAAGGTAACGCCGGCGGCTAGCCGAAGCATCATCTTGAGGTTTTGCGGCATCTGAGGCTCCCAAATTTAAGTTGGTAGCATCATCAGTCGGAGTGCGCTATTTGGCTACTTCCGATTACGTATCACTCCATGACATAAAGTCATATCATGATGACGGAATTGCGACAAGACGGCCTTCCGCTATGCATCAATCATGCGCCAGTCAGCCGCACCAACAATGTAAGTACTCTTCTGAAAACATTCGCCCGGCCCAGCAATTGCTATTGACCTTCAGCCAAAAAAACAGCAGATCTATGTGCTGCTCAATTGATCAATCGTGGAAAATCAGCTGAAGTTGTCCGTATCGGACGGTCTGCATTTATGCTGGCCAATGACAATGACTGTCGCCAGGCAGTTGCCGCGACTGCGGACAGCTTCTGTAATGTTGCAGCAGCAGACGCAGCCAAAGAGGGCATTGACGTTTTCGTGGAAAAGCGCAAACCTGTTTGGTGAAATGACTGCCCGCCCACGCGAGCAGCCAAGACTCCGGGACGATTGGCCCGGAACAATTCGAATCACTGGTCAACGATAAATCCATCGAAGTGCGGACGCATCGAAATAGGTTTGGATAGCGGTGGCCTGATCTTCTGTGCATCTGGCAACAGATTCATGCCAAGCCCGTAGCCAGTGGGAATATCGACGAAACCATTCTTAGGCAATGGCACATTATCGACAATATTGCTTCCCAGATGCTCTGGGCGCGATTCGAACGTGCCAGCTTCAAATCCGGTTGCATACTCCTGGATTGCAAAGTTAGGTATGGCCGCCGCCAGTTGCAAACAAGCGGCCAAGCCTATCGGCGATAAGGGATTATGCGGGACTATCTGCACCTGGTGGGATTCGGCGATGGCCGCAACCTTTTTTGCGCCGGTAATACCACCGCACAAACACAGGTCCACTCGAGCGTACTCAACGCCGCCTCGCGCCATCAGCGCCTGGAAATCGTAAATAGTGGCGAAACGCTCGCCTGTTGCGATTGGTATGTGGATTTTTTCCGCAACACGAGCCATGGCGTCCTGGCTTTCCGGACGGATAGGATCTTCGATGAACATGGGATGAGTATCTTCAATGCCGCGCGCAAACACGATAGCCTCCGCGGGAGTAAGACGTCTGTGGAGTTCAATCAACAGATCAACCCGGTCACCAACGACCTCCCGCATACGCTGAGTATTTTCGATTGCATCGCGCATCTTCTTGATGTGTGTCTTGAAGTAAACATTGTCATGACCCTCATCCAGAAACGGATTTAGATGCCCAAAGGCGGTAAATCCGGCATTCATTTTGGCCTCGCATTCAACGAGTATCTTTTCGATTGTATTTTCGTAAATGTGGCCGTAGATTCGGGCTTTTGTTCTGGCAGCGCCACCCAGCAATTCATAAATGGGAACTTCCAGAGCCTTGCCTTTGATGTCCCAAAGGGCCATGTCAATCGCTGAAATGGCGGCGTTCTCCGCTAATCCCTGAAAGTAGCTAAATCGATGCATCACATTCCAATGGTGCTCGATAGGAAACGGATCTTTGCCTTCCAGGTATTCGGCAAATCGCTTAATACATGCGCCTGCTGCCTCAATATGCCCCCATGTTCCGGCTTCGCCGAAACCAACGATTCCTTCGTCAGTTGTCACGCGGGCAAACATGAATTGGCCGATATGCAATGGTTCGACTTTAGTAATTTTCATTTGTGCTCTGTACTTGGTATGTATGAATATGTTTGCGGCAATCAATATCACTAGCTCAGTTATTGCCAATGATGTTGGATTTTCTTATTAAATCGCTCCAGCGGCTTGTTTCCGTTTGGATGAATTTATTAGCTTGCGATGGGGAAACATCCACGGGTTCAGCGCCTGCGGCAACAAGCTTGTCTCGAAATTCCTGCTTCTCCAAAGCTTTAACGACTTCTCCATAAAGCGTGTTGATTATGGTTTCAGGAGTTCCTTTGGGGGCAGCTAATCCGAACCAATTGGCAACTATGAATGCAGGAAGACCGGCTTCGGCAGCCGTAGGGACATTAGGTAATGGCGATACCCTTTTTGCGTGGGCGACGGCCAACGCCTTGATCTTTCCAGACCCCAGGTGTTGTGCGACAGTCGGGGCGGCTGTAATCAAAACCTCAACTTGTCCGCTTAGCAAGTCGTTAAGTGCCGGACCCGATCCCTTGTAAGGAATATGGGTCATCTCAATACCCGCGACCGATTTCAACAACTCGCCCGCCATATGCGGACCGCTGCCGACACCGCCCGATGCGAAGTTTATTTTTCCGGGATTGGCCTTTGCGTATGCGATGAACTCTTGCAGATTATTTACAGGCAGCTTTGAACTGATTGCAAGAACATACGGAGCCTCTGCAAATATGGCAATCGCGGTAAGGTCCTTGGTGGGATTGAAGGCGAGCTTTGGGAATAAGCTCGGAACAATCGTTTGTGTCATTTCGTTGGATAACAAGGTATATCCGTTAGGCGCCGCCGATGCAACATACCCCATTGCAATCGTTCCGCTTGCGCCACCCTTGTTTTCAACCACAAACGATTTACCAGTTAAGCCTGTCAAATATTGAGATGCAAGTCTGGCAATGATGTCAGTAGTTCCTCCCGGCGAATAAGGCACTACAACCGTTATCGCCCGTGATGGGTAATCACTTTGGGCATGAGCGAAAGTTGAGACCAAGGATAGACCCAAGAATAGTATTTTTAATAAATTGTTCATGTCGTCTCCGAAAAATGCCCTGCTGGAACGAAGCCAGGGACCGGAAATTAAACAATGATTTACTGGTTTTAAAATAGCTCAAAACTGACTTTACTTTTCACTTGAGATTAATAATGAAAGAGCTGACCAACGCTTCCGCCGAGATGGCTTTTTTTAGCCTTATTATCAGCCTCGGCAGCCTCTCCGCCGTGGCTCGGGAGCTGGGCGTCACGCCACCAGCTATAACCAGGCGACTCAATCTCTTAGAGGAACGGCTGGGCGTTCAGTTGCTGACGCGAACGACAAGAAGAATCAGTCTTACGGCTGAAGGCGAGGAATATCTTCAGCAAGCGCGGCGAATACTTACCGAAATAGAGGACTTCGAACAGCATTTGAGTAAGTCGATGTCCGAACCCCAGGGGCTTTTAAGGGTGAATGCAACCCTCGGCTTTGGGCGAAGTCACGTGGCCCCCGTTATCTCGAAATTTCATAAGTATTTCCCGAAGGTGCAGGTTGAATTGCAGCTAACTGTCAATCCGCCTCCTATTTCGGATAATTCCCATGATGTTTGCATCAGGTTCGGCGAACCGCCGGATACACGCGTGATAGCCAAAAAAATCGCGAATAATCAACGGCTTCTTTGTGCCTCTCCGGCTTACCTGGATACCTATGGATCGCCAAAAACCGCCAGAGAACTCATCCGACACAGCTGCATCACCATCCGTCATGGCGACGATGCGTATGGGCTTTGGCGTCTCGAGTCGGCGCAAGGAACCGAAACGGTCAAGATCAATGGTCCGCTCACGACAAACGACGGAGATATCGCTGTTCAATGGGCACTGGATGGGCTAGGAATTATTATGCGAGCCGAATGGGACATTGCAAAACACCTAAAAAGCGGATGCTTGAAACAGGTCTTGAAAAACTATCGCACACCCGAGGCGGATATCTATGCTGTTTATCCTCAACGGCATAAGTTAGCCAGGCGTGTAAGAGTGTTCGTTGATTTTTTAAACGAATCGTTTGCCGGATCAGAGCGGGGCGCCCGCCAGATCACCTAGCCTCTCACGGCAATTGATGATTTCATCGCACCCAAGGCCCGGCCTACCCGGCGCTAGC
The DNA here is from genome assembly GCA_963712655.1 of uncultured beta proteobacterium. Classification (GTDB taxonomy): domain Bacteria; phylum Pseudomonadota; class Gammaproteobacteria; order Burkholderiales; family Burkholderiaceae_B; genus Pollutimonas. The sequence continues at coordinate 195,788 of CAVQIT010000007.1, read as the reverse complement.
CGTCCAGCCACCGCCCAGCGCTTTGAACAATTCCAGTCGATTGACCTGCTCTTCAAGCTGCAAGCCGATCAGCGATTGCTGTGCCGCATACAAAGAGCGTTGCGCATCCAGCACCTCGAGATAGCCGTTGCCGCCGCCGCTGTTGAACAGGGCTTGCGACAACTCGAAGCTGCGCGATGTGGAGCGCGCCAACGATTGCTGCGCGTCCAGCCGCTGGGCCAGCGTATGCCGCAGGGCCAAGGCATCGGCCACTTCGCGAAAGGCCGTCTGCAACGTTTTTTCGTAGCCGGCGAGCTGGATGTCGCGCTGCACCTGCGCCACGCGCAGGTTGGCCCGGTTCGCGCCGCCATCGAAAATAGGCAGGTGGATAGCTGGCATGAAACTCCACGCGCCGCTGCCGCCTTCGAATAAGCCCGACAGGCTGGCGCTTGCCGTACCGGCCGAGCCCGTCAACGCAATGCGCGGGTAAAAGGCGGCTCGCGCCGCGCCGATATCGGCATTGCTGGCACGCAGCGCATGCTCGGCCGCCAGTACGTCGGGACGCTGCCGCAGTATGCTGGAAGGCAGGCCGGCCGGCGGCTCGACCAGCCGCGCCACAGGCGCGGCGCCAAGCTCTTGTTTGGGCGGAGGCAGCAGTTCGGGCGGCAGGCTGGCGCCCACCAGCAGCCTCAGTCGCGTTGCGGTCTTGCTGGACTTGGCTTTCCAAGGCGGCCGCATCGCCGCGCGCCGTATCGACCGTGGTTTGCGCCTGCGCCAGCGCCAGGCCCGAGGAAGCGCCAAGTTCGTGGCTGCGCCGGATCAGATCGTAGGACTTCTGTTGGCTGGCCAAGGTATCGCGCGCCAATTGCAGGCGCTGCTGGTCGGCGGCCAGTTGCAGCCAGGCGTTGGCCACTTGCGCAACCAGGCTGATCTGCGCGCTGCGGCGCGTGTCCTGCGTGGAAAGATAGTTTTCCAGCGCGGCATCGCCCAGATTGCGCACCCGCCCGAACAAGTCGAGCTCGTAGCTGGCCAGGCCAAGATCAACGCTGTAGCTGCGAGTCCGTGCGCGTTTGCCCGCTGGAGGACACGCTGGCGGCGTGCGCGAGCCGGTCGGCCTGGGCATCCGCGCCTAGCGACGGAAACGCCGAGGAACGCGCGATGCCATACTGGCGCCCGCGCCCGTTCGATGTTGAGCGCGGCGACGCGCAGATCGCGGTTATTGGCCAGCGCCAGCTGCGACCACGCCTCGCAATCGCTCATCGAGGAAGAAGTCGCGCCAGTCCGGGTCCAGCGCGGGACTGGGCTTGACTGCGCCGGTGGATGCCGGTTGGCTTGCCCGCCCGGCCAGTCCGCGGTATGGGCGCATCGGGCTGCGTGTAGTCCGGCGCCAGATTGACGCAGCCGACAAGCAATACGGCGCGACATCGGGCCAGGCGACCGCCAGAGCGCGCATGCGTTGCAGCCGGCGCGTCATGGATGGCCCCCTTCCTGCGATGGCCATCGACGGCGCCGGCCGGCCGCCGGCTGGCGGCGCCCGATAGCATGCCGCGTGATCAGTCACGAAGAACAGCGGCACGAAGAAGATGCCCAGCGCCGTGCCGACCACCATGCCGCCCAACACCGCGGTGCCAATGGCATGCCGGCCGCCGGCGCCCGCGCCGGTGCCGATGGCCAGCGGCAGCACGCCGAAGCCGAAAGCCAGCGACGTCATCAGGATGGGCCGCAAGCGCTGGCGCACCGCCTTCAGCGTGGCGTCCAGCACGCTCTTGCCGCTGCTCCTGCAGTTGTCTTGCGCAAACTCGACGATCAGAATCGCGTTCTTGCGACGACAGCCCCACCGTGGTCAGCAGGCCCACCTGGAAGTACACGTCGTTGTTCAAGCCCGCGCAGGCCGGTGAACAGCAGCGCGCCCACAATGCCCAGCGGCACCACCAGGATGACCGAGAACGGCACCGACCAGCTTTCATACAGCGCGGCCAGGCACAGGAACACGAACAGGATGGAAATGGCGTATAGCATCGGCGCCTGCGCCCCCGACAGGCGCTCCTGCAGCGATGCGCCCGTCCATTCGTAGCCGATGCCGGGCGGCATCTGTTTCATCACCTCTCGACCGCGGCCATGGCAACGCCCGAACTGACGCCCGGGGCGGCATCACCTTCGAAATCGTAGCTGGGGCTGCCGTTGTAGCGCACCAGTTGCGGCGAGCCATAGGTCCAGCGTGTGCTCGAGAATGCTGAGAAAGGCACCATCTGGCCCAATTCGTTGCGCGCGCTCCAGCGGTTGATGTCGTCCGGCAGCATGCGGAAAGGCGCATCGCCCTGCATGTACACCCGCTTTACGCGGCCCTTGTCCAGGAAATCGTTGATGTAGGTGCCGCCCATGGCGCTGGACAGCGTACTGTCGATGGCATTGGTCGATAGGCTGAGCGCGCCGGCGCGCGCATCGTCGATGTCGACGGCGAACTGCGGCGTGTCGTCCAGGTTATTGACTCGCACGTCGACGACCTCGGGGTGTTTTTCCAGCAATTGCAGCGCCAGGTCGCGCGCCTGCATCAATTCTTCGTGGCCCAGCCCATTGAGGTCCTTCAAGTAGAAGTTGAATCCGGCATTCGCGCCCATTCCGCGCACGGCCGGCGGGCAGCAGTCACGAAGACCTGCGCATCGCGGATGCTTGCGCAAGCGTGTCTGTGGCGCGCCGCGCGATTGCCGCTGCGACTGGTCGGCTCCGGTGCGCTCGCTCCAGTGCTTTAGCTTGACGATAGGCCCGCGCCGAACTCTGGTCGCCGTTCTGGCCGGTCACGACGTTGATGCTGGCCACCTCGGGCTGCTTGGCGAAGTATTCCTGCACCTCGCGCACGACCGGCTGCAGGCGCGCATTGGTGGCGCCCGGCGGCAAGGTGATCTGCACGGTGCAGCGCCCCCTGGTCCTCGACGGGCAGGAAAGAGGTCGGAAGGCGCATGAACAGAAGCGCCATCGCCACGCAAATAAGCACATAGACCAGCAAACTGCGCTTGCCGCGCCGCACAATGCCCCCTACGCCCCCTGGTAGCGATCCGCATTGCGATCGAAGACACGGTTGAAGCCCGCGAAAAACCGGTCCAGCCAACCGAACAGCCCCCGGCGCGGCTCGGTGTGCCGCCCTTTGGCCACAGGCTTTAGCAGGCTGGCGCACAGCGCCGGGGTAAGCGTCAGCGCCACCAGCACCGACAAGCGCCATGGCCGAAACGACAGTGATCGAAAATTGGCGATAAATAACACCGGCCGAGCCGCCGAAAAAAGCCATGGGAATGAATACCGCCGACAGAACCAGCGCGATACCCACCAGCGCGGGCGTGATTTCGGCCATGGATTTGCGCGTGGCCTCTTTGGGCGAGAGCCCTTCTTCGTGCATGATCCGCTCGACGTTCTCGACGACCACGATGGCATCGTCCACCAGCAGCCCGATGGCCAGCACCATGCCGAACATGGTCAGCGTATTGATGGAATACCCCGCCGCCGACAGGATGCCAAAGGTGCCCAACAGCACTACCGGCACGGCGATGGAGGGAATCAGGGTGGCGCGGAAATTCTGCAGGAACACGTAGATGACCAGCACGACCAGTATCATCGCCTCGATCAGGGCCTGAATGACTTCGTCGATCGAGGCGCTGATAAATGGCGTCGTGTCAAAGCTTACATAGGTCTGCATCTTGTGCGGAAAGAATGGCTGCAGTTCGGCCACCTTGGCATTCACGGCCTGGGCGACCTGCACGGCATTGGCGCCATCGGCCATCACAATGCCCATGCCGGCGCCCGGCCGGCCCCCAAGTATCGAGCGCACCGTCAGGTTCTCGGCGCCCAACTCGACGCGCGCCACATCTTTCAGCCGCACTATCGCGCCGTCCGGCGCAGCGCGCAGCACCACGTCGCGAAACTGGTCTTCGGTTTGCAGCATGCTGCGCGACGTGATGGTGGCATTCAATTGCTGATGATCGATCGGCGGGCAAAGCGCCCAGTTGTCCGGCGGACACCTGGGCGTTCTGCGCCTCGATGGCGGCACTGACGTCGGAGGGCATCAAGCTGTATTTGCGCAGTTTGTCCGGATCCAGCCAAATGCGCATCGCATAGCCGGTGCCCAGCGTCTGGACTTCGCCCACGCCGTCGATACGGCTGATGACATCGACCAGGTTGCTGGTGATGTAGTCGCCCACATCGACCGCCGAGACGTTGTTGTCGTCCGAGTACATCGAGACTATCATCAGGAAGTCGTTGCCGCCCTTGGTGACAGTGACACCCTTGCTTTGCACCGATTGCGGCAACCGCGACATCGCCTGCTGCAATCGGTTCTGCACTTGCATTTGCGCCACATCGATATCGGTGCCCGCATCGAAGGTCAGCGAAATGCGCGCGCGCGCCCGACGCGTTGCTGGTGCTTTGCATATACAACAGGTTGTCCAGGCCCTTTAGCCCCTGTTCTATGACTTGCGTAACGGAATCTTCCATGGTCTTGGCCGAAGCCCCGGTATAGTCCGCGGTAATGGAGACGCGAGGCGGCGCAATGTCCGGATACTGCTCAAGAGGCAGGCTGCGGATGGCCATCAGCCCCGCAAGCATGATGATAATGGACAGAACCCAGGCGAAAATAGGCCGGTTGATGAAAAACTGAGCCATGATCCCCTACCCTTTGGGGGCCGTCGAAGCAAGGTCCACCGCCCGCACCACATCGCCCACGCGCACATGCTGCGACCCTTCGACCAGCACACGATCGCCCGCGGCCAGGCCTTTGAGTATCTGCCAGCGATTGGCGACGGCACGGCCCACGGTAATGGCGCGCTTGGCCACCTTGTCATCGGATCCCACCACCAGGGTGGAAGCGCTGCCATCGGCAGCGCGCGATACAGCCTGCTGCGGCACCAGCAAAGCGGCCTGGTCGACCCCTTCTTCCAGCACCCCCCGCACATACATGCCGGGCATCAACAGATGCTCGGGGTTGGGCACCACGGCGCGCAGCGTAATGGTGCCCATGCCGGTATCGACCGTAACGCCGCTGAAGGTAAGCCGGCCTTCATGCGGGTAGACGCTGCCGTCTTCCAGCAGAAGCTTGATGGGCGCCTCGCCCTGTGCATTTTGCTGGCGGCCCTGGGCGAATTCGCGTTTCAGGCGCAGCAGTTCGCTGCTGGACTGGGTGACGTGCACATAGATGGGATCCAGCTGCTGCACCGTAGTCAGCGCGGTGGCCTGGTCGGCGGTAACCAGCGCGCCCGACGTCACGCTGGAGAGCTCGACCCAGCCGTCGATGGGCGAAACGATGCGCGTATAGTCCAGGTTGATGCGCGCAGCCTGTTCCGCCGCCTGGGCAACGGCCAGATCGGCTTGCGCCTGCTGCGCCACAGCCTGCGACTGTTCGTTCAATTGCCGGCTGATGGCGTCGATCTTGACCAGCCCGGCATTGCGCTTTGCCTCGCTGCGGGCAATCGCCAATGTGGATTGGGCCTTGCGCACACCCGCCAGCGCGCTGGCATGCGCCACCTGGAAAGGCGCGGCATCGAGCTGATACAGCACTTGCCCCTTCTTGACTTGCGAGCCCTCGGTAAACAAGCGCTTTTGCACGATACCGCCCACCTGCGGCCGGATCTCGGCGATTACCGGGGCCACGGTCCGGCCCGGAAGCGCGGTGCTGAATGCGATACGCTCGGGCTTGACCGTGAATGTGCCGACATCTTCAGGCTGCGGCGCGGCGGCCAGCTCAATGCCGGCCGTGTCGCTGCGCGAGCAGGCTGTCAGACCCGCGCCCGCGCCCGCGCATAGAACGAGTCCGAGGCATAGCCGACGCAAGGGGAAGACGGAAATCAGGTTTGAAAGAAGTTCTGGCATGTCGCGCGTCAGGCTCACAGTAAACAAAAGTCACACATTAAGAGCCGCAATGCCCCGATAAGTTCAGTTTCGCGGCATTTTTCGCAAAGAAAAACGGCGAAAACCACTATTCACATGATATTTGACTGTAGCCGCAATTGCTTGCATCGCGGCGCATTACAGAAAGATGTCAATAATGCGGCTCGGACTTTCATGAAGTAAACTATAACAATTTCATACAAATATTTATAAAATAGCCGCGTAACCCCCTGGAAAATTCCGGTTTGTTCAAAAGCCATATGCCGCATAATCCACTTGCCGTATCCGAACCCCATGCCGCGTCCGGGCAAACGCATGCAAGCCGTATAAGGCGCTGCGCGCATGCCCTGTTGCTGCTTGTCCTGGGGCTGGGCACCTGCGCTTGCGCGCTTGCCGACAGCTTCATCGTCCAGAACGAGCCCCATCTCCAGCATGCTCGGGCGCTGGCCCGCGTGGCGCTGGATGCCGCGGGGATGCAGGCTGAATTCATCGATGCGCCGACAAGCAACGAACGCCGCAACCTGTTCATGATAAGCAGCGGCCAGACTCAAATGGATTTCATGCCCGCCACCCCCGACCGCCTGCGCCTGGTCGAACAAGGCAAGCTGCGCATGATCCCGGTTCCGCTGGATCGCGGCCTGCTCGGCTATCGCGTCAATCTTCTGCTGAAATCGCAACGGGACAAGCTTGCCAATGTGCACACGGTGTCGGACCTGGCGCTCTATAGCATGGGCCAGAACGAAGGCTGGATGGATGTGGCGATCTACCGCGCGGTCGGTATTCCCACCAAGGAAATCAAAAGCTGGAGCAATGGCGAATTCGCGGAACAGATGGAAGCGGGCTTCCTCGATCTGTTTCCCTTGGGCCTTGAAGAAACCCTCAGCTTCTTCCTGCCGCATTTCCAGCAGCGTTACCCGCAATTGACCATCGACCCCTACATTCTGGTGCGCTATCCATGGTTCCGCTTCGTCTGGGTATCGCCCCAGTCAGACGCCGACGAGCTGTACCAGGCCTTGCAACGGGGCTTCGACATCATCGCCCGGAACGGCACCTTCGTAAAAGTCTGGAACCAGTATCGCAAGCCGCCCCCCGAGAGCTTTTTCGCGCAACGGACCATCATCGATATCAACAATCCCTTTTACACCAAGGAATTGGTGCCGCAGCGGTACCAGCATCTTTTATATCAGCCGGCAAAGCCATGACATCGATAGTTGCCGACATCCCCTTGCCTCCACGCCGTCCGCTACACACGCAGTTCGTACGATTACTGTTGCTGCCGCTGGTTCTGGCCTTTGTGCTTGCCGCCGCGGGCACTGTGCTGATCGGCTATGGGTTCGAACGTTCGGCGCAAGAAACCCAGCGGCGCCAAACCATGGATATCTATGCGAAATCGCTGAGCAAGCCGCTGTGGGATTGCGATAGCGCCACGGCGCGCGGCATCGTCGACACGCTAACCTACATGACCCTGGTATCCGGGGTAACGCTGCTGGACATTTGCGCCAACGAAACCACCACCAGCGGCACAGTAGGCACAAAATGGGCCGAGCATTCCGATCGGCTGCAACGTCCGATTATCTATCACGACGAACAGGGGCAGGACTACACCGTGGGCAATCTCCTGGTGCAATTCCATCCTACCTCCATCGTCAGCGCCGCCATGAACATATTGTGGCGCTATGCGGCTATTTTCATTGTCATGCTGGCTGTTATGCTCGCCGGCGCGGCGCTGGCCTTCTACAAGATTGTCGGCCTGCCCCTGAGCCGTTTCCGCCGCACCATCGACGGCCATGCCACCAATGGCGAGGCGGCGATGGGCAGCACGCTGCCCAGGCATAAACCCAACGACGAACTGGGCGATGTCATGCGCGCCTACTCCGGCCTGATAGACGAGCTCAGCCGGCGTTTCACGCGCCAGGAAACCCTGGCCCAATGCGCCAGCAGCTTGCTGGCCACCTCCGCCAACGGCAGTAGCCAACTGGCCGATCTGCTGGGAAGCATCCTGCGCACGGTTGCCGCCGACCGCATCTACCTGGAGGAAATCAATCACGGCGACGCGGCAAACATGCACGTCATGCGAGCGGCGCCGCCCGGGCAAGCCGATTCCCATAGGCCCCGATACCCGCGCTGGCTGGCTCTGCTCGGTGCGCGCGAACGAGTGGTGGAAGCCATAATCGATCTGCCTGCCGACGAGCGCGACGACTTGCGCGAACACGGCATATGCAGCGTCGCGGCCTTTCCCGTATGGGGCCAAAGCCACTGGTATGGATTCATCTGCGTGCAAGACCTGCGCCAGGAGCGGACCTGGTCCGACAGCGAACAAATCTTCCTGCAAACCACGGCCGACATGATAGGCGCCTTCCTCGAAGGCGAAAAACACAAGCTGGAATTGGCGACCGTCATCAATCGCCTGCGCGACAACGAAAAAACCTTGTTGCAGATGGCCCGCCACGACCCGCTTACCGGACTGGGCAATCGCATCGTCGTAGAGGAAAAAATCGCTCTCGCCATACTGCATGCCAAGCGCGAAAAGCGCCACGGCTATGTGCTCCTGATCGATCTGGACAGCTTCAAGCCCATTAACGACAATCACGGACATGCCGCCGGCGACCTGGTGCTGCAAGAGGTGGGCCGCCGCCTGCTTGCCACGGTGCGGCGCACCGACACCGTCGCCCGTATCGGCGGCGACGAGTTCGTCGTTATCATCGAAAGCAGCGAACGGGATGTCGATCTGCAAGTACTCAGCAACAAACTGATGGCCGCCGTCGCCGCGCCCATCACATACGACGGCCATGCGCTGACAGTAGGCAGCAGCATAGGCATAGCCCGCTATCCGGACGACGGGGTGACCAGCGTGGCGCTGCTGGCGCATGCCGACCAGGCCATGTACACCATCAAGGATGCGCATCACAAGGCTAGGGCCTGTTAACGCCGCGATTTGCAGGCTGGATCAACACCACGGCCGGGTAATCCGGCATCGGCCGCTTCCAGACTTACCTTGCCTTGCGCGAAGCCCCAACCAAACCCTTTCGGGCGGGAGGGGCCGCGCGCCGCGGCGCCGGGCTATTGCATGGGAACATTGGCGGCTTTTACAAGCTCGGCCCATTTCGCCACATCGTGCTTGACCAGCCCCGCCAATTCTTCCGGCGTGCTCGATCGAACGATATACCCTCCGGAAGACTCCAGCGACCGCCGGACATCCGGTGCTTTCAGCGCTTCGACGATCGCGGCATTCAGCTTGCCGACCACGGCGGCTGGAGTGCCCGCAGGAGCAAAGAAGGCAAGCCAGCCATTGGGAATCGAATACCCGGCCACGGTCTCGCTGGCAAGCGGGACATCCGGCAATGCGTCGACCTTGGCGCTTCCAGGGAACGCAATGGCTTTTACTTTGCCCGATTTGATATGCGGATACGCCACGGGCAAGTTAAGAAATACCAGGTCAACCTGGCCGCTCAAGGCGCCAACCATAGCTTCCGGCTCGCTCTTGTAGGGCACATTCACCATCTTCAGTCCCGCCACCTGGTTAAGCGTCAGCCCTGATATTTGATTCGTCGTATTCCCATTGGCGAAAGTCAATTGGCCAGTATTTTTCTTGCCGTATGCAATAAGATCCTGCAGCGTCGAAACCGGCAAATCCTTGCGTGCGACGATCACAGCGGGGATTTCTCCAGCCAAGGAAATCGGGGCAAAATCTTTTTCAAGATCATAAGTCATGCTCTTGTATAGACTTTTGTTGATCGCATTGGTCGAATTCGAGCCCAGCAGAATGTGATAGCCGTCAGGCTTGGCTCTTGCGACTTGGCTGGCGCCTATCATTCCCGCGGCTCCCGGCTTGTTCTCCACTATCACTTGCTGGCCCAGCGCCGTCCGCATTTTTTCCGCGACAAGCCGCGTTGCGGTATCGGAAATCGAACCCGGTGAAAATGGCACGATTATCGTTATGGGTTTCTCGGGATACTGAGCGGCGGCCAAGACCGGCACAACAGCGACTGCAAATGCTACCAACGTTTTATTGAAAAAATTCATCATTTCCCCTTTCTTGATTTTGAATCTTGATGATGTCGCGTGGACATCTGAATGCGGCTGGATTCCCTCAGGAAAATTCCCGCCGCAAGACATCGTCAAACATGCCCTTCGCGACGGGCTGCCGGCCAGCCACCATGTGTTTGCCAAGGCAAAACACATCGGTCACGGCAAAGCTGGCGTCGAACACGACAATGTCGGCGTCTTTATCGACACCTAATTCCCCTTTGCCGTGCAGGCCTGTCGCCGCCGATACATTAGAGGTAAAAGGACGCAGCGCATCCTGCAATGAAAACTTATGCTGGACACACAGCTTCACGAAAACCGCCAGTAAAGCGCTCATCGGCATGTAATTGGCCGTCTTGGGGCGCCCTTCGCCCCTTTCTTCTTTAGGAGGAGCTCCATTACCGTCCGAGCTGACCAAAATATTATCCAGCGGTACGCCCGCCGCCATGAGATCTTTCACTGCCTGGGCAGGATCTATGGCTCTCGAATAATTGTTCGCCGGGGAATAATTGGCTCCTATGTCGACCCAGCCGCCCCTGTTCCCCCACGCCGCCGCATCTTTCATGTACTCGGGGGTCTGGTTGACATGGGAGGGTATGAATTGCTTGATCGGCAAGCCCGTGCGGTCAATAACCTCGAACATGGGTTTAAGCACGCTTTCGCGATACGGCGGCACTTGCAGACAGCAATAACCCGCCTTGCGGGCCAGCCTGCCCGCCAGCAAGCCGGCGGTTGCCGCTTCGGCAACATATTGCGCGCCTTTTCCAAAGCTATCGAATCCATACCCAAGCTCTGAAATCGACAGTTCGCCCACGCCGATAATTTCATCGACAAAGGCAATGTCGCTGCGGATGGCACCAGTCAGCGTCGGCACCGGATGTTCAAGCGTCGCGCCGGTCAGGCAATAGGCGCTGATGCCGTCTTCGCGAAATGCGCGTGTTTTGGCCACCAATGCGGCGGCCGACTTGCTGGTGGCGTCAAAGCCAAGCATGCCAATGACAGTCGTAGTGCCGTGCCGGACAATCTGACTCGTCTGCAGCTCTGGCGCGCGGCTGGAAAAGCCCAAGCCGCCTCCGCCGCCCAGGACATGGACATGATTATCAATAAAGCCGGGGCAGGTTATGCGCCCTTGAAGGTCTATTTCCCTTACCTCAACGTTCTGTGCGCTGATGGCGTCTTTTGACATTGCAACGATTTTTCCGTTGGCAATAAGAATATTCTGGATGCCCAGGGGTTGCGGGCCATAGACATCCGCGTTCCGTAACAGGGTCAGCATTTTTTCCCTTTCCTCTTATGACGAGAGCAGATATTTCCTGCAAGAAGGATCAATGCTAATGGCCAGGTTTTATTTTGTTAATCAAAAATATCTGAACTACTATATTGTTTTATTTAATAAAAAAATGATGGACATCAAAACCCTCAGGATTATTGAGTGTGTGGCCAGGCTGCAAAGCTTTTCGCGGGCCGCCGATGAAATCTGCCTGTCGAATGCGGCCATCAGCGCCGCCGTGAACAAAGCGGAACAGCACTTTCGCCTCGCCCTCTTCGAGCGCACCACGCGACACGTTCGGCTCACGCCGCTGGGGCAGAGCTTTATCGGCAGGATCCGCTTATTGGTCAAGGACTACGACAATCTGCTGGGAGACATGACGCAAACAGTGCGCCATCGGACCGGGCGAGTGGCTATCGGCTGCCTGTCGTCAATTGCGGTGCGCGTCATGCCCAAGGCAGTCGCTTACTGTGCTGAAACCTACCCCGGTGTGGCGATCGAGATCCGCGATGCGGCAGCGAAAGCCGTATATGAAGAGGTGTCGGCGGGGTTGACGGACTTCGCGATTGTGGGAGAGTTCCAGCCCAGCCCCGACCTCCAGTTCCTGCCTTTGATCCTGGATCCTTTGGTGCTGATCTGTCCGGCCGGATTTCCTCTCGCGCAACGCAAGCGCCTTAGTATCGACGAACTCATTCCTTATTCATTTATCTTGCTGTCGCAAGAAACCGGCGTGCGTTCTGTATTGGAAAAAGCGTTGGGGCCTATGGAGGAAACATTCACCATACGCCAGGAAGTAACCCAGCTTTCTTCTCTTATAGGCATGGTCGAAGAAGGCCTGGGCATTTCATTTGTGCCCTCCCTGGCACTGCCGCGGATTATTCCGCCCACCCTCGCCGTGGTCAAGGGCATCCACCCTGCAATCGAGCGGCATATAGGTATGCTGCGCCGCGCCGATCGGCCGTTGTCGCCCGCCGCGCTGGCATCGCTGGCCTGCGTAAGGCAAGCGCTCGGCTTGCCCGCCACCCTGCCAAACCACGACGCCGGCGGCGCTACCTAGGCTGCCGGAGCAAAAAACCGCCCGCGCATTTCCGCCAGTCCCAGCATTTCCAGTAAGTTGTCCAGCCGTTCGCCGGCCTTGCGCCTGGGCAGGTTTTTATAGGAAGCGATAATCAACTCGTTTTTCATCGAGTGTTCCCAGCCCACCAGTTCGGTTACGGTGACCTGATAGCCGTGGGCTTCCAATTGCAGGCTGCGCAGCACATTGGTGGCCTGGCTTCCGAACTCGCGCGTATGCAGCGGATGGCGCCACATTTCCGCCAAAGCCCCGGCGCCCAGCGACATGGCTTTCTTGCCGCGCAGCACGCTGGCCACTTCCGCTTGGCAGCAAGGGACGACAACAATATATTTGGCTTGCTTGTGCAAGGCAAACCGTATGGCATCGTCAGTGGCTGTATTGCAGGCGTGCAGTGCCGTGACCATATCCACCCGCTCAGGCAGGCGGTCCGACGCAATGGAATCGGCAACCGACAGGTTCAGGAAGGACATACCGGGAAACCCCAGCCGCCGCGCCAAATCGGCGGCGCTGGCGACCAGTTCTTCGCGCGTCTCAATGCCATACAAATGCGATTGATCCTTCAATTGCTTGAAGAACAGGTCGTACAGGATAAACCCCAGATAGGACTTGCCGGCGCCATGATCCACCAGCGTGATGCCGGCGCGATCCTGCTTCAAATCCTTGAGCAGCGGCTCGATGAACTGGAACAGGTGATAAACCTGCTTGAGCTTGCGGCGGCTGTCCTGGTTCATCTTGCCGTCGCGCGTAAGAATGTGCAGTTCCTTCAACAGTTCGATGGACTGTTCAGGACGGATTTCGTGCGTAGAAGGCATGGGTGCGCAGGGCCTGATCATGGATAACCCGGTATTTTACTCATTCTTCCCCCGGGACAGCGCACCGAACGGCTTGATCGCCAGGCTCGAGCCGGGCCGCCATCAAAAGCGGCTTGCTGCCTCAGACGGATCACTTGCAGTATAGGGTCCCGATCTTCAAAAGCAGCGTTGGCATATCAGGTGTGCGCGGGGAAAATAGCGGAAGGCGCCCAAGCTTGGCCCGATACGTCGCTTGCCGCGCTTCGCAGCGCCGAGATCACCGCCTCGATGGCGGGCCGCCCGCCGGTTCCCTTGGGCAAGGCAATAAATACTTTGCGGCTCATTACCGGTCTGAGCGGCATCAGCGTGAAGTCAGGATCGTTGGCAACCGACCGCAGTCCCAGCGCCGGCAGGACAGACACCAGCCCTGCTGTTCTGATCAATTCGAGCGTCGCCACCATGTTGCGGCAGCTGCAAACCTCCCGGGGAACGAATCCTTCCGCATAACATGCATTCAACAGAAAGGATCGATACGAACTGGCTGCCTGGTTGACCGCCCAGAGATCGTCCGCGAGGTTGGCCAGGCGAATATGCTTGCGCTTTGCCATGGGGTGGGCCGAAGGAAGAACAGCCATGAAATAGTCGGTGCACAGCGGATGGAGCTCGAGCGAACTTGCAAAAGCCTCCGCCCCCGCCCACTCATCGATAATGGCCACATCGACTTTTCTCGCGGCGACCGCTTTCAGGCCTCCGGCCGATTCGATCTCGTTGAAAGAAAGCTGAAGACGGGGATACTTGGACAGCAGCTCCTTGAACACCGACGGCACAAGCCCGGCGGCCAGTGAGCCGAATGCGGAAATGCGCAGCTCGCCCAGGATATCTTCGCTTCTTGTGGCCAGTTCAGTCTCGATGTCCTCGACCATTTCGAATAAATCCGTGACACGCACGGCCAATCTTTGACCCGCGGGGGTAAGCTTGGCTCCCCTGGGAGAACGTTCGAACAGCGTTGTTTTGGCCTCTTTTTCAAGTAGCGCCAGTTGCTGGGACACGGCGGGACGGGTCAAGCCCAGAGCGTCGGCCACCGCGGAAATCGTTCCAAGGATCGATAGTTCGCGCAGCAGATGAAGCCGCCAAAGATTAAGCATGGGAACCTCGCGTTTCAAGCCCGGCCGTTTTGCCCATGGCTGGCTCAGTGGAAAGTTTTAGTTACGGTATCGTCAATTTTATTGGTCTTTTTTTCTAACGAAACGCTAAGTATAGTGCTGATATCGAGCCGCATCGGCATATGCCCATGCCATTACTGTCAACAGCCGCCCCGCAACCGCTACCTATAGCCCGCGAGGCATTTATGCAAGGAAACTCCAATGAATAGCCATGCGGCTCCAGATACTCCGCAAGACAAGGCTGCCGCGGAACCGGTAGACCGCTATGGGAATGCCATCGATCCCGTCGTCGGTTATGCCCGGGGACAGATTATTTCATCGAGCGTGCAGGAAGCCCGGCGTTTACGGCAGGGGCAGCGCATAGCGACACAGCGGGTATTGGCCCAAGGGCCGGAATCAATATCCATTTTTACCGGAAATCAGCGTGATTTCCCTATTCAGGCCGCCGATTTGGCCGCCCTTTGCGAAGAGTGGGTCGGGCCGGGAATTATTGCCGATCAGTTGCGCGCCGTCGCGATTGCGCACATGGGGGGGATGGCGACCGATGCGGCTGCCGTGTTCAATCGCACCAGCGCGGGCATTATCGCTGCCGTGGCCGCGCTGGCCGAGCATCGCCCGGTCGTATCGTTCGTGCCCGCGGGCGGGCGCTCCCACGTGTCGGTCGTAAGAGGCTGCGCGATCGCGGGCGCCGCTCTGAAAGAGGTCGATGACATCACCGGCTGCCTCGCGGCCATCCAGGCGCACCGCCCGGCCTTGGTCGTCATTACAACGATTACGAGCAGTCTCGAACGCTTGCCGGACAGCGACATTCGCAGCGCCGTCGCCGCGGCGCAAAGCGCGGGCGCAATTGCATTTCTCGATGACGCCTATGGCGCGCGCATACGGCCGGTTCTGCATGGCGGCGGGCTAAGCCTGGAGCTCGGCGCCGATCTTGCCATTACGAACTGCGATAAGGCGGGCTTGTCCGGTCCGCGCGCCGGCATGGTGGTAGGACGCCCAGGCCTTGTGACACGGGTTTCGGCCAAAGCATCGGAGTTCGGCATGGAGGCGCGCGCACCCATTATTGTGGGCGCGCTGCGCTCATTGGAAAGATACACTCCGGACCTGCTTATCCAGGAAGCGCGATCCGGCGCCGATCTGTCAAAGGCGCTCGCAATGAAATTCGGCAGCGATGTCGTGCAAACCAGCGATCTGGGCCCCATGGTGGATGAAAACGACTTGCTTGCCATGCTTCAGCATCGCTCCGGCCAGCCGCAAGCCAAACCCGCGTTGGTTCCGGCCGAAGCGACCGCGGCCATCGGCATGATCCTGCTGCGCGATCACGGCATCCTGACCACGAACACCCACGGCCAGCCCGGAGCCCGCGTGTCGCTGCGGTTCAAGCCCACCGTGGACGCTTTGCCGCGCATCGGCGGCGTCCAGGGCGTAGTCCAGGCCATGGACGCCGCCCTCGCTGTTTTGGCCAAAGACATCAATGACCCGCGCAAAATGGCGGCGCTGATCCTGGGAGAAGAACAATGAGCGCGAACACGTCCGCTCACGCCCTGGTCGACGAGAGAATAGACCGCTTGGTCAATCTGGATATCGGCGGCCGCGGGGTCGAGCATTTATATACCGCCGCGCGCAAGCGCCAAGGCGGCCCCCTTATTGGCGCGGCGGCGGATAAACTGGCCGCCCTCGCCCCGGGCTCGACCGTGCTGCTGACCACAGGATCCGTGTCCAGGGCCTGGATATCCGCGCATATCGGCGAGAATGACGGGCCCGCGGGCACCGCGATCATCGCGCGGGCGCTGTCCTTGGCCAGGCGGGCCCATTGCATTGTCGTCTGCGAAGCCACGTTGATCGAATCCCATGCCGCCATATTCACGGCGGCGGGCCTAAGCGTGTTGCCCTATGAAGAAGCCCGCCGGGCAAGCCAGGATGGCTCGCTGGCCGTGGTGTCCTTCGAACCCTTCCCTGTCGAGGACGATGCGGCGAAACGGGCGGCGCCCGCCCTGCTGGACAGGCTGAAGCCGGCCTTGCTGTTCTCGTCGGAACGCGTCGGCAGGGCCGCCGACGGCATTTACTACAGCATGCGCGGCATCGATTACGGCATGGGCAGATCGCGCGTCGATTTCGTATTCGACGAAGCGCTCAAGCGCAATATTCCGACGGTCTGCGTGGGCGACGGCGGGAACGAAATCGGAATGGGCGCCATCACGCAAGCCGTGCATGCGCATGTCAATTTCGGAGACCGCATCGCCGCGGTCACGTCGACGGACGTTCTTGTAACGGCGGCATGCTCCAACTGGGGCTGTTCGGGCATCGCCGCCGCCCTTGCCTTGCGCCTGAACGACAGGCGGCTTATGAATACACCTTCGCTGGAAAAAAGGCTGCTTCAGCGCGGCGTCGACGTTGGACTGATCAATTCGGTAGCAAGCATCGTGGACGGAAATGTAGACGGTATCGATGTCGATACCCATGTGGCGCTTGTCACAATGCTTCAAGCAATTGTAGGGCCGCGGCTGGGCTGAAGGCGATCGCCGGACGCGCTGGTCCCGAGAATGAAAACCATTGGATTCCAAAAAGGAAAATCAAATGAATTTACTACCTAGAATATTGGCGTGCCTGCTTCTTGCCGCCGTCTCCGCAACCGCGGCGGCCCAGGACAACTGGCCCCAAAGGCCAATCAAGCTGGTCGTCGCCTACCCCCCCGGCGGAGCCGCCGATGTTGTCGCGCGCACGATGGGCGAGCGTCTCGAAAAAATCCTCGGACAAACCGTCATCATCGAAAACCGCCCGGGAGCCGCCACGACCGTCGCATCGGCATACGTGGCCCGTTCGCATCCCGATGGCTATACGCTCTATTTGGGCAGCATGAATCTGCATGGCCTGGACAAAGTTTTGTACCCATCGGTTTCCTATGATGGAAACAAGGATTTCACGCCAATCACGCGGTGGGTAAGCTCGCCAATGATAGTCGTGGCCAACAAAGCCACCGGCATCAAGACCTTGGCGGACCTGGTCAAGAAAGCAAAAGAGAAACCCGACTCTATCAACTATGCGTCGGCCGGCAGCGGTTCAACCACGCACCAGGCTCCTGTTTATTTTATGGAAGCGACCGGCACCAAGCTTTTCCACGTGCCGTACCGGGGTGGAAGCCCCGCCATTGTCGCGGTCGTCTCGGGCGACGCGCAAGTCTCGTTTGCAACGCCTCCGACCGTCTTGCCCATGATTCAGGCAGGACAACTGCAGGCGCTGGCAGTGACATCGGCCAAACGCTCCCCGCTGTTTCCAGATATTCCGTCCGCGGTCGAGTCCGGCGTAAACAACTTCGACTACCAGTTTTGGTACGCCTTGTATGGCCCGGCAGGCTTGCCTGAGTCCATCGTGAACAAATTGTTTGCCGCCAGCGTCGAAGCGCTCAAGGACCCGGCCGTCAAGAAAAGGCTGGAGAACAGCGGAATGGAAGCGGCGCCCTCGGCTTCGGTGGAAGATTTCAAGCAATTGATTGCCAAAGACGGCCCAAAGACCGCGCAATTCGGAAAACTGATGGGCAAGCTGGAATAAAGCATATCGCCCCGGCGATCCGGCTGCCCAATGCGGCTATAGCCGCATTGGGCAGCCGGATCGCAGACTGAATTCCATGGGATACCTGGGAAGCTATCCCAATTGTTTGTAGACTTCCTCGGATACGCGCAATAGTTCGGCGCGATCCGCCGCGCCCGACAGCGCATAACCGAAATGCTCGTCCACCCAATAAAAGACATTCACCGGCCCATCCTTGGCGAACCGGAACGCGGTTTTCTTGCCGGCGGCTTCGCGTGTCACGTATAAGGTCAGGCGCTCTCCGCCGGAAGCGGAGTACATGAACTGGGCAACCGGCCCGCTGCCGCCGGGCAGCAAGCGCCCGCCCACCAGTTCATAGCCCACCGCGCCAAGCTTGGGCGGCGTAACCGTTGCCCCAAGACGCTTGGTAAGCCAGGTAGCCAAGGCCTGTTCCTGATCGGCGCCGACCTCTACGGGCCGACGCACCTCGGGCGCATAAACCAGGTGAGCGATAGCCGCGCGCTGGTAGAACGTATCGCCCGCGGGAGTAATAGGCAGCGTGGCGGACGGCGCCGAGGCCAGCACCATCGCAGGCCTGCCAGCCACCGCGCCGCGCACATACCATGCGGCGCTTGCGCTGATGGCGGCAATCGCCACGCTTGCCGCCAGGCGCCGCCACGGCTGGCCGCGCACAGCCGGCGCGACAGTCAGGCGCAAGGGAATCGGTTCCTCCAGGACAGGCCGCAAAGCGCGCTGCAGCGCTTTGCGCTGAAGGCGCCAATTTTCCACACGCTGCCTATCGTCGGGATGCTCGGACAGGAACGCTTCCATTTCCACCCGGCGCGCTTGCGAAAGCTGGCCATCCACATAAGCATGCAGATCGGCTTCGGTAGCGGGGACCGGCATTGCCGATAAGGGTCGTGGGGTCTGGTTCATGTCATTTCACACTGCGTATGGGTGCCGCGGATTCGCTCTGTTCCATGCGCGCGCTCAATTGCGCGCGGGCACGCGACAGCCGCGACATAATGGTCCCGACCGCTACCCCCATCACCGCGGCGGCTTGCGCGTAGCTCATTTCCTCGACGCTGATCAGAAGAATCACGGCCCTCAGGTCGGGCGCCAACTGCTGCAACAGGCGATCCAGATCGCGGACCTCCAGGTTGTCGGTTTGCGTGGCGCGCACCGACACCGTCGGAATATCGTCGCCATAAGATACCTCGTACCGGTCGCGAGCGCCGCGCACCCGGTCGATGAACAGGTTATGCATAATGCCGAACATCCAGGCGCGCAATTCGCCGCTCCTGCGCCACAATGGCAATCGGCTCCACGCGCGCTCCAGAGTGTCCTGCACCAGATCGTCGGCGCGATCGGCATCGCCAGTCAAGCCCCGCGCATAGCGGCGCAGACTGGGGATGCACGCGACGATCTGGTCTTCATTCCGGGCGCGCAAGGACACGGCTAAAAACGATCAGGGCTTGACGACGTGCCAGACATCCTTGACCTTATCGCCCTTCTTGTCGCCTTTCTGGGTGTCTTTGACAAACAGATATACCGGCTTGCCCTTGTATGCCCACTGCTTGCTGGCGTCGTCGCGCGTGACGATGCTGAGATTGCCGCTGGGCTTGGCGCCGGCTTCGGCCATGACTGGCGGCCAGGCTTTGGCGCAGTCCGCGTTGCATACGCTCTTGCCGCTATTGGCGACATCTTTGTCGAAGGTATAGACCGTCATGCCTTGCGCATTGACGAGCACGCCGTCCGCGGCTTTGAGCGCCATGTCGGCGGACTGGGCCGGCATGGAAAAGAGTGCGGCGGAACAAAGGGCCAGGGCGGCGGGGAAAGTCATTTTCATGATGAAAGCCTCTTGAAGTTGAATGGAACTACTTGGCTACAGACGTTTGAACGGGGCCGAATATTCCCCGCCGGGGAAAATTAAATAAATTAACCTGGGCCGAGGCTTTATTTGCCCGCGCAACGTTTACGTTTCGAATAACCCACCCTTAGGGACCCTCTGGTCAAATCGCCCGTCAGGGGGATGCAGCGGTCGGGGGGATTTGATCAGAGGGTCCCTAGGCAAATTCTAATTGATGTAACGCGGGAAGTGGTGAACAATAGCCCGCGGCCATATGTAACGCGTGGGGCGTACATGTGATCGTGTCGTGCGCTTCATCGGCCGCGACCAAAAAACATACTACCTGTCAAAGGAGACAATATGACTGCATATAAAACATTGGCGCTTGCTCTTTCCACGCTATCCATGACCCTGGCCGGCGCAAGCCAGGCCGCGGACTACCCTTCCCATGCCATATCCCTGATCGTGCCTTTTGCCGCGGGCGGCCCCACCGATGTCGTCGCCCGCACCCTGGGTGTGGAAATGGGCAAAGTACTGGGCCAGCCCGTGGTGGTGGAAAACAAGCTGGGCGCGGGCGGCACCATCGCGGCCAGCTATGTCGCCAATGCCAAGCCCGACGGCTATACTTTTTTCATCCACCACAACGGCATGGCCACCGCCACGGCGCTTTACACCAATCTTAAATACGACCCTCTGACCAGCTTTGAATATATCGGCGAGGTCGTCGATGTTCCCATGACCCTGCTGGCCAGGAAGGATTTCCCGCCCAATACCATGCAGGAATTCATCGAATACGCCAAGAAAAACGGTGAAAAAATCAATTTGGCCAATGCCGGGCCGGGCGCGGTTTCGCAGTTGTGCGGATCGCTGCTGCAGCAAGCCCTGGGCGTAAAATTCACGACTGTTCCTTACCAGGGAACCGCGCCCGCCATGGCGGCCTTGCTGGGCGGCCAGGTGGATGTCTTGTGCGACCAAACCACCCAGACCATCCCCCAGATCACCGCCAAGAATGTCAAATTCTATGGTGTCACCACGCTGAACCGCATCAAGAAACTGCCGGATGCGCCGACGCTCAACGAGCAAGGCCTGAAAGATTTTGAAGTCAAAGTCTGGCACGGCATCTATGCGCCCAAAGGAACGCCGCCCGAAGCCACCGCCAAATTCAACGCCGCATTGAAAGCCGCGCTCAAATCGCCCGCTTTTACTGAGAAAATGGAGGCGCTGGGAGCCGAGATCGTCAGCGAACAAAGGCAGACGCCCGAATCCCTGAAAAAATGGGTCAAGTCTGAAATCGACAAGTGGACGCCTATCTTGAAAGCGGAAGGCATGAGCGTCAGCTAAAAAACCGGCGGCTCCGCACCGGCCTGAGCCGCGCCGAATACATCGGGTTGCCAAGCAAGGCCGTTAATTAAGCGCTTCCTTGGCGGCCTCTTCAGGGGTCAATCCGTTATAGAACTGGTCGGTGAACCATTCGGCCTGTTCATCGATGTGATCCTGCGCCTGGCGCAAGCTGGCGCCGGCGGCCACCAGAAAGCCTTCGACTTCAATACACCATTCAATCAGCGCCACTTCATCCGGATCCGGCGCATTTTTTTTCTTCATGTTTTTTCCTTTGCCTGCAATCCAGGCCTTACCGGCTTGATCGTCCTGCAAATACGGCGCCGCGACGGATATGCGCATGATACAGAATGCACAAGGGACAAGGCAATATTCAAACAACAAGGCAATATCCAAACAGACAAGGCGACAGCCCGGTCAGTCAGCCCCCCGCCCGCTTGACCACCCAGCCGCCGAGCGTCAGTTTTTGCGTCAGCAAGTCGCGATGATCGCCTTGTATTTCGATAAGCCCATCTTTTGCCGTGCCGCCGGACCCGCAGGCCGCCTTGAACTGCTTGGCCAGATCGGACAACGCCGAGGCGTCCAGCGACAGGCCTTTGATAACGGTAACACCCTTGCCCCGGCGCCCTTTGGTTTCAAGCGAAACCCGCACAATGCCATCGGAAGCCGGCACGCTTTGCACAGCCTTGCACACGCACTGGGCCACGGGCTGCGCGCAAACCGGGCACATGCGTCCGGTTTCTGTGGAATAAACCAATCTGCCGCCCTGCCGTTTGTTTGCTGTCGTCGCCATGAATTGCTGTTATGGATTGAGGTTGCGGAACCCGCGGACCGCGCCATTATTCGCTTGCCGCGGCAGGAGCCTGATTGCCCCCGGTCCGCTTATTTTACCGCCCCGCCGCCGCGACACGCTTGGCGCCGACCACACAAGCGGCGGCAGCCGCCATGACAGCGACCATGGACCATTTGAACGGTTCGCCCAAAAGCGTCGCGGCGAGCAGCAAGCCGAAAAACGGCTGCAGCAGCTGCAACTGCCCCACGGCGGCAATACCCCCCAGGGACAGGCCGCGATACCAGAACATAAAGCCGATCAACATACTGAAGAGCGACACATAGCCCAATCCGACCCACGCCAGGGCCGGCACCGCGGCCAGCGACGGCGGCCAGTTGGACCAGACGGCGGCCAGCATCAGCGGCAGCGGCAAGACCAGCGCCCAGCAGATTGTCTGCCACCCGCCCAGGCTGCGCGAGAGCACCGCCCCTTCCGCATACCCCAAGCCGCAAACCAATACCGCCGCCAACATGAACAGCGCCCCCGTTACGGAAGACGTACCCGTATCGCTGAAAGCAAAACCGCCCACCAGCAGACTGCCCACGACCGCGAACAGCCAGAACATCGCCCTGGGCCGTTCGCCGCCGCGCAATACGCCGAATATGCCGGTCGCCAGCGGCAGCAGGCCTATGAAAATCATCGACTCGGCCGACGTGATGTACTGCAGCGCCAACGCTGTGAACAAGGGGAAACCCACCACGACCCCCAGCGTCACGATAATCAGGGATCCCAGATCGGACCGCGCAGGCAGCTTCTGCCGCAACACCGCCAGCAGCAGAACCGACAGCAAGCCGGCGATCGACGCGCGCGCCACGGTCAGAAACACCGGATCGAAACCCAATACCGCTATTCGCGTGGCCGGCAAGGAACCACTGAATATAAGCACCCCGATAAATCCACTAAGCCAGGCATTGGCTGCTTTGTTCATGATGTACCTCCAACAGTACAGTGTCGCCAGAATCGCAAACCAGCGCCAGGGACAATTGAGTACAATTCATATGAACTGTAATGGTGAAAAAGGCGGTACAGATGGACACAATGGTTATTGAAGAACAAAAAAAAGGCACTTTGGTCGAGCAAGCCATGCACACCATACGCCAGCGCATTGCCGCGCGCCAGCTGGTGCCGGGCGCGCGCCTGCCCTCTATCCGCAGCTTTGCCGAATCGGCGCGGATATCCAAGTCCACGGTGGTCGATGCCTATGAACGCCTGGCCGCCGAAGGCGTGATCTGCTCGCGCCCCGGATCGGGCTTTTATGTGGCCGGGCACATTGCGCCGCTATCGCTGTCCGGACTCGGACCAAGGCTGGAGCGCACCGTGGACCCGCTATGGGTATCGCGGCAATCGCTGGAAGCGAACGACAATATCCTGAAGCCCGGCTGCGGCTGGCTGCCGTCGTCATGGCTGCCGCAAGACAGCCTGCGCCGCGCCTTGCGCTCCATGGCGCGCGGCGAAAATGCCAGCCTGGCCGATTACGCCTCGCCCCTCGGTTCAATGGCCTTGCGTCAGTTGCTGGCGCGGCGGCAACTGGAACGCGGGACGCCAGCGTCGCCAGATCAAGTGTTATTGACCGATTCCGGCACCCAGGCCATAGACTTGCTCTGCCGCTTCTTGATCGAACCGGGCGATGCGGTGCTGGTGGACGATCCCTGCTACTTCAATTTCCACGCCTTGCTGCTCGCGCACCGCGCCAAAGTCATCAGCGTGCCTTACACCCCGAATGGCCCGGACGTCGACCGCTTTGCGCAGGCGCTGGCCGAACACAAGCCGCGCCTCTACATTACCAACTCGGGACTGCACAACCCGACCGGCGCCACGCTTGCCCCGGCCGTGGCGCACCGCCTGCTCAAACTGATAGATGCCCACGACCTTATCGTCATCGAAGACGACATCTTCGCGGACTTCGAATCCGAGCCCGCGCCGCGCCTGGCCACTTTCGACGGCTTGAACAGGGTGATCCAGATCGGCAGTTTTTCCAAAACCCTGTCGGCTTCGGTGCGCTGCGGCTATATCATTGCCCGCCCGGACTGGATCGAAGAACTGGTGGATCTGAAAATCGCCACGGCCTTCGCAGGCTCCCGGACATCGCAGGAACTGGTGCTGGCAATATTGAAAGACGGCAGCTATCGCAAGCATCTGGAAACTCTGCGCCGGCGGCTGGCCAAAGCCATGCGCGACACCAGCGAACGCCTGGCCGGCATCGGCATCACTCCCTGGATCACGCCCCGGGCGGGCATGTTTCTGTGGTGCCGTCTGCCCGACGGCCTGGATGCCACCGAAATCGCCAAACACGCATTGCAACAAGGCATAGTGCTGGCGCCTGGAAATGTATTCAGCCTGTCGCAGTCGGCGGCGGGATTGATGCGTTTTAATGTATCGCAGATGTCGGATCCGCGTATCCTGCATATGCTGAATGCTACAATCCACGCCCCTTCCCGTAGCGCCTGATTTAACAAGATGAAGACCAGCCCTCGATGATTATCCTCAAGAACGTCACCTTGCGCCGCAGCGCCAAAGTGCTGCTCGACAACGCATCTGTCACCCTCAACCCCGGCGAAAAAGTCGGCCTGGTCGGCCGCAACGGCGCGGGCAAGTCGTCGCTGTTCGCCGCTGCTCAACGGCACGCTGCATGAAGACGGCGGCGACTTCTCGCTGCCCCCGCACTGGCGCATGGCGCAGGTCGCGCAGAACATGCCCGAGACCGAGCAGAGCGCGACCGACTTCGTGGTCGACGGCGACACCGTCCTGCTCGACTGCGCGAGGCCGACAGTGACGGCGGCGCGAAGCCAGCCGACGACGGCGACGCGCATGGCGCCACGCCTACACTGACGCTGGCACGACGCCGGCGGCACGACGCGCCGCCGCGCGCGCAGGCGCTGATCCTGGGCCTGGGCTTCAAGGCGCAGCGAACTCGACCAGCCGGTCAACAGCTTCTCCGGCGGCTGGCGCATGCGCCTGCAGCTGGCGCGCGCGCTGATGTGCCCGTCGCGACCTGCTGCTGCTCGACGAGCCGACCAACCACCTGGACCTGGACGCCCTGGTCTGGCTCGAAGCCTGGCTGCAGAACGCTACGCCGGCACGATGATCGTCATCAGCCACGACCGCGAATTCCTCGACGCCGTCACCGACGTCACGCTGCACATCGACGACGCGCAAGCTCACGCGCTACGGCGGCAACTACAGCGCTTCGAGGACATGCGCGCCGCAGCAGATGGAGCTGCAGCAGGCCGCCTTCGCCAAGCAGCAGGAAAAGATCGCCCACCTGCAGAAGTTCATCGACCGCTTCAAGGCCAAGGCCAGCAAGGCCAAGCAGGCGCAAAGCCGGGTCAAGGCGCTGGAGCGCATGGAAAAGATCGCGCCGGTGCTGGCCGATGCCGATTTCAGCTTCGAGTTCAAGGAGCCGGTCAACCTGCCCAACCCGATGCTGGCCATGCAGCGACGCCAGCTTCGGCTATCCGCGCCGGAAGGGCGGCCGGCGCCAAGCCCATCCTGATCGTCGGAACGTCAACCGCTCGGTGCTGGCCGGCCAGCGCATCGGCATCCTGGGCGCCAACGGCCAGGGCAAGTCGACGCTGGTCAAGACCATCGCGCGCGAGCTGCCGCCCCTCGGCGGCGGACCATCACCGAGGGCAAGGGCCTGAACATCGGCTACTTCGCGCAGCAGGAGCTCGACGTGCTGCGCCCGGCAGGACAACCCGCTGGAGCACATGGTCCGCCTGGCGCGCGACCCGCGGCCAGCGTGCAGCCAGCGCCAGGCCGCCGCGAGCAGGAGCTGCGCGACTTCCTCGGCACCTTCAACTTCAGCGGCGACATGGTCAAGCAGCCGGTCGGCAGCATGAGCGGCGGCGAAAAGGCGCGCCTGGTGCTGGCATGATGGTCTGGCAGCGCCCCAACCTGCTGCTGCTCGACGAGCCCACCAACCACCTGGACCTCGCCACGCGCGAGGCGCTGAGCGTGGCGCTCAACGAGTTCGAGGGCACGGTGATGCTGGTGAGCCACGACCGCGCCCTGCTGCGCTCGGTCTGCGACGAGTTCTGGCTGGTCGTCGCGCGGCGGCATGACGACTTCGACGGCGACCTGGACGACTACCAGCGCTACCTGCTGGACGAGGCGCGCCGCCAGCGCGAAGCCGCGTCCCGGAATACGGCCTTGATCTGAAGAGATTCGCAACCCTGGCCGCTGCCAGGCCGCCGCGCTGAAGAACGCGCGGGACGGATGGCGCCGATGACGCGCAAGCCGGCCGGCGTCAACGCCGGTGGTGAGAGCGGCCGCCGCGGCCCCATCCGTGATGGCCACGATAGCCGTGATAATGGCGCCCTCCCCAGGAACGAAAACCGAAATTGAGGAATACCGGCGGTCCCGCATACCACGGGTCGACATAAACCGGGCCGGGATCCACATAGACCGGAGCGGGCGCCGCGTACACCGGCGCGCCGTCCGCCACGTAATAGGCGGGCGTCGTACCGTAGATGGCGCAGCCGCCCAGCAAGGACAACAGCATAGCCGCCACGCCCAACCGCCCTGTAATGCCATTCGTAATTTTCATGATGGAAGTTAGACCGCCCCGACCTGGCATGGTTCACCGGCAATATGAAAATCTTGTATCCATTCGCGGTTCTGATGCGACGTATCCGTTCCCGGTTCTGATGCAAGGTATACATTCGCGGTTCTGATTCGATATATCCGTTCCCGGTTCTGATGCGAGGTATACATTTCAGACTATAAACGCCCGCCTGGGCGCTCCAGGCCCAAATGCCCCCGCAAGGTGGCGCTTTCATATTCCCTGCGGAACAAGCCGCGCCGCTGCAGGACCGGTATGACATAGTCGACGAAATCGTCTATTCCCCCCGGCAGTGAGGGCGGCATCAGGTTGAAGCCATCGGCGCCTTCGTTACGCAGCCAGCGCTCCATTTCATCGGCAATTCCCTCCGGCGTGCCGACCATGGTGCAATGGCCGCCGCCGGACGCCAGCCTGCCCAGCAACTGGCGCACAGTGGGGCTTTCGGTTTCTATGATCCGCAATATGGTGGCGTAACGCCCCTTGGGACCGGTGAACGCTTGCAGCGGCGGCAAAACGGGTACCGGCGCATCCAGTTCCCAGCCCATGCAATCCTGGCCGACATACATGCCCAATTGGCGCAACGCGTCTTCCGAAGGCAACAGTTCGTCGAGCTCACGCTGTTTCGCCCTGGCCTCCGCCTCGGTGGAACCAATATACGTGACCAGACCGGGCATGATGGGCACCGGATCGCGGCGGCCCGCGGCATGCACGCGCCGCTTGATATCGCGGTAATACTCCTGGGCGGCGGGCAGGTCGTAAGCCACGGCGTAAATGGCTTCCGCGCGGCGCGCGGCAAGGTCCCTGCCCTGGTCCGACGCGCCGGCCTGGAACAATACCGGATGGCCTTGCGGCGGCCTGGGCACGGTAAGCGGTCCATCCACACGGAAATGCTCTCCTTTATGGTTGATGGCCTGGACCTTGGCCGGGTCGGCGTAGGCGCCCTGCCGCTCCAGTTGCAGCGCATCGTCCGCCCAGGAGTCCCACAGCCGTAGCACCACATCCACGAACTCTTCGGCGCGCTCGTAGCGCCAGGCGTGATCGGGCATGGCCTCGAAGCCATGATTGCGAGCTTCGGCATCGAACATGGATGTCACCACATTCCAACCCATGCGCCCCTGCGAAATATGATCCAGCGAAGCGACCAGCCGGGCCGCATGGAAAGGCGTATAGAAAGTGCTGGAAACCGTGCTGATCAAGCCTATGCGTTCGGTTGCACGGCTCATGGCGGCCAAGGCGGTGAGCGGCTCCAGATACCAGCGCGGTCCATCGGCGATATTGTCCGACGACTGTCCGTCGGCAAAGAATACCGCGTCGAGCTTGCCTCGCTCCGCGGTCCGGGCCAATTCCTCGAAATAGCCGATATCGCCCAGCCGCCCCACGCTGGAGCCGGGATGGCGCCAGGCCGCCCGGTGGTGCCCGCAGGCGAAAATAAACAGGTTGATGTGCATAGGCTTGGCCGCAGAGCCATCGGATAGCGGGCTTTCAGTCGAAGTAGGCATCAGTTTTTCACCAATCCGCCATCGACCATCAGGTTTTGCCCGGTTACCGCGCGCGACCAGGGCGAGGCAAAGAACAGCGCCGCGTCGGCGAATTCCGCCGGCGTGGTGACGCGCTGCAGCGGCGTGCCGGCGGCGATCATATCGAAAACGGCGTCCGGGGTGGCCGAAGACGCATCGGTAGTGCGCAGCAGGCCGCCCGACACCATATTGACGGTAATCCCCATAGGCCCGAGGTCGTGCGACAGAGTGCGGGTCAAGGACAGCAGCGCCGCCTTGGCGGCGGTGTAATCATGATAGGGAACGACTGGATTCTGGAAAAGATTCGTGCCCACGTTGATAATCCGGCCGAAGCCGGCTTCCCGCATGCCGGGGACCGCCGCCTGCGTTGTATTCAGGGCCCCGCGGACAATACCGTCGAACTGCTGCTGCAGATTTTCCCACGTCAGCGTATCGGCGTGCGGCCGCGCGTCGCCATTGAAGAAAAACGCCGGCAGCGCATTATTGACCACTGTCGTTATCGCCCTGCCGAAATGCTCGCGCGCCTGGCCCACCATGGCCCGGACAGCGCCGGCGTCAGTTACATCGGCTTGTATGGCCATGGCGCGTTGCGGCGCAAGATCGACAAGCGTCCGGGCGCCTTCGGCGCTGTTCAAATAGTTGACCACGACACAAGCCCCTTCGCGCAGAAACGCGCGCACCAAGTGCGTACCCAGGCCGCGGCCGCCGCCGGTGACAAGAATGAGCTGTTCGCTGATAGGAAGCGCTGGATTGCTGTTTGCCATTACATATCCTTGAAAGCGGCCAAGGTATGCACACGCGCATGGCGCCAGGCGCCGAAAGGCTGACATCCCTTCGCCAGTATTAACTGAATCAGGTTCGACGGGTGTTATCTCAGCCCTGAGCCGTAAAGCCCGGGGGCACCCCGTGTCGTTGACGCAAACCATAGCATAGAAGCGCGGGCGCCGCCCTGAAAATTGACGCATTGGCTGAGAGCGTGTCAAGACTGCAAGCGTGTTGGAAGCGTATCAAGGTGTGTTGGAAGCGTTGACAACCTTACTCAACTGCCCTAAGCTTTGCGCCTGTTCCTGGGGGAGCCCTTATCGGGCTGAGACTCCGCAAGTCATTGCGGTAACCCTTAGAACCTGATCCGGGTAATGCCGGCGAAGGGAAGGAAATCCATCATTTCTCGCTGTCTTTCCTCCTTCAATCACGTTCCAGCGCCGCCCGGCAACCGGCAGCGCACTGATTTGCACCAGTCCGGCGCGCCGGACTACCGGGAGGATGGAAATGCTTGCAAGCTCGTCGACAATTCTTTGGCTAGTGCTGTTTGCCGGCGGTTTTGCCGTGGCAAGCATCGTCTATGCCCGGCATGACCGCGGCAGCCTGGAAGATTACATTGTGGCGCGCAACAGCCAGACCGCCACGGCAACCGTGCTGACGCTGCTGGCATCCACCCTGGGTGCGTGGATACTGTTTTCGCCGGCGCAGGCCGCCACATGGGGCGGCCTCGCGGCCATCATCGGCTATGGGCTGGGCGCGATGTCGCCGCGGCTATTGCTGATTCTGCTGGGCGGCCGCATGCGCGAGCTGATTCCGCAAGGGCACACGCTTACGGAATTCGTGGTCATCCGGTATGGCAAGCGCATGTATGGGCTGATCCTGATCATCATGCTGTTCTATATGTTCATTTCCCTGACCGCGGAAATCACGGCCATCGCCAAACTGATAGCCTTGCTCGCCCCCGTGCCGCTTTGGACGACGGCGGCCATTGTGATGGGAGCCACCCTGCTGTATACGTCCTATGGCGGTATACGGGCCTCCATCTTCACCGACAAATTGCAAATGGTAATGATAGTGCCTCTGCTGGGATTGCTGGTGGCGCTGGGCTGGCAGGCGGCAGGCGGCGCCGCGCCGACCTTGGCGGGCCTGCGCGCCAATGCGCCGCAATTGCTCAGCCTGTCGGACCCCACCGGCATCAAGGCGGGCCTGACTTTTTTCGTGGCCATACTTTTGACCGGCCTGTTCCATCAAGGCAATTGGCAGCGCGTTTATGCCGCGCGCGACAATCGCACCATGCGCAATGGCTTTCTGCTGGCGGGCGTGCTGGCCGCGCCGGTAATCTTCATAATGGGTTTGTTCGGACTGGCCTTTGTCGGCCTGGGCCATACCGGCGACAGTTCCGTGGCGCTGTTTACGGTGATGCTGCCTCATATTCCTGGCTGGTTCGCCATTACCCTGATCCCGCTTGGCCTGATGCTGGTCATGAGCACCGCCGATACCGTCATCAGCGCGGTGTCCAGCATCATCGCCGTCGACATGCGCCGCCTGCTGCCCAAGGCCGGCAAGACAACGCTGATGCGGCTGTCCCGCTGGCTTATCTTTTTGCTGGCGATTCCCGTAATGATCGCGGCAGCCCAAGGCTATAGCGTGCTTTACCTCTTCCTGCTGGCCGATCTGTTCTGCTCGGCAGCTGCGTTTCCGGTATTTTTCGGCCTGTTCAGCCGCCGCCACAATGGCGCAACGGCGGTCGTGAGCACCGTCTGCGGCTTGATCGCCGGGATTATTCTGTTTCCCGGCCCCGGCGCAAAACCGGAATATTTGCTTGAGTCGTTCTTGCTCGCCGCGCTGGTTCCCGTTGCGGTGACAGCCATCATGCTGCGATTCAGGCGCTCGCATCCCCATTTCGATTTTGCCCATCTGAATGCGTCGGTCAGCAGCCTGGACGATTGAAATGGTCCATTGCCGCCGAATAACGTTTACGTAGCGAAGTTGTGTCAGCGAGGCGATGCCAAGATGCTGGCTAAGCGAGGGGGTGTTTGGATCTTTTGCTGACGGGGTTAATCTTGCCTGCGAGGCTTGAATCGTCTGCTGGCGGTGTTCGTATTGTTTGCTGGTGGTGTTTGTATTGTTTGCCGACGGGTTCATCTTGCCTGTGATCGCTTGAATCGTCTGCTGGCGAGATTCGTACTGTTTGTGGGCGGTGTTCGTATTTGCTGTCGGTGTTTGTATTTGCTGTCGGTGTTTGTATTTGCTGGTGGAGTTCGTATTTGCTGGTGGAGTTCGTATTTGCTGGTGGAGTTCGTATTTCTAGCGCCGTCCGTCGGGGGTAAGGCCTGTGAGGTCCAGCCCGGTCGGCCGTTCAGGCGCCTGCGCGCCTGACACCGCGCGTTAATCTCGTCCGGCGGCCGCTGCCTGGTGGCGTTCTTCTTGGTCACTTCGGCGGCTCGCCTCCCTACGATTCCACTTGCTCGGCCTCCGACGGGCTTGCCCTCACAGGCCTTACCCCCGACGGACTCTGGTGTGTCTCAAACACGGGCGCTGGCACGGTCTGGGTTCTTGCGCTTGTTGGGTCGTGTTGTTGCTGATCGAAGATGTCACAGTGCCCGGCAATTTCCGGCCCCTACGGTGGGCCGAAAATTGCCTTACGCGGTTGGGCATGCGGTGGCGGCTATAGAGTCGGCGCGATTACGGTCGATATTGAGTATGCGACGGGGCTGTCGATTCGACAGGATTATGATCAATCTCGCAGATCTTGCCGCGCAAGGTGATCATGAGCTTGGTGGCTGTGATCAGGGCTGCGATCACCTTACACAGATTTTGGAATGTGGGGGCCGAGCGTGTCAAGGGATACAACAGCCACGAAATCATCGGCAGTATTTCAGCCGTTTTTTTCGACGCGGATCGTGCGGCCGATGCATGCCCGAGCTCCCACTTGCGTGACGTGATCAGCGCACGAAAACACCCTCCAAATTACGGCAATCGCGTACGGCTCTCTCGCCCCGTGCAGGGGCGAGAGAGCCGGGCACCGCAAACTCTTTCGACCTAAAACCTTTTTGCCCACGAAGCACCAGAACACGAGCCGTCCCGGCAACCGTGGCCACACGACACCAGAGTCCGTCGGGGGTAAGGCCAGTGGGAGCCAGCCCGTCGGAGGCCGAGCAAGCGGAAACGAAGGAAGGCGTGCCGCCGAGGCGACCGAGAAGAACGCCAGCAGGCAGCGGCCGCCGGACGAGATTAGCTCGCGGTGTCAGGCGCTGTGGGCGCCTGACCGGCCGACCGGGCTGGCTCCCACTGGCCTTACCCCCGACGGACGGCACTAGAAATACGATCACCGCCGGCAACCAATACGAACCCTGCCAGCAGACAATACGACCACCGCCAAAACAACACGAACCTCGCCAGCAAACAATACAAACATCTACCAGCAGACGATTCAAGCGACCGCGACATCCTAGCTCGCGCCGCCTCGAGATCGCATCGCTATCCCGTTGCCATGGCCGCCCGCAGCAGCCTAAGTAAGCGTCATTCATCCATGGCCGGATTATGCGAGCCGTCGAACAGCCCCCAGGTTTCTGAAAGCCAAAATCGATATACTGCCTGAAGCCTGATTAACCCTTGCATGAACCCCGACATAGGAAAAACATGAAAGCCTTTTGTTTTGACGTTTTTGGCACCGTTGTCGATTGGCGCTCGGGGATAGCTCGCGAAGCGGCGCCCTTCCTTGCCAAACATGGCCTGGGGCATTGCGACCCCTACGAATTTGCCGACGCCTGGCGCAAGCTGTATCAACCGGCCATGGCCGCGTGCCGCAGCGGCGCGCGGCCATTTACCCGGCTGGATATTCTGCATCGCGAGAATCTGGAAGCAACCCTGGCCAACTACAAGATCGATATCAATGCCCTCGATCCCGGCGAGCTCGACGCCCTGAATTCCGCCTGGCACAGGCTGGATCCGTGGCCCGATGCAGTCGGCGGGCTGACACGTCTTAAACGCAACTATATTATTGCGCCCGCCTCGAATGGCAATATCGCCCTGATGACCAACATAGCCAAACGGGCGGGCATTCCCTGGGATCTGATCCTGGGCGCCGAAGTCACGCAAGCCTACAAACCATCGCCGCAAGCCTATACGCGCATGACCGAGATTCTTGGCCTTGCGCCGGCCGAGGTTTGCATGGTCGCCGCGCACAACTCCGACCTGCACGCCGCGCGGCTATGCGGCCTGTCCACGGCGTTTGTGGCACGACCGACAGAACATGGCCCAACGCAAGCCACTGACCTTCAAGCCAGTGAAGACTGGGATATTATCGCCGCCGACTTCAACGATCTGGCCGACCAGGCTGGTTGATTGAAACCACTGCGCATGCGCCGTATCAAGAGTTCCGGCGACACAGTCAATCAGTGCCCATCACCTGGACGCATATGAACTTGATGTCGCATCATTATCGGATTGCCCGGGCGGCGGCCGGCCAATGATGAATCATCCCTGCAGGCGGAATTAGCGAAATTTGCGTAATCCTGCCGCCCTCCAATCCGGACGGCTGCCACAGCAACCCTGGCTATCGAAGCAAGGGCTGGCCGACGGCCAGCACACTGAAATCTCAAAAAAACCGAACCGGAAAACATGCCCGGCCCATTCTCATGGGCTGCGGGTATTCCACGATATTTACCCTGCCCTAGCCCGTGGTATAACCAGAGGTATGACAAGCACCGCAACCATTATCCGAACCCCGGATGAAGCCAAACAGGGCTACGAAAGCGTCTTTTTATTCCTAAGGGAAAAACTCCTGGGGGGCACGCTGCGCCCCGGCGATCTGCTGCTTCCGGAACGCGAACTGGCCGAACATCTTGAAGTCAGCCGGCCCGTGGTTCGCGAAGCGCTGCGCGCCTTGGCCATGATAGGCGTGGTGGAAATCCGTGAAAGAGTCGGCACCTTTGTAAAAAAGCCGGACGTATCCGTACTGGGAGACATCTTCGCTTTCACGCTCGCGCAAGACAGCGGCGTCATCGACGACATCATGCAGGCGCGAATCGCCATCGAATGCCAGGCGATTCGCCTTGCTTGCGAACGAATCACGCCTTTGGACCTGGAAGAAATCAGCCATGCCCTGCAGCAAATCAAGACAACCATAGATTCGCCGGACGACGGGGGCATCGCCGATTTTGAATTTCATTCGGCAATCGTGCGGGCAAGCAAGTCCGACACATTGATCAGCATGTACAAATCCATGCACTCCTTATTCATCAAACTGCATCAGGAAAGACGCAGCGTTGTCGAATTGGCGCCGGATCTCAAACTGCAGATCATCGATGATCACCGAAAGATATTCCGCGCGCTGGCGGAAAAAGATGCGGAAAGCGCCGACCGGCAACTCAGGCTGCATTTCCAGATCGGAGACGAAAGGCGCTATCAAGCCACTCTGAAAACAGCGTTGAACTAATCGCCGGAGCAATAAGAAAAGTAGGTCAGGAGACAAAGAATGATCAATAAAATTGGATTTATCGGCTTGGGCACAATGGGCCGGCACATGGCCGCAAATCTGCTCAAGTCGGGTTTCGAGCTTGTCGTCCACGACGTCGTGCCGGATGCGGCGCGGGAACTTGTTGAACAAGGCGCGACCCAGGTACACAGTGTTGAAGAAATCGGCAGGCAATCCGATGCAGTCATACTCATGCTGCCCAACACGCCGGATGTGCAGGCCGTGGTGTCGGGCAACGGCGGCTTGCTGCAACATCCCCCCGCCAAGCGCCTGATTATCGACATGAGCACAATCTCGCCGGTGGCGGTGCGCCAGATCAGCGCTGACTTGGCCGCCAGGCAAATTGCGTTTATCGATGCGCCCGTTTCCGGCGGTCCCATCGGCGCGCGCGACGCTTGCCTGAGCATCATGGCGGGAGGCGACACCGCGGCGTTCGAACTGGCCAAGCCGATTCTGCGCGCCATGGGAACTACCATCAACCATGTTGGCCCAAGCTCCGCCGGCCAAACCCTGAAGCTGTGCAATCAGCTCATCTGCGGAATCAATATCCAGGCCATTTGCGAAGCGCTGGCCCTGGCGCGCGCCTCGGGCATCGATCTGAACCTCGCGCGCGAGGTGCTATTGGGCGGTTCGGCCGGATCCTGGATGCTGGATAAGCTGGGACCTTCCATGATAGATCGCAATGCGCAGGCGGGCTTCCGTATCGACCTGATGCTCAAGGACTTGAAGCTGGTTCAAGAGCTGGCATTCGACCTGTCCGTCCCGCTTCCCGCGACATCCCTGGTCGCCACGCAGTATGTGGATGCCCGCGCCCATGGCGAAGGCGCCAACGGCAACCAGGCGCTGTTTACTGTCTACGACCGCATGGCCAACCAGGCCTCGCCATGACAGGGGCAATGGAATGGAAAGCCTGAATTTTTCTCTTGTGCTGAATCGATGGGACATGATTGTGCAGGGCATGTACCTGACCATGAAACTGACCGTGCTGGCGACAGTTTGCGGCTTTATTCTCGGCACCTTTTGCGCCATCGGGAAACGCGGGAAAACCAAATGGCTCAGGAAGTTGTGCGCCGTTTATATCGAATCGATCAGAAACACGCCTTTGCTGGTACAGATATTCCTTGTGTATTTCGGCCTGTCCAATATTGGGCTATCGCTGAACGCCATCACGGTGTCCCTGATCGCCATGACCATCAATGTGGGCGCCTATTCGGCGGAAATCATGCGGGCCGGATTCGACTCGATTGAAAAGGGGCAGTTGGAAGCCGCGGAAACCCTGGCGCTGTCGCGCCGGCAAATATATTGGCATGTCATATTGAAGCAGGCGCTCGAAAGAGTCTATCCGGCATTGACCAGCCAATTTGTATTGCTGATGCTCGCCTCGTCGATCTGCTCGCAGATATCGGCGGAAGAATTGACGGCTGTCGCCAACTTCATTCAGTCCGATACCTATCGACCGCTGGAAACGTATCTTGTGATTGGCGGCCTGTACATTTTCTTATCGTTTCTTTTGAGAATCATATTCTGGATACTCGGCCTGATGCTCTTTCGGCGCCGCCGCGGCCTTGGCGCCTTTATATAAGCCGGAGGAAAGATGGGGGAAAGTTTCGCAGTCGGATACCTGGTATTTCTATTGAAAGGCGCGTTGTGGACCGTCGGACTGTCCCTGATCGCTTTGTTCTGGGGCGGCATCCTGGCCCTGGTGGTGGCTCTGTGCCGGATTTCGGCACAGAAAAGCGTAAGGCTGATTACCGCCGTCTATATACAGATCATCCAGGGAACGCCGGTACTGGTAATTATTTTTCTGATCTATTTCGGCCTGCCGTCGGTAGGATGGTCGATTTCGCCATTACTGGCCGCATCGATATCGCTATCGGTATATGTGTCGGCCTACCTTGGCGAAAGCTGGCGCGGCTCGATACAGTCGGTGCCCAAGGCCCAGTGGGAGGCCGCGGAATGCCTGGCCCTTTCCCGCACGCAGCGGATGGTCAAAGTGATCCTGCCCCAGGCAATCAGAATCGCCACGCCCCCCACCGTCGGATTCATGGTGCAAATCATCAAGAACACCTCGCTGGCATCCATCGTCGGATTCATTGAACTGGTCAGGGCCGGGCAAATTGTCAACAACACGATTTTCCAGCCGTTTTTCATTTACCTGCTTATTGCCGTCCTTTACTTTGCCATGTGCTATCCCCTTTCCATACTGAGCCGCAGGCTTGAAACCAGGGCCGGAGAAAAATCTTATGCTTAGCGCCGCGGATCCAAGGCCCACCGAAGTCGTCGTCAGCCTGAAAGGCGTGCGTAAAAAATTCGGCGCCACGGAAGTCTTGTGCGGCATAGACCTGGACGTCGTGCGCGGCGAGGTCGTCGCCATCATCGGTAAAAGCGGTTCGGGTAAAAGCACCGCCTTGCGCTGCATCGACCTGCTGGAGTCGATAGATGGCGGCACCATCACCGTATGCGGCCATCAAGTCGATAAACCGAATGTCGATCTGAAATCGCTCAGGCTGGATATAGGCATCGTTTTCCAAAGCTATAACCTTTTTCCGCACTTGAGCATCGAGGAAAACGTCATGCTGGCCCCGACCGCGGCAAAGAAAATACCGAAAAAAGACGCCCGGGTGCTCGCTCATCGGGTGCTGGGCCAAGTCGGATTGCTGGAAAAAGCCAGGGAATATCCAGAGCGCCTGTCCGGCGGGCAGCAGCAGCGCGCCGCCATCGCCCGATCGCTGGCCATGGAGCCCAAGGTCATGCTGTTTGACGAGGTCACCTCCGCGCTCGACCCTCAACTGACCGGAGAAGTATTGCGCGTTATCGAAGACCTGGCAACGAAAGGCATGACGATGATCATGGTGACCCATGAAATGAACTTCGCCCGCAAAGTCGCCGACACCATCATCTTCATGCACGAAGGCAAGGTGTGGGAAAAAGGGGCGCCGGACATTTTGAACAACCCCCGGACACAGGAACTAAGGGAGTTTTTGCAAAATGAGCTTTGAATTTGTCCCGGACACGTCGCGCGAACTTGCCGGGGCCATTTTTATTATTCAACAACAGGAGACATAACGATGAAAAAAAGAACTTTCGCAGCTTCCCTGCTATGCGCCGCCAGCCTATTGGGCGCCGGCGTGACGGCCGCCAGGGCCGATGTGCTGGACAATATCGAGAAAACCAAGGCTATCCGCATATCCACCGATCTGGGGATTCCGCCCGCCGGCATGATGAGCGCATCGATGGAGCCCATGGGCGCCGATGTCGAGGTCGGCAAACTGCTGGCCCACGACTGGGGATTCAAATATGAACTGATCCAGACGACCGGGGCGACTCGCATCCCCAACTTGCAAACCGACAAGGCCGATATTGTCGTGTCGACGCTTTCGGTAACGCCGGCCCGCGCCGAGGTGATCGATTTCTCCAAGCCCTACGCCGTCCTTCAGTCTATCGTGGCGGGCTACGACAACCTGCCGGTCAAGAGCCTGGAAACCCTGAAGGGCCATACCGTTTCCGTTACCCGGGGGACCACCCAGGACACCGAACTGACTCCGCAAGCGTCGAAATACGGGTATACCGTCGCGCGTTATGACGATGATGCCACGCTGGTCACCGCCGCGGTCAGCGGCCAGGCCAAGATGGTCGCCACGTCGCAATCGCTGGTTGCCCAGATCGACAAGAAAATAGGCAAGAATAATTTCAAACCGCTGTTCGTCCTGCGCAACTTCGATCTGGCCATTGGAGTCAAAAAAGGCGAAGCCAGGCTGTTGGCCAAGGTCAATGCATGGGTCGATGCCAATATTCAAAATGGCAAGCTGAACGGAATCTACAAGAAATATTACGGCACTGAACTGCCTGAAAATATGCGTGGGAAATAGTCGTCATCTTAAAAACCCTAGGAAATGAATTATGCGTATTGTTATCGGTTCCGATCATGCCGGCTGGCTGTTGAAAAAATCGGTCATGGATTTTATAGAAGCCCATGGGCATGAAATCATCGACGTCGGCAGCTTTACCGACGAGCCGGTGGATTTTCCCGATATCGCCAGGGCGCTGACACATGAAATCAAATCGGGTTCGGTGGATCGCGGCATCATGGTTTGCGGAACAGGCGTGGGGGCATCCATTGCCGCCAATAAAGTCAAGGGCATCAGGGCGGCGGTTTGCCATGATGTGCATTCCGCCCACCAATGTGTCGAGCATGACGATGTCAACGTCATGTGCATCGGGGCGCAAATCGTCGGTCCCTGGCTGGCCAACGACCTGGTGGCCGCGTATTTGAATGCCCAGTTTTCCACCGACGAAGACTGCCGCCGGCGCGTGGAAAAACTGCATGAAATGGAACAGTCGTGATAACCAGAACGGGCATGGACCATGGCGGATAGCATTCCCAAACTATTCGTAACCGGAATTTATGCCGTCGATTTGGTTTTTACCGGAAACCGTCTGCCGGCCACCGGCGAGACGGTTTCCGCGTCCGGCTTCATGCGCGGCCATGGCGGCAAAGGATCGAACCAGGCCGTTGCGGCGGCAAGGGCGGGCGCCGACGTTTCGTTTTTTTCTTTCATCGGGGACGATTCCTTTGGCCAGGATGCCGCGGCATTCTGGCGCACCGAAGGGGTCCATGACAAAACGGCCATCATCCAGGGCGAGGCCACCGGGGCGGCCAGCATTTTTGTCGATCGGCAGACAGGAAGCAATGCCATCACCGTTTTTCCCGGCGCGTCGCGGTTAATGCAAAAAAGCGATATCGACCGGCTCGAATCCGATATCGCCGCCGCGGATGTATTCGTCGTGCAACTGGAACAGCCCGTCGAGGTCGCCCGGCGAGGGCTGGAGCTTGCCCGCAAGCATCACGTCACAACCATCCTGAACCCTGCCCCCGCCGCCGTCTTGCCCGATGCAATCTATCCCTTGTGCGATTACATTGTTCCGAACGAAAGCGAAGCCTGCCTGTTGACGGGACTGCCTGTGGAAACGCCCGCGCAGGCGCAGGCGGCGGCTCGCGCGCTTCTGGCCAAAGGCGTGCGCAATGTCATTGTCACCTTGGGCGAAAAAGGGGCGCTGTATTGCAGCGCGCATGAAACCTTTCTTGTGGAAGCGGTCAATGCCGGCGCCTGCGTCGACACCACAGGAGCAGGCGATGGCTTTACCGCGGGCTGCGCCGTGGGCCTGGCCCGGGGACTGCCGGCGCGGGCCGCCATGGAATTCGCCGCAGTATTGGCCGGTATTTCGGTAACCCGGCATGGCGCCGCTGTTTCCATGCCGACACGGCAGGAAATCCAGGCGATCCTCGGAAGCACCGGGGTAGAATCGGCGCATTGAAAACGCTGGACTCCCCATGAAACCCGAAGACCTGGAACTGTTGGTAACGCGCAGCATGCCTTATGGCAAATATAAAGGCCGGCTTATTGCAGACCTGCCCGGCCACTACCTGAACTGGTTCGCCCGCTCGGGCTTTCCCCAGGGAGAAATCGGCCGCTTGCTGATGCTGATGCAAGAAATCGATCACAACGGGCTAAGCCATTTACTGCATCCATTGCGAAAAAATTCCAAAAAAAACGATGCATAGCCCTCCGCCCGAGGCATGCGGCGCCGCGCCTTCGTCCGGCGCGCGCAAGCCCATGGTTTCACAAGGGACCGCTCGCCGGCGGGATCGCCTCATCCGGAAACAACTCGGCCACGGCTTGGCGCAAATAATCAATTAACTGTCCGGTTATCGCTGTCAATCGCCGGCCCCGCAATGTAATCAGGCCGACCGGGGCAATGGCCACGGAAACATTCAGGGGCAATACTTTGCAGACGCCCTCGCGCTCAAGGTATTGCCCCACCGAGCGCGCCACAAAACCCGTAGCGCCGCGCCGATTGACAAAAGTGGTCATTGCGAAATAAGACGAGGTTTCAATCAGGTCCGTAGGCGGAGCCAGGCCGTAGCGATAAAATTCCTGCTCGATCCGCACGCGCAACGACCCCCAGGGGGGAGGCACGACACAGGGAAAGTCCGCCAGATCCGGCCACTTTGGCTTGGCTTTGCGCAGCAAGGGATGATCGTGCGCAACAATCACCACCATAGGATCGTAATGCAGCGGTTGGGTCACAAGATCGGGCGCGGCATAGCCGGGCTCCAGCCGTCCTACAAAGAAATCCAGTTCGCTGACCCTGAGTTTGGGCAGCAGATGTGTCAGATCCCCTTCTTCAACCAATACTGTCGCCTGGGACGACTGTTCTTTTAAAAGCTCGATGCCGCGCGCCAGCAATACCGGCAAGGCTCCGCTCATGGAACCTACGCGCGTACGCCCAGCCGCCCCGCTGGCCACCGCGGCAATCTCATCGCGCGTCGTTTCATACTGAGCCAGCACCGACCGCGCAAAACGGATCAGCGCAACACCCGCCTCGGTAGGCTCGGTGCCCCGCGTCGATCGGTTGAACAGCAGCAGACCCAGCATGCTTTCCACTTCCGCGAGCATTTTGGAGACGGCAGGCTGGCTCACCGACAAGAAATCGGCACTGCGCCCGATATGCCGGAACTCGTCCAGCGCGACGATCAGTTGCAAGTGGCGCAGCTTGATATTGGAACGAAGAGCACGATCGATTTGAGACATAACGATGCTTACATTACCTTATGGTTATAAAGCAATTCCCATAATTGATTAGATAATTATGGTTGAGTTTATGACAATAAGCGGCTGAAAGCCCGCCCGCCTCTTGCCATCAATCAAAAAAAACCAAGGAAGACAAAAAATGAAACGAGTTCCCGCCCCGAATATGCAACGCCGCCGCCTGCTTGCCGGCAGTGCCGTAGGCGCCGCTGCCGCGGCCATCGGCACAGGCAGCCTGCTGTTGCCGCGCACCGCGCGCGCCGCCGCTTATCCCGAAAGGCCCATTACCTTTATTTGCCCGTGGCCGGTGGGCGGCACCGCCGACCTGTCCATGCGCATGCTCTGTCAGGTGGCCTCGCAGGCCCTGAAACAAACCGTTGTACTGGAGAACCGCGCAGGCGCGGCGGGAATGATAGGCGCCCGGGCGATAAACCAGGCCAAGCCCGACGGCTACACAATCGGCCAGATCCCGATCTCGGTCACCCGTTTCTCGCAATTGGGCACCTTGCCGCTGGATCCGCGCAGCGACTTTACCTATATTGCCCGCACCTCGGGCCAGACCTTCGGCATTGCCGTGCTGCCCAAATCGCCCTTCAAGTCGCTGCGCGATATGGTGGCTTTCGCCAAGACCAGCCCGGGGAAACTGACTTATGCGCACTCAGGCATCGGCGGCGCCACCCATGTAGGCATGGAAGAATTCGCGCAGGCGGCCGGCATTGAATTGACCGCCGTGGCTTATAAAGGGGGCTCCGCCGCCCTGCAGGACGTACTGGGCGGCCAGGTGGATATGCTGGTCGATTCCAGTTCATGGGCGCCGCACGTTGAATCCGGCTCGCTGCGATTGCTGGCCACCTGGGGCGAACAACGCACCCCGCGCTTCAAGAATACGCCGACACTGAAAGAGCTGGGCTATAACGTCGTCGTGGAAGCGCCCAATGGCGTGGGCGCACCCAAGGGCCTGGATCCCGCCATAGAAAAGACACTGCGCGACGCCTTCCGCATTGCCGTGAACAGCGGCGAATTCAAGCAAGTCGTCGACAAAATCGATGCTCCTGTCATGTACCTCGACGGTCCCGAATACCAGAAATACGTGGCGGCGGTATACGACCACGAAACACAGCTGATCGAACGCCTGAAACTAAAAGAAATGCTCAAATAGGTTGAATCATCAATGAACGACGCCACCCCCTTGATCCGCCTGCATGCCAACGATAACGTTCTGGTTGCGAGAGCCTCGCTTACGCTTGGGCAAACGCTGCACGAATTGGGGGTGCGCGCCCGCGCCCAAGTGCCCGCGGGACACAAGATTGCCGCCCAGCGCATTGCCAAAGGCGAATTGGTAAAGAAATTCAACACCATCATCGGCGCCGCGACGCGCGATATTGAACCCGGCGACTATGTGCACAGCCATAATATCGAGCTGGTGCACGTCTACCGCGACCCCGGCTTTGGCCTGGACGTGCGCCCGGTGGACTACGTGCCCGCAAACGAACGCGCCAGTTTCATGGGCCTGGTGCGTCCGGACGGCCGCGTGGGCACGCGCAATTTCATCGGTATTCTATCGTCGGTCAACTGCTCATCTACCGTCATCAAACACATCGCGGCCTATTTCACGCCCGACATCCTTGCGCCCTACTCCAATGTGGATGGCGTGGTCGCGTTCGCGCAAACCAGCGGCTGCGGCATGTCGTCTCCCAGCGAGCATTTCGACGTACTGCGCCGTACTCTGGCCGGCTATGCGCGCCACCCCAACCTGGCAGGCGTCCTGATCGTGGG
Source organism: uncultured beta proteobacterium (assembly GCA_963712655.1). GTDB lineage: Bacteria > Pseudomonadota > Gammaproteobacteria > Burkholderiales > Burkholderiaceae_B > Pollutimonas. Next base: position 153,381 of record CAVQIT010000007.1, on the reverse strand, counting down.
CCTGGGTTGCGAACGCAATCAGGTATCGTCCCTGGTCGAATCGCAAGGGCTGACTCTTGGCTCCCATGCCCGTACGCTGGTCATGCAAGACGAAGGCGGTACGCGGGCCACCATCAAGGCCGGGGTAGAAGCCATTCTGGAAATGCTGCCCGCCGCCAACGATGTCGCGCGCCAGCCGGTGTGCGCCAGCCACCTCAAGATAGGCCTGGAATGCGGCGGCTCCGACGGCTTCTCGGGCATCAGCGCCAATCCGGCCCTGGGGGCGGCCATGGACATCCTGGTGCGCCATGGAGGGACAGCCATCCTGTCGGAGACGCCGGAAATCCACGGTGTGGAATACATGCTGACGCGCCGCGCCGTCACGCCGGAAGTCGGCCAGAAACTGCTGGATCGCCTGGCCTGGTGGGAGCGCTACACGGCCGGCCAGAATGCGCAGTTCAACGGTGTGGTCAGCCCGGGCAACCAGCAGGGCGGCCTGGCCAATATCTTCGAGAAGTCGCTGGGCTCTGCGATGAAAGGCGGCACCACACCGCTGCAGGAAGTCTACGAATACGCCGAACCCATCGACAAAGCGGGTTTCGTGTTCATGGATTCGCCCGGCTACGATCCTGTCGCCTCCACAGGCCAGATCGCCAGCGGCGCGAACCTGATCTGCTTTACCACCGGGCGCGGTTCGATGTTCGGCTCCAAGCCGGCGCCCACGATCAAGCTGGCCAGCAACACTCCGATGTTCCTGCGCCTGCAAGAAGACATGGACATCAATTGCGGCCAGATCCTGGATGGCGACGTGACGGTCGACGAAATGGGCCGGCTCATTTTCGAACACATCCTGCAAGCCGCCTCAGGCCACCCCACCAAAAGCGAAATGCTGGGCCTGGGCGATCACGAGTTCGTACCCTGGCATCTCGGCATCGTAAGCTAGGAGTCTGCGCGGCAGAAGGACGGCGGTAATCCGCAAAAGCAAGGCAATCTGCTAAAGTGCCAGGAAATATAGGAATGGGCCAAGCCGCTCTTCGGGGCGGTTTTTCTCATCCACTGGTAAAGGACCGCCACCATGATGCTGAACATCCCGCAGGTGCTCACCGCCGATCAAGTCAAACAATGCCGCCAGGCCCTGGAACAGGCCGACTGGATAGACGGGCGCGCCACCGCCGGCCATATAGCGGCCAAGGCCAAGAACAATTTGCAATTGCCGCTGGATCATCCCGTGGCCCGGCAACTGGGCGACCTGATTCTTGGCGCCCTAAGCCAAAACTCCTCGTTCATCGCCGCCACGCTGCCTCTGCATATCCTGCCGCCGCGATTCAACCGCTACCAGGGCGGCGGCGATTATGGCAACCATATCGACAACTCCATTATCAATGTGCCGGGCACTGCGCAACAACTGCGCACCGATGTATCGAGCACACTGTTCTTCAGCGACCCGGACGAATACGACGGCGGTGAACTGATCGTGCAGGATACCTACGGCACCCACACGGTAAAGCTGCCGGCCGGCCATATGGTGATTTATCCTGGCGCAAGCCTGCACCGCGTAAGCCCGGTCACGCGCGGTACGCGCTATGCCGCCTTCTTCTGGACGCAAAGCCTGGTGCGGCAAGACAACCACCGGTCGCTGCTATGGGAACTGGACACTGCCATCCAGCATATCGCCCAGTCCTTGCCCGGCCATGCGGCCATGCCGCAACTCACAGGCGTATATCACAACCTTATTCGCGAATGGTCCAATACATGACGGCAAGCCGGCAAGGGCTGATATGCTCCTGATCAGGCAATGCTGGCCAAGCGCCAACCGGACACAATACCGCCCATGAATTCCTGCCTGCCGCCGCTTACTCAGATTCCGCCGGAGATCGCCGCCGTAACGGACTACGAATCGTTTGCCCGCGAACGCATGAGCGCTTCGGCCTGGGCCTATATCAGCGGCGCCGCGGCCGACGAGCTGACGCTGGCCGAAAACCATAACGCCTTTCGCCGCCTGCGCTTGCGCCAGCGTGTGCTGGCCGACCTGGAAGGGGCTAATACGCGCCTGGAATTGTTCGGCCACACCTATGAATACCCTATTTTCCTGGCGCCCGTCGCCTACCAGAAAATGGTCCATCCCGACGGCGAACTGGCGGCCGCGCTGGGCGCATCGGCCATGCAGGCCGGCATGGTGGTCAGCACGCAAGCCAGTGTCGCACTGGAAGACATTGCCGCCATGGCGCGCGCGCCGCTATGGTTCCAGCTTTACATACAACAGGACCGCCGCTTTACCCAGCAACTGGTGCATCGCGCCGAAAAGGCCGGCTATCGGGCGCTGGTCGTCACGGTGGACGCGCCGGTCAATGGCGTGCGCAATCGCGAGCAACGGGCAAGCTTCACGCTGCCGGCGGGGGTCGACGCCGTCAATTTACGCGGCATGCTCCCGCAAGCGGCCCATACTGCCCAGGCCGGCTCCAGCCCCCTGTTCGGCGGGCCGCTATTGGCCGGCGCCCCCACATGGAAAGACATTCAATGGCTGATCGGTCTTGCCCGACTGCCGGTATTGCTCAAAGGCATTACCACTGCCGATGACGCCCAGCGCGCAATCGAATGCGGCGCGGCGGGCATCATCGTATCCAATCACGGCGGACGCACCCTGGACACCCTGCCCGCCACTATCGATACCCTGCCCGCCGTGGCCCGGGCTGTCAACCGGCGCATACCCATTCTGCTGGACGGCGGTATCCGGCGCGGCACCGATATCTTCAAGGCCTTGGCGCTAGGCGCCACCGCAACCCTGATCGGAAGGCCTTATGTGTACGGCCTGGCCGCGGCCGGCGCTCCCGGCGTCGCCCATGTCCTGCATATGCTGCGCGCCGAACTGGAAGTCGCCATGGCCTTGACCGGCCGCCCCACGCTCGGCGACATCGATTCGTCGGCCATCTGGTGATCCGCCCCGCGTATTCTTCAACCGGCCGGCCGCTCCGGCGCTACGGCTCGTACGATACGATCACAGTACCCTTGACGAAAACAGGAGTCGGCAACGGCCCGCGCGTATCGCCAGGCGCTCTATGCACCAGGTACATGGGCATGCGGGGATCCAGCCCGTCGAATTCATGCGTATCGATACTGGCGCCAACGATCTCGACGCAGCGGCTGGTGCCATTCCAGCAAACAAATGTTTGCACCCTGGCGCCGCCCTTATAAGAACGCATGGCATAAACCGCTGTAATTCTGGCGCCTTTGGGAATCGAGGCCTTGGCGCCCGGCTTGTATTCGGCAATCACGGCAACATTCCGGTGATTGACCGCCGAGCTTACCTTGACCTGCATCCAGGAAACATCGCCGGCCCAGGCCGGTGAGCAAAGAAAAGCCAATGCGGCAACGCCGATGAGCGCAATCATGGAACGCCCGAATGCCCGCACAGCTTCCATCATTTTTATCGCTTATTGAAGGGTTATCGAGGCCGGATGCGGCATATCGGTTTATCGGATGAGCACGTCCAGAGCAGCCTGCCAAATCGGAGACCATGGCGCAGAGTTTACCGTGACGCAAAAAAAGCCCGCAAGCCAGTGACTCCAGCCTGCGGGCTCCAAACACATCTCTTATACATCAAACGGCCCTGCTCGACCCTAACCCTTGCGGAAAAAGCCGCTCAATAAAGCCAGCACAGCCAGCACGATAAAAACAAAGAACAAAATCTGCGCAATCGACGCGGCGCCCGCAGCGATGCCGCCAAAGCCCAGGACGGCGGCGATAATCGCAATCACGAAAAAAACAGCGGCGTAATAAAGCATAGTGTTTCCCCTTATGGCCAGGCTAGCGATTCTTATCGAAAAAGGCCTTCACCTCGCGATCCGCCTCCTCCCGCGTACGGCCATACCTTTCCTGGATCAAGCCGGCCAAGCGCTCGGCATCCCCATTCACCTTAGTCAGTTCGTCGTCTGTCAAATCCCCCCAGGCGGCCTTGGCTTTGCCGGACAACTGCTTCCATTGACCTTCAAGAGTATCTTTATTCATAATTTAGCTCCTTAAATAATCGCCCATAGCCAGAATGAAAAACGCGGCGAATAGTAAAAAACAAGCTAGCAATTTCCATGCCGCGCCTTTTTTTCCGAGCCGTAAAGCACCACAGGCATAAGAAACTGATAAACTGTATAAATAACCAGTATCAATCACGCTTGGCACTTTCCCCTGTTACCCATGCCTGCCCACAATACGCTCGAAAATCCCTGGTACTACCTGAACAATTTCGAGTTCGTCCTGAAATGGATAGTCCAGCGTTACGGCGATCTATTGCAAAGCAACGAACACGGCTTTATTCAGTCTTTCCTGAAAGCGCCCATGGCGTCGCGCGGTTTGCTGGCGCGCATGATCATGCGCAAAGGCAGTTTTTTCCGCGCCAGTAAATTGCAATACCGGGAAATCGGCGATACCCGCTCGGCGGCGCAAGCGCTGATCGAAAACGGCTGGATAACCGAAAACCCCGAACTAACGGTAGACGAGCTGTTCGGCCTGCTGACCAAGGCCGAGCTTGCCGTGCTGTTTCAAGCGCCGCTGGCCGCAACCGGGGCCGCCGCGGCCGCCAAGGCCGTGCAACTCGAACATCTGCGCGCGCCGTTTCCCTATGCCTTGAACTATACCGAATGGATAAGCCGGCAGCCCGCCTCAAGCGACACGGAAAGCGCCGCCGCGGCCGTCTTCGCGCAACGCCGCAAGGCAACCGCGGCCTTGCTGTTGAACGATGCTGTCTACCAGGAAAACACTGGCGCCTTGTCCGACCGTTTCCGCCTGATGTTTTTCGGCAACCTGCGCCAGGACTGGAGCGAATTCGTATTATCGGACCTTGGGCTGTTTCGCTACGAAAAAGTGGAGTTCCCGATCACCTCGCGGGCCTTTCATTCGCGCCGCGATATCGACGCCTACCTGCATCTGCATCGCTGCAAAGAGCGCTTGGCGGCTGGCGGCGGCCTGACGGCGAATACCGTGGAACTGGCTGAAATCCGCAACGACATCGCACCCCGCCATGACAACGACTGGCTGGAAGGCAGGCGCGGCAAACTGCTCTTCCAAATAGGTCAACAGCACGAACGGCTGGGCAACTGGACCGATGCGCTGAGCTGCTACGAAGACAGCGCGTATTCCGGCGCACGGGCGCGCCGCATACGCGTGCTCGAACGCGCGCGGCAATTCAGCGATGCGCTGGAACTCGCGCAATCCGCCTTGCTATCGCCGGAAAGTGAAGCCGAACACCAATTACTGCGGCGCATGCTGCCCAGGCTGCTGCGCCAGACCGGCGGCCACCCGCCGCCGCGCCGGCCGCCCAGCGACATACCGCAAATCCGCCTGCAACTGCCCACCCCGGCCACGGCCTGGCGGGTTGAAGAGCACGTGCGCGATCATTTGCACCAACCCCAGGCGCCGGCCTTCTATGTGGAAAACACACTCATCAATTCACTGTTCGGGCTGTTGTGCTGGGACGCCGTCTTTGCCGCCGTGCCGGGAGCGTTTTTCCATCCATTCCAGCAAGGTCCGGCAGACCTGCCGCACACCGCTTTTTATGCGCGCCGCCGACAACAATTCAATGCCTGCCTCGATCAACTGGCCTGCGGACAATACCGCCAAACCATCATGCGCAATTTCACCCGCAAGGCGGGAATCCAATCGCCCTTCGTCGCCTGGGACATCATCGACGCAAAGGTGCTGAACATGGCCCTGGCCTGCATTCCGGCACGGCACCTTCAATTCGCCTTCGAGCGCCTGCTGCAAGACCTGCCGGCCAACCGATCCGGCCTGCCCGACCTGATTCAGTTCTGGCCCGCGCAGCAGCGCTACCAAATGATAGAGGTCAAAGGGCCTGGCGACCGCCTGCAAGATAACCAGATACGCTGGCTGGATTACTGCCATGCGCGCCACATGCCGGTGTCTGTCTGCTACGTGCAATACGAAGCGCCGGCCGCGCCATGAAATACACCGTCGCCGTGCGGGCATTATGCGAATTCACCGCCAAGCGCGGCGATCTGGACCTGCGCTTTACGCCATCGCCCAGCGCCCAGGAAGGAATGGAAGGCCATGTCCAGGTCAGGGCCGGGCGGGCGAAAGGCTATTTGTCCGAAATCAGCCTCGAGGGCGAATACGGCAACCTGCTGGTGCGCGGACGCGCCGACGGCTACGACCCCGCATTGAACCAACTGGAAGAAATCAAGACTTTCCGCGGCGAACTGGATTCCATGCCGGCCAATCACCGCAGCCTGCATTGGGCCCAGGCCAAAATCTATGCCCATTTGCTATGCCGAAAACGGGGGCTGGATGAAATCCGGGTAGCGCTGGTCTACTACGACATTGTCAGGCACAACGAAACCATTATTGTCCAGGTCTACGGCGCGACGGCACTGGAACATTACTTTCACGAGCAATGCGCCCTGTTCGCCGCCTGGGCCGAGCAAGAACAGGCCCACCGATCCAGGCGCGATCAGCTCCTTGCCGCCCTGCCTTTCCCGCATGAGGCATTTCGCCGGGGGCAGCGCCAATTATCCGAAACCATATACAAGGCAGCCATGCAAGATCGCTGCCTGATGGCCCAGGCGCCTACCGGCATCGGCAAAACGGTGGGAAGCCTGTTTCCCCTGCTCAAGGCTTGCCCGCGTGCAGGCCTGGACAAAATCTTCTTCCTTACCGCCAAAACCTCGGGACGGCAATTGGCGCTCGACGCGCTGGCCCGGTTGGCGGGCGAACCTGGCGGGCAAGCCGCCGCCATCCGCATACTGGAATTGACCGCCAAGGAAAAAACCTGCGAGCATCCCGGCCAAGCCTGCCACGCCGCATCCTGTCCCCTCGCCCTGGGCTTTTACGATAGATTGCCCCATGCCCGCCAGGCAGCGGTGGACGCCGGCACGCTGAACAAAACCGCATTGCGGCAAATTGCCTTGCAACACCAGGTATGCCCCTATTGGCTAGGTCAAGACCTGGCCCGCTGGAGCGACGTAATAATCGGCGACTACAACTATTTTTTCGACGCATCGGCGCTGCTGTACGGCTTGACAAACAATAATCAATGGCACGTCGGCATATTGGTCGACGAAGCGCACAATCTGCTGGAGCGGGCGCGAAAAATGTACAGCGCACAGCTCGATGAATCCGATCTGCAAACGCTGCGGCAATCGGCGCCGCCCGCCTTGAAAAAAACCTTGAACAGCCTGGCTCGCTGCTGGCGTGACAGTTGGCGCGACCAGAGCGCGGCCTACCTGGCCTATCGACGATATCCCATTCAAGTTCCAGGCCGCGCTGCTGCACACCAGCAGCGCCATCGCCGACTATCTTGCCGCGCACCCGCCGCATGGCGGCGGGATGCTGGAACGTTTCCATTTCGACATCTTGCATTTTCTGCGCCTGGCCGAGGTATTCGGCCCGCATTCCGTATTCGACGTCAGCCTGAATCCCAGCGTGCCGGTATCCGCCGGGCAGCCCGGCCATACGGTCCTGTGCCTGCGCAACCTGATTCCGGCCCCGTTCCTGGAACCACGGTTTGCCGCCAGCCGGACGGCCACGCTGTTTTCGGCCACGCTAAGCCCTTGGCCGTTTTATCGCGACACCCTGGGCCTGCCGGAAAACACCGCCTGGGTAAACGTGCAGTCCCCGTTCGAAGCCGAACAACTGCAAGTGCGCATTGTCAAACAAATATCCACGCGCTACCAGCATCGCGCCCAGTCGCTCGCGCCGATTGCCGATCTCATGGGCGGGCAGTATCTTGACCAGCCCGGCAACTACCTCAGCTACTTCAGCAGCTTCGAATATCTGCGGCAAGTCGCCGGCGAGTTCATCCGGCGCTTTCCCCGCATACCGATGTGGGAACAAACCCGCGGCATGGACGAAACGGCAAAAGAACAATTCCTGGCCCGTTTCAGCGCCGAAGGCGCGGGCATAGGCTTTGCTGTGCTGGGCGGAGCCTTTGCCGAAGGCATAGACTTGCCGGGCCGCCGCCTGATAGGCGCTTTCATCTCGACGCTGGGCCTGCCCCAGACCAATCCAGTCAACGAGCAGCTCAGGCAATCCATGGGAGCCGCTTTCGGCGAACGCCATGGATACGATTACGCCTACCTTTATCCCGGCATCCAGAAAGTGGTCCAGGCCGCTGGACGGGTGATACGCGGCCGCGCCGATCGCGGCGTGGTCTACCTGATTGACGACCGCTATGCCCAGGCCCGCATCCGCGACTTGCTGCCCGCCTGGTGGGACATCCACTCCGCCTGACCCCACCTGCGCAAAAAACATGGATGCAATTAGCTGATAAACTGCGAAACGCACTAAAACAACAGCAGTAGAGACAAGTGTTCGCCGTCGGCAATGGCGGCGTTCACGCAGCACCTCCACTGGCGGCATCCGTTTGAATTTCGATCCGGCGCTATGCCAGGCGGCCCCTGAAAATCTTCCGATTGAAAAACCACTGATGAGCACGACCGCCACATCGGCTGATTACGATGCACCGCCAGCCTTGCTGCAAGAAGCGCTCGCCCAGGCGGCCTGCGGCTTTGCGCTATTCGACCCGAATGATCAGCTACGCGTGGCCAACCCCTGGTTCGAGCAGGCATTCAATATCCGGGCGGCCGATGCGCCAACTTGGGAAGCAATGATACGCAATTGCTATGAAAACCGCTGCGGGGTATTGATAGAAACCCAGGACATCGACGCCTGGATCGCGCAAGTGCGCACGAAGTATCGGCAAATGCCGATACGGTACTTCCAATCCGACCTTGTCGACGGCCGCTGGGTATGGGTCACGGAAACCCTGCAGCCCAATGGCTGGCTTTCCGTGGTGATCACCGATGTATCCCCGCTGAAAGCCACCGAATGGGCGCTCCTCAAAGCACGTGACGAGGCCGTGCGCGTATCGATGACAGACTCGCTGACGGACCTGTACAACCGGCGCTTCATCATGAACCATCTTGGAAAAATGCTGATCGAATCGCAGGCCGCGCGCTGGCCCTTGTCGATAGCAATGCTGGACATCGACCATTTCAAGCGCATCAACGACAGCGCCGGCCATGACGTTGGCGACACCGTGATACGCCATCTGGCCAAGCAACTGCGCACTCACCTACGACCCATAGACGCCGTCGGCCGTATTGGCGGCGAAGAGTTTCTGATCGTTCTGACCAACACTGGCGCCGAGGGCGCCGTGCAGGCATTGAACCGCGTGCGCCAGCACATCGCCGATTCAATCCGCGCCGCAAGCCTGCCGCTACCCGGCTACACGTTCTCGGCCGGCATCGCGACGGCGGCTGCCGGCGATAGCCTGGACAGCCTGTTTCATCGCGCCGATCAGGCGCTCTACCAGGCCAAGCGCCATGGGCGCAATCGCGATTGGGCGGTAAACTCGGATTCGATGCCGCTGTAAATCCGCGGCCCCGTCGGGTTGCGGCGCCCTCGATACCCGATCAGCCAAGAAAAAACCGGCGCGCCATCAAATATAAGGCTATGCAGACATGAAACCAGCATTGATACCGTGGGCGCTTTCGGGCGGAGCAGCTGTATCGGTGGGTTTTGCGCGCTTCGGCTACGCCCTGATCCTGCCCGCCATGAAAACCGACCTGGGGCTGAATTACGCCCAGGCCGGCTGGCTCAATACCGCCAACGCGCTGGGGTATTTACTGGGCTCGCTGCTGACTATTTACTTTGTCGGCCGGCTGGGCAATCGCCGGCTCTTCATTGCCGGCCTTTGGCTGACCATGCTGGCGCTGCTGTCCAATGGGCTGACCCACGACTTTTCCCTGCTTACCATATGCCGTTTTCTGGCCGGTTTCGGCGCCGCCGGGGTCTTTATCTGCGGAGGCGTGCTATCGGGCGTGCGAGGCACGCGCGCCATCGTCATTTTCTTCAGCGGCGGCGGCGTGGGCCTGCTGGCTACCGGGGCCATACTGCCATGGCTGTTCGAACTCGGCGGCGCGGCATCCTGGCCGTGGGCGTGGATAGCCATAGCGGCTATCTGCCTGCCCTTGTCCATGGCGGCCATTTCCGCCGCCAAAGCCATCGCGGAACCGTCGGGCGCGGGCGCATCCGCCGCGTGGCCATGGCGGTCTTGCGTGCCGGAACTCACCGCGTATTTCATGTTCGGCACGGGCTATATCGCCTATATGACCTTCATTGTTGCCTGGCTCAGGCTAAGCCATATCCAGTCCATGCCGATGGCGGCCATCACCTCGGTCATGTGGACGCTGCTGGGCGCCATGACACTGGTTGCGCCGCTGCTTTGGCGGCGCCTGTTCAATGGCCGGCGCGACGGCCTGCCCATGGCGGCGTCCATTAGCGTATTGGCCGTCGGCGCCGCCCTGCCCCTGGCTTTGCACAACATCATCGGGGTATGGGCATCGGCCGCCCTGGTAGGCTCCAGCGTATTCATGGTGCCCGCGGCCGTCACCGGCTTTGTCAAAACGAATTTGCCAAAACCGGCCTGGGGCAACGCCATGGCCGTCGCCACCAGCCTGTTTGCCATAGGCCAGGCCATAGGCCCGGTCGCCGCTGGCTGGATCAGCGATGTATCGGGATCCCTGTCCACCGGCCTGGCCGTGTCGGCCGGCATACTGATCGCGGGCGCGCTAGCCGCCTTCATCCAAAAACCTTTGGCCGCCCATCACGCAGGCGGCTAGGGCCTGTTATGCTAAATCCCCGCCCGCGTCTTACCCCGGGCCCGATGTGACACCGGCCCTGCGGACGATCTGGTCACGCGAGCGGGGATCTAGCATCAACAGGTCCTAAGCGGACGAAAACATATCGTGATCAAAATCCTGTTCAATATTGCGGGAACCGTGGCGCTGATTCTTGCCGTGCTCGGCCTATTCCTGCCCTTGCTGCCGGCCACGCCGTTCCTGCTGCTTGCCTCGGCCTGCTATCTGCGCGGCTCGGATCGCCTGCATGGCTGGCTTATGAACAACAAGATATTCGGCCCCTATCTTGCCGCTATGCAAAGCGGTGGCGGCATTCCGATGCGGGCCAAAATCATGGCGCTGGTTTTCCTGTGGGCCTCGCTGGCCGTATCGGCCTGGTTCATCCAGATTGCCTGGCTGCGTATCGGCCTGCTGATTCCGGGCGTGGCGGTAACGGTTTACGTGTTGAAAGCCAAGACGCTGCGCGCCTCGCGCCCCTTGTCCTGATGCTGGCCGGCGGGCTGCCAAGGTATAAAACCCGCAATCAAATCATAAAAATATCCATCGTTCTTAAAGCTGAAAGCAACATATCGTATTATTAGGGCAGGATTCCCTCATAGACGACTTCCAGCTGCCAATGCCCTTGCTTTTCATCCTTGCCCTGCCCTTTGCAGGCAGCATTATCGCTGCGCTGCTGCCTGCGAACGCGCGTAAGCTGGAAGCCTGGCTGGCGGGCTTCGTCGCCATAACCTGCGCCATCCTGGTTTTCACACAGTTCCCCGGCGTCATCGACGGCCATGTGGTCAAGACCATCGTTCCCTGGATACCCAGCCTGGGCGTGGATTTCACCTTGCGCATGGACGGCTATTCATGGCTGTTCGCCATGATCATTACCACCATGGGCGCCCTGATAGTCCTGTATGCCCGCTACTACCTTTCGCCCCAAGACCCCGTCCCGCGCTTCTTCGCTTTCTTTCAGGCCTTCATGGGTTCGATGCTCGGCGTGGTGCTCTCGGGCAATCTGATTCAATTGGTCGTGTTCTGGGAACTGACCAGCCTGTCATCATTCATGCTGATCGCCTATTGGCATCACAGGCTGGACGCGCGCCGCGGAGCGCGCATGTCGCTGGCCATCACCGGCGGCGGCGGCCTGTGCCTGCTGGCCGGCATGCTGATGCTGGGCCACATCGTGGGCAGCTACGACCTGGATATCGTCCTGGCTTCCGGCGACCTGATACGCGCTCACCCCTGGTACACCACGATGCTGGTGCTGATCGCCCTGGGCGCCTTGACCAAAAGCGCGCAATTTCCCTTTCATGTCTGGCTGCCCAACGCCATGGCGGCGCCCACGCCGGTATCGGCTTATTTGCACTCCGCCACCATGGTCAAGGCCGGCGTCTTCTTGCTGGCGCGCTTCTGGCCAGTCATGGCCGGCACGCCGGAATGGACCTGGATCATAGGCGGGGCCGGCTTGTGTTCCCTGGTGCTGGGCGCCTACGCCGCCACCTTCCAGCTCGACATGAAAGGGGTGCTGGCCTATTCCACCATCAGCCATCTGGGCCTGATTACGCTGCTGCTGGGCATGAATAGCCGAACTGGCGCTGGTCGCCGCGGTATTTCACATGATCAACCATGCCACCTTCAAGGCATCCCTGTTCATGGCGGCCGGCATCGTCGATCACGAAACCGGCACACGCGACCTTACCCGGCTATCGGGCTTGCGGCGCAGCATGCCCATCACCGCCACGCTGGCGGTCGTGGCGGCGGCGTCCATGGCGGGCGTGCCGCTGCTCAATGGTTTTATTTCCAAGGAAATGTTCTTCGCCGAAACCGTGTTTGCCAGCGGCAACTGGCTGAATCTCTACGGGCTGCCGATTGCCGCTGTCATTGCCGGCGCCTTCAGCGTAGCGTATTCCCTGCGTTTCATTGTCCAGGTCTTTTTCGGTCCGGCGCCCCGCGACCTGCCCCGCGCCCCGCACGAACCGCCGCTGCGCATGCTGATTCCCAGCGCCATCCTGGTGCTGGTCTGCCTGGTGGTCGGCGTCATCCCCAGCATCACCTTGGGCCCTTTCCTGAAAAACGCCATCGTCGCCATCCTGGGCGCGGACACTCCCGCATACGATTTGCGCGTCTGGCACGGCTTCAACCTGCCGCTGGCCATGAGCTTCCTGGCGCTGGCCGGCGGCATTGGCCTGCTGTGGCTGCTGCGCCATCGGCATCGCACGCAACCCGGCAAAGCGCCATTGATTTACCGCTTCGACGGCCGCCGCAGTTTCGAGTCCCTGGTCGAAGGCCTGGATGTGCTTGCCTCTTTCCTGCTGGACTGGACCCGCTCGCCGCGCCTGCAACCGCAATTGCTGCTTATTGTTCTGGCCACCTTCTTCGTTGCCGCGCTGCCGCTGCTCGATGGCGGCTGGCTGCAACCCAGCTATCGACAGCCGGCCATCCACTTTTCGCGCTGATGTGGCTTGCCGGGGGGCCTGCGCCATCGGAGCCGCAAGGCAAGCCAAGTATCATCGGGCCGCATCGTTGCTGATGGCCGGCGGCGCCGGCTTGGTAACCGCCCTGACCTTTGCCTGGCTGTCCGCGCCCGACCTGGCGCTCACGCAAGTGGCCGTCGAAGTCGTCGCCATGATGCTGCTGTTGCTGGGACTGCGCTGGCTGCCGCCTCGGGTCGAGGCCGACGAAGACAGGCCGGCTCTGCAATACACTTTGCGCGCCTTCGTGCGCCGCTTCCGCGACCTGATCATTGCGGTAATCGGCGGCGCCGGATTATCCGTCCTTGCCTATGCCGTCATGACACGCCCGCATCCACAAGGAATTTCGCTCCTTCTTTGTGAAACAGGCCCTGCCCGATGGGCGGCGGCGCCAATGTCGTCAACGTCATACTGGTGGACTTCCGCGGCTTCGATACCTTCGGCGAAATCACGGTGCTGGGCGTCGTCGCCCTGACCGTCTATGCGCTGCTGCGACGCTTCCGGCCGCCGCTGGAAAGCCTGAAGCTGCCGGCGGCCCGCCAGCATCTGCCGGTAAGCGGCAAGCTGCCGGACCGCCATACCGAACCCGATCCCAAAGCCCTGGTCCCGGATGGCCTCATGAAAATACCGGCCGTTCTGGTGCGCTTGCTGCTGCCCATGGCGGCCCTGGTTTCCCTGTATTTTCTGATCGGGGACACAATCTGCCGGGCGGCGGTTTCGTCGGCGGGCTGGTCATGGCCACCGCCATTATTCTGCAATACATGGTGGGCGGCGTCATCTGGGTGGAAGCGCGCCAGCGCCTCCATCCGCAAAACTGGATCGCCCTGGGCCTGCTGCTGGCCGCCGCCGCCGGCATGTCGGTATGGTGGGCATCCAAACCGTTTCTGGCGGCCATCACCTGGGACGTGATCCTGCCGGTCATCGGCCATGTGCATGTATCGTCCGTGCTGCTGTTCGATATCGGGGTATATATGCTGGTTGTGGGTTCAACCGTGCTGATGCTGGTCGCGCTTGCCCACCAGTCGCTGCGCACCTATCGCAAACCCGCGTCCTCTGAAGAAGGAAACCATTAATGGAAATCATTCTTTCCATCGCCATCGGCGTGCTCGCCGGCTCGGGCATCTGGCTGCTTCTGCGCCCTCGAACCTTTCAGGTCATCATGGGCCTGACGCTGATTTCCTATGCGGTAAACCTGTTCATCTTCAGCATGGGGCGCATTGCGCTGGGCGCGCCGCCTGTCATCAATACACAATTTGGAGCCGACGCCAGCCATTACGCCGATCCGGTGCCGCAGGCCTTGGTGCTCACGGCCATCGTCATCGGCTTTGCCACCACGGCGCTGTTTCTGGTTGTCCTGCTCGCCTCGCGCGGGCTGTCGGATACGGATCACGTGGACGGCCGGGAGACCCACACGTGAACGGATGGCCTCAACATCTGCCGATTCTTCCGGTCGTCATTCCCTTGCTGGCCGGCGCGGCCATGCTGATGCTGCGCGACTCGCAACGGCGCACCCGGCTGCTCCTGAGCATCAGCTCGCTTGCCGCCCAGACTGTATGTCGCGGCCACATTGCTGTGCCTGACAGCCGGCCTCATTCCCAGCAATTGGACCGATGGCGTGGGTGTTTACCTGCTGGGCGATTGGCCGGCGCCTTTCGGCATCGTCCTGGTCGTCGACCGCCTGTCGGCGTCATGCTGGTGCTGACCGCGGTGGTCGGCGCTCGCATCGCTGGACTATTCCACCGCTCGCTGGGATCGGGCCGGCGTGCATTTCCATCCGCTGTTCCAGTTCCTGCTGATGGGCCTGAACGGCGCCTTTCTGACCGGCGATCTGTTCAACCTGTTCGTGTTCTTCGAAGTCTTGCTGGCCGCCTCCTATGGACTGCTGCTGCACGGTTCCGGCGCGGCGCGCGTGAAGCCGGGCCTGCACTACATCGTCGTCAACCTGCTGGCATCCTTCGCTGTTCCTGATCGGCATGGCGCTGATCTACGGCGTGACCGGCACGCTGAACATGGCCGACCTGGCCGCGCGGGCCGGCGAATTGGCCGGGCCGGACCGCCGGCTGTTTGAAGCCGGCGCGGCCATCCTGGGTATCGCTTTCCTGATCAAGGCCGCCGCCTGGCCCTCAATTTCTGGCTGCCGGCCGCATACGCCAATGCCTGCGCTCCCGTCGCCGGTATCTTCGCCGTCATGACCAAAGTGGGAATCTACGCTCTGCTGCGCATCGGTTCTTTATTGTTGCCCACCGGCGCGCCGGCCGCGTTCGGCGGAGCATGGATGTTTCCCCTGGGCATGGCCACCCTGGTATTCGGCGCTATCGGACTGTTGGCCGCTCCCCAGGCGGAACGGCAGGCGGGCTATTGCATCATTCTGTCATCCGGCACGCTATTCGCCGCGCTGGGCATGCCGGGCGTTACCTTGACCGGACCGGCGCTGTTCTACCTGGTCAGTTCGGCACTGGCGCTGGGCGCCTTCTTCATGCTGCTGGAAATGGTCGAACGCACACAAGCCTTTGGCGCCGATCTTCTGGCCGTCAGCCTCGAGGCCTTCGACCTGGAAGACCCTGAACCCTCCGACCACTCCGATGATGTGGTCGGGGTCGCCATCCCCGCCGCCATGGCATTTCTCGGCCTGGCGTTCATTGCCTGCGCCTTGCTGGTGGTCGGCCTGCCGCCGCTGTCAGGCTTCGTCGCCAAGTTCGCCTTGCTGTCGGCCGCCTTGCAAACCTCGGCCACCGACAATCCCAGTCCCGCTGCCTGGATGCTGGTGGCGGGCGTGCTGCTATCCGGCCTGGCGGGCATTATTGCATTCAGCCGTACCGGCATACGTCTTTTCTGGAGCACGGACGATTCCGTCATTCCGCGCCTGCGCATCGTCGAAGCCGGACCGGTAGGCGCGTTGATACTGGCTTGCGTCGCCTTGACTTTCTGGGCAGGGCCGGTAATGAGCTTCATGGAGGATACGGCCCGCTACCTTGACCGTCCCGCCAACTATATCAACGCCGTTCTCACGCAAAACCCCAGCCGGGGCGTGGCGCCTGGAACCCCGCTATGAAACGTTATCTGCATCGGCTGACCCTGCCTCTACTGCTGCTTGCCTTGTGGCTGCTGCTAAACGACACGCTGTCGCCGGGCCAGCTCGCGCTCGGCGCCATATTGGCGCTATTGCTGGGCTGGGCGGCCATCGCTTTACGTCCCTTGCAGGCCTATCCCAAAAAACCGCTGACCGCGATCAAGCTTGTATGGCATGTCGCCATCGACATTACCCGTTCCAATATCATGGTGGCGCGCATCATCTGGCTGGGTTCCCGGGCCGGCAACACACCGGGCTTTCTGAAAATTCCCTTGCACATCCGCGATCCCCACGGCCTGGCCGCGCTGGCCTGTATCATTACTTATACACCCGGCACAGTCTGGTCCGACTATTCCGAAGACGACAGCACATTGACGCTGCATGTGCTGGATCTGAAAGACGAAAGCGCATGGCGCCGCACTATTGGGCAGCGCTATGAACGCCCCTTGATGGAGATATTCGAATGAACCACCTCGTTTATTGGGCCGCCAATTTTGCCCTGGGCTGTTTCGTATTGGCGCTTGCCTGCGCCGCGCTGCGCCTGCTGCGCGGGCCCACCGCGTCCGACCGCGTGCTGGCGCTGGATACCTTATACATCAATGGCATGCTCATATTGCTGGTGCTGGGCTTGCAATTCAATTCGGGCCTGTATTTCGATATTGCGCTGCTGATCAGCATGTTCGGCTTCGCCGGAACCGTGGCCATGGCCAAATTTCTGCTGCGCGGCGAGGTCATAGAGCCATGACAATCGATACTCTGCCCCTGTGGGCCGCCATTCCTGCCGCCATATGCCTTGTCATCAGCGGTATTCTTACCCTGACCGGCTCCCTGGGCCTGCTGCGCCTGAACAGTTTTTATTGCCGCATCCATGCGCCTACCCTGGGCAATACGCTAGGCGTAATCGGCGTGCTGCTGGCATCGATCCTGGTTTTTTCCGCACTGGAGCATCGGGTGGTGGTCCATCCCCTGCTGATAACGATATTCCTGTTCATTACCTCGCCCATAACAGCCATGCTGCTTATGCGCGCCGCCATCCACCGCCGGCGGCGGACAGGCCAGGACACGCAAGACGCCGCCGGACTTGCTGAATAAGAAACCAGTCTGGAACAACAAAACCCGTTATTACAGTATTTAGGGCCTGTTAACGCTTAATCCCCGCCCGCGTGGCCAGCCCTTTGGGCCGATATACTGCACCGCGGATTTGCAGCGGCTCCTGCGCATTGATATCCACGAAGGAGCACATCCATGACGCATACTCGATCATCGCCATTTCCCCGCCAACGGCTTGCCGCGTGCGCTTTCGGAGCGAGCCTGGCGAGCGCCCTGGCCCTGGCCGCCGGCGCCGCCCCGAGCAATGCCGATATCGACACCCGCTACCGTGCCGACATTACGCGCTGCAACACCGGACCAAGCAATCAGGATAAAGCGACTTGCCTGCGCGAAGCCGGAGCGGCCCGGGACGAGGCTTGCCGCAATCGCCTGAACAATGGCAACCAGGCTTATGGCAATAACGAAACAACAAGGTGCCAAGCTCTACCTGCGGTGAAACGCAACGATTGCATGCTGGAGATGTCCGGCCAAGTTTCGATATTACGCTGCTGATCATTTCGATATTGCGCTGCTGATCCGCATGTTCGGCTTCGCGGGAACGGCCGGCGCGTTACCGGCATGCACAGCCGTCCGGGAACAGTACTTGCTGAACAAGAAACCAGTCTGGAACAACAAAGCCCCTTATTACGGCATGGAGTTGCGAGACCAGCTCTTTAGGCCTATATACTGACCACGGATTCGCAGTTGTTCCTGCGCATTGACATCAACCAAGGAGTACATCCATGATGCATACTCGATCATCGCCATTTTCCCGCCAACTGCTTGCCGTGTGCGCTTTAGGAGCAATCCTGGCAAGCCCCCTGGCCCTGGCGGCGGGCGCCGCCCCTAACAGTAATGCCGATATCGACGCGCGCTACCGTTCCGACGTTACGCGCTGCAACGCAGGGCAAAGCAATCAAGATAAAGCGACTTGCCTGCGCGAAGCGGGAGCAGCTCGGGACGAGGCTCGCCGCAATCGCTTGAGCAATGGCAATCAGGCTTATGGGAATAACGAAACAGCAAGGTGCCAGGCCCTGCCCGCGGCGGAGCGCAACGATTGCATGCTGCAGATGTCCGGCCAAAGCACGACAACCCGCGGAAGCATAGGCGGCGGCGGGGTCTTGCGCGAAACCACCATCGTCACCCCTGGCGCCCCCGTCCCGGCGCCTGGAACCGTTCCAGTCCAGCCGGCGCCAGCCTTGACACCCAATCCTCCTCCTGTAGTACCCGCGCCATCGCTGTCGCCCGGCGCCTTGCCGCCTCCGGCCCCCAGCCCTTACCCGGCTCCAATGCGGCCCGTCCCCGTCCCTGGAACAAGCGGCACCATCAAGTAGCCAATGTAATGCGGGAACCTGCGGGCCGGATTACGGCGCCCCTGGCGCCCAATCCGGCCCGCAGCCGTTATAGCTCCAGTTGCATGCCCATTTCCACCACGCGATTGGGCGGGATTTTATAGAAACGGGTGCTGCGGCTGGCATTCTTGGCCATGAAGGCAAACAGACGGCGGCGCCATGCCAAATGAAAAGGCAATTTGCGCACCACGATAACCGTTTGACGCGACAGGAAATACGAGGTCTGCATCGGCTCGAGGTTCAGTTCGGGATGCTCATGCGTGATTTGCTCGAGCAGCTGGGGCACATTCGGTTCCTGCTTGAAACCCCAGCGAGCCACTGCCTGCCAACCGGTCCGGCTCAATCGCTCCAAGTGATAGCGCTCGCCGAAAGGCACATAAGGCACGTCCGCGCTTTCCACCGTCAGGAACAAGGCCTGCTCATGCAAGACCTTGTTGTGTTTGAGATTGTGCAGCAACGCCGGCGGAACGGTATTGACGATCATGCTCATGAATACCGCCGTGCCGGGCACACGGGTCGGCGGGTATTCTTCCAGCGACTCCATGAATGACTTGAGCGGTTGATGGTCTCCCGACAAGGTTTCATGCATTTTTTCGCGGCCCTGCTTCCAGGTCATCATCAGCGTCAACAGGCACAAACCCACCAACAGCGGCACCCAGCCGCCGTCGTGGACTTTCAAGGCATTGGACGAAAACAGCAAAACATCCATGATCAGGAACATGCTGATCAGACATAGCCACATGACGCGCCTGGATCCCTTCGCGTTGCGGGGCAGCACGGCGAAGGCCAGCAGCGACGTCATCAGCATGGTTCCGGTAACCGCAAAACCATAGGCATGCGCCAGGCCTTCCGACGATTGGAACACCAGCACCAGCACCAGCACGGCGATGAACAGCAATATATTCACGCGCGGCAGATAAATCTGCCCTTCTTCGCGAGCCGAGGTATGCAAGATGACCATGCGCGGCCAGAAGCCCAACTGAACCGCCTGGCGCGTAACCGAAAAGGCCCCGGAAATAACCGACTGAGAAGCAATAATGGTCGCCACGGTAGCCAGCACCACCAAAGGCGCAAGCCCCCAGTCCGGCGCCATATGGAAGAAGGGATTGACGATGGTGGAGGGATCGGCCAGGATCAGGGCGCCCTGGCCGAAATAACAAAGCACCAGGGCCGGCATCACCAGGCCGAACCAGGCCCGGCTGATAGCCGAGCGGCCAAAATGGCCCATATCGGCATACAGTGTCTCCGCGCCTGTCAGCGCGAGCACGATGGCTCCAAGCAACAGGAAGGTTTCCCATGGCGCATGCGCAATGAATGCCACGGCCCACATCGGGTTCAAGGCCCGTAAAATACTGGGCTCCAGCACAATACGCCACGCCCCCAGCACCCCCAGGGTCAGGAACCACACCAGCATGACAGGACCGAACATCTTGCCCATGGCCCCTGTGCCGCGCGATTGAATCATGAACAGGCCCGCCAGCACCAGCACCGCCACCGGCACCACCCACTGGTCCAGGGTATGCGACACAATCGCAATCCCCTCGACGGCGGACAGTACCGATATGGCCGGGGTAATCATGCTGTCGCCATAGAACAAACAGGCGCCGATCAAGCCCAAAACAATAAGGTACGACCTTTTTTTGCCCGACATGCCGCGAACGGCAAGCTCCATCAGCGCCAGTGTGCCGCCCTCGCCGCGATTGTCCGCCCGCAGAATTATGGTCACATACTTGAGCGAAACGACCATCATCAGCATCCAGAACAGCAGCGACAGCAGGCCTATGACTTCGGCCTCGCCCGGGTTCGGGATTTGAGCGAGCGCCGCCTTGATGGTGTACAGGGGGCTGGTGCCTATGTCGCCGTACACCACCCCCAAGGCTCCAATCAGAATAGCGGCCCCTGGCGATGCGCTCGGTTTCGGGTGCTCTTGAGGCACAATTGTCTTGTCCATATTGGTTTTACTCTTGCCTTCTAAGCTTCGCCCCGATTCTGGGGCCTGGGAATACAACAGTAATTCGCGTACCCGGAAACACCGGGCGGCTTGCAAGATTCCACCAGCCGCCGTGGGCCCGGGCGATTTCGCGCACAATGGCCAAGCCCAGCCCGGAGCCGCCGGCGCTGGCGCGGGAAGATCGGTAAAAGGCTTCGAATACGCGCTCGGCGTCCTCCGGATCGATGCCCGGTCCGTCATCCTCCACCGAGAGCGATGGCGGATTCGTGGTCACCTGCAAGGTGATGGTGCTGGCGCCCACGCCGTAGCGCAAGGCATTATCGATGAGATTGCTCAATAGCTCTTCCAGCAGCAATGCATCCACATCCACCCAGACGGGTTCATCGGGCGCCACCAACTGGATATCCACATGCTTGGCGCGCGCCGCGGGGATCCATTCGGCGCCGCTGATCCGCACCCATTCGCATAAATCGCGCCGTACAAAACTGTCTTGCGGCCTGGTCGACGAGTCGGCGCGCGCCAGCACCAGCAACTGCTGGCCCAGCCTTATCATGCGATCGGTGACCATTTTGATTCGCTCGGCGCGCTCGCGCACATCGTCCGGCAAGCTGCGCGTCAACATCAGTTCGGATTCCAGCTTCAGGCCGGCCAAGGGCGTCCTGAGCTGATGGGCCGCGTGCCCGATAAACCGTTTTTGCGCCTGCATGGAGTCATCCAGGCGCACCAGCAGGTCGTTGAAATGGGCGACCATGGGCGCCACTTCGGTGGGCAATCCCGCCATATCCAGCGCTTGCAGATCGTCGATGGAGCGTTGGCTGATTTCCTGGGATAGCCTATTGATGGACGCCAGGCCTGAACGCACGCCGGAAATCAAGACCCAGGTAAAGATGGAAACCAGCACGAACTGGCTGACAACCATCGTCCAGAAAAGATCGCGCAGCAGCCAGTCTTCGAGGCTCATTTTGAGCGTCATCACCCAGGTGATGCTGACATCCAGCGCAACCAGCACAATCACCGCAGGCAGCAAGCGCAAGACCAAATGACGCGCAAGCGAGCCTTGCGGCATCAATTTGCCGCGCAGTTTACGCGGCACTTTCTACATCGAGAAGATAGCCGAAACCCCGCACGGTTTGTATGCTTGTGCCAGTGCCTTCCAGCCGTTTACGCAAGCGGTACACATACACTTCGACAGCATTTTCACTGAAATCGGCATCCCACGCCGAAAGCGAATTGACGATTTGCCGCTTGGTAACCACCCGCCCCACGCGCGCCATCAGCATTTCCAGCACGGAGAGTTCACGCACCGACAAGGGCAGGCGCTCGCCATTGGCGCGCACTTCGCGGCCCACAGTGTCGAACTGCAAAGGCCCCGCTTCGATAAAAGGCTGGGCCTGGCCGGCGCGCCGCCGGGCAAAGGCGCGCACACGCGCCGCCAGCTCGGGCAACTCGAAGGGTTTGGTGACGTAATCGTCGGCGCCCGCATCCAGGCCGGCAACGCGGTCCTCGATGCCGTCGCGCGCGGTGAGTATCAGCACCGGCACCTGCTGGTTGCCGGCGCGCAGCTTGTGCAGGATATCAAGCCCGCTTTGGCCCGGCAGATTCAAATCCAGCAATAACAGGTCGTAATTTTGCCCGGCCACCGCGCCCAGCACCTGATCACCGTCGGTCAGCCAGTCGACCGCATACCCTTGCTCGACCAGGAATTCCTGGAGGGCATGGCCCAAAGTGGCGTCATCTTCGATCACTAGAAGTCTCATACCGTGATTCTATATCGAAGCGCGCAAAATTTTATAGCTCCCAAACAATTTATCCCGCCGCCGTTACAAAACTGACGAACGGCTGTCCATGCCGGGAACATATATAAACCCCTGCCGATGGTAGCAAGCGGACCGACAGGCAGCGCTTGCGTAACCCGATCCGCGAAAAAAACAATGCCGGATCCAGGGCCTGCGCCCTTATTTGTCTGCCGGTCCGGCAGGATTGCCGGCCGCGTCCTTGGACCCCGGCCGGGTAATGAAGCCCAGCCGCTTCAGGCCCGCCGACTTGGCGCTGCTCATGACCTGCGCCAACACTTCGTAGCGCGTATTCAGGTCGGCCCGGATGCGCAATTCAGGCTGAGGCTCAAGCACCGCTTCGGCGGCGAATTTTTGCGTAAGCTGATCCGCCGTCACCGCCTGCTCGTTCCAGTACAGTTGGCCCTGGGCATCAACCGCCAGATCGATGGTCTTGGGTTCCTGCTCCACCGGCTGGGACGTAGCCTGCGGCACATTGATCTTGATCGAATGGCTGAGCAGCGGCGCGGTGATGATGAATATCACCAGCAACACCAGCATCACGTCGATGAGCGGCACCATATTGATCTCGGAGACCGTATGGCTTACCCCTTTGTTGTCAAAGCTGCCGAAAGCCATTTATTCACCTTTAGTGGCGGCAAGCACGACGCGGCGCGCCTTGCCGGAAGATTCCGACACCTGCTGCCCCGTGGACAGAAAGGTGAACAGGTCATGGGCAAAAGCGTCCAGGCGGGCCAGGTAAACGCGATTGCTGCGTACAAAGCCGTTATAGGCCAATACAGCGGGGATGGCCACCGCCAGGCCCAGTCCCGTCATGATGAGCGCTTCGCCCACCGGACCGGCAATGCGGTTGACCGTTACGCCATCCGACAGGCCGATGCCGACCAAGGCATGATATACGCCCCATACCGTGCCGAACAAACCTACAAACGGCGCGGTCGAGCCTATCGATGCCAAGATGGTCAGACCGTTCTCGAGCCTTGCGGTTTCTTCATCTATGACCTTGCGTATGGTGCGCGTGACAAAGGCTCCCGTCGAGCCTTTTTCCTCGAGCTTGAGAGCGCCGTACTTGGCATGATGGGTGCGCGCATGGATCGCATGGATCGTCAGGTGCGCAAAGGGTTCGCTGGCGCCGTGCGTGGCGATTTCATTTTCGACCTGTTCCAGCGAACTGGCGGCCCAGAATCCGGTCAGGAACTTCTTGGAGCGCATGCCTATCCGTATATTCGTGAACGACTTGACGAAAATCAGATACCAACTGGTCACAGACATGACGATAAGAAAACCAAACAGCGTCTTGCCGACAATGTCGCTTTGCGAAATGAAATGCAGCATGCCTCCGCCCTGCGCGACTTCGGACGCCGTGGTGCCCGCCACGCCCGCAACAGGAGCGGCAACGCCGGACGCCGCCGCGATGCCCGACTGCGCCGCGGGAGCGGCTTCGCCAAGCTGGGCAAGCACATGCAGTGCTGTATTCAGAAAATCCAACATTTGTTGCGTCCTATAAAACAAAATCAAAAGGGATATCGGCCATTGCCTGGTATGCCGTGCCGTTTTCCGTATAAGGCTTGAAACGGGCGGAACGCGCCGCTTTCAAGGCGGATTCGTCCAGGCGCGCATAACCCGAAGATGAGCGAACCGACACATTCAGCACCGCGCCCTGGGCGGAAATCAGCACACGCACCACCACCCGGCCCTGCTCGCCACGGCGCTCGGAAACCTGCGGGTATACAGGACTGGGGCGCTGGCCCATGTAATCGACCTTGCCTATCATGCGCGGCCGGTCTGGATCGACAGGCGCCGAAGGCCCTTTGGGCGTGGCTGGAGCACTGGCCTTGCCGGCCGGCGCGGCCGCCGCAACCACAGGCGCCTCGGGCTTGGGCGGCGCCTTGACCACAGGTTTGGGTTTCGGTTTGGGCTTGGGCTTCGGTTTGGGTTTCGGTTTGGGCGGCTCTGGTGTTATGGTTTCGGGATCAGGCTTCTGTACAACCGGCTCGGGCTCTGGTTCCGGCTCGACAACAGGTTCTGGTTCGGGCTCGACAACAGGCTCGGGTTCCACGACAGGCTCCGGCGGCACAACGGCTTCTTCCTTGACCGGCTGGACATCGGTTTCGGTGTTGGCGGCGGCCTCGACCGGGTCGTCGGCAAGTTCGACAAAACGCACTTCGACCGCCTCGGGCAATTCTATTTCCGGCTTGATGGGCGGCGACGAAAGTATCGCTCCCAGCACTGCCAAGTGCAGTCCCACCGCAACGGCTATCCCGGCCGCTTTAATAAGCGCGGGACGGAATTTCGGCTCAGCATGAGAACGCGGCATGAATCAGCAATTGAAAGTGTTAAGTGGCGAGCGCGGCATGTTGCGCCTAATCGTCACGGTTAAAACAAGAGCAAAATAGTATCAGAAATGCGAACTATTCGCAATAATGACCAGGCAGGCTCATCGCTGGCAACGAAGCGGCAAGCTTCGCGCACTCCCCTGCCGCGCCGAAAAAGAATGCTGGGAAGAAAACAGAAGAAGTCGATGCGACAGGCCGAAACGGCAGAGCCAGAGCCACAGTCTGCTTTAAGCCATCAAAAGAAAATATCGCAATATCGGAGAGAGGCGGCGCTGCGCGCAATCAACCGTAAAAATATTGATGCATAGCGCCTTTTCCGGGCAGAGGTGATCAAACGATTTGAAGCCCTGACTTTCCAGGCGCATTATGGCGCCAGTGCGCAGGAAACATCCCCTTCCTTGCATTGGAGCAAGGCATTCAACTCTTCGGTGCGAGACACTGTTTTTGTTTCCAGGCAAGCCGCCAGCACCATTGAATAGATCGAGCCGCCCTCAACGGCGGAACTCTGGAATTTACAATCAAGATCCCTGAATTTTATCCACGCATTCTGTGCCGCTTTCAGTTGCGGCTTTTGGCTGGCGTCGGCTTTGCCCAGGACTTCCTTATAAATCTTGTTCAATTGCGCATCTGCCTTGTCATAAGCAGCGCCGGCGCACTGGTTCATGCCGGCCTGATTCATTGCATTATCACAATCAGCCGCGCAGGCCAGTCCGAAAGTCAAAGATAAAGCCAAGGCCAAAGCCGTTTTTCCAAGCATATTTTTACGTCTCCCCTGGGTGAATATGTCAGACCGTTCCCATGCACAGCCGGAATGCCGGCAATGACCGATGGGGTGCGCATGCAGGCCACCATGCCATTACTGCAACATTATTCAGCCCGACGGGATCGTGATGATGGGCAACTGCGTCTTGATTGTGGTGTCCGCAACATTAAGCAGCAACATCACAAACGAGATCACTTCTATCGTTTCCACATCATCGCGTTCGATCCAATACCACGTATTGTTATGCGAAATGGCGGCAAACGCATCGGGAGGAGGAAAGCGTCCGATTTGTATGCGAAATTTGGTAAGGAGCGGATCGACAGGCGTGAGCCTATTGGATTCGCCGCCATGAAAACCCGGCCGAAATGGCACGACCTGCGACAACGTTCGCAATACTTCAATAATGGAACGAGTGTGAATGGTAAGCTCATTAGGCTTCCCGCGACCCAGTCCAAAAACAATGGGAAGGTCGTGCGTCGTTAAATCCAAACCCAGCAGTTCCCTGAGCCGAAGTTCCCGCGGACCCGCGGGATTCCTGTCGGCAAAGATCAAATGGGCCTGCCTGGCGCCATGCTCGTCAACAAAGCGCAAAGCCAATCGCTCTTCGCTTGAAAGCTGATCGAGCAAATCTATGATTTCTCGAAATTGCTTGCCCTCGCTGACGAGCTCCGGCCGATCGCCGGTGACATTGCGAATACCATTGATGGCAGCCACAGGAATGCCCAGAACAAGATGGGCGGGTTGATCGGAAGCGAGCAAAGCAAAGAGAACTTCGGGGGGAACGGGGTTCAGCAGCAAACGCGCGGCATCCCCTCCGCGAACCGGTGTGTAGGTGATAGTCGGCCGATCGCTATAGCTGCCGCCGGCCAGAAGCCTGCCGCCTGTCTCGTCGACGGTTTGCCGCTGTTTCCCCGAGGTCGTCCTGTCCAAGAAGGAAAGACTGGCCTCGCCGCGGAACTCGACGCCATAACTGGCCACCAGTTGGCTCACAGAAATGAAGGAAGGAACCTCGCGATGGCGCACCCTAATGAGATTGAGCAGCAATTGACGCGTGGCCGCATGACCTATCGAATCGGCATAATCGACCTGATCGGTACGAATGGCGTTGGGCCCTATGCTGCTGCAGCCGGCCACCAATCCCAGCGCGACAAGCAGAACCGATTTGCGCATCAGCGCTTGCAAGCGATCAAAACAAATGCGTGAAGTGAAAGTGCGCAAAATCATGGATGGAAAGTTGTATATCAGAATTCAACAACCATTACTCTGGATCAAGCAAGCACCATATCAGCAATGGCAAAAAGATTAAACCCACCGGCCAAAGTATATGGGATTTTTCTGACAGTGCTCTTACCCCGTTCTTTTCATTTCCAAACCGACTCAAAGGGCTGGCCATGAAAACTTCCGCTTTCACTGCATTGCTCGCAAGCAATGGATCGCCCGCATAGTCATCACCCGCATATTTTTTATGCAAAAAAAAAGCACTTGGAAGAATTATTCCAAGTGCTTAATTTGACTAGCGTTTACGTGGTGGGTGCTACAGGGTTCGAACCTGTGACCTACGCCTTGTAAGGGCGCCGCTCTACCAACTGAGCTAAGCACCCGATGGGTACCACTTCTTTTGGTGTAAAACGCGAAGGACAAAATTATACCCAGCGCGTTTGACTATGCAAATCAGAATCAGGTATTAATTGACGGCTTCTTTAAGAGCCTTGCCCGGACGGAACTTTGGCACCTTGGCTTTCTTGATTTTGATGGCTTCGCCAGTACGCGGATTGCGACCTGTGCGTGCGGCGCGTTCGGACACAGCGAATGTGCCAAAGCCGACCAGAGTCACAGTGCCTTTCTTTTTTAGTGTAATTTTGACGGCCCCGATAAACGCTTCGAGCGCACGGCCGGCGTCGGCTTTCGACAAATCGGCTTTGGTGGAAATGTGTTCGATAAGCTCTGTTTTGTTCATTAAGGATTACCCCTAAAAATTATTGTAGCCAAATTAATTCGCAAGGAATTGACTTGGCACTTTGATTGAAAAATACGCAGCACGGTCGGTGACATTCGTATTACCCACACCCAATAATGTGGGGTGCAAACAAGTGGCATTGCTGCAAATAGCACACTTGCTTGACTACCGCGTATTAAGCCTTTGAAACCAATGCCTGTCAAGTGGAAAACCTTGAAAACCCGCATCGTTGCTGACTTTTTTGTTTTTGCGCAGCAACATATGCAAATTTGGAAAAGTTTGCAACCAAGCTCACCAGTAAGGGTGAAATTATGTTATTGGTTTCGCAGCATGGTTTTCCAGACGTCCTGAACAATACGTTCAATATTGGGATTACTGCAGGGCCTGGACAACGTCGTCGATAAGATCCTGCACATCTTCGATACCGATGGACACACGCAGGAAGTTGTCGGAAATCCCCATCAACGCGCGGCGTTCAGCGCCCATTTCATAATAAATAGTGTGGGCCATAGGCAAGACCAGGGTGCGATTGTCGCCCAGATGAGTCGCCAATATCAAAACTTTCAGGCGATTCAGGAAATCAAACAAGTCGACATCGTCGACCAGCTCGATACCCATCAATGCCCCGAAACGATTACCGAACATTTGCGCGGCACGCTGATGTTGCGGATGAGCGGGCAAGCCCGGGTAATGGATTTTGGCGACCTTTGGGTGCGCATCCAGAAACTGCGCCAGCGCCAGGGCATTGGCGCAAGAACGATCCATGCGCAGGGCCAGCGTTTCCGCCCCCGCGGCAATGCGATGGGCCGATTCCGACGCCAGGGTACCGCCCATGTCGCGCAAGCCTTTTTTCTTTATCTGGGTCAGGCCCCATGCCGTGGGCTTGCCTTTGCGATAAGGCTCGGCAATGTTTTCATAATCAGTCCAGTCGTACAGCCCGGTATCGGTAACCGCCCCGCCCAGCGCATTGCCGTGGCCGCCTATATGTTTGGACAAGGAATTGACCACCAGCGCCGCGCCCCATTGCCTTGCCTTGGCACAGCAATGGCGTGACCAGTGTGTTGTCGACCACATACACCAGGTTTTTTTCCTTGCACCAATCGCCTATGGCCATCAGGTCGGCCACCTGGGTACCGGGGTTGGCCAGCGACTCGGTGAACACCATGCGGGTTTCGGGCCGGTAAGCGGCAACGACATTCTTGACATCGGTTGCGTCGACAACGGTAACCTCGACCCCCAGCCCAGCCAACGTACCCAGCAAACTATTGGTGTTGCCAAAAATATACTGACTGCTGATCAGGTGGTCGCCCGCTTTCAGCAAGGAAAAAAAAGTGGCCGCCAATGCCGCCATGCCAGTCGCAAAACTGACGGTGCCGGCGCCGTCTTCCATTTGCGTTATTTTGGCTTCCAGGGCGGCGGTCGTGGGCGTGCCCTGGCGAGCGTAGGTAAAGCCAGGCTTGCCCTGGAACACAGCGGCCAATTCGCGCGCATCGTCGAAGGCATACTGCGATGACGTATGCATAGGCTTATGAATCGCCCCATGCTCAACCGACGAGCGCCGATCGGAATGAAGAATCGTAGTGGTAAAGCCGTTTTTTGCCATGATGAAAGAAGCGAAAAATTAAAAGAAAATATAGTAAACAATACAACGACGCCAGGATCGCCGCATGGAACCGGGGCCGAACTGGCATACGCCAGCGCGGGGATGGCTTATGAACGGCGCTGGCGCACCGATTCGTACAGGCATACGGCGCTGGCAACACTGACGTTCAGACTTTCGACCGAGCCCAGCATGGGTATGTTGACCAGCTCGTCGCAGGTTTCGCGAGTCAGGCGGCGCATACCCTCGCCTTCGGCGCCCATCACCCATGCCATCGCCCGGCGGCCATCGACCTGATGAATGGATGCCGTTGCCTGATCGTCCGTTCCCACGAGCCATACATCGCGTTCTTTAAGCTGGCGCATGGTGCGCGCCAGGTTCGTCACCATAATATAAGGAACCGTTTCGGCGGCCCCGCTTGCAACGCGCTGCACGGTGGTGTTCAAGCCAACGGCCTTGTCGCGCGGCGCGATCACGGCATGCACGCCGGCCGCGTCGGCCGTGCGCAGACACGCCCCAAGATTATGCGGATCGGTCACGCCGTCCAGTATCAGGAACAGCGCGGGTTCGGGCTTGTCTTCCAGCCAGTCCAGGACTTCATCCACATCGGCCGCCAGGGGATGGGCCTCGGCCAATGCCACCACGCCCTGGTGGCGCGTGCCGCGCGCCAAACCGTCGAGGCGATCGGCGGGAACCGGATGAACCCGGACATTGGCCGCCTGAGCCTGGTCGATAAACGTTTGCATGCGTTTGTCGCGTCGCGACGCTTCGACGTAGAGCTCTTTGATTGAGCCCGGCGCGTGGCGCAAACGGGCGATCACGGCATGGAAACCGGCCAGAACCTGATGAGACGACATGGATATCCTTATGGAGTTGTTTTGGCGGCGCGCTTTCGCGCGAAAGCGCGCCGCCAAGGCATTTTACCCCCGGGAATGCGCCGGACTCGTTCCGGCCATCTCCAGGATGGCCGGATATCGCCGCCGCGCTACCCTTGCACGCCCCCTATCGGTTAGCGACGCCGTATGGTTTTTGGCGTAGAGCTGGTCTTGGCGCTGCGTTTGGCGGCTGCCCTGCGCTGCCGGGATGTCGCGCCTTTCAAGGCTTCCGGTTTGGTTGGCGCCGCGCGCTTTACCCGCCGCCCGGTGGGCGCCTCGGGTTCGATCGCGGCTTTCAACGCCTTGAAGGTGGTTCCCTTGACGAGCCGGAACTCGATACGGCGGGCTTCCAGGTCGACCCGCGCCACTTGCACCTGAACCTTGATCGGTCAGGCGATAGCGCATGCCTGTGCGCTCGCCGCGCAGCTCGTGCATGGCTTCGTTGAACTGGAAATAATCCGCCACCCAGCTCCGACACATGCACCATGCCTTCCACGTGCAAGGTATCCAGCGTAACGAATATGCCGAATGTGGCCACGCCGGTTACCCGTGCCGCTGAACTCTTCGCCGACGTGTTCCTTGACGAACCAGCACTTGAGCCATGCCTCGACATCGCGCGAGGCGTCGTCGGCGCGGCGCTCGCGTGGCCGACAGCAGTACAGGCCGAGCTTTTCCCAGACCGCATGCTCGCGCTCGTCTTTCGGCAGGGCCGCAAGATTGCCGATATCGTCGAGCTTGGGGCACATAGCGCTTGCCGCGCAGTATGCCCTTGATGACCCGGTGGGTAAGAAGATCCGGATAGCGGCGTATCGGCGAAGTGAAATGGGCGTAGTGATCGTAGGACAAGCCAAAGTGACCGACCTTGTCCGGGCTGTACATGGCCTGCTGCAAAGAACGCAGGCACATGGTCTGGATAATCGCAAAGTCCGGCCGGCTGCGCACCGACTGGACCAGCTTGGCGTAGTCATCGGTAGTGGGGTCTTCGCCGCCGCCCAGGGTCAGGCCAAGATTGCGCAAGTAATCGCGCAAGGATTTCAGCTTTGGAGGCGTCGGGCCCTCGTGCACGCGATACAGGCCCAGGTGCTTGTTGCGGGCCATGAATTCGGCCGCGCAGGTATTGGCGGCCAGCATGCATTCTTCGATCAGCTTGTGAGCATCGTTGCGCGTATAGGCTTCGATCTTTTCGATCCGGCCCAGTTCATTGCAGACGATCCTGGTTTCGACCGTATCGAAATCGATCGCGCCGCGCTTTTTTCGCGCCTGCGCGAGCAATTGATAGAGTTCGTACAGATTCTGCAGATGCGGCAGGACCGCGCTGCATGGCTTGCGCCCGCCGGCCCGGTGGGCTGCTGCAGCGCCGCCCAAACTTCGGTATAGGTAGTGCGCGCATGCGAATGCATGACCGCATCGTAGAACTGATAAGCGGTGACGCTGCCGGCCTTGGCGCCATTGGCCGGAATCACCATGTCGCAGACCAGCACCAGCCGGTCGACGTCGGGATTGAGCGAGCAAAGGCCGTTGGACAGGGTCTCGGGCAACATGGGTATGACCCGGCGCGGAAAATACACGCTGGTGCCGCGCTCGATGGCGTCCGTCGTCCAGCGCATCGCCGGGCGGACATAATGGCTGACGTCGGCGATGGCCACCAACAGGCGCCAGCCCGGTCGCTTGCGTTTGCCGGTACCGAGCTCGACCGGCTCGCAGATAAACGGCATCGTCGAAATCGCGCGCATCCTCGCCGTCGATAGTGACGAGCGGCACGTCGCGCAAATCGACGCGGCCTTTGAGGTCGGCGGCCTTGCACCTTCGGGCAGGCAGCTTCTCGGCCTGTTGCAGCGCGGCCGCCGAAAACTCGTGCGGCACGTCGAACTTGCGCACGGCGATTTCGATTTCCATGCCGGGATCGTCGATTTCGCCCAGCACTTCGACCACCCGGCCCAATGGCTGCGTGTGGCGTGGTCGGCTGCTCGATGATTTCGACCAGCGACCACCTGCCCCGGTTCGGCGGCGCCCTTCACCGGGCGGAATCAGGATGTCGTGCTTGATGCGCTGGTCTTCGGGGACCACGATGGAATAGGCCGCGTTCGTTCAGGAAACGCCCGACCAGCTTGTTGGTGCGCCGCTCGATGACTTCGACAATAGTGCCTTCCGGCTTGCCGCGATATTCGCCGTCGGGCTTGACCAAAACGCGGTCGCCATGCAGCACCTTGAGCATTTCACGCGGCGACAGGAATAAATCCGGCCCGCCATCATCGCGCAATAAAAAGCCGAAACCGTCGCGATGGCCTTGTACGCGCCCGGCGATGAATTCCAGCTTGTTGCTCAGCAGCACCTGCCCTTGAGGATTGAAAAAAAGTTGGCCGTCGCGTTCCATGGCTTTCAGGCGACGATCGAAACCCACCGACAACGGCACGGACGCCCCCAGCGATTTCGCCATGACATCAGGCGCCACGGGCGTTTCCGAGGATCGCAGATGCTGCATGATGACTTCTCGACTGGGCACTTCTGGATCAAAATCCGGCGGCAAATCGTGCGTGCCCGCGGGATTTTCTTTGTTGTTCGAGTCGTTCTTGGAGCGTTTGTTCAAAAGTGATTTCCGTTGGTTTAAAAAATACGTTATACTTTGCGCCTCTTAAAGAAGTAGCGCCTAACGCGGCAGTAATCAGTAAAGCGATAGCATACACTTTATGCCCAGGTGGCGGAATTGGTAGACGCGCATGGTTCAGGTCCATGTGCCTTCGGGTGTGGAGGTTCGAGTCCTCTTCTGGGCACCATAGTTTTGAAACATTAACCCTCTTAAATTATTGATTTAAGAGGGTTTTTTGTTTTTTCGATTGAATCCCGAGGCAGAAATCCGCAACGATCCCATGTTTTTCCCCTGCGGCACCGCTGCGTTTTCCCCCAACATCCTCCATACATCTTCCCCAAGGAAGACAATATGGCATCGTATAGACAACGCGGAAAGGTAGTCCCATGACCCGGATTAATTGCGTTCCCGTTCAAGATCTAAGCCGCCAGCACCTGATCGCGGAATACCGGGAGCTGCCGCGCGTGTTCGCGTTAGCTCAAAAAGCTTCGCAGCGACATGGCTTCGATCAGCCGGCCGAGTACACACTGGGAACCGGCCATGTGACTTTCTTCTATACGCGGCTAGGGTATCTCGCAAAGCGGCATGCCCAGTTAGTCGCGGAGATGCTGCGCAGAGGATACAAGCCCACTTTTACCGAATCGCTAAAAGATACTCATCCCAATATTCCTGACGCGTTCTGGGGCGACTGGGAACCCACCGACGAAGCGCTGGCGCTTAATAGAGAACGTATTTTGCAACGCAGCTAGCGCGATGCAAAAAGCCCCGGCCCATAAAAGTCGGAGCTTTCTGCCTGGAAACAATCACCCACTACGGTTGCCGCTGCCAACGAGAAGTGCCGACAGGCCATAGCCTCTGGCGGATCAGCCACACCATTACACCGCCCTCTCGACAACGCCCAGGCCGTCCTGATCGGCGAACTGCTTGTTCATGGCGCGCGCCTCATCCAATATCCAGTCTTCGAACATCTGGATCCGGGCGGGCTTGGGCGCATCGGTGGGGTAAGCCAGATAATATGCCCCCCAGGTGGCCACCCTTAGCCCCAGCGGCGCCACCAGCCGGCCTGAAGCAAGGTCGTCGTTGACGAACGCCAACTGCGCCACCATTACGCCAAGCTGGTCCGTAGCGGCCTGGTAAGCCAGCGCGGCGTTCTCGAACTTCAGGCCGCTATTGCCATCGATCTGCTCTACCCCGGCCGCCGCCAGCCATGTCGGCCAGTCCAGAGGGCGATTCATCGAGCAAAGCAAAACGTGGTGCGCAAGATCGCCAGGCGCCAGCAACGGCGGTTCGCGCTCCAACAGGCCGGGCGCGCATACCGGCAACAAGGTTTCCCCGAACAAATATAAATACCTGGAGCCCGAAACCGCATCGGACGGAGGATGGGCTTCGGAATGGATGCTGACATCCACATCTTCCCGATCGAAGTCGGCGCGCTGATGCGAGGTGGTGATCTGGACATCGATTCCGGGGTGCCGCGCATGAAAGCGAGCCAGCCGCGGCACCAGCCAGCGAATCGCGAAGGTGGGCGGCAACTTGATGCGCAATCGGTTTTCGTCCGGGCTTTGGCGCAATTGCTGGGTACCGTATTCGATCTGATCCAGCGCATTCTTGATCGTGCGAAAGTACACATTGCCCTGGGCGGTAAGTTCGATTCCATACCGCTCTCGTTTGAACAGCTTTATTTTCAGCCAGTCTTCCAGCGCGCCGACGTGACGGCTGACCGCGCCCTGGGTTACGCACAATTCCTGCGCGGCGCGGGTAAAGCTGGCATTGCGCGCGGAGGCTTCAAAAGCGCGCAAGGCGTTCAAGGGAGGCAAGCGGCGCATAGGACAAATTAGGCATGAATTTTAATCATACCTATTATGCCTTAATTATGTTTGCCAGACATGCCGATTTATTCAAGAATGGCCAGGCAAATCACAAAAAATCCAACGGAGACGCACATCATGAAGAAAATACATACTTGGCTCGCCACCGTATTCCTCGCCTGTGCCGGCATGGCACAGGCCGCCACCTATCCCGATCACTCCATACGCATGTACCTGCCCTGGCCTCCGGGGGGCGGGGTGGACACCATGGGCCGCATTCTTGCCGAGCCCCTGTCCCAAAGACTGGGCCAGCCCATCGTGGTGGATAACCGGGCCGGCGCGGGCGGCAATATCGGCACCGCCATCGCCGCCCGCGCGGAACCCGACGGCTACAACCTGCTGATGGGTTCGATCAGCCCGAACGCGGTCAATGTCCACCTGTACTCAAAACTGGGCTTCGATCCCGTCAAGGATTTCGCGCCCATCATGTTCGTTTCATCGGTGCCCAATATCCTGGTCGTTCCCACCTCGTCGCCCTTCAAGACCATGCAGGACGTCGTGGCTTACGCCAAGGCCAATCCCGGCAAGCTGAACTACGGCTCGGGCGGCGTCGGATCATCGCAGCACCTGGCCGCCGTGCAATTCATGATGGCCGCCAAGATCGACATCGTCCATGTACCCTACAAAGGCACGTCGCCGGCCGAAAGCGACTTGATGGCGGGCCAGATTTCGCTGATGCTCGACACCACCACCTGCCTGCCCCTGATCGCCGGCGGCAAGCTGCGCGCCCTGGCCGTCGCGTCCAAAGCGCGCAACCCGGCCTTGCCCAATGTGCCGACCTTCGCCGAGCTGGGCCTGCCCATCTACGCTTCCTCGTGGTATGGCCT
Organism: uncultured beta proteobacterium; assembly: GCA_963712655.1. Taxonomy (GTDB): domain Bacteria; phylum Pseudomonadota; class Gammaproteobacteria; order Burkholderiales; family Burkholderiaceae_B; genus Pollutimonas. Next base: position 118,232 of record CAVQIT010000007.1, on the reverse strand, counting down.
GATGGCTCCCGCCGGCACCCCTGCCGCCATCATCGAACGGCTTAATCGCGAAGCCAACGAGGTGCTCAAGTCCGATAAGAAACTGCGCACGCAAATGGCTGACTACGGCGCGGAAATCGGCGGCGGCACCCCTGAAGAATTCGGCGCTTTCATGGCATCCGAAACCAAGCGCTACGAAAGCATCGTAAAAGAGTCCGGCGCCAAGCTTGACTGAATGCTCCCCCTCACCAAACTATTAGTGTAGAAATCATGCCCACCGATTCCCCGCCCGGCACCCTGTTCGAGAAAATCTGGGCGCGCCATGAAATCCTGCGCCGCGAAGATGGCCAAAGCCTGCTGTACGTAGACCGCCATCTGGTCCAGGATGGGTCGGCGCCCGCATTCGAAATGCTGCGCCAGCAAGGGCTTGCATTGCGCGCGCCGCAGCGTGCCTTTGCGACCGCCGATCATTACGTGCCGACCGCCAGCCGCGATCTGGCGGATATCTCCGACCCGGAGAAACGGGCCATGGTCAACGCCCTGCGCGACGACAGCGCTCTAGGGGGAATTGAATTTTTCGGACTGGACGACCCGCGCCAGGGCATCATTCATGTGGTCGGCCCGGAACAAGGCCTGAGCCTGCCGGGCTCGCTGATTGTTTGCGGCGACAGCCATACCTCCACCCACGGCGCCCTGGGCGCCCTGGCTTTTGGCATAGGCGCTTCCGAAGTCGCCCATGTGCTGGCCACGCAATCGATCTGGCAACGCAAGCCCGGCACCATCCGGATAACCATAGACGGCACTCTTGCCGACAATGTCAGCGCGAAAGATATCATCCTGGCGATTATCGGCCGCCTGGGCGCCGCCGGCGCTACAGGGCATGTCATTGAATACGCTGGATCGGCCATTCGGGCCCTATCGATGGAAGGGCGGCTGACCGTCTGCAATATGTCGATCGAAGCCGGCGCGCGCGCCGGCATGATCGCGCCGGACGACACGACTTTCGCCTGGCTCAAAGGACGCCCATACGCCCCGGCGGGAACCGACTGGGATGAGTCCCTGGCTTATTGGCGCACCCTGGCCAGCGACCCGGACGCCAAATTCGACCGCGAAGTGCGGCTGCATGCCGACGAGATCGCTCCCATGGTCACATGGGGCAACAGTCCCGAGGATGCCCTGCCGATTTCCGGACGCGTGCCGGACCCCGCCCAGGCCGAAGACAGCGGGCGCCGCGAGGCGATGCAGCGCACACTTTCCTATATGGGCCTGGAGCCCGGCATGCTTTTGACCGATATCGCCGTCGATCACGTATTCATCGGATCCTGCACCAATGGCCGTATCGAGGATTTGCGCAGCGCCGCCGCCATCGCCAAGGGCCGCCATATTGCCCAGGGCGTCCAGGCCTGGGTGGTGCCGGGGTCCGGCTTGGTCAAGCTGCAAGCAGAACAGGAAGGCCTGGACAAAATATTCCGCGATGCCGGATTCGATTGGCGCTATGCGGGTTGCTCCATGTGCCTGGCCACCAATGGCGACCAGGTGGGACCGCAGCAGCGCTGCGCCTCGACCTCGAACCGCAATTTTGTCGGGCGCCAGGGCCCGGGCGCGCGCACCCATTTGATGAGCCCGGCCATGGCCGCCGCCGCGGCAATCACCGGCCACTTGGTCGACGTGCGGCAATTCGCCGCCAGGAGCCAATAAGAACATGGAAGCGTTCCAACACCTCGATGCCGTCGCCCTGCCCATGCCCCGGTCCAATATCGATACCGACCAGATTGTGCCGGCCCGCTATTTGCAGAAACCGCGCTCGGACGATTTCGGCCAATTCCTGTTCCGCGATCTGCGCTTCGATAAATCCGGCGACGAAAACCCCGGCTTCATCCTGAACCAGCCTACCTACCGCCAGGCCCGTATCGTCGTCGCGCAGGACAACTTCGGCTGCGGCTCATCGCGCGAGCATGCCGTATGGGCCTTGCACGACTATGGCTTTCGCGCGGTCATTGCGCCCAGCTTCGGCGATATCTTCTTTTCCAATGCGCTGAAGAATGGCTTGTTGCCGGTGGTCCTGCCGGCCCAGGCGGTCGCCCGCCTGCTGGAAATCGCCCAAACAACGCCTGGCATGCGCCTTGTGGTGAACCTTCCCGCCCAAACCGTGGCGGCTCCCGATGGCTCCACCCACGTATTCGATATCGATGCTTTTTCAAAAAAATGCCTGATCGAAGGCTTGAACGAAATCGACTACACCTTGCAGAAAACCGACCAGATCACCGCGTTCGAACAACGCTATACCGCGTTGCGCCCATAGCCGGCGCATGCGCCTACTCCCATTTATCACCGAGGAATATTGAATGAAAATTGCAGTCCTGCCAGGCGATGGCATTGGTAAAGAAGTCACGACTGAAGCTGTCAAGGTACTGCGCGCCGTGCTGGGCCAGGAAACGGCGCTGGAGCTGATCGAAGCGCCCATAGGCGCGGCAGGCATAGACGCCGTGGGCGATCCGCTGCCCGCCACGACCACCCAGATCGCGCGCGATGCGGATGCGATTCTTTTCGGCGCCGCCGGCGTGCCGGGCGACGAAGTCATCCCTTATGCCATGCGTCCGGGCGCAAGCTTGCTGCGTCTACGCAAAGAACTGGGCCTGTTCGCCAACTTCCGCCCCGCTTTCCTATTCCCGGAACTCATAGGCGCCTCCAGCCTGAAACCCGAGATTGTCGAAGGCCTGGACCTGATGATTCTGCGCGAACTGACCGGCGACATCTACTTCGGCGAACCGCGCGGCATTGTCACCTTGCCTTCGGGCGAACGCGAAGGCTTCAACACCATGCGCTATTCGGAGTCTGAAATCGAGCGCATCGCGCATGTGGCATTCCAGACCGCCCGCAAGCGCCGCGGCAAAGTTTGTTCGGTGGACAAGGCAAATGTGCTGGAAACCATGCAGCTATGGCGCGAAGTCGTCAGCAACGTCGGCAAAGAATACCCGGACGTGGAACTGACCCATTTGTTCGTCGATGCCGCGGCAATGATGCTGATGCGCGCGCCCAAGCAATTCGACGTCATGGTGACGGGCAATATTTTCGGCGACATTCTTTCCGACGCCGCCGCCATGCTGACCGGCTCGATCGGCATGCTGCCATCGGCATCGCTCGCGCTCGATCAAAAAGGCCTGTATGAACCCGTGCACGGCACGGCGCCGGATATCGCGGGCCGCAACCTGGCCAATCCGATTGCCTCTATCTTGTCGATGGGGATGATGCTGAGATATTCATTCAACCTGCCCGATCACGCTGATCGCGTCGAACTGGCCGTGCGCAAGGTGCTGGCCGATGGCTACCGGACCGGCGACATCGCGCAGCCCGGCTGCAAGCAGGTGGGCACCTCGCAAATGGGCGACGCCGTGGCTGCCGCCGTGGGCCGCGGCGTTTGAACGGAAATTTTCACGCGGTCAACACATGCCGCATCGTGATGTGTTCGATGCCGGCATCCATGTAGATATTGCCTTCGGCGATAAAACCATGGGCGGCATAGAATGCCTTGGCGTGCACCTGGGCGGACAGCACAACCTCCAGATACTGCCGGCGCCGCGCTTCGTCGACCAGCGCGGTCAATAAGCGCGAACCCACGCCGCGGCCCCGGTACGCCTTGCGCACCGCCATCCTGCCGATATGCGCATTGGAGAGCAAGCGGCCGGTTCCCACCGCCGCGCCCTGCTCGTCGTAAGCCACAGCGTGCAGGCAATGCTGATCGTCGAGATCTATTTCCTCTTCGATAGGCACGTGCTGTTCGTGCACAAACACCTCGTATCGAATAAGCGTGGCATCCTGCCGGCAGGATGCCCAATCTCCCAAAATAACGTTGATGCTGTCCAAGGAAAGTCTCCGAAGAAATGACTGCGCGGGCACGAACCGGCCGCGCGCACTCTAGCATACGGCCGGCGTGCAATCGCCTATCGACCAGGGTTCAATTGGCGAGCTTCAAGCCTATGATTCCAGCAATAATGAAACCCACGCTGATCAAGCGTCCGGAATTGGCGGAATCGCCCAGCAAGACTATGCCTAATATAACGGTTCCCACCGCGCCCACACCTACCCATACGGCGTAAGCCGTGCCCACAGGCAACTGTTTCATGGCCAGGCCCAGCAAGCCAACGCTGATGACCATTGCCAGGATGGTGCCCAGGCTGGGCCAGAAACGGCTGAAGCCTTCGGTGTACTTCAAGCCTATTGCCCAGCCCACCTCAAAAAGGCCCGCAATAATCAATACCAGCCACGATGTCGATACAGACATGATGTTTCTCCAAGGAAAAGAGGCCGTCCCCAAACGTTCGCCTCAAACAGCCCAGGCGGCAAGGTCGTCCTTGCTGGCGGAAAAGCAGGATTTTACCGGTTTTACCGTCCGCATTTCATAAAGGTCTGGTATGGTTCCGGATGCAACAAGAAACAAAAGGACGCCAATGGATCACCTTCTGACACGCCACACCGCTTTTTACCTTGCCATCGCAGGTACCGTGCTTTGCCTGGGACTCGGGCTGGCTTCGAGTAACTGGTGGCTGATCCTGGCCCTGGTCTTTGCCGGACTGACAGTGCTGGGGGTGTGGGATCTGCGCCAAACACGCCACGCCATCCGCCGCAACTATCCCGTAATCGGCAACCTGCGCTTCTTCTTTGAATTCATCCGCCCCGAAATGCGGCAATATTTCATTGAAGCCGATAACGACGCCCTGCCCTTTACGCGCGTGGACCGCTCGCTTGTGTATCAGCGCGCCAAGCAGGAAATCGACAAGCGCCCTTTCGGCACCCAGTACGATGTCTATCGCAGCGACTACGAATGGATCAACCATTCCATGGAGCCCTCTCATCCGGAAAACAGCGACTTCCGCATCATGGTCGGCGGACCGGACTGTACCCAGCCCTATTCCTTATCGGCGCTGAACATTTCCGCCATGAGCTTCGGCGCCCTGTCCGGCAACGCCATACTCGCATTGAACAAAGGCGCCTTGCTGGAGAACTTCGCCCACGACACCGGCGAAGGCGGCATAAGCCGCTACCACTTGGAGCACAAAGGCTCGCTTATCTGGAACATAGGCTCGGGCTATTTCGGCTGCAGCGATGGCAAGGGAAAATTTTCCGAAGAAATCTTTGCGCAGCGCGCCCGGCAGGACAGCGTCAAAATGATAGAAATCAAGCTGTCGCAAGGCGCCAAGCCGGGCCACGGCGGCATACTGCCGGGCCCGAAAGTCACCCCTGAAATTGCCGAAGCACGCGGTGTTCCGGCATGGCAAGACTGCAACTCCCCCGCCCGGCATAGCGCATTCACCACGCCGATAGAACTCATGGAGTTTGTCGCCCGCTTGCGGGAACTGTCCGGCGGCAAGCCGGTGGGCTTCAAATTGTGCATCGGCCATCCCTGGGAATGGTTCGCGATCGCCAAAGCGATGCTTAAAACCGGCATAACCCCGGACTTCATTGTGGTCGACGGCGCCGAAGGCGGCACGGGCGCCGCTCCCATCGAATTCGTCGATCATGTCGGCACTCCGCTGCGCGAGGCGCTGCGCCTGGTGCACAACACGCTGGTCGGCATCGGCCTGCGCGAACAAATCAAGCTGGGCGCTTCCGGCAAGATAATCAGCGCCTTCGATATGGCGCGGGTCATGGCCCTGGGCGCGGACTGGTGCAACAGCGCCCGCGGTTTCATGTTTGCCATTGGCTGCATACAAGCGCAAGCCTGCCACACCGGGAAATGCCCCACCGGCGTCACCACCCAAGACCCGCAACGTCAAAAAGCCCTGGTCGTCAGCGACAAATCGCTGCGGGTGGCCAGTTTTCATCGCAACACATTGAAAGCGCTGGCCGAACTACTTGGGGCCGCGGGCCTGCAGCACCCCGACGAACTGCGCCCCCACCACATTGCCAAACGCATCGCCAATGGCGAAGTCCGCGTGCTGTCGGCCCTGTTCCCCGATTTGGAAAAGGGCGAACTGCTGGAAGGCAAATTCCGCCAGACCATATTCCGGACCGCCTGGCCCATGGCCCAGGCCGAATCCTTCGCACCCCTGTACAGCCTGAGCGCGGCGCTATCGGGCAATACCAACAGCCCTATGCCCGAGGACGCCAGCGATGCCAACAAAACCCACGCGGCGCTGTCATCGTGAAATGCGTTGCGAGCCTATTCCAGTATCGATGGTGCCGTATACCTCCACCCCGGAACGCGACGGCGTAGAGGAGCCGTCGTGCCCCGGCCGGCCCGCGCAGGCACTTAATAGTAGAAGCAAGACCAGCACTAGGCTTGAAACACATTTCATATGGTATTTACCCCTACTTGCAACCGTAAAATTTCAGGATTACTTTTATCTTACTGCCGGAAGGCAGCATAACTACCCTTCGCGGTAGTTGATCAGGCACTACGCTTGTGCATAGCGCCCACTGCCCATTCGGCAGCAAGGCCCCGCCAAAAGGTGGGGCCTTTTGTTTTGATTCGATCTTGGCTGAGCAATGGGCAGTACTCTGCCACGCATCTCCATAACGGATATGCACGGCGACCGAGGCGGGCGCGAGGCCCGTCTCTGTGCTGCTTTTGGACTTGCGTTGACGCGAAAGTAATAAATACCGTGGCGATTTCCACAGATTGGGCAGGCGATGCATACGACCGGATCACTAACCGGATCACTTAATGAAAAAGCCCCTGATTTTTTATCAAAAAAATCAGGGGCTTACATTCTTGGTGGCGCATCCCTGATTCGAACAGGGGACCTGCGGATTATGATTCCGTCGCTCTAACCGGCTGAGCTAATGCGCCAAAGCACGAAACTATAGCATAATTTTTTTGCCTTGTGCTCTGGCCCCCGCAGGCCATTGCCACCTATATCCGAACAGATCGCGCAAGCTGCCTTGAACGGTCGTCTCAATATATCAATTGTCTGTCCAATCACTGTATATCAACACAGTTAACTGGACATCATGATCAGTTACGAGCTATCCGCAAAGCTGCTCAGGCACAAGATTGAGCTTGTCATGAACTGATTGCTTGCACACCCTATTTTTGCGGATTGAAGAACGGAAGACTTCCATTACAAAAGATACAACATGCAGGTTATCTAAAGATAATCACTAGATCTAGAATACCAAGAAGGTATGCAGCTACGCATCAGAAAGCCAAATATCAGGAGGCACTATGACACGCAAACATATTGACTGCCGCAACATGCCGAGCGAAATGAACTGCTCAATAGCGATATCCGCAGACAGCGAGGAGGAGTTGATGGAAGCCGCAACACAACACGCCATGGCTGTTCACGGCCACAAAGATACGCCCGAACTTCGCGAGCAAATCAAAAAAAATATGCAAGAGGGAAATCCTCCCAACTAGCTAACAATCACGAAGCGTGATTCCAGCCATGCCCCTGTTGGCCGGGTAAGGAAAACGCCAAAAAGACCGCCAGCCCCTCACAGAGACTGGCGGTCTTGGTTCATCGCCCGCCCCCAAAGATTCATGACATAGCCGATAGCCTCGGCCGTTTTCGCCTTGCGCGAGATGATTGGCAATTGCTACGCAACCAGTATCGAAATAAAAAATAGTAATGTGGACTATAAGAAATGGAAATTTGCCGTCAACCGGGATGGTAAATATGATTGGTCATTCTGCCGGCAACGCCAAGCGCAGCAAGCATTCCTCTGATTTACGCTTCGTATGGCAGTTGGCAACTGTGCGGTGATCGCATCAATTCAAACAATCAACTTTCCAGGGTTTATATGAAACGTCGCAGTCTGATTGTAGGATCCGCCTGCATGCTGGCAGTAGCAGGATATGCCAACATAGCATCCGCTCAGTCTAAAGACACGATCAGGTTTATTGTTGGTTTTGGGCCAGGCGGTCCCATTGACACCGTCGCAAGAGCCACTGCCGAAAAGGTTGCCGCGGCGTTGAAAAAGACCGTCATTGTCGAGAACAAACCAGGCGCAAGCACGCTGATTGCCGCTGTTGCCGCAAAGCGTGCCCGCCCTGACGGAACAACGTTCTTGTTCGACCCATCCACTGCGTTTACCCTTTTTGCACATACCAAACGCAAGCTACCGTACGACGTCGAAAAGGATTTCATTCCCGTATCGCGAATAGCAATAGTGCCAGGGGCGCTCGCTGTCAGTAATGATTCGCCGGCAAAAACTCTCGCCGAATACCTCTCTGCCGTAAAGGCCGGGCAGATTCTGCCTATGGTAGGCGTCGTGTCACTTGGCGGCGCCCCGCACATTGGCATCGTCGGCCTCGGCCATGAGTCGGGCATCTCCTTTACTCCGGTGCCGTATCCAGGCGGCGGCGGTCCGTTAGTAACCGATCTTCTTGGCGGACATCTTCCGGCCGCTGCGGATGGCGCGTTCATATCGCTGCATAAAGCAGGCAGAGCAAGAGTTCTTGCCGTTACGACGGATGAGCGCCTGCCGTTGATCCCTGATGTACCCACATTCCGCGAGAGCGGAATGTCGGCCTATCGTTCATTCTCATTTGGTTTGTGGGCGCCAGCCGGAACGCCTGCGGCCATCATCAAATCCATCGAAACAGCTATTGCGGAAATGAAAGACGATGCGGCGCTAGGCGGTAAATTGGCCGAGATGGGCATATTGCTAAGTCCCCAGGGCAGCGACGAGTTTGCGAATTCTCTCAGGGAGGAGCGTGAGGCGCTTAAGCCCATGGTTGAAGCAAGCGGATACCAAGGGGACTGAAACCGCCTCGTTAATGAGAGTTACGTATCGCATACGTACGCCGGAAGTGACTCTGTTTTTATAGATTGATAACGGATTCCGTTAAAAAGTCCGTAACCAAGGAATTGTTTTGCCAAACATGTATAAGCTAGTCAAGACTAAAGCTCTTTTCGATGGAACCGGTTCGCCCCTGCTGCATGGCGGTGCCTTGATGATCGAAGATGGTCTCATCGTTGATGTGGGTCCCGACGATAAATTCCGACACGTCACGGGCGATGTTGAAATTCTGGATCTGAGCGATCGATACGTTATGCCAGGACTCATCAATGCGCATACGCATATTTCACTTGTTCCTGGCGATGGCAATCAAGGGGCGCAGAAAAGGCTCAGGCCTCAACTCAATGTACTGCGCAGCACGCCCAATATTCTCAAAGATATGATTTCCGGCGTGACAACGATTCGCGTGATGGGAGAAGAGGCCGGCATCGATGTCGATTTCAAGAATGCCATCAACTCTGGCCTTATTAATGGGCCGCGGATGATCGTCGCAACTCTCGGTATAACGGCGTCGCATAGCCACGGCGTGACCACTCGTCCGTCCGACGGCGTCGATGAAGTAAGAAAGCACGTCAGGCAGAATTTTGCGAATGGCGCGGACTTCATTAAACTTTTCGCGACGGGCGGCTCGAGCAGCACCGCGGGAAAGTCCATACATGCCTGTCCCTTCACGTTTGAGGAAATATCCGTTGCGGTGCAAGAAGCGGAACGGCATGGGACATACGTAGCAGCACACGCCCATGGTGGAACAGGGCTTGATTACTGTATAGATGCCGGCGTGCGAACTATCGAGCACGGTGCATTCATCAGCGAGGCACAGCTGGATCGGCTGATAAAGCGAGAGCTTTGGGTCATTGCAACCTTCGGAATTCTATATCACCCGGAAGGGATCGAACGGTCTGATTTTAAAAATCCAATTATCAAAGAAAGGGTGTTGGCGGCACGGGAAGCGGCCACCGAGCATCTATGCCGCTTGATTCAATCGACATGCAATCTGGCTGTTGGAACGGATTCTCTCCACGGATTAATGCATTATGAAGTGGAAAAGGTAGTCGAGCACGGTGCCAGTAACATTCAAGCATTGATGGCTGCGACCTTGAACGCTGCAAAGGCGTGCCAGGTAGAAGACAACGTTGGGTCGCTGACTGTCGGCAAGTACGCAGACTTCATCGCGCTCGCCGGTGACCCTGTCTCGGATGTACGAAATCTTAGGAACGTGGAAGCCGTTTACAAATCGGGCGTCCAATTCAGGGGAATCTAGATCATGCGGCCCAGTACGATGCGCTCGTCGGAGGAAATGGATCTTGTGCTAAGTCAATTGCACGAGGGTCTTCGATGCTTATGTTGTCCAATACCGAATATGTTCACGCGGCTATTGGAACCCGCAGACAAAACCCCCACGCCAAAAAGCGCCGGGCGAACGCTGACCCGGGCGGATTTCACTGGCCTATTGTTATCTCACCAAATTGATGACCGCTTTTCACGTTCCACCTGAAGTTTGTGGATGCAAGAGACTGCGGAAGGCCTTGGTCAGCGTTCCGCAAGCCTTTCCGCTTTGGCTTTGATAGGCGAAAATACAAAGTCTCAGTCACTCACAAGGCGGACACGATGTCTCAATCGTTCAATCAAAGGCGTCAACTCATACATGATCGCCTTGATTGGAATCTGCTTCGAACGTTTATCGTAATCGTTCAGGAAAGAAGTTTCAGTAAAGCGGCAATACGATTGCATGTTACGCAGCCCGCTGTGAGTCAGGCGCTCAAGAGGCTGGAGGAAACATTGGAGTGCACGCTTATCAGTAGGCGAGGTAACAGCTTCGCTCCAACACGTGCCGGCCAAGAAGTCTACGAGGTTGCCAGCGATATCTATGGGCGTATGTCCAGCTTGGAGTCAGGACTGGAGGACCGGGATTCCGATGTCACGGGAATTGTCAGGATTCTGGCGATGAAGATTCATTCCGAACGGTATGACGAATTCCTGGCCGATTTTCACTGCTCGTATCCTCGTGTCGTACTCAATGTCGAGATAATGCGTTCAGCGAATATCGTTGCCGCGATCCTGCAGAATTCGGCAACCGCCGGTATTGGGATCTGCCACACGGAAAACGATCGCTTAGAACGGCGAAAGATCCTGACTGACCGTTATTCCATTTATTGTGGTCGCCACCATAAGCTCTTTGGCCGCCTAGGCTTGAGCGTAGATGATTTGTTGTTGGAGGACTATGTCGCCTACTGCAGTGATCAGTTAGGAGACAGTTTATCCATACTTACGATTTTTCGTGAGCAACAAGGATTCACTGGCGGCATAAGCGCTGAATCAACCAGTCTAGACGAAGTTCGCCGCCTCATTTTTTCGGGATACGGCATCGGCTGCCTTCCAGAAAGCATCGCGTTGAAAGACGTGGCCGCCGGTCGCATTTGGCCACTACCGCCGGAAAGTGGCGTGGCGGCTGTTGATGTCTCATTGTTTTGGAATCGCTCACGGCGCATGACACCGGCGGAAACAGTGTTCTGCGAAGGGCTAAGCAGGTTTATGCAGCAATAGCAAAGCCGTTGTTCCGCCCAGGGTCACCAGGCTTCACCATGAACAATCCTCGGACCCTTGGATGGCCAAGCCGATCGATATCGCAATTCAGGCAGACTGCGCTGATGCAGCGGAATGCCGCCAGACAACAACAGCAAATGACGCCCAGATCACCACTGGAATGCTCATAAGAGAAGTCCCGCCCATGACGTGGGAAATTTCATCCGGCACCCGAAACGCGGGAATCGCGAAGTAGCCGAACAAGAGAATTGTCATGAGGACGAGAAGGCAGGCCCTTGGTACCGGTCGTTGAATGCCGCTGGCATCCAGACTTGCAGGAAGCGCACACCGATAGAAATCAATGATCGCCGCCAAGACCGCATATCCCGCGACAACATAGATAACCCAAGGCGAAACGCCGGTTGCCAAGCGAAAATGGGCGACATCATCCCATGGCGAAAAGGTCCGCATGGGTACGTAATCGAACATATTGGCCAGATTCATGAACAGCAGCCATAACAGGCAATAAATCGCAAAACGCGACATCAGCACGCGTTTGGCCATGACGAAGCGCGCCGCCAGGTACAGGCCGACATTGGCAAGGCCAGGACCGGCGAATGCCACCAGCGCAACCTGCCAGTGCTTGCCCGCATCCAGCGCCGTTGAATAATCCACATTCTCGTCGACATGGATGAGCAGCAAGATGTTAAGCAGGCTCGTGCCGCCCCAATCGATGGCAAGAGGATCCGACTTGAGGCCCAGCAGCCAGGCCATGATCGAATGGCTGAATTCGTGAGGCAGGACCGCCGCATAATGGCTCAGGAGTATAAGCAGCGGCGTTGCGGCCAGAAGGAAGGCGGGCCTATCTAAAAGTGTGCGAGGCTGGGTCAAGGTCGGCTCATTCATTCCAGGGAACTTTCGAGGACGCTGCGTCCCCGAGTTGCATGCTGGCTTGATTATAGCTTGCACGTTACAGCGTCTCTGAAACCGAATGAAGACTGAAACGGCTGCGCCATTTTACTGACGACGCCCCTATATGCCGCCCAAGCAGGTCAAGCGATGCACGAACCACACTATATAAAAGAGGCGCCAAATCAATTAACAAGGCGCATCCTTTATTGCCTACAATATTGTTTATAAATTTGCTAATAAAAGTGTCGCTCTCTTAGAGGAAGCATATGATAGGAAAAAAATCAGGTGTTCCGCCCAAAGTGCGCAGCAATGCTTCAAACGCCACCGTGGAAGACGTAGTGGAAGTCCTTCGCGCTCGCATCGTCAACCAGGAACTTCCCCCCGGCTCCAAACTAAGTGAAGCCATGCTCACTGAAGAATTCAAAGTCTCCAGGCCGCGCATCCGCGAGGCGTTCGGTGTGCTCGAGGATCGCGGCTTGATTGAGCGCATACCCAATCGAGGTGCCGTTGTTACCCGCCTTGGCGCGGAAGAAATATTCTCGCTTTTCGAAGTTCGGGAGGTCTTGGAGGCGCTCGCCGTGCGTCTTGCCACCGAGAAGTCAGGGCCTGGCGCATGGGACGAGCTGTCCGAACGCTTTGGACTCCCGGCAAAGCAGGCGGTGGAACGCGGAGATCTGGATTTTTATGTCGAATGCGTAAGCGCTTTCCGTGAAGCGGCAATTGCCGCCGCCAACAACCCCGTGCTGGCCGCACAAATGGAAACTCTGTATGACCGCACCAAAGTGCTGATCCGCCGCTTGGTGCTTGTGCCCGGCCGTGCGGAACATGGCAGGCAGCAGCACCAGGAAATCCTGCGGGCGATGGCCGCCGGCCAGGCGGAACAGGCAGAACGTCTCAAGCGGGACAATATTCGAAGCTCAAGAGAGACGTTCACGCATTACCAGAACTTCCTGATCTAGAGCACACAGGCAGGCCGGACTTTATGCTTACCGGCCTTAACCATCCAGCATCTTCATTGCGGCGTAATGCCGGCCCCAGCCGCAACACGTTTCCACAGAGCCACCTCTTCATTCAGCGTCTTTTTAAAGTCTTCCGCGGAACCTTCATTGAGAGTCAGGCCTCCGGCCTGGATCAGCCGTTCCCGAGTCGCCGGGTCCTTCAGAACAAGGTTGATTTGTTCATTTAGCTTCTTGACCAGATCGGCAGGCAGGTCCGCGGGCGCCATCACGCCGAAAAACAGACTACGGTTGTATTCAGGCACGCCAGCCTCGGTAAAGGTGGGAACGTCCGGAATCAGCGATGAACGCTCTGTGCCGGAAATAGCCAGCCCTTTTGCGCGGCCCCCGCTGATGACGGGCGCGGCAAGCAGAAGGGTTTCCATCAGCGCATCGATCTGATTACCCAGCAGCGCGGCGCTCGCCTGCCCATTTCCCTTGTAGGGGATATGCACAAGCTTGGCGCCGGTAGCGCTGGAAAAGGCCTCCATTGCCATGTGAGTCGAGCCGCCTATTCCGGAGCTGCCGAAGTTTACGGTGTCGGGATTTTTCTTCGCGTAGGCGATGAACTCCTGCACCGTCTTGACTGGCATGTTGCTCGAGGCCATAAGCACGGTGGGAAGATATCCGATCAAGCCAATAGGCTGCAACTTGCCGACCAGTTCGCCTGCGCTCTGGTACACGGCCGGATTCACTGCGATGGCGCTCGAAACAGTGAGAAGGGTATAGCCGTCGCTTGGGGCCCGCGCAGCGTCCTGGGCGGCAATGGAACCGCCTGCGCCGACCTTGTTTTCAACGACGACCGGTTGGTTCAGCCGTTTGGATAAGCCATCTGCGATTACGCGCCCTACTATGTCGGTGGCGCTGCCGGCCGAGAATCCGATATACATCTTGATCGGCTTGGACGGGTAGTCCGTAACCGAACTTGCGGCCATGGCGCCGGTTGTGCCTATAACGAATAGACCCATGGCCAGTACGAGCTTGTTGGATTTTCTGAACACTCTTGTCTCCTGAATATAAGTATTTTGTGTTTTGTGATTTTGTAATTTTTTCGGTAGTGCCTCTGGGCAACTTTCCATCATTTCCGCAACCGGCAATCAGTTGGCCGCGATTGCCTTGCGTTTCATAAAGTATTGATCGACGAAGCCTGTTGTCACATCGGCGGCCTGAAAGCGCGCGTCCTCCAGCACTTCCGACAGGAAGTTTGCATTCGTCCCGGGTCCTTCCACGACCACTCCATTGAGCGCAAGACTCAGGCGCGCTATCGCCTGCCGGCGATCCTCGCCATGGGCGATCAGCTTGGCGATCATTGGGTCGTAGTAGCTTGTGATGCGGTCCCCTGCCCGCACGCCTGAATCAATGCGCAGCGATGCATCGGCTTCAGGCCATTTGAGCGCGGTGATCAAGCCCGGCGAAGGCAAGAAGCCCTTCTCCGGCCTTTCCGCATACAAACGGCATTCGACAGCGTGCCCTGTGATGGTGACGCCATCCTGGGCGACCTTTTCCAGTTGACCAAGGGCATGCCGGATCTGCCAGGCGACTATGTCTATACCAGTGATCATTTCGGTGGCGGCATGCTCGACCTGGATGCGAGTGTTCATTTCCAGGAAGTAGGCGGTTTCACGATCGCGGTCGTAGATGAACTCAACCGTGCCGGCGCCGCTGTACTTCTGCGCGCACGCAAGCGAGACAGCCGCGCGATGCAGTTCGGAACGGACATTCCCAGGCAGCCTGGGCGCAGGTGCCTCTTCAATAATCTTCTGAAAGCGCCGCTGCACAGAGCATTCGCGGTCATGCAAATGGATGGCGGTGCCGTCGCCAAAACCAAAAACCTGGACCTCGATGTGCCGGGCGTTGGGTACGAAGCGTTCCAGATAAATCCCCGCGTCGCCAAAGGCCTTGCCTGCCATTGACTGTGTAGATTTAACCACCGCATCAAGGTTCACAGGATCGTCTACCTGGCGCATGCCGATACCGCCACCGCCGGCGGCGGCCTTGACCAACAGGGGGAAGCCCACTTCTTGTCCAGCCTCGCCCAAGCCGTCCGTCCCGTCAGGATAGAAGCGGGCGCTCCCCGGAAGCACGGGCACGCCGGCTGCCTTGGCGATGGCGCGGGCGCGTTCTTTATCACCCATATCGACAATATTCTGTGGAGCAGGCCCGACCCAGGTCAGCCCCGCTTGCAAGACCCCGGAGGCAAACGCAGCGTTTTCCGCCAGAAAGCCGTAGCCGGGGTGGATTGCAGTGGCGCCCACCTGGCGAGCCGCGTTCAGAATGACGTCGATCTTCAGATAACTTTCGCGTGCGGCGGCCGGGCCTATGGCTACAGCTTCGTCCGCTAGCTCCACATGCCTTGCATCGCGATCAGCGTCAGAGTACACAGCGACGGTTGGAATGCCCAGGCGTTTGCAACTGCGGATGATGCGGCATGCGATTTCGCCCCGATTGGCGATCATTAATTTGTCTGCCATGTTTGTAACCTTGGGCATTGTTTAGGGCTGGACGCCATAGCGCGGTTTGAGGCCGGCACCGGAACGCAGTCTGTTTTCCGACAATTCGATGAATTCGCACAGGATGGGGCGAGTCTCGCGAGGATCGATGATCTCTTCGACTGCGAAAGCTTCCGCTGTCCTGAATGGGGATGCATAGGGCTTGAACTCGGCTTCGATTTCCTTTTCACGAGCAAGCGGGTCGGGCGCGGACATGATTTCTTTACGGAAGGCCGCGGCCACCCCGCCTTCGACAGGTAGTGAACCCCACTCGGCCGAAGGCCAGGCCAGCTTGAGATCCATGTCGTTCTTGTTGCAAGTGGCCATACCCGCCATTCCGTAGCACTTGCGAATCACCAGCGTAATGGTCGGTATGCGCAGCTGACCTGCAACATATACCGCGCGCATCCCTTCGCGCAGGGTGCCCTCCTGCTCTGCCTTGAGCCCAACCATGAAGCCTGGCACATCCACGAAAAATACCAGCGGAATATGGAAGGTGTCGCACAACTCCATGAAATGGATCTGCTTGCGCGCTGAGTGCACGTCCATGGCGCCGCCATAGACCATGGGATTGTTGGCAATGATCCCCACTGCTCGCCCGTTCAAGCGAGCCAGCATGGTAATCACAGACTTGCCGTAACTGGGCTGGATCTCGAAGGTGGAATCCTCGTCGCAGACCATCCGTACCAAGCGATGCATGCTGTAGGCCTGGGTGCGTTTCTCGGGCACGATGGAGGTTAAGCGATCGTCCATGCGATTGACCGGATCACTGCACGCGGTGACAGGCGGTACTTCCCATACATTGCTGGGCATGAAGCTCAGAAAACGGCGGATTTGTTCAAGCGCCTCATCCTCGGAGTCTGCGGCATTGTGGATGGTGCCGCCTGTGTCAACGGCCACCTTGGTGCCGCCCAAATCGTTCTTGTCTATGGTCTGGCCCAACGAGCGTTTCACCACCGGCGGCCCGGCGGCAAAGATCTGGCTGGTGCCGCGCACCATGACCGAGAAATGCGAAAGAATTGCCCGCCCGGCGGGTCCTCCGGCGGCGGTTCCCAACACAGCGGACGCAACGGGAACTTCGCTGAGCAGTTGCACCGACTGTTCAAAACCATGCACACCAGGGAACACACTATGGCCGCGCCGCTTCAGCGACGTGACACTGCCGCCGGCGCCGTCAATCAGATTGACTAATGGGATGCGGTAGTGATGCGCCATGTCTTCGATGAAGCCGCCTTGGCCGCCCTTGCGGCGGGTGCTGCCAAAGGTCGTGCCGCCGCGTACGGTGAAATCTTCGCCGCCAATCGCAACGGGGCGTCCGTCGATCTTGGCCAGCCCGGCCACATAGGGAGCAGGCGTGACCGAGACCAGGCGTTTATTTTCATCGTAGGTGCCGGTGCCGGCCAGAGTGCCTACCTCGCGGAAACTGCTTTCATCAACGAGCTTCCCGATGCGCTCACGCACGGTAAGCCGGCCTGCCTGGTGCTGACGATCGATGGCGTCCTGGCCCCCCATCTTCAGCGACTCCGCGCGGCGGAACTCAAGTTCAGCCAGCTTTTCGTCTTGCGCGCACGCTTGCGGCCCTGACGGTGGCGCCGCTACAGATTCATTGGAATATTTCATGCTTGCACCGTGCCCAAGACCTGGTCTTCGTCCACACTGCCGCCCGGCTCCACGCTAAGCGACACAAGAATGCCGGACTGGGGCGCTTCGACGGGAATTTCCATCTTCATCGATTCCAATATCATGATGACATCGCCTTCGCTCACGGTGTCGCCCACGGCTCGCTCAATTTTCCAAACGGTTCCAGTGACGGGCGAAATAATTTCCATCTGTGGCATGGCTGCTTCTCCTTGAACTGCTTGCCGCACTGCGGCTTAGTCTTGTCGGGACTCGACCTTTTCGGTCTCGTCTGCTCTGTAAATAATCTTGTTCGCCGCAAGCTCATCGAGCATTGCGGGTGTCAACTCCAGCAGTTCCGCCAGCACGGAATCGGTGTCCTGGCCAATGTCGTGTCCGGCCCAACGCACGGCTCCGGGTGTCCTCGACATGCGAGGAACGACGTTCGCCATGGCCACTGGACCCAGCTCACGGTCGTCAGGCGTGACGATCATCTTGCGGGCCTGATAGTGCGAGTCCGCAAAGATCTCTTGCATGTCGAAAATCCGGGAAGCCGGCACACCGGCCAGGCCGAGCAGGCGTTCTAGTTCCTCGAGCGTGCGCACTGATGTCCATTGGCTGACAATGGCTTCTATCGCATCTTCGTTCTGTGCTCGGGCCGTCGGGATTGCGTAGCGTGGGTCTTCCAGCAGTTCGGTCATGTCCATGGCCGTAAGCAAACGCTTGAAGACGCTCTGGGACCCGGCCGTAATATGGATGTGGCGCCCATCGGATGTCGGAAACAAGGTATTTGGCGTATGGCCAGGCAGGCGCGATCCGCAGCGCCGTGCAATCAAGCCCAACTGTTGATAGGCGGGAATGTGCGGTTCCATGAAACTGAATGCGGCCTCGTAGAGCGCCGAATCGATGACTTGTCCACGGCCCGTACGCTGGCGCTCCAGTGCCGCCATCACCGCACCGAAGGCGCCGTACAGCCCCGTGATGTAGTCCGTCATGGAAACGGCGACCCGCGCGGGCGGACGGTCGGCATCGCCCGTAACCTCGCGTACCCCGCTGAATGCTTCGCATACCACGCCATAGCCGGGGCGTTGGCTGTATGGACCATCTTGTCCGTAGCCGCTGATGCGCACCAGAATCAGGCCGGGGTTGGCAATGGACAGCGTTTCGTAGCCCATGCCCCAGCGTTCCAGCGTGCCGGGCCTGAAGTTCTCGATGACAATGTCCGCCTTTTCGCACAGCTTGCGGACGATTTCGCGGCCTTTTTCCTGGCGCAGGTCAACCGAAATGATCTTCTTGTTGCGAAGGATGGAAGCCGCATACAGCGAGCGGCCATCCTTCTGGTTGCCCATGTACCGGACGGCATCCCCTTCTTTTTGTTCGACCTTGACGACCTCGGCGCCGAAATCGGCCATCAGTCGGGCACAAAACGGCCCCGCTACGGTCGACCCCAGTTCGATGACGAGATAGCGGGAAAGCGGACCGTTACTGCTTGCGCCGCTGCCCTGCCCTTGCTTGCTCATGCCTATGTTCCTACGTGCGTATGTAAGCCAAAGTAAGTTGACTCTTTTTTAAGTCTACAATTACCTAATAATTAATGTCAACCATAATGTATACAAATTTGTATGATTTTATTCAACGTCAAAAACCGGCATTCACCATAGGCTTTTCATAAAGGCGAAAAGCCCAATATTTAGTAGGATGAGCGTGTCCATGGAGGCCGAATCTCAAGCAGGCGCCTGCGTGAGCGCGCCGACATTCCTTCGCGCCGAAGCCGCTTTACGCTGCGGCTTGACGCAAGTGATGCATAGGAACCAAGTGATGCATAGGAACCAAGTGATGCATAGGGACCAATTGATGCATAGGGAGCAATTGATGTGCAAGCCGGTAGTACAGGAAGAAACGACAGGCTGCGGAATCGCGTCTGTCGCCAACATTCTGGGTAAAACCTACGCGGAAATGAAGGGCATTGCGAATGCAATGGGAATTCATGCCTCGGATAAATCGCTCTGGTCCGACACCCAGTATGCAAGACGTATGCTTGCCGGCGCAGGTTTTGAAACTTCCGCGGACGAGGTTTCTTTTGAGTCGTGGGGCACACTGCCCGACCTGGCGCTGCTAGCCATCAAGCATTATCAGGAAGACGGCAAGAACTTCTGGCACTGGGTCGTTTTCCAACGGTTGGATGGCCAAGCCGTGGTCCTGGATTCCGCCAGCTATTTGTCCTCGAATATCCGTACGGATTTCGATGCAATGCAGCCGAAATGGTTTATCGAGGTAATAGCGGCGTAACAGCACTCAGGCAGACCACTGGCTTGGCTAAGCGTCCCAAATTCAATAAACAGATCCAGCCAGGTTTCGGAAAACGCAAAGGCTGAAGCCATGAAATAAGCATGGACGCAAAATAAGGTTTCTCGGGAGAATACGGGTCTCAGCGTATTCCTGTTTGCGTCATGCGCCCCGCGCCAGCCCTTGCAGGGCAACTTGCACCTGCTTGTCGATGACTATGCCGGCTTTGAAGTTTCGCTCGCGTTCACGCATGGAGCGCTCAGACGGGATACGAATATCTTCCACACCAGGCTGCAATGGCGTGGCCTTTACCCGGGCCAGAGAGGCGCTGAGCAGCCGCCGGTACTCCTCCAACGGCAGCATCAGATCGGGCTTGATCGCGATGATGAGATAGCCTG
Organism: uncultured beta proteobacterium; assembly: GCA_963712655.1. Lineage (GTDB taxonomy): Bacteria > Pseudomonadota > Gammaproteobacteria > Burkholderiales > Burkholderiaceae_B > Pollutimonas. Next base: position 98,288 of record CAVQIT010000007.1, on the reverse strand, counting down.
CCCTCTCCTTGCTGTCATCTCCCGATCCCGCCAAGATTCCCAAGGACTGCATCGCCAGACCAAGAGCAAAACCTTTATGCCCGCCAAACGGTAGCACCGCACCCAAACTGGCCAGCACCGGATCCCGGGTGGGTAGGCCGTCAGCGTCGATTGCCACGCCCTCGGGCAGCATTTCACCCCGTCGCGCCCGCAAGGCAAGATCGGTAAACATCAAGGCCGAGGTGCCGAGGTCGATAATGAATGGCGCGTTTTCAGTGGGAAACCCGAATGAGACAGGGTTGGTACCGATCGCGGCACGCGCACCGCCCGGTGGCGCCACCTGCGGGCGGGAGCTGATCGTATGAATGCCTATGAGTCCGGCATTGGCAAGCATTTCGACGTAGTAGCTGCCTCGGCCGCTCATCCAGGTATGGCTGACACCTACGATGGCAAACCCGTGAGCCACCGCTTTCTCGATGGCGATCCGGGCTGCCTGGTGCAAGGTCAGCATGCCGTTTTGGCCGCCGCCGTGCAACCGGGCCGATACCGGTGTCTCATGCAAAATGCGCATGGGTGTCGACGCAGGACGCACGCGCAGTTGTTCGGCCACGTTCAGTATCTTGGGCAAGCCCGAATACTCGTATCCGCACAGGGCGGCATCGAGCATATGCTCGGCCAATACCTGCGCCTGGTCATCCGTATACCCAATTCCCCTCAAGGCGCGCTGCGAAAGCTCGCGAGCCTGTTCCACTGTCAGCGTGACCCTGTTCGGCAACGTATTATCCATTTACAGTCTCGTCAGTCTTCAGAGAAGCCGAACCATCGTTTGGGCGTTTCCCACAATACCTTTTGTCTGTCGGCACTGTCGGGCAGCCAACGCTTGAGCAGATCGAACCCGGGGCCATAGTCCATGCGCTTCGCAACCCGCACAAACGGCCAGTCCGAACCCCACACGCAATTGTCCAGTGTGAAGGCGTTGATAAGAGCCTCGATATACGGTTGCGCATCGCGATACGGCCATGCCTGCTTCGAGTACCGAAAGGCGCCGGAGAGCTTGACCGCTGCGTCTCCGCTACGGCCCAGCTCAAGCAGCGCCTGAAACCCTGGCTGCGCCACCCCAAGCTCGGGGTCGGGACATCCGCAATGATCAACGACTATTTTCACACCCGCCTTGCGCAAGATCGGCAACAAATGCAGCAACCCGTCATCGTGATAGTAGATTTGCGCAAACCAGCCATGGGCTTTGATCCGCTGCAGCAAGTGTTCGCCAGCCTTGCCCTGCAACGAGGTCGAGCCGGAGAACAAGGTATTGAACCGTGCGCCGATGACACCACCATCGGCAAGACCTTGCAATGAAGCCTCGTCGGTATCATGGCCCACCAGTGCAATACCCTTGAAGCGCCCCGCCGAGTTCGCGATGGCATCGAGCATGCAGCGATTGTCAGTGGCATAGCCCGCGAACGGATTCACCAGCAGCGCATGCGTTATCTCGTGGACATCCAGAGTCGTTCGCAGCTCGTAGGCTGTGCCGCACTCGTTGGCCTGCGGCGCGTAGCCCTCTGGGTTCGACAGCGGAAAGCGCGCCGTATCAAGAACATGCACGTGGCTGTCGACTGCGTAGTTAATTGAATGCGGCATCGCTGCTCTCCGTTCGGTTACTGCAGCTCAATGCCAGCATCATGAATCAGTTGCTTGTATTCGGCAATTTCGGCCCGCAGATAAGGGCCGAACTCGCTGGGCGCCAATGGCTGGATATCGAACCCGATGCCACTGAGTTGCTTACGCAGGCCAGGGGTTGCCAGCGCCTGCATCAAGGCGTCTGAAATGCGCTGGGCCACCTCGGGCGGCGTGCCCGCGGGAGCCAGAAGTCCGGTCCAGGCCGATAAGTTAAAGCCTTTGACCGACTCGCTCATTGTTCCAACATCCGGCAATAAAGGCGAACGCTTGTCCATGGTGACAGCAAGCAGACGTGCCTTGCCGGCATCGATCTGCGGCTTGGCCGTGGCCATGTCGGCTATCAGTACCTGTACTTGATTGCCGGCCAGATCGGTCATTGCCTGCGGACTGGACTTATAAGGCACGCTCAGAATGTCCAGCCCCGCTGTACGCTTGAAGGTCTCCATGCCGACCAGCGTGGCGGCGTTGGGAGTGGCATATGCCAGTTCCCCCGGGTTTTTCTTGGCGTAGTCGATGAGTTCTTGCAATGTCTTGGCGGGTACGCTCGGATGCACCACAAGCAAGAATGGCAAAATCCCTATGCGCGCCACCGGCAGCAGATCGTTGACGGGATGATAGGGTAGCGATTTAAGCAATCCAGGGTTGATGGAATTGACGCTGGCTCCGCCCACCAGAATCGTATTGCCGTCCGGTGCGGCCTTGGCTACGTAGTTGGCGCCAATTATGCCGTTAGCCCCGGGGCGATTCTCGATGATGATGTTCGTTGCCAACCGTTTACTCATTTCCGGAGCAATCATGCGCGCGACATTGTCGGTATAGCTGCCCGCGGAGAATGGCACAATCATGCGCAGCGGATGCTGCGAATCGGGCTGTGCCAAAGCAACGGACCCGCACAGGGAAACAGCCAGTGCTGCAGCAATACCCGCAAGCTGGGCGAAACGAATGGTAAGTTTCATACTGATTTCCTTGTAGAAGCGTTATTGCCGCGCGGTAGCGTTATTCGCGAACAACTCGTCGTACCTGGCTTCATACGCCCTGTAGTTCAAGGCCTCGTATAACTCGTCGCGGGTTTGCATGATGTCCAGCACGTTTTTCTGACTCTTGTCGCGCAAAATCGCCTCGTACACGCGCGTGGCGGCGTGCGCCATCGCACGCGCCGCCGACAAGGGGTAAAGCGCGGCCGAAACCCCGGCATCGGCCAGCTCGCTTTGTGAAAAATTCGGCGTCAACGAAAACTCGGTGACGTTCGCCAGCAGTGCATGCGGCCGATTCAATGCTTTCCCAAAAGCCCGATACTGCGCCAATTCGGTACACGCCTCGGCGAAGATCATGTCGGCGCCAGCCTCGACATACGCGCATGCGCGGTCGATGCTGGCTTGCAAACCCTCTGTCGCCAGAGCGTCGGTACGCGCCACGATAAAAAAGGAAGAATCGCTGCGCGCATCCACACATGCCTTCACACGGTCGACCATCTCTCGCGTGCTGACCAAACCCTTGTTAGGGCGGTGTCCGCAACGCTTCTGGGTTACCTGGTCTTCGATATGCATGGCCGCGGCGCCGTCCTTGATCAGCGACTTCACCAGCCGTGCAATATTGAACATGGCGCCGAATCCGGTATCGATATCCACCATCAGCGGCAGATCGCACGCGTCGGTAATGCGACGCACATCGGCCAGCACATCGGTCATCGTGGTCAGCGCAAGATCGGGCAGCCCATACGAATGAGTGGCCAGGCCGCCGCCTGCAATATAGATGGCCTGATGCCCGGCGCGCTGGGCCAGAATAGCGCTGTATGCGTTGATGGCTCCCACAATGGGCAAGGGGCGATTGGCTTCCAGAGCGGCGCGCAGGCGAGCCCCTGGGGTAAGCGTGGTAGCCGTATTACTGGGCGAATCAATAAGCATGGTTGTCTCGAATCAAAAATAAAAAAGGCGGCACGCGTGGCACTGGCCGCCATCGGCGAACGGTGTATGTCTATGGCGGTCGACATTCTCGCGTTGCCACGACCGTCATGAACGCATTGTGCCGGGCCAGGCCACCTCGTACAATGGAGTTGCGCACTGCGGAACGACCTTATGACAGCCTCCTTTCAATCACCCCCTCCCGCCCCATCGACGGCACCGAATCGATCGCGAGTAACGGTTCACGCCGTGACGCGGGCTCTGGCCGTTCTCGACGCCTTCCATGTCGACGAGCAGACTGTGTCCTTGTCCGAGCTAAGCCGCCGCCTGGGCATGGGCAAGTCCACGGTATTGCGCACTGCCCGCACGCTGGCCAGTGCCGGCTACCTGGCCCAAACCGAAGATGGCCGCTGGCGTCTTGGCCCGGCGGCCGGCTGGCTGGGGCTGCGATATCAGACGTCCTTCGACGTGAATAACGTTATCGACGCCCTGCTGCGGCGGCTGCATGGCGTAACGGGCGAAACGGCGGCGTTCTTTGTCCGCGAGGGAAACTGGCGAAGCTGCGTGGCGCGAGTCGACCGGCTCAGCATGGCGCGCGTTCACGTGCGCGTCGGCGAGAGGCTCCCTCTCGATAGGGGCGCTTCCGGCAGGGTGTTGCTGGCATTCTCCGGGCAACAAGGAAAAATCTACGATCAGATTCGCCGCACGGGCTTCTATATATCGATGGGTGAACGCGATCCCAACATGTCCAGCATCGCGATACCGGTGTTTCGGGCGAGCCGAGAGCTCTTTGGCGCGCTATGTGTCTCTGGTCAAGCCGAACGCTTGAACTACGATGTCCTGAATCAAAATCTGAAGCCACTGATAGCCGCCGGGACAGAGCTGGCGCGGTCACTGTCCGCCAATCGGGCTATGCGGGCGCGGTAGGTACGCCCTACCTTGGCGGTGGAAATCACGCGGCCCACATGGCGCACCACCCGTCAACGGGCAATCTTGAGGGTATGCAAATCCAGCAACGTAAATATCCCTCCTTTGCGCCAGCCGCCGGTGTCGATGTAGTACACATTGCCCAACTGCGCCATCTTCGGCAGTGTCATATGGCCGTGAACGACCGCCAGGACGTTGCGAACCGGCTGCTTGTACTTTGTGTGGTATCGGCTAATTGACCATAAACACGTTTCCTCGTCTTCGGCGCTGAACCGGTCCCCATGTATCGCCTGCCAATCGTCATACGGAAAGTCGGCATGCACCAGGCCGACTATGCCTTGCGGGGTTTCCACCTCGATGGCTAATGGCAAATCCCGCAGACGCAAGGCAATGCGTGCTTGCAATGCGCTGTCACAGCTATCCAGCCATTGCCCGCCGTGCGCGGCGTGATCGATGTCCGGTATGGGATCGCCGCCGGCCCTGCGCCATGTCATCAGGTCGTGGTTGCCGCAAATTGCATGAAACCAAGGGCGATCCAGCCAATCGAGTACACGATGGGATTCCGGACCGCGGTCCACCAGATCGCCCACTGAAAAAAGCCGATCGGCTTCTGGTGAAAACTGTAGCTTCCTTAGTGCGGACTCAAGACTGCTGAAGCCACCATGAATGTCTCCCACAGCAAAGTCGCGCCCTGTTGCATTGACCGCGAATCGCGCTACCCTTGAACTGCCACTTGTCATACATGTGCCCGATGATTTTTCCTGACATGGCAACTTACCTAGATAGCTTATGCCATGTCAAGGAAAGGTGCAAAAGCCGCATCTGCACCGAGGCCAAAGCGCCGGATCAAGATCACCTTCGCACCTTACACCGAGTAAGGAAACGCAGCGTTCGCCACGATCCAATAAATAACAAGATTACCCGCAACTCAACGCCATTGCGGATGCAGATCAAGCAGGCGCGCCAGCGCGAACTCCGCACTGGCCTGGCGTATTTCGTTACGTTCGCCCAAGAACTGCCGGGTTTCCGAAAACACCAGCGGCGGCGCATCGGCCTGTTTAAATGCCCAGGCAAAGCACTGCGTGCCGGCGGGCGGCCCGCCTTCCAGGAAATCAGTGACGCCGGTATTGGAAATCGCGACATTCGCGCGATCACCCTGATCCAGCGCGCCCAACGCCATTTCCCGTGAGACCTCTTCGCTGGTCAAGCCATACGTCTCGATAGTCTTTCCGCATACATGCAGACACTTCATTTTGGCCGATGGGGAGTAAACGACAAATGCGCAGTCCAGGAGTTCACCCGCCCCCGGAATATCGGCCAATGTCGCGGCAATCAAGCCGGCAGTACACGATTCGGCGGTGACGAGAACAAGTCCCTGCTCATGCATATAACGCGCCGCCGTCTCGACCTTGCTCATTCCCGCCTCCCATGCCCTGATGGCTTATGCATTTTCGAAAGAGGCACCCTTACTCCCCATGCCGGCACTGGTTGGTTGGCACTCAAGTCACCCAAGAGCGCTACTTCTTGGGACTCACCTTTTGCTGTAAACCCTTGGCCATTTCCAAATGGTGTTGCAAAGCGGGTAAATTCTTGGCGGCAAAAGCCTTGATATCCTGGTCTTTGGCTTCGACCGATGCTTTTTGAAATAGATTTACGGCATCCTCATGAGCCGATACCCCGATCTGATTGGCATACTTTTCATCGAAGCTATCGTCTCTCATATCCAAGGTCTTGAGCGTAGCCTTTTGCATCAGCGAAGGATCCGATGGCGGTGTGTAGCCTTTGCTCTTGGCCAACTCATCCAACTCCGCGCCCACTTTGGTATGGTCCTTGACCATTTGATCGGCAAACGCTTTCACGTCAGCGTTTTTAGAATGGCTCTGGGCAAGCTTGCTGCCTTCGATCTCGGCATGGCCGGCCTGCGCCGCGTGCTCCAGAAAGTCTTTATCGCCGCCGGCAAGCTGACTGCTGCCTGCCGGTTGCGTGGGGGCCGGGGCGGCCGGAGTGGTTTGGGCCATAACCCCTGCGGACAATGCCCATGAGCCGCAGGCCACGGCGCTTAATATTGCGGTACGGAAATTCATGCTCTCTCCTTGCTGATTGTATTGATACTGGGACTTTCCAGTCAGCAACTTTCAGGCCTGGCCCCTTGCATCGATCAACTCCCGGTAATATCCAGCCAACGCCCCGACATGCCAAGGCAGCCGGATAGCGGTTTAATACACCTTTCCAAACTATGAATGCGGTAATCCGCAGTTGCACAAAAGGCCATTATGACTTTCGATTTTGATCTATTCGTTATTGGCGCCGGATCGGGTGGCGTGCGCGCCGCCCGATTCGCCGCCGGCTTCGGCGCTCGCGTGGCCATAGCCGAAAGCCGCTATCTGGGCGGCACTTGCGTCAACGTAGGTTGCGTACCCAAGAAACTGCTGGTGTACGGCGCGCATTTCCGCGAAGACTTCGAGCAATCGGCCGGCTTCGGCTGGACCCCGGGCCATCCCGCCTTCGACTGGTCCACCCTGATAGCCAACAAGAACCGTGAAATCCTGCGCCTTAACGATATCTACCGGAATCTGCTGGTCAATAGCGGCGTAGCGCTGCACGAAGGCCATGCCCGCCTGCTGGATCCCCACACAGTCGAAGTAAACGGACAGCGCCACACCGCCGCCCATATTCTGGTCGCCACCGGCGGCTGGCCCCAGGTGGCCGACATTCCCGGCAAAGAACACGCCATTACCTCGAACGACGCCTTTTTCCTGGAAGCGCTGCCGCGCCGCGTGCTGGTGGTGGGCGGCGGCTATATCGCGGTAGAGTTCGCGTCCATTTTCAATGGCCTGGGCGCTCAAACCGTACAGGTCTATCGGGGCGAACTGTTCCTGCGCGGCTTCGACGGCAGCGTGCGCGAGCATTTGCGCGATGAACTGGTCAAGAAAGGCATCGATCTGCGCTTCAACGCCGACGTGGCCCGCATCGACAAACAGGCCGACGGCACGCTGACCGCCACATTGCGCAATGGCGAAGTCATCCACACCGACTGCGTGTTCTATGCCACCGGCCGCCGTCCAATGCTGGACAATCTGGGCCTGGAAAATGTCAACGTCGCACTCAACGAACAGGGCTTCATCAAGGTCGACGACGATTACCGCAGCAGCGAACCGTCTATCCTGGCGATCGGCGACATCATCGGACGCGTGCCACTGACGCCGGTGGCGCTGGCAGAAGGCATGGCCGTGGCACGCCGCCTGTTCCGTCCACAGGAATACCGCAAGGTCGACTACAGCCTGATACCCACCGCGGTATTCAGCATGCCCAATATCGGCACCGTGGGCTTGACCACCGAAGCCGCGATCAAGGCGGGACACCGCGTGACGCGTTTCGAAAGCCGCTTCCGCCCCATGAAGCTGACCTTGACCGAATCGCAAGAGCGAACCTTGATGAAACTGGTCGTGGACGCCGATACCGACCGGGTATTGGGCTGCCACATGGTGGGACCGGATGCGGGCGAAATCATCCAGGGTATCGCCGTGGCGCTGAAAGCCGGCGCCACCAAGCGTGTATTCGACGAAACCATAGGCATCCATCCCACGGCGGCCGAAGAATTCGTTACGCTGCGCACGCCGGTCGAGCAATAGCCGCGAACAGGACATGCGCAATGAGGTTTGACCGGTGATTTGCGCCGGCTCAAGCCCCAGCGGCGAAGTCCGTGCCGACGATCAATTCGCGCCAAGTCTCCAGGCTGGCGGTCACCTGGGAATTCTTGGCGCGGATAGCGCCATCGCCCCTCAATCCAGCTTGCGCGACCCATCTGGAAAATACTCCGCTCCCGCCGTTTTCGCCCCGGATGCGTCGAATACCTTTGCCGCGATTTTCTGACCGTCCCGGCCGTACGTGATTTCGCGCTTCAATATGCCTTTCTCGTCATATTCCCGGTGCGCGCCCACCCGGCGATACTGATCCTGGTACACACCCTCGGACTGAATAACGCCGAGATCCGAAAACCGCCGCACATAGACGCCAGGCAAGCCTTCAGGTTCATGAATGCTTTGATCCAGGCGTTTTTCCTTAAGCTTGCCATTCATGTACCACTCGCTGCCTTTTATCTCTTTGCCGCCCAGGAAAGTCTGATCGCGGATAGGCGTGCCGTCGGCCCTCCATTCGCGCTCGACAGCTTCGATCGCAAGGTTGCCTCCGGCTGTTTTCTGGCGTTCGATGACTTCATAGATCAACTGGCCATTCTTCGCATATTCGTCGGTTTGCTGTCCATTCTGGATCTTGGTGACGACCATTTTCCCGGCCAGCGCCTTGTCGACCCGTGCGCTGGAAATTTCCGGCAACAGCGCCAGGCAGAAAACAATAAGGCAAGCAAATAAACGCGTCATGATGGGCGGCTCCCGGGAAAGTTCATGATCAAGACAGGATAAGGTCACACGGGCAAGCTACCCTACCACTTGACCAAAATCACCAGCAATAGAAGAACGATGGCCAGCCACAAAAGCTTGTTGCCGCGCAAGGCCGAGTCGATTTTATGATTTGCCTGATGCTCCTGGACGCTATCGCGAAGGCGCTTGATCTCTCGCTCCGCATCGTCGCGGGCCGCGGCCGCGCGCTCTCTTAGCTTGGCCAGTAAATCATTCTGTTGATAAAGCGCCGATTCAAACTTGCCGACAAGGTCGTTGATAACCGTCAATTGGTCGCGTATGTGCGTCCCGGCCGCCGCGGGAACCGGCGCCGCGTAATCGGCGATAAGATCGACCAGCGTTGTGTTCGCGCTGTGGCCTATGCCCATGACTCGATATCCCTTGAAAGCCGATATCGCATCCAGAACACGGCGGTCGTTGAAGACTGAGAAATTGCTCGTGTCGCCTCCGCCGCGAATAATCACCAGAATATCCGCCTCGCAATCTTCCACCGCCTGGACGATTTCATCCGCCGAGGAAATTTTCACCGGCACCGTTTCGATGCGGCATCGCTGGGCCTGCGCGGCAAGCCCATTGAAAAAATCCTCATGGACCAAAGCGGAGCTTGCCGAAGAATGGATCACGGTCAGACTAACCGTATCCGACATCGGAAACGGATTGCGTATGGGCTTCAAGGACTGCAGCGTCGCCAGATTGGACGCCGCCAGGCGCCGCTGATCCCGTCCTTCGTCTGACTCGACCGCGCTGGCTGACAGCAATTCCAGTTGCACAGTCATGCGGTTCTGGAAAACATTGATGACGGGGTAGCCTGCGACTTCGACCATATCCCCGTCGTCGAAGTGTTCCATCAGGGCCGAAGGCGCATTGAATACCAAAGGGCCATCGGCATCCAATGTCACGCCATAAATTTTCGCCCAGTGCTTTTTTTGCGAAGCGGCCCGTTGCGCAGCCAGATTGCCAAGCACGCCATAAGCACGCACCACCAGGCTTTTTTCGCTCCAGCCTTTGAATTGGCGCGTGGCGATATCGCCAAGGAGCTTTCCCAATTCCCCGCTGGACATCAACGGTATGTTTTTGCTTGTCGCTTCTTCACTTGCCGCCATACAAAACTCAATGCGTTTCGGTCAAAACGACGACCATAACATATAGAGACGAGGTGATCGGACCATCCTTTTCATGCCACGAAATTTGTCATGCTTTTCGTATTTTTATGTAAAATTTATTCTCATATGGTAAAACTCCAGATTCATCGCAATGTCGCCATTTGGGACCATCTAGGACAGCATTTGCGGCATGCCCGCGTTGCCCGTTTTACATAATAAATCGAGGATAGACCCCGGCTTGTCACTGGCTGTGGATCGAAAGAGAATTCATGAATAAACTGACCAGGCTTTCCGTAGCGTTGGCGCTCGCGCTTCCCGGCTATTGCGCAATGGCGCTCGACAGCCAGCTTGTTTACGGTCCCCAAGGCCAGCCCGTGTTCGAACTGCGGTTTTTCGATGTCGGAGACGGGCCTATGATGGATGATGATCCCGCGCCGCTCCAGTCCTCCTGGAACCTTGACGCCCCGCAAAAAGACAAGATCAAGAACGCCCTGAGCTACTGGGCGGAAATCATCAAGCCCAGCCCCGGCCAATTGCCGGCAATCATCAACGTAGGCACTGTCGACGACGAAAATGCCTTCGGCACCAGCACGGGCGTTCCCGATGGGCAATCCAGCCAGACCCAGCTTCAACGGGCCCTGCTCGGTCTGGAAAACCACACATTGACTTACGGATCCCATGGCCAGTTCGTCATGGGAAAAATGGATTGGGACGATTTAGCCTACGTCCCTTCGCAACTGCCTCGATCGCCCAATGTCGATCTGGCCAGCGTTGCGTTCCACGAACTGGCGCACGGCCTGGGCATCATGGGTTCCGTACAAGACAAGGATAGCGAGGGCACCCCTTACTTCGGGAACGAACTGAGCACATGGGATCAACACATTAAAGACGACAACGGCAATGCGGCTCGGCCCGGACAAGCCGTGGTCTGCTCTGACTGCAACAACAATTATGCGCCGGACAGTTTCGACGTGCGCCAAGACAAGGCCTACTTCGCCGGCGAACATGTCGCCGAAGTGATGGAGGGCGCCTTGCCGGGCGTGCCGGTGCGCATGCATGGCGATGATGACGAGCTTGATTCCAACTACATGAGCCACACGGAACTCAAGAACAGCATGATGAGCCACCAGAACTATCGCAACTACACGACGTTCATGGAAGCGGAATTGGCCCTCATGCAAGACTTGGGCTACGACATCGACCGGCGCAACTTTTACGGTTATTCGGTATATGGCGATGGCCGCCAACTGGTAAACAACCATGGCTTTTCCCTGCGCAACAGCCAGGGCGACGCCTACGTGCCGGGCTATTACAATACCGCCACGCTGGGGCTGGGCATGCATCTGTACGGCAGCAACAATACGGTTTTCCAGCAAGCCGACCTATTGACCCAAGGCGCCGGCGGCGCCGGCGTGCGGGTCGATGGCCAAGGCAATACCGTGGCCATCGAGCCCGGCACCCGCGTCTATGCCGACGGGCTCAATGCCCGGGGCGTCATGTTCACCTACGGCAAGCAGCACAAGCTGATCCAGCGCGGCGATGTCCAGGCGCTGGGCGAAGGCGGCATCGCCGCCAGTTTCGATTTCGGCAATAATCTTATGGGAAATACCACCGACTATCGCGGATCCTATATTCACACGGTCAACAATCAACCCGCGCCTTTGCTCGATGAACTGAACGGCGCGCTGGTCGAGCGCTTTGACCTGACCGGGCGCCTGGCCGGGCAAGCCGCAGCCATTTATATTTCGTCCAATGCCCTGGTCAACAACATCAACATCATGCGCGGCGCCCAGATACAGGGCGACATTTATTCCGGCTATAAGCAACTGGACGACGACGGCAAACCGCGCCTGACCCGGCTGACGTTCGGCCAGCTGCCCGACGGCCAGGGTCAGTCCACAGGGCAAGCCGACGCGTACTTCGCATTCCGCCACGACGGCGATATCCGGGGCGACAACCTGGACGTGACCGTTTCCGGCGGGTATACCTCGCTGAATGGGGAGCAAGTGCTTTATGGCCTGCAAATCGCCCCCGGCGCCACGCTGGCGGGCAACAGCAGCTATACCGTGAATCCGGCCGGATCGTTCATGAACAACGGCACCCTGTCGCCCGGCAACTCGCTGGGACGCATCGAAATCGCCGGCGATTATCGGCAGGGCGCCGGCGGCACACTATTGATGGAAGTCGATGGCAAAGGCGCTCACGACACGCTCGCAATCAGTGGCAACGCCGATCTGAATGGTCGCCTGAGCATCGCGCCGCAACGCGACTGGTATGCGCCGAACTGGAGCATGCGGTATGCCGATATGCTGCAAGCCGGCTCCACCACCGGCGCATTCAGCGCCATCGACAGCCAGATCCCGTCGCCGACGCTGGCGTTCCACGCCACGCCGCTTGCCGGCAACGACTACCAGTTGGCGGTCGCACGGCAAGCCGACGCCTACAGCCAATATGCCCAGAACAACAACGCCCACCAAGTCGGCCGGGCATTGGACAGCCTGGTCGCCAATGCGCGCGACGATATGCAGCCGCTGTATCGAACGCTGGATTTTTCGTCTCCGGACGGCAGCCGTGTGGCCGGCGCGCTCGACCAGCTATCTCCCGCGGCCTATAGCGCCCTGTTCGCCAGCTCGCTGAACCGCGAGCAGCAGATCGCACAGATCGTCGGCGCTCGCGGTTTGCCCACGGAACAGCGCCAGCCCGGCGATACGGAATGGCGCGGTTTCGCCGTGCCCTTCGGAAGCGGATCCTGGCAAAACCAGCGAGGCTCCGCGGTAGCCTACGATGCTTCGGGCTACGGCGTCGTCTTTGGCGCCGAGAAACAGCTCGCTCAACATCCCGGCTGGGTGCTGGGCGCGCATGGCGCGGTCAGCGAGCAATCGGTAAGCATCAAGACGCCCAACGACGCCTCGGGAAAGACAACCGCATTCAATCTGGGCCTGCAGGCGCGCTATGCCCGGGACCTCATGGCCGGCCCCTATTTATTCGGGCATGGCCGCATCGGCGTCGAAAATGGCAAAATGGATCGCCGTATCCGCGTGGACGACTATTCCGCGACCAATAAGACTGACTGGACCGGACTGAGCGCCGCCGTCGCGGCCGGCGGCGGCTATCGCTGGGCGCTCAGCAAGACGCTAAGCGTCGGCCCCGTGGCATCACTGAGCTACACCAGGCTTTCGCGCCCCGGCGTGACCGAATCCGGCAGCGGCGCAAGCCGCCTTGATCTGCCGTCCAGCCACGTCAATTCGCTGCGCTCAAGCATAGGCATCAGCGCCAGCCTGAACGTGCCGCGGCAAGACGACAGCGTGCTGCAAGCAAACCTGCAACTGACCTGGGACCGGGAGCTGATGGACAACGATATCGTACAGAACGCCAGCTTCGCGGGCTACCAGAGCGTCAGTTTCAACAGCCGCAACGACATTACCTCGCGCGACTCCCTGGGCGTGCAAGCCGGACTGACATATGAGGTCGATAAAAGCCTGGCCCTGGGCGCAAACCTTTCCAGCCAGTTGTTCCGATCCGACTACCATTCAGTGGCGGGCAATCTGTCGGTGCGCAAGCGGTTTTAAACTGAATGACGCTTACGTAGGCCGCTGCGGATACGGCCATGGCACGGGATATCGATGTGATCGCCCGGCGCGAGCTAGGATGTCGCGATCGCTTAAATCGTCTGCTGGCGATGGTCGTATTGTTTGCTGGCGGTGGTCGTATTGTTTGCTGGCGATGTGTGTATTTCTCATGCCGTCCGTCGGGGGTAAGGCCAGTGGGCGCCAGCCCGGTCGGCCGTTCAGGCGCCTGCGCGCCTGACAGCGCGCGCTAATCTCGTCCGGCGGCCGCTGCTTGGTTGTGTTCTTCTTGATGGCCTGCGCGGCACGCCTCCCTACGATTCCACTTGCTCGGCCTCCGACGGGCTGGCGCCCACTGGCCTTACCCCCGACGGACTGTGGTGTTTTGTGGCCACGGTTGCCGGGACGGCTTGGGTTCTTGCGCTTCGTCGGTTACAGGTTTTGGGGTCGAAAGAGTTTGCGGTGCTCGGCTCTCTCGCCCCTGCACGGGGCAAGAGGGCCATACGCGATTGCCGTAATGTGGAGGGTGTTTTCGTGTGCCGATCACGTCACGTAAATGGGAGCTTAGGCATGCATCGGCCGCGCGATCCGCGCCGGAAAAAAAGCGGCTGAAATGCTGCCCGATGATTGGGAGTGTCATAAATTTCGTGGTTGCTGTCTCCCTTGATACGCTCGGCGCCGCATTCCAAAATCTGTGTAAGGTGCTTACAGCCTCTGATCACAGTCCCCAAGGTCCATGATCACTTTGCGCGACAAGATTTGCGAGATTGACCGTAATCCTGTCGAATCGACAGCCCCTGCCGCATGCCCAATATTGAACGTAATCGCGTCGACTCTACAGCCACCATCGCATGCCCAACCGCGTACGGCTATTTTCGGCCCACCGTAGGGGCCGGAAATTGCCGGGCACTGTAACGTCTTCGATCAGCAACCACACGACCCAACGAAGCCCAAGAACCCAGATCGTGCCAGCGCCCGTGTTTGAGACACATCGGAGTCCGTCGGGGGTAAGGCCTGTGGTGGCCAGCCCGTCGGAGGCCGAGCAAGTGGAATCGTAGGGAGGCGTGCCGCGCAGGCCATCAAGAAGAACACAACCAGACAGCGGCCGCCGGACGAGATTAGCGCGGGGTGTCAGGCGCGCAGGCGCCTGAACGGCCGACCGGGCTGGACGCCACAGGCCTTACCCCCGACGGACGGCACCAGAAATACGAACGCCACCAGCAAATACGAACACCGCCCGCAAACAGTACGAACCTCGCCAGCAGACGACTCAAGCGATCGCAGGCAAAATAAACCCCGTCAGCAAAAGATCCAAACTCCCCCTGCTCAGCCACAACATCTTGACATCGCCTCTGCTGGCACAGTTGCATCAAGGCACAGTTGTGTTAAGTAAACACCATTCGTTTTAAGCTTGCCGCGAGGATAGGCCGGATAAGCGACAAAACCGCCTAATCCGGCTGGGCGCTTACGCGGCCGACGCCAAGCTCGGCCCCGCCCAACTGGCGCAAGGAATGCCCCGCCAGCACATTGGTTTCGATCACTTCCAGCGGAACCAGCCTCGTCTCGGGCAAAAACACAATGCAGATGGCCAACGATGCCATGCACACGAGCATAAACAAGGCGATTGTCGCCGCCAGCCCTATCCCGTCGACGATAGAAAGAAAAGTAAAAGCGATGAGCGCATTGAACAGCCAACTGACCGCGGAAGCCGCGGCAATGCCTTGCTCGCGAATAGCGCTGGGAAACAGTTCCGACATCAATACATAGGGCAGCGGCCCCAGGCTGACCGCAAACGCCATGATGTAAAGGCCTAGCCCGAGCAGGCCTATCCAGGGCCAGTTGAACGCGGCGGCGGCCACCACGGCGGCCAGGCCCAGTACCATGACGGCGGACCCGCCGATCAGCAAAGGGCGGCGGCCTGCGCTATCCACAATGCCCAGGGCGACCAGCGTGGCGGCAAAGTTGACAAGCCCCAGGCCGAATGTGGCCGCCAGGGCGGCCGTGCCGGGCGCAAAGCCCAGCGTCTGGAAAATACGCGGCGCGTAATACAGTATGCCGTCGATCCCGCTTAAATTCTGCAGTACGAACAGTACGCTGCATAGAGTCAGGACGGCCACTGTGCTGCCTCGCCGGAATCCCGCCAATTGCCCGATTCCGCCGCCGGCCGCTATGGCGCCGGTGAGCGGCGTCCCGCCGGCATCAGTTCTCTGTTGCGCGGCACCGTGCACGATTTCGCGCCATTCGTCCAGCAGTCCCAGCCGGCTGGCCGCCTGTTCCGCCGCGGCGGCCCGCCCTCGCGCAGCCAGCCAGCGCGGACTTTCCGGCAGAAACAATACCGCCAGCAAACCTAAAAGCGCGGGCAACAAACCCGACCCCAGGATCAACGTCCAGGACGCTGAAGAAACAAAAGCCAGGGAGATGCTGTATGCCATCAGAATGCCAACCGTAATGGCAAGCTGGAACAAGGCGACCACCGCCCCTCGGCGCCGCGCCGGCGCGGCTTCGGCGGCATACATCGGAACGACCATGGACGAGAGGCCGACGGAAATACCGACCAGAATACGCGCCCCTATGAGCCATCCGTAATCGGGGCCGGCCAGCATGACGGAATAACCGGCCAGCGCGAAAGCGACCGCAACCAGTATGGTGGGGCGCCTGCCCCAGCGCAGCGAGACCGGCCCAGCCAGAATCGCGCCGAA
Source organism: uncultured beta proteobacterium (assembly GCA_963712655.1). GTDB lineage: Bacteria > Pseudomonadota > Gammaproteobacteria > Burkholderiales > Burkholderiaceae_B > Pollutimonas. The sequence continues at coordinate 82,018 of CAVQIT010000007.1, read as the reverse complement.
AAAGCAGGCAACGACCAGAATGGAAACCAGGCTTTGCTCGTCGCCCAGACTAAGCTGGAAAATCTGGGTCAAGGTATCCAGAACCCCCGCAATCGAGGATATGCCGAAACCGAAAAGCACGCCGAAGCAGCCAACAAGGAACGAAACGCGATGGAATGGTTGCAATGTAACCTCGGAAATAGGTCAAATCGGTTGTTACAAAAAACTGCGGCCCCCCGAAAGACATACATCGACGTACGTTAAAACATGTTTTACACTTCGTCGCGAATCGTGAGTAAGCCGGATTGTACCGGCTCCGCTGTCGTATGCCATTGTTTTTTACCGTCAAAGTATATTGATAAAGGAAAGTCATGAGTAGCTTGCCTCTCTCCGCTGCAGCCGAATCGACCAATACTGGCCTTATGGCAATCGATGGTGGAATACCGGTACGAACACAGCCCCTGCCATGGGAATTTCCCGGCGCTCACTGGATCGGCGACGAAGAACTCGAACTGGTCAGCCGTGTCGTGAAATCGCGCAGCCCCTTCCGCTTTTATGGCCTGGACGCGCAAAAAATGGTCAACTCGCTCGAGCGCGAATGGTGCGATGCCTTCGGCCACCGCCACGCTCTGGGGGTGTCTTCCGGCACCGCCGCCCTGACCATCGCCATGTCGGCACTGCACATCGGCCCCGGCGACGAGGTCATCGTGCCCGGCTATCTCTGGGTCAGTTGCGTTTCCGCCATCGTGCGCAGCGGCGCCATTCCCAAGCTTGTCGATATCGACGACACCTTCTGCATCGATCCACAGCATCTGCGGCGGCAAATAGGCCCGCACACACGGGCGGTCCTTTGCGTGCACATGAGCGGCGCTCCCGGCAACATCGCTGAAATCGCTTCGATTTGCCGCGACAACAAACTGTCCCTGATCGAAGACTGCGCCCAGGCCGCCGGTGCCAGCTATAAAGGACAGGCGGTGGGCCGCTTTGGCGATATCGGGATTTTCAGCTTTCAGTTGAACAAGAATATGACCTCGGGCGACGGCGGCATGATAGTCTGCGAAGACGATGCCTTGTTTCGCCGCATTGTGGCCCTGCACGATCTGGGCTATCCCCGCACAGAGGCCGGCCGGCTCGACACCACGGATGCGGATACGCAGCTTTGGGGCATAGGCGCGCGCATGTCCGAACTGGCCGGCGCAATGGCCCTTGCGCAGATGCGCAAACTGCCTGCCATTACGCAGGCGATGCGCAGCGCCAAATGGCGCATCCGCGAAGCGCTCCAGGGCACGCCCGGCCTTGAATTCCGCCATGTGCCGGATCCTTCGGGCGACACTGGGCCCGCGCTGTTGATGATGCTGCCCGACGAAGCAAAAGCCCGGCGCTTCATTGACGCGCTCAAAGCCGAAGGCATTGTCGGCCCGCAAGGCAGCCTTACCTGCATTACCATGCGCGAATGGGGCCTGCATTGGTATTCGAATATCCCCAGCCTGGTGCATCGCCGCTCCAACAGCCGCGACGGCCATCCCTGGACTCACCCCTCCAATGCGTTCGCCGACGCGTACGACTACAAGCACGGCGCCCTGCCCCACTGCGATGATCTGCATGCCCGTGGCGCCCTTCTGGCCATCGGCTCCACATTGTCCGACGACGATATCAACGACATCATCCTGGCTTTGCGCAAAGTTTCGCACGGGGTCCTGCGATGATCTATTTCGTTGCCATAATCGCCGGCTTTGCGGGCATTCTGTTTGGGTTCGACGAAGGCGTTATCGCGGGTGCTTTGCATCTGCTGCGCGGCGAATTCAGCATTTCGCCCTTTGACGAAGGCCTGATGACGGCCGCCGTGCCTTTCGGCGCCTTGTTCGGCGCCTTGTTCGCCGGTCCCGCGTCAGAGCGCTACGGCAGGCGCGCATCGCTGCTGGGCGCCGCGGTGCTGTTCATATTCGGCGCGGTCCTTTCAGGCATGATCAGCGCGGTCTGGATGTTGACCGCCGCCCGTCTGGCGCTGGGCATTGCCGTGGGCATTGCGGCCATGGTCGCTCCCTTGTATATCTCGGAAAGCGCGCCACCCGCCAAGCGCGGCATGCTGGTCTCGATTTACCAGTTGGCGATTACGCTGGGCATACTCGGCGCATACGTCGTCAACTTCGCGCTGGACGACTCATGGCGGCTTATGTTCATGCTGGGCGCCCTGCCTGGAATCGGCCTGTTTGCCGGCATGCTGATGCTGCGCGATACCCCCCGCTGGCTTGCATTGAAAGGCAGGCAAGACGAAGCGCGCACGGCCATCGCCAGCCTGCGCGGAACCTCTCCCGGCAATGCCGTCGTTACCGATGAACTCGCGGCCATCAACCGCGCCGCGTCCCAGGACAGCGGCACGGCGCGGTGGTCCGATCTGTTATCGCCTGTCGTACGGCCGGCATTCGTAATAGGCATAGGCCTGTTCCTGCTGCAGCAGCTCAGCGGCATCAACGCCGTCATCTACTACTCGCCCACAATACTCCAGGAAGCGGGCTTCGACTCGCAGTCCACCCAGATACTGGCCACCATAGGCATAGGCATCGTCAATGTCGGCATGACCATAGTGGGCATGATGCTTATCGATCGCATCGGCCGGCGCCGACTATTATTCATCGGCTTTGCCGGCACCGCGCTAAGCCTGGGCATGATCGCCATCGGCGCAGCCAGCGGCGCCGAATCGCTGGACGTGCTTGCGGTAATCGGCCTCGTATTGTATATAGCCGCTTTCGCCGTCAGCATCGGTCCTCTGCCGTGGGTGATGATGTCGGAAATATTCCCCCTGCATGTACGCGGCCTGGGCATGAGCATCACCTCGCTATCCAATTGGGGCTTTAATTTCCTGGTCGTTTTTTCTTTTCCGATACTGGTGTCTTCCATCGGCCTGGGCGGCGTATTTGGCATTTACGCTATCGTTTGCGTTATCGGGCTGGTTTTCACCGCGCGGCTGGTTCCCGAAACCAGCGGTGTTCCGCTAGAGGAAATCGAACGCCATCTGAAATCCGGCCGCCCCTTCCGTCTGCTGGGCGAATTCCGCGAGAAATCCGCTAGCGCCGATGGGGCCGCAGGCGTCGCCGGCCAGGATGGCGCCGCCACGCTGAACGACCAGAACACCGCCGCGCTGGTACGGGCCGTCATCGATCTCAGTCCTTACAAAGCCATGCTCACGCCCATGGCCGACGAAATCGCCCGCATCGCTCATGGCAATCACCAAATAAAAGCCGCCTTGCAAACGGTATTCTCCCGATCCGATTTTCATCGTTCCGCACGCTTGCGGCGATCCGACCTTGGCGCTGAAAGCAAAACTCTTTTCGCCTTTCTCGAGCACATCCATTTCGCATCGCCATCCTTCCTGGCGTCCGTAGGCGAAGGGCCAACAGGGGGCAACCGTGGATAATGGATTCGACTGCGACGTCTGCATTGTAGGAACCGGAGCCGGCGGCGGCATCCTGGCCCATCAACTGGCCAAGGCGGGGGTAAAGGTCATCTCGCTGGAGCAGGGATCCCAATTGCCTGCCAATCAGTTCAAAGACATATCGCCGCCAGGCGCCGGCAAAGATTTCGGCATTGGCCCCGACACCGTGTGGCCAAGCGATCCTCACGATAGCCTGTTCATCCACCCGCTGTTTGCCGATGGAGCAACCGGGTCCACCGAACGCGCGCAAAACGCATTCCGGCATTTCCAGATTCTGGCCGTCGATGGCCTGCAGAATTTATGGAATGGGGTCAGCGTCAGGTTCTCGGACACCGATCTAAAAAGCTGGCCGGTGGACTATGCGGCGCTCGCACCGCACTATACAGCGGTCGAAGAGCTCATCACGGTTTGCGGCACGGCCGAAAACCTGCCCGAACTGCCTGACGGCGCCTTCATTGCGCCCAAGCCGCTGCGCCCCGCCGATAACATGATCGTCGAGGCCGTGCGCAAGTTGAATGATCCCCACTCGCATGCCATACCGAACCGCAAGGCGATCAATACACGCGGAGGCATGGCGACATCTTGCGTATCGACCGGCATATGCACCTCGGGCTGTCCCGTCGGCTCGGTCTATAAATTTTCCGCCAGGCTGCTTCCCGAAATCGCTCCTTTGCACAACTACGATTTGCGCACCCATGCCAAGGTCGTGCGTCTGGTGCGCGAAGGTGGCTCGAACAGTGTGACCGGCGTCGAATATCTGAATACGCTGTCCGGCGAGCGGCAGCTATTGCGTGCACGCATCGTCGCGCTGGCGGCGGGCGCCATCGAAACGCCCCGTATCCTCTTCAACTCGGCCGACAGCATCGATCCCGCCGGCATGGGCAATCGCAACGATCTGGTAGGCCGCGGCCTGCAAGACAACCCCAAGGTCGTGCTGTCCACGTCGCTGCGCAAACTGTGGGGCAAACATCGCGATTACGATATAGGCTATGGCGACCTGCTTATACTTTTATCGCGCGGCAAGCTGCCCAACGGATCGTCATTTCCCTTTATCGGCCATGCCATCCACGGCATTCCCGACGTCCCGCATTACCTGGGCGGCCTCAAGCCGTTTCCCTCCTTCATAAAGGGAAAATTGGCGCGAACGATGTTCCACAGCTATGTCACCCTGGGTCTGTTCTGTGCCGGAGAGCCTGTGCCGGAAAACCGCGTACGCCCCGGCGCGACCTCCGACAAATACGGAGTTCGCCAAGTACAGGCCGACTTCACGACCCCGGCCGCCGCCAGCGCCCAGATGGATTCCATGATGGCCTGGGGCCGCAAAGTATTGCGGTCGGCCTCCGCAACCAAGCTGTACACCACGCGCGACAATAGCGGCACCGGCATACACTATGCGGGCACTACCCCTATGTCGGCCGATGCCGATACCGGCGTGGTCGATGCCAACCTGAAAGTGTACGGTCTCGACAATGTATTCATTTGCGATGGCGGCGTCATTCCCATCCTGCCCGACAAACACCTGACCTTGACCATCATGGCCTTGTCACACCGCCTGGGCAAACATATTTCCCGGCAAATACAAGGCGACGTATCGGTGGCCGCAAGCGCTAAAGCGTTGGACGCGGAAGCGGCCTAGCGCGCAGTGCGGCGCCATTTCGGATCGGCCTTACTTGGCCGGACGATTCGCGCGGCATGTCGGTTGGGGCGGAATGATGCCCCAATTCACGACAATCGCGGGGCTCTTGATGGTCGACCACGGCAGTGCCACAACGCCCTTCCATGCTGCCGTATCGTACAGTTGTTTCAGGGCCGGCATCGGGTTGGCGCGCAGCGTTTCACTGTACGCCACCAGTACGCCGCACTCGAGCGCCGTGCCGGGATTCAGCCACGGCGACTCCACGTAACTGGCATCGATGAACACATGGGCTTGCGGACTGGCATTCACCGCGATATTGCCTCCCAACCAGGTATCGGAGGCCACCAATTGCAAAGGGATGCCGGGCACATGCTCGCTCCATACCTTTTGCATCTGGGCGGCGATGTCCGGCCCTGGAAACGTCGACCGCGTTTTGCGCCCCAGGTTATAGGCCACCGGCCCGCGCGCCAGCGCATAAGCCAAAGCCATCAAGACATGCAAAGCGACGACCAGGATAATGGTCCGCCGCAGGTTAAGCCGCACGCCGCCCGACAGCCACCACAATGCGAAAAAGCCATACAAGATAAAGAAAGTGGTGGCCCAGGAGGCCACAAGCTGCCTGCCCAGAACGGCTGAAACCAATACCGTCGCAATAAACGGGCCCAATCCTATCCACAGGAGAAATGACCGGTCCCAGGCGGACAAATCGCGCGCATAGCTGCTTGCGCCCCGGTTGCCGGTCCGCTTATTCCAATAAAACAGCGCCAGCCATACCACCAGCATGGGGCTGAGGCGCACGAGCTGGTCCAGGGAAAAGTTCAGAATGCTTTTCAAGACCTGCACATAGCCGCCGGACTCGAAAGAGTCCTCCGCATAGGTCAGGGGGGCGAAGTCGTTGGCGGCCAGCCAGTAAAAATGGGGGGCCGCCACCAGCATGAACATCAGCAATGCAACCGCCACGCCCTTGCGGCTGGCCGCTTCGCGAAAATGGCCTTGCGCCAACATGAACAGAAAAAACACCGCAAACTGAACGACGGCGCTGTATTTGGTTATGAAAGCCAAGCCGGCGACCACGCCCAGCCATATCCACGAACTGATTTTTTGATAACGCAAGGCGCGATACAACAGCCAGGTGCTGGCCGCGATGGACCATAGCTGCGCGGTATTGTGGTTATAGATGGTGCCGCGCAGCGAAAAATACACCGTCGTCGACACCATAAGCATCGCCAGCAGCGCCTTGCGCGGCGTCGTGAATTCGCAACCCAGCCGCCACACAAACCACAGCGCCAGCGCCGAAAGCATCTGGCCCGCAAAAAAAGTAAGCCAGACCGGCTTGCCGAAAACGCCGCTCAACGCATACAGCAGCCACGATGGGAAAGGAGGATGCTTGTAATAGCCCAACTCGAAACTGGAAGCCCAGACCAGCTCTTCCATGCCATCCAGATCAGGCGCGCTGTGGCTGACGGCGCAAAGCACTGTCCATAAAGCTACCATGCCCGCCAGCAGGGAAAAAACCTGCCATGCCGGCAAGGGAAACCGCGACATTGCGTGGTCTTCAGAGATATCTGATACGTTCTTATTGGACATCCGGCTTACCTTCAAGCATATTGTTGTTGTGCCGCGGCTTGGCCAGCCACAGCCCTGCTTCCTCTCCCGCCAGCACCTCGAACTCGGCACGGCGCTGCGCACCCAGGGCGTCGGACTCGACCAGCCAGGCCGCGGGGTGGCACATCAGCAAATCGCCATCCCGCGCCAATTGCAGCCACTGGCGCAACAGCGCGGCATAGCCCGGCGCCCCGCCCTTGAAATCGTAAACTCCCAGGAAACGGTGATTGCGCGCAAAGCCATGCCCGCTTGCCTGCCGCGCCAGCCGGCGCGCGCCCAGCGCTCCGATGACCCGCGCTTTGTATTGCATACGCCAGGGCAGGCCCGGCAGCGCCGCCGGCACCGTCGATCGCAGCCAGGGCAAGGCGCCGCCATAGCGGCGCAACAGTTCTTGCAGCAGGCAATCGCGGATGACGGGAAACTGGTGGACATGCTGATGGCCATCGACAAAATCCGGCCGCTGCAGCATGACATCCTCGAATTTGTCCAACTGCCGGGCGATCTGCGCGCGGACGGTTTTGCGGTCCAGGCGCCGCAGCCAGGCAAGCCCGATCAATCGATTCAGCGGCAAGAACAGGCCCGGCCCACCCATCGTCTCGGTGAAGTTCAAGTGCAGGCCGCGCTGCAGCGGCGTACCCAGCAAAGCCGGCGCACTGCGGGCAAACGAAGAGCCTTGCGGCATGCAACTGGCGGCATCGAGCCGGCCCAATTCCGACAAACGGACAATGCCTTCGTCGATGGCGGGATTCATTCCGAAATCGTCCGCGCAGACAATCAGCGACGGTGCTTGAATATCGATGGCGCTCATGCTCCGGGGATTCTCATCATGCAAAACCTGGCGGGACAACTGGCAGAATTCAGTGAGTGAAAAACAGCATGCCACCGATGGAGCCCACCAAGAGCACCCGTAGAGCGACCGGCAGCCACCTTTATGCCTGATTATTCATTGGCGACTCCGTTCGGTCGCTGGATGCGGAGCCGGCCTGCATACCCTGGCCCACCCTGCGGCGCACCAGATACAGGGGCCTACCCTTGACTTCGTTGAAAATCCGCGCCACATACTCGCCGACCACGCCCAGGGAAATCAGATTGACACCCGAAAAAAAGAGAATGAGCGTGATCAAGGTGGCCCACCCTTGAACCGGATCGCCATAAAGCAGATACGTAATGACAATGTACACGCCATAGGAGAACGACAGCAGCGACAAGCCAATTCCCACCACGCTTACCAAATGCAGAGGCCAGGTGGTGAATGCGGTCAAGCCATCTATCGCAAAGCCGAACAGGCGCCAGGGCTTGAAAAAGGTCTTGCCGTGCAGGCGCTCCGGCGGCGAATACGGAAACGCTTCGGCACGAAAACCCACCCATGCAAACAGGCCCTTCATGAATCGGTTGCGCTCGGGCAGCAACAGCAGCGAGTCGATCACCGCCCTGTCCATAAGCCGGAAATCGCTGGCATTGGGAGGCACCTGCAATCCGTGGGAGCCGCGCATCAGCTTATAGAAAACTCGCGCGCCCAAGCGTTTGAATATTGATTCGTCCTGGCGGCTGGTGCGCACGGCATAGACCATTTCCACGCCGTCCTTCCAGCGCTCGAACATTCTTGGAATCAGGGACGGCGGGTGTTGCATGTCGGCGTCCATGGTGACGACCACGCGGCCTTGCGCCGTTTCCAGGCCCGCCATGAGCGCCGCTTCCTTGCCGAAATTGCGCGACAGGTGCAAGCAAACGATTTGAGGATAGCGTTGCGTCCATTGCCGCATGGTGGCCGCCGTGGCATCGGTGCTGCCGTCATCGACCACAATGATCTCGTAGTCGCTGGTCAGCTTCTTGAGAACGGCCAGCAACACCGGCATCAAGACATCGAGATTGGGCTCTTCGTTGAGACACGGAATCACGCAAGACAGGGACACAGATTCAGGCATCATATGAACAATGTTGTAGCGCAGGCATCCATGGCAGGCCGGCAAGTAAAGTGACGAAACAAGCCGCCCACCACGCGGCTTTATTCAAAATATTACATAATTGTAGTGGGTATTATTGGGCCAATCGTAAAATATTGTGTTCCTAGCCCCAGGGGACCAAGCCTGCGGCATTGTATCGACATACGTTATTACTGTCTGTGCCAGAACAACTTTTTTTTTGCATGCCGCACGAACGCCTGGCCGCGGCGGCCTTATGAAGCACGGCGCCTGGGGCGCACGGCAATATCCGGATCCAGGCCGAAGTGTTCCGCAACGCTGCGGGTAACCTGGTCGCGGTCGTTGTCCACGCATATCATGTGGTAGCTATTTTCCAATACCACGACGCGCGGCGTTGCGGCCGTCATGTGTTTTTCAAGGTAGAAGGCCGACTTCAACGACGTAAGCTCGTCTTCCCGCGCATGTACGATCAAGGTGGGACAAGCGATGCTATCTAACCCTTGCATGACCCAGGCGCGCAGGCGGTCCACATGGCGCACGGCATAGAGCGGAATCCACTGATAATGAAAATTATCGCCGCGCTCGAACTTGGATTTGACGATGCTGCGCACCAGTTCGTTCTTGATGCCGAACGGCTCTTCCTCGATTACCTTGATGCTGCGCGGAAAAACAGGCAGCCTGTATAGAAGATGGCGCGCACTGCGATACCAGGGGGTGGACCAGCCATCCAGGAACACGGGCGGAGCCAGCACAACCAGCCGGCCTTTCATGTGGCGCTCGCGCTTGGCGAGCTCGACGGCCAGCAGCGCCCCCATGCACATGCCCATGATATGGACGGTATCGTAGTTCGCCAGTATCTCGTGGTACTTGGCGCGCACGGCCTCCACCCAATCCTCGGCCGTCACATTGAGCAGGTCGGTTGGCTGGCCGCCATGGCCGGGCAAGGTCAGGGCATGGGTTTCAATTCCGCAGCGGCCAAGAATCTTGTGCATCGAGCCCAGATCGTACTGTGTTCCCCCCAGGCCGTGAATTAGCAAAGCACCGATAGAGCCAGTGTTTTCTGTCATGGCCTAACCCTGTTCAGCCTGTTCGCCCGCCGCCCCTTGCAAGCGCAAAAAGCCGTTTACCCTGTATACCTCATCGTCCAGATCCACAATGGGCGCGCCGGTATCGATGACATCTTGCCAGGAATCGGGTCCGCAAAAAATCCGGTAGCGCAAATCCTGCTGCTCGAGCCGCCCCGCCTTGCCCGCCGAACGCGCGGCGACCGCCGCCGCTATGCCTTCACGGTCGTCAGGATGAATCCGTTCCAGGAATGCGGCCAGCGTGCCCAATTGCGCGGCCGGTATGCCCAGCAAAGCGTCTACGCTTCCGCCCCAGGAAAACAAGCCGGTCGCGGGATCGTATTCATACATAAGCTGGCGGCTTCCCATCAGGGCCGCTTCGAACCGGACTTTCCAGGCCGCCGCATCGCGAAGCGCCTGATTGCGAGTGGCGATGATCGCGGCCATGAGCAGGCCGACCAGGGCGGCGGCGCCTATGTAGCCCTGGACTTCGAGCAGGGCATCGCCGAAAAAGGTATGCGCGGAGGCGAACGGCCCCTCTCCTTGCACCGTATTCACGGTGGCAATCATCGCCAGAAAAAGCAAAGCCAGCGTCAATCCGCGCTGGCCCCAGACCAGCGCGACCAGCACCACGAAAAGTATGGGCAGATAGGCCAATTCGTAGCTCATGCCGCCCAGGACGGCAATGGCGACCGGACCGTCAAAGGCAATCATGGCCGTGGCGATCATCAGCGCGAACCAGCACAGGCCCAGATAAAAATTCCGCTTGGACGGCCCCCCGGAGCGCTTCGCGCGAAAGGCCGACCAAGCCACGACGAAGGGAGCGCCAATAAGACAGCCGATGACGCCAGGCATGAAACGCGCCATCCATCCATGCGCGGAGGGCGCGACGCCCAGCAGTTGCAGGGCGAAGGTAGAGATAAACGCGTCCAGCACCCCGCCTGCCAGCACAGCCGCCAGAAACCAGGCCAGGCTGGCTGGAATATCCAGCGCATGATCGCCTTCCCGCACGCGCGAACGCCAGAAAGCCGCCACCACGGACATGGCGAACAGATCGCTGGCCACATAGACAAGCGAAACAGGCCAGTCGCGGCCGCTGGCCAGCCCTGCCAGCAAATGCAAGACACCCGCTACCGCCAGCCACCACTTCCAGTCCTGCCGCTGGCTTATCATCAGGGCGCCGAGCAAAATGCCGCCCGCGGGCCAGAGCAGAACCGAATGGCTTGCCGCATCGCGCAGTCCGATGCTGGCGAACGCAAGTATGCCGTATACGATGGCAAACAGGATTATTCGTGGAATTTTCATACCTTTCATGCGTATATGCTCCTTCAAAACCAAAGGCCGCGCCGGACTTCACCCCACAAGCTGAAGACCGGCATTGCTTAATTTATGCGTATCATTAACAGCGTTTGCGCCTCGGGGCGCGGCCGGCATACTGGAAATCGAACGGCCGGGACAAACTACGGCCTGAGGCCTTGCGTATGACTCAATTAGTGCCACGCGTCACCGATTCGGGCACGCGGCGGATGACACGCAAGAAACGATAAAACCACGGCAAGCGCACAGGCTGGACAATAACCCGCAAGGCGCGGGCATAGTCCAGGGTAAGCCCCGGCGTCCAGGCCATGGTCTGGGCGCGTTTGCGCACCTGCGCCGCGATCCATAGTTCCGGCATCAAGAAAGTGCGCAGCACCGAGCGCCATGTCATGCCGCGCTCGGCCAGGGCGCCGTCCAATGCGGCCTCCAGGGCATAAGCCACCGTGCTGGAGCAATTGCGGTATGTCAGGTTATAGATTTCCTGCTGGCGGTAGGCATCCCAAAAGTTCAACAAGCTGTCGCGGTTGTAGTAGTCGAAGCGTATTTGCCAGTTCGACGGACACCAGGCCGCCGATTCGGTCGGGTAATCGGGCAAATACCTGCCGGGCACGTCGTTTTCCTTGGTAGCCTTCAACAAACGGAAAAATTCCGACGGCGAACGGTCGATTTCCACGCCGGGATACAGGCTGATATAGGTGGATGGGGCAAGCTCCATGGCGGCATGTCCGGTGGAGATCACGCCCTGCGCATCCACGGCGGCAATATAGCGATTGATGACAGGACGCGGCACCGGAGCATTCTTCGATGAACCTTCCGGCGTCCACACATGCACAATCAGGGGCGGCCGGTCGGCCTTTGCAGTGGAAGCGCCGCCGGGTTTGGGCTGCGTCTTGCGTAGAACGGCGCCGGGCAACAGGTCGCTGGGGGCGAACAGATCGAACAGGGAAGCGCCATCGCGCAAGCGCCGCGCACGCAGAAACACCCGAAAGGAGGCAAAGCCGCCTACCATCATGGTCATGCCGATGAACGATGAAATCGTGGCGGCGTAATACGAAGGATAGGGAATGAACATGTAAATCGCGAAGGCCAGCAAACCGATGCCGCCCGCCAGCGACGTGCGCCATTGAGGAAAACGCACCACCCATGCCGAGGCAATCTGCATCACCCCCATCATGAAATACGCAAATCCGCATATGACCCCCAGCAATATATTGCTGGCGGATAGGCCGGAAAGAATCAATCCGGCCACGACGCAGAAAAGAACGCCCTTGAAATACAGCACGGCCTTCTGCGCTCCGAGAGCGGTCGAGGCCACGCTAAGGGTGATGATGCTTTCGATCAGCAACAGGCCGCCGAACACCTTCAGTGGGAAATAACGCACGCCATCCAGGCCGTCGATAAAAATGACCAGGCCTACCGCGAACCAAAGCGCGCTTATTATTCCAAGCAAATAGGCATGGCGCCGCACTAGATTTGTACCGAACAATAACAATGCAATCTGGATCATTAATGACTCTTTGTTCTTGAAAACGGCTTGATGGTCGGCATTGACACGTCAGCGCAGCCCCGGCTTTCCATTTGCATGCCACTGGCCGACAATGACCATGCCATCGGCATCGCTGAGCGCGACCGGGTTCCGGTCGAGAAAAGAAACCCAGCGGCCATCCTGGGCGGCAAAACGAAAGCTGAATGGCCTGGCGGTAGAACCATTTGCCGCATGCATGGACAAGCGGGCGCTCAAGCCGGCGCGCTCATCGGGATGCACACGAGCCAGAAGGCTATCCAGGGTGGCCAGCGCCGCGGCATCGAGCCCGAGGGTATTGTGAATGCCGCCATCCCAAACCAAAGTACCGTCGTTCAATGCCAACCGGTACATGAACGTGCCGCCCGGGCCTTGCCTTGCGCCGGCCCCGCCATGGCCCGAACGGGTGAGAGCGCGCAGGAATGCCAGCACCAGCACCGTGGCGACCAGATAGCACTGCGCCAGCAACAGCGCTTCGCCCGAGACGAAGCCACGCAGGAAGAATGGCCCCCGGCCGTCGGCGGAATGATAGATGACGATGATGCCCAGGGTCAGCAAAGCCAGCGAACCGACGCGATTGCCGCATGCGATCGCCATGATCACGACCAGGACAATGGGAATGCAGGCCAGCGCGAACATTACGGGCGTGCCCCCGCGCGGTGGCATGGCATCGCCGAAGAAATGCCAGGCGCTGGCGCCTAGCAATAGCCAGGCGGCAATGCCGAGCGCCACTTTCCCGAAAGTAGGATGAAACTGCGCCACATTGGGGCCCAGCCATGCCATCAAGATAGTGGCGCAGAACAAGGTGCCTGTCACATTGGTGCCCCACCATATCCAGACCGAGCCGGCGAACGGCAAATCCGACAGCAGGCGCAGGCTGCCTACGCCCAGCAAGGCCGCAAGAAGGCTGACAAGAATCGCAAAGACAAACAGCAGCACGGTGGTGCGCACGTCGTCCCCGACGCGCATATACCGGCGCACCAGCCAGGCGACCGCCATGTCCGACACTATGGATATAAAAGAAACGAGCTGCGCCACGAGCATGTCGCGCTGCAGCGGCACGTCGATCAAAGCGCCGGCAATGAACAGCAAGACAAAGAGAGCCAGCCAGCGTTCGCGCGGCGTGTAGAGGAAAGCGGCAACGCTTACACCGGCGGGAAACCAGACGAACCCGACGTGGCTGACCGGATTATCCAGCAGCAAAGAGAGGTAGCCAAAGATGAAGTAAAGAAACGCCCAAGCCAGGAGCGACGTAAAAGAGCGCAAAGATAATACAGACATGAACATCGCCTTTCTGTCGTACTGTGGAGGACACCGCCGATTAAAACAGCATTCCGGCTGCTTTGTAAAGAAACCCGCCATCGCGGGCACGGCGCGGCTAGGGCCTGTTAACGCCAAAGCCACGCGGACGGAGATGTAGCGTTAACAGGCCCTAGCCGATTCCGGGCACGCCGCGCCGTATGTCCCGCGAAAAATTATCGACATCGACATTTGCCCTGGCGCGATCCGTATAGCGCCCTCGGCGCCGGTATTGCGCCACGCTGTCCGCCCCGCGCAACGCCTTCAAGTCGTACAGATATTCCGGCAGATAGCCCGAGGCCAGCACCCGGTAGCTCAGGGGCAAGCCCGCAACGATGCGGTCCAGCATCCGATAGACGATCGTCGTGCAATTGCCGGTGATCGTATTGTAGAAACGAGGCGTGTCCACCAGGCGGTTGGCCGTATCCAGATAAGCCAGGAACAACGATTTCATTGCTTCGGGCGGCATATGAACGCGATACAGGTATCCGTCTTCCTGGCGAATATTGGTGCGCACGCGCAGGATGTCCCGTTCGTCGGCCGCCACGATGCTGAGTTCATACTGGCGAAAGAAACCGCCAAGCTCTGAATATACGTCGCCCTTTTTGCGGCGCACTTCCACGGAAAACGCCAGGTACTCGCCATTGCCGAAGCCAAAAGACACCATGGCATGCGCCACCGCGGAATAGTCCCAATACGACAGCGCCAGATCGGTCGATTGCAGACTGCTGAGCGTGTACTGGCGGGTTTCCCAGCGCGCAATGTAGTCCTGCTCGGCATGCCATTGGAAATTGCGCACATTCTCCAGTGTTACCGTGTCGCCGCTTACCCTGCCCCGCAGCAACATGGCGACCGCGGGCATCCAATCATGATTATTGGACGGCCGCATGCGCGCCCACCAGACAAGTAAAAGCAGCGCGAAGCCCAGGAAAACCACGTTTCCCGCCAGCTTATAAAGCGGCCAGCCGCTTTCGAACAGGCCAGCGACAAAGGCGCAGGCGGAGGCGATCCAGACAACCAGGAGCATAAGCGCCAAGGTGCGCCAGCTCTCGGACTTGACCCATAAAGCAAGACTGCCCCATACGGTGAACAACACAGCGGCTAGAATCTGGATGGCCGGAATAACGATTTTGCGCTCCTCCATTTTTTTGCAATGCTACCATCACATTCCCTCGCCGATAGACCCGTTCCCCAAAATTTCTCCTAGGATGACTCCCTGATGCAGAGCATTGCCTATATTAATTTGTCCACATTGGAAGATACCTTCGTCAGCCTTACGGTGGCCTTCGTGCTGGGCTGCGTCATCGGCCTGGAACGCCAGATCCGGCAACGTACCGCCGGCCTGCGCACCAATGTGCTGGTCTGTGTCGGCGCCGCCCTGTTCGTGGATATCGCCATGCGTTTCGATGAACTGCATCACAGTTCTCCCGGCCCGCTGCAGGTGCTGGCTTATGTGGTGTCCGGCATAGGCTTTCTTGGCGCCGGTGTCATCATGCGCGAAGAAGGCAGTATCCGCGGCATCAATACCGCGGCCACCTTGTGGGGGTCCGCGGCGGTTGGCTGCGCCGCCGGAGCCGATCTGATTCTGGAAGCCTTGCTCGGCGCCTGTTTTGTGCTTGCGGCCAATACGCTTCTACGCCCGGCCGTGAACCTGATCAACCGCCAGCCTGTGAACACCCTGGCGCTCGAAGCGACATACAGCATATCCCTGATCACCGGCACCGAGCATAGGCAGGAAACGCTTACCCTCCTGGAACAATCGTTGCGGTCCAGCCGCATTCCGCTGCGCGATGTCGACGTGCGCCCATTGGGCCCGGACGAAATCGAAATCGAAGCGGTGCTGCTACCCTCTTCCATCAACAGCGCGGAGCTTGACGCGCTCACCGCCAAATTGGGCACAACGCCCTTCATCAGTCAATCTTTCTGGAATGCCAGCACAGCCGATTGAGCCCAACGGGCTTTCTCGATGTCATGGGTCAAATTACAATAGCGCGCACGCGACGCTATCCCTTGTTCCCTGGTACGCCGGATCAGCGTTTTTCTTGTTCGGCAATATGGAAGAAAACATGGCAGCACACAGCAGCAAGAAGGTCAAGACAAGCCAATTCAAGGAACTGCAAGATGCCGTCCTGCATGGCGACCTGGAAACCATCAAGCTTTTGGTACAGGAAGGCGCCGATATCCATGCGCAAGATAACTATGCGCTCAATACAAGCGCCGACCGGGGCTATCTGCCTATCGTCAAGTATCTGGTGGAAGAATGCGGCGCGGATATTTTCCGCGACAACAATATCGTGATGAAATGGGCGCTGGGCCAGGGCCAGTTGTCTGTCGTCAAGTACCTGGTGGAACAAGGCATCAGTATTCACGCAAACGACGATTACGCGCTGAAAACCAGCGTCGAAGAAGACCAGCGGGATATCGTCGAATACTTGCTTCTGCAGGGCGCCGACCTGAAAATCGCCCACTCATTCGTGTTCGAAAACCCCGCTCTTGAAAAGTGGCTGAATTCGGCGGGCCTGGCAAAAAAACTGGAACAAGCCCCTGCCCGCCAGCGCCAATAGCGTATAAAGACGAAGCCAGGCCCGTCGATCAGGGCCGCGCGGGCGGCCTGCGCCGCCCCTGGCACGCGGGCCTTTATTGCTCGGACAGCACCGCCCGGTTCCTGCCCGCGCTTTTTGCGCGGTACAGCGCTTTGTCCGCATTGGAAAGCAATGTCTCCAACTCTTTCATATCGTTGGAGCCATGAAACGCCACGCCAACGCTGATGGTGATGGCCAGGCGTTCGCCATTCTCGTCGAAGATCACCAGGCTTTCCACGCTTGCGCACAAACGCTCGGCCAGCGCTTGCGCATCGCGCCGTTGCAAGGCAGGCAGCATGATGGCGAACTCGTCGCCGCCCAGCCGGCTGAATAGATCATCCGGCCGCAATGTGCGCTGCAACTGCGCCGCAAGCGCCGTCAGCACGCGATCGCCCGTGGCATGCCCATGCGTATCATTGATACTCTTGAAATGATCTACATCCAGCATGATCACGCTGAAAGGCAGCCTGATGCCGCGCAGCTTTCCGGCCATATCCGGCGCCCGCGTCAGGAATGCCCGGCGGGACAGTGCCTTCGTCAACTCATCATAGTTGGCCATTTGATCGAGCGAATGCAAAAGCCTGGCGCGGGTCGCGCTGATGCTCGCGACCGTGAGCGGCGCCAGGGCGATAAGCAGGACGCCCATGCGCAATGAGATCGTGGAAGAAATGAAATCGTCGGAAAAAGGCACCGCTACCCAGCCGATTGAAATCGCAATCAAATGGAAGGAACAGACCAGCGCGGTCAGCAACGAGGTCGTAAACAGGCTATAGACCAGCGCGCACCATAACAGCGCCGGAACGGGAAACATGATGGCGCCCGGCCCGTCCACCACAATGCTGATCAAGACACTGAACACCAGAGCGATCAGCGGATAATGAGTTTTATGGTTGGAAAACTGCAAGGAAAATCGCGTATCGTCCTTGCGCTGCTTCTGGCCGCGATGCCACTCTCTTGGAATGGTCAGGATCAACGGCAGAATAATCATGTAGTTCAACAATTCGCCGGTCACCCAAAACCCCAGGCCGGTAAATATGCCCCGATTGAGCAGCGCCGGCGCCGCCCCCGCGCCCACGACTGCCGCCGCAACTGACGCGGCCACGCATACCGCGAACATATAAAGTACCGACAAGGGCTTGTACATATCGGAAATGCCGGTCTCGAGTTTTCTGACGATAAGAAAGGCCGTCGCCACACCCGCCATATTGGCCAGCGTCAACCAGACTGTCATCCCGAGCCCGCCGCCCGTGGATAAATCGGCGGCTAGATAGCCTAAAAATGCGGCCAGCCAACCGAAGTAAGAAGCGAAACGGGGTTCGCGCAAAAACAAACCCAGCAACACAGCATTCGCGGGCCAGAATACGGCGAGAAAACCGATAGGCCTGGTAAAAATGCCCAGCAGGGAGACAAACAGCACTATGCCGAAGACCAGCAACACATCAAGGGCCTGGGAAACCAAAACGACATGCCTTCCCGCCTTTGCCCGGAGGCCGTTTCCCTTGGATACCGCCACCTTTCCGCTATCAGGTAGAAAAATCATAAAATCCCTCTTCAAAAGGAAGTTGACGGATGGACAAGCATTAAACTTCACGCTGAATGCATTGCTTCAATTAGCGTGACCAGCCGCTGCGATAACCATGCTTAAGCTGAAACCCATGCTACGCATAAAAAAACAAAATGCCTGAAAGCTTTGCCAAGATTAACACTGCTGACATCTCTAACGTTGACTTACAGATCGGTATCATTATTTCGCCCTCTTTACATTGTAGAGGGCTTAAATGACCGGAGCTCCCTGAAACAATTATCGGAATCCCTATGCCCTATATGCTTCTCATCGTCGAACCCACTGATCAACGGCGTCAAAGAACGGCCGAGGAAGGCAGGCAAGTCTACGAACGCATGTTGCGTTTTGGTGCAAATCTGAAAGAACAAGGCGTATTGCTTGCCGGCGAATCGCTCTCATCGGACGCCGACGGCGTGCGCGTGCGGCTGAAAGCGGGAAAACGCCATCTGGTGGACGGGCCGTTCGCGGAAACCAAAGAAATGATCGGCGGTTTTTTCCTGCTGGACTGCGCAACCCAGGAAGAAGCCGTCGCCATTGCGTCCGAATGCCCCGCCGCCGAATGGTGCACCGTCGAAGTCCGCAGGATTGCGCCCTGCTTTGAATGACGCCGCCCGTATCGTCTTTGGAATTACGCACCGTTGGCATTCACATGGCCGACAAACCCCGCGTCCGGCACAAGCCGGGTATTAGGTATTTACCCTTGGTTCATGCAATTTTGTCGATCCGCCGGTCGCCCGTTCGTCGTCGATGCAGGAGGCCAATCCAGGCTCCGCGACAACATACTGGAGAATTGCGATGCGATTCATGATTATTGTAAAAGGGACGCCGGGCACCGAATCCGGCGCGATGACGGACGAAGCGTTGTTCAGCGCCATGGCAAATTACCATGAGGACTTGGCCAAGGCCGGGGTGCTGCTGGACGCGGCCGGTCTGCAGCCCACCTCCAAAGGCTGGAAAATCCAGTATTCGAACGGGCGGCGCAACGTAATCGACGGGCCTTTCGCGGAGGCCAAGGAATGGGTGGCGGGCTATACGCTGATCCAGGTGCGCAATAGGGAAGAAGCCATGGAATGGGCGCGGCGCTTTCCGGCGCCGCATGGCGAATTGGCCCAGGGCGAAATCGAAGTGCGGCAACTGTTCGAGCTGGACGACTTCGAATCCAGCCCGTCGATCGAACGCTTTCGCAACATGGACGCGCAAAGGCGGCAGTAAGCCCGCTTTACGCGCATCAAGCCGTTTTAACATCTGGAATTCCGTGCGCAGCAGGATTCCGTCGCTGAAATAACCTAAAGGCCGCAACATGCACAAACACATTTTCGTCAACCTGGCTGTCGACGATCTTTCCCGCACAAAAACCTTCTTCGAGCACCTGGGGCTGAGCTTCAATCCGCAATTCACCGACGAGAAGGCCGCCTGCCTGGTCATCGGCGAGAACATCTACGCCATGCTGCTGACCAAGGAGTTCTTCAAGACCTTCATCAGCAAGCCGCTATGCGATGCCAAGCAGGCCACAGAGGTCTTGGTGTGCCTGTCCTGCGACAGCCGCGACGAGGTGGACCGGCTCGTCGCCAAGGCGGTGGCGGCCGGCGGGAAAACCCCGCGTGCCGCGCAAGACCTTGGCTTCATGTATAGCCACGGCTTCGAGGATCTTGACGGTCACGTGTGGGAACTGGTCTATATGGACCCAGACACCGCCGCCTCGGCCTAGGACTTGCATGGACCCGACTGCGACTCACCAGGCGATAGTGGCGGTCTGGCGGATAGAATCGGCCAAGGTCATCGCTCACGCCGCGCGCTTTGTGCGCGATGTGGGCCTGGCCGAAGAATTCGCGCAAGACGCCCTGGTCGCCGCTCTCGAGCGCTGGCCCGCCGACGGCGTGCCGGACAACCCAGGAGCATGGCTCATGGCGACAGCGAAAAACCGGGCGCTCGACCGCCTGCGGCAAGATGCCTTGCACCGGCGCAAGCACGAAGAGCTCGGCCACGATCTGGATGTCCTGCAAAAACACATCGAACCCGACTTCGTCGATGCGCTCGACGCCGCGCGCCAGGACGATATCGGCGACGACCTGCTGCGCCTGATCTTCACGGCTTGCCACCCGGTGTTGTCCACCGATGCCAGGGTCGCACTGACCTTGCGCCTGCTGGGCGGCCTGACGACCGAAGAAATCGCCCGTGCCTTCCTGGTGCCGGAAGCGACCATTGCGCAACGCATCGTACGCGCCAAGCGAACACTGACGGCGGCGCAAGTGCCCTTCGAGGTGCCGCGCGCCGACGCGCTGGCGCCCAGGCTGGCCTCGGTGCTGGAAGTCATCTACCTGATCTTCAATGAAGGCTATTCGGCCACCACCGGCGACGACTGGCTGCGTCCCGCGCTCTGCGAAGAGGCTTTGCGCCTGGGCCGCATCGTCGCCGGCCTGGCTCCCGGCGAAAGCGAAGCGCACGGCGTGGTCGCGCTGATGGAAATCCAGGCGTCGCGCTCTCATGCCAGGGTGGATACGCAAGGACGGCCTGTACTATTGCTTGAGCAGGACCGCAGCCGCTGGGATCAATTGCTGATCCGGCGGGGGCTGGCCGCACTGGCGCGCGCCGAAGCGCTGGATGGCGCCCAGGGGCCTTACGCCCTGCAAGCGGCGCTCGCCGCCTGCCATGCCCGTGCGCCCAGCGCCGATGCCACCGATTGGCGGCGTATCGTCTCGCTCTACGATGCCTTATCCCGGGTTGCGCCGTCGCTGGTGGTCGAACTGAACCGCGCCGTCGCGGTCGGCATGGCCTTCGGACCGGCGGCGGGCCTGGAACTTGTCGACGCCCTGTGCGCAGAACCTCAGTTGGCGAATTATCATTGGCTGCCCAGCGTGCGCGGCGATCTGCTGGCCAAGCTTGATCGCCCGGACGAGGCCTGCGCCGAATTCAGGCGCGCCGCCGCCATGACGCGCAACGAACGGGAGCGGGAGTTTTTGCTGGATCGGATACGCAAGATCGAATCGCAACACGATTGATCAATGCCCGCCGGCTCTCCAACTCTCGAAAACACCCTGCGTCCTGACTGCGGATAAAATCCGGCAAGCACCCTCACGCAATACCGCGGCAGCACTTGCCTTAGGAGTGCGAACGAACGCCTTGAAACCGCCCAGGAAGCCATATGACCCTACACGTCAGCACACCGTATATCGAATCGCGCCCCTACTCGATAAGAACCGGCAAGACCGTGCTTTTCAAAATCGAAGCACTGCAACCCACCGGCTCGTTCAAGGCCAGAGGCATCGGGCACGCCTGCCAGGTATACAAAACGCAGGGAGCCCGCCGCTTCATATCCTCGTCGGGAGGCAACGCCGGCCTGGCCGTCGCCTATGCCGGCAGGAAGCTGGAAACACCTGTCACGGTCGTTGTGCCGGAAACGACTTCCGAACGCGCGAAAGCCCTGATCCGGATGGAGAACGCGCAAGTGCTGGTACACGGGGCAAGCTGGCAGGAAGCCCATCAGACCGCCATGTCGTTGACCAATGCGGACAGCGTGCTCATCCACCCCTTCGACGATGCGCTGCTATGGACAGGCCATGCGAGCATGGTCGATGAAATGCAGCGGCAAGGCCCCAAGCCCGACGTCATCATATTGTCCGTGGGCGGCGGAGGACTGCTTTGCGGCGTAGTGGAAGGCCTGCAACGAAACCAATGGCGCGACGTTCCGGTCATTGCCGTGGAAACTGCCGGAGCGGACTCTTATTCGCAATCACTGCGAGCCGGCAAACAGATCCAGCTTGACGCCATCACGTCCATAGCCAGTTCGCTGGGCGCCCGGGCCGTGTGCGCAAAAGCAATGGAAAATGCCGTCGGCCACCCGATAGAAAGCATTGTTGTATCCGATGCCCAGGCGGTCGACGCATGCGTCCAATTAATGGAAGATCTGCGCTTGATTGTAGAGCCCGCTTGCGGAGCATCGCTGGCCGCGCTCAACAGCGATTCGGCCTACCTGAAGCGGGCTGCAACGGTAGCTGTCATCATTTGCGGCGGAGTCGGCTCGACGGCAAAACAATTGGCCGAACTGCAAAGCGCCAGTTGAAAGAAACGCTGACCGCGGCGTGCAAGCCGCGGAAAATCAGAACCGTTTTTGGGATTTCCCCCGAGTATTTCAGTTGACCAGCGAAACGATCGCGCTTCGCAGTTGTTCTATGGTGTAGGGTTTGCTCAAGAAAGCGATACCGTCGTCGTCGGGGTCGAATCGAGTCCGCAGCGCTTCCCCATAGCCGCTTACCACCACAATAGGCAAGGATGGGTATATTTCCCGTATTTCCGCAACAAGAACATCGCCCATCCGATCGGGAAGGCCGAAGTCGATAATCGCCGCATCGATGCCCTTGCCGATCGAGCGGAGCTTGTCCAGAGCTTCGGCCGCAGAGCCGGCAAGCTCCACGGCATACCCTATTTCTGTCAGCTGATCGACAGCGATCAACTGAACCAGATCCTCGTCTTCGACCAACAAGACACGGCCGGGGCGGGAAACGGCATCGAGCACCTCTCTTAGCTTGGAAGCCAGCGCCGCATACGTGTATGGCTTGGTGATCAGTTGCACGCCCGGATCGAGCCGGCCATCGTGCACGATGGCTTGTTGGGCATAGGCGGTGGTAAAGAGTACCTTCAGGCCTCTATGCCGGGCGCATGCTTCCTGGGCAAGCTGGCGGCCATTCATGCCTCCGGGCAAGCCCACGTCAGTGAACAATAATTGCACTTCAGGATGGCTTTGCAATAGCCGCAAAGCAGCCGCACCCGTGTTGGCCTGATAGGCGCGATAGCCGAGTTCGCGCAGTATTTCGGTGGTATACGCGCGCACATTGTCCTCGTCCTCGACAACCAGGACCGTCTCGAAGCTGTCGCCGCGCGCGGGCGTCGAGACGACCACGGAAACCTCGGCGCTTTCGTGGCCAGCGGGAAGCCGCGGCAAATAAATCTTGACCATCGTACCCTTGCCAACGTCCGTATAGAGCCTGAGATGGCCGCCCGACTGTTTGACAAAGCCGTACACTTGGGACAAACCCAGGCCGGTGCCATGGCCTGCGTCTTTCGTGGTGTAGAAAGGCTCGAAGGCGCGTGCCGCCACTTGCTGCGTCATGCCGCAGCCATTATCCGCGACGCTGATCACGATGTACTGCCCGGAGATAAGCTCCGCCTGGGTCGCCGCATAGGTTTCGTCCAGATAGGCATTGGCCGTTTCGATGGTAAGCTTGCCGCCCTGCGACATGGCATCGCGCGCATTCAGCGCAAGATTCAGAATGGCAACCTCGAGCTGGTTGGGATCGACATGAGCCGGCCACAGCCCCGCCGCCAAAACCGTTTCGACAACGATCTGTTCGCCCAGCGAGCGAGCCAGCAAGTCCGACATACCCACGACCAGCTTGCTGACATCGATGACCTTGGGATCCAGCGGCTGCTGGCGCGAAAATGCCAGCAAGCGCTGCGTGAGCGAAGCCGCGCGCTGCGCACCGCCCATGGCATTATCGGCCAGGCTCCTGAGCCGGTCCGCATCCACCCCTGGTTGCTGCAAAACGCGTTGTAATGTTTCCAGGTTGCCCATGATGATGGCGAGCAAGTTGTTGAAGTCATGGGCCACGCCACCGGTAAGGTGGCCTATGCCTTCCATTTTCTGGGCTTGCGCAAGCTGTTCCCGAGTTCGCTCCAGAGCAATGGCGGCTTCGCGGCGCTCTGTGATGTCGCGCGTAATCTTGGCAAAGCCAAGCAGAACGCCTGATTTGTCGCGGAGGGGATCGATCAGCACGCTAGCCCAAAAAGGCGTCCCATCCTTGCGCATGCGCCAGCCTTCGGCCTCGTATTTTCCTTCGGCCTGCGCCGTACGCAGCGCCTTTCCGGGGACATCGGCCGCGCGATCCGCGTCGGAAAAAAAGCGGCTGAAATGCTGCCCGATGATTTCGTGGCTGCTGTATCCCTTGATACGCTCGGCCCCCGCATTCCAATTCGTGATCACTCCGGTCGGATCGAGCATATAGATGGCGTAGTCGACCACGCCCTCGACCAGGAGCTTGAAGCGGCCTTCCGCCTTTTCCCGCTGCTCGGCTTCCACAAGCAATTTCGCATTGCTGGCCAATAATTGCTTGGTACGCTGCGCTACGGTGGCCTCCAGCCTTTCTTCGCTTTCGCGCATGGCCGCTTCGACGCGCTGGCGCCGTTCGGTCACATCGAACCCTTCGCAGATCAGAAGGCGTACGATCCCGTCGCGGTCTTTGACTGGTTGGACACTGAAATCGACGGCAATCAGCTGGCCATCTGTACGGCCGATAATATCGGCATCGTATCTAACGGATTCGCCGCCGGCGGCAAGCTCTATCGCCGCCTTGATCTGTTCGCGCGCTTCGGCGGAATCCTGCCACCAGCGTGCCTCCCACAAAGGCTGGCCGCGAACCTCGCCACGCGTCAGGCCAACGCTGCGCAACGCCGCGCTGTTCACATCCCATACTATCCCCGTGGGATCCAGCAGAGCGCAAAACTGCAGCGTGTGGTTAAAGGCAATGCGGGAAAGCAATAGCTGCGCAAGCCTGGATTCGCGGCCTGGAACCGCATCCGCAAGCTCAGCGTCAAGCCAGGCGACGTCATCCAATATGTGGTCGGCACTTTCGATTAGCCCGACGGCACGCAAATCAGTTGAAAATTTCATTTTTATCCGGCAATGGCAACTGATGTACGAAAAGGAAACGGCCATTCGGCCATCGTGATTTTAATCAATTTTGCACGGAAGGCCCAGGGTTATTTTCCGAGTAAATCGCGAATTTTCTTGGCCAGGGTGGCCATCACGAATGGCTTGGTCATGACCTCCATCCCCACATCGAGATAACCGTTCTTGATGATCGCGTTTTCGGCATACCCCGTCACAAACAGCACCTTCAGGCCTGGGCGGTTGACGCGCGCCGCGTCGGCCACCTGGCGCCCATTCATTCCGCCCGGAAGACCAACATCGGTAATCAGCAAATCCACCGGCGCGTCCGACTGGAGAATCTTCAGGCCGCCGGCCCCATCCGCGGCTTCGATGGCGATATAGCCGCTATCTTCCAGCACTTCGACAATCAACATCCGGATTGCCGGCTCATCGTCGATGACCAGTACCGTCTCGCCTCTTCCGTGATCGGCGGCGGCGGTATCGGGCGTCTTGCCGACCCGGGCATATCCGGCATGGCGCGGCAGATAAAGACACATAGTCGTGCCCTTGCCAATTTCAGAGTCAATCCGGACCTGGCCGCCCGACTGCCGCACGAAACCGTAAACCATGGACAAACCCAGGCCCGTCCCCTGCCCGAGAGGCTTGGTGGTGAAGAAAGGATCGAACGCTTGTGCGACGATGCCCGGCGGCATGCCCGACCCTGTGTCCATAACGCTAAGCAATACATATTCACCCGGCGCCAGTTCCTGCCTCCTGGCTGCCTGTTCATCCAGCCTCTTATTGGCCGTCTCGATAACCAGGCGGCCGCCGTCCGGAGACATGGCGTCGCGGGCATTGATGCAAAGATTCAACAGCGCGTTTTCAAGCTGCGAGGGATCGACCAGGGTAGGCCAGATGCTCTTGGCCTCTATGATCTCCAGGCGGATATCCGGTCCGGCGGCGCGGCGGATCATGTCTTCCATGCCGGCAATCAGCCGGTTCGCATCCGTGGGTTTGGGGTCCAGGGTCTGGCGGCGGGAAAAGGCCAAAAGCCGTTGCGTCAGCCCAGCGGCCCGCCGAGCGGAACTTTGAGCCCCGGTGATGTAGCGGTCCAGGTCATCGTGGCGGCCCCGGGCAAGCCGCAGCTCCAGCATTTCAAGGTTGCCGCTGATGCCGGTCAAGAGATTATTGAAATCATGGGCGATTCCGCCCGTCAACTGGCCGACCGCCTCCATTTTCTGGGATTGGCGCAAGGCCTCGCGCGCTATCGCGAGCTCGCCCTCCGCCTCTTTCTGGCCGGTGATATCGCGCCCGTAGGCATAGACGAACTCGCCATCCACCGACGTGTGCCAGGATATCCAGCGCAGCGTACCGTCTTTATGAATATAGCGATTCTCGAAATTGCTCAGGTCGGTTTGAGTGGCCGCGATCTCTAGCCCGTTCCGGGTAATATCGGCGTCCTCGGGCCAGATGAAGCCAAGAAAACTGCGTCCTTCGACTTCCGCCGGCACATACCCCAGGATCTCGGTCCAGGCAGGATTGACCGCGCGGAATATTCCGTCGGCACCGATGATGACTTGAAGATCCCTGGAGTTGCCCCAGATGCGGTCAAGCTCGGACGTTCTCTCGGCCAGTTCCTGAGCCTGGATCTTTTCCGCCGTGATATCGCGGCCACTGCAATAGTATGCGTCCTTGAATGGCGCGGCAGCCCAGACAAACCATTTATAGCTGCCATCCTTGCAGCGATAGCGGTTTTCAAACCGCAGGATGGGATTGCCGGCCTTCAGGTGTTCGAATCCTCGCCGGGTCGGCTCGCGATCGTCGGGATGCAGCAGTTCGAAGATCGACATCGCCTGGACTTCCGCCTCGGTCCAGCCCATCATCGTTTCCCATGCCGGATTGACGCTTTCGAAATGGGCATCGGGCTTCAAGACGCCCAGCAGATCCGGACTGATTTGCCAGAAACGGCCGCCCACCGCGGACCGCTCCATTACCTCGCGCTCGAGGTCCGCATTCAATTCCAGCAAGCGCGCTTCGCTGTCCCGCAACGCCGCGTCGCCGCGCGCCCGATCCGTGACATCGAAGCCTTCCACGAAAATGCCCGTTACCCTGCCCGCCGCATCGACTATTGGTTCATAGATAAAATCAATGAACCGTTCCTCGGGCAATCCGTCCGGCGTGCGCGCCAGGTTGACCGGGTTCTGTTGTGCCACGAAGCGCTCGCCTGTCGCAAAAACCTGGTCCAGCAATTCGAAATAGCCTTGCCCGGCAATCTCGGGGAAAACATCCCGAACCCGCTTCCCGATGTAGTCCCGGTCGCCCGCCAGGCGAATGTAGGCTTCATTCACAAACTCGAAGATATGCTCGGGTCCGCGCAAAATGGCAAGAAAACCCGGCGCGCATTGAAAAAGGCGATGTTGCCGTTCGATCTCCTGGGCCAGGCGGCGCTCGGCCAGCACCTTCTCGGTTGTCTCGGTGCAAATCACAAGCACGCCGCCCACTCCGTTAGGCGCGGTCTCGTCATCGATGGGGCTGTAGCTGTAGGTCCAATAGACCTCGTCGCGGCGACCGTGGCGGGTAATCGGCACCAGATGATCCACATGCCAGGTCGCATCGCCGCCATTCATGACATGCTCGATCTGCGGGCCGATAATGTCCCATATTTCGCCCCATACCTGTCGAGCGGGCCGGCCCAAAGATTGCGGATGACGCTCCGGCCCGATCGATGCGCGATACGCATCGTTGTACAGGCATGCACCGTCCGGTCCCCACCATATATATATGGGATGGCCGGTATTGAGCATCAGGCGCACGGCTGTGCGCAACGATTGCGGCCACCCCGAAGGCGGCCCCAGCAAGGACGATGACCAATCATGCGCGCGTATCAGCGCGCCCATTTCTCCGCCGCCGCGAAGAAAGCCGGCCGTGCAAGACTCCGAATTCAAGCCTGATTGGGGATTGCTGTGGTTCAAGGCCATTATTGCATTTACCATAAGCCGGCCGCCGCACCCGCCGACCATTCATATCATTCATACCCATCCAGGCAACGACTACCGCTGGGGCATCTGTCCGAAACCGCCGCTATTGAAATCGTTTATGGCCTGAACAATTTCCTGCTCGCTGTTCATCACGAACGGACCATGCCCGACAATGGGCTCATCGATGGCTTCGCCGCCAAGAAGCAGCGCAATCGCATCATTGTTGGCTTCGATGGACAAGCGTTCGCCCGCTTTATCCAGCACGGCCACCTGCGCTTCCCGGACTATCGCCTCGCCATTGACCAATACCGTTCCATGCAGGACGAAAAGCAAGGTGGTCCAGCCATCGGGGACCGTGAAGTCGCCGACACCGCCTTGGCGCAAACGCAAATCCCAGACATGCATGGGCGAAAACGTTTTTGCGGGCCCCTTTGCGCCGGCGTATTCGCCTGCGATCACTCGCACCGCGCCCGCTTCGTTCGGCAGCAAGACAACGGGAATGGCGGCATCGGGAATGGCTTGATAGCCAGGCGCGGTCATCTTGTCGCGGGCCGGCAGGTTCACCCAGAACTGCACCATTTCGAGCATGCCGCCGGAACGCGAGAATGCCGGGGAATGGAACTCTTCATGCAGAATGCCGGCCCCGGCCGTCATCCACTGCACATCGCCCGGGCCGATTATGCCGCCCTGCCCCGTGGAGTCGCGATGCGCCACCTCGCCCTTGTAGACGATGGTGACGGTTTCGAAGCCGCGATGCGGATGCTGCCCGACGCCGCGCGTTTGCCCGGTCGGCCTGAACTCGGCGGGACCGGCATAGTCCAGCAGCAAAAACGGACTAAGCTGCTTGCCATGGTCATGATATGAAAACATCGAGCGGACAGGGAAGCCATCGCCTACCCAATGCCTGGAGGGAGCGCTGTGAACATCGAGGACATTCTTCATTGCGATTTTCCTTGCGGCGGTTTACGGCGGGATGGCGGGAATGCCGGTTTTGAGCCAATGGCGCCGCGCAAGGCTCGGGTCAAATATAAATGATCAGGGCAAGCACCGCCGCGATCAACACCACCCGCAGAATCTGGTAAACCGTGCGATTCCAGCGCTTCAAGCGTCGCCGGTATTGGCCCATCAGCCATGACACGTGGAACAGCTTGTTCACCAGGCCAAGCTGATCGCCGTCCCGATTTGGCGAACTGGCCGCGGTCATGAATACCCGTGAAAACCAGCGATTGAAATTTTCGGCCCAGCGGTACTTCAAGGGCCGTTCGAGGTCGCAGAACAGAATCGTGCGGGTCTGATCGGTGGTATTTTCAGCCCAGTGGATATAGGTTTCATCGAACACCACGCTTTCCCCATCGCGCCAACTATAGCGTTCGCCGTCGACCTCGATGAAGCAGCCGTCGTCATTGGGCGTGGTAAGCCCCAGGTGATAGCGCAACGACCCCGCGAAGGGATCGCGATGCGGGTTGAGCTTCCCCCCGGGCGGAAGCACCGCGAAAAGCGCGGCCTTCACCTGCGGAATGCCGCGCAATATACGCACAGTTTCGGGGCACAATTGCGCGGCCGAGGGGTGCTCGGCGTCGTACCACTTCAGATAGAAGCGCTTCCAGCCCGCCTTGAAGAAGGAGTTGAAGCCGGCATCGTTGTTCTGTTCGGCCACGCGTATTTGTTCGGCCTGGGCCAAGGCCCTGGCTTCGTCCCGGATGATTTGCCAATTGTCGTCCAGCGCTTCCAGCCCTTTCATCTCGCCGGCCGGAATGTACGGCCGCGACGATACCGCCGAAAACAGATACATGAAGACATTGACAGGCGCCAGCACGGCGGAATGATCCACCACGGTGCGAAAAAAGCTTAGCCGCACCCTGCCGCGCAAATACACATACATAATCGCCGCCAGCCATAATGCGATGAGGCCCCACTTGATCATGCTTATTCCTTATTGCGATCCTTGCGCCATTCTACCGCGCACGACAGGCGGCAACAATGCGACGGCCGGCGCGAAAACGTGAACAGAAGCCACATTGCATAAAAAAAAGGGCGCAAATTTCTACGTAATAACCCTGCTTCAGCATCGCCCCCCCCAGCCCCATATCCAGTAAATTTTAAGCTTAAAGTTCTTCGCAAGCCGCATGAATGTTAGCTTTCAACTTCCTTTCACACCGCCCCCAAGGCCGCTGCCAGCCTGTTTCTCCCGCCTTACAGATTGTTGACTGCCGTATATGGATAGCCTATAAATGCGTCGGCAGTTGAGCGTTTGTACCTTGTTGCAACCAACGACACACAGTAAATATAAGCCAGGAGACACACATGAAAAGCAGTCAGAAACAAGTCAGCACCCTAGTTCAGGCCAAATCGTCGCGCCGGCAGTTTTTGGGTGGGGCGGCGGCCGGAACGGCCGCCGTGGTATCGATGGGATTTCCCTCCATAGTCAGCGCCCAGACCCCGATCAACTTACGGTTCCAAAGCACTTGGCCGACAGTTGACATCTTTCACGAATTCGCGCTCGATTTCGCCAAGAAAATCAACGATATGACCGGCGGCGAATTGAAAATCGAAGTATTGCCGGCCGGCGCGGTCGTGCCCGCCTTCGCATTGCTGGACGCCGTATCCAAGGGCACACTCGACGGCGGCCACGGCGTACTGGGCTACAACTACGGGAAGCAAAACGCGTTGGCCCTGTTTTCGTCGGGCCCTGCCTTCGGCATGGACGCCAACATGATTCTGTCATGGCACAAATACGGCGGCGGCAAAGAATTGCTGGCCAAGCTCTACACCTCTATCGGGGGCAATGTGGAATCGTTCCTTAGCGGCCCGATGCCCACGCAGCCCTTCGGCTGGTTCAAGAAACCGGTTACAAAGGTCGAAGACCTGAAAGGCCTGAAATTCCGCACCAACGGCCTGGCCATCGATTTGTTCACCGCCATGGGCGCCGCCGTCAACGCCTTGCCCGGCGGGGAAATCGTGCCGGCCCTGGATCGCGGCCTGCTCGACGGCGCCGAATTCAACAACGCCACCTCCGATCGCCTGCTGGGCTTCCCCGACGTATCCAAGGTCTGCATGCTGCAAAGCTTCCACCAATCGTCGGAAACCTTCGAAATCATCTTCAACAAAGACAAGTATGCCGCCCTGCCGGAAAAAATGAAGGCCATCATCTCCAATGGCGTGGAAGCCTCGTCAGCCGACATGTCCTGGAAGGCGGTCGACCGCTACTCGCAGGATTACATCAAGCTGCAAAAGGAAGACGGCGTCAAGTTCTACAAAACGCCCGACACCATCCTGCAGCAGCAGCTTGTCGAGTGGGACAAGATCGTCGCCACGAAGAGCAAGACCAACCCCATGTTCAAGGAAATCGAAACCTCGCAAAGGGCTTTTGCCGCGCGCGCCATGGCATGGGACATGGACACCAACAATAACCGGCGCATGGCTTACAACCATTATTTCGGCAGGAAAGCGGCTCCTAAAAAGAGCTGATTCCACAACGCTGTTGTCTTGAATACCATCCAGCGGTACGGATGGTGTTTTTTAATCGCTTGTCCAGGAGCGGACTTACGCCTAGCGCTGTTATCCGCTCCTGCTGCTTTTCCCAAGCAAGGTGAAACTACCATGCAAACTATTTTGCTAACTATCGACCGGGTAAACACCTGGATAGGGCAGCTGTTCGGCTGGTTCGTCCTGGCGCTTACCCTGTTCGTAAGCTACGAAGTGTTCTCGCGCTACGCATTGGGCCAGCCGCACTCCTGGTCATTCGATGCCATGAACATGATGTATGGCGCGCTGTTCATGATGGCCGGCGCCTACACACTAGCGAAAAACGGGCACGTGCGCGGCGATGTGCTGTACGGCTTCTTTCCGCCGCGCCTGCAGGCCGGGCTGGACCTGGCGCTTTATATCCTGTTCTTCTTCCCCGGCGTCATCGCCTTGTGCTGGGCCGGCTATGGCTATGCGCTCGAATCGTGGATGATCTCCGAGCACTCCACCATTACCGCCGACGGCCCCCCCATTTATCCATTCAAGGCCCTGATCCCGCTGGCCGGCGTCACCCTGATATTCCAAGGCTTCGTGGAGGTCGTCTATTGCATCCTGTGCCTGAAACGCGGCAGTTGGCCCAAGCGCGAGAAGGACGTGGAAGAAGTCGATGTCGACAAACTCAAGGAAATGGTCAGTGTCGACGAAGACATGGCCGCCCTTGACAAGCTTGTCATACAGCAACAAAAAGGAAGCCAGCCATGAGAAAGGAAATCTGGTTCGGCCTCTCGATTCTTGCCGCCATTATTATCGCCCTGGTCATATTCATGCCGTCTCCGGCCGACATCACCAACGGCCATCTGGGCCTGTTGATGCTGGCCCTGATCGTGGTGACGATCATGCTGGGCTTTCCCACCGCCTTTACCCTGATGGGCATGGGCGTCATGTTCACGTACATAGCCTATCGAGGCATGGGCCCGCAACAAGCCATCGCCCAGACGCTGGACCTGATGGTCTTGCGGACGTATTCGGTCATGACCAGCGACGTGCTGATTGCCGTGCCGCTGTTCATTTTCATGGGCTACCTGGTCGAACGCGCCAACCTGATCGAAAAACTGTTCAAAAGCCTGCACCTGGCCATGGCGCGCGTGCCCGGCTCCCTGGCCGTGGCCACGGTAATTACCTGCGCCGTGTTCGCCACCGCCACCGGTATCGTCGGCGCAGTGGTTACCTTGATGGGGCTGCTGGCGATGCCCGCCATGCTCAAGGCCGGATACAGCGTCAAGCTTTCCGCCGGCGCCATCACGGCGGGCGGCTGCCTTGGTATTTTGATTCCGCCATCGGTGCTGCTTATCGTCTACGGCGCGGTCGCAGGCGTATCGGTGGTCAAGCTATATGCCGGCGCATTTTTTCCCGGCATCATGCTGGCTGGGCTGTACGTTGTATATATCATGGTCGTGGCCAAGCTCAACCCCAAGGCAGCGCCGCCGCTGTCGCAGGAAGAGCGCCGGGTAACCTTGCCGGAATTCGCCGAAATCGTCAAACGCAACGTCAGCAACCGGGCGCTGCCCGGCCTGATAGGCGCCATGAAGGGCAAGCGCAACGTCGATGTGCCCATGAAGACGCTGTTCAACCATTTGGTCATTGCCCTGCTTCCCGCGCTGGCCTTCGTCGCCATCATGGGCCTGAGCTACAAAATGGTGACAGCCCCCTTGCCTGCCGCCGCCACTGGCCTGGTCGAAATGGGCTTCGCCGCGGAATCGGATACCGGCAGCCAATTTGAAAGTGGCGGACTGGCCGAGCCCGAGGTCGAAGGCGGATTGGCGGAACCCGAAGCCGCAGCCCCCGCTCAGGCTGCCGCGGAACCTGCCGCCGCCAGCCCCGCGGCGGAAGAAACTGTTGCGGAAAGCCGGCCCGCGCCCCTGACATTCTGGATACTGCTGGCCGTGGGCACGATTGCGTTTGTGGTTTTTTATGCCATGTTCACCTTTGCGCGGCTTGAAATCTTCAAGATGCTGCTCAGCTCGTTTTTCCCGCTGGCCATCATGATCCTGGCGGTGCTGGGCAGTATTGTATTCGGCCTGGCCACGCCATCGGAAGCGGCGGCGATGGGATCGTTCGGCGGCTTGCTGCTGGCATTGGCGTACCGGCGGCTAAACCTGCCGATGCTGAAAGAATCGGTCTACCTGGCGGCCAAGACCAGCGCCATGGTGTGCTGGCTGTTCGTGGGTTCCAGCATATTCTCGGCCGCCTTCGCCCTGCTGGGCGGGCAGGAAATCATTAATACCTGGGTAATGAGCATGGACTTGACCCCCATGCAATTCCTGATATTGGCCCAAGTGGTGATTTTCCTGCTGGGATGGCCGCTGGAATGGACGGAAATCATCGTGATTTTCATGCCTATATTCCTGCCTCTGCTGGCGCACTACCAGATCGACCCGCTGTTCTTCGGCCTGCTGGTGGCCATGAACCTGCAAACCGCCTTCCTTTCGCCTCCGGTCGCCATGTCGGCGTTCTACCTGAAAGGCGTATCGCCGCCGCATGTAACGCTAGGCCAGATATTCGCGGGCATGCTGCCGTTCATGGGCATACAGATACTAGGCATTGTGCTGCTGTACATCTTCCCGGCCATCGGCATGTGGCTGCCTGAAGTCTTGTACTAGCGGAAACCCGACAACAATAAAAAGCAGAAGGTAGTTATTCCAGGGCTGGTTCCGAAAGGCGCCGGCCCTTTTTATATGTGGCGGCTACGGCGAGCCGCGCATCGGCAAGGAACTGCCAGCACGAAGTGCGAGCAGACAAGAAGCGGTCGCAAAAGCCGATGCGGCGTCATGGTCAGTATTCCGGCGCAATCATCTTAAGCAAGGCTCGTTACTGTATTTTCCGGGCTGGATAGCACCGTTCGCCAAGCGTCGGTAAACGCGTTTTGCTGAATATAGTCAATATCCCTGAATTCAAAGGGATACGCGATGAACGACGTGGCTTACCTCCAATTATTCAGCAATCGGAACACACCACAACCGGAGCAGGACAAGCCTTTTCCTGTCAAGCCTTTTCCTTGCCCGGTAATAACATATTTGTTATCATAACCCTATGACTCACTCCATTCACTATTACAGTGAGTCATTGCAGGCCCAGATACTTTCTCTTCCCAAAACCCTGCAGGCACGCTATGCGGCATTAACGCTACGAATGGTAAACAACGGGCCAAACCTGGGCGAACCCCATACCCAAGCTTTTGGTGAAGGCCTGTTCGAGTTGCGGTTAAAGGGAGCGGAAGGTATCGCCCAAGTATTTTATTGCACCTTGATTGGCCGCCGTATTGTGATGCTTCACAGCTTCGTAAAAAAGACCAATAAGACACCTCTGGCAGAACGCAGAATTGCCGAAGCCCGACTAAAGGAAATCAAACATGCTCACGCACGATGAATTGATCAAAAAAATGATGAAAGATCCGGCCGTGCGTGCCGAGTACGAGCGTATCCAGCGCGAGGAAATGCCAATGCTGGACACCATCCTAAAAGCCCGCGCTGAAGCCGGGCTTACACAGGCCCAGGTAGCCGAACGCATGGGCACCAAGGCTCCGGCCGTGGCACGGCTGGAAAATGCGCTGGTAACTGGCAAGCATTCCCCGTCGATTGCTACGCTTCGAAAGTATGCAAGCGCTCTGGGCAAGAGGCTGGAAGTGCGATTCAGTTGATGAAATCGCGGCAAAATTTGATCAAGCCGCTGCAAAACGGTCAATAACTACCGCTACGAGTGATGTAATTCTTCTCGCAGAATGCGGCGCAAATCGTCTTCGGTAATGGCCCCCTCCGCCCTAAAGGTAGCCGCGCGCAGACTGACAATGCGACGGATATCGCCGCGCTCTACAAACACCACCACATGCAACCGGTTCCCGATGTACCCAATGTACACAATAAGGCGCAGCGCAAAAGCAAGCTTACCGGCACTGACAATAAGGTGATGAGTGCCAAGCAAATGGAGATTAGCCAGCTTCAAGCCGTGCTGACATTGGTGTTGGCGGAGAAACTCCAGACAGTGTTTCGGAATCAGGCGAGCCAGGGTGCGCGCCGCAAGGCGCCGGCCTTTTTTATTTCGGCTTACAACTTCATTTATCAGCCAAATACAATATAGGTGGTCTAATGCGATTTAACTTGTCCCTCCCGTAACACATCCAGGAGTTCCCACGCATGCATCCCGGTATCGCCGTCTGGAACAAGCGCTTTTCGTCGACCGACGACTATATATTCGGCACACAGCCCAATGCCTTCCTGGTCAGCCAGCGGCATTTGCTTGTACCCGGCATGAAAACCCTGGCGGTGGCCGATGGCGAAGGACGCAATGGCGTATGGCTGGCCCGGCAGGGCTTGGACGTACTTTCCGTGGACGGCTCTTCGGTTGCCCAGGAAAAAGCCCATAAGCTTGCACTGCAGCACAAGGTTCACATGGACCTGGAATGCGCCGATTTATGCGCCTGGAATTGGGGCAACGAACGCTTTGACGCGATCGTGGGCATTTTCATTCAGTTCGCCGGACCCACGCTGCGCACCAAACTGTTCGAACATGCCAAGGCGGCATTGAAGCCCGGCGGCTATCTATTGCTGGAAGGCTATCGGCCGGAGCAGCTTGAATACAAAACCGGCGGCCCCTCCGCCGTGGAAAACCTGTATACCGAGACATTGCTGCGCGAGGCATTTGCCGACATGGAGATCCTGCATCTGGC
The DNA here is from genome assembly GCA_963712655.1 of uncultured beta proteobacterium. Classification (GTDB taxonomy): domain Bacteria; phylum Pseudomonadota; class Gammaproteobacteria; order Burkholderiales; family Burkholderiaceae_B; genus Pollutimonas. The sequence continues at coordinate 46,286 of CAVQIT010000007.1, read as the reverse complement.
CAGCTACGATGCCGAACTAAGCGAAGGCGATGGGCATCTGGGCCTGTCGGCGGTCATAGATTTGGTTGCGCGAAAGCCTGCCCCTTAGGTGACATCGAGCACCCGCATCTCGATACGAAGTCCAGCAGCGGTTGCCATGTTCACCAGCGCGACTGGGGCTACAGTCGGAAAGACAGGGACGTTACATCCCCAATAAAACACAAGGCTATCGCTCAAAAACACCCAAATCACTCCAAAAGCCTAAACCTCATCCAAAAACTACCGTAAATAGACAACAAATAAGCGATCAAAACGCCTGATCAACCACTATTACACAACCCGCTAACAAGCAAAAACACACCAGCTCCATCCGCAAAACACCTCAAAAACACACCCCCGGCAACTCCCACCCTGCCCCTTCGCAACAAACTCGCAACCCTCCCCCTAAAGTTCCTGACCCCTGCGCCGTTAATGCCTATGAACAGGAAGAAACCGGCTTTGCTTTACGGCAGTACTACCGTAGGTACGCAACGCAAAACAGGCTTTTTTCTTCTTGGCAACCAGGCGGAGCTAGATTCGCCGTATTTATTCCTCAGGAGTTTTCCATGGCTGTTATTAACACCAACTCGCTTTCCCTGATTGCTCAAGGTAACTTGAACAAATCCCAATCGGCTCTTGGCACCGCCATCGAGCGCCTGTCGTCGGGTATGCGCATTAACAGCGCTAAAGACGACGCTGCTGGTCAGGCTATTGCCAACCGCTTCACGGCCAACATCCGCGGCCTGACCCAAGCTACCCGCAACGCCAACGACGGCATCTCGATCGCGCAAACGACCGAAGGTTCGTTGAACGAAATGAACAACAACTTGCAGCGCATTCGTGAATTGTCGCTACAAGCCGCCACGGGCACCAATTCGGCTTCCGACCTCAAGTCCATTCAGGATGAAATTGGTCAGCGCCTGGATGAAATCGACCGCGTATCCGAACAAACTCAGTTCAACGGCGTAAAGGTTCTGGCTACTAATCAAGACCTCTCCATTCAGGTCGGCGCCAATGATAACCAAGTAATTTCGATCAGCCTGAAACAAATCGATTCCAACACATTGGGATTGGGTAGCTTTTCCATTCAAGGCGCACCGCTGAACAGCGCAACCTTTGGCGCATCCCTGACCACCGGCGCAACGATTGACACCACCAAAACGGCAAGCGTCGCTGCCAATAGCTACGTGCCGGCAGGCGGAACCGCGATGGCCTTGGACGGTGTATACGCATTGGCCGACGATACCGGCTTTGTGGCCAAGGGCGAGGACGGAAATTTCTATGCATTGGAAGAAAACGTCGTTACCGGCAAGTGGGCATGGGACTCGTCCACCACCAAGATTGCGGAAAATCTAGTCGATACATCTGCTGAGGCCACCGACCTCCCAATCATGACCGATGTGACGAAAGGCACATTGAATGCCACCGGTACAGCTCCAAAGTTGGCAGACGGAACGACTGACTTCGATGTGGCAGTAACCGGCACCTCTCCCGACTTGTACAAACGTAATGACGTTACAGGCGACGGTTATGCCGTTAAAGGCAACGATGGGAAATATTACGCAGCGGCTATAACCGTCGATCAGGTCGATCCGGCTGATCCTACCTCTTGGACTTATACAGTCGATGTTGATTACACGGCTCTTGAAGAAGTTAGCGCAAACAACCTCACCAGCACCACAGCGGTAACAGAAATTGTAGGTGGCACGACGGCCGTAGGCACCGCCGGCAATATCTACAATAAGGAAATCAATCCCTCTGACGCTCCGACGGCTGATGGCTTGTATGCTCTTAAGGATGGTTCGGGCTACGCAGTCAAAGATTCAAACGGTGCTTACCACGCCGGCACTTTGGATAAGACAACGGGTATCTTTTCGTGGAGTTCCGAAGACCCCGCTCTTGCTAGCGCCACGGTCGAAACGACAGCATTCACAGGCGACGTGAAAGTTGGTACAACCAGCGCAACCATCACTGGTCTGGGCGCTGGCGAAACGCTTCATGAAATTCAGGATGCCGATGGCACCGGCACGGGCAGCTACGTAATCAAAGGAACCGATGCTTACGGCAATACGACGTACAACAGCGCAACAATTGATTCGACCGGCGGTGCAGATACCGGCAAAGTGACAAAAGGTGATGCAGTCACTGTTGATCCGCTAGCTTCCCTGGACAAAGCCCTATCGGCTGTCGATGCATTGCGTAGTGCGCTGGGTGCAGTACAAAACCGCTTCGAATCTACCATCGCCAACCTGAACAACACCGTGACTAATCTGTCGTCGGCTCGTTCACGCATCGAAGACGCTGACTACGCAGTCGAAGTGTCGAACATGACTCGCGCACAGATCCTGCAACAGGCTGGTACTTCGGTCTTGGCTCAAGCCAACCAGGTTCCACAAACGGTATTGTCGCTGCTGCGTTAATACAGGCAGTATCACCGGAATGGGCAACCATTCCGGTGCGCTTTCAGAAAGCCGCCTCCCCTCTTTTTGGATTGGCGGTTTTTTTCAACCCCGCCCGCCAGCAATCAAGCAGCCAGCGCCCCTAGCTGCTTTAACACATCCAACAGCTTTCCTACCATTTCCTGCGCCTTGGCGTCCAGGTTGCGCTGGCCCGTCAGCATTTTTCCATCGGTCGCCGCCACTTTGCCCTGTTGCAAGGCATCGCGCAAATGCGTCCTGAGTTGCGGCACAGTGTTGCTGCCGTCGATATGTTGCAACAAGAAGAATTCGGCATCTTTTAACCGCAGCCTGACGACATCGTGCCAAAGGCTGAACTGCCCCACTCCGAATTCAGGATCTTTACCCCGCTTCAATAAGTAAGCCAGGGCTGGAATGAGCGATGGCAGTTCGGCCCGCTTATTATCGTAAGGGCCTACGCCCAGGGTAAAACGCAGCTGGTTCAGTTTGAACAATGTCGCCAGCGCTTCTTGCACGGCCACCTCGATGGCATCGGCGTCGCCTTTCAGAACTCCCTGGTCCTGCACGTCCAGGACCAACTCATCAAACGACAGGGTGGCGGGCCAGGCCTTGGACAAGGCGTCGACAATCGCGATGACGCGCGCCTCGCTGGTGTTCAAAGGGGCGCCTCTGTAATTGGCATAGGTATGGTGGCCCGCCGGAGCATCTTTAGGCGCGGCGTCGGGTTTGAAGAAGCCGCCCCAGCGCAAATCCCGAAAGCGGTCCAGTTCAGGTCCGATGGCGATTTCACTTTCCCTTTCCTGATGAATGACAATGCTCTTGCGGAAGTTGCGGCCTATGGCGAAGTCCAGGTATTGCTGGCGCAGCACCTTGGGCTGGCCCATGGCAATCAAGCTATGGTGGAGTTGCACGTTCTGGCCATAGGTGGCCGATATTTCCGAGTGCGCATCCCCGTCGCCCACATAGGCAAGGCCGGCCTGCTGTGCGGCATCGGCGAACTCCAGGAAATAACAGGGGGAATTGAAGGTCTCCAGGTATTCGTGCGCCACGTAGTAATCGGAGTGCTTCTCCAACTGCGCCACCGCGCGGCGCAAGGACGCCGCAAGGGGATTGCCGGCCGACAGGCCCTTTGAAAGCAATGTCAGCATGGTCTTGGCGCTGGCGAGCTTTTCCTCGTCGCCGGATGACGTATGGCTGTGCAGCAGCATGGCGTCGCGCACAATGTCGCCCGCTTTCCAACCCGGGTAGGTGTTGTAGCTGATGTAGGCAATGCCTTTGGGCGCCAGATTCTCGCGGCAGATGCGCAAAATCGCCTGGCGCACTTCCGGCGGCACCCAACTGAACACGCCGTGGACGATGATGTAATCGAATTCGCCGAAATCTTTGTCGATATCGGTCAGGCTCATGGCGCGCAGGTCAAGGTTCTTGATGCCAAGATCTTGCACGACTTTTTGTCCCTCTTGAACTTGAACCGGCGACAGATCTATCCCGGTAGCATGCGCTTCAGGGTAAGTCAGAACAAAAGGCAACAGATTGCCACCAGCCGCGCACCCCAATTCCAGCACCCGCGCCTTCTCTACCGGCACCGTTTCCACGCCGTATAAATGGGCCGTTGCGCGCAGATGCGCCGGAGAAGAATAAAAGAAAGCGTTGGAAGTGTATTGAGTGCGGTCGTACGACTCAGCAATTTGCTGGTTGACGGTATCGGGGTTATTCAATTGGAACTCCTGATGGACGTAAGGCGGGATACTGCCTAGCGTAACAGGAGAGATACTAGGGCAATCTAGGGAATTATGGAGTTTTCATAGCCCGAAGCTGCGGATCGAACCCCATCGGATCAACTGACCATGATAGTTGTCGCTGAACACACGGGGCCAAATTTACGAACAAGCCGCTGTATTGACCCACTGAAAACCTGCTCAGGTCATAATTGCGTATTCCGGTGAAGATGACCGCTGATTCTGGTCTATCGTGACCGCTGCGCATTCCATGATGTTACGCGTTCAGATTGTATAGGTTGCGGTCACGATGGGTCGGTGGTTTTCTCCTTTTTGCTTGTTTTAGGCGGTTCAGTTCGTAGAGAGTCGCCGGTCAGTGTGAACCTATGATTTCGCTGCATGAGGCGATCCAGGATGGCGTCGGCGATGGTGGCGTCGCCAATCCAGGCATGCCAATGTTCCACCGGTAGTTGGCTGGTAATGATCGTGGCCTTGTTGCCGGCCCGGTCGTCGATGACCTCCAGCAGGTCCGAGCGCGTCATGCTGTCGATCGCGCCCATACCCCAATCGTCCAGGACAAGCACGTCGGTTTTCGCCAGCTGCAGCAGCCATTTGCCGAACACCCCGCTGCCGTGGCGGATGCGAAGTTCTTCCTGCAAGCGAGGCACACGTTGGTAGAGCGCCGAGTGCCCACGCCGGCATGCATACTGCGCCAAGGCACACGCCAACCACGATTTACCAGCTCCGGTAGGACCGGTGATCAAGACGCTGTGGCTGGCGGTTACCCAGTCGCCCAGGGCCAGGCTCATTACCTCGCGCCGTTCGATCCCGCGCCCCGCTCGCGCATCGATATCCTCAATGGCGGCCTGCGCGTATTTCAGGTGCGCGTTCTTTAACAGGCGCAATAGTTTGCGGTCGTTGCGCGCATTCACTTCGCGATCAATCAACAGCGCCACGCGTTCCTCGAAGCTTAAGGCGCCCATGCTGGGCTGCGCCATTTGGTCTTGCAGGCCGGCGGCCATGCCATCGAGCTTGAGCGTGCGCAGCTGCGCCAGTGTGGTGTGCATCATCATTTCTTTCTCTCTCTTCTTATTGGTAGTAGCCGGGGCCGCGCACATGGGCATGGTCGGGGCTTATCCAGTCGCCGGCGACGACCGGCGCACTCTTGTCACGGTTATTGGCCAGGATGTCGCGCACGTGGCGATACTGGCAGGCGCCGATCTGCAAGGCCAACATGCAAGCCGCCTCAAGCCGGACCTTGCCGTAGCGCTTGGCCAGCGAGAGCAGCCCCAGGCAGGCGCGATAGCCATGCTCGGGATGTCGGTTCTCGGCCATCAATCGGGTCACCGCTTCGGCGGTTGCAGGTCCGATGCTTTTACCCCAGTGGATCAGGCGCGCCGGCGTCCATTCCATGTGGGCGCGGTGCGCGGCCGGCATGTGCGCCGGCGTTGTGGTGAAGCCGCCCTGGGCGCTGTTGCGGGCGTGGCTGGCCACACGCTGGCCACGATGCAGGATCTCGACCACGGCGGCGGTCAGGCGCGCTTCGAGCACCTGTCCGACCAACGCGTGCGGCACGCTGTAGCGGTGGCGCTCGACCTCGACGTGGTAGTCGATATGGACCCTGACAGTCTTGAAGTGCGCCATCTCGTAGCGCTGTAGCGGCAGCGCCAGCAAGGCCGGCGCATCGATCTCGGCGAAGGTGCTGGCACGACTTCCGGGCAGCTTCTGGAAGGGTTTCTCATTCAGGCGCGTGAGCAGCGGCGCGATCGCCCGGTTGACCTCGTGCACGCTGGCGAACCGCTGGTGGCGCAGGCGCGCCATGATCCAGCGTTCGACGACCTGAACCGCCGACTCCGCGCGGGCCTTGTCCTGCGGATGACGGGGCCGCGCCGGCAGAACCGAGGTGCCATAATGGCGGGCGAAGTCGAGCACCGTGTCGTTGCTGCGCGGCTCGTAGCGGTCGGCCTGCGAGATCATGGCGCGCGGGTTGTCCGGCACGATCAACTGTGGCACACCACCGAAGAAGGCCAGCGCTCGTGCCGTGGATTCGAGCCAGTCGACCATCGTTTCGCGCGGCGTGGCGCAGGCATAGGTATAGCTGGAGGCGCCAAGTGCTGCCACGAAGATGTGGGCACGACTGGCGTCGCTCAGTGCAATGGTGGGGCCCGCGTAGTCAATAAACAGCTTCTCGCCAGCGCGGTGTACCTGACGCATCGAGCGTTTAAGTTGCTTGGCGAAGCGCCGGTAATTCTCGCAGAATTGCGAATAGCTGTAGGTCTGTGTATCGGCGTGGTCGGCCCGGTGCTCTTCCCACAGTAGCATCAATGTCATGCCTTTGCGGCGTAGCGCCTGGTGAAGGTGGCCGTAGTCAGGCTGCACATGGTCGCGCGGTTGTTCCGGCGCCACCAGCAGGCGCCGCTCCAGTGTGACTTCGTCCAGTGCTTGCACGGTTGGCCAGTCCAGGCCAGCCGCCCCGGCCAAGCCAACATACTTGGTGACAACACCCTTGGAGATGCCCAGCGCCGTGGCGATCTGCTGGTGCGAGAGCTTGGCATCCAGCTTTAAACGCAATACGTCCTTTATCTTACGCATAGTGATCCTTGATACCGGCACGCTGTCTCCAGACTGTCGCGCGTCAACTACTTTGGCCGGTGCGCGTCAATTATCTTGGCCGGTTGACGCTCGGTAATTTACTGGCTTGATGTCATTCTTTTGAGCGATGATTTTCGTCGGTAGCTTTCTCCTTCACAGTTCATAATGGTGGCATGGTGCACGAGTCGGTCGATGGCGGCGACGGTCATGACGCTGTCATCGAAGAGGTGGTCCCAGTCCTTAAAAGCCTGGTTCGAGGTGATGATCAAGGTGGCGCGCTCATAGCGATGGGCGATCAGCTCGAACAACACGCTGGTCTCCTGAGTGGTTTTCTTTACATACCCCAGGTCGTCGAGAATCAAGACACTGAACTTGTCCAGCTTGATCAAGGCATCGGCTAGACACAGGTTTTGCTTAGCCTGCTGCAACTCCTGCACCATGTGGGTGGCACTGCTGAACTTGACCCGGATTCCGGCCTCGATCAAACCCTGCCCGATGCTGCTGGCCAGATGAGTTTTGCCGATGCCACTGGCCCCAAACAACAACAGGTTTTCGCCTTGCTCGACCCAGGTCGGGTTTTGGATCAGCGCGCTGACCTGTTGCAGGCTAACCCCGGCCAAGGCGTTGAAGTCGAAGCTTGTCAGCATCTTTCCAGGCGGCAGGTTCGATTCCTTGTGATAGCGCTGTAGTCGCTTATCCTCTCGGGTCGCCAGCTCCATGGCGCACAGTTCAGCCAAGTAGTGTTCGGGCATCCAGCATTCCTTGGTCGCCTTCTTGGCCAGCGTCTGCCAATGGGTGTGGATGCAGGCCAGACGCAGCGATTTGAGCATGATCGGTAACGAGGCGACATTAGCCATGGATGCCCCCGGCGGTGATCAACAAGTCATAGTCGGCGAGCGCATGTTGACGTACGCTGACGGCTGGCATACTGGGGCGCCTGGGCAGAAACCGCTCTTCACATATCACGGTGCTTGGCAAGCCTGTCGTGGCCAGTGCGTCCATAACGTAGCGCCCCAGAGCCCCCTCGTTATTGCTCTTCTTGGCCAGATGCAGAAGACGCACAATGTACTGGCAGGCCGCATCGGCCGATAAGGTACGATCGACATACTCCCAGATGAGTTGGTAGTCCATGCTGGGTAACAGGTCATCGCGCAACGGCGAGTAACGGAATGCCCGCGGCTTTTTTACCAGCGCCTCGATGACATGGCGGTAATCCACCGAGCGCACTCGTTGGCGTGTTGCGCCATGGACGCGAGGCAGGGTCAGGGTACATTCCTGGGCGCACCAGAGTTCCAGCCGGGTGTCAAAGAGCCGCACGTTAACGCGACTGCCAATTAGGCGCGAGGGGACGGTGTACAGGACGCGTTTAAGCTCGATGGTGCTGCTGCGCGTGACGCGGATCGTATGCTCGGTGTAATTGACGCTGCGCCCAGCGGGTAACGGCTGTAATTGTCGCTGCTCATCCTTGAAGGCCGAAGCGACGCGGCGATTACGCCTGGCCACCAATTGCCCCACGAATTCGTTGTAGCTTTCGATGGAATCGAAGTCGTAACTATTACGCAGTAACAACGCTTGTTTTAATTGACGCTTGATATGGTTGTTGGGCGATTCAATGGCGCCATTCTCGTGAGCCACGCCGCGATTGTTGCGGGTGGCGATCACCCCATAGTGCTTGCACAAATCCTCAAAGCGCGTGGTGAAGTCCTCCTGTTCGGCCTGATTCTTGTAGGCCGCGCTAAGGCTGTCCGTGCGTAGTTGACGAGGAACGCCACCGCTGCGCCAGAAAGCTTGCTGCAGTCCGTCAGACAAGGCGCTAAAGCTCTCGCCACCACAGACGACCTGTGCATAGGCCCAGCCGCTGGCCACCAGTCGGTAATGGAATAAGCGATGGGGCAACGCCACGGTCCTGATGGTGACGGGCTCACCCACGACAGTAAAGTCGGCAATGCCCAGCTCGCCAATGGCGTGCGTTTGCATGAAGACTACATCCTGATCGGGGCCATGTAATTGACGCCAGGTCTGCACCCGGCGCTCCAACGTGCGCCGGGACTTCGGATCAAACGGCGGCGTATGGTGCTCGCACAAATGGTCGAACAGGCCTATTGCAGTAATTGTCGGGGAGTGCCCCAGCAAGGGAATCACGATCGACCCCCACACATCAATTAAAGGATCTACTCGCGTGCGCCATGTTCGGGATTCACTTCTGGGGAGGGTCTCGGGCTGGCTGTCGATGCGTCGGGCCGATCTGATTGAGATACCAGCCTTCGCCGCTGCCAGCACTTGGCTGCTGTCCTGTCGGTGCTTCATATATAACCTGATTTGGTGATCTGTAATTCGTTTGCCCGACACCGCGCATCCTTTGATTTGCTATGTCGAACCCTATCAGATCAACCGGCCAAGATAATTGACGCTGACCGGCCAAGTTAATTGTCGCTGAACACCAGACAAAAGCTGGCAGCGTACCCGGTGGGTTGCTATATGCGTAACATCATTTGAGCGCGATACGACGTCATTCCGGTAGTAAGTGATCCATCAAGCACATCCTTCCCAAGCCATATTGATTAGGTCAAGCTTCCGTTAGTTCAATTTACGGAGCAGATGCAGATGTCAAAGAGGATTCAATATTGGTCGGATCACTTGGCGGCGATTGCCGCCGAAGGCGTACAAACTAAGGCTTACGCCAAACGTGAAGGCTTATCGGTAGCGGCGCTTTACTACTGGCGCAAACGGCTGAAGGCAGAGGGCTCAACGCAAGCGCGGGCATTGTCCGTGGTGCCGCAAGTGGGCCGCCAGTTCGTACCGGTGCAAATCAGTGACACCAGTGCGCGCGTGCCGTGTTCGCTCATCCTGGCTCCAGGGGTACGCCTGGAGTTGGCGCAATTACCCAGCGCGCAGTGGTTGGCCGCATTGGGTGCGGCGGTATCGCGCCAGGTGCGCTGATGCATCCGGGCAGTCGTATCGGCTCGGTATACTTGTGCCGTCAGCCGGTGGACTTCAGAAAGCAGATTGATGGACTGGCCGTTCTTGTCGAGCATGAGCTGGAGATGAATCTGTTTGGCGATGCGCTCTTCGTGTTCGTGAACCGGGCGCGCAACAAGATCAAGGCGTTGTACTGGCACCGTAACGGCTTTTGTTTGTGGCAAAAGCGGTTGGAAAAACAGCGCTTCGCGTGGCCGGAACCAGCCTCGGATGGCGCCACGCACACGCTCAGCTTACAAGAGTTCGAATGGCTGCTCGAGGGCTTTGATTTATGGGCCAATAAACCGCATAAAACCTTGAATTATCAAGCCGTTTCATAGGCGGATGCGGTAAAATAGCGGCATGCCAATCCAGTCCGCCAAACACGCTAATACGCCATTTAAGCTCGATCTTCCTGAGCTCAATGCGTCGGCCGCTTTGCCTGCAACGCAAGAAGAATTACAGGCATTGTTGACAGCCGAGCGAGCTCGAATGGCGGTTGCGTTTGAACAAGATATCGCACGTCAACTATCGACCGAATTCGATCGGCGGGTGGCCACCGAGGTGGCCCGTCAAGTCCAAAAGCTACTTGAAGCATCACGGCTGGCACGCCACAAGATGTTCGGGGCCAGCAGCGAAGCGCATCTGGGTCAGGGACTGCTCTTTAATGAGGTCGAAGTGCTGGCCGCGCCGGACCTGGGGGAAGATGCCGATGAGGATACGGACGCCGACAACGACCCCAGCCGCTGTCGATCCTCAGGCCGCGGTAAACGCCGCCCCTTGCCACCGGAATTGCCACGTGTGGACATCGTCATTGACGTGCCGCATGAACAGCGTCTGTGCGCCTGTGGCAAGCATATGGTCAAGATCGGCGAAGAAGTCAGCGAACAGCTGAACATCATCCCCATGCAAGTGCAGGTGTTGCGCACGGTTCGCCCGCGCTACGCCTGCCCACGTGGCGACGCCGCTCCGATCATCGCACCTATGCCGCCCCAGGCCTTGCCGCGCAGCAACTTTAGCGCCGGGTTTCTGGCCATGCTGCTGACTGTCAAATATGTGGACGGCCTGCCGCTGAACCGCTTTAGCCGCGTTCTTGATCGCAGCGGCATTGAGGTCCCGCGCCAAACGCTGGCCCGTTCGGCCATCAACGTGGCCAAGGTCTTGCAACCCTTGCATAACCTGGCCCGCGATGCCTTGCTCGATTCGCCCATTATCCACATGGATGAAACCACCGTGCAGGTGCTTAAAGAGTCCGACAAAGCGCCTACCTCGCAAAGTTATATGTGGGTACAGCGCGGTGGGCCGCCAGGCAAACCGGTGGTGCTGTACGACTACGACCCTAGCCGCGCAGGGGCGGTGCCGCTGCGCCTGCTCGAAGGCTGGCGCGGGTATCTGATGACGGACGGCTATGATGGCTACAACCTGGCGGTACGCGCCGGGGGCATCGAGCATCTTATTTGCGCCGCGCACGCACGCCGCAAATTCGTCCAAGCCAAGCGGGCGCAGCCCAAGGGCAAGCGTGGTCGCGCCGACCAAGCGATCGACTTCTTCGCCCGGCTGTACCGCATCGAGCGTGAAATGAAAGAGGCCAGTGACGAACAAAGGCAGCAAGCCCGTCAAGAGCGTAGCCTGCCCGTGCTGGCCGCGCTGCGCGAGTGGTTGGATGCGGCCTTGCCGGTGGTGGCACCCAAGACCAAGCTGGGCGAGGCGCTGGCGTACCTGAATAAATACTGGTCGCGCCTGGTGCGTTATACCGAACGAGGCGATCTGCCCATCGATAACAATACGGCCGAAAATTCGATTCGCCCATTTGTTGTAGGAAGAAAAGGCTGGCTGTTTAGCGATACCCCGGCCGGTGCACATGCCAGCGCCGTGATCTATTCTCTGGTGGAAACGGCCAAGGCCAATGGCCATGAGCCTTACGCGTGGCTCAAGCATGTGCTCGAACGATTGCCCACTGCTAAAACAGCTGAAGACATCGAGGCGCTACTCCCATGGAATGTAGATATCCAACAGGTTGCCATGGACCTCGCTGCCTGAAAACCCTGTGCTTAATGGAGCGCTTACTTCCGGTATCGTGACCCGTGATTCCGGCATCATGACCGCCGAATCCGGTGGACCCGGAAATCGGTCACGATAGACCGGAATCACGGGTCACGATAGGCCGGAATACCCAATAACTTGTATGTACAATTTGATTGACCTCTGACAAAAATCTTCACTGAAACCGAAGCAGGCCTGCGCGTCATCAGCTTGCGCGAGGCCAACCGACGCGAGGAGTGCAATTATGAGCAACGCTTAATCAGCCCTGCAGTGTTGATCAGACAGCCACCACACGATAAAAAGAAAGGCATAAAAACGCCGTAGCCGATGCAATCCTCAACATCAGTGCATATTTCATACTCATGGCGATTTCCTAAATTATCTCCTGAGTAGGTTTTTAGTGAGGCAATACAAAATGCCCGCTCAGATTATTTGTCACTTTTCTTCGCACGTTTCGATACACGAACACTCTTAGTTGGAATTTTCTTTTCCTCGACAGCATTAGATTTGCTGATCGTTACGGCAGGCACCTTTAATGATGGCTTACAGTCAAGAAAATTAGCTGTGGGCAACATTAGTTCATTGTTAGTCATTCTGGATGTTAACGAAAACAATAGCTCTCGTATGGATCCGTAAAGCATAGAGGCGCCATTCACCACCATCATATCAAGCGCTTCTTCGTCCGGTATGGATTTATTTAAACATTCGAAGACTCCCCAGGAGGAGATTTCAATGTTATATGGCGCTTTGATTTTTCCTTCTTCATTTTTTACAATAATATCAAGGGTAACCATGCGACTGGATGATGTATCGCTAATCGAAAAGTGTTTAACTGGCGAGCCGATTATTACTCCATTCCAATCGAAACTTGCGTCGGATTTCTCGTCGTCCTCAAGCTTTCTTGGGGTGATCTCAATGGAATAAAAGCCAATGTGCTTGGCTTGAATAGGGCTTGGCCTCATATATTACGCCACCAACATGTCTTGTTCGGAAAAATTCATGGTGTGAAAGCTCTCGCTATTTGCAGCGCCGCTAGACCAGTCCATGTCCGTAAGGTTGATGCCATGCAAAGCGCTTTTAGGCCTTTCCAGGCTGTTTAACAACCGGTCTTTATATTCATTTGAAGTAATTTCTTCCGCTTTATTGCAAAACTTCACGGACAAATTTTTGTTCAACGCAGATGCAAGTTTCACCAGACTTTTCAGTGAAAGATTCTCGGAAGCGGAAACAATTCTGGATACATAAGATGGCTTCACGCCCATCGCTAAGGCAAGTTCTGACTGATTCAAACTCATGTCTTTGAGCGCGATAAGGATTTGATGAGCAATTTCAGCCTTCACCTTTTCTTCTTGATAGGAAAGAGTTCCTTCAACTTCTTTGATAAGGTCAGAGAATTTTTTCATAGCGATTGATCCATTAAGCATTAGTTTTCCCCAACGGTAATGTTGGAACTCGCACAGGCTTGTAGGTATTCGTCCCTAAGCTGTATAAGTGTCGCTGCGAGCGGTTTCGGTGTTTTGCTTACATTCTTGGTAGATAAATGAGGGCAGATGACAATTTTCCTGGATTCCCCGTAGAACCAGTACAGACGTAATGAGCCTTTTCGGAAGGCGAAGATTCCTTCACCACTGACGGCTTCGTGGCATACATTAGGGTTGCCGATATACAGTTTAGGGCCGTGTTCATCGCGTGAAATGGTTCTGATGAGCGCAAGCATGCCGTCAATATGGCGATTACTGTTCCCATTGTGTCGAATTGCTTCGAATGCGGCCGTAATAGGACATGAAGCATCAGAATTCGCTAAGGAATATATTTGCCATGCAGGCTCTCCATCTTCTTTCATCCACAACGGAAGCAGATGCATAGTTAACCTATAGGTTAATTCTTTGAGAATAAATTTGCAAGAAGCGGAGCCCCCCAAGCCGAAATCGTTGCGTATTGCCCTCAGGCCATGGCCTCATTCTGCAACATATTTTAACTGTATATTACGTTATTTTTGTTGCACGAGACATTTCTAGCACCCCCACTCACTGCCGGTGCAACCCCAGAAGCACTACATGCGGAACATGCCTGCGGTAACGCCGGGTCGCCGCCCACCCCGCAAAAATGCTGAAGCAGACCTGTCTGAGATATGGTCATACATAGCTGAAGACGCGTCGGAGAAAACCGCCGAACGCTTTATCTCAAAATTGCAGGAGACGTGCCGCAAAGTATTGAGCTTCCCAGAGGGACAACCCGCCCGGCCAGTAGTATCACCGACCCTACGGGTAACTTTCCACGGCGCCGCGGCTAGCGTCACGAAGCAGCGAGTCCATAGGCACATAGGTAGCATGAGCGGTTATCACCGACGATGCCGGCGAGCGCCGCAGCTACGATCGCTACCACCCTGCAAGGCATTAGGCATCCGTACTTTTACTGGATGACATTTGCCTTCAATCGCCCTGTTCTGTCGCCGGGGCGTTTTCTATAGTGGTGGGGTCTTCCACTCGCCCTTCTGCTTTCACATGCCCCGCAAGTCCGGCTACGACGGCGCCTGGAAAGAGGCGCTACAAACCTATTCATTCACTGTGATCAATTTACTGGGGTCAACTCATGCCGGGCGCACAATGAAGAAACGCGGGTTGACCACGTCTGTGCCTTTTACGTCATAGAAAGATTTTTTCCGTCCGCAGCGAGCGAGCAGATCGGAATTAGCATCCAGTCCAATATCCATTTTCAAATATGCCACCAAGTGGCATAATAAACAAAGTGCAACGGGTATTCAAAACACGTCACTTTCAGCGCTGGATGCGCAAAATCGACTTGACCGACAAAGCTTTGTCAGTGGCAGTCATTGAAATGAACCAAGGCCTGGTCGATGCTGATCTTGGCGGTAGCATAGTCAAAAAGCGCGTCGCTGTTGAAGGACGGGGTAAAAGCGGCGGTGTTCGTACACTGGTTGCGACCAACCAAGGCTGTCGAGAACGGATCATTACAGGAAATCTGCCATGACAAATAAAACTCAGGTCAAAAGCCCAATACTTGCAGCAGTGCATGAAACAGCCAGTGACCTGCACCAACAAAAATTTATCAGCAAGCGCACAATGAGCCGTTACGACGCCCTCTGCCTAGCTCCAATTCCTGCCTACAACAGCGAAGACATCCGCAGCATGCGCGAAAAGCTTAAGCTCAGCCAAACAGTACTGGCTTCGGTGCTCAATACCAGCGTCTCGACGATACGCAAGTGGGAGCAAGGCGATAAGCTGCCTAGTGGCCCGTCTCTGAAACTTCTAAACCTGTTGCATCGAAAGGGACTGGAAGCCGTACTTTGAATGGGTGGTCAACAGACAGATGTGTATTCACATGACCACGACACTGACCATCCGCAACATCGACGAGCAGCTAAAGAAGCGCCTGCGTATGCAGGCCGCAATGCATGGCCGCTCAATGGAGGACGAAGCACGGGGCATACGGCGTTCGGCGCTCTCGGCGGCACCAGAACATGGGCTATCCCTCA
The DNA here is from genome assembly GCA_963712655.1 of uncultured beta proteobacterium. Classification (GTDB taxonomy): domain Bacteria; phylum Pseudomonadota; class Gammaproteobacteria; order Burkholderiales; family Burkholderiaceae_B; genus Pollutimonas. The sequence goes on along the minus strand of CAVQIT010000007.1, from coordinate 31,044 downwards.
TCGAGGCAATCCGGTCGCATCAGCCTTGTTGGAGGAGTCGAACTGGAGCAGACGCCCAGCGAGACCATCCGCACTCCGCCGGAGTTTGGCACATGATCCATCAGATTTTTTCACTCGACATGGCCGGGCAGGTATTAGGGTTCGACAATGATGCAGTCGATCAATATGCGGAGATTGCCGCCAGCCCAGGCCTCAGAAAGACCCCGACAAAAGAGCGCATTACCACCAGAATGTCCACCAATGTGCTGCAACAATTTCAGGCAACCGGCCCTGGCTGGAAATCTCGAATCGATGCCGCTTTGCAGGACTGGCTCCAATCCCACCAAGCAAGGTGATGGGGTTGACAGGCAATCGGCGTAACGGGCATTGTGGACTACGCCCCTGCCACAAATTTTTACGCGACTGACATGAATACTCTTTTACTGGTAGGCGGAGATCTGTGCGAACGGACGGCGCAAGCGCTGGATCCCGGCCATTGGAAGTGCATTGGGCTGCGCCGCAGCCGGGTGGAGCCGGCCTGCGAGAACACGATCTCCTGGCATCAGGCCGATCTCTGCAGCCAAGAGAGCTTGTCTTTTCTGGGCGATAACGAATTCTCCGAGATCAGTCATATCCTGTATGCCCCATCACCGGACGCCAGGACAATGGCGCACTACGCCGAGATCTATTCATTTGGGCTCCCAAGGCTGCTGTCCAGTCTGCCGTCCGCTTGCCTGGATCGGCTACAGCGCTGCGTACTGGTGGGCTCTTCGGCCGTCTGGGGGCCTTCCGACGACTGGGTAAACGAAAATACTCCCGTCGAGAAGACGGGTTTTCGCACCAGGTCGCAATTGGACGCCGAGGCTGCAATGCATGCCTGTCTGCCGCCAGACATCGGGGTCACGCTGCGTCTGTCGGGCTTATACGGCCCCGAGCGGCTGCGCCTGATCGAAGGCTTGCATGCCGGCAGGATCACGGCGCCTGACGGGCCCGGCCATTGGGCGAATCGGATCCACGTCGATGATGCCGCGCGGGCTTGTGCGCACCTGCTGGCCATAACCAATCCCCAGCCGCTTTACATAGGAACGGACGATCACCCCATGCCAACAGGGGAACTGTATGACGCACTGGCACGGCTGGCGGGCGGCCCTTCTCCTGCCCGGCAGCCGCGGGTCCCAGGCGGCAAGCGGCTTTCGAACGCGCGACTCCGGGCCAGCGGTTGGACACCTGTATGGCCGAATGCGTTGGAAGGGTATGCAGCCTGCCTGGACACCTCCGTAAAGCTCAGGTCGCCGAGGTAGTCGCGAAGTACTGTAGACTCAGTCGGCAGGCATTCTCGCCAATCGCTTGGCTGCATCCAGCATGCCAGCCTGCACAGTAGCAAATACCTCCTCGGGAAAGCCGGGAAGCAGCATCTCTTGCGCCGCCTCCAGCACCTGAGTCAATTGATCCAATACCTCGACGATCAAGTCTTCCATGTTCTGGCCCCAACCGCACAATCGCGCCGTCTGATTGAAATGCCTTCGCTGTATGTCCCTCAACCGATAATGCGTATTCTTACCCTTGACGGCCATGGCCAGACGCAGGCGGTTGGCATCAAGCCGATTTGCTCCGCGCCCCGTTACCGGCCAGGCCGACAAAACGTCGTAAAGCGGTGTCAGGCAATACCGGCCGCCCGGCAACAGGAATATTGACAAGTTCTTTGCATGACCATCGGTGGCGGCCATTAGCCAAAACAGCAATTGCGCCTTCAACAGAACTCGCAAATCCTGCTCCCTGCTTTCCGATTGCTGCAAAATACGGGCAATATCCGCCAAGCCCGGACCACCGTCCGATTCATATTTCGCACTCGGAGGAGTACCTGTGGCTTGGCAAAAATCCTCCTGCGGTAACCGGAGCCAGTAACCTTGCTCTGATAAACGCCGATCGAAGCGTTCCACAATCAACACTTTCTGCTCTTCAAACTGTGCAATTTCACAAGCGGCGATCGGTAGCCCGAATAGCTGCAGAATTTTGCTGCATAGCCACTCGTTCTCCACGGACGTGCGCATATCGGCTTGTCGGTTGCCGACCAGGCCCAACGGCAATTTGAAAATATGTGTCGTTGGCGTTGCGCCTAACGGTCGACACCACCGCCCTTGATGCCTAAGCAAAGCAGTTTTTTCTTGAGCACCGGCAATGGAAATGCGGAAATTGTCATCTAAAGCATCGTTTTGGCCCAGAACAGTAGGCGATGCTGTTGCTCGCAAGATATCAGCGACGTCACCCTCGGTTAATACTTGCGCGTGTACACTGAACACGTCATGAGGCAGCCGCCCCTCCGGCAACAGTTGAATAGCGCCTACACAATCACGACCAATCGCAGCCAATAATTCAAACGCGGCATCATTCAAGGTGTGAAACCGCGCCTGTAACCTTCGGCGGATGGCATCGCTGTCGGGCAGCAGATTGTCAAAATAATTGTAGACCGCAGGCCCCACAAGCGGGGCATTGTTGAGTGCGAAAGGCAACGACAATGACAAAGGGCGCCCTTGCTGAGACGCCGCCCAGTGCGGATCATAGGCCAGGCTGTCGGTGCCCCGGGCAGAAACCTGCCATTGCCCCACCCGCACACCGTTGGCCCACAGAGCAAGACTTCGTGTCCTGGAAAGACGCGCCATGGTCACCACTCGCTTTTCACGGGCGCCTTCTGGTCACGCTCTTGCAACAGCAATTCCACCCCCAGGATGCCGGCCAATGCCAGCAATCGATCAAGCGTCAATTGGGAAGGCTGCTTTTCAAGTTCTGAAAGCCTGTTCTGGCTAATACCCAAACGCGCTGACACGGTTGCCTGCGTAAGCCCTAATTCCTTGCGCCTGGCCGTCAACAAATGACTGATTTGCGTACTGGTAGAAAGTTTGTGCATAAGCATTATCGCCAATATCGATATCTGCATCTTATCGGTCTAATCGATAAATAGCAATTATCGACAATAGCGATATGTTGCAAAAATGCGTGGTCGTTGTCCTGATGCAACGGCATACCGGCCATGCAAGGGCTTTTTGTTTCCACTCAAGGACTCATGCCGAATATCGGAGCGGGGTCACGGCGATTCGAACTGACTTGCCAGGAAGTCGATGAATACCCTCACCCGGGCAGGAAGATTTTGCCGGCTGGGGTAGTACAGGAACAGGTCGGCGGGCTCCAGCGTGAAATGTGGAAGAATAATCTTTAGCCGCCGTGCCGCCACGTATTTGTTCAGGTCCCATTCCGAACGAATCATGATGCCGTGGCCTTCCAGGGTCCAGCTAAGGGCAATATCACCGTCATTGCTCGTCATGGCGCCCCTGACTTTGACGACTTCCGTGTGCTGCTGATGGGTAAAGCGCCAGATGCCATGCGCTTCGTCATTCTGGTTGTGGATGATGCAGCGATGATGGGCCAGATCGGTCAGGCTTTGTGGCTCTCCGTACTTTTTCAGGTACTTTGGGGCGGCGCACACGTATCGGCGATTGCTTAGAAGGCGGCGTGCCACCAGCCTCCTGTCGGGCAGGGCCCCGAAGCGTATGGCCACATCGATATTGTTCGCCACCAGATCGACCGGTTTGTCGGTCACTTGCAGGTCGAGCTCGATGTCGGGATACTTCAATGCGAACTTGGAGGCCAATGCCGATATGCGTCGACGGCCGAATCCCAGACTGGCATTGATGCGCAGCAGACCGCGCGGCTGCTGTCGATGGTTGGACACCGAATCTTCCAGAACCTTGATGTCGGCGAGGATGCGTTTGGCCTGCTCAAGAAACAATTCCCCTTCGCTTGTCAGGCTAATGCTGCGTGTGGTCCGGTTGGCCAGCCTGACGCCCAGCCTGTTTTCCAGTTGCATCAACTTGCGTGTGGCCGCGGGTGGTGTGATGTCGAGCGCCCGCGCTACGGCCGACAAGTTCTTGTAACGGGCAAGGAGAACAAAGAACGACAGAGCAGAGTCCATTATTAAATAATATGCAATAGTGAATTAACTATAAGTATATAGATCCGAAAGGCTGCGCGGTTATCCTGCTTGAACAGCCGACGCCAGCGCGCCGTTCACCGCACTTTTTGACATAGAGCCATCGTATGAAAATCCTGGAAATCCGTGAAATAACCCTGCCGATCAGTTCATCCATTCGCAACGCCTATATCGATTTCAGCAAGATGACGCTCAGCCTGGTGGCTGTCATCACCGATGTGATGCGAGACGGCAAGCAGGTCGTGGGCTACGGCTTCAATTCCAACGGACGCTATGGGCAAGGCAGCCTGATGCGCGAACGGTTCATCCCGCGCATCCTGGCGGCCGACCCGGCAAGCCTGCTGAACAATGCCGGCGACAATCTGGACCCGCACAAGGTCTGGGATTGCATGTACACCAACGAGAAGCCGGGTGGCCATGGCGAACGCTCGGTGGCCATCGGGACAATAGACATGGCCGTCTGGGACGCGGTCGCGAAAATCGCCAACAAACCTTTGTTCCAGTATCTGGCGGATGAATACGGCAACGGCCAGCCAAATCGCAACGTCTTTGTCTACGCGGCTGGCGGCTATTACTACCCCGGGCAGGACCACGGCAAGCTGAAAGACGAAATGCGCAGCTACCTGGACCGCGGGTATACGGTCGTGAAGAAAAAAATCGGCGGCGCATCGCTGGACGAAGATTTGCGCCGTATCGATTCTATCCTTAGCGTCCTGCAGGACGGCCAACGGCTTTGCGTGGACGCCAACGGCCGCTTCGACCTGGATACGGCCATTGCGTATGCCAAAGCCCTGTCCCAGTATGACCTGTTCTGGTATGAAGAGCCCGGCGATCCTTTGGATTTCGAGCTGCAGGCTACGCTGCGCAGCTATTACAAAAATCCCATGGCGACCGGCGAAAACCTGTTCTCCATGCAGGATGCCCGCAATCTGGTTCGATACGGCGGCATGCGCCCCGACCGGGATTGGCTGCAGTTCGATTGCGCGCTCAGCTACGGTCTGGTGGAGTATCTGCGTACCTTGGATATGCTGCGCGAGCACGGTTGGTCGCCCAGCCGCTGCATTCCCCATGGCGGGCACCAAATGTCACTGAATATCGCGGCGGGCCTGGGCCTGGGCGGCAACGAGTCCTACCCCGACCTGTTCCAACCCTTCGGCGGCTTCCCCGACGGGGTCAAGGTCGAGAACAGCTTTATCACCATGCCCGATCTGGTTGGCATAGGCTTCGAAGGCAAGGCCGATCTGTATTGCCAGATGCAGAAGCTTTCTTCTTGACCGTCTTATGCAAGGAGCCAACCCAATGAAACTCAACCAGAGCGCCCAGGCATTGATAGACTTCACACAGCGCCAAAATAACCCGCCGATGGGGCAACTGTCCGTCGACGAGCTGCGTGCGCGGTCGAACGCGATGCGGGCCCAGTTGCAGCCCGATCAGCCGGAGCTGGCCGGCGTGGAGAACAGTGCGATCAAGGGCCCGGCCGCCGATATTCCATACAGAATTTATCGAGCCAGCGCATCCACATCCCAAAAAACGCCGGCCCTTGTTTTTTTTCATGGCGGCGGTTTTGTCATGGGGGACCTGGACAGCCACGATATTGTTTGCCGTCAGCTATGCCAGGAATCCCGCTGCACAGTGGTTGCGATTGATTATCGCCGCGCGCCGGAGCACAAGTTTCCCGCCGCGGTAGATGACGCAATACAGGCTGTGGAATGGGTGCGCGAACACGCGGCCCACCTGGGAATCGACGCCGCTCGCATTGCCGTCGCAGGCGATAGCGCCGGGGCCAACCTGGCGACGGTTGTGGCCATAGACATGAAGCGTAAGGGGCTGCAGCCCCTGGCCTTGCAGATATTGTTCTATCCCGTAGCGGATCAGTACGGGGACTATGACAGCAAACAGCGCTATGAAAGCGGCTATCTGCTGACGCGATCGGCCATGGATTTTTACGCGCAACAGTATTTCAAGAGCGCAAGCGATAAACAGGACTGGCGAGCCTCGCCGATACGTCATGAAGACCTATCGGGTCTGCCCGAGGCCTTGGTCATTACCGCGGGCTTCGATCCGCTGGTCGATGAGGGCGAAGCCTATGCATTGCGTCTAGCGCAAGCGGGGGTTCGCACCACCCTGCGGCGATTCCCAGGGCAAGTTCACGGCTTTGTTACACGAGGGCGCCTGATACCCGAGGCATTCCAAGCCATTCAAGAAGCGGCGCTTCTATTGCGTACACGGTTCAATTGAACGTGGCCGCCAGGCTGCCGGAAACATGGAAACGATTGACATTACTTAAGGAGACAGTTGTGCAGGGGACAAAAAAATTGGGTATCGGCGCAGGAAAAGCAGTCGCCGTGTTGATGGTACTGATGGCGAATGCCGCCTGGGCCCAGGATAAGTATCCCAAGAAGACGGTGGAAGTTGTCGTGCCCTGGACCGCGGGCCAGGCCACCGATATCGCCGCCAGAGCATTCGCGGAGGAGTTGTCGGCCAAGCTGGGGCAGACTTTCTTCACATCCAACAAGGCGGGGGCCGGCGGAGCGGTTGGCAGCGCTTACGTTGCGCGCGCCCATCATGACGGCTACACCTTGCTTGCCGCATCCACGGGCTCGGTCATCGTCAGCCCGCTGTTGAACGAGACGTCGTATGCCGCGTCAGACTTCGTGCCGGCGGCCATGATCGCCAAAAGCCCATCCATCTTGATCACGGCAGCCGACTTCCCTGCGAAGAATATCAACGAATTGATCAAGCTGCTCAAGGATAATCCGGGCAAATACACCTTCGCATCGTCCGGCAACGGCTCGGCCACGCACCTGATGGCCGAAGCCTTTAATCTGGGTCTCGGGATCGAAGCCGTCCACGTGCCTTACAAAGGCAGTTCGACAGCCCTGACCGATGTGCTTGCCGGGCGTGTGACGTATATGTTCGATACGGTTGCCTCGGTGTCGGGGCAATTGAAGGCGGGCAAAGTAACCGCCTATGCCATCTCTTCCAAGGACCGTAGCGCGTCGGTGCCCGATATCCCGGCGATTGCCGAAGTGACCAAGCTCAAGGACTTCGATATTGCATCGTGGATAGGCTTGATGGCGCCCCGTGGGACCTCGCCGGAGGAACTGGCCGTCATCGACGACGTGGCCCGCGCTTACTTGAAAACACCTGAAGCGCAAGCCAAGTATCAAGGCATGGGACTGGGCGTCAATCCCATGCCTAACACAGAGTTCCAGAACGTTGTAGACCGCGAAGTCAAACTGTATGCCGACTTGCTGAAACAGCTGGGACTCAAGAAGTAGCGAGACAAGCGTGCAATCGTCTAAGACGCCGCGGCAGGAGCGTGCAACTGCCACGGACGCAAGGCCTCTACTTGGGCGGCAATCTGCAGCAACACAGATTCCTGCCCAAAAGGCGCCATGATCTGTATACCGATGGGCAGGCCATTGCCGCTGCTGCCGAACGGTATCGAAATCGCCGGCGTGCCGGCCATATTGGCCAACGGTGCGAACGGCGAGTAAGAGATCAACCCCTTTTCACCCATCCGGTAATCGTAATAATCAGGCCAGTCCATGCCGTATTGGCCAAGGCGCGCGGGAGGCTGCGCCAGCACGGGCGTCAACAATACATCGAACCCATGGTCACAATTCCCGGTGCCGTTATCGTGGAAGAAGCGGGCCAGAGTCCTGCTCAAGGCGTGGGTATCATCCATGCAGGCCGCGTACTTTGCGCCGCTGATCGTGCGCGCATAGTCGATCATGGAATGCACGGTAGGCTGCAGATCGTCGGGCCGCAAGGGACGGCCGGCCTTCGCCGCAAGACGCTCTATACCCATGGTGGCGCCGCAGGCGATAAGCGGCAGAATGGCCGTAAGCACCTGCGTGGGTGAAATATCAGGGGCCGCTATATTGACCTTGTGCCCCAGGCCCGCCAGAAAATCGGAAGCCTGCCGCAGCACCTGTGCCACATCCGGATGCAGCGGCCAGCGATCGTCGGGCACAGGAATAACGGCCACCCTCAGCTTGGCTAGCTGCTCAGGCGCCTCGGAAACCTTGTGCACAATGCTTCGGTAGGAAACAGGCTGGGCCGGCGCGGCATACGGCGCTCCCAGATCGGCGCCGGCGGAGATATCCAGGCTGGCGGCGCAATCGCGCACAGACAGATTGACCATGTGCTTGACGCTCAATCCACCCCAACCTTCGCCGCGCAGCGGTCCCATGGGAATCAATCCTCTGGAGGGCTTCAAGCCCAGCACACCGCAACACGATGCGGGTATACGTATAGAGCCGCCGCCATCGCTGGCATGCGCGATCCGGACCATGCCGCCGGCCACCGCCGCGGCTGCCCCGCCGCTGGAGCCGCCCGCACTGTACTCCAGCCCCCAGGGATTGCTGGTGGGCTTGCCATATACAGGGCTTTCCGTTGTCGGGCTCAAGCCAAACTCGGAACTTGTCGTGCGTCCGAAAAAAACCAGGCCCGCTTTTTTGTAGCGCTTGACCAGTTCGGAATCGATGGACCAATTGACCGTTCCGCACAATCGTGAACCCAGCCTGCTGGGAATGCCGATGGCGGCGGTGCCTATGTCTTTCAGCAGCGTAGGTACGCCAAAAAAGGGTTGCGCATCCAGCAAACTCTTGCGCCCGGCATCGTCCATGCCCGAAAGCTGCCGATCCAGGCCAAGGGCCATTTCCTGCGCGGCCTCGGGGTAGGTGCCGCATACGGCATTGAGCAGTGGATTGACCTTGCCGATGCGCTCCAGCGCTTCCTCCAGCGCCTGGCTGCTGGAGATATCGCCCGCAATGATTTCGGCGGCGAGCTCCATGGCGTCGGGACGGTTAGTCGATTGCATGGCTATTCCTTCTTCAATCCAAGTTGCTGTAAAAATACCCCTTCTTCTTTGTATGCCCTCTCGGCATATTGCGCATATTCTTTGCTGCTCATATAGATTTCTTTTGCATTCAGGTTAACCAGTAATTCCTGGAATTTGTCCGAGGCCATGCCTTGCTTGAAGGCGTCATGCATTTTTTGCACGACGGCATCCGGCATGCCCGCCGGTCCGCTGATGCCAAAGGGCGAATCAAATGCCAGGTCTATGCCCACGTCTCGCAAAATAGGGACGTCAGGCCATTTCTTCGGGGCTTTGGAGCCGAACGTCACCAGCAGGCGCAAGTCGCCGGATGCCACATAAGGCGCCCACCCGGTCGAATCGGAAGCCACGTCGATATGCCCGCCCAGCAGAGCCTGAAGATTGTCGCTGGTGCCTTTGAACGGAACATGCACCCAATCCAGCCCGACTTTATCCGCAATAGCGCCCATGGCGATATGTTGAGTCGAGCCCACGCCGACCGAACCATATGTGACCTTGCCTGGATTGGCTTTGACATAAGCAACCAGATCCTGCCAGGTTTTCCATGGCGAATCAGCGCGGACGACCACGCCGAAGACATAGCCCGCGACACCGATGATGGGAGTAAAGTCCTTGATCGGATCGTAATTGACCTTTTGCAGATATGGCATGCGGAACATGGAAATTTCCATTTGGCTGACCGTATAGCCATCGGGCTTGGCCCCGCGAGCCATACCCGCCGGGCCCAGGGTGCCGGCGGCGCCCGGCTTGTTTTCCACAATAATCGGCTTGCCCAGATGCTTGGATGCCTCGAGAGCCAATACCCTCAGGATGCTGTCGGCGGCTCCGCCTGGCGGCCTGGGCACGATCAGGCTGACCGGTCGGTTCGGGTAGTCGTCAGCCCATGAAAGAGCGGGAGCAATGAACACCGCAAGGCTTAGAACGCTCACAACGGTTTTCATGGAGAGAAATTTTTTAAATATCATTCCTGGTCTCTTTTTATCAATTTTATTCAAAATAAATATCATCAAAATACTATCGAAGTAAAATGAGAAACCAGTCTATATCACGAACCATTGAAATGACATGGCTTTTTTCTTGACGTGCGTTAAGATTTTCTTAATGCAAAATATATATTAATAAATAAAATAAGATCAATATCATGAATATAAATATTCGCCATTATCGGGCATTCGTCGCTGTTGCCAACATAGGCAGTTTCGGACGCGCAGCGGATTATCTTCATATCAGCCCATCAGCGCTAAGCCAACTGATAAAAATCATTGAACATCAGTTTGATTTACGCCTTTTCGAACGCATGACAGGGCATGTACAATTAACCGCCGCGGGAATATCGCTGCTTCCCTACGCGACCCGGGTATTGGCCGAACATAATACGACCGCGCTGGTCGCCGAACAGATCAAACAGCAGAAACCAACCATCGTACGAATTGCCGCGTCTTCGCTGCTCAGTTGCACTATCGTTCCGCACTTCATCGCCCACTGCACAAAGCATATAGCCGATGCCCAGATCCAGCTTCTCGACGTCGAGCCCAGCCTGCTGCATGACACTATCATCGACGGCAAGGCCGACCTGGCTATCGGTACCGACCGTATACATGAAAGCGGCATTGGCTCGGTTCGCCTGTTTTCATCCGCCTTGCATTTGATCGTATCTCTGGATAATAGCCTCGCCCAAAGAGAAAGCGTTACCTGGCTGGATGTCGAGCGGGAAAAGCTTATTTTTGCCGATCGCCGGGCCATACCGAAAATCAGCCGGGATATTAATTATTTATATAATCTGAAATCCGCCATAGATGTTTCGCATGTCACTACGGCGCTTGCATTGATCGACTGCAATCTGGGGTCTTTCGTGCACTGTACCTATATTGCCCCGCTGCTCAAGGCGTATCGATTAAAAATGCTGCCCATCCTGGAACCGAAGGTAATGCGAGATATCGTTTGTTATTATGATTCGACCACCCCGCTGCCTCCGTCCCCCGCCCGCACACTGAAGACAATCCAGAATATATGCAATCAACCGCCCTATACGACCATGCTTTAATATTACGGCTGAATAGCGCGCGGAAAAACTATTGATTCAAATACATTCTGGATAAATCGCGTATGGCGGCGATTACTTTTTCCTTTTTGCGTTTCAGCCTGAATATCGGCCCGGCAACCGCAATGGCGCATGGCGATTCAAAAGAAGACCGTGGCAGCGCCATGCCGATGGCGCAAATCCCGTCGGTCAGCCGGTCCGTATAGGCGTAGCCCAGCTCCCGAACACGATTGATGTCTTCGATAAGGGCGTCGGCATGGACCAGGTTTTTTTCCAGCACGCTTTCTTTATTCAGCTTATCCACGAAATCCCGCAACTCATCCTCGGTGTATTGCAACAACAGCGCCTTGCCGACGGCGCTTTGAGTTATGGGCCGCAGCAATCCCGGCTTCAGGTAGTACCTGAGCAGCTTTTGCGATTGCACCGTGTGCAGATACTGCGCGTACAAGCCATTTTGCGCGCCCAATATAATGGTTTCGCCTGTGTCCTTCTGCAATTGATCCATCAGCGCAACAACCGCGCCTTCTTTGAACATATTCCCCATGATCCAGCTTCCCAGCATGGCAACGCGCAAGGTGGGCGCATAGGTTTTGCGTTCGGCGTCGAAATTTATATACTGCCGGGCGCATAGGCTTTTCAGGATCGCCAGCACGCTGGACATCGGGTAACCCAGTTCGCAGGCGATTTCCGTCAGGTTCAACGGCTTTTGCCTGAGCGTAAAAAGCTCGAGTATGGCGACAACTCTGTCGGCGGACTTGACGGATGTCGGCTTTTTTTGAACGGAGGCATGCATCAGGCGTTTCTCATGAAAAGGGCAATCGCTTTACGCAGGCATGATAAAGCAATCGCCGTAGGGCCTGTTGACCGCCGTAGGGCCTGTTGACGCTGAATTCCCGCCCGCGTGACTGCTCAACGCCGCGCTGGCAAGGCGCGAAGCGCAGGCGTAGTCAACCCTACGGCGAGCACTCGCAACACGGCCCTGCGCCCGATATGACACCGGCGCGGGTGGAAATTTAACGTCAACGCCGCGCTGGCCCGAAACGCAGGATTATTGAAGCTCAAGCCGGGCGTCCTTGACGACCTTCTTCCATATTCCGATTTCCTTGCCGACCTGTTCCTCGGTTTGCTTGCTGGATTTCCACGCAACGGTGTCCCCCAGGTTCTCGACCTGCTTGATGAAGTGCTCTTCGGACACGACATTTTTCAGTTCACCCTCCAGCTTTTTCTTGATGTCGTCAGGCAGGCCTGCCGGGGCAACAATGGCCGTCCACGTCAAGACGGCTGAGGAATAATTTTTCAGCGCGGGATCCAGCTCCGACACCAAAGGCACATCGGGCAGCTTGGCCAAGCGCTTCTCGCCTGTCACGCCCAATGGCTTGAGTTTTTTCGCTTCGATCAAGGGGATGGAAAACGAGGGCGCGAATGTCCCCAGGTCCAGGCGCTCGGCATATAAGTCGCTCACCGTATCGGCATTGCCTTTATAACGAACCGGCAGCATGTCTATGCCCAGCGATGTTGTGAACAATGCTCCGGATACCAGCGAGACATTGCCCACGATGGCATAGGAAACGCTTTCGGCTTTTTTTCTGCTGGCTGCAATGAACTCCTGCAGCGTATTCCTCTTTTCGTTGACGCTGGTTACGAAAATATAGGGATAGGAACTGATGCCGCCAATATACGAAAAGTCTTTTTGCGTATCGATCGGGTATTTGGCATATACCGCCGGCGCGATGCTCAACAGACCGTTGGTGGTGAAAAACAGGGTATAGCCATCGGGCGCGCTCGCCACGACTTCGCGCGCGGCGATCAGATTATCCCCACCCGGCTTGTTCAGTACAGTAATCACCTGGCCCAGCTTTTTGCTGAGCTGCTCGGCCACCAACCGGGCCATGATGTCGGTGGGGCCTCCCGCCGAAAACGGCACAATAAGCCGGATGGGTTTGACCGGGTAATCCGCCGCATGAACCTGGCCGGCCAACGCGAACAATCCGGCGGCAGTCAATACTGCATTTTTGATAAATTTTTTCACGCATATCTCCTGGTGTTTGACGGCTGCTGATTAGCAACCTTTAAAAGTGGCTTGTCTTTTTTCCTTGAACGCGGTCAGGGCCTCTTGATGATCTTCTGTCGAAAAGAGCACCGCCATATGGGACGACACCTGTTCCAGGTGAGTTCGAAGATCCATATTCATTCCCTGGTAAACGGCTTTCTTCATCATGCGCACGGCCAATGGAGGTCCAGCGGCGATTTGTTCAGCCATGCGGTAGGCCTCTTGCATCAATTGCTCGTCCGGCACCACTTTATTGACCAAGCCGATTCTCTCTGCCTCATCGGACTCCACAAAGCGGCCGGTCCACAGCAGCTCCAGGGCCTTGGGCAGACCAACCAGCCTGGGCAAATACCACGCTCCGCCATCGCCGGCCATAATGCCGATTCGAATATAGGTCTCGGCCAAGCGCGCGCTTTTCGCCGCGATGCGAATATCGCCCATCAGCGCCATATCCAGGCCCGCCCCGGTTGCCACGCCATTAATGGCGACGATGACCGGCTTGTCCAGGCTTTCCATGATGAGAGGTATGCGATGTACGCGATCCGTAAGCGAGGCTTTGCGCATGATCGGCGTTTCCTGCTGCTTGCGTTCGTTCATGCCGCCGACATCGCCGCCCGCGCAAAAAGCCCGCCCCGCGCCGGTCAGGACAATGGCCCTGACTTGCGTATTGCTCTGCGCCTCCAGCAATGCGTCTCCCCACTGCAGCAGCATGTCCGTCGTAAAGGCATTCAGCTTTTCCGGGCGGTTCAGCGTTATGGTTGCAATAGCGTTTTCGATTTTGAATAAAAGTTCATCGCTCATCTTAGTGTTCCTGTGCCAGCTCAAAGGTTGAGGGAGAGGTGATATAGCGCCATAAGCTTGCGCCATCCAGTTTTTCCAGGCGGTTTCCCACCCACTCGGCCCAATGCGAGTCCGATCCGAACTCGTCGCGCCAGGACAGCAGCCTTCGGGTCGACAAATGCAAGGCATGCTCGTGCGTAAAGCCCATGGCGCCATGCACCTGATGGGCAATGGCGCAGGCCAGAGTAGCCGCTTCACTGGCGCGAATTTTCGCAAAGGCGATTTCTGTGGCGGCCAGCCCGCCGGCGTTGGCATGCACTGCGGCATCAGCAGCCGCGGTGGCGCTGGCGACTTGCGCGGCCAGCTCGGCAATCTGATGCTGAATGGCCTGGAACTTTGCGATAGGCCGCCCAAACTGCTGCCGGTCTTTTGCATACGCTATCGTCATTTCCAGCACCTTTTGCAGGGCGCCGGTAATTTGCGCGGAACGAAACAACGCCCCTTCCAGCGGCAGTCGGGCAAGAATGCCGCCGGCATCGGTAAAGCTTACATTCGAGGCCGGTATGAAAGTATCCTGATAAGCATGCGTATCGCGCGGCTCGCCGGCCAGATTGGCATTGCGCGCCTCGATGTTTCCGCGAGGCAGCAAGGCAACGCCGTCTTTGCCGCCCACTTGGATGGCCGCAACGACACCCGCAACATGGCGCCCCCATGGGACCCGGCGCACGATGCCATTGGCGATATAGCCACCCTGGGTTTCCCGCAGCGTCACCGGAGCGCATAGACTGAAGGTGCTCAGGCTTAGGGGCTCGGCTTCGTCAAATGGAATTCCGGCCTGCGTCAACAGGCGCTGGGCAATGTAGGTTTCGACGATGGGCAAAGGCACATTGAAACGGCCTATTTGCCTGGCCAATGTGCACAGGGACGTCAACGCAAGCCCATGCACATCCGGTTCGACCTCCATGACAGCCGCCGATACCAGGCCCATTTCCCGCAGATCGGCCCACGCGCCGGGCAGCCAGTTGCCTTGTTCGACGCTGTCCAGGATTTCGCGGGTGCACAAGTCTGTAAAAAAGCGGACCGCGCTGTCGTTCAGCATTTGATCTAATTCGTTCATCGTAACCCCAGGCTTTTTGCAATGATTCCGCGCAGCATTTCTTTGGTGCCGCCCCGTATCGAATACGCCGGCGCGTATAAGATCGAATATCTCAGCGCCTCGTTGAAAAGATCGTCGGCGTCCCAGGTGTCCCGCAACTCCTCAGGAAAAATAGCGCGGGCCGTCTCGGGTATATCCTGCTCGAAGCGGGTTCCCAGGTCTTTGACCAACGCCGCTTCGGTGTTGGGAACCGCGCCGCGCTCCAGCATGCCGGCCACGGAATACGACATTTGATGCATGGTCCAAAGCCGCGCCATCAGCCGGGCCATTGCCGACTGCCTGATCGCGGAGGGATGCCCTTTCACTTTATCGACCATTGCGGCCAGCACATGGTAGGTGCTCATCCAGCGGTCGGGTCCGCTGCGCTCATAGACCAGTTCGTCGGTGACCTGCGCCCAGCCGTTGCCTATGGTTCCAATCACCATCGAGTCGGGAATGAACACCTCATCGAAAATGACTTCATTGAAATCGTGCTCGCCGGCAAGATTGATGATGGGCCGTATCGTAATGCCGGGCAGGCTTAAATCCACCAGAAACTGGCTTACCCCTTCCCGCCGCGACTCGCCCCTGGGTCCGGTCCTGGCAAACAGAATCATCATGTGGACGCGATGCGCGTTGCTCGTCCAGGTTTTGCTGCCGGTCACCGACCAGCCGCCGTCGACCTTGAGCGCCTTTGTGCGTATGGACGCCAGATCCGAACCCGAGTCCGCTTCGCTCATGCCTATGCAGAAATAACATTCGCCCCGGATAATGCGCGGCAGAAATTCCTCGCGCTGGGCCTCGGTGCCAAACTTGAGCAGCAATGGACCGCTTTGCCGGTCGGCGATCCAGTGCGCGCGCACCGGCGCGCCGGCGGCCAGCAATTCCTCCGTCACCACGAAGCGCTCGATCGCGCTGCGCTCATGCCCACCATACTTCCTGGGCCATGTCATGCCGATCCAGTTCTGGCGGCCCAAGGCCCGGCTGAACTCCGTATTGGGCTCCGCCCAGCCATACTCGCCGGGCTTGATACGGCCCGCCTGCTTTTCCCCTTGCACAAACGCCCTGACGCTCTCCCTGAGTTCAAGCAGGGATGGAGACTCTTCGTATATCGAGAACTTGATAAGGTCGCTCATTCTCCGCAACTCCGTTATGTAGTGCGAAAATGGTACCTACTGGTTTCTTATTCGTGAACAAATAATTCACATATATAAATAAAAATCCAAATTAATTTTTCGTTGTGTGCAAAAATTAAGCACCATCCAGAAGGACAAGAACGAACTATCCAGCGCTGGCCTGCGCCGCCGCCTCGTTCATTCCTTCCGGTACGCGGTATCAATATGCACTTTTGGCTAAGAGAGACGGAAACATGGCGCTTCACGAGACAGAAACAGAAAATGCCCACAACAGCACTGGCCCCCTCGGCGGGCTTCGGGTGGTGGATCTCACATCGGTGGTGCTCGGGCCCATTGCAACCCAGATATTCGCCGACTACGGCGCGGACGTGATCAAAGTGGAAGGGCCGGTCGGCGACATCATCCGCTCCAACGGCGTCTCCACCAAGAAAGGCATGGGCTCCATTTATTTATCGCTCAACCGAAACAAGCGCTCTATCGTTCTCGACCTGAAAAGCGAAGAGGGAAAAACCGCCCTGCGCAGGCTTCTGAAAACCGCGGATGTCGTGGTCCACAATATGCGTGTCAAGGCGATAGCCAAACTGGGCTTTGGATACGACGACGTCAAGGCGCTGAACCCCAACATCATCTACTGCGTAGCAACCGGCTTTGGCCAGGACGGACCGGACAAAGACAAGCCCGCTTTCGATGACATCATCCAGGCGTCTTGCGGTTTTGTCGGCGTCAGTTCCATGGGAAAAAGCGCCCCTGAATACTCGCCGAACCTGATCGCCGACAAGACCGTGGGAATATACATGGCCAACGCAGTCATGGCGGCGCTGGTGTATCGCGGCCGGACGGGAAAAGGGCAATACGTTGAAGTACCCATGCTGGAAACCATGGCGTCGTTCGTGCTGTCCGAGCATATGGCCGGCCTTGCCTTTCCGGGGTCGTCGGAACCCGCCGGCTATAAGCGCATCGTCAAAGGCGGGCGCAGGCCATACCGCAGCAAAGATGGCTGGATAGGTGTCTTGCCGTATACCGAAAAGCACTGGATCGCATTTTTCAATGCGGTAGGCAAAGCCAGCCTGATCCAGGAATTCGATATTGCCGACCGCCAGAAAAGAAATGCCCGCATCCAGGAAATCTATGCCGCGCTGGGTGAAATCACGCCGCTGAAAACCACGGCGGAATGGATAGAAATCTGCAAAGAGCTGGATATACCCGTGACCCGCATCTACGAACTCGACGACTTGCCCGAACATCCGCATCTCAAGGCGGTCGATTTTTTCCAGGAAAGCGTGCACCCAACTGTCGGAAATATCCGCCAGGTAAGGCCGACGACGCGTTTCAGCGCCACGCCAACATCCATCTACAGGCATGCCCCCACGCTGGGGGAAAATACAAAAGAAGTGCTGGCCGAACTTGACTTCACCGACAGTGAAATCCAGCGCATGGCGGGAGAAGCATGAACCGCCGCGCTAGCCTGCCCTGCCTGCGCCTGCCTCATGCAGAACACTCAGATCGTCTCGTACAAGGAGTCGATGATCGTGATTTCCATAGCAGTCAGGCCGCTACAGTGATGCCGGGCGCATGCGCGCGCCGTGCAGGCTGCACCACGATTTCCACGCACTGATCCAGCGATACCAACGCCTGCATCAGACGCTCCAGCGAGATGTTCTGGAGCTTATAGCGGTGCACTTGGGACACCTTGGACTGGGTCATGCCAGTGAGCGCCGCCGCTTCCATCTGGCTAAGGCCGCGCTGGTCTATCAGTTCATTCAGCTTGAGCGCGAGCGCAGCCTTGGCCGATAGTTCTTCGGCATCGTCGAAGCCGAGATCCATCAGTACATTGTCTGTGCCTTGAGGATGGTCATTTCGGTTCATCAGTTTCTCCCACCCACCCTGTAACGGGCGAGCACTATTTTCAGCCGCTTCCCTATCAAATCTATGTCCGGTTGCGGCGTGGAAATTCCGGACTTGGACTTCTTCTGAAACGCATGGAGAACATGCACGGCGTCGCCGACCCGCACGGTATAGACTGCCCGGAAGGCGTCACCCCGGTGATCTTCCACCAGTTCGTACACCCCGGAGCCAAGCCCCTTCCATATCTTGACCGAGTCCGGCGTGCCGCCCAACTGGGCGACAAACAGCGCTATGCCCATGTCCTTCTGCACATCGATGGGGAACTCCTTGAAGTCCTTTTTCGAGGAACCTTCCCAGTACAGCGGCTTTCGTTTCTCTTCCACAATTATATCCGTTCGAATATAAATATGCTATCGAACAGTCCGCTCGCCATGCAAGGTCTGCTGAAAAACTGCGAGTACACCGCAACGCTCGTCATATCGTATCCCGTTGGCCATATACATAGGGATACTGACTATATAGGGCACGACAAAGCTACTGACGATCCGCGGGCGAAAGTATCAAGGCCGGAAAGTACTTAGATACGCCCAGGAGTATCCTTGCTCGCATTCAACGATCCGGTGTGGCTGCAAAAACATACATACAACAGCACTTTCGCCTCATCGAAGAACTCTCGAATGGCCACATCGAGCAAAGCCAGGGGCGGCAGCTCTGGCGAAGACCTGCCTGCGCAGTTTTCGGAAGCCCCCCGCATGCCGCCCTGCACTTACATTGTTGACCTAGCAACTAAATATTCATATTATGTACGACACGCAAGGCATGGATCAGGAAACAATTCGAACCGATATCCATGCCGTCGACTACATATTCGGGAGCATATTCATGATGGGGCAGCAAGGACGCGTCACGATCGGACGCCTGGCTTTTCAACTATGCGCGCTCGGCGCGGGCTTTTTCATGGCATCCGCACCCGCGCTGGCGCAGGCGGGCTTTCCGGCGCGCCCCATCCATTTGATCGTGCCGGCGCCGCCCGGCGGCGCCGGCGACACTTCCGCGCGCGCGATCGCGCAGCATATGTCCACCACCCTCAAGCAACCGGTCATTGTGGAAAACAAGCCGGGAGCCGCCGCCACGATAGGCTATAGAAACGTAGCCAGCGCCGCCCCCGACGGCTATACGTTCGGCCTGGTGCCGGTGGCGGGCACCGCCATCGCGACCGTCACCTATAACGACTTGCCCGACATACAGAAAGACTTCGTGATGATCGCCGGCATTGCCAATGCCCCGCATATGCTGGTGGTTCCAAGCTCGCTGGGCGTAAACAGCGTGGACGAACTCATCAAGCTGTTCCGCAAGAAACCCGGTGAATACAATTACGCCTCGCAAGGGGCGGGCTCCCTGTCCCATATTGAATCGGCGGTGTTCCTGGCGGCCTCCAAGGTAGAGGCCGTGCACGTTCCCTACAAGGGAAGTTCCGCCGCCATGCCCGGCTTGATCAGCGGATCCACCAGCATGATGTTCGATAGCGTGTCGTCCATTCTGCCCCAGGTCAAGGCGGGCAAGCTGGTTCCCTTGGCCACGGCGGCGACGCAGCGGGTGCCGCAGTTTCCCAATGTGCCGACGATGTCCGAATTGGGAATCGAGCTGAAGGCCGACAATGCCTTCGCCCTGCTGGCTCCGGCCGGGACACCCGCGGAAACGGCGGCGATACTCACCAATGCGGTCGCCTCGGCGCTTGCGGATCCAAAGGTCATTGCCACGCTGGAAAATACGGGCATCGTAGCCAAATTCACACCGCCCGATGCCTTCCAGCCTGTCGTCGCCAGCGAGTTCGCTTTATGGCCTTCCCTGGCCCGCAAGCTTACCGTCTCGTCCAATTGAATAAACAGCCACCTCGGAATTGCCTTATGTCATCGTTCACCCAACCTGCCTGGGACTTTCCCTATACCTCCCAGCGGATGCCTGTGCTCGCGGAAAATGTAGTCTGCACCGAGCAGCCCCTGGCGACAAATGCCGCCTTGCAAGCCTTGGCCGCGGGCGGAAATGCCGTCGATGCGGCCATCGCCGCCGCCATAACATTGACCGTGGTCGCGCCCTGCATGAACGGCATCGGCGGCGACGTCTTCGCCATCGTCTGGGACGGCTCCCAACTGCATGGCCTGAATGCGTCGGGACGATCTCCCGAAGCATGGACTCCGGAATATTTTTCCCGATACGAAAACATGCCGGCGCGCGGCTGGGACGCGGTTACCGTGCCCGGCGCCGTGTCGGGCTGGGTCGAACTGTCCCGGCGTTTCGGTAAATTGCCTTTCGCCGATCTGTTCAAGTCCGCCATCCGCTATGCGCGCGATGGCTTCATCGTGACCCCTATCGTCAGCAGGCAGTGGGAAACCCAGATCGCCGATATCAAGAATATGCCCGGGTTCGCCCAGGCATTTGCGCCGGACGGCCGCGCACCGCTGCCCGGCCAGCGCTTTATCTGCCCAGGCCAGGCGGCGACCTTGCAAGACATTGCCCAAACTGAAGGTGCATCGTTCTATCGAGGCGAAATCGCGGCGCGCATCGCCGCCTACGCCAAAGCCACCGGGGGTGCAATGACCGAATCGGACCTGGCCCGGCACCAGGCGGATTGGGTCGAGCCCGTTTCGATGCAATATCAGGACATTTCCCTGCATGAGATCGGACCGAATGGACAAGGCATCGGCGCCCTGATGGCGCTGGGAATGCTGGATCAGATGGCCGCCGGAGCGCACGCCCTGGACTCCACCGAGTATTTCCATAGCCAGATCGAAGCCATGAAACTGGCGTTTGCGGATATCCAGCAGTACGTGGCCGACAGCGACCATATGCTGGATGTTACGGCCGGGCAGTTGCTCGACAGGAAATACCTGGCCGAACGTGCCAAGCATATCGATCCCGCCAAAGCATCGTATCCGGGACCCGGCAAGCCGCATAATGGCGGCACCACCTACCTTACGACCGCCGACGCGCAGGGCATGATGGTGTCTTTCATCCAGTCCAACTTCAAGGGCTTCGGCTCGGGAGTGGTCGTGCCCGACACCGGGATCTCCCTGCATAATCGCGGATGGGGCTTTAACCTGATCCCGGGCCATCCGAACCAGGTCGGGCCGCACAAACGCCCATTCCATACGATTATCCCCGGTTTCCTGACGCGCAATGGCAAACCGCTGATGAGCTTTGGCGTCATGGGCGGATCCTTGCAGGCCCAGGGCCATGTTCAAGTATGCACGCGTGTCGCGCATGGGCAGAATCCACAAGCGATCGTCGATGCGCCGCGCTGGCGGATCATGGAGGACAACAAAACCGTCATGGTCGAATGGAACTTTCCGGAAAACGCCGTCGCGGGCTTGCGCGCGCTTGGACACCTTATTGTCGTCGCGCCGCGTTTTTCCGACGAATTCGGCGGTTCGCAGGCCATCATGAAACTGGCTGAAGGTTACCTGGGCGCATCAGACCACCGCAAGGATGGACACGCGGGCGGCTGGTAGCGGCTGTTCCAACGGCTATCGGGCTGCGCGTTCTTTTTCCGCGTGAGCCTCGCCCAGCAGGATTTCGGCCTGGCGCGTCAAGGTTTCCAGGGTCTTTTGGAAAGCCGCCAATTCTTTCCCGGTCAGGCAACTGGCCAGGCGGTCCTGGCGTGCAAGACTTAGCGGCAAGCCTTGCTCATAAACCTTGCGGCCGGCGGCCGTCAACGCCACAACGATACGGCGGCCATCGCTGGGACTGGAAGCCGAGCGCACCAGCTTTTTGTCCAGCAGTTCCGAAACCGCCCGGCTGACCTGGCTTTTGTCGTAGCGGCAAAAATCGGCAATGTGCTGCACGGAACTGGGGCCGGCGTTGGCCAGATAAAGCAGCACCCGCCATTGCCGCACGGACAGGCCCAGATGGGTATCCAGGACGACCTCTATGCCGCGATTGAGCAGTTGGCTTAATGACAGCAACCGGTATGCGAGCAGGTTTTGAGGCTCGATTATTGATGCTTTTTGCGCAATGGATGAACGGGACATGGGATGTTTTGCCTGAATTCAATGGGCCGATAATACAGGCAAATGAACCAGGTTTCGCGCAAGATATTCCGGGAATTGAAGAATGACGAAAAAGGCGGAAAGCAATGTGCAATACCCAAGTGTATGACTACCTGATCATCGGTGCGGGAATCGCCGGGACCTCGCTGGCGTATCGACTGCAAGGCCGCGGAAGCGCATTGCTGATCGATGGGGAAAGCCAGGCCGGGTATCACTCTACCGGACGATCCGCGGCGATGTTCATGGAAACCTATGGCACGCCGACCATCCAGGCGCTGACGCGCGCCAGCAGGCAATTCTATGAGCACC
The DNA here is from genome assembly GCA_963712655.1 of uncultured beta proteobacterium. GTDB lineage: Bacteria > Pseudomonadota > Gammaproteobacteria > Burkholderiales > Burkholderiaceae_B > Pollutimonas. Next base: position 8,892 of record CAVQIT010000007.1, on the reverse strand, counting down.
CTCCCCAGGGCTTTTGCGATCATCCTTTGTTGCGGGATCGCGGCGTTCTGTATATTGCCCACCAGAGGCAGGAACAATTGTTTCAGGATGCCATTGCGCAATACAAAGCGACCGGCGCGCACGTGAACATTCTGTCGGCGGACGAGGTCGTGAAACGCGTCCCTTGCATAAAGAGACAAGGCCTGCTGGGAGCTATTGAAGAGGCCGATGCCAAAGACCTGGATGTCCATGCGGTGCTGCAAGGCTTCATGAAGGGCGCAAAGCAATCAGGGGTGAAGACACTGTTCAACGCCACAGTCGTCAAGGCCCATCGTGCCCAGGACACATGGTCCGTTGAGCTATCGCAGGGCTCGACAATAGTGTCCCGCAAGGTGGTGAACGCGGCAGGAGCATGGGGCGACAGGGTCGCCGCTCTGTTCGGCGCCGACGCCGTCGGCCTGCAGCCCAAGCGGCGCAGCGCGTTTACGTTCCAGGCTCCTGACAAGGCTGCGGCACCCGGCATGGAAATCGAGCATTGGCCCGCCGTGGTGGGCATCGATGAAAGTTTCTACTTCAAGCCCGATGCCGGGCAATTGCTGGGCTCCCCCGCAAATGCCGACCCGGTGGAACCTCATGATGTGGTCGCCGAAGAATTCGATATCGCCCTGGGCATAGACCGCATAGAAACCGCCACGGACCTGGCAATACGCCGGCCCAGCCATACATGGGCCGGCTTGCGCTCGTTTGTGGATGACGGCGAATTCGTCATGGGCTGGGATAAACGCGCGCAGGGCTTTTTCTGGCTGATCGGCCAGGGCGGATATGGCATACAAACTTCGCCGGGCGCTTCCTTGCTGGCGTCCAACCTGCTGTTGAACGAAGAGCTGGACGCCAGCTTGCAGGCGGAGAAAATCGACCCGGCTATCGTTTCGCCATCGCGGTTTGCCCGCCATGGCCGGCCGGCTTAAGTAATAGGTAATAGCGGTGTGCGCCGGGCTGCATGACGGCGCGGCATACGGGACTGCCGCACAAGATAGCCCGGCCTACAACAGGGCCTGAAATTCGGCTTCGCCCGGATTTTCGTGCCAATTGTCCTGCGCCAGGGCGGTGCGTATCCGGGCTACGGCCTGCGACCGCAATTGCGATACCCTGCCCTCGGTAATACCCATGACCGCGCCGATTTCCTTTTGATTCAGGTCCTGCTCGAACTGCAGGGACAGCAACAATTGCTCGCGTTCGGGCAGGCTTTTGATGGCCAGGATCAAGGCATCCCGCAAACCTTGCGATACCAGCCGGTTAAGCGGATTCGCCCAGTGATCCTGTTCCTCGCCCCCGCCCTGGTTCTGCACCCGGTCCAGAGGATGGGCGGAATCGTCGCTGTTGCGGGTCAGGTCTTCGTAATGAATAATCTGCACGCCGCGAGCTTCTTCCAGAAGTTCCTGGTATTGGAGCAGCGGCATGTCCAGTTCTTGCGCGATTTCAGCCTCGGTGGCCGGGCGCAAAAGGCGGTGGCCAAGCTGATGCATGGCCTGCTCTATGCATTTGGTTTTGCTGCGTACGCTGCGCGGCAGCCAGTCCTGGCTGCGCAGTTCGTCCAGCATGGCGCCCCGTATGCGGGTGATGGCATAGGTTTCGAATTGGGCCTCGACCGTTTGCTGATAGCGCCGCACGGCATCCAGCAAGCCCATCATGCCTGCCTGCATCAAGTCGTCGAGCTCAACACTGGCGGGCAGCTTGGCAACAAGTTGCAAAGCCAGCCGGCGAACCATAGGAGCGTACTGTCCGACAAGGCGGTCTTCGGAGCTAGTCATGCGGGATCGATAAAACAAACATACAGACTGCCCATTGTGGCCGTCTTTGACCAGGCATGGTGAGATGATCAATCGGGCATTTTATTGCCTGTTCCATATATTAGGGTAAACCCTAAAACTAAAGATTCCCGAATACATGCCGTTATTAACACATCGTGAAGCGCATGGCATGGAAGTTACGCGGCCGCAGGCGCTGTACCATCAACTTTCAGGAGCCCGAAGCATGGTCAACCCCATAGGCGGAAACACCGCAACACTGCCATTCATTCCCACTACTATCGACCTTGAACGCCCGGCATCGATTCCCGAGCCCGCCACGCAGGTTACGGCATCCGCCGAAACACAAGACAGCGGCAGCGCCACGACCATGCCAGGCGAACCGCAAGACCTGGCCCATACCCCCAGCTCGCTGGAAAAAGCCCTGGAAGATTTCAACCATAGCATGGAAGCCTGGTCCACCGGCATGCGTTTCGACGTCGATCCCGAAGCGCAGCGCGTGGTGGTCTCCATTGTAGACAGCGCCACAGGCGAAGTCCTGCGCACAGTGCCCAGCGATGCGGTCATACGCGTCGCCAAAATGATAGTGCAGTTGCAGGGCCAGGTCGTGAACACCAAGGCGTAATGCCTGATTTTTACAGCAGATATCCGGGTAAACGCTTAAAAAGCATGGGCTTATACCCGCTATCGCAAGCATTGAAATCGATCGATTTACAGCACAATACCTGAACTCGGAGTTCACTATGGCTACTATTTCCTCTAATACCAACCTCGGCGTCGGTTCCCAGCTTCCTTTGGAACAATTATTGGCGGACTTGCGCACAAACGAAGAAAAGTCTTTAGGCTTGATTAATGACCGGGCCAAAACCGTACAAAATCGTTTGTCCGGCTATGGCACCATCAAAAATTCGCTCGAAGCGTTCCAAAAAGCATGGGAAACCCTGGGTGAAGCCGAGACGTTCGGCGCGCTGAAAACCAGTGTCAACGGCACCACCTTTACTGCTGTTGCCACCAGCGCCGCCACAGCCAATTCCTACAATATCGAAGTACAGCAACTGGCAACACCGCAAACCTTAACCAGCGCGGGCCAAGCCAGTCGCAGCGAAGCCCTGGCGGGCGGCAGTGTCGATATCGAGGTAACGTTGCTTGGCGGCAAATCAAAAACCATAACCGTGGATCAAGCCGACACATCGCTGGAAGGCATAGCCAAGGCCATCAACAGCGACTCCGGCCTGGGCGTAAGCGCCACGCTGATCAACGATGGCGCGGAGCCGCCGCAATCGTATCTGCTGTTGACAGCCAAAGACACCGGTGAGAACGCTTCCATTGAAAGCATCACCGTCACCAACTCCGATACCGGCGTCACCGATGACGCACTCCAGAACATTATGGGGTTTACGAAAGGCGCCAATGGCGCGCCCAACACCGGCGCTCTGCAAGAACAGGCCGCCCAAAACTCCAAGCTGCTGATCAACAACATCTCAATCACCTCCCAATCCAATACTGTCGAAAACGCCATTGACGGTGTAACGCTGACGCTCACCGAGAAAAGTGAACCTGGCAGCACGGATGTATTGGGTATCACCAGAGATGACAGCGTTACCTCCAAGGCCATCAGTAGTTTCGTTTCGGCTTACAACAATCTGCAAGGTATCGTCAAGACGCTGACAACGTTCGATGTCAACAATCCGGCCGGCGCTGGCGCGCTGAGCGGCGATAGCCTAGCCCGCAGTATACAAAGCCAGATACGCAACGCCTTGAATGCTCCAGGCGCGACGGGCATGATGAAAACATTAACTCAGTTGGGCATCAGCACCGATCCCAAGGAAGGCACGCTGACGATAGACTCCGCCGATTTGGGGGCTGCGCTAAAAGACAATATGGTTGACGTGCAGGCACTGTTTACTGGCGACAACGGCATCGTCAAGCAGTTGACGGCGGTTACCGACACTTTTGTCAAAAGTGGCGGCGTAATCAGCGCCGGCATGGACAGCATGACAGCCACGCTGAAAGACATGGAAGATCAATTCGACGCGGAATCGCTCCGTATCGACTCTCGAATGGAAAACTATCGCAAGCAATTCACCGCCTTGGACACGCTAGTAGCCCAAATGGGTTCCGTCAGCTCTTATCTCACCCAGCAACTTTCGGCGCTGGGCAACATGAACGACAACTGATGACATACCTTCCCACTCGTGGCCCAGGGCGACAACACTCGATCCAGGCCTATTCAAACATAGGCTTGGAAACCGAGGTGTTCAGCGCCAGCCCTGAACACCTGATCACCCTGTTATTCAATGGCGCGCAGGCGGCCATTTTGAAGGCACGGCTTCATATGGAGAACAACAACATCGAAGGCCGGGGAATGGCGATATCGAAAGCCATCGACATTGTCGACTCGGGCCTGAAAGCCAGCGTTGACCAGGAATCGGGCGGCGAGCTGGCCACCAATCTGGTCGCCACTTATGAATTGATCATACGCAACTTGCTTTTGGCCAATTTGAATAGCGATCCCGAAAAACTGGCGCTGGCCGAACGTTTGCTGATCGATGTTGGCAGCGCCTGGCGCACCGCGGTAGATCCAAAGAAAGAGGCAGTAACCGGATAAATGGCCTAGCCAGTTTCCCGGTCATAATCCTATAGCATTTATTCCTATAGTATTTATTTTTTGAATATCATATGCTTGCATAATACTCCTGTGCCAGCACTTTCATTGTCGTAACACCCATCCGACTACACCTGCCCAATGATGCTACCCATGAGCCACACCTCATCCATTTTGCGCCAGTATGAAATCATAGCCGGCATTTCCAGCAGCATGCTGGTGGAAGCCCGTGCTAGTAACTGGGATTCCGTAGTCGCCTTGGGTGAACAATACCAGGACGCCGTCGAATCCTTGCGGTCGATTACCTCCCTTAGCGACGAAGATCGCCAGGCTCGCAAAGACCTGTTGACCAAGATTCTCGACGACGATGCCAACATCCGCATGCTGGCTACACCCGAACTAGGCCGCCTGGGCATATTGCTGGGCAACATGAAACGTCAGCAGACTGTCTTGCACGCGTACTCCAGCACCCTGTCGTAATCATGAGCATAGGCGGCCCATCGGCATTGGGCACCTTGTTGGTGCATCGGCTTGATTCGGTTCTAGGCACCACGCTGTCTCAGCAAGCCAATCTGGTTTCCGGCGCCCGCCCCGACGCAGTCAGCCAGCCTGGCCACCCTGAACGAGCGGATCCCGCCCAAAACGAAACCCATCGCCAAACACGCGATGGCGTGGACCGGGCCATGGCGCAATCCGAGCAGCCAAGCCGGCAAGCGATCGATCGCGCCAGGATAGACGCCCGCGCTGCCGAACTATTGGCGGCGCGCAGCGCTCCCAGTACCAGCACCACGAAATCGGCGCCCACCAGCCTGGGCCACGCCGCCAAAGTCATATTGGCCCTGCTGGCCAATTTTCCAGATGAAGCCCCGCCAGTGCAAGGCAAAGCGCCCTTGCTCGGCGGCGGCGGCCAGCGGCCGGCCGAAGCAAGCAACTCCAGCCCGAATGCCGGCGCCAGCGGCAGCACTGCCAATACCAGCTCCGGTGCAAATGCCAGCGCCGGCACCAGTGCCAACGCCGCCGCTGCCAACTCGGCGCGCGCCGAAACCGCTCCAGCGGCCGGCCGCGGCCCAAACACTAGCTCTACGCCCGCGGCCTCCGGCGGAACAAGCACGCTAAGCGGCCCCGCAACGGCGGCAGCCATTGCCCAACAGCCTAACTCGGTCCCGGCGCAACTGGCGCAAGCACTGGCCCAGGCATTGCAAAACAGCGGCATATTCTACGAATCGCACCTGAACAACCTGGCCTTCGGCAAACACAGCCTTAGCCAATTGCAACAAGAACCGCAGGCCCAGGCGGGACGCGGGACAACAACCGGCGCGGCGCCTGGCGCCAACAGCAGTTCAAATTCAGGCGCACCGGCAACGCCTTCGAATCCCCCGGGCACCGCCGTTGCGGCCCGTACCGACAACCCCGCCGCGACAGGGCAAGGCGGCAGGAGCGAGGCCTTGGCCAGCCCACCAGGCTCCCAAGCCGCCTCCACGCCCGCCTCCGGCGCCGCGGGCAACAGCCCTTTGCCGGTGCCCGGCCTGGATCCGCAAACCCACCAACTGGTGCGCCAGCAACTGGAAATACTTGCCAATCAAACCTTTGCGTGGCGCGGCGAAGCCTGGCCCAATGCCCCCATGGAATGGGAAATCCATCGCCGCGAGCCCTCCAAGGAAGATACCGACCTGTCGGTCGAAACCGACCATTGGGCCACGCGCATCAATATTCATCTGCCCATGCTGGGATCCGTCCAGGCTCGCCTGACACTGGCCGGACAACAGTTGGTCATGCATCTGATCGCGCCGGAGTCTTCAGCGTTATTAAGCGAGCACACCGAAACCTTGCGCGGCCGCTATTCCGCATTGGGCATGCAGTTAAGTCAGTTGTCGGTTGCCGGCAATGCATGGGAAGCGGCGGGAAGCGGACGGCAAACCGTTGAAGATTCCATTGCCGCAATGTATCAACCGCAGCCCGGCTCCATCGACGGACCGGATGCTATCGACGGAAGCTCAAGCCGATGACGGCCAAGCCGCATGCTCTCAACGACGGCCGCCCGGTCGCCGTTGCCATTACCTACGATAAGGAAGACGCCGCGCCGCGTGTAGTGGCCAAAGGTTACGGCACGCTAGCGGAAACGATTATCCGCACCGCCAAGGAAAATGGCCTGTATGTGCACGAGTCGCCGGAACTGGTGGGCCTGTTGATGCAAATCGACCTGGATGCGCATATTCCTCCGCAATTGTATGTAGCCATCGCGGAACTGTTGGCCTGGCTGTATGCGCTGGAGGGCGGCAAAAGCGAAGACTTGCTGGCGCATCAAACTACGCAGGCAACGCCCGCGTAGTTTGACGCTGGCGCGCATCTTTATACCGCCATGCTGGCGATTTCCTGATAGGCGGCAACCAAACGGTTGCGAACCTGCACCGTTGCCTGAAAGGCAATGCCGGCTTTCTGCGAATCGATCATGACATCATTAAGCGAGATGTCGGGCGCGCCCAGCTGAAAAGACTTGGCCTGGGTGGCGGCGTTGTTTTGCATGGTCGATACGCGTTTCAGCGAATTGGCCAGCTCGGCGGCGAAACCGCCGGAATCCGCGGGGGAACTTGTCGCGGATACCGTAGACCCCGATGCCGCCTGGGCGACCGCCCGCATTTGAGAAAGCATGCTTTCTATTGCGGATAGATTTTGTATAGCCATATATATAGAGTCCAAATGCGGAAAATTTTCACACCTGCCCAATGTACGCAAAATCGGGCGGCGGCAACCGCCGCATCAAGCACCAAAACACCCGTCTTTTCTTGCCATAACCCCCCTGGCCTCAAAGGCTATAGTCGTCGCTCCGGAAAACCTTGAAGGCGCGCGATGGCATATTCCGCTCACTGCCCATTCCATAAGAGCTAAATAACACCCAAAAGCAGCGTTTTTCGACGCTTGCCTATTTGGCTTTCCACGCAATAATTCACACTCCCTCATTTTTGTCTTGCCGCATGTACACCTTGCCAACTACCAGCTCGACGTTCTCGCTACGCCAGAACCATTACAGCGATAGAGGTCGTCAATGAGCCAATCGGCTACTTTATTGGCCCGCTTCCCGGCACTTGCAAAAATAGGCACTTGGTCCAAACCCATACAACTGGGCCTTGCCGCGGCTGTCGTAGCCGTTATTGCCGTACTGCTGCTCTGGAGCCAAGGCCCCACTTACAAAGTCCTGTTTTCGAATCTCGAAGACCGCGATGGCGGCGCCATTGTCGCGGCGCTAACGCAAATGAACGTGCCCTACCAGCTGGCGGCCACGGGCAATGCCATACTGGTGCCCGCCGACAAGGTGCACGAAGCCCGCCTGCAGTTGGCCCAGCAGGGCCTGCCCCGCAGCGGTGAAACAGGTTTCGATCTCATGGATAAAACCCGTTTCGGCGCCAGCCAGTTCACTGAACAGATCAATTATCAGCGGGCGCTGGAAGGCGAAATCGTCAGCTCGATCGAATCGCTGCATGCCGTGCAAAGCGCCCGGCTGCATCTGGCCATACCGCGCGAATCGCTGTTTGTGCGCGACCGCCAGCCCCCCACCGCCTCGGTGCTGCTTACGCTCTACCCTGGCCGCAGCCTGAGCGACGCGCAGGTCGCCGCCATTACCTGGCTGGTATCGTCCAGCGTTCCCAATCTGACCGCCGACAAAGTATCGGTCGTGGATCAGAACGGACGCTTGCTGACATCGCCAACGGGCGAAGCCGGCGCCGACAGCAACCGGCGCAACCTGGTCAACGATATCGAATCGCGCACCGTGCAGCGCATCCTGACCATGCTCAACCCCTTGGTCGGTCCAGGCAATGTGCGGGCGCAAGTCAGTGCCGATGTCGACTTCTCGCAAAGCGAAAAAACATCGGAAGTCTATCGCCCGAATCAAACTCCTGGCCAGGGAGCCGTGCGCAGCGAGCAAACCAGTTCGTCGATACAGAACAATGTATTGCCGCCCGAAGGTGTGCCCGGCGCGCTGACCAATCAGCCGCCCGCCAATCCTGCGGCGCCCATCGTCACGCCGCCCGCGCAGCCAGCAAACCCGAACCAGAATCCGGCCAATCCCAATGCCGCGAATCCCGGCGCCAATGGCAACGTAGCGGCTACCGCCGCAGCGAGCCGGCGCCACCAATGCCCGCAACGACGCGACCACCAATTACGAAGTCGACCGCACCATCAGCCATACCAAGGATCCGCTGGGCAAGCTGCAACGTCTGTCGGCGGCGGTCGTCGTCAACTACCGCAACAATGACGGCAAACCCGAAGCCCTGCCCCCTGCCGAACTGGAAAAACTGAACGACCTGGTCAAGCAGGCCATGGGCTATTCGGCCGAACGCGGCGATACGCTAAGCGTGGTCAACAGCGCTTTCAGCGAAGAAGGCCCCCCTGCCGTACCGGTCTGGGAAAACCCGGTCTATCTCGATTACGCAATCCAGTTGGCCAAGTATCTGCTTATCGCGCTGCTCGTCTTCCTGGTATGGCGCAAAATGGTCAGGCCCA
>CAVQIT010000006.1:0-560249 GCA_963712655.1 uncultured beta proteobacterium | reverse complement strand
GCATTTTCTTCCGATTTCCCTTCGCGGGTTTTCGCATTCCGTTCCGATTTCCTCCCGCCGGCCTGTGCATTTCCCTCTGATTTCCCTGCGCGGGTTTTCGCATTCTTTCCTATTTTCCCCTCGCCGCCCGGCATATTTCCCCGTAGCCAGGCGCTCACTGTCCCCGTTTGGCCGCGCCGATCATTTATTTACGCCTGGGCGTAAAATAATATTTCAGAAGTATTTCAATGCCTTGCATGATGTGGGGTGGGAAAACGGGGTCTTTCGCGTGGATTCTGGCTAAAACCGGTTTGCGGGGGATAAAAAAGGTGTGCTATAGTTTCGTTCTTCGCTGCTCCACGCCCTAGGGTTTACCCGGGTGGTTGGCGGTGGAGGGCAGGAAAAGCAGGAGGCAGCAAAAAGCAGGGGCGGGCCCGGTGGTTTGAGGGCCCAGGTCATGCGGCAGGTGGGGGTCAGGTTGGCGGTTCGAGAGGTTGGGTTTTTAGGCCCGTCGCGTAGAACCCGGTTGATTTGACAAGCCCGATAAACTGCTTCATAATCTCGTTTCTCTGCTTCTGGCGCAACACGGTGTTGAGGCCAGGCAGTGCAGTACCGAATAGGTTGTACCGAATACGCAGTATCGATGTGTTGTGTTACCACAAGATGTCACGCGCTCTTTAACAATTTAACAGCCGATAAGTGTGGGCGCTTGGAATGAGTGTGCCGCCTTTCTCACGAGAGGTCGCTAAAGTTATCAAGTGCTCGCACAAGGAAGAAGTATAGGTTCCATGCAAATGGAGCATGTCTTTTTCTTTGAGCATAGCGACGTATGACCGCCGGGGGGTTTACCTTCCGGTCGGGAATTACGATTATATATATACAGAGATTAAACTGAAGAGTTTGATCCTGGCTCAGATTGAACGCTAGCGGGATGCCTTACACATGCAAGTCGAACGGCAGCGCGGACTTCGGTCTGGCGGCGAGTGGCGAACGGGTGAGTAATATATCGGAACGTGCCTGGTAGCGGGGGATAACTACGCGAAAGCGTGGCTAATACCGCATACGCCCTACGGGGGAAAGGGGGGGATCGCAAGACCTCTCACTATCAGAGCGGCCGATATCAGATTAGCTAGTTGGTGGGGTAAAGGCCCACCAAGGCGACGATCTGTAGCTGGTTTGAGAGGACGACCAGCCACACTGGGACTGAGACACGGCCCAGACTCCTACGGGAGGCAGCAGTGGGGAATTTTGGACAATGGGGGCAACCCTGATCCAGCCATCCCGCGTGTGCGATGAAGGCCTTCGGGTTGTAAAGCACTTTTGGCAGGAAAGAAACGGCGCTGATTAATACTTGGCGTCACTGACGGTACCTGCAGAATAAGCACCGGCTAACTACGTGCCAGCAGCCGCGGTAATACGTAGGGTGCAAGCGTTAATCGGAATTACTGGGCGTAAAGCGTGCGCAGGCGGTTCGGAAAGAAGGATGTGAAATCCCAGAGCTTAACTTTGGAACTGCATTTTTAACTACCGGACTAGAGTATGTCAGAGGGGGGTAGAATTCCACGTGTAGCAGTGAAATGCGTAGAGATGTGGAGGAATACCGATGGCGAAGGCAGCCCCCTGGGATAATACTGACGCTCATGCACGAAAGCGTGGGGAGCAAACAGGATTAGATACCCTGGTAGTCCACGCCCTAAACGATGTCAACTAGCTGTTGGGGCCTTCGGGCCTTAGTAGCGCAGCTAACGCGTGAAGTTGACCGCCTGGGGAGTACGGTCGCAAGATTAAAACTCAAAGGAATTGACGGGGACCCGCACAAGCGGTGGATGATGTGGATTAATTCGATGCAACGCGAAAAACCTTACCTACCCTTGACATGTCTGGAATACCGAAGAGATTTGGGTGTGCTCGCAAGAGAACCGGAACACAGGTGCTGCATGGCTGTCGTCAGCTCGTGTCGTGAGATGTTGGGTTAAGTCCCGCAACGAGCGCAACCCTTGTCATTAGTTGCTACGAAAGGGCACTCTAATGAGACTGCCGGTGACAAACCGGAGGAAGGTGGGGATGACGTCAAGTCCTCATGGCCCTTATGGGTAGGGCTTCACACGTCATACAATGGTCGGGACAGAGGGTCGCCAACCCGCAAGGGGGAGCCAATCCCAGAAACCCGATCGTAGTCCGGATTGGAGTCTGCAACTCGACTCCATGAAGTCGGAATCGCTAGTAATCGCGGATCAGAATGTCGCGGTGAATACGTTCCCGGGTCTTGTACACACCGCCCGTCACACCATGGGAGTGGGTTTTACCAGAAGTAGTTAGCCTAACCGCAAGGAGGGCGATTACCACGGTAGGATTCATGACTGGGGTGAAGTCGTAACAAGGTAGCCGTATCGGAAGGTGCGGCTGGATCACCTCCTTTTAGAGCGATGCACACGAAGCGAAAGTGTCCACACTTATTGGCTGTTATATAAAGACCATGACATGGTTAGGCTCCCGAGAGGGAGACGGTTGGGTCTGTAGCTCAGTCGGTTAGAGCACCGTCTTGATAAGGCGGGGGTCGTTGGTTCGATTCCAACCAGACCCACCAGCGCGTTTTATCGGTGCGGGGGATTAGCTCAGCTGGGAGAGCACCTGCTTTGCAAGCAGGGGGTCGTCGGTTCGATCCCGTCATCCTCCACCACGCAGTAGAGGGGTTCATGTCATGGGAGTAGCGGTTGGGTTTCAAGGGTAACGAAGAAGGTCTTGGGGGGAACTCCAGGGCGGTCTTCGTTAGGCTTATGGCTTGATGGTTTTTTGTTCTTTAACAATCTGGAAGAAGCACAACGAAGTGTATTTGTGGTGCGCAATGGGCAGTGTGCGGTGGAGAGTGGTGTGGTTGGAACAGTAAGTACGGGTTGTGATTGCATTATATTAGTTCTAGAAATTTCTGATGCGCATTGGGTTGGCCGCAAGGCGAATGTGGTGACATCAGGGATGACGAACGGCACAAACACGCAATAGAAAGTTCTTATAACAACTATAACGTTATAGGATCAAGCGACTAAGTGCACATGGTGGATGCCTTGGCGATCACAGGCGATGAAGGACGTAGTAGCCTGCGAAAAGCGGCGGGGAGCTGGCAAACGAGCTTTGATCCGCAGATATCCGAATGGGGAAACCCACGGCAGCGATGCCGTATCCCATACTGAATACATAGGGATGCGAAGGCGAACCGGGTGAACTGAAACATCTCAGTAACTCGAGGAAAAGAAATCAACCGAGATTCCGAAAGTAGTGGCGAGCGAAATCGGATCAGCCTTTATATTTTAGCATGATTGATAGTGGAACGGATTGGAAACTCCGGCCATAGCAGGTGATAGCCCTGTACATGAAATCCATGTAGTGGAACTAGGCATAAGACAAGTAGGGCGGGACACGTGAAATCCTGTCTGAAGATGGGGGGACCATCCTCCAAGGCTAAATACTCGTGATCGACCGATAGTGAACCAGTACCGTGAGGGAAAGGCGAAAAGAACCCCGGAAGGGGAGTGAAATAGATCCTGAAACCGCATGCATACAAACAGTAGGAGCGGGCTTGTACCGTGACTGCGTACCTTTTGTATAATGGGTCAGCGACTTACATTCAGTGGCAAGCTTAACCGAATAGGGAAGGCGTAGCGAAAGCGAGTCCGAATAGGGCGATTTAGTCGCTGGGTGTAGACCCGAAACCAAGCGATCTATCCATGGTCAGGTTGAAGGCACGGTAACACGTGCTGGAGGACCGAACCCACTAATGTTGAAAAATTAGGGGATGAGCTGTGGATAGGGGTGAAAGGCTAAACAAGCTTGGAAATAGCTGGTTCTCTCCGAAAACTATTTAGGTAGTGCCTCAAGTATTACTGCCGGGGGTAGAGCACTGTTATAGCTAGGGGGTCATGACGACTTACCAACCTATGGCAAACTCCGAATACCGGCAAGTAGCAGCGTGGGAGACAGAGCACCGGGTGCTAACGTCCGGACTCAAGAGGGAAACAACCCAGACCGCCAGCTAAGGTCCCTAACTATGGCTAAGTGGGAAACGAAGTGGGAAGGCATTGACAGTCAGGAGGTTGGCTTAGAAGCAGCCATCCTTTAAAGAAAGCGTAATAGCTCACTGATCGAGTCGTCCTGCGCGGAAGATGTAACGGGGCTAAGCCATAGACCGAAGCTGCGGATAGGTATCTTTCGGGATATCTGTGGTAGGAGAGCGTTCTGTAAGCCTGCGAAGGCAGATTGTGAAGTCTGCTGGAGGTATCAGAAGTGCGAATGCTGACATGAGTAGCGATAAAGGGGGTGAAAAGCCCCCTCGCCGTAAGTCCAAGGTTTCCTGCGCAACGTTCATCGGCGCAGGGTGAGTCGGCCCCTAAGGCGAGGCAGAGATGCGTAGCTGATGGGAAGCTGGTTAATATTCCAGCACCATCGTAGGATGCGATGGGGGGACGGATGGCAGAAGGTCATCGGGGTGTTGGATGTCCCCGTTGTTGCACTATAGAAGGCGCTTAGGCAAATCCGGGCGCGTAATTCAAGGGTGTGACTGGATAGGACTTAGGTCCTAAACTGATTGGAAGCCGTTCCAAGAAAAGCCTCTAAGCTTCAGTCCTACGAGACCGTACCGCAAACCGACACAGGTGGACGGGATGAATATTCCAAGGCGCTTGAGAGAACTCAGGAGAAGGAACTCGGCAAATTAATACCGTAACTTCGGGAGAAGGTATACCCCGGTAGTGTGAAGGGCTCGCGCCCGGAGCATGAAGGGGTCGCAGAGAATCGGTGGCTGCGACTGTTTATTAAAAACACAGCACTCTGCCAAGACGAAAGTCGACGTATAGGGTGTGACGCCTGCCCGGTGCCGGAAGGTTAAGTGATGGGGTGCAAGCTCTTGATCGAAGCCCCGGTAAACGGCGGCCGTAACTATAACGGTCCTAAGGTAGCGAAATTCCTTGTCGGGTAAGTTCCGACCTGCACGAATGGCGTAACGATGGCCACACTGTCTCCTCCTGAGACTCAGCGAAGTTGAAGTGGTTGTGATGATGCAATCTACCCGCGGCTAGACGGAAAGACCCCATGAACCTTTACTGTAGCTTTGCATTGGACTGTGAACCGGCCTGTGTAGGATAGGTGGGAGGCGTTGAAATCGGATCGCCAGATTCGAGGGAGCCAACCTTGAAATACCACCCTGGTTTGTTTGCGGTTCTAACCTTGGCCCGTTATCCGGGTTGGGGACAGTGCATGGTGGGCAGTTTGACTGGGGCGGTCTCCTCCTAAAGCGTAACGGAGGAGTTCGAAGGTACGCTAGGTACGGTCGGAAATCGTGCTGATAGTGCAATGGCATAAGCGTGCTTGACTGTGAGACTGACACGTCGAACAGGTGCGAAAGCAGGACATAGTGATCCGGTGGTTCTGAATGGAAGGGCCATCGCTCAACGGATAAAAGGTACTCTGGGGATAACAGGCTGATACCGCCCAAGAGTTCATATCGACGGCGGTGTTTGGCACCTCGATGTCGGCTCATCTCATCCTGGGGCTGTAGCCGGTCCCAAGGGTATGGCTGTTCGCCATTTAAAGAGGTACGTGAGCTGGGTTTAAAACGTCGTGAGACAGTTTGGTCCCTATCTGCCGTGGGCGTTGGATACTTGACGGAGCCTGCTCCTAGTACGAGAGGACCGGAGTGGACGTACCGCTGGTGTATCGGTTGTCATGCCAATGGCATTGCCGAGTAGCTATGTACGGAAGAGATAACCGCTGAAGGCATCTAAGCGGGAAACTCGTCTGAAGATAAGGTATCCCGGGGGCTAGACCCCCCTGAAGGGTCGTTCGAGACCAGGACGTTGATAGGTCAGGTGTGTAAGTGCAGTAATGCACGTAGCTAACTGATACTAATTGCCCGTGCGGCTTGATCCTATAACCTTGTAGGTTAGGTGTTCAAGTGCCGTTCAAACAAACAAAGCAGCACAGAAAACAAAGTCGTGTCCCGGCCCGGGGCACGCACATCGCGGCCCGTACTGCGACAAGCCCACACACACACGACACCGGCGCGCCCGCCCGACACTGGGCGCGCGCCGTGTGCTTCTTCTCAGATTCGTCTGGCGCGCCGCTTACCCGGCGCGGCCAGGCTACCGGTTACGCTTGACGACCATAGCGAGGTGGTCCCACTCCTTCCCATCCCGAACAGGAACGTGAAACGCCTTTGCGCCGATGATAGTGGACGTACGTCTGTGAAAGTAGGTCATCGTCAGGCTCTTATTAGGAAGAAAACCCCCACCAGATTCGCTCTGCTGGGGGTTTTTGCTTTGCGCGCTCGCACTGCCGCCACGCACCGTGCTGGCATGGCCTCTCGGACTCACCAGGATCCCGTTGCGGCAAGTCGAGTAAAATGCGCGCAGTGACTCTGATGACGGCATAGCGCTGACCGATTTCCCAATGCTGGCGCCGTCGAGTATAGGTGCCTGCTATCCCGTCAACGATTTCAAGCCTGGCCTGGGCCCGGGTGGCATGGTCGTTAGCGACGCACTTGCTCTTATCGCGTCGGCGGATGGTGCGCAAGGCCTGCTCAAGCGGTCCGATACCATTGCTTGTGCTTGTGCCACTGATGGATCCTGGCGCACCGCTATCGTCCAAAAAAAGCCTGCCGATCTTGCGAAGGGCTGGCCTTGTTAAAGGAACGAACAGGATCTGACGCTAACTACCCTATTGATATCGAGCCTCCTATCATGCTGCAATGTATGGTATAGTTACTTTTACTATATTTTGTAACATATTTATCTGTTAGCTATCCAACTGCCCGCTGAAGAGAAATGATTTGCTATGAGCGCTATTACTATTCCGAATTCAGTGGCTGAAACTCGAAGCAATTCGCTCACCGATAATTCCATAAAGCGGATTGCAGAGGGTGTGTCGGCACCTCCTCCCGCTGCAAGCGAAGCTGCCGGTACAAACAAGAATACAGTGGCGTTTTCATCGTTGGCTCAACAGTTGGCCGAGGCGGCGACCAGGGCGGCTGAAAGAGACGCCAGCCTGGGTCGGCAGGAACTGGCAACGAAGGGCAAGTACCTCACTGACATAATAGTCGGGAGCGATTACTACACCAAAAAGACAATTCACGATGCTGAAGTCCCCAAGACAAATGATCCCCTGCACTTGGCACGTGCGCGGCAAGCGACCGCTTTCACCAACAATCGCGAAGGCCCCAATCCGTTCAAGGGCATGAGTCGTGAACAACTCTCCCTTATTGCTTATGATGAAAGCGGCACCTTCACCGTGAATGAGCGGAATGCCGCGTGGAGCGAGGGCAATGCCCAAGACCAAGTTCAGAAAAGAATACTCTGTGCCAAAATAGTGGAAGAATACAATCGCACCGGTAAGGTTGTTAATTCACTTCTTGATGTACTTAAATTTTATAAGTCGCTGCCCGCTATCGATCAGGCAGTGAAGATCCCAGCTGGTTACGAGGAGGAGTTGCGATCCCGCATTAGCGAGGGCGGCAGTATTCAATCGCGGGAAGAGCTTTCATTATTGGGGCTGGGGACTGAATGGGACTTCAATAAGTCAAGCCAAAGTAAGGACACTAGCCTCATACCCAAAACATCGTTCAACGGGTAATGGAGTAACGATAGTGTCCACGTGCAAAAATTGAAATAGACATGTATCTTCTTAAATCAAGGCTGACCGTTCAAGATGACTTCCTCGAATGTACACGGTGCAGGAACTAAATGGTTGGTCTTGAATGGGACGCCACTGAACCCCGGCGCAGCTTTATCGCGTAATCCGGCCTAGGCAAGGGGAGATAAAAGCCGTCAGGTTTCGAATGTAAAGGCTGCGCTGTGGCCATCGGCTACACACTTGCTCTCATCGCATCGGCGGATGTTGCGCAAGGCCTGCTCAACTGTCCCATACCACCACTCTTGCTGTGCCACTGATGGATCCCGGCTCACCGCTATCGTCCAAAAAAAAGCCTGCCGATCTTGCGAAGGGCAGGCCTTGTTGACGGAGGAGGCTGGCTTATGCCAAGGTCAGGTTGACTTGGCTATTGGGCGCTCCGAAGATCATCAGATAAGAGGCTCCCCCAGCGGGCAAATCCGTGCCGCTTCCGTTCTCGCCGGCCTTCACGAAGTTCCACTGGGCATCGTATAACCGCCATGCGCGCGAACCGGTGATTTGTACGGAACTGGCATTGGTCAGACGCCGCCATTGCGTATATCCCTCGCTGTCCACCTGCACGGCATGCGTGCCGACGCCCACGGACAAAACCGTATTCAGGGGTCGATAGCGATGCCCACCAAACTTCAGCCATTCTTCGCCAAGGTGAGAATAAACGATCAACTCGTTGAGATCACGCCCAAAGTTTGCGGGAATCTTCAGAAACTGGCGAGTACGCGTATCGTCGTTAGGTAAGACCAATTGACTTCCGCCGACCTGGATATATCCGGGCAGCTCAGGAATCTCCTCCAGTTTGAAGACAGGACTTTCAAGAGCCACCATCACTGAGGATTCGTCTTCGTTGACGAGCAGCCAGGACTGTCCCAGGCGCGACAGCCATGCCGCTGGCAGTGGCGGCGGCGCGTCCTGCAGGCGCTGGCCGAGAGGAAGCGAGACATGATAGTGGCCATAGCCGCCAAGAGCACGCATGGCCACGTAGCGGTAAGGGCCGATGCTTTCCGAGCGATAGGACAGCGGCACACCATCGGCGGCAAACCAATTATCGTCCCGCAATTGCAGGCCGCTTGCCATTGCGGTCCATTGGCCTGCGCTCCAGGTAAGCAGCGAAAGGGTGCGATCGGCGCCCTGTACAACCTTCATGACACGCTCGTTGTTGGCATAGTAGCCGCCCGCCAGGCCATTCAGGTCGGCGTCGCTTGCGGGGATCACCGGCGGTGGCGTGGACGGCAGGGGAGCGGGCACCACCGAAATGCGGCGACTTGCCTGCAAGGCATGCAGCAGGATGCGCTCGGCCAGCTTGCTCGATCCATAGCGTAGCGAGGTACCGGTAATCATGACGGCCAACGATTCATTCGGCAGAACAAAGAGCTCGCTGCCGTAAAAGGCGGTGCCGCCGTTCTTTTGCCAACAGGTAAGTCCTACCTCGTGCATACCGGCTTGTTCGACGCTATCCCAGCCAAGTCCCCATTTCCAGACAGGCGTCGGGTTCAGGATCAGATTGGTCGTTTGGTCTATTCCCATTTGCTTGACGGCGTTGCGGGAGAGAATGCGACGGCCGTCCAGATCGCCGCCGTTGATGAACATCATCGCAAAGCGCATCATGTCTGTCGGCGTGCTGCTCAGTCCGCCTGTACCAAAGGCAAGTACGAACTCTTGCTTCTGCCTTTCGCTGCCGATATAAGCATGGGCAAAACTGCCCTCCGGGAAGAATTCGAGTGGATAGCGACTGCGGGTCATCCCCAGCGGGGACAGGATTTCGTCAGCGACGAATGCCGCATAGGCTTTGCCGCTGACTTCCTCGACCACCCGTTCGGCCATGGTAAACCCATCGTTGCAATATACCGCCAGCTCGCCCGGCTCGTGCTTCAGGTGTACTCCGGCCAATACGGCTTGTGTATCGCGGGCGTATCCTGATATTGGCCCGAACGTGAAGATGTTGCGATAATTGGCCCCCGGAAACCCCGAAGAGTGGCTAAGCAGCATGCGCACTGTAATCTGCGCATAGGCAGGCGACAGCATCTGGAAATCGCGGATATAGGTCGTCACGGGAGCATCGAGGTCGACCAAACCTCGATCGACCAGAATCATGACCGCGGTTGCCACAAACACCTTGCTGACTGAGCCGATGTTGTAGAGCGTGTCGATGCTGGCCGGTACGTTGTTGATCCGGTCGACCACGCCAAAGGCTTCCTGCCAGACAAGGCGGTTTCCTTCGACCAGCGCCACCGAAACGGACGATGTGTCGGAATCGGCCATGGCCTTGAGTATTGCGGCGCGGGCATCTGTAATGGTTGACGAATAATCTGTGCTGCCGGAGTCATCGGATCCATCGCAACCGGCCAGGGAGACAGCGAAAGAACCCGCCAAGGCAGCCTGCAATACTTTGCGGCGCGACGGCGAGGAAACCGCATCCCCGTTTTTTGTCTTGCGCTCTTGCCTGATCGTACGTGTAGTCATGATGCCCTATCATTACAATTTGAGAAATGACGAACTGTACCGTAACTTGTCAGGTAAAGATAGATTGTCGATTGTTGCGTCAAGCCCACGTTGGCATAAAAGATACGCAGAACTCAGTCTTCCAGCCGCGCCGGCAAGGAATACATCAAGCAAATTCAAGGGCGGGGCTGCGCGAGCATGCTGTTTCTCGCGGCCGGAGATCCGTACTGAACCCTTGCATGCCTGTTATTTTTGTTATGATATAACATAACATTAATTAAAAGCACTGCAGTCATGCTCTTTCAATATCGAAGTCATCGCATTCTGTCGCGCGCCATGGGGCTTTGCCACGCCCTGGCGTTAGCGTGGCTGCTGGCTTCTCTATTGAGTTTGCCGATAGGCGCCACCGAACATGCCCTTGGCCATGTCCAAGCCGCTTTGGCAGCCAGCCAGGGCGATCCCTCGCACCAGCAAAGCCCCGATAAGCAGTTGGGCCATTGCGGCAGCTGCGATTTATGGAATGCGCTTTATTCCGTGCTGCTTCCTTCAGTGCCGGCGCTGCATGGCGACGGCGCTGGTCTGGTTTGTTTTCTTTCTCCTGCCCGTTCAATCGATACGGCGCTTGTGCGCTGGTTCATGCAGCGTGCGCCGCCGCTGTTTGTCTAAAGTCATTCCCATCGGATTTTTATTGGACACCGCGCTTGCTCGCTGGCGCGGTGCCGGACTTTCATTGAATTGAACAAACAGGCATATGAACACCTCTCCCATCCGTTTTTCTTCACGCTCTTCGCCATACCGCAACGCCAGCAAGCTTTTTACCTTGACGCCGCTGGCGTTGGCCTTGGCGCTATCGCAGCCTGTGCGGGCGCAAACCGCAACAGACGCCGGCGATGCCGCCGTCTTGTCTCCCATCGTGACTACCGGGAACCCTTTGGGCAGCGATACATTGGCTTCGCCTTCGACTATTCTCAATGGCGAATCCCTGGACTTGCGCCGTTCGGCAACATTGGGCGAAACCTTGAATGGATTGCCGGGCGTTGCGACAACCTCGTACGGCCCGATGGTGGGGCGCCCGGTCATTCGCGGCATGGATGGCGATCGCATCCGCTTGCTGCAAAATGGTATAGGCACGCTGGATGCGTCATCGCTATCGTACGATCACGCGGTGCCGCAAGATCCATTGTCAACCAGCCGCATCGAGATACTGCGCGGTCCGGCGGCGCTGATGTATGGCGGCAATGCCATCGGCGGGGTTGTCAATACGATAGATAATCGCATCCCCATGGATCCCATTGACGGCGTGCACGGCGAGGTCCAGGGTAATTACGGCGGCGCGAACAGTGATCGCGACGGCGCCGTTCAAGTGGAAGCGGGCAATGGCAAGTTCGCTTTGCATGTCGATGCCTTCGGACGCAAAACCAGCGAGCTGCGCATTCCCGGCTATGCGCATTCAAGGCGGCAGCGCGCCGCCGATGGACCCGATGCCGAACAACCCCGCGACCGCTTGCCAAATAGCGATGGCAAAGATAGCGGCGGCGCGGTCGGTATGTCATGGACGGGCGACAGCGGCTATGCGGGCTTGTCTTACAGCGGCTACGATTCCGAGTACGGATCGGTAGCCGAAGACAGCGTGCGGCTGAAAATGCACCAGGAGCGTTTTGGCCTGGCCGGCGAAATCCGCGACCTGGAAGGGCCGTTCAAAAGCATCAAAGGCAGTTTTGCCTACACTGACTATCAACATAAAGAAGTTGTCGACGGCGAAACCGGCACGATTTTCAAGAATCGCGGCTATGAAGCCCGCCTGGAAGCCAGGCATGCCGATATCGGGCCGGTTCAGGGCGCGCTTGGCGTGCAGTTCGGCAGCACGAAGTTTTCCGCTTTGGGTTCGGAAGCGCTGGTGCCGACGACCAGCACCGATTCCGCCGCGCTGTTCGCACTGGAGGAATGGGCGGTCAATGATCGCTTCAAGCTGAGCGCGGGCGGGCGGCTCGACTATACGCGCCTGTCGCCATCGGCCGGAGGCAACCAACGCTTTACCGCTGCGGAAAAACGCGACTTCACCTCGGAAAGTTTTTCGCTGGGCGGCGTCTACAAGCTGACGAGCATTTGGTCGCTGGCGGCCAATGCCGCGTATACCGAACGCGCCCCCACCTTTTATGAGCTGTATGCCAATGGACCGCACGAGGCAACCGGCCAGTATCTGGTCGGCGATGGGTCCTTGAAAAAAGAACGCGCCTATTCGACCGATTTGGCGCTGCGTTTCAAAGACGGCCCGCATTCGGGCAGCGTGGGGGTCTTCTACAGCCATTTTGCCAATTATCTGTCTGAAGCCAATACCGGTCGCTTTCGCAATGACGATGGGGACGAGGTCGCGGCGGATACGGACGATGCCTTGCCGGAAGCTACATACAGGGCTGTGCCCGCCGATTTCTTCGGTATCGAGGCCCAGGGCAGGTTTCGCGTACTGGCGCAAGGAGGCCACACGCTGGACTTGAATCTATCGGGCGATTACACCAATGCGCGCAATAGCGATACTGGCGAACCGCTGCCGCGTATTCCTCCCTTGCGCCTGAGTATCGGTCTGGATTACAACCACGGCCCCTGGGGAGCCGGCGTGAGCGCGACGCGCGCATTTGCACAGCATCGCAAGCCGGACAACGATACGCAAACCGCGGCGTATTACAGTCTGGATGCGAATGCGGTCTACCGATTCAAGATGAGCGGCACGCAGTGGCAAGCCTATCTGCGCGGCACGAACCTGACCAATCAAACCATCCGTTATGCCACGTCGGTATTGCGCGATGTTGTGCCCGAGGCGGGGCGCGGGGTGATGGTGGGCTTGCGCGGCAGCTTCTAGGCGGCCAGGCGCGGCGCTGCAAACGCCGCGCCTGGCTTTAGTGCGGATCCGTCTTATTGTGCGGTGACATTCGCCGCTTTGACGACGCTGCCCCAGTACTTGTGTTCGTCGGCGACTATCTTGCCAAGTTCCGGTCCCGAGGCATAGTGTAGTTCCGCCCCTTGCGCCGCCATGGTTGCCTTCAGGCCGGGATCGTTGACGGCGCGTTTGAGCGCCGCGGACAAGGCATCGATTGCTTCCTTGGGAGTGCCTTTGGGTGCGAACAGGCCGAAGCGATTGTCGGCGACAACATTCTTGACGCCAGCTTCGGACAATGTCGGGACGTCTGGCAACAGGCTGACGCGGGCGGATGAGGCAACCGCCAGAAATTTCAATTTCTTCCCTTTCACCAAAGGCATGGATCCGGTGATGCTATCGAACATCATGCTTGACGAGCCGCTGACCACATCGGGCAAAGCCTGGACACTGCCCTTATAAGGAACATGCGTCATTTTCAGTTTGTTCTGCGCTACGAATAATTCCGACTCGAGGTGGGAAAGCGTGCCCACCCCTTGGGAGGCATAGTTGTACTGATCGGGCGTAGCCTTGAGATACGCAAGCAGCTCGGTAACGTTGTTGACAGGAAGCGTCGCCGGCACAACCAGTGCATGCGGCGCGAAGCCTATCAGTCCTATGGGGATAAAGTCGTCGATCAGGCTGGCTGCCTGATTTTTGTAGATCGAGGCGGCAATTGCCTGGTTGGTGCTGGCGGCCAGATATAAGGTATAGCCATTTGGTTCCGCGCGCGCCGCTCCCACCAGGCCGATTGCGCCGCCGGCTCCTGGGCGGTTTTCCACCACCACCGACTGCCCGATTTCGGTGGCAAGCCGTTGTCCGACCGTGCGCGCCATGACATCGGTTGCGCCCGCCGGAGGAAAGGAAATGATGACTTGTATGGGCTTGTCCGGATACGCGGCCTGGGCCCCCATGGCCATGGTCAACCCCGCGGCTGCGGCCAGGCCGCGTAAGCCGCATAGGGCTGGGCAAAACGTTTTTAAATTTGATGGAAATAGTTTCATATAGGTCTCCTCCTTTAAGCCGAAATCTCGGCGTTATTTTTATTGAATCGAACAGGTCAGCGAAACAGCGCCGCCATCGACCATGCACAATACTAATATTCCTTAACTAAATCAATGTCGGCAGGGCCGGCGGTTTTTGCCGATCCTGCCCACCCTGCTTCTTGATCCTTTTTAAGCTCGTCGTGCTATTTGATCGTTTTTAAGTCCATCGTGCTACTTGACTCTTTGAAGCCCCTCGTGCTCCCTGACTCTTTGAAGCCCCTCGTGCTCCCTGACTCTTTGAATATAGCGGCTGGCGCTTGGCGCTTTCTCGAAGCGTCGATGGATCATGGCCAAATACGATGTTTCCGCGCAATCGGTGATATGACGATAACTGACATTGGGCAACGCGATATGGTTGACGACAGACTCCGGCACGACGGCAATGCCCTGGCCCATGGAGACCAGTGTCAGGACCGCGACCAGGCTGCCGGGTTGATCGCCCAGCTTGGGCGTGAACCCGCCTTGCCGGGCCACATCCAGTGTGCCGGCGATTTGTTCCGGAAGAATAAAGGTTTCGTTGTCCAGCCTGTGCGACATGATTTCAGGAAGGCGGCATAGCCAGGAGTCAGCCGGCATGGCCAGCACGAACTTCTCCGGTGAAAAGGCGATTGCCTCGATGCCGTCCGGGATAGCCATCGGCATACGGATATAACCCAGATCCAGCTGTCCGCCCAGGATTCTTTCGGGTAGCGCCTTCATGGGGAACTCTTGAATCGTCAACGTCACGGATGGGTTTTCTTTTGCGAACATGGCCACATGCTTCTGCAGCAGCCCTGTATACGCGGCTGAAGCAACATACGCCATTTCGATATGCCCGGTTTCGCCCCGGCCAGCCTTTACCGCGTTGCGCTGCGCCGCTTCGAACTGGCCGACGGCTTGTTCCGCCTCTGATTGCAATGCCTGGCCTGCCGCGGTCAGGGTCACCGAGCGCCGGTTTCGGTCGAACAGGCGTGTGCCGATGATGCGTTCCATGTCCTGGATTTGCCGGCTCAGGGTTGGCGTGGCTATGCCCAGTTGCTCCGCCGCGCGCGTGAAATGAGCATGCTTGGCGACAGCAAGAAAATAGCGGAAGTGCCTGATCTCTAGCATGGTGTTAGCTCCTGGCTAACAATAATACCTGCCATTGCTAATACATGGATAGACATAGCGCTATATCATCCACTATTACGAGGGCGGCGGTTGTTGCATTACAGGCATTAAAAGACAAAACCGACGCCTGGCCTTTGTTTTTGTCATACACCTGCGAGCGCAAGCGGTTCTTCCATGAGCAATAACAATCCGGTTTTTACTTTGATCACGGCCTCGGCGGTCTGTTCGCTGATTATGCTGGACACGAATGTCGTGGCGGTCTCACTGCCCAGCATCGCCAGGGATCTCGATGCCACTTTTGTCGATATCGAATGGGTGGTCAGCGCATACATGCTCGCCTTTGCCTGCTGCTTGCTGCCGGCCGGCAGCATCGCCGATCGGTATGGGCGCAAGGGAACACTGCTGTTTGGCCTGGCCTTGTTCGTTGTCGCTTCCATCGCTTGCGGCGCGGCGCCCAACAGCACGTTTCTGAATATTGCCCGAGCCATTAAAGGTGTCGGAGCGGCATTGTTGCTGACCTCGGCGCTGGCGGCCATTGGCCACCGTTTTCACAGCGAGGCGGAACGCGCCAGGGCATGGGCGTTCTGGGGTGGGTGCATGGGCGTCGCCATGACCGTGGCGCCCACGTTCGGCGGTTTGGTTGCTTCGGCTTTTGGCTGGCGCTGGATTTTCTATGTGAATGTTCCCATCGGCCTGGTGCTGGCCTTCATGGTGGTCCGTTATATAGAGCCCTCCCGCGATCCTCAGGCCGCCCGCTTGGACCCGCAGGGCAGCCTGGTATTCGGCGCGAGCTTGTTATGCATAATATGGGCGCTTATCGACGCCAACCAGATAGGCTGGCAAGCCACGGCGACCATCGCGCGCCTGGTGGCTGGGCTGCTGTTGATGGCGTTGTTCGTGGTGGTGGAGCATTTGCAGAAACGGCCCATGATTGATCTTTGGCTGTTTCGCCAGCCCCGGTTCATTGGCGCTTTGCTGGGCATGTTTGCGTATGCCGCGTTTGCGCAGGTAATGATGACGCTGTTGCCTTTGTTTTTCCAGAACGGCGTGGGCGCGTCAACCATCGTCTCGGGGCTGTCCATGCTGCCGTTCGCCATTGCCATGGTGCTGTTTCCCAAAGTGGGCGCGCGGCTGGCCTTGCGTTATTCGCCGGCTTGTCTCATGAGCCTGGGCCTGGCCGTGGTGGGCGCGGGCAATATACTTTGCGGACTGGCCGCCTGGTCGGGCAGCCATGTTTTCTTTGCCCTGGCGATGGCGGTGACCGGCAGCGGAGCCGGCATACTCAATGGCGACACGCAGAAAAACATCATGGCATGCGTGCCGCGCGAACGCACGGGCATGGCTTCGGGCATCAGCACCACCATGCGGTTCTCGGCCATTGTGTTATCGATAGGAGTGCTGGGCGGTTTGTTGTCCGCGCACACGCAGCGCCTTGTCGGTGCGCAATTGAGCGGCTACCAATTATCGTCGGGGCAGCTTGCGGAGTTGACGTCCAGAGCCGTGGCGGGCGATCTCCCGGGAGCGCTGGAGGTGGCGCCGGAAGGTATCCGGTCCATCATCGAGCCTTTGGTCAGGCAGGCATTGGTCGATGGCTTTGTCCTGGTTTTTGTCGTGGCGGGAATCCTTGCGCTGCTGGCCGCCTGGATCGTGGGCAGCCTTATGCGCCGACCCTTGCCAAGCCGCGGCGGTATCTTGCCATCCACGGATTAGGGGGAATGGCGCTTACTTGGGCTGCAGTGGACACGGCCATAGCAGGGGATATCGATGCGATCGCCCGACGGACGGCACGAGAAATACGAACACCGCCCACAAACAGTACGAACCTCGCCAGCAGACGATTCAAGCGATCACAGGCAAGATGAACCCTGTCAGCAAAAGACCCAAACTCCCGCTGCTCAGTCAACCTCTTGGCATCGCCTCTACTGGCACAACTGCGCCAAGTAAGCGCCATTCGGATTAGGCCGCTTCCTGCTGTGATCGCCCGCGATGCGGCACCGGGGGCGGCGCGCTATGATGCATTCGGACTATGCGTCCAGTATTGATACAGTTTTTGCGCCAGGCCATCCAGCAGAAACCCCAGGGCGCCGATCAGCACAATGACCGCCATCAGTTCGGAATAGGCCAGGCGGTCGCGCGTATCCAGAATGAAATAGCCCAGGCCGGAACTGACTCCGAGCATTTCGCAGGGCACCAGTACGATCCATATGATGCCTATCGCAAGGCGCACCCCGGTCAGTATGTGGCCCAGGATGCCAGGCATCACTATCTTGAACAACACTTCGCGGCGGGTGGCGCTCAGGCTTTTGGCCAGCATCAGCCATTTCGGATTGAGCTGGCGCACGCCTGCCGCGGTATTCAGGATAATCGGCCAAACCGCGGCGAATGTCAGCAAGAAATAGATAGGCGCGTCGCCTATGCCGAACACCATCACGGCGACCGGCATCCAGGACAGAGGCGAAATCATGCGCAAGAATTGGAATGCGCTGCCAGTGCAGTTTTCCAGTGCACGCGATGTCCCGACCGCAAGGCCTATCGGCACGCCCAGCACCAGTGCCAGGCCCAGCCCGATCAGCACTCGCTTCAGGCTGGTCAGGGCATGCAAAGTCAATTGGTTTTGCACCAGAAGCTCGTACAGGCTTTCGAAGGTTTTTTGAGGGCTCAACAGGCTTGCCAGGGAAATGCTTTCCTCAAGCCAGTGCGTACCCAGCCCCCACAGTGCGATCAGCGTAAGCAGGCCGCCCAGGCTGAAAGCCAGCCGCGTGTTCAAACTGATGTGCTTCGGTGTTTTAATCATTGCGTCGGCGGATAGCGCCGCGGGCCGTATCCGAACCGCGGCTTTGGTTTTAAAGCGTAATGGTTTCCTGGCGTGTAAACGAATCGGGCATGCCGAATACGGACATGCCGCCATTGTCGAGAATGGCTTTCTTTACAAACCGGTCGTCCACCAGGTCCCGCGCCACGAAGGCCGGATCCAGCTTCTGCAGGAAATCATTTCTGCCCGACACCACCGTGCTTTTAAGCTTTCTGATCAATTCCTCGGTATAGCTTGGGAACGGGTAAGGCTGGAAGTCTATGCGCTTTTCCTTCCAGGTCTTATTGATGATGGCGCCTGATGCCTCGTAGCCGGCCGTGTCCATGAGTTCTGGCACCAGCACTTGCGCCAGGGCTTCGTAAGAGTGGGGCGTGTAGCGCTGCGGATTGTCTTTGGCCAGGATGCGGGCGGTTTCCTGGCGATGGTCTTGTATCCATGCCTGCGCCTGGACGATGCCATTGACCACTTTCTGCGACCACTCGGGCCGTTGCTCCAGGTCTTGCTCGTGCATCAGCACCACGCAGCAGGCGTGGTCCTTCCAGACGTCGCCGGTAAAGCGCAGTATCTTGCCGACTTTCAGCACCTCGGCCGAGGCGTTGAACGGTTCGGCCACGGTGTATCCGGCAATCTGCTTATTGGCCAGCGCGGGCACCATATCGGAGGGCGACATGACGACCAGCTTGACCTGCTTGGGACCGGGGTCGCCCTGGCTGATCGATTCGAGGCCTTTGCTGCGCAGCAGATGCTGCAGCACGATGTTATGCAGGGAATACCAGAACGGAATGGCGACGGTCTTGCCGCCCAGATCGGCAATGTCGTTGATGTCGTGTTGCACGGTCAGGCCCGAGCCCGACATGTGATTCCAGGCCACCACTTTGGCGCGCGATTGGCTGCCATAGCGCGCCCAGACGGTCATCGGCGACAACAAATGAACGACGTTGACCTGGCCGGCCAGGAAGGCTTCCACGATTTGCGCCCAACTGCGGAACAAACGCGGCTTTTCGACTTCCAGGCCTTGCGCTTCAAAGAGCTTGTTGTGATGGGCCACCAGCAAGGGAGTGGCATCGGTGATTGCCAGATAGCCGATTTTTACCGGTGCGTTGGGTTCGGCGGCCCTGGCCGTGTTGTGCATTTGCAGCAAGGGCAGCGCTCCCATGGCCGTGAACAGGCCCGAAAGCTTGATGAACTGGCGGCGGGCGTCGGAAGAAGGGCTGTGATGGTCGGGATTTTTCATGGGATTCTTTGCGTAGTAAGTCTGGCGAACAAGGGTTTTTTTAAACAGCTGCTATCACGAATCAAGCTGGCCGACGCGGCCCGGGGCTTGGCGCGCCTGGCGCAGCGATTGCATGATTTCCACGCGGATGGCGGTCAGTTGCGGCGCTACCGCGTCGCGCGGATGGGCTTGGCTGATGTGCCACTCGCCTATCAGGCGCCCCGGATATTCTCCGATAAGCAGTATGCGATCGGCCAGGATCAGGGCTTCGTCGATGTCGTGGGTGACCAGAATGGCCGAGGCCAAATGCCTGGCCGTGATTTGCTGCAACAGCGTTTGCATTTCGCCGCGCGTGATTTCATCCAGGGCGCTGAACGGTTCATCCAGCAAGAGTATTTCCGGTTGGCGCGCCAGGCTGCGCGCCAAGGCCGTGCGTTGCGCCATGCCGCCCGATAGCTCGGCGGGATAGCGCTCTTTCGCGTTCAGCAGATCGACTTCGGCAATGGCGGCGTGCACCCGGGATTTTTTTTCCGCTTTGCCGATGGCCGGCTGGTGCTTGAAGTCCAGGCCGAAGCCTACGTTTTCTTCGAGCGTGAGCCACGGCAGCAGGCTTGGGTCTTGAAAGACAAAGCCCAGGCGGGGGTGCGGCCCGTGCAGCGCTTCGCCGTTGACGTGCACGGTTCCTTTGTCGGGAGCCTGCAGACCGGCAAGCACGCGCAACAGCGATGACTTGCCGACGCCGCTTGGCCCCAGAATGGCGACGACTTCGCCGGCCGCCAGGCGCAGGGAAAAATTCCGCAGAACCGTATTGGGTTCTTGCTTGGGACGCTTGTAGCTGAGTTGAATCGCTTGGGCGTTCAGGACAATCGGCCTATCCGACGCCATTGGGGTCTTCATGGGGTGGCCTTAATCCGGAATAAGAAAGAAATCGGCTTTGGTCACGCCGCAGTCCGGGCAAGCCCAGTCGTCGGGGATATCTTCAAAGCGGGTGCCCGGGGCGATACCCTCTTCGGGCATGCCCAAGGCTTCGTCGTAAACCAGGCCGCAGGGGCCGCACATCCATTGCTTCACTACGCGGCCTCGGCTTGGTGGTCGGCGTGTTCGATCGCATGGATTTCTTTGCGCAGATGTTTTAGCGCGGGCGTGACGATTGCGACAAATACGGCTTCGCGCAAGCGGCGCTGGGCCGGGTGGCGCATCAGATAGCCTTTGGCGCCCGCATGCAGGACAGCGGAGTTCGCCGCCTTGAGTGTGAGTTCGGAGGTGCGCGCGCGCAGCTTGAGCACGTCCAGCATGGATGCGTTGTGATCCTGGGCTTGCCGCGCCACATCCGCGGTCTGGATTTTCAAGGTTTCAAGTTCCGCGGCCAGATCCTCGCCCTGATCGTCCAGGTATGCGTTGACGGCGGGCGTGCTGGCATTGCTTTCGCGTATCGTCTTCAGACAGCCTTCTGTCACGCCGAAGCCCATGCCGGTCTGACCCAGGACAAAGCCCGGCTTGATGCGCGCCATATAGTTTTTGAACTGAGGTGGATGAGCCAGCACGTCATCAGCGGGGATTCTTGCGTCCTTGAACCGCAGATTGAGCGTCTGCGTTCCTTCAAGGCCCGAAAATTCCGGGCAGTCATGCAGGCTCAGCCCCTGGGCGCTGCCGCCTATGGCGAACATGGCATAGCCTTCGTTTTCGACTGATGCGGCCACGATGGCCAGATGCTCCGGGCCGACATTCGATACCCAGGGCAGCGAGCCATTCACGATATAGTCGTTGCCGTCGCGCTGAGCCGTCAGGTGTATTTTTTCGATGCCGGCCAAATGCTTGACTGCATTGGACATGCCGGTTCCGGAAAATAATGTGCCTTGAGCCACCGCTTGCAGATAGCGGGTTCGAACAGCCTGATTGGGCGAGTGCAGCAGGTAGTGGGCGCAACTGGATTGGCACCAGACAAGAAAGGCGGTGGAACCGCATTCGCGGCCCACCAGGGCCGTGATTTCAATCTGCGCGGCCAGGCTCAGCCCCAATCCGCCGTGTTCTTGCGGTATGCCCGCGCCGAAACCTCCCAAGGCGCCAAGGCTGCGCAGATAGTCGGCAGGATAAACACCCTGTTGATCGATAGCGCTGGTCAAGGGGGCGAGTTCGGCTTTGACTTGCGCGGCGATGCTTGCGCTCAGAGCTGTCCCTAGGGCGGAGTGACTCACGGGGAATTCCTTGCTGTATAGATGATGAACTGCTTTATGGGCGAATCAGGCGAATGCTTGCAATTCCGGGTTGATGGGCGTTTTGGCCAGGTTATTGGCGTAGTTGCACAAGGTGGCCAGGCTAACCCCAAGCACGACGTCCAGCGCATTGGCTTGCGAATAGCCCGCCGCCAGGAAATCGTTGAGCTCCTCGTCGGAGACTTGGCCTTTCTGGGCCATGACAGCAAGCGTGAACTGGGCAAGCGCGTTCAGTTTGGGGTCATCCAGCGCTTGCGTCGTGCGCAAGGCTTCGATGGCTTGTTCGGGCATGGCCAGCTTTTTGCGGGCAAGGGCGGTATGGCCTGCTACGCAAAACCCGCAGCCGTTGAGCGTGGCGGCGGTAATTTGAACGACCTCGCGCTCGACGGCCGACAAACTGCCGCGGGCATTGATGGCGCCGACAACCTGATAGGTTTCGAGCGCGGTCGGGGCATTGGCCAGCACGCCGATCAGATTGGGCAGGAAGCCATTGTTTTTCTGCGCGGCAAGCAAGCGTTCTTTTGCTTCGGCGGGAGCTGTATCTGCGGTTTGTATAGTAAGACGGCTCATCGTTATAACTTTTGGTTTGGTTGGAATTGACTATCAGTCTACCAATGGGTTTATAAATACAGAACGACTATGAGGGTATTTAGTTATTCATTTCGGTTATAAGAATATTTTGCCGGCGGTGCTTGTATTCCCGTTCAAGCGGCATTCCATGATATCGTCGGAACCTTGCGCGCCCGTTCAGGCTGTGGATGTGCGCTACCTGAACCCGAAAACCGCCACCACATCACCTCACTATGCAACCTGTCCTGCCCGCTTTCCTGATTGCCCGCTGGCTGCTCGTGCTGGTTGTATTGGCGGGGTTGTACTTTCTTAGCGGCTTCCTGGTGCCGGTGCTGGCGGCCGTGATCATCGGCCTGGCCAGTTGGCCGCTTTATCGGCGGCTGATGCGGCGCTGCAACGGGCATACCGCGCTGGCGGCTACGCTGGCGCTGATTGTCGTCATTCTCGTGCTGATCGTTCCGTTGTCCCTGGCCTTGACTTACGCCATCCGGGAAGCCAGCAGCTTCAGCGCCTGGGCTCTGGCGGCCAACCGCGACGGCATGCCCACGCCTGCCTGGATATTGGCGTTGCCGCTGGTCGGCGGCAAGCTGGCCGAATACTGGACGACCTATCTGGGCGAGCCGCATGCGCTGGGAGATGTGGTGCAGGCGATCAGCGGCGAGCATCTGGGCAATATCTATCGCATGTTGCTGACAGCGACAGGGGACATATTCCGCCTGCTGTTGACCGTGATATTCATGCTCATCACATTGTTCTTTGTGTACAAGGACGGCATCCGTATCCTTGGCCAACTGGATATTGTCGGCGAACGCATCTTGCCCACTCGCTGGCAACGGTTTTCACGGGTTGTTCCGGCCACTATCAACTCCACCGTCACCGGCATGGGCCTGATCGCGCTGGGCGAGGGCGTGGTGCTGGGCATCGCTTATTGGGTCGCGGGCGTGCCGTCGCCGGTGTTGCTGGGCGTGGTAACTGGTTTCCTGGCCTTGGTTCCCGGCGGCGCGCCGCTGTCGTTTTCGCTGATATCTCTTTACCTGGTCGGATCGGGACACGCCATGGCGGGCCTGGGCCTGTTTCTGTGGGGCACTGTCGAACTCTTCATCGTCGATAAGACATTGCGGCCGCGCCTGGTTGGCGGGCCGGTGAAGCTGCCTTTTCTACCTACCTTCTTTGGGCTGATAGGTGGCGTCAAGACCATGGGTCTTGTAGGCCTGTTCATTGGGCCCGTGCTCATGGCATTGCTGGTGGCGATCTGGCGTGAATGGATACTCGAAGAAAAGAAATAAGAAGAAGTCCAAGAGACCGATCTTGAAAAAGCTGTATCTTATTTCGCTATAATCCGCGGCATGACGCATTCCGGTTTTTTCCGCAACCCCGATATTGGCAGGCATATCTTGATGTGCCTGCTGGCTATCGCAATGGCTGTGCGGGCCTTGATTCCGGCCGGCTATATGCCGGATGCGAATGCCTTGCGCGACGGCAGGGTTGAAATCACGTTCTGTATTGCCGGCAGCGGGCTGTCAGTCTCGTCAATAAATTTGAACGATGACGATGGCAAGGCAGGGCACCCGGATAGCGTTGCCTCCGAATGTCCATTCGGTATTCTTGCCCAGCAGGCATTCGCTATGCCGCCGGTCGTGGGCGCCGTCATTCCGGTTGCCGCGCTCGCCGTATTGTCCATACCCTTTACCTTGAATCGGGCCTTGCCTGCGCTGCCGGCCCAGGGCCCGCCGCTGGGTTCCCGGGCGCCTCCTTCCAACCTCGGCTAATCGTAGCTTCGCCTGTGCGCATTGTCTGCGCGCCGCTTTCGACGACATTCACCGAGGTTTTTTCATGAGTTCCTTTTTAGTCCGCGCAGCCTTGGCTGCCGCTTTCGCCGGCCTGTCCGCCGCTCCCGTCAGTGCCCACGTTACCCTGGAGACACGCCAGGCCGCAGTGGGCGGTTATTACAAAGCCGTCCTGGCCGTGCCGCATGGCTGCGCCGGATCGCCCACCGTCAAGCTGCGAGTACGCATCCCCGAGGGCGTGATTGCCGTCAAGCCCCAGCCCAAGGCGGGGTGGGCACTGCAAACCATCAAGGGCGACTATGCCCGGTCTTATACCTTGCACGGCGCCGCGTCCGCCTCGGGCGTGCAAGAAATTGTCTGGAGCGGCAAGCTGCCGGACGACAATTTCGATGAGTTCGTGTTTCACGCCTACCTGGCGCCCACATTGCAAGCCGGCCAGACCTTGTATTTTCCGGTAGTGCAGGAATGCGAGAAGGGCGTTGCGCGCTGGATCGATACGCCTGCCTCAGGCGGCGCGGATGCGCCCGCGCCCAGCCTGAAATTGCTGCCCAAACCCTGATTCATTCCGTCGAGATGCGCGGCCGTTCATTGGGCGGCCGGGTGCTCGGGAGATTCGTATGTTCCTGAATATTCCAGGGCGGGGCGGACGCTATTGCATCCGGCGCAGCCTTGTGTTCGTTTTATTCCTGCTGGCGTTATTCGCCACAAGCCCGCCTGCCCATGCGCATGCCGGGCTGGAATTATCCGAGCCGGCCGATGGCGCGGTGTTGTCGGCCTTGCCCAGGCAGGCGGCGCTGACGTTCAACGAACCGGTGTCGCCGCTCGTGATTCACCTGATATCGCCGGACGGCGTGGTCCTTGCCCTGGATCGGATTGTGCGGACCGAGGATGGCTTGCGCGTTGATCTGCCGGCGCAAACCTTGCCAGGCACGTATGCCTTGAGCTGGCGCGTGGCGTCGGCCGACGGCCATCCCGTCGGCGGCACCATTGTGTTTTCGCTGGGTGCGGCCAGCGCTGCGCCGATCGGCGCGGACAGCGCGGCTTCTTTGCGCCAGCCGGCAATCTGGCTGGCCAGACTGTCTCTGTACCTGGGCTTGTTCTTTGCCGTGGGCGGCGCCATGTTCATTGCCTATGCGCCGCAAGCCCTGCATTGCTGCGCGCTGCGCCATGCGCGGCGGGCAGTATGGCTGGGGCTTGCCAGTGTTCCGGCGTGCCTGGCCCTGCAGGGATTGGATGCGCTGGACGCTCCGTGGAGCGCCTTGGCCGATGTCGCCGTCTGGCGAGCGGCCCTGGGCACGACGTACGCCATTACGCTGGCGCTTGCCGTGCTGGCTTTGGCCGCGGCACGCCTTGGCCTGGCGGCCAGGAGCGCAGGGCAGACCCGCTGGGTCGCGGCAATCGGCGCAGTACTGCTGGGCGTAGCCTTTGCGGCCAGCGGCCATGCCAGCGCCGCGCCGCCGCAGTGGCTGGCTCGCCCGGCCGTGTGTTTGCACACTATCGCTGTCGCCGCCTGGATGGGTTCTTTGCTTGCTTTGTTTTTCCTGGCTCGCGATAACGACGCGCAATTGATCCCGATGCTGCGGCGGTTTTCCCTGCAAATACGCTGGATTGTGATCGTTTTGCTGGCCAGCGGGCTGATGCTTGCCTTGCTGCAAATCGATAAAGCAGCGTCGTTATGGAACACCGCTTACGGACAGGTCTTGCTAGGCAAACTGGTTTTCGTCACGGGTCTTTTTTTATTGGCGGGCTGGAATCGCTATCGCCTGACCGCCGGTGTGCTTGCCGGCACAGCTTGCGCGCGGCTTGCATTGAGCCGCATCGTCAAGGCGGAGCTGGCGCTTATGCTGTGCGTGCTGGCGGTGCTTTCATTATGGCGCTTTACCCCGCCGCCGCGAGCCTTGCATAGCGGGGAACCGATAGCCGTTTCCTGGCGGATTCATAGTTCCGCCGCCGATGCGCGCCTGATATTCATGCCTTCCGGCCATGACAGGCCTGGATCCCTGCGCTTGACGCTTAGCGATGCCAAATCGGCGCCATTGCCATCCCGCGACGTCAATGTTTCCTTTTCCAGCTCCAGGCCAGGCATTGAGCCGCTCTTGCGCCAGGCCAGGCGGCTTGGACCCGGCCAGTGGGAAATTCCGTCTTTGCGATTGCCTGCCGCCGGCCCATGGTCGCTGCGCATCGATATTTTCATAAGCGACTTCGACCGGATCCGCCTTCAAGGGGAGATACCGGCGTCGTCCTTGACATCAAATCATAAAAATCATCTATCAATGGGGAAGCCATGAAGATTGCAAATACATTGAGCCGGCCGGCGGCGCTGCGCCGAAATACGCTTTCAGCCGGCCTGTGCGCGGCGGCAACGCTTGCGGCTTTGGGGCCTGGCGTCGGCCGGGCGCAGGCGCCGATTGCGCCCGCCGCGCTGAAGCCTATCGTTATCCAGGGGAAGCAGGGCACGCCTGGCGCGCCATCCATCAGGCAAGCGCGCGAGGCCATTCAGCGGACCCCCGGCGGCGTAGAAATTGTGCCTGATACAAACTGGCGCAATACTCCCGCCGCCACGATCAAGGATATGCTGGGCTATACGCCAGGCGTATTCGTACAGCCGAAATGGGGCGAGGATTCCCGTTTGTCGATACGCGGATCGGGCCTGTCGCGCTACTATCACTTGCGCGGCATCAATCTTTACCAGGACGGGGTGCCGCTGAACAATGCCGACGGCAGCAGCGATTTTCAATGGATAGATCCATCCGCCTATCGTTATACCGAAGTCTACAAAGGCGCCAATGCGCTGCGCTATGGCGCCAGCGCATTGGGTGGCGCGATCAATTTTGTCACACCCACCGGCCGCGATGCTGACGCTTTCCAGGGCCGGGCCGATATCGGCAGCTTCGGCTGGAAGCGGCTGCAAATGAGTTTCGGATTCGAAGACGGGCAAGTGGACGGCTTCATCACCGGATCGTGGCAGCGCCAGGATGGCTATCGAGAGCAGAGCGCGGGCGACTCCCAGCGTGTCAGTGCCAATCTGGGCTGGCGCCTGTCCGGCACGGCCGAAACGCGATTCTATGTGACAGGTGTGCGGATACGCCAGGAAATACCCGGCTCGGTCACGCGCGAACAAGCCTTGAACAACCCGCGCAAGGCCGCCGCCGCCAATAAACTGAACGATTGGCAGCGCAATATCGATGGCGGCCGCTTATCCAATCGCACCGTGATCGCCGCGGGCGACACCACTTATGAATTCGGCGGCTGGCTTGCGCAAAGCCATCTGCGCCATCCGATCTACCAATATCTGGATAATGATTATGTGGATTATGGCGCTTATACACGCTTGGAGAATACGTCGCCCCTGGCCGGGCACGACAACCGGTTCACCCTGGGACTGACCTGGTCGGCGGGAACCGTGGACGCTGAAAACTACAATAATGTGGGCGGACACAAAGGCGAGAAACTGTCGCAGACCCGGGATAAATCGGACAACATTACGCTGTACGGCGAAAACGCCTTCGACATCGTGCCGGGCGTTTCCCTGATTGCCGGCCTGCAGTACTTGCATGCGGAACGCGATCGCCGCGACACGTTCAACGGTGCCGCGCCCGCCAACCGTTCGGGCAATAAAAGCTATGATTTTTTCAATCCGAAAGTGGGCGTGCTTTGGCAAGCCGGTGCGCAGTGGCAAGTCTATGGCAATATTTCGCGCAGTGCCGAGCCGCCGACTTTCGGCGACATGAACTTTTCCACCGCGAATGATCTGGATAGGCTCGAGCCCCAGCGCGCCACGACTGTCGAAATCGGCACACGCGGCCGGGACGGCGATGTTGAATGGGATATATCGGTGTACCGCGCGCGGATCAAAAACGAATTCCAGTGCCTGAGTTCGCCATGGAATATCTGCGACAAGACGGCGAATCTGGACCGCACGATACATCAAGGCCTGGAGGCGGGTTTGAACTGGACGTTCTTCAAGGGCGTGTTCGAGCAGGGCCGGCAAACCGATAGCCTGGTGCTCAATGCCGCCTATACGTTCAGCGACTTCCGTTTTGACCATGACGACACGTGGGGGAACAATCAGATACCGGGCGCGCCGCGCCATTACTTGCGCGCCGAAGTGCTGTACAAACATCCCGCCGGTTTTTTCATTGGCCCCAATGTGGAATGGACGCCGCAAGCCTATTATGTCGATAACGCCAACAGCGCGGAAACGGCGTCTTATGCGCTGCTGGGTTTGCGCGCGGGCTGGGAGCGTGGTCCGTACTCGTTCTTCATTGAAGGCCGTAACTTGAGCGACAAACGCTATATCGCCAGCGCCAGCACGACCGACCGGGCCAGCGCGGGATCGGCGCTGTTCGAGCCCGGCAACGGCCGCTCTGTCTATGCCGGAGTGCAAGTTCGATATTGACGATCAAGCGGCTGTGCATGATGGGCGGCCGGTAAGGCGCCGGAGCCGGACGTTTTACGGTTCAAGCAGCCGGGTCAGGGCGGCGATCTCGTCCGCCGCGGCGGCGCGCGAGATGGTTTCGACCGCACGATAGTGCTGCACGATGGCCGCGCCGACAGGGGTGAGCCTGGCGCCTCCGCCGCGCGCGCCGCCGGTTGCCGTAATGACGGCCGGTTCGCGCAAGGCCCGGTTCATTTCGTCGACCAGCAGCCAGGCGCGCCGGTACGACATGCCGAACTGGCGCGCGGCGGCGGAAATCGAGCCGGTTTCGGCAATGGCTTGCAGCAGGGCGATTTTTCCTGGGCCGATGGCAATGCTGTCGTCCCGGTAGACGCGCAGGCGAAACTGTATTTTGGCTGTCATGGAAACGGGATGGCTGTAGCGGTGGGTTGGATTAGCGCCAGCGGCGCGCAATCCACATCGTAGCAGGAGACGTGACAGTCATCGTGACGCCGCCCTGTTCTGATGAACCTGCCGGAAAGGCCAGGCGGCGCTCGCCGGTTCGATGCCCGAGAAAACATCGAAGAGCAGGAGCTGTCAGCCAGCGGCGATAAAAATCAACCGCCCAAATCCGTCAGAAACCTGTCCCTCCAGCTGGACAGATCGTTCGTTCTCAATATTGTCATCAAATGCTCGTAGCGCGTTTTTCTTTCTTCCAGAGGCATGCTCAGCGCGCGGTCCAGGGCGTCGGCCATGCCTTGCCCGTCATAGGGATTGACCATCAAGGCGCCATCGCGCATTTCGGCCGCGGCGCCGGCGAATTGCGACAGGACCAGCACGCCGGGATCGTGGGCGGGTTGCGAGGCAACGTATTCCTTGGCGACCAGGTTCATGCCGTCGCGTAGCGGCGTTACCAGCCCTACTCTGCGAGACGCGGAAAAAAGACATCAACATCGCCCGCTCGTAGGAGCGGTTCATATAGCGGATCGGCGTCCAGGACAGTTCGGTCCATTTGCCGTTGATGCGCCCGGCCGTGCTTTCAAGCTGGCGCCGGATCTGGCGGTATCCCTGGACATCCTGGCGCGAGGGCGGGGCTATTTGAACGAGGGTCACTTTGCCGCGTTGATGCGGGGCTGTTTCCAGCAAGCGTTCGAAGGCATTGAAGCGTTCGATCAAGCCTTTGCTGTAGTCCAGGCGATCCACGCTGACAATAAGCTTGCGATGCTGCAACCCTGATTTAAGCGCATCCAGCAGCTTGGAGTGCCTGGATTGCTTGGACAAGGATCTGATCTGGTCCGGTTGTATGCCTATGGGATAGGCACCCACTTTCACGCTGCGATTGCCTATCCTGACGTCATTGCCGCTGACCGTGGCGCCCAGGTGGCGTTCGGCATAATCCAGGAAGGCCTGGACATCGTTTTGCGTCTGGAACCCCAGCAGATCGTAGTCGCACATGGACTCGACCAATTCCCGGTGCGGTGGAATAGTCGTAAGCACCGATGGGCTGGGAAAAGGAATATGCAGGAAAAAGCCGATCTTGTTGCGGATGCCGAGATCGCGGCAAGCCTTGCCCAATGGAATCAGATGATAGTCGTGCACCCAGATGCGGTCGTCGTCTTTCAAGGACGATGCCAGCAGCATTTGCGCAAAATACCGGTTCACTTCCAGATAGCCGGCATAGTCTTCGCCGGTGTAGCGGCTAAGGTCGATGCGGTAATGGAAAGTAGGCCACAGCAGGCCATTGGAGAAGCCGCGATAGTAGCGGTCGTAATGGCGCTGCGTCAGTGCCACCGTGGAGAAGTCGATGTTCTTGTCGCTTATGGTGACTGGACGCGGCACGGGGTCGGATTCGATTTCACCATTCCATCCCAGCCACATGCCGCCGGTTTCGCGCAAGGCGTCCAGGACGCCCACCGCCAGGCCGCCCGCCGAGCTTTTACCTTCGTCAATCGATGCGACGCGATTGGATACAACGATCAATCTGCTCATGTTTTGTCCTTTATCGTGTCAAGAGCCGTCGTTGGATTCCTGATGGGTAAGAGAGAGCCTAGCCAAGCGCTCAATGCCGCCGGATCGTCAAGCCGCCAGCGGGCTTGTGTCGGGCCTGTTCCTATCTTGATGCTTATGCCGTTCATGGCGTTGACGGCGCGAAACGCGGATTCATCAGTAAGGTCGTCTCCCGCGAAAAGCGGGATACGGCCGCGAAATGGCGCAATGTTCATGAAGTGCTCGATAGCAGTGCCCTTGCTGGCCGCGCGGGGCTTGATTTCCACTACCATCTTGCCTTGCTGGACTTCGAAGTCGGCGCCGTGTCCATTCAGTGCGCCGGCCGCCAGCCGCTGCGCCGCATCTTCGAATTGCGGGGCATTCCGATAGTGCAGCGCCACTGACAGTGTCTTGCGTTCGATGAGGGTGCCCGGCAGGCTTGCCGCCCCGATTTCGATATGGCCGATTATTTCGGCCAATACCTCTTGCCGCACGCTGATGGAGACTATCCGGCCGTCCGGCCCCTTTAGCCGGGCGCCATGCAAGGCGGCATAGGGGACTCGGAGCGGAGCCAGCATGCGGTCGATATCGGCGGCGTCGCGTCCCGACACAATCGCGACCGAGCGGGCGCAGGCGGCGTACAGCCGCTGAAGGATATTGATCGTGGACGGCGGAATGCCGGCTTGGCCGGGCGTTGGCTGGATGGGTGCCAGCGTTCCATCCAGGTCAAGGAAAATCGCCAATTCATGCGGCCCGCGCCGGGGCGGTTCCGATGGAGTCAATGGGCTTGCGGTGGGTGCTTGGGGAGGTTTTGCCTGGTTGTCGTTCAAGTCTGCCGTCATGATTGGAGATTGCATAGAGCACCTCCATGGTGTGGGTATTCTATACATACCAGCACAGCGGCACAGATGCAAGCCTTTCTGTCGATACATTTGCTTTGTTTTGTAGCAGGACAGACATTGTTTGTCCTGCAAAGCATCGCTATCAAGGCAAGCGCTCGAAGAAGGGATTGCGCGCCTCTGGCGGCTAATCCCTTGCGCTCCTTGGCCGTCGGCGCCGGCGGGTATTAAATAAAGCCCGCGACGTGATGAGGAATATAGGGTTCCTCGAGCGCCGCTATTTCGTCGCTGTCCAATTCGAGGGACAGCGCATTGACGGCATCGGCGAGGTGCGCCGGCTTGGAGGCGCCGATAATGGGCGCCGCGACCCCGCGTTTTTGCCGCAGCCATGCCAGCGCGACCTGGGCGCGCGGCACACCGCGCCCAGCGGCTATCTGGCCCACACGATCGATAACGCCGCGATCCGAGTCGGTGGACTGCGTATACAGCTTGCTGCCGAAATTGTCGGTTTCCTGGCGCGGCGTAGTCTGGTCGGCGGGGCGGGTAAGGCGCCCTCGCGCCAAGGGGCTCCAGGGTATGACGGCAATGCCCTGATCGATGCACAAGGGCAGCATTTCGCGCTCTTCTTCGCGGTACAGCAGATTCAGGTGGTTCTGCATGCTGATGAATTCAACCCAGCCGTGTTGGCGGGATGTGTACAGGGCCTTGGAGAGTTGCCAGGAATACATGGACGAGGCGCCGATATATCGCGCCTTTCCTGCCTTGACCACGTCGTGCAGGGCTTCCAGGGTCTCTTCGATCGGGGTGTGGTGATCCCAGCGGTGAATCTGGTAGAGATCGACGTAATCCGTTCCCAGGCGCCTGAGGCTGGCGTCGATTTCCGTGAAGATGGCTTTGCGGGACAGCCCCGCGCCGTTTGGGCCGGGACGCATGCGATTGAAGACTTTTGTCGCCAGGACGATTTCTTCCCGTCGCGCGAAGTCCTTGATGGCGCGGCCGACGATTTCTTCGGAAGTGCCGTCCGAATAGGCGTTGGCGGTATCGAGAAAATTAATCCCGAGTTCGAGCGCCTGGCGGATAAGAGGGCGGCTTTTTTCTTCGTCCAGGGTCCAGCTATGGTTGCCCCGGTCCGCGGCCCCGTAGGTCATGCAACCGAGACAGAGCGGGGATACGTCCAGTCCGGTGGATCCAAGTTTCACATAGTTCATCGTCATCAAAGGCTCCGGCCGTGTTAGAAATAGCAATGGATCGATTCTGCCATATGCGGAAAGAACCCGGCAAGCGGAGCGGGCGCGAGAAATCCGGGTTAGGCGCTACTATAGTGGTGCTGCCTGGGGGGTATCCTCGCCAGGCATCCCATCGGCGCACGCCCTCTATCGAGGCAGTATTGTGTACCAGTCCGAATCACACACAGGAATTCCCCCATGCAAGTTAACGCCTACGCCGCCTCATCCCCCGCCGCTCCGCTGGCGCCGTTTTCCATTGAGCGCCGGGTCGCCGGTCCCAGGGACGTATCCATTGATATTCTCTACTGCGGAGTCTGCCATTCGGACTTGCATGCCGCGCGCGGCGAATGGCCGGGCGTCATGTTCCCCTGCGTCCCGGGTCACGAAATCGTGGGAAAGATCACGGCGATGGGCAGCGCTGTCGAGAACTTCAAGCTCGGCCAGGTCGTTGGCGTAGGCTGCATTGTGGACAGCTGCCGGCATTGCCAGCCTTGCACGCTGGGCCTGGAGCAATACTGCGCGAGCGAAACCGGCTTCATGAACACTTACAACGGTGGTTTCAAGGGAGGCACGCCGAACACCTACGGCGGCTATTCCGAGAACATCGTCGTCGACGAGCGCTATGTTCTGGCGGTCAGGCATCCTGAGAAGGATCTGGCGGCGGTCGCGCCGCTTCTGTGTGCGGGG
Organism: uncultured beta proteobacterium; assembly: GCA_963712655.1. GTDB lineage: Bacteria > Pseudomonadota > Gammaproteobacteria > Burkholderiales > Burkholderiaceae_B > Pollutimonas. Next base: position 527,403 of record CAVQIT010000006.1, on the reverse strand, counting down.
ATCACGACCTGGTCGCCCCTGAAACACTGGGGAGCCGGCCCAGGCAAGACGGTCGGCGTGGTGGGGATCGGCGGCCTCGGGCACATGGGCATCAAGCTGGCTCGTGCAATGGGGGCGCATGTCGTAGCGTTCACGACGTCGGAATCCAAGGTTGACGATGCTCGCTCGTTGGGCGCGCACGATGTCGTTGTGTCCAAGGACGCGCAGCAGATGGCTGGCTGGATCGGCAAATTGGATTTCATCCTGAATTGCGCTGCCGTGTCGCACGACCTGGACACCTATCTTGCATTGCTCAAACTCGACGGTTCGATGAGTATGGTCGGCGTGCCCTCGGAGCCGCATCCGTCGCCATCGATGTTTTCCCTTATCGCACAGCGGCGCAGTCTTGCCGGCTCGCTGATCGGCGGGATCGCCGAGACGCAGGAAATGCTGGATTTTTGCGCTGAGCACGGCATCGTATCGGATATCGAGATGATCTCGATGCTGGACATCGACCCGGCATATGACCGTATGCTCAAGGGAGACGTTCGCTACCGTTTCGTGATCGACATGGCGACGTTGCGCGCCGAATAGGCAACGGCAAGGCCTTGACCGTCCGGAGCGACAAGCCTCAGCCTTTCGCAGCCAACGCGGAGTCAGGCGCGCGGCGGAAGCTGATGGCGAGCCGGTTATAGGCGTTCATCAGGCTGATGGCCATTGTCAGGTCGGCGAGTTCTTTCTCGCTGAACACCGCGGCGGCGGCCTTGAAGTCATTGTCCGGCACGTGGGTGTCCGCAACCCGGGTAACTGACTCGGCCCACGCCAGCGCAGCCTTCTCGCGGTCGCTGAACACCGGCCCCGCCTCCTGCCAGGCTTGTACGAGCGCAAGCGTTGCGGGCGTCACGCCTTTCTTCGTCAGGTCGCGGGTATGCATATCCAGGCAATAGGCGCAGCCATTGATTTGGCTTACGCGCAGGTAGACCAGATCGACAAGGACGTCTTCGAGGCCCGACTGTGTAATATAGCCATACACGCCGCCAAATGCCTTCACGCCGCCAGGCGATACTTTGGTGTAATCCAGTCTCATTTCAATCTCCTATTTGTCGTAGGTCGTCAGTTCCTTGTCGTCCGAATCGACGACAAACACGGCCAGCAGTTTTGCCGGCTCGGTCGTGCTCGCATTGCGGCTTACCGGATGGCGTGAACCGGACTCTTCGAAGAAGCTTTCTCCGGCCTTGTATACGCGCTCCGGCTGGTCGTTCACCTTGCTGGCCACGCTGCCCGAGACGACGTAGGCATAGATGAATGAGGACTTGGCATGGGTATGGGGATGCGAGGCGCCGCCGGGTGGATAAAGGACTTCCACGGCGATGAGTGATTTGCCCGGGATGTTCGAAATAGCCCTTGAGAAATTCGGCTTGACCGTATCGCCGGCATCGTGAGCCGCAGCCGACCCGAAGGCCGTAGCCGCCACGAGAGAAAGAAGAATGCGATGGAATTTCATGATTAGCTCCTTGGAGGTTAGAATCATGCTCTCTTTACAGTTCATAAAAAAGAACCAAAAACGTAGATTTTTAATGTACCAGTCACTATGAGCACCTTGGATCTGAAGCTTGACCGTGCGTCCGGAACCTCATTGGCGGAGCAGATCCGGCTGGGTATCATCGGTGCGATCGAGGGTGGAGTACTTGCTCCTGGCGCCAGGTTGCCCTCATGGGTGGACCTGGCTGCGCAGCTTGGCGTGGCACGCGGTACGGTCAGGGTTGCCTATGAGAGGTTGACCGATGCGCAACGGGTCGTTTCATCGCGCGCAGGCGGAACCAGAGTCTCCAATCATACTGCCGCCGCGCGTTCCATCACGGAAGATGCGCGCTCCATCGAGACGGATCTGCGATCCGCGTTATACCAGCACTTCCTGCCCGGCCCCGCGGTTTTTCAAATGGGCGTGCCGGCATCGGACTGTTTCCCGGGCACCCTGTTCGCACGTCTGAGAGCGCGTGCGGCACGTGACGAAGTCGAAGCGCCTGCCGCCTATCCGGATCCGCGAGGAGAATATGAACTTCGGCGAGAGATCGCGGCGCATCTGGCCTTGTCACGCGGCATTGAATGCCAGCCTTCGCAAATCTTCATTTCAGCGGGTTTTTCGGGAGCGCTCGGCGTTGCGCTGCGAGTGATTCAGGCCGAAGGCCGAAAGGCCTGGGTCGAGAGCCCGGGATTTCTTCCCAGCCGCAGGGCATTGGAGATTTCCCGGCTCGCGACGGTTCCCATTCCGGTAGATGAAGAAGGCATCGATGTCGGCTATGGCGAAGCGCACGCACCCGATGCGGCGCTGGCGTTGGTAACCGCGGGACAACAGGCGCCTTTGGGCCCGACATTGTCGCTCGCTCGCCGCGTGCGGCTCCTGGAATGGGCAAGACGCGCGGATGCCTGGATCATTGAAGACGATTACCTGGGCGAACTCCAACTGAGGCGCCGCGCGGCTCCCGCGCTGGCATCGCTGGATCGAGCGGGCAGGGTGATACATATTGGGTCGTTCAGCAAGACGATCAGCCCGACGTTGCGGCTTGGTTTTGCCGTCGTGCCGGCCACGCTGGTATCGCGATTCGAGGAAGCCGCGGCCTGTCTTGCCGGCGCGCCCGGGCCGGCAGTGCAAATGGCGACCGCCGAGTTCATGCGGGACGGGCACTATATGCGGCATTTGCGTCGCATGAAGCGCATCTATGCCGGCCGAAGCAATGCACTTCTGGCCGCCCTGGAAACCAGGGGGCTTCGAGGTCTATCCAGCCGGACTTGCCGTGGTGGTCAGGCTCGCCGATGGCGCCGACGACCAGACGATCGCTCAAGAGGCCTATGCCTACGGGCTTGCACCCGCGGCGTTGTCGGGATGGTATTGCCCGGCATCCATGCGGCGATCGGGACTGCTGCTTGGTGTGGCGACGGCGATTGAACGGCAACTTCCGAATGCCTGTGATCGCTTGCAAGACCTCATACGGAAGTTCTCTTAGGCGAGGGCGCTTTTGCGCCTCAGCCCGATAGCGTCAGTTGTGAGGATTCGTCGAATACGCCGGGCAGCGGCAGGCGGACTGTCGCGATGACTCCTGTGTCGTCGGCGGGTAGAAGTTCGAGCGTCCCGTCGTGGTACGCCAGCAGTTTTCGCGAATTGTAGAGGCCCAGGCCGGTGCCTGTTGCCGCCGCCGTATTCGAGGCCCTGAAGAAGCGCCGTCCGATCATGGGAGCTTCTTCCTTCGGGATGCCGATGCCGTTGTCCCGCACGGTCAGGACGAGCGCCTCGATGTCTGCCCGCGCCACGATGTCGACCGGCTGGTCTTCGGACGAGTACTTGAGCGCGTTGTCGACGAGGTTGATCAGCACCGTCAGCAGCATATCGGGATCCCCGCGGTAGCTGGGCAGGGCGGCTTCTTGGTGAAAGCGCAGTCTTGAGGTTTGTCCCATGGCGTGGAAATGACGAGCGACGTCAGCCAGCAGGCTGTCGACGTCGATCTGTTCGGTTTGGAACGGACTGGATTCCTGTCGATCCGAGACGAGGAAGCGGTCGATCAGTTTGACCAGCCGCTGCACGGCTTCCTGGATGCCCGCGATGCGTTGCGTGACGGCTTCCGGAGGCGGGTGCTGCACGATACTGATCATTTCGGCGGCGCGCTGGATGATCGCAAGCGGCGTGCGCAGTTCGTGGCTGAGCAGGCGCACGAATTGCTGCTGCTCTTGGCGCAGCGCATGCTCGGTTTCCAGGCTGGCGCCGAGTTTCAGCTCCAGGCGCCGCCGTTCGGCCACTTCGCGCGAGAGCGCTTCATTCTTGGCGACCAGGTCGGCGGAAAGCCGCGCGCTTACCATGAACAGCATGCAGGCGAAGAAGGAGATCAGGAACAGGTCGGCCTGGAAAAAGTACCAGGCATTGTTGTTGTCGAGGATCGACGATGACGGACTGTAGGGGGTGAGCACGCTTTGCAAGATGCTTGCCAAGACGTATTCGAGCAATATGCCGATCGTGATCCAGCGCAGCAGCCTTGGCTGGGTGCGATCGCGCGCGAGCGTCAGGCACATCGATCCCATCATGACGATGGTGATGAAGGTCGACGCATGGATGCGCGGGGCAAGGGCGTCGGGTGCGATGATCATCGCGCCGCTCCAGAAAGCGACCTGGAAGACGATCATGGAGATGCCGAGCCAAGGATAGCTGGGCTGCCCCAGGAAGCGCGCCAAGCCGGCCGCCATCAGCACCAGGCCGAGCTTGATCGACAGGTTGTCGAGCACAATGTGCCAGCCTGGCGGATGCGCGCCCCGGAGCATGATCAGCAGGACGCCGATGGCAATGGCGATGAAGCCGGCGGCGAGGAACTTCAGTTCATACAGTTTGCGCCAGGCTCGCCAGACGAATATCCATGCGACTCCCTGCAGCGCCGAAATGAAGAGAGTGATCGCAAGAAGGGTTTTCAGATCAAGCATGCGGACGCCTACTCATAAGATTTTGTCAGAATTGATGGGAATTCATAGATAGTATCTGCCGCCCTCTTTCGGTACATTGACGCACACAAAATTATGCAGCCGTTTGCGATAGTCGCCGGGGAAGGGAAAGCATGGCAGTCAAGACGATAGGAAGGAATTCTACCCGGCGAATCTCATTGCGCGCATCAAGATGAATCCGGGCGGCGTAATGTCCGGCAATGACAGGCAGACCTGGCGCACGTTCAGCAACGGTCGGATCGACGACATCACCTATGCCTATGAAGCGCTCGACCTGACACGCGCAACCGTCCTGTCCAGGAATATGCCGTGGGTCAGCACGTTCTCCGGCGTGCTGTCCGGTCAGGCACCGCCCGACACCGAAAGGTTTTCCCTCGGCGGGCTCTATGCCGTGCGGGGCTACAACTTCGATGACGTCAGCATCGACAGCGGTTTTGTGTGGCGCAATGAATTGCGCCTGGCCGGCATGCCGCTGCTGTCGTCGGCCACCGGCGTGTCGGACGGTGTTTCGCCGTACTTGTTCGCCGACCAGGGCAGAGGCAAGGACCGCGCTTCGGGCAGGCACAGCACGCTCAGCCGTGTCGGGGCCGGCTTCGATTACGGCATATCGAGCCATTTTTCGAGCGCTGTGGTTGTGGGCTATGCGCTTAAGGATGCCGGCTTGACCAAGGCGGATGACTGGAGCGTTCAAGCGCTGATCAGCGCGCGGTTCTGATCGGCCCGGGGCCGCCCGGCCGCTGAAACCCTACTCGATATTTTGCGCCTGCTCGCGCATTTTCTCTATCAGCAGTTTAAGATCGATGGCCGCGCGCGTAACGCTCAGGGCGCTGGCTTTGGAACCCAGGGTATTGGCCTCGCGGTTCATTTCCTGGAACAGGAAGTCCAGCCGCTTGCCGACGCTGCCGCTGCTTTTCTTGTCCTTGCGGCCGGCGGTTTCGCCGGTGTTCAACAGATGCCCGAGTTCGGCAATATGCGAACGCAGGCGCGATAGCTCTTCGGCCACGTCGATGCGCAGCGAAAACAGCGACGCTTCCTGGGCGATGCGCGCGGAGAGTTCGGCGCCGCTGATTTGCGCGAAACCATCGGGGCTGACGGCCAGCAGGGCATCGCGCAGCTTGTTGCTGATTTTTTCCTGATGCTCGGCAAGCAAGGCGGGCAGGTCTTGTTCGACCTGATCGACGATCCGCGCGACATTGTCCGCGCATTCTTGCATCATTGCCGCCAGGCGCCCGCCTTCGCGTTCGCGCGCGGCCTGCAGTTCGACCAGCGCCTGGGACGTGGCTTCAAGGCACATGGCCGACCAGATATCCGGATCGAACGTCGCGCTTTCGGCTCCGCCCGACCCGCTCAGCAGTTCGGTCAGGCGCGGCGCGGGCACGTCGGGAATGATCTGGCGCGCGGCGCGCAGTTGCTGGGCCACGGCGGCGAGATAATCGGGATCCAGGCTGGCATTGTTGCGGGTGTCGGCGCGCGCATAGTTGACGCGGATATCGACTTTGCCGCGGGTAACCGCCAGCCCGAGTTTTTCGCGGATCAGGCCTTCGATCATGCGCAGGTCTTCGGGCAGCCGGAAATTGATGTCCAGGAATCTGCTGTTGACGCTGCGGAATTCAATCGTGACGCTGCCTTGCGCGGACTCGGCGCGGGCATTGCCGAAAGCGGTCATGCTACGGATCATGGGAAAAGGTCCTGTTCTTTGGCGTAAAGCGGCTATTGTAAGCCGCGGCACGGGGTTCTTTGGTGCAAGGCGCCGCATCATGAGAGAATGCGTTTTATTCATCCGCAGCACAAAAAATGGAGTTTTTCTTGTCCAAATCCACGCTTACATCCGAACCCGGCGATGCCCGTCCATCCGGGCGCCAGGCCGCCGAACTCAGGCCCATGTCTATCGAGACCGGCTACACGCGCCATGCCGAGGGTTCCGTGCTGATCAAGGCGGGCGATACCCATGTGCTGTGCAATGCCAGCGTGTTGGAAAAGGTCCCGCCGTTTTTGAAGGGCAAGGGCCAGGGCTGGGTTACGGCGGAATACGGCATGCTGCCGCGCTCCACGCATACGCGCTCCGATCGCGAAGCGGCGCGCGGCAAGCAAAGCGGCCGTACCCAGGAAATCCAGCGCCTGATCGGCCGCAGCCTGCGGGCGGTATTCGATTTGACGGCGCTGGGCGAACGCACGCTGCACCTGGATTGCGACGTTTTGCAGGCCGATGGCGGAACGCGTTGCGCCAGCATCACCGGCGCATGGGTGGCCGCGGCAATCGCCATGCGCGGGCTGCTCAAACAGGGCTTGCTCAAGACCGATCCTCTGCTCGACCATGTGGCGGCCGTTTCCGTGGGGCTGGTTGGCGGCCGCACGGTGCTCGACCTGGATTACATCGAAGATTCGGGCTGCGGCGCCGACATGAATATTGTGATGACAGGCGCCGGCCATTTTGTCGAGGTGCAGGGCACCGCCGAAGGGCAGACCTTCGACCGCGAATCGCTGGACAACTTGCTTGAACTGGCGCGTGGCGGCATTGCTCAATTGATCGTATTGCAGAAGCAGGCACTGGTCTAGACTGACTTATTGCGCGGTTTCCAACCGCGCGGCTTGCCGATAAGCACCATCTTCGCCGCAGGCTTATAAAGGGGCGGGCGGATTCCCGCTTATCGCGTTGAGCATCCATTCGCGAAAAGCGAGAACCCGAGGGTCCTGGCTGCTGCTTTCCGGATAAACCAAGTGATATGCATATTCTGGCGCCACGCTGACGCCGATATCGAACAGCCTCATCACTCGGCCTTGGGCGAGATCGCCGGCAATCATGCTCAGCTCGACAAGGCCGATGGCGGTGCCGTCGATGACCGCCTGTACGACATGGCTCGAATCGGAGAACGCAACACATCGGCTGTCGTCGAAGCCGTCGATTCCGGCCGCGGCCATCCACATAGGCCAGTTCGGCCAGACCATGCCGTCCACCTTGCAGTCCACATAGCAAAGCATGTGGCGGAATAGATCGCGCGGCTTTTTCAGCTTGGGGCTGGCTTGGAGTAATTTCGGACTGCAGATGGGGACCACTACTGCATCGAACAGCCGTTCTGATCGCGTATGTTCGTAGTTACCGGCGCCAAATCGAATCGCGATATCGACATCGTCGACGTCGAAATCGCGTATCTGGTCGGCGATATCGAATGTCAGCTCCAAGGTTGGGTGTGCCGCCCTGAACTGCGAAAGTCTAGGTAAAAGCCAGTTCGTGGCAAATCTTCCCCCTAGCGATACACGCAGATGCGCCGCCCCTTGAGCTATCCTTCGGGCGCGAGCGACAGCACGCCTCAACGTGTCCAGTGCATCGATGGTTGCCTCGAGTAACAGGGAACCAGCCGGGGTGAGTTGGGTGCTGCGGCTGGTACGCGTGAACAGCGCCATCCCTAATTGATCTTCAATTTCCTTGATCTGGTAGCTGACTGCCGCTGGCGTCAACCCAAGCTCGTTGGCCGCACGTGTGAAGTTCAAGTGCCGCCCAGCCGCCTCAAACGTCCTGAGTGCTCGTGTTCCCGGCAGAATTTGGCTCATTTATCTTCAAGCCATATTTGATGATTCATCAAGTAATACTCGCTTTTAAAAGGATGCCTATCGATTGATAATTGTAAATCTTAATGATCATGTGAGCCGGCGCATAGTGCGCCATGTCTCGACCCAACATCTTGGAGTGAATCAATGCCAGCTTGCTCGGCCTCTTTTGCTGTTCAACGTAACGGCCGCGAGGCGACCCAACATGAGCTGACACCGCTCGCTTTCGCGGGCTATGCCCATTTCACCGCGATGCAGGTGCGCGCAGGCCAGGTTCGTGGCCTCGACCTTCATCTGGAGCGGTTGCGGCTTGCATCGATGGAGTTGTTTGGGCAGGCGACGCCCGACGATCGGATGCGGTCTTATCTACGGGCGGCGCTGGAGGCCGGTCCGGCGCATCTCTCACTGATGGCTACGGTGTACTCACCAGCGGGAGAGTTCACTGTGGCTGGAGCTGACGCGGTGCCCGAAGTGCTGATCCGTACCGGGTCGGCCGCGTCCGGGCCAGAAGGTCCGCTGACGTTGGCGACGGTTGAGTACGAACGAACTCTCCCGACCGTAAAGCATGTCGGCGAGGTAGCCAAGACTTATTTTCTCCGTCGGGCTGTTGAACAAGGCTTCGATGACGCCGTCTTCATTGATCGCCGGGACCGGCTCAGCGAGGGGACTATTTGGAACCTGGCCTTTTGGGATGGCGGCACCGTTGTGTGGCCAGTGGCAGAAATGTTGCGCGGCACCACGATGAGCATCGTACGTCGGCAACTGGATCGCCTTGGTATTCCTCAGCGCGATCAGGATGTGACACTCGCCGATCTGCCGGCATTGTCCGGGGCTGTGGTGATGAATTCATGGACACCTGGCGTGGCGGTACGCCGGATCGGCTCCGTATCCTTGCCTGAAGCGCGGCCCTTTTTGGAGTTGCTCCACCGAGCCTACCTTGCCGAAGAACTTGTCGCGCCATGAGAGGCTGTGCACTGTCCTGATGTGTATTGTGTGGTGCCGCGCCCGATAGGCCGCTTAATCGTGGCGAAGAATGGTGACTATGACCGCGTTTTAGGGAAGTCTCCATGAAATCCCCACGCTTCACAGCCCCGTAGTATCCGAAGGGCTGGCCTTGTCCGCCTCTTGCCCCTTTTTCCTTGCTTCGCCGTTACGCTAGGCCATTTGGAGTCTGCAGGCGTGACGGGGCGTATCTGTTTGCTGGCCTTCGTGGCCGCGACCGGGGCGGTGCATTGCTTTCCCTCTTTGCCAAGCCTTGCGGCATGGGCGTGCGTGCTGGCCGGCGCCATCGTGGCGTCGGCGCTGATTTTCCGCCTGGCGAAAACATGCCGATGGCGCCTGTTGCTGCCGGTTTGGGCGGCGGTTGCGGGCTTGCTGCTTACCGTTGTCCGGGCCGAGCACAGGCTGGCTGATAGGCTGGACGCGGGCAATGAGAATAAGGTCTCCAGAGTCGTGCTGCGCGTGGCGGCGCTGCCGCGTTCAAGCGCGGATAGCCGTCAATTCGAAGCCGAGGTCATTTCATCCAAGCCGACGGGCGTGCCTTCGCGCATCCTGGTTTCGTGGACGGCGGGTAATTGGGCCGGGCCCTATGGGCGCGCCGAGCGCAAGCCGGCCCAAGGCGCCGCCGACTTTCCAGAGCTGGTGCCGGGCCAAGTGTGGCGCATGTCGCTGACCTTGAAAAAAGTTCATGGGAACCGCAATCCGCATGCCTTCGATTATGAGTCCTATATGTTTGCGCATGGTGTCAGGGCAACCGGCAGCGTGCGCGGCACGCCGCGATACTTGCGCGACGAACCGTGGGCCAGCCTGCCTGTCGCGGCGCAACGCGCGCGATACGTCGTACGCGCCGCCATGCAGCCTTATCTGGACGGCAAACGCTACGGTGCGGTCCTGTTGGCGCTGGCCATAGGCGATCAGGCCAGCGTGGATGCCGCGGACTGGCAGGTATTCAATCGCAGCGGCATTACGCATCTGGTGTCGATCAGCGGTTCGCACATCACGATGATAGCGGCGCTGGGCGGCAGCTTGGTTTTCTGGCTTTGGCGCCGCTTGCGCTTTCGCGGCCATGCCTGGGCCGAACGGCTGCCCGCCCAGATGGCGGCGGCCCTGGCCGCCTTGCTGGTTGCCTGGCTGTACTGTTTGCTGGCAGGGTGGGGAGTGCCCGCGCGGCGTACATTCCTAATGCTGATGGTGGTGGCTGTTTCCTATTTGCTGCGTTTGCCCATGAACTTGTCCAGGCTGTTGTCGCTGGTGGCGTTTGCCGTTGTGCTGCTCGATCCGTGGGCGTTATTGGCCAGCGGGTTCTGGCTGTCGTTCGCGGCGGTGTATGTACTGATGGCAAGCTCGGGCTGGTGGGGGTATCCGGTAGGGCGGGTGCGCGCCACGCGCGTGCGGCGCTGGCGGTCTTCCCTGGCCACCGCCGCGCGCTTGCAACTGGCCATTACTATTGGGTTGATGCCTTTGCTGGCTCTGATTTTTCATGAGGTTTCACTGGCTTCGCCGCTGGTCAATGCCTACGCCATTCCGGTTGTCAGCGTGATCGTCACGCCTTTGGCCTTGTTGTCGGCGGGCGCCGCCCTGGTGCCGGGGCTGGAATCGCTGGCCGCGGTCTTGGCTTGGGTGGGGCACGCCGCTTTCGAATTCATCATGGCGCCCACGGTGTGGCTGGCCGGTTTCCGCGCCGCCAGTTTCAATGCCGCTGCCGCGCCATTGTGGCTGACGCTGCTGGCCATGCTGGGCTTGTTCCTGGCGCTTTTGCCCCACGGCATTCCTTTGCGCAATATGGCCTGGCTGTTCATGCTGCCGGCCTTGCTGCGGCAACCCGAAAGGCCGCCGCCCGGGGCATGGGATATGTACGCACTGGATGTCGGCCAGTCCAGCGCGATCGTCATACAGACCGCAAGCCACTCCCTGTTGTTCGATACCGGATTGCGCGGCAGCGCAACGTCGGACGATGGGGCGCGCACCATATGGCCCTTCATGCGTTCCCTGGGCATACGCAAGCTTGATGCCATGGTGGTTTCGCATGCCGATATCGATCATGCGGGCGGCTTGCGCAGCCTGCTGCTGGCTTTGCCGGTGGAGCAATCGTATAGCTCCTTCGATATGGCCGGCTACCTTGCGCGCGAAGCGGGTCTTCTGGGCGTACCGGGGCAATTGCCCGTGCTGCCTCTGGCCAGGCTGCCGTGCGAGTATGGCATAACGTGGCAGGTCGACGGGGTGGCCTTCGAGTTCTTGTGGCCATTGACGGCATCGTCGGCGACCCCTCGCGCGCGGCGCAAGCAGCGCAACGATCGCGCCTGCGTGCTTCGTATCCGGGGGCAATACCATTCCGCCTTATTGCCCGGGGATATCGGCTCCTTGCAAGAAAGGACCTTGGTGGAGCGGGGCCTGGAGCCGGTGGACATTGTGCTGGCGGCCCATCATGGTTCGAAAAATTCGTCGAGTTCCCGGTTTGTCGACGCTGTGCAGGCCAAACATGTGGTGGCGCAGGCCGGCTTGTGGAATCGCTATGGGCATCCCAGTCCGGCGATTCAAGCGCGTTGGCAGGACAGCGGGGCGGTATTCTGGCGCACCGACCAAGACGGGGCGATTACGTTTCAATCTCGCGCCGCGGGTTTGTCGGCGCATGGCGAGCGGCAGTTCGCGCCCCGGTATTGGCAGGGGCGTTAGGGCTGTCGTTCGGCGCCTGGGGTACTAGTCCCAACTGGCGCGGACAGGCTTGTTGCTGATCGCATGTGAACTCTTGGATTCTTTTCCGCCATAGCACCCGGGCAAAAAGTACTTGCGTTCTATATCATTCTATTATTAGAATGATAGGATGTTAACGAGCCATTGATGATTCGAGGTTACAAAATGGTTGCGAAGAAAGATCTGCTGTCGGGCGGATCCAACAAACGATATGTCAATCTTGCGCACGTGATACGGCTGCGGATTCGTACGGGCGAATATGCTCCGGGTAGTCGCCTGCCGTCCATAGAGCAGATCGCCAGCCAGTTCGACGCTGCGGTGGTTACGACGCGTCAGGCGCTTGGGCTGCTGGAGGCCGATGGCTTGGTGCAACGCCGCCAGGGGGTTGGTACTTTTGTCAGCGATTCCGTAGTGGCGCCAGCCGCCCTCCAACTGCCGCTGGATGAGGACTGGAGCGGTATCCGGAATCTGTGGCAGAACAGCACCACTCGCATCCTTGGCGAACATCGCAATGCTGTCGTTCCCATCGATCATGGGCAACCGGGCACGCTTGGCGATGCTTACCATCACATGCGTCGGCTGCACGAGGCGCAGGGCATGCCTTATACCGTTGCCGATATTTATCTTGACCAGAGCATTTTCGAAAAAGCGCCCAAGCGATTTCGCAAGGAAATCGTGCTGCATCTTCTGCGCAAGCTCATGCCCGATACAAAACTTGACGCGCATGAAACGATCCAGATCGACGCGGCGGACGTAGAGCTGGCCAAACTGCTCGACATCGCTGTCGGCGCTCCCGTTGTGATTATGAAACGGGTAGTGCGGGATCAGGCGGGACGCATTCTGTACGTAGGTATTCCCATCTATAGGGGTGACATTGTCCGGCTCGACAGGACATTCGCAATATAGAAATTTTCCATAGACAGTAAAGGGAGATCACGTGATCCATCTTAAAAAAATAGCGGTGCTGATCGGCGCCGCTTGTATCGTTACGTCAGTTGCAAACGCAGCGGCTTCCGCTTATCCCGCTGAGCCGGTTCGGCTCATCGTTCCTTATGCGCCGGGCGGTACGACCGACTTGCTTGCGCGCATCCTGGGACAAAAGCTTACCGAGAAATATGGCCAGCAATTCATCGTCGAAAACAGAACCGGAGCGGGCGGTAATATCGCAGCTGCCACGTTGGCGCGGGCGCGACCCAATGGATACACGCTAATGATGGCCTCCATCGGCCAATTCGCCATTAATCCTCTGATCTTCTCGAAGCCGGGCTACGATCCCAAACGCGACTTCAAGCCGGTAGTGGCGGTCGCGGAAGTGCCCAACGTATTGGTTGTGAACGCACAGAGCGATATTGAATCCATGCAGGATCTGTTGAAGAAGGCGAAGGACCACCCTGATGACATTGCTTTCGCTTCGTCCGGAAACGGCTCTTCCAACCATTTGGCCGGTGTGTTGCTGTCGAGGATGGCAAACGTGCAGCTCATGCATGTGCCATACAAGGGTTCAGCTCCTGGACTGCAGGCGCTCTACAGCGGAGATGTGCAAGTCATGTTCGATAACCTCTCGTCGGCGCTGCCGCACATAGAGAGCGGAAAACTGCGAGCACTAGGCAGCACGTCTTCCACGCGTCCACAGCAATTATCGAAAGTTCCTACCATCGCTGAAGCCGGGCTGCCGGGTTATGAGGCATCCGCCTGGTTCGGCATCGTGGCGCCTGGTGAGACTCCGCAGGCGATCGCGGAGCAGTTGAATGCGGATATCAATGCCATTCTTCAGGATAAAAAGGTTGCCGCCCAGCTAATCAATATGGGGATGACGCCGATGGGGGGTAGCACCGCACAATTCCAGGAGCGTATCGCGGCTGATATGAAGAAATGGGAGCCGGTGGTACGCGAGGCGAAGCTCATGGTGAATTGAGGCGGCCAAAAATGAATATACAAGCGCTTTTGTCGCACGACTTTCCTCCTATTGAGCAGGCCTATACTGCGCGCGATACCTCTTTGTATGCGCTGACTGCCGGGTACGGGCAGGATCCGATGGATGAAAAGCAACTGCAATATGTGTATGGCGACTGCCCTAAAACCACCGGCAGCATGGCCCTGGTGATGGCCAACCCTGGCTTTTGGCAGCAACAAGCCTGGACGGAAATTGACTGGGTGCGCTGCGTGTTGGGAGAGCAGCGATTGGTGCTGCACAAGCCGCTGCCATCGTCGGGCCGATTGATCGGGCAGTTGCGCGTTACAGGGGTAGAGGATAGAGGCGAACGTTTCGGCGCCTTGCTTCACTCTGAACGTACGCTGCGCGATGCTGGAACGGGCGATCTTTACGCTACGCTGTCGATGACGTCCATATGTCGCGGTGATGGCGGGTTTGGTGGCGCATCCGGTGCGTCGATACGGCTGCCGGCGCCGCCGGACCGACCGCCCGACGCTCAATGTGAAATGCCGACCTTGTGTCAGCATGCGTTGTTGTTCGATTTGCACGGCATCGTAAATCCCATCCACTCCATGCCTGCCGCAGCTCGCGAGGCTGGTTATCCACGGCCTATATTGCACGGAATTTGCACGGTCGGACTGGTGCATCACGCGTTGACGCGGGAGCTTGCGGCTTATGATGCGGACAGGGTGATCGGCATGACTGCGCGCTTTCGTAATCCGGTCTATCCAGGAGAGTCGCTCGTGACGACTGCGTGGCTCATGAACGATGCAGAAGTCATTTACGAGGCCCATGTAAAGGAGCGAGGCGTGCTTGCCCTTCAAGGGGCAGCGATATTGGCCCCTAAGACTGCCAAGGAGTATTTGTGATGAAGACAGCACTTCAGGGGCTGCGAGTTCTGGATTTGGGGCAATGGATCGCCGCGCCATATTGCACGGCGCTACTAGCCGATTTCGGAGCGGAGGTGATCAAGATCGAAAAGCCGCAGGGAGGCGACGATCAACGTCAGTCATCGCCTTTTATCGGGGGTCAAAGCGCATTTTTTAACTTGTTCAACCGGAATAAACGCAGCGTTACCATTGATCTCGCGACGGACTCTGGCCGTAGCCAGTGCCTGGACCTGATTGCAACGGCGGATGTGTTGGTGGAGAACTATCGCCCCGGCACCATGGCCCGTATGGGGTTTGGCTACGACGATCTTAAAGCGCGGTTCCCGCGCCTCATCTATTGTTCTATTTCCGGTTTTGGGCAGACAGGGCCGATGAGCAATGAGGGCGGCTTTGATCTCGTCATTCAGGCAATGTCGGGGCTGGCTTCAATATGCGGGCCAGCCGATGGGCAGCCCCATCGCCTGCCGATTCCGATTGTCGACGTGTCAACAGCCTTATTCGCCACCATAGGTATCCTGACAGCGGCCGCGGCTCGGGAGCGTACGGGTGAAGGGCAATACGTCGACGTGGCGCTGCTCGATTCCGCATTGGCAATGGCCCCGCTGGAGGTGGCGCACATTCTCGCTACCGGCGTCAATCCAGAGCGTATGGGTCAAGCGTCCCGCAATGCGGCGCCGTACCAGATATTTGCAACGCAGCGCGGTTCAATAGCGTTAGGCGCCGCAGCCCAACACCTATGGAAACGAACCTGCGAAGTTATTGGCTGCACCGAATTGCTGACGGATGATCGATTCATCACGAACGCGGACCGTATCGAAAACAGGGAGGAACTTGCGGCAATCATTGAGCAGGCGTTGGCTGCCGCGCCGGCCGATGTCTGGCTGGAACGATTGATGCAGGAAGGTATTCCGGCAGGACCCGTGCTGACGTATGAGGAGGTGATGAAGCATCCCCAGGTCCAAAGTCGCGCCTTGGTACGCAGGCCGGAAAGCGGTTCAAATGACGCTCCGGCGACAATGATCGCTCCGATTCGACTATCTGGCACACCTGCCCGCCTTATTAGTCCGGCTCCCTTATTAGGCGAGCATACGCAAGCGGTTTTAGATGCGTTATACAGAAACTGACACGGCGATTTCGCAATTCAGTGCCATTGCAATATTCTTCGGACTCTTGTAATGATTGATAGTCCAGTAGCGATGGCAAGCAGGGAGGGCGAGCACCGAATGCGGTGCTCGCCTGGGACGTGTATGTCAGCCAGATTTTTTGACGCCGCACTCAACATTTACCCCGGGCACTATCGGGTTGCGTATCTGACTGCCGCGAACGCTGGCCTGCACTAATCGAATTCTTTACGATCCCAACTACGAATCTCTTTCAATGCCCCGGGTATCCAAAGGGCCAGCCCGAACACGGCCCAGGTCATCATTGCCAAGCCGGTATCGGCCTGTTCGTCAACAAGATAAACACTGCATAATTGTTGCGGTATTTCCCGATACAGCATGCCGACGACAAAAGTCATCCAGAACCAGTTCAAGACAAAAAATGCCTGGACAATGAGGCCAGCTGTTGTCCAAGATAGCCCAGCCAATAGTCCCGCAAGCACCAGGCTGATTACTTTCAACACGCCAACAACCCCGTTAAGCACCGCATAATCCAGGGCCGCCGGCACCATCCAGAGCGAAAGCGCCAACATTGAAAATACCAAGAGAGGAACTCCCGCCATATTCCATGGCGCAAGAGAGCGGGTAATACATGGGCCCGCAACCCGTGCCGCGGCCCAGCCTGCAATAAACAGCAGCGGCAGCTCGATACCCATATGGCGGGGCATCGATTGCTCCAGCCAGGGCTGAAACAATGCCAGCGCGGCCAGTAGGCCGCCTGGCAACCATGGCCACAACCGCCGCATTGCCTCGCCCGCCGATTGCATCCTGCCGCCTGCCATTCTTAACTCGTCCCGTTTCGTGCCAGATAATCCGCCAATGCAATATCAGGTCTGTCGATATCGTAAGCCCGGGAAAGTTGACCATTCTGGTTTATAAGGAACAGGGCCGCATTGTGCGAATAGCCCCCCAAACCGTCTGGAAGAACAATGGTGTCGAACGTTTTCAGCAAAGATGGCAGGTCGGCCGGATTGCGTACCGTCGCGAACCGCCATATAGCTGGGTCGGCATTCATTCGGCGCGCATGGGTTGCCATGAGCTCCGGTGTGTCGTTGACCGGATCAAAACTAAGCGTCAGCAATCGCACCTTGTTTTGTAGGCCTTTGGCCTGAATGGCATACTGCAACCACGACTGGCCAGCGACACTGCTGCGGCAAATTGATTGGCACTGAACGTAAATCAAGGTCACAAAAGTAACCTTGGGCGATGGAGTGCCGTAGCTTGCCAGCGACAGTTCCTGACTGCGCTCGTCCACCAGCATGAGGCTTGGCAAGGCTCTCGGTTCCCGCTGCAATTGTATGCGTCGTATTCCATCGGAAGTCAAGGCCGCGAACCCCGATGTGACGGCGGCGAAAGCCGCCAGCCCCATCACCAAGATGGCGGCGGTGGCGGCCAACGACGACAAAGCGCTTGAATCTTTCATCACTCGTTTGCACCAGAATCTGCTGGGGCTTGCTTCAATAGTTCTTCAGCTCCTTTCCATGGCTCTGTCCGGCCCGCCGTGGCCTTGCGCGCCGCCTCCACCACAGTAGCCTCTATAGCGGGACTGCTATTTCCCCATTCCTTTCGTATGTAGGTCAATACCGCGGCTAACTCCGCATCGCTGAACTGATTGCCGAAAGTAGGCATGGCGCCGTTATAGGTCGTGCCACCCACATCGATAGGCCCCGTCAGGCCATGCAAAACAATTTTCGCCAAGGTGTCCGGATCGCCGGTTACCCAGGAAGCGCCCGCCAGAGGGGGAAAGACACTGGGTAGTCCTTGCCCTGTCGCCTGGTGGCAAGCCTGGCAGGTGGTCGTAAAGATTTGCTTGCCATCCAGCGCGCTATTGCTTGCTGGAGCCCCTGCGGCTAGTGTCGCCGCAGTCCGATGATCGCCCAAGGCGGCGACACTATTGGGACTGGACATATAAATATAGTAAACGGCCCATATGATAAGAGCCGCAATCAGTCCGATCAGCACGCGCGGCACGGGGTTGTTCTGTTCATGCGGCTCGGCGTTCTCCGCGCCGCTGGTTCGCCTGGGCTCAGTCATGGCGGTCCCCGCTGGCCTGGCCTTGCGCGGCGCGCGCTTGGCCGTCGCCGGCGAAAGCGGACTCGCCGGACAAGGCCTGGGCCTGTTCCAAGGTGAGAACAGGGTAGTTGCGTTTCAGGCTGAGCAAATACGCGACCAGATCAACAGCCTCGGGCTTGGCCACGACCACTTTGCCTTCTTCGACGGTGCCGGGAGGCAAGTGCACCACGCGTTCGTCCTTGGCCACGGAGCCGGGATCTTTAACGTCGAACAGGAAACGGTAGGAAGGCATGTTGCTGCCGGGACTGTAGGCTCGCGGCTGGAACAGGTGCCCAAACTGCCAGTCGGCGCTGGGTTGCCGCACGCCGATATTGAACAGGTCGGGGCCGGTGCGCATGGTGCCCAACAGGGGCGGGTCATCGTAATGATAGTCTCCAGCCACCGAGGCGCGGCCCCAGCCGCGGCTGGCGTCGGCAACGCCAGCGCCCGTGGCGCTGGGCTGCTGCGTGTGGCAGGCAATGCAGGCATTGGCCTGGTAGACATGGCGGCCACGCAACTCCTGACTGGTATACGGCTTGAGCTGCGCGGGCGCCGGCTCATCCTTGAGCTGGAAGAACGGCACGACTATCATGGCCGAGGTGGCCAGCGACAATGTCACCATGGCGCCGACAATAAGTTTGAGTTCGTTTTCCATAGTCCAAATTACGCAATGAGTTGCGCGCAAGAGCGCTCGGTAACGGCAAACACTCCCGAACGCAGGGTGATCAACAGAACATGCAGCGCGAAAACCAGGTGGCCAAGTGTCATCAACGCGCCGCCCGCTGAACGGCCCTGCAGCCAGGGCATCGTGACGGCTACCGAGTCGATGAACGCTTTTGCTGGATCCAGCAACACCAGGCCTTGCAGAATGCCGCCTATGCTCAGGGTGATCATGTAAACGGCAAAGCCGGCAACGACCAGCCAGAAATGCAGCGAAATCAGCTTGGGCCGCGGCCATGCCGTATCCAGGATGCGGGGCATGGCAAAGTAGACCCCGCCGAAAATCACCATGGACACGAAGCCATACATGCCCAGGTGCGCATGCGCAACGGTGAAATGCGTAAAGTGGGTGACGGCGTTGAACGAGCGTAGCGCTTCGAACGTGCCTTGCAGGGAAGCCACGGTGTACATCATGGCGCCAAACACGATAAAACGCAGTGTGTGCGAATGCCGCAACGCATTGAAATGCCCCTTCAGGGTCAAGTGTTGGTTTACCGAGAAGGCCAGGACTGGAATGATCATCATCACGCTTTGCACGATAGATAAGGTGATCAGCCACTCGGGGATGGGCCCGCCGATAAGATGATGGGCGCCGACCTGTCCATAGAAAAATGCGAGGGTCCAGAAGCCGAGCAGGGACAAGTTATAGGAGCGGATCGGCCGGCCTATGACCTTGGGCAGGAAGTAATAGACGGCTGCGATGGACAATGGCGTATAGAACAAACCCAGCACGTTATGCCCGAACCACCAATTCATGGTTGCCTGCTCCACGCCGAAATGCACGCCGGGCACCTTGGCCACGATATATAGCGTGGGAAACCAGAACAAGGCCGCGCCCATGTACCAGACGGAAACGTATAAATGCTTGGCTCTGCGGCGCGTCAGCATCAGCGCCATGGGCATGCCGACCAGCATGCCTCCTATGGCGAACAGGACGCCGATCTGCCACGGAATCTCCAGCCACTCCAAGCCGGCGCTCATGCCGGCCGCTATCGCTCCCAGGCCCGCGATCAGTGCGGCGTTCCAAAGCAACGCGCCAAAAATCACCAGGCGCCCGCCCAGCAGCTTGGTCTGCAACAGGCGGGGCAGCATCCAGATCGCCAGGCCCAACAGACCCAGCGGCGCCCAGCCATACGCCACGCCATTGAGGTGAATAGTGCGCAGGCGCCCGAAGCTTAGCCAGGCGGTATCGGTCAGCAGATCGGGCCAATGCAGCTTGAGCGAGCTGAGCAGGCCGGCCAGCGAGGCCACGATCAACCATACGACGGCACAGCCTATCAACACGAAGGCCGGAAAAGCACTAGAGCGATCCGCCGCTTCCCGAGCGGCCATTTCCTTAGCCGATACTTGAACGCCGTGATTAGCGGCGATATGGCTGTCCGACAGTTGCGCCAAGGCCTGGTATTGCGCCTGATCCGCCGAGGGCTCTTCCGGTCGTCCGATCTCCCCGGCAGTGAAAATGGTTCGGGCACCGCTGGACTCGATGTCAAACAGTCCCTTGCGCAGCGACCAGATAAAGGTGAAAAGTCCGGCAATAGATAGAATAAAAGTAGCCAGTAACAAGGCCGTCGGGTTCATGAAGATTCTCTGAGGATGGAGCCGTCATGGATGACGCTCTGAAGTAAATGTACGATAGAATTGTATTTTTTTATAATCAGTTTGTTAATAATCAGATTTTTGATAAAAATACATATCAGATTTATTTTCCAGGTGTAATTTCCTTCATACTGATAGCATTGGCCTTATTGTTTTCCGACGTCATTCAAATTGTGATAAAACAAAAAAAATGAAAAATCCAGCATCAGAAAAGTATTTATACGTGTTAACCCTTGGGAAATGATATGAAGCTTTATGAATCCCTGGCCGCGGAACTTGCCGAGTCCATACGCGCTGGCCTCTTGCGCCCCGGCGACCGGCTTCCCTCGGTTCGGCAAGTCACGTCTAAACGCCACATCAGTGCTTCGACCGTTTTTCAGGCCTACTATTCTCTCGAGGCGCTGGGCTTGATTCGGGCACGGGAACGTTCGGGATATTTCGTGGCCCATGGGGTTCGCCGGCTTGCGCCTGAGGCCGACTCTGCGTCGCAGCCGGAGGAGGAAACCGTTTCGGTCAATATCAGCGACCGTGTGTTCGACGTACTTGAATCAGCGATGGATCGCGACGTCGTGCCCTTAGGCTCCGCATTTCCCAGCCCATTGCTATTCCCGATGGAACGATTGGCGCGTACTTTGTCGAGCAGCTCACAGGGGCTTGACCCGTGGAGTACGGTCGATGACCTGAGCCAGGGCAATGCTGATTTACGCCGCCAAATAGCCTTGCGGTATCTCGCGGATGGTCAACATATTCATACCGACGAAATTGTCATCACCAACGGCGCGCTCGAGGCGCTGAATCTTTGCCTTGCCGCTGTGACCCGGCCGGGGGACGCAGTGCTGATCGAATCGCCTACTTTCTATGCCGCTCTTCAATCGCTGGAGCGAAGACAGCTTGCGGCTATCGAGGTCCCCACTCATCCGCGCGAGGGTATTGAACTGGCTGCTTTGGAGCGGGCAATAGAGCGGCATCGCCCCAAGGCCTGTTGGCTAATGACCAACTTCCAAAATCCACTGGGTAGCTTGATGTCTGACGAAAAAAAGAAGGCTCTTGTCGAACTGCTGACGCGTTATGACGTCCCGCTTATTGAAGACGATGTGTATGGCGAGCTCTATTTCGGCAACAAACGGCCGGCCGCGGCCAAAGCCTTCGATCGCGAGGGGATAGTGATGCACTGCTCCTCCTTTTCAAAGTGTCTGGCCCCTGGTTATCGAGTGGGCTGGGCGGCGCCAGGGCGATACACGCGCGCCGTCGCCCGGCAAAAACTGACCAGCACATTGACCTCGCCTATTCCTACGCAAATGGGATTGGCAAACTATCTGGCAAAAGGCGGGTACGACAAGCATCTGCGCAAATTGCGTCACACACTGCAGGTCCAGCAAACCGCTTTTGCGGAAGCGGTAGGACATTATTTTCCAGCAGGCACGCGGGCAACCCGACCGACCGGCGGTTATTTTTTGTGGGTCGAAATGCCCATCGGTGTCAACGCGCTTGAAATTCACAAACACGCCTTGTCCCAGGGAATCAGCGTTGCACCGGGGCCTATTTTTTCAGCCGCGCGGGGCTTTACCAACTGTTTGCGTCTGAATTATGGGCACACCTGGGATGCGCGCACTGAGCAGGCCGTTGCTGTCTTGGGCAAGCTTGTCAGTGCCCAGGCCGGCCGTAGCCGCTGATCGGCCTGGATTGGCATCATAGGCGCCGCGGCAAGTCAAATAAAAACCGACGCTGATATACACCTTGATCAAGCCTCGTAAATACATTTCCTGATCCTTGATGATTCGGATAGCCGGCAGATCGTGGCCTTGCTCACACTTTCTCCTAGAGTTCCGCCAAAAACGCTCCAGCACTTTTGGAAATGATGATCGGGCGCATGCCGTAAGACCTATTTGCAATCTTGCCGATGCCGCACGCAGGTCGATGCGGATGATCTGGCCAATTGCTTGACATTATCCTGACCGGTATTTCGGTTGGCACGGCGCTGGGCGTGTCTGTCGGCACTGTGATAGGCAATCTGGCCGCACGGCGTGCGGCAATTTGCGCCCGGTATTGGCAGGGCCGTCAGCGCCAGGAACAAGCCCTCGCGGCCACGCTTGCGCATTCATGGCGAATCGGCGATGATGGAATCTGCTGTCCACAAGACGGTGTAAAAAAGACATAGCGGTTCGAAAATTCCACAAGACATTTTCTTAAAGCAAACATGAGACAACTTACTCCACTGCAGTTGCATGTGCCCGAGCCCTCCGGGCGTCCCGGCCACGCTACCGATTTTTCTTATCTGCGCCTGGCTCGAGCCGGTGCGGCGCGCAAACCTCCTGTTGATACGCCAGCCGTCGACACCACCGACATGGCCTACACCCTGGTGCGCGTTCTCGATGACGACGGCAATGCCGTAGGGCCCTGGGCGCAGGCGATTGATCCGCAAATATTGCGCAAAGGCTTGCAGTCCATGATCAAGACGCGCATTTTCGATGCCCGCATGCTGATTGCGCAGCGCCAGAAAAAAATGTCGTTCTATATGCAAAGCCTGGGCGAAGAAGCCATAGGCACGGCGCAGGTGATGGCGCTGTCCAAGGGCGACATGTGTTTCCCGTCATATCGCCAGCAGAACTTGCTGATCGCCCAGGATGTCCCGCTGTTCGACATGATGTGCCAGTTGTTCTCCAATGACCGCGATCATCTCAAAGGCCGGCAGTTGCCCGTCATGTACTCCGTGCGCGATGCCGGTTTCTTTTCCATTTCCGGCAACCTGGCGACCCAATTTGTTCAGGCGGTGGGCTGGGCCATGGCGTCGGCCATCAAGGGCGATACAAAAATCGCGTCGGCCTGGATAGGCGATGGCGCAACCGCCGCGGCCGATTTCCAGACCGCGCTGACCTTTGCCCACGTATACCAGGCGCCGGTCATACTGAACGTCATCAACAACCAGTGGGCCATATCGTCCTTCCAGGCGCTGGCGGGCGGTGAAAGCACCACCTTCGCCGCGCGTGGCGTGGGTAGCGGCATTGCATCCCTGCGGGTCGATGGCAACGATTTCCTGGCGATATACGCCGCTTCGCAATGGGCTGTCGAGCGCGCTCGCGGCAACCTGGGGCCTACCTTGATCGAATGGGTTACTTATCGCGCCGGCCCGCATTCCACTTCCGACGATCCCTCCAAGTACCGGCCCGCCGACGACTGGGCGCGCTTCCCCCTGGGCGATCCCATCGATCGCCTGAAACGGCATCTTATCGGCATCGGCGCCTGGTCCGAAGAAGAGCACCACCGCACCCAGAAGGAATACGAAGCGCAGGTCATTGCCGCCCAGAAACAGGCCGAAAGCCACGGCACGCTGGCTACCGGGCAAACCTCTAGCGTCGCCACGATGTTCGAGGATGTCTACAAAGAAATGCCTTGGCACTTGCGCTGCCAGCGCCAGCAATTGGGGGTGTAGGCATGGACGACACGACTCTCGGGCAGGAAACCCGTGCCATGACCATGATCCAGGCCTTAAGATCGGCCATGGATGTCATGCTCGAGCGTGACGATAACGTCGTCGTTTTCGGACAGGATGTCGGCTATTTCGGCGGCGTGTTCCGCTGCACCGAAGGGCTGCAGGCCAAGTACGGCCGCAACCGCGTGTTCGACGCGCCCATATCCGAAGGCGGCATCGTCGGCGCCGCCGTGGGCATGGGCGCCTACGGTTTGCGCCCCGTGGTGGAAATCCAGTTCGCCGATTATTTTTATCCGGCAACCGACCAGATCGTGTCGGAAGCCGCGCGCCTGCGCTACCGGTCCGGCGGCGATTTCATTGCGCCGCTGACCATACGCATGCCTTGCGGCGGTGGTATTTACGGCGGCCAAACGCACAGCCAAAGTCCCGAGGCCCTGTTTACGCATGTCAGCGGCTTACGCACGGTCATGCCGTCCAACCCCTACGATGCCAAGGGCTTGCTGATCGCCTCTATCGAATCCGACGATCCGGTTATTTTTCTTGAACCCAAGCGCTTGTATAACGGCCCATTCGACGGCCACCACGATCAGCCCGTCGTGCCCTGGTCCAAGCACCCCTTGGGCAATGTTCCCGAAGGCTATTACACCGTGCCGCTGGAATCGGCTTCCGTATTCCGGGCCGGCGCCGACCTTACCGTTTTAACCTACGGCACCATGGTTTTCGTGGCCGATGTCGCCGCCCGGGAATCCGGCGTCGATGCCGAAATCATCGATTTGCGCAGTTTGTGGCCGCTCGATCTCGACACTATCGTGGCCTCGGTCAAGAAAACCGGGCGCTGCGTCGTCTTGCACGAAGCCACGCAAACCAGCGGTTTCGGAGCCGAACTGACGGCGCTGATCCAGGAGCATTGTTTTTATCACCTGGAAGCGCCCATAGAACGGGTCGCTGGATGGGATACGCCTTATCCGCATGCTCACGAATGGGCGTATTTTCCAGGTCCGAAGCGGGTCGCCGACGCCTATCGTTCTGTAATGCGGGGGGCATCGTAAATGGGTACGCACATTATAAAAATGCCGGACATCGGCGAAGGGATTGCCGAGGTCGAGCTTGTGGAATGGCACGTGGGGCCGGGCGATAGCGTGGTCGAGGACCAGCTTCTGGCGGATGTGATGACCGACAAGGCCACCGTCCAGGTGCCGTCTCCCGTGCACGGCAAGGTTGTATCGCTGGGCGGCGCCGTGGGCGAAGTGATGGCTGTGGGATCTGAGTTGATACGCCTGGAGGTCGAAGGGGCGGGCAATGAGGGCGCTGCGCCGGTTTCGGCGCGTCCGGCGCCTGCTACCGCCGTCGCCAGCGCGCCCGCCACGCCGGCGGCCACCTCGGTTGCCGCTCAAACGCCGGTCCCGGCTTCTTCGGAGTCCGGCTTGCCAGGCAAACCGCCAGACGCCGTTCAAGCGCGCGCCGCGTCCGGCCCGCTGCTTGAGCCAGGCCAGGGCAAGGCGAGCCTCGGTTCCGTGGCCGGCGCGGCGCGTCCGGCCGGCGGCAAGCCGCTGGCTTCGCCGGCTGTGCGCAAGCGTGCCTGGGACCTTGGCATTGAACTGCAATATGTGGCGGGCACCGATCCGGCCGGGCGTATTTCCCATAACGACCTGGATGCTTATTTGGCGCGCGGCGATCGGGCGGCGGGCCCTGGCCGCAGCGCTGCCTACGCCCCGCGCGATCACGAGCAACAAGTTCCCGTTATCGGGCTGCGGCGCAAAATCGCGCAAAAAATGCAGGAGTCCAAGCGCCGCATCCCGCACTTTACTTACGTCGAGGAAATCGATGTCACGGAACTGGAAGCCTTGCGCTTGCGTTTGAATACGCAATGGGGAAGCGAGCGGGGCAAGCTTGCCGTCCTGCCTTTCCTGGCCCGGGCCATGGTGCTGGCCTTGCGCGAGTTTCCGCAGATCAATGCGCGCTTCGACGATGAGAAGGGCGTGGTAACCCGCTACGGGGCCGTCCATCTGGGCATTGCCGCCCAGACCGATGCGGGCTTGATGGTTCCGGTGATGCGTCACGCCGAAGCGCTCGACCTGTGGTCGTGCTCGGCCGAAATCGCGCGGCTTGCCCGGGCGGCCCGCGACGGCAGCGCGGCTCGCGACGAGCTGACCGGTTCAACCATTACCCTGACCAGTCTGGGTTCATTGGGCGGCATTGTTTCCACACCTGTCATCAATCATCCCGAAGTCGCCATCGTCGGCGTCAACCGCATTGTCGAGCGTCCGGTCATTCTGGATGGCGCCGTGGTGGCGCGCAAAATCATGAACTTGTCGTCGTCGTTCGATCATCGGGTAGTCGATGGCATGCATGCGGCCCAGTTCATACAGCGTATCCGGGGGTATCTTGAATGCCCGGCCATGCTGTTCGTGGAATAAGAGGGCCTTATGCAATCGTGCACATTGTTGGTCATCGGCGGCGGGCCGGGTGGCTATGTGGCCGCCATCCGTGCCGCGCAGTTGGGCATCTCCACCACGCTGGTCGAAGGCGTAGCGGTTGGCGGAACTTGCCTGAATATCGGCTGCATTCCTTCCAAGGCATTGATCCATGCCGCCCAGGAATTCCACAAGCTGGCCCAATATGGCACCGAATCGCCGCTAGGCATACATGCGAATTCGCCCCGCATCGATATTGCCGCGACGGTCGCCTGGAAAGACGGCATTGTCGGCCGTCTTACCGGCGGCGTTGCGGCCTTGCTCAAGAAGAACGGGGTCCAGATTGTAAAGGGTTGGGCAACTATTATCGACGGAAAAACCGTTGACGTGGCGCGGCAGGACGGCGAGGGCGGCGTCGTTCGCATTGCCTGCGAGCATCTGTTGCTGGCCACGGGTTCGCAGCCGGTCGAATTGCCTTTCATGCCATTTGGCGGGCCGGTAGTTTCGTCCACCCAAGCCCTGTCGCCGGCGGCGTTGCCGCAACGGCTGGCCGTGGTGGGCGCGGGCTATATCGGACTTGAACTTGGCATGGCCTACAGCAGGCTAGGCGTCGAGGTAAGCCTGGTCGAAGCCCAGGATCGCATCTTGCCCGCTTATGACGCCGAACTGGCCAGGCCGGTGACGGCCGCCTTGAAGAAACTTGGCGTTTCGCTGCATTTGTCTTGCCGCGTTCTGGGCATGAACGAAAAGGGCGATGCCTTGCGCGTGAAGAATGCGCAGGGGCAGGCAATGAAACCGAACTGCCGGTCGATCAGGTTCTGGTCGCGGTGGGCCGGCGAGCCTGCACGGCGGGGTTCGGGCTGGAGTCGCTGATGCTGGACATGGACGGATCGGCGCTGCGCATCGATGACCAATGCCGCACGTCCATGCGCAATGTATGGGCCATCGGCGATGTCGCCGGAGAACCCATGCTGGCGCATCGCGCCATGGCCCAGGGCGAAATGGTGGCGGAAATCATTGCGGGCAGGCAGCGCCGCTTCGTTCCCGCGGCGATCCCCGCCGTATGTTTTACCGATCCTGAAATTGTGGTGTGCGGCCTGTCGCCGGACCAGGCCGAAAGCGCCGGCCTGGATTGTGTCAGCGCGATCTTCCCGTTCGCGGCCAACGGCCGCGCCATGACGCTGGAGTCGGACGAGGGCTTTGTACGGGTCGTGGCGCGCCGCGATAATCATCTGATCGTGGGCTGGCAGGCCGTGGGCCGGGGCGTTTCGGAACTAAGCGCCGCCTTTTCGCAGTCGCTAGAAATGGGAGCGCGCCTTGAGGATGTGGCGGGCACCATCCATGCTCATCCCTCTTTAGGCGAAGCCATACAAGAGGCGGCTCTGCGGGCCTTGGGGCATGCCCTGCATATTTAAGGGCGGCCGGCCAAATGCGGCGGGGCGGATTGCGCAAGCCCGCGTGCGCCTATCCGCCCCGCGCCGGCGGCCTACGCTACAATCTAGCTCCTCTTTGCTGTGAGCGCTCCATGGCCGAATCCCATATGCACAACGACCAACTTCAACCCAGGCTCGACTACGTCATGTGCGCCAGCCCGGCGGGCACGCATCGCATGGCTTATTGGGAATGGGGCGATCCCGCCAACGACCGGGTGTTGATCTGCGTGCATGGACTGACCCGCACCGGCCGGGACTTCGATCATCTGGCCAGGCGGCTGGCCGGGCAGTACCGGGTCGTCTGTCCAGACCTGGCGGGGCGCGGCCAGTCCGACTGGCTGATCAACGCGGCCTGCTATGTCGTGCCGCAATACATGGCCGATATGCTCACTCTTATCGCGCGGCTTCGGCCGACCCAGCTTGACTGGCTGGGTACTTCGCTGGGCGGGTTGATAGCCCTGGGGCTGGCGGGCACGCTGGCTACCTCCGCGCTTGTCAGGCCCAATCGGGGCGCTTGCGGCTTGCCCGAGGATCAAACGCTGGCGCTGGGCAAGGTCGTATTGAACGATATCGGCCCCAAGCTCAACTTTGCCGGCCTTACCCGTATTTCCGAATACGTGGGGCAGCCCATGCAATTCGATACGTTTGCGCAGGCCGTCGATTATGTGCGGTCGGTGTCCGCCGGATTCGGCGCCCACGATCAGGCGGGCTGGGAAGATCTCACCCGCCATGTGTTCACCCGGCAGGGCGATCATTGGGTCAAGCATTACGATTTGCGCATTGCCCAGCCGTTCGCGGAACAATCCGAAGCCAATGTCCAGGCTTCCGAAGCCATTTTATGGGCGGCCTATGAAAGGATGGCATCGCCCATACTGATTGTGCGCGGCGAAAAATCCGATTTGCTGACTCCCGAAACCGCCGAGGAAATGCTGGCCAGGAATAGCCAGGCCCAGCTATATGCGGTGCCCGAGGTTGGCCATGCGCCCACCTTTCGCAGCGATGATCAAATAGATACCGTGGCGCGGTTTCTGCTGGCAAAATAAACGGCGTACACTTGCTTTACGTGTTGCCGGATTACACACCGCGGCACCGATCCGGCCTGTCCGCAAGGTGTCCTATTAGTCTTAAAACACATATCAGAAAGCGTGCATATTAACGTCGACTTGCATTCCCATTCCACCGTTTCCGACGGTGTCCTGGCTCCGGCCGAACTTGCCGCGCGCGCGCACGCCAATGGCGTGCAGTTGTGGGCGCTGACCGACCACGACGAACTCTCCGGCGTGGCCGAAGGGCGGGGCGCGGCCAAGGCCATGGGCATGCTGTTTGTTCCCGGGGTCGAAATCTCGGTTACCTGGTGCGGGCAGACGGTGCATGTGCTTGGTTTGAACGTCGACGAGCTGGATGCGGGATTGGGCGCCGGCCTGGAGGGCATACGCTCCGGGCGTTCCGTGCGCGCGCGCGATATGGCCGACAAGTTGGCGGGCCTGGGTGTGCCCGGCGCCTACGAAGGCGCATTGCGCTATGCGGCCAATCCGTCCTTGATCAGCCGCACGCATTTTGCCCGCTTCCTGGTCGAGCAGGGTTACTGCAAGAGCATGCAAGCGGTTTTCGATAAATACCTGGGCGACGGCAAGCCCGGCAACGTTGCCATTCAATGGCCGTCTCTCGACCAGGCGGTGGGCTGGATACTAGGCGCCGGCGGCCGCGCGGCGATTGCGCATCCAGGCCGCTACAAGTATTCGCCCTTGCAACTCGATGCTTTGTTCGAGCGGTTCAAAGAGCTGGGCGGCGCGGCCATTGAAGTCATTACCGGCAGCCATACGCCGGATCAATATGTGGAATATGCCGGGGTGGCCCGGCGTTATGGATTCATGGCGTCTTGCGGCTCCGATTTTCACAGCCCCAAGGAAGCCAAGGTGGACTTGGGCGATCTGCCGCCCTTGCCGGCCGATCTCAAGCCTGTTTGGCACGATTGGATTTGATATGAACAAGGCCTTTGTAAAAGAATCCGATAACGATGATGACGACGAGCTCGGCCCCGAGAACGTCAAGCTTCCCGCCGGCACGAAGAATTACATCACCACCGCAGGCTACCAGCGCTTGCGCGAAGAATTGGCGCATTTGCTGACCCAGGAGCGTCCGTCGGTGGTGCAGATCGTGTCGTGGGCGGCGTCCAATGGCGACCGCTCCGAAAATGGCGATTATCTATATGGCAAAAAGCGTTTGCGCGAAATCGACAAGCGCATGCGTTTTTTGACCAAGCGGCTGGAAATCGCCGAGGTGGTCGACCCCGCCGCCCAGCCGAATAAGGATCAAATATTTTTCGGCGCGACCGTGGTTTATTCGGACAAGGCCGGCGAGGAGTTCCGTGTGACGATAGTCGGGGTGGATGAGGCCGAGCCTTTGCTGGGAAAGATCAGCTGGATTTCGCCTGTTGCGCGTGCGCTGACCAAGGCGCGCGAGGGCGATACCGTCACCTTGCGCACCCCCGCGGGGATAGACGAACTGGATATTCTGGAAGTCATCTATCCTTGAGTTATCCCGTTCATTTGGGCATGCCCATGCCGTAGCGTCAATAAAAGACCGCGGCCCGCCCGCCTGATACCGCAAGCAGGTAAAATGGAGCGTTTCCCTCCTTTTGCCTGCGTCGTATCGTGAATTCTATCCAGTATCTTCTTGGCTCATCGGTCCTGTCTTCCTTTCGTCGCGAGCGACTGCTGCAACGGTTTGCCGAACTTGACTTGCCCATCGCCGACATCGCCGGCCGTTACGAACACTATGTGTGGGCCGACGCAATGCTGTCCACCGGCGACCAGGCGCGGCTCGAGCAACTGCTGGACTACGGCGTCGCCGCCGATACCGGCAATGACAGCAAGAATTCACTGGTCTTGCGCGTCGTGCCGCGGCTGGGCACCGTATCTCCATGGGCCAGCAAAGCCACCGATATCGCGCACAACTGCGGCCTGGGTCCGGTGCGGCGCATCGAACGCGGCATACGCTATGTGCTGACGCCCGCGCGCGGCCTGCTGGGCAGCAAGTCCATAGCCGCCGAGCAACTTGCAATAATTGCCGGCTGCCTGCACGACCGCATGACCGAAACCATTGTCGATGCCTCTTTCGACGGCTCCGCCCTGTTCGCGTCGTTACCCGGCAAGCCCATACAGACCATCGATGTCATCGGCCAGGGCCAGGCCGCCCTGACCGAAGCCAATCGGGCCTTGGGCCTGGCGCTGTCGGACGACGAGGTGGAATACCTTGAAGCCGCATTCACGCAACTGGGCCGCAATCCTACCGACGTCGAGCTGATGATGTTTGCGCAGGCCAACAGCGAGCACTGCCGCCACAAAATCTTCAACGCGCAATGGGTCGTCGACGGCGTCGAGCAGAAAAATACGCTGTTTGACATGATACGCGCCACCCATGCGGCCCAGCCCGAAGGCACTGTGGTCGCTTATTCGGATAACTCGGCGATCATGGTGGGCGGGCCGGCGACGCTGTTCCATGCGGGGAAAACAGCGTCATCCGCAACATATGGACATCATCAGGCTACAGTCCATACGCTGATGAAGGTGGAAACGCATAATCACCCCACCGCGATAGCGCCTTTCCAGGGCGCCGCCACTGGTGCCGGCGGGGAAATCCGCGACGAAGGAGCCACCGGTCGAGGCTCCAAACCCAAGGCGGGCCTGACCGGCTTTACCGTTTCCAACCTGCGCTTCAAGAATGCGCTTGAGCCCTGGGAGAACGATGCCCACGGCTCGCCCGACCGCATCGCCAGCCCTTTGGACATCATGATAGAAGGCCCCATCGGCGGCGCGGCGTTCAACAACGAGTTCGGCCGCCCCAATTTGCTGGGCTATTTCCGGACCTTCGAACAAAGCGCCGGCGGCACTCGCTGGGGCTACCACAAGCCCATCATGATTGCGGGCGGGCTGGGTTCGATCGACAGCCGGCTCACTCATAAAGACCCGATTCCGCCGGGGGCATTGCTGATCCAGCTTGGCGGCCCCGGCATGCGCATCGGCATGGGCGGCAGCGCGGCGTCCAGCATGAGCGTCGGCGCCAACAGCGCCGAGCTCGATTTCGATTCCGTGCAGCGCGGCAATCCCGAAATCGAACGGCGCGGCCAGGAAGTCATAGACCGTTGTTGGCAGCAGGGCGAGAATAATCCGGTGCTGGCCATCCACGATGTCGGGGCGGGCGGTTTATCCAACGCTTTTCCTGAATTGGTCAACGATGCGGGCCGCGGCGCCATCTTCGAACTGCAGCAGGTTCACCTTGAAGAGTCGGGCCTGTCGGCGGCCGAGATCTGGAGCAACGAATCGCAGGAACGCTATGTTCTGGCTATCTTGCCCGACGACCTGCCGCGCTTCGACCTGATCGCCAAGCGCGAGCGCTGCCCTTATGCCGTGGTGGGCGTGGCCACGCAAGAACGCCAATTGCGCGTTACCTATGGCGAAGGCCTGCCTGGAATCTCCGCGCCCGGCCAGGCCGAAGCCGTTTCAGGCTTGCGGCCGGTGGATGTTCCTGTCGACGTCATCTTGGGCAAGCCGCCGCGCATGACGCGCAATGTGCAGCGCGTGGCCGGCGTGGGCGCGGAACTGGACCTCTCCGATATTGCGCTGGACGAAGCCATAACACGCGTCTTGCGCCATCCCACGGTGGCCAGCAAGAATTTCCTGATCACCATAGGCGATCGTACTGTTGGGGGCTTGAGCAGTCGCGATCAAATGGTCGGCCCGTGGCAGGTGCCGGTCGCCGATTGCGCGGTGACCCTGGCCGATTATGAAGGCGTGCGCGGCGAAGCCATGGCGATGGGCGAACGCACGCCTATCGCCATGCTGGATGCGCCTGCCTCGGGCCGGATGGCGATTGCCGAAGCCCTGACCAACCTGGCCGCCAGCGATGTGCAATCGCTCAAGGACATCAAACTGTCGGCCAACTGGATGGCGGCCTGCGGGGCGGCGGGGCAGGACGCGGCTTTGTACGACACCGTGTCCGCAATCAGCCAGTGGTGCCAGCAGTTGGGCCTGTCTATTCCGGTGGGCAAGGATTCTCTTGTCCATGCGCACCGCATGGTCCCACGATGGCCAGCAGCGCGAGGTGCTTGCGCCGGTTTCGCTGATCGTGACGGCCTTCGCGCCGGTGGCCGATGTGCGCGCTACCTTGACGCCGCAATTGCGCACCGATGCGGGCGATACCGCGCTGATTCTCATCGATCTGGGCTTCGGGCAAGCAGCGCCTGGGGGCCTCGATTCTGGCGCAAGCCTTCAACCAGGTCGGGCTGACCGCTCCCGATATCGACGACGCCGCATCGCTGGTCGCCTTTTTCAAGGTGCTGCGCCAATTGGCGGCCGATGGGCATGTCTTGGCCTATCACGACCGTTCCGATGGCGGCTTGCTGGCTACAGTGTGTGAAATGGCGTTCGCCGGGCATGTCGGGGTGTCGATCAACCTGGATATGCTAACCATAGACCCGGTTGCCGCCGATTGGGGCGACTACAAGATTCGCGCCGAGCAAATCGCGGTTCAGCGCGATGAAATCACTCTCAAAGCCTTGTTTGCCGAAGAGGCCGGCGCGGTTATCCAGGTGCCGCTGGCCCAGCGCGATACGGTGCTGGGGCAATTGCGCGCGGTCGGTCTGTCGGCCCATGCGCATGTCGTGGGCAGCCTGAACAAGCAGGACGAAATACAGATATTCCGCGACGGCAAATGCATTTACCAGAAGCCGCGCGCCGATCTGGCCCAGCAATGGAGCGAAGTCAGCCGCCGCATCATGGCGTTGCGCGACAACCCCGCCTGCGCCCAGGCGGAATTCGACATATGGCAAGACAAGAACGATCCGGGCCTGACTCCTGCGGTGGCATTCAATCCGCAAGAAGACATTGCCGCGCCTTTCATCGCCACCGGCAAGCGCCCCAAAGTCGCCATCTTGCGCGAGCAAGGCTGCAACAGCCAGGTTGAAATGGCATGGGCTTTCGACAAGGCCGGCTTTGAAGCGCAAGACGTGCACATGACAGACCTGCTCTCGGGCCGGGCCCGCCTGGCCGATGTGCAAGGCTTGGTGGCCGTGGGCGGATTCAGCTACGGCGATGTGCTGGGCGCCGGCGAAGGCTGGGCCCGCACCATACGCTTCAACCAGCAATTGGCGGATCAGTTCGCGGCCTATTTTGCGCGCCCGGATATGTTTGCATTGGGCGTATGCAATGGCTGCCAGATGATGGCGGCGCTGGCCGGAATGATTCCGGGCGCCGAGCATTGGCCGCGCTTTACACGCAACCAGTCGGAAAAATACGAGGCGCGTTTCTCCATGGTGGAAATTGCCGACTCGCCATCCTTGTTCCTGCAGGGCATGGCCGGCACGCGCGTTCCGGTGGCCGTGGCGCATGGCGAAGGCTATGCGGATTTTTCCGGGCAGGGCGCATTGGCGCAGGTAAAGAGCGCCTTGAACTTCGTGGACAATCAGGGCAATCTCACCGAGCGGTATCCCTACAACCCGAACGGCAGCCCGCAAGGCCTGGCCGGTGTCACCACCGCCGATGGCCGCTTCACGGTCCTGATGCCGCATCCCGAGCGGGTAACGCGCAATGTGATGATGTCATGGTCGCCGGAGCGCTGGGGTAGCCTGGATGAAGGCGGCAAGGACAGTGCGCATGGCGGTTATAGTCCGTGGCTGCGCATATTCCGCAATGCCCGGGTATGGCTGGGCTAGCCGGGTAGTCGGCCCGGCCCGTTCAATGAATTTCGGGCCGGGCCGGCGCATGCAATATCCGTCTTCCAGCCTGCCGTAAGAGGCTGTAGGTAGAGACCCTAAGTTCGCGTATAATCTTGCTTTGCACGGAGCTAGTTTATGCGTCTAATCAAAAAAGCGCTCACCTTCGACGATGTGTTGTTGGTCCCGGCGTATTCCGAAATCATGCCTCGCGATGCTTCACTGGTCACTCGCTTCACGCGCGACATCACGCTGAATATCCCCCTGGTTTCGGCCGCCATGGATACCGTGACCGAATCGCGCCTTGCCATTGCGATGGCCCAGGAAGGCGGCATAGGCATCATCCACAAGAATCTTACCGCCGACCAGCAGGCCAGCGAAGTGGCTCGCGTCAAGCGCCACGAATTCGGCATTGTGATCGACCCGGTTACCGTAACGCCCACCATGAAAGTGCGCGATGCCATTGTCCTGCAGCGCCAGCACGGAATTTCCGGCCTGCCGGTGGTCGAAGCGGGCAAGCTGGTCGGCATCGTCACCAACCGCGACCTGCGTTTCGAAGACCGCCTGGATGTCCCTTTGCGCGACATCATGACGCCGCAGGATCGCCTCATCACCATGAAAGAAGGCGCCACGCTCGACGAGGCGCAGGCTCTCATGCACAAGCATCGCCTTGAACGCGTGCTTATCGTCAACGATAAATTCCAGTTGCGCGGTTTGGCCACGGTCAAGGATATCGTCAAGAACACCGAACATCCCAACGCATCCAAAGACAGCCAGGGCCAGTTGCGCGTCGGCGCCGCGGTGGGCGTGGGCGAAGGCACTGAAGAGCGCGTCGAAAAGCTGGTGAACGCCGGCGCTGATGTCATCGTGGTCGATACCGCGCACGGCCACTCGGCCGGCGTTATCGAGCGCGTGCGCTGGGTCAAAAAGAATTATCCGAAAGTCCAGGTCATAGGCGGCAACATCGCTACGGCCAGCGCCGCAAAAGCGCTGGTCGACGTGGGCGCCGATTGCGTGAAGGTGGGCATAGGCCCCGGCTCGATCTGCACCACGCGCATCGTGGCGGGCGTGGGCGTGCCGCAAATCACGGCCATCGCCGATGTGTCCAAGGCGCTCGAAGGAACCGGCGTTCCCTCCATTGCCGATGGCGGTATCCGTTATTCCGGCGACGTTTCCAAGGCTCTTGCGGCCGGCGCGAACGCGTGCATGATGGGCGGGATGTTCGCCGGCACCGAAGAGGCGCCGGGCGAAGTCGTATTGTTCCAGGGGCGTTCGTACAAATCGTATCGCGGCATGGGCAGCCTGGGCGCCATGTCCGACGGCTCGGCCGATCGCTACTTCCAGGACCCGAACAATAACGTCGACAAGCTGGTTCCCGAAGGCATCGAAGGTCGTGTTCCCTACAAAGGCAGCGTTATTGCCATCATCTATCAACTGGTGGGCGGCATCCGCGCATCCATGGGCTATTGCGGCTGCGCCTCCATCGAAGAAATGCGCACCAAGGCGGAATTCGTTGAAATCACCTCGGCGGGCGTGCGCGAATCGCACGTGCACGACGTGCAAATCACCAAAGAAGCGCCTAACTACCGGGCTGAATAAACTCAGTATCGGGCTGAATAAGCGTTAGTATGCGGGAAACCATCGGGGCGCAAGCCCCGATTATCGTTTCAAGACCAGCAGCTTGGATCAGTGTGTCAAGACCGGCAGCTTGGGTCAGCGCGAAAAGCGGGTAATTCGAAAGGGCAGGTTGGTCAGCAGCAAAATGCTGCTCAGTACCAGGCCGGCCGCGGCCAGCACCAATGCAAAGCCCAGGCTTGCGCCAAAATACGCATGAGTCAGGCTGAAAAATATCGGCCCCGCCAGTTGCCCGGCGGCAAACGAGGCGGTCAGCGCGGCGATCATCTTGCGCGCCTGGCCGGCGCCGCCCACCGCCTGGGCCTCTTGCATACCCAGCATGGTAATCACCATGAAGGTGCCGCCAACGAATATGGCGGCGATGGCGATGGCAAACAGGCTGTTCCAGATTACCGGCAAAAGCACGCCGGCGGCCATGATCAGTTGGGCTCCCGCCCACAGGCCGCGGCGCGGAAATCGGGCGGTCAAGCGGCTGGTCAGCAGGGTGGAAACCGCGGCGGCCAAGCCGAATAAAGGCCAGGCCAGGCCAAACAGGGCGGGGTCGGTCACCAAAAGCTTGGCTTGCGCCGGTAAAAACGTTGCCGGCAATATATAGCCGAATCCAAACAAGCTATAGCACCCTATCAGTTTCCAATAGCCGGGGATGGCTGCCGAGGCCGCATCGGCCGTGGCGGGTCTGGCGGCCGTTGCGGGAGAAGGCGGGGCCAAGGGTGCCTTCCATAAATTGTGCGCAGCCAAGGTGCCCGCCAATGCCATAAGGCCCAGCAGCAGCCACGATAGCGACGACGATACCTGGGCGAGTCCCAAGGCCATGCAAACCAGGCCTGTCAGGGCAATGCCGCAACCCACTCCGGCAAACACCACGCCCGCACGCTGCGGCTGCCCCAGCGCCGCCAGGCGAGTCAGGCATAGCGATGCCGTGCTGACCAGCACCCAGGCGCTGGCTCCCCCCGCGATAAAACGCCATGCGAGCCAACTGGACCAGCTTTGGGTAATACCCATTAACGCGGTCGTTGCAATCACCAGGGCCAGGCCTATGCGCAACTGCACGGAAGCCGGCCAGCGAATGCCGCCGGCAATCAGGGCCCCAAGAAAATAGCCCAGATAGTTTGCGCTGGCAAGCCAGCCGCCCTCGGCCAATCCCAGCCCTGAATCGTTTTGCATCATGGGAAGCATGGGGGTAAAAGCGAACCGCCCCAGGCCCATGGCCACGGCCAGGGCGATAAAGCCGGAAAATGAAAGCTGAACGGCGGATTGCCTGGATTGCATGAAGACTCCTTGTTACATGGAACTGTAGCGTTATTGAGCCCCATGCGCCAGCGCAACCCGGCTCAATACGTTACATTAACGCCTTGCTTTCTTTTTCTCTTTTATGCCATGCACCAGCGCATTCTTATTCTCGATTACGGCTCGCAAGTCACTCAGCTCATCGCCAGGCGCGTGCGCGAAGCCGGCGTTTATTGTGAAATCCACCCAGGCGATGTCGATAACGCGTTCATCGAATCGCTGGACGGCCTGAAAGGCATCATCCTGTCGGGCAGTCATGCTTCGGCCTACCACGAGGAATCGCTCAAGGTTCCCAGCAAAGTATTCGAAGCCGGTGTGCCGGTCCTGGGCATCTGCTACGGCATGCAATCCATGGCGGCGCAGTTGGGCGGCAAGGTCGAATGGTCCGATCATCGCGAATTCGGCTACGCCGAAGTGCGCGCCCACGGCCACACCAGGCTGCTCGATGGCTTGCAAGACTTCAGCACCGTCGAAGGCCACGGCATGCTTAAAGTATGGATGAGCCATGGCGACAAGGTCACGGCGCTGCCGCCCGGCTTCAAGCTAATGGCGTCCACGCCGTCGTGCCCGGTTGCGGGCATGGCCGACGAAGAACGCGGTTTCTACGCCCTGCAATTCCATCCCGAAGTGACTCATACCGCCCAGGGCGAAGCCATACTGGCCCGTTTCGTCACTGAAATATGCGGCTGTAATCGCGACTGGAACATGCCCGATTATGTGACCGAGGCGGTTGCAAACATCCGCGCGCAAGTGGGCAGCGATGAAGTCATCCTGGGTTTGTCGGGCGGGGTGGATTCGTCCGTCGCCGCGGCGCTAATCCATAAAGCCATCGGCGACCAGCTTACCTGCGTGTTTGTCGACCATGGCCTGTTGCGCCTGAACGAAGCCAAGCAAGTCATGGAAACATTCGCCGATCATTTCGGCATCAAGGTTATCCATGTCGATGCGACGGAACAGTTCATGGGCAAGCTGGCCGGCGTCTCCGACCCCGAAGCCAAGCGTAAAATCATAGGCAAGGAATTCGTCGAAGTATTCCAGTCGGAAGCCGGCAAGCTGGCCAATGCCCGCTGGCTTGCGCAGGGCACGATCTACCCTGATGTGATCGAATCGGCCGGCGCCAAGACCGGCAAAGCCGTCGCCATCAAATCGCACCACAATGTGGGCGGCCTGCCCGATACGCTGAATTTGAAATTGCTGGAACCCTTGCGCGAACTCTTCAAAGACGAAGTGCGCAAGCTGGGCGTGGCACTGGGCCTGCCGCCGCCCATGGTCTACCGCCATCCGTTCCCCGGCCCCGGCCTGGGGGTGCGCATTCTGGGTGAAGTCAAACACGAATTCGCTGATCTGCTGCGCCGCGCCGATGCGATCTTCATCGAAGAATTGCATAAAACCGTGGACCCGATCAGCGGGAAAAGCTGGTACGACCTGACCTCGCAAGCCTTTGCCGTGTTCTTGCCGGTGAAGTCGGTAGGGGTGATGGGCGACGGGCGCACTTACGATTATGTTGTGGCGCTGCGGGCCGTGCAGACTTCCGATTTCATGACGGCGGATTGGGCGGAATTGCCGTATGCGCTGCTCAAGAGGGTTTCTTCGCGGATCATTAATGAAGTGCGCGGGATTAATCGGGTGACGTACGATGTGTCTAGCAAGCCGCCGGCTACTATTGAGTGGGAGTAAGGGGAGGAGATTTTTCCCTATAAATCAAAGACTTGGAATGGTTTCTAAGAATCGCCCACGGATGGTTAATGAGAAGGTGATCATTCTAAGTTATTGATTTTGAATGGTTTTTCGTGTTGGCTTTTATCCTTTAGGTGTACCCCAGGCGGTGAAATTGACGGTAGATCTGACGGGTCGCGCGAGTTCCTTCCACTAGGCCCGGTTCATGCCTCCATGAAACTACCGTCTTTGACGGTAGTTTTTTCTTTTACAAATCAGGATTTATGCGGGCTCGCAAGGGTATGCAGGTCTCGTGATAGGTGACGGCAATCGGCCGTTTCAATCAGGAGACTATTCCCGTGCTTACAGACCTTGCCCTGCGGAACTTGAAACCTCGCGCGACCCTTTACAAGGTCACCGATCGCGATGGCATGTATGCCGTCGTTTCGCCGAAAGGCACTATTACCTTCCGATACGACTACCGGATCAACGGCCGGCGAGAGACGCTGACCATAGGTCGTTATGGCTTCGGAGGTATCTCACTAGCCGACGCCCGAGAAAAACTGCGACATGCCAGGCGGCTGCTGAGCGAGGGCACTTCACCAGCACTACAGAAGCAGCGAGAGAAGGGGCGTGGGCCGGAAGCTCAGACTTTCAGCGATCATGCCATCCGGTGGCTTTATGGGGCCGCCATGGCCGAGTCGACCCGCTCGATGCGAAAGAGCGTACTGGATCGCGATATTCTTCCCGCTTTCAAAAAGCGCCTTCTGGGCGAGATCCATGGAGAGGACCTGCGCGCTCTGTGCATGCGCGTGAAAGCGCGGGGTGCTCCAGCGACCGCCCTTCAAATTCGGGACCTTGTGAAGCAGATATATGGTTACGCGAATCTGCATGGGGAGAAGGTGGCAAATCCTGCTGATAACGTCGATGCGGCTTCCATTGCGACTTTCGTGCCGAAGGATCGTGCCTTGTCTCCAAAGGAAATCCACCTGATGTCCAAGCAATTGGAGTCTGTGGCTACCTATCCGACTATCCGGCTAGCGTTGCGGATGATCTTGCTGACGTTGGTGCGAAAGAGCGAACTGATCGAGGCGACGTGGGATGAGGTCGATTTCGAAAAGGCCACCTGGACGATCCCAAAGCAGCGGATGAAGCGGAGGAGGCCGCACGTGGTTTATCTTTCGCGCCAGGCGCTCGACATTTTCGTGGCGCTGCATACCTGTGCGGCCGGTTCCAAGTTTGTTCTGCCGTCGCGCTACAACGCAGACCGTTGCATGTCCAAGGCAACTCTGAATCGAGTCACGCAGCTCGTGGTCGAGAGGGCCAAGGCTGCAGGCTTGACGCTGGAGCCGTTCACTGTCCATGACTTGCGCCGTACTGGGTCGACGTTGTTGCACGAATTGGGCTTCAACCGGGATTGGATCGAAAAGTGCCTAGCGCATGAAGACAAACGGTCCTCGCGCTCGATCTACAACAAGGCTGAGTATGCCGAACAGCGGCGACACATGTTGCAAGAGTGGGCGGACATGGTGGATGCCTGGATCGACACGCGAGGCCATGTACCGAAGCTGCTTCCGGAAAACTCGGTAGCTCCCGCGCATGTTGGCGGTGATCATGACTGGAGATCGTAGCTTCAGACAGCTGTCGAAGTGATCTTGCTAGGAAGTGAGTTCTCCCAGCCTATGGTGGAGGGTGTTTCGATTATTGCGTTTTTCGGATATTTCGAATAAAATGATTTTGTAATCGCTTTTTCCCCTAGGAGTAATCATGACCACCACTGCCCAATCCAAGATGATGAGCCTGCCCGCCGAGGGAGAGGTGAAGGCGGCCGTGCAGGGTCAACGGGCCTTGGCGGCCTACTTAGCCACCCAATTTGAGACGCAGCACATCCAGATATTCGACGACCAGAAGCAGGCACACCAAGTGGAGCTTCCTACCTCGGCGCTACGCTTGCTGGTGGATATTTTGGCCGAACTGGCCGATGGCAACGCCGTGAAGGTTGTGCCTGTCCATGCCGAACTGACGACCCAAGAGGCGGCGGATCTGCTCAACGTATCCCGTCCCCATTTTGTCAAACTGCTGGAAGATGGGGGGCTAGCGTTTCATCGGACCGGCAAGCACCGTAGGGTGAGGTTTGCCGACCTGATGCAGTACAAGGAAGCGCGTGAGCACGCCAGCGAGCAAGCGATGGCTGAACTCACCCAGCAGTCGCAGGAGTTGGGAATGGGGTACGAATGAGACATTCCCCCTTCACAGCTGTCTACGACGCGTGCGTTCTTTATCCCGCGCCGTTGCGGGACTTCCTCATGTGGCTGGGCCTGTCAGGAAGATTTCGGGCGCGATGGAGCCAGGCCATTCATGAGGAGTGGAAGCGCAATCTGCTGATCAACCGTCCCGATCTAACCAGGGAGCAGGTCAACCGGACATCCGATCTGATGGATCGCGCTATTCCTGACGGCTTGGTGGAGGGGTATGAAGATCTTGTGGCCGGGCTGACTCTGCCCGACCCAGACGACCGCCACGTGTTGGCGGCGGCGATTCGCTGTGGGGCAAGCGTGATCGTGACCTTCAACCAGAGGGATTTCCCGACAGAGATGCTGGCCCCCTACTGCATCGAATCACAGCATCCCGATGAGTTCGTGGACAACCTATTGGACTTAGACACGGCCGCGGTCGTGTCGGCCGCACAGCGCCAACGAGCCCAACTGAGGAATCCGCCGATCGAGGTGGACCGCTACCTCGACATATTGCTGCGCCAAGGTTTGGTTCAAACCGCCAAGGTGCTCGCTACTTACCGCTCCATTCTCTGATCTTCCGAGAAACACAGATGACCAAGAATCCCCTGCTAGATGCATCCCTGCCGAAAGGCATCTACCGAGTTGGAAGCTAGGGAGCGGCATGGAGATCAAAGCAATTTTCGTGGGCATCAACAAACATCTCGATGCGACGATCCCCGAACTGGGCGGGGCCCGCCGCGATGCGACGGCGTTGTGGGCGCTGTTCACCGACACTGTCGAAGGCTTGGCTGGCCGACTGCTTGTCGATGAGGCCGCCACGCATGCAGAGGTGTCGCAGGCCATCCTCGGAACGCTGTCGGCCGCGGGCCAGGACGACGTGGTCGTCATCACATTCGCTGGGCACGGCTCTCCCGATGGAAACCTGGTCCTGTTCGATACCAACGCAGCCGATCTTTCCAGCACAGGCCTGTCGATGGCGGGCTTGGCCGATGCCTTCAAGGCGACGAAGGCGCGTGCGGTGCTGTGCGTGCTTGACTGCTGCTTCAGCGGGCAGGCGCCTGCACGCGTGCTGGAGGCTGCAGCGCGCCCGCGAAGCGCATTTGCGTTGACTGGGATTTACGGCGAAGGGCGCATTTTGCTTGCCGCCTGTGCAACCAACGAATCTGCCTGGGAGCAGCCGGGCACCGGACACGGACTGCTTACGCATGCCGTGATCGAGGCGTTGACGGGTGCGGTCGGCGACTCGGTCAGCTTCCCAGAAATCGCCGGCGAGATCATCCGGCTGGCGCGTGTCGAGGCCGAGCGCATCAGCGTGACGCAGACGCCTGTATTCCTGGGCAACGTCCAGGGTGGCCTTGTGTTTCCAGCCCTTAAGCGTGGTGACAACTACGCCGCTGCGTTCCCGGCCAGAGCGGTCCAGCAAATGTCGGGCTCATTTGCGGAATTTTCCGCGCACGGCTTTCCGCCGGAAATCGTCGATCAGTGGACGACGGACTTCCCGCGAGGCCTCAACGCGCTGCAACTCAAGGCAGT
Source organism: uncultured beta proteobacterium (assembly GCA_963712655.1). Lineage (GTDB taxonomy): Bacteria > Pseudomonadota > Gammaproteobacteria > Burkholderiales > Burkholderiaceae_B > Pollutimonas. The sequence continues at coordinate 485,018 of CAVQIT010000006.1, read as the reverse complement.
CAACGAACACGGCGTACTGTCCGGCAGATCGCTGCTGGTGGTCGCGCCGACCAGCTCGGGTAAGACCATGATCGGCGAACTGGCTGCGATTCAGGCAGTCACCGCCGGCAAGAAAGCGGCGTTTCTGCTGCCGTATCGGGCGCTGGTCAACGAGAAGTTCGAGGAGTTCAGCGAGCGATACGGACCCGCGGGCCTGCGCGTTGTTCGGTGCAGCGGTGATGCAACGGATGGCATTGGCCCCGTGTTGGGCGGTCGCTATGACCTAGGTTTCTTCACCTACGAAACCTTTCTTAATCTGGCGCTCGGCTCGCCGCGCCTGCTCAACCAGCTCGGCCTCGTCGTACTTGACGAGGGCCAGTTCATTACGGACCCGAATCGAGGCATTACGGTCGAGTTGATTTTCGCGCTTCTGCTGCGGGCGCGTCAGCGCGGCATAGAGCCGCAACTGGTGATCTTGTCGGCGGTCATTGGCAACCTCAACAGCTTCGATCGCTGGCTCGACCTGCCCTTGCTGATGTCCCGCGAGCGGCCTGTGCCCCTGGTCGAGGGCGTGCTCGATCGGCGCGGGACGTTCCAGTTCGTCGATGCGGACGGCACTACCAAGACCGAAGCCCTGTTGCCTGCGCATCGCATCGTGCAGCGTCGCGACAAGCCCAGCTCGCAAGACGTGATCGTGCCGCTGGTTCAGCAACTGGTTGCACAGGGCGAGAAGTTGCTGGTTTTCCGCAACATGCGTGGTCCGGCACAGGGCTGCGCCAAATACTTGTCCAAGGAATTGGGCCTGGGTCCTGCGACGACCGTCCTGGACGTGCTGCCGACTCAGGATCTGACCGGCGCCTCCCAGGATCTGCGGGAATGCCTTGCGGGGGGTACCGCGTTCCACAACACCAATCTCTTGCGCGCGGAGCGCGAAGCCGTCGAGAAAGGTTATCGCAACGGTGGCGGCGGTATCCATGCGCTGGTGGCCACCACGACGCTAGCTGCCGGTATCAACACGCCGGCATCGACGGTGATCCTGGCCGAAAACGAGTTCGTCGGTGAGGACGGCCGCCCATTCACCGTCGCCGAGTACAAGAACATGGCAGGACGGGCGGGACGGCTCGGATACAACGAGACCGGTAAGGCCATCATCCTTGCCGACACGCCGATGGAACGCGCGCAACTGTTCCAGAAGTACGTGCTCGGCGTGCCTGAAGACGTGAAGTCATCCTTCCAGCAGCGCGACCTGCCGACATGGACATTGCGCTTGCTTAGCCAGGTTCGGGGTGTGCGCGCCACCGAAATTCCTGGCCTCCTGGTCAACACGTTCGGCGGCTACTCTGCATCACGCGCAAACCCGCAATGGATCGCTATCGTGGAGCATGAAGTCACCGCGTTGGTCGAGCGCCTGCTACAGGCCGGGCTGGCCGAGCGCGAGGGCGAGTTGATCCACCTGACCTTGCTCGGACGCGCCTGCGGCGCTTCGTCCTTGTCGTTTGAGTCGAGCCTGCGGCTGGTCGAGTTGATGAAACAACTGAACGCCGCACAGACGTCGCCCAACCAGGTGCTGGCGATGGTGCAGGTCCTCGACGAAATGGATGCGATCTACACACCGGTCATGAAGCGGGGGCGGTCGGAGAGCGTGCGCGCCAATGATGTGGCGCAGCGTTATGGGCATGCGATGACGCAGGCACTGCAGCGATATTGCCGGGACGAGATTGAGTTCTGGTGCCGATGCAAGCGCGCGGCGCTCTTGTACGACTGGATCGAGGGCACCCCCGTCGACGTGTTGGAGAAGCGGTTCTCGACCACGCCCTTCGGAGGCGCTGTCGGATACGGGAACATCATCGGAATCGCCGACGCGACCCGCTTTCACCTGCGCTCGACGCACCAAATCCTGTCGGCGCTCCTCCCGGACCAACCCACGTTCCTGGCGGGACTCGACGAAGTCCTGCAACGACTCGAATTTGGCCTTCCGGCCGGTGCGTTGACGCTCACAAACTTGCCGCTCGCTCTTGCTAGGGGGCAATACCTCGGGCTCTTCAACGCCGGATGCATGACGCCGGAAGCCGTGAACGACTTGAGCGGCGAGCGGCTAGAAGCATGCATTGGTCTAGCTAGCGCGTCGCTGCTGAGGCCACAAGCATGAACACCATGGTCCTGCGCAGGGGAATGAAATTTTTGGATAGACACGTCGCCACCATCGCGTCGTGGCCGCGAACGGAGTCAACGTGATGAGCGACTACTTCAGCGATCGTCAGAACGGTCCGCGCGCACGCACCGAGCAGGTGATTTCGCCCACTGTCTGGGCGGGCCTCGTGGCAACGGTACAGGCGTTGATCAATAGCGGCGCATTCGGCCTGCGCTTTCCCGAGCGCTGCCCGGATGGACAAGCCACTTGCGGCGGCGATGCCGACGCCTTGGCGGCTTCCGTAAGCGCAGAAATGCCGGGTCTGGCTTGGCCGTTGGAGACAGTCTCTCTTGATGGGGAGGGCTACTTTGCCAAGCGCCAGCCGTTCGCGCCGGACAGCTTGCTCGTCTTGGACTTCATCGAATTCGTTCACGCGTCAGTGGCAAAGCCGATCTCGGGGAAGTATCACGACTTCTTCAGTCATCACCACCTGACCTTCGACCAGGAAGCGAGGCAGGAGGACTTCCGCGTGACCGTCAATCGCATCTTCGCGCGCAACGGGGTTGCGTTCGAGATGCTGCCCAATGGTCGAATTGAACGAGTGCTCCCGCCGGTGCTTGGCGAAGAACTGAAACGAACGATTTTCAATACGGGAGATCGCACGCTCGACAACATGCTCGACGAGTGCCGGTCCAAGTTTTCGGACCGCAATCCATTGGTGCGCCGCGAAGCGCTTGAACGCTTGTGGGATGCGTGGGAACGGCTCAAGTCACTGGCGGACCCTGGCGATAAGAAGCGGTCGATCAAGATCATCCTTGATGCCGTGGTAGCAGAACCATCTTTGCGGTCACGGCTGGAAGCGGAAGCGATCGAACTGACCTCAATTGGCAATAGCCATCTCATCCGGCACTCAGAAGTCAACCAAGTCGCCGTCATTGATGTGGATCATGTCGATTATCTGTTCCATCGCCTGTTCGCGATGATTCAACTGATGCTTAGAAAAAAGGGGAACGTGTGAATGCTCGAACGCCTCACCGCGACGCAATCCGGATACTTTTCATTCTGAACGCCGGCGGTATGCCATGGACAGATCCGAACGACCCGGCAGTCGCCAAGATCTTCAAGGGCGAGGCGCGATTGCATGCCTTCGATTTTTGGATGCGTAACCCGGATTATCTCGCCAGCGAATTGTTGGACGGCTACGAAGCCACAGGCAATACGACCTACCGTCAAGCTGCGGAAGCGATCTTCGAAAGCGATGAGCCTGACTTGCGGCGCATTCCAATGATTCGCTATCTGTTTGGTGCCTACGAGCGCCTCGACGATGCTCTTTCCTTGCTTCGATCACGCGACCTAGTCCGCATCACTGGCATCAAAGGGAAGGTGAAGGTCCACGAAACCAATTTCATTCTGACGGTTCGCGGGGTAGATGTCTGTTCGAATGCTGTTGTGCAGGAACCAATTCTTGAATGGTATGCACACCGCGCAGCATTAGTCGCGGACATTGCCGGTACACGCGGCGGCGGTGCTCTGAAGGAGAAGCAGTACGAGCAGGCAACGTACGCTCAAACTCAGCTCGGAGGGATCATTCCTCCTATTGGCACCGATGTGCAACGAAGACTGAATCAACTCAAACAAACCGCTTGAAGGGGGAGACATGGCAAAAGAAAGCATGGAATGGCTGGATGCCATCGCAAGCCGAGCGAAGGTCGATACGAATCGCGTGGAATCAGTTTTGACCGCGCGTCATATCGTGCCAACCCCGGTGCTACCCGCTCCGCGCAGGATGAAGCTTTTGAGTATTGTTTTCGGAGGAACGAAGCAAGGTGTCGAGGACGATGGACTCTATACCTTCGAATGGCCAGACCTCAACGAAGGACTTTGGGGAATGATGACGGACCGAAACCTACGCGGGAAGTCATCGATCATCGAAGTCGTACGCTGGCTGATGCGCGGCAGGCCATCTCCGAATCTTCAGGATGATGTCAGGACCTGGATACACAACGCCTGCTTGCGATTCGATCTCGACGGGCTCGAACATGAAGTGCTACTCGATTGTCAGGATGGCGCCTCTGGCACGCTGAGCCGACGCTCATCGGCAACGGCGAACCCTACGGTGTTAGCGTCCTTCAATAGCGACAAGCAGTTCGAGATGGTTATGTCGGACTTTTTTCTGCGTGCGTTTTCGATGGAGGGGCTTGCAACATGGCGCGAAAGCGACTCCGAAGAAAAGACCGGCCATGCCGTCGTTCATGGTTGGCCGGCGTTGTCGGGTGCGATGTTCATCGGCACCAACTATGACGTAGTGCTCGGTGATCTACCTGCTACGACAGGAACTCAGGCGCGTTTGATGCAGATGTACTTGGGCGTTCCATGGGTTTCGACACTGGCCACGGCAGCGGCGGCACTGAAACTCGTCGAGTCCGGAAATGAGCTGGAGGTCCGCCGTCGCAATCAAGGTGCGCGTGCTAAGCAATCCCGCGTCAAGGAGATCGAAGCGACGCTTGTAGAGAAGCGGGAAGCACTGATTGCACAACCCTCGGATGAGGCGATCCAGGCTGAGCTCTCGGTACTTAGCGGTAGGTACTCGGAAACCAAGCGTCGGGAGAAGGCGATGCAAGAGCGGTTTGATCGAGAGACGCTCGCAGAGCAGCAGGCAAATGCCGCCTACCTGCAAGATCGCAGGGAGCTACAAACCCACCTTGATTCGACGGCGGCAGGTTCGGTCTTCCGTTTACTCGACCCGAGCTGCTGTCCGCGTTGTGATCACGAGATCGATCAGGCACGGAAGAAAAAGGAGGCTGCCAGCCATTCATGCTCGGTATGCGGAGAGAACATTTCCAGCAGCGAGGATGCGGATGTTCTGAGGAAAGAGCTTGAGGCGAGCGTCAAAGCATCGAAAGCGGCGTTCGACAAGGCCCAGAAGAACCGTGGTCTGGCCGATGAGAGCCTCCAAGCCTTGCAAGCAGATTTGGAGAGCATTCAAACCAAGAGCGAAGCGTTGACGCTACAGCTTGGGTCATTCGATGCGCGAAAGCTTCTTGCCAACGAGATCGCAGTGCTCGAAGGTCGCCTCGAAGAAGCAGGTTTTGATCCTGGTAGCGATGAAGTCACGGATGACGAAGCTGTTGTACTCAAGGCCATTGTCAGCGAGACGGAAACACGATCAAAAGCTGTCCGCGACGAATTTCTGACAGAAGTTTCCACCAGCCTTCTTCATTTTGCCCAGCGCTTTGGCATGCACAGTTTATCGAAGGCTCAATTGCGCGGAAATGCGAGTTTGATCCTGATGAAGGGTGGCGCAGAGACATCGTTCAGCAAAGTGACGAAAGGCGAACGTCTGCGACTGAAGGTCGCCACAGTTCTCGCCATGATTCAGGTCGGTGAACGAAGAGGTGTCGGAAGACACCCCGGTCTGATCATGATCGATTCGCCCGCTGCGCAGGAAATCGCGCCAGAGGATCTTCGTGAACTGCTCTCGGGATTGAAGGATATTCGTGATGAACTTCCCCATCTGCAGATTTTCGTTGCAGGTGTAACCTCGAAAGCGATGATTGATCACGTCCCTGAAAGCCATCGCAGAGAAGCCACCAATGGAGGCTACCTGTGGTAACGACCGCTCCGGGGATTCAACTGCATCCTGTGGAAGTCACGCTGCATGCGTTGTTGAGCCAAGGAAAAGTGCCGAGCATCGATGACCTCGGTGGATTCGAGGTAGTTGCTCAGGCTGCTCCATCGCTAGGAACATCGCTCTTGGCCGGTGAGATTTTGTTGGCGGTTCTTCGAGACGCGAACGACGCATCGGTCAAGAATGTGCATCCATGGAAAGATCTGATTGATCTCTTGGTACGGGAGGCCACGAACGATGTTGTATTGATCGAGATGGTCGACGCGCTGGATGCATGTCAATTGCCAGGTGGTACCGCCAACAACGTGTTCTCGGCTTTCTTGCAGAAGGCAACGGATGTTTCTGGTGCTTTTACGGGCTATGCGCGCGCCATAGCGCTTGAAGGAGCTTTCCGCTTGGCTGCATTCGATCGCGGAATGCAGCTGCGCCTACTGGATGCCTTGTTGGGCATTCAGGTCTCCGATGAATCCCATTTCCTTCGCCATGCCGCGAAGATCATGGGGATCGCCCATTCTCATTGGCGCGAAGCGGAACTCGTCGATAGGCTGCGCCTCTTCTCCGAATGTGAAGACGCGGCATATGAAGCATGCTTTGAGTTGGGGATGGCAGGTCTGGCTTCTGCTCTCGATGAACCGAAGAGAGATGTGGCGAACACCATATTTCTGGATTCGTTACAGTGGTTCAAGAAGGCGGAGTCACTGAAAGAGGCAACGCCGGAGGCAGCGCTGTATGGAGAATGTCTAATATTGTTGATGAATTTCGATGCGCACAAGACAGACGTTGAGTTGAGAGTGCGTAGCGCAGCGATTCAGAAATCTGCCTTCGAGCTACTTGCATGGCATGCCGACATAAATTCGCCTGCATGGTTGGGCGCACGGCATGTACAAGCTGCATGCTGGAACGATCTTGCTGGAACACTCGCATCTCTTGCCAACAGCCTGCAACAGGTTAGCTGGTGGGAGCCCAGGGTCGTGATCGAGTGCCAGGTGCTGGCTGCTTACAGCGCGGGACGAACGATCCTGAAACGCAGTCGAGATGGATATTTGGAGACTTTGCTGCGACCCAGGATCGAGTCTTCGATCGCGCAGCGCGAGGGGCAAGCGTATCTTTTGAAAAGCTGGCTGAAACAAAATCGCGAGCACGATCAGGTTCCCGAAGCTGATGCGATTCTAAGCGGAATTGACCGGTTGATGACTGCAGATGCAGAGGCCCAGCGAAACCCCACTGAGGCAGCCACCGTTTGGGCGCCGGTCGCTGCCGTACTGTCGCAAGCCCGTTGCAGCAAAGAAACCGAACGGCGCGTCATCGAAGTGATCTCAAACGCATATGCATTCAGTCTTGAAGGGCTCAGCACGGCGGAGATCGATATCTTTGACCATTGCTTGGCCTCGGTAGAGCACCATCCAGACTACCGAGACAGTGTCCGAGGTGCCAAACTGTTCGCCACAGTTTTACTGTGGACGACCAGATTTCTCAAGAATCGTCTGGAAATCACGAAGAAGGATGATCCGTCGGTTACGTATCTGTTCGAGACATCTGACGGCACCTTGCCACCAGAGAGCGCACTTCAAGACGATTATTTTCGTTGGATAAGCACTCAATCCGCATCAGGTGAAATGGAGCCAACGAACCTTGGAGGGGGCCGCGCCGACGTGGCGCTGAAGGCCACAGGAGAGCGCATGGTGATCGAAATCAAGCGTGAAATGAATGATGCATCGTTTGATTCACTGATAAGTCATTACGCGGGACAAACTACCGACTATCAGAACGTCAGTATTCGATTGGGTTTCCTGCTTGTTCTTGATCTAACCGCTTCGAAGCTCGAAGGTACGCCACACATCCGATCTTTGGTGCAGTGTCGCTCCATACAGCGATTAGGTGAAACCGAGCCGAGACACGTTGTTATCGTCAAAGTGCCGGGCCGACGGTACTTGCCAAGCGGAATCAGTAAAAATACGAAGCTTACAGGTACTACTGTAAAACCAACTCAAAAGCAGCCGAAGCGAGAGAAGGCGTCCGACTTGGCAATAAAAACGGCATCTGTGGCTAGCGACCTTCCGGACATCGGAGATACCTCTACGGGTCTGGAAAAAAATTGAATATAGAGACTCAATGCTTGAATGGTATTTGAACGTAAACGCTGTGTTTCGGGCGATACGCCAGAAAGAAATACCCGCGGTGCTAGCCATCGACATACAACCGAAAAATCTGGAATGAATAGCATAGTGATGGATCTTCCCCTACCCACCCTGGACCCCGCACAGGAGGTACGCATAGCCGCCATACACCGCGGCTTTCTGTACCAGCATCTATACGCGGTGGGCTGTTTGTTCCGGGCTGCCGCTGCCGGTGTGACTTCAGTGGTCGTTGAACGTGATGAGGACGTCGAGGTTGTTCTGCCGTCAGGCCGAATCTACGTGCAGGTGAAGAGCCGATCACAACCCATCATTCCTAGCGACATCGATTCCGCTCTTGAACGGTTTTCGCGTCTTCGCGCGGAGCATGTCGCAGGGCGTCGCGAAGGCGTTGCGCATTTCGTAATCGTTGCGAACCAGTCGCCCGGACCCGCCTTGGCTGCATTGGTCGCCAGTGGATCGCTCGAAGACGATATTCGGTTCCTCTGCCCAGGCCAACCTGTTCCTGCGCATCTTGATGCACTACCTTCGGCATGGCGGAACCTTGGCGATGCCGTTCAATGGTGTACGGCGCAAGCAGCATCGGTACCCCATGCAATGCTGGTTCCCGACTCACTCGTCTGGAAACTGGCGGGGCTAGTGATGTCCGCAGCGACAGGTCAGATGCAGCGAGGCGGACATGCCTTCGCGGTCGAGACGCTGCCCGAATTGTTCGAGCAATTGCTCGTGCAACTCCAAGACTTTCCCGCGCCGCTGCTCTCCTATCGGCCCCAGATTGAGGAGCCTGACATTGACAACGGCGCGCGCTTGCGGATCATCTGCGGATTCTCAGGCGCGGGCAAGACATCGTGGGCATCGCAGGCGGCGACGCATTCTACGGAGAGTTGCGTCTACTTCAACGCCGGTGACACGCCAGGAACAGCGTTGGCCAGTTCTCTGGTCCGAGAACTGGCGGCCAGCCTTGTGGAGGCAGCTCCTGATGTCCTGCGACAGGTCTTGCTGCCAGGCGCGTCAGGCATTGACTCACTACGCAGCCTGGACGTGTACCTCGCTGCGCGGGGGCGCTCCCCCATCATCGTGATCGACAACGCACACCAAGTACCTGCAGACCACATTCATGCGGCGCTCGGAGCAACGGGCAACTTGCGCTTCCTGCTGTTGTGTCAGCCGGCAGGTTCGACACGGGAATTGGAAGCACTCTTAGGTATCGCCCGAGAAACGCTTCGCGGTTGGGACATGGACACGCTAGCCAGTGAGGTTGTCGCAATCGGTGCGAGAGGCAGTGCTGAAACGATGGGACGGCTCAATCAGCAGACGGCGGGTATGCCGCTGTTCGTGCAGAGCGCGGCCAGAATTGCGGTGCAGGACTACGCTGGCGACGCGGCCCAACTTTGCAATGCGCTGGATAGTCAGACGCATATTGGCGAAACGTCGCAGGAGGTCATCCTCTTGCGCACCTTTGACGGACTTCCAAGTGGCGCTCGGGATGTCGTGGCGGTGTTGAGTCTGGCCGACGTGGTCTTGAAGCTGAAGGAGGTCAATACGTTGCTCTCAGCATCCCTGGAGCTAGGCGAAGCAGCAGTCGCATCAGTGATCCGCATGCTTCGCCCCCTGGGGATCGTCGAGATTTTTGGTGGCCAGCAGTTGAAGATCCATGACGCCGTGAGTCTGCTTGGAAGGCGGCATCTGGAACTCATGGCACCGAAGCAATCGCTTTGCGCGAGACGCGCCCTGAGGGAAGTGTTGTCCGCCTCGCTCACGGAAGAAAGAAATGCCTCGCGCTTCTCGCTCTACGTGAGAACTCTAGTCGCGCTCAAGGAAATCGAAACCATCATCGAGTTCGCGGGCGATGAGATGTTTCATGAGATGGGAATAGGGGATGTCTTCCTTGCAAGTCTGGAAACGGCGGCCGCATCTATCGAAGTCGATCCTGAGCAACGTTTCTGGGCGCTGGACGGACTAGTATTCGCGAAGCTCAAGTCCGGCGATCTCGCATCTTTGCCAGAGCGCCTGGCAAGGATGGAGGAACTGCTCGACGCGCATGAATTGCCGCGCTCCACCCAACTGGCACTTGGAATGAAGCGGATGCTGTTAAAAGCGCAGCATCGTGATCTCCCGGGCGTCCGGGCAAGCATTGCTGAATTAGGCGAAAGCCTGCCCGACTCGCGGCAACATCAGCGCATATTCAAGTACAACGCAGCCACCGCTTTGTGGCGACTCGGGGAGGGGGCAGAAGCAAAACGCCTAGTGGACGAGGTGATTCCGGGCTACCTCGGGGAGCTTGGAATCAATGAGGCTTGGATTTTCGGCAAATCGCTAGAACAGCTACGTCCCTTGTTGACTCGGACTGACAGCAGCCTTGACGATGTCAAGCATCTCGCCGATGCGATGGAACTCCGCGCGATTCTGCTGAAGGATCGGGGAGTAGACCCGGGACTATCGCGACTCTTCGCGATGAAGTTCTACACCCTCCTGGGGGCAGTCGACTCCGCTGTGCGGGTTGGCCAGGATGTCGCCGACGATTACGTGGCAAGACACGATTTTATTGGAGCGCGTCAGACTCTCGAACAGCATGTTCTTCCGTTTGCAGAGCACTACCGGATGCTTGACCGTATCGTCGCGATACGCAGCCAGTACGCTGTCATTCTGGGCTTCTGCCGTGACTTTTTGGCTGCCGAGCAGGAAATTCAACGATTGGAGGCTTATGCCGGTGGGTTCAGTGCTGAGCAGCGGCAGGAGATAGATGCTCAGCGGGCGCTCATAGCCGACCTGCGTGCCGGCAACGGGCCGCAGCAGCAGCGTGCGTCGCCGTCTGGACCAAATTTTCCGGTCTTCGAACAGCGCCGCAATCATCAGGAGAAGGTCGGCCGCAATGATCCTTGCCCTTGTGGCTCCGGTCAGAAATACAAGAAATGCCATGGATAGAGCTATTCTCCCGGATCGAATGGGCGATCGGATCGACCAACTGCTGCCGAGCGAGACCGGTGATTAGGATCACAGGGTCGCATGGGATAAAGAACTGCTGTATAGCCCGAATTTCCGACTACTTCAAAGGGCATAGATGCCGAATTTCAATAACCAAGCCTATGAGGCGATGTTGCAGGATCTCCTTAATGATGCCTTCTATCTCGCTGACCGGTCGCTTAGAGGAAAAGCATCCACTATAAGGCAATATGCGGAGATCGTTGTTCGCAAACTATTGGATGTGCCGGGTGGCCAACGTCTTAATTTAGGTTCGCCAACGACCAAAAAATTACTTGCGGCAAAGAGCAATAATGATATTTTTTTAATTTCATCTGTCGAAATAATTAATGAGGTCGGCAGTAAATTCACGCATACTGAAGAACTAGGCAGTGCATCCGAGCAGGATGTGCATGATATGGTGCTGGCCCTGTTTGATTTATATGCGTATTTATTTATTGATTATTTCCGGCATCATGTTTTCGGTGAAAATGAGCGCATTATTTCCGTGTTTTCAATTTTGCCTCCAACGGTGCGTTATTTGTCATTGAATGTACTTTACAGTCAAGATTCTGCCAATTTGGTAGTAATCGACAAGTTGTCGTTGGCGACATTGAAAGCATTTGATGAGGAGATCGCTCTAGCATGGCTTGATGAGCGCGAAGAGCAGCTGAATGCGTTGCCCTCGATATCCGAGAAGGGCGCGCGTGATGTAGCCGAGGAATTTGGCCAAGCCATAGCGAAAAAAATTGTAGAAAATGCTCCGAGTATGTACGAGCTATGCACGAAAAGAGTGAGGGCCGTGGCTAAAACCATCGGCCAACACGGCCCGCTTTATTACGATTTCGAAAGTGCTATTGAGCTTTATAGGAAGGTCGGTTTCGTAGAGGGAGAGTCTGAGGATGTTAAAGAATTCAACTCGTTGATGGAGTTTGTATACCTGGGGCGGAGGCCGCGTCCTAGCTATGGGAAAAATAATCCCCACGATTATTTTTCTATCGAATAGTTAGAATCAATGATAAGTGTAATGCTCCGGCCGTGGATGATTAAAAACATTAAATCACTTAGCGCTTGATCCCTACGAGACCTGTTGGCGGTACGTGGGGCGATGCAAGGAAGTTCGCCAACATCTCGGACGCCATGTGGCGATGGATTACCCACGCACCGAAGTGTGACCGTTTGTGAGTGAATTTATTGACGAGGATAACGATGGCTAAGCGAGTAGGTGTTGGTGCGGAATTGTTAGAGGCAACCGCTCCATCGAAGCGCAGTTTTTCTTGTGTGACCGCCTTTGTCGTGGCGCTTGAGAACTATCGAAAGCCTTCAAGTGGCGATGCGTTGCCCCTTGTCGATTTTGCGCATGCTGATGGCGACGCGTTTGCCAATGCCATCCGGAAAATATATGCCGATCTACCTGACGATGCTCTTTCGGTGCATGTGCTCAAAGATGCACAGGCGAGCCTTGCGGCTCTACGCGATGAGTTGAAGTACACAATCCAGAATCTCGCAGAGGACGAGCTCTTCATTTTCTACTACGCCGGCCACGGATTTCACGGCGCAGGTGGGAACCGCCTGAGCACTTACGATACGAACCGCACCAACATTGAGAATACGTCGCTACCAATGGGCGACGATCTCTTGGAGCCGCTAACGGAAAGTGCGTGCCGTCAAGCACTCGTTTTCGTCGACGCATGCGCCGAGAAGTTCAGTGGCGTGGTCAAGTCGCGAGATATCATTTCCAATCTCGATGCGGCCGAGGTCAGGGAATTTCTCGACAGCGGCTGGTACCTTGGCGTCTTCCTCTCGTGCTCGCCAGGCGAGAAATCCTATCCGTCAACGACGCTACAACACGGAGTGTGGACTTATTTCCTGCTCGAAGCTATTGAAGGTCGGGCGCCCGACGCGTTGACACGGGATCATTGGTTGACCGACTTCGGCTTGCGGGATCATCTTCGTCAGGAAATCCCACGATACATCACTCGCGAGATGCCGATACGGGGAAGCCAAACGCCGCAGGCTATTCTGTCGGGAACCAATAGCTTCCAGATCCGCTACGTCCCGCGCGCTCCCGCGGTGCCCGCAGACGAGGCATTGGCCGGAATCACTCTGCGGAACAATAGCGAGTTCCTTGAGGGGACCGAAACTGGTGAAATTCGCACTCTCGCAGGCTTTAAGCGCGGGTACCACACCGTGCCAACCGAGGCGAGCGAATCGGCGGAAGCTTGGTGTCAGCGTCTCCTCATTGAGCAGGTGGCGGACGAGTTGCAGGAACTCTATGAAACTTCGCGAAAGGCACTCAATGCGCGGCGCAAAGATGTGCGAAAGGCTGAAGACGGCGGCGGCGGTGACTTGGACACTGCTGCGTTCCGTTACTCGGTTGAGACAGGACAGAATCCCGACGATGCTTCCGAATACGTCATTCGTCGCCGGCTGGAGTTGCGCCAGGGTTGGGACGAACATCGTGCTGCAATCGACGAAATTTTTGGCACAACGTTCGACTGTCTGGTTGTCGAGTTCGAGCGTATGGACGACACCTTCGACGATTTGGTCGAAAAGCTTGAGGACATCCATGAGAACCAAGGCGGTGACGTTCATGATGACGACCGCTCGAAGCGTGCCACATATCAGCGAGATGGCGTCACTTTCACGTTTGATCTGAAAAGGCGTCGGCTTGAGATTTCGTTTGGACGGTCCGGAACGCTGGAACTGGTCGACGCGGCACAGAAATTTCAACTCGGCACCAGCCGTACGAGCCCGATGCTGGCACCCCCGCGTCCTCAGCCCGCTCCCGCTCCCGCTTCGGCACGCGGCAAGATTCAGCGACGGAAGGGTTAGGGTTACGTGACGGCCATGGGGCAATGGTTCGCGGGTCGACATACTTGTATGTAGGATCGCGCCGTAGACCAGAACACTTGGTCGCTCTTCTTTTGCGGATCCAAGAGCGCTAAAATGCATCGTGATCGACGATAAGCCCGAAAGTGCCTGGCTCCGCGAATCGCTTCATCTCCCGCCCCGCAAAAGATCTGTAGCTATGACGGTAAAAGCGACGGTAAAGACCTATGTCGACCACACCCAAGTCCTTTAACCATGCGGGCTTGCGAGACCTATTGATGACCGAGTGGGAATAAGGGACGTATTTTTCCCATATAAATCAATAATTTAGAAAATCACTCAAAATAGTTAACGAGAATGTGATTTCTCTAAGCTGTTGATTTTAAAGGCGTTGAGTCCAGGATGTTTTCCTAGAACGCCCTCCAAGGTAGTGAATCTGACGGTAAAACTGACGGGGTGCATGAGGCCTTTCCGTTGAACCTTTTTCGTGCTTTCACAGCAATGTAAGTGATCCATCAAGCACATCCTTCCCAAGCCATATTGATTAGGTCAAGCTTCCGTTAGTTCAATTTACGGAGCAGATGCAGATGTCAAAGAGGATTCAATATTGGTCGGATCACTTGGCGGCGATTGCCGCCGAAGGCGTACAAACTAAGGCTTACGCCAAACGTGAAGGCTTATCGGTAGCGGCGCTTTACTACTGGCGCAAACGGCTGAAGGCAGAGGGCTCAACGCAAGCGCGGGCATTGTCCGTGGTGCCGCAAGTGGGCCGCCAGTTCGTACCGGTGCAAATCAGTGACACCAGTGCGCGCGTGCCGTGTTCGCTCATCCTGGCTCCAGGGGTACGCCTGGAGTTGGCGCAATTACCCAGCGCGCAGTGGTTGGCCGCATTGGGTGCGGCGGTATCGCGCCAGGTGCGCTGATGCATCCGGGCAGTCGTATCGGCTCGGTATACTTGTGCCGTCAGCCGGTGGACTTCAGAAAGCAGATTGATGGACTGGCCGTCTTGTCGAGCATGAGCTGGAGATGAATCTGTTTGGCGATGCGCTCTTCGTGTTCGTGAACCGGGCGCGCAACAAGATCAAGGCGTTGTACTGGCACCGTAACGGCTTTTGTTTGTGGCAAAAGCGGTTGGAAAAACAGCGCTTCGCGTGGCCGGAACCAGCCTCGGATGGCGCCACGCACACGCTCAGCTTACAAGAGTTCGAATGGCTGCTCGAGGGCTTTGATTTATGGGCCAATAAACCGCATAAAACCTTGAATTATCAAGCCGTTTCATAGGCGGATGCGGTAAAATAGCGGCATGCCAATCCAGTCCGCCAAACACGCTAATACGCCATTTAAGCTCGATCTTCCTGAGCTCAATGCGTCGGCCGCTTTGCCTGCAACGCAAGAAGAATTACAGGCATTGTTGACAGCCGAGCGAGCTCGAATGGCGGTTGCGTTTGAACAAGATATCGCACGTCAACTATCGACCGAATTCGATCGGCGGGTGGCCACCGAGGTGGCCCGTCAAGTCCAAAAGCTACTTGAAGCATCACGGCTGGCACGCCACAAGATGTTCGGGGCCAGCAGCGAAGCGCATCTGGGTCAGGGACTGCTCTTTAATGAGGTCGAAGTGCTGGCCGCGCCGGACCTGGGGGAAGATGCCGATGAGGATACGGACGCCGACAACGACCCCAGCCGCTGTCGATCCTCAGGCCGCGGTAAACGCCGCCCCTTGCCACCGGAATTGCCACGTGTGGACATCGTCATTGACGTGCCGCATGAACAGCGTCTGTGCGCCTGTGGCAAGCATATGGTCAAGATCGGCGAAGAAGTCAGCGAACAGCTGAACATCATCCCCATGCAAGTGCAGGTGTTGCGCACGGTTCGCCCGCGCTACGCCTGCCCACGTGGCGACGCCGCTCCGATCATCGCACCTATGCCGCCCCAGGCCTTGCCGCGCAGCAACTTTAGCGCCGGGTTTCTGGCCATGCTGCTGACTGTCAAATATGTGGACGGCCTGCCGCTGAACCGCTTTAGCCGCGTTCTTGATCGCAGCGGCATTGAGGTCCCGCGCCAAACGCTGGCCCGTTCGGCCATCAACGTGGCCAAGGTCTTGCAACCCTTGCATAACCTGGCCCGCGATGCCTTGCTCGATTCGCCCATTATCCACATGGATGAAACCACCGTGCAGGTGCTTAAAGAGTCCGACAAAGCGCCTACCTCGCAAAGTTATATGTGGGTACAGCGCGGTGGGCCGCCAGGCAAACCGGTGGTGCTGTACGACTACGACCCTAGCCGCGCAGGGGCGGTGCCGCTGCGCCTGCTCGAAGGCTGGCGCGGGTATCTGATGACGGACGGCTATGATGGCTACAACCTGGCGGTACGCGCCGGGGGCATCGAGCATCTTATTTGCGCCGCGCACGCACGCCGCAAATTCGTCCAAGCCAAGCGGGCGCAGCCCAAGGGCAAGCGTGGTCGCGCCGACCAAGCGATCGACTTCTTCGCCCGGCTGTACCGCATCGAGCGTGAAATAAAGAGGCCAGTGACGAACAAAGGCAGCAAGCCCGTCAAGAGCGTAGCCTGCCCGTGCTGGCCGCGCTGCGCGAGTGGTTGGATGCGGCCTTGCCGGTGGTGGCACCCAAGACCAAGCTGGGCGAGGCGCTGGCGTACCTGAATAAATACTGGTCGCGCCTGGTGCGTTATACCGAACGAGGCGATCTGCCCATCGATAACAATACGGCCGAAAATTCGATTCGCCCATTTGTTGTAGGAAGAAAAGGCTGGCTGTTTAGCGATACCCCGGCCGGTGCACATGCCAGCGCCGTGATCTATTCTCTGGTGGAAACGGCCAAGGCCAATGGCCATGAGCCTTACGCGTGGCTCAAGCATGTGCTCGAACGATTGCCCACTGCTAAAACAGCTGAAGACATCGAGGCGCTACTCCCATGGAATGTAGATATCCAACAGGTTGCCATGGACCTCGCTGCCTGAAAACCCTGTGCTTAATGGAGCGCTTACACAGCAATACCGTCTGTGACGGTAATATTTATGCGCATTAGCTAAGCCCCATGCGGGCTCGCAGGGATATGTAGGTCTTGTGATAGGTGACGGCAATCGGCCGTCTCAATCAGGAGACCAATCCATGTTCACAGACTTTGCCTTGCGCAACCTTAAGCCTCGCGCAACCCCTTACAAAGCCGCGGATCGCGATGGCATGTACGCTGCCATCTCTCCGAAAGGCACTATTTCCTTCCGATACGACTACCGGATCAATGGCCGGCGTGAGACGCTGACCATCGGTCGCTATGGCTTCGGCGGCATCTCACTTGCAGAAGCCCGGGAAAAGCTGCGAAATGCCAGACGGCTGCTGGGTGAGGGAGCTTCACCAGCACTACAGAAGCAGCGGGAGAAGAGTCGTGGACCCGAGACGCAGACTTTCAGCGGTCATGCAACTCGGTGGCTTTATGGAGCCACCATGGCTGAGTCGACGCGATCGATGCGAAAGAGCGTACTGGATCGCGACATCCTGCCCACTTTCAAAAAACGTTTTCTTTGTGAGATTCACGGTGAGGATCTGCGCGCACTGTGCATGCGCGTGAAAGCGCGCGGTGCTCCCGCAACTGCCGTTCAAATTCGCGACATCGTGAAGCAGATCTATGGTTACGCGAATTTGCACGGAGAGAAAGTAGTAAACCCCGCCGACAGCGTAGATGCGGCTTCCATTGCGACTTTCTTGCCGAAGGATCGAGCCTTGTCTCCGCTGGAAATTCACCTGATGTCCAAGCAATTGGAGTCTGTGGCCACTTATCCGACCATCCGATTGGCGCTACGCATGATCTTGCTGACGCTTGTGCGCAAGAGCGAACTGATAGAGGCGACTTGGGACGAGATTGATTTCGAGAATGCGATCTGGACGATTCCAAAACAGCGTATGAAGGGGCGTAAGCCTCATGTGGTCTATCTGTCGCGACAAGCGCTAAACATCTTCATTGCACTCCACACTTGTGCCGCAGGATCTAAGTTCGTGCTGCCGTCGCGTTACGATGCTGATCGATGCATGTCACGTGCAACTCTGAACAGGGTCACGCAGATTGTTGTAGAACGAGCCAAGACAGCGGGCGTACCGTTGGAGCCGTTCACTGTCCACGACCTACGCCGCACTGGTTCAACACTCTTGAATGAAGCCGGCTTCAACCGCGACTGGATTGAAAAGTGCTTGGCTCACGAGGAGGGGCGCTCTTCGCGTTCGATTTACAACAAGGCCGAGTATGCCGAACAGCGGCGCCACATGCTGCAGGAATGGGCGAATATGGTTGATGCTTGGGCGGAAGAAGGTGCCTATACCACGTTGCTCCCGGTGCCTAAAGGAGGGTAACAAGTCACTCATCAGCCAACTTGACAAGTGTCAGAAGTTTTTGCATAATTCTGACAAAGAGGGCGTTTCATTATGCAAACCATTGCCAAACAAGTACTGGAATACGCAGCCGGGTTGCCGGAAGGCGCCCCTTTGGTCGCGAAGGAGCTTCTGCATTTGGGTGGCAGGGCTGCTGTCGATCAAGTGCTCTCTCGCCTGGTGAAGCGCGGTGCCTTGTTGCGGGCTGGGCGAGGTATTTACGTTTTGCCCGTGGAGAGCCGTTTCGGGACGCATGCGCCGTCCACCAACAAACTGGTCGAGGGACTGGCTGGCCAGCGTGGAGAAACAATCGTGCCCCATGGGGCAGCTGCGGCCAATGCACTAGGCCTCACCACTCAAGTGCCAATGAAGGCCATCTATCTGACATCCGGGCGCAATCGGCGTCTGAGGGTCGGCGCGCAAACGGTCGAATTCCGGCACGCGCCCATCTGGCAACTGATCTTTCCTGGCCGTCCAGCGGGAGAAGTAGTACGGGCGCTCGCTTGGCTGGGGCCTGAGAAGGCTGGCGAAGCATTGCGCAAGCTTCGGTCCAAACTGCAACCGTCCGAACTCGAAGAAGTTGCATCGGCGCGTGCGCGCCTGCCGACCTGGATGGCGCAAGAGGTTAGCGCTTTGCTGGCGCATGGCTGAGTTTTTCGAGCTCTCCACTGTTGAGCGTCTGGAGGCGCTCAACGCGGCTGCCAGCAGTTCCGGCCGTCTGCCTCATCTGCTTGAAAAAGATATCTGGGTCGTCTGGTCACTACGACACCTGTTCGATGGCCCCCATGCCGGTCATTTGGTCTTCAAGGGTGGCACATCTTTGTCCAAGGCCTATGGTGTCATCCGCCGGTTTTCGGAAGATGTCGACCTGACCTACGATATCCGTGCGATCGCAGGTGATCTGGTTGGAGACGCCGACGCGCCGCTGCCAGCTAGCAAGAGCCAAGAAAAGAAATGGAGCAAAGAGATCCGGACGCGCTTGGCAGAATGGGTTGCTAGTGAAATTGTGCCAAGGCTCAAGCAGGATCTTGAGCGGCAGTCTCTACGGTTCTCGAAGAACTTAAATATCCACGCGGTTCATTCAGGCCAGACGCTCCCTGGAGCGCGCCTCAGCTTGCTTACTTCGTCGGCTATGCGTTGTGGACCTATCTCACTCTGCCGTTCTCTCTACTGAATGATGGCATCCAGTGCGAGGAGATCGGCACGTGGAAAGAGGGCGGGGAAACCTGGCGGACGGTGAAGGTTATTTTCCCCGAATCTTACGTTACCCACTCATCTGAGCAGGTTCTCTATTTCGATGCCAATGGACTGATCCGCCGCCAGGATTACTCGGTCGATATCGCTGCTGGAGGTACCGCCGTTCATTACCTCAGTGCTCGCACTCTACAACGATCCGGAGACGGTGAAACTCTTCTACAAGGAACATCACAAATACGCCTGCCATTCGTAAAACTGAGGAGCATCGAAAGGCGTTGATCGATATCAGAACGTATGCGTGGTTCTGAATCCAGTCAATGTCAAAGCTTGGCGGCGTGGAAGTTTTCGCGACATCAACGCCGAAACTCGTAACAAGCTCTACGTCGCCTGTCCAAGGGCAAGGGGTGATCTTACGTTCGTCCCTGAATCCCTGCTCAAGGCCTACAAGCGAAACTAGGTCCGCAGGTACCGGCTGATGAGGGTGCCAACTTGATGATTGAACATATCGGGACGCTCTTTGGTCCGGTAAGGTATTATTTCTGCTGATTGACAATCGGTGTTGAAGAATTGCCGTCTCGCAAATCTTTTCATCTCCCGCGCTCGTAAAAGGTGCGAGACCCTGACGGTAAAAGCGAAGGTAGAGCCTAAGTCAATCGCCACCAATCCCTTTAACCACGCGGATCTAAGTGGCCTGTTGATGATCGAGTGGGGTGAGGAATATAGTAATTTTGTGATTAAGAAAGAAAAAATTAAACTCATTGAGTTATCCGCCTCCCTTGTCAATGGTAATTTTTCATGGTACGCAGAGGGCGTGGCATTGGAAAAACTGCCGATACCATGTTCAGTTGCGCGATGGCTTCGTGGTATCGGGCATGCTCAGAAAAAATGCATGCCCTACCTTGCGGGTCGATACCATTTTTTGCTACCATGTGAATATGAAGTGAAAGCACCAGCGTACCCTGGAGTTGATCTTTTCCCGACCTGTCCCGGCCAATGTCCGTGGGGCCGACATCGAGGCGCTGTTCGTTGAGTTGGGTGGGCAGATCGCCGAGAGAGAAGGGTCGCGAGTGTTGGTTCGCTTGTTTGATGATAGACGGGTGTTTCACCGACCACACCCGGAACCAACGACGGACAAGGGCGCGGTGGAATCCATCCGCAAGTGGTTGGAAGATCACGGAGTCAAACCATGAGCATGAACAACACCATGACGATCGACGGCTATCAGGCCGTCATCACTTTCGACCCTGATATTCAAATGTTCCGGGGCGAGTTTCTTGGCCTGAACGGCGGAGCAGATTTCTACGCCAAGGACGTCAAAGGCTTGCAGCGCGAAGGCAAAACTTCGCTCAAGGTTTTTCTGGATGCCTGCGCTGAGGACGGCGTGGAACCGCGCAAGCATTTTTCCGGCAAGTTCTCTCTGCGTGTCGATCCTGCCATTCATGAGGCGGCCGCAATCGCCGCGGCTGCTCATGGGCAGAGCCTCAACCAATGGGCAGAGGACACGCTTCGTCAAGCAGCCATGGTTGCTTGAGCCAGTGAAATTGCCCGCATGGTATTTCTCATGGTCTCGGTGATGTGCTGCTTTAATGCATTGATTTGAAAGTTTTTTTATGCCTTGTTTCTGATCCATTGGGATTGAAATCAAGTTCGGGAACTATCGTCAGCTATCGAAAATCCAGCACAATATATTGGTTTTAAAGAAAATACGTCACGCTGGCTATAGCTAGCCAGTGAAACAGGTTGGCGATAAAGCTGATGGTAGAGCCCGAAGGCCGAATTAAGGTAACGGCCCGCTCTGCACCGTCTAGAAAACGCTGCTGAATCTCATCAAGATACGTGTCCGTATATTTGAGCACTCGGTGGCTTGCTGACGCCAAGATGGCCGATAGCAGGCGGGCGATGCGCAAGAGCATCTTCGATCGGGATATCCTGCCAGGCTTTCTAGGACCAGAGTAGTTAGCGGGCGTCGCGCCAAGGAACCAAGCGATATTTATTCCCTTTACAGGAGTTGAAAATGAGTGTGCAGATCAAGATCGATTTTGTCTCGGATGTTTCCTGTCCATGGTGCGCCGTGGGTTTAAGCTCGCTGGAGCTTGCGTTATCCCGACTTGAAGGCGTGGTTCAGGCCGAAATTCATTTCCAGCCCTTCGAGCTGAATCCGGATATGCCGCCCGAGGGGCAGGACACGGTAGAGCGGCTATCCACCAAGTACGGAATGACGCCGGAACAAGTGCGGCGCAATGGCGACGCCATTACCGCACGAGGCCGCGACGTTGGTTTCACGTTCAATATGGACAAGCGCACTCGCACGTACAACACATTCGATGCGCATCGACTCCTGCACTGGGCCGGTCTTGAAGGACGGCAGCTGGAACTGAAGCATGCCTTGTTGAAGGCCTATTTCACCAATGGCGAAAATCCGAGCGCACATGATTTGCTGGTCAGGCTGTGCAGCGAGTCGGGACTGGATGCGCAACGCGCCCGAGAAATCCTCGACTCCGATGAGTACGCCGCCGATGTCCGGGAGCGTGAGCGTTTCTATATGGAGCAGGGGATCAATTCCGTACCGGCAATCATTATCAATGATCGGCATCTTATCCAGGGTGGACAACCGCCAGAGGAATTTGAACATGCTCTGCGCCAGGTCGCTGGCACCATGGTCTAGAAGCGTCTTTCAACGACGAGGTCATCCCGATCGGAAGGGAACCGCGGACTTCGCGAATTGTCGGCATATCGCGCTTGCAACCCCGGCTGGCGCGCAGCCGTTCTGGACGTTTGCCCGGTGCAGAGTATCGATACGGATAGCCATATGACGGCGAGCCCTCCTTCACGTGTTCAATGGCATAGCGCCACCTCTAGTGCCTGATGCGGCTGGAAGCCATGGAAAAGCTCAGGCCTGCGGCGTTTCCACCTGGCGCTTAAGCCGGCTGAGCATAGCGGCGGCATAGGCGGCGTAGGGACCGATCCAGCGCTCGTGGATGGCGTGGATGGGCAGGGCGTCGAGATGGTTCCAGCGCTCGCGGCCGCGGCGCTCGACAATGATCAGGCCGGCTTCTTCGAGCACCTTAAGATGCTGCATGACGGTGCAGCGATCGAGTTGCGGCAGCAACTCGCAGAGCATTCCGGTGGTGCATGGCTTGCTCTTGAGCACATCAAGGATGTGACGCCGGGCCCGGTGGCTCAGGGCTTTGAAAATACTGTCGTTTTTTTCTTCGGTTAACATGTTATATTTTTATAACATATAGTCTCTACTGTCAAGTGAAGGAGTTGAAAATGGCTTATGAATTTACGGTCAGCGGGCGTATCGCCAAGCCGGTCCACGAGGTGTTCGAAGCGGTGGCCGACCCCAAGCAATTGTCGGGATACTTCACCACCGGCGGTGCGCAGGGGAGGCTCGAAACCGGCGCGACGGTGACCTGGGATTTCGCCGATTTTCCCGGAGCATTCCCGGTCAGGGTGGAGCGGGTGCTGCAGGATAGGGAAATCGTGCTGCATTGGGAAGCGGCACGCGACGGCGGGTCCAGCTATGACACCACGGTGACGATGAGCTTCGAAGCGCTGGAGGACGGCCGCACGCTCGTGCGTATTTCGGAAGCTGGCTGGCGGGAAGGCGATGCGGGCCTCAAGGCGGCACTGGGCAATTGTGAAGGGTGGACAGGCATGTTGTGCGCGCTCAAGGCCTATATCGAACACGGCATCAACCTGCGCGAGGGCCTGTACAAATAAGCATGCCGATCTCGAGCACTCGTAGTTAACCAATCCGATTTTGCCGGTACCCCAGTCCCCGCCATCGAACGGGTGCAAGATACCCGGAGGCATAGCCCTAAAAATCAACATAACCAAGAAAGAACGCCGACTGCCGCGCTTGGCACCGGAAGAACGGGAAGCCTTGGTTTAATAAGTTGTGTTCTCGGCCTCGGGCCAGTCGGATAGGATGAGCTTTATCGGCGTCGTGTGATGCATGAAAGATTGTGGCATATAAATTGGTCATTTATCGATTAATTGCCTAATATATGTGTAAATTTTTCTGTTTAAATAAATATTATTAATCAGATTACATATAAAATGGGCAAAATTGCCTACTCCGACTAATATATGTGTCATGCCTAAGTCTACGCTTCCCGTCTTTCCTTCAGTCCTTAAGCAGCTAGCCGCGCTCGGTGAACGGCTGAGGCTAGCCCGTGCGCGCCGGGGGCTACAGACCGAACTGTTTGCCGAGCGGGTTGGGGTATCGCGCGAGACGTTGCGGCGGATGGAGAAAGGAGATTCGACTATCGCCATCGGAACGTACCTGCGGGCGCTACGGGTGCTGGGTCTGGACAAGGACATTGATCAATTGGCCGCGGATGATGAGCTGGGTCGCAAGTTGCAGGACCTTGCGCTCACAGGTGCTCGCAAGCGCGATGTTGCAAGTGGCAAAGGGAGTTGATGTCGTGACACAGGACAAACGACAAACCTGGGAAGTCCATCTCGATGCGCCGGAGCTGGGCGGCATGCATCGTGTCGGTACGTTGTATCGGCATGACATGCGCAGTGATCTGGCCGCGTCCTTCGCGTACGACGAGGGTTGGCTAAATTCGGGCCTGGCCTTCATGCTTGACCCGCGTCTGGAATTGTGGCGAGGCGAGCAGCACCCACCGGCCGATTTTCCCGCTTTCGGTGTGTTCATGGACTCGGCGCCGGATCGCTGGGGTAGGGTGCTGATGGAACGCCGCGAAGCGGCTGTGGCGAGTCGGGAACAGCGTCGGATGCGTAATCTGCAGGAGATCGACTTTTTGCTGGGCGTGTATGACCAGACCCGCATGGGGGCGTTGCGCTTCCGGGACGTTCAAGGAGGGCCGTTTCTCGACGACAGCGCATATGCAGCGCCGCCTGTGACAGATCTGCGAGAATTGGCCTACATCAGCCGGCGGGTCGAAGAGCCTGGAGCGGAGAATCTGCCGGAGTACGAGCGCTGGCTTGCGATGCTGGTGGCGCCAGGCTCGTCGCTGGGAGGGGCACGGCCCAAAGCCAACTTCACCGATATCGAAGGGGGGCTGTGGATTGCCAAGTTCCCGGCACGCGATGACCGCTATGACGTCGGCGCCTGGGAGTTCGTAGTGCATGAGCTTGCGCAGCGAGCTGGCATTCAAGTACCGCCCGCGCGCATGGAGACGTTGAGCGACAGATATCGCACCTTTTGCGTCAGCCGGTTCGATCGCTTGGATGGGGGGCGGCGCTTGTACGCCTCGGCCATGACCCTGCTGGAACGGCGTGATGGCCAGGAAGATGGCAGTTACCTGGATCTGGCCGAATTCATCAGCGACCAAGGCGCGCGCGGTCATGTGGCCCAGGACTTGGCCCAATTGTTCCGCCGGTTGCTGTTCAATATCCTGGTCGGCAACCGCGACGACCACCTGCGCAATCATGGGTTCATCCGCGAAGTGTCAGGCTGGAGGCTGGCGCCGGCATTCGACATGAATCCCAGCCTGACTAAGCAAGAGCACGCGCTCGCAGTGGATGAGCGGAGTGCCGTACCCGATATCGCTTTAGCGATGGAGACATCCGAGCTTTATCGTTTGAGTAAGGTGCAGGCCCAAGCCATACTGCAGGAGTTGCGCGATGCCATGGCGGGCTGGCGGGATGTCGCACAACGCTGCGGTTTGTCGGGTGTGGAAGTGGCCAGGATGGAGAGCGTAATCCAAGATGCGTCTTTGCCACAAAGGGGGCGTGGTAGCGACAAGCTTTCGCGAGAGTCGAACGTGGAGCTCCCTAAATGAATATGTTTTGGCATGCGTGGCATGCCAAGTTGAGAACTAATGCCGAAAGAGTGTCGCATTGGCGCTCATCTTCTGCTATGGAAAGAATTAATGGCTCTTAAGAAATCTGAACTGTACTCACCGCTATGGCAGAGCTGTGACGCTTTGCGCGGCGGCATGGACGTCAGCCAGTACAAAGGCTACGTACTCGTATTGTTGTTCATAAAGTACGTTAGCGACAAGTACGCTGGCAAGCCTTTCCAGCCGCTCACCATTCCGTCGGGTGCCAGCTTTACTGACATGGTGAAGCTCAAGGGCAAGACCGACATCGGCGACCAGATCAACAAAAAGATCATCGCACCGTGGGTAGCGGCCAATGCGCAGTTTTCCCTCTCCGACTTCCCGGATTTCAACGACGCTACAAAACTCGGTACTGGCAAGGAACTGGTGGACAGGCTCACCGGTCTGGTGGCCATCTTCGAAAGTAAGGCACTGGACTTCTCGAAGAACCGTGCCGACGGCGACGACATTCTCGGCGACGCCTACGAATATCAACCTGTTCGAGCACGACTTGCCACGGTTGTCGGTGGACAGCGATCTGGCTTGGTTGCCGGTGCATGACTATGCCGAGGATGCTAGGCTGATCGCAGAAGCGCTTGGGCGACTGGCCGCGATATGCTGTGCGCCCGGCCCCTGCAATTACAGGTGCAGTTGTCGGCAGGCGAGGGCGCAGGCGTCACGCGGTTGGTGGCCAGTCGCGGCCGTGCGCGTGTTCAGATCGAGACAACTCCGGTCATGCGCGGTGCGGTGCATCAGTGCGCAATCTGGCCCAGCGCACCGACGCCAAGCGTGCGGCGGACCGGAGCCTGTTGGAAGAAACACTGGCTCGGACCGTTGGTTCCAGATGAGGCGAGGTGCTTACGCGATGACTCACGATTTTAAATTGGCCTATGAGTTAGGTTAAGGCGTGAGTTGCAGGATGATGTTCCGCGTTACCGACCCGGTTTCAATTCTATGGTCAGTTTAAGTAATTCTTGTACAAGGTTCATATGGTTTCCGTATACATGAATGGTGACGATAAAACCAGGAAAATTAGCGACTGGAAGATATGGTTGGGGCCTCAACAGGGCGAGTTGATGCTGACTTGCTATTTCCCTTCCGGCAAAGCTTACACTCGTCCACTCGACGATTGAAAAATCATCCCAACCGAAGTCATACAAGGAAAGCTCTTTACAAAAAAGGGGAGCGCTGTTTTCAGCACCGTTGACAAGGCGGTGATTTACGGCGAGAAGTATGCCATCGTCCAGTATTCTGGAAATCCAAAATCTTACGTAATGAACGCAGGCGAGATCGCGTTTGTCTCGGAAACGGCGATCAAGAATGACAAAACATTTCGCTATTTCGTCTCCGTGGCAAAAGCCAGGGTGGAGTGGGCGGAGTCGGAAACGGGCAGGAAGATTGCCGACAATGTGTTGCGCCAGTTGGAAAGCGTGCTTCCCCATGCGGACACTGTGCTGCACGCATACTGCACGGGACGGACTGGGTCGCAGGGGGGGCGGCGGGAAGTTTTATCTACCCTTTCGGCATCAATGCAAGCCAGCTTGACGCGGTAGAGCGAGCCTTTACCTCGCAAGTTAGCCTGATCGAAGGTCCACCCGGAACGGGGAAGACGCAAACAATATTGAACATCATCGCCAATATTGTGCAACGTGGTAAAACCGTCGCCATCGTGTCCAATAACAATACGGCGGTGGAGAATGTCTATGAAAAACTAGACAAGGCCGGGTTGGGTTATCTGGTCGCCAAGTTGGGTAATTCGGAGAACCGGAAGGATTTCTTTGCCAATGAGCCCGCCCCGTCATCGGGAGCGTTCGCACCCGCGCCGGATAGGTCGTATATCGAAGGGGTTCTGCAGAAGCTGAAGCAGTATCTTCATGCTCAGAACATGACGGCGCAGCTGCAGGCTGAAATCGATGAGTTGAGCATAGAACGGCAATATTTGCGGCAATGGCAGCGGGAAAACATGGTGGCAACGTCAGTCCCGCTGGAGAAGTACAAGCTGTCGCCGCGAAAAACCGCGGATTTGATGGCCTACCTGGCCTATCTTGCTGAGAATCGCATCGGAATCAAGGATAGAGTCGAACTGTTGCTGAATTTCAAGATCCTGCGCATGAAGCCTTTCGACGACTGGGAAAAACGCACGTCTGTGATTCATGCTTTGCAGATGCACTACTACGACAAGGCATTGCAGGAGAAAAATTCGGCATTGACGGCTTATCGGGAAGCGTTGGAATGCGGAAATTTCAAGGAGCTTCTGGATGATCTGACAGTTTCGTCGATGGCATATCTTAAGCGCTTCCTTCATCAACATATTCCTCATGAGGAGACGTTCGATTCGGAGAGTTACCGCAAGAATTTCGACTCGTTCGTGAAGCGTTATCCGATTATCGGCAGCAGTACACACTCCATCGCCAATTCGATAAAAACAGGTGCGATTCTCGACTATGCCATCATCGACGAGGCATCGCAGCAAGATATTGTGCCGGGGATACTGGCGCTAGGGTGCGCCAGAAATCTGATTATCGTCGGGGATAGGAAGCAACTGCCGCACATTCCGGCGGACCTTGGCATCGTGCCGCCCACTGAATTCCACGATTGCGATAAATACAGCCTTCTGGATTCATGCATCGGCATTTTTGGAAAATCGATACCGATGACGCTGTTGAAAGAGCATTATCGGTGCCATCCTAGAATCATCCAATTCTGCAACCAGCAGTTTTACGACGGCCAGCTCATTCCGATGACGCATGATACAGGCGAGAAGGCACTGAAGCTTATTGTCACCGCCAAGGGAAACCATACGCGGAAATACTCGAACCAGAGAGAGTTGGACTCGTTGGTCGAGACGCTCAAATTGGGGGGAGAGTGCGAATGGGACGAAGAGAGAAATAGAGGATTCATTGCGCCTTACAACGCGCAAGTCTCACTTTCGCGCGCGCATTTGCCGACTGATTTCGTCAAAGATACCGTGCACAAATTCCAGGGTAGGGACTGCGACGAGATCGTCTTTTCCACTGTGCTGGACAAGAAGCGCGGCAGCCAGAGAAACGTGGGGTTCGTGGATGATCCCCACTTGGTCAATGTTGCGGTGTCCAGGGCCAAGAACAAATTCATCCTGGTCACGGGCGATGATGTTTTTGCCGGAAGTAATGGGCATATCGCCGCACTGGTGCGTTACATCGACTACTACGCGGATGAAAAG
This sequence comes from uncultured beta proteobacterium, assembly GCA_963712655.1. Lineage (GTDB taxonomy): Bacteria > Pseudomonadota > Gammaproteobacteria > Burkholderiales > Burkholderiaceae_B > Pollutimonas. The sequence continues at coordinate 456,774 of CAVQIT010000006.1, read as the reverse complement.
CAGATCCATCGCGCCCCTGTCGTTTCAGCTTTCGATCTGCTCTACAAGGAGTACGACCAGTCTCTGGAAAGACTCAACGCCAGATTGAGGCCGAGTGATTCACGATTTAAGTCTGAGCAGATTGTGGCGCGGATACTGCGCGATACCTTGTCCTTGGACGCGTATCGGGCAATGACATTCCACTCTCAGGTTGCCCTCATTCAACTCGTCTCCTCGGGCAACGAAGCGTTAACGCCGCGAGAACGGGATTTCATGAAGAGCCGTGCCAGTTGCGATTTCGTGCTTTATTTCCGGGTGGGGAAGATGCCATTGGGGGTGATCGAGGTTGATGGTGGACACCACGATACGGCGCGGCAGGCCGAGCGGGATGCATTGAAAAACAGCATTCTGGGAAAAAGCGGGATTCCTCTGCTTCGGTTGAAAACCGTTGAGAGGCATATTGAAGAAAAAATTAGGGTTTTTCTGGCACAGTGGGGACATGGAACTTCAACCATTTGAGGCGCTTTGGCGAACTTTTCTCGCCTGCCTGGCATGCAGCAAAGGGACAACCAAATTCATGCGGTTCTCCAGGGGCAGGAATAATCGAATAAGAGTGAAATCAGGTCCTTCGGACACTATCGCCAGCCATCGCACGCTTGTGCGTATTTCGGAAGCTGGCTGGCGGGAAGGCGATGCGGGCCTCAAGGCGGCACTGGGCAATTGTGAAGGGTGGACAGGCATGTTGTGCGCGCTCAAGGCCTATATCGAACACGGCATCAACCTGCGCGAGGGCCTGTACAAATAAGCATGCCGATCTCGAGCACTCGCAGTTAACCAATCCGGTTTTGCCGGCATTGGCCCTTGAGAAGAATCGGTAGAGGTGGCTGCCGATGGCATTACGACATCTACGATGTTTTATGGCTGTTGCCTAAGAGCCTCGCTTTGCGCATGGCGGAGAAGCTGCGCGTCGAGCAGTCGCCATCAACTTTAATTTTCTAATTGTTACTTTTCCCAATAGACAGTATATTTCCTATCCTTGGTCCTTGAGATTGGGGTCGCCGCCGCAAGCGATGCGGTCGGCTGCGTAGGGACTTGGCGGTTTCTTACTCGAATTTTGATATGGGATGTCATGGCCGCTGAGCGCGCAATTTCTTTCCGTGATTCGCTCACGGCGCATACCCTGTTGCAAATGTCCTTGCGCATCACGGCTGTGGTGCTGGTGGTCACCGTAATTTCGTATCTGCACATCGTCCACACACTGACGGTGGAAACCCAGGACAAGCTGCAAAAATACATCGCTGAGCGCGGCGCCAAGGAAAGCGCGATTTTCGAGTTGGCGACGGACAATCTCCAGGTTCTCAAGACGAGTTTCCTGGATGACTACCGGTCCATGCTCGCGCCCACCGATGCGCAGTTCGACGCGCTCTACCAGACGCTGCCTGATGGCACCACCCGGTTGCGGCCGGAGGCCTTCGAAGGGCTGCGCCGCGCCGACGGCACCATGAGCCGCTACATCACCGGTTTTGTCGGCATCAAGCCCGAACTCATCGACGCGGACCTGCGCAAACGCCTGGTGCTCTCATGGCGTCTGCTGGACCGCTTCGGCCCGGCATGGGTCAATCGTTTCGCCAATGTCTATGTGCATTCGCCCGAGAACTTCAACATCGTCTACTGGCCCGGACTGCGCTGGGGCCTGAATGCCGAACCCGGCCTGGACATGACGGTCGAGGAGTGGATGGCGATCGCCACGGTGAAGAACGATCCGCGGCGCGAGCTCGTCTGGACCGGCCTGTATTTCGATCCCACGGCCAACGAATGGATGGTGTCGGCCGAGAATCCGGTCGACGATGAACGGCCGGCATCTGGCCACGCTCGGCCACGATATCCTGCTGAATGCCTTGTTCAAGCGGGTGTTCGACGATCATCTGGCGGGGGCGAAGAATTTCATCATTCGTCCCGACGGGCGCCTGGTCGCGCATCCCGATAAGGTCAAGGAGCTGGAGGCGGCCAAGGGAGTGCTGGACATCCGTACGCTGGACGATCCCGAGCTCTCCAGCATGTATGCGCAGTTGGCGGTGGCGATGAAGGGGGCCACCGAAGCAGGCATCCTGGTGGACGATGAGAAGAACTCGGCCTTTCTGGCGGCGACGCGTCTGCAAGGGCCGGGCTGGTGGTTCGTCACGGTTTATCCGAAATCGCTGCTGACTTCCGTCGCGCAGGTCACCGCGGAATTCATCCTGGGCCTGAGCGTGATCGCATTGATCATCGAGTTGCTGGCGCTCTACCTCGTGCTGCGCAAAAAAGTTGTCGGGCCGCTGCAGGTGTTTGTGAACGCTTCCCGTGTCGTGGCCGCCGGCGATTATCGCCAGGTTGCCAGCGGCGAGCTGGCGTTGCCGGAAGATCGGCGCGATGAAATCGGCGTACTGGCCCGCACGTTTCGCATCATGAGCCAGCAGGCCGAGGACAACCGCGAAGACCTCGAGCGCAAAGTGCAGGCGCGCACGCAGCAACTGGCGCTGGCCATCGACGACGCGCGCAAGGCCAACGAAGCCAAGTCCAGCTTCCTGGCGCGCATGAGCCATGAGATTCGCACGCCGATGAACGCGGTCATGGGCATGAGCCGGCTGGCGCTGAAAACCGACTTGACGGCCAGGCAGCGCGACTACGTCGACAAGATTTTTACCTCGGCGGAATCGCTGCTGCGCATCCTCAACGACATCCTGGATTTTTCCAAAATCGAGGCCGGGCGCCTGACGCTTGAGCACGTCGATTTCCATTTGCTGGACGTGCTCAAGAGTGTTTCCGGGGTGGTCTCCCTGAGGGCGCATTCCAAGGGCCTGGAGCTGTTGTTCGAAATCGACGCCGAGGTCCCCAGGCATCTGGTGGGCGATGCGTTGCGGCTGGGGCAGATCATCATCAACCTCACCACTAACGCGGTGAAGTTCACCGAGAACGGAGAGGTCGTGTTGCGCGTAAGCTGCGAAAGCCGCAGCGACACTAGCGCAGTACTGCGGTTCACGGTTTGCGATAGTGGCATCGGTGTGGCTGCCGACCGGCTCGACGCCTTGTTCGAACCGTTCACGCAGGAAGACGATTCCATCACTCGAAAATATGGGGGCACCGGCCTCGGCCTGGCGATCTGCAAGCAACTGGTCGAGATGATGGGCGGAACGCTTTCCGTACGCAGCGAGCTGGGGCGCGGCAGCGAGTTCAGCTTTACCGCCAACCTGGACCTGGATGCTTCTATCGACAGCATCGGGCAACGCTGCCCCGTCATAGGCGGCCTGAAGGGTACGCGTGCGCTGGTGGTGGACGACAACGCCTTGGCGCGCGAGGTGCTGATAGGCCTGCTTACCCAGATGGGTATGCGCACCGACAGTGCGTCTTCCGGCGAGCAAGGCCTGGCGATGTTGCGCAAGGCGCATGTCCAGGCAAATCCTTATTCGCTGATGCTGCTCGACTGCAATATGCCGGGACTCGATGGCGTGGAAACCGCGCGGCTCATCCAGCAAGACGCCGCTATCGCGGCGCTGACGTCGATCTTGATGGTTACCGCCTACAGCCATGAGAACCTCGCGGCCGAGGCTGCCGAGGTGGGTATACAGCAGGTGCTGACCAAGCCGGTCAACGAGTCCACGTTGCATGACTCGGTGGTTGAGGCTCTGCTGGGAAGCGAAGCCTTGGCCGAGCGTCGGCAGGAGCGTGTGCGGCGCATCGCCAAACCCGTCGAACTCCTGCGCCAGCGTGGCGCCAGGATACTGCTGGCCGAGGACAACGCTTCTGAATCGTCAGGTGGCGCAGGAGTTTCTGGCAGAGATCAGGATGGATGTGGACGTGGCCGTCAATGGCCTTGAGGCCGTCCGGATGGTGCAAACCGATAGCTACGACCTGGTGCTCATGGACATCCAGATGCCCGAACTTGACGGTATCAGCGCCACGCGGGCGCTGCGGGCCGATGCGCGCTACGCCAACCTGCCCATCATCGCCATGACCGCTCATGCGATGACGGGAGACCGCGAGCTCAGCCTGCAGGCAGGCATGAACGACCACATCACCAAGCCCATCGATCCCGATCAATTGTATGCGACGTTGGCACGCTGGCTGCCGCGCCGGCGCGCCACCGACCCGCAGATGACCTCGGCCACGGATTCCGTCGCGGCGTCCGAACTGGCGATACTGGCGCCTCTGGTGGCGCGGGGCATCGACGTCGATAGCGGCCTTGCCCGTTACCTCAACAGAACGTCCTTCTATATAAGCGTGCTGCGCGGTTTCGTGTCCGAATATGGTGCCGCGGTGCCCAGGCTGAAGGAACTGCACGCCGCCGCGGCACGCGAGGATATCTTCCGCCTGGCTCACACTCTCAAGGCCAATGCGGAAGGTATCGGCGCTTCGGCATTGGCCGAGGCCGCCCGCTCTGTCGAAGACACTGCCAGGGCGCAGCTTCCGGATGAAGGCGCCATTGCCACGCTGGTGAGCGAGTTGGCGCACGTTCTGAGCGCATTGGAAAGCGTAGCTCCGGAGCATGTGGCGGTCGAGGAAACGGCATCTGTTCCCGTCGACGCTGGTGGCCGGGTTGGAACAGCTCGTGCAACGACTCGAACAGGACGACGCCATGTCGCTGGATATGGTCAGGCAGTTGCAGCAGTCGGTTCGGAATTCGCCGCATGCCGACGCGGTGAATGAACTGGCGCAATTGATCGAGGATGTCGAATACGCCCAGGCGATCGTCAGCGCCCGGGCATTGCTGCGCGATTGCTCATGCGCAAGGGAGCGTGGCGTGACGCCTGAATTGCCGAAGGTCCTGGTAGTCGACGATGAAAAGAACAACCGGGCGCTGCTCACCGAGCTATTGAAGGACAACTACAAGGTCATTCTCGCCAAGAACGGCGAGATGGCATTGACGCTGGCCGAGCGCCATCAACCGGACATCGTGCTGCTCGATGTCGTGATGCCGGGGATGGACGGCTATCAGGTTCTGCACAGCCTGAAGAGCCGTGACGAGACGCGCCACATTCCGGTTATCTTCATCTCCGGGCTGGACAGCGTCGAGGACGAGGAAAAAGGATTGCTGCTGGGCGCCGCCGACTACATCACCAAGCCCTTCAACGCACCCATCGTGCAGGCGCGCGTCCGTAATCACGTACAGGCCGTTTCCGGGCGCCGACTGCTGGAACACCTTGCGCTGGTCGATGCCTTGACCGAGATTCCCAACCGCAGGCGCCTTGAAAACGCCTTGCGCGGACGCTGGCGGCAGGGACAGTACGTGTCGCTGATCATGATAGACGTCGACTATTTCAAGCTCTACAACGATCGCTATGGTCACGCCTGTGGCGATCGGGCGCTGGCGCAGGTGGCCGGCGCCCTGAAGCTGCTTCTCAAGCGGGAGACCGATCTGGTGGCGCGTTATGGCGGCGAGGAGTTCGTGCTGTTCCTGCCCGACACCGATCCCGACGGCGGGCAAGCCTGTGCCGAGTTGGCACGACAGGCCGTGCAGGACCTCGCCATTCCCCATGAAGGGTCTGCCGCGGGCGGCATCTTGTCGATCAGCCTGGGTGGAGCGTCGGTGTTGTTGGCCGAGGATGGACCTGTTCCAGCCAATGCGCTGGAACGCAGCGACGCGCAGCTCTATCGGGCCAAGCAGCTCGGCCGCAATCGTGTCTGCTGGCTCTAAGCTTCAACAATCATACCTCCGTAGAGCATCATCTGAGGCAAGCCGAAACGGCGGAGAGAAAGTGACTATTTGACAAAATAGTCACTTCTCGCTGAGAATGGCCGTCACAGGCTGGCAATGCGGCGGCGCGTTTCGCCGTTGCGTCATCTTGCCGAGTGCAATCGGTGCAGTGTTGAGACGATGCATCACTGGAAAGCGGCTGACCTGACAATCCTCTGGAGGAGCGAGCATGAAAAAACTGACTGGCAAGCGCGCATTGGTTACCGGCGCCTCAAGCGGGTTCGGGAAGCACTTTGCACAACGACTTGCCGCGTTAGGCGCCAACTTGGTTCTGGTTGCGAGAAACGGCTCGGCGTTGGCGAGTTTGGCTAAAGACCTGATAATCGAGTACAAGATCGATGTTGTCATAATGACTTACGATCTCTCGGATGAGACGTCGGTTGAGGCGCTTCACCGCGAAATCCTCGAGAGAGAGCTTCAAATAGATATCTTTATCGCCAATGCCGGAGTTGGAATGCACGGCCCATTCCTGAATCAGGATGCAGGCAATGTGCGAAAGATGCTTCACTTGAATATCACTGGCCTGACACATCTGACGCACGAAATTGCGCTCGGCATGGTGAGCAGGCGAGATGGCCATATTCTCTTGGTTGCGAGTATCCTCGGCTACCAGGCAGTGCCGGATTTTGCATCGTATGCGGCAAGCAAAGCTTATGTTTTGCATTTCGGTGAAGCGCTGCATAACGAGCTGAAGCCGCATGGGGTGAAAGTCACCGTACTTTCGCCCGGGTTCTCCCTTACGTCGTTCGCAAAAAATGCAGAGCAGAAGGTTACGCCCATCCTTGGCATGATGGCGATGGCCCCTGAGACGGTTGTCGACATCGGTATGAAAGCCATGCTGAAGGGGCGTGCCGGCGTCATCGCCGGGTTTCTGAACACATTGGCCGCGTTCTCCAATCGCTTCGCGCCACGCAGTTTGCAGCGCTGGATAATGCGCCGGGTCATCAGCGGCTAAGGGCGCAATTTCAAACTGTAATCCGTATCCAGCCAAATCCTGATGCCGTTGCGGCAAAGTAGTCCGGCTCCGGCGCCTTCGAGCATAGGCCGGTTCGCGGCCGCTGCGGCGTTTTTCATTTGCAGCGCTTGACAACGCCGCCGTGCTCGCAGATACTAAACCAAATGGTTAACAATGAAGAATCCCAACTCGACCTCGTGTTTGCGGCGCTGTCGGATTCAACACGCCGCGGCGTGCTGGTCCAGCTAGGCGGCGGCAGCTCCACGATCACGCAGCTTGCGCAGCCCCACGGCATGTCATTGCCCGGCTTCATGAAGCACCTGGCCGTGCTGGAGGCCGCCGGGCTGATTTCGCGCTCGAAGGAAGGGCGCGTGGTGCGCTGCCGGCTCGATGCCGCGCCCATGCAGGAAGCGGCGATGTGGATCTCCCGCTACGAACGATTCTGGACCGATCGGCTTGATGCTCTTGGACGCTATCTCTACCACCAAGAGGAAGTACTGACACCATGGAAAGAACCCGGCACCAAGAGCCAGCCCAGCTCAATATAAACCGAAGCTACCGCGTCGCGCCTGAAAAAGTCTGGCGCGCCTGGACCGAGCCGCAAGCGCTGAGCCAGTGGTTCGGTCCAGGTAAACCCGCCTCGGTCAGTACGGCCGAGATCGACCTGCGGGTAGGCGGGCACTACCGCATTGCCTTCAGCACCCCCGACGGTGACTCGCATGAAGTCTCGGGCGTCTACCAGGAGGTGGTGCTCCATCGTCGGCTGGTGTTCACCTGGGCCTGGAAGAGCACGCCCGAACGAGTGTCGCGCGTCAGCATCGACCTGAAACCGCTGGCCGACGGTACCGAACTGAGTTTTGTGCACGACCGCTTCTTCGACGCCCAGGCCCGCGACAACCATGAGCGCGGCTGGCAGCCTTTTTTCGACAGTCTCGACGATTTTCTTCTTTACCTCAACCACCAGGAAGCCTGATATGCACTACCAAGGAAGCTGCCACTGCGGCCAAGTGAAGTTCGAAGCCGAGGGCGATATCGCCTCGGCCATGTCCTGCAATTGCTCCATATGTCAACGCAAGGGCACGCTGATGTGGTTCGTGCCGCGCAGCGCCATGCGATTGCTTACGCCCGAAGAAGATACCGCGACCTACCTTTTCAACAAGCACGTGATCAAGCACCGTTTCTGCCCTACCTGCGGTATCCACCCCTATGGCGAAGGCAAGGCGCCGTCGGGCGAAGAGATGGCGGCCATCAACATCCGATGCCTCGAGGGTATCGACTTGGAGGCCATCCCCGTGACGCACTTCGATGGTCGCTCGAAGTGAGTTGATTTAATTGCCGATTGCCGCCGGTCGCACTGCGACGTAGGTGAGTAAAAATGTGGAAGAGCACATATTGGATCGACCGTTCTGTAGCTAACGTGTTGGTGGCTGACAGAAACGCTGGTTCTCCGCTATCCTTGATGTCGATTGACAATGATGTTGAGATTTTCCGTCTCGCTCGGAATTAAAACCGGAACCGGGAGATATGAATGGATGAGCTGAGTCTTTTGGCCGATGCCGATGCGCGCGGCTTACGCTATCTGGAGTCGAACACGACCCGCAGGGTGTTTCCGTCGAACGAGGCGATTGCAGCACTCGATGCGTTTGATGAATCGCTGCCCGAACAGGGCCTGCCGGCCGAGGATACGCTGACATTGCTGGACGACACCGGATCGCCGGCTACGACAGCCTCCAACGGCCCGCGCTACTTCGGCTTTGTGATCGGTGCCGCGCTTCCCGCCGCGGCAGCGGCGGAACGGCTTATGCTGGCTTGGGATCAATGCGCATCCACCTTCGACAACTCGCCTGTGTCGGCCACGCTGGAGCGCATTGCGGGCCGTTGGGTGCTCGATGCGCTTGATCTGCCGCGCGAGAGCGCCGTGGGTTTCGGCACCAGCGCCACGGCCTGCACGCTAGCCGTGCTGGCGGCCGCAAGGCGCGCGATGTTGGCGCGGCAAGGTTGGGATTTCGATCGCCAAGGCTTGATCGGTGCGCCGGAGATCAAGGTTGTTGTGCCTGAATTGGCGCATATTACGGTGAAGAAGGCGCTGCGCATACTTGGCTTTGGACTGGACCGGATTATCTATGCTCCGGTCAATGCCTATGGGCAGGTGGATGCCGCGCGGCTGCCGCCGCTGGATAATCGTACGATCCTGTGCCTGCAAGCCGGCGAAGTCAATACCGGCGAATTCGACCCGTTCGCGCAGATCATTCCCCGAGCCAAGAACGCGGGCGCCTGGGTGCATGTGGATGGCGCGTTTGGCCTATGGGCGCGGGCATCGTCATTGACGGCATTGACCGAAGGCATCGAGCAAGCCGATAGTTGGACGACCGATGCGCACAAGTGGCTCAACACCCCTTATGACTGCGCGATGGCCATTTGCCGCGATGCGCAGGTGCTGGCCGAAGCGATGAACAGCGATGCCACCTATTCCAGCGCCAGTGCGGATGCGCAGAAGAATCTCACGCTGGAATTTTCCCGTCGGCCGCGCGGCATTCCGGTATGGGCGGCACTGCGCACCTTGAGGCGCAGCGGCGTCGCGGATCTGGTCGAACGGCATTGCGCCCAGGCGCGAAGGATAGGCGATGGCCTGGCGCGTGCAGGCTTCGAGGTGCTCAACCGGGTTGCCTTGAATCAAGTGCTGTTCCGTTGCGCAACGGATGCGCAGACGCAAGCCGTGCGCACGGCGGTGCAGGCCTCCGGCGAGGCATGGTTCGGCGCGACGGCCTGGCAGGGGCGGCCCGCGATGCGCATCAGCGTTTCCTCGTGGAGAACTTCCGAGAGCGATATCAATGCGCTGTTGCAGCTTTTGGAGAAGATGCACGCGCTAGCACCACGCGCGGCATCCGACTGATCCATGCAGGCCGGATGTTCCTGGAGCAGGCGCCACGCCTTTTCTTCGCCGTCAGGAAGCGCTCACGTTAACCGCCGTGCCTACACACTTGACGGTTCACGTCTGTCTACTTCGGCGCAGGTTCGTGGTCAATAAACAGTCGCGGCAGGGCTTGTTTTAATGTCTGGCTAAAGGACGGCATCCATTATTACAATCGCGCTTGAAATGAAGCATTAAGCTGAATGTTTTTCTTGAGGACTCCAGCGCGATGGCATATCAGCTTGACATGACGACAGCCCGCCTCTTTGTCGCGGTGATAGAAGAAAAAAGCATTGCCGCGGCGGCACGGCGTGAAAATATCGTTCCTTCCGCTGTCAGCAAACGAATCAGCGAACTCGAGCAGCGTCTTGGGCACATTCTGATCCGGCGCCACGCAAGCGGCATCGAAATAACCCCGACGGGCACGCTGGTGCTGCGGCGCGCGCGCAATCTGATCCACGAGGCCTGCCAGTTGACGGCCGAGCTCGCCCAACTGAGCGCCGGCGTCGAGGGGCATGTGCGCATCGCCGCCAGTGAAACTTCCCTGCTCGGATATATGCCGGGGATACTTGGCGATTTTATGCGTGCGCATCAATCCATCCATGTCGATCTGTATGAGCGGGCGAATGCCGATGTCGTCATGGCGATCGAGCAGCACACCGCCGACCTGGGCATCTATGCGGGCGATACGCCCGCGGGCGGCCTGTGGGTACGCCCTTGTTTTCGCGACCAGATCGTCGCGGTAATGGGCCATGAGCACCCGCTGGCGCAACTGACGGGCGTTACGCTGGTGCAACTGCTGGATCATGAGCTCATCGGCGACCATGAGCATGGCGCGCTTAGCGTCCTGCTCAATCAGCAGGCGGCGGTTTATGGCCGGGTCATGCGCATCCGTGTGCGCGCCAGGGGGTTCGATCTAGCTTGCCGCCTGGCGCAAGAGGGATTGGGCGTTACGGTGGTGGCCGAGAGCGCCTCGCTGCTGCTGGCCGCCGAGGCAATGGGCTTGGTCGTGCGCCCGGTACTGGAGACTTGGGCGCGCCGCCAGCATCGGGTATGCGCGCAGCAGCCGGAGGCATTGCCTACCGCCGTCAGGCTGATGCTGTCTCATATCCTGCGTGAACAACCGGAAGATTATATAGGCCTGATGTAATGAATGGGGCAGGGACGTAGCGAGGCGGATTATGCCGTCGGCCATGCCGGGAAAATAGTGTCGCTAGACACTGTCTACACATTGGTCTACACTTTCGCCGTCACACTATGTGATTTACCATTCAGGACGCCCGGGTAGCGAGGCGTCCTCTCCATAAGAATGAGGATGGCCATGGCACTGAAGACCGTTGCGCTCGATGACAAGTACACGCTCGCCGAGGGGCGCATCTTCATTACCGGCGCCCAGGCGCTTGTTCGGCTGCCCATGGTGCAAAAAAATAGGGATAAAGACCAGGGGCGAAACACCGCGGGCTACATCACGGGCTATCGCGGTTCGCCGCTGGGCGGCCTGGATGATCAAATCCAGAAAGCCAAGACGCATCTCGCGGCGCACGATATTGTTTTTGTTCCCGGCATCAACGAAGACTTGGCCGCGACGGCAGTGTGGGGCTCGCAACAGGCGGAGATCGGCGGCGAAGGCAAGTACGATGGCGTTTTCGCGCTCTGGTACGGTAAAGGCCCGGGCGTGGATCGCTCGGGCGACGCCCTTCGCCATGGCAATTTGGCAGGCTCATCCGGGCAGGGCGGCGTGCTTGTCCTTATGGGCGATGATCACACCTGCGAATCTTCCACGACATGCCACCAAAGCGAATTCGCCATGGTCGATGCGATGATTCCGGTTCTGAGTCCGGCGGGCGTGCAGGAAATCCTGGATTTCGGCGTGCTGGGGTGGGCGCTATCGCGCTACAGCGGCTGCTGGGTGGGCATCAAATGCGTCAAAGATACTGTGGAGGCCACGGCATCGGTGGACGTCGACATTCATCGGGTTCAAATCACTATTCCAGAGGGGGTTGCGCTTCCCCCGGACGGCGTCAATATCCGCCAGCCCGACAGCCCGCAGGCCCAGGAAGCGCGTCTTCATCGCTACAAATTGGGGGCGGTGAAAGCTTTCGCGCGCAGTAACCGGCTCGATCGCATTCTTATCAATGGCGCGGCGGCTAAGCTGGGCGTGATGACACACGGCAAGAGCTATCTGGATGTCCTGCAGGCCCTGGACGATCTGCATCTTTCCGAGGAAGACGCGGCGGCGCTTGGCCTGCGTCTTTATAAGGTGGGCATGCCCTGGCCGCTGGAACCCGAGGCTGCGGCCCAGTTTGCCGACGGATTGGAAAAGATTCTTGTCGTTGAAGAAAAGCGTAGTTTGATCGAAACCCAGCTCAAGGAGCAGCTATACGGCCGGCAATCGGCGCCGGCCATTGTAGGCAAGCTCGACGAGCGTGGCGCAACGCTGTTCCAGTCCGAGATGGCCTTGAACTCCAACCAGATAGCGATCGCGATCGGAGAACGCCTGCTGGCCTTGGGCGAAAACCACGCGTTGCGGGAGCGCGTCGACGAAATCCGCGCCTACTGTGCTCCTAAAGATATCGTCGATGTGTTGTCGCGCAGTTTCTATTTCTGCAGCGGCTGTCCACATAGTTCTTCCACGGTGCTGCCGGAAGGAAGCAAAGCATATGCCGGCATCGGTTGCAGTTGGATGGCGCAAGCAATGGACCGTTCGACCATGGGCTACACGCAAATGGGCGCCGAAGGCATGTCGTGGGTCGGCGAAGCGCCATTTTCGCGCCGCCGGCATATGTTTCAGAACATGGGCGACGGCACATACTTTCATTCGGGCTTGCTGGCCATTCGGGCCGCGATCGCCGCCAAAACCAACATCACCTACAAGATTCTGTTCAACGATGCCGTCGCGATGACCGGCGGACAGCGGCACGACGGCAATCTGGATGTTCCGATAATCGCCGGCCAGGTCTACGCCGAGGGTGTCCGGCGCATCGCTGTCGTTACCGACGAGCCCGACAAATACCCCGCCGGCATTTCGTGGCCGCCCGATGTGACAGTGCATCACCGCGATAGCATCGATACGGTACAGCGTGAATTGCGCGACATCGCGGGCACGACGGTGTTGATCTACGACCAGACTTGCGCCGCGGAAAAACGCAGGCGCCGAAAACGCGGCGTTTTGCCTGATCCGGAAAAACGCATTCTTATCAACGACCTTGTTTGCGAGGGTTGCGGAGACTGCGGCGAGCAGTCCAATTGCGTCTCCGTGCAGCCGCTCGAGACTGAATTCGGCAGGAAAAGAACCATAGACCAATCGTCGTGCAATAAGGACTATTCCTGTGTGAAAGGTTTTTGCCCCAGTTTCGTCATGGTTCTTGGCGGTTCGCTTCGGAAGCCGGAAAAGGTGGCCGATACGGTGCAATTTCCCGATCTGTCCGAACCTGTGCTGCCTTCCATCGAAGACGGTGTCTATAGCATTCTGGTGGCGGGGATGGGCGGGACGGGCGTGGTCACTATCGGCGCCATACTGGGCATGGCTGCGCATTTGGAAGGGCGGGGTTGCGGCCTGCTGGACATGGCGGGGCTGGCGCAGAAGGGCGGGGCGGTTTGGAGCCATCTTAGATTCGGCCCGTCGCCGCAAGCCATAAAGACGATTCGTATTGCCGCCGGCGGCGCCGACCTGATATTGGGATGCGACATGATCGTCGCAGGCAACTCCAAGACGTTGGCCGCGGCGCGGCGCGGAAGGACACGCATCCTGGCCAATACCCGCCAATCGATGCCGGGCGACTTCACGCGCAATGCGGATATGCGATATCCGGACCGTGAACTGCGCCGCAATATTTCGGATGCGGTAGGCGACGGTTGCGCGGAATTCACCGATGCGGGCCGGATCGCGACGGCGCTGATGGGAGACAGCATTGCCGCCAATATGTTCATGCTCGGCTTCGCTTATCAGCGCGGCCTGATTCCGATTTCCGCCGCGGCGATAGATGCTTCGATCATACTGAACGGCGCCGCGCGGCAGATGAATCGCGATGCTTTTCTGTGGGGGCGCCGCGCGGCGGTAAATCCGGCCGGGATCGAGCGTATTCTTGCCTCGGGCAATGCCGCAACTGAAACAGTCCTTGCTCCGGCTCCATCAAAGAGCCTGGACGAAGCAATCGAGACACGCAGGAAATTCCTTGCCGGCTACCAGAATCAAGCGTACGCGCAACGGTATACCGATATCGTGGAGCGCGTGCGTGTCGTGGAACTTCGGAAGTTCTCCGGCCGGAGCGAACTGGCGGCAGCGGTGGCGAGGTATTATTTCAAGCTGCTGGCCTTCAAGGACGAATACGAAGTAGCGCGGCTGCATACCGAAACCGGCTTCCTGGACAGCGTGTCCAGGCAGTTTGAAGGCGATTACAAGCTTGTCTTCAACCTGGCGCCTCCGCTGCTGTCACGAAGGAATGGGGCATCGCAGGCAGCCAGGAAGCGGGAGTTCGGCCCGTGGATTATTCCTCTGTTCAGGGTGCTTGCGACATTGCGGTTCCTGCGCGGCACGGCATTCGATATTTTTGGATATACCGCGGACCGCCGTCTGGATCGCTTGCTGATTGTCCAGTACGAGCAAAATATCGACACCGTTCTATCGCTACTCGAAACAAGCGAAAGCGCCGCCCATTACGACGCGGCGGTGGCGTTGCTGTCGTTGCCGGAGCAAATCCGCGGCTACGGCCATGTGCGCGCACAACACGTCGAGAAGGCGCGCGAGCGCGAACGCGAGTTGTTCGATGTCCTGCATTCAGGGATCGTCGGGATCAAGCGGGCGGCATGAGCCGGAAATGCGAGTTGTTCGATGTCCTGCATTCAGGGATCGTCGGGATCAAGCGGGCGGCATGAGCCGGAAATCCACGCTGGCTGCTTTTCCCGGCGTCGATTGATGCGCCCGGGAAATACCGGTAAGCTGCCTGACGTTCCTTCGAACCTCCAACGTCGCGCCATTGCGCCGGATGCTGGCGAAATACAATCGATCTTTTTTCCGAACCATGGCTACCACCTCGTCCCCTGTCACCCGTAAAACCACCGCTCATGCTCGCGATGAAAGCAGCGTTGAGCGTCTGTACCTGGATTTGCGCGACCGCGCGATGCGTTACCAGCTCAAGCCCGGCGCGCGGATCAACGAGCAACTGCTTGGCCGGGAACTCGGCGTCAGCCGCGGCCCCCTGAGGGAAGCCCTTAACCGCCTGGTCGCGGAGGGTATGCTGGACTTTGTGATGAACAAGGGGTTTTTTCGCAAAGCGATAAGTGTCGACGAGGTATTCGACCTGTATCAAGTTCGCATAGCCCTGGAGCGCAGGGCCGTATTCCTGGCCGTGCAGCGCGCAAGCGACGACGACATTGTCTCTGTCAGGCTGTTCTGGGATGACGTAATGGAGCGCTCGCCGGGCCTGAGCACAGGCGACCTGTTGCTTGCCGACGAAGAATTCCATCGGCGTTTGATTGCTTTGTCCCGCAATAAGGAATTGTCGGCGTTCATGGAAATCGTTACTCGCCGCATTCATGTGGCAAGGCATATCGACATCCAGCAGCAATCCGACTGGAACATGCAGGCTTTCGAGGCGCACAAAGGCATCGTTGAATTGATTGCGCAGCGTGATACCGAAGCCGCCCTGGACTTGCTTACCGAGCACATCGACGTCAGCCTGAAGCGGGCCATAGAGATCACCAAGGAAATGGCGGCGCGTTTCTTCTTGATCGATACGGCGGGCTCGCCGGAATATTAGGCTGCCGGCCGGTCCCGGCGCGCCGCGCCGGCCTCCGCCGGCGGCGATTCCACGACCCGGTAGTGTCTGAGGCCTTGGCCGATAGCGCGGCAGCCTTTGCCTGCATGAGCTCCCTTGGGTGCTCCAGTGTCTCCATCTCTTTGCATTGGGCGCGGTTGCGCGATTGATCCTGCGGCCGCGCCGCTGCGCATTGCGCTCGCCTATCTCCATCCGAGATGGCTCCATCTACAAAGATCACTTTTCAACCGGCAGCCCCACTTTTACCATTGCATTCACGAAATCGGGTCGCACCGGCGGTCTGCGAAAAAGAACGCGCTTGCCAACCCCATTCGCACGAAAAACTGTCCTTTTCACGGAGACAATTCATGTACGCTGCTCCCTCGACCCTCGAGACGCATATTTTCGCCAAAGTTCCGCTCGAGCTGGAGATCACGAACCGCTCCACGGATTGGCTTGTGGCCCGCCAGCACGGCAAGCCGACATCGTTTCTCGAAGGTCCGTCCTTCGATCGCGCCGGCAATCTATACGTAACCGATATTCCGTATGGCCGTGTCTTGCGGATCACGCCGCAAGGCAAATTTTCGGTGGTGGCGGAGTATGACGGGGAGCCTAACGGGCTGAAGATCCACAAAGACGGGCGGATTTTCATTGCCGACCAGAAAAACGGCATTCTGGTGCTTGAACCGGGCGAAAGCACACCCCGACCTTTCCTGGTCCGCGCTCACTTTGAGCATTTGAAGGGACCAAACGATTTGGTCTTTGCCAGCAATGGCGACTTGTACTTTACCGATCAGGCGCAGACCGGCCATCAGGATCCTACCGGCCGCCTGTATTGCCTGCGCGCGGATGGCCGGCTCGACATGCTGCTCAATAACGTTCCCAGCCCCAATGGCCTGGTGCTCAGCGTTGATGAGTCGACGCTGTTTCTGGCCGTGACGCGCGCCAATGCGATCTGGCGCGTGCCGTTGTCGAGCTCGGGCCGGGTCAGCAAAGTCGGCACGTTCATTCAGATGTCCGGCGGCGGCGGCCCGGACGGATTAGCCATCGACGAACAGGGCAACCTCGCGGTGGCCCATGCCGGCCTGGGCAGCGTCTGGCTATTTAGCCCGTTCGGCGAGCCGATGTATCGGATTACCTCTTGCACCGGCGGCAGGATGACCACGAATCTTGCTTATGGCGGGCCGGAGCGCAAGACACTGTTCATTACCGAGTCCGCGAGCGGAACCGTCATCACGGCACAGATGGATGTGCCTGGCCGCGCCATGTATTCGCACATGTAAGCATGGCGCGCCGAGCGTTGTCGTAATTTTTCTCGAAGGTAGTCATATGGCCAATACGTTTAAGCTTGTCGCGGCGACAGGAATGCTGGGCTCGGGTTTCCAGCCGGCATCGATCGACAAGGCGATTTCAATGGGCGCGCAGATGATCGGTTGTGACGCGGGTTCCACGGATGCCGGCCCGAATAGCCTGGCGCAGGGTACTTGCCATTTTTCGGTTGCGGCGGTCAAGCGCGACATGAGCAATATTCTAGGGCGCGCTCTCAAGGCCGGCATCCCGATCGTCATCGGGTCGGCCGGAACCTCGGGCTCCGATAAATCGCTGCAATCGCTGGTGGACATTGTCCGCGATCTGGCGCGCGAGCAGAGTCTGCATTTCAAGCTGGCGGTAATACATTCCGAGCTAAGCAAGCAGGTGGTGCTGGAGCATGTGCGCGCAGGCCGTTCCTATCCACTCGCGCCTTCCAAGCCACTTACCGAAGAAGAGATCGACGAGTCCCTGCATATCGTTGCCATGATGGGCGTCGAACCCATTCAGGAAGCGCTCAAGGCCGGGGCGCAAGTCGTTCTGGCCGGACGCAGCAGCGATACGTCGATCTATGCCGCCATGCCGCTGATGCTTGGCTTCAAGCCGGAAGTCGTCTGGCACATGGCGAAAATCCTGGAATGCGGCGCGGCGGCGGTAACCTTGCGGTTGGCCCCGGACAGCATGATGGCCGTGTTGCATGAGGAGTCGTTCGATGTCTTTCCGATGCGGGACGACTACCGCTGCTCTCCGCAAAGCGTCGCCTCGCATACGCTATACGAGAATGCCGATCCGTTCGACCTGAAAGAGCCGTCGGGAACGCTGATTACCAGCGATTCCATATACAAGGCGATTTCGGATACGGCGGTCAATGTCTCGGGGTCGCGTTTCGAACCGGCAGAGCAGTACACGATCAAGATTGAAGGCGCGCGGCAGCGCGGCTGGTCCACCATCATCCTGGGAGCGGTGCGCGATCCCTACATTCTGGCCGATCTTGATTCATGGCTGGCCCAGCTTGACGGCATCATCAAGATCCGGCTGTCGAACACGATCGGCGATCAGCCGTATGAGATCGTCACCCGGGTCTACGGCCGCAACGGCGTCATGGGAGAGCTCGAGCCGACGCCCAGCGTAACAGGGCACGAGGTGTTTATCTTGTGGGATGTCATCAGCGGGTCGCAAGAGCTGTCGCATAGCATCGCAAGCAGCGTATCGCATCTGGCTGTGCATAATCCAATTCCGAAATGGAACGGGCTGATCTCGGGAGTTGCCTTTCCGTACTCGCCGTCGGAAATAGACCGTGGCCCGGCATATGAGTTCCACATGAACCACGTTTTGGTGCCTGATGCGCCAACCAGTTTGTTTCGCACTGAATTCGAGGAGCTTTGATCATGGCTAATACCATCGGTGATCTGGCGGTCTTGGTACGCTCGAAGAACGCCGGGCCATTCTGGCTGACGTTCGATATTATGTTCGACGACGAGGCTGTCTACAAGCGCGTGCGCGACAGCCATATTATTAATCAAGGGGACGTTGCGCGGGCATTCCATCGCACGCCCGACGAGGTCATCGTGGTCAATCACGATGCCGCGCTGGCGGTGAAGGTCAGCTTCCCCCGTCCGCACAGTTCCGGTTCCAAGTACGACAGCGATGTTTATGGCGGTGCTCAGTATGCCCCGCTGCTAAATCTCGTCATACCGGATTGAGGCCTGGCTGCGCAGTATTTCCGAAGAAGAATCCGCCAGTGGAAGACCAGGCGCTTGCCGGTGCATTTTTTCGCATTGGGAATAAATGCATCCGGCATGCCTGAATACCAATTTTTGGGACAATGACAGGAGACAATATGTTGAGAATTATAAAAAACCTAAGCCGCATCCTTTTGGCGGCTGCAATCCTTTCCCCTCTCCTGGCATCCGCCCAGGAGCCGTGGCCGCAAAGACCGATCAAGGTTATTGTGCCTTATGCCCCTGGCGGATCGGCCGATAATATATCCCGCCGCATGGCGCAGGAACTGGCCAAGCGTTTCGGGCAAACCTTTTTTGTCGAGAACAAGACGGGCGCCATGGGAACGATAGGAATGATGGAAGGGGCAAGGGCAAAAGGGGATGGATACACGCTGGTGGCCAATGATATCGGCTTCGTGATGCTTCCTCATTTGAAGAAATCATTGCCCTACGACCCATGGAAAGACCTTATACCGATAGGCGCATTTGTCTTTTCTCCGGTCGGCTTGGCCGTCAATTCGTCGAGTCCCTACAAAACCTTGCAGCAGTTGATCGACAAGGCCAAGTCCGAGCCGGGCAATGTGTCATTCGGTTCCGGAGGGTTCGGCACCAGTCCGCATTTGGCGAGCGAGGATTTTGCGATCAAGGCTGGCATCAAGCTATTCCATGTGCCCTTCAAGGGGGGCGGAGAAGCCTTGCTTGCCCTTCTCTCAAACACGATTGATCTGCAAATGAGTGTGCTGTCGACTTTCAAGGGGCCTGTGGAAGGGGGGCGGCTGCGCATGCTGGCGATTAGCGGCGACCATCGCCAGAAAATATTGCCCGATGTTCCCACGTTCGCTGAAGCCGGATTGAAGGATTACGATTTATTTAACTGGATTGGCCTTTGGGCGCCGAAAGGCACGCCTCCAGAGGTCGTGGCGCGGCTTCGGAAGGCGGTGTTTGATGTGATGCAGCAACCGGATATGAAAACCTATGCCGAAAGCGTGGCATCCGAGCCCAAAGTGGTTGTCGGCGATGATTTCCTCAAGATGTTGAAGAAAAGCGATGTGATGTGGAAGGGAGTCATCGACAAAATCGGCCTGAAGCCCCAGTAATCATCAGGATACGGATTCAGCGTTACTTCCCGGTCTGCTCCCGGCTGTTGGAACTCTTAGGGGAGGTGTATGAGGTAGCGCAGGAAGGTTAGGGCATGAATACCGGCATCTGATTCCAGTTGCCGATATTGCCGATGCGTGATGGAGTCTTCGTTTATATTGGACGCAATGCTTCAATACGTTTGAGCCAGTTATCAAAACGTGGGCATTCAGCCCGGATAGTCGCAAGGCCAATTTCAATAGCGGCCAGCGACCCATGCAAGGGTTTTTCATAGCCTTTGTACAGAGCCAGGATGCGCTTGCTCGGTGCCGTGGCGGGGCTGTCGTTGATATCTTCTGGTGTGTCGAAAGCATTACGGATGCTCTTGAATTTCCCTTCAAGAGCAGGCTGGCTGATACCTATTGCAAGGCGGTCCGCAGCGCTAAATAATAAACCTTCAAATTCATACATCTGGATGTATGGAATAAAACGACGCATGGCTTCTGCACCAAGTTTTTCTTGCAACTTCATTGTCATGGCGGTCAGCAGCTCATCCGCTTTTTCATTCATGGTGTTCTTGACACTAGCTTCTGTCTTTCCCGGAAACTCCTCTGGAAGTCCGTAGAAGTCGAAGAATGTAGTGCAGTACGCTTGTTGATCGCCTAATAGTCGGTTTCTTACGTCTGTCAGCAAACGTTGATAGCGGAAATTACCGCCTTTGTGTCCGGGCTTTCCGATAAGAGCCGGACTTAAATAGATATTTTTTTGATGTAGAGCCTCTGCCAGCACCTCATTGATAAACATTTCTTCGGTTTGGCCTTCGCAAATAACATGAACACGTATCATCTACGCGGCCTCCCACCGAAGATGTTTTTCTCCCAAAGCTCGCCAATCGAATAGTCTTCCAGCCAAACCTGAAACTCATTCTCTTCCAGGCGTCGAAAAACGGTATCACCATCCTCGCGATCAACGATGATCAGTTCATTGACCGAGAACTCATTTACCAATGGCACAGATTGTGTGGAAACAATCACTTGCATGCGTGTCGAGGCTGAACGTAGCAATGAGCCTAGCAAAGTAATGGCATAGGGGTGCAAGCCCAATTCTGGTTCGTCGATGATAATGGTCGAAGGCGGATCAGGCTGCAGCAAAGCCGCGACCAGGCACATGAAACGAATTGATCCATCCGACAGTTGGCTGGGCCAGAAAATATAATCGCTGTCTTTTTGCCGCCAGGTCAAGTTGATGACTTCTTCTTGGGTTCTCAGGACGACAGGCTGGAGATGGAAGTCATCAAAAAATGGAATGGCAAGCTGGATAGTTTTGCGAATTTCGTTGTATACGTCTGGTGCTTCGTTTAGCAATCGGTATAAATAAGCAGCCAAGTTGGATGCGTCTGGGTTCAGGTGTTTATTGATATGTGCCGGGCCATATCTTTTGACACCAGCTTGATCACTGGTGTCGTGAAAATGAAAAACTTTCCAGCTGAAAATCGATTCGTAGCAATAAGCCGCAGTGTCATTTTTCCATGGGGAGCCGAGGTTTTTTGCAAGAAACGTATCTTTCAGTTTTGACTCGGTATGTCCGTTGCCCAAATCGACCCAGGCGTGTCCAAAGTGGGGGCCATCAAAGAAAAGTTTTTCGCTCGCGAACACGAAATCGCCATCGACTGTTGTCTCCAATTCAAACTTGTAGCCATTCAAACCGAATGTGATGAACGATTCGACTTTAGTGGTTTCTTTCACGCCGAAGCTGACGATACGGTCCGCGGAACCCTGTTGAGTGGTCCATTTCTGTAGGCGTTGCTCCATCATTTGGCTGAGCATGCTGAAATACGACACAAAACTACTCTTCCCAGCACCGTTGGCGCCGAGCAGTACATTCAGAGTACCCAGGCTGAAGTTCTTTAAACTTCTGATGGATTTGAAGCCTTTGATGGTAAGAGTGTCAATCCTCGTTTTTTTACTCATGGGTCTTGTCCCTTGCGCTGCGCTTATCTTCGAGCTTACGTAGCGTAAGAGATTACCATGGCCACCGTCTCAATAGCCTGGGTGAGACGCTGACCGCCAGCGCGAATAGGGACATGGAAAAACGCATGTAACAAAGGCGTCATACGCCAATGTCACAATGCGATTTTCCAAAATAGTGCCCATTCCTTGCCGACTCGACTCATCCCTCTCCCACGCTTCTTGCAGCATTGCTGCGGGCGTGATGTCGTTCGCGGAGTTTGGGCGCACGACGATGGTCCGGGATGCGTTCGCACGCGGCGCGACTGACCCGTGGCGGGGTCGCGCTGTGGGTGCTGGGCGGGCTTGCCCCTGCGGCATGGGCGGCCGACGCCGCCACCGCATCGTCCCCGGGCCGTACTCCGCCAGCGGCTCCATCGCCAGGCGCGGCCGGTGCGCTGGTCGTCTTCGACATCCCGGCGCAACCCCTGGCCGATGCGCTCAACCGCTATGCCTTGCTCTCCAGCTGGCCTATCCTGTTCCAGAGCGCAATGGTGGCCGGACGGACTTCCTCGGCCATACGAGGCCCGCATTCACGGGAGGCTGCCTTGCGGCGCCTGCTCGAAGGTACCGGACTGATTGCGGAGAAGGTCGATAGCGGTCTTGATGACGCCTATGTCCTGAAGGAGCTTGGCGCTCGGACGGTGACCTCGCGCTCCGGCGCGAGCAAGGTCGATTTCGACTATGGCGGCTGGGTGCAGGCGCAGATATGGCAGGCTCTCTGTGCCGATCCGCGCACGGCGCCGGGCGGCTACCGGTCCTTGTTGCGGTTTCGGGTGGATGCGGCCGGCCGCATCCAGGGGGCGCGCATGTTCCGCTCGACCGGCGATGTGGATCGAGACGCCGCCATACTGGCGACCTTGCAAGGCGTGAGGGTAGACCGCCCGCCGCCGCCAGGGATGGCGCAACCCCTGACCATGCTTGTCTTGCCGCGCGAGCCGGGCGGCGCGCAACACTGCGCGGCGTCAACACCAACACCGGCGGGGCGTCCCGAGCATGGCTGAAGACGCGCGCCCCGTCCTGGCGGATTATCTGACCCGACATTACGATAATCTCAAGCGGCGCCTGACGCGCTTGCTGGGCAACGGCGATCTTGCCGGCGATGCATTGCAGGATACCTGGGTGCGCTTGCATGGCAAGGCGGACGATGGCCCTATCCAAAGCCCCGCCGGCTATCTGGTGCGCATGGCCGTCAATATCGCGGTGGATATCCAGCGCCGTCAAAGCCGGTTGCTGCCGTACGACGAGATCAGCGAGCTGCTGGAGCAGGCCGATCCGGCGCCAGGGCCGGCGCATGAGGCCGAGATCCGCTCCGAGCTGGACGCGGCGATCAAGCTGCTCGATCGCCTGCCCGGGCGCCGCCGCAAGATCCTGATGCTGGTCCGCCTGGAGGGCTTGCAGCAAAAAGAAGTGGCCAAGCGGCTGGGCGTTTCGCTGAGCGTGGTCGAACATGAACTGAGACGCGCCCATGATTTTCTGGACGCCCACATGAACAATGAAAAAAAATAGTTGGAGGTTTTGGGTGCCGCCGTTCGTCCTGATTTGTAATACATCCAATTTCCCGGACCGTACCCAGTCAGGTGCCCGCTCTCGCGGGTACGCATGTCTATTTGCCGTAACACAATGAAGGCACCCATCGACGATCAGGCACTCTCCGCTGACGAGCTGCAAAATCAGGCCCGGGTCTGGCTGCGCCTGCTCACATCGTCGCAGGTCCGGGAGTGCGATGCGCAGGGGTTTCAGCATTGGTTGAACTCCAGTCCGGCGCACAAGCTGGCCTTCGCAGAGGTCAGGCGCCGGTGGGATGTACTCGAGCCGGCATCCAGGGCATTCCTGCTGACTCACCCGGAAGCGGCGCATGCCCACCAGCGTGCGCTGCGCGCGCCGTCTTACGGCCGGCGGGCTTTCCTGGGAGCGGCGCTCAGCGCGGCTGCCGTTGCCGGTATCGCCGTGGCCTATCCGCCGGCCAGGCTTTGGCCGGCGCCGGCCGAATGGGGCGCGGACGACCGCACAGCGACCGGCGAGCAGCGCACGCTCGCCTTGTCCGAGCGGGTCAGTGTCACGCTGAATACCCAGACCAGCATACGCCGCAGACTGGCTGGCAACGAGACGGCCGGAATTGATCTGCTTGCAGGCGAAGCGGCTGTCGACCTGCCGGCCGGCGGCCAGCCGTTTCAGGTTGCCGCGGGCGAGGGCCGCAGTGTTGCGGAGTCGGGACGTTTCGAGGTCCGTTACCTGGATGGCAAAGTCTGTGTCAGCTGCATCGATGGGTCCTTGCGGGTGGAGCACCCGGCAGGGTCCCGGTTGTTGCGCGTGCGTCAGCAAATGGTCTACGACGCCGGCACGATCAGCGGCGTGGCCGATATCGAGCCGGCGAACGTATCGGCCTGGCGCCGCGGAGAGCTGGTGTTTTCCCAGGCCAGGCTGGCCGATGTAATTGCGGAAATCAACCGCTATCGGTCCGGCCGCGTCGTGCTGATGAATGCCTCTGTGCGCAATGGCGCGGTCAGCGGCCGATTTCTTATTGCGTCGCTGGATTCGGCGCTCGCCCAGCTTCAGAAGATATTCGATCTGAATGCCCGCTCGCTTCCTGGCGGCCTGGTCGTTTTAAGCTGAATTCAGCTCGCCGAATATGACCGCTGGATGACGCGCTGTGCGCGTTGTCTGTTGCCATGCGCGGTGGCTTGCAATGCGAACCGGCTGAAAAGCGGCATGAACATTGGCCAAGAAAAAATAGTTGGAGGTTGTCGAGGTTTCCATTCGTCCTAGCGTATCAGGAATTTGACTCAACTATTGGCAGGAAACTTCACATGAGCACACTCGGACGCAGCGGCAGGGATGGCCAGACGAACCAGGCCAGGGAAAGTGAGTTCAGGTTGGCGCCCATGGCGCGGGCCATTGCGCTGGCGTTGGTGGCGGGAGCGGTTGCGGCGCCCGGCTATGCGCAGGCCCAGGCGCGTCCCTTCGGCAGCGGCTGGATGGCGGCCAAGGGTGCCGTGCAAGGGCATATCGCCAACACCGGCACACTGCCCAATGGCATGCTGGCGGGTGTGAATTCGGCGGCTCGGCAACAGCAGCAGTCGCGCCAGCAGTTGGACCGTTCCGTGGCCAATCTGGGCCGCACGGCGGCGGCGATTGCCGCGCAGCAGGTAATACAGGCGGCGGCCCGTGCGAATGCGCCGGTCGAGCAGCCGGTTCCGGACGGTTACACCTCCGGCGGATTATGGGACAAGGACGAGCAGGGCAATCCGCTGGCGTGGACGGGCGCGAATCGGCCTGAAGCCGGCAACAACAACGGCAAGCACCAAGTCAACATCAAGCAGACGGCGGACAAGGCGATTCTTAACTGGGATACCTTCCACGTCGGCAAGAACACCACCCTCAACTTCGACCAGAGTGGCGGCAGTCCCAATAGCGATGCATCCAAGTCCAGCGACTGGGCGGTGTTGAACAAGGTCGTGGGCGCCGGCACCGCGCCCAGCCAGATCCAGGGCGCGATCACTGCCCAGGGCGCGGTGATGATCGTGAACCAGAACGGCATCGTGTTCGCGGGCGGCAGCCAGGTCAATGCGCGCAATCTGGTGGCGGCGGCCACGCGGGTGGACGAAACCCGGATGGTGAACGGGCAGTCCGTCAACGCTCTGGACGAACAATTCCTGACCAACGGCATTTATAGCGCGAAGATTGCCGGGGCCGATGCGCCGAGCTTTGCCGGGGCGGGTGGAAAGGTAAGGGTAGAGGCGGGCGCCCGGATCGAGACCGGCACGCCGAGCTCTGTCACGCAGGGCGGCGGCTATGTGCTGCTGCTGGGCAGCGAGGTTCACAACGCGGGGACCATCACGACTCCCCAGGGCCAGACGGTGCTCGCCGCGGGCGACAGCTTCTTCATTCGCAAGGGCCGAGGCACCGACGGCAATCCCGATTCGACCACACGCGGCAATGAAGTCACGGCGCTTAGCGAACACGCGCAGACCAGCGGCCTGGCGGTCAATAGCGGCTTGATCGCCGCGCCTGCTGGCGACATCACCCTGACGGGCAACACCGTCCAGCAAAACGGTGTCCTGATTTCCACCACCTCGGTCAACGACCAGGGCACGATCCACCTGCACACGGCGAACCGCGCGGGCGACGCGCTGGGGACGACCGGCGCCATCACCTTTGCGCCGTCCAGCACCACGGCCATCGTGCTGGACGTGGGCCCCGAGACCGCGCTCGATGCGCAACACGACGCCGCGCTGGGCGGGGTCGGCGCGGCCAACCCCTATCGAACCGATCAGTCCCTGATCGAGATCGTCAGCGACGGCACGATAGCGTTTCAGCGCGATTCGATGACCCTGGCCACCGGCGGGCAGATCGCTGTCAGCGCGGGCCGGCGCACGTTGCTGGCCGACGGTGCGACCCTGGATGTGGCCGGCGCTATCGGGGTCAAGGTGTCAATGGAATCCAACAGCCTGGATATCAATGTTCAGGGCAACGAGCAGCGTGATTCACCGATCAACCGCGACAGCAAGAACCTGAACAACAGCACTATCTGGGTCGATCGGCGCAGCCTGGTGTTTGTCAAAGGCGACTACGACGCGCAGGCGAATCCGGACGGCACGCCGGATCGCTGGTACACGGCTGGCGGTTTGCTGGAGGTGGGCGGGTATCTGGCGACCGGCGGCCATAGTGTCGGCGAGTGGATGGCGCAGGGCGGCACGGTCACCTTGGGGGGCGGCGAGGTCGTGACTCAGTCGGGCTCGGCCATCAACCTGTCGGGTGGCACGCTGGATGTGCAGGACGGCTACATCAACCAAAGCTGGCTGCGGGGTTCGGACGGCCGCTTGTACGAGGTGTCCCGCGCCCCTGGCGATCTGCTCTACAAGGGGCTCTACAAAGGCTATGAGGACACCCATGAGCGCTGGGGCGACACGGCCACGCGTACCTTTTACAACCCGCTGATCGCGCCGCGCAGGCGTTTCGAGCCGGGTTATACCGTGGGCCGGGATGCGGGCCGGCTGCTTGTATCGAGCGGCACGGCGGTGCTCGAAGGCGAGATCGTCGGGGACGTGTTCCAGGGCAACCGGCAGACTCAGGCGCCGCAGTTCGGACTGGATGGCTATAAGCAGACGCAGTCGGCGGCGGCGCGGCGCTCGCAATGGATCATCGGGCAGTATTCGCCGGTGTTTGACACGGACGCGGGCACGGTGGTCTACAACCTGGGCGCCAGGATAGGCGAGGTTGATATCGGCAATATCGGCGAACAGATCGCCGACGCGCTGGGGCTGGACGACGTGCTGCCGGCCGACCGCGAGGGCAGGCTTTACCTGGACGCCGACCAGTTGAACAGCTTCGACTTGGGCGCGCTGACGGTGGCCGCCAGCGGGCGGATAACGGTGGACGGCGCAGTGAAAATGGCCGACGGCGGCGAGATCGTGCTGCATGGCCCGCATGTGGATATCAACGCTGACTTGACGGTGCGCGGCGGCGGCATCAAGCTGGGCAATATGGTCAGCACTTATAGCCAGAGCAGCGGCTGGCAGGATATTGCCTTGCCTGCGCCGGACGGCAGTTCGGTAACGCTTGCAAGTGGCGCGGTGCTGGATGCGCGCGGTGTATGGAGCAACCTGCTGCGCGATCCCCAGAACGGCAGCAGCTTGCCATATATAAACGGCGGCAATGTATCGATTCGCGGCACGGGCGGCGTGACGCTTAAGCAAGGCAGCGTGATCGACGTGTCTTCCGGCGCGGCGATCCTGGCCGATGGCGGCCAGCGCGGCGGCCGCGGCGGCGATGTCGCGCTGGCTGCGAACAGCCTGGTGTCGGTCGATGCCGAGGCGCCGGCGGCGTTGACCCTGAAAGGGGAGCTGCGCGGATATGGCGCCAATGGCGGCGGGACGCTGGAACTGGCGACCGACAGCGTGCTGATTGATGCACCCGACAGCGTGTTGATCGATGCGGCCGGCACCGCTATGATCGATGCAAGCGGCACTGCGCTGATCGATAATGGCGCGCCCGCGGCGCAGCCCGGACAGCTGGTGCTGGCCGGGAATTTTTTCGATAAGGGTTTTGCGCGCTACGACGTAGCGGGCTACCGGGGTTTGGCGGTTGCCGAGGGCGCGCGCGTCGATGTGACGATGCCGGTCTATCGGTTCACCGCTGCCGGCTATCAGGCGCTCACCGGCGCCGATCCCGCGGCGGGGCTTGATGTCTGGACGCCCGATCTCTACCAGGAGAACCCTGTCAAAGGAAAGTTGACACAGCGCGCAGGCGCCAGCCTGGCGCTGAGCGCCGGCCCGGCGGCGCTGGACAATACGGTGGTGCTGGAGATCGGACGCGATGCCCAAGTCAGCGTCGATCCGGGCCAGTCGATTACCTTGAACAGCGCGGGACAATTGACGGTCGATGGCCGCCTGAATGCCTGGGGCGGCCGCATCGCCTTGCTGCGTCTTGCCCCCAGCAATGGAGACGCCAATGAAGGCTATGCCAGCCCTCTCAACCGCTCCATCTGGATAGGCGATCACGCCATGCTCGATGTCGCGGCCCGGGCGGTCACGGCGCTGGATATGCGCGGCCGGCGCTATGGCGACGTGTCCGATGGCGGCAGCATCGTGATCGGCGGGCAGATCGATCCCGACACCGGCAAGGCAACGGCAGTGGATGCCTTCGTGGTGCTGCGGCCGGGCGCGGTCCTGGATGCGTCCGGCGCCCAGGCCTCCTTCGACACCAGTGACCGCGATACGGTCGTGGTAGGCAGCAATGGCGGCGGCATCGCGTTCAGTTCGTATAACGGCCTGTTCCTGGACGGCACGATGCGCGCGGCCGCCGGCGGCGCCGGCGCGGCGGGCGGTTCGCTGTCGGTGGCGCTTGAAGCCCCGCTGTACAAACTGGGCGTGCCGGTCGATGACCAGGTCTTGCTCCCGCGCGAGTTGACGCTTGGCCAACATGCCCGCAAGGAGTCGCTGGCCGTCGACCTGCAACCGGGGCAGGCCGACGATAAGTTCATCTATGGAAGCGGCTACCTGGATGTGGATAGTATCCAGGCCGGCGGTTTCGACAATTTATTCTTGCGCGCCGCCAATATGCTCAGCGTCGACGGCGACGTGTCCTTGAATCTCGGCCAGAGCCTGCGGATTTCCACCAGCGCCCTGGCGCTGTCGGAAGAGGCCGCCGAAGACGCGCGTGTCCATCTGGCGGCGCCTTACGTGCGCCTGGGAGCGGCGGGCGGCTCGTTCGAAGGGGTCGTCTCGGGCGTTTCGCAGCAGCCGACCCAGGCGCGATTCGACGTGTCGGCAAATCTGATCGATATCGCCGACAACCTGACGTTTGGCATTGCCGCCGCGCTGCCGCGCAGCAGCGGCGATGTCCTGACGGTGGATAGGCGCGGCTTCGACAGGGTGACGCTGGCCAGCCAGGGAGACATCCGCTTCCTGCAGGGAACCGGCACCGGCAATGGTCCGGGCATTACCCGCTTGACGACGGCTGGCGATATGAATCTGGTCGCCGCCCAGCTATACCCGGCGACGGGGGCCGTGGCGCAAGTGATGGCGGGCTATATCGGCGGCGCGCTGGGCTATGCGCCCGGCCGCGTGCTTTCTATTGGGCGTAGCGACGACACCGAGCCCGCCACGCCTTATAGTGCTTTCGGTTTCCTGACGCTCGGCGCGGAAGTGATCGACCAGGGCGGCGTGCTGCGCGCTCCGCTGGGTTTGTTCGAGTTCGGCACGAATGTCCAGGATGGCACCACCAGAACCGTGAATTTCCTGCCGGGCAGCATCACGTCCGTCAGCGCCGCGGGCCTGGCCATGCCGTATGGCGGAACTGTCGATGGCATCGCGTACGACTATGACGGGAAACCCATTACGCTGCTGGGTGCCGGCGGCACCGATATCAGCGGCAATCTGGACATCGGCATCAACACGGTCGCATCGTCCGTGTATGTTGAGCCGGGCGCCATCTTTGACCTGTCGGGTGGCGGGGAATTGACCGGCGCCGGCTTCATTGCCGGGCGGGGCGGTTCGGTCGATGCGCGCTATGCGCCGCTGACGCAATTCGATAGGGCTGGCGGCCGCTTTACGCTGCCGGGGCTGGCCACCAATCCGGTCTATGCCATCGTGCCCGGCAGCCAGACTGCCTATGCTCCGGTGGCCCCGGAGGGCGGCGCGGTGGATCCGGCGATGGGGCAGCAGATCAAGATCGCCGCGGGCGTTCCCGGCCTGCCGGCCGGCACCTACACGCTGTTGCCGTCGACCTATGCACTGCTGCCCGGCGCGTTCCGGGTGGAGATCAATGGTTTGACGGCCAGCCAGCAAGTGGCTGGCCCCGCGGCAGTCATGCGCAATGGTTCCTGGTCGGCAACGGCATCGCTGGGCATCGTCCATACGCAAATCGGCGAGAGCCTGGGCCGCCAGGTAATATTGACGCCGGCCGACGTGCTGCGCAGCTATTCGCAATACAACGAGACCAGTTACGCCGACTTCGCGCGGGCCGACGCGGCCCGCCTGGGTGTTCCGCGCGCGATGCTGCCCGCCGATGCCAAGACGTGGCAGTTGCGGCCGCTTGCGTCGTTACCGGATGAGTTTTCGCTGGAGTTCAAGGGCACCGGCCGTTTCGATCCCGCCCAGGGCGGCTTTGGCGGAAGCGTAGTGGTTGCTGCCTTTATGACCGAGGTCCTGGCTGACGGGGCCGCCAGGACGCCGGGATACACCTCTGTGCGCGCCACGGATTTGAACGGCATCGGCGCGTCCCGCATTGCCATTGGCGGCTTGCCCTATATTGCCTATGGCCAGGGTGGCAACTTTATGCGCTTGCCATCCTTTAGCGCGGGGCAGAACGTGACGCTGCGCACGGGCGCGGTACTGGCCGCGCCGGAAGTCTTCCTGATTACCGGCAGCGACGTGGGCGGCATCGTTGTTGAACAAGGGGCCGGCATCAACACGCTGGGCCAGGGCCCCGCTGCCTACGACTCGACCGATGGCTTTATTTATGCGCCGGGGCGCAATGGCCTGCTGGCCGTTTCGAACGGCTGGCTGAACATGCTGGCGCCCGACGCCAGCCTGTTTGGCCGAGGCTCGGGAACCATCGATATCGGCACATGCGCCTTGGCGCCTTGCGGCGGCGTGACCGAACTGTATTCCGAGGGTACGATTGCCGCCGCCACCGACAAGGCTTTCACGCTGGACGAGGCGGTGCGCTACGGCACACGCAACCTGACGCTGGCCGTGGGCGGCATCAACGTGGGCGACACGCAGGCGCTGGCCGACGCGGGCGGCCGCGGCGCGCTGCCGCCCGGCCTGACCCTGAGCCAGGGCCTGTTGAACCGCCTGCTTGCGGGCGATGCCGGCAAAGGCGCCCCGGCGCTGGAGAGCCTGGTGCTGACCGCGCGCGATGCCGTCAACTTCTATGGCACGACCGAACTGAGCACCATCGACCCGGCCACCGGCGCGTCGACGCTGGAGCGGCTGGTGCTGACCACGCCGGCCATGTACGGCTATGGCGGCGCCGGCGATGTGGCGGCGATCCGCACTGGATCGCTGGTGTGGAACGGCGCCGCGACACCGGCCGGCGCGGTGGCGGCCAATGGCGCCGGCACGGGGGCCGGGACACTGGATATCCAGGCTGAACGCATCGAGTTCGGCTATGGCCCGAACACCCAGCCCAGTTCGGTCGACAGCCTGGATCGCCTGGCGCTGGGTTTCGAGACGGTAAACCTGGATGCAAGCGAGCGCATTACCGCCAACCACAAGGGCGGCCTGGCTGTCTACCGATCGCAAGGCGCTTACGTGGAAGGCAGCGGCTATACCTATAGCGGCGGCAATCTGAACATTACGACGCCGCTGATGACTGGCGAGGCCGGGTCGGTCAACCGCATCAAGGCGGGCGGCGCCATCATGGTGAAGGCGCCGGCCGGCGCCGATCCGGCCGCGAGCGCGGATGCCCTGGGCGCCGAGTTGGCGCTGGAAGCCGACAGCATCACCGTCGATACCGCCATCGTCCTGCCCAGCGGCAAGCTGACGCTCAGCGCGCAGCACGAGCTGTTGCTGGGTGACAGTGCGCACATCGACATGTCCGGGCGCAAGGTCGATTTCAACGACGTCAGCAAATACAGCTGGGGCGGCGATGTCATCCTGGAAAGCCAGGCCGGCAATATTACGCAGGCTGCGGGTTCCAGCATCGACCTGTCGGCGCAAAACAACCGTGCGGGCATAGTGAATGTGGTTGCCCTGGGCGAGACGGCGGGCATGGTCGACCTGCGCGGCGGCATTAACGCCGGCGCCAGCGGCTACTACGATGCGGGCGGCACGTATGTGCCTTACGGCTTTGGCGAAATCGATATCCGCGGCCAGCGGATTGCGGATTTCGCGGGCTTGAACCAGCGCTTGAATCAAGGGCAGGTGTTCGGTGCGCGCAGCTTCCAGCTCAAGCAGGGCAACCTGACCATAGGCGACGAGATCAAGGCGCGCGAGGTCAATGTCTCGGTGGATGGCGGCAGCCTTGCGGTGGTCGGCACCATCGACGCCAGCGGCGAACAGGTGGGCGGCATCCGCCTGGCGGCGCGCGACGGCCTGACGCTGACGGGCACCGCGGTGCTCGATGCGCATGGAACGGTGCTGCGGGTCGACAGCTACGGCAAGATCATCGATGCGCCCAACCGCGCCATCGTTGAATTGAACGCCGGCAGCGCGGGCCGCCTGACCTTGGCCGGCGGCGCCAGGATAGACGTGCGCGCGGGCACCAGTACCGCGGCCGGGACTGGCGCCGGCCAGAACGATGGCGTCAATCGCGGCACGGTGGAACTGAACGCCCGGCGATTGGGCAGCGGCCCGCGCGGCAATGACATCGACATCGACGCGCGCGGGCCGGTGAACATCCAGGGTGCCCGCAGCATCGCCGTCAACGGCGTCTGGCAGTACAACGATGCGCCCGATAGCACCGATCTGTCGGCCAGCGGCCGGCCGTACCAGGTGATCGACAAGGATTACCTGATCGCCAAGAACGGCGACAGCCAGGCGTTCATGACGAATGCGCTGGCCAACGACGACCTGATGCAACATCGTCTGGCAGGCCTGCGCGGCTATGCCGATGCCTTTCACTTGCGTCCCGGCGTGGAGATCATCAGCAAGACACCTGGCGGCGACTTGGTGGTGCGCGGCGACATCGACCTGTCGGGCTACCGCTACGCGAGCGTGAATCCGCATAGCCAACTGACGTCGATCTACGGTTCGGGCGAGCCGGGCGCGCTGGCCATTCGCGCCGGCGGCAACCTGGATATTTACGGCAGTATCAACGACGGCTTCGCGCCGCCGTCGGCCAACAACGACGAAGCGAATGGCTGGATATTGCAGTCGGGCAAGCAACCTTTCGGCGGCGACCTGATCGTTCCGCTGGCCGGTGTGAAGCTGGCCGACGGAACGCAATTCCCGGCGGGCAAGAGCTTGAACTTTGCCTTGCCCATCAAGGGCATGACGATGACCGGCGGCACCCGCCTGCCGGTGGCGGCGACGCTGGATGCGCCGCTGACGCTGGGCGCGGGCGCCGTCCTGGCTGCCGACATACGCGACGAGGCCGGTGGCGTCATCTATCCGGCGGGCACCGTGTTGCGCGGCCCGGTCACGCTACCCGCGGGCACACAACTGGGCGCCGGCACGGTGCTGACCGGCGATACGCCGCTGCGCGCCCTGGTCTGGCCCAAGGGCGTGCCGCTTCCGCATCTGGCAAGTGCCGGTTTCGACATGGACCTGGTGGTGCAGGACGGATTGCTGTCCATTCCGGTTGGCGGCCTTATTCCCGCCCGGACCGTGGTGGTGCTGGAGGCGGGAGCCAAATCGATAGACTTGCGGCCAACCGTCGATGGCATCCAGGGGAAAAACTGGGCCATCGCTTCCATGCTGTCCACGGGTTCATCGTCGTGGTCCATGCGGCTGGTGGCCGGGGCCGATACCGCTGCGGCCGATACGCGCACGGTCAAACCGCGCACAGCCGGGGGCAGCCTGACCCTCGCGGATAGCCATTACGGGATCATATCGGAGGAGGGCTTGGTCTGGTCTCCTGAAAACGACTTTGCCATGGAGCCGGGCACGGTGGTTACCCCCGATCTGGTGATTTTTTGCGATTTGCTTCCCTACGAATGCGTGGTGGGTGTGGCGACGACCTTGTACAACCAGAATTTCAGTGTCGTTCGAACCGGCACGGGCGATCTGGACGTGCTTGCCGCCGGCGACGTCGCCATGGCTTCTCCTTATGGCGTGTACACGGCGGGAACCCAGTCGGCCTCGCTGGCCGCGGATGGCGCGGCCGATCCCTACGAGCAAGCTCGCGGCAGTATTGCCGGGGGCGTGCTCGGCGGCTCCGGCGCGGTTTACGAACCCCTGGTGAACGGCTCGGGCCAGAGCCTGTATCATGCCTGGTATCCGGAGCTTGGCGGCAATATGCTGGTCGCCGCGGGGGGCGATATCACCGGCGATTCCCTGGGCAGCAAGACGACAGGAAACGGCGATCGAGCGCAGCCGCCGAGCGCGGCGGTAGGCAACTGGCTGTGGCGCCAGGGCAGCGGGTCGGGCAGCGGGGCCGATGATATTCCCACCGCTTGGTGGATCAATTTCGGCACGTACGCGCTGGAACCCTTTGCCAACGAATCGACCCTTGTCACGGTGCCCTATCTGTCGGGATTCACCGGCATCGGCGCATTGGGCGGCGGCAATGTCACGGTGGCGGCGGGCGGCGACGCGGGCACAATTGCCCCGCGCGGCGATCTGGCCGGCGCGGATACGCCGCGCAGCCAGGGGCTGATCGTGGCCGTGGGCAGCACGGGCCGCATGGCCCCGGACGGCGAATTGGTGCTGACCGGGGGCGGCGATCTCGATGTCCGTA
Source organism: uncultured beta proteobacterium (assembly GCA_963712655.1). Classification (GTDB taxonomy): domain Bacteria; phylum Pseudomonadota; class Gammaproteobacteria; order Burkholderiales; family Burkholderiaceae_B; genus Pollutimonas. The sequence continues at coordinate 422,481 of CAVQIT010000006.1, read as the reverse complement.
TCGGCGGGGGAATGAACACCTCGCTGCAGGCACGGCCAATAAACAATTCGGACGTCATCCAGCAAACGCTCGATCTGAATGGCGCGCTGGTCAACCTGCGCGGTTCTATCCGCTTGTCGGCGGGCGCCGTCGGCATCATCGAGCCGGTCTACGGTTCGACCTCTTTGTCGCAGGATCCCAAGGAGTCCCGCGCCTTCGACGCCTTTACGGCGACGGCGTCGAAAGTGTCCAACGGCCTGGTCGTGATCCCGGGCGATGCGACGGTCGATATTTCCACCCGAGGCGACTTGGTGTTGGGTGGTACGGCCGACCCAGGCCGGGTAACGGTGCCGAATTCCACCCCATTTACCGTGCCCGGGGTAGTTGCCCCGCCGGGCGGGGGGCTGAGCTGGTTTTCCCTGTGGTCCGACCGCAGCGCAATCAACTTGTTTTCCGCGGGAGGCAACCTGACGCCAAGCACGCAGTTGGGTGAAGTCAACGCCAACGGCGGTGGGGCACCGTGGTATGGCGGCCGCAATACGCTGCCGACCGACGGGCGCTTCGTGTATCCGTCCATCCTGCATGCGGTCGCCGCGAGCGGCAGCCTCTACTACGGGCCATCGGCCTTGTCCGGCGCGCTTGCCGTCCTGGGATATTCACTCACGCTTGCGCCGTCTTTTTCCGGTCATTCGCAACTGGAATTCCTGGCCGCCGATTCCATCTATGCAGGAGGTTATGCTGTCAACCAGTCCGGCGCTTCGCCCGATTCGATGCCGACGCCGTGGAACCCCGCCTTCGTCGGCGCGACCGGGTTAAACATGTCGGATGCTCCCGCCAGCAATCTGGGTATCGACGGCATCGCGCCGATACTCGGGCGCTATCCTCTTTTCGCATTCGGGCCCGATACCGCGTCGGGCATGGTTGCCGCGGACGCCGAGCCGGCCCGCTTCTATGCCGTCGATGGCGACATCGTCGGCCTGCGCACCGGAGAGCGCTTGAGCGTTGGCAGTGGAATGCGAGCCGGCCGAACCTGGTTCGAGGCCGCCGGCCCGGTATGGATGATGGCGGGACGTGACATCGTCAATTCCGGGACCGCGCTGGGCGCGCCGGTAGTGGGAGCCGACGAGATCGGCAACGGCAGCAATACCAGCGTAAGCTCCACCGGCAACCTGATCGTGCACAACAAGGCCGACGACGTGTCGGTGGTGTCGGCCGGCCGGGACATTCTCTACAGCAGCTTCAGCATCGCCGGCCCCGGTCTGCTGGAAATTTCCGCCGGCCGCCACCTGCTGCAGGAAGACCGCGCGTCGATCGACAGCATCGGTCCGGTCGCCAATGTCAATGCCACGAATCGCAGCGGCGGCGCCGGCATCGCGGTCATCGTCGGCGCGGGCGCGCAAGGCCCTGGCTACGCGGATTTTGCGGCCCGCTACCTGGATCCGTCCAACCAGGCGACTCCAGGCCTGCCGCTGGCCGATCAGCCTGGCAAGGTTGCCAAGACCTACGAAGCCGAACTACTGGCCTGGCTGCAGGAGCGCTTCGGCTACCAAGGTTCGGCACAAGAGGCGCTGGCCTATTTCCTGGCCTTGCCGGCCGAACAGCAGCGTATCCTGGATCGGCAGATTTATTTCGCCGAACTGTATGCGGGCGGACGCGAGTACAACAATGCCAATGGTCCAAGGTTCGGCAGCTACCTGCGCGGGCGCAACGCCATCGCGGCCTTGTTCCCGACACAGGACGCGGCCGGCAAACCCATCGCCTACGACGGCGACATCACGATATTCGGCGACGCCGGTATCCAGACGAAGTTCGGCGGCGACATCCAGTTGCTGACGCCGGGCGGGCAGCAGGTATTCGGCACCGAAGGCGAACCGCCCGCGGGCATCAACGGCACGCCGGGCGTCATCACGCAAGGCTCGGGCAACATCCAGATGTATTCGCTGGGCAGCATCCTGCTGGGCCAGAGCCGCATCATGACGACCTTCGGGGGCAATATTCAAGCCTGGTCGGCGCAGGGCGACATCAACGCGGGGCGTGGTTCCAAGACTACGGTGGTGTATACGCCGCCAAGGCGCGTGTATGACCAGTGGGGCAATGTCACACTGTCGCCGGACGTGCCTAGTACAGGGGCCGGCATTGCGACCCTGGCCCCTATTGCGGAAGTGCCCGGAGGCAGTGTGGATCTGATCGCGCCCGAGGGTACGGTGGATATCGGCGAAGCGGGGGTCCGGTCATCGGACGAGGTCAATATCGCCGCCCTGCATGTGGCCAATGCGGCCAATATCCAGGCGGCGGGCGAGGTGGTTGGCGTTCCGGTGCTGGCGGCGGTCAATGTCGGCGCCTTGACCTCGGCCAGCGCGGCGTCTGCTTCCGCCGCCACGGCGGCACAAGACACCGTGCAACGCGGCCGTGCGGCGGCTCGCCAGGCCATGCCGTCAATCTTCTCGGTGCAGGTGCTGGGCTTCGGCAGCGAACCCGTCGGCGGCAAACGGGAGGTCTCCGCATACGCTCCGTCCGGACTCCAGCCCAAGTCCGTGGCGATGCGCTATGACCCGGCGAATCTGGTGCAGCTCGTGGGCAATGGGCAGAGTTTCGATTCCAAAGGCTTGAATCGACTGACCGACGCCGAACGGCGCTACTTGCAGCAGGATCGCTAGGCTGCGTTTCCGTCCTGTTTTCCGCCATGCGGGGAGCGGGACGGATTCCCCTTGTCATTTATTCGACTGTGACTCTGTGCGGCTCGCGGCGCCTTGCTTGCCGGGCAGCGCCGTGGCCAGGGTCTGCTTTCAGCGGCAGGTCTTTGTGCCGATGAGCACGGAGGTTGATTCATCATGGACATGAGTATCCAGTGTTATCTGGAAGTACCCGAGGTGGATGGTGAGTTTGCCGAGGAGGATGGTGAATCTACCGAGGTGGGTGGTGAATCTACCGAGGTGGGTGGTGAACTTGCTGAGATGGACGGTCAGTTTGCCGCGGAAACGCCGGAGGCCGGCGAACGCGGCATCGTGCTGCGCGATTTCCTGGCGGCGAACTACGAGCGCCTGCATCGCCGCCTGGCGAGCCACCTGAGATGTGCCGATCAGGCAGGCGACTGCCTGCACGACGCCTGGCTGCGCTTGGGCGACACGATCATCCCGGCGACGGTCCAGAGTCCCGAGGCCTATGTGTTTCGTGTGGCGTGCAATGTGGCGATAGACCGCATGCGCGCCAGCCGGTTGCGGCACTGGAGCGGGGACGCCGACACCGAGCTCGAACAATTCCCCGATCTCGCGCCCGGCCCGGAGCTGATTGCCGAAGGGCGCTCCGATCTGGCTGCGGTGCAGAGCGCAATGCGGTGCCTGCCGCGTCGTCAACTAGCGGTTTTGATGGCCTTGCGGGTCGAAGAACTGACGCGCGACGAGGTCGCCACCCGCTATGGTCTGTCGCTGCGCGGCGTGGATACCGCGCTGCGCCAGGCTCTTGAATACTGTGCAAGGCAGACCGGCCGGCCGATTACATCCAAACCCTTTAACCATGCGGATCGGCCAGCCTAGCTGATGATTGAATGGGAGTGATTTTCAGGCTGGCGACATATGATGCAGTAGCAGGTATTAGAATGACGGAGAACCCTCTAATGGGTTCTTCTTTTTATGGTGCAGGCTGGCCGTGTTAAGCAGCTCCAGGCATGGCAATATTGCAAATGGCATGAAAGGTGATGCTCAGCACCGCCAATCTTGGGTATCGAGTGAGGGTGAAAGTGAACTATTCCGCTGCGCCATCGGTTCACGTGGGGTGCGCCGGTTGGGGGCTGTCCTCCAAGGTAGCCTCACATTTTCCCACCGAGGGTAGTCATCTTGAACGGTACGCTCAAGTATTTCCGTCGGTGGAAATCAACTCCTCGTTCTATCGAGCGCATCAACCTAAAACCTATGCTCGATGGGCTGCGAGCGTACCCGATGCGTTCCGATTTTGTGTCAAGATCCCGCGCACCATCACTCATGAGCTTAGGCTGCGTGTAGCGGACGCCGCCATGCATGCGTTCGTGGACCAGGTCGATTCGCTGGGCGACAAACTGGGATGCCTGCTGTTGCAGCTTCCACCCAGCCTGGCGCTGAACATGCCGGAGGCACTCAGTTTTTTTTCCACCTTGCGCGGCCTTACAAGCGCGCGTGTAGTATGCGAACCTCGCCATGTAAGCTGGTTTACCCCGGCGGCTGCAAATATGATGCGGGACGCGGGTATCGCATGCGTCCATGCGCACCCCTTGCCGATACCCGGCATTGAGCCGGCGGGCGATCCTCACACCCTATATATCCGCCTGCATGGCGCGCCTCATATTTACTACTCGGCATACAACGATGCATTCATCGACACTGTAGCCATGCAGATTGCTGTCGCGCTCCGGTCGGACCGGCAGGTTTGGTGCATTTTCGACAATACCGCGCGTGATGAGGCCATACCCAATGCGCTGAAGTTGATGGGGCGATTGGAGGCGATGGGTCGGCTTGTCGCACCGTGACGGCGGATCCAAGCAGAGCGCTGTATTGCAATCGGCATCCTTCAATCCAGACACGCGATGAGCGAACTCGGCACATCGCACTACAGAAGGTGTTACGAATGACCGATGATGAGCGTGCGCCCATCAATCATCCATCATGAGAGCGCCGGAAGAGATCGCACGCATAGAAGCCGATGACTCCCACAGGCAGCAGCAGGCACAGCCATGCGGCCACACGCCAGGCGGCATTGTCGCCAAGCAAGGCACAGGCCAGGCCCGCGCCCAGTACCGCATTCAGTGCGAGCGGCGCACGCCATACCTGCCGCGTCTTGTTGGCCTTGATTTGCATTCTTACCGTTCCTTTGTCGTGCCGGAAGCCGCATGCAGCGCCCCCAGATGCGTCTGTATGGCATTGCGCCGCGCCCACCATAGATACAGGCCGCTGACCAGTACGGCAATGGCGATAAGATCCAACACTATCCATATCAGTTTCATGGGCAGCCCGCCATAATCGCCGAAATGCAAAGGCTGCGACACCAATAGCGCCGTCAGATACCAGGGCAGCGGCTTGGCGGCGACCAGTTTTGCGCTTTGCGCGTCTATCATGGCAGGCTCGAGCAATCGCGAGGTAAGCGTGGTGTCACCATGCAAAAACACCATGAAGTGCCGCGGCGTGCTGAAGCGGCTGCCCGGAAAGCCCACAAATGATATCTCCATGCCGGGCGCGGCCGCCAGCGCCGTGTCCAGGGCCCGCTGCGCCGAACCGTGAGCCGCCGGCGTGGCGCCGCGCCATTCGGCTGTCATGGCCAACAGCTCGGTCTTTTGCCAGTGCGCCAGCATCGGCAAGGCCAGCGTGTTGACGACACCGGTCGCGCCAACGACAAGCAGCCAGCAGGTAATGGCGATACCCAGTAGATTGTGCAGGTCCAGCCATTTGACTCGCCGGGCCCGGGCTTTTCTTACCATGCCGAATGGTTTGCCGCGCATGAAGACGCCATATACAACAATGCCCGATAGAGTGGAGACGAGAAACATAAGCCCCATCAGACCGATGAAGAGCGTGCCGGGCAATCCCGCAAAAAGATCGACGTGCAGCTTGCGGATCGTGAGCATCAGGCCGCTTTTCTGATCGATGTCGTTGATCATCTCTCCCGTGCGGGCATCGTACTTGTAGACGGCCGTTGCCTCCATCGAGTCGGATGTCTTGCCCAGCGAGACGAACCAGGCCGGCGAGTCGTCGCTGGCCGAGATGAAGCGCACGGCATCACCGGGCCTGCGGGCGAGCGCATCGGCGGCCAGCTCGTCGATACTGACGCGTTCCGTGACACCAGGTAGATCGGGGGGCTCGACCGTCGTACCCGACCAGATGCCGATTTCCTCTTTCAACACCAGCGGCAGGCCGGTCAGGCACAGCAGCAAGAGCGACAAGGTGCAGACCAGGCTGGTCCAGCGATGGATTCGATACCAGAAAGAGAAATGGCTTGAGCGCATGGCGTTTTGCGTGCCTTCCTACCAATCGTAGCGCAGGGTAGCCATGCCGACGCGGCTTACGCCGTAATAGCAGGCACTCAGGCTGGTGCATGTGGCCACATAGCGTTTATCGAACACATTGTTCACCGCCAGGGACAGGCGCACCCCTTTCAATTGCGAATTCAGTGCGCCCAGGTCGTAGGACAGTCCCATGTCCACCAGCGTATTGGACGGAATGCTAACGGTGTTGGCCGCATTGCCGTAGGTCTTGCCGAAATAGCGCAGGCCTGCGCCTAGGTTCAGTTGGCTCAAAGGGCCGCCGTTGAAGGTATAGTCCGCCCACAGCGAAGCCTGGTGTCGCGGCGTCACAATGACGCGCTTGCCCAGGTCCGCGCCGTTGCTCTGGGTCACGCGCGCATCGGTATAGGTATAGGCCGCCGTTATGTTGACGTTTTTTGTGATGCGCCCGACGGCCTCCAGCTCCAGTCCGCGCGAACGGATCTTGCCGCTCTGGGCCTGGAATTGCGGATGGTCGGCGTCGACGGTCAGCGAATTCTCCTGCGTCAGAGTGAAGAGCGCCGCGTTCAATGCCAAATCTTTCGCTGCGGATTGATATTTCACACCTATTTCATACTGATCGCCCGTGGTCGGCTTGAAGGGAGAGCCGTCGAAACTCGTGCCGATGGTCGGCATGAAAGAGTGCGCCCAGGCGACATAGGGGGAAATGCCGGAGTCGAACACATAGTTCAGGCCGGCTCGGCCGGAGAACGCACTTTCGTCCTGGCGCAATGTCGCGCCGGCGATGCGGTTGGTGGTCGATGTGCGTACCCAGTCATGCCGGCCGCTCAGGGTAAGGCGCCACTTGTCCAGCGCGATCTGATCCTGAAGGTAAAGGCCGATCTGCGTCTGGTATTGCGATGTGCTCACCGCAACGGCCGGATCGGCAATCTGGGCGCCGTAATGCGTAGTGTATAAATCAATCGGCGGCGCGCTGCCGAAGCCCAGATCGATATGGCTCGCCCCCCACCTGTAGTCCAGGCCCGTCAGCAGCGTATGTTTCAGCGCGCCTGTCTGGAATTTGGTTTCCAGCTGGTTGTCCATGGTCACATTCTCGGCACGCTCCGGCGCGGAGAGCACCTGGCGATTGAGCGTGCGCATATCCGGCTGCAAACCCGCGCCCGCCACGGCAAAGAGATTCGTATCCAGATAGGCGTAGCGCAGCTTCTGATTGACCTTGACCGCGTCATTGAAGCGGTGTTCGAATTCGTAGCCGACCCATGCCTGAGTGCGTGAATAGTGATCGGTATTGGGTTCGCCTACATTTTTACCGTAGGGAGTGTCGCCGTTCGGGTTAGGCATCAGGGAACCTTGCGCCGGCAAAAACTGGATCTGGATTCCGCCATTATCCCGCTGGTACTGGGCCAGGAACGTCAATGACGTATCGGCATCGGGGCGCAGCGTGATCGAGGGCGCGAACATGACGCGGCTTTCCTGGGCGCGATCGATCTGTGTGCCGCCGGCATAGCCCAGGCCGGTTACCCGATACAGCACGCGGCCATCCTCGTCCACCGGGCCGCCCAGGTCGAATGCGGCCTGGCCGCGGCCCCACGTGTTGGCTTGCAATTGCACCGATCGGACAGTTTCTTCCGGCGGCCGGAGGCTTACGAAGTTGACCAGGCCGCCGGGAGCGATCGAGCCGTAAAGCGACGAAGAGGGGCCGCGCAATACCTCGATCCGCTCCACCATGTAGGGATCGACTTTGGGCCGGCCATAGAGGCTGGCGCCGTAGGGCAATTGCATGCCGTCCAGGAACAGCGTGGGCTCGAAACCGCGAATGCGCAGTGAATCGAAACGATTGTCGACGGGATTGGTGCCTCCCTGCACCCCCGGCGTGTACTTGACGGCATCGACCAGGGTCTGGGCGCCTTGTGTCTGGACTTGCTCGCGGCCGATCACCGAGATTGCCTGAGGCGTCTCCAGCAGGGGCGTGTCGGTTTTGGTGGCGGTGGCGCTGCGCCTGGCGGCATAACCCGTCAACGGACCCGTGGGCGTTTCGCGGTAGGGCGTAGCGGTCACTGTGACTTGCGGCAGCATGGCAACCTCCGCCGTGGAAGCCGGGACGGCGCGGATGACATAGGCCCCGTCGGCTTGCGGCCGTGCTTGCAGGCCGGTGCCTTGCAGCAATGCCGCCAGCGCTGCCGGCGCCGCATAGCTGCCATTGAGCCCGCGGGTCGTCTTGCCCTGCACATTCGCCGCATCATAGGAAATGCTGATGCCTGTGGCGCGGGCCAGGGTATCGAGGGCGCGGTCGAGAGGGCCTGCCTGAATGCTCAGCGCACCGGCCGTGGTCGATTGCCGGCTGCCTTGGGCATGGGCGGCCAGCGGCATGGCGAATGCCAGCGCGATCAGCGCCGCAATGCTCTCGCGCTTGAGCGCGCGTGCGCGCACGGACCTGGCTGGCGGAATGGACCACGTCGATTGCTCGGGAGGATTACGGCGTAGGGCCACAGCAGTCACCTTCGTCAAATAGGAAAATGAGACGTGAAATATCGTCTCTTACCTGTTATGCCGACCAGGAAACCGAAACCCCTCACTTTTTATGCGGTTTTTTTGTCCGCGCTATCTGTTCTGGCGACGACCACCCAGAATCGGGTGCGATAACTCAGTGTCAGATTCATGCTGGCGGCGACCAGCGCCAGCACCTTGTCGGGATCGCCGGTTTGGTATGCGCCGGAAACCGGCAGGTGCGCGACCATATCGTCGCAGGTGATGATGCCGCGCCGGTAGCGCGACAGCTCGTCCAGGAAGCGCGACAGCGGCATGCCGCGCACAATCAGCATGCCGTCAAGCCATGCCGCGGGCGAAGGGTTGGCCTCTTGTTCGCGGACCACGCGGCGCCGGTCGAAACGTAGCGTGTCGCCCGCCTTGCCGGTAGCGCGTATGCCTTCCGGCAAGGCGATCTCGACAGCGCCTTGCTCCACGCAAAGCCATGCCTGGGCGGCATCCAGACGGACCAGAAAACGCGTACCCAGCGCGCGCAGCGTGCCGAATTCGGTACGGACCCGGAAAGGGCGCGCAAGACCTGCGTTTTCCTGCGCGCCAGTGGTGATGCATATCTCGCCGCGCAGCAGATCAACCCAGCGGTTCATGTCGTCGAAACGAACGTTCATGGCCGAGCCCGTATTCATGACAATCTCGGTGCCGTCGCTTAGCGTAACCGTACGGCGTTGACCTGTGGCCGTCGTGTAATCGGCGGTGGCGGCCTGCCACGCATCGCTATTTGTTCCAAGCCAAGCCGCTGCGCCGCCGCCTGCAAGGATCAGGCTCAGCGCCTTGAGCGTGGAGCGGCGGGCCTCCTTGCCCCTGCGCGCGCGCTCCAGCGTTTTCAGGCCGATGTCGGCCGGCACGTCGTCCACTCGTTCGCCCAGCGACTGGATGCGCCGCCATGCCAGCTCGTGCTGGGGGCTGGCGGCAAGCCAACTAGTGAAATCATGGCGGTCTTCAGGCGCGGCCCTGCCGGTCCGCAGGCGGATAAACCATGCAATGGCCATGTCGACCACGGCGCGATCCGGGCCGCCATCGGCGTCCGCCGGCGCCGGGTTAAGGAGCGGCATAGACCTGCTCGTAGCAATGGCGCAGCGCCTTGGCGAGATAGCGTTCCGCCGTGGCCACAGAGACGTTCAGCCTGGCGGCCACCTCTGCCATTGTGATGCCTTCCAGGCGTGTCCACAACAATGCGCAACGCAGCGCAGGCTTCAATCCGTCGAGCAGGGCGTCGAGTTTGACCAAGGTATCCAGGGCGATCTGCCGGGCTTCAGGCGATGGGACATAGGATTCCGGCAGGGCCGCCAGCGCTTCGAGATATGACCGCTCGATATCCCGCCGTCGCCAATGATCGATCACCAGCCCCTTGCCTATGGTCGTGAGCAAGGCGCGCGGCTCGCGCAGCGTTTCCAGTTCGCCCGCCTGCTTGCCTATCACGCGCAGAAAAGTATCTTGCGCCAGATCGGCCGCATCGGCGGTATTTTGCACTTTCCGGACCAGCCAACTGACGAGCCACGCATGGTGCTCACGATACAGGCCGGTCACGACAGAGTGGGAGGAGGATGGTGGCATGGCGGGAATGAAGGGCGGCGATAAACGTGGCGACACATAAAGTGAATGATAATCATTGCTATTCTAGCCCAGAATATTCAAGCCATTGCAATTTTCCGGACTTTCCGTTCAGCGTTGCGTCAGGTACGATTGGCGTGGACCATTAATAGAGCGGCTCATGGCTATGACATTACAAGGCGTGCTCAATGTTCGTCGCAAGGAAGTCCTGCCGGTAGCTTTGGCAATGGCGTTTTTCTTTTGCGTCCTGACGGCGCTGATGATGCTGCGGCCCGCTCGCGAAGCACTGGGCATGCGGGGCGGACTGGACGCTGTGCGGTGGCTGTTCGTCGGCACGGCGCTCGTGACGCTGCTGGTCAATCCGGTATTTGGGATGTTGGTCAGCCGGTTTCGGCGGATGGTGTTTATTTCCGCCACATACTTGTTCTTCGCGTTCAGCCTGGCGGTGTTTTACCTGTTGATTGTATTTTCGCCCGGCGTGATTGGCGTGGTCACCGGCCAGGTATTCTATGTCTGGTTCAGCGTCTTCAACTTGTTTTCGTCCATGGTTTTTTGGGCGCTGATGTCCGACAGATTTTCTCTCGAACAAAGTAAACGGTTCTTTGCCTTGATTGCGGTGGGCGGAACCCTGGGTGCCATCTTCGGCCCCTGGCTCTCTTCCGTGCTGGCGGCGCCATTGGGCACGCCCGCCTTATTGCTGATATCCGGCGGCTTTTTGATATTGGCCTTAGGCGCGGCGGGTGCGCTGGTCCATATCCAGCCCGCGCAAACGGCGCAGGGGAGGGATGGAGGGCCGGCCAGTCAAGCCGAACCCGACGACGGCGCTATCGGCGGCGGCGCATGGGACGGCATCAAGGCGGTATGCCGGTCAAGGTATTTGATGGGTATTGCGGCCTACGTCGTTATCCTGGCGGTCATGGCGACCTTTCTTTACTTTACGCGTTTGCAGATGGTGGCGGCCTTGGGCGAGGAAATGGATAGGCGCACCACGCTGTTTGCCCAAATCGATTTGATTACGCAAATTGCGACGCTGGCGATTCAAGTCCTGGTGTCAGGTCATTTAATGATGCGCCTGGGCGTTCATATCACCCTGGCGCTGCTGCCGGTTACCGCGCTTCTGGGTTTTGTCGGGCTGGCGCTGGTGGGTTCATTGGCCGCCTTGATCAGTTTCGAATCGGCGTTTAGGGCGGTGCAACGCGCCATCATGCGTCCCGCCAGAGAAACACTGTTCACCGTGGTCAGCCCGGAGGAAAAGTACAAGGCCAAAGCGTTCGTCGATACCTTCGTCTATCGCGCGGGCGACGTGGCGGGCGCTCAGTTGGAAGGCGCATTAGGCCGCTTGGGCATGGGACTGGCCGCGGTGGCCAGCGTTGCGGTGCCGCTGGCTATCGTTTGGGCCGCGCTTGCGCTTTGGCTGGGCCGCACGCAGCAGAGGATAGCCGCCTCGGACATACCCCAGCGCACCCCTATGGAATTGCCTTCTTCCCACCCAACTGGATAAAGGACTTTCAACATGATTACTCGTCGCGATTATTTGACGCTATGCATGGCGGCCGGCGCAGGCTCTGTGTTTACGCCCAGCCTGCTGTGGGCAAATGAAAAATCCGCTGCGTTGATTACACGTCCCATTCCTTCGTCCGGACAGCTGCTGCCCGTTGTGGGCTTGGGTGGTTCCGCAACCTTCTCCCGCACCGCGGGCGGTGAGGATGTCGATGTGTTGAAACAGGTATTTCGCGCTTTTGTCGAACAAGATGGTTCGGTCTTTGATACGGCGCCCAGTTATGGCGCGTCGGAAGCCGTGGCGGGAAAAATCGTCAATGACCTTGGCATCGGCGACAAGGTGTTCTGGGCGACCAAGCTCAACGTTGCCGGATTTGGAGGTGGGAAAGCGAATGCCGAACAGGCCAAAGCCCAGATCGAAGCCTCATTCAAGGCCATCGGCAAACCCGTCATTGATCTGATTCAGGTGCACAATCTTGGCGATCTGCCTACCCAATTGCCGCTTTTGCAGTCCTTGCGCGACGAAAAGCGTATTCGTTATATGGGCGTGACCACCACTGTTTCGCGCCAGTACGAGCAACTCGAAAAAGTAAAGCGCGGCGAACGGCTGGATTTTATCGGCGTGGATTACGCCATCGATAACCGTGTCATGGAAGAACGCCTATTTCCGCTGGCCATGGACCGGGGCATTGCGGTGCTGGTGTATGCGCCGTTCGGCCGCACGCGGTTATGGAGCCTGGTCAAAGGACACGACGTTCCTGATTGGGCCGCGGAATTAGGCATCCGCTCCTGGGGGCAGTTTTTCCTGAAGTTTGTGATCTCTCATCCGGCCGTCACGTGCGCGACGCCTGCTACGAGCCGTCCCAAGAATGTGGTGGACAACATGGGCGCCGCCTTTGGCGAGTTGCCGGATACCGCTATGCGCAATCGGATGGCCAAGCACATGCAGTCGCTTTGATTTTCTTCGTCTTGTGCGGCGTTTAAAAACCGCCCTGTGAACCGCACTCCGATCAAGACTCTCTCATCAACACCGCGTCATCCCTTGTCCCGCGCCGCCTCGATCAGGTTGTTGCGCAGCGCGATGATGGCGCCTTGCAGTTTGGGGAATTCTTCCGCGCTCAGGCCGCAGGCTTGCACAAGATTCATGCCCAGGCCTTTTTCCCGCAGGCGCCGGCCGGCTTGCGTAAGACTGACCAATACTTGGCGCTCATCCGCGGAATCGCGTTGCCTGCGCAGATACCCCATCCCTTCGAGCTTCTTGAGAATAGGCGTGAGCGTGTTGGATTCGAGGAACAGTTTTTCGCCCAGGCTGCCGACAGTCTGCCTATCTTGCTCCCACAGGGCAATGATGGCGATGTATTGCGTATAAGTCAGGCCGAGTTCTTCGAGTATCGGTTTATAGGCCTTGCCAAAGGCGAGATTGGTCGAATAGATGGCAAAGCACAGGAAGTCGGAAAGCTTCTGGTTGGCCGAGTCGGCGGGGTCGGTGGGAGTCATTTGCGTCCTCATGGGCTGATACGGATGTCGGGAAGTTCATATATTACATCGGACACGATTTAATCGTAATGGTTGACATCCGGAAAACACTTCTATAATATTCATCGTGTTCGATTAAATCGGATACGTTATAAACCAAATTTCATAATCTTGATAAAGGAAGTTGTCATGGCCCAACTCGAAAAAGTACTGTATACCGGCAAAACACACACCTTGGGTGGGCGGGACGGCGTCTCCCGCAGTTCCGATGGCCGCCTGGACATCAAGCTTTCGTCTCCCGGCAGCTCGGGCGCCGGCACGAATCCGGAACAGTTGTTCGCCGCCGGCTGGTCGGCATGCTTCATCGGGGCGATGGGGCTTGCGGCCGGCAAACAGAAAATAACCCTGCCGGCCGACCTGGCCGTCGACGCCGAGGTGGATCTGGGCATGACCGGCGGCGCTTACTTCCTGCAGGCTCGCCTGAATGTCAGCCTGCCGGGCTTGGAGCGCGAAGCCGCCCAGGCCTTGGTGGACGCCGCGCACCAGACATGCCCGTATTCCAAAGCGACCCGCGGCAATATCGATGTCGTGATCAACCTGGTCTAAGGCCAAGCGCCGCGTATGGCCTGCCCGCATCGGCAGGGCAGGCCATATTCCGGAGGCTTCTTGAGCGGATGAGCATCGTTTTTGCCGCGAATTGCCGGGTCCTGGACATCGATGGTCATGTCCGAGCCTGGAATGTTGATTATTTTCGTCAGGGATATCCATGAAAAAACTATGGTTTGCCGTGCTGTTTCTTCTTGGCGGCTTTGCGCATGAACTGCGCAATCCGGTGAACTGCCAATCCATTGCTTCCCGGCAGGCGGTAGTCTGGCGGTCCCGCAAACGAAAAGACGCCTGAGTGGAATTCCGGATTTGCGATAATCCGGAATCAAGCACAGGAGTCATCATGGCAACGTACGCGGCAACTATCGCCTGGGACCGCAACGGCGAAAAATTTACGGACAACCGGTACAGCAGGGCGCATCGCTGGATATTCGACGCAGGAGTCCAGGTCCGCGCCTCGTCTTCCGCCCATATTGTTCCTCTGCCGTTTTCCGTAGAGGATGCCGTCGATCCAGAAGAGGCGTTTGTCGCGTCGCTGTCAAGCTGTCACATGCTTTGGTTTCTTTCGATCGCGGCAAAGCAGGGGTTTTGCGTGGATGAGTACAGGGACGAAGCGCAAGGGATAATGGAAAAGAACGGATCGGGCCGTTGGTCCATGACGGTTGTCATGCTGCGGCCGCATGTCCGTTTCAGCGGGGAAAGGCAGCCTGCCCGGGCCGATCTGGAAAAGCTGCATCATCAAGCCCATGATGAATGCTTTATTGCGAATTCCGTAAAAACAGATGTTCGCTGCGAACCTGTCCTGTAGATCACGCATCGTCGATCTCTTGCTTGCAATTGAAAATAGTTGTATTGTGCAACTTTTATTCGCAGGAGACAGTGCCTTGCCATTCGATATTTCTCTGGTCGACCGCATTCGCAGCGCATCGCGCCAGATGGTGCGCGAACTGGGCTTTATGCAGTCCACGCTGGCCGCAGGCTACCCGCCCTCGGCGGTTCATACCATCCTGGAAATCGGCGCCCGCCGCTCCTTGACGGCGGCTCAGCTTGCCGATTTCCTGGGCCTGGAAAAGTCCAGTATTAGCCGCCTGGTGCGCAAGCTGATCCAGGCGGGGGAATTGAAGGAAACGGCCAGCGCCGACGACGGCCGAGTGAAGCTGCTTGCGCTTACACCCAAAGGCAAGCGTACTTTGGCCGCCATCGACGCCTATGGCCAGCGCCAAGTCTCGACGGCTTTAGGGCAATTGACCAAAGCCCGGCAGCAGGTCGTCGGCGAAGGCTTGGCGGCTTATGCCCAGGCCCTGCAAGCGCAGCGTCTGGGCAAGGCCATTGCATCGGACGGCCCCATCCCGATCCAGCAAGGCTACCAAGCCGGGGCGATTGGGCGCATCGCGGAAATGCATGCCCGTTTTTATGCCCGCGGAGGGGGCTTCGGCCAATTTTTCGAAAGCACGGTGGCAAGGGGGCTAGCTGAATTCACTTCCCGGCTGGAAAATCCGCGCAACGGTTTGTGGCTGGCGATGCATGCGGGCGAGATCGCGGGTTCTGTCGCCATCGATGGCGACGACTTGGGCGCGAATACCGCCCACTTGCGCTGGTTCATCATGGACGATGGCTTGCGGGGTGCCGGCGTAGGCCGAAGGCTGCTGGCCGAAGCGGTGGCATTCTGCGATGAACAGGCCTACGCCGCAACCCATCTGTGGACGTTCAAGGGCCTGGATGCCGCGCGGCGCTTGTACGAGCAGTTCGGTTTTTCGCTGGCGGAAGAAAAACCGGGCGGTCAATGGGGCAAGCAAGTGCTCGAGCAGCGATTCGAGCGGCGGGCGGGAAAGGCCTGAGTCCCGGTTTCAACGGCGCGGCTGCCATAGACCGGATCTGCACAGCAAGGCTTGCGTAATCCGGCAACGGGGCTAGCTTCATTGGCCCGCGGGGGCATTGCCCGCGGGCGCTTCACCGGCAGGCGGCGCCAATGCGGCGGGCTTTCCAAAGGTAACGATCCGGCCGATAAACAGAATGGGACCGCTGGGGCTGGCGGTGGCCGACCCGCCGGCGGGTTCTTGCGTCATTTCAAATATCTGGTCCGGACTGATTTCGCCCATCAGGCTTGCCGGCACGGTTACCGGCTGGTTGGGATCGATCAGGCCCAACGATCGGGGTTGCGGCATGTCCTTGTTGTGCGTCCAAAGCTGCACGGATGCGTCGGCCGGAATGTCGCTGCGCACTTGAGGATCCAGCAGAACATCGCCCTTGGGGTTTATCGTGACGATCCAGGCGGGTGTCGAGCTTAGGCCGGGCGCTTGCATGATTGCCGCGCGAGTGGGCGCAACCTCGACCACGGTGACCGGAGGCACAGAGGGCTTGGCCGGCATCAGGGCCAGTGTGAGGGCGATCAAGGCGAATACCAGGCTTGCCAAGCGCCAAACCCAGACATTGTTTTTTACCAGCTGGGCCGGCGCTTGCTGGTCTTGGGGGCTGGTTTTGGCTTCAGATTGGTCTTCAGGCTTGGCGGCGGGAACATGCGCGCGGGGCGCCGCGGCTTCCGTCGCGATTTCGCTTTGGGGGATTGCCGTGTTTTTTTCCCGCGTGCGCAGCGCCGCCGCGACAGTAAGCATGTCGTGTTCAGACTTTATCGGAACGTGTTCTCGGGTGTCGGGTCGCGGCGGCGCGGCCTTTTCAACAGCGGCGGCGGATGGGGCAGGGTGCTTGAGAGGAACCGGGGCATGCCCCAACGCCGCTTGCAATTGCTGCAAGGTTTGCGGCCCGGGATGGACCGGCGGTAAAAGATCGACAAGTTCCAGGAAGCGGTTTTCCCATTTCAGGGCGGCTATGGCTGCCTGGCTGTCCCTGCCCAGCAAGGCTTGCGCTTGTGCGGTTTCCTGCAAATTCAAAAGCCCGAGCGTGTATTCAGCGATCAGGATGCCTGGATTGGGAATCTGTGCCGTTGTCATGCTTGCTGCCGCTCCTGGAGCTGGTGCAAGCCTGCCTGAACCTGCGTTTTTATTTGGCCGGCCGGTTGTTTAAGGCGGGCGGCCATTTGTTCGTAGGTGTAGCCGTTGTAAAACGCCATGAGTATCGGCTGCCGCTGGGTCTCGTCCAAGTTGGATATCGCTTGCGCCAGACCCGATGCCGGCATGCCCGCCGTGCCTGGATCGGGCAGCGCATCATTCCATTCGGTTTCGGCCGATCGCAGCCGGCCTGACTGGCGCAGCCGGTTCAAGGCCCTGTAGCGCATAATGCTGTACATCCATGCGCGCGCCGCGCCCAAACCGGGATCATAGCTTTGCGCATTTTTCCAGATCGATACAAAGGTGTCGCGCATCAATTCTTCGGCGCTGGGGCGCTGCGACAGCATTTTCAGGCATAAGGCAAGCATATGCGGGGCTTCGTGCTGATACAGGTTTTGAAACATATATTGATCGCCGCGCGCGCATGCAAGAAGTGCCGCTTCGTAATCGAAGGGTGAAACAGCCATACAGTCTCCGGTTTTTCTAGGCAGCCTTATTGTATTAGGAGTTTCGGCTGGGATGAGTCCCTCATGCCGGAACTGGGTAACAATAAATTGCCGAGCACGTTACTTGCTACACTTTGCCAACTTTTTTGTAATGAACAGGATTCATGTCTGGCGGCGCCCCCTCTGCAGCAATACCGGCTCCTTCCGGAACCTATCGCCCCGAAGTCGATGGCCTGCGCGCCATAGCTGTCATCAGCGTATTGCTGTTTCACGCCGGTTTCGCGCCGTTCGGCGGCGGCTTTATCGGTGTGGATGTGTTTTTCGTGATTTCGGGCTATTTGATCACCCAGATCATTTACGCCGATTGCGGTCGCGGGAAATTCAGTTTTGCGTCCTTCATGGCCCGCCGCATCGCGCGCTTGTACCCCGCGCTGATCGCCACCTTGATGCTGGTCATGGCCGCCGGCTTCATCCTGTTCGATCCTGTCCAGTACCAGTCTCTTGCTGTGTCGACAGCCAGCGCCTTTTTTTCCGCATCGAACTTTTTATTCTGGCAAGTGGCGGGCTATTTCGATACGTCATCGAAACTCAATCCACTGCTGCATACCTGGTCCCTGGGTGTAGAGCAGCAGTTTTATCTGGTGTGGCCTTTGCTTATTTACGGGGCCTGGCAATGGCGGCGCAAATATCTGCCGCAAATCTTGCTGCTGGCGGGGGCCTTGTCGCTTGCCGCGTCCCAATGGTTTACGGCGCTTGATCCGTCCGCCAATTACTACTTGATGCCATTCCGCATGTTCGAATTCGCCGCGGGCGGCCTGCTGCCTTGGCTTGAACGCCGGCCCATGCCGCGCAATGCCGGGCAGGAATGTCTGCTGGGCGCGGGCCTGGCCCTGTTGCTATACAGCGTATTGGCGTTCGACAGCAATACCATTTTCCCGGGCGTGAACGCCTTGTTGCCGGTGGCGGGGGCTGCTCTGTGTATTTATGCCGGGCGTGCCCGCCATCTTGGCGCGATATTGCGCAATCGCCTGGTCGTGTTCGTGGGGCTGATTTCGTATTCCCTGTATCTGGTGCATTGGCCGTTTATCGTTTTCTACAAATACCACGTTTACCGGCCATTGGCCTTCTGGGACAAGGCGCTGCTGTTCGGCTTGCCGTTCTTGCTGGCTTACCCTTTGTATCGCTGGGTCGAGTGCCGATACCGGAAAATCGATTTGCTGAATTGGCACAAGGCCAAGGCTGCCTGCTGTGCCGGGGCGGCAGCCCTGGCGCTTGCGCCTGCCGCTTATGTTTATTTCCATCAGGGTTTGCCTTTCCGGGTAAACAAACAGTATCGGTTCCGTTTGCACGATCAAACCGTAAAAAGGGCGGAGCGTTTCGGCGGCGAGGGTTATGCCCTGGACGCCATGCTGGGCGACAGCACCGCCGGCCGGCCCGCGGCGGTTTTCGCGGGCGATAGCTTCGCCTTGCAATACGCTGCCGGCTTTGATTACTGGCTCAAGCAAAGAAACCTCAAAATACAGGGCATGTTCGAACATGGCTGTATTCTGGGGCGCGGCGTCACTCGCTTGCTGGCCGGGCAGCCGCGCCGCGATTGCCAGGACAGGACCGCTCAGGTTCAGGCCTTGCTCAAGGGCAATGACCTGCCGCTGGTGTATGCCATGAGCTGGACGGGCTATCGGGATGTCCTGGTGCGGCCCGGCGGCAAGCGCCTGGAGTTCGCCGATCAGGCGGAATATGGGCGCTTCCTGGCCGCCAATGTCCTGGATCTGGTGGCTGATAATCCGCGCAGGAAGCTTATCGTCATCGGCAGCCAGCCGGGCATCCAGGCCAGCGGCGGTCTGGCGGCATGCCTGGACCGGCCCGATTATTTAACGATGACATGCCTGCACGCCTTGTCGCTGCCTCCGGAGCGCGGTCTTGGCTATGCGCTCAACAGGCAGTTGGCCCGCGAATTGGCCTTGGATCCGCGTGTGCTTTTCCTTAATCCCTACGATGTCTTGTGCGCGCAAGATTCCTGCGCAGCGATGAGCCAGGGCAAGGCGCATTATTCGGATGCCTCCCATCTATCGGTCGCCGGTTCGCTGGCAGTGTCGCGCATATGGGTAGAAAAAATTATCAAGTTCCTGGAGGAACCCGCTGCATGAGATTCACCCACCGCGGTCCCGCGCCTGCGCGCCGCAACGATATACAGACCGTCAAGTCGCTGTTGCCTTATGTATGGCAGTTCAAGTGGCGCGTGATCGCCGCACTGACCTGCCTGGTCGCCGCCAAAGTGGCCGGCGTCATCTTGCCGCTTTTTTTGAAAGACATCGTCGACAAGCTTAGCGTGCCGGCAACGCTGATGGCGCTGCCGGTGGCCGCGCTACTGGGCTACGGTTTTGCCCGCCTGGCGTCCGGCGTGTTCGGAGAACTGCGCGACGCCTTGTTTGCGCGAGTGACGCAAGGCTCTATAAGGCGCATCGCCGCGCAGTTGTTCAAGCACCTGTTTGCCTTGTCGCTGCGGTTTCACATGCAGCGCCAGACCGGCGGCTTAAGCAGGGATATCGAGCGCGGCACGAAAGGCATAGGATTTTTGCTGAACTTCATGGTGTTCAATATTCTGCCCACTCTGCTGGAAATCGGCATGGTGGCGGCCATCTTGTTGTGGCGCTATGACTGGAGTTTCGCGCTTGTCACCTTGGGCACCATTGTTGCCTATGTGCTGTTTACCCTGGTGGTCACCGAGAAGCGCATGGTTTACCGGCGCAGCATGAACGATCTGGACAGCAAGGCCAATAGCAAGGCGATTGACGCCCTGATCAATTACGAAACGGTCAAATACTTCGGCAATGAAGGCTACGAGCTGGATCGCTATGATACGAACCTGGGCAAATGGGTCGATTCGGCAGTCAAGAACCAGGTGTCGCTGAACTTCTTGAACATGGGCCAGGGCGTCATCATTACGATAGGCATTACTTTGCTGCTATGGCTGTCGGCCAGCGGTGTGGTCGACAAGACGATGTCGGTGGGCGACGTGGTGCTGGTGTCTGCATACCTGACTCAGTTGTATGCGCCCTTGAATTTCCTGGGCTTCGTCTACCGCGAAATCAAGCATGCGCTGGCCGATATGGAGCGCATGTTCAGCCTGATGGAGCAGGGGCAGGAAGTCGCCGATCGCCCTGGCGCCGCGACGCTGCATACTGCGCGGGCGGCTATCCGCTTTTGCCATGTCGATTTCGGCTATGAGACCAATCGCCAGATACTGTCTGATGTCAGCTTTGAGATTCCCGCGGGCAAGACGCTTGCGGTGGTGGGGTCGTCGGGGGCCGGAAAATCGACCCTATCGCGCTTGCTGTTTCGTTTTTATGATGTGGGCGCCGGTGCGGTGATGATCAACGGCGTGGATGTCCGTGACCTGACCCAGGCCAGCCTGCGCCATCATATCGGCATCGTGCCGCAAGATACTGTGCTGTTCAACGATAGCATTCTGTACAACATTGCTTATGGCAACCCGGGTGCCACGCAGGAGGAAATCTTCCAGGCCGCCAAGGCCGCCAGCATTCACGATTTCGTCGTCAACCTGCCGGAAGGGTATCAAACTCAGGTGGGCGAGCGCGGCCTGAAATTGTCGGGCGGAGAAAAGCAGCGTGTCGCCATTGCCCGCACACTCCTGAAAAACCCGCCTATTCTTATTCTGGATGAAGCAACCAGCGCGCTGGATACGCGCACCGAGCGGGCGATTCAGGAAGAACTGGCGCCGATCGCCAGGAACCGGACTACGCTGATTATTGCCCACAGGCTGTCCACCATTGTCGATGCCGACGAGATTATCGTGCTCGATCACGGCAAGGTGCTGGAGCAGGGATCGCATCGCGACTTATTGGCCCGGGGCGGCCGATATGCACAGATGTGGGCCTTGCAGCAGGCCGGGCAGGAAAGCGAGCGCGACAATGCTGATGTCCAGGCCTAGTGTCAGCAGGCTCTGGATAGAATGGCGTTTACTTAGTTAGGCCGCTGTGGATACGGGCATAGCAGGGGATAGCGATGCGATCGCCTCGCGCGAGCCAAGGTCGCGGTCGCTTTAATCGTCTGATGGCGGTGTTCGTATTGTTTGCCGACGGGTTCATCCTGCCTGTGATCGCTTGAATCGTCTGCTAGCGCAGGTTCGTACTGTTTGCGGGCTGTGTTCGTATTTGCTGTTGGAGTTTGTATTTGCTGTCAGTGTTTGTAGTTGCTGGTGGGGTGCGTATTTCTGGTGCCGTCCGTCGGGGGTAAGGCCAGTGGTGTGTCTCAAACACGGGCGCTGGCACGATCTGGGTTCTCGCGCTTCGTTAGGTCGTGTTGTTGCTGATCGAAGACGTTGCAGTGCCCGGCAATTTCCGGCCCCTACGGTGGGCCGAAAATTGCCTTACGCGATTGGGCATGCGACGGGGCTGTTGATTCGACAGGATTACGGTCAATCTCGCCGATCTCGCTGCGCGAGGTGATCATGGGCCTGGAAGTATGATCAGAGGCTGTGAGCTCCTTGCACAGATTTTGGAATGCGGGGGCCGAGCGTATCAAGGGATACAGCAGCCACGAAACCATCGGGCAGCATTTCAGCCGCTTTTTTTTCCACATGCGTGACGTGATCGGCGCACGAAAACATCCTCCAAATTACGGCAATCGCGTACGGCTCTTTCGCCCCGTGCAGGGGCGAGAGAGCCGGGCACCGCAAACTCTTTCGACCCCAAAACCTGTAGCCAACGAAGCGCAAGAACCCGAGCCGTCCCGGCGACCGTGGCCACACGACACCACAGTCCGTCGTGGGTAAGGCCAGTGGGAGCCAGCCCGTTGGAGGCCGAGCAAGTGGAATCGTAGGGAGGCGTGCCGCGCAGGCCATCAAGAAGAACTCCATCAGGCAGCGGCCGCCGGACGAGATTAGCGTGCGGTGTCAGGCGCTGTGGGCGCCTGAACGGCCGACCGGGCTGGCTCCCACTGGCCTTACCCCCGGCGGGCGGCACGAGAAATACGCACCCTGCCAGCAAACAATACGCACCCTGCCGGCAAACAATACGAACACAGCCAGCAGGCAATATGAATACATCCAACAGACGACTCAATCCTAGCAGGCAAGATGAAACCCCGTCAGCAAAAGATCCAAACTCCTCCTGCGCAATCACAACATCCTGGCATCGTCTCTGCCGGCACAGTCGCGTTAAATAAGCGCCATTCACCCCTAGATAGTGGTTTGATGCTCCTTGAATGTCTTGGCGATTTCGCTGGCGGCATGCCGAAGCTGCGGAAGAAATTCCTGCAGGCTTTCCACCGACGTTCGATTGGCGGGTGACTGTATCGCCACCGTGGCGCATGCCCGCGTGCTGTCCAGCATGACAGGCACGGCAATCGCGATCATGCCCTGCATGAATTCGCCGTTATTGAAGCTGAGCCGTTTCTTGCGGATTTCCGCGAGCTCTTGGCGCAGCGTGTCCAGATTGGTGATGGTTTGATCGGTGCTGCCCCGCAGAGGCAATTTGCTGAGCAGCCGCTCGCGCTGCTGCTTGGGCAGAAAACTGAGCAATAGCTTGCCGCTTGCAGTGCAGTGATACGGCACGCGCGAACCTGGACTCAAGCTTGTATTCAAGGGCCAATTGGCTTCCACGCGGTCAAGATAGACAATGTCGTCGCCGGTCGACATGGCCAGATTGCAGGTTTCCTGAACGGCATCGGCCAACTGATGAAGAATGGCGTGGCGCGCGGCCGCCGGCCCGACGGCCATCAGCATGTTCACCGCCATTTTCCTTACGCGCGACGAACACTCATAGTGCCGTTCCGGCGAACTGCGCGTCACGATCCAGGCGCCTTCCAGTTGCTTGAGCAAGCGATGCACGGTTTGCTTGGGCAGGTCGATGCGTTCGACGATTTGCGCCAGGGACAATGGTTCGCGGGCCTCGGAAATAATTTCGATGATGCGGAACGCCCGAATGGCCGCAGCATTGGATTGTGTGGAAGACATGTCTCAAACCTCCTCGTTGGACCCAATTTAGTCCCGAAAACTGATTTTTCATAGATCACCGAATGCGAATAGTCATAAAACTTAAATATTGGGACGCCGGTTTTTCCTGTTCCGGTAGATTTGGGTTTGTTAGGGACCTTCTGATCAAGTCGCCCGAATCTGCTGGGTGGACTTGATCAGAAGGTCCCTAAAGCAGTCGGGCTGGCCTGAGTCGGTATGACGTACAAGCCAGCCGCCATCAATAATTATTTCAGGATGAGGAGGCAGAATGAATGTGCGAGAGCAAGGCCTGGCGCTGGATGAAGGCGTTCGCGACCAGGTGGAGGCATTGCTGCGGCGCAGCCGGGCGGCCCAGCTCGAGTTTGCCGCAATGGGGCAGGGCGCGCTGGATGACGCCGTGGCCGCCGTCGGCTGGGCGATCATGGAGCCGGTGCGCAATCGGCAGCTTGCCGAACTGGCTGTGCGCGATACCGGCCTGGGAAATGTCGAAGATAAAGTACGCAAGAACTTCCGCAAGACCTTGGGATTGCTGCGCGACCTGAAAGGCGTCAAGACCAGCGGCGTGATTTCCGAAAACGCGCAAACCGGTATCACTGAAATCGCGCGCCCGGCAGGGGTGGTGGCGGCCATTACGCCATCGACCAATCCCGCGGCCACTCCCGCCAATAAAATCATCAATGCCCTCAAGTGCGGCAACGCCGTCGTTGTCGCCCCGTCGCCCAAAGGCTTGGGAGCCAGTGTCATGCTGGCGGGCTTCATTCACGAGCAATTCCGCAAATGCGGAATTCCCGCCGACCTGGTGCAGGTCTTGCCGTCGCCCATTACGAAAGCCATGACCTCCGAGCTCATGCGCCAGGCGGATTTGGTTGTCGCCACGGGATCGCAGGCGAATGTGAAAATGGCGTATACCTCGGGTACGCCGGCTTTCGGAGTCGGGGCCGGAAATGTGGCGTCCATTATCGATGAGTCGGCCGATTTGGCCGACGCCGCGGCCAAGGTGACCCAGTCGAAAACCTTCGACAATGCAACCAGTTGCTCGTCGGAAAACAGTCTGGTCGTGCTCGACAGCGTTTACGACGCCATGCTGCGCGAGCTTGAGTCTTGCGGCGCCGTATTGCTGACCGCGCCCGAGAAGCAGCTATTGCAAGACGTAATGTGGCCGCAAGGCAAGCTATCGGATGTGGTGACCGGCAAGAGCGCCGCGGCCATCGCATCGACAGCGGGGCTGGCTCGCGCGGCGGGATTGCGCGACGGCAATCCTTCCATGCTGTTGGTGGAGGAGCAGGGCTTCGGCAAAGAGCATCCGTTTTCGGGCGAAAAGCTCTCACCTGTCCTGACGATTTATCGCGCCCGCGATTTCGAGGACGCATGCTCCATAGTGGGGCGCATTTATGCCTATATGGGCGCCGGCCATTCCGTCAGCCTGCATACCAGGAAGACCGAGCGGGCGCTGACCCTGGGCCAGGTCTTGCCCGTTGCGCGCGTCATCGTGAACCAGGCGCATTGTTTTGCCACCGGCGGCAATTTCGATAACGGCCTGCCGTTTTCCTTGTCCATGGGCTGCGGAACGTGGGGCGGAAACAATTTTTCCGACAACATGAACTACCGCCACTACCTGAACATTACGCGCATCGCCAGCCGGATCGCGCCGAATCAGCCCAGTGAAGAACAGGTCCTGGGCGATTATTGGGGGAGGTATGGCAATGAATGACAGCCTCACCTTCAGAGCCCTGCTGTCTGGCCTGGCTGCCGCGTATCCCGGGAAAGCCTATTTCATTTCAGCCGATACGGGCCGCGTCCTGACCTATGCCGGGCTGCAAAGCCAATGCCTGGGCCTGGGCAGGCAGTTTGCGGCGCTGGGCTACCAGGCCGGCGACAAGGTTTCCGTCTATATGCCCAACTGCGAGCAGACGGCTGTGATCCTGCTGGCCATCATGAGCCACGGCCTGGTGGCCAATCCGATCAATCTGATGTGCCAGGCTTCCCAGTTGCGGCATATTTTGATGCATTCGGACACCAGGCTGGTTTTCACGACCGCCGAGTATGCTCCCGCCTTGCAGGCCTTGACGGCCGAGATCGATAGGCCGATTCAAATCGTGCTGGTGGATCCGAGTTCGGACCAGCTTCCGGTTTTCGCGCCCGACGTTCAGGACGGATCGGAGACGGCTTTGGGCGCCGGCGGGCCAGCCGATGACGCGTTGCTGATGTACACCTCGGGCACCACCGGAGTGCCCAAGGGCGTGCTGCTGTCGCAGGAAAACCTGCTTGAGAACGCGCGCAATATCGTGCGCGAACAACGGCTGGGCGAATCTGACCGGGTCTTTGGAACCTTGCCTCTTTATCACATCAATGGCCTGGTCGTAACCGTTATCACGCCTTTGATTCACGAAGGTTCCGTGGTGATGGCTCCCCGCTTTTCGGCAGCCACGTTCTGGCGGGATGCGAGCCGCTATCAATGCACCTGGATTAACGTGGTGCCCACCATCATTGCCTATTTGCTCAATGACAAAAACGGCTCGTCCGATGTGGATTTAAGCCTCTTGCGCTTTTGCCGTTCCGCCTCGTCGGCCTTGCCGCCCGAGCATCACAGAGAGTTTGAAAAGCGCTTTGGAATCGGCGTCATCGAGACCATGGGGCTTACAGAAACCGCCGCGCCGTCGTTCAGCAATCCTTATCCGCCCGAGCAAAGAAAAGTGGGCAGTATAGGCAAACCGTCTGGCACCCAAGCCAAGGTGATCGACGGCCAGGACAGGCAGGTGGAAAACGGCGTGCATGGAGAAATCGTTCTTGCCGGAAAGAATGTCATGCATGGTTATTACAAAGACCCCGTCAAGACGAAAGAAGCATTTACGTCCGAAGGCTGGCTGCGCACGGGCGATATCGGCTACCGGGACGATGACGGTTTCTTCTATGTTACCGGCCGCGCCAAGGAACTCATCATCAAGGGCGGCGAAAACATCGCCCCGCGCGAAATCGACGAAGCCATCATCAAGCACCCGAGCGTGCTCGATGCGGCGGCCGTCGGCATACCGCATCCCGAATATGGGCAAGACATCGCGGTGTATCTGGTGCTGCGCGAAAACGCGGTTTTCAATGACGGCGAAATGCGCCTGCATTGCCTGGCCGAGCTGGGCAAGTACAAGTCGCCCAGCAAATATGTCGTGATCGATGAGCTGCCGCGCGGCCCGTCGGGCAAGGTCCAGCGCTTGAAGCTGCTGGATCTGTAGAGCGTGTCGGCCAATGTTTTTGATTTTCTGGAGTGAAGTAATCAGCGGCGATTTTTAGAACTTTCATAATTACACATAGGAAATCCTCGAGACATTGAGGATTATCCGGAGGAGACACTATGCAACGAAGAATAAAGACACATCATTTGATCCTGATTGTGATGTGCATGATGTATTTCATTGCCTACATTGATCGCGTCAATATGTCGGTTGCGGGTCCGATGATCCGGGACGAGATGGGACTGAGCAATCTGGAGTTGGGCCTGGTGTTCTCGGCTTTCGCTTATCCGTACGCGGCGATGCAGATTATCGGCGGCTGGATGGCCGACAAATACGGACCCCGAAAGGTGCTGGTTGTGTTGTCCCTGATATGGGGATTGTCCACGCTGCTGACCGGTTTCGTCGGCAGCATCGCCTCGCTTCTGGTGCTGCGTTTCTTCCTGGGCTTGGGCGAGGGCGGGGCATTTCCCACGGCGACCAGGGCATTCACGTACTGGATGCCGTTGACGCAGCGCGGATTCGCGCAGGGCATCACGCATTCGTTTTCACGCCTGGGCGGCGCGATTACTCCTCCCCTGGTGGTGTTCATCGTGGCCCTGGCCGGCTGGCGCGAGTCCTTTGTCGTGCTCGGCGTGGTCAGCCTTGCATGGACGGTGCTTTACCTGCTGGTGTTTCGCGATACCCCCGAGCAGCACCCCAGGGTCACCCCTGAAGAGTTGGCCGAAATCAACAAGGACCGGGTCGTCAAGGTAAAAACCAAGTCACCGACGCCCTGGGGACGATTGATCAAGGGAATGTGGAAAGTCACGTTCGTTGACTTCTGCTATGGATGGTCGCTGTGGGTTTACTTGACCTGGCTTCCTTCCTATCTGAAGGATGCGCGCGGTTTCGACTTGAAGCAAATGGCGATATTCACCGCCTTGCCTTTGCTGGCCGGGGTTGTCGGCGACACCTTGGGCGGGCTGATTTCGGACAAGCTGTTCAAGATGACGGGCAATCTTCGTTTTGCGCGGGTGTCGGTGCTGGTGGTCGGCATGGTGGGTTCGCTGGCGTTCATGGTACCCATGATCACCGCTGAAGATCCCATGACGGCGGTTGTCCTGTTGTCCTTGTCGTTCTTCTTTCTTGAACTGACCAATGCCGTTTTGTGGAGCCTGCCTATCGATATCGCCGGCGATTACGCAGGCACGGCTTCAGGCATGATGAATACCGGATTCGGCGTGGCCGGCATGATTTCGCCCGTGGCATTTGGCTTCCTGATCCAGAATACAGGCAGTTATTATTTGCCCTTCATGATGTCGGCCGGTTTGTTGGGAATAGGGGCGATAGCCGCCTTGTTCATCAACCCCAACAATACCGTGCTGCTGCAGCCCGAACCGGAGCCGGAAAAATACAAACCCGTTCTGGGCAAGGTTCAAGCCAAACCCGGCTGACACGCCGCATTGCGGGTGTTGTACTGTATCGGCGCCAATGGCGGGAAACCCTTGCCTTGGCGCCGTCTTTGCCATTGGCTGGATTGCGCCGGCTGATCCGGCTGGCTTTCCTGATTCATGCGGACTGGTTTGACAAATACAGTACCTAAATGGTACTGTATGGTTTGTACGCGTTGTTGAATCAGGAGAATACGCAGATGCTGCGCATCAGCAAAATCATTGATTACGGCACTTTGGTGCTGACTCACATGGCCGGGTTTCCCGACCGTGTGTTCAGTGCCGCCGATCTTGCCGCCACGCTGGGCCTGGGCCAACCCACTGTCAGCAAAGTGCTAAAGCTGCTGGGCCAGCGCGAATTGGTCAAAAGCAGCCGCGGCGCGCGCGGCGGTTATATGCTGGGCCGGCCGGCGAACGACATCAGCATCGCGCAGATTATAGACGCTTTGGAAGACCAGCCCTTCGGCCTTACTGAATGCGCGTCCACGCCGGGCGCCTGCAGCGTCGAGGCCGGCTGCCACATACGCAACAATTGGCAGCGCATCAACTCCATCATCCGCCACACGCTCGAAGACGTCAGCGTGGCCGATATGCTCAGCCCCGCATCTATTCAATTTCCGCTGATAGCCCGGTCTTTGCCCGAGTCGAAAGTCAGAACCCGGGCGGCACAGCCCACGACATGGAGTTTCCCTGAATGAATACCGTAACCGATAAAATCGACTCTTTTCTGGACCGGGAGTATTCGGCGGGATTTGTCACGTCGATAGAATCGGACACTATCCCCAAAGGCCTGTCGGAAGACACCATACGCTTGCTGTCGGCCAAAAAGGGCGAGCCCGAATTCATGCTGGAATGGCGCCTGGCCGCGTATCGCCATTGGCTTACCATGAGCCTGCCCGAATGGGCCCAGGTCAGCTTTCCGCGCATCGATTTCCAGGACATCAGCTATTACTCGGCGCCCAAGCAGAAAGAGGGCCTCAAAAGCATGGACGAAGTCGATCCCGAATTGCTGCGCACCTTCGAAAAACTCGGCGTTCCGTTGCACGAGCGCGCGCGCCTCGCCGGCGTTGCGGTCGATGCCGTGTTCGACAGCGTGTCGGTCGCCACCACCTACAAGGCAAGCAGCTGGCCGAAGTCGGCGTCATTTTCTGCTCGTTCTCCGAAGCCGTGCAGGACCATCCGGATCTGGTGCGCAAGTATCTCGGCACGGTGGTGCCGCACCAGCGACAATTTCTACGCCGCGCTCAATTCCGCGGTGTTTTCGCGACGGCTCGTTCTGTTACATCCCCAAAGGCGTGCGCTGCCCGATGGAACTGTCCACCTACTTCCGCATCAACGCGCAAGACACCGGGCCAGTTCGAGCGCACCCTGATCGTCGCCGACGAAGGCGCTTCGGTCAGCTATCTCGAAGGCTGCACGGCGCCCATGCGCGATGAAAACCAGTTGCATGCCGCGGTGGTCGAACTGGTCGCGCTGGACGATGCCGAGATCAAATATTCGACCGTGCAGAACTGGTATCCGGGCGACGAGGACGGCAAGGGCGGCATTTACAACTTCGTCACCAAGCGCGGCGACTGCCGCGGCGCGCAATTCGCAGATTTCCTGGACCCAGGTCGAAACCGGCTCGGCCATCACCTGGAAATATCCGAGCTGCATGTCTGCGCGGCGACAACTCGATCGGCGAGTTTTATTCGGTCGCGCTCACCAATCACTACGCAGCAGGCCGATACCGGCACCAAGATGATCCACCTGGGCAGGAACACGCGCAGCACCATCATCTCCAAGGGCATTTCCGCCGGCCACGGCAGCAACACCTATCGCGGCCTGGTGCAGCATGGCTGCCAAGCGCGCGACGGCGCGCGCAATTTCACGCAGTGCGATTCGCTGCTGATCGGCGACCAGTGCGGCGCCCACACCTTTCCCTACATCGAAGTACGAAACCCGATCGGCCAGCGTCGAACATGAAGCCATCGACTTCCAAGATCGGCGAAGACCAGTTGTTCTATTGCCATGCAGCGCGGCATCGTCGGCCGAAGACGCGGTGTCGCATGATCGTCAATGGATTTTGCAAGGAAGTTTTCAAGGAATTGCCGATGGAGTTCGCGGTCGAGGCGCAGAAACTGCTCGGCGTAAGTCTGGAAGGCAGCGTAGGATGAAGGAGAAGCGGTACTGCTGAATATCACGGATTTGCACGCTACGGTCGACGGAAGAATCGATTCTGCGCGGCTCAACCTGACGGTCAACGCCGGCGAAGTGCACGCCATCATGGGGCCCAATGGGGCCGGCAAAAGCACGCTTGCGCAAGTGCTGGCCGGGCGCGAAGACTATGAAGTCACGGGCGGCAGGTCATCGATTTGCTGGGCCAGGACCTGTTGGACCATGCCGCCGGAAGAGCGCGCGCGCGCCGGTTTGTTCCTGGCTTTCCAGTACCCGATCGAAATTCCCGGGGTCGCCAATGCCATTTTCTGAAGGCGGCCGTCAACACCGTGCGCAGGCATCGCGGCATGCCCGAACTTGACGCCATGGATTTCCTGAGACTCGTCACGAGAAAATGAAAGCTGATGGACATGAACGAAGAGTTCCTGTACCGCTCGCGTCAACGAAGGATTTTCGGGCGGCGAGAAAAAACGCAACGAGATCCTGCAGATGGCCCTGCTGGAACCCAAACTCGCCATTCTCGACGAAACCGATTCCGGCCTGGATATCGACGCGCTTGAAAGTCGTGGCCGATGGCGTCAATCGCCTGCGCGCGCCGGACAACGCGCTGATCGTGCTATCACTCACTATCAGCGCCTGCTGGACTACATCGTGCCCGATTTCGTGCATGTGCTGGCCGGCGGGCAAGTGGTGCAGGTCCGGCGGCCGCGAATTGGCGCTGGAGCTCGAAGAGCGCGGCTATGGCTGGATCGGCGAATTGAGGCGGCCCAAGGAGCCCAGGCATGAGCGCTGCGCAAACCTGGGCGGCCGACTTCGCGGTTCGCGAACAAGGTCTGGCCGGGGCCAAGGTGCCTTGGCCTGCCGCCGTGCGCAAGCGCGCCATAGAGCGTTTCACCGACGAAGGCTGGCCCACGATCAAACAGGAAGATTGGCGCCACACGTCGCTGGCGTGCTCGAACAGCAGTCGTTTTTGCCGGCGGGCAGCGTCGATGCCGCCGCCCTGGCGCAGGAAATTCGCCATGGCGAACCTGGCCATTGGCTGGTGTTTGTCGATGGCCGGTATGCGGCCCGATCTCTCGGATGTCGGCGCGTTGCCGGCGGGCGCCCAGTGCTTAGCATGTCGCAAGCCTTGGCCGACACGCCGGATCGGTGCAGGATGCGTTCGGCACCGAATTGCAGGGATCGAGCGCGGCGGCATTGAATCTGCGTTCTGGCTTCGGATGGCGCTTTTATCGGGCTGGCGCGCGGCGTCGTGCTGGAACATCCGGTGCATCTGGTGTTTATCGCCGCCAGCGAACAGGCGGCCAGCTCTCCGCGCGACCTGATCATTGCCGGGGAAGGTTCCCGGGCCGTTGTCATCGAGCATTACGCGGGGCAGGGCGGCGGCGCGACGCTTACCAATACGGTTACCCGTGCGAATCTGGCGCCGATGCCGTCATTACGCATGTCAAGCTGCAGCAGGAAAGTCCGCAGGCGTTTCATTTGGGCGCCTTAGCGTTGAACAGGCCAAGGGTTCAGTGTTCAATTCGCATTCCATGTCCTTCGGCGCGCCGTTTGGCGCGCCACGACATCGCCACGAATTTTGCGGGGCAGCGCTGCGAGGCCTCGCTTAACGGCCTGTACTATGTCGACGGCCGCCGCCATGTCGATCACCACACGGTTATCGGGCATGCGCAGCCGCATGGCGTCAGCCGCGAATATTATCGCGGCATACTTGCGGATACGGCGCGCGGCGTTTTCGGCGGGCGCATCCTTGTGTCGCCCGGCGCCGACGGCACCGACGCCGTGCAGCGATCCGACAGCCTGCTGCTGTCGCGCATGGCCCGCGCCGATGCCGGCCCGAACTTGAAATCTACGCCGACGACGTCAAGTGCGCGCACGGCGCCACGGTCGGCCAGATCGACGAAAACAGC
Source organism: uncultured beta proteobacterium (assembly GCA_963712655.1). GTDB lineage: Bacteria > Pseudomonadota > Gammaproteobacteria > Burkholderiales > Burkholderiaceae_B > Pollutimonas. Next base: position 390,705 of record CAVQIT010000006.1, on the reverse strand, counting down.
ATGTTCTATTTGCGCACCCGCGGCCTGGACGAAGTGCATGCGCGCAATATCCTGACCTACGCTTTTGCCGCGCAGGCGCTCGAGCGTATCGAGCTTGAGTCCGTGCGCCGGCGCGTGGCCGGCGCCATCCGCACTCTTTTGCCTGGCGGCGCTAATCTTGGGGGCCTCGCATGAACGCTCCATCTTTCGCCGCAAGCCGCGCGCCTGTGCTGGATCGCGCGGCCGACTTTCCCATCCTGTCGCGGCAGGTGCAGGGGCGCCGCCTGGTCTATCTGGACAATGGCGCCACCACCCAGAAGCCGGCCGCGGTCATCGAAGCCGAGCGTCAGTTCTACGAGCTGTCCAATGCCAATATTCATCGGGGCGTGCACTGGCTGTCGCAGCACGCCACCGATCTGTATGAGCAGGGGCGCGAGCGCGTGCGCGGCTTGCTCAATGCCGCTCGCGCCGAAGAAATCGTATTCACGCGCGGCACGACCGAAGCCATTAATCTTGTGGCCTGCAGCTGGGGCCAGTCGGCAATCAGGCAGGGCGATGAAATCATTCTGACCGGCATGGAGCACCACTCCAATATTGTGCCGTGGCAATTGCTGTGCGAAAGAACCGGCGCTGTGCTGCGCGTGGTACCCGTGACTGATAGCGGCGAGCTCGATCTCGCGGCTTACCGCGCTTTGCTCGGCCCGCGCACCCGGCTGGTCGCCGTCACGCATATTTCCAATGCCTTGGGCACCATCAATCCTATTGCCGAAATAGTCCGCCTGGCGCATGCGGCCGGCGCCAAGGTGCTGGTCGATGGCGCCCAGGCGGTTGCCCATCAAACCGTCGATGTGCGGGAATTGGATTGCGATTTTTACGCGTTTTCGGGCCACAAGCTGTATGGCCCCACGGGAATAGGGGCCTTGTATGCGCGCTACGACATACTCAAGGACATGCCTCCCTGGCAAGGCGGCGGCGACATGATCCATACCGTCAGTTTCGAGCGCAGCACCTATGCCGATGCACCCCAGCGTTTCGAAGCCGGCACTCCCAATATTGCCGGTGTCGTCGCGCTCGACGCGGCCATACGCTATGTCCAGGACATAGGCCTGGACGCCATTGCGGCCCACGAACAGTCGCTGCTCGATATCGCCACGGCCGAACTGGCGCTGTTGCCCGGCGTGCGCCTGATCGGCACGGCGGCGCACAAGGCCGGCATACTGTCGTTCGTGGTCGAGAGCATACATCCGCACGACCTTGGCACGATTCTGGACATGGAAGGGGTTGCCATACGGGCCGGCCATCACTGCGCCATGCCATTGATGACGCGTTTCGGCATTCCCGGGACGGCGCGGGCTTCGCTCGCGCTCTACAACACGCAAGACGATGTCGCCGCCTTGATGGCGGGGCTGCGCAAGGCGCAAAAACTATTTGGGACAGGACGCAAGAATGACTGAACAGTACGGTGATTTACGAGAACTCTACCAGGAAGTGATTTTCGACCACAATCGCCATCCGCGTAATTTTCACGCCATGGACGACGCCAGCCATACCGCGGAGGGCTACAACCCCTTGTGCGGCGATCAACTGACCATTTACGCTCAGGTCAAGGACGGCATAGTGCAAGAGGCCAGCTTCGTCGGCCATGGCTGCGCGATTTCCACCGCGTCGGCCTCGCTGATGACCGAAGCCGTCAAGGGCAAGCCTGTGGCCGACGTCGAGCTGCTGTTTCGCGATATGCATGCCATGCTGACCGAAGCGCACCCCGAGGGTCGCGATTTCGGCAAGCTGGAGGTCCTTTCAGGGGTGCGCGAATTCCCGGCCCGGGTCAAGTGCGCCACGCTGGCCTGGCACACCTTGCACAATGCCATTATCCGGGCCAAGGATACGGCTCGCACCGAGTAAGAGGCGCATCATGAGTTATGCAAGTTACGCGCGGCAAGAAGTTATCGTAAACCGCGACTGCCCGGCGGTAACCGTGCCTTACGGTTCGCCGGTGACCATTGAAGAGGGTTGCTCGGCGACGATTACCCAGCAACTGGGCGGAAGCTATACGGTGGTGGTGGAAGGCAATCTGTATCGTATCGAAGGTATCGATGGCGATGCGCTGGGCTTCGATCCGATCGAAGCCCAGTCGCACGTGCCCGAAGGGCCGGCTACAGCCCAGTCGGTCGAAGATGCCGCCTGGAGCCAGCTGGCTACCTGCTACGACCCCGAGATTCCTGTCGATATCGTGAACCTCGGGCTGGTTTATGGCTGCAAGGTTACGCCGGCCGGGGAAGGCCGCTTCCGCATCGACGTCCAGATGACGCTTACCGCGCCTGGCTGCGGCATGGGCACGATGATTGCCGACGAGGCGCGCAGCAAGCTGGCGTCCATACATGGCGTCGACGATGTTGTCGTGGACCTTGTCTGGGATCCGCCCTGGAGTCGGGACATGATGAGCGAACCGGCGCGTTTGCAAATGGGTTTGCTGTAAGACGGCCTGGACCAGTATGCCCGCGGATCGCGGACCTTTGAGTTCATGCCGTATTCACTCAAGGAGCAGTCATGATCAAGAAAGCATCGGCAGTCTGGAAGGGCAGTTTAAAGGACGGCGGCGGCGTCATTTCCACCGAAACCGGCGTCCTGGACAATGCCCCCTATGGTTTCAAGGCGCGTTTCGAGGACGGTCCGGGAACCAATCCTGAAGAGCTCATCGGCGCCGCGCATGCCGGCTGCTTTTCGATGGCCTTGTCGCTCATGCTGGGCGAGGCTGGCTTTACCGCTGAAAAAATAGCGACGCAAGCGGCGATCACATTGGAAAAAGTCGGCGATGGCTTTGCCATCACCGCCAGCCATCTTATTGTCGCGGCAAAAATTCCTGGCATTGACCAAGCCAGGTTCGACGAAATCGCGAACCAGGCCAAAGCGGGCTGCCCGGTATCCAAGCTGTTTAACGCCAAGATAAGCATGGACGCCACCCTCGAGGCCTGATGCGGTCGCCGGCCCCGCGGCCGGCGCATTGCCGGTCCGGGATCCGGGTATGCGCAATGCCTGTCGTCAAGTTCCCGCCGTGGCGCTTTGCCTGGATGGCGGACTGGACGAGGGCCTGATGTGGCTTGGGTTGTCAGGCTTGGCTGGGCCGGCGCCGGGGTGTTGCGCCCAATTGATCGACGTCCATCCCAAGGTGGCTCCCCGCGAGACGGCGGCATAGACGGCGGCATTCCGATTGTGGACATCAAGACGTTGATACAGCGTTTCGGTATGCGCTTTGGCGGTCGCGACTGAAATATTCAAGTAGCGGCCAACGGTTTTCATGGGATAGCCGCGGGCAAGCAGGACCAGGACTTCGTATTGCCGGGGCGTCAGGCCCAGCATCTGGCACTCGGAACTGGCTTCAGGACTGATTTTATTTCTGGTTTCAGGCGGAGGAGCCCATTGCACCGATTCGTACAGGGGCGCCAGCGGTAGCTGTTCCCTGTTGGTATGGGGACGCAAGGGGAAGCAGGCGCCTCCAGCCAAAACCAGCCGCACCGATGCCTGCAGCACTTCCGGGGGGACATTCTTCGGGACATGTCCGGCCACGGACGATGGCAGGCCTTTTATCGAGAGGGACATCTCGCTGCTGTCCGACAGCAGCAACATGGCTTTCGGCGAATAGCTACGGTCGGCGGCGACGGCTAGATCGTGGATATCCTCGGGCGAAGATACCGAAAGCAACAACAAGTCGCAATGGCGGGATGTGTTGGTTTCGTGCGGAGGATGGGAATAGTCGGCTCCTTCCGTTTTTACATTAGGCGCCACATCTGATAAAAGCTGCAAAATACCGAGTCGCAGCAAGGGATGAGGCTCGACGACAATGATGATCGGCATGTTACTTACTTCCTTGGTTCCACGTCGCTTTGATGCGCCGTTCGGTGGCTAAAATATCTGGACGAGTGGTAAAAACTGCAAACTTGATTGCCCGGCCACGAAGCGCCTGGAATCAGCCGTCTTTCGCATCATATTCAGCCATATGTCATGTTTCGCGGAGAGCGAAACGAAATGATTTAATTTCGATCATTACGTTTTGTATGGTATTGGGGTACGCTTTAATATGCAAGTGAATGAATACCCGTAAGCTGTTACTTTTATTACAAAATTTCGGGTATCAAGGTCACTTCGGACACTCGAAATGATAGCGTCTGTCACGTGATCCCCTTTCAGACAGTATCAGATCGATTCGGCATTCATCGTCCCATGAGCGGTTTAATGACATGTGTGACAGGGCGGTGGGTTTATCCGCCGCTACGATGATTGTTCCATTCTGCCCCATGACCGATCTGCCGCCGCTGCTTTGCTTCACCGCGCGGATGCTATAGCGCAGTGTCGTATTTTCATCGCTTTTCACGTACGGAACTATGACAATAGGCTGGGCCTTTCCGAAAGTTTCCAGCCAAACCTGAATATCGCTATCTGCAGACATATGCTCCCCCTGTTTTTATGGATTCGTATTAAATTTGCAACGTTGATAACGCTTTGCGGCCGGCTGTGACCGGAAAGAATCGCGAGCACGCAGCGTGCCTGCCCGCGATCGGCCCTGCTTGCACCATCGCGGTGCTGCGCTATCGCTAGCGCTGATTGATATACGCCGAGTTGCCGTAGCCTGAGGCCTGAGTGATAGTGGCCGTTTTGTAGGATCCGGTTTGCAGAATTACCGCTTCCTGCGAACGGCCGGACTGGTTGATGGTCGCATCCAGATTCCTGCCGGCCTGATTGATGTAGCCGTCGTTGAAGCTGCCCGATTGGTTGATCACCGCGACGTCCATGCTATAGCCGTTGCCGGCTTGGACAATTCCCGCAATGTTCTTCACACCGTTCTGATTGATCGTGGCTTCTACATTGCTGCCTGTCTGAGTTGTCCAGGCCGTGTTGCCCCATCCGCCGGTCTGGTTGATTGTGGCCGTCTGGTTATAGCCATCGGCCCAGTAGCCGTTGCCATGCCAGGTCGCCACCCAGGTATTGCCTTGGTTGATCGTGGCATCCCCGGCATCGGCGGCCTGGTAAATGGTAGCCGCGCTGTTCTGCACCTCTTCCTGGTAGATAACGGCGTCGTTGAAGGCGCCAGTGGTCGAGATAGAGGCATTCGCATTGCTGCGGGTTTGTTCAATCGACGCATCGTTGACATAGCCGCTTTGATAGATAGTGGCGACGTCCGCGGCATGGGCCGCGGCAATGCCATAAGCCAGAGTGATGCCCAGCGCGAGTGCAGACAATTTCATATTCATTGTGTTTCTCCTCAAGGTAAAGACCTCGTATGACAGGCAATCCGGCGGTCTTTGATACCGGGTTGCCTTACAGCGCCGCAATGGCTGTTCGCATCTTCAGTTTGATACGGCCATTGCGGCGTTTGTCTGGCTTGGCTCCGCGGCCATGTCGATCGGAGCTATTGCATAACTGGCTTCTTCTTGCAGGTAGTTCTGGATTACCGGCAAATTCCAGTCGCTTTCATTCTTCAGCACCCAGTTTTTCTCTTTGATGCCTTGGACGGTCAAGTGCACGACGGCGGCCTCGATCGCCTCCTTGACGCACAACTGGGCGGGCTCATTGGTGGTGATTCCGCCTTCGATTTCCAGCAAATCCTTGAAATTCACGAACTTGTAGACGCTGGGCCGCAATTCGTACGAAAAGATGGTTTTGGTCGTGGACACGGTTTGCAGCACTCTGCCGGTCCGTATGTCTACACTGCGCAGTCCTATGGTGACTTGATCCATGCGGTATTGGGTCGACAAACCCACGCCGAGGAATCTGGCGCCCAGGCCTCCGCTGCGCACATTGCTTTCATAGGAAATGATTCCGCCATCGATCAGGATAGACGCCGGCACCAGCGCGGGAATGAAGATGGGAGGCGCGTCTTTGGCCTGCGACCCATCCAGCGCGCGGACTATCCGGCGTTCGGTCAGCAGTTCCTGCAGGCTTTCCCGTTCGACTGGCGTGAACCATCCGGATTCCTTGAGCGCCTTGACCAGCATGGATGCGGCCCCTTGCGTGACCGACGTCGAGAAAGAACTGTCCGGGGAAGGCTTGTATTGACCCGTCTGATCCCGGAAGCCGTAGACGGCCACCACGACTTTGCCTTTGGGCGCGGGCAATTTGCGCAACGCATGCGTGGACGGCGTGGCCGGAGTCAGTTGGGCCGCGCCGGCCACTTCGACCGGCTTGAGAGGCACGGCGCAGGCGGCCAGCATGCCGCACATGACAAGAGGCGCCGCTATGCTGATGTAAGGGCTGCGGCGGGAGGCGGCCTGGCGGTTAGCGTGGCTGTTCATTGATTCACCTGAAACGTCGTGGAGGCGCCGGTGAGCCTGTCCAGGGTAGTGATGGACAGGAAACCGTTGCCGGTATCGATCACGTCGATGGTGAAGCTGTCGGTTTCAATCCTGCCAGGTATGAAATTGCCGTCCGTGCCAACGATCTGGGAACTGGCTACCGATGCCAGGCGGCTGAGTATGGATCGCTCCAGCGTATCGTTGAAGTTTTGCAGCGGTGTCTGTTCCTCGATCCCGAACTTGTCCGAGCCGATATCCGGATCGCTATGCTTGTTGGTCGCCAGCGCCGAATTGAGAAGAACCGATCCATTCAAGGGACTGCCGCCGAATGAAGGGTTCAACGGGTAATAAACGAGTTCGGTTGCGGCGGCCTGGCTGGCCAGTATCCAGGATGCCAGTGCCAGGGTATTGCGCAGGCGGTATGATTTTTTATTCGACACGATTGCTCCTTTCATTTACATCTCCTCCGGCCCCAGGTCAGGGCTTTTAACTATGATGCGTTCAACCACGCTGTCGCTGATGTTCTGGTAAACCAGTTCGACAGCCGCTGCGCTTATGTCTCTGGTGGCGGCTCGCGCCGGGGGCAAAAAGGCATGGAACATTTTGGTTTGCCGGAATTGCACCCATATCTCGCTGCCGAAGCGCGCCGATGGACGTTCGTGTATGGAAATGGAAAACTGGTTGTTGATGTCTTTCTGGCGCCACAAGGACGTGAAATGCTGGTAAAAGTCCTGGCCCAGCACGGTCACCGTACGGTTGACGACTATCCCGGCCAAAGGGTCGTCAAATAGGCTTGTCCTGGCTCCGGTCAGGGCGCTCGCCTCGGGCACGCCATTGATTTTGGGAGTGGGCAGCTTGTCTTTTGCCACGGCGCCTTTAGGCTGCACCGCGTCTTTCGCCACCGGCAACGCCGCGGCGTACGCAAACGAAGCGCACAGGGCAACAGCTAGCTGAGCGGATACTGTGGCGAACCAGCGCATATCATCTTCCCCTTGCCGCTTATCGTTATATTTCTGAATCTTTTTTTAACGTGAAGACACGAAATGATTTGATGTATCTTAAGGTTCTACGCTGTGTGAAACATGCGTCAGACGGCGTAAGCCGGGCTCCGCTGTATGTCTTAAGTCCAGCGGCAGCCGGCTCCGCCAAATGACGGAGACCCTGAATCGATGGCGGTAGCCATCATGTGGTCCTGGCTATTTTTGTGGGCGGGTTACGGTGTTTTTCCCGATGCCTAGCTGTGCCTGGCATCTTGGCGCAAACCTTTGAAGAAGGGCTTGTTTGTCTATGCGGCGACGGTATCGCTGCGGCCCTAACCTTCGTTCCAAAGCGGCGTGCGGCTTGCCTGCGGAATGCTGCAACGCGTCGGAGCGCGCAAAACGAAAGGGCTTACAAGACAGAATCTTGTAAGCCCTTGTTTTATTGGTCGGAACGGAAGGATTTGAACCTTCGACCCCTTGCACCCCATGCAAGTGCGCTAAATTAGGAATATGTTGATTTAGTTGGGTAAGTTGCTGAGTTTTAACGGTAATCTATAGCTGACTCACCTATAGTTACTCCTACTTAGTACAGGCTGCTACAATCAAAACCGTGTTTCACTCGTACCATAAGCCGCCCACGAAATGTCAGTAGTCAACCTTACCGTTAGAACCATTCAACAGGCCAAGCCCAAGGCTACAGAATACTTCTTTAATGACGGGGATGGGTTGTTTCTGCGCGTACTGCCATCAGGTGTCAAAACGTGGCAATTAAGGCTGTCACGAAATAAACGAGACATCAAAAAATCGTTAGGGAGATTCCCCGAGGTTTCTTTGTCGCAAGCCCGGGAACTCGCAACCGCACTTCGGGCAACCCTGGCAGCCGGCGAAGATCCGAACAATGACGACTCAACAGATCCAAAGTTCCTCAATGCGCTTTTCGAAAAATGGTTCGCTGACTATATCCAGGTCAATCGAACAAGCGAGGAAAACAATGACGCGCTGAAGGCAAGGTACGATAACTACGTCAGGCCAAAACTTGGCCTTGCCGAACTGCATACGCTAAGACGCGGCGCTATCTTACGCCTGCTGGATTCTGTAGTTAAAAAGGGCAAACTAAGGCAAGCGAACCTAGTGCTGAGCGAGTTGAGGCAAATGTTCACCTATGCGGCGGTTCGAGAGTGGATTTTAGGTGATCCGACAGCTGGAATTGCGAAGAAGGATGCAGGAGGGGCTGAGGAGCCAGGGGAGCGCACTTTGTCGGAGGTGGAGCTACAGCATTTAAAAGTTATTTTGTGCGCTCCTAGAGCGAGCTCGAAGTCCGTTTTTTCTAGGACACTCCCAATTAGGACAGAATTGGCTGTTTGGTTGGCGTTGTCGACATTGGCCAGGTCGGTGGAAATTGCCACGGTAAAAGCGGCGGATGTGGACCTTGAAAAAGGAGTCTGGAACATCCCGGCAGATATTGCCAAGAACGCTACGCCGCATGTGGTGCACTTGAGTGAACTGTCTACAAAGGTGTTTGAGATTTTGCTGTCTATGCAGCCGAAGGGCTACTTGTTTCCTGGCCGCGGGAAGCGGCAGTACATTCAGGAAAAGGCGTTCACAAGGGAACTGACTGATAGGCAGGGGCGAGAAAAGCCCTTAAAAGGAAGGAGAAACTCTGTTGAGTTGTTGCTGCAGGGCGGTAAGTGGACGATGCACGACCTGAGAAGGACGGGCGCTACGATGCTTGGGGAGATGGATTTCGATGAAAAACTTATTGACCTCTGCTTGAACCACAAGGAAGTCAATAAGTTGAAGAAGACGTATCAGAAGCAGAAAAGGCTACCAGCCCGTAAGGAAGCCTTTGACGCGCTCGGCACTAAGCTGTCAGCGATTCTCGACGGTTTCGACTGGCTACCCACTCCTTCACTTCGCCAGATGGCCAGCCAACGGAGTGAGGCCCCAGCTCGATAGGCTTGGGGAACTCTCCGGTATTGACCATGACGTAAAGGGTCGTCTTGCTCAAGCCCAACACCTGCGTTAGGTCCTTCATTCGATATACTAGTTTTTCCATTTAGAATCCCGTTGTTTTTGTTATTGGTGGATATTCTTCATTGAGATGCGACCATGTTACGCCGCGGCGGGCAAGGGATACAGTCGTGGAGTCCACCCCGTATTTCTTGGCAAACTGGTAGTGAGGCCTAGTGTTTCCCCGCATCTCAATGACTATTGCTTCTGTCAGCCTAGCGCGGCCATTCTTGGCGCCCTTGGCTGACCTGTCACTGGCAACCCTATCATCCACATTGTCCCAGTGGTCTCCCGTATGCAGGTGGGAAGGGTTGCAGCAGGAAGGTACATTGCACCTGTGCCGCACAACTTGGCCAATGACGTTAACGCCTGTAGAGGCGAGGGCAACTCGGTGGGCATAGAGCGGAACGCTGTCTACCCTAAACTGCCCGTGCCCGCCCGCCTTCTTAGACCGGCAGTAACCCTGAAAAATCCAGCACTCGTCCAGGCGACCAACTACAACCTTGTCCCAGAAGCGCTCGATGTCTTTTTCAGTTAGCTGCACTCGTATCCCCAGTTGCCTCATATGGCCCCCAACCGGAGGTTTCTAGGATTTCACGAAACTGCTGCCAGTCGCCTTGTAAGTTGCGGCTGCGGTAGACCTGGGGGTTCACTACGGCCTGGTGCTCCAGGGGGCTGGCGTGAGATGGGGCGGTTAAGGCAAGCGTTCGGAACAGATTTGTGTCCTTTGTTTCGTCAGGCTTGGTGCCGTCATGAAGGTTGTAAGACACACGAGCGCACCGGGCCGCCGATAATATTGGGAGTAACCAAGAGCGCTCCCGAGTGTATGCGTCAGCTACTTCATCGCCTGTTATATAGGGCAGATGCCATTCTCCGGTTGTCAGGACTTGAGGACTTGACGTTAACAACGCCTTCTTCATGTCCACAGCTAAGTCCCGGATCTCAGGCTGTGCAGCGTGGTGATCGCGCAGAACGAAGAAGTTGCCATAGGAGGTAGCGGTGACAACGACGCTGATGAACTGGTAGGGCTCAGTGACCCGGTTCGCGGTCTGTTTGTGGTTGCCAAGTTTCATTAGGCCCCAAGAGCCCGCCGCGGCGATCTTGGCTAGAAACTTCCACAGCACCTTGGAGGCCCACAGGCGCCAGCCGGCCAGTTCGTCACCAGCTTGCATACCCGGACGATTGCTGCCCCAGAACTCAGGGCCGGCAGGATCGGACCAAATCTGCGCCAGCATCTTTTTGACGGGGATGGCCCGGGATGATGACGCATTTCGGCTAAAGTCTCTGTGCGTCATGAACTCGCTATGGATCGCACGCCAGTAGCGCAATTGGAATGTGGTGAGACGGACACCGTCAGGAGAAAGGGAGTCCGCAATGATCTTTACTGTAGGCAGCGACATTGATATGTCCTCTTATTGTTTTTATTGTGGGTTTCGTTTTCGTTTAGATGGTGTGCGTGCCTTCGACGCCGCGGTACATGCGTTCCAGTGTTCGCAGTTGCAGTTCTCGAAGGGCACTTTCGACGTGAACCAGCATTCGGGCATTCGATGCGCAGGCGTATGGGCCGCGCTGGAAGGACAGCAGCCGGTCGGCCACGATGGCCAGCAGAACCTCTTGCGTGATGCCGTTGACACCGAACTCGGTGATAGGTCCATTCTGGAATAGGATTTCCATAGTGCGCAGCGGCTCATTGGACATCGGGTCAGAATCATTGGTCGATGTGTTGAAACCCTTAACCCTGTAGCGGTAATTTGCGCCGCCAGAGCCGGGCTCATCCAGCGTCTCAACGGTTATTTCTTTATTGGCGGGGTTGGTGACGTGTGTAGTGATGAAACGTGACATAAGTAGTCCTTATTATTTTATTGTTGGGGGTAGGCAGGTGCCCACCCCTGGGTTACTTCGCTGAGATAGACGTGCTTCCAAGTATGAGGAACGCAACGAGTAGGAACCAACCCCATCCAGGCGCCTGCTTGAGTATGAGGAACGCAGCCATGCCGAACACTGCGATTGGGTAGGAGACGGTGAGGAAGTGCAGGAGGACAGTTCTCATTCAGCGCCTCCCAATATTTCATCCACCATGTTCAGTAATTCAGTCTCGAACTGCTGCTCATCCAACCGGCCAAGTGCTGCATCCAAAGCGCCTACGTGGGGTAGCAGACGAAGTCGAAAGCGATGGGATAACTCGCTATGCTTGGCCACCTCTGCATAAGAAACAACTGTTAGCAGTGTTACCACTTCACGAGGCGAGAGATCTTTCATACAACCTCCCGAACTTTCTGATGATCGTCAGGAGCGTAGGCATACACCTTGACCCCAGCCTCCTTGAACATCTCTTTCGAAATCACCCAGGGCGTAGCCCATCGCTCTGGCATATTGATGTCCGGAGCCAGGACGGTAGTGATGCCGGACTGGATAAGCATGCCGGCGCAGGTGGGGCAGGGGTAGAGCGCGGTCAGGATGATGGTGCAGCCTTTCAGCGACACACCAGTCCTGGCTGCCTGGGCGATGCAATTTTGCTCGGCGTGAACGATCCTTGGGTACTTGGCGTTACGGTCCTCGTACAGCTTGGGGTCGTCAGAGACGCCGCGGGGGAATCCGTTATAGCCTGTGACTCGAATGTTGTAGTCATCGTCGAGTACGACGGCGCCGACTTTGGTGCTGGGGTCTTTGCTCAAGTTCTGAGCAGCTAGGGCGAAGGGCACGAACTTGAGGTACTTCCGCAGGCTGATCTTGGTAACCTCTCTAGTGATGTGACCCTCCATTTCATAAGGGAGGAAGCCACTGCGCATGGAGTCGATAACGCTACGGGGCAGTATCGCCTCCGCAAGGTCAAAGCTTGCAGGTGCATGCACAGGATTTGGTTCAAAGTGCAGAGGAGGGGCCATCATTGGTACAGTTCGGTCGTCTTCGATGAACATCTCAAGCCTCCCTTGCAGCGTCGACCAACTCAACTATCTGTCTCATGTCGAGGTACAATCCATCGACCGAACCTACCTCTACCTGAAGGTTGTTGACCAGCGCCGCGGGTGCAGGCAGTTCACACTTATCGTGCAGGGTGAAATCAAGCCCATCCAGTGGTACGAGGACTACTTCTCCGTGCCTGTCTTCAAAGACGAGTTGGTTTTCGCTTACGTCGTACTGGACGCAGGCGTGACCAGTAATTGCAAGGGTGAATTCTTCAAGGTTGAAAGAAATTCTCATGTTTTTATTCTTCTTATAGTGAGAGGAGGTTTAAATCTTTTGGTGGCGGCTGCCGTAGTGTTCGTCGATCTGCTGCTTCGCCTTCTCCCGGCTAGCCTTAGCCTTTCGGTTGCTCCAAAGCATGCTGAGAGTGAGGAGAAGCGCGGACAACGGAAATGTGAGTGTCACAAACAACCTGATGACGAACACTCCGGTATAGGAAAAGAAGTTGAAGGTGTGCTTCCACCAATCTCGGTAGAAGTCCGAATCGTTCAGGCAGGTCAGTGTGGCTAGGTTGCACTCCTTGAGCATCGGCCAGAATTTGGTGACGTTGTAAGGGACGGGCCGCATTCAGATCACCACCAGAACGCCAGCATCCTGTGCTTGGGCAAGGAACTCATCAAGGATCGCAACAGCTTCTCTGACTGCGTCGACCTGCGAAAGATCAGACAGCAATTCCTTTGGTTCAATGTTCCCACGGTGAAAAATATCGTAATAAGGGTTGGAAGAGTACACGGGGCTTCCTTCAAGCCTTAGGAAAGTGAACTTGATCATTTGCTACTCCTGGTTGAGCTGAGCTTGACGCTCGGTTATTTGCTTTTGGAGGCGAAGGATTAAGGCGTTCACCTCCTCAAGCTCTTGGGAAAGGGCTAACTGCTTGCGCTGCACTTGGCGCAGGTAACTTTTGTCACGATTCATCGAATAGAAGCGGTTGATGTCTATCATGCCCACTGCCTTACAGTGTTATGAGGTTGTCGCTGATAGCAGCGCTATCTTCCTCGTGGGTGATAAGAATGGTTTGGGCAAAGCCCGCACCCTGTAAAAATCCGATCATCGACTGTGCACGGTCCTGATCTGCGGCGGCGGCCGGTTCATCAAAGATTGCGAATGAAGCGGCTGGCACAAAGGTCTTCACCAGTGCCACCCGCAAGGCCATACCCAAGCTGTCCAGCGCGGAGCCTGAGAGGGATTGCACCGACTGGCCGTTCACCTTGAATCCGTCTTTTTCTTTGGTAACGATGGACTGCACCTTGCGAATTTGGGTGAAGAACGTCGACACCGACGAAAGGACCATGTTCCAGAGTTTGTCGGAGAGGGCGCCGCGGCTTGCTCGGACCTTCTTGAGCAGTGCGTTGTTGAATGCAAGCTGCTCGATCTCGATCTTGCAGGCCTGCACACGTTCCTGAAATTCCGTCATCATGGCTTTTTGCTGATCCATGGCCTGAGTGGCCAGCTGGATCTGCGTCTGTGCTTCGTTGGCTTCCCGCTCAATGACGGTGATTTGACCTTGAGCCACAGCGAGGGCGCTGTAGGCTGCGCCCTTTGCTTCCTGGAACGCCTCCACGTTGGCCACGTCGTAGGCCGCAATCTGGCTAGTCAAGTCTTCCACCTGCTCGGTATAGCCTGCAATGGTGGGCACGAGCGCTTCCACACGAGCCTGGGCATTGCGAGATGACTGATCAGCCGCTTCGATGTCCTCAATTTGTTGCTTTATTTCGGACGGATCTTCGGCAGCGTCGGAAGGCGCCAAGCCTTTCCAGGTGATCTTGGCCGGCACGAACTGGGTGTCGACATCCAGATAGGCGGCGTTGGATCGGATGAAGTTGTCGAAGGGAGAAGCGGAAACGAAACTCCCTTGAGATCTGCAAGGTCCAGTTTTCGGGCTTCAACCTGCACCAAGAGGTCAGTCACAGGCGCTAAAAACTTTGTCTGCTGATTCTTGAATTCCTCTATTCGCATGTCGCACTTATTGATCTGAAGTTCCAGATCGAGGTTGCTCAGGGCTATTTCCTCATGGTTGTGCAACAGCTGCTTGCAAGCATGGCAGTGATCGTCCTTCTGGACCTGTGCCTGCAACGCCTTTTTCTCGGCCTCGACTTCCGCTGCATACTCGCCTAGGGCGGCATACTGCGAATTGAGGTTATCGGCCTGCAACTTGAGGCTTTCGATGTCGGTTTCGGTTTTGGCGACCTCCGCCTGCAGCGATTCAACCCCTTCATCCCACACCACTTCGGGGTAGCCGGCGTTCAGCTTTTCCAACGCCAAGAACACCTTGCGCTGGGCGACGATGTCGACCACGCCGTCAAGTTGGGCCTGCAGCGATTTGATTGTGGAGGTATCCACCGACACAGCCTTAGCCACCGCGGCGATGTGCTGAGCCTTGGAGTCATCAAGCAGTCGCTGCACCTTGCCAAGGTTGTTCTGCATCTGGTCGTAGACCGAACGGCTGTTCTTTGCCTGGTCGTAGGCCTGGCTGGTTGACTCGTAGGCCGGCTTGAGCGTTTTGGCGATCACCTGCTCCAGCTTTGCAATTTCTACCGGAGCCTGCTTGATGACAGCCTCAAAGGCGGAGGTGTCCACCTTATCAAGCGTCAGCGTATCAAGCCGTTCCTGCGCTTCTTCTAGGCGCTGGCGGGCGGAGACATCACTGCCCAGTACCAACTTGGCCTGCATCTTCTCAAGTAGGGTGTCGAAGAAGTCGAACTCCGACAACTGCTCCACCAGCTCGGACGCGGCCTTCGGACCCTGCTCAAGCGCTCCACGTAGGGAGTTTTGGTTGGCCAGCATCAGGTTGGCGGCCAGCTTGGCATCGGCTCCGATCATCTTGGAAGCGAAAGCGGTGACTTCGTTCTGGCCGGTCACGAATACTTGGCCATCCTTGATTACCTCGGCACCGCCCTTGGATCGGGCGAAGGTGTAGACCTCGCCGCCGAACTCAACGTCGAGTGTAGCCCTCAGAGAATTCTCAGGTTTGCCCCACTGCACGGTCTCGGAAAACGTGTCACGCAGGGCTTTAGCCCCCCCGAAAGCGTAGGCAATGGCTTCTGCAAGGGTACTTTTTCCACCCTCATTGGGGGACCTGACCGTGTTGAGTCCGGGGGTGAAATCGACCGTGAGGTCGGTGTGTTTGCGGAAGTTCATCAACTTCAATGTTTTAATCATCTCTCGCTCCTGTCGTCAATGTCATGCCGTATTTCACTGGCTTGGAGAATGCATCCGTGATGGAGTACCCTAGAGGACCTAACCGCGCCTTGAGTGTGCCGGTCTTGAACCCAGATATTCTCTCCCACTCGGCAACGGTATGCATTTCGCCTTGCCACGTGACGTGCTTGGACCCACGTCTGTTTTGTGATTGCTCTAGCCGTTCTGCCCATACGCAGTTTTCTGGGGAATAAGGGCCGTTGTTGTCTCTGCGTTCCAGCGTAAGACCTTCAGGTCTCAGCCCCATGTCCTGCAGGAAGTGGTCAAAGGACTGTAGCCAGCGGTCGCAGATCGTGATACCCCTTCCACCGTAGTACCTGTAGTCGGGGCAACTGGAGTTGAGGCATCTTTGCCTGGTCATGTTGAAAGCCTCTCGCATCGCGCGGATGATTCAGACGTTGGACGGTGCTACAGCCTCAAGACGTAGCTGCTCAGTGCCTTTCCTGCCATCATTCACTTCCTGAACCCGCTCTGTGTTAAAGCAACCGCAAGACCTGGTATTGCTAGAAATAAGGGCAGAAACCGTAACCCATGTACTGTTACCGCATCTGCAGTCGCATAGCCACTCATATCTGCTTCCCATCCCACGGCGATACTCCGCCGTCACAGTCAAATACCCAAAGAGTCTGCCACCTAACATTTTCCTTGGGCCTGTTTTGCTCCTGCTCTTAGCCTCCACAGATCAATCCTCCAGTACGGCCTCAAGGACCTTTCTTTCTTCAGGGCTGAACAGTGCCAGCAACTCCTCCCGGATGTTGAAACCTTGGATAGTTTCCAAGGAGATGCCGTCGAAGTCTTCGATGTTGTTGATGCCGGCCACCTTCACAGCGTTCGTGATGATGAGGGCAGGGGATTTGCTGCGATACTTGGCGATGACGCAGACGACCTCGCCGGCCTGGGCCTGGATAACCTGGCCAGTGACACGAACGAAGCTCTGGTCTTCGACGCTGGCCAAGTCTTGCCAGTCGACCTGCACAAACTCTGCTGCCACATCCATCGTCTGGATGGCGGTCAGCGATCCGTCTTCCTCAAGGATGTGGGCATACTTGGCATTGTTGCCAAGGCAGTCCGCAATCGAGGTAGCGTCCTGCGTTCCGAACATCACCACGCCACCCTTGAGCAACGTGCGCTTTTGGTGTTCGTGACCGGAGTACAGGCGATTACCCTTGGCGACGAACTCCTTCGCCCACTCCTCGGAGATGTTCAGGCTGTGGTCAGAATTTTCAGCGAACTGGTTGTCGTAATTGGCGTGAGCGATCAGCACGGAGTTTTCAAGCTCCAGCGCCCGCTCCAGGTGCATGTCCATGATGTCCTGGTTGTCGCAGTGGCCAAGTGCGTAGACGTTCGTGTACAGCTTAGTCAATTCCCCGCCGACGATGCGCACCTGGTCACCGTACTGAGCGGCTAGGATGTTGCACAAGAACTCCCATGCACTGACTTTGTCAGCACGTGGATTGGAGTCATGGTTGCCCTTGATAAGCGTTAGCCCCCTAGAGCTGGCCGCGAGCCACTTGGATAAGGCACGAAACACCTGCAGGATGTCAGCCCGTGGCACATCAAAACGGTCCAGCAGGTCCCCGGCGTGAATGAGATCCTTGTCTATATGGGCCATGATAAGGCTCTCAAAGTTATCGAGAACCCGTTGGCGTAGGGCGGCGGCCGTTTGTAGCGTGGTGCCGCTGGATCGGATCACAGCAGCGTGGGTGTCATTTACTATTAGTGCTCGCATTTGCGTACCTCCGAATAAGGCTTAGTTCATCATCTGTCAGCGTGACAGCCCTGATCCTGTTGTTGATAATGTCGCTGAGTGCATAAAATATTCGCTCCAGACGCTTTTTTCGATCTCTGTACAACTGAATATCTATCCAGTAAGAATCCCAATGGGACAGGTGCTTTAGGGCATCACTTAATGGTGTGTCGCTGGGTAACGACTTAACGAAAGGGATACGCCGTCGCCACTTGTTCTCTTGAGCGAGTATTTCGGTGCGGGTCAGCTCTTTGCAGCGTTCTTCGGCTTCATCCCTCCCGACCATCGCCTCACACACAAGGGTGAACCATTGCTCCGCCTCCGGACTCTGAATTTCGACTCTCATGACAAGTCCTTTGGATCACGGAATCCGAGGAAAACAGGGAACCTCGGCTTATCGACGACGCCGATGGCGAAGGACTTGTACTTGACCAATTTACCGGGTAAGTTTTCTTTGTCGGCCCAGAAAGCCTGTCGCTGTGCCAAGCTGAATCCGGTTCCGATGGAGAACTGCACGCCGCTGTAGATATCCTCGACCAACAGGTTGCCCAGCAGTTCTGTGGGGATCAGGTTGGCTTTGTGAGACGAACGCTCCGTATGGCCAAGGGCGTCCTTGGTGGCTTCGTTGCCGTTTCGCATCAGGCATTCGTAGCCAATGATGCGGGCTTCAGAATCAGTGAACCTTTTCACCTTGTTCAGCTCTTGGCCGTTGGGCGTGGCCCGGCCTAACTTGTATACGCCCTCGGGCGAACGGAGCATTACGCCCTCGTACCCCAGGGCGAGCACTCGCTCCTCCTCGGCGACAACTTGTTCTTCGCTGTCGCAGCGCAGTTGAGGTACATGAACGATGCGGCTACGGAACTCTGAATCCAAGCGGTCAATGCGGCCGGTCAGCATGTCGGCCCGCTCGTTGTAGGGTGTCCGCAGGTCGTCGGTAACCAGGTCGAAGACATAGAACTTGAAGTCCGGTTCACCGTCCTTGCTCATCACACCGCTGTTCGTCGCTTGGTAAACGTTCTTGTCGAACGGTTCACCGACACACAGTTCGCCGTCAAAGCCTTCCAGGCTGTAATCTCCGATGCACTGCTGGACGAACTTGTTGGGGATCAGCTTCAGGCTGCGCGTCATCGCAAAGCTGTCACGGACGATGGCGCGGATGCCGTCGTACTTTGGAGATAGGAGGGTGGGGTAGCGTTGCTTGGAGAAGTCAACGGGTGTGGCGAGGAGGGGTTTGAATTTTTCGATCATGGGCTTGAGCCTCTTTTTGTTTTTGTTCTGCTTGATAAATGCGGGTGGTGACACTGGCGTCAGAGCTGTTTCTTGCTGTTGCCTTCTGCCCGAAGGCGTCCCGTTCTGCAATCGTGTGGTTCTTGCTTCGATCCTCAAGGCAGGGCTTGCACAGCCCCTTCTTGACTTTGCGCGATCCGCTACCGCGCCACTCGAAGGTCATTTCTGATAAGGGCTTGTAGAGAAAGCAGTAGGGACAGTGTTTCTTGTCGATGTCAGCCTCCTATAAGTTCACGGGGTAGAGCTTCCTCAAGGGTGGGGAAGGTTGGGTAGTCACGCAGGTCCCATGAGCCCGACGACTTGAGTTCAAGTTGTCCCGCTGGGATGCAGCGCCAGAGCTTCGTCGTGCTGTGATAGACAACGACGAAGCATCGGCCTCCCGCAAGGGTTCGCTTACGCAGCTTGGGCAGTTGCGAGATGTTGGCTGCTGGTATGCGAAAGTCGTGTTTGATCTCTTTGACTTCGGCGACCCCGAACACTTCGGGACTGAAGAATGAGAAATCTCCGACGACCGACTTGGCGCCGCGGCCGCCTGCAGACCGGGCATCCCCGATCCGTTCAAAATCCCAGTGGACGGTGGTCTCGTCGATCTTCTTGAAGTAGTCGTGGACCTTCTTCTCGGCGTACTTGCCTCGTTGGCCAACTGAGGTAGCCATGTCAGACTTCCTCAGCGAGTTCGTCGACGCGCTTCTCCAGCTGCCACAGATTATCGAGGCCTTCCATGTGGAGTTTGGTGATGCGGTCTTCCTGCCACCGCACTTCAAGGCGCAGCTCTTTGATCTCTTCTCGGAGTGATCTGATTTCTTCGGTAGCCGCATCAAATAGTTGACGCAATTCTGGGCTGAGCTGGACCACTAGGGTCTGTGTCATTTCCATCTGTGTACCTTTATTCTTATTTTTAGTGGTATCCCCAGCGCATCGAGGCGCCGGGGCTTTACTGCTTTACGCTGCTACTGCTTCTTCGAACATCTCCCGGATGGTGGAATTAATAAGTTCCTCGTCGACTTCGTTGCCAACCTCAATCTGGTCCGCATAATTTAGGCCGATAGAAATGGATGATCCAGCAGGGATGCGGGGAAGGAAGGGCTGAACCATGCAGGCATGAATGATCTTGAGAACTTCGACGGATTGATCCTTATCCACCGAAATGACAACCTCGTCATGCACCGGCATGTAGAAGCGAACGTCATACTTTTCAAGTACACCGGAGCGCCAGATGGCGCCCATTGCCCGTTTAGTTTGCCCGGCGCAGCCGCCCTGAATAGGGAAGTTGCCGGCTGAGCGGGCTGCCGCTTCGACTTCCCACGACTCATCGGACAGCACCTTATCCGCAACGTGCCGACGTGAACCAAGTGGGCAAGTGACGTAGCCGTGTTTCTTGGCGAACGCCTGCTGCTCTGCCTGATAGTCCTCATACCGTGGGAATGCCTTGTGCTTGGCATCCAGGAACACCTTGGCTTCCACCTGGGGAATGACCATTTTCTTGTGCAGGGCAACCTCAGTTCCGCCGTAAGCGCTGAGGAAGTTGACCGGCTTTGCGACCTTGTCTCTGATGTCCTTGTACTTTTTGGCCACTTCCGGGTCGTCGCTTTTACGCCTGGCCATGAACTCTTCATAGGTTATGCCCTCAATCGAGGCGCCCGTCACCGAGTGCAGGTCCAGCTTGTTGTCGCCAAGGTAACAGGCCATGAACGCCGGGTCCCCGGACAAGTCAGCCTGCGACATCAGCTCCTGCGAGTTAAAGTCAAGGCTCGCTACAATTGCATTCTTCTTGTGCGGGGGGTAGCAGGACCGCAACTTCACGCCTTCGCCTTCCTTGCCCAACTGTGTAACGTTGGGTTTGGCCGCGGTAAAGCGGCGCGATGTGGTGGCAGACTGCTTGATCGATGGGTGCATCTTTCGATCCTGCCAGTAGATCAAGGGCTTCCAGGCGTTATAGAACAACGACTTACGTGTGCCTATTTCCTTCAGCTTTTGGAAAGCTTTCAGGATCGGCGTAATTTCCTCGTCGGCGTCATACTTCAGTGCGAAGTCGATAGCTTCCGATTCAGTGGACGCCTTCTGGACAAGCAGTTCCTTTTGCTCGTCCGTAAGGGGGGCCACAGACCGCGAGCCCTTCTGGATCTTGCCGAACTGGTACACCGCTTTAGCCAACTCGGGTTTCTTTTCCCGCTCTGTCGGTGTCACCTTGTTGGCAGCCACACAGGCATCTTGCATACCCGGTACAGGAAGTTCTGCACCTGCTTAGGGGAGCTGAGGTCCAGCGCAGGCTTGCCGTCGAACTTCGTGGCAGTCCAGTCGTTTAGCTGCGCCAAGTTCCCGTCCTCCAAGTATTTGGCCAGCAGCTTGGCATCGTCGTCGTCATCGTTGGCGATCAGCGCAAACATTTTGTTGGGTGTTCGCACCATCGTTTTCAGCTCACGGCCTAGGATGTGCTGGTGGATCGACTTGATTTGTGCGGGCACAGCCAAGTCCTCTGCAGTCCACACCGGGCAAACAGTTCCTTCGTAGCCCACGTTGATCAGGAACGCATCGAGTACCTTGCGTGCTTCAACTTCCTCTGCTAAGTCTTCACGCTCGATCTCCAGCATGCGCTCGAAGTCAAAGTTGATACCGTGCAGGAAGGAATGGGCAAGGACGTACTGCACATCCAACTCAGTCGACAGGAAAGCTTCGAGGGTGTCCTCGATCTCCATGATGACGTTGAAGTGTGTGTGCAGGGCTGAAGTAAACAGCGTGTCGCCAGTACCGTAAGCCAGTGTCTCAGCCGCCGTCATCTGGTTCATCTTGCGACCTTGGGTGACGGTCTCATAGTCCAACTGATCTACGCCAAGGTAGTGCTTGGTCAACGATTTGAGGCCGCGAGGTATGTTCTCGTTGACGTAGCTTGCCTCCAACTGCACATCGATTGCGTTAGGCAGAAAGTAGTTTCCGTTCAGCGGACCCAAGTTCTTGCGCAACACTACAGCCTCAAAGCCGGCGAAGTTGGCAATGATCTTGGGCATCTCCACGGGTATCACCTCAATGGCGGCTTTCAACTGTGCCATGGTGATGTTCTTCAACCCGTCCGCTTCGACGTGATCGACTGTGAAGTACAGGTTGAACTGCTGGTTGGCGCCGAAGGTCAGGCCGCAGGAAACAATTTTGGAGTCCAGCACATCGACGCCGCTGCCCACTTGTTCTATCCAGTCGTCGGACTCGGCCGATGTGTAGGTTTCCAGATCCAGGGATACCCAGTCGGACTCCGCCATCTTCTGGCACATGAACTTCACGGCCTCGTCGTAGTTGTCTGCGCTGACGATGCGGTCCACTCCACCATACTTGCGCAGTCGTGCATCTTCAATCTCTGCCCGCGGTTTGACGTAGCCGGGGCTCCACTGCAGCGGGACACGCATGTTTTCGCACATCTCGGGGTAGAGCTTGCCGGCAGCATAGGACGCATAAACCATATCTGCGTTGTCGATCACCTTCTGGAGCACCTTGAGGGAAGGTACGTCCTCTTGCAGATTGACAAGCTTCTTGTGGAGGATCAGGTCTTCCATCAATTCAATGCCGTCGGCACCGAACAGGCAGATCAGATCCAGCCAAGCTTTTTCGCCGAAGCCCTTGGCGCCTGGAATCTTGTCGGAGGTGTCTCCAACGAGGGCTTTGTGAACCGGCAGCCATTGGTGAGGCCACGGGCCATAGGGATTCTCGGTGATGAGTTCGTTCGCACGCCAGAGGCTTACCTCATCATTCAACAGGAAGGCCAGGTCTCGATCACCCGTCATGATGACCTTCTTACCTTGCAGCTTGGCGGCCAGGTAAGCAACGATGTCGTCGCCTTCAAGGTTTGGCCGCGTTACCGCATTGCCGCCAAGGTCGTGAACCGCCTGGAGGGTCTTTTCTTTCAGTATGTTGAACTGAACATATGCCTCGGGTGGGCGTCCGTCGTCTCGACCTTCTTTGTAAGAAGGAAGCCAACGCTTGCGTACGCCCTTTGTGTTTCCTGACTCGACGACCATGATGGTGTCTTTTGGTTGGATTCGGTTCTTTTCCCAAGCAGATAACAAGCTGTTGATTGCATTTTCGTACCCATGTTGCCAACCGTTGACGACTACTGTCTTGCCGTTGTGCTCTATTTTCTGAGAATATTCCTCATCCTTGCCGGCCAATAAGCCGGTCCACAGGATGCTGGACAAGTCCACGATTAAGCGTTTCATATCAATCCTCTAGGTTGTCTTGCACAATCTGCAGGCATATGCTGCTGACGCCGAGTGCTACGTGGGCGGTGGACATAACCACGCCTTTTGCAATACCCCACACCAAGACAAATGGCCAAAGTACGGCGGCAGTCACTGCCACAAATACGCAGCAAGCTGCGGCAAGAGTTAGGCGAACTCCTCGGCTGCCATAGGTCATCCGGTACTCTTTATCGGTAGGCACGTTGTTTTTTCTCCTTTGTCTCTTGGCAGTCGACGCAGCGAACACGGCCCAAGGCTTGTCGATCCTTGGGGATGTCTATGTCGCAATCGACGCATTCGGTGATGGGCCATGAGCCATCTTCATTTTGTATTTGTTCGGCCTTTACCCGACGCTGTACCTCCGCAAGTCCATTGCGGTTGAACATTTCGGCCAGCTCGGTTGCTTTATCAAGTGGGTCGGCGTGGTTAGTCATTGCGCCACCCTTGTACGATCCCCAGCACCAAATGCTGTAGGTCGCTAATCGTTGTGTCGTTGAAGATGGTCTGCGTCACCAGGTGATTGCTAATACCCCGCTCCGAGGCGTGATTAGGGTCACGCCCTTCAAGTGGCGCAGCGTTCGGGCGGATAATCCTAAGCACCTTGCCGCCCAGGGCAAGGATGGCTGATGCTTCCTCGTCGAAACGGCAGTCTGTGACGACGATGTCGGGCTGCCCAACGTCGTTGAACGCCTTGCGCGTCATATCCCATCGACGTACCCAGAAGTCATCGCCCCAGAACGCTTTGGTCGCTTCTGTGCCTTCTCGTTGCAGGATTTCCCCTACCGTCAGGCCCCATTCAGGGACGTAGCGCTTTTTGCCTTCTTGGGTGAACACATCTTGATTTGAAAGGCCAAACTTGAACATGCAACTTTCTTTCAAGGGCTCAGCGAAGGCCGTAGGTGAGAACCCAAGGGTTTTGACGAGTGCCTCTGCTGCTGTATCTTTACCTGCTCCGGCCTTGCCGGTGATTGCTACTAACATGGGATTTAATCCTCTTGTTGTTTTTGAATGCGAAGTCAATATCGGTGTGCGCTAAGACCAGGTTGATGAAGTTTTCCAACTCCTTCCGGTCCCAGATCGCTACCTGGTATGCAAAGGGTTTGAGAATCTTGCTGAACACCGCGGACCCAAGGAACTTGGGAACAAGGAGTTTTCGCAAGTCTTTGATGGGTTCAGCCGAAGCCAGAACACGCTGCTCCAGCACTGATCGGATGGAGTTCTCCGTACCTCCAAAATAGAAGTTGGCGACGACGCCCGGCCGATGCTTGCTGCCAGCCCAGGTCAGTACGCTCACGGCCTGTTTAAGCAGTTCGTGATCGGGGTTTAGTTTATTGTTGGCGCGGATATACAGGTAGTAGAGTTCCGCTGGGATCGCGCCAGTTGCGTCTCTTGGTTGGGTGAGCAAGGCTTCCCAGTCCGTCGTCGGCACGGGGATGCAGAGATTATCGTAGTGGCAAAGTGTTCTGCCACGGCGGACCCCGATGGTGTGGTTCGGCCCATTAACTTCAATGCGGTCTTTAAGCAGGAACAGCTCGTACCCGAAACCAGCTATCCAGTGCAATAGGACAGCAAGGCCGTACATAATGTCCTCGGAAGTCGGCGCGCCTCTGCGGGTAGGGAAGAGCAAACTGCCGTCCGAGGCATCCAGCTGCATTTCCGTTTTTAGGTGCAGGAACGGGTGAATATCTTGCGGCTCTGCCGCTGGATCGATATAGGTTTCTACATAGATGGCGAACATCTCCGCCAAAGTGTCCCAGCTTCTGATCAGGCTGGGCTTGATGGCGCAGTACTTTTGCAGGTCGTGACCTCTCCAGATAGGCAGCCCCATAAGCGGTGGCCGGGGGACGAACCTATACCTGGGAGGCGGCCGTCCAAACTTGGACGGTCACTTCCCGCAAAACATCCTGCAGCATGTCGCGGGACTGCTTTGCGTTCATCATTTATGCAAAGACCTGGGGTTGTGGAATTTCCTTGCCGGCGTCGGTCCAGACCGCTTTGGCAAGTTGTTCCATCTCGAACTGTTTGTTACGGCCCAATGCTTTGGCCGCGGAGAAGCCGTCGGAGTAGCGGGCATTCAGCTTGGCGGCATTGCCGCGCTTGGCGTCTTCGATGGTTAGGCCGAAGGCCTGTAGTGTCATCTCGACAAACCAGAGAAGATCGCCGGATTCTTCCACGATGTTGACCTGGTCAATGGGCTTGCCATAAACCATGGAAGCTTTGACTGCATCCGCCAATTCCCCGGCCTCTGAGGTGACACCGAGGGCGCCGTGAATTCAAGTGCATCTTGAAGTCGAGAGGTTTTGCGAGTTTTGCGACTAGTGCGCTGTAGTCTTGTGGGTTCATAGTATACTTTTTGTTATTTTGAAAGAGTGTGGTGCATCGCTAAGCCCATAGGGGTCAGCGATTTCGAGGAAGCGAGCGTAGAGGAACTCCATGATGTCCAGTGGCCAGTCAGGAAAGTAATTCCGTGTGGCTACGACGAGTGGGCCGCCATAGTCTGGGTCACTGATGTACACGGGTATGAATCCGAAGGCGATCGCTTTGAAGCGGAAGCCTTCTCGGATCAGCGTGTCTTTGTCCATGCGGTAGAAGACGGCCATGTCAGTGCCCTTGGTACTTGCTGTTGAGCCCCTGCTTGCGGGCCAGGCGCTTGAACATTGCCATCTCCATACGGGATACTTCATCCGCAATTCGCGTAGGTAGGCTGGCAGTCGTCAGGCCAAGTTCTTGCCGCAGGATTGTTTTGGTGGCGATTTGTATGGCGCTGGGCCGGCATTTTTCGACTTGAGTGTGCAAGAAGGCGGCGGCGCGTTGGAAGGCTGGGTGATCCTTGGCCAAGTTGGACGGTGCGTTGGTGCTGGTTTGTGCAGTCATTTATTCTTCTTATAGTGAGGCCCCGAAGGGCCGTGGGCCTAACGATTGAAGATTGTTTGAAGCATTTCGCTGACTTCATCAGCGATCTGCTCGGCCTCATCATCTCCGTGGTTCCCGGCAATGTGGGAGATAAACAGCTGCCAGTGATTTCCTAGGAACTCATCCAGGAGCATTGCTTGGTATGCGGTTGGGGATGGTGTGCCACCCATGGTGAACTCCTTAAATTGTGTAATTAAGCGGTCAGTACTTCTCGTAAATCAGGATCGAGGCCTGCCATCTTGTCCAGTAGCCACCGGACGTAACCCTTGTCTTCCTTCTTGATTTCAGAGATCAATCGGCCCTTGTGTTTGCCAAAAGTGAACTTGGTCAAGGGCTCCTTGCGCTGTGCGTCTTCGCAGATCTGCGCCAAGGTCAAGCCTGTGTCTTGGCAGAGCCGCTTCACGAAATTCAGCAGTACCGCGGTGTCGCCACCTGCGCTGTGTGCATCGGTGACATCGAATGGCAGCTCAAGCAGGACCCGCAACACTTGCAGTTTGTGGCTCTCTGCATCCGGGTAGTAGCGTCGTGCCAGCATTAGTGTGTCCACAAGCTTCACCGGGCACTGGATGTAGCGGTCAAGGAACTTGAAATCAAACTTTGCATTATGCGCAAGGAAGTAGATGGGCTCCTGGCCTTCGGCCCATATGTCCTCCGGCAACACGATGTCAAGCCACTCACGCAAAGTGGCCTCGTCCTCCACGTCCTTGTAGAAGATGCCGTGGGTAGCGGTGGCGCCGGCCGCTATGGGCGCCTCGGGGTCGAGCTTGGAATAGTGGTGGGCGATTTCGTTGAAGTTCTCATCGACTTCGCGCACCGATATTTCGCACACACCTGAGCCATCTTCGGGCGGTGCTAGGCCGATGGTTTCTGTATCCAGCACGTGAAAGCGCATTGTTATCGTTCTCCTTTTGCTCGTTGGATGGCGCGATGAGCCTCTGCAAGTGCCTGGGCCGCAGTTGTAAGCCCGCCGAAGGGCCAGTCCTCTAAGACCACGTATATTTCGTCGTCAGGCGAGGGCACATAGCCAGTGCCGGCCTCGAACTTCAGATCAATAAATGAGCCAAGGTCTACCCCGAGGTTGGACTCGACGGAGTCGGCAAAGGCTTTGGCTAGTGCAGGGGCAACTCTTGGGTCGGTGTAGGCCGCCAACACGCTTTCGATAGCGTGTAGCTGTGTCTGTTTATTGCTCACTTTGTTATTCCTTATTATTTGAGAGCGTAAAAACAGCCTCCCCGAAGGGAGGCTTTACTGCTACCGCTTAGGCCGCGGCGAACTTCATTGCGGCGAACTTGTTGCCGTTGAACTCCTTCTTGTCGATAGTGGCACGCACCGTGTCAGAGGTGACCTTGCCGGACAAGGAGGCTTTGATGCCCGCCTGGAGCTGGTAAGCGGTGAACTGTTTGACCGACACAGGTGACAACTGCAGCTGGATCATTTCACGATCTTCTTCTTCGACCAGGCCCAGCTTGTCCGAATTGACTACGAAGCCCCAAACGTCGATGTACATGCGGGCGCTGGCCTTAGCGTGGCCTTCATCCTTCAGGTACTGGACGTAGTCCTTGAGCGACATGACCTCGCCTTCAAGGGTTTCGTTGTCGTATGAAGTGCGCAGGAACGGTTTTGCATCCTCGCCGTCTTCACCAGTTGAAGCCAACCAGCGTTTGTTGTAGCTGAAGATGTTGAAGTCAACCCACTCACCATACTCCAGCTTATCCTTGCCTTCTCCAATCTCGAACCCGGCACGGTCGGCAGACATCTTAGGCAAGGTGCCGACGCCAAGGGCCTTGACATGCTCCAGCTCAAGCTGGTACTCCAGGTGGGTCAGGGCCGCAGAGAATTTGTTCTTGCCGGTGGCAGCAATTGCAGAGGTCTGAGCCTTAGCAATCGCAGTGGTGGCGGCAACTTTATCAGCAGGGGATGCGACCTGGACCTGCTCAACGACTGGTGCAGCGGCAACGGTTTGCGTCTCTGCGGCGTTCGGATTTGGATCTTCGGATTCGAAAGTGGGTGTGGGTGCTGGGGTCTTTTTGGTTAGTGCCATTTGTGGGCTCCGTTGTAGTTGTTGTTGGTTACCAGGGATTGAAGTGTACAAAATAAATTTAATTTATGCAATAAATAGTTTTGAAAGTGCCTCCTTTTCAAGGTCTTTGAACTCCTCAACATGTTCGTCGTAGAGCGTTTTTAGGCTGTAGCGAACCACCTTGACCGATGGCTTGCCCCCTTTGAGGTCAGACTTGGCGCAAACTGTGTCCACTGCGGCGCGGTGCCGGGTGAGCCCAATGACAAAGGCCGCTTCCGATGCGTAGAGCAGTTGCTCACCCTGGGCTCGCTTGTGACGTGAGTATTTGTCCCAGGCGTTGCGCAGGTGTATCTCCACGCATGCTTCTCGTGTTACTGGGTCAGTCGCCGGGAGGTAGTCCACCCCAATGACGATGCGGAAGTGGTCGTTCTCGGACAACGAACTCATAGCTGCCAGAGCATCCATGACTTTGCTTGGTTCGCTCAGGTTGATAGGCAGCGACTTATCGATGTTGGCGAGAATCTCATTCTTCAGGCCTTCAAAGGTTTCGTCGTACCTGGTGCCGAATATCGCAGACATAGCTTTCTGACCCAAATCCAGGCCGACTAGCACGACTGAGTTGTTATAGACAGGTCGGGCGGTGCTTGGCCGGGTGATCTGGCCTTGCAGTTGGCGTCGAAAGCCCATCAGGTCGTCGTTAAGCTTAGCGAGGTCCGTGGTCAAAACATGTTGCACCACGATATGCCCAAACTGCCCGAGGATCTTGCGATTTTTCACACAGTAGAGGAATTCCTCCCCCTCAAGCCCTTCCTGCTTGACCTCCATTGAGACCTCAATGGATCGGTCGACGACGGCGGTTTGTGCTTCCTTTTGCTCGGTCATAAACACCAGCGGTGCCGCATTGGCCGAGGGCGTGATGCCAAGTGTTGAGGCGCCAGCATCCCTGGAAACCCGGCCCTTACCCCCAGAGTTGTTGGTGTAGTTGTTGCGCACCACCATTAGGAACTCTTGGGATCGCCTAGGGCCAAGTTCCTGGGTCTTGAACTCGTCGAACAAGACGGGCAGGGATGCCGAACTCTGCAGAAGGGCTTGGAGAACGAAGGGTGTGACGCTGTTGGCTGCCCAAACGGGGGGTAGCCGTTTGTAATAGTGCAGGTTCGTGCATAGCTGGTTAAACGATGTCTTGCCGGCGCCGGACTGCCCGAAGACCTGCAGCACGGGGAATTGGTGAAATTCCTTGCGCAGTAGCTGGCACAGGAAGCATGCCAGGTAGTAGCCAAAAGTGCGGGACATCACATCCTTGGGGTGCAGCGTGAAGAACAGGTCGAAGAACTTGCGTGTCTCCTCATTGTCTTCAAGCGCGGGCGCCTTCAACAGGTCCGACCGAAGTTCCCCCTCAGACCCATAAGCCGTGTTCAGCCTGTAGGTATTGCCCATGGGGGACAGCACCCCGCCGACACCTTGAGATGCGTAGATGACCTCGTAGCGGTCTTCATCATCTTCGGTGCTCGGTAACTGCACGATATCCAGACCCTCCCGAGGAACGGCGGTCACGATCTGCTTGGACTTCTCAGCGTTTTTGCGCATAAGGTCCATCATGCCTTTGGCCTGAGGATCTGATATCTGGATGGTCGTGCTCTCTGGCCCTCCCATTGCGATCTGCACTGAATTTGCAGAGTTAAACGTGTTCATCTGTACCTTCCTTCTGCCTTTGTAGACGCCGTTGACGTACGAGTTGTACTCATACCCTATGACGCCGCTGCCGACATCTTGGAGTAAGGCCACGCCGTCAATGCCAAGTTCGGACACTTTCATGAGGCTATGCTCCTTGGTCTCCTTGTCATAGACTTTGCAGTGCATCCCGAATTTGTTGAAGCGGACGCCCTTGCTGATAGCGTCGTTGATCTCAAGTTCTTCATCGTCTTCCAGTACGCCTGTCTCGTCCTCAATATGCTGATTGAGGTCTTGGGTGGGCGTGCCGACGGCTAAGCAGGCCTTGATGCCTCCTGCTGAGAACTCATAGCAAGGGTTGTCGTGCATGTAGTGATACATGCGGCGAAGCTCTTTCTGTCGTTTTTGCGCCGTGCCGTAGCGACTTCCATCACCTTTGTGGTTTTGGATCACTCCTTCGCAGATAGCGAGAAGCTGTTCCTCGGACTGGCCCAGAGCGTGCGCGGTGATCGCAAGCTGTGTGGCCAGTTTCTGGAATCCGACACCTTCCCGGGTCACAATGCCGCTGCCCAGGAGCTTGACGCTTGATGGGAAGTCTCCATTGAACGTCGCGATGAGCTTTTCGTCCGACTTACTGTTGCGCCTGGCGGCGACCGCCTTTTTTACCTTGTCACGGGACTTGGTAAAAGTCAGGGCCAGGGAGTCGTTGAAAGTCGGAGCTTCCACCACGAAGGACTGCCTTGGTGCCGATGTCAGCTCCGCGTACTTGTCGACCGTGATTGTGCGAGCTTCTTCCACCGACAGCGGTACTTTGAAGCGGCCATTGGTTCGCTCGACATTGGCAACCCGGAACATCCGGCCTTTCCTTGCGGAATAGACGCGCATGTCCAGGCAGTCAACGTAGAACTCCTGGGCGATCTCCTTGTACACCTGGGGGAGAAAGGTGTAGCCGGCCGTGCTGGGCTTCTGCACGAAGATTTCCATCGGGACGATAACGTGGAAACCCTTGCCGCCTGATGCGTACAGCTCCACTTGCCGAAGGTCGATTTCGATTTCGGTTAGCTTGGAGAGGAATTTCTGGAACTGAGGGATGACTTCTTCAATAGAGTCTGAGTCGAAGTCAAAGTAAAGTGGGCCGCGGTAATGGACATCGCCAAGTTGTTCCCGGCTCATTTCGTCTTCGATCTCGGTATTGAGGTCAAGGATGGTCACGAACGGGGGGGACTTGTCAGCGATGATCTTGCTGCGGTTCTTGGAGTCAGCGAGTTCCCACGCCGACTCGGGCGTTTTCTGCCAGTAGAATACCCAGGCCATAGCGACCCCTAGTGTGGGGTCTTGGTGTCAGGTTCGAGTATGCGATTGGAAGTTTTCATTGAAATCCCTTGTTATTTTTATTGGGTTGGGGTTGTTATTTTGGCCTTGTTACGTGGGTTTGGTCAAGGTTTACACTGTTTTATTTAAGTTGTATCCTTGCTGGCAAAGGGCAACACATCACTGTGAAGCATTTTCAACTGGCTCAGATTGTCCAGAATCTTATCGGTGTCGTCGGCACCAAAGCGGCCGCATTCGACAGCAAGTATTCCGACAACTTGGTACGCCTCGGCGCACAGTTCCTCAAGTTCCTCAACGCGCTGAACGAGGGAAAGGATCAGTCCATCTCCGGGTAGATCTCTCCACGGCTTACCGTGCCTCAGAGCGTGGAGGTTGACTCCGTTTTCGTGGATGACTGTGTACTTGCCGTCGTTGAGATCAATCTTAGTCATAGTGGGTCTCGCCGTCGATATCGACTTCAATATGTTCATACAGAATGCTGTAGAAGATGTCGGCGGTTCCGCTATCTTTGTGATGGAAGCCGCCTGGCTTGCCCATGCCTTCAATGTGATAGTCATCATCTTCAAACACCTTGCGGGCCACATAGGTAATCAGATCTTCGGGTTCGTCAACCTCCCACATTATGCTGCTGAACTCCTTGATGTACTCAGGCGTCAGCAGTTGATCGGGGATTTCTATTTCGATCTGTTTTTCTATTGTGACGGTGACTGTCTTTTTCATTGTTATTAGTCCTTGGTTAAATCTAATTACTCAAAGGGTTTGGGATAAATTTCAGGATCTCGCTGCTATCCTCATCCGAAGCCAATCTTGCCAACATGGCCGCAAACCTTGGATCGTCGGGCTTGTCCTTGGTGGAGGATCGGACAATAGCTGTGACATCCACTCGTTGAGTCATCGACACTATATCCTTGGCGAAGTTGTCAAGTGCCCAGCCATTTACTGTAAGTAAGCAGTGGGCGCCCGCACCTTCCAGTTTCAATGTCCACACACTCATTGGTATACCCAGAAAGCCCAATGCCCGGAGCGTGAAATACTTGCCAATGGCGTAATCCTCACAATCCCCTGTGCCTAGTGCGATGGTTTCGGCAGGGGTTTGCCATACATCCTTGCCTTGTTCGGCCTTGTAGGTGATGGAACGGTTCCAAAAATCGTTCACGGCGGCCAGCGGTGGTGGCATGTTCTTGTTTGAACTCATCAGTCAATGGCCTCAAAAATAGCGCCGGCCTCAGGGTGGGCTTGTGCAAAATCGCGCAGCTTGTGGTAGAAGTCGCCCAGGCTGGCGTAGGTGAACGACATGCGCGAGAAGGCATATAGGCAGGCCACAATGCCAAGTGCCTCGCTGCTGAGGTCTACGTCGCTGTAGTTTTCTGTGTTCTCAAAATGGTAGAGCGTGTCGTTATCCGGCGCCATGTAGAAGCCGCCATTGGAAAGCTGGTGGAACTCCCAGTATCCGCCTTCGTATTGCGAGTAGGCGCCAGCGGTTCTGTAGACCTCCTGCTCGAAGGGTATGAACAGGTTGCCTATTTTGCCAACAATAAAGCTGGGCCGTTGGTTGTCAGGTACTTGGGTGCTGGTGATTTGTTCCATTTTTGCTCTCCTTGTTAAAGTACAGCGTAGATTTCGCCCTCGAACACGCCGGCCACGATGATCCCGCTGGGCACCTGGTCTTCTGCGTCCTCTGGACTACTTGCATAGAAAGAGTCCGCCCACCGTGCATGGTCGTCCTCGTAGACACCTACAACGGTGTAAGGGTGTAAAGTTTGCACATCAACCTCCTTGAGAGATTTGGTTTAGTTTGGCGTTGGCGCCGTGGTATTTGATAGCGGCTGCGTTGTAGGCGAGGGCGGCAAGTTCCTTAGAGGCGTGCAGCCCCAAGTTAAAACTCTTGTAGTTGTGTCCTATGCGCGCCTCCCATGCATTTCGAGATTTTCGGAAACTAACGCCCCTAAAGCCAGAAGTGTTGTTCCTGTTCTCCCCTCGGTTAAGGCACTGCTCGGACCGAGTCGCCCATTTACAGTTGTCCGGGGAGTAACCGCGGTCATTATCTATACGCTCTATGGTCATCCCCTCGGGAGGGTCTCCCATATCCGCGTAGAAATTCTCAAACGCCAGCCATTCTTTACAAACGCCTATACCCCGCGAGGTGTAGTACTTAGCGG
This sequence comes from uncultured beta proteobacterium, assembly GCA_963712655.1. GTDB lineage: Bacteria > Pseudomonadota > Gammaproteobacteria > Burkholderiales > Burkholderiaceae_B > Pollutimonas. Next base: position 357,935 of record CAVQIT010000006.1, on the reverse strand, counting down.
CTTTGTTGCTTGAGCTTGCGCCCCTGGAAACCAGGTGCCTCCAACTACTGTAGGACCTGCTTCTGCAGAGACCGTGGGTTGTGTTTGCGCTGGCAGCTGCCTCCTTTTGAAGGCACCCGCAAGATTTTGTGTTGCCGGTTCTTAGGCTGTCGTTACGCACCACTTTCTCCGTGCCGCAGGAGCATCTGCACAACCATGAGGCGCCGTGCACGGTTGTCTTGTCCAACGTTAGAACAGTTAAGCGACCAAACACTTGGCCCCTCAAATCGTTCACTTTCTTAGGTAAGTTCATTTCACCGTCCGTATATAGCGGCTCGAAGATCCTCAACGTTGCGAACCACGTGGTTAACGAGTTCGTCTTTGTCAAGGAGGTTTTTTTGGTGCCGCACTTGGACAGTGCCTTCGGCGGTGGCGATCCTGATGTGGACGCCGTTCTTTTGCCCTTGCCGGTGCAGCCGGTCAACGCCTTGGTGGAAGTCGCGCACCGTGGGAATCTCAAGGAACAGGCCGTCCCTGCACACTGCCTGCAGCCCGTCCACCCCTGTACCGACTGAAGTGGGCTGCGCCACGAAGACCCTGCAGTCTGGATTGGCAACGAACATATCGACGGCTCGCATGTTCTGAGTGATCGTCTGATCGCCATAGGCTGCGACGGCACCGTACTTTTGCAGGTACTCCAGCAGCTTTCGGTTGGTCATCTTGTAGGTTGCAAACACCACTAGCTTGGCCGTGGGGCCGAGTTCGTCAAGTGTCTGGTCTAGGACATCAAAGCAGGTGGACCTGTTGGTGGGGTCACCTGAGAAATAGTCATAGTTGCAGATGATCTGGCCAAGGGCGTGGTAGAGCTTTGAAGTGCCCGTGGCGTCCAACTTGCCCTCACCGATTTGCAGAAGTTGCTCCTCTGCAAGCTTCTTATAGAGCGCTGCGTGCCCTGGATCGAGCTGGTAGAAAAGAGGGGTGTACGTGACCTCTGGCAGATCCTTGAGCACGTCCTCCTTCAATACGCGGCTCGTGTTGATCTTCATGTTTTCAGCCAACACGTCCAGGTTCTTCCAGGAGATGATTTGGTTGAAGAAGTCACGCTCGCCGGCATGAATGTTTAGGAACTGGCCCTTGGTGCGGTACACCGTTGGAGCTATTTGCTTGATGTACGCGTATCCATCCTCTGGCGAGGACACCGGAGTACCCGTCATCAAAAGGATCGACTTATCCGCAGTGAACTGGGTGAACTTTTTGTAGTTCTCCGAGGCGACATTCTTCACGCTATGCGCTTCATCCAAGAGCACCGCGGTGCTTTGATCGAACTCTGCCGAGAATCGTTCGCTCTCCTTCTTGAATATCTGTAGCCCCACAAGTGTGAACTGAGCAGTTCCAAGTTGGAGCCGATTTCGGACTGCCGGCGTCCCTCTGTAGATTTGCACCGAGACACCGATGCTGGTCAGAATCTTTGCCCACTGGTCCAAGAGGATGGGAGGCATAATCACCACCGCTCGATCAGCCCTGTCAGTGATGAACTTCAGCAGGGTCATCACTATGGCCGTGATGGTCTTGCCTGTACCCATATCCCAGTAAAGCCCAACTTTGGACTCGGGACCCAGGGCGTTTACATCCTCCACCTGGAAGGGGTAGAGCGGAAAGGGTAGGGTGTAGTGCGCAAGTACTTCCTCGTACGGGGTTGCTTGCGTGAGCGGTTTGTATTCTTTTCCTGTTATGCGAGTCATTACATCGGTGAATGACTCTGGCTTTTTAGTGGTCGTGGTCGCGAGTAGTCTTATCCTCTCTACTTCTTCTTTTACGGTGGCCACATTTACCTCCCCATAATTACGTTCTTTAATTTGGTTAGGAACGCCCGGAAGTGGTCCCAGGCTGTCCAGACGTGCACGGGCGAGGCCACGCTTTCTGGTATCCCTGCGTTGTCGGGTATCTCCATAGGGTGGTGCTCGGCCCTGTCGGCATCAATATCTTCCTGTGTTGAGTAATAGACTCGTTCACCCATTGCAGTGACGTAGCGAGCTTCGATGAGACTCTGCTTCCCTTGAGAGTCGAACCAGCCTGAGTTTTTCGTGTCTCGGATTGCTTCGCGGTGGCACGTCATGAAGATTCCGTTCAGCCCTAAGGACCTTGCCACGTCGATGTCCTCAAGTGCTGTGTCCCGTACTTGGGCGCCATACATGGCATCCAAGTAGCCCGTGATCGTGGCAGATTGGAAGCGGGGCTTTGACAGCCGTACCCCTTCCGTTTGAGCGATGATTTGTCCGTAAAGCTGCCCGGACAGGGCGAACACGGCCCAACCCTCTTTATTCTTTTCTATTCTTACTAGCACGGAGATGCCTCTTTGTGTTCGATTTGGTGTGCGTTTAGCCCCAAAGCGCGAACGGCTACGCAGCCGTTGACCAAGTGGTCAGGGCTGTTGCCTGTGCTCTGGGGTGGGTGGCTTAGAAGCCTAAGTCGTGAAGTAGATTGCAGGTGCGCTGGGTATTCTGCGCGGTTACTGCGTAGATGAAGCGTTGAACGACATTGAAGCCATTGTTGGTGGCGGCCTCGTAGTAGGACGTTTCACGTTTGTCGAGCATTGGCACCGCTCTCTCAAGTGTCTCGGCGGTGACTTGCGACACGTCGAAGAACCTCAAGCGGTCGCCATCGTGCCCCACTACAATAAGTTGGGCCATCTGATCCTCCCTTTAGTTTGATTAGCCAAGTGATTTTACCGGCGCCAGGGCTTTGCGTATTTCTCGCAGGGCGAGGATAGTGTTAGCGCGATCCAGCGGCGTAGCGCAGGGGCAATCGGAAGGGCGCATGGCATCGGCCAACGCCTGCTTCAGCTCCTCAAGCGTGGTGAATTTCATTATGCGATACCTTTGATACGAACTGCACGTAGCCGTTCTCTACTTCAACGGTTGTATCAGTCCTGATGTGGGTAACTTGGCCTCCACCGAACTCAGCCTTAGCATAGGCCAGTTCAACTGCTTCCTGCTCATTGTCAGCTCGTACAAATACTGCGAGTGCCTCGGTGGTGGTGACAAGCCTGTGCAGCCCTACCTCATAAATATTGTTTCCGGTTTGGGTGTCCATCCAGCCTCCTTGGTTATACGGTGGACCAGCCGCGCAGCACCTGGTGCAGCCGGCCATAAGTACGGAAAGGCTTGGTGATGTCTGCCGCTTTGTAGCTACGGACACGGTGAGGTTTGAATCGTTGAATCATTGATTTCCTTTCTGTTGTTCAAGCATTGCACACCATAGCGATGAACAGGACTATGGACAGGGCACCGCCCACCATAGCCAACGTGGCGCTGAGAAAGCCTAACGCCCCAATCCTGCCCCCGTTCAAGGCCACCGCTACGATGCCAAAAGTGTTACCGCGAAACTTGTCAGCATCGCCTTAATGAGTATTTCCATTGCGTCGGCCCTTTAGCATTTGGCTTATTATCTCGGTGGATTCTTTGGCTACCCGGGCCGACCACATGTACTCTTTCTCGATGAGTTCAGTGAGCGGCTCGGAAAACCCAGAGTCGTAGACAATATGATTAGGGCGCCACTTTGTAAGGCGCCCTGGGTTGAATTCTTCAGTACATACTTCCATGTCTGCCCCTCATAAGTTGAGACCATGTACGATGTCCCGTGCGATCATCTTGTGGAGTTTGCGACGGGCGCTGGTGGCTTGTGTAGTGGTTAGGGTTCTGGTCATCATCAGAAAATTCACTGCATCGACCTGGTGTTGGTAGCGTTGGCCGATTACCGCGGAGAATCCACGCTGGTTTTGCAAGATCATCTGACGCTCAAGCGGTTCCGCTTTCGGGGTGAGCTTGATGTCAAGATTATGGTTGGCCAGGTCGTAGCGGTTGAACTTGGGTTTGGTGGCTGGAAGTTCAACTGCTTGTTTTTTCTTCAAGGTAAGCGTTGCCATTTGATTCTCTGTTTTGACTGTTCTGTTGAGTGAAAATAGGTTAGCGAACATGTTGGTCAGTGGACCGATAGGGTAGGGGGTTGCAACGTGTCGCCCAGGAGTCCATAGCCGACCCGTGGCCAGATATCTTCCAATTCGCTACGAGTGAGGGTTACCGCATCCATAAGTAGGTAGCCGTTTTTGCTGAATTTGGCCTCCAGCACGTCCAATATCTGTAGCATCCACAGTTTGTCAGCCATCAACTGCTGATTGGCGTGCAGCAGCTCCTCGTTGCCAGCCAACAGTTGGTTGATCAGTTTGCTTTGCCGAGTGAACATATCCATATCCAATGGAGGAGCCTGGTTACCCGGGAAGATTTTTTTGAGACGTTCTTTGATTCCGACCATTGCATTCTCTTTGGGTTAAGGTTGGTTTAGTAAGCGGTTCCGTCGACCAGGAACTCACAATCATGGGAGCTAAGGCTCTCTGCCACCTGCTCATCAGCCATGTGCCAGTCGTATTCATCCCTCAGGCACTTGTATATCCAGTTCATGTAGCAGCGCAGCAGGTCGTTGATGTCGTCTTCTGCGTCACCGATGTCCCGGTAGCTATCTTCAGCGTGCGCTACGTCGATGTGTGTACAGCCTGAATGGCTGTAGAAGCCACTGTGCTTAACGCGAGCTTCCAGTTGGTAAAAGCTTTTTCGCTGAGCCTCTTGAAGGCCTTTGACAATGCGATGCAACTCTTTGTCTTGGGGTGCATAGGTCTGTACGTCCTTCAGTGCACCTTTACGGTAGGCGTACCGGCCCTCAAAACAGGCGCCATCCCCTTGAAAGGAAAATCCACTGAAGAAAATCCGGTCTATGCACAGACCGAATAGATTTCCTATGATTATGGATTCTTCATAAACGAACTCCCACCAGTCGTGATCTAGGTAATAGTCACTGGTCCGCAGTTTCTCGATAGCTTTTTCTTTCGATTTGTCCGACAATTCATCGAATTTGTAGAGGGTTTTAGTGGTGGTTTCGGTTCTCATGGGCAACCTCCTCAAGTGGTACTGCGTACAGGTCGCCGTCGTAATAGAGGCCCCAGGTGTTGCCCCAGGGGTCGCTGAGCGTTGCACGCTTGAGCAGCACCTCGAAGGTTTCCCAGTACGCCGGGTCTTCGCAATTGGAAAGAGCCCTGTAGGGCTCTTTGTCTATATTCCACAGTTTCATGTAGTGCTCGAAGAACAGTTTCGGCACTGCCTCTGCGTGGGGCAGGTACGATATGAGTATGTGTGCTTCGCTATGCTTCTGCATCTGCAACCCCTATATAGTCAATACCTTTCGATTTCCATAGCCACAGGTCAAGCTCGTCTTCCGTCCATGTAGTCTCTACATATATCTGGCAGGCCTCCGGCGCCTGGGTGTAGGGGCCGCGGTAGTCCAGCGTCAAAGTAGTCTTGAGGTTACCCAGGCGCCGCTTGATCACCTTGCCCGAAGATGTTGGCGCGTCGATAATGAACTTGTTACCCATCGCAGGATTCCACAAGTTCTGCCAGCTTCTCCGCCTTCAGCTCCTCAAACTTGGTCCAATCGACGCAGTTGGGGTACACCTCGCCTATGAATCCGCAGTCATCCACCTTGTAATAGACCGCCCATCCCCAATCCTTATCCACGTGCTCTTCCATAAAGGCGGCGAGCAGGGTGCCAAGGTGGTTCTCATCCCAGTCCTGAATCTCTTGGGGCCATTCGCTCAGCTTGTTGGGGTAGAAGCTGATGAATCCGTCACGGCTGGAATGGCGATCCCTGACGGCGGCAGCCAGGACCAGCTTGTCAGTACGTATGCGCAGACTCCCCATTGCCCATAGCGGAATCTTGGCGAATATGCGGTCGGTGGTGAAGTTGTATTCGCGGGGTGAGGTCATTTCCTCGAACTCAAGCCCTAGTTCGACGCCAGTTTCCTCCCGGATGTATTCGCAAAAGCACTCTGTATACCTCTTGGCGATCTCGACGAACATGGCCGGGTAGTCGGCGCAGTGCCACAGGATGCTCGCATACTCGATTGCATCGAGGCGTGGATCTTCCTCATGGAAGTGCTCCGCTTCCTGTTCTTCGTTGGAGTCTATTGAACCGTTGTACGTGCTCTGGTAAAACCCTTGGAAGGGTATATTGATTATTGCGGTATTCATGGATGGTGGCTCCGGTAGGGTGAGTGGCGTCAGCGTGCCAGGTAGGTTTCATCGCCGAATTTGAGTTCGGTGTAGTCTTGCCGTAAGTCGTCCGCGGCAGATTCCCAGTCAATGTGGTTGTTAGGCCAGGTTGCGTCCCTGTTGACCAACCCTATGTCTTCTGCGAATTCCTCTGCATACCTTTGGAAATAGTCCTCACGAATGAAGGTTGATCCGTAGTGCCAGTCATCGCAGTAGGCCTCACCTTCCTTGGCCAGAGCCTCCAATTCCTCAAGTTCTTCGCGCTCATCGTCGTCCAGGCCAGTTTCTCCTTTGTTATCGATCCAGTACGCGAAGCCGGCGACGGTGAAGGCTATCTCTCCCTCGGCCGTGGGGTTGGCGCCAAGTGCTTCACGCAGGGCCTCGCAGTCGTCTTCCCGTTCGGCATCATCTTCTAATTCGTCCAGCCGCTCCTGCAGGGCAGACCGCAGTGCTTCGAGTGCCTCATCCTCGTCGTCATACTGTTGGGGTTCCATGTCGGGACCATAGCCCGGCATGTTGTAGCCAAAAATAAACAAAGGGACCAGTTGGTCCCTTAGTTCTTCGATCCGCGCAATAACGTCGCGGGAGGCAATGACGTTGTCACCACGTAGCATAGGGGTCTCCAAAGAATTTTGTGTCTCGCGTAATCAGCCCGTCAACCTGCCAGTGCAGGTCAACGTGATCTTCCTCGGTAAGGTCGAGATGGACCCTGCGCTTCACCCGATCCTCCAGGGGTGCAGGAATTAGGTTCTTGTCTGTAGTGCTCTGCTCTTGATTTTTGGTTTTCATGTCATATCCATTCATGCTTTAGGGCGTAGCCGCCATCGTTGTCGGGTTCACCATTGCGGCTGCTGTGAGGTTCTGGTGTGCCATTCGGCCAGAGTGCGCGGCCAAGGTTGTAGACTGTTGCAAAACCCATGTCCATTCCGCAGCCATCGATCTTCAGACCCGCAGGCTCAGCCATCTTCAAGCCGAGTGCCTGGCCGATGCTCCAGTCCAGACTCTGTAGTTCGCCATCGTCCACAATGAGGAACGAGATGTGGCGGCTCATACCCGAGGCGGATACTTTGCGCAGAACCGTGTAAATGCGGTCCTTGGGTTTGAGTATCTTTCTCAGGTCTGTTCTGGATTGCTCCTTCATTAGGCGCTGGCCTTCAGCGCGTGTGATCTTCTTGAGTTCTGGGTGCCAGTCTGGGTTGGTTGTTTGGTGCACGCCGCCATCTGGGTTCTGCATGTAGTGGAAGGTTGTCATTTGGTCCGTCCATTAAAAAAGCACCCGAAGGTGCTTGGTTAGTTGCGTAGTCTGCTTGGGCATGGATTTCACTTAAACCGCCGATGTGGTAAAAATACTGTTAATTTGTACAGTTATTGAAAATCATGCCTAAATGCACCGTCACCCGCACACACAGGCTAGGTAGGAAGCTGGCTGAGCGCGACAGGGACCCGCCTGTTCCTGGTCCGATTGAGCACGCTTCAGTCCTGAATAGCGACCTGAACAGGTATGTCTCTTACTTAAAAATCCCCAGCTTTGCTTACGGTGGGCTGGATCAGCCCGAGCCGATACCTAGGCTTTGCGACCCGCAGATACTTACGCTTATGAGCGACCGGGCAATGATGATCGCGGGCTTTGAGGAGGTAAACGGGCAGAGGTACTATCAGGGGTGGTGGATTCAGTGGGTATGAGCGTCAAGCATTTCTTGAGTTTTTGCTCACTTTAGCCGCCCGTCTTTGTTGCTCCCTTAGGATGGTAGACAGACCCCAGTAGCATTTCTTGATTGAAAATCCAGTAACCAAATCGGGTGGAGGGAAGCTTCCACACCGGACGCTGGCGTGGAGGCCGCCGATGGTTTGAAAGCCAAATATGTCCTTGACCTCCTTGGCATTACGGTGCGGTTCCCGTGCTTTGGTGTTCATTGTTGGCCTCCAATTTTGGAGCATTGTCAAGTCGTGCCATGACCTGAATGATTCCCCGGGCGGCGATCAACTTGTTGATGAGGATCTCCGCGGCGCCGGCATTCGTCATTCTGCTGTAGGACTTGAAGTTGGCCACCTTAATGGCCCGCAGACCCCCTATACCCATACCGGAATCGACATGGGTGAGGGTTTCCGATTCGTCGTCCACAAAAAAGCGGACCGATTGGCCCGCTAGTTTGACGGTGAAGTCTTCTCCTTCGACCTGTTTGAAGGTACCGTCAGAAAGTCGTAGGGTCGTTTTCGTTTTCACTCTTCCTCCCAGTCAAGGTCTTCAACGTCTACGGTGACGGTGCTTCCGTCTCCCTTAATATCAAACACCGTTGCCAAGCTTTCTGGGTTACGCTGAATAGCAAGCGCTTGTCGTGCAGCATCTTCTGGCGATTCTGCTTCGATGTCGATGTACCAGGCTACAACGTATTTTTTCATGGTAGGCTCCAGTAAAAGGCCACCCGTGCGGGTGGCCGACTTCAGTCGCTTGGCGTCAGGCGACGTGGTGGAAGGTCTTGAACATGCGCAGGATGCGGTCACTGCCCACGGCTTCGATAGCCTTCTTAGCGTCAGCCTCGTATTTGAAAGCAGGCGAGATACGCGAGGCAATGCAGGTAAAGTCGTCGTAGGAGAGGATTTCGATGGAGGTGCCCGATCCAGCGATACAAATGACAAACTGATGCTCGTACTTATTGGAGACCGTGCCAGGCTGGTGGCGCAGCAAGAGCATGGTGTTGACTGCGTCAGCGTATGCTTCTCCGAGGGCTTTACTTTGGAACATGTTGCCCTTGTCTATGTAGTCGGTTGCGAATCCAGCGAAAGCAGTGTTCGCGCAAACTCCGCCATTGATAAAAGTGATACTCCAATACTCCTTGCCACTACGGGGCATCGGCTTAGTCAACAACGACGTTGCAGGTTCAGGCGCTTCGATGATCTTGCGCAGCTCGGCTGTTTCTTGCTTGATGGATTCTTGTGCCGTTTCAATGGCCGTCAGGCGTTTTTGTGCATCGATTTTGTTCATGGTGGTTCCTGTGGGTTGGGGTAGGTCGTCGGGGTGGATTCTGTAGCTATATCCGGGAACCCAATGAGGATGGGATACGGTTTGCCAACCGTTGCTTAGCCAATGGCTAAACTGGACGCGCTTACCGGCGGCGTGCGCTGCTTTGACCTCGTCATACGGATCAATGTCGTCGGGGTGGATTCGGTATTCGTAATCAGTGAACCAACTGGGGTTCGCTACCTCTATCCAGCTGCCGCTGATTCGGCTTAAATGCTGGATGCGCTTACCTGCTGCATGGGCAGCCCGTTCTTTTTCATGTGACATCGGATGTGTCGTCCAATAAAAAGGCCACCTCTGAGGTGGCCGATGGGTGTGGGGTGCTGGCTGCAGGGTCCATGTCAGGCTCCCAGTAGGCTGAGGGCGTGGCGGGCCTGGCTGATGGCCTCGTTCATGGCGTCAAGTGCCTCGTCGTTGCCTAGGCAAAAGTCATCCATGTCGTCGCATTCGGACTCCGTAGGCATGCCTGCGATCTCTTTGAGCGAGGCTATGGCCAAGGTGAGCTTGGCTTCGGTATTCATTGCGCTTGTCATTTGCGCCTCACCTGTATACGAAGTTGAGCAGGGCATCGAACCAAGGTTCGCCGTCCCTCAGGTCGTCCGTGCTGAAGCGGGTCTCCTCCCAGCCAGGGCCGACTGCAGTGCCAAACACTCTGCCAGTCACTGTGCTGTACACGGCAGAGCCCTCGACATCTTCAAAGAAGAACGAGAACGAAATATGGTCATCCCCGTCCAAGTGCTGTGCAGCGTCGAAGGAGAACTCTGAGGGTATGCAGGCGTTGATGAACTCGTCAGACGTAAGGTGCCTTGTGAATAACTTCATTTCGGTTCTCCAATCGCCCGGTCAAACAGGGCGAGGATGTCGGCGTGGGTTGTGGTGCGATCATCGTTGAAGTCATCAACGTATATAAAGCCTTCTGGTAGCACGTCAGATAAAGCTAGCGCCTCGTCGCAGACGATGTGTCCGCGGGGTGCGCCAAAATGCCACAGGGCACCGAGGGCGCAAAGCAGGTGGCAGAGTCGTGACTGGTGTCTACTTCGACCCCATCGGAGTTACGGGCCGCAACGTGCTTTGTCCATTTCTCGGGATCGGATAGTAGGCCGCGGGCAGCTATTAGTCTCGTTTTCGTTTCTGGTGTCATGGTTGCTCTCCTTGGCGTAACCACTCGTCGCGCTCGGCCTGAACTTCTGCCAATATTTCTTCGTTCGACTTTACAGCGCCGTCGGCGTTTTTGTTGAATGGGTTGATGGTTTGGAAAAACTCACGGGTCTGGGTTCGATCCTTACCTGTGGAGGGGTCTTTCCAACGCTTAGTTCCTTTTACGGAAACCTTGCTAAAGGTCACCTGCATGGTCGCGCCCCCTGGCTAAAGTGTCATCAAAGAATGGTTCGCTATCGAGCCAATCCTGGCCGCTCATAGCAAGTGAGCAGAAGAAACGCAGCCGTTCAATTGGGTCTGGTTCGTCGCCGTCGACCATGGCTTCGTTGTAGCGCTGCAGGGCGGTCTTATGTGTGGCGAAGACAACCTCCGGCTCAATAATCAGCAAGAGAGGCACCAACTTGTTATCTGCCGGGTTTAACACCGCCCGGAAATCGGAGAAGGGTGAGCCAAGTTGTTCGATCCCTATTTCAATAGGTACATGGGCTGCGCCCTTCCTAGTCGTTTTGACCGTGCCATTCACGAATTTTGTGAGGTTGTGAACGTAAAAGCCGTCGGGCAGTAGTGCCAGGGCTTGCTGAAGTTTGGTTTGAGTTTGGTCCATTGTCACTCCTTAATCGCACTCAGGGTGCTCAGGGTCTCCGTCCACTGCAAAGCAGGGCATCACGGGGTCATCGACACTTGCTTCAGCTAGGATTGGGGTGCCGTCATCCCAGATGCCAAAGTTGGTGTCCGCGCAATCCAAGTGGTGGAGAACCATCTTGCGGGCCTCGATGACGTTGGGCGCCATGACTCGAATGCAGGCATAGAGCCTTACGTCGAGGGCGTATTCATGAATTAGAGTCAAGGTGGTCTCCAGTGTGGACGACGAAGTTGGTGTAATTCCTGCCGTCCGCGTAGCAGTACCAACTGGTCAGCCCGAAGCGGCGCACTAAGGTCGCCAATGACGTTTCAGCACTGGTCTCAGTAGCGAACACAATCATGTCCTCCTGATTCATCTGCACTGAAGAAAAGGGGCCAAACACTTTTGATGTTCGGCCCGTTACGGTTTCAAAGAATTCGACATAGAGTTTGGTCATGGCAGGCTCACAAGTTCGTCGGGGATTTCCACTTCTTCGCCCAGCTTGCTGGCCACATAGCAACGCATGGCGGCGATGAGCAGTGTCGGACCAACGTACATCCGGCCTTTGTCCTTTCTAAAAAGCTTGACGATTTTTGTACCATCGACCTTCTCATTGTGCAAAGTTGCCAACCCAAAGTCTTCAGACATCTGATCGATGATGGGACCACCCTGATCCCATCGCTCGGAATAGGATTCGTCAGCGGATCGCATGACGAAATCGTCAGGGTCCACCGTCGTTCCAGTCTCGACACAATCCACCGACCAATCAAGGGCTGGGCCAATCAGTTCACTGGTTTTGATTTTCATGTTCATTCCTCCTCGTAGTCCGGGTCGGTCAATGCCTCAATGGCGTCCCAGCCTCCAGATATCATCCTTTCTTCGACGTGATCGACATCGGCTCCCTGCAGCTCTTCGGGGTTGAAGAGTGCGACGGCGAAGCCCTCTCTGCGCAGATCAGCAATTACTCGCTGTACTTCAGGTTTTAGGTCCATACGGGCTCCAATTGAGAAAGCCACCTGGGGAGGTGGCTTTCGGTTTCGGTTACTGCTTCGTATCGAAGAACTCCACACCAGCGTATTTGCCTTTCTTCTTGCCTTCTTGGTAGTCCATTTCCAACTGCACAGTCTTTATCAGCTTACCCATAGCGTTGGTGATTTCTTGGGCCTTTTTCGTTTCCAGTGACCCAGACAAAACTGTTTGCATGATGTCGTACATCATGTCTTGGGTCGACTTACTACGAGTTGCCTTTTTCGATGCTACTGCGGCTGCTGTTGTCATGCCTGTTGTCCCTTGATGTAGTGGTTAAGTTTGTAGCGGGTTTGGTAAAGCAGGAGAAGCTGTGGGGCAATATCTTCGCGTTTGAGTTCGGGGTATCGTTTTTGTAACGACTTGTGCAGGTCCATAGTTGCTCGCATGTCTGGATTTCTATCCCGCCACGCTTTGCTGCGGGCAGCGACATTGCCCGGGTTTCTGGCCTGCCAAGTTTTATCGTAGATAATGGCTTTGTCTGGGTTTCGAGTCTCCCAGTCTCTGGCGTTTTTTATTTGGCACGTTTTGCAGTTAGACTGCTTACCGCTTTGTGCCGATTTTCTGGTGTAAAACTCGGTCAACAACTTGACCTCCCCGCACTTCGCGCAGGCCTTGCTGACTCCGGGTTCAGGCGTCATGTCAGTCCACCTGCGCTTTTCGGATCTCGTCAAGCATCTGGCATTTTTCGGCTTCGAGCTTGTCTTCGTCTATCTCGAAGAAGCCGGCGATCAGTGCTGTCTGTCCCGCGTTAATCGGCACTAGGCCGTCGTATTCGCCTACGCCCCACTCAGCTAACACAATGTTTCCATCGCTCAACCAATCAATGAACTCACCGACGATTTGATTTGCGCCGTTCAGGGCTTTAAGCTTTTCGTGTTCAGGGTATTTGTCCATGTATGCGGCCTCATATAAAAAAGGAGCCCCGAAGGGCTCCTTGGTTGCTGCATCTGGGTGTCAGCCGAGCTTGGAGAGTCGCGCCTGTATTTCCTCCGGGGTCAACGCCTTGAGCGCTTCGTTGTTCTTCTCGTGCAGGATGCCAGTCAGCAGTTCACGCTCAGCAGCGTTCTCGCTACGCTTCTTCGCATCGTCGGCGGACGCCAGCTTCACGGCGATGATGTGCTTGACGATTTCCAATCGAAGCTCGTGGCCAGCCTTGGCCGGGCTGACTTTGACGGCGACGAAGCTTTCCTCGGAGACTCCTTTCAGATACTGGTTGACGACCTTGGCCACAGAGTCCAGGTCACAACCAGTGCGGCTGGTCAGTGGCAGATCCCACAATTGTTCCGTGGTCAAGTCGCCCTTGGTGGATGGGAAGCGTAGTTTTTGGCGTGATGCCAGTTCGAAAATGTTCATGTAGTTCTCCTCAGAACGTGATGTTGTAGGATTTGCGCAGCTTGGCGCCGGTCACGTTGACCAACACGGTGTCGCCGCGGGTGGATGAGAAGCCAAGTCCGCTGAGCTGATCAGTGGTAGGTTGGCATTTGGTCTTGTCGCCCAGGATCTCGAAGACCTTGCGGTGCTTGTCCAGCCCGGAGTTCAAGAATTCGTTGTAGATCCCACGGGTGGGTTCGGGGTTGAAGCAGCCGTCAAGCATGAAGAACCAGTGCTTGTTGCCGACTTCGTTACCGTCCCAATGGTTCGGGCTTTTCATGAGGGTGTTGACCTTCACGAACGTTTCGGTCTTGATGCCCCAGGTTTCCTGCTGAATGCCCCGACCGGACAGGCCTTCACCTACGCGCAGATCCGTGATGGCTCCGTTTTTGAGCTTGAAGGTCAGAGCACTTACATCTCCTGCGACAATACCCGGATAGCTGTACTGATTGATCTGGCCGTTGTTTTCCACTTCCAGCACAAAACCCGGACGATCCTTGGTGCGCCGGCTGTACTGGTTGACAACTATCTTGTAAGCGCCGTCTCTCGGGCTAACCCATTGCAGGTTTTCGACTGGCTCGGTAGCGGAAGACGTGCCCCATGCGTTCATGTCCACATCGAGCACATTCTTTTTATCTCCGAAGTAGATGTGGCCTTCTGGACCACGACAGTGGATGTCCAGATCATCGGGATTGAACCAGGCAAGGGATACACGTAGTGGTGCATCGGCGTTGCCCCCGGCACGCTTGACCTTCTCCTTGATGGAGTCGGTGATGTTGCCGTTGTACGACCAAGCGAAGTCGTTATTCCACTTGAAAAGCTTGCCCGAATCTGCATACACCGGGGCCGTCAGGCTCATGAAGTTTGGGGCCAAGGTGTTCTTGACTTGTATTTCCATGCTGGTAGCCTGTGGCAGGATCTTGGCCATGAACTCGTCAATGCCAATGTCTTCAGCCTTCACGTCACCCTTGGGTTTCGATTTGGCGGCGCCCATCAGCAGGCCTTCGATCCCGTCCTTCATTTGGCTTTGGACGCTATTGTCGACCCAGAGGACATTATTGACGCTCACATCGGGCAGCTTGGCGAAGCGGCGCTCCAGTGCGGGTTCCAAACCCAGGTCCTGGATGGTCTTCATGGCGTCCTGAACCATTCTGGGCGTGATCAGGGCGGTAGGGCGCTTGTAGTTGGTCGGAGCCACTTTGGATTCGAACGACTTCACGGCCGCTTCCAGCTCGACACCGGCTGACAGATCTTGAATCAAGGTGCCAATCGCTGTGTTGCGAAAGCGGGCGGCCGGATTGTTGGCGTTGGCCCATGCGAAGATTCTGAAGTCGTCTTCGCTCTTGAGCTTCTGGCCATGTTTCTGCAGTTTCTGGAACGCTTTGATTGCCGGCAGGCACTCTTCGCCGCGGTAGATCGACTTGTTATCGATCAGGTCAATGGCGGTTTGGAAGGCCCCAGCCGACAACTCCAGCAGGCCCCGTTTGAACACTTTAACTGTGGTCAAGTAGTCGCCGCGGTCCTTGTCGACCTGCTTGGAGAAGTGGCGATCCGAAACCACTGCGTGAAAGTGCTTCCATTCCTTGGTCTTGCCGTCGGCAAGTAGCTCGATGGTCTGCTCAGCGCCGTACTTGCGCTCGGAGGAGCGGAATAGGCCAGCGATGGGTTGGTCTTCTACGAAGACTCGCAAGGATTGTGCTACAACGTCGTACGGGTGCTCGGCACCCTCGACATTCCAGACCGACTCCAGCTTGCCATCAACGATGGCGACGACGTTGGCGATGTTGCGAATGAACTGCCTGCAGCAGGAGCAGTCATGCTCAGTGCGTTCACGGTAGATGGGATTAGTGCCTTCTGGGAAGGCGCTCAGGTAATAATCCCACATTGAGTCGCCACTGGCGGCTACGGTGAATAGCTCGTGCTTGGACAGTTCAACGAATCGAGCGTGGATGAGGCGGGCAAATTTGTGAAAGCTGGTCATAGGGTTTCCTTATTGGGTTCGATTGGGCATACCAAACTGAAGCCGGTTGGGTATAACTCGGTGCTGGTTTCTCGCTCATAGGCGTAGACGATTTCGTCGTAAGCAATCATCAGGTCATCGGCTGCCTGGTAGAGTTCCTCTATCGATCTTGGTGTGCTGAGAAGTTGTGCGGCAGTTTCCATAGCGCCGGCAATTTCCTTGAAAGTCCACAGGGATTTTTGGAGGGTGGCGCGAAGATCTAGTTGCTCCATTTCTCATTTCCTCTCAATATTGCAATAACGCGGTTGCAATCCATCCATGTCATGAATCCGAAATGGGCGTACCGAGGGTCAATCTCAAGTGTTTGGGCCAACCAGGCGTAAGCCTCTTTTCTGTCGGAACCAAACATCTTGCGACTCACGCGGTGGAACTCATTCTTGGCGAGTTTTCGGGCTTCTCTGGTTTCTCGATCCGCAAGTGTGCGTAACGGCAGGTCGGTGTCTGGGTGCAGGCCTACATAGGCCGCACATCCGCAGCACAGATACACAAACGGCCAGTCACCGTAGTCCTGGCCGTTGTAGATTTCCCTGTTCTTTGCCAACCTCACCGGGTTGTCGCACAGGTTGCAGCGGGTCGGCGGGTCAAGTCGATCCTTGACTCGTTTCAGTGCCCGGCGCGAAACGTAGGGAAGATGGTGGGGCGCATGCAGCTTTGCAGTGCAGAGGGCGCGAGGGTCGACGCCGCGGACTTGGAGTGCGTTCATGGCTGCCTACCCTGCTGCATGGCTGCGTCGGTGGCGTGGTTGGCTTCCCGCCACTTGCGAACCTGGTTGATCAGATACCGCTCGTTCTCGATGCAAGCCTTTGCTGTCCCCCCACCCCTTACCCCTCATAATGTCGATCGCTTCAGAAACGGCCAGGCCGCCACGCTCGGCAAGCCGGTTCAGGCTTTGCCCGTGATTGCGTTGAGCCTGGGCTTCGTGCGGAGCGATCATGGCGAACGGGATTTCGCTCATCAGCGTGGCGCCCATGATGGGCATAATTACGCGAGTCATGCCGCATCCTCCCAGCGGGCTGGCTGAACTTTCAACGCGGCTCGTATAAGCCGTTCGCACTCACTACGTCGCATCGGCGGGCTAACGTTCTTCATTTCAACCATAGCGGCGTCCACCATGCCTACTATTACGCTGGCTGGCAGAACGCGCTTGCGCGCCAACGCAGCACGCCAAGCTGACTCGCAATAGTGATCGCGCTGTGTATCTACGTGTTGACCGAAAAATTGCTGGTTATACCAATTGGGATAACCCACAGGCATCCCGTCATCGTCATCCCCCACCATCGCCGGGTCGGGCTGTGCTGCAACGAGGGCCGAGGCGCTAACCTGTGCCGCTTTGATGACGTGCTCATTGCCATCAAAGAACAGACTAGGGAGACAATTCAGTTCTTTAGATACTCGGCGGAAAAGGTTTTGCCAAGCATCGCGCTGCGCCTTGATATCTTGCGTGATTCGGGTCACTTCTACAGCAGTGAAAGAGCGCTCAATCTGCGCATCCACCTTATCGGCGGGCTGCTGTGATGGCGGGCGCAGCCGTGTTTTGGCTTTTTCCAACCGTCGAAACTGACCAATGCTGATTTCGATTGGTCTGCCTGTTTTTGCTGCCGTGTACGTATCTTCGGCGTCTTTGATTATTCCCTCCAGCGTCTCTCTGGTTAACTCCAAGACACATTCCAGGCGATCGACTACTGCACCTTTCATCTCCCCGTCTGCTGGTGGGGTGCAGCAGATGTTCATGATGTCTTTGTGCAGGCTCATAGCCCCTCCAGTTCGCGGACCGCCTCGATGTCCTCAATGCGGTCAGCCATTTCTTGTCGTTCTTCGTCGGAATAGAAAGCCGGCTCGTCGTAAGTCATGCGATCTAGGTCGTCGCGCAGGGTGGCCAACAGTTCATCGAACACATAGTCCAGTACGGCGGATTGGTCTTGAAAATGCTTGAGTTTCATGCGTCCTCCGAAAATTCAGGTTGAGTGAGCATCCAGTCGATCCACGCGAGGCGTGTCAACCGTGCCCCACGGCTCTCCCACTTCTTCATCTCTGGTGAGCCTTTACTGATGTTGCTCTGGGCAAACACCCAGCAGTCCAGAGTGAACCAGCCTTCAAGCAGGTGTGTGATGAAGCCCTCAACGTGCCACACTGTCTTGTTGTCCCCCAGTTCTCGGCCTGCTCGGTTCACTGCCACGCATGTAAATGTTTCCCTACTTGCGTCTATGTGGGTGCGTGCTTCTACAAGAATTCTTCGCCACTTTTGGGGCTCTCTCATGGTCGTACCCCTATGGCCACCAAGCCGTAATAGGTGGGCAGCGTGATAACTGCGCTAATGGCAAGCCCTCCCAGGGCACACTTGACGTGCTGCAGCAGTGGGCTCATGCTTGTGCTCCGGCCAGGTAATCGACGCCACGCTTGAACAGCTTGACCATGCGAGATCCCATCGTGAGGCTCGCGTCGTAAACCATTGCAGAGCCGTACTCTTCAGATGCCTTCGCAGCTTTTGCCGCGGCGCTGGCCAGGCTCTTGTAGGAGCCCAGGCCGACCAGGACGCCCATTTGATTGATGACTACTTTGTATGGCAGAACTTTTGTGGTCTTTTTCTTGGGGCCTATGTAGGGGAGGGCTTGGATCGGTACGCGCTTTGGGATTTTGGTCAAGGTTGTCATGTCGATATCTCCAGACGTAAAAATGGCGCCTCAATGGGCGCCTTGGTACTTCGTTGGGTTAGGTTGTTATTTGGTCAGCCAGGTCAGTAGGGCAGCCAAAGCGATCACGAGGACAATGGCCAGGGGCCAGAATCCTCCGCCTCCGTTCGGGATGGTGGAGGTGGGGGACACCTGAGGGCCTTCGAAAATTAGGAGCAGGGCGCCTTTTTGAAAGCGAATAGAGTGCACTTCATTGGCTTCCATAAAGTAAGAGTTCCCTTGCTTGTAAACCCTCTCGTGGTTCATCCAAGGTGTTGCTCCACCGTTGGTGGCGACCTCGTATTTGCCACAATCTCCGTTGTAGCTGTGCAACGATTCCCTGTAATTATCGGTAAAGGACTCATCAGTCTGCGACACCTTCCAGAGGACATTGGTGACTTCGCCGGCAAGCACATAGCTGTATAGGTCGAATCGGTGTGAATGAGGGGTGATTGGTTCGTGCGGGTGCCGCGTCATTTCGAAAAGGCGTATGGTGCCGGCCTCGCTCTTGCCCCCGATGAGCCAGGATGTCAGGCCGGGGATGACATAGTTGCGGATGGGTGAGTGGCGCAGTTTGAGGATTTGGTTGACATCCATATCCGTCCTCCTTCCAGAAATCTTTGACAACCTGGGAGGCGTGGTAGATCTGGGCACTGTAGAGTCCCACTTTGCCCGCAGCTTTGAACATCTCAAGTGCTCGTATTTCAAACGCCTCGGCCGCTTCTTCGGTTAAGACAATCGCCGGCCACTTGCCGGTAGAGTCTTCAATGGTCACAACTGTGGACCAGTCGCTTTCCGTGGATGGGGTATAACTTACAGTCACTCTTATGGTTGCGGCCAAGGTCTCATCGTATTTATTCATGGTGTTGTCACCTTAGAATTGAAAACGGCCACGCGAGGGTGGCCGGTTGGGGTTTCGGTTTCGGTTTCGGTTGGTTACTGCCAGAGAGCCGCCTCAAGGATCTTTCGCGCATCAGCCGGCAGTGTCCAGCCTTCACATACCGTGGCTATTGCTCGGCGATACTTCTCCACCTCCTGCCCTCGTTCGGCGTCATGAGCCGCTACATCCCGTTTCCGGGATGCGTCGTAAAACGCCATGGCGCCGATCATGCAGGACTCTTGATCCGCGGATAGCGGGCACTGGGCCGCCTTGAACATTTCGATCAGGTTTTCGGCGCTGGTCATGTGTTGTATTCCTCCAGCGCGTCGCTGTATTGCTTGATCAGGATCTCAATCGGGTTGTCTCCGGTGAGCTGGTGCAGGCCACGTGTAGCTTGCAGCTCCGCGATGTGGTGGGATGGGCCTATCAGAGCTTGGAGTACGCGGTGCAGGGCGACGGCATCTACGGTTACGGTTTTCATGTTTACCCTTCTCAAAGTTCGTAGATGTGAAAGCAAAGAACCTGTTCAATGCCTTCTTCGTCGTCCAGATACTCATATTGAACGTCGTGGGCGCCGATGTATGGGCCCCATTTGTGCCAGCGCCAGCCGCCGCCTTTACCTTTATTGTCGGGATCTCGGTAGACCGGCGTGAGGGTGACGACGAACTTGCGCGTGGGGTCGTCCAGCATTTCCCCGTAAACCGCCTTGAGATTTTCGACCGAGTCACAGACACCGTAGGAGCCTTGGTAATCAGGGAAGGAGGGCCATTCGTTCTTGATCCCCTCGAAGTAATACTCCCCGTTGAATCCAAAGATTTGATAAATTCCATCATCAAGTTTGATGGGCGCCGTTTGGTAGCCTCCGAGGGCATTAAGAAGGGCACCAAGTCCCCCATCAACCTGAGCAAGTTTTGGATTTATGAGCATGTTGATGCCTCCTTGAGTTTGGCAGCGGCAGCCGCCCGTTTCGGCCGAACCGACGATCGCATGTGGTAATTACCCATGGCGAGTGGTGTTTGGGGTACGGTGTCGATGGTCAGGACGAGGCCTAGGCTTTGGGCCTTGATGCCGAGTTGGTGGGCTTCAGTGAGGATTGCCACTTCAACGGCATTGTTCACATTATCAAAACAAGGTATGCCTATTGGCGCAGCGTCCAGCGCCGCCGTAGCCTCCTCCAGCTTCCGGGACAACCAGCGAATCCGGTCTTTGGCTGCGGTTACCCAGGCGATGGGCGAGTGCGCCTTTCCGTCGACGATGTCCTGCAGCGGGGGCCGCACGTCGTAGTTCATGTAGACCCCGTTCGCCAACTCGTCGTCCGTGTACTTGCCTAGGGTCAATTGGGCACGTTCGCCGTCGTAATGGCCGGCATGTGGGTCGGGCTCGCCGTTGGTGTGCCAGTGTGAGGAAGGTGTGGCTGTTGATTTCGGTTTCGTTTCCATTCTTGTTCCTTATTTGTCCATCCAGCCAATTGCCAGGATAATTACGGCGATACCCAAGCACGTTAGAAAGAAATCCATGTCAGCCAGCCCTATCCAGTAGCTGGGCAAGTGGTATCCAAACCTCGTGGTCACTGCCCCAGACGAACCACTGTGTACCGTCCCAGCTGTAGTCGTACTGCGAACCTTCCACGGGTTGGTTCTCCCCAGCTTCGTCACGTGTATCGCCCACACCTTGTAGGAACTCTTCGCCGCCTTTATCTCGGTACATGGCTATGGTGTAGGCCTGTCGGGCCTCATCGGTGACATTGCTTGGCGGGGATGCGGTGTCATGCCCCAATTCATACAAGGCGCCCAAAGCAAGGAGCGCTGCAATCTTGGCTTGATCGGCGTAATGGCGCACAAGCTTGTGCGCCACCCCGCAGGGGTCTTGGTAGTAGCCATCCCAGTGGCAATAGATGCTGCGCCATTTGCCGTCCAGGCAGAACGCGGTGATTGTTGATCTTGTTCCCATATCAATCCTCCAGCCAGGCTATAAGCTGCTCAAATTCGGTTAATGCGATCTCTTTGGCTCGTGGCAATGTAAGGTTGCACTCGTCGTGCAGGTACTCACAAACGAGATTGCGACCTCCACACTCAAACGAGGCGCCAAAGCTCACATGGTGTTTGATCATGTCCTGGGCACAGGCTTGTAGCAGATAGCCCAGTTCTTCGTAAGTTGGCTTCTCCATGTCAGTCCTCAGAATGGCGTGATCAAACATCTTCAACGCGGCACCGTGCCCCAGGTCATCGTTCACACTTATAGGTGTGCTGCGGTACAGAGCGTTAGCTGAAGCTATAAGTGCTCCCTTAGCAATCGTCCCGTGGTAACTATACTTAGGGCCAGCGCAGTGCTCTATCGCTCCGTAGGCGCAGAAGCACACAGCTGCGGGGTCTTCGGTATGGACAACATACCCGTCCTCGTCCCTGGCTAACTCACCTTTGGTCCACTTCGTGGGGTTGGTGATCAGGTCACGAGCTGCTACCAGAATCTGTTTTGTTGTCATGTCAGTCCTCACAATTCGAAATAGCGTGGTCGTACACTTTCAGTACGGCCTCGTGGCCAAGTTTGTCGTTCACCCCGGCTACATCTCTGCCCCCGTACAGCGAAAACGCCGCAGCATCAAGCGCACTCCAGGCGCCTATCCACTCCTCCTCATCCTCGCCAGTAGCGCAATGCATGACTGCCCCCGCTGCGCAGAAACACACAGCAGTCTTGCCCTGCACGCAGTGCTCTGGGTTACCTTCTACGTTCCTCGCAAGTGTTCCCTGCGTCCAGCGTGATTTGTCCGCGATCAGCTCACGGGCGGCTATCAGAATCTCTTTAGTGTTCATGTCGAAACCCCTTCGGCTTTGGCAATGGCGGCATGTGCCCTGTCCCATGCATCGTGCTTACGATCAGAAATCGCAACGACATCCCTCAACGCCTCCAACAGATCTGGCGCCGCGGTGATTAGGCGCGCCGTAGCTTCCATCCTGGGGGAACGCTTTTCGTCCTCCATGCGCCACACAACTATGGCGAAGGCACCATGCCCATCAGCGTCGATTTCGACGAATTCGTCGCCTCCATCTTCAAGGTCTGCCATCAGTTGGTAGAAGGACATTCCTTGGCCCAGTGTCCAGGGGCCTTCTGTGTATTTTGGTTTCATGTCAAGGCTCCACGATGGTCCAGGGGCGGCGGTCAAGGTGGCAGCACCTCTCTATGAGTACGCAGAGTTTGTATCGCTCATCGTCAACAATCCAGGTACCCCCGTATGTGCCCCGTTCCACTTCGTAGACCTTGCCCTTGGTAACGTAGCTTGGGCCGTCGTCATATTCGTGTTTGATTTTCATGTCAGTATCTCCAGCGGATTTCAAATATGCCTTCGGAACCAGGGCGAGTTCTCACCAAGTAGTCTCGCTCCAAGCACCATTCTTCAAGGTCGGCAAGGATTTCTGGGTCCTCATCTGCAACGTGGCAACCGCTGTCCCCGTTGGCAGCGGCCTTGTTAATGGTGCGGCGAAGAGCGCGGAGGGCGGGTTTCGATTTCGTTTGCATATCAGTCCTCGAAGTTCAGCCATTCTTCGCCGTCAGGCTGACGGCCGATCATGGCTTCATAGTTTTGGGCGGTGATGGCAAACACCACGTCGATCAGGCCGTCGTCCCGTTCTGTCACGGACTGGATAAGGCCTTGATGTTGGGTGATGTTGATAGCGTGGGTGTAGAACTCACCTATGTCGTCGCAGGTGTGCCAGATGAATCCCAAGGTGGTCGGGAAGATGTTGTTGTAGTCTTCGCCGGTTGGCGCTTCGTCGTTGGCGTTCAAGTCGGCGTCGTGGCGGAGCATGGCACCGATCCAGCCGAGTGTTGGATTGCTCATGTCAGCTCCTCCGGTACATCTACTTCTTCGCCAAGTTTTGAGAGGACGTAGCAACGCATGGCTGCCACGAGCGGGGTGGGGCCGTACACTTGGAAGTAAAAATGGGGTTCCAAACCGTTCGGTGTATGCACTGATTTCCACTGCTCATGTAGCCCGAGGAAGGCGCAGTCAAACAGTTCCAAACGGTTGTGCCAGATGATCGGCCCACCTTGGTTCCAGTATCTGCGGGGGCTCCATGGGGCGTGCAAACCTAGGCCTGGCACTCTGGCACGTATAGATGGGTCAACCCCGTAAAGGGTTAGCTCCATCCCTTCGGCCATGCCGACCGCCCAATCAAGGGCCGCTTCGGTTAGTTCGCTTGTTTTGATTTTCATGTCAGATCACTCTGGTAATTTGTCGTGCCAGTTTTCGAATCTGCCCCACAGCTCAGGCCGGTGCGCAATAAGTCGCGCAAGCCCTTCTCGGTTCAATCCGAACTCAACAGCGTCAAGGAACATGTTGTTGATGTCCGCGATCTTGCGTTGTTCTTCGTAGAAGATTTGAAGTTGGGTTTTCATTTCAGCTCCAGAACCTGAATTCGTCTGCGAGGCGGTCACGTACCGCTTGGGCCACCTCGGGGTCCTGGCCGGCCAGCACGTCCGTCAGTAGTTCGTGAATGTCGCTGCTCAAGCTCTCGTACAGTTCAAAAGCTTTGTCGCCTTGTTCTTCAGTCATGTATCAGCCCTCCTCGGGCGAAAAAATAGCGCCCTGGGCGCTTACTTGTTTTTGTTGCGGCCGGTGATGTAATCCACCAAGCCCACCAGGCTTATGCAAACTGCAAACATCAGCACCCAGCTGATGGCAAGATCAATCGTGGTCATGGCTACTCCGGTAAAAGGTCTTTCAAGCGGGTGTTGCCATCGCCTCCGTATGGAATGCACACTCCGTCCCAACCTGACTTCAACTGGCCAAGTGTTTTGGCCTCACCTGTGACGTGCACGTCGATGCTCGGGTCAAGATCCCGGAATACCTCCTTGTAATCGTCTCTGGCAATATCCCAAGCATGGCCGCTGTCCTCTGCCTCCACTGCGATGGTCAAGGTCAGCTCGATGTCTACGTTAAAAATGGGCATATCAAATCCTTTTGGTAAACGAAAACGGCCACACAAGTGGCCGCCCTCAACGTTCGTTTTGCAATTTGTCAGGTTTCATGCGCGATCCCCAATATCAAGACCATGGTCAAGGGTTGGCCACCCTTTCCTTGTCAAAATGCCCTGAACTCCTATGTAAGCGCCTGCACCCGTGATGAACCTCACACCATACGAACGCTCCGACGGAGGCTCATCACCGTCCAGCGTGTAAACCTCGCAGCGCATACACTTAGGCATAGGTAGCAGACCGAGTTCAGTTAACTCTCGCTCAGCGTAGCGAAGCAGCCTTTTCTGAAGGCCTGGCGTGATGCTTTCACTTGTGTCCTTCAGGTCATACCCTAGAAATTGTCCCACCATGTCGAATTTGGCAGGCCCGCGCTTGAGTACACTGCTAGTCGTTTTCACAGTCAGTCCTCCTTCTCCAACTCTGGTGGACAGAGCAGAGTGATAGCGATGCAAACGGCTGGGCCGCCGATTAATGTGAAAAAGACGAGGAAGCCATTCATTCCGGCGACCACCTACTTTCATGGAACTCAGCCACGCTCATTTTCGCCATGCCATCACACTCTTCATCCCTGTACTCGACGAAGCTAAGGTAAAGCTCGGCCAATTGGGTAGGTGTCAGTTCTGACAGGCTTGGAACGGTTTGGCTAGGCATCTCAGTCCTCCTCGTCGCCGGCAGGGTCAGCCAGGCCGACCATGACAAGGGCTTGGTGGCGCGGGTAGCCTTCCTCAAGCAGGTCTGCGAAGTCACAGGCTGTAGATAGGCTGCATCGGTAGTGGTCGATGAAGGCGGTAATTTGTGCTGGGCTCATGGTTTCACCCTCGACAAGGCTGCACGAATCTTCCACTCTGCGTTTCGAATCTCGCCATAGAGCGTGTCTAGCCCCGCCTCAGTAATAAGCTGGATAGCCTGGTCTTTTACCTCCTGGTCGTTGTGTTCTGCCCACCTATCAAGTGCGGCATCAAGGCAAGTTGTGAACGGCACAAGGACTCCGTTCACACGCACTTCTACGCTAACTTGGGTATCGTCGCCGCCGTTGTTCGGAATGTTGAACACTTCCAGAACATCCCGGTCTCCCGCCGCTGAACTAATGGCATCCAGCAGCACGATGGCAGCAGGTGTGCCGCACATAATCTTTATTGTTTCGGTGGTCATGTCAAGTCCTTCTCAATTTGTGCTTGGATCTTGAATTCGGTCTTGGCAGACTCGCCTCGTTGGCTCACGGCATAGTCATTAAGCTCTTGCCAAAACTTGAGTCGGTCCTGCGCTCGTTCAGGCGTCAGGTCTCTTTCCAACGTCTCCCACGGCCCCCACACATACTCTGCATCGAAGTACGCGCCGTTGTAGCAACGCGGGTCGTTGAGGTGGAGCCGCCGATTGCGGTGCACGATGTTCACTGGCATGTCAGTCCTCCTCAAATTGGCGCAACGTCAGGCGGTGAGCGAGATCGCGTCCCGAGTCGTAGGTCTCAAGCAGGTCATCACTCAGTCTGGTGGTGAGGCTTGAGCGGAACTCGGCCATGCCGAGTAGGAATGCGTGGATTCGCCCCATGTCAGCCCTCCACAAACGGAATGCCATACTGCTTGAGCAGCGGCAGGATGATTCCGCGGTTGTTGCCCCAGCTATTCACATCAGTCCAGACGGACGTGTCGGATGGTTCACACAGGTTGAATGCGTAGCTGTCCCCGTTCGGGAATTCGACGATCAAGGAGAGGAAGCGTTCCAGCCCGTCCTCCGTTGGGTAGTCTTTGTCAGCTACGTGCAGTTCACCCTCAATGCCGCAGCCGCACCCGGCCTTGAGCAAGTCAAGGATCTTTACTGTTGCTTGAATGCCCATTTCAGGCCTCCTTCAGTTGGTAAACAAAAACGAAACCCACCTCAAAATCCTCAAGTGGCGAGAGGACAAGGTGGGTTTCGTTTTTGGCCTCGTGTCGTGAGGCCAGGCGCCGTGGAAAGCGAAAACGAAACCGCCCTCACAGAGGGCCTCTACAGCGTTAAGGGTTTCGTTTTAGCTTTCAATACAGCCCAGCGCACAAAGGAAAGCGCCCTGTTGCCAAGGTGTTTTCTTTTGTGCGCTGGGTGCGTAGCCTTAGACCTCTAGCCCAAGGACCAGGAGGGCCGTGTACGCGCTGTACCCCTCGTCAAGTAGGGCGTAGTAGGTCGTTGCTGTTTCGCGGTCACAGCGGTGTTGCTGCATGAACCAGTGGGTCTTTTCTTTCATGTGGTTTCCTGGTGGAAACTGAAAGCGGAACGGGCCTTTGGCGCAAGGCGGGTTTCGTTTTCGGTTTCAGTTGGTCTGGGTGGTCAAGCCTACGATCAGCAGCGCACGCCACACGTAAATCCCATCGTCAAGTAGCTCATGGTATCGGCGGGCTGTGCGCTCGTCGCACGTCCAATGCTGCATGAAACTGCTGATTTGTTTGTCGCTCATTTACTTCTCCAGTAGGTAAAAGAAAACCACCCGAAGGTGGTTGGTGGGTGAACTTATTCGGTTCGTTGAGTGGCGAAGACTTGGTTGTCTCGCTCGAATAATCGGAACTTGCCTTGGATACCGAACTTGGTCAGGTACTTGGCAAGGTTCTTCTTGGCCGATGCGATATCCTTGGGCCAGATTGGCAGCAGGGTGTCAAAGCCTTGAACGGACTCACTGAGGCACAGGCAGATAGCCTGCCAGTCAAGTGCGCCCCTTAGGGTTGGGGCCTCTTGGGTGGTGGCCCCAATTTCTTTCAGGGCTTCCTCCAGTGCGTCCTTTAGCGACGAGTTCTCCGCCTCCAGGTTCAGGACGCGCTCCTCAAGTAGGGTGAAGGCTTTACGTAAGCCTGTTGTGCGTCCTGCCTCCTGTGCGATCACGGCGCTGAGTGCTTCGAACTCCTCAGATTTAGGCCGCAGGTGTATGGGCCGGCCAATAATCTTCTCAATGTCAGCATAGTCGGATTCTTCGGGGGCAGAGGTATTCAAGGTTGCTCCTTGGTGGTGGATGAAAGTGTTGTTTTTAGGTAATTGCTACGCGCACCTACAACTTTGCTCGTAGGAGCACCGTAACTCCTACGTAGGTTATTGGTTAGTTTTTGGGGTCTAAAACAGCCTTTTTCACGCACAATCCCCTACGTAGGGCGGTTTTTCCTACGAAAGCTCCTACGACTCCTACAAAATCTCCTTCGTAGCGGCTATTTCCTACGCGTAGGTTGGGCAATAACTGCTCAAATTATGCTCATAAATCAGGCTCAGCTCTCGAAGTTAGCTCGACTTAACTATTGAAATCAACAGGTTGCAAGCGTCTGTCTTCAAATTTGAAAGGGGGTATGAGAAACGAGGTTTAGGTAGTGAATTAAAAAGCAGAGGAGGAAAGGGTTTCCAGAAGCTGGTAGGTGAATCTGGAGCTAAGAAAATTAGAAAAATAAGGTATTGATATATATATTTATAATTAAAAAAGACGACCTAACTCCGATTTTAGAGAGCCTTTTTTGCCTGTTTTTAGGGCTTAAATAGGCATTTCTCAATTCGTCAAGTAAAACTTGCTAAACACCGCATTTAGTTTCGGATGTGGAACTGAGTTGGCTTTCAGATTCAATTTCAAATTCCGTTTCGGTTGCTCTAGTCGGGGCATACAACCTTGCGACTGTGCGCTGTTGTGCTGTCCAGCAGGGTGTACTGAATTACCGCGGCAAGCGTCAAGCGGTGGATTCCAAACGGTAGATTTCAGGTGGCAAGAGGTAAGTTGCGTTTTCGGTTTCGGTTACAAGTAGTTGACCCAACCCCGTAAAACAAAAACACAAACGAAATTTTCAAACTTCTAGCTTCAGTCCGATACCTTAAAACCACAACCTGCTACCGCAACCGCAAACGAAAACACAATCGCAAACGAAAACACAAACGAAAACACAATCAGCACCCTTCCCAAAGCACCCTCAAAGGCACTTTGGGAAGGAGGTGCTAAGTCCTTGTCCCGTGGCTATATCTGAAGTCCGACTCACGCCGTTACTCGATTGCTCCAGTTAGCCACACCCAAACCTACCGCCTGCTGCCGCGCCAAACGCAAACGCCAGCGGCCGCTCATAACGGCTAATGCTGTCGCCAGGCACAACTTGGCCCATCGTCTTTCGTACTTCTTAGGCTTAAAGAGCAATCGCTCTATCAGTGGCCGCCGCTATTGGATGGACGTAACGGTAATGGCACCTGCCTAACTTCAGAAAGATCACAAGGCACAACTTGGCACATGGCAACTTTCAGTAGGGAAGGGTATATACACTCAAACGAAACCGAAACCTGCTAATTGCCGGGCGCAAACAGAAGTTGAAACCGATGTGGCCATCTACCATTTAAGTAGCCAGCAGAAAGGCCAGTCGCGGGTTTAGAGCGGCAGGTTTAAGGCGGCAGACAGCAGACGGCAGAAGGCAGCCGGCAGAAGGCAAGTTTCGGTTTCGGTTTCGTTTGCAACAGCAACGACAAGTAGCCCGCTGTCATTTAAGACGGCGGGCTCAAGTTTCAATGAGGGTATAAATTTCAGTTTCAATCAGGATAAGACAGTACGCAAGCGTACTGGGTTTGTTTTACTTGCCGTAAGTGCCGGTGGCTTTTTCTTCGGTTTGCAATATGTCGCTTGCCTTGAACCATGCCAAAAAAGAATTGGCCAATTCCCGGTCGTTCAATGCTACTTTGTTGCCTTTTACCAAGTCCGTTACCTTGGCAATCAACAGGGTAATGTCGGCGCGGACATTCTCTTGTCCGGCATCCATACCGTGTATTTCCGCTACCGTAGAGTCTGAATTGGCGGTCTTGTCGGCGTTTTCGGTTTCGGCCTTTTCTGCCTTCTTTGCGGCCCTTGCCGATGCCTTAGCGGCTTTATCCGATTGCATCAAGGCCCGCCAGTCAGGCACCAATGCAGCAATGTTAGCGGCATCTTCTTCAGAGCGATTGCTACCTACACGCTTGACGTGTAGCTGTTCTCCATTGTTGTTGACTACCTTGGTAGCGGCGAAGGCCTGACAAGCAATAAGGCTTGCTGTCATGTACTTGCGTTGCTCTGCCGGCACGGCGGATAACACCTTGTTCAACATCGTGTCATTGCCGTTAATCATCAAGTGATACGTAAGATGAGGCATAAGCGCTGCACTTGTATCTAATCCCTTTTTGGTGGCTTCAATGAAGCCTGCCGCCTTCGCGTTAACTGATTGCAGTGTAGGGTACTTGAGGGTTTCGTTTGTTGTCGTCATGGCTATATTTCCTATATGGATTAATTAGCCTGCGTACTGTCTTATCCTGATTGTTAAATAGCTACGCTATTAATACCCGTTATGACACATGCAGCGACAAGCTAATGACGCGGCATGGGACATGTCAGCTAACCAATGTCATGCAACGTACACCCATAAGGTAAGCCTTATGTTTAGATGCGAATAACTATCATTCGCATTGAATGGTGTACGCGACACGCTTTACCAATCGGCCTACGCTGCATAGCTCATGTAAGACAAGGCTATGCAGCTACCGTTGAGTAGAGCATTGTTAACTGATCGGGTTGTTAAAGAGCGGTAGAGCTATAAAGCGGTGTAGCTATACAACCTGGTTTGCGTACTATGCCGGGCATGGCCCTAAGCTTTTCTGTTAATCAAACCCACAAACATATAGTACATCGTTTAATGTAGTTTAGTCAAGGTAAATATAGCGGATAGTGTAGCGATGTATGCCCTTCATCGTGTGTGCGCGTGGTGACAACGCAACAGCAGGTGACGACAGCGTAGGCTATGTACAGTGGCGCGGGACAGTGACGGCGTAGCTTTTGTTTGCTGTGGGCGGGTCGGTTTTGCACCAACCTAGATAAATAAATTTTACATTTCGCTAAACTTTATACTATACTGACTACATAAAAATATAGTTATATAATAGAGCTTATACAGTAATCTACTATAAGGATTCGAACAATGACTGCACCGGACGCACGGAGCGCTTTACGCCTAGCCATAGGCACATGGTTTCGGAATAAACGAGAGAGCCACAAGGTGGGGGTCTCAGAGGCAGCTGCAATACTGGGCATCACCATCAGCGGTGTCTCAAATCTGGAACTGCAAGGCATGTCTTACATGACCGCGGTTAAGCACGCCAGCACGCTGGGATGGTCCGTACCTACACTTGAGGAGATACTAAATAATCCGGAAGCATCAACGACGACGATAACGCTAACTTCGCTACAACCATCAGCTGGGACCGGAATGTCAACAGACAATGAAATAATCACACGACTTGATCTACCAATCGACTGGATGCGTCGACAGTACCCTCAGATAGCCAACCTGAACAACCTTGCGCTGTGCACTGCTAGAGGGTCATCTATGGAGCCGGCAATACGAGACTCCGACACTTTGGTTGCGGACACCACCCACAACAGCTTCGACAGCGACGATGTGTATGTCTTCACCTACGACGATGAGTTATATATAAAGCGCATACAGAGGATTCCAGGGGAGGGGGTGATGATGACCTCTGACAACAAGGAGCTGTACGCCCCTATAGCACTGGGCAAGGAACAGCTCAAGAACGTCACAGTGCACGCCAAGGTCGTAGGTAAATGGGGTTTTCAACACATCTAAACTAGGAAGGTATCGACCGCAACGAATAATAAAATTGAGACTATAAAAATGCTTGCACCTACAAAAAACAAATGCAAAAATGACAAATGGGCATCAAAAGACTACTAAAACTACTGAATGACATCGAAAACGGTAAGCTAACCACTGAGGAGGTGGTTGACTTACCGTGTTTTCGTACAGCTTTCGAGGCTATGGCCAAACACCCCGAGGCGACTCGGACATACATGCATGAGCGTCAAACGGTCAGATTTCAGCACCGAAGCGACATAGGCGCACACACAGCTAGGTTTGCTGAGTTGATTGGGTTGCCTGAGGGACAAGTAAGTGCTGCGACCCATCAGATGGGCATACACAGCCGTCGAACGCAGGAAAGTCTAGACCGGGAACAGGTGGTCGAGGACACGATCAAAGACCGGGTAGCAAGGCTGAAGGCTGTCGTCGAGGTCGTGCAAGGCTACGGCTCCGTGCTACAGGTCTCGGAGGAGTACGGAATCGCCCACAAGGTCATTTACAACCACCTTGATCGACACCTGGCAGCGAATAACCTGGACTTGAAGGACCTGAAGGGGATGAGCACGCCTAAGCGGCGAGCACTTGGAGACAAGGTGCTGAGGGCCGGGACCGCAGAGCTGGAGGCGTACCGTAAATCAAGAATCAAAGGGGACGGGGAGTACGGAAAGTCGGTTGACTCTTGAGTTAACCAAAGAATAAATGTAAAATTGACAATAATTACAAACAATAAAATTATGTCAGACACCTACGCATTCAACGGAAAGATCCTAAAAGCAGGGGAACCGAAACAGGGCCACGACCTCAGCAATATGGGTGAGGGCGATCTGCTTTTCCTGCGTGCGCAGATCGACGCGCTACTACCTGTCAAAAGGTTGTCGGACATGAACCTGGAGATGGAGTTGACGCTGCAGCTGCGCTCCGCTCAGGCGTTGCAGCAGATTGTTCTCGATGACGCCCTGACGCCGGCCAACCAAAAAGCCCAGGTGATGAACTCGGTATCCTCCACCCTGCAGCAATTGGTGAAGATGCAGATTGATTACTACACGCCGGAACGTCTAAAGAAGATTGAGGCCGCCTTGATTAAGGCAT
Organism: uncultured beta proteobacterium; assembly: GCA_963712655.1. Taxonomy (GTDB): domain Bacteria; phylum Pseudomonadota; class Gammaproteobacteria; order Burkholderiales; family Burkholderiaceae_B; genus Pollutimonas. The sequence goes on along the minus strand of CAVQIT010000006.1, from coordinate 326,434 downwards.
TGAACAAATTTGAGACCGAGCAGACCAAGGAATTTTTCCGAAGATACGAAGAAATACTTGCAGCCTGACGCAGTACCAAAATAAATAATTAGAAGGGCATAAATGCCACTATATAGAACGGGGAAGGTGTCCCTGACGATGGGCGCCCGCGCAGTCACAGGCGATAACACCGAATTTGGGTCTGAAACGTCTCCGGGGGACATCTTGGTCCTGCCCGGTGCGCTCACAACTTGCTACGAGATCCTATCAGTCGAGTCGGACACGGCACTTACGCTGGATGCTGACGCACTTGAGAGTGTGGCGGCGTCGGATTACGTCATTATACGATCGGTCAGCACTGCCAATAATCTGTACCTGATGCGCAAGATTGAAGAGTTCCTCAAGGGCCGGCAGGCCAACCTTGTTGAATTCACCGAATGGATGACTGGAAACTCCACGGGCGGACCGAACGGAGACGGCCTGTACCCCATGACTGATCGGTATGGGGAAGTGACGATGGTTAAGTCCCTAGAGGGCCTTACCCAAGAAGCAGCGGAGAGTGCGGAGCAGATCAGCGAACTGTTGGTGTCTCTGGAAGGCCTTGACCAGGCAGTAGCCTCTGCCGCGGCGTCCGCCGAAGTAGCCCAGGAAGCCCGTGATTCGGTGCTGGATGCCACTGAGGCAGCGTCCGAGGCGGCTGCCCAGGCGGTTGCCGCTGCAGCCAGTGTGACGGAATCCACCGTAGCAGCAGCCACCAGCGCAACCAATGCGGCCGACTCGGCCAGCGCCGCCTTATCTAGCAAGACGGCAGCAGATCTATCCGAAACCAATGCGGCAACAAGCGCGCAAACGGCGTCAACCGAGTCGACGACTGCAACCACAAAGGCGCAGGAGGCCGCAGATTCCGCCGCCGCGGCATTAATCAGCCAGAACGAGGCTGACGATTCTAAGAGCGCCGCAGCGACAGCAGCAGCCGACGCACAAGGCAGCGCCACAGCGGCGCAAGAATCTGAGACAAACGCCACAACCTTGGCATCCCACGCGCTTGACAGCAAAAACGCTGCCGGCCAGAGCGCAACGAACGCGGATGATTCCGCATCCACTGCATTTACATACAAGAACCAAGCCGGCACGTACGCGACCAATGCAGCTACCAGCGAAACCAATGCGGGTACGTCGGCAAACACTGCGAGCGTCAGGGCAGGGGAGGCCAGCACGTCGGCCGCTGGCGCTTTGGCTAGCAAGAACGCTGCTGGCCTATCCGAAACGAATGCTGCGACCTATCGGGACGAGGCGCTTGACAGCAAGAATGTAGCGGGCTTGTCTGAAACGGCTGCGCTGGCCGCTAAGGAAGCAGCGGCTAGTTCCGCTACTGAAGCTGCTGCCAGTGCTGCAAGTATTGTGGGAGATAAGGAAGCGGCGGCGGCTAGTGCTGCAGATGCATTAGTCAGTGAAGGAGTGGTCACTACTGCGAGTGCAGAAGCGCAAACGGCTTCCGAGCTTGCTAAGGCCTGGGCCAATAAACTTACTGATCCTGTAGAGAATGGAGAGTTCTCCGCTCACTATTGGGCACTTAAATCTGCCCTGTCTGCTGCAGGTGATGCGGCTGATGTCTCTTATGACCCTACTGGCACACCCTTGCAATCAGGCAATGTGCAAGATGGCATAACAGAGCTTGCAGGGATTATGGCGGATGGAATACGCGACTACTTCACTATTGACGCTACCCAGTCAGATGATTTCACTGCGGATAACCTAAAAACATATCTACTCCAAGGCGACTGGGTAGTAACGCTGCCTGCTGGGGCAGGCGTGGGCAACGTAGTTCACTTCGTGAAACTTCAATCGGCCACACCCACTATCTCGGTCCCGGCAGGTGGAGCACTCATTCAAACCTCAAAAGGCACTGACACCTCAGTGATCTTTGACGTGGACACAAAGATCACCTTTTTGTTCAACGGCACCAATTGGGAGGTCTGATATGGCGTTAAGTCTGAAAAAAGTCTTTGGTGGCGGTGCAGGTGTTGAACTGGGTGAGTGTGTATTCATGCAGGACCAGCCTGAGCCATTGCTTGAAATTGATGGCATGCAGTTCTTGAAGTCGGGGCATATAGTTTATGAGTCGCCGGAGCATGCTGATGTCATAAGCCTGTTTGGTTCGGTCGATCAGACTAACCTGAACATGACGCAGATGGTTTCGAGTTTTGGGTCAACGGCGATCAACTCCGTCGCTTATGGTAACGACCTATGGGTTGCAGTGGGTCAAACTGGAAAACTAGCCACAAGCCCTGATGGAATAACTTGGACCCCAAGGACTTCAGGCTTCACCAGTTCCTACATCAATTCCGTTGCTTACGGAAATGGCCTGTGGGTTGCAGCAGGAGAGGCAGGAAAACTAGCTACAAGTCTTGACGGGATGACCTGGACGCAAAGAACTTCGAGTTTTGGAGCGTATATCACTTGCGTAGCTTACGGCAACGGTCTTTGGGTAGCAGTGGGCAGTTCAGGAACACTAGCAACCAGTTCTGATGGAGTCAATTGGACCCAAAGAACTTTGGGTTTCGGAACAATAGCTGCTCAAGAGGTAGCCTATGGCAATGGTCTTTGGGTTGCAGTCGGTCTTACCGGAAAACTAGCTACAAGTCTAGATGGAATTACGTGGACGCAAAGAACATCAAGCTTTTCGGGAAACTATATCTACTCTGTAGGTTACGGTAACGGCCTGTGGGTTGCGGGGGGTGAAGCATCAAAACTTGCCACCAGTCCTGACGGGATTAACTGGACTCAAAGAACCAGCGGCCTTGCAAATGTCTATATTTATTGCGTAGCTTATGAAAGCGGCATTTGGGTTGCAGTGAGTTCATCGGGGTGGCTGATCACAAGTATAGACGGCATCAACTGGACGCAACAAACTTCAGGCTTTGGGACATCGGGTATCAACTCCATCACTCATGGTAATGGTCTGTGGGTGGCTGTTGGCAATTCTGGAAAACTAGCTCGCTCATTCCCCGACCAAATCGCAGGTTTACCCACGCTTCAAGCCGAAGGCGCATCTATCCAATACATGAGGGTCAAATAATGCCCATTAGCCTAAATAACACATTGGGCGGTGGGGCTAAACCCATTGGCTCGCATGTCTGGTTCCCGGAGTCGGACAACCCTGCGGTTGACCCTCTGTATGTAACGGATAACGCTGCTTATTTGAAGAGCGGATATGTGCTGACCGACGAAGCTGCTGATTATCCTGCGTTCTTCGAAAAGTATGGCGTCGACGCGCCGCAAGCTGAGGTATGGGTTCCGATTCCCGGTTTGGAGGAGTTATTTGGGGCAGCGTCTGTCCGTTACATCGCTTACAGCAACGGACTTTGGGTAGCAGCGGCGGATATGAAAGGCCTTGCAACCAGCACAGATGGGATTAACTGGACTAAAAGAACCTCTATTTTATTGGCTAGCTTTACCTACTCCATAGCCTACGGCAATGGCCTTTGGGTTGCGAGCGGCACTGCTGGAAAACTAGCCACTAGCTATGATGGAATAGTTTGGACTCAAAGAACTTCGAGTTTTGGGGCTTCTACTATCCGCTGCCTAGCCTATGGCAACGGCCTTTGGGTTGCAGGGGGCGAAGCAGGAAAGCTAGCCACCAGCCCTGACGGAACAACTTGGACTCAAAGAACTTCGGGTTTTGAGGTCTCAGACATCTACTCCATAGCCTACGGCAATGGCCTTTGGGTTGCGAGCGGCACTGCTGGAAAACTAGCCACTAGCTATGATGGAATAGTTTGGACTCAAAGAACTTCGAGTTTTGGGGCTTCTACTATCCGCTGCCTAGCCTATGGCAACGGCCTTTGGGTTGCAGGGGGCGAAGCAGGAAAGCTAGCCACCAGCCCTGACGGAACAACTTGGACTCAAAGAACTTCGGGGTTGGGGTCGTCAACCCCCTGCGGCGTTTCTTACGGCAACGGGCTTTGGATAGTGGTGGGCGAAGAAGGAAAACTAGCTACCAGTCCTGACGGAATTACTTGGACTCAAAGAACTTCGAGTTTTGGAACTAACTTTATCCTCTCTGTAGCTTACGGCAATGGTCTGTGGGTTGCTGTGGGACAGTCAGGAAGACTCGCCATAAGCTTACCAAGCGTCACCGCTGGCCTCCAAACCAAAGAGACCCTCGGTGATGCCACCAAATACGTAAGGATTAAATAATGCCAATTATCAAAGTTGCACAGCCATCCCAGACTCCCCGAACAACGGTTCTGGACTTCCGAAAGTTATTTACTACAGAAGAGAGGGTAGCCATAGAAGATGCTGCGGTCACCTCCGCGGAGGTGCGGGTGTATCTTGCCGACCTTTCAGCTGTCGACGTAGTGAGTTCCGAAGACCCACTAACCGAGGCGGGGCTGAGTAAGCTTGAAGCAACAGGTCTGATTGATGCAGGTCGTGCTGAGGAAATTCTGGGCCAGGTGAATCCATGACGTGACCGCATCGAAATAGGATGGACTGGAAAAATCTCCGGCCACAACAGCAACAATAAAAAGAAGAAATGCTGGATTCAACCACAAGAAATCACCTGGAGCGACTCCGCTCTCAGACGACGGATAAGTTCACCGTAGACCAGGCCCCTGCGTGGATATGCAAGCACACCACGATCAATGGTGAACCGTACTCCTTCAAAGACCACGAGTATCAAGAGAAGATACTTTCCGACACCTCTCAAGATATTGTGGTCCCAAAATGCTCACAGGTCGGGCTGACAGAAGGGTCAATCCGAGGGGCCTTGGCCGGCTGTGCGATACAACCCTACTACACAGTAATTTACACGCTCCCGACTGCGTCGTTCGCGGCTAACGTGATGACTACTCGGGTAGACCCGGTTATCAACAATTCTGAGTATCTGTCGGACTTGATAGACAAGTCGACGGACAACTCCGGGGTGAAGCAGCTGGGGGATTCATTTCTCTATATGAAAGGGAGTGCGTCGGGCAACGCCCCGATCTCCATTCCCGCCGACGAACTAATCCATGACGAGCTGGACTTCTCAGACCTTGGCATTATCGAGCAGTACCAGTCACGCTTGACTCACAGTAAGCATAGGCGCAAGAAGAAGTTCTCTACACCCACGCAACCAGGTTTTGGCATCGATGCAGAGTTTAAAGAGTCGAGGCGCCACTTCAACATGGTTAAGTGCGGGCATTGCAATCACTACTTTATCCCGGATTTCTATAAGCACGTGCACGTACCGGATTTCAAGGGAAGCCTTGAGGAAGTAACGAAAAGGATGCTGTCCACCCTTAGGTGGAGAGAGGCCAAGGTACTCTGCCCGCACTGTGGAAAAGAGCCATCTCTGCAGATTGAGCACCGGGAATGGGTGTGCGAGAATCCTACGGAAAACTTCGTAGCCGCTGGCTACCAAGTAACGCCGTTCGATGCTCCAAACATCATCACGCCGGCCTACCTAATCGAGGCCAGCACGAAGTACGCCAGGCGCTCACAGTTTGACAACTATAACTTGGGACTGCCTCGTGCGGATTCAATGTCCACGTTGATGGAAGACGAGTTGCGTGCAGCCATTGTGTCTCGGGCTCCGCTATCTGGGGTTAGTTATGTGATGGGTCTCGACATGGGCATCACGTGCCACGCGGTCATCGCCGCGGTGCTATACGATGGAACCCTGTTGCTTGTGCATTGCGAGCAGATTCACCACTCGAAGGTTGTTGAGCGCCGGCAGGAACTTGCCAAGAAGTACTGGCCAAGAGTCACCGTTGTAGACGCCTTGCCGTACTCGGAAACCGTTTACCGAATGCAGGGACAGGACATGAACCTGTTCGCCGCAGTGTACGTGAACAAGAATTCTATCGAAACGCACAGTGTTGCCAATAAAGAAGAGGACAAGGAAAAGGCAGACCTTGATCTGCGCCAGGTCAACATCAACCGCAACAAGGCGTTCGATGCGCTCATGGACAACCTGAGGCAGGGCAATATCAAGAAGATGGAGGACGAACATTCCGATGACTTGTGGGTGGCCCAGCTTCAGGACATGAAGCGAATTCAGAAGTTCACACAGGCTCAAGAGCTTGAGTACGTGTGGAGCAAATCCAAGGACGGTAACGACCACTACCACCACGCAACCCTGTACGCTGCGACTGCAGCAAAGATGCTAGGGGTCAGCCACCACAGAATAGTGCTTCCTTCTCTTGTCAGCACATTTAAGATGAAAAAACACTAATAAACTAGCATAATGCGGCACATTATGCCAAAATAAGAACAATAATAAGAAGGCATGAATAAATGCTCAGACGTGTCAAAGCCTTCCTTGGGTTATCCGGGATCGAGGCCGCCACCCAGCTAAAGCCAGTGACTCCGCCCAAGCGGCTACGCAATGGGCTCACTGCGTTACCCTCCTTCTTCAAGTCAGCAACGATGGACGCCAACAGCGTCCTCACGAGAACTGATCGAAGGCTTGCCTCCACGGATATTTCGAGGGTTTCCCGCTCTCAGGATTCTCGTGAGATTTTAAGGGAACTGGCCCACGCCTCCCCAGATCTGTCGGCTTCGATGTTCGCGTACCTGCGCACAGCGATCACCCGGAACTACACGGCAGTTGCACGCAACCTCGACGGTACGATCAACCCCGAAGCCACGAACCTCACCCAACAGCTACTGACTCGATTTGACCTTCTGCCTGACTATGCAGAAGGTTTCGCTGGGTCAAACTCTATTCGTTCTATATCAGAATCCTGGGCCAAAGAATTGTGGCTGTATGGCGCCATTGCCGGCGAGCTAGTGCTCGGCAAGGATAGGCTACCCCTGCGTATTCAGCCGCTGACCACCACCACCATAGAATTCAAGCCGGACAAGGAAGGCCTGCGGCCTGTGCAGAAGGTAGGGGGGGAGGAGATTGACCTCGACATCCCCACCTTCTTTTATGTTGCTTTAGACATGGAGTTGATGGAGGCTTATGCGTCCTCCCCCGTTGAGAGTGCGATCAAGCCCACGCTGTTTTCCGAGCAGTTCTTGGCGGACATCCAGCGGGTAGTTCGCAGGGCGGTGCACCCTAGGGTTCACGTAAAGATTGACTATGAGTCGTTCCTGAAGCACATGCCACCTGAGATGCAGCATGACCAGGAGAAGGCGGCGGAGTATTACGAGCGTACCGTGGCAGCACTTGAGGAGCAGATGAACGCACTGGAGCCTGAGGACGCGCTGGTCTATAACGACATGCTTGAGATAAGCCTGGATAACAACGGCAACATCTCGCTGTCTAGCGAATACCAGACCCTGGAGGATCTATCGAACGCAAAAATGTCCACGGGCGCCAAAACGCTGCCGGCAATACTTGGGCACAACACCGGGTCCAGCAACATCGCTTCAACCGAAACCCTCCTCTTCATGCAGTACGCCGAAGGAGCTATTCAGTTCAAGTTGAACGAGATGTACTCGAAGATTTTGACCTTGGCGTTAAGGCTCTTCGGTTTGGACGTGTACGTAGAGTTTAAGTATGAGGCCATCACGCTGCGCCCGCAAAGTGAACTCGAATCGTTCAAGCAGGCAAAGCAATCCAGGGTGCTTGAATTACTGTCGCTAGGGCTGATGGGCGATGAGGAAGCGAGCATTGAGTTGACTGGGCACTTACCCCCTGTAGGCTACACACCGCTGACAGGGACTATGTTTCGCTCAGCAGAGGCCAGCACCGAAAACATGAACGGAGACGCGTCCAACGATGGGTCTACGATAAATCAAAAACAGAAGTCGGATGCACCCACAAGTGCCCGGGGTCAGAACAAGAAAAATAACCCAGTGAAAGGAGGCAAGAATGCCTAAACAAATAGGACACCTTGCGCCTGAGTCGGCATGGGTGATTACCGAGGCAGGCCTTGCGCAATACGAGGCAAACGCGTATGCTATCCGCGCAAAAATTGCAATGGGCGCCTACGATGAGTGGGATGAAGAAGACGCTCAGGAGGTTAAGAGCGAGATGCTTCGCGTTGAGGGATCTACAGGCATCATCAGCATCAAAGGCGCGTTAGTAAATACTGACTCCATCTGGAATCGCGCATTTGGGCTGGTCTCGTACAACAGCATACGAAGCGCGTTACTTGAATCAGTATCCAACCCTGGCATCGACCGCATCCTACTTGACATAGATTCCCCAGGTGGGGCGGTAAGTGGGGTTAATGACACTGCGGAGCTGATCTCTGCTATTGACCAAAGCATTAAGCCCGTGTTCGCGTTCACAGACGGAAGCATGGCGTCGGGGGCTTATTGGATTGGCTCAAGTGCGCGGGAGGTATATGCCTCGGAGACCGCGATCATCGGGTCTATCGGTGTCATCATGACACACATGGAGCAGAGCGTAAGGCTTGAGAGAGAGGGCATCAAAGCCACAGTGATCCGGGCCGGCAAGTACAAGCAGATGGGCAACCCGAATGAGCCCTTGACCGAGACCGGCGAAGCAGAGTTACAGAGCATGGTTGACTCTGTGTACAAGATATTTGCTACCCACGTGTCGGAGGAGCGTAGCAAGAGCTATGAGTACACGGACACGGTTATGGCACAAGGCAGGGTGTTCTTGGCAGAAAGTGCCGTAGAAATTGGGCTTATCGACAAAATATATAACTTTGACATCGCTTTAGCAGAAGTAAATGCTAAAAAAGTTGACAAAAACAGGTTTTCCTTTGAAAATAACGGCATAGGAGCAAAAATGCCCAACATTAATAATAAAAAAACGCTCGTATCGGCAGTAGAGGCCGCACTGGTCGCAAACGGCCTAATCCCCGCAAATGAAGTCGCCGCCGACGCTGAGGCCGTTGCAGCCGCACTGGCAGAGGCGCAAGCAACTGCTGACGCTTTGGCTGCAGCCGATGCCGCTGCCGCTGCTGCCGCTGCTGCCGATGAGGGCTCTCCATTTATTGTCAAAAACGAAGTAGTTAGTGACAATTCTGCGGTCGACCTGCTCAAGGCGCAACTCAAAGATTGCAATGAGTCGCTCATCGACGCCAAGGTTGAAAACAAATCTCTTTCGACAACGGTCGCTGCGCTGGAGGCATCAGCATCTGGCCTCAAGGCAATTGCGGTTAAGTCGATCAACGCCATGCAGGTAGCGCTCAACCATAGCGTGACCAGCTTCGATGCGTCCTCGGTGACCGACGTTCTTGCAGCGCACACCAACCTGAGCGCTGACTTCACCAAGAACTACAAGGTAGGCGGTGTCGCTGCAGTGGACCCAAATACCGACACCAATTCCAAACCAGTTGCAGTGGACAGCCTCCGGGCCGCCCAACTTGCTGCTACCTAAAACTAGCTCATTAGGAGAACTACAAAATGGCTAAGTTTCAAGTCCGCCCGACCCTGGGTGTTGTTGCAGAAACGTTCCGCATGGGAACGAAGCTGGCGCCCATTGTCGATCAGGACAAGGGTAAGGCAGTAAAACTGGGCGATGTTAGCCAGGTTGTGCTGGCTGGAACCGGCGATCAGATCTTTGGCTTTGTCACCGGCATCGAGCCGGCTACGGTAGACGGCTTCAAGCTTGGCGGCGTGGATGACACCGGCTACCAGGAGGTTGACACGGGTGCCCTGACGTTTGGCACGCTGGTGGTCGTTGACACCAATCCTGCTTCCGGCACCACAGGTGTGACGAAGGTAAAGGCTTATGTCGCACCTGCCGAATACGCCGCCGCTACGCAATTGAAGTACCTATGGGAAGTTGTACATCCCGGCGTCATTCGCCGCGTATAAGCCCACAAGCCAAATAATAAGGAATAATAAAAATGGCCAGTTATCAGGACAAAACGGGCGCTATGCAGCAAGTCGCCCTTGACACCAACATTTACCGCGAGGCTCATGAAGCCAAGATCTCGGTCGAGTCGTTGATCAACCAGCGCCACCCTGTGAAGGAAGGCGATGCGCCTGCCTTCAAACAGATGTGCGCTTCGCTAGGCCTGTTCACCAAGAACGACCGCAAAAACGGCATTCGGGCCACCCGCATCAAAGATGTGATGGAAGGCACAGGCCCCTGCGGCATGGATGCGGCCGCAGCTACTCGCAACGACGTGCCCCAAAGCCGCATCCTGTACCAAGCCGCCATCTTGTCGACCATCGAAGACAAGCTTGCCGAAGACCTTGACACCTCGGCAGCCGCGTTTGATCGCTTCGTTGCCGTGACCGAGACGATAGAGGGTTCCGAGTTCAGGCGAGCAGTGTTGAATTACGACGGCCCTGAGAAAGGCCGTAGTCAGCCTGTTGCCCAGTTGGCTCGTCCGACCAACATGCTGTTGCTGACCGTTTCGGATCGAAGCCAGTCAGTCTCATCGGAATCCTTGGGTGTTCAGTGGTCTGATCAAGCACAAGACAACGTAGGTCTGGATGTTTTGGCCCTATCGGTTGCGCGTCAAGTAGCTGTGCAGCGCGATGCGCGTGCAGGTGAGAATATCCTTGCCTTGCTCAATGGCGACGAGGACATGAAAATGTCGGCTCTGTCCGCCATCGCCGGTATGTACGTTGACGCCTCAGATCTGGACGCCGCAAGCACCACAGTTGGCAAGATCACGCACGAAGCCTGGGTGAAGTGGCTGTACCGTGGACGAAGCTACCGACGCATCAACTGGATTATCACTGACATCGACGGCGCACTTGCGATTGAGAATCGCACAGGCAAACCAGTCATCACAGGCGATAACCCAACCTCGCCGCGCATTGATTCGCAGATGCGCGTGGCCAATCCGCTCATTCCCGCTGAAGTAGATGTGTTCGTCACCGACCACGCAGACTGGCCAGCCGGAACATTGATGGGCCTGGATAGCCGATTCGCGGTGCAACGAGTGAACAGCCTGTCGGCGAACTACCAAGCCACGGCGAAGGACGTTATCGCTCGTAGCAACGAAATGCGATGGGATTCTGGCTCCGCCGCAATGCGCTTGTTCGACCAAAGCTTCTCGGTTCTCGAACTGAAATAAGCCTAAACCTAAAGGGTGGCTTCGGCCACCCTTTAGCACTTACTAAACAGGAGCAGTAAATGGCCGTAGCCAACAATAACAAAGCAGCAGAGCCCAAGACGCCAGTAGAGACAACCTCGGCTGCCCAGTCCATCCGAGACCAGCCAAGCGACTTGCAAATTGCTGAAGCCAAGGCCGCCAGCAAGGCAAAGAAGAAGGAGTACGTTAATGTGAAGACCGTCTCAGGTGGCAGCATGTGGGACCCCGAAGAAGGACAGTGGATCGAAGGCACACCAACACGTGCAGTGAGCACCGGATGGATCGAACGGCAGGTTGCTGCCAAGAAGCTCACCCCAGCTGAGGAGTAAACCTTGATCCTGACGGACTACACCAACTACGACGACATCCGAGCAGCACTAGGGGTGAGCGACGATGAGCTAGAGGACACCACCCTAGGTCTGGAGGTGTACTCGACAGGTGTTGAGGAGGATATCTTCGATATCTCCACAACCTTGGCAGCCACCTACGAAGCCATTGCTGCCAAAGGGGAAGTGGATAGGTCGGTTAAGGAGGGTAGGGTGTACAAACTTGTACGTTCGTTTTCCACGTATTCTGCTGCAAAGCAATTCGGCTTGGCCCTACCAATGTTTAGCCCTAAATCGCTGTCAGACGGAAAGGCTTCTATGTCTCGCTTCTCTGGCGAACCCTATAAAGATGTGCTTAAGGGATTATCGGAACAGTATGACCTATTCCGCGGACGGCTGATCAAGGCTTTGGACGACCTATCCTCGTCGGTGGCGGTGTCTGTGGATCGTACAGTATTACTGCGTGTCAGCCCCGCATATGACCCAGTAACAGGCGGGTAAATCGATGAAGTTATCAAAGGCAGCCAAGTACTTCAACCGCACCAAGTTCTTCGACGCCTATTCTGGTGAGGAACTTGGTACTGGGCAGCTTGATGTTTTTGACGAAAGTAAGCGGGATGGCCTCACGGCGCAACGCCGTGTATTTGAGGTAGCACCAGGCGCCGCGCTTCCGACCAGACTAACCATTCAGTTTCACGGACTGAACTGGTTGGTTGGGGTGACCGAGATGGATGCTTTCAAAGGCGCGGTCATACGAGAAAAGCACGTATTGCATCAAGCGGAGGGCATGGCCAGGGTGTCCACGGTCAAGCAGCTGCTGGAAGCCACAGATCCGCACGAGGCATATGCCGCACGAGTTTGGGTCAAATCAACCAGTGAAGCAGAGATCAGCAGCGGTAAATTCAACCAGCTGCAAATTTTCTTTTCCAGAGCAGAGCACATACCAAACAACTCCATCGTAGATATGGGCGGAAGGCTGCACACGATCATGGCTTCGTATCCGGCGACGGCAGGGCACCTGGCCGCGGTAGCCGAAGAGCTTGATACAGGGGCCTTGGAGGTCGGCCTTATAAAGAAGTCGGCAATGGACCCCGTAACAGAGATAGAGACTGACGTAAACATACCTATCACCGTGCTAAAGCTGCGTTGGCAGTCGGACTTCACCTACTTCAGCCAGGCCTCTGAGACCTTTAAGAGAGGGGACATGCAGGCGGTAGCCTTGACGGCGCCGGCCAACGGTACACGCATCACGCTGGTTGAGGGTAATTGGACGGTCATATCGACACAGTTCAGGAGTGATGTTCACTACCTGCACCTTCGCAGGGGTGCACCTTGATTAGTGTTCAAGTCAAGAATGTGGACACCTTCGTCGACCACCTTGACAGTTGGTTCGACAAAGTAGAGGCGGAGACTGCGCACGTCGCCAACGGCATAACTGTGGAGTTGTTCCGAGAAATACTGCAAACGTCACCCCAGTCGTCTGGGGATTTTGTAGGCAATTGGCAATACTCGATCAACGGCATCAATCGGACCTTCAACGAGTTGAACCTGCTGGATCAAGACAAAGGGCTGTTTAGGGCCGGCGACAGCCAAGCCATTACTTACGCCAAGGCCATGAACAAAGGTAGGGACGCTAACTACAAACTAGGTGACACCTTTTACTTGTCCAATTCGGCCGCCCACGCTGAACCCTACGCGTTGAAGATCGAGAACGGCACCATCAACTTCCGCTCCTATGTGGGCAACACAGGCGAAACCATAGCCAAGGCCTTAATGGCAGTACTCCCGAAGTACATCAACGTGAGCAAGCTGCAGGCCAATAAATTAGCGAGGACCAAACTTTGAGTGATGTATTTTCAACACTAGATGCCCGTAATGCCATTGTGGCGAAGGTTGTTGCAACTTGGGAAGCATCGGAGTTCAGCGATGTGGAGATATACGGTAACAACGGGACGAAGCCCAACATGGATACCCTGGAGAAGGTTGTCAACTACGAGGTCGTATTTGGGGACTCTGAGCAGGTAACCATTGCTACTAGGCCCATAGACAGAACTTGGGGCTCTATTGAATTTCACTTCGGGGTAAGGGAAGGAAAGGGCAGTAAAGCAATGCTTGCGATGCAGGCGTTTATGAAGGAAGAACTTAAGGCCATAAACCTTGAGGCTGTGAAAACTCTCATCCCTTCGGCGGGAAAACAAAAAACTGCTGTAGGTTGGGTATTTGAAACCCTGTATGTTCCTTTCTACTTTGACGGTTTACCTATTGCCAACCGGCTCACATAGCATTAAAATAGACCTGTGTCAAATGACCCGCAATAAGCGGGCGTAGACTGACCTTCCGGGGTCCGATAACAATAATAATAAGAGGCCCTTGAATGGCAGCTACTGCATCATCCAACCTTGCGCGTCTGCGCGTCATCCCTGAAGCCGAGTTCGGTCAAACCCCCGCAGTCGGCGCCTCCAAAGACATTAGATTTACAGGTGAGTCGCTAGATTTCACCATTTCGACAGAGACCAGCAAAGAGATTCGTGCTGACCGACAAATTGCAGACCTGGTGCAGACAGGTGCGGAAACTGCGGGCGACATTCAGTTCGAGTTGTCCTACGGCACGTATGACGAGTTCCTTGCTGCAGCACTTGGTGGAGAATGGGTCCCGGATGTGAGCGGTGACTTCGATACCTTGACTAATGGGGTGTCTGTACCTTTCTTCAGTATCGAGAAAGGATTCACGGATATCAACCAATTCTTCTTGTACCGTGGCCAAGCCGTCAACACGATGAGCCTGGACTTCTCGATAGGGGCGATCCTGACGGGCAGTTTCGGGTTCATGGGCCGTGACATGGTTCCGGGCGGCGTGACGGGTGTACCTGCCGCAGTGGCACCTGCAGATCTGACCGAAGTGATGAACTCGGCGTCGAATTTTGCAGACCTTACAGTCGCGGGAGTCGCCTACCCTTGTGGAATCAGCAAGGTCAGCCTAGCGACGGATGCAGGCCTGCGGGCGCAGAAGGCGTTGGGAAACCTTGGTGCCTGCACTATCAACGCTGGCACATTCAAGCCAACGGGCGCCTTCTCTGTTTACTTCGCTGATGGGGTGATCTACAGCAAGTATGTCAGCAACACGGCCTTCGCCTTGTCATGGGGTGTGGAGGATGCGGCAGGCAACAAGTACACGTTCTCGCTGCCAAAGGTCAAGGTCACCAAAGCTACAGTGGTTGCAGGGGGCCTCGATACAGACGTTGAGATGGCCGTCGACTACCAAGCGCTGTTCGATCCGACTTCCGGCCACACCATCAAAATCACCCGCACCGCAGCACCCTAAATAATAAAGAGGGCCATGTCCCTCACCAAACCAACAGGACACGCATGCTAGACGTATTTCAAAAATTCGCAGTAAATCTGGACGCCGAAGTGAACGGCGTATGGCGAACCCTGCACGGTGCCGATTTCCTTATTGCACGCTCGGGAAACAAGAACTTTTCGACGGCTATGACCGAGACGTACGACCAGAACGAGAAAAAGCTGAAGGAAGGAGGCAAGGCTGCAGACGAACTTGCCGATAAGCTGATGTGCGGCGTGATAGCGGACACGTTGGTACTCGGTTGGAAGAATGTAGGGTTCAAGGGTGAGGTGCTGGCTTACAGCCGTGCCAACGTCATAAAGCTGCTGAGCCCACCTGAGATGCGGGATTTCCGTGCAGCGCTGCTGAACTTGGCCGACGACGCAGAACAGTACCGATTGCATCAAGAGGCTGAACAAGAAAAAAACTCGTAGAGGTCCTCAAGTGGGAGCTTGAGTGGGGTCCAGCAGTCTCCTCAATGTTGGACCTACAAAAAAGAACGGGGGTTATTAACCCCCGTTTGCATTCAAGACCTCAGTTAAGGGCCGACTGTAAAAAGTACAGGGAAGCCTACAGAATCCTGACGAATGCGAGGGAATTCAATCAGGTGGGGCTACAACCGATCCAGGTTAGTGAGGTTCTGGCCTACGTGGAGATGGCGGAGATACAGAAGGGGTATCCCGCACTGAAGCTGACCAGGCTAGTACAGGCGATGGATGCCACACACCTTGAGTGGTGGTCAAAAAAACAAAAATAAGAGTCAGAAAATGGCCGATCAAACCAGCACGCTATCAGTCGAAGTCCGTACAGGGCAATCGGTCGTTGAACTTGACAAGCTCAAGGCAAGCCTTGCTGCAGTAGCTACCACTGCAGCAACGGTCAACAACACAGCGGTCGTCGCACCCTCAGTGGCCAAGGATGCAAAGGCCGCGACGGCCGGCATCAATCAATACACCAGCGCTATGGACATGCTGGAGAAATCCAGCACAAGCACCGCTGCTATGCAATTTCGCGTTTCCCGCAGCATGGGGCAGGTGCTGGGTGCGACCAAGTTAGCTCAAGACGGGACCCTTGCCCAGGTTAAAGAATTTAACCAAAAAATGGATGCCACTGAGTTCGCTGCTGAGGCTCGCCGCATCAATCAGATGAAGGGCAACCAGGCCAAGTACCTGCAGAACCTGAAAGAGATTGACGCAGCTAGGCTGGCGCAAGATAAAGTGACGCAGGCTCAACTGCTGGCTGCACGCAAGACTGCAGTTGCGCAACTTACAGCATTGGATAATCCCAAGTACACCAAAGGGGCAACAGCTTCGAAGTCAGTGTTCGCGGAGATGCTCCGGCAGGAGGAAGCACAGGACAAAGTAGCGTTCTCTCAACTTGTCAAAACCCGCGCCTCGATTATTAAGTCACTGACTGCAACGACTGGGGCGCCTAAAGCATCGCAGACGTTGTTCGCAGACATTATGCGGCAGCAGGATTCTGAAGGTTCCGCAAGGGCTATGCAGCAGGTGTCTTCGCTGACTGCATCTTCTGGCATGTACCCGGCCAAGAGTTCGTCGTTGGCGGCGATGTTGAGGCAAGAGGACGCCGATGCCAAAAAGCTTGCTGCCACGCAGGCTCAACTTGAGAAAGGAAGAGGCGCGCTAACTAAAGCCACGGCTAAAGGCACCGCGCAGATTAGAGAGAACTCCGCAGCCATGCGTGACGCTCACTCTGTAGCCAGAGGCCTGTCTGGGACACTTGGCACACTCTGGATGACCTATGGTGCGATAGTGCCACTTGTCGCAGGTGCGGCAATCGGCAGTGCTGTAAAAAACACGTTGACTGTGGGTAAAGATCTGGAGTATCGCCTGAAGTTTCTTGAGGCTCTAGGTAACTCCCCAGTATCCACCGAACAAATGATGCCGTCAGTATTTGGGTCGATGAAGACACCACTGGCTGCAGCCGAAGCGATGCAAGCGTTGGCTCAGGCGGGGTTAACGTCGAAGCAGTCCCTGGAAGCACTGAATACGGTGATGGGTCTTTCCACACTGGGCGAATTGGGAATGGAGCAGGCTGCGGTCACGGTTACCGCGGCGCTATCAGCATTCAACCTGCAGACGAGTGAGGCGGGCCGAGTCGGGGATGTGTTCGCTAAAGCCGCGGCGGTCTCCAACACGTCGGTGGAGAAAATCACTGAATCTATGAAGCAGGCGTCCACGTCTGCAGCGCAGTATGGGATTACGCTGGAGGAAACTTCAGCAGCACTTGCAGTAATGGCCCAACGGAACATCACCGGGACAATGGCAGGAACGTCCTTCCGTAACATGACCAAGGAGTTGTACACCCCTATAGCCCGAGGCGCCAAAGCGATGGCTACGCTAGGGCTGACGGCATACGATGCAGCCGGCAAGATGAAGCCATTCCAGGAGGTTCTGGTAGATTTGCGGGAGTCACTTTTTGGGCTGACGGACAAGTCTAGAAACGAAGCACTTGAGGCGGTCTTTGGCGAGCGGGGAAGCCGGGCTATCAAACCTATCCTTGAGGATCTGGACAACTACCTTGCCAAAGTGAAGGAGATGGAGGGTGCACAAGGCTTCTTGGTCATTGCTAACTCCAAGCTGATCAACACAGTCGAAGGTGCCTCTAACCGACTAACCTCGACGATACAGCAAACTTACGCAAAATCCTTTGACAACATCAAGGGCAACTTGCGAGAACTGTTAGGTGATTTGGATAAAGTAGCAGGATCGGAAGGGTTCACGAACCTGGTTTCTGGCACCGCTCAAATGTTCATCTCCGTTGCGCAGTCCATTGTGGACAGTAAGGACGCGCTGCTGACCTTCGCGCTGGCTTATGGTGCAGCCAAAGTCGCCACCCTTGCCTTCAGCCTGGCTACATCTACGGCCAACGTTATAAAAAAGGCGTCCACCGCGGCGACGAATGCTGAAACCTTGGCGCTCGCTGCCAACACTGCTGCACAAGGTGCTAACACTGTAGCTCGGGGTGCTGGTCAAGCAGCAACTGCCGGCACATTGAGCCGGGTAGCTACCTCTATGGGCGGGTTGGTTGGTATCGCAACAAAGTTAACTTCAGCGGTTGGTTGGGTCGCACTTGGCTACACGGCTCTGACCGCGGTATATGACCTGGCGAGCAATAAGTCGGGCATGTTGGCCAAACAGCAAGACCTTGAGCAGAAAAGACTGTTTGGAATTACGGAGGAGTTGCAGAAGCAACTGAAGGCGCAAGAAGACCTGAATAACCAACGGGCTGGCGGCGTCACACCAACGGATAACCGTACTCAGTCAGAAAGGTTATTTGAGGATTTTGAATCCAAGACTGCACAACTTACAGCACAAAGGGATCTAGAGGCTGGCATCGCGGCCACGATGGGGTTTCAACTTGAGGTTGCGGGAAAGAACAAAGGGTTGATGGTGGACAAGTCGGCATCGCTTCAAGTTCAAACGCTGATGCTGGGTAACCAGGCAGCCTATACACGCGACCTCACCCTCATGCAACAAGAGCAGAAGGAACACTTGTCAGCCGTCCTTTTGCTGGATCAACAAATCACTGCGAACAAGGAAAGCCAAGCTCAGGCGATGGCTACCATTAATGGCCTGATTGCTCAGCAGAAAAGGGCAGAGTTCTTAGGCAGTGCGGAGGGTGCAGCCGCTAGGTATCAACGCATGGCTGCGGATAAGAAGCAGGCCGAGGCAATACTGCGGACCTCCTCGGACGCTGGCAAGAAAAAGGTTGCGACTGGCACTATAGCAGCTGCGGACCAATTCATGCTTGCAGACCCACTTGGGGCGAAGGGTGAAGCGATCAAGGGAGGGGAGGAGGGCATACAGAAGTTTGAGGCTCAATCTCTTGACGCTGCTGCCAGGTATCAAGAAAGCATTGACAAGCTGAACCGAAGCCTCTCCTTTAGCGCCCCTAAAAAAGTACCTAAAGGCCCAAAGGACTATAACGACCCAAACTACATCCTTGAGCGTATGAACGCAGAGGCCGCCAAAGTATCGCTCAAAGAAACAGGAGACTTACGCAAGGCCAACCTGGCTGTACTTCGGGAGCAAGAAAAGACGCAGCAACGGATTAGTGAGCAGTATTTAACCGATGATGTGATAGCGGGCTTGCGTGCTCGGGAGCAGGCAGAGGAAAAATACAACCAGATCCTCGACAAGCGTGAGGCACTGGTTAAGGATCTTAAAGCCGCCCGCGACCAAGCGACAAACCCCAAGCAGCGATCTATTGCGGATGCTCGCATACGGGCGACACAAGACGACATTGAAGCCATTACCGCCGAAAAGGCTAGGGCAGGTACGGCAGCAAATGCCACAGGGGTTAGTGACTACCTTGCCGACAATACGGCGGAGGCCGGCGTCGAAAAGCTATTCACCAAGTACCGCAACGAAGCGGCGAAGACTGGGGATTTGGTGGCCAACGCCTTGGAGATGTCCTTCGACCGGGCAGGCACAGCACTTGAGAACTTCGCGCTGACAGGTAAGCTGAATTTCACGGAGTTTACTGTAAGCATTCTTGCTGATCTGGCCAAGATGGCCGTGAGGATGGCTGCGAACCAGTTATTTGGCATGATTATCCAGATGGGGATAACTGCCATAGGCGGCATGATGGGTAGCGGGTCGCAGCCGGTTACCTACAGCAACGGGGCTGTGCCCGCACAAGCGTTCGCAGTGCAAAGCGCCAAGGGTAACGCTTTCTCTGCTGGCAACATGATGAAATTTGCCAAGGGAGGTGCGTTCACCAACAATCTAACTACTGGCACCAACGTGGCGCCAATGTCGATGTTTGGAGAGGCGGGTCCCGAGGCGATCATGCCATTGACCCGTACGTCGAACGGGGACCTTGGGGTAAGGGCCGTGCCCATCGGGGCACAGAGCAGCGGGGGCAATGTTTACTACATGACCACCAATGTCCACGTCGCCTCCGATGGGTCATCAAAGTCCGACACAAAATCGGACAACAACATGCTCGCTCAGTTCGGCAACCAACTCAACGAAATGATCAAGGGTGCCATTAGAAAAGAAACCGGCCAAGGCGGCCTAATAAGTCAGGCAATAAGGGCAACATAAACCATGGAAACATTTACTTGGTTGATTGACAGCAACAGCACACCGGACATCACTCTGAGACTCTTGACCGCCAAATTTGGCAACGGGTATGAGATGTCTGCACCCGACGGACTGAACCACATTGAGGAATCGTGGAATATCTCCATCTTTGGGCTAAAGGAAAATCTCCTGCCAGCGTATAACTTCTTGAGAGAGCACGGAGGGTACAGGAGATTTAACTGGACTACACCCTTAGGACTACCCATCACAGTTAGAGGCAAGGAATTCAAGATGACACCGAATGGCGCCGACAGTTATACGCTTACGGCCAAACTGGAGTACGCGCCTGTTCCGTAACTTGCCATTGTGCAGATGACTTATAAACACTAAAATAGACTTACAACAATAAGAAGAAAAGAATGGGAATTTACGCGGACGTACAACAGCTTGAGGTCAGTGCCAAGATTGACCTATTCGAGCTAGATTGTGAAGGCATAGGCGGAGACAAATTACTCTTTCACGGGTACACCCGTGTGGGCGCTATGTGGTGGCAGGGTGTTGAATACGAGGCCTGGCCAATACTTGGAGATGGGTTCGGAGTTTCAGGTGAAGCACAGCAGCCTACGCCAAGTCTAAAGGTGGGAAATGTGGAGGGGTCCATAGGCGCCCTCGCCATTTTTCTTGATGACCTAATTGGTGCAAAGCTAACAAGAAAGCGCACCCTAGGAAAATACCTAGACGCCAGGAACTTTCCAGATGGCAACCCAACTGCTGACCCAGAGCAGGCATTTGTGGATGACATTTGGTACATAAACCAGAAGACACAGCACGACAATGTCAGCCTCACGTTTGAGCTGAAGTCAGCACTTGACCTCAGCGGTGTCTTCTTGCCTAAGCGGCTGATCGTAGCTAACGTCTGCGCGTTTAGATATAGAAGTGCGGAGTGTGGCTACACGGGCACAAACTACTTTGATAAGAACGACGTTGCTACAGGTGACCCAGGACAAGACGTGTGTGGTAAGAGGTTGTCCTCCTGCAAGTTGAGGTTTGGAGCCAATGAGCCACTGAGTTTTGGATCCTTCCCCTCCGCATCGTTGATTAGGGGCTAATGTGAAGAAGTCGACAATAGCGAACATCAAAAAGCACGCCCTGGAGGATTACCCGCGGGAAGCATGTGGCTTACTCTTGATAACGTCTTTAGGGAAGGAACAGTACATTCCGTGCAGGAATAAGGCGGTTGGGAACGACCACTTCATTATGGCGGCAGAGGACTACGCTGATGCCGAGAGACAAGGGGAGGTTGTTGGAGTGGTCCACTCGCATCCTGAGGCAGCAAGTAAACCCAGTGAAGCGGACCTTGTGGCCTGTGAGGCTTCGGAACTACCTTGGTATATCGTCTCAGTGTACAAAGACCTGATATCAGGGCAGTTGGCCACTAGCGATCTCAACATGGTCGAGCCAATAGGCTATGAAGCGCCGTTGGTGGGCAGGGAGTTTGCACTAGCCACACTTGACTGCTACTCGCTCATACTGGACTTCTTCAGTAGAGAGCATGGGATTGAACTTCCAGACTTTGAACGTGAGCTACGTGCAACAACCTGGTGGGAAGACCCTGCGAACGAAAGCCTATACCTTAAACACTTTGAGGCGGCAGGATTCGTCGAAGTCAGCGACGGTCCACAAGAGAATGACGTGATTCTAATGGAGGTGCAGACTAAAGCTGGACCGAACCATGCAGGCGTCATGCTCAAGGACGGCTTGATGTTACATCATCTATACGGTAGGCTCTCCACTCGCGCCATATACGGCGGTTACTGGGCTGAAACGACTCGACGAGTTGTCAGGCACAAAGAACTAATAGGTGGAACACAATGAAAAGAATATTGACTGTCTCAGCAATTTGTCTGCTGGCTGGATGCACGACTACACCGCAGGAGTTTGCTGCTGGAGCACCAGACTTGACACTCCATACGAAGAAAAGCGTAGAGGAATACGCTAACTGTCTTCACACAGCGTGGGCCAATGAAGGCCCTGCATTTCTGGTCAACGTACCGCACGGCAAACGGGTCTTTGTAAGGTATGAGCTTGCTGTTGCAGGGGTGGTAGATGTTCAGGAGGCAAATCCAGGAGCTAAAGTGAGCCTGTTCCATGAGAGTAAAACTTATGCAAAATTCATGCGAGGGCTGAAAGAATGCATCTAAGACAAGGGACTGTATGCAAGAAAAATTAACGACAATTGAGCTTTCTGGCAAACTTGGGAAACTCTTCGGTAAGCAGCACAAGTTTTATGTCTCCAGTCCCGCTGAGGCGGTAAGGGCGTTGTGCTCACAGGTCAAAGGTTTCGATCGATACATGGGGGAAGCGGGCGCGGCCATTGAGTACGCCATATTCGTAGACAAGCAGAATATTGACCCTAAGCAGGATTTGCATAACTTAAATCATGGGCGCACTGTACGGATTGCCCCCGTTCTTCGGGGCGCCAAGACCGGAGGCCTACTGCAAACTATTGTTGGTGCGGTGTTGATTGTGGTGGGGGTCATACTTATAGCGACCCCCTTCGGAGCGCCCTTAATAACTGCAGGCATTGGGATGGTTGCAGGGGGTGTTATTCAAATGTTGAGCCCGCAACCCAAACTGAACATTTCGGAGGCGTCCGCCAACACCCCAAACAAATCGTTTACGGGCGCTGTCAACACCAGTACGCAAGGGCAGCCAGTACCCATAGTTTATGGTGGCCCAATACTGGTGGGCAGTGCAGTCATTAGTGCCGGCATATTTGCCGAAGATATAACCTACTAAAAATAAAGCGCAAAGCTTTAAATCGTAGTTAGCCAATAAAAATAAAAAGAGGCTACATGGAACAGATTATCGGCCACGGTGGTGGCGGTAAGGATGGCGGCGGTTCGAGTTCTCCAACCGAGGCGCCGGACAGCTTGCACAGCGTGGCTAAGGCCCGAATTCTTGACTTGATTTCTGAGGGCCCTATCCGCGGGCTTGTGGATGGCCTGAAGTCTATCTATCTTGACGACACCCCGATACAAACGGGTATAACCACGAACTTTCAAGGGGCGACAGTCGCTTGGCGGTATGGCACCCAGGATCAAGAGTATATCCCGGGATTTCCGAGCGTAGAGAACGAGCTTTCAATAGGCATTGAGGTGAGGCGGGACAGACCTTGGACACAGGACTTCAGCAACCTACAACTGTCCTCCTTACGCCTACGCCTGTCAGTGCCACAACTGATGACTATAGACACTGGTTCGGGGGATACGAACGGGTACTCGGTGGAACTTGCTGTAGACATCTCCGTTGATAGCGGTCCATTTCAGCAGGTTCTGGTATCGACGTTTACGGGCAAGACGACAACTAAGTATGAACGTAGCCATACTGTTGCCCTTCCAAGAGCTACCAGTAAGTGGACTTTGCGTGTACGCAGGACCACGGCGAACGCTGACTCTAGCACCACGGCAGACGTAACGGTGGTGGACGCAGTTACTGAGGTTATCGACGCCAAGCTGCGATACCCGATGTCAGCGTACTTCGCGCTGTCTGTGGACTCTGCGTACTTCTCAAGCATTCCTAAACGTGCCTACGAAGTCTACGGGCGCATCATAAGGGTGCCGGATAACTACGATCCCGAGACGCGTACATACCAGGGGACCTGGTCAGGAGGCTTTAAGCAGGCATGGACGAACAACCCAGCTTGGATATTCTTTGATGTGATCACCCACGAAAGGTACGGCCTTGGCGACCGCATCACTCCTGCAATGGTCGACAAGTGGACCCTTTATCAGATTGCACAGTACTGTGACCAAATGGTGCCGGATGGCAAAGGCGGCCTTGAACCCAGGTTTGCATGCAGCACGCAAATCCAGAGTAGAGATGAGGCTTATGCGTTAGTACAAAATCTCGCGTCCGTATTTCAAGGCATGGCGTACTACTCGGGAGGCGGTGTATCCGCGGTGGCTGACCAACCCAAAGACGCTATTGCTGTCTACACCAACTCAAATGTAATCGGCGGGAAGTTTAATTATTCTGGCAGTTCAAAAGATACACGCTATACCGTAGCCCTGGTCTCGTGGAACGATCCAGCGAATATGTACAAGAGCGTCGTGGAGTATGTAGAGGACCCTGATGGGTACATACGCTATGGCCATCAAGAGGTTCAACTGACCGCCTTTGGTTGTACATCGCAGGGTCAGGCGCAACGAGCAGGTCGGTGGGCACTACTGACATCCCAAGTGGAGACCCAATCAAACAGCTTCAGCTTGTCGATGGAAGCCTTGATATCAAGGCCGGGCGACATTATAGGTGTGATGGATCAAGACCTCATTGGGAAGATTAATGGTGGCCGGATTTCTTCGTCCACTATTAATAGCGTGACCGTTGACAGCGATGTTGAGGCATCAGCCGGCGATGCCATCATGGTGATGCTCCCAAGTGGCGTCATGCAGTCCCGCACTATCAAGACCGTTGCAGAAAGGCGCATCACCGTAACTCAGAACTTTACGCTAGTACCTCAGAGAGAAGGTGCCTGGGCTGTGGAGGGCTCTGTAGCTCTGCAGTACTTCAGAGTACTTGCGGTCATGGAGAAGGAAGGGCTTGAGTTTGAGCTGAAAACGATTGAGTACCAACCGAGCAAGTTTGATGCCATTGCCAATGGTACAAAAATCGACGACCGACCTATTACTGCAATACCCCCAGGGTTCATAGATCCTCCGAAAGATGTATTGATTTCACAAAGGGTGGTGGTCAACCAAGGTATATCCAACACCATCATGACCATTGGGTGGACTGCACCTAAGGGCGCGGTAGCTTATGAGGGATTTTGGAGGAGGAACGAAGGAGAGTGGGTCCCGTTCTACCGCACGGGTAGCACGAGCATTGAGGTCCCTAACATCTACGCGGGCAGATACCTTGCACGTGTTCACGCTATCAACGGGCTAGGTACTCGATCCATTGCAGGCACCAGCTCGGAAACTACGCTGGGGGGTAAGACGACCCCGCCACCCGTGGTCACCTACTTGACCACCGCATCGGTATTGTGGGGCGTAAACGTTCAATGGGGTCTTCCTACACAAGGTGCCGAGGATGTTCAGCGTTCAGAGCTTTGGTGGTCGATCACCCCGAACAGGGAGGATGCAGAGAAGCTGACAGACTTGGCATACCCGCAAACTGGCTATAGCCACATGACGTGGAAGGCGGGGCAATCCTTCTATTACTGGGTAAGACTTGTAGACCGGACAGGAAATATCGGAGCCTTCTATCCAGAAGGCGCCGGGGTGGAGGGCAGCACAAGCTCTCAGGCCAGTGAGTATCTTGATGCAATCCGAGACGAGGTGATGACTACAGACCTTGCCGACCAGCTCATAAATAAAGCAGTCGGAGGGGCTGTAGACGACGCCTTGGAAATGACGAAGCTGATGACGGAAGCAGAGCGCTACATCCGGGAGGATGAAGATGCCATCGTCACCCGGAAGGTCGATGTTCTATCCTCCACGGTCAACGACACTATTTCGGCGGCAATCACCAACCTGCAAGAGATCGTCACGACTGCTGACTCTGCGCTGGCTGAGCAAGTCACGACCCTTGAAACCCGAGTCGAGGACAACATCTCGTCGGTGACGGACACGCTAACAGCCCTGTCGAATGCAGATGAGGCATTGGCGTCGTCGGTTCAGGAGCTTAAGGTGCAGGTTGATGATGAAGTCGGCGCTGCCCTCACAAATCTGCAACAGGTGATGGCGGACGCGGACTCAGCTTTAGCCCAATCTATCGACACCCTTGAGGCGACGGTTAATGACGATATTGGCTCCGCTATCACCAACCTGCAGCAGGTGGTGGCGGACACAGAGCAGACGCTATCACAGGAAATTCAGACCTTAGGTTCGACGGTGGGCGAGAATGCGGCGGAGTTGGAGACGGCGGCGACCACGCTGGCCGACACCAACGGCAAGCTTAGTTCCCTCTACACGATGAAAACCGCCGTGACGGCAGGTGGCGTTCGCTACGGGGCGGGTATCGGGCTTGGGGTAGAGAACGATCCCAACGGTCCCGGGTTTATCTCGCAGATCCTTCTGCAGGCGGATCGCGTGGCGCTGCTGAACACCAACAACAACTCAGTGACTTCGCCTTTTGCGGTGCAGGGTGGTCAGGTATTTATCAACAACGCGGTGATTCAGGACGCCTCCATCGTCAGTGCCAAGATTGGAGATGCTGCGATTACCAACGCCAAGATCGGTGGGGATATTTGGAGCAAGAATTGGTCGGGCTGGGGGGGTGCCGGCTGGCACATTGCTCAGACTGGTAGGGCGCACTTTAATGATGCACAGATCCGCGGGACCCTTTATGCGGCGAACGGTACGTTCTCAGGCACCTTGACCGCGGACGCGATAAATGCAGTTCGTACGATCAATATAGCGGGCAACTCGGTCACAGTGTCCGCCATGTTCGTGATTAACGATGGTCGGGTTTGGCATCCAGACGAGATAGCTAACTACCCCAATTTCACAGAGATTTGGTCAGCTACTGTGTATACCCCTGATTCATCAGTGTTTGCGGTCTCAGCCTCCGCATTAAATTTCCCTGTGTATTCATATAATCAGGCATCGGAAGCAACCCAGTACTACTCGGAACTAAAATTTTTTGTAGATGGGGCTGCGATGCCTTATGACACATACGGGACTGTCGGCCCGGGGTATCACACTTTTTCAGTACGTGCCACAAAGCGTGACCGGGGGATTTCTGGAGTTGCTACTGGGCGACTTACAGGAAGCGTGGTTTGTCAAATGTTTGTTCGTTAAAGGGTACACGTGGATATGCAAAGTACAGATATAGACGGTCCATCCAGAAAGTTTGCGGTGTATGCAAACCAGACGGGGTTGATTGATAGCACCCAAGTTCTGGTGGAGCATTGTGTACGCCACCATGTTCAAACGAATCCGCACCTGAGCTATATCGAAGTGGCTGAGGACATAGATGGGGCTACTCACTATGTTATCAATGAGGAGGTAACCCCTCGGCCTATTATGCCGCTGCAGGTTGAGAACATGACCGTCCGAAATATCCCCGTTGGGGCCAAGGTGTGGTCAGAGGGCGAGCCGCATATCTGCAATGACGGGGAGGTGGAGATGGAGTATGACCAACCAGGCACATACACACTACTCATCGAATGCCCCCCCTATAAGACAGAGGAATTAACACTTGAAAATTAAACATTCCACCCCTTACAGGCCGATGAGAGCCAAGGCGTACTTGCCCATTGGCGATCAACTTGATGCAGTGATGAAGCTAGCCGATGCCATGTTGGACCAAGGTATGCCTTTGCCAACCGAGGTGCAGTCCTGGGTTGAGAATTGCAAGGCAGTGAAGGCTAAATATAAGAAGACCTAGAGCACCTAACAAGGTAAAATAAATCAATAACTACAAGAGCACACACTGCCATGATAGCCACGCAATTGTCGCCACACTTCTCGTTGGCGGAGTTCACACGAAGCGCCACCGCCGATCACTATAAGATCGACAACACACCGACTGCGGAACATCTTGAAAACTTGCGCCAACTCTCTCACACCCTTGAGGAAGTTCGGGCATTCCTTGGCTTCCCACTGTTGATAACAAGCGGCTACCGCAGTCCCGCGCTTAATCGCGCCGTCGACGGCAGCAGCACATCAAGCCATTGCCACGGACTGGCGGCAGATTTTCATTGTCCCGGCTTCGGGTCTGATCTGAAAGTGTGCCATGCCCTGGCCAAAAGTGGCATCAAGTTCGATCAACTTATTTTTGAACAGGGGAAAATAGCTACGTGGGTACACCTAGGTATAGGCGACAAGCTTCGGCAGGAGGTGTTGTCGTGGCGTTCGGGTAAAGGGTTCAGGAGTGGGGTGGTGAATTTATGATTCCAACGCCAGAAGATATAGGCCTGACAGGTTCAGGTGTGGCTGGATGGATCGGTGGCGGACTTGCCGCAATCGTCGCCGCAGCCGTCGGTTTGCGAAGCTGGTTGAGTGGCGATGCGTCGAACAGGGCGGAAGATTCCACCAATATCGCGTTCCTTTCCACTTTGATGGATCAGCTTCAACGGGCTAATGCTCGTGCGGACATATTCGCCAAGGAGCGCAACGAAGCCATCATGGAGATAGGGGAACTGAAAGCCCAAGTCGCTACGCTCCAGGCCACGATGAATAACATGCAGGCCCAGCTTGATCGTTTGATGGGGGTGCCAACTTGCAAGGTTTAACCAAATACGGCGCCGCGGTGCTAGCTACCCTTGGCGTTATGGGGGGCTGCTACTGGATGGGCTTCTCTATGGGGCAGGCAGCCACCCAAACAAAGTGGGACAAGGAACGCCAAGCGCAAACTGCAGCGCAGTCCACCTCACTGATAAATGGGATCAACGAGAGCTACAAGCTCGGGCTCCAATACGAAGAACAAAAAGTCGAGGTCCTCTATGTCACCAATACCTTGGTCAAGAAAATTCCGCAGTACATGCCTGACGATTCTTCTTGCAGGCTCCTTCCCCTTGGTTATGGGCGCTTGTACAACGAAGCCGCAGGTGTTGCAGACGACGACCCAGCCTTCCGCCAATCTGATGCAGCCGGCGCAGCGACCTTACCTGATCGAAAACCCGGACAAGGTTCCGCCAGAGGAGGCAGTGAAGGTTAGTATTTTGAACTTGGGGATTCTGAAGGATGTGGCGAACAGGTTGCATCTGCTGCAGGAGTGGGCGAAGAAGCAGGTCAACGTACCATGAGACGACTCGTACCATAAGTCGCCCAAATCGAAAGGGCTTACAAGACAGAATCTTGTAAGCCCTTGATTTTATTGGTCGGAACGGAAGGATTTGAACCTTCGACCCCTTGCACCCCATGCAAGTGCGCTACCAGGCTGCGCTACGCCCCGAAACCGCGGGTTTTTGCAACCCTTGGCTGTTCGCCGGTAAGTGAAATGCTCATCAGCGAAGAACGAAATTCTAACATAGATTTTGTTTGTGTTTTGCGGCGGGACGGCGGCAAGCGCTAGCCTACCTGGAATTCCGTTTCCGGATAGCGCACGCGGCTGCGTTCCTGGGTTGCCAGGCTATATATCAATGTCAGCGGTCCCAGCCTTCCCGCAAACATCAGCAGCGCCAACAATACATGGCTGGGCGTCGACAAATTCGGCGTCAAATTCAGGGTCAGGCCAGTCGTGCTCAAGGCCGAGACCACTTCGAATACGATACTGAGAAATGGCGCCTGTTCGAAGATTGTCATCAGCAGTACGCTGACGAAAGCAAGCGTGCCGGTGACCAGCAGCAGCGCAAGCGATTTTTGCACGGTTTCCGGCGAAATCGACCGCTTGAACAATATGACTTCTTTCCTGTGCAAAATGTACGAATAGACGGCGGCCAGCAATACGATGAACGTGCCTATCTTGATGCCGCTGGCGGTGCTCAGCGAACCGCCGCCGATGAACATCAACAGGATGGTGATCAGGATGGAACTGTCGTGCATTTGGGTAATGTCGATGCTGGTGAACCCGGCGGTGCGCGCGGTAACGCTTTGCATCCAGGCGGCCAGGGCCTGGCCATGGACAGGCAAATTGCCCAGTGTGGCCGAGTTGTTGAATTCCAGCAGCCATATGGCGATAAAGCCCGCAAGATTCAGCGCCAAGGTGCCCAGCACGATAAGTTTGGTGTAAGGCAATAATGTCGCCCAGCGTTTCTTGTGGCCGATATCGCCCAGTACCGAAAACCCGATGCCGCCCAATATGATCAAGGATGAAATCACCAGTATCGTGACGGGGTCGGACACAAAGTTCGCCAGGCTGGAGGGAAACAGAGAAAAGCCGGCATTGTTGAAGGCGGCTATCGTGTGAAAGATGGCGCGGTACAGGGCGCTGGCAAACGGGTAATCGCGCCACCACCATAAGGTCAGGATCACGGCGGCGATCCCTTCCAGGACGATCGACGTCTTGAACACCAGGAACGCGGTGCGCCGGATTTTCGTGACACTGGTCTGATTCAGGGCCTCGAGCGCCAGGGCCTGGTGCTTGAGGCTCATTTTGTTGCCCAAGGTAATGGCGGCGACCACGGCAAAGGTCACGAAACCCAGTCCGCCCAATTGCACAAGGGTAATCAGGACAATCTGGCCGAAAAGGGTCAGCGACACGGCCGGGTCGATAACCGTCAGCCCCGTGACGGTCACCGCTGAAGTCGCCATGAAGAAGGCGGTGAATACGCTGATGGGGTGTTGGCTGGCCATGGGTAGCGAGAGCAGGGCGGTGCCAAGCAGAATCAGGGCCAGAAAGCCCACGATCAGCACCAGCGGCGGACTGGCTCGCAGCAGCCCGCCGCGTTTTATGCGCTTGCGCGATTGGTAGCTGGATCGCGGATCCCAATTGCGCATGGCTTAGGCGAGCACAGGAGCAATGGTTTTCAGCGTGCCCAATTGGCCCAGTATTACCAGGGTGTCGTTGGGTTGAAGAATGAAATCGCTGGTGGGATGGACGGTGATCTCGGCTTTGCGTTTGACCAGCAATACGTGGATGGTGTCAGGCTGGCCCTGCAATACCTGGCTGATAGGCACGCCTTTCAGCCGCTCGCTGACGCTGATTTCCACCACGAACTCGCCGTTGCCCATGGAAATGTAGTCATTGACCATAGGGTAGCTGAGCGCCTGCGCCACCCGGATACCCATTTCCTCCTCCGGATGTATGATGCGGGATACCCCCAGTTTGCTGAGAATCAGGTGTTGGGCGTGCGACGACGCTTTCACCCAAAGGGTTTGCGCTCCCAGCGATTTGATGTGGACAACGCACAGCAGGCAGGCCTGGATGTCTTCTCCTATGGCCACCAGCACGACATCGTAGTTGTTCAGCCCCAGCTCTTCCAGGGCGGCGGGGTCGGTGACATCGGCGATGACAGCGTGGGTCAGGTCGTCGGCATACCTGTCGATGATTTTTCCGTCGGTATCCACGCCTAATACCGAATGGCCCATTTTCATCAGTTCCAGCGCTGCGGCGGAACCGAAACGGCCCAGGCCGATGACGGCGAATTGTCCCATTTGGCTTCCTGGTTTTATGTTTGTTGCGTTCAGGCAAATACCTTATACGAATGGTAGCTTAACGCAAAATCTGGTACAAACCCTTATGGGCTTATCCACACACCCGCAGGCTTTGCCGTTTTTGGCTGGCCACCCCTAGGGTTAACCTTGATTTGAATAGTGGCACTGACTATGGCTAGTTTGTTTGATCCCATTCAATTGGGTACGGTAGCGCTAAGCAACCGGATTGTAATGGCCCCATTAACGCGCACGCGGGCTTCGCAGGGACGGATCCCCAACGATTTGATGCGAACTTATTATTGCCAGCGTGCATCGGCGGGTCTTATTCTTGCCGAAGCAACATCGGTTTCCCCGCAAGGCGTAGGCTATCCCAATACGCCGGGCATCTGGAGCAGCGCCCAGATTGCGGGCTGGAAAAAAATCACCCAGGCAGTGCACGCCAAAGGCGGCAAGATTTTTTTGCAGCTCTGGCATGTGGGCAGGGTTTCCGATCCCGAACACTTGAATGGCGAAATTCCGGTGGCGCCCAGCGCCATTGCCTGCGCGGGCCAGGTCGGCTTGTTGCAGCCTCTGCGCGATTATGTCGTCCCGCGCGCCTTGCATACGGAAGAAGTGGCCAGCATTGTGGCTGATTTCGCGGAGGGCGCGCGCAATGCGCGCGAAGCCGATTTCGATGGTGTCGAAGTCCATGCCGCCAATGGCTATTTAATCGACCAATTCTTGCAGGACGGCACGAATAAACGGCACGATCGCTACGGCGGGCCGGTGGAAAACCGCGCGCGGTTTCTGCTTGATATCGTTGATGAATGCACGGGCATTTGGGGCGCCGGCCGGGTCGGGGTGCATTTGTCGCCGGGCGGCAGCGCGCATTCAATGTCGGATTCCAACCCCCTGGCTATATTCGGCCATGTTGCGCACGAATTGGGGCGGCGCGGCATTGCTTTTATTTTTACCCGGGAAATCGCGGGCAACAATAGTCTGACAGCGGAAATCAAGCGTTTATTCGGCGGGCCGGTAATCGTGAACGAGCAATACGACCTTGCCATGGCCCGGCAGGCTCTCGCCGCGGGCGGAGCCGATGTGGTGGCATTCGGCAAGGCATTTATTGCCAATCCCGATCTGGTGGCGCGCCTGAAAACCGGCGCCGGGCTGGCCGAGGCGGACGCCGGCACTTTTTACGGCGACGGCCCCAAAGGCTATATCGATTATCCGGTTCTGAGCGCCGAAAGCATCGCCTTGCACGAAGCCTGTTCTTGACGCGGTTTGCCGCAAGATAAAAAATTTAACCAATGTCCGTCGGCATGCTGTCCTTGCTGGTGTAGCATAGCGTTGCACTTGATGCTGGGTGCGCATGGGTAATCAAAGGATGGCGATGGCCAGGGGAGGCAGGGTGAAAGCTCTAGTTAGCGGTATTGGCGCGGCGGCGTTGTTGTCGGGATGCGCTTTGGGCATACAGCCTGGCGGTGAGTCCCCTAGTATTTCCTATACGGTTCCACGCAGTTATCAAACTGTTTATCTGCGCGCGCAGAATCAGGCGGATGAGTGTCTGCGCGGCAAGAAACAATACGATGTGTATGCGCAGGTTGATCCGGCCTTGCAAACCGGCCTGGTATCGGTGCGCGGCCCGATAGGCGGCGTGGAGGTGGCACGCACGGAAATCAAGGCCATCGATGCCCGGCACACTGAGGTGAAGCACACCGTATGGGGGCGCAGCCCCTGGGATCAGAACGCCTTGGCGGCGATGCGTGAATCCGTGCGCATGGACACCTCGGTTTGCGTGGTTTACAAATAAAGCGCCCGCGCTTGCCGCTTACATCAGCCGCGCTTTGACCTGCGCGGAAACCGCCGACATATCGGCGCGTCCGGCAAACTCCGCTTTTATGATCGCCATGACTTTTCCCATGGCCGGCGCGCCGGTGATGCCCTGAGCGTTTACCTCGGCAATGGCCGAAACGATGGCGGCTTCAAGTTCGTCGGCGCCAGCGGCTTGCGGCAGGAATTCTTGCAAAACCGCTAATTCGGCCTTTTCTTGCTCGGCTGTTTCCGTGCGTCCGGCCTTTTCAAACGCGGCGATGGATTCGCGGCGCTGTTTGACCTGTTTTTCAATAATCGCAATGACTTCGGCGTCGTCCAGTTCACGGCGTTCATCGACTTCTTTTTGCTTGATGGCTGCCTGCAGGAAGCGCAGAGTGCCCAGGC
This sequence comes from uncultured beta proteobacterium, assembly GCA_963712655.1. Lineage (GTDB taxonomy): Bacteria > Pseudomonadota > Gammaproteobacteria > Burkholderiales > Burkholderiaceae_B > Pollutimonas. Next base: position 293,533 of record CAVQIT010000006.1, on the reverse strand, counting down.
GGGCGGCGTCTTTGGCGCGCATGGCGGTTTTGACAGCGTCGGCAAGTTGGGGTTTGAGCGTGTTGCCCATGATGAAATCCTGAATAAAGAATTTTATTTTAGCGCAGTGCGGATCATGCCTGTCGCGGGCGGCATCGGATATACGGCGGCATATCAATGAAAATCCCGGCTCTGGGTTTGTAGCCGGCCCAGCAAGGAGCTTAAGTCCACCAGCCTGCTTGCCATCAAATGGCACACTTCGTTTTGGCGCTGCCATACGCCATAGACTCCCAGCAAACGCGATTGCACCAGTTCGCTGCGCTGGCGTTCGGCCAGATCGGCGCGGACAATCACGTTGACGCTGCCGGTTTCATCTTCCAGGGTCACGAAGATGATGCCGTTGGCGGTTTGAGGGCGCTGGCGCGTGGTGACTATGCCGCAGGCCCTGGCCAGGCGCCGATCGGGGTATTCCCGGGCCAGCACGCAGGCTTGCGCAAAGTGCCGGGCTTGCAAAACAGGGCGCAGCAAGGCCAGCGGATGCCGCCCCAGCGTCAGCCCCATGGACTGGTAATCGGCGGCGATGTCTTGCCCTTCGGCCAGGGGCGCCAGCCGGGGCGTGACGCTATCGTGGATAGCGGCCTTGCGCAGCAGGCCTTTGAGCGGGTGGCTGGCGGCTTGCCAGCGGGCCTGGCGGCGGTGTCCGCTCAGGGCCTGCAGCGCATTGGCATCCGCCAGCGCGTTCATCTCGTGACGGCTCAAGTCGGCCCTGGATGCCAGGTCGTGCGTATCTGAAAAAGGCCGCCGCAGGCGCGCGGCTTCTATGCGTCGGCCAGCTTGTTCTGACAGGCCGCCAATCTGGTTCAGGCCCAGCCGTACCGCCGGCATCGGATTGCCGGGCGCCAGCGTGGCCTCCCACTGGCTGAGCATTATGTCGACCGGCAGGACCGTGACGCCGTGGCGTTGGGCATCCTGCACCAGTTGGCTGGACGAATAAAATCCCATGGGTTGGGAGTTGAGCAATGCCGCCAGGAAGGCTTGCGGTTCGTGGCATTTGAGCCAGGCGCTGATATAGGCCAGCTTGGCAAAGCTGGCCGCATGGCTTTCGGGGAAACCGTACTCCCCGAATCCTTCGAGCTGCTTGAAAATCCTTTCGGCGAAATCTTCCGTGTAGCCCTTTTTTTTCATGCCTCCAACAAGCTTGTCGCGGAATTTCTCGACACCCCCCTTGCGTTTCCATGCCGCCATGGAGCGGCGCAAATCATCCGCTTCATCCGCGCTGAAATCGGCCGCCACCATCGCGACCTGCATGACTTGTTCCTGGAAAATGGGTATCCCCAGCGTTCGCCGCAAGACATTTTCAATTTCCGGAGTGGGGCTGCGGGAGTCTTCTTTGCCTTGCCGGCGCCGTAGATACGGATGGACCATTCCCCCCTGGATCGGCCCCGGCCGCACGATGGCGACCTGGATAACCAGGTCGTAGAAAACCTTGGGCTTGAGCCTTGGGAGCATGCTCATTTGGGCGCGCGATTCAATCTGGAAAACGCCGACGGTGTCCGCGCGTCCGATCATTTCAAATGTCGGGTGGTCGTCGGACGGGACGTTTTGCATGGTAAAAGGCCGGTCGGTTCGCTGTCCTACCAGTTTCAGGCAGCGCTGCAGCGCGGACAGCATGCCCAGGGCCAGCACATCCACTTTCAGCAGTCCCATGGCATCCAGGTCGTCTTTGTCCCATTGCACAATGCTGCGGTTTGGCATCGCAGCGTTTTCGATGGGCACCAGCCGGCATAGTTTGTCGCGGGCGATGACAAAGCCGCCGGGATGCTGGGATAGATGACGCGGAAAACCGCGCAGGGTTTGCGCCAGTCCGGCCCACAGCCTGGCCAGGCGGGTATCGGCGGGCAGGCCGTTTTCGGCTATTTTCTCGAGCAGGTTTTTCTTCCCATCCCAGTAATGAAAGGATTTGGCCACCCGGTCGATCAGATCCGGAGCCAGGCCCAATGCCTTGCCGGTGTCGCGCAGGACGCTGCGGTGGCGGTAGGTGCTGACCACGGCGGTAAGGGCGGCCCGATGATGCCCGTATTTTTCATAAATATATTGGATGACCTCTTCGCGCCGCTGGTGTTCGAAATCGACGTCGATATCGGGCGGTTCCTTGCGGGCCTGGCTGATGAATCTGGCAAACAGGGCATTGCCGTTTTCGGGATTGACCTCGGTAATGCCCAGGCAATAGCAGACGGCGGAATTGGCCGCCGAGCCCCGGCCCTGGCACAGGATGCCCTGGCTTTGGGCAAATTTGACAATGTCGTACACAGTCAGGAAATAGGCTTCGTATTCCAGGCCGGCAATAATGGCCAGTTCGGTTTCCAGCTGGCTCCTGACCTTTTCATTGACGCCTTCGGGATAGCGCCGATTGGCTCCGGCCAGTGTTTCCTGGCGCAAATAGGCGGGCGCGGTCATGCCCGCGGGGATGATTTCGGTGGGATATTGATAACGGATATCTTCCAATGAAAATGTGCAAAGCCGGCTGACGACAAGCGTTTCTTGCAGCGCGCCGGCAGGGTACAGATTGGCCAGGCGCAAGCGGCTGCGCAAATAGTGCTCGGCATTGGACTTCAAGGCATAGCCGCAATCCTGCACAGCCTGCTTGATGCGTATGGCGGTCAAGGTATCGTGCATGGGCTGGCGCGATCTCGCGTGCATTTCGACCTGGCCGGCGGCGATCAGTTTCAAGTCGAAATGCCGGGCGGCGGCTTCCAGCGTGGCCAAATGCTGGGCATCGGCGTAGCGGTGATGCAGGCTCAGGCCCAGCCACAACCGCCCAGCAAAGAGCTGTAGAAGAGGCGGTATCTGTTTATGCAGGGCCGCGGCGGCTATGCCGTATTCGGGCTTGAATATGAACAGGCAATCGGGCAGGTTTTTCAGATGCTCGTAGCCGCTGGGTGGCTGGCCGATGTCGGCCAGGCTTAATTCATAATGGCCTTTCCCGCTGCGCCGGCGCGCCAAGGTAATCAGTTCCGACAAATCGCCATAGCCATTCGTGTTGCGGGCCAGGATAATGATTTCCCTGCCGTCCAGGTTCAGGCGGCTGCCGATGATCAGTTTTATATTATGCTGTTTCGCTTCGGTGTATGCCCGCACCACGCCTGCCAGGGAGCATTCATCGCTTAATGCCAGGGCCTCGTAGCCCAGCGCCGCCGCGCGCTTTACCAGCTCTTCAGGATGCGAAGCGCCTTTCAGGAATGAATAATTGGATAGGCAATCCAATTCGGCGTAGCCGGCAAGAGCTTGTGTCATTCAGGCAAACAACCCATGCAAAAACCAGCGCAAATCGCGGGATTCCCGCTGCCGGTAAATCCAGTAACGGGCGGCGTTGCGGTCCTGGGCAATAAAATAATCGCGTTTTTCGTGGCCCGCATCGTCCCACCATCCGCTTTCCAGGCGCTCCGGGCCTTGTACCAGGTGCAAGGCGCTGCCTTGATAAATCAGCCGGTTGTTTTTGGTTTCCAATGGGATGGCTTGGGGCAATAGCCAGAAGGGGCGGGAGTGGGTGGCAAGGCAAGGCGGCAGCCTTGCCTCTGCTGCGTGGATGGCCGGTTCCCAGCGGTTGGCTTGTTCCGGCCGGTAATCGGCCAATGGCTGGGCATGCAGAATACGGTCGCCTCCCAGGCGGGCGCTCAGCAGATCCAGCAGGCGATGTTCCTGGCGCAGCCATTGAGCCGGCTCGGGAAACAGGCTGGCGCTGGCGACAGGCCTGGGCGCAGTCTGGGAAATGGAAAGCTCGATGGCGATAACCCCTGAATTCAAGGCCTTGTTTTGCAACTGCTCGCTCAAGACACCCAGAAAGTCCTTGGCCAGCCAGGAGTTTTCGGACAGCCTGAGGATGATCGGCGTCGGCGCCTGGGCATGGCGCCCTTTTTCGTGATGCAAGAGCAGGGTCAGCACGCAAACAGCCAATTGCCGGGCGTGCAGCCAGCCGCATAGTTGCTCGATCAAGCGTTTGCCGACTGCCAGCACCGGGCCGGTATGTTCCAGTCTTTCCATGAGTTCATAGCGTTGCGAAAAAATTTCAGGCGCGGCAAACCAGGCAAGGTATTGCCCGGCATCTCCATAAGCGGCATCCAGGGCTTGCATCAGCAGGGGGCTGCTGCGTTGCTGCAGGCCAGTTCTTGGTAAATGGCGCAATTGCGCCAAGGTCTGGCAGCCTATGCCGTCCAGCCATTCCAGATAAGGGCCGGCCTCGGACAAAAGGCGCGGCGGCAGGGGATCGAGCAGGCGGGCCAGGGCTTGCGGGCTTACCACGCGGCGCCGCCGGATATGGGTCTGGCGGGCGAGCAGCAAGGCTCCCGTGGCGGTGGGAGCCATTCCCGCCCGGGCGCAAACCCGCATGTTTTCCAGCGTGGCGTGAACGCGCCGCCATAGGCTGCGCGGCCCATGGAACAGGTCCAGGCTGGCGCTGACTTCCATGGCTATGGCGCAGCCTTCGAGAAAAGCCAGGTTGGGGGTGTACTGCAAGAGCCCCAGGGCAACTTCTTGCAGAGATTCTTGCACCATGGCCGCCGGCGGGGCTTTAGCCGGCGGCCGGGGATGCGATGCCCGCGGGCAAAGCGCGGGCAGGTAAAGACTGATCCAGAGAGACATAGGCAGGCTGCGCGGCGGGGGCCGGGCGCGCGGAATAAAAGATAATCGGCACAGGCTGGCTGGAGCAGGGACCGCGGCGTTTCAGGATGAACGCTTCGATGCCCTGGGATATTGGCCTGATGCTTAAGCGCAAGGGGGCCGCACTGGCTTGTTGCGCCGCCGATGGCGGACGCAGCAGGACGAACAGCGTATCGCTTTGCTGGGCCGCAAGATGCAGGCGCCGCAATGAGGCGGGGCGCGCGTTGCCGGCCCAGCATAGCAAGGCCGCGCAGGCATTGTGCCTGAGGACCTGTTCGGCGGCCCATAAGGTATCGCCGGGCGTTTGAGGATCGATCCACAGCAAGCGGCGATTTCCCAATTGCCAGTTCACCCAGCAGTGGAAATAAGGCTGGTAGGGAGGATGGACCAGGGCAATACTGCGCTGGGCCTCCAGCCCAGCCAGGGCGGGCCGCAGCAACAGCATTTCGCCGATGCCGGGGCGGCTGGGCATGAGTTCGATCAGAGTGCGCATAGGCCAGCCTTGGCTGGGCAGTTCTTTATCGAGCGCATCGAAGCCCGTGGATATGGTGGCCGACTGCGATCGCGCAAGCTGCGACCCTCGCCAGAGCGCCGGATGGATACGCTCGGGATGCAGCAAGGCGGGAGATCGCTGGCCGGTAGGCATAAAGTGAGTTTATTTCAGGAGTTAATATTGACTGTATAAATATACAGTAAAAATACCGGCGTAGCGAATTCATGAATGCCATATGCAGGCCGCATCGGCGAGCGAAGCCCGCGCAATCCGGCGGCTCGCCAAGATAAGGCCGGTTTTGCCGGCGGCCATCTGGCGTACAATTTTCCGTATCGCCAGCGAATCTGGAATACTTATTGTCAGGCTTATGAACCCCGATTTACCCCCACCTTTTGTTTTTGTGCCCAAGCAGGGCGAGCCCCGCCTGCTTTTCGTTTTATTGCATGGCGAAGCCGCCAGTCCCGAACAGCTGTTTCCCTTGGCTCAGGCAATCAAGCAGGTATTTCCTTTGGCGCTGGTGGTGTTGCCCCATGCTTGCGCAAGGGCGCCAGACCATGCCAAAGGTACGCCGGACAGCAGTCCCGCCGGCTATCATTGGGTCGATCCGAACGGCCTGGACGAGCATAACCATGCAAGCCGGGTGGCGCAGGCGTTGCCCGGCCTTATCCAGCAAATCCGGCAAATTCAGGTCCAGTACGGCCTGTCGGGCGAGCAAACCGCCCTGGCGGGATTTTCCCAAGGGGCCTGCATCGCGTTGGAGGCCAGTCTGGCCCAGCCCGATCTGGCCGGGCGGGTTCTGGCGTTTTCCGGTTTGTACGCCAGTCCGCCGGACAAGGCGCCGCCGGCGACTCTGCTGCATTTTTTTCATGGGTCCGAAGACCGGCAGGTATCCAGCGACGAGGTCAAGTCCACATTGGCTCGCCTGGCTGAACTGCAAGGCGACGCCACGCTGGATATGGCCTCGTCCATTGGGCATGAACTGCATCCGGCCTTGATCGAGCAGGCAATGCTGCGTTTGCAAACCTGCGTGCCCTTGCGCAATTGGGAAGAGGCCTTGAGCTTGTTGGAAGAGCAGGCGCGCGCATCGGCGGCCAGCGATCAGCCGGCGCCTGCTTCAGCCCGGGTCCTGCATTGATCCTGACCACGGGCAGGCCTGTGCACACCCGGCGCCGCACGATTTAGATTTATTTACTTATTTACCGGCTGGCGTGCCGTCGATCGAGAAAGGCCAGTCGTGGCGTTCCACAAGAATGCCCGATGCGTCATAGCTGGCTTCGCTGAAGATGGCGCGGCCGCTGGCGTGCACGGCGATCACCGTCGAACAGCGCGTGCCGTAGTCCGGGCTGATGATGAAGGGGCTGCTCAACAAGCGTTCGCGTTCCAGTGTCAAGCCGGTCTTGGGCAGGACAGGGTCGTCGGCGCGGGTATTGTCTTTTAGCGCATCGAAGATGGGCGTCAACGAATGCTCCAGGTCTTCAAGCGGATACAGGTCCAGCGCCAGACGCAGGCGTTCCGCCTTGGGCCAGGGGGTGTTGAGCAAGTGGTTCGAAATAATATAGCGGCCTGGCTCCAGGGCCCGGGGGCGGCTTTGCCCCGTCCGGTTGCCCACATAGCTGACGGCGGCCAGACTGCCTGCGATCAGGTTGAAGCCGTTGTAGGCGGCGGCTGTTTCGTGCACCCGGCTTGCGTATGACTCGGGCGATTCCTGGCCGGTCAGGTATTGGCTGACCAGTTCGCCGCGCGAGGGTGCGCCGTTCATGGCCGATGCAGGGTCGCGATAATTGGTCAATAAGGCAAACCGGCCTTGCCGGCTGCTGATGCCCAGCCATGTGCCCCGGCCCTGGCAATCGATGCCGGCAATAACATCGGGATGGCTGGCCCAAGGAGCGGCGGGCAGGCAAGCGCGCTTATGGAATTCGTCGCGATTGGCGGCGATGAAAATCGGCCAATCGGGATGCGAGCCCAGGGCCAGATAGGCTATGCACATACAGCGTCAGGAATAGCCCGGACCGATTGCGTAGTGTTAGAGCATCGCCACATTGTTTGCGTTCTCGACCAGCGAGCGGATACGAACGGCGTCTCCAATGCGGGAATACCGGCCGGAAGAATTAAGCAAGACAATGGCGACATCGCGGTTATCGATGCGGGTAAGCATGACCAGGCATTCGCCGGCTTCGTTGATAAAGCCGGTTTTCGAAATCTTGATGTCCCAATCCGACTTGCCCACCAGGCGATTGGTGTTGTTATAGACCAGTTGCCGGCCGCGGGCGACTTCGACTTCATATTTGTCGTCGGTGGTGTAGCGATGGATAAGAGGCTGTTTGTTGACGGCCTTCAAAAGCTTGACCAGGTCGCGCGGCGTGGAAACGTTTTCGCTGGATAGGCCGGTGGGCTCGATAAAGTGTGTCTTGCGCATGCCCAATGCGCGCGCTTTGTCGTTCATGGCGCGCACAAAGGCAGGCATGCCGCCCGGATAATAGCGGCCCAGGGCGTGGGCGGCACGATTCTCCGAAGACATCAGCGCCAGATGCAGCATGTCGGCCCGGCTTAATTCGGTGCCCACCGATAAACGCGAACGCGAATTACGCAGGCGGTCGACGTCGGCGTCGGTGATTCGCATCGTCTGGTTCATGGACTGGCCGGATTCGGCAATGACCAGGGCTGTCATGAGCTTGGAGATGGACGCAATGGGACGCGTTTCGTCGCTATTCTTGTCGTACAGCACATTCGAGCTTTCCAGGTCTTGCACAAACGCGACTTCGGAACGAAGAATGGCCTGAGTGGTAAGAGGCTCGATATGCGGCGTGACGCGATGCATCACCCTATCGGCGGCATCGTCGCCGCGCAAGCCGACTTGCACGCGGGCCACGGCGGACCGCGCCATTGCCTGCTTGTAGACGACCGGCCGCAAATTCCGGCGCTGAACAACGCGGATCCTGCTGGATTTGATCTTGCTGGCGCGGGCTTTGCTAGCGCGCGTTTTCGCCGCTATGGTTTTCTTGATAACGGTTTTCTTGACGATGGCCTTTTTGGCGCCGGCGACCGCTTTTTGGGACTGTTGCGTTCCGCCGGCCTTGGCCTCGCCGAGGTTGCCGCCCAGCACAAGCAGCAACAGCAAGGGCAGGAAAGCCGATAGAGAAAAATAACGCGACGGAGATATCCAGGTGGGTGGCATGGCTGACGCTTGAGAATTCGTTTTTGATTGAAGCGATAGTATCAGAAAAAGCTTCAATATATTAGTACGTTACAAGATTCTTTTAAGTTTTCTTTTAAGTTAAGGGTAAAGCCGCATGATAAATAGGAGATTTGCTGTATTTATATCCAGTAAATATTCGCCGTCTCATAAAAAAATAGCTCGGGGCCGCCGGACTTCATGAAATCCGATGGCCCAGAGCGGTAGGGCGGAACTTAATTGACCGTGATATTGGCCTGTTTGATCAACTTGGCGAAACGCTTAGTGTCGTCGTCTATTTGCCTGGCCATTTGTTCTGGCGTATTACCTATGGGTTCGGCGCCTATTTTGGCCATCCGGTCGCGAAAATCCGGCGATTGGATGATCTTGACCATTTCAGTGTTCAGTTTGCTCACTACTTCTTTGGGCGTTCCAGCCGGGGCAAGCACGCCGAACCAGGTGCCCAGATCGAAATCCTTCAGGCCTGACTCATTCAACGTGGGCGTGTCGGGCAAGGAGGAAGAGCGCTTGGCCGTTGTAACCGCCAGTGCGCGCAATTTACCGCTTTGGATATGCGGCAGCACAGGCGTGACGGTGTCGAATGACATGGCAACCTGCCCGCCGATAAGGTCGGTGGTAAGCGGGCCGCTGCCTTTGTATGGCACATGCAGCAATTCGATGCCGTTCTGCAAGGAGAATTGCGCGCCGATCAGATGCTGCAGGGTGCCATAGCCATTCGAGCCGAAAGCCATGCTGGGCGAGGCTTTCCTGGCCAGGGCAATCAGTTCTTTTGGATTCTTGGCGGGGGTATTGGCGGCATTTATCACCAGCACATTGGGAACCAGGGCGACGACCGTGATCGGCGCAAAGTTTTTCTGAAAATCGTAGGACAGCTTTTTATAAACGCTGGTTGCGATAGTGTGATGGACGGCTCCCATCAGCAGCGTGTATCCGTCCGGCTTGGCGCGCGCCACCAAGTCGGCCCCCAGGGTGGCGCCTGCGCCGGGCTTGTTTTCGACAATGACCGGCTGCCCCAAGGCTTGGGATAGCTTGTCGCCCAACGCCCTGGCAAGAACGTCGGTCGTGCCGCCCGCCGGAAACGGCACGACCAGGCTGACCGGTTTGCTTGGCCATGTGTCGGCTGCGGCGGCAGTGCCCAGCAATGCCGCCGCAGCCGCGACCGCCAGCATTGAATGCTTCATGGCCTGCGCGCCCGCGCTTACTAATCGTTTGGTTTTCATGTTTGTCTCCGTGGTTTTTATAAGTAGATGAGCTGGCTGGCGGCCCGCAAGCAGGGAAAAGGGCCGCCGGACATCCCTATGCTTCTTTACTTCACTGCTCCTGCGATCTCCTTGCACATGGCTTGGGTAACTTCGGCGGTGGTCGCCTTGCCGCCCAGGTCGCGGGTGTGCAGTGCCGGATTGGCGTGACCCGCTCGATGGCGGGCATCACGCGGCGGGCGGCGTCGGTTTCGCCCAGGTGCTCCAGCAGCATCACGACCGACCAGAAGGTGCCGACCGGATTGGCCAGGCCCTTGCCCATGATGTCGAAGGCCGAGCCGTGGATGGGCTCGAACATCGACGGGTAGCGGCGCTCGGGGTCGATGTTGCCGGTGGGCGCGATGCCCAGGCTGCCGGCCAGGGCGGCGGCCAGGTCGCTCAGGATGTCGGCGTGCAGATTGGTCGCGACGATCGTGTCCAGCGTCGCCGGACGGTTGACCATGCGCGCGGTCGCTGCGTCGACCAGTTCCTTGTCCCAGGTGACGTCCGGGAACTTCCGCCGCAACTTGCAGCGGCGATCTCGTCCCACATCACCATCGCGTGGCGCTGGGCGTTGGACTTGGTGACGACGGTCAGCAGCTTGCGCGGGCGCGACTGCGCCAGCTTGAAGGCGAAGCGCATGATGCGCTCGACGCCGGCGCGGGTCATCATCGACACATCGGTCGCGGCCTCGATCGGATGGCCCTGGTGCACGCGGCCGCCGACGCCGGAGTATTCGCCTTCGGAGTTCTCGCGCACGATGACCCAGTCCAGGTCGTCGCGGCCGCGCAGCGCTTGAGCGGCGCCATCGATGCCGGGCAGGATGCGGGTCGGCCGGACGTTGGCGTACTGGTCGAAGCCCTGGCAGATCTTCAGGCGCAGGCCCCACAGCGTGATGTGGTCGGGAATGTGCGGGATCGCCGGCGGAGCCGAACAGGATCGCGTCCTTGTCGCGCAGCGCGTCCAGGCCGTCGTCCGGCATCATCACGCCGTGCTCGCGGAAGTAGTCGCCGCCCCAGTCGAAGTTCTCGAACTCGAAAGCAAAGGAAGCCGTCTGTGCTCGGCCAAGCGCTTCCAGCACCTGCTGGCCGGCGGGGACGACTTCCTTGCCGATGCCGTCGCCGGGAATGGTGGCGATGCGGTACGTCTTCATGCGGAATCTCCGTTGGAATGCTATGCAATGTTGAACTATAGGAGTAAACCGGGCGAAAATAAGCGGCTCTTGGTGAATCCACTGTTAACCTGTGTTTAATAATGGTCCGCGGCCTGCCGGCCATGGTTTCGGCCGCCGATCCGGGTCGAATAAGCGATGCCGGCAGCCAGAGGAATAATTTCCAGAGTATTTTCGGCCATCCCTTGGGAACCATGAGTTCGACCCTTCATCCTTCCGAGCTTGCCTTTTTCTCCACGCTGGCTTCTTGCGGGGCGCTCGGCGCCGCCGCTCGCCAGTTGGGCATTACGACGCCCGCCGTCAGCAAGCGGCTGGCCGTGATGGAGGCGCGCCTGGGCGTCGCGCTGGTTACCCGGACGACCCGGCGCATGCATTTGACCCCCGAGGGCGAGATATACCTGGCCCATGCGCGCCGGATACTGGCCGATATCGATGAAATGGAACAATCCATCGCCGGGGCCCGCACTGCGCCCAAAGGCCTGCTGCGGGTCAATGCCACGCCGGGTTTCGGCCGCAGCTACATAGCGCCCCTGATTTCACGATTCATGCACGAGTATCCGGAGGTCGAGGTGCAGTTGCAGCTATCGGTCGATCCTCCGGCATTCAGCGACGATGCTTTCGATGTCTGTATCCGTTTCGGCGAACCGCCCGAAGGCAGAATCATTGCCCGCCGCCTGGCGGCGAACCGGCGCCTGCTGTGCGCATCGCCCAGCTATCTGGCGCGCCACGATGCTCCGCTCAAGCCCGGTGATCTTGCCCGGCACAATTGCATAGGCCTATTGCAGGGCGACGAAGCTTACGGCGTCTGGCGGCTTACGACGGGCGAGGGATCCGCCAGGCGCACGGAAACGGTGAGAGTCCATGGAACGCTGCGGACCAACGATGGCGAAGTCGCCGTCAATTGGGGGCTGGACGGCCACGGCATCTTGATGCGGGCCGAATGGGATATTTCCCGCTATTTGAATAGCGGCCGATTGGTGCAGGTTCTTACCGACTACCAGACGCCCGACGCGGATATCTACGCCACGTATCTTCAGGGCAATCAATTATCGGCCCGCCTGCGCGCTTTTGTGGAGTTTGTCGCGCAATCGTTCGCGGTGTAGCCGGATCGGCGCCCAAGGCGCATCGTCCGGAATTTTTCCTGAATCCCACATGGCCGGAGCACGGCCCTAAGCGTGGACAGCGGCGTTGTAGGCGCCCAGGGCCTGTTGACGCTAAATCCCCGCCCGCGCCGGTGTCATAGCGGGCGCAGGGCTATGTTGCGGATTCGTTGCGTACGCTCGGTACGCCGCCTCACCCACGCCTTGCCCTGCGCCCGCTATGACACCGGCCCTACGGGTGATCGAGTCAACGCCATGCGGGCAGAGATTTAGCGTCAACAGGCCCAGGGCCGCGCCGCGCCCGGTAAAGCAAGAAGCCGATGATGCTTATGTTGACCAGGTTCCAGACTATGCCATTGATGAATGCGGCATGGTAGGAGCCGGTAAGGTCGTAGATCGCGCCCGACATCCAGCCGCCCAGGGCCATGCCGAACAAGGTGGCCATCAGTATGGTGCCCACGCGCGCGCCCGCTTCTTTGGGCGCGAAGTATTCGCGCACGATCAAGGCATAGGCGGGAACGATACCGCCCTGGAACAATCCGAAAAGGGCCGATATGACATAGAGCGAAACCAGGCCGTTATTGCTCAGGAACAGCAGCAAGGCTATGCCTTGAAGCACGGCGCCGACCAGCAAGGTGCGCAGCCCCCCGATGTAATCGGACATCCAGCCCGAAGCCAGGCGGCTGACGATGCCCAGGCCCAGCATCAGCGCCAGCATTTCGGCGCCGCGCGCCGCGCCGAAGCCCAGATCGCCGCAATACGCCACGATATGCACTTGCGGCATGGCCATCGCCACGCAGCACGCCACCCCGGCAATGCATAGCAAGCCTTGCAAAGCGCCGGGCGTAAATCCGAGAGGGCGCCGCGGATCGGATTTGGCGGCTTCCTGGATGAAGCGCGCGTTTCGCTTGGGGCCGGCATCGGCGGCCACAGCCGGGACTGAAGGCGGACGCCGGCGATACACCAGGGCCAGCGGCAGCATGGACAGTAGACAGAATATGCCTATGCCTACATAGGTCGATCGCCAGCCCGCAGTGTCGATAAAGTGTTGCATTATCGGCGGCCAGACGGCGCCCGCCAGATAATTGCCGCTCATGCAGATCGCCACGGCAATGCCGCGGCGTCGGGTAAACCATTGGGACGTATCGGCGACCAGCGGCGCAAAGGTGGCGGCGGTGCCCAGCAAGCCTATCATCAAGCCCTGCACCAGGACGAATTGCCACAAGCTGTTTGCCGTGCCGGCCAGGATGAAGCCGGTGCTCAGTCCCAGTGTGCCGATGACTATCGGGGCAATCACGCCGAAACGATCCGAGAGCCGGCCCATGAGGATGCCGCCCAGGCCGAAACCTATCATGGTCAAGGTGTAAGGCAGGGACGCATCGGAGCGGCTGACGCCGAATTCAGCCTGAATTTGCGGCAGCACCACAGTCACCGAATACATGCCCGAACCGCCGATAGTCATAAGTAGCAGCGATACCAGCAGCCGCGTCCAGGCATAGGGCGATTCAATGCTGTGCTTGCGGTCGGAGTTGTGAGCGGAACTAGTCATGATGCGTATTGAACACGATAAGCGCCGATTTGTCTTGATGATTACCTATGAATATTGTTTGCGGGCGGGATTATCTCCAGGGGAGCCTAATCCCGCCGATTCCCGCGGAGCGGCCGGCCTTGATATTTCACGATGCCTTCGGGTAGCGCAATACGCTGACGTCGCCGGCTTCTTCTATATATGCCCGCCGGACCTGCGCAATGTCGGCTATGCCCCGCAGGCGCAGTTCCGCCATGAGTTCATCCTCGGTTATGTATTCTTTGCGCATGCCGCGGCGCTGCATGACGCCGTCTTTGACCAGGCAGACCCGGTGCGGCGCCAGCAGCGGCCGTGCGGCCGGCACGAAATAGCTGACACGGTCTACGACAATGCTCCAGAACACCAGGGTGGCGATGAGTATCATTCCTTCGCCGACGGATTTGTAGTCGGCCGCCATGGCATTTTGCGCGGCGTCGGCGATCAGCACCAGAAGTAGAATGCCCGATATCCCCATGGAACCCAGATCGCGCCGGCCCGCGATGCGCAACAGCACAAAAATGAACCAGTAGACCAATGTGCCGCGCACTATGATTTCAAGCGGCGGCATGGTCAGCGTAAACAGCGAACTCCATTCCACGTCCATTGCGCGATCTCCGATATTGCGGCATCTCCCGACAATGCTGCCCGGCGTATCAAAGCAAATGACGTGCCCGCTCTTAGAAAACGCTTTCGGCCATATTCTCCCGCTGTATGATTTCCTGCAGGGTGTGGGGCCGGACATGGCCTGCGAATGAACACTCCGGACTGATGGATAGTCTTTCCTTGCAGTCGGCCATCCGCGAGCAGCCCTGGAACAATTCGCTGATCCAGTCGACGAATACGCGGACTTTCGGCGACAAGTGCCGGTTGTGCAGATAGACCACGGAAATAGGCATGGGCGGCGGAGTCAATGCCGGCAGGACCTCGCGCAGGGCACCGGACGCCAGATGTTCCGCCACCATGTAGCGCGCGGGCTGGATCATGCCGAACCCCTGCACGCCGCAGGTAATATAGGCTTCCGCGTCGTTGACGGATATCGCGCCTTTGATGGGCACTTCGGTTACCTGGCCGTCGATCGTGAAGCTCCATTCGATGTTGCGGCCTGTCCGCGCCGAAAAGTAATGGACGGCGCGATGATCCCGCAACTGTTCAATAGTGCCCGGCTCACCATAGCGCTTCAGGTAGGATGGCGCGGCGCACGTCACGCTTTCGAAGGTGCCGATCCGCTTTGCGACCATGGTTGAATCCTGCAGTTCGCCAACCCGGATCACGCAATCGACCGCTTCCTGCACCATATCGACTGCCCTGTCTCCCATGCCTATGGCCAGTTCTATATCGGGATAGCGCTGATGGAATTCACGCAAGGCGGGAATCAGGATCAAGCGTCCGATAGAGGGCGGTGTATCGATGCGCAGCCGCCCCCGGGGGCCCCGGGTTACATCGTGGAACGACGCTTCGGCGTCTTCGATATCGGCAAGTATGCGCACACAGCGCTCGTAATATGAGGCGCCGTCCGGCGTCAGGCTCAGGCGGCGCGTGGTGCGATTGAGCAGGCGCACCTGCAACAACCGTTCCAGGTTTTGGATAGTCGTGGTAACGGTGGCGCGCGGCAATCCCAGGCTATCGGCGGCCTGGGTAAAGCTGTTCGCGTCCACCACCCGCGTAAATACTTGCATAGCCTGGAAACGATCCATGGTGTTCTCCGTAGACGAATAGCCGCGACAGCAGGCTGCGCCGAACCAGCACGCAATCTTTATTGTTTGCTATTGGCGAATAGTGTTGGCGAAAATTAGATATTTATCAGATTTCACGAAAAGTAAATAATACACGCTCTTTTCAAGAATTCATACGGATCATCATGTTTTTACTGCGCAAACGCTTTGCCATGACGGCAATTGCCGCAATGATTTTATTGGGCGGCATTGCCATTCTTCGCGTCAATGCCGGCGCCGCTACCCAGGCCGGCGCAGTCCCCGCCGCGGCGCCGGCAGTCGCGGTGGACGTCGCGACGGTGGCAAGCCAAACCATCACGGACTGGCACGACTATTCCGGACGGCTGGAGGCCGTGGACAGGGTCGAAATCCGTCCCTTGGTTTCGGGCACATTGACGCGCGTGCATTTCACGGATGGCAGCCTGGTCGAAAAAGGCGATGTGTTGTTTACGATCGATCCGCGCCCATACCAGGCGGCCGTCGATCACGCTAAAGCGCTGGTGGCGGCGGCCCAGGCGCGTGTCGCCTATACGGCATCGGATATTGCCAGGGCGGAGCGCTTGTTGGCCGGCAACGCCATTGCCAAGCGCGACTATGAAGAAAAACGCAATGCCGCGCGCGGCGCGGCGGCCGACTTGCAGGCGGCCAAGGCAACGCTCGAGTCCGGTCTGCTGGATCTGGAGCACACGCGCATTCTCGCCCCTATTTCAGGCCGGCTGTCGCGCGCCGAGGTAACGCCGGGCAATGTCGTGACCGCCGGGGCGGGCTCAACGCCTTTGACATCTCTGGTTTCGGTCGCGCGCATTTATGCATCGTTCGATGTCGATGAACAAAGCTTCCTGAAGTTTGTCAATCCGGCCAGAACCTCGGGAAATGGCCAGGCGCCGATATTCCTGGGGCTGGCCAACGAAGAGGACTATCCACGTCCGGGCAAGCTGGCGTCCGTCGACAACCAGATGGACACCTCGTCCGGAACCATCCGTGTGCGCGCGATCTTCGATAACGCCGACGGGGCGCTGGTGCCGGGGCTTTACGCCCGCATCCGTCTGGGCGGAGGGGCGCCTCACAGCGCTATTCTGATCGATGAGAAAGCGATAGGCACCGACCAGAGCAAGCGTTTCGTGGTGGTCGTGGACCAGAACAACAAGACAGCCTATCGGGAAGTCCGCCTGGGCGCCAGCCAAAAGGGCGGCAGCGTGGTCGAAGCCGGCTTGAAGGCCGGCGAGCGCATCGTCGTCAATGGCCTGCAGCGCATACGGCCCGGCGATATGGTTACGCCCAAGCCGGTGCTGGCCGCCGAGGATCCCAAGCTTGCGGTGTCGGATGCCGCCGCGCGGGAATCCGTTTCCGCCGATAACTCCTGAGCATCCCTGGACTGTCATGAATATCTCCAAATTCTTTATCGACCGCCCGATCTTTGCGGGCGTGCTGTCGGTCATCATTTTGCTGGCGGGCGGCCTGGCGGTGTTCCAGTTGCCGATTTCCGAATATCCCGAGGTCGTGCCGCCGTCGGTCGTGGTGCGCGCGCAATATCCGGGCGCCAACCCCAAGGTGATCGCGGAAACGGTTGCCTCGCCGCTGGAAGAATCCATCAACGGCGTGGAAAACATGCTGTACATGCAGTCGCAGGCAAACAGCGACGGCAACCTGGCGATCACCGTGAACTTCAATCTGGGCGTCGATCCCGGACAAGGCGCAGCAACTGGTGCAGAACCGCGTGTCGCAGGCGTTGCCGCGCTTGCCTGAAGACGTGCAGCGGCTGGGCGTGACGACGGTCAAGAGTTCGCCCACCCTGACGCATGGTGGTGCACTTGATCTCGCCCGACGACCGCTACGACATCACGTATCTGCGCAACTATGCGCTGATCAACGTCAAGGACCGGCTGGCGCGCATTTCCGGCGTGGGCGAAGTGCAGTTGTGGGGCTCGGGCAACTATTCGATGCGCGTCTGGCTCGATCCGCAGAAAGTGGCGCAGCGCGGCTTGACGGCAAGCGACGTGGTGGCCGCCATCCGCGAGCAGAACGTGCAGGTGGCCGCCGGCGTCATCGGCGCTTCGCCCAGCTTGCCCGACGTGCCTCTGCAATTATCGGTCAACGCGCAAGGCCGCTTGCAGACCGAGGCCGAGTTCGCCGACATCGTGCTCAAGACTCGCCCGACGGCGGCGTGACCCGGCTGGGCGATGTGGCGCGCGTCGAGCTTGCGTCATCCGAATACGGCTTGCGTTCGCTGCTGAACAACAAGCCGGCGGTGGCGCTGGCCATCATGCAGTCGCCGGGCGCCAACGCCTTGGCCGTCTCGGACCAGGTGCGCGCCGCCATGAAGGAACTGTCGGCCGGATTTTCCCGCCGTCGGTTGAATAGCCGCATCGTGTATGACCCGACCCAGTTCGTGCGCTCCAGCATCAAGGCGGTGATCGACACGCTTGCTCGAAGCCATCGCGCTGGTGGTGCTGGTGGTGATCGTGTTCCTGCAGACCTGGCGCGCGTCCATCATTCCGCTGCTGGCGGTGCCGGTGTCCATCGTCGGCACCTTCGCGCTGATGCTGGCCTTCGGCTACACCGATCAATGCCCTG
Source organism: uncultured beta proteobacterium (assembly GCA_963712655.1). Classification (GTDB taxonomy): domain Bacteria; phylum Pseudomonadota; class Gammaproteobacteria; order Burkholderiales; family Burkholderiaceae_B; genus Pollutimonas. The sequence goes on along the minus strand of CAVQIT010000006.1, from coordinate 275,850 downwards.
TCGCTGTTCGGCATGGTGCTGGCCATCGGGATCGTGGTGGACGACGCCATCGTGGTGGTGGAGAACGTCGAACGCAATATCGCCGACGGGCCTGTCGCCGCGCGACGCCACCTATCGCGCCATGCGGGAAGTCAGCGGTCCGATCATCGCCATCGCGCTGACGCTGGTCGCGGTGTTCGTGCCGCTGGCTTTCATGACGGGCCTGACCGGCCAGTTCTACAAGCAGTTCGCCATGACGATCGCCATCTCGACCGTGATCTCGGCCTTCAACTCGCTGACCCTGTCGCCGGCGCTGGCGGCGCTGCTGCTCAAGGGCCACGATGACAAACCCGACTGCGCTGACGCGCGGCATGAATCGCGTGCTGGGCGGTTTCTTCGCCGGCTTCAATCGCTTCTTCAACCGCGCTTCCGACCGCTATGCCAAGGGCGTCTCCGCGCGTGATCTCGCGCAAGGCTCGGCCATGGGGGTGTATGCTGGTGCTGCTGGCGCCTGACCGTCGGCGGTGTCATATGTCGTGCCCGGGCGGTTTCGTGCCGGCGCAGGACAAGCAGTACCTGATCAGCTTTGCGCAATTGCCCAACGGCGCTTCGCTGGATCGCACCGAGAGCGTGATCCGCCGCATGACGATATCGCGCTGAAGCAGCCGGGCGTGGAAAACGCCATTGCGTTTCCCGGGCTTGTCGATCAACGGCTTTACCAACAGCTCCAGCGCCGGGCATCGTCTTCGTCGCGCTCAAGCCCTTCGACGAGCGTCATGGCGAGGCGCTGTCGGCCAATAGCATCGCGACGTCGCTCAACCAGCAGTTTGCCGGCGATCAAGGACTCGTTCATCGCCGTGTTTCCGCCGCCGCCTGTGATGGGCCTGGGAACCCTGGGCGGCTTCAAGCTGCAGCTCGAAGACCGCGGCGCGCTGGGCTATGCCGAGCTCGACGCGCGCGGCGCAGGCTTTCCTGGCCGAAGCGCGCAAGGCGCCGGAACTGGGTCCCGCTTTCTCCAGCTACCAGATCAACGTGCCGCAGCTGGACGTCGATCTGGACCGCGTCAAGGCCAAGCAACTGGGCGTGCCGGTGACCGACGTGTTCGACACCATGCAGATCTACCTGGGATCGCTGTATGTCAATGACTTCAACCGCTTCGGCCGCGTATACCAGGTGCGGGCCCAGGCGGATGCGCCGTTCCGCTCGCGGCCGGAAGACATCCTGCAATTGAAGACGCGCAATGCCTCGGGCGACATGGTGCCGCTGTCGTCGCTGGTCAAGGTGACGCCGACCTTTGGTCCGGAAATGGTGGTTCGCTACAACGGCTATACCGCCGCCGACATCAATGGCGGCCCCGCGCCGGGCTATTCGTCCGACCAGGCCCAGGCCGCGGCCGAACGCATCGCCGCTAAAACGCTGCCGCGCGGCGTCAAGTTCGAATGGACCGATCTGACCTATCAGCAGATCCTGGCGGGCAACGCCGGCATCTGGGTGTTCCCGATCAGCGTGCTGCTGGTGTTCCTGGTGCTGGCCGCGCTGTATGAAAGCCTGACCTTGCCGCTGGCGGTGATCCTGATCGTGCCGATGAGCATCCTGGCCGCGCTGGCGGGCGTCTGGCTGACCGGCGGCGACAACAACATCTTCACGCAGATCGGCTTGATGGTGCTGGTGGGCCTGGCCTGCAAGAACGCCATCCTGATCGTGGAGTTCGCCCGCGAACTGGAACTGCAAGGCCGCACGCCGCTTGACCGCCGCGATCGAGGCCAGCCGCCTGCGTCTGCGCCCGATCCTGATGACGTCGATCGCCTTCATCATGGGCGTGGTGCCGCTGGTGACCTCCAGCCGGCGCGGGCTCGGAAATGCGCCATGCGATGGGTATCGCCGTGTTCTTCGGCATGCTGGGCGTGACCCTGTTCGGTCTGTTCCTGACGCCGGTGTTCTATGTGCTGCTGCGCTCGATAGGCGGCCGTCCATTGCATTCAGCCACCGCACATGAAGCGCCTTTGCTCGCGTCAAACATCGAACACTAAGAATTACCGGAATATAGCAATGATCATGCCGCAACGATTTACCTTTGCATTGGGCGCCGTTTTATTGATGCTGGCCGGATGTTCGGTCGGGCCTCGTTATCAACGCCCGCCGGTCGATACGCCGGCCGCTTTCAAAGAAGCCTCCTTGTCGCCGCAAGAAGCGCGGCACTGGAAAAATGCCCAGCCGTCCGACGATATCGAGCGCGGCCGGTGGTGGGCGGTATTCGGCGATAAGGCCTTGGATGCCCTGGAAGAACAGGCAATGGCCGCAAATCAGGATCTGAAAGCCGCGGCGGCCCGCGTCGGCCAGGCCCGCGCCTTGCGGCAGGGCGCGCGTTCCGAGCTTTTCCCCGCGATCGATGCCGGCTTCGGACCGACCCGTCAGCGCGCGTCCAACGCATCCCTGGGCTTGCCGGACAATGCCCCGAACTCGCCGTCCACGCTGTGGCGCGCCCAGGCCGGCGTATCGTATGAAGCCGATCTGTTCGGCCGCGTCGCCGCCGACGTCGATGCCGCGACCGCCGATGCCCAGCAAAGCGAAGCGCTGTTCCGCTCGGTGCAACTGGCCTTGCAAGCGGATGTGGCGCAAGCCTATTTCCTGCTGCGCCGGCTCGACGCCGAGCAAGATCTGTATCGCGGCACAGTCCGCCTGCGCAGCCAGACTCTTGGCTTGGTGGAGCGGCGTTACGCGGAAGGCGACATCAGCGAACTGGATGTCGCGCGCGCCAAATCCGAACTGGCGTCGGCGCAATCGGAATCGCTGGGCATCGAGCGCCAGCGCGCGGTCGCCGAACATGCCTTGGCTATCCTGCTGGGCAAGACGCCCGCCGATTTCTCGGTGGCGCGGCATCCTTTGCAAACGGTCGATGTCGGAATTCCCGCCGGCTTGCCTTCGTCGCTGCTGGAGCGCCGTCCGGATATCGCCGCGGCCGAACGCGCCATGGCCGCGGCGAATGCGCGAATAGGGGCCGCCAAGGCGGCGTTTTTCCCGCGCCTGAACATAACCGGTGCGCTTGGCTATGAGTCGTCCCAGTTGGGAGACTTGTTCCAATGGTCCAGCCGCAGCTTTTTATTGGGTCCCCTGGTTGGCGCGATGCTGTCCCTGCCTATTTTCGACGGCGGCCAGCGCCAGGCGGGCCTGGATCGCGCCCGCGCCGTTTATGAAGAAGACGTGGCGGTCTATCGCCAGACCGTATTGAGCGCCTTCAGGGAGGTGGAAGACAATCTGTCCAGTCTGCGCATCCTGGGCACGCAGACCGATGTGCAAAACACCGCGGTGCAGGCGGCGGCCCGGGCCGCCGAGCTTGCCCAGACTCAATATCGCGAAGGGTCGGTCAGTTATCTTGAGGTGATAGACGCCGACCGCGTGGTTCTCCAGCAGAAACGCACTGCCGTGCAATTGGGCGGAGAACGCGCCCAGGCGGCGGTCAATCTGATTCGGGCCATCGGAGGCGGATGGGATCACGCTGGAAGGACGGATGCCGCCTCGTTATGAGGGCGCCTGTTGCGCTTGTAACGACTCTCGCCAGGCTGGCCGGCACGCTGTAATATCCGCAGTTCATAAACTCGAAACTCAGGATGCATATGGCCGCAGCCAGCTTGTTGGCTTTGCTTGACGACATTGCCAGTGTTCTCGACGATGTTGCGCTGATGACCAAGGCGGCCGGCAAAAAAGCCGCCGGCGTGCTGGGCGACGATATCGCCCTGAACGCGCAGCAAGTGACGGGAGTCGTTTCAAACCGCGAACTGCCGGTGATCTGGGCGGTGGCCAAGGGTTCGTTCGTCAATAAGCTGATTCTGGTGCCGGCGGCGCTGGCCATCAGTGCTTTCTTGCCCCAGGCCATCACCCCCTTGCTGATGCTGGGCGGCATCTATCTGTGTTACGAGGGCGTCGAAAAAGTCATCCACAGCCTTTTCCATTCACAAGACGCGGCGCATTTGGACATCGTGGTCACGCCGGCCGGGCAATCGAACGCGGCGAGTGTCGCGATTGCCGCGGCAGGCGAGCCTACTCCTGAGCAAGGCAAGATCAAGGGCGCGATACGCACCGACTTTATTCTTTCGGCCGAGATTATTGCCATCACGCTGGGCACGGTCGCCGGCGCTGCGTTCCTGACTCAAGCAACAGTCGTGGCCAGCATAGCCATCATCATGACGGTAGGTGTCTATGGCCTGGTGGCGGGCATTGTGAAGCTGGACGATGCCGGGCTTTACCTGAGCCAGCGGGCGGGCGCCGGGCTCTTTACCCGTTTGCTGCGCGGTCTGGGCGCGGCCATCCTGGTATTGGCGCCATACTTGATGAAGTCGCTGTCCATAGTCGGCACCATCGCCATGTTTTTGGTCGGCGGCGGCATATTGATCCATGGGATTCCGGGCGCCGAGACGTTCATTCACGATTTGACCGGGTTGGATCCAGACAATTCGCCAGGCTTGCTGAGCCGGACGGCAAGCTTGCTGGGTCCTACGCTGGCAAATGCGCTGGTGGGCATGGCCGCCGGCGCGGCGGCCTTGTTCGCCGTAACGATGGCCAGGCGCGCGGTTCGCCTCGGGAAAGCTTGAAGGTCCTCTGATCAACAGGATCTAGAACGAATGGCGATGGCTTAGCGCAACTGTATCAGCAGAGGCGATGCCAGGATGTTGTGACGGAGCAGGGGGAGTTTGGATTTTTTTGCTGACGAAGTTCGTAGTGCCCGCGAGGCTGGAGTCGTCTGTTGGCGGCGTTCGTATTGTTTGCTGGTGATGTTCATATATTGTTTGCCGACGGGTTTATCTTGCCTGCGGGCGCTTGAATCGTCTGCTGGCGAGGTTCGTACTGTTTGTGGGCGGTGTTCGTATTGGCTGTTGGAGTTTGTATTTGCTGGTGGGGTGCGTATTTCTAGTGCCGTCCGTCTCTAGTGCCGTCCGTTTTTCGTGCCGTCCGTCGGGGGTAAGGCCTGTGGCGTCCAGCCCGGTCGGCCGTTCAGGCGCCTGCGCGCCTGACACCGCGAGCTAATCTCGTCCGGCGGCCGCTGCCTGGTTGCGTTCTTCTTGGTCACTTCGGCGGCACGCCTGCCTACGATTCCGCTTGCTCGGCCTCCGACGGGCTGGCCACCACAGGCCTTACCCCCGACGGACTCCGGTGTGTCTCAAACACGGGCGCTGGCACGGTCTGGATTCTTGCGCTTGGGTCGTGTTGTTGCTGATCGAAGACGTTACAGTGCCCGGCAATTTCCGGCCCACCCGTTGGTGGGCCGAAAATAGCCTTACACGGTTGGGCACGTGACGGGGCTGTTGATTCGACAGGATTACGGCCAATCTCGCAGATCTTGCCGTGCAAGATGATCATGGGCCTAGGAAGTGTGATTAGAGGCTGTGAGCACCTTACACAGATTTTGGAATGCGGGGGCAGCGGTGTACCCGGCCACGACGCTGCAGACTTGCGTCGTGCATTTGATGCGTTCGAGCCTGGACTACGCCAGTTGGAAGGAGCGACGCACAGTGGCCGCAGCGCTGCGCCCGATCTACGCGGCGCCACCGTGGAGGCGGCTCTGGGCGCGTTGAGTGCGTTTGAACGTTGAGTGCGTTTGAACAAGGCCCTTGGGGGCAGCGCTACCCGTCTATCGCCCAGGCCTGGCACCGGGCCTGGGATCGGGTAATTCCGTTCTTTACGTTCCCCCCTGCGATCCGCAAGATTATCTACACGACCAATGCAATCGAGAGCATCAACGCACAACTGCGTCGGGCGATCAAGGCACGAGGGCACTTCTCCTCGGACGAAGCCGCCACCAAGCTGCTGTGGCTGGTGCTGCGCAATATCACCGAGGGATGGGGCAGCGCCACGCATGAGTGGAAGGCTGCCATGAATCAGTTCGCCATCCTGTATGCAGAACGCTTCACTAATCCTTACCGCTGAGATAGCATGAATCTACCAACCCCAAAACAACGTCGGGGCTTAAACGCCTCAAACACAAAAATACTGACAGACCCCTTCCCCTTGGACGAAGCAGCCACGAAATCATCGGGCAGCATTACCGCCGCTTTTTCCCCGATGCGGATCGCGTGGCCGATGCTTGTCCGAGCTTCCACTTGCGTGACGTGATCGACGCACGAAAACACCCTTAAAATTACGGCAATCGCGTAAGGTGCTCTCGCCCCGTGCAGGGGCGTGAGCACCGGGCACAGCAAACTCTTTCAATCCCAAAACCTGTAGCCAACGAAGCGCAAGAACCCGAGCCGTCCCGACAACCGTGGCCACAAAACACCACAGTCCGTCGGGGGTAAGGCCAGTGGGCGCCAGCCCGTCGGAGGCCGAGCAAGCGGAATCGAAGGAAGGCGTGCCGCCGAGGCGACCGAGAAGAACGCAACCAGGCAGCGGCCGCCGGACGAGATTAGCGTGCGGTGTCAGGCGCGCAGGCGCCTGAACGGCCGACCGGGCTGGCGCCCACTGGCCTTACCCTCGACGGACGGCGCGAGAAATACGAACTCCACCAGCAAATACGAACTCCACCAGCAAATACGAATACCGCCCACAAACAGTACGAATCTCGCCCACAAACAGTACGAATCTCGCCAGCAGACGACTCAAGCGATCACAGGCAAGATAAACCCGTCGGCAAACAACACGAACACCGCCAGCAGACGATTCAAGCGATAGTGACACCTTGGCTCACACCGGGCGATCGCATCGCCATCCTGTACCATGGCCGCCCGCAGCCACCTAAGCAAGCGTCATTCACTTAGAACATCAGCCTGGTTGTCAGCCTGGCCACGGGGCCTTGCAGCAAACGCATGACAGGCTCGGGCAAATCCAGCGGCTTAAGCAGCATCTTGGTGGCCATGGAAACCGGGTAATGGCGCCGAACCTGCCGCCCCAGTTGGGCGCGTAGCGCGCGAAACGCCGCCTTATCGGGGGTGGCCTCGGGCCGGCGGACAATAAATGCATGCCAAAGCGCGCATTCGGCATCGTCGTTGCGGGCTTCGAGCATGCGCCGTTTAATAGCCCCCATAATGCGCAGGCGTCCTGGCGCTTCGCTGGCGTTATAGCGCCTGAAGTAGCGGTAGAAGTATTTGTAATGGCCGATTTCATCGGCCCTGATGCGTGCCGCGATGCCCGCCAGCACAGGCTCCGTGGTTTGCTGGCTCAAGGCCTGATAAAAGGTCGCGGTGCCGGTTTCGACGACGCAACGGGCAGCCATTTCCAGGCAGCGGCTTTTTTCAAATTCGTCCATGGTGCAGCGTGGCGCATAGTCGGCATAGAAAGCGGAATAGGCCTGCCGCCAATCGAATTCCGGCCACACATGGCCTATGTAGGCACGCAAAACATGGCCGTGGCGCACTTCTTCAGGCTTCCAGCGGTTTTCCAGCCAGTCGATGACCTCGTCGTCGCCATCGAAATACTGTATCAGGTTATCGGTGTATAAATCGGCTGCGATTTCGACGAAAGACGCGGCGGCAACCACATAAAACAAGTCTTCCCGGCCCCTGGTGTTTGAACGATCGATGTCCTGAAACGGAATCTGATCCAGAGTCCAGTCTGCTGCTGTCCTGGTGAATTCGTGCATTGCCCGAACCTCCTTTGGCTTTGTGCCTTGCTTCAACTATATACCCAAGGACTCTCTGATCAAACCCACCCGGCTGCTGCATCCCGCTGACGGGCGTCTTGCAGCATTGGGATGTGATGTCAATAGAACCACTATTGACGCCACATCCCGCCTTGCCGGCCATCCCGTCAGCGGGCGCATCGGATGCGGGCGATTTGATCAAAGAATCCCTGGTACGAGCAGGGGCATATAGCATGCCTGGAAGTTCTCGCCGCCTGGGCGCGGCGCATGGCCGCATCGGGCCACTCAGGCGCGTTTCGATATTCCCCGCGAGCCGCGCCGCAGCAAGGCTGCCAGCGCCAGCACAGCCGTCACGGCAAACAATCCCAAGCCCCACAAGGCATATTCCAGGCCAAGCAAGCTGACTTTCGCGTCCATGCACGACGCGAAAATCCCGAAGATCCACGGCAAATGCGCATCCAGGCCGCTGGCGACCATGAAGCGGTCCGCGAATGTCTGGTCGCAGGAAAACATATTGGCGGCCACGGTGTATTGGTACCAGGCGACCAGCATGCCGCAGGCGCTCAGCACAGCGGCCAGAAACGCCGTAATCCGGCCGGCCAGGGCGGAACGGCGGCCCAGCAGCGGCACCAGCCAGCAAACCGCGGCAATCGCCAGGAAAACCACACGCTGCAACACGCACCAGGCGCAGGGACGCATGCCGAACACATGCTGGGACACCAGGGCTATTGCCACGGCCGCTACACAAAGCGCGGCGATGAGATGCAGAAGTTTGGACGTGCCGTTATTCATCAAAGATTCCAGGAAGAAGCGAAAACAAATGTATATGCTTTGCGGTGAAAATCGAAAGGCAGAATTACCGGCCGAACGCTTCAAGCGCCCAGCGCCGCGGCTTCGCGGAACAGCCCCAGCAGCAATTCATGTACGCCGTCCCACATAATCTGCACCCCCAGGCAAAGCAAAATGAACGCTGAAAGCCGCATGAGCACGGCGATGCCATTGGCGCCTATTTTATGCAGGAACTGCGCGGCGAAGCGCAGGCAGAAATAAACGACCACCGAAGCGATGCCGATAGCGACCAGCGATCCGGCCAGGTTCGCGGCCGTATCCAGCGAGGCTTCGTCATGCAGGGTTGCGCCCACGGTCAAGGCCGCGGCCAGCGAACCAGGCCCGCATATCATCGGAAAGGTCAATGGATAGAAAGCCTTGGAACGAACTTGGTCGAACGTATAGGCCTCGGCCATGTTCTGGGCATGTTCGGTATCGCTATCGGACGCGTTTACCAGCCGCCATGCCGTCGCAATGACCAGCAGTCCGCCGCCCACTCGGATAATCGGCAGCGAAATTCCGAAAAAGTCCAGCACCAGGTTGCCGGCAATCATGGCAATCGCGAGCATTATGCATATATTGACCGCAACGCGCTTTGCCAGCTGCGTGCGCGCATTGGCGCTTGCTCCTTCGGTAAGCGTCAGGAAAATCGGCGCGACCGCGGGCGGGTTGAGTATAGGCAGCAATGTCGCCAAGGCAAACAGGAAGCTGCGCCCAAAGTTGATAATCAGATCATTCAGGGCCATGAGAGTCCAGGTAAGGAAATCGAAAGAATCAGGAGCCGGCGCTATCGAGGGTGGCGAGAATGTTGCGTTCGAATTGTAGCTGGGCGCGAGGATGCCCAAGCACCTTGCCTTCAATTATGAAGATATCTTCGACCCGATCGCCCAAGGTTAAGATCTTGGCCATTTTCAGGTTGATGGAATTGGCGGCGAATACCCGCGCCAGGCTATACAAAAGCCCAGGCCTGTCGGCCGCGGTTACCGACAGGCGCCAGGAAGTGCTGCGTTCGTCCGGCTGCAACTCGACATTGGGAACGATGGGGAACACCCGCGAACGGCGCGAACCCGGGCGCCTTATGGCGCTGCCGGCATTGAGCAAATAGGTATGGCTTCTGGCTTGCCTGATCTGTTCGTGCAGTTCGTGCTCGACCAGCGATGCGTGCGAGCGATAGTCTTTTTCATGGGCGGGCAGCAATACAATAAAACTGTCCAGCGCCCAGCCGTGCCGGGTGGTATGGATGCGGGCATCCTGGATGCTCAGCCGCCGTTCGTCGAAATAGCCGCAGATGCGCGCGAACAGCTCGGGGCGGTCCTTCACGTAGACCATCGACTCTGCAGGCCTTCGCCGGCGGGCGCGAGCCGCGCCTTGACCACCGGTTCGGGCGGCGTTCAACGCGCTAGTACAGATGCCGCGTATGCCAGGCGATCTCGCTGGCTTCGTGGCGCAGGAAGTAGGCGATATCGAGCTGCTCTCCACAGCGCGTCTGCGGCTGTCGTCGCGCAGCCGCATGAGGCGCAGATGCGCAGCGCCTCCTCCTTGCGCTGCGCCAGCAGGCGGTGCGCGATCGGGCTGCGTCGCCGCCCAGCAGCGCGCGGCGTCAAGTGGAACAGGTCCTCGAGCAGCTTGCCTTTCCAGGCGTTCCAGACCTTGGGGCTGGTGCCGCGGATGTCGGCGACGGTCAGCAGGTACAGCGCGGTCAGGCGCCGCTCGTGTCGCCCACGCTCTGGCGAATGTCGCGGATCACGTCGGGATCGGTCAGGTCCTGCTTCTGCGCCACCGACGACATCGTCAGGTGCTGCCGACCAGGAACTCGACCAGCTCGGTGTCCTCGGCCGATCGAGCCCGTGCTCGCGGCAGAAGCGGCGCGCGTCGCGCGCGCCCAGCTCGGAGTGGTCGCCGCCGCGGCCCTTGGCGATGTCGTGGAACAGCGCGGCGACGTAGAGCAGCCAGTGGCGCTCGAAGTCGGCGATCAGCTGGCAGCACAGCGGATACTCGTGCGCGTGCTCCGGCATCGTGAAGCGGCGCAGGTTGCGCATCACCATCAGGATGTGCTGGTCCACCGTGTAGACGTGGAACAGGTCGTGCTGCATCTGCCCGACGATGCGGCGGAACGCCGGCAGGTAGCGCGCAGGATGCTCAGGTCGGTTCATCCGCCGCAGCTCGTGCATGATGCCGCGCGGCTGCTGCAGGATCTGCATGAACCGGTCGCGCGATTGACCGGGTCGCGGCGGAACTGCGCGTCGATGCAGCCGGCGCGCTGCCACAGCGCGCGCAGCGTGCGCGCCGACATGCCCGTCAGCTCGGGTGCTGCTGCATCATCAGGAAGGCGCGAGCAGCGCGTGCGGATCGCGCTCGAACGCGTCGTCGCGGAGTTCGCAGGCAGCTCGTGCGACGACGGAAATCGTCGTCGATGGCGTGCGGCTGCGTCGCTCGGGCGCGGCGAACAGCCGCGCCTCGATGTTCTGCAGCAGGATGGTGTTCAGCTGGGTCACCACCTTGGCGCGCCCAGTAGTAGCGCTGCATCAGCACTTCGCTGGGGCGCCGCGGCCCTGGCGGTCGGATGCCGTAGACCGGCGGCCAGCGCGGCTGCAGGTCGAACACCAGCCGTCCTCGCGCCGGTCGGCCAGCAAGTGCAGCTCGATGCGCAGACGCTTGAACGCCTGTTCGGCGCGCCGCAACTGGCGCGGCTTCGTCGGCGGTCATCAGGCCGGCGCGGGCGAGCTCGCGCCAGGTCTTGCCGAGGCCGGCCGCGCGCGCGATCCACAGCACGATCTGCAGGTCGCGCAGGCCGCCGGGGCTTCCTTGACGTTGGGCTCGAGGTCGTACGGCGTGTCGTGGTACTTGATGTGGCGCTGCTGCTGCTCGAGCACCTTGGCGCTGGAAGAACGCCTGCGCGTCGAGCGTTCGCTGCATGGCGCGTCGAACGCGCGATCAGCGCCTGCGTCGCCGGCCAGGCAGCGCGCTTCGAGCAGCGCGGTTTCGACGGTGATGTCTTGGCGGCCTCGGCGTTGCACTCGTCGACCGTGCGCACGCTATGGCCGAGCTCGAGGCCGATGTCCCACAGCGCGGCGATCAAGCGCTCGATCGGCGCTCGTCGTCCGGCGCTCGGGCGGCTCGGCAGCAGGACCAGCACGTCGACGTCGGAGATGCGGGAAGAGCTCGCCGCGGCCGTAGCCGCCGACCGCGACCAGCGCGGCCCCGGCGGGCAGCGGGTAGAGCTCGCAGCAATGCGCGCAGCAGCGTGCGGTCGACGAGCCGCGCGCAGTTCGGCGAGCAGCGAGTCGGGCCGCCGATTGTGCGCGAAAGCCGTGCGATCGCGCTTCGCCGGCGCGCGTCGCATCGCAGGCCGACGTCGCGCAGGCGGACGTGCCGACATGCTCGATGCCATGCGGCATGTCGCTTGGTCGGTCGAGGCGACGCCATCAGGCGCCGCCGCGATCGAGAATGAACGCGGCGGCGGCCGGCTGCCGGCGGACAGCGTCAGCACCTCGTAGCCGGTCTCGGTGACCAGCACCGTGTGCTCCCATTGCGCCGACAGCCTGTGGTCCGCGGTGACGATCGTCCAGCCGTCGGCCAGTTCGCGGATTTCGCGGCGCCCGGCGTTGATCATCGGCTCGACCGTGAAGATCATGCCGGGCTCGAGCTTGATGCCGGTGCCCGGGCTTGCCGTAGTGCAGCACCTGCGGCTCCTCGTGGAACTTGCGGCCGATGCCGTGGCCGCAGAATTCGCGCACGACGCGAGAAGCCGTGGCCCTCGGCATGCTTCTGGATCGCGTGGCCGATGTCGCCCAGATGTGCCGCCCGGACGCACCTGCGCGATGCCGCGCCACATGCATTCGTAGGTGACCTCGACCAGCCGCCGCGCCTGGATCGACGGCTCGCCGACGTAGAACATGCGGCTGGTGTCGCCGTGCCAGCCGTCCTTGATCACGGTGACGTCGATGTTGACGATGTCGCCGTCCTTCAGCACCTTGTCGCCGGGAATGCCGTGGCAGACCTGACGTGGTTGACCGACGTGCAGATCGACGCGGGAAAGGGCGTATAGCCGGGCGGCGCGTAGTTGAGCGTGGCCGATGTCGACCTTGGAGTTCATTGGTCATGTAATCGTGGCACAGGCGGTCGAGTTCGCCGGTGGTCACGCCGGCTTGAACATGCGGTCCGAGGAAGTCCAGCATAGCCGGCGGCAGCCTGGCAGGCGGCGCGCATTTTATCGATATCGGCGGGGTCTTTAACAAGATACTCATGGCAACTTGAATTAGGTGGGCTAAAAATAGTAGAATTATAGGCTTTCTTAAATTTCCTTTAAGAAAGGGAATTGTGTTTTTTGGGGCTCGCTTGCCCGCGTATAGGATTTTCTTGGCTTTCTATAGGCTTTCTAGTCGTGCTTTTTAGTCGCCATGGCGACCATGTGGGCGGTTATAGCAAGCATATTGGCGGCTATGGGCTTGCCGTTTGCAACCTGCTTTTTATTATAAGGCCAGGTTCATGCGAGAGCCGCTTGCGCGGTATAGCGTATAGTATGGGCCGCTGTGCTTTGCTGCGAATGCTGGCGCGGCCGTTTCAAAAAACCGATTCAAAATCGCGCGCCCGCGAAACAGGGTGTCGGGTTTATCGATTGCGTTTGCGCACGATTCAGCCACTGCAAACCTGGCACAAGACTAAACCCTTGGAGAATACTATGTCGTTACCATGCGTGAAATGCTGGAAGCCGGTGTCCATTTCGGCCACCAAACCCGCTTCTGGAACCCCAAGATGGCGCCGTACATCTTCGGTCACCGCAACAAGATCCACATCGTCAATCTCGAACAAGACGCTGGCGCATGTACCAGGACGCCACCAAGTTCGTGCGCCAGCTCGCCGCCCGCCGCGGCACCGTGCTGTTCGTCGGCACCAAGCGCGCCGCGCGCGAAATCATCGCCGAAGAAGCCGCGCGCTGCGGCATGCCCTTTGTCGACAGCCGCTGGCTGGGCGGCATGCTGACCAACTTCAAGACGGTCAAGATCTCGATCAAGCGCCTGAAAGAAATGGAAGTGCAAGTGGCCGACGGCGCCACCGAGCGCATGAGCAAGAAAGAAGCGCTGATGTTCGATCGCGAACTCGAGAAGCTGAACAAGTCGATCGGCGGCATCAAGGACATGAACGACTCTGCCTGACGCATTGTTCGTCATCGACGTGGGCTACCACAAGATCGCGGTCGCCGAAGCCAAGACGCTGGGCATTCCGGTCGTTGCAGTCGTCGACACCAATCACTCGCCCGACGGCGTCGAATACGTCATCCCGGGCAACGACGACTCGGCCAAGGCCATTGCCCTGTACGCGCGCGGCATCGCCGACGCCGTGCTCGAAGGCCGCGAACAGGCCATGAAGGCGTGGTCGAGGCAGTCGCCGAAGGCGACGAGGAGTTCGTCGAAGTCAAGCGAAGAGCGCGAATAAGCCTTGACCGGTTGCGCTTGGCGCTCGGGCTCGGCCACCGTCTGCCCAGGGGCAGGGCGCTCGATAACATTAGTTGTACACCTGTTCCGCGGCCATGCCGGGGTGTGTTTTACGTGAACTGGAGAAAACAGTGGCTGCAAATTACCGCATCTATGGTTAAAGAACTGCGCGAGAAAGACCGACGCGCCCATGATGGAATGCAAGAAGGCGCTGACCGAAGCCGACGGCGATCTGGCCAAGGCCGAAGAAATTCTGCGCGTCAAGCTGGGCAACAAGGCCAGCAAGGCCGCCACTCGCGTCGCCGCTGAGGGCCTGGTCGGCCTGTTCATCGTCTCCGACAGCCAAGCGCGGCAGCCGTTCTCGAAGTCAACTGCGAAACCGATTTCGTCGCCAAGAACGACGATTTCGTCGGTTTCATCAATGATTGGCCGAACTGGTCGCCGACAAGAATCCCGGCCGACGTCGCCGCGCTGGCCGAACTGCCCTGGGCGCGGGCACGGTCGATCCAGCGTGCGCCCGGCGCTGGTCGGCAAGATCGGCGAAAACATTTCGATCCGCCGCTTCCACCCGCTTCGAAACCAGCAATCAAGCTGGCGCAGCTATGTGCACGGCGGCAAAATCGGCGTGCTGGTCGACTACTCCGGTCCGGACGAAGCCTGGGCAAAGACCTGGCGATGCACATTGCCGCAACCAAGCCCAAGGCGCTGGACGCCAGCGGCGTTTCGGCAAGCCGACATCGCAGCCGAGCGCTCGGTTGCCGAGCAAAAAGCCGCCGAGTCGGGCAAGCCTGCCGAAATCGTCGCCAAGATGGTCGAAGGCTCGGTTCAGAAATTCCTGAAAGAAGTTACGCTTGCTGTCCCAGCCGTTCGTCAAGGACGACAAGCAGTCGGTCGAGCAGATGCTCAAGGAAAAGGGCGCGAACATCGCAGCAGTTTCGCCTTGTATGTCGTAGGCGAAGGCATCGAGAAAAAGTCCGAACGATTTCGCCGCCGAAGTCGCAGCCGCCGCAGCCGGCGCCGCTTGATTCCCATCAAGTAGAAAACATCGGGTTTGCGCTGTCGCGCAAACCCGGACTCATGGCTTGACACTTTCAGTTGGGACTGTATTACCGTAGGCATCGCTACCTCGATGAGCCACCAGATCGTATCAAGCGCGTGCTGCTCAAACTTTCCGGCGAAGCGCTGATGGGAGACGACGCCTTCGGCATCAATCGCTCAACGATTCGTGCGCATGGTCGAAGAAATCGCCGAAGTCGCCGCCCTCGGCGTCGAACTGGCGCATTGTCATCGGCGGCGGCAATATTTTCCGCGGCGTCGCGCCCGGCGCGCAAGGCATGGACCGCGCCACCGCCGATTACATGGGCATGATGGCCACCGTCATGAATGCGCTGGCGCTGCAAGATGCGCTAAAGCACCGCGGCATCGATGCGCGAGTGCAATCGGCGCTCAATATCGAGCAGGTAGTCGAGCCTTATATCCGCCCCAAGGCGTTGCGCTATCTCGAAGAAGGCAAGGTCGTCATTTTCGCGGCGGGCACCGGCAATCCGTTTTTCACTACCGACACCGCCGCCGCATTGCGCGGCGCTGAAATCGGCGCTGAAATCGTGCTTGAAGGCCACCAAGGTCGACGGCATCTACACCGCCGATCCGAAGAAAGATCCAAACGCGACGCGGTATAGCGCGCATCAGTTTCGATGAGGCTATCGTGCGCCGCCTGGAAGTCATGGACGCCACGGCGTTCGCCTTGTGCCGCGACCAGAAACTGCCGATCAAGGTATTTTCGATCAACAAGCCGGGCGCGCTCAAGCGCGTCTGTGTCCGGCGAAGACGAAGGCACACTGGTACACGTTTGATCGATCGTATCGTATTAATGAGTCTCCCATGAGCACATCCGACGTCAAGAAATCGCCGAATAGCAAGATGGGCAAGTCGCTCGAGACGCTCAAGGTCAACTTGTCGAAAATTCGCACCGGCCGCGCCCATGCCGGCATTCTCGACCACATCCACGGTCGAGTATTACGGCTCGCCCGTGCCGCTCAGCCAGGTCGCCAACGTCACTTTGCTGGACGCTCGCACGATCAGTGTGCAGGCCTGGGAAAAGAAGATGGCCGGGCCCTGTCGAAAAAGCGATTCGCGAATCCGACCTCGGGCTGAATCCCATGTCAATGGGCGACAGCATCCGCGTGCCGATGCCGGCGCTGACCGAAGAGCGCCGCCGCGAACTGACCAAGGTTGTCAAGCAGCGAAGGCGAAGATGCCAAGATTGCGGTGCGCAATCTGCGCCGCGACGCCAACGACACTTGAAGAAGCTGGTCAAGGACAAGGAAATTTCCGAAGACGACGAGCGCCGCTCGCAAGACGACGTGCAGAAACTCACGGACCGCATGTGATCGAAATCGACAAGCTTGTCGCCCAGAAAGAAGCCGAGATCATGACGGTTTGACGCTGCCATCGAACACAGGACGCACTTCATGCTGACCTTGAGCACGACCCTCGTCTGTCCCCGTGCGCACGGCATGTCCCGCGCCATCGTCGCCGTCATCATGGACGGCAATGGGCGCTGGGCCACCCAGCGTTTCCTGCCGCGCATCGGCGGGCCAAGAGCGCGGTGTGCGACGCCGTGCGGCGCATCGTCGAGGCCTGCGCGAGCGCGGCGTCGAATACCTGACGCTGTTTGCCTTCAGTTCCGAAAACTGGCGCCGCCGCCCAGAAGAAGTGTCGCTGCTGATGCGCTTGTTTATCCAGCGCTGGAAAACGAAGTCGACCAAGCTCGACGAGCAACGGGTCCGCTTGCGCTTGTCGGCGACTATCGCCGTTCGAGCCGCGAATTGCGCGGCCTGATCCAGGCGGCCGAACAGCGCACCGCGCATAATACCGCCTTGACTCTGACCATTGCCGCCAACTACGGCGGCCGCTGGGATATTCTCCAGGCCATGCGGCGCTTGCTGACGGCACATCCCGAACTGGCCGCCATGCCGCAAGCGCATCGACGAGGCGTTGCTCAGCGAATACCTGTCCATGGCCTATGCGCCCGAGCCGGATCTTTTTATTCGCACCGGCGGCGAACAGCGCATTTCCAATTTCCTGGTCTGGCAACTGGCCTATACTGAATTATATTTCACGGACGCTACTGGCCCGATTTCGGCGCCAAGGAAATCGATGCGGCCTTCGAATGGTATCGAACCCGGGAACGGCGGTTCGGACGTACCAGCGCCCAGGTTGCACAATAAATCTGAATACGGAGTTCCCTATGTTGAAGCAGCGCGTCATGACGGCGATTGTCTTGCTTGCGGTACTGCTGGGAACCTTGCTCGCGTCCGATCCGCGGCCGCTGGTATTGTTGCTTACGCTGCTTGCGGCCTGCGCCTTGTGGGAATGGCTGCGGCTTACCTGGCCGCGCCAGGCGACGCTGTTTCCGGCCCTTGCGGCGCTGGTGGTCGCGGCGGGTCTGCTGGCGCTGGCGCGCCAATGGCTGGCGCTCGAACCCGCACCGTGGTCGCTGGATGTGCGGGCTGTTATGAATCGCTGGCTCATGCCTGCCGTCGCGCTGGCATGGGTGGCGGCGGCCACCGGCATGGTGATCCAGGGCCAGGTCCAGAAACGTAGCGGCGCTATTTGCCTTAGCGTGTTCGGCTTTGCCGCGGTCATCGCCGTCTGGGCCGCCTTGGTGCAAATGTTCCTGGCGCATGGCGCGTGGTTTTTGGTTTCCTTGCTGGCGCTCATCTGGTTTGCCGATATTGCCGCCTATTTCACGGGCAAAGCCCTGGGCAGGCACAAGCTTGCTCCCAAAGTCAGTCCTGGTAAAACCTGGGAAGGCGCGGCCGGGGGCATGCTGGCCGCCGCCGCCTGGGTAATGGCCTGCGCATATTGGCCTGGCAGCTTTGGCGCGGCGCTGTCCAGGCTCGGTCCTTGGTGGCTGGTGCTGCTTGTGGCGATTTTCCTGGGTGCCGTATCCATCGTGGGCGATTTGTTCGAATCCTTGCTCAAGCGGCGCGCCGCGGTAAAAGATTCCAGCCAGTTGCTGCCAGGCCACGGCGGCGTATTCGACCGTATCGATGCCTTGCTGCCCGTGGCGCCCATCGCCTTGCTTTTGACTGG
This sequence comes from uncultured beta proteobacterium, assembly GCA_963712655.1. Lineage (GTDB taxonomy): Bacteria > Pseudomonadota > Gammaproteobacteria > Burkholderiales > Burkholderiaceae_B > Pollutimonas. Next base: position 257,940 of record CAVQIT010000006.1, on the reverse strand, counting down.
GGTGTGGTTCTGATGAAAATCCAGCACATATGCATTCTGGGTTCCACCGGATCCATAGGCGAAAACACGCTGGACGTCATATCCCGGCACCCGGAAACCATGATAGTGCACGCGCTCAGCGCCCATAGCCGCATCGAGCGGCTGGCGCAACAAGCCGTGGCTACCGGCGCCAAAGTGGTTATCGTGCCGTCCGATTCCGCCCGCGCGCAGTTCATGCAAGCCTGGGCCGGCGGGCGGCCGATGCCGGAAATCCGGGTGGGCGCCCAGGCCTTGGCCGATACCGTGGCCGACGCAGCCGTTACAACGGTCATGGCGGCTATTGTCGGTGCCGCGGGGCTGCCCGCGGCCTTGGCGGCGGCCAAGGCCGGCAAGCGCGTTCTGCTGGCCAACAAAGAGGCGCTGGTGGCGGCGGGGGGCTTATTCATGCAAGCCGTGCGCGAGCATGGCGCCGAGTTGCTGCCCATAGACAGCGAGCACAATGCCATATTCCAGTGCCTGCCGCACACCGACAGGGCGACGGCGCCGGACAGGCCCGCAAAAGGGGTCAGGCGCTTGTTGCTTACCGCTTCCGGCGGCCCATTTCGCACCGTGGCGCTGGACCAGTTGTCCAGCGTGACCCCTGAACAAGCATGCGCCCATCCCACCTGGAGCATGGGCCGGAAAATTTCCGTCGACTCCGCCACCATGCTCAATAAAGGCCTGGAAGTCATTGAAGCGCATTGGCTGTTCGCCATGCCGGTCGAACAAATCCAGGTTGTGATACATCCGCAAAGCATGGTGCATTCCATGGTCGAATACGAAGACGGTTCGATCCTGGCGCAGCTTGGCCAGCCGGATATGCGCACGCCTATTGCCTACGGCCTGGGCTTTCCGGAACGCATCGACAGCGGCGTCGGCTTGCTGGCGCTCACTGCCTTGGGGCGTCTGGATTTCGAGGAGCCGGATCTCCAACGCTTTCCCTGTTTGCGCTTGTCGTTCGACGCGTTGAAAACCAGCCAGGCGGCTTGCGTGACATTGAATGCCGCCAATGAAATTGCCGTGGACTGTTTTTTACAAGGGCAAATTCGCTATACTGAAATTGCCTCTGTCATAGAGGGATGCCTGGACCGAACGGCCGGCATGCCGGCGTCCAGCCTGGATACCCTCGACGACGTGCTGGCGCTTGATGCCCGCGCACGCGCTATTGCTTCGGAACTCTGTCTGCTCAGAAGGCAGTAGCATCGTTTTTTCAGGAATTTCATGTTTTTCACCTTGCTTGCCTTTGCTCTTGCCCTCGGGGTACTGATTACTTTTCACGAGCTTGGCCACTACTGGGTTGCGCGCCTTTGCGGGGTGCGCGTACTGCGTTTTTCGGTGGGTTTCGGCAAAGTGCTGGCCCGGCGGGTGGATCGGCACGGCACCGAATGGGCCTTGTCGGCCATTCCATTGGGCGGCTATGTGAAAATGCTGGACGACGCGCCTGAAAGCGCCACGCAGCAGGAAGCCGGCCAGGCATTCAATAACAAGACATTGGCGCAGCGCAGCGCTATCGTGGCAGCCGGCCCCATCGCCAACCTGATCCTGGCCGTGTTCTTATACACCGCCCTGGGGCTGGCGGGCACAAACGAGCCGGCCGCCATCCTGGCCGAGCCGCCGTCCAAATCCCTGGCGGCCCAGGCAGGTTTCCAGGCGGGCGATCGCATAACCGCCATCAACCAGCAGGCTGTGCAGTCCTGGGGCGAAGTGCGATGGCAAATGCTCGATGCATTGACCACCGGCGGCGAGGTCCAGGTGCGGGTCGATACCGAAGCGGGCGTATCGCGCGAGCGCCATCTTCGGCTTGCGCCCGGCACGATTGAACCGGATGCCGCCGATCCCATGGCTCAGGCGGGTTTGAGACTGGCGACGCCCAGGCCGCGCATAGGCAAGATAAATGCCGGCGGGGCAGGCGATGCCGCCGGTCTGCGCGAGGGCGATATCGTGCTTTCCATCGGCACAATATTGCAACCTTCGGCCAGCGAAGTGGTCGCCGAAATCAAGCGCAATGCCGGCCAGGAGCTGCGGCTTACGGTATTGCGCGACGGCGTCGCGCTGGCGCTTACCGCAACTCCGCGCTCCGAACCGGACGCCGATGGCTCCACCGTTGGCCGCATCGACGTGCTGCTGGGCGCCGATATGCCCATGGTAATGGTGCGTTATGGCTTTTTCGATAGCATCGGCCGGGGCATATCGCGCACCGCTGAAACAGTCTGGTTCTCGCTGAAAATGATGGGCCGCATGGTAGTGGGAGACGTTTCGCTGCGCAATGTCAGCGGCCCGGTTACTATTGCCGATTACGCGGGCCAGACCGCGCGCATGGGCCTGGCCTCTTATATAGGGTTTTTGGCACTAATCAGTGTTAGTATCGGCGTGTTAAATTTGTTGCCCATTCCCATGCTCGATGGCGGTCACCTGATGTACTACATTCTCGAGGCCATACGCGGCAAGCCAATATCCGAAAAATGGCTGGAAACCAGCCAGCGCATTGGGCTGGGTCTGTTGGCGGGCCTGATGGGCTTGGCATTTTTCAATGATTTTTCCCGCCTTTTCAGTTAATGGCTTTGTGCCTTACAATCTTCCACCAATTATTCGCCCAAGGATCCTCCAGGATGTCGTTTAGCCGGAAATTCCCTTTTGCCAAGCGCGCCATGCCTGTTTTACTGGCGGCTATGCTTCTTCCCAGCCTAGCAAACGCCTTTTCGCCGTTTGTCGTGCGCGATATCCAGGTTAACGGCGTGCAGCGCGTCGACGCGGGTACGGTATTCAGCTATCTGCCGGTCAAAGTGGGCGAGAAATTCACCGATGCCCAAGCCAGCGAAGCAATCCAGCGTTTGTACGCAACAGGTTTTTTCAGCGACGTCAAGATCGACACGGCCAATGATGTCCTGGTCGTATCGGTGCAGGAAAGGCCCACGATCGCCTCCATTACGTTCAATGGCATGCGCGAATTCGATGCCAAGGCGATTACCAAATCATTGGGGCAGGTCGGCTTTGGCGAAGGGCGTGTGTTCGATCGCTCCATGCTCGAGCGCGCCGAATTCGAACTCAAGCAGCAGTATTTGTCTAAAGGCAAATACGGGATCGAAATCAATCCCATCATTACTCCCTTGCCGCGCAACCGCGTAGGCGTCAGCTTCGATATTTTCGAAGGCGACCTGGCCAAGATCAAGCAAATACACATCGTGGGCAACAAAACCTTCTCCGAAGGCGACTTGCTCAGTGAAATGGATCTGACCGATTCCGGCCTGATGACATGGTATACGGGCACCGACAAATACTCGCGCGAAAAGCTCGAGGGCGACATTGAACGCCTCCGCTCTTTCTACCTGGACCGCGGCTACCTGGAATACTCGGCGGAACCTCCCCAAGTCAGCATTTCGCCCGATCGCCACGACATCTTCGTGACGCTCACCTTGCACGAGGGCGAGCCCTACAAGCTGCGCAGCGTCAAGCTGGCGGGCGACCTGCTGGGCCTGGACGACAAAATCCAGCCCCTGGTCCAGGTCAAGGAAGGCGAAACCTTTTCCGCGGCGAAAACCAGCGCAACCGTAAAAGCCATTACCGATTATCTCGGCACTCTTGGGTATGCGTTTGCCAACGTCAACCCCAACCCTGTGCTGGATCGCGAAAACCACCAGGCCGACCTGACGTTCTACGTCGATCCGGGCCGCCGCGTTTACGTACGCCGCATACAAATCGGCGGCAACACCCGTACGCGCGATGAAGTCATACGCCGCGAAATGCGCCAGCAAGAAGCCGCCTGGTACGATGCGGCCAGCATCAAGTCGTCGCGCGACCGCGTCGATCGCCTGGGCTACTTCAACGAAGTCAATGTAAGCACCGCTCCTGTGGCCGGTTCGCCGGACCAGGTCGATGTCAACATGGACGTCAAGGAAAAACCCACCGGCCTGATCAACCTGGGCGTCGGCTATGGGTCGACCGACAAAGTAATCTTGTCGGGCGGTATCAGCCAGGACAATATTTTCGGCAGCGGCAACAGCTTGTCTCTGCAACTGAACACCAGCAAGACCAATCGCGCCGCGATCCTGTCGCACACGAATCCTTACTGGACCAAAGACGGCATCAGCAAAACCACATCGCTGTACTACCGGCGCACCACGCCTTACGAAACCCGTAATGATTCAATAGGCGATTATGAAGTAACGGCATATGGCGGCGGCCTGAATTTCGGCGTGCCTATTTCGGAATTCGATCGCGTTTTTACAGGAGTAAGCTTCGAGCACAACAAGCTGAGCAAGCTCAATCCCGTAACCACGCCGTTGGCCTACCAAGAGTTTGTCGAGGAATATGGCGAATCGACCAATTCCTTCATCTTCAACCTGGGCTGGTCCAAAGACACCCGCGATAGCGCCATCGCGCCAACCAAGGGCAGCTACACGCGCCTGTCGGGCGACTTGTCCACCATGGACCTGCGCTACTATATGCTTAGCGCGCAGCAGCAGTATTACCTGCCGCTGGGCCGCTCCTACACCCTGGCTTTCAATGGCATGGCCGACTATGGCAGAACTTACGGCGGCAAGGCCTTCCCCGTCATCAAGAATGTATATGGCGGCGGTATCGGGTCGGTGCGCGGCTACGAAGGCGCCTCGCTTGGCGGCCGGGATTCGCTTACGAATGATTACCTTGGCGGCTCCCGCCGCCTGATAGGTAATGTACAGTTGTACTTGCCGTTCCCCGGAGCGTCGCGCGACCGCACATTGCGCTGGTTCCTGTTTACCGACGTGGGGCAGGTCGCCAACACCGATGGTTCGGCGTGCGCGCGAGGCAGAATCGGAGTCGACGAAGCCGAAGATCCTTGCGGCTGGAAGTATTCCGCGGGGATCGGCCTGTCGTGGCAGTCGCCGCTGGGTCCGCTTCAACTGTCGTATGGCCGCGCGCTCAATGCCAAGCAGGGTGACGACAAGCAGGCTTTCCAGTTCCAGATCGGTACAGGTTTCTGATCCATGCCGTTTAATGGCACAATAGCTTTTTTATCTCTGCTACTTTGCAAGGTAGATTTTTCATGAAGTCTCAATTAGTTTTAAAAGTTTCCGCTTTGACCCGTAGCATCAGTCGCGGTAATCGCGTCCTGGTTCTGGCGGCGGCATTGGGCGCCAGCACACTGGCGGCAGCGCCCGTTTATGCCCAGACGACCAAAATTGGCTTTGTGAGCACAGAACGCATCCTGCGCGACTCCAAGCCGGCCAAAGCCGCGCAATCCAAGATCGAGGCCGAATTCAAGCGCCGCGACGACGAACTGCAAAGGCTGGCCAACAGCTTGCGCACCCAGGCTCAAAAACTGGACAAAGACGCGCCGGTGTTATCCGAATCCGAGCGCGTCAAGCGCCAGCGCCAACTGGCTGATCTCGATTCCGACTTGCAACGCAAGCGCCGCGAGTTCCAGGAAGATTTCAACCGCCGCCGCAACGAAGAGTTCTCGAGCATCGTCGAAAAGGCCGACGCGGCCATCAAGAAAATCGCCGAACAGCAAAACTACGATCTCATCGTCCAGGATGCCGTTACGGTAAGCCCTAAAATCGACATCACCGATCAGGTCATGAAAGCCCTGGGTGGCTAACAGCAAATGCCGGTATTGCTAGCACCTGAACAGGCGCCAACACTGCAAGAACTTCTGGCCGAGGCAAACACGCTCGGCCTGGACTGCAAACCGGTCGATACCAGCAACCAGCCCGCGCCCCGCATTCAGGGGCTGGGTTCGCTGGTTTCGGCGGGCCCTGCGGAAATCAGCTTTTTATCGAATCCCAAGCTGCACGATCAGTTGCAGGGTTGCAGGGCGGCCGCGGTCATCATGACCAGCGCTGTCCATCAAACCCTCGAGCCCGGCAGCCATGCCTACCAAGTCGTGCTGTGCAGCGAACCCTACCTGATGTACGCCTTGCTGGCGCAATGGTTCGACCAGCACAGGGTAAGCCGGCTTGAAACCGGCATACACCCTACGGCCATCATTGCACCGACAGCGGTCATTGCCGATGGCGCCAGTATTGGTCCATATTGCGTAGTCGAAGAGGGCGCCCGCATTGGCCAGGGCACGCGCCTGGGGCCGCATTGCATTGTGGGCGCGCATTCCGCGCTGGGCCGTGACTGCCTGTTGCATGCACGCGTCACGCTTTACCATAATGTAGTCATAGGGGATAGGGCCATTCTGCATTCCGGCTCGGTTTTCGGCGCCGACGGTTTCGGTTTTGCGCCCGATCCGCACAACCAAGCCGGCGCGTGGGCCAAAATAGCGCAAATCGGCGGTGTCCTGATGGGTGACGATGTCGAAATCGGCGCCAATACCACTATCGATCGCGGCGCGCTTGAAAACACCGTTATCGGCAACGGCGTAAAGCTGGACAACCAGATAATGATCGGGCACAACGTACAAATCGGCGACCACACCGCCATGGCGGCTTGCGTCGGCGTGGCGGGCTCCACAATAATCGGGCGGCGCTGCACGATAGCCGGGGCGGCAATGATATCGGGCCATCTTGTTCTGGCCGACGACGTTCATGTGTCGGGCGGGACGCTGATTGCGTCCAGTGTCGGCAAGCCGGGCCGCTATACCGGCGTATATCCGTTTGCCGAACACATCCAATGGCAACGCAATGCCGCCGTCGTGTCGCAGTTGGCGCAATTGCGGCGGCGCATCCGGGCAGTTGAAAAAAACGAACCGTAATCCAGTAATCGTACTCTACGATTCAAGCACGCAGGATATCAAGAAAGATGGAACTCGACATTAAACAAATCATGGAACGCCTGCCGCATCGCTTTCCGATGCTGCTGGTTGACCGTGTCATTGAAATGGTTCCGGGCAAGAGCATCGTGGCCATAAAAAATGTGTCGATGAACGAACCCTTTTTCATGGGGCACTTCCCCGAGCACCCTGTCATGCCGGGCGTGCTTATCATCGAAGCGCTGGCGCAGGCCGCCGCCTTGTTTTCTTTCGAGAACAACGATGTCAAGCCCACCGATAAAAAAGTGGCTTATTATCTGGTCGGTGTCGACGGCGCGCGCTTTCGCCGCCCCGTTGTGCCAGGCGACCAATTGCGACTGGAAGCCAGCGCCGACAAGATCAGCCGTTCTATTTGCCGATACAACACCAGGGCGACAGTTGATGGCCAGCTTGTCGCCGAAGCCCAGCTCATGTGTGCGATTCGCGTTCTGGAAGAGTAGCGATGGCTAGTTTGATACACCCCTCAGCGATAGTGGCCGACGGTGCCCAGCTTGCCGACGACGTCAGCATCGGGCCCTACAGCATAGTCGGCGCGCACGTTACGATAGGCGCCGGCACGGTTGTCGGGCCGCATTGCGTTATAGACGGGCACACCACCATAGGCGCCAAGAACAATTTCTACCGGTTCTGCTCGATAGGCGGGATGCCGCAAGATAAAAAATACAACGGCGAACCCACCAGGCTGGAAATCGGCGACGGCAACACAATACGCGAGTATGTCACCATCAACACCGGCACGGCCCAGGATGTCGGCGTTACCCGCCTGGGCGACGACAACTGGATCATGGCTTATGTGCATATTGCGCACGATTGCCAGATTGCCAGCCACACCATTATTGCGAATAGCGTTCAATTGGGCGGGCATATCCATATCGGCGACTGGGCCATCCTGGGCGGACTTTCGGCTGTCCATCAATTCGCCCGGATAGGCGCACATGCCATGATAGGCGGCACCAGCAGCGTGCGCCAGGATACGCCTCCGTACCTGATCGGCGCGGGCGACCCGTTCCGCCCCGTCGGGATCAATTCCGAAGGCCTGAGCCGGCGCGGATATTCTCCCGAAGCCATTGCCGCCCTGAAAGAAGCCTACAAGCTGATGTATCGCCGCAATCTCAAGCTTGAAGAGGCTTGCGAGCAAATGCGCGTCCTGCAGCGGGAAAGGCCCTTGGCTCACGACGCCTTGCAACTGCTGATCGATTTCCTTGCCGTATCAGCCCGCGGCATTGCCCGCCCATGACCTTGCGCGTTGGCATGGTGGCCGGCGAGCCTTCGGGCGATCTGCTTGCCGCGCGGGTCATACAGGGCATGGCCAGTCATGACTCGGGCAATCATTGCGAAGGCATAGGCGGGCCCGCCATGCGCAGGCAGGGTTTCGATGCCTGGCACCCAATGGACGCTTTGTCGGTTTTCGGCTATGTGGATGCCTTGAAGCGCCTGCCCAGCCTGCTGTCCACCTATTCCAATGTAAAGAGGCGCTGGCTGGCGCGGCCGCCGGATGTCTTCGTGGGCATCGACGCGCCGGATTTCAATTTGCGCCTGGAGTTGCAGTTGAAACAGGCTGGCATTCCCACCGTGCATTTCGTGGGGCCTTCCATCTGGGCCTGGCGCTACGAGCGCATACATAAAATTCGTCAGGCCGTATCGCACATGCTGGTGTTGTTCCCCTTCGAGGAAGAAATCTACCAGAAGGAGGGCGTACCGGTTACCTATGTCGGCCATCCATTGGCGGAACTTATCCCCATGCAGCCGGACCGGGCGGCGGCGCGCCGCTATCTGGGCCTGCGGGCCGATGCGCGGGTCCTGGCGCTGATGCCCGGCAGCCGGTCCTCTGAAATCAAGCTGCTCGCTCCGCGTTTCCTGCAGGCCGTCCAGATATTGTCCAGGCAAGATCCGCAACTGCAGGTCTTGGTGCCCATGGTCAATCCGGAGCGCCGCCGCGAATTCCAGGCCCTGCTGCAACAGTATCCCATCGCCAATTGCCGTATTATCGAACAAACGCCTGTCGCTCAAACCGCTGGGCAGGCCCGCCCGGCGGTTCAGCATGCCGCGCAAGCCCAGCCGGAAATCGATTCAGACGCCTATTTTGCGGCGCGGCCGGCAGCCTGGAACGCCATGCAGGCCGCCGACGCGGTCCTGGTGGCCAGCGGCACCGCTACGCTGGAGGCCGCCTTGTTTAAAAGGCCCATGGTGATCTCTTATGTCCTCTCGCCCATGATGAAACGCTTGATGGAATGGAAGTCGGGCCAGACTAGGCCATCGCTTCCCTGGGTGGGCTTGCCCAACGTATTGGCGCGCGACTTTGTCGTGCCGGAATTGCTGCAGGACGACGCCACGCCCCAAGCTCTGGCCGAAGCCGCCTGGAAGGCGCTTACCGATAAGCCTTATGCGCAACAGGTGGCGCAGCGTTTTGTGTCCATACACGAATCATTGTGGCGCGATACGCCCGGCCTGGCGGCGCAGGCGATTATCGAGCAGGCCCGGCATGCAAGAGCCTGATCTGTTCAGCGCCGTTGCGCCCATCGCCCTGCAAGTGGCCGGCATCGACGAAGCCGGGCGCGGCCCCCTGGCCGGCCCGGTGTACGCGGCGGCGGTAATCCTGAATCCGGCCAGGGCCATCCCGGGCCTGGACGACTCCAAGAAACTAAGCGCCCCGCGCCGCGAAGAGCTTGCCATCGAGATACGCAGCCATGCCCTGGCATGGTGCATAGCAAGCGCCAGCGTGGAAGAAATCGATAGCCTGAATATCCTGCAGGCCACCATGATGGCCATGCGGCGCGCCTGTGAAGGCTTGTCGCTGCGGCCCGATAAAGCCCTGATAGACGGCAATCGCCTGCCGCGCGGCCTGAATTGCCTGGCTGAAGCTATCGTGAAAGGCGATGCGACCGTGGCATCGATCTCGGCGGCGTCCATCCTGGCGAAAACGGCGCGCGATGCCTATTGCCTGGAACTGCACATGGAGTATCCGCATTATGCTTTCGATCAGCACAAGGGCTATGGCACGGTCTTGCATCTGGCGCGCCTGGAAAGCCATGGTCCATGTCCCGCGCATCGGCGCAGCTTTGCGCCGGTCAGGCGCCTGCTGGCTCTGTGAATGGCGGTTGTCCCGCCTGCGCCTACGATAATCGCCTGCGCTGAAGCAGGCTTGCGGCAAGTGGATGCTTGTTGATATGAAACATATAAGCTCGCGCGATAACCCCGCGTACAAACGTGTATTGCGGCTGGCCGGCGGCAAGCGGGAAGCAGGGGCCGGCGAAGGCGTTCAGCATGCGGTCCTTGAAGGCATTCACCTTTGCCAGGCATGGCTGCAGCATGTCGGCAGGCCTGAGCTGGCCTTGTTCGACGCCACCCGGCTTGGGCGCCATGCCGAGCTGGACGCGTTGGCCCAGGCTTTGGACGAGCGGCAATGTCTTTCCTGTGAACCGCGATTGATGAACGGCTTGTCGCAAGTCGAGCACGGCCAGGGGATATGCTTTGTGGTGGCGGTTCCCGCGCCGTCGATGCCGGCGCGCATCGATCATAACTGTATATGGCTGGACCGCATCCAGGACCCGGGCAATGTCGGGACGCTGTTGCGCACGGCCGCGGCGGCGGGAATCCGGCATGCCTATCTGTCGCAGGGCTGCGCTTCGGCGTGGTCGGCAAAGGTATTGCGCAGCGCCCAGGGCGCGCATTTTGTGATGTTGATCTACGAACAGGTGGATTTGCTGTCGGCGCATGCCAGTCTGGCGGTGCCGCTGATGGCGACGGCGCTGGAAAACGCCGCCTCGCTGTACGAGACCGGCTTGCCGGATTCCTGCGCCTGGCTGCTGGGCAATGAAGGGCAGGGGGTCGATCGCGCTCTTTTGGCATTGGCCGACCAACGGGTATTCATACCGCAAGCCAAGGACGTAGAGTCCTTGAATGTGGCGGTAGCCGCAGGGGTCTGCCTGTTCGAGCAACGGCGCCAGCGGCTTGCCGGACAATCGCCGGGTAAACCGGCTTGCAGCGTTACGGCATAGCCGGTTTACCTGGTGGCCGCAGGCGCTCGATTCCCGTGGACGCTCTCGTGGAAGGTTGGACAACCCGCAACGGCAGGCCGGTTTGGAACCGCGAACGCGCGCCTCGGCCAGTTCCGCGCTAGGCTAATAAATCCGCCGATCCAGGCCCACCTCGTCCAGCACCTTGGTGGAAATCTCTTCTATAGACTTGGTGGTCGTCGATAGCCAGGGAATGTTTTCCATCCGCATCAAGCGTTCGGCCTCGGCGACTTCATGGCGGCACTGCTTGAGCGAGGCATACTGGCTGTTGGGCCGGCGCTCGTTGCGCACTTCGGCAAGACGGCCGGGCAGAATCGACAAACCGAACAGCTTCTTCCGATACGGCGCCAAGGTGGCCGGCAACATGCCGCGGTCGAAATCTTCCGGGATCAGCGGGAAGTTGGCGGCCTTGACCGCGTACTGCATGGCCAGGTACAGGCTGGTGGGGGTTTTGCCGCAACGCGATACACCCACAAGAATTACATCGGCCTGCTCCAGGCCGTGAATAAACTGCCCGTCGTCGTGCGCCAGGCTGAAGTTGATGGCTTCAATGCGATTGTTGTATTGCTTGGACAAGCCGCCCATGTGCGAACGGCCCACCGAATGGCTGGACTTCACGCCCAAGGCCGTTTCAATATGCTGGACGAAGGTGCCGAACAGATCCAGGAAAGTACAATTCGCCGATTGAATTTTCAGGGCGATTTCCGGGTCGACCAAGGTGCTGAACACCAGCGGCGGCGCGTTCTGTTCTTCGGCGCAGCGGTTGATGCGCAATGCGGCCGCGTTGGCTTTTTCCGGAGAATCAAGGAAGGGGATGCGTATTGCTTCGAACTTGATTTGTTCGAATTGCGAAAGCACGGAATTGCTGAAAGTTTCGGCGGTAATGCCGGTGCTGTCCGAAACTACGAATACAGTGCGTTCGATAAGAGGCGTGGTCATGGAGTTTTGATGCAGAAGATGCCGGAAACGGTACAATCAGCAGATTAACAGTCGCCCAACCAGCAGGCAAGGCTGGTTTGCTTAACGCGTGAGCCCAGTGCACTCAAGACAACACCTGGTCTTTTGAGCCTTGCGCATTAAGCAAACAAGCTTTCTTCTATAGTTAAAGGTGACTTTATGTCTTATGTTGTATCTTTCGAGCAGCTCCGCATGACGGATGTCGACTCGGTAGGGGGTAAAAATTCATCGCTCGGCGAAATGATCAGTCAGTTGGCGGGGGCAGGCGTCAGGGTTCCTGGCGGCTTTGCCACCACGGCCGATGCGTTTCGCGATTTTCTCAAATCCACAAAACTCGACCAGCGTATTGCCGATCGCTTGCTCACTCTCGATTCCGAAGATGTGCGCGAACTTGCCAATGCGGGCGCCGAAATACGCCAATGGATTATCGACACGCCTTTTCCCGCCGATTTCGAGCAGGCTATTCGCGCCGCGTTTGCCGACCTCGATGCCGACGGTAAAGGCTCGTTTGCCGTCCGTTCGTCGGCCACCGCCGAAGACCTGCCCGACGCCTCGTTCGCCGGACAGCAGGAAACCTATCTGAACGTAGTCGGCATCGACGATGTCCTGGAAAAAATCCGCCACGTCTTCGCGTCGCTGTACAACGACCGGGCTATTTCCTATCGTGTACACAAAGGCTATGCCCACGCTGAAGTCGCCTTGTCGGCCGGCATCCAGCGCATGGTGCGTTCCGATCGCGGCGCCGCCGGCGTCATGTTCACGCTTGATACCGAGTCCGGTTTCAAAGACGTCGTGTTCATTACCTCGTCGTATGGCCTGGGCGAAACCGTCGTGCAGGGCGCGGTCAATCCAGATGAGTTCTATGTGTTCAAGCCCACGCTGGAATCCGGGCATTACCCCATCATCAGCCGCCGCATCGGTTCCAAGCTGCTCAAGATGGAATTCGACCCCGAGCGCACATCGGGCCATGCCGTGCGCACCGTGGATGTGCCGGTGTCCGAACGGAACCGCTATTCGCTCACCGACGACGAAGTCATCGAACTGGCCCGCTACGCGGTCATCATCGAAAAGCATTACAAGCGTCCCATGGACATCGAATGGGGCCGCGACGGCATCGACGGCAAAATCTATATTCTTCAGGCCCGCCCTGAAACCGTCAAATCGCAGCAGGGCCATAACGATGTGCAGGAACGCTATCGGCTCAAGGCCACCGGCGAAGTCCTGATCACCGGGCGCGCCATCGGCCAGAAAATCGGCTCGGGCAAAGTGCGCGTGGTAAGCGATATTTCCGAAATGGACCAAGTCCGGCGCGGCGATATCCTGGTCACCGACATGACCGATCCGAATTGGGAGCCGGTCATGAAACTGGCATCGGCCATCGTCACCAATCGCGGCGGGCGCACTTGCCATGCCGCGATCATCGCGCGCGAATTGGGCATTCCCGCCGTGGTGGGCTGCGCCAACGCGACCGATGTGCTGGGCGATGGCAAGGAAGTGACCGTATCGTGCGCCGAAGGCGACGAAGGGCGTATTTACGACGGCCTGCTCGAAACCGAAATCGAAGAAGTCCGCTGGGGCGAAATGCCCGATATCGGCCTCAAGGTCATGATGAACGTGGGCAATCCGCAATTGGCTTTCGACTTTTCGCAGATTCCCAACCATGGCGTCGGCCTTGCGCGCCTGGAATTCATCATCAACAACAATATCAATGTGCATCCGAAGGCTGTGCTCGATTACCCCAATGTCGATACCGAGCTTAAAAAAGCGGTTGAATCGGCGGCGCGCGGTTATGCCAGCCCCAGGGCTTTCTTTGTCGAGAAGCTGGCCGAAGGCATCAGCACCTTGGCCGCGGCGTTCTATCCCAAGCCGGTCATCGTGCGCTTGTCCGATTTCAAATCGAACGAATACCGCAAGCTGGTCGGCGGGTCGCGCTACGAGCCGGAAGAAGAAAACCCCATGCTGGGCTTTCGCGGCGCGTCGCGCTATGTGTCGGCCGAATTCGAAGAGTGCTTCAGGATGGAATGCGAAGCGCTTAAAAAGGTTCGCGACGACATGGGCCTGACCAATGTCGAAATCATGGTGCCGTTCGTGCGCACCTTGCCGCAGGCGGCCAAAGTCGTCGATCTGCTGGCCAGGAACGGCCTGGCGCGCGGCGAAAATGGCCTGCGCCTGATCATGATGTGCGAGGTTCCTTCCAATGCCATCCTGGCCGACGAATTCCTGCAATACTTCGACGGCTTTTCCATCGGCTCGAACGACATGACCCAGCTCACCCTGGGCCTGGATCGCGATTCGGGCATGGAGCTATTGGCCGCGGATTTCGACGAACGCGACGAAGCCGTGAAATTCATGCTTCGCCGCGCCATCAAGGCTTGCCTGGCGGCGGGCAAGTATGTGGGTATTTGCGGCCAGGGCCCCAGCGATCATCCCGATCTGGCTCAATGGCTGCGCGACGAAGGCATTCTGTCGATGTCGCTGAATCCCGACACGGTGGTCGATACCTGGCAGCGTCTGGCGCGGTAAGCGCCGATGCCTGATTAGCGTATGCAAGGGCGCGTCGGATTGCCGACAAACCCTTGCCCGCCTACCTGGTCCACGGAACAATGCGGCAGAGGGGAACATCATGCAAACCGAAGCGCACAACATCGTTATCGTCGGCGGCGGGGCCGGAGGCCTGGAGTTGGCGGCCAGGCTGGGCCGCCAATTCGGGCCGCGGCATGTCTATCTGGTTGACAAGGCCGGCGACCATATCTGGAAGCCTTCTCTGCATGAAGTGGCGGCGGGTACGCTGGATATACATCGCGAGGGCTTGTCGTATTTCATGCTGGCCAAGGATAAAGGCTTTACCTTTATTTTCGGTGAACTCGCGCACGTTGACCGCGATGCGCAATCAATACAGTTAAAGCCGGTATTCTCCGAGAGCCGGGCGCAGGTGTTTCCCGCCCGCAGCCTGCATTACGACACGCTGGTGCTGGCGGTGGGCAGCAAATCCAATTTCTTCGGCACGCCCGGCGCGGCCGAGTTCGCCATTGCGCTGGATTCGACCGAGGAAGCGGAACGGTTCCGGCTTCGGCTACTGCACGAACTTGTCACGGCCAATCAAAAAAAGGCGGAGCACGCGGATTATGCCTTGAATATCGGCATTGTCGGCGGCGGCGCGACCGGGGTGGAACTGGCGGCGGAACTTCGCGAGGCCTGCGCCGATGCCGTGTTCTATGGGCTCAATAGCCTCGACCCGCAAAAAGACATTCAGATAACGCTGTTGGAAGGCAGCGACCGCATATTGCCGGCTTTGCCGGAAAAATTGTCGTCGGCGGCCCGGCAGTTACTGCTGGAACGCGGCATCGAGGTAAAAACATCGGTCCGGGTTGCCCGGGTAGAGGCCGATGCGTTGTACGATGCGCAAGGCGCGCGATATCCGGTCGATATCTGTGTGTGGGCCGCGGGCATCGAGGCGCCCGGATTTCTCAGTCAATTGGGCCTGGATACCAACCGCATCAATCAGCTTATTGTCGATCGCGGCTTGCGTAGCGGCGATTCCGCCATTTTTGCGATGGGCGATTGCGCGCAGGCGCCGGCAGGCCGGGACGGGCAGTTTCTTCCCGCCAGAGCCCAGGTAGCCCATCAGCAGGCCGCCTTTCTATTGCCTGTCATGGCCGAGCGCATTCAGGGCAGGGCAGCCGGTAAACGCAGCTTTTATTTTCGCGATTACGGCTCGCTGGTTTCCGTGGGCCACAGCCGCGGCGTGGGCAGCCTGATGGGCGGGCTTTTCGGGAAAAACTGGTTTGTGGAAGGACTGCTGGCGCGATTCATGTATATGAGCCTGCATTTGATGCATCACTTGGCGATCCTGGGTTTCGCGCGCACAGCCGCTTTGGCGGTGGGACGATTGCTGATGAAACGCGGGGCGCCCCGAGTCAAGCTGCATTAGGAATGGCCTGAACGCGCTTTAGTATGAACGCTTACCATTTTTCAGCATAAGGATGACTATGAGGTTCTATGCGCAAATGTCGTCAGGCCTGGGCCGTATCCTGCTTTGCGCCAACGGCGCCCGACTTGGCGGCTTGTACTTCATCGGCCAGAAGGACTGCCCGTCGCTCGATGGCTTGCCCATGCCTTTGCCCGGCGCGCGCAGTCCCGCGGCGGGGATGATGGCCGGCCTTGCGATAAAAGACTTCAAGGCGCGCAAGCCGCCCGGCGTGAACAGGCCCCGGCAGGCCAGCCTGGACGGAATGGACGAACCGGCGGGAATGGCCGCGCCGGCAAGCGATGTCCAGCATGCCGGCAAGCGGCAAGGCAACGTGACCGATGGCCTGCAAGACCCTCTGTCGTTTCTGCAGGACGATACCCCAGGCAGCGTGCGGGCGCTTTTTGAACAGACGCAGCAAGAGCTCAGGGAATACTTTCGCGGCGAACGCGAGACGTTCACGGTGGCCTTGCACACCGAGGGCACCGATTTTCAAAAGAAAGTATGGCGCGCTTTGCTTGATATTCCCTATGGCCAGTCGGTGTCGTACGGCGATGTGGCGCGCGCCGCGGGGCTGACGCCGCAGCATGGGCGTCCGGTGGGCGCCGCCGTCGGGCGCAATCCCATTACCATCATTATTCCCTGCCATAGGGTGTTGTCGGGCACCGGCAGCCTTACCGGTTATACCGGCGGCCTTGAGCGCAAATTCACGCTATTGGAACTGGAAGGTTTCAGCCTGGAATAAAAATTGCGCCGGCGCCTGGCTTGGCGATCAATTGCGGGTGTCGTGCTTCATGATGCGCTCTTTTTCGCGCTCCCAATCCTTGTCGCGCGCCACGTCGCGTTTGTCGTGCAGTTTTTTGCCGCGCCCAAGGCCGAAATCAAGCTTGATTCTTCCGTTCTTGTAATGCAGGTTCAAGGGCACCAGGGTAAAGCCGCGCTGCTCCACCTTGCCGATAAGCTTGCTGATTTCTTCCCCGTGCAGCAACAGCTTGCGCGTGCGCGTGGCATTCGGGTGGATATGGGTGGAAGCGGTGGGCAGCGCGCTGATGTGCATGCCTATGATCCACAATGCGGCATCGCGCACGATGACATAGCTTTCCTTGAGCTGTACGTGACCGGCGCGTATGGCTTTCACTTCCCAGCCTTCCAGCACGAGACCCGCTTCGTAGCGGTCTTCAATAAAATAATCGTGCGTTGCTTTGCGGTTCTCGACAATGCTCATGAATCAATTCGGTTGTAGGCTGTAAAATCAATACATTCTATCCATTAACGACTTTCCATGCATACCGTACAGCGTTCTGTCCTTGTTCCGCATAGCCGTGCTCAAATGTTTGACTTGGTGGCCGATGTGGCCAAGTATCCTGAATTCATGCCATGGTGCGGCGGAGCCAGTGTGCATCAGCACGATGAAAAGGGCATGGAGGCCTCGATAACCATCAGCATTGCGGGCATCAAGCAAACTTTCACCACTCGCAACGACCACGATTACCCCCGGCTCATTACATTCCGCCTGGTCGATGGCCCATTCTCCACCCTGACAGGCAACTGGGAATTCCACGAGTTGGCCGAAAATGCCTGCAAAGTGGTCTACATCATGGAATATGCCTTTTCCAGCCGCGCCCTCGAAGCCGTGGTCGGGCCGGTATTCAACCGTATCGCCAGCAGCTTCATCGATTCCTTTACCCAGCGCGCCCAGGCTGTCTACGGCGAATGATGTCCGGCAATCCAGACGCCATCGCAGCCATCGCCGTGCGGCTGGTCTATGCCCAGCCCGATTCCGTCTGGCAAGCCGATCTGGAATTGCCTTGCGGCGCAACCGTTGCCCAGGCGATAGATGCCAGTCAATTTCCCCGGCTATTTCCCAACTACCCGCGGGATGCGCTGGCCGTGGGCATATACGGGCAGGTGTGCGGCACCGACCGTGTGCTGGCCGAGGGCGATCGTATCGAAATATACCGGCCCCTGACCTTCGATCCCATGGAGTCGCGGCATCGCCGCGCGCTGCACCGCAAGGCGTTCATGACCAAGCCCAAGAACCGGCCCAAACGGCGCAAGGCAAAAATTGCCGCCGGCCTGCTCGACGAATGAACAAGGCGATTGTCGCGCGCATGACAAAAAAATAGTGCGCCGCGCGCTATGGTGGATGGCAGGCAAGATAAGCCGAGAGCGGATAATCAAGGCCATACTATAAAAAATCAGGAGACATCACCATGAATTTGCAGCTAAGCGACGATCAGCAGGCCTTTGCCCAGGCGGCGCGGGATTTCGCCATTGGCGAACTCGAACCCCATGCCGCGCACTGGGATGCCGAATGCCTGTTTCCGCGTACGGCGCTCGAACGCGCCGGCGCAATGGGCTTCTGCGGGATTTATGCCTCGGAATCCATAGGCGGCCTGGGCCTGCCGCGTCTGGACGCCACGCTGGTGTTCGAGGAAATGGCCGCCTATGACCCGTCCACCACCGCTTTCCTGACCATACATAACATGGTGACGTGGATGGTGGGGGCCTGGGCCACCGAGCCAGTGCGCAAGGCGTGGGGGCCTGCGCTGGCGGCCGGCGAAAAACTGGCTTCCTATTGTTTGACCGAACCCGGGGCCGGTTCCGATGCGGCGTCCCTGACGACGCGTGCTGAAAAGCGCGGCAACGTCTATGTGCTCAACGGCGCCAAGGCGTTTATTTCGGGCGCGGGCGATACCGACGTTCTACTGGTCATGGCGCGCACGGGCGCGGCCGGCCCCAAAGGGATATCGGCCTTCGTCGTGCCTGCCGATACGCCCGGCATTACCTATGGCCGCAAAGAAAACAAAATGGGCTGGAACAGCCAATCGACCCGGCCCGTGGTGTTCGATAATGCGCAAATCCCCGCCGAAAACCTATTGGGCAATGAAGGTGAAGGATTCACCTTCGCCATGAAAGGCCTGGACGGGGGGCGCATCAATATTGCCACCTGCTCGGTCGGAGCGGCGCAAGGCGCCTACGAAACCGCCAGGCGCTACATGGGCGAGCGCAAGCAGTTCGCGCAGCCCCTGGCCAGCTTCCAGGCCCTGCAGTTCAAGCTGGCCGATATGCTCACCCATATCGTGGCCTCGCGCCAGATGGTGCGCCTGGCCGCCGCCAAGCTGGACGACAACGACGCGCAAGCCTCCACCTATTGCGCCATGGCCAAGCGGCTGGCCACCGATCTTTGTTTTCAGGTTTGCCTGGACGCCCAGCAAATTCACGGCGGCTACGGCTATCTCAAAGACTATCCCCTGGAACGCCTGGTGCGCGACACGCGCGTGCATCAGATTCTCGAGGGAACCAATGAAATCATGCGTGTGATCATCGCGCGCCAGTTACTCGAAAAAGGAGCCGATATCCGATGAGTTCCCCCGTATCAATGCAAGTCCTGAATACCGCAGGCAACATGAGGGTTGGCGTGGCCACTCTCAACAGCCCGCAAACGCTCAATGGCCTGTCGCTGGAGATGTGCCATCTCTTGGCCGAACAGTTAAGCATTTGGCAGGCCGACGACTCGATTGCCCTGGTCATACTCAGGGGGGCGGGGGAGAAAGCATTTTGCGCCGGCGGCGATTTGCATGGCCTTTACAAGGCCATGCAGGAAAACACCAGCGGCCGGCCCTGGGACAACGCCTATGCGCGTAAATTCTTCGACGACGAATACCGCCTGGATTACCAGATACATACTTATCCCAAACCGGTGCTGTGCTGGGGCAATGGCATCGTCATGGGCGGCGGCGTGGGCTTGATGATGGGCGCCAGCCATCGCGTGGTCACGCCAACCACCCGCTTTGCGATGCCCGAAATTTCTATCGGACTGTTTCCCGACGTGGGCGGCACCTGGATGCTGTCCCGCTTGCCCGGCGGCACAGGGCTGTTTCTGGCATTGACCGGCGCGCAACTGGGCGCCGGCGATTGCCGCTTTCTGGGCCTGGCCGACTACACGCTCGAATCAAACAAATGGGACGATCTTATCGCGCGGATACAGGCTGCCGATTGGTCGGGTTCCAGCACCGAAAACGACCTGGGCCTAAGCCGTCTGCTGCTGAGCATGCAAGCCGGCGCTTCCGTGCCGCAAGGGCCGCTGCAGAACCATTACGCGCTTATCAGGCAAGCATGCGATGGCGTCGATTTTGACGCGATCTGCGCAAATATCGCCGGCTGGTCCGATCATGCCGACCCTTGGCTCAAGCGCGCCGCGGGTACTTTCCTGGCCGGCTCGCCCGGCTCGGCGCGCCTGAGTTTCGCCTTGCTGGACCGAGTTCGCCTGATGTCGCTGGCCGAAGTCTTCCGTCAAGAGTACATTGTGTCATTGCAATGCGGCGTGCAAGGCGATTTCCGGGAAGGCATACGCGCTTTGCTGGTAGACAAGGACAAGCAGCCCAAATGGAATCCCGCCACGCTCGACCAGGCAACGGATGCATGGGTGCAGCGCTTTTTCCAAGTTCCCTGGCCTGCATCAATGCCGCATCCGCTGGCCGGTATCGAGCAAACGGCGGGAAGCTGAACGCCAGAGTCGCGGCTCGACTCATCCCGGAATGGGTAGGCAGCGAGCACATGGCAGCAAACTGAACCGGCCTGGAATATCAGGCTTCGTGCAATAAAAGATCCATTGAAATCAAAAAACACAGGAGCAAGCAATGAGTCGTATCGCATTTATCGGCCTGGGCCATATGGGCAGCCCCATGGCCATGAACCTGGTCAAGGCCGGCCATGAACTGGTCGTGTTCGATCTGGTGTCCGCCGCAATGAAAACATTGGTCGATGCCGGCGCCAGCGCCGCGTCCTCGGCCCAGGCTGCCGTCAAGGATGCCCAAGTCGTGATCACCATGCTGCCGGCCAGCAAGCATGTCGAAGGCCTGTATTTGGGCGAGGCCGGTCTTTTGACGCATATCGCCGCAAATACCCTGGTGCTGGAATGCAGCACGATCGCGCCCGAATCGGCGCGCAAAGTGGCCGAAGCGGCGCAGCAGCGCGGCATACGCATGATAGATGCTCCGGTATCGGGCGGCACAGGCGGCGCGGTCGCCGGCACATTGACGTTCATCGTGGGCGGCGAGCCCGGCGATCTTGAGTCGGCCATGCCCTATCTTGAAAAAATGGGCAAGAATATTTTCCACGCCGGCACGGCGGGCGCGGGCCAGGTTGCCAAGATATGCAACAACATGCTGTTGGGCATACTGATGGCAGGCACCTCCGAGGCTCTGGCGCTAGGCGTGGCCAACGGCTTGGATCCCAAGGTTTTATCCGACATCATCGCCAAAAGCTCGGGTCGCAATTGGGCTACTGAACTCTACAACCCCTGGCCAGGTGTGATGGACCATGCGCCGGCGTCCAAAGCGTATGCGGGAGGCTTCGGGGTAGACCTTATGCTCAAAGACCTTGGCCTGGCCGCCGAGTCGGCCCTGAATGCCCGCGCTTCCGTGCCGCTGGGCGAACTGGCGCGCAATCTGTATTCCATGCACAGCGCGCAAGGCAACGGCGCCCTGGATTTTTCCAGTATTTTGAACTTGTTCAAGAAGTAGGTGAAATCAAGGCTGCGGGCGGTAATTAACCGCCCAGCGCGGCTATTTTCATCAAGCGTGCGCGGTCGGCTTTATTAGGCTTTCAGCTGGGATTCCAAGCTGCTGATTCAACTTCCAGATCATCGGTAGCGTCAGGGCGCGTTTGCGGTTCAGTATCTCGTAGACGCGATTGAGCCGACCGATCATAGGTTCCAAATCTTTTGCGGTGAGGCCCCCTTGCTCCATCCGAAACTTGATGGCTTCGATGGGGTCCGGAAGGTCGATTGGATAGTGTTTTGCCTCGTAAGCTTGTACTAAGATGGCAAGCACATCGAGGCGGTCGCCTTCAGGTGTGCCTGGCTCTGGATCGTGTTCCACGAGACGGGAGACTTCTTGCAATGTGGCCTTGTAGTCAGTTTTAGTGCGGATTGGTCGGATTTCCATGAGTTACTCCATTTCTATGGTTTCGGCGTCGATCTTGTCATATTCGGCGTGTGTGCCTATAAATTTCACGTAGACGATGCCGAGGCGATACGCAATAGCGACTATCAGGCGGTAGTCATTGCCCTTGATATTAAATACGACGCGCCGGTTCTTCAGGATGCTGGCGCTACGATATTGCGCTTTGATATCCGACGGCTGTATCCAATTCGCCTGGTGGGCTTCATCCGCCCAGGCCTTGATCAGTTGTTCAGCACCAGGATGAATTTCCCAGAACTGGCGTAAAGTACTAATCGCTATGACTCGCATGAAATAACTATAGTCCCATAATGGGACTATAGCAAGTGTTTTATTTTCGCCCTGCATTTCATTTGCGAGTCTTTTTGTGGGCGCTTATTATGAACTTCCTATCAAGGAACATGACATCGCTTGTAGTGCGCTCCAATACTGTATATATCAATAACAGGAGCTTGCTATGAGCCGTATTTTGATTGACTTGCCCGATTCAAAGATCGATGACCTGGCTGTAGTTGTGGAGGCAGAGCAAGCCCTCGTGCGGGCTGTCATCCGTGATGCGATCGAGGCGTATATATCTCAGCGCAAGCACGCACTTGGAGCTGATGTTTGCGGATTGTGGAAAAGCAAAAAAATCGATGGTCTTGCCTACCGGCAGGAACTTCGATCGGAATGGTAAAGGCACTTTTCGACACGAATATCCTCATTGATTATCTTAACGGGATAAGCGCAGCAAAAAAAGAGTTGG
This sequence comes from uncultured beta proteobacterium, assembly GCA_963712655.1. GTDB lineage: Bacteria > Pseudomonadota > Gammaproteobacteria > Burkholderiales > Burkholderiaceae_B > Pollutimonas. The sequence continues at coordinate 235,535 of CAVQIT010000006.1, read as the reverse complement.
CTCGCTACGAGTATCGTGCGATTAGCACAATTACCTGGATGGAAATTCTTGTTGGAGCATCCGCGGACGAAGAAGATGCGATACGCGCCTGGCTTGGCTCGTTCGCTGTCATTGAGCTGGGCAGCACCATTGCGAGTCGGGCAGTTCAAATCCAGAAGGACAAGAGAATGCGCCTGCCTGACGCAATCGTATGGGCGACAGCACAGGTACTTTCGCTCATACTCGTGTCACGCAACACGAAAGACTTTCCTGCGGATGAACCTGGAATCCGCGTCCCGTACACGATTTAATGGTTCTATTGAAGACCCAACACAAATTAGAGGGAATTCCCTGAACGTGCGAGCGGCCTTTCTTGCCTTTTATACACATCAGAACTTGACCGCCAGATTCGCCTTCAGTCCATTTTGCTGAACCCCCGATCCGAATTGCCCCTGATAGGCAACGCCCACGGTGGCCGCCTTGGTCAGATTCATATCCAGCCCGGCTTCGACGACCGCGCTGTTTTTGGCAACCGGCACGCCGGCCACGGTGAAAGCGCCGTTGCCACCACTGCCGCCTGCAAAAGCCTGAGTCGCCGTGGGCGTGATGTCGCCGAAAGCATGGCGCCAGCCCAGCGCGCCACGCGCCGTAACGTTGGCCTTGCCCAGTTCGAAGTCAGACGAGGCGCGTAAGCCCAGCGTAGTGAAGGTGGTGGCGGTGGTGTCGCCCCGGCCCGTCAATGCCGCCGCGCCGCCATGCTCGGTATAGCCGTCGGTTTTCAGGCTGACATAGGCAAGATTGGCGTAGGGCTCGAAAGAGACGACCGCCGTATCGATGCGATAGCCCAGTTCGCCGAAGGCCTGGAAGGTGCCGGCCTTGTAGCCGCTTTTCAACCTGTCGGCAAAGCCGGGCAGGGCGACCGAGCGCGAGGCGTCGATGTCGTGCCAGGTATAGCCCAGGCCGGAGCGCAGGGCCAGCTTGCCCCATTGCGTGCCGCCGTACAGGCCAAGGTGAACGTTGTCGCTGGATGCCGAGGAGGAATTGCCCTCGGCATCGAAGCGAGTGTGGCTGTAGCCGGCCATGGCCCCCAGCCTGACCTTGTCGTTGATCAGGCCGTCGATGCCGGTGAAAAAGCCGCCGGTGGAGGTATCGAGGCCAGCGGCATTGCCGTCGCCATCAATCGAGCCCCACGCACCGAAGGCCGTGCCCCAGGCCGCAAAGCGGCCGGTGGAGGCGGGCGCTGGTGTCGCGCCACCCGTGCTACCCGCGGCGCGTGCATCACCTGAGTTACCCGCGCCATACGTCAGCACCGGCGCGGACGAAGCGCCTACCCCCTGGAAAGCCCCGCGCAGGCGGTCATTCATGGCGTCGCGCAGGAAGTGGCTGTCCTCGATCAGTGCCGATTTCGTGGACGCGTGGATATCGCCCGACAGCGCATCGAAGCCGGCGCGCACGATGTTTTCATCCGTCATCGATGCGACGGCGCTCCAGACGGGATTGGTCTGCGGCAAGGTATCGATAGCCGCGCCGGTGGCCCGCTGATTGCGGGTCTGGCCGGCGCTGGCGAAGTCGCGCGTGTTGCGGGAGAACGCCAGCGTGACGTCATTGCCGTCGCCGCCCGCGTAGTTCAGCGCATGGTCCAGGAACAGCAGCTTATTGAGATCGGTCGTCGCGCCGAAGGCGCCGGTGACAGCACCTTGGCTTTGCTTGTCGATAATGGTGAAGGGGCCGCTGGTAAGCGACCAGCTTGCGCGATTATTGGGCGACAACGCAAGGTCCAGCGACGCATTGGTGATATCGACTGAGCCCGCCACCACGACCCGGCTGGCGCCCGAGGGCGCGCCGGCGATAGTCAGGGTGCCGTGGTTGACATAGTCGCCGGCGACGATTTGCTGGCCGGCCGGTGTGCCGTCGCCCGGCGTGTGGTTGGCGCCGGCATTGATAGTAACAGCCGAGCCGGGCGATGCCGATGACGCCCTGGCCGCCCAGCGCGGCGCCGCTGCCTACATTGATCGCGCCGCCCAGCTTGCCGCCCGAGGCATTGCCCACCAGCAGTGTGCCGCCGCTGACGGTCGTCGTGCCGGCAAAGCCCGAGCTGTCGCCGGTCAGCAAGGTGGTGCCGGCGTAATGGTTCAGCGCATGGGTGCCGGCGCCGACACTTTTGAGGGCGGTCGAAAACACATAATCGGTACCGGTATGGTTGAAATTGAGCGTGCCGGTGCCCGCGCCGAATTGAAGCGTCGGGGTCGATAGCACCCCGGCGCCAACCGGACCGCCGGGGTCGCCAGGGGCCGCCCCGATGTTGATGATGCCTTCGCCGCCGACATGGGTGGCGTCGCCTCCTATCCATGTACTTGTACTGGATACCTTACCGTTGTCCGCGATGGTCAGCATGCCGTTGCCTTCCGCGCCGACAAAGAGGTCGTCGCCATTCTGCCAAAGCGCGCCGGTGCCGGAGACCGTCACGGTGCCGGTGGAGTCAACGTCACCGCCGACAGTGCTGCCTGCGCTGGTAACGGTTGCGCCCGTCCCGATGGTCAGCGTGCCATGCCAGAATCGCCGATATAGAGGCCGCCGGCATTCTGCCAAAGCGCGCCGGCGCCGAAGACCGTCACGGTGCCGGTGGAGTCAACGTCACTGCCGACAACGCTGCCTACACTGGTAACGGTTGCGCCCGCCCCGATGGTCAGCGTGCCCGCGCCGGAATTGCCGACAGCGAGGAAGCCGTCATTCTCCCAACGCGCGCCAGCGCCGGAGACCGTCTACCGGTGCCGGTGGAGTCAGCCAAATTGCCGACATAGCCGGAGGCATTGGTCACGGTTGCGCCCGCCCCGATGGTCAGCTTGCCCGTGCCGATATTGCCAACATAGAGGTCGCCGTTATTCTCCCAAAGCGCGCCGGCGCCCGAGACCGTTACGGTGCCAGTAGAGTCGGCCGAACTGCCGATATAGCCGGAGCCATTGGTAACGGTTGCGCCCGCCCCGATGGTCAGCGTGCCCGTGCCGTCATAGCCGACATAGAGGTCGCCGTCATTCTCCCAACGCGCGTCGGCGCCCGAGACCGTTACGGTGCCGATGGATTCAGCCAACTCGCCGATATAGCCGTCGCCATTGGTAACGGTTGCGCCCGCCCCGATGGTCAACGTACCGTTGCCGGATCTGCCGACAGAGAGCCAGTCTGCATTCTCCCAAAGCGCGCCGGTGCCCGAGATCTCTACTGTGCCGGTGGAGCCGGCCAAATTGCCGATAAAGCCGGAGTCATTGGTAACGGTTCCGCTCCGCCTCGATGGTCAGCTTGCCGTCGCCGGAATCGCCGACAATGAGGCCGCTGCCAACGTTCCAGTTTGGTGTGTGCTGCGGGACTGGGCGACACATTTCCATCGATGACAACCTCTTGGGCCCGCGCCGATTGCCATCCACTTGTCAGGCAAAGAACCGCGACAAAAATAGCGGACAAGGGCAAGGACCGTCCATGACTGGCTGGAATTGTTCTTTTCGTAGCGCGCGCCGGCGTCCGGTCTTGGCTGATCATACCCATCGTTATCCCTTGTTTTTTGGTCATTGCGGGAAACCATTAGCCCCGCAGTGTCGACCCACAAAAAAATAAGTCCTGAAAATGACATAGCGTTTTTCAGGATTCGCTATCTGGAAAAATATTGGCACGACAATGCAAAATATTAATAGCGTAACGAATCATAGACAAATTTGCCCGCCTATGCCCAGCGCTTTAACCTACATACCGGCAAAAAAACGCCTGACTGCATCAACAGCATCTACACTTCGCGGCTTGTGATTTTGTAAGGCAAGGGCAGCAGATCGATAACTGGGCCGTCGGCTACCCCCAGGCGAAAGATGCCCGTGCGGGCCGGGTCAGCTCCAGAGGCGGGCAATTCGGCGCTGCCCTGATCAAGGTCGGCAAGCTGGACCTCCATCAGCATATGGATCCCGCCGCAAAGCGTCGCGTTGACGATGCGGCCACAGGGATCGTCATTGCCCGCACGGTAAATGTCTGTACCGGCCAGCGCATCGACCGCGATATCGGCGCCATTCACCACCCCATAGGCCATGCGGCGCTTGACCGTGCCACGGTAATGGCTGCGGGCCACGACTTCCTGGCCCGGATAGCATCCTTTGGTGAAGCTTACGCCGTCGATCAAGTCAAGGTTGAGGGTTTGGGGAATGAATACATCTTGCGTGGCCGCTTGAACCCAGGGCAGGCCGGCGGCTATGTCGCCCGCCTGCCAGCGCTGGCTGGTCTGGCCGGCGTCCGGGTTTGCCAGGGCGGACTCGACAGCAGGATTGCCGGACGGGTCGGCAACCAGCCACCAGCGCGCTATATTGGCATTGGCGGACGGCGCAGCGATCCAACTGCCGGTTCCGGTACGTACAACGCTCCAGGCCCGGGCCTGGGAGGAAAGTACGGCAGCCTCGGAAATGAGCGCGCCGCCAGGCGATTGATTGGATGGCGGCGCGGCCTGATCGCCGGCCGGCGAAGTATTCACCGCAACGCCAAGCACGCCTAGCTGGGACAATTGCAGTGTCGCCTTGGCGCGCAGTACGAACATGGAAAGGCGCTTGATCAGGGCCGGCGCAATATCGGCCTTGACCAGGGCATACAAGGCGGGCGCGTCGTCCTGATTGCCCTGCCACACCACCATGCTGCCCAGCAGCCGGCCCTTGGCCGTGCAATAGCCCGCCAGGCGAGCCTGATCCGGCGTCAGGCCGGCGACATCGTGGGTCAGTTGGCCATGCAGGAAACTGGCCGCATCCGCGCCGGCAATTTCAATGACGGCAAGATCGCCCAATGGCGCAACAAAGCTTGGAAGATTATTCATGAAAGCAATACGGCTCGCAACAAAAGACACAGATAAAGGTAGCGTTTATGATAACGGGCTTCGAGAAATCATGCTGTGATGGTTCTTGCCGGCGCAAGGACTGATTTTCCATCGGCAAACCATTCATTTTGCCGGGCTACACTTAGATTCAATGACGAAATTCAAAATACTTATCCTGTATCCGCTTTTGCTGGTGGCGCTTATTGCCGCCGGCCTGAGTGCCGCCGCCTGGTATTGGGCCGAACATCCGGTTGCCATGGATAGCGAGCGCGCCGACTATGTGGTCGAATCGGGCAGCCGGCCGCGCGCTATCGCGCAACTGATGAACAAGTCCGGCATACACATCAACGAAGATGCATTCGTGGCGCTGGCTCGTCTAAGCGGTCGGGACACCTTGCTGAAGGCCGGCGCCTACGAGGCGGTACGGGGCGATACGCCGCGCGCGCTGCTCGAGCGCATGGCCAACGGCGACATGACGCAAACCCAGATAACATTGGTGGAAGGGTGGACGTATCAACGCATTCGCCAGGCATTGCGGGAGTCTCCCCAAATCAAGCAAACCCTTGAGTCCGTGCCGGATGATGCCTTGCTGCAAAAACTGGGCGCGCCCGAAAGCAGTCCCGAGGGTCTGTTCTATCCCGACACTTATGTATTCGTCCCTGGCTCCAGCGATTTCGATATTCTGCGCCGCGCCTATCACGCCCAGCAGCAGTTGCTCGAGGCCGCCTGGGATGAGCGCGATCCGCAACTGCCCCTGGAAACCCCTTATCAGGCCTTGATCCTGGCTTCTATCGTCGAAAAGGAAACCGGCCATAGTTCCGATCGGGATCGGGTGGCCGGCGTGTTTATCAATCGCCTGCGGCTGAACATGCCTTTGCAGACCGACCCTACCGTCATCTATGGCATGGGCGATGCCTATCAGGGCCGCATACGCAAAAAGGACCTGACAACGGATACTCCTTGGAATACCTATACGCGCAGCGGCTTGCCTCCCACGCCCATCGCCAGCGCCGGAAGGGCTGCCTTGTGGGCGGCCTTGCATCCAGAGACGCACAAATTCCTGTATTTTGTTTCCCGGGGCGATGGCACCAGCGAGTTTTCCAGCAGCCTACTGGATCATAATCGGGCTGTGGCTAAATACATATTGGGACGGCACAACTAATGCAAGGTCGGCGCGGTTGTTTTATTACCCTCGAGGGCCTGGATGGCGCGGGCAAAAGCACCCATGTCCGGTGGCTGGTCGAGCAATTGCAGCGGCACGGGCTGGCGGTGCTGTCCACCCGCGAGCCCGGGGGCACCGCGCTGGGCGAGCAATTGCGGCAATGTGTCCTGAGCCAGTCCATGCATCTTAAAACCGAAACCCTGCTGATGTTCGCCGGGCGCTGCGAGCACATAGAAACCGTCATCAAGCCGGCCTTGCTGGATGGCACGTGGGTGGTCTGCGACCGGTTTACCGATGCCACTTACGCCTATCAGGGCGGAGGGCGCGAGCTGGGCGGCCAGCGTATCGCCGCGCTGGAGCAATGGGTACACGCCGATCTGCAGCCCGACAGAACCTGGCTGTTCGATGTGCCCCTGGAGGTCGCCAGGGAACGCTTGAGCCGCACGCGCGAACTGGATCGCTTCGAACAAGAGGGCGACGCATTCTTCGAGCGCACCCGAAGCGCCTATCATGAGCGCGCCAGGCAGTATCCCGAACGCTTGCGCATTGTCGACTCCACCAGGCCTATCGAAGAGGTACGGCGCGATCTCGCCGGACAAATCGACGATCTGGTCCAACGCCATCAGGCGGATACGCCATGAGCGATCTTGCGCAATTCCTGCCCTGGCAGCAAGAGCTTGCCGCGTCCTGGCTGAGCCAGCGCGAGCGCTTCGCCCATGCTTGGCTGATTCATGGCCTGCCCGGCATAGGAAAACGCCAATTTGCCTTGGCCGCGGCGGGCAGTCTGTTGTGTGAAGCGCCGGTTCAGGGCTTGGCTTGCGGCCAGTGCGCGGCATGCCAGTGGCTGGCCAGCGGCAATCATCCCGATTTGCGCCGGGTCCGGCCTGAAGCCGTGGCGCTCGAAGAGGGCGCCGCGGCCGGCGGCGCCGACGATGAAAGCGATGCCGCGGCTGCCGCCGGCAAGAAAACGCCTTCCAAGGACATACGCGTCGAGCAACTGCGCGTGTTGAGCCCCTGGTTCAATACCGCAACGCATCGCGGCGGCTGGCGCGTGGCGGTGGTGTATCCGGCGCAGGCAATGAATACGATTTCGGCCAATGCCTTGCTCAAAGTGCTGGAAGAGCCGCCCGAACACACGGTATTCCTGCTGGTGGCCGATGCCCCGGACCGCTTACTGCCTACGCTGGTATCGCGCTGCCGCAGGTTGCCTTTGCCCGTTCCGAACAAGCCAGAAAGCCTGGCCTGGCTGGCCGAACAAAAAGTGCCCGAGGCCGAACAATGGCTGGCCGCCGCCGGCGGCGCGCCGCTGCTGGCCATGCAATTGGCGCAAAGCGGCGAAACTCCGTGCCCGGAATGGCTAAGTCAATTGATATTGCCGCTGGCGCACGCGCAGCTTCCCGATATAGGGCCGTTGGCGGATCATTTGGAAAAAATGCCGGCCATTGTCTGGATAGATGCCTTGCAGCGTCTTTTCCTCGATCTGCTTTTGGCTGCATCGGGCGCGCCTGTGCGCTATTTTCCCAGCCTGGAACAGCAAACACTGCTTGCCGCGCGGCATGCTGCATTGGGGAACCTGGCCGATACCGCAAAGTGGCTGGCGCAGCAGCGGGCGGTTGCCGGACATCCCCTGAATGCCAAGCTGTTTGTGCACAGCACGTTGCAAAGGGTGGCCATGGCCTGCCGCCCGGCGCCTCAGGGGTAGCTCGGCTGCGCAAGAAAACGCCTTCCAAGGAAATGCGCGTCGAACAATGCAACAGCCGGAGCTGGCGATTTCCGGCCCATATAAAACCGCTACACTATCGACGTGGCGCCAATCTGTAGCCGCGCGCCCATTTCCAAGACTCATCAGCGCAAGAAACCATCATGTATGTAGACTCCCATTGCCATCTGGATTTCCCTGAACTGGCCAAGAACCTGCCGGACATTCTAAGCCGCATGGCGCAAAACCAAGTCAGCCATGCGCTGGTGGTCAGCGTAAACCTGCCGAACTGGCCCGGCTTGATGGCGTTGGTCGCGCCGCATCCCCATTTATATGCGTCGGTGGGTGTGCACCCGGATTATGAAGATACGCCCGAGCCGTCGGTGCAAGAACTGGTCGACATGGCGCAGTCGCCCAAAGTAGTGGCCATCGGTGAAACCGGGCTGGATTATTTTCGCTTGTCCGAGCCGCTGGAATGGCAGCGGGAACGCTTTCGTACGCACATCCGGGCCAGCCGGGAGAGCGGCTTGCCCCTGATCATACACACGCGCTCGGCCAGCGCCGACACCTTGCGCATCATGAAGGAAGAGGGCGCCGATCAGTACGGCGGCGTCATGCATTGCTTCACCGAATCGTGGGAAGTGGCGCAGGCCGCGATGGATCTGAATTTCTATATTTCGCTGTCGGGCATCGTCACATTCAAAAAAGCCGAGGACTTGCAGGAACTGGCCAGAAAATTGCCGCTGGATCGTCTGCTGATCGAAACCGATTCGCCTTATCTTGCTCCGGTTCCGCATCGTGGCAAAATCAATGATCCATCCAATGTGATGCACGTGGCTGAGAAAATCGCTGATTTGAGAGGCATACCGGTGGCTGATGTAGCGCGCAGTTCAAAAGAAAATTTCTTTAATCTTTTCAGTAAGATAAATAGATAAGTTAATTCAAAATATCTAAAGTAAATTATTTAAAGTTAGATTCTTTAATGAAAATTCATCGGATTTTTAGCTCATTTTTATTTTAATAAAATCAATGGCTTATATCCGGTAAAAGCACAAATCCGCAGTTTTGCAGATTGCTTTTAGATTGCTTTTAATGTAAATTCTTTAAAGTAAATTATTGAAAACGGTATTTGCATCGTATCGTCATCGCACGGAGCCGCCATGAAAACAGTATCGAGTCACGCATCCGCATTAAACCGTATTTGCCTGGGGCTGGCAGGCGCGCTGTTGAGCATGGCGGCGCTTGGGGCCGGCTCGTCGGACTGGTGGATCGATATCGCCAACGATCGCGCGCAAGCTGTCGGAGCCAAGCTGGCGCAAGGCATGGACCCCAATCAATTAAGCCCCAAGGGCCAGCCGGCCATCATGCAAGCCATACGCGATGGCGCATGGAACGTATATGCAGTGCTGGCCGCGAATCCGAAAACTTCGCTCAATGCGATCAATGCCAACCGGGAAACGCCCTTGATGTACCTGGCTGTGCTGGGGGAAACCAAGCGCGCCCAAGACTTGATCAAGCGCGGCGCCATGGTTAACCGCCTGGGCTGGACGCCATTGCAGTATGCAGCCTCGACCGGGAAAGCCGAAACCGCCAGAATGCTGATCGCCAATAAGGCCATCATCAATGCGCCGGCGCCCGACGGCACGACAGCCTTGATGATGGCCGCGCACTCGGGCAACCACGAGGTGGTTCAGTTGCTCCTGGATCATGGGGCAGACGTTACCGTGCACAACCTGCAGAAACTGGATGCGGCCGATTGGGCGCGCGACAATAAGCACAATGACCTGGCGGCCGAACTGGATGCGCTCAGCGGCAAAATCCAGCGGCAGCGCGCGGGGTTGCGCCAGCAACACCAGGCGCGGGAAGCCTCGGGGGGCCTTCCGGATGCCGCCGGCGGCGGCGCGGCCAATAATTCAGGCCTGAAAAACTCTTCTGATGTAAAAAACCTGGACCCGAAAGAGATCGACACCGGCGCCGCGGCGAAACCAGATACTGTCCCGGCTCCCGCAAAGCCAGCGGGGAAATCCACCTCGAACTCGCCGTATTTCGATCTGGAGCGTTTCAATGAACCCGCTACGCCATAGGCTGGGTTGTTGATGCGCTGTTTTGGATGCCGGTGCGGCAAAACCCTGCATGCAAGGGCTAAGCCGCCGGCATGAATTCCGCGCGCAGTATCCCCCGCAAGGCGCTATACGGAATCAGCAGTTCGGGCTGGCCCGATGAATACGGCGCAATCTGGTAGGAATCGTACTTGACCACCAAACCCTCGTCGGTGAAGCCGAAATTGCTGCTTTCCTGGAAAGGCCAGATACGGTTGTAGGCATCCGGGTCCTGCCGGGCGTCGGCATTTCCCGCCAGCCAGCGGGCGTGCACGTCTTTTAGCGCCGCGACATAGGCTTCGTGCTTGCCGGGCTCCAGCACATTGGCCAGGCCCAGTACCTTGCCCGTGGCATTGTCCCAATTCAGGAACTGCGTCGCCGATATTCCATGCGCGGCGCCCGTGACATATTGCCAGGTGTTCAGTTCCACCACCGTCAGATACTTGTTCCGATAGCGCGTTTTGGCGGCCAGCAATGTCGAATCGCGCGGCGCCGCCGTTTTCCAGAAATAATCTTCATACTCCGCCACCGTGGCGTAAGGCGGCGGCTGCTGATTGCCTATCCCGGTCATGACCGCCAAGGCGTGATCCACAAGCCCGGTTAAGGGGGCAATGCCTGGAAAGACGATGGAATCCAGTTTCAAAGTAGGGCAGTCGCCTTTGCAAGCGGGTTTTTTATGCTCCCACTTGATTTCCTGCATGAACAGACCCTGCTTGCTGGTCTGCTGGGCCGTCTCGGCCGGAATCAGGGATATATTGGCCGAAGGCCCGCTGGCGCATGCCGCCAGCAGGCTTGCGGCGCCGGCTATCAAAGCCAGACGCCATCCTTGGTTAGGAAAATTCATCATGATCGCTTGACGGGGTTCAGGTTGTGCTTGATGGGTTACGCTTGCGCGGCCAGCGCTTTTTCGATGTCGCCGCGCAAGGCTTCGGGCTTGGTGACGGAGCCGTAGCGTTGCAGCACGCGCCCATCGCGCCCCAGCAGGAATTTGGTGAAATTCCATTTGATATTCTGGCTGCCGAGCACGCCGGCTTTTTCGCTTTTCATCCAGGCAAACAAAGGATGCGCCTGCGGGCCGTTGACGTCGACCTTCTGGAACATAGGGAAGGAAACCCCGTAATTGTTGGTGCAGAAGCTGGCAATTTCTTGCGGGCTGCCGGGTTCCTGGTGGCCGAACTGATCGCAGGGGAAACCAAGCACCGTAAAGCCGCGCTCGCGGTATTCCTGGTACAAGGCTTGCAGGCCATGATATTGAGGAGTGAAGCCGCATTCGGACGCGACATTGACGACCAATACGACTTGGCCCTCGTAATGCGACAAGGCGGTGTCTTCACCCGTTAGCCCTTGAGCCGAAAAAGAATAAATCGATGTCATGGAGTACGCATCACTTTCTGGCCGACGATAGCCATACTTTAACACTGAACGCTGTGCCCAACGGCGGGCGCACGGCCCCGGCCATGCTTGCCGGAACGGCAAGCCTTCACGCGCCCGCCGACGCCGCTTACGATTTGGAAGCGGCCCATTTCTTGACGGCCGCCATGGTGTTGGCCACATGCTTGTCGGGATCCATGCTGCTGTATTCGTAATAGACTTTACGGTCGGGAGTAATGACGTAGGAAATGCGATTCGCCATATTGGGTTTGATGGCCATGCCGGCATCGTAGGCCTTTATGACTTTGGATTCGGGGTCGGCGCCGACGGCGAATTTGTTGCGGCATTCGCTGACCGAAAACTCTTTCAGCTTATCCACCTTGTCGGCCGAAACGCCCAATACGGTGGCGCCGTACTTTTTGTATTCGTCGGTTGCCTCGGCGAAATCGTGCGCCTCGATAGTGCAGCCTTTACTGAAGGCCGCGGGATAAAAATACAGCACGACCGGGCCTTTCTTCAAGGCGTCATGCAGCGTATAGGCAAACGACTTGCCGGCCAGCGTGGCGGTAAGCGTGAAGTCGGGCGCCGGCGCGCCGGCTTTCAATTGGGCAAAAGCCTGTATCGGCGCGGCGCATGCCAAAGCGATAGCGATCTGCGACATGAGGCTGATTGGGCGGAAAAAGTTCATGATGACTCCCTGGGCGCTATGAAAACTGGGCTAAGATGTCAAGTCTTTTACATGAATTAAACACTCACGACGACGATGACAACGATCTATCATAATCCCGCTTGCGGCACTTCGCGCAGTGCTTTGCAAATGTTGCATGACCGCGGCATTCAGGCCAACGTAATTGAATATCTCGTAACGCCCTTGTCGCGCGACGAATTGGCAGCGCTCATCCAGGCCGCCGGGCTATCGGCGCGCGAGGCCATACGCGCCAAAGAACCTGTGTTTAACGAACTCAAGCTCAATGACCCGGCGGTCACCGACGATCAATTGCTGGACGCCATGGCCCGGCATCCCATCTTGATGAATCGCCCCTTTGTCGTAACCGATAAAGGCGCACGCTTGTGCAGGCCCGCTGCTTTACTGGAAGAAATCCTCTGAAATCCGGCCGGCCGTCCACGGCGGCATCGGTTCGATGACGCTCCAGACCTTTTTACTGGTCGTGATCGCAGCCGGCCTGCATGCCTGCTGGAACCTGATTTCCAAACGGGCGGCCAGCGCCGGCGCGTCCTTCGTTTTTTCCTATCGGCTTTGTTCCGTGGTGGTGTATGCGCCCTGGGTCGTCTATATTCTGTGGAATGACGGCATGGCCTGGAGCTGGCCTGTGGCCGGCTTTATCGGGCTGTCCAGCGCCTTGCATCTGGCCTATAGCATTTGTCTGCTGCGCGGCTATCGGGCGGCCGATCTTTCCGTGGTGTATCCGGTGGCCCGCGGCACGGGGCCATTGCTGGCCAGCGCCGGCGCTTTTCTGTGGCTGGCCGAAGCCCCGTCAGCGCTAGGGATACTGGGGATATGCAGTGTCGTGGCCGGAATACTGTTGATCGCCACCCAGGGAAATTGGCGCCAGTTCGCCCAGCCCCAGGCATGGGTGGGCATACGCTGGGGCTTGTTCATAGGCCTGTTCATCGCCGCCTACAGTCTTAGCGACGCCTATAGCGTCAAAGTCCTGCTGGTCGCTCCCGTCATGCTGGACTGGCTCTCCGCTTGCGGCAGTACGCTGCTGCTGGCGCCCAGCACCTGGGTGCGGCGCGTTCACATGATGGAGCAAATGCGCGGCAAGTGGGGGCTGGCGGTAATCGTCGGCGTCTTGTCGCCCCTGGCTTACATTCTGGTCTTGTATGCCCTGCAGCAAGGGGCGGATGTCAGCGTCGTGGCGCCCTTGCGCGAAATGTCCATGATGATGGCGACATTCGCCGGTTTTTTGATATTGAAAGAGAAAGTGTCGCCGCTGCGCTGGCTGGGATGCGTAATCATCATCGCCGGGGTTATTTTATTGTCTGCGCGCTGATAAGGCTTGATACCCTTACTAAACGTCCCAACCATGGCCGCATCAGCCGTTTCCACAACGACGCCCTGGCGCAATTCTTGTTTTTTCCATAAATGGAGTATAAAATCTCCATAAACGGAGAAAAATATGAACCTGGCCTACGCTTATCCGCTTAGCCGCTTTGAACCAGCCGCCGTAATCGACCTGAACGACAAGGCTGCGCGCGAGCGCCTGTCCAAATCGGCCTTGCAGGGTTTTTTCAAACTCGCCCAGGCCTGGCAACTGCGCGATGAAGACGCCTGCGTATTGCTGGGCGGCGTGTCCAGCAGCGCTTTTTATGAATGGAAGAAAAAGCCCGGCCGCGTGCTGGAAGTCGATCGCATCACGCGCATCTCCTACCTGCTGGGCATCTACAAGGCTTTGCATATTCTTTACGGCGACGAACTTGCCGACCAATGGGCCGGCATGCCCAATCGCAACATTATTTTCGGCGGCAAGACGCCGCTGCGCTATATGCAGGAAGGCGGGCTGCTGGCAATGCAAACCGTGCGCGCCTTGCTAGACGCCCGCCGCGGCGGCATATAGCGTGCGCGCGCCGCCCATCAGCCTGGTGCGCCAGATCGACACCTGCCGCCTGTTGCCTTCGCGTTTTGCCGACAGGGAAGACTCCGTGCTGGCCCCGCTGGCAACCGATGCAGCCCACCTGAAAGACCTTTTCGACCTGGACAACGCCACCAACCAGCGCCTTGCCGCCGAACGCGGCGCAATGGCCGGCATAGGTGTAGACGAACTGGTATTCGGGGTGCCGAATTTCCGCATGATCAACGCGGCCTTTACCTACCCGCGCCCCGAGGGCAGCCGCTTCAATAGCGGGGACCGGGGCGTCTGGTATTGCGCTTTCGACATCGACACGGCCCTGGCCGAAATCATTTTCCATAAAATCGTGGAATACGCCGAAATCGACTACTTCCACGATACCGTAGGCTATCAAGTCCTATTGGCCGATTTCAGCGCCGAATTCCACGATCTGCGCAATGCGGCGGCGTTCAGGCCTTGCCTGGACCCGCTCAGCTATGTCGCGTCGCAAAAACTGGCCGCGCAATTATTGGAGAAGGGCGCCATGGGGATTGTGTATCCCAGCGTCAGGCGGGCGGGCGGCACCAACCTGGCGTGTTTTCGGCCCGCGCTGGTCGGCAATGTGCGGCGCGGGGCCGCTTACACGCTTACGTGGACAGGCGGGCCCGAGCCAACGGTACACTCTGTCAAACCTTTACCCAAAAAAGCAAAATAAATCCTTTACGGATGGAGACTTCATGAGCCTTTACACACAGCTGCGGCAGCGGGCCGCGGCCAATAATCCAATACGCATCGGCCTGATCGGCGCCGGAAAATTCGGGTCCATGTATTTGTCGCAGATTCCGCGCACGCCGGGCGTTCATCTGGTGGGGATCGCCGATCTCTCGCCGGACGCGGCGCGCGCCAATCTTGCCCGGGTGGGCTGGCGCGCCGATCAATACCACGCTGAATCGGCCCAGGACGCCCTGAAAACCGGGGCCACCTGGATTACCGACGACTGGAAATCCCTGGTCGGCCTGCCGGAAATCGATGTCATCGTCGAATGCACCGGCAACCCGGTCGCCGCGGTCGATCACTGCCTGGAAGCCTTTGCCCAGGGCAAGCATGTGGTCAATGTCACGGTCGAGGCCGATGCGTTTTGCGGTCCGCTGCTGGGACGCAAGGCAGCCAGCGCGGGCGTGATCTATTCGATGGCCTTCGGCGACCAGCCCGCGCTTATCTGCGATCTGGTCGACTGGGCCCGCACCTGCGGCTTTCCGGTGGTGGCGGCGGGGCGGGGCCATAAATGGCTGCCTCATTTTTCCGAATCCACGCCGCTGACAGTCTGGGGCTATTACGGCCTGACCCCGGAACAGGCCGAGCGCGGCGGGCTCAATCCAAAAATGTTCAACAGCTTTCTGGACGGCTCCAAGCCGTCGATCGAAAGCTGCGCGGTCGCCAACGCCACCGGCTTGTCCGTGCCATCCAACGGCCTGCTGTATCCGCCCGCCAGCGTCGAAGACATCCCTTTTGTAACCCGGCCCATCAGCGAGGGCGGCGTTCTTGAACGCAAGGGCATGGTGGAAGTCATTTCCTCGCTCGAAGCCGATGGCCGCCGCATTCCCTACGATATACGGATGGGCGTCTGGGTTACGGTGGAAGCCGAAACCGACTACATCAAGAACTGCTTCGAAGAATATAACGCCCACACCGATCCATCGGGGCGCTATTTCACCCTGTACAAACGCTGGCATCTTATTGGGCTGGAAGTCGGCATGTCGGTGGCCTCGGTGGCGCTGCGCGGCGAGGCCACCGGGGTCGCCGCCGGCTGGGAGGCCGATGTCGTGGCCACCGCCAAGCGCGATCTGCGGGCCGGCGAAATACTGGATGGCGAGGGCGGCTATACCGTATGGGGCAAGCTGCTGCCGGCGCAAACATCCACGCGCATGGGCGGCGTGCCGCTGGGCCTGGCGCACAACGTCAAATTGCTGCGTCCCGTCAAGAAAGGGCAGTGCGTGGCGTGGGATGATGTCGCCATCGATACCGGCACCCAGGCTTATAAAGTGCGCCGCGAAATGGAGTCCTTGTTCAAGGTTTAGCATCAACAGGCCCTAGCCGGCCTGTAACAAGAATCCTCCACCCGCCGGATAAAAAAGTAATAGAATCGCGGCACTGCATATTCCCTGAACTATCTTGAACGTAAACCGGCTGCTTTTCACTTGGTGCTGCGCGCTTGTATTGGCGTGCGGCGTCGCCACGTCCTGGGCCGGGCCATCGCTGGTTCAATGCAACGGCATCAAAGACTTGGTCTTTGTCCCCCACCAGGATGACGATTTGCTGTTCATGAACCCGGATATCGAGTCCACCATTGATGCCGGCGGCTGCGTGCAGGTGGTGTACCTGACGGCCAGCGAACGAGGCGAGGGCGAGGGCTATATGCTGGGGCGCGAGCGCGGCGTTCGCGCCGCCTATGCCCATATGGCGCAAGAGCCCAACATCTGGGCCGAAGATTTCGCGGCTATCGGCGCGCGGCGCCTGGCCCGTTTTACGCTGTACGGCAACAAGCGGGTGAAACTGCTGCATATGCGCCTGAAAGACCCCTGGCTGGGCAAGGGGTGGGGCAGCCTGACACCCTTGAGCCAGGCCGAATCGATTCCCGGAAAAACCGCCGAATCGCTGGGGCCTGCCGTGGAAACCTATACGCGGCCGGAATTGGTTTCCACCATCAAGCAAATTATCCGCGAGTACCAGCCATCGACGATCCGCCACATGGACGACAGCATCACGATTCCGTACACCGAATTATGCTGGCGTTGCGTGGGCCACGATCATCCCGACCATATCGCCAGCGCTCGCCTGGTGCATGAGGCGATTCTCAAAGAGCGCGGCAATTACGCGGAAGTAGCTTATGTGGATTACCCCAGCCAGGAACGCGTCGCCAACCTGTCCGTCAGCGAAATCAGCAATAAAACCGAGGCTTTCCGGCTCTATGCCCGGGACGACTACCGCTACTGCATAGAGGGTCAACCTTGCCAGGAGCCGGCGGGACCGGCCGCCGCCTGGGTAGGCCGCACCTACTATGTGTCGCGCAAGAATATGGCGCCCGCAATGTTGCCTGACTCCGCGGGCGGTTTTTCATTGGTCGCGGTCGGCGAAGCGAATCGCGCCGCCAATGTCTGGCAAAGCGCGGACAAGCATTGGGCCAGCCTGGGCGGCCGCACGGCCGATCCGATTACCGCTTTCAGTTATCGCGACGGGCAGGCTGGCGTTTTCGCGCGCGACGCCACCGGCCAGATCTGGGCCAATTCCCGCCAAGCCCCAGACGCGTGGAATGGCTGGCAAGCGATTCAAGGTGCGCGTTTTATTTCCTTGCCGGCCGTATCGGCGCAAGGTCAATTGGTTGCCGTGGCGATGGGCAATGATGGGCTTTTTCACTATACCAAGCCGGTCGGCGCGGGAGCGGGCTGGGCGCCCTGGCGCGCATTGCCGCCCTTGCCGGGAGCGCTGCCCGGCGTCGCGCTGGCAGCCGACAACACTGACGCGCTTGCCATATTCGCGGCCGATTCCAGCGGCGGGCTATGGGTAAGCTCGTACCTGCCCATCAAGAAATCGCCGATGCCGCTCTTGCCCACGCCCGGTGAAGACAGCGGCCAGTATTTCATCCTTTCGACCCAGGCCGACAAAGCCGCATGGACGGCATGGCACAGGCTGGAAGTTCCCGATACCGATGACGGACTGGCCGCCTTGCGCAATGTGGACGGGTTGATCGAACTCTATCTGCGCGACAGGGCGACTGGCCATATGCAGCGCATCGTGCAAAAATCCCCGGGCAATGCCGCCGGCGATTGGTCCAAGCCAGCCGACCTGGGCGTTGCGTACATCGGCAAGCCCGCCGTAAGCCTGAACGAAAAAGGCGCTGTCGCGGCGGCTGCCATGGAAACCAGCGGCGGCGCCCTGTGGCTGATGGAAGCGGGGCAGGCAAGCAAGCTGGCCGAGCATGCGGCTTCGGCCCCGGCGCTTCAAACCATCAAGGGTATCTTGTATGTCGCGGCGCGCAGCGCCAATGTTTCTCAGGCTTATTGGGTCAGAAGCCGAAATCGGGGCGCATGGACCGCGCCTGTACTGGTGGAACCGCCGCCGGCCGGCGGCGGAGGCGCCTTCAGCCCGGTCCAGGCGGTGGCCCACATCGAGCCGCTGAATGTTTCGTTATACGCCAAAGCGGTCCGCAAGACCGCGAAATTGGCGATACACACCGCCGGCGGGCTTTCGCCGCAAACTCTGCAGGCGTCCGCGGCCGGCGCAAACAGGCCCTAGGAGCGTGGGCGGTAGAAATTCCACCGCCTAAAAATTCGTAATTCCAGGGCACCTTTTTGCCCCTTGGCACCCTCGAAAAAAACGCTTATGAGCGATTCTGGAAGGCCCAATTGCAAGTGATTGCCTTGAAGTTTTTCTACCGCCACGCTCCTAGTCCCAATAACCTTCCTTTCCGTAAAACTGATGCAGGCGGGTTTCGTAATCGCGGTCCAATGCCTGGTTTTCATCGTATTCGGGGCTGTTCTTGATTTGCTCGCGCGTCAGTTTGGTTTGAACGGTGGAGTCGGCCCAATCAATCTGCTCTATCCAGCGGCTTGCCAACAAGACTTTCTTTCCGCCCGGCCACCAGTTGCGCGTATCGACCAGCAGGTATCGTATGGCCCAGTCTTCGTCATCGAAGATGAAGTCCTTCACGTGGCCGATTTCATCGTCCGTGCCAAGAATATGATAGCCGGCGACGTTGTCGCTGCTACGCAAATGGATGTCTTGCGGGTGATCGGCCGCGCGCCGGGCCAGGTCTTCCGGTAGTTCCTCGTTCGTGCCCATCAAGGGAAACTCGGGATAGCCCACCCCGCCCCATAAATAAGGGCCGATCCAATAGTTGCCATAACCGTAGTACTGCGAGTAGTCGCCTTCCAGTTGGCGCGAAATAGGCTGATGCGTGTCGATGTCCGGACTGTTCTTTACCTGGTCGCGCGTCAATGACACCACGATGGTTTGATTGCCGGCGTCGGTGCGGGTTATGGAATAGGGGGAGATCAGTACCCGCCGGCTCGACAGCCACGATCCCGTTTCCACCACGAGATAGCGAATGCCCCAGCGTTCATCGTCGAAGTACACCTCTTTGACGCGGCCCAATTCTCCATCTGTTGCTTGAATGGTGTAGTCATGCAGACTGTCTACGGTGCGTAACATATGCGTACTCCTGGTTGATAATGTTCAGGCCAATTCAGCAAGCATCATGCCCATGGGGGCATTTTTGTATCTGGCTGGCGGAAAACGTTAAGTGGAATAACTCTTGACCTTGCCATGATGGCAAGGTTTACGATGGTCCTGAATCGCGCCGCTTTGCCTGCAATGGCGTCTTGGCGGCCATGTTCGCGCAGGCCATCCGGGCCGCGCCGAACCGATTTCCGCGATTTGCCAGGAGTTTGTCCATGTCTATTGTTTCATCCACCGCCAGCCTGAATATCGAGGGCATGTCTTGCGCTTCCTGCGTAGGGCGGGTCGAGCGCGCGCTCAAGGCCGTGCCGGGCGTCGCGCATGCCAACGTCAACCTTGCCACGGAACGGGCCGAACTGACTTTTTCCGATGTCCCCGACACTGGGGCCGCCATCAAGGCGATTCAGGACGCGGGTTACAAAGCCTCGGTCATCAACGGCGCCGACAGCCATGCGGACGATATATCCGCGCGCCATGCCGCCGACATGGCCTTATTGCAACGCTCGCTGCTGCTGGCCGTCGTTTTCGCCTTGCCGGTGTTTTTGCTGGAAATGGGTTCGCATATTATTCCCACCCTGCATCATTTCATCATGGCGACAATCGGCGCCCAGGCGAGCTGGCAGTTTCAGTTTGTGCTGACCACGATTGTGCTGGCGGGTCCGGGCCGGCGCTTTTTCCTGACGGGCATTCCCGCCTTGCTGCGCGGCGCGCCCGACATGAATTCTCTGGTGGCGGTAGGTGCGGGCGCGGCTTATGCCTATTCCCTGGTCGCCACATTCGCGCCGCGCTGGCTGCCCGTGGGCACCGTCAATGTCTATTATGAAGCGGCGGCGGTGATCGTCGCCCTGATACTGCTGGGCCGTTTCCTCGAGGCCCGCGCAAAAGGCCGCACGTCCGAAGCCATCAAGCGGCTGGCCGGCTTGCAGGCAAACACGGCAAGGGTCGCGCGCGGCGGCCTGATCGTTGAAACAGACATCGCCGATGTGCGGGCCGGGGATCTGGTCGAGGTCCGTCCGGGCGAACGAATTCCGGTCGATGGGGTGGTCGTGCAAGGCACAAGCTTTGTCGATGAATCCATGATCAGCGGCGAGCCGGCGCCATTGGAAAAAAAGGCCGGCGCCCAGGTCGTCGGCGGCACGGTCAACCAGAACAGCGTTTTTATGTTTCAAGCCACCAGCATCGGCGGCGACACGGTGCTGTCGCAAATCATACGCATGGTCGAACAGGCGCAAAGCGGAAAGCTTCCCATACAGGCGCTGGTCGATCGCATTACCATGTGGTTCGTGCCGGCGGTGATGGCGGCGGCGCTGCTGACCTTTCTTGCCTGGCTTGTTTTCGGGCCGGCTCCCGCCCTGGCGTTTGCGCTGGTCAATGCGGTGGCGGTGCTGATCATCGCCTGCCCGTGCGCCATGGGGCTGGCCACGCCCACGTCCATCATGGTCGGCACCGGCCGCGCCGCGCAAATGGGGGTGCTGTTTCGCAAGGGCGAAGCCTTGCAATGGCTGAAAGACGCCAAGGTCGTGGCGCTGGACAAGACGGGAACGCTGACCAAGGGCAAGCCCGAGCTCACCGACCTGTTGCTTGCGGCTGGATTCGAGCGCACCCAAGTGCTGGCCCATGTGGCCGCGGTGGAGGCCAAGTCCGAACATCCGGTCGCCCGGGCCATTGTCGCGGCTGCGCAAGCCGAGGGCCTGGCGCTGGCGGCCATCGAGGACTTCGTATCGGTAACCGGCTATGGGGTTCATGCTCGCGTCAACGGCGGGCGTGTCGAGATCGGCGCCGACCGCTATATGGCGGAACTGGGCCTGGATATCTCGGTATTTGACGGCCAGGCGCAGCGCTTGGGCGATGAAGGCAAGACGCCTTTGTATGCCGCAATCGATGGCAGGCTGGCGGCGATGATCGCGGTATCGGATCCCATCAAGGAAGGCACGGCGGCGGGCATCAAGGCATTGCACGATCTGGGCCTGAAAATTGTCATGATTACCGGCGACAACCGCCGCACCGCCCAGGCCATTGCCCGCAAACTCGGCATCGATGACGTCGTTGCCGAGGTCTTGCCCGCGGGCAAGGTCGATGCCGTCAAGCGTTTGAAAGCCGAACATGGCGTGTTGGCCTATGTGGGCGATGGAATCAATGATGCGCCGGCGCTGGCCGAGGCCGATGTCGGCATGGCGATCGGAACCGGCACGGATATCGCCATCGAAGCGGCGGACGTGGTGCTGATGTCCGGCGATCTGAATGGCATAGCGAAAGCGATCGCCCTGTCCAAGGCCACTATCGCGAATATCCGGCAGAATCTATTCTGGGCTTTCGCCTACAACGCCGCGCTGATCCCGGTGGCCGCGGGCGCGCTATATCCGGTCAACGGTACGCTGCTGTCGCCGATATTCGCCGCCGGCGCCATGGCGCTTTCCAGTGTGTTCGTGCTGGGCAACGCCTTGCGCCTGCGCCGTTTCCGGCCTTAGCCTTGCCGCACAGGCGTGTAGCCTGCGGCTTGAATAGCCTTGGCGATCGCATCCGCATCGCTTGCGCCGCCGACGCGAACGCGGTGGCTGGCCAGGTCGATGTCCACCGCGGCGCCAGGGGATGTATCCCTGACCGCTTTGGTGATGGCGGCCACGCAATGTCCGCAAGTCATATCGTTGATTTCGAATTCAAGCATTGCATACTCCATACGTTGCAAATTGGGTAGATGTAAATCGGCATAGATTACGGCTTGCCATTGTAGTAAGGTCAAGCGATCGATTGACGTTTTGCGGTTTTTTGTGAAGAGGTCATATGAATATAGGACAAGCGGCATTGGGCTCGGGAGTTACGCCCAAAATGATCCGGTACTACGAAAGCATAGGGCTGGTCGACACGGCTTTGCGCAGCGATTCGGGCTACCGCCAATATTCGGACAAAGAGGTGCAGGCCTTGCGTTTCATCAAGCGATCGCGCGATCTTGGGTTTTCGTTGGAACGTATCCGAACCCTGTTGGGCTTGTGGCGCGACACCGGCCGCAAAAGCGGCGACGTAAAAAAGCTTGCCCGCCAACACATAGCCGAACTCAACGACGATATTGCCAAGCTGCAATCGATCCGCGATCAACTGGAGCATTTGGCCGATTGCTGCCGGGGCGACAGCCGGCCGGATTGCCCGATACTTGCCGATCTGGGCCGTCCGGCGCAGGCTGGCGAACATCAAGCGCCCAGGCGCAGCGCCAGCGCGGCCAGCGTCAGCAGCAAAACTGGCAAGGTCAGGACGATGCCTGTCCTGAAATAATAGCCCCAGCCAATGGAGACCCCCTTGCGCGCCAGCACATGCAACCACAGCAGCGTTGCAAGGCTGCCGATAGGCGTGATTTTCGGGCCAAGGTCGCTGCCGATGACATTGGCGTAAATCATGGCTTCCTTGACGACGCCGCTCGCCTGGCTGGCGTCTATCGACAAGGCTCCAATCAGTACTGTGGGCAGGTTGTTCATGACGGACGAAAGCAGGGCGGAGAGCAGGCCGGTACCCAATGCCGCGGCCCAAACTCCCTGACCGGCCAGATGGTCCAGCAGCACGGCGATGCCTGCGGCAAGGCCGGCGTTGCGCAAGCCGTACACGACCATATACATGCCCAGGGAAAACACCACGATATGCCAAGGCGCTTCGCGGACCACCTTGCGGGTGCTGATGACATGCCCGCGGCCGGCCACCAGCAACAGGGCAAGCGCTCCCAGCGCCGCAATCGCGCTTACCGGTATGCCCAAGCCTTCCAGCCAGAAGAATCCGACCAGCAATAGCGCCAGGACCACCCAGCCGGCGCGGAAAGTGGCCATGTCGCGGATTGCCGCGCGCGGCGGCCGCAACTGGCTGGCGTCGTAGCGCGCAGGAATCGCCGAACGGAAATACAGGGATAAAACCAGCAAGGTGGCGGCGACCGAGACCAGATTGACGGGCGCCATCACAGCCGCATAACGGGCAAAGCTGATGTCGAAGAAATCGGCGGAGACTATATTCACCAGATTGGACACCACCAGAGGCAGGCTGGCGGTGTCGGCAATAAAGCCGGCGGCCATCACAAAGGCCAGGGTCGCCGCCGCACTGAAGCCCAGGGCCAGCAGCATGGCCATCACAATAGGCGTCAGAATCAGCGCCGCGCCGTCGTTGGCAAACAGCGCCGACACCGCCGCGCCCAGCAATATGATCAGCGCGAACAGCAAGCGTCCTTTGCCATTTCCCCAACGCGCCACATGCAGCGCGGCCCACTCGAAGAAACCGGCTTCGTCCAGCACAAGGCTGATGATGATGATCGCAACGAATGCCCCCGTGGCGTTCCAGACGATATGCCACACCACGGGAATATCGCCCAGGCTGACCACGCCGGTGGCCAGCGCCGCCGCCGCGCCCATGCAAGCGCTCCATCCTATTCCCAAGCCTTTGGGCTGCCAAATTACCAAAACCAGCGTTGCCAAAAAAATGAGTGCCGCGAGAAACATGGTGATAGCTAAGGTTGTGAAAGAGAAAAGGAAGAGGTTCGCGGCAGTCAGGCCTGGCTTTGCCAGCCCGATGCAATGATGGCCATGCCCAGCAATGCCAGGCCTGCGCCCAGCCAGTCCAGGGTCGATAGCTTTATGCCGTCGACCACGCGCAGCCACAGCAGTGCGCTGGCCACGTACACGCCCGCATAGGCGGCATATACCCGGCCGCTTGCCGCCGGATGCAAGCTAAGCAACCACACAAACAGCGCCAGGCTTGCCGCGGCCGGCAGCAGCAGCCATATCGAAGCGCCTTTGCGCAGCCATAAATACGGTAGATAGCAACCGACGATTTCAGCCAGCGCGGTGACGGCAAACAGGAGCAAGGTTTTGAATACCAGCATGCAAGCATCTCCCGATAATGCGCCTTGCCGCCAGCCGTTGCTGGACGCAAGGCGCGGCGCCGCTCATGCCGCTCAAGCCTTCAGGGCCTTTTCCAGCAGGGCGCCGATGATTTCGTTGGTGCCGGTGTTTTGCGCCGTAGCCTGGGCGCGGATTTCATCGGCCAGGGTTTGCTTGATCTTGACCGGAAACGACACCAGGCCTTGCGCCTGGTCCAGCTTGCGCTGCTCGCGGCGATCGATGGGCGCGCCGGCGGAATCGGCGGAAAAACGACTGGGCGTACCGCCTTTTTTCATCTTTTCCACCAATTTCAGTGCTTTGTTTTTTTCCAGATCGGTTTTCTTCATGGGATTCCATCGCTAGGGTTCTATGGCAGGTAAACCGCGCCACGGGGAGGATTATACGGTGTCGCCGGGCGCAGCCCGCCATCAGGCGCACAAGGTTCCCGCAAGATTCCCGCGCGGCGGCAAGCGAAATCTCCGGTAACGATAATGCGAAATATTCGACGGCTCCACGGGCAAACGTGGGTGGCGTCTTTGGAGGAAATAGTAGTAGCATCAAAACGCCTGTCGGCAAAAGCACAGAGATGCGGGAGTTTTCATAAATACTGGAGACAAAAAATGAACGTCATGATGCGTATATCGACTGTTGTAATAGCAGGTCTTGCGTGCGGCGCTTTTGCCGGCGCAGCGGGGGCCCAGGACAATGTCCAGAAACTCAGAAACATGAGCACCACGGGCGCGTCGCTGGATATGGAGTCTGTACCGCAAACCGGCCCTCGGGCCGAGGCAATCAAGCGCAATCTGGAAAATGTGAAATTGCCTGACGGTTTCAAGATAGCGCTGTATGCCATTGTGCCCGATGCGCGCCAATTGGCGGTCGGGCCGTCGTCGGGCGTGGTTTTTGCGGGCACCCGGAAAACCAAGATATGGTCTGTTACCGACAGAACCAAAAGCCGGGTCGCCGATGATGTCAAGCAATTCGCGCCGTCGGTCGCCATGAAAGTACCGAACGGCGTCTGTTTTTCGCGGGATGGCATGCTGTACAGCGTCGAACATAACCGGGTGATGGTCTACCCGGCCGCCGAATTCTTTTATGAAGGCCCCGATGTCGCCGCCGATATCGTCGTGCCTCAGGGCGAGTTGATACCGGTCAAGGAAGAAAGCTTCAATCATGGCGCGCGCACCTGCCGCGTCGGTCCCGACAACAAGCTATACATTACCTTGGGCAACCCATTCAATGTTCCGCCCAAAGACAAGGTCGAGCCTTACGCCAAGAACGGCATGATGGGCATTATCCGCATGGACACCAACGGCAAGAATCGCGAGGTCTATGCACAAGGCGTGCGCAATTCGGTAGGCATGGATTTCAATCCCAAGGACAAAACCCTGTGGTTCACCGATAACCAGGTCGACGGCATGGGCGACGATATCCCACCGGGCGAACTGAACCAGGCTGCCAAGGCGGGGCAGCACTTCGGCTTCCCCTATTATGGCGGCGGAAAAATCAGGACGGTCGAATACAAGGATAGCGAAGCGCCGGCCAACGCGGTCTTTCCCCAAATGGAAATGGCGGCCCATGCGGCGGATTTGGGCATGATGTTCTATACCGGCCAGATGTTCCCCGAACAATACCGGGGCGGCATATTCTCGGCTCAGCACGGCTCGTGGAATCGCAGCGCGCCGGTTGGCGCCCGGGTCATGTTCACTAGCCTGAAAAAGGATGGCACCGCAAACAAAACCGAAGTATTCGCCGATGGCTGGTTGACCGCCAATAATGAATATGTGGGCCGTCCGGTCGACGTCGCCATGCTGCCCGACGGATCGCTGCTGGTATCGGACGACTATGTCGGCGCCATCTACAGGATTTCGTATGCGGGCAAATAGTTTCCACACAGGCCTGGGAATCGGGGCGCTGGTATTGATGCTGGGCCTTGCGGCCCCGGCCGGGGCCGCCGACGTGGCCGCCGGCCGGGCCAAAGCGGTGCAATGCGCGGCATGCCATGGACCAAACGGGATGGCAACGCTACCCGACGCACCGAATCTTGCCGGCCAGAATGAAATTTATCTGATCAAGGCCATGCACGATTTCAAATCGGGAGCTCGCAAGAACGAGATGATGTCGCTGATGGTGGCCGGCTTGTCCGACAGCGATATTGAAAATCTGGCGGCCTTCTACCAAAGCATCGAAATCACGGTAAAAGAACCTTAGGACGGTTCGCATCGCCTGTGTCTGCGACACAATGATTATTAAAAAAAAGCAGACGCAGGCGACTTTATTTTCTGGATTTTCTCGGTCCGATTGTCATAATCAATTGCAACTCATAGTACCACCTTCACTATCGCCGGCGCGGCGATAGCCAAGGACAGCGCGGAGATCGAGGCAGGTATTGATTTGCGTGTGTCGAAGACCGCGACCTTCGGTTTGTCGTACACGGGGCAGGTCGCTTCGAGCGCGCGGGACCATGGCGTCAAGGCCAATCTGGCGGTCAGGTTCTGAACGGGGAAGTTCTAAAAGAATTCAGAATGGCGCAGCTTTGAGCAAAAACAAGAACTGGTAAAGAATGCGCCCGGCAGGGCGTTCTTTACCGACGGTGTGGCTGGGGGTGCACGATGGAAACGCTACCCGATGTCTGCCGGCATCAATGCGCCTTCCATTGCCAAGGGTTGATCACAGTCAAGCCAGCCGCTTCAAAAGGGGATGTATCGCGCGTGGCGACGGTAAACCCATGCGCGGCCGCGATGCCGGCGATATAGCCGTCCGCCGGTGCAATGGCGCGTCCAGTGGCGCGAGCGCTGGCGCGTAGCGTTGCATAAGCTTTCGATGCGGCATCATCGAACGGCAGTATACGGCCCGCGAACAGCGGTAAAACACGCAGCTCAAGGCGGGCATGAAGCGTATCCCGGCGTTGACCATCGGGCAGCACGGCAATACCGAAGCGCAGTTCAGCCAAGGTAATGGTCGAGAGGTACAACGTTTCGATGATCTGCGCGTCAATCCATGCAATCACGTTCATATCGCCGGGCGCTTTGAACGGTTCAGAAACGACGTTGGTATCGAGCAGAATCATTCAAAGCTCATCGGCTCGGCGGGTGTTCTATCGCGTTCGATCTCAAGGTCGACGCCGCCCATTTCTCGGCCAATCTCTGCCAGCAAGGTACCAAGCTTGATTCGGCCCTCGGGCCGGACGGCACTTTCTAGGATTGCCCTGATTTCCGCTTCGGTGCTGCGGCCGTGCGTAGCCGCTAGCACGCGCAAGGCGCGATGCGTTTCGTCGGGTAAATTGCGAACGGTAACGGATGCCATTGCCTTCACTCCTTATATTAACTATCAATGATGTCATTATATAAGAATGATATCATTTTGAGGGGCATCGTAACGCCTGTACTTGCGCAATCCGCAACTACAGGCGGCACTCATGGTGGCGCAGGCTGCTCGGGCCCATTCGTGTTGCCCTGTTCGCGGCAAAAGCGCCGTGACGTGCCAAAGGTCAGGCCATCGATCCTCTGGTCGGCAACGTGGATCGCCGTCAGTGATGCCTTGCCCGAACATCCATCGGTATTGGGGCGACGCCGACACTACCCGCAGGTGGTGCCGCGCGTTCTTGTGGATAGCGTTCAGTCGGTTTTCGAGGCATCGTTGCCGGAATCGGTATTGGCATTGTGCCGCTGTTCCTGGCGCAACTGCGCAAGGATCTTGTGGCGCTCAGCGAGCCGCTTGACGAGTGCGAGACACAGCCTTGGTTGCTGACACACCCTGAATCGCGGCATTTGCGACGTATCTCGCTAGTTGCCGCGCATCTCGCCAACGCTATTGCCCCAAAGTTCGAAATCAGAGATTCTCAAAAATGACGATCGCGTCGTCCACATTCAGCAATCGGCCGTCTTGAGAACGTAACTCCAGCCGTTGCACCGGTTTGCGCGTTTGGCTATCTACAAGTTTGGCTGGAGGCGGTGCGCCCAACTCAAACAGGTAATCCTCCCCCCATTCGCGCAATGCCGCCATGACCTTGAAAAGCCCTTTTCCCTTATCGGTAAGAATGTATTCCTGATAGGCGCTTCCGTCGGAAGCAGGACCGACGTCGAATATCCCCGCCGCCACTAGGGCTCGCAGCCGGGTAGTCAGCACATTCTTTGGAATTCCCAGGCTTTTGTGAAATTCGGTAAACCGCCGGCGCCCCTCTAGCGCATCCCGGACGATAAGCAAGCTCCACCAGTCGCCGATTGTATCGAGCGTTCTGGCGACCGCGCAGGGCGATTCATCAAGGCTTTTTCGTTTCATTTTCAGCGTCCTCAGGTAGACAAAAGAAATTTTACCACTGTCCAGTTGCATAATGAGACTAGTGTATCTATACTAGTCTCTTAATGAAACTAGTTTTAGTAAAAGACAAAGATAGGATGAGTTTTACATAAGCTGCGGTATCACTGACGCTAGAGCATTTTTTTTATCGATCTTTAAATGAACATTCACCAGGAGTAAAGCATGGGTAAGCAACAAACAGGAACAGCATTGGTAACCGGCGCGTCGTCCGGATTGGGGTCGGTCTATGCCGATCGTCTCGCCGGAAGGGGCTACAACTTGACGCTGGTCGCCCGGCGCGAGGACAGGCTGGTCGCATTGGCCAAAAAGATCCAAGAGAAATACGGTGTTCGCGTTCAGACAATTGCCGCCGATCTGGGCACTGCCTCGGGTGTCAAAAAAATTGAGGATGAAGTGCGCAACGATGCGTCGCTGACCATGGTCGTCAATAACGCCGGCACGGCAACGCTGGCGTCCATTGGCGAAACCGCCTTGGAAGAACACGATGCCATGATCAACGTAAACACCATAGCGCTATCGCGCCTGAGTCTGGCGGCCCTGAATGTCTTCAAGAAACGCAATGTGGGAACCATCGTCAATATCGGGTCTGTCCTGTCTTTCCAGACGCTTCCCATTAGCGGCATCTATAGCGGCACAAAAGGCTACGTGATGAATTTCACCCGTGGCTTGCAACAAGAGGTGCAGGACACCAATGTTGTCGTGCAACTGGTTCTGCCTGCCACAACCGCCACGGAAATTTGGGAGGTTGGCGGTATTCCGCTGTCCGCGTTGAATCAACAGAGCGTGATGACAATCGAAAATTGTGTCGATGCCGCGATGTCCGGGTTGGACAAAGGCGAACACATTACGCTTCCCTCTGTTGAGGACGCGCAATTATGGGCGGATTACGATGCGGCACGGGAGAAACTCTTTGCCGCGACACAGACCGGAATTCCGGCTTCGCGCTACAAACTGATCCGTTGATTGCAATGATTCGTGGAAAGGCACGGCGTCCCGTGCCTTTTATTGATGTCACTAAGCAACTGATCAAACTCGACGGCAAGCTGCAGTGCGCGACGAAGAGCTTGTTACCGCGCACACAAAATCTTTCAGCAAGAACCGGAGACAAACCCTACAATTTCAAGGCTCGCGCAACCGTTATCCTGCACTTCAGAATACAGGCAGCCGGTTTTTAATGGATCGTGTATGGAAGAAATTTTTCGAGCGTTGGCCGAACGCATATCCAATATCGTCGGCACATCGTGGTCATTCATGACAGCCATAGGACTGGTCTTATTGTGGGCAATCACAGGGCCGCTTTTTCATTTTTCAGATACCTGGCAATTAGTCATCAACACCAGCACCACCATCGTTACGTTCCTGATGGTTTTCCTTATCCAGAATACGCAAAATCGCGAAGCAATCAGTGTTCAGCTAAAGCTGGACGAACTGCTATGCGCGGTTCAGGGCGCCCGTACGGAAATGGTCAACCTGGATACGCTAAGCGACGCCGATCTGGCCCGTTTGCGCAAAGAGTTCGAACGACTGGGAAAGAACAACGGATCCGACGCGCTCGTGTCGACGGATGCGGCGGCCGTATCCAAATAAAGAAGAGGGAAGGCCACGGGCATACGGCTTGCTGTTGCCGGCAGGGCCAATACGCTGCCCGGAAACTGCATCGACATGAGGTATCCGGAAAATGGCTGATCATTGACTCCAGGTAACTCCTATATGGGCATGAAAGACGATGAAGCCGATTCCCCGGATCTGGCGCACAAGCTGATCTACGTAAGCGACACCAACCCCGGCATTACCCGGAAAAAATCGAGACGCGGCTTTTCCTATTTCGATGCCAAAGGCAGCCCGATCAGGGCCCCGGAAGTCATCGCCCGCATCGATGCCCTGGCCATTCCGCCCGCCTATGGCGACGTATGGATATGCCCGGATTCGCATGGGCATATACAAGCCACCGGCCGCGATGCGCGGGGCCGTAAACAATACCGTTACCACGAGCAGTGGACGGCGGTGCGCGACGGCAATAAATACCAGCAACTGGAAGAGTTCGGAAATGCGCTGACACGCATACGCCGCCATGTCGAGCGCGACATGAAAAGCCGCGTCATGACGCATGAGCAAGTCGTCGCGGTTGTCGTGCGGTTGCTCGAGTTGACCCTGATCCGTGTAGGTAGCCGCGCCTATGCGAAAGCCAACAAGTCGTTTGGACTTACGACATTGCGCCGCCGCCACATATCCATTTCCGGCGGCCGGATGCGTTTTCGATTCAGGGGCAAGGGCGGCGTGCAGCACGACATTACCGTGAACGACAGGCGGATCGCGGCGGTCGTCAAACGATGCATGGACATACCGGGGCATGAGCTTTTCCAATTCGAAGATCCCGATGGCACGATACATAGCATCGACTCCGGTTGCGTCAACGATTATCTTAAAAAGGCAGGCGCGGGCGACTTTACCGCCAAGCATTATCGAACTTGGGCGGCATCGGTTTTTGCCTATAGCCGGCTGCAACATTGCAAGAGTATGGAGGACGCGCCGGCGCGCAAGGCCGTCAATGATGTCGTCAAGGAAACAGCCAGGCTGCTTGGCAATACACCCGCTGTCTGCCGGAGCTGCTATATCCACCCGGCGATCATGGCGGCTTACCTTGATGGCGGACTGCCGCCGCGCCTGCCAAGCGCCGGGCCGCGCGGGCTTAATGCCGATGAACGGCGCTTTTTTGCATTTCTTCGTGGCGTCAACGAAACTGGCTCTGGTACAGGAAATGCATAGGCCCAGCCGTCGGCTTGCGCCTGCTTGCCCATGCACGCCGGCACATGCAGAAACCCATGCCGCGATACGAAAGAATAGGTACAATAACAAATTCTAACAAATCGCATGGTACAGCAATGGCTCAGGCTCGTAATACCGTCCTCCCGATACCGGTCGAGAACATACTTGCCTTGAAGCTTAAATACGATATTGCCAGCATTTTGGCCCGCTCGGGCACCATCCAGGAAGCGCTCTTGCAAGTGCTGGGAAAAATGGGTGAAAAAGGCGGCTGGGATGTCGGTATCGCCTGGCTTATGGACGATACCCATTTGCACTATCACGGCGAATGGCACAAGGCCGGCGCCAACGTCAGCCGTTTCCTCACACAAATCCAAACGGCAAGCCTGGGCGACGATACGGGGCTGCCCCGCGCGGTCATCGATGCGGGCGATCTTGTCTGGATCAACGATATTTCCGCCGACCCGCGTTTCCCCAAGACCGATGCCGCTATTGCCATCGGGCTGCGCAATGCGGTTGCCTTTCCCTTGTATAGCGACAACCATCTGTATGGGGTGATCGCCCTGTTGCGCAAGTCGATCAACGTACTCGACGACGATACACAGCGCGTATTCACGACCTTGCGCAACGATATCGATCAATTCCTGGATGCGCGCCGCTTATTCGTCGAGCGCATGGAGCGGTTTTCCCTGCACGACGAACTGACCGGCCTGGCCAATCGAAAACTGCTTATCGAACGCGGCAATCAAGCCCTGTTGCTGGCCGAACGCAATGGCGACAGCGTTGCCATATTGACCGTCGGCCTGGATATTTTCAAATCCCTGAACAGCGGATACGGTCAAGCCGTCCGCAACGACCTGTTGATACTCGCGTCCGAAAGGCTAAGCGCCTGCGTGCGTGTTTCCGATACCGTGGCCAGGTTCGACGGCAATGAATTCGTCGTGCTGCTTCCCAAAGTGGCCAATGCCGACCATTCCATCATTGTTGCGCAGAAAATAATCTCCCAGATGACTCAGCCGTTCCTCGTCAATGGCGTCCGGCTCAATGCAAAAGCCAGTGTCGGGATTTCACGCTACCCGCACGAAGGCCTGGATATACCGACGTTGCTGCGCCTTTCGGATGAGGCCCGGCGCCAGGTGCTGCAGTCGAACAAAAGCGGCTACCTCTTGCGCAGCCAATTCGAATAAGAATAGGGCAAGGTATTCTCAAGCCGGCGCTTGCAGCCATTGCAAGCAAAACTGCTTGTGCGGATCTATCCAGAACTTCCCCGGCAGAAAGCCGGCCCTGGCCGCCAAGGCATGCAAGCCATTGATGGTGAATTTATAAGAGTTCTCGGTGTGCAGTGTTTCGCCTTCCTCGAAAACAAAGGATTGTCCGCATACCTGTACCCATTGTGTGCGCAGGCTCATCAAGTGCATTTCGATTCGTCGCAGCGACGAATTGTAGAAAGCGCTATGGGCAAACTGGACCAGGTCGAAATCCGCGTCCAGTTCGCGGTTGGCCCGCGCCAACACATTCAGATTGAATGCCGCGGTAACTCCTTTGGAATCGTTATAGGCCGCGTGCAAAACAGAGGGATCCTTGACGAGATCGACCCCAAGCAGCAAAGCGCCGCCCTGTAAACCGCGGCTCACTCGCTTTAAAAATGCCAATGCCTGGGCGGGATTCAAGTTTCCCAGAGTTGATCCTGGGAAAAAGCCGATGCGGCGAACGGCGCCGTCGATTTGTTCCAGCCAAGACATGTCGGCGGTATAGTCGGCCACCACCGGCCGGACCGCAAGGTCCGGGTAGCTTCGTTGCAGCGCGCCGGCGGACGCGGCCAGATGAGCGCCGGAGATATCGATGGGCACATAACGCAAGGGATTACGCAAGGCATCGAGCAGCAAACGGATTTTTTGAAGCGAACCCGCTCCAAACTCGATAATTTCGGCGCCAGGCCCTATTTGATCGGCAATTTCGTCGGCATGCGCTGCAAGCAGCAACAGTTCGGTCCGTGTCGGATAATATTCCGGCAATTGGCATATTCGGTCAAACAGCGCGGATCCTTTTTCATCGTAAAAGTATTTTGGAGACAGGACGCTGGGGCGGGAAGCCAACGCGGCCAGCACATCAACGGCAAAATCGTCCTGGCCCTGTCTGTTTGCCACGGCGCGGGTCGAAACGTCAGGGCGATGCATTGGAGTGCTTGTCAGCATTGGAGGTCCTTGGCTAATCGCAGCCCTGAAAACTGCCAGCGCGCGTTCGGCGGAAAAAAGTTTCGATAGGTGGTTCGCGCATGGCCGGCCGGCGTTGCGAAACTGCCGCCGCGCAATACCAGTTGGCCGACCATGAACTTGCCGTTGTATTCGCCCGCCGCGCCGGCCCAGGAACGGAAACCGGGGTAGGGGTCGTATGATGAACGCGTCCACTGCCAGGCATGGCCGCTTGCTTGCAGCAGCCGGGGGTCATCCGCCGCCGCTTCCCATTCAAACTCGGTCGGCAAGCGCGCTCCCGCCCACTCGGCATAAGCGGACGCCTCATAAAAACTTAAATTAGTCACTGGAGCGCCAGGATCAAGCCGGCGCAGCCCGCCCAGGCCAAATACCTGGCACTCGCCGGCATCCATGCCCGCGTTGTCCGGCTTGACCCAATACATTGGGGCCTGCCAACCTTGGGCCTGCACGGCGGCCCATCCGTCGGACAGCCATAAACCGGCCCGCCGATAGCCGCCGTCCGCGATAAATTGCGCATAGTCGCCGCAATTCACCAGCCGGTCGGCGAGCTGGTAGGGCGACAGCAAGACATCGTGGCGTGGCGTTTCGTTATCGAAAACAAATGTGTCCGGGGCATGTCCATCGCTTCCAATCCGGACGATTCCGCCCGGAAGCCGCAACCATGCCGGCTCGGCCGCCGCGTGTATGCTCGCCGGCTGCAAGCCGTCTATATTCTCGTCCTTTGCATAGGCCGGCCGAAAGGGGTTGCACCACAGGACATGAAGAATATCGGTCAGCAATAACTCCTGATGCTGCTGCTCATGATTCAAGCCCAGGAGTATCAATGGCCGGATTTCCGGCCATAAGCGAGTGCCGCAATGCTCGATCAAACGCTGCATGGCCGAATCGACATGTCGCCGATATGCATGGATTTCCTCCAGGGCGGGGCGGGTCAGCAAGCCGCGCTGCGCACGCGGGTGGCGAGGACCCAGCGTTTCGTAATAAGAGTTGAACAGGTAGGCATAGCGCTTGTCGAACGGCCGATAGCCGGGGAGATAGGGGCCAAGCAACAGGGTTTCGAAAAACCAGGTGGCATGGGCCAAATGCCACTTGACGGGACTGGCGTCGGGCATCGATTGCACGCATTGATCTTCCGCCGACAGGGGCGCGGCCAATTTCAGGCTATGGGCCCGTACACTTATGTACTGGCGCAGCAGGCAGGCACGCGGCAATGCCGTCAAGGCCGGTTCGGCGGCAAGAAAAGTTGTCTCTGTCATGGCACCCGGCATACAGCAAGTTTTGTACCCGCCATTTTCGCAAGCAGGCATATCGATTGCTCTACGACAACGAAGGCGTTTCCGCATGGCGCCTGCAGGCAATACAATTTGCCCTTGCCAAGCTTTCCCGCGGAGACCGTATGGATGAATCGTTATCGACAGGCTCTGATCAGACATTGCTGACCGGCGCGCACCGCACGAAGCTGCGTTACTGGCTTATGTTTTCCCTTCTCGCGATCGGCACGATTCTGCTGTGCGTCGCTTTGTACACTGAATTCATCCATCCCGACCAGAAGATGTCGGGCGCGCTATGGGGCGGTTCGATGGCGGCCGTGGCCACCGCGCTGGGCACCTTGCCGGTTTTCTTGTCATTCAGCTTTTCGCAGCGAGCCTCCGACAGCATGCTGGGCTTTGGCGCCGGGGTCATGCTCGCCGCCACGTCGTTTTCACTCATCATTCCCGCGCTGGCCTCCGCCCAAGCGCAAGGAGCGGGGCAGTGGGGCGCCGGCGCCATCGTGGCTGGCGGCGTGTTATTTGGCGCCGCCGGCCTGCTGCTTATCGATCGCATTATGCCGCACGAACACTTCGTGAAAGGCCTGGAAGGAGCGCATGCCCGGAAACTCAAGCGCGTCTGGCTGTTCGTCCTGGCGATCTCTCTGCACAATCTTCCCGAAGGCCTGGCCATTGGCGTCGGGTTTACCGGACCCGATACGCTGGCGGCGCAGGCATTGGCGATAGGGATTTCAATTCAGGATGTGCCCGAAGGCCTGGTGGTCGCCATGGCGCTCAGGGGAATAGGATATGGCCGAGGGCTGGCGGCCGGCATGGCCATCTTGTCGGGCATCGTCGAACCGCTGGCCGCCGTGGCAGGCGTCGCGATCATCGACATTTCCGAGTATTTTCTGCCATGGGGCCTTGCCGCTGCGGCGGGCGCCATGCTGTTTGTCATCAGCCACGAGATCATCCCGGAGTCTCATCGACAAGGGCACGAAGCCTCGGCCACTATCGGCCTGATCCTTGGCTTCGTGCTGATGATGCTGCTGGATACGGCTCTGGCCTAGGGCCTGTTAACAGGCCCTAGGCCAGCCTTGCCGGCTGTTTCGCGCCGGGTCAGCGCAATCAAAGGAATGCCCGAAGCCAGCACGGCCAGGCCCACCAGCGCGCCCGCGCCCGCGTAAACGGTACTGGACCACATCAGGCCCGCGCAGACTAGCGCGAGCAGCAATGGCGTAAAGGGATACCCTGGCGTTCTGAACGGCCGTGCGCAAGCCGGGTCGATGCGCCGCAGACGCCACACGGACAGCGCCACCAGCATCATGAACAACCAAAATACCGGCGCGGTGTACGCGACCATGGCCTGCACGCCGTTTTCGGCGAAGGTGCCGAAAAGAATCAATACCAGCGTGATGGCGCACTGCAGCAGCAAGGCCCGGGACGGCGTTTGCCCGCGCTCGCTCCATGCGCCCAGCACGCGCAGGCGGGGCAGATCCCGCCCCAGGGCGTAGTACACGCGCGCGCCGGTCATGATGCTGCCGTTGATGGTGCTCAAGGCCGTGCAGCAAATCAGTAGGCTCAATCCGATGGCGGCATACGGACCGCCCGCGGTCAACCGCATGACATCGGCGCCGACCGCCTGGCTTTGGCGCAGGCCTTGCAGGCCGAACAGTTCAAGGAAGGCAAGGTTGACCAGTAGATAAGCGCCTGTCACGACCAGGGTGCCGATAATCAGCACCCGGCGCAGGTCGCGCGCGGGATTGCGCAATTCGGCGGACAAGTAGGCGGTCTCATTCCAGCCGCCATAGGTCAGCAATACGAAAACCATGCCCATGCCCAGCGCGCCGGCCAAACCGCCCGCGGCGCCGTCCGCCGATGGCAGCACATCCACGGGAACCGTGTCGGCCAGCAAACCCGCCAGGGCGACGCAAGCCAGCGCCGCCAGAGTCAGCAAGGTCAATAGTAGCTGCATCCATTTGGATTCGCGCGTACCGACGATGTTCAAGGCCGTAAGTACAATGACGGCGAGCGCCGCGTGGATGGCATTGCCATGAGGGCCCAGGCCATACAATTGTTGTGCATAGTCGCCGTAGATGAAAGCGACAACGGCAATGGCGCCCGTCTGGATAACCGTGCCGCGCGCCCATGCAAAGAGCAAGCCAAGTGGCAAGCCCCAGGCGCGGCGCAAATAGTTGTATTCGCCGCCGGCATCGGGATACGCCGAGCCCAACTCGGCATAACATAGCGCGCCTACCAGCATGACCAGCCCGCCCGCGGCCCACATGGCTATATAGACGGTGGGGGAATCGGTGTACTTGGCAACCAGCGGCGGAAAGCCGAAAATACCAATGCCGATGACCACGCCGACCAGCACCGCCACGCCGTCCAATACAGATAGCCCGCCGGCTCGTATCGGAACAGCGGCGTCGGCGACCGTGCTCATGCCAGTCTCCCGCAGGCACGCCGCTTGCTGCCCAGGCAAAAAAAATCGTAGGCAATGTCGTTGATCATGCGGTAATCCCCTCAACTGTTGTTAGTGAAATAGAAAGGAAGCCATCATGCGATTGTCTCTCAGTACCTTGCAACAACGGTTCCCGGAAGCAACAACTTATGTTGACAGCCAAAAGGGCCGCAGGTTCCCGAGTCTGTATCCGGCACTGTTCGCCGTACTGCTGGCTTTGGCGTCGGCCTTTCCCGCAATGGCTCAAAAAGAATCCTATGAGCCGGCGGTGGGCCAGGAGGGCAAGGATGTCATCTGGGTGCCCACGCCGCAGCCGCTGGTTGAAAAAATGCTGGATATCGCCAAAGTCACGCCGCAAGACTATCTGATAGACCTTGGTTCCGGCGATGGCCGCACCGTGATTACCGCCGCCCGGCGGGGCCTCAAGGCGCACGGCATCGAATACAACCCGGATATGGCGGAGCTGGCTCGCAAGAACGCGGCCGCGGCCGGCGTG
Organism: uncultured beta proteobacterium; assembly: GCA_963712655.1. Taxonomy (GTDB): domain Bacteria; phylum Pseudomonadota; class Gammaproteobacteria; order Burkholderiales; family Burkholderiaceae_B; genus Pollutimonas. Next base: position 198,233 of record CAVQIT010000006.1, on the reverse strand, counting down.
GCCCAACGCGCTACCTTCGCCACGGCCGACTTGTTCGAGACCGATCTTTCCAAGGCGCATGTCATCACGATGTTCCTGCTTCCGACCATCAACGAACGATTGCGCCCGCGTCTTCTCGAGCTCAGGCCGGGCACCCGTATCGTTTCCAATTCATTCACGATGGGCAATTGGGAACCCGATGACACCGCGTACTTGAGGGATGGCTGCGATCATTGGTGCACGGCGCTTTTGTGGATTGTTCCGGCGAAGGTCGAAGGTTCGTGGCGGCTGGGCGGCCAAGAGCTGAAATTGACCCAGAACTTCCAAAAGCTTAGCGGAACGCTGGGATCGCAAGCGATATCCGAAGCACGCCTGGCCGGCAACGATATCTCGTTTACGGTCAACGGCGCTCGTTATACCGGAACCGTCAATGGCAAGCTGATGAAAGGCAATATGCACGGGCAATCCGGCGGAAACTGGATAGCAAGCCGGGCATGATGCTGAAAGCGGGATGCCTACCTGAGGGCATCATCCGATTACCGCCGCGCCGTGCCGCCGCCAGAAGCCCTCGTCGGGGAATGGTCCCCGGCCGGCCGCGGCATTGTCCCGCATGTGCTCGGGCCGGCTGGTGCCGGGAACCACACAGTTCACCGCCTTCTGGCTTAGAACAAATTTAATCAATACCTGCGCCCAGCTTGTGCAGTGGATATCGCCAGCCCAGCCGGGCAACGGCTTATCGCGCAACTGGCGCATCAGGCCGCCACCGCCGAAAGGGCGATTGACGATAACAGCGACACCCCGGTCGGCCGCGAGCGCGAACAAGCGCTTCGCCGCTTCCGGCTCTTCCATGGAATAGTTGATCTGCAGGAAGTCCATAGGCTCTGAACGCAAGACCGCCTCGACATCGCCGTGCGCCGAAGCGACGTAATGCGTGATGCCGATGTACCTGACGCGCCCCTCGTCTTTCCACAGCCGCAGCGTGGCAAGCTGGGTGCGCCAGTCCACCAGATTATGGATTTGGATAAGATCGAGCCGGTCGGTTTTCATGTCCCGCATCGATTGCCGCATCTGAAGAATGCCCGAGTCTTTTCCCGTGGACCAGACCTTGCTTGCAAGAAAGACGTTGTCGCGCAAATTGCCGCTATCCAGGATTTCGCCGATGCTGCGTTCGGCGCGGCCATAAATGGCGGCGGAGTCGAGGACTTTTCCGCCGGCGTCGAGTAGCGACTCTACCACCTGTGCAAGACGCGAATAAGCCTGGCTGCCGGGCGCATGGTCAAATGCCCGGTATGTGCCGCAACCCACCACGGGCAACCGTTCGCCCGTTGAAGGGATGGGCCGCGTGTCCATCGCGCCGGCTTTCAAGGACTGCCCGACGGCCGGCCTGGGAAGGATAGCCGCCGCGGAAAGGCCGGCGCATAAGCGTAGAAACCGGCCTCTGGTAAAACCGCCATGGGATTCAAACATGACCGCTCCTGTTTATCGCGCAAGGCTGCCAAACCCGAGCGCTATGACATCTGTTGGCGCCGATGCGCGCCCAGGCGCTCTATCATCCAGCCTGGGTACTCGGAGGGCAGGGCGCTTACCTTGTCCAGCGCAGCCAATTCATCGTCGCTTAACGTGATGGCTGTCGCCGCAATATTGTCGTCGAGCTGCTCGACACGCTTGGCGCCGATGATTACGCTGGTCACCGCTTTCTGCCGCAACAGCCACGCCAGCGCGATCTGTGCCACCGAGACGCCCCTGGCATCCGCCATGGCGCGCATCGCATCGATGCAGTCGTAAGCCCGGTCAATGTTTACCGGCGGAAAATCAAATGTGCCGCGGCGGCTGCCTTCTTCGGCTTGAGCGCCGCGGCCGTACTTGCCGCTGAGCAAGCCGCCGGCCAGCGGACTCCAGACCATCAGCCCGACGCTTTCGCTTTGCAGCAGCGGAATCAGCTCGCGTTCGAGATCGCGGCCGGCCACTGTGTAATAAGCCTGCAGGGACTCGAACCGCGCCAGCCCCAATCGCTCGGAAATGCCTAGCGCTTTCATGATTTGCCAGGCCGCCCAATTGGACACGCCTAGGTAGCGCACATGCCCTTGCTGCACAAGTGTGTCGAGCGCGCGCAATGCTTCTTCGATGGGCGTGGCCGGATCGAAGCCATGGATTTGGTATAGGTCGATATGATCCAGTTGCAGGCGCGCCAGGCTGGCCTTGACGCCCTCCATGATGTGATAGCGCGACATGCCGCGGGAATTGACGCCTTTTGTGCCTGTCTCGCCAAATACCTTGGTGGCGATGACCACGTCCTCGCGCGCGATTTGCAAATTCCTGAGCGCCTGGCCGGTGATGATTTCCGATCTGCCGTCCGAATACATATCGGCGGTGTCGATGAAGTTGATGCCCGCCTCCAGCGCCCGCCCGACCAGTTGATCGGCCTGATCCTGCTGCAGTTTGCCGATTTGGCCCCACATGCCGTCCTCGCCGCCGAAGGTCATGGTACCCAGGCAAAGCTCCGAAACGAATAGGCCGGTGCTTCCGAATTTTCTGTATTGCATGTCCATGGTTCCTTATGTTGTACGCCACCAAATGGCTGCTGCGGAAATACTTCCATTGAAACGCATAAACATGTCATTTCAGTGTGCAAGCTGCCGGGGTGGGGCTAGGGGATATCCCTAGAATTACAAAATAATTCGATAAATTTCAAAAAATCCAAACGATTTATTTTGATTTGATGATAAAAATTGGATACCCCGTGGTTTCATACCTTGGAGACTGACATTGTGTTTAGCACGGAATACTTGCGTTTGCTCTTTGCGGCCTGCCTGGCGTTTATCGTCCATGCGCCGGCCATGGCCGGCGATTATCCTACACGTCCCATCAAGCTGATCGTGCCTTTCGTGGCCGGCGGCGCTTTCGATGTCATCGCCCGCTTGGCGGCCGAAAAACTCCTTGCCGAATTGGGCCAGCCCGTTGTTGTGGACTACAAGCCCGGCGCCGGCGGTACCTTTGGCGGACGAATGACCGCCATGTCCAAGCCCGATGGCTACACATTTTTGCTGACTGGCACAGGCTCGGTGTCCATCGCTCCGGCTCTTTACGGCAATCTCGGGTACAGTCCATCGAAAGACTTGGTTCCCGTCATACAACTGACCACATCGCCATTTGTTCTGACGACGTCGCCGGCATTCAAGGGAAATACGGTCAAGGAACTGCTGCAACTTCTGAAAAGCGCGCCGGGCCATTACAACTATGCCTCGACCGGCAATGGCACGCTGGTGCATCTGGCCGGCGAATACTTCAAGAACCTGACCCATACCGAGGTTCTTCACGTACCCTATCTGGGCGGTTCGCAAGCCACCATGGCCTTGTTGTCCAACGATGTCCTGTTTTCGATTACCAATATACCCAATGTGCAAGGACAACTCGCCGCCGGAAAGCTGAAAGGCCTGGCCATGACCAGCGCCAAGCGGTCGCAGGCATTTCCCGACATACCGACCATGGTCGAAGCCGGCGTTCCCGGTTTCGAATTGAGCGGCTGGATAGGCATATTCGCACCCAAAGGCACACCCGACGCGATTGTCGAAAAAATAAACGCAGCCTTCGCCACCGTCATGAAAAATCCGGACATCACGCAACGGGTACAGGCGCAAGGGGATGACATAACGACCGGATCTGTTGCCCAATTCAAGGCCTATGTGGCCGACAGTGATGCAAAATGGGCAAAAATTGTCCGGGACACCCATATCGCGATTGAGTGAACCGTTACACGCGCGGCAACAGCGCAGTTGTCGTGCTTGCCTGGTGCCGGCGCAAGCAAAGGCAAAATCGTGCCGCCCGCTAGTCACAATGAATATTCAACGTGAATACGGATATGTCTGTCTAGGGATATCCCTAGAATTACAAAATAATTCATTAAATTTCAAAAAATCGGAACAATTTATTTTAATTTAATGATAGAAATGGCACTTTGACTAATTTCAAACCTTGGAATTTACATTGTGTTAACTACGAAACATCTGCGTTTGTTCTCGGCGGCCTGCCTGGCTTTTATCGTCCATGCACCAGCCATGGCCAGCGATTACCCTATACGTCCCATCAAGCTGATCGTGCCTTTCGTGGCTGGCGGCGCTTTCGATGTTGTTGCGCGATTGGCGGCCGAAAAGCTCATTTCCGAATTGGGACAGCCCGTTGTCGTCGAAAACAAGCCTGGCGCCGGCGGTACTCTTGGCGGACGTATTACCGCCACGTCCAAGCCCGATGGCTACACTTTTTTGCTGACTGGCACAGGTCCGGTTTCCATCGCCCCGGCTCTTTATGACAATCTTGGATACAGTCCATCGAAAGACCTGGTTCCCGTCATACAACTGACCACATCGCCGTTTGTTCTGACGACGTCGCCGGCATTCAAGGGCAATACGGTCAAGGAACTGCTGCAACTTCTGAAAAGCGCGCCGGGCAATTACAACTATGCGTCGACAGGCAATGGCACGCTGGTGCATCTGGCCGGCGAATACTTCAAGAACCTGACCCACACCGAGGTTCTTCACATACCTTATTCGGGCGGTTCGCAAGCCACAACGGCGTTGTTGTCCAACGATGTTCTATTTTCGATTACCAATATTCCCAATGTGCAAGGACAAATCGCCGCCGGAAAGCTGAAAGGCCTGGCCATGACCAGCGCCAAGCGGGCGCAGGCATTTCCCGATGTGCCGACCATGATCGAAGCCGGCGTTCCCGGTTTCGAATTAAGCGGCTGGATAGGCATATTCGCGCCCAAAGGCACACCCGACGCCATTGTCGAAAAAGTAAACGCAGCCTTCGCCACCGTCATGAAAAATCCGGGCATCAAGGAACGAGTGCAGGCGCAAGGGGATGACATAACGACCGGGTCTGTTGCCCAGTTCAAGGCCTATGTGGCCGACAGCGATGCAAAATGGGCAAAAATTGTCCACGATGCCCATATCACCGTTGAGTGAAGAGTCATTCCATGCCCTGCAAGAAAAATAGTTTGAAAAGCCGGATCTCCGCGCAGGACTATCTGGTCGGATTATGGTGCTCGCTGACGTCGGCCACTGCCGTCGAATGCCTGTCGACGCTTGCCTACGACTGGTTCCTGCTCGATATGGAGCATGCTCCCAACGAGCTGGGCGATATTGTGAACCAGTTGCGAGTGCTGGATTCGTCCCAGGTCTCGGCGGTGGTCAGGCCTCCCGGCAATGATCGTGTCGTCATCAAGAGGCTGCTGGACGCCGGCGCCAAGAATTTCCTTTTTCCGTATGTGCAAAGCGTGCAGGAAGCCCGCGAAATCATACGGTCCACGCGCTATGCCCCCGAGGGCGTACGCGGCGTATCGATGGCGGGCAGGGCTGCTTTATATGGAGCCGACAAGAATTATCTTCAGGAAGCTTCCGCGGAAATTTCGATCGCTCTTCAAATTGAAACTCTTGAAGCGTTTGCCGCCATTCCCGAAATACTGAAGCTGCCGGAAATCGATATTCTGTTTTTCGGACCCAGCGATTTGTCGGCGGACATGGATTTGCTCGGCCAAGGCGAGCATGCTCAAGTGCAGGCGCGCATCATCGAGGGCATTCAGTTGATCGTGGCTGCCGGCAAAATGGCGGGCGTCCTGGCTCCCAATCTGGATGTTGCCAGAAAATACTGGCAGGCCGGAGCCCGTTTCATTGCGGTCGGCAGCGATATAGGTTGCCTGCGCGCCCAGGCGCAGTCAGTATTGGGCGCCGCCCGGTTTTAAGCGGCGTCACGAGCGCTTCGACGTATTCGGTATATATATCGCCGCGCATGGTTTCGAAGGCGCTATCGCGCCTTCGGTCATGCCTTGTCCGGCGCCGCTTGCCGCGTATTGCGTGGCAGAAAAGCGATGACCAGCAGGCTGCAGGCGCCGGCCCCGGCAAAGGCAAAATCGTAGCGGCCGCTTATCGCCACGAACGTAGAGAAGAGGGCGGGCGCAAGCATATTGATCAGATTGACCAAAATGCTTGATCCCGCGGCTGTCTCGGAGATCAGTTCCGGCGGCGATAGCCGTGCTATTTCGGCAATTTGCACTCCGTTCCAGCTTGCGACGGAACATCCCGCGACAAACGCCAAGACAATAATGCTCCACAAGGGCCACGTGGTGCTGCTAAGCCCCAGCAGCACCGTGGTCGTTGCCGATACGATTGCGGCAAGCGACAGGGTGGCGGTGGCCGAGCGCATCTGATCGGCAAGCCATCCCAGCAGAATCCGGCCAATTACGCCGCCGGCCTGCATGACCGCAAAAACGGCGCCCGCCAGTCCAAGCGAAAAGCCCAGTCCATCGATCAGGTAAATGACGGTAAAGGTGAACCAGCAGCTTTGCGCAACGGCAAACAGGCTGCCGACAATGGACATCTTCAGCAGTCCGGGGCCTTGGGTCAGCGACATCAACGGCACGGTAAGCACATGCAGCGAATGCAGCCCCGGCATCGACAAGAGCCGGCGTTTCGATGCGATGGGTTCGTCCAGGCCGGCGCTCATGCGCCAAGTAAGCAGGGTGGGCAGAACGACCAGGCACGCGCCGATGAAAACCGCCCAGCGCCATCCCGCCACGAACACGATGGCGGGAATCGCCAGCCCCGCTATGACGCCGCCCAGCGGTACTCCGGCCTGCTTGATCGAAAAGACAAGGTTGCGCATTTCCGGCGGTGAAAACCGCTGCAACACCTCGCTGCCCGCGGGGTTTGCTGCGCCATTGCTTATGCCCATGACGAAACAGGCCGTCAAGGCAACCGCCAGGCTTGAATTCAGGAAAAGCGCCATGCTGGCCGCGCCTATCATCAGGCTAAGCTGCAATGCCCGGACTCCGCCGATTTGCTTGAGCAGGCTGGAACCCGCCATGAGAACGATAAGGCCGCCGAATGAATTTGCCGCCGTCAGATAGCCGATGGAACTGCCGCCCCAGCCGAATTCGTCGGACATTGCCGGTGAAATGATGGGAGTAAACCGGGACAAAAATGCCGCAATGGTTTGCAGAATGAAGATTGCCGCTACAGGTATAAGCCAGCTTGTTGCGGCTTTTTTCATCGGGTGTCTCTTGTGGCTTTTTGATTTTTGGGTCGGAATGGCGACAGAACTGCATTATAGCGGCCTCGGCAGTAATCAGCCTGTCATATGCCGTCGCCATACTTCGGCCTTTTTAACCAATAAACACACCAGAAGATAATAATGCGCCCCCGTCACTTAGCCCTGTCTCCGCTTCCCCTAGTCCTGGCTCTGCAAGCCGCCCTCTGCGCTCCGGCATGGGCCGTCCCTCCTGATCTTGTCATTGACGCAGGCACTGTCACCACTACCGCCCAGATTTTCGGCGCGGTCAATGCCGGCGACATCAGCACCTTTACCGTCAACGGCAAACTGGGCGTGGATAATGGCGAGGTGGCGGCACTGGCCGTCACTGAAAGCTCTGCAGGCGAGAGCGTCATTGTCAACAACGGCGTCATTGAGGCTACCTCCAGCAGCGAAAACGCACGTGCGATTCAAGGCAAGAATAACGCCGGAATATTCACCATCATCAATAATGAAGGCGGCGTCATCAGCGCCTTCGGCAGCGATGTCATAAAATTCGGCGAAAAAAAGAACAAGATAGCCAACATCAGCATCAATAATCAAGGCATTATTTGGCAAAAAGGCACCGCTGATGACGCGGGCCAGGGTCTGGACCTGGCCGACGTTAAACTGGGTGGCGGCATAGTGGTCAATGGCTCGGCGGACAACCGCGAGGCATTGATCCGGTCCGATAGCGGCGACGCCATCGCCGCCGGCAGCAATATGACCATCGTCAATTACGGCACCATCATCAGCAACGGCAAGGTCAACACCAAATGCCGCGAGATCGAAGAGGACGCCTGTGACAACAAAGATACGGACTTCGAGGCTCCCAGCCCGCACGATGGCATCGATATCGACAAAAGCGAAGGCGTGGCCATCGAGAACCACGGCATCATCAGCGGCTCGCGCCACGCCATCACGGCCGACATCGAAGCCACCGTGACCAACTTCGCGGATGGCCAGATCATCGGCCGCAACGGCTCCGGAGTAGGCGTGGACGGCACCGCCAAGGTCGAAAACTGGGGCCTGATCAGCGGCCGCTACGCCGGCCCCGGCATGGCCTATGACCATACACTGGGCGGCACCGTTCCCGGCGTCGCTGTATCCATCAATGACGGCGACGGCGACGGCGTCGATATCGACGGCATCGGCCAGATCGTCAATCATGGCCGTATCGAAGGCTTGGGCGGCGGCGGTTTCGATGCCGACGGCAACCCGAACGGCGGCGACGGCATCGCGATGGGTGGCGGTAACATCACCAACGCGGCGGGCGCATCCATCTGGGGTCAAAGCAGCGGCATTCTTATCGACGACGGCGCCAACGGCACCAGCGGCGAATCGAATACCCCTGGCCGGGGCACCAAAGACACCGACGGCAGCGCTGTCGAAATTCTCAACGACGGCGAGATCACCGGCAACAAAGGGGTCGCAATCGGCCTGGTCGGCAAGTTCGACGATACTGTTATCAATAGCGCCTCGGGCGTCATCACCGGCGGCGCGGGCGCCGTCCGCAGCGACGAGCTGGGCAGCACCACAGCCGCCGCGGCCATCCAAATGGGCGAGGGCAAGGACATACTGGAGAACTCCGGGCGCATCGAAGGCAAGAACGGCAAAGCCATCGACATGGGCGGCGACGACGACATCCTGCGCCTGGGCGAGGGCAGCAGCGTAATCGGCACCATCGATGGCGGCTCAGGCGTCAACCTGCTGGAAACCAATGGCGCGCAATTGTTCAAGGCCGGGCAGTTGAGCAATTTCCAGGAATTCAATGTGAAGGGCGGCACCACGGTGTTTGACCAGGCATGGGACACCGTCAGCAATGTGAAGATCGATGCGGGCGGCAAGCTGCGCGTCGATGGCGCATTCAACACCAGCGGCAACCTGACCGTCAATGGCACCATGCAGGCGGCGGCCGGCGACACCTTGCGCACCACCCACGTCGGCGGCAACTATGCCCAAGGCGCCGAAGGCGTACTGGAAACACGCATCCGGGCCGGCGGCGGCAACGACACGCTTTCGGTTGCGCAAACCGCAACGCTCGCCAACGGCGCCACCATACGCCCGCTGCTCAATGGCTACATCGAGAACGGCGAAACCTATACCCTGGTCAACGCCGGCACTCTGGACGCCAACGCCGACAAACTGAAGGTCGACAGTACGTCCAATTTTCTGACCTACTCGCTGCAAAAAGAAGGCAACGACCTGAAGCTGGTCGCGCACCGTGCGCAAAGCCTGGAATCGCTGATGCCGCAAGGCAATGCGGGCTTCGCCACGTCCCTGAAGGCCTTATTCAATAACGGTTCACAGGGCGGCGTCAACCTGCTCAATGCGCTGGAATCCCTGCCCGACACCGGCGCGGTCAGTGAAGCCGCCTCGCAACTGGCGCCCGAAACCAATGGCGCGGCGCGCGCCGCATCGATAGCCGCGCAAAACAGCGTATTTTCGGCATTCGACAATCGCATCGACTCCATCCGCAATGGCGGCTCGGTGGCGATGGCCGGCTCTGGGCTGGCGGGCGGCGATTCAGCCGGCCACCGCGTTTGGGCGCAAGGCCTGGCATCCATGGCTACGCAGAAAGAACGCAAGGGCGCCAATGGTTACGACCTGGATGCGCAAGGCCTGGCCTTCGGTTTTGAAACCGATCTGAATGCGCGCGACACTGTCGGCTTGTCGGCCGGCTATACGCAAGCGGGCATCGACGGCCGCAATGCCGGCGATGGCGACGACAACAACGTCAAGTCGGCGCATTTCGGCGGCTACTTCAGCCGCAGCGCAAGCGATTACACGCTGGACGCCAGCCTGGTGCTGTCCACGAATCACTACGACACCGATCGCAAGGTTTCCTTTGCCGGCTTCAATGAAAAGCTGAGCGGCAGCTACTCCGGCTACCAGATCGGCACGCGCGTGGAATACGGCATTCCATTCGCCCTGAGCCAGACATGGAGCGCGCGCGCCTTGGTGGGCGCCCGCTTCGGCTACTTGAAGACAGACGGCTACACCGAAAGCGGCGGCGTATCGGCGCAACACGTGGATGGCGCAAACTCGCATTCGATCCAGAGCGTACTGGGCGTAGAGTTCGCCAATCAGATATCGGCTGCTTCGACCACCACATTGCGCGCTCGCTACATCCACGAGTTCGCCAATACTCCAGCGATCAACGCCAGCTTCGTCAACGGCGGTCCCGCCTTCAATCTGGACGGCGTCGAGCCCGGCCGCGAAGCCGTGGAACTGGGTGTCGGCTATCGCCACGTTTCAGCCAAGGGCACCGTTATTTCGGTAGGCTACGACATGGATATCAGGGATAAATACCTGGGCCATCAAGTAAGCGCCCGGGCGATGTGGAACTTCTAAAACGTACGGCCAGGATTATGCGCCGCCCTTGGCGCTGATCCTGTCCACAGCTATCGGCGTATCCATGCGGTGATCTATCCCCGGCAAGATAATCATTCTTGCCGGGGCTTGCACCGGATAGGCGCGTAAAAATTCCCGCATCAAAGAGGGCGGCACTACGGTGTCGCCCGCTCCCGTTATATGCACTTGCGGAATGCCGAACAATTTTTGCCTGACGGATACTACGCTGAGCGAAGCCGCCAACGGCGTGACGCCATGCAGAGCCGTCCAGGCCGCGTGATCGAGAGGCGCCGCGATGGTAATCAGTTCAGCCACATCGTTGCGGCGCGCCGCAATCAGCGCCGCCATGACGCCGCCGCCGGAATATCCGGCAAGCGCAATGTTTTTTGCGTCTGTCGAACGTTTCGCCTGGTCGATCGCCGAGTTCAGGCGCGCTACCCATTTTTCCGAAAAACGGGCATCGGTCCAGTCGGCGACCGAGCATGATTCCAATTCCGTGGGCGAAAGGTACTGGCAGGGACGCGCCAGATAAAGCACCGTTTTTCCGGCGATATTCCTTGCCAGCCTCCAGCCCACCGCATCGACTGGCGTCGGATCGCGCGACGGTTCGCGCATGCTCAGCCATGCCCGGCCATCGCCTTCAATGACGACCCATAAGCTGTCTGGGTCGAGCGTTGCGGTTCGTTCCGATGGCGTTTCCTGTTTCGCTGGATTCTCTTGTTCCGGCGGCTCCCGGGCGGTGCGCAACATGCCGGCCAGCGGCGGAGCGGCGCCGTAGCGCACAGCCGAAAAACCAAGTGCTCGGCCTTCGTCTGTCATGATGGCGCTGCGTTGCCCGGTGGAGAGGGCGCAGCCGGAGAGGGCGGCAACAGCCAGCGAGATCGTTAGCGCGCGCCATCGCTTGCGCCAGCAACACGTAGAAGAGTGCTGGGACATACATGTGCCTGAGGTTTATATGATTTCATCAGCCCGCAGTGTATCCTGTTCCTGCTTGTCAGTGAGTCCAACATAGGCATCGCCAACTACATTGAAAAGGGTCAATAACAGTGCTATTATTAGCACTCTAAACAGGTCTTGGAGGACGTATGTCTAATCTGATATTGACTGAAGTCACCGCAAGCGTTTCCGAACTGAAAAAGAATCCTATGGGTACGGTTGCCGCAGGTGATGGGTTTCCCGTTGCAATCCTTAATCGAAACGCACCAGCTTTTTACTGCGTGCCCGCCAAAGCGTATGAGGCCCTGATGAATAGGCTCGAGGATCTCGAGCTAAATGTCATCGCTGATACGCGTGAAGGCCAGCCTGTCATCAAAATTAAAATCGATGAGCTTTGAGCTGGGTTTTTTGGAGGAAGCTCTCAGAGAGTGGCGTAAGCTCGATAGCAATACGCGAGAGCAATTAAAGACAAAGTTGGCCGAAAGGTTGGAGAACCCGCGTGTTCCTGCCGCCAAGTTGATTGGCCATAAAGACAGGTACAAGATTAAGCTTCGCAGTGTCGGTTATCGGCTGGTGTACGAAGTGCGCGACAGCGAGTTGATTGTGATCGTTGTAGCAGTCGGCAAACGAGAACGTAACGCGGTTTATAAGGCCGCTGCAAAGCGATCCGGTTAATGTGATTCCAGTGGCAATTGAATATCATTGACTTTACATAATATACATTATGCGTATTATTAATGGCTAGGACGGAAGACACCATACGCATTACTTGGCTACGCTAAAAGCTTGGAACTAAATTTGAAGTCTTGATGCGCTACACCTTTGCCTCAAATTCAGTTCCGTCCGAATGACTACATCCTAGGATTTTCCATATCACTTTTTCCATGTCACGCAGGTAATCATTCAGTTGCCCTTCACCTTCATATAGGGTGATCCTACACAATGTCCAATGTATGTTGCCGTGTAATGTTAAAGAATCCCGGTCGACTTTCTATAACGGGCCGCCCTTTAGCTGCCGCCCATGCATGGACAGTTCCATCCTCAAGAGAAACTACGCGTAGACGCCTTACCGATCATCCATCACAATCCCCGTCATGGTTTCCCTAATCGTGGCAACGGCGGAATTTAACTGTTGCATGTAACGAAAAACCCGAGCATCATATTACATGTAACTATGAGGAATGATGAAATGGCCACCACTCACATAAACGCCCGGGTTCAAAAGCATCGCGACGCGCTGCGCATGGCCGGCCTTCGAACCGTGCAAATATGGGTGCCAGACACACGAAGGCCCGGCTTTGCGGCAGAATGCCGTCGTCAATCTCTGCTCACAGCCAAGGCGGATCAGGCTGACCATGATCTACAACAGCTGATGGATCAGGCCTTGACCGATGTGGACAATTGGACAGAATGAAGCGAGGCGACTTTATAACGATAGCTATGCAAGGCGAGTTCGGCAAATCAAGACCTGCCTTGGTAATTCAGGCTGACCACTTCAGCGAAAATGCTACCGTAACCGTGTTGCCGGTAACAAGCACTCTTGTTTCCGCAGCTCTGCTGCGCGTTATGGTCCAGCCGAATTTCACAAATGGGCTGCAAAAGCCTTCCCAGGTGATGATAGACAAGGCCATGACCATTAAACGAGAAAAGATAGGTCCGGCTTTCGGCCAGATCGGCCTTGATGCAATGGTTGCTGTTGAACGATGCCTCGCAGTGTTTCTAGGCATTGCCAAGTGAATTGCCTGACCGCATTTTTGCCGTGTGTTCTGCGTGCCGCCTGTCAATGACCGACCGCGCATCGAGACCAGCGCCCTGCTCCGCTTTCATACTGAATAGATTCTTCATAGCGATCATCAAGAATTATGGGTAACTTTCTCAGTTGACGATCTCACTTCGCATGCACCAATTTTTCTATCAGAAAATCGACAAAAGTTCGAACGCGCAACGATAAATGCCGCGCATGCGGATACAGCAAAATAAAGGGGCGCGACGTGCCGCCGAATTGCGGCAATAGCTCGATCAGATCGCCTTTCTCAGAGATCCTTCTCGACAATAAACCGATAAGTCTGCGCTACGCCGGCGCCGCTGCGCGCCAAGGTGACGATGCCAAGTACATCTTCCGAACAGGAATAGCCCCCTGTCGTCACCACGTCCACGACTTTAGTGCCTTATGCCTCCTTACGTTCATATGAAATGGCCACGGAATACGGCGTCCCGTGCTTGGCAATTCGAACTGGATGCAGTCATGGTTGGCCAGATCTTCGAGCGACTTGGGTTTTCCTGCACGTTTGATGTATGACGGTGAAGCCACCAACACCAACTCGGCATCCTCCAGTTTTCTTGCGATCAAATTGGAGTCCGTCGGGGCACGTCCACGGATCGCCAAGTCATAGCCCTCTTCCGCAAAATCAATGTTGCGATTGCTCAGGTGGATTTCTACTTGCACTTCCGGATAGCGCTGCCGAAATTCCGGCAATAATGGCAATACCCGGTAATGGCCATAAGGAGTCGGCATGCTGATACGAAGCAGCCCGGCAGGTACTGATTGAGCCCCTGTCACCTCACGTTCGGCATCGACTAATTGGGCCAGGGCCTCCCGGCACTGCTGAAAATAAATGTGGCCGGCATCGGTCAGCCGGATGAGCCTTGTCGTGCGGACGAACAGGCGCACACCGAGCCGCCCCTCCAATCTCGAGACAGAACGGCTGACCGCGGCAGGCGTGACGCTTGCCGCGTTTGCAGCAGATGTGAAGCTGCCAAGTTCGGCGGCCAAACAGAATAACTCGATACTTCCGAGCAGAATATTGTCGAAATTGCGCTTCATTTGATGGCCCAATTAATTACATGGTGTATCAGCTAAATTGCAGAATACGATATTTATCTGCATTTCTACATAAGTATAGTTCACCACATCGGGGCTGCACATAACAACCTGGCCCCGCTGAAGCAGGCGACATTCCAGATGCCCGCGCTAATTAATCATTGAAGAAAAAGGCTTTCAAATGAACACAAGCAACAAGACAGTCATCGTTACGGGCGCATCGAGCGGCATTGGCTACGCACTGGTCGAGGCATATCTGAAGCGCGGCTATAACGTCGTGGGCAATGCGCGCACTTCAGAACGCCTGCAGGCAGCGGCTGCCAAGTTGGGCAATCCGCAAAAATTTCCTGCAAGTCGCCGGCAATATCGCAAAACCATCCACCGCCAAAGATCTGTTTACCAAGGCCATTGCCGCCTTCGGCCAAGTCGATATCTTGATCAATAATGCGGGCATCTTTATCGCCAAGCCCATAGTCCAGTACACCGAGGACGATCTGGATTCGCTTGTCGATACCAATCTGAAGGGCTTCTTTTACCCATCCCAGGAAGCGGCTGCTCATATGGCGGCAAACAAGCAGGGCCATATCGTGACCATCACCGCCAGTATCGCGATGGCGCCAAATGTAAAATTGCCGGCGCTGCTGCCTATCCTTATCAAGGGCGGCTTGAACCATGCAACGCGCGGTCTTGCTTTGGAATTGGCTGCTTCGAATGTCAAGGTAAATGCTGTCGCGCCTGGCAGTATCGATACGCCGCTTCATAGCAGCGACGACGCTACGACCAACTTCCGCAAAGCTCTGGCGCCTATGGTACAGACCGGCCTCACCAAGGACATCGTTGATGCCGTCCTGTATATGACGGACTCCCAATTCACCACCGGTACGATATTGACCGTGGACGGCGGTGCAACCGCGGGCGTTTGGTAACGCGGGCTTTCATCAAGGACTTGTCATGGATGCCGATGCACAAATTTCCATCCTGGCGCAGTCCAAACCAGGGCTGCAATTGTCTCTTGTACCTTGCACTGATGCTCCATAATGGGCGGTGGAAGATTATGGATAGAATTTCTACTAATCCGGCTGTTCAACCCAAGGAACTCTTGCTATGCCATACGTTAATATCCGCATTACCCGTGAAGGCGCGACACCCGAACAAAAACGTCAACTGATCGAAGGCGCCACTGATTTACTTGCTCGCGTTCTCAATAAAGATCCAGCCACCACCTTCGTCATCATCGATGAAGTCGATACCGACAACTGGGGTGTGGCGCGGGAAAACGTGACCACGATTCGTAAGCGCCAGGCGGAAAAGAAGGCTGCCGGTTAAGCCTTATTTTCAGGCATCCTGTAGACGAGGATGCCCGTTTCAGGAAATCAAGCATGAAACTCATATATGTAGGCGACCCCATGTGCTCATGGTGTTATGGCTTTGGCAAGGAAATGGCGGCGCTTGCCGCATTGCATCCTGAATTGCCGCTGGAGATTGTTGTCGGTGGCTTGCGCGCAGGCGCCACAGATGTTCTCGACGATGCGGGCAAGCGGGTGCGGCTTTCTCATTGGGCGCGTGTGGAAGAAGCCAGCGGCCTGCCCTTCAATCGCGAAGGATTGATGGCCAGACAAAACTTTGTTTACGACACCGAACCAATATGCCGCGCCGTCGTAGCCGCACGCCTTATTGCGCCCGATGCCGATTTGCTGGCCGTATTCGGGGCGTTGCAACACGGCTTTTATGTCGAGGCGGTCGATACGACAGATGGCCACGTTCTTTCCCGGCTGGCCGCCGGCGCGCTTAGCGACCAAGGTTATTCCAGCGATGCCGAGGCGTTCCGCAAAGTATGGGAGGCCGCCAGTACCGTCGCCCTGGTAAAACAAGATTTCGCACGGTCGCGTTCCTTGGGTGTACAAGGCTTTCCGACACTTCTGCTGGAGGCCAATGGCGAAACGCGATTGATCAGTCCGGGCTATGCGCATGTTGCAGAACTAGAGCGGCGCTTGCAATCGGTGCTGTAATCTTGATCGATCCGTGGAACCCAAGTGTTCCCCGGGACTAAATTCGGTCAAGTTCTAAATAAGTTCGGTGCGAATGATCATAATGAAGTCGGGTTCAAGCGCCAGGGACTACCGTTCACGCGTTCTCGTTGCCCGATCGATTAAATGAATACCGATCAATATCACGCCTGAGCTGCCAACCCTGGCTTTGCCAATAGTTGGCGGCTGTCTCGTTTGTCTTGAAAACATCGAGATGGCATTTCAGGATTCCGTGTTTTTCGAGACTCGAAAGACAGCGTTCCACCAGCGCATTTGCCATGCCTTGGCGCCGATACCGCGGAAGGACAAGTAAATGCTGCAAATATCCTCTGCGGCCGTCATGTCCCGCCATGATGCAACCGCAAAGCGCGGCGCCAACTTCGGCAACGAAGCTCATTCCGGGATTTCGTTCCAGATAATTCAAGGTCGATTCACGCGAATCGGCATCGCGCAAGGAAATTCCTGGAGTATTCCGCATGAGATCGATGACCGCATCGTAATCATCCATTGTCATGACACGGATATTGAACATGGGATTTAGTCCGGCGTTGTTGATTCAGGTATCCTACCCTATTCTGACCGGCCATTTCACTGCCGTCCGGCACATATCGATTTTCCATTTCCGCCGATGAACTCTCTTTTACATTTGATCGAACAATATGGCCTCGTGGTCGTATTCCTGAACGTGCTTGTCGAGCAATTGGGCGCTCCGCTGCCGGCGTATCCCACCCTGGTCATCACCGGCGCCTTGCTGGAACGCAGCGGCTACTCCGCGCCCGCCCTGCTCTTCATTGCCATGCTCGCCGCATTGATCGCTGATTTCACATGGTATCTGGCAGGCAGGCGCTATGGCAGAAAAGTAATGGCAACCCTCTGCCGCATTTCCCTGTCTCCCGACTCATGCGTCAGGCAAACCGAATCGATTTATTTGCGCTGGGGCGTTGCGTCGCTGATGATAGCCAAGTTTGTTCCAGGCTTCGCATCGATTGCCAGCGCGCTTGCCGGCGCTTTTGGAACACGGCGCGCCAGCTTTATATTCTTCGATGGCATCGGAGCCGCGCTTTGGGCCGGATCGGCAATTTACCTGGGTTCCCTGTTCAGCTCAACCATAGACGACTTGCTGGACGTGCTCGAGTACCTGGGCATATGGGGATTGGCCCTGATCAGCCTGGCGCTGTTCGCCTTCATCGCGAACAAGTGGTGGCAGCGCGATCGCTTCATGAGATCCTTGCGCATGGCGCGCATTTCGCCCGATGAATTGCACCAATTGCAGCAACAAGGCGCAAGTCCTATTGTTGTCGATGTGCGTTCCGCGCTCTCCCATCAAAGCGAAAGCCGCATTCCCGGCGCGGTAACGATGCTGATCGGCGGCCCTGCCCCATCTCTTCTTGACCCGCTATACGACGGCGAGGTAATCGTGTATTGCGCCTGTCCAAATGAAGCATCCGCCGCGCGCGTCGCCAGGCAGCTTATGCAAATGGGCTATAAACGCGTGCGGCCGCTGGCTGGAGGCATTGATGCCTGGATAAATGCCGGATACCCTGTCGATCCGTAAAAAAACCAAATCAGGCTTCTTCGCCTGACAACTCTATTCCCCTTGCACTCAGGGCGTTCAACAGTGAGCGGCCGGGCTCGCTGTTTTCCAACCCTGTGATGCGGTGCAAGTTTGGCAGCAAGGCCAAATCGTCGGCGGCCTTGTTCGTCACTTTGACAGGTTCGTCGCCCGCACCGGGATCCCAGAAAGGGAAAAGGTGATTCATGAATACCGGGCCGCCGTCCAGGCCGCTAGACTGATGGAGGGTTTCCACGCGCGCCAGTAGTTCGTCGGAAAGTGCAAGATTGCGAAAATATTGCGCGGCTTCCGGTATGATTTCATAGCCATCGGACTCTACGGAGATCTCGCGCTTTTCATACTCGCCGGCGAACTCGCGAATGTCAAACATGGGCAGCAGCACCTGCTGGCGATACATCAGTTCTTCAATGACAAGCAGCTTTAGGCCGAAATCCCTGAAACGATTCTCCGCAGCCTTGGGCATGGTGAAACGCTTGGGACGCCTGGCATACGCGGCCGCCTCGTCGAGCAGGTCTTGCAAAGGCCGCCGACATCCGTCAGGCACTTTTTGCATTGCGCAGTCCAGGGCTTTTCGGGTGCCGGGCGAAACGGCGACACGGGCAGCCGCCTTGCGCCGCCGCCTTGCGTTCCATTCGTTGAAATCCCCCTCAATCAGGGCAAGTTCCGCCTTGTATTGCGCAAGGTACTTCTCGTCGCGCTCTTTTTGGCTCTCCGCGGACGTGCCGAGATGAGCTTTATAAGGCCAGGCCATGTGCCGAATCTGAGACTCGATATTCCGCCGCATTTCATCGGCGGCATAAGCTTGCGTGCAGGGCTCGATATCCAGCGGCCGCAAGATAACGCTCTGTATAAAGTCTATTACCCGCTCAGCCGGCCATGCGCCGACATCAGCCAGAACAGCCACGAGAATTTTGACGCCGTTGGCGTGCGCGAAATCGCTTTTGTCTGTATAGAAGCCCAACATGTCGCTGGCCAGGCTGGGCATTGGGCCTGCCTGAGTGTTCCCGCGATCGAGAATGTAGAACCGCATCAATGCCGCAAACTGAGCGATCGCATCGGGGTGCAATTCAAGCGTACGCAAGAGAAATGAATTTTCCTGCGCCGGAAATGCCCGGTAAAACTCCAGAATATGAGGAGCGATGTCCATCATCAGTTGCTCGCCCTGCACATCGTACGGCCTATGCCAGTTATAAACCTCGAGCATCGCTCCGGGAATATCGCCCCAGTTGCCGGTATCTGTCCGCAGATGTTGCGCTGTGATCCGGTAGTTGGGCCGCGCAAGCGCTTTTTTGATCAATGCCAGGTGTTCGGCATGCCCTTCCTGCAATAAACGCCACGCTTCTTTATGTTCCCGCCCCAGGTACCTGGATGAGGAAAATGCGGTGATGAACCGGTGCGCCTGAACATCGCTGAAATCAGTTGCCGCGCCGGATGCGGGATGGTTCAGCAGTACCCTGAGCGTGGTGAAATAGAAATCATAAAGTTTCTTCAGAACGCCACGATCATCGCGAATGCTGGATTCCCAGGCTTCATGTATTTCCTGGATGCCGCTGAAGTCGTCCCCCGCAAGGCTGAAGAGTTTCGCAAGGCTGTTTTCAAACGACATCTGGACCCCTGACATTATTACGACTCCCGTTGCATTCTTCTGCCTACTTTACAGCGACTTCCTTGCTTTTGGCGCGAAGAATTCGACCCTGTCCCTGGACGGAATGATGCAAGCAGCGGCAGCGTCTGCATCCATGTGAGAAAGCTCCGGCCACAGGCAGGAGCTTTCTCGGGGTGTTCCACGGGGGCCGGGGCGCCCCTTTTTTAGACTACAACGCGCGTCAATCCTCTTCCACGAACGCTTCCGCGCGCTTTTTCTTGACCGCCGGCAACGCAACCAGGATAACCAGGAAGGTGGCCGCGACCAGCAGCGACATGGACAAAGGCCGTGTCACGAAGGTGGTGTAGTCGCCGCGGGCCAGCAGCAAGGCCCGGCGGAAGTTTTCTTCCATCATCGGTCCCAGCACCAGGCCCAGCAGCAAAGGCGCGCCTTCGCATTTGAGCTTGGTCCAGACATAGCCCACGAAGCCAAACGCCGCCGTCATCCAGATATCGAAGACGTTGTAGTTAAGGGAATACACGCCTATCGTGCAAAAGACCAGAATGGCGGGAAACAAAATGCGGTAAGGCACGTTAAGCAGTTTGACCCAAAGCCCCACCAGCGGCAAGTTCAATACAACCAGCATCAGGTTGCCGATCCACATCGATACGATCAGGCCCCAGAACAGATCGGGGTGGCTGGTCATGACCTGCGGACCAGGCTGAATGTTGTGGATGGTCATGGCGCCTATCATCAGCGCCGTAACGGCATTGCCAGGGATCCCCAGCGTCAGCAAAGGAATGAACGAGGCCTGCGAACCGGCATTATTGGCCGATTCCGGGCCTGCAAGACCCGCGGGATGGCCCTTGCCGAAACGTTCGGGGTTCTTCGATATTTTCTTTTCCAGCGTGTAGGACGCAAACGACGACAGGACGGCGCCGCCGCCCGGCAGGATGCCCAGTGCGCAACCGACAGCCGTGCCGCGCACGACGGCGGGCCAGGACTCTTTGAACTCTTGCTTGTTGGGATACAGGGAACCGACTTTGCCGGTCAGATCGATGCGTTGATCTTTCAGTTCCAGGTTGGTCATGATTTCGGCGAAACCGAACACGCCCATGGCCACGACCGCGAAGTCGATGCCATCCTGCAACTCAGGGACGCCGAAGTCGTAGCGGGCAACGCCGGAGTTCACGTCGGTGCCCACCATGCCTAGCAGCAGGCCCAGCAGGATCATGCAGATTGCCTTGGGCAAGGAGCCCGAGGCCAGCACCACCGCGCCGATCAGGCCCAGCACCATCAGCGAAAAGTACTCGGCGGGGCCGAACTTGAAGGCGACTTCGGCCAGCGGCGGAGCGAAACCGGCTATTACCAGCGTTGCGACGCAGCCGGCAAAGAAAGAGCCCAGCGCGGCTATGGCCAGGGCGGCGCCCGCCCTGCCATTGCGCGCCATCTGGTGGCCGTCCAGCACCGTCACCACGGCCGCTGTCTCGCCCGGCAAGGCGACCAATATGGCAGTGGTCGACCCGCCATAAGCGGCGCCGTAATAAATGCCGGCCAGCATGATCAGGCCGGCGACAGGCGGCAGCACATAGGTGATGGGCAGCAGCATGGCGATGGTGGGGACCGGACCGATGCCGGGAAGCACTCCGATCAATGTTCCCAGCAGGCAGCCCAGCAGGCAATAAGCCAGGTTCTCGGCGGAGAATGCGACGGAAAACCCTAAAGCCAAATGTTCAAAAAGTTCCATTTCCGGCTCTCCTTTAATTGCCTAGAAAGCTGGGCCACAAGGGGAAGATCAAGCCTAGCCCCTTGATGAAAGCCAACCACACGAATAACACAAGAAAAATTCCATTGGCGGCCGCGACTTTCCAATTGAATACGTGACTGGCCATGCTGCTGAGAAATACCAGCAGGAAAACGGAAATGTAGACCCCCAGAAGATCCAGAACGCTGCCGACAAGCGCGACGGAGCCGATCACCACGAAGGCGATTTTCCAATCGAACTTTTCCAGTTCGACCTCTTCCGCCTTCTTGGATAGCGCGCCTATGGCAACGATAGCTCCCAGTACGGCCAGGCATACGCCCAGCCAGAAGGGAAAGTAGCCCGGCCCCATGCGGGCGGCGGTACCCATTGAATAACTGGTCGCGCCACCGGCAAATCCGCCGCCCACGGCGACGAACATGATGCCGGACCAGAAGTCCTGTTTATTTCTAAGCTGCATATCGATGGATTCTCCTCTGACAGCAAGGTAATACGTATCCTGTGCCAGCCCCAGGCCGCGGACGACGCCGCTGCGCACTGCAAACGTTCAGGAATACAGAAAGTGCAAGATGGTAACGGGAAGAATGGGCGATAAAAAATTCTGGTTTCCCCTTGGATTTCAGGGTTATCCCGGTGAATCTTACGTATTTCTTACAAA
Source organism: uncultured beta proteobacterium (assembly GCA_963712655.1). Taxonomy (GTDB): domain Bacteria; phylum Pseudomonadota; class Gammaproteobacteria; order Burkholderiales; family Burkholderiaceae_B; genus Pollutimonas. Next base: position 176,473 of record CAVQIT010000006.1, on the reverse strand, counting down.
ATTTCGCCGACTAAAAATTCACAATAATTAAATATGAAAGCAAATTGAAAGAACGAAGAAAGGAAAGTGAAAGAAAAATGCCTGTTTTCTTTCATTACTGTAAGCCAGCTGACTAGGGCCTGTTGACGCCACATCGGCGCGGGCGAGGATGTGGCGTCAACAGGCCCTAGTCAGCTTTCTGTTTGATATTTTTTTGATTTTTGCTTGATATTTGTTTGTTGCCTAGGCAGGTACTTTACGGTCGTCAGATTGATGAACCTTATTTTGTGCCAGAAGGTGGTATTTCATGAATGCCGTTACCGACAGTTGGCTTGCTGAACGTCAAGAAGCGCCAACGCCCATACTCTCCATAGTCATTCCCATTTACAACGAACGCCCGGTATTGCCCCTGCTTTACTCAAGGCTGCGCGCCGCGCTGGATCCGCTGGATATTTCCTACGAACTGGTCCTGGTCGACGACGGCAGCCGGGATGGCAGCGCGGACTACCTTGCCGGGCTGGCCACGGAAGCGTCGGCGATCAAGGTAGTGCGCCTGAGCCGCAACTTCGGCAAGGAAGCCGCCTTGACCGCCGGCCTGGCCCATGCGGGTGGCGACGCGGTCATCGTCCTTGACGCCGATTTGCAAGATCCGCCGGAGCTGATTGCGCAAATGCTGCAGGCCTGGCGCGCGGGCGCCGACGTGGTTTGCATGCGGCGGCGTTCCAGGGCCGGCGAAAGCTGGCTCAAGCGATCCAGCGCTCATTTGTTCTATCGCCTGCTCAATCGCATCAGCGACGTCGAGATTCCGGAGGACACCGGCGACTTCAGACTCATAAGCCGCCGGGCGGTCGATGCGCTGGGTCAGCTCGGTGAACGCCAGCGCTATATGAAGGGATTATTCGCCTGGATCGGGTTGCCGACACAGGTTATTGAATACGATCGCGCGCCGCGCGCCGCCGGCACCAGCAAATGGGACTACCTGGCCTTGATGGGCCTGGCTTTCGAAGGCATTACGTCCTTCTCGGTCGCACCGCTTCGGCTGACCATGGGCGCCGGCCTTCTGACCGCCCTGGCCGGCATTTTGTTCGGTCTGTGGATAGTCGCCAAAACACTGCTGCTGGGCGATCCGGTGCAAGGCTATCCCTCCTTGATATCGGTCATGACATTCCTGGGCGGAGTCCAGCTGATTTCAATCGGCTTGCTGGGGGAGTATGTCGGCAAGACCTACTTCGAGGCCAAGCAACGGCCCGTCTATCTGATCCGCGACGTCTTGCGCCAAGGCCCGCGGGCGCAACAAGATAATCCCGCGCAGGCACCCAATGCCACGGCACACACAAAGGTCAAACGGCATGCTGCGTCGAATTAATGTGTGGTGGCTGCTGGCCGCCCTGCTTTGCCTGCCCCTGTTCAGCATGTGGCAGATTCCTTTGGTGGATACGTCAGAACCCCGCTATGCTGAAATTGCGCGCCTGATGGCCCAAACCGGCGATTGGATAACGCCCTGGTTTCAGCCCGGAGTGCCCTTTTGGGGCAAGCCTCCTCTCTCCTTCTGGGCACAAGCGCTTTCGTTCATGCTGCTGGGCGTCAACGAGTTCGCCGCCCGCTTGCCATCGTGGCTGGCCACGATGGCATCCGTGGGCTTGCTGTTCACTTACGCCCGCTCGGTTTTCGGCTTGCGCATCGCGCAATGGGCGGCCATTATCTACAGCTCTTGCGCGCTGGTCTATATTGCGTCGGGCGCGGTATTGACCGATCCCTTCCTGGCCTTGGGCACGACCTTGTCGATGACCTCGTTCGCGATGGCGGCCCGCCAGCCGCGCTGGTTCTGGCGCTATGGTTTCTTTATCGGCCTTGCCGTCGGCCTGCTTGCCAAAGGCCCGCTGGTGCTGGTGTTGGTGGCTGGCCCGCTCATTCCGTGGCTGTTATGGCATGCCTCGGCACGGCAGTCCTGGCGCGCCTTGCCCTGGGGCCGGGGAATGTTGTTGACGCTTGCGCTCAGCGTGCCGTGGTATGTGATGGCGGAACTCAAGACGCCGGGATTCCTGGACTATTTTATTGTCGGCGAACATTTTTACCGTTTCATCGATCCAGGCTGGCAAGGAGATTTGTACGGCACCGCCCACAAGAGAATCTACGGGACGATTTGGTGGTACTGGATTCAGGCGGCGTTTCCATGGGGCTTTCTGGCCGTCGGAATGCTGGCGGCGGCCCTGTTCAAGGCGGATGGGCGTGGCGCTCTGCGGCGCGGCCTGCGCGATCCCAAATTTACCTATTTGCTGGCCTGGGCATTATTCACCCCCCTGTTTTTCACGGTATCGGGCAATATTCTTTGGACCTATCTACTACCGGCGCTGGGAGCGTTCAGCATCCTGATATCGGCCGTGCTGGCGGGCAAGCAGGCCCAGGCGCCGGTTTTCGTGCGCAGCGCGCGCTTGCTGGCCTGGATAGCGCCGGCCACCGTAATGGCATTGACAATAGCCGTCACCGTGCAACCCATGTTTCTTAAAACCGAACGCAGCCTTGTGCTGCATGCGCAGCAACAAGCCAGCCAGCGCGAGCCGCTGTACTATCTGGACAGCCGTCCCTATTCCGCGCGGTTTTATTCGCATGGGGCGGCGGGATTGCTGAGCCTGGAACAATTGCCCGCCAAGCTGGCCGGCGCCGAGCCAATGTACCTGGCCGTTCCCAGAGCCTTGCTGGGCGACGTGGAAAAGATGCTGGCGCGCCCGGCGTCCATACAATTCGAGAACCAGCGCTATGTGCTGATCGAGATCAAATCCCGCGCCCAGGCCACGGCGGCGAAAAGTCCTGTACATTGACGATAACTTTCAAAGCATATTTTTTCAATGACGGCACTCCAGGATCACATCCGAATATTGTTTGTCGAGGACCACGTGGCCCTGGCGCAGAATTTGTCCGAATATTTCGGCGATCAGCGCTACATACTGGATTTTGCGTCCGATGGCTTGACGGCCCTGCATCTGATCGCCACCAACCCCTACGACGTTATCGTGCTGGATGTCATGCTGCCGGGGCTGTCGGGCTTCGAAGTATGCCGCCGCATCCGCGGCGATATTCAGTGCGCCACGCCAGTCATATTAATGACGGCCAAGGACCAGTTGAGAGACAAGGAGCAAGGCTTCTCGCTTGGCGCCGACGATTACCTGGTCAAGCCTTTTGATTTGCGCGAATTGCAGTTGCGGGTCGAAGCGCTGTATCGCCGTGGATCCGGCAGCGCCAAAGCCGCTCTCGTTCAGGCGCCCGGCGTCAGTTTCGATCCGGGGCGGCTGCAAGTCCGCCTCGAGACCGGCGCCATGCTAGAGTTGTCGGGCACGGCGGCGCGGATTTTCGAAGCCCTGATCCGGGCCTATCCCGATTTCATTTCCTACGAGCAAATGCGCGACAAGGTATGGGGCGAACGCGTGGCGGATATGAACACATTGCGCACCCATGTGTACGCCTTGCGTAAACAATTGCAGGACGGCTTGAATCTGTCCATGATCAAAACCATGCATGGACGCGGCTACCGGCTGATTCCTCCCGCCAGGACAGCGCCATGAAATCGATAGGCCGCCGCATTTATCGGGCCATCCTGGCGATCAGCGTGGCCAGCATGGCCGCCATGGTCATTACCGTGCTCGTCGTCAACGAAGACCTGGAGCAAACCATGCTGCAGATCGAGTTCGAGGAAGAACGGGACGTGTTCCTGGGACGCCAGGCCAACACAGAGCCCTTGGTTTGGGAAACCGCCAATCTGGCGGTGGTGCACATACCCGCGGGCGCGGCAATGCCAGCCAGCATGCCCGCTATTTTTCTAGGCTTGCCGGCCAATTTTTCAGGCGAGATCGAGCGCAACGGCAAAACCTTTCTGGTGCGGCTGGAGTCATCGCGGGCCGGCATCTTCTATATCGCCAAGAACATCACTCATTTTGAGAACCGGGAACTTCTGTTCGAAATGGCTTTGGGGGTGGTGGTGCTGATTATCATCGGATTGAGTCTCCTGCTTGCGGCGCTCAGCAGCCGCCGCATCGTCAATCCGCTACAGCAATTGTCAAACCAGATCAGCGGCATCCCGGTCGGCGCCAACATGCCGCGCATGCCCTTGTCTTATCAAGACAGCGAACTGCACACTATCGCGCAAACGTTCAACCGCTTCCTGGACGAGCTGGAGTCGTTTGTCAGGCGCGAGCAATCACTGCTTAATCTGGCCAGCCATGAATTGAGAACACCCATCGCCGTCATTTCCGGCGCGCTGGACATTCTGGAACGGCGCAATCAACTCAGTGCCAACGATCAGGCGACCTTGGCCCGGATACGCAGGGCCTGCTCCGAAATGGGCGCCAATGTGGATATGCTGCTGAAACTGGCGCGGCGCGAGCCCGGCGACGAAACAAACGAACCGGTCGCGCTGGCGCATGTGGTCGAACAAGCCCTGGAAGACTTGGCGGTCAGCCATAGTGTTCAGGCCAGGGTGGCTGTGGCGGTTCCGTCATCGGCCACGGTCATGGCCGATCCCGTCATCGTGCGCCTGCTGTTGCGCAATTTGATTCAAAACGCGTTGCAGCACACGACGCGCGCCATTCGCATCCGGCAGTGCGCCGATTTCATCGAGATTGCCGACGAAGGCGCGGGTTTGACCGCGGATCAGCAAGCGGTGCTTGCTGGGCAAAAACGCATAGACCAGGACGGATCATCGCCAAGCGGACTGGGTTTGTATATTGTCACCCTGATGTGCGAACGACTGCAGTGGCGTCTTGATGTCGCGCAAAGCAGTTCCAATGGAACGGTGATCCGGCTGTATATGACGCCGGCCAGTCAAGCGAGCACGCCGCTTTAACTACAATTTGACGTATATGGTTATATTGTTTATCTTTGCGTGCCCTGGCGGATGGCTCCAGTCCAGGCTCGCACATGCCGGATAACCAAGGAAGGCCTTATGCTCAGTCGACGTAATTTTTGCGGGTGCGCGCTAGGCGCCGCCATTACCCTTGCCGCGCGCGCGGCGCACGCGGGGCCGGCCGAATGCGCCGTACTCACCCCTGCCCTGCAACAAGCGATCAATCCCGACGCTGCGATTGCCCGCCTTATGGCCGGCAATGAGCGCTTCATTTCCGGCAAATCCGTCCATTGCGATCTGATGGCGCAAGTTCACGCCACGGCGCAGCGCCAGGCGCCGTTCGCGGCCATTGTCGGCTGCATCGATTCGCGCGTGCCGCCGGAACTGGTGTTCGACCAGAAAATCGGCGATATTTTCTGCGCCCGCGTTGCGGGAAACTTCATCAATACCGACATCATAGGCAGTCTCGAATTCGCGACCAAGCTTGCGGGCGCGCAGACCGTCATGGTTCTTGGCCATAGTGAATGCGGCGCCGTCAAAGGGGCGATCGATGGCGTCAAGCTCGGCAAGCTGACCTCCCTGCTCGCCAACATTCAGCCGGCGGTGGCCGCAACCTCGACCGCGGGCGAGCGCAATGCCAAGAACCGCGAATTCGTGCAGGCCGTCGCCGAGAACAACACTCGCATGGCCGCCGCGATGCTGGCATCCGGCAGCGACGTTCTCCGGCAACTGGTGCAAGCCGGACAATTGCGCATCGTCGCCGCCATGCACGATGTCGCCAGCGGCCGCGTCCATTTGCTCAGCTAAGCGCTAAACCGCGCGGCTTTCTTCCCCCGGCGGAACTTCCCGGGGCGGCAAGTCTATTCCCCGGTCAGGCTCCTCAATAGGCGGCACATCGTCAGGCTTTGGGGGATCGGTTTCAGGCGGACTGCCCGGCGGCCTTTCCGGAGGTCGATCCGGCGGCATCGAGGGCGGCATATCCGGAGGAACTGCCGGAATATGGGATTGCTGATCCTTCATGAAGCTTATAGGCATGCGATCGACTCCTGAGAATGATTCGGGAAAATGCCTATACACACGGCATGCCGCGACAGCAGCAACTTGCGTGCCTTGCCGCGGGCGCCGGCGCGATACACATGATACACATGCTTCCAGGCACGCAACGTGCTGCCAATAGCTAGCAAAACCGCCATTCGCCAGCTACCGGAGGAAGCGAATCATGACCCTGAAAAAAGGCTCCAGCGGCACTGATGTGTCCCGCACAGCGAAAAAGCACCGTGAAATCCAAAAACAGCAAGATCGGCACGACGACAATAAAAAGAGCCGCAGCCCCGCTTCCGGCAAAGCAGCGCAAACAGGTGCGCGCAAGCATCCCGAACCGCCGATGCCCGCCCAGCATGTCGAAAAGCCCGGCCTGGAGCATGAGCTCGAATTGGCTCCTCAATTTGAAGCTCCCGCCTATAAAGGCAGCGGCAAGTTGGAAGGATTCTCGACCATCATCACGGGCGGGGATTCGGGTATCGGCCGCGCAGTCGCCATTCTCTTTGCCCGCGAAGGCGCGGACGTCGCGGTGGTCTATCTTGACGAGCATGACGATGCGCAAGAAACACGCCGCCATATCGAGGCCGAGGGCAGGCGCTGCATACTCATTGCAGGGGATGTAAAGGATTCCGGCTTCTGCCAGGCGGCGGTTGAACAAACGCTGCGGACTTTCGGCAAGCTGGATGTGCTGGTCAACAATGCCGCCTTCCAGGAGCACGCGGATTCATTGCTGGACATTACGGACGAGCGCCTGGACGAAACTTTGCGAACCAATATTCATGGCTATTTCCATATGGCGCGCGCAGCGCTGCCTTACTTGAAAGAAAAAGCGGCCATTATCAATACCGGCTCGGTCACCGGCCTTCAGGGCAGCGCCAAGCTGCTGGACTATTCAGCCACCAAAGGCGCGATTCACGCGTTCACCATGTCGCTGGCGGCCAACCTGGCGAGCAAGGGCATACGCGTCAATGCCGTCGCTCCCGGGCCGGTGTGGACGCCCTTGAATCCGGCGGACCAGACGGCCGAGCAGATCAAATCATTCGGCAGCAAGACCGCCCTGGGCCGGCCTGCCCAGCCCGAGGAACTCTCGCCCGCGTATGTATTCCTGGCCTCGCCCGCATGTTCAAGCTATATCACCGGTATCGTGCTTCCCGTTACCGGCAGTCCCGGCACATAGTTGCGCCACCTGCGCCCACCCAAGCGGCAGGCTGCCGGCTGCGCCCGAGGAAGCAAACAATCGTTCACGCTTCCCAAGTTCACCGGCTAAACCTCCGGTGGATCCATCTCCCGCGCAAAATGCCTGTGCTTGCCCAGTTCTTTTATATAACTGGCTATCGCCGCCTTGGCGGCTTTTTCAGCAATCAGCAAACCCGGCTGATCCGCCCCGTCCGCCGGAATGCCCGCCACATTGAGCAAAGCCTTCGCGCCTCCCAAAACCAGAATCGTCTTGCAATGACGGAATTGATCCTGCAGGAATTCCTTCGCCCTGCCATCGGCCGCCAGCGAGGCAATCGCCTCGGCACCGTCAGGCAGCGCGACGCCATCGAACATGACGCCTGGCTGGTTTTCCAGCGACGCGTCGGCATCCACCCATTCGCCTTCCGCGGACTTGAACGGCCCGATGCGCGGTCCCACCAGGCGCACGACCGCTCCGGCCGCCTGAAGGGCGTCGGCCAGCGTCCATACCGTAGCGGCTTGGATGCCATCGGCCACGAGTATGGCGATCTTGCGTGTCCGTATGCCGCCGTCTCCCGGGCGGGCAGTCAGCGAAAGCGCCGGCGATACGGTTACTTCCGGCGCCGGGGGGTTGGCCAGAGCGCGCGGCATGGCTGGCGGCAGTTCCATGCCCAGGCCTCGCGCGACGGCGGCGGCAAGATCCTCGGAGACATTACGCAACAATGACACCACGCGCTGGCGCACCGCCGGCGCTGTCACCTTGCTCAACTCGAACCGGAAGGCATCGGCAATGTGTTTTTTCTCGCTATCGGTCTGGCTGGAGTAGAACAAGGTGGCCTGGGCAAAATGTTCGGCAAATTTCTCGGGCTTGCCGCGCACTTCATCCTGCACGACAGGCTCCGGGAAGGAGACAAAGCCCGCCCCGCCCGCCTGGAACGGACAGCCGCCCGCCAACGAATTAGGCTCGTAGGCCACCTTGCCCCGGTGTATTGCCTGCCTGTGCATGCCGTCGCGCTGGTTGTTTTGCACCGGCGCCAGCGGCGCATTGATGGGCAATTCATGAAAGTTCGGGCCGCCAAGGCGGGTAATCTGCGTATCGATATAGGAATGAATGCGTCCGGCCAGCAGAGGATCATTGGAGAAATCTATTCCAGGCACAACATGCGCGGCGCAGAATGCCACTTGCTCGGTTTCGGCGAAGAAATTGTCCGGATTGCGATTAAGCACCAAGCGTCCTACGGGCACCACCGGAGCCAGTTCCTCAGGCACGAGCTTGGTCGCATCCAGCACATCGAAACTGAAGGCATCCGCTTGCTCCTCCGTGAACGTCTGGATACCCAGCTCCCATTCAGGGTAATCCCCGGCATCGATCGCTTCCCATAGATCGCGGCGATTGAAATCGGGATCGGCCCCGGAAATCTTGACCGCTTCATCCCACATCAGCGAATGGGTGCCCAATATCGGATTCCAATGGAATTTGACGAAAACGGATATGCCCTCCTGATTCACCAGGCGGAAGGTATGCACGCCGAACCCCTGCATCATGCGAAAACTGCGCGGGATGGCGCGATCCGACATCTGCCACATCAGCATATGGGCGGACTCCGGGGTCAAGGACACGAAATCCCAAAAGGTATCGTGCGCCGACGCCGCTTGCGGCATGCCGTGATGCGGCTCCGGCTTGACGGCATGGACCAGGTCGGGAAATTTCATGGCGTCCTGGATGAAGAATACAGGCATGTTGTTGCCGACCAGATCCCAATTGCCTTCATCGGTGTAGAACTTGACGGCAAAGCCCCGCACATCGCGCGCCGTATCTTTTGAACCGCGTTCGCCCGCCACGGTGGAAAAGCGCACAAACACCGGCGTGATCTTGCCTTCTTCGGCAAACAACGATGCCCGCGTGAACTGGTTTAGCGGCTTATAGCATTCGAAGTAGCCATGCGCCGCCGAACCCCGCGCATGCACCACCCGTTCGGGAATCCGCTCATGGTCGAAATGCGTGATTTTTTCACGCAGGATGAAATCCTTGAGCAGAGCGGGGCCGCGCAGGCCTGCCTTCAATGAATTCTGATTATCGGAGACCTTGACGCCCTGGTTCGTGGTCAGGGGCTGCCCTTGCGCGTCGGCGCGTACGCGCTCCAATGAGCCTCCCATCGCATTGACGCCGGCGGCGGCTTGTCCGCCGTATTTTTCAGTCCGGTTCGACTCGGATAATGTGCTGCCCAGCGCTACGCTCGAGGGCGCCTGAACTAGCGCGCCGGGTTGCGGAGACAGCGCATTTTCGTGTCCGTATTCATTTGCCTTGGTGGCGTTATACGGCATGGCCGCGGCCATTTCTCCCACTTGCGCAGCGCGGGCGGCGGCGCCGGTCTGGCCCGCATTGCTCGGCGGCGCGGTGGCCGGGCCGCTATCGGTATTGCCGAAAGCGCTTTCTACAGATTTTGGTTTCCGGGTGGAAGCTTGCCGGGGATTTTTAGGCGGTGCCATGTCCTTCTCCTAGTGGGGTTCGCGCTTTTACGGAATGATTTGCGGATGCTTTGCAGCAATTGACATACCCATCGGCCGCCTGGCGTCCTCCTTTGCGCCGACCCAACGTTTGCTTACAGCGGCGCTTTGCATGGCATGCGAATATCAACGCCTGGGTACAATGTCAAATCATCAGCGGTGCCCGGACCGCGCCCGATAATCCGATTCATGCCGGACTCGGCGCCGGCAGGCAAAAACCAAAGAACACAAGGAGCAAATATATGGAAGCTGCCGGCTTGCTGTGGTTGGCATTGGTTTATCTCACGGCCGGTGTCATTGCGGTGCCCATTGCCAAGCGATTGGGACTGGGGTCCGTACTGGGCTACCTGATAGCCGGTGTGGTAATCGGTCCCTTTGCCTTGCATCTGGTGGAAAACCAGACCGGCGTCATGCGCGTTGCCGAATTCGGCGTCGTCATCATGCTGTTTCTTATCGGACTGGAAGTGCGTCCCGCCGTTCTATGGCAAATGCGCGGCGTATTCTTCGGCCTGGGCGGCGTCCAGGTGGCGGCCACCGGCCTGGCCTTGGCGGGCGCCGGGCTGGCTTTCAACCTGGATTGGCGCACCGCCGTGGCCTTGGGCTTTATCTTGTCGATATCGTCCACCGCCATCGTCCTGCAAACTTTCCAGGAAAAAGGGCTGACGCATACCGCCGCCGGTACGGCGGCCTTCGGCATTTTGCTGTTCCAGGATGTTTCGACCATTCCCATGTTCGCCGCCCTGCCATTGCTGACCATAGGCGGCGGCGTCGCGCCCGCGCCCGGGCATGGCATCCTGACGGCGTTTCCGGCGTGGATACAGGCCCTGGCCATCCTGGCCGCGGTCATGCTGATTATCGGCGTGGGCCGTTACCTGACTCGCCCGGCCTTCCGTTTCATTGCCGCCACGCATTCGCGCGAAATCTTTACCGCCTCGGCGCTTTTACTGGTGATCGCGGTTGCCCTGCTGATGGAGGCTGTCGGTTTGTCGCCGGCGCTGGGCGCCTTTTTGGCCGGCGTGGTGCTGGCCGATAGCGAATTCAGGCGCGAGCTGGAAGGCGATATCGAGCCATTCCGGGGCCTGCTGCTGGGCTTGTTCTTCATATCGGTGGGCGCCGGCATCGACCTGCGGCTGGTCCTCACCCAGCCCTTGGCGCTGGCTGCGTTTGTGCTTGGCCTGATGGTCATCAAGACACTGGTCATTTACATTGTGGCCCGGCTATTCCGTATTGAAAACCGATCGGCGGTACTCACCGCAGTCGCGCTGGCCCAGGGCGGCGAGTTTGCTTTCGTGCTGCTGGGAATTGCCTCGGCCTCGGGTGTCGTTCCCGCCGGTATTTCGGCGCTGGCAACGGCCGCGGTGGCGACATCCATGGCGCTTACCCCCATAACCCTGCTCGGCTACCGGCGCTGGTGTTCTCGCGGCCTGTCGTCCGCGCCCGCGCCCGACAACGACGCGTTCGACCAGCGTCCGGACGCCATCGTTGCCGGATTCGGGCGCTTTGGCCAGATCGCCGCTCGGCTGTTGATTGTCAATGGTTTCAAGACGTCAACGCTGGATTCCAGCGCCGAACAGGTGGAACTGGTGCGCCGCTTCGGCCGGCGAGTCTATTACGGCGATGCTACGCGACTGGACTTGCTGCGGGCCTCGGGCGCCGCCGAGGCCCGCTTGCTGATCGTGGCCATCGACGATCGTGACCAGGCGGAAAAGCTGGTCGAACTTGCCGCCAGGCATTTCCCGAATCTGAAAATACTGGCGCGTGCCTACGACAGGCGCCATGCCTATCGTTTGCTGGACAAAGGCGCGCATGTGGTAGAGCGCGAAACCTTCGAAGCCGGCCTGACGCTGGGCGCCGAGGCGCTAAAGGCCCTGGGGTTCGAAGAGACCCGGGCCGCACGCGCCACGCGGGTGTTTCGGCACCATGACGAAAACATGTTCCAGGCGCTGGCGCCCGTATGGGGCGACGAAGAACGCTTTATCGTCGCCACCAAGGAAACCAGCGAGCGCATGAACGAACTGCTGGCGGCCGACATGCAAAGCATGCTGCGCGAACCCGACGCCGGCCAGCCCCTGGCTCCGGCCGTCTCGACGGCCCCCTAGGGATTCTCTGATCGCGGCAGGACGCCCGTCAGAGGGATGCGATGCGGCAGTCGAGAGGATTTGATCAGAGGGGTCCTAGCCCCATTGTCTTACGACATGGGGTTGGGCGCGGGCGCCGGACTGTCGGGCAGCGGGATGAATTCCGCATTGTCCAGCAAAGGCAAAGCAATGCGGCCGGCCAGCCAATCGGCCTTGGCCTGCTCGATGCGCTCCTTGCGCGAGGAAACGAAGTTCCACCAGATATGCCGTGGGCCCAGGGGCTCTCCGCCAAGCAGCATCAGGCGCGAGGCCTCGAGCGCCTTGATCGTCGGTGCGGCGCCAGGCGAAAACACCAGCATCTGGCCTGCTTGATATTCGCGCCCATCGACCTCGATGCGGCCCAATGCCACATAGGCGGCGCGTTCGGCGTACCCGCCGGGCAATTCCATCCGTGCATTCGCCTGCATTTCGGCATGCAGGTAAAACAGCGGCGAATGCACTTTGGCCGGGCTGGCCAGGCCGAAGGCGCTGCCGGCGATCATGCGCAGGGACACGCCGGCATCGACGGCGGCGGGCAGGACATCGACCGCATAATGATCGAAGGCCGGGGCCGTTTCCTCGCTGGATTCCGGTAGCGCCACCCAGGCCTGGATGCCATCGATGCGGCCGCCCTGCTGGCGCATGCCATCGAAACGCTCGGAGTGCGAAATACCGGCGCCGGCGGTCATCCAGTTCAATGAACCCGGCAGAATCACTTGCTCTACGCCCAGGCTATCGCGGTGAGTCATTTGGCCATCGAACAAATAAGTGACCGTCGACAGGCCGATATGCGGGTGCGGACGCACGTCGGTCGTTGCCGGGACAGGAGACGGCAGATCGAACGGCCCCATGCGATCGAAAAAAATGAAAGGCCCCACCATGCGGCGCTTGTGGAACGGCAGCACACGCCCTACTTCGAATCCGCCAAGATCGTGACAACGGGTTTCAATGACCAAATCGAGCATGATTTCATTCTCCTGGAATAGTACCGCCAGACTATCCCGTTTTATCCGCTGGATGCAAGCGCAGCCGGTTATGCCGGCGCGCATGAAGGCCTGGACTGGAGGATGGAATTTTTTGCGTCGCCGGCGCTTGCGCCTTACACTCATCATCATTCAGCAGGAGGCAAACCATGAGTAAACGCCCTATCCGTCCGGCCCCGCTATTGACACAACGCCCCGCCTGGAAAGCGCTGCAGGCGCATTATGAAACCGTGCGCACGCTGCATCTGCGCGATCTGTTCGCCGCGGATCCCACGCGCGGCGAGCGCCTTGCCGCCCAGGCCTGCGGGTTTTATCTGGATTATTCGAAGAACCGCATAACCCCCGACACCATACCGCTGCTGGTGCAACTGGCCCAGGCCTGCCAATTGCGCGAACACATCGAAGCCATGTTCACCGGCCAGAAGATCAACGCCACCGAACAGCGCGCGGTACTGCACACCGCGCTGCGCGCTCCGGAGGACGAACGGATAATCGTCGATGGCAAGGATGTCGTGCCTGAAGTGCATGCCATGCTGGCCAAAATGGCCGATTTCACGCGCAAGATCCACAACGGGCAGTGGCTGGGCCATAGCGGGCTTCGCATACGCAACATCATCAATATCGGCATAGGCGGCTCGGATCTCGGCCCCGTCATGGCCTATGAAGCGCTGCGCCATTACAGCCAGCGCAATCTGTCCATGCGCTTCGTATCCAATATCGACGGCACCGACTTCGCCGAAGCGACGCGCGACTGCAATCCTGAAGAAACCTTGTTCATTGTTTGCTCGAAAACTTTCAAGACACTGGAAACGCTGACCAACGCCCAGACCGCGCGCGACTGGATACTGCGCCGGATGGGCAACGAAAAAGCCATTGCCCAGCATTTCGTCGCCGTCTCGACCAATGCGCAAGGAGTGCGCGCTTTCGGTATCGACGCCCGGCACATGTTCGGTTTATGGGATTGGGACGGCGGCCGCTATTCAATGGATTCCGCCATCGGCCTGTCTACCATGCTGGCCATCGGCCCGGAAAATTTCCAGGCGATGCTGTCCGGCTTTCGCGCCATGGATCAACATTTCCGCACCGCACCGTTCGAACACAACCTGCCCGTGCTCATGGGCCTGCTGAGCATCTGGCACAACAATTTCTTCGGTGCGCAAACGGCGGCGGTGCTGCCCTACGAGCAGTATCTGAAGCGCTTTCCCGCCTACCTGCAGCAGTTGACGATGGAAAGCAACGGCAAGCATGTGACGCTCGACGGTGTGGACACCGATTATCAAACCGGGCCTGTTTATTGGGGGGAGCCGGGCACCAACGGCCAGCACTCCTTTTACCAACTGATTCATCAGGGCACCCGCTTGATCCCCTGCGACTTCATCGGATTCTGCCGGCCTTTGAATCCGCTAGGGCGCCATCACGACATCCTGATGGCGAATCTGTTCGCTCAATCCGAAGCGCTGGCTTTCGGCAAAACGCAGGATGAAGCCCAGGCCGAGGGCACGCCCGCCTGGCTGGCGCCGCACCGTGTGTTCGAAGGCAATCGGCCCAGTAATACCTTGCTTGCGGCCAGCCTGACGCCGGAAACCCTGGGCAGCCTGGTGGCCCTTTATGAGCATAGCGTATTCACGCAAGGCGTCATCTGGCAAATCGACTCATTTGACCAATGGGGCGTGGAGCTGGGCAAGGCGCTGGCCGAACGAACCATCCCCGAATTGGAGGATCGCCAGGAACCTGTGCTTGAGCACGATAGCTCCACCAATGCCTTGATCCGGCATTATCGACTATACCGCTGACCATACGCCGCGCGGCGTTAGGGCCTGTTAACGCTACATCCCCGCCCGCGCCGGTGTCATATCGGGCACAGGTCTGGTCAACGCCGCGCTGGCCGCGTTGCGAATGCTCGCCGTAGCGGCGGCTACGTCTGCGCTTCGCGCCAGCGCGGCGTTGATCAGTCACGCGGGCGGGAATGTAGCGTTAACAGGCCCTAGTCAATATTCCAGTATTAATATTCCAGTACTATTACCCGCTATGCTTCATGTACACGACAACATTTTCCTGGACGAGCGCGAGATCGAATTCAACATGATCCGCGCCCAGGGCGCGGGCGGCCAGAACGTCAACAAGGTATCCAGCGCGGTTCACCTGCGTTTCGATATCGGCCGCTCGTCGCTGCCCGACGAATGCAAAGCCTCTTTGCAAGCGCTGTCCGATCGCCGCCTGTCCAAAGACGGCATCATCGTAATCAAGGCGCAGTCTTTCCGCAGCCAGGAAAAAAACCGCGCCGATGCCATAGAGCGTCTGCTGGCCTTGATTCAAGCAGCGGTGCAGGAACAGGCCGCGCGCAAGCCTACGCGCCCGACGCGGGCTTCGCAGCGGCGGCGCGTGCAGCGCAAGACCCTGCATGGCGAAGTCAAACGCCTGCGCGGTAAAGTGGCGGACTTCCATGGCTGACAAAATAGATGCGGCGGCAAGCGATGCAAGCATTCTGGCGGCTACACGGCACTGGCTGGCGCGCGCCGTCATCGGGCTTAATTTATGCCCGTTCGCCAAAAGCGTTTATATCAAGGAACAAATACGGTACACAGTCAGCCAATCGCAGTGCGGCACGGATGTATTGCAGGAACTGGAAGCCGAACTGCTTTGCCTGGCCGGCGCCGACCCGGAGCAAATCGATACCAGCCTGCTGATCGTGCCGCATGCATTGAATGAATTCGGGGACTATAACGACTTCCTGCAACGCGCCCGGCGCGTCCTGAAACGCACGCGCCTGACCGGCGTAATTCAGATAGCCAGTTTTCATCCGGACTATCAATTTGCCGACAGCGCGCCCGATGACATCGAAAACTACAGCAACCGGGCGCCGTTTCCCATTTTGCATTTGCTGCGCGAAGCCAGCGTGGAGCGCGCCATCGCCGCCTTTCCCGACGCCGCCGTTATTTACGAGCGCAATCGGGAAACCCTGCGCCGCCTAGGGCACGATGGCTGGCACACATGGATGCGCCAGTCATCGCCGACGGAAGATACGCGGGATCACTGAAGCTTGGTCACCTTGGTGCCTTCCACGCTAAGATTGGCCATCAACCCTTGATTGGTCATGACGATCACACTGACCGGTTTGGTTGCGGTATTCAAGTCCACGACGCCATTGGCGCCGACCTTGATAAGCGCCACGGATGCATCGGCTCCGGCTGTCCATCCATTGCTGGCAACGAACTTGTCCAAAGCCTGCTGGGTCATGAACAAAAAAATGATCGCTTTGGATTGCGCGCCGATCTGCCAGCCAATCGACCCCGTGACCGTACTGTAGTAGTCCATGGTTTTGCCCTTGACACGCAAAGCGCCCTCGCCGTATTCGCCGCCGACCACGAAACCGGCCGCCAGCACGGAGGGGAACACCAGCACGCCTTGCGCTTTGCCGACCAGATCCCGCGAACCCGATACGGTGCTATAGAGCCTGTCCAGCGTAGCATTCACATCGCCGTCGATTTTTCGCTTCTTGTCGGCGCTCGTGGGGCCGCTGGACATCGGCGTTGTGCTGCAGCCGGACAACACCAGCACCGCCGCGCCCAGCGATATGGCCGACTTGGCCAGGAATTCTCGTTTTTGCATAAGGGTCTCCCGACAACGATTAAACGACTTTTAAATGATTTGCGTTGATTGCAGCAATCGGCATGCCTGGTCAGGCTAGGGATTCGGAAGATATCTGAGTCAGGCGCCGCCCGACCGCTTGGGAATGGATAAGTTTTATTCATCCACTGTTCAACGTTGTTACCGTTGGCATCGCTGTTTCGGGAAACCGCTTGGAGTATGGCGCGCTTGCTGGTTTCAACCGCCATTCATGTTGCACGGCATTACAGTTGACCGCCCCGCCGTCCGCCCTGGCGCAGAACCTACGCCGCGTTCATGGCTCCTATGACGACAGCCGAGCTTTACTGTGCTGTCCTCCAGGCGCATCAGCCTCTGGAGAATATTCTGGGAGTTTTTTAATATGAGCAAACTATCGCGTATCGGGCTTGCATTATCGACTTCGGCGCTATGCCTGGGCGTCGCCCTGGCCCCCGCTGCATTCGCCGCGGGCAGCGCCGCCGCAAAAACCACACAGCACAAGAAATCCAGCAAACCGCACACAAAAAAACCAGCCGCGCCTGTCGCAAAAATGCAGAAATAGGCTGGCTGACAACCTCTGGGCCGGAGACAATGGTTCTCCGGCATGCTGTACTCTGCCAATATCTGTCTGAATCATTTTGCCGGCCTGTCTTGCGCTGGAACCAGGGCCAGTTGACGCTAAATCCCCGCGTGAGGGGATTTAGCGTCAACTGGCCCTAATGCGGCTTAATAATCCCGGCCGCGAACCACGATTCCGCTAAGAGGTTCGCCGCGCAAATAACGATTGATCTTGCCGGCCACCTGCGCAATGGTTTCATCGCGCAGGCTGGCGGCCGCGACATGGGGCGTTATGACAATGCGCGGGTTCAGCCAGAAAGGATGATTTTGCGGCAAGGGCTCGTTGCGGAACACATCCAGCGTCGCGCCTTGCATCTGGCCGGCATCCAGCAACGCCAGCAGGTCCTCTTCGACCAGGTGCTCGCCCCGCCCGACATTGACCAGATGAGCGCCGGGCAATAACTGCCGCAACGTGTCCCGGCACAGGATATTCCTGGTTTCGTCGGTCAGGGGCAGTGTATTGATCAATACCCGGGTTCGAGCCAGGAAAGCCGGCAATTGCGGCATACCGGCAAATCCTTCGATGCCGGGCATGTCCTTGCCGCTGCGCGACCACCCGGCGACCGGGTAGTCCAGCGCCGCCAATGTCCGGGCGACACTGGCGCCCATCACCCCCATGCCCATGACGCCCACCGGCCAGGAGTTTCGTTGAATGTCCGGCAAGGGCTGCCATAAGCGCCGCCGCTGCTGGTCCGCATAGTCGCCGAACTGGCGCGACGCCCGCAGCAAGGCAAACGCCGCATATTCAGCCATCTGCACGGCCATGCCGGCATCTTCCAGGCGCACCACTGGCGTGTCGTCTTTGAGGCCCGGCAATTTGAACAAGGCATCGACGCCGGCGCCCAAATTGAAAACCGCCCGCAAACCGGTTTCACGCAGGAAAATATCGGCTGGCGGATTCCATACCACGGCAAGCTGCGCGCCGATGGCCGGGCCATCGGCCGTCCAGTCCTGGATTTCGCAGTCCGGCACTAATGCCTGCAAGGGCCTGATCCAGGAAGCGGAATCGTGGCTATGGGCCGAAGCAAAAATAATCTTCACGTTGCAGTGCCAATTTTAAAAGTTTGAATGGGAAAGTTGATATATGATATATAAACCTCACCCTCTTTGCCAGGAACTCTTATGTCTTCGTTAACGTCCGCTCAAAGCCGCGATATCAATTATCATCTGCATCCCAATACCAATGCCGTCACACATCAGAAAATCGGGCCGCGCGTCATGGATCGCGGCGAAGGCATCTACGTATACGACGAGCATGGCAACAAGTTCCTGGAAGCCATGGCAGGCCTGTGGAGCGTGGCGGTGGGGTTCGGCGAACCGCGCCTGGTCGAAGCGGCCACCCGCCAAATGCAAAAACTGCCCTACTACCATACCTTCTCGCATAAATCGAACAACCCTGCCATCGAGCTTGCCGAAAAACTGCTGGGTTATACGCAAGGCCGCATGGCCAAGGCATTCTTCACCAATTCCGGTTCCGAAGCCAACGATACCGTCATCAAAATGGTGTGGTACTACAACAATGCCCTGGGGCGCACGCAAAAGAAAAAAATCATTGCGCGTACTCGCGGCTATCACGGTGTAACCATTGCCTCGGGCAGCTTGACCGGCCTGGTGGCCAACCAGCGCGGCTTCGACCTGCCCTTGCCGCAAATGAAGCATACAAGCTGCCCGCATTTTTATCGGGAAGGCCGTCCGGGCGAATCCGAAGAAGATTTCGCCACGCGCATGGCCGCCGACCTGGAAGCGCTGATTCTGCAAGAAGGTCCGGAAACCGTTGCCGCCTTCATCGGCGAGCCCGTTATGGGTGCGGGCGGGGTTCTTGTGCCGCCTCGTACTTATTGGTCGAAAATCCAGGCGGTCTGCCGCAAATACGATTTGCTGGTCATCGCCGACGAAGTCATTACCGGCTTTGGCCGCCTGGGCGTTCGTTTCGGCTCGGATGCGCTGGGCATAGAGCCGGACATCCTGGTGCTGTCCAAGCAAATCACGTCTTCGTACCAGCCCTTGGCGGCCGTGCTGCTCAGTCCGGAAGTGGCCACGGTCATCTCCAATCACAGCGGCACCCTGGGTACGTTCGGCCACGGCTACACAACCAGCGGCCATCCCGTGGCCACCGCCGTGGCGCTCGAAAACCTGAACATCATCGATGAGCGCGGGCTGATCGATAACGCCGCCAAAACCGGCGCCGTCATGCAAGCCGCTCTGCGCGAACTGGCCGATCACCCGCTGGTGGGCGAAGTGCGCGGCATGGGCCTGTTGGCCGGCGTCGAACTGGTGGCCGACAAGCAAAGCCGGCGCCCCTTCGACCCACTGGGCAAGATGGGCGCCGCCGTCTACGAAAAAGCCCACGAGAACGGGCTGATCGTGCGCGGCATCCAGGACACCATCGCATTTTGCCCGCCGCTGATCATCACGCCCGAGCAGGTCGGCGATATGGTGGCTCGCTTCCGCAAAACGCTTGACCAAGTCCATGCCACGCAATCGGCCTGACAGTGCGGGCAAGCGTTAAGAAAAACCCGTTCGAAAGCCTGGATTCACCTGCTCTGTTGCAAGAGCAGGTGTATAGGCAAATCGCCCAGAAATTGATCACGGGCGAATTGCGCCCCGGCGATCAATTAATATTGCGCAAGTTGTCCGAAGCCATGGGCACCAGCCCCATGCCGGTGCGCGACGCCCTGCAGCGCCTGGCCGCATTGGGCGTATTGGTGGGCAAGCGCACCCTGTCCGTCCCTCAATTATCGGCCAGGGAATTGGCCGACATCCGCGATATCCGCCTGAACCTGGAAACCCTGGCGGTTGTCCGGGCGGTGCAATATGCCAACACCAAAAGCCTGGCAGTGCTGTCCGCGCATTACCAAGACATGGAGAAAGCCGCAAGCCACAACGATCTGCATCATTTCTTGCGCGCCAATGCGCATTTTCATTTGCATATCGTGCATATGGCGGAATCGCCCGTCCTGGCCAGCATCATCGAGCCGCTATGGCTGCGGCTTGGGCCCGCCATCCAGTTAAGTCCCGAAGAGCGGCGGCAGCTTCACCTGACGCTGCCTATTCATCGCAGCATTCTGGACGCGCTCATCGCGCGCGACGCCGGCGCGGCCCAGCAAGCCCTGCGCGAAGACATCCTGGACAGCTTCGGATCCTTGCCCGAGCAATGATTCGAAACCGGATTGCGCGCCGGCCGCGCTGATCCGGCCAGCGACATCCTCCATACCTGCACGCTTCAGCGCCCGATCGCACGCTTGAGTCGCGCAGGCACAGCATTTGCTACTTGGCCAGGGTAAGCGGACGCCTGCAAATTTCGGCGGGCGCGCCGCAACCTTAGCAACCACTCGGGAGATGTCGATGAAAAAACTCCATCCAGTACTCAATGCCTTTGCGCTTTGCCTTTGCGCCGCGGCGTTCTCCGCCCAGTCGCAGACTGTCAGCGGCTCCACCGCAATGAGCAAGGATCAGATCAACGCCAAGTATGACGCCGACATGGAGCGTTGCGACAACATGAAAGGCAACGATAAGGATGTCTGCCAGAAGCAAGCCAAGGCTGATCGCGTCAGCGAAAAAGCAGATGCCAAAGACTCGAAAGCGAGTGCCGAAAGCCGTTACGACGCCAACAAAGAAAAAATGGAGGCGCAGTACAAAGTAGCCAGAGAGAAATGCGACGCCATGTCAGGGGATGCCAAAGACCAATGCACGGCGAACGCTAAAATGAAGTTCAACAAGTAGGCGCCGGCATCCCGCGTCGTTCGCAATCAGCCAGTCAAGCAGGCCCGCCGCCGGGCCTGTCGCGGAGCATTGTATGAAAGCGCTTACTTACCATGGCATCAAGGACGTGCGTGTGGAAACCGTTGCCGATCCTGTTCTTGAAGCCGACGACGATATTATCCTGCGAGTCACGGCTACAGCCATATGCGGTTCGGATCTTCATCTGTATCGCGGCAAAATTCCGCAAATGAAAGCCGGCGATATCCTGGGCCACGAGTTCATGGGAGAGGTGCAGGAAACGGGTTCCCGGGTAAGCCATCTTGCCAGGGGCGATCGCGTGGTCGTGCCTTTCGTTATCGCCTGCGGACAATGCTATTTTTGCGCGAAGAACCTGTTTGCCGCCTGCGAAACCACTAATGAGAGTTCCGCCGTCGGCGTCGACAAAAAACAGATCCGTCCGGGCGCCGCGCTGTTCGGCTATAGCCACCTTTATGGCGGCGTGGCGGGCGGCCAGGCCGAATACGTCAGGGTGCCCCAAGCCAATACCGGCCCCTTCAAGGTGCCCGGCTCGCTGGCCGACGAAAGAGTCCTGTTCCTCAGCGACATCCTTCCCACCGGCTACCAGGCGGTGCTCAACGCCGAAATCGGGCCGGGCTCGACGCTTGCCATCTTCGGGGCCGGGCCGGTCGGGTTGATGGCCGCGGCGTGCGCCAGAATGCTTGGCGCCGAAACCATATACATGATCGATCACCACGATTATCGATTGCAGTTTGCGGCTACGTCCTATGGGGTGATTCCCATCAATTTCGATCGGGGAGACGACGCCGTCGAGACAATTATTGCGCAGACGTCCCGCCGCGGCGTCGACGCGGTGATAGATGCCGTGGGCTTCGAAGCCAAAGGCAGCCCCGCCGAAACCGTGCTGGCCGCCTTGAAAATCGAAGGCGGCAGCGGCAAGGCTTTGCGGCAATGCATAGCGGCCGTGCGCCGCGGAGGAATCATCAGTGTGCCGGGTGTCTATGCCGGCGTAATCCACTCTTTTTTATTCGGCGACATTTTCGAAAAAGGGCTTATCCTGAAAACAGGCCAGACGCATGTGCAGCGCTATTTGCCGGAACTTCTGCGTTTTATTGAAGAAGGAAAACTGCATCCCGACATCATCATTTCGCATCGCTTTGCGCTGTCCAAGGCGCCGGCCGCCTATCACATGTTCGATCAAAAACATGATGCCTGCCGGAAAGTCGTACTGACACCCTGAGAGAACTGATGAAATACATTGATTACTACCAGGTCCTGGGCGTAGAGCGCGATGCCACACAGGCCGATATCAAAAAAGCCTACCGCAAGCTGGCCCACAAATATCATCCAGATATTTCCAAAGGCGCTGAAACAGAAGAAAAATTCAAAGATATTTCGGTCGCTTATGCCACCCTGAAAGACCCTGAAAAGCGCGCGGCGTATGACGAGCTTGGCAGCCATCCGCAAGGCGAGGAGTTCGTTCCGCCTAGTCAATGGCAAGACCATTTCCATGAAGGCGCCGCCGATTTTTCAGACGTCGATCTGGCGGATCTGCTGGCGGCGTTTGCCGCCGCCCGGCAGACGCAGGGGCAGAGGCAGCCGCCATTGCGCGGACCCGATTATGACGTTCCCGTTACGATTACGCTCGAGCAAATTTATAACGGCGCCGAAACCGAGATTACGGTATCCGTGCCGGATTACGATGAGCATGGCCTGCTGCATCGCGCTCCCAAGACATTTCGCATTCGCATCCCCAAAGGCGCATCGGATGGCCAGCGCCTGCGCCTGCCCGAAAAAGGCGGCGCCGGCCTGCGTGGCGGAAAACCTGGCGATCTTTATATCGTCATGCATATACAAGAGCACAGGCTCTATCGGCCCAGCGGCAACGACCTGTATATCGATCTACCGCTGGCGCCCTGGGAAGCCGCGCTCGGGGCGAATGTCCAGATACCCACGCTGGGCGGCCCGGTGGAAATGACGATCCCGGCCGGCACCGTTAGCGAGCGCAAGCTGCGCCTGGGCAAACGAGGCCTTCCCGGCGCCAACGGCACGCAGGGCGACTTATATGCTGTGGTACGCATAGCCTTGCCCAAGGAGCTGACAGCCCGTGAACGCGAATTGTTTTCACAGCTGGCCGCGGCCTCCCGTTTCGATGCCCGGGCGCAGCTCAATGCAGGAACCACATCATGACCGTGCATATCACTGAAAGCATATGGCTCAATGCCTCCGATATTTGCTCGCTTGAGCACTTGGAACAAGTGTCCGGACTAAGCCACGACAGTTTGCTCGACCTGGTCGAGGCCGGAGTAATCGAACCCTCCAACCAGGACCCCGAGAATTACTTCTTTCCCGTCAGTTGCATCGTCGTGGCGCGTACCGCGCGGCGGCTGCGCGATGACTTCGAGCTTGATCCGCAAGGATTGGCGCTGGCGGTGAATTTGCTGCGGCGTATCGACACGCTGGAAGCGGAATTGCGCAGGTTGCGGGCGCCGCATCCTGTACGCAAGCCTTAAGGGAGCTCACTATGAATCAATACCAGATCGCAGTTATTGTAGGTAGCCTGCGCAAAGAATCGTTCAATCGAAAACTGGCCACAGGCTTGACCAGGCTGGGGCCGGGGGATTTTTCGTTCAAACAGCTCGAAATCGGCGATCTGCCTTTATATAACCAGGACAGCGACGCCGATCAGGCGCCATCGGTCCAACGGCTAAAAAGCGAAATATCGGCCTCTCAGGGGTTGCTTTTCGTGACTCCGGAATACAACCGCTCCGTTCCCGGCGTATTGAAAAACGCCATCGACAATGCCTCGCGCCCTTACGGCCAAAATGCCTGGGCGGGCAAGCCGGCCGGCGTGATAGGCACCTCGATCGGCGCCATGGGCACGGCGATGGCGCAACAGCATTTGCGCAATATTCTGGCCTACCTCGATGTTCCCACCCTGGGCCAGCCGGAAGCATTCGTCCAGGCCAAAGAAGGCTTGTTCGACGACGCCGGCAACATCGGCGCCGGCAGCAAGGATTTTCTGCAAGAATGGATGAATCAATACGTTGCGTGGGTAAGAAAACACGCCTGAGGAAACCTCATAATTGTTCGAACCGGTCGTAGCGGCGTTCGGTAAGTTCTTCATGGCTGCCGACGTCGCCGACGCGCGCGCCCGGCGGCCCCACGCGCAGCCATGACAGCATCCGGTCGACTTGGTCGTGCGGCCCTTGCAGCAAGGCTTCGACCGAACCGTCGTCGGCATTGCGCACCCAGCCTGTAATGCCCAGCAGGTGCGCATGGCGCACGGTTGCAATCCGAAAACCCACGCCCTGGACGCGGCCGGTAATTTGCACGGCAAGGGTTTCGACAAGGTTGCTGCGATCTAGCTTCTTCATATATTTTCAAAACACTCCACATTCACGGCCGTGATTATGGCACGGCCGCGTTTCACGAATCCGTATTGAGCAGGCTGGGCTCGCTGGCGGTTTCGGGATGTGCGCGTTTCTGCGCCGGAGCTTGGGCGCGATGCAGATTGAGCGCGGTATTGATGATTCCCACATGGCTGAATGCTTGCGGAAAATTTCCCAGCATGCGGCGCTCGTGCGGATCGTATTGCTCGGCCAGCAGGCCGACGTCGTTGCATAAGGCCGCAAGGCGTTCGAACAAGGCGCGCGCATCGTCATCGCGGCCCAGCAGCACATAGACGTCGGCCAGCCAGAACGAGCACACCAGAAACGTGCCTTCGCCCGGCGGCAAGCCGTCCACCCCTCCTTCGCTGTCATAGCGCAATAGCAGGCCATCGCGCATCAGGCGCTTTTCGATGGCGGCAACCGTACCCAGCACGCGGGGATCGTCGGGCGGAAGAAAGCCTGTAAGAGCAATTTGCAACAGGCTGGCATCGAGGCAGTTGGAACCGTAATGCTGCACAAAGCTGCCAAGAACGGGATCGTAGGCCTTGCTGCAGACCTCGGCATGGATTTCGTCGGCGATACGCCGGCAGTTTTTTGAAAAATCGTGCCCATTCTTCATGGAGCCAGACACCATGGCGATGCGGTCGAAGGCGACCCAGGCCATCACTTTGGAGTGGGTAAAATGCTGCTTTTCTGCGCGAATTTCCCAAATGCCTTCGTCGGGCTCGCGCCATGCCTTTTCCAGGAACGGCACGATCACCTTGGTAATCGCTTCGATGCGCGGATGCGGCGGCAAATGCCCTTCAATGGCCTGCACCATCGCATCGGCCACTTCGCCGTACACGTCGAGCTGAGTTTGCGTGGCCGCCGCATTGCCTATGCGCACGGGTTGCGAATTTTCATAGCCGCTGAGCCAGGGCAGTTCGTATTCGGGCAAACGCCGTTCCCCGCCCAAACCGTACATGATCTGCATTTGATCGGGGTTGCCGGCCACGGACCGCGTCAGCCAATCGCGCCAGGCCCGCGCCTCTTCGAAATAACCCAGGCTCATGAATGCCAGCAGCGTCATGGTTGCGTCGCGCAGCCAGCAAAAGCGATAGTCCCAATTGCGCTGTCCCCCCAGCTTTTCCGGCAAGGACGTGGTGGCCGCCGCGACTATCCCCCCCGTGGGCAGATAGGTCAGCGCCTTGAGCGTCAGCAGCGACCTTTTCACCAGGCCGGACCAGGGCCCGACATCGGGACAGCGGCTGGAAAATTCGTGCCAGAAATATTCGGTTTCAGCCAGGGCCGTTTCGGCATCGAACGGTTCCGACACGCGCTCGTGCGACGGCTGGTGCAGCAGCGTGAAAACCTGGCGCTCGCCCTCTGTAACGGTGAAACTCGCTTTGGTGCGTTCGCCCTGCCCTTTCAATGGCACGGCGCAGCGCAACACCAGCATTTCAGGGCCGGCTACGGCTGTCAGCACCTGGGCGGACGGATTTTCCACCCAGGGGATAGTGCGGCCGTAATCAAAACGGATCAGCAAATCCATGTCGAAGCGCACCGTGCCTTTTACGCCTACGACAACGCGCATTACGCTTGAATGCGTAAAGGTGGATGGCATGAAATCGATCAGGGTGGCGACGCCCTGGTCGGTGGTGAAGGTGGTTTCGAGGATCAGGGTGCCGTCGCGATAGGCCCGCTTGGTGTTTCTGATGGGCTCGCTGGGCGCCATTTTCCAGCGGCCGTTCTCGGGAGTCCCCAGCAATGCGGCAAAACATGCCCCGGCATCAAAACGCGGGAAACATAACCAATCGATGGAGCCTTCGTTGGACACCAGCGCGGCGGTTCGGCAATTGCCAAGCAAGGCGTAATCTTCAATCCTGGCTGTCATAGTCGTCCATTTAAAATTCGCCCGCCCTGCGCACCAGGACGGGCGAATGGGTGGACAAGGCGTGCGATTCTTGATTTAAATCACTACGCCGATTACTCTGTCTTTCAGGGGTAGCCTGGATAAATCCAGCAGTCAGCGCATCCCTTCTAATATAAAACAGCTGTTCCCGTTACGCCACCCATGCCTGCCCAGCAGTATCGGCCGGCAACTTTCAAAGGGGCATCCATGAGAACAATACTTGTGCCGATAGACGGCTCCGAATCCTCCGCTCGCGCCGTCAAGGCGGCCATCAAGGCCTGCAGCGAACTCGGCGGCGCCACGCTGCATTTGCTTACCGTGCATCCGCCCATTGCTTCGGGCAACGTCAAGCGCTTTTTTTCCGTCGAAGCGCTCGATGACTTCTACCAGGACGAAGGCCGCAAAACCCTCGTTCCCGCCAAGGCCTTGCTGGATCAGGCCGGCATCGCCTACACCGACAAAATTGCCGTGGGACCCGTCGCCCAGACCATTGCCGAGTATGCGGCAAAAAATCAATGCGACACCATCATCATGGGTACGCGGGGGCTGGGCGCCATGACCAGCTTCGTACTGGGCTCGGTAGCTACCAAGGTGCTGAGCCTGGTCGACATACCGGTAACACTTATCAAATAACCGCCTGGGCCAGGCAAGGGTTGTGCCAGCCGCCGTAATCGGCGGCCAGCGCCTCGGCGCGTCCGGGACCCCAGCTGCCTGGCTCATAAGGCAAGGCTTTGGGGTGCTTGCTCAGCACCGGCTCGAGCACCGTCCAGGCCGCTTCGATCGCTTTTTCGCTGGTAAACAGGGCCCGGTCGCCCGCCATGGCATCGGCCAATAAACGTTCGTAGGGCATTTCCTCGAAGGGATCGGTGTCCAGCAAATACAATTCACGCTGCTCGCCCACGAATTCCCTGCCGCCGCGCTTTACCCTGGCCGCCAGGGCCAGGGCGGCGTTCGGAGACAGGCGAAAACGAATGTAGTTGGCGCGTCCGTCGGCAGGCTGTGAGTCGGCAAACAATTTTTGCGGCGGGGCTTTCAGTTGCACCAGCACTTCGGCGGCGTCCTCGGCCAGGCATTTCCCCGAACGCAGCAACCAAGGCACGCCCGACCATCTCCATGAGTCAATGAACAGACGCAAGGCGCAATAGGTTTCCACATCCGAACGGCGATCGACTTGCGGCTCCTGGCGATAGCCCCGGTACTGGCCTCTTACGAGGTCGTCGGCCCGCAGCGGCCGCATCGCCTGGAACACCTTGGCCTTTTCCGAATGGACCGCGGCATAGCCCCGATAGGCGGGAGGCTCCATGGCCAGCAACGCCACCACCTGGAACAAGTGATTCTGGATGACGTCGCGCAAACACCCCGCGCTTTCGTAGAAAGCCCCACGGTTCTCTACGCCGAAAGTCTCTGAAAGAGTGATCTGCACACTTTCGACATGATCCCGATTCCAGATGGGCTCCAGGAAGGAATTGGCAAAGCGGAAGTAAAGGATGTTCATGATCGCCTCCTTGCCCAGGAAGTGATCGATCCGGAAGATGGCGTTTTCGGGAAAAACCGAACACGCCACGTCGTTAAGCTGCTGGGCCGAGGCCAGGTCGCGTCCAAAGGGCTTTTCGACAATGACCCGGGCATTGGCCGCCAGCCCGCCGTTGGCCAGGCCCTTGATCACGATGGCGAATAAGGAAGGGGGAATGGCCAGATAATGAATGGGACGCGCGGCCGGGCCCAAGGCCTGTTTCAACCTGGCGAAGGTGTCCGGGTCGTTGTAGTCGCCGCTGACATACTGGACTAGCGCCAACAACCGTTCCAGCGCCGGTTTATCGTCGATTTTCCCGGATAGCCGCAAACTTGCCTGGATGCGCTTGCGCAACTGCGCCCGTGTCATGGCCGACGAGGCCACGCCCACCACCGGTACGGTCAGCGTACCCTTCTTGACCATGGCATAGAGCGCCGGGAATATTTTCTTTTTGGCCAGATCGCCCGTCATGCCGAACAGCACCAAGGCATCCGAAGCCACGGATAAATGGCTGTCGTCGCTCACGCTATGGGTCCTCCCTCGGGCTTTTCGACGTGGCCGCCAAATTGGTTTCTCATGGCTGACAACACACGGTTCGCGTAATCGGCGTTGCCGCGCGATTCAAAGCGGGAAAAAAGCGCGGCGCTAAGAACGGGGGTGGGAACGCCTTGATCGATAGCCGCCGCCAGCGCCCAGCGCCCCTCGCCCGAGTCCGACACATGGCCGGTAAAGTTGTCCAGCGCCGGGTTATTGCGCAGCGCATTGGCGGTCAGGTCCAGCAGCCATGAGCCGATCACGCTGCCCCGCCGCCACACTTCGGTGATTTCGGGCAGATCGAGGTCGTATTGATAATGCTCGGGATGGCGCAGTGGCGTTGTTTCGGCATCGGCCACGCGTTCCTGCTTGCCGACGTTGGCCTTGTGCAGAATATTCAGGCCTTCGGCATAGGCGGCCATGATGCCGTATTCGATGCCGTTATGCACCATTTTGACGAAATGGCCCGCGCCATGCGTGCCGCAGTGCAAATAACCGTGGTCGGCGCTGGTAGGAGCGCGCCCTGGCGTCGCCGGCACAGCGGCGTCGCCAGGGGCCAGCGCGGCGAAAATCGGTTCAATATGTTTGAACGCACCGGCATCGCCGCCTATCATCAGGCAATAGCCGCGATCCAGTCCGGCCACGCCGCCGCTGGTGCCGACATCCAGATAATGCAAGCCCTGGCGGGCCAGTTCCCCGGCGCGGCGTATGTCGTCATGGTAGGCGGAATTGCCGCCGTCGATCACGATGTCGCCTTCATCAAGCAAGGGGAGCAATTCATGCAGCACCGTGTCGACGACCGCGGCCGGGACCATAAGCCACACGACGCGGGGCAATGACAAGGCCGCGACAAAATCGGCAAGCGCGCCGCAGCCCGTGGCCCCAAGATCCGCCAGCGGCTTGACCGCGGCGGGATGGCTGTCGTACACCACGCATTCATGACCATTGCGCAGCAGGCGCTGCACCATATTGTTGCCCATGCGGCCTAAACCCACCATCCCAATCTGCATTCTTTATCTCCAAAAAACCCGCATAATCCAGAGCGGTCATGCGCAGGGCCGACCGCTGTTTCCAGCGCAAGCCGAATTCTCGCCGCGGATGCTCAATCCGGCTTGCAACGACAAGCGAAAATAGCCATCACCCTTTCTTGCCCATCAGCGACGACAGCAGATCCACCGGTATGGGGAAAACCAGCGTGGAGCTTTTATCGCCCGCCACTTGGGTCAGGGTTTGCAAATAGCGCAATTGCATGGCCGAAGGCTGGGTAGCCAGGATTTCGGCGGCTTCCATCAAGGCCTGAGCCGCCTGCTTTTCGCCTTCGGCATGAATAACCTTGGCGCGGCGCTCGCGTTCGGCTTCCGCCTGGCGCGCAATGGCGCGCACCATGTTCTCGTTCAGGTCGATATGCTTGATTTCGACATTCGTTACCTTGATGCCCCAGGAGTCGGTCTGGGCGTCGAGAATTTGTTGTATGTCCAGATTCAGCTTTTCGCGCTCCGACAGCATTTCGTCGAGCTCATGCTTGCCCAGTACCGCGCGCAGCGTGGTCTGGGCAAGCTGGCTGGTGGCTTCCAGATAGCGTTCGACCTGGATAATGGCTTTCTCGGGCGCCACCACCCTGAAATACAGAACCGCATTGACCTTTACCGACACATTGTCGCGTGAAATGACATCCTGGCTGGGCACGTCCATGGTAACCACCCGCAGATCGACACGCACCATTTGCTGCACAAAAGGAAAGACAAAGATCAGGCCAGGCCCCTTTACCTTGGTGAATCGTCCCAATGTGAAAATAACGCCGCGTTGATATTCGCGCAGAATCTTGATGGCATTGAATGCCACCAGCAGCACCAGGATAATGACGATGCTCGGACCAATATTGAAACTGTAAAACATGGCGTTCCCCTTTGGTTAATGTCGGATCGCGGCGGACGGGCCGACGCGCGTCACCTGCAGAACCAGGCCGTCCATGGCCACCACCCTGACGCGATCGCCGGGCGATAAAGGCTCGTTGCAGCGCACCCGCCAGCTTTCACTATGTATTTCGGCATATATCGTTGCGCCGGCGACGCTGGCCACAATGCCTTGCATGCCCAGCATTTCCTCGCGGCCGCTGACTATCTGGCGTTTATGAGCCCGGACAGCCATTACGCCTATCAGCACAAGCAGGACCACGCCAATAAGCACAAGACCAATCAGAAAAGGAGTGGACACGTCGAACTCCAGTATGGTGATATCCATCAAAAGCAGGCCTCCTTGAAAACCGCAACAAGTCCGGCAAGGCACTGGTTCAGTATAGGCGGTTTATTTCCGCCGCCAGAATCAGGGCATGATTATGCTGGGTATCTTTGGCGGCATACACCAAAGTAATGGGCCGGCCTTGGGCGGCCGCGATCAGATCGCGCATGCCTTGCCGCTGTTCGGGCGCATGCAGTTCGGACAGGTAGCTTGCGCGGAAATGCTCCCAGTTCTCCACCTTGTGTCCGAACCAGGCGCGCAAAGCGGGACTGGGAGCAAGAGTCTTGTTCCATTCGTCGAACGCCAGGTCCTGCCTGGACATACCGCGCGGCCATAGCCTGTCGACAAAAACGCGATAGCCGTCGCCAGGGCTGGCGGCATCATAAGCACGCTTTATCCTGACAGGCGACGATGCCGATTTGGTCTCCGAGGTCATGCTACTTACCCCCTTTGAATGCCGGGTCTGACGCCGGATGCGCCCTAGCCCGGATGCGTCATATCGATAGGTACTATCCAGGCATCGTACTGCTCGGCGGTGACATGGCCCAGCGCAAGAGCCGCCGCGCGCAAGGTGGTTTGCTCTTTCTGGGCCTTCTTGGCAATGGCCGCCGCCTTGTCGTAGCCGATGTGGCGATTCAGCGCCGTAACCAGCATGAGATTCTTTTCAAGGTTCTCGGCAATGCGCTCGCGATTCGGTTCGATGCCCACGGCGCAATGATCGTTGAACGCCAGGCAGGCGTCGCTTAGCAACTCTATGCTCTCCAGCACATTATGAACCATGACCGGCTTGTAGACATTAAGCTGGAAATTGCCTTGCGTGCCGGCGAATGCGGTCGCGGCGTCGTTGCCGAACACCTGCACGCACACCATGGTCATGGCTTCGCACTGGGTAGGGTTGACCTTGCCCGGCATAATGGATGAACCCGGCTCGTTGTCGGGTATATGCAGTTCGCCTATGCCGCAGCGCGGCCCGCTGGCCAGCCAGCGCACGTCGTTGGCCATTTTCATCAGGGCGCCGGCCAATGTGCGCAGCGACGCCGACAAACTGACCAGCGCATCGTGGGCCGACAAGGCAAAGAATTTGTTGTCGGCGGAACGAAACGGCAGGCCGGTAATCTGCGCAATGCGGGCCGCCGCCACGTCGCCGAAGCGCGGATGGGAATTCAGGCCCGTGCCCACGGCGGTTCCGCCTATGGCAAGGTCATAGACGCCGGGCAAATCCGCTTGAATCCGGGCCAGCGCGAAATCGATTTGCGCAACCCATCCGCCAATTTCCTGGCCCAGCGTAATCGGTGTGGCATCCTGCAAATGCGTGCGGCCGGTCTTGACGATATCGCCGAACCGCGCGGCCTTGTCCGCCAGGGAATCGCGCAGCTTGCCCACCGCCGGCAGCAATTTGCGCGTCAATTCCTGGGCCACGGCTATATGCATGGCCGTGGGGAAAGTGTCGTTGGACGATTGGCCCCGGTTCACATGGTCATTGGGATGCACCGGCTTCTTGCTGCCGCGCTCGCCGCCCGCCAATTCTATGGCGCGATTGGCAATGACTTCGTTGGCGTTCATGTTCGATTGCGTGCCCGACCCTGTCTGGAAAACAACCAGGGGGAACTCATCGTTGAGCTTGCCGTCTATGACCTCGTCGGCCGCCTTGGCAATAAGGCCGGCGATATCCCCGGCAAGTTCGCCCAGTTCGGCATTGGCCTGGGCCGCGGCTTTCTTCAGAATACCCAAGGCGGAAATGATGGGCGGCTGCCATTTGAAACGCGCGACGCCTATGGGAAAATTTTCGATCGAGCGTTGGGTTTGCGCACCCCAATAGCGCGCTGCAGGGACTTCTATTGCACCCATGGAATCGGTTTCGACGCGGGTTGCCGCCATCATGCGCTCCTTATGCCTGATTTCTGAAAAATAGTGTCCAATCCGTTTTCAACTATACGCCCGCCGCCGCAAACGGTGAAATCCTAAAAGCGGCCCGACCACACTTTGGCCACATCCAGCATGCGATTGGCGAAGCCCCATTCATTATCGAACCAGACGAACAGATTGGCAAAGCCGTCCCCATTGCTGCGGGTCTGGCTGCCATCGATGATAGCCGAATGGGGATTGTGATTGAAGTCTATCGAAGCGTGGGGATTGTTCGAATAGGCAAGCAGGCCGGGATAGCGATTGGTGGATTCGATCAGCAAGGCATTGAGCTCTTGCGCCGCGACATCGCGCGTCAGCTTGACCATCAGGTCTATCGCCGATACGTTCAAGATAGGCACCCGTATGGCCTTGGCCTGTATTTTGCCGGCAAGCTGCGGCAAAAGCCGTTCCACGCCCTGCGCCAGCCCTGTGGCCACCGGAACGATAGACTGCATGGCCGAGCGCGTGCGCCGCAAATCCGTGTGATGATAGCCGTCGATAAGCGGCTGGTCATTCATGACCGAGTGCAGTGTCGTCAGGAAAGCGTGATCGATGCCGTAAGCATCATGCAAGGCCGACAAGACCGGCACAATCGCATTGGTGGTGCAGGAGGCATTGGACACAATGCGCTCCTGCCCGGACAGGCCGTCGTGATTGATGCCGAAGACAACCGTGAAATCCACATCATGGGCGCTTTTCCCCGGCTGCGACACCAGGACGCGCGGACACCCTGCATCGATGAACCTCTGGATATCATGGCGGGCGCTGTACTGTCCCGAACATTCGAGCAATATGTCGATGTCCAGGCTATTCCAGTCCACCTCTTCAGGAGTGCGCGCGTGGCTGACGCGGATATCCCTGCCGTTGACCACCAGGCAGTCGGCGCCCTGCTCCACCTTGCCCGGAAACACGCCATGCGTGGAATCGAACTGCGACAGATAGACTATGGTCGCCAGATCGGCGGGCTCGTTGATGGCCACGATCTGGAAAGAATCCTTCAAGGGAGACTCGTACAGCGCCCGTAAAACACAACGGCCGATGCGGCCATAGCCGTTGATGGCAAGACGAATGGGACGACTCATTAGGGCACTCATTTACGAAAATTGAATCACCCTCAACTGTACTACTTTATAGGAGGCCGGATGCGCGGGCCGATCAACAACATCGCGGGCCGGACAGCGCCGACAGCGCATGATCCGGCCCGCGAAACACACCATTCCAGGCAGGCAGCCCCTACATTGTCGGCATGATGAATTCATTGCCCTTGCTGATGTTTTCAGGCCAGCGCTGCATCACGGATTTCTGCTTGGTATAGAAACGCACGCCCTCTTCGCCGTAGGCATGCATATCGCCGAACAGGCTGCGCTTCCAGCCGCCGAAGCCGTGCCAGGACATCGGGACCGGAATCGGCACGTTGACCCCGACCATGCCCACCTGAATGCGGCGGGCGAATTCGCGCGCCGCATGACCGTCGCTGGTGAAGCAGGATACGCCGTTGCCGAATTCATGCCGGTTGACCAGATCGATGGCGGCGCCCAGATCCGGGACATGCACGCAGGCCAGCACGGGACCGAAAATCTCTTCCTTGTAGATGGTCATCTCGGGCGTGACATTATCGAACAGCGTGCCGCCTATATAAAATCCGTTCTCGTGCCCATCCACCTTCCAGCCGCGGCCATCGACCAGCAAATCGGCGCCTTGCTCCACGCCGATGGCGATGTAGTTTTCGATGCGGCTCAGCGCCTCTTTGGTCACGACCGGGCCCATTTCGGCGTCCAGGTTCATACCGTCCTTGATCTTCAAGGTCTTGGCGCGCTCTTGCAGGGCCGGCAGGATTTTCTTGCCCACATCGCCCACCAGCACCGCCACGGAAATCGCCATGCAGCGTTCGCCCGCCGAGCCGTAGGCCGCACCCACCAAGGCATCCACCGTGCGCTCGATATCGGCGTCCGGCATGACTATCATGTGGTTCTTGGCGCCGCCGAGCGCTTGCACGCGCTTGCCGAAATGGGCGCCGCGCTCGTAAATGTATTGGGCGATGGGCGTGGAGCCGACAAAGCTGAGCGCCGCGACGTCCGGGTGTTCCAGCAAGCCGTCCACGACGATTTTATCGCCTTGTATCACATTGAAGACGCCATCGGGCAAGCCGGCCTGCTTGAACAGCTTGGCGATAAAGATGGAAACGCTGGGATCGCGCTCGCTGGGCTTGAGGATGAAACAGTTGCCGGCGGCGATGGCCATGGGGAACATCCAGCACGGCACCATGCAGGGGAAATTGAAAGGAGTAATGCCGGCGACCACGCCCAGGGGCTGGCGCAGGGTCCAGTTGTCGATGCCATTGGCAACTTGTTCGGTATAGTCGCCCTTGAGCAGCTGCGGAATACCGCAGGCATATTCGATGACATCGATGCCGCGCGCGACTTCGCCTTGCGCGTCGGTAAAAACCTTGCCATGTTCGGCGGTTATCATCGCCGCCATGATGTCGGTGTTCTCGTTCATCAAGCGAAGAAACGTGTTCATGATGCGCGCGCGGCGCACAGGCGAGGTGTCGGCCCAGGCATGCGAGGCCGCCTTGGCGGCAGCGACCGCGGTATTGACATCGTCCAGGGTGGATAACGCCACCTGGCGGCAGACCGCGCCTGTGGAGGGATTGAAAACATCCTGCTTGCGCCCGCCGCCGCTGGCGACAGCCTGGCCGCCGATAAAATTCACGACATCGCCGGAGTCGGTATAGGCGGCCTGCTTGTTGATGGGGCTGGCGGCATTCGCGTGCTGGTCTTTCATGGTTGGTTCTCAAGTGGATAACGATGAAAAAAGTATAGGCACTGCGAGACTGGCCCGCAATACCGAAAAACTGGATACATTGTTTAATATAATGAACAATTCCACCTTTCCATAACGGCAAACCATGAAAGAGCGCACAAAAGAATTGCTGTGGTCGCACATCTATTGGCTAAGCATGCTGGGCGCTACCGGCAGCTATACCTCGGCGGCGAAACGCCTCGGTGTCAGCAAAGGCGCGGTCAGCCAACGCATTGCCGAACTTGAACAAGTCTCGGGCGTGGCGCTGGTGGCGCGCACCACGCGCAGCGTGCGCTTGACGGACGCCGGCCAAGCCTTGGTCGACAGCACACGGCAGGCATTCATAGCGATCGAGCAAGGGTTCGACAATATCCGCGATCTGTCTGAACTGCCTCGGGGCGTGGTGCGCGTCACCGCGCCGGTCGCACTGGGACGGCAGAAAATCGCCCCGCTGATCGGCAAATTTCTACAGGCCTGCCCGCAGATCCGGATCGAAATCGAGCTCTCCGACCGCATAAGCTCGCTGGCGCAGGAAGGCTTCGACCTGGCCATACGCCATACCAGTAATGTTCCCGAAACCCATGTCGCCTGGCTGCTGCGCCCCTCGCGTACGTTGCTGGCGGCCGCGCCCGCCTACCTGGAAAAACATGGCGTTCCCGCGACGCCGGACGATCTGTCCAGCCATAACTGCCTGTACTACCTGCGCTCGGCGGCCTCGCCGGTCTGGAGCTTTGCGCCGGCCAGTAATGAAAGCGAGCACCACAGCGTGCCTATCAGCGGAAATTTCTGCGCCAACAACAGCGAAGCCTTGCGCGAGCTGGTAATTGCCGGCCAAGGCATAGCCCTGCTGCCCGATTTCACCGCCCAGGACGATGTCGACGCCGGGCGCCTGGCGCAGCTGCTGCCCGACTGGAAGCCGGTAGGCGTATTTGGCGACGCCATCTATGCCATTCGGCCCTATAGCGCGTATGTGCCGCGCGCGGTCAAGTCCTTTGTCGAACACTTGAAGGGTGAGCTTGCCGTGGACCGGATCAGCAGGCAGAACGCCTGACCCCCGGGGTTTGCGTGTTTAGAACGTGACCGAAAACCCGCCGTCCACCACAAGAATATGGCCATTCACATACGAGGCGCTGGGTGAGGCCAGAAAAACCGCCGCGCCGGCGATTTCATCGGGCCGCGCCCAACGCTCCAGCGGATTGCGGCCCAGTACAGCCGGGCCGTTGACCGGATCATTGGCCAGGCTGGCGTTGGTTTCGGTAGCGAAAGTGCCGGGCGCAATGCCGTTGCTGGTAATGCCGCAACGGCCGTACTCGACCGCCAAGGCCCGTATCATGCCGCTCAGCCCTTGCTTGGCGATGGGATAAATGGCATCGCCCGGCCGGGCCAATTCGCCGGCGATGGACGTCAGGGTAATGAGACGGCCCTTGATTTGCCTGCGAGCCATCGCGCCGGCGGCCAATTTGGACAACTGGACCGCCGCGATCAAATCCACATTGATCAATTCGATGATTTCTTCCAGCGTCGCATGCGCCAGCGGCTTGCGTATGCGGATGCCGACATTGTTGACGAGAATATCGGGCGTGCCGATGTCCTGGCATAACTGTCCGTACGACGCTTCCAGTTCGGTCAGGCGGCTTATGTCCTGCACATAGGCATGCGCGCCGTAGCCTTGTCCGGCCAGGCTGCTTACCACTTGCGCGACCCGTTCAGCTTGGCGCCCGTTGACGACAACGCTGGCGCCGCTGGCGGCGTATGCCTTGGCAATCGCCAGCCCCAGCCCTTGGGTGGAACCGCTAATCAGGGCCAGCTTGCCTTTTAACGAGAAATCGGGCGCGAGGCAGCTATTCGTATTCATGGATGACGTGCTTCCGTCGCGGTTGCGCCCAGGGCGGCAGCCCGCCGGCCGGCCAGCCACAGACGAGTGCAGTCGCCGGCGCGCTGGCGCAGATAGCCGGGCGCATCGGCGCACGCCTGCTCCAGGGTAAGCGGCCCGGGGGCCAAACTGAAAGCGGCCGTAATGCCGGCTTCATACAGCGCCTCGTATCCCTCGCCCAGGGAACCCACAATGGCGATAACCGGAATGGCGCTGCGACGCGCATAGTTGGCCACCCCCGCTGGCGTTTTACCCAGCAAGGTCTGCGCATCCATGCGGCCTTCGCCGGTGAACACCAGATCAGCCCCCCGCATGGCGCCGGCCAGGCCGGAGAGTTCGGCGATAAGCTCGACGCCCGGCCTGAAGCTGGCGTCGAAACAGGTCTTGACCGCAAAGCCCAGGCCTCCGGCGGCGCCCATGCCCGGCAGGTTTTGCTCGTCTTTGTGGAATTGGCCGGCGCAAATTTTTGCGAAATGCGCCAGCGCCGCATCCAATGTCGCCACATCCTCGGCCGAAGCACCCTTTTGCGGTCCGAATATCGCCGAGGCGCCCCGAGGCCCGCACAAAGGGTTGTCTACGTCGACGGCGATCTCGAAACTGGTGTCTTGCAGACGTGCGTCCAGCCCGTCCAGCGATATCCGGGCCAGTTGCCGCAAGGCGGCGCCGCCCAAAGGCAATTCATTGCCCTTATCGTCAAGCAGGCGCGCGCCCAGCGCTTGCAACAGACCGGCGCCCGCGTCGTTGCTGGCGCTGCCGCCAAGACCGAGCACGATGTGGCGCGCGCCGGCATCCAGGGCCTGCACTATCAGCTGGCCTACCCCATAACTGGTCGCCTGCAAGGGTTTGCGTTGCGCCGGCGGAATCTGTTCCAGCCCGGCCGCGGCGGCCATTTCTATGAATGCCCTGCCCTGGCCCAGCCAGCCCCAGCTTGCCTCGCAGATTTGGTCATTGGCGTTTTGCACGGGCGCCCGGCGCCGCTCGCCGGAGGTGGCGGCCAGGACCGCATCCAGCGAACCTTCGCCACCATCGGCCATGGGCACGCACACAATATCGGCATCCGGCAGGACATCGCGCACGCCATTGGCGATTGCCTGGGCCACGCCCCAGGCGCTTAAACTTTCTTTGAAGGAGTCTGGCGCAATCACGACACGCATAGTGAACAACCTTGAAACGCAAATTTTTGGATAAGCCGGACATTTCCCGGAGCTACAGTGGGGACGCGGTAACGTTGCGCGGAGAGCCCCGGTAATAAGCCTCGATATTGTCGATAAGCTGATCCGCCAGCCCCTGCACCGCTTCTTCGCTGGCCCAGGCCACATGCGGGGTAAGAATGAAATTGGGCATATCGAGCAACTGGAGCAAAGGATGGTCGTTGGCGGGCGGCTCGGGCACTGTCACGTCGAAGCCCGCGCCGCCAAGCTGGCCGCTGCGCAAGGCCTGCGCCAAAGCCGCCTCGTTGACCAGCCCGCCCCTGGCGGTGTTGATCAATATCGGCTTGCGTTTCATCAATGCGAACTCCGGCGCGCCGATCAGGTCGCGAGTCTGCTCGTTAAGCGGACAGTGCAGCGTGATGACATCGCTTTTCGCCAGCAATTGCTCGAAAGGCGTATACAGGCTGCCGGCCTTTTGAGCCCCTTTGCGCGCGGCGAACAAGACGCGCATTCCCAGGGCCCGGCCAATAGCGGCCACCGCCTGGCCCAGCGTGCCCTCGCCCACGATGCCCAAGGTCGATCCGGCCAGATCCTTGATGGGATAATCGAAATAGCAAAATTGCTGGGCATCGTACCAGCGCCCCGCCTTGACCGATTCACGATAGGCCACGATGCTGCGGCGCAAGGAAAAAATCAGTGCGAAGACATGCTCGGGCACAGTATGGATGGCATAACCGCGTATGTTCGATACGACAATGCCCCGGGCGGCGCACACGGCCAAATCTATATTGTCGCTGCCGGTGGCCGCCACGGCGATCATCTTCAGCCTGGGCGCCTGTTCCAGCGCTTCCTGGCGCACAGGCACTTTGTTGGTAATGACGATATTGGCATCCGCGATACGTTCAGCGACTTGATCCCGGCTGGTGCGCCCATAAACCTTCAGATCATGCTCGAACGGCAAAGGCCGCAGAACGGTTTGCGGAGAAATGGTTTCCCGGTCCAGAAAAACAACTTGCAGGGGGCGCTCGGCCATTGGATATCCTTTCTTGAATACGTAACGGCCGGCACAGCAAACCAGCCTATCCTATATAGTAATAGGATTTTTCCCGGCGATGCGCATGCCTGCGTACACGTATCCAGCGCCTGCCGGGAATCGTCCGCAACACAGGATTTCCGCATATGTCCACAGAGCGACCAGCCCGCATGCCCGCCCATCCCCTGGCCGGCGATACCAACGGCGCAAGCCGTCCGCCTGAAATCTATCCCGTGCAGGATTTTTTCCGCAACCCCGAACGCGGCTTCTTCCGGTTGTCGGACGACGGCGCCATGCTGGGCTTCATGCAGCCCGCCGGCATAAACGGGCAGGTAGCACGCATGAATGTATTTGTGCAAGCGCTGCAAGGCAGCACCCCTGTTGGACAGCCGCGCCGGCTGACACAGGAAAGCGAGCGCGATATCAGTCAATACTTCTGGAAAGGCTCGAATACCGTCATTTACGAAAAAGACCTGAACGGCGACGAAAATTTCCATGTGCTGGCCGTCGACGCCGGCAGCGGCAAGCTGACCGACCTGACGCCGTTTCCGGGAGTGCGCGCCAGCATCGAGGACGATCTGCAGGACGATCCAGACCACATACTCATCAGCCACAATCGGCGCAATCCCGAAGTGTTCGACGTCTATCGCGCCGACATCCATACCGGCGTCCTGACGCTGGTCGCCGAAAACCCCGGCGATATCATCGGCTGGCAGACCGACCATAAAGGCCGGGTGCGCGCGGGCATTGCCAGCGACGGGCTGCACAGCACTCTGCTATACCGCGATACCGAGTCCGAAGACTTCAGGCCGATTATCACCACCGATTTTCGCACCACGGTCAGCCCCGAATTCTTTACCTTCGACAATCAGCGCTTTTATGCATTGAGCAATCGTGGACGCGACTGCCTGGCGCTGGTCATCATCGATCCGGCGCAACCGGAACTCGAGCAATTGGTTTTTGAGGTAGCCGGCGCCGATCTGGATGGCGCCGGCTATTCGCGCCTGCGCCAGGTGCCGACCCTGGCGATCTACCAGACCGATAAACCGAAATACCACTTCTTTGACAACGTCAGCAGACAGCTACATGCCGATGTGGCGCAAAAACTTCCCGGCTACGAAATTTCCCTGCAAAGCGGCACACGCGACGAAACCAAATACATTGTTGCGGCCTACAACGACCGCACGCCCGGCAGCCGCTATATTTACGACGCGGCCAGCAATACCCTGGACAAACTGGCCGATATCAACCCCAAGCTGCCCGAACAGGATATGGCGCCCTTGCTGCCTGTCCAATATCAATCGCGCGATGGGCTGACCATACACGGCTACCTGACACTGCCCGTCGGCCGCAGCCCCGAGAATCTGCCGTGCATCATCAATCCGCATGGCGGGCCGTGGTTGCGCGACGGCTGGGGCTTCAATCCGGAGGCCCAATTCCTGGCCAATCGCGGCTACTGCGTTTTGCAGATGAATTTCCGCGGTTCAACAGGATATGGGCGGGATTTCTGGGAAGCCGGCTTCGGCCAATGGGGGCTGGGCATGCAGGACGATATCAGCGACGGCGTCCAATGGCTGATCGGGCAAGGCATTGCCGATCCCCGCCGCATCGCCATTTATGGCGGAAGCTATGGCGGCTACGCGACCCTGGCCGGCATTGCCTATACGCCAGACCTTTATGCGGCGGCGGTGGATTATGTGGGGGTGTCCAATCTGCT
The DNA here is from genome assembly GCA_963712655.1 of uncultured beta proteobacterium. GTDB lineage: Bacteria > Pseudomonadota > Gammaproteobacteria > Burkholderiales > Burkholderiaceae_B > Pollutimonas. The sequence goes on along the minus strand of CAVQIT010000006.1, from coordinate 135,839 downwards.
GACCTTCATGAACACGATCCCGCCATACTGGAAACCCATGTTGGCGAAAATGCACAGCATGGTGGGCGACCCGGTCGCCGATCGCGAACGGTTGGTGGCGACGTCTCCGGCCTTGAACGCAGGCAATATCAGGGCGCCATTGTTTATCGCGCAAGGCGCGCATGATCCGCGCGTCAACAAAGACGAAAGCGATCAAATGGTGGTGGCGCTGCGCGCGCGCGGCGTGGACGTGGAATACATGGTCAAGGATAATGAAGGCCACGGCTTCCACAACGATGAGAACAAATTCGAATTCTATGAAGGCATGGAAACTTTCCTGGAGCGGCACCTGAATCCCTGACCATGGCCCGCCGTCTGCAGGCTTTACCCATTACGCAAGACACTTTTCACGGAGATCGCAGCAATGAAGTTATATTATTTACCCGGCGCCTGCCCCCTGGCTTCGCATATCGTCCTGGAATGGATAGGCAAGCCATACGAAATCCAGCTTGTCGGCCGCGACGAACTGAAACAGCCGCCCTACCTGGCCCTGAACCCCATGGGCGCCGTGCCGGTTCTGGTCGATGGGGACTTCACCCTGACTCAGGGCAGCGCCATTCTGGAATACCTGGCCGAGCAAAGCCCCGAAGCGGGCCTGCTTCCCGACACCTTGCGCGCACGCGCCGAGACGCGCCGCTGGCTGGGCTTTTGCAATGCCGATATTCATCGTACATTCAGCACGATATTCTCCGCCGGCTATTACACCGACAACGTTGATTTCCAGCAAGAAATGATCGCCAAGACCGCCAGCAAACTGATCCAGATGTTCGCGATTGTCGACAAGCAATTGGAAAGCAAGCAATGGGTCACCGGCGTGCGCTCTATCGTCGATCCTTATCTGTATACGGTCATGCGCTGGGCCAACAGCAAGAACGTCGATCTCGGCGGCATGAAAAACCTTCAGGCGTTTTTTACCCGCATGCAAGCCGATGCCGGAGTTCAGGCCGCGCTCAAGGCGCAAGGCCTGTCGTAAAAAAAGGATAGGCGCCTGAACAAGGCGCCTATCCTTCCCGCATGCTTGCCGCGATTACCGCGCGCCGAACAGAGTTCGGACGCTAGGCACCCAGATAGGCCTTGCGCACCTGATCATTGACCAACAGGTTGGCGCCGGTGTCGGCCAGCACAACCTTGCCGGTTTCCAGCACATAGCCGCGATCGGCCACTTGCAATGCCTTGTTGGCATTCTGCTCGACCAGAAATACCGTGACGCCTTGTTCGCGTATGGTCCGGATGATTTCGAAGATTTGCGTAATGATAAGCGGCGCCAGGCCCAGGGTAGGCTCGTCGAGCAGCAGCAATTTGGGCTTGGTCATGAGAGCCCGTCCGATGGCCAACATTTGCTGCTCGCCGCCGGACATGGTTCCGGCCCGTTGATTGGCCCGCTCTTTCAGGCGCGGGAACAAGTCATAGACATGGTCCAGGCCTTCGTCGATTTCGCGCGAGTTCAGGAAAAAACCGCCCATCTTAAGGTTTTCAACCACGGTAAGGTCGGGAAAGACGCGCCGCCCTTCCGGGGAAATGGCGATGCCCCGGCGCATGATGGTATGCGTATGGTCTTGCGTGATGTCCTGGCCTTCGAACGATACCGTGCCGCTGCGGGCTTGCGGCGAGCCGCAAACCGTCATGAGCAACGTGGTCTTGCCCGCGCCGTTGGCGCCGATCAGGGTAACGATTTCCCCCTTGTTGACTTCGACAGAGACGTCGTTGAGCGCTTGAATGGCGCCATAGTAGGTACTTACGTTTTGGAGCTTGAGCACTTATTCTTCCCCCAGATAAGCTTTGATGACGCGGGGGTCGACACGAACGTCCGCAGGCAGGCCAGTGGTAATGGGCTTGCCGTGTTCCATTACCATGATGCGATCCGATACGCCCATGACCAGGCTCATATCGTGCTCGATCAGCAATACCGCCACATCGAATTCTTTCCGCAAGCGATCGATGAGCAGTTGAAGATCGCGTTTTTCTTGTGGGTTAAGGCCGGCGGCGGGTTCGTCCAGCATCAGCAGGCGCGGCTTTGTAATCATGCAGCGCGCGATCTCCAGGCGGCGTTGATGGCCGTAGGCGAGATTGCCCGCTTCGCGGTTGGCGAACTGCCGGATGTCCATGAAGTCCAGCCAGTCGCCGGCCCGCCGCAGCGCTTCGTCTTCCGACTTGCGATAGGACGGCAGCTTGAACAAGCCTTGCAGCAGCCCTGTCTGGATATGCGTATGCTGCGCCACCAGCAAGTTTTCAAGCACGGTAAGGTTCTTGAACAAACGCACGTTCTGGAAAGTGCGCACTAGGCCTTGCTGGGCGACCTTGTGGCTGGGCAACCCATTGATAGGCTTGCCGTCCATCAGGATGGCCCCCGACGAGGGCTTGTAGAAACCGCCGACGCAGTTGAACACGGTCGTCTTGCCGGCGCCATTGGGCCCGATAATGGCAAAGACCTCGTCGCGCTTCACCTGGAAGGCAACCTGATCGACGGCCAGCAGGCCGCCAAAGCGCATGGTCAGGCCGGATACCTCTAGCAATACCCCGCTCATGCTTTCAGCTCCACATGAGGACGCGTAACCGGCAACAGCCCTTGTGGACGCCACATCATCATCAACACCATCACCAATCCAAAAATCAACATCCGGTACTCGGCGAATTCGCGCGCGATTTCCGGGGCGACTGTAAGCACGATGGCAGCCAGGATGACGCCGACCTGCGAACCCATGCCGCCCAGCACGACTATCGCCAGGATCAGGGCCGACTCCATGAAAGTAAACGATTCGGGGTTGACCAGGCCTTGGCGGGCGGCAAAGAATGCCCCGCCCAGGCCCGCGAACATGGCGCCCATGGTGAAGGCCGACAGCTTGATGCGCGTTGGATTCAGCCCCAGCGAGCGGCAGGCGATTTCATCTTCGCGCAAGGCTTCCCAGGCGCGTCCTATGGGCATGCGTATGACCCGGTTGGACACGAACAGGGCGAGCAGAGCCAGGCCCAGCGCCATCAAGTACAAATAAACGATAACGTCCTGAGTGGAAAAATTCCAGCCGACCAATTGATGGAATGTGGTCTGGCCTTCGGCGGCGCGCCTTACCATGGGAAAACCGAATACCGAGGGCTTGGGAATGCCGGAAATCCCGTCGGGCCCGCCTGTGAAGGAATACAGGTTGATGAGCAGCAAGCGAATGATTTCGCCGAAGCCCAGGGTGACGATAGCCAGGTAATCGCCGCGCAGGCGCAGCACCGGAAAGCCGAGCACAAAGCCGAACAGCGCCGACATGGCCCCGGCCAGGGGCAAGGCCTGCCAGAAGCCCCAGCCCGCCCAGTGATACAACAAGGCATAGGTATAAGCGCCTACCGCATAGAAACCGACAAAGCCCAGGTCGAGCAGCCCGGCGAAGCCCACGACAATGTTCAGGCCCAGCCCCAGCATGATGTAAATAAGCACGAGCGTGGCAATGTCCACCTGCGCCCGCCCGGTAAAGAACGGGAAGATCACAGCGATGGCCACCAACAGTATGATCAAGCCGCGCCTTGCCGAGTCGGACAGGACAGGCAAGGCCCGCTTGACCGCCTTTTTTGCGAACAGCCGGGCAAAAAAGGGCCGGACGAGAAGCTGGAATACAAACACAATGGCCATGCCGGCCGCGATGATGTCCCATTCGGGTTCCAAATGGGTTTGCATGCCTAGCCGGACAATTTGCAAACCAAAGACAGGCGCAATGATCACGCCGGCCATGAAGGCGGCGATGAGCGCATTTTTTACGTTGTTGCCCATTACACTTTTTCCACTTCGGGTTTGCCTAGCAGCCCGGTCGGGCGGAACAGCAAAATAAACACCAACAGGCCGAAGGCGACGATGTCCTTGTATTGCGACGAAATATAAGCAGCGGCAAACGTTTCGGCCAGACCCAGCAGAACGCCGCCGAGCATGGCGCCCGGTATGCTGCCGATGCCGCCCAGCACCGCGGCGGTAAAGGCCTTGATGCCGGCCAGAAAACCGATGAAGGGATTCAGCTTGCCGATAGCCAGGGCGATAAGCACCCCGCCCACCGCCGCCAGCATGGCGCCGATGATGAAAGTGAATGAAATAATGCGATTGGTATCGATGCCCAGGAGATTGGCCATGCGCAAATCTTGCGAACATGCGCGCGATGCGCGGCCCATGCGGGAATACTTGATGAACAGGGTGAGCGCAATCATGAGCATTACCGTGACCACGATAATCATGATGCGGGAATATGGCGCGGTAATGACGAAATCGCTGCCAAGCTGGAACTGTACCGAACCGGTGACCAGCGCCGGCACCGCCATATCGCGGGCGCCCTGCCCGATGGCAACCCAATTCTGCAGGAAGATGGACATGCCGATGGCGGAAATAAGCGGCACAAGACGCGGGCCGCCGCGCAAGGGCGCGTACGCCACTTTTTCGATTGCATAGCCGTAGACGCCGGTGACGAACACCGCGATAACGAGCATGATGAGGATGATGACAGGCAGGGCCAAACCGCTGTTGACCCCGATGGCCGACAAGGTGACCAGGCCGACATAGGCCCCGATCATATAAATTTCACCGTGCGCGAAGTTGATCATGCCGATGATGCCATAGACCATTGTGTAGCCGATGGCGATGAGCGCATAGATGGCGCCTAGCGACAAGCCGTTGAAAAGCTGTTGCGTAAGTTGGGGTAGGAGTTCTGACATAAAACGGGGATTCCGGTGCGTCAGCCTGCAGCATGCACACACAGGCTGGCCGAAGGAAAAAAAGAAATGCCCCAGCCCTGGAAGGCTGGAGCACGCAGTGCAGCGATTAGAACTTCAGTTGTGTCATGTTGCCGGCCTTGTCCCATTTGAAGACGGCAAATTCAAACTTTTTCAGGTCGCCCTTGGCATCGTATTCGACCTTGCCGATACCGGTATCGAATGCGTTGGCATGCATGTAGTCGGCCACTTTGGCGGAATCTTCGCCTACGGCATTGATGCTGTCAGCCAGGATTTGCACCGCGGCATAGGCGGGCATGGTAAATGCGCCGTCTGGGCTGCGTTTCGATTTCTTGAAATTTTCAAGGATTTTTTCGTTTCCGGGCAGTTTGGTGAAGTCGGAAGGCAGCGTCACGAGCAAACCGTCGATGGCTGGGCCGGCAATGGCCACGAGATCCTTGTTGGCTACGCCTTCGGGACCCATGAACTGGGTCTTCAGGCCCTGTTCACGAGCCTGGCGCAGCACCAGCCCGAGTTCGGCATGGTAGCCGCCGAAATAAATCAGGTCTGGATTGAGCGACTTGAGCTTGGTGATGACAGCGGAATAGTCGCTATCGCCAACGTTGATGCCCTCGAAGAAGGAAACATTTACCTTGTTCTTGGCCAGGCTATCGCGGACCTGGCTGGCGACGCCCGAACCGTAGGTTTGCTTGTCGTGCAGGATGGCCACGGATTTAGGCTTGAGCTGCTTGGCGATGTAATCGGCGGCAAAAGGGCCTTGCTGGTCGTCGCGGCCGATGGTGCGGAAAAAATAATGCGGCTTGATGGTATCGGTTACCAGCGGCGAGGTGGCCCCCGGGGTAATGGCAACGATGCCTTCCTGTTCATACACGTTCACGGCGGGAACGGTGGTGCCCGAGCAGGCATGGGCAACGGCGAATTTGGCGCCCGAATTGACGACCCGGTTGGCGGCAGGTACGGCCTGCTTGGGTTCGCAGCCATCGTCGATCAGCAGAGGCTCCAGCTTTTTGCCCTTGACGCCGCCCGCGGCGTTGATGGCTTCGATGGCGGTCAGCGCGCCGGCCTGGATTTGATCGCCATACTGGGTCGAAGGGCCGGTCATGGGTTGAGGGATGCCGATTTTGATGGTGTCGGCCGCAAAGGCGCCGCCGGCAAATGCCATGGCGCCGACCGCCAATACCAAGGGGGATACTTTCTTGAGAAACTTCATGCCTGCTGATCTCCGGGTTAGGCCCGCCGCAATCGGCTCCATGTTAGGGAACCGAATACCTTATTTACGGTGAGCCATGATGTTTAGCTTCCGCCTCTAACGGCTAACGTATTCTGACAATACACTGAGTCGCTGTCACTACGGATAAGCCCTTAGAGGGGGGATACGATTCAGGATTTGCCCCCGCCCATTGCCGGCCGTATTGGGCGGATGGCCTATGATCCCTCGGGCCGGGCCTGCCGCCCGGCAGTCTGGGCGGGGCGCGCCAAATTCCACATAAGTGCGCGAAATGGCGCCAACATGGTCACATTCACCAGCAATTTGACCGCAAGATCGCCCAGCAGCAAGGCCACCCAATGGACCCCCGTGCCGGCAAACGCGACGCTGAAAAACACCAGGGTATCAAGCGCCGCGCCGGCCACTCCGCCTAAAAGAGGAGCCCGCCACCACCGCTGATGGCGCAGGCGGTCGAAAACCTGGATATCGACCAGTTGCGAACACAAAAAAGCCAGCCCCGAAGCCAGGGCGATGCGCGGCGTGGCGACCCATGTCGAAATGATCAGGGCCGCGACAAAACCCACATAGGCCACCTTGCGCGCGGCCCCCGCGCCGAAGCGCCGGTTAAGCAAATCGGCGACCAGAAAGGCCACTGGATACGAAATACCGCCCCAGGTAAGCCAGTGATTGATGGGGTACTGCACCAATATGTTCGAGCCAACCACCACCACGCCCATGGCCAGCACGGCGATGAAAAATTGTTTTGCCGTCATGTTGGCAAAAACCGTCGGTGGATTGTGGTTCATTGGGAAAACTCGCCGGATAGCCCTGCAGCACGTTCCGCCGCGGCTTGCATGGCCGCCTGGACGACATCGACAAACTGCTTGTCTTCGAATACGGCCAGCGCCGCGGCGGTCGTGCCGCCCTTGGATGTCACACGTTCGCGCAGCACCGCCAGGCTTTCATGCGACAACGCCGCCAGTTGCGTTGCGCCGGTCAGTGTGGCCAGGGCCAGCGTGCGCGCCTGGTCTTCGGACAGGCCCAGCTTGACTCCGCCCTGGATCAAGGCATCGATAAACAGGAACACGTAGGCGGGACCGCTGCCCGACAGGGCGGTTACCGCGTCGATTTCATTGTCGCTGGCCACCCATACGACCTCGCCGACCGCGCGCAGCAACTGCTGCGCCAGCAGCTTATCGTCTTCGGAAACGCCCGGCGCGGCCAGCAAGCCGCTGGCTCCGGCGCCGATCAGCGCGGGCGTATTCGGCATGCAGCGGATCAGCCGGGTCCAGGGCTGTCCCGGCACGCCCAGCCACTGGCTCAGGGTGGCGCTTGAAATACCGGCCGCAACGCTGATGACCAGGGTGTCATCTTGCAAGAATGGACGGCAGCTTTGCACCGCCTCTTTCATGTACTGAGGCTTGATGGCGAAGATCCAGACACGCCGGCCGGCCAGCGCCGCATCGGGCGAGGATGCGACAGAGGTGCCCTGCTGCGCCCAGCGCTCTAGGACGGGAGCATTGGTATCGACGACATGCACGTCATGGGCGCCGCAACGCTTGCCGATGAGGCCGGCCCCCAAAGCGGTGGCCATATTGCCGCCGCCGATGAATGCGATAGTGAGTTCTTTAGTCATAAGGCTGCCATTGTACGATTTTCAAAATTGTACTGCGGGTAATTTTGAATTGACCGCCGGTGTTTATTACCGTTAGAGTCACCGCAATGTCATATACGTGTCATAGACTACGCGGCGTACCCAGTCACATGTATTGAATGGACTGCACAATTTCAGGAGAAAACCTCATGCGAACAAAGCTTTTTGCCTTATCTCTTGCCGGCCTTATTGCCGGCATGGGTAGCGCCAACGCCGCCACCGACATCAACTTTTGGCACTCGATGGAAGGCGCTTTGGGCGAACGCGTCAATGCGCTGGTCGCCGAGTTCAACAAAAGCCAGTCCGACTACGTGGTTCACGCGGTCTACAAGGGCGCTTACGGCGAATCGATGAACGCCGGCATCGCCGCCTTTCGCGCCGGCAATGCCCCCGACATCCTGCAGGTGTTTGAAGTCGGCACGGCTACGATGATGTATGCCAAAGGCGCTATCCAGCCTATCCAGGAAATGTCCGAAAAAGCCGGCGACCCCATCAATCCGGCCGAGTTCCTTGGCGCCGTGGCCGGCTATTATTCGTCCTCCGACGGCAAGCTGGTGTCCATGCCTTTCAATAGCTCGACACCGGTGTTCTACTACAACAAGGACGCCTTCAAAAAAGCGGGCCTCGATCCGGAAAAACCGCCAAAAACCTGGGACGAAGTGGCCGAAGCCGGTAAAAAACTGCGCGCGGCCGGCATGGAATGCGGCTACACGACATCCTGGCCGTCATGGATCCATCTCGAAACATTCGGCGCATGGCACAACACGCCCTATGCAACAAAAGACAATGGCTTCGGCGGGCTGGATGCGCGCCTTGACGTCACCAAGCCTTTGTTCGTGCGCCACATGACCTTCCTGGCCAACATGGCCAAGGAAGGCACTTTCACTTACGGCGGCCGCGGCGATGCGCCCAACTCGCTGTTCACCACCGGCAAATGCGCCATGTTTACCGGCTCCAGCGGCAACCGCGCCAATATCATCAAGACCGGCAAATTCGCATTCGGCACGTCGTCCCTGCCCTATTACGCGGATGTCAAAGGCGCACCCCAGAATTCGATCATCGGCGGCGCCTCGTTATGGGTATTCTCCAAGAAATCGCCTGAAGTCTACAAAGGCGTGACGAAATTCTTCAAGTTCCTGGCCAGTCCCGCCAAGGCCGCCGAGTGGCATCAGGGCACCGGCTATGTGCCGGTAACCAAAGCGGGCTACGAGCTTACCGAGAAATCGGGCTTCTATGGCAAGAATCCCGGTACCGACATTGCCGTCAAGCAACTTAACGCCACCACCACCGAGAACTCGCGCGGCGTGCGCCTGGGTTATCTGCCGCAAATCCGCGATATCGAAGACGGTGAAATGGAAAAGATTTTCTCGGGCTCGGTAACGCCCGAGGCCGGCCTGGCGAATATGGTCAAGCGCGGCAACGAACTGCTGGAGCGTTTCGAAAAAAGCGTTAAATAGTATCCTGTATCAAGCTTGCCGCCGTGAGCGGCGCCCTGTTGAACGGGCGCCGCTCACGGTTTCCGTTTATGAAAGATCGCGGCCCTTTTCCACCCAGGCCCGCTGCCCGGATGGGCACTGACTGCAAGGCAAAAAAGACTCCCATGGAAAAGCGCGTTGTTTTCAATCATAAAACGCTACCTTATCTGCTGCTTGCCCCGCAACTGGCGATCACCATCGTGTTTTTCTTCCTGCCCGCCGGCCAGGCCGTCTGGCAATCGTTTCGCATCGAAGACCCATTCGGCCTGTCTTCCCAATTTGTGGGGCTGGATAATTTCGCCGAACTGTTCGCCAACGCGGACTATGTAAGCTCCTTCAAGGTTACCGCGGTGTTTTCCATCCTGGTCGCCGTGCTGGGACTGACTGTGTCGCTATTGCTGGCCGTGATCGCCAACCGGGTGGTCAGGGGCGCGGGTATCTACAAGACGCTGCTGATTTGGCCCTACGCCGTGGCAACCGCAGTGGCCGGCGTGTTGTGGCTGTTTCTGTTTTCGCCGTCGGTCGGCATGCTGGCGGTTTACCTGACGCAAGCGGGTATAGGCTGGAATCCTCGGCTCGACGGCAACGACGCCATGATTCTGGTGGTACTGGCTTCCGTCTGGAAACAGATTTCCTATAATTTCCTGTTTTTCCTGGCCGGCCTGCAATCCATACCCCGTTCGCTCATCGAAGCGGCCGCGATTGACGGCGCAAGCCCTATGCGCCGGTTCTGGACCATAGTCTTCCCGCTGCTGTCGCCGACCACTTTCTTTTTGCTGGTGGTCAACGTAATTTACGCCTTCTTCGACACCTTCGCCGTTATCGACATCGTGACGCAAGGCGGCCCGGGCAGCAGTACGGCGATTCTTGTGTACAAGGTCTACAACGCCGGCTTCAAGGGGTTGGATATCGGTTCGTCGGCCGCCCAGTCGGTGATCCTGATGCTGATCGTGGTGCTGCTGACTGTCGTGCAGTTCCGTTACGTCGACCGCAAAGTCAACTACTGATACACCGCCCATACCCGGCAAGGCCATACATGATCGAACGCCGTCCCTACCTGGATATCCTGTCCCACATCATCCTCATCCTCGGGGTGGCGATCGTCGCCTTCCCGCTGTATGTCACGATTGTGGCGTCCACGCAAACCGCCCAGCAGGTCGCCCAGGCGCCCATGTCCCTGATACCCGGTGGCCATTTCCTGGAAAACTACCACGCGGCCCTGTTCGGCGATGGCGCCAACACGCCGCCGGTCGCGCGCATGATGTGGGTCAGCACGGTAATGGCCCTGGTCATCGCGATCGGCAAGATCGTCATTTCCATGCTGTCGGCTTTTGCCGTGGTGTATTTCCGTTTCCGCTTCCGCATGTTCTTTTTCTGGATGATATTTGTCACCCTGATGCTGCCGGTTGAAGTGCGCATCGCGCCCACATACAAAGTCGTGGCCGACCTTGGCATGCTCAACTCCTACGCCGGCCTGACCTTGCCGCTGATCGCATCGGCCACCGCCACGTTTCTTTTCCGCCAGTTCTTTTTGACAGTGCCCGACGAACTGATCGAAGCCGCCCGCATCGACGGCGCCGGCCCCATGCGCTTCTTCAAGGATGTCCTGCTGCCCTTGTCGCGCACCAGCATCGCCGCCCTGTTTGTCATCCAGTTCATCTACGGCTGGAACCAGTATCTTTGGCCGCTCATCATGACCACGCAGGAAAATATGTACCCTGTGGTCATAGGCATCAAGCGCATGATCGCGGGCGGCGACAGCGTGACCGAATGGAACCTGGTCATGGCCACGGCCCTGCTGGCCATGATCCCGCCGGCGGCCGTCGTCATTTTCATGCAGAAGTGGTTTGTGAAAGGCTTGGTCGATGCTGAAAAATAGCCGGCCCATGCATCGCTTGCCATTATAAAACCGGCTCTGTCCGGCCTATCGATTTTGGAATCCCACACATGGCTACACTCAGTTTTCTCAACGTAACCAAGACCTACCCTGGCGATATCGCCGTCATACACGGCATAAGCATGGACGTTGCGGACGGCGAGTTCATTGTCATCGTCGGCCCCTCGGGCTGCGGCAAGTCGACCTTGATGCGTATGGTGGCCGGGCTGGAAAGCATTTCCAGCGGCGACATCCGCATAGGCGACACCATTGTCAACAAACTGGAGCCGGCCGAACGCGACATTGCCATGGTGTTTCAGAACTACGCGCTCTACCCGCACATGACCGTGTTCGAAAACATGGCTTACGGCCTGAAGATACGCAAGTTCGACAAGCAGGAAATCCAGAACCGGGTGGACAAGGCCGCCAAGATACTGGAGTTGTCCTCCTTGCTAGACCGGCGTCCGCGCCAATTGTCGGGCGGCCAGCGGCAGCGCGTCGCCATGGGCCGCGCGATTGTGCGCGATCCCAAGGTGTTCTTGTTCGACGAGCCTTTGTCCAACCTGGATGCCAAGCTGCGGGTGCAAATGCGGCTGGAAATCCAGAAACTGCATCATCGGCTGAAAACCACCAGCCTGTATGTCACGCACGATCAGGTCGAGGCAATGACGCTGGCGCAGCGCATGGTCGTGATGAACAAAGGCATGGCGGAGCAAGTGGGCACGCCTATCGAGGTATTCGAAAAGCCTGCTTCCATTTTCGTGGCCAGCTTTATCGGCTCGCCGCCGATGAACCTGATACCAGTCCGTATCAACGACCAGCGCCAGGTGCAGGATGAAAGCGGCGCGGCGCTGCAGATCGATGCCGACGCCGTCCCGGCCGCCTTGGCGAACCGAAAAGTCATCATGGGCATGCGGCCCGAGCACATGAGGCTGCATGCCGCCGGCATCCCCATCGATATCGAAATGGTCGAGATTCTGGGATCGGAGCAGTTGATCCACGGCCGTCATGGCGATACCGCCGTGGTGCTGCGCTGTCCGGTGGGCTTGACCAAGGACTTTCCATTGCAGTTGGGTGAAACCGTGCAGGCAGGGTCCGACGGCATACATCCGCTGCATTGGTTCGATGCCGACACCGGCAAGCGGATTGCCGATTGAAGTAAGCCGGGCGGCATCGCTAAGCGGCTCTCAATGCCGCTTCTGTCTGAAGCCTGAAAATCCAGCGTCATAAAAAGAGCGCCTGTGAAAGGCGCTCTTGTATACCGCTAACCGCCAGCGGAAATAATCACTTGTAGACCGATTTTGTACCGTCTTTGTGCCAGGTAAAAATATCGAACTTGAAATTCTTCAAGTCGCCCTGCTTGGTCCAGGAAATTTTTCCGATCGGCGTATCGATGGTATTGGCATGCAGATAAGCGGCCACCTTGGCCGGATCGTCGACACCCGCGCCCTTGATACCGTCGGCGATGGCCTTGGTCGCCGAATACGCGGTCAATTGGAACGCGCCGCCAGGATCGCGCTTTTTATCTTTGAACACTTTGACAATAGCGGCATTGGCGGCGTCTTTTGTGAAGTCGGCGGGCAAGGTCACCAGCATGCCCTCGACCGAAGCGCCGGCAATGGCGTTGATATCCGGATTACCCACGCCTTCGGGTCCCATTAGCCTGGCCTTCAAGCCTTGCTCGGCGCCTTGACGCAGCAACAAACCCATTTCAGGATGATAGCCGCCGTAGTAGATAAAATCGACACCGGCGCTTTTCAGCTTGGTAATCACCGCGGAATAGTCGCTGTCGCCGGCGTTGATGCCTTCGAACAGCACGACCTTGATGCCTGCCTTTTCGAGCTCGCTTTTGACGGAGCTGGCAATACCCTGGCCATACGACTGCTTGTCGTGCAAGACCGCAACCTTTTGCGGCTTGATTTTCTCGATGATGAACTTGGCCGCCGCCGGGCCTTGCTGATCGTCGCGGCCTATGGTGCGAAAGATCATATCGTAATTCTTGCCATCGGTAACGGCGGGCGACGTGGCCGACGGCGTCACCATGAGCACGCCTTCGCTGTTATAGATGCTGGTTGCGGCAATGGTTGCGCCCGAGCAGACATGCCCGACCACATAATGGATTTCATCGTTGACGACGCGATTGGCGACCACCGGACCCTGCTTGGGTTCACAGCCATCGTCGATGGAAACGGCTTCCAGCTTTTTGCCAAGCACGCCGCCCGCCGCATTGATTTGTTCGAGGGCGGTATCGACGCCTTCCTTGACCATGGTGCCATATTGAGTAACCGGGCCGGTAAAAGGCCCGGCGATAGCGATCTTGATGGTATCGGCGGCCAGGGCGCCCGACGACATGAGCATGCCGGCGGCAAGGCCGACGGCGGCCGCTGCGGGAGTAAAACGAATTTTCATAGAGCCTCCTAATACATTACGTTACGCAGCAAAGCATACACCGAAAGACTTTGCCTCGGGGCCGGTATTGCACAGGGTTTTCTCTATCGGCCGACGTAAAAAAGCCCCGTCGAACGGGGCCTTTCATGCTGAAAACCAGCAAGCGTTATTGCAACAGGCTGCGCAGCATCCAGGCATTTTTCTCGTGGATATCCAGGCGCTGGGTAAGCAAATCGGCGGTAGGCTGATCGTCTACGCCATCAGCCTTTTTAAAGGCGGCCCTGGCGGTTTTGGCGACCGCTTCATTGCCCTTGACCAATAACTGGATCATTTCTTCGGCGCCGGGAACGGAAGACGGTTCGGAGATGGACGACAGTTCGGCGTATTGGGCGTAAGTACCGGGAGCATAGTGGCCCAGCGCGCGAATGCGTTCGGCGATGCTGTCGAGCGCCTGCCATTGCTCGGTGTATTGCGTCATGAACATCAGGTGCAGCGTGTTGAACAACGGCCCCGTGACATTCCAGTGAAAATTGTGCGTCATCAAGTAAAGCGTATAGGAATCGGCCAGCATTTTCGACAGTTCGGCCGCTACGGTCGACCTGTCTTTATCCGAAATGCCGATGTCAATAGAGAAACCTTTATCGCTCATTTTTGCTGTCTTGCTATCCAGCCTAGTCGCTTTTGCCATACAGACCTCCGTTTGTCTATGAATAAATCCGGTACAGGCAGAATACCATGCCGCCGCGGAAAATCGCCCGGCGGCGCCGCTGCGGAAAGTATTTTTTCAAGCCTCGGCCAGCACCGTCGCCTTGGCGTTATCAAGGTAGTTCACGCTAGGCAAATTGCAATCGTGGATGGCTCCGATCAGGGCCTCTATGGCGCCAGGCCGCGGAAAGCTTTTGCGCCAGGCCAGCACGATGCGCCGGTCGGGAACCGGCTTCTTGAACGGAATGTATGCCAGCAGATTATTTTCCAGGCCGGGCATGGACAACGCGCTGGCGGGCAGCACTGTAACGCCTATGCCGGCCGCCACCATATGCCGTATCGTTTCCAGCGAAGAGCCTTCAAACGTGCGCTGGATTCCTTCGCTGGACGCCGAAAACCGGGACAACTCGGGGCAGACTTCAAGTACCTGGTCCCGGAAGCAATGCCCGGCGCCAAGCAACAGCATGGTCTCGTCCTTGAGGGCGGCGGCATCGATTTCCTTCAACTGGGTCCAAGGATGGTGCTTGGGCACGGCGACCAGGAAGGGCTCGTCATATAAAGGCTGCACCATCAGGCCGGAGTCGGGCAAGGGCAAGGCCACAATCGCGCAATCGATTTCCCCCTGGCGCAATAATTCTAGCAGGCGAACCGTGAAATTCTCCTGCAAAAGCAAAGGCATTTGCGGCGTGCAGGCAATCTGCGTGGGCACCAGCCGCGGCAGCAAATAAGGGCCTATGGTATGGATGACCCCTACCCTCAGAGGCCCGGCCAGCGGATCATGTCCTTGCCGTGCAATCTCGCGCAAATTGGCGCCTTCCTCCAGTACGCGCTGCGCCTGGGCGACCACACGCAAACCGATGGGAGTAATCCCAACCTCGGTGCCGCCCCGTTCGAACAACACAACGCCCAGCTCGTCCTCCAGCTTGCGTATGGCCACCGACAAGGTAGGCTGGCTGACAAAACAGGCTTCGGCGGCCCGGCCAAAATGCCTTTCGCGCGCAACGGCCACAATGTATTTCAGTTCGGTCAAGGTCATTTCTGTCTCGCAATTAAAATAAGACTGAGCCGGCGCTAACTGCGCAGAAAGTCCTCTTTGCCGCGCATCCAGCGCTGCAAATGGGCTTGCGCATGGCCTGGAAAGCGGTCGCGCAGATCGCGCGCCGCCTCTTGCGCCTGTTCGACGATCAGGGCGTCGGTCTCGATGCTGGCAAAACGCAATAGCTCCAGCCCCGACTGGCGTACGCCCAGGAAATCCCCCGGCCCGCGCAACTCCAGGTCGCGCCGGGCGATTTCGAAGCCGTCGGCCGTTTCATACATGGCGCGCAGACGCTGGCGGGCCACCGCCGATAAAGGCGCCTGGTACATCAATACGCACACCGACTGCCGGCTGCCGCGCCCTACCCGGCCGCGCAACTGATGCAATTGCGCCAGGCCAAAGCGTTCGGCGTGTTCGATTATCATCAAGGATGCATTGGGCACATCGACCCCGACCTCGATCACCGTGGTCGCAACCAGAAGATCGATCCGGCCTTCGCGAAATTCGTGCATCACCTGCTGCTTGGCCGGAGCGGGTAAACGGCCATGAATCAGGCCCACCTGCATATCGGGCAGGGCCTGGGCCAGGTGGGCATGGGTATCCACCGCCGTCTGCAATTGCAGCGCCTCGCTTTCCTCGACCAGCGGACATACCCAATAGGCCTGGCGCCCTTGCCGGACTTCCGCAATGACGTGATTCAGCACTTCGTCGCGCCGGGTATCCGCAACCAGCTTGGTCAGCACCGGGCTGCGCCCGGGCGGTAATTCGTCGATTACCGAAACGTCCAGGTCGGCGAAAAACGTCATCGCCAGGGTGCGCGGTATCGGCGTGGCGCTCATGTTCAACTGATGCGGAATCAAGGGCCGGCCGCCGCCGGATCCCTCGCCCTTGCGGCTTAGTTCAAGCCGCTGCCCCACGCCGAAACGATGCTGCTCATCAAGGATGATCAGCCCCAGATTGGCAAAGTTCACTTTATCCTGAATCAAGGCCTGGGTACCGACTATCAGTTGCGCCTGTCCGGATTCGATGGCGCTAACGGCTGCTTTGCGCGCCTTGCCGGCAAGGCTGCCGGTAAGCCACGCCACCGTAACCCCCAAGGGTTCCAGCCAGCCCACCAGTTTCTGGAAGTGCTGCTCGGCCAGGATTTCGGTGGGCGCCATGATGGCGACCTGGCTTTGGCTTGAAATTGCCTGCGCGGCGGCGAACGCCGCCACAATAGTCTTGCCGCTGCCCACATCCCCTTGCAATAAACGATGCATGGGAAAAGACCGGGACAGGTCGCGCGAGATTTCAGCGATGACGCGCTGCTGGGCTTTTGTCAGCGTAAACGGCAAGGTGTCTTGCAGCGCCTGCATCAACTTGCCGCGATTGCCCTCGAGCGCCTGGGCACGCTGGGCGCGCCGCGCCGCCCGGGCCGCGGCCAGCGATAATTGCTGGGCCAGCAATTCGTCGAATTTAATGCGGGTCCAGGCCGGATGCCCGCGTTCCAGCAATTGCTGATACGACACATTGGGCGGCGGGTGATGCAGGACCCGGATCGCATCGGCAAAGGGAACCAGGCCGTAGCGCTCACAGATTTCGAGCGGCAACGTATCCGACAGATCGGCCTGGCCCAGCGCCTGGTCTATCGCCTTGCGCAGGCTGGCTTGCGCAAGACCGTCGGTGGTGGGATATACCGGAGTCAGCGCATTGGGCAGCGGCGTACCTGCAACAGTTACTTTGGGATGAACCATCTCATAGCCGCCAAAGCCGCTGCGCACCTCGCCGCGTACACGCACACGCTTGCCCTGAGCCACTTGCTTCTGCTGGCTGGGATAGAAATTCAGCCAGCGCAAACTTAATGAGCCGGTATCGTCTTCGATGACCGCCAGCAATTGACGCCGAGGCCGGAACAGGACTTCGCTGCGTATTACTTCGCCCTCGACCTGGGCGGGAAGGCCGGGATGCACCGCCAGAATAGGCATTATCTGCGTTTCGTCTTCATAGCGTATAGGCAGATGCACGACAAAATCGGCGGGTTCGCACAAGCCCAAATGCCGCAGCTTGCGTTCGATCAGCGAGGCTGGCTTGGCGGCGTCCGCCTGCCTCGCGGGCCCGCGCGCTTTGCCGCCGGGATCTGTCGCACCTACCATGCAGGCGCCTGTTTAAACGACGATAATCGCTTCAACTTCGAACTGCGCCCCCTTGGGCAGGCTGGCCACGCCTATCGTGGAACGGGCAGGAAACGGCTGCGGAATGATGTCGGCCATGATGGCATTGGCGCTGGCGAATTTGCTCAGGTCCGTCAAGAACAAGGTGAGCTTGACAATATTTTCCAGTGTACCGCCGGCGGCTTCTATGACAGCCTGCATATTGGCGAACGACTGACGCACCTGGCCTTCGAAATTTTCAGATACCAGTTCCCCGGTTCCCGGCTCGAGACCGATTTGCCCGGACAAGTAGACGGTTTTTCCGGGGCCTGCCGCCACGGCCTGCGAATAAGGGCCGACGGCGGCGGGTGCTGAGTCAGTATGAATGATTTGCTTGGCCATGGATTAATCTCTGTAAAGTCAATAAAACAACTATCAGAGTTTAATCATCTATAGCTTGAATTTACAAGCCCCAAGAATGGCTGCCGCTATTATTTTTCAACAAAAGCCCGTTCAACCACATAATCGCCCGGCTGCCCTACCCCGCCTGACACCACGAAACCCCGTTTATCGAGCATGGCGCCGATATCGGCAAGCATGTGCGGACTGCCGCAGAGCATGGCGCGATCGGTTTGCGGATCCAGCGCCGGCAGGCCGATATCGGCAAATAGCTTGCCGCTTTCAACCATGTGGGTAATGCGCCCCTGATTACGAAAAGGCTCGCGCGTAACCGACGGATAATAGATCAGCTTTTCGCGCACAACGTCGCCGAAAAATTCGTTGTCGGGCAGTTCGCTCTGGATATAGTCGGCATACGCAAGTTCGTTTTTGAAACGCACGCCATGCAGCAATACGATTTTGTCGAAACGCTCGTAGACATCGGGATCTTTGATGATGCTCATGAACGGAGCCAGGCCCGTGCCGGTGGCGAACAGGTAAAGATGCTTGCCGGGCTTCAAGTCGTCGACCACCAGGGTGCCCACCGGCTTTTTGCTGACCAGCACCGTATCGCCTTGCCGCAAATGCTGCAAACGCGATGTAAGCGGGCCGTTCTGAACCTTGATGCTCAGGAACTCGAGGTTTTCCTCATAGTTCGCGCTGGCAATGCTGTAGGCCCGCATCAGCGGCTTGCCGTTGACTTCCAGCCCGAGCATCACAAAATGGCCATTATGGAAACGCAAGGCTGGATCGCGGGTGGTGGTAAACGAAAACAAGGTATCGTTCCAGTGGCGAACGTTTAAAACCTGCTCTGTATTGAAAGCTGCCATGTGTCTGCGTAAAGTAGAAGTTACCCGTGGCGGGGAAATGAGCTTCGCAAAATTGTTGCGGCCCGGCGGCGAGAATGCCCGATTTTAGCCTGCGGCACAAAAAGCCCGCCGAAAACCCGACGGCCGCCAAGGCTATTACACGCTGGGCGCGGCTATTCTGGTCAGATTCTCCGGTAAAAAAAGCCAACCGGAAATCGGCAAAAAACATTGAAAATCACAATTAATTGCCAGCATCCCGCTGCGGCGCATTGAATAGTTTGATGTTGTCTGGTATCGTTCAGCTATCTTTCAGTATCTTTATGAGAATCATTTCCATTCCATCGCAAGCCTGCCTTTTACCTGCCTCGCTCGCGATCTTCATCCATTCCCTCAGGAGAAGTTCAATGCGCTCAAACCAAGAGCCCCGGCCCTTGTTTCGGTCTTTAATACTGGCTGGCCTCACCGCCCTGTCGGCCGTTGCCACAACCGCCACCGCGGCCGATGTCAGTTTGTACACCACGCGCGAACCCAAGCTGATACAGCCGCTGCTCGACGGCTTCACCAAAGAAACCGGAATCAAGGTCAATACGGTTTTCGTCAAGGACGGCCTGATTGAACGCGTCAAGGCTGAAGGCGACAAGTCTCCGGCCGACGTGCTGATGGTAGTTGACATTGGCAATTTGCTCGATCTGGTCGAGGCCGGCATTACACAGCCGATCAAGTCCACGGTTCTGGACGACGCCATTCCCGCCAATCTGCGCGGCGCCGACAATCAGTGGTATACCCTTTCCCTGCGCGACCGCGTGGCTTATGTCGCCAAAGACCTCGAGGTCAGCGCCATTACCTATGAAGCCTTCGCCGATCCCAAATGGAAAGGCAAAGTGTGCATACGATCCGGCCAGCATCCCTATAATACGGCGCTTATCGCCGCCATGATCGCCCATGACGGCGCGCAGGCCACCGAAGCATGGCTGCGCAATGTAAAAAACAACCTTGGGCGCAAGGCGGCCGGCGGCGACCGCGATGTAGCGCGCGATATTCTGGGCGGCATCTGCGATATCGGCATCGCCAATGCCTATTATGTCGGCCACATGAAAAACGCCAAGCCCGGCACCGACGCGCGCAAGTGGGGCGATGCCATAAAAGTGGTGCGCCCGACTTTCGCCAACGAAAAAAGCCGCGGCACCCATGTCAATGTTTCCGGCGCTTCGGTGGCCAAGCACGCACCCAATAAAGAGAACGCTGTAAAGCTGCTCGAATACCTGGTGTCCGATACAGCGCAAAGCTTGTATGCCAACGCCAACTACGAATACCCCGTCAAGGCGGGCGTCAAGCTCGATCCCGTCATAGCCAGCTTCGGCCCATTGGTCGTCGATCCCCTGCCCTTGACCGAAATCGCCAAGCATCGCAAGCAAGCCAGCGAACTGGTCGACAAGGTTGGCTTGAACAACTAGGGGCTGTTAACGCTAAATCCCCGCCCGCGTGCCGTTGACCACATCACCCGTAGGGCCGGTCTTCACCCCCGAAACGCGGGCCATCGCGCCCGCGTTTTCTCGATTTTTGCAGGGACATCCGCCGTTGCGCTTGCGCCGTTTTTTTTCATGTGAAGCCAGCCTGGGCTGGCGCATCGGCGCCCTGGCGATCGCCCTCAGCGTCGCCGCGCCCGTCATCGCGCTATGCTGGTTCGCCACGCAAGGCTCGACAGAACACTGGTCGCATTTGCTGGCTTATGTATTGCCTGTGGCCTTGCGCAACACCGTGCTGCTTCTGCTGGGCGTGGGCATGCTGGTCGCCTGCCTGGGGGTAGGCAGCGCATGGCTGATCACAGCCTTCCAGTTCCCTTCCCGGTCGCTGTTGTCATGGGCCTTGCTGTTGCCCCTGGCCGTGCCGACCTATATCGTGGCGTTCGCCTATCTGGATATTCTGCACCCCATCGGACCCGTGCAGACCTTGCTGCGCGAGCTGCTGGGCTACGATAGTCCGCGCCAATTCCGGCTGCCCGATTTGCGCTCTTTGCCTGGCGCGATATTCCTGCTGGGCTTCGTGCTCTACCCTTATGTGTATCTCAGCACGCGAGTCATGTTCGCGACACAGGCGGCAAGCCTGCTCGAAGCCGCCCGGGTGCTGGGCGAATCGGGCCGCAGCGTATTTTTTCGCGTGGCGCTGCCCATGGCGCGCCCGGCCATTGCCGTGGGCGTAAGCCTGGCCTTGCTGGAAACCCTGAACGACATAGGGGCATCCGAATTCCTGGGTGTGCAAACACTGACCGTATCGGTGTACACCACCTGGATCACGCGCTCCGATCTTGCCGGGGCAGCCCAGATTGCGCTGGCCATGCTGGCGATCGTGGCGCTGCTGATCCTGATCGAAAGGCATGGACGGCGCCGTCAACGCTACGCCAGCACACAACGCGCACGGCCCTTGCAACCCCGGCGGCTTACCGGTTGCGCCGCCGCCATTGCCTTTGTGCTGGGCTGGCTGCCCATTCTTATCGGTTTTGTTGCACCCGCCCTGTATTTGCTGAATGAAACCATCATTCGCTTGCTCAGCGCCGCAACCGTGTCCGACCAGCTATTGGCCAGCGGCTACAACACCGTCAAGGTAGCGGTATTGGCCACCGCGGCCACGCTGGCCTGCGGATTGATCATAGCCTGGGCGGCGCGCGCCGTCCGGCACGGGGCGCCCTTCACGCTGGCAAAATTATGCGCCCGCGTCGCAACCGGCGGATATGCGATCCCCGGCACCGTGCTGGCCATAGGCCTGCTAAGTCCCATCGTGCTTATCGACGGCCTGGCGTCCTGGCTCTGGCGGCTGCTAGGCAATCCCGATCCCGGACTGGTACTGATGGGCACCACCACCGCCTTGGTAGGCGCCTATGTCGTACGCTTCCTGGCCATATCCATAGGCGGCATCGAATCGGGCCTGGCCCGCATTCCGCCGTCCATGGAACAAGCCGCCCGCCTGCTGGGCGAGACGCCCGGCGGCAGCTTGCGGCGCATTCACCTGCCCTTGCTGCGTCCGGCTTTAGGCGCCGCGGCCTTGCTGATTTTTGTGGATGCCATGAAAGAACTCCCCGCCACGCTGCTGCTGCGGCCTGCAAACTTCGACACCTTGGCCACCTGGCTTTACGCCGAAGCCGCCCGCGGAACCTATGAAGAAGGAGCGGTCGCCGCGCTGGCTATTGTCCTGGCGGGCTTGCTGCCGGTTATCCTGCTGGCGCGCACTCAATTCAAATCGACGCAATAACATGTCAGAACTGCTCACACTGGATCGCATTTCCCTGGCCTACGACACGCCCGAAGGCATGGTGCCTGTCGTGGATAATTTGTCTTTGCGTCTCGAAGAAGGGCACATAGGCTGTTTGCTGGGCGCCTCGGGCTGCGGCAAAACCACCGTGCTGCGCGCTATCGCCGGATTCGAGCCGTTGCGCGCCGGGTCGATTTCATTAGGCACCACGACACTATCGGCGCCCGGCAGGCAAATCGCGCCCGAACATCGGCATGTGGGAATGATGTTCCAGGACTACGCGCTATTCCCGCATTTGAACGTCGAAAAGAATATTGCCTTCGGCCTGCGCCGCTGGGACAAACAGCGGCGTAGACAACGCGTCGATGAATTGCTGCTTCTGGTCGGGCTGGAGCATTCGGGCCAGCGCTATCCGCACGAACTGTCCGGCGGTCAGCAACAGCGCGTTGCGCTGGCGCGCGCGCTGGCCCCCGAACCCGAACTGCTGCTGCTGGACGAACCCTTTTCCAATCTCGACGTCGATACCCGCGAACGCCTGGCCTTCGAGGTCCGCGATATTCTCAAGGCGACCGGTCACACCGCGATTCTGGTTACCCACAACCAGGCCGAAGCATTCGCCATCGCCGACCGTATCGGCGTCATGCAAAACGGTGTCATTGCGCAATGGGATACACCCTACGGCCTGCATCACAATCCCGTCAGCGCCGGCGTGGCCGACTTCGTCAAGCGCGAAGCCTTGATGGCGCAACGCGCGCAGGCCTATCTGCGCGGTGAAGCCAGCTAACGTGAGTTCGCGGGTGGTTTTGGATCCGCGTCGCCGTCGTTCAAACCCAGCTCGCCGCATTTACGGGTCAGGGTATTGCGCCCTATTCCCAGCCGCTGCGCCGCCTCCATACGGCGGCCGCGGCTGTATTGCAATGCGGTTTCCAGCAGCACGCGCTCAAAATCACGCGTAAAAGTCGCCATGATCGCCGGCTCGTTGCGCGCCAGCCTGGCTTGCGCCTCGCGGGCCAGCAAGGCTAACCAATCCGCCGCAAGCGGCGCCTCGTCCAAAGCCGCCGCCGCAACCGCTGCGCTGCCGCGGCCCGCCGCGCCGGAATCCACCGCCTGGCCCTGGACAGCCGGCAGCGATTCGGAATCGCCGCCAACACCGAATACTTCAGGCGGAAGATCCTTGGCTTCGACAACCTGGCTGGAAGACATCACCGTGAGCCACTGGCAGAAATTCTCGAGCTGGCGAATATTGCCGGGATAATCAAAAGCGGCCATGACCTGCAGGGCCTGCGGCGCCAGGCGGCGCACCGGCACGCCAAGATCGCGGGCGCTGTTTTGCATGAACAATTGGGCCAGCGCGGGAATATCCTCTTTGCGTTCGCGCAACGGAGGCAGCCGCAAGCGGATGACATTCAGGCGATGGAAAAGGTCTTCGCGAAAGCGCCCTTGCGCTACCCGCTGCTCAAGCGGCTGGTGGGTTGCAGCCACAATGCGCACATCGGCGTTGATGGCCTGGGATCCGCCCACCCGGTAAAAACTGCCTTCGGCCAACACCCGCAGCAAACGCGTCTGCAGCTCGAACGGCATGTCGCCGATTTCATCCAGAAACAAGGTGCCGTTGCGTGCCTCTTCGAAGCGGCCGCGGCGCTGCTGTGTCGCGCCGGTGAAAGCGCCGCGCTCGTGACCGAACAACTCCGCCTCGAGCAGATCCTTGGGTATGGCGGCGGCGTTCAATGCAATAAACGGCCCGTTGGCGCGATTGCTGTGCGTATGCAAAGCCTTGGCGATCAATTCCTTGCCGGTGCCCGATTCACCGGTAATCAATACCGTCACGCTGGAAGCGGCCAGGCGCCCGATGGCGCGGAACACTTCCTGCATCGCGGGCGACGACGACTGCAGCATAATGCCTTCGTTGCCGGCCGGAATCGCACTGCGTTCGGAGCTCCCCTGCGGATCTCCGGCTACCGCCTGCGCCGCGCGCTGGATCAGCGCGACCGCCGCATTGACATCGAAAGGCTTGGGCAGATAATCGAAAGCGCCTTTCTGGAAGGCCGCCACTGTGCTGTTCAAATCGGTAAAGGCCGTCATGACAATGACCGGCAAGTGGGGATGGTCTTGCTTGATGCGATGCAAAAGGCTTAAACCGTCCTGGCCCGGCATGCGTATATCGGTTACCAGCACCGAAGGCATGCCGCTCTTGAACGCTTCGAGCGCCTCGCCGGCGGTGGAGAAACTTTGAGCCGGCACAGCCACCCGTGCTAGCGCTTTTTCCAGCACCCATCGTATGCTTTGATCGTCGTCGATAATCCATACCGGTTTCATGTTTACTCCAAAGGCAGGATCATCCGGAATTCGGTATGACCTTGGCGTGAATCGAATTCGATAACGCCGCCATGCTGTTGCACGAACTCCTGCGCCAGACTCAGGCCCAGGCCGGTACCGCTTGCCCGTCCGGTGACGAGCGGGTGAAATATCTTGCCGTGCAGCGCCGCCGGTATTCCGGGTCCATTGTCGATCACCGACACCACGATTGCCAGTTTTGCCTGGTGGGCGGCCAACAGCAACTGGCGGCCGATACGGGTGCGCAGCGTAAGTCGCGGCGCGGCGGCAAGGCGCCCCCTCGGTCAGGGCCTGGGCGGCATTGCGGACCATATTCAGAAAAGCCTGCAACAGCCTGGAAAAATCGCCCCGCAGCTCCGGCACCGACGCATCGTAATCGCGCAGCACATCGATTTGCGCGAATTCGGCACGCACCAAGGTATAGACGCGTTCGCAGATCTCGTGAATATTGAATCGCGCCTTGTGCAGGGTCTCGCCCTGCGGCGCTATCAATCGGTCGACCAGGCCTGCCAACCGGTCCACTTCGGAATAATGACCTGCGTATATTCATGCAGCGTGTCCGATCCAGTTCGGCTTCCAACAGTTGCGCCGCCCCGCGTATGCCTCCCAGCGGATTCTTCACCTCATGGGCCAGATTGCGCAAGGATTCGCGTTGGGCCGCAAGTTCGTTGCTTAGCTGCTGGTGCCGTTCAATCAGGATATGGTGTTCGATGACACGCACTTCCAGCAACGCCGCCCACGCTTGCTTATGCAAAGGCACAATGGCCAGGCTGACCGGAACGGCGACGCCCGACCGGTCTGACCGCGCATCCTGGCGCAGCGTACCGAACTTGCCGCCTATCGCATCGGGAAAACGCGCCTGCAGCGAGGCATCGGCGCCAAACAGACCATGGGCCGGCAAGGCCGACCAGTTGCCTGCGCGAAATCCCGAACAGTTCTTCCGCCGCGGTATTGGCGTGTTCAATGACGCCCTGGCCATCGAGCAGCAAGACCGCGGTGGATAATAAGTCGTAACTCGCTACGTCCATGATCCGCCCCTAGAGCCCGACAAGACTGAACCGCTGCAACCCCCGCGATCCAAAGGGCTCGCCTGAACAGCCATCAAGCGAGCGCCAGGCATGCGGACCGGTTCAGCCTGGCGGCGAGATGGCAAACATCAAAGGCTGTAATACATATCGAACTCGACCGGATGCGCCGTCATGCGCAAGCGCGTGACCTCGGCCATCTTGAGCTCAATATAGGCATCCAGCATGTCGTTGCTGAACACACCGCCGCGGGTCAGGAATTCGCGATCACTATCCAATGCTCGATGGCTTCTTCCAGAGAGGCGCAAACGGTTGGGATCTTTGCATCTTCTTCGGGCGGCAGATCGTACAGATTCTTGTCGGCGGGATCGCCGGGATGGATCTTGTTCTCACGCCGTCCAGGCCGGCCATCATCAGTGCCGAAAAAGCCAGATAGGGATTGGCCAGGGGATCCGGGAAACGCGTTTCGATACGGCGGCCCTTGGGGTTGGCGACGTAAGGAATGCGAATCGACGCCGAACGGTTGCGCGCCGAATACGCCAGCTTGACCGGCGCTTCGTAGTGCGGGAACCAGGCGCTTGTAGGAATTGGTGCCGGGGTTGGTGATGGCGTTGAGCGCCTTGGCATGCTTGATGATGCCGCCGATGTAGTACAGCGCGAATTCGGACAGCCCGGCGTAGCCGTTGCCCGCAAACAGGTTCTGGCCGTCTTTCCAGATGGATTGGTGCACGTGCATGCCCGAACCATTGTCGCCCACGATAGGCTTGGGCATGAAAGTAGCCGTTTTGCCGTATACATGCGCCACATTGTGGACCGTGTATTTGAGTATCTGGTTCCAGTCGGCGCGCTGCACCAGCGTGCTGAACCTGGTGCCGATTTCCAGTTGGCCCTGGCCCGCGACCTCGTGGTGATGCACTTCGACCGGCACGCCTTGCTGCTCCAGCAGCAGGCACATTTCCGAACGCATATCCTGGAAGCAGTCGACCGGCGGAACCGGCAAATAGCCGCCCTTCACGCGCCGGGCGATGGCCCAGGTTGCCGCCTTCCATATCGATGCCGCGCGGACCAGGGCGCCTCGTCGGACTTGATCTTGACGAAGCAACCCGACATGTCGTCGTTCCAGGTCATGCCGTCGAAGACGAAGAATTCGGGTTCGGGGCCGAAATACGGCGGTGTCGCCCAGGCCGGTGGACTTCAGGTATGCCTCGGCGCGCTTGGCCAGCGAACGCGGGATCGCGATCGTAGCCTTTCATGTCGGACGGCTCGACCACGTCGCAGGTCAGGATCAGGGTGGTCTCTTCGCGGAACGGATCCAGATGAGCGGTGCCGGAATCGGGAATCAGCACCATGTCGGACGCTTCGATGCCCTTCCAGCCGGCGATGGACGAACCGTCGAAGGCATGCGCCGGTTTCCAGTTTTTCTTCGTCCACAGTGTGGCCTGGAACCGTCAGTGATGCTCTTTACCCAGTGTGTCGGTAAAGCGAAAATCCACGAAGGCAACTTCACTATCTGCAATTAACTTGACAACTTCTTCCGGGGTGGACATATAGGCTCCTGAACCAATGAAATCAAAAGATGGTGAGATGTACAGCTATACGCAAAGAGCATGCCAGTCTTTTCGATGCCGCAACAGCGTGAATACCCGATTTGGGCGATGACGGAATCACCATTCGACAGAGCGGCACGCACCTGATTGGTGCAAATTGTAGTGCATGAATGCCTGCGTTCCGGGCTGACTCCAGGAATTCCGCCTGCAAATCATTTAAAAAGCGCCAGCCCAAGGCCGTGGCCTGGAAAGCGAGGGGTCGGGTTCCAGCAAGCCCCTGGCCACCGCCCGGTTCCAGCCGGGGCAATGGCCAGGGCGACAAGCCCGTGCGTTCGCGAAAGCTGCCTGCCGCAACCCCGGCCTTCAGGCGCAGCGCATTGAGCATGAATTCAAACCGAGTTCAGCCGGACGCAATATGCTGGCTCCGGGCGATATGGCTGCCATCGCGGCGACACCGCCTGCGTCCATCCAGGACGCGGGGTTGCGCACGCCGGGCCTCGCGCATGATTTGGTCGTGGAAAGACAGTTTGCCGTGGGCCCCGGGCCCGATGCCCAGGTAATCGCCGAACTCCCAATAATTCAGATTGTGGCAGACTGCGCGCCCCGGGCCGCGCATAGGCCGATACTTCGTAGTGTTCGAACCAGCCGCCGGCCAGCCGGTCGCTTCGCGATGGCGTCCTGCATGGCGGCGCTGGCGTCGTCGTCGGGCAACGCCGGCAGGATACTTGGCAAAGACGGTATTGGGTTCGAGCGTCAAGTGGTACAAGGACAAATGGCTCGGTTCTGAAACCGACATGCGCCTGGCGCAAGTCCAGGGGCAGGCCTGCACGATTGGCCCGGCAAGGCGAACATCAAGTCGAGATTGACGCGCGCCACCGCGCGCTGCGCGATCTCGATGGCCGCCCGCGCCTGGCGCGCATCGTGGATCCGGCCCAGGCTTTCAGGCTGGCATCGTCGTGAAACTTTGCATGCCCAGCGAAATCCGGTTCATGCCGCTGGCCGCATAGTCGGCAAAACGCCCCGCTTCGACCGTGCCCGGATTGGCTTCCATGGTGATTTCGGCATCGGGCAACACATTCAGGCAGGCGCGAAACATCGCCAGCATATCGTCCAGCGCCTTGGCCGAAAGCAGGCTGGGCGTTCCGCCGCCGATGAATACCGATATCACCTGGCGGCCCCACACCAAAGGCAGCGCCTGCTCCAGGTCGGCCTGCAAAGCCGCCAGATATTCCCGTTCGGGCATTTCGTTTTTCAGTTCATGGGAATTGAAATCGCAATAAGGACACTTGCGCACGCACCAAGGCACATGGACGTACAACGACAACGGCGGCAGGCTGGTCAGCATCGAGGCGGCGCCGGCCCGTGCAACGACGCCCGGCTTCCGGGCTTGTTCTTCGGGCACTATGGTAAAGGTAGGATGCACCTGAGTCTCTAGATTAGTTTTGGCCGGCGGCAGCTGTTTGATCTCGCAAGGCCTGCAACAGGATTTTCAACGCCTGGGCACGATGACTGCAGCTGTTTTTTTCTGTTGGATCAAGCGCGGCCACGGTTTTGCCCAAGGCCGGAATATAGAAATAAGGGTCGTAGCCAAACCCATGCTCGCCCTGGGGCTGGTCGGCGATTTCGCCCTGCCACAAACCCTGGGCAATGATAGGCATGGGGTCGTCGGCCGACCGAAGGTACACCAGTACCGCCACATAGCAGGCGCTTCGGTCGCCGCTGCCGGCCAATTGCCGCAACAGGTGGCGGTTGTTGGCCTCGTCGGATTTCTCGCCGCCGGCCAGCGCGGCAAAGCGCGCCGAAAATACCCCCGGCCCGCCGTTGAGCGCCGCTACGCACAAGCCGGAGTCGTCGGCCAGCGCGGGCAAGCCGGTAATACGGCTTGCATGGCGCGCTTTGGCCAGCGCATTCTCGACAAAAGTACCGAACGGCTCCGGCGCCTCG
Organism: uncultured beta proteobacterium; assembly: GCA_963712655.1. Taxonomy (GTDB): domain Bacteria; phylum Pseudomonadota; class Gammaproteobacteria; order Burkholderiales; family Burkholderiaceae_B; genus Pollutimonas. Next base: position 107,292 of record CAVQIT010000006.1, on the reverse strand, counting down.
GGCACACCCAATTCGCCCTGCGCGACCATGTCCACCCCGGCCTGCGCCAGAATGGCGGAAAATTCCTTCAATTTGCCCGCGTTGTTAGACGCGAGAACGACTTTAGACATTACCATGCTCCGTTGAACCATCTTTGACCAGCAAGGAAACCAGTTCCTTGGCAAACACAGGCAGTTTATCGAACTGCTTCACGCAAATATGCAGGCGCCGCAAGGCCCAGGCATCGTTAAGGGAAATGAGGCGCAGCGGCAAATCTTTTACATAGCGCAAGGCGGCGGATTCAGGAATCACGCCTATGCCCACTTGCGCGGCTATCATGCGGCAAGCCGCTTCGAAGTTGCCGATCTCGACGCGAAAACGCAGCACGCGGCCCAGATCGTCCGCCGCGGCAAGCAAAAAAGCATGGATGGCGCTGGATTCGGACAAACCCACGTAGTCGTAGCCCAGCGTCTCGTCGAAATCCACGGCGGCGTGCGCGGCAAGCGCGTGATCCTGGTGCGTCACCAATACCAGCCTATCGGTTCTGTAAGGCAGGAATTCTATGTTTTCGCCGCCGCCGGCCTGCGCGGTAATGCCGATATCGGCCGTGCCGTCGGCCACCGCCTTGACGACCTGGTAACTGAGCCGCTCGCGCAGCTCGACATTCACATCGGGATGCGCCGCCAGGTAGTTGGCCAAGATGGCCGGCATGAATTCATTCATGGCCGTGGTGTTGGCATAAACCCTGACCCTGCCTTTTACGCCGCTGACATATTCCTGGATGTCTCCGCGCAAATGTTCAAGCTGGCGCAGCACCACGCGCGCATGTCGCACAAACGCCTCGCCCGACGGCGTAAGCGTCACCCCCTGGCTATTGCGATAGAACAGCGCCGTGCCCAGGTGGCTTTCAAGGTTCTTGACACGATTGCTGGCCGCCGGCAATGATAGGAATGAGCGCTCGGCTCCCTTGGTCATGCTTTCGGCGCCGGCCACATTGACCATAAGCTGCATATCGGTCAAATCAAAGTGCATCGCCATGTACAGGTATTCTCTTCAAGATTGGCAAACCCCAGCTTAAGCAAGCAATAATTGGCAAGCATTCCACATTAAGGCAAAGTAACATTCATTGTAATAAACTCGGACGTCAATACATCATGCAGCAGCAATCCGCCCAGCCTTTCCAGGAAATCCGCGACGCCGTCCGCGACCTGTGCCAGCAATTCCCCGCCGAATACTTCCGCAAGATCGACCACGAGCGCGGCTACCCCGAAGACTTCGTCGATGCGCTGACCAAGGCCGGCTGGCTGGCCGCGCTGATCCCCGAGGAATACGGCGGCTCGGGCCTGGGCCTGACCGAAGCCTCGGTCATCATGGAAGAGATCAACCGCTCCGGCGGCAATTCCGGGCGCCTGCCACGGCCAGATGTACAACATGGGCACGCTGCTGCGCCACGGCTCGGCAGACGCAGAAGCAGCGTACCTGCCGAAGATCGCCAGCGGCGAACTGCGCCTGCAGTCCATGGCCGTGACCGAGCCCACCACCGGCACCGACACGACCAAGATCAAGACCACGGCGGTGCAGCAAGGGCGACCGCTATGTCGTCAACGGGCAGAAAGTCTGGATCTCGCGGGTGCAGCATTCCGACCTGATGATCCTGCTGGCCCGCACCACGCCGCTGGCCGAGGTGAAGAAGAAATCCGAAGGCCTGTCGGTCTTCCTGGTCGACCTGCATCAGGCCATAGGCAACGGCATGACCGTGCGGCCGATCCGCAACATGGTCAACCACGAGACCAACGAACTGTTCTTCGACAACCTGGAGATGCCCGCCGAGAACCTGATCGGCGAGGAAGGCAAGGGCTTCAACTACATCCTCGACGGCCTGAATGCCGAGCGCACCCTGATCGCCGCCGAATGCATCGGCGACGGCCACTGGTTCATCGACAAGGCCACGGCCTACGCCAAGGAACGCATCGTGTTCGACCGCCCGATCGGCCAGAACCAGGGCGTGCAGTTCCCGATCGCGAGCGCCTACATCAATGTCGAGGCCGCGAACCTGATGCGCTTCGAAGGCGGCGCGCTGTTCGACGCCCAGCAGCCCTGCGGCGCCGAGGCCAACATGGCCAAGCTGCTCGCCGCCGACGCCTCGTGGGAAGCGGCCAACGCCTGCCTGCAGACCCATGGCGGCTTCGGCTTCGCCGCCGAATACGACGTCGAGCGCAAGTTCCGCGAAACGCGGCTCTACCAGGTCGCGCCGATCTCGACCAACCTGATCCTGTCCTACGTTGCCGAGCACGTGCTCGGCCTGCCGCGCTCGTTCTGAGACTATCATGACCGCCACGACACTGCATGTCGCCTCAAGATGCGCACCAGCGACCGGCAGCGACAGCGCCGAGCTCGCGGCTTTTGCCGCCGGCCTGCGCTTCGAGGACATCCCGCAGCCGGTGCTGCGCCGCACCGAAGACCTGTTCGCTCGACTGGGCTGGCTCGGCGCTGGCCGGCCGCGGCGCGCGCGCCGTCGCGAGCCATCGCGCAATTCGCGCCGACGCCATGGGCCCGGCCGAGGGCGCTGCCGAAATCCTGGTCTCGCGCACGCGGCACCAGCCCCGCTGTTCGCCGCCATGGTCAATGCGGCGGCATCCCATATGCTCGAGCAGGACGACGTGCATAACGGCTCGGTTTTCCATCCCGCCGCCGTCGTCTTCCCGCCCGCGCTCGCCGTCGCCCAGGCGCTGGCGGCGCTCCGGCCGGACTTGCTCACGGCGTCGGTCGCCGGCTACGAAGTCGGCATCCGCGTCGGCGAATTCCTGGGCCGCTCGCACTACAGATTTTCCACACCACCGGCACGGCCGGCACTCATCGCCGCCGCCGTCGCGGTGGGCCGCCTGCTCAGCCTGGACGCTGAGCAAATGCTCCATGCGCTGGGCTCGGCCGGCACGCAAGCCGCAGGGCTGTGGGAGTTCCTGCGCGATGCGGCCGATTCCAAGCAACTGCATACCGCCAAGGCCGCGGCCAATGGCCTGACCGCCGCCTACCTGGCGCAGCGATGGCTTTACCGGCGCGCGGCACATTCTGGAAGGCCCGCAGGGCATGGCCGCGGGCATGTCGCAGGACGCCGATCCGGCCAAGCTTACCGACCGGCTGGGCACGCGCTGGGCGCTGCTGGAAACATCCTTCAAGTTCCATGCTTCGTGCCGCCACACGCACCCCGCGGCCGATGCCCTGCTGCAGGTGATGCGAGACGCATGACCTGAGCCTGGCCGACATCGCGCGAGTCACGGCGCATGTGCATCAGGGCGCCATCGACGTGCTGGGACCGGTCACCGATCCCGCACCGTGCACCAAGCCAAGTTCTCCATGGGCACGTCTTGGGCCTGATCGCGCATCACCGCCGCGCGGCCTGGCCGAGTTCGATGCGGCGACTGGACGACGCCTGCCATCGCGGCCTTCCGCGACCGGGTCGCGATGCAGCTCGACGCCGAGGTCGATCCGCCTACCCCAGCGCGTGGATAGGCAAGGTCACCGTGCAACACCACCGATGGCCGCAGTTTTGACGGCCGCGTCGACGAGCCCAAGGGCGACCCGGGCAATAGCCTGTCCCGCGCCGAGATCGAAGACAAGGCCTTGCGCCTTGGCACCTACCGGAATGCGGCCAGCAAAGAAGAAAGCCAGGCGCTCATCGGGAAAGTATGGGGCCTGGCCAAAACCGACATGGTCGGGCGGTTTGTGGGGTAACCGGTTTATCGCCGATCGGTTTATCGCCGGTTACCCCGCAAGCGATATCAGGCGGCGGCCGCCGGCAAGACGCGCCGCCGCCAGTGAAAAGCCAGGGCGATCAGCACCAGGGCAAAGCCTATCATGTTGGATATAGACCCTGGATAGACCAGCGCAAAGCCGGCGACGATCAACATCCCGCGCTCGATAGGCGTGGCTCGCACCAGCAGCCAGCCCTGGAAGCCCACCGCCAGCGCCAAAATCCCCGCCGCCGCTGTCAACGTCACCTGCGCGATCGACCACCAGTTGGCCGCCGCCAGCGCCTTGGTCGAGCCCATCAGCAGCAGGCCCTGGCCGCTGGGGTCGAGCACGAACATGAACGGCACCAGGAACGCCGGCATGGTGTACTTCCAGCACTGCAGCGTCGTCTTGTAGGGATCGCCGCCGGTGATCGCCGCGGCGGCGAACGGCGACAGCGCGGTCGGCGGCGACACCTCCGACAGCACCGCGTAGTAGAAGATGAACATGTGCGCCGCGAAGTCGGGCACGCCGAGCTTGATCAGCGCCGGCGCGGCGATCACCGCGCAGATGATGTAGCGACGCCGTCACCGGCACCGCGAGGCCGACGATCCAGACCATCAGCGCGGTGTAGATCGCCGTCAGCAGCAGCGAGCCGCCGGCGTAGTCGATGACGATCGAGCTGAACTTCAGGCCCAGGCCGGTCAGCGTGACGACGCCGACGATGATGCCGGCGCCGGCGCAGGTGGCGCGCCACGTTGAGCATGCCGATCGAGCCGCCCTCCATCGCCTTGACGAAGCCGCGAGTGGAACAACGCTGCGCCGCAACGAGCCCTTGCCGCGGAACAGGTCGTAGGAAACAGCGCGCGTGTCGCGCCGCAGGAAGCTGGTCAGGAAGGCCACCACGGTCGCCCAGAACACCGACAGCACCGGCGAGAAGCCCCACAGCATGAAGGCGACGATCGAGACCAGCGACAGGAAGTGGAACCAGTACTTGCGTGTCAGGTTCCAGACCGCTGTCGACCTTCTCGAAGATCGACGTTGCCCATGCCGTACTTGCGCGCGTCGATCTCGACCATCAGGAACAGCGCGAGGTAGAACAGCAGCGTCGGGATGACCGCCATCAGCAGCACGTCGAGGTACGAGATCTTCAGGAACTCGGCGATCAGGAAGGCGGCCGCGCCCAGCACCGGCGGCGAGATGATCGCGCCCAGGCCGCCCGCGGCGAGCAGGCCGCCGGCGGCGTTCTTCTCGTAGCCGACCTTCGCCAGCATCGGGCAGGCGACCGCGCCGAGCGTCACCGTCGTCGCCACGCCCGAGCCCGACGGCCCGCCGAGCAGGAACGACGCCAGCACCACCGTGCGGCCGGCGCCGGTCGGGCTTGCCGCCCATCGCCGAGAACGAGAAGTCGATGTAGAACTTGCCGGCGCCCGAGTACTGCAGGAAGGCGCCGTAGATGGTGAACAGGATGATCAGCGACGAGGAGACGTCGACCGCGACGCCGAAGATGCCCTCGAGCGTCATGTACATGACGCCGACCAGGCGCGCCGACCTCGTAGCCCTTGTGCGTCCACGGCGCCGGCAGATACGGGCCCGAACAGCGCGTAGGCGAGGAAGCAGACGGTGATGACCGGCATGATCCAGCCGCTGGTGCGGCGCATCGCCTCGAGCACCAGCAGCGATCAGCGCCACGCCGAAGGCGATGTCCCAGGCGTTCGGCGAGGTGTTGCGGTCGGTGAAGTCGTCGCCGCCCTGGATCAGGTAGACCACGACGGCGATCGCCAGCAGCGCGGCCAGCCAGTCCCACCACATGACGCGGTGGCGGAAGCGCTTGGCCACCGGAAACATCAGGAAGCGACAGGAACAGCACGAAGGCGACGTGCACGCGGCCGCAGCATCTGCGTCGGCACGATGGCGTAGGCGGTGTACAGGTGGAACAGCGACATCACGACCGCCACGGTCGCCACGAACACGGCCGAGCCAGCCCTTCAGCTTGTTGGCCGCGCCCTCTTCCTCCTCGATGTACTGCTCGGCCTTGCGCAGCGCCTCGTCGCTGACGTGCGTCGGTCGATCCGGCGGTTCACTCATGGACGTCTCCTGATTAGTCCGGCATCGTGTGCCGCTGCGTACCAGGGCGAGCCAAATGAAAACCCCAGCCGGCAGGGTTGGGGCTGGTCAGGCCCGACGCTCAATTGACCTTGACGCCCTTTTCGGCGAAGTACTTCATCGCGCCCGGGTGGAACGGGATCGGCGAGGCCGCGGCCTTCTGGTTCTCGAGCTTGAAGTTCTGCGGCTTCCTTGTGCACCGCGATCAGGTCGTCGCGCTTGTCGAAGATCGTCTTGACGATGTTGTAGGCGGTCTTGTCGTCCATGTTCTCGTGCGCGACCAGGATGTTCATCACCGTCGCCTGCTTGTTGTCGGCTGTCCATGCCCCTGTAGGTGTCCTTGGGGATCGTGTCCTCGACGTACAGGTTGCCGTACTTCTTGTTCATCGCCGCCACCAGGTCGGCGTGGTCGATCATCTTGATCTTGGTGCCGGGCGTGTTGGCGAGGTCGGTGACCGCCGCGGTCGGCAGGCCGCCGACCCAGAAGAAGGCGTCGATCTTGCCGTCCTTGATGCGCGTTGACCGACTCGGCCACGCCGAGGCGCTCGCGCTTCATGTCCTTGTCCTTGTCGAGGCCGGCCGCCTCGATCACGCGAAACGCCATCACCTCGGTGGCGCTGCCCGGCGAGCCGGTCGAGACGCGCTTGCCCTTCAGGTCGGCCATCTTGGCGATGCCGCGGCCCTCGACGGTGACCACGTGCATGCGGTTCGGGTACAGGATCATCAGCGTCCGCAGCGGCACCTTGTTGCCCTTGAACTTGTCCTCGCCGTGGTAGGCATCCTGGCCGGCATCGGCCATGGTCAGCGCGATGTAGGGCTTGCCGCTGCCGATCAGCTTCAGGTTGTCGACCGAGCCGCCGGTGACCTCGGCGGTGGCCTGCATGCCGGGCACGTGCTTCGACAGCACCGCGGCGATGCCGCCGCCCATCGGGTAGTAGACGCCGCCGGTGCCGCCGGTGGCGATCGAGATGTTCTCCGCCAAGGCCGGCTGCAAGGCCGCCAAAGAAAAACACAGCATAAAGGCTAACCGCTTTACTGGTATCTTCATATTGTCTCCTGGGAAAGCTGTAGTCAATATTGCACATTGATGCGCAACACATTTTTTTATAGGCAATCCAATACAGGCCGGGATGAGCCTAGACAGGGTTTAACCTGCAAGGCTGGGCGCGTCAATTAGAGTTTATATGGGCGGCCATGCCGCGATCCCATGCGAAATTCCCCGAAGTGCTCGCAATGCCAAAGCGTCCGCGATGAATAGCGACCAGGATTTCAGCCCGGCACCGGGGAAGCCCGGCGATCCGAAAACCGTGTTGAGCGGAAGGTCGCAATGCAAAAGCCGCGCTTCGATGGCGGAAAGCTAGCGATTGGCGTCACTCGCCAACCGCCGCCGGCGTTGCCAGAACGGCTGATCAGACCAGCGGGGCTGAATGTTGTAGTAGAAGTCTCGTTGCGACAAATAGGTTTGCCAGAGTTGGCGCTGTTGCTCATCGTATTGATGAATGTACGCGTTGCGGCTGTCCAGTCCCGCCGTGCCCGGCGGACAGTCCGTCAATGCGTAATGGATCATGTGCCCGGCATGGCTGCCGGTCTTGAGCGCCTTGTCTATGCCTTGCGACGACAGCGGGTCATAGGCTTGCGCCGCATCGCCCACCGCCATCCAGGCGTCGCCGCAGAAGTCCTGTAATCGCTGGCTGTTGGCCGGTGCGCCCCGGATTGTCCCGCAAGGGAGATAGCCCCCGGCTTTGAGCAAAGGCGCGATATGCGTCGAGTCGCCCAGCAATTGATCGAAGCCTTGCCCAGACGCAGCCATTCTGGCCGCCGGCATATCCTTGTCGGAGTGAAAAACCACCAATCGCCTGGTTTCATTGCCTTCAGCGCTTGGCAAGCGGTTGCTGTACCACCAGCCCTGCGGCGCGGCCTCAATTCGGGTGTAGCGGTCATCATCGTCGCCGGTGCAGGAAAACCATTGCGCATAGGCGAACAAGCGGTCGTCGTTGTCGACAGTTTGGATACCGAGCGCTTTGGCCACCACCGCCCGCCGGCCGGAACAGTCAACCAGATAACGTGCGCGATACTGCTGCGTACACGTTTCAGAGCTTAGCCGCAGTTGCCAATTGAAAGAACCGTCGGCGATACGTTCGCAGGATTGGAAGCGGACACCCTTGAGCAAGGTTGCGCCGGCGGCAACCGCATTCGACCGCAGGGCCTCATCGAACGCCAATCGTTCGATGCACAGGCCGAAGCCCGCCTGCGTGAAGAAAAAATCCGCGACATCGGCCTGCTCGGTCGCCCATAGCGAAACGTTGCCGGCCGTTTTGAAAAGGCCTGGAAGATTCTGCCCTGGACCTTCAAGGCCTCCCAGGAAATGCTTGACCAGGCCGATAGAGGCCGGCGGCAGCGATTCGCCCAGCTTGAAGCTAGGAGATACGCGCTCCTCCACCAACAGCACACGCTGGCCAAACCTGGCCAGCGTGATCGCGGTTGCGGCTCCCGCCGGTCCGGCACCGACGATAACAACGTCCCATGTTGTATCGGCCGGATCGGGCCGGGGCGATGGCACGAATTACTTGCCTTTGGCGGGCGGGCGGTTAAGCGCCGGATTACGTTCTTGTTCGACGAAGACGGTTGCGCCGTTGTCTTTCAAGAAACTGCCATCCTCGGTCTTGATTGGGAGCACCATCCCCAGTTTCGACCAGGCATAAGCCATTTGGTTGTAACCATCGGTGGATGACAGCGGTTCGCCGTCGGCATCGTATCCGCGGAACCATTCTTTATAGGTTCTGCTCTGGTTGGTTTTATCGTATTCGAAAACGATATCCGGCCGTTGTGTCGGCCACCATGCGACATCGCAGGACCAGAAGTCGCCCTGCCATGGGCTGGACATATAGGCGGCAATTGAGCCGGGCTCGATGCCCTTGTTCATGCGAAACGCCTCGGCGAAGTTCTCCCGATAGATGATCAGGTACGGGAATTCGATGCCCGGGTGAAAGCCGCCACCGATGGTCGGTTCAAGCGCCGAGCTGTCGAGGGCATGCGGCTGCCCAGCCAATGGCAATTGCTCCAGGGGTACGGGTTTCGGCGGAACGCCGACCTCGAAGTTTCCGTCTGCCCATTCCTTGAGATGATTCAACTGCAAGTCGGTCAAGCTTAGGAATTGGTCCGGGAGGCTATTGCCCAACTGCTGATTCTGCAGGGGCTTGCCCCCTGTGCCCCACAGCTTGGGCATCTTGAAGGCTTCCTCGGCGCGCTTGAATTCTTCGCTTTTCCAACTGGTGGGCCGCTGCGGGGGAGCGGGCAGCAAGGAATCGACCAGTTTCCCGTTCTTTCCAGGCGCACGCCGCATCAGACTGTAGATCATCTGCCTGATAGGCTTGCTTTTTTCGAGAGGATCGGTAAAGGCCGACATGTACTGGGGAGTCAGCAAGTTGCCCGGCTGCTTCGGGCCATGGGCGATGTTCTTTGTTGTGGCCGCGACGCCCGCCGCTTCGGCGCTGACCCAACCGTAGTTGACCGCATTGGCGAAGATGGGATAGATGTCGCGGTAGAAATTCGTCTTCTGCCCTTTGTAGGGATAAGCCTCGGGAAAAGCCTCGTAGACGCGATCCAGGATGGACACCACATGGTACATGTGGGGTGCAAATTTCGGTGGCGCGGTGACGATCCATGCCCCTGCCCGCGGATTTCTCGTGCCTTCGTCCGTTGCCGATTTCACGTTGTCGCGTGTGCTCAGGACAGTGCCGTCCTTGAGCGTGACCGTGACGTCGATTTCACCGCCGCAGGTATCGTCCCACCAGCCTGGAACGTTGAAATAGGCAAATTGGTTCGTCAGTGGGTTTGTACCGTTCTCCGGACCGTTCGGAGGGGAAACTGTATCACTCGGGTTCGACAACGCCACCTTGGGCGTCGTGACGCATTCGCCTTTCCCGGGCGCGGGAACGAACAGCAGGCGATCCTGGGAATCGAGGCGAAGCTGTCCCAGTTCGATGTCCTTGGCGGCTTTATAAGTGACTTCGACTTCTTTCGAAGGGTCCTTCGGCGTGAAACCCTCGAAACGCAATTGACCCGGCAAGGAACTTTTTTCAATGCCGGTGAAAACATCACCCTTCATGACGACCGGTCCGGCCTGCCCAGAGGCGATCGTATGCACACCGGGATCGATGATTAGCTTGTCGCGTTCGATCGGCGTCTTGCCGGGCTGAATGGACGGGTTTCGCAACTTGTCCGGGTCGAATAGATAAGCACCCTGAAACGCATAATTCGCCGCTTTCATGTTCCTGACATGAACTCGCCAGCGCACGGATTGGACCAGGCCCGAATCCGAGGTGAGTTCCGCGACGACCTTGTCGTTGGCATCGTAGGCATACACCCGATACCGCTGCGCCTGGCGTTTCAATCGCGCCCCGCTGTCGCGGTAGCTTCCCCCATTGGGCCCCGGGCCATTGCTACCGCCCGGATCGACCACGACCCCCGGCGCTTCGGGACCGATGTAAAACTCGTCACTGTCCCCCAAGCGGGCAATGCCGATACCGGGGTGGATGCGTATGCTCTTGATTTTCTCGGACACAGTTGATTTCCTCTACAAATTGTCTTTATTACCTTGGCGCTAAAACCGCGCCCAAGTCATCGATACCCAAGTGTTCTCGCCCATGAAAATCGACGATCTCCGAAGGAGAGGCGAAACCCGGGTTGATCAGAGAGGACGCACGATCGTCCAGTCCAGCAAGTCCGCGGAGGCGACCGCGTACCGGTTGCCAAAATGTTCGATCTCGGCGTGGGTGAGCCCGTTGGATTGAGAATGAGCCCGTACGGAGAAGCCACCGCCGAAGCTTGCCTTGATGGATTTTTCGATGTGCGAATCGGCAACCGAGGCCGCTGCGTTGTTCGCGTTTTCGCCTTTCATGGCGCTGGCGATACCGGGCGCCAACAGGACACAGGCCGCTGCGCACCCCTTGACGAAATGTCTACGCTTGATGTTCATCATGTTCCAACGCTCCTTGGTTCCAGCGCACCTTATTTTCAGCGCCTCTTCACAGGATTATCACATAGACTGATTTATTTTGAAACAGAATTCATGCGGGATCCGGGGCCTCAATTTCGAGCAGCAACAGCGCCAAGACTGGTGTAGGCAAGCAGCGTTCAGGCCAGCAGCAATCGCTCGAAGATATCGTCGCCGCCCATCTGCCCGCCTTTCAACATCAATTGCATCCCGTGCAATCGATGATCGTCGCTGTGAGCCTGGCATAAGGCCACGCCGGGGGCCAGCACGTCCACGAAAGACAAGGCCCATATATCCAGCGCCTTTGCCGCCCTGCTGGATGTATCGCCTCCGGCCACACCCAGCCGCCGCAGAGGGCGCCCCTTGGCCGCCTGGCCATCCACGACGCGCTTTATAAAATCAGCCGTCGCAAACGCCAATTGCCTGGCGTCGATGTCTGTCGGCTGGCCATCGGTATTTTCCACGTAGGCCAGCACATGCTTTTGTCTGTCCAGCAACGCGGCAACATGGTCAGACTGCGCGCCGGCATAGGCGGGATCGCCCAGCAGGCTTGCGCCGCTCAAGGGGATACGTTCGTACGAGTCGGCCCGCGCCACTTGCAGGGCGGTAACCGGCGACATGCTGCCCGCCAGGGCGAACACGGGGCCGCGACATGGCGGCTCTGTTGTCTTTGCATCGATGTCCGCGACCGTAGCGCTATTGACGCCGCCGCCCTCCTGCCGATTCCACCAGGCGGCAAGCGCCTGCACCACCACGCTCGAGCCCATCGCCAACACCGAACCGCGCCGCGACTGCCGGTCGAGCTGGCGGCCCACGGCAAGCAAATGCGATGCATCGGCCACATCGAACAACAAGGCGCGGACCTCATCCCGCCCTCCCAGCCGGGCATCAACGAGGCGATCAAGATCCGCATCGCCTCGGCCATACTCGGTATAGGCAATACCGGATATCGGCGCCAAGCCCTGAAGGCCTATGTGCCGCCGCAAGTCAGCTTCGCCCATCGGCGTCACCGGATGATCTTTCATGGTGGGATGCCGATCCAGCCTGCACACCTCGCCGCCCGCGCCGGCCAGGGCGAACAAATTGCCGAAGCAGCAAAACCGGCCAATATCCGGCTGCCCGCCGACCAGCATGGTTGCCGGGTTGCCGACATACGAACCCAATATTGCCGCCGCGGCGCCTATGCTGCCTATTGCCGGCGAGCTATCGAAAGTCGAGCAGCATTTGTAGTGGAAAACAGGCGCTTTCCGCTCGAAAAAAAACTGCCCTATCCGCGCGAGTTCCGCTTTCATTTGCGGCGGGCTCATGGCGCGCGCCGCTCCCGCAATGCCCAGCGCATCAAGCTGACCGGCCCTGGCCAGTTGCTCCGCCGTGGGCACATCCAGGAACAGCAAGCTGCGCAGCCCGGCCGTCGCCGCGACCCTCAGTGTATCGGTGGCCCCGGTAAAATCGTCTCCATACCAGGCAAGCCGCAGCGTCATGACTTGGCCGAGCCGAAGAAATCCAGTGCGGACCTGAGTTCCGGCATGTTCCGGCTGTAGTCTTCGAGCGTGACACCTTCTTGCTGCGCGGCCCAGGCCTGGCGCAAACTGACGACACCCGCGGCCGGCCCCATGGGATGGGCAAGAATTCCGCCACCCGACATGAACAGCAACTCCTGGCTCTTGACCGCCGCCCAGGTCGCGGGAACCGTGCCAGCCCATTGGCCCGAGGAAAACACTGGCAGGACACGGTCGTCGACCGCATCGGACATTGCCGCAAGGCAATTATCGGCGGCCTGGACGACCTCTTGGTCGGTTTGCGAAAACTTGCCCTGAAGGCCATGCACATGCATGTGATCCACCCCGGCCAGGCGCCACAAGGCCTGGTAGGCCTGGAAGGACATGCCCAGCCAGGGATGGCGCGAGACCGCGCCGAAACCGTTGCGATGCCCATGCAGCGCCAGGGGCGTGACGCGCCTGAGGCTTTGCACCGCCGAATAGCCGCAGTTGCCAAGACTGGCCATTACGCAACTGCCGCCTTCGCGTTCGACCAGATCGGCATGGCGCCGCATGGCGTCGAAATCATCGCTGATATTGAAGGCCATCATCACCCGCTTTCCGCTGCGTTCGGCATGCCGGCGAATGACGGCCATCACGGCGGGCACCCGTTCGGCCAAGGGCGCATGGCGCGGGTTGGCGCATACTTCATCGTCCTTGATGAAATCGACCCCGGCCTCGCACAAGACCTGGACCAGTTCGGCCGTGGCCTGGGCGGACAAACCCACATTGGGCTTGATGATGGTTCCGACCAGGGCGCCGGCCGCCGCGCCTATGCTGGCCCGCGTCGCCGCGATGCCCATGCGCGGCAATTCGTACTTCATGCGATAGTCGAAAGGAAGCTCCAACGACTCCAGCCGCATGCCGGTCACTTCGCCCAGGTCGTATAAATTGCCGGATACGGTCGCCGCCAGCGTGGGCAGGTTCACCCCGATATTATCCACGGGGAATGACAATTCCACTTTTGCGCGCCGCCATGGTCCGCTTATGCCGCGCTGTTGCAGCCAGGCATTGGGCAGGCTGGGCGCATCGGCGGCAGGCAGTTCCGTTATGGAGTCCACCCAGGCTCTTGCCCTATCCCTGAGTTCGTCGGTTTCGCCGGCGACGCGTGTAAACGTGCCGCAGGACTGCTCGCCGGCCATTACGTCGGCAACCTTCTCGGGAGGAAAGGGCGTTTCTATAAGATAGCTGGCTTTGATGCGATCGGATTTCATGCGGTGTGGCCCGCAAACGTGCGGCAGGCGATAATGAAAGGGTTGCGGGGACGAAAGAAAGTCAAAGCGTGCGCAAATCGGGGAAATCGCGCACCGGATCCTGGCCATCCCAGTCGATGGAGGCATTCCTGATCAGGTCGAACAATTTACCTTTGGGTCCGGCGACTTCGGAAAGCTCGATGACGGTACCGGGGTGGTATTCGGTATCGAAATAGATAAACCGGCCGCGCTCGCCGACCTGCCCGCTCATCTTGGGCTTGAAACCCTGTTTCAACAGGCGCTCGAGATCGGCGTCATAGCTCTCCGTCCAGTACGCCACATGCTGCAATCCGGTATTGCCTTCTTGCAGGAAATCCCGGTACATCGAGGGCACGTCGTTGCGCACCTGGATAAGCTCGACCTGCACGAAACCCGAGTTCGCCAGGGCCACCGAATTGTGCGGTTCATAATGCCGGCCATCGTATTGGTAGTTGGTAATAGGCACCTTGGGGTTGTAATACCAGGGCCCTACTCCCAGCGTCCGGCTCCAGTACTCCATGGCTTGCTCGATGTCGTTCACGACATAGCCCAATTGGCGGATTTCTCCAAAAAACTTACTCATGCTTGTCCCTGACCATCGTGTTGGGTGGTGAAACAGACTGGCGAATCAACGCCACGCCCGGAAAATGATTACTTGAGAAATCCGATCGAAAACCATGGAAACGCCGTCACCACGGCCAGGCCGATCAACAGGGCGACGACATATCCCCAGATGTATCGCATGCCCTCGCTGGGATCGACCTTGCCGACAGCGCATGCGCCGTAGTAGCCGACGCCGAAGGGCGGTGCGAACAGGCCTATGCCCATGGAGAAAATCACCACCATGGAATAATGCACTTCGTGAATACCGAGTTGCCTGGCGATGGGAAACAGCAAGGGTCCGAACAGGACAATGGCCGGAATGCCTTCGAGCACGCTGCCCAGGATAATGAAAGCCACCACCGAGATCAGCAAAAAACCATGGCCTCCCCCCGGCACTGTCGCCATCATGTGGGCCAAATCGCTGGAAAAACCGGATTGCGTAAGCGCCCATGCCATGGCCGTCGCGCAGCCGATGATCAGCATGATGGCGCCTGCCAGCGAGGCTGTTTCAACCAGCATGGGAACCACGCGCTTCCAATCGAACTGACGGTAGATCAGCAAACCAATGGCTATCGAATAGACCACGCCTATGGTGGAAACCTCGGTGGCCGTGGCCACGCCTTCGACAACCGAAGCCCGTATCACGAAGGGTAAGGAAACCGCCGGCAAGGCAATCACGAAAAGCCGCGCAATTTCCTTTTTTGTAATGCGCTTGACCGCGCCCAGGTCTTCTTTGCGGTAGCGCCAGCCAACCACGGCGCAAAGCGCCAGCCCCAGGACGACGGCGGGCAGAATGCCGCCGGTAAACAAGGCGGCGATCGAAACGCCGGTGACCGAACCTATGGTGATCAGGACAATCGATGGCGGAATGGTTTCGGTTTGCGCGCCGGTTGCCGACAACAGCGCCACCAGTTCGCCGGGCTTGGCGCCGCGCCTTTGCATTTCGGGGAAAAGCACTGGAGTAATGGCCGCCATATCGGCGATCTTCGAGCCGGATATCCCGGAAACAGGTACATGGCGCCAATCAGCACATAAGACAAACCGCCGCGCACATGCCCCAGCAAACTGGCGAGAAACTGGATCATGGCACGCGCCATGCCCGTCATTTCTATCAATGCGCCCAGGAAAATGAACAGCGGCACCGCCAGCAAAATCAAATGCGACATCCCTTCGTTGAGACGGCCCACCATCACCACAATCGGGGTATCGGTGGTGAGCGTCAGGTAGCCAAAGGTCGCCAGTGCGAACGAAAAGGCAATCGGCACGCCGGAGAACACATTGGCGGCCACGACGACGACAAAGAAAACGATCAGATTGAGCTTGCCCAGGCCCAGCAGCCAAGGCTGCGCCAGCCAGAAGACAGCGGCAAGCAGCGCCGTGGCCACCACGCTGATGGCCAGCAGTTTTTTGTCGGGAATCCGCAGCAGCCGGAACAGCGACACCAGCACCATCAGCGCAATGCCGGCCGGCAAAGCGGCGGCATGCCAGGCATTGCTGATTTCCAGCGCGGGAGTGACGATATACGACTCTTCGTAAGCGTAGTCGACCGCGGGCAGGAAAATCAGCAGCAGAAACGCCAGCGATGCGGCCAGCGCAAACACATCGAGCAGCACCCGTGTCCTGGGATCGACCCGATCGATAAGCGCAGTCATGCGCATATGTTCGCCCCGGCGCAGGGCGATGACCGAACCCAGCATGGACAGCCACAAAAACAGTATGGATGCAAGCTCGTCCGACCAAACCAGGGGCACATGCAAGACATAGCGGGCGACTACCCCGCTAAACAGAATGATGATCTC
Organism: uncultured beta proteobacterium; assembly: GCA_963712655.1. GTDB lineage: Bacteria > Pseudomonadota > Gammaproteobacteria > Burkholderiales > Burkholderiaceae_B > Pollutimonas. Next base: position 91,310 of record CAVQIT010000006.1, on the reverse strand, counting down.
CAGGACGATAAGCGCCACCGCGCAGGCCTCGACCGCCTTGCCCAGCCAGGCATCCAGCCGATACGCCGCCTTCTCCATGCCCGAGCCGCCCATGGGAACGGATGGATCCGGCTTGGCAACCGGCTTGGATATGAACGCTGATTCCATGCGGGACTACACCAGCTTGCCCACGGATTGCTCCAGGGCATTCCAGGCTTCGTCGCCAAAGCGGCCTTTCCATTCCTTGTAGAAGCCCGCCTCGCGCAGTTTGGCGCGAAAACTGTCTGAAGCCGGCGAATTGAACAGCAAGCCCTTGGCCTGCAAATCGGCCTGCACGGATTGATTCAATTTGCTGATATCTTCGCGCTGCCTCATTCCAGCCCCGTTAATGCCGTCGGCCACGATAGTCTTCAAGTCGGCGGGCAGGCGATCCCAGGCGGCGCCGTTGGCAATAAACCAGAAGCCGTCCCAGATATGGTTGGTCAGCGAGCAATATTTCTGCACTTCATACAGCTTGGCCACCTGAATAATGGGCAAGGGGTTTTCCTGGGCATCGACGATCTTGGTCTGCAGCGACGAATACACTTCGCTGAATTGCAGGCTGGTCGGCGCGGCGCCCAGGCTTTTGAACATGGAAATCGACAAAGGGCTGACCGGCACGCGGATTTTAAGGTCTTCCATTTCGGCGGCGCCCGCTACCGGCGCCTTGCTGCTTGTCATCTGGCGAAAGCCGTTGTCCCACATTTTTTCGAAGGCATAGAGGCGTATTTTCCGTATGGAAGCACGCACGTGGGCTCCCAATTGCCCATCCATGGCGTTCCAGACCTGCTTGTAGTCGGAAAATGCAAAGCCCACGGCATTGATGGCCGCAACCGGCACCAGCGTGGCGATGACGAGCGACGACGGCGTAAAGAAGTGAATGCCCCCGGAGCGGACCTGGGCCAGCATATCGGTGTCGCCGCCAAGCTGATTGTTCGGAAAAATGGCGATGTCCACCCTGCCCTTGGATTTTTCCCTGATCTCGTCGGCCGCTTCTTTGGCGCGAATGTTCAAAGGATGGGTCAGGGGAAGATTATTGCCGTACTTGTACGAGAATTCAGCGGCCCGGGCAATCCTGGGCATCGCGCTGGCCACCCCGGCCAAAGGCACGGCGGACAATGCCCGTAAAACGCTGCGGCGGGTAATTTTTTGCATGCTTGTCTCCTACGTGGATATGATGCTTTTTGATTAAATAGAATCTTATGTGACTGAACGATATAGTGATAATATATTCAGGTCAAACTTAAACAATGATGTATTTTGATGTAATGAGCGAACTCCAGCCCTATTTTTCCAGCCCGCGCCACGGTAAGCGATATCGCCCGTTACGCCAAGGTGTCCACCGCAACGGTGGACCGTGTCCTGAATCATCGCCCGGGCGTGCGCGACGCCACCATTCAGAAGGTGCTCAAGGCCGCCGCCCAGCTCGATTATCTGCCCGAAGCGGATCTGTACGCCGCCATGACCCCCAAGCCCATGCGTATTGCTTTCCTGCTGCCCAAGGGCACGAATCGCTTTATCAACATGCTGGGCGATACGGTCAATTATTCGCAGGAAAACTGGGCGCCCTTCAATGTAAAAAGCCGCGTCGAATATATAGAAGGCTTCAATCCCAAATTGCTTGCCGCCGCCCTGCTGCGGCAGGCGGAACGCGCCGACGGCGTGGCTTTCATGGCCATTGAACATCCCCTGGTGCAGGATGCCGTCAACTTCCTGGTCGCCAAAGGCGTCCATGTCGTCACCCTGATCTCGGACATTTCCAACTCAGGACGGGCCGCCTACATAGGCCTGGACAATCGCTCGGCGGGCCGCACAGCGGCATATCTGATAGCGCGCTTCATCGGGCCCCGTCCGGCCAAAGTGGCCATGATCGCGGGCAGCCTTAGCTATCGCGCCCACGAGGAGCGCGAAATGGGGTTCCTTTATCTGTTCAAGGAATTTTTCCCTGTCATCGATGTCGTCGGCCTGCGCGAAGGACAGGACAATGCGCAGGAAAACTACCGGCTGACGCGGCAACTGCTGGAACAGTGCCCGGACCTGGCCGGCGTCTACAACATTGGCGGGGCATCGGACGGGGTTGCCAGGGCCCTGAAGGAAGCGGGCCTGGAACACAAGGTCGTTTTTATCGGACATGGCCTAACGCCGGACACCCGCGCTTTGCTGATAGATGGAACCATGGATGCGGTCATCACCCAGAACCCTCAATCGGCCACCATGAACTGCATCCGGATTTTCGCCAATTTGCGGGACCATCGCGCCATCATGAGCGGAGTGGACCCCGTGCATACCCAGATCATCTTCCGCGAAAACCTGCCCTGACGCTTACGCGCCGGCTGCGGCGGCATCCAGCAATCGCGGCAGCACCCGCCCGGCATTGGCCGCCGAAGCAAGCACCACGTCGTCGAATGCGCTGTCGCGCAATTCAGCCAGAACCCGCGCAATCCGGACCACTTCGCCCGGCTCATTTCTGGGCGTGGGGCCGCCCCGCTCGCCCAGCCAGGCGGGCGGAATATCGGGCGCATCGGTTTCCAGTACCAGCGCCTCCACGGGCAGTTGCGCGGCCAGGCGCCGTATCTGCAAGGCGCGGCCAAACGTCATGGCGCCGCCGAAACCCAGGGCAAAACCATGTTCGATAAATTGCCCGGCCTGTTGAAAACTGCCATTGAAAGCATGCGCGATGCCGCCTATTAAAGGACGCCGGCGCAAAGCTTTCAGCAAAATATCCTGCGAGCGCCTTACATGCAGCAACACCGGCAAGCCATAGCGCTGGGCCAGATCCAGTTGCGCCGCGTAAAAGGCTTCCTGCTTGGCCCGCATTGCAGGCGCGGTCAAGGCGGGAACGAAGAAATCCAGGCCGATTTCCCCCAGCGCCACAAAGCGCGGATCATCCAGCGATTGCTCGATCTGGGATGCCAGTTCGGCCAGATCGGACTGCTGCGCGTCCGGCACGCAAATGGGGTGTATGCCCAAGGCGTAGCGCCCCCCTTTGAAAGAGTGGGCAAGATCCCGCACGGTATTGAAATTGAAGCGCGCCACCGCCGGAATCACAATGGCGCCGACCCCGCTCTGGCTGGCCCGATGAATGACGGCGGAGCGGTCCGCCGCGAATTCGTCCGCATCCAGATGGCAATGGGTGTCTATCAGCATCGTGGAACTCCCTGATTGGGATGGCTGGCATAAGCAAGCGGCCATGCGGCAGGCCTGCTCACGCCGCCATCGCGGCCTAAGGGTATTGGCCCGCGACAGCACTCAGAGGAGGCACTTCCGCATCGACCAATATGCCTTTGTCCATGGACAACTGCCTGTGAGCCAAGGACGCCAGCTCGGAATCGTGGGTCACGATCACGAACGCCATGCCCAATTCCCGGTTCAGGCGTTCAAGCAGATCGAAGATGTCTCGCGCCGTGTGGCGGTCGAGATTGCCGGTAGGCTCGTCGGCCAGCACGCAGGCGGGCCGCGTGACCAGCGCCCGCGCCAGCGCCACCCGCTGCCGTTCGCCGCCGGACAACTGGCCCGGATGATGATCGACGCGCGCGGCCAGGCCCGACCTGCTCCAGCACGCTCGGCGCCTGCTCGCGCGCCTCGCCGCGGCTTTCGCGCCGGATGATGAGCGGCATGGCCACGTTGTCGAGCGCGGAAAATTCGGCCAGCAGATGATGGAACTGATACACGAAACCCAGGCTGCGATTGCGCACCAGGCTGCGCTGCGCTTCGTTCAGGCCGCGGCCGCCTACCCGTCGACATACACCGTGCCCGCGGTGGGCATGGTCCAGCAGGCCCAGACGTATGCAGCAAGGTGCTCTTGCCGGACCCGGACGCGCCGACCAGCGCCACCATCTCGCCATGCGCGCACGTGCAGGTCCTACACCGCGCAGAACCTCGATGCGGCTGGCCGCTTTCGCGATAGATCTTGACAGGCTTACGGGCCCTCAAGGACGATGCACCTGGCGAGATTTAGTCATGGCGCAGCACCTCCGCCGGCTGCAGCCGCGACGCGCGCCAGCTGGGATACAGTGTCGCCAGCAAAGACAGCACCAGCGACGTGACCGCCATCGACGACGATGTCGGCAAACTCGCGGGTCGGAAGGCAGTTCGGTGATGAAGTAGATTTGCTTGCGGCAGGAACTGCACGCCGAGCAAGCGCTCGATGAAGGGCACGATGATGTCGATGTTATAGGCGACCAGGACGCCGCGCCACGCCCAGCATGGTGCCGATCGACGCCGATCAGCGCGCCCTTGCACCACGAATATCCGCGCCACTTCACGCGGGCTTGCCCCCAGCGTGCGCAAGATGGCGATGTCGGACTGCTTGTCCTTGACCGCCATGACCAGCGAGGACAGCAAGTTGAATGCGGCGACCGCCACGATCAGGGTAAGGATCAGGAACATCATGCGCTTTTCGGTCTGCACCGCGGCAAACCAGGTGCGGTTGTTTCGCGACCAGTCTCTGCGCATGCACGATATGGCGGCAGCGCGCGGCGCCAGCTCGCGGGCGACCTGCGGCGCCTGCTGCATGTCGGTGATGCGCAGGCGCACCCCGCCGATGCCGCTGTCGCGGAACACTCGCGCCGCGTCTTCAACGTTGATGAACGCCAGGCTGGAGTCGTATTCGTAGTGGCCGGCCCGAAAAGATTCCAGTCACCGTGAACTGCCGCATGCGCGGCGTAAAGCCGGCCGGGGATACCGAACCTTGCGGCGCCAGCATCAGCACCGTGTCCCCCATCCGCACGCCCAGCGCATTGGCCATCTGCTGCCCAGCACCATGCCATAGCTGCCCGGCTTGCAGCGTCGAGCGATATCGCCCGCGTTCATTTGCCCGGCGATGTCCGAGACCGAGCGCTTTCGCTTGGGGTCGATACCTCGCACCTGCACGCCGCGCAGCACTTGGTCGCGCACTATCATGGCCTGCGCAGCCACATAAGGCGCGCCGGCCCGTACCTTGGGATTTTTCTTGGCCAGCGCGGCGAGGTGCTGCCATTGCGGCCAGCGCCGTCCCGCGATCGCTGCGCGGCACGTACAGCTCGATATGCGGCAATACCGACAGCATGCGGTCCCGCACCTCGGTCTGGAAACCGTTCATCACCGACAGCACGACGATCAACGCGGCCACTCCCAGGGCGATGCCCGCCATGGAGCTTGCCGCGATAAAGGAGATGAAGCGGTCGCGCGCGCCCGCCGCGGCGCGCGGATCGCGCCAGCCGCCCGCATAGCGCGCCCTATCCATTTTCATACGACATTGTGGAAGCCAGCGCGGCCTTTCGCATTAACACTCCAATCGCCGGGATTGCAACTCGTCTCTACCTGGCGCGCCCGCCCGTCCGCTCCAAGCCGGTCCGCGCGCACTGACTTTCTTATTCCTGCGACTTACCCGCGCCCACGCTGCCGCGCTCGCCGGAGCAAGTGGCGCGCCCGCGGCCTCCCCGCGCCGACCCGCTGCTGCGCTGGCTGCACGCCAGCGACGAACCAGGCAGTTCGGCGCGCGCGCGGGTTCAACGCCAGGGCCGGGACAGCGATTTTGGCGCCGGCCGGGCCGCATTGTGGGCCGGCTCGCCCTGGCGGCAGACCCAACACCGCCGGTCTGGCTGGTCGCGAACTCGTCCATTATCCTGGTCGGCGCGACGGCGCTGGCTTGCTGACCGACCCCGCGATCTGCACATCACGCCGGAGCAAGTCGTCGCGCTTGCTCGAGTCCGCGGCCTGTTCGAAACCGATCGGTTTATCCTGCGCGCCCGCGACACTGCACACTGGCGCGTCGACCTGCCCGCCGGCTTCGCGCCCTATGCGCCAGCCCCGACGCTGGTCAGCATGAGCCGGTGGACGACTGGTGGCCGCAAGGCTTGTCCGCGCGCCCCTGGCGCCGCCTGCTCAATGAAATGCAGATGCTGTGGCACGATCATCCGGTCAATCGGCCGCGTTAAGTCGAGGCGCCGGTTCCTATCAACAGTTTGTGGCTGCATGGCGGCGCGCCAGCATGGCAGCCGATCAGATTACGCCCCGCAGCCAGTGCCGGCGGCGCCAGCCAGACCCACTGGATATGCCTGCTTGCCCCCAGCGCAAGGCCGCGCATCTGCGGGCGACCTGGCTGCGCAGCGCTGGGGATGGCAGCTGGAAACACAGCCAGTATTTCGACCCTTGGCCGGCGGCAGGCCGCCCGAACCTGGTGCTGCCCGGATCCGACCGCATCGTCGCAATCCAGCCCGCCGCATGGGGACGCTGCGACGCATGGCTGCCCGGCAGCCCGGCAAGCATGGAAAAACTGGTGGTCACCCCGAATCCTGAATATCGCCTGGCCAACTTCCAGGCATCGCAAGCCCTGGAAACCGCCGGCATCCATCCTTTGCTGGCACGCCTGTGGGCAGCGCGCGGCGTGGTCCACCCCAGCGAAACATTGCTGGCCTGGGGCGCGCTGATTCCTCCGGGCCAACTGACCAACATACAACAGGCGGCCGGCATACTCGCCGACGCCATCGCATGCGCGCAAACGCCTGCTGATTGTCGCGGACTACGACTGCGACGGCGCCACGGCCTGCGCGGTGGGTATGCGCGGACTGCGCAGCATGGGCGCAATTGTCGACTTCCTGGTGCCCAATCGTTTCGAAACCGGCTACGGCCTGTCGCCCGCCGTCGTCGACCTTGCCTACGGCATGCCGCTGGCAAACCCGACATCATCATCACCGTCGACAACGGCATTGCCAGCATCGACGGCGTTCAGGCCGCCAGCGCTGGCGGGCATCGATGTCATCATTACCGACCATCACCTGCCCGGCGACATGCTGCCGGCAGCCCTTGCCATCGTCAATCCCAATCAGCCCGGCTGCGGCTTCCCGTCCAAGAACCTGGCGGGGGTGGGCGTCATTTTCTACCTGATGCTGGCCTGCGCGCCGAACTGCGCCAGCGGGGCGTCTACCCGCCCGACGGCGGGCCGCGGCTGGACAACCTGGCCGACCTCGTCGCGCTGGGTACGGTTGCCGATGTCGTCAAGCTGGACGCCAATAATCGCGTGCTCGTCACCCAGGGCCTGCAAAAAATGCGCGCCGGACGCGATGCAGCCCGGCATGCACGCCTTGTTCGCCGTTGCGGCGCGCGAGTTCCGCCAGCCGCCAGCACCTTCGACCTTGGCTTTGCCCTGGGCCCGCGCATCAATGCCGCCGGACGGCTGGCCGACATGAGCATAGGCATCAACTGCCTGATTACCGACGACGAAGGCCAGGCGCTGGAACTGGCGCGCCAGCTGGATGCGCATGAACCAGGAGCGGCGCGGAATCGAAACCGCCATGCGCGAAGCAGGCGCTGGCCGCCGTCGAAGCCTCGCACCGCGACCATGAATCGCCAGCGTATGCGTGTTCACCCCGAATGGCATCAAGGGGTGGTCGGCCTGGTGGCTTCGCGGCTGAAAGACAAGTTCTGGCGCCCCACCCTTGCTTTCGCCCCGACCGGCGACGGCGAGCTGCGCGGCTCGGGCCGCTCCGTGCCGGATGTGCATCTGCGCGATGTCCTCGACCTGGTCTCCAAGCGCTATCCGGGCATCGATCCGGAAATTCGGCGGGCACGCGATGGCGGCCGGCCTGACGCTGCACGAAGATGACCTATGCGGCCTTCGCAGCGGTTTCGACGCCGCGGTGCGCGAATTGAGCGGGCGCAGCCAGTTCGATCCCGTCGCTGAAACCGACGGTTCCCTGGAGAGCGGCTACGCGAATGCCGATGTCGCCGGATTGCTGCAACAGCAGGTGTGGGGCTCGGGCTTTCCAGCCCCCGTATTCGTCGACACCTTCCATGTGCGCCAGCCAACGCCTGCTCGGCGATAAGCATTTGAAACTGAACGCTGGAGCGCGGCAATCAGCGCTTCGATGCCATCTGGTTCAACCATTGCGACATGCTGCCCGAATATGCGGATGTGGCCTACCGGCTGGACCAGAACGTATGGAACGGCGTCGTTTCGGCGCAGCTTATTATCGAATACGCCTGTTAGCACTAGCAGGGCATGCTGTTTGCCGGATAAGCGGTTTCGCGGGCGGAATGCCGCAACGCCGGAGGTCGACGTGCCTGCGGCCTCGATCCGGCCGAGGCGGAATGGCGTTACCTAGCGCAGTTGTGCCGGCAGAGACGATGTCAGGATGTTGTGACTGAGCAGGGAGTTTGGATCTTTTGCTGACGAGGTTCGTATTGCCCGCGAGGCTTGAGTCGTCTGTTGGCGGTGTTCGTATTGTCTGCTGGTGATGGTCGTATTGTTTGCCGACGGGTCCATCTTGCCTGTGATCGCTTGAATCGTCTGCTGGCGAGGTTCGTACTGTTTGTGGGCGGTGTTCGTATTTGCTGGTGGGGTGCGTATTTCTCGTGCCGTCCGCCGGGGGTAAGGCCTGTGAGGGCCAACCCGTCGGAGGCCGAGCAAGCGGAAACGAAGGAAGGCGCGCCGCCGAGGCGACCGAGAAGAACTCCACCAAGCAGCGGCCGCCGGACAAGCGATCGGGATTGGGGCAGCCGAAGCTGCGCCCCTCCCACACCACCCGGCATGCGGGTCCGCACCGGGCGGTTGAAGCAGTTGAGGTCGCCGGACTTGTAATTCTCCCGGCCCGACGCCTGGGTTTGTGATTTCTGACTCGGCAGACCTGATTTCTCGCTGCCGTTGCCTTTCAGGCTTCACCTGGCAGGACACAATCGGCGAGCTTCGCTAGGCGAACATCTGAGACCATTCAGCTCTGATAGCTAGACGACTTACCCTCCTACTTCTTCGGTCCTTCGTCGTCGATTTCAGCCTTTCCGGCCCAGCCTCCGACTACTACGACCTCTGCTGACTTCTCGCTACGGCCTTACACCGTTGCCCTTTCAGGCATAAGGCGAGATCTCCCCAGGTAAGGGTTCGCACTCCTTCGCTGCACAACCGTCGGATCTACGCCACCGACCCTTGATCACAAGAGCTTCGCGGGTCACGGGCCGCTCGCCCTGGTCGGCATCGCCTCATATCCGATTCTTGTTCATCGGCTCGCAGCTTCGCTCCACGCTTCCTCCCCACACTCGGTCACCCTCATGCAGTTGCGCTTCGCTTCGTTCGCTGTGATCAACTTACGGGAGGACTTTCACCTCCAAGAGTGCGCCCATGCTGGGCACACCGCGGTGTCAGGCGCGTAGGCGCCTGAACGGCCGACCGGGCTGGACTCCACAGGCCTTACCCCCGGCGGACGGCACGAGAAATACACACCCCACCAGCAAATATAAAAACACCGACAGCAAATACGAACACAGCCCGCAAACAGTACGAACCTCGCCAGCAGACGATTCAAGCGACCACAGGCAAGACAAACCCGTCAGCAAAAAAATCCAAACTCGTCATGCTCAGTCACAACATCCTGGCATCGCCTCTCTTGGCACAACTGAGCTAAGTAAACGCCATTCGATCTAAGGGTGTCCCGTGGTGATCCGACGGAGACAGATCATGAGTATGATGTAGCTGACTCCAGAATCAAATCAAAGGTGCGGATCATGACCCTCTCTGTGTTTGACATCTTCAAAATAGGAATAGGCCCGTCCAGCTCGCACACAGTCGGACCGATGCGGGCGGCGCGCAACTTTGCGCGCAATCTGCAAGCCCGCAACCTGCTTGAACAGACAGCCTCCCTGGCTGTCAACCTATACGGCTCTCTGGCCGAGACCGGTCGCGGACACGGCACGGACGTCGGAATCATGCTTGGCCTTTCAGGCGAATCGCCCGACACCGTCGTACCCTCCGGCATTGCCGGCTTGATCCAGCAAATCAAAACCTCGCAACAACTCAAACTGTGGGGCGCCCACAGCATCAGTTTCAATCCCGACACGGCATTCAGCTATCGCATACAGCCCATGGCCGAACACCCTAATGGCATGCGCTTTACCGCCTATGACCAGACGGGCGGCACGCTTCTTGCCGAACGCTACGTATCCATAGGCGGCGGGTTCATCCGGGCGCTCGACATCATCGATACCGATGAAACCGTTCCCCAGCACGATCCGATGCCGTATCCGTTTTCGAACGGCCGCGAATTGCTTGGTCTTTGCGAGGCCAGCGGCTTGTCCATAGCGCAGATGATGATGGCCAATGAGGCCACTCTGCTGCCTTTGGCGCAGGTCAAGCGGGGAGTCCTGCATATTGCCGACGTCATGAATGCCTGCATAGACCGGGGCTGCGGCATCGATAACGACCAGGCCCTGGAATTACTGCCCGGCGGCCTGAAAGTCCGCCGGCGCGCTCCCGCTTTGTACCGCGAATTGCGGCGCGATACCTCGGCGAAAGATGTCATGTACGCGATGGACTGGGTCAATTTGTTCGCCATGGCGGTCAACGAGGAGAACGCCGCCAGCGGACGTGTCGTGACGGCCCCCACCAACGGCGCCGCCGGCTTGCTGCCGGCCGTTCTGCGTTACTACCAGACTTTCATACCAGGTTCCACATTGGATGGGGTCGTGGATTTTCTGCTTACCGCCGCGGCGGTGGGCTTCTTGTACAAGACCAACGCCTCCATCTCCGGCGCGGAAGTGGGTTGCCAGGGCGAAGTCGGCGTGGCTTGCTCCATGGCGGCGGCAGGCTTGACCGCTGTGCTGGGCGGCACCCCGCAACAGATTGAAAATGCCGCTGAAATCGGCATGGAACATAATCTGGGCCTGACTTGCGACCCCATAGGCGGCCTGGTCCAGATACCCTGTATCGAGCGCAATGCCATGGGCGCGGTAAAGGCTATCAACGCTTCCAAATTGGCGCTGCAGGGCGATGGCAAGCATCACGTTTCCCTGGATGCCGTAATAGAAACCATGCGTCAGACGGGCGCGGACATGCGCAGCAAATATAAAGAAACCTCGCGCGGCGGCTTGGCGGTGAACGTGGTGGTTTGCTAGACGCGCCTATTGCCGATACGCAGGCTATTCACTATCCGCGATGCCGCGCCGTTCCCGCATGGCCCTGCCTATGCGCGTAATGTCGCTGTCGCCCAGCAACCTTTGGGCCATTGGCAACAGTTCGTCTTCTTCCCGCCTTAAATGGCGCTCGTACGTATCGGTGAACAATTCCACTTGCGCTTGATCCAGGGCGGCGGGTTCGCCCGCCGCCACTTGCGCCAGCACGGGCTGCAATTCACGCCACATTGCCTCCAGCCGGCGGTGGTCCGCGCTCAGCCCCTGGGTGAGTTCCCGTATGCAGACGGCGTCGGACCCGGCCATGGATTCCATCAAGGCTGGAAACAGGTCTTGCTCTTCATCCGCATGATGCTGCATGGCCGCCGTCTCGAAATAGCGCGCAATATTCGAGGCCGCGACACGAGCGTCGGCATCGCTGCCGTGTTCTTGCAAATGCGCGGCCAGGCGTTTTAATGTGGCGCATTGGCGCTCAATGCGTATATGGCAAGCGGCGAGCATTTCCAGCGGCGCTTCGGTGCTGGCCGCCGGGGCGGAAAAACCAGGGAACACGGTACTCATGATGAGCCTTCTGTAAGGGCCCCGCTTTCTTGCGGTATATAGCCGGTATGATTCATTATTGGACAAAAGCCGGGCGGCCGCAAATAAGGTTGCGGCGCCCGCCATCACAAGAGGAAGCCCTTATGCCGCAACCGGATTATGTTTCAGCGTTGGGCGCCGCGGATGCCGGCGCCTTGGACGACGATCTTCAGGAAGTGTTCAAGAAATGCGTGGACAAGCTTGGATTCGTTCCGAATGTGCTTGCCGCCTATAGCCTGCGGCCAAATAAGCTGCGCAATTTCATGGCCATGTACAACGAACTGATGCTGGCTCCATCGGGCTTGAGCAAACTTGAGCGCGAGATGGTCGCGGTGGCGGTGTCCAGCGCCAATCATTGCTATTACTGCCTGGTCGCCCACGGGCAGGCCGTGCGCAAATTGTCGGGCGACCCTGAACTGGGCGAAATGATGGTCATGAATTATCGGGTCGCCAGGCTGGATGCGCGCCAGCGCGCCATGCTGGACTTCGCCTGGAAGCTTACAACGGCGCCCGCGCTGGTCGTCGAGCAAGACCGGGACCATTTGCGGTCGGTAGGATTAAGCACCGAAGATATTTTCGACCTGGCCGACACCGTGGCTTTCTTCAATATGTCCAACCGCATGGCTATCGGTTCGGACATGATTCCCAACCGCGAGTACCACGGCATGGACCGGCCGCCGCCTTTCGTGCCGCCGGCGGCAAGCTGACATGCGGCGCCTGTCGCCGCGTTGCCGGTAGCGCCGGTTATTCTTCGGCGGCGGGGTCGCAGGTTCGCATGCCATGCGAATCGGCTTGGGTCACATGCCCGCCCGGCGGGACATCGTGTATCAGCCACACATTGCCGCCGACCGTGCAGCCCTTGCCCAGCGTAACCCGGCCCAGAATGGTGGCGCCGGCATATATAACCACATCGTCTTCGACGATGGGGTGGCGCGGCAGGCCTTTTTCCAGCTTGCCGTTGCCGTCGGTCGGGAAACGCTTGGCACCCAGTGTGACAGCCTGATAAATACGCACGTGTTGGCCGATAATCGCCGTCTCGCCGATGACGACGCCGGTTCCGTGGTCGATAAAGAAACTCGCGCCGATTTGCGCACCGGGATGGATATCGATACCGGTCTGGGAATGGGCCAGCTCGGAAGACATGCGCGCCAGCAGCGGCAATTCCTGGATATAGAGCTGATGGGCTATCCGGTGGTGGATCATGGCCAGCACGCCCGGATAACAGAGCAGGACCTCGTCCACGCTGCGCGCGGCGGGGTCGCCATGATAGGCGGCCAGCACATCGGTGTCGAGCAGGCGGCGTATATCGGGCAGAGCGCAGGCGAATGCCTGCACCGCCTTGCTTGCCTTGAGTTCGATTTCCGCGTCATCATGCGGCTGGTGCCGCATCTGGTAGTGCAGTTCCAGCCTGACCTGGGAGAGCAGGCCGTGCAGCGCGGAATCCAGCGTATGGCCGATGTAAAAGTCTTCGCTTTCCTGGCGCAGGTCCAGCGGGCCCAGGCGCATGGGAAAGAGCACGCCCTTCAGGTCGTTAAGGATATTGCTGATAGCCTGGGGAGAGGGAAACTCGCGGCCCCCGGGTTCGTGCGAACGGCGCTGGGAATTGCGCCATTCCTGCCGTATGGAATTAAGGGAACTGACGATGGGGTTGAGGTCGAATACTGCCATGGAAATTCGTTTCTCCGGCTTGGATCTGTTGCTTTGCGGGCAGGTCTTGCCGCAAAACATGAAAATCGCGGCAAGGGGATAGTGTGCGAGGACAAATAATAATACCAATCTATTTGCCAGAGCCGGAATCCAGGGCGGCAAGGCCTGAGGTACGATAGCGGCTCGCGCATGCCCGCCTTATGTTTTTCGCCCCTACCGCCTTTCCTCATGGATCACAAACTTACACCTTCCACCGCCTTTTTGCTCGTCATTCCGCCCATGTTATGGGCTGGCAATGCTGTCGTCGGGCGCGTGGTCAGCGAGCTTGTGCCTCCCATCACGCTGAATTTCCTGCGCTGGGCTATTGCCTTCGCCATACTGCTGCCGCTGGGGTATTCCATATTCCGCAAGGGCAGCGGTTTATGGGCAGGCCGCATGCGCTATGCCTGCCTGGGCCTGCTTGGCATAGGTCTTTACAACGCCTTGCAATATATGGCGCTGCATAGCTCGACGCCGATCAATGTAACCTTGGTCGGAGCAAGCATGCCAATGTGGATGCTGCTGGTCGGCTTCCTGTTTTTCGGCGCGCAAATCGCGCGCAGGCAGGTGGCGGGCGCGGTGTTGTCCGTCGTAGGCGTGTTGACGGTGCTTAGCCACGGCGAATTGGGGCAATTGCTGGGCTTGCGTTTCGTGATCGGCGATCTTTTCATGATAGTGGCGACCATGATCTGGGCGTTCTACAGCTGGTTGTTGATCCACTCCAGCGATTCCGCCGATATCCGCCGGAACTGGGCCACCTTTTTATTGGCCCAGGTGTCGTTCGGCGTGGTGTGGTCAGGCGCTTTCGCGGCGGCCGAATGGACGTTGACAGATAGCGCGATTCACTGGGGGTGGCCGCTGGCCGCCGCATTGGCTTATGTCTCCATAGGCCCCGCCATTATTGCCTTTCGCTGCTGGGGATTGGGCGTTGAGCGCGCCGGACCGACCACGGCGGGTTTTTTCAATAACCTGACCCCCTTGTTCGCGGCGCTGATGTCGTCGGCTTTCCTGGGCGAAATGCCGCATGCCTACCATGCCGTCGCATTCATTTTGATTGTGGGCGGCATCGTATTGTCATCCCGGCGCTAACCCTTGAACGCAGCCCGTGGCCCTTTACGATTTGACTTAATATTCAGGGTTGTGTAGCGTTTTTTTTGGGTTAAAGAATGCTAACTTATCCAGGATGACCAAAGGCCGCTGGAGAACCATCATGCTCCCCGGCTTTTGCTTATCGCCGCTTTTTCACAAGGAGAGAGACTATGGATACAGGAAGTGTGAATACTGCCGCCCAAACCGAAATCCGGGCAAGAATAGATAACTGGACACAAGCGGTCCGCAGCGCCGATGTGAAAGCAATCATGTCGTTTTACGCGCCGGATATGGTGGCTTTCGATGCTGTTTCCCAATTGCAGTTCAAAGGTGCGGATGCCTATGGGAAGCATTGGGAAGCCTGCCTTGCCATGTGCCCCGGTCCCATGGTTTTCAAGATCGGCGAACTCGACATCGCGGTGGAAAACGATCTGGCTTTCGCCCATTGCCTGGTTCAGTGCGGGATGCAAGACGACAAGGGCCAGGAAAAAACCTCGTGGATGCGCATGACATCGGGCTATCGCAAGATAAACGGCGCCTGGATGATAGTTCACGAGCATTTTTCAGCGCCGTTCGATATGCAGACCGGCAAGGCGCTGTTCGATATCGAACCTGACGGCAAGGTGAAAATCAGCGCCATTCCCCGGGGAATGCACTCGGTGACTCCGCACCTGGTCTGCGCTGGGGCTGCCGATGCGATCGAGTTTTATAAAAAGGCGTTCGATGCCACGGAAACCGGCCGCCTGGCCGGTGCGGACGGCAAAGTGGTGCATGCGGGCATCAGCATCGGCGGTTCGGCCGTCATGCTGATGGACGAGTGCCCTGAATGGGGCGCGCTGGGGCCCAAATCGCTGCATGGCACGCCCGTCACCGTGCATTTGTATGTCGATGATGCCGATGCGTCGATAGTTCGCGCCGAGGAAGCAGGAGCGAAAATAGTGATGCAGCCCGACGATATGTTCTGGGGCGACCGCTATGGGGTTGTGGAAGATCCATTTGGCCACCGCTGGTCGATAGCCACTCATCGGCGCGACGTCGATCCCGAAACCATGCGGGAGGAAATGAGCAAAATGTCCACCTGATGGGAGTTTGCGGCTATCGCATCGGTCGATGCGGCATGAAGGGGTTTGGCGCGGCTGCCAAGCCCCTTTTTTTCAGCGCCGGTAGAATGCGGCATACTGGTCATGGGTATTCCTTGAGCCGCGTCCGGAGTCGAACTTTCAATGAGCAATTCACCAAGTCGCCTGGCGGCATACGGATGCCTGGCCCTGAGCATGTCGCTGGTAGGCTCTTACGTGGCCCTGTCCAAGCCGCTGGCCATGGTGTTCCCGGTTTTCCTGTTGGCCTGGCTGCGTTTCGGCATAGGCGGCATTGCCATGTTGCGCTGGCTGCGCAAACCCACATCCGAACCGCCTCTGTCGGCGTCCACCAGGAAACTGATTTTCCTGGAGTCGTTCCTGGGCAATTTCCTGTTCACTATCTGCATGATCTATGGGGTAAGCATGACCACCGCTGTGTCGGCGGGGGTGATCATGTCGGCGATTCCGGCCATGGTGGCCCTGATGAGCCGGATTTTCCTGAAAGAAACGATAAGCTCGCGGGTGTGGGGGGCCGTGCTGTGCGGCGCGCTGGGCATAGGGCTGCTGTCGTTCACCAAGAGCAACGCGGGATTGGACGCCGGCGGCTTGCCGCCGGATGCGGGCGTGCCGGTCACGGCTTGGCTGGGCGATCTGCTGATATTCGGCGCGGTATTGTGCGAAGCCTCGTATGCGGTCATCGGCAAGAAGCTTACGGCTGTCATGAGTCCCAAGCGGATCAGCGCCGTTATCAATTTGTGGGGGTTTGTACTGATGCTTCCTTTCGGCGCCTATCTTACCCTGGATTTCAATTTTGCGAGTGTGCCGGCCGATATGTGGTTGCTGCTGCTGTTTTATGCATTGGCGGCCAGCGTCTGGACGGTATGGCTGTGGATGACGGGGTTGAAGTCTGTGCCGGCGTCGCGGGCAGGAGTTTTCACCGTCATGCTGCCGGTCAGCGCGGCGGTGGTCGGCATACTGGTGTTGGGTGAAACGCTAGGCGGCATGCAAATGATCGCGTTCGCCCTGGCCCTGGCCGGTCTGTTGCTGGCGACGCTGCCTTCGAAGCGGGTGTCTTGACCGCATGAATGGCGCTTACTTAGGCTGCTACAGACGGCCATAGCACGGGATGTCGATGTGATTGCCCGCCAGGTGTCACGGCGTTTGAGCCATCTACTGGTGGGGTTCGTATTGGTTGCTGGCGGTAATCGTTTGTCTCGTGCCGTCCGTCGGCCCAATGATTTCGTGGCTGCTGCGTGCATCGGCCGGGTGATCCGCGTCGGAAAAAAAAGCGGCTGAAATGCCAGAATACAAAAATTCTGACACTCCCCTGCCCAATGATTTCGTGGCTGCTGTATCCCTTGATACGCTCGGTCTCCGCCTTCCAAAATCCGTGTAAGGTGCTCACAGCCTCTGATCACACCTCCCAAAGCCGTGATCACCTCGCGCGACAAGACCTGCGAGATTGACCGTAATCCCGTCGAATCGGCAGCCCCCGTCGCATGCCCAATCGTGTACGGCAATTTTCGGCCCACCCGTAGGGGCCGGAAATTGCCGGGCACTGTAACGTCTTCGATCAGCAACAACACGATCCGACGAAGCGCCAGAACCCAGACCGTGCCAGCGCCCGTGTTTGAGACACATCGGAGTCCGTCGGGGGTAAGGCCTGTGAGGGCAAGCCCGTCGGAGGCCGAGCAAGTGGAATCGTAGGGAGGCGAGCCGCCGGGGCGACCAAGAAGAACGCAACCAGGCAGCGGCCGCCGGACGAGATTAGCTCGCGGTGTCAGGCGCGCAGGCGCCTGAACGGCCGACCGGGCTGGACGCCACAGGCCTTACCCCCGACGGACGGCACTAGAAATACGACCACCGACAGCAAATACGAACACTTCCAGCGAACAATCCGAACCCCGCCAGTAGACGGCTCAAACGCCGTGACACCTTGGCCTTGGCTCGCACCGCCGGGCAATCACATCGACATCCCATGCTATGGCCGTCCGCAGCGGCCTAAGTGCGCCATTCCCCTTAGATCACATACAAGTCGACATACTCGTGCACGGGCATGGCTTCGAGCGCCTGCTGGTCCAGCGACACCGCCAGGATCCGCTGCTGTTGCCTGGTGGGAAAGCGGCGCGCCAGGTTCGTGCGGAACTTGGCTTCGAGCAGCGGGATCCCGTCGCCGCGGCGCCGCTTGTGCCCTATCGGATATTCGCACACGATCTCGGCCAGGGCGCTGCCATCGTGGAACTCCACCGTCAGCGCATTGGCGATCGAACGCTTCTGCGGGTCGTGGTAGTCCGCTGTGAACGCCGGATCCTCCACGCACACGATCTTGTCGCGCAGCGCATCGATGCGCGGGTCGGCCGCGACAGCGTCCTCGTAGTCGCCCGCCGTCAGGCGTCCGAAAATCACCGGCACCGCCACCATGTACTGGATGCAGTGGTCCCGGTCGGCCGGGTTGTTCAGCGGGCCCTTCTTGTCGATGATGCGTATGCATGCCTCGTGCGTGCGGATCGTGATGCGCTTGATATCGCTCTCGGACTTGCCCGCCGCCTTCAACTGCCGATGCAGGTCCATTGCGCACTCGACCGCCGTTTGCGAGTGGAACTCGGCGGGGAACGAAATCTTGAACAGCACATTCTCCATCACGTAGCTGCCGTAAGGACGCTGGAAGCGGAACGGCTTGCCCTTGAAGAGCACATCGTAAAAGCCCCAGGTCTTGGCCGACAGCACCGAGGGATAGCCCATTTCACCAGTTCGGGCCATGAGCGCCAGGCGCACCGCGCGGCTGGTCGCGTCGCCCGCCGCCCAGCTCTTGCGGCTACCCGTGTTGGGCGCATGGCGGTAGGTACGCAGGCTCTGGCCATCGACCCAGGCCAGCGACACCGCATTGATGATTTCCTCGCGGCTCAGACCCAGCAGTTGCGACACCACCGCCGTCGAGGCCACCTTGACCAGCACCACGTGATCCAGCCCCACCTTGTTGAATGAATTCTCCAACGCGATGCAGCCCTGGATCTCGTGGGCCTTGATCATGCCGGTGAGCACCGCGCGCATGGTCAGCGGCGCCTTGCCTGTGGCCACCGCGGTGCGCGAGAGCCAGTCGGCCGTGGCCAGTATGCCGCCCAGATTGTCCGATGGATGGCCCCATTCGGCCGCCAGCCAAGTGTCGTTGAAATCCAGCCAGCGGATCATGGTGCCGATATTGAAGGCCGCCTGCACCGGATCCAGCTGGAACTGGGTGCCGGGCACCTTGGCCCCATGAGGCACGACCGTGCCCGCCACGATAGGCCCCAGCAGCTTGGCGCAGGCCGGGTATTCGAGCGCTTCCAGGCCGCAGCCCAGCGTATCGATCAGGCAATTGCGGGCAGTCTGGTAGGCAAGCTGGCTGTCGATCTGGTAATCGAGCACGTAGTCGACGATATCGACCAGCACCTGGTCGGGCGTCGGACGGACATTGGAAATGGGCGCGGACATATGGTTTCCTTGAAAATCTGCATCAACATTCAAACAAAGCCCCGCTCGAGCACGCGCGCTTACTTGCGCTTGTCGAGCGCAACGAACTTGCGGTCCTCGGGACCGACATAGTTGGCCGTGGGCCGGATGATCTTGTTGTCGGCGCGCTGCTCCAGGATGTGCGCCGACCAGCCCGCCGTGCGCGCAATGACGAACAACGGCGTGAACATGGCCGTGGGCACGCCCATCATGTGATAGGACACCGCCGAAAACCAGTCCAGATTCGGAAACATCTTCTTGGCGTCCCACATCGCGCTCTCCAGACGTTCGGCAATGCTGAACATCTTCATGTTGCCCTGCTCGCGGGACAGCTTTTGCGCGACTTCCTTGATGACCTTGTTGCGCGGGTCCGACACCGTGTAGACCGGATGCCCGAAGCCGATCACGACCTCCTTGGCCTCGACGCGGCGGCGTATGTCGGCCTCGGCCTCGTCGGGCGTGTCGTAGCGCTTTTGCACTTCGAAGGCCACTTCGTTGGCTCCGCCGTGCTTGGGGCCGCGCAACGCGCCTATGCCGCCGGCAATGGCCGAATACATGTCCGAGCCCGTGCCGGCGATCACGCGGCAGGCGAAGGTCGAGGCGTTGAACTCGTGCTCGGCATACAGGTTCAGCGAAGTGTGCATGGCGCGCACCCATTCCTGGCTGGGCGGCTTGCCGTGCAACAGATGCAGGAAATGGCCGCCGATGCTGTCGTCGTCGGTCTGCACATTGATCACCCGCCCGTTATGGCTGAAGTGATACCAGTACAGCAGCGCCGAGCCCAGGTTGGCCATCAGCCGATCGGCGATATCGCGCGCGTCCGGCGCATTGTGGTCGTCCTTTTCGGGCAGCACGCAGCCGAGCACCGAGACAGCCGTGCGCATCACATCCATCGGGTGGCTGGCCGCCGGCAACGCTTCAAGCGCGCTGCGCAGTGCCTCGGGCAGGCCGCGCAAGGCGCGCAGCTTGGCCTTGTATGCGTCCAGCTCGGCCTTGTTCGGCAGCTTGCCGTGCACCAGCAGGTGGGCGACCTCTTCGAACTCGCAGGTCTGCGCTATGTCCAGGATATCGTAGCCCCGGTAGTGCAGGTCGTTGCCGCTGCGCCCCACCGTGCATAACGCCGTATTGCCCGCCACCACCCCCGACAGGGCCACGGATTTCTTGGGCTTGGCCACTGCTTTGCCGCTGTCTTTGGTCTCGTTGCTTGCCATGTGTTGCTGCTCCTGAAAAATTATTTGGACTTGCCTTGCTGGAAAAGCGCATCAAGCCGGGATTCGAATTCATGATAACCAATACGGTCGTAAAGCTCTTCGCGCGTTTGCATCATGTCGATGACTTGCTTTTGGTGGCCGTCGCGGCGTATGGCCGTGTACACCGTTTCGGCGGCCTTGTTCATGGCGCGAAAAGCCGACAGCGGATAAAGCACCATGCCCACCCCCGCGCCGGCCAGTTCCTGCACGCTGAACAAAGGCGTCTTGCCAAACTCGGTAATGTTGGCCAGCACGGGCACCTTCAAGGCCTTGGTGAAGCGCTCGTAAGTCGCCAGGTCGTAAGACGCTTCGGCAAAAATGGCGTCGGCCCCCGCCTCGGCACATGCCACGGCGCGTTCCAGCGTCGCCTCCACGCCTTCAACGGCAATGGCGTCGGTACGGGCGATAATGAAAAAATCTGGATCGCTGCGGGCATCGACAGCGGCTTTGACGCGATCGACCATTTCCTGGGTCGTGACGATTTCCTTGCCCGGGCGGTGGCCGCAACGCTTGGCGCCCACCTGGTCTTCGATATGGCAGGCAGCCGCGCCGAACTTGATCAGGCTTTTGACCGTGCGCGCAATATTGAAGGCGGAGGGACCGAAACCCGTGTCGATATCCACCATCAGGGGCACATCGCACACATCGGTAATGCGGCGCACATCGGTCAGCACATCATCCAGCGTATTGATGCCCAGGTCAGGCAGGCCCAGCGAACCCGCGGCCACGCCGCCGCCCGAAAGATAGATCGCGCGAAAACCGGCGCGCTTGGCCAATAAGGCATGGTTGGCGTTGATGGCGCCGATGATCTGCAAAGGCTGTTCTTCTTTCAAAGCCTCGCGAAACAGTGCGCCGGCCGAACGGGGTCTGGAATTTGGAATAGGCATGAAAATCTCGCTATGTTGGTTAGTATGAGGAACTACGCAATATTGGTGCCAGCTCGAAAATCTTCCTCCCGCTTGCCTCATCAGAATTCTATAAACCTGTTTTTAAAAAGAATTTGTCCCCATGGAGCGGCGCGGCTGATTTTATTGATCACGCCTCGCGTTTCAATTATGAAATATCTGTGTTCCAATCATTTCAATTACGATATTTTCATTTCCTTTTATGCCGACCTCATTACCCGCATCCCACTCTCCTGCGCTGCGCATTGTCGCGGTGGGCTTCCTGGAGCTGCGCACCTTGCTGGAAGAGCTTGCGCCGCACTACAACGCTGTTGCCCAAGTGCGTATTCTGGACAAGGCATATGGCGATGCCGTGACCGAAATCACAGCAATGCGCCAGGATACCGGCGTCGACGCCGTGGTTTCGGCCGGATCCAACGGCGTCTTCCTGCGCCAGCACCTGGACGTTCCGGTGATACTCGTGAAAGTGGGCGGCTACGATGTGATGCACGCCTTGACCAAGGCGGCACGCCACTCGCGGCGCATTGCCTTGGTTACTTACGGGGAGGAGCCGCCGGAGGTAAAGCATTTCAACGAATTCTTTTCCCTGGATATACAGCTTCGCACATATCGCACGGAACAAGAAGCGGAAATCCGCGTGCAAGAATTGCGCGGCATCGGGGTCGAGGTGGTTGTCGCCCCTGGCCTGGTGACAGACCTGGCGCGCGCCTACGGGCTTGAAGGCGTATTGCTCTATTCGCAGGGCTCTGTGCGCGAGGCCATCGACGCCGCGATTGAAGTCGCCCGCATCGCCCGGCTTGAGTCGGCCAAACGCGAACGGCTGAATACTATTCTGGGCAAGCTGAAAGACGGCGTGGTGGCCGTGGATCTGGACGAGCGCATCGAAACCCTGAACCCATCGATGGAAAAAATCCTGGGACAGCCGGCGGAGCGGCTTCTGGGCCGGCGCCTCAGTTCCGTATGCGCCGAACTCGGTTTGCGCAATACCTTGCGTTTTGCGCAAACCGAACTCGAACAAGTCCAGCAGATCAACGGCAAGGCCGTGGTCGCCACACGCATGCCTATCATCGAGCAAGGCAGGCACACCGGCGCCGTTCTCATTTGCCAGGACCCGGTCGCCATCCAGCGTCTCGATCGCCATCTGCGCTCGCGCATCCTGCCCCGCCCCGCCCCGACCAAGTACCAATTAAGCCAAATCATCGGCCAAAGCGCTTCCATCACCCAGGCCAAGGCGCGCGCGGCCACCTGCGCGCAAAGCCAGGCAACCGTTCTGATCATCGGCGAAAGCGGCACAGGCAAGGAACTGCTGGCCCAAGGCATCCATAACGCCAGCCCGCGCCGTGCGCAGCCTTTCGTCGCCATCAACTGCGCGGCATTTCCCGAAGCGCTGCTGGAAAGCGAACTGTTCGGCTACATGGAAGGATCGTTCACCGGATCGAGCCGCGGCGGCAAAATCGGCTTGTTCGAGGCCGCGCACACAGGCAGCATATTCCTGGATGAAATCGGGGAAATGCCCTTGTCCCTGCAAACCCGGCTATTGCGGGTACTGCAGGAAAAAGAAGTGCTGCGCATCGGCGCGACCGAGCCCGCGCCGGTCGACGTGCGGGTCATTGCGGCCACCCATCAGGACTTGGCCGCGCGGGCTCTTGCCGGCGAGTTCCGCAGCGACCTGTATTACCGCCTGAACATTTTGCTGATTACCTTGCCGCCCCTGCGCGAACGCCGCGAGGATCTGCCTTTGCTGGCCAAACATCTGCAAGAAAAAATAGCCCGGCGCCTGAATCAGCCAAACGTCGCCGGCAATGCCATTATCGACGCCATTGTCGCCGCCGCAAAACAGTACTCATGGCCCGGCAATGTGCGCGAGCTTGAAAACCTGATCGAACGCGCCATGGTGTTTCATAATCCGCGTGCGCCGCATAGGGTAACGGCGCCGGAATTGAAGGACATCGCGCCCGAGCTGTTCATGCACAGCGCGCCGCCCGAAGCCGTCAATCTGCGCCGCAGCCGCGAGTCGGCCGAACTTGCACATATACAAACAGTGCTTGAGGACTGCAATGGAGATCGCGCCCGCGCCGCCGAAAAACTGAATATCAGCCGCACGACGCTCTGGCGAAAACTGAAGCAGCAATAGCGGCGCAGGACGGGTTGGCCCCCAAGGAAACACAAGCCGGCGGGTTTGTCGAAACAAGCCATGCATTGCCGCGGAAAACCGGCGCTCAGGACTCGCGCGAATCCCAGCTTAATGAACCTTGCAGCGTAGTGATGGAGTCCAGGGGCGCGCTACGGCGAAAAGCCGTGGGAGACATTCCCACATGCTCGCGAAATGCCGTGGAAAAATTGGCGGCGCTCGAAAAACCCAGGGCCTGGGCAACAGCCTGGACATCAAGCGAACTTTGCGCCAGCAAGCGTTGCGCTGTGCGCATCCGTTCCTCGCGCAAGTATTGGGCCACGGTCACACCCAGGCGCCGGCGAAACGTTGAGGAAATCCGTTTTTTACTGACCCCCATCTTTAGGGCCAGGTCGTCCAGGCGCACCGGTTCCGCCAAACGCATAGAAAGATATTGTTTGACGACGCGCAGCAGCATTTGATCGCCAGCCTCATCAAGGCCGGCAGGAATTGGGACGGTAGGCATAAGGCTGCAGTACAAAGCGCCCGGATCACGGTCGCAAGAGTGTCAATGCCTCAACCTTAAATTCGCCTTACTTTTTTGTCCAACCTTTTAACGGCTAGTTAACTGTTGTTGACGGTTGAATCAAGCGCGTTGGATAACATATCCCTTATTGCGCTTAAATCGTTGCGTAAACCCTGCAGTTCAGCGCCCGAAAGACGCACCGCCGCATCCTGGTCATGCGGAATTTCGTGGGTGTCGCCAAGACGATTGCGCGCGCCGCTGATGGTGAAGCCCTGCTCGTAGAGCAAGTCCCGGATTCGGCGTATCAGCAAGACTTCGTGATGCTGATAATAACGGCGATTGCCGCGCCGCTTGACCGGCTTGAGTTGCGTGAATTCCTGCTCCCAGTACCGCAATACATGGGGTTTCACACAACACAAATCGCTGACCTCGCCTATTGTGAAATAGCGCTTGGCAGGAATCGGGGGCAGGATGACAGGACTTTCGCTAGAGCTCATGGGCGGATTATGGGCCGTTTAACAGGCAATATGTAGTCGTGGAAAACATGTCAGGCATAAGCTGCGAACGCAGCCGATACCGGGTTACTCGGGAAGAGAAGACGCGGATTTGCCGCCCTGCTCGACCACGCCCTTGAGCTTCTGGCTGGCGTGAAAGGTAACTACCCTGCGGGCGGCAATGGGGATGACCTCGCCCGTTTTTGGGTTGCGTCCCGGACGCGGCGGTTTGTCGCGCACCTGGAAATTGCCGAATCCGGACAGCTTGACCTCGACGCCGCGCGCCAGCGATTCGCGAATCTCTTCGAAAAAGGTATCGACGATATCTTTGGCCTCGCGCTTGTTCAGTCCGACGCGTTCGAATAACAGCTCGGCAAGCTCGGCCTTGGTGAGGGTGCGGTCCGTGTTCATTATGTCTGTGACTCCTTAGGCGCGCTGACGCACGCCGTGCTCGCTAACAAGCGCCTGCAGCAGGCAACTGATGCACTGTTCTACCGTGGCATCGTCGAGTGTGGATTCGCGGCCCTGCAGCCAGAAGCGAAACGCCATGCTTTTTTCCGCGGTTTGCGCCAATTTGTCGCGCCACACATCAAACAGTTTAATATCTTTGACGATGCCAAGAGTAGCATTAGATTCAATCGTTTGGGTAAGTGTACTCAACAAATCCTGATACGATGCATCCGCGCCGGCCCAGACCGCCAGGTCGCGTATCACCACGGGCTGGCGCGACAGTTCGGCGGGCGCGGGCATTTCAGTGGTGGAAATTGCAGCGACGTCGATTTCGAATACCACCGGCGCGTGGGCCAGATCGCTTTGCTGGGCCCAGCGCGGATGAATTTCACCGATCCAGCCCACGGCCTTGCCGTCCAGCTCCAGACGGGCCGAGCGGCCGGGATGCAAGGCGGGGTATGCGGCGGGCACGCATACCAGTGCGGCCGCCTGCCCTCCCAACAAGGCTTCCAGATCGTTCTTGACGTCGTAAAAATCGACTTGGCGCGTAGGCAGGCCCCACTGCTCTTCGACGGCAGGCCCCCATGCCGCGCCGGATAAATACTGCGGCTGGCGCACACCGGCAACGGCCAGTTCACCGTCGGTCACGCTGGCGTCGCGCATGAATACGCGGCCCAGTTCAAAGACGCGCACCCGGCTTTGCTTGCGGTTGGCATTATGGACAATATTGGCCAGCAAGCCGCCGATCAGGCTGGAGCGCATGACCGCCAATTGGCTGGCAATCGGGTTCAACAAGCGGACTGGATCGTCATTGCCGGCGTAATCGCGTTCCCAGGCCTCTTCCACAAAGGTGAAATTAATGACCTCTTGATAATCCAGGCTGGCCATGCGTTCGCGCAGCGCATGCGGCCCGCGCAGCGCTTCCGGGCTGCTGCGCATTTTTGCCAGCGCGATGGGGGGCAAATCGGGAATGCGTTCAAAGCCGTATAGGCGCGCCACTTCTTCGATCAGGTCTTCTTCGATAAACAAATCGAAACGATACGAGGGAGGAGTGACGATAAAGACATTATCCTGAACCTGGAACGGCAAGCCCAGGCGGGTGAATATCTGCTCGACTTCCTGGCGCGAGACCGGCACGCCCAACACCCGATGGCAGCGATCCAGCCGCATGGCCACGGGCTTGCGCTCGGGCAATTGAATGACCTGGTCGTCTATCGGTCCCACCTGTCCGCCGCAGATATCGATCAACAGGCGCGTCATGAATTCCAGATGTTCTGTAACCGATTCGAAGTCCACGCCGCGCTCGAAGCGATGGCTGGCTTCAGAACTGAACTTGTAGCGCCGCGCCCGGCCCATGATGGCCTCGGGCCACCAGAAGGCCCCTTCCAGATAAATATCGGTGGTATCCAGGGTTACCGCCGTGGCCTGGCCGCCCATGATGCCAGCCAGGCTTTCCACCACATTGCCGGCGGCGATTACGCCCACGTCGGCAGCCAGTTCGACAACCTGGCCGTTGAGCAGTTCCAGGGTTTCGCCCGGCCTGCCCCAGCGCACTGTCAGGCCGCCTTGTATACGCTGCAGGTCGAACACGTGGGTAGGACGGCCCAGTTCAAGCATGACATAGTTGGAGATATCGACCAGCGCCGAAATGGAGCGTTGGCCGGCGCGTTCGAGACGCGTCTTCATCCAGCCCGGCGTCGCGGCCCTGGCGTTTACGCCCCGGATTACGCGGCCGGCGAAACGGCCGCAAAGATCGGGCGCCTGCACCGTAACAGCAAGGCGGTCGTCCAGCGTCGCGGCGACCGGCTGGAACGCCGGCAGCGTAAGCGGCGCACAGCTGAGAGCGGCCACTTCACGCGCCACGCCCAGAATCGACAGGCAATCGGCCCGATTGGGGGTAAGTTTAAGCGTGAGCAGCGTCTCGTCCAGGTCGAGCGCATCGCGCAGCGACTGGCCGACCGTTGCATCGTCGTCCAGCACCAGCAGGCCCGCGTGATCTTGCGACAAGCCCAGCTCGCGCGCCGAGCACAGCATGCCGGCGGATTCCACGCCGCGCATCTTGGCCGTGCCGATTAGCATGCCGCCCGGCAATTGCGCCCCGACGCGAGCCAAGGGGACCTTGATGCCGGCCGCCGCGTTGGGCGCCCCGCAAACGATTTGCAACAGGGAGCCCGAGCCATCGTCGACCTGGCAAACTTGCAGCTTGTCGGCGTTGGGATGCGTAGCGGCCTGGACAATGCGAGCCACGACAACACCGGTAAAGGGCGGCGCCGCCGGATTCGTTTCTTCGACCTCCAGGCCGGCCATCGTCAGTTGATGCGACAAGGCCTGTGTATCAAGGTCGGGATTGACAAAAGCGCGCAGCCAGGACTCGGGGAATTGCATAAGATACTCGTTGGATTCGTTTAACTACTGCAAGGACGGAAACTGCAGGGGACAGGCACTGACAACACAAGGCGAAAACCGCGACGGCCCGCTATCGGGTCGGCAGGCTAGCGGTTGAACTGGCGCAGAAAGCGCAAGTCGCCCTCGAAGAACTGGCGCAAATCGTTGACGCCATAGCGCAGCATGGTCAGGCGCTCAAGGCCGGAGCCGAAGGCAAAACCGATGTAACGCTCGGGGTCGAGTCCGAAATTGCGCACCACCTGGGGATGCACTTGTCCCGAACCCGAAATTTCCAGCCATCGGCCTTGGTTCGGGCCGGAAGTGAACATCATATCGATTTCGGCCGACGGTTCGGTAAAGGGGAAGAACGACGGGCGGAAACGCACCGACAAATCGTCGGTTTCAAAAAATGCCCGCAGGAAATCGGTATACACGCCCTTGAGATCGGCGAAGGAAATATCTTCGGCGATCCACAGGCCCTCTACTTGATGAAACATCGGGGAGTGGGTGGCATCGCTGTCGACCCGGTATGTGCGTCCGGGAGCGATGACCTTGATAGGCGGCTTGTTCATGCGCGCATAGCGCACTTGCATGGGACTGGTATGAGTGCGCAGCAGCAAGGGCAAGCCTTGCGCGTCCTGCATATCGACATAGAACGTATCCTGCATGGAGCGCGCGGGATGGTTTTCAGGATTATTCAGGGCGGTAAAATTGGTCCAGTCGTTTTCGATTTCGGGGCCGTCGGCCACATCGAAACCGATAGAGCGGAAAATGGCTTCGACACGCTGCCAGGTCTGTATGACGGGATGGATACCGCCGAACCCCCTGCCTCGTCCCGGCAGGCTGACATCGATGGTTTCCAGCGCCAGGCGCTTGTCCAGCTCGGCCTGGGCCATTTCGGCGCGGCGCGAATTAAGCAAGCCTTCAATGTGCTGCTTCAGTTGATTGATGCGGGCGCCTTCCGCTTTTTTTTGCTCGGGATCAAGCTGCGCCAACCCCTTTAGCATCGTGGTCAGGGCGCCCTGCTTGCCCAGGAACCCGGCCTTGGCGTTTTCCAGTGCCGCCGCGTCGGCGGCTTGGGCGAATTGTTCTTTTGCCTGAACAATCAGGTCATCAACCGGAGGAGTCATAGTGTCGCTTTTCCAAATACAAACGGAGCCCACTTGAGCCCCGTTTGCAGCAATACAGAATCGAAATCGATTAGGCGGCCAAAGCAGATTGTGCTTGAGCAACCACCGCAGCAAAGCCGGCTTTATCGTTTACGGCCATATCGGCCAGTACTTTGCGATCCAGTTCGATCGAGGCTTTTTTCGTGCCGGCGATGAACACGCTGTACGATACGCCCAGTTCGCGGCAAGCCGCGTTGATACGAGTGATCCACAAGGCACGGAAAGTGCGCTTTTTGTTACGGCGATCGCGATAGGCATATTGCCCAGCCTTCATTACCGCCTGTTTGGCGATACGGAATACATTACCGCGGCGACCGCGATAACCTTTGGCTGCTTTGATAACTTTTTTGTGACGAGCACGGGCAGTTACGCCGCGTTTTACGCGTGGCATGGTAGGTGATCTCCGTTAATCAAGCGAAAGGCAACATTGCCTTGACCGAGGCGACATCAGACTTGTGCACCGCGGCTGAGCCGCGCAACTGACGCTTGCTCTTGGTTGTTTTCTTGGTAAGGATGTGGCGCTTGAACGCCTGTCCCCGCTTGATGGATCCACTACCGCGAACCTTAAAGCGCTTGGCGGCGCCTTTCTTGGTTTTCATCTTAGGCATGATGCAACTCTATTGTTTATGAAAGCAGGTGACCGCCAAACCGAACTGGCAGTGCTTGCATAACCCGGCAATCACTTATTCAGGTTTCTCCGCATTTTTATTCAAAATAGCCGGAAAAGCCCTTGATTATACGATGCTTTTCTGGCTTTTGTCTAATGCCTGTTGTGGAGTTGGTTGGCGGGTTGGTGTTTTGGCGGGTTAAGGGGGGGACACAGGGGTTTATGCTTATTGCGGCTTGGGCTTTGAAGCCGGCATCGAGGGCTGGCTGAGGCGGAGCTCCTGCGCAAGCGGCCCTGGCTTTGCCAGGGCTACCCGAGCCGTCAGGCGGGATCGGGGCGTGCGCGGAACTCGGCCGATGGACAGCGATGCTGTCCAAGACTCGGCCTCAGACAGCCGCGCCCTTGTATCCCCGATCCCGCCTGACGGCTCGGCGCTTGCGACGTCGCCCCGCCTCAGCCAGCCCTCGATGCCTTGCAGTGGAGTCATTGGGGGATCTGCCGGGCCAAGTTCGAACAGAGGGGGTCTGCATTGATTGCAGTCGTTGCAACGAACGGTCAAGGGCCGCCCCACGGCTGCCGGTATTGTATGGCTTCGGCAATGTGTACGCTGTCGATGAGATCGGCGTCGGCTAGATCGGCCAGGGTGCGGGCTACGCGCAAGACCCGATGCACAACCCGGGCCGACCAGCTCCAGCGCAGCATGCTCCGCTGCAATAGGCTTTTTGCCGATTCATGCAATACACAATATGTTTCGATTTCTCCCACGCCCAGGGCGGCATTGACACGCGGCTGGCGATCCGCCTGGCGCTGCCTGCAGCGCGCAACCCTGTCGCGTACCGGTTCGGACGCTTCGCCCGGCGCGGCATCCATCCAGTCGGCATCAGCCGGGGGCAGCGCAATTTGCAGGTCGATGCGGTCCAGCAACGGCCCTGAAAGCTTGCCGCGATACTTTTGAATGCGATCGGCGCTGCAGGTGCACGCTATTTTCCTGTGGCCCAGCCAACCGCAAGGACAGGGATTCATGGCCGCCACCAGTTGGAATGCGGCCGGAAACGTCAGTGTGCGCGACGACCGGGCGATAGACACGCAGCCCGTTTCCAAGGGCTCGCGCAATGACTCCAGAACGCGGCGCTCGAATTCGGGCAATTCGTCCAGGAATAAAACGCCCCGATGGGCCAGGCTGATTTCACCGGGCCGAGGATGCATGCCGCCGCCTACCAGGGCCGGCGCCGACGCTGAGTGATGCGGCGCGCGAAAAGGCGGAACATCGGTAAACACCTGGTCGCGGCCGCTGATATTGGCCAGGGCGGCGACTTCCAGTGCATGCTCGGGGCTCAGGCGCGGTAGCAAGCCGGGCAAGCGATGCGCCAGCATGCTTTTACCTGTGCCCGGCGGGCCCGCCATCAGCAAGCTGTGGCCGCCGGCCGCGGCGACTTCAAGTGCGCGGCGCGCCATCGCCTGGCCGCGCACCTCGGACAGGCAAGGCGCGGCGGCCGCCCGCGACATGGCGGGCGCCAATGCCTGCGCCGCTTCCAACGAGGCCCTTCCGGAAAAATGCTCTACCACGTCGAACAAACTACCCGCCGCCAAGACGGTAATCCCGGGCACGTTGGCGGCAATCCGGGCGCAGCCCGGCGGCAGCACCAGCCGCGCATCCGGCTGGCTGCGCGCCACCGCCAAGGCTATTGCCAAGGGCGCGCCCACCGGCACGATCGCTCCGGTCAAGGATAGTTCGCCGGCGAATACATAAGGCCGCAAATCCGGCATGCCGGATTCCGCAGCGGGCTGCACCTGGCCGGAGGCCAGCAGGACGCCCAGGGCAATGGGCAGATCGAAGCGGCCGGACTCTTTGGGCAAATCGGCGGGAGCCAGGTTGGCCGTGATCCGCCCCGCGGGAAATTCGAAGCCGCTGTTGATGATGGCCGAACGCACCCGCTCGCGGCTTTCGCGCACGCCCGCGTCGGGCAGCCCCACGACATGAAAGGCCGGTAGACCAGGCCCGACGTGAACTTCGACCCGGACCGCAAAGCCTTCCAGGCCGCAAAGCGCCCGGCTTGCCAGCACCGCTAAAGACATTGCATACCTCCGCTGTGCCCCATCAAGGAGATAACTCACCAAGGATGAAGTATGGGAGCTCGGTGGTTTGAGCGCTACATGAAGGAACTGATTTGCCCATGAGGGCTAGTACGTAGCGTGTATGGAGCCAAGACGGATGATGGGGAGTAGTCCTCCCGAAAAAGAACCGTTTCACCTGTGACGATTTCGGGCAAAGCGTTGGGTTGGTATGGCCTCGGCCCTATTTCAGCATTGCCGGCTTATCAAGGACAAGGTGTCGGCTCACTCCTCATGCGCGAGGCCTTACGTGTGCTGCGCGCAAGCGCAGCTTCCGGCTGCGTCGTTCTCGGCGAGCCGAGCTATTACGGACGCTTCGGATTCCGGTCAGAGCCTAGTCTTGTCCTACCGGATGTTCCACCAGAATATGTCCAGGCCTTGTCCTTCGATGCAGCCGTGCCTTGCGGGACTATCTCATATGACGAATCGTTCAGCGCAAGCGCCTAATGCCATGAGAAGAAAGAGTACTTGCAGTGTCACTGTTCACTTTAGGTTGCGGACTGAGCCGGTTGGCCTTTTGATCGCAATCAGCCAGAAGCAGAATTTCGTTTCAACCGAACTCGGCGTTCGCGTGGCGTTTTACAACTGTATTTCTGCTGCGGCCAAGCAGCTAATTTTAGGTCCAACGCTTATGATTTCCGGTAGCGTGGCATTGTGGTGTGCGACGATCTGCTGCGCGGATGCATGCGACTTGTCGTGTGTGGTGTGGGCGTCCGCCGCGATGATTACCTCATAGCCCAATGCGGCTGCCCTGCGTACCGATGTGTCCACGCAAAATTCGGTGGCGTAGCCACATACTCGACGAGTAAGCTGTAGCTATTCCCTACCCTTCAAGTAAACCGCGAATTCCCGCAACTGCGCTTCGCTTTTTTCTATTTCCTGCAAGCTAGCGCGCCCACCTCTGGCCACCAACAGCGCCACCAGCGCCTGCGCAATCGAAAGCGCCGGCACAACTGACGGAAACAGCGACGGCGTGGTATTGGCCGCCACGATCAGGGCTGAGGCCTGGGCGGCGATCGGCGACACGACGCTGTCGGTGACGCTGACGATGCGAAGGCCCCGTTCGCGCGCAAACCGTAATGCCGATATCGCATCGCGTGCATAGGGCTCATAGCTGAACACCAGTAGCGCGTCATTCGGGCCGGCGCGGCGCAAGTCGTCGGCAAAGGTACCGGCGAACCCCAACAAATACGTTTCCACACAGCCTCGGTCAGAAGCGGACACTAGTCGGCCGCGGCCGTTAGGCTGCCGAAGTGCCCCCTGGAATGTGAAGTTTATGGGCAGTTAGGCTGGATCAGCGCTCCCAAGATCCATTGCTATCTCAGTGATCTCTAGCCTGATTCGATTCTGTGTTTGGTTATGGGACAGGAATCTGACCTTCTGCCAATTCTGCTGAGGGGCCCTGCCCTTTTTACGCTTTAGTGGAAACGCCGTGTCGATTGATGGGACAACCAGTTCAAACACGTCGTGACGCGCGGGCTTCTGCTTGCTCAAGAAAGATGACCCTTTGTATAGGATTTGTTCGATCTGCTGTTTACCGATTGGTTGGGCATGAAATTTACACTGGAGATATCGAGTCCTGGGGCCTTGGTATGCGATCAGGTCAATACCCTGATCGAAAAAACCGAGTGATATCCCTCGATAATCAACCTCCCAGCCCTCCTTCTCCAACTCCAGTCCGACCCAACGCTCATAAACGATGCCCCAATCCGAGAGCGCCATCAAGTCGGCCGCGATCTGATCGATTATCAAACCGCCTTCGTCGACGATCTCTACACCCCTTTGGTAATGCACTCTCAGCCGCCCGGCTTTCAACCTTTTCGCCAACCCCTGCATCACGTGATTTCTCCAACTTTACACATTTGTTCTATCTTATTGGCTCATATACAAGAATCTGCCGCTCAAGAATGGTAACGATCGGCCAGAAGCGGCCGCTCTTCGTCTGATGCATAAAGCAGACTTTTACTAATTGGTAGCGCAGCTACCCACCCACCGACAATCTCCCGCCAATTACATCGTCTCAGACAAAACCTATCCAGCGGCCGGCTATGAGGACAGAAAGCCAAAGAATGGCGGATGTGGCGGCCAAGGTTCGAACTCGCACAGATGGCTGGCCGCTGCGCAAGGCTACATCAAAGTGCTCGCCGCGATGCTGAAGTGCGATGTTGCAGATTGCCAGTACAAGCAGTGTGGCCTTGAAGAGGAAAGCTGGATTCTCTGCGTACTCCACCGGCTTCACTGAGAATAACCAAAGCCCTGTCGTCACCGCGAGTGCGGTGCCCGTCGCCGCTGCGCGTACAAGAAAGGGGCCAATGGTCGGCAGATCCCGTCCGCGCGTTGAACGCAAAAGAAGCAAATCGAGCGGTAGGATCGCGCCAAGAAGTAGCCCAATACCAAGGATGTGGGCTGCATTGACAACGAGATAGGCGACCCAGTATTCCTGCAGGAAGGCGGCACCGGGCCAGCCGGAAATTGCTTGCAGAAAACCTGTCATCGCTGTGTCGTCATTGCTTGATGCGTTCTGGATACATGTCGTACTGTTTGCCGCCGACCGTAATGCGCACGGCTTTTATATGCGGCTTGTTCGGCTCTTTGCTGCGGTTGCCCAGTACCGTAATGTCATCGCCCACCTTGGCAGTGTCGCCGGAGAAACCTGAACGCTGTGTCTGGTTCGGGTTTCCCAGATCGACTTGCCACAAACGACCATCCTGGTCCTTCACGCGCAGGGCTGGATGTGGCGGCACCATTGAAATCTCGGTGATGGTGCCCTTCAACTCGGACTGCTCCTCTTCCGCCCAGGCCCAGCCGTGATGCGCGAAGGCTTGCATGGTAAATAGCGCCATGGCCGTGGCGCAAAGTATGAGGACCATACGATGCGCTACATTGCGCGCCGTAATGGAGATTACTCGGGTGGCGGTTCGGCTTTCGCTTGATACCGACATAATCATGCTCCTTGAAGTGAGTAAAAAACTGAGAGTCCAACGCATTGACCCAGCTCCCGTTTTTAATGGTACAAGAACCGCCGGTGCCTACGGCCCCCAAAGCGAAGTGTAATAGCCTTTTCCAAACGTCCGCTTTGGGTCTATTGTGTTGAAAAACTCCCCGGAATGCACGCGTTTTGGATATCCTAACGTTTAGCCGGTAAACGGGAGGGTGCCGCGATTTTGGGCGGCTATATTTCCCAGCGTTCAAACCGAGTTTTTCAACAGAATAGGTTGGTCTGCGACGGTCGCAGACGGCCAATATCGTTCATCGGTGATGCCCAGGCAAGTGCTCTCTCCAAGCTGTGAGCAGTCTTCACCTCCCAGCATTGACAGACCGCTGCCACCGCCCCTGCCTTCCAGTGGATACGATTTGACTAAACGTACGTTAAAGCGTACTCTTTACGCGTATTTGGAGATCTACCATGTCCACAACCATGACCGCGACCGAGGCACGGGCGAATCTCTACCGCCTCATCGACCAAACCGCCGAGTCCCATCAACCAATTCGAATTGCCGGCAAGCGCACCAGTGCCGTGCTGATCTCGGAGGCCGATTGGGACGCCATTCAAGAGACCCTGTATCTGACTTCTGTGCCTGGTATGCGCGACTCGATCAAGGAGGGCATGGCAGAGCCGCTAGAGAAAAGCGCCAGGGAGCTTGACTGGTGACTTGGCGGGTTGTCTTTGCAAATGCCGCGCTCAAGGATGCGAAAAAGGTCGCTGCGGCTGGTTTCAAAACCAAAGTGCAAACGCTGATTGCGCTCCTAGAGACTGATCCATTCCAGAATCCACCGCCTTACGAAAAACTGGTCGGCGATCTTTCCAGGGCCTATTCCCGCCGTATTAACATCCAGCATCGGTTGGTGTATGAGGAGTTCATTCAAGAGCATGTTGTCCGTGTTTTGAGAATGTGGACACACTACGAGTAACTAACCCGAACCTAACCAGACGACCGCAAAGCTTTCCAGCCCGCATACTTTTCAGGCAAACACACCGCGCAAGGCCGATAACCCGCTTTGACGGCGGTCGCCTCGTCCAAGAAAAAAACCCGATGCCCGACATAGCCGCCACGAGCAATAGCCTGCAATGCCGCACGGCAATCCAAGCGACCATATAACTTGCCTTTGCTGTGTCCGCCCAACGCGCCAGGCACGTCGCTTTGATATGGCTTGCCGTCGGCGCCGATCAGAGTCCAGGTTTTGACGTCATTCATGGCCCAAGCTCCCAGGTGGTGTTTGCAACGAACAACTTCCATGCCGAAGCCATCAAATAGTCTTCTTATAGCGCAAGATATTCTAATCCCCGCCAAACCCCAAAACCCGCACACTGAAAATAGACGGTTGGCTCTGTCGCGCCTAGTTCCGAGCATGCGATGCGGTGTCGTCGGCCGCCGTCGCAGCGAATGTCGCCGACGCGCTTACCGATGTCAAAGCAGCAACGTTGACCGACCTCGCCCATCGCCCTCCAACTTCGCCGATACGATATCAATCGCCCCTTCCGCAGCAATCAAACCCACGCTACCCTAACACTCCCCAAACCCCCTATCCAACTGAAAATCTCCCCCGCCCCCAATCTTGCATCATCCAAGACACAACTTGTATTGATGTAAATACAAGTATATGATTCCGTTTCCAATAAGATCATTGCTAATTAAACCGGGGATGGATATGAGCAAGCATGCTATTCGTTTTGGCGTATTCGGGGCCATGTTGGCCCTGGCAGTGCCGTTTTCTCATGTAGCCCGTGCGGATCAGCGGCCTTTGGTGCTGATTGTCGGCGCGTCGCCGGGCGGTACGACAGACCGGGTAGCGCGCGGGATCGCAAAGGAAATGGGGGAAATCCTCAAGCAGACGGTTATCGTTGAAAACAGGCCTGGCGCGGGCGGCAATATCGCCGCTGACCAGGTTGCGCGTTCGGCCAAGGATGGCAACACGCTGCTGGTCAGCTTCAGCAGCTTTTCGGTCAACGCGACGCTATACAAGAAATTGCCGTTCGACCCGGAAAAGGATTTCTCGCCCATCAGCATGCTGGCCGAAGTGCCCAGCGTGTTGGTGGCCCGCAAAGACTATCCCGCAAATAGCGTAAGCGACGTGATCAAGCTGGCCAAGGCCGATCCGGGCAAAGCCAGTTTCGCCATCGGCGGGATCGGCTCGTCGCTGCACATGGCTACCGCCAGTTTTGAAATGGATGCGGGCATCGATGGCTTGACCGTTCCGTACAAAGGTACGGCGCCCGCGCTGCAGGATGTGGTGGGCGGGCAAGTCGACCTGATGTTCGCCAGCGCGGTCAATGTACTGCCGCTGCTCGGTTCCGGACGGATCAAATTCCTAGGGGTCACCAGCCTGCATCCCATGGAGCAGTTTCCAGGCGTGCCGCCCATCGCCGACACACTCAAGGGCTTCACCTCCAAGGCCTGGTTTGGCATGTTCGGTCCCTCCGGCATTCCGGCCGAACGGATCGCACAGTTGAACAAAGCCGTGGTGGAAGGCGCCAAACGTGAAGCGTTTACCAAGCTGTTCACTCCCGAAGGCGGCACCGTGGTGACCAGCACTCCCCAGGAACTTGCCGATTTTGTCAGCAAAGACATTAAGCATTATGCAAAAGTCGTAAAATTCACGGGAGCCTCCGTAGACTGACCACATCAATGATCGCCAATCCAACGCCCCGTTATTACAAAATCTATCGCCTGCTCAAGCAAGCCATAGAAAATAGGGAAGTCGACAATAACGAGCCCCTGCCAGGGGAAAACGCCCTGGCGGAAAAATATCAGGTATCCCGCTTGACGATCAGGCGTTCGCTCGACTTGCTGCAACAGGAAGGCTTGGTCGAGCGGCGCCAGGGTTCGGGCACCTACCCCAGACTCGACAAGGTCAAGGTGCGGCCCTTGCCGGCCGACATCAAGAAGCTTCTTGCCCATATGGATAGCATGGGGGCCCATACCAAGGCAGTGCTGTTAAGTCTCGATTATGAAAAGCCGCCGGCGGACGTTCAAACGCAGCTTGAATTGCCGGCCAATGCCAGGGTCCAGAAGGCTACGCGCGTACGCTACCACGACAATGCCCCCTTTTCCCATCTGATCACATACGTGCCGGAACATATCGGCAAGCGCTACACCGAACAAGATCTGGCTCGCCAGCCCATACAAACCATTTTCAAAAACCTGGGCATCAACATGGCGTCGGCCGAGCAATCGTTTAGCGCCACGCTGGCCGACGAACATCATGCCCGCGCCCTGAATATCGATGCGGGCGCGCCACTGCTGTGCATTAAGCGCGTCGTGCGGGATACCGCCAACACGCCTGTCGAATACCTGGTCGCAACCTATAATCCGCAACGCTTCGAATACCGCATGGCGCTATCGAACAAGCGGTCCAAAGGTAGCGATATATGGGTTGTGGATGACGGCCGCTAGGTATTGCCAGAGCCGTAGCGTTCACCCAATTCAAGCAATGACGGCGTCCCGATCAATTCGTTGAGTTGATCGAAATTCAGCATGGCATCCGCCGATCCGGCCGTTGTTCCATCCTTGTGCAACAAGCCATAATAACGTTGCAGGCTATGCCCCACGGCGCGGGCGGCCCCGCCCGGAAAAATCACGATCTTGAATCCGATCTCGCCCAGGTCCGCGACAGACCGCACAGGCGTCATTCCGCCTTCAACCATATTGGCCAGCAGCGGCGCCCGGTCCTTAAAGCGATCGCACGCAAGCGCCATGTCGGCGGTCGTCCTGAGCGCTTCGACGAACAGGACATCAGCCCCGCATTCCATATACGCTTCGGCGCGGTCCAGCGCGGCATCCAGGCCCTCCACCGCCAGGGCATCGGTGCGGGCCAGTATCAGCGTATCGTCGCTGCGGCGCGCGTCCAGTGCCGCCTTCAACTTGCCGCACATTTCGGCCACAGGGACCACGCTCTTTCCGGCCAGATGGCCGCAACGCTTCGGAAACGTCTGGTCCTCCATCTGTATCATCGCCGCGCCGGCCTTTTCAAATCCCTTGATGGTCCGAATCACATTGAGCGCATTGCCAAAACCGGTATCGGCGTCGACAATCACCGGCAGATCAATACGATCGGTAATACGCGACAAGGTCTGTTCCACTTCCGTATAGGTGGTGAGCCCCACATCGGATTTGCCCAATCGCGTATAGGCAATGGATGCCCCGGATAAGTACGCGGCCTCGAACCCGGCCTGCTCGGCAATCAAGGCAGAAAAGCTGTCATAGATGCCGGGAGCAAGCAGGCACGACGATTTCTGTAGCAAGGATTTAATGGATTTCATTTATGCTGCGCCAAATAGTGTTGTTCAAGTTGATTCAATAAGCCACCGGCCGATGCCATGTCGATCAGAAAACCGGGAAGTTTCTGGCATGGCAATACCATCGCAGCCGACGCGGGCGCCGTAACCCGGATCAAGGCCTGGTCCATGTCGATTTCAATCAGGCTGTTTTCGGGGATTTTCTCCGCCTCGGGACACACCACCGCCAGCAAGCCCAGGTTGAAGGCGTTGCGAAAATAAAGTCCGCTGAACGATGGCGCAATAACCGCCGCGATTCCTAGCTGCACCAGCACCCCTGCCGCCTGCTCGCGCGAAGAACCGATTCCGAAATTAGCACCCGCCACCAACACATCGCCCTCTTCCACCGATTCAGCCCAGCCCGGATAGCGGTTCTCCAGACAATGCCGCGCCATGTCTTTTAGCTCCATTTTCATGTACGCCCCGGGAGCCAGCGCATCGGTATCTATGTTTGAGCCGACTCGCCATACTTTGTGGTGCTGCAAGGAGGACCTCATGGATGCGTCTCCGCCAGAATAAGCCGCGGATCGGTAATCCGGCCCGCCAGGGCCGAGGCGGCTACGGTATAGGGTGACGCCAGATAGACGCTGGTTTCAGCGGATCCCATGCGGCCCTTGAAGTTTCGGGCGGTGCTGGAAATTACGTTGGACGCCCCCGCCAAGGCATTGCCATAGCCCGAACATGCGCCGCACGAGGTGGCAAATATCTGCGCGCCGGCATCGACAAGAATGCCCATGATTCCTTCCGCCTGAGCATCACGCTGATCCTGTTCCGATGCCGGAGCGACCAGCAGCCGGACACTGGGATCGATCTTGCGATGTCGCAGCACACTGGCCGCGGCGCGCAGGTCGTCGAGCTTGGCGCCGGTGCAGGCGCCGATGTAGGCAATCTGAATGCGCGTGTCCGCCAGGTCTTCGACCGGATGCGTATTGGCCGGGCTGTGCGGCGCCGCCACCTGCGGCACCAGCGTGGCGGCATCGAAATCGCGCACGTCGAAGCTGCGACGTCAGCGTCGGTGATGCCAGGTGCGCGACATCGTCCAAATCGTGCGCGCCGGCCCGGTGAAGATAATCGACGGTTGTCTGCGTCCGGCGCGATCAGGCCGACCTGCGCGCCCAGCTCGGCGCTCATGTTGGACAGCGTCATGCGCTCCTGCATCGACAGCGCGCTCACGGCCGGCCCGCAGAACTCCACGGCCTGGTAGTCGGCCGCCGTTCATGCCGAAGCGGCCGATCATGTGCAGCATCATGTCCTTGGCGGTGACGCCGCGCGGCAAGCGCGCCGTCCCAGCGCATCATCAGATGGTTCTCGGGCACGCGCAGCCATATCTCGCCGGTGACGACGACGCCCAGCATCTCGGTGCTGCCGACGCCGAACATGTAGGCGCCGAACGCGCCGCCGGTAGGCGAATGCGAATCGCCGCCCGACGCAGAACATGCCGGGCCGGATATGGCCGTTCTGCGGCAATACGACATGGCAGATGCCGATAGAGTCGTAGACGTGCGGCAGTTGCAGGTCGCGCGGCCCAGTCGCGCGCGATGCTTGACGATATGGCGCGACTCCTCGTCCTCCTCGGGAACGTAGTGGTCCATGACCAGCACCACTTTGGATTTGTCCCAGATGCCGGCGCCCAGACGCTCCAGCATCGGCTTGAGCCGGCGCGGACCGCTGGAGTCATGGAACATCGCAAGGTCCACATTGCACGTCACGATGTCATCGACATCGACAACCGCCTTGCCGCAGGCTTTGGCGATCAGCTTTTGAGCAAGAGTTTGCGCTGGCATCGAAATCGTCCCTGACACTGGATTATGAAAACAATGCCTTGGATTGTATAGATGTACTTATAACAATACAAGTTGGCAATACAAGTCTCTTTCGACTCTGGTGCTTACTGGGGTATTGATCGCAAATATCTATGAAATTTATTCCGGCGACAGTCAATAATCAAGACTTTACCTGGATCAAGCAAATCGACTGATGAATTTCGGGCGCCACGCCGGTCATTTGCAACACGGCGAATCAATCGAACTTGATATTGCAGGCCTGGAACAGCCATGTCGGGGAGCAAGGCAAAAAAAAGCTGACCCTCGGTTACACTGCTTTTCTCTTTCCGCCGGGATTACCCGATGCCGTCTCCGTCTCGTCCACCATCCCCCGTGCGCCTGGGCCCGCCGGCTTTACGCCGGGCCTCCAAGGCGCCGCCGGCCCCACCCCGTTTACTGGCGCTGAACAAGCCTTTCGGCGTATTGACTCAATTCAATGATGATCAGGGCCGCCCCACGCTCAAGGACTACGTCGATGTACCCGGTGTCTACCCCGCCGGACGCCTGGACCGCGATAGCGAGGGCCTGATCCTGTTGACCAACGATGGCGGTTTGCAGGCGCGCATCGCCAATCCGCAATACCAGATGGCGAAAACCTATTGGGTGCAGGTAGAGGGCGAACCGACCCAGGAGCAACTGCGGCGCCTGCGCGCCGGTGTCGAACTCAATGATGGCCTTACGCTGCCGGCCAAGGTGCGCTTGCTTGACGAGCCGCAGCTATGGGACAGGCACCCCCCTGTGCGTTTCCGCAAGAGTGTGCCGACGGCGTGGCTGGAACTGATCATTCACGAGGGGCGCAATCGCCAGGTACGGCGCATGACGGCTGCTGTGAATCTGCCGACCTTGCGTCTGCTGCGGGTCCGGATCGGATCTTGGCGCCTGGATGATTTATTGCCGGGTCAATGGCGCGAAATTCCTCCCCCTTGGCTGTAAGGGCGGCATACTGAAACGTGGAGAAACGTATGAAACTCAGGCATTCGGGTCGCCTTGCATTATGCATGCTGGTCACAGCGTTGGCCGCCACGGCGGCTCAGGGCAAGACGGTTTGCACGGTCATTGTCGATGCCGGGACCGGCAGCACGTTGCGGCAAGAAGGCAACTGCGGCCAGCGCGTAACGCCCGCGTCCACGTTCAAGATCGCCATCAGCCTGATGGGCTACGACTCGGGCTTGCTGAAAGACGAGCATGCTCCAACACTGCCCTACCATAAAAGCTATGTCGACTGGGGCGGCGATAACTGGCGTCAGCCCACAGACCCGGCCAGATGGATCCAATACTCTGTTGTCTGGTTTTCCCAGCAAATGACACACGCTCTCGGAGCGGCGCGCCTGCAAAAGTACGCCAGGGAATTTGACTATGGAAACGCCGATATCTCGGGATACCCCGGGCAGCATAACGGCCTGGAGCGCTCGTGGATCAGTTCATCATTGAAAATTTCTCCGCTGGAACAAATCGCCTTCCTGCGCAAGCTAGTCAATCGCCAACTGCCTGTAACATCGTGGGCCTTCGAGATGACGCAGCGGATTACGCTGCTCGCCCCGCTTTCCAACGGCTGGGAGATGCACGGAAAGACCGGCGCGGCATTCCCCCGCAATGCGGATGGAAGCTTCAATTACACCCGCGGCCATGGGTGGTTTGTCGGTTGGGCGACCAAGGAAAACCGTACTCTGGTTTTCGCGCGCCTGATTCAGGACGAGAAGAAAGAAGAAGGGACTCCTGGAGTACGGGCGCGCGATGCCTTGTTAAAGGAGCTGCCCGCCTTTCTGGATGCGGCGGGAAACCAGGACGCGAATAGCTAGCGGCCTGCCAGGGCCGGGACAAGCAAGGCGGCCGGGACGCGGCCGCTACGCCTGGCCAAATAAATTGAGCTGGATCTGCCGCAAATGCCCGGTCAATAATTCCCTGGCCAAAACCGCATCCCTATCCTTCAATGCATTGACTATCGCCCGGTGCTGGGTTTCGTACTGCCGGCGCGTTTCGTCCGTCAGGGAAATGCGCTTCAAGCGGCCCCATTCTCCCTGCTCGCGCACCTTGTTGGTAAGGTCCAGGACCTGCAGGAAAAAGGAATTGTGCGTCGCCTGGGCAAACGACCTATGCAAGGCTTCATCCCAATGCTCGAACTCTTCGATTGTCCGGGCGGACTCGGCCTGGTCGAGGCACTCGGCCATGCGCTGGAAATCGGCCGCGGTGGCATGCTGCACAATCAGCCCTGGCATTAAAGGCTCGATAAGCAGGCGGCCCACCATCAGTTCCGCGGGGCTGGTATGGACAGGAGCGGCGGGCACAAGCTGCGGCTGGAACAGGGATTCCGCCTTGGCGCACACAAAGGTGCCGCTCCCAACGGCCTGGGTGATCAGCCCCTGTTCGCGGAATTTGGCCAATACGCGGCGCACCGCGCCGCGCGATACGCCGAAGCGTTCGCTCAATTCCCGTTCAGGAGGCAGCTTGGCCCCTTTCTTGAGGTCTCCCGCCGCCATCCGCGCCATCAAGTCGGCGGCAAGCGCCCGTCCGCCTTGTACCCGTATGCCATCGAAGGCATGTGCTTCCTTCACCCTGGTCTCCCTGCCGCATTCTGTGCCGCCGCCCATTGTACCTATCGCAGCTGATGCGCCAAATGGGCGCAAAATTAGCCCAATTTGGTATTGTTTGTGTGGTAATTTTATATATTCGCAATAGTTCCAATATGGGGGAAAAATGAAATTCGCAACGCTGCAGAACAATGGTACGGCCCAAGCATGCATGGTGGATACTGAAAAAAACCGATACTGGCCGGTATCGGAAATCATCAAGGGTTTCATGGGCGACATGAACCAATTGGTACAAGACTATAGCCAGATCAAGGACAAGCTGAACATCTCCTCGCCGGGGCAGGACCTGGCCTCGGCGAAGATTCTTGCGCCTATCCAGCGGCCTCGCAGGAATATTTTTTGCGTCGGCCGCAATTACCATGCGCATGCCAAGGAGCTGGCCGCCTCCGTATTCAAAGACAACGACAAGAACGCTCAGGGCTGGCCCATTGTTTTCACCAAGGTGCCCGAATGCGTCGTCGGCCCCTCTGATCGTGTTGAACTGCCCGGCGAAATATCCCGGCAAATCGATTACGAAGCCGAGCTTGCCATCGTCATCGGCAAGGGAGGCAAGAACATATCGAAGAGCGAGGCGATGAGCCACGTTTTCGGCTATACCATCGTCAATGATGTCACGGCGCGCGATGTACAGATGCGCCACCAGCAATGGGACATGGGCAAGTCTTTCGACACATTCTGCCCCATGGGGCCCTGGATAGTGACAGCCGACGAATTGAACGGCGGCGACACGCGCGTGCGCTGCTGGGTCAATGGCCAATTGCGCCAGGACGGCGCCACCCCCGACCTGATCTTCGACTTGCCTACGCTTATCGAAACCTGCTCGCGCGGCATCACGCTTTTTCCCGGGGACATTATTGCCACCGGCACGCCGGCGGGCGTGGGCATGGGCATGAACCCGCCTCAATATTTAAAAACCGGCGACGTCGTCCGCATCGAAATCGACGGCATCGGCGTGCTTGAAAACACCTTCAATTAACTTCTTGTTCGCATCGGCGCATAGCCGCGGGAGACATCATGACTATCAAGCGTGGAAACTGGTCGCATACAACAACAGCGCTGAAAACAATTTGCATGGCGGCGGCATTGACCTTGTCGGGCCATGCCATCGCCCAATACCCCGGGCATCCTGTCACCATGATCGTGCCGTTTCCGCCAGGCGGCGTAGCCGACACGGTTGCCCGTCCGGTGGCGGATGCCTTGTCCAGGGAGCTGGGGCAAACCGTGGTCATTGAAAACAAGGCCGGCGCGGGCGGCGCCATAGGCATAGGCGCGGCGGCTCAAGCCAAGCCGGACGGCTATTCCATTTTATTGAGCCTGTCATCCATTTCCATTTTGCCCGAGGCGGACAAGATTCTAGGGCGCAAGGCGGCGTTCCAGCTTGACCAGTTCAAGCCCATCGCCCGCATCACCGCCGATCCGACGGTCTTGGTAGTGCGTGCCGATGCGCCATGGAAAACGGCGCAGGAATTCATTGCGGATGCCAAAAAGAGGCCAAACGAGATCACATACGGCAGCTCGGGTATCTACGGCACCATGCATGTGCCCATGGAAATGCTTGCCCAGTCGGCCGGCGTGAAACTGGCGCACATACCCTATACCGGCGCGGGGCCGGCCGTGGCCGCTCTGCTTGGCGGCCATGTCCAGGCGTTGGCGACGGGGCCGGCTAGCGCCATCCAGCAAATCAAGGCAGGCAAGCTGCGCGCCTTGGCCCATTGGGGCGATAAACCCCTTGCAGCCCTGCCCGATGTGCCCAGCCTTGGCTCCTTGGGCTATAACGCGAAATTCATCCAGTGGTCCGGGGTGTTCGTGCC
This sequence comes from uncultured beta proteobacterium, assembly GCA_963712655.1. Lineage (GTDB taxonomy): Bacteria > Pseudomonadota > Gammaproteobacteria > Burkholderiales > Burkholderiaceae_B > Pollutimonas. The sequence continues at coordinate 46,986 of CAVQIT010000006.1, read as the reverse complement.
GGCAGGCACACCGCAGGCGATCATTGAACAGTTGGACAAAAGCCTGGCGAAAATCGCGGCAAACCCGGCCTTCGCACAAACCATGCTGAACGCGGGCAGCCCGCTTGAATATTTGTCGGCGGCCGACTTCGACGCTTATTGGAAGTCGGACTCCAAGAGCATTGCCGAAGCCGTGAATAAAATGGGAAAAATCGAGTAAGCGATGGACAATATGCGCCGGGGGGCCTGATGCGCCGGGCCTATTGCATAGGCGCTAAGCCATTTATGCAGCCTCTTCTTCTCCCAGATACGCCGCGCGCACTTTGGGGTCGTCCAGCAATTGGCTGGACGGCCCCTGCAAGATGATCTGCCCCGATTCCATCACATAAGCCCGGCTGCTTACCTCGAGGGCCAGCCGCGCATTTTGCTCGATCAGCAGAATCGTCACCCCTTCGGCCGCAACGGTGCGTATGACGTCGAAGACTTTTTCCACCATCAGCGGCGCCAAACCCATGGAAGGCTCGTCCAGCAATAGCAAGCGTGGCCGGGAAATCATGGCGCGGCCCATCGCCAGCATTTGCTGTTCACCGCCGGACAAGGTGCCCGCCGACTGGCGCCGCCGCTCGGCCAGGCGTGGAAACAATCCGAAGACGCGTTCCATGTCCCGCTTCACATCCGTCGCGTCATTGCGGCTGTAGCCGCCCATGGCCAGGTTTTCCTCTATCGTCAATTGCCCGAAAATCCCCCGTCCTTCAGGGACCATGACCAGGCCCTGGCGCACCAGCATGTATGACGGCACGCCCGCTATGGATTTCCCTTCGTAGAGAATTTCACCCCCAGCCAGCGGCACCAGGCCGCATATGGCGCGCAAGGTCGTGCTTTTGCCGGCGCCGTTGGCGCCGATAAGACTGACCAATTCGCCCTGGCCCACCGACAAATCCATGGACCGCACAGCGCGTATGCCGCCATAAGCCACATCCAGTTGCCGTATTTCAAGCATGTTATCCGTCTGGCTCATTGTGCGTCCTTGTTCTCTGGGGCTATGTTGGCGGCCGGCGCACCCTGATTCTGCGCCGGCGGCGCGCCCGCGGGCACCGTTGCCGCATGGCCGGCGGCCCCCGCGCCAAGATAGGCTTCGATGACGTTGGGATTGCGCTGCACATCGGCCGGCTTGCCTTCGGCCAGCACTTTGCCGTATTCGAGCACCAGCACGCGGTTGCACAAGCCCATGACCAGCTTCATGTCATGCTCGATCAGCAGCACGGTAACGCCATCGTTGCGTATCTTTTCTATCAGGCGGCGCAAGACCACGGTTTCCGAGGCATTCATGCCCGCCGCGGGCTCGTCCAGCGCCAGCAAGGTCGGCTCGGTGGCCAGCGCCCTGGCGATTTCCAGCCGGCGCTGGTCGCCGTAGGGCAGCGACTGCGCAACGTCGTTGGAGCGGTGGCCTATGCCAACGTAGTCAAGCAATTCCTGCGCCCGCTGTTCGATGGCTGCTTCTTCGGCGCGGGCGCGCTTGTTGCGGGTAATGGCGCCCCACAGGCCCGTCCGGGTACGAATATGCCGCCCCACCATCACGTTTTCGATGGCGCTCAGATTGCCGAACAGGCGTATGTTCTGAAAGGTTCGCGCCAGGCCCACCACCGCGATCTGATGCGGCTTCAGGCGGGTAAGCTGATGCCCCATGAAGTTGCATGAGCCCGACTCGGGCACATACAAGCTGGTCAGCACATTGAACAGCGTGGTTTTGCCCGCGCCATTGGGACCGATAAGGCCATAGATATCGCCTTTGCAAATGGAGAAGCTGACATCGGACAAGGCCTGCAGGCCGCCAAAACGCTTGCTGAGCTTGTTGGCCACGAGCAGCAGCTCCGGCATGGAGCGCGCATCGGTATTTACGGGAGCTGAAATCATGCCTGCTTCTCCTTGGCGCTGGTCAATTCGCGGCGGCGCACCGCCGACGGCCACAGCCCGGCCGGCCGGAAGATCATCACCAATACCAGCGCGAACCCGAACAGCAACATGCGTATCCCCTCGGGATCGAGAATGACGTCGCCAAACACGGTTTGCTGCAGCGGCACCACGATAGCCCGCAGAATTTCAGGAAACACCGATAGCAAAATGGCGCCCAATATTACGCCGGGAATATGGCCCATGCCCCCCAGCACCACCATGCACAGCACGGAAATCGACTCGGTCAGGCTAAAGCTTTCCGGACTGACAAAACCCTGCATGGATGCAAACATGGCGCCGGCCACCCCGCCGAAACTTGCTCCCATGGAAAACGCCAGCAGCTTGATATTGCGGGTATTGATGCCCATCGCCTTGGCGGCCACTTCGTCTTCACGCACGGCCTCCCAGGCGCGTCCTATGCGGGAGTTCTGCAGGCGCACGCATATGATCACGATGATGAGCGTCAGCAGTAGCAGCAGGTAATAATATTTCTCCGGTCCGGTGATGCGAAAACCGAAAATTTCCTGCGAGCGGCCGAAAAGGAAGCCGCCCACCGAAAACGTATCGACACGGTTTATTCCCTGGGGGCCGTTGGTGATGTTGATGGGCGCATCCAGGTTATTCATGAAAATGCGCACGATTTCGCCGAAGCCCAGGGTGACGATGGCCAGGTAGTCGCCGCGCAATTTAAGCGTAGGCGCGCCCAGCATTGCGCCGAAAAAAGCGGCCAGCAGCACGCCGGCGGGCAACACCACCCAGAACGGCAGATGCAAGCCGAAATGCGGCGAGGCCAGCAGCGCCCAGACATAAGCGCCCACCGCATAAAACGCGATATACCCCAGGTCGAGCAAGCCGGCGAAGCCCACCACAATATTCAGGCCCAGGGCCAGCATCACATACAGCAAGGCAAAGTTCAGCGTGCGCACCCAGCTTTGCCCGGCCATGCCAAGCACAAAGGGAAGCACCGCCAGCACCACGCCGAACATCGCAATGCCCAGCCATACTTTGAACGACATCTGGGGGCGGGAAACGGATGAATGGCTCATGCCCGGTCTCCTATGCGCTCACCCAGCAAGCCGGATGGACGGAACACCAAAACCAGTATCAATACGATAAATGAGAAGACGTCCTGGTAGTTGCTGCCAAACACGCCATGGGTAAGGTCGCCGATATAGCCGGCCCCCAGCGATTCGATGATGCCCAGCAGCAGGCCGCCCAGCATGGCTCCGCCAAGATTGCCGATTCCGCCCAGCACCGCGGCGGTAAAGGCCTTGAGCCCAAGCATGAAACCCATGGTGTACTGCGCCACCCCATAATACGTGGTGACCATGACGCCCGCCACGGCGGCAAGCGCTGAACCGATCAGGAAAGCCGCGGAAATGACCGTATTGATATTCACCCCCATCAAACCCGCGACCTCGCGGTTTTGCGATGTGGCGCGCATCGCGGTGCCCAGGCGGGTGCGGTGCACCACCAGCAGCAAGCCGGCCATGATGGCCGTCGCCGTCAAAATGATGATGAGCTGCAAAAGACTGATGCGCGCACCGCCTATCGGGAAGATGACGGGTTCGATAATGTGCGGAAAGCTCAGGTAATTGCGTCCCCAGACCATCATCGCCACATTCTGGATGATGATGGAAACGCCAATCGCGGTAATCAGCGCCGCCAGCCTCGGCGCGCGGCGCAGCGGACGGTAGGCGTAGCGTTCGGCCAGCCAGCCCAGGGCCATGCAAACCGGAATCGATACCAGCAAGGCGGCGACGATGGCGAACCATGCCGAGGTGCTGCCGGGATCCGCGCCTATCAGCGTGACCACCAGCGTCGTCGCCACCATGGCGCCCACCATTACGACATCGCCATGGGCGAAATTGATCAGGCCTATGATGCCATAAACCATGGTGTAGCCAAGGGCAACCAGGGCATAGACGCTGCCCACGGTGATGCCGTTGATCAATTGCTGTATGAGAATGTCCATGCTTTATGACCCGATAAATGAGGCCGGCTGGGCCGGCCCCGAAAAAACCACGAGAATCCCGCAGGCGATCAATTAGCCTTGCTGACCATGGTTTTAACCATTTCCCATTTGCCGTTCTTGACTTCGTAAATGGTGACCGAAATCTCTTTCAGGTCGCCCTTGCCGTCATAGGCAATGTCCTGGCTGGTCGCGCCGGCGCGCTTGAGCGCGGCAAGCTTGGGCAGATAGGCATCGGGCTTGGCCGAACCCGCATCCTTCATGGCGGTAATCATATTCCAGGCGCCGTCATAAGCATAAGGGGCATAGACGCCGGGTTCCACCTTGAAGCGGGCCTTGTAGTCGGCCTCGAATTTTTCACCGGCGACCATTTGCTTGAGAGGCACGCCGGCAAGCGATGCATAAGTGCCATTGGCGGCTGCGCCGGCCAGCTTCAGGAAGGTATCGCTGCGGGTCATTTCACCGGAAACCAGCGGAGCCTTAATGCCCAGCGTGGCCATTTGGCGGCGCATTGGGCCGGACTGGGCATCGAGCCCGCCAAAGAAGATCGCAGCGGGCTGCTTGCCCTTGATGTTGGTCAGGATGGAAGTGAAGTCATTGGCCTTGTCGGTCGTGTATTCGCGGGAAATCACTTTACCGCCCGACGCCTCCACTGCCTTGGCGACCTGATCGGCCAGACCCTGGCCATATGCCGTCCGGTCATCGATCAGCGCCACCGTCTTGGCGCCCAGGTCTTTGACCATGAATTCACCCGCGGCCGCGCCTTGCTGCGTGTCGCTGGTCATCATGCGGAAGGTGGTTTTATAACCCTGGCTAGTGTATTCGGGCGAGGTGGCCATGGCGATTTGCGGCAGGCCGGCATCGTTGTACACGCTGGAAGCGGGAATGGTGGTGCCGGAATTGAAATGCCCCAACACGCCTTGTACGTCCTCGTCGACAATTTGCTGCGCGACTTGAACCGCCGTGCGCGGATCGGCCTGGTCATCGCGCGAGATCAATTCGAATTTGGCGGTCTTGCCGTCGAGCTTGATGTTTTGCTTGTTGGCCTCTTCAATGGCCAGCGTCAGGCCGTTTTTCATGTCTTCGCCGTAATGCGACTGCGGGCCGGTCAATGGCGCGGCAAAGCCCAGTTTCACCACCGTCGTATCGGCGGCCTGCGCCGGGCCGAAAGCAAAGCCGGCCATGACGGCGGCTGTTGCAGCTAAAAGCTTGAATCCTTTAGTGGATTGCATGTCTATCTCCGATATCTAAGAATAAGAATTAACCCAAGGGCGAGTAGCACCTTGGATTAAACCAAAAGCACGGCTCATTTTTAATGAGTCGCAACCCTTAAGGACTCTCGGATCAAGTTCCCCGAGGGGATGCAGCAGTCGGGTGGACTTGATCCGAGAGTCCTTGGATGGCCTGAAAGTAGCGCCATTTACTGTGCCGGCCTTGCGGCTAGCCCACCATCATCAGGCTGGCGTTGCCCCCCGCCGCGGCGGTATTCACGCTAACCGAAACTTCGCGCAGCAAACGCTCCAGGCGATAACTGCCGCCGGCGGTCAGTTCGCCGCTGCTTAAACCCTGCACGGAGACAATCGGCCCCTGGCGCCGCGCCACGAGCTGATTGAGCGCGCGCAAGGCGTCGCTGTCGCCTTCGAACAAGACGGCCTGGTAATCGCCTTGTTCGATATCGTCATCGGTGACCAGACGCATGGCTTGCTGCTCGGCGGCGCTGCGTGCGGCAAAGAAAGCGCGCCCCGCATCGGTGTCCAGCAGCGCCATGCGGTTGCCCGTGCGCGCGCAGGCCTCGAACTGGTTGGCTGCGCCCGCCGCGCTGGCGGCCACGCACAGCACCGTGCCGCGCGGCTTGATGTGGTAAAGATTGCTTTCCCCGGTCGGGCCGTCCAGCACCAGCGGCTTGCCGCCGTCGCTGCCGGCCTGGCACCATGCCGGCAAGCCGGAGGGGCACCTGGCCAATAAACGCAGCAGATACAAGGGGCCGCCCGCCTTCGGGCCCGTGCCTGAAAGCCCTTCTCCGCCGAAAGGCTGAACGCCGACCACCGCGCCGACAATATTCCGATTGACATAGATATTGCCCGCATGAATACGTTCGGATACGCGCGCCACGGTTTCATCCAGCCGCGTATGCACGCCGAAAGTCAGGCCGTAGCCCGTGGCATTGATCGAGTCGATCAGGGCATCCAGCTCATCGCGCTTGTAGCGCACAACGTGCAGGACGGGACCGAACACCTCTTTTTTCAGCGCCGCGATATCGTTGATTTCGATCAGGGCGGGCGCAACGAACGAGCCATGCTGGCAGCGGGCGCCCGGCACAAGCTGATCCACCCTATGGCCGGCATCGCGCATGGCCTGGATATGCGCCTGGATATCCGCCTGCGCTTGCGCATCGATGACCGGCCCGACATCGGACGACAGCACATCGGTATTGCCCACCTGCAGCTCTTGCATGGCGCCGCGCAGCATGGTGAGCACATGATCGGCGCAATCTTCCTGGACGCATAAAACACGCAGCGCGGAACACCGCTGGCCGGCCGAATCGAAAGCGGAATTCAGCACATCGAACACCACCTGCTCGGCCAAGGCCGAGGAATCCACCACCATCGCATTCTGGCCGCCGGTTTCGGCGATCAGCGGAATGGGATGGCCGGCATCGTCCAGGCGCTGTGCAAGCGTCCTGGAAATCAGTTGCGCCACGTCGGTGGAACCGGTAAACATGACGCCGCATACGGTAGCGCTTGCGACCAGCGCGGCGCCGACGGTTTCGCCTTGCCCCGGTAAAAGCTGCACCGCGCCGGCGGGCACGCCCGCCCTGCGCAGAATGGCGACCGCCGCCGCCGCGATCAGGTTGGTTTGTTCGGCCGGCTTGGCCAGCACGGAATTGCCGGCCGCCAGGGCGGCGGCCACCTGCCCCGTAAAAATCGCGAGAGGAAAATTCCAGGGGCTGATACATACCACCGGCCCCAGGGGCCGATGGGTATCGTTGGAAAATGACTGCTCGATCTGCGCGGCGTAATAACGCAGGAAATCGACCGCCTCGCGCACTTCAGCAATGGCGTTCGATAACGATTTGCCGGCTTCGCGGACTATCAGGCCCAGCAAAAGCTGCATTTCATCTTCCAGCATTTGCGCGGCCCGCAACAGGCACTGCGCGCGCTCGGCCACTGGCGTGGCCTGCCAGATAGGGGCGGCATGCGCCGCCGCCGCCAGCGCGCTGTCCACTTCGGCCTGATTCGCCTCTATGACGTAGCCCACCACATCGCGATGATCCGCCGGATTGCGCACCGTCTTGGCGCGCGCATCGTCCCACGTGAAGTCGCCTTCGCCCATCATCGGCGCCGCGCGCCATGCATGGCTGACGCTATTGAGCAGCGCCGCCGACAAAGACCCCAGGCGATGCTCGTTGGAGAGGTCCAGCCCCGCCGAGTTCAATCGGCCGTCCATCTGCCGATACAGATGCCTGGGCAATGCAATTTTGTCATGCGGCGCGCCCAGCGGCTGGATGCGCAAGGCGGACTGCACGGGATCGGCGATCAGCGTGTCCACGGCAACGGCCTCGTCGCCGATCTGATTCACAAACGACGTGTTGGCGCCATTTTCAAGCAGACGGCGCACCAGGTAAGCCAGCAATGTTTCGTGCGTGCCCACGGGCGCGTAAATACGGCAAGGCCGGTTCAGCTTGCCTTGGGCCAAGGGCCCGGTGACCTCGTCGTACAGCGATTCGCCCATGCCATGCAGGCATTGAAATTCATACTGGCCGGGATAGTAATTTTGCCCCGCCATATAGTAAATGGCCGCCAGCGTATGGGCATTGTGGGTGGCGAATTGCGGATACACTGCCTGCGGCGCCGACAGCAGCTTGCGAGCGCAGGCCAGGTAAGACACATCGGTATATACCTTGCGCGTGTAGACCGGATAACCCTCCAGCCCTTCGATTTGCGCGCGCTTGATTTCCGAATCCCAGTACGCCCCTTTGACCAGGCGCACCATCAAGCGATGGCTGCTGCGCTGGGCCAGGTCGATGACATAATCGATGACAAACGGCGCCCGCTTTTGATAAGCCTGGATCACAAAGCCAATGCCATTCCAGCCCGAAAGTTCCGGATCGAAGCACAGGGCTTCCAGCAAGTCCAGCGAGATTTCCAGGCGGTCGGCTTCTTCGGCATCGATGTTCAGGCCGATATCGTAGTGGCGGGCCAGCTTGGCCAGCGCGGTCATGCGCGGCAGCAGTTCAGACATGACGCGTTCGCGCTGCGCCCTGGAATAGCGCGGATGCAAAGCGGAAAGCTTAATGGAAATGCCGGCGCCTTCATAAATGCCCCGGCCCTGCGCGGCCTTGCCTATGGCATGTATGGCTTGCTCATAAGAAACGTAATAGCGCTCGGCATCGCCGGCCGTGGTGGCGGCCTCGCCCAGCATATCATAGGAGTACCGGAAACCTTTGTCTTCGAATTTACGGCTGTTGGCGATGGCCGCCGAAATGGTTTGTCCGGTGACGAACTGTTCGCCCATCATGCGCATGGCAATATCGACGCCTTTGCGGATCAGCGGTTCGCCGCCTTTGCCGATAAGGCGAGTCAGCGCCTTGGATAAGGATTGCTCGCTGTTGACACTGACCAGCTTGCCCGTCAGCATCAGGCCCCATGTGGCCGCATTCACAAACAGCGAAGGGGATTCGCCCATATGCGAGCGCCAGTCGCCATGGCTGATCTTGTCGCGTATGAGCGCATCGCGGGTGGCCCTGTCGGGTATGCGCAGCAATGCTTCGGCAAGACACATAAGCGCCACGCCTTCCTGGCTGGACAGGGAGAATTCCTGGATCAGGCCTTCGACCCCGCCGCCCGTGCGCTTGCCGCGCAAGGCTTGCACCAGGCGGCGTCCCAAGGCCTGCACTTCCTGCGCCTGCACAGGCCGCGCCTGGTCGATCAAAAGCGGTACGCATTCGGTTTCCGGCCGCCGGTAGGCCGATGTAATCGCCGCGCGCAATACAGATTGCGGCTGGATGTCCTGGGCAAACTCGTAAAACGGCGGCGTAGCCTCCGGCAGGGAAATATCGTCGCCGGAGGCTTCGGTGTCGTTGCCGTCGAAATAGCTGATTTCCGCGGGCAACTGCCCCCGTTCGATGGCATCGACGTACGCAAGCACCGCCTGCTTGTGCAGCCAATGCGGGGTACAACCCAGCTTGCCCGCGGCAAGTTTCAGGCGATCGCGCAGCGTTTCGTCAACCTTGACACCCAATGTAGTCGTTGCCATAGCCCTATTCCTGTATATCGTGCGCCGTACGCATTAGCCACCGGGTGCGGAGCCGGCAGCATCCATGGACGGATGCCTTCGAGCGAGAACGAAATACTAAACGGGTTGTACCTTTTTAAACATTATGGTTAACCCTGCAGTTAAAAATGCATCAATAGGTACAACCTTTTTCCTGCAGGCCTGCAACCGCCGGCGGCGCGGCAGCACCGCCCAACTGCGCGGCAATCAGCGATGCCAACCGGTGCAAGGCCTCTTGATGGCCCGCAATCATGGCCGACACACCCGCCTGGACCGGAACCTGCGCCTGGGCGCGGCATATTTTGGTTTTCTTGCCTGCCTGATTCACAGGTGTCAGGCTCCAAGTGGCATCCAAGACCACATGCCGGCCATAGAGCGACTCGAAACGCTGTACCTGCAGGGAAACTTTCCAGACCGCCAGGGAGTCCGGCACAGCGCCGGAAGAAATATCCAGCACACCGAGTTTGCGGGACAGATCATTGGACAAGGCGTTGCGGATCTCGTCGGACAAGGGCGAAGCCCATAGAGCGCGATTCAAAGGCGTCACTTGGGTGGACCCCGGATCGGTAACGACTATCTGCGGACGATCCACCTGCTCCGGCAACACTACCGGCTGCACACTGATCACATAGCGGCGCCCGGCGCCGCTATCGGCATTTTGCGCCGGCTCCGACGCTGCAACGGGCAATAAGGTGTAATACTTGGGGGACGGTACCGCGCAGGCAGCCAAGACCCCCACTGACAGTATGCAAAATAATCGGCTAAGGCTCATGTCATTTCCTAGGGGCTGACCAGCACGTCATTGTCGGCCGGCCCGCGCAGAAGCGCCGTGGGGTGGGTTTGCAGATAATCGGCCAGTGCGCGGAGCGACTTTGCCGCCGTGCTGATTTCACGCAAGGTTTTATCTATGTTGTCGCTCATGGGCGAGTCCTGCGCCAGCAATTTATCGATGCGGCCCAGCGACTGCTGCGCGGCCTTGAGCATGGCGCCGGCCTGCGGCGCGACTTGCCCCTCGATGCGATTGAGCAGCCGGGTTGTGGATTTCAGGCCGGCGCGCAGATCGTTGCCTATGCCTTCGAAAGGAATCTTGTCCACCTTGGCAATAATGCTGCTGATTTGCTGTTGCAGCCGATCGAAATCGCCGGCCATGGTCGGCAATACGATGGGCTGCGCCTTTTCGTCGAACGACACGGCTGGCGCTTCAGGGAAAAATTCGAGCCCCACGTACTGTTGGCCGGTCAGCAAATTGGCGGTGCGCATCTGAGCGCGCAGCCCCCGTTTCACCATAAGCCCTACCATGTCGGCGGCGGTGCCTCCGGCCTCCCGGCTTTGCGTAAGCAAGCGCTTATAGGCCGAGCCGAAACGCTGGGGATAGACTTCCCCTTTGACTTTGGCGAAGAAATATTTATCCTGGGTATTGAACTCCAGATCGATATCCACCACCTTGCCCACCTCCAGGCCGCGAAAATCAAACGGCGCCCCTACCTTGAGCCCGCGCACGGATTGCCGGAATCGCAGCTCAATTGCCAAAGGCTCGCCGTCCGGTTCGGCCATCGCATGGACTTGCGTATCGGCCAGTTGGAAAACCTGATCCGCCTTCGCCGGCTGCATATCGGCATTCTCCACCGAGGCAAAGGCCACGCCGCCCGCCATGACCGACACCACCGAGCCGGTTTGCACCGCAAATCCGTCGGCGCTGAGCGAAACATTAATGCCGCTGGCATTCCAGAAGCGGGCGTCCCGGGTGACGAACTTGTCGTTGGGTTTGTCGACGAAAATCTGGATGGATACCGCTTTGCCGCTTTTGTCCAGATCGTAGCCTATGACCTGACCTACCTGTATGCGCCGATAGTAAACCGGCGAACCGACTTCCAGCGATCCCAGATCGGAAGCCTTCAAGGTAAAACGCGTTCCGGGACGGCCGCTGGCGATCTCGGGCGGTTTTTCCAGCCCGGTGAATTCATACACCGGCTCGTCGCCGTTTTGGGATTCGGCCGCATCGACGCCGATATAGGCGCCTGAAAGCAAGGTTCCCAAGCCGGAAACACCGCTAATCCCCAAGCGCGGACGCACCACCCAGAAACGCGTACCTTTCTGGGTTATGTACGAAGAGCCATCGCGATTGAGTTCGGCCTCGACCAATACCTTGGACCTGTCGGCAGCCACCTTTATGCCGGTCACCATCCCAATTGCCACATCTTTATAGCGGATCTTGGTTTTCCCGACTTCCAGCCCATCGGCGGATTCAAAGCTGATAATGACCGTGGGCCCCGTATGCAGCCAGTTGCGCACCAGCAGCGAAGCGCCCACCAGGGCCGCCACCAGCGGCACAAGCCATATCCATGAAAACCGCGATTCGCGCCGGGACTTGACGCTGGGCCTAGGCAAGCCGGATGCGGATTGCGCCGGCGCATTGATATTGCCGCGATCCGCGTCGGGCTTTGCCGAAGTAGATTCTGACTCACTGTTGTGGTCTGTCATGCCGCCCTCTTGAGACTACGTTCTGCCAGGCACTGCCGGCCGCGAAGTGGAACCAGTGTGGGATTGTATCGCGCTCGGCGCATGCAACCGCGGCTGGCTATCCCAACCCTGACGCGGATCGTAGCTGGCCGCGGCCAGCATGGTAAGGATGACCACCAGGCCGAAGCTTGCGGCTCCCGGCCCGGCAACCACCTGGGACACATCTGGAAAATCAGCCATGGCGCTCAGGAGAATCACAACGAACACATCCAGCATCGACCATTGCCCGATGAATTCGACCAATTCGTAGAGACGTGTGCGCTGGCGCTGAACGGCTGCGCCATGCCATCGCCGGCGCAGCATGAGGACCACGAGCGCCAGGATCTTGGTCAAGGGCACCACCACGCTGGCCACGAAAACCACCAGGGCAAGATCCCAGGAACCATATTGCCACAATTCAATGACGCCCCCCAGAATGGTATGGGCGCTCGCGCCCAGGACAGTCCGCAACTGCATTACAGGCAATACATTGGCGGGTATATAGGCAATGCCGGCCGCTATGATCAAAGCCCAGACCCGGGCGGTGGAGTCCGGTTTGCGCAGATGTATGCGCGCATGGCAGCGTTCGCACCGGCATGAAGAGTCCCCAGATTGAATATTTTGCACATAGCCGCAGGACGAACACGACGCCGCGGACTGACCGGCGGACATATCCGGCGCCGACAGCGGCACCAGTCCGGCATCTTCGGCATCGCGCCATAAACGATGTGCGGTGACCCGGCTCAGGCCGGTCAGCAAAAGGGTCAGGACAGCAAACGCCGCCAGGCCCGGCCCAACGGCAAGAGAAGCCAGGCTGGAGAATTTCACCATGGCTACCAGTATGCCCAGCATCAGGACCGGAACCATGCTCCATGACTCCATCCAGTGCAAAAAACGCAAACCATAATGAAAATCGGCCGGCAAGCGCCGGGACCGGATCGACATCAGCGCCCATAGCAAAAAAAGCAATTGCATCAGCGGCAGGCCGAATCCGAACAGCCCTGTCATGACCGCCACGACTTGATGGTCTTGCTGCCAGGTCAGCCACAGGGCTCCCGGAAGCGAGGCCTGCACCGTCATGCCCTGCAATGTCAGCGTGGCGATAGGAAAATAATTGGCGATGGCGAATACCAGCAATGTGCCGATGACCAGGGCGATCCAACCGTCCAATGGCACGCCGCTTTGCCGGTACAGCTCGGAGCCGCAACGCGTGCAGTCCGCGATGGCGCCCGGTTCTATGGGCGCCCGCTCATGCAGCGTTGCGCAATGCTGGCAGGCAATGACCAGGCCTGCCGCCATCAATCGACCAGCTCGGGTTCCGGATGCGAAGGCGATGCCTGGTTCGGCTTGGCGGCTTTATCGGATTTTTCCGAAAAAACCAGTTCGACCTTTCCGTCGCTATCCAGGCCGATCTCGACATGGCCGCCGTCAACCAGGCGCCCGAACAGCAATTCGTCGGCCAAAGCGCGGCGTATCGTGTCCTGGATAAGCCGCTGCATGGGCCGCGCACCCATGGCCGGATCGAAGCCCTCTTTGGCAAGGTGCTCGCGCAGTTCTTGAGAGAACACCACCTCGACCCGTTTTTCGTGCAATTGGTCTTCGAGCTGCATAAGGAATTTGTCGACCACCCGCATGATGACGTCGCGCGACAGCGGCGTAAAGCCGATGATGGCGTCGAGGCGATTGCGGAACTCGGGCGTGAACAGGCGCTTGATGTCGGCCATTTCATCGCCGGTGCGCGACACCGCGGCAAAGCCTATTGTGCTGCGATTGAGCGCATCGGCCCCGGCGTTGGTGGTCATGACCAGGATAACATTGCGGAAATCCGACTTGCGACCGTTATTGTCGGTAAGCGTGCCGTGATCCATGACCTGAAGCAGTATGTTGTATACGTCGGGATGGGCTTTTTCGATTTCATCGAGCAGCAACACGCAATGCGGCTGCTTGCTGACGGCCTCGGTAAGCAGGCCGCCCTGGTCGAACCCCACATAGCCGGGAGGCGCGCCTATCAGGCGCGATACCGTATGGCGTTCCATGTATTCGGACATATCGAAACGCAGCAGCTCGATGCCCAATACAAAGGCCAGTTGACGCGCAACCTCGGTTTTACCGACACCGGTGGGCCCGGAAAACAGGAAGGACCCAATAGGCTTGTCGGGGCGGCCCAGCCCGGACCGGGCCATTTTTATGGACGCCGCCAAGGCTTCGATAGCGGTATCCTGGCCGAAAACCACGGTTTTCAGATCGCGTTCGAGCGTAGCCAGCTTGTTGCGGTCGTCGTTGGATACGCTTTGCGGCGGAATCCGTGCAATCTTGGCCACCGTGGCCTGGACCTCGGCCTTGCCTATTACTTTCTTTTGCCGCGAGCGCGGCAACAGCCGTTGCGCCGCTCCCGCTTCGTCGATGACGTCGATGGCCTTGTCGGGCAGGAAGCGGTCGTTGATGTGGCGAGCCGCCAGCTCGGCCGCCGCCGTAATGGCCGCCGCAGAATAGCGCACACCGTGATGGGCTTCGAAGTGGACTTTCAGGCCGCGCAGAATCTGGATGGTTTGTTCAACCGTGGGTTCGGCCACGTCGATTTTCTGGAAACGACGCGACAGCGCGTGATCTTTTTCGAAAATGCCGCGATATTCGTTATATGTGGTGGCGCCCATGCATTTAAGCTGACCCGACGACAGGGCCGGCTTGAGCAGGTTCGAGGCATCCAGCGTACCGCCCGACGCCGAGCCGGCGCCGATCAGGGTATGGATTTCGTCGATGAACAAAATGGCGTTGCTGTTGTCCTTGAGCGACTTGAGCACGCCCTTGAGACGCTGCTCGAAATCGCCGCGATACTTGGTACCCGCCAGCAATGCCCCCATGTCGAGCGCATAGACTTCGGCGTCGGCCAGGATTTCAGGGACATCGCCTTTGGTAATGCGCCATGCAAGGCCTTCGGCAATCGCCGTTTTGCCCACACCGGCTTCGCCCACAAGCAAGGGGTTGTTCTTGCGCCGGCGGCACAAAACCTGGATGACCCGCTCGACTTCGTGCTCGCGACCGATCAGGGGGTCGATGCGGCCCTGGCGCGCTTCCTGGTTGAGATCGGTAGCGTAGAGCTCAAGCGGCGATTTTTGCTGATCGGGCTTGGATTCGGCATCGGCGGGCTGAGCCTTGGCGGGCTCGGGCGTGATTTCTTCATTGATCTTCGTAATGCCATGCGACAGGAAATTCACCACGTCCAGCCGCGTAACGCCCTGCTGCTGCAAGAAATAGACCGCGTGGGAATCCTTTTCGCCATACATGGCCACCAGCACATTCGCGCCCGTGACCGTGTTCTTGTTGGAATTGCCCGAGGACACATGCATGATGGCGCGCTGAATGACCCGCTGGAAACCCAGCGTGGGCTGCGTATCGACTTCGTCCTCGCCGGGAAACACCGGGGTGTTCTCGTTGATGAACTTGCGCAGTTCCTGGCGCAGGGCGTCGATATTGGCCGAGCAGGCGCGTAGCACCTCGGCGGCGGCGGCGTTGTCAAGCAAGGAGAGCAGCAGGTGCTCCACCGTTATAAATTCATGTCGCGCTGTGCGGGCCTCGACAAAGGCCATGTGCAGGCTGACTTCAAGTTCTTCGGAAATCACGCTTCCTCCATTACATATCGGAGCGGACAAACAATTCGATAAATCCTATTCTATGACTAAATCGACCTTGCGTATCAACATTAATAAAAGAGTCATCTTACTGTTACCAGCCTGCATCAAAGCGGCCAATAACCTTACTATACCCGTACTTTTTACCTATTGCCCGGACCCGTGCCGACAGGCAACATATCGATGGCGGCCAAGGCAATGCGCGCAGTGCCCTATGCCTCCGGCGCCGGCTCCATAACGCATTGCAAAGGATGCTGGCGCGCATGCGCCAACTGGCGCACCATCTCGACACGGGTGGCCGCAATATCGCGGGGGTATACACCACAGACGCCGCGGCCTTCATGGTGTACTTTCAGCATGATGTGTGCCGCCTCGTCTTCGCTCTTGCCAAAAATCCGTTGCAGCACACCGACGACAAACTCCATAGGCGTGTAATCATCGTTCAACAGCACCACTTGATACATGGGCGGCGGCGCAAGTTTGGCGGCCTGGCGATCCAGAACCTTGTCCCGTTGATTTTCGATTTGAGTGGCCATGACAATACTAGTGGTTTCCATAGTTGACTAGGTAAGGATAAATTGCGCATTATCATAGTATTCTGACAGCTCGGAAGTATTGGCATGCCAGAATTCGTAGGCTAAAGTTAATCCTTGTAGTCGAGTTTCAACCTATACACTATAGTCGAGAGGCAGTCCGCATGTCTGATACAACCGCAACCTCTGAACCAGGGGATACCCAAAAGCTGACTGGAACCGTCAAATGGTTCAACGATGCCAAAGGTTTCGGCTTTATTACCCCCGACAATGGGGGCGAAGACCTTTTCGCGCATTTTTCATCCATCCAAATGAACGGCTTCAAGACCCTTAAAGAAGGCCAGAAAGTCGCTTTTGAAATCGCTCAAGGACCAAAGGGCAAGCAAGCACTCAATATTACGGCTGCCTGATCGCACGCAACAAAGGGTTTGCTTTAATAATAATGCATAAATTTTATCCGCTGGCAGGGCTTTCAGGCCCTGTTTTTTTTCGCACCCTTATCGCGGCAATGCTTATTGCCGTTGGGTCCTTGCCAGCCTCGGCGCAAAGCCTGCTGCTGCCAACCGCGCAACTGACCATAGGCCCGCATGCCGTCGATGCGGAGGTCGCCGCCACCGAAAGCAGCCGCTCCTATGGCCTGATGAACCGCTCATCGCTGCCTCCCGACCACGGCATGCTGTTTGTATTCGACGAGGTAGGCATGCCCTGCTTCTGGATGAAAAACACACCTTTGCCGCTATCGATAGCATTTATCGACAGCCAGGGAGTAATCGTGAACATCGCCGACATGCAGCCGCATAGCCTGGATGGGCACTGCCCCACCGGGCCTATCGTCTACGCCCTGGAAATGCAGCAGGGGTGGTTTCAGCAGCACCAAGTGCAAGCCGGCGCCAACGTTGACAATTTGCCGAAATAAATGGGCAGCCCGAAGTAAATGGGCAGTTCGAATGGATTCGCTGATGGCAGCCATGACTAGCCAAAAGGCCAGGCCGATAAACCGCCGCGCTTAATCGGG
Organism: uncultured beta proteobacterium; assembly: GCA_963712655.1. Classification (GTDB taxonomy): domain Bacteria; phylum Pseudomonadota; class Gammaproteobacteria; order Burkholderiales; family Burkholderiaceae_B; genus Pollutimonas. The sequence goes on along the minus strand of CAVQIT010000006.1, from coordinate 30,132 downwards.
CGTGGCTAATTCGTCGGGCAGGTCGCCCAGGATGCGGCGCAAGCAATCCGCCGAAAAACCGCGTGAAGCCAAGAAACGGAATTGCTTCGCGTAGTCTTTTGCATCGGCGGGCGGATGCCCGAATTTTTTTTCCCACACGGCGCGCGCGCGCTGGACTTCGGTATCGCGCAATTGCTGGGCAAGACCGGCGATGCATTCATCGCCCAAATCGTGCTGCCGAAGCTCTTGGACTATGCGGTTCGCTCCTTGGCGGGCAGCACGCCGATGCGCCAGGTTCTGGGCGAAGCGTTCGTTGGACAACCAGTTTTCGCGCTCGAGATCGTTCAATAGCTGCTCGAGTTCTTCGGGGTCGTTCGCATGCGCGGCCAGCTTGCGCCGCAATTCAAGGCGCGAATTTTCGCGCCTTGAAAGTATGGCGATGGCCCGCGCCTTCAGGGTGGGACCTTTCTTCTTCAACCCTTTGTCGTCCGCGTCTGTGCTGGACAAGGTTTCAAAGTCGTCGCCCTTGGAGTGCATGGCTATCCTGGCTGATTATTCGGCGGGATCGTCTTCTTCCAGCACCGCCGGGGGCTCTGCCCTGACAGTGGCCGCGGCCTGCGCAATAACGCCCGATTGCTCGCGTACCCGGTTCTCGATTTCGAACGCCATTTCGGGATGTTCCTTGAGGTATTCGCGCACATTATCTTTGCCCTGCCCTATGCGCGTGCCGTTATAGCTGAACCAGGCGCCAGCCTTGTCGACAATGCCGGCCTGCACGCCAAGATCGATGATTTCGCCCTCGCGCGAAATGCCGGCGCCGTACATGATGTCGAATTCAGCTTGCTTGAATGGCGGGGCGACTTTGTTCTTGACCACTTTGACGCGGGTTTCGTTGCCGACGACTTCGTCGCCCTTTTTGATGGCGCCGATGCGCCGGATATCGAGCCGGACGGACGCATAGAACTTGAGCGCATTGCCGCCTGTGGTCGTTTCGGGATTGCCGAACATGACGCCGATTTTCATGCGGATCTGGTTGATGAAGATAACCATGCAATTGGCGCGCTTGATGTTGGCGGTAAGCTTGCGCAGGGCCTGGCTCATGAGGCGGGCCTGCAGGCCTGGCAGAGAATCGCCCATGTCGCCTTCGATCTCGGCCTTGGGTACAAGCGCGGCGACCGAGTCGATGACAATGAGATCGACCGAACCCGAACGCACCAATGCATCGGTGATTTCAAGCGCCTGTTCACCGGTATCGGGTTGGGAAATGAGCAGGTCGTTCAAGTTGACGCCAAGCTTGGAGGCGTATTGGACATCGAGCGCGTGCTCGGCGTCGATGAAGGCGCAGGTGCCGCCGATTTTTTGCATTTCGGCAATGACCTGCAGGGTCAAGGTGGTTTTACCGGACGATTCGGGGCCATAGACTTCGACAACGCGGCCGCGCGGCAAGCCGCCCACGCCCAAGGCGATGTCCAGCCCCAGGGAACCCGTGGAGCAAACCAGGATGTCGTGTTCGACCTTGTCATCGCCATAGCGCATTACCGAACCCTTGCCGAACTGCTTATCGATTTGGGATAAGGCGGCAGCCAATGCTTTGGCGCGCTCGGTAGCGGCTTTGCTGTTTTTGTCGTCCATGTGGGAATCCTTGACTAAAAGCGGAAATAAATAAAAGCGCAGTAACGCGGCAATGAAAGCGAAAGAATTATTGCATCAAATTGTACTGTATAAATAAACAGATATCCAGTATCTTACATCGTAATCCCTGACTGGTCAGGCCCGAACGCCCATGTAAAAATGGGGACACCCTATACACACCAAGCAGAAACCACTCGACATGCGCATTCTAATCGCCGAGGACGACAGTATTCTTGCCGATGGACTTTCCCGTTCGCTGCGTTATGACGGCTATGCCGTGGACGTGGTGGCCGATGGATCCAGCGCCGACTCCGCCCTGCAACTGCAAAGCTTCGACCTGCTGATTCTGGATCTGGACCTGCCCCTGATGCATGGCCTGGGCGTACTGCGCCTGCTGCGCCAGCGCAACACCCCGATACCCGTGCTTATTTTAACGGCCGCCGACACCATAGACCAGCGCGTCAAAGGGCTGGATCTGGGCGCGGACGACTATATGGCCAAGCCATTCGCGCTCAGCGAACTGGAAGCGCGCGTCCGGGCCCTGACGCGGCGCAGCTCAGGCAACAGCAACACCCTGCTCAAGTACAAGCGCCTCAGTTTCGACCTGAACGGGCGCATCGCCCGCATCGACGACCAGCCGCTGGAGCTCTCGGCGCGCGAAACCAGCCTGCTGGAGATTTTCCTGTCGCGCTGCGGACGCATGATCAGCAAGAACCAGTTCGTGGACCTGCTGTGCGAGTGGGGCGAAGAGGTCACCCCCAACGCCATCGAAGTCTATATACATAGGCTGCGTAAAAAGCTGGAACCCAGCGGCGCCAAGATAATAACCGTGCGCGGCCTGGGGTACTGCCTGGAAGCCGAACACCGCAGCGACCCGCTGGCCGCATGACGCGGCGGTCTCTCGCCTGAATGTCCCGCCCCTCCCCACCTTCGCAGGATGCTCATGGCGAACCGGCGGCCCGCGCGCCGCGGCGGGGCTGGTTCGGGCGCAAAAAAAACAATCAGGCGCTGCTCAATAAAATCATGATCTGGATGTTCGGGCCACTGTTTTTGCTGTGGACCATAGGACTGGTCATCACCTACTTCATTGCGCAGAATATCGCCAATGCCCCCTACGACCGTACGCTGGCCGATCATCTGCGCATGCTCAAGCAGGAAATCCAGCAACAGAAAATCGTTGAAGGCGTACAGCTTTCCGCCTCCGCCATCACCATTCTGCAAGGCGACCCCGCTAACCTGATTCACTGGGAAATCGAAGACGCCAATGCCAACTCGATCGGAGGAAACGCCAGCATTCCCCTGCCGGACAATTGGGCCTACGATGAAAACATGATCCGGTTCCGCAACGAACGGCTCAATGGCCAAAGCGTGCGCGTGGCATATATATGGGGCGGGCGGGACCTCAATGGCCTGAGCTTTTTAACGGTCGTCGCGCAATCCAACGAAATGCGCGCCACGCTGCAGCAAGAAATCCTTACCGGCATGTTGACACCGCAATTGATCGTGCTGCCCCTGGCCGCCTTGTTGGCCGGCCTGGGCCTGACGCAAGGCCTCGAGCCCCTTAGCCTGCTGCAAGAACGCATACGCGCGCGGCGCACCAACGATATGTCGCCCATCAGCGATGACCTGGCGCCGGCGGAAATCGTGCCCCTGGTTGCGGCCATGAACAGCCTGCTGGCCCGCATGGCGGCCACCAACGAGACACAGCGTCGCTTCGTGGCGAACGCCGCGCATCAGCTAAAGACGCCCTTGGCCGGCATGCGCACGCAAGCCGAACTCGCCTTGCGGGAACGCAGTCCCGAAAAAATGAATGCCAGCCTGGAACAACTGGTGAAAGGCTCCGAGCGGGCCACCCGGCTGGTCAATCAATTGCTCGCCCTGGCCCGGGCCGAAAGCGCCGACGAATCGACCCGGCCGCTGTCGGAGATCATCGACCTGAATGAAATGGCCGAAAAAGCGACATTGGACTGGGTGGGCACGGCCTTGCAGAAAGAAATAGACCTGGGTTTCGAACATGCGCAGGCGCCCATGCATGTCTCGGGCAATGGCATGATGCTGGCCGAACTGCTGGGCAACCTGATAGACAACGCGCTGCTCTATACCCCATCGCAAGGATGGGCGACAGTGCGGGTAGGCGGCGATGCGCTGTCCGCCTACCTGGAAGTCGAGGACTCGGGGCCTGGCATAGACGTGGCGAACCAAGAGCGCATCTTCGACCGTTTTTTCCGGGTTCTGGGCAATAAGGTGGACGGCAGCGGACTGGGGCTTTCCATCGTGAAGGAAATTGCCGAACAACACGGCGCCAGCGTCAATTTCATGCCTCCCGGCCACCGTCACGGCGTTGCGGGCGGCACCTGCGTGCGCGTCACTTTTATCCGGCTAAAGGATATTGTTCCCGCCGCGGATTGGGCGGCTCCGGGCGGAATGCATCACCCGAACGACCAAACCTAGTTGTTACCCAATGAATTTTTACAAAATTTAACATTCATAGCACCTTGTTCAACCAATAACCAGGATTGCGCCAGGCTGGTCCCCTACTCATTTACATCCCGCCTGCTTTGCGGCGAGGCCAGCGGGAAAAACCGGATCCGCCAGAAACTTATCCGCGCAAGGAGACATCATGAACACACGCTCATCCGCCCCGCAGCCGCAAGCCGCCTTGCTGCCGGGCGCTCCCGCCGCCACGCAGCGCGGCATGACGCCGGAAGAGCGGAAAGTCATTTTTGCCTCGTCGCTGGGCACCGTCTTCGAATGGTATGACTTTTACCTTTACGGTTCGCTGGCCACGATTATCGCGGCGCATTTTTTTTCGGGCGTAAATCCCACCGCCGGCTTCATCTTCGCCCTGCTCGCCTTCGCGGCGGGCTTCGCGGTGCGGCCTTTCGGCGCGCTGGTGTTCGGCCGCCTGGGAGACATGGCCGGGCGCAAATATACGTTTTTGATCACGATTCTTCTCATGGGCATGTCGACTTTCCTGGTCGGAGTGCTGCCGTCGTATGCCTCCATCGGCATGGCCGCCCCGGTCATTCTGATCGTTCTGCGCATGCTGCAGGGCCTGGCCCTGGGCGGCGAATACGGCGGCGCGGCAACCTATGTCGCCGAACATGCCCCGCAGAATCGCCGCGGCTTCTATACCAGTTGGATCCAGACCACGGCAACCATGGGCCTGTTCCTGTCCTTGCTGATCGTTCTGGGCATACGCGCCACAATGGGCGAAGAGGCCTTCCTCGATTGGGGATGGCGCATTCCATTTCTTATTTCCGTGGTGCTGCTGGGCATTTCGGTGTGGATACGAATGCGCCTGAATGAATCGCCGGCTTTCAAGAAAATGAAGGCCGAAGGCCTGGGTTCCAAAGGCCCCATCACGGAATCCTTCGCCAGATGGGGCAATCTGAAGCTGGTGCTGCTGGCCTTGTTCGGCCTGTCCGCCGGACAGGCGGTGATCTGGTATACGGGTCAGTTCTATGCCCTGTTCTTTCTGACCAAGACGCTGGCGATCGAAGCCAATTCGGCCAACATCATGCTCGCCCTGGGATTGCTTATCGGCACGCCATTTTTCGTGGTCTTCGGCGCGCTGTCGGACCGCATCGGCCGCAAACCCATCATCATGGCCGGCTGCCTGATTGCCGCGCTGACTTACTTTCCTGTCTTCAAGGCCATCACGCATTTCGCCAATCCAGCGCTGGAAGCCGCGCAAGCCTCGGCGCCCGTCACTATTATCGCGGATCCCGCCACCTGCTCTTTCCAGTTCAATCCAGTGGGAGTCTCGTCGTTCACCAGTTCCTGCGACGTACTCAAGGCCTTCATGGCCAGCAATGCCGTCAACTACAGCAATCAGGCCGCCGCGGCCGGCGCCATTGCCAAGGCCAGGATAGGCGGCGAAGAATTCATCTCGTTCGAAGGGCAGAAATTAAGCAAGGCCGACCTGGCCGCCGAGTCGGCCCGGCTGGAAAAGTCGCTTACCGAGGCCATACGCAGCCACGGCTACCCCGCCAAGGCCGATCCCTCGCAAATCAGTTATGTCAGAGTCGTATTGCTGCTGGCCTTCCTGGTGATACTGGTCACCATGGTGTACGGCCCGATTGCCGCCATGCTGGTCGAAATGTTCCCCACGCGCATACGCTACACCTCCATGAGCATGCCCTATCACATCGGCAATGGCTGGTTCGGCGGCTTCTTGCCGCCGCTGGCGTTCGCCGTGGTCGCCGCTACGGGCAATATTTACGATGGCTTGTGGTATCCGGTCATCATTGCATCCACGACCCTGGTTATCGGCGTCCTGTTCGTGAAAGAAACCAAAGACAACGACATCAATGCCTGATTCCGCTTGCCGCCGCAGCGAGCATGGGCCGGATTGCCCCGGCCGCGACCGCCCGACCCTGCCGCGGCGTCATAAAATGGCATTTTTTCCGATAAGCCCCAGATTTCAGGCCAACGTCAGGCTGGCTGACTACAATCGCTGACATAGAAAGAACTTGCGTTTTTTTATCAAACGTCTGATCCCCCGGTTTGATGAAAACGCAAAGCTCTTTTTATCGCCACTATTGCGTGCCCCGCGAGCCTTTTTCAGCGTAATAGTGTGTGCTCCCCTAATGGCCCGGTGCTATATGCACTTCGGGCCATTTTTTTCGCCCCCATCCCCCGGATCGATTGCCTGGCCGCCCGTGGCGAGACCCTGGCAAAAATGGGCTTACAATCACCGCTCACTATTCTTTACCGGCCGGCGCCTGTCGCAAGCAAGCGCAATGAACGCGCCAACAACTCAAGAAGACATCAAAACATGTGGTTCAAGAATCTCAGGATATTCCGTCTGGCTCCTACATGGTCATGCACCGTGGACTCCCTGGAAGCCGCCATTGAAAAACACGCCTTCCAACCTAGCGGCAGCCAGGAAATGCAAAGCCTGGGATGGGTGCCCCCGCGCGAGAACAGCGGCCTGGTGCACGCCCTGGACGGACAATTCCTGCTTAGCCTGCGTGCCGATAAAAAGCTGTTGCCCACCACCGTCGTCAATCAAGTGGCCAAGGCGCGCGCCCAGGACATCGAAGAACAGCAAGGCTTCAAGCCGGGCCGTAAACAGATGAAAGAGATCAAGGAGCAGGTAACCGACGAACTCATGCCCAAGGCCTTCAGCATCTATCGCGACACGCGCGTCTGGATAGACACCCGCAATCATTTCCTGGTGATCGATGCCGCCGCGGCCGCCAAAAGCGACGAAGTGCTGGGCATGCTGGCCAAGGCGATAGAATCGTTTCCGATTGCTCCCCTCTTTGTGGAAGAATCGCCCGCCGCGGCCATGACCAATTGGCTGATCAGCGACGAACCGCCCTCGGGGTTCAGCATAGACCAGGATACCGAGCTGCGCTCGACCAGCGAAAGCGGCGCCGCCGTGCGCTATGTGCGCCAAAGCATTGAAATCGACGACGTGCGCAAGCATGTGCAGGCCGGCAAGCAGTGCACGCGCCTGGCGCTGACCTGGACCGACCGGGTGTCTTTCACCCTGACCGAAGGGCTGGATATCAAGCGGGTGAATCCGCTGGATGTATTGAAGGAAGGCCAGGACAGCACCGCCCACAACGACGCGGAACAATTCGACTCCGATTTTGCGCTGATGACAGGCGAACTGTCGCGCTTGATTGCCGCGTTGGTCGAGGCGCTGGGCGGCGAAAGGAAATAAGCGCGGCGGCGTTGCCGATTTCGCGCCGTCGAAGTTCGCACGCCAATCGTGGCGGGTGTGCCGAACCGGGGAAGATCCGGCTGGAGCGGCGCCATCCGACATGAATATACAATACGGCATTGCATTTTTATTTCATCCCAGGAGCCCCTATGTCGGCGCGGCAGTTCATGAATGATGATTCGGTATGGCTCGGAAACGAAATGTTCAACTCCGCGCGCTGGGTCAAGAATATCTCCCCGGAAATTGCGAGCCGCATCGACCAGGCCGTCGGCAAGGTCAAGGGCCTGGCCTGGGAAAAAATAAACAAAGGCAATTTCGAACTGCCCGGCTGCGAACGTTTTTTCGATGATGTCCGGCAAGAATTGGAAAATGGCTCGGGCATGGTCAAGATCCGGGGACTGGATGTCGGCAAATACAGCCACGATGAATTGCGCCAGATCTGGTATGGCCTTGGATGCCATCTTGGCACGCCCATGTACCAGAATCGGCGCGGCGAACTGATGCGCGAAATCCGCGACGAAGGCGCGGGCATCGGCCAGAAATACGGGGAAACCGTCGATGCGTCCGGCCAAAAATTCCTGTCTTCAAGCGCACGCACTCTCTCGCCGGGCGCCCTGCGCTTTCACACCGATCGTTGCGACGTGGTCGGCCTGCTGTGCGTCCGCCAAGCCGCGGCCGGCGGCGTCAGCAAGCTGTGCAGCACGGCCGCGGTATATAACGAAATAATGCGCCGGCGCCCCGACCTGTTCGATTTGCTGTGCCGCCCCATTCCGCGCGGCCGGTTCGGCGAAGAAGCCGGCGGCGAGAACATCGCCTACGACCTACCGGTATTCGGCGTTCGCGACGGCAAGCTCACCAGCCACTTCTCCCTGACCTATATTGAAAGCGCTCAACAAGTCCCGCATGCGCGCAAGCTCGGCGACGCGGAATGGGAAGCGATTCGACTGCTGATGGACATCTGCGAAGAGCTCTGCTTCGAAATGACCATGGAGCCAGGCGATATCCAGCTACTGAACAATCACGTCATCTACCACGGCAGGACGGCATTCAAGGATGACGCCTCCACGGGCCAGGATCGCTTGCTGATGCGCTTGTGGATGTCGGTGCCCAACTCTCGCGCCTTGCCGGCCGATCATGCCGTGCTGTGGGGCGACGTGTCCGCAGGCGCCCCGCGCGGCGGCATTGCGCAAACCGCCGCCCCGGTTTAACTATCCTTTCCACGCCGATGCGGCCGATGGCCTCAGACTTTATTTGCTCAGCTTCGCGCGAAGGCCGGAAAAATCCGGCCTGATTTCCCCAACACCTACCCATTGGAGACATAAAATGCCAATCCAGAAAAAGAATCGCCTCTCTCTCGCCAAGGTTCTGGCGCTGTCGGCCGCACTGCCATTCTGCATCGCGTTGTCGACGCCGGTTTCGGCCGCCGGCGGCTACGGAAATTGCGAAGTAACAGGCCAAAAGAACTCGGTAAAAGTCGTGCCTGTCATTCCCGGGCAGCTCACGGTCCGGGTAGGCTTGCCGGCGCCCGCATGGTGGAATGGCGACTCCCCCGCAACGATCAAGGACGGCTACGAATACTGCATGGCGGCGAACATGGCGTATCGCGCCGGCCTGGACAAAATCGTGGTGGTGAACGGATCGTTTGCCCAGTTGCTCGGAGGCCAGGCCAAAGGCTTCGACCTGGCGCTGACCGAAGCGTCGATCACCGAGGCGCGGAAAAAAACTGTGTTGTTTTCCATCCCCTACTATGCGTCGGATATTGGGGTCTTGATGAAAAAAGGCACCAAGATCGACGGCCAGAAGCTCAAGACCCTGCGTTTGGGCGCCTACCAAGGCACGACAGCGGTGAAGTTCATTACCGACAACATCAAGCCTACGCAAGGCATCAAGGTTTATCCCAGCAGCGCAACGATGTATGCGGCCATCGCTTCCAACCAGGTCGACGCGGTGCTCTACGATACGGCCAATCTCCTGGGCAAAGCGCAGCAATCGAAAGGCACGCTTGAGGTCGTCGGCCAGTACAAGACCGGCGAAAGCTACGGCGCCATCTTCAACAAAGACACCGTGAACGAAGCCGCGTTCAACACGCTGATCAAGTCTTTGATAGACGACGGCACGCTCGACAAGCTCAGCGCGACCTACCTGGCCGCCACCTGGGGGGCCGATCCGGCAAAAATCCCCTACTTGACGCCCTAATATAAAGAATGAAGCCACTCGACACCCACGCCGCGGCCCAGCCGCCGGTTGCGCGCAAGAGAGGCCGGCGGTTCAATGCGGCGGGAGGGCCTGGCGCCCCTTTGGCATTAACCGCCACCGCCTTCCTGCTTGTCCTGCTGACCATCGCCGCAAGCTGGGCAACCATAGCGGCGGCGCGTTCCGCGATCGGCGCACTGGGCCAGCAAGGCCCTGTCATCGACACCCTGTTTGTCCTGCTTGCCATCGCATCCGTCTTGCTCATCGTGCCCACGGTCAAGAGCATGCGCCATTGCCTGCAGGTACGGGCGGCCCGAAAAATCAATGACTTGATTGCCGTACGGGTTGCGGCGGCCAATGCCAGGAACCAGGACTGGATCGCCATCGGCTATTCGGTCGCCCAATGGCTGATCCTGCTGTTTGTGTCTTTCCTGATCGCCAACAACATGGAAGTCAGCAAGACATTCTTTTACCTGCCGCTGATCAAGCAAACCCTGCCGCTGGTCCTGGAAGCATTCTGGGTCAACATAAAAATATTCCTGATCGCCGAAGTGCTTGTATTGATCTGGGGACTGGTGCTGGCGCTGGCCACCTTCGCGCCCGGCGTGGCGGGCAAGCCTGTGCGCATCATCGCCACCGTCTATATCGATATTTTCAGAAGCGTGCCGGTCATCCTGACCATCTACCTGATCGGCTTTGGCATACCCCTGACGGGAGTCCCAATCCTGAAAGACCTGTCGCTGCAAACCTTTGTCATCATCGCCCTGACCCTGACCGTCGGCGCGTACGTGGCCGAGGTCTATCGCGCCGGCATCCTCAGCATACACTGGAGCCAGACCGCCGCCGCCAGGTCGCTGGGCCTGTCCCACATGCAAACCCTGCGCTTCGTGGTCATACCCCAAGGCGTGCGCCAAATCATTCCTCCGCTGCTCAACAGTTTTATCGCGCTTCAGAAAGATACCGCGCTGATCAGCGTCATCGGCGCCATCGACGCATTCAACCAGGCAATGATGATCGCCAGCAATCATTACAACCTTTCCGCGGTCAGCACCGTCGCAGTGCTGTTCATCCTGATCACGATTCCGCAAACCCGCCTGGTCGAACGCATGATGCGCCGCGACCGGGCACGCCTGCGCGCGGGCGGAAATTAAAGGCTGGGACATGGCACTCATCGAAATCCGCGGCATTCACAAGACCTACGGCGATACCCCGGTACTGAACAATCTAAGCCTGGACGTTGAAGAACACCAGGTTGTTTGCCTGATAGGGCCTTCGGGCTCGGGAAAGTCGACATTATTGCGTTGCATCAACGGACTGGAGGAAATCGAGCAAGGGGAAATCCGCATCCACAATGATCGCATCACCGGACCCGGCGTCGATGTCGACGCTCTGCGCCGGGATGTGGGCATTGTGTTCCAGGGATATAACCTGTTTCCGCACATGAGCGTGATCGAGAACGTGACCTTGGCGCCTATCCGCGTCCTGGGCCAAGAGCGTGCCCAGGCTGAAGATACCGCCATGGCGCTGCTCAAAAGAATAGGCCTGGACCACAAGGCAAAGGAATATCCGGACAGGCTGTCGGGCGGCCAGCAGCAACGGGTCGCCATCGTGCGTGCGCTGGCCATGGATCCCATGGTTCTCTTGCTTGATGAAATCACCTCGGCCCTCGATCCGGAACTGGTGTCCGAAGTCTTGAATATCGTGCGGGACTTGGCCCAGGAAGGCATGACCATGCTGCTTGCCACCCACGAAATGGGCTTTGCGCGCGAGGTGTCGTCCAAGGTTTGCTTTCTTTACGACGGCGTAGTCTACGAAGAAGGGCCGCCCGAAGCATTATTTGGCGACCCGCAAAAAGAGCGCACCAAAGCCTTCTTGAAAAGCATCGTCGAAGCCAGGCGCTTGTAAACGGGCGGCTACGAAATGCCTTGCGAAGTCGGCAAGGCTACGAAGACCGAATTACGCGCCAAGGGGCGTTAACCCGGACAGAGCGTCAGTCCATGCCGTGGAAAACGCTGTCGTCCGGACCGATGTGCGACGGCGGGCTCCAGGTAACGTCGCGCAAAGAATGCTGCACTAGCCCTTCGACCCCCAGCAGCACGGCGAAAATGGCCATGCGCACCGGTATGCCATTATCGGTCTGCCTGAAAATGGCCAGGCGCGAATCGTGATTCAAGTCCACGCTCAGGTCGTTGGCGCCCTCGCGGCTGTCGCGCGGCAAGGGGTGCATGACAATCACATCGGGACCGCAGCATTTGTCGACGATAGCCTTGTTGACCTGGAAATCGGGGGTGTAGCCTTCCAGTTCTTCGGCCGCAAAGCGTTCTTTCTGCACCCGCGTCGCGTAAATGACATCCGCGCCCTCCAGGCCTTCTTCGAGCGAATTGGTTTGGGTCACCACATGCCCGTTCTTGCTGGTCTGCTCCAGCAGATACTCGGGCATTTCCAGCCCGCGCGGTGAAATCAGCGTGAATTTCAGCCCCCGGTACAAGGCCAGCAGCTTGATCAGCGAATGCACGGTACGGCCGTATTTCAGGTCGCCCACCAAGGCAATATGCGCGCCGTCCAGCAGTTTTCCCAAACGCGAAAACTCGGTCAGTATGGTGTATAAATCCAGCAAAGCCTGGCTGGGATGCTCGCCGGGGCCGTCGCCGCCGTTTACCACCGGTATATTGGTGGCCCGCGCGAATTCCGCCACAGAACCTTTTTCGGGATGGCGTATCACCATGGCGTCCACATACCCGCTCATGACGCGGCTGGTATCGTAAATGGATTCGCCCTTGGCCATGGACGAAAAGGTAAACCCCGTGGTGTCGCATACCGATCCGCCCAGCCGGCAGAATGCCGCGCCGAAGCTCACGCGGGTTCGCGTGCTGGCCTCGAAGAACAGATTGCCCAGCACAGCGCCCTCTAGCACCCGCGACACTTTCTGGCGCCGCGCAATAGGCTGCATCTGATCGGCGATGCGGAACAACTCTTCCACCGATTCGCGTGTGAATTGATCCACGGATAACAACTGGTGTTTGCCTTCGGCGGCAATTCGATCGCGCAATGGGCCCGACTGTGCGCTTTGCGCATATTTTTGCAGCAAACCTTCGTTGTCGACGATTTCGGTGACGAAACGGCTGACGACTTCCGGCATGCTCCTGAATTCCTGGGACCCCTCGGGCAGCAGCCACGTATCGAGCGCCCTGCGCTTTACGCCGATACGCACGGCAAATACGTCACGGGTAAGATTCAAGCGGCGCATGGCATCGCGAAGAAACACTTGCTGCGAAACAGTCATGATGGCATCCTGATTTAATATACGCAAAGCGTATATTTTATTTTGGCTAAATCCTGTTGGCGAGCATTTAATCAGGCTTGCCGACAAAATACAACGGTCGGCCCGCGCCGATCACAAACGAGATGCCCCGAAAAACCTGATGGTTTTTTCCTGGGCGTTGTAGATAAAGTCCTGCCCCTCGCCCCGTTGATCGAAGGGTTCAGCGCTTGGACTTTCGTCGTCGAGCGAGGCGTCGTCATCGGTATTTTGATAGACCGCGCCAGCCAGGCCCAGCGTAAGCCAGCAGCCGCAAACAAAGGCCAGCAGGCTCAGACTATAGGCCAGCATGGTGCAAAACAAAGGAATCCAATGCCAGCGGCGCGCACGCCCGGAGATAGCCTGATTCAGCAGGCTGATCTGCGCCGAATAGGACCACAGCAAGCCCAGAGCCGCGAGAACCAGTCCGCCCAGGAAAGCAGCCAGCGGCAGGCGCAGCCATTGCGGGGCCACGCCAAGCTGGAAAACGCCCAGGGACAAAATAGCGGCTATGCCCAGGCCGTTTATCCACGCCAGGAATTTGAATCCCAGTGCGAGTGTCGAGGCTAGCGCCAAAAGCGGAGACGATGGACTGATTTGATTGTTGTTCATTTAATGTTTACCGCCGCAACACCGGCACATCGCCATGATACCCGGACAGTCAATAAAAAACGGCATCGCTGGCGATGCCGTTTTGTTCAAGCCCGATAAGCGCGAGGCTGCGACCATCGCATGATGGCGGCTATTGAGCGCCGGACTTGGCCGGAGGCAGTGCGGCGGGAGGCGTGGTACTGGATCCCGGGGCCGTACCGGCGGGAGCGCCGCCGTTTGGCGTAGTGCCTGCTATGGCGTGCGCCGCGGCGGTTGCATTTTCTTCGGTGCCGACGTCAAAAATCAAATTGCCCGACATGACCGGAGCGGTGTAACCCGGAACAGCCATCATGGTGCGCCCTACCACCAGGGCCAGCCGCTTATTCGGATTTTGCGTGGTGGTGTCGGCGATCTTCTTCTTGCCGGCCTCGTTCAGTTGCAGCGCCAGCAGGCCCTCGCCCTTCTTGCCGGCGCCGGCTTGAATACCGCTGAGGTCCGCCCGCGTAATCACAGGCTGCGGATTGACATAAAGCACGCCGGATTGGAGGTTGACGGAAGTCCACCCCGGCTGCGCGGCGGTATCGGCGATAAATACAGCAACGGGCGCGCCCTGGCTTTGCGCCTGAAGCGTTGTGTCGGGCTTGGGAGTAGCCGCGGCGCCCGGAGCAGCGCCCGCGGTGGTCTTGCCTCCTGGAACAGTTTGGCAGGCTGCCAGAAATACCAGGCTGGCTGGCACCAGAATACGACCAAGCTTACAAATAGTTTTCATGCAAATGCCCCCTGACTGATTATTCAATACTAATGAAAAAGTTTAACAGGTAGCCAAGCCAAATTACGTCAAACTCTGTCAATTTGTTGGGGAAAGTAGGGTCGAAAAGATTTATTTGAAACTCGCGGCGCGCACTTCAATGTCCGCCTCGTCCAAAACCGCTCCCTGTCCGTCCAATAATTGAATCCTGTGGCGCCCGGGCCAGGGCTGCCATGACAGGCTGCCGCCTTGCCCCAGGCTGCGCGCGTCGATCCGCCAGGACAGGCGATCCGCGGCGCCCGGGGCCAGGTTGGAGGCCAGCAGGCGTATGCGCTGCTTGTCCTGAGGTATGTCGGGGTCGAGCGCGAATATCGTGCCGGAAACCGGCGCGGCAATGCGCGCCGCTTCATGCCCTGGCCCGGATTCAGTTTGCGCCCGTTGTACGTAAGTGACCGCGGTATCGCCGATAAAGAAATCCTGCCGGCGCGGCTCACTATTGTTTTCAAAACTTACCGAGGCGCGGCTGACTTGCGGCGGACTGGGCGGCTGGCGGCTATCGGCCGTGCGATGCAGATAAGCCATGACGTCGTGCCACACGGGCCCGGCCCCCGAAACACCCGATACATCGTGCATGCTGGCCCCCCCGCTGTTGCCCACCCATACCCCGACGGTGTAGAGCTGCGACCATCCCAGGCACCAGTTGTCCCGCATGTCTTTGCTCGTGCCGGTCTTGACCGCCGTCCAGAACGGCGTCGACAAGGGACTGTCCAGGCCGAATGTCCGGGTGCGGGCCTGGCGGTCCGACAGTACGTCGCCCACAATCCAGGCGGCGGCCTGGGACAGGATTTGTTGCGACTCCGGCAATGCGCCGGCGTCCCGCAAATAACGGACAGGGGAATAAGCCCCCAGATTGGCAAGGCTGCGATAAGCATTGGTCAACGCCAGCAGCGTAACATCGGCGCTGCCTAGCGCCAGGCTATAGCCATAGAAATCGCCGCTCTGATCCAGCGGCAGTCCCAAACGGACCAGCCGCCGCGCAAACGCATCCGGCGTCACCATCAGCAGAGTGCGTACGGCGGGAATATTCAATGACGACGCCAGCGCAGTGCGCACGCTGACCCAGCCTGAAAACCGCTTGTCGTAATTTTGCGGAATGTACAAACCGTTGCCGGTGGGAAGATTCAAGGGCGCGTCGTTCAATAGCGATACCGTCGTCAGGCGTTCCTGCTCAAGCGCCTGGGCATACAGAAAAGGCTTGAGCGCCGAACCGGCCTGGCGCAAGGCGCGCGCATGATCAACCCGCGTCGCGGTGGAAAGCTCGCCCGACGATCCCACGTAAGCCAGCACCTTGCCTGTGCGGTTGTCGAGCACCACGACCGCCGCATCGCGCACATTGGACATGCCCAAGGCCCGCAAGTGGCGATCGACGCTGTGCAACGCAAAACGCTGCAAGTCCGCATCCAGAGAGGTCGACAACGATAGGCCCGGCTGCGGCGCCCGCGGCAATTTGCCCAAAGCCAGTTGGGCATAATGCGGCGCAAGATGGCGCGCATCCAGCCACGGCGCCGATCGGCGCTCCAGCGCCTGATACAGGAAATCGCCCAGGCCCCTGCATTCCTGCGCAGATCCCATGTCGGTAAGCAGCGCACAGCTTCGTTGCCGCAAAACCTGCCGCGATGCATTCGGCCCGCGCAGCAACACGGCGGCCAGCGCCGCTTCCCGCGCATTCAGGCCGCTGGGATGTTTCTGGAACAGCACCCGCGATAAGGCATCGACCCCTGTCAGCTCACCCCGAAACGCCGCAAGATTCAAATAGGCTTCCAGAATCTGCGATTTGCTCCAATGCTCTTCAAGCGACAAGGCCTCGCGCACCTGGTCGAATTTCTGCACAAGACTGCGGCCGGCCGGACCTCTGCGCAATTCATCGTCGATCAAGCCCACGAGCTGCATGCTCAGCGTGGAGGCCCCGCGATGCTGCTGATGAAGCAGATTGCCCCAGCCCGCCGCGGCGATCGCCCGCCAGTCCACGCCGCCATGCGCATAGAAGCGCTGGTCTTCAGAGAGAATGACCGCGCGCTGCAAGGCGACGGAAATATCGTCCAGTTCGATCCAGTCGCCGCGCCTGGCCTGGAAATCGCTGCGGACACGCTCCAGCAATTGCCCTGTGCGATCGAGCACCAGAATATCCGAAGCCCGATAACCCTGCCTGACCTCTTGGTACGACGGCAAGGCGGAGGCTTCGGCCTGGAAACCGAGAGCCAGCACCATGGCAGCCAGCATGCCTGCAAGCGTTTTGGTCATGCCTGTACTTCCCGCTGAACCGTTAAAAAACATAGGCGGGATCAACGCCGCAGCCGCGTGACCCCGCCCACTCCTTATTTTCCCGCCTGGACGCTGAACTTGCCCGCATTCGGCAATTCGCCGAATACGTCGGGCTGGTACATGGCCTCCACGCGTGTCGCAGGCAACTGGAACTGCCCCATCGTGTTGAGCCGCACGGTGTATTCGATGGTGGTCGCGCCCGCCGGAAGGTATTCATAATAGGCGCGATACGACTCGAAGCCACGCTCCACAAAACTGGGACCTTGCCAGCCATTGCCGGCTTCCGAGCTGGTGGCAATGCTGGAATCGCGCCCCAGGCCGCTGCCAAGTATCGTGGCGCCCGCCGGGATGGGATCGGTCAGCACGGCCCAGGTCGTGGCGGCCCTGGACGTGATCTCCAGCGTCACGCGATAGACATCGCCGCGCGACCATATGCCTGGCACGGCCTGGGAAACTGGCTTGATATGGCGCACGATATCGTAGCCGGCCATGATCGGCCGGACCGTCGGCACGGCGGCCAGCGAGCTTACCGTGGCCCAGGCCTGGCCTTGGCCCTGCTGTTCGACGACAAGCCGGCCGGACGAGGTTTTAGGCCAAGGCTGCAGGAAATCGTGGGCGCGCACGCCCGCTTTCGACGCGGGCGCCGTCCAGTCAAATACCTGCGCGGGTCCGCCAGAGGCCTGGACCTGCACGCGGCCCGACACCGGCGTACGCTCGAAATGCTGCGCGAATTTCTCGATGGCCAGCGTCCCCAGCAAATTGGCCGTCGTGGTGCGCCAAGCGCCTTGACGCTGCATACTCAGCAAACCCTGGGCCATGCGCGGCAACTCCTGCTCCCACTGCGCTTGGCCAGTGGTCGTCAATATCAGCTTGGCAAGATTCGACTCCGGGCTCACCATCAGCCACCACCAGCCATTCTGCTCTTCATCGCCAAACACTGTGGCGGTTCCCGAAGTGTGCAAGCGCGCCCGCAAAATTTGCCCGGCCTGCTCGATCCGCGCTTGCCGCTGCGCAATGCTCGGAACGCGCTGCAGCACAGCCAGCCAATCCACAAGCGCCGACGTCGGCCAACTGTTCGGGTCGATCGCGATGCTGTCCAGCATGCGCGGCTGAACCAGTCCATAGCGCGACAGCGCTTCCAGCGCCATCAGCTTGCGCGCGTCCAGGTCTTTGCGCGGCGCCCAGCGATTCCGGATCAGCTTGCCTTGCGCAAAGGCCAGCAGGCCGCGCGTCATGGCCTGCCTGCTGGCCTCTGGAATGGCATATGGCAAGCCCAGGGCTTGGGCTTCATGGCTGGCGGTCAACAGATAAGCCGTAAGCACTTCATTACCCTGTTGCGCGCCGGGAAAATAACTGGCCAGGCCATCGCTATCCAGATAATCCGGCAAGCGATGCATGATCTCCTGCCACTGCGACGCGCTGCGCAAGCCTATCGCCCTGGAACTCAGTTGTTCCAGGCAGGTATACGGATAAGCCGTAAGCCATTCGCGCACGCCGGGCAGGCCGCCCGCCAGGCTGGACTGTACATGCACCTGCAGACCGCCGCGCAATGCGCCGTTTCCATCCGCCAAGGCGCCTTGCGGCGCCGATACCGGCAGACTGACCGGGGGCTGGCCCGAATCCAGCGCCAACAGCGTCGCCTGGCGGGTCTTTACGGGAACCGCGGGCACCAGGTCTTGTTTGAACGCCAATTTGTCGGACGCCCCTTTAGCACCCTGCTCGCGGGCTTCGAAGGTCCAGGCCAGGGTGACTTTCTCGCTCCATAAATTGCTTTCCGGCGCCTGCACATCCCAGCTTATCGTCCGGGCGGCGCCCGGCGCCAAATCGATGACTTGCGGCGGCAGGCGTTCGCCCGGCACCCCCTTGCCGGTATAAGCCGCCGAGGCCTCCAGGCGCATATCGCGCTGGGTCGAATTGCGCAGCGTGGCCATCGCCTGATAACGATCGCCCTCGCGGATCAAGGCCGGCAAGCCCGGTATGACCTGCAAGTCTTGCGTGCTGGCGATATCGCTGCTGCCGGTGCCGAAACGCCCGGCGCCGTAATCGGCAATGGCCACCAGCTTGAAGCGCGTAATGGAGTCGTTCAAGGGCACGGTAATCTGTGCCTTGCCCTGTTCATCGAGCTGGATCGCCGGTTTCCATAACAGCAGCGTGTCCAGCAATTCGCGCGTGGGGCTCTTGCCGCCCCCGCCTCCGGCCGGCAAGGCCTTGCGTCCATAATGCCGGCGTCCGACGATTTCCATTTGCGCGGTCGCTGTCTCGACGCCGTAGCTGCGCAACTGCCGCAAAGCGGACAGCAGGTCCCAGCTGTCGTTGGGCGACAGCTCCAATAGTGCCTGATCCACCGCCGCGAACGCCACGGTGCCATGGGCCGCCGGCTTGCCGTCGGGCGTGCTGACTTGCACCGTAACGGTGGCCTTGTCGCGGAGTTGGTAGCTTTGTTTGTCGGCGCTTACCTTAACCCGCAGTTCATCTTGTTGACCGGAGACTTGTATGCTGGCCAATCCGAAACGAAATGAGGGCTTGGACAAGTCCACGAACGCCGTGGGAGCGGCAAACTGGTCTTTGCCCGCGTCCACAAAGGACTTGTACCAGGATTGCGGCTGCTGCCAGCCCCAGGTGAAGAAGGAATACCAGGGCACCTCGTGCAAGCGCCCGCGCAACGCCAGCACCGAAACATAAACATTCGGCCCCCATTGCGCTTCGATGGGAATGCTGATGGTGGGATCGCTGCCTTCCAGTTCGACCACCTGGGTTTTCAGCACGCCTTCGCGCTCCACAGCCACCAGCGCCGTGGCATGGCGATAGGGCATGCGGACCTGGAACTGCGCCGTTTCGCCCGGCTTCCAGGTTTTCCTGGCAGGGATAATATCGATGCGATCATCGTTTTCGCCGCCAAACCATAAATCGCCCGAACCCGTAACCCATAGGGTGGATTGGGCCCGGGATTCAAGGCCCTGCGCATCTTTGGCGCTGGCGATCAACTGGATGGATCCGGTGTCCTTCAGATCGACAGAGCATTCCAGCATGCCTTTGGCATCTGTCTTGCCTTCGCAAACCGTGCCCAGCTTGCGCGTTTCCGTGTGATTGTCGTAGCTGTAGAAACCGCCCACCATGCGCTTGCGCGTGGAATAGGTGGTTCGGGCCACGGCTGAAATCGTCATCGCGATACCGGCCTGCGGCTGCCCCGACGGCGCAAGCGCCAGGCCGGCGATGCGCGCCGGTTTTCCGGCCTGCACCCAATTACCTGTGCGTATGCCGGCCTGAACTCGCGCGGGCCATACCGGCACAGCCTGGGCCAAGGTCTGAATCTCGCCATTCGGGTCGGCAAAGCTGGCCTCGAACAGCATGGTCTGCGGCCGGCTTATGGCGGGTAAGGAATCCAGGCTCAAGCGCCCCCCGCCCTGCGCATCCAACACCATGGAGCGCTTGTCCAGGAAGAGCGACTGCTTTTCCTCATCGGCGCCGCCCTGGCCGGCATCGGAATCCGCATCGCCGCTTTCCGTGTCGTCGGGCGGGCTGAACGAATAATCGTCGTACTCGGGGAAACTGAGCGAACGATCCCTGAGCACCCCCGATATCTGTAGCGGCAACTGCCCGGCAGGCCCCCCCGATACATAAGATATCTGCACATCGGCATCGAGCTTGTCCGGCGCAACCAAAACGCTTGAACCGGCGCTATCGCTGATTTTCAATTGCCCCGTCAACAGGGGCAGCTTGAATTCCTCGACGCGAAACTGGCCATTGCCATACCACCTATCGTCGGCATCGGTCAGCCGCGCCGTATACACGCCTAATTTGGCCGTGGGCGGAATGGCGAAAGTATTGCTGGCGGACAAGCCGCCCGAGGCGGTCTTGCGCCACGATACCGGCTGCTCGTACTTCTGGTCCGAGCCCTGCAGCTCGATAATCAATTTATTGGGCATGTCTTGCGCGTCGTCCGGCAACGCCAGCCCATCGCGCGTCTGAACCCGCACAAAATGCTTCATGGACACCGTTTCGCCGGCACGCAGCAACACACGATCAAATACCGTGTGCGCAACAACAGTGGGCTTGGGGCTGGTGTCTGTCGGGACATTGAAACGCCACGACTCTATGCCCCGGTTCCAATCGGAAAACACAAAGGAAAAATCCGCCTTGCCGCGCGCCTGCGGATGATCGGCGCCGATGCGCGCCGACACATACGTGCCGCTCAGGCCCGTATCTTCGCAATAGCCCGGCATATCCAGCGGCTGGCGATGATGCCAGATGCCGTTCGCATCGGTCTTGCCTTGAGCCACCGTCTGGCCGGAACAATTCAAGACGGCGATCGCCGCGTCCGGCACCACCTTGCCGTCATCCAGCGTGGTTACCCAGGCCAGCACATCGTCGCGGCCGATCTTGATGTGCACGCCCAGATTGGTAACCAGGGCGGTGGTGCGCACGTACATGGGCGTGGCGGATTCCAGCAAAGACTGGCCCAGCCGGGCCGACTCGACTTCAAGCACATGGAAGCCGGGTTCGCCGACCGGCACGCCTATAACTTCGAATGGACGCAGGTCGTCGGCCTTGATACCGGGCAGATCCAGGGCACGCGCCTGATCATGTCCGCTCAGTGCCGAAAACCCGCGCGTATCAATGACCGCCTCGCCTTCGCTTGAATTGCGCAGTTGGCGATCGTCCATGACATCCTCGATCTGATTGAGGGTCAATCGGCTTTCGTTCAGCCGGCCTATGCGCGCATACCAGTGCAATACATCCTGATCGTCCTGCGTCACCAGATCGCTGATCTTGCCGGCCGACACCGAAAGGTCTTTGGCGGCCAGAGCGGATTCGACGTTGCGCAGCGTCAATGGCACGCTGGCGGGCGCCTGGGCGTCGTCGCCGCCCGGCGGCGTATTGGCAAAACGCTCGACCACGCCGAACGGCGCGGCGGAAAACTTGACCAAAGGCGGGAATGCCGCGGTTTGCACGGTCAGCGGAAACTGGTCGGCATTGGCCAGCACACGCCCCGCGTCATCCTTCAAGCCTTCGGGCAAAGACAGGCTCAAGCTTGCAAGTTCGGGGAACGGCCCATTGAAACTGACCCGCGACACATCGCCCTGATGCGCGTTGTCGTTGTCCACCGCCGGAGCCAATTCCGCCGCCGGTGTTTTCAGGCGTATTTTTTGGGCATCGGCAAAAGCGATGGGTGCGGAAAAGTCCAGGCTTAGCGACGACACCGGGGTGCACGGCATGCTGGAATTTTCACGCTGGCAGGTAAACGCCGCCTTGAAAGGCGCCCGCACGTTATAGTCGAAAACCTTGGCGTGCGAACTGGCCATCGCCGGCCGATCGGTGGACAAGGTGGCCACACCAGGCCCTACCTTCAATTGAACGCCGGCCTCGGCGGGCAGGCGGCGCTTGCATTGCAGCAACTGTGTTGCCGCCGTATCCACTGCCTCGGATTCCGAGTAATAGGCCGCATCCAGTATTGTCTTGCGGTCCTGGCCGGTGATCAGCCGCACCGGCACTGCCTCGCCCAGCCCCTCGACCTGACAGTGCGTATGGGCCAGCAGGGTCGCGGTATCGACCGCCCCATTAAAGCGCAGCACAAACACCTGGTCTTCGTCTATGGTCGAGCCGTAAGGGCGCGTATCAACCACCTCGGGCCCGCCGGTCTGGAAAGCGAAACTGGTTTTGCCCAGCAGCGCGTCGTTGCCCAGAATGCGAAAACCCGGCTTGACCTTGGCCGTGCAGCGGACGCCGGGCTGCAGCGCGGACGTAAACACATACGTCCAGCGCCTGGCGTCCAGCCATCGGCCCTCCCCTTTGGCGCCTGGATCATTGCACACCACGTCGACCGGCGCCGGCGCCTGGCCGTCGCCGAATGCGATCGCATCAGCGTCAAATGCCAACTTCACGCTTTCAACCTTGGACACCGTGCCCTGCGGCGAAAACTGGCTGATGCGAGCAGCCCATGCCGGGGTTGAGGCTAAAACCGATGCCAACAAAACTGCCTTGATCCAATTCACTCGACTTCTCCAACCCAATTTTTCGGCCACAATACCACTGTTACCGCGGCGCGTCAGCTTACGATCCGGCGCCATCATCCTATGAAAAGGTGCCTCTAGGCAAGCTATTGCGGTTTATGTAATAATTGCAGGCTACTTGATTGGATAGGACTTGGCGCGAAAAAGCCAGGCACGCAATCGACAAAGCCCCTCTAGCTCATGCTTGGTTAGAGCAGCAGACTCATAATCTGTTGGTGCCGTGTTCGACTCACGGGGGGGGCACCATTTCCATCTGGCTATTCTCCATCTTGACCGTCTTGGCTGGCGCATTGACTAACTAATCGTTATAGAAGTCGAACAGGTGCTGCTATGAATAGTGTTGATTTAAAAAAAAATCAGAGCAATGAAGAGCTATTCGATTCCTTGGGTTTCCAATGGGATCGTGAAGCCATTCCTGAAAACGCACCTGTCCATGACGTCAATCGTGCATGCTTTCGTCTTCAAAAGATGCTGGCTCAATACGTTTGGGATGCCAGCGTATTGGAAGGCAATCCTTTTACCTACCCGCAAGTGAAAACCGTTCTTGATGGTATTACAGTAGGCGGGCATAAGATTTTCGATCAAGAACAGGTAAGAAATCTTGCCGCAAGCACGAAAGAGCTATTGCATTTGGTGAAGACCGGAAGCTTCAAGCTGGATAAAAAGACCTTCACCGACTTGCATAATATTGTTGCCAGGGAAGAAGCCTTGGAATGGGGGCACTTCCGTGGCGAAGGCAAGGAACAACACTACACTCCGCACGTTGGTCTTGGCCAAGCCGATGACTACATTCCGCCGGCGACACTACCCGGCGCCCCTGGCCTGAACAAAATCTTTTCCGAGGGATTGGCTCAGTTGGAGAAGGTATCCAATCCTTTGGAAAGAGGCATGGCGTTCTTCTTGTTTGGCGCTCTTGCGCAGTTCTACTTTGACGGCAACAAACGCACTTCCAGAATGATGATGAATGGTGTGCTTATGAGCAATGGCATAGATGCCATAAGCATCCCTGCCGCGCGTGCTCAGGAATTCAACGAAAAGATGGTTGAGTTCTATGTCAATAAGGATGCATTACCAATGATGAACTTTCTCGTGGATTGCCATCCTGATGCGGCGCTTATGAAGCCTGCACAAACGGATGATCAAAAAAAGAACTAAAAAACATTGATATTGCAAGCAGGATAAAGGTGGGCACCTGCCCGAGGCCGTCTTGAATAGACTCGCTTTCCCACCAAACGCCAACGCCTCCTGCTCCCTATTTGGTAATGTATAAATTTTTGCGCCAGCGGTCCTTGTGGATCGCAATGACGTCGAGCTGATCGGCGTAATAAATAATTTTTCCTTCAAGAGACTTTGGAAACTGCGCCGAACCCGGGGAATGAGTAAGAATAGTGTTGATGATTTCTTTCGGAAAGCCCTTGAGCGTGCAAAGATGGGCGCACCAGAATGCATGCGTGAACCAAGACCCCATCTCGGTGAACTCGGCCCCGCCACCGCCTTGACCGGGCGATAGCTCCAGCAATTTGCTGGCATCCTGCAGCACCGCCGCGGCAATCAGATGGTCGTAGTCGACTTTGGTGCCATGATGCCTTTCAAAGGTCTCCGCGATGGCCAGCGACAAGTCCAGCACGCACTGCGTATGCGGCAAGTTCGGATAAGGAATCTCCGGCGATGTCGGCACGTCTTCGAAGTTCTCCCATTTCGATTCCTGCCAAAAATACTGCAGCAGCTCCAGGACGTCCGTCTTCAGTTTGGCGTCGGCGATTCGTGCTATCTGCGGGTAATGCGTCAGGAAATCCACTTCAGGGCGTTGCATGGTCTAAGCTCCAAAATTCTTTAAAAATCATGGCCGGCGAAACGCCGACCTTCAGGCGCATGCGGCGCGATCTATATAGACCGCGCTCCTGCCATGCGGCAATTGTTGTTCATTGCTGCTTAATCGCCATCTTGGCGAAGAAAGCCTTCCAGCGATCCACTTCGCTGGCGATAAAACGATCGAACTCGCGCGGCGCGACATAGCCTGGCTCGACACCGAAATCACGCAGCCTCGCCACAACGGCCTCTTCTTTCAGCATGCTCTTGATCGCCTGGTTCAGTTTGTCGATGACGGGGTCGGGCACGCCGGCCGGCGCCAGCAGTGCGTACCAGCCGCCGATCGAAATATCCACGCCTTGTTCGGCCAAGGTAGGCACGTCGGGCAACAGGTGGCTGCGCTCGCTGTTGACGATCGCCAGCGCACGCACTCGGCCTGCCTTGACGAAAGGAGCCGTCGCGCCCGCGGTATTGACCATGGCCGATACCTGCCCGCTCAAGACATCGTTCAATGCCGCCGCTCCCCCCTTGTAGGGCACAAACAGAAACTTCACGTTCTCTTTCTGTTCCAGCAGTCGTTCCGCGATGTAATAATCGGTGCCGAACAGCGCGGCCATCGAATACTTCTCTGGATTTTTTCTAGCCAGTTCAATGAATTCGCGCACCGTATTGGCCGGCACACTGGGATTAACGACGAGAATCGACTGCGGCGAACCGAGCTTGGACACGGCCCGGAAGTCATGCACGGTATCGAACGGCATATCTTTGAACAGCGCCGGATTAATCACATGGCCCGAGTAGGCGAATAGCAGTGTGTAGCCGTCGGGCTTGGCTTGCGCGACCGATGCCGCACCGATATTTCCGGATGCCCCCGGACGATTCTCGATGACCAAGGCAACGCCCAGCTTTTTTGTCAGATTGTCCGCCACCAGGCGCGCCACGGTGTCGCCGCCGCCGCCCGCCCCCGAACCGACGATGATCCTGATCGGCTTGTCGGGATACGCCGCACTGGCCGCTGTGCAATATATCGACGCCAGGAATACCGCCATTAATGCCATCCTACTTGATCTGTATCCGATCTTCATAAAACCCTCCGATATTGCTATTGAGCAAATGCCATGTTCTGATCATTCGGAAACTTGATTTTCTATCTCGTCGAGTTCCGCCATTCCCATCAAACTATTGAGCTCCTCGAAGCTCAACAGCAAATCCGGCCGATCCACCACCTTGTTCTTAAGCAGTACCTCGTCCATGAGCACGTTCATCGCCATGCTCATTCCCTTGAGCGCCGCCGCGCTTAGCAGGCGCGGATAGCATACTTGCGCAACGCCCATGTCCTGCAGTTGCCTGGGTCCAATCAAGGGAGTCGTGACGCGCGAGCGGATGCCCAGGCCCATGTTGACCGCCAACGGGCGCGGCACATTGCGCGCCACCCGCTCGATATCGTTCGCCGACAAGAGCGCGTCGGCGAAGAGATAATCGGCGCCCGCTTCCGCATACATATTCAGGCGGCGTATGGCCTCTTCGATCCCAAGGGGGCCGGCGGCGTCAGTGCGGGCCATGATCAAAAAGTCCGGATCGCGCCGCGCGGCGACCGCGGCCTTCATCTTGCGCACCATGTCCTGGGCTGACACCACGCTCTTGCCCTCCATATGCCCACAGCGCTTTGGCCAAACCTGATCTTCGAGCATGACAGCGGCCATGCCGGCGCTCTCGAAGCCGCGCACGGTGAAGTGGACGTTCAGCTCATTGCCGTAGCCTGTGTCGGCATCGGCCTGCAGAATCAGGGTCGTGGAGCACTGGGCCAGATTGCGGCACGTGTCAACGTTTTCGGCGTAACCCATGATGCCCCGATCCGGATACCCCAGCCGGCTTTCCGAGACGCCGGCGCCCGATATGAATGCCGTCTGGAAGCCCAGCTTTTCCACCAAGCGGGTGCTGAACCCGTCATAGACTCCCGGAGAGATGAGTATTTCGGGAGCCTCGAGCAGAGCCCTGAGTTTCTTGCCGTTCATGTTCATGTCACCACCTGCGGATTAAAGGTTCAATACAAAAAGAGAGCGGGCATACGGCCCCGCGACGGCAATGAAAACGAGTCGCCGGTTAAAAGAAAAACTGATAAAGTAAAGGGCCGCCAGCGGCGAGGCAGCCGTCTCGAGAAAAGAGACTATTCATCTCGAGAAGTCCGCAAAGTATAGGGTTGCGCCCACACTGGCACAATCCTTGGCCGGCTTCTGTTTGCATAAGGAAACGTTATGGAAATGAGGCACCTCAGGTATTTCCTGGCCGTCGCCGAACACGGTACCTTGACCGCCGCGGCGGTGAGCCTGGGCGTGGCTCAACCGGCGATCAGCCAATCCATTTCCAGGCTGGAAGCGGATCTGGGCACCCGCCTCTTCAACCGCACCCGGCGCGGCGCCGAATTGACCCCGGCGGGATTGGCATTCCGCGAAGACGTGATCGATGGTTTCGGCATACTCGAAAACGCCGCCCAACGCGCGCGCGAACGTGAAAGGGGCAAGATCGGCCGTTTGACCATAGGCGTAGGCACTAGCGCGCTATGCGCCATCTTGCCGGACGCCATCGCCTTGCTGCGCCAGAATTTTCCCAGGATAGAGGTCGTGCTCAAAGAAATGAGCAATCTGGAGCAAGCCGAAGCCTTGCGTGCAAGCGTGATCGATATCGGCCTATTGCACCCGCCTTTTCCTTTGTCGAGTTGGCTAAAAGAGCGGACATTGCGCGAAGACGAGCTCATTGCCGTCGTGCCAAACGATTTTCCAGTGCCCGCCGGACAAAAGGTGGCATTTCGCAACCTATGCCACCATAGCCTCATTACCTTTCCTGAAAGCATGTTGCCGGACCTGCGGGCGGGGCTGCGCATGGCGTACCGTGAAGCCGGGCATCCGATGCGGATCAGCCAAGAGGTAAGCCACACGCTGACTGCCCTATCGTGCGTGGCATCCGGTTGCGGCATCGCCTTGCTGGCCAAATCCGTAGAGCCGCTGACATTTCGCGATGTGCGCTACCTGGAGATAAGCGACGCGGACGCGTTGCCCAAGATCACCACCAATATGGTATGGCGCGCCACCACCAAACCGAGTACAGCCGATCACCTGGTGGAACTTCTTCGGGCGAAGGATGGCCAGCTATCGAGGTAGCGCTTGACAAGGACGAGGATATTTCAGGCGGTTAGGTTCTGAATCTGCAATGGCATAATCAGCCAAGGGGTTATCTCATCGTTTTGAAGTTCGGCGCCAAATGGACCAGGGAAGCCTTTCTTCCAGGTAGCTGGGAGCATAGGCAAATAGCCCCTTGGAACTCTCCGAATCCAAGCGATATCGACCAACGGTTACCCATTCGCCGTTGTCCGGCCTTTGCAAATAGACGTAGACACGCTTAAAAATAGCCATCATCATCCTTGAGGGTTCGAGCTCGGGAAGATGGCCCGCCATCCCAGAATTTATGGTCGGGAACCGGGGCAAGCAAATCCAACAGACCCAATATTTGCAAAGCGGAAAGGTAAGAGCCTATTCCAGCGCCCGGGTCGCCTCGATCAAGACGCCTTAACGTAGCGTCTGAGATTCTGATCCGACTGCACAGTTCTTTTACGCTGATCCCCTGCCTGACTCTTTGGGTTCTTATGCAGCGGCCCCAGACTAGCAGCCGCTCCGTAACGACAAGAGGCGTGGCCTCTTGTCTAAGCAGTTTGTTGGGCATAAATCCTCCATAGATGTCGTATTATATTTTTTAAAACGAGTTCTATGGAGGAATTAAGCTTTACGCATGATTGAGAAGGAAAGGTTGAATGTTGGCCGGCTGCGGCTCATGCGGCTCTTTCCGAGGTATCAATTTAATACAAGAATGACAGCAGCGCGAATAGTTTCTTGCCTTAAATATATATATAAATATTTGCATAAAATGCAGGTACTTGTATAATTCTCGCATGAAATCACTCAGATTCATCGACTCCAGCCAAAAAGACCTGCGCCACATGCCAGCCACAGTTCGTCACGCGCTAGGCATTGAATTGATGACGGTACAGTTCGGCGGTGAGCCGAGTGACTTCAAGCCCATGCCTAGCGTAGGCGCGGGCGCATATGAAATCCGCTATAGGGATGACAAGGGCGCCTTTCGAGTGATCTACGTTGCTAAATTTGAGGATGCGGTCTATGTGCTTCATGCCTTCCAGAAAAAGACGCAGAAAACACCTAAACCGGACATCGACTTGGCGGCCACCCGCTACAAACGACTTATCGGAGCACTGAAATGAACGCGAATGACATCACCATCACCGAAGGCAGCGGCAATGTCTTCCTTGACCTGGGCTTTGAGTCCGCAGAAGCCGAGGTGATGAAGCTGCGCGCCGAAGTCATGATCCGTACCACCCAGCAACTGAAAGAACAAGGCTGGACGCAAGCCGAAGCTGCTCACCATCTAGGCATCACCCAGCCTCGCGTCTCTCGCTTGCTTAAAGGCAAAGTGGAGGATTTCAGCTTAGATATGCTGCTGACCCTGGCTGCTCGAGCAGGGCTTCATGCTGAGTTGCGGATGAGTTCCTGACGCCCGCATAAAACTTCGAGTTTCTGACAAGCGAGTGCTTAATTCGTCAATTTTCAATTCCGTCTCTTTGAGGCTATCAAAACCAAAATGGGCCTAATCCGCCAAAGCGCGTTCACGACTTATTTCGAATCTCGCCCTTGGTATGCTGGGCGCACGGCGCGGCAAAAAAGTGAACTAAGGCTTTTACTCAATCTGCTGGCTTTTCTTCGCCCACTCCTGCAACAAATGCAGTCTGTTCGCCACGTCCTTCAATATCCCCAAGTTCAAAATACTAATCCTTGCTGCGTCCTCAGGCGAGACCTTATCGGGGTTCTCCAGAAGGTATGGGCGCTGCGCCGGCTGCATCAAGTTTGCGGAAGGCGGGGTCATCAAACGATCGAGCTGGGCCTGCATATTATTCATCGTGGCCTGGAGCATGGCGACCTGCGCCTTCAGTTCCCCAATCTCCATGATGGCTTCGTTGCGCTCTTCAGCAAATTTGTCTGCCCGCGAGTTGGCCCGTTGAAGCTGATCCATCAAGGTGGACAAGAACGCAATGTTTGTTGAGTCCTCCGCCCTGTTCGATGCATCGCCGCTCAACCAGCTTCGCAAACCGACGGCTGCGGCAACGACTGCCGCAATGCCGCCACCCACCCATCCAGCCACACCTGAACCTGTCAGGCCGATATCCTCTGGCGATGGAATCACTCTTTCTCCAACCCACCAACACGCCAGAGTTGTTGTATACGGAAAATTGACTCACATTATCACCACGTGAACAGTTGCACCAAGAAGCCTGACGGTAGGTAAGTTTCGTGGCATCTTCGAAATTGGGAGTCAGTGAAATCCACAATTCGGAACGTTGCACATCCTCGGAACCCTGCTGTGGCAGGCCCCGAATGGACTCCAATCCCCCAGAGCACAGACGAGGTAGTCAGGTGCGTCACCACAGGCGGGGGAGTCGTCTTCCCCTCCAGCGCGGTTTCCACGCTTGACGCTGCGATTGATCGAATATCCAGCGCATTGATCGCTCGCACCTGAGCCACGTACCGGCCGGCGTATATGTTCGGGATCTCAATGCTGGTGCTGCCGGTTCGGAAGAACGGTATCCACTCCCCTTCGTTCTTGCGCCAGGATCCTTCGTACGCATCGCCTTGGGCGCCGCTCCCATGCTATGGTTGCCGTCGTGCCCGCGATGCCCTGGTTGACGACCACACGCTGCGAGATCCGACATTGGTCGGCGGTGGCTGGACGCCAGGCGGCAGCGCCGTGATCGGGCGGCTGTCGAACTTTGTGCCGTTGGCAATCGCATCGAACTTGCCCGCTTCGTACT
>CAVQIT010000005.1:0-36093 GCA_963712655.1 uncultured beta proteobacterium | reverse complement strand
CGGCAGCACTATCCGCGCCTTGTCGGTGGAAGGCCGGATGACCGTATGCAATATGGCGATCGAGGCCGGCGCGCGCTCCGGCATGGTGGCTGTCGATCAGAAAACCATCGATTATTTCCGCGGCCGCCCCTACGCGCCGGTCGGCGCCCTGTGGGACCAGGCCGTTCAGTATTGGCGTACTCTGCACACCGATGACGGGGCCAAGTTCGACCGGGTGGTCGAGATCAATGCGCGCGACATCGTGCCGCAGGTTACCTGGGGCACATCGCCCGAAATGGTGCTGTCGATCGATTCCCGTGTGCCCGATCCGGACAAGGAAAAAGACGACATGCGCCGCAGCGGCATGGAGCGGGCCTTGCAGTACATGGGCCTGAAACCCAACACGCCGCTGGTCGATATCCCCGTCGACCGCATTTTCATCGGTTCCTGTACCAATGCGCGCATCGAAGATCTGCGCGCCGCGGCCAGCGTGGCGCGCGGCAAGCGGGTGGCGTCGTCGGTCAAGCAAGCCATGGTGGTGCCCGGTTCGGGCCTGGTCAAGCTGCAGGCCGAACGAGAAGGGCTGGACAAAATCTTTCTGGAAGCCGGCTTCGAATGGCGCGAACCGGGCTGTTCCATGTGCCTGGCCATGAACGCCGACCGCCTGGAGCCGGGCGAACGCTGCGCCTCGACATCGAACCGCAACTTCGAAGGCCGCCAGGGGCAGGGCGGGCGCACGCATCTGGTCAGTCCGGCGATGGCCGCCGCCGCCGCCATCGCCGGCCATTTTGTTGACGTACGAAATTTTCGATAGGAAGCCATCATGCAAGCATTTACAACCCATCATGGCCTGGTAGCGCCGCTCGACCGCGAAAATGTCGATACCGACCTGATCATTCCCAAGCAGTTTCTCAAGTCCATCAAGCGCACGGGGTTCGGCGACAATCTGTTCGACGAACTGCGCTACCTGGATCACGGCGAGCCCGGCATGGACAACAGCAAGCGTCCGCTGAATCCCGATTTCATACTGAACCAGCCCCGCTACCAGGGCGCGTCGATTCTGCTGGCGCGCAAGAATTTCGGCTGCGGATCCAGCCGGGAACATGCTCCATGGGCATTGTCCCAATATGGCTTCCGGGCGGTAATTGCACCGTCATACGCCGATATCTTCTTCAATAACAGCTTCAAGAACGGCTTCTTGCCGATTATCTTGCCCGAGCTGCAAATTGCCCGCCTGTTCGACGAAGTCAAGGCCTTCGTCGGCTACAAGCTGCGCATCGACCTTGAACGCCAGGTCATCGTTACCCAGGACGGCCGCGAACTGGCCTTTGACATCGAGCCGTTTCGCAAATATTGTCTAATCAACGGCCTGGACGAAATCGCCCTGACGCTGAAAAAAGCGGACGCGATCCGCGCTTTCGAAGCGGAGCGGCTGGCGCGCCATCCCTGGCTCGAGGCCCATCCTATCGGCTAGAGGCTGGTGGGGCGAAGTTTCACAAGGGCCGCGGGGACGCCGCCCTTTCTGTTTTTGTTGCGTATAGCCAACATGTTTAGGAATAATAATGACTCACAAGATTGCGGTACTGCCGGGCGATGGAATCGGCACTGAAATAGTCGAACAGGCCGTACGTGTATTGACCGCGCTGGGACTGGACCTCGGACTCGATACGGCGCCGGTCGGCGGCGCCGCCTTCGATGCGCACGGGCATCCTTTGCCGCCGGCCACGCTGCAATTGGCCAAGGATTCGGACGCCATCCTGTTCGGCGCGGTGGGCGACTGGAAATACGACAGTCTTGCACGCGAATTCCGGCCGGAGCAGGCCATATCTGGGCCTGCGCAAGGCGCTGGGCCTGTTTGCCAACTTGCGCCCCGCCATTTTGTATCCGCAATTGGCCAATGCCTCGTCGCTCAAGCCCGAAGTGGTCTCGGGCCTGAACATCCTTATCATCCGCGAACTGACCGGCGATATCTATTTCGGCCAGCCGCGCGGCGTGCGCACAGCTCGACGATGGTCCGTTCAAGGGCGAACGCGAGGGCTTCGACACCATGCGCTACGCCGAATCGGAAGTGCGGCGCATCGCCCACGTGGCCTTCCAGGCCGCGCGAAAACGCGGCAAGAAGCTTTGCAGCGTCGACAAGGCCAATGTGCTGGAAACGTCCCAGTTCTGGCGCGATATCATGATAACGGTGGCGCCCGAATATCCCGATGTCGAGCTCTCGCACATGTATGTCGATAACGCGGCCATGCAGCTTGTGCGCGCGCCCAAGGCCTTCGACGTGATCGTCACCGGCAACCTGTTCGGCGATATCCTGTCCGACGAGGCCGCCATGCTGACGGGTTCCATCGGCATGCTGCCTTCGGCGTCGCTGAATGCCTCCAGCCAGGGTCTGTATGAACCCAGCCACGGTTCGGCGCCGGATATCGCCGGCCAGAACATTGCCAACCCGCTGGCCACGATACTGTCGGCCGCCATGATGCTGCGCTATTCCCTGAACGAAGCCGGGCAGGCCGACCGTATCGAGGCCGCCGTGCAGGCGGTTCTCGAGCAGGGTCTGCGCACGGCGGACATCTACGAAAACGGCACGAGCAAGGTTTCTACCAGCCAAATGGGCGATGCCGTCCTGAAAGCATTAAAATAATATTTCAGATTTATTTTTATTTTTAGAGTGACAGCAACATGAACCAAGCAGTGGGTTTAGTCGGTTGGCGCGGCATGGTGGGTTCAGTCCTCATGCAGCGCATGCGCGACGAGAATGACTTTTCCCTGTTCCAGCCGGTATTTTTCTCCACCAGCAATGCGGGCGGGGCGGCTCCGGCCTGGGCCGATGGCGCGGGTCCCTTGCAGGATGCCCACGACATCGATGCACTGAAAAAGCTGCCGTCATTCTTACCGCCCAGGGGGGCGACTACACCTCTGCCGTCTATCCCAAGCTGCGCGCCGCCGGCTGGAACGGCGTCTGGATCGATGCGGCCAGCACCTTGCGCATGGCTGACGACGCCATTATTGTGCTCGATCCGGTCAATCGCCCGGTCATCGACGCCGCCTTGCAGCGCGGCGTGAAAAACTTCATAGGCGGAAATTGCACGGTAAGTTGCATGTTGATGGGCCTGGCTGGCCTGTTCAACAACGATCTGATCCAGTGGATGACCAGCATGACCTACCAGGCCGCTTCGGGCGGCGGCGCCCAGCATATGCGCGAACTGCTCACCCAGTTCGGCTTGCTCAACGCGTCGGTCAAGCTCCAGCTCGACGACCCTGCGTCGGCCATCCTGGACATCGACCGGGGCGTATTGAAAGCACAGCAAGATCCCGGTTTGCCGCGGGAGCATTTCGGCGTTCCGCTGGGCGGCAATCTGATTCCCTGGATAGACAAAGACCTGGGCAACGGCATGTCGCGCGAAGAATGGAAAGCCGAAGCCGAGACCAATAAAATACTGGGCCGCGGAGCAGCCTTCGGCACGGCTCCCACGCCCATCGACGGCTTGTGCGTTCGCATCGGCGCCATGCGCTGCCATAGCCAGGCCCTGACCATCAAGCTAAAGCGCGATGTGCCGCTGGATGAAATCGCGGCCATAGTGCGCGAGGGCTCCAAATGGGCCAAGGTCATACCCAACGAACGCGACATCACCATGCGGCAATTGACCCCTGTCGCGGTTACCGGCACGCTCGATATTCCTGTGGGCCGTCTGCGCAAGATGTCCATGGGGCCGGAATACTTAAGCGCTTTCACCGTAGGCGATCAGCTACTATGGGGAGCGGCCGAACCGCTGCGTCGAATGTTAAGAATTACTTTGGGTGAACTGTAAAATATGCTTATATCCCGCCGTGTGCCGTTGTCTGCCGCGTTAGTTTCAAGTACTAAACCTCTGGCTGGGGCACTGGCGACCGCGCTGCTTATGTACTCCACCGCGCATGCAGCCGGCTTCGGGCATTCGCGCATCGTATCCGCCCTGGGGCAGCCCTTGCGCATCGATGTGCCTGTTACGCAGCTAAGCGCGGACGACCTGCGTTCAATTTCAGTCAGCCCCGCGCCCGCCCAGGCATGGGTCCAGGCCGGCCTCACGCCGCCTGTCGATCTGGGTAGCCTGCAAACCGGCCTGGCGGACGGCTTTACGGCCGGCAGCAAGGTCATACAGGTCCGTTCGGCTCAACCCTTCGATAAGCCGGTCGCCGATCTCTTGCTCGATGTGCGAACCGCATCGGGCCAGCAACGCTATCAGGTCAGCTTGCTGACCCATGCCGGCCAGGACGCCATACGGGCCGCGGGCGCGCCGTCGCCGGGAACCGCGGCGGCAGGCGGGGCGGGCGGCATGGCCAACGGCCGCGCCGCTCAAGGCACCATACACGTCAGGCGCAAGGACACCATGTTCGCTGTCGCCGGCCGCCATGCGGTGCAAGGCGTCACGGTTTACCAGATGATGATCGCGCTGCAGCGTGCGAACCCCCAGGCTTTTATTGAAGAAAACGTCAATCTGGTCAAGGCCGGCGCAACGCTTGCCATGCCCGACATGGCAGAGCTTACGGCTATTTCCGATAGTGAAGCGCGCCGGATTTTTCAGCAGCAGGCCCAGGCGTTCGCCTTGTACCGGCAACGCGCGGCAGGGCAAGCCTCCGCGATCGGACAAGATGGCGCCGGCGCCAGCGGCGTGGTTTCGCCGGGCGATGCGCCCAATGCGCCGCAGTCCGCGGCGGGGCCTCGCGACCAGTTGCGCCTGTCCAGCGGAGCACCCGCGAATAAAGGCGGCGCGCAAGCCGGCTCGGGACAGTCCGACGATCAGCTTGCCACGCACAAGGGCATCAAGGACTCGGAGGGGCGGGTTTCTCAGCTAGAGGAAAACGTCAAGCACCTGAACCAGGCCTTGCAGTCGCAGGGCAAGGCGGCCAACGATTTGCTGGTCGATGGCGCCAGGGGCCTGGGGCTCTCGTTACCTGGCGGGGCCGGCGGCGCGGCGGCCGATGGCACGCCGCCGGCCGCAGGTTCCGGCGAAGCCGGCGCTGCAAACTCAGCAAATGCCGCAAGTCCCGGATCGGCCAATAATTCCGGATCGGCCAATAATTCCGCTTCCGGCGCGGCCGATGCCGCCAGCGCAGGCAAGCAGCCAGGCTCCGCCACCGACGGCGGCAAGCAGGCAGCGGCTGCCGCGGCGGCGGGCGCTTCCGGCGCCCAGGGCGCCCCGGGCGCGGCGGGCAATACAGCAAACAAGGCGGCAAACGACGCCAAACCGTCCAGCGCCGGCAAGGCCGACGGCGTGGCGCAACCTATTTCAAGCAAGGCAGAAAAAACTGTGTCCTGGATACAAGAACATATGCTGGGCGTCATCACCGGCGTGCTGGCATTGATCGTATTGATCATCGCCTGGATATTGCGCAGGGCCAACGCGGCCCGCGACGACGATGACCACGGCAGCCTGATTACCGAAGCGATGGTCAAGGAAAAGCTCGACCTGATCAGCCTGGATCTCGATCAACCGCCCCCGGACGATCTGAAAGCGCGCAAGCGCTAAGACGCCATGCCGCGCATGGCATTAGGCATCGCCTACGATGGGGCTTCCTGGCAAGGCTGGCAGACGCAAACCGGCGGCCGCACTGTGCAAGACCAACTGGAAGGTGCGCTCGGGCAATTCCTGGCCCAGGCTGTAGGGACGATATGCGCGGGGCGCACCGATACCGGTGTGCACGGGCTGGGGCAAGTTGTCCATATCGACACCGATGTCCAGCGGCGCACGGAATCCTGGGTGCGCGGGCTTAACGCTATGCTGCCCGACAGTATTGCCGTGCAGTGGGCGCGGGGGGTGCCCGATGCGTTCCACGCCAGGTTTTCGGCACAGTCGCGCACATACCTGTACCTGGTCCGCAATTCCAGGGTGCGCTCGCCCATGCTGCACGGTCGCGCGGGATGGGTCTATCATGCCCTGGACCTGGATTCCATGCGCGAGGCCGCCCGGCGCCTGCTCGGCGAACACGACTTCAGCTGTTTCCGCTCGTCCCAATGCCAGGCGGCCAGCCCGATACGTACCTTGCACTCGCTGGAAATAAGCCGGCATGGCGATTTCTTCCTGTTCACGTTCAAGGCCAATGCCTTCTTGCACCATATGGTGCGCAATCTGATGGGCGCCATTTTGTATGTAGGGCAGGGCAGGGAGGAGCCGGCCTGGATGAACACATTGCTGGCCCAGCGCGATCGCCGCTTGGCCGCTCCCACATTCGCGCCCGACGGCCTGTACCTGGCCAAAGTCGATTATCCAGTCGAATACGGTTTGCCTGACGTGCCCGCCGATACCGCATTGTTCTCGCATCTGGGTTTTTCCCTTCCACCATCCTGACCCGGGCATACACCAAGGGTCAAGCGTTGTGGAATCGTTTAGAATTCATGCCGTTTCCATGTGAATGCATGTCACCCGCTTATCGTCTTTGCGCGGCGCAAGCACGGCCGGCGCATCGCTGCTAATTCGAGATCATCGTCACCCTCCTGAGTGGGACTCATGAAATTTTTTCTGGCTTTATCCAAAATAATCGACAACATAAACCTCAAGGTCGGCCAGGCGGTCATCTGGCTGACGCTGGTCGTGGCGGTGGTCAGCGCCAGCAATGCCGTCATACGCAAAGTTTTCAACACCAGCTCCAATGCCTGGCTGGAATTGCAATGGTATTTGTTCGGCGCGATTTTCCTGCTCGCCGCGGGCTATACCTTTTTGCGCAACGAGCATGTGCGGGTAGATGTGCTTGCGCAGAAATTCTCCAAGCGCACCCAGATCAAAATAGAAATTTTCGGCATTCTGTTTTTCCTCTTCCCGGCCTGCCTGCTGATTTTCTGGCTTTCGCTGCCATTCTTCTACGAATCCCTGGCGCTGCACGAACTCTCGTCCAATACGGGCGGCCTTATCCGCTGGCCCGCCAAGCTGTTGATACCGGTCGGCTTCGGCCTGCTCATCCTGGCCGGGGTTTCCCACCTGATCAAGTGCATAGGCTTCTTGATGGGGGTTTGCCCCGATCCCACGGCCCGTGCGCACGGAAAAAGCGCCGAAGAAGAGTTGGCTGATGAAATCCGCAGGCAGGCCGAGCTGGACGCTCGCGATGCCGGTCAAAACATAATAAGCAAGGGCCGCTAATCATGGAGTTTTTTGTCGATAATCTGGCTCCGATCATGTTCATCAACTTGATCGTGTTCTTGCTGCTGGGCTTTCCTGTAGCGTTTTCGCTGGCCGCCAATGGCATTTTGTATGGCCTGGTGGCAATAGACCTGGGCTTGATGCAGCCTGCCTTGTTCCAGGCGCTGCCGCAACGAATTTTCGGTATCATCGCCAACGATACGCTATTGGCCGTACCGTTTTTCACGCTGATGGGGCTGATACTGGAACGATCCGGAATGGCCGAAGACCTGCTCGAAACCGTCGGGCAACTGTTCGGCCCTATCCGTGGCGGGCTGGCCATCGCCGTCGTCCTGGTCGGCGCCATGCTGGCGGCCACCACCGGGGTGGTTTCCGCGTCGGTCATTTCCATGGGCCTGATTTCGCTGCCCATCATGCTGCGCTACGGTTATGACCGGCGCCTGGCGGCGGGTGTTATCGCGGCATCGGGCACCTTGTCGCAGATCATTCCGCCTTCCCTGGTGTTGATCATTCTTGCCGACCAGCTTGGGCGTTCCATCGGCGATATGTACCGCGGCGCCATGATACCCGGCCTGCTGCTCGCCCTCGCCTATATCGCCTATGTCGTAGTGATGTCGCTGCTCAAGCCCGCCAGCGCGCCGGCCTTGCCGGTAGAGGCGCGCATCTACGTCAAGCCGGACGGCAGCCGCGGTTTGCGCTCGCTGGGCATTCTTACCATTATCGCTTCCACGGTTTCCTACTTCGGCGCCGAGTATTACTTCAGCGAACACACCCAGGTACCGGTGGACGAACGCGTGGTCATCATACTCATGGGGTGGGGCATTACGGCGCTGGTCATCGCCCTGGTAAACCGGATGCTGCGGCTGGGCTTGCTTTCCGAAATCGCCGAGCGGGTCACTTTCGTCATGATTCCGCCCTTGTTCCTGATCTTCCTGGTGCTGGGCACGATATTCATCGGCGTGGCCACTCCGACGGAAGGCGGGGCCATGGGCGCGGTCGGGGCGCTGCTCATGGCTGTGTCGCGCGGGCGTTTTTCGTTTGCGCTGCTCAAGCAGGCCATGGATACGACCACCAAGCTATCCTGCTTCGTTGTCTTTATCTTGGTCGGTTCCACGGTATTCAGCCTTAGCTTTCGCGGCGTCAATGGCGACATTTGGGTCGAGCACCTGCTTAGCGGCTTGCCCGGCGGTCAGTGGGGCTTTCTGATCGTCGTCAGCCTGTTGACCTTCTTCCTGGCTTTTTTCCTCGACTTTTTCGAACTGGCCTTCATCATCGTTCCGCTGCTGGGGCCGGTGGCGGACAAAATGGGCATAGACCTGATCTGGTTCGGCGTGCTGCTTGCCGTCAATATGCAAACGTCATTCATGCATCCGCCGTTCGGCTTCGCCTTGTTTTATCTGCGTTCGGTGGCGCCTAAAGACGACTACCACGATCGCGTCACCGGCAAGTTGATCGCCAAGGTTACCACCGGGCAAATCTATTGGGGTTCGGTGCCGTTCATCGGCATCCAGATCGCGATGGTGGCCGCCGTCATGGTGTTTCCGGGCATGGTCACGCACTACAAGGACAACGCGCCGGTGGTGGATCCTGCTACCATTCAGTTTGGCACCGAGAACGTATACGGCTCGGATTCTTATGATGGCGGCTCCAGCGGCGCCGAACGCCGGGGACAGCGGCTCGGTCGATCCGGGCGCCGCGTTCAAATAAATACTGGGCAATCACGACATGCTTGTGCAAGCGCGTACCCGCGTCAAAATCTGCGGCCTGACCCGACTTGAAGATATTCATGCGGCGGTCCGGGCGGGGGCCGACGCCATCGGGTTTGTGCTGTATCCGAAAAGCCCCAGGGCGATAACGCCGCGGCAGGCCGCCACGCTGCGGGCAGCGGTGCCTGCCTTTGTGGATGTCGTCACGCTGTTTGTGAACGCCTCCGAGCATGAAGTGCAAGAAGTCATCCAGCAGGTGCAACCCGATCTGCTGCAATTTCATGGCGACGAATCGCCGCAATACTGCGCAAGCTTCAACCACAGGTATATGCGCGCTTTCCGGGTGGGCGGGCCGGGCACGGACACTCCCGAGGGCGTCTTGCAGGAATGCCGGAAATATCCCTCGGCCAGCGCATGGTTGTTCGACAGCTATAGCGATGGTTACGGAGGCAGCGGCAGGGCGCTCGACGCCGCGCTATTGCAGCCGTTGCGCGATGCGCCCGATAGCCGCCCATGGGTCCTCGCGGGAGGCCTGGCGCCCGCCTCGGTCGCGGACGCCGTCAAGGCAATCCGGCCTTACGCCGTGGATGTCAGCAGCGGCGTGGAAACGGCGCCCGGCATCAAGTCCGCCAGCAAAATCGACGAATTCATGGCTGCCATGCGCGGCCTGTAGCCGACTTACTCCTGTCACAGGCACAGGCGTATACTCGCGCCCATTGAAAATGGAAGCTGCCCTACATCATGTCCACGCCTGACGCGGGCCTCGCCCGTTCCATTTCCGCACGCCGCCGCATTGCGGCCGAGTTTTCTCTTGCCGTCGGCGGCTTCGGCATAGGCACCGGCGAATTTTCCATTATGGGCCTGCTGCCGGATATTGCCGCCGACCTGCGCCTTACCGCGCCCGAGGTCGGCCACCTGATCAGCGCTTATGCCCTGGGCGTGGTGATCGGCGCTCCGCTGATCTCGGTGATGGCTTCGCGCCTGCCGCGCCGCCTGTTGCTGATTATCTTGATGGCCGTGTTTGCGGCGGGCAATCTTGCCAGCGCTTTAGCGCCGTCTTACAACTCCGTCATGCTGTTCCGTTTTCTCAGCGGCATGCCGCATGGCGCCTATTTCGGCGTGGCGGCGCTGGTGGCCGCATCCATGGCCGAGCCCTCCCGCCGCGGGCAAGCCGTGGGCCGTGTCCTGCTGGGGCTGACTGTCGCCGTGCTGATCGGCAATCCTCTGGCGGTCTGGCTTGGCCAGGCGCTGAGCTGGCGCGCAGCGTTTGCCGCCGTCAGCATCATCGGTCTGATTACCGTGCTGTTGCTGCGCTTTGTCTTGCCCTACAGGCCCGCATCGCGCCTGAATAGTCCGATGCGCGAACTGAGTGCGTTGCGGGTAGAGCAGGTGTGGCTGACCCTGGGCATTGGAGCTATCGGCTTCGGCGGCTTGTTCAGTGTTGTCAGTTATATTGCGCCGACCTTGATCGAAGTGGCCGGCGTTTCCCCCGTATGGGTGCCGTTTGCGCTGTCGTTCCTTGGCGTCGGCATGATTATCGGCAATATGGCCGGAGGATGGCTGGCCGATCAGGCGTTGATGCCGGCCATCGGTGTGCTGCTGGTTTGGAACGTGCTGGTACTGGCCCTGTTTCCGTTTGCGGCGGGCAACCCCTGGACGGCCATGGTGGGTGTGCTGCTGATCGGCAGCGGGGTGGCGATAGGCCCGCCATTGCAGATCCGCCTGATGGATGCCGCGCCTCACGCGCAAACCCTGGCGGCTTCGCTGAACCATTCCGCTTTCAATATGGCCAACGCCCTGGGCGCCTGGCTGGGCGGCTTGGCGATTGCCGGCGGTTACGGCTGGACATCCACAGGCTGGGTCGGTGCAGGCCTGGCATTGGGCGGCTTGTTGATTTTTGCGGTAGCGGTATGGCGCATGCGCGTAGCGGGAAGGCGCTTGGGCTGACATGCCGGCGGAGCCTGGCGCTTGAGTCGCAGGCCAGGCGCGGAATACTAAAGCCGGATTATTATGGCTTATTTCGTATGATTGTATACACTCATACAAAACGGTACGTGGGTTGATGGCGATGGATTGCATAATTCCGAGACATGCTCGGTCGCCACGGAAAATAATTTGCAGGTCATTGCCCAAGAATTCTCGCTTTCATTGATCGTTCATCGACTACGCCGGCAATAAAAAATTGACTAAGCCTATCGGGAAATCAGCTGAAAATCATGTCATTGATGCGCCTGGACGGCTTTTGGGCAATGGATGGCACAAGAAATTTTAGCGAGCCAATTACTATTTTGGAGACAAACAACATGAAACGCCGTTCCTTCTTATTGGGTTCCGCCGCCGCGCTGGGCATGCCGCGGATATCTTTCGCCCAATCCAAATACCCCTCTCGCGCCATTACCTATATTGTGCCGGTTGCCCCCGGCGGCGGCAGTGATTTTGTTGGCCGCGCCGTCACCAATGCCTGGGGCAAGGAACTTGGCCAAACGTTCATCGTCGATAATCAGGGCGGCGGCGGCGGGGTCATTGCCTGCCAGAAGACGGCGCGTTCCTCGGCCGATGGCTATGTTTTGATGCAAGGGTATGTGGCAACCCTGGCTACCAGCCCCGCGACTCGCGACGTTCCCTATGATCCGATCAAGGACTTCACGCCGGTCGGCATGATAGGCGGCACGCCGAACGTGCTGGTTGTCAATGCCCAGTTGCCCATACACAATTTCCAGGATTTTGTAGCGTATTCAAAAAAGAACGCAGGGAAAATCAACTATGGTTCGGCCGGCGCGGGGTCGTTGACGCATTTGCTGATGGAGTTGCTGAAACAGAAGATGGGATCGAATATGGAGCATATCGCCTACAAAGGGGTATCGCCCGCATTTACCGATCTGATCGCCGGCCAGACGCAGGCGATGTTCCCGGGGCTTGCCGCCGCCGTTCCGCACTTGAAGTCGCAACGGGTCAGGGCCATTGCCGTAACGGGCAAAACGCGCAATCCCCGCTACAAGGACGTGCCCACGTTCGAAGAGCTGGGCGTCAAGGGGTTCGACGATGTTCTGCAATGGTATGGCGTGTCCGGCCCCGCAGGCATGAGCGCGGACATTGTAACGGTGCTCAACAGCAGCCTGAACAAAGTGCTGGCTCTGCCCGATCTTGCCAAGCATCTGGAAATTGAAGCGATCGATCCAATGCCCATGACATCAGCGGAGTTCGCCGATTATGCCAAACGCGATCTGGAGCGCTGGACCAAGCTGGCGAAAGAGCAAAACATCAATTTGAATACTTGAATCAGCGAAACTGCCTTAGGGCCTGTTGACGCTAAATCCCGCCCGCGCGACTGGTCAATGCCACACTGGCAAGGCGCGAAGCGCAGGCGTAGCCGCCGCTACGGCGAGCATACGCAACACGGCCAGCGTGGCGTTGACCCGATCACCCGTAGGGCCGGCGGCATATCGGGCGCAGGGCTGTGTTGCGGATTCGTTGCGTACGCTCGGTACGCCGCCTCACCCGCGCGCCTTGCCCTGCGCCCAATATGCCACCGGCGCGGGCAGGGATTTAGCGTCAACAGGCCTAGTGCGCGGCTTGAACTGACGAGGCGGTTCTTTGCCGATACCGCCTGGCCGCGCCTTGCGCCAGGCGGCCAGGGCCGTCAGGAAGCGCTGTCGAGCCTTGCGCCGTAAGTGTTCTTGACCCGTCCGGACAGCAACAAATAGCAGGTCCAGGTTGTCGCAAAAAGAATGCTGACCGCCAGTGCCGAATAGTCTTCTTCCAGCAGGTACTCGCTGAAATACGATTCCGACATCAGCAATTCGACAAATGCGCATACTGGGCCGGCAATCCAGAGCGCGGCAATGACCGTATTTATTACCCACATGGCCTGGCCTTTGGCAAGCATGAAGACGCAGGCGAGCAGCAACAGCGCTTCGAACCAGGCCATGCCCATCGCGTAGCGGATATATT
The DNA here is from genome assembly GCA_963712655.1 of uncultured beta proteobacterium. Lineage (GTDB taxonomy): Bacteria > Pseudomonadota > Gammaproteobacteria > Burkholderiales > Burkholderiaceae_B > Pollutimonas. The sequence continues at coordinate 23,345 of CAVQIT010000005.1, read as the reverse complement.
CCTGGTATTGGGGGTCGGCCAGCGCCGACGGAACAAGTATTTCTATTTGGTTCTTTACGCGATAGAACTCGCTGATTTCTTGAGCGGCCCAAAAAAGCAGAAAAAGAGACAGCACGACCAGCCATCCGCCATAGCCGTTTACGGCCGCCTGCTGGCCGAGGCCCTTTTTGTTGGCTGACGCAGTTCTTAGAACGCCCATGATGGCGACAAGAACAAATATCACAAAATGCCAAATATTCCAGCTTCCCACTTCATCCCCTTACAAAGCCACATTCAATTTGGTATTAGGTGCTGCCGCCTAAAAACGCCGTTCAGATAGACCGGCGCGAATGCCGTAGGCGGGCGGCGTCAAAATAGTATCAGACAACCGGGCATAAAAAACGCAAAATCATTGCGCTTGCGCGAACGCCATACCGCAAGCATCGGGGTTCGAATTTTGATCAATACACCCTGGCCATCGATAGGGGCGACAGCGAAGTGGCCGATCTATACGACCCCATGCATCCCGCCGTTTGGGCACCTGACATCAGTCAGTGGAGTAATAACAGTTGCCATTTCTCTATGCCCCTAAAGACGATCACCATGCCCCGAATTATGCCCTTAAAAAAGTATGGGGTGCATTGGATGGCATAGGATGCCCGACGATATGTATGGGCACAAAAAAACCCGCAAAGCGTTACGCCCTGCGGGTTTTTATGGCTTATGGCGACTTATTGAACGTCACCATAAGCATGTGTCTGGTAGGCAGTACTGGGTTCGAACCAGCGACCTCTACGATGTCAACGTAGCGCTCTAACCAACTGAGCTAACCGCCTAGGAAAGAACGAGATTCTACCGTAATTATTCCATGCTTGTCAAAGCGCCTTTTGCATGACGGTTTTTTTGTCGGCGGGGAACCCGTTAACGAAGCCCGCGTGGCTGGCGAAGAAGCCATTTTTAGCTTTTTCACAACACACTGCTTTTCAACTGCCCCGCAAAGCCGGCTTTTACGGTTAATAAAAAGGCCTTCCTGCTGCAAGGTGTTACACTCCAACAACGATTATATTATTTATTTTTGATTTATATGAACTTGGCCACTACGCGAACTACGACTTGCTGTGCTTAATTGTCGCCGCGTATTGTTCAGCCTAATCAGCAAATCAAAAAACCCAAAACGCGGCTAGTGCCGCGTTTTTGCATTTTCAGGACGTCCTATGGTTCAAATTACCTTGCCTGACGGCTCGCGGCGCGAGTTTCCGGGTCCCGTGTCCGTTCGCGACATTGCTCATTCCATAGGTGCGGGTCTCGGACGCGCCGCGCTGGCCGGCCGGGTCGCGGCAGGCGGCGCCGAGCCGCGGCTGGTCGATACCAGCTTCCTTATCGAGGATGATGCGAATCTGGCCATCATTACCGCCAAGGATGCCGATGGCCTGGACTTGATCCGTCATTCAACGGCCCACTTGCTGGCTTACGCTGTCAAATCGCTGTTTCCGGACGCGCAGGTCACAATAGGCCCGGTTATTGAAAATGGCTTCTATTACGATTTTTCGTACAAGCGGCCATTTACGCCCGAAGACCTGGCCAGCATTGAAAAGAAAATGGCCGAGCTCGCCAAGAATGACGAAATCGTAACGCGCGAGGAATGGATGCGCGACGATGCCGTGGCCTATTTCAAGGGCATAGGCGAGAACTACAAAGCCGAGATCATTGCGTCCATTCCCTCCAACGAACCCATCAGCCTGTACCGCGAAGGCAGTTTTATCGATTTGTGCCGGGGCCCGCACGTGCCGTCCACCGGACATCTCAAGGTGTTCAAGCTGATGAAGGTGGCCGGGGCCTATTGGCGCGGCGACAGTAAAAACGAAATGCTTCAGCGTATTTACGGGACAGCGTGGGCGACCAAAGAAGAACAGGCCGCGTACCTGAACATGCTGGAAGAGGCTGAAAAGCGCGACCACCGCAAGCTGGGGCGCGAGCTGGATCTTTTCCATTTTCAGGATGAAGCGCCCGGTTTGATTTTCTGGCACCCCAAGGGCTGGACTCTGTGGCAGCAAGTAGAGCAATACATGCGCGCCGTGTATCGCGATAATGGCTACCAGGAAGTCAAGGCGCCCCAGATCCTGGATCTGTCCTTGTGGAAGAAAACCGGTCATTGGGACAACTACGCCGAAAACATGTTCACCACCGAGTCCGAGAACCGCACTTATGGCTTGAAACCCATGAATTGCCCGGGCCATGTGCAAATATTCAACGCCGGCCTGCATTCCTATCGGGAATTGCCCATGCGCTATGGCGAATTCGGCCAATGCCATCGCAACGAGCCATCGGGTTCGCTGCATGGCATGATGCGCGTGCGCGGCTTTACGCAAGACGACGGCCATATTTTCTGCACCGAGGATCAACTGCAGGAAGAGTGCGTGGCGTTTACGGCCTTGCTGCAAAAGGTTTATGCGGATTTCGGTTTTACCGAAATCCTTTATAAGGTAGCCACCCGTCCCGAGAAACGCATAGGCTCGGACGAAGTCTGGGACAAGGCCGAGCAGGCGCTTATGGATAGCCTGGACCGCGCCCGGTGCCAATACGAGGTGTCGCCGGGCGAGGGTGCTTTCTACGGCCCGAAAATCGAATACACGCTGAAAGACGCGATCGGGCGCCACTGGCAGTGCGGTACGATCCAGGTCGATTTTTCCATGCCGCAGCGTCTGGGCGCGGAATACGTCGACGCCGCCGATCAGCGCAAAACGCCTGTCATGCTGCACCGTGCCATATTGGGCTCGTTCGAACGGTTCATAGGCATGCTGATCGAAAACCACGCGGGCGCCATGCCGGCCTGGCTGTCGCCCGAGCATGCGGTGGTCTGCTGTATTTCCGAGCCATCGGCCGAATATGCGGGGCAAATCGTTCTAAGCTTGAAAAAACAAGGGTTTAGGGCCAGTTCCGATTTGCGTGCCGAAAAAATCACCCGTAAAATCCGTGAACACAGTATGCAAAAAATACCGTACATTCTAGTGGTGGGCGAAAAAGAACGCGAAACCGGTAAAGTGGCGGTACGCGGCCGGGGTGGGGTCGATCTGGGGGTAATGTCCCTGGACGATTTTTCAGCCCATCTGCAAAACGAAATCAACACCCGGGCGTAATACCGGGCAAAAGCCCCACAGGCCTGATTTTTTATTAATTCTAGGAGTTTTAGACATCGCAACCGAAAAACCACATCGCATCAATGGTGAAATCCGCGTCCCCGAGGTGCGTCTTATTGGAGTAGAAGGTGAACAGTTAGGGGTTGTCAAAACCGCCGACGCTCTCCTCCTGTCGGAACAACACGACGTAGACCTGGTCGAGATTGCACCTAATGCGGAGCCGCCGGTCTGCCGACTGATGGATTACGGCAAGTTCAAGTACCAAGAGCAAAAGCGCCAGCAAGAGGCACGTTCCAAGCAAAAGATCATCCAGGTAAAAGAAGTCAAGTTCCGCCCCGGCACCGACGAAGGCGATTACCAGGTCAAACTGCGCAATTTGCGCCGCTTCATTGAAGAAGGCGACAAGGCCAAGGTAACGCTGCGTTTCCGTGGCCGGGAAATGGCTCACCAGGAACTTGGCATGCGCGTTCTCGAACGCGTACGCGACGACCTCCTCGAGCTATGCCTGGTCGAAGCCATGCCCAAGCTTGAAGGCCGCCAAATGGTAATGGTTTTGGCGCCACGCAAAAAAGCGACGGCTCCCGGCAAGCCTGGCGACGCGGCTTCCTAAGCCCGAGTTTTTCAATCCCCGTTCCGTCGGCGACTCATGGCGGACGGGCGCATGCAGGTGTTTTATGCACGTTCTATTTGTCATTGATCCCTTGCCGTCTCTCAAGGCCTATAAAGATTCGTCAGTAGCGATGATGCGTGCCCTGGTCGCCCGGGGCCACACCTTGAGCGTGGCCCATCAGGGCGATCTGTATATCGACGAGGGCGCGGTCAAGGCGGTAAGCACAGGTATCGCCTTGGTCGAGTCCGCCGATTTGCATAGTCCCGGCTGGTGGCGCGAGTGCAGTCCCGCCGCGCAGACCAGTCTGGCGCAATTCGACGCTGTGCTGATGCGCAAGGATCCGCCATTCGACATGGAATATGTGTATTCGACGCATCTGCTTGAATACGCCCAGGCGCAGGGCGCGCGGGTATTCAATTCCGGCGCGGCCATACGCAATCATCCCGAAAAACTCGCCATTACCGAATTCGCATCTTTCACCTCGCCTACGATCGTTACGCGCGACATGGCGCGCTTGCGCGCTTTCCATGCCAAGTACGGCGATGTCATCGTAAAGCCGCTGGACGGCATGGGCGGCACCGGTATTTTTCGCCTGGGACAAGGCGAGCATAATGTGGGCGCCATACTTGAAACGCTGACCGACAATGGCGCGCGCAGCATTATGGCGCAGCGCTACATTCCAGAAATTCTCAAGGGCGACAAGCGTATCTTGCTGATCGCCGGAAAGCCGGTCCCTTATGCGTTGGCGCGCATTCCGCTGGCGGGGGAAACCCGCGGCAACCTTGCGGCGGGCGGCCGCGGTGTGGCGCAAGCCTTGTCGCCGCGCGACCTGGAAATCGCCCAGGCCATCGGTCCGGCTTTGGTCGATCGCGGCTTGCTGCTGGTCGGGCTGGACGTAATCGGCGACTACGTGACCGAAATCAACGTCACCAGTCCGACCTGTTTTGTCGAAATCACCGAACAAACCGGTTTTGACGTGGGCGATTGCTTTGCGGCGGCGCTCGAGCAGGCGGTGGGTGTCTGAATGGCGCGCATCGTACTGGTCATGCACAAACCGCTGGGGTCGGCCTTCGCGGTTTGCGCCGAGCATATTCTAGGCCAGAAGCCCGATCTTGCCGTATTCGACATTGCCCCCGATGCCGAGCCGGGGCCGCTTATATCGGACTTGTCCCGGCAGCTTTTACGGCATGCCGACCAGGCCACTCTGATCCTTTGCGATATATTCGGCGCCACGCCGTTCAATATTGCCAAGCAGGCTCTCAAGCAGGCAAACGAACAAGGCTTGATGGCGCATTTGATTACCGGCACCAATCTGTGCATGGTATTGAAGGCGCTGACCGAGCAACAGGAAAATCCAGATAAACTGAGCGAAAGCGTGCGTCTTGGCGCGCTCAGAGGTATCGTCAATGCCGACCAGGCGACCTAACTGGTATCCTCGGGTTTTCACCTGTTAAATTAAAAGCATCCTATGCCATCCATTGATATCGTTATCAGCAATAAATTGGGCCTGCATGCTCGTGCCGCGGCCAAGCTTACACAATTGGCCGGTAAATTCGGCAGCGACATTTTCATTGCCCGGGGCGCGCAGCGGGTCAATGCCAAAAGCATAATGGGTGTCATGATGCTGGCCGCCGGCTTGGGGGTTACGGTCAAGGTCGACGCCACCGGCGGCGACGCCGAGCAGGCGCTGCTCGATATTCAATCGTTGTTCAATAACAAATTCGGCGAGCAGGAATAGCCAGGCCGCCGCAGCCGGAACACTAGCGCTCAATGACGACATACCCATCTTCCGATCGACGCGAGTTCGGCTCCATGCTGTGCATGCAGGGGCAAGGAGTGGTCAAGGGCTATGCCATAGGCAGGGCGGCAATCATGAGCGCGGCCACGCTCGAGGTCGTGCACTACCGTATTTCTCCCGATGATGTCCAGCAAGAGTGCGAGCGCCTGAAAAAGGCCTTGGCCACCGCGCGCGACGAACTGCAGCTCATGGCCGACACCTTGCCCGACGATGCACCGCGCGAGCTTGGTCCTTTGCTGACGGTGCATGGCCTGCTGCTGGACGATCCCATGCTTTCGCAGCAAACCTGCGACCTTATCGTTGAACGCCACTACAACGCCGAATGGGCCTTGACCACCCAGGGGCAATTGCTGGTTGAACAGTTTTCCGTCATGGAAGACGAATATCTGCGCGAACGCGGCGCCGATATTCGCCAGGTTATCGAAAAGGTGTTGCGCGTGCTGTCGGGCTCGACCGCCTTGCTGCCCAACCTGCTTGATGCCGGCGATTCGAACGATCCTCTTATCGTGGTGGCGCGCGACATTTCACCGGCCGATATGCTGCGTTTGCGCGGCGCCCGTTTTGCCGCGTTCCTGACCGATCTTGGCGGCCCCACCTCGCATACGGCCATTGTCGCGCGCAGCATGAATGTGCCGGCGGTGGTTGGCCTGGGCCACATCAGGATGCTGGTGCGCGATGGCGATATGCTGGTCGCCGATGGTTTCACCGGCGCCGTCCTGGTCAATCCTTCTGAAAAAGTATTGCTGGAATACCGGCAGCGCCAGGCCGCCTATGTCGGCGAACGAGCCGAACTGGCCTTGTTGCGCGATGCCCCGGCGATCACGCTGGACGGCATTCAGATCAGGCTGGAAGCCAATATCGAGCTTCCCGAAGAAGCGATTGCCGCCATGCAGGCCGGCGCCGATGGCATAGGCTTGTTTCGCAGCGAATTCCTGTTCATGGGCCGCCGCGATCTGCCCTCTGAAGACGAGCAGTACGAAGCCTATGCCTCGGTGGTCAAAACCATGGCCGGCCGTCCTGTCACCATACGCACCCTCGATCTGGGCGCGGACAAAACCCTGGATGGCGACGTCACGGTAGCCACCAATCCGGCCCTGGGCCTGCGGGCAATCAGGTATTGCCTGGCAAACCCGGAAATTTTCGGCACCCAGTTGCGGGCCTTGCTGCGTGCGTCCCTGCATGGCCATATACGTATCCTGATCCCCATGATCTCGCACATGCATGAAGTCCATGCCACCCGGCAGGCCATAGATTCCGCCTGCCGCGATCTGGACGCCAGCGGGGTGCCGTATGCGCGCGATATTTCATTGGGCGCCATGGTTGAAATACCTGCCATGGCCATTGCCATCGAGCCTTTTGTCGAAACCCTGGATTTCCTGTCCATCGGCACGAACGATCTCATTCAATACACCCTGGCCATCGATAGGGGCGACAGCGAAGTGGCCGATCTGTACGACCCCATGCATCCGGCCGTTTTGCGCTTGATCGCTCATACCATCAATGCGGCCGAGCGCGCCGGCAAGCCGGTGGCGGTATGCGGTGAAATTGCCGGCGATTCGCGGGTGACGCGCATGCTTCTGGGGTTGGGCCTGACCGAATTTTCCATGCATCCGCAGCAAATGCTGGATGTCAAAAAAGAAGTCATGCAGGCTCACTCGAACGCCTTGAGGGTCAAAGTGGCGTCGGCGCTAAATCGAGCGGAACGCATCGATTTAGCGGCCTTGTCCAATTAAGGTATGTGACAGGGCGGGCTGGCCGGATCGGCCCACGTTGCGGCAGAAGCCGCCGCTGGCCAGCAGCACACCGAAACGGCTGCGCACGGAAAAGGCCTTGCCGTATTACGATGAGTCGACCCGGCCTCCGCCGATTTTACCTGTGGTAGGCGGTTTCGCCGTGGGAATGGATATCCAGGCCTTCGCGTTCAGCCTCCGTCGACACGCGCAGGCCGCACGCTTTATCGGCAATAAAGTAGGCTATCCAGGCGACTGCCGCGGACCATGCCACGGTAATGACCACGCCTTCGAACTGTACCCATACTTGATGAGGAATCGCGCCTATTGTTTCCAGGCCCGGGCCGCCCAGCGCTTTGGCGTTGAACACGCCGGTCAGCAGGGCGCCCGCTATGCCGCCCACGCCGTGGATGCCGAAAACGTCAAGGCTGTCATCGGCGCGCAGCATGCGTTTCAAGCCGTTTACCCCCCACACGCAGATCGCGCCGGTCGCCACGCCAATGAACAGGGCGCCCGAGGGGCCGACCAAACCCGCCGCGGGCGTGATGCCGACCAGGCCGGCTACCGCTCCTGAAATGGCGCCCAGCAAAGATGGCTTGCCCTTGTACTTCCATTCAATCAGTAGCCAGGCCAGGATCGCCCCTGCCGTAGCCAGCATGGTATTGAAAAATGCCAGGGCCGCTGTTTCATTGGCGCTCAACGCCGAACCTGCATTAAAGCCGAACCAGCCCACCCATAGCAGGGAGGCTCCTGATCATCGCCATCGGCAGGTTGTGAGGCTGCATCGATTCGCGGCCGTAGCCTATGCGCTTGCCTATGAAGTAGGCGCCCACCAGGCCGGCGACGCCGGCATTGATATGAACGACAGTACCGCCGGCGAAATCCAGCGCGCCGCGCTCGAACAGCCAGCCTCCCGGCGCCCATACCATATGCGCGATGGGAATATAGGAGAAGGTCAGCCAGATAGCGGTAAATAGCATGATTGCCGAGTATTTGGCGCGTTCCGCGAATCCACCCACGATCAGTGCGCAGGTAATACCGGCAAAGGTAGCCTGGAACGCGGCAAAGCTTATTTCCGGTATGGTGCCGGCCAATTCGAATTTTTTACCGGCCAGGTCGAACATCCCGCTGAACAAAACTCGCGAAAATCCGCCCAGTACGGCGTTGCCCTGGGTAAACGCCAGGGAATAACCGTAAATGAACCAGAGGACAAGCGCCAGGGAAAAGGTCGAAACGACCTGGATCAATATTGACAGCACATTCTTGGTGCGAACCAGGCCGCCATAAAACAGTGCAAGTCCCGGCACCACCATCAGCAGTACCAACAGGGTCGAAATGCTTACCCATGCCAAATCGGCTTTATCCATTTTTTACTCCTGAGTGTCAAGCGCCGGCCTGGTTGTCAGGCGAAATAGGGCGTTGACGAGGGTTATGTGAAGAAGTCGGAGATCGGCCAGCCTACAGGGCGTTTTCGCCGGACTCGCCGGTGCGTATGCGTATGGCCTGCTCGATAGGCGTGACGAATATCTTGCCGTCGCCGATCTTGCCGGTATGCGCTGCGGTGCAAAGGTTTTCGATGGCCTGTTCGACCATATGGTCGGAGACGGCCATTTCCAGGCGCAGCTTGGGCAGGAAATCGACGGTATATTCCGCTCCGCGGTAGAGTTCGGTATGGCCTTTCTGGCGGCCGAAACCCTTGACTTCCGTGACTGTCATCCCTTGTATGCCTATCTCGGACAAGGCTTCCCGGACTTCGTCCAGCTTGAAGGGTTTGATAATGGCTGTAATGAGCTTCATTGCGGTTTCCTCATGGGGTTGACCATGGAACATACGCAAAAGCCATGCCAATTCCGGAATTTTGTCGTTGCGGCAAGCAGGTTACGCTTTGCCTGCCGCAAAAAATAAGGCAGTGATCCGTTCGGTAAGGCGTAGGTGGCTGTAGCGTAGAGGAGCAGGAGCGGATAGCAGGGCCGCCCCCCCCCTCGACTAATAAACCAGCCCGGGTCGCCAGGGTGCACCCTGGGGATATGCCCATTCTTGGTGGTTTCCTTGGGCGACGCCTGTCTATCCGACCTGCTTTGGTGCTTATTTGCCCAAGATGTGCACCAAATCAGAGCAGTATGTGCCCGATAGCCTCGGAAAATCGTAACAATAGCTTGATGCGAGAGGGTATTTGTATCTTCATATTGTAGAAGAGGGAGGTGCGATATGTTTCCAACTCCTGGTGTCTAAAGGTGTTTCATTAAAAAAAGAACATAATGAATAATAGTAATGAAATTAGTATTTACACTAGTGGCGGGGGGCAGGGTCCTTCTGTGGCTAGAATTGTTACTAAGCAAGTTGTAAGAAGCTCGCTGCTGAGCCGCCAGTCGCAACGGATCAGCAATCAGTATCGCGATTTAGGATTAGTGAGGAATATTATGGAAAAGACTCGTACATCTCTTGCCGTCATTGCAATGGTCGCTTCACTGAGTCTGCTTGCCGCATGCTCGAAAGGCGAAGATACAGACCGCGCCAGCCAACGGCGGCGCCCCCACCGAAACTCCCGCTCCGGCGCCTGCGCCAGCTCCGAGACTCCTGCACCACTCCAGCTCCGACAACTCCTGCGCCAGCACCGGCTCCTGCGCCAGCGCCTTCATCGTCCGATACACCGGCCACGACCCCTTCATCCACAAGCTCCGGCGACTCCATGAAAGAGTCCGCCAAGCAGGCAGCCAGCACGATTTCGGAGAAAGCCGGCAATCTCAAGGATGCCGCCTCCGAGAAGGCAGGCCAAATGGGCAATGCCATCAAGGAAGGCGCCGCCAAGGCAGACAAGACAATCCAGGACTCCGTGGGCAATGGCAGTACCACTAGCACCAAACCCTGATAGCTTTCAGGTTAATCGATGGCGCGGTCAACACGCTATCGATTAAAAAAAACGGGCTTTCGAGGCCCGTTTTTTATTACACTAGCTTATTGTTCTAACGGAGATGGCCATGATTAATCGAACCGATTGGATTGAAGACTTTCAAAAAAACATGTCCGAACTGATTGCCAAAAGTCCCGCTGCCGATATCGAGCGCAACGTCAAGGCGATGATGGCGCAAACTTTTGCCCGATTGGATCTGGTCACCAGGGAAGAGTTCGATGTTCAGGCGCAACTGCTCGAGCGATCCATGGCGCGCATTGCGGCGCTCGAATCCAGGGTTCAGGCGTTGGAAGGGCGTCCTGACACACCGCTGCAATCGGGGTCTGCCTCTGCCGGCGGCCCGGCTTGATAGAGCGTGTGGTTCTGGATCGGCGTGCGCCGTCAGGCGCAAGTTTATACAGGGGCGCACGTAGTTCCGGCTACCCACGGTTCATGTTGAATTGACAGTCCCGGCAGAATGCACAAGGCGGAATCGATGGGAACTTCTATAACAGGACAAATGCCTGGCAGGGATGGCGTGGCGTTATTGGAAAACATGCCGCCTTGCGATATGGCGCAAGTTGATATTCAACGTCAATTCAAGCAGTTCCCGGTATTTTTGATCGCTGTCACCCTCATGTGGGTGGGGATGCTGGCGTGCGCGGACTATTTTTTGCACGAAGGCGATGAGTCTCTGCTTTCCTTGGGTTGCGCGCTGGTGTTTTTTTTATGCGGCGCCGCTATTCTTGCCGCTCAGGGCCGCCCGGTCATTTCGCGCGCGCTGGCGTTCATCGCGCTGGCCATCAGCTTGCACAGCCTGATCCATAATTTATTTTTCCCGCTGTCGGCCAGCCAACCCATGCTCACAGGCAAGGGTTTTTATGTCGACAGTGCACCGGCCGTATTATCGGGGATATTGGCCCTGGCCATTATAGGCAGCCGCTGGGGGCCGGCCGGCCGGCGCGTTGCGCGTTATTCCGGATACGCCGTTATCCTGGGGGCCATAGCATTGCGCATGGCGCCCGAGTTTTTCGCCTTCAATCCGCACAGCATGCCGGGCGCGGTCAATCTGGCTTCGGTCCTGGGTGTCCTGGCCGGATACGCGGTGGTGGCTTTATCCCGCGAGAGTCAGCGGCAACGTATTTTCTCCGATCGCACTATAGCGGCCATGGCGATTCTGGGCACCTTTGTATCCGCGCTGGCCTGGTACGCGATGATCGAGCGGGACCGCTCCTGGCTGGAGCCACTTGCCAACTATTTGCCCGATCTGGTTTTGCTCGTCTGTTTGATATTCACCTTCTTCCTTACCAGATCGCAAACGCTGGCAATGATGCTGCGTCATCGCTCCATCCAGTTGCACCATGGTTCGCTGCATGACTACTTGACGCAGATGCCCAACAGAAGGCATCTTCAAGCTAGGTTAAAGGAGATTTGCCGGGTGACCAGACAGCGGGGCGGCAAGCTGTGGGCGGTCGTGTTCGATCTGGACGGCATGAAGTTCATCAATGATTCCATGGGCCGCGACATCGGGGATGAAGTCCTCAAGAAGGTAGCCTCGCGCATCGTGAAAAACATGGGGGGAACGCAGTTTGTCGCGCGGGTGGAAGGGGCCGAGTTTGTCGTGGTATTCGCCAACATCGAGCGCGAGGAAATGTTTGCCGCCATCGAGCGGATTCTCGCCGCCCTGGCCAGGCCTTATTGCATCGAGAACATGGAGCTGCGCCTGGCGGCCAGCGCGGGGATTACCGCCAGCGACGGCAATGTCGACAGGCCCATGGAAATCGTGCGGCAGGCCGATTTGGCGATGGCTCGCGCCAGACAGGCGGGGCGCAATACCTGGCATGTTTATACCGCCGATTTAAGCGCAACGGTTGCTGAACGCTTGACGATGCGAAACGATTTGCAGATTGCCCTGGACGAAGGCGCTTTCGCTTTGCACTACCAGCCTTTGATCGACGGCAACAGCGGCTGCATAGTGGGGGCCGAGGCGCTATTGCGCTGGCCGCATTCGGCGCATGGACCCATGATTCCTCCCTCGGATTTTATTCCTCTGGCGGAAGAAACAGGCCAGATCATACCGTTGAGCAATTGGGTGCTGGACACCGCTTGTCGCGATATCAGCCGGCTCAGGGCAAGCGGATTAGCGGATTTCCCGGTAATCGTGAACATTTCTCCTTTGCATTTCCTGCGCAACGATTTCGTCAGCGGCATCAGGGCGAAACTGCAGGTTTATTCGCTGCCCGCCGACTGTCTCGAGATCGAGATTACCGAGGGTGTGTTGCTGGATAACGCGGCTTACATTATCGCCAAGCTCGTCGAGTTGAAAGAGCTAGGGGTAAGGGTGTCCATCGATGATTTCGGCACCGGCTATTCAAGCCTCAATTATCTGAAAAACTTGCCGATAGATAAAATCAAGATCGACCGTTCGTTTGTCAACGAGGTCATCAGCGACAGGAATGATGCGGCCATTACCAAAGCAATAATTGGCCTGGCCCATCATCTGAACTTGAAGGTAGTTGCCGAAGGCGTGGAGACCGAGTCTCAATTCTGGTTTCTCAAGCGCCATTTCTGCGATGAGTTTCAGGGGTATTTGTTCGCGCGCCCCATGCCGTTCGAAGATTTTTCGGCCAAACTGCGGGACCACGGAGGCCGACAAACACTGCCGATTGCGCCGGCCTGAACCAGACGGTTCAAGCCTCGGCCAGGGCCCGGTCCAGGAAATCCAGCCTGTCCTGCCCCCAAAAAGAAACGCCGCGGTATTCGTACCAGGGCGCGCCAAATACCTGAAGTGCGATTGCGTCGTTGGTGTAGCGATCATATAGTTCGGCGGCATCTTCGCGCCCGGCATAAAGGGCAACACCATCCAGGCCGCACTCATTGCCTATTTGAACCAGTGTTTCAGGGTCGGCTATGTTGCGCTCTTGCGCCCAAACCGCTCGCAGCAAAGCGCCTGCAAGTTTCAACGCGGCATCGTGGCCATGCAGCGCGATTGCGGCGGCCACTGTTTTTGCCGCGTCCAGGTCGTCGACCGGAAAGAATTCAGGATGAGGATTCAGGGGCAGGCCAAGATGCCGCGACCATCGCGTCAATTCGGTGATCCGATATGCCTGGCGCTGCGCGGCCCGTTGATTCAGCGGCAGGCCGCCCGATACCGGGAAGATGGCGTCGAGCTTGACCGGCCGGGCTTCTATGGTTGCGTCATGCCGTTTGGCTATGGCTATCAGTCGTTCATGTCCCAGATACGTCCATGGGGACTTCGGCGAAAAATAATAGCGAATTGTTTTCATGGCGCGTTTGCTGTCCATCCTGTGGTTAATATTGCAAATCACTTTATCATGCGTGCTGGGCCGATGTTCAGGCGCCGGCTGAATTCTTGCGTTTCGTACCAAGGATAAACCCTAGGCGCTAACGATTGGTTACGTAAATGGGGGTTTAGCAAAGTTCATTGTCTGTGGATCAAAAGTTTGCTGACTTCATTGAAGGCACGATGAAAGGACTACGCCTCTATTGCCCCGTTCCCTTTTTTGATGAGTTCGATGATACAAGCCAACTCCAACGTTGCCAGACAACAAGCCAATAACCTGGTTTCCAGCTTTAAGTCTCGTCATTATTCTATAGAAGGCTCACTGGCGCTCAAGCACGATCTTGCGCGGGTGCTGGTATGCGCAAACCAGCCCGCCGCGCAACTTTCGCAAGACAGCAAGGGCTGGGAGGCCGCCTTTGAAAGAAGCCCGCTGCCCAGCCTCATTACAGACTCCAAGACAGGCAAGTGCGTGGCCGTCAACGAAGAAATGCTCGCGCTGCTGGGGCTTTCATCGAACGACATGCTGGGGCATACCGCGCTCGAACTGAATATCTGGCCGGGGCCGTTCCAGCGCCGGGGCATTATTCGCCGTGTGAAAAAGCACGGCAGCCTGCGTGATTTCGAAGTCAGTATCCATGTGGATGAAAAGCGCTTGTCGGTCCTGGCCAATGTGGAAAGCATGGAGCTCAATGAGCAGCCTTGCTACCTTACTCAGTTGGTCGACATCACTCATCGCCGGCAACTGGAGGAAACATTGCGCCTGACGGCCGCCGCGGTAAAGCACTCGGGCGATGCCCTGGTCATATTCGACGACCAGGGCGCCATCATGTCGGTGAATCCCGCATTCACGCGCATCACTGGCTACGATTCAGGGCTTGCGTCGGGCAAAACCCTGGATCAACTGCTCAAGCCGTCCGCGGGGCGGCACGATAATACCTTCTTCCGAAAGATGCTGGGCAGCCTGATGATGACCGGAAAATGGAAAGGAGAGACATGGATTCAGCATAAAGATGGCCAGGATTCGCCGGTATTTCTCAATCTGGACGCCATTCGCGATGACAGGGGCCGCGTCACCAATCATGTCGGCGTTTTCACTGACATAGCAAGACTGAAGCAGTGCGAAGATGATCTGAAAGAACTGGCTTTGCGCGATGAGCTCACCGGATTGGCCAGCCGCTCGCTATTGATGGATCGCGGTGAACAGGCGTTGCGCGCGGCCGCGCGCTATGGCCGCAATGCGGCGGTCTTGTTCGCCCGCCTGGATTTGTTCAAAACGGTCAATGACGCATGCGGCCGTACTGTGGCCGATGAATTATTGAAACTTGCCGCGCAGCGCCTGTTGTCGTGTGTCCGGGCCGCCGACACCGTGGCGCGATTGAGCGGCGACGAATTCGCCATAGTGCTGGGGCAGATCGACAGTTCGGACAGCGCGCTCGTCGTAGCGCGCAAAGTCATGGCCGAACTGGATCGGCCATTCTGGATCAACGGCCAGGAGTTGTCCATTACCGCCAATATCAGTATCGCCAACTATCCGCAGAACGGCCTGGACATGCCCACGCTGCTGCGCCGGGCGGACGAAGGCTTATACAGCATAAAGCATTCGGGCGGCCACTCAATATGGAGCGTAGCGGCCTAAGGGTCTGTAACACTAAATCCCCGCCCGATATGCCATCGGCCCTACGGGTGATCACGCTGGCGGGGTTTTAACGTTAACAGGCATTAGGCCAGACGGCCTTTACCGCCTTGATCAGGGCGCTTATCAAGGGGTCGCCGGCGCGGCTGTTGGGGTAAACAAACATCAATTGAGTCGTAGCCGTGGCGTGCGGCCATACGCTCATGAGTCCGGCTTGCTGGGCTTCCATGGCCAGGTCTTCGCGCACCAGTGAAATGCCGACGCCGGCCTTGATCAAGGCGCGGATAACGGCATCGTTGTCGGTTTCGACAACACTATTGACTTCCAGACCCTTGTCTCCGAACAGCCGTTCAAGCATGCGCGCATACGAATTGCCTTGCGCCGCGGTTATCCAGGGCAGCCGGGCAAGCGCGGCCCAATCGGCTTGTTGCAGCGCTTCCCGCCACTTTGGGGACCCCGCGACGCAATAGTTGACCGGCCGAAGAATCAAGCAGCCCAGGCTATCGTCGACCGATTGGGCCAGCAGGAAAGCCGCGTCCAGTTCGCCTGTGCGCGTGCTTTGAAGCATGGCCGCCGAGCTTTGCGCCTGCAATTGCAGCGCTATAAGAGGATAGGTATCGCGCATCCAGCCGGCCACCTCGGCAATATGGCTTAGCGCCGGATCGTTATTGCTGCCCAAAATAAGGGAGCCCTTCGTCTGTCCGCTAAGCTGGCGCGCGGCCGATTTGAACGCCTGGGCTTCCGCCAGGACCTGCCTGGCCTGGTGCATCAGCGTTTGTCCCGCGCTGGTGAGTTCGAGGTTGCGGTTGCCCCGTTCGAACAGAACGATGTCGAAGGTTTTTTCGAGCGCGCGGATATGAGCGCTTGCGGCCGGCTGGCTGATGTGCAGGCGTTCCGCGGCGCGTGTGAGATGCTGCTCTTCGGCCACCGCGACAAATGTGCGCAAATGTGTAAGGTCCATGATGTTGCTAAATATACAGTGGAATGGATGCATTGCATTGCAGCATTTCAAAAGCTGATGACGAACCTCCGAAATTACGATTAGACGCCCCGCAAAACGCGCTGCTAGACTGAATCCAACGATGTTCTGCAAAGGCTGCTTTCCGTGAGTTTGATCGATCTTCTTGATAATGGCTTGGCCCGCGAACCCTTGCGTGTGTGTGTGGCGGATAAAAATAGTTCATATACCCACGCGCAAGTCCGCAAGCTTACGCACAGGGTTGCCAACGGGCTGCGCAAGGCGGGACTTGGGCGGGGCGCGCGCGTGGCGATATACAGCCCCAATGTGTCGTTGACACTGGTGTCGCTGATCGGGCTGCTGCGCGCGGGAGCGGTATGGCTGCCGGTGCAGATGCGCAATCCAGTGGCCGAGAACATCTCGTTCCTGGACGAAAACAGTTGCGAGTTCATTTTTTTCCATAGCAGCGTCGCGTCCGAGGTCGATGCGATGCGGGCGGCAATGCCAGGCCTGAAAGGAAGCGTTTGCTTCGATCGGGAAATCGGCGATAGCCCTTCGTTTGACGAGTGGGCCGCCGACTGCCCGGATATTTTCGAAGATCACGCGCACAGCCCGGAAGACCTGGCCTGGATCAAATGCACGGGCGGCACGACCGGCAAGCCCAAAAGCGTCATGATTTGCCAGCGCAATGTGGAAGCCTTGTTTGCAAGCTTTCATTTATGCATGCCGCTGCCGGGGCCGCACGTAAACCTGGTTGTCGCGCCCGTTACGCACGGGGCCGGCAATATCGCGCTATCGATTATTTTTGCGGGCGGCACGGTAATACTGCTTGAGCGCGCCGATCCGGCCGCCATCCTGGACGCGATCGAGCGGCACTCCATAACCACGCTGTTTTTGCCGCCGACGGTGATCTATAGCCTGCTTGCCATGCCTGCGCTGCGCGAGCGCGCTTATCCGTCCTTGCGATACCTGATTTCCGCCGGAGCGCCGATGTCCGCGCAAAAGTTGGCCGAAGCGATCAAGGCTTTCGGACCGGTCATGGTGCAGGCCTGGGGCCAGACAGAGGCGCCTTTTATTTGCACCTATCTGGGGCCGGATGAACATTTGCTCGGCGATCCGGAACTGGATGCGCAGCGGCTCAAAAGCTGCGGCCGGGCCAGTCCATTGATGCGGGTCGAAGTCATGGACGATCTGGGGCGGATATTGCCGCCTCGGGAGCTTGGCGAAATGGTTGTGCGAGGCAATCTGGTGATGCAGGGCTATTTCAACCGGCCCGAGGAAACCGAGGCGGCTTCCCGCTACGGCTGGCACCACACCGGCGACATCGGCTACCGCGACGAGGACGGTTATTTCTATATCGTCGATCGCAAGAAAGACATGATCATCAGCGGCGGCTTCAATATCTATCCCAGCGAAATAGAGCAGGTTCTGTGGCGCCACCCCTCGATACTGGACTGCGCGGTGGTGGGCGTACCCGACGAGAAGTGGGGCGAAGCGGTCAAGGCGGTGGTCGAACTCAAGCAGGGTTTCAGCGCATCCGAAACCGAGCTGAAAGAACATTGCCGCGCGACCTTGGGGGGACTGAAAACCCCGAAGTCCGTTGAAGTATGGCCCAGTCTTCCGCGCAGCGAGCTGGGCAAGGTGTTGAAACGCGAGATCCGGGAACGGTATTGGGTGGGCCAGGAACGACGCGTTTGAGGGAAAAGGACGAAACACACCGCACAGAGAGGCGGAAGTCGTAATACATCGATGGCATCAAGGAGGCCGCATGGAGATCAAGCAATTAAACGCCGTCATTGGCTGCGAAGTACATGGAATAGACCTGTCCCAACCGCTGAGCGAGGAGAATGTGCGCCGGATCAAGCAGGCGTTTTTGGATCATGGCGTATTGATAGTGCGCAATCAAGCGCTTAACGAGGCGCAGTTTATCGATTTCGCGCACCATATCGGTCCGCATGAGTCGTACGAGTCCACCTTGAGCGAGTTCCTCAAGCCCGATTATCCCGACATTCTCGTGCTTTCGAATATTGTCGAAAACGGACGGAAATTGGGGGTCCAGGATGCCGGCCAGTATTGGCACACCGACCGATCGTATGTCGCCTGCCCGGCCTGGTCTTCGATCCTGCACGCGAAACGAATCCCGCATGATGAGAACGGCCGGCCGTTGGGCGACACGATGTTCTCCAGTTCAGTGGCGGCGTTCGCGGCGTTGCCGGCAAGCGAGCGCGAACGGCTGGAGTCGCTTTCCGCCTGGCACGAGTATGTGTTCCGATTCAGCAAGCCCAACGATTCCTTGCCGGGGGTCGCGCATCCGGTGGTGTTGACCCATCCCGCGACGGGAGCCAAGTGCCTGTACGTGAATGCCGGCTTTACGCAGAAGATACTTGGCATTCCCGAAGAAGAAAGCAAGGCCTTGCTCGAATCGCTGTATACGCATGCGGCGCGCGAGGAGTTCGTGTATCGCCACAAATGGTGCCCCGGCGATGTATTGATGTGGGACAACTACAGCACACAGCATCAGGCCGTCAAAGACTATTGGCCCGACCAGCCCCGGCTTATGTGGCGCACCACGATCAAGGGCTTTCCATTGCAATAGAGCGCGATGGCGGGAGGTGGGGACAAACAATACAAGGACATAACGATGAATTCGACATACCGGTTTCTGCATCACCTTGCGGCTATTGCGGCCGCATGCGTTTCGTTGGCGGCGCTGCCCGCACTGGCTAGTGCGGCCGATTATCCAGACAGCATGATCAAAGTGATTGTTCCATTCGGCCCCGGCGGGGCGGCCCAGGCCTTGGCTGAACGGGTCGGCGCCGAAATCGCCAAGAACATTGGCCAGCCGCTGGTGCATGATTATCGTGGCGGCGCCGCCGGCATGATCGCCGCCGAAGCCGCGGCTAAAGCCTCGCCTAATGGCTACACGGTGCTGATGGGCGTGCCCAGCGCCCTGATCGTGGCGCCGCTGGTCATGAAATCGGTGGCGCGTTTTGATCCGGTGAAGGATTTCGAGCCGATCGCTGGAATTGCCGCCACGCCATTTGTGCTGTTCATCAATTCAAAGCTGCCCATCAAGAATTTGCGCGAGCTTATCGATTACGGCAAAAAAAATCCGCGCAAGCTGAATTTCGGCAGCCTGGGCGCGAATGGAACAGACTTCATAGCCGGCCAGGTGCTGCAGAACGAAGCCGGCTTCGAGATGACCAACGTACCCTATAAAAGCGTGGCGGCTCTGCTTCCCGATGTGATCTCTGGGCGCATCGATGTCGCCATCCTAAGCCCGATTCCGATCAAGCCTTTTGTCGACACCGGCAAGTTGCGCATGCTGGCGGTTACCTCGGCGCAGCGTTCGATGTCGCCATCGTTGAAGAATGTGCCGACCGTGGCCGAGCAAGGCGTGCCTGGCTATGACATTGTTTCCTGGTATGGCTATTTTGCGCCCGCCGGCGTGTCACCGGCCATGATACAGCGCTTTCACCAGGCGGCCGTCAAGGCCTTGTCCGATAAGGACATCAAGGCCTATCTCCTGGACCAGGGTTTGACGCCCATTACCTTGTCCACCGCGGACTTCGGAAAATCGTATTCCTCCGATCTGAGGAAATGGGCCAAGTTTGTGCGCGAAACCGGCATACCGGTGCAATAGCATGGAAAACAAGAACATGAGGGCATGTATTGCCGGCATCGGCGAAACTGAATACCGGCGCTTTGGGGGCATCGAGGATCGCAACGAGTTCCAGCTTGCGTGCCAGGCTATCATGGCCGCCGCGCGGGATTGCGGTCTCGATGCGGGGGCCGTCGATGGCTTTGCCTGTTATTCGGACACCTCGATCGATGCGTCCTTGCTGCAACTGGGTCTGGGCATACCGGATTTGAAATTTTCCGGATCGGTGTGGGGCGGGCGCGGCGGCGGCTCATGCGGCGCATTGGCCTTGGCGGCCAGTGCGGTCGAGTCCGGCCAGGCAAATTATGTTGCCGTGTTTCGCAGCCTGTGCCAGGGGCGCAGCCGCCGCTATGGCCGATTCTATGCGCAGCGCATGCATAGCGATATGGTCGGCCCGTATGGACTTTTCTCGGCTGCGCAAGGCTTGGCGCTGGTAGCGCAGCGCTATCGCCATGAGTACGGCTTCGACGTGGAAGACTTGGCGAAGATCGCCATGATGTTCCGCGACAATGCCCAGCGCAATCCGCGCGCCGTCATGCATGGCAAGCCGCTGACTCTTGGACGCTTACCTTCAGTCAAAACCGATAGCGGAGCCATTTCGCCTGCACGACTGCTGCCTGGAAACCGATGGCGCCTGCGCTGTCATTGTGACGACGCGCGAGCGCGCGCGGGATCTGGCCAAACGTCCGGTCGACATCCTTGCGGTCGGTGCAGGGCAGCGACCCCGGATGGGGCACGGGTGCAATGGGCTCGCACAATATGCCTGGCGACAGCTATACCACAGGCGGTCAGCGGCAACTCGCGCAGCGTCTTTTTGCGAAGGCGCAGGTCGACCCGCAGGATATCGCGGTGGCCCAGTTCTACGACCATTTCAGCGCCTTGATATTCATGAGCCTGGAGGATTTCGGATTTTGCGGACGGGGAGAAGGCCCGGCTTATATCGCCGACGGCCGCGCGGCATGGCCGCACGGCAGCATGCCCATCAATACGCATGGCGGCAGCTTGTCCGAGGCTTATGTGCACGGCATGAACCATATTGTCGAAGGCGTGCGCCAACTGCGCGGCGAATCCAGCAGCCAGGTCGACGGAGCGCGCACCTGCCTGGTGAGCGGCGCTTCGGAGATCAGTCCGTCCAGCGCGGCGATTCTTGGAGTCTGACATGCCTTATCTTCCCATTACCGTTCCCGGACCGCACATCGATGACGTCAATGCTCCGTTCTGGGAGCATTGCAACGCGCAGCGGCTGATGTTCCAGCAATGCGGCGATTGCCTGCGGCTCGTGCATCCGCCCCTGCCGATTTGCCCGCATTGCCAATCGTTGACGCGACAATGGCTCGAGGCGCCCGCCGAGGCGGTGGTGTATTCATTTACATGGGCACATACGCCAGCCCATGAGTCGGTGCGTTCGTCACTGCCTTATAACGTTGCCCTGGTCGAGTTTCCCGCCTTGCCCGGCGTGCGTTTCGTCAGCAATGTGATCAATGCGGAGCACGGCCAGCTAGCTATCGGGGACAGGTTGGTTCTTGAGTGGGAGCCGGGCGGAAACGAACAACTCTTGCCGCGCTTTCGCAAGATTTGATGGGTATTGCGGTGAACGGCGCTGCTTCGGTGCCTTGTGCCGTCTCGGTCACGCGAACGGCATGCCTGTTTGCCGCGCTTGACGATGGGAACGTTAGCGCGACAGGCAGATGACGAAGGGGTCGCCGCGTCCTTTATTGAGATGCCCTTCAATGAACAGTTTTGACTTCAGGGTGTCGTAGATGAATTGAGTGCCTGGAATCGAGCGGTATGCTCGGTAGAAGGGCGAGCCGATGGACTCCATGACAATTTCGACGGAGTCCTCGTTGTGCAGGAAACCGACGGGCAGGGTGGCCCTGGTAATCCGCCATTTATCTCCGGCCTTTGCCGAAACAAGCAGCTTGGCCTGGGCTTGCTGCCCCGGTTCGAAAGGAAGTTTCGTATCGCGCACGAATGCCACGACCGCCTCGGCCCCTTCAATACGATTCTTGCTTGCCATGCTTGTTTTACCCGAATATGTTGGTGGACTGCATTTTAACCTTCTTGAGTCCTGATCAGGCCTTTCGGGTTCGCAAAATTAACAGCCTTCATTGGTTTAACTTTCTCGATTACGAGCTTCAGCCTCTTTTTGTTTGTGTTGTGTGTGATAGATACGGGTGGTGGCACTAGCCTGGCGGCTATTTGCCTCCGTGGACTTTTTGCCGAACGCTTCGCGGGCCTCTCTGGTCTGATGCGTTTTCCTGTCAGAGAGGCACGACTTGCACAGGCCTTTCTTGATTCTTCGAGTTCCGCTGCCTCGCCACTCGAAGGTCATCTCCGCTATCGGCTTGTAGATGTGGCAATAAGGGCAATGCTTCTTGTCGATTCCAGTCTCCTTGATTATCTTGAGTCGTTTGCAAGTACCGAACACCTTGCTGCCGCGGGGCGCTCGGTACTTGCTATCGATATGCGCGTTGTTTTTTCTCCTTGTCTTGTTGGCAGTCGATACAGCGCACACGGCCCAAGGCCAAACGAGCCTCGGGGATATCTATGTCGCAGTCGACGCACTCAGTGAGGGGCCATGAGCCATCTTCATTTTGTATTTGCTCAACCCTGAGCCGCCGCTGCACTTCCGCAATCCCTTGCCGGTTGAACATGTCGGCCAATTCAGAAGCTTTGTCTAGCGGATCGGCATGGCTAGTCATTGCGCCACCCCTGAACGGTTGCCAGCACCCGGTACGTCAGGTCGGCAATGGTTGAGTCATTCAGGATGGTATGAGTTACCAGGCGATCGCTGACGCCACTCTCCGAAGTGTGACCAGGGTGTTGGCTTTCAAGGGATGCGGCGTCCGGACGCAGCATCTTGATGACCTTGCCGCCAAGCGCCAAGACTGCCTCGGCTTCCTCGTCAAAGCGGCAGTCGGTGACCACAGTATCTGGTTGGCCGATATCCAGAAACGCCTCATAAGTCATGCGCCATCGGCGTAAGCAGCGCAGCGATTGTCCCTGTTTCAATAATTAAAAATGTCCAAGCCGCATCAGCCGGCATCAAGCAGTACAGCAGTGCAATGGACACACTGCAGGAAGCCGGCACGAAGGCTGCCGGAAGTCAGAGCAGACTGGACAAACCGGTTACCGCCTCTGGACTGTTCGATGCCGCGGAGCTTGCCAAGCAGGGAGGCCAAACGGCCCTGAGTCAGGCTCCCATGGTGGGGGTCAACGCAGGCATCATCCTTTTAACCGGTGTTGCTTCAGGCCCGGCGGAGGGCGTGGCGCAAGCTAAGAAACCTGACGAGGACTCAGACAACCCTATAGAAGGTCTTGAAAAATTGTCGAAGAAGTACCGCGACGAGGCAAAGGAGTCCACGAGGTACACGGTTGCTCTTGTCGGTTGGCAAAACCACAAGAATTTCGCCAAACAGGAAGTCGAGTATGTCGACGATCCCGATGGCTTGCTGCGCTACGGCTACCAGGAAACGCAGATGACGGCCTTCGCCTGCTCATCGCGGGGGCAAGCCCATCGAGTTGGCAAGTGGGCGCTGCTCACCTCTCAGGTGGAGACCCAGACCTGCACGTTTAGCTTGGGCCTAAAGGGATTAAAGTCTCGCCCTGGCGACATCATTCAGGTTTCCGACCAGGACCTGATTG
>CAVQIT010000004.1:0-462220 GCA_963712655.1 uncultured beta proteobacterium | reverse complement strand
CACCGGCACCAGCGGCACCAGCCGCCGCAGCCCTCGCCGTGGCAGTAGCGGCAGTAGCACCGGTGCGCCTCCTGCTGGAGCATCCAGAGCACGACGAACACCTCCCCGGTTTCCGGGAAGAAATGCGAAACGAAAAAACCGCCTCCCTGGAGGGAGGCGGTCACCGCGAATTCGGGCGCTGGATCAGCGCCTCACGGTGCGTTCCCTCCGGGGAGCGCGAAGCTCGAGATGGCGGACGGGGCGACCCGGCCGCGCAGGTGAGCGCGGCGTCCGCGACCGCGGAGCCACAGCACGCGCTCGATGTTCGCCGTCACGTCGTTCACCGCCTCTCAGCCGTTACCTTCCAGACAGCAGTTTGCGTGCGGCCTGGCGCACCCGTCAAGGGCTATTCTCCGCGAGGAATTCGGCGAGCAGGTCGTGGGCGGCCGGGCGGATCCGGCCGTCGCCGTCCAGCAGGCCCTCGAGCCGGCCGTCGGCCAGCAGCTGCTCGACGGCCCGCCCGGTGGCCAGCTTGCCGTAGGGCCAGGGCCGCAGGTCGTCGGGGAACCCCTCGGCCAGGGCGCCCAGCAGCGACTGCACGGTCTCCATCCCGCCGTGGCCCTTGGCCTCGACCTCGACCTCGAGCAGCCGCGCCTTCCCGGCCGGGAGCTGGTAGGCGACGTCGTCCACGGTCAGCTCGGCCACCGGCCCGGCGCCCGGGTCGCCCCGCTCGACCACGTCCCGGGGGGTGCGGGTGGTCTCGCGGGTCTGGGTCGGGTGCAGGCCGAGGGCGGCCAGGTCGGCCAGCGGCTCCCCCGCCCCGGCCCCCTCCGGGGGATCGGGCAGCTCGACGCCGCGGCGCCGCAGCTCGTCCAGGGCGGCCTGGAGGGCCTCGGCCGACCAGGGAGCCTCCAGCTCCAGCCGCTCGGAGGCCAGCCCGGACCGGACGGCGTCGGCCTTGAGGGTCAGCAGGGGCCGGCCGTCCTGCTCCCGGACCCGGAAGGCGACCCGGGCCCCGGCCAGGGCGCCGTCGTCGGTGTCGAGGTAGACGTCGCGGATCCGCTGGGCCGGCCGCGGCTCGCAGCTCGAACCGGTCGACCGCCTCCAGGGCGGCCACCCGGTCCCCGGCCGCCTCCTGGTCGTCGGCGCGGACCAGCAGGACCCCTTCGACCTCGCGGGAATGCTCGCTCATGTGGTGGCCTCCTCGGCCGCGGCCAGCTCGACCCGCACGTCGAGCCCGTCGGCTCCGGACGCTCACGGTACCCGAACGCCGCCACCCGCCCGGCCGCGGCCAGGTCGGTCTCGGCCGCCCGGACCGCGTCCAGCCACGCCGGCGGGCCGGTGACCTCGGCCCGGGCCACGGGGGTGCGCAGGGGCAGCCTGGCCTGGCTCTTGGCCCGCCGGAGGGCGGCGATGACCAGGCTGGCCGCCTCCAGCGGCCGCCGGTCGGCGGCGGCCCCGGCGGGCGCCGGCTCCGGCCAGGGGGCCAGGTGGACCGAGCCGTCGCGCCACCACGACCACACCTCCTCGCAGGCGTACGGGAGGTAGGGGGCGAGCAGCCGCAGCTGCACGTCGAGGGCGGCGCGCAGGGCCGCCCTGGCCGCGCTGCCGGCCGGCTCGCCCAGCCGGCCGGTAGGCCCGGTCCTTGACCAGCTCCAGGTAGTCGTCGCAGAACGACCAGAAGAAGCGCTCCACCCGCTCGAGGGCGGCCGTCCAGTCGGACGGCCTCCAGGGCCTCGGTGGCGTCGGCCACGACCGCGTCCAGGCCGGCCAGCATGGCCAGGTCGAGCGGCTCGGCCGGCCCCCGGCGCCCGGGCCGTCCTCGGGCAGGCCGAGGATGAACCGTCCCGAGTTGAGCAGCTTGACGGCCAGGCGGCGGCCGACCCGCATCTGGCCCTCGTCGACGGCGGTGTCGGTGCCCGGGCCGGCCCCCGGCCGCCCAGTAGCGCAGGGCGTCGGCCCCGTAGCGCTCCAGCATGGCCGTCGGGGTGACGACGTTGCCCTTGGACTTGGACATCTTGCGCCGGTCGGGGTCGACCACCCAGCCGGAGATGGCCGCCCGGGTCCAGGGCAGCGTGCCGTGCTCGAAGTCGGACCGGACGACCGTGTAGAAGAGCCAGGTCCGGATGATCTCGTGGGCCTGGGGGCGCAGGTGCATGGGGAACACCTTGGCGAACCGCTCCGGGTCCTCCTCCCAGCCCCCGGCGATCTGGGGGGTGAGCGAGGAGGTGGCCCAGGTGTCGAACACGTCGGGGTCGGCGGTGAAGCCGCCCGGCCGGCCCCGGTCGGCGGCCTGGTAGCCGTCGGGCACGTCGGTCGACGGGTCGACCGGCAGGCGGGCCTCGTCGGGGACGATCGGGTGGTCGTGGTCGACCTCGCCGTCCTCGGTCAGCGGGTACCAGAGCGGGACGGGCACGCCGAAGAACCGCTGGCGGCTGACCAGCCAGTCGCTGTGCAGGCCGGTCACCCAGTGCTCGTAGCGGGCGCGCATGTACGGCGGCTGCCACTCCAGGTCCCGGCCCCGCTCCAGCAGCCGTTCGCGGTGGGCGAGCAGGCGGATGAACCACTGGCGGCTGGTCACGATCTCCAGCGGCCGGTCGCCGTTCTCGTAGAACTTCACCGGGTGGGTGACCGGCCGGGGCTCGCCGACCAGGTCGCCCGAGGCCCGGAGCAGGCCGACGACCCGGCGCCGGGCCTCGGCGGTGGTCTGGCCGGCCAGCTCGTCCCAGGCCGGGCCGGCGGGCACGCCGTCGGGCGGCTCGGGCCTGGAGGCGGCCGTCGCGGGTGACGACCGAGCGGACCGGCAGCTTCAGCTCCCGCCACCAGAGCACGTCGGTGAGGTCGCCGAAGGT
This sequence comes from uncultured beta proteobacterium, assembly GCA_963712655.1. Taxonomy (GTDB): domain Bacteria; phylum Pseudomonadota; class Gammaproteobacteria; order Burkholderiales; family Burkholderiaceae_B; genus Pollutimonas. The sequence continues at coordinate 459,389 of CAVQIT010000004.1, read as the reverse complement.
GCAGATCATGGCCAGCCCGGTCCCCTTGCCGGGGTCGGCCAGCCGGTGGGCGACCACCGGGACGGGCACCCCGAACAGCGGCGTGGTCGCGGTCGTGCCGACCAGGTCGCGGTAGCGGTCGTCGCCCGGGTGGGCGACCAGGGCCACGCAGGCCGCCAGCAGCTCCGGCCGGGTCGTCTCGACCACCAGGCTCGGGCCTCCCGGCCCGGCACCTCGGCCCGGAACCGCACCCGCACGGCGACGCCGGGGACCTCGCGGTCCTCGACCTCGGCCTGGGCCACGGCCGTCCGGTAGGTCACGTCCCACAGGGTCGGGGCCTCGGCCTGGTAGGCCTCGCCCCCGGCCAGCGAGGTGCAGGAACCCGCGCTGGGAGGCCCGCCGGGCCCGCTCGCCGATGGTGGTGTAGGCCAGCGACCAGTCGACCGACAGCCCGAGCTGGCGCCACAGGCGTCTCGAACACCTGCTCGTCGGCGTCGGTCAGGCGCCGGCACAGCTCGACGAAGTTGGGCCGCGAGATGGGCTGCTTGGCGGTTGGCCGGGCTGGCCGGCGGCTCGAAGCCGGGGTCATAGGGCAGCGAGGGGTCGCAGCGGACCCCGTAGAAGTTCTCGACCCGGCGCTCGGTCGGCAGCCCGTTGTCGTCGAAGCCGACCGGGTAGAACACCGCCCGCCCGCGCATCCGCTGGAACCGGGCCAGGACGTCGGGATGGCAGTAGGAGAAGACGTGGCCGAGGTGCAGCGACCCGCTGACCGTCAGGGGCGGGAAGTCGATCGCGTAGACGTCCTCCCGGGGCCGCCGCTGGTCGAACCGGTAGGTGCCGTCGGCCTCCCAGCGGGCTCCCCACCTGGCCTCGAGCCCGTCGAGGGACGGCCGCTCCGGGACCCCTGCCTCCCGGGCCCATACGTCCCCTCCCGGGTGTCGCCGGTGCCGCCTCATCGGCCGGCCCCGGACAGCTCGACCCGCTGGGCCCGGACCTTGGCCAGGGCCTGGTCGACCTCGGCCAGGCGCTCGCGGGCCTTGGCGACCACGTTGGCCGGGGCCTTCTCCACGAAGGCGGGGTTGGCCAGCTTGGCCTCGGCCCTGGTCCGCTCGACGTCCAGGGCGGCCAGCTCGCGGTCCAGGCGGGCCCGCTCCTCGTCCAGGTCGAGCAGCCCCTCCAGCGGCAGGTACAGCTCGGCCCGCCCGGCCAGCAGCTTGGCGGTCGGGGTGGTGGGCGCCGCCGAGCCGACCTCCACGGCCTCCAGGCGGGCCAGGCGGCGGAGGCTGTCGGCCTCGGCCCGGAACAGGGCGGCCTGGTCCTCGTCGGCGGCGACCACGACCAGCCGGGGCCGGCTGGCCGTCGGGACCCGGTGCTCGGCCCGGAACCGGCGCAGGGCCACGATCGCCTCCTGGAGGTCGGCCATGCCGGCCTCGGCCTGCGGGTCGACGTCGCCGGGCCGCTCGGCCGGCCACGGCCCCAGGGTGATGGTCTCGACCCCGGTCAGGGCCCGGGCCAGCTCCTCGGTGACGAACGGCATCACCGGGTGGAGCAGCGCCAGCGGTCACCTCGAGGGCGTAGGCCAGGGTGGCCCCGGCCCGCTCGGCGTCCTCGCCGCCCGCGGCCAGCCGCGGCTTGGCCAGCTCGACCGCCCAGTCGGCCAGCTCGCTCCAGGCGAACCCGTGCAGCAGCCGCGCCGCCTCGGCCGGGTCGAACCCGTCGTAGGCCGCGGTCACCGCCTCCCGGGTGCGCCTCGAGCCGGGACAGCAGCCAGCGGTCGGCCGAGCGCGGCCGGGCGCCGCCGGGCGGCGCGCCGGTCGCCGCCGTGGATCGAGATCACGAACCGGCCCAGGTTCCAGAGCTTGTTGGCGAAGTTGCGCGCGCCTTCCACCCACTCCTCGGCCATGGGCACGTCGCTGCCCGGGTTGGCCCCGCGGATCAGGGCGAACCGGAGGGCGTCGGTGCCGTAGCGGTCCATCAGCTCGATCGGGTCGATGACGTTCCCGAACGACTTGGACATCTTCTTGCCCTGGGCGTCGCGGACCATCCCGTGGATGGCGACCACCTCGAACGGGGTCGGCGGCTGGAAGTGGCAGCCGAACATCAGCATCCGGGCCACCCAGAAGAAGATGATGTCGTACCCGGTGACCAGCACCGACGTCGGGTAGAAGGCCTTCAGGTCGTCGGTCTGGCCGGGCCAGCCGAGGGTCGAGAACGGCCACAGCCCGCTCGAGAACCAGGTGTCGAGCACGTCCTCGTCCTGGGCCAGCTCGCCGGCCCCGCACTCGGCGCAGGCGGCCGGGTCCTGGCGGGCCACGGTGACGTGCCCGTCCGGGCAGTACCAGGCGGGGATGCGGTGGCCCCACCAGAGCTGGCGGGAGACGCACCAGTCGCGGATTCGTCGATGTCCATCCGAAGATGTTTTTGAGTGGGTTTCTCGGCTTCAACGGGCTTGTCCCGAAGGGGATCTCGTGTCCATTTCCTCCTTGTCCGGCCACGGTTCGTGGCCACTCGCAGCCATGCGGAGCGACAGCCCGGCTCCACTCCTTCGTCGGTAGTGCAGAACCGACCAGCAATACGTTCTTGCCCCGGAATTCCATGTCGATGGCGCTGAGCTTTTGGCGCACCGACTTCTTGCGCACCGCCTGGCCCGGCATGATGAATGTCCGGCCTACATAACGGTTCTTGATGAAACCCTCGCGATAGCCCAGGCCCAGCCTCGCGGCCAACTGCATGGCCGATGGCCGGGCCGAATCCGGTATGGGCATGACCACATCTATTTCCCCCAGGCGCAGGGTTTTGGCCACATTGTCGCCCAGGCGCTCGCCCATGTTCAGGCGTGCATCATAGACGGACACGCCATTCATGAGCGAATCGGGACGGGCAAAATAGACATATTCGAATACGCAAGGCGTCAAGGCTGGATTGTCGGCGCATTGGCGGCTGACCATATTGCCGTCCAGGTCTATGAAGACAGCCTCGCCGGGCTCGACGTCGCGCACCAGCGTGAAACCGCAACCAGTCAGGGCGACCGATTCGGAAGCCACCATCCATTCCGTGCCGTTGCCGGTCTCGATTGAACCCAGGCACAAAGGGCGTATGCCGTAGGGATCGCGAAACGCCACCATGCCATAGTTGGCTATCTGCGCAATGACGGCGTAGGCGCCCTTGGCGCGCCTGTGTACCGACGATACTGCCGTGAAAATGGCGTTTTCATCGAGCGAGCCGCCATTTGCGGCCAGCTGCAGTTCGTGGGCAAAAACATTCAGCAGGACTTCGGAATCGGAGTTGGTATTGATATGGCGCCGATCCACCCGGAACAATGCTTCGCGCAGCTCGCGCCAGTTGGTCAGGTTGCCATTATGGACAAACGTGATGCCAAAGGGAGCATTCACATAAAAAGGCTGCGCCTCGTCCACGCTATCACTTGAGCCCGCCGTGGGATAACGCACCTGCCCCAAGCCGCTGTTGCCGGGCAAGGAACGCATATTGCGGGTGCGGAACACGTCGCGCACCAAGCCATGCGCCTTGTGCATATTAAAAAACTGCTCGTGGGAGGTGGCGATACCCGCGGCGTCCTGGCCACGGTGCTGCAGCAACAACAAACTATCGTAAATCAGCTGGTTTACGGGGCCGAATCCTGCGAGCCCAACTATTCCACACATTTTTTATGTTCCTGTGAATACAATCAATACGGTAACCAAGAAGACAGGGACGGCGGCAGCAACAGCTTGATTTGCTGTATGCCTTGCACCGTCGCGCGGGATAACTTGGCATCCTGCCACCACGCTTCCTTGGGTAATTCGGTATAGCCTGCCAACGCCACCAGCACCAGCACGACAAGCGTTCCGCGCAACAGGCCGAACAAGCCGCCCAGTCCATGATCGGCCGGCGTCAGCCCGGTTTTTTTTATCAGCGTGGCCAAAGTGATATTAACCAGCCCCACCAGCAATAGCACAATGACGAATACAGTGCCGTAAGCCGCAACCGTGCGCAGCAGCGAATTATCGATATAGGGGGTGAGCCAGATGGACACCGTAGGCCCCCACCACACACCCGCCAGGAAGGCGACAACATAGGCAATTAAAGAAAGGACTTCCTTGACGAGGCCGCGCAACAGCCCAAGCAATGCCGACACCCCGAGGATAGCCAGCACGATGTAGTCGAAGCTGGTCACTTAGTGGAAATGAACCCGTTGTCGTAACCCAGCGCCCGCAAGCGGGCTTGCGCGGCCTGTGCGGCTTCGCGCGTGGGGAAAGGCCCTACGCGCAGCCGATAGGTGGTTTTCCCGTTGGAAACCGCATTTTCCACGTAGGTGTTGGTCACGCCGGAGGACACAAGCCGATCACGCCGGGTTTGAGCGTCTTTGTCGCTGGTGTAGGCCGCAATCTGCAAAATGAACTCGCCCTTGGCGGCAGGCGCCGCCGCTTTTTTACCGGGGCTGCGGCCTTCAAGCAAGGCAATGGCAACCGAACCGTCGTCGCTGCGATTGGCAGACGGCTTAGGTTCGTGCTTGACAGCGGGTTTATCTGCAGGTTTGTCCACCGGTTTAGGCTTGGCGCCGGCGGCCGGTTCGGACGCCGGCGGTTGGGTAGAGGCTTGGGGGCTGGGCTGCGCCGGCGTCACGGCATCGGGAAGCGCGCCAGCAACATCGCCTGCCGCGCCACCGCTGGCAGGCGCTTCGGAAGCGGGAGGAGCACCGTTCGCATCCCCCGGCCCCGGTTCCGTGGGTGCAAGCGCCACATTCGCCTCGGGCGGTGGAGGCGGAACGATGGCGGGAACCACGACCGGCGTGCTGGCCACCTGATCGGGCGGCGCAGAAGAATCGAACAGCATGGGCACAATGATGACCGCGGCCAGCACCAGGGCCAAGGCGCCTATCAGGCGGCGACGGGCCCGGCCTCGCAGATCGCTGGCCTGCGCCTCGCTGGACTGAGAGGAACGCGACACCGGACGCCGCCCGGTTTCCGCTGCGGCAGACTCGTTACGAGAGAACAATCCCATGGGGCAAAAACCTTTTTGGTGAACAAGCCCGGCAACAAGGGGACGAACTTGAACTATATGACCTTGCGTCCTAGCTCGCTGAGCACTGGGCCGACCGTCGAAAAAGAACCGAATACGAGAATTCTATCACTCTCGGCAGCTTGTTTTCGAGCCTCTGTAAAGGCTTGTACCGGATTATCGAAACTTGAAACGCTTATGGCTTCGTCAAACGACGATGAGGAAACGATAGCCGGCCGGATGCCGGACTTGCCGGCAGCCGCGGCGGCGTCGGTTGTAGCCGCCTGGCTTGATGCGCGGTCGGGCCGCGGGGCAATGCGCTTACCCGTGACAGAGGTTACAGCTTGACGCACTACTTCGGCCAATTGATCGCCGGACATGCCGCGCGCGCCTTCGATCCCGGCACAGTACCAGTGATCGATGCGAGTGGCCAGCTTGCCGACCACTCCCGCCACATCCTTATCGTTTAGCATGCCGATAACCGCATGCGTGTAAGGATAATATGCCATGCCATCCAGGTTCTGCGCCAGGGCGGCGGCCGCATGGGGATTATGGGCCACGTCCAGAACAATGACCGGACTGCCGGGAAGAATCTGCAAACGGCCCGGCAAGGACACTTGCGCCAATCCGATACGCACAGCCTGCTGCGGGACAGCCAGTTTCGGGCGCAAGGCCTCGATTGCGGCCAGGGCCGCCGAGGCGTTGAGCAACTGATTGGCGCCGCGCAAGGCTGGATAGGCAAGACCGCTGCGGCGCTGCGAGCGGCCGCCGTAAGCCCATTGCTGACGATCCCCGGAGTAGTTGAAGTCTTTGCCGAACAGCCAAAGATCGGCGCCGATCTCGGCGGCATGGTCGATGACGGTTTGGGGCGGGATAGGATCGGCGCAAATGGCAGGCGTGCCCGGCCGGAAAATATGGGCTTTTTCCCAGCCGATTTTTTCGCGGGTATCGCCCAGGTAATCGGTATGGTCGATATCGACACTGGTGATGATGGCGCAGTCGGCATCGACGAGATTGACCGCATCGAGGCGACCGCCCAGGCCGATTTCCAATACGACGACATCCAGCGCCTGCTTTTCGAACAGCATTAGCGCGGCAAGCGTCGTATATTCGAAATAACTTAAGGAAACATCGCCCCGGGTCGTTTCGATTTCTTGCAACTGATCAATGATTTGCCTATCGGTGGCGAGTTCGCCCTTGACGCGAATGCGTTCATTGAAATCGATCAGATGGGGAGAAGTATATAAGCCGACTTTATAGCCGGACGCCAGCAAGATGGCTTCCAGCATGGCGCAGGTCGACCCTTTGCCGTTGGTGCCGCCGACCGTTATTTTTACGAATGGAAGCTTCAAGTCCAGCTTGCCGGCGACTGCCCGTATTCGATCGAGACCCAGGTCTATGGATGAGCGATGCAGAGTTTCCAGATAACCTAGCCAATCCTGCAAGGTGGCGGTATTGCTGGGTACGGGACGAGACATGATGAACGCTTATAGTAATGCTGACGGCAGGCGTCAATAGTAACATTTATGCGCTTGCCGCAAGCCGGTTGAAACGGGGCGCGCAAGCCGGCGCGCCCCATGTACTGACATTTGCCAGCACGCCCGCTTGACGCAGGCGCAGACCTTATTTGCGCCGCAGCGGCGGAAGATCGGTGCAACTGCCCTCGGCCACCTCGGCCGCCATCCCTATAGATTCGCCCAGAGTAGGATGAGGATGGATGGTCTTGCCGATATCGACCGCATCCGCGCCCATTTCGATGGCCAGCGCCACTTCGCTGATCAAGTCGCCCGCATGCGTACCGACGATTGCGCCGCCAAGAATGCGATGCGTTTGCGCATCGAACAGCAGCTTGGTGAAACCTTCATCGCGGCCATTGGCAATCGCCCGCCCCGACGCCGCCCAAGGAAACAAGCCGCGCTCGACAGCGATTCCTTGTTTCTTCGCTTCGTCTTCGGTCAAGCCCACCCATGCCACTTCCGGATCGGTATAAGCCACCGATGGAATGACGCGCGCGTCGAAAAAGCTTTTCTGGCCGGCGATCGCTTCGGCGGCCACATGCCCTTCATGCACCGCCTTGTGCGCCAGCATGGGCTGGCCAACGATATCGCCGATAGCGTAGATATGCGGCACGTTGGTGCGCATCTGCTTGTCGACATTGATAAAGCCGCGCTCGCCCACTGCGACACCGGCCTTGTCGGCGGCAATTTTATTGCCATTGGGAACACGCCCGACCGCCTGCAGGACCAGATCGTAGCGCTGGGCTTCCTTGGGCGCATTCTTGCCTTCGAAAGTAACCCAAATGCCGTCGTCGCGCGCTTCGGCGCCTACCGTCTTGGTATCAAGCATGACATGATCAAAACGCCGGGCATTCATTTTTTCCCAGACCTTGACCAGATCACGATCCGCTCCCGGCATCAGGCCGCTTTGCATTTCGACGACATCCAGGCGCGAACCCAGGGCCGAATACACAGTGCCCATTTCCAGCCCGATAATGCCGCCGCCCACGATCAGCATTTTTTTGGGAATGCCCGTCAGGAGCAAAGCGCCGGTGGAGTCAACGACACGGCTGTCATCCGGCAAGAACGGCAGCTTGACCGACTGGCTGCCCGCGGCAATGACGGCCGAGCCGAATTTAATGGTCTGGGTTTTGCCATCGGCGCTCTGCACCGCCACATGATGAGGATCGATAAACTGGCCGACCCCGGTTGCGACAGTAACCTTGCGCGCCCGCGCCATGCCGGCAAGCCCGCCGGTCAGCTTGGAGACGACGCTGTCCTTGTGCGCGCGCAAGGCATCCAGATCGATCTTGGGCTCGCCGAACGAAATCCCGTGGACAGCCAGTGACTTGGCCTCTTCAAGCACCGCCGCCGTATGCAGCAAGGCCTTGGAAGGTATGCATCCCACGTTCAGGCATACGCCGCCCAATGTTGCATAGCGCTCTACCAGCACCACTTTCAGACCCAGGTCCGCGGCACGGAAAGCGGCGGAATAGCCGCCCGGGCCGGCGCCCAGCACCAGCACATCGCACTCGGCGTCGGCGGCGCCCGAAAAGCTGGCGGCCGATGGCGCCGCAACAGCGCTTGCGCTGGAACTGGCCGCCGCCGGCTCGGCGGAGGGCGCCTTGGGCGCGTCGGCTGGTGCCACCGCAGCGGTTTTGGCTTGCGCCGGTTTGCCGCCGTCGGCGGTGTTTTCCTGCTCGGTCTCCAGTTGCACAATCGCCGAGCCTTCCGCGACCTTGTCGCCGACCTTGACCAACAAGGCCTTGACGACCCCCGCCTGAGTCGCCGGAATTTCCATGGAAGCCTTGTCGGATTCGACGGTGATCAGGCTTTGCTCTTTCTGGATGGCGTCGCCCACGGCGACCAGGACTTCAATCACCGCCACTTCGGCCACATCGCCGATATCGGGCACTTTCAATTCAATTGTGCTCATATCGGGCTCCTAAAGGGCTATGCGGCGGAAATCGGCCAGCAAGCTGCCCAGGTAGACATTGAACCGGGCGGCAAGAGCGCCGTCGATCACCCTATGGTCGTAAGACAGCGATAAGGGCAAGATCAATCGAGGCTGGAATTGCTGGCCATCCCATACCGGCTGATGCGAAGAGCGCGACACGCCCAATATTGCCACTTCAGGCGCGTTGATGATAGGCGTAAAAGTAGTCCCGCCTATGCCGCCCAGCGACGAAATGGAGAAGCAGCCACCCTGCATTTGGGCAGGCGACAATTTACCGTCGCGCGCCAGCTTTGACAATTCCGATGTTTCGCTGGCCAGCTCGAACACCCCTTTCTTATCCGCGTCGCGTATCACTGGCACCACCAGCCCATTGGGCGTATCGGCGGCAAAGCCGATGTGATAGTACTGCTTGAAGACCAGATTATCGCCATCGATGGAGGCATTGAATTCCGGAAACTTCTTGAGCGCCGCAACCACCGCCTTGATAATGAAGGCCAGCATCGTGACTTTAATGCCCGATTTCTGGTTTTCCTGATTGAGCGTCTGGCGCAAGGCTTCAAGCTCGGTGATGTCGGCCACCTCGTTATTGGTGACATGCGGAATCATCACCCAATTACGGTGCAGGTTGGCGCCCGAAATTTTCTTGATGCGCGACAGCGGCTTGGTTTCGATCGAACCGAATTTGGCGAAGTCTACTTTGGGCCAGGCCAGCACACTGAAGCCGCCCTCGCCGCTCGCCGCCATCGGCGCGCCGCCACCCGCGGCCATAGCGTGCTTTACAAAGCCCCGGATATCGTCAGCCGTAATCCGGTTTTTATCGCCCGAACCGGTTACCTGTGCCAGGTTGACGCCCAGCTCGCGGGCAAACTTGCGCACCGAAGGCGAGGCATGCGGCAGATTACGCAAGGGAACATCGGCATCGGCGAAAGCCGCCGTAGGCGACTGGCGCTCTGGCGGAACAGAAGCCAGTGCGCCCGCGCCGCCTTGCGCGGCCTGGGCCTTTGCCGGACTGGCAGAGGCGGAATCCGCACTACTGTCCCGCGGCTTTTCGGCAGGCGCCTGCGCAGGCGCCGATGCGGCGGCATCGCTGCTGCGCAATTCCAGGATGTCGGAGCCTTTGTTGACCTTGTCGCCCAGCTTCACTTTGAGAGCGGTCACCACGCCCGCGTGCGAGGATGGCACCTCCATGGAGGCTTTGTCGGATTCGACGGTAATAAGGCTTTGGTCGGCAGTAACCGTGTCGCCCACAGCGACCATGATTTCAATGACCTCCACGTCGGCCGTATCGCCGATATCCGGCACGACGACGGTAACCGGACCCTGGCCACCCGGCGCGGCAGCCGCCGGCGCTTTTTCCTGGGACGCGTCGGAATTTTGCGGCGCGGGCGCGGAGGTTTCCCGCGCGGTGGGGGCTGGGCTATCGGCTGCGGCTGGCTTGTCCGCAACGCTGGCTTTCTTTTCGGCGGCATCGCCGGCCGGCGATGCTTCGATCTCAAGAATTACCGAACCCTCTTTGACCTTGTCGCCCGTCTTGACCTTGATGGACTTGACGACGCCGGCGACAGAAGCCGGAATTTCCATGGATGCCTTGTCGGACTCCACGGTAATCAGACTTTGCTCCTTGCTTATGGTGTCGCCTACGGCCACCAATATTTCAATTACGTCGACTTCGCTGACGTCGCCAATATCCGGAACCTTGATTTCGGTGCTATTGCTCATTTTGTCATCCTCTCTCAGGCGTGATGCGGATTGGCTTTTTCGGGATTAATGCCATATTTCTTGATGGCTTCAGCCACTTTCGCCATCGGCAGCTTGCCTTCGTCAGCCAGACCGCGCAGCGCGGCCAGCACGACAAAATGCCTGTCCACCTCGAAGTGCTCGCGCAATTTGCTGCGGAAATCGGAGCGTCCGAAACCATCGGTGCCCAATACGCGGAAATCGCGGCCTTTGGGTATGAAGGGCCGAATCTGGTCGCCATAGGCTTTGACATAATCGGTGGACACCACGATCGGGCCAGTGGTGTCTTGCAATTGCTCGCTGACATAAGGCACCTGCTGCTTGGCAGCTTCCGGGTGCAGCATGTTGTGGCGCTCGCAATCCAGACCATTGCGGCGCAGCTCGGTAAAGCTGGTTACGCTCCAGACATCTGAACCGACGCCCCAATCGCTCTGCAGCAATTCCTGAGCCGCCAGCACTTCGCGCAGAATGGTGCCGGAACCCATAAGCTGTACGCGCGGCTTCTTGGCGTCGCCCACCGACTTGAATTTGTACATGCCTCGAATGATGCCGTCCTCGTCGCCCGGCTTCAGGCCGGGCTGAGGATAGTTTTCGTTCATGACCGTGATGTAGTAGTACACGTCTTCCTGGTTTTCGACCATGCGCCGCAAACCGTCCTGGATGATGACGGCAAGCTCGTGCCCGAAGGTGGGATCGTAGGACACGCAATTCGGAATCAACGCCGACATGATGTGGCTATGCCCGTCTTCGTGCTGCAGGCCTTCGCCATTTAGCGTGGTGCGCCCCGCCGTGCCGCCCAGCAGGAAGCCGCGCGCCTGCATATCGCCCGCCGCCCAGGCCAGATCGCCGATGCGCTGGAACCCGAACATCGAGTAATAAATGAAGAACGGAATCATGATGCGGTTGTTGGTCGAATACGAGGTCGCGGCCGCAATCCAGGAACTGAAAGCGCCCGCCTCGTTGATGCCGTCCTGCAGCAACTGGCCGTTTTCCGTTTCACGGTAGTACATGACCTGGTCTTTATCGACCGGCGTGTATTTTTGACCTTCCGGCGCATAAATGCCGATTTGGCGGAACAGGCCTTCCATGCCGAAGGTGCGCGACTCATCGGCCAGAATAGGCACGACGCGCGAACTGAGTTCCTTGTCGCGCAATACCTGATTGAGTATGCGGACAAACGCCTGGGTGGTGGAGATTTCACGGCCTTCGGCGGTGGGCTCGAGCACAGCCTTGAAGGCTTCCAGTTTTGGCGCATGCAAATGTTCGTCGGCCTTGACGCGGCGCTTGGGCAAATACCCGCCCAGCGCTTTGCGGCGCTCGTGCAAATACTTCATTTCCGGCGAATCGTCGGCCGGCTTGAAGTAAGGGATATCTTCGAGCTTGTCGTCCGGTACCGGAATATTAAAGCGGTCGCGGAATTCGCGTATTGCCGCCGACATCCAGTTTTTTCTGCTGATGGGACGGATTCTTGGCCTGGCCCACATGGCCCATGCCATAGCCCTTGATGGTTTTCGCCAGCACGACGGTAGGCTGGCCTTTATGCTGGGCAGCCGCCGCAAAGGCGGCATACACCTTATAAGGATCGTGACCGCCGCGGTTCAGGCGCCAGACATCGTCATCGCTCATGCGGCTGACCATTTCCAGCAGTTTCGGATGCTTGCCAAAGAAATGCTCGCGCACGAATTTGCCGTCGTGCGCCTTGTAGGCTTGGTATTCGCCATCGACAGACTCTTCCATGACTTTGCGCAAAATGCCTTCTTTATCGCGCGCCAGCAAGGGATCCCAGTATCCGCCCCAGATAAGCTTGATGACGTTCCAGCCGCTGCCGCGGAAATCGCCTTCGAGTTCCTGGATGATCTTGCCATTGCCGCGCACCGGGCCGTCGAGACGCTGAAGATTGCAATTGATGACAAAAATAAGGTTGTCGAGTTTCTCGCGCGAAGCCAGGCTGATGGCGCCCAGGGATTCAGGCTCGTCCATTTCGCCGTCGCCGCAGAACACCCAGACCTTGCGCTTGCTGGTATCGGCAATGCCGCGGGCATGCAAGTATTTAAGAAAGCGCGCCTGATAAATCGCCGTCAGCGGGCCCAGGCCCATGGACACGGTCGGAAACTGCCAGAATTCCGGCATGAGCTTGGGGTGAGGATAGGACGACAAGCCTTTGCCATCGACCTCTTGGCGGAAATTATCCAGTTGGTCTTCCGTCAGTCGGCCTTCCAGGTAGGCCCGGCCGTATATGCCGGGCGACGAATGGCCCTGGAAATAAACCAGGTCGCCGCCATGCTCTTCGGTTTCGGCATGCCAGAAATGATTCTGGCCGCAGCCTATCATGGTGGCCAGCGATGCGAACGAGGCGATATGGCCGCCCAGGTCGCCGCCATCGGCGGGGCTGTGTTTATTCGCCTTGACCACCATGGCCATGGCATTCCAGCGCACATAAGACCGGATGCGCTCTTCCAGCAGCACATTGCCCGGATGCGCAGGCTCCAGGCCTGGCGGTATCGTATTGACATATGCCGTGTTGGGCGAAAACGGGATATGCGCACCGGAGCGGCGCGCAAGATCGACCAGGCGTTCAAGAAGTTGATGAGCGCGTTCGGGCCCTTCGCGATCCAGGACGGCTTCCAGCGCCTCGAGCCATTCCTGGGTCTCGAGGGCGGCGTCATCGGTTGCGGTTGCCGCAACATGGGTTTGATCAAGAGAGGACATTAGTTGTCTCCTGTTTAAATTATAGGTTCCGAACACTGGCAACATCTGATTGTCGCCCCCCGTTATACCCGATGACCGGTTATCTCGGACACGTGTACGCCAACAGCGCTATGCTGCAACGGTGTCAATTCTAGGAAAGACCGCCAATATGTTCAAGCAATATTTCATTTTATGATATGACTTTTTATAATGTGAAAAATCAACAAGACGGTTACGGTTTAAAATGCACAAAGCTGCATCTCTGTGCAATAAACAAAGAGCCATGGCGAGCCATTCAAAGAAATCCCTGATTCCCACCACCTTCTATGACCAGGCCAAGCGCGCCCGGCGCGGGTTCTATTGGCTCACGCCTGTCATTGTCCTGGTGCTGTATCTATGCGTGATGGGCGTTTTCATCTGGCTGCAGCGCCTGCATAACGATAGTGTCATGTTCGTCACCATCGATCAGGAAACCCGCCAGCAGCGCTTGCTCATGGTGGTAGTCGCACTATCTTGCGTCATTGTGCTCAGCCTGCTGGCGCTGTGGCGCTATACGCGCTTCGCACCACCGCCGAGGCGGCCCTGATCGCCGAGACCGGATTTCGCCGTGCGATGGAAAACTCCATGTCGACCGGCATGCGGGTATTCGACATGCACGGCCGCATCGCCTATGTAAATCCGGCCTTCTGCCGCATGATAGGCTGGAACGAGGCCGATCTCATTGGCCGCACCACTCCCTTCCCCTATTGGCTGCCGGGCCGCCACGCCCAGCACCAGGAAACCCTGGATCTGCTGCTGTCCGGCCGCACTCCCAGCAGCGGTCTTGAAGTCGAGGCGCAACGGCGCGATGGTTCGCGTTTCACCGCGCGCATGTATGTTTCGCCCTTGCGCGACCCCAACGGCGAGCAAATAGGCTGGATGACGTCGATGACCGACATCACCGAGCCCAAGCGCATACGCGAAGCGCTTACCGCCGCCCATGAACGCTTCATGACCGTGCTCGAAGGCCTGGACGACGCCATATCGGTACTGGCCGATACCGCGGATGGCCTGGAATTGCTGTTCGCCAACCGCACGTACCGGCGCTTCTTCGGCGCCCAATCCAACGGCCACGGCGAATTGCTTGGGGGCCGCCTGGGCCGCTTTACCGATGAAACCGTGGAAATTTTTTCGCAGTCCGCGCAGCGCTGGTTCGAAGTGCATCATCGCATCCTGGCCTGGACCGACGGGCGCCGGGTTCGCCTGCAGGTAGCGCGCGACATAACCGAACGCCGCACTCACGAAGAAGCCTCGCGCGTCCAGCAGGAAAAAATCCAGCTCACCAGCCGCCTGACGACCATGGGCGAAATGGCGTCCTCGCTGGCCCACGAACTGAACCAGCCCCTTACGGCCATCAGCAATTACAGCATGGGCGCCGTCGCCATGCTCAAATCGGGCAATGTCCAGCCTGAGCGGCTGCTCGAAGCGCTTGAAAAAGCCGCCCAGCAAGCCGAGCGGGCCGGCAAGATCATCAGCCGCATACGCGAATTCGTAAAGCGCAGCGAACCGCGCCGGCAACGCGTGCCGGTAAGCCGCATACTGGACAATGCCATAGGGTTTGCCGAAATCGATGCGCGCAAGCGCCAGATCGATATCGAACAATTGCTGCCCGATCCTTTGCCCGACGTCATGGCCGACCCCATACTGATCGAGCAGGTATTATTGAATTTGCTGAAGAATGGCGTGGAAGCCATGGAAACCAGCGAATACCGCACGCTGCACGTCGTCATCACCGATCAACACCCCCTGATCGAGATCGCGGTCATCGACCGCGGCTACGGGCTGCGCGATCCCGAACGCCTGTTCGAACCGTTTTACAGCACCAAGTCCGAAGGCCTGGGCATGGGACTGAACATCTGCCGTACTATTATTGAGTCGCATCATGGCCGCCTTTGGGCCAGTGCCAATCCGGAAGGCGGCACCATCTTTCGATTTACCCTGCCCTGCGCACCGCCACAAGCACCAAGCACGGCAGAGGATACCCAGGAGTTACATGCATGACTACACCTCAAGCACCTAGCACCATTTTTATCGTCGATGACGACGAAGCGGTACGCGATTCGTTGCGTTGGCTTCTCGAAGCCAACGGCTACCGAGTCAGGAGCTTTAGTGGTGCGGAAGAATTCCTGAATGCCTACGAACCCGAGCAGGTCGGCGTACTGATTGCCGATGTGCGCATGCCCGGCATGAGCGGACTGGAACTGCAGGAAGAACTCATCGCCCGCCAGGCCCCATTGCCCATCGTGTTCATTACCGGACACGGCGATGTGCCCATGGCGGTCTCCACCATGAAAAAAGGCGCGGTGGACTTCCTGGAAAAGCCATTCAATGAAACCGATTTGCGCGCCATCGTCGCGCGCATGCTGGACCAGGCAATGCGAACGGGTAAACCAGGCCCAAGCCCAGAAAAATCACCAGGCTGTACTAAGCCGCTTAACAGCGCGCGAACAGCAAGTGCTTGAACGCATCGTGGCCGGCCGCCTGAACAAGCAGATAGCCGACGACCTCAATATCAGTATCAAGACGGTCGAAGCGCACCGCGCCAATATCATGGAGAAACTCCAAGTCACCACCGTGGCCGATTTGATGAAAATCGCCTTGACCAAAGCCGAAGGAACGGCATGACGGCTCGCATCATCGATGGCAAAGCGCTTTCCGATGCCATCAAAACCGACGTCGCGCAACGGGTCATTGCCCTGAAAGAGCGCGACCTGACGCCCGGCCTGGCCGTCGTCCTGGTCGGAGACGACCCGGCATCCCAGGTTTATGTGCGCAACAAGGCGGCCGCCTGCGAAAAGGCCGGCCTGCATTCCCGTGTCATCCGCCTGGACGCCGCCATCGGCGAACAACAACTGCTGGATGTCGTTCGTCAGCTCAATATCGATGACGCCATACACGGGATACTGGTGCAGTTGCCCCTGCCGGGGCATATGAACTCCGCCAAGGTTATCGAAGCGATAGCGGCCGACAAAGATGTAGACGGCTTTCACATCAGCAATGCCGGCCTGCTCATGACCGGCCAGCCTTTGTTTCGCCCTTGTACGCCCTATGGCGTCATGAAAATGCTGGAATCCGAAAACGCCGTCTTGCGCGGCGCGGAAGCGGTCATCGTCGGCGCCAGCAATATCGTGGGCAAACCCATGGCAATGCTGCTGCTGGCGGCCGGCGCCACCGTTACCTTGTGCAATTCCAAGACGCGCGACCTTGGCGCCCAGACGCGCCGCGCCGATGTGCTGGTCGTCGCCACAGGCAAGCCGCGAATGGTCACGGGCGACATGATCAAGCCGGGCGCCATCGTCATCGACGTGGGCATCAACCGCGACGCCGACGGCAAGCTGGTTGGCGATGTGGACTTCGAATCGGCCAAAGCCGTGGCTGGCGCCATTACGCCCGTACCCGGCGGCGTCGGTCCCATGACAATAGCCATGCTGCTGGTCAATACTCTGGAAGCCGCGGAACGCAGTGCAACCCATCTTGTAGCCGAACACTGAACTTAGCAATGATTAAAAATCCCCTGCTGGCCCCCATTTCGTCTTTGATCGACTACGCAAGCGTCAAGCCCGAACACATAGAACCCGCCATCGCATCCCTTATCGCCGATGCCCGCCAAGCCGTGGAGCGCGCGGCCGAGCCCGCGCTGGCGGCTACGTGGGACGCTGTCGTCGAGCCCATGGAAGATGCCTCCGAAAAACTCTGGCGGGCATGGTCGGTGGCCGGCCATCTGAATGCCGTGATCAATACGCCGGAACTGCGCGCGGCCTATAACCAGTGCCTGCCGCTGGTCACCGAATTCTCGACTTGGGTCGGTTTGCATACCGGCTTGTATAAACAGTATCAGCGTCTCAAGGCCTCGCCCGGCTTTGCGCAACTGACGGCCGTGCGCCAACGCATTATCGATCTGACGCTGCGCGACTTCCGGCTCAGCGGCGTGGAACTCGTAGGCGAACAGCGCGTGCGCTACGCTGAAATTTCCGACCAGCAAGCGCAGGCATCGCAAAAATTTTCCGAGAATGTACTCGATTGCGTAGACCAATGGTCTTTGCATGTCACCGACGCAAGCCGCTTGGCCGGCTTGCCGGACGATGTCGTGCACGCGGCCCGATCGGCCGCCCAGGACAGCCAGCTTGAAGGCTGGAAGCTTGTGCTGAAAATGCCCTGCTATATTCCTGTCATGCAGTATGCGCAAGACCGCAGCCTGCGCCAGGAACTTTACCGGGCCTATGCAACCATTGCGTCCGAACAGGGCGATCCGGCGCTGGATAATTCGCCCTTGATCGAACAGTTGCTGGCGCTGCGCGCCGAAGAAGCCGCAATCCTGGGCTATGGCAGCTTCGCCGACTTGCGCCTTGAAACCCGCATGGCCGACAATGCAGGCCAAGTACTGGATTTTCTGCGCGAACTGGCGCGAAAAGCCAAGCCATACGCGACCCAGGATCTGGCCGAACTGCGCGCCTTCGCAAACGAACAACTGGGCCTGGGCGAACTGGAGCCTTGGGATATCGCGTTTGTGTCCGAACGGCTGCGCGAAGAGCGCTACGCCTATTCCGAAGAAGAAATCAAACAATACTTTACCGAGCCGCAAGTGCTCGACGGCCTGTTCTCCGTCATTCAAAAACTGTTCAATGTAAGCCTGCGCCCTTCGGATGCCCCCACTTGGCACAGCGATGCGCAGGCCTTCGAAGTCAACGCGGCCGACGGCCAAATTCTAGGCACCTTGTATGTCGACCTCTATGCCCGCCAAGGCAAGCAAAGCGGCGCCTGGGTGGATAGCGAACGCAATCGCCGCAAAACGGCGGGTACGATCCAGACCCCGGTGGTCTACCTGACCTGCAATTTTTCTCCGGCCCAGAATGGCAAGGCGGCACTGCTTACCCATGACGATGTCATCACCCTGTTCCATGAAAGCGGCCACGCCTTGCATGCCCTGCTGTCCCAAGTCGATGATCCCGGCGCCGCGGCTTTTGCCAGCGTCGAGTGGGACGCCATCGAACTGCCCTCGCAATTCATGGAAAATTTTTGCTGGGAATGGCCGGTAGTCCAGTCATTGTCCGCCCATGTCGACACAGGTCAAGCTCTGCCCCGCGCCCTTTACGACAAGCTACTGGCCGCCCGCAATTTCCAAAGCGGCATGCAAATGCTGCGACAGGTGGAGTTTTCCTTGTTCGACATGAGCATCCACCACCAGCCCAAAGGCATGTCCATACAAGCCGTGCTCGATGTGCTGGAACAAGTACGCAAGGAAGTGGCCGTGCTCTTCCCGCCGCCCTGGCATCGCTTTCCGCATAATTTCTCGCATCTGTTCGCGGGTGGCTACGGCGCGGGCTACTACAGTTATAAATGGGCCGAAGTGCTGTCCGCCGATGCTTACGCGGCGTTCGAAGAAAGCGCCGCCGATGCCGCCGTTGGTACACAAGCAACCCTGGACGCGGCGACCGGCCAGCGCTTTCTGCAGGAGATCCTTGCCGTGGGTGGCTCGCGGCCCGCGGCCGAGTCCTTCCGCGCGTTTCGCGGCCGGCAGCCCTCCATCGATGCCCTCCTGCGCCATAGCGGGATGGCGGGATCCGGGCAATAACTAGTCGTTCGATGTCTCAAGGTTTTTTGGCTATGCGTGCTTTATTCCGTTGTGTTGCTGTTTTGGCTTTGGCTTGCGTCTGCGCCATCGGTTTCCCCGCCATGGCCCAGACAGACAAGGCCATACACAATGTTCGCGGGTTCCTGCCCGATCTGCGTTTTACGCTGCAGGCCGCGGGCGGTAAAACGGTTACCCAGGAAACCTTCAAAGACAAGACGGTCTTGCTGTTTTTCGGCTACGCCAGTTGCCCCGACATTTGCCCGACGACCATGGCCCAGCTTTCGCAAGTCATGCTGAACCTGGGCGATGCCGCCGGCAAAGTACGCATACTGTTCATCAGCGTGGATCCCCATCGCGACACGCCGGAATTGCTGCAGGCTTATGTCGATGCCTTTGACAAGAATGCCATAGGTTTGACCGGTACGGAAAAACAGGTCGCCGATGTCGCACGCCGCTATCGCGTGGCCTATCAAATCGAAAAGCCGGCGAGCGGCGGCGATAAAAATACCTATGAAGTGGCTCACAGCCGCGGCGTGTACATGTTCGACGCCCGAGGCCGAGCCCGCGTGCTGGCTGCGGATACTGAATCCGTCGAAGCCCTGACCGCCAGCGTGCAAGCGCTGCTGGCCGAAAACTGATACAGGACGGCCGGCGGTGCGCGGGAGGCCGGATTACCCAGCCGCGACCGCGAAACCGACCTAAGCGCTGTTGACCAGTTTTTCCGACTCGCGGGCATCGGCCAGCCTGGCTTGCGCCAACCCTTGCGCCGCATGCCGCAAAGCCGTGCGCAGGCCTTCCTCGACAACCGGATGATAGAACGGCATTTCCAGCATCGCACCGATGGTCAGCTTCTGCTGCACCGCCCAAGCCAGCAAATGCGCAATATGTTCCATGGCCGGCCCCGCCATTTCGGCGCCCAGGAAACGCCCATCGCCCTGGCTGGCATAAACCCGCAATTTCCCGCGATTTTTCAACATGACGCGCGATCTGCCCTGGCCTTCGAAATCGACCTCGCCAACCACCACGCCCTGACTGGGCAAGCCCTTGAAACGCATGCCGGCTTGCGCCAACTGCGGATCCGAAAAAACCACCGCCATGGGCGCGCGCCGCTTCCCCTTCTTTACATCGGGGTACAGCACCGCGTTTTGCCCCGCGATGCGCCCATCATCGGCGGCTTCATGCAGCAAGGGCAAGACCCCATTGACATCACCGGCAATAAAAATGGGCGCGGAACCTAGTTGCAAGGTTTCAAGGTTGTATTCCGGCATGCCCTTATCGTCCAGCACGGCGGAGGTCTTTGCCAAATCGAGCATGCCAACATTGGGGCGCCGCCCTGCCGCCACCAACAGGTAATCGAACTGCTCTGTTATTTCTTTTTCGCCCGCCGTTTGATAGAGCACTTCTACCTGATCGCCTATTCGTCGTACCTGCGAGATATCAGTGTTCAAACGCAGGTCCAGTTCGTTCTGGAAGGCGGCCACGGCGCTGGCGCGCACAACCGGATCGCTCAGGCCGCCCAGGCTATCGCTACGGCTTATCAGCTTTACGGCAACGCCCAGCCGAGCCAGTGCCTGGCCCAATTCCAGTCCTATAACCCCGGCGCCGACCACCATTACGCTGCGCGGCAAGTCGTTCCAGGCGAAGATATCGTCGTTGACCAACAACCGGTCGCCCAATACCCGATAGGCCTCGGACACTACCGGCGACGAGCCGGTGGCGATAATAATGCGGGATGCCTGGATTTCGGTGTGATCGTCCACATGCAACACCGTGTCAGAAACAAAACGGGCGTAGCCGCGCACCTTGTCGCTATCCGGCATGCTGTCGACACTGTCCAGGACAAAGCCCACAAACCGATCGCGCTCGCGCTTGACGCGATCCATGACCTGAACGCCGTCAATGCGGATATTTCCATCAATGTGTATGCCGAAAGACGCCGCCGAGGCCGCGGCATGAGCCGCCTCGGCGGCCGCAATCAAGAGCTTGGAAGGCATGCAGCCCACGCGCGCACATGTCGTGCCGTAGGGCCCGCCCTCGATCAGTATGGCATTCGCGCCCGCGCTCTTTACCGCACGATAGGCCGATAATCCAGCCGTGCCGGCGCCGATAATTGCCACATCGGTTTTGAGCTGTTTCATATGCAGACCATCCTTGGACAGGTCTAAACACCCGTCCATTCAGTGACGAATTGGCGAAAATCGGGCCGCAGGGCCGGCCCGAGGGACTGGATAGGCGTGCCTATGGCCAGATACCCCATGAAACGATAGTCCAGCGAATCGAAGCCCAGGGCTTCGCCGACCTGATCCACATACGTGCCCAGGCCGGTGCTCCAGAACGCGCCATAGCCCAGCATATGCGCGGCATTCAGCATGTTCATTACCGCCGCCCCTACCGACAGCATGCGTTCGTGCTCGGGAATTTTGGTATTGGAATGATCCAGTTTGCATGCAATGGCGATCAAGACGGGCACCTGGTCCAGCCAGCGCCGCGTGCTGGCCTCTTTTTCAGGAGCAAGCGGCAGTCCGGCCGCCTTGATGGCGGAAATTGCCATATCGGCAAGCCGGGCAATGCCCTCGCCCCGGATCAGCGCAAAACGCCATGGCTGCAGGCGGCCGTGGTCGGGCGCCGACATCGCCGCCTGAAGAATATGTTCCAGTTGGGACTCATCGGGTCCGGGCGCCTGCACGAACTTGACGGAACGGCGCGACAACAAATAATCCAGCGGTGCAACCGACATTATTAATCCTTTTCAGGAAGGCGCTCTGGCGGTAAGCATAAGCGCCTTCATATCGCGTATGGCCTTTTCCCAGCCATCGAATACGGCGCGAGCCACAATGGCATGGCCTATGTTGAGTTCGGCTATGCCAGGCATGGCCGCAATGGTTTGAACATTTTCGTAATGCAGCCCGTGTCCGGCGTTGACGCGCAAGCCCAGCCCCACGGCCAGCGCGATTCCGGCGCGCAGGCGAGTCAATTCAAGGGCGATGGCGGCGGAATCGGTGGCTTCCGAGTAGGCGCCGGTATGCAATTCAATGACAGGAGCGCCGGCTTGCAGCGCCGCCTGTATCTGGACAGCTTCGGGGTCGATGAACAAGGAAACCCGGATGCCGGCGTTTTGCAATTGCGTTACGGCACGGCGCACCAGCTCGAACTGGCCGGCGACATCGAGGCCGCCTTCAGTCGTGAGTTCACTGCGCTTTTCGGGAACCAGGCATACATCCTGCGGTTGAATGCGGCAGGCAATGTCCAGCATTTCGGGCGTAATGGCGCATTCAAGATTCATGCGCGTGCGCAAAAGCGGGCGTATGGCCGCCACATCGGCATCTTGTATGTGGCGGCGATCTTCGCGCAAATGCAATGTAATGACATCGGCGCCCGCCTCTTCGGCGCGCACCGCGGCGGCGACCGGATCCGGGTACACCGTTAATCGCTGCTGGCGCAAAGTGGCTACGTGGTCAATATTTACGCCTAATTCAATCATTTTGCCCGTATCCTTTACTTCCAGCCAGCGACATTAAACAAGCATTATCGCCTTTTATTGAGCGACTGTCCCGGCCGCCGGGGCGTTCGCCACCGAACGCTCCAGCCACCCGCCGCCCAAGGCTTTATACAATTCGACGCGGTTCAACAGCGACTCCATGCCTGTCTGGTAGAACGTTTGCTGCGTGGTGTACAAGTCGACCTCGGCATTCTGCACTTGCAAGAAGCTGTCGATCCCGGTTTCGTAGCGCAGCGTGGCCAGTTTCAAGGTTTCGGCGGCCGAAGCCTCCAGCGACCGCAAGGCCTCTAGCTGGCTATCGTAAGTGGCTTCGCCGGCCAGGGCATCGGCCACTTCGCGAAATGCGGTTTGTATGGTCTTTTCGTATTGCGCCACGGCAATGTGGCTACGCGCTTTGGCGAGATCCAGATTGCCGCTCACGCCTCCCGAAAATATCGGTATTTGCAATTGCGGAGCAAACTGCCAGAAGCGATTTCCCGAACCGAGCAAACCGCCCAATTGAGGACTGGCGAAACCGAGCAGGCCCGTAATCGAAATGTTCGGAAAAAATGCCGCGCGAGCCGCGCCGATATTGGCGTTGGCGCCTAGCAGCACGTTTTCGGCACCCATGATGTCGGGACGCCGTTCCAGCAAATCGGATGGCAAGCCCACGGGAATCGCCGCCAGCACCTGGTCGCGCCCGAATGTCGCCGCCTGCGGTAAATTGGCGGGAATTTCAGTGCCCAGCAGCAATTGCAATGCATTGACCGCCTGGTCCTGAGCCCGTCTTATGCTGGCCCGGTCGGCACGCACCGTATCCAGCTGAGACCTGGCCTGGCTAAGATCAAGAGCGGACGCCACGCCCGCGTCGTAGCGAGCCTGAGCCAGCGCGTATGTATTCTGGCGCGACTTGAGCGTTTGCTGCATCAGGGTATCGAGCTGCTGCGCGGTGCGCAGGCGGAAATAGGCCTCGGCCACCAGAGCCACCAGGTTGATGTGCACCGTGCGGCTGGCCTGCGCGGTCGACAGATACTGCTGATAAGCGGCTTCGGTAAGGTTCTTGACCCGCCCGAAAAAGTCGAGTTCGAAGGCCGTCATGCCCACGCCGGCTTGATAATATCGTGTAACGCTATCGGACTGGGGGCCATCGGGGCGCAAGGATTCGGGGTTGCGCGTAATTTGCGCGTTGCCGCCGATACCCACGGTAGGCAGGCGGTCGCTTGCGGCGATGCCGTATTGCGCCCTGGCTTCCTGCACGCGTTGCACCGCAATACGCATATCCCGGTTATTGGCCAGGGCCAGGCTGATCAAGGCCTTGAGCTGCGGATCGCGAAAGAACTCGCTCCAGCCCAGATCGGAGCTGTAGCCGGCATCGGACGCCAAGGCCTGCGCGCTGCCGGGGCCGCTGTTCTTGACCGCGTCCCGGTTCGGGTATTGCGCCGGCACAGGCGCCGCCGGACGCTCATAGTTGGGCGCCAGCGAACATCCTGCAAGCGTCAGCGCAATCAATAGCGGCGAGGCCGCCCGTTTAAATATGGCGGGCCTCATGGCTTGCTCCCGTCGTTGGAAGGATGATCCGATGACGGATTGCCGGCGTGCTCATGGTGAACGGAGGTCAACGGCGCCATGTTGGCGTGACCGCCCAATAGCTTAGGCTTGGTCTTGAACAAGGTTAATACCACGACAAAGAAAGTTGGAACGAACACCATGGCCAGCGGCGTGGCCGCCAGCATACCGCCCAGCACCCCCAGACCGACCGCGTTCTGGCTGGCGGCGCCCGCGCCCGTGGCGATGGCCAGCGGCACGACACCAAGAATAAAAGCGAACGAGGTCATGAGTATGGGCCGGAAGCGCAGGCGCGCCGCCTGGACAGTGGCATCGATGATGCTGCCGCCCTGCGCGTAGGTGTCTTTGGCGAATTCGACGATGAGAATGGCGTTCTTGGCCGCCAGGCCTATCACGGTAATCATCCCGACCTGGAAATACACGTCGTTGGACATGCCCAGCGCCGACACCAGCCCGACCGCACCCAGCATGCCCAGCGGCACCATCAGCATGACTGAGACCGGGATCGCCCAGCTTTCATACAAGGCCGCCAGCAGCATGAACACCACCAGCATGGCCAGCCCCATAAGGATGAGGGATTGACTGCCGGCCTGTTGTTCCTGATAGGACAGGCCCGTCCATTCGAAGCCGAAGCCCGGCGGCAGCTTGGCGACCAATTCTTCCATGGCGGCCATCGCCTCGCCCGTCGAGTACCCGGGCGCCGCAGAGCCCCCGAGCCGAATGGACTCATAACTGTTATAGCGGACGACCTGGACAGGGCCTTGCTCCCAGTCGACTTTCACGAACGAGGACAAAGGCACCATCTCGCCCGCGCTGTTGCGCGCATTAAGCTTCATGATGTCGTCCGCATTCATGCGGTGATCCTGTTCCGCCTGCACCCATACATTCTGGATCCAGCCCATATTGGGAAACTTGGCCACATAGGCCGAACCCAGGGAGGTGGAAATAAGCGTGGCGACCTCGCTGAAATCGACTCCCAGGGCAGCCGCCTTGGCGCGATCGATGGTCAGCCTGAGCTGCGGGCCAGCCCCCAAGCCAGTAATACGGGTGTCTTTCAACACGGGACTCTTGGCGGCCATTTGCATCAGTTGCTGGGTAGCCGCCATCAACGCGTCGTGTCCCTGCCCGCCCCGGTCTTGCAAGCGGATGTCGAAGCCCGAAGCGTTGCCCAGGGAAGAAATGGCGGGCGGCACGACAGCAAAAACCATGGAGTCGGGCAAACCGAAAAGCAGATGCTGGGTTGCCCTGTTTGCGACGGCCTGGGCGGAGTTTTCCTTGCCTTTGCGCTCCGAGAAATCTTTCAGGGGCACAAATGCCAAGGCCGAATTCAATCCATTGCCGTTAAAGCTGAAGCCCTGGATGGCGACGATGTTCTGCGTTTGAGGCTGTTTGCTGAAATAGTCTTCGACTTTTTCGATAACCTCGATGGTGCGGTTGCTGGTCGACCCCGCCGGCAGCTCCATGTTGACGATAATGTAGCCTTGATCCTCTTCAGGCAGGAAAGACGTGGGCAAACGCGCATATAGCCAGCCCAGCGCAAGCAACAGGATCAGGTAGACGAGCAGCATTCGCCCGCCGCGCTTCAGGCTGCGACCTACCCACCCTTCATAACGATTGGTCACCCGTTCAAACTTGCGGTTGAACCAGCCGAAGAAGCCCTTTTTCTGTTCGTGATGGCCCTTGGGTATGGGCTTGAGTATCGTGGAGCACAGGGCCGGCGTAAAGGTAAGCGCCAAAAAGCCGGAAAACAGGATGGACACCGCCATGGCCACTGCGAACTGGCGATAAATCACGCCCACGGAACCGCTCATGAAGGCCAAAGGCAGGAATACCGTCGCCAGGACCAGCGTCATCCCCACCACCGCGCCGCTGATTTGCGGCATGGCTTTCTTGGTGGCCTCTTTGGGCGACAGGCCCTCTTCCACCATGATCCGTTCGACGTTTTCCACCACGACAATCGCGTCATCGACCAAAATACCAATGGCCAATACCATGGCGAACATGGTCAGGACGTTGATCGAAAAACCCAACGCCAACATGATGGCGAACGCCCCCAGTATTGCAATGGGAACTGTCAGGGCGGGAATCAGCGTATAGCGGACGTTCTGCAGGAAAATGAACATCACGATAAACACCAGCACCATGGCTTCGAACAAGGTATGCACGACCTGTTCGATGGATATCTGCACGTATGGCGTCGTATCGTAGGGAATGGAATAGGCGATGTTTCCGGGGAAGAACTCGGCCAGTTCATCCATGCGGGCCTTGACACCCGCGGCGGTCGACAAGGCATTGGCGTTGGTCGCCAGCGAAATCGCGAATGCCGCCGTAGGCTTGCCATTCAGGCGGGCCCCGAACTGATAATTGTCGGCCCCGATTTCGACCCTGGCCACATCGCGCACCCGCACGCTGGAGCCATCGACATTGGAACGCAAGACGATATTCTCGAACTCGTCGACGGTGGATAGTTCGCCATTGACCACAATAGGCGCGGTAACCCGCTGTTCGCCGGGGTTGGGGGGCGAACCGATAATGCCGGCCGAAATCAGGGTATTTTGCTTGGCGACGGCGGCATTGACTTCCGCCATGCTCAGCTTGTAGCCGGTAAGCTTGTCAGGGTCGACCCATATCCGCATGGCGCGCGGCGCCGCGAACAACTGAAACTTGCCGACGCCGGGAACACGCGAAATGGCATTCTGCACATTACGGGTAATGTAGTCCGCCAGGGCAACCTGGCTGAGAGAACCGTCTGTCGAGGACAAGGCAACCACCAATAAAAAACTGGAGTTGCTTTGCGTAACTTGCAGGCCCTGCTGCGTAACGGCCCCGGGCAATTTGGCGGTTATGTTGGAAATCCGGTTTTGCACATCGACTTGTGCCAGGTCGGGGTTGGTGCCCGGCGCAAAAGTAGCCGTGATTTCCGAACCTCCGTAAGAGTCGCTGACCGACTCGTAATACAGCAAGCCCGTGGCGCCATTGAGTTCGTTTTCGATAACGCTGGAAACCGATTCGGCGACGTCTTTGGCGGAAGCGCCAGGGTAAGTGGCCTGAATGCTGATCGCGGGAGGGGCGACTTCGGGATACTGCGAAATCGGCATATTCGGAATGGCCAACAAACCCGCCAAGGTAATTGCCAAGGCAACCACCCAAGCGAAGACCGGCCTTTCAATAAAAAACTGCGGCATGCGTGCTCACTCTAAAAGCATTTAACATTGCCGGCTGCCATCGCGGCGGCCGGCACAGGCTAGCAACTTAGCCCTTGGAAGCGGGCTCGGACGACGGCGTCTTGCCAGCGGGCTGATCGGCGCCTGCGCCCTCGGCCTTGCCAGTTGGAGCCGGCGGTGCTTTTCCCGCTTGCGGCTTGGCCTGGGGATTCCAGGGTTTGCCTTGGACCGCCGCTCCTGGCCGGATTTTCTGGAAGCCTTCCACCACCACGACATCGCCGGCGCTCAGGCCTTTTGTGATCATCCACTTGCCATCGATTCCAGGGCCGACCGTGACGGGCGCAACCTGAACCTTGCCATCCTTGACGAGCATCAGGCTGCTGAGGCCATCGGCGGTACGCTGCAATGCCTGCTGCGGCACCAGCAAGGCCTTTTCATCGACGCCTTGCTGCAAGCGCACCCGCACATACATGCCAGGCAATAAAATTTTGTCGGGATTGGGAAATTCGGCGCGCAAATTGACCTGGCCCGTTGTCGGATCCACAGTCACACCGGAAAACAGCAATGTGCCCGGCTTGTCGTAGTTGGTGCCGTCTTCAAGTACGACTTGCGCCCGGGCATCGCCATCGGCCGATTGCGCAAGCTGACCGCTGGCCAGGGCGCGGCGCAACTGCGCCAGCTCCGCCGTGGAGCGGGTCAGGTCGACATACACCTGGTCGATCTGCTGCACCGTGGCCAGCTGCGTGGCTCCGCTGGCGCTGACCAGGGCGCCCTCGGTGACCAGCGATTTGCCGATCCGGCCATCGATGGGCGACACCACTTTGGTGTAGCTTAGATCGATATCCGCGGCCTGCAACGCGGCTTTCGCCTGGGCAATGGCGGCGTCAGCCTGCCCCGCCGCGGCTGTAGCGTTATCGAATTCCTGCCGGCTTACCGCATTGGCCTTGATAAGCGTTGCATACCTTTGCGCCAGCAAACGCGTGCTCTTGCCATCGGCTTGAGCACGCTGCAACTGGGCGGCGGCCTGGGCGCGCGCCGCGCGATAAGGGGCCGGGTCGATCGTAAACAGCAGTTGTCCGTCTTTGACATCGCTGCCCTGCTTGAAATTGATTTCATTGACAATGCCGGTCACCCGGGCGCGGATCTGGGCGTCTTTGATAGCCTCGACGCGGCCGGGAAGCTCTACCCGGACTTCGGTGGGTGTCGGTTGCACGGTTACAACACTGACCGGCACTTTCATGTCACCCGCGGCAGCCTGAGGCGGCTTTTTACCGCAAGCGACAAGCAATAGCATGGAGGAAAAAACGACAACTCGGACTTGCTGCCTATGAGGCAGGCGAAGGTTCGACATTCAAGGACTCCTGTACAGCCTGGCGCGCTGTGCAAACACAGCTGTAGCCGTTCTGAATTTTAGTAAAGCGTGAGTATAAAGCGAAAAGGCCAGCCGGGCTTGGGCGGAGTGCCCAGGCGGCACGCAACTTGCTGTGAAATTAGACCCGATGGTTTCCAATTTACATCATTCAAGGAGGTCACATGGCCAACTGCAGATTCTCTCGCGCTTTCATGGTATTGGCAACGGTAGCCGCGCTCGGCGCCTGCGCCGGCGATCCCACACCGCGCGCGACAGCGCAGTACACGGACGACGCATCGATCAATACCAATGTCCAAGCCGCGGTTGTGAGCGTCCCGGGGATACATGCCAACACTATCCAGATTTCGACTTACGATGCCGTCGTGACACTGCGCGGCACAGCCGAAAGCAACCTTGCCGCGCGCAATGCCGTCCAGACGGCGCGCCAGGTCGCCGGCGTCAAAAAGGTGAACTACGACATCAAAGTCGCCCAGCCATAAAGCAAGGCCTAGGGCCTGGCGCGACATCCCCGCCTGCGTGACGGGTCAACGCCACGCGAGCGGGGATGTCGCGTCAACAGGCCCTAGACTTCTTTTTCCAACTGAGCACTGACCAGCGGGTCGAAGTCCTCCCAATGGCCGTTGTTCCAGCGCCCCTGCGCGCGTTCGATTTCGACGCCGCCGGCGGCTCGCAATATTGCGACGACACGCTTCTCGTGTTCGCGCGAGGTATGGACGGCCAGCAGCACCCCCGACTTGCGTCCTTCGTGGATCTTCGCATCGGCGGCCTGCGCATGGGTGCGGTGTGGGCGCGCCCGGCCCAGGGAATACATTGCCCCGGCCAACGAGCCAATATAGGCTCCCACACCGGCTCCGCCCACTATGGGCAACATTGAGCCGGCAAAAAACGTAAAGGCGATGACTCCCCCCACCAAAGCGCCTGCGATGCCGACGGCGGCGGCGCCGCCGACCGCGCTGTATGGCGCGCCTTCCGAATCCGGGTCGGCGGCCATATCGCCTCCCAGGGGATAACGGTCATGGGCGCCAGGCGGATTGACAAAGAAAGTATGCAAGGCGTCTTGCGTAACGCCGGCATCCATAAGGGCTGCCGCCGTCTTTTCCGCGGACTCGAAAGTGTCGAAACGGGCGGCTACGATCAATGACATAGTGGTTCCCCTCAAGACCGGCGGCGCATCAAACGCCGCGTCGGTCATTTTGGCGAGCAATTAATATGCCGGGTAACTTTATTCATCCTGGCTTCGGTTCCCAGGTACCAGGCGCCGGCAAGGAACAGCGGGCCAAGATAATAAATAGCGCGATACGCGAGCAAAGCCCCAAGGATTTCGGCCCGTCCCAATGAGGCTCCCAACAAGGCGATAAACACCGATTCGGTAACGCCAATGCCTCCGGGTATATGGGCCAGCGCGCCGGCAATCGCGCTGATCAGCAAAGTACCCAGCACAGCCGGATAAGAAACATGCTGCTGCAGCAACACATAAATGACGGCGCCGATCAGCATCCAGTTCAACATCGCGAGCCCGAGCTGAAGCACCGCCAGGCCAATCGAGGGCAATTCGATTTCATGGCCGAAAACGGTTCGCGACCGCGTGCCTGAAAATGCGCATAAGCCCAGATAAGCCAGACCGGCTGCCACCATGACCGCTCCCATAAGCCGCAACAGACCGGTGCCCAGATTCCAGCTGGCCGGCAATTGAACCTGGCCCGTGGCAAACACGATACCCGCCAGCAACGTGTACCCCATCCAGTTTGTCATCAGGCTAAGGCCCAGCACGCGCATGATCACCCCCTGCTGCAAGCCCTGCTTGGCATATAAACGCAAGCGCAGGCCCAGGCCTCCCACCGGCGCGCCCAGGCTCATCGTGAAGGCATAGCTGATGAAACCGACCATCATGGCCCGCCACCATGCCAGGCCATGCTCCGTATACCACTTGCCCAGCACGTCGAAGCTGCTGTAGACCACATAGCTGGCCGCGGTGACCAATGCGGCGGTCCATAACGCCTTGCCCGGCAGCTTGTGCATGGCAGCAAGCACTTCGCCCCAGTCTATCTCGACGACCGCCCTGCCCAGCATGACCAGAATCAACACGACAAAACAGGCCGTCAATACTTTACGGATGAGGGTCCAATGACGCTTGAACCAGGCAAGCAGGCGCCGCCACCATGATGGAGTCATGATTTTCCTTCACTTGTCTGTCCGTCAGGGGTGGGGAGGGAAATAAGCCTGGGCTTGCGCGCCGGAAACCATCCCGCCCAGGCCGGGAAGCGACGCAAAAAATGAAAAACAAAGACGCCCACGAAAACCCGCTGGATTTTCCGCCGGGGAGGAGTCAGCCGCTGCATCAATTGGCAATGATCCTGGACGAGCGTGTCGAGCCTCTGCTGCAGATACAAGCTGAATGCGCTGTCGCGGATCATGACATTGGCCTCGAGATTCAAGGCCAGGCTCAAGGGATCCAGGTTGCTGGAGCCGACGGTCGCCCATATGCCGTCCACCGTCGCCACTTTGCCATGGAAGGGGCGTTCGCAATACTCGTAGATTTCCACGCCGGCCGACAATAAATAATCGTAGAGCATGCTGGCCACGAAACGGGCGATGGCCATGTCGGGTTCGCCTTGCAGAATCAGGCGCACTCGCACGCCCCGGCGGGCCGCCGCGCGCAAATCGCGTAAAAAACGATAGCCCGGAAAAAAATAAGCATTGGCTATGGTTATGTCTTGCCGGGCGGCGCGTATCCCTATACGGTAGTGCTGCTCTATATCGTTTGTGTGACGGTCGTTATCGCGCACCACCAGCGCGGCGGAACTCTCGCCGCCGGCCGGCGCCTTTCCGGCATTGCGCCTGAACAAACCTCGCCACGAAAATCGGGGCCGCAACGGCGACAAGGCGTCGATCGCAAAGCGCCCTATTTCATCCACCAAGGGGCCGCGTATCGAAATCGCATAATCCTGCTTGGCTGCCGGCCCGAAATCCGCCAGATGATCGGCGCTGAAATTGATGCCGCCGACAAAAGCCAGCACGCCATCGACCACGACTATCTTGCGATGCAGGCGCCGGAACAGATTGGTGCGCATGCCCATGCGCTTGGGCCGGGGGTCAAACACATGGAATCCAACGCCCGCCGAAGTCAGGGCCTCGATGTATTCCGGCGTGAGATCGGCCGATCCGTAGCCATCCACCGTAACCTCGATACGCACGCCGCGCCGCGCCGCCTCGATCAATACTTGCTGAAGCTCATTTCCAACCTTGTCCTCGAAAATAATGAAGGTCTCGAGCATGACGCTTTGCCCGGCCTGGCGTATGGCATCGAAAACAGCCGGAAAAAATGCTTCGCCATTTTCCAGCAATTCAAGAGCGTTGCCCGATGTCCAATTGACCGTCATAACGTGACCTCGGCGGCAAGCGGCGCATGATCGGACAAATGCATCCATGGCCTGGCCGCCAATGCGATCGGCTGGAAACTCGCCACATTGCGGACATAAATGCGATCCAGGCGCAAAAATGGAAAACGGGCGGGAAAGGTGCACGCCACCTGGCCATACGATTCCGCAAAGACTTCCTTCAAGCCGCTGGCGCGCATCAGGGTCTTTTGCCCGCTCAAGCTCCAATCATTGAAGTCGCCCGCGACCAGCAGCGGCGCGTCCGGCGGGATGTCGTCCTGCAGCAATCGGCAAAGACGGACGAGCTGGCTTGCACGGTGCCTTGGCCGCAAGCCCATATGCACGCATACGACATGTATGTCGACATCCAGATGGGGCGGATGCAACCGGCAATACAGCATGCCCCTTTTCTCGTGCCTGCCTATCGATATGTCCAGATTGTCATACTGCAGAATGGGAAATTTCGACAACAAGGCATTGCCATGATGGCCATGCGGATACACAGCATTGCGGCCATAGGCGAAGTCGTCCCAGATGGAATCGGCCAGGAATTCATATTGGCTGACGGCGGGCCATTGCGACAGCCGCAAGGCATGCACTTCGTGCGCCCCCAGCACTTCCTGCAAAAATACAATATCGGCGTGAGTCGCCCGGATGGCATCGCGCAATTCATGCAGAATGAAGCGCCGATTAAAGAACGTAAACCCTTTATGCGTATTTACGGTCAGTATTTTCAGTCTTACTGGTGCATCGTCGATAGTCATAAGCGCCAACGGAGTCGGGATGCGATCCGTCAGCAATTACCATGCCTTGGCTGCCGCTACCCCAACAACAGCCCGTCGTCCGAAATGGTTTCGCCGCGCACGCGCTCGAACATTACCAGCAGGTCTGGAACGTCCAGGCCCCGGCGCTCGGGGCCCGATACATCGAGCACGACATTGCCCTGATGCAGCATGACGGTGCGCTCCCCGACATCGAGCGCCTGGCGCATGCTATGGGTGACCATCATGGTGGTCAGCTTGCTTTCGGCCACGATGCGGGTGGTAAGTTCAAGCACGAACTGGGCAGTACGGGGATCGAGCGCCGCGGTGTGCTCGTCGAGCAGCAATATGCGCGAAGGCTGCAAGGCCGCCATCAGCAAGCTGATGGCCTGGCGCTGGCCGCCGGACAATAAACCTATGCGATCGCCAAGGCGGTTTTCCAGGCCCAGCCCCAGTGTGGCCAGGCGCTCTCGAAATTCGCCGCGCATAGCGCCTTTTACCGCCAGGGACAAGCCGCGCCGCTGTCCACGGCTGTGCGCCAGCGCCATGTTCTCTTCGATGGTAAGGTCTTCGCAAGTGCCCGCCATAGGGTCCTGGAACACGCGGGCCACCTGCGCGGCGCGCAGCCACACAGGCTGATCGGTGACATCCTGGTTGTCGATCGCGATGGAGCCGCTGTCGATGGGCAGGTCGCCGGACACGGCATTGAGCAATGTCGACTTGCCCGCCCCGTTGGACCCAATGACCGTCACAAACTGGCCGGCGGGGATGTCCAGCGACAAGCCGCGCAAGGCCTTGGTTTCGATAGCGGTACCCGCATTGAACGTAATGTTCAGGTTTTTAGCGTTCAACATGTCAACGCCCCCTTTTATTGCCGCGCAGGCGCTGCTTGAGCAGCGGAATCACCAGCGCGATGACAACCAGCAGCGCGGTTACGAAATTCAGGTCTTGCGCCTTCAGGCCGATGAAATCGGCATTCAGGGCCAACGCAATAAAGAAACGATAAAGCACCGCGCCCAGAATGACGGCCAGCGTCACGAAGAACAGCTTGCGCGACGGCATGATGCTTTCGCCGACAATCACGCCCGCCAGGCCGATAACAATCGTGCCTATGCCCATGGAAATATCGGCTCCGCCCTGCGATTGGGCGAACAGCGCGCCCGCCAGCGCGGCCAGAGCATTGGAAATGGCCATGCCGGCAAGCAGCATGGTGCCGGTGGCGATACCCTGCGAGCGCGCCATGCGCGGATTGGATCCGGTCGCCCTCATGGCCAGCCCGGTTTTCGTGGAGAAAAACCAGTCCAGCGCGAACTTGATCACGATAAGCAGAACCAGCAAAATCAAGGGGCGCATAATGTAATCGCTGATGCCGTCGGGCTGCATCATGGTGAAGACCGTAGGCTCTGAAATCAGCGGCACATTGGGCCGTCCCATGACGCGCAGATTGATCGAATACAAGGCGATAGCCATCAGGATGCTGGCCAGCAAATCCATGATTTTCAGCTTCACGTTCAGCCAGCCGGTAATCATTCCGGCCAGGGCGCCGGCAAAAACGGCTGCCAGGGTAGAGCTGAAAGGATCCACGCCCGCGCTGATAAGCGTGGCGGCGGTGGCGCCGCCCAGCGGAAAGCTGCCATCCACCGTCATGTCCGGGAAGCGCAGCATCCGGAAAGAAATCAGTACGCTGAGCGCGACCAGGCTGAAAATCAGCCCGATTTCGAGCGCCCCCCACAAGGAATAAAGTGACATGCTCTAGCCAGAATAAGCAAAAAAGAAACAGGTGGGCTGTTTGCGACAACCCACCTGTTTTATCGACGCCGGAATTTTAATCGAGAACCTTGGTCGCCGATTTGATGAAAGCATCGCTCAAGACGACACCTTGCTTCTTGGCCGCCGCGCGATTCACGTACAGCTCGAGCTTGTCGCTGGTTTCGGAGGCCAGTGAACCGACTGGCTGGCCCTTCAAGACCTTGATGACCATCTTGCCGGTCTGTACGCCCAAGTCATGGTAGTTGACGCCCAGCGCCGCGATCGCGCCGCGCTTGACGCTGTCGGTGTCCGAAGCAATAAGCGGAATCTTGGCGTCGTTGCCGACCTTGACCAAGGCCTCGTAGGCGGACACGACATTGTTGTCGGTGTTGGTGTAGATGACATCGACCTTGCCGACCAGGCTGCGGGCGGCCGCGCCCACGTCGACAGTGCGCGCGGCGGTCGCTTCGACCAGGGACATTCCCGCCTTGGGCAGCAGTTCGCGCATTTGCTTGACCACCACCGCCGAATTGGCTTCGCCAGGGTTATAGACCATGCCTACCCGCTTGGCGTCGGGCACTACCTTCTTGATCAGGTCGACCTGTTTTTCGAGCGCCAGGCTATCGGAAACGCCCGCCACATTGGTTCCGGAAGGCCCCATGGACTTGACCAGTTGAGCGGCGACCGGATCGGTTACCGCCGAATACACGACCGGTATGGTTTTGGTGGCGGCCACCACGGCCTGAGCCGCGGGCGTGGCGATGGCGACGATGACGTCGGGCTTGTCGCCCACATACTTGCGGGCGATCTGGGCCGCGATGGCCGTGTTGCCCTGCGCTGTCTGGAACTGCCATTTCAGCCCTTTGGCATCGGTATAGCCCGCCTTGGCAAGCGCTTCCTGGACGCCGTCCTTGATGGCGTCCAGAGCCGGATGCTCGACGATGGACGTTACGGCGACAGACTGGGCGAGTACCGGGGCATGTGCCAATATTCCGGCCGCAGCCATGGCGCCAAAAGCAAACTTGGCAGACTTGCTGAATTTCATGGGAGCTCCTTAACGAATTATGAGCGGCAACCTTTGCCCGGTGCCGCGGATGGGCATAAGTCTAACGCGTTCGAGAGCGGATTGTCTCGAAGGGATATCCCTGCAAAGACGGCAAGCCGCGCATGAAGGGCGTCTCCAAACTAAAGACGGCAAACCGCGCGTGAATCGCCTTCCAGAACAGACTCCGTTAAATGGCTACATTGCCGCTGGCGCTATATTGGGTCAGCAAGGCTTTTGCCCAGCGGCCGGCCGGAAGACCGTAAGCCGCCCCGACCACGTCGGCGCGATCCAGCAACTGCTGTACGGAAATATCCAGCAGCGGGCCCTTGAACGCCAGCACCACGCGATTGCCCGCATCGATTTCAGGCAACTGCAGCACCCTGCCGTTGAAGGCCTTGCGAATATTGTCGAGGTTGCGCGGGAAACTGGCATGATCGCCGAACAAATTCACCGTCATGACGCCGACATCGGCCAAGGCCCTGTAGCAACCCTGGTAGAACTCCGGCGAATCACGCACCGGACCTTGAGCCTGGGCGTCGTACAGATCGACCATCAATGAGGTATAGCGGCCGATATTCCTGCGCTTCTCGACCCAAAGCGCGGCATCGCAATGGTCGATGACCGAACGCGGCGTATCCGGCAGGCGAAAGTACGCCCTGCATATGGCGGTAACCATCGGATTCCATTCGGCGGTTTCGACCGATGCCTGCGTATTTTTCAGCGTGTAGCGCAGCAAAGAGCCCGCGCCCAGGCCCATAATTCCCACGGCGTCGTTTTTTGAGGGTTCAAGAAACAACAGCCAGGCCATCATTTGCTGCGTATAGGCCAACACTAATTCCGCCGGTTTGCCCACGCGCATGGCGCCTTGCACCCATTCGGTGCCGAAATGCAGGTAGCGGATGCCGCCCAGTTCGGACAGCGTGGGTTCATCGCTTGCCCACGGCGGCGCCTCAAACACGCTCGAAAATGGCGGCAATGCCCTGCCCGCCGCCTATGCACATCGTCACCAGCGCATAGCGGCCCTGGATGCGCTGCAGCTCATGCAAGGCCTTGACGGTGATGATGGCGCCGGTAGCGCCTATGGGATGCCCCAGGCTGATGCCGCTGCCGTTCGGGTTGACCTTGGCGCCGTCCAGGCCCAGTTCCCTGCTGACCGCGCAGGCTTGGGCGGCAAAGGCCTCGTTGGCTTCAATCACATCGAGCTGGTCTATGGAAATGCCGGCCTTCTCCAACGCGATGCGGGTAGCGGGCACGGGTCCCATGCCCATGTATTTCGGATCGACGCCGGCATGGCCGTATGAAACCAGCCGGGCCATCGGTTTGAGCCCGCGCGCTTTTGCGGCGGTTGCGGTCATCAGCAAGACCGCGCCGGCGCCATCGTTCAAGCCAGAAGCATTGCCGGCCGTGACCGTGCCGTTTTCTTTCAGGAAGACCGGCCTGAGGGAGGAAAAATTATCGGCCGTGGCCCCTTTGCGCACATGTTCGTCGGTATCGAATACCACATCGCCTTTGCGAGTTTTCTGCACCACCGGCACGATCTGTTCTTTGAAGCGACCCTGGGCAATGGCCGCTTCGGCGCGTTGATGCGAGGATAGCGCCAAGGCGTCTTGATCTTCGCGCGAGATCGAATATTTCCTGGCTACGTTCTCGGCCGTTATGCCCATGTGCACTTTGTCGAAAGGATCGGACAAGGCTCCCGTCATCATGTCGAGCATGACGCTGTCGCCCATGCGCGCGCCCCAGCGCTGGGACGGAACGATGTACGGCGCGCGGCTCATGCTTTCGGCGCCGGCGCCAATGGCGACCTCGGCATCGCCAAGCTTAAGCGCCTGGGCGGCGGAAATAATGGCTTGCAGGCCGGAACCGCACAGGCGGTTCACATTGAACGCGGGCGTGGATTCGCCGATACCCGAGTTCATGGCCGCCACCCGCGACAAATACATATCGCGCGGCTCGGTATTGATGACATGGCCGAACACGACGTGGCCGACATCGGCGGCCGAAACATTGCCGCGATCCAGCACGGCTCGCAAAACGGCCGCGCCCAGATCGCACGGAGGCACATCTTTCAAGCCCCCGCCAAAATCGCCTACGGCGGTGCGGCATGCGCCGATAACAACAACATCTTCCATTTTGGGTCTCCTGAGAGGGTACGTGGCAACAGCCGAACAGTTCAATATCAGATAGTAACGCGCACCCAAAAAAAACGGCGGAAGCTCAAGCAGCCTCCGCCGTTTTTCATCCGGGCACTGCGTAAAGACAGGCCGTGGAAGTCATCTTGCCCGATTACCGCCGCAAGCGGGCTAATCGGGCGTGCCTTTAGCCGCGGGACTCTGCCGCGGCAGAGGGTTGCTTCGCGTCTTCTGTGCTTTCTGACGGCTCATCGCGATCGACTTGCGGAGCTACCCAGGCTAGCGGCTCAACAACAAAAGGCTGCTTTTTTTGAGTCGGTGTTGGTGTCATGCTGGCTCTCCTTGTGCATTGCAAGCGGCGCACCCCGCGCCCCTGTACCTAATCAGGGTACTGCAAAACGAAAAATAAAGCCAATTAGATCAAATATTTAGCGAAAATCCAGGGCTGAATGCCCGAGTCGCGCAACAAAATTGACATATCTTTTTGCACGAAAATCAAGCGCTAACGTAATATCTGCCCTGCCATTCTGCACAGCCGTTCATTCACCATCACTATACGTCCCCGTCATGCAAGCAGGCATCAGCACCGGAACCTTTCCCGTCACAGGCCTTACCACACCGGATTACTTCGATCTCGCGCCATCCTCTTTATGGCTGGAAGATTACAGCGGACTGCGCAAACTGTTCGACTCCTGGCGCGCCGACGGGGTAACCGATGTACGCGGCTTTCTTCAGGAAGATCCGCGCCGGATCGCAATCTGTTCCGCCAGTATCCGGATATTGCGGGTCAACCAGCATACCTTGTCGCTTTACATGGCCGACTCGTTCGATGAACTTGCCGGGCGGCTGGGCGAGGTGTTTCGCGACGACATGCTCGAAGCGCATCTGGACGAACTGGAACAGCTTTGGCTGGGCCAGGGCTTATTCCAAAGCAAAAGCGTGAATTACACCCTGAACGGCCAGCGCCTGGATATCCTGCTCAAAGGCGTTATTCTGCAAGATCACGAAACAAGCTGGGACCGGGTCCTGGTCGCGGTGGAAAACATCACCGAACTTGAAAGTGCGCGGCGGCAGGCCGCCGCCAGCGAACAATATGCCCGCGGTATGTTCGACTATGCGCCGGTTTCCTTGTGGGTCGAAGACTTCCGCAACATCAAGATATTGCTGGACGACATACGCATGCAAGGCATTACGGACTTTCGCAGCTATACCGACATCCATCCCGATTTTGTCGAACGATGCATGAGCAAAATCCTGGTGTTCGACGTCAACAACTACACGCTGGACATGTTCAAGGCGCCGGACAAAGCCAGCTTGCTGGGCCGCCTGCCCGAAATATTCCGCGACGAGATGCGATGGAGCTTTCGCGAACAATTGATAGACCTTTGGGAAGGCCGCCTGTTCCAGCAGCGCGAGGTAATCAATTACGCGCTTGACGGCAGCAAGCTGCACATCCATATGCAACTTTCAGTGTTTACCGGCCATGAAGACGACTGGAGCCTTGTGCTGCTGGCGCTGACCGACATTACGGCACGCAAGAAAACCGAAGCGTATCTGGAATATCTCGGCACGCACGACGTGCTGACGACATTGAAAAACCGGACCTTCTATGTTGATGAAATCAAACGCCTGTCAAGAAAAGGCCCTTTGCCCATTACGGTAATCGCCATAGACCTCAATGGCTTGAAGTATGCCAACGACACCCTGGGTCATTCCGTGGGCGACGCGCTGCTGCGGCGCACCGGGGAAGTGCTGGCCAAGGTCGTGGAAAACACGTCCCAGGCCGCACGTATCGGCGGCGACGAGTTCGTGCTGCTATTGGCCGGTGTCGATGAACAGCAAGGCAGCGGCATATTGGAGAGCATCCGCCAATTGATCGACCTGAACAACCAGTTCTACACCGGCCCCGCGCTCAGCTTGTCCGTAGGCATGGCCACCTGCCACGAAAGCCATCTTTTGAACGACGCCCTGGCCGCAGCCGATATGGCAATGTATGAAGACAAACGCAGGTTTTATATGAGCCAGCGCACGGACAGGCGGCAAGAAAATACGGATATCCCCTTGAGTTAAGGCTGGCAAGGCACTATAGTTCTCTTGCGGTGTTACAAAATGGCAGGCTTTAGCGAATGGAATACGCACGGTATTCCCGACTTTACGGCTGGGCAAGTTTGCAGGCAATGACTGGGTCAGCTTGACAACAGGAGGCTCCATGGACATCCACTCTTTGAATCTCATTGTCGATACCAACCACGACGGCAGCTATAGCCTCGGGGAAATCTGGGAGTCCGTGAAATTCATCTACCGCCTGCCCGGCAATCTGGTGGTCGAAGGCCTGGGTCACATCCCTTACGTTTCGACCCTGCTGCATATCCACGCCGCGCCCGAAACCGGCTACGGTAGCTTCAATGGCCTGATTTCCACCGCGCTGACGCTGATTTTCTGGGTAGTCGTTGTCTTCAGTGTGTTGACGCTCTGTTCGCCCGACGGAGACCAGCCCGAGGACCCCGCGGGCGACGCCATGCAAAATCGGCAATATGGCCCAGGGGCAGAAATGACTGCTGGCGCCGGCGCCGGCGGCGGCGCGGCGCTTGAATCCGTGCCGGCGGCCGCACACTCCTCGCGGTCTCATGCGCACCTGCCGGTCAGCCGCACTGTCTATGCCGCTCGAGGCAAAAAACCAAAGCGGCGCCAATGGCGGCATATGGTGAATTCGTTTGCCAGGCATGCGAAATGAACGGGTATTAAGATGAAAAATGGATTTTAGTGTGGGAGAACCGTCGTGAAACCTTCAGAAGCATTGCACTTGAATCGCGCGGCCATTCGCCGCATTGTCGAGTCTCACCGTGCCGGGAATGCTCGGGTGTTCGGCTCTGTCCTGCACGGCCAGGACACGGACAACAGCGACCTTGACATCTTGATCGACCCGACGCCAGAAACAACGCTGATGGACGTGGCGGCCATCCAGGTAGAACTGCGACGTCTTCTTGGCGTGTCCGTCGATGTGCTGACACCCAGAGCCTTGCCGGACTCCTTCCGCAACCAGGTTCTATCAGAGGCTGTCCCGGTATGACCAAGGCACTACGCCTGCCGGACTACCTTGGACACCTCCTGAAGGCCATCGAACGCATCAACCATTACACGGCGGGCATGGATGAAGTGACTTTTCTGAACAGTGAACTGGTGCAAGACGCCGTGATCCGCAACATCGAAATCATTGGCGAGGCGTCGAATAACATCCAGCGCGTGGCCCCGGAATTTGCGGCCCAACACGACGAGATTCCTTGGCTAGTCATGTACACCATGCGCAGCCGTGCTTCGCATGGCTACGACAAGGTGGATTTAGAGCTCGTCTGGAAGACGATTCAAGGTGACCTCCCCGGCCTACACGCTCAAGTTACTGAGGCGCGCGCCACATTACCCAGTAGTCAAGACCATGACAGGATGGAGCCATGAGCAACCGCAAGCTGCCGATAGCCTTTAACAACAAGACCGGCATCCTGAATCTCCTTGACCATAGGTAGTGCGAACTAAAGCAACAGGCAACAGTAGCAACACCTTC
This sequence comes from uncultured beta proteobacterium, assembly GCA_963712655.1. Classification (GTDB taxonomy): domain Bacteria; phylum Pseudomonadota; class Gammaproteobacteria; order Burkholderiales; family Burkholderiaceae_B; genus Pollutimonas. The sequence goes on along the minus strand of CAVQIT010000004.1, from coordinate 418,720 downwards.
ATGTTTCCTCATATTGTATTTCCTCATATTGGCCCCTATCGTTTGAACTGCCACCCCTGGTAGTCAGAAAGCCGAAGCTGATAGCGGGCAATATTTCCTTCATACAAATGCTTTAAATTCGACTGTCCGCAGTGAAACCCCATGCGTTTGGCAGCCTGGGATTCCGGGGCGAGTCAAACCGGCCGCGTTGGAAGCCGACATGGACTATCCTTACGCTCCGCGTCGCAGCGAACGGCACTACCCTTGCAGCGCAGCCGCAAGTTGGGCAAGAGAGGAAGAGATCGGTTCGACACGGAATAGGCACCATTCATGAGCTTGACATGATGTCAGCGGAATGTGACCTCTTTGTGACATTCTTCTTACTTGGCTGCTACGGCCAGGCCAACAGGCCTTTCCGAGGCTGTGCCACCGCTCGATTTTCCGGGCAAGCACCTTGGCCTGGCACACGCAGCAGGACACCCGGTTCAGGTTCGGTCAGTCCGGTCGGTAGCAGATGACACCTGGCATCCGGCTCAGTACGCCGCGGAAGACACCTGGCACCCGATTCAGCCCACAGCGGATGTCACTCTGAATGCGCTTCGAACGGATTGAAAACATCGACGTCGAAATGCACGAAGTCGGCGACATTGCGCGTTACCACGGTTAACTGGTGCTGCTTTGCAGTGGCCGCGATCATCGCGTCTTCATACAAGGTATCGGAGCGCCCGTGCATGAGGCGCGCCCAAAGGCGAAACGTTTGCGCATCCATCGGCAGCACGTTGTACGAGGCCGCGACCAGATCGGCCCATTGCGCGATTTCGTCCGCCTTGACGGCATCTTGATCGCGCGTCAGTTCGATCCCGGCCTGGATTTCGCCCAGAGTCACCGCCGACAAATGCAGATCGCTGTCGGCCACAGACCGGAGCCAGGCAAGGACTGCGCCGTGCGGACGGAGCCGGCGCAGTTCCGAGATGACGTTGGTGTCCAACAGGTACATGCGGCCCACTTAGCGTATCGGCACGATGCGCCGGCGCCGCGCCGCGCCCCGTGGCGGCACCAGGTATTCCGTGCGTGCGGCGTCCGAGAGCAGCAATTCTTTGAGCGACGGCTGGGCCGCCGCGTGCAACCGTCGCCATTCCGCGGCCGGCACCAGCACCGCCGCTTCGATACCCCGTTTGGTTACCATTTGCGGGCCATCCAAGAGGCAATCGTCAAGGAACTCACTGAAACGCGCTTTGGCGTCTTGCACAGACCAGGCTTTCATGACTGCCTCCTTAGACTAGTTACCTGACTAGTTTACGTTAATAGTGCACTTCTTGCACTATTCGCACTTAGTTTTTGAAGGATGGGATACTTGATTTTCCGGCGAAATTTGGATATCTTTAAGATATCTTACAAATGGAGGCCGCCATGCCTGCACGTCCTACCGCCAACCAGATTGCCTTTCGCTACCGCAACGTTGATAGCGCGACCGGAATCACACGCGATACCGCCAAGCGCCTGGCCGAACAACTGGGGGTGGATGAAACCCAGGCCATCCATCGCGCGCTTCACGAACTCGCCATCAGGGTGCTACCCCAGTACGAAGCCGATGGTGGCCCGCTGACTGCGGCCCAAATGCGTCAGATCAAAAAACGCGTACCGCAGGGCGACAAGCGCTCGGTACGTTCCAGCCTGTTCGACACTGAGACCGCATGACGCCCGCCTGGTGGGCTGAGCCCACTGCCGGCGAGATCGTCTGGTGCCACTTCCCAGATGACATCCATCCGCGCCCGAAACCAAGACCCGCACTGCTCCTGGCGGTCTTTGACGATGACGCGCCGCAGTTCCATGTCCGCGCCGCCTATGGCACCAGTCAGCGCACCACGTCGCTGCACAGAGGAGAATTTTCTATCCTGCAAACCCGCACTCTTGCCGCCTATCAGGCGGCCGGCCTGAGCTACGACACCAAGTTCGATCTGAAGCAGGCCATTAACCTGCCCTACACTACCGAATGGTTCTCCGTGCCACCCGCCGCGCCGCACGGCCAGATACCCAAGCTTGGCATCCTGCATCCATCTCTGGTGCCGGCTGTTCAAGCAGCATACCGCGCGTTAACGCCGTGAGCCGACGCCTCACCGCGCTGATAATCGGCAATGCCGCCTATGCGTCTGGCCTTTGCAACCACGCCCCGCACGCAGCCGGATCCAAAGGTCGCAAATGACATGAGATAATTTCTTGCATGGGACAATCATGAATAAGGCAGGCAAGCCTGCGGAATGCTTCAAGCAATTCCTTGCGGGATATCCATGTGGAAGTAAACGGCATAAAAACAATTACTTATTAATCAGTATCATACTTATATAATGAAAATTACCACCTGGAATATCAACTCCCTGAAAGTACGCCTGCCGCAGGTACTGGACTGGCTGCATGCCAATCCCGTCGACGCGCTTTGCCTACAGGAGCTTAAACTGCCTGACGAAAAGTTCCCGCTGGATGCCTTCAAGGAAATTGGCTATCAGGCATGCTGGGCCGGCCAGAAAACCTATAACGGGGTGGCGATCATCACGCGCGCGGCGGGTGCCGACGTGCAACGCAACATGCCCGCTTACGAAGACCATCAGCAGCGCATCATTGCCGCGACACTGGACAGCCCCATCGGCGACATTCGCGTGATCAGCGCGTATTGCCCCAATGGCCAATCCATAGGCAGCGACAAGTACGAATACAAGCTCAAATGGTTCGAGGCATTGAACATGTGGCTGCGCGACGAAATGCAACGCTATCCCCGCCTGGCCATTTTAGGCGACTACAACATCGCCCCCAAAGACGAAGACGTGCACGATCCTTTAAAATGGATAGGCGATGTCCTGGTCTCCGAGCCAGAGCGCGCGGCCTTTGGGGCGTTGCTGGATCTGGGCCTGGCCGACGCGTACCGGCAGTTCGAACAGGAAGAAAAATCCTTCACATGGTGGGACTATCGCCGCTTTGCCTTTCGCCGCAACGCCGGCCTGCGCATAGATCATGTCCTGCTATCGCAAGCCTTGCAGCCTTATTGCACATCCTGCTTTATCGACAAAACGCCGCGAGCCCACGAGCAGCCTTCCGACCATGCGCCCGTGACCGCAACCCTTGACTTCACCGCCAGCGCCGCTTAAGCGGCGCCTCCTTACGGTAGATAAAAGAAAATCTCCACCCCCCCATGGCAGATTCCCGGCACTCACTTATACTCTTGTATTCAGCTAAATTTCAGCTAGGCATGGCCTTTAACAATGATATGGCCATTAACATTTCGACATTGAGTTTGCCCCATCTACTGTTAACGTACCCCAACTATGGATAACACAAGTTCTATGATGCAACGGGTTCTTAAATTGGGTCGCGCTCAGCGCGTTTCGGAATATTTGAAAAACATGGCTCCAGGCATATTTTTTCAAGAGCTTTACAGCCGGCCGGGGTCCATCGGCGCCATCTGTCCAAGCTCGCGCTACCTGGCTCGCCAAATGGCCCGCCAGTTGCCTGCTGCCGACGATGGGCTGATCATCGAGCTTGGCGGCGGCACCGGCGTAATAACGCGCGCCCTTCTCGATCATGGCGTGGCGCCGGAACGTCTGAAGGTTATCGAATTCTCCAGCCCGTTTGTCGAACGGCTGCGCCAGCGCTTCCCCGATATCGAGGTCATCCACGGCAATGCGGCCGACCTTTGCGAGCTCATTCCGCGGGACGCCAGGATCAGGGCGATCGTATCCAGCCTGCCCTTGTGCTCGTTGCCCGACTCGATAACCCAATCGATACTGCGGCAATGGCAAACGCTGCTGCAGGATGGCGGCGTGGCGATTCAATTCACGTACAATCTGCGCCTGCCCAAATGGCGCAGTTATCTACAAGCCCACCAGACCGACTCAAAAGTCGTCTGGGCAAACCTGCCGCCGGCCAACATCACCACTTTTTCATTCAAGCCAGCCCAGCCTCATCCCTCCCATGAATGCCCTTAGCACTATTGTTGAAACCCTGGAACACGGTCTTGTACTCGACGTCACCGTCGAAGACCTGAAATTTCGCGCTTATGTCGTGGTTCGCGAACCCGATATCAATCGCGTCGCCGACTTTGTCCCCCAAGATCAATTCGAGCAAGACGGCGATCTGCATGTCGCCGCCATTTACCGCCCGGATGAGGCGCGCGAGCAAATCCAGGACATTACCTTCAATATGAATCCGGGCGATGCCGCGGTGTTCATGTGCGTCGATAGGCAGACTTATGCCGACGCCCTGGAGGAACTCGGTATAGGCACATCCGAACAGCTCAATTGACGTACAGCCAGGCGTGAGGCCTGCCGTGCCAATCCGGCCAATACGAAAAAATGGCTTGCCAGCAAGCCGGGCAAGGATTTGCTATTCTTGCTTGTCCAAATTGTTACTGATTAATAACCATGTCGTCTTATTCCGGCAATATATTTATGGTGGTGGCCCCCAGCGGAGCCGGTAAATCCAGCCTGGTAAACGCGCTGCTGGCTCAGGATCCAACGCTGATCCTGTCCATTTCCTGCACGACGCGCGCGCCTCGTCCCGGTGAACAGGCCGACAAGCATTATCGCTTCGTCAATACCGACGAATTCCTGGCCATGCGCGATCACGGCACCCTGCTCGAATGGGCCGAAGTGCATGGCAACTTCTACGGCACGCCGCGCGACCGTATCGATGCCGCGCTAGAGCAAGGCAACGACGTTCTGCTGGAAATCGACTGGCAAGGCGCGCGTCAGGTCCGCGAGCATTATCCGCAGGCAATCGGCATCTTTATATTGCCACCGTCGATCGAAGCGCTCGAGTCCCGCCTGAACCATCGCGGCCAGGATGCGCCGCACGTTATTTCACGCCGCCTGCTGGCTGCCGGCGGTGAAATGTCGCACGTCTCGGAGTGTCAATATGTTATTATTAATCAAGAATTTAGCACCGCATTGCTACAACTTGGACAAATCGTTGCCGCAACCCGCTTGCGCTATGGCACCCAGGCCGCCCGCAATACCGAACTCTTTTCACAATTAGGCATCAGCAAAACGCTGGCCTGAATCCCCAACCCCTTGCTTATAGGTTAACCATGGCTCGTATTACTGTTGAAGACTGTCTGGACAAAATCCCCAATCGCTTTAACCTGACCTTGGCTGCCACGTACCGCGCCCGCGAACTCGCCCAAGGCCACGAACCCCGCCTCGACAGCAAAGACAAACCCACTGTAACGGCTTTGCGCGAAATAGCCGCTGGCGTTACCGGCATAGAAATGCTGCGCAAAGTCCCAACCTGATCCGGCGGGGCAAGGCTAATGGCGTTTACCAGTCTTCGTGGTGCTTCCTCAGGCCTATTAGCCGTCCTCAAGAAAGGTTCTCGCCTGCGCCGGGGCAAGCCGCAGAAAACCACGCTGCTTGCCAACACCGACAGTCCGCCCAACACCATCGCTTCGCTGGCGCCTTTGACCCAGGTGATCAGCCATTACCTCAGCCCCAAAGATATCGAGCGCGTCAAAGAAGCCTATCGGTTCGCCGACCAGGCGCATCTGGGCCAGTTCCGCGCCAGCGGCGAACCCTATATTTCGCACCCTATCGCCGTAACTGAAATCTGCGCCGGCTGGAAGCTCGATGCCGACTCGCTGATGGCCGCCCTGCTGCACGATGTCATCGAAGACCAGGGCATAGCCAAGCAGGAATTGGCCGAAAAATTCGGCGCTGATGTCTCTGAAATCGTCGATGGCTTGTCCAAGCTCGATCGGCTGGAATTCGCCACCAAGGCCGAACAGCAAGCGGAAAGCTTCCGCAAAATGCTGCTGGCCATGGCGCGCGATGTGCGCGTTATCCTTATCAAGCTGGCCGACCGCCTGCACAATATGCGTACGCTGGGCGCGGTCAGCCCCGAAAAACGCCGCCGCATCGCCCGCGAAACCCTGGACATCTACACCCCTATTGCGCATCGCCTGGGCCTCAATGCTCTGTTCCGCGAATTGCAGGATTTATGCTTCCAGGCCATACACCCCAACCGTTATCGGGTCTTGCACAAGGCCATGATGGCGGCCCGCGGCAATCGGCGCGAAGTGCTGGGGAAAATTTCCGATGCGGTGCGGGTAGCCCTGCCCGCGGCGGGTATCGAAGCGGAAGTCAGCGGCCGGGAAAAATCGCTCTATAGCATCTACACGAAAATGACCGAACAGAAAAAGTCATTTTCCGAAGTGCTGGATATCTACGGCTTCCGGGTCATTGTGCATACCCTGCCCGAATGCTATCTTGCCCTGGGCACGCTGCATCAGTTGTATCGGCCGGTGCCGGGCAAGTTCAAAGACTACATTGCCATACCCAAGATCAACGGCTATCAGTCGCTGCATACCACGCTGGTGGGTCCTTACGGCACGCCGGTCGAATTCCAGTTCCGCACGCGCGACATGGACCATGTCGCCGAAGAAGGCGTGGCATCGCATTGGCTCTACAAAGAAGACAATGTCACGCTTAACGATTTGCAAAAACGCACGCATCAATGGCTGCAATCGCTGCTGGACATTCAAAGCCAGACAGGCGATTCGGGCGAATTCCTCGAACACGTAAAGGTCGACCTCTTCCCCGATGCTGTCTATGTCTTCACGCCGCAGGGCAAAATTCTTTCGCTGCCGCGCGGCGCGACGCCGGTGGACTTTGCCTACACCATCCATACCGATATCGGCAATCAAGCCGTCGCCTCCAAGATCAACGGCGAATTCGCGCCCTTGCGCACCGAACTGAAAAGCGGCGACGCGGTCGAAATCGTTACGTCGCCGGCGTCCCGGCCCAGCGCCCAATGGCTGAATTATGTGCGCACAGGCCGTGCCCGCTCCGAAATCCGCCATTATCTGCGCACCGTAAAACTGGAAGAATCGGTGGCATTCGGCCAGCGCCTGCTGAATCAGGCCTTTGACGAACTGCATCTGCCGCATCCGGCCGACGACGACCCAGACTGGGACAAGCTGGCCAAAAGCTCCGGCGCCGCCACGCGCGAAGAAATCCTGGCCGATATCGGCCTGGGTAAACGGCTGGCCGCCGTGGTGGCGCGCCGCTTCGCGCCGGAAAACGCCATTTTGGCGACCACCGCGGCGGCGTTCGACGAGATCGCCTCCGCCACCAGCACACCCATCCTTATCCATGGCAACGAAGGCCAGGCGGTTCAATTGGCGCCTTGCTGCGGCCCATTGCCGGGCGATGCGATCATTGGCGGTATCCGCCTTGGGCATGGACTGGTTGTGCACATGGAAGAATGCGCCGTCGCACAGCGCCAGCGCGCCCGCGAACCGGAACGCTGGATTCCGGTCTTGTGGGATTCCAACACCGCCAGGCACTTGTCGACCCGGCTGGATATCACGGTCATCAACGAACGCGGCGTCCTGGGCCGCCTGGCGGCCGAAATAACCGAGGCCGATTCCAATATCATGCACCTGACCATGCAGGACGACGCCGCCTCCACCGGTCTCTTGCATTTAACGGTGCAAGTCGATAGCCGCAAGCATTTGGCCCAGGTCATACGCGCCATACGCCATGTGCCCCAGGTGCAAAAAATCGTGCGCCTCAAAGGCTGACGGCCGGCACGCCCCTTACGGCGCCATCGCCCACAAGGTTGCGCCGTAAGCCAAAACACCGCTTAGCGTTGCCCACGCAATACTGCCCGCCAGCTTTTTCCCCAGCATTACGCCCGACAGGCCAATCACAATCGGCAACACATTCCGGACCGATGGCTGTTCAATCAGCATTCCCCAGAAAGATGCCATCAGCAACGCCACGATCGCCGCCGGTCCTATGGCGTCCAGGGCATTGCGCAAGCCGCCCCTGCTCCAGGCGCTTTTCATGCCCTTTTCCTGCCACAGCATGGGCAATAGGCGAATCAGGAAAGTACCCGTGGCGCTCAGGCCGATTACCCACAATAAAGCAATGTCAGTCATCCTCGGTTCTCATTGTCTAGGGCCTGTTAACGCTACATCCCCGCCCGCCCAGCACGGCGCCGGCCAGCATACCGGCCACAATCGCGCCGTAGGCCGGCAACACGAACAGGCCCGCCAAGGTTGCCGCGGCCGCTCCGGCCAATGCATACAGCGGCACTATCCGCCTGATCTCCAGCAAGAGTGCGAAGAAAAGCGCCGGCAAGACAAAACCCAGCGTCTGCGCCAACAAGGGCGAATCACGAATCCAGTCGTGTCCGAAAAAAACGCCCAGCGCCGTGCCGCCCACCCATGCCAGGTAAGCGCCCAGTTGCAGCCCGGCATACCAGGACTCGCGCTCATGGCCGGGTTGCCGGGCCAGCTTGCTGATCGACGTGGCAAACACCTCGTCGGTAAGGCCCGCGGCCAGCAGGAACATGGGCAGGCGCCGCTGCGTCTTGTCGAACTTGGCCAACAAGGCAGGCCCGTAGAAAAGATGCCTCAGATTCATCAACAATACAATGCCGACCACGCTGAACGCGGCGCTACCGCTGGCTATGAGACTGATCAGAATGAACTGGCTGGCGCCCGCATAAATCAGAACCGATACCAGCACCGCCATCCACGGCTCTATGCCGGCGTATAGGGCGGCCAGACCGAACGACACGGCCACCGGCACATAGCCGACGGCGATCGAAAGGCTGTCGAATAGTCCGCGAAGAAATGCAGGCTTCATGATGAATCAGGGCTTGAACGCGCTGATGAAAATGGCTGGATCGATGCGCGCGTTGTTCAGGCTTACGTTCCAGTGCAGATGAGGTCCGGTCGCGCGCCCGGTCGCCCCGACGCGGCCCACAACCTGGCCGCGCCGCACCGTGTCTCCCGCCTTCACATCGAAGGCCGACAAATGGCAATACATGGTGATGAAGCCCTGCCCATGATCGATGAACACGGTCTTGCCATTGAAAAAATAATCGGCAACGATGGTAATCACGCCATCGGCGGGCGCCTTGACCGGCGTTCCCTGAGGCACCGCGAAATCAAGGCCTGAATGCGCATTGCGCTCTTCGCCATTAAAGAAGCGCCGCAAACCGAATGGACTGGACAGGCGTCCGTTCACCGGCCTGTCGAGCGCTACATTGCTGGGCGCACCCTCGCGGAATCGGCTATAGGCGGCGATCTGCTCCTTGTACTCGCGTTCGTAGCGGCGGGTTTGTTCAGGATCGGGGTTGACCTGGCTTTTATTCTTGAGCCTGATGTGCTGCGCCTTGTAGTTTTTGACGCCCACGACAAAGCTGGATTGCCGCAAGTCCGGGGCATTCTCTATCTTCAATGTCTGTTTGCCCTGGGGAGTTTTAAGGTCGATGCCAACGACAGCGATCCATTGCTGATCGCTGTCGCGCAACACCATGACCCGGTCGTCCTTATAGAAAACCTGGGGCGGCTGGGCAGCCTGGCCCAAGGCGACGACGGCCACGCCGCCCGGTACAGGGTGGTTCAGCAAACGGCTGATATAGCCTTGCGCACTGGCTGCCAACGGCCAGGCCAGCGCAAGCACAACGGATAATGCGAATCGCCGCATCGATATTCTCCTGTTATTGAACACCACCGTTCCGGCCGAAGCCGCTTTCTGAAATACCCCGATGCGCAAACCATTTGCTAGCGCCGCCAATTGCAAACCAATACACCCGCCACGGCAATCACAAAACCCAGCAACTGCATCGGCCCCAGACGATCGCCGAACAGGAAATAGGCCTCGATAGCCGCCAAAGGCGGCGCCAGGAACATCAGCGACGACGCGGTGGCCGCCTGCCCGCGCCGTACTATCCAGACCAGCAACAGTGTACCGATACCCGACAGCACAAACGCGGCCCAAAGCAGGGACGCCCATAATTCGCCGGACCAGACCCAGCGGTCTTCACCCAGTATCCAGACAAAAATGCCGGTGAAAAATACGGTGCCGATATTCTGCAACGCCGCCGACACGCGGATATCGACACTGGATATCGACGTCTTCTGCAAAATGGTGCCGAAGGTGATCGACAACACAGCCAACAGGGCAAGCAACAGTACTCCAATGGAAAACGCGGCATGCCCCTTTTGGGCGAGGCCGGGCTCTATCACCAGGAAGACGCCCAGCAGGCCCAGCACAAGGCCCAGCCAGACTTTCCTGGTTGGAATCTCTTTCAGGATAGGTATGGCGAAAAATGCGGTCATCAGCGGCTGCAAGGCGCCGATAAGCGCCATGACGGCCGGCGGCATGCCGCCCGCGATAGCCCAGTAGGTTCCGGATAAATACAAGCCCTGCAGCAGGATGCCCGCCAGCAAATGCTTGGGCACCTGCCGCCAGGCCGGCCACGGCGCCCGGACATACAAGGCGACTCCGACAAACATGGCGGAGGCGATAACAGTGCGTACCAGCAGAAACAAGGCAGGATCCGCATAAGGCACAATCGCCTTGCCCACGATGAAGCCGGTAGACCAGATAAAAACAAACACTACTGCCAACGCTACCATCTTCAAGCCCGCTCTCGTTGCATTGTTTACCGACTGGCCTGGGGCCTGTTGACGCTGAATCCCCGCCCGCTATGCCATCGGCGCGGGCGGGGATTCAGCGTCAACAGGCCCTAGCCGGACATCCCGGATCAGGGCGTGCCGTAGCCGCCTCCTCCCGGCGTTTCGACCACAAAGACATCGCCGGCCAGCAGCTCGGCGCTATCCTGAGGCCCCAGCAGGCTGCGGCTTCCATCGGCCCGCTCGATATAGTTCGACCCCAGCGCGCCGGTCTGGCCGCCCGCAAGGCCAAACGGCGGATAGACCCGGTTGTTGGACAAGATGGCCGCCGTCATCGGCTCGAGAAAGCGGACCTTGCGCACACCGCCGTCGCCGCCGCGCCAGCGCCCCGCTCCACCCGACCCTTGCCGGATTTCATAGGATTCAAGCCTGACCGGAAAGCGCAGCTCAAGTACCTCGGGATCGGTCAGCCTGGAATTGGTCATATGCGCCTGCACCACCGAAGTTCCATCGAATCCGCCCGCCTGTTCGAACGGCACGCCGATACGCTTGGGCCCCGCGCCCGTGCCTCCGGCAATGGTTTCATAGTATTGGTATTGATGATTGCCAAAGGTGAAGTTGTTCATGCTTCCCTGGCTGGCCGCCAGAACCCCCAGCGCGCCATACAAGGCATTGACAATGCACATGGATGTTTCCACATTGCCCGCCACGACGGCGGCCGGCGGATTGGGCTTGAGCATGGAGCCTTGCGGCACAATGATTTCCAGCGGTTTGAGGCAGCCCGCATTCAGGGGTATGTCGTCATCGACCAGGGTCCTGAACACATACAGCACCGCCGCGACGGTGATGGATTCCGGGGCATTGAAGTTATTGTCCAATTGCGCCGATGTTCCGGTAAAGTCGACCACGGCGCTGCGCTCGTCGTGCCTGACCTTGATTGCCACGCGGATATGCGCGCCGTTGTCCAGCGCGTAATCGAACTGGCCGTCGCGCAAGCGGGTGATCACCTTGCGCACGGCTTCTTCGGCATTGTCCTGCACATGCCGCATATAGGCCGCCACCACGTCCAGGCCGAACTGATCGCACATATTCAGCAGTTCGCGCGCGCCTTTTTCATTGGCGGCAATCTGGGCGCGCATATCGGCCAGATTCTGGTCCGGGTTGCGCGCCGGCCATTTGCCCGAACCTAATATCGCGCGCGCCTCGGTTTCACGGAATTCGCCGCTGCCGACCAATTGGAAGTTGGTAAACAGCACCCCTTCGTCATCCACCGTTTTGGAATTGGGCGGCATGGAGCCGGGCGTCAGTCCACCGATATCCGCGTGATGCCCGCGCGAACCGACGAAAAACAATATGCCCTGGCCGGCCCTGTCGAACACTGGCGTGATGACCGTGACATCGGGCAAATGCGTACCGCCGTGATAGGGATCGTTCACCACATAGGCATCGCCCGGCCGCATGCGGCCGGCATTTTCACGCATGACGGTTTTAATGGACTCGCTCATCGAGCCCAGGTGAACCGGCATATGCGGCGCATTGGCGATCAGATTGCCCTGCACATCGAATATGGCGCAGGAGAAATCCAGCCTTTCCTTGATGTTGACCGAATAGGCTGTATTTTGCAGGCGCACACCCATTTGGTCGGCGATGGACATGAACAGGTTATTGAAAACCTCGAGCATGATGGGGTTGACCTGCGAGCTCACATCCATTTGGCCGGTCAGAGGCCGCGGACGCGCGAGCATCCAATGATTTGCGGGCGTCAGCGTGGCCTGCCATCCCGGTTCGATCACCAAGGTTTGATTGGGTTCGGAAATAATCGCGGGGCCGTCAAGCACATCGTTCGCCTGCAAGTCGGCGCGATCATATACCGGCGTGTCATGCCATTGGCCGCCGCTGAACATCGGGCGCCGCGCCCTGGCCTGTGCCGGACCGGAGCGATCCGGCACAGATGCGGGCGCTTCTTCCACCTGGTCTCCGGCCAGGCTGGCTTCCAGCGAAATCGACTCGACCACCAGCCGCCTGCCAGGCATCAGGAATGAATAGCGCTGGCGGTACGACTGTTCGAACTCGGTTTGCATCGCCGCGACCGAATCGGACAGCAAGACGTCCAACGCGGTATCGGTGCCTTCGTATTTCAGATGGACGCGGCACACGCTGCGTATGGGGCCGTGCTCGCCATGCTGCTCGCCCAAGCCCTGGGAAGCTTGATGCGTCAACTGAACCCGGTGGTCTTCCAGGAACGCCAAAAGGCCAGGCTCCAGGATTTTCTCGACGGTTTGCTGGCGTATTTCGATCTGGTCGGCCAAGCCCATGCCATACGCCGACAGCACACCGCCGTATGGATGGGAAAAAATGCGTGTCATGCCCAGGGCATCGGCCACCAGGCAGGCATGCTGCCCGCCGGCCCCGCCAAAGACGGTCAAGGCATAGGTCGTGACGTCATGGCCCTGCTGAACCGAAATACGCTTGATCGCTTCGGCCATATTGCCAACCGCGATAGCAAGAAAACCTTCCGCCAGAACTTCGGCGCTCATTTCCCGGCCAGTGGTTCGCGTAACCTCCAGGGCCATCTGCTCGAATTGGCGCCGCACCGTGTCGGCGTCCAGCGGCTGATCCGCCCGCGGGCCGAATACTTTTGGAAAGAAATCGGGCTGGATTTTGCCCAGCATGACATTGCAATCCGTCACGGCCAAAGGCCCGCCCCGGCGATAGCAGGCCGGCCCGGGATTTGCGCCCGCCGAATCGGGCCCGACCCGCAAGCGGGCGCCATCGAAATGCAGGATGGAACCGCCGCCGGCGGCGACGGTGTTGATGCTCATCATGGGAGCCCGCATGCGAACGCCGGCCACCAGCGTCTCGAATTCACGCTCGAATTCGCCCGCGTAATGAGACACGTCGGTGGACGTGCCTCCCATGTCGAAACCGATAACCTTGGCCAAACCCGCGCGCTCGCTGGTGCGCGCCATGCCGACAATGCCGCCCGCGGGGCCCGACAAAATAGCGTCCTTGCCGCGAAATCGGCCGGCCTGTGTCAGCCCGCCGCTGGACTGCATGAACAACAATGCCACGCCCGGTAGTTCCAGGGCCACTTGCTCGACGTAGCGCTGCAATATGGGCGAAAGATAGGCATCGACCACGGTAGTATCGCCGCGCGATACGAACTTGATCAGCGGGCTTACCTCGTGCGAAACCGACACCTGGGTAAAGCCGATATCGCGCGCCAGTTGCGCCACAAGGATTTCGTGATCCGTTCGCAGCCAGGCATGCATCAACACGACCGCGATCGCCCGCACGCCCTGTTCATAAACCTGCTCCAGTTGAAGACGCAGCGCGGCAAGATCGGGCGCTTTCAGTATTTGGCCGCTGGCATCGAGCCGCTCGTCGACTTCGACCACGCCTTCATACAGCATTTCGGGCAGCAGCACATGCCTGTCGAACAGGCGCGGACGATTCTGGTAGGCAATGCGCAGCGCATCCCGGAAACCGCGAGTGGTGACCAGCACCGTGCGCTCGCCTTTGCGTTCGAGCAAGGCGTTGGTCGCCACGGTAGTGCCCATTTTGACGCACTCGATCTGTTCGACCGGCACCTTGGCGCCAGGCGCTACATTGAGCAGGCGTTTTATGCCCGCCACGGCGGCGTCGCGGTATTGCTCCGGATTCTCGGAAAGCAGCTTGCATGTCAGGATGTTCCGATCGGGCGCGACAGCAACGATGTCGGTAAAGGTGCCGCCGCGATCGACCCAAAATTGCCACTTTTTCATGCATGCTCCGTTAATGAGTTGACTAAGCAAGGCCGACGCAGCCTTGTCTCAAATAAAGGAAACGATTAGAACGCAGTTCGCCCGGCTTGCGCAAACAAGGCTTCAGGCACCTGCTAGTAATTACCCTGAATTTACGGCCAAACGGCCTGGATTTCGATATTCGCACACTACAATCGGTCGCTGTGCGCCGCACCGATGTGCTTTTCCACTCAAAGGACACCCATAATGAAAAAGACGCTCGCCTTCCTGACCGCAACCAGCGCCGCCGCGTTTGCGCTGAATGTTCAAGCCGCAACCAAATGGGATCTTCCCAGCGCCTACCCGGCCGCCAACCTGCATACCGAGAATCTGGAGCAGTTCGTCAAAGACGTCAGCAAGCTGTCGGGCGGCGAACTCAACATCACCCTGCACAACAATGCCTCCCTGTACAAGGCGCCGGAAATCAAGCGCGCGGTGCAGGGGAACCAAGCGCAGATCGGCGAAATCCTGCTCACCAATTATGCCAACGAAGATCCGGTATACGCGCTCGACGGCTTGCCCTTCCTGGCCACCGGCTACGATGCCGCCTGGAAACTCTATCAGGCGCAAAAAAATCTTCTGAATAAAAAGCTGGCAACGCAAGGCATGACCCTGCTGTATGCCGTCGCCTGGCCTCCTCAGGGCATTTTCGCCAACAAGGACATCAAGACTGTCGACGATTTGAAAGGCGTCAAGTGGCGCGCCTACAGCCCGGTTACCGCCAGGATCGCCGAACTGGTCGGCGCCCAGCCGGTAACCATCCAGCAGTCGGAACTGGCGCAAGCGATGGCGACCGGCGTCGTCAATGCCTTCATGACATCGGGCTCCACCGGCTGGGACACCAAAACCTACGAATACATAAAGAAGTTCTACAACACCGAAGCCTGGCTGCCCAAAAACGCGGTCATCATGAATAAAAAAGCCTTCGACGCGCTCGACGACAAAAGCAAGCAGGCGCTCCTGAAAGCGGGCGAAGAGGCCGAAAAGCGCGGCTGGGCGCTGTCCAAGGAAAAAACCCAGTGGTATCTGGATAGCCTGGCCAAGAACGGCATGGAAATCATCAAGCCCAGCCCCGAGCTGATGCAAGGCCTGGGTAAAGTGGGCGACACCATGCTGGCTGAATGGGTTCAGAAAGCCGGCCCCGACGGCCAGAAAGTCATCGACACATTCAAGGCAAGCAACTAAGCATGCGCCGATACCTTGATGCTCTTTACCTGGCCTCCGGCGGCCTGGCGGCCGTTTTCATGATAGGCGTGCTGGTGGCGGTGGTCATGTCCATCGCCACGCGCCAATTGGGCGTGCACATAGGCGGTCTGGATGCCTATGCCGGCTACTCCATGGCCGCCGCCGGCTTCCTGGCGCTGGCCCACACGTTCAAAAGCGGGGAGCATATACGGGTTACGCTGGTACTGTCGGCCTTGCCGTCCAAAGGAAGCATGCGGCTCGATATCATCGCGCTGCTTGTCGCCTGCGCCATCACCGCCAATTTGTGCTGGTTCAGCGGCAAGCTGGTATTGGACTCATTCTCTTATCACGATATCTCGACCGGCGACGATGCCACGCCCCTGTGGATTCCGCAACTCGCCATGGCAATAGGCACCTTGATCTTTTTTATTGCCGTCCTGGATGAAACCATACGACGCATGCGGGGCATCCCCGAAGCGGCGCCTCGCGAAGAGGCACGCTATGAATGAAACGCTGATAATTACCTTGTTGGTGCTGTCCATTTTCGGCCTCCTGGCCGGCGGGGTATGGGTAGGCCTGACATTGGCCGGAGCGGCGTGGCTGGGCATGGAGCTTTTTTCCAACCGGCCGGCCGGCGACGCCATGGCCATCACCGTATGGGGCGCGGCCTCGAGCTGGACGCTGACCGCGCTGCCCTTGTTCCTGTGGATGGGCGAAATCCTGTTCCGCTCGCGGCTTTCCCAGGATCTGTTCAAGGGGCTCGCCCCTTGGCTGGACCGCATCCCGGGCCGGCTGCTGCATACCAATGTGGTCGGCTGCGCGATTTTCGCCGCCGTATCCGGATCGTCGGCCGCCACCTGCGCCACGATAGGGAAAATGACCATACCGGAACTCACCCGGCGCGGCTATCCGCAAGACCAGATCATCGGCACGCTGGCGGGCGCGGGAACGCTGGGCCTGCTGATTCCGCCATCCATCATCATGATCGTCTACGGCGTGTCGGCGGACGTTTCCATCTCCAAGCTATTCATAGCGGGGATCTTGCCGGGCATTCTGCTGGCGGGCCTGTTCATGGGCTACATCGCGATCTGGGCAATGCTGCATCCGGATCAAATACCGCAGGCCGACAAGACGCTGACGTTCTCGCAGAAAATCTACGAGTCGCGCCATCTGATTCCGGTCGTGATTCTCATCGCCGTCGTGCTCAGTTCGATCTATACCGGTTTCGCCACGGCAACCGAGGCGGCCGCCGTGGGTGTCGTGGGTTCCCTTGTCCTGTCGCTGGCCCAGGGCTCGCTCGACTGGAAAGTGTTCAAGGAATCGCTAATGGGGGCAACCAGGCTGTATTGCATGATCGCGCTGATCTTGGCCGGCGCGCAATTCCTGACCCTGGCCATGGGCTACATCGGCTTGCCGCGGGCGCTGGCCGAATGGATCACCTCGCTGGGCCTTAGCCAGTTCGGCCTGATCATGGCCTTGATGGTGTTTTTCATTATTCTCGGCTGCTTCCTGGACGGCATATCCATAGTGGTGCTGACCATGGGCGTGCTGCTGCCCACCGTTACCGCCGCCGGCATAGACTTGATATGGTTCGGCATATTCCTGGTCTTTGTCATCGAAATGGCGCAAATAACGCCGCCGGTGGGTTTCAACCTGTTCGTGCTGTCAGGCATGACCAAGAAAGAACTTCCTTATCTGGCGCGGGTATCGTTTCCCATGTTCCTGCTGATGACTGCCGGCGTCCTGCTGGTTTATGCCGTACCCGAAATCGCCACCTGGCTGCCCAGACACATGACGATGTAGACAGCGGCGGGCGTTGCCGGCCACCGCGCAACGCCCCTTTCGTCAGGCCAGCAATACCCCGCCGGACAGCCGCAATTCCCGCTGGCACAGACTGGCCAATTGCGCGTCATGGGTGACCAGGACCAGCGTGGTCTGGTGTTCACTATGCAAGGCAAACATCAGTTCGATGATTTTCGCGCCGTTGACCGGGTCAAGACTGCCGGTCGGCTCGTCGGCGAACAGCAAGCGGGGCTGCACTACAAAGGCCCTGGCAAGCGAGACGCGCTGCTGCTCGCCGCCCGAGAGGGTCTTGGGATAATGGTGCAGGCGATCTTTCAGGCCCACGCGCTCAAGCATGTTTTTAGCCGCCTGCGGCGCGGGCTTGCCCGCAAGCTCGAGCGGCAGCATCACGTTCTCCAGGGCGGTAAGATTGGGTAATAGCTGGAACGACTGGAACACAAAACCCACATGCGCCGCGCGCAGAGCCGCGCGAGCCTCTTCGTCTCGCGTGAACAAATCGTGCCCCAACAGCTTTACCTGTCCGGAGGACGGAACGTCCAGGCCGGCCAGCAGTCCAAGCAGAGTCGATTTGCCGGAGCCCGAGCTGCCGGTCACGGCAATGGCCTGGCCATCGGCAACGGTAAAGCTGACATTGCTTAAAATATCGAGCACTCCCGAAGAGTCGCTTACCCTTTGGCATAACTGATTAACTTCGATCGAATGGATGTAATTCATGTGGATACGCTGGCGTCTTATAGTATCGGCCTTGGGCTTGCTGCTTTTTTCGGGCATGGCCGCGGCCCAAAGCGCAAGTCCGGCAATATTGGTAATCGGCGATAGTTTGTCGGCGGAATATGGCCTGCAGCGCGATTCCGGCTGGGTTGCCTTGCTTGGAAACCGCTTGGCCAAAGAGCAAACAGGATACCAGATTCACAATTCCAGCATCAGCGGCGATACCACCAGCGGCGGCCTGAGCCGCCTGCCCGCCGCTCTTCGGCGCTATGGTCCCGAAATCGTGATCCTTGAACTGGGCAGCAACGACGCCCTGCGCGGCTTATCCCTGCAGATGACGCAAGACAATCTGTCGAAAATGATAAGCCTGTCGCAACAATCGAATGCGCGCGTATTGCTCGTGGGCATGCAGATACCGCCCAACTACGGACGCCGCTATACCGAGCAGTTCCAGCAGCTTTTCGCTTCGGCGGCCGAACAGCACAAGGTCGCGCTGCTGCCCTTTCTGTTCGAGGGCATGGCCACCGACAGGCAAATGTTCCAGGCCGACGGCCTGCATCCGAACGAGCAGGCTCAGCCGATATTGATGCAAAACGTTTGGGAAAAACTGCGGCCGATGCTGGCGCGCCCGGAATAAAACGTATCTCGGCGGCAAGCGCCAGGCTTTGCCCAGGCGCGCCATGCCTGGGTTCACGGCCTTGTTCGTGGCAGTGTGTGGCCGGCAGCGTGTGGCCGGCAGCGTATGCGGCGATGTCTGGCAGCGGTGTCTGGCGGCGGTGCGGTCGGACGACGGCGCCGCAAAAATCCACGCCCAGGCATCATAGACGCCGGACGCCTTTTAGGCGTCAATCCTGGGCGGTTTCGCCCGCCAATGCCTTCTGGGCTTCCGGCAGCATTTTTACCTTGGCTTCGGTACGCAAGGTTTTCAGCACCGCCTGTTCTTCGGCCCGTCCCCATGCCTGGCTTAACTCTGTGGGCAGTGTGGCAAGCATAGGCTGGTCGGCATTGCCTGCCTTGGCCTCTTCGATGCGCAACACCACAAAACCTTGCGGCCCTTTGACGCCGGCATATTCGGGCAAAGCCTTGGTTGGAGCCGCAAACGCCGCGTCAAGCACCGGCTTGGCCAGGTTCTGCGGATTGATCCGCGTAAGTGTAATCGGCGTGCCGAATTTTTCAGGCACCACGGACTTATCCTGGGCCTTCTGGAACGATGCAAGCGCCTCTTTGCCGGCTTTCTCCGAGGCGGCCAATGCGCGTTCGGCCTTTAACTGTTCCTGTATGCGATCCTTTACTTTTGCAAGCTCGGGAACATAAGCCGGGGTCACGGTATTGACCCGCACGGTGATCATGGTATCGGGCGATATTTCGATAACGCCGGAATTATTCTTTTCGTTCAGCGCTTGCGGGGTGAACAGGGCCCGGCGGACACGGACGTCATCCAGCACGGAAGCATCCTGGCCGGCGGATGCCGCATCGGCCCCCACCTCGTCGGAGGCCAGCAGGTGATCGCGCGCTATGCCGGCGGCCGACTTGATTTTCAGGCCCAGCGCATCGGCGGCCGGCTGCAAGCTGGAAGGGTTGTCATAGACCAGGCTGGTAAGACGCGTAGCCATGTCGGCAAAGCGTTCGGCGCCAAGCTGCCGGCGAACTTCGACTTCGATCTTGGATTTTGCTTCGTCGAACGATTCGCCCTTTTCGGGCTGCACGTCGTTGGCCATGAACACATGGTAGCCGTCGGGACCTTCGACAACGCCGGATACGTCGCCCTTGCCAAGCCCAAATACGGCCTGCTCCAGGGCGGCCGGCCATGAACCTTTGGTGATCCAGCCCAGCCTGCCGCCGTTTTTGGCCGTGCCGGCGTCTTGCGAATCCGCGCGCGCAAGGTCGGCAAAAGCGGACTTGTCGGCACGGACCTTTTCAGCAATGCCCTCGGCCTTCTTCTTGGCCGCGGCGCGCTGATCGTCGGTCGCGCCGGCGGGAAGATTGATCTGGATATGGCTGACATCGACGCGCGCCGGTCGTACATAGCGCGCCTTGTTTTGTTCATAATACTTTTGCAGGTCTTCAGGCTTGACGGCCGGCAGGTTCTGCATGGCCGCCGCTTCATTGAGCAGCAAATACTGCACGCTGACCTGTTCGGGAAGCTCGAAACTTTGCTTGTTCTTGTCGTACCAGGCGCCGATATCGGCGTCGGTCACGACGACGTCTTTTTCAAAGTCGCTTGCGGGGTAGGTAAACAGGCGAACCGTCCGTTCTTCAGTCAGCACGTGCTTGAGCTTGTCGGTCACCGAAACGGGAACGCTGGCCGTCAAGGCGACCGGACCCAGCACGCGATTGAGCGCCAGCTCGGCGCGCTGGCTTTGCTCGAAGTCGCGAGTATTCAATCCCGATGCGGCCAGCACCTGGTTGTAACGTTCAGGCGAAAACTGCCCATTTACCTGCAGTTGCGGCATGGATGCAATGGCCTGGCGCAAGGCGGTATCGGATACGCTGAACCGCTCTTTCGTTGCGGTCGAGGTTATCACGCTGCGATCAATCAGTGAGTCGAGCAAAGCGCCGCGGGCAGCCGGAGTATCGAGCACGGACGGATCGAAGCCGCCCTGGCTGTTTTGCTGCAACTGTTCCAATTGACTGCGGCGCGCCTGGTCGAAGTCTTGCAGGGTTATGGAGGACTTCCCTACCTTTACCAGATCGTGATCGCCCGAAACGTAGTTGGTGTAACCGCTAACACCAATCAAAGCGAAGGACGGCAGGATCAGCACCAACAGAAACAATTGCATCAAGCGTTGATGCGTACGTATAAAATCGAACATTAATCACCCACTGAGACGCAGCCCATAAGGTCTTGCGCGACGGTTACATCAAAAAAGGCGACCAAGATCGCCATGATTACGAAAAACCCGAGTAGAACACGAAAATTTTATGCAGTTTACCACCACCTTGGCTGTAATTCGCAGGGCAATGCAAGCAAGTGGCGATAAAATGCCCGCATTGTTTCTATTGCTGGAATAACCGGATATCCACCATGCCCCATGCCCGTCCAACCTGGCCTTACCCAAAACTGATAGCCCATCGGGGCGCCGGCAAACAAGCGCCCGAAAACACGCTGTCATCCATGCGGCTGGGCGCCCGGCACGGTTTTCGCATGATGGAGTACGACGTAAAACTCAGCAAAGATGGCGTGGCTATACTATTGCATGACGACACGGTCGATCGCACATCCAACGGCAGCGGCAGCGCCGGCGATAAAACACTTAACGAGCTGGCCTTGCTGGATTTTGGCGCATGGCATTCAAAAGACTATGCGGGCGAACCTGTCCCCACCCTGGATTCGATCGCCGCCTATACGCGGGCTAACGGCATACACAGCAATATCGAAATCAAACCGACCACGGGATCCGAAGCCGAAACCGGCAAGCAAGTAGCCCGGATGGCGCGCCAGCTTTGGGCCGGCTCCGATACTCCGCCCCTGCTGTCGTCTTTCTCGGAGGCCGCGCTGGAAGCGGCTTTGAAAGAAGCCCCGGAATTGCCACGCGCCCTGCTTATCGAAGATGAAGTCCCCGCGGACTGGCTAAGCCGCCTGCGGCGCCTGGAGTGCATAGGCTTGAACCTGAACCATGAATACACCACTCTGCCGCTGGTCCAGGCCGTGCGCGCCGCCAACTGCACCCTGGCCATCTGGACGGTAAACGATGCAAGGCGGGCGCGGGAACTGCTGGACTGGGGCTGCAATGCGATCGTCACCGACGACATCATGGCCCTGTCGCCATCCGCCTTCATATAAATTCAGCGGCATACATCATCACTCAGCGGGGCCGCCGCCTGCAAGCACAGCGGCCACGCTCCAGGGGAATCATTCTTGTTCAGCTACCGACACGCTTTTCATGCCGGCAATCACGCCGACGTACTGAAGCACGCCATCTTCGTCCATATCCTGGATTATCTGAACAACAAAGAGGCGCCCTATTCAGTGATCGATACGCATGCCGGCGCCGGACTCTACGATTTGCGCAGCGACTGGGCGATGACCAACGGCGAATTCACCGAGGGCCTGGATCGCATATTGGCAGCCGAGTCCGCGCCGCCCATGATAGAGCGGTATCTCGAGGAAGTCCGTTTTTTCAATCCCGACGGCGTCGCCAATTTTTATCCCGGCTCGCCCTGGCTGGCCCTGCATGCACTGCGCGAACGCGATCGCCTGCGCTTGTTTGAAATGCACCCGTCGGAAGCCGAAGTGCTCAAGCACAATCTGGCCCAGCAGGGCCGTTCGGCCTTGCGGCAGGCCACCTTGTTCGAAGCCGACGGCTTCGAAGGCCTGAAAGCCCAACTGCCGCCGCCATCGCGCCGCGGCGTGGTGATTATCGACCCCTCATACGAGGACAAACAGGATTACCGCAAAACGCTGCTGGCCGTCAACGAAGGATTGAAGCGCTTCGCCACCGGCTGTTTCGCCGTATGGTATCCATTGGTGCAGCGGCGCGAGGCACAGGAATTGGCCCGCTCGCTTGAACGCCTGAAGACGCCTTGGGTGCATGCCAGCGTAACGGTGCGCAAACCCAGCGGCGATGGCTTCGGCTTGCATGGCAGCGGCATGTTCGTGGTGAACCCGCCCTGGACGTTGCATGCGGAACTGGAACTGACCCTGCCCTGGCTGCGGGACAGACTTGCAATAGACGACCGGGCAGGCTTTACGCTGACCCGGCATGGCGACTGACCTGAGCGGGCCAGCCGGCCCAATGCCGCCCCGGCCGGATGGCAGGATACCGCCCGGCTTACAGAAACCGTTCGGCCTCTTTCAGGTAGCGCCACTGCCCCGGGGGCAAATCGCCCAGCACAATGCGGCCCATGCGCACCCGTTTCAGGCCAATAACCTTCAACCCCACCTGCTCGCACATGCGCCGGATCTGGCGCTTCTTGCCTTCCTGCAAGATAAACCGCAACTGATCCTCGTTCTGCCAGGTCACATGGGCCGGGCGCAACTGCTGGCCATCCAGCGCCAAGCCGTGATTGAGCATTGCCAGGCCGTTGCCCGCAATCTTGCCTTGAACGCGGACCAGATATTCTTTTTCGATCTCGGAGTCATCGCTGATCAACTGCCGCGCAATACGGCCGTCCTGAGTGAGCACCAGCAAACCCTGGGAATCGATATCCAACCGCCCTGCCGGCGCCAGGCCGCGCAAATGGGCCATTTCAAACCGTATGGGGGACTTGTCGACACGGTAGCGCGACCCCGCCGTAATCAGCGATATGGCTGGACGATAGCCCTGCTCGGCCTGGCCGGACACATAACCCACCGGCTTATTCAGCAATATCGTCACGCGCGCCGTCTGGCGGCGCTGGGCCTGCTTTTCCAGCGTGATTTTCTGATCCGGCCAGGCCTTGCTGCCCAATTCCGAAACCACCACGCCATCGACCCGGACCCAGCCGCGCTCGATATAGGCATCGGCCTCGCGGCGCGAGCACAGGCCCTGTTCGGCCATTAATTTTGAAATTCGTATTTTTTCCATGAGCGGTATTTTATGACTTTGGCGATAATATGATTTATGGAACTCTTCCCGCCTTATTGCAGCGACTGGCTGACCGTGCCTTCGCCTTCATTCAGCCAGCAACAAAAGTATTGGCTATTTCGTCCCGGAGCCCTGACAGCAGGCCTGCGCCGGCTCGGCGATCTGCAATTGCGCGTCGTGCGCGAGCAGGCTCAGGGCCTGCTCGCCAGCGAAGCGTGGATGCTCCAGCGCGCGCCGCGCTCGCCCATTTGGCTACGTGAAATCGTCATGTCCATCGACGGCACAAGCAGCATATTCGCCCGCAGCTTTACCCCATTGCCGGCATCGCATGGTTTATGGCAAGGCATGCGGCGCCTGCGCACCCGCCCGCTGGCCGATATGCTTTATCACAACCCGCAAATTACACGGTCGAGGTTTTTTGTCTGCCGCTTAAGCGAGCAGCACCCGCTGTACCGATCCGCGCGACGCCTGCTGGGCAAACAATGCCCCCAGGCGCATCGCATGGTGGCGCGCTGCTCGATATTCTGGCGCCACGGCCAGCCTTTGCTGGTTGCCGAATGTTTTTTACCGGAGTTCTGGTCCCTGGCGGCTGAATCAGCCCGCAATCGGAACCTGAGCCTGAAAGAGCTGTAAAAACGGCATCATACCATTCATGCCCGGAATGGCCCGGATACGAACTGCTTGAGCGCCACACTTCAGGCCCGCCATTGCCCTGATAGGGGCCGGCTCAGCGCCATACGCTGACATCGACGGAAACGCTGTCGTTGTCGGAAGAAACCAAAACTGTTCCTTCTTCGATGGTGAAATGCAGGGTCATGTTGCGCTGCGCGAAGCGCGCCAGCGCCTGTATTTGGGCGGGGCTCACCGATAACACGCTCAGGTTGCGCGCCCGCGCCACGCCGGCCTGCGCCCCTTGCCACCAGACCTGGCTGGCATGTCCCCCATAGCAAAACACGACAACCTGGCGCGACTTGCCGCTGGCCTGAAGCATGCGGCGCTCGTCGGGATGGCCCAATTCGATCCAGGTCAGGATAGTCCCCGTGAGATCCTTTTCCCACAGGGACGGCTCTTCGGTGGTGCTCAGCCCGCGCGTGAAGGCCAAGCCTTCGCTGGCATACAACGCGAAAGCCAGCACCCGCAGCATCATCCGTTCGTCGGTCTCGGACGGATGGCGCGCCAGCGTAAAGTCATGGCTATCGTAATAACCGCGAACCATGTCGGCCACATGCAGTTCAAGCTTGAAAATCGTGGCACGCAATGCCATAGAAAAACCTTTGCAGCAATTTGAAAGTGGCCGAGGGGCCGCTTGCGCCTACAGCGCGTCGATGCCGCTCTCGCCGGTGCGTATGCGCACGGCCTGCTCGATGGTAGTAACGAAGATCTTGCCATCGCCTATCTTGCCGGTGAAAGCGGCTTTGATGATGGCGTCGATGGCGGCATCGACCATGGCGGCGGGCAGCACAACCTCGACCTTGATCTTGGGCAGGAAATCCACCACGTATTCGGCGCCGCGATACAGTTCCGTATGGCCTTTCTGGCGTCCAAAACCCTTGACTTCAGTAACAGTAAGGCCGTTGACCCCGATATCGGCAAGCGCTTCACGCACCTCGTCGAGCTTGAACGGCTTGATGATTGCCGCGACTAGTTTCATTGGATGGCTCCGCTATAAAGAAAAAATTATCGCATGTTGGCGAAGTCGCTGCCCGCGGGCGCCTGATACAGGCGCAGCGACATCTCGGGCAGGATGGCCACCAGATGATCGAAGATATTGCCCTGAATGCGTTCGTACTCGACCCAGGCGGTGTTGTTCGCAAAACAATAGACCTCTATCGGTATGCCCTGGGACTCGGGCTCCATCATGCGCACCAGCAGCATCATGTCCTGGCGAACTTCCGGCTGTTGGCGCAAGTAAGCCATGCCGTAGGCCCGGTATGTGCCCAGATTGGTCAATCGGCGCCGGTTCACTTCGTGGCCCGCCGCGGTTCCCAGGGCGCGATTGCTTTCTTCAAGCTCGTTCTGCTTGCCGTCGAGATAATCGCCAAGCAGCGCAAAGCGCCGCAAGGCAAGAATTTCGTCCTCGCTCAGGAAACGGACTGTACTGGCATCGATGCGCAGCGTGCGCTTGATGCGCCGCCCGCCCGACTCGAACATGTAGCGCCAGTTGCGGTAGCTTTCCGAAAACAGCTTATACGTGGGAATCGTGGTGACTGTCTTGTCCCAATTCTGCACCTTGACCGTATGCAAGGCCATGTCGATCACAAAACCGTCGGCGCCCGACTGCGGCATTTGAATCCAGTCGCCAATGCGCAGCATATCGTTGCTTGTCATTTGCGTGCTGGCGACCAGCGACAGCAAGGTGTCCTTGAATACCAGCAGCAGCACTGCCGATAACGCGCCCAGGCCGGAAAGCATCAACAGCGGGGAACGATTGACCAGTATTGAAATGATCAAGACCAGGCACAATGCCCAGAAAACAATCTTGCCCAGCTCCAGATAACCCTTGATGGAACGCGTCTGGGCGCGCGCGCTGGATGCATAGATATCCTGCCAGGCCGACAGCGCGCCATTGATCGCCATGAAAAAGAAGACCAATCCAGCGGACAGAAACAGCCTGGCGAGAATATCGCCGTATTTTTCATCAACCGGAAGCACGCCGATATTGCCCATGATGACCAGCAAAGGCACGGCATAGCTGAGGTTGCGAAAGACCCGGCGCCGGGACAGCGCCTGGGCCCAATCGTCGCGGCCGATGGCCGAAAGCATGCGGCGGGCCACAGCGGCAAGCGCCTTGGTTGCAATCCAGCCGGCGATCCCGATCAGAACCACGAGGACCACCACGCCCAGCGCCACTTGCGCCCACAGCGCGTCCGGCATGTTGTTGCTTAGCCAGTTGCTGCCCATCCATTGGACCAAAGGGGTGTTTTGCCGCATTGCCTGCCTGCCATCTGTTTTTATATTGAATTGCCGCAAGAGCGCCTGCAAGCGCCATCACAGCCTCTGACGGGTACCGCCAGCCTATCGTTGCCGCAGACGCGATCGAACCATCGCTACTATACCGTATCCGTATTTTCCGATGGCATCCGCCCTGGGTCTTCAGGCCCCGGGCCGGCGCCGCCGTCCCTTATAATATCGGCACTATGCCAAAAAATACCTCTTCTCCCCTGCAAAATCAGTTCGCCAACAAGGCCCAGGCCTGGTCCGCCCGTTTTTCCGAACCAGTCTCCGATCTGGTCAAGCGCTATACCGCCTCGGTCGGCTTCGACCAGCGCATGGCCAACTTCGACATCCAGGGCTCGCTGGCCCACGCCGACATGCTCGAATCCATAGGCATCATCAGCAGCGACGACAAGGCGGCCATCGAGCGCGGAATGGCGCAGATCCTGGAAGAAATCAACGCCGGCCGGTTTTCCTGGTCCATCGATCTCGAAGATGTCCATCTGAACATCGAAAAACGCCTGGTCGAACTGATAGGCGATGCCGGCAAACGATTGCACACCGGGCGTTCGCGCAACGATCAGGTGGCCACCGATATTCGCCTGTGGGTGCGCAACGAAATCGACATTGCCATCGATTTGCTGCGCCAACTGCGCCATAAGCTGGCAAGCCTGGCCCTGGAGCACACTTCCACCATATTGCCCGGCTTTACGCATTTGCAGGTCGCTCAACCCGTTACGTTCGGGCATCATCTGCTGGCCTACGCCGAAATGTTCGGCCGCGACGCCGAACGCCTAGCCGACTGCCGCAAACGCGTGAACCGCCTGCCGCTGGGCGCCGCCGCGCTAGCGGGCACGTCCTACCCCATAGACCGCGAACGCGTGGCTCGCACGCTCGGCTTTGACGAGGTATGCCGCAATTCGCTCGACGCCGTATCCGACCGCGATTTCGCCATCGAATTCTGCGCCGCCGCGGCGCTCATCATGACGCACATCTCGCGCCTGTCCGAAGAGCTGGTGCTCTGGATGAGCCCGCGCGTCGGCTTCATCGACCTGGCCGACCGCTTCTGCACCGGCAGTTCCATCATGCCGCAAAAGAAAAACCCCGACGTCCCCGAACTGGCGCGCGGCAAGACCGGCCGCGTAAATGGCCACCTGATTGCCCTGCTTACCCTTATGAAAGGGCAACCGCTGGCCTACAACAAGGACAACCAGGAGGACAAGGAAGGCCTGTTCGACTCGGCCGACACCATACGCGATACTCTCACCATTTTCGTGGACATGGTCGGCGGCATACGCGTCAAGGCGGACGCCATGCGCGCGGCCGCCCTGCAAGGGTTCGCCACCGCTACCGACCTGGCCGATTATCTGGTGAAAAAAGGGGTTCCGTTTCGCGATGCGCACGAAACCGTTGCGCACGCGGTACGGGAATGCGAACAACGCGGCTGCGACCTGGCCGATCTACCCCTTGCCGACTTGCAGAAGTTCCACGGCCTGATCGAACAGGACATCTACGGGGTGCTGACGCTGGAAGGCTCCGTGGCTTCCCGCAGCCATATCGGCGGCACGGCGCCGGTGCGCGTCAAGGAAGAAGCCGAACGTATCCTGGCGGAAACCGCCGGGAACGAGTAAAACAGGTCGGGTTAAGGCTGCACAGGCCTTAACCCCGACGGACGGCACGAGAAACACGCACACCGCCGGCAACCAATACGAACCCCGCTAGCAAACAATACGCACACTGCCAGTAGACAATACGCACATCGCCAACAACCAATACTAAACACCGCCGGCAGACGATTCAAGCGACCGTGACACCTAGGCTCGCGCCGCAGAACGATCATATCGACATCCCGTGCCATGGCCGTCTGTAACACCCTAAGTAAGCGCCATTTGCCCTACTCCGGCCTGTCCAGCAATCATTTAATTTGGCGGTCCTGTAAAGAACCGCCAAACTACTCAGCATCGAATACCGCGATCGACTCCACATGCCCCGTATGAGGAAACATATTCACAACCCCGGCGCTTTGCAGGCGATAGCCACCCTCGTGCACCAGTATTCCCGCGTCGCGCGCCAAGGTGGCTGGGCTACAGGACACATACACGATACGCCGCGGCCGCTCGGCCAGCGTCAGCGCCGCCAACGCCCGCGCCACCGCCTCCGCCCCCTCGCGCGGCGGATCGATCAAGACACGGTCGAAACGACCCAGTTCGCGCAACCACTGCGCGTCGACCTCGAACAGGTTCAAGGTGGCAAAACTGGTGCGCTGCTCCAGGCCATGCCGCGTTGCGGCATCCAAGGCGCGCTCGGTCAAGGCCGCGCTGCCTTCTATTCCCACGACACTGCCCGCGCGAGTCGCCAGCGGCAAGGTGAAGTTTCCCAAACCACAAAACAAATCGGCGACCCGGTCGGAAGCCTGTACATCCAGCAAAGCCAAAGCCTTGGAGATCAGTACCCGATTAATCGCGTGATTGACCTGGGTGAAATCGGTAGGACGATACGGCATGCGCAAACCGAACTCCGGTAAGGAGTATGCCAATTTATCGGCGTCGGCGGCATCCAGGGGACGAACCGTTTCCGGACCTTTGGACTGCAGCCACCACGTTACATTGTGCCGCTCGCCGAATTCGCGCAGCAATGCAATGTCGTCGCTGTCCAGAGGTTCCATATGGCGCAGCAGCAGAACCGTGGTCTGGTCGCCCACCGCGACTTCAATTTGAGGAATGCGGTCGGGCTGGGACAAAGAACCCACCAAGGCCCGCATGGGCAATAACATGGCCGATACATGGGCCGGCAAAACCCGGCATTCGTTGATGTCGGCCACATAGCTGCCGCGACGCTCGCGAAAACCGACAAGAACGCCACCCTTTTTTCTGACGGCGCGCACTGACAGACGCGCGCGATAGCGATAGCCCCATGTAGGGCCGTGCAAGGGCGGCAGCACCATGGCCGGCCGCAGCCGGCCTATATGCCAAAGCGAGTCTTCCAGCACACGCTGCTTGATGGCTACCTGCGCGGCGGCATCCAGATGCTGCATGGCGCAACCGCCGCATACGCCAAAGTGCGGACAGCCTGGCTGAACGCGTTGCGATGACGGTCTGATGATTTTCTCGAGGCGGGCGGTATCGAAAGAGGACTTGCGCTTGACGATGCGGGCCAACACCTTTTCGCCCGGCAGGGCCCCTTCGACAAAGACGACTTTGCCCTCGTTGCGCGCAACGCCGCGCGCTTCCAGGTCGAGGGATTCTATATCGAGTACTTCTAAGGTCATTATGCGGGCATCCAAAGATTCAGGCCCGAATTTTGACATCCTCCCGGCGGGAAGTCGAGCCGGGAGGATGCCATGCGCTGAATCGGCCTATGAAACGACCTTGGCCGACTCGGGAGCAGCGTTACGCTGTTTGCGTTTTTCAGCGAATTTGGCAAATTTTTCAGCGCGCTGATTCAAATTTGCCACGACCTTTTCCTGCTGGGAAGCATCCAGAGCGCTCCATACGGCAAGCCATTTTTCATTCAATTTGCTGCGTTCGGCATAAGCCTGTTTATGGGCCTGTTCCGATTGCGTCAAGGCTGCCTGAGGGTCTATTTTACCGCTCTTGATTTGTTCCAGCCTTGACGCCCTTGCCGACTTCATGGCATCGCGATGGGCATTGCGGCTTGCCTTTTGTTCAGCCTGGGCGTCTTGCAGCAATTTAGCCTGGCTATCCGTCAATGCCAGCGATGTGACGAACTTGGCATGCAGGGGACCGTAGCCGGGCACCCACATGGCGGCGGCGCGCATATGGCCGCGCTTGAACTTGCGATGATCACCCGACTTATGGGCATGGGCAGCCGGATTTTTCAGCGTCTCGGGCGAGGCGGCGGCGGAGCTTGCCTGTGCCGCCGCGGGTGCGGCGGCGGCGGTACCAGTGGCCGCATATGCCGCGCCGCACAGCGCCAGCGCTGCAGTCAATGTAGCAAGCTTGATGGACACAGAAGAGATTGAGCGTTGCATGATGGGGTTTCCTTTTAGTGGTGAGGAGGCCCCATTGTGCGACCGAAGCCGTTTCCGGTCTGTTTCAGCCGCAACGCATTCCTTTCAATCGATTTCAGCCGGCCTCGCCCCAGGCCGCCAAGTATTCTTTCCAGTGGCTGTCCGGGCTGGCCTGCAAGGTGTCGCGCACCAATTGCACTTCAGCGTCGTAAGCGGCGCGATCGAGCTCACCCTTCAGGAAACGAAACCGGCAGTACACCAGCCAAGTATTGACCACATCGGTTTCGCAGTAGGCGCGCACCTCGTCGGCCCGGCCGTCGGACCAGGCCCGCCATACCTGGCTGCCATCCATGCCCAGTTTGCCGGGAAAACCGCAAAGCTTGGCCAAGTCATCGAGCGGCGCATTGGCCCGCCCATTATATTTGGCCAGCAGATCCATCAAGTCGATGTGCCGATTGTGGTAGCGGCTGATGTAATTGTTGTATTTGAAATCCCGGTCGTCCTCGCCCGTATCCCAATAACGCGGAGCCTGCACGCCATGGATCAGACTGCGGTAATGCAGCACCGGCAGATCAAAACCCGAGCCATTCCAACTGACCAGCCTGGGCGTATAGCGCTCGATGGTCTTGAAAAAACCTGCCAGCAGCGTTGCCTCGGAATCGTCGGCCTTGCCCAGGGTTTTGACGCGAAATCCGTGGTCGTCGCGAAACACGCAGCCGACCACCGCCACCTTGTGCAAGTGCAGCGGCAGGAAATCGGAACCGTGCGATTCGCGCCTGGCCTCGAGCGCCGCTTCGATGACCTGGATATCGGTCATGTCCGGTCCCCACTGCGGGTTCAGGCGGCGCAAGCCGGCCGCATCGGGGATGGTTTCGAGATCGAAGACCAGGACTGGAGTCATCGGGCAGGCAAGTAAGACAGTGGATTGACCGGTGTGCCCCGGCGGCGGACTTCGAAATGCAGGCGTGGCGAAGTGGTGTCGGTCTGGCCGATGGTGGCGATTTTTGCGCCCTTCTTGATTTGCTGCCCGGTTTTGACCAGCAAGGCCTGGTTATGCGCATAGGCGGTAATGAAGCCGTCGGAATGCCCAAGCAATATCAGGTTGCCCAGGCCCCGAACGCCGTTGCCCGCGTACATGACCTTGCCATCGGCGGCCGCTTGCACCGGCGCGCCCGCGGCGCCGGCAATATCGATGCCTTTGGTGTTGGCATTGAAGCTCTGGATGATGTTGCCCGAGGCCGGCCATGCCCAACTAATGGCCGAGGCATCGCTGGCGCGCGCCACGGCGGTCGGCGCGGCCGGCGCCACCGGCGTCACGGGGGTGGCCGGCGCTGACTTGACAGGCGCGGCGCGCGCCGGTTCAGGGCCTGAACCATCGAGCCGCAAGACCTGCCCTACCCGCAATTGGCTGGGGACGCTGATGTTGTTCAAGCGGCTCAGCGTCGCGACATCCATGTTGTTGGACTGCGCGATTTTATATAAGGTGTCGCCCGCACGGACAACATAGGTGCTGCTGGCGGCGGGAGCCGCCGGCTGCGCGCCCGACATATCGGTTACCGGAGCCTTGGTACTGCGAGACGCGCATCCGGCCAGAACGGCCGTGGCCACCAACACGGCCAGCGCCATGTGGCGGAATGCGCGTGATGGTTGTTCAAGTGTCGGAGCGGTAGGCCGAAACGTCCCTGCATGCATATAGCTCTCCTGATAGCTTAAGACTGTGTTCCTGCCCGAAGGGGGACAAAGCGAACGGACTCGAGCTCTTCACGGCGCCATGTTGCGGCGCCCGTGCGCTCTATGAGGATCAAACGTTGCGCTGTCGACCCCTCCGGGGCGATTAAACGGCCCCCAATGGCCAATTGTTCCAATAGCGCCTGGGGAATTTTAATACCGGCGGCAGCAATAATGATGGCGTCAAAAGGCGCTACCCCGGGTAAACCTGCCATGCCGTCTCCGAAGGTAAGACGAACACGGGCAATGAGCTTGAGCGCCCTGAGATGATCGCGGGCCAGTTCGTATAAACCGCGAATCCGCTCGATGGCGTGGACTTCCTTGACAAACTGCGCCAGTACCGCGGCCTGGTAGCCACAGCCCGCCCCTACTTCCAGAACTTTGACCGGAACACGATTTTCGCATACGACGGAAATCATGCGCGCCACGACCCAGGGCTGAGAAATGGTTTGCCCATGCCCGATGGGCAAAGCCGCGTCTTCGTAGGCGCGGCTGGCAAGCCCTTCGTCGACGAACAAATGGCGCGGCACGGCCATCATGGCATCGAGCACATGTTCGTCCTGGATGCCCTGATTGCGCAAGCGCTGGATCATCATGCCACGCGAACGCTCGGAATTCAAACCCAAATTAACCATTGTTGATGAATGACGCAATGCCGGAATGATAGGCGTGGCGCCAGCCTGCTTATAAATACGGGTATTGCTGTTGGCGGTGGATACTCCGCCCCCCAGGCTGGACCGGCCGAAACGGTTGGTCGTGCCATTGGCGAAAGGAAAAGGGACTAACGGCTTGCGCATAACGGATCCGCCCATTGCCTGATCTGGGGCAGTTGTTCGTAATGGGTGAGATCCAGCCGCAAGGGCGTGACCGATACCGCATGCTGCTCGATCGCGCCGAAATCGGTATCGGCCGCGGCGTCGGACGCCAGCCCGACCGGGCCGATCCAGTAGACCGGATCGCCATATGGCGTACTGCTTTTGACGACAGGTTCGGACGGATGCCGCTTACCGAGCCGCGTAACCCGGATTTCCTGGATTGCTTCGTAAGGCACAGCTGGAATATTCACATTCAACAAAATGTTTCCGGCCAGCGGACTGAGGGCTTGCTGTTCGACCAGCCTGCGCGCAATGCGCGCCGCGCTGTCAAGATGCGCCCAGCCCTTCTCGACCAGGGAAAAAGCGATGGCCGGAATGCCGAAAAGATAGCCTTCGGTAGCGGCGGCCACGGTACCCGAATACAAGGTATCATCGCCCATATTAGCGCCGTTGTTGATGCCCGAGACGACCAGGTCGGGACGAAAATCGAGCAAGCCGGTCAAGGCGACGTGCACGCAATCAGAGGGCGTGCCGTTGACATAATAAAAACCATTGGCCGCCTGGCGAACCGATAAAGGCCGGTTCAGCGTCAGGGAATTGGATGCGCCGCTGCAATTGGTTTCAGGAGCGACAACGGTCAATTCGCCAAGCCCCTTCAAGGCTTGCGCCAATGCTTCAAGGCCCGGAGCATTGTAACCATCGTCGTTGGATACCAATATGCGCATTGCCCTTCCATAGTATTGATCTGAACGTAGCGAATTGTACCCGGTCGTTTTGGTATTTTGGGCCACACTCGGTAGAATCGTCGCACAATCCACCGGAGACCACGAATTTATGACAATTGCCACCTCAAGCCTGATCGCTTTAGCCCTCGTGCTTTTATCCTATCTGCTTGGATCGATTTCATTTGCCGTATTGGTCAGCCGGGTCATGGGATTGCAAGATCCACGCAGCTTCGGGTCCAAAAATCCCGGCGCCACCAACGTACTGCGCACAGGCAACAAAACGGCGGCCGTCCTTACATTGCTGGGCGATGCGGCCAAAGGCTGGCTGGCGGTCTTTATTGCCTCGTATGCCGCGCAGCGGCTGGACCTTCCCACGTTTGTGATTGCGGCATGCGCAGTGGCGGTATTCCTCGGCCATGTCTATCCCGTATTTCTGAAATTCAAGGGCGGCAAGGGCGTCGCCACCGCGCTGGGCGTGTTGCTGGCCATAAACTCCTGGCTGGCGCTGGCCACGGTCGCCACTTGGTTGATTGTCGCGTATGTAAGCCGATACTCATCCCTGGCTGCCATTATTTGCGCCATTTTCGCGCCCTTGTTCTATTTGCTGGGAGGCAACGTCGCCTGGGAGCTGGAACCGACGATTGCCCTGGCCATCGTCATTATCAGTACCGTGCTGATATTTCGCCATCGGGCGAACATCGGCCGCCTGATGACGGGCAAGGAAAGCCGCCTGGGCCGCAAGAAAAAATAAAGCCCGGCCAGCCGGCCGCCGGCGGCCGGAAACCACCGGCGCTATGGCGCCACGGCGGACTGGCAAACGTCGTGCAGATCCCAGCGCGGCCTGACGGTAAACGCATGGCGCATATCGGACAAATCGACCAGGCCGGCATTGACCCGCAGGGCCGCGGCATACGCGATCATGGCGCCGTTATCGGTGCAAAGGTCCAGAGGCGGGAAAAACACCTCGCCGCCCAACTTCGCCATGGCCTGCGCCAGCCTGGAGCGCAAATGGCTGTTCGCCCCCACCCCGCCGGCCACGACCAGGCGTTTCATGCCGGTCTGTTTGACCGCCTTGATAGACTTGGCCGCCAATACATCGACAATAGCCGCCTCGGTGGCCGCCGCCAGATCGGCCCGCTGGCCGGGCGATAACTGACCGCCGGCCTTTTCCATGCCCTTGACGCGCGTCATTACGGCCGTCTTCAATCCACTGAAGCTGAAATCCAGGTCGTGGCTGTGCAGCATGGGCCTGGGCAAATCGTAGACCGTCGCGTCGCCCAGCTGCGCCAGCTTGGCCAAGGCGGGCCCGCCGGGATAACCCAGGCCCATCAGCTTGGCGGTTTTGTCAAAGGCTTCGCCGGCCGCGTCGTC
Source organism: uncultured beta proteobacterium (assembly GCA_963712655.1). Taxonomy (GTDB): domain Bacteria; phylum Pseudomonadota; class Gammaproteobacteria; order Burkholderiales; family Burkholderiaceae_B; genus Pollutimonas. The sequence goes on along the minus strand of CAVQIT010000004.1, from coordinate 383,793 downwards.
CAGGGTTTCCCCCAGCAAGTGGTAGTCGCCGACGCCACCCACCCGCATGATTTGCGTATGTCCGCCGGAAACCAGCAAGGCAACAAAGGGGAAATCGGGCTTGGGAGACGCCAGCAATGGCGACAGCAAATGCCCTTCGAGATGGTGAATGGGGATGGCGGGCAGGCCGCGCGCCCAGGCAAACGATTGCGCCACGCTTGCCCCGACCAGCAACGCGCCCGCCAATCCAGGCCCTGCCGTGTAAGCCACGGCGTCGATATCGGCAGCCGCCATGCCCGCGGTTTCCAACACTTCTCGGGTAAGAGGCAAAACGCGGCGTATGTGATCGCGCGAAGCCAATTCGGGCACCACGCCGCCATACTCCTGGTGCATGGCGATCTGGCTGTGCAAGGCGTGGGCCAGCAACCCGCGCTCGGTGCAAACCAGCGCCACGCCGGTTTCATCGCAAGAGCTTTCAAAGCCAATAATAATCATGGACGATAGTTTATTACAACCACGGGGCAAACTTATTACAACCCGGTGTCAAACCGTCTTAAAATCCAGCCTGCATTCCCGTTTAAGGATCCTCTGATCAAATCGCCCGACTCTGATGCGTCCCCTGAAGGGATGGCCGGCAAGGCGGGATGTAGCGTCAATAGTGGTTCTATTGACGCTACATCCCGACGCCGCAAGACGCCCGTCAGGGGGATGCGGCAGCCGGGCGATTTAATCAGAGGGTCCCTGACGGCCGCGGCCGCACAACGTTGCCCGGAACGATCCATGAACACACTCTATTCCCTACTTCTCCAGGACTGACCTATGCTCGAACGATTTTTCCAGTTACGCGAACATGGAACGACGGTGCGCACCGAAATACTGGCTGGCGTGACCACCTTCCTGACCATGTCCTACATTATTTTCGTGAATCCAGAAATCCTGTCGAGCACGGGCATGGACAAAAGCGCCATCTTCGTGGCCACTTGCCTGGCGGCGGCGCTAGGCACGCTGATCATGGCATTCCTGGCCAATTGGCCCATAGGCATGGCGCCAGGCATGGGCTTGAATGCGTTCTTTGCCTTCACCGTGGTCGCGGCTCTGGGCTACAGTTGGCAGCAAGCGCTGGGTGCGGTGTTTATCTCTGGCGTCATCTTTCTGATTCTCACCCTGACGGGAATCCGCTCGTGGCTTATCAAAGGCATACCGCATTCACTGCGCTCGGCCATCGCCGCCGGCATAGGCCTGTTCCTGGCTATTATTGCCTTGAGCGGCTCGGGTATCGTCGTATCCAACCCGGCCACCAAGGTGGCCCTGGGCGACCTTACCGCGGCGCCGGCCTTGTTTGCGATTCTGGGATTTTTCATTATTGCCGGCTTGGACGCCATGAAAATCCGGGGCGCCATCCTGATAGGCATCCTGGTGGTGACCATCCTGTCCATGCTCACAGGCAACAGCCAGTTTTACGGCGTGTTTTCCATGCCGCCCAGCCTTGCTCCCACCTTCTTCCAACTGGATATCATGGGCGCGCTGCACACCGGCTTTATTCATGTCATTCTGGTGCTGGTGCTGGTTGAGGTATTCGACGCCACCGGCACCATGATAGGCGTAGCCAAGCGCGCCAATCTCATCCAGGAAGGCAAACCCAACCGGCTGGGCCGCGCACTGATGGCCGATAGCACGGCCATCATCGCGGGATCGTTCCTTGGCACCAGCAGCACTACCGCTTATGTCGAAAGCGCATCGGGCGTGCAGGCGGGCGGCCGTACGGGCCTTACCGCGCTTACCATCGGCGTGTTGTTTTTATTGGCGCTTTTCCTGGCCCCCCTGGCCGGATCGGTGCCCGCCTATGCGACAGCGCCGGCCCTGCTCTATGTTGCCGGCCTGATGCTGCGCGAAATCACCGAAATCGATTGGAACGATGTCACGGAAGCGACGCCGGCGGCACTGACCGCCATCATCATGCCCTTTACGTACTCTATCGCAAACGGCCTGGCATTCGGCTTCATCAGCTATGTGGTTCTGAAGGCCATAACCGGCAGATTCCGCGAAATCCACATGGCGACTTTGCTGGTTGCCGCGCTGTTTGTGGTGAAGTATGCCTTTTTCCCGGGCTAGGGCCTGTTGACGCTAAACCTGCGCCCGCGCCAGCGGCATATCGGACGCAGGGCAAGGCGCGGGTGAGGCGGCGTACCGAGTGTACGCAACGAATCCGCAACGCAATGCGAAGACCATCGCCATCCAGCCCTAAAGGCGTTACACTAGTCTATATTCTAATTAACACAAGCGGCTATTAGCCGCTTTTTGTTTGGGAGAGCCCATGAGCACCGTTGATTTAAACAAAGACACCTTTCAGGCGGCTCTCAAAGACAGCAAGCCGCTAATCGTCGACTTTTGGGCACCCTGGTGCGGCCCATGCCGGAACTTCGCACCGGTATTCGACCAGGCCTCCACGCAGCACGACGATATAACCTTTGCCAAGGTCAATACCGAAGAGCAGCAGGAGCTGGCAACCGGCATGGGCATACGCTCCATTCCCACGCTCATGGTATTTCGCGAACAAGTCCTGCTTTTTTCCCAGCCTGGCGCGCTATCGGCCGGCCAGTTGCAGGAACTGATCACCCAGATCAAGGCTGTCGATATGGACCAGGTGCACGCCGAAATCGCCGCCCAGCAAAACCTGGACGACGAGCAAGCCCAGTCCTAGGCTGGATTACGCGGAAACGGCGCCAAGCCGGCCTGCGGCAAGGTTGCCGCCTTGCCCTGCCCTGCATGCCCGCCAAACGCGGGGGAACGCCTGTTCAATCAAGCTGCCACTTTCCCTGTCCACGGGTCAACTCTCCCTGTCCACGGGTCAAATTGACAAACGCGTCCGCCAGCGCGGCTTCCTGGCTGCGCGCCACGGCCAGGCGCCAGCGTACTCCCTGGCCGTCGAAAGCTTCGTCGACAATGCGCGCCTGAAAAGCCGCGAACCGGGATTGCACCACCGCCATATCCCCAAAAGGGCAATGGCAATCCATAAAAGCCTCATCGACCAGTTCCGCCTTGGCCGCCTGCCGCAAACATTGCGCGGCGGCGCCGCCATAAGCGCGCATCAGCCCGCCCGGACCTAGCTTGACGCCGCCGAACCAGCGCACCACCAGCACAACCACCCGGTCGCACTGCTGGCCTTCGATCGCCTGCAATATGGGGCGCCCCGCCGTGCCGCCAGGTTCGCCGTCATCGCTGTAGCGGTATTCCTTGCCTATCCGGTAGGCCCAGCAATTATGGCTGGCATCCGCCACGCTGTGCGCGGCCAGGAAGCGCAGGGCATCGGCGGGAGCCTGCACACTATCGGCCAGCGCCAGGAAACGGCTTTTCTTGATGTCTTCCTGGTGCGTGGCCGGGCCGGTCAGGGTATAAGACATGAAAGCCGGCGATCAGGCCTCGATACTGCGCGAATCCAGATAGTCTTCGTAGCCGCCCAGGTAGTCGACAATCTCGCCATTCGGCATGACTTCGATGACCCGGGTCGCGACACCCGACACGAACTCCCGGTCGTGCGACACGAAAATCAGTGTGCCCGGCATATTTTTCCAGGGCAAACTGCAAGGATTCGATCGATTCCATATCCAGGTGATTGGTCGGTTCGTCCAGCAGCATGACGTTATGGCGGCCCAGCATAAGACGCCCGAAGCTCATGCGGTTTTTTTCGCCGCCGGAAAGCACATTGACTTCCTTGCCGATATCGTCGCCCGAGAACAACATGCGGCCCATGACCGAACGCATGGACTGGTCGTCGTCGCCGGCCTGGCGATAGTCGCTCAGCCAATCGAACAGCGTTTTGTCCGACTGGAACTGCTCGGACACATCTTGCGCCATATAGCCAAGATCGGCGCTTTCGGACCATTTGATGGAACCGGAATCGGGCGGAAGGTCGCCCGCCAGCATGCGCAAGAGGGTTGTCTTACCTACCCCGTTGGCACCGATAATGGCGATTTTCTCGCCCGCTTCGACCATGGCCGAGAACGGCTTTATGACAGGCTTATCGTAGGATTTGCGGATGGATTCGATGGTGACGGCCAGGCGATGCAGCACTTTGGTCTGTTCGAACCGGATATAGGGATTCTGGCGCGACGACGGCTTGACCTCGACGGACGCCGCCTTGATGCTTGTCGATCTGCTTGAGGCGCGATGTCGCCTGGCGCGCCTTGGATTTGTTGGCGGAAAGCGGCGCACGAAATCCTGCAGGTCGGCGATGCGTTCCTTGGCCTTGGCGTTGGACGACTGACACGCGTTCGCGCGCCTGCGTCGACGCCAGCATGTAGTCGTCGTAGTTGCCGGGATAAATGCGCAATTCGCGGTAGTCCAGATCGGCCATGTGCGTGCACACCTGGTTCAGGAAGTGGCGGTCGTGGCTGATGATGATCATCGTGCTTTGTAGCTGTTGAGCACGTCTTCGAGCCAGCGGATGGTGTTGATGTCGAGGTTGTTGGTGGGCTCGTCCAGCAGCAATACATCGGGATTCGAGAACAACGCCTGCGCCAGCAGCACGCGCAGCTTCCAGCCCGGCGCGACCTCGCGCATCGGCTGGTTGTGCTGCTCGACCGGAATTTCCAGCCCCAGCAGCAGTTCGCCGGCGCGGGCTTCGGCCGTATAGCCGTCGTACTCGGCGAACTTGGCCTCGAGATCGGCCGCCCGCATGTAGTCGTCTTCGGTCGCATCGGGATTGGCGTAGATGGCATCGCGCTCGGACATGGCCTGCCACATTTCCTCGTGGCCCATCATGACGACGTCGAGCACGCGGATGTCTTCGAAGGCGAACTGGTCCTGGCGCAGCTTGCCCAGGCGCACCCCCGGTTCGAGCGAGACATTGCCAGCGCTGGATTCGAGATCGCCGCCGATGATCTTCATGAAGGTGGATTTGCCCGAGCCATTGGCGCCGATCAAGCCATAGCGATTGCCCTCGCCGAACTTGACCGCGACATTTTCGAATAAAGGCTTGGGGCCGAACTGGATAGTAAGATTTGCGGTGGAGATCACTTAGAGGTATCACGTAAAAAGTCAGGATAACCTCATAGTTTAACAAGTCGGGCTCAAGAATGCTCCTGCAAGACCAAATGCGCCATGCCCTGCTCTGTCGCCACCCCGATTTTCCTGCCTATGGGCAGGGTCGCCTTGACCCTGACATGGCCGTAGGGCAAACCGGTGATCACCGGCACTTTCACCGTCGCACGCAGCCAGGCCACCACGGAAGGCAGGTCGAAACCATTATCGTTCGCCCCCAGTCGATACTCGGTAAAGCGGCCCAGCACGATCGCTTTCTGGCGGCCCAGAATACCGGCATGCCATAACTGCGTCAGCATGCGCTCGATCCTGAACGGATGCTCGGCCACGTCTTCCAGGAACAGAATGCCGCCATCGATATCCGGCATATAAGGAGTACCGGCCAGCGACGCCACCATGGCAAGATTGCCGCCCCACAAGACGCCCCGCGCATCGACAGGATCGGCATCGGGCGACTCGAAGCTGAGTATCTCGAGTTCGCCGCGCAGGCTTTCGGCAAATAGCGCGGCAGTCAGGTCGTCGATTTTCTTGGCACCGAAATCATAAATTGCCGTGGGCCCGGCATAACTGCCGGTGCCCGTAGTGGCCAGCAGCGCCAGATTGAACACGGTGAAATCGCTTTGGCCGATGAATAGTTTGCCGCTGTCGGCCACCGCCCGCCAATCGATGAAAGGCAGCAAGCGGCTCAGGCCATACCCGCCCCGGGTCGCCATGACGACCGGATGTTTTTGCTTCAAGGATCGGGCAATGCCCGCCAGGCGCTGTTTGTCGGTGCCGGCGAAACGTTCGTGCACCGCCAGCGCGGCGCGGTCGACAGCGGTCTTGAAGCCCAGCTCGGCCAGCCGCACGCGCGCAAGATCGAGCGCGGCCGGATCCGCGACAGAGCCGGAAGGCGATATCAGGTAAATACCGGCAGGCGACATGTGTTCCGGATGATGGCCGTGGTGATGGCCATCATCATGGTCGTCATGGGAATGCTCATGGTCGTGCGCCACATGCGTCATGGTCGTTCTCGTATTGAAGCGGGAAAATAAATTCGGAAGGAAGATATAGTAATACATGCGCTACACTCGCAAGGTTTCGGCCAGCATCTTGCCGCGCGCGGTGACAAGCAGGATGCTCCCTCCTCCAGCACAGCCCTCAGATCAGAACCATGTTCGCACAGTCTCTTTCCACCTGGCTCCATCAGCGCGGCATCCATTTCGCCTGGGTCATGGCGGCGATTACCTTTTTGACCATGCTGACTTCGTCGGCGGCCCTGGGGCTTCCAGGCGTGCTGCTGCAGCCTTTGAGCACCGAATTCGGCTGGAATACGGAACAGATTTCCAGCGCCCTGGCCTTGCGCTTCGCGCTGTACGGATTGATGGGGCCGTTCGCCGCCATTTTCATGGAGCGCTATGGCCTGCGCAGGGTCATGTGCGTGGCGCTGACCTTGCTGGCGCTGGGCCTTATCCTGGCAGTGGAAATGACCCAATTCTGGCACTTGGTCGTGCTGTGGGGGCTGATGCTAGGCCTGGCTTCCGGCCTTACCGCTTTGGTCCTGGGCGCCGTGATTACCAACCGCTGGTTCGAAACCCGCCGCGGCATTGTGGTTGGCATGCTTACCGCCAGTACCGCGACCGGCCAGTTGCTGTTTCTGCCATTCGCGGCCTGGCTGGTGGAAAACCACGGCTGGCGCGCGGCGGTGATCCCAGTGTTCGGCATTGCGCTGGCCATCATGATTCTGGTTTTTTTATTCATACGCAACCGGCCCGAGGACATCGGCCTGACAGCTTTCGGCTCCACCGACCCATTGCCCGCCGCCACCGCGGCGCAGCCCGCGCCGCGCCTGTCCATTCTTGAGCCGCTCAAGGTCTTATGGAGTGTGCGCGGGAACCAGACGTTCTGGGTGCTGTTCGGCACGTTTTTCATCTGCGGTCTTAGCACCAATGGCCTGATCCAGACCCATTTCATTTCCCTTTGCGGCGATTTCGGGCTTGCGCCCATACCGGCCGCGTCGGTGTTGGCCATGATGGGTGCTTTTGACTTCGTGGGCACCATTTTGTCGGGCTGGCTATCGGACCGCTACGACAACCGCAAGCTGCTTTTCTGGTACTACGGCTTGCGGGGCTTGTCGCTGCTTTGGCTGCCAAGCTCGGAATTCACGTTTTATGGCTTGTCGTTTTTTGCAATGTTCTACGGGCTGGACTGGGTGGCGACAGTGCCGCCGACGATCAGGATCGCCACCGATACGTTCGGCAAGGCGCGCGCGGGAATGATTTTCGGCTGGGTTTTCGCCGGTCACCAGATGGGTGCGGCGACCGCCGCCTACGGAGCCGGCCTGACCCGCACATTATTGCTGACCTACAGTCCGGCGCTATATGCGGCGGGCGGGGCTTGCCTGATCGCGGCGCTCATGGCGCTGACGATACAGCGCAAGACCAAGACAGTGGCTTCCGCAACGGCATAAGCCGATCTACAAGACACCGGACAAGTCTTTGGCCTTGCCGCGCCGCTCGCGGAAAAACCGCCGCAACAGGTCGCCGCATTCAGCGGCAAGCAGCCCGCCGCTAACTGATGTTTGATGATTCAGTTGCGAGTCGGCATGCACGCTCATCACACTGCCGCAGGCGCCTGTCTTGGGATCCATGGCGCCGAACACCACTCTGCCGACGCGCGCATGCAGCATGGCGCCTATGCACATGGCGCAGGGTTCCAGGGTTACGAACAGGCTTACGCCCGGCAGGCGATAGTTGCGCAAGGCAGAGGCGGCCTGGCGCAATGCCACGATCTCGGCATGGCCGGTGGGATCGTGATCCGCGATAGTGCGATTGAAGCCGGCGCCGATGATGCAGCCGTCCGCATCCAGCACGACGGCCCCAACGGGGACTTCTCCGGCGGCATAGGCCAGGCCCGCCTGCTCTAATGCCGCCCGCATGGCGGCCTGGTCGGCGGCGCCATACAAAGACGTATCGGCGTCAACCACGATAGATCCGGTTATTCAGGGAAATACGGCCGGCGACGCTTCCGACGGCCTCTTCGAGCCACTGATACAGCTCAGCTTCCTCGTCGTAGCGGGCCTGATTCAGGTTGGACACCCGCCCTTCCTGGATAAAGCCCCAGGCGCGGCTGCGCTTGTCTCTATGTTTGGGATCCCAGACACCGAAAGCCACACCGCCGGAACTGCGGATCAAGGAAAAACACGGAATATCCGTATAGCCATCGCCGACGAAAATCATTTGCTCGAAAGGAATGCGCAGTTTGTCTTGCGCTATTTTTTTGTTGACCTCGAAAGGCTTGTTGCGCGAAGGCGGGCCGATAATGCCCTTCTGTATATGAAACAGATAGCGTGTTTTATCGGTGAAACTGACCAGGCGCTTGGGAAAATGAATGCCGCCCTGCGCATCGTAGGTAAATTCGGACGACCAGATATCGGTGAATTCGTGGGCGATGGATGTATGCCGGACCACATCGCCTATACCGCTGGAAATCAGATAGAACTCCACCTGAATCTGCGGGTGCTGCTCTTTGACCATGGCGCGCAGGCGCCCGAACAGAGACTCGACACCGGAATGCAAGGGCAGGCGCCTGCCCCATTCCTCAAGACGCTCTCGTGTAATAAGCCCATGCCTGCCCGACTTGGAGAGCTCTATCATTTGATATAGATAAGCCGCCACCGGATCCCAGTCTTGCTGAAACAGCAGCGGATCGACCTGGTCTTTCCAGAAGCTTTGCACATCGACTCCCATGTCCGCCAGGAATCCCGACGTGCTGTCGGGGGCGAGCGTATCGTCGAAGTCGAAAATCAGGGCGATAACATCGGACATACAAAGTTCTCGTGGTGCGGGCCGCCCAATAGCGCGAATACGGCCAGATGAAACAGCGAAAGTTTACACCAGCCGTTTAGGGCCTGTTAACACGAAATCCCCGCCCGCGTGACGGGTCAAGGCCCTAAGCCGCCGCAATACGCGCGGCAGCATTTGCGGCAGGTCTTCGGCGACCAGCCCCGGCCCAAATGATAACGCGGCCTGGCCATGCAGCCATACGGCCGCCGCCGCCGCATGAAAAGCGTCCATGCCCTGAGCCATCAAGCCGGCTATCAGGCCGGCCAGCACATCGCCGGTGCCGCCCGTGGCCAGATCGGGCGGAGCGTTGGTGTTGATGATCGCGCGCCCATCGCTTGCGGCTATGACTGTATCCGGTCCTTTCAGCACCAGCACGGCGCCGCTTTGCCTGGCTGCCGCCCGGGCGCGATCGAGCTTGCCGCCCTGGGCGCTGAACAAACGCCCGAACTCGCCCTCGTGGGGAGTCAGCACGCAAGGCCCGGCGATCGCGTCAAACAGCAATTGCGGATCCGAACCGAATACGCTGATCGCATCGGCATCCAGGACCACGGCTTTCCGGCTTGCCAGTGCCGCCAGCGCATAGTCCCTGGTGCCGGCGCAAATACCGGCTCCGGGACCGATTACCACAGCATTTTTGCGCTCATCCGCGAGCACGTCCTTGAACATGCCGAGATCGTCGACAGGCTGGACCATCACACTGGTCAAGGCGCCTGCATAGACAGGCCAGGCGCGGGCGGGAGCGGCCAAAGTGACCAGCCCCGACCCGACCCTTGCGGCCGCCAGCGCCGACAAGCGGGCGGCGCCGGTCATGACCGGCCCTCCCACGACCAGGACATGGCCGCGCTGATATTTATGCGCATCGGCCCGGGGCCAGGGAAAGATGTCCAGCCACAGCGACGGATGGTTCTCGAACACCGCAGGAAGCACCTGCATCAGGACAGAATCTGGAATACCGATATCGGCCAGGATGACTTCGCCGCACAACAGCTTGCCCGGCATCAGGACATGGCCAGGCTTTTTACGAAAGAAGGTCACAGTTATGTCGGCCGGCGCGGCCGTGCCCAGCACCAGGCCGCTGGCCCCATCGAGCCCGCTGGGGACGTCAACCGCGCATAGGGGAATCCCGCGCTCGGCCAGGGTTTGCAGAAGCAGCGCGGGCAGCCCTGTTACCGGCCGGGACAAGCCGGCGCCGAACAAGGCATCGACCGCCAGTTCGGCGCCCTGGAGCAAATCGGTGGAAAGCGGCTCGATTTTGCCGGGCCACAATGCGGCATGCCGCGCCGCATCGCCGGCCAGCCTGTCCCGGCTTCCCATCAGGCCCAGGCGTACCGGCCAGCCCGCATTATGCAAGTGGCGGGCCGCCACAAAGCCATCGCCGCCATTATTGCCGGGGCCGCACAACACCAGCACCGGCCGCTTGCTCCACCGGGCACGCACCGCATCGGCCACAGCGGAGCCGGCCGCTTCCATCAGGGCCATGCCGCTGATTCCGCCATCCATGGCGGCATTGTCCGCGACAGCCATTTGCGCCGGAGTCAGCAAAGCGGTGTCGCCGCAGGAAGTCGTTACAGACATATAAGCTTGGTTTCCCGTTCGATCCGTGTTTCTGATTATGGTATTGTGCCTCAGGGATGATACGGACAGGTCTTGAGGACAGCGCATCCCGGAGCAATCGGAAAATCATTATGTCATCTGTTATCTCGGTATCCAACCTGCATAAAACCTACGCATCGGGTTTTCAGGCATTAAAGAACATCAATCTCGAAATCCGCCGGGGAGAAATTTTCGCCTTGCTGGGACCCAACGGCGCGGGCAAGACCACGCTCATCAGCATCATCTGCGGATTGGTCAACCCATCTTCCGGCACGGTGCTGGCCGATGGCCACGACATTATTCGCGAGTACCGCCTGGCCCGCTCGAAAATCGGCCTGGTTCCGCAGGAACTGACTACTGACGCGTTCGAAACCGTCTGGGCCACCGTCAGTTTCAGTCGCGGCCTGTTCGGCTGCGCTCCCAACCCTGCCCACATCGAAAAAGTGCTGCGCGCCTTGTCGCTGTGGAACAAGAAAGACAGCAAAATCATGACGCTGTCGGGCGGCATGAAGCGCCGGGTACTGATTGCCAAGGCGCTGTCGCACGAACCGCAAATCCTGTTTCTGGATGAGCCCACCGCGGGCGTCGACGTATCCCTGCGGCAAGAAATGTGGCAAGTGGTGCGCTCACTGCAGGATACCGGCGTCACCATTATTTTGACCACTCACTATATCGAGGAAGCCGAAGAAATGGCCGATCGCGTGGGCGTCATCAATAATGGCGAAATCATCTTGGTCGAAGATAAAGTCGAGCTCATGCGTAAATTGGGCAAGAAGCAATTGATGCTGCATCTGCAACAGCCGCTGCAAACCCTGCCCGCCGCGCTTGCGGGATACAGTCTTGAACTGTCGGCCGATGGCAGCGAACTGGTCTACACCTACGACACCCAGCGCCAGCACAACGACATTACCGCTCTGTTCAAAGACCTGGCCGAAGCCGGCATAAACTTCAACGACCTGCAGACAGAACAGACATCGCTTGAGGAAATTTTTGTGAACCTGGTGCGCAACCCATCATGAACATCCACGCTATCCGCGCGATTTACGCCTTCGAAATGGCCAGAACCTGGCGCACCCTGCTGCAAAGCATAGTCGCGCCGGTGATTTCCACATCCTTGTATTTTGTCGTCTTCGGCGCGGCCATCGGCCACCGGATCACCGAGATCGACGGCATCAGCTACGGCGCTTTCATTGTGCCCGGCCTGATCATGCTTTCGTTATTGACGCAAAGCATATCCAACGCTTCGTTCGGGATATATTTTCCAAGGTTTTCCGGAACGATCTACGAGCTGTTATCCGCGCCGGTTTCCTACCTTGAAATTACCCTGAGCTATGTCGGGGCGGCAGCGACCAAATCCATTATTCTTGCCGCCATCATCCTGGCCACCGCCGGCTTTTTCGTGCCGCTGCACATTGATCATCCTTTCTGGATGCTGCTGTTCCTGGTGCTCACGGCCTTTACCTTCAGCCTGTTCGGCTTCATTGTCGGCATATGGGCCGACGGTTTCGAAAAGCTGCAGCTTGTGCCGCTGCTGATCGTAACCCCGCTGACCTTTCTGGGCGGCAGCTTCTATTCCATCAATATGCTGCCGCCATTCTGGCAGACCGTAACGCTGTTCAATCCGGTGGTCTACCTGATCAGCGGCTTTCGCTGGAGTTTTTACGGCATCGCCGACGTCAACATATATGTCAGCCTGGCCATGACAGTATTTTTCCTGGGCCTGTGCCTGGTCATCGTTTCCTGGATGTTCAACACCGGATACAGGCTCAAGAACTAGGGACCCTCTGATGCGCCACCCGTCAGGTGGCGCATCAGATTCGGGCGATTTGATCAGAGGACCCTAGGGCGTCGATCAGTCGCGGAAATTCTCGAACTGCAGCGGCAGTTCGACGTCGGTTTTTTTCAGCAAGGCGATCGCGGCTTGCAGATCGTCGCGCTTCTTGCCGCTGATGCGCAGCTTTTCGCCGTTGATCTGGGCCTCGACCTTGAGCTTGGCCGCCTTGAGCGCGGCAATGAGCTTTTTGGATATGGCTTGCTCTATGCCCTGCTTGATCGTGATCTTCTGGCGCGCCCCGCCCAGATTTTCAAGCGGGGTGGCAATATCGAGGCAGCGCACATCGATGCCGCGCGCCGACAGGCGTCCGCGCAAGATATCCAGCATCTGGTTCAATTGGAATACGCTCGAGGCGGACTGGGTGACGACAAACCCTTCGAGTTCGAACTTGGCGTCGGTACCCTTGAAATCAAAGCGCGTGACCAGTTCGCGGCTGGCCTGGTCGACCGCATTGCTGAGTTCGTGCTTGTCGACTTCGGAAACGACATCAAATGTAGGCATACCTGGAATTCCGTAAATGAGCTGCGGCGCCGGCCCGGGACACCCGAAAAGGTATCCATGCCGGCGCAGTGAAAACGTCTAGGATTGTAGTGCGGACTGCCGGGCGCTACAACCGCGCCGCCGGCACAAAGGGAACGGACTACGCGCCGGTCAGACTTGCATCCAGCGATTCGGCCTGCTTGCGCAATTCAAATTTCTGGATTTTTCCGGTGGATGTTTTGGGCAGCTCGCAAAACACTACCGTGCGCGGCACCTTGAAACCCGCCAAATACGCCTTGCAATGCGCGATGATGGCTTCCGGCGTTGCGGCCGCGCCTTCTTTCAGTTCGACAAAGGCGCAAGGCGTTTCGCCCCAGCGCGCGTCGGAACGCGCGACAACCGCCGCGGCGAGCACATCGGGATGGCGGTACAGGACATCCTCGACCTCGATCGAGGAAATGTTTTCGCCGCCCGAAATAATAATGTCCTTGCTGCGGTCCTTGATCTTGACATAGCCGTCCGGGTCCATGACGGCCAGATCGCCGCTGTGAAACCAGCCCCCGGCCATCGCATCCTGCGTGGCTTTCGGATTTTTCAGATAACCCTTCATGGCTATATTGCCGCGGAACATGATTTCGCCCATGGTGACGCCGTCGGCGGGCACCGGCCGCATGGTTTCGGGATCCATCACGGCGATTCCGCGCTCCAGGTGGTAATTGACCCCCTGGCGCGAGTTCAGGCGCGCACGTTCACCGATATCGAGAGCGTTCCAGCTGCCATGCCTGGCGCATACCGTGGCCGGACCATACGTCTCTGTAAGTCCGTAGACGTGCAGCAGATCGAAACCCATGCGCTCCATTCCTTCTATCATCGAGGCCGGAGGCGCCGCGCCTGCCACCATGGCCTTGACGCCTTGCGCAACCCCTTGCTTCATGCTTTCAGGAGCATTGACCAGCATGCTGTGCACGATGGGAGCGCCGCAATAATGGGTAACGCCGTGCTCGCGGATGGCATCGAAAATCGCCGGCGCCTCGATCCGGCGCAAGCATACATTCACGCCGGCGCGCGCCGCGACCGCCCAGGGGAAGCACCAGCCATTGCAGTGGAACATGGGCAGCGTCCACAAATAGACGGCGTGCGTGGGCATATCCCATTCGAGGATATTGGAGATGGCGGCCATGGCGGCGCCGCGATGGTGATACACCACGCCCTTGGGGTTGCCGGTAGTGCCGCTGGTGTAATTCAGGGCGATGGCATCCCATTCGCTATCGGGCAATTGCCAGGCAAATTCTGGATCGCCGTTGGCAATGAATGCTTCGTAATCGATAGCCCCTATGGCTTGCGCCGCCCCCGTATACAGGACATCGGCCACATCGATAATGTAAATAGGGGCGGACGAGCTGCGCAGAGCCAGCGCCTTGCTCATGATGGGCGCGAATTCCGTATCGACGATAACTATCTTGGCTTCGCCGTGATCGAGCATGAACGCCACCGTCTGCGGATCCAGCCGGGTATTGATGGCGTTGAGCACAGCGCCAGCCATGGGAATGCCGAAGTGGGCCTCTACCATGACGGGTGTGTTGGGCAGCATGACAGCCACCGTATCGCCTTTGCCTATCCCTTTTTGCGTCAACGCGTCGGCCAGTTGCCGGCACCGGCCATAGAGTTCGGCCCAATTGCGGCGCAATGCGTCCGGCCCCGTCCCGTGCACAATAGCCGGATGCCGCGGATACACGCTGGCCGAGCGTTCGATAAACGACAGCGGCGAGATTGAAGCGTAATTAGCCGGGGTTTGCGGCAAATCCTGGTCAAAAATGCTGGCCATTCTGGTCTCCTTGATTATTCTGAATTCTGGGCGTCTTGCCGATAAGCAAGATAATACAACTTGCGGACAGGCCCGTTTAGGCGAAAACAGGAAATATCGCTCACGGCGCAGGCCGTCCGGGGCTTTGCATAATATGCGCCCCCTCTTTTCCACTATCATGAGGCCAAAAGAACCGAGGAGCGCCATTATTATCGATCGCCGCGTCGTCACCGTCGTTACGCTGGGCACTACCCAAACGCTGGCCTGGGCGTCCTCTTACTACCTGCCCGCCATGCTTGCCGCTTCCATGGCCCGCGATCTTGGCGTGTCGATACAGACTGTCTTTGCCGCATTCTCCGCCGCGCTGGTCCTGGCCGCTTTGCTTGGCCCGCTGGCGGGCCGCTGCATCGACAATTATGGCGGGCGCCCTGTCTTGATGGCCACCAATCTGATTTTCGCCGCCGGGCTGGCCGGCTTGGCCAGCGCCCAGGAAATGATCGGCTTTTTCGCCGCATGGCTGTTGATCGGCGCTGGTATGGGCGCAGGCCTGTATGAAGCGGCATTCTCGACCGTGGTCAGGCTGTATGGCCGCAATGCGCGCAATTCAATTACAGGGATTACGCTGTTTGCCGGGTTTGCCAGCACGGTGGGCTGGCCCTTGTCGGCCTGGATCGAACTCGAGTATGGCTGGCGCGCGGCTTGCCTGGCCTGGGCGGCGCTGCATTTGTTTGCGGGCCTGCCGCTTAACGCCTCCTTGCCCAGGAATACTGTCGAAACCGGCATTGATGACTCGCCGGCTACTCCAGGCGGCATGAACGGCGCTCACCATAACGATATGCGGCCGAAGGCCGCCTTGTCACCCAATGACGGCCCGCCAGGCAGCCCCGGCCGGCAGGCCAGCATTTTGCTGGCTACCGTATTCGCCATTACATGGTTTACCAGCACCGCCATGGCCTCGCATCTGCCGCAACTGCTGCAAGCGTCGGGCCTGACGCTTGCAGCGGCTGTCGCCATTTCAGCGCTGGTCGGCCCGGCGCAAGTCATTGCCCGCCTTATGGAGTTCAGCCTGCTGCGCCGCGTGCATCCGCTGCTGTCGGCCCAGCTCGCGGCGCTGGCGCATCCCGTGGGCGCCGTCTGCCTGCTGGTTTTCGGCGGGCCGGCGGCCATTGTATTTACCATGCTGCATGGCGCCGGCAATGGCATCCTGACCATCGCCAAAGGCACATTGCCTTTGATCATTTTCGGGCCGCAAGGCTATGGCTTGCGGCAGGGCTTGCTGATGGTGCCGGCGCGTATTGCGCAAGCGGCGTCCCCCTTTCTGTTCGGCGTGCTGATCGACAAATGGGGAACGTCGTCTTTATGGGTTTCCGGCGCGCTGGGATTGATCGCCTGTGCGGCCTTGCTGTGGCTGGCGCGCGGGATGAAGGCGGCGGCGCCGGTGTCAATCAGTGAACGTTAATCAGTCCACAGGAAGAGAACGCTCAACCAGGCGCTCCCAGAACGTCGCGCCCACGATGAGATTCTCGTCATTGAAATCATATTTTGGGTTGTGCAGCCGAGCGCCGTCTTTAGCCGCTCCATTCCCCAACCGTATCAAGGCGCCTGGACAAACCTGCAGCATATAGCCGAAATCCTCGCTCCCCAGTTGGCGTTCCGCCGATCGGTTGACACGCTCCTCCCCGACAAGCTCGGCCGCCACATCAAGCGCCATGCGGGTTTGCCGCTCGTCGTTGATCAATACCGGATAGCCTTCAATGTAGTTTATGGTCGCCGATGCGCCATAGCTTGCCGCCGTGGATTCCACGATCGTCATTATGCGCTCTTTCAAGAGCGCCCTGACGGCGGGGCTGAACGAGCGCACGCTAATGCCGATGTCGGCCGTATCCGGTATGACATTCAACGCATTGCCGGCTTGCAATTTGCCCACGGAAACCACCGCGGATTCCTGCGGATCCACGTTGCGCGACACAATGGTTTGCAGCGCCATCACGATCGCCGCCGCCGCCACGACCGGGTCATTCGTATGATGCGGCCTGGCCGCATGCCCTCCCACCCCTTTCACAGTGATGAACACACGATCGCCGGCCGCCATCAATGCACCGGGGCGGGACATGAAAAACCCTTGTTCCAGGCCAGGATGATTGTGTATCGCAAATATGCTGTCGCAGGGAAACCGCTCAAACAGGCCGTCCTTGACCATCGCCAGCCCGCCGCTGTCAAAACCTTTCTCTTCCGCAGGCTGGAAAATCAGATTCACTACGCCGGAAAAACGCTTATTTCGGGCAATCAGGGCGGCGGCGCCCAGCAGCATGGCAGTGTGTCCATCATGTCCGCAAGCATGCATAAGCCCCGCCCGCTGACTGGCATAGGGCAGGCCGGTCTCCTCGGATATGGGCAATGCATCCATATCGGCCCTCAGCCCGATGGAGCGTTTGCCATCGCCCGACCGCAGCGTCCCCACCAAGCCTGTTCCGCCTATGCCTGTCGTCACGTCATAGCCAAGATCGCGCAGGTATTTTTCGACGAAAGCGGCAGTCTGGGTTTCCTGAAAAGCCAGTTCCGGATTCTGGTGAATGTGATGGCGGATTCCGCGCAACTCGGTATCAAGCTCTGATAAAAAGGCCGAATCATGGTGGTCGGGCATAAGATAGTTCTCCTTAATGTGTCGCAATTACAGGATTCTACGACCCGATTGCTTGATGAGCGCATGGGCGTCGTCAATTCCGCTCACGCAGCGTTCCATCTCAAATGCGTGGTGACGTCCCCGATGTGAGTAATATCCGGCAGGGCTCGCAATTTTTCCCACAGCAAGCGCCCGTCCGCCTGCGCGGGAACGCCATCGAGACACATATCGTATTTGCCGCGCAATGTGCCGTCGTCCATGGGCCGCTTCGGATGCCCCTTGGGATAAGCCAAAGACTTGCTGATCTGCCGGCCGTCACGCAAGCGCAGTGTCACCGAAACCGTATCGGACGATTCCGCAATGGGACCTCTCGATGCCCGGGCCGCGTCGATCCTCATGTCGATTCGCGGTAAAAGCGCTTGTATATCCGGATGCGGCACGGACTCGGGATCGAAGTCCTTGAGCACGGGACCGCGCCCCGCGTGCAGTGTGACGGCCAGGCAATAATGCAGGCTGAACCGGGCTTGCGCGGGTGTCGCGGGGCGGGAATACCGCAAATTGCGGGCGGCGATTTCCGATACCGCCGCGTCCACATGCAGCACATCGCGCGCATCCAGTTGCTCGGAAGCCAACAGGTCGAGCAGCGCGTCAATAGGCCGATGCGTGGAACTGCAACAGGGATAAAGCTTGACGGACACGCCATGCTCTTGCATTGCCGACACCTTGCCTAGCTTATCGAGAGCGGCATTGAACCCGGGAGCCGTGTCGCCGCAGGTCAGCTCCATATAGCCCCAGTTGCCTTCCAGCGGCTCTTCAATGGCTTCCACACCTGCCGCAGCCATATGCGCGGCGACGATACCGTTCTTGGCGGCCATGCCGGCGTGCATGGGCTTTGCGAAAGTCCCGAACTGCCGTTTCGACCCTCCCGCCATGCTGGTTCCCAACGACATTGCCATGCCAAAACGCGTGGCATCCAGCCGTTGCAACCGCGCACAGGCAGCCGCGGCTGCAATCGACCCCAAGGTCGATGTTGCGTGCCAGCCGTTCGCATAATGAGGCAGATTCATGGCTTCGCCCAATCGCGCAAGAACCTCGAGGCCGACCAGGTAAGCGTCCAGGCAATCCGCTCCGCTGGATGACAGGGTTTCCCCCAGCGCCAATACCGCCGGCACGAGCACCGCGCTGGGATGCGACATGGACGGATCCAGCACATCGTCGAAATCCAGATAATGCGCCGCCGCGCCATTGATCAATGCCGCCCATGGCGCGCCTGTGCTCAGGCGGGAGCCGGCGACCGACGCCGGCCCGTGATCTCCGCCCAGTTGCAGAATCGCGTCGGCGAACTGCCGAAGCGCCGGATACCGGGCACCCGCCATCATTACCGCAATGGTATCGGTAAACGCGTTGATAGCGCCGTCCAGGCTGGGCGTTGCCCATATGGACGAACGTTGAGCTGCCCAGCGCGCCAGCCGCATGGTCGCGCCTTCCGCTTCACTCTTGTTCCGAGACATGATTAGATCCTGATCTTGGCTTCTTCGACAAACCCTTTCCAGCGCAGGACTTCCGCTTGCATGAAGCGTTCGGATTCCTCCAGGGACATTTCCGGTAACATCGGCGTCCCCTGATTTTCAAATTGCTGAATTAGCTTTTGATCCGCGCGCCCCTTGGATATCACGGCGTGCAGCTTGGCCAGAATCGACTTGGGGGTGCCTGTTGGCGCCCATATGGCATTCCAGGTAACCACCACGCATTCTTTACCCAGCAATTGGGTGAATGTCGGAATATCCGGCGCGACGGACAGCCGCTCCTGGCTGCTGACGCCAATGGCCCTGAGCCGTCCCGCCTTGATCAACGGGCCTACCACCGACCATGCATCCACAGCGTACGTCAAGCGCCCGCCCATGACATCGGACATGACCTGCTGCGAACCCTGCTTGTACGGTACATGCAGCAGATCGGGATGTCCGATGCGTTCGGCGAAAACCTTGCATGCAATGTGGCTCGACGTACCCGCGCCATTGGAACCATAGCTGAACTGATCCGGATTTACCTTGATGCTGCTTACCAGGCCATCGAAATCGCGAATCTTGCTATCGCCCGAGACGACAAGGACCACGGGCACGCTGATCGTTACCGCTGCCGTCACAAAGTCTTTGGTAGGCTCGTAGTTGAGCGATGGGTATACAAATGGATTGATGGCATAGGTCGTGGCGGTACTGTAGAACAGCGTATAGCCGTCAGGCGCCGACCGAGCCGCCGCCATCGCCCCGATATTCCCCCCGGCGCCGGGGCGATTCTCGATTACCACCGACTGGCCAAGCTGCTTGCTGAGCACCTCGGCCCAAATACGCCCGGCGATATCCGTGTTGCTGCCGCCGGAAAAAGACACGATCATTTTGATGGTATTGACCGGATAGTCATCGCCCTCTTTTGCAACGGCGCGAACCATAGGCAAACCTGTCAATGACAGCCCTGCCATACTGCCCAAAAACTGCCTGCGACTGGCTTGCATAATAATATTCCTCTGAGTGGAGATAGAGATGTCGGCCGTGCTTCGGCGGCTATTTCATCGCAGCCCGGCCCCTTTCCGATTCAAGCTTCTGTCGAAAAATTTCCAACCTGCGTCGTCACCGCATGCCGGCCTTTATTGATAGAACGTTGGTGATAGGCCGCAATTTCGGCGCTCGTCGCCAGCCAGACGCCGGAAGATTCCGCGATATACCGAAACAATCGGTCCAGGAGACGCAGTCGCTGGGGCCGCCCCGATACCCAGTCGTGGACGCAGATCATCATCAATCCGCCCGAAGACTTCACCCCTTCGAACTCTTCGACCCAGGTTTCGAAAACCGCATTGGGATTGGCGGGATGCAACGTGTCCCGCCGGTTTTCGGTATAGGCAAAATAGAGAATGTCATCGACTGTCCACTGCGTGGATATCTCGGTCATCCCATCTATTTCATAAGGATGGTCGAACCCCATCAGTGTGCTGTCGTAGGCAATGCCGCGCCGCTTGAGCAACGCCAGGCTGGCAGCGGTATGCTCAAACGAAGGGGAGCGATATCCCAGCCCTTCCAGTCCGGTCTGGGATCTGAATGTTTCAATCGTGCGATCGAGATATTCCTCGCTCTTTTCGTCGCTGATCCCGTCCAGGCGCTCATGAAAGTAGCCGTGATACGCGACCTCGTGCCCGTGTTCAAGCAGGCGCGGCAGAAGGTCGGGATAAGTTTGCGCAACAGCGCCAGGCACATAAAAGCTTCCTTTTATGCCGTGTTGATCAAGCAGGCGCAACACCCGGCCCACGCCTTGGCGGGGGCCATACCTGCGCTGCTCTATTTCGCTCACGCCCGGCTTGGGATCGTGCCTGGTTCTCCACAGGTACGGCGCTTCGGCGTCCAGGTCCAGGGAAAAGACCACCGCGCACTGCTTGCCCCGCGGCCACTCATAGGGTGGAAAATCAATACGTTTATCGTGATTCATTAGCATGGCTATTTATTCCTGCTGCGCGCCGATATCGAAGCGTCGATTAATGCTTCCGCCGCCATCCACCGACAAGGTCTGGCCTGTTATGAAGCCGGCATGCCGGCTGGCCAGGAACAGAATGCTGTCGGCCAATTCCCCCTGAAGCAAGGTTCGGCCCAAGGGCACGCGCTGGGCAATGGTCTTCATATGCTCCGGCGGCAATCGTTGCAGGTCCGGATCATCGGCAATACCCGGCCTGACGGCATTGACCCGGATGCCATGCCTGCCCAGCCGGACGGCGAACATGCGGGTCAATTGCTCCAGTGCCGCTTTCGAGGCCCCATAAACCGATCCGTTTGCCCTGGCGACTTCCGCGGATGCCGAAGAGACATTGACAATCACGCCACGTATTCCCATCGGAATCCAGCGATTGGCAAATGCCTGCATCAATACAAATGGCGCATGCGTATTGATATCGAAAATGCGTTCGCACTGTCCGATATCGGTTTCCAGCAAATCGGCAAAGGGATAAATACCAGCGTTGTTCACCAGCACATGAGGCAAGCGTTCGTCTGGAATTTCCGCCACCCATTGCTGGACGGCTACCCTGTCGGCGAGATCCATTTTTTGGAACTCGCACTGGAAACCCTCAGGCAGCGCCGCCTTCAGCCGTTCAGGCAAAGGCTGGCAATCTGAAAGCGTAAGCGCAGCGCCGCAAGCGGCAAACGCCGCGGCAATCTCGCGCCCCAGCAAGCCCGAACAGCCCGTGACCAGGACCCTCTGGTTCTCAAATGAAACCTTCAGCATTCAATCATCCCCATCAGTTCTATTGCATTGTCAGGTGATGAGGTTCGTCGCCCGGATTCGATTTCACGGATCATGGCGATCAGTCGCCCTACCAGAGGCGCTTTCATTCCCAGCTTTTCCGCATGCCAGACCACGTCGGTAATCTGGGGGTCGACTTCCGTGGGCCGGCGGCGCACATACAGATCCCGCCAGATACCGCTATGCGGCTTTGCCAGCCAAGCGCTGCGGCAATGATGAGCAATGGACGACGTTTCCGCCGCGGTATCAGTACCCTCCTGGACATTGAGAAAGGCATCGGGATCGAAACCATCGAATGCCTGGGGACGCACGCCCGAGGCTTGCGCCACGCCCAGAACTTCTTTCGCAATGGCGCGCCACAAAGGAGCGAGTTCGGCGTTATCGAATTGGTCCGCCATCGGTTCATCGCTCATGGCGGTGACAAACAGCATGGCCCCCAGGCAGACCTTGCTCCACTTGTAGCCCATCAGATTATTTGTATAACTGGCCTCTGGGAAAGCGGCCCTGAGCATCTCGACGGCCTGAATCGCATTAGGCCCTCCCGCGGCATCCATCGCTCCGGCCAGCATGCTGCCTTTGCCCCCATATTGAATACGTCCCGGCTCCAGATAATCCGCGGCGAAATTTATGTGCGCTCCGATAGTGCGCGCCCGCCCCAGAATCTGCGCAATCCGGTGTTCCGTGAGGCCATTCTGCATGGCAAGCACCCACCCGTCCCGCGATAGGAATGCTTGCAGCATATTCACCGCGGCATGCGTATGCTGTCCTTTCACACAGAGAATGATCCTGGGATAAGTACCCCTCAATTCGCCGGGTAGAACCGCGTCCAGGCGCATCGTTTCCGTGGCGCCATCGGCAGCCACCAATTGCAGGCCATGCTTCCTGATCTTGGCGACATGGGCCTGTTCGATATCCACCAATGTCACAGGCAGTTGCGCCCGCAGCATATGCGCGGCGATTACGCCGCCGATTGCGCCGCCTCCCCACACCAAAGTCCTGTTTGCCACAGTCATTCCACGCTATTCCTTGCTATCCAGAGAACTTGAGTTCCTACTGATGTTTTATTACATGATCATTTCCGCAAACACATTTGTCAATTTCATAATATCGTGATTTACTTGCGTTTTACGTATGTATAGATGCGCTTGATCCTGTCCACGGTATCCCGCAATCAGGATTGTTCTATTGAATAAAGATGAACTTCAAAAACCTCGAAGCACTATATGAAATGGTCCATGGGGGCGGTGTTGCCGCCGCCGCGAAGCGGCTGCACCGCACCCAACCTCAAATAAGCCGATTGCTCGCTCAACTGGAAGAAGATGCCGGCTTTCAGCTTCTGCGCAAAGAAGGCAGGCGCCTGGTCCTGACACCGGAAGGATACGAATTCTACAAACATGCGCTGGGCATACTTGAGTTGAAAGATGCTTTGTCGCAATACACTGAAAATGTCAGGCTGAAACGGGATAATCGTCTTCATATCACCGCCGCCAACCATATGATCGAGGGATTCCTGATCGACACGATTATCAGGGCTCATGCTCTGCGACCCGATTTGTCCATCAGCATCAATGCCAGAATGCCGCTCATACCCCAATCCACCCTGGGAAGCGAATCATTCGATATTGCCCTGGCGCAACTTCCCATTGATCATCCGGCGTTGATAGTCAAAGAACTGGCAAGCTTCGAAATGGTTGTAGTGATGCATCCCAGCCATCGCCTGGCCAAAGCCGATGTCGTCACAAGACAGGATATTGCCGGCGAAACCTATGCTTGCCTGCCGTCGCGCAGCATTCTGCGAGGCCGTTCCGATCAGGTGTTGAACACACTATCGCGCAAGCCCAACTATCAGTTCGAAGCATCCTTTGCTTCGATGGTCTGCCAATTGGTCGCGGGCAACTGCGGCATCACTATCGCCGAACCCCTGGCCGCCTTGGCCCAGCAACATCTCGGCCTGGTTCTGCGGCGCTTCAAGCCGGCAATTCCGCTGCACTATGGAATAGCCTATCCCTCCAATCAGGAACGAGCGGAAACCAGCATCTTTTTCGAAGAGCAGTTGGCATTGACACTGGCGGAGAAAAAATCATTGCTGGACAAAGCGCTGCAATAGCGCAGTCCGGCGCGTGGTGCGCAAGCCGCGCCCCTCTTGCTTATCCCGCGAAACCGCCGCTGTCCAAAAAGTCCTGCTCCGCCGCCGTCGTAGCGCGCCCCAGCATCGGATTGCGATGCGGGAAGCGGCCGAAACGCTCGATGATGCGATGGTGAACCAGGGCATATTCACGCAAAGATGGCGGAAGCGTGGCATGCAGCGCCATGGAACGCTCTTGATCAGCCAGGCATTCCGAATGCTCGAACGGCAAATAACAAAACAGACGCAGCTCGACTTCCACCTGCTGATCGAAGCCGGCGTCGACCAACGCCGCGGCAAAGTGCAATGCCAGCGGGTCGGTTGCATACATGTGGGCGGTGCCGCGAAATGCATTGCGGGGAAACTGATCCAACAGTATCAACAGCGCCAGCGCGCCTTCGGGATCGCTGGCCCAGTCATCGAGTTCGCGACGCGCCGCAGCCAGATGCGTTTGCATGAAATCCTCGCGAAAGCGCAAATCGAAATCTGAATCCTTGCCGAACCAGCACTTCGGTCCAGCTGTGCGCCAGAAACCGGCGACTTCGGCAATGGATTTAATGCGTTCGCTCGTCGATGCTGTCATGGCGTGTATTCCTCCTGGTATCGTGCAGAGATAATGGTTGTGCCGCATTCAAAAATGAGGCCAAGGCAGGATGATTATCGCCCGCGCGCCAGGCCAGGGAGATTTCCTGCGTGAGAAATTGGTTTTTATCCGATAGCGGTATGTATCGGATTTTAGGATGCATCAAGGCAGTCAGATTGCTGGCTATCAAGGCCACCGACACCCCGGCGGCCACAAAACACACCATACTCGCCACTTGGCTGCATTCCTGGGCAATGTCTGGATAAAAGCCCGCCAGGGAACAAGCGGAAATAAGCTGGGCGTGGGCCGCCGGAACTTTTTCTTTGGAGAACGCCACAAAGGACTCCCGCGCCAACTGCTTCAGTTTTATCGATTTTTCACCGCTTAGCGGGTGGCCCAGCGGTACGGCGACCATCAAGGTATCGCGCGCATAAAGACGGGTTTCAATGGCGGGCGACTTTTGCGCCAAAGGAGTTCGCAGCAAGCCGATGTCAAGGTAGCGATTGTTAAGCCTTTCAATCTGATCCAAGGTGGTCATTTCCAGCAGACGCAAGCGGATACCGGGATGGCTTTGGCGAAAACGATTGATTAGCGCAGGCATGAAGCCATAACCAACGCTTCCGATGAAACCCAGCGATAAGTGGCCAATGTCGCCATTCTTCGCGTATTGCGTGCGCTCGATGGCAAGCTGCTCGTATCGCAGCCACTGATGCGCTTCGTCCAAAAATACCTTGCCGGCGACAGTCAACGAAACATTGCGCTTATTCCTCAAAAACAACGCGGCGCCGACATAAGCCTCGAGCTTTTGCATGGCCTGGCTAAGCGGCGGCTGCGCCATATTGACGCGCTGTGCGGCGCGTCCGAAATGCAGCTCTTCAGCCACGGCAATATATTGCCTGAGTAATTTACCGTTCAGCATCGTTAAAGACCCTCTGATCAAATCCATCCGACTGCCGCATCCCCCTGACGGGCGTCCTGCCGCGTTGGGGTGTGGCGTCAATAGAACCACTACTGACGCCACACCCCGCCTTGCCGGCCATCCCGTCAGGATGGCGCAGCAGATTCGGGCGATTTGATCAGAGTGTCATCAAGACATTTTTTATATTACAGACTCATTAATTATATATTGGACGTTGGATTTTCAGGCCCATACACTTCCCGGATAATTATTTCATATGGAAGAATAATGAACGAATCCGCCAACTTATCCCGGGACGTCTATCAGGCAACTGCCGCCTTGCTCTCTTCGAATCCAGGCATCCAGAGCACTGTTGAAAAGCGCTTGAATCTCTATGGCATCGCTCCGCCATTCGACAGCCGGCACAAACTGACCGTCGCGGCGGCCAGCGCCATCGGCGCATGCGCATTGGCCGTCGAAGACTGGTGGCATCTGTCGAGCGGACAGCATCAAACTGTCGGCATAGACTGGATGCAAGCCGCGAGTTCGTTGAATCCAGGGCATTTCCAAACGCAAAGCGGCTACGCGCTCCCCGCGCTGTCCTTGTTGACGGAACTGAAAGCGGATTTCTATAAAACCTCCGACCAGCGCTGGTTTTTCCCAATTGGCTCTTATCCCCATCTGCGCGACGGCGTTCTCGATTTATTGCAATGCGCCAACAGCGCTTCGGCTTTGGGAGCCGCAATCGGACAATGGAAAGCGGAGGAACTGGAGGAAGCGTTCGCGGAAAGAAAGCTGCCCGGCGTCTTTGCGCGGACAACGCCGGAATGGCGGCGGCATCCGCAGGGACAGCTCCTGGATAGTACCGCCGTGATAACAATAGAAAAAATCGGCGACAGCGAAATAGAACTGCCGACAGCGCAAAACAGGCCTCTGGAAAACCTTAGGGTGCTGGACATGGGCCATGTGATCGCCGGCCCTATCGTCGCGCGCACCCTGGCCGAACATGGGGCGCAAGTTCTGCGCTTGTCCCCGCCCATGCGGCAAGATCCGTTCAGGCAGACTATCGATACCAACATAGGCAAACGGACGGCGTTTCTCGACCTGGGCTCGCAGCGCGACTTGCTGCAAGCAAGGCAGCTTATCTCCGGCGCCGATGTGGTCGTCCAGTCATGGCGCACCGAAAGCATGAAGAACAAAGGCCTGGGGCCTGAAGAAGCGGCGGCTATCCGGCCCGGCATCATCTATGTCTCCGTCAGCGCTTTCGGCGATCAAGGCCCTTGGGCCAAGCGCGGCGGCTTTGAACAACTGGGGCAAATCGTCAGCGGCATAGCACTGGACGAAGGCGGCCCCGACCGGCCGCGCCTGGTGGCCACCTATTTGCTCAACGACTATCTGACAGGCTATCTGGGCGCCACCGGCGCGATGCTTGCCTTGATTCGCCGCGCAAAGGAAGGCGGCAGCTATCACGTAAAGGTTTCCCTGACCAGGACCTCGATGTGGGTGCAAAGCCTGGGCCTGCTCACCGAACCCGACGCACGGGCCCGGGGCAAGCATTTTGCAGAGTATTTGCAGCCCGTTCTGGAGCGCCGCGAGTCGGCCTATGGCGTGCTTGAACAACTGCCGCCGGTGGCCCAGTTTTCGAAGACAAAAGCCTATTGGTCTTTGCCGCCCTCCCCGACAGGCGCTCATCAACCACTCTGGCTACAACGTTAAACCACACTCAAAATTATCAGGAAACCGAGACATGCTCAAGGATATATTGCTGGCGGCCTCGATCGCCATCGGTGGCGCAACAACGCTTGCGGCGCACGCCAATGCACACTACCCCTCCAAGGCGATCAAAGTCATCATCGGCTTTGCTCCCGGCGGCCCAACCGATGCAATCGGCCGGGTGTTTTTCAAGCAGGTAGCCGAAGAACTGAAAGTACCGATGGTGATAGAAAACCGGCCCGGCGCGGGCGGCAACATAGGAACTCAAGAGTTGACCCGTGCGAAACCTGACGGCTACACGCTGATGTACGGCAGCTCGTCGATTACGACCGCGCCACCGCTGTTCGGCCGCGACGACCTGAATCCGAAACAGGCTTTCGTATCGGCAGGCTGTACATCCGCCGTTCCGCTCATATTGCTGGTGTCCAAAAAACTGAATGTGAATTCCGCGCAAGAATTCTACGATCTGGTAAAAGCCAACCCAGGCAAATACTTCATGGGTTCATCGGGCAACGGCTCCATCGACCATCTGGTTGCCATGGATATCGCCAATACCTTGGGATTGGATTTTCAGCATGTTCCTTATAAAGGCAATGGCCCCGCGCTGACCGATCTTGTGGGAGGCAATACCAACTTCATGTATTCGGGTTCTTTCAACAGCGCCATTCCTTTTATACAAAACGGCGATGTAAAGGCGCTTGCCGTGACCTCGGCCAAACGCTCCACAAGCTTGCCCGACGTACCCTCGTTGAGCGAGAGCGTTACGGGATTGAAAGGATACGACGCCGGAACATGGCAGACAGTGCTGGCGCCCAAAGGCACTCCACCCCAGGCTTTGGAAAAAATCAATCAGGCCATGAACCAGGCCCTGAAAAATCCGGACGTGCTGGCCAGCTTGCGTTTCCAAGGGGCCGAAGTGATGGGAACCAGTCCAACCCAATGCCAGGCGTACATCGACCAGGAATATGATCGCTGGTCGAAAACAATCAAGGACCTGGGACTGAAATCGAACTAGGGCCTGGCAATCAACCTCGGCCCACGAACGGCATGTTGGTCGCCATGATGGTCATGAACTGCACATTGGCATCCAGGGGCAACTGCGCCATATGCACTACCGCGCGCGCGACATGGGCCACATCCATGCGCGGTTCGGCCCGCGTCGTGCCGTCGGCCTGCAGGACGCCCGCCGCCATGCGTTCGGTCATGTCGGTCGCGGCATTGCCGATATCGATCTGGCCGCAAGCAATATGGTAGGGGCGGCAATCCAGGGAAATCGATTTGGTCAATCCCGACACGGCATGCTTGGTGGCTGTGTAGGCGATGGAATAAGGGCGTGGCGCGGAAGCCGAAATCGAGCCATTGTTGATAATGCGCCCGCCTTGAGGCTGTTGCTTTTTCATCAGTCGAATGGCCGCTTGCGCGCACAGGAACATACCGGTCAGATTCACATCGACCACGGCGCGCCAGACCGCCACGGGCAGATCCTCGATGGGTACAGCGGGAGCGCCGCGGCCGGCGTTGTTGAACAGCAGGTCGAGCCGGCCATATTCGCTTTCGATTCTTTCGAACAAGGCCTGCACGGAATGCTCATCGGCAACATCGGTGGGCACCGCCAGCGCACGGGCGCCATGCCCGCCCGCCAATCCGCGCGTCTGTTCAAGCGCGTCGGCACGCCGGCCACACAAGACCACCTGGTAATTATTCGCCAGGAGTTCGAGCGCCACGGCCCTGCCGATGCCGCTGCCCGCGCCCGTAACCAGCGCCACGCCTGCTGTCTTGTCCATTTGCGTCCCCTGTTATTTGATTGTGATGATGGCCTGCCGCACCGGAGCACGGCCCGATCCAAAGCCCCAGGATCGGTTGGCAACTTGCCATAATACACGGGGAAAAGCACATGTGTCGCCGCCCGCCGGGACGCGGATTCCAGGCGATGCATACAGCCTCGCCAAACACGGCGGAACTGGCGAACCGTCACGATCGCCCGCGCCGTCAAGCGCCGTCGTATGCCTGCTGTAGACGCCTTAAGTCGATTTTCTTCATTTGCAGCATCGCTTTCATGACTCGCTGCGCGCGCACCGGATCGGTATCGCCCAGCATTTGCCTGAGAAAACCGGGAACGATCTGCCACGACACCCCGAATTTATCTTGCAGCCAGCCGCAATCGTTTTGCCGGCCGCCCGCCGAGAGTTTCTCCCAGAACCCATCGACCTCATCTTGAGTTTCGCAGTCCACTACAAACGATATCGCCGGCGAAAACGTGAATTGAGGGCCGCCATTGAGCGCTATGAACTCTTGCCCACCGAGACTGAAGTGGGCGACGATAACCGTGCCATCCGGCCCTGGCCCGGCATTCCCATAACGGGTGATATGTATTACCCGCGAGTTTTCGAAAATCGACGTATAAAAATCCATCGCCTCTTTGGCGTTGTCGTCGAACCATAGAAAAGGGGTGATTTTTTGCATATGAAGCAGCTCCTCAAGTGAAGCATTCCGCTCACACAAAAATGTAAAGGCAGACAAACCTCGCAGCCCTCCGGCGGGCCCGCGCAGCCCGATGATGCCGGGCACGGCATTTGCCGATTCAAGCCGGGAGTGTGGCTTGTGACGGCCGCCCCGCCGCCTATCGCGGCCGCGCCTCCCGAAAACAAATCCAGCATATTGCATACCCGCCGGGCATATCGCAGACACAGGAGCATCCATGGGACATATCCGCATCGGCATTTCCGGCTGGCGCTATGCCGGCTGGCGCAACGCTTTCTATCCGGCCAGGCTTGCGCAGGCGCGTGAATTGGAATTTGCTTCCCGGCATGTTCAGACTATTGAGATCAATGGATCGTTTTATTCGCTGCAGTCGCCGCGGCGCTATGCCGATTGGTACGACACGGCCCCGCCAGGCTTTGTCTTCAGCGTGAAAGCCTCGCGCTATCTGACGCACACGCTGCGCTTTCGCGACGCTTCGGCTACCCATTCGGCCCTTGCCAATTTTTTTGCCTCGGGAATTTTCAATTTGCGTGAAAAACTCGGTCCCATCTTGTGGCAGTTTCCGCCCAGCTTCAAATTCAATAACGAAGCGTTCGAAGCCATTTTGCGCGCGCTGCCAAAAAATACCGACGAAGCCGCCGATCTGGCCGCGCAACACGATGCGCATGTCAAAGAACCTTGCATCCGGGCGCCCCGCAAACGCCGGCTGCGTCATGTCATCGAAGTGCGTCACTCAAGTTTCCGCGACGAGGATTTCATCAAACTGCTGAGAAAATATCGCGCCGGCCTGGTCGTCTCGGACTCGGTGAAGGACTGGCCATATGCGGAAGATGCGACCTCCGACTTTATGTACCTGCGCCTGCATGGCACGCAAACCCTGTATGGCGGCCAATACAAGAATGCGGCGCTGGACCGATGGGCGGCCCGTATCCGCGACTGGGCGGCGGGACGCGAACCTGAAGATGCCCAGCGCATTTCAAGGACTCCGGCCCGCCGGCGCTCCAAGCGCGATGTATTTTGCTATTTCGACAACGACAAGAAAGCCCAGGCGCCTTTCGATGCGCGCAGGTTGATGGAACGGCTTTGACCGGTCATGCGGGCGGGGATTTAGCGTTGACAGGGCCTAGGCATAAAGCCTTAGGCCCGATGCCGGGATGCTTCTTGGCTGCACGCCGGAATTGCTCAAGGCGAAGCCCGCCGCCGGCCCAGCGTCCACCCCTGGCGCATGGCCGCCGCCGCGAACAGTATGGCGGCGACACCGAACCATTGCAGCCACTGCAAACGATGGTCGAATGCAATCCAGTCCACGATAATGGCCACGACTGGATAGATGAAGGACAGCGCGCCGGTGAGCGCCGTGGGCAGCTTCTGGATGGCGCCATAAAGCAACACATACATCAAACCGGTATGCACAATGCCCAGCGCCAGCAAGGCCAGCCAGGCTGAGGCCGGTTGATGAGACAGCGCGGAAACCTGCGCAAATGGCGCCAGCATCAGAATGCCGGCGCAGACCTGAACCAAGGCAATAAGGTGCGGCGGCGTGCCCGCAAGCCGTTTTACCAAGAGCGCCGCGACGGCATACAAGAATGCCGCCCCCAGCGCCAAGATAATGCCCATCAGATAGGCTTGCCCGCCGTAGCCGGAAGTGCCGTGCGACTGGGTAATCGCCAGCATACCGATGAAAGCCAGGCTCAGCCAGATCATCTTGTCCAGCGAAATCCGCTCGCCCAGAAAGAGCGCGCCCAGCGCTACCAGCATGAATGGCTGGGTGTTGTAGACCGCCGTCGCGATCCCGATCGATGCCCTGGAATACGCGGCGAACAACAAGACCCAGTTGCCGACAATCGCAACCCCGCTGATCAACGCCAGGCCGAAAACTGGCCAGCTAAACAGGCTGCGGCGCAGAACGCCCATGAGCGCGCAGATCAGCAACAAGGTGGCCGCGCCAAACGCGCATCGCCAGAACACGACATCCAGAACCGGCTGCCCCGACATCAGCACGAACCACCCTATGGTGCCGGATATGAGCATGGCGCCGGTCATTTCCAGGGAGCCGCGTTTGATTTGATTTTCCATCAGTGCATTCCTAATTTCAGATAGCAAAGTGTGACGCTTTCGGTCTTGATCATCAATAGGTAAAATAAGGCCAATGTCCATATTTTCCTTTTTTATCAAGGAAAATAACCACGATCTCCTTTTCAAGAACCATGCACGACGAAATCGACCGCATTATCATCGCCGCCCTGATGGAAGATTCGCGTCTTTCCCTCAAGGCCTTGGCGCGAGTCAGCGGGCTATCCTCGCCCAGTGTCGCCGAGCGCCTGCGCCGCCTGGAAGAACGCGGCGTGCTGACCGGCTACACGGTAATGGTCGACCCCAGGGCATTTGGCTACCTGCTCCAGGCCATCGTCCGCATGAGGCCACTGCCGGGCCAGTTGCACAAGGTAGAGCGCCAGATCCAGGCCATCCCCCAATTTACCGAATGCGACAAGGTGACCGGCGAAGACTGCTTTGTAGCCCGCCTGAACGTGCGCTCCATGGAACAGCTGGACGCCATCCTGGACAAGCTGGCGAACCAGGCCGAAACCAACACATCCATCGTCAAGGCAACGCCGGTCAAGCGCCGCCTGCCGCCGCTGGACGCTGGCATGCTCTCGCAACCGCAAAGTTGACCTGTGCAACAATACGTCACGATGTTTCCCGACAATATTCTTTTTCCCCTATATCCATGTATCGCTTGCGCCTGCTCTTCGACAACTTCACACTTATCCTGATCGCTGTCATCATCGCCGCCACGGTCGTTCCGGCGCATGGACAGGGAGCCGTCCTGTTCGAATGGATCACAACGCTGGCCATTACCTTGCTGTTCTTCCTGCATGGCGCCAAGCTATCGCGCGAAGCCATCATTGCGGGCGCCACCCATTGGCGTTTGCACCTGCTGGTCTTTGCCTGCACATTCATCATGTTCCCCATTATCGGCTGGGTATTGCGGCCGCTGCTCGAGCCCTTGCTGGGCGAACCGCTATACATAGGGGTTTTCTACCTTTGCGCTCTGCCGGGAACCGTGCAGTCCGCCATCGCCTTCACCGCCATTGCGCGGGGCAACGTGCCCGCGGCGGTATGCAGCGCCTCTGGGTGCAGCATTATCGGCATCGCGCTGACTCCCCTGCTGCTCAAGCTGCTGCTCGATTCCGGGGCCGGCGCAGGCACAGTCTCGACCATCGACGCCATGATCAGCATTAGTGTGCAATTGCTGCTGCCTTTCGTGGCGGGCCACCTGCTGCGGCCATGGATAGGCCGCTGGGTCGACCGCAACAAGTCGTGGCTGGTCCAGGTCGATCAAAGCTCCATCCTTCTGGTGGTCTATACCGCGTTCAGCGCTTCGGTCATCGGCGGGCTATGGCAGACCGTGCCGGTCAATGTGCTGGCGATACTGACTGCGATATGCTGCGCCTTGCTGGCGCTGGTGCTCTGCGCCACCACCTGGCTGGCGCGGCGCCTGGGCTTCAGCACACAAGACGAGATAACCATCGTTTTCTGCGGCTCGAAGAAAAGCATGGCGACAGGTGTGCCCATGGCGCAGGTGCTGTTCAGCAGCGCCGCCATCGGCCCCGCCCTGTTGCCTCTGATCATATTTCATCAGATCCAGCTTATGGTATGCGCGGCATTGGCGCAGCGCTATCTGCGGCGCAACCAGGAATTGGTCGCGCAGCCGCAATAAGCCGCAATAAGGTCCGGGCGTGGCTCCGAACAGGAGCGGATCAATCCGCTGAAAGCGCCCGTTCCGCGGCCGCGCGGGCATGGATGGCCGTGGTGTCGAACAACGGCACTTCCGAATCCCCCGGCCCGACCAAAAGCGAAATTTCCGTACAGCCCAGAATAATCGCCTGGGCCCCTTGATCGACGAGGCGGGCAATCACCCTGCGGTATTCCGCGAGCGATTCGGGCGTGGTTGTGCCACGGCATAGTTCGTCGTAAATAATGTCATGCACGACTTCGCGGTCACCGGGTGCCGGCGTCAATACATCAAGCCCATGGTTTTCATGCAGCCGGCTTTTGTAGAAATCCTGCTCCATGGTGAAACGCGTGCCCAGCAGCCCCACCCTGGACAAACCTGCCTGCTTGATGGCTCGCGCCGTTGGGTCCGCGATGTGCAGCAAAGGGATGCGAGTCGCGGACTCGATCGCGGCCGCGACCTTGTGCATGGTGTTGGTGCAAAGGACAAGAAAATCCGCGCCGGCGGCCTCAAGGGCCCGGGCGGCCTGGGCCAGGGCTTTACCCGCGGCGTCCCAGTCGCCGGTATGCTGCAGGCGTTCGATCTCGTGGAAATCAACGCTGTAAAGCACGATCTTCGCGGAATGCAATCCGCCCAGCCGTTCTTTGACCGCCATGTTGATTTCACGATAATAAGGAACGGTGGACTCCCAGCTCATGCCACCGATAAGGCCAATGATTTGCATAACACGCTCCGCGGATACGACAAGCCGGATTGGCGGGCCTAGCCTGCATAATCCGGCCTATGCCAGAATATCCAGGGTAGCGCACAATCTCCAGCGAATCAGGATAATCGCAATTTTCTGATAAAGTCTATGCCGGGAAGGCGTCCGAAGCACCGTCGGCGTCGCAGCTTCAGGCGCACGAAGGGAATTTGAATGGCATGAACAGAAGGTTTGCCGCATGCATGCTCTTGGCAATCGGAGTCGGGCTGACCGGCTGCGCCGGACTGGGTCCCGCCCCAGGGCCGTCTTCTCCTCACAACGAAGGCATGTCGTTTGATCAATTGGGTCAAACCGATTTCAACCGCACCGTCACGATCGCCATGCGCGACAACCTGGACAGCCTGAATCGCCTGCTGGAAAAGCTATATCGCAGGAATCCCATTGAATGGCGTAAAACCGGCGCGCCGAATCTGGAAGAAGCCATTCTGAAAGGACGCAAGGCCATCGAGACCGGCCAGGCGCCTTCCGGCCTGGGCGATTTGCGCGATGTCGAAATCCTTTCCGTGGCGCTGGACCCTTTATATCGCGGCGACCGGGTAGGCGCCTTGATTTTCGGCCTGTCCGACATGATCATCCGCGCCCACAACGGCAAAACGCGCTTTTATGCATCCGACATCCTGGATGCGCAGCGTGTCTACAATGCCGCCCGCAACGTGGAGGTTGCCGCGTGGCTGCTGGCCACCCGGCGCGATGCGGCGGGCCATCCTTTGCTGCTGGCCAATGAAATGGCGGACAATGTCGCCAATCTCAGTTTTGAACGGGAATTCGGCCAACTGATAGGCCGCCTGGACTTGGTCGCCAATCTGTTGGACGAAAATCTCAGGCGGATCGGGATCAACTATGTGCAAGGCCTGCTCTTCTTCAATTTCCTGCCTGTTCGCTGAGCCAGGAGCCTGAGGGCCTGTTAATCGTCCGGAAGAAGTTGCGGGTTCCAGACAGCTTCCCACAAATGCCCATCGGGATCCTGGAAATAGCCCGCATAGCCGCCCCAAAACGTATCGTGGGCCGCTTTGACAATGACTCCCCCGGCGTCCCGGGCTTGCTGGATTACCGCGTCGACCTCGGCCTTGGAGGACACATTATGGCCCAAGGTAAATTCAGTGGCGCAAGGCTTGGCCGGCGGCAGTCCCGAGTCATGCGAAATGCTTGCCCGTGGCCAGAGCGCCAGCTTCAATCCGTTTTGCAAATCAAAGAAAGCCACCGCCCCGTGCTCGAATTCCTTGCCGATAATGCCTTCCGTCTTCAGGCCCAGGCCATCGCGATAGAAGCGCAGCGCCCGCTCCAGATCGTCCACGCCCAAAGTGATTACGGTGATTCTGGCTTTCATGGCACTAGTTCCTTATGATTTTTAGCGCCGCGAACGGCAACGCTATTGTCCTATAGTGAAAAACAGGCCGCGAAGCTTGCGCAAAAGCCATGAAATACCCGGCTGCGGGAAGCCTTGCTTCAGAACCCCGCGCTGCTTCGCTGGTCAGCGGCAGACAATAATTGAATGCC
Source organism: uncultured beta proteobacterium (assembly GCA_963712655.1). Classification (GTDB taxonomy): domain Bacteria; phylum Pseudomonadota; class Gammaproteobacteria; order Burkholderiales; family Burkholderiaceae_B; genus Pollutimonas. Next base: position 348,536 of record CAVQIT010000004.1, on the reverse strand, counting down.
ATCCAGATTACAACCTGGGCCATGCGGGAAAGAACCGCCGCTCCAGGACCGTTGGCACTATGGCGCGCGGCTGGCTTTATTGCCTCGCCAAACAGCCGCCAGCGCCGTCAAGGAAAACATGGCGGCAAGCGCGTGGCCGATTTCCCAGCGCCAGCGATACGCCGTCCAGTCAGGCGGCAGCGAAAACGCATTCCAGCCTGCCACGGCCGCGTTCACCCGTGCGTTGAATATGAAAAACACGGCCAGCATGCCCGCATAAGCGCACAGCGCCAGCCCCGAATAACGGCGCGCGGCCGGATGTTCGCTTTTTTTCGCAAGCAGCGCCAGATTAACCAGCAAACCCGCGATTTCGGTGGGCGCGCCGATGAGCGGCCCCCAGCCTCGGTAAAGATGCTGTTGCACCGCCAGCCAAAGGGGGCCGTCAAGCAACAATTTATTCGGCATTTCAAAAACATGGGCGGCGGGCGCAAGCACGGTCAGCATGGCGATCGCCAAGGCAATCCGACGGAGAATACGCGTTTTCAACATAATCTACGCTCGCTTATCGCATAGCCGTCACGTGACATGCAGAAACGGCCTGAATCGTCTGAGCAACATAATCAAACCCAGCGACAGCAGAAATACGGAAAATGCCGTGACGGGAATCGACCACCAGGACGACTCGCCGGAATTCAACAGGCCGGTCATGTCCTCCAGACGGTCCAGCACAAAAATGTGGATGCAATAAACACCCAGGGTGCAGGCCGAAACCCGGTTCAAAATCGCGGAGTATGGACGCAACTTGGCGCCCAGGCCATACAGGACATTGAATATGCAAACCGATGCCGCCATGACAAACGGCGACAGGTAATCGTAAAACAAAGGATCAGGAGCATCCACATGTTTCGAATAGGCAAAGGTCGCGGCCATGGTCGATGCACTGAACACAATAAAAAGGCCCGCGCTGGTCCACCAATACTGTCCTTTCAACAATTTCTTCTGATAAACCTCGAACACATAGGCGCCCAGGAACAAATAACCGACCAGGCCGACAAAAGAACCCAGTCCATAGGTTTCCAGCAAGTCCAGATCGATATTGAATACGGCCCTGACGACAGGCCAGCCCGAGACCAGCATCCAGAACGCCAGGAACATTCTTTTTTCCGACAGGCCCGAGGCAAGCCAAATATTGCGCAAGAACGGCACAAACAAATAGATGCCCAGAATCGCATACAAATACCAGAGGTGAAACACCACCGGCCCGCTGGCTACGGTTTTCAACCATTTCGGCCACGCGCCGTAATGCGCGCCCTGCGATGTATTCCATGCCATATAGAACAGCGACCAAAACAACAGCGGCGGCAAAATCCGCGCAAAGCGCTTGGTGAAGAACGCGGACAAGTCTTCCTGCTTGTTCAACAACAACACGCCGGAAATCATCAGAAAGACCGGCACGCAACTGCGGGCCAGCGAGTCATAGAAATTGGACGCCCACCACTGGTCATCGAACACATTGAAGTTGACCGCCGCCACATGCAACACAATGACCATGAAGCATGCCCCGACTCTTGCCGTATCCATCCCTGTACTGAAACTGCCTTTCGCCATAGCCGCATCCCTGTTCAACGCAAAAACCGCCGGCGCCTCCCCGCCCAACGGAAGGTTCAGTAGTAACATGAAGCGGCATTTCAATGTGCCATTGCCCATGTCGACATGTTACGTGCGTGACCAATTCCGAATCCAGCTACAGCGCCGCCTTGGCGTTCAAGGGAAGGTATCGGGAATAAGCCGCTTGACTATGCGGAATGGCCGTTCCACCATATAGTCCATGGAAAATACTACGCCCAACGATACAAAGCTAAAGCTGCTGGAGGCAACGTCGCGCCTGATCTATTCGGGCGGAATTTGCGCCACCGGAATGGATATCATCGTCAAGACTTCCGGTGTTGCCAGAAAAACCATTTACCGTTATTTCGGCAAGAAAGATGAGCTGGTCGCCCAGGCGCTGAGAAACCGCGACGAACAATGGATGCGCTGGTTCGTCCAGGAAAGCCAGCGGGCGGACACATCCGCCGGGCGCTTGCTTGCAACCTTCGATGCGCTGGAGCAATGGTTTTTCACGCCCGATTTCAGAGGCTGCGCATTCATCAACGCGGCCGGCGAGATAGGCAATGAAAACGATCCCATCCGCCTGGTGGCAAAGGAGCACAAGCTGAAGCTGCGCGATTTTCTGCGGCAATTGGCGCAAGATCACGGCGCTGACGACCCGGATGAACTGGCTGCGGAATTTCTTATCCTGATCGACGGTGCCATCACGGTGGCGTCTGTCACTGGCGACAAAGAAGCGGCGCGCAAGGCAAAGCATCTTGCGCGCAAACTGCTGGATCGTTAAACCCGCGATGCGGCAGCCTCAGGCCGGATTGGCGAGGGACGCTCGCGCAAGCCAGCCTCCATGAAGACCTTTATCTCAACGCCCCGTCGTCATTGAGGACAGTACCCGGTCTCGCCGTATAAGGCCGTGAAACAGCGCCGCCGCCAGGTGCAGCAATACAGTGGCGAACAGCAAAAATGCCAGATAGCGGTGCGCGCCGCGCAAGAACGCGAAAAGCCCCGCGCTGGCGGGAACGATAGCGGGCAGCAACCATGAACCCACGATCACCACCGGGTAGCCGCCGGCCGACAGCATGGCCCAGCCTATCAGTGGCATGGCGAACATCAATACATACAACAAGACATGCGACGCATGCGCAAGCAAACGTTGCCAGGGCGCCAGATCGTCAGGCAGCGCCGGCGCGCCGCGTATCAGGCGCAAGATCAGCCGGATGACCACCAACAGCAGCAAGGCGGCGCCCAATGGTTTGTGTATCGCGATCAGCCATTGGTGACGCTCCGACACCGACGCCACCATACCGACCCCGATAAAGAGCATGGCCAGGATGCCGACAGCCATGAACCAATGCAGCAAACGCGCGGACAGGCTGAAACCTGGCGCGGACTTGCCAGTGGACAAAGTATTCATTGAACACGCTCCGTTGCGGTGATCGAGGGTGAGGGTTGCGCCATGCGCTTGGGCGGGCCTTCGCCGGTCCGGCGCTCGTACGACGCGGCATAGGCGGCCGAACGCGCCGGCAGCAATGGGTCGTCGGAAATCGCAATGCCGGAAGGCAGAATGGTCGGATCGTAGTTGACGTCGCGGCAAGGGCCGGCGTCCTGCGAGGCACTGTATTGAATCACCACGGTGCCCGCATCCACTTCGGGACGGTCGGCGGGCCAGGGCCGGGTCGCGTCATTCGTGGGATCCTCCGGCGCGGCCAAGGTCACAAGCAGGCGCCAGCGCAGCGGCCCGTGCACCAGGCGCCGGTGCAAGTCGGCGCTCAGGTAGTCCTGGTCGTGCTGAACCTGGGCGGACGGCGCCGCAAGCGCATCCAGGGGCACCAAGCGCCAGCGCACAGCCTGCCGCCCGCCCTGCTCATTGATGAATTCGAAGGCATTCAGGCTGTAATACGTTTCCGTGGCGAAACTTGCCGACGGTTTCGCGGTCTTTGCCCAGGCCCTGAAATTGGCGGTTTCGGGATGCGCGGCGAAAAATGCCTTCATGCCGGCGGGGTCCGGCTTGCCTGTCCGCGGATCCGGCCGGGAGGCAAGTTGCTGGTCGTAGAAACCTTCCGGGGTGGCCACGGCAAACACAGGCATGCTGTTCATGCCCGTGCGCCATTGCTCGCCGTTGGGCGACGTAAACCGCAGCGCAAAGCTGCGTATGGGCACACTGGAATCCAGGGCATAAGGATTGCCGCCAGGCAAGGCCAGGCGCCCCACCACGGGAGTCGAACCCGGCTCGAACACGCGAGCCTTGGACCAACGCCGGGCCGCGCCGTTGCTATCGAAGCGGCCGATGACGCATACCCCCTTGGCGTGATTGCGGCGAAAGCCGGGATGAACTTTGCCGTTCTGTTCAAAGGTATCGATGATACGATCGGGGGTCAGGCGCTGCGGATCCAGCCATCCGCCGACATAGGCAAAGGCGGCGCCCGATGCCACGACGATGGCGCCTATGGCGCCCAAGCGCAAGGCTATCTGTCCGGAACCGAGATGCCCCGAACCACGTTCACGCGTATGCTGCATGGAAATTCCTTGGCCCAAGAGGCCGGCAGTGTATGTGCCAGGTAAGACGCCGCGCGGACAAGTTTATTCCCGGATGGAATAAATTCGTTCGGCAAGCGTCTTACTCAATTCGCTCCGCATGCAGCAGCGTGTGCGGCCCTGTTTCGTTGCTCGACAGCGAATTGAAACCAACAGGAAGTCAACCATGACTCACCCGCTGCCCGCGTCCAAGCCGCATACAGCGTCGCCAGGGGAAGCACGCAACATCACGGACGATATGTCCGATGCCGCCCTGCGCGAAGCATTGCCGCGCCTGCGGCGCTTCGCCTTGTGGCTGACGCGCGATCCCGCGGCGGCCGACGACCTGGTGCAATCAACCATGGAGCGGGCACTGACGCGCTGGCGCAGCCGCCGGCCGGACGGCGATTTCCTGGCCTGGCTGTTTTCCATCCTGTATCGGCAGTTCCTGGACTCGAAACGCCGCGCCAAGCGCTATGCCAGGCTGCTGGAATGGTTCACCAGGCCTGATCCCGCGCCATCGGCCGAACGCAGCGCGCTGGCGCGTTCATCGCTCGAAGCATTCGATCGTCTGCCCGAGGCGCAGCGCACCCTCTTGTGGCTGATATGCGTGGATGGAATAAGTTATAAAGCCGCGGCCGATCTCTTCGGCGTGCCGCTGGGAACAATCATGTCGCGCTTGTCGCGCGCGCGGCAGGCCTTGCGCGAAGCAAGCGACGGCCCAAGCACCGCGGCCCGCCTGAGGATACTGAAATGAAAGAACAGTCTATCGACGATCTGGCGCGCAATGCCTATGTGGATGGGCGCATGGACGCCGCACGGCGGCGCGAAATGGACGCCTATCTGGCTGCGCATCCCGACGAGGCCCGGAAATTGGCAGCCTGGCACAAAGATACGCAAAGCTTGCGGACAGCATGGAGCGAATACGCCGCCCCGGCCCCCAACCCTGCCCTGGACCCCGCCATGGTGCGCGCTCGTATGCGCGGCCGCAAGCGCGCGCGCCTGGCAATGGCGGCCAGCCTGATGCTGACACTGGCGGCAGGTGGCGTATCGGGCTGGCAAATGCGCGACAAGGAGCTAAGCCTGGGCATAGCGCCCATGCAGGACGCCGTGCAGGCGTATCGCGTATTCGCTTCGGATCACGCGCCGCTTGCCGATGTGCGCGCCGCCGATGCCAATCTGCAGCAGTGGATGGACAGCCACTTCGCCAAGGCGCAGCGCCTGCCCGACTTGGCCGCTAGCGGCTTTCATCCTGTGGCGGCGCGCCTGCTGGTCACCGATCAAGGTCCTTCGGCCATAGTCATCTACGAGAATGGCGATGGTCAGCGCACCACTTTCTACATCCGGCCGCCAGGTCCGGGCAATGCGCTGCTCAAACAAGGCCAACGGCGCGATCGCGAGCTGCTGGCGCGGTATTGGTCGGGGGAAGGCTATAACTACGCGCTCGTCAGCCGCGGCAGCGCGCCCGGTATCGACGCCGGCCAGGCACAAGGCTGAAGAAGAGGCTTGTTCGCCGGGCCGCGCTTTTCAATGGCAATCGGAAATGGTCTGGTCCAGATACACTTCAAACGCGATATCGCGGGCGGCGGTCCTGGTGATTTTTTCCAGATAATGATGGCTTGCCCAATCGCCGGCCACCTGCTTCAGGAAACTGGCCGATTCAGTCGCGCCAACCGGTATGACAAAGGCCAAAGGCGTCAGGTCCTGGACAGGCAGGCGCGCCGAAAATTTCTTCCATTCAGGCAGCTTGAGCAATTCGTTGAGCATGGCGCTGTCGTGCACGGCGGCATCGCAGCCGCCGGTTCTCAGTGTCAGCAAGGAATCCGCCGGAGCCTTGAATACTTTTTCGATCGCTCCGTATTTGGCCGCCATCTGGCCCACGTACCGGCCGCCCTGCGCCAGGCAAACCGTGCGGCCGGCAAGCTGCTTCCAGGTCTTGATATCGGTGTCGCTGCGCATGATCGCCATGGCGCCGGCGGAATAGCCGGTGGGTATGGCGGCCACCGCCGAAGAACGCAAAGCGTCTGGATCGGCCACGGGCAGGAGCAACAGCCGGGCCTTGCCCTCTTCCAGCAATCCGGCCTGGTTGGCGGTATCCGCCAGCACCGTTTGCGGCGCCGCCAGCAGGCGTTGCGCGAGGTCGTCGGCCAGGAAAGTATCGACGCCTTCAGGCGTGCGCACCTTGGAACCGGCGACAAAAGGCGGAACCACGTAGCCGACGCCGACAAGCAGCTTGCCGCCGGACGTCAGGTTCGCGGCGGCGAAAGCCGTGGAAGCCGGCGCGCCGGCACACGCCAGCGCACTGAAGACGAGTGCGCGAAGCAGAATCGAAGAACGGCGAAAAACAGCGGGTTTCATGGTTAGACGTATTGATAGCGCAGCAGCCGGCGCTTCATGTTTTCCAGAATGACCTGGTCGATCAGGGTTGCCAGAATGGCGATGGTAAGAATATTGGCCATCACGCCCACCATGTCGGCTGTCTCGCCGGCATAGGCCAGTGAACGCCCCAAGCCATGTCCAAAACCTATCAGCATTTCGGCTGAAATCAATGCCCGCCAGGCATTGCCGAACGCCAATTGCGCGCCGGTGATAAGTTCAGGCATGACAGCGGGCAAATACACACGCTTGAGCATGTCCCAGCGGCTTGCGCCCATGACCCGGGCCGCCGATACATGCACGTTTTGCACGCTTTCAGTGGCATTCATGACCGACAGGGCAGCCGGAAAAAATGCCGCCAGCGCAATCACGACTATCATCGGCATATTGCCGAAACCCATCATGATCAAGAATAAGGGCACCCACGCAATGGATGGAATCGACTGCAGGATGATGATGGCGGATTTCAGCACTTCGCGAAAAAAGAACAGCACGGCGCCAACCAGGCCAAAGCCGATGCCGAACAACAGGGCGAAGCCATAGCCGAAGCCCAGCCGCGTCAGGCTGCCCGCCAATACGCTGCGAAAGTCGGCGGTCTGCACGTCTTCCCACAAGCGCACCATAACGGTGGGCACGCCCGGCATCAGGAAATCGGGCAAGCACCACGCGGCAATCTGCCAGAACAGCAAGATGGCGGCAACCGCCACTACCATGGCAAGTTTTTTTCGATAACCGGTAAGACGAATCTGAGTACTCATAAGGACTTCAAAATCAAGAAGGCCGGTAAGCGCCGACCTTCTTCAACATGGACAGGCCAAGTATCTTGGCATTATGGTCAACGCGGCATGGTATGCCGCGTTGACCATATCGAGAGGCGTGCAATTATCGACGATTTACAGCTTGCGCGATTGTTGCCATTCCAGGTCGATGATATTCTTGACTTCAAATTGCGAGCCGTCCTTGGTTTTCAATTCGCCCTGCCCCTGCAGGATATCGGCGATTTCCTGCATGCGGGCTAGCTCCTTGGCGGTCAGAACGGCGCTGAACGTCTGGCTCTTGATCGCGTCGCGGATGATGTCCTCGCGAGGCATATCGCCATGCTTCAAGGTTTTAAGGGTCGGTTCGGCAATGAAATAGCCGGCGATCAGCTTGGCGGCATCGTGGGGCTTGTCCTGCAGAAATTGGATCGCTTCGCGCTGGGCGTCCAGCGACTTCCACACGCCTTCCTTGTTGCTCTTGAGCGTGGCGCCCGAGGTGATCACCACCATGCACGGAAAAGGCCATACTTCGCCGATTTCATAGATTTGCGTGACCGGCGCGATCAGTTGCGCGATGCGCGCCTGCGGCTCGAACAGGAAGGCGGCATCCACCCGCTTGCCGACCAGCGACTGCACAGCCACCTGCGGGCTGACGCCCAGGATGGTCAAGTCGTCGGCCTTCAGGCCGGCATTCTTGAGCACAACGCCGCGCAAGCACGGTATCGGCCGTGCTGCCTTCTTTCTGCGAAGCCAGGGTATGGCCTTTGAGGTCGGCGACCGTCTTGATGTTGGCGTCATCGCGCACGACGATGGAATGAAAACCAAGCTGGGCTCCGCCCACCACTTTCAAGTCGGCGCCCTTGGAAGACCAGGCTGCCGCATTGGTAAAGCCCAATACCCCGGTATCCAGTTGGCCGCCTACTATGGCCTTGATCAAGTCGGTGCCCGATTTGAATTCGATCAGCTCGACATCCAGACCGTGTTTCTTGTAAAAACCGCCTTCGTAAGCGGCGATGGCCTGTGCGTCGTCCATGACGCGCAGGTAGCCGACCTTGAATTTATCGGCGGCCATTGCCTGGCCGGCCACAGCCAGCGCGGCCAATGCGGGAATCAATAAGCGTGACAGCTTCATACTTCAACTTCCTCTGGTAATTTTATGGCTTCATCCTGTTCGGCATGAATTCCAAGCAGTCCTAAAATTTCTCTGCGCATTGCCGCGAACTCCGACAAATCGTGCGTTTTTTCGTGATGCGACAAGCTGAATTCTTTCAGCACCGTCGCCGGGCGGGGGCTGAACACCAGGATGCGGTCGGCCAGGAACAAGGCTTCGTCCACATCGTGCGTAACCAGCAGGACGGTGGGTCCGGCTTCGCGTATCAATTGGCGCAGCGCATCCTGCAAGGTCATGCGCGTCAGCGCATCGAGCGCGCCGAAAGGTTCGTCAAGCAGCAAGGCCTTGGGGGCCGAAATGAAAGCGCGCGCCAGCGCCGCGCGCTGGCGCATGCCGCCCGAAACCTGATGCGGGTAGTAGCTTTCGAATCCCGCCAGATTGACCTTCTCCAGCCACGAGCGGGCCTGTTTGCGCGCCTGCTGTTTGTCTTGCTTCTGGAATTCCAGCGCCAGCGCTACGTTCTGTTCCAGCGTCAACCATGGATACAGCGCATTTTCCTGAAACATCAGGGTGCGCTCGGGATGCGGTCCTTGCACCGGACGGCCATCGGCCAGCATGGCGCCACCGCTGGGGGTTTCCAGCCCGGCCGCAATGTGCAACAAGGTGGATTTGCCGCAACCGGACGGACCCACCAGCGCTACCAGTTCACCGTCCCCGATTTCACGGCTGAAATCCTGAATTACCTGGAGGCCGGAAAACTGTTTTTCTATATTCTTGAAGGACAGCTTCATTAAAATTCATCTTACGGTTTTAGTTATATGGAACTTTACTCATCGTTTTAATACCTTACAAGAATTTTTATTATCTATGCTTATATGATTTAGAAATATAGAAATGAGCAATACAGGCTAGGGATCCTCTGATCAAATCCACTCGACTGCTGCATCCCCCTGGCGGGCTCGGGCGATTTGATCAGAGGGTCCCTAGAGCATCACTATATTCATCTCCTTGCCGAAAACGCGGTGCGCCGTCTCGACCAAATGATCGTGATGGCTCAGGAAAACCACCTGCGTATGTTCGGAAAGCTCGGCCAGCGCCAACAATCCGGCCTTGGCCCGCGCATCATCGTAATTGATGAATAAATCATCGGCAATAAATGGCAGCGGCGGCGCCTGCTGCAAATGCAATTCCAGCGCCGCCAGGCGCAAGGCCAGGTACAACTGGTCGCGCGTTCCGTCGCTTAGCCCGCCGATACCGACTTTCGCGCCATCGCCGCGCAGCCCTTCCAGCACCATGGGCTCCCTGTCGAAATCAACCGCCAAGCGATCGAACGAACCCAGTGTCAAGCGTGAAAAAATCACGCCTGCGCGGGCCAGCATAGGCCCCTGCTTTTCCTCCCGGTACCGGTCTATGGACCAGCGCAACAGGCGGGCCGCGGTATATACCTTTATATAGCGCTCGGCCGTGTCGGCCATCCGGGCCAGCGCTTCCTGGCGCTGCGACTCCGCCCTGGCCGCCGCATCGGTGCCGCTGATGGCGTCGAGTTTGCGCGTGGCGTCGGCCAGTTCCACGGCCAGACGCGTTTGCTCCGAGCCGGCGGCATCGATATCGGCACTCAGGGCATCCAGCTCGGCGACCAGCAATCCCCGATCGGCGCCGTCGATTTCAGCCTGTATCTGCTCGCGCGTATAGCCATCGCCATTTTCAAGAAGTTCGGCGCGCATGCGCTCTATTGTTTCGGTCAGGCTTCTATACCTATCCGATCGCTCGATAGCCGGCCTCAAGAGCGACCGGCGATCGACACCCGCAAGCTCCAGCAATGGCTGCAAGCTTGCGCCGGCAAGCTGAATCGACTCCTGCGCCAGGCGAAGCTGGCCGCGGACATGGTCCCGTTCCTGACGCACATTGCCAGCCTGCTCCAGCGCTTGACGCGCCAGCGATAATCGTCCGCTCAACTTCCGGCTAGCCTGCATGGCATCGCCACTTTCCTGGCCGGCATCGAGCGCCTGAGCGAGCCGGCTGGCCATTGCCGAAAAGCCATGCAACTCGCCGCGCATGACATCGATATGCTCGATGCGCCGCTGCCGTATTTGCAGCAATTTCGCCGCAATGGTTTCCATAAGCGTCAATGCGCCCTGTACCGCGGCGATATCGCTGTCCGCCGGCAACGCCGCGTTGTCCAGGGCCTTGGCCCAATTCAGCAACCAATCATCCATGGCCGCCGCGCGCCGCATCCCGCGCCTGCCGCAGACCGGCCAATATCGGCCGTGCGTCAGTCAGTTGGTCCGACAGCGCGGCGTGGCGCTGGCGCGCCGATTCCACGGCGGTCACATAATCGTTCGCCCGCATGCGCAAAACAGCAAGGCTGTCGGCCTTGTCCGGGAACTGGCCCGCGGCAAGCAGCGCCTGGCGCAAATCATTCTTGACGGATTCCTGACCGGCCTGCAGAGCTTCCCGCTCCCGCCGCGCGGCATGCCGTTTTTGCACCGCATCCAGGACGGTGTCTTTCCGCGCCAGCCAGTCGGCCATACGGTCCAGAGGCATGTCCGGCAAGCCCAGTGTTCGGCAGCTATCATTCCAGCGATCATCGAATTCCCTAAGCCTGCTTGCCTGCGACTGGCAAAGCATGGCGGCATGATCCAGCCTTTGCCCTTCCTGCTCCAATTGATGCTGGCGGTTTTGCAGTTCGGCCGCCTCCTGCGCATTGTCCAGCCGCGCATCGGCAAGCTCGTCGGCCCGGCGCATATGCCGGGGAAATGCCTGAGCCGCGTCGGCCGCGGGCACGGCGCCTCTTTCTATGGCATGCCACGCCTCGTCGCGTTGCGCGCGAGCCTGCATGACGTCATCGCGTGTAATGGGATGATGCCGCTGCTGATATTGCAATAAGGCCAGCTCGCGTTCCCGCACGGAATCCGCCAGTTCCGCATGCCGCGCGCTGCCCGTCTTGATATCGGACACCAGTTCCAGGCGCTGCGCGGCCAGTGCCGCCAAGGACTTCAGGCTGGGCGCTTGCAAAGCCTGAAGCTGGGACACGCTTTGGAACCACTGGCCCAGGCCCGCCGTTGCGCCGTCAAGATCGGCCTGCGCCTGGTCTACCGCCGCGGCAGCCTTGCTCATCGCGGCCTCCGGCTCGCCCAAGGCCATGGCGCGCTCCAGGGCCGCCCGCAGCGCCGGCGGGATATCGGCAAGCGGCAGCTCCGCCAGCCTGGCGCTCAACGTTTGAATTTCAGATTGCCGGCCTTGCATCGCCTTTTCCGACGATTCCAATGCCTGGACCAGTCCGCCGTGATCGCGTAGAAGCTGTTCAATATGCCGCCGCAAGGGCAAGGCAGGCAAGCGCGCCTGCAAGGCGGACATCCGCTCGGCCACGGCGCCGTCAGGGGATTCCCGGCCGCTGTCCGCCGCTGGCGGCAGTTGCCCGTCAAACGTCCAGCCCAGTTGCAAGGCGGCATCCAAGGCGTCTTTCTCCAGCGATGCCGCCTCGCCCTGATAGCGCTCAATACTCTGTGCGTGCGTACTGTATCGGTGATACAGGACTTCAAGCGCTTCAATTTCCGCGGCCAGGGCCAGCGCGTCCTCGTCGATCCGGATACCGGCCAGCGCCGCATCCAGCCTGGCCTCTTGCGCCCCATGAGTGGCAAGCCTTTGCTCCGCCTTGGCCAATTCGATTTCGGCCGAGGCAAGACGATTTGCCGCATCAGCCGGAAGCGCTATGACCGGGCCCAGGTCTTTGAGCAATTGCTCATGCTCGGCCAGCGCCGCCGAAGCGGGAGCCAAGCGGCGTATTCTTTCCAGCCGCGCGCGCCTGATCAGCAGTTGCCCTTGCCGTTCGCCCAACTGATGAAGCGTATCCTGCAACTCACGCACTTGCTTATGCGCCTCGGCCCATTCACGGGTACGCACAGTGACCGTTTTCAAGACAGCATTGGCATCATCCAATTGCGCCTGCGCCGCATACCATTGCCTGTCCTTGGAATTCCTGGGCGCCCACAGCGACGACGCCTCGGCCTGCAAGGCGTCGTAGACCTTTCCCAGGCTTGCCACGCCGGCGGCCGCCTGGAACAGCACTTGCCCCACGTCGTCCTGGGCCCGGAGCATGTCATTGCCGCCTTGCACCAGGCGCGGATGATCCAGGCTGAACATCTTGCCGAAGAAATCCCCATTCGCCGTGCCCAGGAAACGATGCAATGCCGTCTCCGCCAGCGGTGCGTCGCCAGGCGTGCGCAAGGTATTCTTGTTGCCCTTGATGCGCTGGAACTCAAGTTGGCTGCCTGTCTGACTGACCGCCGCCGCCAACCTGAGCTCGCTTTTTGGGTGCAGGAAATCCAGCGGCGTGCGCGCATGGAAACCGAAAAGCAGATCGAAAAACGCCTGCCGCACAGTGGATTTACCCGCTTCGTTCGGCCCCACTATCATGTGGAAATCGCGGCTTGCGGCCGGAAACTCAAGGCGGCGATCGGTAAATTTGCCGTAGCGGACAAGATCAAGGCGGTCAAATCGCATGGCGCTAGTCCACCTTGGCCAAATGAGCAATCAGAGAGGGCCGGATTTCGCGCAGCAGCGGCTCCAGATTGCCATTCCTGATCTCATCGAAATACGGCACGGCGGACTTCAGCTCTGATGGAGCCTTGTCGATCAGGCCCGACAACTCATCGCGCAAGCCATCCAGGAAATCCTGATCGGTCCCGGCGGTTTCAAGCAAGTCCTGCAAATCGGCCAGCGCGTCGGCGCGCTGGCGCAGCGCCCGGCCATCGTCGACGGCCCGGGTTTCAAGCTTTACCTTTTCCAGCCAAAGCCTTTCATTGCCCAGCGCCGCGATCGACGCCAGCACCTCGAGGCGCAGTTGGGGCTCCATGCCGAACAGTTCGCCGTGCGCCGGCGTGCGGCCGCTCACGATCACCCTGACCGCCAGCGGCATGTCTGCCTGTCCATCCTCCAGCAGATGCTCCAGCGCATTGCCGATAGCCCGTGCCGCCTCGGCAAAAGACAGGCATGCGGACACATCGACGTCAAGCCGATGCCAGCGCAGGACATCCACATATACGCGTTCGACATCCACGACGTCCCGGGCGTTGCAGTTGACCAGGACAGCGCCGCGCGGACCGGTTTCGCGAATGTGCCGCCCTTGCAAATTACCGGGAAAAACCACCACGGAATCGCCTCGCCAGATGGCATACTCATGCACATGCCCCAGCGCCCAGTATTGATAACCGTGGGCATGTAATTGGGCCAAGCTGCACGGCGCATAATTCGCATGCTGCGCATTGCCTTCCAGCGCGGTATGCAAGACCCCGATATTGAGCATTCCCTGCACAGGCTCGGGATAGCCGGCCGCCAGGTTTTCGACGGTGGCGGCATCCTTGAAGCTGCGGCCATGCAGCGCCACGCCCAGGCTATCCAGCCGGAATGTGCTGGGCTTGCGGCTATCGAACACAAAGACATTCTCGGGCAACAGCAATTGTTTCGTCATTTCGCTTGCCGCGTCATGATTGCCATGCAGCAAATACACCGGAATACCCGCTTTCTTGAGACGGCCCATTTCCTTGACGAAATAAAGGCCGGTGTTGTAGTCCCTCCAATTGCCGTCATACAGATCGCCGGCTATCACCATGAAATCGACCTGCTCGTCAATCGCAAGATTCACCAGATTGGTAAAGGCATCGCGCGTGGCGGTGCGCAGCATCTGGACCGGCGCGTCGGCATAAGCGCTCAGGCCGGTCAATGGGCTGTCCAGGTGAATGTCCGCGGCGTGGATGAATTTCACGTAATTTTTCCTTGTGCGTGCTGTGACTGGCGGCGCGGCGCGATATCGTCGCGCCGCCAGGCAATGCCAACATTATCATGCATGGCCCGGCGCATGCCGAATGCCGTCATAAACACGTCATGATGCGCTGCAATAATCCAGACATGCCGCAGCCATGAGCCCAGACTTGGCCATGCATAGGCCCGGGCGCGACAAAATGCGAATATCGACGGGATAGCATATGAAAAATTTCTTTACGCTGAAAAAAAGCTTTATTTTCTTCCTGGCCACTCTGACATTGTTGTCTCTTCTGGTGTCCATCGCTCTGAGTAATCTGGCCCGCAGCGCCAACCGTTTAAAGGAAGTGGAAGAGCTGCGCTACAACGCGACCGAATTAGCCACTGAATACAAAGAACTGACTCGCGCCATGACACGCAGCGTCATGGCCTTCGTGGCCACCGAACAGCCCGAATTCCAGGAAGCCTACGTACGCGACACGGCGATCCTGCAAGGCCGGGCGCCCGATCGCCATGGCGTCCAGAAAGCCATGATAGACCGCTTCAAGAAAGGCGGCTTTACCCAACAGGAAATGGCCAAGCTGGAAGCGGCGTATGCGCAAAGCCTGGAGCTGGCCAAAACAGAAAAAGAGGCCATCAGCACCGTCAGCGGCCAGTTCGACGATGGAAAAGGCGGCATCAAAGTGGCGCTGCCCAATGCCTTGATGGCCAAGGTCATGATTTTCGGCCAGCAATACACACAGGCATCGACGGCCATTGATCGCAACATCAATGAATTTATCGCCCTGCAGACCGACCGCTTTGCGCAAGAAGTCCGTGAAGCCAGTGTCGCCAACAAACTGGCCTACCGCGTCGCGGCATCGGCCATCATCGCCCTCCTGCTTTGCAGCGCCCTGGCGCTATGGGCTCTGTACAAAATCATCAAGCTCCCGCTGGATCAGGGTGTGCAGCTTGCCCAGCGACTGGCGGCGGGCGACCTTGGCGCACGCGTCGACCTGCAACGCCGCGACGAACTGGGCAAGCTGCTGGAGGCGCTCAACGGCATAGGCATAGGCTTGAACCGAACGGTCAGCGATGTGCGCGACCGCAGCAGGCACATTGCGGACGCCTCGCATCATATTTCCGCCGGCAATCAGGAACTGTCGCTGCGCACCGACGAACAAGCCGCCAATCTGCAAGAAACCGCCACCGCCATGGAGCAACTGAGCGCAACCGTCAAGCAGAACGCGGACAATACCGAGCAAGCCAAGCATCTGGTAACCCAGACCGCCCAGTGCGCCACGCGCGGCAGCCGCAGCGTGCAAACCGCGATGGACACCATGGAACTAATACGCCAGGGGTCGCGCAAAATGGCCGAGATTACCGGCCTGATCAATAACATCGCCTTTCACACGAATATCCTGTCCTTGAATGCCGCGGTCGAAGCGGCGCGCGCCGGCTCGCATGGCAAGGGCTTCGCGGTCGTCGCCGCCGAAGTGCGCAGCCTGGCCTTGCGCTCGGCCGAAGCATCCAAAGACATCGAAAGCCTTATCAGGGAATCCGTAGCGCAAATGGATGCCGGGGCCGATCTGGTCGACACCGCGGGCAGCGCGATGGCCGAAATCGTGCAGTCGGTACAGCAGGTTCAAGGCATCATGAATGAAATCGCCGACGCCTCGCACGCCCAGGCCGGCGGCATCCAGCAAATTACGCTGGCGGTGGGCCAACTGGACAGCATAACGCAACAGAATGCGGCTCAGGTACAAGAGGCGGCCAAAGCCACGCTGCTGCAACAGGCCCAAGCCGATGGCCTGGCGGCCACCATCGGGAAATTCAAGCTGGACGACAGCCGCGATCCGGCGGTTTCCACGCAAGCCAGGGATGCCATCGAGAACCCGGGCCGGCCTGGCTTCCTGCCCGCTCCGGGCCAGTTCGTGCGCTACGCCTGATAGAAAAACAAGTTGTCGGCGGCGCGGCGCGTTGGTAACGCGCCGGCGGTAGTCCAGGAGCCGGTCTCGGCGATCCCTGCCGCAGTCCCGCCAGGCTCCATCGCGATTGGAGCCAAGCCGGCCCTCTCCCCACAATTTAACCGGCTTTCTTGCGGCTTGCCGCAAGCTTGGTCTTGCCTACTTGCGCGCCCAGGCCTGGGCCCGCCGCGCCGGCCAAGGGCTTGGGGCGCTTTTTCCCATCGGTCAGGCTGGAAGTCAGACGCTTGTAGGCAATGCCCATGTGATGCTGCATGGCCGCTCGGGCCAGATCGGGATTCTTGCTGCGCAATGCCGTCAGGATTTCACGATGCTCGCAAATCGCATCCTGCCAGACATCGTTGGTTTCGAAATGGCTGTGCAACTGATCGAACAAAGGCCCAAGGCGGAAATCGAACAGGCGCTTGACCACCTGCACCAGCACACTGTTGCCGGTGGCTTCGGCTACGCGAACATGAAATAGCCGATCCGCCGCCACCGGTTTTATCCCGGCCCGCGCATCCGCTTCCATCATGTCTATCGCCTGCGCGATAGCGTCGTATTGCGGCTTGCGCGCCACTTTTGCCGCGGTCGCCGCCACCTCGCCTTCGAGCAAGGCCCGCGCGCGTATCAATTCCAGCGGACCTTCTTCCCCTGAAAGATCCAGATCGGCCCTGGAAGGCGGCGGCAGTTCGCAAATATAAATACCGGAACCCATGCGCACTTCTATATACCCTTGCACTTCAAGCGCGATGAGCGCTTCGCGCAAAGAAGGCCGGCTTACGCCCAGTTGCACGGCAAGGTCGCGCTCGGAAGGCAGGCGGGACCCCACCGGAAACTCGCCGGCCAGGATCAGCGTGCGCAACTGGTCGCTGATCTGCCGATACAGGCGCTGCGGCTCAATGATCTTGATAGGCATGATAGAAATACATCGCCGATTGGTTTTTGCAGGGCCTATATTTAACCATCTATTGCCGGTGGAAAGGCAATGCCATATCGCTGTGCGCAATCCGCAAGCGCAGGAGGAATCGTCGGATGCAGAGCAACACCGCGGTTTAGCTGGTCCTGCCTGCTGGCCATGCCGCGATCGCCCGGCATGCGCACCGCGCCGGCGCCGGGACGCGCGGGATTGCTCCTGCAGGCATCGGCAATCCAATCGGTCTGGCGAGTAAATTCGCCCGCCCCGGCAAATGCGGCGGGGTCGTATAGCGTCATGAACACCGTGGCCCCCCAGCCCAGAGGCGGATCGGCGCGCCCATGGCCGGCCAGGCCGCCGGTCAGGGCTTCGACGACAAGCGCCAGCCCGAATCCCTTGTGTCCCGACTCCATGCCGCCCAAAGGCATGATGGTGCCGGGCGGATTGCTAGCCAGCACAGCCGGATCGCGGCTGGGACGGCCATCGGCATCGAGCATGCATTCGTGTCCGAATTGCTCGCCGGCCTTGTTCAGGCGGGAGCTCATGCCGTTGGTAACGATGGAAGACGAAATATCGACCAGGAATGGCGTGCCGGAAGTTGGAATGCCCGCCGCAATCGGGTCCGGCGTGAACACCGCGCGCGTGCCGCCATGCGGCGCGACGCTTGCCACCGCGGGGTCGGAGCAGGCCAGCACCAGCATCAGGCCTTGCTCGGTCGCCCGCAACAAATAGGCCGCCAGGCAAGCGATATGATGGCTGCGGCGTATTACCAGCGTGGCGCTGCCGTATTCGCGGGCGCGCGGCGCCAGGGCATCCAGCCCCTGCCGCACCAGCCACGGCCCCGGCAATCGGCGGCCATCCCACAAAAGCGACGCCCCCCGATCGGACAAGGTTTCGGCCGAGCCGGACAGCGCCATCGCGCCTTTCTCGATTTCATTGATGTAGGGCGCCAGCAAAGCCAGGCCGTGCGTATCGTGGCCAAGCAGATCCCCTTCCACCAGGGTCTCGGCGACTACCGCCGCCAAGCTGGTTTCCATGCCCGCGGCCGACAATAAATCGGTGGCGCAGCGGTTCAATTCCGGCGCCCAATAGCGTTGCGCATTCATCAGTAGCTCGCCCTTCCGCCCGAAACATCGAATACCGCGCCGGTGGAAAAAGAACATTCCTCCGAACAAAGCCATGACACGATGGCGGCAATTTCGTCGGGTGTGCCGAAACGGCCCATGGGAATTTTGGACAGCATGAAATCAATGTGCTGCTGCGTCATTTGCGCAAAGATTCCGGTGCGCACCGCCGCCGGCGTAACGCAATTGACGCTGATACCGTCGTGCGCAAGCTCTTTGCCCAATGATTTGGTCAAGGCAATGACCCCGGCCTTGGAGGCGCTGTAGGCCGAGGCGTTCGGGTTGCCTTCCTTGCCCGCGATCGAAGCGATATTGACGATGCGGCCATAGCTTTTCGCGCGCATATGCGGAACGACGGCGCGGCAGCACAAAAACGGCCCGCGCAGATTCACGCTCATCACATCGTCCCAATCGGCGACCGGATAATCCCATACCGTTGTGTTGGGCCCCGTGATACCGGCGCTATTGACCAGGATGTCGATAGCGCCCGCGGCCTTGATAGTGGCGGCAGCGGCCGCATTCACGGAATCCTCGCTGCCGACATCGACGCCGACAGCTTGCGGCTTGCCCGCGCCGAACGAGGCGCACGCCTCTTCCAGCATCTTGGCATCGCGGTCCCACAGGCTGACCGTGGCCCCTCCTTCGACCAGCCTATGAGCGATGGCCAGGCCTATGCCGGCCGCCCCGCCGGTAACAACGGCATGCCGGCCTGAAAAATTATAATGATTGCGTTCTGCCACCTATGCTCTCCCAGAGTTGTATAGTATTAATCTGGTAAATTGGCCTTACCAGTGCGGACAGATTTCCATAGCCATCTAATCTTGTCAAGATAAAAAGGCGGCACTCGGCTCATTGGCTGAACCATAGGCACGCCCGGAAACCTTGCCGTCCTTCACGAACGCGGGTAATTCCTTAGAATTTAGATTGGTATTACCACTTTACCTGTATCGGCTTGTGTAATAGACTGCTTGCAGACCACTCCCGACTTCGCAAAAACAAGAATCAAAGCGGCGCGGGCAAACCACACAGGAAAACACCGTGACACAAGAAATATCGATCGCAGTCGAATCCATCAGCCGACGCGACCTGGCGCCGGCGGTATTGCGCCTGAACGAGCATGACGACGTGCTGATCGCCACGCGCGACATCAAGCCCGGAACCGCCTTTCCCGAGCATGGCATAGATTCGTCCGAATCCATTCCCGCCGGCCACAAAATGGCCGCCCGGGCCATTTCCTCGGGCGATCCCGTGCGCCGCTATAACCAGATCATCGGCTTCGCCACCCGCGATATCGCCGCCGGCCAGCATATACACTTGCATAATCTAGCCATGCACGATTTCGAGCGCGACTATGCATTCTGCGCCGATGTGCATCCTGTGAAAAAGCCGGCGCACGCCAAGACCTTCCAGGGCATCGTGCGAGCCGACGGCCGCGTCGCCACGCGCAATTACATCGGCATCATCAGCAGCGTCAACTGTTCCGCGACCGTATGCCGCCAAATTGCCGATGCCTTCCGCGGCGACGCGCTCGCCGCGTTTCCGAATGTCGACGGTGTCGTACCAATCACGCATAAAACCGGCTGCGGCATGGCCAGCAATGGCGAAGGCATAGACTTGTTGCGGCGGGTTACCGCCGGCTATCTCCGGCATCCGAATTTCGCGGCTGTTTTATTCATAGGGCTGGGCTGCGAATCGAATCAGGTTTCATCGCTTCTCGGCGCCGAGGGCCTGGCCGAATCCAGCAGGCTGCGGGTCATGACCATCCAGGATCTTGGCGGCACGCGCAAAACCATAGAACGCGGCGTCGAACTGATACGCGAAATCCTGCCGGCGGCCAATCAAGCAATGCGCCAGGCCGTGCCTCTAAGCCATATTACCGTCGGCCTGCAATGCGGCGGCTCCGACGGCTATTCCGGCATTACCGCCAACCCGGCATTGGGCGCCGCCATGGACCTGCTGGTCGAGCATGGCGGCACCGCCATCCTTAGTGAAACACCGGAAATCTACGGCGCCGAACATCTGCTGACGCGCCGCGCCGTATCCCGCGCGGTCGGCGAAAAGCTGGTCGACCGCATCCATTGGTGGGAGCAATACACCGAGCGCCTGGGCGGCGAAATGAACAACAATCCTTCCCCCGGCAATAAAGCGGGCGGGCTGACCACCATACTGGAAAAATCGCTGGGCGCGGTCGCCAAGGCCGGTACCAGCAATCTGTCCGATGTGGTCGAATACGCGCAAACGGTCCAGGCCCATGGCCTGGTATTCATGGACACTCCCGGATACGACCCTGTATCGGCCACGGGCCAGGTGGCGGGCGGCGCCAATGTCATCTGCTTTACCACCGGCCGCGGGTCGGTATACGGCTGCAAGCCATCGCCCTCGCTGAAGCTGGCGACCAATTCGCTGATGTACCGCCACATGAGCGAAGACATGGATATCAACTGCGGCGAAATCCTCGACGGCGGCGCCACAGTGCAAGAAAAAGGCGAACAGATTTTCCAGCGCATTATCGACATCGCCTCCGGGCAGCGCACCAAAAGCGAAGAACACGGCTTCGGCGAAGACGAGTTCGCTCCCTGGATCCTGGGGCCGACCATGTAAGCACCGCTACAAAAAACAACCATCGCACCCGTAGGAGAATTGAGTGAGCGACAAGAAACAAACGGTACGCCGTAGTCAAGCCTGGTTCGGACGACATGACCGCGATGGTTTCATTTATCGATCATGGCTGAAAAATCGCGGTATTCCCCATGATCAATTCGATGGCCGGCCGGTCATCGGCATTTGCAACACCTATTCCGAACTCACGCCCTGCAATTCGCACTTTCGCACTCTGGCCGAACAAGTCAAGATAGGCGTCTGGGAAGCGGGCGGCTTCCCGCTGGAATTTCCCGTCATGTCGCTGGGCGAAACGCTGCTGCGGCCCACGGCGATGCTGTTTCGCAATCTGGCCAGCATGGATGTCGAAGAATCCATACGCGGCAATCCTATAGACGGTGTCGTATTGCTCATGGGCTGCGACAAAACCACTCCTTCGCTGCTCATGGGCGCGTCGTCCTGCGATCTGCCCACAATAGGCGTCTCGGGGGGGCCCATGCTCAGCGGCAAATTCCGTGGCGGCGAACTGGGCTCGGGCACCGATGTCTGGAAAATGTCCGAAGAAGTCCGCGCGGGACAAATGTCGCAAGAAGAATTCTTCGAGGCTGAAAGCTGCATGCATCGCTCACACGGCCACTGCATGACCATGGGCACGGCCTCGACCATGGCCAGCATGGTCGAGGCGCTGGGCATGAGCCTGCCGGGCAATGCGGCGATTCCGGCGGTGGATGCGCGGCGCAATGTGCTGGCGCGGGCATCGGGCCGGCGCATTGTCGACATGGTCAAGGAAGACCTAGTCATGTCCAAAATCCTGACGCGCGCCGCGTTCGAAAACGCCATCCGCGTCAATGCCGCGATCGGCGGGTCCACCAATGCCGTCATTCACCTTCTGGCCATCGCCGGGCGCATAGGCGTCAAGCTCACGCTCGACGACTGGGATGCGCTGGCGCACGACTTGCCCTGCCTGCTCAACCTGCAGCCCTCGGGCAAACACCTGATGGAAGATTTCTACTACGCCGGCGGGCTTCCCGCCGTCATCCGCGAACTTGAAACTGTCATCGACCCGGCCGCCCTGACCGTCAACGGCAAAACCCTGTGGGAAAACAGCAAAGACGCGCCCAACTGGAACCGCGACGTCATCCATGCCTATGACCAGCCCTTCAAGGCCAAGGCCGGCATAGCCGTGCTGCGCGGCAATTTGTGTCCCGACGGCGCGGTAATCAAGCCCTCGGCCGCCACCCCCGCGCTGCTCAAGCACAAAGGGCGCGCCGTCGTGTTCGAAGACAGCGAGCACATGCATAAGCGGCTCGACGATGAAACCCTGGATGTCGACGAAAATTGCGTGTTGGTGCTGAAGAATTGCGGGCCGAAAGGCTATCCTGGCATGGCCGAGGCGGGCAATATGCCCCTGCCGCCCAAGGTATTGCGCAAAGGCATTACCGATATGGTCAGGGTATCGGATGCGCGCATGAGCGGCACGGCGTACGGCACCGTGGTGCTGCATGTGGCGCCCGAAGCGGCGGCCGGCGGCCCGCTGGCCCTGGTGCAAGACGGCGACATCATCGAGCTGGATGTCGCGCAGCGCAAGCTGCACCTGCATGTTTCCGACGACGAGCTCGCCCGCCGGCGCGCCGCCTGGCAGCCGCCCCCGGCGCCGATGACGCGCGGCTGGGTAAAGCTTTATGTCGATCACGTGCAGCAAGCCAATCTGGGGGCCGACCTGGACTTCCTGGTCGGCAAAAGCGGCGCGGCTGTCCCCAAAGACAACCACTGACCGAGCCGCGCCATGAAAATCCTGATTACCGATTACGATTTTCCCGATCTCGAACTCGAGCAATCACTGTATCGCGATGCGGGCATCGAAGTCGTGACGGCGCAATGCCGGACCGAAGCCGACGTGATCGCCGCATCGGCCGGATGCCAGGGGCTGCTGGTGCAGTATGCCCCGATCAACGCCGCCGTGTTCAAGGCCAGGCCGGAAATCCGGGTGGTCAGCCGCTATGGAGCGGGCTTCGACACCATCAATACGGCCGACGCCCGCGCACATGGCATCTGGGTCGGCAATTCGCCCGACTACGGCGTCGGCGAAGTCGCCACGCACGCCTTCGCCATGATGCTGTCCCTGCTGCGCCACATCGCATTCTATGACCGCGATGTCAAAGCCGGGAAATGGCATTTCACATCGGCCGGAAGCATGCGCCGGATATCCGACATGACCGTCGGCATCCTGGGCCTGGGCCGTATCGGCAAACGCATGGCGCACATCAGCCGCAACTCTTTCAAGCGCGTCATCGCCTGCGATCCCTATCTGCTCGATGGCGATTTTCCCTCCTATGTCGAACGCGTCAGCCTGAACGAACTGTTTTCGCAGGCCGACGCCATATCGCTGCATGTGCCCCTGAACGACGAAACGCGGGGCGTTGTCGGCCGGCCCATGCTGGAATTGATGAAGCCCGGCGGCGTTTTGGTCAACACCTCGCGCGGCCCGGTGGTCGATATCGACGCCTTGCTGGAGGCGCTGGCGGACGGCAGGCTGGATGGCGCGGGGCTGGATGTCCTGCCTCACGAACCGCCCGCGGTCGACTCGCGCATCGTGCAGCATCCCCGCGTGCTGCTCTCGCCCCATGCCGCGTTTTACTCGGTGGTCGCCGAAAAAGAGCTGCGGCGCAAGGCGGCCCAGAACCTGATTGACTGGGCCGGCAAAGGCCGACCCTCTTACATAGTGATCGAAGGAAGATAGCAAAGCGAAAGGACAACCATCAAACCGATAAAAGGAAGCAAGCATGGCATCAGTGCAGATTCGCGACGTGCAAAAATACTTTGGCGGCACGCAAGTCATCCGCGGCGTAAACATAGACATCAAGGATGGCGAATTTGCGGTGCTTGTCGGCCCGTCTGGTTGCGGAAAGTCCACCTTGCTGCGCATGCTGGCCGGCCTGGAAGAAATCACCCACGGCGAAATCCTTATCGGCGAAAAAGTTGTCAATAATGTGCAGCCCAAAGAGCGCGACATTGCCATGGTTTTTCAAAACTATGCGCTCTACCCCCACATGACCGTTTACGACAACATGGCCTTTTCCCTGATACTGGCCAAGTCGGACAAAGCCCTTATCAAGCAGCGAGTCGACAAGGCATCCGAAGTGCTCGGCCTTGGAGCGCTGCTCCAACGCTATCCGCGCCAGCTCTCCGGCGGCCAGCGCCAGCGCGTCGCCATGGGCCGCGCCATTGTGCGCGACCCGCAGGTCTTCCTGTTCGACGAGCCCTTGTCCAACCTGGATGCCAAACTGCGCGTGCAAATGCGCGCCGAAATCAAGGCGCTGCACCAGCGCCTGGGCACCACCGCTGTTTATGTCACGCACGACCAGATCGAGGCCATGACCATGGCCGATCAAATCGTGGTCATGCATGACGGCATCGTCGAACAACACGGCAAGCCTCTGGAAATCTACGATCACCCCGCCAATTTATTCGTTGCCGGCTTCATCGGTTCCCCGGCCATGAACTTCATTGCAGGGGTGCTGCGCCGCCGCCCCGAAGGCGCCCAGGTTGAATTCGCCGACGGCACTACCCTGCCGGCGCCGCTCGCCGCCCGCGGCGCCGGAGCCGACGGCCAAAAGGTCATTTACGGCGTAAGGCCCGAGCACCTGAGCATAGGCGCCCCCGGGTCGGGCCTGAAATCCGTGGTCTCGGTGGTCGAGCCCACCGGCGCCAATACCGAGGTTTATTCCAGCTTCTGCGGCATAGCCCTGATTTCGATTTTTCGCGAGCGCCGCGACTTTACCGTGGGCGACGCATTGGACCTGGTTCCCGACCCCAACCATACCCATCTATTCGACGCAGAGTCCGGCGCGACTCTCGCCAACGTTTGATTTCAGGAGGTTTTGACGATGTAAACACGGCTGCACGGGACCTTCGCTGTCCCACTAACCAAAGGAGTGGAAGACATGACAACACTGACAAGACGTGATTTCCTGGTGTCCACGGCAAGCATTGCCGCGGCATCGACCATGGGTGGCAAAGCGCTTGCGGCCTCCGCCGGCGAACTTACTTACAAACCCGAAGAAGGCGCGGAACTGCGCGTCCTGAGGTGGAAGCGGTTTGTGCAGGGAGACGAAGATCTCTGGAATGCGAATACCAAAAAATTCACGGAAAAAACCGGCGTCAAGGTGCGGGTCGATTCCGAAGGCTGGGAAGACGTGCGGCCCAAGGCGGCAGTCGCGGCCAATATAGGCAGCGGCCCCGATATCGTCATCGGCTGGTTCGACGACCCTCATCAATACCCCGACAAGCTGCTCGACCTGTCCGAACTGGCCAATTACCTGGATAAAAAATACGGCGGCTGGTATGACGTATGCAAGAAATACGGCATGCACGGCAATAAATGGATCGCCCTGCCCCTGGGCGTGGTCGGCAATGCCGTGATTTATCGGGAAAGCCAGGTAAAAGCGGCCGGATTCGACAGCGTCCCAAAAGACAACGCCGGTTTCCTCAAGCTATGCCAGGCGCTTAAAGCCAAAGGCACGCCTGTGGGCTTCGCCCTGGGCAAGGCGGTGGGCGACGGCAACAACTGGGCTCACTGGCTGCTCTGGTCGCATGGGGGCATGCTGGTCGACGAAAAATCCAATGTGGTCATCGAGTCGCCCGAGACCATCGCGGCGCTCGAGTACGCGCAACAACTGTACAAAACCTTTGTCCCCGGCACGCTTTCGTGGCAGGACCCTTCCAACAACAAGGCCTTCCTCGACGGCCAGGTCAGCATAACCGCCAATGGCATTTCCGTGTACTACTCGGCCAAGAACTCGCCCGACAAAAAGTGGCAGGACATGGCTAAAGATATACAGCATACGCACTTGCCCATAGGCCCCATAGGCAGGCCTACGGAACTCATGCAAATCACGCAGATGATGCTGTTCCAGCATTCCAAATATCCCAATGCCGCCAAAGCCTATCTGCAATTCATGATGGAGGCCGAGCAGTACAACCCCTGGATGGAAGCCGCCATAGGCTATGTCAGCCAACCGCTGAAGGCCTACGAGGCAAACCCGATCTGGACCGTGGATCCCAAGCATACCGTTTATCGCGACGCCGCCGCGCTGATGCTCGACAACGGCCATGCCGGCCCCCTGGGAACCGCATCCGCCGCCGTCATGGCCGATTATGTCATTCTGGACATGATCGCGGCGGCGGCCAGCGGCTCCAAAACCCCAAAAGAAGCGGCCGCGCAAGCCGCCCAGCGCGCCAAGCGTTATTACAAAACCTGAGAACGGCCCGGACAAGCCCGCGCCGGTTGCGCGTGGCTGATCCGGATCAGCCCTGAATCAGGCCTTATAACGCCGTTGCGGTTTTTTTCCCCTGGACCTGGCCGCCGGCGCCCGCCAAGTCCAGGCGGATTCTGTCGAGGACGATTATGCTCTCCCGTATTTTGAACAACAGAAATTGGCTAGGGCTGGTTTTCATGCTGCCCACGGCCATACTGCTGCTGGTCTTCCTGACATACCCCTTGGGATTGGGAATATGGCTGGGCTTCACCGACGCCAAAATAGGCCGGGCCGGCGAATGGGTGGGGCTGGACAATTACGTTTATCTGTCGGGCGATTCCGTGACCCAGCTGGCACTGTTCAACACCATCTTCTATACCGTTGTCGCCAGCATCCTGAAGTTCATACTGGGTCTGTGGCTGGCGCTTTTGCTGAATAAAAACCTGCCTTTCAAATCGTTCTTCCGCTCTGTCGTGCTGCTGCCCTGGATCGTGCCGACAGCGTTGTCGGCGCTGGCCTTCTGGTGGATCTACGATGCGCAATTCTCGATCATCAGTTGGCTGCTGGTGAAAATGGGCATCATCGACGCCTATATCAATTTCCTGGGCGATCCGTGGATGGCGCGGTTCTCGACCATAGCCGCCAACGTCTGGCGCGGCATTCCCTTTGTCGCCATCACGCTGCTGGCCGGCCTGCAGACCATCTCGCCGGCCTTGTACGAGGCGGCTTCCATCGACGGCGTGACGCCGTGGCAGCAGTTCCGCTATGTCACGCTGCCGCTGTTGACGCCTATCATCGCGGTCGTCATGACCTTTTCGGTCCTGTTCACCTTCACCGATTTCCAACTGATCTATGTGCTTACACGCGGCGGGCCGCTGAACGCCACGCACCTGATGACCACCCTGTCGTTCCAGCGCGCCATTCCCGGAGGATCGCTGGGCGAAGGCGCGGCATTGGCCATCATGATGGTGCCCTTTTTGCTGGCGGCCATCATGTTTTCTTACTTTGGCCTGCAACGGCGCGCCTGGCAACAAGGAGGCGACAAATGAACGCCGAACAAAAAGAACTGAATCGCGAACAGCACGGAATGGAGTATCTCCAGTCCCTTCCGCGCCGCTGGGTCACCATATATATTCCACTGGGCATTATCGTCTTCGTATTGCTGTTTCCGTTTTACTGGATGGCCATCACCGCATTCAAGCCCGACGAAGAAATGGCGCTTAGTTCAGGCAATCCTTTCTGGGTGCTGGCGCCGACGCTCAAGCATTTCAAGATACTGCTTTTCGAGACGCCTTTCGCCGGCTGGCTATGGAACTCGATCCTGATTTCCACCGTCGCCACCTTCATTTCCCTGGCGGCAAGCGTGTTTGCGGCCTACGCCATAGAACGGCTGCGCTTCCAGGGCTCCAAACAAGTAGGCCTGGGCATCTTTTTCGCGTACCTGGTGCCGCCGTCGATTTTGTTCATTCCGCTGGCCGCCATCGTTTTTCAACTGGGCTTGTTCGATACGCGCATGGCCTTGATTCTGACCTATCCCACGTTTCTGATTCCATTCAGCACATGGCTGCTGATGGGCTATTTCCGGTCGATTCCCTATGAGCTCGAAGAATGCGCCCTGATCGACGGCGCGACCCGCTGGGAGATTCTTATCAAAATCATCCTGCCGCTGTCGGTGCCAGGCTTGATTTCAGCGGGGATTTTCGCCTTCACGCTGTCCTGGAATGAGTTTATTTATGCCCTGACCTTTATTTCATCGAGCGAAATGAAAACCGTGCCCGTGGGAATCGTCACCGAGCTGATCGAAGGCGATGTCTATCATTGGGGCGCGTTGATGGCGGGCGCCCTGCTGGGCTCGCTGCCTGTGGCGATCGTGTATTCGTTTTTTGTTGAATATTATGTATCCGGCATGACGGGAGCGGTAAAGGAATAGCGCTTGCGCCCAGGCCGGATAATCAGGCACGGTCTGGGTTATCCGGCTGGCTCGAACTGTCTGGCTCGAACGGTCTGGCTCGAACTGGATAAATACATCACGTTGTGATATATTTATTGGTTTTTAGTTGCGCCGCCTGCCGGACCATGAATCACCTTTCCAAACAGCCTCTGGGCAAAGCCGATTTTGCGGCCTTGTCGCAGTTTCGCTACCAAATGCGGCGGTTCGAGCGGTTTTCGGAAAATGCCGCCCAAGCTGAAGGCATCACCCCGCTGCAATATCTTCTGCTGCTGCACATTAAAGGCTATCCCGACCGGGACTGGGCCACGGTCGGCGAATTGGCCGAACGTTTGCAAGCCAAGCCTAACGGCGTTGTGGCGCTGGTATCGCGCTGCGAAGCGCACGACCTGGTTCAACGGCGCGCCAGCGCCAGCGACAAACGCCGCGTGGAAATCCATTTGCTGCCGGCGGGCGAAGCCATCCTTATCCATTTAGCCGAAATCCACCGGGCGGAACTATCGTCGCTCGAGGGCATTTTCACCATCCCCAATATCCAAGATTAAAACCATGAGTCTTTACGACGCCCGGCGCGACTTCAACGGCGAGGCCCGCCTGCTATTTATTGCCAGTATCGCAGTAGCAGTCAGCGCGCTCAGCACCTGCACCGCTTATTTTCTGCTGCACTTGATCCAATTCTTCACCAATCTTTTCTTCTTCCAGACGCTATCGGACGCGGCCACCTCGCCCGCCGAGAACACACTGGGCGCCTGGGTGATTGCCGTGCCGGTCATAGGCGGGGTGATCGTCGGACTGATCGCGCGCTATGGCTCGGAGGCCATACGCGGCCATGGCATACCGGAGGCGATCGAAGCGATCCTGTTCAAGAAAAGCACCATGTCTCCCAAGGTCGCCGTGCTCAAGCCGATTGCTTCGGGCATCGCGATCGGCAGCGGCGGCCCGTTCGGCGCCGAAGGTCCCATCATCATGACAGGCGGCGCGGTCGGCTCCCTGATCGCGCAGTACTTCCATCTCAGCGGCGGCGAACGCAAGACGCTGCTGGTGGCCGGCGCCACAGCCGGCATGACCGCGGTGTTCGGCACGCCGATCGCCGCGCTGCTGCTGGCGGTTGAGCTCCTGTTGTTCGAACTGCGTCCACGCAGCCTGCTGCCGGTGGCCGTGGCATGCGCCGTGGCCGGCTTCATGCGCCCGCTATTCATAGGCAGCGGCCCGCTTTTCCCGCTGACTACGCAGCCTATGCCGCCGATCGCGCTCTTGTCCTGCCTGGTCGCCGGCCTGCTCAGCGGCGGCCTGTCCTGGCTGCTATCGGTCTCCTTGTACCGCATCGAAGACCTGTTCCAGCGCTTGCCGATCCATTGGATGTGGTGGCCGGCCATCGGCGGCCTGGCGGTCGGCATCGGCGGCTATTTTGAACCGCGCGCACTGGGCGTGGGCTACGACGTGATCGGCGATCTGCTGGAAGGCCATATGGCGGCGGGCTTGATCGCGGGTCTGCTGCTGGCCAAGGCCCTGATGTGGCTGATCGCGCTGGGCTCGGGCACCTCCGGCGGCGTGCTGGCCCCCCTGCTGATGCTGGGCGCCGGCCTGGGCGCATTCCTGGCGCCGTATCTGCCTGGCGGCGAACCGGCGGTCTGGCCCCTGGTCTTCATGGCGGCCACACTCGGCGGCATGATGCGCGCGCCCATCATGGCGGTGGTGTTCGCCTTCGAACTGACCCACGACATCAATGCGCTGCTGCCGGTGCTGGCGGCGTCGGTGGTGGCCTACGGTTTTACCGTGGTAACCATGCACCGCTCTATCCTGACGGAAAAAATCGCCCGCCGCGGCTACCATATCTACCGCGAATACGGCATCGATCCGCTGGAGCGCCACAGCGTGGCCGAAGTGATGACGGCCAATCCGATCAGCATCCCAGCCGATGCCGGCATTGCCGACATATTGCAATCGCACTTCGGGCCGGAACAGAAATATCGCGCATTTCCCGTCACGCGCGACGGTATCCTGGTCGGCATGGTGGACCGCGCCGGGCTGGCCAACGCGCAGAGAAACACCGCGGCGACTCGCGTGGGCGACCTGTATGGCCTGAACGCGCCCATCGTCGCGCTGGCCACTGAAACCTGCCGCTCGGTCGCCACCCGGCTGGCGGTGCATGGACTGGAGCGGCTGCCGGTGGTGGCCGACGCCAGGTCGCATCGCCTGATAGGCCTGGTTAGCCGCAGCGACCTGATCAAGACCACCCTGACCGTTCACGACGAAGAGCATGAACGCCAGACATTCCGGCGCGTCCTGTCGCGCCGGTCCGCGACGGCTGCCGCCGCGGGAAAATCCAAGGCTGAATAAGGAATCGCCCGGCACAGGTTAAAATGTTCGGTTAACCCAAGAATCGCGATACACGCGTGCCCACTATATTCAGGAATAGCCATGGAAGCAGAACGTCAAAACCAACTCGCCGCCCGCCTGGAAGACTATGCGGATCGGCAGTTGGCATTACGGGGGTATCTTTGACTACGATGCCAAGTCCGAACGCCTGCAAGTCGTAAACGCCGAGCTCGAAAACGCCGATGTCTGGAACGATCCCAAGCACGCGCAAGAACTGGGCCGCGAGAAAAAAAGCCTGGAAACCACGGTCCAGACCCTCAGCGACATCGACACAGGCCTGACCGACGCGCAACGAGCTTTTCGAGATTGCCGCGAGCCGATAACGACGACGCCACGCTGGCCGCCATCGAACGCGACACCGATGCCATAGGCAAGCGCCTGGAAGAACTCGAGTTCCGGCGCATGTTCTCCAACCCGGCCGATCCGCTCAACTGCTTCATCGACATCCAGGCCGGGCGCCGGCGGCACCGAAGCGCAGGACTGGGCCTCCATGCTGCTGCGCCAGTATCTGCAGCTACTGCGAACGCAAGGGCTTCAAGACCGAAGTGATGGAAGAGTCCGATGGCGAAGTCGCCGGCATCAAGTCGGCCACCATCAAGATCGAGGGCGAGTACGCATTCGGCCTCCTGCGCACCGAAACCGGCGTGCACCGCCTGGTGCGCAAGAGCCCGTTCGATTCGGCCGGCGGCCGCCACACCTCGTTTGCCAGCGTGTTCGTCTACCCCGAGGTCGACGACTCGATCGAGATCGACATCAATCCGGCCGACTTGCGCGTCGATACCTATCGGCGCCAGCGGGCGCCGGCGGACAGCACATCAACAAGACCGACTCGGCCGTGCGCCTGACCCACATGCCCACCGGCATCGTCGTGCAGTGCCAGAACGACCGCTCGCAGCACCGCAACCGCGCCGAAGCCATGCAGATGCTGCAAATCGCGGCTGTACGAACTCGAAATGCGCAACCGCATGGCCGAGCAGCAGAAGATGGAAGACTCCAAGACCGATGTCGGCTGGGGCCACCAGATCCGCTCCTACGTGCTGGACCAGAGCCGCATCAAGGACCTGCGCACCAACGTCGAAATCATCGA
The DNA here is from genome assembly GCA_963712655.1 of uncultured beta proteobacterium. Classification (GTDB taxonomy): domain Bacteria; phylum Pseudomonadota; class Gammaproteobacteria; order Burkholderiales; family Burkholderiaceae_B; genus Pollutimonas. Next base: position 317,180 of record CAVQIT010000004.1, on the reverse strand, counting down.
ACACCCAGAAAGTGCTGGATGGCGATCTGGATCCATTCATCCAGGCCAGTCTCAAGCAAGGGGTATAAGCATGGAAATATCAACCGTCGCCATTATCACGGGAGCCTCGCGCGGCCTAGGCCAGGCGCTGGCGCAAGGCCTGCTGAAACCCGGCGTCCAGCTTATTACCGTAGCGCGCAGCCACGACGCGGCGCTGGCGGCGCAAGCTGCCGCATCGGCTTGCCAATTACAGCAAATCCAGGCCGACCTGGCCGATCCCGCCGCCGCGCAAGCCGCTGCCGAACAGATCGCGGCCAGCCTGCCCGCCGGCGCGCAACGCTACCTGCTTATCAATAACGCAGGCACGGTCGACCCCGTGCACCTGGCCAGCAACCTGGACAATGCCGCCGCCATCGCCGGCGCCTTCAATTTGAATGTCACCAGCGCCATCGTGCTTACCGCCGCCTTTTTGCGCGCCACGCAAGGCGCCGCGGATCGCCGCATCGTGAATATATCGTCAGGCGCCGGACGCAGCCCCACGCCGGGCTGGGGGGTTTACTGCGCGACCAAGGCCGCCCTGGATCATTACACGCAAGTGCTGAACACGGAAAACCACGGCGTGCGCGCCGTATCGTTGGCGCCCGGCGTTATCGACACCGGTATGCAGGAAAAAATCCGCGGCAGCGCTGCGGGCGATTTTCCAAATGTAGAGCGCTTTGCGCAAATGCACGAGCAGGGCCAATTGCCCTCCGCCGCCGCCGTGGCCGAAAAAATACAGCGCTATATTGCGCGCGACGACTTCGGCGCGACCGTGCTCGACGACATCCGAAATTACGATTAGACAACACAGATTATGAACGAACCTACGCCATCACCCCTAGCTGTCGACGAAAATCACCTGATAGCCGAACGGCGCGGCAAGCTGGCCAAACTGCGGGCCGCCGGCATAGCCTACCCCAACGATTTCCGTCCCGATAGCGTAGCCGCCGATCTGCACAACGACTACGACAGCCTCGACAAAGAAGCATTGGCCGAAGTCGGCAAGCACGTCAAGGTGGCCGGGCGCATGATGCTCAAGCGGGTCATGGGCAAAGCCAGCTTCGCCACGCTGCAGGACAGCACCGGCCGCATCCAGGTTTTCCTGGACAAGAACAATGTGGGCGAAGACCTGTACGCTCAGTTCAAAACCTGGGACATCGGCGACATTGTGGGCGTGGAAGGCGACGGTATTCAAGACCAACAAAGGCGAACTCTCGGTGCACGCCGCCACGCTGCGCCTGCTGACCAAATCGCTGCGCCCCCTGCCCGACAAATTCCATGGCGTGGCCGACCAGGAATTGCGCTACCGCCAACGCTATGTCGATCTGATCATGACCGAGGAAACGCGCCGCACCTTCATGGCGCGCAGCAAGGCCATGGGCAGCATCCGCCAGTTCATGCTGAACGCCGGTTTCCTGGAAGTGGAAACCCCGATGCTGCACCCCATACCGGGCGGCGCCGCGGCCAAGCCCTTTGTCACCCATCACAATGCGCTGGACATGGAAATGTTCCTGCGCATCGCGCCGGAACTGTATCTGAAACGCCTGGTCGTAGGCGGCTTCGACCGCGTATTCGAAGTCAACCGGAATTTCCGCAATGAAGGCGTCAGCCCGCGCCACAATCCGGAATTCACCATGATGGAGTTCTACGCGGCCTACACCGATTACCGCTGGCTGATGGACTTTACCGAATCATTGATCCGCGAAGCCGCCATCGCCGCCACGGGCAGCGCCGTGCTGGCTTACCAGGAAAAGACGCTGGATCTCAGCCAGCCTTTCGACCGCCTGACCATCGTCGGGGCCATCCTGAAATACGCGCCGGGCTATGCCGAAGAACAATTGCGCGACGCAAGCTTCTTGCGCACCGAACTCAAACGCCTGGGGGCCGATATCGACGGTCCCGTGCTGGCCCGCGCCGGCATAGGCGCATTGCAATTGGCGCTGTTTGAAGAAACCGCCGAAGCCAAGCTGTGGAATCCCACCTACATCATCGACTATCCGATCGAGGTCTCGCCCCTGGCGCGCGCATCGGATACGCAGGCGGGCATCACCGAACGCTTCGAGCTGTTCATGACCGGCCGCGAAATCGCCAATGGTTTCTCCGAGCTGAACGATCCCGAAGACCAGGCCGCGCGCTTTCTGGCGCAGGTGGAAGCCAAGGACGCCGGCGACGAAGAAGCCATGTTCTACGACGCCGACTACATTCGCGCCCTGGAATACGGCATGCCTCCCACCGGCGGCTGCGGGATCGGCATCGACCGGCTGGTCATGCTGCTGACCGACAGCGCCAGCATCCGCGATGTCATTCTTTTTCCGCATCTGCGGCGGGAAGACTGAACCTTTTCCACAGGCGTCGCAGTTAGCCTGCGGGGATGGATGGCCGCGGCAATAACGCGCGGGCCATCCAGGCTGGATTCCTGGCGGCCTATGTAATAACATAGGTTATTATATGAGCCCATCTTCTTCCTTCCACTCGTTCGAACAAGCCATGCGCGACCTGGCGCAGCGCATGTCGGCGCGCGGCGCCATGCGCGAATCCGTTATTGCGCGCCTGCTCCAGCATGTCGCACTGCAGCTCACCGACTACATGGACGCGCCCTTCAAAGAATACGGCTTGAACACTACCTTGTGGACCTCGCTGGTAGTGATTTACGCCAGCAAGAATCATTGCCTCAAGCCATCCGAATTAAGCGTATTCATGAACTCGTCGCGCACCAACAGCACCCGGGTGGCGCGCGAACTGGAAAGGCATGGGTTCGTGGATCGCATTGCGGACGAAAGCGATCGGCGCCAATTGTTCCTGCAATTGACGCCGAAAGGCCTGGCCTTCGTGGAAAGCCTTTTGCCGACGCGCCGCGTGCATATCAAACGCGCCCTCGAAGAATTCACAAGACAGGAAGTCGACGAGCTTGAACGCTTATTGCGCAAGCTTTCGCAAAAACTGGATTGATTTTTTTATCCAAATAGTAACTAACGTTATTACTTAATATCCATTGCAGGCACTATTGTGAGCGATATCTCCACGCCGTCCGCCGAGCCGAAACGGTTGATGATTACCTTGTCGATCATGCTGGCCACCGTCATGCAAACGCTGGACAGCACGATAGCAAATGTCGCGTTGCCCCATATGGCGGGCGGCCTGTCGGCGTCGCAAGATCAAATCAGCTGGGTCCTGACCTCGTATATTGTGGCGACGGCGATAGCCACGCCTGTCACCGGCTGGCTGTCCGGCCGCTATGGGCGCAAGATGATCTTTCTGGTTTCCATCGCCGGCTTCACAATGAGCTCGCTGCTGTGCGGCGCAGCCGGAAACCTGCTGGAAATCGTCCTGGCCCGCTTGCTGCAGGGTATGTTCGGGGCGGCGCTGGTGCCATTGTCCCAGGCCGTAATGCTGGACATCAACCCGCCGGAACGCCACGCCAGGGCCATGGCGCTCTGGGGCATGGGCGTAATGCTGGGACCCATACTGGGACCTACCCTGGGCGGCTGGCTGACCGACAACTTCACCTGGCGCTGGGTCTTCCTGATCAATCTGCCCGTTGGAATTCTCTCTTTCCTGGGCCTCTATTACTACCTCGGCGACCTCAAGTCCAAGCTGCCTTCGCGGTTCGACTGGTTTGGCTTCGCGATGCTGGCCATTGCCATAGGCATGTTCCAGCTGGTGCTGGATCGCGGCGAACAGGCGGACTGGTTCGGCTCGATAGAGATCCGTATCGAAGCAGCCTGCTCGCTCATCGCCCTTACCTACTTCGTGCTGCATACGGCCACTTCGGGCAAAGGCTCATTTTTCAATGTGAGGCTACTGAAAGATCGCAACTTCGTCACCGGGTTGGCGTTCTACTTTCTGCTCGGCTTGCTGCTCTATGCTACGCGGGCGCTGCTGCCGCCCCTGCTCCAGACCTTGCTGGGCTACCCGGTGATGACGACGGGGCTGGTCACCGCGCCTACGGGAATAGGCACAATGGTGGCGATGCTGTTCGCCGGACGCCTGGTGGGACGCATCGACAGCCGGCTTATCGTCGCGCTGGGATTCGGCCTGACGGCGGCCTCGTTATGGCAAATGGCGGGGTACACGCCGCAAATCACCGAATGGGATGTGGCTTGGCCGGGCTTCGTCCAGGGTCTGGGCCTGGGATTCACTTCGGTGCCGCTCACCACCATGACGTTTTCCACGCTGGAGCAATATTTGCGGCCCGAAGGCACGGCCATCTACAGCCTATCGCGCAATGTGGGCAGCAGCATCGGGATTTCGGTTATGCAGACACTGCTGACGCGCAACACCGCCATCGTGCATAGCTCGCTGGCCGCGTATATTACAGCCGATACACTGCTGTCCCGCCCGGATGCCTTATCGCGCGCCTTCGATCTGAGCACAAGCGCAGGACTGGCGGGCTTGAACGCGGTGCTAGACAAACAGGCGGCGTTCATCGGCTATATCGATGATTTCCGCCTGATGTTCTGGCTTACTATCGCCGCCATACCTTGCCTATGGCTGATGCGTGCAAAGAAAACCGACAGCGGCACACAGGAACAAACCGCCCAGGACGTGATGGCGACGGCCGAATAAATAAATAAAGAATAAATAAAGAATAAATAGACAAACCCGGTTCCGGATCAACCGCGCACGCCATGCCTGCGAGCTAGCGTCAAGCAGCCTTGCCGGCGCCCCTGTGCCGCGTCAAGGACGGCCGCTAGTGCCGCCGGCGACCGACCTGGCCCATTTATACGCCACGGCCGGCGATGCAATGCAGCAGGCTTTTTCGGTGACCACGCGAACAGCGCGTTCCAGCAACTGAATGTCCGCCTCGTGCTGGCGCGCGACATGCGGGTCCTCAAAAAATATCACGCGCTGGCAACGCTGCTCCAGCACCAGCTCGGCGATCTGCGCGTCCCCGCCCAGCGGCCCGCTCAGGTATGCCTGTACCCAGGGCTTTTCCTTGGGCCAGCCCCTGGACCATGCCAGTTCGTTAAGCTGCCCGCTGGTCGTGCCTGTGCCGACGCGGCTGGCAAAGCTCGACAGCAGGTCGAAATGCGCAGCGGCGAATCGCACCATCTCGTCCTTCAGGGCGTCGTGGGCGATCATGGCCACCGTTTGCCGCGCAAAGTCGAATATTGAATGCTGGGCCGGATCAGGCGCCAGGCCGGCGCAGGCGCGCTCGACCTCGACCCATTCGATCGCACCCATCAACGTCGAAATAAAAGGCCGGCCATGCGTAATGCACTGGCGCTTCAAGGCCAGCGCCTCGGGAAAAATGGAGGAAGGATCAACCGGATCGATCAGATAGATGGCGCCATCGAACGGCCTGGCGCCATCGGGCCCCTGGGTGACCCGCGCCACCAGCTTCATCAAGCCCCCTTCGCGCCCATAGGGGTAGCGCACCAGGCCGGAATAGCCGGCCAGCAGACCGGATCGTTCGATCGCGTCGTAAGTGCGGCCCACCGTATAAAGCTCGATGCCAAGCTCGCGTATGCCGGCGGCGGACTGCTCCAGCCATTTGAAAAGCGCCGCCCCATAGGATTCGTGGTGCAAGTGATTGGCCGCAAGGCCGAAACGCAAAGTATGCTGTGACATGCTCATTCGCCAAAATATGCAAATGACGCCACTATACCCGAGCAATGCGGACGGATTTACGACAGGAAAAGACTAAGGCGATGCCGGCATCGCCCAGCGCTTTCGGGCAATGAAGCGGCGCGCTCATTCCAGCCATGCGCAATGCGCGGACTTGTCCAGGAATAGCCCAGGATCAGTGCCCTTCCTTGGCATGGTTGACCGTGTATTTGGGAATTTCTATCGTCAGGTCGGCATCGGCCACCAGCGCCTGGCACGACAAGCGCGACGTGGGCGCCAAGCCCCAGGCCCTGTCCAGATAATCCTCTTCGTTATCGGTGGCCTGCTCCAGCGCATCGAAACCATCCCGCACAATGACGTGACAAGTGGTGCAGGCGCACGACAATTCACAGGCATGCTCGATGCCTATATGGTTATCCAGCAAAACACGGCAAATGGATACGCCAACAGGCGCGTTGTCGATGACCGCGCCTCCGGGGCAGACGTCGGGATGAGGCATAACGGTAATTTTCGGCATGGCTGGTCAGTCGGCTTATGTGGTGAATCAGAGTGAGGCGGCGGCATATCGTTCATGCTCGTCGTCGGATTACGGCGTCCGCGGCGCCGTAATCCGGCTTAGGAGCGTGGACGGTAGAAATTCCGCCGCCCAAAAATTTGTAATTCCAGGCTACCTTGCCCTCCTTGGCACCCACGAAAAAATCGCTTGTGAGCGATTCTGGAAGGCCGAGTTGCAAGTGATTGCCTTGGAGTTTTTCTACCGCCCACGCGCCTACGAAATATCGTTGATGGACCGGCCGGACAAGGCGGCGCGTATGCTGCGGTCCATGCGCCGCGCGGCAAAGGATTCGGTTGCCGCGCTCAGCGCCTCTATGGCCCGGCGCAGTGCGTCGATGTCGCCGCCGGCATTCGATGCGCCGGCTTGCGCCAGGCACAGATGAATGTCATCCAGTTGCCCCGCATCCAACAGATCCGCGTCAGCGGCCAAGGCGGCGCTCACCGACTCGATCAACTGGGTCATTTCCACCTGCCTCTCGCGCAAGGCGCGCGCCTGGGCATCGCTGCCCGCATGGCTCATGCCGTCCGACAGCATGCGAGCCACTTCCTCGTCGGACAATCCATAGGAGGGCTTGACCGACACCGCGGCCTCGATACCCGTGCTTTCTTCACGCGCCGAAACATGCAGCAAACCATCGGCATCGACCTGAAAGGTAACTTTTATGCGCGCCGCGCCTGCCGTCATGGGTGGAATGCCGCGCAAGGCAAAGCGCGCCAGCGAGCGGCAATCGGACACCAGCTCGCGTTCGCCCTGCACGACATGCAGGCTCATGGCCGACTGGCCATCCTTGAAGGTGGTGAATTCCTGCGCGCGCGCGACAGGTATGGTGCTGTTGCGGGGAATGACACGTTCGACGATGCCGCCCATGGTCTCCAGCCCCAGCGACAATGGGGTCACGTCCAATAAAAGCCAGTCGTCGCCCGGAGCCCGGTTGCCCGCCAGCAAATTGGCCTGCAACGCCGCGCCCAAAGCCACCACCTGATCCGGGTCCAGATCGGTCAGCGGCGCCGAACCGAACAAGCGCCCCACTTCCCGCTGGACGACAGGCATGCGGGTGGCGCCGCCCACCATGACGACACCGTTTATCTGGTCCGGCTCCAGCCCCGCATCGCGCATGGCGCTCGTGGCATGGACCAGCGTGCGCTTGACCAAGGCAGCGGTCCAGTCTTCAAACTGGCTGCGCGTCACCATTACGTCGATGGCGATGCCGTCGGACAAGCGGGCCTGAAACTGCGCTTGCTCGACCGACGTCAGGGCTTCTCTGACTGTTCTGGCCGCCACCAGCAAAGCCCGCTGATCGCCTTTTCCCACGGCCTTGGCCTGCGACAAGGCCACTACCCGCGCCACGATAGCGGCGTCGAAATCGTCGCCGCCCAGGCGGGTATCGCCACCCGTGGCGACGACTTCGAATACGCCTTGCGTCAAGCGCAGGATGGAAATATCGAACGTGCCGCCTCCCAGGTCGTATATCGCATACATGCCTTCCGACCCGTGATCCAGCCCATAGGCAATAGCCGCGGCCGTGGGCTCGTTCAGCAGACGCAATACATTCAGCCCGGCCAGCCGGGCCGCGTCGCGCGTAGCCTGGCGCTGCGCATCGTCAAAATAAGCAGGCACGGTTATAACGGCGCCGACCAGTTCCCCGCCCAGCACGCCTTCGGCGCGCAGGCGCAAGGCGTGCAATATTCGGCTGGAAATTTCCACGGGACTGAATTCGCCCTGCACCGTTTTAAGCCTGACCATGCCAGGCTTGGCCGAAAAATCGTAGGCCGCGCCCTCGCGGCGGGCCTCGTCCAAAGAGCGCCCCATGAAGCGCTTGACCGAAGCGATAGTGTTGATCGAATCGCTGGCCTGATGCCCGATAGCACCATACCCGACTTCGATCGCTCCGGAGTCCAGATAGCGCACTACCGATGGCAGCAAACCGCGGCCGCCGGCGTCGCGCAAGACTTCGGGAATGCTGTTGCGCACCGCCGCCGCCAGCGAATTCGTGGTGCCCAGGTCTATGCCCACGGCAAGCTTGCGCTGATGGGGAGCCGGCGATGCGCCGGGTTCGGAAATTTGCAATAAGGCCATGTCAGCTTTGACGGTCGATGAGGTCGTGGCGCGCGTTGCGGACTTCCTGGCCGAGCTTGTCGATGAACATCCACTCGCGCACCTTGCCCGCGGCCTGTCCGTAATCGCGCAACTGGTCCAGCAAACCCGGCATCAGGATATCCATGTCGGCGTGAGCCTGGCCGATAGCGCTTTCAAGAGACAGCAATGCATCCAGGCAGACAGCGTCGCGCGCGTCGTCCAGTTGCTCGCGCCATTCCATTTGTTGCATTAAAAAAGCGGCATCCATGCGGGTATTGCTTTCGGTTTGCAAGTCGCAGCCCGCTTGCTCACATAAGTAGCGCGCGCGACTCAAGGGTGTTTTCAACACCCGGTAGGCTTCGTTGATGGTGGAGGCCCATTGCATGACAACGCGCTTTTCCGCCGGGCTGGCGTTGATATGGCGATCGGGATGCACCTTGGCGGCCAATGCGCGCCAAGTCTGCTCTAGCGATATGGGATCGAGGTCGTACCGGGACGGCAGGCCGAATAATTCAAAATAATTTTCGCCCGCCACATTACACCGTGAAAGACTCGCCGCAGCCGCAAGTGGCTTTTTCGTTGGGGTTGGAAAACTTGAACCCTTCGTTGAGGCCTTCGCGGGCGTAGTCCAGTTGCGTGCCATCCAGATACGGCATGCTTTTGGGATCGATAAACACCTTGACGCCCAATTGCTCGAATACCTGGTCTTCGGCGGAAGGCTGGTCGACGTATTCGAGTTTGTAAGCCATGCCGGAGCATCCGGTAGTGCGTACGCCCAGGCGCAAGCCCAAGCCCTTGCCGCGTTTCTCGATGTACCGGCTGATATGGTCAGCCGCTTGTTGTGTAAGCGTAATTCCCATGATTAGTCCTGGTGCTTTTCCTTGTAGTTCCGGACCGCCGCCTTGATGGCGTCTTCGGCCAGAATGGAACAGTGAATCTTGACCGGCGGCAAGGCAAGTTCTTCGGCGATCTGCGTATTGCGGATGTCCATTGCCTGATCCAGCGTCTTGCCCTTGACCCATTCGGTCACAAGCGAACTTGAAGCGATGGCCGAACCGCAGCCATATGTCTTGAAGCGCGCATCTTCGATGATACCCGATTCATTCACTTTGATCTGCAGCTTCATGACGTCGCCGCAGGCGGGAGCCCCCACCATGCCGGTGCCCACGCTGGCGTCGGATTTGTCGAACGCACCGACATTGCGCGGGTTTTCGTAGTGGTCGAGAACTTTGTCGCTATAAGCCATGGTGATTGCTACCCTTTCTTTTTAGTGTGCGGCCCATTGAACCGAATTCAGATCGATGCCTTCCTGGGCCATTTCCCATAAAGGCGACATATCGCGCAACTTGCCTACGCGCCTGGCGAGCAGATCAATGGCGAAATCGACGTCTTCCTGGGTGGTAAAGCGGCCCAGCGTGAAACGAATGGAGCTATGCGCAAGCTCGTCGTTGCGGCCCAGGGCGCGCAGCACATAAGACGGCTCGAGGCTGGCCGACGTACAGGCCGACCCGCTGGAAACCGCGAGCTCCTTGATCGCCATGATCAGCGATTCGCCCTCGACATAGTTGAAGCTGACATTAAGATTGTGCGCCACGCGCTGATCCACATGGCCATTCAGATAGACTTCTTCGATTTTTGAAAGCCCGGTCCATAGACGATCGCGCAAGCTGCGTATGCGTTCGTTTTCGGCGGTCATTTCAAGGCGGGCCAGGCGAAAGGCTTCGCCCATGCCGACGATTTGATGCGTGGCCAGCGTACCTGAACGAAAACCCCGTTCGTGGCCTCCGCCGTGCATTTGCGCCTCGAGGCGGATGCGCGGCTTGCGGCGTATATATAAAGCGCCTATGCCCTTGGGACCATAGGTTTTATGCGCCGAAAAAGACATCAGGTCGACTTTCAGCGTTTGCAGGTCGAAAAGCACTTTGCCCGTCGCCTGCGCGGCATCCACATGGAACACAATCCCTTTTTCGCGGCAGATTTCGCCTATGGCGGCAATGTCTTGCACCACGCCGATTTCGTTGTTGACGAACATGACGGAAACCAGAATGGTATCGGAGCGCAATGCCGCCTTGAAAGCATCGATGTCCAGCAGCCCGTCGTCCTGGACATCCAGGTAGGTGACCTCGAAGCCCTGGCGTTCCAGTTCGCGGCAGGTATCGAGCACGGCCTTGTGCTCGGTCTTGACCGTAATAATATGCTTGCCGCGTCCCGAATAAAAACCGGCAGCCCCTTTCAGGGCCAGGTTATTGGATTCGGTGGCGCCGGAAGTCCACACGATTTCGCGCGGATCGGCGTTGACCAGCCTGGCAACTTCGGCGCGGGCCAGTTCGACTGCCTCTTCGGCGTCCCAACCGTAGGCATGGCTGCGCGATGCCGGATTGCCGAAGTCTTCGTACAACCAGGGAACCATTTTCTCGACTACCCGCGGATCGACCGGCGTCGTGGCGGAATAATCGAAATACACAGGACGTAATGACATTGAAAAGCTCCTAAAACCCTTTACCCTTGCGCCACACAGCTGATCACCACGTCGGGCGACCGGTTCAGCCGCAGCGCCGTCTGGGCCTTGCTGGCCTCCTGGAGCACGCGCATGCGCTGCTGATCGACCAAGTCCTGCAATGAAACAGAGTCCAGATAATCCACCATTTTACGATTGAGCGTGGACCATAATTCATGCGTCATGCATTTGCCGGTATTGCCATTGCGACCAATATTGCAATCTTCCTTGCCGCCGCAACTGGTGGCGTCCAAAGGCTCGTCCACCGCGAAAATAATGTCGGCGACGGTGATAGTGCGCGCCAGCCTGGCCAAGGAATAACCGCCACCGGGACCACGCACGCTGTCGACCAGTTTGTGGCGGCGCAATTTGCCGAATAGCTGCTCAAGGTAGGACAACGAAATATTCTGGCGATCGCTGATGCCTGCCAGGGTGACGGGGCCGCTTTGTTGCCGCAACGCCAGATCGATCATGGCGGTCACCGCAAAACGCCCTTTGGTCGTTAAACGCATGGTGATTCCTTGCCAAAGCCTGATGCTAAAAATATCAGTCGGCAGCTTTATATCCGACTAACGGAGTCAAGTATAGCAAAATCCCGACTAAACTGCTGGGGTAATAGACCGGCGCGCCAGCCAGAGAAAAGGACGGAGGAATGGCTTTCATAATCGAAAAACGCGCCGGCGCACGATTTCAGGCTGTCGGTGGGGCGTACCTTGCGGCAGGCCGAATCTATGCATTAGACGCTTGGCGCGATGGAATCGCGGCAAGCCCCGTACCGTTGCAGAATAGTGCGACTGGATGAGCCGGACCATGCGCCTGAGGCGCTTGTATCCGGCTTACTTAGGGGCGCAAAGGGCCGCGGTTCAAGCGGCCTGGTATTGAGTCGCGCGTTTGCGCACCAGTTCCATTACGCCTTGGCATGCGTCTTCCAGGTAATCCAGCACTTTGCCGAAGCCTTCGGGGCCGCCGTAATAAGGATCGGGCACCGTAGCTTCTTCAAATTCGTTGGCAAAACGCATTAAAAGCATGAGTTTATGCTGGTATATCTTGGGGCATTGCTGCTGCAGGGCGGACAGGTTTTCCCAATCCATGGCCAGGATAAGATCGAATTCCCGGAAGTCGTCAGCGGTAATTTGACGCGCCACGCAATGAGACAATTCATAGCCACGCTTGCGGGCAGCCGCCTGCGCGCGGGCATCGGGCGCCTCGCCGATATGAAAGCTGTGGGTGCCAGCCGAATCCACGCCCACAACCCCAGAGAGCCCCGCTTCGTCCAGTAAACGGCGGAAGACACCCTCTGCGCTTGGTGAGCGGCAGATATTACCCATACAAACGAAAAGTACCTTAGTCATCATAGGTAGAAGTGTGCGGGAAAACCCGCGATAAGGCAAGAGTTTTTGCAAGCCCGCATTTACCTTGAGAGACCCATTGACAAAAATAAAAACACAATTCCGACAAGGCCTTAGCCGCGTTTCCTACTGAGTGTTACAGCGGCGAAGCCACTCGGCAAAAGGCATCGAAAGCCAATATTCATGCAGCGCAGCATACAAGTATCCCGGCCAGGAAAAATCATCCGCACCCTATGGTAAACCCTAGGTCTGATCCAAGCCTGACGATGGGAACAGACTGACGCAAACCTGTGACGCCATTATTAAAAATGGCAAGCATGTTGGAATTTTCCAACAATCGGGCAAGCTGTCACCCCTGGTCCGTTTACATTTTGTATTCGCGACCCGATCAAGAAAACAAAGCCTTCTGTTTCAAGCGGTTCAATGCATCGCGCGCGGCGGCCGCCTGTTCGAACTCCAGATTCTTGGCATGATCCATCATCAGCTTTTCCAGACGGCGGATTTCCTTGGCCAGGGATTTATCGTCGTGCAGGATATCAGGCGAAATATCGTCAGCGGCCGACTTTTCGACCGGCGTAACCATCACGCCGTCTATCATTTCCCGCACGGCTTTGTTTACCCCGCGCGCCGTGATGCCGTGCACCTTGTTGAACTCCAGTTGCTTGAGCCGGCGCCGTTCGGTCTCGCCCATGGCGCGACACATGGAATCGGTGATGCGGTCGGCATACAAGATCGCCCGGCCATTGATATTGCGCGCCGCGCGGCCCATAGTTTGAATCAAGCTGCGTTCGGAGCGCAGAAAGCCTTCTTTGTCGGCATCCAGAATGGCAACCAGCGAAACTTCCGGAATATCCAGCCCTTCGCGCAGCAAATTGATACCGACCAGCACATCGAAGTCACCCAGCCGCAAATCGCGAATGATTTCGACCCGCTCCACCGTATCGATATCGGAATGCAGGTATCTGCACCTTGAGGCCGTTTTCGGTGAGATAATCGGTCAGATCCTCGGACATGCGCTTGGTCAGGGTTGTAACCAGCACCCGCTCTGCCCTGCCACGCGTATGCTTGATTTCACCCAGCAAATCGTCCACTTGCGTAATAGCGGGACGTACCTCGACCTCGGGATCGACCAAGCCCGGTGGGACGCACCACCTGCTCGACGACATTATCGGCATGCTCTTTCTCGTAGGTCCGCCGGGGTGGCCGATACAAATACGCACTGGCGCATGCGCTGCCTCGAACTCTTCCAGCTTCAAGCGGCCGGTTATCCAGCGCCGAAGGCAGGCGGAAACCGATACTCCACCAGAGTTTCCTTGCGCGAACGGTCGCCCTTGTACATGCCGCTAAGCTGCCCGATGCGTGACATGGCTTTCGTCGATCAACATCAGGGCATCGGCCGGAAGATAATCGATCAAGGTGGGCGGCGGTTCGCCCGGCCGCCGCGCCCGACAAATGGCGCGAATAGTTTTCGATCCCTTTGCAAAACCCCAATTCCTGCAGCATTTCCAGATCGAAACGGGTACGCTGCTCGAGCCGCTGCGCCTCGACCAGCTTGCCGTCGGCCACCAGAAAAATCCAGGCGTTCGCGCAGTTCCACCTTGATGGTTTCGATTGCCCGCAAGACGGTTTCGCGCGGCGTCACGTAATGGCGAACTGGGATAAACCGTAAAACGCGGTATCTTCTGCTTGATCTTGCCGGTGAGCGGGTCGAACATCTCCAGCGATTCGACTTCGTCGTCGAACAGCGTTATGCGCACCGCCAGTTCGGCGCTTTCGGCCGGAAATACGTCGATGACCTCGCCGCGCACCCGGAAGGTTCCGCGCACGAACTCGACATCGTTGCGTTCGTACTGCATTGCGACCAGGCGCCCCAGCAATTCCTCGCGCTGGCCGATTTTTTCGCCCGCGCGCAGCATGCAGCACCATGGCGTGGTAATCGCCCGGGTCGCCAATGCCGTAAATGCATGAAACCGTGGCGACAATGATCGTGTCGCGCCGCTCGAGCAAACTCTTGGTGGCAGACAAACGCATTTGCTCGATGTGCTCGTTGATGGACGAATCCTTTTCAATGAACAGGTCGCGCGACGGCACATAGGCTTCGGGCTGATAGTAGTCGTAATAGGATACGAAATACTCGACCGCGTTGTTCGGGAAAAACTCGCGCATCTCGGCATAAAGCTGCGCCGCCAGCGTTTTGTTCGGGCGCCATGATAATCGCCGGACGCCCCATGCCGGGCAATCACGTTGGCCATGGTGAAGGTTTTGCCGGAACCTGTCACCCCCAGCAGCGTCTGGAACATGAGGCCATCGTCCAGCCCCTCGACCAAGGCGTCGATGGCCGCCGGCTGGTCGCCCGCCGGCGGATAAGGCCGGTAAAGCTGAAATGGACTGTTCGCGTATTCGATGAAACCGGGTGCAGGGGCGTTCATACTAGACATGCTCAGGGTAAACTCTTATTATCACACTATTACCTCGGTTTTCCCTATCCATCCTATTTAATCCCCTTCTCATTCAAAATGACTTCACTCTTCGCATCCGTCGAACTCGCTGCGCGCGACCCTATCCTTGGCCTGAACGAACAATATAATGCGGACACCCGCGCGGGCAAGGTCAATCTTGGGGTCGGGGTCTACTACGATGACGAGGGCCGCTTGCCATTGCTGCAAGCCGTGCGCAAGGCTGAAATCTCCCGTCTGGACGCCGCCGCGGCGCGCGGCTACCTGCCTATCGAAGGCATTGCCGGGTACAACAAAGGCGCCCAAACCTTATTGTTCGGGGCGGACTCGCCTCTTATGGCATCGGGCCGGGTGCTTACCGCCCAGGCGCTGGGCGGCACCGGCGCGCTGAAAATCGGCGCCGATTTCCTGAAACAATTATTGCCCGCTGCCAAAGTGGTCATCAGCAACCCCAGTTGGGAAAACCACCGCGCCCTGTTCGAGCGCGCCGGCTTCACCGTCGACACCTACCCGTACTACGATGCGGCGAACCACGGACTGGATTTCACCGGCATGCTGGCCGGCTCTGCAAGCCTTGCCCGAACAAACCATTGTCGTTCTGCATGCCTGCTGCCATAACCCCACCGGTGTAGACCCCAGCCCCGAGCAATGGCGGCAAATCGTCCAGGTCGTCAAAGACAAAAACCTGATCCCTTTCCTGGATATCGCTTACCAGGGCTTCGGCGATGGACTGGAAGAGGACGCATCGGTGGTCCGGCTATTCGCCGAACACGACCTTACCATGCTGATAAGTTCGTCCTTTTCCAAGTCGTTCTCGCTGTATGGCGAACGCGTAGGCGCCCTGACGCTGGTTTCCTCCAGCAAAGATGAAGCCACCCGCGTGCTTAGCCAACTAAAGCGCGTCATCCGCACCAACTACTCCAACCCGCCAACGCACGGCGGCACCATTGTCTCCACGGTGCTCAACACCCCCGAACTGTACACGCTGTGGGCCACCGAACTGGCCGGCATGCGCGACCGCATCCGCGCCATGCGCATCCAGTTGGTCGCCAAACTGAAAGAGCATGGCATCAAGCAGAACTTCGATTTCGTGCTGAAACAGCGCGGCATGTTTTCGTATTCCGGCCTGACCGCCCCGCAAGTCGACCGGTTGCGCGATGAGTACGGCGTGTATGCCATCAGCAGCGGGCGCATCTGCGTAGCAGCCTTGAACACAGGCAATATCGACTACGTAGCGGCTTCCATTGCCAAAGTTCTGGCATAGGCTTGATCTTTCAGCCAAAGTAATGCAAAATCCAGACTGTATAAAAACACAGTCTGGAATGCCATGGCCGTTAAGCTCACCGAGCGTCAGCAACAAATTCTCGACCTCATCCGCAGCGAAATCATGCGCACCGGCTTTCCGCCCACGCGCGCCGAAATCGCCCGCGCGCTAGGTTTCAAATCGGCCAATGCCGCCGAAGACCACCTCAAGGCTCTGGCCAAGAAAGGCGCCATAGAACTCACGGCCGGCGCATCGCGCGGCATACGCCTGAATGACGCCCATGCGGGCAACGCCATCGCCAACACCCTGGAATACGCCTCAAGCGCGTTTAGCCAACTGTTGGTGCCTCTGGTGGGCCGTGTCGCCGCGGGCAGCCCTATTCTTGCCGCGGAGCATGTGGAACGCGAAATCGGCATTGAACCCTCTCTTTTCAGCCAAACTCCCGACTACCTGCTGCGCGTACGCGGGCTAAGCATGCGCGACGCCGGCATACTCGACGGCGATCTCCTGGCCGTCAAGAAAACTCCCGACGCCCGCAATGGTCAAATCGTCGTGGCCCGTCTGGGCGACGACGTTACCGTCAAGCGCCTGTCCCGCTCGGGCAAGCACATCGAGCTCCTGCCCGAAAATCCCGACTTCGCCCCCATCATCGTCACCTCCAACGACGAATTCTCCCTGGAAGGCATCGCTGTGGGACTGATACGCACGACTGCCCTGCAGTAATCCGCCATCGTACGCGGGTGGCGGCAGCGCGCATAGATAGCGGCAGCGCCGCAAGCAAAAGGACATCCCGAGGGATGTCCTTTTGCTTGGCAGCCCCTATCCAGCCAGGGCTTTAATGACGTCTTCAATGCTTCATCAGACCACCGGAAGCATCATCCGAACGCTTGGCATTGGCCACCGACTCGGCCGCCAGGCGAGCAACTTCCTCGTCCGACAAGGGCGTGGGCATATGCTGCAGCGCCACTTCCAGGACACGGTCGATCCAGCGCACGGGAATGATCTCGAGATGATTCTTCACGTTGTCCGGAATCTCGGCCAAATCCTTGACGTTTTCCTCGGGGATCATCACCAGCTTGATGCCGCCGCGATGCGCCGCCAAGAGTTTTTCCTTCAGGCCGCCAATAGCCAGAACCTCGCCGCGCAACGTAATTTCGCCTGTCATGGCCACATCCGCGCGCACCGGGATGCCTGTCAATGCGGACACCATGGCGGTAGTGATGGCAATACCTGCCGATGGGCCGTCCTTAGGCGTGGCGCCTTCGGGAAAGTGCACATGCAAATCGCGCTTTTCAAAGGCGGTATTCGGAATACCCCATTTCTGCGAACGGGCGCGAACCACCGTGCGCGCCGCCTCGACGGATTCCTTCATCACATCGCCCAGCGAACCGGTGCGCACCACCGCGCCCTTGCCCGGCATATCCGCCACTTCGATGGTCAGCAAATCGCCGCCCACTTCCGTCCAAGCCAGGCCGGTAACCTGGCCCACCTGATTTTCCTTTTCGGCCATGCCGAAACTGAAACGGCGCACACCCAGGAAATCGCTTAAGTTATCGGAGCCGACCACCACGCGCTCGATCGGCTGCACAGGCGCAAGCTTTTTACCGCGCACCCGCACTGCCGGATTGGCGCCCAGCATTTTCTTGACGACCTTGCGGCAAATTTTGCTGATTTCACGTTCAAGCGCCCGCACCCCCGCCTCGCGGGTGTAATAGCGCACGATATCACGCACAGCGGACTCTTCGATCGTGACCTCGCCTTCCTGCACGCCGTTGTTCTTCATGAGCTTGGGCAACAGGTGATCGAAGGCAATATGCACTTTCTCATCTTCGGTGTAGCCCGACAGGCGTATGACTTCCATACGGTCCAGCAGCGCCGGAGGAATATTCAGCGTATTGCTGGTCGCCACGAACATGACATCGGACAAATCGAAGTCCACTTCGATGTAGTGATCCTGGAAGGTATGGTTTTGCTCTGGGTCCAGCACCTCTAGCAAAGCCGAGGATGGATCACCGCGGAAATCGGCGCCCATTTTGTCGATTTCATCGAGCAGGAACAAAGGATTGCGTACGCCGACCTTGGTCATGTTTTGCAGGATCTTGCCCGGCATGGAGCCGATATAAGTACGGCGATGCCCGCGAATTTCGGCTTCGTCGCGCACGCCGCCCAGCGCCATCCGCACAAACTTGCGATTGGTGGCACGGGCAATGGACTGGCCCAGGGACGTTTTACCCACGCCCGGAGGCCCGACCAGGCACAAAATTGGGGCCTTCAGCTTATCGACCCTTTGCTGCACAGCCAGGTATTCGATGATGCGTTCTTTAACCTTTTCCAGACCGTAATGATCGGCATCGAGCACGCCTTCGGCGTTCGAAATCGAATTATTAATACGATTTTTCTTGCGCCACGGCAAGCCGATAAGGGTATCGATATAGTTGCGCACAACCGTCGCTTCGGCCGACATCGGCGACATCAGCTTGAGCTTCTTCAGTTCGGAGTCGGCTTTCTTTTGCGCTTCCTTGGGCAGTTGGGCCGCAGTGATCTTTTTCTCGAGCTCTTCGATATCGGCGCCTTCTTCGCCCTCGCCGAGCTCTTTCTGGATCGCCTTGACCTGCTCGTTCAGATAGTAGTCGCGCTGGCTTTTTTCCATTTGCTTCTTGACGCGCCCGCGAATACGCTTTTCGACCTGCAGAATATCGATTTCGGATTCCAGCTGCGACAGCAGATTTTCAAGACGCTGGGCTGTGCCGGTCACTTCAAGCATTTGCTGCTTCTGTTCGAGCTTCAGCGGCAAATGAGCGGAAATCGTATCGGCCAGGCGGCCCGCGTCGTCGATGCCGGTAAGGGAAGTCAGGATTTCCTGGGGAATCTTCTTGTTCAGCTTGACGTATTGTTCGAACTGGGCAACCACGGCCCGGCGCAGCGCTTCGGATTCCGCGCCTTCGGACGACTCGGGAGCAACCGGCACCACAAGCGCCGTGAAATGGGTTTCAGCATCGCTGACCTGCTGAATGCGCGCGCGCTGCAAGCCTTCGACCAAGACCTTGACCGTGCCGTCGGGCAGCTTGAGCATTTGCAAAATGCTGGCCGCGCAACCGATTTCATACAGGTCTTCCGGAGTGGGATCATCCTTGCCGGCCGATTTCTGGGCGACCAGCATAATGTTGTTGCCCGCTTCCATGGCCAATTCAAGGGCCTTGATGGAACGGGGGCGTCCAACAAACAGAGGAATCACCATGTGCGGAAATACCACCACGTCGCGCAGAGGCAACAGCGGCAAGTCCGTGGGTTCTGAAGAAAGAATCTGGCTCGCAGACATAGTAAATTCCTTAAAATTGACCTCTAGATGCAGAAGGGAAGCCAAGGCCTCCCTTCTGTAGTACTACCTGTAGCTGTATGTAGTGACAATGGCCAGATTTTCAAGTCGATGATCCCGAATACCTATTTTATGTAAGGTTATTCCATAAGAACCGTTACGCGGCGGCATCCTTCAGCTTCTTGGGCGCATCTTGCCGGGAACCCGAATCGGCATCGGCGTCATCCTGGTAAATAAGCAATGGCGCGCCGGCTCCGGTAACGGCATTTTCATCGACCACCACCCGTTTGACGTTCTTTTGCGAAGGAAGTTCGTACATGGTTCCCAACAATGCCTGCTCGACTATCGAGCGCAGCCCGCGCGCGCCAGTCTGCGCTTGATGGCGCGCTTGGCGATGGCGGCCAGGGCTTCGGGCCGCATGTCGAGTTCGACCTCTTCCATCTCGAACAGTTTCTGGAACTGCTTGAGCAGGGAATTCTTGGGTTCGGTAAGGATGCGGATCAAGGTGTCTTCCTGGAGTTCTTCCAGGGTGGCCACGACCGGCAGGCGCCCGACCAGTTCCGGGATCAGGCCGAATTTGATCAGATCTTCCGGCTCGACTTCGGCAAAGAGTTCGCCAACGCCCCGTTCGGACTTGGCGCGCACCGATGCCGAAAAGCCGATACCCGAGCGTTCCGTGCGATCGCGTATGACTTTTTCCAGCCCGTCGAAGGCGCCGCCCACGATAAACAGGATATTGGTCGTGTCGACCTGGACGAAATCCTGGTTGGGGTGCTTGCGGCCGCCTTGCGGAGGCACTGAAGCGACCGTGCCTTCGATCAGCTTGAGCAGCGCCTGCTGAACGCCTTCGCCCGAGACATCCCGTGTAATGGAGGGATTATCGGCCTTGCGCGAAATTTTATCGATTTCGTCGATGTAGATAATGGCGCGCTGCGCCTTTTCGACATCGTAATTGCAGTTCTGCAGCAGTTTCTGAATGATGTTCTCGACGTCTTCGCCCACATAGCCGGCTTCGGTCAAGGTGGTGGCGTCGGCCATGACGAAGGGCACATCCAGCATGCGGGCCAGGGTTTGGGCCAGCAGCGTTTTGCCCGAGCCTGTGGGCCCGATCAGCAGGATATTGCTTTTGGACAGCTCGACATCGTCGCCCTTGACGTCGCCATAGCGTATGCGCTTGTAGTGGTTGTACACCGCCACCGCCAGCATACGCTTGGGGGTATCTTGCCCGATGACATAGCCATCGAGAAAACTTTTTATTTCGTGAGGCGTAGGCAATTCGTTGCGGATCGCATCGCGGGCCGCTTCCTGCGTCTCTTCAAGAATAATATCGTTGCAAAGATCGATACATTCATCGCAGATAAAAACCGAGGGTCCGGCAATAAGCTTGCGAACCTCGTGCTGGCTTTTATTGCAGAACGAACAATGCAGTACTTTATCGTCCGCCGATCCTTTTTTTTCAGGCATAAAACTCTTCGTTCAGTTCAGTGGACAGGGTTACGCCTGTCGGGTAATAACCGGTGAACGCAACGCATTCGACCGACCGGCTGGAAATCACGCTTCGTCGGTGCGCGAGACCAGTACTTTGTCTACCAAACCATACGATACCGCATCTTCGGCCGACATGAAATTATCGCGCTCGGTGTCTTCCGCAATGCGCTCGACAGCCTGGCCCGTGCTATGCGCAAGAATGGTGTTCAGACGCTCGCGCAGGCTAAGGATTTCGCGGGCCTGGATTTGAATGTCGGAAGCCTGGCCTTGCGCGCCGCCCGACGGCTGGTGGATCATAATGCGGGAATTGGGCAAGGTGTAGCGCTTGCCCTTGGTGCCCGCCGCCAGCAGGAAAGCGCCCATGCTGGCGGCGATGCCCGTGCATAAGGTGGATACGTCGGGCTTGACGAACTGCATGGTGTCGTAGATGGCCAGGCCCGCGTATACCGAGCCGCCCGGCGAATTGATATACAGGGAAATATCTTTATCGGGGTTTTCGGATTCAAGAAACAGCAACTGCGCCACGACCAGATTGGCGGACTGGTCGTTGACCGGCCCGACAAAGAAAATGACGCGCTCGCGCAGCAGGCGCGAGTAGATGTCGTAGGATCGCTCGCCGCGGCCTGATTGTTCTACCACGATAGGCACATAGCCCAACCCCGAGGGGGTCACCGAGTTCCCACCATACATTGATGCGTAAAAATCGGTAAATCGCGACATTTAGTTGGTCCCCATGAGTTCGTCGAATGCGACGTCCTCGTCGGCAACCTGGGCTTTGGACAATACATGTTCCACAACATTGTCTTCCAGCACGATGGCTTCGATTTCGGCGCGGCGTTGGCGATCGGAAAGATAATAGGCTACGACCTGTGCGGGCTGTTCGTAGTTCTGGGCAAATTCTTCAATGCGGGTGCGAACCTGTTCCGGCTTGGCCTGAAGATCGGCGCTTTGGACAAGTTCGGAAACCAGCAAGCCCAAACGCACGCGGCGTTCGGATTCGGCGGTAAACGCTTCGGCCGGAATAGGCATGGAATCGGCGTTGGGAACCCCGCGCTGCTTGAGTTCTTCGCGAGCCGCCGCCACGCGGCCCTGGGTGTCGTTCTGCACCAAAGACTTGGGAACGTCGAACGAACATGCGGCGACCAGAGCATCCATGACGCTGCCCTTGGTGCGGGCCTGAGCGCGCGACTTGACTTCGCGTTCGATGTTGGCACGGACATCGGCCAGCAGCTTTTCGACGTCGCCTTCAGGCTGGCCGAGCGACTTGGCGAATTCGGCGTTCATTTCGGGCAAGACGGCTTCGGCGACTTCCACGGCCGTAATCTTGAATTCGGCGGTTTTGCCGGCGACTTCCTTGCTGCCGTAGTCTTCGGGGAAAACCAGCGGGAAGGTCTTGGATTCGCCCGCCTTCATGCCGCGCACAGCGGTTTCGAACTCGGGCAGCATGCGGCCCTGGCCCAGGACGAAGGGGAATTTTTCGGCAGTGCCGCCATCGAACGCCACGCCGTCGATCGTGCCGGCGAAATCCAGCGTTACGCGATCGTCGTCTTGCGCCTGGCGGCCGTCGCGGGCCTCGTAGGTGGCGCGCTGCTTGCGCAGAATATCGACGGTGCGCTGCACCTCGGCATCGCCGACATCGACCTTGGCGCGCTTGACTTGCAAGGCGCCCAAATCGGGAACGGCGACGTCAGGATAGACCTCGAATGTGGCGGAAAAAGCCATGGAGCCTTCCTCGACGCCTTCAGTCTTGGGTTCCAGGTTCGGGGTGCCGGCAACCCGCAACTTGGTTTCACCTATGACTTGATCCAGAGAACGACCCACTTCGCTATTGATTACGTCGTAGCGGATGCCAGGCCCATGACTGCGCTCGATCAGGGACAGTGGAGCTTTCCCCGGGCGGAAGCCTTGGACTTTGGCAGTGCGCGCGACGCGCTTGAGTTGCGCCTGGACTTCTTTTTCGACGTCGGCGATCGACACGACCAGATCAACACGGCGCTCCAGGCCGGACAATATTTCAACCACGGGCTGCATTAGAGACCTATTTAAATGAGTAATTGAACAAATGAACAGAACATTTTACCGGAAACTGACGATATTGCTGTAATGCCCTTGCGTGGAACTATAGCCTGATTTGGCAAGCAGCCCAATTCAGGCAGTGCAAGCGGCCGGTTCGCCGGTCCGGCAGAGGCCGCGTGTTAGCATATTCCATTAATCCAAAACAACTATTACATGTCCACCCTATCTCTGGGCGCCAGCGGAAAGTGGCGCCATTAATGAAACGCGGCATACAGAACCGGCTGACGTCAGGCCTGCTGCGCACGCTGTCCGCGCTTCCCTACGGGTTTGTCGCCCGCTTGGGCGAAGCCCTGGGTTCGCTGCTTTACCTTGTGCCAGGAAAACGCAAACATATCCTGCGGACCAATCTGCGCCTGTGTTTTCCAGAGAAAACCGATGCGCAGCGGGAACAACTGGCCTATTCGACATTCCGCCATGTGATACGCAGCTATCTGGAACGCGGCATTCAATGGTACGGCAGCGCCAAATCCCTTGCACGCCTGGTCCAACTTGAAAGCGCCATAACCTTGCGGGACAATTATGAACAGCCCACTATTTTCCTGGGCTTTCATTTTGCCGCGATAGAAGCGGGCTGCATCTATTATTCGGCGCTTCATCCGGTCGCTTCGGTATATACGCCGATGTCGGATCAGGCAATGGATACGATCTCGCGCACGCAGCGCGGCCGCTTCGGCACTGAAATGATACCTCGCAACGGCAGCGCGCGCGAAATACTGAAAGTGCTCAAAGCCGGCAAACCCATCATGCTGGCGGCCGATATGGATTTCGGCTTGCGCGACTCGGTGTTCGTGCCCTTCTTCGGCATACAGGCCTGCACGCTGACGACGGTGTCGCGGCTTGCGCAATTGGGGCGCGCCCGGGTGGTGCCGTTCATCACCGAAGTGCTGCCCGATTACCAGGGCTACAAATTGACCATCTTCGAAGCCCTGGAGGCTTTCCCTTGCGGCGATCCGGCCGTCGATGCCTTGCGCATCAATCAGTTCCTGGAAGAACAGGTCCGGCTGCTTCCCGAACAATATTATTGGGTGCACCGCCGCTTCAAGCGCCGGCCCGCGGGCGAGGCGCCGGTATATTGACCAAGCCCGCGCATGTCTTGCACTGATGCGAACTTGCGCGCAAAGCCTACTCAGGCTACACTTGCCGGCTTTCCATGCATGCGAACGTGGCGGAATTGGTAGACGCACCAGATTTAGGTTCTGGCGCCGAGAGGTGTGAGAGTTCGAGTCTCTCCGTTCGCACCATATATATGTCTAATCGCGCCGCCAGGCGCGGCGCCGGGCCAGGCTCTGGACGGTGAAAGACAGGCACTGGAAAACACAAAGCGCTCTGCATGATGGCCTGCTAAAATCGCTAGCTTACTATCCCGCAGCGGTTGCCATGAATCCCCGATTAAGCGCTCTTCATCCCTACCCTTTCGAAAAGCTCCGGCGCTTGCTGGCCGAAGCCGGCACGCCGCCCGCGCATGCGGCTCCCGTCAATCTGTCGATAGGCGAGCCCAAGCATGCCACGCCGCCATTCATTGTTGCGGCCATGCAAAACGCCATGGACGGGCTGGCGGCATATCCACCCACCAAGGGCGATGCAACGCTGCGCAACGCCATCGCCGACTGGATAGCGCGCCGCTACGATATCGCCCGGCCCGATCCGGAAACCCAGGTGCTGCCCGCGCTGGGCTCGCGCGAAGCCCTGTTCGCATTTGCCCAGACGGTCGTCGACCCGAACGCCGGCGCGCTTGTCGTGTGCCCGAATCCGTTCTATCAGATTTATGAAGGCGCGGCCTTGCTGGCCGGCGCGCAGCCCTACTTCATCAATGCCGAGGCCCGCTTGAATTTCGGCTACGACTGGAATTCCGTGCCGGCCGACATATGGCGCAAGACGCAATTGCTGTTTGTATGCTCGCCCGGCAATCCGGCGGGCAATGTCATGTCGCTGGACAACTGGAAAACGTTGTTTGCCCTGTCCGACGAGTATGGGTTTGTGATTGCCGCCGACGAGTGCTATTCCGAAATTTATTTCGATGAAAGCAACAAGCCCCTGGGCAGCATGCAGGCGGCCAGCCAATTGGGCCGCAACGACTATCGCAACCTGGTTTGCTTCTCCAGCCTGTCCAAGCGCTCGAACGTACCGGGCCTGCGCTCGGGCTTCGTGGCGGGCGATGCCAAACTGATCGGCCAATTCCTGCTGTACCGCACCTATCACGGCAGCGCCATCAGCCCGGTGGTTTCCCAGGCCAGCGTCGCCGCCTGGAACGACGAAACCCACGTGGTCGAAAACCGCCGGCTATACCGCGAAAAATTCGAAGCCGTTGTGCCCATACTAGGCCCTTTGCTGCATACAGGCTGGCCCGACGCCGCGTTTTATCTGTGGGCGCAAACCCCTTGCGCCGACACCGATTTTGTGCGGGATCTTTACGGCGCCACCGGGGTCACCGCGCTGCCCGGAAGCTTTCTGGCGCGCGAAGCGCATGGCGTGAATCCAGGCGCGGGGCGCATACGCATCGCGCTGGTCGCGCCGAAACAGCAGTGTGTCGAAGCCGCCGAGCGCATCGCTGGCTTCCTGCGCCGCGGCTAAGCCCGCGCGCATGCCTGCTCCAACCTACAACCCCTGCCTTTGGGCCAGTAGCAAGACTGCCGATTGGTTCTCCACCCAACCTTGCATCAACAAAGACGTAAAACGCCTATGACTATCGATCTGCAAAGCACCATAGAACAAGCATGGGAAGACCGTGCCCAACTCTCACCCGCATCGGCAAGCGCCGAAATACGCGAGGCTGTGCAGGCAACGCTGGCCGGCCTGGATGCGGGCCGGCTGCGTGTCGCCGAAAAAATCGCGGCCGACTGGGTCGTGCATCAATGGGTCAAGAAAGCTGTGCTGCTGTCCTTCCGGCTTGAAAACAATGCCGTGATGGGGCAAGGCGCTATGCAGTTCTACGACAAAGTGCCGACCAAATTCGAAGACTACGATGCCAAGGCGTTCGCCGACGGCGGCTTTCGCGTGGTGCCCCCGGCCGTTGCCCGCAAAGGCTCTTTCATTGGCAAGAACGTGGTCTTGATGCCCTCGTATGTCAACGTCGGCGCCTATGTCGATGAAGGCACCATGGTCGATACCTGGGCCACGGTCGGCTCGTGCGCGCAAATCGGCAAGAATGTCCATTTGTCGGGCGGCGTAGGCATAGGCGGGGTGCTCGAGCCCTTGCAAGCCAATCCCACCATCATCGAAGACAATTGCTTTATCGGCGCGCGCTCCGAAGTCGTCGAAGGCGTGATCATCGAAGAAAACTCCGTATTGGCCATGGGCGTGTTCATTTCCCAAAGCACCAAAATCTACGATCGAGCCACTGGCGAAATCATGTACGGAAGGGTTCCATCGGGTTCGGTCGTAGTGCCCGGTTCCCTGCCTTCGGCCGACGGCTCGCACAGCCTGGCTTGCGCCGTCATCGTCAAGCGCGTCGATGCCCAGACGCGCTCCAAAACCAGCATCAATGATCTGCTTGAGGGCCTGATGTCCGACTCCGCTGTCCTGCAACTTACCAAAGACCTGATTTCCCGGCCGTCGGTTACGCCCGTCGATCGCGATTGCCAGGAAACCTTGGCGCGCCGCTTGCAGGCGGCGGGTTTCGCCTGCGAAAACCAGGCCTTCGACGATGTCGCCAACTTGTGGGCCCGGCGCGGCACGGCTCAACCGCTGCTGGTGTTTCGCCGGGCACACCGACGTGGTCCCGCCCGGTCCTCTGGAACGCTGGGACAGCGATCCATTTACACCCACCGAGCGCGACGGCATGCTTTATGGGCGCGGCGCCGCCGACATGAAAAGCTCGATTGCGGCCTTTGTGGTGGCAGTCGAGGAATTCGTGGCCAGCCACCCCGGCCATAAAGGCTCGATAGGCCTGCTGATCACCTCGGACGAAGAAGGGCCGTCGATCAACGGCACGGTCAAGGTGTGCGACGAATTGGCCGGCGCGGCGAACACCTGGACTACTGTATCGTCGGCGAACCCACTTCTGTCGGCCGCCTTGGGCGACACCGTGAAGAATGGCCGGCGCGGATCGCTTGTCGGGCAAGCTCACGGTCAAGGGCATGCAGGGCCATGTGGCCTATCCTCACCTGGCGCGCAACCCCATACATCTGCTGGCCCCGGCGCTGGCCGAACTGACGTCCTGGCAATGGGACGAAGGCAACGACTATTTTCCCGCGACCACCTTCCAGGTATCCAATCTGCATTCGGGCACCGGCGCCACCAATGTCGTGCCCGGCACAGCCGTGCTGGATTTCAACTTCCGTTTTTCCACCGCCAGCACTCCGGATTCGCTGAAAGACAGGGTCGGCGCCATCCTGCGAAAGCCATGGACTGGATTATGATCTGGACTGGACCTTGGGCGGCAAGCCGTTCCTGACGCCCAGCGGCGAGCTCAGCGCGGCGCTTGTCCCGGGCCATCATGGAAGAAACCGGCATCGCAACTGAATTGTCGACCACCGGCGGCACATCCGACGGCCGCTTCATCGCCAGCATATGCCCGCAAGTCATAGAATTCGGGCCTATCAACGCCACCATTCACCAAGTCAACGAGCATATCCGGCTGGATACGCTCGAACCCCTGAAAAACATTTACCGCCGCACTCTCGAGCATCTTTTACTCGGTGCCGACTGACAGGAGCCCGCATGCACGAAAACGCCCGCCACGAGCTATTGCACCCTGCGCGATCTGCTGCGCTATGCGCGTCAGCCAGTTTCAACGCGTCCAAGCTCTCGTTCGGACACGGCAGCGACAATGCCTGCGACGAAGCCGCCTATCTTTTGCTGCACACCCTGCACCTGCCCCTGGATACGCTGGAACCCTTTCTTGACGCCAGGGTGCTGCCGCAGGAACGCGAGCGCTTCCTGACGCTGATCGAACGCCGCATGGAAGAGCGCGTGCCGGCCGCCTACCTGACGGGCGAAGCGTGGCTGCAGGGCCGCCGTTTTGTAGTCGACCAGCGCGTCATCGTGCCCCGTTCGCCGATCTCGGAACTGCTGACCGATGGCCTGCACCCCTGGGTCGCCGACCCCGACGGCGTCGATTTCGTCCTCGACTTGTGCACGGGTTCGGGCTGCCTGGCCATCTTGGCGGCCGTGGCGTTTCAAAATGCCCAGGTCGATGCGGTGGATTTGTCTGAACACGCGCTGGAAGTGGCCGACGAAAATATCGAACTCTCGGGCCTGGACGGCCGTATTACAACGCATCGCAGCGATCTGTTCGACCAGTTGCCGCAATGCGAATACCAGCTTATCGTTTGCAACCCGCCCTACGTCAATAACCACTCGATGGAAGCGCTGCCGCCGGAATACCGGCACGAGCCCACCATGGCCCTGGCCGGCGGCGAAGACGGCATGGACCTGATACGCCGCCTGTTGCGGTCCGCACCCGACTTCATGGCGCCCGAAGGCGTGCTGGTGCTTGAAATCGGCAACGAATACGAAAATTTCATTGCGGCGTTTCCCGATCTGGAACCGGTGTGGCTAAGCACCGAAGACACCGAAGACCAGATCCTGCTGCTTACCCGGGAACAATTGGCCACGTGATTCGCGCTACAGGGTTAACGCTGCGCCGAGGCGTCAAAATACTGCTGGACAATACCGATTTCGTGATCAACCCCGGCGAGCGGGTCGGGATGGTAGGCAAGAACGGCGCGGGAAAGTCCACACTTTTTTCCTTGCTGCAAGGACGGCTCGATGCCGATGCCGGCGCCGTGTTCATCCCTGCGGGATGGCGCATAGCCAGCGTCGAGCAGGAAATCAGCGATAACAATCTTCCCGCTCGCGAATTCGTCATCGACGGCGATACGCAGTTGCGCACGATCCAGGCCGAGCGCGCCGGCACGCCCGACAGCGACGGCCACCGGATCGCCGAGCTCGAAGCCGCGCTGGTCGAAGCCGATGCCTGGAGCGCGCCTTCCAGGGCCGAACAGTTGCTGGCCGGCCTGGGCTTTGCGCCCGACCAGTGGTTGCGTCCCGTCAGCAGCTTTTCGGGCGGCTGGCAAATGCGCCTGGCGCTGGCGCGCGCGCTGATGGCGCCGTCCGAACTGCTGTTGCTCGATGAGCCCACCAACCATCTGGACCTGGATGCCATGTTGTGGCTGGAGCGCTGGCTGGGCTCCTACGAAGGCACCGTCCTGCTGATTTCGCACGACACCGAATTCCTGGACGCGGTCGCCAAGACCATTCTGCATTTCGACCAGGGCAAACTGGTACGCTATCGCGGCGGCTACGACGATTTCCTGACGCAGCGCGCGGAGCGTATACGCCTGATGAACCTGGCCGTGGATCGCCAGGGCCGCGAAACCGCCCGGCTGCAAAGCTTTATCGATCGCTTCAAAGCCAAGGCCACCAAAGCCAAGCAGGCGCAAAGCCGTGTCAAAGCGCTAGCCCGCATGGAAGTGCTGGCGCCCTTGCAGGCCGAATCCGGCATCGACATACGCATTCCCACGCCCACCAGCATGCCCGATCCATTGCTGGTCCTGGACAAGGTATCCACCGGCTATGTCGGCGCGGATGGCGATGTCCGCAGCGTGCTGAGCAATATTCAGCTTATGGTGCGCGGCGGCGACCGGATCGGCGTGCTGGGCGTGAACGGCGCCGGCAAAAGCACATTGATCAAAACGCTGGCCGAAGAATTGCCGGTGCTGGCCGGCGAACGGCGAGCGTCGCGGGGCCTGGAAATCGGCTACTTTGCCCAGCATCAACTGGATATGCTGGAGCTGGAATCCACGCCGCTCGAACACCTGATGCGGCTTGCGCCGCAAACCCGGGAACAGGAACTGCGCAATTACCTGGGCGGATTCGGTTTCAGCGGCGACACGGTCAACAGCAAAGTCGCCCCGATGTCGGGCGGTGAAAAAGCCAGGCTGGCCTTATCGCTGATAGTCTGGCAAAAACCCAACCTGCTGCTGCTGGACGAACCCAGCAACCATTTGGACGTCGATACCCGCGAAGCATTGGCGACCGCCCTGGCCGAATTCGCCGGCAGCGTCTTGCTGGTTTCGCACGATCGCCATCTCTTGCGCACTACCGTGGACAGTTTCTGGATAGTCGCCGATGGCCAGGTACATGAATTCGACGGCGACCTGGAAGACTACCGCGACTGGCTGGCGGCCCGCTCGGCCTCCGCCCGGGCCGACGCGCGCCATGACACGCAAAGCGGCAATGCGGCTGCGCCAGGCGTGGACCGCAAGACGCAGCGCCGGCAAGATGCCGAGGAACGCCAGCGACTGGCCGCTGTGCGCAAGCCGCTGGACAGCAAGCTCAAGAAAATCGAAGTCGATATGGATAAAGCCGGCCAGCGCCTGCGGGAACTTGATGCCTTGATCGCCGACCCTGATTTTTATTCGGATGCGCGGCGCGGCGAACGATTGAAAGTGCTCAGCGAGCACGGCGAGCTCAGCAAAAAGCATGGCCAGCTTGAAGAACAATGGCTGGAACTGCAGGAAGAACTGGAGTCGATCAGCGCCGGCTGATGCCCTCGTCCAAGTAATGCGGCCGGACGTAATCCGGCGCCATGGCGCTAAAAAACAATGGCGTCGCGCAGGCTGCCGCCCGAGGCAAGGTGATCGAAGCCTTCATTGATCTGGTCCAGGGAAAACGATTTTCCCAGCAAGCGATCCACCGGCAACCCTCCGGCCTTATACAAATCGATATAGCGATTGATATCGATCGCCGGCACGCCGGAGCCGAGATAGCTTCCGCGAATTTCGCGCTCTTCGCTTACCATTTGCGACAAGGACAGCGGAAAATTCAATGTTGGATTGGGCAGGCCCGAGGTAACGGTAACACCGCCGCGGCGCGTCAGCTTATACGCCGTCTCGAAGGCAGGCACCGCGCCGGCCATGTCAAAGCCGTAATCCACAGGTCCGCCGGCCATATCGTGCAGGTCGGCGTCGGTTTGCACATGCAAGGGATTGACCACGTGCGTCGCGCCCAATTGCATGGCGAGCGCCAGTTTTTCATCGCTCGGATCGACCGCCACCACCCGCCGGGCCCCGCTTGCCACGGCGGCCAGCAATGCGCTCAAGCCTACACCCCCCAATCCCACCACAGCGGCAGTATCGCCCGGCTTGACTCTGGCGCGATTGATGACGGCTCCCGCCCCGGTCAAGACAGCGCAACCAAACAAGGCCGCCTCGCGATGCGCAATATCGGCGTTCACTTTGACGCATGAGCGCCGGGAAACCACCGCATGGTCCGCAAAACACGACACGCCAAGATGATGGTTGAGATATTCGCCGCCGATATGCAGACGGCGTTCGCCGTCCAGCAAGGTGCCCCGGGCATTGGCGGCGGCACCAGGTTCGCACAAGGCGGGCCGGGCCTGCATGCAGGGAACGCAACAGCCGCAGGCCGGCACAAAAACCATGACGACATGGTCGCCGGCCTTGAGATCGGCGACCCCGCCGCCGGTTCGCACAACCTCGCCCGAAGCCTCGTGTCCCAGCACCATGGGCACGCCGCGCGGGCGGTCGCCATTGATGACCGACAAATCGGAATGGCACAGCCCCGCGGCTTTTATCTTGATCAAGACCTCGCCGAGCCCGGGAGGGTCGAGCTCCACGTCGGTGATGCGCAATGGCTGGCTTTCGGCATACGGACCCGCTATGCCTATCTCGCGCAAAAGAGCTGCTCTGATTCTCATGGGTTTATCGTCCAGAAGAGACTGCCGCCTTGCTTGCCGGCGGCTACTGTTCGTCGTAACTGATGATCACGACATCGGCCGCCAGCTTGCGTAGGGGAACAATCGCCTGATAGGCTGCGGATTCATGCCAGCCATTCAAGGCCGCGCGGCTCGGGAATCGAATTACCACGGTATCGGTGTAGGCATGCTCGCCGGCCAGAGCGTGGGCCGCATTCCCTCGAAACACCAGCGCGGCGCCCCAAGGCGCCACGGTCGCCGGCACCTTGCGGCAATACTCCGCCCACTTGAGCGGGTCTTTGACTTTGATGTGGCCAATGAGATAGGCGGGCGGGGCCGCCGCCCGCAAGCGATCCGCGCCGGCAATCGCCTGGTCCGGCGATGAATCGTTATTATTTGATGTGGCATGGTCCATGTATTGTCCCCTTCAGCCTGCAATAATTTCCAGCTTCGCCACCCCCAGCGCAAGCGTTTTGGTACCCGCATCGCGAAACTGAATCTGTGCCTGGGCGTCCTGGCCCATGCCGCTCAAGCCGATGACAGTGCCTTCGCCGAACTTGGCGTGACGCACACCGGACCCAATGCGGAAATGCTGGTCTCCCACCGTGACGCCTGTGCTCAGGCTGCGCGGCATGCGCGGCGCGATCGTTCCGCTGTCGGGACGATTGTAGGCATCGCCGCGCCGAAAGGCCCCGCTCCAGGTATTCTCGCGCACCGGCGCGCGCCCTTCCCGCGGCGTGAGCCACTTCAAATGGGCTTCGGGGATTTCGTCCAGGAAGCGCGAACGCATGGCGTAGCGGGTTTGCCCATGCAGCATGCGGCTTTGCGCCAGCGTCAAATACAACCGCTCGCGCGCGCGCGTGATGGCAACATACATCAGGCGGCGCTCTTCCTCCAATCCCGATGCTTCGAGCAAGCTGTTTTCATGCGGAAACAAGCCCTCCTCGACGCCGGTAATGAATACCGCGTCGAACTCCAGACCCTTGGCGGCATGCACTGTCATTAGCTGAACCGCGTCTTGCCCAGCCTGCGCCTGATTCTCGCCCGCCTCCAGCGCGGCATGAGTAAGAAACGCCGCCAACGGCGACATGGCGCTTGCGGCAAGATCGAAGGGATTGTCCGCCTGTGCGTATCCAGCCTCGCCCCCTGGCGCGTTTGCGCCGGCAGGTTCGCCCGCATCATTGGCCGCCCCGCCCGATGCGATGGCATCGCGGTCATCCACGCCGCGGCCGGCCGGCAAGTTCTCGAAATTTTCTTCAGCGACAAAGGCCGCCGCCGCGTTCACCAATTCCTGGAGATTTTCCAGGCGGTCGGCGCCTTCCCTGTCGTTTTGATAATGCGCCAGCAGGCCGCTATGGTGGGTGACATGCTGGATAAGTTCCGGCAGCGATAATATTTGCGCCTCGTGCGCCATCTGCTGGATCAATTCCGCAAAGCGCGCCAGATTGGTGCCGCCCTTGCCGGACATATAGGGCACGGCGCGGAACAGGCTGATATTGCGTTCCCGGGCAATATCGGCCAGTTGCTCCAGGGTGCGCGCCCCGATACCGCGTGCCGGGTAATTGACTACCCGCAGCCACGACGTGTCGTCATGCGGATTATCCATGAGCCGCAAATACGCCAGGGCATGCTTGACTTCCTGGCGTTCGAAAAACCGCAGTCCGCCATACACTTTATAGGGAATGGCGGCCGAAAACAGCGCATGCTCGATAAGCCGGGACTGCGCGTTGCTGCGATACAGCACGGCTATTTCGCGGCGCAGGCGGCCATCGTTGATCAAGGCCTTGATTTCATCGATGATCCACCTGGCCTCGAGTTGGTCCGAGGCTTGCTCGGTCACCCTTACCAGTTCGCCTTCGCCCTGCTCTGTCCACAAATTCTTGCCCAGCCGGCCGGTGTTGTGCGCAATGAGGGCGTTGGCCGAGTCCAGTATGTGGCCGTAGGAACGGTAGTTCTGCTCCAGGCGGATCACATTGCCCTGGGCATAGTCGCGTTCGAAATCGGCCATATTGCCGACATTGGCGCCGCGAAAGGCATAAATCGATTGGTCGTCGTCGCCCACCGCGAAAATGGACGCGCCTGCGCCCGACAGCAGCTTCAACCAGCGATACTGCAAGGTATTGGTGTCCTGAAACTCGTCGACCAGAATATGCTGGAAGCGGCGCTGGTAATGTTCGCGTATCGGAGCATTGCGTTGCAGCAGTTCGAAAGCGCGCAACAGCAGTTCGGCGAAATCGACCACGCCTTCGCGCTCGCACTGGTCCTGGTACAACTGATAGATTTCAACCAGGCGCCGGCGATGCGGATCGCTGACTTGCACATCGTGCGGCCGCTGCCCGTCTTCTTTGGCGCCATTGATGAAACGCTGGATATCGCGAGGCGGAAACTTTTCATCGTCTATGCCCGCCCCCTTGACCATGCGCTTGATGGCCGCCAGTTGATCGGCGCTGTCCAGTATCTGGAACGTTTGCGGCAGGCCCGCATCGCGATGGTGGGCGCGCAACAGACGATTGCACAAGCCGTGAAAGGTGCCGACCCACATGCCGCGCGTGTTGATGGGCAGCAAGGCGGACAGGCGCGTAAGCATTTCACGCGCCGATTTATTCGTGAAAGTGACCGCAAGCAGTCCGAACGGACTGGCCTGGCTGGTTTGAATCAGCCAGGCCATGCGCGTTGTCAGGACTCGGGTCTTGCCGCTGCCCGCGCCGGCCAGAACCAGCGCGTGTCGGGGGGGAAGAGTTACTGCGGCTTGCTGTTCAGGATTGAGACTGGATATCATGCCGCGTAGCGGCGCAACCGGTTGGCGAACTGCTCAAGGCCTTCGATACCGCTTTGTTGCGCCCGCTGGCACCATGCCTGCAGGTCGGCCAGCAACTGTTCGCTGCTGGCGCTGGAGCTTTCCCACAAGCGGGTAAGTTCGCGACGCATTTGCACCAATGTGAACAAGGATTGATTACCGGCCAGAACCGTTTCAAGCTCGGCGCGCTGCGCAGGTTCGAGCGTGTCGTCGGTGCGGGCAAGCCAGTCTTTGCAGCGGCTAAGCAGCGCCCAGCGGCAATCGGGATTGCCTGCCCGGCGGGATGGCTTGAGCCGGGCGAGCTCTTCGCTGGCCGATTTCTTTACCAGGTCGGTATAGCGGGCCAGTATTTCATAGCGATGGGTAATAACGCCTTGCAGTGTGCTGGCGTCGACGGCCGCGCGCGCCGGTTCAAGCTTGAGCTTGGGCGCCAGCTTCTTGACTTGCGCCAGGCCAAAGAACCTGAAGACTTGAATATAAGCCCAGCCCAGGTCGAATTCGTACCATTTGGTCGAGAATTTGGCCGACGTGCCATAGGCATGATGGTTGTTGTGCAGCTCTTCGCCGCCGATAATGATGCCCCATGGGGAAACATTGGTGCTGGCATCGGGGCTGGCGTAATTGCGATAGCCCCATGCATGGCCAAGACCATTGACCACGCCGGCCGCCCAGAAGGGAATCCAGGCCATTTGAACCGCCCATACCGTAACGCCAAGCACGCCGAACAGCGCCAGGTCGATGCCCAGCATGATCATTATGCCCATCAGGCTGTGGCGGGTGTACAGGTTGCGTTCAAGCCAATCGTCGGGCGTGCCGTGGCCAAAGCGCTTGAGCGTTTCGGCATCGCCGGCTTCCTGGCGATAGAGCTCCGCGCCACGGAAAAACACTTTGCCCAGGCCGAACATGACGGGTGAATGGGGATCGCCTTCGCGTTCGCATTTGGCGTGATGCTTGCGGTGGATGGCGACCCATTCCTTGGTGACCATGCCGGTGGTGAGCCATAGCCAGAAACGGAAAAAATGCATCACCGCCGGATGCAGGTCCAACCCCCGGTGGGCCTGGCTACGGTGCAGGAATACCGTAACGCCGACGATGGTAATGTGGGTGAGTACAAGGGTAACCAACGCAACCTGCCACCACGAAATCTGGAGCAAGCCGCCTGATAGAAAAGAAAGTATGTAGTCCATAAACCTAGTTAAGGCCTCATGTTAAGACACTGAAAAGTGTAGCCGACTTGTAAACCATATGACAGCTAAATTTCAATTTAGTTGCGAGGCGCAAATCAAGGCTGGTCCTCGTTTTCGCCCGGCTCGGACGCCTCTAGGACATCATCCGCGGCATCGGGAGGCTGCATAGGCTTCTTCTTGGCCGGCGGCAAGGCATTTTCGCCTGGGGCGGGCTTGCTGCGCTCCATGACGGCGGCAAAAAACCCGTCAGTGCCGTGCCTATCGGGCCGCATGCTTAAATAAGGGCCTTGAAGTGTCAGATTTTCGCAACGATCCGTCACGATATTGCTGGCATCCAGCAGCGTAAAGTCGGGATTTTCGGCTAAAAACGCCGTAACCTGGTTTTCGTTCTCTTCGGGAAGCAAGCTGCAGGTAGCATAGACCAAACGGCCTCCCGGGGCAACACAGCGCGATGCCTGGCGCAGAATACTGGCCTGCATGTCGCACAATTCCTGCAACGATTCAGGGTGCTGGCGCCATTTCAGGTCGGGATTGCGCCGCAAGGTGCCCAGGCCGCTGCAGGGCGCGTCGACCAATACCCGATGCGCCTTGCCGCGCAAACGCTTCACGCGCTGATCGTTATCCGCGTTGATGACCACGGGCACGATGTTGGACAGGCCGCTGCGCGCAAAGCGCGGCTTGGCGCGCGCCAGACGGGCGGCCGAGACGTCGAAGGCATACAAACGGCCGGTGGACCGCATCAAGGCGCCAAGCAGCAGCGTTTTACCGCCGGCTCCCGCGCAATAATCAATAATCATCTCGCCGCGCTTGGGCGCCACCAGCGCAGCCAGTATCTGGCTGCCTTCGTCCTGGACTTCGATTTCGCCTTTCTCGAACATGGGCCAGCGATTTACCGGCGGACGCCCCTGCATGCGTATGCCCCACGGTGAAAAAGGAGTGGGTTCAGGGCTGTAGCGCAAAGCGGCGCCGCTGCGCAGCAGGGTCAGCATCTCGGCGCGATCGGCCTTGAGCGGGTTGATACGCACATCGAGCGGAGCCGGCTTGTTCAATGCCGTGACCAGCGCGTCCGCGTCGTCCAGCCTGGCCAGGCGTTCATCCAGCCAGTCCGGCAGACTGTCGCGCACGGCGCGCGCGAGGCTGTTGACATCGATGCGCTGGACATGCTCGAGCCAATGCTGCTCGCCCTCCGACAAGCCCGTATCCAGCACCGATTTGTCGAACACCGATGCCAGGCCCAGGATGGCAAGACGACGCGCCGCCGGCCCGCTGCCGCTTTCAGAGAACTGGCGATAGCGGCGCAAATGGCGCAGCACATCGAAAACCGCTTCGGCGACTTCGCCGCGATCCCGGGCTCCGAGCTTGGGATGGGCGCGCAGCCAGCGCGACAACACCGCGTCGGCGGGGAATTTCCATTGCAGTATTTCACCCAGCACCGTGCGCACCTGATCGATGCGCACGGCGGCCATTACATATGGCCGGCTGACATAGGTGCCGCCGCCCTCGCCCTGGCGCGCCGGGCCATCCTGATTGCGTCTCGGGGACGCCGCATGGCGCTCGCGCTGGCCGGCGCCGCCTCTTTCGTGCTCCTGCCTGGCGGGCGCGGGCCTTTTGCCCTGCTCGCGCCGAGGCCTGTCTGTACTATTCATGTTTACCTTTGTGATGGTTCGACGCCTTGCGGCGTCAGAACGAACGAGCGGCTGGCGACGCCGCGCACTTGTACGCGCTGCATGGCATCGAGCGAAATCAGCCCTTGAGCCAGCCAGCGTACCACGTCCGCATATAAACGGTGTTCCACCCGCAGCACCCGCTCGGCCAATGTGTCGGGCGTATCGTCGGACTGCACCGGCACCACGCCCTGGGCAATGATAGGACCATGATCCACCACCGGCGTCACGAAATGAACGGTGCAGCCATGCCATTGCACGCCAACGGCCAATGCCTGCTGATGGGTATGCAGGCCTGGAAAAACCGGCAGCAAAGAAGGATGGATATTGATCAGCCGCCCATTGTAATGCTCGACGAACTTAGGGGTGAGCACCCGCATAAAGCCCGCCAGCAGCACATAATCCGGCCGATAAGCATCGATGGCGGCGGCCAGCGCCGCGTCGAACGCGTCCCGCGTGGGGTAGTCGCGATGCGACACGGCCTCTATCGGTATGCCTTGCTCGCGCGCCCATTCCAGGCCCTCGGAACCAGGCTTGCTGGAAATAACCGCGCACACTTCGGCCGGCAACTCCTGGCCGCGCACCGTATTGACGATAGTTTGCATGTTGGAGCCACGGCCGGAAATCAGCACGACGAGACGGCATCCAGAGGTAGAAAGTGCAGCCGACACAATAATTCCTGAGTAAGTCAACGCAAAATTGTAAACTCTCGGATGTGAAAGCATCTCCTAGAATTTATCGTACCCTTCCCCGCTTCGATACGCAGCGCCCCAGCGCAGTGACTATCGGCAATTTCGACGGCGTCCATCGCGGGCACCAGGCTATCCTGGCGCGCCTGCATGAATCGGCGCAAGAGCGGAATCTGGCTGCCACTATCATGACCTTCGAGCCTCACCCGCGCGCCTATTTTGCCCGCCGCGGCCAAAGGCCCGAACTGATACCGACCCAGATCAGCAGCCTGCGCGACAAAATACAGGCGCTCGGGCAACACCAGGCAAGCCAGATAGTGCTCGAGCGCTTCGACCAGGCCTTGGCCGACATGTCCGCCGAGGACTTTATCGAACGCTTGCTGGTGCGCGGCTTGAATAC
Source organism: uncultured beta proteobacterium (assembly GCA_963712655.1). Lineage (GTDB taxonomy): Bacteria > Pseudomonadota > Gammaproteobacteria > Burkholderiales > Burkholderiaceae_B > Pollutimonas. The sequence continues at coordinate 279,120 of CAVQIT010000004.1, read as the reverse complement.
CCGCTGGCTGCTGGTGGGCGAAGACTTCCGCTACGGCCACAAGCGCAGCGGCGACGTCGATCTGCTGCGCCGGGCCGGCGAACGGCATGGCTTCGAGGTGGAAACCATAGTGGACATCACCGATGAACACGGCCACCGGATATCCAGTTCCGAGGTGCGCACGGCGCTGGCCGTGGGCAACCTGGCGCGCGCCGAACATCTGCTGGGCCACCGCTATCGCATAAGCGGCCATGTGGTTCACGGCCAGAAGCTGGGGCGCACTATCGGCTACCCTACGCTGAATATGCGGGTTCCCCTGCAATGCGCCGCGCGTTCCGGCGTTTACGTGGTGCGGGCGCATGGCCTGGCGGCCCAGCCCATCCAGGGCGTGGCCAGCCTGGGGGTGCGCCCGACCATCTCGCACGGCGGACGATTGATGCTGGAAGTCTATTTGCTGGACTGCCAGCTGGACGCATACGGTAAACTGACGAGTATTGAATTCCTCGAGTATCTGCGGGACGAAGAAAAATTTCCCGACCTTCCCACAATGATCGCTGCCATCGACAACGATGTACAAAGCGCTCGCGACTATTTCGCCTTCCATGGACTATAGAAACACCTTAAATTTGCCCGAAACTCCCTTTCCTATGCGGGGAGACCTTGCCAAACGCGAACCGGGCTGGATTGCCGAGTGGGAAGAAAAAAAGGTTTACGCCGCCATACGCCAGGCCAGCAAAGGCCGGCCGAAATTCATCCTGCATGACGGCCCGCCCTATGCCAATGGCGACATTCATATCGGCCACGCGGTCAACAAGGTGCTTAAAGACATTATCGTCAAAAGCCGCGCCATGGCGGGCTACGACGCCGTGTACGTACCCGGCTGGGACTGCCACGGCATGCCCATCGAAATCCAGATCGAGAAAAAATTCGGCAAGCATTTGCCTGTGGCCGAGGTCCAGTCCAAGGCGCGCGCCTATGCCTACGAACAGATAGACCGTCAACGCCAGGACTTCAAGCGCCTAGGCGTGCTGGCCGACTGGGAACGGCCCTATCTGACAATGAATTTCAGCAACGAAGCCGACGAATTGCGCGCGCTGGGCCGCATTCTCGAGAAAGGCTACGTATTCCGCGGCCTCAAGCCGGTCAACTGGTGTTTCGACTGCGGTTCGGCATTGGCCGAGGCGGAAGTCGAATACGCCGACCGCAAAGATCCTTCCGTCCATGTGGCCTTCAAGTTCGGCGACAAGGAAAAACTGGCGCATGCCTTCGGATTGCCGCAGGTGGACGACGGCGCCATTGTCATCTGGACCACCACCCCCTGGACGCTGCCCGCCAACCAGGCGCTGAATATCCACCCCGAGATCGACTACGCGCTGGTCAAGCTGGACCAGCCGCGCAGCACCGGCTCCATGCTGTTGCTGGCCAAAGACCTGGTTGCGCCATGCCTGGAACAATGGAAGCTTGCCGGCAAGGTCATCGCCACGGCCAAGGGCGATGCGCTGACCAATCTGGAATTCAAGCACCCGCTGTACGACGCACACGAAGGCTACCGGCGCATGGCGCCGGTATATCTGGGCGACTACGTCACGCTCGATAGCGGCACCGGCGTCGTGCACTCCGCGCCCGCCTACGGCATCGAAGACTTTGTGTCCTGCAAAGCGCATGGACTGACGGACGACCAGATCATCGGCCCGGTCATGGGCGACGGCCATTATGCGCAAAGCCTGCCGCTGTTCGGCGGACTGATGATATGGAAAGCCAACCCCCTGATCATCGAAGCCCTGCAACAGGCCGGCAGCCTGCTGCACACCGAACAGCATGTGCACAGCTACATGCATTGCTGGCGCCACAAGACACCCATCATTTATCGCGCCACCAGTCAATGGTTCGCCGGCATGGACCGCCAGCCCGAAACAGGCCGGACCTTGCGCGAGACAGCGCTGGAAGGCATAGCCAATACCGAGTTCTATCCGGCCTGGGGCCGCGCCCGCCTGCATGCAATGATCGCCAACCGCCCTGACTGGACCCTGTCCCGGCAACGCCAATGGGGCGTGCCCATGGCGTTCTTCGTGCACAAGGAAACCGGCGAACTGCATCCCCGCACTGTCGAACTGATAGAGCAAGTGGCGCAACGCATCGAACAGCATGGCATCGAAGCCTGGCAGTCGCTCGACCCCGCGGAATTGCTGGGCGACGAAGCCGCGCAATACGAAAAGAACCGCGATACGCTGGACGTCTGGTTCGATTCCGGCACCACCCACGTCACCGTGCTGGGCGGCCAGGACCACAGCGTAAAAGGCTCGCATGCCGACCAGCTTGCCTGGCCCGCCGATCTGTATCTGGAAGGCTCGGATCAGCATCGCGGCTGGTTTCACTCGTCGCTGCTGACCAGTTGCATGCTCTATGGCCGCCCGCCCTACAAAGCCTTGCTGACGCATGGGTTCGTGGTGGATGGCCAGGGCCGGAAAATGAGCAAATCGGTCGGCAACGTCATGGCGCCGCAAAAAGTGTCCGATACGCTGGGCGCGGAAATCCTGCGTTTATGGACGGCGTCCACCGACTACTCCGGCGAATTGTCGATTTCCGACGAAATACTGAAGCGCGTGGTCGAAGGCTACCGCCGTATCCGCAATACGCTGAAATTCCTGCTGGGCAACTTGCAAGACTTCAATGCCGCCAGCGATAGCGTGGAACTTGAGCATATGTTCGAGATCGACCGCTACGCCCTGGCCATGACGGCCGCCATGCAGGCGGAAACCCTGGCCAATTACAATCGCTACGAATTCCATCCCATCGTGTCGCGCCTGCAAATTTTCTGTTCGGAAGATCTTGGCGCTTTCTACCTGGATGTCCTCAAGGACCGCCTGTATACGGCCGGCAAAGACAGCGCGGCGCGCCGCTCGGCTCAAACCGCCCTGCACCACATTACGCATGCGCTGATCAAGCTTTTGGCTCCCATCGTGTCGTTCACCGCCGAAGAAGCCTGGAAAGACCTGCATGCGGGCAAGGACGCACCCGGCAGCATCTTCACTCAGCTTTTCCATGCCTTGCCCGATCAGGTCGATGCGCCGTTGCTGCGCACCAAATGGGAGCGTCTGCGCGAGATTCGCGCCGATGTCATGCGCAAGATCGAAGACGTGCGCGCCGCCGGGGAAATCGGTTCGTCGCTGGCGGCGGAACTGGACGTATACGCCACAGGGGACGATCACAAGCTGCTGGCCAGCCTGGAAGACGACTTGCGCTTTGTCCTGATCGTATCGCGCGCAACCCTGCATGCCGGCGAAGGCGCTTTGCGCATAGCCGTCAGTGCCACGAAAAACCAGAAATGCGAGCGCTGCTGGCACCATCGGGACGACGTCGGCATCGATCCCGAACATCCGGCGATTTGCGGGCGCTGCACAAGCAATCTGTTCGGCCATGGCGAGCCGCGCCAGCATGCTTAAGCCAAACGCCAGCGCGCAAATCCGGCCTCCGAAAACATGGCATTTTTGGGGCTGGATAGCGGGCGCCCTGCTTGTCATCGTGCTGGACCAGGCCACAAAAGTCTACTTCGTCAACCAATTGCAGTACAGCGAACGCTGGCCGGTGCTGCCGTTTTTCGATTTCACCTTGCTGTACAACCCTGGGGCGGCCTTCAGTTTCCTGGCCGATGGCCAGGGATGGCAGCGCTGGCTGTTTACCGCCATCGCGCTGGGCGCCACTGGGCTGATCGTCCATCTGTTGCGGCGCAGTCCCACCCAGACCTTGTTTTGCGCGTCCCTGATGTGCATACTTGGAGGGGCGATAGGCAACGTCATCGATCGCATACAGCATGGGCATGTTGTCGATTTTTTATTGTTTTACTGGAACAACTGGTATTTCCCGGCTTTCAACGTGGCAGATATTGCCATTACTTGCGGCGCCATTCTGCTGGTGATGGACGAATTGCTGCGCCTTCGCCGCGATAAACGCAAGGCCGGAACACAGGCCTGACCTTACCTGGAACGAACGCCGTCATGCTAGAACTTGCACAGAAACGCATTGTCCTGGGTCTTACCGGAGGCATCGCGTGCTACAAAGCGGCGGAGTTCCTGCGGCGCGCCCAGGATCAGGGCGCCGTGATCGATGTGGTCATGACCGAAGCGGCCACCCAGTTCATTACGCCGCTTACCTTGCAGGCGCTGTCCGGGCGGCCGGTATTCATAAGCACCTGGGACAAGCGCATGCCCAACAACATGGCGCATATCAATCTTACCCGGGGCGCCGACGCCATCGTGGTGGCGCCGGCCAGCACCGATTTCATGGCCAAGCTGGCCCATGGGCTGGCCGACGACCTGTTGTCCACCTTGTGCGTGGCCAAGGGCAATTGCCCGCTGCTGCTGGCCCCCGCGATGAATCGCGAAATGTGGCTGCACCTCGCCACCCAGCGCAATGCGGCGCAACTTCGAGCCGACGGCGCGATCATTCTTGGGCCGGCCGAGGGCGACCAGGCCTGCGGGGAAGTCGGCAATGGCCGCATGCTGGAACCCAACGAACTGCTGACCGAACTGATTGCTTTTTTCCAGCCCAAGCTGCTGGCCGGCAAACGGGTTCTCGTCACCGCCGGACCCACCTCGGAAAAAATCGATCCGGTGCGCGTCATCACCAACCGCTCCTCCGGCAAGATGGGTTACGCCATTGCACAAGCGGCGCGCGAAGCGGGCGCGCAAGTCGTCCTGATTTCAGGCCCCACGGCATTGCAGGCCCCCTACGGGGTCATGCGTCTTAATGTCGACAGCGGCCTGGACATGCATGCCGCCGTCATGGCCGAAACCGCGAACGCCGATGTGTTCATATCGGTCGCGGCCGTGGCCGACTGGCGCGTGCTCAATGCCAGCGACAACAAACTGAAGAAAAATGCCTCGGGCCAGGCGCCCCGGCTTGAGTTCGTGCCCAATCCCGACATTCTGGCCGATGTGGCTCGAATTCCGTCCGGCCCGTGGTGTGTAGGCTTCGCGGCCGAAACGGAAAACCTGCTGGAATACGCTGAAGCCAAGCGCAAGCGCAAAGGCGTGCCCCTGCTGGTCGGCAACCTGGCCCAGCAAGCCATGCACGCCGATACAACGGAATTAGTGCTGTTCGACGACAGCGGGCATACGACCTTGCCGCTCTTGCCCAAGCTGGACGCCGCCCGGCAATTGATCCGGGCCATAGCCGAGCGCCTGCCCGGCACAAAAAAATAGCCAATGCCGCCGCGCCGGATTACACGCGTTGCGTTACGCGCGTATCCGCCACCGGCAAACAACCGCTCCCGGCATATCGCGCCAATACACATATCAACCCAACACCAGACTCCCGCAAAACCATGAGAAAAATCGCTCTAAAAATTCTTGATCCACGCATGAACGACTACCTGCCCGCCTATGCCACGGCCGGCTCGGCAGGCCTGGATCTGCGGGCATGCATAGACCAGCCCCTGACTCTGGCCCCCGGCGCCACCGAACTGGTGCCTACAGGCTTGTCCATACACATCGCCGACCCAGCCTATGCGGCCATGATCCTGCCTCGCTCCGGCCTGGGCCATAAACACGGCATCGTACTGGGCAACCTGGTGGGCTTGATCGATTCCGACTATCAAGGCCCGCTCATGATTTCCGCCTGGAACCGCGGCCAGGACTCGTTTGTGCTGCAACCCATGGAGCGCCTGGCGCAATTGGTGATTGTGCCGGTCCAACAAATAGAGTTCGATATCGTCGACGAGTTCGACGACAGTGCCCGCGGCGCCGGCGGTTTCGGCAGCACAGGACGGTCGTAGGAACCTTATTCGTTCTTGCTCGCCGCATACCGTACCACTCGCTGTTCCTGCCTGCCTGCAATTACTGATAAGATTCTCAAGCAGACAACGATATGTATCGTGAAAGCGCGAGGTTTAAGGAAACAAACATGCTAAATGAGCTGTGGACGATCATATTTAGCACTGCAACGAAAAGCGGCAGCGGGGTTGTGGTTATCAACTCCGGGCAAATTCTGGGCGGAAATTCGGGCTTCACTTTCCGGGGAGCTATCGACGATTCGAACGGCAAGATTACCGGCCAGGCCTTCGTCAACCGCTTCAATATGAATGCGGACCCCGTCATCCCGGGGGCATTGGATTACAAACTCAGTTTCGATGGCAGCCGGCGCGGAAGCATCATGAATCTGACCGCCCATATCGATGGATACTCGTCGATCTGCATAGCGATTCGCGCACACAAGATCAACCTGGACGAAGCGCCCGACATTGCAAGCAATATCGGTATGCTGATTGACTCGTCGATCAAATCCAGGCTTGGGCCAGGCTAGCGGGATTACACGGCGGGAATGCCCAGTTGCTTCAAGCCGGCGCTGATCTGTTTCTTGCCAATCGATGAAAGGGCCAGGCCGGCCTGCAGCCGCTGGACATGATCCGCTTCGTCAAGGCCGGCGCCTAGCCTGGTGGCTATTTCGTACCAAAGCGACCGTGCGAACGCATCCTGGCCGGTGGCTACCGAATGGCGCGCAAGGCGCAAGGCCGACTTGGCGGCCTGTACCCTGCGCTTGGGCGAATCGGCATGCGCGGCAACCGATGCCTGCCGTTTCTTGCCGGCGGATTTGCCAAGCAGCACATTTCGTCCGCGCCAGCGGGAGAAGGATTTCGGATCACGCAACCAGCCTTCCCGGCTAAACGCCAGGCGTACTATGGCGCCATCCTGCGATTGCACCTCGTAGGTTCCGATATGAACCGGAAGTATCGACCCATCGAGCCATTTTGTTTTCTTCATCAGAACCTCCGTTCTCTGTAGGCCCCTAGTCTATTCGATTTAGATGACAGGCAAGCGGATTTATTGAGCGCGCAAATCAATCGCAGCCCGGCCCGCGCCGCTTGAGCTGATCCAGAAACCAGCGGCCGGCGGGACCCGGCAGGGAATCCTTGCGGTAAACGGCAAACATGGGCATGGCCGGCATCTTCGGCTGCATATTCTCAAGCTGGATCTGCACCAGGCCGCCCGTCTCCAGGTCGGCCTTCACCATCGCCAGCGGCATATGTCCCCATCCAAAACCCGCGCGCAAGAATGCATGCTTGGCGCCCAAGTCGGCCAAACGCCATGTCAAGGGCGAGAAGACGGCAAACGTTTGGCCCTCGGTCAATGTGGTGCGATCCGTCAGTATCAGTTGCACATGCTGCGCAAGTTCGGCCAGGCGCAATACCCGCTTGGGCAAGGCGAGCGGGTGCGTAGGCGAGGCCACGGTAATCATTGGAACATCGAGCAGTTTTTCGGTGTCCAGTTCATCCGGCGCCTGGGGCATCGAACCGATAATGCCCAGCCGGCAAATCCCGTCCAGCACAGGCTGCACCACAGCGCCCAGCGCTTCGACATACAGCCTCAAGGGCGTATGCGGAAACGCCTCGCGAAACAGCCCCACGGCGGTCGTAAGCGATGACATGGGATACATGACGTCCACCACCACCGACAACTCGGGCTCCAGCCCTTCGGCAATGGTGCGGGCCCGCGCCTTGAACCCATCCATGCTGTCGACCACCATCCGCGCTTCGACAAGCAGCGCACTGCCTTCTTTCGTCAGTCTAGGATAACGGCCGGCGCGGTCGAACAGGCATACGCCGATTTGCGCTTCGAGATTCGCCAGTGTCTGGCTGACCACCGACTGCGCCCTGCGCAGCTTGCGCCCCGCCGCCGAAAAGCTTCCTTCGTCAGCCGCCGCAATAAAGGTTCTGAGTTGATCCGTGGAAACGCCGTCCAGCATGTATCGCTCCTGACGATGGATAACATCGAAAAATATAGGCTTGTTAGTTGGATGTCAAGAATATATTCTGCCGTCATGACAACCATCACTGCCATCCGGAGCATTATCGCCAAAACCCAAGGCCAGACCCGGGGATCGATTACCCGCCTGGTCAGTCCCGGCGATATCGGCCAATTGATCAAGCCCTTCGTTTTCCTGGATCACTTCAAGTTCATGCCTACGGGCGCGCCGCAGTTTCCCATGCATCCGCATTCGGGCATCGCGACCATCACCATTTTATTGACCGGCGCAATGCGCTATGAAGACAGCACCGGCGCCGACGGCATCCTGACTGCCGGCGGCGTCGAATGGATGCGGGCCGGCAATGGCGTCTGGCACACCGGCCAACCGGTGGGTCCCGATTTATTCGAAGGCTATCAAGTCTGGATAGCCCTGCCCGCCGATCTTGAAAACGGACCCGCCCAAAGCCAGTATCTTGCGCCGGACGCCGTGGCAAAAACCGGCGCCGCGCGCGTGGTGCTGGGCAATCACGGCGAGGCTCGCAGCAGTGTACCGGCACCGGCCGGCATGAGTCTTCTGCATGTGCATCTTCAGGCGGGGCAAAGCTGGACCTATCGGCCGCCGGCAGGCCATACCGTGGCCTGGACGCATGCCCGCCAGGGCAGGCTTCTGGTTTCGGACGACGTGCTGAACAAGCAACTTGCCGTGTTCAGCGAGTCCGAAGAAGCCCTTGAGTTCACAGCCCAGGACGACGCCGACTTCATTGTCGCATCGGCGGTGAAGCATCCGCATGACCTGGCTCTTGGCTACTACTCGGTGCATACCTCGCACACAGCGCTGGCCCAGGGCGAAGCGGAGATAGCGCGCATCGGCGGGCTGCTTCGCGCCGAAGGCCGCATTCCATAAGCCCTTATTTCACATTTCGCGTTTCACATTTCGCGTTTCACATTTCGCATCCGCAGTACACCCCCAAGGAAATTACATGAGTTCGAGTATCACAAAAAACCAAGCGGCATCGGCCTTGATAGGCCGCCTGCTGATGGCTCTTATTTTCATCATCAGCGGTATCGGCAAGCTGGCCGCGCCCGAAGCAACGCAAGGGTACATAGCCTTTGCGGGAATCCCGGCTCCTGTGCTGGCTTATATCGCCGCTGTCATTGTCGAACTGGGCGGCGGCGTGCTGCTTGCGCTGGGCTATCGGACGCGCTTGATCGCGGTGATCCTGGCAATATTCACCATCATCGCGGCCCTATTCTTTCATCATGCCTTCGGCGACCAGAACCAGATGATCCATTTCCTGAAGAATCTGGCCATGGCGGGCGGCTTGCTGCAATTGGCGGCTTTCGGCGCGCATGCATACAGTCTGGATAGCCGCCGCGCCCGCGCCTCCAACTTCAGCTAACAAATTGCAGGCCGGATCAGGCGTCCACGGCGCCGATCCGGCCTGCGGCAAGCACAAGCCGCGCAGCCAGCCGGACGGCCCGGCCGCGCTATTCATAATCATCGAACGGGCAGCCTGCCGGTTCATCATCCCAGGAGATTTACATGACCAAAGTCCTCGTGCTGTATTACTCGTCCTACGGCCACATCGAGCAACTGGCGCAGGCCGTCGCCGAAGGCGCTCGCGCCACCGGCGCTCACGTGGACATCAAGCGCGTACCCGAAACCGTACCCGCCGACATCGCGAAAAGCTCGCACTTCAAGCTGGACCAGGCCGCGCCGATCGCAAGCATCGCCGATCTTGAACACTACGACGCCATCATCGTGGGTACCGGCACGCGCTTCGGCCGCATGTCGTCCCAGATGGCGGCATTCCTTGACCAAGCCGGCGGCCTGTGGATGCGCGGCGTACTCAATGGCAAGGTCGGCGGCGCATTCACTGCTTCCGCAACCCAACATGGCGGCCAGGAAACAACACTGTTTTCGATCATCACCAACCTGCTGCATTTCGGCATGGTTATCGTCGGCCTGCCCTACAGCCACGCCGGGCAAATGAGCGTCGACGAGATCGTGGGCGGCGCGCCATACGGAGCGACCACCGTCGCGGCGGGCGACGGCTCGCGCCAACCGACTGAAATCGATCTGGCCGGCGCGCGCCATCAAGGCGAGCTGGTCGCCAAGACGGCGGCCAAGCTTTTCGGCTGATCGTCGGCCAAACTATCCTGCAAAACAGCAAGCGCCGGCCGGCGCTTGCTGAGCGCCGTGTTATGGTTACAGGATGAATACGGAAAATGGAATAGCCGTCGGTGTGATGATAGGCGTGGCCATTGGCAGCGCAATCGACAACATGGCCGGGGGCATCGGAATCGGCATCGCGATCGGCATTGCCTTGGCGGCGGACAAGCGCCGCTGACGCCGCGCATCGCCCGCACAAGGAAACGCATGCGATCGCAGAAAAAACCCGGCCTGGACAGCGTCCGGGTTGAATGCAGGAAACTGGTGAACCGGCGCTCCCTGATGTCGGCCGGCGCCGCCGTTATCCCCGTGCCGGGCCTGGATATCGGCACGGATGTCGCGATCTTGATGAAACTGCTGCCGGCCATCAACCGGAAATTCGGCTTTGCTCCCGCGCAAATCAAGAAACTGAGCCCCGATTTGCAGAAAATAATCATAGTCGGCGGGGCCGGCATGGGCATGGGACTGATAGGAAAAGCGCTGACCACCGAGCGCATAATCGCCCTGTTGATCCACCTTGGGGGCAAACGCATTGCCGCAAAATCCATCGCCAAATATGTGCCTTTCATTGGAAGCGCCATATCCGCGACGCTCAGCTACTATTTGCTAAGAAAGGTAGGCAATGCGCATATCGACGAATGTTACGCGCTGGCTCGAAAAATAGAACAACAAACAAGCTGAAAAATGATCACAATATGCTGGATTCAGTTGTGCATAGTGTGTCGGCCCTGCTAGACTGACCGGCGAAAACAGGCACCGGAACCACCCTTTCAAGCCACAGCGTGGCGGCCCACCAGGCGCCACAGCGTTTTCAATGTTTGACAGTCAAGACAGCTTACCTTTCTTACAATTCAGCATCTTTAGAATCAAGGAAATATCTGATGAACTTGAGTAAACGTTGTGCAGCCGAATTTCTTGGCACGTTCTGGCTGGTAATGGGCGGCTGCGGCAGCGCCGTGCTTGCCGCGGCCTTTCCCGAATTAGGCATAGGCTTTGTCGGCGTATCGCTGGCATTCGGCCTGACCTTGTTGACCATGTGCTACGCAATCGGCCATATATCAGGATGCCATATCAATCCGGCGGTCACGTTCGGCCTGGTGGCCGGCGGGCGCTTTCCGGCCAAGGACCTGGTTCCCTACGTCATTGCGCAAGTCATCGGCGCGATTGCCGCCGGCGCGGTGCTTTACTGCATCGCCAGCGGCAAAATGGGCTTTGACGCCGCCGCCAGCGGTTTTGCGTCGAATGGCTACGGCGAGCATTCTCCCGGCGGCTACGCGCTGCAAGCCGCGCTGCTGTGCGAAGTCGTCATGACAGCGTTTTTCATCTTCATCATCATGGGCGCCACCGATGGCCGCGCCCCGGCGGGCTTCGGTGGCATCGCCATCGGCCTGGCCCTTACGCTGGTTCACCTGATCAGCATTCCGGTTACCAACACCTCGGTAAACCCGGCGCGCTCGACCGGCGTGGCCTTGTTCCAGGGCGGCTGGGCGGTCGAGCAATTATGGCTGTTCTGGCTGGCGCCCATTGTCGGCGCGATTATCGGCGGGCTGGCTTACCGTTACTTGCAAAAACCCGATCAAACCGCTTGAGCGATAAGCTTGATGCGCCGATCTCGATGCTTTTATAAACGGCCCCCTGGCAATTTATAAGAACATTGCATACCGCATCGTCCACATGAACCCTTGGCAAGGCCACGGCCTTGCCAAGGGTTCATGTGGCAGCGACAACCGCTACTCCGACGGCGAACTGCCTGCTACCCCGCCGAGGCGGTAGACACGATATCCAGGCACTGCTCACGGCGCCAGACCGTTTCAAGCACCTTTTGATCGGCGCCCAGCACCACCTTGTATTGGCATACCAGATAATTCCGCGATTGCGGCAGGAAAAACTTGAAATTGAAGTTCCATTCCCTGCCCCTGCGGCCGGCTTCTTCGCTTAATGGCTTGCCAATCAGGCTCTCCACCGCGGCGCCCGGCATGCCCGCGCTTATCTGCGTGAACATGCCCGGCCGGAATACCACCCCGTCACGCTGAAAAGGCTCGTCGTATTTTGGGGTCGTCATGTGGACGTCCGAATAATCCAGGCCGTTCGGGTTGCTGACCGGGTCCACAGGATTGGAGCGCGCCTGCGCGGCACCTGTCGCCAGCAAGCCGGCCAGCGCCACCGCAGCCACTCGCATAACAGGGCCAGAGATAAACATTCCTGCATTCATAAAGCGTCCTTTCATCGTTAAATGGATTTGAAACTACAGTCCTTAGCGCTCCCGCAGCGCCTCGCGACCTTTATTGAAGGGCTTGGTCAAGTAATCCCATACGGTCTTCCTGCCGGTGCGGATATCGGCGGTCGTGATCATGCCGGGCACGATAGGAAACTGCTTGCCGGCCTGATTGACCAGGACATCCGAATCGGTGCGCAGAAAGACCGGGTAGTAGACAAGCTCGGGCTGAATCTCATCGCGCACCGTGTCAGGCGCAATCATCGCAACATGCCCTTTCAACCCGCCATATATCGCGTAGTCATACGCCGTAACCTTGATCAACGCCTCTTGTCCGGGGTGAATGAATGCAATGTCGCGCGGCGAGATCCTTGCCTCGATCAGCAACTGATCGTTCAGCGGCACTATCGTCATGATCGAACCATTGGGTGATACCACCCCGCCTATCGTCGTGATGTCCATGCTTTTGACGATACCTCGCACCGGAGAGATCAAGGTCGTGCGATCCAAAGAAAATGTGCGGCCGCGTATCACCGACGACAGCGAGTTGACTTCGGCATCCGCCTTGGCCAAGTCCTCTCCGCTGCGCACGATCTGGCTGGAGCGCGTTTCGGCTATCTTCAGCTCCAGGTCCGCGCTTTGCCGTTGCAGCCTGATGAGCTCCACATTGCTGGCCGCGCCGCTCTTGGCCAGCTTGCGCGTAATCTCCAGCTCCTGATTGGCCAAGCTCAACGCTTTTCGCAGCCCCCCCACGGTTTCATTGAGGCTCTTGCGGCGCGAATGAAACAGGGCCAGCTCTGATTCCCGCAGCGCCGGGTAGTCTTCCAGTTCAGCCGGAAACGACAGTCCGCCGCGCTCTTCGATCTCGGCGCGCAAGCGCGCGCTGCTGGCCAGGGCGGCGCGGTAGCGCGACGCCGATTCTTCCACGTTCGACTCGCCGCGAGTCGGATCCAGGCGAGCCAACACTTGACCCTTTTCAACGATATCGCCTTCGCGCACCCGCTGCTCGACCAGAATGCCGCCCTCGAGAGATTGAATGAGTTGCTCACGCGAGCTGGGAATGACCTTGCCCAGGCCCGTAGACACCTCGTCGATTTCGAAAAACCATGCCCATATGAAAAACAGCGCAAAAAACAGCACCAGCCACCAAACCACGCTGCGCGAGCCGCTGGCGCGCAAATCGTCGATCTCGTCCAGGCTGGACAAGCGCCCTTTGGCAGGAGCGATCAAGCCTGGCGCGGGGGATATGGCCTGCTCAACGTTCGGATCGGGCATCATGCCTCCCCTCCGGCCGCCGCGGCCACCACAGGCAATTGCGCTCCCAGGCGCAAGGTTTCAAGCACCTGCTCACGAGGCCCGTCCATCACGACCGCTCCGGCCTCCAGCACAATCACCCTATCCACGATATCGAGCAAAGCGGGCCTATGAGTTGCCACCACGATAGTGCGGCCGGCCGACAAGGCCCGCAACTGTTCGATCACCGCGCGCTCGGCCACCTCGTCCAGCATAGAGGTGGGCTCATCCAGCAACAATACCGAGGGGTTGCGCAACAACAGGCGCGCCAGGAGCAGGCTCTGGCGCTGCCCGCCCGACAGGCCCATGCCTCCTTCCTGCACGGGGCAGTCCAGCCCCAGCGGCAACTGCCGCACAAACTGCCAGGCGCCAACAGACTGCAAGGCGTCAATAATCTCCGAGTCTCTTGCGTGAGGCGCGCCCAGCTTCAGGTTTTCGCGCAGCGACCCATGGAACAGGCGCGCATTCTGCGTCAGCAGGGTCACGTCGCGCCGAACGTCGTCCGGATCGATATGAGCTAGCGCCACCCCATCCAGCAGCACGGTTCCCATCTGGGGCGCGAGCAAGCCCGATAGCGCCTGCAACAATGTCGATTTGCCGGCGCCATTGCGCCCCAGCACCGCGACGCGCTCGCCGGGCCGCAAGGCCAACTGGCGCACCCGCAGCGCCGGCGTCTTGCCGTCGTGACTGAACATCGCCTGGCGCAAGGCATAGTCGCCCATTAACGCCGGCTTGTGCACACGCGTACTGTCCGGCGCATGGTCTACCGGCAAGTTCATCAACTGATCCAGGGCCGCGCCCGCAATCTTGGCCTGCTGCCAGCGGTTGAGCACCTGCGTGACGCCGGCCAATGGCGCCAGCATACGGGTCGACAAGATAGAGGCGGCGACCAGCACGCCTGTGCTCATGTCGCCGGTCATGACCAGGGGAGCGCCGAAGAACACCACGAAAGCGAAAGCCGCCCCTTGCACGGTCTGCGACCAGTTGTTGAGCCGGTTCAGCAAGGTGCGCATGCGCATGCCTGAATCCGCATTGACCGCGTTGTAGTGATTCCATTGGTTCTGAAAACCCGGCTCGGCCTGCAGCAGCTTGATGTCCTCGATTCCCTGGACGGCTTCGATCAGCATGGCATTGCGCAAGGAAGATTCGCGCATGCTTTGCTGGGCCGCGGCGCGCAGCCGCCCTTGCGCCAGAAGACTGGGCACGAGCAGCAACACAAGGGCAGCCAGGGGAACCCACACCAGGCTGCCCGCGATATACCAAAAAATCACGCAGAACAGAAAAAAGAACGGCAAATCCGCAATCGCGGTCACCGTGGTGGAGGTCAACATGTCGCGCACAGGCTCCAGTTCGCGCAACTGCGAGATGAACGTGCCGGTTGAGCGCGGACGCGCGGCATTGCTCACGCGCAAGGCGTGGCCGAACACCCGGTCGGAGATACGCAGGTCGGCGCGCTTACCCAGCACATCGATAATGTGCATGCGGGCATTGCGCAACGCCCAGCCCAACAGGGTAGCCAGCATTATCCCGCCGAACAGTACGTACAAGGTGGGATGCGACTGGGCGGGCACTACCCGGTCGTAGACTTGCATTGAAAAAATGGTGCCTGCCAGCGCGACCAGGTTAGCCACAAACGATGCCACGAAGACGTGCGCGTAAGGACGCATATCCGCGAATACGATGGCGCGCAGCCAATGCTTCCGGACCGGCTTGATGTAGTCATCCACGCGCGAATCGGGCGCCGACCGGATTGGACGCAACACGGCCATGCCGACCACGGACGCCTCGAGTTCTTGCGCCGAAACGACGGACGACAAACCTTGATCGCCGCTGAAAGCCAGTTCGAAACCTTCGCCGGCCACGGTCTTGATCACCGCCACTTGCCCCTCGCGCAACTGGACCGCCACGGGCAAGCGCCAATTCGTCAGCCCTTGCAGACCCGGCTTGACCCGGCGATACGTCAAGCCCGCCTGGCGCGCCGCATCGCGCACGGTATCGTGCAAATCCTGCTGGGCGCCCCAGCCCATGGCCACTCGCAAGCGCTCGCGAGACACATTCAGATGGTAGTGCGACGCCATCGACAATATGGCGTCGAGCCATCCGTCCAAAGGCTCGGGCAAAGGCCGGCGATCCGGACGCGCATCAGCCAATTGAATAGGTTCAACCATCAATGCGCCCCCAAATCCTGATTGGAGCCCAGTGCCCGGGCGGCCGCATCATGCAGGCCAAAAAAATCGCGCAAGCGGCCGGTATGGTACAGACAATCCACGCTGCTGCGGTACATATTGTGCTCGCTATCGATCTGGTCGCTGCGCGCGCCGTGATATTCCTGCTCCGCATTGAGCAAGTCCAGCAGGCTGCGCGTGCCCAGTTGAAGATATTGATCGCGGTACAGGCTGCGCGTGATGCGCATGCTGTCTTCACGCGCGGCCTGCACTTTCATGCGGCTGACGCCTTCACGCCAGGCCAGGGCCGCATCCTGCAAACCCTGGCCGGCGTTCAGCCGCGCCTGCTGCAAGGCGGCGCGGGCCGCCTGCACCGCATATTCGGCCGCCCTTCTGTCCGCCTGCAAGCGGCCGCCCTGATAAAGCGGCGCCGATAAATTCAACATGACCACCGTGTCGGCCCCGCTTTCCCCGGGCCTGCGCGAACCCGAATTCAGGCCGCGTCCCGCTGTGGCATCCACGGAAAGGGTCGGGCGCTGTTGCGCCCTGGCCACGTCGGCTCCGGCGCTGGCCACCGCCAGTTGAGCCTCGGCCGCTTGCACCGCCGACGCGGCGGACACGGCGATTGCGGCATCCTGCGGACTGATGACGGCAGTCCGGGCGCAAACCTTGTCCAGACCCGCCGCCGGCTCTCCCGCCACTTGCGGCGGCGTAGCGCTGCCTACCCAGTTCATCAGCGTGGTGCGCCACCGCATCACCTGCGACTGCGCAGTCAGCAGACTGACCTCCGCGGCCTCGACGCGGGCTTTCGCCTGCACCGTATCGGAGTAGGTGCTTGCGCCCTCGGTTTCCCGCGTTTGCGCCAATGCGGCCAGCGCTTGCACGGCCGCGACCTGCTCCCGGGCAACCCGGACCAAGGCTTGCTGGCGGCGCACCTCTACCCATGCTTGCGCGGTGTTGCGCACAACATCATCTATCGACAGCAATACGCTGGCGCGGGCCGCGCCCGTCAAGGCCTCGGCGCGGCCGACTTCGCTGCCGACCTTGCCAAAGTCGTAGATCGTCTGCTGCAGCGTGACTTCCGCCCTATGCACATTGCGGCTGTCATAGCCGGCCGAAACCTGATTGCCCGCGCGGGAATTGACGCCGGCGCTGATGCGCGGGTAGTAGCCCGCGCGCGCCGAATCGATGCCTTCGCCAGCCTGGAGCAATTGACCCTGGGCATGACGCATCAGCGGATGCCAGTTCACCGCCCTATCGACGCCAGCCTGCATGCCCAGCGCGGCGCTGTCCGCCGCAATCGGTTCAACGCTCACCGCTTCGTACCCTGCCGTCCCGGCGCCCACCGGCCCCGCCGGCTGAGCCCCCACAGCAGCCGTCATTCCCGCCGCCAACAGACTTGCCAACACCGCAAGCACCTTGTTTCTTTCTTTACTGCTCATGCATATCCGCCATTCCCGTTTATCCTGCGCCAGGCTGGCGCAGGACTGCCGCACGCCCGGGCTCACCTCAAGCCAGGGCCATTCCGCTCTGCAAGTCATGCTGCAACTCGTCGTTCAGCGGCGCCGGCCCGGGCTCATAGGCGAGATAGGGCTCCGTCGAGGGTTCATCCAGCGTTACGCCCGCGAAGGCGTGATCGGCCTCGCCCTCGGCCTCGGCCGCGCCCTGGGCAAGACCCGGCTCGACCGGCACCGCGGTCACGGCAAAGGGCTGCAGCACCATGGCCAGGCTCGGCTGCCCGCCTTCCAGGCCGAACAAGAATGCTTCGTCGGGATCCGCATCGTCGAGCGCTAAATTCGCCAAACCGAAAGCCGCCGGGAACGCATCCGCCGAACCCTGCAAGCCGGGGTCCGATTGCGCCGCGCCATCGGCGTCATGCGCAACAGTGGGCGCGGCGGCGAACCTGGCCGCGCCCTCGTCGGCCAGGAATGCAAACGGCGCGAACGGCGCCGCCACGGCGCTGGTGTCAACCTCTACCGCGCCGCTGACCGTCAGCGTCACCGTCCCGCTTCCCGACAGGGTTCCGGTATAAGTGCCGTCTCCGTTATCCTGCCAATCTCCTGAAAGGCTCAACAGATCATCCGCCGTGCCGCTCACCTCCAGGCTGTTGCCCGCAGCCCCGACAATGGCTTTGAGCTGGTCGGGCGTAAGGCCGGTAATCTCATTGGCGCCGCCGATGCTCATGTCTATGGTCTCGACGCCGCTCAACTGCGCGGCCAGCTGCTCGCCGGTCAGGTCTTCGCCAGAGCGCATTTGCACGATATCGGAACCATTGCTGGCATTGATCGTGTTGCCGGTCCAGATCAAAGTATCGTTGCTTGTGGTGCCGAACTGGGCGGACACGCTCAGCGTAATCTGGCCTATAGTGGAAGCGGACGGCTCGCCTGGGAGGCCGCTTTCCACAGTCCAGGCTTCCACGTCGACCTGCACTCCGGCGTCGGCGCCATCCTGATCCACCAATGCCGAACCCGCCTGCATGAAGCCCAGCGTGTCCAGGTCCGCCTGGCTCAACCCGGTGATCGTGTAGACAGTGTCCGCCCCCGCGCCGGAAGACGTCACCTGGATGCCGGCCTGATCATGGATTAGCACGTTGCCCAGGTAGAACGACGCGTATTCACCCAGCCCGGTAATCTTGAGGGTGGTCGTTTCCACGCTGCCGTCCGGGGCAATCGTCGTGGCCCCGTCTTTAACACTGGCATCCGCCGCGTCTTGCATCGCGGAATTCAGATTCAGGGAAATCACACTGTTTTCCGGGCCGAATGACAGCGTCGGCGCAATGACTATGCCATTGGCGACCGGATCGATGACAATCGGCGCGACAGTGTGCTGGTCGATAACCGTATCGGGCAAACTCGCCTCGCCCGACTCCACCTGCAAGGTCAAGCCGCTCAGCGTGCCGCTCCAGTGCGCCGGCGGCAAGATGGCGATATACGGGGGCAACGCGCCGTTGACAAGAGGAATCACCCAGGTGTTGAACCCTGCGGAACCGCCTGCGTTGTTGGACATGGCCGCGTCGCCGGCGTTTGTGCCGGTATAGACCAGAAACCCGTCCGGCAGATTGGACAACAGGATGGAGATGATGCTTTCAGAACCATCGCCATCGTTCAGGGTAATGCCCAGGCCCGTGAGCTGAATCAGCGAACCCGTCTCGGTGTCCGGCGCCTCCGCGCCGCTTATCGGCGCCGAGACGATGTCCACCCCATCGTTGCTGAGCTGCACTGTCACGCTACCCGTGCCGGTGGCAACCACGACAGCGCCGGCGCTGTCGTCGTTCGCCTCCACATTGCGCACCCAGCCCTGTACCGTTATGTCGCCGGCCGTCATGGCGGGCGGCGTGTAGAGAAGCTGGAGCGTATCGCCCATGGACACGCCGCTGATGACGTAGTACTGCCCATCGGCGATGCCGGACACGCCGCTTACCGTCTGCATCGTATACACCACGCCATCCACGGTAAGCGTGCCGCCCTCCAGCCCTGCGTCCGCGGTAAGCTGAAGATACAACTGGCCGTCGACGATGCTGCCGAACGCACCATCCACGGAATTGGCTACGGTAAGGGTAATAGGAATGCCCGTGTCGGACTCCACCAGATCGGCGTCGACCGCCGTATCCTGCGCAATGTCTATCGTAGCGGCGTCGGTGCGCGGCTCCACGGGCACGGTTGGCGAAATCGTTTCCACATCGTTGGTGTCGCCGCCCAGCACCGAGGTCGTCAGCGATGCGGTGATACTGAACGGCGCCGCGCCGTTCGTATTCGCATCGGCAGGCGGCGTAAGCGTAATGCCGGCCATCAAGCCGTCCAGCAAGTCCTGGATATCCGCAAGCGTCATGCCCAGAGTACTGGTAACCGATGCCGTCCAGACTACTTTGGACTGTCCTCCTTCATCCACCGTGGTGCGCGTCATCCCGTTGACCAGGGTGCCTTCGGGCAGGTCTTCCAGCCTGATGGTGAAGGTATTGGGTTGCGTACTGAATACCTGCACGCTGCCCGTAATAATCTCGGACAGGCTAAAAGAAGTATCTTCAGCGGCAGGCGCGCCGTTGTATTCCCAGGTCACAATCGTTGCAGGGATTTCACCCGGTGCATCGGTAAAATTCGTTGTCAGATGCCAGGTAACCGAGTCGGACAGCACATCGGTATCCTGGCCCGGCGAATTGCCGCGATCCTGCACCTGCACGGTCAAGGTAATGTCCTGATCAATACCGCCCGCCTGCGGGCTGACCACAAACTGGACAGGCAGCGCAATGCCGCCGCCGGCGTTGATAGGCAGCGCATCCGTGTTTTCGTATATCAACAGCCAGCGACCATCGCCGATAAATTCCGCACCGACAACGCTGACATCCTCGGGCACGCCATCTATGATGACGCGAATCACATGCTCGCTGCCGTCGGAATCGGGCGAGGCGACGTTCAGGGTTACCGTCACCGTGTCGGCCACGCTCAAGGTTGCCGTATCGGGAACGGCATCGTCACCGCCATTAACGTCTGTTGCGACAGTCGAACCAAGGACGCCGTCAATGTCCGTGATCGACAAGACAGGCTGATCGGTGACGGGCGAGGCATCGAGCGTGAAGTGGCCATCTTGCCATGGACTGGTTGTCGATGGGCCCGACGGTTCCGTACCATACTGGCTGTCGATAATCTGGTACTGGAAATCAAAACCGGTCAAGGCCCCGTCCAGATGCGCGCCGCCCTTGGCGGACAGGGTTGCGGCCTGCTCCGCGCTCAGCAGGTAGTAATTTGGATCCGTTGGATCGACACTAATCGTGCCGGCGGTCAAGGCCTCGGCCAAGCTGATGGCGCCCACGCCAGTGCCCAGGTAAAGCGTGAAGTTCGGACCGGCGGCATCGGCTCTCTCGATGCGCACCTGAACCAGGGTTTCGTCTATATCTCCATTCTGATGAACAATGCCGAAGCCCAGCGACGTCACTTCATCTTCGACGAGCGTGGCGCTGGTCGTAACCGCGGCCTCGGGCGACGGCGTCACCGTAAAGCTGATGTCGGTCGGGTCGCCAGTCAAGGAGTTGCCGTCATCTTCGGTGGTAACCGGCGTTACCTGGAACGTAACCGTGCCGCTGTAATTGACCGGAACGTTGATCGTGGCGGCTGCATATTGCGCCTCGGTCAAGATCCACACGCGGGCCTCTCCAGCGGCGCCCGCCGACAGCAGCGTGCCTGCGCTGGGAGAAAAACCCTCGGGCAGGCCGGACACGCGCACCGATAGGGTTTCCGATCCATCGATGGCATCCGTCTTCGCAAACTCGACCAGGTCCTTCAGCGACATGGTCTCTGTGCCGCCGTCCAGGCCGGCTTCGGTCCGCGAGGGGGCCGTCAGAGTCGTCACATCGACCTCATCAGCCACCCCTTTGACGTCCACCTCAATCGTCAATTGCTCGGCAACGGCCTGAGAATTGTACGTTTCGGTACCCACCGTCAAGGTATCGGTCGATGTCGCGTCGACCTTCAACGTGAAATCCTCATTGCTGTTCGGCGGAGGCAGTATGCTTAACGGCACGTTGCGGTCGAAGTTTTTGATCACAACGTGCAGACCGTCCGGACCTGAAGTAAGCAAAACAGTCTGCCCGTCATAGGTAATGATCGCCCCCACTGGAATACCGGATATGGTGACCGTGAAAACTTCCGACGGGTCGGAGCTGGTCGGCTTGATCGTCAAGGGGATCGCGGTGTCCTCGGCGCCGACGATGCGGCCGTTTACCGCCAGCGTCACCTCGTCGGCCGCTGGCAGAATCAGCACGTTGGTCAGGAGGGCGGGATCGGAAACCGCCTCGACGGATGGCGTGCCGTCGTCCTCGTCGTAGTCAATGGTGACGGCTCTTACTTCGATTTCGAACAGGCCCGAGAAATCGGGCGGGGCCAAGAATTGAAGCGTGCCCAGTGAAGCCATGGGCACGTCGATGGGCACGCCGGTATAGGTCGCCGTCTTGGTCACACCGTCTTCGACCCACTTGAACTGCACGCCGTTGGCGTTCGTTATGCTGCCATCACCCACCGTCAGTACCGGGGTCAAACGCGCAAAGGTGGCTTCGCCGCCGGCCGCGCCGCTGGACGTATCCTGGTTAGCCCAGCCGTTGGCCAGTGCGAACGCAGGCAAGGCATCGTAAAGCGCATCCTTGCTCAGGTCGAACCATTGGTCTTCCTCACCTTCCTTGCCGTAAGCCCGCCCGGGAGTCATCGTCAAGTCGGGGTTAAGATCGCCATCCGTATCGGAATCGGGGTTTCCCGAGCCGGCGATAATTTCGGCCACCGGGCTTACCTTGATGACGGCATCAACGGTCTGCGTATTGGTGTCAGACAGCGGAACGCCGCCGACGGTATTGCTATCCGTGGTGGAGACCGTCAAGGCTATCGTCGCATCCAGGCTGCTGTGCGCCGGCGGCGTAATCATGAAGCTGTCGAGCACGCCCTGGCGATCAGCCTGGTTCAATGTGCCATCGAAGGTGATGGTATAAGTCGATCCCGGCGTGCCGTCTCCAGTCGCACTCCATCCCGCGCCTGCCGCGGGAGGCGTCAGCGTCCAGCCCGCCGGCACCTCGAACGAGACCGAATCGACGACCTCGGTGCCTGTGCCCGAATCGACGAGGCTCATGCCGGACAGGAACGCCACGGCGGTGTCTTCCGTGGTTTCCACTTCTTCCAACACGACATCGCCCGCTATCGGTTTAACCCGCAAGTCCAGCGTGACGCTATTGTTGCTGGTATCCGCCTCGGAAACCCCTGGACCCGCGCCCACCTCGGCGCCATTCCAGTAACCGTCGGCGTCGCCGTCCTGCGCATTCAGGGTGATCGTGATGCCATTCAAATCACCGCTGACGTGCTGCCCGCCGGCAATGCTAATAGTGGGAAAGCTGTCTATGCCACCGGTTTGCCCAATTGCATCGACCGTTGTGCTGGCGCCGACTGCTATTTCCGCGCCGTTGACATCTATCGGCTGGTCGGTGTTGTTCGTGATGGTGATCGAACGCACTTCGGAACCGTCCAGATCGCCGAATTGCGAAATCAGCATGTCGTTAAGCGTGAACGCCGTATCTTCGTCCAGTGTCACGGTGGCTTTGGTAGCACTGTCATAAACGACGGTTGCGCCATTGGTACCCGTTGCCACGCTCGTGTCGAACGTCAGCTCGGCGTCGTCCGTCACCGCCTGCACGTGGACTTCGACACTGATGCTGGATTCAGCGCCCGCCACAGGCGCACCGCCCACGTTCACGATGTTGCCGGCCGCATCCACCTCATGGCTGACGGCCGTCATCTCGACCGTAAAATTCTGATGCGTATTCTGTGGCGGCAATACCTTCAGCGCTTCAAACTCCGCGCGCGTCATGGTCAGGGTTGCGCCTGTCAGGCCGGTGGCCGAAGGCCCGTCGCTCAGCAGGATGGTAATGGGGCCTCCAGCGAACGTGTGCAAGGCGCCGCCGCTGCCGTCTTGCAGGATGACCCCATCGGGGAAGCCATCCAGCGTGATCAAGCCCAACAGTTCAGAGGTCGGGTTATTGCCGGTCCCCGTGCCATTGTCGGCGATGACCGGAGCCTGAAGCCCAAGCGCCACCGCCGTATCTTCCAGGGTGTTGATGTCTGCGGCATCCACGCTTAGCGTGGGCTGATCGGAAACCGGATTCACCGTCATCGTCACCGTCGTCTCGTTTGTTTGGCCTCCATCCGTGGTGACGTAGTCGAATACCTCTGTGCCGCTGTAGTGGGCGTCCGGCGCGTACGTAACCGTGCCGTTCGCGTTAACGGTGACCGTGCCGTTCTCGGTTTTGTAATCCTTGCCGCCTGCTGCATTATCAACACCCGGCAATGGATCACCATCCTGTTCAATGACCGTGTTGTCGGGCGAGGCATCCGATGTGGTGTTGAAGGTGTTGCTATTGTCTTCATCAACGGTTAACACCCGGTCTGTCACCGGGGGATCATCGTTGACCGTAACGGTAAAGCTGCCTGTAGCGGTGTCGCCATCGTCGTCGGTCACGACTATGCCCAACTCAATGTCCAGAGACTCGGCTCCATCGTGATCCAGAGGGCCGGACAATACGAATTGGTAGCCGGCCGACGCCTGCCCGGGATTAGTAATGGTGGCCGTGAAAATCGTTGCGCCGCCCGCTGTGGCGGTCAGGGTGTGGCCATCCGGACTGACGGCATACGTCAACGCCGTGCCGCCGGAAGTCAAGTCCAGAGCCAGCAATGCGCTCGTGTCAGGCGAAAATTGAGTATCGATGCCATCCGCCGAAACCGTTACGTCCAGGCTGCCGATGACGGTCAGGGCGGCCGGATCCGGATCGATGCCTAGCGGCAGATTGGCTTCGCCCACCTGCGCCGATTCGGGCGTGCCGACCATAGGCACGTCGTCCAGGAAACTGATTTTCCCGCCGATATCGACCGAGCGGGATTCCGTATCGCCATCGCCGTCGGTGACAGTGCCCACCAGTTGAATAAGATTGTTGGCAAGCGGACTGGCCGGCTCGTTCGCGTCAGCCGGATCGCTATGCTCGATTGCGCGATGCTGTGTCAAGGTAAGCGCGCCGGTCGCGCTATCGACGGCCACGCTAAAGACCAGGTCGCCGCCTGTTTCCGTATACCCTTCGACGGTATCGCCGTTCATGCGCAACAATATGGACTCGCCGGATTCCGTGTCGACCAGCCCGCTGTCCGCGCCGCCGGCGCTGACGGCCAGCGAGTAAACAAGGGAATCATCATCCGCCGCGCCATCGTGGCCGTAGTCAGGATTGAAAACGCCAGTAGCGAAATCATCGACCGTGACCGAAACCGGAGCGCCTGCCGCCAATCCGGTTTCGTCCAACTGGGCGCTGTCCAGACTGCCGGGCAAGGTCGCAATGGTCGGGACATCGTCCACAAACGTGAAGTGGCCGCCTATATTGCTGACGGTGCTGGTCGTCGTGTCGCCATCCAGATCGGTTACCGACAGGCTCAAGCCTATCGCATTGCCGGCGATGCTCAGCACAGTCTCTGTGGCGTCGCCCGGCTCGCCATGCACCAGCGCGCGATCCTGTTCAAGCGTCACCACACCGCTTGCAGCGTCGATGATGATGGTAAACGCGAGTGCGCCCGTGGCATCGCCGACATGGCCGGTGATTGAGCCATCGGCGTTCTTGACCAATACGATAGCCTGCCCGGTTGCCGCATCCGTCAGGCCGCTAGAGGGGTTATCGACCGAAAGCGCATAAGCGTGCGATTGCTCGCCATCGGCGCCCGCTTCATAGTCAAACGCCGTGCTGAAGTCGGCATTGGCCGGCACGCCCAGATTGGTCCCTTCTTCGGAGACTTCCAGGTCGGGCAGCGCTACGGCGGGCTGTGTGATGACCGGGATATCGTCGACGATGGTCAGCACCAGATTCGCGGCGGGGGCCGGGTCGCCATCCTGGTCGGTCACGACCACCGCGAAAGACTCTGTCAGCGGGTCATTGCCTGGAGCGGCATGCGTTTCCTGATCGCTTAGGGTGTAGGTGTAGCTCACCGTGCCGGTGTTGGTCCCCGCATCAAAGGTATAAGCCGTAACCGTCAGGGTATGGCCCAGCGGCGTGGTGATATCAATTGGCATGGTCACTGCCACGCCATCCGTTACGATGGTAACGCCATGCAGGCTTACGCTGGGAAGCCCATCGCCGGGCGTAAAGGTGAAGCTGCCCGATACTGATTCTGCGCCAGATGCGGCATCGGTCCCGCCTGCCAAATCCGACTCGTAGACCGTGGCCTCGGCATCTCCCACCGCAGGCACGCTGACGGCAGGCACCAGATCGGTGATGCTTACGGTCAAGGTCGCGGTATCCTGGTCGCCATCGCCATCGGTCAGGGTGTAGGTAAAGACATCGCTGTCCCCGCCCTCGCTGCCGGGATTGCGTGTGTAGGAATATTCACCGTCGGAGTCTATGGTCAACTCGCCGTAGAGTCCATTGATCGTAATCGACGAGCCGTCGGTCGGCACATTCATCACCGTCGAGCCGAAACTGATCTGCGTGACCGTCGTCGCCTCTCGGCGCCGGGCACATCGGCGCCGGCGCCATCTATCACATTGCCGCTCACCGGCAGAAAGGAACCTGCCGCAACAGTGGCCGTATCATCGTTCGCGGTAGGCGCGTCGTCCACGACCGCTACCTGCAACTGATCGACGCGGGTGTCGCCATTGTTATCCACTACGGCAAGCTGAATGCTGTCGCGCACGATGTCGTTACCGCCGACGCTGTGATCCGTCGTGTTGTCGACCAGCGTATAGGTGTAGCCCACCACCCCTGTGGCCGGATCGTAGCTGGTGATGAGCAGGCTGCCGTACTCAGTGGTGATCGCCGCAATGGGCGTGCCGGGCAGCCCTTGCAGTTGGGCAAGCGTTATCAGTGTGCCGCCGTTAAGCTGTCCGGCCACCACGCTGCCGCCTATGACGATATGCGTGATGTCGCCTTCCGCCGAGCCCAGCGTAAATGTGGCGTTGACCGATTCGGTGGAAGCGGACCCATCGGAGCCGTCGCTCAAGCCCGATTCATGCACCGTGACGTGCGCATCGTCGGAGGGAGCCTGGTCGTCGATGACAAGGCTGACGACCTCGCGCACGGCGGTGCTTGAATTGCCCCACGGGTCCACCGTATTCGCGGATATGGCCAGTGTCGCGCTGTCCAACGGCGCCGGCGGTGTATAGCTCCAGATGCCGCCTGGTCCCACGGGAACCGTGACTGTGCCGCCATTGATCGTCAACGTGATTTCATTTCCGTCGCTGGTGCCTGTGATGGTCGGCACTTGGCCATTGACCACCAGCAAGGGATCGATTGCCACCTGGGCGACCGTGTCCTTGTCTATGGTGTCGGTAAGCGTGCTGGTGACGCCGCCACTATCCTCGACTTCAAGTTCGACCGTCAGTTCGCCGTCCGCCAGGCCGGTAAGGTCGGTAGTGGTGCTGAAGCTGCCATCCGGGTTCTGGATAATGTCGGCGATGTCGATAGTTACGGTGTTGGTGCCATCCGTAACTGTCAAGCCCGTGATCGTGCCGCCGACCGGCGTTTGGCCATTAATGACGACGCTCTGAAGATTGTCGATACTGGCCAGGACATTGTCGCCCGCTCCGGGAGCGTCCGGACTGGCATCGTCCACGATATCGACCCCGACGACATTCACTTTGACCGTGGTGGTTTCCGTCACGCCGCCCGACGTCACCGTATAGGCAAAGCTGGTGACGCCCGCCCAACCTGTGGCCGGTGCAAATATCAGGCTGCCGTCGGACTGCAAGGTAACCATACCCTTATCCACCGCCACGGAACCGCCGACGGCAATGGCCTGGCCGCCCACGTGAGTAATCAGCCGATTGGCATCCTCAAAATCATCGTTGTCAGGCACGCTTATCGAAACCGGTGTGTTCTTGTCTGTGATTGCCACATCATCTGTGATGTCCGCCACCGGCGTGACAGTGACGTTTACCGTTGTCGTGGTCACGCCGCCATGGCCGTCGCTGACGGTAACGATGAAACTGTCATTGCCATTGAAATCGGGATTGGGTGTGTAGGTATATTCACCTGTTTTCGGATCGATTACGGCGACGCCGTGCGCGGGCTTGCCGGTGTCGGGAATCGCATAGGCAAGCGGATCGCCATTTTTGGCGAAACCCGCCACCTTGCCGGCCACTGGTCCGTCCTCGTCCGTCGCCACCGGCGGCGCGTCGACTTCGGGCGTGAACTTGACTGGAATAACGTTGTCGGAGGGATCGCTAGGCTCGCTTACCTCGCCGGTCTTGGGGTCTATAAAACTGCCGATTGCAGTGACCGGCGTATTTTCCGTCAGGTTTTCCGCCGGCACCGTCACGTTCCAGGTGCCGTCCGGATTGACTTGGGCGGAGTACTGGACGCCGTCGACGGTCACCGTAACCGAGTGCGGCACAGTGCCGGGGGGCACCGTTAGCGTGCCGGTGATAATCGCCGTGTCGCCAGTGGCCGGGTTCACGATCACATCGATATCATTGATGTCGACGACCGGGCGCTGGGGGTGCTCTGGCTGGCCGTTATCGCCACCACCATCACCGCCGCCGCCGCCGCCCGAGCCGGCAGCCAATCCCAGCAAGCCCAGCCCGCCTAGAAGCCACCAGGGGCTTACGGCCGTATCGGTTTCAATTTCGGTAAAGTGGAATTCAGACCAGGGCGCCGAATACTGGCCCCACCATAAAACGCCGGCGGCATCTTCCAGCACAAGATCGCTACGATTGCCGTCTCCATCCTGGACAAAAAAATTCTGGATAAGAACCGTTTCCCCGCTTAACAACACCAGTTTCAAATCGGCGCCCTGGCGCTCGAAACTTCGAACGGCCTCGGGGGCAATCTTGAGACGCACAATAGAGGGCGATTGCAAGTCGACGCTGTTGGCGTCGATGGTTTCAGTATTGCCGGCGACTTTGCTGAGAACTTGAACGTGCATACTCGGGACCTTATGGTGAAAGACCTTTTAGAGGCCTGCCTGTGAAAATTTGGACGAAAACAGTCCCACCCATTCGAAGAATGGACAAGGTACGAAATCAGTGGGGGGTCAAGCGAGGTACGGAAGATTTAAGGCAAAATATCCGTAGCGGTCATTGATGAATCCGGAAAGATAATGAACCCCGCATCGGGTGGATGGGCCGGTTCATGAACATGGAAAAAGCGACATCGAGATAAAAAATTGGGGACCACCGGTTCTACTCCAGCATATTGTTCTATTTTGTTGCATTGTGTATTGGCTGCGGGGAGTTTATCCTAGCCTGTGAAAAAATAAGCCCAAGCTTACGGAAAGTTGACGTTAATTAACGTTTTTGCTTATTGGCGGTCTTTCGAAAAATGAGCAGAAAACAAGTAAATAAATGTTGTGTATTCTTGTGTGGTGTGTATAGTTACACACATGAACAGCGCAGACCTTGTCAAACTCATCAAAGCCGACGGTTGGTACCACGTACATACCGTCGGGTCGCATCATCAGTTCAAGCACTCGACAAAGCCGGGTAAGGTCACGGTCCCACATCCCAAGAAGGATTTGCCGAAACCAACAGTGCGCAGCATCCTTAAACAAGCCGGCCTGAAATGATTAGGCCCAGAGGAACCGAAATGCTTTATCCCATCTACGTACACAAGGAAGACGACAGTGCCTACGGTGCTGCTTTCCCAGATATCCCCGGTTGCTTCGCTGCTGCCGACGACATCCAGGCCCTACCGCGCGCCGCGCAAGAGGCCATTGAGGCCTACTTCGGCGTCGACGAAGATCCCATTCCCTCGGCCAGCGCGCCCGATGCCTGGACTGGTCATCCCGATTACCGGGATGGAGGCTTCTGGATGCTCGTGGATATCGACCTTTCCCGTGTTCGCTCTCGCGCTATTCGCCTGAACATCAGCCTGCCTGAGAATCTGGTACAGCGTATCGATGCTACCGCGCGTCAACGAGGGCAGACCCGCTCGGCCTTTCTGGCCACAGCCGCTGAACACGAAATGGCCGAAGCCTGAAATACAAACTGAGGCGGGCTAGATACACGAAAATCCGTCTACGCGTAGCTGATGGTGGTTCATGCCAACCAAGGCCAATAGTCGTACCTACAGTACGGCGACATCATGCCTGGTGTTGGCGCCAATGACTACGGGCTGGTAACTTGGCAGCTTGCGGATCAGCAATTTAAATCAGCGTACACTTTACCCATGAACTTGTACTTCCAGCCGCCATTCAACTTTCTTGCGGGCCTTCGGGACAAAACCCGAAGCACCTTGGCCGCCGGCCTTGTTGGGGTCGCATTGATCCACAACATGGTTGCGGCCAGCTCCGCAAATGCCCAGGACACCATCAATTCCCAGGCCGCGCCTGATGAGTTTATCCAGACCGTCGGCAACAATGCGCTGAACGCCGTTCGCAACGATGCCGCCGCCAAGCAAGGCGACATACGCCGCATCAACGAATTGGTTGACCGCCATTTATTGCCTTACGTGAATTTCGAAAAGACCACCCGCCTGTCCGCGGGCCAAGGCTGGCGCAACGCTACTGCACAACAAAAAAAAGACTTGGTCGATGCCTTCAAAGGCACGCTGATCCGCACTTACGGCAGCGCGCTGGCCAAGGTCGGCAACATCTCGGCCCTCAATACCCTGCCCTTTCGCGGCGATGCGAATGCCGCCGATGTCGTCGTGCGCACTACCTTTTCGCAATATAACGGCCCCGCGGTCAATGTCGACTACCGCCTGGAAAACACGCCGCAGGGATGGAAAATTTACGACCTGAACGTCGAGGGCATCTGGCTGATCCAGAACTACCGGAATCAGTTTTCGCAGCAGATCAGGCAAAATGGCATTGATGGCCTGATCGCCGCGCTGAATGCAAAAAACAGCTAGAGGCCTTCTGCTCAAATCGCCTGAATCTGATGCGCCCCTGCGGGGTGGATTTTGATCAGAGGGTCCCTAGCCTTGCCGCGCAAAACTTATCCCCATAATCTGTGCACAACTCTGGGGAAAACCCTGGCCTTTGTAGCGGGACGGTAATAAGCCCGCGGCTGCGCGGTTCCCTGGGCAAGGAATAGGCACATGCCGGCAAGCCTGTATCAAGCTTGCCGGCCTGCCGCCGGATCAGGGCTGCTTCGGCAGCGCATAAGCAATCACATCATCTCCCGCCCTGGTCCCAAGCGACCCATGGCCTCCGGCGACCACCAGCAAAAACTGCCGTCCGTCCGCGCCGGTATAGCTCATGGGAGTAGCCTGGCCGCCGGCCGGAAGCCGGCTCTGCCAAAGCTGCCGGCCATTCGTAACGTTATAGGCGCGCACGTAGTAGTCGAGCGTACCGGACAAAAAGGCAACGCCCCCCGCCGTCATGATGGGCCCGCCGATATTGGGCACGCCCATTTTGAATGGGAAAGGCAAGGGCGAGCTATCGACCACGGTGCCGTTCTTGTGCATCCAGGCAATCTTGCCGGTGGTCAAGTCCGCTCCGGCGACATAGCCCCAAGGCGGAGCCTGGCATGGCAGGCCAAGGACGGAAGTGAATGCGCTTAATTTGGCGGCAAAAGGCGCTCCGAAATTTTCGTTCAGCGCGGGCAGGCTGTCCTTCGGACGCTGGCCGCCTTGCACATACAGGGTTGTATCGTCTTTGCGCGGCACCAGTTGCGAAACAAAGGCCAGATAGGTCGGCGTGGTGAACGCAATCTGGCGTTGCGGGTCGACCGCGATGCTGCCCCAATTGAACACCCCGAAATTGCCGGGATAAATCAGCGAGCCTTGCACCGACGGCGGCGTGTAGCGGCCTTCGTAGCGCAGCTTCTTGAAGGCAATGCGGCAAGCCAACTGATCGAACATGGTCGCGCCCCACATGTCCGCGCCGGTAAGAGGCGGCGGCTGGTAGGACAGGGCCGACACGGGCTGAGTGGCGGCGGTATGATCGCCCTCGGCCGCCCCTTGCGGCGCGGGCGTTTCGGTCACCGGCAGCAGCGGCTTGCCGCTACGCCGATCCAGCACGTAGATTTCACCTTGCTTGGTCGGCTGCACCAGCGCCGGAACCGTTTGGCCATTTATGGTGAGATCGATAAGACTGGGCTGCGCGGGCACATCGTAGTCCCAAAGATCGTGGTGCACCGTCTGGAAATGCCAGCGCGCCTTGCCGGTGGCCAAATCCAGCGCCACGACCGAGGAGGAGTAGCGCTCGACGGTGTCGCTGCGCTTGCCGCCCCACTGATCGGGCGGCTGATTGCCCAGCGGCACATACACCATGCCTAATTTTTCATCCACGCTGGAAATCGACCAGCTATTGGGCGAATTCGCGGTGTAGCTGGCGCCTGCGGGAATAGGCGTGGTGACATCCGGATTGCCCGAATCCCAATTCCATACAAGCTTGCCCGTATCGATATCGTAGGCCCGGATCACGCCCGAAGTTTCTTTGGTGGAAACATTGTCCAGCACGGTTCCGCCCACAATCAGCAAAGACCGGGTAGCCACGACCGGCGATGTCGAGTAATAAGAGCCTGGCTTGACGTTAGGCATGCCGGCCCAGAGATCGATCTGGCCGGTGCCGCCGCCGAACGACGCGCATACGGCGCCATTATCAGGATTCAGGGCAATCACCCGCCCATCCGCGGTAGGCATGAACAGCTTGGCCGGGCAAGCGTCCGCTGTCTTGCCCGCGGCCGCCGCGTTGGGCAGGCCGGCATCGTTTGCGGGCGCCGCCGCAACAGCGCCAGGGGCGCCGGGCGCCGCCGTGGATATGGCCGGCACTTGAGCGCTCGCCGGGTTCGCAAGCCCATCGGCCTTGTGATACGAAAGGCCCCGGCAAGTAAGATGCTGCAGCGCCAGGCTGCCCTGCACTTTCGGGTCATAGCGCCATACTTGCTTGCCCGTCGTGGCATCCAGCGCAATCACCGATTGATGCGGCGTACAAAGAAAAAGCCGGTTGCCGATCTTCAGGGGCGTGACTTCGAATGTAGTTTCCACGGGGTCGTCAGGACGGCCGCGTACATCGCCGGTCTTGTAATGCCATGCAACCTGAAGATTCGCCACATTGTCGGGGGTGATCTGTTTCAGCGGAGAATAGCGCTGGGCGTAGCCATCGCGCCCATATGCATGCCATTCCCCAGCCGGCATCCCTTGCGTATCGACCGCAGCCTGCGCGCGCGGGCCAGGCAATTCGCCGGCGATGCGTTGCGGATCGACAAATCCGGAGGCAATCGCCACGACGACGAACACAGCCAGCGAAAGCGTCAAGGCCAAACCTGCGCCGCGCACCGCCGACACATGCTGCGGCCCGGTTTCCGGACGCACCGGTTTACGCCGAATCAAAGGCCGGGTGATCCAGGGAGTCAATAGAAACAGCCCCACGACAAACAATACATCGCCGCGCGCCGCCAATGGCCACCAATCCAGCCCCGCTTCCCATAAGCCCCAGGCCAGAGTGGCGAGAACAAGCAGCGCGTACAAATAAAGCGCCGCGGGATCGCGCCTGACCAGCAAGGCGCCGACCGCGATCATGGCAAGGCCCGCGCACAAGTAGTACCAGGAGCCGCCGAGCACGATGAGCCAGCCTCCTCCAAGCAACAAGGCCAACCCAAAAATGGCAATGACCATTGCCGCCGCCATCAAGGCGAGGGGTCGTTGTGTACTATTCATGAAGTCTCCTTGAACGGCTAATGACCCTACGATGGAAGCGGCGCTGCCGCCACACATGCTGACATGGCGGGGCAGCAAGCACTGTTCCTGTAAGTTGCCCGTCAGAAAATACCAACGCAATCCGCGTAGAAGTATGTTTCTCGTCAGAAAACACTAACGCAATCCGCGTACAAACATGGCCGCTGGCTATCCGCCGTTGCGAACCGGATCGGGCGGCGTGCGAGCCAATCCAGCCTCTTCTTCCGGCACTATCTTGTCGACATCCACGTCATCCGCCGGCGACGTATCCGCCCGGTTGCCCACGTCGGCGCGCTCTCCAGTATTGCCCCGGTCGCTGTCCGTATCGGGCGCATCGGCCGGCATATCGCTGCCGGAATCGGACGAGTCGCTGGGACCCAGCGGCGGTTCACCGCGGCCAGTCTTTATTTCGGTAACTTCTTTGGCGAACTGCCGATCGCTATCTGTAGCCATGATGATCTCCTTCGTATTGAGTCATAGACCAGGCAGTCCAGCAAGTTTCAGACCCCGCCGAGTATTGTCATGCTGTCTTGGCAGCCGGCGCGCCGACAGTATGAACGGTTTGCGCCAGCAGCCGATCGTCGGCCACGCATACGGTATTGCGTCCCGACTGCTTGGCCTGGTAGAGCGCCGCGTCCGCCAGTTCCAGCAAATCGTCCAGGTCCAGATCACGATCGCCTTGCCGGGCGGCTACGCCTATCGACGCCGTCGCCTGCAGCACCGCGCCGGAGTCCAGTTCCACATCGGTGGCGGCAATTGCCTCTTTCAAGCGATACGCAACATCGATGGCCTCGTGCAGAGCGGTTTCGGGCAAAAGAATGGCGAATTCCTCACCGCCCACACGGCCGACGATATCGATTGCACGCAGCGTTTTCAGCAGCGTTTCGCCGAAAACCCGCAGCACGCGGTCTCCTACTTTATGGCCGTGGGCATCGTTGATGTATTTGAAGTAATCGATATCCAGCATCAGCAGCGACAGCGGCTTGCCGTAGCGCCGGACGCGCTGCAGTTCATCTTCCCCCAGGCTCATGAAATAGCGGCGGTTGGCCAGGCCAGTGAGAAAATCCCGCTGCGCCTGATCTTTCAGCGTATCCATGCGATGCATATGCTCGGTCAGGTCGCGCCCGATGCCGACGACCTCCGTAACGTTTCCATACTGGTCGAACAGAGTGCGAGCCGTCCATTGCAGATGGCGAATGCCTTGTATGGTTTTTTCGCGCTGGGTAAACTTGGCCGCATAAGGGGGCAGGAACAATTGCCTGAAATGGTCGTCCGCCATGTGCTGATCGGCGGCGACGATCTCTCTTCGATAGTGCTGGCCCAGCAATTGCTGCGAACTTGCGCCGAAAAGCTCGCAAAAGGCCGGATTCACATAGGTGTAGCGCCCTTCAATATCTATTTTGACCACCAGGTCGGCGGTATTCTCCACAATCAACTGGTAATTTTCCTGGGTAGCCCGCAGATTGGCCTCGGAATTCGCCGACTTGAAGTCAAGACGGCGCTGAGCCTGCTGGTAGGCCCGCAGCGCGAGACAACTGCCCATGCAAATGACGGCGAAGACCATTGCGCGAAACAGCATATCGCTGCGCCAAAGCACAAAGATATCATCCAGGCTGCGGCCGATAGCGATCACCAGCGGCTTATCCATCTTGATCTTTTCCAGACTGACGGTACGCTGCGCAACCATTTGCGCGCCGGGCGCCATGAACGAGCTGCCGGCCATGACGGTGGCTTGCCGCCCGCTGTCGCGATGCAGAACAAAAAGCGAGCCTGCCTGAATCAGGTTTTCGTCGGTAATTTCCTGTGCCTGGGGCTGGGTCAGGAATACCTGGCCGTCGGCATGAGTGAGCGTGCCCCACATGTCCGGCGCATACAAGACAGAGGCCATCAGCGTATTGAAATAGTCGGGATCGAGCGCCATGAACACAATGCCCGCGAACTGGCCCTTCGGGCCTGGAATCATGCGCACGATATCCAGCACATAAGGATCCAGCACACTCTTGAACGGCGGGGACACATACAGCATCTCGGCATCGGGATTATCTTTGACCATGCGGAAATAATCGCGGCGAACGAAATTCCTGCCAACCAATTCTTTGCGGTTCGAGGCCAGCGTATAGCCTTGGGCATCGAGAATGCCGATCGTGCGTATGCCGGGCATGGCATCGGCCAGCGCCGCAAGGTGAAATGCCTGGGCTTCTTGGGTGATGAACATATCCTTGCCGTCGGACAACTCCTTGATGACGCTTTCCAGCGTCAGATCTATCGTGGATAGCTGGAATTCGATATTTTCGGCAACCACCCTGGCCTGGGTGGACAAGCGTTCCTGTTCACGCTGGGCCGTGCGCCCGTGGTCGCGATACAGATTGACGCTGATCAATATGAACAAGAGCAGCAGTGCCAATCCAAGTCCGACCCATTGGGCAAGAAAAGGCCGGCTCATGATCTTTTGGGGAACTGCCATAAATTAATGTCGGGATTGGATAGAACATCCTACAACATTGTTATTAAGAATAAATTATTTTCATCAAGTATTTTGCCGTCCGTTGCGCCCGAATCAACGGGGATAATGGATAAGATTATGAAATATCGCCGCCTGCGGGCCAGGATTCCGGTATCCGTGCGGCCGGTCCGCGGCAAAACGGACTGCGCTGCGCTGCGGCAATAAGGTCCAGCGGCCGTCCACCAGCAGCTCGATCGCACCGCTTATTACCATTACATGCTCGATGACCCCGGCGGCATGCGGCTCGGACAGACGGACTCCGCCCGCCATCAAGGTAAGCTCCAGCAGTTCGAAACCGAAGGCGGCATCGTAGGGAAACAAGGAGGCGACCAGCAAGGGATCCGCCGCAAGACGGTTGCCGGGCGAATTTTCGCTTGTGTAGATCACGCCCTCCAGAGAACCGCCGGGGGGAGGCTCAAGAAAAGAAGAGATGGATGTCTGAAAGCCCTTGGCGACTTTCCACAACGTGGCGATGGTCGGACTGGATTCCGCCCTTTCTATCTGGCCCAGCATGGCTTTGCTGACGCCAGTCGCTTCGGCCGCCCGGTCCAGGCTCCAGCCGCGTTGCCGGCGCAGGCTTTTCAATGCCTGCGACAAGTAGGTAGTGGGTTCGTGCATGGCCATGCCCCCTGGTGTAAATAGCGTGTTGTTTCAGCAGAAAAAACTTGTACGTTATAACGCACAATGCTAGCATCAATGAACGTTATAACGCACAAACCATGGCGAAGACAGATTTCCAAATGAGCCCCTACTTCCGGATTTCCCATATTTCCACCGGCTTCATTACCGTGCTGGTGGGTTATAGCAGCTCGGTGGCCATTATTTTCCAGGCGGCCCACGCGGCGGGAGCCACGCCGGCGGAACTGAACTCGTGGATGTGGGCGCTGGGCATAGGCATGGGGGTAAGCTGCATAGGCCTGTCGCTGCGCTATCGCACCCCCGTGCTGACGGCATGGTCCACGCCGGGCGCTGCGCTGCTGGTGACCGGCCTGCAGGGCCTGAGCATGAGCCAGGCCATAGGCGCCTTCCTGTTCGCGTCCTTGCTGATCACCCTCTGCGGCATTACCGGCTGGTTCCAGAAAATCATGCATTACATACCGCGGCATATTGCCGCCGCCATGCTGGCGGGGATACTTATCCGCTTCGGCATGGACTTGTTCACGGCCATGCAATCCCAATGGGTGCTGGTCGGCCTGATGTTTATTGTGTTTCTGCTGGGCCGTGCCTGGCTGCCGCGCTATACCGTGCCCCTGGCCTTGATCGCGGGGATTGCCTGCGCAGCGGTCCAGGGGCTGCTGCACCTGGATGCCTTGAACTGGACGCCGGCCAGGCCAATGCTGATCGTGCCCGATTTTTCCATTTCCGCGCTGGTAGGCGTAGGCATCCCTTTGTTCATCGTGACCATGACCTCGCAAAACGTGCCAGGGCTGGCCGTATTGCGGGCCAACGGCTACGAAACACCGGCTTCGCCCCTGATAAGCTGGACCGGCGTCACCGGCCTGTTGCTGGGCCCGTTCGGGGGCTACTCGTTCAATCTGGCCGCCATCACCGCCGCCATTTGCATGAGCAGGGAAGCCGATCCTGATCCGGCGAAACGTTATATGGCTTCGGTCTGGGCTGGGGTTTTCTACCTGGCTACAGGCTTGTTCGGCGCGACAGTGGTGGGCCTGTTCACGGCCTTTCCCGCGGAACTGATAGCCGCCATTGCAGGCTTGGCGTTGCTGGGCACGATAAGCAATAGCCTGGCGGGCGCCCTGGCCGATGAAAGCGGCCGCGAAGCCGCCCTGGTAACCTTCATCGGCACCGCGTCGGGCTTGAGCTTCCTGGGCATAGGCAGCGCATTCTGGGGGCTGGTCTTCGGAATGGCCGTGCATTGCCTGGCCGGCCGGCGCAAACGCAGTCCGGATGCTCCCAAAAACGCGTAAGCCGTCCCGCGGATCAAACGCCTACGTTACGCACCTTAATATTCCGTTCCGCGAGGGCCCGCCGTATGGCCTGCGCGAATATCACCGCGCCAGGCTGATCGCCATGTATGCATAAGGTATCTGGCTGAACATCGGCATCGGCGCCCTGCAACGTAGCGACCTTGCCCTCCTTGATCATGCGCAACACCTGCCTGATGGCCATGTCCGGATCGGTAATCATGGCATCGGGATGCTTGCGCGGCGTAAGCGAGCCATCGCTCTGGTACGTGCGATCGGCGAAAACCTCTTGCGCCACCAACAGGCCGATTTCCCTTGCAATACTGGCCTGGACGCTGCCGGCCAATGCATAAAACACCAGCGTGCGATCCACATCATAGAC
Source organism: uncultured beta proteobacterium (assembly GCA_963712655.1). Lineage (GTDB taxonomy): Bacteria > Pseudomonadota > Gammaproteobacteria > Burkholderiales > Burkholderiaceae_B > Pollutimonas. The sequence goes on along the minus strand of CAVQIT010000004.1, from coordinate 241,627 downwards.
CGCTTGCGCGATGGCGCGAGCCAATTCAGGGCTTTTGGCAGCCATGTTGTACAAGGCGCCATGCGCCTTGACATGATGCAGGCGCGCGCCCTGGCTGGCCGCCACGCCGGCCAGCGCGCCGACCTGCACGACCACCATGTCGTAGGCGTCGCCGGGGCTGATATCCATGCTGCGCCGGCCGAAGCCCGCCAAATCAGGTAAGCCGGGATGCGCGCCCAGGGCCACGCCATGCCTGATGGCCGCCGCGACGGTTTTACGCATGACGCCCGGGTCGCCCGCATGGAAGCCGCAGGCAATATTGGCCGAACTGACATGAGGCAGGATATCGTCGTCCTGGCCCATTTTCCAGGCGCCGAAGCTTTCGCCCATGTCGCAATTCAAGTCTATCGATAATGTCATTGGAGGTCCGAAATTTTGCCGATTCGATATCAGCGATTTATTGCCGCGGCCTGCCGATGCAAGCCCGCCATGCCGGCGCAAAGCTAAAGCCGAAAGCCCGCGCATAGCCCGATAGCGCGATGCGCCGGTTTACCAGGCCTTGCTCCATTCGGCATAGCCATCAATGAACTGTTTAAGCAGAGCGCTACCGGTCTGCGTCACTTCGCCGGCCGGATCGAACAGTTTGTCCGCCTGGCTCAGGTAGGTTTCCGGATTGGGCATGCAATATACGTTCAGGCACACCAGGGACTGGCGCAGATGGTGATTCGCGCCATAGCCGCCCTGCAAGGACGGCGACGCGCTGATCACGGCGCCGGGCTTGGCATTCCAGACGCTTTTCGAATATGGCCGCGAACCGATATCGATAGCATTTTTCATGGCGGCGGGTATCGAGCGATTATGTTCCGGCGTAACAAACAGCACCCCGTCCATGCTCGCGATTTTCTTGCGGAAATCACTATACGACGCTGGCGAGTCCGCATCGAAATCCTGGTTATAAAGCGGCAAATGGCCAATTTCAACGATCTCGAGATTCAAGGATGCCGGCGCCATGCCCATCAGCGTTTGCGCCACCTTGCGGTTGATGGAATCTTTGCGCAGGCTGCCGACAATAACCGCAATATTTTTAACTTCGCTCATGAATGGTCCTTTGATCAATGAAATATACGCATTGGCGACCGCATTGGCCGCGCTGAAAACGAGACGCTGGAAAACAATAGTGAATCCAGGCCTATTCTAATTCGAACCGGGAACAAAACGGCAGGCGAAAAAAAAGCGGCAGACCCTGTGAGGTTGCCGCTATGCCGGTCCCGGCCTATGGGCACGGCGCAATCGCCGCATCCATAGGCCGCAGCCCTACTGCCCTTCCAGGAAGCTTTTCAATTTGTCGGCACGGCTGGGGTGACGCAGCTTACGCAAGGCTTTCGCCTCTATCTGGCGAATCCGTTCGCGGGTTACGTCGAACTGCTTGCCTACTTCTTCGAGCGTCTGGTCGGTGCTCATTTCGATGCCGAAACGCATGCGCAGCACCTTGGCTTCGCGCGGCGTAAGCGAGTCGAGGACTTCCTTGACGACATCGCGCATGGACCCATGCAGAGCCGCATTCGGATGGCGACAAGGTGCCCGTGTCTTCGATGAAATCGCCCAAATGGGAATCGTCATCGTCGCCGATGGGGGTTTCCATGGAGATAGGCTCTTTGGCGATCTTGAGGATTTTGCGGACCTTGTCTTCCGGCATGTCCATTTTTTGCGCGAGGGTAGCCGGATCGGGCTCGGCCCCGGTTTCCTGCAGGATCTGGCGATTGATGCGATTCATTTTATTGATCGTTTCAATCATGTGCACCGGAATACGGATAGTGCGCGCCTGATCGGCGATGGAACGCGTAATGGCCTGGCGGATCCACCATGTGGCATAGGTGGAAAACTTGTAGCCGCGGCGATATTCGAATTTATCCACCGCTTTCATCAGGCCGATATTGCCCTCTTGGATCAGGTCCAGGAACTGCAAGCCGCGATTCGTGTATTTCTTGGCGATCGAGATAACCAGGCGCAAGTTGGCTTCGGTCATTTCGCGCTTGGCCTTGCGAGCCTTGGCCTCGCCGGTGGCCATGCGCTTGTTGACGTCTTTGAGGTCTTTCAGCGGCAGCACGACAGCCGTCTGCAGATCGATCAGCTTTTGCTGGATTTCCTGCACCGCCGGAATGTGGCGCTCCAGCGTTTCGGAGTAGGCATGCCCACCCGAGACTTCGCCCAGGACCCATTCGAGATTGGTTTCGTTGCCTGGAAAAGCCTTGATGAAATAAGCGCGCGGCATACCGGCGCGATCCACGCAGGCATTCAAGACCGCGCGTTCGAGCTTGCGCACTTCGCCCACTTGCTCGCGCAGGGTGTCGGCCAGTTTTTCGACCATTTTGGCCGTGAACCGTACGCCCATCAGTTCGTTCAGGATGGCCTCCTGGGCCTGGATGTATTCCTGGGCCTGGTAGCCGTCGCGTTCGAACGCCTTGCGCATTTTGTCGAACCACACGCCTATGGTTTCGAACTTCTTGAGCGCCGTGGCGCGCAGGTATTCAAGCTGCTTGCTGCTCATGCCGCCGGCCGGGCCGTCTTCGTTTTCGTCGTTGTCGACGGACACGCCGGCACCGGCGTATTCTTCGCCTTCCTGGTCGATCAGGCCGTCCACGACTTCGTCGATTTGCGCCGCCCCGTCGCGCACGCGCTGCACATATTGCAGGATTTCATTGATGGTGGTTGGGCAGGCGGCAATGGCCATGACCATATGCTTGAGGCCGTCTTCGATGCGCTTGGCGATTTCGATTTCGCCTTCGCGAGTGAGCAGTTCGACCGTGCCCATTTCCCGCATATACATGCGCACCGGGTCGGTCGTGCGGCCGAAATCGGAATCGACCGTGGTCAAGGCGGCTTCGGCTTCGTCTTCGACGTCGTCGTCGCTGGTGGCAACCGGCGCGTTATCGCTCATGAGCAGCGCATCAGCATCGGGCGCCTGGTCGTAGACCGAGATGCCCATATCGCTGAACGTGCTGATAATGCCGTCGATGGCTTCGGCATCGACCAGATCGTCGGGCAAATGGTCGTTGATTTCGCCGTAGGTAAGGTAGCCGCGATCCTTGCCCAGCTTGATCAGCACTTTCAGGCGGTTGCGGCGGGCCTCTTGTTCTTCAGGCGTCATCTGGTTGCGGGCCGGCACGTCTTTGTCGCCCTTGGCGCGCTTGCCGCCGCGCTTGGGCAGAGGCTTGAGATCGGGGATGACCTCGGCGTCGCCGGTATCGTCGTCATTGAAGTCGGCGGAATCGTTATTGGCGTTCTTGGCGGGACGGCCGGGACGACGGCCTGTAGGCACTGCGCGGGCTGCCGTCTTTGTTTTCTTGGGTTCGGGCGCGCCGGCCTCGGCGGCCTTCTTGACTACCGCGGCGGCAGCGGTTTTCTTGACTGCGGCTTTCTTCGCAGCAGAGGCTTCTGCCGTAACACCATCCCCGACTTTCACTGTTGTTTTCGCAACACTTTTGGTCGCGGCAACAGTTTTAGCTTTTTTCGCAGTTTGTTCAACTGCCAGGGGGGTTTTACCAGTACTTTGGGTCATAGTCGCTTCCGTAGGCGCAAAATCACTCGGTCGGCCAAAAGCCAACGAGTGTTGCAGGGCAGAACTTACTTATCGCAAAAAATGAGCATATGTTGCGGGTAACGCTGATGCCGACCATAGCAGCCCGTATAAAATAATCCTTGACGTAGTTCGTTGCAAGGCAAAGGGGGCTAGCCGGTTACAAACACCATTATTATGCAAATATATGCCTAGGCGTTGCGAAAACTCTCAATTTTACAGCACTCAACGCGAAGACGCACTACTTAGCAGGGCAATTCGTCGCGTCAATTCGTGATATCTCTTTCGAGATTCATCGTCTTTCAAACCAGCGTCGATCAAACTCAACTGTTCAGCCTTGATAGCCTCCAGTTCTATGCGCCGCATGGCATCTGTCCATTCGGACTGCGGATCAGGCAGATCTTCCTGGGCCAATAATTCGAGACTTACCGAAGCCAGCACGCCTTCCAGGTCGCTGCCCGGCTCGGCGGCCTGCAACAAGGCTCCCGCATGGCGGGCGCCGCTGGCATGGGCCAATGCGATCAGGTCTCTTACCAACACTAGATGGGGGCCTTGCTCCAGGATTTCAAGCTGCTGGTCGCCCAAACTGGACACCAGCTCGGGATGCGCCAGCAATAAACGCAACAGCCGTTTGGCCATGGGCGTAACCGTGCGCGCTTTGTTGCCGCGCGAGGCTGCCGGCTTGCCCCGGGGAAACGAGTCCGGCGCCGCGTCGCCCGCATCGTAAGACCCATAATCGTCATGCTCGAACATGGGCGCATCCATGAAACCGGGCGGCTCGTCGCCGCCGGCCTCGAACGATGCATCGGGACGCGCAGCGGCTTGCTTATAAGCTACCGGCTCGGATGGCGCCGGCGCGGGAACTTCGGCCAGTATCTGGCTGAGCTCTTCCGGCGTCAACAGCACCAGCTTGGCGAATTCGCGTTCGATCTGGACGCGCAGCGTGCCCTCCGGCAGCGCGGCCAGCATAGGCTTGGCCTCGTGCACGCAAGCCGCCCGGCCCTCCGCCTCGTTCATGGCATGATGCGAAGCAAGCTCATCGAGCATGAAACGCGACAACGGAACCGCTTCGGCCACCGTGGCCTTGAAGGCTTCGTTGCCATATTCCCGTATGTAGGAATCGGGGTCATGCTCGGCCGGTAAAAACAGAAAACGCATGGCCACATCGTCACGCACCAGCGGCAAGCAGGTATTCAAAGCGCGCCAGGCGGCCCGCCTGCCTGCTTTATCGCCATCGAAGCTGAACACGATTTTGTGGCTTGCACGCAGCAGCTTCTGTATATGCGCGGGTGTGGTGGCCGTACCCAGCGTGGCCACCGCATTGCCCAGGCCATGATGCGCCAGCCCGACCACATCCATATAGCCTTCGACTACCAGGACATAGCCTTCGGTGCGAATGCCGCTGCGCCCTTCCCACAAGCCATAGAGTTCGTGGCCTTTGGAAAACAAGGAGGTTTCAGGCGAATTCAGGTATTTGGGCTCGCCCTTGCCTATGATGCGTCCGCCGAAGCCGATCAAATTCCCGCGCTGATTGCGAATCGGGAACATGACCCGCTCGCGGAAGCGATCATAGCGGCGGCCGTCCTCCGCTTCGATGACCAGACCCGACTCGACCAGCAGAGGATCGTCATAAAGGGGAAATACGGTCGACAGGCCGCGCCTGTCCGAACCCGACCAGCCCAGCCCGAAGCGGGCGGCGGTTTCGCCGGACAAGCCGCGCTGCTTCAAGTACTGGATGGCGCTGCGCGAGCCTTTGAGCTCGCGTACATAGTGCGCCTGCGCCATGTCCAATATTTGCTGCTGGCGCGAGACTTCGTCTTTACGAACCTTGTCGGCAACGCGCTGGCGGGGACTGCGGGCTTCTTCGGGAACCGTCATGCCGGAGCTCGCGGCAAGACTGCGCACGGCCTCGGGAAAACTGGCACCGGTATGCTCGATCAGGAAAGTAATGGCGCTGCCATGTGCTCCGCAGCCAAAGCAATGATAAAACTGCTTGGTCGGGCTTACCGTGAAAGAGGGGCTTTTTTCGTTGTGAAACGGGCAAAGGCCAAGTAAATTGGCCCCACCCTTGCGCAACTGTACGTATCGCCCGACGACGTCAACAACATCTACTCGGGCGAGAAGATCCTGAACAAATGATTCAGGTATCAATCAATACAGACGCGGAGGCAGTTGTTGGCTGCGGATGCGTTTGTAATGGCGCTTGACGGCCGCGGCATGCTTGCGTTTACGTTCGGCGGTAGGCTTTTCGTAAAATTCGCGCGCGCGCAATTCGGTCAAGAGACCAATTTTTTCGATAGTGCGCTTAAAGCGGCGCAATGCGGCTTCAAACGGCTCGTTTTCTTTCAGACGAACGATAGGCATGTAATCTTAAGCCTTGCAGGTTAAATTAGTGGGTATTAACGACAACCTAAGAGTTTAGCACGAAAAGATTGCCTGTGGCTAGATTAAAAGCAGGAACCCGCTGATATGCGTGGCGATTCAGTTACGCAGGCCCTTGCGCATCCAGGCCTCGAGCTGGCTGGGGCGAATGCTGTCGTAGTCTTCGAAAGGCTGGTGTATCCAGGGATTGGTCGGCAGTTTCTCGACACAGAAATCCGGCGTCGCCTTGGAATGCCCTTTCCACCATAACACAGCGGTCTTGAGTTCGGTAATAGCCGGAAACTGTGACAAAAGATGATCGCGGACACGGTTGAATGTCAAGCCGGTGTCGACCATGTCGTCAACCAGCAGCACCCGGCCGTCCAGGGTGCCGCGGGTAATCGTAATGAATTGGGCAATATCCAGTTCGCCCTGCTGCTTGCCGGCGGCCTCGCGGTAGCTGCTGGTTGCCAGAATTCCCAGCGGCACGTCGTAAATACGCGACAGCACATCGCCGACACGAACCCCGCCGCGCGCCAGGCATACTATTTTGTCGAAACCCCAGCCCGACTCATGAACGGTCAAGGCAAGACGCTCGATAAGGGCATGGTATTGGTCCCAGCTAACCCAGTAGTCGGAGTCGGTGCTTGGATGGCTCATAAGGCGGTGGTTCCTGTAGATTATTGTTTTGAAAGTGCGTCATGATAAACCGGCTGGCGAATAGCGCAAAGCCAGTGGCGGAAAACCCCGGATCTCTTGCAAAATCTCGGGGCTTTCATTCCAACGGCAGGGTCCGGCGAAGCGCCGGGTCCGTATGCGGGCCATCCGGCGCCGCGGCCGGCTTAGCCCTTGAAGGGATGGCGCAGCACAATGGTTTCCAGGCGATCCGGGCCGGTGGAAACCATATCGATCGCGACATCGCACACTTCGGCGATACGTTCCAGGTAGCGGCGCGCGTTGACCGGCAGCTTGTCGTATTCGGTAATGCCCACCGTGGACTCCGTCCAGCCGGCCATTTCTTCCAGAACGGGCTCGGCTTCGGCGGCGGCATGCGCGCCATACGGCAGCACGTCAAGGAATTCGCCCTTGTAGCGATAGCCCACGCCTATTTTGATTTGCTCGACGCCATCGAGCACATCGAGCTTGGTAATGCACAGCCCCGATATGCCGTTGATCATGACCGAACGCTTCATGGCCGCGCCGTCGAACCAGCCGCAACGGCGCGGACGCCCCGTAACCGAACCGAACTCCTTGCCAACCGTGGCCAGGCGCGCGCCGGTATCGTCCAGCAGTTCGGTGGGAAACGGGCCCGAGCCGACACGCGTGGTATAGGCCTTGGCGATGCCAAGCACATAATTGAGCGACTGCGGCCCAACCCCGGCGCCAGCCGAGGCCGCGCCAGCGACGCAATTGCTGCTGGTGACAAAGGGATAGGTGCCATGATCGATATCCAGCAAGGCGCCCTGCGCGCCCTCGAACAGCAGGCTATGCCCCGCTTTCTGGGCAATATGCAGATTGCTGGAGACATCGGCCACCATCGGACGCAGCACAGGGGCCAACGCCATCGCCTGGTCGCGCACCTCGTCGGCCGAAACCGCCTTGCCGCCCAGGTACTGGGTCAGCACGAAATTATGGAAGTCCAGCACGTCGGCCAGCTTTTCATCGAAAATGGCGGGATCGTAGAGATCTTGCACCCGCAGCGCGCGGCGTCCTACCTTGTCTTCGTATGCAGGACCGATGCCGCGGCCGGTGGTGCCTATCTTGCCCTCGCCCTTGCGCGCTTCGCGCGCCTGGTCCAGCGCAATGTGATAGGGAAGAATCAGCGGGCAGGCCGGCGATATCTGCAAACGCGAACGCACATCCAGGCCGATGGCTTCCAGCTCGGCGATTTCCTTGAGCAGAGCGTCGGGAGACAGCACTACGCCATTGCCTATATAGCATGTGACATGGGGATGCATGATGCCGGACGGAATCAGGCGAAGAATGGTCTTCTTGCCATTGATCCAGAGCGTGTGCCCCGCATTGTGACCACCCTGGAAGCGGACCACGCCCTGGGCCGACTCGGCCAGCCAGTCGACGATCTTTCCCTTGCCTTCGTCACCCCACTGGGTGCCTATCACCACAATATTCTTGCTCATGTTACGTATCAAAAAAGTTTCGGCCCACTACACGCAAGGCCAAAGCAGGTTCAAATCATGCGATAAAGCTGCCCGCCGATGCGGACTACTGAATCGCCCTTACCTTCCATGCCCCGTTATCCAGAACCAGTTCCCGGTCCACGGTGAATTCGTCCAGATGATGCGCTTGCCCTGGCAAAACTTGTACAACGATCTGGCCGGCGGCGCGCAATTCGCGCAACGCGGCCACCAGCGCGGTTTCGGTGCCCCAAGGGGCGCGTATTGCCTTGACCGTTTGGGCGGGGGGCAAGCCGGATGACAATTTACGCAAATCCAGGCTGAAGCCAGTGGCGGGACGCGAACGGCCGAAAGCCTTGGCTACGCCATCGTAGCGCCCCCCTTTGACCAGAGCGTCGTGCCAGCCTTCGGCGTAGATGGAAAACACCACGCCGGAATGGTAGCCATAGCCGCTGCCCATATCGGCCAGGTCCACGCTGAATTCGTGCGCGGGCAGCGCGCGAACCAGGATTTCGAGGTCGTCCAGGCCAGCCACCAGCCCAGGCAAGGCCGGCAATATCTTGCGCGCCTTGGCGATGACTTCGGTGCCGCCATAAAGCGACGCCAGGTCGAGCAAGGCCCGCAGGGTTACCGGCTGCACGCCCGGAAAACGCGCGCCCAAAACGGCCAGGGCGGGAATATCTTTGGTGCTGAGCAGATCGAAGATATCGTCGGCGGCGCCGGCCAGCGCCGGGTCGGAGTCGATGACAGCCCTGCCTATTCCTGGATGGTTCAAATCCAGGCGCGCCGTGGCCACGCCGGCCTGCTTTACGCTTTCAAGGGCCAGCTCGAGAATTTCGATATCGGCTTCCACCCCGGCATGGCCGAAGATTTCAGCCCCGATTTGCAGCAGCTCGCGATCGGACAACAGGCCCGCGGGCCTGGCATGCAGCACCGATCCACAATAGCACAGGCGGGTCACGCCTTGACGATTCAGCAAATGAGCATCGATGCGCGAAACCTGCGGCGTCATGTCGGCGCGCACGCCCAGGGTGCGGCCCGATATCTGGTCGACCAGCTTGCAGGTGCGCAGATTAAGCGCGCCGCCTGTGCCCGAAAGCAGGGAATCGATATATTCGACCAAGGGCGGGGCGACGAGCTCGAAGCCATATGTGCGATACAGGTCCAGCAAATTGCGGCGCAATTCTTCGATACGGCGCGCCTCGGCGGGCAAAATATCGGCCAGACTTTCCGGCAACAACCAATTGGACATCATGCGGCCCTGAAAAATACCATTGCAAAAAACACTGCCAAACAAAAAGCGACTTGGGGCGTAAGCCCGCCAAGTCGCTTGCGGTAAAAAGATAAACCAAACTTACGCGATAGTATAAACGATAGAATCGAATAAGGAAACCGGAGGATGGCCGGCGCCAAAACCGGTGGATTGACCAGCGCCAGGCCCCGGATTACGCGCCAGGAGCGCGTAACCCGACACCGCCGCCCTTATGGCGCGGCGGGCTTGACCCCATTTGGCGAATTCCAGAACTTGAAGAAGTCGGATTTGGGGCTGAGAACCAAGGTGTCGTTGGAACCCGAGAACGCGGCGCGGTAACCTTCCAGGCTTTTGTACAGTTCGTAGAACTCGGGGTTCTTGCCATAGGCTTGAGAGTAAAGCGCGGAAGCACTGGCTTCGCCCTGGCCTTTGATGCCTTGCGCCTGGGCATAAGCCTTGGCCAAAAGCTCCTGGCGCTGGCGATCGGCCTGCGCGCGGATCCGTTCGCTGTCGGCGGCGCCGGTGGCGCGCAGGCGGTTGGCCTCTTGCTTGCGCTCAGCTTCCATGCGCCGGTATACCGACTCGGAAATTTCAGGCGCGAAATCGATGCGGCGCAAGCGCACGTCGAGCACCTGGACGCCCAAGGGTTTGGCGCGAGCCTCGACCGTCGTCAGCACTTCTTTCATGATGGTGTCGCGTTCGTTGGAAACGACTTCTTTCACGGTGCGCACGTTGACCGAGGCATTCAGCGCATCGCGAATCTGGGCCTGCAAGCGCTCGACGGCCGCGCGATCGTTGGCCCCGAAAGTGACATAAAACAAGCGCGGATCGGCAATACGCCACTTCACGAAAGAATCGATCAGCAGGTTTTTCTTTTCGGCGGTTTGAATGCGTTCCGGGTCGTTGGTTTCTATGGTTTGCAGGCGTTTGTCGAGGCGCACCACGTTTTCAAACGGTGGCGGAAACTTGAAATACAGCCCAGGCTCGGTAATGGTGTCGCGCACCTCGCCCAAAGCAAAAACCAGGGCGGCATCGCGTTCTCGGACCACGAACACGCACGAGGACAGAATAGCCAGGAAAATGACCAGGCCGACTAAAGCGGGGAAAAAACGTTGCATTATGGCCTCCTAGCGTGAATACGGGTTCGTCAGCAGCGAGCTTTTGGTGGAAGCGCTGGTGTCGGGACTGCGGGTACGCGCAGGAGTGCCGGCCGTCTTCGACTGCTGTTGCCCGGCAGCCGCCGCGGCAGTCGTGTTTTCGACCGAATTGCTGGGGCTGGCGCCTGAAGCCGCGCCGGCCGCCTGATGCATGATTTTATCCAAAGGCAAATACAACATGTTGTTGCTGGCTTGCGAATCGATCATGACCTTGCTGCTGTTCGCAAGAATTTCCTGCATGGTCGACAAATACATGCGTTCGCGAGTAATGGCGGGAGCCTTGGCGAATTCTGTCTCGATGCTGGAAAAGCGCGAGGTGTCGCCCTGGGCGTCGCCGATCACCTTGGCCCGATAGCCTTCGGCCTCTTGAACCATGCGCGCCACCTGGCCTTCGGCCTCGGGCAAAACTTTGTTCGAATAGGCATTGCCTTCGTTGATCTGGCGCTCGCGATCCTGGCCGGCCTTTACGGCATCGTCGAAAGCGGCCTGGACCTGTTCGGGCGGCTGCACATTCTGGATGGCCACAGTGCTGATCTGGATTCCGGTCTGGTAGCGATCAAGTATGTGCTGGGCCAGCTTCTGCACCTCGTTGGCCACTTCGGTACGGCCGGAATACAGTACGAAGTCCATGGGCTTCTTGCCCACGATTTCGCGCATGGCGGTTTCGGCGGCCTGGCGCACGGATTCGTCGGGCTGGCTGGTCTTGAACAGGTAATCGGGCGCGCCGGTGGACATCAGGCGGTACTGCACCACGAATTGCAAATCGACGATATTTTCATCGGTGGTCAGCATGAGCGATTCAGGCAGCACCTTGTTGCGCGCCGTTCCGCGGAAACCCACTTCGAAAGTGCGCAACTGGGAGATATTCACCATTTGGTTGCTTTCGATGGGATAGGGAAGACGCCACTGCAAACCGGGCGGCAGCGTCTTGGTGTACTTGCCGAACTTGGTCACGACAGCGACCTGGCCTTCCTGGACAATGAGAAAGCCGCTGGCCAGCCATAGGCCAACCACGATCACGGCGATAATTCCGACCAGCTTGGGCGAACCCTTGGGCATTTGCGGCAAGCCGCCGTTGCCCGAGCCGTTGTCGCCGCCACCGCCGAAGCGATTGCCGCCGCGCTTGGGCTTGCGCCCGAACAAGGAACCGAGGCGGCTGTTGAAATCGCGCCAGACCTCGTCGAGATCGGGAGGCCCGTCGCCCTTGGGCGGACGAGGAGGTTCGGAACCGTTGTTATTGCCACGGCCCCAGCCAGGATCATTCAGATTAAACATTTTCGATAGTTGACGCATTATTTCCCGCGATATGACCTGATTCGACAATTGCCCCACGCAAACCATCTAAACCGGCGCGCTTTAGAGCGCTCACAAAAACTCGTGCAATCGTACCATGTTCGTTGCGCTCCACCCTAGGCGCGTACCCTGCCTCGTCTATTTTGTTATAGACCAGTATCCGCGGGATTTCGTCGGCGCCGATATCGGCCAGCACCTTATCGACTTCCGCTATCTGCTCATCGCGCTGCGGACTGGAGGCGTCGACCACATGCAGCAACAGGTCGGCCTGCACGGTTTCTTCAAGAGTGGCCCGGAACGCCGCAATAAGCGTGGGCGGCAAGTCGCGTATAAAACCCACCGTATCCGACATCACGACCTGCCCCGCTTCCTCGATCCAGATGCGGCGCGTAGTAGTGTCCAGGGTGGCGAACAGCTGGTCGGCCGCATAAGCGCCCGCCCGCGTGAGCGAATTGAACAGGGTGGATTTGCCGGCGTTGGTATAGCCTACCAGCGACACCGACAATATACTGCCGCGCGAGCGCGAACGGCGTTGCGTTGCCCGCTGGCGCTGCACTTTTTCCAGCCGCTCTTTGAGCAGGCGCACCTTGTCGCCGATGATGCGGCGATCCATTTCCAACTGGCCCTCGCCAGGCCCGCGCATGCCTATGCCGCCGCGCTGGCGCTCGAGATGGGACCACATCCGGGTCAGGCGCGTTGAAAGGTGCTGCAACTGGGCCAGTTCGACCTGCAGCTTGCCTTCATGGCTTTTGGCCCGCAGCGCGAAAATGTCGAGAATCAAGGCGACGCGATCCACGACCCGCCGGTTGAAGCCCTTTTCAAGATTGCGCTGCTGGCCGGGCGTCAGCGGCTGGTCGAAAAGCACAATTTCGGCATCGGTCTGGTCGGCTACAAGAACGGCCTCTTGCAGCTTGCCCGTGCCGATGAACAAGGCGGCGTCCGGGCGTGAACGGCGAGCAAGCACCGTACCGACAACCTGCGCTCCCGCGCCTTTGGCCAACATCTGGAATTCGTCGGCGTGAGCCTGGTAATCGGGCTTGCCCAGATCAACATTGAGGATCAGGACTTTCATGAACGAGCCCCAAACGAAAGACCCGCCGGCACGAGGCACACGGCGGGTGTTTCGCGAACAAAATAAAGCGGATGTTTACTCAGAGGGCTCATCCACTTGAAAGACGACTGGGCGCGCCGGAACCGACGGTGGAAATTGCGTGTTTATATACCATTTGGGTGACGGTATTGCGCAAGAGAACGACATATTGATCAAAAGATTCAACCTGCCCCTGCAGTTTGATCCCGTTAACCAGGTAAATCGATACGGGCACGTGATCCTTGCGTAATGCATTCAAAAATGGATCTTGTAGTGTTTGCCCTTTGTTGCTCATTGGCTAGGCTCCAATTGTGTTGTTATAAAGTAATTTGGTGTAAGGGTCTACTGTACAGGGTTTTCCCTGAACGCGCACGGACACTGTGGACAAAAGCAGCCGTGTGCGCGTAATTCTAATGGGTTTTGGACAATATTCCGGACAAGCTATTGCATAGACGCTCGCAGTCCTCGAGAGTTCCCACTGTAATGCGTAAAAATTGATCGATCCGCGGCTGGCTGAAATGCCTGACCAATATGCCTTGAGCCCGGAGGGCGCGGCTGAGCGCAACGCCATCGTGTCCCGGATGGCGCGCGAAAACGAAATTGGCCTTGGAGGGTAAAACTTCGAATCCAAGCGTGCCCAATTGTTGCGTCAAATAATCGCGCGTCTGGATGACCGCCGCACGCGTTTGATCGAAATAGGCGGTATCGTGCAAGGACGCCACGGCCCCGGCCTGGGCGATGCTGTCCAGGGGGTAGGAATTGAAGCTGTCCTTGACGCGCAGCAGACCGCTGATGATTTCCTGGCTGGCCACGGCAAAGCCTACTCGCAGGCCGGCCAGCGAACGCGACTTGGACAAGGTATGCACCACCACGATATTGCTGCAAGTGTCCAGCAGGGCGATGGCCGATTCGGCGCCGAAATCCACGTAAGCCTCGTCCACCAGCACCGGAACATCGGGATTGGCGCGAGCGATAGCCTGGATGTCGGACAGATCGAGCGCTATGCCGGTGGGGGCATTCGGGTTGGCAAAGACAATGCCCGCGGGAGTTACGGGATGCGGTGCGGTGTAGTCCGAAACGCGTATCGAGAAGTCGTCGGCCAAGGGAATCAGGCGGCAAGGAATATCGTACAAGCGGCAATAGGTGCGATAAAAGCTGTAGCTGATGTCCGGCATCAGCAAGGGCCGGTCGCCATGCCTGAACAAGCCATTGAAAACATGGGCCAGCACTTCGTCCGAGCCATTGCCGGGCAATACCTGATCCATATCCAGGCCATGCAGCGTGGCGATGGCCTGGCGCAAGGCCGTGGAATCATTGTCGGGGTAGCGACGCAAGCTATCGTTGGCGGCCGCCTTCATGGCCTCTATGGCCTGCGGCGAGGGGCCGAACGGATGCTCGTTGGTATTCAGTTTGAGCAGATTGGCAATTTTAGGCTGCTCGCCCGGCGTATACGGCGCCAAGCCGGCGACATGGTCGCTCCAGAAACGGCTCACTGCGTCCCCTGTGCGTAAGGATTATGCGATGACTTGAATTCAATGCGCAAAGGCGTGCCTTCAAGTTTGAATGTGGTGCGGAAACGGGTTTCCAGATAGCGGCGGTAAGAATCGGAAATCGCATCCAGGGCATTGCCGTGAATAATGATAAGCGGGGGATTTTGCCCGCCCTGGTGCGCATAGCGCATCTTGGGCCTGAAAATCCCCTTGCGCGGCGGCGGCTGCTGTTCGACGGCAACCTGCAGGATGCGAGTCAGCTTGGGCGTGGACAGCTTGGCGAAGGCCGCCGCGTGCGCCGTATTGACGGACTTGATCAAGGCATTGACGCCCTGCCCGTTCAATGCCGAAACCGTATGCATTTTGGCGAACGACAGGAACCGCAGCTTGCGCTCGAATTCGCGCAGTATGCGTTCACGCTGGTGGGCGTCCAGGCCGTCCCATTTGTTGATACCCACGACCAGCGCCCTGCCCGTTTCGAGAACGAAACCGGCGATGTGCGCGTCCTGGTCGGAAATCTCGGTTTGCGCATCCAGCATCAGCAACACGACATTGCAGGCTTCGATGGCCTGCAATGTCTTGATGACCGAGAACTTTTCCACCGCCTCGAACACCTTGCCGCGGCGGCGCAGTCCCGCCGTATCGATCAAGGTATAGGCGACGCCGCCGCGCTCGAAGTCGATTTCAATGGCGTCGCGCGTCGTGCCGGGCATATTGAAGGCAATGACCCGCTCTTCGCCCAGGAGCGTATTGATCAGTGTGGACTTGCCCACGTTGGGCCGCCCGACAATCGCCAGCTTGATGCGGTGCTGGACGGCGGCGTCGGGCTCGCCTGTTTCGCCGGCGTCTTCCTGACTGCCGTCATCATCGTCATCGTCGCCGAAAGCCGCATTGGCCTCGTCCAGATCGAAAACGGCTTCTTCGGTATCGGTATCGGTCTGGCCCGGTTCCTTGTCCAGGTATGACAAGGCCAGTTCGATCAGGTCGACCACGCCATCGCCGTGAGAGGCTGAAATAGGATGCGGTTCGCCCAGGCCCAGCTCGTGGAATTCGGAAGCGGCCGACCCGTAGCGCATGCCCTCGGCCTTGTTGACAGCCAGAAAGATACGCTGCCCGGTCTTGCGCAACAGGCTGGCGATTTCATGGTCGTGGGCATTGACCCCGGCCCGCGCATCGACCAGGAAGATCACGACATCGGACTCGGCAATCGCTTGCTGAGTCTGGCGCGCCATTTCCAGCAGGATGCCATCCTTGGCAACCGGCTCGAAGCCGCCGGTATCGACGGCGATGAAAGGATGGTTGCCGACGCGCCCTTCGCCGTAATGGCGATCGCGCGTCAGCCCTGAAAAATCAGCGACCAGGGCCGCGCGCGAACGCGTAATCCGGTTGAACAACGTGGATTTGCCCACATTGGCGCGGCCCACCAGGGCAACCACCGGCTTGAAAGTAACACTGTTCAATTGACACCGACCAAGACCAAATTGCCATTACCTGTTTGCACCAGCACACCCTGATTGGTGGCCAGCAATGGCGACGTAATGGCGTCGCCACCGACTTGTACCCGGCCCAGCAGCTTGCCGTCGGTACGCGATAGAAAATGCACATAACCTTCAAAATCGCCAACCGCCATCGCCTGCGCGACAACGGCCGGAGACGACAGGCGGCGGTTGCGCAACCCTTCCTGTTTCCAGACCTCATGCCCATCGGCCAATGCGAAGGCGTGCACCACATCGCGCTGATCGGCCGCATACGCTTGCTGGGTATCGGTGGTCATGCCCGTGTTGCTGGAAAAATTCTGGTCCCATACCGGCCGGCCGCCCTGGGAGACGTCAAAACATACCATCCGGCCCTGATACGTGACGGCGCACAGCAAAGGGCCTTGTATCTGCGGAGTTCCCACCACATCGGTGATGCGTTCCAGATCGGTGGCGCCCTGGGAAACGGAAACCGTGCCTTCCCATTGCACACTGCCGTTGCTTGCGTTGATGGCCATCACCCTGCCGTTGGGCAGGCCGGAAATCAACAGGCCGTCGACGATAATCATTTGCATATTGGTTTTAAGCGCCAGGGCGGGGCCCGGACGCTGGACATTCCAGCGCGGCTCGCCCGTAGCCTGGTCAAAAGCCTGGATACGGTAATCGCTGCTGCGCACGACGACCATGCCGGCGCCGACCGCCGGCGGAATATTCACCGCGCTGGTGGCCTTGGCGCGCCATTTTTCGGCGCCCGTGTCGTCGAAAGCGACGACTGTGCCGTCGGCGGCCGCAACCGCCGTGGTCTGCCCATCGGAGCCTACGCCCGCGGTGAGTTCGGTTTTGGCGTCGCCGCGCCATTGAACCCGGCCCGAGGCCAGATCGATCTTGCTGACGGCGCCGTCAGGCGCGGCGGCATAAACCGAATCGCCCACAAGCGCCGGAACGAAACCATACCCGCCGTCGCTGCCGACAGATGCCGACCACACCACCTTGGCCGACACGCCCGCGGCGTACTCGGTCAATGGGGCTGGATCGTAGCGTTCGTTCTTGCTGGCAAACATCGAGCATCCGGCCAGGGAGGCAACGCCGAGCGCCAGCGCGGCGTTGCGCAACATACGGCGACTAATGGCTATAGACATAAAATCAGACTCCACCCAATGCATCAATTTTCAATCGGACGATTTGCGCGACGGGATCCTGCCCAAATTCTTTCATGGCGCTTTCCCAGGCGGATTTGGCTTCGGCAGGCTTGCCCTGGGCCAGAAGGATATCGCCTCGGCGGTCGGCATACAGCGCTGAAAACGCCGCGGGCGCGTTATCCAGCTGCGCCAGGGCCTGATCGTATTGTTTCTGCTCCAGCAATACACCCGCCAGCCGCAGGCGGCCCAGGGAAACCAGCGCGACATCGGTGCTGTGCTTGATCAGCCAATCCAGCTGCTCGCGCGCGCCGTCGAGGTCTTTGCGCGACTCCAGCGCCTGGGCGGCGACCAGAACGCCGCGCGAGGTGTAGCCGGATTCGGAGAAATCGCTGCGCAGCGTGCTGCTGGCGGCCTTGATGCGCGCCACGGCGTCATCGCCTTCTTGCGCGGTGGCGCTTTCAAGCGCTTCGAAATAGCCCATGGCCTGGCCCGCCTGATGGCCCTCGTACCATTGCCATCCGCGCCAACCGGCTATGCCCGCGACAATGACGAAAACCAGCACGACGCACAGCGTGCCGTACCGTTCCCACCACGCGCGCAGCGCATCCAGCTTTTCCTGTTCTTCCAAATCGTATGCCATGCTTCAAACCTTTAATTTCAATTCCGCAACCAGGCGGTCCAGCCCGATCGTTTCTTGTTGGGGCTGATCTTGCCCGGCCCGCTGCCGCAGCCATTTGACGCTTGCCGCGCGAGCGGCGATTTCGTCGTCGCCCAGAATAACCGCAACAACGGCGCCGCTGGCATCGGCGCGCTTGAATTGCGACTTGAAGCCCGCGGACCCCGCATGAACCACCACATTCAAGCCCTCATCGCGCAGCGATTCAGCCAGTTGCGCAGCCAGGCGCTGCGCCGGCGGGCTTTGATGAACCATATACACCTGGCATTCGGGCAGCGCCGCCTGATCGCCCGACTGCGAGCATAAATCCAGCAAACGCTCGACGCCGATGGCGAAGCCCACGGCTTGCGCGGCCTTGCCGCCCAGCAGTTCGACCAGACCATCGTAGCGGCCGCCGCCGCAAACCGTACCCTGGGCGCCCAGCCTGTCGGTCACCCATTCGAAGACGGTCAGATTGTAATAGTCCAGCCCGCGCACCAAACGCGTGTTCAGGCTGTAGGCTATTCCCGCATCGCGCAGCCGTTCGCATACGCCTTCGAAATGGTCCAGCGATTCGCGGCCCAGGAAATCGAACAGGCGCGGCGCGTTGTTCGCCATATCCTGCATGGCGGGATTCTTGGTGTCCAGCACGCGCAGGGGATTGGTGTACATGCGGCGCAACGCCTCGGCATCGAGCACGTCTTTGTGCTGCTCCAGGTAGACGATGAGCGCCGCGCGATGCGCAGCGCGTTCGTCGGCCTGGCCCAGCGAATTCAGTTCGAGCCGGATATCGTTCAGGCCCAGTGTTTTCCATAACCGGGCCAGCATGACGATGAGTTCGGCGTCGATATCGGGCCCGGCAAAACCCAGGGCTTCGACGTCGATCTGGTGAAACTGGCGATACCGCCCCCGCTGCGGCTTTTCGTGACGAAACACCGGCCCCATGGCATACACCCGCTGCGGCCTATCGTACAGCATATTATGCTCGATCGCCGCCCGCACCATGCCCGCGGTGAACTCGGGGCGCATGGTGAGCTGCTCGTTATTCAGGGCATCGGTGAAGGTATACATTTCCTTTTCGACGATATCGGTGACTTCGCCGATACCGCGGGTGAACAACCGGGTCTGCTCCAGTACGGGCGTGCGCATATTGCGATAGCCATAACTGGCCAGCCATCCGCGCACCGTGGCTTCGAGAGCCTCCCATTGCGCGCTGGCATCGGGCAATACATCTTTCATGCCGGTCAGGGCACGGACCTTTTCAAACGACTGCGTCATAAAATTCTTGCTTTCCCGCGGGCTAGCCCCGCCCCTTGTAGTTATCCGGATTGCCCGCGCCGTAGCGGCGCTCGACATATTGCTCGACAATGGCCTGGAATTCGCGCGCAATGCCATCGCCCTTGAGCGTCACGGTACGCTCGCCATCGACAAACACCGGGGCTGACGGAATTTCGCCGGTTCCCGGCAGGCTGATGCCGATATCGGCATGCCGGCTTTCGCCCGGCCCGTTCACCACGCAGCCCATCACCGCGACATTCATGGTTTCGACGCCCGGATAGCGGCCTTTCCAGGCCGGCATTTGCTCGCGCAGATAGGTTTGTATGCTGTCGGCCAGTTCTTGAAACACCGTGCTGCTGGTGCGCCCGCAACCCGGGCATGCTACCACCATGGGCGTAAACGCGCGCAAGCCCATACTTTGCAGGATTTCCTGGGCGACGATGACTTCGCGCCGGCGGTCGCCGCCCGGCTCGGGCGTAAGCGAAATGCGTATGGTGTCGCCTATGCCCTGTTGCAGCAGCACGGACAATGCCGCCGTGGACGCGACAATACCCTTGCTGCCCATGCCCGCCTCGGTGAGCCCCAGGTGCAGCGGATAATCGCAACGCGCCGAAAGGTCGCGGTATACCGTGATCAAATCCTGGACATGGCTGACTTTGCACGACAGCACGATGGCATTGGGCGACAAGCCGAGCTCTTCGGCGCGCTGCGCATTGCTGATGGCCGACACCACCAGGGCATCGCGCATCACGGCCTGTGCATCCCACGGCTGGGGCAGCTTGCTGTTGTCGTCCATCATGCGGGCCATGAGTTCGTGATCGAGACTGCCCCAATTCACGCCTATGCGCACCGGTTTTTCGTAGCGGCAGGCGATGTCTATCATTTGGGCGAAATTGTCGTCGCGCTTTTTACCCCCGCCCATATTGCCCGGGTTGATGCGGTACTTGGACAAGGCCTGCGCGCATTCAGGGAATTGCGTCAGCAGCTTATGCCCGTTGTAATGGAAATCGCCTACCAGCGGCACGGATATGTTCATGCGGTCGAGCTGTTCGCGTATGGCGGGCACTTCGCGCGCGGCTTCCGGCGTATTGACCGTAATGCGCACGAGCTCGGAACCGGCCATGGCAAGCTCTTTGACCTGGATGGCCGTGGCGATGGCATCGGTGGTGTCGGTATTGGTCATGGACTGCACGACGATCGGGGCGCCGCCGCCGATCCGCACCGATTTGCCGCCCCAGCTGACGACGGCCGGCCGAGTGGGCCGCCGTTGCGCGGAACCCACGGACAAGGGACTGCCAACCGTGATGCTGCCTGGAATATCGTTCATTTTTTCAAGGATTTAAGCCAGTCGAACACCAGCCATGAATCGGGCACCCAGCCGCGTTCAATGGCATAGAAACCAGCGACAAACAACAAGACAAGAATAATGATGAGCCAGCCCCAGGGCCGGTGCACGGGCTCGCCATGTATAGGCAGATCGGCGGGCCCCAGGGAACCCGCCCTGGAGATGGCCACCGGCTTGGCCGAGGTGGCTCCGACCTGGTCATCGAGCATGACCAGCAATGCATCGATATCGGCCTCGAGGAAGCGACCGTAATTTTTTACGAAGCCTCGCAACGAAACGCCTGTAGGCAGGCGGTCCCATTGCTCGGTTTCAAGCGCCTCGAGCTGACGCGCGGTGAACTTCAGGCGAGCGGAGACTTCGGCAAGCGACAAGCGCCTGGCTTCGCGCAAATCGCGCAGCGTAGGCCCGACACCCGTGGGAGCGGCTGGAGGACTCACGACTTCGAGGCGAGCTTCTTTTAAGAGAGGTTGGGTCATCCACGCTCCTGGTTGATAGCGATGATCGCACGGTCGGGCAAACGCTCGTTGATACGCGTGCGATCTTTGACATCGCCCGCCAGTTGCCCGCAGGCAGCCGCAATGTCGTCTCCACGAGTTTTACGCACGGTTGCCACCAGGCCTGCATCCATGAGACGCTGGGCGAATAAACGCACCCGTGCGGCGGGCGAGCGCTTCAGGCCTGACTGCGGAAAAGGATTGAATGGAATCAAATTGAATTTGCAACGCACCTGCTTTGCAATAGTAATCAATTCGCGGGCATGCTGGTCGGTATCGTTGACCCCGTCGAGCATGATGTATTCGAATGTAATGAAATCGCGCGGCGCAAATTCAAGGTAGCGGTTGCAGGCCGCCAGGAGCTCGGCCAAGGGGTGCTTGCGATTGAGCGGCACCAGCTTGTCGCGCAAGGCGTCGTTGGGCGCATGCAATGAAACGGCAAGGGCCACCGGGCAATCGCGGCCAAGGCGATCCATCATGGGCACCACGCCCGACGTGGACACCGTGACGCGGCGGCGCGACAGGCCATAGGCGTTATCGTCCAGCATGAGCCGCAAGGCGCCAAGCACCTGGTCGTAATTGAGCAAGGGCTCGCCCATGCCCATCATGACCACGTTGCTAATGACGCGCGCCGGTTCAGGCGCGGCCAGGGCCTCTTCGCCGATACGGGCGCTTTGCAGATCAGCCTGCAGGGCCCGCTTGGCGTACCAGAGCTGGCCGATGATTTCGGCCGTTGTAAGGTTGCGGTTGAAACCTTGGTAGCCGGTAGAGCAAAAAGGGCATGCCACGGTACATCCCGCCTGGCTGGAGATGCACAAGGTGCCGCGATCGTCCTCTGGTATGAATACCGCTTCGACCGCGTTGTTCTTGCCCACATCGAACAGCCACTTGCGTGTACCGTCGGTGGACCGTTGTTCGATCGATGCGACAGGCCCATCGATTGAACAGCGGTCTGTCAATTGCTGGCGGAACTCACGCGCCAGGTCGGTCATCTGGTCGAACGAATCCGTGCCGCGCTGGTGTATCCAGCGCTGCAGCTGCCTGGCCCGGAAAGGCTTGCCGCCCCATTGACCGACCAGGTCGGTCAGCGCGGCGGCATCGAGGCCGAGAAGATTGACGGATTCAGTAGATGACATAAACCTTGACGCCATGAACGGCGCGTTATGGCCGGGAATTAACGGCTGTGAACGTTGCTTTCGGCAAAAAAGAAAGCGATTTCGACAGCGGCGGTTTCAGCAGCGTCGGAACCATGAACGGCATTGGCGTCGATGCTGTCGGCAAAGTCGGCGCGAATGGTGCCGGCATCGGCTTTCTTGGGATCGGTGGCGCCCATCAGGTCGCGGTTTTTCTGGATGGCGTTTTCGCCTTCCAGCACTTGCACGAACACAGGGCCCGACACCATGAAGTCGACCAGGTCTTTATAAAAGGGACGCGCCTTGTGCACAGCATAGAAGCGTTCCGCATCTTCGCGCGACAGTTGCTGCAAACGGGCGGCAATGACTTTCAGATTGGCTTGCTCGAAACGGGCGACGATCTGGCCAATTACGTTTTTGGCGACGGCATCGGGCTTGATGATGGAAAGGGTGCGTTCAATAGCCATGTGGAATCCAAGAATATATGACGATTCTCGCCATTTGATTGCGCGCGGCGCCCTGCGGGCAGACCTTGGCGGCAGTCGTGGTGGCAAAAACCAGGTTGCGAAAACGGTTTTCTTAATAAAAACAATAACTTTGACAAAGTTTATGTTAACCGGGCATTTTAACATGCCAAAGCCCGCCGACTACATCATAAAATAATGCGATTCAAGTCAACAGCCGATCACGGCTTGTTTTACCAATCAGTTCACGGTTTGACCCAAGTTTCGCGCGCAGTGAACGTTTCATATATAGTCAGACCTTTGCCGCTTTGCGGCTGTCCGCATTTACCTTTTACATCATGAGCACAAATATCACAGTGGCCGATCCCGAACAACTCTCGAAAAGCTTTGAGCCGCAGGAAATAGAAGCGCGCTGGTATGCCGAGTGGGAGCGCCGGGGCTACTTCAGCGGCGGCCGGCATGTGCAGCCTACCGGCCCGCGCGCCAGCCTGCCCTTCGCCGTGCAATTCCCGCCGCCGAATGTCACCGGCACCCTGCACATGGGACATGCCTTCAACCAGACTGTCATGGACGGACTGATGCGCTATCACCGCATGCGCGGCGACGACACTGTGTTCATCCCCGGTACCGACCACGCCGGTATCGCCACCCAGATCGTGGTCGAACGCCAGCTCGATGCGCAACATGTTTCGCGCCACGATCTGGGCCGCGATGAGTTCGTCGAGAAGGTTTGGGAATGGAAAGAAAAATCGGGCAACGCGATTACCGAGCAGTTTCGCCGCCTGGGCTCTTCATGCGACTGGAAGCGCGAATATTTCACCATGGACGACAATTTGTCGCGCGGCGTGGTCGAAACCTTTGTGCGCCTGTATGAGCAAGGCCTGATCTATCGCGGCAAGCGCCTGGTCAACTGGGATCCGGTACTTGGCACAGCGGTCTCCGACCTGGAGGTGGTCAGCGAGGAAGAAGACGGTTTCATGTGGGATATCCGCTATCCCCTTACCCAGCCCGCGGGCGGCATCGGACACCTGGTCGTGGCCACCACCCGTCCCGAAACCATGCTGGGCGATGTGGCGCTCATGGTGCACCCCGACGACCAGCGTTATGCCCACCTGATAGGCGAGACGGTCACCCTGCCCCTGGTCGGACGCCAGATCCCGATTATCGCCGATGACTACGTAGACCGCGAATTCGGCACCGGCGTGGTCAAGGTTACCCCGGCGCACGATTTCAACGACTATGCGGTTGGACAGCGTCACGGCCTGGACCTGATCAGCATTCTTACGCTGGACGCGAAAATCAACGACAACGCGCCCGCCGCCTATCGCGGACTGGATCGCTTCGACGCGCGCAAGAAAATCGTCGACGACCTGCGCGCGCAAGGACTGCTGCATCAGGTCAAGCCACATAAATTGATGGTGCCGCGCGGCGATCGCACCGGCACCGTTATCGAGCCCATGCTGACCGACCAATGGTTCGTCGCCATGAGCAAGCCGGCGCCGGCCGAGCACGATCAATCCCGGCAAAAGCATTACCGATGTGGCGCTGGAAGTCGTGGCCGACGGCCGTATCAAGTTCTACCCGGAAAACTGGACCACCACCTATAACCAGTGGCTGGGAAAACATCCAGGACTGGTGCATTTCGCGCCAACTATGGTGGGGCCACCAGATTCCCGCCTGGTACGCCGAGGACGGCCAAATATTCGTGGCGCGCAACGAAGCCGAAGCCCGCCGGAAGGCCGATGCGGCGGGCGTCAGCGGCCCGCTGAGGCGTGACGAGGACGTGCTCGACACCTGGTTCTCTTCGGCCTGGTGCCCTTTACCGATCTGGGCTGGCCTGAAGAAACCCCGGACCTGAACGCTACCTGCCGTCCAGCGTGCTGGTTACCGGCTTCGACATCATTTTCTTCTGGGTCGCCCGCATGGTCATGATGACCACGCACATGACCGGCAAAGTGCCGTTCCAGCACGTCTATGTGCACGGCCTGGTATCCGCGACGCGGAAGGCCAGAAGATGAGCAAGTCCAAGGGCAATACGCTAGACCCGGTCGATCTGATCGATGGCATCGGCTCGACGCTTTGCTGGCGAAGCGCACCAGCGGGCTGATGAATCCCAGGCAGGCCGCCAGCATCGAGAAAAAAACCCGCCAAAGAATTCCCGGACGGCATTCCTGCCTACGGCACCGATGCGCTGCGCTTCACGATGGCCGCCTATGCCACGCTGGGCCGCAACATCAACTTCGACCTGAAGCGCTGCGAGGGCTACCGCAATTTCTGCAACAAGCTCTGGAATGCCACGCGCTTTGTGCTGATGAACACCGAAGGGCACACGCTGACGGACGCAATCCGTGGGCGAACTCTCGTTTGCCGACCGCTGGATCGTCAGCCAATTGCAGCGCCTGGAAACCGAGGTGGCGCGCGGCTTTGACGACTACCGCTTCGACAATATCGCCAATGCCCTTTACCGCTTTGCATGGGACGAATACTGCGATTGGTATGTGGAACTGGCCAAGGTGCAGATTCAGAACGGCACGCCCGCCCAGCAACTGGGCACCCGGCGCACGCTGATCCGCGTGCTGGAAACCGTGCTGCGCCTGGCGCATCCCATTATTCCGTTCATCACCGAGGAGCTCTGGCAAAAAGTGGCTTTGGTTGCCGGCAAGCGCCAAGCCGACGAGCAAACCAGCCTGTGCGTGCAACCCTATCCCTTCGCCAACAACGATTTCCTGGATAGCCGGCGGAAGCCGCAGGTTGCCGAACTCAAAGCCCAGATCGAGGCGGTGCGGGCGCTGCGCGGCGAAATGAATCTATCGCCTGCCCAGAGGGTGCCGCTGATTGCGCAAGGAAACCGCCAGGGCTGCAGCCAACGCATGTATCTGGCGGCCCTGGCCAAGCTCGAGAGCGTGGATATCGTGGATCGAATTGCCGGATGTGGGCGCTCCGGTGCAGGTGGTGGGAGCAACGCAGTTGATGCTGCACGTCGAAATCGATGTGGATGCGGAACGTTTGCGCCTGGACAAGGAGATCGAGCGTCTGGAAAATGAGATGGCGAAAGCCAATGGCAAGCTGTCGAATGCAAGCTTTGTGGAAAGAGCCCCCGCCGCGGTTGTCGAGCAAGAGAAGTCGCGGGTCGCGTTGTTCGGCGAAACGCTGCGGAAAGTGAAGGATCAGTTGGCGAAACTGGCGTAGGCTGAATGGCGCTTACTTAGGCCGCTGTGGCTGGCCATAGCGGGGGATATCGATGCGATCGCTCAGCGGTGTGAGCCAAGGTATCACGGTCGTTTGTGTCTTCTGCTGGCGGTGTGCGTAGTGTTTGCTGGCGGTGTTCGTATTTGCTGGTGCCGTCCGTCGGGGGTAAGGCCTGTGGCGGCCTGCCCGGTCGGCCGTTCAGGCGCCTGCGCGCCTGACACCGCGCGCTAATCTCGTCCGGCGGCCGCTCCTGGTTGCGTTCTTCTCGGTCTCCTCGGCGGCACGCCTCCCTACGATTCCACTTGCTCGGCCTCCAACGGGCTTGCCCCCACAGGCCTTACCCCCGACGGACTCCGATGTGTCTTAAACACGGGCGCTGGCACGGTCTGGGTTCTTGCGCTTCGTTGGGCCGTGTTGTTGCCGACCAAAGACGTTGCAGTGCCCGGCAATTTCCGGCCCCTACGGTGGGCCGAAAATCGCCTTACGCGGTTGGGCATGCGATGGTGGCTGTAGAGTCGACGCGATTACGGTCAATATTGGGCATGCGACGGGGACTGTCGATTCGACAGGATTACGATCAATCTGGCAGATATTGTTGCGTAAGATGATCATGGGCCTGAGGACTGTGATTGAGGCCTGTGATCAGAGGCTGTGAGCACCTTACACAGATTTTGGAATGCGGGGGCCGAGCGTATCAAGGGATACAGCAGCCACGAAATCATTGGACAGGGGAGTGTCAGAATTTTTGTGTTCTGGCATTTCAGCCGCTTTTTTCCGATGCGGATCACGCGGCCGATGCATGCGCGAGCTCCCACTTGCGTGACATGATCGGCGCACAAAAACACCCTCCACATTACGGCAATCGCGCATGGCTCTCTCGCCCCGTGCAGGGGCGAGAGAGCCATGCACTGCAAACTCTTTCGACCCAAAATCTGTTGCCAACGAAGCGCAAGAACCGAACCGTCCCGGCAACCGTGGCTACACGATACTGTAGTCTGGCGGGGGTCATGCCGGTAGTGGCCAGCCCGTCGGAGGCCGAGCAAGTGGAATCGTAGGGAGGCGAGCCGCGCAGGACATCGAAAAGAACTTCACCAGGCAGCGGCCGCCGGACGAGATTAGCGCCCGGTGTCAGGCGCGTAGGCGCCTGACCGGCCGACCGGGCTGGCCACTACCGGCATGACCCCCGCCAGACGGCACGAAAAATATGCACTCCGCCAGCAGACGATCCAAGCGATTTCAAACATAGTGAACCCATCGGCAAACAATACGAACACCGCCAACAAACGACCCAAGCCTCGCAGACAATACGAACCTCGTCAGCAAAAGATCCAAACTTCCCCTGCGCAGTCAACATTTTCGCATCGTCTCTTCTGGCGCAGTTGCGTTACGTAAGCGCCATTTGGCATAGGCATAGGCCGGCCAAGGCCAGATCAGGCGCCATTCACGCCAACCCAGCCGGTCCGCTTACTCCTGTGCCAACTGCGCAAGAAATTTTTCGTCGGCCTTGGATAACAAGCCCGCCTTGCGGGCGGCAGCTATCAGGTCGGGACGCCGCGCGGCGGTCAATGCCAGCGATTGCCGGCGTCGCCACAGGGCGATGTTGACATGATGGCCAGACAACAGTTCAGACGGCACGGACTGCCCCTGGTATTGTTCGGGCCGGGTGTAATGAGGGCTGTCCAGCAGCCCGGTCAGAGCCGTATTGAACGAATCCTGCAAGGCGGAATCCGCATCATTGAGCGCTCCCGGCAACAGCCGCGCGACACTGTCGATAATGGCGAGCGCGGCGATTTCGCCGCCCGACAAAACGAAATCGCCCATCGAGACTTCGTGGGTCACATGGCGATCAATAAACCGCTGGTCCACGCCCTCGTAGCGGCCGCAAATCAGGATAGCCCCGTCGCCGAGCGCCAGCTCCTGCGCCATGCCCTGGTCGAAGCGCAGGCCTGTAGGACTCATCAGCACGACAGGAGTGTCCGCCGCCGGGACGAAAAGCGTCCGTATCTCTGTGCCCGCTACGGCCTCGGGCGTGGCGGGCGCCCCGCCCTCGCTCCCCGCCGCGAAACCGTCAGTTGTTCGCGTAGCCGCGCGATCCGCCTTGGCCGCCTCCAGGGCGCGCTCCAGCGGTTCGGCCATCATGACCATGCCTGGCCCCCCGCCGTATGGACGGTCATCCACCGTGCGGTGAACATCCTGGGTGAAATCGCGGGGATTCCATAAGCCCAGCGACCAAAGCCGCTGTTTATGGGCGCGCCCCGTCACCCCAAGGTCGCGGACCACAGAGAACATGTCGGGAAAAAGGGAAACAACGTCAAACCGCATAGCTTGCTCGCGCCTTTTGAGTCGGTATCCGGCAAGCCCGGGAAGCTGCGGTCTGGCACGCAACAGGCTTGCGGGCGGGTGGCGGCTTGCGACAACTACCCTGTAACGGGAAATACCCTAAAATTCGACCGGCCAATTGCTGTCGAGCCGTTTATTGGCGATATCGACAGTATGCACATGAGCATTCACAAACGGCACCAGGACTTCGATTGCGCGGCCTTTATCGTTTTGCATCAAGGCCAGTCCGCCATCGGCATCGACTGTGGCGCGAGCCACGCGCAACAGCGCATGAGCGCCATTATCAAGCACTTCGACGACCCTGCCTATCAGCGCCGGCCGGCCGTCGAGTTCGCCATACAAACGGCAATCGATCAGGTCGACCCAATAATACTCGTCGTCATCGGCGGGAGGGAAGCCGGCCCTGGGCACCCATACCGTATACCCCTTCATGGCCTCGGCCTGGTTCCGATCGGCCACCACGCTCAGTTCGGCCACGACAGTAGCGCCCTGGGGACGGCAAGCGACGACGTCAGCGGCAAAAGCGGATGGCAAAGCGCCCGTGCCGGTTGCCGGCACGGGCGCTTTCAACCACCAGGTTCTTGCCGCAAGCAATACCTGAGCATTCGAGGAATGGGGCTGAATCTTGACCCAGCCACGCACCCCGTAAGCCGACACGATACGCCCGAGCTCTACCAGATCCGCAGGAGCTCCGGCATGCGAGGTATCGGCTTTAGCCACGTTCAATGCCGCTACGGCAGCCCGGCTATCAGGCAGCTGCTTTAGCCGAGTATTCTTTAACCAGGCGCGTAACAGCAAGCGATAGCTGGGCGCCCTTGTCGGTCCAGTACTGAACGCGGTCCAGGGCGAGACGCAGGTTTTCCTGGCCTTCGCTGGCTACGGGGTTGTAAAAGCCCACGCGCTCAATAAAACGGCCATCGCGGCGATTACGCGAATCGGCTGCTACAACGTTGTAAAACGGACGCTTCTTCGAGCCGCCACGGGCTAGACGAATCACAACCATTGGTAATCCTTAAAAAAAATACTGTGAAAAACAAAAGATTCTAGCACTTTTCAGCCAGCACCTGCAAACCTGATCGCTATAAGCTCAACAGCCAGTCAGAAAAAAACGACAACCCAACTTTTGACCAGCCCCGATTTCAATTGCAATGACCGGCGCAGCCTGCTGTGGGCCGGCTTGCAGGTCCACCGCGCTTATATCCGATCCGCGAATACAACACGAACAGCGCCTAACGCCGGCGCAAATAGTGCGCCGCGCCAGTTTCAGTTTCAAGCTGCGCTTCAAGGACGTTGCCGGTTTGCTTGGCAAAAGCCTGAAAATCGCGCAGCGCATGCGTATCGGTGGTGATCACCTTGAGCACTTGCCCGCTTTGCAACTGAGCCAGCGCCTTTTTCGCGCGCAATATGGGCAAAGGGCATTTCAGCCCCGAAGCATCCACTTCCAGGTCCGCATCGGGCGCCGGGACGGTATCGGCCATGCTTCAGGCCGCCCCTATCCGTTCGCGCACCCAGGCGTCGGCACCCTCGATGGCGCCGGCAAGCGCCGCCACATCGCTGCCCCCTCCCATCGCCATATCGGGGCGGCCGCCGCCCTTGCCGCCCACCTGGCCGGCCACCAGGCCGACAAGGTCGCCCGCCTTCACCTTGCCGGTGAGATCGGCGGTGACACCCGCCACCAGGCTGATTTTGCCGTCGACTACCGTCGCCAGCAATACCACCGCCGACTTCAGGCGA
Source organism: uncultured beta proteobacterium (assembly GCA_963712655.1). GTDB lineage: Bacteria > Pseudomonadota > Gammaproteobacteria > Burkholderiales > Burkholderiaceae_B > Pollutimonas. The sequence goes on along the minus strand of CAVQIT010000004.1, from coordinate 212,047 downwards.
TCTTTGAGCTGGTCGACCATGCCGCGCAAAGCCTTGGGATCGACGCCGGTCATGCCTGCAACCAGCAGCTTGGAGTCGCCGGCAAGAACTACCGCCTGGCCGGCCAGATCGTTGCCCGCAGCGGCCGCCTGCTTGCTTTGCAACTGATCGAGCTCGCGTTCGAGAGTTTTGATCTGGCCTTGCATCAGGGTAATGCGATCGAGCAATTCGGCGGGCTGGGTCTTGAGCAGGCCCGCCGCATGCACCAAGGTATCGTTGATGTGCTGTACCCACTTCACCGCATTGTCGCCGGTAATGGCTTCGATGCGGCGAACGCCGGCGGCCACGCCGCTTTCGGAGAGAATCTTGAACAAGCCAATGTCGCCGGTGCGCGCAACGTGGGTTCCACCGCACAGTTCGCGCGAAAACCCGATATCCAGGACGCGCACCGTGTCGCCGTATTTTTCGCCGAACAAGGCCATGGCCCCGCCCTGCACCGCGGCATCGTAAGGCATGAGCTGCGCCGTAGCGGCGTGGTTGTCCAATACCTGCGCGTTGACGATTTGCTCGACTTCGGCGATTTGAGCGGCCGTCATGGGAGCATCGTGCGCAAAATCGAACCGCGTCTTTTCGGCGTCCACCAAGGAACCGCGCTGCTGCACATGATTGCCCAGCACCAGCCTGAGCGCCTTGTGCATCAGGTGCGTCGCCGAGTGATTGCGCACTGTGCGCGCGCGCTGCACCGTGTCGACCTGGGCCTGGACCGTCCCGCCGACGGCAAGCGAACCTTCCAGCAACTGGCCGTGATGGCCGAAAACGCCATTCTGGATTTTTTGGGTATCGGCAACCTGGAATCGCGCGCCATCGCCCAGCAGCAAGCCGGTGTCGCCCACCTGGCCGCCGGATTCAGCATAGAACGGTGTGGCGTCGAGCACGACGATAGCGTGCTGGCCCGCGGCGACCGAATCGACCGACGTGCCATCCACGTAGAGAGCGGTTACCTTGCCTTCGCTTTGCAACTGCTCGTATCCCTCGAAGCGGGTATCGACGCCGCTGTAGGCCAGGCCTTCGATCGCCTTGAACTTGCCGGCCGCGCGCGCCTGCTCGCGCTGGCGATTCATGGCGGTCTCGAACCCTTCGTGGTCAACCCGCACATTGCGCTCGCGGCATATGTCGGCGGTAAGGTCTACCGGAAAACCGTAGGTGTCATACAGCGTAAACAGAGTCTGGCCATCCAGGATGCCGTTTTCGGCGATACCCGCCAACGCGGAATCCAGGATTTTCATGCCGTGCTCCAGCGTTTCGCTGAAACGTTCTTCCTCTTGCTTGAGCACTTGCTCGACGCGCGAGCGCTGGGCCGCCAATTCGGGATAGGCGGGGCCCATCTGTTCGACCAGATCCCCCACCAGGCGATAGAAGAAAGTGCCTGACTGGCCCAGCTTGTGGCCGTGGCGCAATGCGCGGCGCACGATACGGCGCAAGACATAGCCGCGGCCTTCATTGCCAGGAATGACGCCATCGACAATAAGAAAGCTGCAGGCGCGGATGTGATCGGCAATGACTTTGAGCGAGTTATTGCTTAAATCCGTTACGCCGGTTTCACGCGCCGCCGCCTTGATAAGAGACTGGAACAGATCGATTTCGTAATTGGAGTGCACATGCTGCAAAACCGCGGCAATGCGCTCCAGCCCCATGCCGGTATCCACGCAAGGCTTGGGCAATTGCGGCATGTTGCCGGCGGCATCGCGCTCGAACTGCATGAACACCAGGTTCCAGATTTCAATATAGCGATCGCCGTCCTCTTCGGGCGACCCCGGAGGGCCTCCCCATATTTCAGGGCCATGATCGTAGAAAATTTCGGAACAGGGGCCGCAAGGCCCGGTATCGGCCATTTGCCAGAAATTATCGGAGGCATACCGGGCGCCCTTGTTGTCGCCAATGCGGATAATGCGTTCGGTCGGCACGCCGATTTCCTTGGCCCAGATATCGTGGGCCTCGTCATCTTCGTGATAGACCGTCACCCAAAGCTTTTCGGCCGGCAGCTTATAGACGGTGGTCAACAGTTCCCAGGCATTATGGATCGCTTCGCGCTTGAAATAATCGCCAAAGCTGAAATTGCCCAGCATTTCGAAGAAGGTATGGTGCCTGGCCGTGTAACCCACATTTTCGAGATCGTTGTGCTTGCCGCCCGCCCGCACGCAGCGCTGCGAGCTGGTGGCGCGGCTGTAGGGGCGAGTGTCGTTCCCCGTGAATACGTCCTTGAATTGAACCATGCCCGAATTGGTGAACAGCAAAGTCGGGTCGTTGCCCGGCACCAACGATGACGATGGCACGACCTGATGCCCTTTCGATTCGAAGAAGGACAAGAATTTTTGACGTATTTCGGAGGTTTTCATTGCAGAAAAACACTAATTGATAAATAACCCTTGATTATAGAGTGAGTTTTGCAAAAATCGCCAAACCGCGATCGAGCCCTGGCGGCCACCGGTCCGGCAGCGTAAGCGCCGCGGGCGTATCCCCGGACAAGGCGCCGCGGACCTGCGCCGGGCACGTAGTCAATCGATGCACAAATAACCCATTGTGCGGCCCTCGGGAAAAACCTGAGGCCCGCTGTCGGAAATCAGCACGGAAACCGATTGCGTCGGACAAGCACAGGTTCCGGTAATGGGGTTTTCAGTTGAAGAGCCTGACTTGGTCTGGCAGCCATACAGCAGATTGACGGAATAGCCGCCGCTGCCCGTGCGGCCGGCGGGACGCCAGATATTGCCGCGGCATACCAGCAAGCCGCCATTCGTCTCGCGCGCCACCGCGCCGTCGACCTCGCAAGGCTCTTGCAGATTTGCCTGCGCCCCCAAATGCAAATACTGCCGCACATGCAGATCGCTGTGCGTGCTGATATTGCCCGCAATCGTGGCTTCCCCGCGAAAGTCCGGATCGCGCGCATCGCCCACGCGCAGGAAATCCAGCTGCCCCAACTGTTCGGAGGTAATGGCGAGCGCCACGGTGCCGGCGGGCAGCGCATTGCCGGGCACAGGGGGGTTGGGCATTTCAAATGCCGGCCCTCGGACAAGATGAGGCTGCGCACGAGTCACCGATCCGCCCCACCCTTGCGCCGCCATCATCCATTGCGCAACCATTTGCTCATCCACTTGCCGCTTGTCCTGCGACAGGAAAGGCGTATTGCTGTGGACAATGGCCTCGAGGCGGCACGAGGCGCCGGGGCAAGCTCCGCTGCGAATCAAGCGTATGGATGCGCCGCCCCCCGGCGAGAGGTACTCAGGAAGAGCCGGCGACAATAAGCTATCGGCCTTGAGTTCGGCCAATTGCGGAGCGGCCCAATCGGCATACCCCTGCCCGCTGAGGACAGCGGCAGGTTCGGCTTGCGTCAACACACCGGCATAGCGCTGCATATAGCCCAGCGCCGACTGCCTGACGGCCAGCATCCAGACCGCGCTGGCCTGCGCGCCGGCATCGTTGATTTTATTGACCAGGGTATTGCCGGCCCAGACCGCCAGCAGTGTGGTCAGGATGGCCGCGATCATCAGCTCCAGGATGGCAAAACCTTGTTGCGCCCGCATGGCCGTTCCCTAGCTGGCGGTGAAGACAAAGGTATTGACATCGCCCTGGGCGCATTTCGATTCGGTGGCCAACGCGCTGTATTGAATGTTCTGCGTTATGTCTTTCACGACTGTAGCCGCGCCGTCCTGGGGAGCTATCGTGATAGAGTCGGAAACCCGCTGCATGACCGACGCAATGGAAGGACACGCCGCATGGCTGACATTATGCAAGGTAATCGAAAACCCGCCGCCCGATTCATTGGCGGCGACTTCCACTTCGCCGTCGGCCCCCAGGCCATGCAGCACCCTGGCGCTCGCGCCCTCGCCCGCCACTGAAAAAATGCTGGAATCGCGCACCATGTTGGCGAAATTGGAAATATCGATGCCATCGTAAGGCTGGGCGGGGCCATTGGGCGCATTGACCTTGGTTTGCAAAATGAAGCGCGCCAATTCCTCGCCAACTTTGGGAACCTTGTTCTCAACCACATAGTTTCCTATGGCAGGCACCCCAATAATGGCCAGCAATAAAACGATGGCGGTGACAATGGACACTTCGATAAGCGAAAACCCTTGCTGGGTGGACCTTACTACAGCAGACATGACAACTCCTTGAAAAAACCGCCAGCCCTTATTGGCTTGCGTAGAAAAGCATCAGCGATCGGCGCAGCTCGTCGATGACGGCGTAATGCCATAGGCCAAGGCCGAGCAGGCAAGCCAGGCTGGCAAGCAGCAGACCCCAGCGCAGAGCCATCGCCTGCCTGGCGACGGCCCCGAGCACATGTGAGCGCAAGCGTTCGCTGGCCAGCAACAATCCCGCGCGCAAGCCCCTGGCCATTACCATGTCGCAAAGAAACCAGAACAGTTGGCGATCGAGCAAGCCTGTATCGAACGTCTCCGCGCCCGCGATGCCGGCATCGATGCGCGACAACATGGCATTGATATGACTGGCCTGCCATTTCGACGCGCCGGTTTTCTGCAAGGCGAGAGCCGTCCGCAATTGCGTGGACTCGCTATCGTCGCGGCCGAGCACGATGGCCAGCAAAGCCAGGAATCGCAGTGCGGCGACATAGCGGTAGATGCGCCACAGCGCGTAGCGCTCCAGTCTGCGGCGCACCGGCCCGCAAGTATTTGGCAAAGACCACAACAGAAGCAGCCAGCCGCCCGCCATCAACACCATCATGAAAGGCCAGCCGGCCTGGACAATTTCCGCGAGCCCGATCAGCGATCGCGTGAGACCGCCGTAATGGTCGGCCGGCACGGCGGAAAAGGTACGCAGCAACCGCGGCACCGTAAACCAGGGCATGGCCAGCAGCATCCCGGCAAGCACCAGCAGCGCCAATGCCCCGGACCATAACGTCGAGATCAGAATATCTTTTGTCTGCCGGGTCAGTTGCAGCACCCGGGCAAGCTCCGCCAGCGTCTTGACCAGAGCCGCATTGCCGAACGATTGGGCGGTTCGTATGAGGCCCAGTTCGTCCTGCGGAAAGCATCCCAGCCAGGTGGAATACAAGTCGCCGCCGGATACTTGATAAGCATAGGCCCAGTGCCGCGACAATCGTCCCCGCGCCGTAGCGGTTCCGTGGCGCCGCGCATCCAGTTCGAAAATGTCCTTGAGGCTGCGCCGCCCCCGCATGCCTTGCATTAGAGCCGCCAGGTAGTCGTAATAGTCGGCGCGGGCTTCGGCGAACCGCCGGCAGTCGGCTAGCCTTGATAAAGGCCGCAGCCATTGATCGCGTACATAGTCGCGCATGAACCGGCTCATGGCACAGCCCGCAAGCGCGGCACAGCCGGATCGTCGGCGCAATGCAAATCGCGCAAGCGCCGCTGCGTTTCAAAAGCATGGAAGCGCAACTCGATATCGCGCGGATCTATCGTGCCCTGCGCGGCCTTGAACATCGCGCATTCCAAGGCCGAACGCGTAAGCGCCGGATCGCCCTCCTGCCGCGGCGCAAACGCCGGCCGGCCGTCCAGGCAAGCTTGAATGCTTGAGCCTCGTATGCTTTCCAGGAATGCCGGCTGCAGCGCAGGCTCGATGGCTTCGGCGACCACAGTGCGCCCCGCATAGCCGTTGAATTCGGGCAGATGCTGTTTCCGGCAGGCCGGGCAGCCTTGCGCATTGCGTACGCGCAAGGAGTCCACCGGGCATGGGTACAAGTCTTGTATCAGATTCAGCCACATCCGCCATTGCTTGCCGCTGCGGCAGTGAGCGCCCGCGTCCGCGGCGCCGTCGCACAGGGCGTGCGCGGGCAAGGCGCAATGACGGCACAAGACCGGCAGCAGCGCCTGGCAGACAAGCAGCTTGAGCATGCCTGGAGTCGCCAGGAAGTCGCGCGATATGCCAATGAAATCGGAAGCCAGGCGCTCTGGAACCAGCCGCGCCGAAGGAGCATGCACGGTGGTGTAGATATTGACGCCCGAGCCGGCCAGATCCATGAAGGCGCGTCCCGTTTCCTGATCGCGAATCTCGCCCAGCAGCACGTCGCTCATGGCGGAACGCTTGAGCGCCCTTAGCTTGGCGGCATAGTTCTGGTGCGCCGCGGTATCCAGGTTTCTTGCCACCGTATTTTGTATAGCCTGCGGAATCAGGTATTCCACCGGATCTTCGATGGTAATCACCTTGCGCTGCGGCGGCAGACCGGCAATCAAGGAAGCCAGCGTCGTCGATTTTCCGGAACCCACCGTGCCCGCAAAAACAATAGCGCCGCCCTCGGACACCATAACCCGCCGGATCAGGTTGATCTGCTCGGGCAAATACCCCAATTGCTCCAGGGTGGGCAGGCAGGCGCAGGCTTCGCGTTCGAGCAAGCGCAGGCAGACGCTGGGGCCGCGGTCGGCGGCCAGGGATGCCCAGCGCAACATGATGTCGCGCCCATCCACCAGCCGGCTCATGCTGCCCTGCTGCTCCGCCGTAGGATCGAACACCGCGCCATTGCCGCCCGCAATATCCATCCATGCCACCGACAACATATCCATCAACATGCTGGTGGGCATGCGGCGAAAACGTTCGGGCGATACATAGCGTCCCGAAATGCTGTACTTCACTTCGGACTCCGGTTCACGCAGACACACGTTGACGTGCAGATCGCTGGCGCCGTTGCGCACCCCCCACTCGACCAGATCGTGGAAAGCGTCGGCCAATGCCGTCTTGGACTGCGCCAGGCGCGCGCCTGGCGCGCCGGCCAGCGATTGCGCAGTGACCTGATTGCGCGCTATCGCCAGCAACAGGGGCGCGGCCAGAATATAGCGTGACGGATTGGCGAGCGCACAGCCCGATTGAACAATCCGGCGGACAAGCTCATCGGCCTGATCGCTGCCCACATGTTCAGCCAAGGCGAACACCGCCACGGATTGGTCCGTCAACCGCACAGGACACACCCGCGCAGCCAGCGCATCGACATTGAATTGCGCGCTTAGCGAGTGCGCAAAGCCTGGCGTCATGCGCGCAAGTTCATCGGGACTTGAAATAGGCACGGCCCGCGCGCTGTCGAAGCGAACCGGAAAATCGGAATCCGCCGCGGATGACGCAAGCGAGGGACGGCGCCAGGAGACGAAAGCAGCCATTACTTTGCCGTCCATAAAGAAGGATGCAGACACAAAGTATGGGCTTCGTCCTTGCGTCCGAGCTGAATGCACGACCCCGAAATACCGCGCAGCATATAAACAGAAGGGCCGGCTTTCACGCCTACCGGTAGCGGATGGCCGCGCAAATAGACATGCGGCTGCGCGCCGATTACCACCTCGGCCAGCAGTTTCTTGCCAACGCCATATATGGCCACCAGCTTGAGTTCGCCGCTGCGCGTGGGACGATTGCCATTTTCGCTGCCCTCCGGCTGCTTGCCATCTTTGCGCAAAGCCTTTTTCGCAAGCCCAAGCGCCCGCTCGGTATCAAGATGCATCAGTTCGCGCACCGTCATTTGTTCGGCGGCCAGGTCATCGGCAGTTCCGGCAGCCGCCAGGGAAACAGCGGGCACCGCCAACAGCATTGGCACGATCATTGCGAAACAGCGCCCCTCGGGGGGATGCCGCAGTCCGATGGAGTTGATCAGAGGGTCCCTAGGCAGGCGACACGCGGTCGGCCTGGCGATGATCCGCATGAGCTTCGATTTCATATAGCACTCCTTGAAGAGACAGGTTCAAACGGCTGGTTTTCACGCCGGGTTGGTCAATATCGTGTAGCGTGAGCACAGCCTTGCTCCAGGCCATGGACGCGGCATGCGGCAGCAACATGCCGATCGAACGCAAGGGCCCGCTGAATTGCACCGGACGCGTCAAATAGGCAGCCATGCCCGGCGGCCGCGACAATGTCCGCCCTTGCCCGTCCATAGGCGCCGCCACAGGCAAGAGCGCCGGTTTGCCAAGCTGCATCTGGCCAAAGACAGGCCGGATTGCCTGCAAGGTACTGAACAGCCCGCGTTCGTTATCGGAAGAAGTCTTTAAATGCCCGGCCGGCACAGGCGTTGCGTAAGAAGACATATGCCATGCCGGCTGCGCCAGATCGATGGAAATGAATTCGACAGTCCAGTTGCCTGGCGAGCCGGCCAGAAACCGGCTATTGCTGGCCAAGACACCGCGCCGTTCGTAACGCGCCCGGCAATGCCATTGCCGCGACTGCGCGCTGCATTCGGCTTGCCGCAAAGCCCAGCCGCCGACACGTACGGGTAGCCTGTACAACGCGTCGAGCAAAATCCTGGTTCCCTGAACGCCATGCACGTAGCGATGTTGCGCGGACCGTTCAATGGCCGACTGCCATGCCTGGCGAGGATCGGCGGCCTGTTTGTGTTCGGCGGCGCGCGGGCCGGACCCCAGGCTGTGCCAAAGGCGCGGAACCAGCAGCACAAGAACCAGCGCAAGCACGAAACACTGAACAGGCCAGGGCAACAAAGGCCGCCATGCGCTTACGGCATGCAAACGGCTATGGGCGCCGCTGGCCGCCTCGATGGCGGCCAGGGTAGGCATATCGGGTGCCAGCGCAGCGCCCAGCAATACCAACTGCGGATAAGCCTGACGCAATTCGGCCAGGACAGGCTCGGCCTGCGCGCCGGAACGATACAGGCGATCGGTGCGCGCCACGACGGCGCCTTCGTGCACCGCCACCAGCCAATATCCGGCTTGTTCAAGCTGAAGCAACAACGCCACGGTGCCAGTGGAAAACAAGTGCGCCACATTCTGCGCCGCGGAATGCAAGCCGGTTTTCCGTTGAGCGCGGCTTGCCTTGAATGCCGCCAGGCCCACCGAACCCGCTGATTCGCCCGCCAGCACCATATGCGTCGCCTTGTGCCGCCTGGCCAGCCGCAAGCCCAGCCGCTCTGCCCTGCCACCCAGCAACGGCAGCCATTCAAGGCCGAACGCCAATGAGGCGGACGGCAGCGGCAAGATCAGGGATTCATCCGCGCCCATATCGTCAAAATCCTTCTTCGACCTGGGCGGTAACCACCATAAGCGTGGTGAGACGCTGGGCCGCAGCGCGGTCGCTGCCGCCCAGGACGAGCGGCACGCCAGGATTCAGGCGCCTGCCTTCAGTTTCTTCCTGGCTGCGATCGAAGCCCGAAATGACCAGCGGCTGGCCAGGCTGCAATACGACTTGCTGCACAGTGCCGTTGCCATCTATGGTCACCTGCTGCAGTTGCAGCGGATTTTCCTCTTCGCCGAAGGTGACCGTTTTCAGCGGTTGGGCTACCGTATTGTCGTAGGCTACCGACAGCAGAATCTGGCCGTCGTCCTGCGCGTCGGGAATCAATGTAATCAGCGAACCCACGGTTTCTTCGCGCTGGCTTACCGAGACCGAGGGCAAAGCCAGGCCGGCCACGCCGGCAAGCGCGGTCGTCTGCACCTTGTCGATATACGAAAACGTAGTGCGCACGGCATGCGTAACCGGACGGCGATTCAATGTAAGTACCGGCATGCTGCTGCGGCGCATGACCTTTCCGACCTGGCTCAAGGCCTTGACGATGGCATCCGATGCCTGGAACGGCCCCTGATTCAGGCCCAGAGTCAGGTTTGCGGCGTCGGCCAGCGTTGAGCCCGGCATGGTCATGGCCGCGGCCGCTTTGGCGCTTGAAAATACCAGGTTCCAGTCCAGGCCGGCTTCGGCGCTATCGTTGACCGCTACCGAAAGTTCTTCAAACACCAGGCGCACCCGGCGTGTCAATGCCCGGTTCTCCTGCTCCAGGTAGTGGCCTATGCGTTGCAATACATCGGGCGTATCGGTGACCACGATCGATGAGCTGGCCCCGGACTCGGCAACCAGCACGCCGGCGCGCGACAGGAAAGGCTCGATACGGGCCCGCACGACCGCCAGCAAATCATGGGCGCCGCTGCTAAGGCTGGTCTTGGAGGTGCTGATAAAACCTTCGGTCTTGTTGCCGCCGCCCAAGCCCAATGACGCTTCGGCCTTGGCATCCAGAGTCAAGGCCCGGACATTGAACACCCGTGTTTCGGTGCGATAAAATTCGATGCGCTCGTTTTGATATCGCCACATGACGCCCAGCCGGGCGCTGACCCGGTCCAGTATTTTGGCCAATGGTTCGGCGCCGCCCTCCAGCGTGACGGTGGAGGCCGCGGCAATTGCCGCGCCGCCCTGCCCTGAACCCCCCAGGCGCGGCAAGAATTGCTCCTGGGGCAACAAGGCATCGGGCCCGACATGAACCGCAATATTGGTGGCCGCCGTAATACGCTGGGCCAAGCGCGGGAGATCCATGGGCCCATCGGTGAACATCAATGTCGTGTTGACATTGGCTCGCAAAGCGGCCGGCAGGCTCAGTTCGCGGGCCAAAGGCTGTGCGCGGCCGGCCAGCCAAGGGCGGCCGACGCTTTGGGCGGCGCGTTTTTTTTCCTGGCTTGTTATAGACAGTGAAAAATTTTCATGGCCCGACGCGATCGCTGACTTGTTCCGGGCTATGGACGACGCCAATTGCCGCATTTTTTCTTCCAGCGCACAGCCTGGCGCAAGATTGCATAGCAATAGCGCGATGGCCACGCGCCGCGTGAGCCGGCTCATGATGCCTCCGCCGCGCCGGCAGTACGGTCGCATTGCTGAGCGTAAGGCACTATGCGCAAGACGCGATTGGAATAAAAACAGGGCTGCAAAGGCCGGTCCGCCAATTCGGTGGACGCCACCAGTTCTTGCACCGCGCGCTTGAAGTCCGGGCCGAAGACAGCCGACCCGGAAATAGGAATATCGGCATTGACGGCCCAGTGCTCGGGTTCGAATGTCCATCCCGAGGCGCGAGCCCACCGCGCCAGCGCGGAACGTAGATTCAAGTCCGCGGGACTGACGGCATAAACCTGCGGCTGACGGATAGGCTGATCCGGCCCTTTGGCGCCGGCCGGTTCAAAACTTGCGGCAGTAAGCGCCGACGCCAGCCCATTGGCGGACGGCGCCGATTTTTCGGCGGGAAGCGGCACAAGAGGGGCGACGGCCGCCGTCGAGGGCTTGGACAGGGGCTGGGCGCTAGCTTTCAGTTGAATGGCCGCCACCGGGCTGGACGCGGGCTCTATTGGCTTGGACACCGCCGCCACGGACTCATGCAACGCCGCGGCCGGGGACGGCGGCGTTTGATCAGGCAGCCGTTCGACCAGGCTTTGCAAGCGTCCGCCGCGCAATACCAATTTGGGCCATACACCGCCCAGGACCATATATGGCCCTTCGCGCTTATAGATCAAGGGACGGTCGCCCGAGGCGGCATGTTCGAAAACCGCGGGCCAGGCTTGCCGCGGCGCGAATTGCAGCCAGGTCTGCCTGCCATTGTCGAACACCTGCAGCGGCGCCACCGGCCGATCGCCCGATAAGCGCCAGGCAAAGCTGTAGTGCGACACCGGGGCGGCGGCTTGCGCCTTCCCGCGATGAATGATCGACGGCCAATCCTGCATGCTCGCGCATGCCGACAGCAGCCCCGACAGTATTGAAACAAAAAAAATTCTGGCCATTTACGCACCCGACAAGAAAGACCGCGCCATGCTTTGGCGTTGTCGCTATCTTGCGCATGTCCTGTCGGCGCCGCCAGACCGACTTGTACGAATAGAAGTTTTTATCGCTACCTGGAAATCCGAAAAATCATTGAAAATCAGCGCAGCGCATAGTTAGTCCGGCCATAAGAAAAAGCACCCGGCAGGCTGGAATTGCCCACGGGGTGCTTTGCTTCGATGAAAAACAGGCGGCTTGCGTCAAGCCCCGCGCATCAACGTTCGCGCATGATCTGGCCGGCTTCGGTCGACGCCGATTTCAGCGCCGTTACCGCGGGCTGCTTGCCATTGAAAGCGCCATCCAGCTTCTGACGGAACATGGCCTTGATTTGGGGATAGTTGTTGATGCGGAAACCGCGGGACGTGACAACCGGACTGCCTGAATACGCCGCCACAAGATTCTGCCAGTCGCCCAGGTTTTTGTAATAGCCTTTATCGGTCTGATCGAAGGCTTGCTTGGTCAAGGGCAAAAAGCCCGTGCTTTGAAACCAGGTGACCGCCTGCTTGGGCTGGGTGAGCCAGGACAGGAACTGGGCGCTTGCCACGTCGCTATCCTTGGATAGCCCCGATATGGCCCATAACGCGGAGCCGCCGACAAATGGATTGCCCGGCTTGCTGGTGACTTCCGGATAATACGGCAGGCCGCTGATGGCGAAATCGAGCTTTTTGGAGTCTTTGAACCAACCCAGGTTGCTGGAAGTCGACATCAGCACGGCGCATTCGCCATTGGCGAACCGTTTGGCGGCCACCGCGTCGAATTCGGGCTTGACCAGCAATTCGGTGCGCACCCAGCTGATCATCATCGACAGATGCCGGATATACATGCCATCGAACGAGAAAACAGGCGTGGCCTTTGCGCCCTTTTTGGTTTTCAGGCCATTGTCGTCGGTCGCGTACGGCTGGTTGTTGACCGCCGCCAGGTTTTCCAGATTGATGGAAACCGATTGATCGCTGGTCAGCGGACAATTGCGCGAGCCATTATTGGCCATGGTAACCAATTGATCCTGCAAGCCCTTCCAGGAACGCTGCGGTACGGCCGGAGTGATCTTGGCTTTCTTGAACGCGTCGATGTTGTAGTACATGACGGGCACATCGACCATATAAGGGAAAGCCAGCAGCCGCCCTTTGGTGTCGCGTATGAAGGTGTTGGCGTCCGACAAAAACCATTTGGCGTCCTTGACAGGATACTTGGCGATCAGGGCATGCAAGGGTTGAATATAGGAACGTTCGACGATCTCGTCGGGCGCGCGCGAATCATCCAGTTGAACCAGGCTGGGCTTGTCCTCGCGTTTCTGGACTTTGGCCAGCGCCGCTTCGATGTCCTGGGAAGTGCTGAAAGCCTTGAGCTCGACCTTGACCTCTTTTTGATCTTTGTTGAAATCCTTGACCAGGCTTTCGAATACTTCTTTGTTGTGGGGATTGAGCGAATGCCAGACCTGAATGCTGGTGGCGGCCGAAGCGGCCAAGGATGGCGCCAAGAATGCGCCGGCGCTTATCCATGCCAAGCGGCGCCCCGACCCGAGAGCGCCAAAAAACCGATATTGATTCATAAAAATTAACCTAGAAAAGGAAATTCGGGTTCGGGCTGGCGGCCGGAAATCAGGTCGGCCAAGGCGCGGCCGGAGCCGACCCCCATGGTCCAGCCCAATGTGCCATGCCCGGTATTGAGGTACAGATTCTGAATTCGAGTTCTGCCAATCAGGGGAACATTTGAAGGAGTCGTAGGACGCAGGCCCGACCAGAAGCGTACATTATCAAAATCGAGCGCTGTTGGAAATAGCTCGCGGGCCTGTTGCGTCATATTATCGCAACGAACGGTATTGAGTGCGCGGGAATACCCCGAAAGCTCGGCGGTACCCGCCATGCGCAATTGATTGCCCAGGCGGCTGTAGACCACCTTGTGGGCGCTGTCGGTCAGGCTGACCATAGGCGCGGCAGCCTCGTCGAGGATGTCGAACGAGGCCGAATAGCCCTTGGCCGGATAAACAGTGCAAGGCACCCCCAGGGGCGCGACAAAATGCGGGGTGTAAGAGCCCAGCGCGGCTACGTAGGCATCGGCCTGTATCGTTTCGTACAAGCCGTCGGGATTGATGACTTCCGCTCCCTGTATGCGCCCTCCTGTGGCTATCAGCCGGCTGAGTTGAGTCGAAAAACGGAATTCCACCCCCGCATTGCGGGCGCGTTCGGCCAACGCCGTGGTGAACAGATAGATATCGCCGCTTTCGTCTTCCGCGGTATAGTCGCCGCCCACGATGCTGCCGCGCGCGTGCGCCAGCGCCGGTTCCAGCTGAATGATTTCATCGGTGCCGACGATACGGCGATCCACCCCGAAGTCGCGCATGACGCCGGCCATTTTCTGCGAATTTTCAAATTGAACCGGATCCCGGTAGAAATTGAGTATGCCGCGTTCGAGATGATCGTACTGTATGCCCAGTTCGGCGCGCATTTGCCGCAAGGTGCCGCGACTGTATTCGGCCAGGCGGACCATGGCGCGTATATTCGGCGCCAGACGGCCGGGCAAGCATTCGCGCAGGAACATCAGCCCCCACCACCATTGGCGCAAATCGAATTGCGGGCGGAATAAAATGGGGGCGTCATCCCTGAACATCCAGCGCGCCAGCTTCATGGGCGCCTGCGGATTGGCCCAGGGTTCGGAATACGACACCGATATCTGGCAGCCATTGGCCCGGCTGGTTTCCTGGGCCGGACCGGTTTCGCGATCGATCACGACCACCTCGTGCCCAGCCTGGCTCAGCCACCACGCGGTGGATGTCCCGATAATGCCGCTACCCAGTACCGCTATTTTCATAGTCCCGCCTTTAATGCTGATGGGAACGATACGTATGAACGCCCCGTTCCGGCTGGCTGTATTCCCGCCGGCTAGGCCGCGTCGGCCTCGGTCGTAAACGCATCGGCGAAGAAATCATCTTCCGGCAAACCGCCAAGCTGGATGAAATCTTTGCGCGCGCTATCGACCATGATGGGCGCGCCGCAAGCATACACCTGGTGCCCCGACAAATCGGGAATATCCTGCAGCACTGCCTGGTGCACGAAGCCGGTGCGACCCGTCCAGCCGTCCTGGGCTTGCGCCTCGGATACCACCGGGACATAGCTGAAATTAGGCAAAGCATCGGCCCACTCCAATACCTTGCCGTGCATGTACAGATCGGCGGGGCGGCGCCCCCCCCAATACAGCACGGCCTTGCGCTGGTCGCCGTTGGCGATCATGCGCTCGACGATGGCCTTGACGGGGGCAAAACCCGTGCCGCTCGCCAGGAAGACAATAGGCTTGTCGCTGTCGTCGCGCAAAAAGAAAGAACCGAAAGGCCCTTCGACCCTCAGGATCTCGCGCGGTTTCATTTGCGTGGCGCCGGCCCCGAAAACATGGTCGGTAAATACCCCGCCCGGCATATGGCGGATGTGCAATTCGACCAGGTTATTGTCAGCGGGCGGCGTGGCCATGGAGTAACTGCGCCGGCGGCCGTCTTTCAGGATGAATTCCAGGTATTGCCCAGCGTAGAAGCGAAACGGGTCGGTTGCCGGCAACTGCAGTTTGAGCACCATGACGTCGTCCGCGGCGCGCTCGATTTCCATAACCCGGGATGGCATCTTGCGGATCTGGATATCGCTGGCCATGCGGATTTCACGGGCTTCGACGACCAGGTCGGACGTGGGCTTGGCCTGGCAAAACAGCGTGTAGCCTTGCGCCAGGTCTTCCGGCGACAGGATTTGCGCCGGACTGGATCCGGCATCGTATGAACCGGCGACGACTTTGCCTTTGCAGGTGGAACACGCGCCGTTACGGCAACTGTACGGCAGGACTATGCCTGCCGCCAGGGCGCCGTCCAGTACGGACTGGCCGTCCTGGACCGTGAATTCGTGATTGCTGGGATGAACTGTAACCTTGAAACTCATGATGCCTGACAATAAAAACAATTGGAATACGCCCATTTTAAGGGCAAGACGGCCAGGATGGTTAACATGCCGGATTACGCATTTCGGACACTAATCCGTCCTGCGCAGCGTGGCTTGCTTCACTTTGATCGCCAAGGCTTTCCCTTTGCGCGCCCGTTTCCCCATGTACTCGGCCAAGTCATCAAGGGACAAGCTTTGCACCGTTTCTTTGTTGCGATACACGCCGCTGGCCAGCAAACCCTGGGGACCGGCCGGCGCCCATTGATCGAGCGCATCGCCGGTATCCAGACCCATGAGGATGGTGCCGCGCCCGCCGCCGGACAAGGCCTTGAGCTCGACCAGATCGACCACCAGGAAGCGGCCTTTCTTGGACAGCATGGCCAGGTATTGGTCCGTGCCGCGCAATAACACCGGTTTCAACAGTACATCGCCTTTATCCAGCGTAAGGAATTGCTTGCCCGCCCGCTGGCGCGAAGTCAGGTCTTTCAGGGTAGCAATGAAACCGTAGCCGGATTGCGTGCCCAGCACATAGCGCTGGCTGGCCGGCCCCGCGATCATATGCACGATATGGCTGCCTGGCTCGATGTCGACCATGGTGGTGATGGGCTGGCCATCGCCGCGCGCCGAAGGCAGGCCGCCCACCGCCACGGTATAGACGCGGCCGGTACTGGACAAGGCCACCAGGTCGTCGGTGCTGAGGCATTCTATCGCGTCGTATAAGCCATCGCCCGACTTGAAATTGAACTGCCCGGCATCGTGCCCATGACCCTGCCGCGTGCGCAACCAGCCTTTCTGGGAAATAATCACCGTGACCGGCTCTTCCACCACGCGGTTCTCCAACACGGCGCGTTCGGCCACCTCGATAAGGGTGCGGCGATCGTCGCCATACTGTTTCGCGTCGGCTTCGATCTCCTTGATCATCAGGCGCTTGAATGCGTTCGGGTTGTCCAGCAGTTCTTGCAATGCGGCCTGCTCTTCCTTTTGGCTGGCCAATTCCTTTTCGATTTTGAAGCCTTCCAGGCGCGCCAACTGGCGCAAGCGCATTTCCAGAATGTCCTCGGCCTGGCGCTCGGACAAATCGAATCGCTGCATCAGCGCGGCGCGCGGTTCGTCGGATTCGCGTATGGTTTGAATCACTTCGTCCACGTTCAGGTATACGACCATCCGGCCTTCCAGCACATGGATGCGATCGGTGACCTTGTCCAGGCGGAATTGCGTGCGCCGCGTAATGGTAAGCGCCCGAAAGCCCAGCCAGTCGGTCAATACCTGGCGCAAGGAGCGCTGGCCGGGCCGGCCATCGGTGCCTATGCACACCAGATTGATGGACGCGCTGCCTTCCATGCTGGTTTGCGCCAGCAGCGTATTGACAAACTCGTCGCGGTCTATGCGGCTGCTTTTGGGTTCGAACACCAAGCGTATCGAGGCCTGCTTGCCGGACTCGTCGCGCACGGTATCGAGCATGCCCAGGATCAGAGCCTTGGTCTGCTGCTGCTCGGTGGTCAGGCTTTTCTTGCCGGCCTTGACTTTCGGATTGCTGCGATCTTCGATTTCTTCCAGGATTTTCTGCGACGACGTGCCGGGCGGCAACTCGGTAATCACCAACTGCCATTGGCCCCGGGCCAATTCCTCGAATTGCCAGCGCGCCCGGGCCTTGATCGAGCCCCTTCCTGTGCTGTAGATATGCGCGATATCGGCCGGCGCCGAGATAATCTGGCCGCCGCCGGCAAAATCGGGACCCGGCACCAGGCTGTAGATCTCGTCGTCGGGCAGCTTGGGATTTTTGATGAGCGCCACGCAGGCGCGGGCCACTTCGCGCAAATTATGGGACGGAATTTCGGTTGCCATGCCCACGGCAATACCGGATGCGCCGTTCAGCAGCATTACCGGCAAACGCGCGGGAAGCAGCGTCGGTTCTTTCTGGCTGCCGTCGTAATTGGGCGCGAAATCGACGGTGCCTTCGTCGAGTTCGTCGAGCAGCACGCGGGCGAACGGAGTAAGCCGCGCCTCGGTATATCGCATGGCCGCGGCGTTATCGCCGTCGCGCGACCCGAAATTGCCCTGGCCGTCGACCAGCGGATAGCGCAGCGTGAAGTCCTGGGCCATGCGCACCATCGCATCGTAGGCGGCCTGATCGCCATGCGGGTGATATTTGCCCAGCACATCGCCCACCACGCGGGCCGACTTGACAGGTTTGGCGCCCGGGCCCAGGCCCATCGCCTGCATGGCATAAAGAATGCGGCGCTGCACCGGTTTCTGACCGTCGGTCACATCGGGCAAGGCCCGTCCCCGCACTACCGATACCGCATAATCCAGGTAAGCCTGCTCGGCATAATGCGCAAGCGTGATACTGTCGCCGTCCGGTGTTTCATCGAACAAGCCTGTTTGTGTACTGTCCATTGTCATCTCTGTGTGAATTTAAACGTCGACCTCGGCCAGATTGCCCTTTTCTTCAAGCCAGGTGCGCCGTTGCGCGGACTCGCCCTTGCCCATCAGCATGTCGAACATCTGCGTGGTGGCGGCAATCCCTGGTTCGCCGTAGACAACCGGCATAAGGCGGCGGGTGTCGGGATTCATGGTGGTGTCCCATAATTGTTCGGCGCTCATTTCGCCCAGGCCCTTGAAGCGGCTGATGCTCCAGGACGCTTCGCGCACGCCTTCCTTGCGCAATTTATCCTGCACCGCTTCCAGTTCGCCCTGGTCCAGGCAGTAAACCTTGCGGGCCGGCCGCTTGCCGGCTGCCGGCACATCCACGCGAAACAAGGGGGGGCGGGCCACGTACACATGCCCGGCCTCGACAAGCTTGGGAAAATGCTTGAAAAACAGCGTCAGCAGCAGCACCTGAATATGCGAACCATCGACATCGGCGTCCGACAGGATGCAAACGCGGCCGTAGCGCAACCCCGACAAATCGGCGCTGTCGTTCGGCCCGTGCGGATCGACCCCGATCGCGACCGCGATATCGTGGATTTCGTTATTGGCGAACAAGCGGTCGCGATCCACTTCCCAGGAATTCAAGACCTTGCCGCGCAAGGGCAAGACCGCCTGGAAACCTTTGTCGCGTCCCATTTTGGCCGAGCCTCCGGCGGAGTCGCCTTCGACCAGAAACACTTCAGTGCGCGAGGTGTCGCTGGACTCGCAATCCGTAAGCTTGCCGGGCAATACCGCCACGCCCGAGCTTTTGCGCTTTTCGACTTTCTGCGATGAACGGGCGCGCGCCTGGGCTTGCCGTATGGCGCTTTCGGCCAGCTTCTTGCCGTATTCGACGTGGCCGTGCAGCCATAGATCCAGGGCGTTTTTTGCAAAGCCGCTGACCAAACGCACCGCATCCCGGCTATTGAGGCGTTCTTTGATCTGGCCCTGGAATTGAGGGTCGAGCACTTTGGCCGACAGCACGAAACTGGCGCGGGCAAAGACATCTTCGGGCAGGAGCTTGACGCCTTTGGGCACGAGACTATGCAATTCGGCAAACGACTTGACCGCATTGAACAAGCCATCGCGCAGGCCGGCTTCGTGGGTGCCGCCGGCCGTCGTGGAAATCAGGTTGACATAGGATTCGCGCACCACCGGGCCATCGACGGTCCAGACCACCACCCACTGCGCGCCTTCGCCCAGGGCAAAGGACTCATCGTCCTCGGCGGCGTACTGCTTGCCTTCGAACACCGGTATGATTTTTTCCGCATCGCCCAAGGCTTCCTCCAGGTAGCCGCGCAAGCCCTCCTGGTATTGCCATTCGCGCGTTTCACCGGTTTTTTCGATGACGAGCGCGACCTTGATGCCGTTCAGCAACACGGCTTTGCTGCGCAGCGCATGCACCAGTTCGGACATCGGTATGGCCGCCGAATCGAAATATTTCGGATCGGGCCAGACACGGACCCGCGTGCCGGTTTTCTTGCGGCCGGCGGATTCCAGCTCTTGCAAGGGCACGGACACTTCGCCGCCGCCGAACACCAATTCGTGCGTCTTGCCATCGCGCCAGACCCGCACTTCCAGCCGGGTCGACAAGGCATTGGTGACCGAAACGCCCACGCCATGCAAGCCGCCCGAAAAGGCATAGGCGCCGCCCTCTTTTTTGTCGAACTTGCCCCCGGCATGCAGGCGCGTGAACACCAGTTCGACCACCGGCGTGTGTTCTTCAGGGTGCAAGCCCACCGGGATGCCCCGGCCGTCGTCCTCGACCGACACACTGCCGTCGGCATGCATGGTTACCTTGATCTGCTGGACAAAACCCGCCAGGGCTTCGTCGGCCGCATTGTCAATGACTTCCTGGAGGATGTGCAGGGGATTATCAGTGCGGGTATACATGCCCGGCCGTTGCCGCACGGGCTCCAGACCCTTGAGGACTCGGATAGATGCTTCGTCGTAGCGTGGTGTAGCCATTTATTCTCGAATTTTCTGTGAGGAAAGCCGTATTTTACGGAGTATGCGCTTCGCCGGATTCAAACCGGCCCGCGGCGCAGGTCAAAACCCATTGTGCGCGTGCGGGCCGACAGTGGTATGCTTGTAAAAAACGGGCCACAAGCCCTGCCGGCACTTACTAGAATACATGGTCTTGTTGCCCCCCGCGCCTGTAGCACATCCAAGTTCCTAATCATCTTCTTTGTCTTTCATATCATGAGCGAATCTATCAAACACGTGAGCGACGCCTCCTTCGAGGCCGACGTCCTTGACTCGGACGTACCCGTTCTGGTCGACTACTGGGCTGCCTGGTGCGGCCCCTGCAAAATGATCGCGCCTTTCCTTGAAGAAGCGGCCGGCCAATACCAGGGGCGTGTTATCATAGCCAAAGTCAATGTCGACGAAAACCCCGAAACCGCCGCAAAGTTCGGCATTCGCGGCATCCCGACACTTATGCTTTTCAAAGACGGCAAGGCCACGGCTACCAAGGTAGGCGCATTGTCCAAGTCGCAGCTTAATACTTTCCTAGACGAATCCCTGTAAACCGGTCGTTTTCGCGCGAGCCTATTCTAGGCTCGCCAACACTTGGCAAATACCCCCTCTTTCCTCACATGCACCTCACCGAATTAAAAGCACAGCACGTTTCGAAACTGCTCGAAATGGCCGCCGCACTGGATATCGACAACGCCAGCCGCCTGCGCAAACAAGAACTCATGTTTGCCATCATGAAGCGACACGCCAAGCAAGGCGAACAGATTTTCGGCGACGGCGTCCTGGAAGTGCTGCCGGACGGCTTCGGTTTTTTGCGTTCGCCGGAAACTTCCTACCTGGCCAGCACCGACGACATCTATATTTCGCCATCGCAGATCCGGCGTTTCAACCTTCATACCGGCGACTCCATCGAAGGCGAGGTGCGTACGCCTAAAGACGGCGAGCGCTATTTCGCCCTGGTCAAGGTCGACAAGGTCAACGGCATGCAGCCCGAGGCCATCAAGCATCGCATCATGTTTGAAAACCTCACGCCGCTGCATCCTGACGAGGTCATGATCCTCGAACGCGACATCAAAAGCGAAGAAAATGTCACCGGCCGCATCATGGACATCTTCGCCCCGGTGGGCAAGGGCCAGCGCGCCCTGATCGTCGCCAGCCCCAAATCCGGCAAGACCGTCATCATGCAGCATATGGCCCACGCCATCAGTGCCAACTATCCCGATGCGGTGATGATAGTGCTGCTGGTCGACGAGCGCCCTGAAGAAGTCACCGAAATGCAGCGCACGGTGCGCGGCGAAGTCGTGGCATCGACCTTCGACGAACCCGCCACGCGCCACGTGCAAGTGGCCGAAATGGTCATCGAAAAAGCCAAGCGCCTGGTCGAACTTAAAAAAGACGTCGTCATCCTGCTCGACTCCATCACCCGGCTGGCGCGCGCCTACAACACCGTGGTTCCGGCCTCGGGCAAAGTCCTGACCGGCGGCGTGGACGCCAATGCCCTGCAGCGCCCGAAGCGGTTTTTCGGAGCAGCCCGCAACGTCGAAGAAGGCGGTTCGCTCACTATTATTGGTACGGCCCTGGTGGAAACCGGCAGCCGCATGGATGAAGTCATTTACGAGGAATTCAAAGGCACGGGCAATTCCGAGGTTCACCTGGAACGCCGCCTGGCCGAGAAGCGCGTATACCCTGCGATCAATCTGAACAAATCGGGTACGCGCCGCGAAGAATTGCTCATCAAACCCGAGCTTTTGCAGAAAATTTGGGTGCTCCGCAAATTTATACACGACATGGACGAAATCGAAGCGATGGAATTCATTCTGGATAAAATTCGCGCCACCAAAACCAACGCCGAATTTTTCGACATGATGAAAAAATAAAAAATGAAGCCAACTAACCTTGATCAGTTTCTTGCCCAGCTAAACGCCCGCGATCCGCACCAGCCTGAATTCATGCAGGCGGTCAAAGAAGTCACCAGCAGCCTGTGGCCCTTCCTCGAAAAGAATCCCCACTATGCCCAGCAAGGCATCCTCGAACGCCTGGTCGAACCGGAACGCATCATCCAGTTCCGCGTTTCGTGGGTCGACGACAAAGGCCAGGTGCAGACCAACCGCGGCTATCGCATCCAGCACAGTTCCAGCATCGGTCCCTTCAAGGGCGGCATGCGCTTTCACCCGTCGGTGAACCTGTCCATCCTGAAATTCCTGGCCTTCGAACAAACCTTCAAGAACGCCCTGACCACACTGCCCATGGGCGGCGGCAAGGGTGGTTCCGACTTCGATCCCAAAGGTAAATCCGACGGCGAAGTCATGCGGTTTTGCCAGGCGCTCATCATCGAGCTTTATCGCCACCTTGGCCCCGATACCGATGTTCCCGCCGGGGATATCGGTGTAGGCGCGCGTGAAGTGGGCTTCATGGCCGGCATGATGAAAAAACTGTCGAACTCCGCGGCTTCCGTATTCACCGGCAAGGGCCTGAGCTTCGGCGGCAGCCTTATCCGTCCCGAGGCAACCGGCTACGGCACGGTATATTTCGCCGAAGAAATGCTCAAGCATGCCCACCAGTCCATCGAAGGCTTGACAGTATCCGTGTCCGGTTCAGGCAACGTCGCCCAATACGCCATCGAAAAATGCATGCAGCTGGGCGCCAAGGTCATTACCGTCAGCGACTCGCACGGCGCCGTCATCGACAAGGCCGGCTTTACGCCTGAAAAGCTTGCCGCCCTCATCGACCTTAAAACCCGCCAGCGCGGCCGGGTCGAAGACTACGCCAAGCAATTCAATCTGACTTATGAAGCTGGCAAGCGTCCATGGCATGTGCCGGTGGATGTCGCCCTGCCCTGCGCCACTCAGAACGAACTTGAACTCGAAGACGCGCACACGCTGATCAAGAATGGCGTGCGCTGCGTGGCCGAAGGCGCGAACATGCCCACCAGCCTTGCGGCGGTGGACGCCTTCATCGATGCCAAGATTCTGTATGCGCCCGGCAAGGCCAGCAATGCGGGCGGCGTGGCCGTATCGGGACTCGAAATGAGCCAGAATTCGCAGCGCCTGCAATGGACGCGCGAACAAGTCGATACCAAGCTGCACACCATCATGCGCGACATTCATGAAAACTGCGTCCGGCACGGTTCGGACGGCACGTCGGTCAACTATGTGAATGGCGCGAACATCGCCGGCTTTGTCAAAGTCGCCGACGCGATGCTGCAACAAGGCGTTTACTAAACCGCTGTCGATGCCGTAGGGTCTGTTGACGCTAAATCGCCACCCGCGTTGACTGGCCCTAGGTTGAATGGCGCTTGCTTAGGCCGCTGCGAACGGCCGTAGCATGGGATATCGATACGATCGCCCGGCGGCGCGAACCAAGGTGTCACGGTCGCTTGAGTTGTTTGCTGGCGGGGGTCGGGTTGCTTGCTGGCGGGGGTCGTATTTCTGGTGCCGTCCGTCGGGGGGAATGCCGGTGGAGGCCAGCCCGGTCGGCCGTTCAGGCGCCTGCGCGCCTGACACCGCACGCTTGTCTCGTCCGGCGGCCGCTGCCTGGTGAAGTTCTTCTTGATGTCCTGCGCGGCTCGCCTCCCTACGATTCCACTTGCTCGGCCTCCAACGGGCTGGCCTCCACCGGCATCCCCCCCCGCCAGACTACAGTATCCTGTGGTCACGGTTGCCGGGACGGCTTGGATTCTTGCTCTTGTTGGCTACAGATTTTGGGTCGAAAGAGTTTGCGGTGCCCGGCCCTTTCGCCCCTGCACGGGGCAAGAGGGCCATACGCAATTGCCGTAATGTGGAGGGTGTTTTCGTGCGCCGATCATGTCACGCAAGTGGGAGCTCGGGCATGCATCGGCCGCGAAATCCGCGTCAAAAAAAGCGGCTGACCCGCCTGATGATTTCGTGGCTGCTATATCCCTTGATACGCTCGGTCTCCGCCTTCCAAAATCCGTGTAAGGTGCTCACAGCCTCTGATCACACCTCCCAAGCCCGTGATCACCTCGCGCGACAAGACCTGCGAAATTGACCGTAATCCTGTCGAATCGACAGCCCCCGTCGCATGCCCAATCGTGTACGGCAATTTTCGGCCCACCGTAGGGGCCGGAAATTGCCGGGCCCTGTAACGTCTTCGATCAGCAACAACACGACCCAACGAAGCACAAGAACCCAGACCGTGCCAGCGCCCGTGTTTGAGACACATCGGAGTCCGTCGGGGGTAAGGCCTGTGAGGGCCAGCCCGTCGGAGGCCGAGCAAGTGGAATCGTAGGGAGGCGAGCCGCCGAAGTGACCAAGAAGAACCCCACCAGACAGCGGCCGCCGGACGAGATTAGCTCGCGATGTCAGGCGCGCAGGCGCCTGAACGGCCGACCGGGCTGGACCTCACAGGCCTTACCCCCGACGGACGGCACTAGAAATACGAACATCGCCAACAAATACGAACACAACCCGTAAACACTACGAATTTCGCCAGCAGACGACTCAAGCGACCGCAGGCAAGGTGAACCCGTCGGCAAACAATACGAACACCACCAACAGACAACTCAAGCCTCGCGGACAATACGAACCCCGTCAACACAAAACCCAAACTCCCCCTGCTCAGCCACAACATCCTGGCATCGCCCCTGCCGGCACAACTGCGCTAAGCAAGCGCCATTCGCCCTAAGCCGATTGCGCGCCTACGGTTCTACCGCAAGCGGCCTGCCGGCACTTTTTTTCAAATCGGCAACCTCTTCGATCCGCGGATCATCCCAGTCCCCATGAATCCGGTATTCAACCGTCATGGCTTTGGCCAGCGGCCCCTGCAGCAGCCATTGAGTCAAAAACGCCCCTATGCCCACGATAGGATTGATGGCGATACCAGCCGCGATCGCCGCGCCGCTTACATCCAGGCTGGGCACCACCACCGCCTGTAAATTCAGATTCTCGGTAATCAAATCGACATCGCCGCCAAGCACAATGGTGCCGATAGGACCCACGACCCGATAATCATCGGCATGCATCACACCGTTATCAAGCACCAAGGCGCCGCGCAACTTGTCGTAGGGAAACCCTTCTTTGGCCAGTCCCGCCGCATCGAAGTCCAGCCTGGCCAGCCTTTGTATCGATTGCAGAGACAACAGTTCAAGCAGGCGCGCGGAACGCGAATTGACCTTACTGAAGCGGCCCTTTTCGAGATCCAGATCTACCTTGCCGTTCAAGTCTGATTTGCTGGTCTCCCAGGGCATATTGCGCCATTCGAACTGGCCCTTTATCGTGCCTTTGCCCGCTTTCATGACGCCCGTCATGCCTATCTGGTCCAGGTAAGCCCCCAAATCGCCGATTTGCGCCTGCGCGTCCAGCGACAGGCCGCGATCCTTGCCGTTCAAACGCCACATACCCGAGCCGGCAAGATCCATGCCATGGCCGGCCAAGGTCAATTTTTCCAGTTGCCACAAATGTCCGCGGGCTAGATTGATTCCCGCCACGGACAGTTTTCCGACATCGCGGCCATACAGACGAAAATTCTGCACATGCAAATTGACCCCAGGGATATCCAGATCGTCATCCAGATGAAAGCTATCGGCTGCGTCGTCCTTGCCGGCGTCGCCATTGGCCTTGTCGCGGCCCAGCGACAGACGGTCGAAACTGGCATCGACGCGGCCCGCGATCCGGCCCTGTGCCTCGCGCCAGAACAAGGTTCCGGCGGTCTGCGAAGAACTGACATCCACCCTCCAATCCTCGGCCTGGGATTTGCGTGCCGTAAAAGTCAATTCATCAAGCTTCAATCCGCCCACCATGGCCTGCGCGGCCTGCAAACGCAGTTCGCGCACATCGGGCAGCAAGGGTCGCGGGCGCCGGCCGGCGGGGCCAGGCAATGGCGCGGAAAACTCGGCGACAATCTGCTTCCAACTGTCGACATCCACCGATGGATAATGAATATCCAGATTCAGGCCATCGGCCAGAATATCCGGATGCTGATTCACCCCAACCGCCGCCGCGTAAAAATAGGCGCCGGCCTTCTGGTTCTTGCGGTGCAACAGCGTGGCGTTCATTTCTTTGCCCAGCGCAACGCTCAGGCCCATGCTTTTACCGTCGGTATTCTGCTGCCAATCGACACGCAACGGCATGGTTTGCCCCGCTGGCTTACCCAAGGGTGGCGGCAAATCCAGCGCCAGTCCGGACAGACTGGACTCCAGGCTAATCGCGAAATTCGCGGCATCCGGGTAGCGCAAGGTCAAGGTATATGGCAGAGTGCCTTGCAAGCGCGTCATGCCCTGAAGACCCGCGTAATCGGCCAGCGCCTTGGCGGCGGCGCTGCCATGCAACTGCAAGCCCTTGAAGGCGCCGCCAACCCCGCCGGCCACCATGACCGGGCCTCCCAGCAAGGTGGCCTTGAGCCCGGGTGAGCTTATTCCGGTATCGGTGAAATCCAGGGTACCGGAAAGCGCGGTAAACGCCGGCAAACGCGGCGCCAGGCGCAGAGAGCCGCCCGCAAAACGGATTGCGCCCCGCACGGTTGCATCGCGGCTGTGCGCCAAAGGAATGGTCAAGCTCAACGGCACTTCCCAGGCGCCATCCGCGCTCGCCTGGTTAAATACCCCATCCAGCATTCCGCCCAAAGGAGTATGCGTCATCAAGGCCAGGAAGGCTCCGCTTTTGGCAGCCGCAAGCCCATTTATCGTCAAGACCGCATGCTGTTCGACATTGGGAATATGCGCCGTCACGCCGTCCAATTGAATGGGCAGGCCCGCGGCCGGCTGCATCATGGCGCGATCGGCGGCCACGTGCAAATCGGCACGCCGCATTTCCACCTTGCCTTGCATATCTGTCAGGCGCGGCCAGCCCAGCTCTTTGCCGACTGGGGGCAAATAATCGATCACGCCGCCGGAATACCGCCCGGAGACATGAAAATCGCCCTTGGAAGGATCCTGGGCAAAAGGGAAATAGTCGAGATCGCCATTCAGTTCAAGATTGGCATCCTGTATCTGACCGGCCACCAGGCCCTTGCCCATCCATAGCCGGGCCGCCGGCTCCACGCTATTGGGCAAATAGTCATCTATCGCCGCAATCAGCGCCCGCTTGAACCGGCCCTTTATATCGACCAGCCCGGCGGAGCCCGCCCCCCCTTGCCGCCAACTGCCCTCGAGGCTAGCGTCCATATCGCCATTGCTCAGGTTCAGGCGCTGGGCCCGCACTTGCAGGAAAGCGTCAGGCAGACGCTGCACAGTACCCTGGGCGCCGATACGATCAAAGTCCAGCGGATGCTCGATAATACCGGCTGCCTGAATACCCAGCCTGACTGTCTGCAGGCGGAATTCGACAGGAGGCGATGGCGGATCGGCCGGACTTGGCGATCCAGCCGGTTCCGTACCGCTTGCCGGCCCTTGAGCAGCCGGAAACACCGCCCTCACACCCTGCCAAGACCCAGCCATGTATACGCGCAGGAAATCGGCCTGGGCGCGCGCGTCGCCGCCCAGCCTCCATCGCCCCTTTTCGACTGTGACGTCCGATGTAACATGCGCTAGCTTGCCGGCCTTGAATGCCAGCCAGCTTTTTGCCGATACCTCGCCCGACTCCAGAAGCTGCGGCACATCCAGCCAGGGGGCCCAGCCCGAGGGCCGCATTTTTTCCACATGCGCATACACCTGGCCATCGGCGCTCTGCAAAAAAAGCCCTTGCGGCCGTTCGGTGGGCGCGCGCTGGAACTGCCCGCGCACATCCAATGACTGGCCCAGCTCGGCGGGCGGCATCGCCTCCAGTGAAAAACGATGATCGCCCCCCTGGTTGTGCATCACCAATGTCACGGCCCGCAACACCAGCGGGGGTGCCCGGCGCGCCTCATCGATCCAGCGTATGGTGGCGCCGTCCAGGACGATACGACGTTGCGTGGCCAGCCACGCCAGCAATTTGTCCTGGGCGCCGGCATCCTGCTCATCCAGGCTGTCAACCTTGAACGACTGCCCCAGCACCCACAAGCGCCGACGGGAGTCGCGCCGCACACTGATATCGATACCGCTGGCCTGAAGGCTGGTGAATTGGGGGGTTCCGGCGAAAAGGCTGCGCCAGCTGACGACCGCCTGCACATGCGGCAGGCTCAGCACCTTGCGCTGACGCCTGTCGGCAAAGGTAACGCCGTAAAAATCCAGCCGGGGCCGCAGGCCGTTCCAATCGGCCTTGACCTCATCCAGGCTGACCTGGGTTCTCAGAGTGGTGGATAATTGCTGCGCTATGTAAGGGCGCCATTGATCGATATTGGGTAAAACCCAATAGCGAACACCCAGGAATGCCCCTGCCGCCAGGAAATAGACAATCAATACTATCTTGCAAAGCAGCTTGAGAAAGGCGCCAGAGAGTCGAAACACAGGTTAAATTAGCCAGCAGTCATATATTTACAGTATCTTCTCGGGAATGGCCCGAATGCGCCACGTTCCAGGTTGGAATCAGGGGCACGGCCGCATTCGGGCCACCCTTGGAACTTGTACCTGTTTTTACCGTTTTCGTCTCCTGTTTTCGAGCTTATTCTTTTCTTGCAAGCCCTATGCCACTAGCCATTATATTAGAGCCCGCCCTATGCTGGTCCGGCGCGCTGCGCCGCAAGATCGGCGCCAATGCGCCATTCGAACAATGGCTGGCCCAAGCCGCCGCGCTGCCGGTCATCCGCAAAACCGTCCATGCCTGGTTCGACGAACTCAAGCCCGCCGGCCCGGACGCCGCGCTTGGTGTCGCCGAGCTGCGCAAAGTACTGCGTCAACTGCGCGAGCGCGTTTTCTTTACCGTGATGGTGCGCGACATCAATGGCACAGCGCCCTTGCAGGAAGTCGTGACCGCCATGTCCGCCCTGGCCGACCTGGCCGTGGCCGAGGCTTACAAATGCATTGCGACCAGCCTGGCCGAAACGCATGGCATTCCCCTGGCCCCCAACACAGGACGGCCGCAGGAATTGATTATTCTGGGCATGGGCAAGCTGGGCGGCAAGGAACTGAATGTGTCCTCCGACATCGATTTGATCATGCTGTACGGCGAGGAAGGCGAAACCACAGGCCGGCGCAAGATCAGCCACCATGAATTCTATGGCCGCGTCACGCAGCGCATGATGCCCGTGCTATCGGAAATCGACGCCGATGGGCAGGTGTTCCGCACTGATTTGCGCTTGCGTCCGGATGGAGACTCGGGGCCTTTGGCCTGGAGCCTGGATGCGCTGGAAAACTATCTGGTCAGCCAGGGAAGGGAATGGGAACGCTATGCCTGGCTGAAAAGCAGGGTCATCCCCTGCCAGGCCTTCGCCGGCAGCGACCCCGCAAGCCAACTGGAACAGCTGGAATCCTTGCGCACCCCTTTCGTCTACCGCAAATACTTCGACTTCGACGCCTTGGCGGCGCTGCGCGGACTGCGCGAGCGGATACGGCAGGATTGGCAGCGCCAGGCGCTGGCCCGCACTGGCGTGGACACCATCCATAATATCAAACTGGGCGACGGGGGCATACGCGAAATCGAATTCATTGTGCAGTTAAGCCAATTGATACGCGGCGGGCGCATGCCCTCGCTGCAACAACGCTCCCTGCTATCGGCGCTCTACAGGCAGAAAAATGCGGGCGTCATTGCCGGCGACGTTGCCGATAATCTGGAAACCGCCTATTGTTTTCTGCGCCGGATCGAGCACATGCTGCAATATCGCGAGGACGAGCAAACCCATTTGCTGCCGCGCGACGACGGCCAGCGTGTCGGACTGGCGCAAGCCATGGGAATGACGCTGCCGGACTTCGAGGCGCAGTTGACGGCCCACCGCGTCTTCGTCGAACAAAGCTTTCGCAATGCCTTCCGCATCGCCGGCATGGGCGACGGCGACAGCGACGATACGTCCCCGCGCCGTGCCGACACGCCCTGCGGCAATCTGGCCGAACATATTCAACAGCACATCGGCGAACAAGCGCCCGCCATCTGCCAACGCGTGGATGCCATGCTGGACAGCCATCGCATCCGCAGCCTGCCCGAGACCAGCCGCAAGCGCCTCGAAACGCTACTGCCCGCCATTATCAATGCGGCCTCCAGGACCAGCCAGCCCGACCAGACCGCGGTACGACTGCTGACCCTGGTCGAAAGCGTGGCCCAGCGCAGCGCCTATCTGGCGCTGCTGGCCGAGTATCCCGACACCCTGGCCAGGGTGGCCCGCATCGTCAGCGCCAGCCCATGGGCTTCCCAGTATCTGATCCGCTTTCCTTTGCTGCTGGACAGCCTGATCGAATGGCATTCGCTGCTGGAGCCCCCGGATTTCAAGCAAATCGCCCAGCAACTGCACAGCGAACTGGATGCCTGCATGCTGCCCGATGGCCAGCCCGATGTCGAACAACAAATGAATTTGATGCGCGACTTTCAGCATCAGATCACTTTCCAGTTGCTGGCCCAGGATCTGGAAGGCGCGCTGACGACAGAACATCTTGCCGATCGGCTGTCCTCGCTGGCCGATATGTTGCTGGCCGAAACCATTTACCGGGTATGGCCGCTGGTGCAGGGCAAGAACAGGCGAACCGACCTGGCGCCGCCGCATTTTGCCATCATCGCCTACGGAAAACTGGGCGGCAAGGAAATAGGCTACGCCTCCGATCTGGACCTGGTGTTTCTTTACGATGACCCCAGCGACGACGACGCCAGCGAAATTTACGCCAAGCTGGGACGGCGCATGTCCTCATGGCTGTCCACCATGACCTCGTCGGGCCGCTTGTACGAAATCGACCTGCGCCTGCGCCCCGACGGCGATGCCGGCCTGCTGGCGGTGTCGATCGAAGCCTTTACCCAGTACCAGACGCAACACGCCTGGGCCTGGGAACACCAGGCCATCACCCGGGCCCGTTTTGTGGCCGGCAGCGCGGAAATCGGCGCGCGCTTCGAACAAATCCGGCAGCAGGTTCTGCTATTGCCGCGCGACCCGGAGGCGTTCAAGACCGAAGTGCGCGACATGCGCGCAAAGATCGGCGCGGGCCACCCCAACCCCACATCCGACTTCGACCTGAAGCATGATCGCGGCGGGATGGTCGACGTCGAATTCATCACCCAATACCTGGTGCTGTGCTATTCCCGCCAACATCCCGGGCTTCTGGCCAATCTGGGCAATATCGCGCTGCTGCGCCTGGCCGCCGACGCCGGCCTGATTCCCGCTGATCTGGCGTCCAAAGTAGCCAACGCCTATCGGGAATTCCGCAAGCAGCAGCATGGCTTGCGGCTCCAGGGCGCCGAAAAGGCCCGCGTGCCAAGCTCAACCTTGCAAGACGAACGCTCTGCCGTGCGGGAACTTTGGAATGTGGCGATAGGCGACTAAAATAGCCGGAACTGTCTTTACACCAATACGCCGCGGCGGCGCATCGGACCGCTGCCTTCCCTTTCCGGCCTGCGGAAAAATTTGCCGGCAGTCCGATAGCCGCTACGATGCACTCTAGAACCATGACCGACTTCAAACGCCCTCAACTTGTTCTGCCCGATAACCGCAAGAAGGTGTTGCTGCATTCATGCTGCGCCCCTTGCTCCGGCGAAGTCATGGAAGCCATGACCGCATCGGGTATCGATTACGCCATTTACTTCTACAATCCCAATATCCATCCGGATCGCGAATACGAAATCCGCAAGAACGAGAACATACGCTTCGCGGCCGAACACAACATTGAATTCATCGATGCCGATTACGACCGCGACAACTGGTTCGAACGTGTCAAGGGCCTGGAAAACGAGCCCGAACGCGGTCAGCGCTGCACGGTATGCTTCGATATGCGCTTCGAACGCACCGCCCTGTATGCCCACGAACATGGCTTCGACACCATAAGCAGTTCGCTGGGTATCTCACGCTGGAAAGACATGAACCAGATCAACGGCTGCGGCGAACGCGCCGCGGCGCGCTATCCCGGCCTGGCCTACTGGACCTACAACTGGCGCAAAGGCGGCGGTTCGGCGCGCATGATAGAAATCAGCAAGCGCGAAGAGTTCTACCAGCAGGAATATTGCGGCTGCGTATATTCCTTGCGGGACACGAACCGGCACCGGCGCGACCAGGGCCGCGATCGCGTCAAGATAGGCATCAAGTTCTACGGCAAGGACGAACTGGAATTGAATCCTCCGCCCGGACACGACCGCGGGCCGGATTAGCGCCCAAGGCGCGTAGTCCGGCGCCGCCGCAGCCAGGCTTTGCTCTCGCAAACAGGCCTGAAAGCGTGGGCATGGCGTCCTGAATGCCAATACGGCCTGCTCCGCTGCGCCAAACAGACGACTGCCCCGGCGTGCACCGGGGCAGTTGCCGTCAATTGATCGTGATGTGGCGATCTTTAATGATCTTGGCCCAGGTGCTGGACTCGTTGGCAATATA
This sequence comes from uncultured beta proteobacterium, assembly GCA_963712655.1. GTDB lineage: Bacteria > Pseudomonadota > Gammaproteobacteria > Burkholderiales > Burkholderiaceae_B > Pollutimonas. The sequence continues at coordinate 179,939 of CAVQIT010000004.1, read as the reverse complement.
GTCGGCCAGTTCCTTGCGCGTAGTCGGCATGGGTGTCAGGCCTTGCTTGGCGAGTTCATCATGCACATCGGGCGAGTTCAATACCTTGACGAGCTCATGGTTCCAGCGCTCGAGTATGTTTTCAGGGGTTTTCCCCGGCGCGACGAAGGCATACCAGTTGGTGGCATTGAAGCCGGGAAAGCCGGATTCGGCAATCGTCGGCACGTCGGGCATGGCTTCGGAGCGTTCCAGGCCGGTGGTCGCGAGCGCAACCACGTGGCCGGCCTCGATGTGCGGGGCCGCGGATGAAGGAGTGGAATAATAAGCGGCCACCCTGCCTCCCACAACGTCGATCAACGCCGGGCTACCGCCTTTGTAAGGAACGTGGACCGTGTTGATTCCCGCCCGCTGATTGAACATTTCACCCGCCATATGCGATGCCGACCCTACGCCAGTGGACGCATAATCCAGTGCGCCCGGTTTCTTCTTGGCAAGATCGATGAACTGGGCAAGCGTCTTGACCTTCAGGGAAGGATGCACCACGAGCACATTGGGAAAGTTCACACCCATGGTCAAGGGGGCAAGATCACGCACGGGATCGTAAGGCAATTTCATCAAATGGGGCGCAATCGAAAGCGGCCCGATGGATCCCAGCAAAATCGTCGCGCCATCCGGTTTGGCGATGGCTACCAGTTGATGGGCGATATTACCGCCGGCTCCTGGACGATTATCGACCACTACCGATTGGCCAAGATTATCCGACAGCTTCTTGGCAATAATACGTGCCGCCGTATCGGTGGCCCCGCCGGCCGAAAAACCGACGACCATGGTGATGGTCTTGCCGGCCGGAAAATCCTGAGCCGCGGCGGATGCGCCAAATCCATAGGCAAGCAAGCCGGCCATCAAGAACCCTGCGCTGAAACGGGTGGTAAGCATAGTGTTTGTCTCCTTGTCTTTTTTATCGATCAGGCATTATGCAACAACATGCTGCTTGCAATCCAGAAAATAGACACCAGGGGGATCCCAAGTCCCAACACACCCGCGGCGAAGCAGGCCCCTATTCCAGGGGCCTGCTCCAGCCTACTGCAAAGTGCGCGAAAACACGAACCTGTCGTTCTGCCAATCCACCGGCACCACATCCTTGGGCCCGAACTTGCCTTCCAGTATCAGGCGTGCAACGGGGTTTTCGATGTGCTGCTGAATGGCTCGCTTAAGCGGACGCGCGCCAAACACCGGATCAAAACCCGTCCGGGCCAATTGCGCCAGCGCCGCGTCCGACACCTCCAGGCGCATTTCCTGCTGCGCCATGCGCTGCCCCAGCCGCTGAATCTGTATGCGGGCAATCGCTTCGATGTGCTTGACATCCAGGCCGTGAAACACCACCACCTCGTCGATCCGGTTCAGGAATTCCGGCCGGAATGAGGTCTTGAGCTCATCCCAGATAACTTCCTTGACCACATCGTAAGGCTGGCCCGACATGCTTTGGATGTGCTGCGAACCCAGGTTCGATGTCATGATGATCACGGTATTGCGAAAATCCACCGTGCGGCCCTGGCCATCGGTCAAGCGGCCGTCATCCAGCACCTGCAGCAGCACATTGAAGACATCCGGATGCGCTTTCTCGATTTCATCGAGCAATATCACACTGTACGGCTTGCGGCGCACCGCTTCGGTCAGGTAACCGCCCTCCTCGTAGCCCACATATCCGGGAGGCGCCCCTATCAGGCGCGACACGGAATGCTTCTCCATGAACTCGCTCATGTCGATGCGTATCATGTGCTCGTCCGAATCGAACAGGAAATTGGCCAAGGCCTTGCTAAGCTCGGTCTTGCCCACGCCTGTCGGCCCCAGGAACAGAAAAGACCCGTAAGGCCGCGCGGGATCCGACAAGCCGGCGCGCGAGCGGCGAATCGCATCAGCCACCAGGCTGACAGCCTCGTTCTGGCCCACTACCCGCTGATGCAGGAAATCCTCCATGCCCAGCAACTTGGCGCGCTCGCCCTGCATCATCTTGGCGACCGGAATACCGGTCGCGCGCGAGACCACCTCGGCGATTTCCTCGGCCCCCACTTGCGTGCGCAACAGGCGCGGAAGGTCGTTATCGCTGGCTTGCTGCTGCCCGGCTTCGGCCGACTGCAAGCGCTCCTCGAGCTCCGGCAATTTGCCGTACTGGAGTTCCGCCAGCTTGTCGAACTGGCCTTTGCGCTGCAACTCGGCCATCTCCGAGCGCGTGCGCTCGATTTCCTCTTTGATGGCCTGCGAGCCTTGCACCGCGGCCTTCTCGCTTTTCCAGATTTCTTCGTAATCGTTGTATTCGCGCTGTAATTTAAGCAGCTCGTCTTCAATGACTTTCAGGCGGCGCTGGGAGCCTTCGTCGGTATCTTTATTGACCGCCTCGCGCTCGATCTTAAGCTGGATGATGCGCCGGTCCAGCTTATCCATGACCTCGGGCTTGGAATCGATTTCCATGCGTATGCGGGCCGCCGCCTCGTCGATCAGGTCGATCGCCTTGTCCGGCAGAAAACGGTCGGTGATGTAGCGATTGGACAATTCCGCCGCCGCGACAATGGCCGGATCGGTAATCGCCACGCCGTGGTGCAGTTCGTAACGCTCCTGCAAGCCGCGCAATATGGCGATGGTCGATTCCACATCGGGTTCGTTGATCAGCACCTTCTGGAAACGGCGCTCCAGCGCCGCGTCCTTTTCAATGTACTTGCGGTATTCGTCCAGCGTGGTCGCGCCTATGCAATGCAACTCGCCGCGCGACAGCGCGGGCTTGAGCATATTGCCCGCATCCATCGCGCCTTCGGCCTTGCCCGCGCCCACCATGGTGTGCAGTTCGTCGATGAACACGATGGACCGGCCCTCGTCCTGCGACAATTCTTTCAGCACGGCTTTAAGCCGCTCTTCGAATTCGCCCCGGAACTTGGCCCCGGCCAGCAAAGCCGCCAGGTCCAGCGACAGAACCCGTTTGCCTTTCAGGGTTTCGGGCACCTCATCGTTGACGATGCGCTGCGCCAGGCCCTCTACGATGGCCGTCTTGCCCACGCCGGGCTCGCCGATCAAGACCGGGTTATTCTTGGTGCGCCGCTGCAGGATCTGGATGGCGCGGCGAATTTCGTCATCGCGGCCGATCACCGGGTCCAGCTTGCCCCGGCGGGCCAGATCGGTAAGGTCGACCGTATATTTGGACAAAGCCTCACGGTTGGACTCGCCCTCGGAGTCCGACACCGGGGATCCCCCGCGCACGGCTTCGATTGCCGCTTCCAGGGCCTTGCGCTGCAAGCCGACTTCGCGCAGCAGGCGGCCGGTTTCGCCTTTGTCGTCGGCCAGCGCCAGCAGGAAGAGTTCGCTGGCAATATAGCTGTCGCCGCGCGTGGAGGCTTCTTTGTCGGTGCGGGTCAGCACAGCCTGCAATTCGCGCCCGACCTGGATATTGCCTTCGGCGCCCTGCACCTGCGGAAGGCTTTCGATCAGGGCATTGAGCGCCGGCCCCAGGCGATTGACCGCCGCGCCGGAACGCGCCAGCAGGCTGCCGGCGCCGCTGTCGGCATCGGCCAGCAAGGCGGCCAGTACGTGCGCCGATTCAATGTAAGGGTTATCATGCTTGGCAGCCAGGCTCTGCGCATCGGCAAGGGCTTGCTGGAATTTTGTAGTCAGTTTATCGAATCGCATAGTCATTTCACAAGAAAAAAGAGCGGCTCGGCTCGAATAGTGAATATGTGCGGCCACAAGCAGGAATTTCAAGGGAATGCGCTCCAACGCCGGCCTCCCGCGTCGAGAACATGCCGGCACGCCGCCCAAGCCCCTGAACTGGGTTTATCATTACCTGGTCCAAAGCAATCGACTCATTTCCAGGCAGCATGGATCAATTCAAGCAACTCAAAAGTTTCGTGGCGGCGGCCAGCCTGGGCAGCTTGTCCGCCGCGGCGCGCGCCGAAGGCATAGCGCCCGCCATGATGGGCCGGCGCATCAATGCGCTGGAAGCACGCCTGGGCATCAAGCTGCTGCTGCGCTCAACGCGCAAGCTGTCGCTGACCTCCGAGGGCAGCGCCTTTTTCGAAGAAGCCCAGCGCATACTGCGCGATCTGAGCGACGCCGAAACCCGCATTGCGCAAGGCGGCATCAATCCCACCGGCCATCTGCGCATCAGCGCGCCGGCCGGCTTCGGACGCCGCCATGTGGCGCCTTTGCTGCCCGATTTTACCGTCAGCTATCCCGATGTCACCCTTGCGCTGGATCTCAGCGACCGCCTGGTCGACCTGATCGAAGAAGGCTACGACTGCGCGATTCGCATCGGCGAACTCGACGATTCGCAAATCGTCGGCCTGCGGCTGGCCGACAATAAACGGGTGATCGTCGCCGCCCCCTCCTACCTGGGCCAGCATGGCCGGCCCAATACCCCGGACGACCTGGTCCAGCACAATTGCCTGTCGTTCGGCAATCAGGGCAATCAGTCCAAAGGCTGGCTGCTCAAACAAGATGGCCAGGTGCGCGCCGTGCGCGTCAAAGGCAATCTGGCGTGCAGCGACGGCTCTGTGCTGCACCAATGGACGCTGGCCGGCTACGGGCTGGCGTGGCGGTCTTTGTGGGAGGTCCATGAGGATCTGGCCGCAGGCCGCCTGCTAAGCGTCCTGGACGACTACGCCGCGCCCGCCAATGGCATTTTCGCCATGCTGCCGGAACGCAAGCATTTACCGCTGCGCGTGCGCCTGTTCGTGGACATGCTGCGCGCCCGCTATTCAGCCCCCTCCTACTGGGAAACGCATTAAATTGTTGATATTGGCGCCGGATTACGCGCCCGCGGCGCGAATCCGGCTTATATCAGAACTATCAGAGCCGGCCTCAGGCTACTTTAAGGCCTGATTCCCGGCCGCTTTCAAATTGAGCCTCTTCGGTTGAACCCGTGAGCGCGGTGGTGGAGGACTGGCCGCCCTCGATGGTTTGCGTCACCGCATCGAAATAGCCCGTGCCGACTTCGCGCTGATGCTTGACGGCGGTGAAACCCAGGTCGGCCGCGGCAAACTCTTTTTGCTGCAGTTCCACGAAGGCGCTCATCTGCCTGCGGGCATAGCCATGCGCAAGCTCGAACATGCCATAGTTCAAGGCATGGAAACCCGCCAGCGTAATGAACTGGAATTTATATCCCATGGCGCCCAGCTCGCGCTGAAACTTGGCCACCGTGGCGTCATCGAGATTCTTTTTCCAGTTGAACGACGGCGAGCAATTGTAGGCCAGCATTTTCCCCGGAAATTGGCGGTGGATCGCTTCGGCGAAACGGCGCGCATACTCCAGATTGGGCGTCGACGTTTCGCACCACAGCAGATCGGCATAAGGAGCATACGCCAGGCCGCGCGAAATGCCCTGTTCGATGCCCGGACGAGTACGGAAAAAGCCTTCGACCGTGCGCTCGCCGGTGATAAAGGCCCTGTCGTTTTCGTCTATATCGCTGGTCACCAGATCGGCCGCGTCGGCATCGGTGCGCGCCAGCAATACCGTCGGCACATTCAGCACGTCGGCGGCCAGCCGGGCCGAAACCAGCTTGGCCACCGCTTCCCGGGTCGGGACCAGCACCTTGCCGCCCATATGGCCGCACTTCTTCACCGAAGCCAATTGGTCTTCGAAATGCACACCCGCCGCGCCGGCTTCGATCATGGCTTTCATCAACTCAAAGGCATTGAGCACGCCGCCGAAACCGGCCTCGGCGTCGGCCACGATAGGAGCAAAATAATCCAGATAATCCTTGTCGCCGGGATTCTTGCCTTCCATCCATTGAATCTGGTCGCAGCGCGTCAGCGCATTATTGATGCGGCGTACCACCTGCGGCACCGAATTGGCCGGATAGAGCGACTGATCGGGATACATCTCACCGGCGCCATTCGCATCTCCGGCCACTTGCCAGCCCGACAGGTAGATCGCTTTCAGGCCGGCCTTGACTTGCTGCATGGCCTGATTGCCGGTCAAAGCACCCAGCGTATTCACAAAGGGTTCGGAATGCAGAAGACCCCACAACCTTTCGGCGCCACGGCGCGCCAAGGTATGCTCGACGACGACCGAACCGCGCAAACGCATGACGTCTTCAGCGCTATACCCGCGCTTGATGCCTTGCCAGCGGGCATCTTCCGCCCAGATTTTCTGCAAATCGCGGATTTCATTTTCTCTTTGGGTCATGATGCTATTTCCTTGTGAAGTGAGACAAAACAGTGAAAAACCATTAAGAAAAGTCTACCCCTATGCTGCAGGCCGAATAACACTTATGTCTTATATAAGACAAAGAATTTACTACTTATTAATCAAATAGTTATTAAATATATTTCATAATATAAAACGATATTTTCTGCTATAAAATGGTTTATCATGCAATGCAACATAGCCATTTCACATGCCAGAATCAGTTTTCCATGATATGAAATGAAGGCGCCCGCAAGGTACAATATGGGCTTCAGGCCTGCCGGCGCCGTCCAGAATCACCCCCTAGGCAGCGCCGCTACGGCGGCATTCCGCCCCTAGACCTTTTTTATTTTTCTCATGTCTGATCCTATTCTCGCCCATGCTCCGTTAGGCCAGGATGTGTCCTACCCGGATGCGTACAATCCCGCGCTGCTCTTTCCCATAGACCGTGGACTCAATCGTGCCAAGCTGAGCATCCCGCATCGCTGGCATGGCGCCGATATCTGGAACGCCTATGAAATGTCCTGGCTCAACCTTAAAGGCAAGCCGGTGGCGGGCATCGCGCGCTTTTCGTTTCCGCCCGACAGCCCCTGCCTGATCGAGTCCAAATCGTTCAAGCTGTACTTGAACTCCCTGAACGAAGAACGCTTCGAACACAGCGATCTCGTGCGTGCGCGTATTGCCGGCGACCTGGCCAAGGCCGCGGGCGCACCGGTCGAGGTGGAAATCAACACGGACATCGGACGCGGCACGCAGCTATCCCAAGCCATGGAAGGAATCTGCATCGATGACGCCGATATTGAAATCACCGCCCGCTCGCCATCGGCCAGCCTGCTGCGCTGCCTGCCCGGCGCCGCAACGATAAGCGAAACCTTGATGTCGGACCTGCTCAAGTCCAACTGCCCGGTTACCGGCCAGCCCGACTGGGGCAGCGTGCAGTTGCGCTATACGGGGCCGCAAATCGACCGCGCCGCCTTGCTGGAATATATTGTGTCGCTGCGGCGGCACAACGAATTCCACGAGCATTGCGTAGAACAAATGTATTGCGACATCTGGCAAGCCTGCCGGCCGCAATCCCTGCTGGTGTATGCGCGCTATACCCGGCGCGGCGGCCTGGATATCAACCCTTGGCGCAGCAGCCAGCCGGCCAGCGTCAGCCAGATCCGCACCATACGGCAATAAACGGTTTTCAGCGGCCGCCAGGAAAACGGCCGGGAATCCGGCTTGCGATCAGGCGCGGGCGGCGCGCAGCGCGGCGTTGCCGGCCGACCTGGCCACCCACAGCGCCAGCACAGCGGCTATGCCGAAGCCCGCCGCGGCGCCAAACCATGGGCCTCGCGCAAAACCGGCGTCAAGCATCAGTCCGAAGCCGGCCGGGGCCAGCGACGACCCGACATCCATGCCGGAATAAACCAGGCCATACACCGTGCCCGTGGCGCCTTTGGGAGTAACGCGCCGGATCAGCATATCGCGCGACGGGGCCGATACGCCGGAACAAAAGCCTGCCAGGACGACCAGCGCCACGGCGAAAGACGGCGGCACCGCGCCGTAAGCCAGCACTATCAGCAGCAGCCCGGCCAGCACCAGCGACACGGCCACCGTGCGCTCGGTATTGGGTGTGGCGCCGACCAGAAAGCCTCCCGCCAGCATGCCCAGGGCGGCGGAAATCATATATGCCGACAATGTCGTGCCGGCCATGATTTTGTCAAGACCGTAAACCTCGCCCAGCATGGGTATGGTGTAGTTTTGCACTGCGGACAAGGCCATCGAGGTAAAGGCAAAGAACAGGAACGCGCCCCACAGCGCGGGCTGCGCCAGCAAGGCCGTCAAGGTCTGCATGGCTGTCTGCTTGACCACATCCGCGGGCCCGGCGGCGGCGGTTGCCGCCGAGGCCGGGGCCTGCGCCTGATTCTTGCCGGCCAGCAAGTCCCGGCCCAGCCAGGTGAACAGCAAGACCGCCGCCAGCAGCGCGGCGGCGGAAAATGCCGCAATACGCCAGTTCGACAGATAAATGATAGTGGCCATGAACACAGGGGTAAGCGCCCAGCCCAGGTTTCCGGTCAGGCCGTGGGCGCTGAAAGCATGACCCAGCCGAAGCGCGCTTACCCTGTGATTCAGTATGGAATAATCGACCGGATGAAAAACCGAATTGCCGATGCCGCCGATCACGGCGGCCAGCAGCAGCATCAAGTAGCCATTGGATGTGGCGATCAATATGCCCGACAGCACGAAACAGCTTAATCCGAAGCGCAGCACCGGCGCGGGACCGATGCGGTCGACCACAAAACCCGATGATGCCTGGCCCAGGCATGAAACCAGGAAAAAAGCAGAGGCCAGCAGGCCTAGTTTGACAAAATCGTAGCCGTACTCGTGCGCCAGCGAAAGATACAGCGTGGGCAGCACCAGTTGAAAGAAATGCGAACTGGCATGCACCACGCTCACCAGGCTGATGATCAGCCAGTCTCGGCGTTTCTGGGCGGAACTGTCAGGGACGCGTTCGAGAGCGGCGAAAGCCATGCGTAAAACCTTCTATTCGAGCCTGCCGCCTTTATCGCGGATTTCCGGCCAGGCCCGGCGCAGGTAATAGCACATGGACCATACGGTCAAGATGGCGGCCACCACAATAAGCACCTGGCCCACCAGGCTGGCGGATACGCCGTACACCGGCTGCCAATAAAGCAGGCAAGGAATGGCGATCATTTGCGCCGCTGTCTTGAATTTGCCTAGCTGGTGCACCGCCACACTGCCGCTGGCGCCTATTTTCGCCATCCATTCGCGCAACGCCGATATGGTGATTTCCCGTCCGATGATCACCAGGGCGATGAAGGAATCGACCCGGTCCAGGTCCAGCAGGATAAGCAGGGCCGCGCATACCATCAGCTTGTCGGCGACCGGATCGAGAAAGCCGCCGAAGGACGAGGTCTGGTTCCAGCGCCGCGCCAGCCAGCCGTCGAACCAGTCGGTCAGGGCGGCGATAATGAAAGCCAGGGCGCCAACCAGATCACGCACAGGCGTGGATATCCAGTCGGACGGGATATAGAAAAGTCCCACAATCAGTGGGATCATGGCTATGCGCAGCCAAGTCAGGGCGATAGGTAAATTGAAAGGCATAAGTGGAATACTACCTTATCGCAGGGCTTGATAGATACGTTCGGCCAGATCGGCCGAAATTCCGTCCACCGAGCGCAGATCGTCGACACTGGCATCCACCACCCCGGAGAAGCCTCCAAAGCGCGCCAGCAGCTTCTGGCGACGCCTGGCGCCTATGCCTTCGATTTCCTCCAGACGGGACACATTGCGCGTCTTGGCGCGTTGTGCGCGCATGCCTGTAATGGCGAAGCGGTGCGCCTCATCGCGGATTTGCGCCACCAGCATCAGCGCCGCCGACTCGATGCCCAGGGCCACGGCTTCGCGGCCGTCGACGAATACCAGCGTCTCCAGCCCTACCTTGCGCCCTTCTCCTTTGGATACGCCCACAATCGTATGCGTGTCCAGCCCAAGCTCGACAAAAACCTGACGCGCGACTTCGACCTGCCCCTTGCCGCCGTCGATCAGCACGATATTCGGCATTTCCGCCTGTCCATCGGCCACCCTGCTGAAGCGGCGGGTCAATACCTGGCGCATGGCCGCGTAGTCGTCCCCCGGAGTAATCCCGGCAATGTTGTAGCGGCGATACAACGAAGGCTGCATGTCGTGATGTTTATACACCACGCAGGAAGCCTGCGTGGCTTCGCCGGCGGTATGGCTGATGTCGAAACACTCGATATGCAAAGCGTCCAGCGCAGCCTCATCCGTGTCCAATTCAAGCACCGACGCCAGCGCCAGGCTGCGGGCGGCGCGCGCGCTGGACTCGGTCAGCACGCGCGCCAGCGCCAGTTCGGCATTCTTCATGGCCTGCTCCAGCCACGTCTTGCGCATGCCTTGAGGCTTGATGATCATGCGGGCCTTGACGCCGGCCTGCCCCGCCACCAGCGCGACCAGATCCGGATCGGGCAGAGGATGCGAGGACACCAGAATGGCGGGCATGCCGCTGTCCACATAGTGCTGGCCCACGAACGCGGCCAGGACATCGCCGGGGCTGTCGTCGTGGGTGTGCGTGGGAAAAAACGGCTTGTCGCCCAAATGCCGGCCGCCGCGCACCATGGCGAGGTTCACGCACACGCGCCCGCCCGCCGACGCCAGCGCAATGATATCGACGTCGTCGTCGCCGACTTTTTCCATGGACTGCTGCTGCAACACCTTGGCCAGCGATCCCATCTGGTCGCGCAGTACCGCGGCCTGCTCGAAGTCGAGCGCTTCGGATGCACGGCGCATGCGCGCCTCGATATCGGTCATGACTTTCTTGGCATGGCCGTCCAGGAATTGCACGGCGCGCTCGACATCGGCCTGATAGTCCTCGGGGGAAACCAGATCCACGCATGGCGCGGAGCACCGACCGATTTGATGAAGCAGGCAGGGGCGCGAACGGTTGGCATAGACACTGTCTTCGCAGGTGCGCAGACGGAACACGCGCTGCAATATCTGTATGGTCTCGCGCACCGCCCAGGCATTCGGATACGGGCCGAAATACCGCCCCTTGCCGCTGGTGCTGCCGCGATAATAGGCGATGCGCGGCGCGCGGTGCCCGCTGAGCATGAGATAAGGATAGGACTTATCGTCCCGGAACAAAATGTTGTAGCGCGGCTTCAGGCTCTTGATCAGGTTGTTTTCAAGCAGCAAGGCCTCGGCTTCCGAACGGGTAACCGTAACCTCCAGGCGCACTACCCGCGCCACCATATAAGCGATGCGCGGGCTATCGGGGGTTTTCTGGAAATAGGAATTCACGCGCTTTTTCAGGTCGCGCGCCTTGCCTACATACAGCACTTCCCCCTGCGCATCGATATGCCGGTATACGCCGGGCAGATGCGGCAGATCAGCCAGAAACGATTTGAGATTGAAGTCGTCTGGCATATTGGTAACGTTCATCGGCTTGCAGGGATTCCCAGTCGCGGGCGGCTTTTTGCGGCATCAGGCGGCGTATGCGCTGGATGGACTCCAGACTGTGCTCAACGTTCAAGCGGGCGAGCAGATCGTCGGCCATATCGGGACGATTGCAGACCAGCACCATGTCGCAGCCGGCGCCCAGGGCGGCCGTGGCGCGTGCCAGGATATCGCCCGCCACGGTGGCCCCTTCCATGGTCAGGTCATCTGAAAAGACGACCCCGTCGTAGCCCAGATCCTGGCGCAGGACTTTTTGTATCCAGTGGCGCGAAAAACCCGCCGGGTGCGGATCCACCTTGGGATAAATGACATGGGCGGGCATCACGGAAGGCAGCACCATATCGCCCAGCCATGCATAGGCGGCGGCATCTTCCTGCATGATCTCGTCGAAGTCGCGCTGATCCACAGGAATTTCGTGGTGCGAGTCGGCCTCGACCGCGCCGTGGCCCGGAAAATGTTTGCCGCAAGCCGCCATATCGGTCAGCATCAGCCCTTGTATCAAGGCGCGCGCCAGCATGGTGACGACGCGCGGGTCGCGGTGGAAAGCGCGATTGCCTATGACCTTGCTGACGCCGTAATCCAGATCGAGCACAGGGGTAAAACTTAAATCCACGCCGCAAGCGCGCAATTCGGCCCCCAACACGTAGCCGGTTTCCGAGGCAAGACGCATGGCCGCCAGGGAGTCTTCGGCCCATAGTTCGCCGAATACGCTCATGGCCGGAATTTCGGTAAAGCCATCGGTGCGGAAGCGCTGCACCCGGCCGCCCTCGTGGTCGACGGCGATCAACAGCGGTTCGTCGCGCTCGGCATGGATTGCCCGGCACAGATCGGCCAGTTGCTCGCGATGGTCGAAATTACGGGCGAACAGGATTACCCCGCCCACCAGGGGATTGCCCAGGCGGGCTCGTTCGTGGTCGGTCAACGCTGTGCCTTCCACATCTACCATTACCGGTCCAGGCGGCAGGCTTACACGCGTCTTCCGGGCTGTCATAGTGTTCATCCGTTAAGCATTGAGTAAATGGAATCGAGAATAATACGGGCAAGGCGGCATCCCTGCATTGGACGCGCCGCGTTGCAAGACTGGATTATTCCATGTCCGCCGATTCGACCACGACAAATGCCATGACCGTATCGCTTTCATCCGTAATTGAAACATGAGCGGCGCCGAAGCGCTGGCGATACCAGCCGGCCAGCGGCTCGGCGAGCCGTACCATCGGTTTTCCGCTGGCCTCATTAAGCGTCTGCATGCGCGACCAGGTCATGGGGCTATGCATGCCCAGGCCTATGGCTTTGGAAAAGGCTTCCTTGGCGGCAAAGCGCGAGGCCAGGAAGCGGATGCCGCGCAGGGGGTCGCGCTGGTATCGATGGTGGAATTTTTCGATTTCCTCGGGACCGAGTATGCGCTGGATGAATTTCTGGCCGTGGCGGGCGTAGACGCGCTGTATGCGCTCGAGCCGTAACAGGTCGACGCCTATGCCTGCGATTTTGCCTTTTGCCGCTTGGGGAATCATTCGCTTTTCGGTCGCTTATCGACGACGCGGCGGGCCTTGCCGGTAAGGGTGCGCTCCACTTGGCCGGAGAGCTGCACGGAAACGCGCGCGGAAACCCCGATGTAGGTCTTGACCGCATGTTTCAACTTGGCCCCCAGCATATCGCGTTCGGCGGCGCTTAAATGGTCGTATTCCGACCGCACTTCCGTCAGGATTTCCAGTTCGTCCAGATTGCCGCTGCGTGTCAGCACCAGTTGATACTGGGCCGCCAGTTCGGGAATCTTGAGCACCGCCTCTTCAACCTGGGTCGGAAACAGATTGACGCCCCGGACGATCAACATATCGTCGCTGCGGCCGGTAATCTTGCCGATGCGGCGCATGCTGCGCGATGTGGGCGCCAGCAAGCGGGTAAGGTCGCGAGTGCGGTAGCGGATGACCGGCATGGCTTCTTTGGTCAGCGAGGTGAACACCAGTTCGCCGGATTCGCCGTCGGCCACGGGCTCGCCGGTGTCCGGGTTGACGATTTCAGGATAAAAATGATCTTCCCAGACTACGGGACCGTCTTTGGATTCGACGCACTCCATGGCAACCCCCGGCCCCATGACTTCGGACAGGCCGTAGATGTCCAGGGCGTCAATGCCGGCGCGATGCTCGATGTCGGCGCGCATTTGGCCAGTCCAGGGTTCGGCCCCGAATATGCCTATGCGCAGCGAACTGTCGCGCGGATCCAGCCCCTGGCGCTCCATTTCTTCCAGGATATTGCAAAAATACGACGGCGTAACCATGATAATGTCAGGCCCGAAATCGTGAATCAGCTGGACTTGCTTTTCGGTTTGGCCGCCCGACATGGGAATCACTGAGCAACCCAGCTTTTCGGCTCCGTAGTGCGCGCCCAGGCCGCCGGTAAAAAGACCGTAGCCATAGGCAATATGGGCAATGTCGCCAGGGCGCCCGCCCGCGGCCCAGATCGAGCGCGCCACCAGATCGGCCCAATTATCGATGTCTTTCGCCGTATAACCCACCACGGTAGGCTTGCCGGTCGTGCCGCTGGAGGCATGGATACGCGCAACCTGCTCGCGCGGCACGGCAAACATCTTGAAGGGATAATTGTCGCGCAGGTCTTGCTTGGTGGTGAATGGAAAGCGGGAAATATCCGATAACTGTTTCAAGTCGTCGGGATGAACGCCCGCGGCATCGAACGCTTTCTTGTAATGCGGCACGTTCTCATAGGCATGCCTGAGCGACCATTTCATGCGCTCAAGCTGCAAAGCCCGCAGCTCATCCTGGCTGGCATGCTCAATGGCTTCGCGCCCGGCATTCGACGACTTCAACTCGGACATGTTTGACTCCTACCCTATGCGTGGGATGGCCTGGAAAACCCATGGGGCCGGACCATCCGCTGAACCGCGGTTAACTATATTGGATCGCCGACGACCTGGCCTTTTACCCGGTACGAACGGCCCCGAAAAATGGCGATGCGCTTGCCATCCTGGTTATCGACCCGCACGTCGTACACGCCGGTGCGCCCAGCCAGCGAGTATTCGCTGGCGTGCGCCGTTAGGACATCGCCTTCGAAGGCAGGCGCCAGATAATCAATGGAACATCCAGCCGCCACCGTAACCATATTGCGGGAGTTGCACGCGAAGGCGAACGTACTGTCGGCCAGGGTGAAAATGAAACCGCCATGGCAGCTTTTGTGGCCGTTCAGCATATCGGCCCGCACCGCCATGCTCATGCTGGCCCGGCCCGGCGCCACCGATAGCACCCGCGCGCCCAAGGCTTGCGAGGCGGCGTCGTTGTCGTACATGGTCCGGGCGACAAGCTCGGCCAACTCCTGGGAGTCCACAGGCGCTGCCAACGCAGCGGCCCCTGATGGCAAGGAACTCATTACTGTCCTTTGAAAACCGGCGGGCGCTTGCCGAGAAAAGCCGATACGCCTTCGGCGTAGTCCGCGCTATTGCCCAGCTCGCGCATTAGATCGCGCTCCAGGTCAAGTTGCTGGTCCAGCGAATTGCCCAGGCTTTGATTCAGAGCACGCTTGGTATAGGCCAGGCCTTTTGTCGGCGCGGCGGCAAAATGTTGTGCCAAGGCATCGAGACGGGCATCAAACTGATCGTCGGCGACGCATTCCCAGATCAGTCCCCATTGCGCCGCCTGCTCGGCGCTGAGCTTGTCGCCCAACAAGGACAAGCCCAGCGCGCGCGCCTGCCCCACCAGGCGCGGCAGCGCATAAGTACCGCCGGTATCGGGCAGCAAGCCAAGACGGCAGAAGGGCTGGATAAAGCTGGCCGACTGTTTGGCAATGACAATATCCCCGGCCAGGGCCAGATTGGCACCCGCCCCGGCGGCCACGCCATTGACGCCCACCACCACCGGCATGGGAAGGCTGCGCAGACGGCGCACCAAGGGCGCATAGTATTTTTCGACAGTGTCGCCCAGATCGACAGGCGCCGATCCGGCTTTCATTTGCCGTTCGGACAAATCCTGGCCGGCGCAAAAGCCGCGCCCCTTGCCCGACAGCACCAGGACGCGGGCGCCCTGGCCTTCAAGCCCGGCAAGCGCATCGGCCAGTTCGCCATGCATCGCGGCAGTAAAGCTATTGAGCTTGTCTGGACGATTCAAGGTAATGCGCGCGATGGAGCCGGCCAGTTCAAATTCAATGTTTTCGTAACTCATCATGTTCTCTTGTGATTGCCTATCAGTCATGCCAGCGGGTTTGTACAACGCGAAAGCGATTAGCCACGTAGGCCGAGTCGGAAAGCGCCGCATTCGCCGCGGGATTGGCGCCGGTGCCGTGGAAATCGCTGAAAGCGGCGGTCTGATTGACAAACACCGCTCCTGTCAGATTCAACGAAAGCGATACGCCGGCGCGCTCCGCGGCCTTCTGCACTTTCTTGGCCACCAGCTTGTCGGTGGTGTAGGCCGACAGCGACAACGCGCCATGTTCGATTACCGTTTTCCGCGCCAGCTCGATGCTGTGCTCGGTGGAATCCGTCTCCACCACGAACACGATGGGGCCGAACCATTCCCGCAATATCGCCTCGTCGCTGGCCTTGGCCTTGAGCAATAGGGGGGTGTGTACGCGGGCGCCGCCGAACTGCGGATGCGCGAGACTGCGGCTGGCGCTGAGCACCGGCAAGCCCAGGCCATTGGCTTCTTCCAGGCGCAACAGGGTGGCGCCGCTCTGGATCGCGCCCGTCACTTCGACCGCTTTTTCGGGATCGGCAAGCAGGTCTTCCACGGCCTGCGCCAGGCCGGCCGCCACCTCATCAAAGCTCATGCGCCCTGTGGCGGTTTTGATGCCGCCCCGGGGCACGTAGATATTCTGCGGCGCAGTACACATCTGGCCGGAATACAAGGCAAACGAAAAGGCCAGATTTTGGGCTACGCTCTTGAAATCATCGACCGAATCGATGATGACCTGGTTCACGCCGGACTTTTCGGTATAGACCTGCGCCTGGCGGGCATGCTCTTCGAGCCAATTGCCGTTGGCGCTGCTGCCCGTAAAGTCGATAAGCTTTACGGCTGGGCTCAAGGCCAGGGCCTGGACGGTATCGTTATGAGCGTCATGAGCGGAATGCGCGGCCAGCAACACTACGTTGGGATCGAAGCCGGCCGCGACCAGCACCTCGCGTGCAACGGCGACGGTGATCGCCAAGGGCAAAATGGCCGCGGGATGCGGTTTGACGATAATCGTATTGCCCGTTGCCAGGCTGGCGAACAGCCCCGGATAGGCATTCCAGGTGGGAAAGGTAGAGCAGCCTATGACCAGGCTGATGCCGCGCGGCACAATCGTGAACTGCTTCTGCATCTTGATGGGGTCATGCTTGCCCTGGGGCTTCTCCCAGGAAACCAGCCCTGGAATACGGGCCATTTCCTGCCAGGCATACGCCACGGCTTCCACGCCGCGGTCTTGCGCATGAGGTCCGCCCGCCTGGAAAGCCATCATGAAACCTTGACCGGTCGTGTGCTGCACCGCGTAGGCCATTTCGAAGCTGCGCCGGTTCAGGCGCTTGAGAATTTCAAGCGATACGCCTACCCATGTGCGCGGACCCGCCTCGCGCCATGCCTCAAGCGCCTTTTCGGATTGCTGGATAAGCGTGGGCGCGGGCACATGCGGATAGCGGATATTCAGGTCGAAACCGAAGGGCGAGAATTCGCCGCCGACTTTGCTGGTGGCGCCTTCCTGCTTCAAAGGAAAGTCCCTGCCCTGGTAATCTTCAAATACCTCATATCCGTCGCCCTTGGCGGTTTCGCCATAGACCCGCGGGCTGGGCGATTCGGAAAACGGGCTCCAATAGCCGCGAGTGGCGGCCGCGGCGACGGCCTGTTCGAGCATTTGCTGATGAGTACTGAAAAAATCGATGGACACTGCGCTCACTCCTGTTGAATATTGTTCTGGTCCTGCAGGCCGGTTACGCCGCCTTCGACAACGAATTCGACCTGCCTCCTGAATCAAGCTGCACTTCCCACTTCTCTCGATGACAGCGATCGCGCTGAAACATCAGGTTTCCTGATCGAAATCAATAGTAAGCTTATCCGTTACCGGAAAGCTCTGGCAAGATAAAACAAAGCCACGGGCCACTTCGTAGTCTTCAAGCGCAAAATTGGCATCCATGTCGACCTCGCCCTCGATAACCTTGCAGCGGCAACTGGAACAAACCCCGCCTTTGCAAGAATACGGCAGCTCCATGCCTTGCGCCAGCGCCGAATCCAGCACACTGTCTTTGTTCTTTTCTATGGTTAGTGTACGCGTGACGCCATCCTGAATGACGGTGACTTCGCACAGTTGTCCGCCAGGCGCCCTGGACACGTCCTGGCCGGTGCGCAAAGCGCGCGGGCCCCTGGGCGACCCGAACAGCTCGAATTTGATACGCGATTTATCCAGGCCTTTGCCGGCCAGTGCCTGCGTAACCGATTCCGTCATGTCTTGCGGGCCGCAGACAAATGCGTAATCGATCAGCGATGGATCCATCCACAGGCCAAGCAGTTGTTCGACCTTGGGGCCATCCAGGCGGCCGTTGAACAGTTCGATGTCCTGATGTTCCCGGCTCATCACATAAACCAGCGAAAACCGTGTCATATAGCGGTTTTTCAAGTCTTCGATTTCTTCGCGGAACAACACCACCGACGAGGCTCGATTGCCGAAGAACAAGGTAAAACTGCTGCCGGGCTCGGTATCGAGCGCGGTTTTTATCAGCGACAGGATAGGAGTGATGCCGCTGCCTACGGCGAAGGCGACATAGCAATTCGTGTTTTCCGGCGAGAAATCGATAGTGAAATGGCCATCGGGAGGCATGACATCAAGCAACTGGCCAACTTGCAAATGCTGATTGGCCCAGCTTGAAAACGTGCCATCGTTCAGCCTCTTGATGGCCACACGCAGTTGCTTGTCGCCAGGCGCGGCGCAAATCGAGTATGAGCGGCGCAAGTCCTGCCCGTCGACATTGGTGCGCAGGGTCAGGTACTGGCCGGGACGAAACGAGAACGTGTCGCCGAGCTCGGCCGGCACATCGAACGTGACGACCACCGCATCGCGTGTATTCTTGGCGACCGACGCCACTTTCAATGGATAGAAATCATTCATAAAACCAGGCCCTAGTGCGCCTTGAAATAATCAAACGGCTCGCTGCAATCATTGCAGCGATACAAGGCTTTGCAAGAGGTCGAGCCGAAGCGGCTGACCAGGCGGGTACGGCTGGAGCCGCACAAAGGGCAAGGCACGACCGCCTCGGCCGCGCGCCGCATTATGCCCGAGACATCGATGGCTTTTTCGCCGGGCGGCGCAATGCCGAAACGCTTCAGCGCCTCGCGGCCCTTGTCGGTCATCCAGTCTGTGGTCCAGGCCGGCGCCAGCCGGGTTTCTATCCGTACCT
This sequence comes from uncultured beta proteobacterium, assembly GCA_963712655.1. GTDB lineage: Bacteria > Pseudomonadota > Gammaproteobacteria > Burkholderiales > Burkholderiaceae_B > Pollutimonas. The sequence goes on along the minus strand of CAVQIT010000004.1, from coordinate 161,443 downwards.
GTTCGATACCGTGCGCGAGCAAGGTATTTTCGATGTCCGCCGAAATTTCCCGCATGGCCGGGCAGCCCGAATAAGTAGGCGTAATGGTCACCACACACGCAGCCCCATCCCAGCCGACATGTCGAATCAGGCCTAGATCGACCACCGACAGCACCGGGATTTCGGGATCGGGAACCCGATCCAGCCATTGCATGACAGTATCGACCGCGACGGTGGATGCCATAACGTTCACCACACCGCTCCCGGATAAGCGCGTTGCAGATGCTGCATCTCGGCCAGGATATAACCCAGCGCCTCGGTATGGCGCCCGCTGATCCCGCCGCGATATGCCGGATGATGGGCCTCGTCCGGATCCGGAATGGTGAGCGTGGCCTCTTGCAGCACCGCGCCCACATGGGCCAGCCAGGCGGGCCATAACTGAGCATGGCTGGGAGCCGCTCGGCGCTCGGCCATGGCCAGGACAATGTCGTCGTCAATGAAAAGCTCGCCGGCAAAGCGCCAGGCGTCATCGACTGCGGCCTGCATTTTGGCATGGCTCTCGGCGGTTCCATCGCCCAGGCGCACGATGATATCCGAGGAGCGGCGCACATGATAGGCCACTTCCTTGAGCGATTTTTCGGCAATCGCCGCCACCCCTTCATCGGACGACGAACACAGCTCCTTTAGCAGGAAATAATGCCAGGCGTCGAAAAGGAACTGGCGCGCGATGACGTCGCCGTAATGGCCGTTTACCCGCTCCACCAGCAGGTGGTTGCGGAATTCGGGAGCGTCGCGCAAGTACGCAAGCTGGTCCTCGTCGCGCGATTGGCCCTCGACCTGGCCCGCCAGCGTCAGCCACAGGCGCGACTGGCCAAGCAGGTCGAGCGCCACATTGGTCATCGCGAGGTCTTCCTCGAGCGCCGGGCCATGGCCCGTCAGTTCGGACAAACGATGCGAAAGTATCAGCGTCGTATCGCCCATGCGCAGCAAATACTGGAACAAAACCTTATCCATGGCGCCTCCTACATGTGCTTGATTTCATCGGGCATGGGAAAGAAAGTCGGGTGGCGATAAACCTTGCTGTTGGCAGGCTCGAACAGCGGTTCTTTGTCGCCCGGGCTGCTGGCCACGACATCGGCCGCCTTGACCACCCAGATGCTCAGCCCCTCATTGCGGCGCGTGTAGACATCGCGGGCATTGTTGATTGCCATTTCGGCGTCGGGCGCATGCAAGCTGCCCACATGCTTGTGCGCCAGCCCGTGCTGGCTGCGTATGAACACTTCCCAGAGGGGCCATCCGTTTTGGCTCATTTTCGTATCCTTGCCGCGGCCGGTTCAACGGCCCGCATGCATTCAATAAACAATTATCAAGCGGCGGCTTGCTTGCGCGCCTGCTTGTCGGCGTAGGCGGAAAAGGCCTCGCGCACCCAGGCGCCTTCTTCATGCGCGCTGACGCGCGCAGCAAGGCGCTCGCGGTTGCATGGCCCATGGCCTTTGATAACCGCGTAGAACTCGGACCAGTCGATGTCGCCGAAATCGTAATGGCCGCGCTCGTCGTTCCAGGCAAGATCCGGATCGGGCACTTTCAAGCCCAGGTAATCGGCTTGCGGTACGGTTTGATCCACCATTTTCTGGCGCAATTCGTCGTTGCTGAACAGCTTGATGCGCCACTGCATGGATTGGGCGCTGTTGGGAGAGTCGGCGTCCGAAGGGCCGAACATCATCAAGGCCGGCCACCACCAGCGATTGAGGGCGTCCTGGCACATGTCTTTTTGCGCCGGCGTACCGTGCAGGCACATTTGCATCAGGAGGTCGTAGCCCTGGCGCTGATGAAAAGACTCTTCCTTGCAGACACGCACCATGGCGCGCGCATAAGGGCCATAAGAACAGCGGCAAAGAGGAATTTGGTTGATGATCGCCGAACCGTCGACCAGCCAGCCTATCATGCCGATATCGGCCCAGGTAAGCGTGGGATAGTTGAAAATACTGGAATACTTGGCTTTGCCCGAGTGCAGGTCGTCGACCAGATCGTCGCGCGAAACGCCCAGCGTTTCGGCCGCGCTGTACAAATACAGGCCATGGCCCGCTTCGTCTTGCACCTTGGCCAGCAAAATGGCCTTGCGCCTGAGCGACGGCGCCCGGGTGATCCAATTGCCTTCCGGCAGCATGCCGACAATTTCCGAATGCGCGTGCTGCGAAATCTGGCGTACCAATGTCTTGCGATAGGATTCGGGCATCCAGTCCTTGGGCTCGATTCGGATGCCTTCGTCAATACGCTGCTGAAAAGCCAATTCAGGCCCGCTCAACTGATCGACAGAGCGAACGCTTTTTACCCCGGTTTCAACCAGTTGAGCATACATGGCAGCCTCCTATCTTCGATGAGCCTTGTTCCCTTCATTATTTAATACAAAAATATTGCTGTCAATCAAATTTTAGTATCAAATAGGACATGGCCGCCGCACACCGCCGGGCCGACTTTCGTTTTCTACCCACTTCCGCAAGCCGTCAGCCGCTACGTTTATGATTACGACTCAGTCAATGGATACCCCCCTGCCATGCCAGACCCGCAAAGCTCGCTACAGCGCCTGATCCATGCCCTGCTCGACCGCGATCCGCCGCGCGCCAAATCCTTGTGCGTAACCTTGCTGGGCGACGCCATCGGCCCCCGCGGGGGCAGCATATGGCTAAGCGATCTGATCGAATTGGTAACGCCCCTGGGAATCAACGAGCGCCTGTTGCGCACCAGCGTTTTTCGCCTGGTGGCTCAAGACTGGCTGCAATCCGAGCGCCATGGGCGGCGCAGCCTTTACCGGCTCAGCGAACAAGGCGACGAACTGACCAGGCAGGCCTCGGGCCGTATTTACGACGGCTCTCCGGCGCAATGGGAAGGCGACTGGACTCTGGTGATCTTGCCGCGCTTTGGCAACAGCAGCCTGAGCAAGCGCGGCGAAGTGCGCCGCGAATTGATCTGGGCAGGCTTTGGCGCCATCGCGCCCGGCATTTTCGCCCTGCCGCGCAACCAGAAGGCCGTCGCGCAGAAAGTGCTCAATAAATTGAAACTGTCCAACAATGCCCTGGTACTCAGCGCCAGCGAAATGAACCAGGACAATGGCCTGGTCATCAGCTCGCTGATTTCGCAATGCTGGGACCTGGACAGCGTAGCTCGCCAATATCAAGAGTTTTCGGACACGTTCGGCCCCATGCTGGACACCGTCCATAACGACATACGCCCTTCTCAGGCCTTTGCCGTGCGCGCCCTGACCATACATGAATGGCGCCGCATCGTCTTGCATGATCCTCAGTTGCCGGGCCAGATGCTGCCCAACGACTGGCCAGGCCATGCCGCCCGCAAATTATGCGGCGAACTGTACTGGGCCGTATTCGACCTGGCCGAACAGCATCTGAACCAATTGCTGGACCAGGACCCCGCCCGATACCAGGCGGTCAAGCCTTATGTATACGAGCGGTTTGGCGGCCCGCAAGCCGCGTAGCGGGCAAGCCGGAGAAGCACTGGGCAAATGCAATACATGCCCGAGGCATGCCGCATCGAGCGCCCCGCAATGCCAGGCCGGCCTATAGCTTAAGAAAATGTTCGCGGTAATGCTTGAGTTCTTCAATCGATTCGTAAATATCGGCCAGGGCCTCGTGCCGGCTTTTCTTGACGAAGCTTCTGTAGACTTCCGGCTTCCAGCGCAGGGAGAGCTCTTTCAGCGTGCTGACATCGAGATTGCGGTAATGGAAAAATTCCTCGAGCCGCGGCATATACTTGACCATGAAGCGGCGGTCTTGTCCGATGGTATTGCCGCACAGCGGAGACTTGCCGGCCGGCACGTATTGGGCCAGGAATGCCAATAGCTGTTCCTCGGCCTGCGCCTCGGTCAGGGTGGACGCCTTGACCTTGTCGATCAACCCGCTTTTGCCATGCGTGGACTGGTTCCACTTGTCCATGGCGTCCAGCAATTCCTGGCTCTGGTGTATAACCAATACCGGGCCTTCCGCGACAAAAGTCAGATCCGCCTCGGTAACCACCACCGCCACTTCGATTATGCGTTCCTTTTCAGGATCCAGGCCAGTCATTTCCATATCTAGCCATACCAACCGCTGTTCGTTTACCGCCATATAATCCTTCCTTAAAACACCGATTTTCGCACACTGGCGCTTCTTATGTTCACATTGGCATTTATTGTCTTCCTACTTTCCGACATCGCAATGCGGCTCTGGCTGGCATCGCGCCAAGTCCGCCACGTAATGCGCCACCGCGCGGCGGTGCCCGCCGAGTTCGCCGACCGCATAGGCCTGCATAGCCACCAGCGCGCGGCCGACTACACGGCGGCCAAGATGCGCTTATCGATGATCGAGCGCGTTGCCGAAGCGGCGGTGCTGGTGGCCTTCACCCTGCTGGGCGGCCTGCAATTCCTGGATGTCTGGCTGGGCAACCTGATAGACAATGAAATGCTGCGCCAACTGGCCCTGATAGGCGCCGTGCTGCTCGTGCTGGGCATCGCCGGCCTGCCGTTCTCCATATGGAAGAAATTCAAGCTCGAAGCGCGCTTTGGCTTCAATCGCCTGACTCCCAGGCTGTTTGTACTGGACTCGCTGAAAACCTTGTTGCTGACGCTGATTTTAGGCACGCCGCTGGTCGCCAGCATCCTGTGGATCATGGCCAATGCCGGCGCCAATTGGGTCTGGTGGGCCTGGGGCATATGGATAGGTTTCAATTTGCTGATCCTTTGGCTCTTCCCCACGGTCATCGCGCCATTTTTCAACAAATTCACCCCGCTGGACAATCCGGAAATGGCGGACCGCATCCATAGCCTGGCGCAGCGCTGCGGGTTTTCGCTCAGCGGCTTGTTCGTCATGGACGGCTCCAAACGGTCGGCGCATGGCAATGCCTATTTCACCGGTTTCGGCAAAGCGCGCCGCATTGTGTTCTTCGACACCCTGCTTGCCCGCCTGAACGTGGGTGAAGTCGAAGCCGTGCTGGCGCACGAACTGGGGCATTTCAAGCACAAGCATATCCTCAAGCGCATGGCCGTCAGCTTCAGCCTGGCGCTGGTATTCGCCTTGCTGCTGGGCTGGCTGTCATCGCAGGTCTGGTTCTATGTGCAACTGGGCGTCCTGCCGCAGCTTGGCCGTCCCAATGACGCGCTGGCGCTGATACTGTTCTTGCTGGTTGTTCCGGTTTTCACCTTCTGGTTCACCCCTTTGGCCAGTTGGTACTCGCGCCGCGACGAATTCCAGGCCGACCAATACGCCGCCCGCCAGTGTTCCGCGGACGAACTGGTGTCGGCATTGATCAAGCTATATGACGATAATGCCGCCACCCTGACACCCGATCCGGTACACTCGGCGTTTTACGATAGCCATCCCCCCGCCGTGCTGCGCATACAGAATCTGAAACATGGCTGAGGCCCTGGCCCTCGAAGGGCGCATCATCGCCGCGCACGGTCGGCACTATACGGTGGAACTGCCCGACGGCAGCCTGCGCAAATGCTTTCCCCGGGGCAAAAAGGCGGGCGCCGCCGTGGGCGACAGGGTTGTTATCAGCCCGCAGGGCGCCAGCGAAGGGTCCATAGACCGCATTCTTGAACGCCGCAACCTGCTGTACCGTTCGGACGACATGCGCACCAAGCAGTTTGCCGCCAATGTCGACCAATTGCTGATCGTCGTGGCGCCCGAGCCGGCGTTCTCCGACGATCTGACAGGCCGGGCCCTGGTGGCCGCCTGGAGCGCCAATATCGAGCCCATCGTTATCCTGAACAAGGTAGACCTTGAAAACAGCGTTCAAAAAGCGCGCCAGCGCCTGGCAACCTTGCTGGCGCTGGGCATCCATATTGTCGAGCTAAGCGCCCATGCGCCCGAGCAGATGCGGGCCACGCTGCTGCCGCTGCTGCGGGACCGCTGCACCTTGCTGCTGGGCCAAAGCGGCATGGGCAAATCGACCATACTCAATGCCCTGGTGCCCGATGCCCGGGCGCACACGCAGGAACATTCGCAGGCGCTGGGGGCCGGCAAGCATACGACGACCAGCACGCATCTGTATCATCTGCCGGACCAAGCGGGCGATATCATCGACTCCCCGGGATTCCAGGCTTTTGGCCTTTATCATTTGACGGCGACCGACATCGAACGGGGTTTTCCGGAGTTCAAAGAAGCCATACAGCATTGCCGGTTCTATAACTGCACGCACCGGCACGAACCGGGCTGCGGGGTGCTGGCGGCCATAGAGCGCGGCGCGGTTACGACAGAGCGCCACGATTTATATAAACGGATATTGGCCGAAAACGAGTCTCAAGGCCGCTACTGACCTCCGGCGCATGCGGCCCGCCGTGGCTAGCGATCGAGCTGGGCCTGGGCGGCGGCGAGGAAATGGTAGAAATTACGAATCAAGGCCGCTGTGGCGCCCCAGATAAAGTAAGGCCCCCACGTGATCGAAAAATAGACACGATGCCCACCGCCAGGCAGCGGGGCCTGGTGCAGGCGGTGCAACCGGGTATCCATCAACACCGAGAGCGGCACCTCGAATACTTCGGCAACTTCGGATCTGTCCGGTCTTATCGTAAAGCCGGGCAGCATAACGCCGATGATCGGCTTCATGGTGTAGCAACTGGCTGTCAAAAAGCTGGGGTGCGCAGCAAGAGGCCTGATGAATTCGGGCGGCACGCCGATTTCTTCATGGGTTTCGCGCAAGGCGGCCGCGACGGCATCGCTATCGGTAAGCTCGATACGTCCGCCGGGGAAACTGATTTGCCCGCCATGATTGTTCAGATGCGTGGCGCGGCGGGTAAATAAAACATGCACGCCGGCCGGACGCTGCACCAGCGGAAACAAGACCGCGGCCTTGACGGCGTCTTGGTGGCTATGATTCTGGAACAAATCGCTGAATAGCGGTTCGACCTGCCATTCGACAGTATGGTCAAAGGCCGAACAGATGAAATCCAGTTGGAGGAATGCTTCAGACAAGGGCCGCAGCACTTCGTGTGAAACAACAGGTTGGGCCTGGGGGTCAAAACCCGGGACAACCAAGCGTTCGTTTCGTGAAGGAAAAATACTCTGCGACATAAATTCATAAAGCAAAGGCACCCATTGGGTGCCTTTGCTGGTTTAAACCGGAAACGCGCTGCTTAATTAGCGGCGGCTGATTTCTTGGGGTTGCGAACCAGCTTTTCTTTGATGCGAGCGGCTTTACCCGAACGGCTGCGCAAGTAGTAAAGTTTAGCACGGCGAACATCGCCGCGGCGCTTGACTTCGATACTGGCGATTTGCGGGGAATAAAGCTGGAACGTACGCTCGACCGCTTCGCCGGACGAAATCTTGCGAACGATGAAAGACGAATTCAGGCCGCGATTACGGCGGGCAATGACAACACCCTCGTAAGCCTGAACACGCTTGCGGGCGCCTTCAACCACGTTTACGTTGACGATAACGGTGTCGCCAGGGCCAAATTGGGGTTTGGCTTCGCCGCCGGTAAGGCGAGCGATTTCTTCTTGTTCAAGAAGTTCAATCAAATTCACGGTAAAGCTCCTGATTTCATCATGGTACGGGCCAATTTTTGGTTTATGGCAAAGCCCGACAGAGGATGAGTTGAAAAACCAGCTATTGTACAAGAAAATAGCCTGTTTTAAAAGCCGCCCGCAGCCCCCAGCCACATAAGGCCGGGAATCGTTGCACCCCATACCGCCACAAGACAGATATCGGCCAGCATGGACCCGCGTGTAAGCCGAACCAACTTGCCGCGGCCAGGGCCAGGCGGGAAAGGCCATTTTGAAGGCGCTTTTTTGGGCTGATAAGTTTGCATGAGGATGTTCCCAGGGTAAGCCGCAACATTGACGGAGCCAACCGGCCCCCCGCGCCGGCACAGGCGCCTTGCCACGGATGATACTGTTTAAAAATACAGCTATTTCTTAAGCTGAACTGTATGAAAAAACAGTATTATTTGCAAGCATTTTATTTTTCCTGTGCCGCAATACCACATTCACCCTTACGCATTTGCTGCTTTTCCATCACTCGCCCGCAAGGTTTTCGGCATCCTCCTGGTCATCGGCCCACTTTGTGCTGATTCGAAGAATTTCAGGAACGCAGGTCATGAAAACATCGACCAATTCCGGGTCAAAATGCTTCCCGCTTTGATTGCGAATATGGCTTATGGCATCTTCCACCGACCAGGCCTCTTTGTATGGACGCACACTGGTGAGCGCATCGAAAACGTCAGCCAAGGCCACGATGCGAGCGACATGGGGAATGTTTTCGCCCGCCAACCCATTCGGATAGCCGCTGCCATCCCATTTTTCATGGTGATTCAGTGCGATGGTCGAGGCCATGCGCAGCAGGCCGGAGGGGTGGTTGCCGATAATTCGTGCGCCGATCTCCGTGTGCTGGCGCATGATGTTCCACTCCTCATCGGTCAGCTTGCCCGGTTTAAGCAAAATAGCGTCGGAAATTCCAATCTTGCCTACGTCGTGCATGGCCGCGGCATGCAAAAGATCGTTTGCCGCGCGATCGCTGTAACCCGCGGCAAGAGCGAGTGTTTTCGCAAAATGGCTCATGCGGATGACGTGCATGCCGGTTTCATTGTCTCTGTACTCGGCTGCCATTCCAAGACACTGGACAATCTGCAGGCGTGTTTCCTCCAACTCCAGCGCTTGCACCAGCGATAAATGAGTACGCACACGAGCCTGCACTATGTGCGGATTGAAGGGCTTGGTAATGTAATCAACCGCCCCCAGCTCCAATCCCTGCTGCTCGTTGGCCGCTTCCGCCAATGCCGTTACGAAAATTACGGGGATAGAGGACGTCGATGGATCTTGCTTCAGCGTTTTGCAAACCTCATAGCCGGATAAGCCAGGCATCATGATGTCAAGCAAAATCAGGTCGGGACGGCCTGAAGCCACGAGTTCCAGCGCCGCATGACCGTTTTTCGCGAATAACAGGCGATAACCGCTTTGGAAGGTATGGCGCAACACCTGCAAATTGGTGGGCTCATCATCGACCAGCAAAAGGGTGGGACGAGCATCGTTTAAATGATTCATGGCGTTCACTTCCTTACGAGGAAGCGTAGTTTCTGTGTTCATTGATCAGTTTCTCCAGCACGGCGTGAGCTTGCTGGAACTCAAAAGCATCTGTCGCGGTGCGCAAGGCCTGGGCATGAGATCGTTGATCAATGCTTTCCAAGCCGACGCATACACTTCCCAACATGTCATCATCCAGTTCATTGCGCGCCAGAGTATCCAGCAACGCCTTCATGGCCGGCAATAGATCGGCAGCCGGAACTGACGCCGCCGTAGCCGTTACGGCAGGACGGCGCAGGGAAACCTCTTGCCGCACCGCGTCCAAATCGACGCTCAGGCGCGCAAACAGGGGACGGGCCTCCTCAAGGCGCCCTTCTCGAATCAACGTTTCCAATGTTCCCGCCAACTTCGCAACGATTGGAAGCGCGAGATTTCCTGCAACCCCTCGCATACCATGCAAGCTGAACACGGTTTTTTCCTGGTCGATTTGATCGAAGGCACCGCTAGGCAATGGGTATTTTTCTGTTGCCGTACTGAGAAATTGTTCAATCGCCGTGGTAAGCCGGATTTCATTGCCCCACAACGCAACGCCCTGGGCCCAATCAACCGCTTGAGCGGGAATGGAGACGGCTTTAGAGACCGGACTTGGAGATTCGGCGCTGCCCGATAGATTCAATACCAGGGCGATTTCTTCAAACAGTTTCCGTACATCCAATGGCTTGATCGCAAAGCCGTCCATGCCGGCCTGGAGCGCGGCGCGGCGGTCATCCGCCATGACGCTGGCGGTCAAGGCGATCACGGGGATGCGCGCATGGCCGGATGTGCGTTCGTATTGGCGTATCAATCGGGTTGCCTGCAGGCCGTCGATGCCGGGCATGTGCACATCCATCAGCACCACATCGAACTCGCCGGCTTTGAATTTTTCCACCGCCTCCGCTCCATCGCGCCCCATCCCGACCTGATGCCCAGCGTCTTTCAAGATAAGGGACAGCAATTCCAGATTCTGCGGAATGTCATCGGCGATAAGAATGCGCAGCGGCGGCAGAATCAAGGCCGGTACTGAATCGATACTGGACGTAACGGGCTTCTGCCCTACCGGCAATGGAAGCCATACATGAAACGTGCTGCCCCGGCCCAGTTCGCTCTCGACTTCGATGCGCCCTTTCATCAGTTCTGTAATTTGACGAGCGATGGTGGTGCCAAGTCCCGTGCCGCCAAACCGCCTGCTGATGGAGGCATCGGCTTGAGTGAACGGAGCGAAAATCGCTTCGATCTGCTTCGGTGTCATGCCGATTCCGCTGTCGCGGACTTGAATATGCACGATCTCGCTTTCAAAAGAAAAGCTGATTTCAACGCCGCCATTCTCGGTAAATTTGATGGCATTGCCGACAAGGTTGGTTAATACCTGCAGCAGGCGCAAGGGATCGCCCTGAAAATACTCGGGCATGCCTGATGGGTAGTGTGTCGTCAGCGTGAAGTTTTTAGCTTGCGCGCCGAGACGCAGCGAAGATTCGACTTGCATCGCCAAACCCTTGAGCGAAAAAACGGTCTGCTCAAGCTCCAACTGCCCCTTCTCCAGCTTGGTAGTATCAAGAATGTCGTTAAGCAGATGCAACAAAGAGCGGGACGATTGCCGAATCGTGTTGAGGTGATTTCGTTGAGCCGGCGCCAAGTCGCTTTGCAGCACCAGTTCGGTAAATCCAATGATGGAATTCATCGGCGTACGGATTTCGTGGCTCATGTTTGCCAGAAAGGTGCTTTTGGCGGCGGTGGCTTGTTCGGCGCGCTCGGCGATTTCCCGAAGTGACGCTTCCAATGCGTGGCGTTCGCTGATGTCCGAAACAAAACCGACAAACAGCGGCTCTTCGGCCAGGTCTACACGGCCGATGGCAAGGCGCATGGGAACCAGGCTGCCATTTTTGCGCAATCCGATGACTTCGCGGCTTGTACCGATGATTTTCGATTTTCCGGTAGTCAAGTAGTTGCGCAGCGCATCATCATGATTTGATTGATCCGTCTCAGGCATCAGCATCGTGATGTTGCGCCCGATAATTTCGTCGGCGCTCCAGCCGAAAAGACGCTGGGCCGCCGGGTTGAAGTCCTGGATCAATCCCCGGGAATTGATGGTGATGATTCCATCGACGGCTGTATGGAGCATTGCATGCAAACGCGACCTGCCCTCATCCACCTCCAGATACAACTCGCGGGAACGAACCAGGCCATTGAGAGCCGCCACCATTACCGTTACCGTAATGGTGAAGGAAGATAATCCAAGAGAAGCGTAAGTTGCATTGAGCAGCAAGCCATTTACCGCGGCACCGGGCGTTCCGATAAACCGCACCGCGGCCATTCCGGTGTAATGCATGCCGGCAATGGCGACTCCCATGACAATGCCGCTGACGAGAAGGCGCTGCAAGCGGCTAAGCCCAGTCTGCTGAACACCATATCGAACCCATAGGGCAAGAATTGCCAAGCTGACGGCAACGACTATGGAGAGGGCGAACATGACCGGTTCATATCGCATCTGCAACGGGGTCATCATTGCCGCCATACCGGTGTAATGCATCGCTCCGATTCCGGCGCCGACGATAGTACCGCTGGTTATGAGCTGCAGCTTACTCACTTCTTGTTGAACAAGCCTGTGCAGCGCAAACCACGACGCGGCGCAGGCAGGAACAAGCGAAAACAATGTTGTTCCCGTCGCGTAATGGACTTGCGTAGGCAGCTCGAAGGCCAGCATGCCAATGAAATGCATGGTCCAGATACCCCCTCCGAGCGCTATCGCGCCAGTGGCTATTGCAATGTGCCGATGAAGGGTATTCTTTGTGCGGCGGGCAATCTGTGCGGACTGCAGCGCCATGGTGGCGGAAAAGATCGATACAAAGATGGACAAAAATACCAGGCCTGGATCGTATGATCCATGCACATGAGAAGCATGATGCGCCGAGTCAATGAAGAAGCTGCTCAATTCTTCCATTTTTGCTTTACCCTTTATTTGTTGAATACGTCGCCGTGATACAACGGAAACCATGTTGATTGTTTTGCCATTCTTTTGAATGGACGTAATGATGGATAGTCGGTCCAGGGACTCTAGGTGAGCTGGGCGGCATCGGATGTCATCAGCAAATTTTCGCGAAGCGCCCAGTCCTGCAAGCTGGCTGCCGACATCGGCTTGGCAAAATAAAATCCTTGCATTTCGTCGCATTTCAATCGTTGCAGAATATCTTTCTGCACTGTCGTTTCAACGCCTTCGGCAACGACATCAAGATCCAATGCATGCGCGAGCTTTATCACCGCATCGACCATTGCGCGCGCATCCGGATTATTTTCAAGATCGTTGATAAAAGCGCGATCGATCTTCACCTGCCTGGCGGGGAGCTGGAGAAGATATGCGAGGCTGGAATAGCCGGTTCCAAAATCGCCAATAGAGATATACACGCCAATATCGGAAAGCTGTGCCAGTGTGCGCTGAGTGGCGGCAATATCTTCCATAGCCACTGTTTCCGTGATTTCCAAAAGCAGCATATGTGGAGGCGCTTTGTGCCGACGCAGCGCGGCATCTATATTCGATATCAAATCCGGCAATCTCAGTTGATGCACGGAAAGATTGATTGCCACCTTGATGTACAGCCCCATATCAAGCCATTGGCTTATCTGCCTGCAGGCTTCATCGATAACCCAGGCGCCTAAACTGCTTATCAAGCCGCAACGCTCGACGATAGGGAGAAATTGTCGAGGAGGTATCTCTCCCAACACGGGGTGATTCCAACGGATCAGTGCTTCCACTCCGCTTAATCGAAATTGCCTGCTATCGAGCTTGGGTTGATAGTGCAACTGAAGCTGGTTGCAGCTTATGGCTTGCCGCAAATCGTTTTGAAGCCGCACTTGCGCCGACAGAACTTCACTGGCCGCCATATGCCGTTCAAATAGCACACACGTCCCTCCGCCTGCACGCTTGGCGACGTACATCGCCGCGTCCGCGTGGGCCATCAGGCGATCACCGGGCCCATGTTCCGGATAAGCGGCAACGCCGACAGATGCGCCGATATGATGCTTCCGTTCGTTGATGGCTATCGGCCGGGAAATCGTTTGAACCACACGTTGTCCAATTGATATAGCCTCATTTTTATCCGCAATGTTTTCCAGGAGAATGACAAACTCGTCGCCCCCCATTCGCGCCACGGTGTCTCCAGCACGGGCCTGCTGGCGCAAGCGATTTGCTATTTCCTTGAGCAACAGGTCGCCTACCGCATGCCCTGCCGAGTCGTTTACCGGCTTGAACCCATCAAGGTCAATGAATAGAAGCGCCACGTTTTGCGGGTGCTTGTCGCCATGTCCGCCGGATGGATGGTCTCCGGTGTTTGTACGGGCAGCGCTTTTTGCTATGGCCTGGATCAGGCGATCTTCAAGCAATAGTCTATTGGGCAGCTCTGTCAGGGGATCGAGAAATGCCCGCCGTTGCAGTTCCCGAGTTACGTTTTTCAATGACGCTGCGAGTTTTGCTGTATGGCTCTGCATCCTGGCATCCAGGGTGGAGGTGAAAAGAGTCATGCCCAGCAATGCCGAGGTCCCAAGCAAAACAAATAGCGCGAGCTGGGATCCGCCCAACTGATCCGCGCTGGTGCATATAGAGTCAACCATTACATTGACGGCGGCCATTCCCGAGTAGTGCGTGCTGCTGATAGCCAAGCCCATTACAACGGCCGCCAGGCATTGATAAAGTTTCTCTTTTTTCCCTTTGAAATTCCGTAGTATTGAAAATACCCATAACGCCGCGGCGGATGCGGTTACAGCACACGCCACGGACACAGTTATCCATTTGTAATCCCAGATAATGCCTGGTTCAAGGTCGATCGCAGCCATGCCGATGTAATGCATGCCGCAAATGCCGCAACCCATTACAGTGGCGCCTATGGCCAAGCGTGCCAGGGACATCGGACTTGCGGCGGCAATCTTCAGCGCCACCGCCGATGTCAAGACGGCCGAAGCCCAAGAACCGACAGTGGCCGGGGCTGTATAGCCCAGCGATATTGGCAGGTGGTAGGCAATCATTCCCATGAAGTGCATGGACCAGATGCCGGTTCCCATGGTAATTGAACCGCCCAGCCACCAGGCTCTGGCAATCTTCTTTTCCCGAAACCTGACCCTTTTGGCTAGGTCCAAGGTGACGTAAGAGGCAAAAATCCCTATCAGGATCGATGCCGCCACAGTCCAGTATGCGTAGCTCGAAATGAAATACGGCATTTATTCTTTATTCCAAATAAGCAGCGGAAAATTAATTGGAATAGGGAAAGTATCTTCTTTGGGCGGCACTGACGAGATTGCCGCATGTGAGCATGCGGCAATTGGGTCGCTTCCTGGGTGTTGTAGGCCCCGTTCGCAGTACGGTAGAAACCATGAGTCGAACGTCTTTGCCACGCGTGCGAGCCCTTGCGACGCATTCCTAAGGTTTACTGACGGGACTTGACCGAGACGTCGCGCAAGGACTCGGCAAATAGACCTGGGGCTCAGCTCGGCACCATTTTATCCAGATACGTTTATAAGTATCGAATTGTAAACTAAACGAGCATGATTGAAAAGTGTGTTGAGTGCCAACCGCCGCCTTCGGCGCGCCTCGCGCCAGCCATTCCGGGAGCCGTGCCGCGCCTGTTTGGCCGTGAGTTTCCCGGACCGGCTCAACACCGGCTTGGCGAGTTCGATCTTTGCCTCGTGAAAAAAAACCCCGCCAAAAAGACGGGGTTTCCAGGTACCAGGCTGTTTTATTTATTTGGCTGGGGGGTAATGCGCAAGTATGGCCGAACCGCTTTATAGCCTTTAGGGAATTTTTCCTTGAGCACCGCTTCGTCCTTGAGCGATGGCACGATGATGACATCGTCGCCATCTTCCCAATTCACGGGGGTGGCCACGCTATGGCTGTCGGTCAACTGCAGCGAATCGATGACACGCAGGATTTCATTGAAATTACGGCCTGTGCTGGCGGGATACGTAAGCGTAAGGCGTATTTTCTTGGCGGGGTCGATAATGAACACCGAACGCACCGTTGCGGTGGCGCTGGCATTGGGGTGAATCATGTCGTACAGCGTCGATACCTTGCGGTCTTCGTCGCCCAGGATGGGGAATTCCACCTTGGTATTTTGCGTATCGTTGATATCTTCGATCCACTTTCTGTGCGATTCGGCATCGTCGACAGAAACGGCGATTACCTTGACATTGCGCTTGGCGAATTCGCCGGACACAATGGCCGTGTAGCCCAGTTCAGTGGTGCAGACAGGCGTGAAGTCGGCCGGATGCGAAAACAGCACCCCCCAGCTATCACCCAAATAGTCGTGGAAGCGGATTTTTCCGATGGAAGAATCCTGTTCGAAATCAGGGGCGGTATCGCCCAAGCGTAAAGTCGTCATAGTAGCTCTCTTGGTCTCAGAACAAAAAGAAGGGGTATGGCATATATTGTGGCAGCATAGAAAACCTAAAGGAAATAACCTTTAAACATAAACTTATGCCGAGACCGCAATGGCTGCATACCGATAGGCCGCCTCTCCTTCAAGCACCGCGATCGACAATGATTCCGCGCGGGGCAGAATATGGGCCGCATAAAATACGCCGGTGGCCAGTTTTTGATTATAAAAGCCGGAATCCTGGTCCGCATCGGCCTGATGGCTGCAAATCAGGGCTGCCCGCGCCAAGTGCCAGCCGGCATGCACCACACCCGCCAGCATCAAATACGGCACGCTGCCCATGAATACAGCACGCGGCGAGTCTTTGGCACGAGTCAGGACAAAACCGGTGGCGCTTTCATACGCATCGATGGCCGCCTCCAGGCGGCGTGCAATGAGCGCCAGGGCGTCGGCATTCGGACCGGCCTTGGCGGCATCCTTCAATTGCGCCGCCGTGGCCCGCATTTCCCCGGACAAGGCCGCGGCGACAGCCGCGCCATCGCGCAATGTCTTGCGGCCGACAAAATCATTGGCCTGGATGGCGGTGGTCCCTTCGTAAATAGGCAGGATGCGGGCATCGCGATAATATTGCGCCGCACCGGTCTCTTCGATAAAACCCATGCCGCCGTGCACCTGTATGCCCAAAGACGCCACCTCGACCGACGATTCCGTTGAAAACCCTTTGACAATAGGCACCAGGTATTCGTAAATCGCCTTGTTCCGCGCCCGTGCCGCGGGATCGGCGTGATGGCGCGATTTATCGCAGGCCGCGGCCGCCACATAGGCCAGGGCGCGCGCGCCTTCCGTCAGCGCCTTCATGGTCGCCAGCATGCGCTGCACGTCGGGGTGATCCGCAATGGCGACCGGCCCCGCGGACCCTTCAAGCGCCTGGCCTTGCCTGCGATCCCTGGCATAGGCCACGGCGTGCTGGAACGCGCGTTCCGACAAGGCAATACCCTGGACACCGACGGCATAGCGGGCCGCGTTCATCATGATGAACATGTATTCGAGGCCGTGGTTTTCTTCGCCCACCAGGTAGCCGACCGCGCCTTCGCCTGCATCGCCCTTGCCCGAGCCGTACAGCAGCACAGCTGTCGGGCTGCCATGTATGCCCAGCTTGTGCTCGAGCGACGCGCACCAGACATCGTTGCGCGCGCCTAGAGAACCGTCTTCATTGACCAGGAATTTGGGAACGATGAACAAGGAGATCCCCTTCACGCCTTTCGGAGCGTCGGGGGTTCGGGCCAGGACCAGATGCACGATATTTTCCGCCAAATCGTGCTCGCCGTAGGTAATGAAAATTTTCTGCCCTGACAAGCGATAGCTGCCGTCGCCCTGCTTTACCGCCTTGGTGGCGACCAGCGCCAGATCGGATCCCGCCTGCGGTTCGGTCAGGTTCATGGTGCCCGTCCAGCGGCCCTCTAGCATAGGCGGAATAAAACGCGCCTGTTGCGCTTTGGTACCGACCGCCGTCAAGGCTTCGATCACGCCGTCGGTCAGCAAAGGACAGAGAGAAAACGCCAGGTTGGCGGCATTCATGTTTTCGTTGGCGGGAGCGCCGACAAGCTTGGGCAGGCCCTGGCCGCCCCATTGCTGCTCATGCTGCAGGCCTTGCCAGCCCCCTTCCGAAAACGCCTTGAAAGCCTGCTTGAATCCCGGCGAAGTCGTGACCGCCCCATCGGCCCATTTGGCGGGCGACGTATCGCCGGCCCGATTCAGCGGCGCAATAGCCTGCTCGGCGAAGCGTGCGTTCTCGTCGAGCACGGCATCGACCAGATCCTGCGAGACCTCTTCGAAACCGGGTAAAGCCAACACACCATCGAGATCGGCCAATTCTTTAAGGACAAAACGAATATCCTGGGTGGGCGCGCGATAAGTCACTTTTTTCTCCATGCTTGCGATGATCGAATAACAGCGTTATTCGAACTATGGCTATTCGTGAACAATCTCCAAAAATCATTTTGCCATACTTTATCGGCGCCGGAGGCGCATTGAAAGCGCCTGGAAGGAGAGACGGCGACCCCTCCTCCCGCAGCGGCAATCGGCGCTTTAGCTTTATATACCGGCGCGCCCAGAAACCAGCTTGAAAATGAAACTGAAATCCTTCGCGGCGTATCCCTGATCGACGGCCTTCTGATAAAGGGCGGCGGCGCTTGCGGCCATGGGAGTGGACGTTGCCGCATCCGCCGCCGCGCTCTGCGACAGGCGCATGTCCTTGAGCATGAGGCCCATGGAAAACCCGGCGGCATAATCCCGGTTGGCCGGAGAACCCGGCACGGGACCGGGAACCGGACAATACGCTTGCAAGGCCCAGCAATTGCCCGATGCCTTGGTCATGACGTCATATACCGTCTGATAATCCAGACCCAGACGCTCGGCCAACGTCAAAACCTCGCTGAGCGCCACCATGCTCATGCCGGCCATCATGTTGTTGCAGATCTTCATGGCCTGGCCGCAACCCGCGGGGCCTACGTGGATGACAGAAGAACCCATGCGCTGCAGCACCGGCGCGGCACAGTCGAAGGCCTCTTGACTTCCTCCCACCATGAACACCAGGGTTGCGGCCTGCGCAGCCGGCACGGCGCCTGAAACTGGAGCATCGATCATGACAAAACCCGCGGCTTCGGCCGCATTGCTTACGATCCGCGAATTTTCGACATCGATGGTCGAGCAGTCGATCAGCAGCGCACCCGGACGCGCATTCAGCAATACGCCGTCCGGCCCTTCATAGACCGCGCGCACATGCTTGCCGGCGGGAACCATGGAAATGACAATATCGGCCCCAGCGACAGCCGCCGCAATGGATGCGGCGGTCTGGCCGCCCGCCGCGGCCAGGCGATCGCAATTCTCGCCGACCAAGTCAAAGCCGATTACGGTATGCCCGGCTTTCAATAAATTCTTGCACATGGGCTGGCCCATGTTGCCCAAGCCAATAAAGGCGATAGTCGACATAATGTTTCTCCTGTGAACATGCCGCTCCCGGGACGGCTTGCGATGATGCGCCATCGAACCGCCACGGGAAGCCGCTCTATTTAGCTTTTTTGCTTTACCAATTCGCACTTGCTCTCGGAAAGCGGAATCGTGACTTGGTCCGCCGGTATGGTCCTGAGGATTTTGTAGTAATCCCAAGGCCCCTTGGACTCTTCAGGCGTCTTCACCTGGATGAGGAACATGTCGTGCTCCATGCGCCCATCCGCGCGCACTTTGCCGTTGTGCGCAAAGAAATCGTTCACCGGCAATTCCCGCATTTTTTCGGCGACCGCTTTGCCGTCCAGGGTTCCGGCGGCCTTGGCAGCCTTCAGATAATGCAGCACCGACGAATACACGCCTGCCTGCACCATGCCTGGCTTGCGCTTGGTGCGCTCTTCGAATTTCCGGGCGAACTCCCGGCTCGCGTCGTCCCTGTCCCAGTAATAAGCCGTCGTGGCAACCAGCCCTTTCGCCTTGGCCAGGCCCAGCGCGTGCACATCGCTGATGACCAGGGCCAGGGCCACCAGCCGCTGGCCCTGATCGACCAGGCCGAAATCGGCCGCCTGCTTGATGGAATTCACGGTGTCCGTGCCGCCATTGGCCAGGCCCACGATTTGCGCTTTGGAAGATTGCGCCTGCAGCAGGAAAGAAGCGAAATCGGCGGTATTGACCGGGTGATTGACCCGGCCCAGTACCTTGCCGCCATTGGCGACGACCGTTGCCGTCAGGTCCGCCGCCATCTGCGCCCCGAAGGCATAGTCGGCGGCCATGATGAACCAGTTTTTGCCTCCCTCCTGCAGAACGCCGCGGGCGGTTCCGACCGACGACGCATACGTGTCGAATGTCCAATGGAAACCCGTGGGAGAACAATTTTCGTTGGTCAGCCGGGTCGTAAACGGCCCGGATGCGAGCGTTATCTTGCCGCGCTCCTTGGCCAGGCCCTGTACGGCAAGGGCGACGGCGGAATTGGTCAGGTCGGCAATGACCTCGACATTGTCGACGTCGAACCACTTGCGCGCCGTGGAAGTGGCGATATCGGTCTTGTTCTGGTGATCGGCGGAAAGGACTTCGATCTTCTTCCCAAGCAGGGTGCCGCCGAAGTCTTCCACCGCCATCTTGGCGGCTACCACGGATGTGACGCCGCCGAAGTCGGAATACAGTCCGGACTGATCATTCAGGACGCCAATGCGCACGACATCGCCGGCGGCAAAAGCCGATGCCGCGGCAAAGCTGGCAGCCAGTCCAATGGCCATAATGTTCTTTTTCATGTGTTGTCTCCGTTTATTTTGATGCCTGAGATCAGGCCAGATTGATAATGATGGTTTTCTTGTTGGTGAAATGCTCCAGCATCGCCTCCAGTGATGCTTCCTTTCCAAGGCCGGACTGCTTTATGCCGCCATAGGACAGCCCTGGCTGCACGACGATGTTCTGATTGACCTGGACAAAGCCGGCCTGCAGGCGCTGTGTCGCATCCATCGCCAGCGTTAAGTTGCTGGTCCAGATGGTCGCGGCCAACGCGAAATCCGAATCATTGGCTTGCCGGATGGCGTCTTCGTAATCCTTGAAGGCGATGACGCAAGTGACCGGGCCGAAGATTTCTTCGCGGGCCAGTTGATGCTCGTTGGACACCCCGGTGAAAATCACGGGCTGGACAAACAGCCCGTCCTTGAATTCCGGGCCATCCGGAACCGCGGACAGCCTATGGGATGTCGCGCCCGGCACTTGCTCGCCTAGCTTGATATAAAAATGCACGCGCTCGAACTGGGCCTGCGAAATAATGCTGCCTATATCGGTGGCTTCATCGAGCGGGTCGCCCATTTTCATGGCATTGACCTTTTCCTTGACCTTCTCGACAAACGCATCGACGATGGATTCGTGCACAAACATGCGCGAAGCGGCAGTGCAGCTTTGGCCTTGCCGCGTAAAGCGCATGCCCGCCACGGCCCCGGCAACCGCCTTGTCCAGATCGGCGTCGCCCATGACGATCATGGGGCTTTTTCCGCCCAGTTCCAGCGTGACCGGAATCAGTTTTTCGGCGGCCGCCCGGGCAATGTGCTTGCCGGTCTCGACCGATCCGGTGAAGGTCACTTTGCCTATCTTTGGATGATTGACCAGCGGCGCGCCGCAAGCCGGACCGTCCCCGGACAGAATATTGGCCACGCCCGCCGGCAGCACTTCGTTGAGGATTTCCATTACCCGCAGCGCGGCCAGGGGCGCCTCTTCGGCTGACTTGACCACCACGGTATTTCCAGCCGCAAGCGCCGGTGCAATCTTGAATGCCATCAGCATCAGAGGCGCGTTCCAGGGAATGATGGCAGCGACCACGCCTATCGGTTCGCGCTGCGTCAGCGTCAGCATCTTGGGATCGTAGGGCACGGTTTCGCCCTTGAGCTCGCTGGTAAGGCCGCCATAAAAGCTGAAGCTTTCCGCCACCAGCGTCGCTTCGCCCCGGCTTTCCGTGCGTATGGCCTTGCCGGTTTCCAGAGCAAGGAGCTGGGCTATTTCTTCCGAGTGTTCCAGCAAGCGCCTGGCGCACTCATGCAAAGCCTTGCCGCGCTCGCGCGCCGCGGTGCGGGCCCAGGCGGCTTGCGCCTTGAAGGCGGCGTCGACGGCGGCATCCACATCGTCGGCGCCGCCTTCGGCGGCGCGGCCGATTTCCTTGCCGGTCGCGGGATTGACGACCGGAAAGCTTGCCCCTGACAGGGCCGGCGTGAGCCGGCCGCCGATGAGATGGTATCCCGATAAACGCTGCGCCAGCGATGTTGCGGCCGCGGCCGCCTGCAATGAATTACCCACGGTAGTCTCCTGTTGGTAGATATTTACTTTCTATGTTCCTCGAGCCGCGGGCCGGACGGATTGCCCCATGCCCGATCGGCTGTGTCCTTGTAACGCCTATGTCGCATTTCAGGCGCCGGTAAAGCGTGGCGGCCGTTTTTCCTTCCAGGCCAACGCCCCTTCCGACATATCGCCGGAATGTTCCGAAAGGCGTACCCCTTGTTCAATATCTCCGCCGTCAATTTGCGCCCTGGCGATCAGATTCAAATGTTTCTTTATACCCAGCAAGGCGATAGGCGCCATGCCGGCCAGCAGTTGGCTAAGCTCCTCCAGGCGCGGCATCAACCGATCGCTGTCGACCATTTCCGTCAGGAAGCCTATGCGCAGCATTTCTTCGGCATCGATTTTCTCGGCAGTCAGGAACAGCCGCTTGGCCTGGTTCAGGCCCAGCCTGGATATATACCTGGCCATGCCGCCGGGATAGAAATGCAGGCCCAGCCTGGCGGCGGGCATGAACATATTGGCCGCCGGCGTGCCGATACGGAAGTCGCAAGCCAGGCAAAGATCCGTCCCGCCGCCGTAAGCGCCGCCATTGACCGCGGCGATGGTAACGGGCCGCGCACTTTCTATCAGATCCATGGTCTCGCCGAAGAAAAGCGAACTGGGGGCGTCTGCCGCCGCCAGCGACGAAATGTCGTATCCGCTGCAGAAATACTTGCCTTTGCCCGTAAACCTCAGCACCAGTACCTCCGCCGCCTGATTAACCGTGGCGATATGCTCCCGCAGCGTCCGCAGGTCGCCGGGACTCAGGCGGTTGGCGTAATCCGGCTTGCGCAAGCGGATCGTTGCGATGCGACCGTCCAGGGTCAACTGCGGCCCCGTCGCGCTATGCGGAACGTCTTTCGATGTGTCGTTGGCGCTGCTGGTCTCTGACATGCTTGCCTGCCGATAAGATGGGTTTGCTGCTTTATTGCGGCCAGGATCGGGCCGTATCCTTAGCCGGCCTGGTGTATCACTTTTTGCCCAAGCAGGCGCTCGATTTCCGCCGGCGCAAAGCCATAGTCCGCGAACACGGCGCTGGTGTGCTGGCCGAACAGGGGCGGAGCGGTTCGCACGGATGAACCGTCTTCCATGTGGGTCATGCTCAGCGGCAGCCCTACCTGTTTCAACTCTCCCAGAATCGGATGCACCACCGTCTGGACCAGCTTGCAGGCCAATACCTGCGGATCGCTGAACACATCGTCCAGTTTATTGATGGGCCCGGCAGGGATGCCGTTTTCTATCATCAGGGGCGTCCATTCCATGCGGGTGCGGCGCTTCAAGCTGGTTTCCATCAACTCCTTGAGCGCATGGCGATTCCGCATCCGATCGGCGTTGGTCAGGAAGCGCGGGTCGGCGGCAAGCGCTTCCAGGCCAAGGAGGGAACAAAGCTTGCCCCACATCGCATGGGTCGCCGGCGCCAGGTTCAGCGGACCATCGGCTGTCTCGAACGTGCCATACGGCGCAATGACCGGATGCACATTGCCGCAAGGTTGCGGAACCTCCTGGACGCTCAGATAGCGCTGGCCCTGCACGCTGAGCAGGCCCATCAAGCTTGCCAGGAGCGACGTTTCCACGTGCTGCCCGCGGCCGCTGTTCTTGCGCTCGACCACGGCAGCCAATATTCCAATGACTATCCACATACCGGCGGTAAGGTCGCCTATCGCGGTACCGACCCGCGTGGGTCCCGACTCGTCGGTGCCGGTCAGGCTCATGAAGCCTGAATAGCCCTGGGCAATCTGGTCGAAGCCCGCCCAGTTCTTCGCCGGACCTTTGCTGCCGAAGCCGGAAATCGATGCCATGATGACCCCTGGCTTTTCCCTGGAAAGCTCATCGTAGCCCAGGCCCATGTTTTCCATGGTGCCTACTTTGAAGTTTTCCACCACGATGTCGGACTTGAGGGCCATTTCCTTGATCAGGGACAGCCCTTCCGCGCTGCGGAAGTCGATTCCAATTCCTTTTTTATTCCGATTGGCGCTAAGATAATAAACGCTTATATCCTCGTCGAACGGCCCCCACTGGCGCACCATATCGCCTTCCGGCATAGGCTCGACCTTGATGACTTCCGCCCCGAGATCCGCCAAGATCATCGTGCTGAAAGGCCCGGACAGGGCACGGGTCAGATCCAGGACTTTCAATCCTGATAATGGAAGGCTCATCTTGCTTGTCTCCTTTTAAGCTCCTTTGATTCTAGGTACAGATCGCAAGCAATAAAAATACTTTTTAACGATGAAACCATAAGATAAACTTATTTCACTGACGGATAGAGTGACAAGGCCGGATAATGAACCTGAGGCAACTTCAATATTTTGTGCGCGTGTTCGAAATGCAGAACATGACCCGCGCCGCGGAAAGCCTGTACGTCGCGCAACCTGCGCTGAGCCAGCAGATAGCCTTGCTGGAAGAAGATCTTGGCGTGCGTTTGCTGGTGCGCGGCTCGAAGGGGGTGCATGCAACGGCCGAAGGCGTTTTGCTCTACCGGCACGCCCAGACCATACTCAGGCAGGTCGACAGCACACGCAGCCTCCTGGCCAAAACCGATGACCAGATCGCGGGTACCGTATCGATAGGGCTTGCCTCGAGCACCGCGCGCATGATTGCCTTGCCGCTCATGAAACTCGTAAAGCGGGAATTCCCCGGAATCGTTCTGGAGATCGTCGATATTCCAAGCGCCGACCTTACCCGCCTGGTTCTGCAGGGACGAGTCGACTTTTCGCTTTCACCCGATCAGCAACCCATCAAAGGTATTTCGCTGACGCCATTGCTGGTCGAAGATTTGTTCCTGCTTACCCATTCGAGCCTGAAACTGCCGGAAAAAAATGTGGCGATCCAAAGCATTTCATCATTGCCCCTGATATTGCCGAGCTTGCCCAACAAGCTCAGGGCGCGCGTCGATCATGTATTCCTGGCCGCGCGGCTTACCTACAATTTGTTCGCCGAAGCCAGCACATCGGCCATTCTGATACCCGCCGTCCGCGAAGGCTTGGCCGCCACCATACTGCCGTATTCGGCCGCGCAGCCCGAAATTGCCGACGGCACCATTACGTCCCACTCGCTGGGCCCCGGGCTGTCCAGAGAGATCGTCCTATGCTCTAGCGAGAGCTTGCCGCTGACGCCGGCCGTAAGCAGAGTCATCAATCTGTGCAAAGGGCTGATCAAGCAATTGATTCTGGAGCAGCACTGGCTGGGATGCCGGGTACTGTATTGACACCGCAAAGAAAAAGCCCGGGGCTTTTTGCGCCCCGGGCCCTTTTCGCCTGCATCAGGCAAGCCGGAAGAACTACAGCGCCTGCACCAGTTCGGGAACCGCCTGGAACAGATCGGCCACCAGCCCATAATCGGCCACGCCGAATATGGGCGCTTCAGCGTCCTTGTTGATGGCCACGATGACCTTGGAGTCTTTCATGCCGGCCAAATGCTGGATGGCCCCCGAAATACCCACGGCAACATACAGCTGAGGCGCGACGATCTTGCCGGTTTGGCCGACCTGCCAGTCGTTCGGAGCATAGCCTGCATCGACCGCGGCGCGCGAAGCGCCCAGCGCCGCGCCCAGCTTGTCGGCCAATGGATCAAGGATCTTGAAGTTCTCGGCGCTGCCCAAACCGCGGCCGCCCGACACGACCACCGCCGCGCCAGCCAATTCAGGACGATCGCTTTTAGCCACTTCGCGGCCCACAAACGACGACAGGCCGGAATCAGCCACTACATCGACCGCTTCCACCGCCGCGCCGCCGCCCTGCGCCGCAACGCCGTCGAACGCCGTGGTGCGCACGGTAATGATTTTGATCGCATCGGCCGACTGCACCGTGGCGATAGCATTGCCCGCATAAATAGGCCGCGTGAAGGTATCGGGCGATTCGACCGAAAGAATGTCTGAAATTTGCGCGACATCGAGCATGGCCGCCACGCGGGGCGCCACGTTCTTGCCCGCCGCCGTGGCGGCGAACAAAATGTGGCTATACCCGCCGGCAAGCGCAATGACTTGCGCCGCCACGTTTTCGGCCAGGCCGTCGGCCAAGGCGGGACCATCGGCCAGCAGCACCTTGGCGACACCGGCGGCTTGCGCCGCCTGGTCGGCCACGGCCTGCGCGGCGCTGCCCGCCACCAGCACGTGGATATCGCCGCCCAGCTTGGCGGCCGCCGCTATCGTATTCAGGGTCGCCACCTTCAGGTGCGCGTTGTCATGCTCTGCAATTACCAGAATCGTCATTTAAACCACCTTCGCTTCATTCTTGAGTTTTTCAACCAGCGCCGCCACATCGGCCACGATAACCCCCGCCGAACGCGCAGGCGGCTCGGAAACCTTCAGGGTTTTCAAGCGCGGGGCAACGTCCACGCCCAGATCTTCGGGCGACACGACGTCCAGCGTCTTTTTCTTGGCCTTCATGATATTGGGCAGCGTGACGTAGCGAGGCTCGTTCAGGCGCAAATCGGTGGTGATGATGGCGGGCAATTTAAGCGACAGCGTTTCAAGCCCGCCGTCGACCTCGCGCGTGACCGATACCGAATCGCCCGAGACTTCGACTTTGCTGGCGAATGTGGCTTGCGGCCAGTTCAACAAGGCGGCCAGCATCTGTCCGGTTTGATTGGCATCGCCGTCAATCGCCTGCTTACCCAGGATAACCAGTTGGGGTTGTTCCTTGTCGACCAGCGCCTTGAGCAGCTTGGCGACAGCCAAAGGCTGCAACTCGACATCGGTTTGCACCAGCACCGCGCGATCGGCGCCGATCGCCATGGCTGTGCGCAAGGTTTCCTGGGATTGCGCAACACCGCATGAAACCGCGATGATTTCGGTTGCCACCCCTTTTTCTTTGAGCCGGGTCGCTTCTTCGACCGCGATTTCGTCAAAAGGATTCATGGACATTTTCACGTTCGCGATATCCACGCCGCTTTGATCGGATTTGACGCGCACTTTGACGTTGTAATCAACTACACGCTTGACGGGTACCAATACCTTCATCGAGCATTCTCCAAGGATTAAAAAAAACCGTTGCCGGCCCGGCAGGCAAGGGGAAGCGCCGCGCGCTCCGCCGGCTCGCCCCGCCGGACAATAAATTCACATAAACCTTCTTATTCTACAACGTTGCCAGCGCCCTGATGTGAGCCGCCGCGCTGCGCCCCAATGCCGACAGGTTGTATCCGCCTTCCAGAAAGCTGACCACCCTGCCCTGGGCCGTCTGCCCGGCCAGTTGCATGACTTGAGCGGTAATCCAGGCGTAATCGGCCTCGACCATGCCAAGCTGGCCCATGTCGTCTTCGCGATGCGCATCGAAACCGGCCGATATAAAGATGAATTCAGGCTTGAAGGCTTCAAGCCGCGGCATCCATATATCGGCGACCACCTGGCGCAAAGCATCGCCCTTGGTGTAGGCATCGACCGGTATGTTTACCATATTTTGCGCGGGCTCGCCCTGGCATATATTCGGGAAAAACGGGTGCTGGAAAAAACTGCACATCAAGACACGGGGATCGCCCGAGAAGGTTTCTTCGGTGCCGTTGCCGTGATGCACATCGAAATCGATGATCGCGACCCGCGCGAGCTTGTATTTTTCCAGCGCATAAGCAACGGCTATCGCGATATTGTTGAAGAAACAAAAGCCCATGGCGGCATCCGGACGCGCATGATGGCCGGGCGGACGCACCGAACAAAATGCGGCCCCCGCTCTTTTTTCCATGATGGCATCGACGGCGGTAATGCCCGAGCCCGCGGCGGCCCGGGCCGCCTCCATCGTGTGCGGATTCATGACGGTGTCGGCATCAATGGCAAAATAGCCCGCGGCGGGAACATGGCTGTGCAGATAATCCAGGTATTCGAGAGTATGCACCCGAAGGATATCGGCCTGGCTGGCCGCGCGGGCCTGCTCGTGCACCAGGAAAGGCATTACGCCGCTGGCCAGCAATTGATCGTTGATGGCATCCAGCCTTTGCGGACATTCCGGATGCCAGCTTCCCATTTCATGCAGACCGCAAGCGGGATGAGTAATATATAGAGTCTCCATAAGGAAGATTATGTTCAAACCCCTGCGTATATTGCAAGCTACTTCTGTTTTACTGTTGATGACCGGTTGCGGCGCCACACAAACCACCGCGCTTTCTTCGGCGCCGCCCCCGGTCGCAAACGCAGTACGCAGCAGCGCATCCACGGCCCAGGCGCCGGCAAGTCCGGCGGCGTCAAGCCAGCCGATCAAGGCAGGAACATCCATCCCCGGCAACAGTCCCTTTCTGCAAGCCAACGGCACGCTCGTCCCCGATATACAGGCCTATGCGCTCGAGGTGTCTCGCACACGGCATATACCGTTGCCGCACGTAACGGCGCTCCTGCAGAACGCCCAATACAACGGTACGGCGGCAAAGCTGATGACGCCGGGCAAAACGCGGATACGCCGCAGTTGGGTCACCTATCGCAAGCGCTTCGTCGAACCGGTGCGCATCAATCGGGGTATCGAATTCTGGTCGGAAAACAAGGCAAAGCTGGACCAGGCCGCGCACGATTACGGCGTGCCGCCATCCATCATCGTGGCCATCATCGGGGTGGAAACCGTTTACGGCCGCAATACCGGTAATTTCCGTGTGCTTGACGCGCTGGCGACCCTGGGCTTTCGCTATCCCGACAATAGCAGGCCCGAGCGCAGCCAGCTGTTTCGTGACCAGTTGGCCGACTTGATACAGCTGGATTATGAAAAAAAGCTGGATGCCCTGACCACCGAAGGCTCGTTCGCAGGGGCCATGGGATTGCCGCAATTCATGCCGGGCAGTCTTATGCGCTATGCGGCCGATGGCAATAATGACGGCCGCATCGATTTGCTCGACAGCACGGACGACGCCATTGTTTCAGTTGCCAACTTCCTCAGGCAGCACGGCTGGGAGCCCGGCCTGCCGGTTTTTGCGCCTCTCGCATTGCCTGCGTATCCACAGGCGCTGGTAATAGGAGGGCTATACCCGACATACGACTGGGCGGCCCTGCAGGCCAAAGGGGCAACGGCGCGGACGTCATCGGCCCATGCAACGGCAGCCGCCTGGCAAACCCACAAACTGGGAGTCGTCGACCTGCTGGATGAACCGCGCAATCTGGCCGAGTTCCGGACGGGGACGCCGAATTTCTTCGCAATAACGCATTACAACCGTAGTTATTTTTACGCGGCGTCGGTGGCTGATCTGGCGCAGGCGCTGGCGGACCGCATGGGATATGGCGGCCCGAATTAAGCTTGAGGCAATCGTGCCGGATTAGGGTCTGTTAACGCTAAATCCGGCCGATGACCCCGGCATCAATTAAAAACGCCGGTCGACAAATAGCGATCGCCGCGATCGCAGACAATGAACACGATCGTGGAGTTTTCGACACGGGCCGCCACACGCATGGCGGCCACCAAAGCGCCGGCCGATGAAATACCGCCGAATATGCCTTCTTCCGCCGCCAGGCGCCGCGCCATGTCTTCCGCATCCGCCTGGCCTATGGATTCGAATTCGTCGACCTTGGCGGGCTCGTAGATGGCAGGCTGGTAGGCCTCGGGCCATTTGCGTATGCCGGGAATCTGCGCGCCTTCAGCGGGTTGGGCGCCTATGATCTGGACAGCGGGATTTTTGGAACGCAAATAAGCCGCCACCCCCATGATGGTGCCTGTGGTGCCCATGGCGCTGACAAAATGGGTAATCCGGCCATCGGTCTGCTGCCATAATTCGGGGCCGGTGCTTTCAATATGCGCCTTGGGATTGTCGCCATTGGCAAACTGGTCCAGGACCTTGCCCTTGCCTTCGGCCTGCATCGAGGTAGCCAGATCGCGCGCATATTCCATGCCGCCCCGATTGGCCGGCGTAAGAATAAGCTGGGCGCCGTAAGCCGTCATCGAGGCGCGCCGTTCGACCGAAAGATTGTCGGGCATGATGAGTATCATCT
Organism: uncultured beta proteobacterium; assembly: GCA_963712655.1. Taxonomy (GTDB): domain Bacteria; phylum Pseudomonadota; class Gammaproteobacteria; order Burkholderiales; family Burkholderiaceae_B; genus Pollutimonas. The sequence continues at coordinate 132,345 of CAVQIT010000004.1, read as the reverse complement.
TGTAGCCGCGCACCGCCGCCATCATGGCCAGCGCAATACCCGTATTGCCGCTGGTGGCCTCGATCAGCGTATCGCCCGGCTTGATATCGCCGCGCTCTTCGGCGCGCCGGATCATGGAGCTTGCCGCGCGATCTTTGACCGAACCCGCTGGATTGTTGCCTTCCAGCTTGGCCAGAATTACATTGCCGCGCGGCTCGCCCAGATCGCCGGGAATACGTTGCAGGCGGACTAGAGGCGTGGCGCCTATGGTGTCTTCGATAGTGAGGTACTTTTTCATGCGGGAAATAATACACCGATCCAGCTTACGCCGGCATAAAAACCCTACTCATCTCGCAGCCAGGGCCTGTTGACGCTAAACCCCCGCCCGCGTGACTGGCCGGCGCCGCGATCAAGCCACGTACACAGATGTCATTGCGACTTTTTAACGCCGCGCGGCAACGCCCCCGCTTTGGCCGGGCTTGAGGCTTTACCGGCATGTTCCGCATCTTGCCTGCCGGGACTGGACCCGGCCCCCGGCCCAGCCAAGGTCAGGCCGGCAGCCTGCAAACCCGCAGCCTTCTTGGGCCCTATGCCCTTGACCCGATCGGACACGTCTTCGAATGATTCGTAACGCCCGCCGCGCGTACGCTCCTCGATAATGATTTGCGCCGTTTTGGGACCGATGCCGCGCACGCCCTCCAACTGTTCGAGGGTCGCGCTATTGATATCGATGGCATACGCCATGGAGGGTGCAATCATGCTGGCCGCAAGCCCTGCCCGGGCAAGCAGCGCACCCGCTGCCTGCAAGCCTGCCGGCGGCGCAATGCCAAGACTGGTGGCCAGGCCCATGGCGCCGATGGCCAGCCCCATCAGGGAGCGGCGCTTTTTCTTGCCGCCGGCGATAGCCGCGCCCGCAGGACGAGATGGCGCTGCTTGAGTCAAAGGACGCGCCACGGTTGATTCAATAAAAGGGTTCATTTGCAGCCTCCGAAAAAGAAGTGAACGGAAGTGCCGACATGCGCTCTATGAATGCGGCCGCGCAATGCGATCAACACTTCCTGACTGCAATGATCCCGCTTTTACCGGCCCCGATATAGCCAGGCGGCCCGCAATAGTCCATGCGTAGACCTACCCAGGGATGCTCCGCGGCCATGCCGGGCAATGCGATGCCGGCGCGAACCGCCCTTTGCGCTTATATGCGGCCCTGCTCGAGCAGCGTTGTCACATAAGCCCCAACCCCGGTCTGCACATCGCGGAAAGGCTTGTCGTAGCCTGCGGCGCGAAGCTGCGATAGATCGGCTTGAGTGTGGCTTTGATAACGGCCCTTGAGATCATCGGGAAAATCGATGTATCGAAGCTGTTGTTGCCGGACCAGTTCCTCCAGGGACAAGGGCGGCTGATTATCGTGGACGCGCAAAGTATTGACTACGGTTTGCGCCACGTCGTTGAATGGCTGCGCACGCCCGCTGCCGCAATTGAAAATGCCCGACTTCGCTGGATGGTCCAGGAAGAACAGATTCACATCGACCACATCGTCAATGTAAATGAAATCGCGCAGTTGCCCGCCGTCGGCATACCCGTCCCATCCGCCGAACAGCCGAACATGGCCTTGCTCCCGGAACTGGTTCATATTGTGAAACGCCACCGAAGCCATGCGGCCCTTGTGCTGTTCCTGCGGACCATAGACATTGAAATAACGCAAACCCACGACAGGAGCGGCCAGTGTCGGCAAATGGCGGCGCAGCACCTGGTCGAACAAAAACTTGGAATAGCCGTAGACATTCAAGGGGGATTCGTTCTTGATGTCTTCCGCATACACTGGCCCGGCGCCATACACAGCGGCCGACGAGGCATACAGCAAGGGGATTTTTTTTGCCTGGCAAAACTGGAACAATTCAAGCGTGACACGGTAATTATTGTCGAGCATGTATTGACCGTTGCGCTCTGTCGTATCAGAGCACGCCCCCTGGTGCAGGACAGCTTCAATATTGGCCAGTTGACCGCGCGCAATGCGTTCGCGGAATTCATCCTTATGCATGTAATCCGAAATCCGGCCATGCACCAAATTGACGAACTTGTCGCCTTCGGTCAGATCGTCCACCACCAGAATATCGGTATGGCCCCGGCGATTCAAGCCGCGCACAAGATTGCTGCCGATAAAGCCAGCCCCTCCGGTTACTACTATCATGCCAGTTCTCCTGCTGTAACGATCGATGTGCCCAGCTTGCCGACGACGACGCCGCCTGCGCGGTTGGCCCATAGAACCGCGTCGAACCAGTCCAGCCCCGCGGCGCGCGTGACCGCCAGCGTGGCAAGCACGGTATCGCCGGCCCCCGACACATCGAACACTTCATGCGCATAAGCATCCGTGTGCCGCCGGCCATCGTCGGTAAATAACGTCATGCCCTGCTCGGATCGGGTCACCAGTAACGCCTCGAGACTAAGATCGCGCCGCAATTTCTGCGCCCGCTCTTCAAGCTCTTGCTCGGTTTGCCAGCGGCCCACCGCCTCTTGCATTTCAGAGCGATTGGGCGTGACGATGGTAGCGCCGCGATAGCGCTGATAATGATGCCCTTTGGGGTCGACCAGAACGGGCACACCCGCGGCGCGCGCCATCTGCATCAGGGCTTCGACCCGCGCAAGCGCCCCCTTGGCGTAGTCGGACAAAACCAGCATATCGTGTTGCGCGATCAGTTCGCGGGCGCGAGACTCAAGCTCGGCAAGGCTTTGCGCGCCCGGCCCTTCTTCGAAATCGACCCGCAGCAATTGCTGCTGGCGACCCATGACCCGCATTTTCAAGGTGGTCGGGCTGTCTCGTCGACGACCAGGCAGGCATGGATTCCTGCCTGCTGCGCCAGGGCCCTGGCCTGGAGACCCGCCTCGTCATTGCCGACCAGTCCCAGCAACTGGCCTGGGCGCCAAGCGCCACGATGTTGCGCGCCACATTGGCCGCTCCGCCCAGCCGGTCTTCGCGCCGGGCTACGCGCACCACCGGCACGGGCGCTTCGGGCGAAATACGCTCGACTTCTCCGAACCAATAGCGGTCCAGCATGACATCGCCGACCACCAGAATTTGACGCGGCTTGCCGCCTGCTCCGGAAACGGCATCATTTCATTTCTTCCAGACGGCGCGGCTCGTAGGTCTCCCAGGCATTGCAGCCCGGGCATTGCCAATAAAAATTGCGCGCCTCGAAGCCGCATACGCGGCATGAATAGCGGTCCAGGCGCTGGGTATGCTTATGAATCAAGGTGCGCAATAGGCTCAGATCGGCCCCGGCCGCCATATCGGCCGCCGCGGCGACAGCATCGCCAGGCGCCGGCTCATGCTTGCCGGCGGCGCGAGACGGGGTCTCGCTGGCCAGTTCGGCCTCGAGCAAGCGGTCCAGCCCCAGCAAGGAAGGATGCGCCCGCAAGGAGTCGCGGGCAAACGCCCAGGCCACGCCATAGCCTTCCTGAGCGCGCAACTCGCGAAACACCACATTGAAGGTATCCAGCGATGGATAGCGCATATAGTGGTTGCGCAGCAATTGCAGGCCCTCGCTCTGCTGGCCCACGCGCCGGTAGCTTTGCCAGGACATCGGCCGGCCACCAGGCCTGCATATTCGGGCGCGATGCTAAGGACAGACACCAGATAGCAGGCGCTCGCCGCTCGGCCTTGTTTTCAAGCTTGGCCAGATGCGCGCGCAGCATGGCGACCCGTGCCTCCGAGGCCTGGCCGTGAACCTGGCCGCGCATGACGGCAGCGGCGTTATCGGCGGCATCCAGCGCCTCTTGCGCTGCGGAAATATCGGGCGGCTTGGCCGCCATGGCGGCGACCGCGCGCTCGCATTGGTAATGCACCGACTGCGGCACAGGTTCGTCGACCAGGCCGCGCAGGCGCTTGACCGCCTCGATCGCACGCGGCCAATCGTGCTCGGACTCGTAGATGCGTATCAGCGCCCTGACGGCGGGCACGGCGAAACGCGTATCGTGCACGACTTCAAAAGCCTGCTCGGCGCGATCCAGCATGCCCGCTTTCAGGAAATCCTGGGCCAGTTCGTGCTGCGCATTTTCACGCTCGGCCTGCGGCAGGTCGGCGCGCGACAGCAGGCTCTGGTGCACGCGGATCGCGCGCTCCATTTCGCCGCGCCGGCGAAACAGGCTGCCCAGCGCGAAGTGCAGCTCGGTCGTCTCGGGATCGAGCTTGGCCACCTCGATGAAAGCATCGATGGCGCGGTCGGGCTGCTCATTGAGCAGGAAGTTCAGCCCTCGGAAGTAAGAATTCGGCAAAGTGCGGGTCTCCGACAGCATCTGCCGGATATCAACACGCGCGGCAATCCAGCCCAGGCCAAACAACAGGGGTAAAAAAATCAACCACCAAGGTTCAAAATCCACGCTTCATGACCTCATGGGTAATTTACAAGGGAGCCAGGGGAGCGACCGTTTCCGGCGCCACGGCCTCTCCCGGAACATTCGGATGCTGAAGTTTGTCTTGAAGACGCGCGATATCGCGCTTGAGCTTGCCGGCCTCGCGCCGGCGCCGAAAAATGGACGGTGCGGCAATCAGAAAGCCAAAGACGATACCCAGCACGAACACGGCCAGCATCACCACAATCAGCGGCACACCCGTTACGACATGATCGGCGAAAAAATTGACATCGACCGGGCCTGTATTTTTCAGGGCGAACATCAGGACCACGATGAACACCACCAGCCGCAATATCCAAACCAGATAGCGCATAACGAATACTCCAATAAACCAGGAATTTGACAATTGTAAGGGGAATCGCCGGGAATGCCGGGGAACCGCAAAGAAAAACAGGCCCTCGCAATCGAGGGCCTGTCGGATAGGCCTGATCAGCCAGGCCTGCCGGATTACGCGCCGTTGGCGCTAAACCGGCCTACCCATGCATGATATGCGTATCGTAGTGTCCTGACGTGAACACGGACTCGCCCGCCGTTGCCTTGACCTCTTCGTCGTAGGCGGAATCGACGCGCTCGCGCAACTCCTTGCCGGCCTTGAAGTGCGGCACGTGTTTTCCGGCACCTGCACCTTCTCGCCGGACTTGGGATTGCGGCCGATGCGCGGCGGCCGTTAGGACACGAAAAGCTGCCGAACCCGCGGATCTCGATGCGCTGGCCGCCGGCGAGGGCCTCGGCCATCGCGTCGAGGATCATCTTGACCGCGAACTCGGCGTCCTTGGCGACCAGCTGCGGGAAGCGCCGGCCAGAGGCGGCGATCAGCTCCGATTTGGTCACGCCACGACTGAACCGTCGTCGCGCTTGCTTGGTGTCGAGCTTGGCCCTCAGCAGCGCGCCCAGGTTGGTCGTGCCGGACGAAGCGCTGGCATCGGACATGCGCTGCATCGCCTCGGCGGTTTCGGCGTTGTCCTTGCGCCTTGATCGACAGCTGGATGGAGCGCGTCTTGCGGTCGATGTTGATGATCATGGCGTCGACGTCGTCGCCTTCCTTCAGATGCCGTCGTGGCATCTTCGACGCGGTCGCGGCGAGATTTCGGAGGCGCGCAGGTAGCCTTCGACGTCCTCCGACAGCGTGATCACGGCGCCCTTGGCGTCGACCGACTTGACCGTGCCGGTGACGACGGCGCCCTTGTCGTGTCGCCGACGAAGTTGGTGAACGGATCGCCTGTCGAGCTGCTTGATGCCGAGCGAGATGCGCTCGCGCGTCGACGTCGATGGCCAGCACCACCGCTTCGACTTCCTGGCCCTTCTTGTAGTTGCGCACGGCGGTCTTCGCCGGGCTCGTTCCACGACAGGTCGGACAGGTGCACCAGGCCGTCGATGCCGCCGGGCAGGCCGACGAACACGCCGAAGTCGGTGATCGACTTGATCGGGCCCTTGACCTTGTCGCCGCGCTTGTTGTTCATGCGCGAACTCTTCCCACGGGTTGGCCATGCACTGCTTCATGCCCAGCGAGATGCGGCGGCGGTCCTCGTCGATCTCGAGGACCATGACTTCGACTTCGTCGCCCAGCGACACGACCTTGGTCGGAGCGATGTTCTTGTTGGTCCAGTCCATTTCGGAGACGTGCACCAGGCCTTCGATGCCGGGCTCGATTTCGACGAACGCGCCGTAGTCGGTGATGTTCGTGACCTTGCCGAACAGGCGCGTGCCTTGCGGGTAGCGGCGCGACAAGCCGACCCACGGATCTTCGCCCAGCTGCTTCAGGCCCAGCGAGACGCGGTTCTTCTCTGTGTCGAACTTGAGGACCTTGGCGGTGATTTCCTGGCCGACCTGCACCACTTCGCTCGGGTGGCGCACGCGGCGCCAGGCCAGGTCGGTGATGTGCAGCAGGCCGTCGATGCCGCCGAGGTCGACGAACGCGCCGTAGTCGGTGATGTTCTTGACGACGCCCTTGACGACGGCGCCTTCCTTCAGCGTTTCCAGCAGCTTGGCGCGCTCTTCGCCCATGCTGGCTTCGAGCACGGCGCGGCGCGACACCACGACGTTGTTGCGCTTGCGGTCGAGCTTGATGACCTTGAACTCGAGCGTCTTGTCCTCGTACGGCGTCGTGTCCTTGACCGGACGCAGTGTCGACCAGCGAGCCCGGCAGGAAGGCGCGGATGCCGTTGACCATGACGGTGAGGCCGCCCTTGACCTTGCCGGTGATGGTGCCGGTGACGAATTCGCCGGATTCGAGGGCTTTTTCGAGTTCCAGCCAGGCCGCCAGGCGCTTGGCCTTGTCGCGCGACAGGATGGTGTCGCCGTAGCCGTTTTCGAGCGCGTCGATGGCGACCGAGACGAAGTCGCCGGGCTGGACTTCGAGCTCGCCCTTGTCGTTCTTGAATTCTTCGATCGGGATCAGGCTTCGGACTTGAGGCCGGCGTTGACGACGACGAAGTTGTGGTCGACGCGCACGACTTCGGCGGTGATGACCTCGCCGGACTTCATCTCCTGGTGCTTGAATACTTTCGTCAACAGGTCGGCAAAGCTTTCACCGCCGGCAGGCGGCAGGGGTTGGAGACATTGGCTGGACATTGAATGAAATCTGGATACAGCCAGGATGGCTGGGTTAAAAACACAGTCGAGGTGGAACATACCCGCAGTGCCGAGTAACAGACATAATCGCGCAGGCGGCAGACAGGCCGAATGCTGCCTATCGTGCAGCCGGGAACGGCCAGCACTCGTGCCAGCCAGTCGAGCACCTGCATCGACCGATTGCTCGATCTTAAACCTGAGTGAATCGACCAGGATCTTGGCATCCGCCGCCGGCAGCAAGCGGCGCGACTGCTGCGCAAGCGGTCGCGCGCGTCGCGCTCCGCATGTCGTCTAGCAAACGGTGATAAGGTTAGCAGAAATTCCCTTTTCCATCAACTGCTTATAGCGCCGCTCGGCCCTGGCGCCGCACGTCGGCCACCAAGAAATCTTGAGGGGGCGTCGGGAAAGACCACCGTGCCCATGTCGCGGCCGTCGGCGACCAGACCCGGAGCCGCCGGAACGCCCGTTGGCGCTCCAGCAAGGCCGCGCGCACGGCGGCATAAGCGGCGATCTCGAGAGCCAGGTTGCCGACGCTTTCCTGGCGGATCGAGCTGGCGACGTCGTCGCCGCCAGCAAGACCTGGCCCCCGTGGAAGCGCGACGTCCAGGTCCTGCGCAGCCCGGCCACCGGTCTTCGTCATCGGGATCCAGCCCCTGTTGCTGGACGGCCAAGGCCGTCAGGCGGTAGAGCGCGCCGCTGTCGAGCACGTCGCAGCCCAGCGCCTGCGCCACACGCTGAGCGATCGTGCCCTTGCCCGAGGCGGTCGGGCCGTCGATCGCGATGACGGGAATATCGGCGAACTCATGTGCGCAGCAACCCGCGACAAGACCGACGAAATAGTCGGGAAAGGTCTTGGCGACGCAGTCCGGATCGAGGATGCGTCACCGGCACGGTTCCAAACGCGGCCAGCGAGAAGCACATCGCCATGCGGTGGTCGTCGTAGGTGTCGATATCGGCCGGCGCCATTCGCCCGGGCGCTAGCGGATGCACGCGGATCCAGTCCGGACCTGACTCCACCTTGGCGCCGAGCTTGCGCAGCTCGGTCGCCATGGCGTCGATGCGGTCGGTCTCCTTGACCCGCCAGCTGCCGATGTTGCGCAGCGTGCAAGGCCCATCGGCGAACAGCGCCAGCACCGCGGCGTCATGGCCGCATCGGGAATGTGGTTGCAATCGAGTGTCGAAAGCCCGCAGCTTGCCGCCGCGCGCCACTTGCACACCGCTGACTTCGATGCAATCAGGATCGGCGGATTACCGTGGCGCCCATCGCTCGACCAGCATCGGCAAACGCCATGTCGCCCTGGATGCTGTCGCGCGCCGACGCCGTGGATCATGCACCGGACCGCCGCCGATCGCGCCCGCGCCATGAAATACGATGCCGACGACGCGTCGCCCTCGACCTGGATGCCGCCCGGCGACCGATAGCGCGCTCCGGCGGGCACGGTGAAACGCTGCCAGCCTTCGCGCTGCACGGCGACGCCGAAGCGCGCCATCAGGTTCAGCGTGATCTCGATGTAGGGCTTGGAGATCAGCTCGCCTTCCACCTCGATGACCAAATCGTCCGGCGCCCCGGCGGTATATAGCGGCACCGCCAGCAGCAGCGCGGTCAGGAACTGGCTGGAGACCGAACCTTTGACCTGCACCGGATCGCGCACCCGGATGGCTCCTTGCCCGATATGCAGCGGCGGATAGCCCGGCATTACCCAGGTACTGGATATCCGCGCCCAGCGCAAGCAGGGCATCGACCAGATCGCCGATCGGCCGCTCGTGCATGCGCGGCAACGCCCGACAAGCGATAATCGCCGCCCATCAGCGCCAGCGCCGCGGTCAGCGGCCGAATCGCCGTACCGGCATTGCCGAGGAAAAGATCCCCTTGGCGCACCGCGAACGGGCTGCCGCCATGCACCCGGACTTGTGCGGAACCGGTTTCGTCGACCCGGACCCCCAACTGCCGCAAGGCCGCCAGCATGACCCGCGTATCGTCTGAATCGAGCAGGCCATCCAGTTGGGTCATGCCATCGGCCAGCGCCGCCAGCAACAGCACGCGGTTGGAAATGCTTTTCGAGCCGGGAAGATGCACTTGGCCGGCCGCCATGCTGACCGGCGGCAGGCACAAACTGGAACTGGCGCTCATGTCAAACCGCTCCTGCTGCCCCAAAAACGCCGGGCCAAGGCCGCGCGCTCCAGGAAATCCTGCAATTCATCGCCATCGGCATCCTGCAATGCCTGCTCGGCGCGCGACAAGGCGGCCTTGACGTCTTGCAGCTCGGACAAGACCGCCGACCGGTTGGCCAGGAAGATATCGCGCCAGATCTCGGCCGAACCTGCGGCAATTCGCGTAAAGTCGCGAAACCCGCTGCCCGCCAACGCCATGCGCAAATCGGAATCGTGCGATGTGGCGACCTGCCACATGAAAACCGACGACAGCAAATGCGGCACATGGCTTACTGACGCCAATATCGTGTCGTGGACTTCGGCATCCATGGCCATGACGCGGGCGCCGCAGCTTTCCCATACACGCGTCAAATAGGCTTTAGCCTGGCTGGCGTTTTCTTCCAGTGGCGTCAGGATGACATTGCGGCCCCTGTACAAGCCGGCCTCGGCCGCTGCGGGACCGGTTTTTTCGCCGCCGGCGATGGGATGCCCTGGAATGAATTGACCGATGCGCTCGCCCAAGGCCGCCCTGGCGGCCGCCACCACGTTGGCCTTGGTACTGCCCCCGTCGGTGACAATGGTGCCGTCACGCAAAAAAGGCTTGAGGCCGGAAAGTATGGTTTGCGTCGCGCCCACCGGCATGGCCAGGAAAATCAGGTCTGCCTGCCGCGCCGCCTGCTCCAGGCTGACGGCCTCGTCGATCAGGCCCAAATCACGCGCCTGGGCCAGCGATGACGCTTGACGCCCTACGCCCAGTACCCGGCCCACAGCGGCCCGGTCGCGCAGCGCGGCGGCAAACGAGCCGCCTATCAGTCCTACGCCTATCACGGCCAAAACCGGCACCAGCGGCGTTGCGGTGGCAGGCGCCCCTGTTGCGGCGCTCATGCGCCGCAAAGAAAGCAATCGGCCAGGGCGGAGCCCGCGACAACGCTTTCGAGGATGTCAGTATGCATGCGTAGCCCCGTCTTTACTGGCTGGGATAGGATCCCAGCACCTTGAAAAATGCGACCTGTTTCTTCAGGTCGGCCAAAGCCTGGGCCACGGCCGGCTCATCGCGATGGCCCTGCAGGTCCACATAAAAATAGTATTCCCATTGGCCCGTGCGCGCCGGCCTGGACTCCAGGCGCGTCATGGAGACCTTGTTCGCCGCCAAGGGCGCCAGCATGTCGTATACCGCGCCGGCACGATTGGGAACGGCCAGGATGATGCTGGTTTTATCCTTGCCGCTAGGCAAGGTTTCTATCGCGCCGACCGCCAGAAAGCGAGTGCGGTTTTGCGGATCGTCTTGTATGCCGGAAGCCAGGACTTGCAAATTCCAGGCCTGCGCGGCTGTCGCGCCCGCGATGGCCGCCACCGTGGGGTCCTCCCGGCAATACGCGCCGCCTCGGCATTGCTGGAAGCCGCATCGCGGATCAGCTTGGGATGATGCTGCGTAAGCCAGGACTGGCATTGCGCCAAGGCCTGGGGATGCGCCATGACACGCGTAACACCTTCCAGCGTGCCGCGACCGCGTCATCAGGTTATGGTGGATCTTGATGGATCGCTCGCCCAGCACCTTGAGCGGGGAATTCAGCAGCAGGTCCAGAGTGCGGTTCACGGCGCCCTCGGTGGAGTTTTCCACCGGCACCATGCCGACGTCGGCCTGCCCGGCTTCGACCGCGCGGAATACTTCGTCGAAAGAATCGCAGCGCAGGCGGTTGACCGCATGGCCGAAATGTTCGAGCGCGGCCTGCTCGGAAAACGAGCCCTGTGGACCCAAGTACGCGACGGTCAGCACGCTTTCCAGCCCGCGGCAGGTGGAAATGATCTGCGTCCATACCGCTTCGATGGCCGGCCCCGTGAATGGGCCTTTGTTCAGCTCCTGCAAGCGGCGAATCACCTCGCTTCGCGCTCGGGCTTGAGCACCGGGCCGTCAAGGTCGAAATCCTGCTTGATCTTGCCCACTTCCTGGGCCGCCGTCGCTCGCCGGTTCAACAAATCAAGGATTTGCTCATCGAGCGTATCGATTTGCCTGCGCACAGGCAGCAAACGTGGCTTGTAAAGAATTATCCATGGCGACGTTCAAAATCCTGCATGTATGCAACCAGCGCCTGCACCCCTTCGATCGGCACCGCGTTGTAGATGGAGGCACGCATGCCGCCGACGCTCTTGTGCCCTTTCAACTGCATCAGCCCGGCCGCATCGGCCTGGGCCAGGAAATCGCTGTTGAGGGACTCGTCGCGCAGAAAAAACGGCACGTTCATGCGCGACCGCGACGGCCGCATGAACGGGACTGCGATAGAAGTCGCCGCCGTGTCCAGATACGAATACAGGGCCTTCGACTTGGCGATATTGGCCGCTTCGATGGCGGCCATGCCGCCCTGCTTCTTGAGCCACTTGAAGACCAGGCCCGCGATATAGATGGCGTAGGTCGGCGGCGTATTGAACACGGAGTCGGCCCCCGCCACATTCGCGTAATCGAAGGCGGACGGGCAAATCGGCAAGGCATGGCCCACCAGATCCTTGCGCACGATCACCATGGTCAGGCCGGCGGGCCCGCATTTTTCTGGGCGCCGGCATACACCATGGCCGCCTTGCGACAAATCCATGGGGCGCGACAGGAAATGCGAAGACGCATCGACCACCAACGGCACGTCGGAAGCGCCCAGCGCAGCCATATCCGGCCAGTCGGAAAACTCGACCCCGCCTATGGTTTCGTTGCCGCAGAAATGCAAGTAAGTCGCGTCGGCCCGCAGCTTCCAGCTGTCCACGCCTGGAAACCAGGTCCATGCGGGCTGCGCCACGCCGTCCAGGACTTGCTCGCTGCCGCTGGACGCGGCGATGTGCGATATCGCCATAGCGTTGGGCTTCCTTGTGGGACTTATTCGACCAGATGCCCGACAGGACGTAGTCCGCCTTGCCCGCCCCGCCCCGCCCTATCAGGTTCAGCGGCACGATGGCGTTTTCGCCCGAAGCCGCCGCCCTGCATGAACAAAACGTGCGTAATCGTCGGGCACGGCCAGCAGTTCGCGCAAGTCGGCTTCGGCTTCGTCGCGTATCTGGGAAAACTGCTTGCCGCGATGGCTCATTTCCATGACCGACATGCCGCTGCCATGCCAATCGAGCATTTCGGCAGCCGCCTGCTGCAGCACTTCCTAGCGGCAAGGCCGAAGGGCCCGCCGAAAAATTCCATGGACGCATCAGTTGTCATCCCCGGAATCGTCTTGCTCGGGCTCGTCAGTGGCAGCACCTTCCTGGCCCGCATCGGATTGCCCATTGGCCGACGGTGCCGCGCCTTGCGGCGTATCAGCTACGTCCTCGTCATCGAGTTCGGCCAGATCGTCGTCGGTATCGGCATCGTTTTCGACCATGCGCTGCAGGCCCGACAGCTTGGTGCCGTCGTCGAGGCTGATCAGCGTCACGCCCTGCGTCGCGCGGCCCATCTCGCGGATCTCGCTGACACGGGTGCGGATCAGCACGCCGCCGGTGGTGATCAGCATGATCTCGTCGTCGGCGCGCACCAGCGCGGCGGCGACCACCTTGCCGTTGCGCTCGCTGTGTCTGGATCGCGATCATGCCCTTGGTGCCGCGGCCGTGGCGCGTGTACTCGACGATCGGCGTGCGCTTGCCGTAGCCGTTCTCGGTCGCGGTCAGCACGCTCTGCGTCTCGTCCTCGGCGACCAGCATGCGCGATCACGCTCTGGCCTTCGTCGAGCATCATGCCGCGCACGCCGCGCGCGTTGCGGCCCATCGGGCGCACGTCGTTCTCGTCGAAGCGCACCGCCTTGCCGCCATCGGAGAACAGCATCACGTCGTGCTTGCCGTCGGTGAGCGCGGCGCCGATCAGGTAGTCGCCGTCGTCCAGGTCGACGGCGATGATGCCGGCCTTGCGCGGGTTGCGAGAAGTCGGACAGCGGCGTCTTCTTGACCGTGCCCATGCGCGGTCGCCATGAACACGAACTGGTCGTCGCGTCGAACTGCCTTGACCGGCAGCACCGCGGTGATCTTCTCGCCCTCGGCCAGCGGGAACATGTTGACGATCGGCTTGCCGCGCGAGTCGCGCGAGCCCTGCGGCACTTCGTAGACCTTGAGCCAGTAGACGCGGCCGCGGTTGGAGAAGCACAGGATGTAGTCGTGCGTGTTGGCGATGAACAGCTGGTCGATGCAGTCGTCTTCCTTGGTCGCCGTCGCCTGCTTGCCGCGGCCGCCGCGCCGCTGCGCGCGGTATTCGGCAAGCGGCTGGCTCTTGATGTAGCCGCGTGTGCGACAGCGTGACGACCATGTCCTTCGGCGCGATCAGGTCCTCGGTGTCGAGGTCGATGCGCGTTGTGCTCGATCTCGTGCGACGCGCGCTCGTCCTTGGCTCTGGCCGAACTCCTGCTTGATGCGCGGCGAGCTCGTCGCCGATGATCGCCGTGACGCGCTCGGGCTTGGCGAGGATGTCGAGCAGGTCGGCGATCGTCGCCATCACCTCGCTGTACTCGCCGACGATCTTGTCCTGCTCGAGGCCGGTCAGGCGCTGCAGGCGCATCTTGCAGGATCTCCTGCGCCTGCGTCGTCGGACAGCCGGTACAGGCCGTCGGCCTGCAGGCCGAAGCCGGCGGGCAGGCCTTCCGGACGGTAGGCCGTCGCGCGCCGCCGGCGCGTCGTCGGCGTCGGCGCGCGCCAGCATCTCGCGCACCAGCGACGAATCCCACGCGCTGCGCCATCAAGTCCTGGCTTGCGCCACCGGCGGCGTCGGCGCCGCCTTGATGAGCGCGATGATCTCGTCGATGTTGGCCAGCGCGACCGCCAGGCCTTCCAGCACGTGGCCGCGCTCGCGCGCCTTGCGCAGCTCGAACACCGTGCGGCGCGTGACGACTTCGCGGCGGTGCTGCAGGAAGACTCGAGCAGTCTGCTTCAGGTTGAGCAGGCGCGGCTGGCCGTCGACCAGCGCGACCATGTTCATGCCGAAGGTGTCCTGCAGCTGCGTCTGCTTGTACAGGTTGTTGAGCACGACCTCGGGCACTTCGCCGCGCTTGAGCTCGATGACCACGCGCATGCCGGACTTGTCGGACTCGTCGCGGATGTCGGAGATGCCCTCGAGCTTCTTCTCGTGGACCAGCTCGGCGATGCGCTCGAGCAGCGTCGCCTTGTTCACCTGGTAGGGGATCTCGTCGACGATGATCGCCTGGCGCTTGCCGCTTGTCGATGTCCTCGAAGTGGCGTCTTGGCGCGCATCACCACGCGGCCGCGGCCGGTGCGATAGCCCTCGCGCACGCCGGCGAGGCCGTAGATGATGCCGGCGGTCGGGAAGTCGGGCGCCGGGATGATCTCCATCAGCTCGTCGATCGTGCGCCTCGGGATTGCGCAGCAGATGCAGGCAGCCGTCGATCACTTCGTTCAGGTTGTGCGGCGGAATGTTGGTCGCCATGCCGACCGCGATGCCCGAACAGCCGTTGACCAGCAGGTTCGGCAGCCGCGACGGCAGCACCAGCGGCTCGTTCTCCTTGCCGTCGTAGTTCGGGCCGAAGTCGACCGTTTCCTTGTCGATGTCGGCCAGCAGCTCGTGGGCGATCTTGGCCAGGCGGATTTCGGTGTAGCGCATGGCCGCCGCGTTGTCGCCGTCGACCGAGCCGAAGTTGCCCTGGCCGTCGACCAGCATGTAGCGCAGCGAGAAGTCCTGCGCCATGCGCACGATCGTGTCGTAGACCGACTGGTCGCCGTGCGGGTGGTACTTGCCGATCACGTCGCCGACGATGCGCGCGGACTTCTTGTAGGGCCGGTTCCAGTCGTTGTTCAGCTCGTGCATCGCGAACAGCACGCGCCGATGCACCGGCTTCAGGCCGTCGCGGACGTCGGGCAGCGCGCGCCCCACGATCACGCTCATCGCGTAATCGAGGTAACTGCGGCGCATCTCCTCTTCGAGACTAGATGGCAGGGTTTCCTTGGCGAAGGAATCCATAGATTATCTAAAACGTAAAAATCGTGAAACTGGACCGATGACGGGCGAATGGGAAATTCTAACACTTGCACCTGCGCCATTGCCTTATAACGTACAGCTCGGGCTGAACATGGCCTAAACCGGCTGAATTCCAGCCGTCGCCGCACGCTGTTCACAAAGCACTTTAAGCCCGTAACAATGTTGCCAAAAACCAACAATAAAAGCGAAGATATGGCAGAAATCCGAATATCTGAGGCAGATGCGCACTTCGCGCTTAACTAACCGCACAGAAATGCCGTAAGATTCGCCCTAACACGCATGAAACCCAGTGCAATTCTATTAATTCATAGCGTTGTTATACTGGCTTCCGTTTTCTTGATATGCGGCGGGGGTTCGCTGCGAGTCACTTATCCAGCATTCAGCTCAAGAGGAGAAACATGAAGAAACTGAACAAAGTTCGCTCTCGGCGCTCGCCTTGCAGCCGCCGTACGGCCTCTGGCTGCAGCTATCGGCGCAGACCGTCGACAACTGGCAAAATCCGTTCGGCGACGTTTGGAAGAACGGCACCAACGAACTGTGCTGGCGCGACAACTTCTGGACCCCCGCCACCGGCATCCCCGGTTGCGACGGCGTGCCGGTTGCCCAAGCAGCGCCGGCTCCGGCTGCCCCGTCGCTCCGTACGGTCGAACCAAGGTCGTCTTCGCATCGCCGACGCGTTCTTCGACTTCGACAAATCGACGCTGAAGCCGAAGGCCGCCAATGCTTGACGAGGTCGCCGCACAAGCCGACAGCTCAACCTGGAAGTGATCATCGCCGTCGGTCACACCGACTCGGTCGGCACCGAGCAGTACAACCAGAAGCTGTCGGCACGCCGTGCCGAAGCCGTCAAGGCCTATCTGGTCAGCAAGGGCATCGAAGAACCGTGTCTACACCGAAGGCAAGGGCGAAAAGCAACCCGTCGCCGACAACAAGACCGCGCGAAGGCCGCGCGAAGAACCGTCGCGTGGAAATCGAAGTGGTCGGCACCCGCAAGTAATCACTAAGCCGTAATACTCGTCTGCGTTAAACGCTACAATGAAGGCGCTCCGGTCGCGGGTGCCCTTGAATTCAAACTCCGACGCATTGCGGAGTTGTTTCATATTGGACGCGACCTCATGACCGCTCCAGCATACACCTCAATCCCCGCCATGTAATGCCGATCCGCCGAGCTGGCCAAATTCAGCGAGCTGGCCACCGCTGGTGGGATCCGGAAAGCGAATTCCGGCCGCTGCACGCCATCAACCCGCTGCGCCTGGACTGGATCACTGGATCGCACAGGTGCCTGCAGCGGCAAGCGCGTGCTCGATGTCGGCTGCGGCGGCGGCATCCTGGCCGAATCCATGGCGCGCGCGGCGCCGAGGTTCCCGGCATCGACCTGGCCGACAAATCCCTGAAGGTCGCGCAGCTGCACGGCCTGGAATCCGGCGTCAACGGTCGACTACCGCGAGATCAGCGCCGAAGCGCTGGCGCAGCGAGCAGCCGGCGGCAATTCGACGTCGTCACCTGCATGGAGATGCTGGAACACGTGCCCGACCCGGCATCGATCGTGCGGGCCTGCGCCACGCTGGTCAAACCGGGCGGCTGGGTGTTCTTCTCGACGCATCAACCGCAATGCCAAGGCCTTCCTGTTCGCCATCGTCGGCGCCGAATACCTGCTGAGCCTGCTGCCGCGCGGCACGCACAGCTACGAAAATTCATCAAGCCCAGCGAACTGGCGGCTGCGGTGCGCGCAGCCGGCCTGTCGGCACTGAAGATGGCCGGCATGGAATACAACCCGCATCACGGATCTATATAGACTTACGCCACGACACCTCGGTCAACTACCTCTTGGCAACGCGTCGCGAAACTGATACGCCATGCAAAAACTTGTTCTGTTCGATTTCGACGGCACCCTGGCCGACACCGCGCCCGACCTGGCCGCCGCCGCCAATATGCAACGCGAGCGCCGCAAAGGCCTGCCCCCTCTGTCCTTACGAAGCATTTCCGGCCGTTGGCTTCGCACGGCGCGCGCGGCCTGCTCCGCGTCGGGCTGGACATGGAGCCCGACCATCCCGAATACGAAACCTGCCGCGCAACAGTTCCTGGAAGACTACGACAAGACATGACGACCGTACCACCGGCTGTTTCCAGGCGTGAAGTCGCTGCTGGCCGACACTCGAGCAGCACGGCTACGCCTGGGGCATCGTCACCAATAAAATGGAATACCTGGCGCTTCCCATCGTGGCCCACCTGGGCCTGTATACCGATTGCGCCGTTCGGTATGCGGCGACACCACCGCCACAGCAAGCCGCACCCGGCGCCGCTGCTGCATGCCGCCAAAGAGGCGGGATTCAACCCCGCCGACTGCATCTACGTTGGCGACGACGAGCGCGACATCATTGCCGGCAAGGCAGCGGGCATGGCCACCATTGTGGCGGCCTATGGCTATTGCGGCCGGGAAACCGCCCTGCACGCCTGGCAGGCGGACGCCATCGCCAAATCGCCCGATGACCTCTGGCCAGCCATACAGGAATGGGCCGGACGATCGTGAATACACCCGCCGTTACTTGCGATGGATGTCGAAAGCATATCCGAAGTCGTGTGTTTGGTAGAACGAACGGGCGACCTGCAAGACACGGCCGGTCTCCGTTTCGCTGATTCGCGCGATTTCCAGCACAGGCGTGCGCAAAGGCACCTGCAAAGTCGAGGCTATCAGTTTAGTTGCGGAAGTGGCCTTAATTGTTTGCCGAATGACCGCGACGCTCTGGCCGGTAATGTTTTCAACCGCGCCTATGATCAGGTGGGTACGCAACAAGCTGGCCTTCATGTCGGCGGCAGCCAATTGCTCTCCCACGTCGCGAGGATAATAAGCCTCGGTCAGTTGGCATCCCCTGCCTTCGCGGCGCCGCACTACGCTTACATGAAACCTTTTCTCCCCTGCGCGAGCCTGTAGCTCCAGCGCCGCCCATTCGGGCAGCTTTGCCTCGCCAATATAGAGAATATCAATTTCTGTTGCCTGGCTGAACTGGGCCAAGTCCGAGAGCGTACCTATAGCCCATGTGGATGTACGGTTTCGCGCCCCTCCAACAAAAGTTCCTGTTCCCTGATGGCGCTCAACCAGGCCAAGATCGACCAACTGCTTAAGGGCCGCACGTATGGTGATGATGCTAACTTCAAAATGCTTGGATAATTGACTTTCGGTTGGCAAACGAGTGCCCTCTTCAGGACTATTTTGTTTCATGTAGCGCTCGATGCCTTCGGCAATGCGCGCATACAGCGGACTTGAACCCTCCGGTATTAGTCCAAAATTTGCAACATCAATTGTTCCACTTCCCAAATTTGTTGCCATAAGACGCCTTATATCATCGGTGTGGTGAGCAATTTGGCTCTTATCAACAGCAGTTTTCGTTGCATCATCGTTGAAAATGCTGGTTTTCAAGATGGCTTAGGCCAGTATCATTGATTATTACATACCGCTTGTATCTATTCAGATGATATGTCATTATAAGAACATAACAACAGGAGAACATAATGAAAATTGAATCCGGCGATGCTTCACAGGCTCTCGCTGAGTCTATCGATCGACTTATGTCCGTCGACATTTCAGGTCGCGGCTTCATAACAGGCGCCTACCCCTTGGCAAGAGAATGGGCGCAGGGGCCCTTGGTGCAAGTGGCGGGCGACCGGCTCCTGCAAGCAATTGGCGGGCGCAAAGGAGCGGTGGTAATGATCGCAACCGGGGCCACCTCATTGCGGCTGGGCTTGCCCGCCCATATAGGTGAAACGGACGGGCCGGCGGGAACGATTGCGCTTGCCCGAACATTAGCCCTTGCATGCGGTGTGGCGCCTATCGTTGTCACAGATCCAGGACAGGGCGGCATGCTGTCAGAAGCGGCGCGGTCACTAGGTTTATATACATTGCCGGCAGAGGCGGTCATTCAGCAGGCAACGGACACAACTCATGCCGGAGCAATCGCGGTGCTTGAAGTCGCATCGGACGACCAGACCGCCGATCAGCAATCGCAGCGTTGGTTGTCACAGCTTGCTCCCGTGGCATCTATTGCCATCGAGAAAGCGAGCCGCAACGAAAACGGCATCTACCACAATAGCAAGAAGCTGGATTCCTCGGCAGGCAAAGCGCGAGCGGAAATGCTGTTCAGGCGCTGCCGGGAGGCGGACATTCTTACGATTGGCATCGGGGATGGCGGCAATGAAATAGGAATGGGCTCCATCCGCAAGCAGCTTGAAACCCGCTTTCCCCAATTAGCCAAATGCGCATGTCCATGCGGCGGCTCCATTTTCGCGGATGAACCTGTGGACTGCCTTATCACTGCCACTGTGTCGAATTGGGGAGCTTATGCCTTGGCTGCCTATCTCGCGCATGTCCAAGGCAAACCTTACGCAGCTCACTCAGCCGACCGTGAACGCCGGCTTCTTGAAGGCTGTGCGCGGGCCGGCTACATGGATCTTAATGGCTTGTGCACGCCGGGCGCCGATGCAATGCCGTCAGAGGTGCATCAAGCCTTTGTGAAATTGCTTTCGGTATTGGCCCTGTATCCCGCCCTGGACTTGGGGCTTCAAGGCTTTCTTGACGATCTGGTCGCGCGATAACCGTGTCGGCCCGCTTGATTATTTAACTTTCCATTGGAGGAAAACATGACTGAACCGCTCTCGCCAGATAGCGCCAAAGCTGTCAAAGCAGATCGCTTTGGCAACGTGATCGACCCGAGTGTTTCATATGCGCGCGGCACCATCTTGCGCAGCAACGCTGATGAAATACAACGCCAACGCAACACGTATCGGATTGCCCGCGCACGGCGCGCCCAACTCGGTGATGACGCTATCTATAACCTGACCGGGTTGATTCGCGGCTTTCGCTTTAATGAAGAAGACTATCCCAAGATGCTTTCGTACATCCACTTCGGGGCGGTGGATGAAGGAAAAATCGTACCGCAAGCATTGACGCGCATGGGCGGAGCGCAACCTGAACATGATGGTTTTCTCTGCAACCGTGTAAGCGCAGCCGCGCTGGCCACAATGATGGCCTTGCTCAATCCGGGAGATTTGGTTTATTCCGTGGTGCCCGCCGATCGTTGCCACCCGTCGATCAAGAACTCGGTACTGAGCGTAGGTGGAAACTTTGATGAAGCCATTGGCGCCGATGCCTTTATCGAGGCAATGAGTTCAGGCAAGAGAGCCCCGAAAGTTGTAGTGGTCACCACGATTTCACCGTCCAAGCACCACATGCCAGAGGCCGACGCCAATCGAGTGATAGCGCGCGCCAAGGAGCTTGGTGCAACGGTAGTGCTTGACGATGCGCACTTGTCCG
This sequence comes from uncultured beta proteobacterium, assembly GCA_963712655.1. GTDB lineage: Bacteria > Pseudomonadota > Gammaproteobacteria > Burkholderiales > Burkholderiaceae_B > Pollutimonas. The sequence continues at coordinate 111,988 of CAVQIT010000004.1, read as the reverse complement.
CCCGGCTAGCCGTTTACGGAGAAACGCCTCCCTTGGCCATGGGCGCGGACGTGGCATTTTGGTCGCTGGATAAACATTGCACAGGACCCCGCTCGGGCTTTGTGGCCGGCAGCACGGAGTTGATTCGGGAGATTCGAGCCAAGGCTTTCATGTTCGGACTTGAAGCCCAACTGGGATCCATCGTGGCGGGAGAAAATGCGATCAATGCCTTCGATGCTGAACCGATACGCCGAGCAGCTCGATTCACCGATGGAGTGCTGCCCGAATTACAAAAAATCGTTCAAGGCAAGGCCTATCGGGCCGGTCCGGGCGTAGCGCTTTCCGGCGAAGACCTATTGCAATTGGCTCTGCAGGAAGCCGGAAAATCCAGTGCGTGCATCGTACCAATTGAAGCCACTGCAATTGCCGGAATGGCGCTGCTTAAATACACGGGAGCCATAACCATTTCGGTATCCGGCATGCCAGGTTCGGCTTGCGTTTATCGCTTGATGAGCTATCCCGATGGCGAGCGGCTGGGCAAAGAGAATTTACTGGAAGGCACACGCTCAGCCATAACGACAGTCGCCAAGGTATTGAATGATCCAGATGCCGCGAGCGCCTGGATCAATGGCGACTGATTAGTTCCATTTCTCGCAAACGACATGCCGGCCATTGGAAATTGAAGTGGCCGGCACAGCATTCCATGCAATTCAGACGAATTGCAAAAAACCCATATCCAAAAAACCACTGAGGAGAACAACGCGATGAGGTATTACTCTAGGCTTTTAGCCGGCGCCGCATTTAGTCTATTATGCATATCCAATGCCAATTCAAGCCCCTTCCCGGATAGAGCCCTGCGGGTCATCGTGCCCTATTCCGCCGGTGGAGGCGCCGACGCCGCCGCGAGATTGATAGGCAGAGCACTAAGCCAAAAAACAGGGCAGCCTGTGGTCATTGAAAATAAGCCGGGCGCGGGCGGATCTATCGGCGCTTCGGCCGTAGCCGCGGCTCATGCCGATGGCTACACCCTGCTGTTCGATGCAGCATCTTTCGCAATTAATCCCGCAATTCACAAGCTGAACTTTGATCCAAGCCACCTCAAGCCTCTCGTGCAAGCGGTCGTGATGCCGGACATTCTGGTCGTGCCCCCAAAGTCGCCGTACCACACAATGAAAGAGCTGCTGGGCGCAGCCAAAACAAGCAAGAACAATATCAGCTATGCCTCATACGGGGTTGGCAGCTCAGCGCATATGATAGGTGAACTGCTTAATTTGGAAGCCAAAACCAACATGCTGCACGTGCCCTATAAAGGCGGGGCTCCGGCAATAGTCGATTTGATGGGCGGACTCGTCTCCACCTATTTCGCATCGGCCGCATCAAGCCTGCAACTGGTTCAAACGGGGCGTCTCAGGGCTCTGGCCGTAACCTCGCCGCAACGTATGCCCGAGCTTCCAAATGTGCCGACTGTCCGGGAGTTGGGCCTGGCACGATTAGAGACCATGGAGTGGAACGGCTTCTTTGTGCATGTTGATACGCCGCCAACCGCGGCGCGCTTTCTCGAGCAGGCGATCAAAAGCGCCGTCCTGGATCCCGAGGTGCAGGATGGCCTCAAGAAAATGGGACTCACGCCGGTGGCTCGCGGCGCGGACGAGTTTCAGAAGGTGGTATCGGCCGATATGATCAAATGGGCTCAGATCGTTGAGCAAGCGAATATAAAGCAGCTTTGACTTCAGGATCGTGCCTTGGGCTATGGGGTATCTATCGGCCGCCCGTCTATTGGATCACCCGGACGGAGTCCACTTCTATCTCGGGAGGCCGGGCCAAGCCGGTATCGACCTCGCCGATAATCTCCACTTTTGTCTTTTCATTCACAGGCTGCGCCGGGAAACGCTTGTCTTTGATCTCCGCAACGATCTCGGCGGTACCATCCGAAAAAATGTATTTATCGGGACCGGTTCGGCGCAACAGGTGTCCCTGCAGTTGCACAGCGTGGTCATCCGCCGGTTTTGCGAGTATCGCCGCGACGGTCCCATCGTTAATTGCCGAAGGCCCGGAATACTGCGCATAAGCGGGCAAGGCAAACATGCCTGCCGTCACCGCCATGGCTAACAAATGTCCTGCATTTAAACGTGTGGGCATATTATCTCCAAGCTAGTGAACGAGAATCAACGATAGCAGAAAATGGCTGCCTGTATGGCGCAGCCAGGTTATGTAAAATTTACTGGCACACACGCCGAATGTGACAAGATCGATGGCAAAACCATAGAAATGGAGTAACTCATGGAAATCCGCCCAATCCGCACCGAGTCTGACTACAAGGGCCACCTTGAAAGAAGTTTCCCGTCTTGTGGAGCATGATCCCGATCCAGGAACACCAGAAGGCGACCGACTTGATATGCTTGCCACTTTAGTACAAGCTTACGAGACAAAGCATTAACCTCCTAAAGCCACTCCATGCCGACACTATTTATCCTTCCTGCCATCACGCTGCTTGCACTCGTATTGACCTGGCGCACGCGGGGAACCGAGCGCATCCTGAGCCTGATAATTGCGGTGCTGAGCGCAGGCTTTTCGGCGTGGTATTTCTCCATGCTCTCTGTGCCATGAATGACTACCGGCTACCTCAGCCCAATGCTCGACTGCCGCGGCGGTTGATGGAAAGGCCGGGATCTGAAGAGCTTAAGACACGGTCACTTGCGAGAGCTGCGGCGGAACCTTTCCAAGGCGGCCCGATTCAGGCGTTTCGCTTCCTGTTCAGCATAGTCCCGCTCCCTTGGCTCATACGCTCCTTCATAGATGCACCCGCTACGGTTCCGCCTGCACTCGTTGCCACGATCCGAAGCTTGTACGCCAGCACTCGAGGCCTTGGGGCCGGTGCCTGGAGCTTCGAGGCCGGTAAAAGAACACCCGGAAACCAGCACGCCAAGAAACAGTGCAATACCAAATCGACCAAACGAGTGAATGGACATTTTGCCTAGTCCTGCAAAGATGCTATAGCAATTCTTATAGCATGCCTTGGAAAGCCATTTCTGGTAGCAATGTGCATGGCGTACTGCCCGGCTATCCGTCCTTGGTGAACTTGGGTGCGCCGAACTCGTCTAGTTCTTGCGCCAAATGGTACGGCTCATGCTCTACTAGGGCGCAGAACTCGGCCTCGACTTCGCCAAGACCGCCAGAAAGCATGGGACGCATTATTTGCTCCAATCTGCAGGCGTAAAATCCATGGGTATCAAACAGCAAAAGGAGTGAAAGTGTTTCCAAAAAGACTGGCTAATGGCTACGCATCGTTTCTCAACGGCCGCCTCTCTGAAGAAAGAGAACGCTACCAAGATCTGGCTAAAAATGGGCAGCATCCAGAAGTCATGATCATTGGCTGCGGTGATTCACGAGTGGCACCAGAGACGATCTTTGACGCGGGTCCTGGCGAAATATTTGTAATACGCAATATCGCCAACCTCGTCCCACCCTGCGAACTCGACGCCGAAACCTCGTTTCACGGCACAAGCGCTGCAATCGAATTTGGCGTGAACGCCCTGAAGGTGAAGCATATAGTGGTGCTTGGCCATGCTAGCTGTGGCGGCGTTGCGGCTTTTGCCAACAACGCCGCACCACTAACGAAACGCGACTTCATCGGCAAGTGGATGTCGCAGATCGCACCAGTAGCTGAACGCGCCGGGCCACCGGACAACGACCGACAAGGCTGGATACAGAAACTTGAGTGGGGCGTTATCGAGTACAGCCTTGAAAACCTGCTGACATTTCCCGCCGTCCGGGAAGCTGTCGATAATGGCACCCTCATGCTGCATGGCGCTTACTTTGGTGTTGCCACCGGCCTGCTTTTTATCCGGGACCCTCTTACCGGGCGCTTCGTACCTTATAGCGAGGACAACTAAAAAGGGCCGGATTTTCATCTGGCCCCGTCTAGTGCTACATAGTGCAGCGTGGGTTTGTCTGGTGGAGTCGGGGGGAATTGAACCCCGTTCAGGTTTTGAGACAACAGGAAAATAACCCACGGACAGAGCGGAAAAGCGGGTTCTGCTGGGTTATTAATCTCAGAGGTTGCAGCAACCAAAGCATTCCATACAAAATGACCGCTACCAAGCCATTGGCGATCCAGCTCCAGTATCCGAAAGTTCCAGAAGCCATTTGATATTGATTTCTGCCTCGAAGGACAATCTCGCCCTGATATAATTCCTGAAGGCTAGGCAATGATTTACCAGCACCTAAAAGGCTTACGTCCAATTAATTTAGAGCAAGCGGTTTGCTTGCGACCGGCTTTGGATGTGGCCTTAGAAGATCAACCCGTGCTTAGCGCAGGAAGTCTTCAGGGCCGCGCGAGTCACATCGACCGAGTTTGCAGAATCCCCCGATAGAGAATGGCCGTTTTTCGGTAGCGATCGAGAAGTACGAAACACTGCTGTTAGTACAAAAAAAGAAACTGAATGTGCTGGCGAATGCCTTTATATTGGGCGCCGCTCCAATTAACGCGAAGTGAATGACGGGTTGTTTTTTGCCCACCAAGTAACAAGAATTAATTTTAATGTGGGTTTGTAAGGGATCGCGGAACAGATGCAAGCGGTCTTAGCTCGTCCGCGGTAAGCCGTAAATATGTGTTCACTGCACAGCGACATTTTATGGCGAATGTGATGCGTATAGCGTTAACTGACAAAACAAACTACAAGATTGCGAAAGGCATGACGAAATGAAAGTTTATCGAGCTTTATTGCTGGCGCCCCTCCTGGCTCTGGCCGCTTGCGGCGACGACGGATCAAGCCAATCCACCAATACCATTCCCCCAGCCAACGTCACGCGTGCCGTGGCGCAGCTCGATGAGCTCGCCACCGATGTGCTCACGCGTTCAGGCGTTCCTGGTTTTGCCGTCGCGGTCGTGCATCAAGGAAAAATCGTCTACGCCAAGGGCTTTGGCGTGCGCCAACTCGGGGATTCCGCCCTCGTCGATGCCAACACGGTATTCCAATTAGCTTCGGTATCCAAATCCGTCGGCGCCACGGTAGTCGCGGCTCAGGTGGCTAAAGGGCTCATATCCTGGGATACGCCGGTTGCGCAGCATATACCGTGGTTTTCTCTGCAAGACCCTGTCGCTACCGCCCAAGTCACTGTTGGCGATCTTTACGCCCATAGGTCGGGATTGGCTCATCAGGCCGGCGACATACTTGAAATATTAGGCCATGACCGCAGGCAAGTGCTGGAACGCTTGCATCTTCTTCCAGCGGCGCCCTTACGCAGTCGCTATGCTTACTCCAACTTTGGCCTGACTGCAGCGGGGGAAGCCGTGGCGGTCGCCTCCGGCACCGACTGGGAGAGCCTGTCCGATCAAGTGCTGTATCGCCCGCTCGGCATGGACTCAACCAGCTCCCGCTACGTAGATTTCATGGCGCACACCAATCGTGCCCACCCGCATATTCGGGTTAATGGCGCCTTTCAGCCTGGCCCTCAACGCCAGCCGGATGCTCAGTCGCCCGCAGGCGGCGTAAGCTCCAACGTGCTCGACATGGCAACGTGGATGACATTGATTTTGCAGGAAGGCAAGTATCAGGGGCGACAAATCATTCCACGCGACGCGCTGCTGCCGGCGCTGAGCCCACAGATTTTGTCCTCGCCTGCCACGCAAGACACCCCTGCCAACTACTATGGGTACGGCTTTGTTGTCTCGACTTTCGCGTCTGGCGCCACGCATCTCACCCACTCAGGAGCGTTCTCTACCGGGGCGGGCACTGCATTCAGCCTGCTTCCCGCCGCTGATACCGGCATCATCGTCTTGACAAACGCCGTGCCGGTTGGCGCCGCCGAGGCGCTAAACATGATGTATATGGACCTGGTGCAGTTCGGGCATGTCACCCGCGACTGGTTGCCGTTCTTTGGGGCCGCCTTTGCCTCCATAACTGATCCGGCGGGAGAGTTTGCCGGGCAGCCCTTCCCGGAACGCCCCACCCCACCACTTGCACCCCATGCTTATGTCGGTACCTACGCTAACGCTTATTTCGGCGATGTGAAAATTGAACAGCGTGGCAATCAACTTGTTTTGATCACGAACCCGACCAGACTGGAATTTTCACTGCAGCACTGGGATGGTAATGTCTTTGTGTTCGACCCGATTGGCACAATGGCTGCTCCAGGTTCACGCTCGGCCGCGAGTTTTGTTCCGGGCCCGGGCGGCATGATGCAAAACCTGACTGTAGAGATGCTCGACGGCGAGGGCCTTGGCACACTCATGAGGCGCTAGCTTTAATAACCCACCGGGCAGCCAAATTGAATTGGATGTGGTTTTGTAAGGAAGGGAGATATGAAGACGTTTGTTCTGATGCTGGCCCTGCTCCCGTTCGCGGTGAACGCATTTGGGGATAAGGAGGCGGCCGCCTGCGCAGCCGATAAAAATACCGTCACACGGCTCTCTTGCTTCGATAAACTGGCGGCGCACCCTTCGCAGGCACCTTCAGCGACAGAGGCATTAGAAAAGCCGGTATCAGGGGCGTGGATAAATCGGGTCCGCGCGGATCGAAAGACCGGCAGGCCGGCTCATACGGCAGTGCTGTTATCAGGGCCCAGTAAAAACGCGCCTGGGAAATCCATGGCTCTGATTGCGCAATGCGCGAATAACAAGACCGATCTCTGGATTGACTGGGAGCCGTATATTGGGAACAGTGGCGCCGAAGTCACTTACCAGATAGACAAGGAGAAGGCTAAAGCCACCGTATGGACTCTGTCGACCAAGGCATCGCTCTCCCCTAGCTCGCCTGTGGATCTACTGAAATCGATCGCACAGAGCACGTCGTTTGTCGTCAATGTTACGCCCGACAAAGCAAGTCCTGTCACCGCGGTATTTGATACGACCGGCGCAGACGTCGCGCTCGCGGATATCCGTAAAGACTGCGGATGGTAAGGCGACGAGGCGGCGCATGCTTCCCAGTCACCGCTATCTTTACGGCTCCGGAGATGTCCTGGCCGTCATAGCAGCACTCGGGACTGGCCCCCTCTTATCCGAAGCAAGCAAGTGGATCGACTCAAACTATCAGAAGACAAAGAGCCGGCCGGATCGGTGTGAATCCCGGGCTCTTCATCATTAAAGGGGGACAGCGACATTCATTAGACTTGTTTTTGCGACGAAACACGTTTAATGGAAGCAATGCCGATGTCCCCAGTAAATTCTATCTTAGGAATCAGAGATTTATTGATTGATCGAGTGGAATGTGGCCCAGAGATTCACGTCTGGGCCCGGCCAGCCAAGCGCTTGGCGTGCGTACATTGCCAGCAAGAGTCGGTACGTATTAAGGCCACACACCAACGTACGCTCAAACACACGCGCCAGGGCAACCAGCTGATGGTGCTGCACCTGCGCGTGCCCAAGTACCACTGCACCGATTGCAATCGCTATTTTCGCCACCGCTTCGCGGGCATCCGGCCGCGGCGCCGAGCCACCGAAGCGTATCGCCTGGAGGTCTTCGAGGCCCACGACGGGGGCGTGAGCCAGCACCAACTGACGCGCACGCATCGTATCGGCAGCGCCACGGTCGAGCGCTGGTATCAATCGTTTGTAAAGCAACGGGTCTCGGAGCTCTCGGGCAGGGCCTGCCCCCAGGTGCTGGGCATCGATGAACATTTCTTCAGCCGTAAAAAGGGCTACGCCACCACGCTGGTCGATTTGAAGAATCACAAGGTGTTCGATGTGGTGCTGGGCCGCTCAGAAGCCAGCCTGCGCAGCTATTTGAAGCGTTTGCCGGGCAAGGAGCACGTGCGTGTCATTGTGATGGATCTATCCGAGACCTATCGCCGTATTGCCCAACAGTACTTTCCCAATGCCATGATCGTGGCCGATCGCTTCCATGTCATTCGGCTGGTGAACCAGCATTTGCTCAAGCTGTGGCAACAGCACGACCCCCAAGGGCGCAAGAACCGGGGGCTGCTCAGCCTGATGCGCCGCCATCACTGGAATCTATCTTCGGTCCAGAAGGAACGTCTGCACCAGTACCTGGCACAGTCGCCGGTGCTGCAGGCCTTGTATTTCGCCAAACAGCAACTGAACGGCTTTCTGGTCATGAAGCACTTGAAGGCCAAGCGGGCCAAGCAGTTGCTGCCCAAGTTTCTGGCCTTGATCCGCCAGTTTGAACAAAGCCCGGCCAAGGCGCTGGCCGCTACGTTAACATCGTGGCTGGAGCCCATTGTACGAATGTGGCGATTTACCAAGTCCAATGGGATCACCGAGGGGTTCCACACCAAGATGGAAATGCTCTCACGCCGAGCGTACGGGTTCAGGAATTTTGAGAATTACCGCATGCGGGTCTTGGCCCAGTGCGGTTGGAACGGTGTGATTAACCGAGTGTGATGAGTGCCCATCCCCCGTTAATGGGGAAGAGCCGAATCCCGTGTGAATCACTACACCATCAGGCACTAAAAAGGGCCAGATTTTCATCTGGCCCCGTCTAGTGCTACATAGCGCAGCGTGGGTTTGTCTGGTGGAGTCGGGGGGAATTGAACCCCCGTCCGCAAGCCCTCTGCAGGCAGTTCTACATGCTTATTCGGTTCACTTTAAGTTTTAACCTTGGATCATGCCAACCGACAGGCCCTTCCTCGGCGATTCACATTAATTTAAGACCAGGCTGAGTGACCCAGCAAGACCCGATTCTTTGTAAATGACGCTGCTGTAGGTTTTACCCTACCTAACCCAAAGACAAATTAGTGCAGCGGCTTACCGCATTAAGCGGCTAAAGCGAAACGCTCGTCGTTGGCGTTTGTAGTGTTCCAGTGGATTTACGAGCTGACTGGTGCTCGGCATGCCCTGCTCTGTTTCGCGACCCACGTCGAAGCCGGATCGACCCCAGAACTGCCATTGTACCGCATCCGCACCTGCCCGGGCCATTTAATGAAGACCCAGCCCCGGCGCTCAGTACGGAACAACTCATCATTGCGCTATCCCGGATAAAATGGCTGTGCCGTACGGCCAAGGAACGATGATCAAGCCATTCCGCGTCAAGACGCGCAGCTACCTTCCCGGTCGATCGGCCTGACCGCTCGTATGCCGCAGACGACCATAGATCTCATCCAGGAAACAGCATCTTCATGACTCAAGGCAAACCCAAAAAACCGCCGAAAATCCCGCCAAAATGGGTCGTTGTTGCTTTTCTCATTAACGCGCTCTGCCTGTTTGCAGCGGCCTTCATGATAATCACGCACAACGGCGCCGCAGCCATTACCTTAGCCCTGCTTAGCCTGGTGCCGCTACTGGCGGGGTCCATTGGTTACGCATGCGCCCCGCGACGCCAGCCGGGACCGCCGCAGGTGGCGCCGCAGGGTTCTCAAGCAGGGCCGATAACTTTCCGTTCAGCAATCCTGCCTATCGGATTTTTCATTGCGTTCGTTGCGGCGGCATGCGTGCTCGGCCTTGTCGTAAAAGCACTCTTGCCCGCACCTGCTCCCGTGCTTGAACTCCGGCCCGCCGCCGCCATCGACGCCGATGCCCTGGAATACGCGGATTCGGAATTCGAGCGCGGCGAATACGCGCATGCGCTGGAGTTGCTCACTCCATTTGCCCAGCGCGGCAATGGCCACGCTCAAGCCATGCTGGCAAAGATATATCTGGGTCAGACGGGAGTGCCGCGCAATGAGGCCTTGGCGAAGCAATGGGCGGAAAAATCTGCCGCCCAGGACCATCCCGATGGCCTCATCCTCTTGTCGAGCATGTATTTGAACGGAGATGGCGTGCCGAAAGATGCGACGCAGGCCATGGCGCTGATACGGCGCGGCGTTGCACTGGATAACGCCCAGGCCAAAGCGCAATTGGGCTTGATGTTCGTGAATGGAATTGGAACGGAAACAGACCTGGCAGAGGGACGCAAGTGGATCACGGCCTCGGCCAAGCAAGGTCATTTTGGAGCGCAGGTGGCCCTTGGCCGGCTGGTGCTCAACGAAGGCACGCGGCTGGGCGCAAGCGTGCCTATTGGTGGAAGCGCCAGCGCGGAGGCGCAACTGCCCCCCGTATCGGCATCGGTAAAGCAAGCTGCCGAAGCGGGTGATGCCGCGGCGCAACTGGCGCTTGGCCGCGCACTATACACGCAAGCACTGTTCGTGAGCGGCGACGTCGATCAAGCGCTGCCCTGGCTGGAGAAATCCGCCGCCAGCGGCAATGCGATGGCGCAATTCGCGGCCGGAGCGCTGTATATCGACGGCACGCATGGCGTACCCTACAACGCCGCTCGAGCCCAGGAATGGTTTAACAAGGGTGTGGCGCAATTGCCCTGATGCATGGCGGCCCCAAGCAAAGGCTCGCAGCCGCCAAGCCGAATACAAATGCCGTGTGAAGCCGGAAACTGGTCCATCATCTACATCGGATCAAATTTCGTGTCCGACATCCGTTCGCCCAGGAAATCCAGGAATGACCGCAGCGCCGGCACCAATCCCCGGCGCGATGCGAACACCGCATGCACAATGCCCGGCTGGAGCGCCCACTGGGGCAACACATGCACCAGCCTGCCATCGGCGATTTCATCGCGGCACATATAATCGGGCAGCACACCCATGCCTGTTCCTCCGAGCACCGCGAATTTAAGCGTAAGCAGATCGTCGGCGACAAAGCGGGGCCTGTGCGTCACGGTGTACTGGGCGCCATGCGGGCCGAACAGATGCCACAATGCGCGCCCGTCGTTGACTGACATTGCCACGGAATCCAGCAACGTCAAATCACTGGGATCGGCGGGCAGGCCCTGGCGTTCAAGCTGCCCGGGGCTGGCCACCAGGCAAGCGTGTGTCAGGCCCAAATGCTTGACGACCGCGCTGCCGCTATCGGCCACCGACGAGCGTACGCGCAAGGCGATATCGACACCCTCCTCGACCAAATCCACCACGCGATTGCTGACTTGCATGTGTATCTGCACGGCCGGGTAGCGCGATACATAATCCGGCAAGAGAGGACCCAGCACATATTGCGCAAGCGTTACCGGACATACCACCTTGACAATGCCGCGCGGCTCGGTCTGTACTTGGGCAACTACCGCCGCGGCCGCCTCGGCCTCGTCGCGCATGGCTGAACAATGACGGTAATACAGCTCGCCCGCCGTGGTCAGGGATAACTTGCGCGTGGTGCGTTGAAGCAGCCGGACACCCAACTGCGCTTCCAGCCTTGCCACGCGGCGCGATAAACGCGATTTGGGCAGACCCAGAAGCCGCCCGGCGGCGGCAAAGCTGCCCTGGTTGACCACCTCAGCAAAATACAACATATCGTTCAAGTCTTGCATCGCCATCCCATTCGCATCAAATTCAGGACAATCTATCGCGTTTTTGCCGACTTATCAACAATTAAGCACTAATGCACAATACCTACATACAAATTCTTGTTGTAAACAGACCGGAGAAACCATGAAACTGCTGCACATCGACTCAAGCATCAACGGCGCCAATTCTATTTCGCGCAAGCTCACCAAAGACATCGTTTCGCAATGGATAGCCCAGCATCCCGGCACCCAGGTTGAATACCTGGATCTGGCCGCGGATACGCCCACGCATTTTTCCAGCGACTCGCTGGGTTTCCGCCTGCCGCCCTCGGACACAGCCTTGACCGACGTGCAACGGCAGGAAAATGCCTTATCCGAAGCGCTGGTCGCGCAATTCCTGGCAGCCGATGTCGTTGTCGTAGGCGCGCCTTTGTACAATTTTTCGATTCCCAGCCAACTCAAAGCATGGATAGACCGCCTTGCCCAGCCAGGCCGTACCTTCAGCTATACAGCCGCCGGCCCGCAAGGCCTGGCAACAGGCAAAACCGTGATCGCCGCGCTTAGCCGAGGCGGCGTTTACTCGACCAGCGAGGCGGGCCAGGCCCTGGAACACCAAGAAAGCTATCTGCAAACCATATTCGGCTTTTTTGGCATTACCGATCTGCGCATCGTGCGGGCCGAAGGCCTGGCCATGGGCGCCGAACAAAGCGCGCTGGCCCTCCAGGCAGCCGATGAGTCCATCAAAGTTCTGACCGCCGCATCGTTTGAGCCGGCGGAAGCCGAAGCGCTGGCGTAAGGCCGGCCCGATTCGCCCGCCGCAATGCCGGCGGGCGTTTTTCAATCAGGGGCTACAATCAGGCCTTCCGCATCGACCCAAAACCAATCCTGGTCCTGGGCCAGACGGACTGTTATGCCTGCCCATTGTGACCCCCCTATCTTTTTCCCACCTGCCGCTCGCGCGCGCCATACTCGATAATCTTGATAACCTCGGTTACCAGGCCATGACGCCTATCCAGGCGCAAAGCCTGCCGCTGATCGTGGAAGGCCGCGACCTGATCGCGCAGGCCAAAACCGGCAGCGGCAAAACCGCGGCGTTCGGACTTGGCATCGTTCATGCCCTGAATGTTGCCGTATCGTCCACGCAGGCCCTGGTGCTGTGCCCAACCCGCGAATTGGCTGAACAGGTGGCCAACGAACTGCGCCGCCTGGCCCGGGCGCTGGGCAACACCAAGATACTGACGCTGTGCGGCGGTACGCCCATACGCCCGCAAGTCGAATCGCTCAAGTTCGGCGCACATGTCGTCGTGGCCACGCCGGGCAGGCTGATGGATCATATCGACCGCGGCACGGTGGATTTATCCGGCATCCGCACCCTGGTGCTGGACGAAGCCGATCGCATGCTGGACATGGGCTTTTACGACGACGTTACCCATATTGTCGGCGCCTGTCCTGCCCAGCGCCAGACCTTGCTGTTCTCCGCCACCTATGCGGACGATATCCGCAAGGCCAGCGCCCGCTTCCTGAAGAAGCCGGCCGAAGTCAAGGTAGAGTCGGTCCACGATGCAAGCCAGATCGAACAGATTTTCTACGAAATAGAGCCCGATCGCCGTCTTGCCGTAGTGGGACAGTTGCTGGAACACTTCAGGCCGGTTTCCACGCTGGCATTTTGCAACACCAAGGCGCAATGCCGCGAATTGACCCAATATCTGGAGTCTCGCGGTTTCAGCGCCCTGGCGCTGCATGGCGACCTCGAACAGCGCGAGCGCGAAGATGTGCTGGTGCAATTCTCCAATCGAAGCTGCTCGGTGCTGGTCGCCACCGATGTGGCCGCAAGAGGCCTGGATATCCAGACTCTAGATGCCGTCATCAATGTCGACGTAACGCCCGACGCCGAAGTCCACATTCACCGCATCGGCCGCACAGGGCGAGCCCAGGCCAAGGGATTGGCGCTAAGCCTGTGCTCTCCCGACGAAATGCGCTGGGCGAACCAGATCGAGAAATACCAAGGCCAGCCCATTGTCTGGTCGAATCCCGCAAACCTCAAACCCGCGCCGGGCGGCCGCTTGCATCCGCCCATGATCACGCTTTGCGTTCAAGGTGGAAAAAAAGACAAGCTGCGGCCTGGGGACTTGCTGGGAGCGCTGACCAAAGATGCCGGTTTTGCCGCCGAACAAATCGGCAAGATCAACATCCTGGAGTTCGTCAGCTTTGTTGCCTTGGACAGAAGCATCGCGAAAGAAGCCTACGCCAAGCTGAGCAATGGAAATATCAAGGGCCGGCGCTTCAGAATGCGCTTCATGTCCGATATTTAGTTCCGCAAGCCCGTAGCGACGGCGTTCAATGCCTATTGAATACCGCCGGTTTGCGTGCCCTTGGCGCTTGTGCGGCCTACAAATGCTTTTTCAGAAAATGCCCAAGCTTGGCTGCCTTGGTGCTTAGGTAGTTTTCATTGAACGGATTGCGGTTCACCTGAATGGGAATCCGTTCAACCACGCGCACGCCCAGGCCTTCAAGCGTATTCACCTTGCGCGGGTTGTTCGTCATGAGACGCAGCGCCACAATCCCGAAATGATCGAGCATGGGCTTGCACAAATCGTATCGGCGCATGTCGGCCGGAAACCCCAACTGCTCGTTCGCTTCGACCGTATCCGCGCCCGCGTCCTGCAATTGATAAGCCCGTATCTTGTTCACCAAGCCTATCCCGCGCCCTTCCTGGCGCATATACAGCAACGCGCCGCGCCCTTCTTCGGCTATGGCCTTAAGCGCTGTCTCAAGCTGGGCGCCGCAATCGCAACGCTGGCTGAACAAGGCATCGCCGGTAAGGCATTCCGAATGCACGCGCGCCAGCACCGGCTTGCCGTCGCCGACGTCGCCCAAGGTAAGCATCAGGTGTTCTTTACCCGTGGCGGCTTCGACAAAAACGTGGATGCCGAACGTTGCCCACGGAGTGGGAAGCTTGCTGGATGTGATGTAATCCAGTTGCTGATCGGCAGACCCGGTTGGCTGGATACCTGATTTTTCGTTGTCCAATACGCCGGCATCATTGCCATGCAAGGGCTGCATAAATAACCTCAAAACAGAAAGAAACGGGAGGTTAACATTCTTCGATGGCGGCGCCGCGCAAGATTGAGAGTCTTGCGCGGCATGCCATCAGGAATGGCCTGAACCTCCGCTTGCGGCGTCAATCAAAGCCGCAAGCACAACCGTAATGATACTTCTGCAATAGGTTCAGGAGTAGTAGGCGCAATTGGTTTTCACTGTCCTGCCAGCGCAACCATCAGACCTTGACCCCCAGATACTTCTCGATAACGGTATTGTCGTCGTGCAATTGGGCGGGCGTCCCCTCGTAAACCATGTGGCCGTTATTGATGATGTAGCAGCGATTGGCCAGGGACAAGGCGGCGCGCACATTCTGCTCGACGATGACAACGGTATGCCCGCTTGCCGCAAGATCGCGGCAAACCTCGATCAGGTCGCGCACGATCAGCGGAGCCAGGCCCTCGAAAGGTTCGTCCAACAGAATGATATTGGCGTTTCGTATCATGGCCCGGGCAATGGCCAGCATTTGCTGTTCACCGCCCGAGAGCTGCTTGCCGCGGTTGCGCTTGCGCTCCGCCAGGCGCGGAAAGGTTTCGTAAATGGACTCGAGCGAACGAGGCTTTTCGGCCGTCATCGCGGCAAGCTGCAGGTTTTCCTGGACCGTGATTTGTCCGAAAATACGCCGTTCTTCGGGTACCAACTGGATGCCGCGCTTTGCCAATTCATACGGAGGAAGATGCTGCACCTCGACGCCATTGTGGCGAATAATGCCGCTTTTAGGCTGCACCACCCCCATCAGGGACTTGAGCGTCGTGCTCTTTCCCGCTCCGTTGCGCCCCAGCAGGGCCACCACTTCGTTTTCCTCCACGCGCATGGACACATCGAAAAGGATGTGGGAATCCCCGTAGAAACTATTGATTTTGTCGACCTCAAGCAGACTCATGCTCGTCCATCCCTCCGAGATAGGCTGCCTGAACAGCGGGATCCATCCGAATTTCATCGGGTGTGCCTTCTGCCAGCTTGCGGCCTTCATATAGTACGGTGATCCGTTCGGCCAATTCGAACATGGCGTCCATGTCGTGCTCGACAATAACCATGCTGCGGCCTTTGCGTATCGATTTAAGTAGCGCCACCACGTGTATGCGTTCCTCCGGCCCAAGGCCTGCCAAAGGTTCGTCAAACAGCAGCACGTTGGCGCCGGTGGCCAGGGCAAGGCCGATTTCCAGACGGCGCTTTTCACCATAGGGAAGTTCGGAAACCAAGGTATCGGCCTGGTGCATCAGCCCCACCAGCTCGATGGCGGCATTGACCTGCCCATCCAGGCCTTTGGAGTGATGCAGGCCACGCAGCATATCGGTGCGGAACTTGCCCCGGCTGCGCGCCAGTACAGGAATCATGGCGTTCTGCCTGACCGTGAGCGAATCGAAAAGCTGGTTGATCTGGTAGCTTTTGCTCATGCCCAATTGGCACACCGCCGTTACCCCGATACCGGTAATTTCCTGGCCGCGAAAAAAGACTTGGCCGCTGGTCGTCGCCAGTTCGCCGGCCAGCATCGCGAAGAAGGTGGACTTGCCGGCCCCATTAGGCCCGATGACGCCGCGCAATTCACCTTCGGCCAAGGCGAAGGTGACATCGTTGACCGCCGTAAGGCCGCCATATTGCTTGGTAATGCCCCGGGCCTCAAGCACCGGCGCGCCTGCGCTCACCTGCGAAATCGGCGGAACTATATCAAGCTGCGAACTGGCTTTGGAATCGGCCTCCGGATCTATCTGCTTGCCGGTATTGCGGCGGCGCTTGACGTAATCCAGCACCCCGCCCGCCACGCCATGGCGAAACACCGTCACCAGCACGACGAATACGATGCCGAGTATCAGCTTCCAATAAGCGCCGATATTGGCCACCTGCTGCAGCCCTTCGTACAGATAAAGCCAGATAGTGGCGCCGAACAGCGGCCCCAGCAGCGTTCCCGCCCCGCCCATGACGGTCTGGATAACCAATTGCGATGAGGTGTCCAGGGCAAAGGCATCGGGCGGCATATAGGCTTGGAATACCCCCAGCAGGCCGCCCGCCAGACCGCCGTATGCGGCGGCAATCACAAAGACCGTCAGCTTGTAGTTTTGTATTGCGTGCCCCAAGGCCATGGCGCGCTTGGGATTGCCGCGTATGGCCTTGAGCACCGCGCCAAAGGGAGAACGGACAATGCGGCGGGCAATCAGATAACCGACGAAAAAGAACAGCGCCACGAACCAGTACATGGGCCAGCCGCTGGAAATATGCAGCGTTGTAAAGCCCAGGTCGATGGTCGGCGGCGGCACCCCGGCGATCCCGTTCTCGCCGCCCGTATACCGCTTGAACGAGGAGTTCTGCAAAAAATAGAACATCTCGCCAAAGGCCAGCGTACTCATTGCAAAATAAATGCCCGTGCGGCGCAGAGTCAGATAGCCGATGATCAGCCCCGCAAACGCCGCCACGATGGTGCCGATCAGCAATGCCAGCAGCATATGCGGCACGATGCCGGAAGTCAGCAGATAAGCCGCCACAAAACCGCCGGTTCCGTAGAATGCCGCCTGGCCGAAGGACAGCAGGCCGGTATAGCCGAACAACAGATCAAAGCCCAGGCCGAACAAGCCCCAGATCAGGATGCGTGTCAGCAAATCGGGGCTCATGCCAAGATAAGGCAGGACAAATGGCGCGGCCAGCAGGCAGATGCCCACGGCCAGCTCGGGAAGTTGCCGGCGCCCGATGACGCCTGATGGATTGTGCGTGCTCATTCGCGACCCTCCTGGCCCATCAGGCCTTGCGGACGGAAGATCAGCACCAGCGCCATCACGACAAACAGCATTACATCAGAATAGGCAGGATCAAACATGGAAGTAAGGCTTAGAATTTCACCCGCGATAATGCCGCCGACGATGGCGCCGGGAAACGACCCCACGCCGCCGATGACAACCACCACGAACGAGTCGACAAGTATCCGGTGCCCCATGTCGGGCGCCAGCGTGACAATGGGCGAATCGATCACGCCGGCATAGCCGGCGGCCATGGCGCCAATGCCAAACACCAGCAGGAAAGTGCGCTTGACGTTGATGCCCAGGACATTGACCATTTCCGAGTCTTCAATACCGGCCCGCACGATAAGCCCAAGGCTGGTGCGGTACAGAATGAAATACAGCACCGCCAATGTGCCGGCGGCTATCCCCAGGGCTTGCAGGCGGTAAAGCGGATAGATCAGCGAACCGATATGGACAATGCCCTGCCCCCATCCAGGAGTGGGCACGGACTGGCTGATCCCGCCGTATATGGCGCGCACCGCTTCAATAAGAATGATGCCTATGCCGAAGGTGACAAGGATCTGGTCTTCGGGCGGCCGGCCATAATACAAGCGCATCAGCCCGCGCTCGATAACCAGGCCGACGAACAGCGCAACCAGCGCGCCGACGACAATGGCGATGACAAACGAATCCGTCATGCCATAAGCCGTAAAGCCGGCATAGGCCCCGACCACAAACAGGGCGCCATGCGCGAAATTCACAACACCGAGCGTGCCGTAGATAATGGTCAAACCGGTACTGATAAGCGCCAGCAACAGGCCTGTTGCCAGCCCGTTGAATAGCTGCGACAAGAACAACGACATGCTCGGCATTCAAGCTCCTCCTTTTGAAGTAAGTGCGTTAGACGCAATCGCCGAACTTATACGTACGCGCCAAGCTTGCAGCCCAGAACGCCCAAAGCCGGCACCACGTCGACGCCATTGACCACTTCGACAATATCGAACAGATCGTCCTTGCTTTTCATGTCGGCCGGTTTCTTGCCGCGCACGATAGGGAAGTTGATGACGCCCTGATGGTCTTCGGCGCGGAAATACACTTCGCCAACAGGACCCTGGCGCTTCTCGCCCTTCTCGTAGGCTTTGATGACGTCAGGCGGATAGAAGGTGCCCGCGCGCTCGCAAGCGTCGGCCCACAATGCCGTCTGCAAATAGGCGATATAGGCGGAGTCGTGCGGCTTGCCGCCGTACTTCTTTTCGAAAGCATCGACAAAGTCCTTGGCAATGGGGTATTTGTCTTGCAATGTCCACCAGAAGCCTGTGGCGGCGTAGACGCCCGCCATGATCTCAGGGCCGACTTCCTCGCCGATGAAGGGCGCCATGTAAGGCACCACCAGCGACATCTTGTCGAGGATGCCGAACTGCTTGGCCTGTTTGATGGCATTGGAAGCATCGGCGCCATAGGCCACCACGACCAAGGTATCGGCATCGCTGTTGGCGATATTGATCAGGTAGGAGCTGTAGTCTTTGGCGCCCAGGGGATGCACCTGCTCGCCTACCGTTTTCCAGCCTTCCTTCTCGGTGAACTCGACCATCGAATCGTACGTGGTATGACCGTAGGTGTAGTCGGGAACCAGATAAATGGCCTTGCGATCCTTGCCCATGTTCTTGGCCAGCACAGGCGCTATCGCCTTGGAAGCCGAATACGCGAAGTAGCACAGACGGAACCCGTAACGCTGGCAGTCGACGCCGGTGGTTTCGTTCGATCCGCTGATGGCAGGCAGGTAAATGGTTTTTTCGCGATCGCAGACTTTCTGCAAGGCAATCGCCACGGCGCTGCTGACGCTGCCGGAAATCATCATGGCCTTATTGTCATGGATGAAGCGGCTGGCTGCCTGAACCGCCGTATTCGGCTTGGTTTCGGCATCGGCCACGCCGAACTTGACGGTCTTGCCCAGAATGCCTTTTTTTGTCAACGGGGAAATTTTCTTGATTTGCTCGGCGCCCGCATTGATCTGCTCGATGGCCAGTTCATAGCCCTTGCGCTCGTCGGCGCCCTCGGCCGAATACGGGCCGGTCAGGTCGAGCGTAAGCCCGACGAACACCGAATCGCCCGCAACGCCCGCGGGATAATTCCCGACCGGTTTTTTTTCATCCGCCGCCAAGGCCACGCCCGGCATGGCGGGCACGAGCGCGGCGGCAGCCGTACCGGCGCCCATCTTCAGCATAGACCGGCGATTGACGCCTGTGGCCGCGCCATTGCCTGATTTTTTGTCGTCCATCTTGTATCTCCTTTGTGATGTACCAAAATAGTTTGCACCGCCGCCGGTCTGTCGCCGGCTTGATGGCTGCCGGGCAATGCCTTGCCCGCTTTTTTCGAGTGCCCCGCATCGCTTGCGCGGTGTGCGTCAAACGAATAACTAACGCCAGTATTAGAAATACAATTTGAAACTTACGCAGAACTTACATAACAAAACGCCGGCCGCCGCTTTTGCAAAGCAAAGGCGGCCGACGAGTATGTGCGTGAGTTTATGGAAGGCGACAGCGACGGCGGAGAAAAAGCCGCCGCGACGAAATACAGGGGGAAGGCCGTTATGCGCGCAACCAGCCGATCGCCAATAGCATGGCACCGCGCGTGGCCGTGGTCTGGGCCAATGCGTTGAGCATGACGAAATCATGAATAGTGCCCTGAAACCGCGCCGCGGTCACAGCAACGCCAGCTTCCCGCAGCTTGTTGGCATAGGCTTCGGCACCGTCGCGCAGCACATCAGCCTCGGCCGAAATAAGCAATGCGGGGGGCAAACCGCGTAATTGCTCGACGCTGGCCTGCAGCGGCGATGCCGTGATTTCCAAACGCCTTGTCGGATCGGTGATGTATTGATCCCAGAACCACATCATGGCATCACGGCGCAGGAAATGGCCGGTTGCAAACTGATGATAGGACTCGGTATCGAAATTGGCATCGGTGACCGGATAGAAAAGCAATTGCTTATGAATGGCAGGACCGCCGCGGTCCTTGGTCATCAGTGTGAGCGCAGCCGCCATGTTGCCACCGACGCTATCGCCGGCAACGGTGAGTTGCTTGGCATTCAAGCGGAGCTCATGGCCGTTCGAGGCGATCCATTGCAAGGCCGCATAACATTCTTCGATTGCAACGGGGTACTTAGCCTCGGGCGACAGGCTGTAGTTCGGAAAAACCACGGCGGCATTCGCTCCGACAGCCAATTCGCGGACCAGGCGATCGTGAGTATGCGCGTTACCGAAAACCCAGCCGGCGCCGTGGATGTAAAGAATGACGGGAAGATCTCCCACCGTATCCGGCGGACGCACGATTCGCAGCGACACATGTCCGCTTGGACCACCGGCAATCGTCAGCTCTTCGATATCGACATCAGGCTTCGCAACCGGGCTGGACTGAACGTCGTCTACTGCGATACGCCCTTTTTCGGGCCCAAGGTCGGCCAGAAAAGGTGGGGCGGCCGTCGCTTTCGCAAACTCTTGTACCGCTGTTTCCAACTGAATTTTATTGGACATTTAGTAGCTCCTAGTCGACGCTTACGTAGAGAAAGGGTATGGCAATGTAGCCGAGAAAGTATAACGTGACCATTTGATCGCAAATGGTTTTCAATCAGCGCCTATATCCTTGGCCGCGATATCCCGAAACTGCCGAATGTTTCAAAATCCAGCCCAGCATCTAATTCCAGGGACTCTTTGGCGAATCATTTCAACGTCAGTGCCCTACAATTTATTTTTATATATTTGAATTTTCTTTCGCAATATGCGCAGCTATCCGCGCCTGAAACCGCACAGCGCAAAACCCGGATAAAATCAAACTTTATTTCCGCGATGGCTCGAAAACCCACGAGCCTGCCGACGCGGCCAACCTGAAGACACGCCATTTGAATACCACGCCTACCGAATCCTGGGGATTCCTGCACCCTGAATGCCATGGCCAGAAGGCCCTGATGTTTTTTAGCTGGGATCTGGCCAAAACCATCGAGCAGCAATTCACGCTGCATGCGCAATCCTCGCTGTCCACGCAATTGTTCGAAGCGCAAAAGGCGGTTGACCGGCTCCTGAATCAATACGTCCAGATCCAGGCCAACCCCGCCGCCTTCGAAGGCCAAAGCATCCAATTGCAACTCGAGCGCGATGACTCCGACCCCGGCACTACGCCTATCCTGGCATTGCGCACATCGCCCCATCTGGAACAATTGATCATTGAAATGCAGGCACAGCAACACGCATCGCGCACCATTAATTAAGCGCAGCGGTTATCATCTTCATATGCCTTTTCCAACGGAGTCCGTATGACTACAACGCAATGGGGCTATGAACGCGCCGACTGTCGCGGAAGTTTCGCGCTAAGCCTGTTCCTGGACGACATGGACACCTTGATTACGCATTACACCAGCCAGACGCCGGAGCAACCCGAAACCGTGCTGTTCCAGGCCCAGGCCGCAGCCAATAAACTGCTCCAGGCATACGAAAAAAACGCCCGCAACACCACCGCCTTCAGCAATCAGTTCATCCAGGTCAAGTCGCTCCTGGATGCCGAGGGCAAGCTGCTGCTCGTCCCTATTTTCTCGTCCGGGCTAAAACAGAAGCTGATCGCGCTGCTGAACCGAAGCAACGCCACCAGCGTGCATTGATCCCATGCGTCCCGACCGGCCGGCCATGACCGCAAACCCCGCCAGAATCCGGGTGTGGGATTTGCCCACCCGCCTGTTCCATTGGATGCTGGTTGCTTGCGTGATCGGTTCGTTCATCACCGTCAAACTCGGCGGTTTATGGATGGACTGGCATGTACGGTTCGGGCTGGCCATTCTCGGCCTGATCGTTTTTCGCGTGATATGGGGACTGATAGGCCCGCGCTACGCGCGTTTCAGTCAGTTTCTGCGTGGCCCGCGCACCGTTTTGCGCTATCTGCGCGGCAACTCTGCTCACGCCGCCGGCCATAGCCCCTTGGGCGCATGGTCGGTCATGGCTTTGTTGCTGGCGCTTGGGTTCCAGGCATTCAGCGGGCTATTTGCCAATGACGATGTGCTGACCACGGGACCGCTGGCCTGGTTAAGCGAAGATTGGTCCGATACGCTCACCGGCCTGCACCAGCGTAACGAATGGATCATGATTGCCTTGATCGCGCTGCATATCGGCGCCATTTTCTGGTATCGCCTGAAACGCCGCAAAGACTTGATCGGCCCGATGATCCATGGCGATGCGCACATAGCCACAGAAGCCGGCAAACCGGTTCAAAGCGCTCAGGACTCATGGCTGCTGCGATCAGGAGCGCTGGTCCTGGCGGCTGCCATCGCGGCCGGCGTCTGGTGGCTCACCACGCTCGCGCCGGCGGCAGATTCTTTCTACTAACGTGCCGCTACCTGCCCGGCTGGAATAAACACATGAAAATCGGGATTATCTTGCTTAGCATGCTCGCGGCGGCCGGCACCTGGTGGTGGAACGTACACCACTTGCGTGGCCTCCACGCGCCCACCTTTCCGCAACAAGTAAGAAATGTAGTCAAAAGCCTGGCAGCCGGCGTAATGGTTTATTTTGCGCTGATGACTATTGCACTGCTTTATCTTATGGCGACCACCGCATAGATGTATATCCGCTCTTTGGATCATTTGAAAAAAATGATAAAAGTCGCTTGCAACGCAGCGTAAAATGAAATGTAATAGGCTTAACAAAACAAGTCATTTAACCGCCAAATTGTAACAACCGGCCAATGGCCCGCCTGAATTGAAACAGGCATGCCAATGCCGCTAATCCGGACGCCAAATACTGGCATTCAAGTTTTCTGATATGAGCCCCGTCATGTCCGCTCTAGTCCAACGACTTCTAGCCAGCATGTTGCTACTGGTTGGCATGCATGCCGCCCAGGCAAGCGAAACCACTTGGCCCGTCAGCCCGTCGCGCATGCAACTGGCCACTCCCTACGGCAATATGAATGTCGTAAACAGCGAATACGTGTACGAATCCCGTCTGCAAATCGATGGTGCTGACGTCGCCCCGCCAATTCGCGGCATTCTTAATATTACCTACGCCTTCCAAATGCGCGTCTCGCTGGCGGCGCTGATTTCCATCAATAGCGGCAACAATGGCTGCCCGATTACATATCGATGGATCGTGCTTGATAAGTCCGGCTATAAGGTCTCGCCGGAATTCGGATCATGCAACGATCAGATCAAGGTTTCCGCCAAAGGACGCCGTCTTACCTTGCACACCCCCAGCCTGCATACGCCCGGCAAAATCGATGCTTATGTATACGACGGAAAAACCGTCAAAATGGGCAAATAAAAATCGCCGGATGCCTAGGGAAATTATCCGATGGCACCCCTGCGATCCGCGGCATTCAGGAGTGGCCGGCCGTCATGCCAACCCAACTCATCAGTATTCGCAGCAAATACGCCGCAACGGCCAGCACAGCGATGCTGGCGGCCCAGATAGCTATCAGCCAGGCCAGGCGCCTGCCCCAGGAAGATCGGGGGGTTATGGGCTTTTCCGGCATCAGTGGTATCCATCCCCTGCTTTGACCTTGCCGCGAAACACATAGTATGACCAGGCGGTGTACATGAGGATGAGCGGCACGATGAGCAAGGCGCCGACCAAGGTGAAGCCCTGGCTTTGAGCCGGCCCGGAGGCGTCCCAGATGCTGATGTGGGGAGGAATGATATTAGGCCATACGCTAATGCCCAGGCCACTGTATCCCAGGAATATCAGGGCCAGTGTCAGCAGGAAAGGCCCGGCATGCGGATCGTTGTCCAGGCATCGCAGCAGATAATATGCCGCCAGCAAGACCAGCAAAGGCACCGGCGCGAACCAGAACAGGTTGGGCAGGCTGAACCAGCGCTGGGCAATCTCGCTATGCGCCAGAGGCGTCCATATGCTGAGCACGGCAATTACCGCCAGCAAGACCAGGGTCAGAGGGCGCGCCAGTTTGCGCATACTGTCGTGCAAAGGCCCTTCCGTCTTGAGGATAAGCCAGGTGCATCCCAGCAAGGCATAAGCCACGACCAGCCCCAGGCCGGTAAAAATCGCGAAGGGATGCAGCCAGTCCAGCGGACCTCCCGCATAGGAACGATCGACAACGTTGATGCCGTGGATGTAGGCGCCCAACGTTACCCCCTGGAAAAACGTGGCCGCAATCGACCCGCCGATAAATGCCTTGTCCCAAAGATGGCGCCTATGCTCGTATGCCTTGAAGCGGAATTCGAAGGCGACCCCCCTGAAAATCAGGCCCAGCAGCATGAAGACCAGCGGCAGCATGAAAGCGCTGAGTATCACGGAATAGGCCAGGGGGAACGCCGCCAGCAGCCCGGCCCCGCCCAGCACCAGCCAGGTTTCATTGCCGTCCCAGACGGGAGCCACGGTGTTCATCATGACATCGCGGTCTTCTTTGCCCTTGACGAACAGATACAGTATTCCTATGCCCAGGTCGAAGCCGTCCATCACCACGTACATGAGGATGCCGAACAGAATGATAATTGCCCATAGCAGGGCGAGATCGATACCCATAGCCTTATCCTCGCGTTACATGAGCCGGCATGCCGGCGGTATTGCCATCGGACGCCGCCGATAACGGCCGGCTGGGCGTATTCGGTTCGCCCGGCCCGCCTTCCGATGGCGTATCGCCCTCGTGCAGGACCGGCCCCTTGCGTATCAGGCGCAGAATGTAAACGATGCCGGCGCCGAACAAAATAAAATAAACAATAACGAAAAGCGCGAGCGTGATGCCCACTTCCAGGGCTCCATGCCTTGTAACCGCGTCGGCCGTGCGCATCACGTTATAGACTACCCAGGGCTGACGGCCGATTTCGGTGGTGAACCAGCCCGCCAATATGGCGACCAGGCCGCTGGGGCCCATATACAGGGCAAAGCGCAGCATTCCTTTCGAATCGTACAAGCGGCCGCGCCAGCGCACCCATGCCGCCCATATGCCCAAGGCGATCATCAGCATCCCCAGCCCGACCATGATGCGAAAGGTCCAGAACACTATCGTGGCATTGGGGCGGTCTTGCTTGGCAAATTCTTTCAGGCCTGCGAATTGGCCGTCCCAGCTATGCGTAAGGATGAGGCTGCCCAAACGCGGGATCTCGACGGCGAAATGGTTTTTTTCTTCTTGCATATCGGGCCAGCCGAACAGGGTGAGCGGCACCCCCGCGCCCGGCGTGTTTTCCCAATGACCCTCGATGGCGGCTATCTTGGCGGGCTGGTGCTTCAAGGTATTGAGGCCGTGAAAGTCGCCGATGACCGCCTGCAAAGGAGCCACGATAAGAATCATCCACATTGCCATGGACAGCATTTTGCGGATAGCCGGATTATCGTTGTTACGCAACAAATGCCAGCCCGCCGACGCCGCCACCATCAGCGCCGTGGCCAGGAAAGCCGCCACCCCCATATGGGCCAGGCGATAAGGAAAAGAAGGGTTGAAAATAACGGCAAGCCAATCCACCGGCACGACCCGCCCGCCGATAATCTCGTATCCGGCGGGGGTTTGCATCCAGCTATTGGAAGCAAGAATCCAAGTGGCCGAAACCAGGGTGCCCAGCGCCACCATGACGGTGGCGAAGAAATGCAGGCCAGGCCCGACGCGGGTCCAGCCAAAGAGCATGACGCCCAGAAAACCGGCCTCGAGAAAAAAAGCGGTCAATACTTCGTAGGCCAGCAATGGCCCGGTCACGCCGCCGGCAAACTCGGAAAAATAGCTCCAGTTGGTGCCGAACTGATACGCCATGACCAGGCCGGAAACCACCCCCATGCCGAAATTGACAGCGAATATCTTGATCCAGAAATGATAAAGATCCCGGTACACGGGATTGCGTGTCTTGAGCCAGCACCCTTCGAGCACCGCCAGGTAACTGGCAAGACCTATGGTGATGGCCGGAAATATGATGTGAAATGAAATCGTAAAACCAAATTGGATCCTGGCCAACAATAGCGCATTAACATCCATGACATCGCTCCCGGTAATCGCTTTTTCACTTTTTTTGCCTGGACACAGTATCGCATGAGACACCGCTACCCTGCCCAATACCCCCACAATCAACATAGGCGCGGCTCGAATTGGCTATCGAAGCGGCTCAATCCGGCGAAAACCCCGGCAAGGGGGCAGCGTCAACATACTGACATATCCGTTCTGTACGATGTTTTCATTTCGCTTGAACAACCCAGCACGGAGCCCCTTCATGTCCGATTTGCAACAACCCGCACGCCGACACGCACTTAAACTTTTGACAGGCATACCGATGCTGCCCCTGGCATCCGGCACCCTGGCGTCACTATTGGCGGGCAGCGGCTCCGCCCTGGCCGCGTCGGCCAAGCCCAAATACCTGTCCGCCGCCTTTACGGGCATGGACGCCCCCTCGCTGGCCCATCCGGACGCCATGGCAAGCACGGCGGTAGGATCCAGGCTGGAAGTCACCCTCGGCGACCATAGCGTCAAGAAGTTCGATCTGGCCTATCACCCTTTTTCACCACGGGCGACCAGGTGCCGGACGGCAAAGGCGGCACCGTGCTGGCGGGCGGATATGTCGATATCAAGGACCAGCCCATCATCGACAAGTCAGTACCGGGCAAAGAGCGCCAGTTCTTCTCGGACTGCCCCGACGGCACATCGCTGCTGTCCCTGCATAATGCGAAGGTCCATGGGGTGAAGGCAAAGCGGTCTTCGCCGTCGTGCAGTTCGAATACACCACCCGGAATCAAAAGGGCGACGACATGTACGGCGCCCTGCCCTCGCCGATTGCCGTGCTGACACTGGACCAGGATCCCAAGACACGGCAAACTCGACCTGGTCAAGTACAGCATCGGTCGACACCTCGAAAGCGCACGGCCTGTGGATCACCTGCGGCGCCAGCCTATCGCCCTGGAATACCCATCTGTCCAGCGAAGAATACGAGCCCGACGCCTTCAGCATCGAGAAGAACGCTGAATTCAAGGCATTCAGCAACAACCTGCATGGCGGTTCCGAAACCAGGCCAACCCCTATCACTACGGCCACTTGCCCGAAGTCACCGTGAACCCCGACGGCACGGGCACAATCAAGAAGCACTACTGCCTGGGACGCATTTCGCATGAATTGATCCAGGTCATGCCCGACAAGCGCACCGGCATTGATGGGCGATGACGCCACCAACGGCGGCCTGTTCATGTTCGTCGCCGACAAGCCGGCGGACCTGTCGGCCGGAACGCTGTACGTCGCCAAATGGCACGGCTCAAACGAACGGCACCGGCCCGGGCGCCGCCAATCTTAGCTGGATCAATCTGGGCCATGCCACCAGCGCGAAATCGAAAAACTGGCCAATACCCTCAAGGCCGCCGATATCTGCCGAAGTCCACGACCAAAGACCCCGGCGACGCCAGTTTCACCAAGATTCCCTTCGCGGCAAATCCAATTGGGTCAAGCTCAAGCCCGGCATGGAAAAAGCGGCGGCCTTCCTGGAAACCCATCGCTATGCCGCCCTGCGCGGCGGCAGCATGGGCTTCTCCAAGATGGAAGGCACCACCGTCAACGCCAAAGACAAGATCGCCTATTCGGCCATGTCCTACATCACCGACTCCATGGTCGATGGCTCAAGGGCTGGAATGTCGAGAGGTCGCAAGGACCGGAAGCCGGCGCCGTGTATGCCTTGAACCTGAAGGACGGCCAGAAGGACAGCAATGGCAAGGCCATCGACAGCGCATGGGTGCCCGTGGACATGCAGGCTCCCGCCGCCCTGATCGGCGAAGACTGGATACGCCGCCGATGCGCTGGGCAACCTGGCCCACCCGGACAAGCTCGCCAACCCCGACAACCTCAAGTTCTCGGAAAAGCTGCGCACCCTGTTCATCGGCGAAGACAGCGGCCTGCACGTAAACAACTTCCTGTGGGCCTACAACGTCGACACCAAGAAGCTGCCGCGCCTGTTGTCCATGCCTGCCGGCGCCGAAGCCACGGGCCTGCACGCGGTCGACGAGATCAACGGCTGGACCTACATCATGAGCAACTTCCAGCATGCGGGCGACTGGAAGCTTAAAAAAGACAAAGCCACCGGGGCTGTAACCGGTGGCCTGCATGCCAAAGTCTATAAAACCCTGGACCCGTTGATCTCCGCCAACTACAAGGGCAAGTTCGGCTCGTCGGTGGGATACCTGACCGGCGTGGAACTGGCATAACCCACAAGGCCGGCGCCTGGCGTCACGGCATGTACTGACCGCCGTTGACTTCGATGATCTGACCGGTGACATAAGCGGACAGATCATTGGAGGCCAGGTAAACGAACGCGCCGACACATTCCTGGGCTGTGCCGAAACGGCCCATGGGTATCGAGGACCTCATGCCCTCAAGTTGCTCGGCCGTGGTGAATTTATCGTGGAATGGCGTCGTAATGACGCCAGGGGCCACGGCATTGACCCGTATTTTTTTGGGCACCAGTTCTTTCGCCAGGCCTTTGGTAATCGTGCTGACAAAGCCTTTGGAGCCCGCATACAAGCTGGATCCGGGTCCGCCGCCGGTACGCGCGGCGACACTGGTCAGATTGATAATGGACGCCCCCTGCGGCATATGCGGCAGCGCGAAGCGGGTGCACATCAGTACCGAACGCACATTCAAATTGACGACGTCATCGAATATCTCGTCGGTCATTTCGGCAATAGGCACGCGCTTTACCAAGGCGCCGGCATTATTGATCAGAATATCGATATGGCCGAATTTCTTGATCGTCAACGCAACCAGGTTTTCGCAGTCCTTGGTGTGATGCAGATCGCCCTGCACGGTCAGTACGCGCTGACCCGACGCATCGATCTGGCCGGCCACCGCCTCGGCGGCATCCCGCGAGGAAAAATAATGAACCACAACCTTGGCGCCCAGCTTGCCGAACTCTTGCGCGACGGCCGCGCCGATGCCGGTGGATGCGCCCGTAACCAGGACTACTTTATCTTTCAAATCATTCATACCGCTACTCTCCTTGAGCCCGAAACCATTTTATACACACCCTTCAACACGGGCAGCAGCCAAATCATAATGGCGAATATCCCCAGGCCGCATGCAATGGGCCGGCTGAAAAACATCAGGAAATCGCCATTCGCCTTGATCATCGAGAAAACGAAATTTTCTTCCAGCATGCCGCCCAGCACAACGCCCAGCACCGCGGGTGCGATGGGGAATTCGTTCTCTTCCATCAAGTAGGCAAGCACGCCCACGCAAAGCATGACGACCACGTCGAAAATGCTGTTGTTGATGGAGAACACGCCAACGATGCAAAAGATCAGGATCAAGGGCATCAGGATATTTCGAGGCACGTTCAAGACTTTCTTGGCCGCCTTGACCGCCAGATAGCCCAAAGGCAGCATGATGATATTGGCCAGGATGAACACGATGAAAATCGAATACATTTCAACCGGGCTGTTGGTAAAGATCATGGGCCCGGGCGCCATGTTTTTCATGTACAGCACACCTATGACGATAGCGGTAATGGAATCGCCGGGAATTCCGAACACCAATGCCGGAATCCAGGCGCCCGCCAATGCCGAGTTATTGGCGGCGCCCGCTTCGACTATGCCTTCTACATGGCCGGTGCCGAATTTTTCCGGCTCTTTCGAAAAGCGCTTGCTCACGCCATAAGACATCCATGCCGCAATATCGGCGCCGGCGCCAGGCAAAGCCCCCACCACGGTGCCTAAAGTACATCCCCTCAAAATCGAGGCGGGATATTTACGCGTCAATCCCCACATGCCGGTGAAGATATTGCCCACGCTGGCTTTGATTTCCACCCGCTTCTGCTCGGAATCGGTTGCATAGCGCAAGACCTCGGAAATGGCGAACATGCCGACCATCATGGGCAACAAGGTCACGCCATTGAGCAGGTCTTCGTTGCCGAACGTGAACCGGGGAAAGGCCGCGGGATTGTTCATGCCCACACAGGCCAGGAACAGGCCTATGAAGAGCGACACAAAACCCTTCAAGGTACTGGCGGGTGAAATGAAAATCGCGCACGACAGGCCCAGCACGACCAGCCAGAAGAATTCGTATGACGAAAACTTAAGCGCGAAATCGGCCAGCATCGGCGCGGCGGCAATCAGCACCACCGTGCCGAACAGCCCCCCGACGAATGAAAAGACAATGCTGGCCCCCAGCGCGGTATCGGCCTGGCCTTTCTTTGTCATCGAAAAGGCTTCGTCGGTATAGGCCGCCGAAGATGGCGTACCCGGAATGCGCAGCAGGCACCCTGGAATATCGCCTGAAGTAATCGCCATGGCTGTCGCCGTCACCATCATGGCGATCGCCGGCACGGGATCCATGAAAAAAGTCACCGGCACCAAGAGCGCCACCGCCATGGTCGCGCTCAGGCCCGGCACCGCCCCGACAAACAAGCCGAATATGGCGGCCACAAGAATCACGCCCAGAACAAAAGGGTCGGTTACCAGATCGATAGCGGCCAGAATATGTGTCAATACCATGATGTCACCACGCAACCGTTTCGAGCACGCCCCATGGCAACGGCACCATGAGAATACTGTAGAACATAAAGTGAATTACAAGAGCGCCCAAAAGCGCCACTGCAACGGCGACAGGCCAGCGCACCTTGAACACCAGGAACAAGGCGAACAATAAAATGACGGCCGTGACGAGGAAGCCGAGGGTGTCGGCGAATTCGAAATAAAACACCAATGACGCGGGGATCATCAGGAAGCGCAGAACAGAAGGCTTGTGCCGCAGCCAGGCCGGCATCGCCATGGGCGCGCTGGTTTTTCTATTTCTTATGCCCTGGATCACCAGCAGAATGGAACATAACAACAACCCGGCCCCGATCAATTTGGGAAACAGGGCTGCGCCGAAATCCTGGCCAGGAATGACCGGAAAGGTTTGAGCCGTCAAGAAGACAAAAATGGAAAATATGCCTAGTATCAAGCCAATGAGGGCTTCATTGATTTTCATTGTCGCTCGCAGAAAAAACGAGGCGCCGGCCTCGACACATCAACCGGCGGGCGCCTCAGTCGAAATTGCCAGGGGAATTACTGGGCAGCTTCCCGCGCCATGCCAATCGCGGTAATCACTTCTCCGAGATCGTGCTCCGACTTCTGCATGAAGGCGCCATAGTCCGCCCCGCCCGCATAGCCGACGCCAAAACCGCGCGTCTTCATGAAGTCTTTGAACTCCTGGCTTTCATTCACCTTCTTGAGCGCCGCCACCAATTTTTCAGTGACATCGGCCGGAAGATTCTTGGGGCCGGCAATGCCGCGCCATACGCCTATAGTCCAATCGCTGTTGATAGACTCTTTCAAGGTCGGCACATCGGGATACATCGGTTCGCGCTTGTCGGCCATGACAGCCAGAGGCTTGGCTTTGCCGGCGTCTATCATGGCGCGGGCTTCGGGCAACGATGTGGGAACGATTTCAATGCCGCCGGCAGCCAGCTCCAGCATGGCCGGTGCGGCGCCATTGGAAGGAATGAACGGCACGGCCTTGGGATCCATGCCCAGATTCTTGAGCAGACCCGCAATGGCAATATGCCAGATGCCCCCTTGCCCGGTTCCGGATGCCTTCAATTCGCCCGGCTTGGCTTTGATCGCCGCCACCAGGTCGGCCATGGTTTTATAGGGCG
Source organism: uncultured beta proteobacterium (assembly GCA_963712655.1). Lineage (GTDB taxonomy): Bacteria > Pseudomonadota > Gammaproteobacteria > Burkholderiales > Burkholderiaceae_B > Pollutimonas. Next base: position 80,396 of record CAVQIT010000004.1, on the reverse strand, counting down.
AGCTGGAACTGACCGATACGGCGGCAGGGTCCACATTCATCAGGGCCAGGGGCGTATAGTCCGCGGGGGATAGCTTGGTCAGCCCTTGCCGCTTCATCATGGCGATTTCAACCGTAAGCATGCCCAGGTTGTAGCCATCGGGCTTGGATTTGGCGATGGCCGAGTGGCCGATTACACCATTGCCGCCGGTGCGATTCACGACGTTTACCGGCTGACCCAGTTCCTTTTCCAATCCGGCGGCAATGATCCGGGCGGTTGCATCGGTGCCGCCGCCGGCGCCCCAAGGCACTATCATGGTAATGGGCCGGTCGGGCCAGGCGGCATGAGCGGTTCCCATGACCAGGCCCGCAACAAGAGTTAACGCCGATTTAAGCAATACGTGTTTTTTCATTTGTCTCTCTCCGATCTTTTATAAAAATAGTAATGTGCTTCGTTACACACAAACTGCCTGCTGCTTGCGCACCTCCCCTGCTTTATTTACTGCTTGATCAAACGGCTGCACAGGCAGCCCGAAACGTCGTTGCTACTTGACCGAGGCCTGCGCCACGGACAAGGGCAAAGGAGTCTTCAGCCATTTGCCGAATAGCTTGTCGAGCTCGCCGTTATCGACATTGGCCTGGATGAACTTATTGACGGCATCAAGCAGCTCGGGGCGTTTGTATTGCATCGTGATGCCCATGACCTGCTCATTGATGACGTACTTGATCTGGAATTTTTCCGGATAGCGTTTCTGGACTTCAGCGGCAATCACCGACGACGTGCCCACCGCATCGACCTGGCCGACGATCATGGCTTGCAACGCTGATGCATCGTCGTCGAAACGCCGGATATTCGTGCCCTTGGGCGCGACTTTCATGACACCGATATCGGTGGTGCTGGCGCGCGGCACACCGATGCGATAACTGATGAAATCGGCCGGCGTTTTGATATGGGTTTGCTCCGGTCCCAGCAACACCATGCTGGCGGCGGAATACGGATGGGAAAACTGTACTTGCTTGACCCGCTCGGGCGTAATCGCCAGCGATGCGACCAGCACATCGGTTTTATCGGTCAACAAATAGGGGATGCGATTGGGCCCGGTTACCGGAACCAGTTCCAGCTTGACCCCAAGATCCTTGGCCAGCAGTTTGGCCACGTCCGCATCGTAGCCATCGGGCTGATTGTCGGCATTCGTGATGCCGTAAGGCGGAAAGTCGACAACGATCCCTACCTTGATGACGCCGCGCTCCTTGATTTTGTCGAGATAGCTTTGCGCATGGGCGGCAAACGAGCCCAGCGCAATCAGCGTTGCGCCCAGCACCGTGCACGCCTTTACCGCAATCGTATCCTTGAACAGATTTCTAGCCACCGCATGACTCCAATAGTATGTACTTCAAGATGGCGCCTGGCGCAGGCCGGAGTGGCGAGGCCCGCTGCCGCCCCCGCCCCGCGCGCCCGGCATCCGTTAATCCAGCAGTGCCGCGTCCCAGGCGTGGACTTTCTGCTCTTGCTCGCCCAGTCCTTCGATACCCAGGCGCATGACATCGCCGGCTTTCAAATACAAAGGCGGCTTTTGCCCCAACCCCACTCCGGGAGGAGTGCCCGTCGAGATCAAATCCCCCGGATACAAGGTAGTGAACTGGCTGATGTAGTGGATAAGATAAGCCACGTCGAAAATCATGGTTTTGGTGCTGCCGTTCTGGAAGCGCTTACCATTCACATCGAGCCACATGGCCAGGTTTTGCGGATCGGCGACTTCGTCGGCAGTGACCAGCCAAGGGCCGATAGGGCCGAAAGTATCGCAGCCCTTGCCTTTGTCCCAAGTACCGCCGCGCTCGATCTGGTATTCGCGTTCAGACACATCATTGACGACGCAATAGCCGGCGACATAATTCAAGGCGTCTTCCAGGCTGACATAGCGCGCCTTGGAGCCGATTACAACGCCAAGCTCGACTTCCCAATCGGTCTTGACCGAACCCTGGGGCATGACGACCGGATCGTTCGGGCCAGAAGCAATCGACCACTTATTGAACAGAATCGGCTCTTTGGGAACTTCGGCGCCGGTTTCAGCCGCATGGTCGCTATAGTTCAGGCCGACGCAAACAAATTTGCCCAGGCCGGAATACGGCGTGCCTATGCGCCCCGGGTTGGCGACCAGCGGCAGGCTGGCGACATCGATGGCTTGCAGGGTTTTCAATTGCGCCGGGCTCAAGGTTTGAGCCGTAATATCGGGCAACTTGCCCGACAGGTCGCGGACCTGGCCCTGCGCATCCAGGCAGCCTGGCTTCTCGCTTCCGACAGGGCCATAGCGTAATAACTTCATGGTACTTTCCTTTTAAACAGTGAAACTAGTTGGACCAGCCGCCATCAATAACATGAGTCGTGCCTGTCGTAAAGGCCGACTCGTCCGAAGCCAGGTACACCGCCAGGCTGGCGATTTCCTGAGGCGCGCCCACGCGCCCGACAGGCTGGCGAGCCACAAAGGCCGCATGTATTTCCTGTTCTGTCTTGCCGTACTTGGCGGCCTGCGAAGCAATCCGCCCGCGCAACGAAGGGGACTCGACCGTACCGGGACAAATGGCGTTGCAGCGTATGCCTTGCGATACAAAGTCGGCGGCCACAGCCTTGGTCAAGCCAATAACGGCCGCCTTGGTCGTGCCGTAAACGAAACGATTTGGCACGCCTTTGATGCTGGAGGCGGCCGACGACATATTGATGATGGAGCCCCGCTTCTGCAGCAACATGCCGGGCACAAAGGCCTTGATCATGTGATACATCGCCGTGACATTAAGATTCATGGAAAAATTCCATGCGTCGAGATCGCAATCGAGAATCGAACCGTCATGCACATAGCCGGCGCAATTGAATAAAACATCGATGCTGCCCAGCTCGGCCGCCAGGGCGGCAACGTCGGCCGGCTTGGTCACATCCAGGCGCCGTGTCTGGCAGCCCTGCAAGTCGGCCAACAGCTTCTCGTTGATATCGGTCGCGATGACTTGCGCGCCCTGAGCGATGAAGGCCTCGACGGTTGCTCGGCCTATGCCTTGCCCCGCCGCCGACACCACTGCAATCTTCCCCGCTAAACGACCTGCCATCAGATTTACTCCAAGTTCAATTATCGCCAGGCATGGCGCCCTATGCGCCGTGCTTGCTCTAGTTAACAGGCGGCCCCCTTCCAGCCTCGCGGCCGTCGGGCGCGGCCTTGATTATTTTCCCGCGCTCAAGACACTATCAGGCAAAGGCGAGCCGTGATGCTTTTCGTAAATGGCATTCAATTTGCCATTTTTCAGGTTGGCCCGCACCCAGTCATCGACCCAGGCTTTAAGTTCGGTGCTTTTCTTGTCCAGCCCCAGGCCCAGCATAGACGTGGACAAGAGGATCTTCGATTCCATTTGTTTCTGGGGCACCTTGTCGTTGATTCCCTTGAGCAGCGATGGCGCCGTCGCGAAGATGTCGCCCTGTCCGCTGGCAATTGCGGTTATCGATGTCGCGTCGTCATCGAAGCGGACAATGTTGGTACCGGGCAGCGCCTGCTTGGTGAAGGCCAGATCGTTAGTGGTGCCGCGCGTGGAAATCACGGTCTTGCCGACCAGGTCCTGCAACGATTTGATGTCCATGCTCTTGGGCGCTCCCACCACCGCCTGGATGGCGGCGTAAGGCACGGAAAACGCCACTACCTTTTGACGCTCGGGCGTAATTGAAAAGCTGGACGCAACCAGATCGGCCTTGTTGGTCAACAAGAACGGAACCCGATTGGCGCTGGAGGTGGGAACGATTTCAAGCGTCACGCCCAGGTCTTTGGCCAACAGTGCCGCGGTTTCGACATCCGAGCCTATGGGCTTAAGAGTAGCGTCTTTCGTACCGAAAGGAGCCGCGCCCAAATCGATAGCCACGCGTATGACTTTCCCAGCCTTGATGGCGGCCAGGTCATTGGCCTGCGCCGTTGCGCCGGCCAAACCCAGCATCCCCGTCACGAGGCTCAAGCCCAACACGTGGAACGCCGTTTTTTCTTGCCCATTTTTTTTGTATTCATTGTTGTCTCTCTTTTGATATCGTCTACCCGGCTGCGCCGCGACGCGGCGGCATCCGGCGCCAAACTACAAACCGTTGCCGACAAAATCCCGCAACTCTTGGGTTGCCGGATTCTTCAGAATCTGGCTGCCGCCTTCCTCCCATACTTGCCCCTGGTGCATGAAAACAATGCGGCTGGCAAGGCGGTAGGCAAACGCCATTTCGTGGGTGACCAGCACCATGGTCATCCCCTTGTTCGCCAGCGCCTCGATCACCTTGAGCACCTCGCCCGTCAATTGAGGGTCCAGGGCCGACGTGACCTCATCGAACAACATCACTTGCGGATCCATGGCCAGGGAGCGCGCGATCGCCACCCGCTGTTGCTGCCCGCCCGACAACTGTTCCGGGTAGGCATCGCGCTTCTCGGCCAGGCCTACTTGCATCAGCGCTTGGTCCGCGATCTCGCGCGACTTTTGCCTGGTCAGCTTCTTGACATGAACCAGCGCCAGGGTGATGTTTTGCAGGACGGTCAAATGGGGAAACAGGTTATAGCTTTGAAAAACAATGCCCACATCTTGCCGCAAGCTGCGCAGATCGAGGCCTTTGCTATTGAGCTTATGGCCGCATACGGTGATTTCGCCCTCATCCACCGTTTCCAGATGGTCCATGCAGCGCAACGCAGTGCTTTTCCCGGAACCGCTCTGGCCTATCACCGCCAGAATTTCACCTTTATCGACGGACAGCGAAATCCCTTTGAGCACATGCTGATCGCCGAATCGCTTGTGTACATTCTTTAGTTCAACCACGGGCGGCATTCAGCCTCCTTTCCAGTTTCAGGCTCAACCGGGACAAGGGATAACAAATAATGAAATACAAGAAGGCGGCGCAGCCAAAGTACAGAAAGGGCTCGAAGGTGGCGTTGTTCAGTATCTTGGAGTTGTAGGACAGTTCGGCATAGCCGATGACCAACGACGCTATGGATGTGTTCTTGACGATTTGCACCATGAAGCCCACGGTGGGCGGCGTGGCGATGCGCAAGGCCTGCGGCAAAATGACTTTGGCCATGCGCTGCAAACGGCTCAGGCCCAGGCATTCGGCGGCTTCCCACTGGCTTTTCGCAACCGACTGGATGCAGCCGCGCCATATCTCGCCGAAATAAGCGCTGGACTGAATGGTCAGCGCCAGCGTGGCGGCAAACAGGGCCGGGACGCTGGTCATGCCCAGCAAGTTCGGGCCATAAAAGCAAATACCCATCAGGACCAGCAAAGGCGTGCCTTGTATGACCTGGATATAAGCCGAAGCCAGGCTGCGCACCGAGGCGGCGGGCGAAACTCGGGCAAGCGCAACCAGCAGCCCCAGCAAGCCGGAAAAGACAAAGGTCAGGCACGACAGCAGCAATGTCCCCCAGGCGCCTTGCAATAAATACTCGAACTGTTGCGTGGTCATCATGCGCGCCCCTTCACAAAGGCGTGCCGAGCTTGCGGCGCCGTACAAATGCGAATTGGGCGACCAGCCAGAACGCCGCGCGCACCATCGCCGACAGGGCCAGGTACACAACCCACAAAACGATGAAAATCTCGAAATTCCGGAAGGTATTGGCTTGCACCGAATTGGATACGGCGAACAGTTCGTCGGCCCCGACGGCTGACAAAATGCTGGTCACCAGCATCAGCAGCACGTATTGACTGCTTAGCGCCGGATAGACTCTTTCGATCGCGGGACGCAGGATAATGTGCCAATAGACCTGGGCGGACGAAAGCCCCAGGCATTCGGCGGCTTCGCGCTGCCCTTTGTGTATGGATTCGATGCCGGCACGGACGATTTCACAGGTATAAGCGCCAATATTGATTACCAGAGCCAGGATCGCGCCGACCATTATGGGTAGCCGCAGGCCGATGTTGGCCATGCCGAATATCAGGAAATAACTTTGTATCAGCAAGGGCGTATTGCGAATGATTTCAACATAAGCACCGACAATCCGGCGCAGCCACGCCGGCCCGCCGCTGCGCGCCACGGCACACAGTACGCCTATGACAAAGCCCGCCAGCGTGGCCCAGAATGACATCTGCAAGGTCGTCCAGGCGCCTTCCAGGAACATCGGCCAATAAGCCAGCACGCTTTGAAAATCAAACTCGTAAGTCATTCGAGCCCTGTGAAATGAAGCGCAAACGCCCAAGGCTTGCGCATGAATCGCTTTGGATGGTGCTTGCCCCTCATCATTTTATTTGTAAAATCTACTTTCCTATCCAGACGCTTATCCTAAGCCAGTAAGTAATGGCGATCAACCTATAAATTTTGGTTTTTGACTAGGGATTTCCCTTGATATCGGCGTACTCCCCATGAAATGACATAGAATTCATCTGAATATCTTTCAAATATTATTTTATATATGAAAATTTACTTTTTTATATGAAATAATGCGTATGCTATTTTGCTAAAATGGGCAACAAGAAAATTTTTGCGCCTTGCCTATCAGTACGATTCTGGCTCTCACCTCCGGAACACCTATGAGCGACACGTCCCAAGAAGAAACCGTGGATCCCATCCAGGAACCCGAAAAGAAAGGCATACGCTATGCGGCGCCGGCCCTCGAAAAAGGGCTGGACATCCTTGAGGCGCTTAGCGAAAGCGCGGAAGGCTATACGCTTAACGAGCTATGCCAGGCTTTGGGCCGCAATGTGAATGAAATATTCCGCATGGCCGTTACGCTGCAGCGCCGCGGTTATATCCAGGCCGACCAGAATGACCGCTACACCCTGACGCTGAAAATGTTCCGGCTGGCGCATCGCCAGCAACCCATCAAGTCGCTGGTGGGCGCAGCCCTGCCCTTGCTGCACGAACTTGCCGAGCGGGCGCGGCAATCCTGCACTTGTCGATCTTCCAGAATGGGCGCGTCGTTATCATCGCGCAAGTCGACAGCCCCGAGCGCTGGTCTTTCGGGCTGAAAATCGGCGTGGTAATGGGCCTTACCGACACCTCGTCGGGCCATGTCCTGCTGGCGTATCAGGACGAAATCGAACGCACGCGCATGCTGAGCAGCCATATCCGGGTCGAGGGTGAACTGCCCATGGATCCGGGACAACTGTTTGCGCTGCTCAAAGAAGTGCGCGCCAAAGGCTATGCGTCCATGCCCAGCATACAGATCCATGGAATCACCAACATCGCCCTGCCGATCCGCGGCATAGGTGGCCGGGTCGTGGCGGCGATCAATATTCCCCATATCGCGCGTATCGACGGCACACCGCGCCCCGATATCGAACAAATAAAAGAAATCATGGCGAATGTCTGCGGCCGTTTATCGACAAGAATCGGTTTCGATCCCAACTGGACCGAAGACGGCGATTGAATCAAGCCAACCAGACCGGCCCCACAAGGAATGCGTCCCGGCAACAGTGCATTCAATCATGGCGGCCGGATTCCAGTCCGGCGATAATACAGTCTCGCCTTCCACGACAACGCCGGTGCAGTCAACAGACCCGGCATCAACCGAGCTCACTACCTATGCAACAAGCCCTGATCGTAGATTTCCATATCAAACCCGAGCATGTGCGGGATTTCGCCACGGCCATACAAACAAATGCCATGTCGGCGCTGGCCAATGAACCGGGATGCCTTTATTTCGACGTGTGCCGCGACCCTTCCGACACGGCCTTGTTTTTTCTTTACGAGCTTTACGCAGACGAACAGGCTATTGAAGCGCACAGGAAATCCAGTCATTTCCTGGCATTCAGCGAGCAGACCCAAGACTGGGTCCTGAGCAAAACGGTACGGCGGATGCAACGCGCCGATACGTCCGGGACGGCAGGCACAAAGGCCTGAACACGCCCGCTACGCCCACTCGGCCCTGCTAGCCCTCGCCCGCCGTTTGACGGTTGCGCTGGACGTGGTAGGGCGTAAGCACGGCGTGGCACACGAGATCCAGGCTGGGCCGGCAATCGCCGGCTTTATCCTGATATACCTTGGGCGTAAGGCTGCCCGACATGGCCACCGAATCGCCATCGTCCAGGGCCAATAATGCGGCCTGTACCTTTTCGTCGAATGCAATGACATTGCACAGCAGCGTATCGCCATTGCCGGCCAATACCTTGACCTTTGCGGTCGTGTAGGTATCGCCTGTTTTTCCCGTGCCTTGCTTGGCGGCCCCGTAAAGCCTGCCCGCTGTCAATGCATCAATCATGTGTGTTGTTCCGTCAATCGCGAATCGAGCCCGCAAGTATAGGGGGTTTCCGCCCTCGATCGCATGTTTCCGACTGCATATCTCCGACCACATGTTTCCGAGCGCAAGGGACCGGCGCGCCCAGGGGTCAGGACGCCATGTTTTTGTGCTTGGGGTTGGGCAACAAAAAGGCCGCCGCGCCCAATAGCGGTAAAAAGGCGCAAACGCGATACACGAACTCGATACTGGTCGCGTCGGCCAAAGCGCCCAAGGCCGCCGCACCTATGCCCGCCATGCCGAACGCCAGGCCGAAGAACAATCCGGAGATCGTACCGGTCTTGCCGGGGGCCAGTTCTTGAGCATAGACCAATATGGCGGAGAATGCCGAGGCTATCACCACGCCGATCACAAACACCAGCACGATGGTCCAGAATAAATTGGCAAACGGCAGTATCAATGCGAACGGCGCCGCCCCCAGGATAGACCCCAGTATCACCCGTTTTCGGCCAATGCGGTCGCCCACCGGCCCGCCGACTATCGTACCCAGCGCCACGGCGAATAAAAAGACAAACAGGCAATACTGCGCATTTTGTATGGATATGCCGAAACGGTGCATCAGATAGAAAGTCAGATAGCTGTTGAGGCCGGCGAGGTAAAAATATTTGGAAAAAACCAGGACCAGCAATATGGCCAGCGCGCGGACCACCTGCCTGCGCGTCAATCCCGTGTCCGTCTTGGCCAGCGCCGAGCGCCCGCGCGCGCTATTGAGATGGAACGAATACCACCGGCTGACCTGAAACAATATCAGCATGGCAAGCAAGGCCGCCAGCGAAAACCACGCCACGCTGCCCTGCCCGAAAGGCACAATGACCAGGGCCGCCACCAAAGGCCCGAGCGACGATCCAAGATTCCCTCCGACCTGGAAAATGGATTGCGCCAGGCCATGATGGCCGGCCGAAGCCATGCGCGCAACGCGGGATGACTCGGGATGAAATACCGACGACCCCATGCCTATCAGCGATGCCGCAACCACCACGCTGGAAAAATTCCAGGCCTGGGACAGCAACAGCAGGCCCAACAAGGTAAAGCCCATTCCCATGGGCAGCGAATACGGTTTGGGGCGCTTGTCGGTGAAATGGCCGATCAAGGGTTGCAGCAAGGAGGACGAAAACTGGAAGGCAAGCGTAATCACCCCGACTTGCGTGAAATTCAAATCGAAGCTTCCCTTGAGCACAGGATAGATCGCCAGCAACACCGACTGCATCATGTCATTGAGCAAATGCGCCACGCTGATGGCGCTCAGCACGCCATAGGCGACGCCAGAGCTGCGGGACGCCGGCACGGCGGACACTACTGCGGTTTCATTCATGTTGCGCTCTCGGCGGATCAAACAGTGACTCAAGAAATTAGATCAACTATAAGAAATACCAGCTAGGCTGTCTTTATAATATAAGACAACCATCATTGAATTTCGGCCATGAATCATGCACAGCAAAATCGATAGGCTGGAACACACCGACAGAGACGTCATTGCGGTCGAGTCCACATACCCCGATGGACATGTCGTGGCGACTCATGCGCATCAGCGAATACAACTGATGTATGCCGTCAGCGGTATCTTGCAACTGGAAACGAAATTCGGAACATGGATCGTTCCGCCCGGCTTCGCGGTCTGGATTCCCGCCGGGGTGTTGCATCAATTGCGCACGATAAACGTACAAACGCACAGCCTGTACTTTCGCAATTCGGCATTTGAGCAGCCGCCGCCGGAATGCCGGGTAATCGAAGTATCGCCCCTGCTGAAGGAATTGATCAGCGCCGCGATGAAAGTGCCTTTGCTCTATGCGCAAGGCTCGCGAGACGAGTTGTTAATGAAGATGTTGCTGCGGGAGGCCGGTATCCAGGCGGTTGCTCCCCTGCATCTTCCCATGCCCAGGGACGCACCGCTGGCAAAGCTATGCCATGCATTCTTCAAGTCGCCGACACAAGTATCGACACCCGCGGACTGGGCCGCGCAATTGCATATCAGCGAGCGTACGTTTTATAGGCGCTTCGTGGCCAATACCGGCATGACATTCATTGCCTGGCGGCAGCAGGCATGCGTTTTTGTAGCCTTGTCGCGTCTGTCGCTAGGAGCAAGCATCACCAGCATTGCGCTGGATATGGGTTACGAAAGCTCTTCCGCTTTCTCGACCATGTTCAAAAAATCGATGGGCGTCCCACCCATGCTGTATATGCGCAAGAAACGCGAATAGACCCGCCGCCGCGCGCTTCTACTTTGACGCCTTGGCCACGGCAAGCTGCCCGCCCAGGCATACATTGCCCTCCGCATCGCGTGGTCCCAGGACATGGTAGCCGCGCCCGTTATCGCTTCTGTCCTGGCTGGACCCGGCAACCGGCGTCCCCGACGGGCCTTGCCGCGGAATATTCGAGGCGGATTGCGCGCAGACCGTCTTTTTTCCATTTTCGTCCAGCAACAGGACAATATCCTTGAGCTTGGCGTTGGCCGGATCCTTCAGTTGCTCGCGCATCGCCAGGATGATTTGCTCGCGATCGCCATTGGCGGCGCCCGCGGGCGCCGCCAATGCACACAAGGCCATGCCCATGCACGCCAACACTGATAATTTCTGAATCAACATATCATTCCTGTGAAAAAACAATGCGACAAACTTGCCCCGCATCCGGCCATCCTATTCCTGCCCCGCAATGCTCAGTTCTTCGCGCGCCTTTCCAAGCGCTTCAAGCTGCGACGACAAATACTCGAACGTCTGCGCCAAGTAAGCGGCGCGCTCTTCCGTCAAGCGCGCGTCCTTGCGGCGCACCGCCTCGGTCCACTCCTGAGTGGTCAGGCTTGCTTGCGTGAACCCGTCCCTGAACCGTTGCGCCGCGCCAACCATCACGGCCGTCGGGAGCTGATGAACCGGATAGGCATTCAAGGCGTTGATCAGCCCTTCGAACGATTTGCGCTCATACGTCTGCATCGCATAAGTGACCGGAGCGCCGCCGCCGCTGCGCGCCGACGCCTCGGCATTCCCGACCTCTTGCAGCGCCACGGCCGCCATGGCGACAAACGAATCGATATTCCGAAGACTCCCGGCCATATCCGCTGCGTCCTGAGCCCGCTTCTGCTCTTTCAACTGCATTCTGGCAAGCTTTCCAACCCACCAAATCGCCGCGACGGACGCAAGCGCCTGCACCCACGCCGCCAGACCGCGGTGCTCTTCAATCCATGTCAGGAAGTCGATAATGCCCATACGTGTTTTCCCTGATATTTTTCCCAGGCCAGATAATACGGACCATTTTGAACCGTAGCAAGAAGTAAGAAAAAGCAAGCGGTAATTTGTGGACAATCGGCAGCAAACCGGACTCGTCGGCGTGGCCAAGTCAATCCGGAGTGGTCAAACAAACCACACCTGCCAGCCAGTGACAGCGAGTCATTCATCAAAAAAACAGCCGCTGCCAAGGACTTCGTCCGCACTTCAGCAAGGCGTATCGATGCCGTTTGACGCAGCAAGTTATGATGGCAATCCCTGCAAGAACGGAAACCAGTGCGGTGCTCGCCGCGTCTCGCACTAGCTGCCATGGATGACACCGAAGCCTTTTCCCCTTTCATGAATGATCGGCCGTCCGGGAATCGAAAGCAGGCATTGCGCCCGCAGCAAAAGACGCGCTTGCTCCTGCGCTGCATAGCGCTGGCTGCCTGCCTTGCCGCCGGCGGGCTGCCGGCGGCAAACGCCGCGGCCGCCAAGCCCAAATCCCCCCTCGAAGCCATATTCGACGCCAAGCAGTACGAGACATTTCTCCGGCAAGCCGTGCCTGCCGCGCAAGCCGGCGACGCCCAAGCGCAGTATTTGCTCGGCAAGGCGTATCAATCGGGTAGCGGGGTAGCGGCCGACGGCGCCCAGGCTCTGCATTATTACCAGCTGGCCGCCAAACAAGACCATCCACGGGCGCTCAATAACCTGGGGCTGCTACTGTTGCAGGGAGATCCAAAGCGATCTCTGCCTCCCGACCCCGTGGCGGCGGAAGCTTATCTCAAGCGCGCGCTGGCGCTGGGACTGAAGTTGCCCACGCTCTACAACCTGGGCACCGCAAAATGGCTGCAGAGCGACTTCATGGCAGCCGGCGACTATCACGTTCAGGCGTATGAGGCTGGTTTTGGCGATACGGCGATTCGCGCCGCGATGATCTCCTACGCCAGGGAGGTCTATAGCCCATACGGCATTTCCGACGAAATGCGAGCCGAGCTGTACAGAAAAACACTACCGCTGGCGCAGCTTGCGTTCGAAAAAGGCCTGGGCACAGCCATGCAAAACATGGGTGCGATCTATCTGCTCGACAAGAAATACGACCAAGCCTGGCCTCGGGCAGGTCGGACATGCAAGGCCGCATGACCATTTCCCCGAAACACATGCCGGCCGTGCTGGCGGCGCTGCGCGAGGGCCGCTCGCTGGTGCTGCGCGCCACCAACACCCATGTTTTGCTTGAGCCGGTGACAAAGGCGAATGGCCAAGACACCCAGTGGTACATGGACGAACTGACATTGGAAAAGCCAGGCGGGCCGGGGGATGCTTTCCTTCATTAGAAGGCCGCAGCCTGCGTGCCTTGCCTGGGCTCTGGGGCCATGAAGCATTTGCGTCCGGTGAAGTCATCCCGTCCACGAGTCCGGATAGAGATACCTCGGAAGAGCAAAGCCAGTCCGAGGAATGATCTGGAATTGCGACAAATACGGCCTGGGAAACAGTGCTTTCAGGCTACCCTGATGCCGGCGTCACAATTGTCATGCATATAAGCGCAAAAATTTTCTGTTATTGTCGAGCTACATTAACTTTCTACAGGATTGTTTATGACAACAGAATATGTTCGCATTATCTATAAGCTGGAAGCAGGACCGGGAACTGGCGAAACTGTCAACACGACTCAGCATCCCACAGAGCCACTGCCGGAAGTCGGCGACTTCGCCTTCCTGCAATCGGAACCGAACTTGGCTGGTTACTACAGAATCGCTTCGCGATGTTTTGTCTACGACCAAGCGGGCGCATTGAGCGCAATTGAAATCACAGTGGATGGCTTCCAGAAACCTCAATAAGCCAGAATACGGGATATACGTAAGCCCGAATCAGCATGCAAGTGCCCGCCGCCACGCATTTGCTCATGCATTCACACCGGTTTTTCCCACATTTCTTGAGTTCCATTTGGCGCGGCGGCCTTTTTCGCGGTAGAATCTTGTTCTTTGCAGGACACGGGCTGTTAGCTCAGTTGGTAGAGCAGCGGACTCTTAATCCGTAGGTCGGGCGTTCGAGCCGCCCACAGCCCACCAGTAATATCAAGCACTTAGGCCAATTCTTCGGGATTGGCCTTTTTGTTTTGTTCGCATATGTAGGCAATATGTAGGCATTTTCGGGCCGTCTAGATCAATCTAGATCGCTGCTATTTGCGGTAAGCTTACCGCCGATGCAAGCAAGCAACTATACCCGGGTGCCATGAATCAAGAAGAGTTAGCAAAACACGAAGCGGCAGAGGTCACAACGGTGTCCGACAAGGCGTTACTCTATCTACGTGACGTTGAGGCTATGACCCACCTCCCTTCCTGTCCACGCTGCTATTCGCAGCACATACTCACCCACGACTATGGCCGCAAAACCGGCACAATCGTAGGCTCGCCGCTAGCGCAGCCGGTAGCGCTGCGGCGGCCCTCAGCGGCGCCGAAGCTGGTGCTACGGTAGGCCTAATCGCCGGCCCTATCAGCCTCATTAGAGTTCAGGGCAAAGGGCTGCCCAGGTGTGCTCGAAGAGGTGATATGTGGTTGAAAAATTCTAGCTCATGGGGTATGGCGTAAATGGCCCTTGCACTGTTGCTCTATTGTGATACAGGCTTCGACGATGAGTTAAACTACGTGTAAGGGGATGCTGCGACGGATGATTAGTGTGTGCCCGAGTGGCTCGGGCAGCCCATCCGCCTAGAGGCGGTCCCCCGGACGAGGAGACGAGACCATGACATGGTTTCAACTCGAGGCAGTCTATCATTTGGCACAAGCTGTACGCCATCTGGTTCAGGCGTTCCTCACCCTAAGGCCGTAATTGGCCTTGAAACCCGCTTTGGCGGGTTTTTTAATCCCCATGAGCAGCCTTGCCTTGCTGGTGGCCCTGCACCGCTTTCAGACAGACCGAGCTCCATTTTGTTGAAGCTTTTTTCTATACCAACCGTAACTTTGGTGGGTTTCTGAATGAAGAATGGGCATTCGCCGCTCCGCGCCTGACTCTCATGGACAAACAAACAACCGACCGCTTCGGGTCGGAAATGAGTACTAGACGGAGCTAAGTCACTGCACCGCCAACACCGCAATATGGCCAACACCCGCAGACATACGAGGGCGAATCATGATTTCCACGTCATGATCTAGAGCAGTCAAAAACTCCATCAGTCGTTCAACCGAGAATTGGTCAAGGCGATAGTGCTTTAATGCCGAAACCTTAGGTTGAGGAATTCCAAGCAGCTCAGCAGCCTCAACTTGCTTGAGCTTGCGAGCTTTCAGCAAATCATTGACAGCAAGAGCCAGGCGAGTTTTGGTCTGGCGCTCGGCTGCATTCGGTAGCCCCAGGTCGGCAAACACGTTGTCTGTACCGCGCATGATGGCTGCATCTTTGGTCGGGTTGCTCATGGCTGACCTCCAGTATTTTCGTAGTCCTGTTGGGCTCGTTTCAGGCGTTCATGCACGAGGCTCACATCTTCGTGTGGCGTTTGGATACCAGTCTTCGACTTCTTCTGGAAGACATGCAGCACGTATACCACGCCAGAAAAGCGGACTGTGTAGATCGCACGATATGTGTCGCCTCTGAAGTCTTCGACAACTTCTAGAACGCCAGATCCTTCACCTGTCCAGGGCTTGGCGCTCGGATGCTTGCCGCCCAGTTGGGCGACCCCCAGTGCATAGCCCATGTCGGTCTGAACGCCCTCTGGAAACGCTAAATAGTCCTTCTTGGACGATCCGACCCAATGCAAGGGCTTTTCACGTCGGAGATTCGGAATTCGGATCATAGCAGAATATACCAAATTTGGAATGTTTTAGTTGTGAATGTGCGTAGAAAAGAAGAATCAATCACCGCACCCGTCAGGATCGGCCGTCGCTACTTCCTTCCTCTCCAGCGACCGATACAGCGCCGTCAACGCCTCCTGCTTCTCGTCCATGTAGTCGTGCCCGTCGTAGTGCCGGGCCTGCACACCGGCAATGCCATGTGATTGCAGGCGCCCCCGCATCTCGCCCGAAATCTTGGCCTTGGCCAGCACCGTTTCCACTCCAGACCGCAGCCGCTTGGTTTGAAAGCCCTCGATAGCATTGCCCACTATCTCCACTGCCCAGTCACTTAGGGTGGTGGGCGCCAGGTGGGTTTCGCCGCCATCGGTGGATAGAGCGTATTCGCCCTTGGGGGCGCACTCTTTCAGGGCTTGGGCGGCTGCTTTGATCAGGGGAATGGGATGCTCGCGTGGCGGTCGCCCGGGGCGGCCCTTGCCATCGAACAGCAGGAACTCGTCCTTGCCGATGTGTTCGGTTCGTAGGCGCACGAACTGGGCGATGCGTTGGCTCCCGGTCAGGAGGTGCACGCGCAGCGCTGCGGCCTTGAAGCCTGACGTGTCACGAATGATGCGCCAGTAGGTGCGCAGCTCTTCTTCCTTCAACGGGTTCTTGTCGGCGTTGTTCTGAGCCTCATCGGGGGCGGTGTCGGAGACCGGATTGATCTTGACACCGAAGTCTTTGAAGGCCACTGGAATACTGGGTTTAGACTTGGCCGCACGGGCGACTTGATAGGCGGCATGCAGGTAGCTGCGCAGCTTGTTCGAGGTGCGGCCTTTGCCGGCCTCCAGTAGCTTGCGCATCATGTCGGCGATCTGTTCAGGTGTGACGTCCTTGGCGGGCAGCGCGGCCTCTTCGGGCCATGCTTCCTTCACATGCAGCCTGAAGATGCTGCGAGCGTCGCTGTGTGAACTACGGCCCAGCGACTCCAGGTAGTCACAGTAGTTATCGCAAAGGAGCGCGAGGGTGTGTTCGTCGGCCTGCACCTTCACGGAGGCGGCAGCTCGGCGTGCGGCGTGGGCGGCCTGCTGCTCAGCACGTTGCTCGCGGGGGTCAATGCCGGTATCGATCAGCGTTTTCAACCGAGTGGCCTCAGTGCGTGCCTTCCCGAGCTCCCACGCGCGAGTGTCCCCAATTGTGATTCGGATGGTCTTGCTGAATAGTCTGGACTCGAAGACGAAAGCGCGTGCACCTGTCGCCGTGATGCGCAGGCCCAGGCCTGGCGTCTTGGCGTCCCAATGGAAGGTCTGTGTTTTTCCCGCCTCGCACGGTAGGGTTTCGACCCGAGCGGTGGTAAACGCCTGCTTTGGCTTGCTCATAGCCTGGTTTCCTAGAGTTCTCACGCCTACTTCATGTAGGCACTATGTAGGCATATTTTAGGAGCTAGGATGTATCCAGGTCAATCCGTTGCTCTTCAAAAACCCCTCAAGAACCGCATGAATAAATGGATTATTGCCGTTTTCGGTATGCGGATCAATTTAGATCAACCCTTCCGTTTTCGGACTCTTAATCCGTAGGTATGGCATTCGAGCCGCCCACAGCCCACCATAGATATCAAGGGCTTACGTTAATTCGTAAGCCCTATTTTTTCGCCCATATGCGACGTTATATGAGACATGTCACATGGCGCCGCATATGCTGCGCAACCAAGTAGCGGGATTTATCAGCAATTCCCCTTTTTAGCCTGACCCGGTGGGCAGAATGACCCCGAGCCATGGCGGCTATCCGGATCAACAACCACTGATCCGCGTGGCGTATGAACCGCACAGGCGGAAAGCGTAAGCAAAACAGCACACGCCAGCAGGATTTTTATTTTCACATTCACACTCCGTTTTTAAGTCAGCCCATTTTGCATGAACCATGCAAAAAAACTGCTACTAAACGTGAGTTCCCGCCAATACCGCACTAGCTCGCGAAGATCATCAATGGAATGGGCGAGTGCCAAGGCTCACAATAAGGAAGGCCGTCGACACCGAGCAAGGTCCATGTTCTTGCTTTATCCACTGGAATGGATTCCAAGCGTATCGTGGAATGTCATTTCCAACTTACTGCGGCCATGCCTTGAACACGTCTTCCCCGGTCATTTCGCGGGTGACATTGGCGAACTGATAGTTGCCCGGCTTTTCGTCAACAAAAACTTGTAGTTCAAAAGGCCAATCGCCGCCCTCCTGGAACAGCCCGACCGGAACAGCATAGAACTCATCCTTGATGAGCCGATAGAACAAGTGCGTCCCGCAACGCGAGCAAAATCCCCGCTCGGCCCATTCAGAGGATGCGTACGTGCGTACATGTTCCATGCCCTCAATCCGCGGCGCCTTGTGGCACTCCAGGGTCATGAGGGGCCCGCCAGACCAGCGGCGACAAGTGCTGCAATGGCAAGCGCTCATAGAGGGCTTATTGTGGCGTAGATGCAGTGATACTGCACCGCAAAGGCACTTGCCTTGCAATGTTGCTTGATCATCGGTCATGTGTATCTCCAGATTTACTTGTCCGCGATATGCCGGTCATTCGGTAATTCTAGCAAGGTCTCCTGCTCTTATTGGGCGGTGGGGACACACTCTGGGAAGATGACTTCCATCAATGCGGGGGACCCAACCACAGGCTCATCAATTCGGTGCGACTGCGCACGATGAATTTCCGAAACAGTGAAACGACGTGCTGATGAGTTGCCGAAACGGCCGGGCCGAGTTGCTCGGCGATATTCTTTTCCGACGCTTTCGTAGAAACAGCCTGAGCATCTTGCGCTTGGTCTGGCCCCACCGACGGAACGGGAATAAGTATGATAAAACCACTGTATCCAAATACAGAGCACCATCACGCTCATGGCCCCAAAGGAGAACGCCGTGCCGCAATTCATAACGATTGGATATGGAGACCGGGATGGCTATGATCGTACGGCCGCGGCCGTACGAGACGCCGCCCATGCGCATGACGCCAAGCTGCGGAAACACGGCGTGTTGATGGGCATCGCCGGTACGCCTGTGCAGGTGCGCAATCCTGACGCCGCTCAAGTCGAGACGACAAATGGTCCCTTCATGGCGTCCTCGTTGCCGGTAGCCGGCTTTGCCGTAATCGAAGCCGCCAGTTTGGCTGAGGCCATTGCGATGGTGTCACAAACTCCCTGCGCGGTTGCGCACGGTGTCGTCGAAGTGTGGCCGCTTGAGCAAGCACCATAATCCCCCGCCCTTGACGCTACCCGCAATCATCAGCAATTACGCGAAGGTCTCGAGCCAAGATGACTACATGCCTATCGATCTTTTAATCTGGGTATTCTGAGCAGCGATAAGCTGATCGAACTCTTCTTTTGAGTTTGAGCCAAGTTCCATAAGCACCATCAAGCTATCTTTCCCCATCGCCTTGGTTGCGGCCGCAATCGCACGATACTTGGCGATTTCCCGCAATTCGCCAACGCTCGTTCCAAGGGTTTCAGCATCCCGGTCGGTTATCGCATCAGCCTCTCGCAATAGATGAGGATGCTGCTCAAAAAACCGCTGTTTGCCGCGAGCCACTACTTCTTTAATCTTGCTGGATTCATCCGTCATTTTCAGTCCTGTATATATGCGGCCCAATCTTACCCCGGCTGCGCACTGGACTTACAGTGCCCGCACCGCCCTAACCGGCCGTTCCGTAAGCGATTCGCGCCAAAGCCCCATATAGTCGAAGTCCGGCGCATTTAATTCAGCAGCCATCCAGAAATCGGTAAAGTCCGCTACATCCGGCTCGCAATACCAATGCGCCTTCCCATCGGCATCCATCGCCCACCAACGCGCGAGTTTCGGTGCTTGTTTCCAATCAACCTCAACGTATGCCATAGCAACCTCCGGTTGTTTTGATAATCGTACGCCAGTTGAAATCGTACCCGATGACGACGCTCCTATCGTTGATCCTGACAACGCACGCATCATAACCACAGCGGAAGAGCGCAGGCTGCTCGATATCTGCTCTGACATCCTCCCAGGCGAAGATCTCCAGCCGCGAGACACAGAAACCTACTTCTCCATCATTTACAACGGTAAATCAAATCGCTGGCTTTTCCGCTTCTGGGGCGACAAACGCAGGCCTGCTGTTCAATTTATTCGACCAATAACAGATGTGCATAGGCTCGAGGCAACGCGCGCAGGCCTGGAGATTGGCTCTAGCGATCAGATCCTGCTTGACAAGCCGGACAACCTCTACCGACTGGCAGGATTGGTTCACGACGCTCTTGCATACTGCAAGAACGATGAAAATTTTAAACGAGGAAGTCGCGGCCAGAAATCAGACGACTGATTTCTTCAACTGCAACCTAGTGTCATGAGTTATAAATTGATTGAATAAATTGCTGCTTGAGAGTAGTGTTTTAGTGAATCAAAAAACCTCGGGATGAACGCCATGGATATCAACACCGATGCTATTGATGAGGCCGTCCTTGCGCTTCTCTACTTGACTGTACATGACCATAACCGAGCCTGGAAGAGCTTCGATTGGGAGGCGCTTAACCGCCTTCATGAACGAGGCTTCCTTGCCAATCCCGTCAACAAAGCGAAATCCGTAATCCTGACTGACGAGGGGTTGAGCCAATCCGAACGCATCTTCAAGCAACGCTTCACCATCTCCGATAGCAAAAGCAAATAATTAAACGAATTTCTAACTCGGAACACTAGATGTCCTTAGGCAACCGGCTTCGCCTCAAGAGTACAACCTACTTATGAGATAGTGATGACATCCTGTACGCGTTCAGGCCAGCTTATAACGACGGTTAAACAAAAACAATCGGCGAGGCAATCATTGCCTCGCCGATTGTAAGCCAGCAGGTCTGGATGGAAAGAAAGCGTATTTTCAGTATCTCTTTGCCAACCTTGTGTTACCCCGCAGCGTCTGACAGTATGGCTTACTTGCTCGCGTCCAGGCGCTGCTGCATCCGCGCGGCGCGGTCCGGCGAAGATGGGTGCGAGCTGAACATGCTGCTCTCGCCACCATCAAGCTTCGCCAGCTTCTGGAAAGCAGTCACCAGGCCCTTGCGGTCCATCTTCTTCGTGGTCAACAGGTCGAACGAATAGTCGTCGGCCGCACTCTCCTGCGATTGCGAGAACTGCGCGTTGATGAATTTTTCGGTCAGATCGCCCAATTCCGAGGCACTGAGCGAAGACACGACACTGTTGCCGGCGGCGCCGGCTGCCTGGCGGGCAGCGCCCACGGCGTATGCGGTCTGCATGGCCGACTTCGTGTGGCCCAATGCCACGTGGCCCATTTCGTGGCCGATCACACCACGCAGTTCGGCGTCATTCATCATATCCATCAAACCACTATAGACTCGGACACAGCCGTTACCCATGGCCCAGGCATTGACATCTTTGGTCTGGTAGACCTTGTAGTTGACCTGCTGGCCATTGAGGGTCAACTTGCCGAAGCCGCGCATCAACTTATTCAGGCGCTTGGTGTATTTGCTGCCGGCAGGCGCGATCTTCGATTCTTGGTCGCTTTGCTTGCATGCCGAGTCCGACAACTGAATGATGTCGGCATCCGACAGGCTGGCCGCCTTGGCCATAGTGGTGCCTGCCGATAGCAAGCCGTTTGTATCCATCGCCCCCATGTTGCTACAGCCAGCCAGAAACAGGCTGGCGACGATGGTGGTGCACATCAGTTTGGTCTTGCTCTTCATTACAAAAATCCTCTTCCGTAATACATACTGCGGGATATGTTTCCCGATTAGCTGCAGGTTAAAAATAGCTTGAAAGGTACGTGCGCCTAACTGTAATTACTGATTACAGGGCGCGCCAAGTATGCCAGATCACTACGTATTATTAATTTTCGAATTGAAAGGGAATGTTGAACCATAGCTGTTGTAGCAAAAAATGTGTATCGCATCGCAAGAAAAGCCGCGTGCGGATTTGAACTATCAACGCGCCGCCACCACCGAACCTTGCTCCAGTACGGCCCCATCTTCAGCCTGGATCACCCAGGCGCCTGGCCCCAGGCCGGCGGACTGCGCTCCCGCGCGCGGCAGGCGAAACAACAAGGCGCCGGGACGACTTCCAGTCGTTGCGCCTGGCCCGTATGCATGGCTGACAGTCGTGCCCGCGGGATAAGTCATCGCGCCCAGGGTAAAGGGCCGAGTAAGCGCCAAATTCTCGACCCGGACAACATCCAGATGCTCATCCAGATACAAAGTTCCTCCGGCAACCAGCCAGCCCCGAATCATTAAGGACTGGCCTGCGGCCAATTCAATACGCCATAGATTGCTTCTGGGCCGGCCATTCGCGTCGAGCGCTTGATTACCGGCCTGCACAAAGGAACCGGCAGGCAAGGCAATCCCATCGGCCTTATTGCCCGCTCCCAGCATGCATTGACGAAACACCGCCCGCGCGCCCTCGCCGGCCGGCACCAGGATGATGCTGTTCTGGTCGGGAAGTTCGTCCACATAGCGCGACGTGTCGGGAGCCCTGCAAATCCAGGGACCCGCATGCACATCGCTATCGGCATTCAAAAACAGACGGACAACTTGCCGCGCCGCCTGCTCAGACGGGTCAACGTCGCGCCGCAGGCGTTTTACAGGTATGCCATGAACAAGCACAGGCTGGGGGAAGCGCGCATCGCGAAAGCTATCCGGCTTATCCTTGGCCAACAGCGACAAGGCAGTACCCGCCGGCATATCGATTCCCGCCAACTGCGCGGGCTGGTTCAGGGTTGGCCGCCAGGAATGTTCTTCCTGTTCCCGCAAAACCCAGAAATGGTAAGACATGAGAACGAGCCTGAGGAACAGCAAAAAGCACAATGCCGACAGACTGAACAGCAGGCTGTTCAATATGGGCCGGCGCCTGAAATTTTTTCGCGCCTGGCGCTTGAATAGCAGAAAATATGCCCAGATGGGGAAAACAAAAAAAGTCAGGAACGACGAATCTTCCAGCATAAACAGTGTAAATCGAACGCCTTGCCACAAGACGTGCTCGGCTTTTTGCAAGCCAAGCAACATGGGCGTATACCATTCGGATACGGTCAGGCTCGAACCATCCAGCAAGTCATGCTGCGCCAAAATGGCAGGAGGGCTGGGCGTAGGCGCGTCGATAACCCGGTCGCCCCTGGCAAGGGCGTGGGCGCGCAGCCGCTTATTCAGCGCTTCGCGCTCGGTCTGTTCGCGGATAGCCCGCTCGGTGCCTTTCCAGCCTTTGGCATCGGCCTCGCGCAAGGACTCGGTTTCGCGCGCCGACCAGAATGCCTGGTGGGTAGCCAAATCCTCGAAGTCCAGTTCAATGCTGTAGCTGGGGTAAACCGCATCGCGGTTTCTTTCAAAGCTGGACACATCCAGCGTCGCCAGCACGCCATCGCCTATCCAGTACCATCGCTTCGTTTGCAGCGTTGCCCATTCTTCAGGCAACAAGGTATAGGCGGGGTCTATGCTGGCCGGATTGCTATCCACCTGTCCGAACTCATCCAGGATACTGGAACGCCCTGTCACGCGCGGATCGCCAGGGTCCAGATAGCGTTGCCATTTGCCTTGCCGGAATTGCCCGATAATATCTTGCACCAGCGCCTGTGCCTGGCCATGCGAATAAAAAGGCGACGGCAAAAGGGAACTCTGCAATTCCAGTTCGGCCTGGTACACCCGATTGTCCGGATACCATTTCACGTTTGCGGAAAGCGTCAGCCGATGCACATGCGGCAGAGCCAGTTGATAGCCCGGGCGCGTATATTCCACCAACGCGGCATGTGGGATGTCGCCGGACTCGTAGTATATATATTGGGCTTTCCGGTCGGGACGGGAGTCAAGGCCTTCCTGCCG
Source organism: uncultured beta proteobacterium (assembly GCA_963712655.1). Lineage (GTDB taxonomy): Bacteria > Pseudomonadota > Gammaproteobacteria > Burkholderiales > Burkholderiaceae_B > Pollutimonas. The sequence continues at coordinate 57,419 of CAVQIT010000004.1, read as the reverse complement.
CAAACCCGATTCCCGCGACGCATGAATGTCGCGGCCCAGGTCGAAACGGATAGGCTGCCGGGCCGGCGCATTGTCGCGCAGATAAAAATAGCCGATGGCAAGCGCCATCGACAGCATCAGCGACAGCCAGAGCGCGCGCCATGGCCAGTGAACGCGGGCGCGTTCGAACCACGCATGAAGCAAACGATGCTTGCCCGCCGATTCGACACCCGGCCGCGCCGGCTCTGATCCAGTCATGCGTGGCCGTTCCGCGTAAAAAATCTACAACTTAGCGCCGCCTTGAGTAGCGGCGCTTTCGGGCTTGCGCCTCTAATCCTTCTTTTCACGATAAGAGTCGTGACAGGACTTGCAGCTTTTGCCGACTTCGCCGAATGCAACCCTGAACGCATCGAAATCGCCTGCATCCGCAGCCACCGTCAGCTTGCCCAAGCCTGTCTTGAAGGTATCCTGGGCTTGCTTGAAGCCTTGGGGATCGCTCCATACTTCCGGCTTGGCGCGCCCGCCTTCAGTGCCTTTTCCATACGCAGCCCAAGGCAATGCCGCAAGCGTGTTCAACAGCGCCACATTTTCTTTGATCTTTTCCTTGTCATACGGCGCTTCCTTTTTGGCCACCGGAGCCATGCGGCCAAAATGCGATCCTATCAGCGTCATGGCCGACTCGCGATAGTTGACGGCATCTTTGGCCTTGGCGAATTGGGCCATGGAAGGCGTCGAAACCAAAGCCATCAGGCCGGCAATTGCCAACATGCCGAATTTCGTTCTCATAAAAAGCTCCTTAGTTAAAGCAACGCGGAAAAGGGACACAGTGAAAAAACTGAAACTTGAATTTGGGGATCGATATTGACGCCAAGGCGCGTAACCCGACCGGCGGCGAAGGCTTGCCCGCAAACCGCCGCCCTGTTCAGGCTAGCCCTGGATTTTCCTGGCCAAATCGGCCGCCAGGCCAATATAGCTGCGCGGCGTCAGGGCCAGCAGACGGGCTTTGGGCTCGGCGGGCAAATCCAGGCCGGCGATGAATTCGGCCAGGCCCTCTTGATTGATGCCTTTGCCGCGCGTCAGCGCCTTGAGCTGTTCGTAGGGCTGGGGCAAACCATAGCGGCGCATTACGGTCTGCACAGGCTCGGCCAGCACTTCCCAGCATGAATCGATATCGCGATCGATCGCGGCCGCGTTCAGTTCCAGCTTGTGCAGGCCGCGCAGGCAGGCGTCATAGGCCACCGCGCAATAACCGAAGGCCACGCCCAGATTACGCAGCACAGTGGAGTCGGTCAGGTCGCGCTGCCAGCGCGACAGCGGCAGTTTTTCGGACAAATGGCGCAGCACCGCGTTGGCCAGGCCCAGATTGCCTTCGGAGTTTTCAAAGTCGATCGGATTGACCTTGTGCGGCATGGTCGATGAGCCGACCTCTCCCTCTTTCAGGCGCTGCTTGAAATAGCCCAGGGAAACATAGCCCCAGATATCGCGATCGAGATCCAGGATAATGGTGTTGGCGCGGGCCACCGCGTCAAACAGGGCAGCCATCCAGTCGTGCGGTTCGATCTGTATGGAATAAGGATTCTGCGTCAGCCCCAGGCTGCCCAGTACGCCCGCGCTGAAGGCGGGCCAGTCGATCTCGGGATATGCCGAAACGTGGGCATTGTAGTTGCCGGTGGCGCCATTCAGCTTGGCCAATGGTTCGACCGCCTCTATGGCGGCGATGGCGCGCTGGAGCCGCGCGGCAACGTTGGCGAACTCCTTGCCCAGCGTGGTGGGGCTGGCGGGCTGCCCGTGAGTGCGCGATAACATGGGCTGATCGGCGAATTGCCGCGCCATCGTCTTCAGGCACTGGCAGACTTCATTCAGCTTGGGCAGGATGAACTGCGAACGGGCGCGCGTCAGCATCAAGGCGTGCGAGGTGTTGTTGATGTCTTCCGAGGTGCAGGCAAAGTGTATGAATTCCGCGGCGGCGGCCAGTTCGGCATTATCGGCCACGCGCTCTTTTAACCAGTATTCCACCGCTTTGACATCGTGATTCGTGACTTTCTCGATTTCCTTGATGCGCGCGGCATCGTCTTCCGAAAAGTCGTCCACCAATTGCTTCAGCAAGGCTTTGGAAGACGCGGAAAAAGGCCGCAGCTCCGGCAAGCCGGCCTCGGACAAGCCCAGCAGCCAGGCAACCTCGACTTCAACCCGGTGAGCCATGAATGCCGCTTCGGACAAGGTTGCGCGTAACAGTTGTCCTTTTGCGGCGTAGCGGCCGTCAAGAGGAGACAAGGCGTTCAAATGGCTTAGTTGCGAGGCGATTAGCATGGCGATTCACGTAAAGGAAAATTAGTCCGAATTCTAGCATCCACGGTCCGGCGGCCCGGCCGGCTGAACAATAATTGAACAAATCGGCGGGGCCTTCATATCGGATTCGTCAAGCTCGCCAAACGAAATACGCATATAAACGACAGATTCATGACAGGACGACTACAACACCCACTTTGTCCTGGCCCGGCAACGAATAAGCAGCGGTATCCTGCTATACTTTTTTTTGCCTGCAACTTACTAACTTTGCTATGAAACTTATTGGTTCGCTAACTAGTCCTTACGTCCGCAAAGTGCGTGTCGTCATGGCCGAGAAAAAACTTGATTACGAGTATGTCCTCGAAGATGTGTGGGCCGCCGATACGCAAATACAAGACTACAATCCGCTGGGCAAAGTCCCCTGTCTGATCATGGACGACCACGGCAGCCTGTTTGACTCCCGCGTTATTGTAGAGTACCTCGATACCCTGTCGCCTGTGGGCCGGCTCATCCCGCAGCAAAGCCGCGATCGCGCCGCCACCAAGTGCTGGGAAGCCATCGGCGATGGCGTGCTCGACGCCGCGGTCGCCATCAATATCGAATACAACCGGCGCGCCGCTGAATTCCGCAGCGAAGCATGGGTACAGCGCCAGCATCAGAAAATTTTGGCCGCGCTCGACTTCATGAACAAAAGCCTGGACGACCAGCCTTTTTGCATGGGCGTCAATTTCAGCTTGGGCGATGTCGCCGTTGGCTGTGCCTTGGGCTATCTCGACTTGCGTTTCGCCGACCTTGACTGGCGCTCGCAATTCGAAAACCTCCATCGCCTGGACGACAAGCTGCAAAGCCGCCCATCGTTCATCGCCACGCTGCCGCCCAAAAGCTGACGGTTCTTCGTCCTTCCGCAGTCACTGAACAGACCCGATCCAATACGAGCCACGCCGAACAGGCCTGGCTCGTATTTCGTTAAAGGCCCCTCGAGGCCGGCTAGCGCTGATACAGCAGGACGGCAAGCTTGTCGACTTCCGAACGCAAGATCGGCAGCAACTCCGCCTGACGCTGCGCCGTCATTCGATTTGTCGTCGCCGCCACGGTCAGGGCGGCCGCCGGCGACCCGAACTGCGTCGTCACCGCCAGCCCCATCGCGGTTACCCCCGGCACGGCCATCTCGCCTATGCTGGCATAGCCCAGCTCGCGTCCGCGCGCCACAACCCGGCGCAGATCGGCTTCGTCGCAATCTCCATACACGCCCAGGCGCGATGCCACCGCCGCAACAATGCCATCGACGTCAGTGGACGATAGCGCCAGCAGGATAGCCAGGCCGCCGGCATTGACCCCCAATGGCTGGCGGCTGCCTACGGTGACCACCGGCGTCTGTATGGAGTAATGCCCCAACATGCGATCAATGCATACGGCATCGTTGCCGCGGCGAATGAACAGGAACGCCGTGTCGCCGGTAAGTTCCGCGAGCCGACGCAATGACGGTGCGCTCATTTCAAGCAAATTGAACTGAGGCGCGGCGGCGATGCCCAGCTCGAAAGCCAGAGGCCCCAGCCTGTAGCGACGGCTTGCCGCGTTCTTTTCCACCATTTGCTCCGCCTGCAAGGCCTTGAGCATCCGGTGGGCCGTAGGTTGCTGCAAGCCGCAAATATCGGCCACGTCGACAAACCGCAAACCTGACTCCTGGTGCTCGGCAAGCGTCTTCAATACAGCGATCAGCCTCCTGATTGCCTGCGTTCCAGGCACGTTATTTTCTGCGGAGGGTGTCTCAATAGTAAACATAGTATCCATAATATGGAGTTATATACCGTGTGCGTTGACAGCCTTATTTTCGCTACGTAGATTAGCTGAATACCTAGATCGCTGAATTTTAAACCCACCCAAAAATATCCATAATATGAATACCAAAACCATCCCCTCGCCAGCCGAACGGCTGGCCTACTCGGCGATCATCGACCGGCCCCCCCTACCCCGGCCGGACAATGCGCGCATCATCGTCTGGCCTATCGTCAACGTCGAGCACTGGGACATTGCGCGCGCCATGCCGCGCCAGGTGCTGCCCGCGCCCACCGGCGTCACCCCTTCCCCTGACGTTCCGAATTGGGCATGGCACGAATATGGAATGCGGGTCGGCTTTTGGCGCCTGAAAGCCATGTTCGACAAACTGGGCATTACTCCTACCCTGTCCATCAACGGCATGGTATGTTCCAGCTATCCGCGAGTCGCCCAGGCGGCCCACGAGGCCGGATGGGAATTCATGGGCCATGGCTACACCCAGATGCCCACGCATCAAGTCGACGATCAGGCCGGCATGATCGCCAAAACCGTCGAAAGCATCCGCAATTTCACTGGGCGCGCTCCTGTCGGATGGCTGGGGCCCGGCTTGACGGAAACCCTGGAAACGGTGGATATTTTGCACGCCGCCGGAATTCGCTACATCGGCGATTGGGTGCTGGACGACGAACCTTGCCGTCTTGCGACGGCCACAGGTCCCATGGTTGCCATGCCCTATTCCGTCGAGCTCAACGATGTTCCGGTGATGGCCGTCCATCACCATAGCTCCGAAGAGTTCCTGATCCGCATAAAAGACAGCTTCGATCAGCTTTATATGGAAGGCGAGGAACGCGTCCGCATCATGGCGATAGCGGTTCATCCTTTCCTCAGTGGCGTGCCGCACCGCATCAAGTATCTGCAGAACGCCCTGAACTATCTGCGCAAGCACGCGGACGTCCGCTTCATGACCGGCGAGCAAATTCTCGGCTGGTACGACCAAGTCCATCCCCCTGTTTCTGGAACGTAATCGCATGCAAAAAACATTCTTCCCCCAGCAGCGCAACATGCGCCTGCTTTCGCAAGACACCCTGGGCGGTTTTGGCGGCGTGGGAGAAGGCATTGCCATGCAATGCCTTCCCGATGGCCGGCGCATTCTGTGGCTGGCGCACGAAAATGCGCCTAAAAACTTCACCGGTGTCGATGTGTCGGATCCGCGCCACCCGCGCGTGCTAGTGCAAACGGATTTGCCGCATTCCAACGTCCGTTCGAACTCGCTAGAAGTATCCGGAAACCTGATGGCGGTGGCGTACCAAGTCAGTCAGGCCGGGCTCGCCCCCGCGGGATTCGACCTGTTCGACATAAGCCAGCCGGAAAAACCCAGGCTCCTGTCGCACTTCGACGCGTCGGGCCCTCATTCCCGGGGCGCGCATTGCGTCTGGTTTGTCGATGGCGTAACTGTCCACATGGCGTGCAGCGATCCCGAACTGGTCCCTCGCAATCCCAAGGATGACCAGGTCTACCGAATCGTGGACGTCAGCAACCCGACGTCTCCGAAAGCCGTGGGGCGGTGGCATCTGCCCGGCACCATGGAAGGCGACGATGCGCCGCCCCCGGCGCGGCTGGCTCCGGAGTTCGACTCGGGATTTCGCGCGCACAACACCAATGTGTATCCCCAGCGTCCCGACCGTTGCTATCTGGGATACCTGGACGGCGGCGCCTTCATCATGGATATTTCCGACTTGAGCAATCCAAAGCCCATTTCGCGTTTCATGAATTCGCCGCCATTCAAGGGTTTCACGCATACCGCCCTGCCTTTGTTCGAGCGTGAGCTTCTCATTGTCAGCGACGAAACCGTGCAGGACAACGCGGCGGACTGGCCCAAGCTTGTCTGGATCGTCGACATGAGCGACGAGAAACACCTTCTCAGTATTTCCACCCTGCCTATGCCGCCGGTCGAGGTTCATAAGCTGCGGGGCGGCCGATACGGCGCGCATAATCTGCATGAAAATACGCCGGTGCCCGGATCATGGAAGTCGGAAGACATCCTGGTGTGCTCATATTTCAATGGCGGCATACGGGCCTACGACATCAAAGACCCCTTCAGCCCGCAGGAAATTGCCTACTACGTCCCCGAGGCGCCCGCCGGCTCGCCCGCCGGCGCCATCCAGTTCAACGATGTGTTCGTCGACGACCGCGGCATTGTCTTTGCCGTCGACCGCCACAGCGGGGGATTGTATGCGCTTGAAATGACGGTCTAGCGGCATGCGCACGGACACTCGCATACCCGTCATTGTCGTATCCGGATTTCTGGGCAGCGGAAAGACGACGCTGCTCAAGAAAGTCCTCGACACGCCGGAGCTGTCCAACTCCATGCTGATCGTCAACGAAATCGGCGAAATCGGCATAGACCATCAATTGCTGGAACGCTCCGACGACGAAACGGTGCTGCTGGACAATGGGTGTATGTGCTGCCAGTTGCGCGGCGACCTCCAGGCGCTGCTGGTGGATCTCGGCATGCGCCGCTACCGTGGCGAAATTCCCAGTTTCGATCGCATCGTCATCGAAACCAGCGGCCTGGCCGAACCGGGTCCGATCGCGCAAACGCTGTATGGAGATGGTCCGCTGGTGCGCGACTATCGTTTGGCGCATGTGGTCACGCTTATCGATCCGCTCAATGCCCAGGCTCGCCTGGCGGCGCCGGCGATTGCCGCCGCCCAAGCGGCAGCCGCCGATTTATTGATCATGACCAAGACCGACGTGGCCACGCCGGCGCAATGCTCCGCCGCATGGGAATGGGCCCGCGCCATCAATGGGTTTGCCAACGGCATTACGGCAACCCAGGGCGACATCGACATCGCACTGCTTGCCGACGCTACGCCATTCAATAGCCCGGCCTTCGGCGCCATGCCGGGTAGCCAGCTCTTTGGCAATTTGTCGGCCATTGCCCAAAGCGATCCGGCCGCGGCAACGCCGGCCGGCCAAGAGCCCGTCCATGACGGACAAGACAGCGGAAGCTATCTTGCCCGGCAACGGACGATGCATCCCGTTAGCGTAAGCAACTTCGTACTGCGCTTCGATACCGCACTGAATCGGCCCTTGTTCGATCTGTTCCTCTCCACCTTGACGCGCCTGCGAGGGCCGGATCTGTTGCGCGTCAAAGGCATTGTCTACTTTGAAGACACGCCGCAAGCGCACCTGATCCAAGGCGTATGCCATATCTTCGATCGGGCGGTCGCCCTTTCGATCGACGCGGACGCGCCGAGGCAATCAGCGCTTATTTTCATTGTCCGGAATATAACGCAAGGGCAGGTCAGCGACTTATGGCTGTCGCTGAAAGCCCTAGCCGCATAAGCCCCACACCTTTATTCTAATAATCAGGAGACACCATGTTGAAACTTTCGCGCTTCCCCCGGATTCTACTTTGCACACTTGCGCTAACGGCGGGCTCCGCCATGGCCCAAAGCGACTATCCATCCAAACCCATACGCATGATTGTCGGATTTCCTCCAGGGGGCATATCCGATGTTGTCGCGCGCGCCGTCGCCAACGAAGCCTCAACGGTGCTGGGCCAAACAATCGTGGTGGAGAATCGGCCGGGCGCCGGCACCACGATAGCCTCGGACGTCGTCGCCAGAGCAAAGCCGGACGGCTATACATTGCTGTTCCAGGACATGACTACGCACGCCATCAATGCCAGCCTCTATGCAAAACTACCTTACGACACGGTCAAGGATTTCTCGCCGATCGCATTGGTATCGTCCACGCCGCTAATGCTGGTGATCAATGCGAAATCGCCTGCCAAGACCGTCAAGGACCTGGTCAATCGCCTACAGGAAAAGCCGGGCGCGTATTCCTACGGGTCGTCCGGCAACGGAACCATCATTCACCTGGCAAGCGAAATGATGAATGAAGCCACCCAAAGCGATGTCGTCCATATTCCCTACAAAGGAAGCGCGCCGCTGGTAACAGCGGTTATTTCAGGCGAGATCGAATATGCCTTCAGCAGCATGCCGCCGGCCATATCCCAGGTAAAATCGGGCAAGCTTCGCGCCCTGGCGGTCAGCACACCATCGCGCGTGGCGATTCTGCCCGATGTGCCCACCATAAAAGAAGCCGGTGTTCCAGAAGCCGAAGTCACGCTCTACAGCGGGGTCTTGGGCCCAGCCAATATGCCCAAGGAGATTGTCGCCCATCTCAACAAGGCGTTCGGCCAAGCTCTCAAGAGCGAAAAAATCGTAGAGAATTTTCGTAACCTGGGGGCCGAACCTTTGAATGTGTCGCCCGAAAAGATGGCCCAACTGCTTGAGTCCGAAATGCCCCGTTACGCCAAGGTTGTCCAGGAAACCGGAACCAAAATAGACTAGGAAACCGAGGCGCTTGCGCCCGAGCGCCTCCAATTTTCCAGCCCCCCACACTTATCGCAAAAGAAAACCTCACACCATGTCCAAGCCGAAACTTCTCATCATTTCCACTGGCGGCACCATCACCATGACCAGCAGCGCGGGTGCGGCAGGCATAGCCCCCACGTTGACAGCCGACGATCTGCTTCGCGCCGTTCCGCAAATCGCGCAGTTGGCCGAAATCGAAACCTTGACCTTCAGCAGCGTGCCGGGCGCCTCGCTGACACTTGAAAACATCGTCGAGCTGTCCCGGACCATCGAACAGAAATTCGCCGGCGACATTCGCGCGGCGATAGTCATCCAGGGCACCGACACCATCGAAGAAACAGCGTTCCTGCTCGACTTGCTGGTCGGCGGCGACAAACCGGTCGTGGTAACCGGCGCCATGCGCGGCGCCCAGGCCGCCGGAGCCGACGGTCCGGCCAATCTGCTGGCTTCGGTGGTTGTCGCGATTTCACAGGACGCGGCGGGCCGGGGCGTCCTGGTAGTGCTTAATGACCAAGTACATAGCGCCGCCTTCGTTAAGAAAGGGCACACGGCCCTGACCTCTTCGTTCATTTCACCCACCGCCGGCCCCGTCGGGCTGGTATATGAACAACAAGTCCTGTTCACATCTTCTCCGTCCATGCCCCGGCTGCTGCTTCCCGCGCCATCGGCCATACGTCCCATTGCCATCGTCAAAGCCAGCCTGGGCGACGATGGGCGGCTGATTGCCGCGCTGGAAGGCATGGGGTATGCCGGCGCGGTCGTCGAAGCCATGGGCGCCGGCCATGTCCCCGATCGCTGGGTGCAACCCTTGACGCAACTTGCCGCGCAAATGCCGGTGGTGCTTGCCGTAAGAACGGTAGGCGGGCCAGTCTTCACAAAGACCTATGGTTTTCCAGGATCCGAAACCGACTTGATCGGACGCGGCCTTATTCCCGCCGGAATACTCGACCCATTGAAAGCGCGGCTATTGCTGAGCATTCTGGCCGGCAACAATGAACCGGCCGACCAGATTCGCCGCCAATTCATGCGCTTTAACGCCGAGCCAGGCCATCGGCAAGGCTGAAACGCTCAGGCATACCTGGACAGAGCAACAACATGGCTACGCGGAACTTGGTTAATATCTCGAACATACAGTAATCCCCTGTAGCTTTGCCCTGGCGGCTACTTCAGCGAATCTTTCTTAAAGCGTTATAGGCATGAATAGCTTCCATATCATTGAATTACTGCTGCTTGGCATTGGCAGCGGCTTCCTGGCAGGGCTGCTGGGCATAGGCGGAGGAATGGTCCTGGTTCCATTTCTGACCCTGATGTTTTCGTCTCAAGGCATCGACGCCGAGCTGGCCGTCAAAATGGCCATTGCCACATCCATGGCGGTCATTATTTTCACGTCCATTTCAAGCGTTCGGGCGCACCATAAGCGCGGGGCGGTGCGCTGGGATATCGTGCGCAAGCTGGCGCCAGGGATCATTGTCGGCAGCATGATAGGCAGCGTCGGCGTTTTCTCCGTGCTCAAGGGCGCCTACCTGGCCATTTTCTTCGGCGTGTTCGTGGCGTTTTCCGCCACGCAAATGTTCCTCGACAAGAAACCGCCGGCCACGCGGCAAATGCCCGGCACCGCCGGCCAATTGGCGGCGGGAGGGTTCATAGGCTTTATTTCGGGTCTGGTCGGCGCCGGCGGCGGATTCATCAGCGTCCCATTCATGACATGGTGCAATGTCGCCATACATACCGCTGTCGCGACCAGCGCCGCCTTGGGCTTTCCCATTGCGGTCGCCAATGTGGCGGGATATATCTTCGCGGGCCAGTCGGTGCAAGGCCTGCCCCCCGGGTCTTTTGGCTACATCTCGCTGCCTGCCCTCGGCCTGATCGCCATCGCAAGCGTATTTACCGCGCCGCTGGGCGCGAAGGCGGCGCACAATCTGCCGGTCAAGAAGCTTAAGCGGGTTTTTGCCGCCATGCTTTATATACTTGCCGTATATATGTTCTTGAAGGGAATAAACGCGTAAGGGCGTCCAGCCTTGCCTTAAATGATAATGCCGCCGCCCAGGCACACATCGCCCGAATACAGCACGGCGGACTGCCCAGGCGTGACAGCCCATTGGTCCTCGTCGAACGACAAGCCGAAATCCGTTTCGGCGGTGTCCCGCAAGACACATGCCGAATCGGCCTGCCGGTAGCGGGTTTTTGCCGTGTACGCACCGGGCTCGGGCGCGCGCCCGGCGACCCAACTGGCATCCTGCGCATGAAGCTGCCGGGCCAATAGCCACGGATGATCGTGGCCTTGCACCACATATAGCGTATTATCCGCGATGCTCTTGCGCGCGGTGTACCAGGCATCGGCCGTGCCGTCGCCGCGCTGCCGCCCTTTCACGCCCCCGATGCCCAGGCCTTTGCGCTGGCCCAGGGTGTAGAACGACAGCCCCTGATGCTGGCCCACCACCATGCCCTCGGGCGTCTTGATGGGACCCGGTTTGGTTGGCAGATAACGATTCAGGAATTCGCGAAAAGGACGCTCGCCGATAAAGCAAATACCGGTGGAATCTTTCTTGGCCGCATTGGGCAATTGCAGCTCTTGCGCCAGGCGCCGCACTTCGGTCTTGGGGATTTCACCCAAGGGGAAAAGCGTTTTGGCCAGTTGCTGCTGATTCAGGCGATGCAAGAAATAACTTTGATCCTTGGTGTGGTCCAGGGCCTTCAATAGTTGATGCTGATCGCCGGCTTCGGTGTGGATGGTACGTACGCGGGCATAATGGCCGGTGGCAATCCGTTCGGCGCCCAGCGACATGGCGTGATCAAGAAACGCCTTGAATTTGATTTCGGCGTTGCACAGGACGTCGGGGTTGGGGGTGCGGCCGGCCGAATATTCGCGCAAAAAATCGGCAAACACGCGATCCTTGTATTCAGCGGCAAAATTCACTGCTTCGATATCGATGCTAAGCAGGTCGGCGACGCTGGCCGCGTCCAGCCAGTCTTGCCGGGTCGAACAGTATTCAGAATCGTCGTCGTCTTCCCAGTTCTTCATGAACAGGCCGACGACTTCGTAGCCCTGTTCTTTCAGCAACCACGCCGTTACCGAGGAGTCGACCCCCCCCGACATACCCACCACGACACGCCCTTTTGATGCAGATATTTTAGCCATGCCGCTATTTTAGACGGTTCCGCCGCTTACGAAAGCGAGCCGCCCGGCTGCGCGCCGAGCGCCTGGTCGACGACCTCGATCCAGTGCCGCACCGGCGTTGCCGTTCCGCTTTGCAGATGAGTGATGCAACCGATATTGGACGAGACAATACAGCCGGGTTCGGCCGCCTGTATGGCGGCAAGCTTGCGATCGCGCAAGGACTTGGCCAATTCGGGCTGCGTAACGGAATAGGTCCCGGCGGAACCGCAGCACAAATGCGATTCGACAAAAGGCTGCAAGGTAAAGCCCAGATCGAGCAGCATCCGTTCGCTGACGCCGCGCAGGCCCTGCCAATGCTGCAACGTGCATGGCGGATGGAAAGCCACCGGGACAGGCGCGGTTTTCATTAGCGCCTTGAGATCAGCCGCATGCGGCGCGACGATCTCCGCCACATCGCGCACCTTGTCCACAAGACGCAAGGCCTTGGCCACGTAGTCGCGGTCGTGGCGCAAATGGTGCGCGTACTCTTTGACCATGGCCCCGCAACCCGACGCATTCATGATAATGGCTTCGACCTGGCCGCTGTCGATCAGCGGCAGCCAGGCATCGATATTGGCGCGCATTTGCTCAAGCGCCGCTTCCTGGGCGTCGAGGTGGAAATTGATAGCGCCGCAACAGCCCGCGCCCGGCACCACCCGGGTGCCTATGCCCAGCGCATCCAGCACGCGTATGGTGGCGGCGTCGATAGTTGGCATCATGGCCGGCTGCACGCAGCCCGCCAGTATCAATACTTGCCGGGGGTGCCGCGCGCCATTGGCCGGCAAGGCGCCGACCGGGCGAGCCGCCGGAATCTTGTTCTTCAGGACATCGGGCAGCGCGGGACGCAGCAGCCGCCCCAGCTTCATGGCCGGACCGAACAAGGGCGAATTCAGCATATGCCGCAGCAATGAACGAGTAAGCCGCTGCGAGAATGGACGCTGGACTTTCTGGTCGACCAGATTACGTCCTATATCGACCAGGGCACCGTATTCCACGCCCGATGGACAGGTGGTTTCGCAATTGCGGCAGGTCAGGCAGCGATCCAGGTGCTGTTGAGTAGCCTGGGTGGGCTCAACGCCTTCCAGCACCTGCTTCATCAGGTAAATGCGCCCGCGCGGACTATCGCGCTCGTCGCCCAGGATTTGATAGGTGGGGCAGGTCGCCAGACAAAATCCGCAATGCACACAGCGGCGCAAGATTTCGTCGGCATCCTGGCCCTGGTCGGTATCGCGCGCCCATGACGCCAAATTGGTTTGCATGATTCAGAAGTCCGGGAACAAGCGTTTAGGATTGAAAATACCGACGGGATCGAGCTCTTGCTTGAGGCGCAGGCTGATATTCCTGACCGCGGGCGGCGAAGGCTGAAAGACAGGCAGGTCATCCGGCTTGGATTCGTAGCGATACAAGGTCGCATGCCCCCCCAGCCTGGACACGCTGGCGCGCAGTTCTGGTCCCGATTCGACTCCGGCCAGCCAGCGCAAGCCGCCGTTCCACTCGATCAGGGCCGCGCCATGATTAAAGGCCGGCGCTTGCGGCGGCACCGCCACGCGCCACAAAGGCCGAGACCCGAATACCGCATGGGTCTGATCCCGCAGGCTGTCCCAGAAAGCGTTGGCTTCGAGCGCATTCACCTCTTGGCCCCCCAGCCTTTTCGTGGCATTTTGCACCGCCGGTTCGCTGCCCGATAAACGCACATGCAGCAAGCCCGCCGCGGAGTTCGGCCCGGCGCACCATGCGGTCGCGGACACCGGCACGGGCAATCCGCGCCATTCAGTGAAAAGGCTTAGCGCGCCTGCCTCGCCGGTTTCGAAAACCAGGGTTTTTTCCTGGAACGGTTTCGGAGCCACCTTGATGGAGATCTCGACCAGCGCGCCGAAAATGCCCATGGAGCCTGCCAGCAGGCGCGATACGTCGTAACCCGCCACGTTCTTCATGACTTCGCCGCCGAACGCCAGGACGCTGCCCGAAGAGTCGAGCAGCTTGGCGCCAAGGACAAAATCGCGGACGCTGCCGGCGGCCATGCGGCGCGGCCCGGACAAGCCGCTGGCGATGCAGCCGCCGATAGTCGAGGCGGGCCCAAACCGGGGCGGCTCGAAAGCCAGCATCTGGTTCTGTTCGTCCAGCGTCTTTTCGATATCGGCAAGCAAGGTTCCGGCGCGGGCCGTAATGACCAGTTCGGACGGCTGGTAATTGACGATGCCGTGGTAGCCCGACAAGTTCAATACCGCCATATCGCTGATGGTGTCGCGGTCGCCGGGTTCGCCATAAAAATTCTTGGTGCCGCCGCCACGTATGCATACAGCGCGCTCTCCGGCGCGGGCGGTCATCACTTGCTGGCACAACTCAGATAATACAAATTCCATGGTCGGTTCTTAAAAACGAGGCAAATCGGAAAAGCGGACATCGCCGCCATGAACATGCATTTTGCCGTATTCGGCACAACGCGCCAGGGTTGGAATGACTTTTTCCGGATTCAACAAGCCATAAGGATCAAAGCTTCTTTTCAAGGCTCCGAAGAACTCAAGTTCTTCGCGCGTGAACTGGACGCACATCTGGTTTATTTTTTCCACACCGACACCGTGCTCGCCGGTTACCGTTCCGCCGACCTGCACGCACAGTTCAAGTATGGCTGCCCCGAATTTTTCGGCCCGCTCGACCTCGTTGGACTCATTCGCGTCAAACATGATCAAGGGATGAAGATTGCCGTCGCCAGCGTGAAATACGTTGGCGCAGCGCAGGCCGTACTCATCTTCCATTTGCTCGATCGCGCCCAGGACGCGCCCAAGATGGCGCCGCGGAATCGTGCCATCCATGCAGTAATAGTCGGGCGAAATGCGGCCTGCCGCGGGAAAGGCGTTTTTACGTCCCGCCCAGAACAACAGGCGCTCGGCTTCGGAGCCGGACACTTGCAGGCGCGTCGCGCCGGCATCTTGGAACACGGCTTCCATGCGCGCGATTTCATCGGCGACCTCTTCCAGAGTGCCATCGGATTCGCACAGCAGGATTGCCGCCGCTTCGAGATCGTAGCCCGCCTTGACGAAAGGCTCGACCATGTGCACCGCGCGCTTGTCCATCATTTCGAGGCCGGCGGGAATAATGCCGCCGGCAATAATATTGGTAACCGCCAGGCTGGCCGCCTCGACGCTATCGAAGCTTGCCATAACGACCTGGGCGCATGCGGGCTTGGGAATCAGCCTGCACCGTTACTTCGGTGACGATGCCCAGCATGCCTTCCGAACCGATGAAAGCCGCCAGCAAATCCAGGCCCGGCACAGTCGGGCGCTTCGGAGCCCAGCTCGACCACATCGCCATCGATGGTGACCATGCGCACCCGCAATACGTTGTGTACGGTCAGCCCATATTTCAGGCAATGCACGCCGCCGGAATTCTCGGCGACATTGCCGCCGATCGAACAGGCAATCTGGCTGGACGGATCCGGAGCGTAATACAGGCCATACGGCGCGGCGGCCTCGGAAATCGCCAAGTTGCGCACGCCCGGCTCGACCACGGCGGTCGCCGACTCCAGGCTCGACTCTCTTGATTCGGTTGAATTTTGCCATGCCCAGCAGAACGCCTTGCGCATGCGGCATGGCGCCGCCCGACAACCCTGTGCCGGCGCCGCGCGCCACAATGGGGATGTTGAAGCCTTGCACAGGCGCAGCACCGCAATGACCTGCTCTTCGGTTTCGGGCAGGACCACTACCGGCGGCAGGCTGCGGTACAAGGCCAGGCCGTCGCATTCATAAGGGCGGGTATCTCTTCCCGATAAAGCACGCAGTGCGCGGGCAACACTCGTAAGGCCTGCACCACTTCTCTGGCGCTCGGCTATGGCCGGGTCTTGCCCAGCTTCTACTGGGGCTTCATGCAATCTCCAGCCCTGCAAGATATCCTGCGGCTCGTCGTCGCCCAGCGGATAAACCCTCACGGCGGAATGTCGATTGACAAATCTCTCGGGGCTGTTGTCTGCCAGGGAAGGCCTCCGAGGGTTTACCGGCATCGCGCCTGCCCGATCCTGTCTGGTAGTCCCAACTGACGATCTTGCCCGGGTTCAGGATATTGTGCGGGTCCAACGCCTGCTTGATGCTGCCGCATCAGCTGCGAGCGCGTCGTCGCCATGTTCCTCCGGCATGAATTCGCATCTTGTGCAAGCCCACGCCGTGCTCGCCGGAGCAGGTGCCGTCCATGGCCAGGGCCCGCCGCACCATGCCGGTGGTTGATCGCTTCGGCCTCGGCCCATTCGGCCTCGGGTTATCCGGATCGAGCAGCATCTGCACATGGAAGTTGCCGTCGCCGACGTGGCCCACCATGCAGTGCAGGAAAACTGGCGCCGGCCAGGTCGCGGTTGGTTTCGCCGTATGCATTCGGCCAGGCGGGAAATCGGCACGCAGACATCGGTGCTGATGGCGCGCGCACCGGGGCGCAACTGCAAGCGTGGCGAAATAGGCGTTATGGCGCGCCGCCCACAGGCGATTGCGGTCTTCCGGCTGCGTCGGCCCATTCGAAATCCATGCCGCCGTGTTCGCGCGCGATGTCCTGGACCAGCGCGGCCTGTTCCTGGACGCCGGCGGGGCTGCCGTGGAACTCGAACAGCAGCAGCGGGCGTTTCGCGCAGGCTCAGCTTGCTGTAGCGATTGACCGGCACGTGACCGCGGCCGCGTCCAGGAACTCGACGCGCGCCACCGGCACCCCCATCTGGATGTCTCGATCACGGCGCTGACCGCGGCGTCGACCGTCTCGAAATTGCATACGGCGGCCGAGACGGCCTCGGGCTGCGGATACAGCCTGACCGTGACCTCGGTGATGATGCCCAGCGTGCCTTCGCTGCCGACGAACAGCCGGGTCAGGTCGTAGCCGGCCGCCGACTTGCGGGCGCGGCGCGCGGTGCGGATCACCCGGCCCTGCGCCGTCACCACGGTCAGCGACACCACGTTCTCGCGCATGGTGCCGTAGCGCACGGCATTGGTGCCCGACGCGCGCGTGGCGGCCATGCCGCCCAGGCTGGCATCGGCGCCCGGATCGATCGGAAAGAACAGGCCGGTATCGCGGAGTTCGTCATTGAGTTGCTTGCGGGTGACGCCGGCCTGCACCGTGGCGGTCAGGTCGTCGGCGTGCACCGCCAGCACCTTGTTCATGCGGGACAGATCCAGACTGACGCCGCCCTGGATCGCCAGCACATGGCCTTCCAGCGACGAGCCGGAACCGAAGGCAATCAGCGGCACCGCGTGCGCCGCGCATAGCTTGACCGCATCGACCACGTCCTCGGTGCTTTCGGCGAACACCACGGCATCCGGCGGCACCGCCGGATACGGCGATTCGTCGCGCCCATGATGCTCGCGCACCGCCTGCGCCAGCGACAAGCGCTCGCCGAAGCGCTGCTCGAGGGCGGCGATGCAGGCCGGCGGCGGCGGGCGCCGCGTGGCGGCAGGCAAGGCGGGAGTGTTCATCTGGACCTCGACGGAGGATGGGCGGTCAGTGCCGCGATGGTCACTTGCCCGCGGCGGCGGCCGACGAGGCGCCGGCGCCTTGACCGCCTGCGCCAGGCGCTCGAGCACCATCACCGAGGAATCCCAATCGATGCAGCCGTCGGTGATGCTCTGGCCGTAGACCAGCGGCTGGCCTGGAACCAGGTCCTGCCGGCCCGCCGACGAGGTGGCTTTCGACCATGACGCCGACGATGCGGTCCTCGCCCGCTTCGATCTGGCCGCGCCACGTCGCCCAGCACCTGCGGCTGGTTCTCGGGTTTCTTGCTGCTGTTGGCGTGGCTGGCGTCGATCATGACGCGCTGGCGCCATGCCGGCCTTGGCCATGTCGCTGGCAAGCGGCCTCGACGCTGGCGGCATCGTAGTTCGGCGCCTTGCCGCCGCGCAGGATCACGTGGCAGTCTTCGTTGCCGTCGGTCGACACGATCGCCGACACGGCCGCCCTTGGTCACCGACAGGAAATGATGCGGATGCGAGGCCGCCTTGCATGGCATCGATCGGCGATCGCACGTTGCCGTCGGTGCCGTTCTTGAAGCCCACCGGGCACGACAGCCCCGAGGCCAGTTCGCGGTGCACCTGGCTTTCGGTGGTGCGCGCGCCGATCGCGCCCCACGCGACCAGGTCGGCGATGTACTGCGGCGTGATCATGTCGAGGAATTCGCAGCCCGCGGGCAAGCCGAGGCGCGTTGATCTCCAGCAGCAGTTCGCGGGCGATGCGCAGGCCCTTGTTGATGTTGAAGCTGCCGTCGAGGTCGGGATCGTTGATCAGCCCTTTCCAGCCCACCGTGGTGCGCGGCTTCTCGAAGTACACGCGCATGACGATTTCCAGCTCGCCGCTGAAGCGGTCGCGCTGGCCTTGCAGGCGCTGCGGCGTATTCCAGCGCGGCCGGTGTCGTGGATCGAGCACGGACCGATGACCACGGCCAGCCGGTCGTCCATGCCGTGCAAGATGCGATGCAAGGCCTGGCGGGCTCTATACACTGTTGCCGAACCTCCTGGTGCAGGGAAACTCGCGCATCAAGTGCGAGGGCGGGCAAGCTCCTTGATTTCGCGGATACGCAAATCATCGGTATTGTGGGACACAGCTTAACTCCAGAATAATTGTCAACGTAGCAAGCGGTACAAAAAAAGCCGCCTAGCATCGCTGGCGGCTTTTTGGGAATTTGGTTCTTTTTTACTGCGTACAACGTTTCCCTTCCTCCACCAGCGGCTTTGGAAAATAAAAAAAATAAAAGTAGGAAAGTGCGCAGTGCATCTTCACATCCTAGCACAGAATTCCCCCCCTGCCAATTGAAATCCGCCTCCTCCACGAACCGCCAGATATAGACCGTATGGCGCGCCTCTCGCAGGTGGGATTGGTAATTGAAACAGCGCACGGGGCAATTCATTACGCTCATATTCATTTGAACTCAAATTATTTAATGAGGTATGATTTCTCTAGATATCATTTAACACGATTGAATATTGCTGGGGCGGGTCCTCGCCATATCACCTCAAAAAGGACAAGAAATGAACAAGACTCATCACACTATCCTGTGCGCGCTCGCCGTCATGCTAAGCGGCGGCCTGGCGGCTACGGCAAGCGCGGCCAGCCTGCAAGACATCAAAGATCGCGGCTCCGTCCGGATTGCCGTGGCCAACGAAATTCCCTACGGATATATGGATCTTGACGGCACGGCAAAGGCGTCGGGCCCGATGTCGCCAAACACATCATGGAACAATTGGGCATCAAGAAGATCGAGTGGGTCACGGCAAACTTCGGCTCCCTTATCCCCGGCCTGCGGGCCCATCGTTTCGATATGGTCGCCGCCGAAATGGCCGTCCTGCCCTCGCGCTGCAAGGAAGTGCTTTTCTCCGAACCGAACAGTTCATATGGCGAAGGCCTGTTGGTCGCCGCCGGAAATCCCGATAAGGTCCACAGTTTCGAGTCGTTCGCGAAATCCGGCAAGAATGTCGCCATTATGGCCGGCGCGGATCAATTGGAGATACTGCAGAAGCTGAAAGTGCCGGCGGAGCGCATGGTAACCATCTCGAATAATGCGGATGCGATTTCCACGATTTCCACTGGGCGGGCAAGCGCTTATGCCGCCACCAGCCCGACAGTCGGCCAGTTGGCCGGCAAAAGCGACAAGGTCGAGCCCGCCAAAGACTTTACCGATCCTGTCGTCGACGGCGCTCCTGTGCGAAGCTGGGGCAGTTTTACCTTTGGCCAGGACTCCAAGGATTTGCGCGATGCCGTCAATACCGAGTTGGCCCAATACAAGAAAACCGACGGCTGGAAAAAAATCATGTCCCAATACGGCTTCAGCGCGGAGGATGCCAAAGAGTCGTTCGGCAAAACAAGCGCGCAGCTTTGCGCCGGATAAGCCGGGATGCCGATGGAATGGATAAGCTACAGCACCCCGCTGCTGCAAGGCGCCTGGGTAACGGTCAAGCTGACCGTGTACTCCACTATCCTGGGCGGCTTCTTTGCCTTCGCATTCGGCATAGGAAAAATCTCCGGCAACCGGGCCGCCAAATGGGTGTCGATCTGCTTCATTGAGGTCTTTCGCGGCACCTCTTTGCTGGTCCAGTTATTCTGGCTGTACTTCGCGTTGCCCATCCTGGGGCAGGCCATAGGCATAGACCTGCGGCTTCCGCCGGTTATCGCGGGCACCCTGGCCCTGAGCCTGAATATCGGCGCATACGGCGCCGAAGTGGTTCGCGGCGCCATCCAGGCTGTGCCGCTTGCGCAACATGAAGCGGCCAAGGCGCTGAACTTCACGCCCAGGCAAATCCTCAGGCGAATTTCGCTGCCCCAGGCCATCCCCGAAATGATGCCCAGCTTCGGCAACCTTGCCATCCAGAATCTCAAGGACACCGCCTTGGTATCCCTCATCAGCCTAGGCGATCTTGCCTTCCGCGCCGAGCAAATACGCAACTTCACACAAGACAGCGTTACGGTCTATACCATGCTGCTGTTCATGTACTTTGGCATGGCCCTGGTCTTGACCGCGATCATGAAACTGCTGGAGCGTTCGGTCGGGCGCTGGCGCGCGGGGAGGATCTGACCATGCTGCTAGGCATAGAGTGGAACACCGCCAATAATTGGCTATTCGCCAGTTCGATTCTGCCTATCCTTCTGAAAGGGCTGGTCGTCACCATACAAGCCACCGTGCTGGGATTCTTCGTGGCGGCGGTGCTTGGCCTGGTCCTGGCGGCCCTGAAGGCGTCCCGTGTACGCCTTATTTCCTGGCCCGCCCGCTTCGTTACCGAGTTCATCCGCGGCACCCCGCTTTTGGCCCAGCTGTTTTTCCTGTATTACGTCCTGCCGGAATACGGTATTGTGCTGCCCGCTTTTCTTACCGGCGCGCTGGCTCTGGGAGTGCAGTACAGCGCCTACACCTCCGAGGTCTACAGGGCCGGCATTGAATCCGTTGCACGCGGCCAGACGGAAGCGGCCCGAGCCCTGGATCTGTCGTCGGCGCGCACTTTCAGGGCGATCATCGTGCCCCAGGCTATTCCCAGGATCATCCCGGCGCTTGGCAATTACCTGGTTTCCATCATGAAGGATGTCCCGGTGCTCTCGGTCGTGTCCGTCCTTGAAATACTCAGTGTCGCCAAAATCATCGGCGACCGGACTTTCAACTATTTGATTCCCCTCTCCATGGTGGGCGGCCTTTATCTTATTTTGACCCTGGTGGCCTCGGCCGCCGTACGCTATCTCGATACCCGCCTGCCCAAGCAAGGACTACCCCTGAGATGAACGAAGCCATCATCAAATTCGACAAGGTCGTCAAGCGCTTTGGCGATGTCACCGTTCTGGACTCGCTCGATTTCGAAGTGCGCAAAGGTGAAAAAGTAAGCATTATCGGACCATCGGGCTCTGGGAAATCCACCGTCCTGCGCATACTGATGACGCTGGAGACCATCAAGGAAGGTGTCATCCATGTGGCGGGCAAGCCGCTATGGCATCAATATCAACACGATGCGCTCGTACCCGCGGGCGAAGACCACCTGCGCGAAATGCGCAAGGAAATGGGCATGGTGTTCCAGCAGTTCAATCTGTTTCCGCATATGACCGTGCGCCGCAACGTCACGCGAAGCGCCGGTCAAGTGCTGGGCATGAGCCGAAAGAAGAGGCCAATCAACGCGGCGGAAGAATTGCTCGGACTGGTGGGCCTTTCGCGATCAGGCCGACAAATTCCCGCGCCAGTTTTCGGGCGGCCAGCAGCAGCGCGTAGCCATTGCGCGGGCGATGGCGATGCGGCCCAACATCATGCTTTTCGACGAGCCGACATCGGCGCTCGATCCGGAACTGGTCGAAGAAGTGCTCCAGGTATCGAGGCGCCTGGCCGCCGAACATGACCTGACCATGTTGCTGGTCACCCACGAAATGCAATTCGCCAAGCAAATCTCGGACCGGGTGTGTTTTTCGACCGAGGACGCATCGTCGAAGAAGGCCCCCCGGAGCAAGTCCTTACCGAGCCGCGCGAGGAGCGCACGCAGGAATTCCTGAAGGGATTCATCAACCCGAAATAAGGAAGCGGGCAAGGGCCTGCCGTCGCCATTGGGACCATAGGCCGGATTATGCGCCTGCGGCGCTAATCCGGCCTACCGCCGGCAATGGCAAGCCGAAGCCCGGGTTTTGCCAGCGGCCCGAAGAACGCATCCACAACCGGATGCGTCAGCCGGGAGCCGCCATGCTTTCCAGCGGGGCAAGCGGCTTGAAGCTGCTGCGCGCGGCAATGTGTTCCGGACGCGGCTTCAAGCCATACTTGGGCGGGGCCAATGTGTTTTCGACACTGTTATAAACCATGAACACATTGGCTCGCGGCCACGGGGATATATTGCCGTTCGAACCGTGCATGGTATTGCAATCGAAGAACACCACCGAACCCGCGCTTGCGGTCATGGCCTGGAGACCGCCCTGCTCGACCAATAACTGCAGGCTCAGAGGATCCGGCACGCCATATTCCTGCTGTTTGAGCGACTGCTTATAGTGGTTGTCGGGCGTCTGGCCCTGGCACGAAATGAAATGCTGATGCGAACCGGGAACCAGCATCAGGGGACCATTGCAGGCGTTATTGTCGGTCAGCAGCACCGAGCAGCTAAGCGCCCGCATACGCGGCATGCCGTCCTCGACATGCCAGGTTTCAAAGTCGGAATGCCAATAGAATTCCTTCCCTTTAAAACCGGGCTTCATGTTGGCGCGGGATTGGTGCATATATACCTCGGAACCAAGATTTGCCGGGCCGCATGGATAAGGCGCGGATCGCGCGCCAGCCTGGCCAGCATCCCGCTGATCTGATGCACCCTGAAAATAGACCTGACCGCGACGCTGTCCCGTTCGGTAATGGCCTCCTCCATGCTCACGATGGCAGGATCGGCGCTCAGGCGCCGGACTTCGTCCAGCAAGGCATTGACCTCATCGCCGCCAAATACGCCATCAAGCATCAGGAACCCATCGCGCTCATAAGCGGCCAGTTGCCCGGGCGCCAAGGCATCGGCATAGGCTCCGCCGTCATACACGACAGGATCCTGCCTGGCGATAATGGCGGAGCCCAGATCCGTACGCGACACATATACGTCTTTCATCGACCTTGTCATTGAATACTCCTTATGGATTCAAGCCGCATTCGACTCCAACGGATAAACTCCTTTTTCGTCATGCACTTCAAACCCCGTCAAAGGCGGATTGAAAACGCAGATCACACGCAAGGGTTTCTTGCCGCCGCGCAGCCAGTGCTCATCGTTCTCGTTGAGCGCATATACGACCCCCGGCCCCAGCGCATATTTCTTGCCGTCGGCAATCGTCTCAACCTCCCCGTCGCCTTCTATGCACCATACGGCTTCGACATGGTTCCGGTAGTGGATGTGGGTTTCGGTCCCGGGAAAAATCACCGTCTCGTGAAAAGAGAAACCCATGCCATCCTTTTGCAGCAATACCCGCCGGCTAAGCCAGTTTTCCGTTTTCACTTCATGTTCTGTGCCGATTATTTCGTTGACGTTTCTGACTATCATCGTGCTTGTCCTCTAAATTTCAATACATGCGCACTTGCGCCCCTGCCGGCCAATACTTCTCCGACACTGCGCTCTATGACTTCCAGTCCACGAACCAAGAGTTCGTCCTCGATAGTCAGCGCGGGCAATATCTTCAAGACTTCATCATTGGCGCCGGACGTTTCAATGACCACGCCATGCTCGAAGGCCCTCTTGGCAACACGGTTGGCAGCGCCTTCGTCAGGCATGACCAAGCCTTGGATCAAGCCGCGGCCCCGTACGCTCAGGCCCGCCATCGGGTAACTATGCGCAAGGTTCTCCAGCCAGTCGCGCACCAGACGCTCCTTGCGCAGGGTATCGCCGGCGAATGCGCCATCGCTCCAGTAACTGTCGAGCGCCTGGGCGGCGGTGACAAAAGCCAGGTTATTGCCGCGGAACGTGCCGCTGTGGGCGCCGGGCGTCCAGATATCGAATTCGGGCTTCATCAGCACCAGCGACATGGGCAGGCCGAATCCGGACAAGGATTTGGATAGCGTGATGATGTCCGGCTGGATGCCTGCCGACTCGAAGCTGAAGAAGCTGCCGGTGCGGCCGCAGCCTACCTGAATATCGTCCACGATAAGCAGCATATCGTGCTTGCGGCACAGCTTTTCAAGCTCCTTGAGCCAGCGCCATGTCGCCACGTTCACGCCGCCTTCGCCCTGCACCGTTTCAACGATGACAGCGGCGGGATGATCGATGCCGCTGCTGGAGTCATCCAGCATGCGCTCAACATAAGCCATGGTATTCACATCGGGGCCGAAGTATCCATCGAATGGCATGAATGTGGCATTGCCCAGCGCCATGCCCGCGGCATTGCGAAATTTGGCATTGGCGGTAACCGCCAGCGAACCGCCGCTGACACCATGGAATCCGTGGGTAAACGAAATCACGTTCTGCCGGCCCTTCACCTGGCGCGCAATCTTGAGGGCGGCTTCCACCGCATTGGTGCCGGTCGGCCCGGTAAACTGAAGGGTGTACTGCCACTTGCGCGGCTTGAGCAATATCCGCTCTACCGTTTCCAGGAAATACTTCTTGGCGCTGGTCGCCATGTCCAGGCCATGCACCAAACCGTCGGTATCCAGGTATTCGATCAGTTTGCTTTTAAGAACGGGATTATTGTGGCCGTAATTAAGCGTCCCGGCGCCGCTGAAAAAATCAATATATTCCTTGTTGTCTTCGTCAATCAGTACGGAACCTCTGGCCTGTTTGAAAATGACAGGAAAAGACCGGACGTAGCCCCGCACCTCCGACTCCATCCGGTCGAATATTTTTAAGTCCATCATTACTTTTTTCTCCTGGTTGCGAGACGCCCTATCGGAAAAAACGGCAGCATGAACATGCCCCCTTGGCGCCTCTGTTTAAAACTATCGGCGTGTCCCTTGCTTTCAGCTAAACGCGCTGAAAAGGGCCGATGCGTAGTAAAGGTTCGTCGTCGTGGCTGGTTGAGCCAAACAGGCTACGCTCGAATAAAGGCGTTTCCTGAATGCGAGACTTCAATCCATGCGCAAGGCCGGCAAACATGCCGCGCGACGCTGGATTGCCCGGGCTTACCGTAGTCTCGATATATTGAACGGGGGCAAGGCCGGGACGCCGCAGCAGGTTTTGCAGCATGCGCGAACCCAGGCCTTTGCCCCTGGCGCTTTCATGCACGGCCACTTGCCAGACAAACAGCACGTCTGGACATTGCGGAAGGACATAACCCGAAACAAAACCTTCGAGCGCGTCGCCCGACCCGGCCAGCACGCAGGTATCGCGAAAATGCTCGCTTAACAACAGATAGGTGTACAGGGAATTGAGATCGAGCGGAGGACACTCGGCGACAAGGCGATGGATACCCGCCGCATCGGTTTTATCGGGTGGCCGCATCCATGCGGGCGCATCGGCGCAGATGCCGGCGTCCGGGCAAGCGGCAATGGATTCATTCAGAAGGGGGAGAGTTGCACGAGCTATCAAACGGCCAGTCCCGATTCGGGAAGCGCTCCGACCGCAGGCACATCAAGAATGGGCGAAGTATCGCCTGGCGCTTCCATGGTCGCGATGCCGTCGGATTCCATCAGGTCCACTATGCGCTCGAGCGACATGGTCATCGTGACCTGCTCGAGTTCAGGCAAGGCATTCAAGGCATCCGATAATTTTTTCTGCAATGGAGACGGTGTTTCCTTGGCCAGCGTGACGCCCGCCTCGGTCGCCGTTACGAACACAATGCGCCGGTCTTCCCGCCCGCGCTCGCGGCGAATCAAGCCCTTGTCTTCGAGACGATCGAGGATGCCCACCACGGTGCTGGCGCTGACATGGATTTCGCGGCTGATGGCCGTGGCGGTAAGCGGCTGATGATCGATTACCGCCCGCAGGCAAACCAGTTGCGGCGCCGTAATGTTGCTGCATGCCGCCAACTGGCGCGAGTGCAGGGCGACCGAACGCGTAATGCGCCGCAATGCACGCAGAATCCGTAAATCGTACTGTTGAGATGCTGAAGTATTCGTCATATGAAAGAGTTCAACCAAATTGATTTCTACTGAAATAATAAGGTCTAGAATAGATCAAGTCAACTCGAACGTCGCTTGTGACGATAAGTGATTTTTGAATAAATATGAATAAATAAGGGGGAATCCGGCGGACAAGCCGGATGCGGGACAGCTTGCAACCGCCCGCATAGACAACAGGCAAGCCGCCTCCGCGGCAAACCGGAATAGCGGCCACAAATGCGCAATCCGGCCATGCAGGCCAGACTCCGAAGGAAACGCTGGCTTGGGATTACGCGCCTGCGGCGCTTGTATGAATTCCGGCCGGCAGGTCGGATTACGCGCTATGCACGCTAATCCGACCTGCCGGCCGGGAAATAACCGATGACTTGCGACAGCTTGCTAAGCGGTGCCGCCCACCGTCAGCCCTTCCATGCGCAAGGTAGGCATGCCGACGCCGACAGGAACGCTCTGGCCTTCCTTGCCGCAGGTGCCGACGCCGGAATCGAGCTGCATATCGTTGCCGATCATGCTGACCCGGGTCATGGCATCCGGGCCCGTTGCCGATCAGCGTGGCGCCCTTGACCGGATAGGTGACCTTGCCGTCTTCGATCATGTAGGCTTCGGACGTCGAGAACACGAACTTGCCGCTGGTGATGTCGACCTGCCCGCCGCCGAAGTTGACGGCATACAGGCCGCGCTTGACCGAGCGGATGATTTCCGGCGGAGGCACCTGTCGCCGGCCAGCATGTAGGTGTTGGTCATGCGCGGCATGGGCAGATGCGCGAAGGACTCGCGCCGCCCGTTGCCGGTGACCGGCGTTTTCATCAGCCGGGCATTGAGCGAATCCTGCATATAGCCGCGCAGGATGCCGTCCTCGATCAGCACATTGCGCTGGGTGACATTGCCTTCGTCGTCGATATTCAGCGAACCGCGGCGGTCGGCGATGGTGCCGTCGTCGACGACCGTGACGCCCTTGGACGCTACCCGCTCGCCGATCCGGCCGGAAAAGACGCTGGAGCCCTTGCGGTTGAAATCGCCCTCGAGCCCATGGCCGACCGCTTCGTGCAGCAAGATGCCGGGCCAGCCCGACCCCAGCACCACGGTCATTTCGCCGGCGGGCGCAGGCTGCGCCTCGAGGTTGACCAGCGCCTCGTGGACAGCGCGCTCGCACGTACTCGCAAGCAGCGCGTCGGTAAAGTAGGCCAAGCCCGCACGACCGCCCCCGCCGCCATGGCCCATTTCGCGGCGGCCGTTCTGCTCGGCGATGACGGTCAGCGACAGACGCACCAGCGGGCGCACGTCGGCCGCCAGGCGGCCATCGCTGCCGGCAACCAGGATAACGTCGTATTCGGCGCCCAGGCTGGCCATGACTTGAACGATGTGCGGATCCTTGGCGCGCGCCATAGCGTTCGATGCGCTCGAGCAAAGCCACCTTTTCGGGGGCGGACAAGGTATGTGACCGGATCGATCGGCGGGTACAGCGCACGCCCCGGGGCAGGATGCCCGCTGACCACTTTCTGGCCGGCCCGCCCCGTGGCGCGCAATGGTGCGCACCGCGCGGGCCGACGACAACAAGGCATCGGGCGACAGCGTATCGGAATAGGCAAAAGCGGTTTTTTCGCCGCTGATGGCGCGCACGCCCACGCCTTGCTCGATGGAAAAGCTGCCGGTCTTGACGATGCCCTCTTCCAGGCTCCAGCCTTCGCTGCGCGTGTACTGGAAATACAAGTCGGCGTAATCGACCTTGTGCGTAAAGATTTCGCCCAGCGCCCGCGACATATCGGCCTCGTCCAGACCCCAAGGATCGAGCAAAACCGATTTGGCGGTGGCCAGTGCATTAATAGCGGGATCAACAAGTTTCATAAAAGAAGTACCGTAGCAACGAAAATTACATCGTTCGATGTTTAAAGGCGGGCAAGGACGCCCGCACGTCGGACAGGCGCTGAAGGCTGATGTCGCCGATGACGAACCCCGGCCCTTCGGCAATACTGTCCACAATATCGCCCCAAGGATCAATTAGAACAGCATGTCCCCAGGTGCGGCGGCCATTTTCGTGCTTGCCGCCCTGCGCCGCGGCCAGCACATAGCATTGGTTCTCAATAGCCCGGGCGCGCAGCAGCACCTCCCAGTGCGCGGAACCCGTGGTATAGGTAAAAGCCGCGGGCAGGACAATAAGATTCACCTGGCCCAAAGCCCGGAAAAACTCGGGAAACCGCAAGTCGTAGCAAATGGAAAGCCCTACTTTGCCGCAAGGCGCTATAAAAGTTTGCGGCGCGTTTTCCCCCGCCCGGATGGAAACGGATTCGTCATACGATTCGCCGCCCCTTGTTAAAGCCGAATAAATGGATTTTGTCGTAGCGCGCGACCCGCTCGCCGGCAGGGTCGTAAACCAGCGTTGCATTATAAATGCGGCCGGGATCGTCATTATCAAGAGGCAGAGTTCCGCCCACCAGCCAAATGCCATGCTGCCTGGCCTGGCGGGCAAGAAAATCCTGGATGGGGCCGCCGCCCAGCTTTTCCTTGATAGCCAGCTTATCGGGGTCTTTATGCCCCATGAAACAAAAATACTCGGGAAGCACCAGCAACTCCGCGCCCGCCTGCGCGGCCTGGGCAATCAATACTCCTGCCTCGCGCAGGTTATCGGCAAGCTGCGCGCAGGAAACGGTTTGAATGGCCGCGACGCGGAAATCATTCTTTATTGTCATCATGGTTATTTACAATTATTCCAGGATTACTACGGACAAGCACTGCAAATTCAGACGATAAGATAATAAAATCATGGGTCGATTATTAAATATAAAGCGAACACGCTAAAATACGAATCAGTTCTTGCAACAGCTTTACTTTTCCAGTATTCATGGCAAGGGCTTGAATACATTAACCAGGAATAACCATGACTCGTAATACGTACTCTTCTCTTAAACAAAAAATCGAAAAAGAAATACTCAAGCTGCAAAAACAGGCTCAGGCCCTGCAAACCAAACAGCGCGTACCCGTCATAGGCACCATTATCCGCTCCATGCACGAATACGATATCACGCTCGAAGAAATCGCCGAGGCCTTCAATAAAAAAAGCACGCGATCCAGCCCACGCAAGCCAGCAACGGCAACGGCAACGGCCTCCGCAAAGGCAAAACGCCCGGTAGCCGCCAAGTATCGCCACCCGCAGACAGGCGCCACATGGACTGGCCGCGGCAAGGCCCCGCGCTGGATAAGCACTGCCGAAGCCGAAGGCCAGAACCGCAGCGAGTTTCTCATCAAAGCCTAAGCGGTTTCAGCCGAATAATCCGAGCAAGTCTTGCGCAGCGGCGCGCCTACCGCAAAATGTGCAGCCCGCGTGGGCTTATTCAGATAATGCCTAGCGTCCGCGCTTGTAATTCACCTCGCGCACCTGGCCGTTATTGCCCGGAAAACCGTCAAACACCGACTGGGTCAAATAAGGCATTGCTTGCGCCAGGTTCTCCGAGGAACTCATATTCACGGCACTTGACCTATACACCTCGGCGCCGTTGTTTTGATTATCCTTGATAATCACCGTCAAGGTATTTTTATAGATTTCGACCGGCACGTTCTGCACCGGCGGCGTCATATAGAAACCGCCGCCGCCCCATCCATGGCGCCCTCCGTAAAAGCCGCCGAACGCCGGTCCGAAGCCCCAGCCATCCATATATGGATCGTTGTAGCGCTGCACCCACGCCGTGCTGACCGGATTGTCATAGCTGATGGCCACATCAAACCTTGCCGTCTGGCCGGAGCGCGCTTCAACCAGGCCGGTTGGCCCTATGGCCGCCCGGACCATATCGGCGACCGACTGGAATTCAAGATTATTCGCCTGGGTAGCCGACGCAACGATGCGGTAGGCCTGGCCTTGCGCATTGCCGGGCCACTTCTGGTAACTGGTGACGCGAGCCGAAAGAGTCGACGCACAACCGGCCACCAGAAAAAGGCTGGCCAATGCCATCCAAAACCGCAGCATCGCACCATCGGGAACCCTCTGATCCCTGGACCGGCCTGAATTATTCCACATGGCTTTCCCCCATTACAGATACTGAATTGAACATATCGGCATTCGCGCAAACTGCCGCGCAATGCATAATACTTACCATTATGAGACCGCCGGATAGAACCGATGGTTGCATTTTTTCATTCAAAAACCGCAATACGGCGCAACTACTACAATAGGCAATCATTGAACATCGAGTTCCCAGCCATGCGTACTGACACAACTCCTACTATATCCCGTCACGACTATCTACCCTATCCGTATCGCTTGCCGGACGTCGCCCTGGAATTCGACCTGGACGCAAGCCAGACGCGGGTTTACTCGCGCCTGGCGTTCGAGCGCGTCGGCGCCGTAAACCAGCCATTGATCCTGAACGGGCAAGATCTGGACCTGGAATTCCTCGCACTGGACGGCCAGAGGCTGGCTCCCGAGGATTATCAGTTGCATGGCGAAACACTTACGGTTTTCCCCAAGGCCGCAAGGTTCACACTTGAGATCGCAAGCCTGTGCAAGCCCGCGCAAAATTCAAGCCTGATGGGCTTGTACGTATCGGGCGATAAATTATTCACCCAATGCGAAGCCGAAGGTTTTCGCCGCATAAGCTGGTTTCCCGACAGGCCCGATGTCATGTCGCGCTACCAGGTAACGTTGCGCGCGGATAAAAGCCACTATCCCTTGCTGCTGTCGAACGGCAATCGGCTGCGGGCCGGCGACTTGCCCGATGGCCGCCACGTAGCGGTGTGGGAAGATCCGCACCCCAAACCAAGCTACCTGTTTGCCCTGGTGGCGGGCGATTTTGCCTGTCGCGAGCAAACAATACAAAAACAAAGCGGAAGCGACGCCCTGCTGCAAATATATAGCGACCGCGGATCCGAAAAAAAGACGGAATGGGCGTTGGACTGCCTGGTCCGATCCGTGAAATGGGACGAGCGACGGTTCGGACTGGAACTGGATCTGGATCGCTTCATGGTGGTCGCCGCCAGGGACTTCAATATGGGCGCCATGGAGAATAAAGGATTGAATGTATTCAACTCCGCCTATGTCCTGGCCGACAAGGATTCGGCTACCGATCCCGCCTATCGAGCCATCGAAGCCGTTATCGGCCATGAGTATTTCCATAACTGGACCGGTAATCGCGTCACCTGCCGCGACT
Source organism: uncultured beta proteobacterium (assembly GCA_963712655.1). Taxonomy (GTDB): domain Bacteria; phylum Pseudomonadota; class Gammaproteobacteria; order Burkholderiales; family Burkholderiaceae_B; genus Pollutimonas. The sequence goes on along the minus strand of CAVQIT010000004.1, from coordinate 26,708 downwards.
GGTTCCAGCTTTCGCTCAAGGAAGGCCTGACGGTGTTCCGCGACCAGGAATTCTCGGCCGACATGCTCGCGCAGGACTTGTCCGGAGCCGAAGCCGCCAGCGCCCGCGCCGTCAAGCGCATTGACGACGTCAGCACCTTGCGCATTGCGCAGTTCCCCGAAGACGCCGGCCCCATGGCGCATCCCATACGCCCCGAAAGCTATCAGGAAATCGGCAATTTCTATACGGCGACCGTATATGAAAAAGGCGCCGAAGTCATACGCATGCAGCACACAATATTGGGCGAAGCAGGTTTTCGCGCCGGCATAGACGAGTACTTCCGGCGCCATGACGGCGCGGCGGTCACCTGCGATGATTTCGTCAGCGCCATGGAATCGGTATATGTGCGGCAAAATCCCGGCATGAACCTGGATGTTTTTCGCCGCTGGTACAGCCAGGCGGGCACACCGCAGGTCAATGTGGAACTGGCCTACGACGCGGACACAAAAATATGTTCCGTTACGCTGCGCCAGCATTGCGCCCCGGTAGGCATAGAAAAATTGCAATCGCCGCCCGCGCCCAAACCGCCCTTGCATATTCCCTTCGCTCTGGGTTTGCTGGATAGTCAAGGCAAGGCACTGACCATAGAGCATGAAGGCCAGGCGCTGGACACCGTCTTGCTGGAGCTGGTCGATGAACAGCACACATGGGATTTCCATAATATTCCCGAAAAACCCGTCGCCTCGCTGCTGCGCGACTTTTCGGCACCCGTTATCGTGGAATTCGAAAGACCGGAGGCCGAACTGATTCTTCTGGCCCGGCACGATACCGACCCCTTCGCGCGCTGGGAAGCCGTGCAAGAGCTTGCGACGCGCCAACTATTGTCTTTGACGCGGTGCTTTACCGATGGACGGCAGCCCAGCGTCAATCCTGGGCTTATAGAAACCTGGCGCGGCCTGCTGCGCGATCCGCAACTCAGCCTGGCGTACAAAACCCGCATACTGAGCCTGCCGGCCGAAAAGGAATTGCTGGAAAAAACTTCGCCCATGAATCCAGGCGCTGTCGTGCAAGCCAGCAGGTATTTGCGCCAGCAACTGGGCAGTACCCTGGCGCCCGACTGGCTGGCAAGCTATCGCGCCTGCTCCGGCGATGCATCGCCATACCGGCCCGATCCGCTTTCCTCCGGCCGCCGGTCATTGCGCAATCTGTGCCTGCACTACCTGATGGCGGGCGCGCATCCTGAAGCGCCGGCCCTGGCTGCCGCGCAGTATTACGATGCCGGCAACATGACAGACCGGATGGGAGGGCTTTCCGCGCTGGTGCATTTTTCGGCCCCGCCGCAATCCCAGCAAGCGCTGAATCATTTCTATGAACAATGGCAGCAAGATCCTTTGATCATCGACAAATGGTTTGCGCTGCAGGCCTCGGCGCCGGGCACCACGGTCGAAACAGTAAAGGCCTTGATGCTGCATCCCGCGTTTTCCCTGCGCAATCCCAACCGGGCGCGTTCCTTGATTTTCCAGTTCTGCCTGAATAATATGCAGGGCGCGCATACGCCCCAAGGCTATGAATTCTGGGCCGACCAGGTAATCGCGCTGGATCAGCTCAACCCCGAAATCGCCGCGCGCCTGGCGCGGGCGTTCGATAGCTGGGCCCGCTTCGCCTCTCCCAACCGGGACGCGATGCATAGCGCGCTGTTGCGCATTCAACAGCACCCCGCCCTGTCGCGCAACGTCGCCGAAATCATTTCCAAAGCATTAAAAATACAGCAGGAGTACAAATGAAACGTAAAACATTGACGCAATATCTGGTCGAGCAGCAAAGAAAGAAGCAAGCGGTCTCGGCCGAAGTGCGCCTGCTTATTGAAACCGTGGCGCGCGCCTGCAAGGCCATCGGCCACGCGGTCAGCAAAGGAGCCTTGGGGGGCGTGCTGGGCAGCCTGGAAAGCGAGAACGTACAGGGCGAAGTGCAAAAAAAACTGGACGTCCTGTCCAACGAAATCCTGCTTGAAGCCAATGAATGGGGCGGCCATCTCGCCGCCATGGCCTCCGAAGAAATGGAGACCATACACAGGATTCCCAATCGCTATCCCAAGGGCGAATACCTGTTGCTGTTCGATCCCCTCGATGGCTCGTCCAACATCGACGTGAACGTCTCCATAGGCACGATATTTTCAGTGCTGCATGCGCCTCATCACGCCTCGGGGCGCGATGTGGACGAAGGCGACTTCCTGCAGCCGGGCGAGCGGCAGGTAGCGGCCGGCTATGCGGTATATGGGCCGCAAACCATGCTGGTATTGACTGTCGGCACAGGCGTGGTGGGTTTTACACTGGACCGCGAAATGGGTTCGTGGGTGCTTACCGACGACAATATCACCATCCCCGAGCAAACCGCCGAGTTCGCCATCAATATGTCGAACATGCGTCACTGGGAAGCGCCGGTCAAGCGTTATATCGATGACTGCCTGGCCGGCAAGACCGGGCCATTGGGCAAAGATTACAACATGCGCTGGATCGCCTCTATGGTGGCCGATGTGCATCGCATTCTTACGCGTGGCGGCATCTTCATGTATCCGCGCGACGAACGTCCGTCCGGCAAGGCCGGCAAGCTGCGCCTGATGTACGAAGCGAACCCCATGAGTTTCATTATCGAACAGGCAGGCGGCGCGGCTCACGACGGCAGCCAGCGCATTCTCGATGTGCAGCCCACGGCTCTGCACCAGCGCATCGGCGTGATCCTGGGATCCAAAGAAGAAGTGGAGCGGGTGCAGCGCTATCATGGCGAAGCGCTGCAGAACCAGGGTTCTTGAGGGTCTGACAAACAGCGATGCCGGATTGCAACGCCAAGGCCGTGGCAATCCGGCATGGTCGAACTGGAACTACTTGGCCCGACCCCGCCTCAATCCAGCGTAAGAATCGTCGCGCCGGTGGTCTTGCGGCCTTGCAGCGCATCCTGGGCCTGGCCCGCGTCTTCAAGGGCGAAGCGCTGGCCTATGGTAATGCCGATTTTCTTTTTCGCCACCAGGCCAAAAAGCTCGTCGGATGCCGCCTGCATTTTTTCCAGGGTCTGCACATGGGTTCCCAGCGTGGGACGGGTAACGAACAAGGAGCCCTTGCTGGCCAATAGCCCCAGGTTCACGCCTTCGACCGAGCCGGACGCATTGCCGAAGCTGACCATCAGGCCGCGCGGCTCCAGGCAGTCGAGCGATGTCATCCATGTATCTTTGCCCACGCCATCGTATACAACGGGGACTTTTTTACCGTTGGTGAACTCCAGCACCCGCTCCACCACATTTTCCTTGGAGTAGTCGATGACTTGCCATGCCCCATGGGCCTTGGCGAGCGCCGCTTTTTCGGGGCTGGAAGCCGTACCGATAAGCTTGACGCCCAAGGCCTTGGCCCATTGGCAGGCAATCAGGCCGACGCCGCCGGCCGCCGCGTGAAACAGTATAGTTTCACCGCCCTGCAAACGATAGGTCTGGCGAAACAGATACTGCACCGTCAAGCCCTTGAGCATCAAGGCGGCCGCCTGGTCGAAATCGACCCCCTTGGGAATCTTGATAACGCGATCGGCGGGCACATTGCGTGCCTCGGCATAAGCGCCCAACGGACTTTGGCCGTACGCAACGCGGTCGCCGACCTTCAGATGCCTGACATCGGCGCCCACGGCTTCGACCACCCCGGACGCCTCGAAGCCCAGGCCATGAGGCAGGGGATGGTTGTAAAGGCCCGTTCTGAAATAGATATCGATAAAATTCAGGCCTACCGCTTTCTGCCTGATGGTTATTTCGTTTTTTGCCGGCGAAGGCACATCTACCGAAACGAGTTTCAGTACTTCCGGCCCACCATTTTGCTCGATGCGTATTGCTTTGACCTGATTTTTCAAGACGGACTCCTTGCTTAGTCGTTGTGTGCGCGATAATAGCGCCTAGTTTAAATCTTAATTGCGACCCTGTACCTGAAAATATGAATCGTCAGCGTGCCCTATTTGCGATTCATATCGCTGCCTTGCTGTTCGGCCTGACCGGTATTTTCGGCGAACTCATCCAGGCCGACGCCATGGTCATCACAGCCGGTCGCGCAAGCTTTGCCGTTCTCGCCCTATTTGCTTTCATCCGCTATCAGGGCGGCTCGCTGACGCAAGGCATCAAGGGCGGCAATATCGGGGTGCTGGCCGCGGCGGGAGCCATGCTGGCGGTGCACTGGGTCACGTTCTTCATTGCCGTGAAAACAGCCGGCGTCGCCGTTGCCACGCTGGGCTTTGCCAGCTTCCCGGCCTTCATTACCCTGTGCGAATGCCTATTCTTCAAAGAAAAAATCAGTGTGGCCGAATGGCTGATATTGACATTGGTGACGCTGGGCCTGGTTCTGGTCACACCGTCCTTCGACTTTCAGAATGATGCCACCGTAGGCCTGGCATGGGCGATTCTATCGGGCCTTTCATTTGCCATTTTCACCCTCATCAATCGCCGCGCCGCCGCGCATATTCCGGCGCAGCAAGTCGCATGCTGGGAAAACCTGATTGTGGCCCTGCTTACCCTGCCCTTCTCTTTTCCGGCCATCGCGCAACTGAATGCGCTCAATTGGCTTTGGATAGCATTGCTGGGCGTATTTTGCACCGCCTTGTCCCATTATCTGCTGGTGTCCAGCCTGATGGCCCTGAAGGCGCGCAGCGCGGGCATCGTGATCGCGCTGGAGCCGGTCTATGCGATTATTTTTGCCGCTGTGCTGTTTGCCCAGTACCCGTCGGCGCGGGCGCTGCTGGGCGGCGCCTTGATGGTTGGCGCCATTGTATGGTCGGGCCTGCGCTCATCCGGCAGGAAATCAGCCGGACACATCAAGCCCTTGCCATAAAACCGGCGCGGCCGCGCTTCACCGGCGCCCGGTAAGCGATCCCAGGACCCCGCGCACCAACTGCGTGGCAGTGCGGCGCACCATGCTTTTGACGACAGACTGCACGACACCTTCGCGCCGGCCGCCACGCGGCCCGGTGGAGCCAAACAGAAAATCATTGACCGTGCCCATAAGGCCATCATCGGCGCCCGGCGCTTTGCCGGCGGATCCCGCCCCGGCCGGCGCCGGCTGGACCGCCGAATCGCCGCTCCGGCTTTGCACACGCGCCTGCAGCACTTCGTAAGCCGATTCGCGGTCGACGATTTGGTCGTACTTGCCGCCAAGCGGGGAAGCACTGCGCAGAGCCTGGCGCTCGGCCTCGGTGGCCGGGCCTATCCGGCTGCCGGGCGCCAGCATCCATACCCTTTCGGTCGCCGTCGGACTGCCCTTGGCGTCCAGCATGGAAACCAGGGCCTCGCCCACGCCCAATTCAGTGATGGCCTGCTCGATATCCAGCCCGGGATTGGGCCGCATGGTCTGCGCGGCGGTCTTGACGGCTTTCTGATCGCGTGGCGTAAAGGCCCGCAAGGCATGCTGCACACGGTTGCCCAATTGGCCCAATACCGTATCGGGTATGTCCAGCGGATTCTGCGTCACAAAATAAATGCCCACCCCTTTGGAGCGCACCAGTCTGACGACTTGTTCGATTTTTTCCAGCAGGGCTTTGGGCGCATCGTTGAACAGCAAATGCGCTTCATCGAAAAAGAACACGAATTTGGGCTTTTCCGGATCGCCGACTTCGGGCAGGCCTTCGTACAGATCGGCCAGCATCCACAGCAAGAACACGGCATATAAACGCGGCGACCGCATCAGTTTGTCGGCCGCCAGGATATTGATAATGCCCTGGCCCTTGTCATCGACGCGTATCCAATCGGAGATATCCAGCATGGGCTCGCCGAAAAAACTGTCGGCCCCCTCCGACTCCAGGCGCAGCAAACTGCGCTGGATCGCGCCTATGGACGCCGATGAAACATTGCCATAACGCGTGCGCAACTGGCCGGACCGGTCGGCGACATCCTGCAGCATGGCGCGCAGGTCTTTAAGATCGAGTATCAGTTGGCCTTCGTCGTCGGCCACCTTGAACACCAGGCTAAGCACGCCCTCCTGGGTATCGTTGAGCTCGAGCATGCGCGCGAGCAGCAGCGGGCCCATATCGGATACGGTCGCCCGCAGCGGATGCCCCTGCTCGCCGAAGATATCCCACAACACGACGGGACTCGCCCCCCATTCGGGTTCGGGCAGTCCCAGCCTGGCAAGCCGTTCCTGCAGTTTGGGACTGGATGCGCCCGCCTGGGAGACTCCGCTGAGGTCGCCTTTGACATCCGCCATGAAAACCGGCGTACCCATGCGTGAGAACGCCTGGGCCAGCAACTGCAGTGTTACCGTCTTGCCGGTTCCGGTCGCCCCGGTAATACAGCCGTGCCGATTGGCAAGCTGGGGAAGCAGCATCGATTCTGTAGTGGAATTTTTTGCAATAACAATGGGTTCGGCCATTTCTCACCATCCCGGACAGGGTAAATAGGGTGCCCCAAGTGTAATTCGATGCGCCTTGCTCTGCACGCGCTAAAATCACCTTCTTTATCTTGAATTTAATGACACTTTATGGCCGGTCACAGTAAATGGGCGAACATCCAGCACCGCAAGGGTCGCCAAGATGCCAAACGAGGCAAGCTCTGGACAAAAATCATCCGCGAAATCACTGTCGCCGCGCGTGCCGGCGGGGCTGACCCCGACGCCAATCCGCGCCTGCGCATGGCATGGGACAAAGGCATGGCCGCCAACATGCCCAAAGAAAACATCCAGCGCGCCATTCAGCGCGGAGCGGGTGGGGCCGAAGGCTCCAACTACGAAGAGGTCCGTTACGAAGGGTACGGCGTGGGCGGCGCCGCGGTGATTATCGATTGCATGACCGATAATCGCATCCGCACCGTTGCCGAGGTACGCCACGCATTAAGCAAGCACGGCGGCAATCTGGGCCAGGAAGGCTCGGTCGTCTTCATGTTCCAGCACTGCGGCCAATTCCTGTTTGCTCCCGGCACCTCGGAAGAACACGTCATGGAAGCCGCGCTCGAAGCAGGCGCCGAAGATATCCAGACCGACGAAGAAGGCGTGATCGAGGTCGTCTGCCCTGTCGCCGATTACGCGGCGGTCAAAGCCGCTTTCGAGCAAGCCTCGCTCGTGCCCGAGGTTCAGGGGGTCGTCATGAAGGCGCTAAGCGAAACCGAGCTGGCCGGCGAGGACGCGATGAAAATGCAGAAAATGCTGGACGTGCTCGAAGGCCTGGACGATGTCCAGGAGGTCTACACCACCGCCGTTCTCGACGAGTCCGAATAACAGCGCCTGTCGCCCCTGGCACGCTCACCCCTATTTAAATCGCCTTACAGCACTAACAAGCTCTCACTATGAAACTACTCGTAATCGGTGGCGGTGGCCGCGAACACGCCCTGGCCTGGCGGCTGGCAAAGTCCGCCCGGGTTCAGACGGTATACGTCGCGCCCGGCAATGGCGGGACGGCCCGCTCGCCGCAACTGCAAAATGTGTCGCTCAGCACCAACGAAGAACTTGTCGCCTTTGCGCAAAAAGAAAAAATCGCGTTTACCGTCGTTGGGCCCGAAGCCCCGTTGGCGGCCGGCGTGGTCGATGCCTTCCAGGCGGCGGGCCTGAAAATATTCGGCCCCACCCAAGCCGCGGCGCAACTGGAAAGCTCCAAAGACTATGCCAAGCAGTTCCTGGTCCGGCACAGTATTCCCACCGCCCTCTACCAAACATTTACCGACCCGGTCCAGGCCAAAGCCTATATCCTCGAACAGGGCGCGCCCATAGTCGTCAAGGCCGACGGCCTGGCGGCGGGAAAAGGGGTGGTGGTGGCGGCCACCACCGGCGAAGCCACCGAGGCAATAGACCAGATGCTGGGCGACGGCTCTTTGGGGGCGGCCGGCGCTCGCGTAGTCATTGAAGAATGCCTGGTCGGCGAAGAAGCCAGCTTCATTGTGATGTGCGACGGGCGAAATATACTGGCGTTGGCCACCAGCCAAGACCACAAGCGCCTGAAAGACAACGACCAGGGTCCGAATACCGGCGGCATGGGCGCTTACTCCCCCGCGCCTGTCATCAGCCCGGCGCTGCACAATCGCATCATGCGCGAAATCATACATCCCACCATCTCGGGCATGGCCAAAGACGGAATTCCCTACACCGGCTTTCTGTATGCCGGCCTGATGATAGACAGCGGCCCGGACGCCACCCGTTCGATAAAAGTGCTTGAATTCAATTGCCGCATGGGCGATCCCGAAACGCAGCCCATCATGATGCGCATCAAAAGCGACCTGGCGCCGGTCTTCGAGCTTGCCGTCGCAGGCCGGCTGGACGAAGCCACAATAGACTGGGACAGGCGCACAGCCCTGGGCGTCGTCATGGCGGCCCATAATTATCCCGGCACGCCGCGCAGCGGCGATGCCATCAGCCGTTTGCCCCAGGATACCGACGAATGCATGGTATTCCATGCCGGCACCGTGCTGGATAATGGCATGCTCAAGACGTCCGGCGGACGGGTGCTGTGCGTAACCGTCCTGGCGGATTCGGTAAAACGCGCGCAGGGGGCCGCCTATGCGGCCATCGCCCAGACGCATTTCGACGGGCAGCAGTACCGCGGGGATATCGGATGGCGCGCCATACCGGCTGGCTCCGGCGCCGCATAACGATCACCCTGCCCGCGCAAAGGACGCAAAAAAGCCGATGACCATTCCCATTTCCGCCGCCTACGATTACTTCCTTGATCTGCAATCGCGCATCGCCGCCGCGCTCGAAACCGCCGACGGCACCCGCTTCGAGTCTGACCAATGGACTCGCGAGGAAGGCGGTGGGGGGGTGTCGCGCTATCTGGAAGGCGGCCCGCTGTTCGAACGCGCCGGTGTATTGTTCAGCCATGTCCAGGGTAAAACCCTGCCCGCGTCGGCCAGCGCGCATCGCGCCGAGCTGGTCGGCCGCTCCTGGGAGGCCATGGGCGTGTCCCTGGTGCTGCACCCGCGCAATCCCTATGTGCCCACCGTGCACATGAATGTCCGGCTGTTTGTCGCGCATGCCGCGCATGGCGGCGAAGACGATGTTTTCTGGTTCGGCGGCGGCCTTGACTTGACCCCCTTCTATCCTTTCGAAGAAGACGTGCGGCATTTTCACCAAACCTGCCGAACTACCCTGGAACCCTTTGGCGCCGATAAATACCCCGCCTACAAAAAATGGTGCGACGACTATTTTTACCTTAAGCATCGCGGCGAAACCCGCGGCGTGGGCGGCCTTTTTTTCGACGACCTGAACGAGCAGGGCTTCGATCACAGCTTCGCGCTGACCAGTGCGGTGGGCAATTCGTTTCTGGACGCCTATATGCCCATCGTCGAAAAACGCCAGCGCACACCCTATACAGAAAAACAGCGCGATTTCCAGGCATACCGGCGCGGCCGCTATGTCGAGTTCAACCTGGTCTTCGACCGGGGCACGCTATTCGGCCTGCAATCGGGCGGACGCACCGAATCGATTTTGCTTTCCATGCCGCCGATGGCGGCATGGCGCTATAGCTGGTCGCCCAAAGAAGGAAGCGCCGAGGCCGCGCTTTCAGACTACCTGAAACCGCGCGAATGGCTATAAAAAGAACAGGCTTGCTGGGAGGCAGCTTCGACCCCGTGCATTTGGCGCATATTGCGCTGGCTGAAACCGCCAGGCAGACGCTGGATCTCGACGATGTCCAGTTGATCCCGGCGGCCGACCCGTGGCAGCGCGATCCCTTGACCGGCACGGGCGAGCAGCGGCTGGCCATGCTCGGCATCGCTATCCGGGCTTACCCTCACCTGCGCATCAACCCGGTGGAAATCACGCGCGGCGGTGCCACATACACCATCGACACGCTGCGCCAGCTACCGGGAAATACCGACTACTATTGGATACTCGGGGCCGACCAGTTGCGCAATTTTTGCTCGTGGCATAGCTGGCAGGAAATTACCGGCCTGGTAACCCTGGCCGTAGCCCAGCGTCCCGGCGCGCGCCTGGTCCCTCCCCTGGATTTGACCCGCCATCTGGAAAAACTGGGACGCCAGTTGATCGAGCTGCCTTTTGAACCCACGGCGATATCGGCCACGCTCATACGCCAGCGCCTGGCAGCCGGAGAATCCACAGACGGCATGCTGGATGTGGCTGTCGCGCAATATATTCGGCAAAATGGGCTGTATCCAGCCCCTGCTGCCTAACCTCACACGGTATAGTTCATCCATGGATATTCAAAAACTTCAACGCCTTGTTATTGACGCCCTTGAAGACGTCAAAGCGCAGGACATCAAAATCTTCAACACCACGCATATTACGGGTTTGTTCGACCGCGTCATCATCACGACCGGCTCGTCCAATCGCCAGACCCGCGCCATTGCATCCAGCGTCGCCGACAGCGCCAGGGAACGCAAGATCCCCATCATCGCCTACGAAGGCGCGGACACCGGCGAATGGGTACTGGTCGATCTGGGCGATATCGTGGTGCACTGCATGACGCCCGCCATTCGCATGTACTACAACCTGGAAGAAATCTGGGGCGACAAGCCGGTCCATGTAAAACTGCTGCCGCAATCCACGCAGCCCGGCATGCCTGAAGCGTTCGACTACGACGAAGAGGAATAGCGGGCCGGACCAATGAAACTGATCGTGGTCGCCGTGGGCGCGCGTATGCCCGACTGGGTGGAAACGGCCTGGCGCGACTATGCGCGGCGCCTGCCGGCGGACTGCGCGCTCGAACTGAAAGAAATCAAGCCAGAACCCCGCACATCCGGCAAAACACCCGCGCAAATGATGCAGGCGGAAGCCCGACGCATCGAAGCCGCCATCCCCCAGCATGCCATGCGCATCGCGCTGGACGAGCATGGCAAAGACCTGGACACCATGGGCCTGGCCCGCGAGCTGGAAAGCTGGCGCGGCAGCGGCCAGGACATTGCTTTCCTGATAGGCGGGCCCGATGGCCTGGACGCCGCGCTGAAACAAGGCTGCCACGGCCGCCTGCGTCTATCGTCGCTTACCCTGCCCCATCCCATGGTTCGCGTTGTGCTTGCCGAGCAACTCTACCGAGCCTGGGCTATCATGACCGGTCATCCCTACCATCGCGCCTGACAGGCGCAATACCTGGACCCATCGCCATCATGACCATACGCCGCACAAAAATCGTTGCGACCTTGGGGCCTGCAAGCTCCAGCCCGGAAAAAATCGAACAGCTTATCCTTGCAGGCATGGACGTGGCCCGCTTGAATTTTTCGCATGGCGAGCCCGACGATCATCGAGAGCGGGCGCAACTGGTCCGGTCCCTGGCGGAAAAACATGGCAAGTATGTCGCCATCATGGGCGACTTGCAGGGTCCGAAAATCCGCATCGCCCGCTTCAAGGACACGCGCATCAACCTGAAGGCCGGCCAGCCGTTTACCCTGTCGAACCGGCACCCGGCGGAAGAAGGCGATGAAACCATAGTCGGCATCGATTACCCCAGCCTGGTGCAAGACTGCCATCCAGGCGACGAATTGCTGCTGGACGATGGACGCGTAGTGCTAATGGTCGAAAGCGTCGACGAATACGCGGTGCACACGGTTGTCACAGTCGGCGGGCCGCTATCCAACAATAAAGGCATCAACCGGCGCGGCGGCGGCATTTCCGCCCCCAGCCTGACCGACAAGGATCGCGAAGACATCAAGCTGGCGGCAAGCCTGGAACTTGATTATGTGGCGGTGTCTTTTCCGCGCTACGGCAGCGATATAGAAGAAGCGCGCTCGCTGGTCGAAGCGGCCGGCAGCAATGCATGGATCATTGCCAAAATTGAACGGGCCGAAGCGGTGGCCGATGACCGTGCCCTGGATGCCATCATCATGGTCAGCGATGGCGTCATGGTGGCGCGCGGCGACCTGGGCGTGGAAGTCGGCGACGCCCGCCTGGTCGGCATACAGAAGCGCATCATCCAGCATGCCCGCACGCATAATAAATTGGTTATCACGGCCACCCAAATGATGGAGTCGATGATCAGCAGCCCTTTGCCCACGCGGGCCGAGGTGTCCGATGTGGCCAATGCGGTGCTCGATTACACCGACGCGGTCATGTTGTCGGCCGAGAGCGCGTCGGGGCAGTACCCCGTAGAGGCGGTGGCGGCGATGGCGCGGGTTTGCCTGGGGGCCGAGCAAGAACCCACCACCACTCTGTCGAAACACCGCCTGGGCGAGACGTTTACCCGCTGCGATGAAACAATAGCGCTGGCGACGATGTATGCGGCGAATCATTTCCCAGGGGTCAAGGCAATTATCAGCCTGACGGAAAGCGGGCATACGCCTTTGATCATGTCGCGCATACGCTCGGGAGTGCCGATTTATTGCTATACGCGCCATGCGGGCACGCAACGGCGCGCGGCCATGTTCCGGGGGGTGTATACGGTGGCGTTCGACGCCGCGGAAATGGATCCGGCGCTGGTCAGCGACGCGGCTATCGAGAAACTGAAGCAGCAGTCGCTGCTACAGGAAGGAGACTGGATTATCCTTACCAAGGGTGATTTTTTCAGTAATAGCGGCGGCACCAACGGAATGAAGATACTCAAAGTAAGTTGACGCGCACGGGGATGGTGGGCATTCCAAGCCGCCGCCTCCAGGCGGCCTTGCTTCCGGGGTGCGAAAATATTGCTTTGACAGTTTGAGTGCAGTCGATGAATTTACCTATTATTTACTTGGCCTCGGCCAGTCCGCGGCGGCATGAGATTCTTCTCCAAATGGGCGTCGAACACCGGGTATTGAACGTACCCGCCCCGGCAGGCGAAGACGAACCACGCCTAGACATGGAAGCGCCCGAGGTTTATGTGTTGCGCACGGCAAGGGAAAAGGCGATTCGCGCCCAACAGTGGCTGGCCAGCCCACAAGCACCGGGCGCTACGAATGTCCTGGATGCGAACAGGCCTGTACTGTCCGCGGATACCACGGTGATTCTGGATGGAGATGTATTGGGCAAACCTGCCGGCGCGAACGACGCGCGCCGTATGCTGGCTCGTTTATCGGGCAGCACTCATGCCGTACACACCGCCGTGGTGCTCGCGCGAGGCGATCAGCTTCTGGAAGACGTGTCGATTACCCAGGTCAGATTCAAGCCATTGTCGGATGCCGAAATCACTGCTTACTGCGCCACGGGCGAACCCATGGGCAAGGCGGGGGCTTATGGCATACAAGGCAAGGCGGCCGTATTTATCGAACATATCGCGGGCAGCTATACAGGCGTCATGGGCTTGCCGATATTCGAAACCTGGCGGCTTCTGTCTCGCCTGGCATAGGCCGGATTACGCGGCTTTGACCTTAAACCGGGCTATGCGCCAAAAGCCCGCGGTTTGCCGGCGATCCGCATGCACGCTCAGGCTGCCTCGCCAGGCAATGATGCCGTGCTTGCATCCTGGATGACACCGGCGGCAAGGAAGGCGTCTACCTCTTCGGGCGTGTAGCCATAACCGTAAAGCAATTCGCGCGAATGTTCGCCCAGCATGGGAGCCGGCCGGGTAATCTGCGTAGGGGTCAGGGAAAAATGAATCGGGCAGCCCAGCGCTTTGGTGGGTCCTGCCTGCGGGTGCTGCAAATCGACCACCATATCGCGGGCCAATGTCTGGGGATGCGACAGGGCCTGTCCTATGGTGTGTACCGGGCCGGCGGGCACGCCCGCCGCATCGAACGCATCCAGCCAGTATGCCTGGTCATGCTCACGCAGCACCGCCTCCATGGCAGAGGTCAATGCCTGCAGGTTTTCCATGCGGGCGGAATTGCTGGCATAGCGCGGATCGCCGCGCCATTCCGGATGGCCCAGAACCTGGGCGATGCGTTCCCAATTGGCCTGATTGGCCCCGCCGATGTTGATCCACCCATCGCTGGTGCGGAAGGCTTGATAAGGAGCCGCCAGCAAATGCGCCGAGCCGGTCGGGCCGGCCGACTGGCCCGTGGCGAAGAAGGAGGCGGCGTGCCAATAGGTTTGCTGCAGCGCGGCTTCCATCAACGAGGTGTCGACCACTTGCCCCTGTCCGGTTTTCAGCTTGTGCGCATAGGCCGCGACTATCCCCAGCGCGGCCAGGATGCCGGCGTTGGTATCCGCAATGGAATTGCCGGTTTTCACCGGCGCCCTTCCCGGTTCGCCGGTAATCGACATCAAGCCGGAAAAGCCCTGGGCTATCAGGTCGAAGCCCCCCTTGTCGCCGTATGGTCCGTCGCGGCCATATCCCGATACCGCGCAATAAATCAGGCCCGGGTTGATCCTGGACAGTACGTCGTAGCCGAGCCCCAATTTTTCCAGGGTGCCGCGACGATAGTTTTCGGTGAGCACATCGGCGTCCCGCACCATGCGCAACAGAATGTCGCGTCCCTGCGCAAGCTTCAGATTCAGCGCAATGCCGCGTTTGTTGCGATTCAGAATCATGAAGGGCGCCGACACCCCATTGACGCGCGGTTCCTGATAGCCGCGCGAGTCATCGCCGCCGGGCAGCTTTTCGACTTTGACGACATCGGCGCCCATGTCGGCCAGCATCATGCCGCAAGTGGGACCCGCCATGATCTGCGCGAGCTCCAGTACGCGCATGCCGGTCAGAGGGCCCGTATGGGGAGAGTCAGCACTCATCGAAACCTCCAAAAAAATGCACGTATCCGCATCAAGGCGCAAAGGACCTGCCCTGCGCCCCATTGCAAGAAACTATTTACCGAGAAACTATTTACCGAGAAACTCCGGCTTTTCCTTGGCTAAAAAAGCGGCATAGCCTATGCGAAAATCTTCGGTATCGAAACAATCGAAACACTCGTCATATTCAGCCGCCGAAATCGGCCTGGAATCGGCCATGCGCCGCGCAAAGCGCTTATGCCACTTTGCCACCAGCGGCGCTCCTTGCGCAATCCGTTGGGCCGCGGCAAGCGACTCGGCCTGCACCCGGTCATCGTCGACCACGCGCGTCACCAGGCGCTTTTCCCTGGCTTCGGCGGCATCGAAAATGCGCCCCTCCAGCAGGATTTCCAGCGCCGTGTCGGGCCCCACCAAACGCAGCAAGGGCGCCATTTCAGGATAGGCCATGACCAAGCCGAGATTCTTGATCGGCGCGCCAAAGCGGCTGGATGCGCCGCAAATCCGAATATCGCACAAGGCGGCGATTTCAAGGCCGCCTCCCACGCAAATACCATGAATCTGTGCGACCAAAGGATGCGGGCAATTATCCAGGGCTGCCGCCGTGGCATGCATGACACGCCCGTACTCGATGGCCTGCTGTTTGTTGGAACGCTCGGTCTGGAATTCGGCAATATCGTTGCCCGGCGAAAATGCTTTTTCGCCCGCGCCGCGCAGCACAATGCAGCGCACCGAATCATCGCCGGACAACTCCGATATGGCCGCTCCCAGGCCCTGCCACATGGGCTTGGTCAGGGCATTGAGTTTTTCCGGCCGGTTCAGCACCACGATGGCAATCGGACCCTGGCGCTGTGTCTGGATCAGGTCATTCATCGCTGCTCCGTTTCAGTATCTTTTTGCCGATGCCGCCCGCGCCGCGTCCGCCGGCGGCTTTGCGCAGGATGCGCCACAGCCACGGTACGATGGGCCAAAACAGCATGACCAAGGCCAGCGTGGTGATCGTGCCGACCAGTGAATTCGACCAGAACACATGCAGACCGGTGTCCGGCCCCAGCATGGACTGGCGAAAAGCGTCCTCCATGCGATCTCCCAGCACCAGGGCCAGTATCATCGGCGCCAAAGGATAGGAAAGCTTTTTCAGCACATAGCCCACCACCCCGAACAGCAGCATGAACCAGACATCCAGCATGGCGCTATGGACCGAATACGCGCCAATCGCGCATACCACGATAATGATGGGCGCCACGATCGAAAACGGAATACGCAGGATGGCGGCAAACAAAGGCACGGTGCTGAGCACCAGGATCAGGCCGACGAAATTGCCCAAGTACATGCTGGCAATCAGGCCCCACACAAATTCCTTTTGCTCGACGAACAACAAGGGGCCGGGCTGCAAGCCCCAGATCATCAGTCCCCCCAGCAGCACGGCGGCTGTCGCCGAACCCGGAATACCAAGCGCCAGCATAGGCAGCAGCGCGGACGTGCCGGAAGCATGCGCGGCTGTCTCGGGCGCGATCACGCCTTCGATTTCCCCCGTGCCGAACTTGTGGCCATTGCGCGAAAAGCGCTGGGCCAGCCCATAGCCCATGAACGACGCCGCCGTTGCGCCGCCGGGAGTCACGCCCATCCAGCAGCCGACAATGGTGCTGCGCAGCAGGGTCATCCAGTATTTGGGCATTTCCTTCCAGGTTTGCAGCACCACTTTAAGATTGATCTTGCCGCTTTTGCCTTCGAACGCCAAGCCCTCTTCCATGCTGACCAGGATTTCCCCGATACCGAACAAACCTATCACCACGACCAGGAAATCGACCCCTCTGAGCAGTTCGGACCAGCCGAAAGTCATGCGCAGCCCGCCACTGACCGTATCCATGCCTATAGCGGCCAGCCCGAAACCCAACATCATGGAAATCACAGTCTTGAAAGGCGTCTTCTTGTCCGTGCCGACAAAACTGCAAAAGGTAAGCAGGAATACGGCGAAGAATTCAGGCGGCCCGAATCGCAGCGCGAACCGGGATACCAGCGGAGCCAGGAAGGTAATAAGCACCACCCCCGACAAGGCGCCGAAAAACGATCCTGTAAACGATGCGGTCAGGGCATTGCCCGCCTTGCCCTGCTGGGCCAGCGGATAGCCGTCGAAGGTGGTTGCCACCGAGGAAGTCTCGCCCGGTATATTGAACAAAATCGACGTAATCGCCCCGGCAAACAACGAGCCCCAATAGATGCAGGACAACATGATGATGGCCGAGGTGGGGGGCATGGTGAATGTCAGGGGCAGCAGGATCGCCACGCCGTTGGGCCCGCCAAGCCCGGGCAAGACCCCGATGATGACGCCCAGGACCAGGCCCACCAGCATCATGCCGATGTTGTACCAGCTCAGTACAGTGGCAAATCCATGAAATAACGAATTGAGTTCATCCACTGGTGGGTTCTCCTGCCGTGGTTTTCAATAGCCGAAGAAAGCCTCCAGGGGGCCCTTGGGCAGAGGCACCATGAACTGGATTTCGAACATCCAGAACAACAGCGCGATTACGCCTGCACTGATCAATACCGTCTTGAGCCAGCCTATCTTGCCCAGCACACGCATGAACGCGGCGATAAAACATGCCGAGGCCAGGTAAATGCCAAGAAACTGTATTGCCAGCACGTAAAGCGCCGTCGGCGCCAGAACCATCAGCACCAGCCGGAACCGCGCCCAGCTTACGAATACTTCGCGATTGCGCTGCCTGCCCCATAAGGACTTGGCCAGAACCGCCGTGCCCGCAATACAAAGTATCAGGCCTGTATGAAAAGGGAAGTACCCTGATTCCGGCCCATCCGCGGCCCAACTGACTCCGATACGATAGTTGTCCACCATCATTACCACGCCGATGGCGAAGACAAGCACCGCGGTTGCGGCATCGATAGCGCTGTGCGACCATCCGCCGCCCGATGGGCTGTCGCCGGCTTGCTCATGCTTCATTCAGGGCTCCCAGGTTTATTTCTTACTGGCCAGGCCTGCTTCCTGCATCAAGGCCTTGTGCTTGGCTTCGTCCTCTTTCAGGAACTTCACAAAATCGGCGCCATCGCGGTAGTCGCCTTTCAGGGCCTGTTTGGCAAGATAATCTTTCCACTCCTGAGTGGCGATCACTTTCTTCAACAGATCGACGTAATACGCGACTTGATCTGGCGTGGTTCCGCCCGGCAAGAAGAATGCCCGCAGCATCTGGTACTGGACGTCGTAGCCCGCTTCCTTGCATGTCGGAATATCGGCCCAGGACTGCTCTTTGGTAACCTTGTCTTTGTAGACCATGCGGTCATTGGAGAATACGCACAGCGCGCTTATTTGGCCGGCGCGCCATTGCGCAATGTTTTCGCTGGGATTATTGACATTGGAATTGGTGTGCTTGCCCACCAGTTGGGTCGCCGCTTCGCCGCCGCTTTTATATGGCACATAAGTGAACTTGACCCCGGCGGCTTTTTCAAGCGCAACGGTAATGATCTGGTCCTCGCGCTTGGCGCCGGTACCGCCCATTTTGAACGTTCCGGGAGCCGCCGCCTTCACCGCCTTCAAATAATCGGCAGCCGTTTTATAAGAGTCTTCGGCATTCGTCCAAAGCAGGAATTCATCTTGCGCAATCATGGCGATCGGATTCAAGTCGGTCCAGTTGAACGGAAGATCGACGGCAATCGGCAAAGTATAAATGGCGGAAAAAGCCACCATCAGCTTGTGCGGGTTGCCTGGCGCGGCTTTGGTATCCATGATGCCTTCCGCGCCGCTGGCGCCGCCCTTGTTCAAGACCAGGGTGGACTGCTTCATCAGCTTGTGCTTGACGATAATGCCTTGTATTGTGCGCGCCATTTGGTCGGAAGCCCCGCCCGCGCCGGCGGGCACAATGATTTCAACCGGCCGGGTCGGTTCCCATGCGGCATGGACAGGGGCCATCCCCAAGCCGGCCAGGAAGGCCAGCGACGACAGCAGGTGAATTTTATTTGGTAGCCTGCGAGTTAGATGCTTCATATGTATCTCCTCCGGTTGGTGCTACGAAAACGGCCTATGCTGCCGAAGCCGCCATGCTTGATTGGGCCAGGCAGTCCATTGCCGCCTGTGCTCCGCCTTTTTTATAAGGAACGCCCGCGATCTTCAAACCCATCTCCACCCCTGCCAGCGTGCCGCACAGGGTCAAATCATTCAAGTCGCCAAGATGGCCGATGCGAAACACCTTGTCGGCCACTTTGCTCAGCCCCTGCCCCAGGGACATATTGAAATGCTTGAGCACGACCTTGCGGAATGCATCGGCGCTATGGCCCTCGGGCATCACCACCGCAGTCAAAATCGAACTGTATTCGTCGGGGTTCCGGCAAAGGACTTCCAGGCCCCAGGCCTCCACTGCCCGGCGCGTTGCTTCGCCATAGCGGAAATGGCGCGCAAACACATTGTCCAGGCCTTCGGCAAACAACATCTCCAGCGCCTCATGCAATCCATACAGCAAGTTCGTGGCCGGCGTATACGGAAAATAGCCTGAAGGATTGATGGCCAGCATGTCCTTCCAGTCCCAATATGAGCGCCGCAGCGCTGCCGTATCGGAAGCCGCGAGCGCCTTGGCGCTGATTGCGTTGAACGATAGTCCCGGGGGCAGCATCAAGCCCTTTTGCGACCCGGCGACAGTCACGTCCACACCCCACTCATCGTGGCGATAATCCATGGAGCCCAGGGAAGAAATGGTATCGACCATCAACAAGGCGGGATGCCGGTTGCTGTCAATCGCCCGGCGCACCGCGGAGATATTGCTGGTCACGCCGGTGGCTGTCTCGTTGTGCACGGCGCAGACCGCCTTGATCTGATGCTGCTTATCGGCGGCAAGCCGCGCCTGGACCTGCGCCGGATCAATGCCGTGGCGCCAATCGCCCTCCAGAAATTCGACCTGCAAGCCCAGCTTGAGCGCCATTTTTTTCCATAGCACTGCGAAATGGCCGGTTTCAACCATCAGCACGAGATCGCCCGGCGACAAGGTATTGACCAGCGCGGCTTCCCAGGCGCCCGTTCCCGAAGATGGGTAAATCACCACATCAGCCTGGGTCTTGAACACCTTCTTCATACCGGCAAGCACCGATTTCCCCAACACTCCGAATTCCGGCCCCCGATGATCGATGGTGGCGTTATCGATAGCGCGCAGGACTCGATCGGGGACATTGGTAGGGCCTGGAATTTGCAAAAAATGCCGTCCGGACGGATGAGAATGCAAGGGAATCATGGTCAGGCTCCTGCCTATATTGGTATACAAAATACAAATAATAAGAAATAATAAACACCAAGAAGCCAGCACGCAAGCCTATTTTTTGCCGCAGTGCACGATAAAAACCGATTCTATTGACTTAAAATTAATGCGTTAACAGATAAAAAAGAAAAGCCTCATCAATATTTTTTTCTTGCCATCAACCATAAAGCACACGTATTTTTGTATACCAAATGAAATTTGAACAACCGGACGATACCGCAAACCACGCCGCGCCCTTGTCCCCCATGGACATCATTGCTGTGCAAGCCGTCGATCGGCGCACCCTGCCCACAGCTGTCGCAGATCGCCTGCGGGAAATGATTATCGAAGGACAATTGACGGCCGGCGCACGCTTGAATGAACGCGCCCTGTGCGACCAATTGAGGGTTTCACGCACGCCTTTGCGCGAAGCCTTTCGCCTGCTTGCGGCCGATGGCCTTGTACACATTCAGCCCAATCGCGGCGCCCAGGTCATCGCCCTATCGGAGAAAGACATCCGCGAAAGTTTCGAAGTCATGGGCGCGCTCGAGGCTTTGTCCGGCGACCTGGCTTGCCGCCACATCAGCGACGAAGAGATCGCCGAGATCAAAGCGCTGACCTTCGAAATGCAGGCATGCCATGCGCGCCGCGACCTCCCCGCCTATTACCACGTCAACCGCGAAATCCACGACCGTATCAATGCTGCCAGCCACAACCAGTTGTTGTCCCAGGTTTATAAAACCATCAACCTGCGGCTGCAAAATCTGCGCTTTCGCTCCAACTTGAATCAAGACAAATGGGACAAGGCCATGCAGGAACATGCCGATATGGTCGATGCCTTGTCCGCACGCGATGGTGCCCGCCTGGCATTAATCATGCGTGCTCATCTGCAGCGCAAAGGCGAAGCCGTGCTTGAAGGTTTGAAATTGCCTTCCGCCGGCTCCGCTCCTTCGGCCTAAGCATATCAGGCGCGACGTGAATCAGGAATCCGAGGTACGCGCCGCGCTCAGCCTGCGCAGAGAACGCAAGGTGCCGCGGCTAACGCGCGCAGCCCGGCACCTTGCAACCCGTACGCCAGATGGCCTGAGGCGCTATCCCGATGAGAGCGGGTAGCCGCTATGAGCAAGAGAGAGATGGCCGATGGCCGGCGCGCCGCCGTTGCTGCGGCCCCAGGCTTGTCGCCAAGCGGCTGATTCGTCCGAGGGCCTGACGCCAACCGTGGCGTGGCCTGGTGAGTCCGAGAGGCCATGCCAGCACGGCGCGTGGCGGCCGTGCGAGCGCGCAAAGCAAAAACCCCCAGCAGAGCGAATCTGGTGGGGGTTTTCTTCCTAATAAGAGCCTGACGATGACCTACTTTCACAGACGTACGTCCACTATCATCGGCGCAAAGGCGTTTCACGTTCCTGTTCGGGATGGGAAGGAGTGGGACCACCTCGCTATGGTCGTCAAGCGTAACCGGTAGCCTGGCCGCGCCGGGTAAGCGGCGCGCCAGACGAATCTGAGAAGAAGCACACGGCGCGCGCCCAGTGTCGGGCGGGCGCGCCGGTGTCGTGTGTGTGTGGGCTTGTCGCAGTACGGGCCGCGATGTGCGTGCCCCGGGCCGGGACACGACTTTGTTTTCTGTGCTGCTTTGTTTGTTTGAACGGCACTTGAACACCTAACCTACAAGGTTATAGGATCAAGCCGCACGGGCAATTAGTATCAGTTAGCTACGTGCATTACTGCACTTACACACCTGACCTATCAACGTCCTGGTCTCGAACGACCCTTCAGGGGGGTCTAGCCCCCGGGATACCTTATCTTCAGACGAGTTTCCCGCTTAGATGCCTTCAGCGGTTATCTCTTCCGTACATAGCTACTCGGCAATGCCATTGGCATGACAACCGATACACCAGCGGTACGTCCACTCCGGTCCTCTCGTACTAGGAGCAGGCTCCGTCAAGTATCCAACGCCCACGGCAGATAGGGACCAAACTGTCTCACGACGTTTTAAACCCAGCTCACGTACCTCTTTAAATGGCGAACAGCCATACCCTTGGGACCGGCTACAGCCCCAGGATGAGATGAGCCGACATCGAGGTGCCAAACACCGCCGTCGATATGAACTCTTGGGCGGTATCAGCCTGTTATCCCCAGAGTACCTTTTATCCGTTGAGCGATGGCCCTTCCATTCAGAACCACCGGATCACTATGTCCTGCTTTCGCACCTGTTCGACGTGTCAGTCTCACAGTCAAGCACGCTTATGCCATTGCACTATCAGCACGATTTCCGACCGTACCTAGCGTACCTTCGAACTCCTCCGTTACGCTTTAGGAGGAGACCGCCCCAGTCAAACTGCCCACCATGCACTGTCCCCAACCCGGATAACGGGCCAAGGTTAGAACCGCAAACAAACCAGGGTGGTATTTCAAGGTTGGCTCCCTCGAATCTGGCGATCCGATTTCAACGCCTCCCACCTATCCTACACAGGCCGGTTCACAGTCCAATGCAAAGCTACAGTAAAGGTTCATGGGGTCTTTCCGTCTAGCCGCGGGTAGATTGCATCATCACAACCACTTCAACTTCGCTGAGTCTCAGGAGGAGACAGTGTGGCCATCGTTACGCCATTCGTGCAGGTCGGAACTTACCCGACAAGGAATTTCGCTACCTTAGGACCGTTATAGTTACGGCCGCCGTTTACCGGGGCTTCGATCAAGAGCTTGCACCCCATCACTTAACCTTCCGGCACCGGGCAGGCGTCACACCCTATACGTCGACTTTCGTCTTTGCAGAGTGCTGTGTTTTTAATAAACAGTCGCAGCCACCGATTCTCTGCGACCCCTTCATGCTCCGGGCGCGAGCCCTTCACACTACCGGGGTATACCTTCTCCCGAAGTTACGGTATTAATTTGCCGAGTTCCTTCTCCTGAGTTCTCTCAAGCGCCTTGGAATATTCATCCCGTCCACCTGTGTCGGTTTGCGGTACGGTCTCGTAGGACTGAAGCTTAGAGGCTTTTCTTGGAACCACTTCCAATCACTTTAGGACCTAAGTCCTATCCAGCCACACCCTTGAATTACGCGCCCGGATTTGCCTAAGCGCCTTCTATAGTGCAACAACGGGGACATCCAACACCCCGATGACCTTCTGCCATCCGTCCCCCCATCGCATTCTACGATGGTGCTGGAATATTAACCAGCTTCCCATCAGCTACGCATCTCTGCCTCGCCTTAGGGGCCGACTCACCCTGCGCCGATGAACGTTGCGCAGGAAACCTTGGACTTACGGCGAGGGGGCTTTTCACCCCCTTTATCGCTACTCATGTCAGCATTCGCACTTCTGATACCTCCAGCAGACTTCACAATCTGCCTTCGCAGGCTTACAGAACGCTCTCCTACCACAGATATCCCGAAAGATACCTATCCGCAGCTTCGGTCTATCGCTTAGCCCCGTTACATCTTCCGCGCAGGACGACTCGATCAGTGAGCTATTACGCTTTCTTTAAAGGATGGCTGCTTCTAAGCCAACCTCCTGACTGTCAATGCCTTCCCACTTCGTTTCCCACTTAGCGATAGTTAGGGACCTTAGCTGGCGGTCTGGGTTGTTTCCCTCTTGAGTCCGGACGTTAGCACCCGGTGCTCTGTCTCCCACGCTGCTACTTGCCGGTATTCGGAGTTTGCCATAGTTTGGTAAGTCGTCATGACCCCCTAGCTATAACAGTGCTCTACCCCCGGCAGTAATACGTGAGGCACTACCTAAATAGTTTTCGGAGAGAACCAGCTATTTCCAAACTTGTTTAGCCTTTCACCCCTATCCACAGTTCATCCCCTAATTTTTCAACATTAGTGGGTTCGGTCCTCCAGCACGTGTTACCGTGCCTTCAACCTGGCCATGGATAGATCGTCTGGTTTCGGGTCTACACCCAGCGACTAAATCGCCCTATTCGGACTCGCTTTCGCTACGCCTTCCCTATTCGGTTAAGCTTGCCACTGAATGTAAGTCGCTGACCCATTATACAAAAGGTACGCAGTCACGGGACATGCCCGCTCCTACTGTTTGTATGCATACGGTTTCAGGATCTATTTCACTCCCCT
Source organism: uncultured beta proteobacterium (assembly GCA_963712655.1). GTDB lineage: Bacteria > Pseudomonadota > Gammaproteobacteria > Burkholderiales > Burkholderiaceae_B > Pollutimonas. The sequence continues at coordinate 2,895 of CAVQIT010000004.1, read as the reverse complement.
TCCGGGGTTCTTTTCGCCTTTCCCTCACGGTACTGGTTCACTATCGGTCGATCACGAGTATTTAGCCTTGGAGGATGGTCCCCCCATCTTCAGACAGGATTTCACGTGTCCCGCCCTACTTCTCTGACGCCTAGTTCCACACATAGGATTTCGTCTACAGGGCTATCACCTGCTACGGCCGGACTTTCCATCCCGTTCGACTATCCATCATGCTAAAACGTCAAGGCTCGTCCGATTTCGCTCGCCGCTACTTTCGGAATCTCGGTTGATTTCTTTTCCTCGAGTTACTGAGATGTTTCAGTTCACCCGGTTCGCCTTCTCATACCTATGTATTCAGTATGGAATACCGCATCGCTGCCGTGGGTTTCCCCATTCGGATATCTGCGGATCAAAGCTTGTTTGCCAGCTCCCCACCGCTTTTCGCAGGCTACCACGTCCTTCATCGCCTGTGATCGCCAAGGCATCCACCATATGCACTTAGTCGCTTGATCCTATAACGTTATAGGCTATAAGAACTCTTCTAGTTGCGTGTTTGTGCCGTTCGTCATCCCTGATGTCACCACATTCGCCTTGCGGCCAACCCAATGCGCATCAGAAATTTCATTGAACAAATATAATGCAATCACAACCCGTACTTACTGTTGCGCAACCAGCACCAGGCTCTACCACCGCCCACTGCCCATTGCGCACCACAAATACACTTCGTTGTGCTTCTTCCAGATTGTTAAAGAACAAATAAACCATCAAGCCATAAGCCTAACGAAGACCGCCCTGAGTTCCCCCAAGACCTTCTTCGTTACCCTTGCAACCCAACCGCTACTCCCATGACATGAACCCCGTCTACTGCGTGGTGGAGGATGACGGGATCGAACCGACGACCCCCTGCTTGCAAAGCAGGTGCTCTCCCAGCTGAGCTAATCCCCCGCACCGATAAAACGCGCTGGTGGGTCAAGTTGGAATCGAACCAACGACCCCCGCCTTATCAAGACGGTGCTCTAACCGACTGAGCTACTGACCCAACCGTCTCCCTCTCGGGAGCCTAACCATGTCATGGTCTTTATATAACAACCAATAAGTGTGGACGCTTTCGCTTCGTGTGCATCGCTCTAAAAGGAGGTGATCCAGCCGCACCTTCCGATACGGCTACCTTGTTACGACTTCACCCCAGTCATGAACCCTACCGTGGTAATCGCCCTCCTTGCGGTTAGGCTAACTACTTCTGGTAAAACCCACTCCCATGGTGTGACGGGCGGTGTGTACAAGACCCGGGAACGTATTCACCGCGACATTCTGATCCGCGATTACTAGCGATTCCGACTTCATGGAGTCGAGTTGCAGACTCCAATCCGGACTACGATCGGGTTTCTGGGATTGGCTCCCCCTTGCGGGTTGGCGACCCTCTGTCCCGACCATTGTATGACGTGTGAAGCCCTACCCATAAGGGCCATGAGGACTTGACGTCATCCCCACCTTCCTCCGGTTTGTCACCGGCAGTCTCATTAGAGTGCCCTTTCGTAGCAACTAATGACAAGGGTTGCGCTCGTTGCGGGACTTAACCCAACATCTCACGACACGAGCTGACGACAGCCATGCAGCACCTGTGTTCCGGTTCTCTTGCGAGCACACCCAAATCTCTTCGGGCTTCCAGACATGTCAAGGGTAGGTAAGGTTTTTCGCGTTGCATCGAATTAATCCACATCATCCACCGCTTGTGCGGGTCCCCGTCAATTCCTTTGAGTTTTAATCTTGCGACCGTACTCCCCAGGCGGTCAACTTCACGCGTTAGCTGCGCTACTAAGGCCCGAAGGCCCCAACAGCTAGTTGACATCGTTTAGGGCGTGGACTACCAGGGTATCTAATCCTGTTTGCTCCCCACGCTTTCGTGCATGAGCGTCAGTATTATCCCAGGGGGCTGCCTTCGCCATCGGTATTCCTCCACATATCTACGCATTTCACTGCTACACGTGGAATTCCACCCCCCTCTGACATACTCTAGTCCGGTAGTTAAAAATGCAGTTCCAAGGTTAAGCCCTGGGATTTCACATCTTTCTTTCCGAACCGCCTGCGCACGCTTTACGCCCAGTAATTCCGATTAACGCTTGCACCCTACGTATTACCGCGGCTGCTGGCACGTAGTTAGCCGGTGCTTATTCTGCAGGTACCGTCAGTTACGCCAGGTATTAACCAGCGCCGTTTCTTTCCTGCCAAAAGTGCTTTACAACCCGAAGGCCTTCATCGCACACGCGGGATGGCTGGATCAGGGTTTCCCCCATTGTCCAAAATTCCCCACTGCTGCCTCCCGTAGGAGTCTGGGCCGTGTCTCAGTCCCAGTGTGGCTGGTCGTCCTCTCAAACCAGCTACGGATCGTCGCCTTGGTGAGCCATTACCTCACCAACTAGCTAATCCGATATCGGCCGCTCCAATAGTGAGAGGTCTTGCGATCCCCCCCTTTCCCCCGTAGGGCGTATGCGGTATTAGCTACGCTTTCGCGTAGTTATCCCCCGCTACTGGGCACGTTCCGATATATTACTCACCCGTTCGCCACTCGCCGCCAGACCGAAGTCCGCGCTGCCGTTCGACTTGCATGTGTAAAGCATCCCGCTAGCGTTCAATCTGAGCCAGGATCAAACTCTTCAGTTTAATCTCTGTATATATATAATCGTAATTCCCGACCGGGAGGTAAAAACCCCCCGGCGGTCATACGTCGCTACGCTCAAAGAAAATGACATGCTCCATTTGCTTGGACCTATACTTCTTCCTTGTGGAGCACTTGATCACTTTAGCGACCTCTCTTGAGAAAGGCGGGACATTCGTTCCAAGCGCCCACACTTATCGGCTGTTAAATTTTTAAAGAGCGGGTGACATCTTGTGGTAACACAACACATCGATACTGCG
>CAVQIT010000003.1:0-22574 GCA_963712655.1 uncultured beta proteobacterium | reverse complement strand
GGTGTCAGGCGCGCAGGCGCCTGAACGGCCGACCGGGCTGGCGCCCACTGGCCTTACCCCCGACGGACGGCACTAGAAACACGACCATCCGCCAGCAAACAATACCCACATCCGCCAGTAAACACACTATGAATACAGCCAGCAACCAATACAAACAGCGTGACCCCTTGGCTCACGCCGCCGGGGCGATCGCATCAACATCCCGCGCTACGGCCGTCCGCAGCGGCCTAAGCAAGCGCCATGCGTGGAACACACCCTAGCCCGACTCAACTGTAAGCAATTGACTTCACGTAGTATTTTACCAACCCGAAGTTGACTTGGCCGGCCGGTTCGGGCTAGAATCATGAGCTTGGCATTTGGCCAAGGCTTTTATTTAGGAATTCCCACATGTACGCGGTCATAAAAACCGGCGGCAAACAGTATCGTGTTGCTGCAGGTCAAAAACTAAAGATAGAACAGATACCGGCTGACATTGGGCAAGAAATTACGCTAGACCAGGTTTTATCGGTTGGCGAAGGCGAACAATTGAAAATTGGTACGCCTTTGGTCGCCGGCGCCGTGGTCACAGCAACCGTTCTTGCGCAAGGCCGCCACGACAAGGTCAACATTTTCAAGATGCGCCGGCGCAAGCACTACCAGAAGCGCCAGGGCCATCGCCAGAATTACACCGAACTCCGTATCGTAGCCATTGCGGCCTAACGATAGCTTTAACGGTTTTGCACACAGCAGGAGCTAAACATGGCACACAAAAAAGGCGGCGGCTCAACGCGTAACGGCCGCGACTCGGAATCGAAACGACTGGGCGTAAAAGTCTATGGCGGCCAGGCAATTTCGGCCGGCGGCATCATCATTCGCCAGCGCGGCACCGAATTCCACCCAGGCACCAATGTCGGCATGGGCAAGGATCACACTTTGTTCTCGCTGATCGACGGCACCGTTAAATTCGCCATCAAGGGCGCGCTTAACAAACGTACCATTTCGGTCATTGCAGCCGAATAAATTCGGTACGCGGACCAGCAAAAGCCCTGCCGTTCCGGCGGGGCTTTTTGTTTTAGAATAAACAGGCAGGCCGCGCTTGCCTGTGCCGTGTCCGGCACACAATTTTTCGCCATTTTTAAAGTCACCCCCATCATGAAATTCTTCGACGAAGCGACGATCGAGGTCATCGCCGGCGACGGCGGCAACGGAGTCGCGTCGTTCCGCCGCGAGAAGTACGTACCCTCGCGGCGGGCCCGACGGTGGCGACGGCGGACGCGGCGGCAGCATCTATGCCGTCGCCGATCGCAACATCAACACGTTGATCGACTATCGCTATGCGCGCATCCATCGCGCGAAGCGCGGCGAGAACGGCCGCGGCGCAGACAAGTACGGGCGTGGTGCGGGAGGGCATCGTCCTGCGCATGCCCGTCGGCACGGTGATCACATAGAGATGCCGAATCGGGCGAGCTTCATCGCGGACCTGGAACGCGCGCGAGGAGTGCGCGCGTGCGCGTCGCCGCGGGCGGCAAAGGAGGCCTCGGCAACCTTCACTTCAAGACGAGCACCAATCGCGCGCCCCCGGCCAGTTCACGCGCGGCGAGGAAGGCGAGCATCGGACGCTTGAGCCTCGAGCTCAAGGTGCTGGCGGACGTCGGATTGCTCGGCATGCCCAACGCGGGCAAGTCGACGCTCATCCGCGCGATCTCGGCCGCGCGCCCCAAGGTCGCGGACTACCCGTTCACCACGCTGGCGCCGAACCTCGGCGTGGTGCGCACGAAGCGAGAGCCGGAGCTTCGTCGTGGCGGACATTCCCGGACTCATCGAAGGCGCCGCCGACGGCGCCGGGCTCGGTCATCGGTTCCTGCGCCATCTCGCGCGCACCCGGCTGCTTCTTTCACTCGTCGACCTGGCGCCGCTCGACCGGGAAAGCGATCCTCTCGACCCGGTAGCCACGACGCGCGCGCGATCGTAGAAGGAGTTGAAGCGCACATACGACGAGGCGCTCTACGAGAAGCCGCGCTGGCTCGTGCTGAACAAGGTCGACCTGCTCGATAACCCGGAAGAAGCCCAAGAACGCCTGTGCAAGGCGCTGGACTGGACCGGACCGGTGTTCAGCGTGTCCGCCCTTACCGGCGACGGCACCCAGCAACTGATATGGCGCCTGCAAGACTGGCTGGACGCCGAAAGCCAGAAAGCCCACATCGAACAAGACAAGGCCGACGGCAGCTATATCGCCGAAGATCCGCGCTTCGACGAAACGCGATCCGACGCCGCAAGCCCCGATAATACCTAACCTTTGCTGTCCCGTTCATGGCCGCCATTTCCATCCAGCAGTCCGCCGTCGCCCAGGCCAAGCGCCTGGTCGTCAAAGTAGGTTCTTCGCTCGTTACCAACGAGGGCAAAGGCATAGACGTAGCCGCCGTAGCCCAATGGGCCGAGCAGATCGCCAGCCTGCATGCGCAGGGCAAGCAAATGGTGCTGGTGTCCAGCGGCGCCATCGCGGAAGGCATGGCGCGCCTGGGCTGGCCCCGGCGGCCCAATGCCATGCACGAACTGCAGGCGGCGGCGGCAGTCGGCCAAATGGGGCTGATTCAAGCTTACGAAGTGGCTTTCGCCAAGCACGGCATACGCACGGCGCAAATCCTCCTTACGCACGAAGACCTGGCCGACCGGCGCCGCTATCTCAACGCCCGCAGCACGCTCTACACCCTGCTTGGCCTGGGCGTCGTGCCTATCGTCAACGAAAACGATACCGTGGTCACCGACGAAATCCGCCTGGGCGACAACGACACATTGGGCGCGCTGGTGACCAATCTGATCGAAGCCGAAGCCCTGGTCATCCTGACCGATCAAACCGGCTTGTACAGCGCCGACCCGCGCAAGCACCCCGACGCCAAGTTCATTGCCATGGGCCAGGCTGGCGACCCGGCGCTCGAGGCCATGGCCGGGGGATCGGGCAGCAGCATAGGCACCGGCGGCATGCTTACCAAGGTGCTTGCCGCCAAACGCGCCGCCAACAGCGGCGGCCATACAGTCATTGCATCGGGGCGCGAATCCAACGTGCTGCTGCGGCTGGCTTCAGGCGAACAGATCGGAACAGAGCTGCGCGCCCTATTGCCCGTTCGCTCGGCGCGCCAGCGCTGGCTGGCCAATCATCTGCGCCTGCGCGGCCGCATTACCCTGGACAGCGGTGCGGTGCAGGCCCTGACGCAAGATCATAAAAGCCTGCTGGCCATCGGGGTAAGCGCGGTCGAAGGCGAATTCGAGCGCGGCGATGTCGTGGCCTGCGTAGACCAGCATGGCGTGGAATGCAGCCGAGGGCTGATCAATTATTCGTCGGCGGACACCCGCCGCATCATGCGCCAACCCAGCAATCGCATCGCCGACATCCTGGGCAGCATGTCGGACCCTGAATTAATGCATCGCGACAATATGGTGTTCATCAATGCCGCCGCGGGCAAAATCGGCTGACGCCCCGCCCGCGCATTACTTCTGCGCGGCAATGAACAGGGTTTCCTTGACCTCTTCCATGACCACGCAGCTTTTGGTCTGGGTCACCCCCGGCAGGCGCAGCAAAATATCGCCCAGCAAACTGCGATATTGGCTGATTTCCTTGATGCGCGCCTTGACCAGGTAATCGAAATCGCCCGATACAAGATGGCATTCCTGCACTTGGGGTATGCAGAGTATTTCCCTTCGGAAATCGTCAAAGGTACGATCGACTTGCTGGACATCGAAATTTCCACGAACACCAGCAAACCGGCATCCAGCGCGGCGGGCGCTACCCGGGCGTAATAACCGGTAATGACCCCATCGCGCTCCAGCCGCTTTACACGTTCGATGCATGGCGTGACAGTCAGCCCCACGTTGTCGGCCAGATCGGTCATGGACATGCGGCCATCGCGCTCAATAAATCCAGGATATGCCTATCAAGCTTATCTAAAGTGTGGACAGGTTCCCGCTGTATTCGCACGCCGTTTTCTCCAGAATTTCACCATCGCGGGCACTGCCATGACACATGTCCGCGGCGGCCTGAACAGAGGCCGCCCGGGCAGCTTAGGCAAGTCTCGGCCATTCCCAGCAATTATTGCTGAAAAATGACTTACAAGTCTGCAAAACAGGATAAACACCTAAAAAATATAATTCTTCAGAAAAAAACACCAGAGACACTGGCTTACCATCATGAAAATCAATCATGGACGGCGTTTTTCTAATGAAAATTATTGTTTTGGGTGCGGGAGTCATAGGCGTCAGCAGCGCTTACTACCTTGCCCGGCAGGGACACGAAGTCAGCGTGCTCGAGCGCCAGCCCGCCTGCGCCCTTGAAACCAGCTTCGCTAACGCGGGACAGGTTTCCTATGGCTACTCGTCGCCCTGGGCGGCTCCCGGCGTTCCATTGAAAGCCCTGAAATGGATGTTTGCCGAACATCCGCCCTTGTCCATCCGCCCTGACGGCAGCGTGTTCCAGTTGCAATGGATGTACCAAATGTGGCGCAACTGCACGGCCGCCCGCTACGCCGTCAATAAAGAACGCCTGGTCAGGCTGTCGAGCTACAGCGGCGCCTGCCTGGATGAATTGCGCAGCGCCATCGGCATCCAGTATGAAGGGCGCCGGCAAGGCACCCTGCAGCTATTCCGCAAGCAGCAGCAGCTCGATGCGGTCGCCCAGGACATTGCCGTCCTGAAAGAGGCCGGCATGGCTTACGAACTGCTGGGACGAAAAGACCTGCATACCGCCGAGCCCGCGCTGGCCCATAGCCAGGAAAAACTGGTGGGAGGCCTGCGCTTGCCCGCGGACGAAACCGGCGACTGCCACATGTTCACTACGCGGCTTGCCGAGGAAGCCCGCAAGCTCGGCGTGGCATTTCATTATGGAGTCAATATTCAACAACTGCATGCAAGCGCCGGTCAGGTCACAGGGGTGCAGTGCGACAATGAATTGAGGCAGGCCGATGCCTATGTGGTGGCGCTGGGTTCGTATTCGACCCGGCTGCTCAAGCATGTGGAAGCCGTGCCGGTTTACCCCATGAAAGGCTATTCAATTACCGTACCCATCGCCGACGAAAGCCGGGCGCCGGTTTCTACGCTGCTGGACGAAACCTATAAAATCGCCATCACCCGCTTCGATAAGCGCATACGCGTGGGCGGCATGGCCGAGATCGCCGGTTACGATCTACGCCTGAACGACAAGCGCCGGAAAACGCTGGAAATGGTGGTGGATGATCTGTTTCCGGGCGCGCGCGCCGACGGCGCCGTATCTTTCTGGACCGGTCTGCGGCCCAAGACGCCGGACAGCACCCCTATTGTCGGCCGCACGCGCCACAGCAACCTGTTCCTGAACACCGGACACGGCACATTGGGATGGACCATGGCTTGCGGCAGCGGCCAACTGCTGGCCGATATCGTGTCGGGGCGCCCCACCGCCATACCCAGCGACGACTTGTCAATACAGCGCTATCGGCGCTAGGCTGAATCGACATTCATTTAAAATGAGTGGATGTCGAAGCGTTCAGCAGCCCGTCCCAGTCGTTATGAACTCAGCCATGCGCAATGGGAGCGCATCGAATCATTGCTGCCAGGCAAGGTAGGTGATCCGGGGCGCACGGCGGTGGACAACAGGGTGTTCATCAACGCCGTGTTGTGGGTGTTGCGGTCTGGGGCGCGGTGGAGCGATCTTCCGCCACGCTATGGCCAATACAAGAGCGTGCACAAGCGTTTTACCCGTTGGGCTGCCAAGGGGGTCTGGGAGCGCGTGTTCCAAGCGTTGACCCGGGACCGGGACAACGAATACCTGATGATCGACAGCAGTATCGTCCGAGCGCATGCACAGGCAGCGACCGGAAAAGGGGGGGGCCGGACTCGGCTCTGGGGCGCTCCCGAGGAGGCCTGAGCACAAAAATCCACTTGGCCGTTGATGGCCGTGGACGACCTGTGCGCATTATTCTGACTGGGGGCCAGCGTAACGACATTACCCAGGCGGCGGCCTTGCTGGCGGGCCTGCAATCTCGCTACGTGCTGGCCGATAAAGGCTACGACAGCCGCGAGTTCGTCGAGCACCTGCGGGCCCAGAGCTGCGAGCCTGTGATTCCCCCACGCACCTGCCAACAGCCCCGTTTCTACGACAAGACCCGTTATCGCTTGCGCAATCGAATTGAGCGCTGCTTCGCCCGGCTCAAGCAATATCGCCGCATCGCAACGCGCTACGACCGAAAATCCGCCAACTTTCTCGCATTTATCTACCTCGCATCCCTAGCTATATGGATGCCTTGAATGTCGATTCAGCCTAGGGCCGGCAATACAGCCTTGCGGCGGCCGGGTAGCGATAAGCGAAGATTGCCGCAAGCTACAGAACCGGACCGGTAAACATATAGCCCCAGCTGTGCACCGACTTTAGCGGCACCTCCAGGCCATGCGCGCGGAATTTTCGGCGCAGGCGGCTGACCAGCAAGCCCAGGCGAGCCTGTGGATTGGACTGTGAGTCGCTGGCATAGCTGGTGCTGATCGCGTCGATAAGCTGCTGATGATCGGCGCGCAAGTCGGGAGCGGAAAATAGCCGGCTAAGAAAAGCCCGCTCGCCGGTGGTAAGCGCGATGCGCTGATTGCGCGGCCCGGCCAACACCCAGCCTCGCTCAAGCAAGACCCAGTAACCCGCCACCGCCGACGGCGCCGACTGTGCCACCGGCGCGGCGGCAGCACTTGCCTGACCCGGATTCCCTATGCGCCACCATAAACGCAGCAATGTTGCGAGCAACAATTGCACAGATGCATTGCGCTGGCAATAGTTGTCGGCGCCGCTGCGCATCGTTTGCAAAAGCACGGTTTCGTCATGCGAATCGACCAAGGCAAGAATACCGGCGGCCGGATGCAGCGTGCGCAAATAGGCAGCCACGACGCAATTGTCGGCCGTCGGGCCAGCCAGCATAACCATCAGCGGCGTGTCGGTTTGTTCCGCGCTTTCCTGCGCCCTGCGATAGAGATTCTGCATATCGGCGCAGACAAGAACCTGAAAACCATGCGCCTGCAATTGAGCGATGGCGGCTTCGTGCTGCCTGCCGGTGGGCTGGGGCTCGAAGAGCAATATGACGGGGCGAAATTTCATGGTGATCCGGACCAATCAAGAAGCATCATTGGAATACATTCATTTACGCTAAATTACATATATTATCACGATTGAAATTGGCATTATGCCCAATGTGATTGAATTAAATCGTTCAATCACAAACGTGAATATTTTTGCAGAACGCCTTCGCCATACCCGGACCTTGCGCGGCCTGAGCCAGTCAGCGCTGGCTGGCGCCTGCGGGCTTTCTCAAAGCGCCATCGCCAACTACGAGAATGGCAGCCGGAAAACAGCAAAAGATATTTTCCGCTTGGCGGAAATACTGGGAGTGAATCCGATATGGCTGGCCCAGGGCACAGGCCCGATGGAGCCGCTGGCGCCGCCTGTGCAAACACAAACGTCATATCACCTGGCTGAAGCCAGGGCGCTGCAACAACTTGCGCCTTGGCCATTTCCCGCCATTTCGCCGGACGAATATTGGTCTCTTCCCGACGAGGCGCGCGCCATCGTCGAAAACACACTGGCCAGCCTGATCAAATCCTTGCGGAAAACCGGCTGACAAAAAAACAGCGCCCCGAAAGGCGCTGTGCAGACAAGCCTGGCTCTATTTCTGGATCGCGTACAAATACAGCTCAACGCGACGGTTCATGGCCCGTCCGGCCTCTGTGCCGTTATCGGCCACGGGATTGCTTGCGCCACGCCCTTCGGCGGTAAGATTGACGGTGGGAACACCCTGCTGGGTCAGGTAATTCGCCACGGCGCGCGCGCGGTTGACCGACAGCGTCTGGTTCGTTGCGGCGGAACCCGTGCTATCCGTATAGCCGATGGACTTGGCGCGCAATTCGGGATGCTGCACCAGCGCGCGGCCAACGCTGTCGAGCACGGGCAGCAAGGCCGGTTTCAAGGCATATTTGCCGGTGTCGAAGGAAACATTGCTGGGAATGTTCACCCGCAGCGTACCGTCCGGCATCTCGGTCACGTCTACGCCCAGACCCTTTGCGCCGGATTTTTCCACATCGTTTTTAACCCCTGCCCAGTTATAGCCGGCGATACCGCCGGCTATGGCGCCAATACCGCCGCCTATAAGGGCCGCCTTGCTGCTGTCCCCTATCAGGGCGCCTAGCCCCGCGCCAAGTGCGGCGCCAGCGCCGGCGCCCACCGCGGTCTTGCCGCCGGTGCCCATTTCGTTCAAATTAGCGCAACCTGCCATCAAGGCCACAATGCCGATGCACGATGCGATGCGGCTCGCGCGCATAAATGCTTTCATGTAATTCTCCTTGTCCCTTGTGTAAACAGAGTAAGCTCTGCCGGCCCCCATGCTAGCAAGGCCATCCGGGAAGGAGTGTTACATTTTGGTTCGACGGGCCGATGTTTTACTGTTGTTGACATTGCCGCCCGGCAAAAGAGCCCGGCGCGGTTCGATATAGGTCGGATCAGCCCGCAAGGCGGACGAATCCGGCCCGCGCCGGAAGCCGCGGCCGGGAATCAGAACAGCTTGGCGCCCGAGGCCTGGACGATTTCTTTGTACTTGGCCAGGTCATGCTGGACCAATTCGGCAAAGGCCTCGGGAGTGGTGGGCTTGGAGTCGGAACCCATGGTCAGCAGGTTCTTGCGCACGGCGGGATCCCCAAGCGCCTTGACATACGCGGCGTTGAGCTTGGCGACGATGGCTTTGGGGGTGCCGCCGGTCGTCATTACGCCGAACCATGTGCCCAGGTCAAAATTGGCAATGCCCGCTTCCTGCATGGTCGGAACCTTGGACAAGGAAGAGGAACGATCTACCGTAGTGACCGCCAGGGCCCTGACCTTGCCTTCCGTTATCAGGGGCGCGGCGGATGCCAGGTTATCGAACATGAAATTGACCTGGCCGGCCAACAGGGCCAGCTTGGCGGGAGATGCGCCCGCGTAGGGCACGTGCACTGTCTTGATGGCCGCACGGACATTCAACAGTTCACCGGCCAGATGCCCTGCGCTACCGTTGCCGCCCGATGCGAAATTCAACTGATCGGGGTTCTTCTTGGCATACGCCACCAGGTCGGCGACGGAGTTGATGCTGTTGGCCTTGGCGAAGTCATTATTCAGGATCAGCACATTCGGCACCGATGCGACCAAGGTTACGGGCTCGAAGCTTTTGATGGGATCGAAGGGCAGTTTTTCGTACAGCCAGGGATTGATGGCATTGGTGGCAACCGCGCCCATGACCAGGGTATAGCCGTCGGGCTTGGCCTTGGCGGCTATGCTGGCGCCTATGTTGCCGCCTGCCCCGGGACGGTTTTCCACGATGACATTGCCCAGATCCGGCCGCACTTTTTCGGCCAACAGGCGCGCCATGCTGTCAAGAGGGCCGCCGGGCGCATAAGGCACTATGAAGGTAATGGGTTTGGAGGGGAATTCTTGCGCCGCGGCAGGCGTTGCCGCCACGGAAAAGGCCAGGCAGGCCGCAAGCGCCGCGGCGCCAATCGGCCAGGATTTCAAGACGGGCAACATAATGAGATACACCTTGTCATAAAAAACATAACCGTACACCATTTGGGGCAAACGCGACAGCCTTCGTACGGAATATGAAGCCATCCAGAACCCTCTGATTACACCCACCCGAGTGCCGCATCGCTGGCGGGCGTCCTGCCACGTTCGGATTTAGCGTCAACAGGCCCTAATGCAGAATCTGGCTGAGGAACAGCTTGGTGCGCTCGTTCTGCGGATTGTCGAAGAAAGCGTCAGGCGTGTTTTCTTCGATGATTTCGCCCTGATCCATGAAAATGACGCGGTCGGCGACCTTGCGCGCAAAGCCCATTTCATGCGTGACGCATAGCATGGTCATGCCGCTCTCTTCGGCCAGGCTCGACCATTACGTCCAGCACTTCCTTGACCATTTCGGGATCGAGCGCCGAAGTCGGTTCGTCGAACAGCATGATCTTGGGGTTCATGCATAGCGAGCGCGCAATCGCCACGCGCTGCTGCTGGCCGCCCGACAACTGGCCCGGATACTTGGCGGCCTGCTCGGGAATGCGCACCCGTTCCAGATACTTCATGGCGGCCGCCTCGGCCTCGGCCCGGGACTTCTTCAGCACCCAGATCGGCCCCAGCGTCAGGTTCTCCAGCACCGTCAGGTGCGGAAAAAGATTGAAGTGCTGGAACACCATGCCGACATCGCGGCGTATCGCCTCGATTTGCTTCAGGTCGTTGGTGAGCTCGATGCCATCGACGACGATATCGCCCTGCTGGTGTTCTTCCAGGCGATTGATGCAGCGGATCATGGTCGATTTGCCGGAGCCCGAAGGCCCGCAAATAACGATGCGCTCGCCCGCGCGCTACATCAAGATTGATGTTGCGCAAGACATGGAACTGCCCGAACCATTTATTGACATCTGCCAGGCGGATAATGGCCTCAGACATGTTTGTACTCCCTTGTTTGACTCTGCGCCCGCGCTGCCGCGCACGCCATGTTGATCAATGTTGATGCCCCGTCTGCAAATGCTTTTCCAGCGCCTTGCTATAGCGGGAAATCGAAAAGCAGAAAACGAAATAGATGAATGCGATGAACAAATAGGCTTCGGCGCTGAAACCGCGCCAGGCGGCGTCGGCGACAGCCGTCTTGGCGGCTTGCGTAAGGTCGAAAATACCGATGATGACCACCAGCGAGGTATCCTTGAACAGCGAGATGAAAATCCCCACCAGCGGCGGGATGACCACCTTTAGCGCTTGCGGCAATATGATTTTCCGCATCTGCTGCCAGTAGCTCAGGCCCAGCGAATTGGCGCCTTCGTACTGCCCCTTGGGTATCGCCTGCAAGCCGCCGCGCACGGTTTCGGCGACATAGGCGGCCGCAAACATGATGATGGCGATCTGGGCGCGCAAAAGCTTGTCGATGCTGAAGCCTTCCGGCAAGAACAAGCGGCAGCATGACCGACGACATGAACAGCAGGCTGATCAGCGGCACGCCTCGTATGAGCTCGATGTAGACCACGCACAATGCCTTGATCGCCGGCATGTGCGAGCGCCGCCCCAGGGCCAGCAGCACGCCAAGCGGAAAGGCGAATGCAATGCCGAACGTGGCAAGTATCAGGGTAAGCGGCAAGCCGCCCCATCTGTCGTTTTCGACATAGGTCAAGCCGAAGCACGCCGCCCCACATCAAGAGCGCCACGGCGCTGAGCGACGCTATCCAGATCAGCAGCAGCGAGGGTCTCCAGAACCAGCGCACGCAACTGCAGGCAATGACCGCGACCAGGATGACGCTGGCCAGCAAGGGCCGCCATTGTTCGTCGTAGGGATAAATGCCGAAGAGAATCAGGCGATGTTTCTCGACGATGAAAGCCCAGCAGGCGCCGCCGGATGCGCGGCATTCCTGGGCGGTGGTGGCGATCGAAATTGGCCCGGATGAAAAGCCATTCGATCAGGGCCGGCACAGCCATCAGCAGCAGCCATGCCACCAGGATGGTAAGCAGCGTATTGAGCGGCGACGAAAACAGGCTGGCCCGCATCCAGCCGATAATGCGCCTGATGAGCGGCCGGCGGGGCAAGATCGGACGCCGTGGAGGGTATTCAGGCGTCATCTTAGCGCTCCACCAGCGCAATGCGCTTGTTGTACCAGTTCATGAATATCGAGATCGACAGGCTTACGGTAAGGTAGGCGGCCATGATGATCAGGATGCCCTCGATCGCCTGTCCCGGTCTGGTTAAGCGTGGTATTGACCACCGAGACAATATCGGGGTAGCCGATGGCCACGGCCAGCGAACTGTTCTTGGTGAGATTGAGGTATTGGCTGGTCATGGGCGGCACAATGACCCGTAGCGCCTGCGGCAGAACGACCAGGCGCAGCATGCGTGCGCGCGACAAGCCTATGGCGCCGGCGGCTTCCCATTGGCCCTGGTCGACCGACTGTATCCCCGAACGCACGACCTCGGCCACAAAGGCGGCGGTATACATTACCAGGCCGACCAGCAGCGCAGTATATTCAGGCGACAAGGACAAGCCGCCGCTGAAGTTGAAGCCTTTGAGTTCCGGCAATTCGACAGTAAGCGGGAGCGCCGCCAAGCAGCCAGGCCGCGGCGGGCAATGCAATGAGCAAGGCGAGCCCGGCGCGTCCCAATGGAAAAATAGCGCCGGTCGCGTCCTGGCGCTTCTTGGCCCAATGCGCAATGAACAAAATGGCCACAATGGCTATCGCCAGGCCGGCCATGATCCAGTCCAGGCCATCGCCCTGCAAGGAGGGCAGCTTCAGGCCGCGGTTCGAAATAAAAACCCCGGGGACGGGATGCAAGGCTTCCCGCGGTCCGGGCATGCTTTCGGTAATGACGGCATACCAGAAAAACAGTTGCAGCAGCAAAGGGATGTTGCGCATGACTTCGATATAGGCGCTTGCCACGCGCGTCACCAGCCAGTTCCTGGACAGGCGCGCAATACCCAGCAAGGTACCGAAGAGCGTCGCGGCAATGATGCCGACCACCGACACGCGCAGCGTGTTGATCAACCCTACCCAGATGGCATGGCCGTAGGTGTCGGCCGGGGTATACGGAATGACGGATTCGCCTATGGCAAAACCGGCCTCGCGATGCAGGAAATCGAAACCGGTCGATATATTGCGCGCCGCGAGGTTGTACAAGGTGTTGGAAACCAGATACCAAACCGCGAAACCTACGATTCCAAGGATCAGCACCTGATAAATAATGGCCCGGACAGTGGGGTCATTCCATGAGAGACGCCTCTTGGGCGCTTGAGGCAAAGGTGTATTTTTCGTCATAAAGAGTAAATCGCTTGGAGCCCTGACGCAGCACTCCCATTAGTCAAAAGCCGGGCCGCGCGGCCCGGCCTTCGCGCATAGGCTAGCCGGCTAAATGCCGTCCGGACGAGTCCGGACCATTCCGAGGGGCTCTAGCGTACCGGCCAGCCATACATCAGGCCGCCATCGCGCCATTGAGCATTGAGACCGCGCTCGAGCTTCATGGGGGAATCCTTGCCGATATTGCGCGCAAACGATTCGCCATAGTTGCCGACTTGCTTGATGATGTTATACGCCCATTTCTTGTCCAGCCCAAGACCTTTGCCCATTTCGCCGGTTACACCCAGGATGCGCTGAATATTGGGGTTGGGGCTTTTGAGCATTTCATCGACATTCTTGGAGGTAATGCCGTACTCTTCGGCTTCGAGCATGGTGTTGAACGCCCAGCGCACCACCATGAACCAAGGGTCGTCGCCCTGGCGCACCATGGGGCCGAGCGGTTCTTTCGAAAAGTCCTCCGGCAGGATGACATGGTCGTCCGGCTTGGACAAGGTAGAGCGCGTGGTGGCCAGGCCCGACTTGTCGGTGGTATAGGCATCGCAACGGCCAGCCTCGTAAGAGCGCATGGCTTCGTCGGGGTTATTGATGACCACAGGCTTGAATTCCAGCTTGTTGGCGCGGAACCAGTCGGCCAGGTTCAGTTCAGTGGTGGTGCCGGGCTGTACGCAAATCGCGGCGCCGCCAAGTTCCTTGGCGCTTTTCACGCCCAGGCTGGTCTTGACCATGATGCCCTGGCTATCGTAGTAGTTGACGGCGGGAGTCATCAGGCCCAGGGTCGTGTCGCGCGTCATGGTTGCCGTGGTGTTGCGGGTCAGCACGTCGATTTCGCCGGACTGCAAGGCGGTGAAGCGTTGCTGGGTAGTCTGCGCCACAGCCTTGTATTTGGTCGCATCGCCGAACATCATGGCGGCCACGGCCTTGCAAAGATCAATATCTATCCCCGTCCACTCGCCCTTGCTGTTGGCGATCGAGAAACCAGGCAAACCGGTGTGGGCGCCGCATTGGACGAAACCTTTTTTCTTGACGGCATCCAGGGTTTCACCCGCGTGCGCGGCGGCAGCGATGAAGAACAGTGACGCGCCTAAAGCGGCCGCTTTGATAAGTTTCATATATCTTCCCTTGTGTTAAATCCAACCTGATAACACGGCATACAATTGCGATTGCGCCGCGAGCGGCTAAATCGTAGCTGTTGGTATCCATTAAAAACATGGGGGATATCCCTTGCGGAGTCTATCATTCGTAAGCCTGTGCCACATTAAAGCCGAACACCTATCACTATGATCGAATTTCAGCATGTGTTTAAATCTTATGGGCGTGGACGAAACATCCTGGCGGATATCAATTTCCGTATCGAGCCCGGCGAATTTGTCTTCGTCTCGGGGCCTTCGGGCGCCGGCAAGTCCACCCTGCTCAAGTTGATAGGCGGGCTGGAACCCCCCAGCCGCGGCACGGTGCATGTCAATGGCCACCGGATCGACAAAATGCCCGCGCGCGCGCGCCCTTACCTGCGCCGTGCCGTGGGTGTCATTCTGCAGGACACGCATCTTTTGTACGATCGCAACGCCATCAATAATGTATTGCTGCCTCTGGCCGTGGCCGGTCTGGAAACCCGCCTTGCCGGTACGCGGGCGCGCGCCGCCATGGAAAAAGTCGGCCTGTCCGGCAAAGAAGATCTCAATCCGGTCGAGATGTCGGGCGGCGAGCAGCAGCGCCTGGCAATCGCCCGGGCCATCGTCAACCGCCCGGCCATCCTGATCGCCGACGAGCCCACCGCCAACCTGGATCAAGAAAGCGCACAGCGCATCATGGAAGTATTCCGGGACTTCAATCGTGTCGGGGTCACCACCCTGATCGCCTCGCACGATCAAGCCCTGATGGCGTCCTACGCATCGCGCACATTGCGTATCGATACAGGCCGGTTTACCGACATCCCGGGGGTAAGGCCATGAATCGCTGGTTGCGTCAGCATCGCTATGCTTACCTGGTCGCGCTGCGCCGGCTCTGGTCGCAGCCGTTTTCTTCGCTGTCGAATATATTGGTCATCAGCCTGACATTGGCGATCCCCATCATTGCCGCCTCGGTGCTGATCTCGTCCCAGCCTGTGGTCAGGCAGATTCCAGTGTCACCCGAGGTCACGCTATTTTTGCAGCCCGGCGCAGCGGCCGGCGTAGCCGCCAGCCTGGCGCAGCGGCTCCAGAACGAGCATAGCCGCGACATCCAGGCAGTCCGGGTCGTGGCGCGCAAAGATGCCCTGGAAACACTGAAGGCCAACCCCGCCTGGGCGGACGCCCTGGCGGTGCTGCCCAGCAACCCATTGCCGGATGCCGTGGTGGTAACCCTGCGCGAAAGCCCCGACCTGGCCAAACAAGCCAATGCGTTGGCCCAGGAATGGCGCCAGCTCGATCAGATCGACACCGTGCAACTGGATAGCGAGTGGGTGCGCCGGCTGGAAGCCATTCTGGGTTTCGTGCGCATAGGACTCTGGCTGCTGGCTATCGGCGTGGCGCTGGTGGTGCTGGCCACCGTGTTCAATACCGTGCGCATGCAAGCCCTTGCCCAGCGCGAAGAAATAAGCGTTGCGCGCCTGGTGGGCGCAACGGAAGCGTTTGTGCGCCGGCCGTTCTTGTATCTTGGCGCGCTGACCGGCGTTATTTCAAGCCTGCTGGCCATAGGCTTGTCGGCGCTGGCGCTGAATCCGCTGAACGCGGCGCTGGCGCGCCTGGCCAGCAGTTATGGCACTCAAGTGGTCCTGCGCCTGCCCGACAGCCTGAGCCTGCTGCTGGCCATCGTGCTCATCGCGATATTGGCCGCCTTGTCCGCGCGCTGGTCCGTAACCCGCAACACCCGTTTCTGATGTTCTTGAATCCCGATCCCCGGATGGCTGCTTTTGCCGACACCGTTGTCCAATGGCAGAAGCGGCACGGCCGCCATCATCTGCCTTGGCAGGACACGCGCGATGCCTACCGGATATGGCTATCGGAAATCATGCTGCAGCAAACGCAAGTCGCCACGGTCATAGGCTATTACCAGCGTTTTCTGTCCCGCTTTCCCGATATCGCTTCATTGGCGCAAGCCGAGCAGGACGAGGTCATGCCCTATTGGGCCGGGCTGGGCTATTACGCCCGGGCCCGCAACCTGCATCGCTGCGCACAGGTGCTGGCCGAGCTATGGGGCGGACAATTTCCCGGAACCGCCGATCAAATCGCCACATTGCCAGGCATTGGGCGCTCGACGGCGGCGGCCATCGCCGCCTTTGCCTACGGCGAGCGCAGCCCCATCATGGACGGCAACGTCAAGCGTGTGTTTACGCGCTATTTCGGCATCTACGGCGTCAGCAGCCAGCGGGCAACCGAGCAATTGCTGTGGAAAACCGCCGAAGAAGCTGTGCAGGCGGCCCCGGAAACATTGGACATGGCCGCGTACACGCAAGGGCTGATGGACCTGGGCTCGGATTGCTGCACTCGCGGCCGGCCCGACTGCGCGCGCTGCCCTTTGCAAACGGCATGCTATGCGTATGCCCATGATGCGCAGCATGAGCTTCCCACCCCGAAGCAGAAAAAAGCCAGCCCTGAACGCGCCTGCAAAATGCTTATCCTGCACCGGCAAGGCAATATTCTGCTGGAACAGCAAGTGTCTCCGGGAATATGGGGCGGGTTATGGAGCCTGCCGCAATACGACGATCTGGCGGCACTGGAAATCGCCTGCGGCAACTGGGGGCAGCGCAGCGGCCCGGCCCAGAAAATGGCGGGGCTGTTGCATACCTTCAGCCATTTCAAATTGCATATAGAACCCTGGTACGTGCAATGCGATACGGCGGCGGTTGCCGAACCCGGGCCGCGCCAGGCCTGGATACCTGTCGATAATCTGGCTTCTGTCGCCCTGCCCGCCCCGATCAAGAAAATCCTGGGCGGACTGTTCCAGATTTAGAACCATGCCTGCTGAATTACTTATCCCGGAGATTTGTTCCAGCCCGGGCCGTGGACCCGCAAGCCGCAAGCAGGCATGGTCAATCGCGCGCCGGCCGATAGCGGCTGATGCTCATCAACAGCCCGCAAGCTATCCCCAGCGTCAGCAGCGCCGTTCCTCCGTAGCTCATGAAAGGCAATGGCACGCCCACCACCGGTAGAATCCCCGTCACCATGCCCACATTGACGAAAACATAAACAAAAAACATCATGGCCATCGAACCGGCCAGCAAACGGCCGAATTGCGTGCGGGCGCGGGCGGCAATCGCCAGGCCGCGCAGAATCAGCAAGGCATAAAGCACCAGAAGCATCACGCCGCCATACAAACCGAATTCCTCGGCGTACACCGCGAAAATGAAATCCGTCGTACGCTCGGGAATGAAATCGAGATGCGACTGGGTGCCCATCATATAACCCTTGCCATAAACCCCGCCGGAGCCCACGGCAATCATCGACTGTATGGTATGGAAGCCCTTGCCCAATGGGTCGGAGCTGGGATCCAGCAGCGTGCATACCCGGTATTTCTGATAGTCGTGCAGCACCACCCAGTCAATGCCGGGCTGGCAGATCTGATTTTCGTAATAGACCAGGACGCCTATGCCCACCGCCATCAAAACCACAATCGGGAGCAATAATTTGAAGGAAAGGCCGCCGAAATAAATAACGCAAAAACCCGATGCGAACACCAGCAGCGCCGTGCCCAGATCGGGCTGTATGACAATCAGGGAAAACGGAATCGCCAGCAGCACGCCGGCCACGAAAAAATCGAGAACCCGCAAATGGCCTTGATTGCGATGGAAATACCAGGCCAGCATCAAGGGCACGGCTATCTTCAGCATTTCAGACGGCTGTATCCGCACCATGCCCAGATCCAGCCAGCGCGTGGCGCCCTTGCTGGTTTCGCCGACAAACTCCACCCCCAGCAACAGCACGACCCCAAACACATATACATAGGGAGCCAGACGCATGAGCAAAGGCGGCGGCGTCATGGCCGCCAGCCACATGCATGCAAACGCAATCAGGAAATTGCGCAACTGATCGGCGAAACGCCAGTCGGTTCCGCCCACCGCCGAATGCATGACGGTCATGCCCAGCACCGCCATCAAGACCAGAAGCGCCAGCAAGGGCAAATCGAATGCCGTCAGCGCCTTGATCGCCCATTGGACAATGCGCTTCATTGATTGCCTCGCATTTGAATACGCTGGCCGGACGGCTCCGGCGGGGCCCGTTCGGGGGAGCTTTCATCTTCGGGGGCTTCGGGCGGCAAATCTTCGGGCCGCGCCACGGCATCCAGCGATTCGCCGCTGGCGCCCTCTTCTTCGACATCGGCAAGCGGGGAGTCCTTCGCGGCGACCGCCGAAGCGCCTGGAGCATGGCCGCTGGCCACGCGGTCCGGAGCGAGCCAATAATCGAATACCTTGCGCGCTACCGGCGCGGCAACCGTCGCGCCCCAGCCGCCATTTTCGATGATCAGCGCCACGGCAATCTGGGGATTATCCACTGGAGCATAAGCCATGAACAAGGCGTGATCGCGCAAACGTTCGCTGACCGCCGCGCTATATTTGGCGCCTTTCAGGCTATATACCTGGGCTGTGCCGGTTTTACCGGCGGCCTGGTACGGCGCGCCGGCAAAAGCCCTGCGCGCCGTGCCCTGGCGCATCACATCCGCCATGGCGCGCCGTATCACGTCCAGGTTCTCCGGCTTGAGCGGTATGGTGTAGGACGGCTTGGTTACCGTGCGGATCGTCTTGCCGTCCTGAGGGCTTTTTACCAGGCTGACCAGGTGCGGCTTCATATACGTGCCGTTATTCGCCAGCACCGATGTCGCCTGGGCCAACTGCAGCAAGGTAAACGCGTTGTAGCCCTGCCCCACGGCCACTGAAACGGTTTCGCCCGCGTACCAGCGTTGTTGCGCCGGCTTTTTATAGGCCTGGCGTTTCCATTCGGTGGACGGCAGCACGCCGCGCCGCTCTCCTTCCAGATCGATGCCGGTGATCTGCCCGAAGCCGAACTTCGCGGTGAAATCATGCAGGGCATTCACGCCAAGCTCCGGTCCCAGCGAGAAAAAATACGTGTCGGAAGACACGACAATGGCGCGATGCATATCCGTAGGCCCATACGCGGCTCCGCCCGCATTGCGGAAACGCTGCCCGCCGAATTCGAAATAACCGGGATCGGGAATACGCTGTGTCGCGCTGCGCTTGCCCAATTCAAGCGCCGCCAGGCCCACGAACGGCTTATAGGTTGAACCTATGGGATAGGTGCCGTACAAAGGCCGGTTGATCAAAGGATGGTCGGGCGATTCGTTCAGCTTGCGCCAGCTTTCAACATCGATGCCGTCAATAAAGAGATTGGGGTCGAAGGATGGCGCCGACACGAACGCCAGTACATCGCCGGTTTTGGGCTCTATGGCCACCAACGCGCCGCGCCTGCCTTCGAACTGCTTCTCCGCCTCTTTCTGCAGGCCGATATCGATGGACAGCACCAGATTCGCGCCGGGGACAGGATCGATGCGGCTTAACGTGCGCACCGGGCGTCCCGATGCCGTGACTTCCACTTCTTCCAGTCCCGTGCGCCCATGCAAGGCCTCTTCCCAGGTTTTTTCTATACCCTTCTTGCCTATGGTGTTGCTGCCGCGGTAGTTGCCCAACTGGCCTTTCTTTTCGAGATCGGCAAGGTCGCCTTCGGCAATTCTGCCCACATACCCCAGGACATGCGCCGCCGATTCGCCCTGGGGATACTCGCGCACCCAGCGCGCGCTCAGATCGATGCCCGGAAACTTGTAGGAATGCGCCGCGAACCACGATGCTTCGGTATCGTTCAAGTTGTTGCGCAGCAGGATGGGCGTATAACGGCCGTTCTGATTAATTTGCTGGAGAAACCGCCGGCGATCGGCATGGCTTATGTAGACCAGTTGTCCAAGCGAGTCCAGCATGTCGCTCATGTCGACATCGATATTGGCCGGAATGACCGACAGCGTATAGTCGCGGTAATTTCTGGCGAGCACCACGCCATTGCGATCGACAATATCCCCGCGCCGCGGCGGAATGGGAACCACCGCTATCCGATTCTGGTCGGCGCGGGCGGCCAGGCCTTCGTAGCGGACCACCTGCAAATACCAAAGGCGGCCGGCCAAGGCGCCGAAACATAGCGCGGCAAAGATCCCCGCCACCCAGATGCGGATAAAAATCCGCCGCTTCTGGTTATGTGTGGTTTTCTTGAATTCGAACATGATATGTATGCGCCAGCGGTCCGGCCTAGGCCGAGCCCGACTCGGTTTCGTCCAGGCGCCGTTGCGGCATATGCAGCAACACATCGGCCAAAGGCCAAAGCAGGGCTGTAAACAATGCCGACCATAGCCACTGCCAGCCGATCCATTCGCCGGCCAGCCAGGCATGAGTCAAGCGCGCCGCGGCTTCGCCGAACACAAAAACCGGAACCATATGTATGGCCTGGATGGTGGAGTTGAAACGTTGCAGCCTGCGTCTGAGCAACAAGGCGCCGTAAGCGACCAGCGTGTAGGTAAGCGCCTGCTCCCCCAGCAAGCCCCCATCGTGCACATCCATGAACAGACCGAAGCAGAAGGCCGCCAGCATATTCACGCGCTGCGGCTCGTTCAGGCACCAGAATGCAATCACCAACAGCAATAAATCGGGAGCGGGCTGCCACAAGCGCCAGGGCAAAAGAGAGATCAGCCAGACGATCAGCAGCGTAATCCAGATAAAGACAGGACTGGACGGCCGCTTGAAGGGCGAACTGTCTATGGGCTGCAGCGAACTCAGCGATGAACGCCGCTGCCCGGCTGTTGCAACGCTGTTACTGTCCGGCTTGCGAACCATTCTGGGAGCCCTCCTGATTAGATTCCGACGCCGACACATCGACACGCAAAACCAGGAAATGACGGTGTCTTTCGGGATGGGACAAGGGCGTGGCGATAGCCAGGGCAAAGCCCGAGGCCGCGTCGCGATTTATGCGATCGACTTTGGCGACCGACAGGCCCGCTGGAAACAAGCCGCCGATTCCACTGGTGACCAGCGTATCGCCCTGCACCAGGTCGACATCGCCGGTCAGGTAGCGCACCTCGACCTTGCCGGACACATTGCCGCCGAACGCAATCAGGCGCAAGCCGTTGCGCAGCACTTGAACCGGAATAGACACTTTGTCGTCGGTAAGCAATGCCGCTTCAGAGGTAAAAGGCGTAACCCGCACAACCTGTCCCACGACACCGCCTTCGTCGATCACCGGCATGCCCGGGCGAATGCCGCTGCTGGAACCCTTATTGAATACCAGATGATGCGAAAAGGCATTGGAGGGTTCGTAAAATACCTCGACCGCCACGGAGGGCTGGGTCACCGCATCGGCCACATTGAGCAGGCGCCGCAATTGCTCGTTTTCGGCGGCCAATTGCGCCGCATGTGTCGAAATCTGGGCCAGCTCGATGCGCTGGCGCTGCAATGCTTCCTTTTCGGTACGCGCCAGCGCCGCCGCCTCGGTCCAATTGTCGATGTGTTCGATAAGATCGCGCGGAGCCAGCATCAGGCGCTGAAATGGGTAAAGCACGACCGAAATGGCTTGCCGCGCCGGGTCCAGCGCCCGCCAGCGGGCATCCACGATCAACAGGCTGAGGGCCAGCACAACGAACACGAACAAGCGGAATTCAGCGGTGGGACCGCGTTTGAATAGCCTGATCGTGCCATTTTCTTGCATGAAATAGTCGCGCTAGCGCCTTGATCTGCCCGGCGCACACGAATAGGCACCCGACCTTTACCAAATTAATCGTAGATGAATACCGTACCCAGGCGCTCCAGATGCTCGAGCGCTTCGCCGCAACCGCGCACCACGCAGGTAAGGGGGTCGTCGGCAACCACGACAGGCAGGCCGGTTTCTTCCTGGAGCAGGCGGTCCAGATCGCGCAACAAGGCGCCCCCGCCGGTCAACGCTATACCTTTGTCGGTAATATCGGCGCCGAGTTCCGGAGGCGTTTGTTCCAGGGCGGTCTTGACCGCGGACACTATCTGGTTAAGCGGATCGGTCAGGGATTCGAGGATTTCGTTGGAGGAAACCGTAAAGCTGCGCGGCACCCCTTCCGAGAGATTGCGGCCCTTGACTTCGATCTCGCGGACTTCGGAGCCCGGAAAGGCCGAGCCGATTTCTTTCTTGATGAGTTCGGCCGTGGGTTCGCCAATCAGCATGCCGTAGTTGCGGCGGATGTAATTGATGATGGATTCGTCGAATTTGTCGCCGCCCACGCGCACCGAGCCTTTGTAGACCATGCCGCCCAGCGAAATAATGGCCACTTCGGTGGTGCCGCCGCCAATATCCACCACCATGGAGCCGCTGGCATCCGACACGGCCAGCCCGGCGCCGATGGCGGCGGCCATGGGCTCTTCGATCAGGTAGACCTGGCTGGCGCCCGCGCCCAGCGCCGATTCGCGGATGGCGCGGCGCTCGACCTGGGTGGAGCCGCAGGGCACGCAAACGATGATGCGGGGACTGGGCGCAACATGTTGCGCGGATGCACCATGCGTATGAATTGCTTGAGCATCTGCTCGGTGACGGTGAAGTCGGCGATGACGCCATCTTTCATGGGGCGAATGGCCTCGATGTTGCCCGGCACCCGGCCAAGCATCTGCTTGGCCTCGCGGCCGACCGCCTGGATGATTTTCTTGCCATTGGGACCGCCTTCGTGGCGAATAGCGACGACCGACGGCTCGTCCAGCACGATGCCCTTGCCGCGAACGTAAATCAGGGTATTGGCGGTACCGAGATCGATCGCCATATCGGTGGAG
>CAVQIT010000002.1:0-524794 GCA_963712655.1 uncultured beta proteobacterium | reverse complement strand
GTCGCACCGTGCGATCGCTCGGCGAGGTGGCATCCCTCGTTGTCGACAAGACCCCGATCATGGGCACGCTGACGCGGACGAACCAGCACGAGGCATTCGCCGGTCAGGACGAACTGCGTTATACTGGGTTTACCCCCAATGAACCGGTCGGATGTCATTGACCCAGAAACCAAAAGCCGAGGTGCTACCCCCTCGTAATGCGATGGCGCTGGACACGCTTGCCGGGGTGCGGGGGGAGATGGCCCGGCTCTATCGGCTTGCGTTGAACGGTAGGATCCGGTCGGACGAAATGACCCGGTTCATCTATGCGCTGAAGGAAATCCGCGCCTGCCTCGAGGCGGAGCTGCTGACCGACGTGCAACAGCGACTGGCCTTGCTGTCGCGAGACATGGACAATCACAATGGTCAACGCGTCCTTCATCAGCCGACTTTCACACGCAGTTGATCAAATTGAAGAGCGGCGAAAACTGAACCGTCCGTGGAAGGTCGTGACAGTTCGTCGTGGCCTTCACGAGGACGGGAATGCGGCGTGCGATCGCCACTTCGCGGCCCATCCCGAGGATCAGGACGCGAACGTCGTGATCTATAATTTTTTCGGTGGGGGGTGACCCGTCACGGACTGATTGCCGACCCGGCCGAATTTCAGAAAGATGACCGGATCGGGCTGATCGTCCAGGCTTGGACTGTTCGTAAAACGCCTGATATATGGACAGTCAGCATCGCCGGGGCACTGGAAACCATGACAAAATCACCTCTGAAACGGGTGGCACCAGCCACTGTAAATCGAACAGTCTCTATGCCGAGGCGAAAACCGAACTCGGTTTATCGGACTAGGGAGCACCTGACCGGCGCCGAGGTCGATCGGCTGATCGGTGCCGCCAAGGCCAATCGCTGGGGTCATCGGGATGCCACCATGATCCTTGTCGCCTTCCGCCACGGGCTGCGGTCATCCGAGCTTGTTGACCTGCGTTGGGATCAGATCGATTTTACCCACGCCGTCCTGCACGTACGCAGGGCTAAGAAGGGCACGCCTGCCACCCATCCGGTTGTCGGCGATGAATTGCGGGCCCTGCGCAAGCTGCAGCGGGAGCAGGATCCCAAGTCGCCGTTCGTGTTCACCAGCGAGCGGGGGTCGCCGTTCACGACGGCAGGCTTTGCGCGGCTCGTGGAGCGCGCTGGTGTGGCGGCCAAGTTCGGCTTTCAGGCTCACCCCCACATGCTGCGCCACGCCTGCGGCTTCGCGCTGGCCAACAAGGGTCACGATACACGATCGCTGCAGGCTTACCTCGGCCACCGCAATATCCAGCACACCGTTCGCTATACTGAATTGAGCCCGGATCGCTTTCGCGACTTCTGGCGCGAATGACGGCATGCGCTCGCCTGAGAGCCGCTGGCCTGTCCACACTCAAGCCGTTTGCCGCAGCGGCCGTGCTCCGCATGCTGTCCTAGCAGCCCTCCACGTCTAAGCCTCAACCGTTCCTGGCCATGATGAAGACAGCCGCTGTGGCCAAAGAGCAAACCGATGCCGAGGCTGCCGAAATCGCCAGCAATCTCGAACAGGCGGCGGCGGCGGAACGGCGCGCCGCGGATATCAGCCGCTACGAAGACAATATGAATACCGCCCGCATGATGGCCGAAAAAGATCCGCGCGCCGTCGCTATGGTGTTGCGTTCATGGATGGAAAAAAATGGCAACCGTTGATCCCAACCTGGACCGCTGCGCGATTCTCATGATGTCCCTGGGCGAGGACGCCGCGGCTGAAGTTTTCAAATACCTGAGCGCGCGGGAAGTGCAGATGGTGGGTTCGGCCATGGCCAACCTGAAGCAAGTCACCCGGGCCGACGTGGATGCCGTGCTGGAAGAATTTCGCCAGGAAGCCGACCAGTTCATGGCCGTTACGCTGGGTTCGGACGACTACATACGTTCCGTGCTCAACAAGGCCCTGGGCACCGACCGCGCCGCCGGCCTGATCGAAGACATACTGGATGCCTCCGACAACTCCAACGGCATCGATGCGCTCAATTGGCTGGAAGCGGCCAGCGTGGCCGAGCTCATCGCCGACGAGCATCCGCAAATCATCGCCACGATACTGGTGCACCTGGAACGCGACCGCGCCTCGGGCGTCCTGGCATTGCTCAACGAACGCCTGCGCAATGACGTCATGCTGCGTATCGCCACCTTCGGCGGCGTGCAGCCGGCCGCCCTGCATGAACTTACCGATGTGCTGAACAATATGTTGTCCGGCCAGGGCGCCAAGCGCAGCAAAATGGGCGGAGTCCGCACAGCCGCCGAAATCCTGAACTTCATGAACTCGGCGGAAGAAGACGCCGTCGTGGCCAGCCTGCGGGAGCTGCGACGCCGATCTGGCGCAGCGCATCGTCGACGAAATGTTCGTCTTCGAGAATCTGGCCGATATCGAAGACACGGCCATCCAGTTGATCCTGAAAGAAATCGATACCGGTTCGCTGACTATCGCCCTGAAAGGAGCGCCCGAGGAACTGCGCGAAAAATTCTTCAAGAACATGTCGAACCGTGCCGCCGAAATGCTGCGCGACGACCTGGATGCGCAAGGACCGGTACGCATGTCCAAGGTCGAAGAAGAACAGAAAAGCATTGTGCAGGTCGCCCGCAAGCTGGCCGAGGCGGGTCAATTTACATTAGGCAGCCTTGGAAACGACGAGTATGTCTAACTCTAGCAAGCAGATAGGCAGCTATCTGGACGCCGAGATGTGGGAGCGCTGGGAAATGGCATCGTTCGATGCCCCCCCTCCTCCCGCCCCGGCGGCGGCGGCAAAAAAGCCCGCCCCCAGACTTGCCGATTTGCATGCCGAAATCAAGCGGCTGCGCGATACCGCCCAATTGCGCGGACACGCCGAGGGCTATGCCTCCGGCCACACGCAAGGCCTGCAGGCGGGAACCGAAGAAGGCCGCAAGGCCGGCCACGAACAAGGGTATCAGGCAGGCCACGCGGCAGGACTTGAAGCCGGCCATGCCGAGGGCCGCGAACGCGCCGCGCAAGAAGCCGCGCAACTGCAATCCCTGGCCCAGGCCTGCGCCGCCGGCATCATGTCGATAGAAACGGAAATGGGCCAGGCCATGATTTCGCTTGCCATCCGGATCGCCGAACAGGTGCTGCGCAGCACCGTCGATGCCCATCCCGAAAAGATACTCGATCTGGTGCGCGATATCACCCACCTGGATACAGGCAAGGAATCCGTCCTGAAATTGCGCGTCAATCCCGCCGATCAGGACCTGGTCAATCATTACATGCGCCATGACAGCAATGCCAGCAACTGGCGCCTGCTGGCTGACGAATCCATCGAACGCGGCGGATGTATCGCCGAAACCATCATGGGCGACATCGATGCCACGCTGCAAACGCGCTGGCAGCGCGTCACCGCCACGCTAGGGCATAGCGCCCCTGGCCCCAGGAAAACCTGAGCCCATGGCGACCGATCTTCTGCCCTCTCCCACCGCTCGCTGGCAGGCCCAGCTTGAGGCGGGCACAAGACGAGTGGCCGCCACCGAATCCTGGCACGTTACCGGCCGCGTCACGCGGGCCACCGGCCTGGTTCTCGAAGCCACTGGCTTGCGGTTGGCCGTAGGCGCCGCCTGCAAAATAGAAATCTCGCCCGGCCAGGACTACTGGGCCGATGCCGAAGTCGTCGGATTCCACGGCGACATGCTTTACCTGATGCCGCAAGGCGATATCTCCGGCCTGCCGCCCGGCGCCAAGGTAGTCCCCATCGAACCCGGCGTCCGCAACCGCGTTCCGCTTCCCTTGCAGATACTCAGCGACTGCGGCCCCCCGCCCATACTGTCGCGCCATCTGCCGGTCGGCGAGGCGCTGCTGGGCCGCGTGCTGGATGGCGCGGGACAACCGCTGGACGGCCTGGGTCCGCTGAACCACATGCATTCCGCGCCGTTGGGCGCGCAGCTTATCAATCCGCTTTCGCGCGCACCCGTCGACACTGTCCTGGACGTGGGTGTGCGCGCCATCAATGGCCTGCTCACCGTGGGACGCGGCCAGCGCATGGGTTTGTTCGCCGGCTCGGGCGTCGGCAAAAGCGTATTGCTGGGCATGATGGCGCGCTACACCAAGGCCGATGTCATTGTCGTAGGCTTGATCGGCGAACGGGGCCGCGAGGTCAAAGAGTTCATCGAACACAACCTGGGGGCCGAAGGCCTCAAGCGCTCGGTGGTTGTCGCCGCTCCGGCCGATGTCTCGCCGCTGCTGCGATTGCAGGGCGCGGTATACGCGACGCGGCTGGCCGAATACTTCCGCGACCAGGGCAAGCATGTATTGCTGATCATGGATTCACTGACCCGCTACGCGATGGCGCAACGGGAAATCGCGTTGGCGATAGGCGAGCCCCCCGCCACCAAAGGCTACCCCCCTTCGGTGTTCGCCAAGCTGCCCACGCTGGTCGAGCGCGCCGGCAACGGCGCCCCGGTGGGCGACCAGCCAGCCGGATCGATCACCGCGTTTTATACCGTGCTGACAGAAGGCGACGACCAGCAAGATCCTATTGCCGATGCGGCGCGCGCCATTCTGGACGGCCACATTGTGCTGTCGCGCAGCCTGGCCGAATCGGGCCACTATCCGGCCATCGACGTCGAGGCATCGATTTCACGGGTAATGACGGCCATTGTGCCCAAAGAGCAATTCGTGCTGGTGCACAAATTCAAGAAAATGCTGTCGCGCTACCAGCGCAACCACGATCTGATCGCGGTGGGCGCCTATGCGCCCGGCAACGATCCGCAAATCGATGAAGCCATCGAGAAATACCCTTGGCTGGAAGCGTATCTTCAGCAAGGCATTGAAATGCGCGTCGATTTCGCATCGGCGACCGATGAATTGCAAACACTGCTTGGACAAACCCAGGAAACCCTGATGCAAGGAATGAACCATGGCTAACGCATCTTCGTTGAATACCTTGATCGATCTGGCGAAAGACGGCGCCAACAAAGCCGGCAAACAGCTGCAACTGCTGACCACCGAGCGCCATCAAGCTGAGACCCAGCTCTCGACATTGCATGATTACCGCCTGGATTACGCGCAACGCCTGCAAAAGGCCACCCAGACCGGGCTCTCGGCGTCGAACTACCATAACTTTAGGCAGTTTATCGCCACTTTGGATGAGGCGATTTCACAGCAAAATAGTATTGTCGCGCAGATGGACGCCCGCATAGAAAAAGGACGTCAGCAATGGTATGCCGAAAAGCGCCGCTTGAATTCGTTTGAAGCTCTGCAAACGCGTCAGGCGCGCCAACGGGTTCTGCGCGAAAACCGTACTGAACAACTCGCCAGCGATGAAATCTCGGCAAATCTGTATCGCCGGGCACATTACTCACACTGATCAGGGTAAGCCATGAATACACCTACGATTTCCGCTGCCCTGCCGGCATCGCCCGCCAGCCCCGGCCGTGTCCAAACAGATGCCAATACCGAAACGAACGCTGAAAACGACAGCTTCTCCTCGGTTTTGACAAAACAGCAAACTCCGGCTGCCGCCGCCAAACCCGCACAAGATACTGCCGCCGCCAAGCCGGCGCAAGACACCGCCGCCGCCGTGCCCGCGAAAAGCGCCGCGGGCGGCAAGAACAACCAGGATCCCGTTCACGCCAAGCCCGAAGCCGCTGAAAATGCGGACGAAAAGCTGGCCGAATCGGCCAGCGAGCAAGGCTTGAGCCTGCCCCAAATCGCCTTGAGCATCGCCGCCGAAGCCGCATTGACCGTTGCAGCCCAGCAACCGGCCGCGATCCGCACTGCGCCGGCCGCGCTACGCGGATCGCCGGCTACGGTTCCGGCAGCAAGCACTACCCTCCCGGCGCGCGGCCTGCCGGCCATGCTCGCCGACACTATCCCCGCAGCCAAGCCAGCGGCAACGCAAGCCCAAGCCGTCTCTTTGCTTGCTGAAAAGAACCCCGCCCTGTTGCGCGCCTCCCCTCCGGCACCCGATACCGCCAGCGCCACTGCCGCCACCGCTACCACCGGCAAGGCGATCCAGTTGCCCGTTGGCTTTCTTCCTGTGCAGGAAGTCGCGGCGGCGCCGCATCAAACCGAGCTCACCACCCGCAAGGCCAGCGCCCCGACCGGAGCGCAGCAGACTCAATTGGCCGTCCAGGCTCAATTGCGGGCTGCCGATGCCGAACCGGGCAAAGCCGCCACCGCCACGGTTACCGATTTCGCGACTGTCATGGCCGATATGGCCAGCAGGGCGAATTCGTCGGCTCCGGCCGCGCATGTCGAGCTGAACACCGCGCAGGCCAGCGCCATTGCCGCCGGCGGCGCGCCGGCGCCTGCCGCCGCCCTGTCGGCCGGCACAAGCCCCGCCATCAATACCGCCGCGCAACCCGCCCTGCCCGGCATCGCCACACCGTTGCAAAATCCGCAGTGGGCGTCCGACTTCGGGCGGCAATTCATAACTCTTGCCAAGGGCGGCCATAATATGCCCCATACAGCCGAACTGCGTCTGGATCCGCCGGAACTCGGCCCATTGCGCATTTCCATCAACATCAGCGACAACGTGGCCCACGCCATTTTCACCTCTGCCCACGCCGCGGTGCGCCAGACGGTGGAAAACGCCTTGCCCCAGTTGCAGCAATTACTGGCCCAGGCGGGCATATCGCTGGGGCAAACCAGCGTCAACGACCAGGGACAATCGGAGCAGGCCTTCAGCGAATCGTTCGGCGGCAGCCGCAAGCCGGCAGTCGCCGCCGTGGGCGATGCGGCGGGCGACACGGCGGATATCTCGTCCTCGCGGGCGGCCGCGCGCAACCGCGCACCCGACGCGCTGGTCGATACTTTCGCCTGACAAACACGGTATCCGCCCAAACCCCGGAGCTAACGAGTATTCACAGCCTTATTCAACATGATCATATGCACCCCTCTGGGGCACAATGAGATACTTTGAAACATATTATGTATCAGTACGCCCATTCGCCTTGCGATGGAAATTTCCTCCAACCGATCCACTAGCCGACCGGCCATGGCAAAACTAGAATCCAGCAAACTCTTTAGAACCCTCAAAACCATGATTTTGGTTGCGGTAATCGTGGCCGCCAGCATAGGCGGCACATTGCTGTATTACCAAAAATCGGGGGCCGCCAACGCAGACAGCGCCGAAAATCCTCCAGAAGTCAAAAAAGCAAAACTGCCCGACCCTATCTTTAGCGCCCTGGAACCGTTCACGGTAACGCTGCGCAACGACGAAAGCCAACGCATCCTGTATGTGGGCATCACCTTGCGCATGACCGACGAAGCTTCGCGCCACATGGTTACCGAATACATGCCCGAAGTGCGCGACCGCGTCCTGAAAAAGCTGTCCGAGCAGCAGCCTGACCGCGTACAAACCCCCGAAGGCCGGCAGGCATTGGTGAAAAGTCTTACCTCCTCGCTGCAAGAGCCCTATCTGCCTCACAACAAGGGTCCCGACATCACCAGTGTGTTGTTTACTGCATTCGTGGTTCAATAAATGTCATATCAAAGCGTACTCTCGCAAGACGAAGTCGATGCCTTGCTGGCTGGCGTAACCGGCGAGAGCAATGAAAAAGCTCCCGTAGCTCCAGAGCTGGCCGGCGTAAGGCCTTACGACTTAAGTTCGCCGGACCGCGTGGTACGCCACCGGATGCAGACGCTCGAGCTCATCAACGAACGCTTCGCCCGCCGGCTGCGTTCGGTAATGCTCAGCTTCATGCGCCGCAATGCCGACATTACCGTGGGCAGCATACGCATACAGAAATATTCTGAATTCGAGCGCAACCTGCCGGTGCCCAGCAATCTGAACATGGTCACCATGAAGCCTTTGCGCGGCGCGGCCCTTTTCACCTTCGATCCCAACCTGGTGTTTCTGATCATCGACAGCCTGTTCGGCGGTCATGGCCGCTACAACACCCGGGTGGAAGGACGCGATTTCACCACCACCGAGCAACGCATCATCCGGCGCCTGCTCAACCATACGCTGGAAAGCTACGGCAGCGCCTGGGAACAGGTCTACCCGATCGAGTTCGAATACATACGCTCTGAAATGCATACCAAGTTCGCCAGCATCAGCAGCGGCAACGAAATCGTGGTGGTGTCGTCCTTCAATATCGAACTGGGCTCCACGGGCGGCAATCTCAATATCTGCCTGCCCTACTCCATGATCGAACCGGTGCGCGACCTTCTGACCCGGCCATTGCAGGAAGCCAATGTCGACACCATAGACCAGCGCTGGATGCAACAACTGTCGCGCCAGGTACGCAGCGCCGACATCGAGCTGGTCGCCGACTTTGCCCACATCCAGACCGATATCGCCGAGCTCATGCGGCTGCAGGTCAATGACATTCTGCCGATGGAAATTTCACCAGCCATTACCGCTCATGTGGGCGGCGTTCCCGTAATGGAATGCAACTACGGCACATTCAACGGCCGATACGCCTTGCGCGTAAACAAGATATTGGCGAATTCCGAAACCGAACTCACACAAGCAAGAAAACATGACTGATCCCAACAAAGATCTCGACCAAGACAATGCCGCGCCCGAGGGTGAAAAGCCCGACAATGCCGCGTCCACCGAAGGCTCCGACGTCGATTGGGCGGCCGCCTTGTCTGAACAGACGGCCCATACCGCCGGTCAAACGACCCAGGCCGACGGCCTTGCGCAAGAAGTCGACGACTGGGCCAGCGCCCTGGCCGAACAGACCTCGGCTCCGGCCGTCGCGCCCGCCCCGGCACCGGCCGCCAGCCCGGCCGCTCACGTATTCCAGCCCCTGACCAACGCCAATATCGAAGGCAATAGCGATATCGACATGATCATGGACATCCCCGTGCAGTTGACGGTGGAATTGGGGCGTACGCGGCTTACCATCAAGAATATTCTGCAGCTTGGCCAGGGTTCTGTCGTCGAACTGGACGGGCTGGCCGGCGAACCCATGGATATTTTCGTCAACGGCTATCTTATTGCCCAAGGCGAGGTCGTGGTGGTCGACGAAAAGTACGGCATACGGGTAACGGATATTGTGACGCCTTCGGATCGCATCAGCCGGCTCAATAGCCGCCGTTGAAGCCATGAATGAAGCCGACGCACTGCGCCTTGTAATCAGCCTGACCTTCATCGTCATCCTGATTCTGGCCGGTGCGTGGGTGACCCGCAGGGCCGGATGGCTGCGCTCCGGCGGGAATCAATTCATCAAGGTGCTCAGCACCCAAAGCCTGGGCGCAAAGGCTTATGTAACGCTGGTCGAAGTCGAAGACGCCCGCCTGGTGCTGGGCGTGACCAGCGGGCAGATTTCCCTGCTGCACACCCTGCCCCCCTCCGACCCCAACGCCAGCCCATCTCCGGCAGGCGAGCCCGCCGGTGGTTTTGCCGCCATGCTGGGCAAAATCACGAAAGGCCGGTAAGTGCTCCTGTTTTCATCGCCATGAACCGCTTTCTTGCCACAATCCGCCGCATCTTGAATACGCCCGCCTTGCGGGCGTGGGCACTGCCGGCAATTATCTTGCTGGCGCTGTGTCTGCCCAGCGCCAGTTTTGCGCAAACCCTGCCCGCCCTTACCTCCACCACCGGCCCCAACGGCAGCCAGACCTGGTCGCTGAGCATCCAGACACTGGTCATGCTGACCATGATGTCGTTCTTGCCGGCCATGCTGTTGATGATGACAGGCTTCACCCGCATCATCATTGTTCTGGGCCTGTTGCGCAATGCCATGGGTACGGGCGCTTCCCCTCCCAATTCGGTCCTGATCGGACTGACGATGTTCCTGACCTTTTTTGCAATGGGACCCGTTTTCGATCAAGTGTACGAGCAGGCCTATCAGCCGCTGAGCGCCGGCACAATTACCTTTGAACAAGCGCTGGAGCGCGGCGTCAAGCCCTTGCATACCTTCATGCTGCATCAGACACGCGAAGCCGATTTATCCTTGTTCGCCAATATGGCCAATGTGCCGGAAATGGACAGCCCCGAACAAGTGCCTCTGCGCATCCTGGTTCCGGCCTTTGTCACCAGCGAATTGAAGACCGCGTTCCAGATCGGCTTCACCATCTTTATTCCATTCCTGATCATAGACCTTGTCATTGCCAGCGTGCTCATGGCCCTGGGCATGATGATGGTGCCCCCGGTCACCATATCGCTGCCGTTCAAGCTGATGCTGTTCGTATTGGCGGACGGCTGGCATTTATTGCTGGGATCACTGGCGAGAAGTTTTTATCAGTAAGGCGCAGACATGAATTCCGAAACCGTCATGTCCATGACATACCTCGCCATGAAAGTCGCTCTGACCATGGCGGGGCCCCTGTTGCTGGTCACCCTGGCCGTGGGCTTGCTCATCAGCATTTTTCAAGCCGCGACGCAAATCAATGAAATGACGCTGTCATTCATTCCCAAGCTATTGGCGGTGGGCGTGGCGCTGGTGCTGCTGGGTCCATGGCTGATCACCACCATGGTCGACTATATGCAAAGCCTGTTCGCCCAAATACCCGGCCTGGCATCATAGCGCCTCGGCGCAACATACGGATGCCCATGCCTATGCCGCTAAACGACATGACGGCGCGCCCCGCCGACGGCCATCCAACGCCATGATTTCCGTTGATATCGATCAGCTCTACACCTGGATGAATGCCTTCCTTTGGCCTTTTTTCCGTATCCTGGGCTTGCTGGCAACCGCTCCGCTTCTAGGCGAGTCAGCCATTCCCAAACGCGTCAAGATCGGTTTTGCCGCCATGGTGACGATTGCCATTGCCCCCACCCTGGGCGCAATGCCCAATGTGCCTACGGGTTCTTTTGCAGGCATATGGATAGCCGTGCAGCAGGTATTCATAGGCATAGCCCTGGGACTGACGATGCGCATTGTGTTTGCCGCCGTGCAAACCGCCGGGGAATTCATCGGCCTGCAAATGGGGTTGTCGTTTGCCTCCTTTTTCGATCCCGCGACGGGATCCAATACCGCCGTGCTGTCGCGCCTGATGAATGTCGTGGCGATGCTGGTCTTCCTGGCCTTGAATGCCCATTTGCTGATGCTGGGCGCCTTTATACGCACTTTCGACATTCTGCCCATACGAATGGGAGGATTGAATCCCAATGGCTGGGGCGTGTTGCTTGAGTGGAGTTCGCAAATCATGGTGTCGGGCATGCTGCTGGCCCTGCCCGTGATCATCGTGCTGCTTACCATCAACCTGGCGTTAGGCATTCTGAATCGCACGGCGCAGCAACTGTCTGTTTTCGCCGTCGGCTTTCCCGTCAGCCTGATGATAGGCATAAGCCTGCTGGCGGTGGTCCTTCCCCAGACTACGCCGTTTCTATCGCGCCTGTTCGACGCGGGCTTTGCTTCCATGGCGAAGCTGGCGCAGGCCCTGGCCGGCACGTAGCAATCCGGATTTGCGGTAAGTAACCGCGTGGTCGGAAGCGCATGGCTGGAGGCAATGCGTGGTTCTCGAATCACGCATTGCGCAATAGTGCTTGATATCGGACTACAACTCCCGCGACGCCTGATCCGGCCTTCGTTCATGACTCATCCTCCAATGAAAAAAGCTTCGGCGTCCAATACTGGACGCCGAAGCTTTTTCCGCATTCCCGGCAACGCGGGATAGCTTACAGAATCAAGAGTACGAACCCTGCAACGCGTTATAGCCTCCGGAGCCCGACACACTCGGCGCGTGGACCGGCATGTCGATGACTTCGTTCGCATTGATCTTGAAGACTGCAACGGCTTCAGTCAAGCGGGTGGCTTGTTCCTGCAACGAGCCCGCGGCGGCCGCGGCCTCTTCAACCAGCGCCGCATTCTGCTGCACAGCGCTGTCCATTTCCGACACGGCGCGATTCACCTGCTCGATACCGTCGGACTGCTCGGTCGACGCCGATGAAATCTCGCCCATGATGGTCGTTACGCCGCTGCACCGACCCGACAACTTCCTGCATGATGTCGCCCGCCTGGCTGGCTTGTTTGGCGCCCGACCGACCTTGACCAAGGACTCTTCGATCAACACCTTGATTTCCTTGGCCGCCTGGGCGCTGCGCTGAGCCAGCGAGCGCACTTCGCCCGCCACCACGGCAAAACCCTTGCCCTGCTCGCCGGCGCGAGCCGCTTCAACCGCGGCATTCAAGGCCAGAATATTGGTCTGGAATGCAATGCCGTCGATAACGCTGACGATCTCGGACATCTTGGCGGAGCTGGTGGATATCTCGTCCATGGTGGCAACCACTGGCCGACACGGCATGGCCGCCGCGAATCGCCACTTCCGAAGCGCTCTTGGCAAGCTTGTCGGCCTGGGTGGCGTTATCGGTGTTCTGGCGCACGGTGCTCGAGAGCTCTTCCATGCTGGCCGCCGTTTCCTGCAACGCGGCCGCCTGCTGCTCTGTACGGCTGCTGAGGTCGGTATTGCCCATGAAAATTTCACGCGAACCCAGGTTGATTTCCTCGACTCCCTGGCGCACCTGGCTGACCGTGCGCGTCAGGCTTTCCTGCATGCGGCGCAGGGCTTCGTACAGCACGCCGATTTCGTTGCGCGATTTCACTTCTATGCGCTGGGTCAGGTCGCCGCCGGCAATACGATCGAAATGCGACCCTGCCTGGACCAATTGCTTGACGACAACGCGGCCAAAGATAATGCGCATGACTATCATCAACAGAAAACCGATCAGTATCACGAAGCCGATGGCCACCATGGCTCGCCGGAAATCGGCCTCGGCCTTGATAAAGAATTCCTCTTGCGCTTTGTCTATGTGCGCTGAAAACGTATTGATGGACTGTTCGAACGCCTCGCTGCGGGCTATACCGAACTCGCTGTTCACGAAATAAAAGGTCGTGTAGTCATTGCTGTCGAGAGCCTGCACCATGGGATCAATACCATCGTCCAGATAGGGCTGGTAGGTGCTGACAATGCGGGTCGCAAGGCGGCGGGCCTCTACCGTCTCGGGGGTATCCTTGCGAAATTCGTTGAAGTCCTTTTTTACCGATGCCAATTGCTTGTTCGCCTTGGCCAGCATGCCCCGGGCGTTTTCAAGCAGCTTGGCGTCCTTGTTCGCGGCGGCTTCCTGCTGATAGCGCGCCGCGCTAAGCAGCGAAACGCGCGCCGCCATCATGTCGGTTCCCAGGCCGCTGACTTGCCGGCCGCGCTGATTCTGACGCTCCAAACCGCGCACACTGTCGTAATCCTGCAATAAAAACCATGCCGACATTCCGCCTACCGCAATGAGCAGCATCATGAACGTTGCCAGCACCAGCATCAAGATAGTGCTGACTTTGGCATCGGCAAACCGGAAATGGCTGCGGCTGATGCGTTTTTTGCTTTTTTTATCACTGGATGTGGGTTGTATGGAATCGGACATAATTAAACCTGAATAGCGTTATGAATCTGAGCTCAATGAACAACACAAGAGCGGCGAACATGTAGCAAAGTACAAACTACGGCGACAATGGGTAGGAAATCG
Source organism: uncultured beta proteobacterium (assembly GCA_963712655.1). Classification (GTDB taxonomy): domain Bacteria; phylum Pseudomonadota; class Gammaproteobacteria; order Burkholderiales; family Burkholderiaceae_B; genus Pollutimonas. Next base: position 511,385 of record CAVQIT010000002.1, on the reverse strand, counting down.
CAGGTTTATACATGGCGCCGGAGATAGGGGCGTCTTGGGAAGGGGCTGCGGGTTTACCGCCGCCGGCGGGCATGTGAGCTGCCGGCGCTGGGATTACCGGCGCCGCGGTTGCCGGGGCTTGAACCGCCAGCGCGGAGCTTGCCGGTATCAGACCTGCTTGCGTTTGCCGCGCGGCGGCGTCAACTGGCTTCTTTTCGCTATAAGGCGATGCGCGCGGCAGGTTCTTGGTTTTTATTACCCGCAAGAAGCGATCGTCCGGCCCGAACGCCAGCCATAGTTCCTGGTTCAGATAAATGGCATCGGTAAGCATGGAAGTCTTGTGCGACCAGATCGCCGTGCCGGAACCATCCTGCTGCCTGTACACATTGACCGGATCGGCTTTCAGCAAGCTGCTCGCTTCGGCCAACGAAGTCTGGCCGGGTACGATAAGACGCAAAGCCGATGAGTCGAAATCATTACCTGTAGTGCTGCATGCGGCAAGGCCAAGACTGCAGGCTGCCGCAACAGACAGACCCAAGGCGACTCGCCGCAACTCAGCAAAAAAACATATCATTAAAATTCGACCCAATCATCATCGCTCGCCTGAGCACGGGGGGGAGTGTTTGCGGCAGGCTTGATCTTGATGGCATCCGGACTATCGCCATTGGCGCTTGACATAGGCCTGGAACTAAAGCCTTTCGCCGATGCCGCATCCGCCTGGACGCGTTTGCCATTGGCCCCATTGTGTGAACCGCCATGACCCAATACCGCCGGCCGCGTGTTGGCAGCCGGCTTGCCGCCCGGAGCCGCACGCCCGGCAGGCGAATTCGCCACTGCCGCACGCTTGGGCGTGGGTGTGGACCTGATTTGCGTGGCGGCGACATCAATGACCTGATTATCCAGGGTCCTGAATACCGACAAGGCGCCGGCGACATTGGAAACCTGCTCGCCCAGGCCGCTGGCCGATGTTGTCGCTTCTTCGACCAAAAGCGCATTCTGCTGCGTTACCCGATCCATCTGCGTAACCGCATGATTGATCTGGTCTATGCCTGACGCCTGCTCGGTGGTGGCCGCGGATATCTCGCCCATGATGTCGGTGACGCGAGCCACCGAAGAAACGATTTCCTGCATGGTCGAGCCGGCGCGTTCCACCTGGGTGGAACCTTCTGTGACCTTTTTGACCGAATCTTCGATCAGGCCCTTGATTTCCTTGGCGGCCTGGGCGCTACGCTGCGCCAGCGCGCGCACTTCGGACGCCACTACGGCAAAGCCTTTGCCCTGCTCACCCGCACGCGCCGCTTCGACCGCGGCATTCAAGGCCAGGATATTGGTCTGGAAAGCGATGCTGTCAATCACGCCGACGATGTCGGAAATTTTCCGCGAACTGGCCGAGATGGCCTGCATGGTGGTAACCACTTCGCCTACCGCCTGGCCGCCGCGCTGGGCGACGTCGGACGCGCTGGCAGCCAGTTGATTGGCTTGCCTGGCGTTGTCGGCATTCTGCTTGACTGTGCTGGCAAGCTGCTCCATGCTGGCGGCGGTTTGCTGCAAAGCCGCCGCCTGTTCTTCGGTGCGGCTGCTAAGGTCGGTATTGCCCGCGACAATATTCTGGGAATTTACGCTGATCTCGTTCATGCCGTGGCGAACCGTGCCCACGATACGGCCCAGGCTGTCCTGCAGACGCTTGAGCGCAATATAAAGCATGCCGATTTCGTTTTCGGACTCGACGTCGATGCGCTGGGTAAGGTCGCCCGAGGCGATATGGTCGAAATATACGCCCACCTCTTTCAAGGGACGCAATAGCGAACGCGACAGGGTCAAATAGCCCCAAAGCGCCAGCACGACAGCCAGCACGATCAGGCCTATGAGAATGTAGCGCGACTGATCTATGCCCTGGGTCACCGCCGCGGCGATACTGTTTTTATCGCCCGCGCCGGCAAGCTGGGAAAGGATGTCTTGCTGGCCATACCAGCCCACCGCCACGGCGGCCAGTGTCAACACCGACAGCAACAGCACGACGATCAAAAGACTGGTTTTAAGTTGTAGTTGCCTAAATAGCATTAATGATTCCCACTTGTTCTTTCAGGGCCTGGCGGCCATCCAGGCGTTTTTGCCGCTGGCCCGGAAATTCCGCATTCCGGGCAAACCCATCAACGCCAGTGCTTCTTTTCTTTGACGGCAATAAGAGATAAGGATCAGGCTTTTAGTTATTTCCCATGTTGAACAGGCTCGTGTTCTGTATTGTTTGAAACGCCAGAGCGGCGGCCTGCAGCGCCGCTTCGCGTATTTTCAACTCCGACACTCCGGACAAATAGTCCAGATTTTCCAGGTTAGTCAACTGGTTGTTGTAGCTCAGGTTGCGCAACGTGCCATTGGCATCCATTCCATCGACTTCATTCATGCGCGCGCCCACTGAAGCCTGCACAGTGGTGATGTTGTTGTAGTTCACGTCCAGGCGTTGCATGGCGCTGGCCAGCGTATTCTGGAACCGCGCCGCCGCGACAGGATCGCCGTCCAGCGGGTTCTCCAATGCCGCGATCATGCTGTCCAGCGTATCGAAGATGTTCAGGTCGGTGGTCGTGGACGAGGCCTCGACTTCGAAGGTATCGCCGGCGGCCGGATTGCCCGAGATCTTGACCTGCATGCCGCCGGGCAGTTGCAAGGTGTTTTCGCGGCCCGGCACGTAATCGTATTCGGTCGCGTCGGCAACGCCATTGATGGAAACCGTATAGGTGTCGGCATCCGTGAAAGTAATCTCATATTGGGCGGTGGGATCGACGATGGAATAATCGGATACCGTCGGGGAGGCGATGGTGGCGTCCGAGGTATTGCCGGCGCCCACCGTGGCGACATACTCCGGCGCATTTGCCGGCTCTGCCACAAACGTATCGCCCAGGCCGGGCGCGCCAGTCAGCTTGACCTGCACGCCGCCGCCCAGATCGAGCGTCTCGGACGAACCGGGAATATAGGTTTGCGGCGCGCCGGTGGTGATATTGCCCAAGGCATCTTCAACGCTTATCGTGTATTCATTGGGCACTGTGGCCGAGAACGCGACGGTGAACGTGCTGCCGATATTCGCGCCATTGGGATCGGTAATCGCCGGCGTACCCATCAGGCCTGTGCCGGTGAAGGGCTCCAGCGCGCGGGTAAGGTAGGATGTCGTGCCCGGGCCCGCGCGATTGAAGATGTCGGAGCCTACATCGCTGCCCGCGATCTGGCGGGTTTGATCCGCCTGGATCTTGCGCTGGCCTTCGTCGCCCATATAGACGATTTTTCCGTTGACATCCTGGAACGCCGCCGTGCCGCCTTTGGCGCCGGAAAACAAATATTGGCCGCTGCCATCGGTGCTATTGGCGATGCCCAGCAACGCGGCGCGGGCATTTTTCAGCGTGTCGCTAAGGGTGGCCCGGTTGGCGTCGGAAAACGTGCCGTTACCGGCCCGGATCAGCTCCGTCTTCATGTCCTGCATCAGCAAGATAGCAGAAGACAAGGCATTGTCTTCGGTGCCCAGATTGCGGTTGAGGACGTCGCGGTTGGCGGCAAAACGCTTGTTCAGAGCCTCTGACTGCCTGATATTGATGGCTTGCGCCGCGCCCAAAGGATCATCGGACGGCGAGACCATGCGCTTGCCGCTGCCGACCTGTTGATACAAATGCATCAAATCGGCTTGCTGGCTGTTGATCGAGTTCAGTCCTGTCTGGAAAAGCAAGGTTGAACTAATACGCATGGCATACATCCTGAAAAATAAACACTACGAATCGAAAAGAACGATAAAGCGCGGCTTAGCCTTGCAGACCCAGCAAGGTGTCGAACAATTGCGAGCTGACTTCGATCAACTGCGAAGCGGCGCGGAATTGTTGCTGGAAGCGGTCTAAGTTGACCTTCTCTTCATCAAGATTGACGCCCGACAGGCTTTGCTGAGCCGCAAAACTTTGCTGGACCAGCGCCGCCTGGGCCTTGGCCGACGTGCCGTTTTGCTGGGTCATTACGCCGACGTTATTGACGAGCTTGGAAAACGATTCGTTCAGGCTCATGGACCCGTTACCCAGCACCTTGCTGGTCTGCAACTGACCCAGCGCCAGCGCCACATCGCCGTTGGCCGTGCCGGTATTCGGTTTCGAGGCGGCAATCTTGGCGGGATCGTCGATAGCGACTTCCAGGCCTTTGGCGGCCGCCCGGGTGGGCTGTACCAGCCAGGAGTCGCCAGGGGTTGGGGTTCCGGTCGCGCCGAAATCGAAGGTTACGCCGTCGACGGTGCCTTTGGTGCCGCCGTTTTCACCCAGCACGGAAACCGTGCCATTGGGAATACTGGTAACGGTATATTGGGTACCGTTGAATTCGACCCGATAATCCTGCGCGGTCAGTTGATTGGCGTCGGCGAAGTCCACCTTCAGTTGCGCCGTGCCGGTATTCCGGGTGCCCGGCAATGCGGTAATCTTGCCCAGGCTGAAAAAATCGCCGGCGGGGTCGCCGTTCAGATCGACGCCCGTATCGTGAATGGCGTTGAATGCCTTGACCAGGCCGACGGCCATGCGACCCAGATCGTTCTGCACGCTATCGAGCGCTTCGCGACGGTATTCCATAAGGCCGCCCAGTTTGCCGCCCTTGATGGCATCTTCAGCCATTTCGATCTTGACTACGGCGCCGGTCGGCGATTTGGTCGAGTAGGCAATCACCACGCGGGAAGGGTCGTCGGCCGAAGGCTGGGCGCTCAATGGGTGCACGGTATCGCCGCTGAGCAGCATCTGGCCGTTGCCCACCGACAGGCTGATACTGCCGTTTTGCTCGGAGGCGTCCACCTCGACCAATTGGCTGAGTTCGGACACGAGCTGATCGCGCAGATCCAGCAAATCGTTGGGTTCGTGATCGGGCGTGGTGGCGCGGGCGGTGGCTATCTGTTTGTTCAGGTCGCGCACACGTTCCGCGTAGCTGTTGATTTGCGTGACAGTGGTCGAAATCTGGGCATTGAGGTTGCCGCGCTGGCTATCAAGGAAAGCGTTGGCATCGCTAAGCTGCCCTACCAGGCTATTGGCGCGGCCCAGCATTTCCTGCCGGGCGGCGGGATCGGCCGGCGCCGACGCGACGGCCTGTATGCTGTCGAAAAACTTCGACAAGGCCGGCGTTATGCCTACCGTGGGATCGGAGAATAAGTCATCGATTTGGCTGATTTCATTGCCGTAAGCCACCAGCGATGCGCCGGTGGTTTGCGCGCTGACCAATTGGCGGTACAAAAAGCTGTCATAGGAGCGCTGAACCGTAACCGCCTCGACCCCGCGCCCGATATACCCGGCATAGGTGCCGGTGGCGCCCGCGGTGGCCGACAACACCGTTTGGCGATTGTAGCCCACGGTATCAACGTTATTGATATTGTGGCCGGCTGTCGCCAAACGGTTTTGAGCCGCATTGATGCCAGAAAGACCCAGATTCGCTAAATTCATGACAGTTTCCGCTTTTAGTCAGGTTGGTGCGAGCACTCGCCTGTATATCAAGACTATGTACTGCGTTAACGACAGCAAGCCGAAAAGGTTTAGGCCTTGCCGCTTCAAACGCCCCGCTTTGGTCCGGTATCGAAATAGCCCATGATGGAAATCAGTTTGTCCGCATAGGCCGGATCGGTGGCGTAGCCCGCTTTCTGAATCCGGCGCGCGGCCTCCTCGGCGGACGGCGCCGCCACCACATCGCTATAACGTTTGTTTTGCCCGATCAGGCGCGCATAATCGGCGAACGAGTCGGCATACGAATCGTAGGCGCGGAATGGCTGCCTTACCTTGCGTTCCACACCGTCTTCGAATTCGGTTGTCATGACATTGACGACTTTGCCTTTCCAATCGGGACTGGCCTTGATGCCGAACAAATTGTGGCTGCTCGTGCCGTCCGGATGGCTTATTTCGTGGCTGCCCCAACCCGATTCCAGCGCGGCCTGGCTGAGAATCAGCTTGGCCGGCACACCGCTTTGCGCCGAAGCCAACTTGGCCGCATCGGACATTTTCGCGACAAAATCCTTTATGTGCCCGGGCGCGCCCTTGATGGCGGCGTAAATGTTCTCGGACAGCGGGCTGCGGGTCAGCAAGTCGATCAGGCCCGAAATCGACGATGCGTCCTTGGGACGGTCCTGGCCAATGCGCGAACGCAGGCCCGGCACACGCGACGCGGCAAGCTCGGGCATGTTGTAACTGCCGTCGTGCTCGGCTTGCCCGCCCTGCTTGTTCTGAATCTGGCTTAGCAAGGCTTGCGCCAGGCCCAAACCCGGATCGGCCAGTTGCACGGACATCTGTTCGTCGCTCATGCTTTGAGCCATCTGCGTCTGCTGGCTGTCGAACAGCGTCGGGCCGGCTGCCTGGCGCGCCTGTTTCAGCATTTGCTGAATAAACAAGGCTTCGAACTGCCGGGCCACTTCTTTTTGCTTCGCAAGCGGCGCATCGGCTCCCGCGGCCACGCCGCGCTTGAGACTGTTCAAGCCGCTGAAGTCCATCGCCGATGGAGCGCGGCTGCCGGGTAGCGGGGTATATTGCACAAGCGACATAGGCGACCCTAGATGATTTCCAAGTCGGCGCGCAATGCGCCGGCGCTTTTCAGGTTTTGCAGAATCGACAATAAATCCTGCGGCGTCGCGCCCAAGGCATTGAGCGCCTTGACGACATCGGCCAGATTGGCGCTTGTGCGCACACGCTGTACGCTGCCCGCGTCCGATTTCATTTCGATCTGCGTATTCTGGGTTACAACGGTCTGGCCGCCGGCGAATGGGGTATCGGGCTGGTTGACAGCCGTATCGCGGTTTATGACCACCGACAAATTGCCATAGGCAATAGCCGCTTCGTCTATCGTGACCGTGCGGTTCATGACCACCGAACCGGTGCGGGCATTGATCACGACCTTGGCGCGGGCCGGAGGCAGATTGACTTGAAGATTCTCGACTTGCGACATGAAAGCCGCCTGGGCGGTCTGGCCCAGGGGACCGCGCAACTGAACCACCCTGCCGTCCAATGCCGTCGCCGTACCGGCTCCGAACCGTTTATTCAGCGCGGCGACCATATTCTGCGCGGCACCGAAATCAGTGGTGTTGAGTTCAAGATTGACGATACCGTCGCGCGCGTAAGAGGTCGGCACGCTGCGCTCTACGATGGCGCCATTGGAAATAATGCCGCCATTCAACTGGTTGACCTGTACGCTGGAGCCGCCCGCCGAAGCACCCGCGCCGCCGACCAGCAAATTACCCTGGGCAATGGCATATACCTGGCCATTGGCGCCTTTCATCGGCGTCATCAGCAAGGTGCCGCCCCGCAGACTCTTGGCGTTGCCCATGGACGACACGACCACATCCACGGTCTGGCCCGGCTGCGTGAAAGCCGGCAAACGCGCGGTCACGATGGCGGCCGCGACGTTCTTGACCTGCATATTGGTGCCCTGCGGCACCGTCACGCCCAACTGCGACAGCATATTGGTCAGGCTTTGCTGGGTAAATGGCGTCTGGCGCACCTGGTCGCCGCTGCCGTCCAGGCCTACGACCAGGCCGTAGCCTATCAGTTGATTGGCGCGCACACCTTGTATGGACGCCAGATCCTTGATTCTTTCGGCTTGCGCGGTGCCGGCGGCCAGCAGGCACAGTGCGCCGAATGCCAGCCGGCGGCCTTGCCCGCCCACCAGTATGCTGAAAAAAGAAGAAATCAAAACCGGCACCCTGTTAGAACGGAGAAACATTCAGGAAAAAGCGTTGTAGCCAGCCCATGGTCTGCACTTCATCCATGGTGCCTTTGCTGCGGAATTCGATGCGCGCATCGGCCACCTGAGTGGACGAAACAGTATTCGATCCGGTCACCGCGCGCGGGTCGACGACCCCCGAAAAGCGGATGTGCTCGCTGCCGCGATTGATGGCTATCTGCTTGTCGCCGGCAATCTGCAGGTTGCCATTGGGCAAGACGCCTATGACCGTAGTCGTGAGCGTGCCCGAAAACGTGTTGTCGGCCCTGGTCGATCCTTTGCCGTTGGAAGCATTCGAGCCATTCATGTCGAAGCTCTGCTTGGCGCCGATACTGGACGGCAGGAAATCGGGAGCCAGATCCACGCCAAACCCGGAGCTGCCGCTGCGGTCGGTCGAGGTTTGAACATTCTTGGCCGCGTTGGTCTTTTCCTGTATGACGACGGTTACGATATCGCCCACATTGCGCGGACGCCTGTCCTCGAACAAGGGATAGTTGCCATAAGAGGTAGGCTGGTAAATAGAGCCATTGGCCTCAGCGGCCGGCATGGGAGCGGGCGGCGGCGCGGCGGTCAACGGCCCTGTCACGATGGGTTCGGGCGGCACCAATGCGCAACCCGATAGTACGGCTAGCGACAAGTAAAGCAGGAATTGGCTCAGGCGTATAAACATTATTAAAGCTGTGTCAGGCGCGCCAGCATCTGGTCGGAAGTCTGGATCGCCTTGCTGTTCATTTCATAGGCGCGCTGCGTGGTGATCATGTTGACGAGTTCTTCAGCCACGTTGACGTTGGACGTTTCGGTGTACTTTTGCAGAACCAGGCCGGCGCCGTCCAGGCCGGGCTGGAGAAAGTTCGCCGGACCCGACGAATCGGTTTCAATGTAGAGATTTTCGCCGGCGCTTTGCAGTCCGGTCGGATTGATGAAGGTGCTTAGTTGAAGCTGGCCGATCTCCACATTGGTGCCGGCCGCGCCGGGCTGGGTTACCGACACGGTACCGTCGCGGCCTATGGTCAGGCCCAGCGCGTTATCGGGCACATTGATGGGCGGCTGTATAGGGTAGCCGCCGGCCGTAACCAATTGGCCATTCTGGTCGGTTTGCAGATTGCCGTCGCGGGTATAGGCAAACGTTCCGTCGGGCATTTCGACCTGCAGAAAACCCTTGCCCTGAATCGCGATATTCATCTCGCTGCCGGTTTCTTTCAGATTGCCCTCGGTATGGATGCGTTCGGTCGCCACGGTGCGCACACCCGTGCCGATCTGCAGGCCGGACGGCAACTGATTGGCCGCGCCGACCTGGGCTCCCGGCTGGCGTATGGTTTGATACATCAGGTCTTCGAATATGGCGCGGCCGCGCTTGAAACCCGTAGTGTTGATGTTGGCCAGGTTATTGGAAATGACATCCATATTGGTCTGCTGCGACTGCAGACCGGTTTTGGCAATCCAGAGGGAACGAATCATTTTATTTCCTTGACATGCAAGCCAGGCTTGCAGCGTATATACGTTGACTAGTTGGACGACAGTATTGAATTGCCGCGCTCGGCGTTCGCGCTGGCATCCTGAATCACCTGCATCTGCATCTCGAAGCGGCGCGCATTGGCTATCATGCCCACCATGGCTTCGGCCGGATTCACATTGCTCTTTTCGACAAAGCCCGCAACCAGGCGCACCGCCGGATCGGCTTGCGCCGCCTGGCCGTTGGCGTTGCGGAACAAGCCGTCATCGCCGCGCACCATGCCCGCCGCCGGCGGATTCACCAATTTAAGCTGGCCCAGGTTCTGGATATCGCCGGGCGAGTCGCCCGCGCCCAGGGCGGTGATTTGCCCATCGCCGGAAAACGTGATGCTGCCTCGATCGGGGACTTCCACCGTGGCGCCATCGTTCGACAAGATGGGCCGGCCCTGCTGCGTGACCAGCAAACCGTCCGCATTGACAGCCAGTTCGCCGGCGCGCGTGTAGGCCTCGCCTTGCGGCGTTTGCACGCTGAACCAGCCATCGCCGGTAATGGCGATATCCAGCGCATGGCCGGTTTCGGCCATGACGCCCTGCTCGTAGTTGCTGCCCGGCGTGGTCGTGACTGTGGCAACCCGCGTCGGCAAGCCGGGCGTACCGACCACCGGCACCGACCGGTAGAGCGCCATTTGCTCGCGAAAACCGGTGGTGCTGACGTTGGCCATGTTGTTGCTGATAACAGCCTGCTGCTCCAGCACCCGGGCGGCTCCGCCCGCGGCGGTGTAAATAATGCGGTCCATTTACGATTCGGCCTAGCGCATGTTGATCAGGGTTTGCAAGACCTGATCCTGGGTCTTGATGGTTTGCGCGTTCGCCTGGTAGGTGCGCTGCGCAATAATCATATTGACCAGTTCCTTGCTCATGTCGACGTTGGACTCTTCCACCGCCTGGCTCTTGATGAGGGCCAGGCCGTTGGTGCCTGGAGTTCCCAGCACAGCCTGGCCGGACGTGGGCGATTCGGCCCAAGCGTTGCCGCCTTTCGGCTGCAGGCCCTGCAAGTTGTTGAAATCGGCCAGCACCAGCATACCCAGGGACTGGGTTTCGCCATTGGTGTAATTGGCGACCAGGGAACCATCGGCGGCGATCGACATGCTGGCGTATTCGCCGGTTTTATAGCCGTCCAGCGTAAAGGATTTTGTGAAGTTGCCACCGAACTGCGTGGTGTTGTTGTAGTCCAGGGCCAGGGTCATGGGCTGGGCGGGGGAATCCAGGCCGCCGGGATTCGGTACGTTCAACACAATATTCTGGCCGGTAAGTATGCGGCCGCCCTGGTCGAAGGTCATAGATACCGGGCCTGTGCCCGCAGCGCCGCCATCGGCGGAGGCATTGACCATTTTCCCGTCCAGGCGGAAATAGGCTTCCCATTCGCTCTCCGTGCCCGTGGCGCCGGCGCGCTTGACAAAATACTGCATCAGCTCGTGCGTATTGCCCAGCGAGTCAACAACTTCGACAGGGAAGGAATGCGAGTAGCTTTCCGGCCTGGCCGGGTCGAAGGGAGTGGCCGGCAAAGCTGCCACGAACACGGTGTTGCCGTTGGTGCCGACGAATTCGCCGGAGGTGACTTGCCCCAGATTGTCGATGACCATGGGATTGCCATCTATCGTGTAAGTTCCAGCGGGAGGTGTAGCGCCGCTCCAGACAACCTTGCCGTCGGGGTCAATAGTGTAGCCGTAAGTTGCCTGCACTGGTGCACCGGTACTTGCATAGTTTCCTGCAGGTGGGGTAGCACCAGCCCAAGTAACAACTCCAGCACCATCAACACTGTAGTTATATGTTGTTGCTCCATCCACAGTCGTATAGTTTCCAGCGGGAGGGGTAGCGCCAGCCCAGGTAACGGCCCCCCCACCATCAACACCGTAGTTATAAGTTATCCCAACAGTGGGAGTCAAAACCGCCACCCCCGGCACCATTGGCTGCCCCGCTTCGGAAATCACCGGCTTGTTGGCGTCCAGGCCCACTTCGTATCCAATCTTGGTGGTCGCTTGCGGAGCAATATTGCCCTTGGGCACCGTGATGGGTACCGCCGTGGTGCCATTGCCCACGAAGCCCGTCAGGCGCTGGCCCTGGGCATTGACGACGTTGTTGTTTTCGTCGGCAAAGAACTGGCCGTTGCGGGTATAGAGCACGTTGCCGCTGGTATCGAGTACTCGGAAGAAGCCCTTCTCGCCATCGATGGCCATGTCGAACTGATTGCCAGTGCCCGAAACGTTGCCGACCACGAAGCGCTGGCTGATGGCGGCCACTTGCGTGCCCAGGCCGACGCGCGAACTGGCGTATACGTCCGCGAAAGAAGCGCTGGAGGACTTGAAGCCCACCGTGCCCGAGTTGGCGATATTGTTGCCGATAACATCCAGATTCTGCGATGCGGCGTTCAAGCCGCTCAAGCCTTGTCCGAAACCCATGATATACCTCGTTGACTTTTGACTGTGTTTAGTAAGTAATGCGGCGCGCCATGACGTAACCGCTCAAACTGCCGCCACTACATGATTTTGCGAAGATCCAGCAAAGAATATTTACCCGCCAGGCCAAGATCGAGCACCAGGCCTTTGGATGTGTAGGCCACGCTTCCGACCTTGCCGTAGGTAAGGGCATCGGCCGACACCGGCCCGGATTCGGCATCCGTGGCCGCGACTTCCAGGGTGTAGTTGCCATCGCTGACGGGCGCGCCCTGAGTGTCCTTGCCGTCCCAGTCGACCGATACGACGCCGACTTCCTGGGATTTCAGGTCTATGGTGCGCACGACCTTGCCGGTATCATCCATTATCTTGACCTGGACATTGGCCGCGGGCGAGATAACGTCGACGCCGAAAGGCGTTGCGACCTTGTTGCCTTCGGCATCCGAACCCACCTTTATCTTGGTGCCCGGCACGAGCACGCCCTTGCCGATCAGGCTGGCTGCCTGCATGGACTGCGAGACATCCATCTGCCCCGACAAGGCCAGCAGGGTGTTGTTCAACTGGGTAATGCCATTGACCGTGGACAACTGGGCCATTTGCGACGTGACCTCGGCGTTGTCCATGGGATTCAGGGGGTCCTGGTTCTGCAACTGGGTAACCAGCAGCTCCAGGAACCTGTCCTGGGTTTCATCCATCAGGCTATTGGTATTTTTACTGGCGGCCGCCAAAGGATCGAATGAGGGCACGCCGCTGGAATTGTTTACTGATGTTGCCACGCTTGAACTCCGTAAAGAATATTGACCTTGGACCGCAGGCCTACTGGCCTATCGACAAGGTACGCGTCATCAGGCTTTTGACCGTGTTGATGACTTCCACATTGGCCTGGTAGGACCGCGAGGCGGAGATCATGTTGACGGTTTCCGCCACCACGTCCACGTTGGGCATTTCGATATAGCCCTGGGCGTTGGCCAAGGGATTCTTGGGGTCGTACTGCAAGCGCATGGGCGCCTGGCTTTCGACCACTCCGGCCACTTTGACGCCGCCCACCGACTGCGAATACGCCTGCCCCTGGGATGGAGTCATCTGGAACACGACTTGGCGGGCGCGATACGGCCGGCCATCCGGACCGGCAACGCTATCGGCGTTGGCCAGATTGCTTGCGGTCACGTTCATGCGCTGGGACTGCGCCGTAAGCGCCGAACCCGCAATATCGAAAATGCTTAGCGTGGACATAGACTTTCCTGTTTATTCTGTGGCTGCCGGCGTTATTGCTGCAGCGCCGTCAGCATGGATTTGATGCGCGACGAAATAAGCGTCAGATCGGTTTGATAGCGCATGGTGTTATCGGCGAACTGCACGCGCTCGACGTCCATGTCGACGGTGTTGCCGTCCAGGCTGGGCTGCAAAGGCTGGCGGTACAATAACTGGGCGGCATCGGGCGTAACGGCCTTGGCCGGAATATGGCGCCCCGAGGTCAGCGCCAATTGCGTATCGGGCAAACGCATGCCCTGGCCCATGGCGTCTTTCATGGCCGAAGCGAAATCAAAGTCGCGCGACTTATAATTAGGCGTGTCGGCATTGGCGATATTGGCCGCCAATACCTCTTGCCGCTGCTGACGCAAATTGATTGCCTGTTGATAAAAGCGGAAGTCTTCGCCGATCCGATCGATCATTTGCACCCACCAGTTAATAATGACGCCCGCTATGGATGTCAGCAAGCATGAGACCAACATGGCGGCCTATTGCCGTCCACATAGCAGCATAGTAATGTGGCGCTCCTTTGGCTAAAGTATGAAATAAGCCACTATTTGTCATCCAATTCCCTAGATGCCGTCCCACCTCCTTCTATAGAATGAGCCTATGCTCAAGCTTTCCGCCGTACCTGTCCTGTTTGCCGCCAGCCTGCTGGCTTGCGTTGCCAACGCCGCGCCGGGATCGGCATTGGCAACACAGGATCCAAGCCTGGTCGCCGCCGAAGTCGAAGACTTTCTCGCCGGCCAGGCAAACAGCTACCCCGGCACGGCCAGTATTACGGTTGAATCCCCCCGCATAAACGAGCAGCCCGCCTGCGATCAGTTGCAGGCGTTCCTGCCCGGCGGCCGGCAACTGCGCTCGCGCATGACAGTCGGCGTGCGCTGCGTCGCCCCCCAGGCCTGGACCAGCTATGTGCAGGCCAACATAAGCATTCAGGGTTTTTATTACGTCACCAATCGCGAAATTCCGGTCGGCGACACCTTGTCGCTGACCGACCTGACAGGACGCGAAGGCGATTTGCTGCGCCTGTCACGCGGCATCATCGTCGACCCCAGCCAAGCCATAGGCCATATCGCCACCCAGCGGATTCCATCGGGCGGCATCGTCAAGTCCGGCTCCCTGCGCAATCCGGACTCCATACAGCGCGGACAAGCGGTGCGCACCGAGGCGCGCGGCGTGGGGTTTGTGGTCAGCGGCGAAGGTCAAGCTCTGCAAAGCGGCGGCCCGGGCGCCACAATCCAGGTAAAATCCAGTTCAGGGCAAATCGTAACCGGCACCGTGCTCGATTCGCACACCGTTCAGGTTATGATGTAACGAAATGCCGATCAGCGTAATATTCAGTAAAATCAAGCCGCAAGGCTAAAGTTTTCGAAAACGCGGCCGTAACACTATGCACAGACACACCACACTATTTACCGCTATACCCGGAGCCTCTCTTGAAAGTCACCTCACCCTCAATTAATAGTCCAGCCTTAGGCAGCGTTACCGGCTCGCGGACTGATGGCGTGAGCGGTGCAAGCGTGGCATCTTCGGCTGGCGGCAAGGGCGCGGTCGACTTAAGCTCAACGGCCCGTCATTTAGCCAATCTGCAAAACAGCGACAACGACATCAATGTGGTGCGCGTGAATGAAATTCGCGATGCCCTGGCCTCGGGCCAGCTTAAAATCGATCCCAGCCGTATCGCCGATGGCCTGATTGCCAGCGTGCGCGACCTACTGAAATAATCGCCCGCGCAGGTGCTTGGCGGTCATGATCCCAAGAATGGTTTGCGCAAACCACACGGTCGGCGCATTCTTGATTAACGTTACCGCCATATGAACAACACCGTCCAGCAATTACAAGAATGCCTGCTCAAAGAAACTGATCTGGTACAGGCATTCATTGCCGTACTCGAAGCGGAAGCCCTGGTCTTGACCGAGGCTGGCGATACCGACGCGCTGGGCGCATCCACCGAAAACAAAAACCGCTGCGCCGACCAATTAATGACGGTCGCCGACGAGCGCCAGTTCTTGCTGAGCCAACTGGGCTACAGCGACGACAAGGCTGGCCTGGACGCCGCGGCGCACGATCATCCCGCCTTGCAGCCGGCCTGCCAGGCCTTGCTTGAACAAGCCAAAGTCGCCAGCCGGATGAATATGTCCAACGGCATTATCATCGACACCTTTCTTGCGCATAATCAGCAGACGCTGGATGCCTTGAACAGGCTGGCCGGCGTAGACAATTTATATGATGCCAGCGGCAAGCCGCGCGGCGGCCAAAGCATATCGAAAGGCTTCACCGCGGGCTGATTAAAAAACCGGCTATTGCCCGGAAAATGCATGGCCCAAGATCAGGCCGTCATTTCCTTGAGCGCGAACAGTTTCAACAATGCCTGCACCGCCGTCGCCGACGGCAGACCGGGCTTGCCCAACACACTGGCGCCCACCATGCGGGCCAATCCGGCCTTGGGGTCTTGCTTGTACTGCCACGCCGCCATGCCCAGTTGCGCTGCCGCCAACGCCTTCTTTTGCAGAGATTCGGCATCGTCGTCGCGCTGCGCCAATAACTGCCATGCCCGCGCCGCATAACGCATGCCCGGCTTGACATCCGCCCGCGCCACCAGCCAGGCGGCCTGCAGCTCCGAGGCCGCTGTCAATGCAAATATATTGCCCAATCCATATAGCGTTTTCACGGTTGCGCCGTCAACGCGATTGACCACGCGCACGGAGATCAACTGCAGCATCAGGGAATCCTGCCCCCTGGCGACGACCTCCACCGTTTCGGCGGCCATCCACAGCACGACATCGTCGGCTGGCAAGCCGGCCACTTCGCCCAATACGGCGGAATACAGTTGCCTGGCTACCGGCCGGTAATTGAGCGTCTTGGCAAGCGCCGCCACCGTGGTCGCGCAGGAATCGAACTCGATGCGAGTCGTGGCGGCGCATTGCGCCAGCCAGGAAACATCCAGCGCCGATATTTTGCGCCACAAGGCTTGGGTACCGCCTTCGAACAAATGCACCAAAGGCAATTTGACCTCGTGCCCGGCCAGCCATTGTACCTGGTGATACAAGGCATCGCCGGCGGCAGGAGCCGCCTGCGCGCTGGCTCCGCAGGACGATTGCCAGCCATCGGCAAAACTGAACTGCTGCATGGGCGACGTCAAGGCCACGGCATTCTCGGCAAACAGCAGGCTGGCGCGCAGATATCCACGGCTATCGCCAGTGGACTTCACCGCCACTTGCTCATGCATGGCCAGCACATGCTTATACCCTTTGTCCGATACATCGCCCTGCGCCACGCGCAGCATATGATCGATATAGCCGGCCAGCGGCGCGGTATCTTGCCGCTCGGCCGTGTAAACACGCCACGAATCGTAGGCTTCGGCACTGGCGGTTTGATCGTCCACCCAAGCGCACGCGGCATCCAGGTCGTCCATGGACAGACCGGCGCCGGTGTCAGCCGCCATCGATAACAAACCCGGCAACAAGCGCTTGCGCCTGCTTTCGGCGGCCGCGGCCCGGCTATCGTTTTCAGGGGCCTTGGAGAGCGACATCAATGCCGCGAAATCGGCCTCGGTCGGTGCATACAGCACACGGCTTTGCTGGGGGTTGTGCACCAAAGCCTGGTCGACCAATTCCGCGGCTCGCGAAAACACCAGGTTCTCCGGCACTTTCTGCCCATTGGAGACATAATGGATAGGCAGGCGATAGCGTATGGCGGTATCGAGCGCCGCGCCCAGGCGGCTGGCCTCATCGACCTTGGTGACTATGCAGCCCACCAGGGGGGAACCGCCATCGTTGGAGTATGTGCGGGCCACTTCATCGAGCGTGTCGCCATGGCTGGAGGCATTCAAGACCAGCAAACGGTTTACCTGGCGCCCCGCGCCGGCCAGCATGGCCGCCTGCTCGACTACGTAGCGGTCGCGCTGGCTAATGCCCACATTGTCGATAAGTATGGTCTGGTCGGCCCGTATCCCCTGCATGATCTGCCGCAGCTCGTTCACATCCTGAACCACATGAACCGGCACGCGCATGATTTGGCCGTAAATTTTCAATTGCTCGTGCGCGCCTATGCGATAGGTATCGGTCGTCAACAACACCAGGCTGTCGGGGCCCGAGCGTTTTACACAGCGCGCGGCAAGCTTGGCAATAGTCGTGGTTTTACCCACACCGGTAGGGCCGACCAGCGCCAGGGCGAGGCCCGGTTTCCATAAGGCATCTTCGCTGGACAGCACCGGCAAATGCGTCGCCAGTTCATTGCGCGCCCACTGGAATGCGGGCTTGGCGGACAGTTGCTCGGGCAGGCGCTTTAGCATGGCATGCAGCAGCGTAGTGCTGAAGCCATGGCCCAGCAAGGCCTGGAACAGAGCCACCGCCTGCGGCGCTTTGCGCAATTGATTGCCCCACAGCAACTCATCGATGCGATTTTCCAGCGCGCCACGCATCGCGCCGATGGCGTCCATTACATCGGCGCCGGTCTCGGGCGCCGGTGCGCGTGGCGCCGGCATGGCCGGACGCGGCATTGCCGACGCCGCGCGCGCTAGCGATTCCGGCGCGGCGGAAGCGCCATCGGGCAAGGCCGGCTGGTCGGCGCCGCCGGGCAGCGATGTCTGGTCGGTGGCAAGGATTTCGACGCCGCCATTGACACGTCGATTCGAAACGATAAGGGCGTCGGGTCCCAACGCCAATCGAACCTGCCTCAATGCCTCGCGATTGGTGCTGCCCAGAAAACGGCTTATATTCACGCGGGGCCTCCACCGATTACGGCGGTTACGCGCAAGGTGCGTTCATCGGGTATCTCGGTGTTGGAGAGCACGCCGATCTGCGGGACATGATGGCGCAAAAAGCGCGACAGCGAAGCCCGCAATACCGGCGGCACAACCAATACCGTAGCGTCGCCGTTGGCCTCTGTACCTGCACCGCCCTCTGGGCGTCGTTGAGCACGCTTTCGGCCAGGCCTGGTTCCAATGCGCCGCTGGTGCTCAAGGCTTGCGTCAATACCCGTTCAAGCCTGGCTTCCAGCCCGATCACGCGCACCTCGACATCGCCGGGGAACCATTGCTGAGTAATCGCCCGGCCCAGCGCCACGCGGGTAAAGGCCAGCAGCTCGGCGGGATCAGGCCCCGTGCCGCTGGCATTACATGCGCCGCCAGGCGGGGCGCTTGCTCGGCCATTGTCTCGACGATCGTGCGCATGTCGCGTATAGGCACTTCCTCGGCCAGCAGGCCCTGCAATACTTTCTGCAACAAGCGTAGGCTGACGCGTCTTCGGCACCAGGTCCTCGACCAGCTTGGGCGCTTCGCGGCCCACATGGTCGAGCAGCGCTGCACTTCCTGGCGGCCCAGCAATTGGCCGCCATGGCGATGCATCAGGTGGTTCAGGTGCGTGGCGATGACTGTGCCCGCATCGACCACGGTATAACCGGCGATCTGGGCCTGTTCGCGCAATGCCACATCTATCCATACGGCGGGCAGGCCGAAAGCCGGGTCAGTGGTGGCGCGCCGGGCAATTTCATGGTGACGCCGCCCGGATCGATGGCCAGCCACTGTCCGGGCGTGGCCAGCCCGCGGCCGATTTCCACGCCGGACAGCAGGATACGATAGTCGTTAGGCTTTAACTCGAGATTGTCGCGGATATGCACGACAGGCGGCAAAAAACCCACATCCTGCGCGAACTTCTTGCGCAGGCTGCGGATGCGATGCAGCAGTTCGCCATTCTGCGCATGATCCACCAGGGATATCAAGCGGTAGCCCACTTCCAGGCCCAGCGGATCGACCAGAGCCACGTCGTCCCAGGTGGCTTCGGCCGCGGCGGCCTCGACCGCCGCCTGGACCTTTTGCGGTTCCTGGGCTTGCGCCAGTTTCTCGGCCTGCTGGCGCTTTAACATCAACCAGCCGCCGCCGCCCAGCGCCGCCGCCAGCAACAGGAATGCGACGTGCGGCATATTGGGGATCAGGCCCATGGCCGCCATGATGCCGGCGGTAATGAACAGCACCTGCGGGTTGGAGAACAGCTGGCTGACCATTTGCTGGCCGACGTCCTCGTCGGTCGCCACGCGCGACACGATCACGCCGGCCGCGGTGGAGATCACCAGCGCCGGGAATCTGCGCCACCAGGCCGTCGCCGATGGTGAGCAGCGTGTATACACGGGCGGCGTTCGCCGAACGCCAGATCGTGCTGGACCATGCCGACGATCAGGCCGCCGATGATGTTGATGACCATGATCAGCAAGCCCGCGACCGCGTCGCCGCGCACGAACTTGCTGGCGCCGTCCATGGAGCCGTAGAAGTCGGCTTCCTGCGCGACTTCCGGCGGCGCCGGCGGGCTTCGTCCTCGCCGATCAGGCCGGCGTTCAGGTCGGCGTCGATCGCCATCTGCTTGCCCGGCATGGCGTCCAGCGTGAAGCGCGCGCCCACTTCGGCGATACGCCCCGCGCCCTTGGTGATCACCATGAAGTTGATGATGACCAGGATCACGAACACGATGATGCCGACGGCAAAATTGCCGCCGACCAGGAAGTGGCCGAAAGCCTCGATAACCTTGCCCGCCGCATCGGGGCCTGTATGGCCGTGCAGCAGCACCACGCGCGTCGATGCCACGTTCAGCGACAGCCGCAGCAGCGTCGCAAACAGCAGCACCGCCGGAAACGCGGCGAAATCCAACGGCTTCTTGGTGAACATGGCCACCAGCAGGATCATCACCGACAGCGAGATATTGAAGGTGAACAGCAAGTCCAGGATGAACGGCGGCAACGGCAGGATCATCATGCCCAGCACCATCAGGATCAGCACCGGGCCGGCCAGCAGGCGGGCATGCTGCGCGCCGTTGTTTTTGAAGTAAAGCTAGAAAACTATTCATTATGCGTTTGTCGCAACCTTATGTTTGCCCTCGGGATCGAGCTCCGGCGGGACCATCAAGCGGGAAGGCTTCTGCGGTTCGATGCCTTCTCCCATACTCCAGCTGCGCAATTGAAACACCCACGCGAGCACTTCGGCCATCGCCGAATACAGCTCGGCCGGGATTTCATGGCCCAACTCTACATTGTGATACAGCGCGCGAGCCAGGGGCGGCGCGCTCGAGCACCGGCACCTTGTGTTCCGCGGCGATACTGCGCACCCTTGCCGCCACCAGGCCGGTACCTTTGGCCACCACCCGCGGCGCCCCGCCCTCCCCATCCTTGTACGTCAACGCCACCGCGTAATGGGTCGGATTGGTGACGATGACATCGGCCGTCGGCACTTCGGCCATCATGCGGCGGCGCGCCATGGCACGCTGCTGCTGCCGTATCCGCCCCTTGACATGGGGATCACCCTCGCTGTCCTTGTGTTCCTGCTTGACGTCCTGCAGCGACATGCGCATTTTCTTGAAATGACTGAACAACTGCCACGGCGCGTCGATTACCACGATGAGGAACAAAGCCGCCACGATCAGCGCGCAACACAAAGCCACCAGGCCCATGGCCGCCGTCAAGGCTTCCGTAGGCGTCGCATGCATCAGCGACAACATCTGGTCGCGGTAATGCCAGATCACCAGGCAGGCCACCGTACCTATTACCGCCGCCTTGGCCAGCGTCTTGATCAATTCCACCACGGTCTGGGCCGAAAACATCCGCACCACGCCCTTGAGCGGGTCGAGCCGCTCGAACTTGGCCTCGAGCGCCTTGGTGGAAAACATGAACCCGCCAAGAATGACCGACGCCAATACCGCCACCACCGACAGCAGAACGAACAGCGGAGCCAAAGCCAGCAAACCCTGCAACGCCGAATTGGCCGCGACCGACAGCATGACATTGGTATCCTGGCCTACACGCAGATCGAACCACAACCCCGACCGCAGAATGCCATTGAGGCTTTCGTACATGCGCGCGCCGCCGAACCATAGCATAGCCACGCCAGCGCTCAACAACAAGAAAGTGTTTAGCTCGCGTGAACGTACGACCTGCCCTTCTTCACGCGCCTTTTCCAGGCGCCGCTGAGAGGCGGGTTCGGTTTTTTCGAGGTCGCTGTCCTCAGCCATTCAGTGGTATAAAAACAGGGGTTGATACGGAGAAATTCGATCAGACACCGATTCTAATCGACCCCTATCCAGACGAACGGCCGAGCAAGCCCACTAAATGCGCTTAATTCGCCCGCCATGAATGGCCGCGGATGCCTTGCGCCGGCGAACCCGCTTTTTTCGCCCAGGCCCGGTTACGACGCCCGCAGCTCGAAACTTGCGTAGTCCACGCCTATGCGCACAGCGCCCCAGCGGCTATTGTCGACATCAAGCGGAATCGACAAGTCGGTAACGATTTCGCCTGTGTCCCGGGTGTAAGTCTGGCACAAGACACCCGACTCGTTCTTGACGGCGCCCTGGCAGACAGGATCGTCGAAAATTCGTTTGTTGCGCACATAGCGGGTGTCATGATCCAGGTCGCCCGTGGGCTGGCGCGAATACCTGGCGTTATGGGCTGGGCTATAGCCGCTGCTGTCGACCAGCAGGGTATAAAACCCGCCGGGCAGATGATCGAGCACAAAATCCAATACTTGCGTCAACTGCTGTTCTATCGCCTGGTCGTAGATAGTGTGATAGCGCGGCGGATTGCTGCCCGCAATACGGCGATAATCGTGGTCGAAGATATCGATGCCCTGCCGATTGGCCCGCCGCAATAGCTGGCCGCACGAGGCGCCTAACGATTCAAGTATATTCACCAGCGTATCGAATGGCGTGTTACCGGTGCGCAAGGCGGCCAACATTTCCTGCAGATGTTCGGACTTCGCACGCACCGCCGCCACCTGGTCGTCCATGGCCCGCATGCGATCCTGCGCCTGGGTGCTAAGTATCGCGATGCGCTCGATGGCGCGATTCATTTCGTGATTGGTGACATTGACCTGGGATACCGTGCCGGCCACTTCATTCATCCGGCCATCCATGCGCTCGAACTCGTTGACGAGTTGATTGAAACTGGCCGTGAACTGATCGACCACCTGGTCCGACATGCTCATGTCCTGGCGCATCTGGCCGGTCTTGCCGCGCGTATCGGCAACCAGCTCAAGGATTTCACCGGTGTGCTTGACGATTTCGCCAGTGGCGGAGTTGACGCGTTCGGCCAGCTTGCCCACTTCGCTGGCGACTATGGCGAAGCCGTGGCCGGCGTCGCCGGCGCGGGCGGCTTCGACACCGGCGTTCAAGGCCAGCAAATGCGTTTGCAGGGCGATGTCCTTGATCAAGCGGCCAGTGTCCCCGACCGACTGCGCGCGCTGGCTAAGCTGCTCCACCGTTCCGGAAAAAACCTCCATTTGCCCGGCAACCCGCGCCACGCGCAGCTGAAGCTCGCCCAATTGCCGCAGCGTGTCATGAGCCACCTGCATTTGAACGTGGAACATGGCGGCAATATCGTTGACCGATAGCGAGGTCTCTTCGGACATGGCGGCGATTTGCCCGCCGCGCGCGGCCAGGCCCTCGGCCTCGCCGGCCTGCTCGCGCGCCATGTCGCGGCACGCCTGGGTTTGCGATTGCAGTCTGGCGGTATTGAGCGATATATCGATGCTGGCCTGGCGCATGGCAACGAAGCGCTCGCGCAAAACAGCCAGGAATTTCATCAAAGGCCAAGTAAGCGGGCTGAGTGTCCAGGCCCGATCCGACAACGTTGCCTCCCCGCGGCAGAGCCGCCCAAGTAAACGCGACACACCGATGGTACGTCCGGATTTTTGCTTCATGCTTGCCTCCCAGCTTTATTGTGCTTTTATCAGGCTACCCCTTGAAGGACGGCCTGTCTTGACACTGCCTACTACCTCCCGGCGCCGGCAATACCGCTAGCGCGGTGCCGAATAGATGTTGTGGAAACCATACGGATCAGAATCCCAGGCTGTCGAGCAAATCGTCGACCTGGTCCTGGCTGGTAACGACATCGCCCTTGCCGGTCGGATTGACTTCAGGGCCATTCAACAAAGACGCCGCCTCTTCGCGGCGTTCTTGCGGCACGCTGTCTATCAGTACCTGCACCAGTTCGGTTTCTATCGCCGAGACCACGCCGAGCATTTTCTTGATGACCTGGCCGGTCAGGTCCTGGAAGTCCTGGGCCATGATGATGTCGAGAAGATGCCCTTGCGAGGCTTGCGTCTTCACAGGGATATCCTTGAGCAGGGCGCGGGTATCGTCCACCAGTTCGCGAGCCTGGTCCAGTTCGACCGGATGATCGAACCAGCCCTGCCAGCGCGCGTCCAGCGCCTTGGCATCGCGCTGCATACTTTCCTGCAAAGGCTGGGTTTCTTCGGCGGCGGTCAGCACGCGATTGGCCGCCTGCTCGGTCATGCGGGCGACATAATGCAGGCGATCGCGGGCGTCCGGAATAGCGTGCGCGGCATCCTTGATTGCCTGATCCAAGCCCAATTCCCGCATACTTTCGCGCAGCATGCGCGTGAGAGACGCGATGCGGTGTATCAGGTCCACCGGCGGATCCTCCGGAAGAGTGGCCGCTATATTCGTTTCCGCCATTCTTTACGCCCCGAGTTTTTCGAAAATCTTGTTCAGCTTTTCTTCCAGCGTAGCAGCGGTAAATGGCTTGACTACGTAACCGTTCGCACCGGCCTGGGCCGCAGCGATAATGTTTTCTTTCTTGGCTTCGGCGGTAACCATCAGTACCGGCAGCTTGGCCAGCGCGGGATCGGCGCGGATATTCTGCAACATGGTCAGCCCGTCCATATTGGGCATATTCCAGTCCGAAACAACGAATTCGAAATTACCGTTACGCAATTTTTCGAGACCCATGACGCCGTCTTCGGCCTCGTCAACGTTCTCGAACCCCAAGTCTTTAAGCAGGTTTCTGATGATTCGACGCATGGTCGGAAAATCATCGACAACCAGGATTTTCATGGTTTTTTGTACCACTTAACACGCTCCAAAATAATAAATAGCGACCAATCTGGGAAATTCAGACCCGGTGGCCATACGAACCAGCGCTAGCCAGAATGCGCTGGCTTATTTCCAACAATGGCACTGCGCAATCGGCCGCACCAATGTGCAGCGCCTCGCGCGGCATGCCGAACACAACACAACTTGCTTCATCCTGGGCAAAAGTAATGGCGCCTGCCTGTTTCATGGCCAGCATGCCCAGGGCGCCATCTTTGCCCATGCCCGTCAACATTACCCCTACCGCATTCTTGCCGGCGACTTCCGCCGCCGAATGGAACAACACATCGACCGAAGGACGATGGCGGTTTACGGGATCGGAGTATTCCAGCTTGACTACATAATTGGCGCCCGAACGAGCCAGCTTCATGTGAGCGATACCGCCCGGCGCCAGGTAAACATGGCCAGGCAAGACACGCTGGCCATCTTCGGCCTCGTGCACCTCGACGGCGCAAAGGTTGTCCAACCGTTGCACAAAAGACCGGGTAAAGCCCGCCGGCATGTGCTGGGTAATCATAATCGCAGGGCTATTGGCCGGCAAGGGTTCCAGCACTTGGCGTATGGCTTCGGTGCCGCCGGTGGAGGCACCGATCAGCACCAGTTTTTCGGTGGTGGAGAACACATGGGTCAAGCGCCGCGCCGGCGGCGCGCTGGCGGCGCGCTGCGCCAGTTGGGGACGGGATGCGGCGGCGGCGCGAATTTTATCGGCGATCAAGTCGCTGTATTCCAGCAAACCATCGCGCAGGCCCAGCTTGGGCTTGGTCACGAAATCGACAGCCCCAAGTTCAAGCGCGCGCAGCGTCACTTCCGAATTGCGTTCGGTCAGCGACGACACCATGACCACCGGCATGGGCCGCAGACGCATCAGGCGCTCCAGGAAGTCCAGCCCATCCATGCGCGGCATTTCCACATCCAGCGTAAGAACATCCGGATTGTGCTGCTTGATCAGTTCGCGCGCGACCAGCGGGTCGGGAGCCGAAGCCACGACTTCCATATCGGGTTGACTGTTGATGATCTCGGTCATGAGACCCCGGACCAAGGCCGAATCATCTACACATAAAACGCGAATTTTCTTCATTATTATGCAATTCAATAAAAACGGTAATGACGCCCGGCCTTATGGCTCGGTTCGCACATACACCGTCTGACCTTGCAAACGGAGGGCTTGCGTCAGATAGGTAAAATTTTCGGAATGGCCTGCGAACAGCAGGCCGCCGGGCTTCAAAAGCGGTGCAAAACGCTCCAGAATGCGCGTTTGCGTGGGCTTGTCAAAATAAATCATGGTATTGCGGCAAAATATCGCATCGAATTTACGATCGGTAGGCCAATTGGTCGAAAGCAGATTAAACGTGGCGAACTCGATCATGGACCGGATGTTGGGCTTGACACGCACCATGCCGGCCTGGCTGCCGGCACCGCGCTGAAAATATTTCTTCAGATATTCTTCCGGCACAGGCTGCGCCCGCTCGACGGAATAAACACCCGCCTGGGCACGCTCGATGGCATTCGTATCGATATCGGTCGCAACCACCGATACGCTGTTATCGGACTGCGGGAATGCTTCGCGCAGCGTCATGGCGATGGTGTAGGGTTCTTCGCCGGTGGAAGCGGCGGCGCACCATACTGAAAACGGTTTCTTCCGGGACTTTGCGAACTTGGACAGAATATCGAAGTGGTGCTGTTCACGAAAAAAAGCCGTGTGATTGATCGTGAACGCATTGATGAACGAATCCCATTCGGGCGTCGCGGGGTTGTGCTCGAGAAAATCGAGATATTCTTTTATGGTGCGCAGGCCCAGGCCCTTGGCGCGCAAGCCCAGAGTGCGCGCCACCATTTCGTGCTTGTGAGTACCAATTACGATGCCCGCCCGGGCGCGCAGAATGCGGGCCGAACGTTCAAAGTCCTGCTGTCCGGCTTCGGCAAGAACCGGCATGGTGAAAATAGATGATGCTTGTGTCTGAGACATGCTTTCAGGAACGCGCTAACGCTCCAAGAGATGGCGTCCGGCCTGGCAATCCCAAACTGGACTCCGGACCTGACCTGGAATGTTTCAGCTGGGCGGCCGCTACATCGATAACTTCGTTGGTACTGATTTTGAATACGGCGACAGCGTCGGTCAGGCGCGCGGCCTGATCCTGCAGCGATCCGGCCGCCGCCGCGGCCTGCTCGACAAGAGCGGCATTCTGCTGGACCGCCCCATCCATTTCGGTCACGGCCCGGTTCACCTGTTCGATGCCGTCGGATTGTTCATGCGAAGCCGATGAAATTTCGGCCATGATGGTGGTGACGCCCTGAACCGAACCAACGACTTCCTGCATGACCTGGCCCGCCTGGCTGGCCTGCTGCGAACCCATCCGCACCTTCACCAGAGAAGCTTCGATCTGCTCTTTGATTTCCTTGGCGGCCTGGGCGCTGCGCTGCGCCAGCGAACGCACTTCGCTGGCCACCACCGCGAAACCTCTGCCCTGCTCGCCGACGCGGGCGGCCTCTACCGCGGCGTTCAAGGCCAGGATATTGGTCTGGAAGGCAATGCCGTCGATGACGTTGACGATTTCAGCCATTTTGACCGAGCCGGCGGATATGTCGTCCATGGTGGCGACCACCGCCGATACGGCCTGCCCGCCGCGCACCGCGACTTCGGACGCACCCTTGGCCAGTTTATCGGCCTGTTCGGCGTTATCGGTATTCTGGCGTACCGTACTGGCCAATTGCTCCATGCTGGCCGCGGTTTCCTGCAACGCGGCAGCCTGCTGCTCGGTACGGCTGCTAAGGTCGGTGTTGCCCATGAAAATTTCACGCGAACCCAATGTGATTTCTTCCACGCCCTGGCGCACGGCGCTGACCGTGCGGGTCAGGCTGTCCTGCATGCGGCGCATGGATTCGTACAGCAGGCCGATTTCATTGCGCGAAGCCGTATCGGCACGCTGGGTAAAGTCGCCGCTGGCAATGCGGTCGAAATGCGTGCCGGCAAGCCGCAAGGGACGCAGCACCATGCGGCTGAGAAAGGCATAGGTGGCCAGGGCAATAAGCACACATAGCAGCATAGCGCCGGAAACCAGTTGAATTACCAAATTGTATTGCCTGTCTTGCGCCGCGTAGGCCTGGTCGATAAGGCGCTGCTGATACCCACGCAGACTGCTCAAGGAACTGTATAAATCCTCTTCCAGAAACAGGGTCGTGCCGCCAAGAAAAGTGTGGTATTGGGCAATATCGCCATTCTTGAGCATGTCGAACAAAGGCTGGACGCCGCCTTCCATCAATGTTTTGTAACCCTCGACAACCCGGACATAGCGGCTTTCAGGGTCGGCTGCATTCTTGACGAGATCGCGGTAGGCGGAAAAACTGGACAAAGACTTGTCGTATTCGCCACGGGCCGAATCAAGCAAGGCGCGGGTCTCATCGCTGAGTGTCGGCACTTTGTCGACATCGTTGGTATTCCATTGCGTGGCGATGTCGTTCGCTTCCTGATCGCTATTGACGACAAAGCTTGCCACCACGCGGCCCAAGTTGGTCTGAACGTTTTTGTACTCGTCTATTGCCTTATACAAGGCGGCGCTCAGGCGCTGGTTCTGGACAATATTCTGGAGCGACTGATTATTGGTCCGCAAAGACCAGACCCCCAGCGCCGCGCCGGCGACAAGCATGGCCAAATAGAAAACCAGCACCAGAATCAAGCTGCTGCGGATTTTCATATTGGATAACAGCGATAGTTTGCGCATACTCTATTGCCTTATATTATTGATATGCGCTGGCGCACTGCAACCAGCCTTCCCCCTGCGGCCCTTATGCCACGGCGGCGCTCTCGACCAGCGCCATTTCCTCGCTGGTCATCAGCTTTTCGATATCGACCAGAATCAGCATGCGCTCGCCCAGCGTACCGATGCCGGTCAGGTACTCGGTGGAAAAAGCCGTGCCGAACTGCAGGCGCCGCGCTGATTTGCGCGGGTTGCAGCATAAGGACGTCGGAGACGCCATCAACCACCACGCCCACTACGCGCGTCTGCAAATTGAGAATGACCACCACAGTCTGGTGGTTGTATTCGACGGTTTCAAGATTGAACTTGATGCGCATGTCGACGATAGGAACGATAATGCCGCGCAAATTGGTTACGCCCTTGACGAACGATGGAACGTTGGCAATGCGCGTTACGCTCTGGCTATCGTAGCCACGGATTTCCTGGACTTTCAGGATGTCGATGCCGTATTCCTGCGCAGCCAGCGTAAACACCAGGAATTCCTGGCCCGTGGTATCTACCTGCTCGGCATTGGATTCAAACTTGTTAAACATGGTTTTCTCCGAAACTTTAAAGAGGCGTTATATCGTTGTCTTGTCGCGTGTAAAACGCATCAGGGCAAACACATCGACAATCAGCGCGACGCTGCCATCGCCCAGAATCGTGGCAGCGGAAACACCCGGTATTTTTCGATAGTTGGATTCAAGGTTCTTGACGACAACCTGATGCTGCCCGATCAAATGATCGACCAGCAGGGCAAAGCGCACATCCTGGGCTTGCAATACGACAGCAATCGACTTTGTAATGTCGGTTTCGGCGGACTCGACCGCGAATACATTGTGCAGCGCCACCATAGGCAGGTATTCGCCGCGCACCTGCAATACATGCTCGGTTTCGGAAATGGAGCGTATCTGTTCCGGGGACGGCTGCATGGATTCAGTAACGTGGCTGAGCGGCAGAATGAATGTTTCTTCCCCCACCCGCACGGACATGCCATCCAGGATGGCAAGCGTCAGCGGCAGCACAATGCGGGTCGACGTTCCCTTGCCGGAGCGCGACGACAACTGTATGTGGCCGCCCATGTCTTGAATATTGCGTCGCACGACATCCATGCCGACGCCACGGCCCGAAATATCGGTGACCTTTTCCGCCGTGGAGAACCCTGGCTCGAAAATAAGCTGCCACAATTCTTCGTCGGATGTGTTCTCGGTAACGGCCATGCCCTGGGACAACGCCTTCTTGAGGATGCGCTCGCGGCTCAGGCCGGCGCCGTCGTCGGTTACCTCGATTACGATCTGCCGCCATGATGCTCGGCCGACAGCAGCAGATTTCCTTCAGGGCTCTTGCCGGCTTGCGATGCGCTTTTCCGGCGTTCGATGCCATGATCGATACTGTTGCGCACCAGGTGGGTCAGCGGATCGATGATTCGCTCGATCAGGCTTTTATCGAGTTCGGTCGCCTGCCCTTGCATGGTCAGCTTGATTTGCTTGCCCATCTTGAGCGCATTTTCGCGCACCACGCGCGGGAAGCGGCTGAATACGTAGTCCATGGGCATCATGCGGATGGACATGACGGCCTCTTGCAAGTCGCGGGCATTGCGGTCCAGTTGCTCGATACCGTTGAGCAAGCGGTCATGCAGGACCGGATCCAGTGTCGATGCCGTTTGCACAAGCATGGCTTGGGTAATGACCAATTCGCCGACCAGATTGATCATTTGGTCGACCTTTTCCACACCCACCCGGATAGTCCCGTTGGATGCCCCGCCCGAAGGAGGCGCCTTGCTATCGGCTTTGGCCGGCGCGGCCACGGGCGGTGCGGCCACCGGCGGCTGGACCGGTTCCGGCACCGCGGCCTGGACGACAGGCGGCGCGGCTTGAACCGGAACGGCCGGCGCGGCCGGTGCCGGACTGTCCTGCGACGCGGGCACAGCCTCGGGAGCGACACTGACCTGATCGGCATTGACGATAAAGCAACATACCGCCTCGAGATCACCGATCGAAGCGGTGGTCTTTAGCCAGATGGACAAGGAATTGGCCGTGCCTTCCTGGTGCAGCACTTCGCCCAGCAAGGCCATTTCGGCCGACAGGGCCGCGGCGTCCTTGGGATCCAGCTTGTTGATGCGCACATGCAGCGGCAGCCCTGCCACATCGGCCGGCGCCATGGCAACTGCCGACGCGGCTGGCGCGGGCGCTGCCGCGATAGGTTCGGCAACCCCGGGATTTTGCTCGATGGCAAGCAAACGCAATTGCGCGCAAATACGCTCGTAAGCGGCGAGATCCGGTTCTGTTGAGTTGCGATAAGCCGCCACTTGCTCTGTCAACACATCTTTGGTTTCCAAGAAAAGATCAATCATGTCCTTGCGCAAAGGCATTTCGCCGCGGCGTATCAGATCCAGCAGGTTCTCGAGTAAATGGGTGGTATCGGCCAAATGACCGAAACAGCCGAAGGTGCCCGCCCCGCCTTTTATGGAATGGGCAGCCCTGAAAATAGCGTTGAGATCGTCGTTGTCCGGGTTGTCTATGTCCAGGCCGAGCAGCAACCGCTCCATATCAGCCAGCAACTCATCGGCTTCATCGAAGAACGTCTCGAAAAACTGGCTCAGGTCGACGCCCGCACTCATGATCGCTTCCTTTTATTGTAGAGCTGTGTCATCTGGATATCCCGCTTTTCGACCTGGTTTATTGGTGACTGCATTGAACGCCGCCCGGCGCACAATGCGCCGGACTATCCTGGCCCCGATGGACTTGCCGGCAAGCCAGGCCGACCCTGTCAAGGGTTGGCTGGTTCAGCCGGCAGCGCAGGGGTGCCAGACTCAGTGGATTGCGGCGCTGACACCGGCTCCAACATGTCTTTCAAATCGAAAGCAGTCGCGCCCGACGCATTTTGCTCGTCGATATGCCGCTCGGCGCGCCGATTCAGCACAACAATACTGATACGACGATTAACGGCAGCGGTGGGATTATCTTTAATCAAGCTGACCGACGAGGACATGCCCAGAATGCGCTTGATCTTGAGCTCTCCCATGCCGCCCACCACCAGTTCCTTGCGCGCGGCATTGGCTCTGTCGGCGGAAAGCTCCCAGTTGCTGTATTCGCGTTCGCCCGTGGCGTATTGAACGGCGTCGGTGTGGCCCGTGACGCTGATGCTATTCGGTATTTTGTTGAACGTCGGGCCCAGCACCCGCAAGATATCGCGCATATACGGCTGCACCTGCGCGCTGCCGGTCGTGAACATGGGACGATTGTATTTGTCGACAATCTGTATGCGCAGCCCATCGGGCGTCATATCCAGCAGCAACTGAGGACGGAATTGCTGCAGAACAGGATCGACCTTGATCAGTTGCTCGATATCGGCCTTCAGGTTTTCCAGCCTTTGCTTATCGCGGCTATCGCCCGCGGCATGCACATCGCCTTTCGTCGGGATAGGATTCGGATTGGGGATGATGCTGGGCGAACCGCCGGGAATGACGGTCTTGGCGCTGTCGTTTTGCTTGCCGCCGGTGATGGCCTCCATAAGAGGCATGCGAAAATATTCCGCAATCGCCTGCAAGTCTTTTTTCGGCACCAGCGATATCAGCCACATGACCAGAAAAAACGACATCATGGCAGTCATGAAGTCGGCATAGGCAATTTTCCAACTGCCGCCATGATGCGCGGCGTGGGCCGGACGCTTGCGTCGGATAACGATCCGGTTTTCGGATTTATTCATGGATCCGCCCGCTACGCCTTCTTGCCGGATGCCCGGGCTTGGCGCACATGCTCCTCAAGCTCCATGAACGAAGGACGCACATACGAATACAGGACTTTGCGGCCGAACTCGACTGCCAACTGCGGAGGATAGCCATTCATGCTGGCCAGCAATGTCACCTTGATGCACTCCAGTACTTTTGTCGAGGCAAGAGAACGCCGCTCGACGGATGCCGCCAACGGAGCCACAAAGCCGTAGGCCAGCAAAATACCCAGGAAGGTTCCAACCATGGCTTTCGAAATCAGGTCGGCCAGGATGGCGGGCGGCTGGTCCACAGAGGCCAGCGCCTTGATCACGCCCAATACCGCCGCCACGATACCAAATGCCGGCAAGGCGTCAGCCACCGCGCGCAAGGCATGGGCGGGAACATCGCGCTCGTGGTGATGGGCCTCGATTTCCTGATCCATCAGGGCTTCGATTTCGTAGGAGCTCATGTTGCCGCTGATCATCAGGCGCAGGTAATCGGTAATGAATTCCATCAGGCCGGGGTCGCGCAGCACTTGTGGATATTCGGCGAAGATTGGGCTGGCTGCGGGCTCTTCGATGTCGGATTCGATGGACATCAGGCCATCGCGGCGCGCCTTGTTAAGCAGGACATACAACAGGGCCATGAGCTCCATGTATAAATCCTTGCTGTACGGATTCTTCTTGATGATAAGAGGAAACGCCGCAAACAGCATCTTGATTGACTTGCCGCTGTTGGACGCAAGATATGCTCCCAGTGCAGACCCGGCAATCAGTACGAATTCGAACGGTTGATACAAGGCGCCCATATGTCCGCCCAGGGCGACAAAGCTGCCGAAAACCGAAACAAAAACAACTACAAATCCAAGCAGAATTAACACGGATACGCCCTAGATAAACACATAATGCATATGATCCCTTCTTTCCGACGCCCAAAAGCGCCCGTCAAAGGGTGTTTTTCAGCCTAAATCCCGGCTCTGCCAAAAAAAAGCCGCCGCGGCAATACCGGCGGCGGAATACTATGGAAAACAGAAACCGGGCCGGCATCGAGCCAGCGGATCAGGCAAGGCCTGGCGTTGCCGGCAGCGCCGGATTGACGGGAACACTTGCCGCCATCGACGCCGCTCCCGCCCCCTGGGCAATACAAATCGCATCAGGCGAAAGCAGCGGCTTGCCTATCGCGGCGGCCGCATGCGCGCGCGTCTTGCCGGCGCGCGGCGGTGGACGGCAGATGGCGCAGATAAAACCCTTTTGCGGGTCGTGGGCGTGGGCGACAAAACCGCCCTTGCACCGCTCGCAATGCGAGAGCTGCACCATATTGCTGTCGAAAAAACGGATAAGCATCCAGGCGCGCGTGAAACTGAGCACTGGCTCTGTTTCGGGTTCGTCCGCGCGGCCGGCAGACGCCTGTTCGAGATACAAACGATAAGCCTCTACCAGAGCGCGCGACTTTTTGGCCGGCGTGTGGCTGTCCATATACTGGTAGACGCTATAGAAAACACTGGAATGTATGTTGGGCAGCCAGGTCATGAACCAATCGACCGAAAACGGCAGCATGCCTTTTGGAGGCGAACACCCTTTCACTTCACGGTACAGCCGTGCAAGGCGATCGTAGCTGAGTGCCGTTTCAGCTTGCAGTACCTGCAACCTGGCGCCCAGCCGGATCATTTCCGAAGCCAGCAGTATTTCTTCCGCTTCTTTGGCTACGCTTTTTATTGCCATGATCTCTGTTTTCCGGACCTGTCGTTATGCTTGCTGCGTGGCGACACGCTGCGCCAGCAATATGGTCGAGTGCGCTTGTTGAAGCACGCCGCCGAGCACATCTTGTGTGAGCGAAGACAATAAGTCGTAATCGTTAAGGCGGAATCCGCAGATCAAAGAGCTGGAACCAGCCAGCTTGACGAGTTGGGCCGGCGACAAGCGCAGGACGATGTCGGCGACATCGGCATCGAAACCAAGGCGGAACATGCCTGCGGCGTAGTTTTCGCGCAATAAACGCTGCGCCAGCATCAAGTAAGACAAATTAACTTCTTTAATGTCGCTTAACGACGAGTTGTCCGTTACGGGCATTGCGCCCTCCTTGTTAGAGTCCGCTATTGGCAGAAAACAAAAGGACTCGGTAGAGTCCGGAAAGGAATGGGATTGTTCATCCATGCCACTTTTTTATGCAACAAGCTGCTTTCGGTACGAAAACGTTTATTCAAATTACACAAAATGCAGATAACTGACCCGCACTATGTGATTTATGAATAAACCACACAGAGATAGTATCAAATAATGCTATAAATTTACATGACACAACATGCAGGTTACAAAATATAAGTCTCAAAATTCATTTATAGTTACATCAATGTGTCACAAAAGAACATTTTTATTACTGCCTGGCCGCCCCCGAGTTCCTGTCACCGGGCAAGCCTGCCAAGCAGGTTCCAAACAAATATAAAGCCGCCTGGCACGTGTTGACCGCGCAAAAAACCGGCCCGCTTGAAACGAATCGCTATTGTGCATGTGTTTGTTTACAACAATAATACGGCCATGACGATATTTATCCGTATCATCCCGCGGCTTGTGTATCCGCTGCTTATCGTGGCGGGTCTATCGATTCTGCAGGGCTGCGCCGGACCGGGCAACCAATATGGGCATGGGGCGTCGCGTCCCGGCATCGTTGTCGATTCGGCCCAGCGCACAGAAGTGGTACTTACGGCAATGGCGCAATTGGAATCGCGCTATCGGTACGGCGGCGCAAGCCCTGGCAAAGGTTTCGATTGCAGCGGGCTGGTGGCCTATGTGTTCGATAACGCCGCCGGCCAGGCTCTGCCGCACAATACGGCGGAAATTGCCGAGCTGAGCAGGCCGATTTCGAAAAGGCAATTGAAGGCGGGAGATTTTGTTTTTTTCAATACCCTGAACCGGCCCTTTTCACATATGGGCATTTATATCGGCGACCAAAAATTCATCAATGCGCCATCCACCGGAGGGCGGGTGCGGATCGATTCATTGGATAATCCGTATTTTGCCAAGCGCTTCGAATCCGCCAGAACATTGTTCAAGTCCTAGGGACCTCTGATCTATTCGGCCGTCGCATACGAGGCCAAAGGCGGCTTGCCTTGCAGGGCAAGCAATAAATTGGTCGTCGCCATTTCCGACATGGCTACGCGTGTTTCGTGCGTGGCCGACCCCACATGCGGCAGGGCAAGCACCTTCTGATGAGTGCGCAAAGGCGAGTCGACCGGCAAAGGCTCGGTATCGAACACATCCAGTCCCGCCGCGCGCAAACTGCCCTGGTCCAGCGCATGCAGCAGCGCCGCTTCCTGCACAATCGGCCCGCGCGCCCCGTTGATCAGGATGGCGCCCGGCTTCATCATCGAGAACTCCGGCGCCCCGATCAGCCCGCGAGTCTGCTCGTTCAACGGCAGCACCAGCACGATGAAATCCGATTTCATCAACACCTCGGGCAGTGTCGCCGCCTGGATCCGGCCTTGCACAAGGCCATCGCCTGCCGCCGGCGTGCGAGTGTTGTAGAGCACCTGCATATTGAATCCCAGCGCGGCGCGCTGCCCGAGCGCCCGGCCTATGCGGCCATAGCCAAGAATGCCCAGAGTTTTGCCATGCACATCCCAACCGTACAGATCCGGGCCCACGCTGCGATCCCATAGGCCATCGCGCACATAGCGGGCCAGTTCGGCCACGCGCCGGCTGGTGGCCAGCATCATCGCGAACAATAAGTCGGCAACCGTTTCGGTAAGCACTCCCGGCGTATGGCACAACATGATGCCGCGGCGATGCAATGACTGGAGCGAAAACTGGTCCACCCCGACCGAAATGCTGGATATCACCTTCAATTGGGTTGCCTGGGCAAGCAAGTTTTCGTCGATGGCATAGCTGGAACCTATCATGCCCTGCACATGCGGCAAGGCTTGAAAAAATGCCGCCGTTTGCCCAGGAATGCGTGGATTGGCCACCACCACGTCGTGTTCCCGCTGGATGCGCGCCAATTGATCCGGCGGCAACTGCCTGTATACCAAAACCTGTTTGCGTTCCATTTCCGGCTTCCTTGATATGCGGTCCGGCCCGCTTACGCGCCGGCCTGTTCGAGCTCCCGGCGGGTAGGCAAGCCTTCGGTATCGCCCAGCACCTGCACCGCCCGCGCCCCTATCCACGAACCACGTTCGACCGCTTTGCGCAAAGGCCGCTGTTCAAGCAAAGCACTGATCACGCCCACGGCAAAACCATCGCCCGCGCCTACCGTATCGATGACTTTCTCGACCGGAAAGCCCGAAACATAACCTTGCTGGTCGCCGCTGTCGAAGTAGGCGCCATCGGCGCCCAGCTTGATCGCCACGAGCTTGGCGCCATGATCGCGATAAAAGCCGGCGATGGCTTCGGGCGTTTGCAGGCCTGTCAGCAAGCGCCCTTCTTCTATGCCCGGAAACACCCAATCGGCGTTGAAAGCCAATGCATTGATTCCTTCGCGCATGCGTTCCGTGGAGGCCCACAATGTGGGGCGTAAGTTAGGATCGAACGACACCGTTTTACCCGCCTCGCGCATAGAGGCCATGGTAGTGCGCGCCACTTGATAGCAATTTTCGGAAATGGCCGCGAATACGCCTGTACTGTGCAAATGCCTTGCACCGCGCAACCACGGCTCGTCGATATCGGACACCTGCATCTGGCTGGCGGCCGAACCTTTGCGATGATATTCGATCGGTGGATCGCTGCCGTCGCTTACCCGCCCTTTGAACTGCATGGCTGTACGCTGCGCCGGATCGCTGACCACATGCGAACAGTCAATGCCTTCGCGCTGCATTTCAGCCAGCAAGTAGCGGCCCATGGAGTCGGCCCCCAGGCGGCTGGCCCAGCCTACCTTGAGACCCAGCCGCGCCAGGCCTATAGCGACATTGGTTTCGGCTCCCGCCGTGCGCTTGTGAAAAGCCTGGACCTGCTCCAGAGGCCCGGGCTGGTCGGCAACCAACAACATCATTGCTTCGCCAAACGTTACGACATCCAATGGACGACTCACGATTTATTCTCCAGATTACGTAATTCATCAAGAGCCGCCCGCGTAACGGACAGCAAATCCTCGCCGGCCAGCGGGTACTCGATGGCGCGCGGCACGTTGCCGGGCAAGGCCCGCAATATTGCCCGCCATGGCGCCGCCGACTCCATCAACGGCACGGCAACCCAGCGCCCAGGCTGGCGCTGCACGCCCTTGCAATGAATGTAGCGAACTCGCGCGGACAAGGCCTGCGCGGCCTGCATGGCGCATTCACCCACCCAATGCCAGTTGCCCATATCGAAGGTCATGCCAATATCCAGGCCGCGGCTATCCGCCGCCTGGAAAAAATGTTGCAGACTATCCAGGGCGCCCGCGCTGGCCGTCTGGTCGTTTTCGATAAGCAGCCTGACTGCTTGCCGGGCCAGCCGCTGCGTCAAGACGTCAAGAGTCGCCTGGGATTCCCGCCCGAAAGCGCCCAGGGACATTTTCAGTATTGGCGAATCGAGGGCGGCGGCATTGGCTAGCCCCAGTTCGAGCACCGGCAAACTCAATGCGCCGGTCTCGTCCCACAACATATCGGCGCAGGAGTACACACAGGCCAGCCCCGCCTCGCGCAGGCTGGCGGCAAGCCCGGCAATTTCACCATCCAGGCCCTGCAGCAGTTCGCTGCGAATCTCGACGCCATCGGCGCCCGCCTTCCGGCACAGTTCTATAAACCAGCCCTGTCCATGACGCCGCACTTCACTTGCGCCAAAAGAGCCCAGGGAAACAATTATTTGATTGGACGAATTCATGATTCCATCAAAGCCACAGACAGGCGCCGGGCGAAAAACAAGTCGCGGCAATGCCGTCCGGCTTTTGCGTTAATACCAGGGATGTTCCATCGGCAGTGTCCTGGCCGCCCTGTTGCGGCAATCCCATGGGACTGCGCGCTTTGGTTGCCGATCCACACTACGAATTCAGGATCTGGCCCAGGAAGCCGCGGGTTTTGTCGTTCTGGGGATTGCTGAAAAACTGTTCGGGAGATGCCTGTTCGATAATGGTTCCGTCCGCCATGAAAATGACCCTGTCGGCCACGCTGCGCGCAAATCCCATTTCATGCGTCACGCACAGCATGGTCATGCCGTCTTCGGCCAGGCCTATCATGGTGTCGAGCACTTCTTTCACCATTTCAGGATCGAGCGCCGAGGTCGGCTCGTCGAACAGCATGATCTTGGGAGTCATGCACAGCGCGCGCGCAATAGCCACCCGCTGCTGCTGGCCGCCTGACAATTGACTGGGATATTTCAAGGCCTGATCGGCAATGCGCACCCGGGTCAAGTACTTCATGGCTATTGCCTCGGCCTCTTGCGCGCTGATGCCGCGCGAGCGCATAGGGGCCAGCATGCAGTTGCGCAACACCGTCATGTGCGGAAACAGATTGAACTGCTGAAATACCATGCCGACTTCCTGGCGGACCGCATCGATATTGCGCGCGCTGGCGGTAAGATCGATGCCGTCGACCACGATACGGCCTTGCTGTATTTTTTCAAGTCCGTTGATGCAGCGGATGAGCGTCGATTTGCCCGAGCCCGAAGGCCCGCAAATAACGATCCGTTCACCGGCGGCAACGGTCAGGTCGACATTGGTAAGGGCGTGGAATGCACCGTACCACTTGTCAAGCGCTTCGATTTCGATAATCGTTTCGCCCTGCCGGGCGGAGGAACGATCCGAGCCATCGACAGCAAGGGTAGTCTGTCTGTCAGTCATGATTAAATCGCCGCCAAATCGGTCAGGAAGCTTTCAGTGCGGGCAAAGGCGCGCCCAGCCATTTCTGGAACAGCTTGCTGAATTCGCCGTTCTTGATGTTTTTGTCGACCAGTTGGTTGACCGCCTCGAGGGTCTTGGGCTCGCCTGGACGCAGAGCCACGGCCATTTCCTGCTGCAGCAAAACAAATTTTTGCTCGTAGCGATCGGGCGCGCGCTTGGCGATCTGGGCGGCTACCGTGGTCGAGCAACCAATGGCGTCGACCTGGCCTGACAACAAGGCTTGCATGGCCGAAGCATCGTCATCGAAGCGGCGGATGTTGGCGTCTTTGGGAGCCACCTTGCTGACAGCGATATCTTGCGTGCTGGCGCGGGCAACGCCAATACGCAGGCCGGACAAGTCCTGCGCCTTGGAAATCTTGGCGTCTTTGCCGCCGAACATGACGATCTGGGCAGCCGAGTAAGGATGCGAGAATTGCACTTGCTTGGCACGCTCGGGAGTAATGGCCAGCGAGGCAATCAGCATATCGACCTTGTTGGTCAGCAAATAGGGAATGCGATTCGGGCCGGTAACGGGAAGGATATTGACCTTGACGCCCAATTCCTTGGCCAGTTGCTTGGCCACGTCGGCATCATAGCCATCGGGCTTGTTTTCGGTATTCATGATGCCATAAGGGGGGAAATCGACAAGCATGCCTATCGTCAGTTCGCCCTTTGCCTTGACTTGATCTATGGTCTCCGCACCGGCGGCCGTCGCGCCAAAGGCAAGCGCCGTGCAAGCGGCCAACACCGCGGCGCCGGCGACGCCGCGTATTTTTTTGAGTACGAACATATTGTGTCTCCAGGAATAAACTAAACATCGATAAAAAAGCGGGCTTGGGCGAAGAAACCGCGCCCTCCTACTCAGCGTGACAATGACACGGCAAGGCGCCGCTCCATGTAAGCAGCCAGCAAAGACAAGGGCCAGCACAACAAAAAATAAATGGCGGCCACCGCCGAGAACACCACCATGGGTTCAAACGTAGCGTTATTGATGATCTGGCCGGCGCGGGTAAGTTCGGTAAAGCCGATAATGGCCGCGAGCGACGTGCCTTTGACAATCTGCACCATGTAGCCCACCGTGGGCGGCACGGCTATTTTCAGGGCTTGCGGCAGCACGACATCGCGCATTTTGTTGCGATACGACAGGCCCAGCGCCTCGGCCGCTTCCCACTGGCCGCGTGGAATCGCCTGAATGCAGCCGCGCCATATTTCGCCCAGGAAGGCGCCGCTGTTGAGCGTGAGAGCGACCGAGGCGGCAATCCAGGGGTTGATGTTCAGGCCCAGGACCGGCGCGCCGAAAAACACCAGGAATAACTGCAGCAGCAAGGGCGTGCCCTGGAACAGCTTGATGAACCCTGTGGACAAGCCGCGCGCCGCGCCGTTTTCAGATGTGCGCGACAGCGCGATGATCAGGCCGACAATGCCGCCGCCGATAAAAGCGATGATGGACAACAGGACAGTCCACTGTGGCCGCCTGGACGATGAACAATAAATCGGAATAGCCAAAGGTACGCATTATCGACGGTCCGGATAACTGAGGCCCCACTGGTACATCAGTCGAACAAATAAGAAAACGCCAGGGTCAGCAGCAAATAGATGCCGGTGATGACGATGTAGATTTCGAAGCTGCGAAAGGTTTCCGATTGCAGGTTGGCCGCCACTGAAGTCAGGTCGTCGGCCGAGATCACCGACACCACGCCGGAAGCCAGCATCAGCAGGATGAACTGGCTGGTCAAGGCCGGATATATGGCCCGCAAGGCCGGCTTGAGCACGACAAAGCGAAAGATTTCGATGCGCGTCAGGCTTAGCGCCAGGCCGGCTTCGATCTGGCCTTTGGGTATGGACTCGATACCGGCGCGCACGATTTCGGTGGCATAGGCGCCCAGGTTGAACACCATGGCGACCAGGGCCG
The DNA here is from genome assembly GCA_963712655.1 of uncultured beta proteobacterium. GTDB lineage: Bacteria > Pseudomonadota > Gammaproteobacteria > Burkholderiales > Burkholderiaceae_B > Pollutimonas. The sequence goes on along the minus strand of CAVQIT010000002.1, from coordinate 471,540 downwards.
CGGTGTAGGGCGACCAGCGCACGCCGACAGACGGCAGCGCAAAGAAAAAGAAAAACAGTTGCACCAGAAACGGCGTATTGCGGATGAGTTCGATGTAAACGTTGATCAACCAGCGCACGGGCGCGGGGCCGGCGGTCTTGCCCCAGGCGCACAAAATCGCGACCGCCGATCCGAAGATCATGGCCAGCAATGACAATTGAATTGTCATCCAGGTGCCGCGAAGAAATAAAGGCCAAGCGTCGAAAACCGGCCCGAACTGGAAGGTGTAATTCACGTTATTTTCAAATCCAAGGTATTGCCGGCGGCTAAAAAACATGCCGCACGTTTCAGAAAATACCCGCACAAATCAAGATGGATAGGGTTGCCGGAACTGCAAACTTCCCGGAAAGCATTCGCCAAACAAGACCATTGAAACCGGTTTCATAGTTTAATTCCAAGAACGAAAAATTATATCAGCACTTACCCTAGTCGATCAAAAACCGCTATTTTTTCGGCGCAGCCTATGTCGGATAGCGCTTACTTAGGCCGCTGCGGACAGCCGTAGCAGGGAATGTCGATACGATCGACCGGCGCGGGCCAAGGTCGCGATCGCTAGGGTCATTTGCTGGCGGTGGTCGTATTGTTTGCTGGTGGATGTTCGTACTGTCTGCTCCCGGTGGTGGTATTGTTTTGCTTGCAGTGTGCGTAGTTCTAGTGCCGTCCGACGGGGGTCATGCCGGTGGAGGCCAGCCCGGTCGGCCGTTCAGGCGCCTGCGCGCCTGACACCGTGCGCTAATCTCGTCCGGCGGCCGCTGACTGATGGAGTTCTTCTCAATGGCCTGCGCGGCACGCCTCCCTACGATTCCAATTGCTCGGCCTCCAACGGGCTGGCCTCCACCGGCATGACCCCCGTCAGACTACAGTGTCGTGTGGCCACGGTCGCCGGGACGGCTCGGGTTCTTGCGCTTCGTTTGGCAACAGGTTTGGAGGTCGAAAGAGTTTGCGGTGCCCGGCTCTCTCGCCCCTGCACGGCGCGAGAGAACCTTACGCGATTGCCGTAATTTGTAGGGTATTTTCCTGCGCCGATCACGTCACGCAAGTGGGAGTTCGGGCATGCATCGGCCGCGCGATCCGCGTCGGAAAAAAAGCGGCCGAAATACTGCCCGATGATTTTCGTGAACGCTGTATCCTTCGATACGCTCGGCCTCTGCATTCCAAAATCTGTGTAAGGTGCTCACAGTCTCTGATCACAAGCCCCAGGCCCATGATCACCTCGCGCGACAAGGCCTGCGAGATTGACCGCAATCCCGTCGAATCGACATCCCCCGTCGCATGCCCAATCGCGTACGGCTATTTTCGGCCCACCCGTTGAACTGACCCCCAGAAGTTGGACACCGATCCAACCTTTGGGGTGTTTTTTATGGCGAAGTACGATGAGCAATTCAAGCTATCCGTAGTGCAAAGCTACGAGACGGGGCCACAAGGCTTCAGGTCTGTTGCGCGGCGCTATGGTCTTGACTATGCGATGGTGAAGCGCTGGGTCGCTGCCTACCGGCAACATGGGCAGCTAGGCCTACGCAAGAAATTCAGCCACTACAGTGCAGAATTCAAGCTGTCTGTGCTGCACCGGATGCAGCAAGAGGAACTATCAGCCAATCAGGCGATTGCGCTGTTCAATATTCGAGGTGGGACAGGCATCATCGCTGACTGGCAATGCCGGTATCATGAGAGGGGTGTGGCTGGACTTCAGCCCAAACCCCGAGGCCGCCCGAAGAAGATGTCAGCCCCTGAATCGCCCAAATCCGCAGATCCGTTGCTTGATGACAAGCGCTCCCGCCAAGACCTGATGCAAGAGGTCCAGTATCTGCGTGCGGAGGTGGCCTACCTAAAAAAATTGCGGGCCTTGCTTCAGGCCAAAGAGCAAGCTGCGCAGAAAAAGCGCAAGTAGTGCTCGAACTGAGGCAAGGCCACACGTTGACGAGGCTGCTGAAGGCAGCGGACCTGTCACGCAGCACGTTTTACTATCAGGCCAAGGCCCAGCAGACTGAGGATCCGCATGCGGGGTTAAAGGCACGCATCCGCGCTGTGTATGAGTGTCACAAGGGCCGCTACGGCTACCGACGCATTACGGCGGCGCTACGCCAGGCAGGTGAGATGGTCAACCACAAGACGGTACAGCGACTGATGCAGGCAGTGGGACTGAAGTCTCTGGTGCGGCCAAAAAAGTACCGTTCCTATCGAGGACAGCAAGCCAATGTCCCTAATGTCCTGGCTCGCCAATTCCAGGCACAACGACCGAATCAGAAGTGGGTCACTGATGTGACCGAGTTCAACGTCCAGGGACACAGGCTGTATCTCTCACCAGTGATGGACCTGTACAACGGCGAAATTGTGTCCTATACAATGCAGCGGCGGCCTCACTTCCCACTGGTGAGCAGCATGCTCAAAAAGGCGCTGGCCAAGCTCTCTGGCAAGGACGCTCCGCTCCTGCATTCCGACCAAGGCTGGCAATATCAAATGCCCGCCTATCAGCGTCAACTCATCGAGCGGGGTCTGACCCAGAGCATGTCACGCAGGGGAAACTGTCTGGACAATGCCGCCATGGAAAGCTTCTTCGGCACCCTGAAGTCCGAGTTCTTCTATCTGAACCGCTTCGAGAGTATTGAGCAACTCCAGGCCGGCATCCGCCAGTACATCCACTACTACAATCACGACCGCATCAGGACCAAACTAAAAGGCCTGAGTCCGGTGCAATACCGAACTCAGGCCTTGGCCCTCTAATCTATGACCGTCCAACTTCTGGGGGTCAGTTCACCGTAGGGGCCGGAAATTGCCGGGCACTGTAATGTCTTCGATCAGCAACCACACGACCCAACGAAGCGCAAGAACCCAGACCGTGCCAGCGCCCGTGTTTGAGACACACCAGAGTCCGTCGGGGGTAAGGCCTGTGGCGTCCAGCCCGTCGGAGGCCGAGCAAGTGGAATCGTAGGCAGGCGTGCCGCGCAGGACATCAAGAAGAGCTCCACCAAGCAGCGGCCGCCGGACAAGCGAGCGGTGTCAGGCGCGCAGGCGCCTGAACGGCCGACCGGGCTGGACGCCACAGGCCTTATCCCCGACGGACGGCACTAGAAATATGACCATCGCCAGCAAATACAAACACTGACAGCAAATACGAATACAGCCCGCAAACAGTACGGACTTCGCCAGCAGACGACTCAAGCGATCGCAGCCAAGATGAACCCCCATCAGCAAAAGATCCAACCTCCCGCTGCTCAGCCAACATCCTGGCATCGCCTGTATCGGCACAACAGCGCTAAGCAAACGCCATTCAGCCCACATCGGCTACGCGATTATGGCCGAGACGACCCGCGCGGCATCAGCGTCCCCGGCAACAAGGCTTTACGCGGCGGAACATTGGAGCCGGCCACGCGCTGCATCAGGCATTGCGCCGCCATGCGTCCAAGCTGGTCGGTGGGCTGGGACACCGTGCTTATCCCCGGCCCGACATAAGGCGCCCACTCGGTATCGTCAATGCCCACCAGCCCTAGGTCCTTGCCCAGGCGCCAGCCCAGCCGCGCCGCCGCGGCAACGATGCGCAAGGTCACCACCGCGTTGTTGGAAATGACCGCGGGCATCGTCGAACGCGCCAGCGCTCGCGCGCGCGATGCCTGCAGCGCGGCGATCAACGCCTCTTGCCCCTGCTCCAGGCTTTCCACGCATTGGCCGGATACGGTCAATTCATGTTGCCGCTGATGGACAAAAGAATCAAAAGCATGCAGGCGTTCTGTCCGCGAACTGACACCCTCCAATGGCTCGGTCACCAGCAACAGCTCGCGGTAACCCGCGTCAAGCAAATGCTGCGCGCTAAGGTAAATGGCCTGGCGGTTGTCCAGCGAAACAAAGTCCACATCCAGACCCTGGTGCAATCGGTCGACCAGGACAATAGGCCTGCCCTGGCGCGCTGTCTCGAGCAGCGCTCCGGCGTCGTGACCCATGGTATTGAGAATGAATCCTTCCACCCGATACGACGACAAGGCGCGTATGCCGGCGCTTTCGCGCTCGCCCTCGTTGCCCAGGTTGAACAACATAAGCAGATAGCCAGCCTCGCGGCATGCCTGCTCGGCGCCACGCAAAACGGCCACCGAATAAGGGTTGGTAATGTCGGCGACCACCAGGCCGATCAGGCGCGAACGCCCGCGCTTGAGCGACTGCGCCATGGGACTGGGCACGTAGCCGAGTTCCGCAATCGCCGCTTCGACGCGACCGGCGATTTCGGGCGACAGCAAGGTATCGCGATGATTCAGGAAGCGCGATACCGTGGCTTTGGAAACGCCCGCATGACGCGCCACATCGGCAATCGTACTGCGGGCCGGGCTTTTGATCATGGCTGCTTTCGGCTGATAAATAGGACAAAGACCGCTACTGGGGCGCAGCCATTGTACCGGGCTATTTATTGTTCAAGCCTGACCCAGGCGCTGTTTGCGCGATGGCTTTTCAATACTGCCTCGATGAACCTGTGACCCGATACGCCATCGCACACTCCCGGCAATGACCCGGTGCCGGGCGCTTGCGCCCGGCCTGTGTCCAGAGCCGCGATTTGATCCGCGGCATCGCGGTATAGCTGGGCAAAGGCTTCAATGTAGCCCTCTGGATGGCCGGCCGGAATACGCGTCGCGCCGATGGCCGCATCGCTCTGCGCGCGGCCGCGCGTAAGACGCTGCGCGGCGCCCCCTTGCGGAGTGAGCCACAAGACATTCGGCTCTTCCTGATTGAAGCTAAGTTGCGCAAGGCTGCCGTACACCCGCAAGGTAAGCGCATTTTCGCAGCCGGTAGCCACCTGGCTGGCCCATAAGGTGCCGCGCGCGCCGTTGGCATAACGCATCATGACTTGCACATGATCATCCAGCACTCGGCCCGGCGCGAAAGAATGCAGTTCGGCCGAAATCTCATCGGGTTCGCGGCCGCTTACATAGCTGGCCAATTGATAGGCATGTATTCCCACATCGCCGAGCGTGCCCACCGGGCCGGCAATTGCCGGATTCCCGCGCCAGCCGCCATCCCCGGTAAGCGCGGCGGCGCTGGCCCACCAGTCCTGAGAATATTCCGCCTGCAACAGGCGCAATTCGCCGATCGCTCCTTCGGCCACCAGCGCGCGCGCGTGGCGTATCATGGGATAGCCGGTATACGTGTGCGTCAATACAAACAACACGCCGCTTTGCCGCGCCAGCGTTCGCAGCTCAAGCGCCTCGTCCAGCGATACGGCCAGCGGCTTGTCGCAAATAACATGTATGCCCTGCCGCATAAAAGCCTTGGCGATGGGGGCATGCAAATAGTTGGGGGTAACGATGGAAACCACTTCGATGCCGCCCTGCCCGCTACGCTGCATAGCGCCTTCACGCGCCGCCATTTCCCCCCAGTCGGCGTAGCTGCGTTCCGGCACTATGCCGATATCGTCGGCGCTCGCCGCGGCGCGATCGGGGTCGCTGGACAAGGCGCCCGCCACCAGTTCGTAGCGGTCGTCCAGGCGCGCCGCCATGCGGTGTACCGCGCCAATGAAAGCCCCCCGGCCTCCGCCCACCATGCCAAGTTTTATACGCTTATGCATCGCCATCGTTCCTCAATTAATTCCCAGAAGTTTTTTATGCCGCTCTTTCGGCATGCCGCTTTTGGCGAAATCATCAAAAGCGCGATCGGCGACCTGGATGATATGCCGGGCGATGAACGGCGCCCCTTCCGCCGCACCTTGCCCGGAATGCTTGAGACAGCACTCCCATTCCAGCACGGCCCAGCCCGGAAAATCGTATTGCGCCATTTTGGAGAAAATCGAACTGAAATCCACCTGGCCATCCCCCAAAGAACGAAAACGTCCGGCGCGATCTATCCAGTCGGCGAACCCGCCATACACACCCTGGCGTCCATTGGGCCGAAACTCGGCGTCCTTGACATGAAACGAGACGATGCGCTCGTGATAAATATCGATGAAAGCCAGGTAGTCCAGTTGCTGCAATACAAAGTGGCTGGGATCGTACAGAATAGCCGCCCGGGCGTGCCCCCCCACCGCATCCAGGAATCGTTCGAACGTCAGCCCATCGTGCAGGTCTTCGCCGGGATGGAGCTCGTAGCCGACATCCACGCCCGCGTCGTCGAACGCATCCAGTATCGGACGCCAGCGGCGCGCCAATTCGGCGAACGCCTCTTCGACCAGCCCCGCCGGCCGTTGCGGCCATGGATAAAGATACGGCCAGGCCAGAGCGCCTGAAAACGTCGCGTGCGCTTTCAGGCCCAAGCGCCCTGAAGCCTTGGCCGCCAGCAGCAATTGATCGCGCGCCCATTGCGTGCGGGCGGCCGGATTGCCGCGCACGGCGGGCGCGGCAAAGCCGTCGAACAAGGCATCATAGGCCGGATGAACGGCCAGAAGCTGTCCTTGCAGATGAGTCGAGAGCTCGGTGATCGCCAGGCCATGCGCGGCCAGCATGCCGCTTACATCGTCGCAATATGCCTGACTATCGGCGGCCTGCCGCAAATCGAACAACGCCGGATCGCCTGTCGGTATCTGCACACCCTTGTAGCCCAGCCCGGCTGCCCAGCCAGCCAAGCCTTCCAGGCTATCGAAGGGCGCTTGCTTGCCTGCGAACTGCGCCAGGAATATCCCCGGCCCTTGAATAGTTTTCATGGTGAAATGCACATCCCTGCAATAACGATGACAATGCTTCCGGACACGCGGCGATGCCGGCAAGGCTTAAAACGGAGAGTCTGGAAAGTAGAAGCTCTTGGCGTTTTCCTTGGTGATCAGCACCGATGGAATAATGGTCTTGGCCGGCAGCTTCTCGCCCTTCAGGCGCGCTTCGGCGGTCAGCTTGATGGCGTCGTAGATAAACTTGGGCGAATAGGAAACATCGGCCTGCACAAGAGGGTTGCTGCCGTCGATGATGGTCTTGACCATGCCCTTGGCGCCGGCGCCTCCGAAGACTTCTTTGATATCGGTGCGCTTGGACTGCTCAATGGCTCTGAGCACGCCGAATGCCATGTCGTCATCGGCCGCCCAGACCGCATCGATATGCTTGAAGCGGGTCAGGTAGTCTTGCATGACCTTGAAGGCGTCGTCGCGATTCCAATTGCCGTAGCGCGCATCGAGCAGCTTGATATCAGGGTGTTTCTTGATGACCTCATTGAAAGCGTCCATGCGTTCGTTATCGAGCGTGGTGGCTATGCCGCGCAAGGCGACAATATTTCCCTTGCCGTTGAGCTTTTTCACCAGGTATTCCGCGGGCAGCCGCCCAAAGGCCGTGTTGTCGCCCGACACGTAGGCGTCTTGCGCGCTGGTGTCCGTCAAGCCGCGGTCCACCACGGTGACATAGACGCCCTTTTTCTTCAACTGCGCGACGGGCTGGGTCAACGACGCGGACTCGAACGGCATAATGACCAGCGCGTTGATTTTGTTGACGGTCAGCAAATCCTGCAACTGGTTGGCCTGTTCAGGCGCGCCGCTGGACGTCTTGACCGTTACCTTGAGATCGGGATGGGCCTTTTCGAGTTCGGCCTTGGCCTGATTGGACCACCACACCACCCCCGCCGTAAAGCTGTGAGTGGCTGCCGGTATGGACACGCCCAGGTTGATTTTCTCTTGGGCCATGGCGCCATTGGACAGGCTCACGGTCGCGGCGGCCAATGCGGCCATAAGCAATTTTGGCATCGAAAATTTCATTGCTGTCTCCATACATGATAGATAAAGGATCGCAAGAGTCTTGTTGCGATAAAGACCGGGGAGGCCCCGACCAGGCTGCCACCTCTACAAGCGCCGGCGCTGCAGGAACGCCACGACAATAATCACAAAGCCCTGCACAGCGGCATTCAGGTAAACGCTGATAATGCTCGTCAGATTCAGAATGTTGCCGATAACCGATAACAATATGGCGCCGACGACCGTACCCGTCATCGTTCCCGCCCCTCCTTTGAGAGCCGTGCCGCCCACGATGACCGCCGCGATGGCTTCCAATTCCCACAACAAGCCCGTGGTCGGACTGGCCGACCCCAGGCGAGGCACATACAGCACCGTGGCGATCCCGACGCAAACCCCCAGCAGCACATAGGTCAGGGTTTTGGTTCTGTCGACATTCACGGCGGCATAACGCGCAACCTGTTCATTGGAGCCTATCGCCTGGACGTAACGGCCGAAGGCGGTTCGGTTCAGCACCAGGCCGCCCAGCAGCGCAATCACAATAAATATCCAGACCGGTATCGGCACGCCCAGCATGCCGCCGTAATACACGGGGCTGTAGGCGTCCGATACCGCCATGTCCAGCGTAATGGCGCCGCCATCGGACAAGTAGGTGAGATAGGCGCGAAAAATGCCCAGCGTGCCCAGTGTGACGATAAAGGGTTCGATGCGGCCGCGCGTAATCAGCAGGCCGTGCGCGAGACCCAGCAATGCGCCGAGCGCCAAGGCAAAGACCATGCCCAGGACTATCACCCACAAGGGCGATGCGATGGCTCCGGTCAGCGCGTTCATGATCAGGATCATGCTTCCGGCAATCAGCGCCGCCATGGATCCCACCGAGAGATCGATGCCGCCCGAGATGATCACAAAGCACATGCCTACGGCAATGATGCCGATGAATGCCGTGCGCGTGAGCACATTCATGATGTTGTCGATGTCGGCGAAGCTGCTATTGAGCGCCGTGCCCGCAACGCACAGCAGCGCCAGGCCGGCTATAGGGCCCAGCCCGTGCAGGCGGCTGCCCCATGTCGGCGCATCGCGCCGCGCCGGCGCGGGGCCGGGCGGCGGCGCAATGGATGGCTCAATCGGCGTGGTGCGTTCCGGTTGCATGGGCAATCAACTCCTTTTCGTTTAAATGGCCGGATTCGAGCATCGCCTGCAATCGGCCGGCACGCATCACCGCAACGCGATGGCACAGGCCGATCAATTCCATCAGTTCCGACGAAATGACGATGACCGCCAGGCCTTGCAGTGCCAACCCATGGATCAAAAAATAAATATCGCGCTTGGCCCCTATGTCGACACCGCGCGTGGGCTCGTCGAGAACGACGACGCCGGGTCTGGGCTGCAATACCTTGGCCAGCGCGAGTTTCTGCTGATTACCGCCGGAGAGCGCCGATGCCGGACTGTCGGGGTTGCCTGCGCGTATGCCGAATTCCCGTATGGCGGCATCCACGGCGCGGCGTTCCGCTTGCGGACTGAGCAAGGGATGCGCATAGCGCTCCAGCGCCATCAGGGTCACATTCTGGCGCATGCCGAACGCCAGCAGAATTCCCTTGCCCTTGCGGTCCTCGCTAAGATAGGTCAGGCCATGCCTGGCCGCTTGCCTGGGGCTGCGCAACCGGCGCTCTTTGCCTTGCAAGAATACCTGGCCGCCGCTGCGTTCGCGCAAGCCCAGCAAGCCCTCGAACAGCTCTGTGCGCCCCGCGCCGACCAGCCCGGCAAAACCCAATATTTCGCCGGGGCGGACATCGAAACTGACATCCTCGGCCCATCCTGGCACGCTCAAGCCTTTGACCTCGAGCAAGGGCGCCGCGCCGGCAGCCGCCATGGTCTTGACCGGATACAGATCGGCCAACTCGCGGCCCACCATCAAGTTGGCCATTTGCCTGCGCGACGTACTTGCCGTCGGGGCCCGCGCCACATACTTGCCGTCGCGCATCACAACGATTTCGTCGGTGACCCGCTCGACTTCGTCCAGTTTGTGCGATATATAAATAATGGTGACACCGTTCCGGCGGAATTGCTCTATCAAGGCAAAAAGCGTTTCGGTCTCGCCGGATGTCAACGTCGCGGTCGGCTCATCCATGACCAGCAGGCGGGCATGCTTGGCCAGGGCCTTGGCGATTTCAACCAATTGCTTTTCAGCGACTATCAGTCGGCCCACCTTAGTATCCGGGCTGCGCGCCAAGCCTACTATATCCAGCAAGCGCGCAGCCTCGCGATTCATGGCATGGTTATCCAGCAACCAGCCCCGTTTCTTTTCGCGGCCCAGGAAAATATTTTCGGCAATCGTCAGTTCGTCGGCCAGGTTGATTTCCTGGTGTATCAACACAATGCCCAGGCTCTCGGCCTCGCGCGAGGAAGCGAATTCGCATGCCTGATCGTCGATCGCCACCAGGCCCGCGGACGGCTTTTCATAGCCGCACAGGATTTTCATTAGCGTGGACTTGCCTGCGCCATTTTCGCCCAACAAGCCGTAAACGCGTCCGCGCTGCAGATTGAAGCTGACCTCGTGCAAAACCCGCACGGGGCCGAAATCCTTGCTGATGGACTGGAACTGCACAGAGAGGCTCATCAGGCGCTCTCCCGCAGCACAAGAGAGTGCGGCAATAACACGCCCGCGGACGGCGCGCCGGGATTATCCAGCTGTTCAAGCAGCAAAGCGGCGGCCTGCCGCCCCAAAGCGCGCATAGGCTGCCTGACCGTGCTCAAGGCCGGGCAACTTTGCTCGGCCAGCGCAATATCGTCAAATCCCATGACCGCCATATCCTCGGGCACGCGCAGCCCGGCATCGCGCAGCCCCCTGATCACGCCGATGGCCAGCGTATCGGAAACGGCAAACACGGCAGTGGGCCTTTGCGCCAAGGCCAAAAGCATGCCGGCCGCGCGCTTGCCGGCGGAAAAATCCAGACTGTCCACCGCCAGGCAATAGCCGGGCTGGGCGGCAATACCGGACTGCGCCAGCGCGTCGGTATAGCCGCGCAGGCGCTCGCGGGCATACATGAAACGCGTGTCCGAATTTACAAAGGCAATTCGCCTGTGCCCCTTGCTGATCAGATAAGAGGTCGCTTCATGAGCGGCGGCGCGGTTGTCTATGCCTACATAAGGCACGGCGACCTGGCTATCGAATTCGCAGCATGCAACCCAGGGGAACGCTATGCCGTGGTCGAGCAAAGCCTGCTGCACGGTATCGGGATCCAGGCAAATCGCGCCATCGGCGCGGCGCGCCTCCAGCAAATCGAAGTAGCGCCGCTCGCGGTTGGCGTCGCCGCCGGTTTCGCATAGCAGCAACGAATATCCTTGGTCCTGCACCACCCCGTCTATCCCTTGCACAATTTGCGCATAAAAGGGATTGCCGATATCGGGCACCATGACCAGCAATAAACGGCTTTCGTCGGTGCGCAGACTGCGCGCCAGTTGATTGACCCGATAGCCCATGGCCTGGATCGATGCCGCCACCCGCGCGCGCGTGGGCTCCTTGACAGCCTGCTTGCCATTGAGCACCCGCGACACTGTCGCTACCGATACACCGGCATGCTCGGCTACCTGGGCAATGGATACGCTGCGCATGAACGAGCCCTTGCATCATCAAAATGTAATCGATTACATTATTCCATCGGGGTGCGATCCATTCAATTGAGGGCTTACCCTTAAGGAATAGCGCTCTTTACAACACAGGCAACATGTAGCTTAATTACAGAATCGACGCCAGATCGTGACGATTGCACAGCCTTGCGCGCATTGACGAAATCCCGGAATATGCGCCCTTGACACTTATCGGCCTATATTGGATCGTCATCAACACCCCTACCGGCCGCCCCGCCCCACGCCTACTCGAAAAGGAAAGATTGCCCATGGCTACAACGCCTGCTTTTGATATCGTATTTTTCGGCGGCACCGGCGATCTTGCCTTGCGCAAGTTGCTTCCCGCCCTTTACCAGGCTCACAAAGCCGGGGCGCTACATGCGGACGGCCGCATTTTCGCCCTGGGCCGCAAAGCCATCGGCATCACCGGTTATCTTGAATTGCTCGAGCGGCGCGTCAAACCAGGCCTGGGCGCCGATTACGATGACGCCGCCTGGAAAAGCTTCGCTGACCGCCTGCATTTCAACAGCCTGGATGCGAACCATCAAGAAGACTATCAAACCTTGGCCCAGGCTGTGGGCGTATCGTCCGAACGCGTCACCGTGTGCTACCTGGCCACGGCGCCTGATCTGTTCATCACGATTTGCCAGCATCTGGCGCAGGTCGGCCTGAATCATCCCAACGTACGCCTGGTCCTGGAAAAGCCCATGGGCCATGACCTGGAATCGTCCAATACCATCAACGAAGCGGTCGGACTATGCTTTGCCGAAAATCAGATTTATCGCATCGATCATTACCTGGGCAAGGAATCGGTGCAGAACCTGATGGCCATCCGTTTCGGCAACAGCTTGTTCGAACCGTTGTGGCGCCGCGAATGGATAGACAATATCCAGATCACCATCGCGGAAGAGCTGGGCGTTGAAGAGCGCGGCGAATTCTATGATCACACCGGCGCCCTGCGCGATATGCTGCAAAGCCATTTGCTGCAGTTATTGTGCATTGTCGCGATGGAACCTCCCGCCAGCCTTGCGGAAGATGCCGTACGCGACGAAAAACTGAAAGTGCTCAAATCCCTCAAGCCCTTCAGCCCCGACGATGTACTGTCCAAAAGCGTGCGCGGCCAATACCGCAGCGGCGCCATCAACGGCCTGCCGGTGGCGGGATACCGGGAAGAAAACCATATCGCGCCCGACAGCAATACCGAAACCTTTGTCGCCTTGCAGGCCGAGCTGTCCAACTGGCGCTGGGCGGGCGTGCCGTTTTTTCTGCGCACCGGCAAACGCATGCAGGAACGCATCGCGGAAATCGTCATCAATTTCCGCGACGTCCCGCATGCGCTGTTTCCCATGCCCTTGGGACTGCACTCGGCCAACCGCCTGGTCATCCGCTTGCAGCCCAAGGAAAGCGTGCGCCTGTACTTCCTGGCCAAAGAACCGGGCGACGCCATGAACCTGCAATCCACTTACTTGAACCTGGACTTTCACACCATGTTCAAGGCGCGCTGGGCGGATGCCTATGAGCGTTTGCTGCTGGAAGTCATACGCGGCCAGTTGGGCTTGTTCATGCGCCGGGACGAACAGGCGCAAGCCTGGGCATGGGTAGAACCCATACTGGACTGCTGGGGCAGCTATGCCATGGCGCCTAAAACCTATACGGCGGGAAGCTGGGGGCCGGCGGCGTCCAGCGCGCTGGCATCGCGCGCGGGCGTCTTGTGGCACGAGGAAACCTGATATGTGGCAGAGCTTTGACAACCAGGAGTCCTATCTTGCGCAATTAGTGAACGATATTTCAGTGCTGCTGAAAAAAGCGGTGGTCGCCCAGGGAAGCGCGGGACTGGCGGTTTCGGGCGGCAAATCGCCCATACCCTTATTCGAACAGCTAAGCCAGGCGGACCTTCCCTGGGAAAACATCCACGTCACGCTGGTCGATGAACGCTTCGTCGCCCCCGACAACCCGGACAGCAACGAATACCTGGCGCGCACCTACCTGCTGAAGAACCGCGCCAGCCGGGCGCGTTTTACCGGACTGATTACCGATCCGGCCAACCTGGCGCGCTGCGTGGAGCACGCGAATCGCCAAACCGGCTCAATTACCCTGGCGCTGCTGGGCATGGGCGACGACGGCCACACCGCATCCTTGTTTCCCAATGCGCCGCAACTGCCCCAGGCACTGGACACCAGCCGGCCGCAACGCTATCTGCATGTCAGCCCGCCGGCGGCTCCCTATGAAAGAATCAGCATGACGCTGGCCGCCTTGCTGCAAGCGGGCCAGTTAATGCTTGCCATCGCCGGCTCGCATAAACGCGCTGTTTTCGAACAAGCGGCGCGGCAGGCCACACCCACTCATCCCATAAGCTACCTGATCACACAAACCGGAGTGCCCTTCCATGCCTACTGGCACGCGTAAACACCATCTTCATTTAATCGCGGATATCGGCGGCACGCATGCGCGCTTCGCCCTATGCACCTCGGTTCGCACCATAGAAAAGATAAGCGTATTGGCGGTCGCCGACTTTCCCGCCATCGAACAAGCCATCGCCCATTACTTGCACAGCGTGGGCGACCCCGCCGTCAAGCATGCCGTAATCGGCATTGCCAATCCCGTGCTGGGCGATCATATAAAAATGACCAACTTTCCATGGGAGTTTTCAATCGAAGCCGTGCGCCTGGCCTGCGGCTTTGAAAAACTGCATGTCATCAATGACTTTACCGCCCTGGCGCTAGCCCTGCCGCACTTGCCGCAAGACGAATTACTGCCAGTCGGGGGCGGCCGGGCGGCGCCCGATGCGCCGCTGGGCGTCATCGGCCCAGGCACGGGCCTGGGCATGTCCGCGTTGATTCCCACTGCCAAGGGGCCTTGGCTGCCGCTTGCCGGGGAAGGCGGACATGTCAGCTTCGCCCCAAGCGACGAACGCGAGCTGATGCTGTGGCAGGAGGCCAGTAAAAAGCTTGGGCATGTGTCCGTGGAGCGGATGGTATCCGGCGCCGGCCTGCAGTTCATTTATCGTATCCTGTCGCGGCAAGGCGGGGCCGTCGCGCACGATTATTCGCCGGCGGACATCAGCGATCGGGCAATCGCCAATAGCTGCCCCTATTGCCGGCAGGCCCTGGATACGTTCTGCGCCATTCTAGGCACGGCGGCCGGCAATCTGGCCCTGACCCTGGGCGCGCGCGGCGGCATATACATTGGCGGCGGCATCATCCCGCAATTGGGCGACTATTTTTCCGCCTCTCCTTTTCGCGCCCGCTTTGACGACAAAGGGCGTTTCGCGAACTATCTTGCCGCCATTCCCGTCTTTGTGATTACCAGCGAAAATCCAGCGCTGCTGGGCGCCGCCGCACACTTGGATACCTATTTCGATGAATGAATCCGTGCTCGCGCGAATACGGCAACAGTTGCCCAGCTTGAGCACGGCGGAGCGCAAGGTGGCCGCGCTGATCCTGAAACAGACCCATGCCGTGGCCAAGTCGGCGCTGGGCGATGTTGCGCGCCTGGCCATGGTAAGCGAGCCCACCGTTATCCGCTTTTGCCGTTCCATGGGCTATAAGGGCTGGCCCGATTTCAAGATCAAACTGGCGGCCAGCCTGATGGCCGGCATACCTTATGTGCATTCATCGCTTAGCTCAGGCGACGGTACTGCCGTGCTGGCCGCAAAGGTATTGGACAACGCGGTATCGGCCTTGCTGCGCGTGCGCAACGACATCAACGCCGATCGCCTCGACGCCGCCATCGCCCTGCTGGCGAACGCCAGGCGCATTGAGTTCTATGGCGTGGGCAATTCGGGCATCGTGGCGGCCGATGCGCAGCACAAGTTCTTTCGCTTCGATCTCTCTACTGTGGCCTATGCCGACGCCCATACCCAATTGATGGCGGCATCGCTATTGGGACCCAGGGATGCGCTGGTCGCCATTTCGCACTCGGGGCGCTCCAGGGAACTGCTGGACGCCGTAAAGCTGGCGCTGGAAAACAACTGTCCCGTAATCGCCATTACCGCTTCCAACACCCCGCTGGCTCAGTTGGCCACCGTCATGCTGCGCGCCGATACGCAAGAAGATACCGCGCTCTACAGCCCCATGATCTCGCGCCTGGTGCATCTGGCGCTGATCGATGTATTGGCGCTGGGCGTGGCATTGAAGCGCGGCAACGACATTAGCCGTGTATTGGAAAAAACCAAGCAAAGCTTGCGGGACCGGCGGCAGGATTGACGTGTCCGGCTTGTTCGAATTTCGCCGCCTTGCCGCTTATTGACTTGCGATGCCTACATGCTGGACGACAGCCCCCCGTCAACGACCAGGATCTGGCCTGTGACGAATTGGGATTCGCGCGCGGCGAGAAACACCAAAGCCGACGCAATGTCATCGGGCTCGCCCCATTTCTTCAAAGGCACGCGGTTTTCCAGCCATGCCGTGAATTCCGGATCGCTCCATAGCTTCGTGGTCAATTCAGTTTTGATATAACCCGGCGCGATGGCATTGACCGTAATACCGGACTCGGCCAGCTCGGTCGACCATTGCTTGACCAGGCCATGCATGGCCGCCTTGGCGGCGGTATAGGCGGTTATTTCGCGCCTGCCCAGCAAGGCGGTGATGGAGCCGGTAAATATGATGCGGCCATATCCCCGCGCATCCATGCCCGATGCGATATGCCGGCCCAGCGCCCACTGGGCCGTCAAGTTGGCAAACACGACGCGCTCAAAAGCCGACAAAGAAAAGGACAACAGTTTTTCCCGGTGCTGAATGCCGGCATTCGAGAAAAAGACATCGATTTTTCCTACCGTTTCGAGCACCCCGTCGACCGCCTCGATGGCCTGATCGATATCGGTAATGTCGAAAGGCAAGCTCAGCGCCTTGATGCCCTGGCTGCTCAGGCTTTTTTGCGCACCGTCAAGCACAGCCTTGTCACGGCCGTTCAGGATAACGGTCGCCCCCTGGCGGCCCAACGCTTGCGCCGCCGCCAGGCCGATGCCGCGCGATGAACCGGTAATCAGGGCGACCTGCCCAGACAAATCAAACATGCAAATTCCTTATTGACAACTTAACGCTCGGGCCAGGTTTGCGGCACCGCTGTCCGTTTATCAGAACGCCACCTTATCGCCGCCTTTCAGATGCAGAATGGCGCGCGCTTCATCCGGCGTGGCGATCTCCAGGTTCAATGCCTCGAGAATAATTCGCATGCGGCCCACCTGCTCGGCGTTGGACGATGCCAATTGGCCAGGCCCTATCCACAGCGAGTCTTCCAGTCCGACCCGCACATTCGAACCCATGGCGGCACCCATGGTGGCCAACGGAATCTGATTGCGTCCGGCCCCCAGAATGGACCACTGATAATTCTCGCCGAACAAGCGGTCGGCCGTGCGGCGCATATGCATCAAATCTTCCGGGTCAGGGCCGATGCCGCCCAGAATGCCGAAGACCGACTGAATGAACGGCGGGCTTTGCACCAAGCCGCGATCCATGAAATGAGCCAGGTTATACAAGTGGCTGATGTCGTAGCATTCGAATTCGAAGCGAGTGCCGTTTTCCGTGCCTTTGCGCAGGATGGCCTCAATATCCTTGTAGGTATTCTTGAAAATCAGGTCCCTGCTGTTTTCCAGATGCTCACGCTCCCACTCGTGCTCAAAGGTCTTGAAGCGCTCGAGCATGGGAAACAGGCCGAAGTTCATCGAACCCATATTCAAAGAAGCCAGCTCGGGCTTGAAGGTCATGGCCGGGCGCATGCGCTCTTCGACCGTCATATGCGGGCTTCCGCCGGTAGTGATATTGACCACGGCGTTGGTGCTGGCCTTGATGCGCGCCAGGAACGGCCTGAAAAAATCGGGGTCTTGCGTAGGCTTGCCATCTTTAGGATCCCGAGCATGCAAATGCAGGACCGCGGCGCCCGCTTCGGCGGCCGCAATCGCCGCATCGGCAATTTCATCCGCCGTGACAGGCAAATACTTGGACATGCTGGGAGTATGAATGGCGCCGGTTACCGCGCAGGTGATAACGACTTTTTTCTTGCTGGCCATGCTGTTTTCCTTGATAAGATAAGAATGAATCAGTTCAATAATGATGATGAATCGGTCAATCCGACCCGGAATCCGGGAGCGCCTTATGCCTGAGCAAACCCATCAAGCGTTCGTCGCGCCACAGGCGGCGATTCAAAAGCTCGGCTTTGGGCAACAGCGAGCGCCGTTGCCGCTCAACCTTGTCGATAAGTTCGGGACTCCAGGCGTCGACCGAGGTTTGTTCTTGCGCAATCGATTGGTACATGCCGCCGTAGCGCTCGCAGTAATCCTGCAAGCCGTCCGGCGCATTCAAATCTATGGTTTCAAACGGCCCCATGAAGGCCCAGCGTAAACCCAACCCGTCTTTGACTGTCGTGTCCAGGTCTTCCACGCTGATGCTGCCATTCTGGACCAGGCGAAATGCCTCGCGCAGCAGCGCGCCTTGCAAGCGATTCAGAACGAAGCCTTCCATTTCCTTATGAACAACCACCGGTTTTTGCTTGACCTGCACAAAGATGGACCTTGCCTTTTCAATTGCCGCCGCGTCTGTCCATGGAGCGCCGCATAATTCCACGACGGGAATCAGATAAGGCGGATTGACCGGATGAGCGACCAGGCAACGATGGCGGCCCGGCAACTCTTCGGTAAAGGCCGATGCGGGAATGCTTGATGTCGAGCTGGCCAGAACAGCCTGAGGATCGCTCAGTTGATCCAGCTTGAGGAATATTTCTTTCTTCAGCGCAACTTTTTCGGGCAGATTCTCTTGCACGTAGCCCGCGCCATTGAGGGCCTGCTCCAGGCTGGCCATTACTTTTATATGCGCCATGACCGACTTGGCGTCCGTTAAAAGCCGCTGGTTTTCAAGCTCGCGCACTTGCCGGGAAATCAGCGTGAGCGCTTGCGCCAACGCTTCCGGATCGCCATCCCACAGCTGCACATTGCAACCTCCGCGGGCGAACACAATCGCCCAGGCCTGACCGATAAGTCCCGCCCCAACTACCGCAATTTTCATGATGACCTCGCTCGTCGCGTTAAACCAGTGCCTGGGTATGGCCATCCACGACCAAGGCCTGCCCGTTTATGCTGCCTCCGGCACCGCTGGCCGCGAACAGCACCATATTGGCAATATCGCGGGCTGTCACCATCCGGCCCAGCGACGCCTGCTGTTCGTATGAACTGGCGACTTCCTGGACGGACTTGCCTAGTGTTTGCGCCTTGGCCGCAATAACCGCCCTGATGCGCGGCCCTTCCACGGCGCCCGGCAAAATGGCATTGACGCGCACGCCGAACTGGCCCAGCTCGATCGCCAGGCTTTTGGTGAAACCGACGACAGCCCATTTGGACGCCGAGTAGGCCGCCCTGCCGGCGAATCCCAAATGGCCGGCGGCCGACGACAAATTGATCATGACCCCGGCATCCGATTTTTTCAGCAAGGGAATCGCCAATCGGGCGCAAAGGAATTGTCCCGTGATATTGACGGCGAGCGTCCTGTCCCAATCGGCTTTTTCCAGCGTTTCGACATAGCCTGTCGGCCCCGCGATGCCGGCATTGTTCACCAGGATATCCAAGCCGCCGAAAGCCGTCTCGACTTGCTCAAACAGAGCGGCCACGCTGGCCTCGTCGGAAACATCGGCAATCGCCGCAAGGATCGCCGGATATTTCGCCGTGGCCGCCACCAGCAGTTCCTGATTGATATCGCAAATAAATACCCGTGACCCCGCCGCGACGAACGCCCCGGCCATTTCCAGCCCCAGACCGCTGGCACCCGCCGTGATCAAGACCTTTTTCCCCTTCATGCTCACATCTTCAAACATAACCACCTCTCTTTAAATCCATAGTTTTTCTTTGCGAAAATCCAGGTTCACCAATAATTCGCGGGCGGCGCCCCGATGCGAGACTTTGCCCCGGTCCAGTACCAGCGCCGTATCGGATATGGCCAGGGCCAAATCCAGATTGTGATCGACAATCAGAATGGTCAGCCGGGACTTGAGCTTAAGAATCGCATTGAATACCTCTTCAGTCATGGCCGGCGACAAGCCTTCGAAGGGTTCATCCAGCAGCAGGACCTCGGTATGTCCGACCAGGGCGCGCGCGATGGCGACCATCTGCTGCTCGCCGCCGGACAGCAGCGTGGCATCCACGTTGTAACGATCCTTGAGCCGCGGAAAAACCTTGAATATTTCCTCGTCCGTCCAGCCGTTCGAATCTTTTCCCGAACGCTTCAGGCGGCCCAGCATCAGGTTGTCTTTTACCGTCAGCCCTGAAAACAGCCGCCGTCCCT
Organism: uncultured beta proteobacterium; assembly: GCA_963712655.1. Classification (GTDB taxonomy): domain Bacteria; phylum Pseudomonadota; class Gammaproteobacteria; order Burkholderiales; family Burkholderiaceae_B; genus Pollutimonas. The sequence goes on along the minus strand of CAVQIT010000002.1, from coordinate 451,989 downwards.
GCGGTACGAATGCAACGCCCAGCCTGGCCATGACCTCCGGTACGGGCGAAGAAAGATGCCTTCCCGCGATGTCTATGGATCCCGCACCCATTCGGGCCAGGCCCAGCAGGCTTTTCAGCAAGGTGGACTTGCCCGCTCCGTTTCTGCCCAGCACCGCAATGATTTCCCCCTTGCGGGCGTTAAAGGAAATGTCAGACAGGATGTGGCTCTTGCCGTAATAAGCATCAAGGTGGCTGACTCGCAAGGCGAGCTCATCGGCGATCGTGCCGGCCTGTACTTTGGCCGCAAGCGCCTGGCTGCCGGAGCCGATATAAATCTCGCGCACCTGCGGATGGCTGCGCACCATATCGGCATCGCCTTCGATCAGCACACTGCCTTGATTCATGACGGTGATTTTGTCCGCCATGGAGAAAATACGGTCCACGTCATGCTCGACCAGCAAGATGCTTATGCGATCGCCCAGTTTGCGGATCAGCTTGCCTACCCGGTCGCGCTCGGCGGCCGCCAAGCCGGCCAATGGCTCGTCAAGCAGCAAAATTCGCGGTGCGACGCCAAGCGCCAGCCCCATATCGACCAAGCGCTGCCCGCCGTAGGACAAGTCTTCGGCCATGGCATTTTCCATGCCTTGCGCGCCCAGGTACACCACCAGTTCATCTGTCTGCGTTTGCGTCGCCGACATGGCTTCCAGCCTTTTCCATATGGAGAATCGGCCCGGATCGCGGCTTAACACCGACAGGCAAAGATTCTCGCGCACGCTCAGGCCCTTGAACAGATTGGTGATCTGGAAAGAGCGGGCAAGACCGTTCGCGCAAATATGATCCGGACTTGATTTATCCAGCCGTGTCGAACCAAGCGAGATCGTCCCCGCATCAGCCGAAAAGAGGCCCGATATCAAATTGAACAAGGATGTCTTGCCCGCTCCGTTGGGCCCTATCAAGGCATGCACTCCTTTGCCGCCGACCTCCAGGCGAACATGATCGACAGCCTTGATGCCGCCGAAAGTCTTGGTGATGCCTTCGCAACGCAAGATATCGTCGCCGCGATGTTCTAAAAATGAAGGAAAGGCATCGGCGGCAGGCGCAATTACCCGTTTGTCCATGGCCGCGCCAGTGATTTTTTCCGGCACAACCAACCTTGCCAGGCGCTTCCACGTGCCTGTCAGGCCGGATGGCGTCACAAGGATGAAAAAGATGAAGATCATGCCGAAATAAAGCAGCCAGTCCGAGGTATACATCGATAGGTATTCGCGGAACAAGATGTAGAACAAAGCGCCCAATATGGGGCCTGTAAAGCTGCGCATGCCGCCAATCAGGACTATTGCCAACAGCTCTCCGGAAAAGGCCAGCGACATGCTTTCAGCCGAGGCTATTCGATGATTCAGCACTGACAGCCCGCCGGCCAGGCCGGTGATGGCAGCCGACAGGATAAACGCCAGCAGCTTATAAGAATGGACGTCGAAGCCGATGAACTTGCAACGCAGTTCGTTTTCACGGATGGCGGTCAGGACTTTGCCGAACGGGGATTGCGTCAGCCGCAACAAAAATGCCGCCACGACAAAAGCAATCACCGCGACGAAGCCATAAAAATTCGCCGAAGAATCCAGGCTTATGCCCAGCACCGCGAACCGCTCTATTCCGCCCAGGCCGTTTTCACCGCCTGTCAACGCGGTCCAGCGATAGGCCACCGTAAAACATAAAGCCCCGAACGCCAAGGTCAGCAGCGAAAAATATACGCCGCGCCGCCGCAAGACCAACAGGCCGACGACGGCGGCGACAATGGCGACCAGGATAACGGCGGCGACAAGGGGAACAAAAGAGGAGTCGGGAAAATAACGCAACTGCAGGATACCGAGCGCATAGGCGCCGATGCCGAACCAGGCGCCATGCCCGAACGACACCAGGCCCGTATAGCCAAGCAGGATATTGACCGCCAGCCCCGCCATCGCCAGCACAATACATTCGACGGCCGTGCTGTAGGTGAGGCCCGCGGCTTGAAGTACGATGGGCAGCAAGATCAGGCCCAGCGCGATCGGGCCCAGCGTTTTCATTTCATGCGTCGACATAAGGCTTTACTCCAGGCGTTCGAATTTTTCGCCCAGCAGGCCGCGCGGACGCAGGACCAGGATAAGCAGCATGAGCAGGTACAAAGAGGCTTCGGAAGCCGGCGGATAAAAATACGATGTCAAGCCGCGGATAACGCCCACCAGCATGGCGGCAATAACCACGCCCCAGAAGCTGCCCAGTCCGCCGATGACCACGACAACGAAAGCCGCCGTCAGGATCTCTTGGCCCATCGCCGGTTGAACGCCGGTGATGGGCGCCAGCAATACCCCCGCCAGGCCGGCCAGGCCTATGCCCAGCCCGCAGACCGCCGTCATGACGGGCGCCAGGGAAATGCCCATGGCCCTGACCATGTCCGGATCATTGATGCCCGCTTTCACGACTTTTCCAAAAGCGGTTTTATTCAATAGCGTCCAGGTGCCCGCCACCGCCGCGATGGCGACGAGCAACATGCCGACCCGGTAGAAAGGATAGAAAAAATCACCGACGATAAGCTGGCCATGCGCAAATTCGGGAATCGAAAACGGCAGCGGCGAAGCGCCAAAAATCATACGCAGCGCTTGCTCGATGACCATTGACAATGCAAACGTAAACAATAGGCTCAGGACCGGATCGGCGCGATAAAAGCGCTTGAGAAACAAACGCTCGACGATCATTCCAAGCACGCCGACCAGAACGGGCGACACGACAAAAGCCCAGCCATAGCCCAGCTGGTCGCTCAAAAACACGATCAGGTAAGCGCCAATCGCATAAAAGGCCCCGTGAGCCAGGTTCACCACACCGCCAAGGCTGAAGATGATGGACAAGCCAAGGGCGATCAGCAGATAATAAAATCCCAGAAGCAGGCCGTTGGCGACCTGCTGAAATACAAAAATCAATTCCGTTGCCAAAACACATTCTCCAGACCCAAAAGAGCGCTGAAGAAATCAGCGCCCGGCACGCGGGGCGTCAAGCAAACTTGCACATATTTTCCTGCTGCGTGGGCGCCAGGATCTCCAGGCTTTCGGAGGCGCCTGGAACCGGCTTGCTGGTGGTCATGAAGTCGTATTTTCCGGCGTTTTTATCAGGATTGGGCGAGACGATATACATCTCGTACATCAGTTGATGATCCCACGGCCGGAAGTATCCCGGCCTGTCGCGCAGGACATCGAACTTGATGTCCGACTCGAGATACGCGATGACTTTCTCGGCGTTATCGGACTTTGTCTTGTCCATGGCTTGGGCAAGTATCTTGATAGCCAGGTAATCGTTGACGGCCTGGTTTTCAGGAAGCTTGTTCCAGCGTTTCTGGAATTTCGCCACGAATTCCTTTGCCGATGGGGCGGCGAGCTGATGGGTCCAGATAATCGGCCAGATCCCGCTGAAGCCGGCCTTCCCGGCGCCCCAGATACTTGTCATATTCATGTCGGCGCCGGCAAACGGAATATTGATATCGAATTCGTTGTACTGTTTGGTGAAATTTGTGGTCTGGTTTCCCGCCAGATTGCTCATGACCAGATCCGGCTTTTGCTGCCTTATTTTCAATAGCGATGCGCTGAACTCGGTGGCATCGGTGGGCAGCATATCGTTGGAGATGAAAACGCCGCCGTTTTCGTCCATGAACTTCTTGGTTTGCTTGAACAGGTCGTGGCCAAATGCATAGTCGGCCGTGAACGCCATCCATTTCTTGCCCTTCACCATATTATCGCGCAGCAACGCCTGCCCTATCGTGCGCACATACATAGTGTTGCAGGCCTCCAGGTGAAACATGTATCGGCTGCAGCTTTTGCCGCGCAGTTCGTCGGAATTGCAGCCGGTTTGCAGAAACAGCGTCTTGGCGCGAGTCGTTACCTGGGAAATAGCCAATGCCGAGGCCGAGCTGATTTCACCGACAATTGCGTTTACTTTGTCGCGCTCGACCATGCGCTGCGCTTTGGTCGATGCCGTCTGGGGATTGACGCTGTCCTCGGTCAACAATTCGAACTTGCGGCCCAGCACGCCGCCGGCGGCATTGACCTCTTCCATCGCCAGCGTCGCCCCAAATACCGCATACTCCCCCATGGGGCCGAGAAAACCCGTGCGCGGAGTCAAGTGGCCGATTCTTATAGGACCGGTATTTTCGGCGCGCACAAATGCCGGCATTGCCACACCCGCGGCCAATGCCGCCGAACCTTGCAGCAAAACGCGGCGCCGGGGCGCTGAAACCGCAACTTTCTTATCAGTCATGCTTGTCTCCTGTCGTTTACTTGAGGTGGTGTTTTCTCGTTATACTATCCAACTGAGATCACAGATCACAGTTAGCAATAACCCTAGATATATGAATATGGCGCAAATTTCCCTAAGCCCGGCCCCAAGGCGAGAAACCTTGGGAGCGAATGTTTTGTTTCAAATCAAAGATCTGCTGTTGACCGGAAAACTCATGCCCGGCGAGCAACTTTCCTTGCGCTCGACGGCGCTGGCCCTGGGCGTCAGCGTGATGCCGGTACGGGAAGCGGTATATCAACTTGTCGCCGACCAGGCGCTTGAGGTCGCGCCGAACCGTTCGGTCAGGGTTCCCAAGATGACGGGAGAGCAGTTCAAGGAAATCACCAATATCCGCCTGCAAATCGAAGGCTTTGCCGTGGAACAGGCTGCGCGCGATGCGACGCCGGAATTGGTGGCGGCGCTGCGAAGCTTGAACGAAACCCTGGCCAAGGCCATGGATGCTCCCGGCGGTGAAAAGGCATCGGTCGTGCTGCTCAACAAGGAAATTCATTTTTCCATCTACGAGGCCGCGGCAATGCCCATGCTGATGAAAATCATCGAAACGCTGTGGCTCAGAATCGGCCCGGTCCTGAATTACGATCTGCAGGCCGGATCGGAAAGAACCGAAAAGAAAATCGCCGTCGACCATCACCACAAAATGATCGCCGCTCTGGAGGAAAAGAATCCCGCCAAGGCCAGGCAAGCGCTGCGCGACGATATAAAAAGCGCTTTCAAGTATATTTACGCCAAGCAATTTTCATAAGAGGGGCGCCGTGCCCGATCCCGGCCAGTACGCTGAATTACGCGCTTTCGTGCAAGGGCTGCCCAAAGCCGAACTTCATCTGCATATCGAAGGCTCGCTCGAGCCCGAGCTATTGTTCGAACTGGCGCGGCGCAACGGTGTTTCATTGCCCTATGCCAGCGTCGACGCCTTGCGCAATGCCTACGCATTTGACGATCTGCAATCGTTCCTGAACCTGTACTACGCAGGCGCCGGAGTGCTGCTTACCGAACGCGATTTCTACGATATGACCATGGCCTATATGCAGCGAGCCAGGGCCGATGGCGTAGTACACGCGGAAATCATGTTCGACCCGCAAACACATACCGGGCGCGGCGTGGCCATGGAAACCGTTTTCGCGGGAATCGCCCGGGCCCTGCGAGAAATGCGGGCGGCCACCGGCATCACCAGCTATTTGATATTAAGTTTTCTGCGCCACTTACCTGAAGATGATGCCTTTGCCGCGCTGGCGGCCGCCCTGCCCTTGCGTGAACGATACAGAGATCTTTGGATAGGCATAGGGCTGGATTCGGCCGAAAACGGCAATCCTCCTGAAAAATTCGCCCGCGTCTTTGCCCGATGCCAAGAGCTTGGCTTTCGCCTGGTTGCCCACGCAGGCGAAGAAGGCCCGGCCGCCTATGTGCGCGACGCGCTGGATTTGCTGCATGCCGAGCGTATTGATCACGGCGTGCGCAGCGAAGAAGACCCCAAGCTATTACGGCGCCTGATCGACGAACAAATTCCTTTGACCGTCTGTCCCTTATCCAATCTGAAGTTAGGCGTGGTGCAGGATTTGCGGCATCATAATGTGGCCCGCATGCTGCGCGGCGGTGTCATGGTCACGATCAATTCGGACGATCCCGCTTATTTCGGGGGCTATGTGGGCGATAACTATATGGCTTGCGCACAGGCTTTGGAACTGAGCCGGCCTGAACTGGCGGCCTTGGCCCAAAATAGCATCAAGGCATCGTTCTTGCCGGATGCGGAAAAGACCGCGCACTTGAACCGGCTATCGGCCTTTATGTCGGACTGCGCCGCCCTTGGCGGCTGAGACGGCCCGATCAATAAACAAGCCGCCATTGGCTATGGCAGCTTTCATATATCCTTTGCATCGACGCCAACCACCAGCGCACCAATGTAAAAACCCGCCTCGCGGCGGGTTTTCGATCTGGCAAGCTATGTTTAGATAACTTGGATAGATTTGGCCTGAGGGCCTTTTTGGCCTTCGGCGGCAACGAAGGAAACGCGCTGGTTTTCTTCCAGGGATTTGAAGCCCGTGCCTATGATGTCGGTGTGGTGCGCGAACAAGTCTTTGCCGCCCGACTCAGGCTTGATGAAACCAAAGCCTTTTTCGTTGTTGAACCACTTTACAATACCAGTTTCTGTTTGCATTTTTTGCAATCCCTAAAAAGACGAGCGATATGCTCTATAGAAGATTGTCAAGGTGTAGAGATTTGAGCAAAAAAGTACTGTTTCTGGTACTTCACTTGTACTAACTTCAACGAACTTGAAAATCTAACGGAAAATAATACGCTTTTTTCATGCGAACATCAACGAATAATTTTATATGCAGCCATTATCCCGCGAATTTTATAGTAGGGAAACAACAATCGTCGCACAGGACTTATTAGGCAAGCTGCTGGTCCATCGCATAGGCGATAGCGAACGCATAGGTAAAATCGTCGAAGTCGAGGCCTATCTGGGGCCGCATGACCTTGCCGCTCATACGTCCAAGGGCATCACGCCGCGCACCCAGGTCATGTATGGCCCGCCGGGCTACGCCTATGTATACCTGATCTATGGCATGCATCATTGCATGAATGTCGTCACCGAGCCCGACGGCACTGGAGCCGCGGTCCTGCTGCGCGCGCTCGAGCCAGTTTCCAATCTATCCGATAACACCAACGGCCCCGGACGGCTGTGCAAGGCGATGGGCGTCGATCGCAGCCATTACGGCCACGATTTGTGCAGCAAGGATTTTTATATTGCCCAGGCGCCCGGGCAAGAGGCCATACGCATCGCGCAGCGCCCTCGCATCGGCGTGGACTATGCGGGCGAATGGGCCGGCAAACTATTGCGCTTCTATATAGAGGGCAATGCCTACGTTTCGAAGAAATAGCCGCAGCCTTGGGCACATGGATTGCTGTTGCGTCACACCTCACGACACCATAGCCGACCACAGGACTGCCACATGCCCGAATCCAATATCAAATCAGACAGAAACGAGAGCAATGGCGAACCATCCGGCGAAAGACGCCCACTGATGTGGGGGCCCGCGGCACGCTATGCGCGGCAGCCGTCGCGACAAGCGTCGACCCCCGCAAGCCCTCTCAATTACAGCAGCGCAATGCAAAAAAGCGAGGCGCATATTTGGACGGGGAAGAATAAAGGTCAATAACCTTCCAGGTTTCGCGCCAAGGTCAGGTATCGCCCCTATTGTTCGATGGCTGCCGCATCGCGCCATGCTTCATTCCAAGCATGGCGCCGAGCAGATGCACAGTGATCGTCCTGTTCCAGTCTTTTACCTGGGCCTGGGCGCCGGATTGAATGTTCCCGCAGCGGAGCCAGACGGGCTGTTACAGCAAACCGGGACGCATCATCGAAAAATTACAAAATCCACCTTTGAACAAAAATAAAGTTTTGTTTCTACATTTACATTCTGTGTAAAATCGCGGCTTGTTTATCAAACACGGGCATTGCCCGATAAGCCGCCAATTTGGCGACTCCATTAAAGGATGGCCATGCTTGACGCGATTGTAAAAGCAAGTTTAATTGTGACCGTATCCGCCCTTGTCTCGGGTTGCGCGGTAGAAAGATCACAGTCCTTGGCCGTCCCCACCGTAAACTCCGCAGGAACGGTTTATCACGGCGAGCGCAGTCCAATTTCGGTGGGCAAGTTCGATAATCGCAGCGACTTTCTACGCGGTATTTTTTCGGACGGGGTGGATCGCCTTGGCGGCCAAGCCAAAACAATACTCATCAGCCACCTGCAGCGCACCGGCCGTTTTCAGGTCATGGATCGGGCAAACCTGACTGAAATCGCCCAAGAAGCGGGCTTCAACAAGAAAGCACCCAAAATCAAAGGCGCGCGTTATGTCATTACCGGCGACGTGACGGCCTTCGGCCGCAAGGTGACCGGCGATCAGCAATTGTTCGGCATTCTCGGACGCGGCAAAGAGCAGATTGCCTACGCCAAAGTCGACCTAAACGTGGTGGACGCCTCGACTTCCGAGGTAGTTTATTCGACGTCCGGCGCGGGTGAATACAGCCTCTCCAACCGAGAGGTCGTCGGTTTCGGCGGCACAGCCGGTTACGACTCCACGCTCAATGGAAAAGTACTTGACTTGGCCATACGCGAAGCCGTCAACCGGCTGGTCGAAGGCGTCGAACAAGGCGCTTTGCAACTCGCCAAGACAAAGTAGGAGCCACGCCATGCCAGGAAAAATAGAAGGCAGCCGATACGCTGCCGATGCGCACGGCTGGGTCGCGCCCTATCGCCGGGGCTTGCGCCTGTTGGGCGGATGCATGTTGATTAGCGTTCTGGGCGCCTGCGCGCAACCGCCAACGCTGTATAACTGGAAGTCCTATCAGCCCGAGGTCTACGCATACCTGAAAGAAGATGGGGCGGACTATGCCGCTCAAGCGCAGGTACTGGAACAAAATATCGAAACGGCCAGGTCCGCGAATCAGTCGCTTCCGCCGGGTTTCCATGCGCATCTCGGCATGCTTTACCTGAAGCTGGGTAACGGTGAAAAGGCTGTGGAACAGTTGCAAAGCGAGAAACTGGCTTTCCCGGAATCCGCTCCATTCATGGACTTCTTGCTGCGCAACGCAAAGACCCCCAGCGCCAAGGCAGGCAAGCGCTCACGCGCATCCGGTTCGCCGGCGGCCGGCAAGACCACACCCTCGGTCACCACACCAACCGCGGCAAAATCAAAGAAGGGCGCAAAATGATGAGAACCATCTCCCGCATAGGCACAATTTTGCTCGTTGCCATGCTCACGGGCTGCGCCATGCCGGTCAATAATGTGGACTATACGGCGTTCAGAGAAAGCAAACCCGCATCCATTCTGGTGTTGCCGCCGTTGAACAGCTCGGTGGACACAGGGGCTACTTCAGCAGTCCTGGCCCAGGCAACATTGCCCCTGGCCGAATCCGGATATTACGTTCTTCCTGTTGCTGTCGTGGATGAAACGTTCAAGCAAAATGGCCTGTTTACCGCCGACGACATTCATGCCTTGCCCGCGTCCAAACTGCGCCAGATATTTGGCGCGGATGCCGCGCTGTATATGAATGTAAAAAGGTACGGCTCATCGTACGAGATCCTGTCCAGCTCCGTCGTCGTCGAGGTCGAGGCGTCCCTGATCGATTTGCGTTCGGGCGCCAAGCTGTGGGAAGGCACGAAGACCGCGGTCGAAAACAGCAACAGCGGCAGTAACAGCGGGCTGGTGGGAATGCTTGTTCAAGCCGCGGTCAGCCAGATCGTCAATACGCTATCGGATCGTGGTTATCACGTAGCGGCGGTGGCCAACCAAAGTCTGTTTACCGCCGGACAACCTGGCGGACTGCTTTATGGCCCACGATCGCCAAAGTACGAATTGAACTAGACTGCGCCGGGTGTTCCCGGCTGCCTGCTTACCGCCCCCCCTCTCTGAACCGCCCGCCCTCTGTGGTGGGCGCGGCCATCACTTCAGTTCGCGAACCTGGTTCGATTCCAAGCCTGCGTATTGCCTCTTCCGCCAGTAAAACGTCTGTTCGGATATTCCCATCTGGCGCACCGAGCCCGCCACCGGCATGCCCAGCTTCGTCTGCTTGAGCACCTCCGCAATCCGCTCCATTAAGTACTGTTTGCGTTTCATCGCCGCCCCCCCCCCCCTCAAAAAAATGCACGTTGAAACGCTAGCATTTATTTCTGTTCAGGGTTGTTAAGCGGATCAGCGACAGCCTGGCCGGAAAACCGATCATGCAATCAACTCTACTGTCGACACTCACACTTATTTCATCCATGGTTAGGCCAAAAAAATCAAAAGTGTTAACACTAAATATTTGTTTTCGTTATGGCTCATACGAACAAACTCCCAAATCACAGCATAACCACTAGGTAAATTCAGCATATTCAATCATTATTCCAAAATATAGAGTTATGATTGAACACCATAAGTGTTGACAATTAATTAACATTGGTTGACACTTACTCAAAGCCAACACGTTGAAAATACATGACGCCAGCTATGAGAAAAAAATCGACAGAACACTCTCGGTGTTCATCTTTCGCGATCTACTCGCCTGGATGCACGATGGCCGTCTCGCCACCGCTATGTTGTGAACGAAGCTTCGCTGGCCGATAAATACAAAAATCAACCGGGAGCCCATGCATGTTCCCGCTCATCCGCTCACTACCGTTGGCGACTTCGAATTTAATTCAATAAAGGAGACATACACCTTGGAACCAATTTCGTACTCACCCGCAGCGCATAGGCTTGGCGCGCTGTTCCGGCTTTTGCCCAAAATGATCGCCAATCCGCTGTTCGGCTCATCTCGGCTCCTTTGCCTGGCTGGTGCGCAGCTATCAAATCGCGGCAGGCTCCGATTGACGTTTCTCGGCAATTTGAGCGCTGCATTGATCGCCGGATTGCTCCTGGCCGCATCCTCCCATGCACAGTCCTACCCGAATCGTCCGATACGTCTGATTGTCCCCTTCGCGGTTGGAGGATCGACGGATCTCGCAGCGCGGGTCGTCGGCGACAGGCTGGGCAGAGCGCTTGGGCAAACCGTCATCGTTGAAAATATCCCTGGCGGCGGCACAATGGTGGGAACAACGAAGGTCATCCGAGAAAAGCCGGATGGCTATACATTGCTTTTTGCGTCCAATTCACTGGCATCCAACCCGACTTTGCGCAATGACCTGCCCTATGACACGGTAAAGGACTTTCAAGCCGTAGGGATGGTTGCCAGACAGCCGTTCGTATTCGCAATCCATCCTTCAGTGCCGGCAGCCACGGTCGAGGAGTTCATTGCCTATGCAAAGGCCCATCCAGGGAAAGTCAATTTCGGCGCATCTGGTGTGGGCACCGGGAATCACTTGGTGCAGGAACTGTTCTCCATCCTGACCGGTACCGAGCTACGGCTGATCCCCTATAAGGGCGATGGGCCAATGGTGATCGATCTGATCGCCGGCCGTATTCAAATGACGATTACCACCGTTTCCAGCGTTCTGCCTTACATCGAGAGCGGCGCGCTGAAGGCCCTGGGCGTCGGCGACGCCGAGCCCCTGGCTCAACTTCCGAATGTGCCCCCCATTTCCAAAGCGGGAGTTCCCGCTTTTGTCGCCACCGCCTGGAATGCTATTTTCGTTCGCAGCGGAACGCCGAAGGAGATTGTGCTCCGACTGAACCAGGCGCTGAAAGAAACACTGGACGATCCCGCCGTCGGTGTAGCGCTCAGCAAGAGCGGAACACTGGCTGGCTACAAATCGCCTGAAGAAATGGAGTCTTATCTGCAGAGCGAAATCGAACGCTGGGGCGATGTGATCAGGTCTCGCAATATTCATCTCCAGTGACGATTGCGCGAACATCGATAGATAGACAGGAGTAACCACCATGAACCGCAATTATGCGACCACGTCACTTGGCCAGATCCATTTCGTCAGAACCGGAATCGGGCCGCCGCTTGTCCTTCTTGCCGCGGCAGGCCGATCTTCCCATATGTTCACGGCGCTATTGCCGAAGCTGGCCGACAGCTTCGACGTCATCGCCCTGGACACCCCCGGGTTCGGAAACTCCGATCCCTTGCCCGGCGGGACGACAATTGAACAGATTGCATATGCCTTCATAGAGGTGCTGGATCAAATGGGGATTGATCGCGCCGCAGTGTACGGGCTGCATACGGGAAACAAGATCGCCACCGCAATGGCGGTTCAGAATCGGGAACGGATCACAAAACTGATTCTGGCCGGCCAGAGCCATAGCCTTATTCTGGACCAGGAAACAAGGAATTCCGGGATCCGCCAATCTGTCTCGAAGTACGTCAATTTTGACGGCGGAAAGACGAAAGACGATGGGAAGAAAATTGCAGCAAAGAACGCGGAGGACATCGCAGCGCAGATTATCGAGCTGCTGAATCAGGCCGCATCAAACTCCGGCACTCACCCCATATTCGGGGGCCATATCTTTGCGCATGTGCTCGACAAAATGCAGGGAAATGGAATTGCTGATTTATATCTGGCGAACTTCAATTACGACCTCCAGCGCGGCTTCAGTCAAATCCGCGTACCCACCCTAGTTCTGGAGATTGCCACCGCCCAGGAAACGGAATATGTCGGACTGCAAGGCAAGGAGGTTGTGCGGCTTATAGAAGGATCAACGCTCTGCACCATGGACGTGCCGGATGGCAGGGGACTCACTCTCGAGGATAGGCCAGATGAACTGGCGACGATCATCAAGATGTTCCTGCGCTAGGCTGCATCGACATTCAGTTCTGAAGCATGGGAATGACGAAGCCAAACCTCTCCCGCCCATGCGGCTACGAACTGAATCATGCACAGTGGCCGCGCGCATCGAATTGCGCCTTTAATACAGGCCCGGCGAACCAACTAATGGCGTAACGCGTTGAGAACCAGGCCGGGTGCGGATGCGGCCACACCCCAAAGCTTACCCACGCAAAGAAAAACCGCCTAAAGCGTTTGAGGCTTTAGGCGGCTAACCAATTGACTTCATTGGTATGTTCTGGCGCGGCTGGCAGGATTCGAACCCACGACCCCTTGGTTCGTAGCCAAGTACTCTATCCAACTGAGCTACAGCCGCTTTGAAAGAGGCGTAACTATAACATAGAATTTTTCCCGTGTCTTGCGCACCCAAGCCCGCTGCGTAAAATAGAGCCTTAGGCACTTGTTGCAAGCAACTGCGGCACGCACCGCAAAACACAGGATTACCGCATGAGCACCGCCCGCGCCGCTTTTTCTTATGACTATGCCCGCATCGAGACCGTCATTTCGGGTTTCGTTCCGGAATGGCGCATGCTGAATTTCGACGCAGTGGTGGCGATCGCCCGCGGCGGATTGGTGCCCGGGGTCATGGTTTCCACCAGTCTGAGTCTTCCCTTGCATGCGCTGGCCTACTCGCGCCCCGATCGCGCCGTGTCCTGGTATACGGCCCGGCAGCCTGCAAAGCCATGCCGGATTCTTCTGGTGGAAGACGTAGCCGGACGAGGCACAACGCTATCGGACTGCATCGCCTTCCTGAAGGGGCATAGACACGAGCTCACGGTTTTTACCCTGGCCTACGATGCCGAATCGCGCATCGCGCCGGATTACGGCATCGCCATGCCACAGGGATTCAGGGCCTGGTTTCCCTGGGAAAGGGAGTCCATCACTCCCGCGTTCGACGCCAGCCTGAACCGCCCCGATAGACGAGAACACGAATATGCGTCGTGGGCGATAGATCTGGACGGCGTGCTGCTGATGGATCTGCCCGAAGACGAGTATGCCCGGGCGCTGCACGACACCCTCGCGAGCCGCGACCTACTGCCGCCCAGCGATGTCCTGCCGCAACTCGACCTGAGCGGCGTCACGATTATTACCGGACGCCCCGAACAGGATCGCCAACGCACCCAAGACTGGCTGAACCGGCATGGCTTCAATGGCCCTTTGATCATGCGCGACGAAACCACCCACAGCGCCGGACAAACCGCCGCGCATAAAGCGCAAGCCATTCTTGCCCGATGCCATACCCACTTTATCGAAAGCGATGCCAGGCAGGCGCTCGATATCGCCTGCCGCGCCAAGGTGGCGCGCGTAATATGGTGGGACGGGACCAAAGCCCGCATGGTCTATTCAAATGAGGTCGACCATTTGCATGTGGCATGAAAAGCACAAAGGGCGTGCCGCCGCGCTTGAATTAGGGCCGGCGGCGCATGCCTGTCTCACCCGCGCACAGAAATTTAGTTAAGATGCACCATTCATCAAAAACCAGCCGGGGCAACCCAGCGCTGCATACTAATAAACCAGGAGACATTTCGTGGCCATTTCATCCAAAATCACTTGCGTGGAAGACTTCCGCCGGTTGGCCGAACGCCGGGTGCCCCGAATGTTCTACGACTATGCCGACTCGGGCTCCTGGACAGAAGGCACGTATCGCTCGAACGAGGCCGATTTCCACAGGCTGAAATTCCGCCAGAGGGTGGCTGTCGATATCGAAACACGCACGCACCGCAGCACAATGCTGGGCGCGGATGTCACCATGCCGGTAGCCATCGCGCCCACTGGCCTGACCGGTATGCAGCATGCGGACGGTGAAATCCTGGGCGCCAAGGCAGCCGAAAAATTCGGGATTCCGTTTACCCTGTCCACAATGAGCATTTGCTCGATCGAAGATGTTGCCGCCCATACCACCAAGCCGTTCTGGTTCCAGTTGTATGTGATGCGCGACCGCGACTTTATCGAGCGCCTGATCGACCGGGCCAAGGCCGCCAACTGTTCGGCCCTGGTGCTCACTCTGGACCTGCAAGTGCTGGGCCAGCGCCACAAAGACATCAAGAACGGCTTGTCCACGCCTCCCCGCCCTACCCTGGCCAATCTGATCAACCTGGCGACCAAGCCGCGCTGGTGCATGAGCATGCTGGGCACCAAGCGCCGCAGCTTCGGCAATATCGTCGGCCATGCCAAAGGGGTGGGCGACCTGTCCTCCCTGTCGTCATGGACGGCCGAGCAGTTCGATCCCGCCCTTAGCTGGAAAGACATTGAATGGATCAAGCAACGCTGGGGCGGAAAACTGGTGCTCAAAGGCATCATGGACGCCGAAGATGCGCGCCTTGCCGTCGGCTGCGGCGCCGATGCCATCGTGGTGTCCAACCACGGCGGGCGCCAACTGGACGGCGCCCCGTCATCGATCTCCGCCCTGCCCAATATTGCTCATGCCGTGGGCAAGGAAATCGAAGTCTGGATGGACGGGGGCATTCGCTCGGGACAAGACGTGCTCAAAGCCATCGCCCTGGGCGCCAAGGGCACCATGATCGGACGCTCGTTCCTGTATTCCTTGGGCGCCATGGGCGAAGCCGGCGTGTTGCGCTGCCTGGAGGTGATCGCCAACGAACTGGATATCACCATGGGGTTTTGCGGCCACACCGACATCCATAATATCGACCGGTCTATTTTGCTGAACGGCGATATCTATGACCGGCCCTGATATCCCTCGCGAGGAAAGCCGCTCAACGCATCACACAAGCACCCGCGGCATATAAGCCAATGCGGGTCCCTCAGGCCGGCGGATTGATGAGCGCCTCCGTCAAACGGGCGCGATTCGCTTCCACGGCGGTCAGCGGATCCACCGCCCGCATGGTTTGCAGGCAACGGCGGGTCAGCGCCTGATACTGCCGCGTACCGAAAGACTTGCGGGCGATGTCGGCATCGCTCAGTTCGCGTACAACACGCGCCGGCGAACCCACAACCAGGCTGCGCGGCGGGATCACAAGGCCGATTTTCACGAACGCCATCGCCGCGACCATGCTGGAATGGCCGATGACCGCCCTATCCATGACCACCGCGTTCATGCCCACCATGGCATTGCGTTCGATGGTGCATCCATGCAGCACCGCGCCGTGCCCGATATGCCCATCGACATCGACAACTGTATCGTTCTCGCCCACGCCATGAATGACGCAGGTGTCCTGGACGTTGGACCCTTGCTTGAGCACAATACGCCCGAAGTCGCCGCGCAAGCTGGCCAGCGGCCCGATATAAACGCCCGGCCCCACAATGACATCGCCAATCAATACCGCGGTCGGATGCACATAGGCGCTGGGGTCGACGACAGGAATAATTCCGTCGATGGCATAAACTTTGAACATGATGCTGTCCTGTCTATATAAAGTGAATAGGTGGAACCAATAGCAAAATGTACCAGCTTAATGCGCTGCCTGCGGAACAATCAATTTTCGCGGATATCGAAAACGATGCCGCGCGGCCGCCCGGAAAAACCCCGGACGAAGAAAGAAATACACAGGCCTCATTCGAACCGCGCCAAGCGAAACGCGACGGTATGCGCCGCCAAGCTCTTGCCCTGGATCATTTCCGACATAAGCTCGCCCGCGGCCGGCCCTATGCCGAAACCATGCCCGGAAAACCCCGAAGCAAGATAGAAGCCCGGGATGGATTCCACTGGCGACATCACAGGCAGGGAATCCGGTGTGACATCGATATAGCCGCCCCAGCTCTGAACGATGGAAGCCGCTTCGAACGCGGGAAAGGCCTGCGACAGCTTGCGGAACGCCGTCGACACGGCGGCGCTGGACGCCGCCGGATCCAGCATGCGATGGCGCTCGAAAGGCGTGATCGCGTCCAGATCGAAGCGGCGCGGTATCGCCAGTTCCTGGAAAAATCGACGGCCGAATCTAAGCTTCACAAAGGCATTGTTGTCCAGCCATGCCGGCAGAAACTGCCTAAAGAGCCGGAAGCTATCGGGCACGATATCCGCAAACGATGCGCCGAACTGAGAAACGGTATAGCCGCCGTCGGCGCGCCTGCGGCACGTAAAATCCTTGCCGTTGATCGTAATATCCATCGGCGTTTCGATAGGCGACGTGCGCAGCACCGACGCGCGCACCTTCAGTTGCGGAAAGCCCACGTCATGATTACCGCAAAACAGCCTGGACCAGGCGCCGCCGGCCAACAGCACCGTGCCTGCCTTGACCCGGCCATGCTCGGTAACGATTCCCGCCACCCGCCCCGCCGCGATATCCAGGCCCCGCACCGCGCAATGTTCCACGATTTGGCAGCCCTGCAATCGGGCCAGACTGGCGATACCCCGCGTCGCGATTGCCGGTTCAGCCACGCCATCGGTGGCGCTGAACAATGCCCCTTGCCAATCGCGTCTGGTCTCGGGCAAATACCGCAGCGTGGCGGAGCGCGTCAGTAGCTCGGCCTCTACGCCATATTGCCTGGCCTGTTCGAGCCAATCGCCGTGCTTGCACTGATCCGACGAGTCTTCGGCCAAATACAGGATCCCGGTTTGGCGAAAGCCGACATCCACTTTGGTCTGCAGATCGCGCCACATCTGGTTGGCGCGAATGGCCAGCCCAAGCTCGGCCATATCGCGGGACAGTGTTCGCACCCATCCCCAATTCCTGGACGATTGCTCGCACCCTATCGTGTGCTTCTCGAATACAGCCACCCTGATGCCGGCCTGGGCCAGCGCATACGCGGCGCTGATGCCGACTATGCCTCCGCCCACCACCGCCACATCGATTTCCGACGTAAGCCCTGCTGCCATGTTCATATTCAATTTACTTGTTGGCCAGTCCGAGCTGCTTGACGATCTTCGCCTCTTCCGCATATTGCTCGCCCGCATACTTGGTGTAGGCGGCGCTGTCCATATACACCGGTTCCTGGCCATACTGCAGCAGTATTTTCTTGAACTCGTCCGAATCGACGATGCTCTTGAATACCGTCGTCAATTTGGCGACGACCTGTTCCGGCAAGCCTTTGGGGCCGGCAATGCCAAACGGCGCATAGACGGGAGGAATATTCTTGTTGATCTCGTACAGCGTGCGCGTGCCCGGGTAGATTTTGCTGCGCTGGGCGCCCCATGTCACCAGCATCCGCAATTTGCCGCTCTCGACCAACGGCAGCACGGTCGACGACCCGGCGTAGGCATCCACAAAACCGCCCATCACCGCCTGGATAACCCCGGTTTCGCCTTGATAGGGAACGTGCCGCCAGCTTATGCCTTCTTGTCCGGCGATTTGCTCCATCATCACATTGGATGCGCTTCCCACGCTGGCCGTGCCATAGGTAATCTTGTCCGGCGATTGCTTGGCGGCGGCAACCAGTTCTTCCCATGTCTTGTATGGCGAGTCCTGCTTTACCGCCACGCCCAGCGTATAGCCGCTCAGCATCATGATGTAGGTAAAGTCCTTGAGAGGATCGTAGCCCGCATTCTGAATATGCGGCATGCGGAACACCGGGCTGGGGATGATGGCCAGCGTATAGCCATCGGGCTTGGCGTGGGCTATCTCGCGGGCGCCCATGGTAGCGCCCGCCCCGCCCTTGTTTTCGATGATGATGGGCTGGCCCAGCTTGGCCGAGGCAATCTCGGCGAACTTGCGGATAACCGTATCGGTGGAGCCGCCAGCCTGGTAGGGAACGATAATGCTGATGGCGCGGCCGGGATACTCCGATTGCGCTGTCGCAGTCCCGAAAGGAAGGCCAAGAATCGCGCACAAGGCCATGCGGCCAAACAAACCTGCTTTGATCATTTTTTTCTCCTGTTAATTGTTATACGTTCCAGCATTCATTGAATGCGCGGTAGAAATTTTTTCCGAGCACGCCGGCAACCGTCGCCGAACTTAGCCCCGCCTTGTGCAAGGCCTCGGCCAATACCGGAAATTGCGCGGGGGTCGGCGTTTCCCGCGGATAGCGCGCTTCCATCACATCCCCGAACGCATCGGAGAAATCGCCGCCGGAAGCCGCGTATTTGGTGCGCGACATCACCATGACATGGCGCACTGCCTCATAGCTTTGCACCGAAGGGAAGTCTGTGCCGATACCCACATGCTCGTATCCCACCAGGTCGCCGATATATTTGACGTTGGCGACGAAATCGTCCAGCGTGGGCTGCTGGCGAGGGTCTCCGCGCCAGCTAAGATAAGCGTGAATGCTGCAGCCGATTACGCCGCCGGTGGCGGCCACCGCCTTCAATACGGCATCGCTTTTGTTGCGCGGCCGCCGTATTACCGCGTTGGCATTGGCGTGGGTCAGCAATACTGGCTTGCTTGAATGCAGGCAGGCGTCCAGACAGGTCTGTTCCGCGCAGTGGCTGATATCGATCGCTATGCCCACCCGGTTCATTTCCTTGACAACCTCGACACCGAAATTCGTCAAACCCGCCTGGCGTTTTTCCAGGCAGCCGTCGCCGACCAGATTGGCTTCGTTATATGTCAGTTGCACTACCCGCATGCCCAACTGCTGGAACATCGCGATGCGCTCGATCTGGTCGCCGAAAGGCTTGGCATTCTGCCAACCCATGATCAGTCCCGCCTTTCCGTTCTTCTTGGCGCGGTCGATATCCTTGACGTTGCTCAACCAATAGCCATGAGCCCTGTTCGTCCTCGCAGCGCCGGCGCCAAACGGCAATATCCTTGACGGCCTGCTCGAAATCCGACGCCATTTCCGTAACGGTTATGTTCATGGCCGTTACGCCGCCGGCCAACACATCGCGCGTATCGCCGTCGCTGAAAAAAACCAGGCCATCGATGACCGTGGCCTCGTCGTACTCCTGTTGCGCTGAGATGGACATATGTTCTCCTATTCCAATGTGCTTGCTTGGCAGGCTTAAGCCTGCTATTCTATCGAATACCGATAACAATAAACCGATATACGATATTTAGCAACAAAAGCCAGCCGCATGTCAACTCGCTTTTTGCATCATGGGGAAATTCCATATGGCTACTTCCGAACTATTCATCAACTCGCTCGACAAAGGCTTGACGGTCCTCGAGGCCTTTCGCGCTCACGAAACCCTCAATCTCCAGGAAATGGCCAAGGCATGCGGTATCAGCGCCAGTTCGGCGCAACGGGTGGCTTACACACTCGAACAGTTAGGCTATATAAACAAAGATACGCAAACCAGGCGCTATCGCCTGGGCGTAAAGGCCATGGGGCTGGGCTATACCTATCTGGCCAACGAGCGCCTGTTCCAAAGCGCCCATGCCGTCCTGCATCAGTTGAACCAAGAATGCGGCGAAAGCGTGAACCTGTCTGTCCGCGACCAGGACAACATGGTCTTCGTCATGCGCATCCACACCTTTAAACACATACCTGTCTATATGCCCATAGGCACCCGCATACCGGTGATCTCGTCAGCCTCCGGCCGCGCCATGCTGTCGTGCCTGCCCGAGAGCCAAACGGAAGAACTGCTGCAAGCGGCAGTCATCGAAAAGCACACGCCGCGCACCACGACCGACATCGCGCTGCTGCGGCAAATCATTATCGAAGCCAGGGCGCAAGGCTATGCCTATGCGGACGAAGAATATTTCCAGGGAGACGTCAACGTAGCGGCGGCCGTCATGGACGACGCCAACCGTCCCGTCGCCGCCTTGAATATTTCCGTGCCCAAACCCAGGTGGTCGCTGGACATGGCCAGGCAAAAGCTTGGCCCCCTGGCAATACGCGCGGCCCGCGCCATCAGCAAGAACAGAGTATGAACAACATGAACGACAGCAAACAGGACAACATCATGAACGGCGCCGAATTTTTATGTGAATCGCTACTGCATAATGATATAGACGTATGCTTTGCCAATCCCGGCACATCTGAAATGCATTTTGTGGCGGCGCTAGACAAACAGCCTCGCATGCGATGCATCCTGGGTTTGTTCGAAGGGGTAGTCACCGGAGCCGCCGACGGCTATGCCCGCATGGCGGACAAACCCGCCGCCACACTGCTGCACCTGGGCTCGGGGCTGGGCAACGGCGTGGCCAATTTGCATAATGCAAAAAGAGCGCGCAGCCCCATGATCAACATCGTGGGCGACCACGCCCACTACCATCTGCAATACGATGCGCCGCTTACCAGCGATATCAAAAGCATTGCGTCGGCTGTGTCGCACAGCGTCGTCACAGCCGCGCCGGATAAATCCTTCGCCGACGATATATCGCATTGCATTACCCAGGCCATAGCGCCGCCCGGGCAAGTCAGCACCTTGATCCTTCCCGCCGATATTGCCTGGTCTGCGGTGGATCCGGCGCTACGCCCCGCAAGGGCACCGCGCCCGCAAGCCCGGCTTGCGGGCGCCGACGCAATAAAAGACGCGGCCAAGGCGCTAAAAGCCGGCAATGCCATGTTGCTGCTGGGCGGGCGCGCCCTGAGGAAAAAGCCGCTGGCAATGGCCCATGCAATCGCCAGCCGCCATGGCGCCCGCCTGCTGGCGGAAACCTCGAATGCCCGAATCGAGCGTGGCGGCAATACCGCCCCCATCGAAAAATTGCCTTATCCCGTCGATGCGGCGGTAGCCGCATTGCAGTCGACGCAGCAATTGATCCTGGTGGGCGCCCGCAGCCCCGTGGCATTTTTTGCCTATCCCGGCCTGCCCAGCACGCTGGCCCCATCCCATTGCCGCGAAACTGTATTGGCGCATCCAGAGGAAAACATCGAAGCCGCCCTCGAACAGCTCATGTCTGAACTGGGCATCGACACTATTGCCGGCTTGCCGGGCTCCGCCCCGCGCATTTCCCTGCCTCATGCATCGACTGCCCCACTGGACGCGGACCAGCTATGCCAAACACTGGCCGCGCTGTTGCCCGACAATGCCATCGTCACCGATGAATCCGTTACACAAGGCCGCAGTTTTTATACCCATAGCCATCATGCATCGCCCCACGACTATCTGCAACTCACCGGCGGAGCCATAGGAATAGGATTGCCCTTGGCCACCGGCGCCGCTGTTGCCTGCCCGAACCGCAAAGTGATTGCGCTGCAGGCCGATGGCAGCGGCATGTACACCATCCAGGCGCTGTGGACCCAGGCGCGGGAAAAGCTCGATTGCCTGACCGTCGTGTTTTCCAACCGGCGCTATGCCATTTTGCAGCAGGAAATGAAAAAGGTTGGTATCGCCGACATGGGCGTGAACGCGCGCAGCATGCTGACCTTGAGCAACCCTGACATCGACTGGGTCAAGCTGGCTCAAGGACTGGGCGTTCCCGCGGCCAAGGCCAGCAATCTGCAAGAGTTCACAGACATTTTCAGCGCGGCCCTGAAAAACCGGGGGCCCTTCCTGATAGAAGCGGAACTGGCAAATTAAAAACCGCAGGGTCCAAGGCGTCTGTGGAAACCCGACTCAATGAGGACCCATGCGTAAATTCCGGAATAGAAATTGCCCGATAACCTGCGAGGGATCGGGCATCGTCGAAGGATGCGCCCGCGACGCTAATCCGCCCTACGGTTTTTGCCGGTCGTATATGTAATCGCGGCGCCAGGGGTAGGACAGATCGGCGGGGAAATCCAGTTCGTCGGGACGGCCGTTGGTCCTGGGCTGTGCAAGCACTTGGTGCAAGGCGATCCAGCCATGCTCGAAACCCATGGCGCAGCCCGCCAGGTACATGCGGTAAGCCCGCAGCGAGCGTTCACCTTGCTCGCCCGGCAGGATTTTGCGCGCCTCAGGCAGGCGCGCCTCCAGGGCATCGCTCCAGGCCCATAGCGTACGGGCATAGTGCGGGCGCAGGTTTTCGATGTCCACATCCTCAAGCCCGCCTTCCGCAAGCCGCCCGAGCACATGGCTGATATGCGTCAGCTCGCCGCCGGGAAAGATGTATTTTTCAATGAATTCTCCCATGCCGGCACCCAGTTCGGCATTGTCCACGCCGCCCGCGGTGATGCCGTGGTTGAGCACCAGGCCGCCGGGGCGCACCAGGCGGCGCAGCTTGGAAAAATACCCTTCAAGCTGGGCGCGGCCAACGTGTTCGAACATGCCGACGGAAGCGATTTTGTCGTACGGCCGGGTTTCATCCAGCTTGCGGTAATCGAGCAACTCCATGCGCACCCGCCCTTGCAACCCTTTTTCCTGAATCAGGCGGTTTACATACGCGTGCTGATTCTTGGAAAGCGTGATGCCCGTGGCATCGACCCCATAGTGCTCGGCGGCCCACAGCAGCAAGCCGCCCCAGCCGGCGCCGACATCCAGAAAACGCTCGCCGCCGGACAAGCGCAATTTACGGCAAATGTGATCCAGCTTGGCTTCCTGCGCCTGCGCGATCGACATGTCGGGAGTCTGGAAATACGCGCACGAATATACCCGCAGCGGGTCCAGCCACAAGGCATAGAAATCGTCGGATAAATCGTAATGGAACTGAATCTGGCGCGCATCGCGTTCAAGAGAATGGCGCCACACCGACAGCAGCCGCCGTATCAATTCGGTCAGCTTGCCCACACGGGCGGCTTCAATCGGCGAGCCCGGCAAAATGGCAGCCGCCAAATGCATGAGATTGCGCATGGAGCCTTCCACATCGAACTTGCCTTCGACATAGTCTTCCCCCAAAACGCCGACCTGACCGCCGGCCAAGTGGGCCAGCGTGGAGCGGTCTTTGATCTTGAGACAGATATCGGCGTTTGGCGAACCCAGCGACTGACCATCTGGCATGAGCACCCTTACAGGCAAGGGCAGGGAAAGCAACTTATTTTCAACAACAGACAAGACCATGCTCAAGGCCGACTCCTTAAATTGAAATTATCGTTAAGGACCCTCTGATCACATCCACCCGACTGCCGCATCTCGCTGACGGACGATTAGATCAGAGGGTCCTTAATGAAAATAGTGCCACATATCGACGAAGAAGGAAAATGAGCGTTACCGCCATGCTAAGATCGAAACTGGATTCTTATTTTTCGATACATGCCGCCCCCATCTAGCTCCCTGACAGTCATTCCGCGCTGGTTAATCCTGATGGGGCTGCTGACGGCGCTGGGTCCCCTGGCCATCGATATGTATCTGCCGGCGTTTCCCGCCATCGCCCAGGGGCTAGACACCACGCCGGGGTACGTCGAACGCACGCTGGCCAGCTATTTGTTCGGCCTTGCCATGGCCCAACTGTTCTATGGGCCCTTCGCCGACCGCTACGGCCGCAAAAAACCGCTGATCGCCGGTGTCTTCATATTCATCGTAGCGTCGATAGGCTGCGCCTTTACCAACGACATCGAACACTTGATCGGGTGGCGCATCGCCCAGGCATTCGGCGGCGCCGCCGGGATCGTCATACCCCGAGCCGTCATCCGCGACAATTTCGATACCCGCGACGCCTCCAAGGCGCTTTCCATCCTGATGCTGGTCATGGGCGTCACGCCGATTCTCGCTCCCATTCTGGGCGGGCAGGTACTGGTGTTTGGCAGTTGGCGCGGTATTTTCGCCATCATGGCGGTCTGCGGCGGCGCGCTGCTGATAGGCGCAATGATGATCATGAAAGAAACGCTGCACCCCGACCGCGTCATCCCTCTCGGTCTTGGCATCATCGCCCGCAACTATCTGGCGCTGCTGCGCCACAAACAATTTGTGTGCTATACGCTGGCCGGCGGATTCGGCTCGGCGGGCATGTTCGCCTATATCGCCGGATCGCCGCGCGTCTTCATTGAAGTCTTCCATGTCGACCCCCAGCATTTCGGCCTGCTGTTCGGTGTCAATGCCGCTTCGCTGATCGTCGCCGCGCAGGTCAGCGCCCGCCTGCTGAACCGGCATACGCCTCAGGCCTTGCTGAAAAAAGCCCAGATATCGCTGGCCATCATGACCCTGGTGGCGCTGACGCTGACCCTTGCCGGCGCCATTACGCTGCTATCGCTTATGCTGTGTCTGGCCGGCTTTATGGCCAGCCAGGGGTTCGTCAACCCCAACGCGGCGGCCCTGGCCCTGAGCGAACAAGGCAAGCGCCTGGGCGTGGCGTCGGCGCTCATGGGAACCTTGCAAATGCTGTGCGGCGCAAGCGCCGGCTTGGCAATCAGCATCTGGCAAACGCCTTCGGCCTTGCCGCTGACCAGCATGCTGGCCGGCTGCGCCTGCCTGTCGTGGCTATTCGGCCGCATCGCATTGAAAGCGACTTGATCTAAACATCGGTTTCGTATTAGAATATTAGGCTTTACAGATACACGGTCGTTGTCTTTTACCGCTTTTTATGCTGCGGGGCCGAATCAAGCAAATTATCAAGGGGTATTACCATGGCACGCGTATGCCAAGTTACCGGCAAAGGCCCAATGACGGGCAACAATGTTTCGCACGCGAACAACAAAACCAAGCGTCGCTTTCTACCTAACTTGCAATCGCGCCGTTTCTGGGTCGAAAGCGAAAACCGCTGGGTTCGCCTGCGCGTTTCGACCAACGCACTGCGCACCATCGACAAAAACGGCATCGATTCCGTGCTGGCCGATTTGCGCGCCCGCGGCGTGCGTGCTTAAGCCGCTCGCGATCTAACTTAAGGAGCTCAACATGGCAAAAGGTATACGCGAGAAGATCAAACTCGAATCCACCGCCGGCACCGGTCATTTCTACACGACCACCAAGAACAAACGCACCATGCCCGAGAAAATGCTGATCAAGAAATTTGATCCCGTTGCTCGCAAGCACGTCGACTACAAGGAAATGAAGCTTAAATAAAGCTTCTTCACGGTGCGCGCTGCGCCCGGCCGGTACCTGTTTACCTGGCTCCTTGTCAAAAACCCTGCCTCGGCAGGGTTTTTTATTTCCTAGTGCGCTCGGCATGCGCGTATTCTAGCGAGTGCGCGACCATTCCGCCGAGCGGGAGCACCCCGATCCCAAACAATAAATTAGCCAAGATCAGGCTGGACAGATACAGCGTCTCGGCCCTTTGCAGATTGACAAAAGTCGTCCATTGAACCACAATCAAACCCATGAATTTCGAGTGGGACGAGGCCAAAAGCGAAGCGTGCTTTCAAGAGCGCGGATTTAATTTTGCCTACGCTGCCCGGGCGTTATTCGATCCAAGCCGTATCGTGCAGGCAGATACGCGCTACAGCTACGGTGAAGATCGTTATCAATTAATGGGCAGGATCGAAGGACGATTGTTCGTACTGATCTATACCCCACGACACGACGCTACCATACGCATTATTTCAGCACGAAAAGCCAATCAACGAGAGGTCCAGCACTATGAAGACAGTACGCGTGAATATTGACCCAACCAAGGCCGCCTCGCTGATCACGGCACGCGTGGACCCTGCACGTGTGGATGCCACCACCGAAAAGGACATTGCCTCGCAGAAGGCTGCGGATCAAGCACTTGCCATGCTGGACGCGGCAAAGTTTGCCCGGCGTGTACGAAGACGGCTTGGATTTAGCCAAGCGGAGTTTGCCGAGCGCATCAATGTATCGCTGGACACCATCCGCAACTGGGAACAAGGCAAACGCTCTCCCACAGGTGCCGCCAAAGCCCTGCTCAAGGTGCTGGACAAGGCCCCCGAGGCTGCATTAGCCGCACTGCACTGAAAGCCAGAATTCGCAAAATTCAAGTTCGGAAGACAAATGTGTCGCGCTTTCCTGTCATTAAACCGAGTTTGACTGTGGCAGAAGAGCCTGAAACCCTTCAAGAGCATAGCATTCGTACCGTGCCGCAACCCGTCACGAACTGAGCAAGCCACTTGATGTGCCGGTGGACGAGTGCGCCCCCAACCCACTACCGGACAAGCTCCGGGTCCATGTGGAAAAAGTCTATCCGCCGCGCACTCTATAATGTACGGTTGCGCAACCCATAATAAATACCGGATATCATGCAGGAACGTTATCATCCCAACGCCGTCGAACAAGCTTCCCATCAAAACTGGCAAGAACGCGATGCCTATCGCGTCACCGAAAACGCCCTGGCGCCCGACGGTACACCCAAGCCGAAGTTCTATGCCTGTTCGATGCTGCCCTACCCCAGCGGCAAGCTGCATATGGGACATGTGCGCAATTACACCATCAACGATATGATGACGCGCCAGTTGCGCATGAAGGGTTACAACGTACTGATGCCCATGGGCTGGGACGCCTTCGGCATGCCCGCCGAGAATGCCGCCATCAAATCGCGCGTGCCGCCCGCCAAATGGACCTACGACAACATCGCTTACATGAAAAAGCAGATGCAGGCGATGGGCCTGGCCATAGACTGGTCGCGCGAAATGTGCGCCTGCGACCCCAAATACTACAAATGGAACCAGTGGCTGTTCCTGAAAATGCTCGAAAAAGGCATTGCCTACCGCAAGACCCAGGTCGTGAACTGGGATCCGGTCGACCAGACCGTGCTGGCCAATGAACAAGTCATCGACGGACGCGGCTGGCGATCCGGCGCGCTGGTCGAAAAGCGTGAAATCCCCGGCTATTACCTGCGCATTACCGATTACGCCGAAGAATTGCTCGACAAGACCAGGAACGGCCTGCCCGGCTGGCCCGAGCGTGTGCGCCTGATGCAGGAAAACTGGATAGGCAAGAGCGAAGGCGTGCGTTTCGCCTTTACGCACGACATCCAGGATCAAACCGGCAAGCCCATACAAGACGGCCGCCTGTATGTCTTTACGACCCGGGCCGACACCATCATGGGCGTTACGTTCTGCGCGGTGGCCCCCGAACACCCTCTTGCCGTGCATGCCGCCCAAACCAATCCGGCGCTGGCAGCCTTCATCGAGTCATGCAAGCAAGGCGGAACGACCGAGGCCGAGATGGCCACGCGCGACAAAGAAGGCATGCCCACCGGCCTTACCGTTACCCATCCCATCACCGCGGAACAAATCCAGGTCTGGGTCGGCAACTATGTGCTCATGACCTACGGAGACGGCGCCGTCATGGGCGTACCCGCCCACGACGAACGCGATTTCGCCTTTGCCAATAAATACTCCCTGCCTATTCATGATGTGATTGCCGTCGAGGGCAAGACCTTTTCGACTGAACAATGGCAAGACTGGTACGGCGACAAACAGCAAGGCCGTACCGTCAATTCCGGCAAATACGATGGCCTGGCCACCGGCGCCGCCATCGACGCCGTCGCCGCCGACCTGGTCGCGCAAGGCCTGGGCGAAAAGAAAACCACCTGGCGCCTGCGCGACTGGGGCATATCGCGGCAGCGCTATTGGGGCACGCCCATCCCCATTATTCACTGCCCCGATTGCGGTCCTGTGCCGGTGCCCGAAAAAGACTTGCCCGTCATTCTGCCCGACGACCTTATTCCCGATGGCAGCGGCAATCCGCTGACCAAGCATGAAGGCTTCCTGTCCTGCCATTGCCCCAAATGCGGCACGGCGGCGCGGCGCGAAACCGACACCATGGACACCTTTGTCGATTCATCGTGGTACTTCATGCGCTATACCTCGCCCGGCAACGACGGCGCCATGGTCGATGCGCGCAACGACTACTGGATGCCCATGGACCAGTACATCGGCGGCATCGAGCACGCCGTGCTGCATCTGCTGTATGCGCGGTTCTGGACGCAGCGTCATGCGCGACCTGGGCCTGGTCAAGTTCGACGAACCCTTCACCCGCCTGCTATGCCAGGGCATGGTGCTGAACCACATCTATTCGCGTAAAACCGAACAGGGCGCCATCGAATATTTTTGGCCCGAAGAGGTCGAAAACACCTACGATGCCAAGGGCGCCATTACCGGGGCCAAACGCACCGCGGACGGCACGCCGGTGCAATACGGCGGCATCGGCACCATGTCAAAGTCCAAGAACAATGGCGTCGATCCGCAATCGCTGATCGATTCCATGGGGGCCGACACCGCCCGCCTGTTCGTCATGTTCGCAAGCCCGCCGGAACAAACCCTGGAATGGTCGGACTCCGGCGTCGAGGGCGCCCACCGCTATTTGCGCCGTCTATGGGCTTTTTGCCACAGCCAGCAGGCCACCATACAAAATGCCCACGGCGGCAACGGCGAGTGGTCGGACGCCGATGAGGCGTCCAAAACCTTGCGCCGCGACATCCATGGCCTGCTCAAGCTGGCCGACTATGATTACCAGCGCATCCAGTACAACACGGTGGTTTCCACCTGCATGAAAATGCTCAACACCCTGGAATCCGCGGCGCTGGCCGATAGCGCCGTCGCGCATCGCGCGCTGGCCGAAACAACCTCCATACTGCTGCGCGTGCTGTACCCGGTGGTGCCGCACATTACCTGGCAGCTATGGCAAGACCTGGGCTTCGATCGGCAACAAGGCGACCTGCTCGACGCCGCATGGCCAACGGTCGATGAAGCAGCCCTGATCGCCGATGAAATCGAACTGATGCTGCAGATCAACGGCAAGCTGCGCGGCGCCCTGAAAGTCGCTCATGGCGCCACGAAAGACCAGATCGAGCAAATCGCGCTCGCCCACGACGCCACCGGCAAGTTCATGGAAGGCCGGCCGCCCAAGCGGGTAATTGTCGTGGCCGGTAAACTCGTCAATATTGTCGGATAAAATTCAGGCATGCACAGTCCTACGCCCAAGTTCTCGCCATTTACCCTGTTCACGCGGCAGCGCCTATGCGGGCTTGCCTGCGTGGCGCTTTGCGTTCTGTTGACCGCTTGCGGCTTCAGGCTCAAAGGCGTCTCGCCTTTGCCCTTTACCACAATCTATACCAACATCGACGAGAACTCGGCGTTCGGCGCCAATATCCGCCGGGCCATTACCGCCAGCTCGCCTCATACAAAGTTCGTGTCCGAACCGGCCGATGCCCAGGCCAGGCTCACACAACTGAGCAACCGCCAATCCTTGCGCGAACTTTCCATCGATGCCCAGGGCCGCGTCGAGGAATACGAACTGAACCTGGAATTCATCTTCCAGCTTACCGATGCCAAGGGGCATCTCGTTCTGCCGCCGACCACGCTCAACGCCATACGCGAAATCCCTTACGACGACACGATAGTCCAAGCAAAGCAAAGCGAAATCACCACTATCTTCAAGGAAATGCAGCAATCCATGGTCGACCGCGTTGTCCGGCGCCTGGCTTCGCCCGAGGTAAGCTCGGCCTTTTCCGACGCCGAGTCCCTGCCCCTGGACAAACGTCCGGCCGGCGCGGCGGCGCCGGTTCCCGCCTCACCCTTGCCCGGCCCTGCCCCAAGGGGATCCGGCCGCCCCGAGCCGGATGCCGGCTTGCGGTAAAGCCAAAATGGGACGCCGCCAGGATTCCGACAGTCTTTTACAGCAGTTGAAAAAGACAACGCCGCCGCAACTGGACAGCCTGTACATCGTGTCGGGCGACGAGCCGCTGCTGGTTATCGAAACCGTCGATGCGCTGCGCGCCGGCGCGCTTGCGGCAGGGTACGGCGAACGCATCAGCCTGATCATGGATGCGCGCAGCGACTGGTCCGCCGTTATTGGCGCTACCCAGAATGTATCGCTCTTCGGCGACCGCCGGCTGGTGGATGTGGCCATACCCACGGGCAAGCCGGGCAAAACCGGCGGCGAAGTGCTGCTTAAGCTGTCCGGCATGGTGGAAAGCGGCGTACTGGCCGACACTCTGGTGCTTGTCAATTTGCCGCGCCTAGACAAAACCTCGCGCAACACCAAATGGGCGCTAGGGCTGGCGCAGGCGGGCACCTGGGTCGAAATCGGCAACATTGATCGCACCCAACTGCCTCGCTGGATAGGCCAGCGCCTAGCGCGGCAAGAACAGCAACTGGACACCCAGACGCTGGAATGGATGGCCGACAAGGTCGAAGGCAATCTGCTGGCCGCGTTCCAGGAAGTACAAAAGCTGGGCCTGCTTTATCCCGCCGGCAAAATCGACGCCGCCGATGTCGAGCGCGCCGTCCTGAACGTAGCCCGCTACGATGTATTCGGGCTGCGCGACGCCATGCTGGCAGGCCAGCCCGCTCGCGCCTTGGCCATGCTGGCAGGCCTGCGCGCCGAGGGCGAGGCCTTGCCCCTTGTGCTTTGGGCGGTAGGCGAGGAAGTCCGCGTACTGGCGCGCCTGGCCGCGGCTCAATCCGCCGGACAAGACCTGCAGGCTGAAATGCGCCGCCAGCGGATTTTCGGCCCGCGCGAGCACTTGCTGCGTCAAACCCTTAGCCGGGTACCGCCGCAGACATGGCCCGCCGCCGTGCAGCACGCTCACGATATCGATAGATTGATCAAAGGGCTGAAAGTGCCCGGCCGCTTGAATGACCCCTGGGAAGAGCTGGGACGCCTGGCCTTGCGCATTGCGATCACAAAAAAGCTCTCCGCCCGATAACTTTATGCTTAAGGACCCTCTGATCAAATCCACACAACTGCTGCATCCCCCTGGCGGGCGTCCTGCTGCGTTAGGATATGGCGTCAATAGAACCACTATTGACGTCATATCCCGCCTTGCTGGCCATCCCGTCAAGGCGGCGCATCAGATTCGGGCGATTTGATCAGAATATCCCTGGCCTTTGAACCGGAGGTCCCGTTTACTGGGATAATTCCTTTAAGCCTAACTGTATATTTGCCATGACATCACCTATTATTTCCCCCGCCGATGCCGACGACGCCAGCGATATGACTCGCCTTGGCAGGCAAGCCCGCCTTGCCGCGCGCCAAATGCGCATCGCGTCCAGCCAGGCCAAGGCCGACGCCCTGCGCGCCATGGCCAAGCACCTGCTTGAACAAAAAACGGCGCTTGTTGCCGTGAATGCCAAGGATCAGGCCCTGGCCCGTGAAAACCGGCTGGAACCGGCCATGCTGGATCGCCTGACGCTTTCGGCCAAAACCATAGAAGGCATGGCCGCCAGCTTGTTGCAAATCGCCAACATGCCCGACCCCGTAGGCAGCCTAAGCGCGTCCACGATCCGTCCCAACGGCATGCGTATCGCCCAAATGCGAGTGCCTTTGGGCGTAATCGGCATCATTTATGAATCCCGGCCCAACGTAACCATAGATGCCGCCGCGCTTTGCCTGAAATCGGGCAACGCCAGCATCTTGCGCGGCGGCAGCGAAGCATTCCAGTCCAATCTGGCCCTGGGCGCCATCATCAAGCAAGGACTGGCCGATGCCGGCCTGCCCGCCCATGCCGTGCAGGTGGTCGGTACAACCGACCGCGCCGCCGTGGGGCAACTGATTACCCTGACCGACTACATAGATGTGATTGTGCCGCGCGGGGGCAAGGGCCTGATCGCGCGTCTGGCCGCCGAGGCCAAAGTCCCCTTGATCAAGCACCTGGACGGCAATTGCCACGTTTACCTGGATGCCGCCGCCGACTTGGACAAGGCCCACGACATCGCCGTCAATGCCAAGACCTACCGCTACGGCATTTGCGGTTCGATGGAAACCTTGCTGGTCCATGCCGACATCGCCTCCCGGATACTGCCGCGCCTGGGCAAAACCCTGTCGGACAAAGGCGTGGAGCTGCGCGGTTGCGAACGCACCCGCGCCATCCTGCCGCAAGCGATCGCCGCCACCGAAGAAGACTGGCGCACCGAATACCTGGCGCCGATACTGGCCATCCGCGTTGTCGACAGCCTGGATGACGCCATGGATCATATCGCCGCCTACAGTTCCGAACACACCGAATCCATCGTTACTGAAAACCTGCGGGCCGCCACGCGCTTCCAGCGTGAAGTGGACTCAAGCTCTGTCTACGTCAACCTGCCCACCTGCTTTGCCGATGGTTTCGAATACGGCCTGGGTGCCGAAATCGGCATTTCCACCAATCGGCTGCATGCCCGCGGCCCCGTGGGGCTTGAAGGGCTGACGACCATGAAATGGGTTCTGGCCGGCGACGGCCAATTGCGCGGATAAGCAGGCATGCTCTGGATCAAAACCTTCCATATTCTCTTTGTCACATCGTGGTTCGCGGGCCTGTTCTACTTGCCGCGCCTGTATGTCAACCTGGCCCAGCCTCAGGAAGCCGCCACCACGGCCTGCCTGCTGGGCATGGCGCGCCGTTTATACCGATTCATGACACCGCTGGCGGTATTGGCGATAGTGCTTGGGCTATGGCTGTTGCTGGGCTATGGCATCGGCCGCGGCCAAGGCTGGATGCATGCCAAACTGGCCATGGTCGCGCTACTTGCCGTCTACCACCTGGCCTGCGGCCGCATGCTGAAAAAATTCGAACAAGGCGCCAATACGCACAGCCATCGGTTTTACCGATGGTTCAATGAAATACCGGTTATTTTGCTGCTGATCGTTATTGCCCTGGTAGTAGCAAAACCCTTTTAAGTCTTCTAAATCTATGACTGATGCAAAAACCGGCAAGACGCTTACCCTGAAGAAAAAAATCGGCGCCCCAACGGACAATACCGATAACGAGCCCCGCAAGCGGGCGGGCGCGCGCGCCCGCCAGGTGGCGCAAATCGAACGCCAGCGCGACCAACAGCGCAGCGTCCAGGCGCCGATGGCGGCCATTGCGCCGCCCGCGGGCAAACCGCAAGCGCCACGCAAGCGCCATCCCGGGGAACCCATTCCCGAACCGGCAACCCGCCGGCATGACGCGCGCGTGCAAGCGCCCTCACGGGCCGAAATATTTCCGGTGTTCACCCCTTGCCCCCAAGGGCTGGAAGACGCGCTGGTCGCGGAAATGCAGGCTTTAGGCTTCGACGATGCCCAGCCTATGCGCGCCGGCTGCCGTTTCCACACGGACTGGACAGGTATTCTGCGCGCCAATCTGTATTCGCGCCTGGCTACCCGTGTGCTGGTCGAAGTCGCGCACGGCCCCGCCTATCACGAAGACGACATCCTGGACTTGGCCATGGACACTCCATGGGAACGCTGGTTCGGCGCCGAACAAACCTTGCGGGTCGACACTTCGGCCATACGCAGTCCCATGCAAAGCCTGCAATACTGCAATTTGCGCGCCAAGGACGGCATCTGCGACCGCCTGCGCGACCTCGAAGGCGAGCGTCCCGACATCGACACCGTGCGCCCCGACGCGCGTGTGCACCTTTTCCTGGATGAAGACAGCGCCACGCTTTATCTGGATACCTCCGGCGAATCCTTGTTCAAGCGCGGCTGGCGCCTGGAAAAAGGCGAAGCGCCCCTGCGCGAAAACCTGGCGGCCGGCATATTGGCCCTGTCGGGCTGGGACCCATCGCAAGCCTTGATGGATCCTTTCTGCGGCAGCGGCACGATATTGATCGAAGGCGCCTGGATCGCCCTGGGCGTTCCTCCCGGCATCTGGCGCCCTTTCGGTTTCGAACGGCTGCGCGGCCACAACGCCAGCCACTGGCGCGACCTCAAGGAAGAAGCGCGCTCCCACATTGCCCCGCGCCTTGAAAGCCCCATCGTCGGCTACGACCTGGATCCCTCCGCCATCGAGGCGGCGAAAAGCAATATGGATCGATCCTGGCTGGCTCCCGATTCGATCCGCTTTGAACTCGGCGATGCCCGTTCGGTTTCTCCTCCCGCGGAAACCGGCTGGCTGGTCACCAATCCGCCTTACGGGGAACGCTTGCCCAGCGAAGAAGATACCGGGCTGTGGCGCGCCTGGGCGCAAAACCTGAAACAGCGCTACAGCGGCTGGAACATCAATATCATTTCAAGCGATATGGATCTGCCCAAGGCGCTGCGCCTGAAGCCTTTGCGGCGCTATCCCCTGTATAACGGGGCGCTGGACTGCCGCCTGTTCAGTTTTGAAATGGTGGCGGCCGGCTACCGCAATAAGTAGCCAGTCGCGCTTACGCAACATTTTGTCGCGTTGCAACATAATTCTTGCCTGATAATTGGGGTTAACCCTATAATAGGGTTAACCCTGAACGAAACGTTCATTTATCTCAGCAAAGAGGCTAGCTATGATCAACGTAGACAAAAACATTCGCTTGACCGACGAACTCGAACGCCAACTGATGATGCAAGCCATCGAAGAACAGTTCCGCTTTAAGCCTATCGTTGCGCTCAAGAACGGCCTGGCCAGGATCGCCGCTACGTTTGCCGGCAGCAAAGAAGTCATTCGCACCGCCGAATCGACAAGCTAAGCCGCAACTGATTCCGCAGCGGGAGCGCCATTGGGTACTCCCCTGAACAGAGTGCAAGCGGCCGGCCCGGGTATTGAGCGCATACCGCTCCAAGACTATCCTGCGCCTCGCCCTGAAGAATGTACGGCTTTTTTCTTGATAACGGCATAATTGCGGGATAATAAGGCCCATTCATGGTCTTAACTCTTTCCGCAATGCAACAAAATAACGCCGTTCCCCTTCCCCCGCCTATGGCGCCCGCCAGCCGTTTGCGCCGCTTTGCCTGCATGATGTACGAAGCCGTACTGCTGTTCGGCGTGGTGTTTTTGGCCAGCTATCTGTTCGATACCCTGACGCAAAGCCGCAACGCCCTGATGCTCAGGCACGGCCGGCAAGCCATCGTCTTTGTCGCCATAGGCGTCTATTTCATCATGTGCTGGCGCAAGCGCGGCCAGACCTTGCCTATGAAAACCTGGAATATCCGCCTGGTCGACGGCCAGGGGGCCAGCCCCGCCCTGGGGCGGCTACTGCTGCGATATGTGCTGCTATGGCCCCTGCCCTTGCTGGCGGCGGCGCTGGTGCTGGGCGCTTCGCGCATCACCGGATACAGCTCCACCGATCTGCTCATCGTATTCGCGCCCTTCAGCATCTTCATCTGGACGTGGATCGACCCGCAACAACAGTTCCTTCATGATCGCTTGCTGGGCACCCGTCTGGTCGACGTCCAGAAACCGGTTGCCACCCCGTATAAACCCTAGTGATTTCGGGTTTCTTATCTCTAGGCATTGCACAGATCCGGCTTGTCGTTCATGCTTGCGCTTAAAAGGAGCTTGCGCCTTCTATCCAGTTGAATCCAAAAGACAATGAACGACCAATACTCGGAGCTGTACCCGACTTACCAATGGTTTGTCCCCTCTCAATTCAACATCGCGCAAGCGTGCGTGCACCGCTGGGCGGAAAATCCTGTCGAAGGCAGGCGAATTGCCGTCTTCCATGAAAACGAATTCGGGCAGCGCGAGGTCTGGACTTATTCGCGCCTGTCGGAGGCCGCCAAGCAACTAGCGAACGGCCTGATCAAAATGGGCGTGCTGCCGGGCGACCGGGTCGCGCTGGCCATGGGGCAGCGTCCCGAAGCGGTTGCATCGTACATGGCCATTTTCAGTGTCGGCGCGGTCGCCCTGCCCTTATCGTCGCAATTGGGCGCGGACGGCCTGGCAATACGCCTGCGCGATGCCGATGCGCGGGTCGCCATTGTCGATGCCATCGCCGGACCCGATCTGCTCCAGGCGCAAGCCCAATGCCCATTGCTGTCGCAGATTATCGCACTGGAATTTCAGCATGAAGCCATCATTCCGTGGCGCACGCTGCTGGCGCGCCAAACCGCGATTTTCAAGGCCGTTGCCACCAAATCGAACAGCCCCGCCCTGTTGCTCTATACATCAGGCACCAACGGCGCCCCCAAAGGCGCCCTGCTTGCCCACAGCGCGCTGATTGGCAATCTGCCCGGATTCGTCGCCTCGCAAAACTGGTTTCCACAAAAATCGGATGTCTTCTGGACGCCGGCCGACTGGACCTGGACCGGCGGCCTTATGGACGCCTTGCTGCCTACCTTGTATTTCGGACGCAGCATCGTAGGCGCCCTGGGAGGCTTTTCTCCCCCGCGCACTGGAACTCCTGGAACGCTACCGGGTAACGAATGCCTTTCTATCCCCCGCCGTGCTCAAGCGTGTCATGCAGGAAATACCGGCGCCGCGCGATCATTATCAACTGGCGCTGCGGGCCATTATGACGACGGGCGAAAGCCTGAGTCCGCCCGTCTTCGAATGGTGCAAAACGGCGCTGGGCGCTTCGCCCAACGAAATGTTCGGGCAAACCGAAATGAACTACCTGATCGGCAATAGCCATAAATGGCCGGCCAAGCCAGGCAGCATCGGCCGCCCCTATCCCGGACATCAGGTCGCGGTGCTCAACCCTCATGGCAAGCCTTGCCCCGTCGACAGCGTGGGCGAAATCGCCCTGAACCGCTACGATATGCATGGGCATCCCGACCCCAGCGTGTTTTTGGGCTATTGGCGCAACGAAGCCGCCACGCAAAACGCGTTCGCCGGCGACTGGTGCCTCACGGGCGACCTGGCCTCTGTCGATAAAGACGGGTACTACTGGTACGCAGGCCGTGCCGACGATGTATTCAAAAGCTCGGGCCACCGCATCAGCCCCGGTAAAATCGAAGACTGCCTGCTGCGCCACCCCGATGTCGCCAATGCGGCGGTTGTACCCAAACCGGACAGCGAGCGCGGCAGCCTTATCAAAGCCTATGTCGTGCTCGGCAACGGAGCACGCGAGCGCGACGCCGGGGATATTCGAAAAGAGCTGCAAGAACATGTGAAGGCTCGCCTGGTGCCATATCAAAGGCCCAGGGAAATCGAATTTGTCGACAGCCTGCCCTTGACCAGCAACGGCAAGATCCGCCGGCATGTATTGCGCGCCCGCGAACAACAACAACAAGGCGCCGCGCCCGCCAAGGCCGGAAAAATCGCCTGAAGACAGGCCCGCCGGACAAATCGCCGGGCAAAGCGCGTAATCCGGCACTGTCGCCGCAAGGGACCATCGGATCGTTCTTGTTATAGGCTAGAATTTATCCTATGACTGATCAATTCAAAAAGTACTTATTGCCGGATCACAGCACCCGGATCCAGGCCGTCAGGCTTACGTCCGCATGGCAGGCGGGGCTGGCCCACCAACACTATCCCGAATGCGTGCAGCGCCTGCTGGGCGAACTGGTGTCGGCCGCGGTATTGCTGGCGACCAATATCAAATTCGATGGCTCCCTGGTGTTGCAATTGCAGGGAGACGGCCCTATCGCCCTGATCGTGGTCGAATGCACGGCCAACCTTGACATACGCGCCACGGTAACCGTGCGCGAAGGCCACGACATACCGGCCGACGGCACGCTGCAATCCTTGCTCAACGCGCAGGGCAAAGGCCGCTTTGTCGTAGTGCTGGATCCCAACCGCGATACCACCAACCTCGAA
This sequence comes from uncultured beta proteobacterium, assembly GCA_963712655.1. GTDB lineage: Bacteria > Pseudomonadota > Gammaproteobacteria > Burkholderiales > Burkholderiaceae_B > Pollutimonas. Next base: position 414,546 of record CAVQIT010000002.1, on the reverse strand, counting down.
CCCTATCAAGGCATAGTCCCCCTGGAGGGTGATTCAGTGGCGCAGGTTCTGGAACTGTACATGCGCAATTCCGAGCAGCTGGACACCCATATATGGCTGGCGTCCGACGCCGAACATTCCGCCGGACTGCTGTTGCAGCGCCTGCCCGATCACGGTGGAAAACCGGGCGACGATGGCGAGTCGCTCAATGAAACCTGGACACGCGTGTCGCACCTGGCCGGCACCGTCAAATACCAGGAGCTGTTATCGCTGGACATCGACACCCTTATACATCGCCTGTTCTGGGAAGAAGACCTGATTGCCTTCGAGCCGCAGACAGTGCGCTGGCATTGCCCATGCACCCGCGAACGGGTAGCCAATATGCTGCGCATGCTGGGCCGCGACGAAATCGAGGACATACTCAGCGAACGAGAAAAGATCGATATTTCCTGCAGCTTCTGCGGCAAGCCTTATCAATTCGACGCTATCGATTGCGCCGGGCTGTTCATGGATAACCTGGACACGACTCACAGCGACCATAAATCGCTGCATTGAATACTCGCGGCGCCAGCGGCGCCGGCCGCAAGCGTAAATGCAGGCGGACCTGCAAGCAATGCTTGCGTAATTCCGCCTACGCATTTCCAGCCTGTTTAAGCACTATCCACAATCGACGCTCTATCGGGACATGGTGCACACTTGCCGCATGCGCCGATTCAGCCTTTTTCCCATCCCGGCATCCTGCCGCCGCCGCAGCGCTCATGCGGCGGGCGGCTGCGTCCAGACGGCCCAGGCGGGCGCAAGCATCATCGAATTTTCCATTGCCGCCGTGCTCATCCTTCTGCTCGGGCTGGGCGGCATGGAAGTCGCGCAATGGTTTTTCAGCAAACAGGCCGTCAGCCTGGCACTGCTCGAAGCCGGCCGGGCCGCCATTACGGCGCATGCCAAACCAAGCGCTATTGAAACCGCCTTCGAACAAGCGCTGCTGCCCCTGTTTCCCGCCACCGAAAGCCACAGCGCCAGGCAACGCCTTGACAATGCGCTGGGCCGGCGCAGCCAAACTACCGGCGCCGCGCCATGGCGCATCGAAGTCCTTTCCCCCAGCCCCCAGGCTTTTCTCGACTTTTCCGACCCCGCCCTCGCCATCGCCCGCCAAACAGGGCGGCGGGCCATCAACAATAACTACCTGGCCGAACAGGATCAGCATAAACGCGCGCAAGGCTGGATAAACGGCCGGGGTCCGCAATCAGGGCTATCCATCCTGCAGGCCAATACAGTAGTGTTGCGCCTGACCTATCTGCACGAGCCAATATTGCCGGGCATGAAGAGCCTGATGCGGCTGTTGGGCGCCCAGGGCGGGTCTTACGGCCAGCGCGCGATGGCGCTGGGCGGCTATCTTCCCCTGGTGCAGGAAATATCGCTGGTCATGCAATCGCACCCAGTGGATTGGCCTTTGCCGAACCATGGCAAGGTAGTCGGTTTCCAGGCGCCGTCCGGGGCAATATCCTTGCCGACGGCAGGCTGCCAAGGATTGTGGTGCCTGGATAGCCAGCCGGCAAGTGCATCGCCGGGATCAACGCCGCCCGTGGCCGGATCGAACGAAGGAGGAAGTGCAGGAGCCGGTTCTAACCAGTCTCTGCCGCAATGGCCGACCGGCCAGCCATCCGGGCCATCGGCACCCGGCAATGATTCCGGCGCCGCCGGATCCGGCGAACTGACGGTAAAGCCCGATGACCCTGCTTGCGGGCTTACGCTATGCTGTGTTGCGGCCTAGGGCCAAACAGGCCCTAGTTGCCCTGTTTCTTCGAGATTTCAGGGGTCTTGATTTCGGGTTCGTGCTCGTGCGGAGCAAGTATCTGTACAAAGACCTCGCCATCCTTGAGCATTCCCAGCTCGGTGCGGGCGCGCTCTTCTATGGCCGCCTTGCCGGATTTAAGATCCTGCACTTCGGCCTGCAAAGCATTATTGCGAGCCATCAATGCCTGATTGGTTTCTTGCTCGCTGGCGGCCTTGCGTTCCAGTTCCTGGACCTGCAGCCAACCGCCCTTCCCCCACCAAAGCGGGTACTGGGTAATTGCAGTCAGCAAGGCCAGAATAATGAATAACAGTCGCATGTTCTATACAAAAAACAAGCTGGCTATCGCCAGCTTGCATGGTTTTGCTCAGCGCAAATTGTAAAAAGCGTCGCGACCCGGGTATGACGCCACTTCCGCCAGCTCTTCTTCAATGCGCAGCAATTGATTGTATTTTGCCATGCGGTCTGAGCGCGACAGTGAACCCGTCTTGATTTGCATGGCGTTCGTGGCCACCGCAATGTCGGCAATCGTCGTGTCTTCGGTTTCGCCCGAGCGATGCGAAATAACGGCCGTGTAGCCGGCGCGCTTGGCCATTTCGATAGCGGCGAAGGTTTCCGTCAAGGTGCCGATCTGGTTGATCTTGATAAGAATGGAGTTGGCGATGCCCTGGTCTATGCCCTGCTTGAGGATTTTGGTGTTGGTCACGAAAAGATCGTCGCCCACCAGTTGGACTTTCTTGCCCAATTGGTCGGACAGTACCTTCCAGCCTTCCCAATCGTTTTCAGCCATGCCGTCTTCGATGGAAATAATGGGGTACTTATCGCACCATGTGGCAAGCAGATTGGCAAAATCTTGCGATGTCAGGGCGATGCCGCCTTCGCCGGCCAAATGGTATTTGCCGTCGCGATAGAACTCGGAGCTGGCGCAGTCCAGGCCCAGGGCGACTTGCGAACCGGCTTCGTAGCCGGCTTCGGCGATGGCCTGCAGGATAAGCTGGATAGCGGCTTCATGGTTTGCCACGTTCGGAGCAAAACCGCCTTCATCGCCTACTGCCGTGGACATGCCCTGCTTGTTAAGCAGCTTTTTGAGCGCATGAAAGATTTCGGCGCCCATGCGCAACGACTCGCGAAAGCTGGTGGCTCCGATAGGCAGAATCATGAACTCCTGCAGGTCGAGCGTATTGTTGGCATGTGCGCCGCCGTTGATGACATTCATCATGGGCACGGGCATGGACATGGGGCCGCTGCCGCCAAAATAGCGATACAGCGACAAGCCTGAATCGTCGGCCGCGGCGCGAGCCACGGCCATGCTGGCCGCCAGGATGGCGTTGGCGCCCAGGCGGCTTTTGGATTCGGTGCCGTCCAGATCGATCAGCGTACGATCGAGGAAAGTCTGCTCCTGGGCATCCAGGCCCATCAGCGCTTCGGATATCTCGGTGTTCAAATTCTCGACGGCGCGCAAGACCCCTTTGCCCAGATAACGGGCGGCATCGCCATCGCGCAGCTCGATTGCCTCGCGCGAACCGGTGGAAGCCCCCGATGGTACAGCCGCACGACCCATTGCGCCCGACTCCAGCAACACGTCGCACTCGACGGTTGGGTTGCCGCGCGAGTCCAGAATTTCGCGTCCAATGATATCTACGATTGCACTCATAATATTGACAGTCCTGCCTGAATGTAAGGTTAACGCTGGGAAGTTTGCCTGAAAGCCTGCGCGCTTGTCGACCAGTGCGGCAAGATCCGGCGCAAATGACCGATTGTACCCGCGCTGCGGCTAGCAGGCTTATTCTGAGTTTAAAAGATGAGAAATTTTATTATCTGTCACACTGCATAATGCCAGGCGGCGCCCGGCCGCATGGAGCGGGACCGGCCTATAAATTCGGATCGGCGGGAATGGCGCTGGACGACTCCTGGCGCAAGCGCTGCTCGAGAATGCCGAGCATGGCGCCCAGCGCCTGCATGTCCGCCGGCGACAAATCGCCCAAGGCCCTTTCAATGAAAGCCGAGCGCCGCGGCAAGGTTTGCGCGACAATTTGCCGGCCCGCGTCCGTCAAAGCCACATTCGTCAGCCGGTTATCCTGCGCATCGTTGTTGCGCTTGATCCAGCCCTTGTGCTCGATGGCCTTGATCTGGCGCGTAAGCGCCGCGGGATCAATGCGCAAAGCCAGCGCAAGCTGCTTCTGCGACGCTTCTCCCGACTGATGCAAATACAGCAATATGCGCCAGCGAGGCATGGACTGGCCTATGCTGTTCTCGAAGGCGGACATCAGGGCGCGATAGGTGCGGCCCAATTGCTGCATCACCAGTAATTGCGGGATATCGCTCATGACGCGGTTCCGCCGCCGTCTTTTACGCCGTCGGGACGTATCGTAGCCAGGTTGCGCGTCAGGCGTATCAACGGCACGCGATACACCCAGGCGAAGGCAACAACGGCCACCAGCAAGGTGACGACCAAACCAAGATGCACCGCCGACACCAGCGAAACCCGCGCCGTTTCTATAAATCCGTCGCCCTGCAGGCTCAGGCGCTGCAAATGCGCCATGAAGTCGCTTTGCACTGCCTGGCTGACAAGCACCTGCGGATCCTCCAGCAAGGAAAGCCACGATGTATTCCGGCCTTCGGGAATCGACTGGCGCACCGAACTGGCGTAGTACTGGGTAACCAGCGTACCCACCACTGCCATTCCCAGCATCCCGCCTATCATGCGTACCGACTGCAGCAGCGCGGTGGAAATACCCAGCAAGGCGCGCCCGGCGGTTTCCTGGGCGAATACGGTAAGGTTGGGCATGACAAAACCTTGCCCCAGGCCTGCCATCATCATGTAGGCCGCCACCAGCCAGCGCGATGTGCTCTTGTCGGAGAAAATCAGGCCCAGGCAAGCCACGGCCATCAAGCCGAACCCCACGTAAAGAATATGATTGGGCGTACGCAGCCGAACCACGATGCGGCTGTTGGCGATACTGCCTATGGTGATGAAAACAACCAACGGCGTAATCAGCAGACCGACTTCCTGAGGTGTCAGGCCAAAGCCTCCCTGGAGCAGCAAGGGCAGATAAAACAGCAGCGCAAACATCACAAAGCCGGTGAACAGCGACAAACAGAACAAGGCGGTCAGGCTTTTATTGTGGAACATGTCCATTGGCAGCAGAGGCTCGGGGCAGCGCTTTTCCCAATAGATAAGCACCGCGAAAGCAGCGACCGCCAGCACGCCGAGCGACACCATGTAGAAGCTGGCCCCATGCACAGGCAGCAATTCGACAAACACCTGCAAGCTGCCCAATCCCAATGCAATCAATACAGCGCCCGGCCAATCGAGCCGGATCTTGCCGCGCTGAACCTGCCGTATATGCGGCAGGAAACGGCAAACAAAATACATGCTGATCACGCCTATGGGCAAATTGACGTAGAACACCGAACGCCATCCGAAGTACTGGGTAAGAAACCCGCCCAGGGATGGACCGAAAGCATTGGCGATGCCAAAAGAAGCGCTCAGCAGTACTTGCCAGCGCAAGCGCACATGGGTATCGGTGAAAAGATCGGGAACGCAGGCAAAGGCGGTGCCTACAAGCATGCCGCCGCCTATGCCCTGCAATGCGCGCGCCATGACAAGCTGCAGCATGGTGTCGGCCATGCCGCACAGCATCGAGGCCAGGGTGAAGACAATAATGGATGCGACGACAAAAGGCTTGCGGCCGTAATAATCGCCAAGACGGCCGAATATGGGGACAGTGATGACGGAAGTCAGCAGATAGGACGTGGCAACCCAGGCGTACAGTTCAAACCCGTTGAGTTCCGCGACGATAGTGGGAAGCGCGGTTCCCACGACCGTTTGGTCGACGGCGACCAGCATCGTGACAAAACACAAGCCGAGCATGGCAAGCAAGGACTTCCGCACCGATAGAATACGCCCTGTTTCTGTGGATTGCGGGCTGGGCTGGGGGGACATTGCTAACCTTTGACCAATCAATTATTGACAAGTCAACAATGTTAATTGAAGAGGGACAAAAGGAGCAAGCAAGTTCAAGGGTTTTTACGAGCTTGTGACTTTTTTACAATGCTGTACAGCGGCCGGCATTATTGCCGGCCCCGCCGTCGGAACTTGTGGCCACGCCATCGCCAGGCTTTAGGGCCTGTTAACACTAAATTCCCGCCCGCGTGACGGGTCAAGGCCGCGCTGGCAAGGCGCGAAGCGCAGGCGTAGCCGCCGCTACGGCGAGCATTCGCAACGCAGCCAGCGCGGCCTTGACCCGATCACCCGTAGGGCCGGTGGCCTATCAGGCGCAGGGCAAGGCGCGGATTCGTTGCGTACACTCGGTACGCCGCCTCACCCGCGCCTTGCCCTGCGCCTGATAGGCCACCGGCGCGGGCGGGAATTTAGTGTTAACAGGCCCTAATCCAGAACGCCGCTGCGTTTCACATAGCCATCGATATTGACCAGAGATTCCAGCAATGCCGCCATTTGGTCCAGCCGCACGGCATTCGGGCCGTCCGACAACGCCTGATCGGGATTGGGATGGGTTTCCATGAACAGGCCCGCCACGCCGACGGCAACCGCCGCCCGCGCCAGGATGGGCACGAATTCCCGCTGTCCGCCCGACGTCGTGCCCTGACCTCCCGGCAATTGCACCGAATGGGTGGCGTCGAACACCACGGGGCAATTGGTTTCGCGCATGATGGCCAGCGAGCGCATATCGGAAACCAGATTGTTGTAGCCAAACGATGCGCCGCGTTCGCACACCATGATGTTTTGCCCATCGCCGCCGGCGGCGATGGCGGCGGCCCGCGCCTTCGCCGCAACCTGCGCCATGTCGTGCGGCGCCAGGAACTGGCCTTTCTTGATATTGACCGGCTTGAGCGTTGCCGCGCAGGCGTGGATGAAATCGGTCTGGCGGCACAGAAACGCCGGGGTCTGTAGTACGTCGACGACCGCCGCCACGGCCGTCACCTGCTCGATCGTATGCACGTCGGTCAGTACGGGAACGTCCAACTGGGCGCGCACATCGGCAAGTATCTGCAAGCCTTCATCCTGGCCCGGGCCGCGATAGGAGCGATCGGAACTGCGATTGGCTTTGTCGAACGAGCTTTTATAAATGAAAGGGATACCCAGCTTATGGGTAATTTCCTTGAGCGCGCCAGCCGTGTCGAACGCCATCTGGCGCGACTCGATGACGCAAGGCCCCGCTATCAGGAAGAAAGGCTGCGTCAAGCCCGCTTCAAAACCGCATAGTTTCATGGCTGTTCCTTTTTCGAGCAATGGTTTGCCGCCGGGCCGCGGCGCTAAGCCGGCCTGCGCGCCTGATAATCGATGGCGGCCTGGATATAGCTTGAGAACAAGGGATGGCCGTCGCGTGGAGTGGACGTGAATTCCGGATGAAACTGCACCCCCATGAACCATGGGTGAGCGGGCAGTTCCATGATTTCGGGCAGGCTTTCGGTTGGCGTCCGGGCGCTGATGACCATGCCGGCTTCCTCCAGCCTGGGCACATATACATTGTTCACTTCATAGCGATGGCGGTGGCGCTCGTTGACTTCGCTGCCGTAGATTTCGTGGGCGCGCGTGCCGGGCTTGATCGGACAGCGTTGCGCACCTTTGCGCATCGTGCCGCCCAGATCCGATGCCGTGTCGCGCTTCTCGATCTTGCCTTCGCGATCTTGCCATTCGGTAATCAGGGCTACGACCGGATGCGGCGCGGATGGGTCGAACTCGGTGCTGTTGGCGCCGCCAAACCCCGCGACATCGCGGGCGAACTCGACCACGGCCAATTGCATGCCCAGGCAAATGCCCAGGTAAGGCACGCCGTTTTCGCGAGCGTAGCGGATAGCCTTGATTTTTCCTTCGGTGCCGCGCTTGCCGAAGCCGCCGGGCACCAGGATGGCGTCCAGGCCCTTCAGGCAGTCGGTGCCTTCGGACTCTATAACTTCAGAATCGAGGTATTCCACCGACACACGCGAATGGGTATGAATACCGGCATGCACCAAGGCTTCGCTAAGCGATTTATACGACTCGGTAAGGTCGACATACTTGCCCACCATGCCGATGCGCACTTCGTGCCTGGGATTCTCGATGGCATCCACCAGGCGATCCCATATGGTCAGGTCGGCGGGCGGCGGAGTCAGGGCCAGCGCATCGCAGACCAGGTTGTCCAGGCCTTGCTTGTGCAGCATGGCTGGAATCTTGTAGATAGAATCCGAATCCCAGACGGAGATCACCGCGTCCAGCGGCACATTCGAAAACAGCGAAATCTTGGCGCGCTCGTCATCGGGAACAGGACGGTCGGCGCGGCATAGCAGGGCATTCGGATAAATGCCGATTTCGCGCAGCTTTTGCACGGAGTGCTGAGTAGGCTTGGTCTTGAGTTCACCGGCCGAGGCAATGAACGGAACCAGCGTCAAGTGGATGAACGCCGCATTGTTGCGCCCCAATCGCAGGCTCATTTGCCGCACGGCTTCAAGGAAAGGCAACGATTCGATATCGCCCACGGTACCGCCGATTTCCACAATCGCGACATCGGCCGCGCCATCCCAGGCCGACTTGGCGCCGCGCGCCACGAAGTCCTGGATCTCGTTGGTGATGTGGGGAATGACCTGGACGGTCTTGCCCAGGTAATCGCCGCGGCGCTCTTTGCGCAGCACGGATTCGTAGATTTGGCCGGTCGTAAAGTTATTGACCTTGCGCATGCGCGTGGAAATGAATCGCTCGTAGTGGCCAAGGTCCAGATCGGTTTCGGCGCCGTCTTCGGTGACGAAGACTTCCCCATGCTGAAAGGGACTCATGGTGCCGGGATCGACGTTGATATAGGGATCGAGCTTGAGCATGGTGACGCGCAGGCCGCGTGACTCTAGAATTGCCGCCAGAGAAGCCGCGGCAATGCCCTTACCCAGGGAGGAGACGACTCCGCCTGTGACAAATACGTATTTGGTCATCGTAATACATGCCCGGGGTTGCCGGGCAGGAGCAGGAAATTTGGATTATAACCGGGCCGCGCGGACTTATTGCCAGTTCCCTGCGAATATTACGTTTTATTGACATTAGATTTCGGCGGTACGCATCAACAGCCAGTCCCGGGCGAGCCCATCGACCAGTGACGACAGGCGGCGGCGCACCTGGGCATGATAGCCATTGAGCCATGCCCGCTCGGCTTCAGACAACAAGCCCAGCTCTATGCAACGGGTATCGATAGGACACAAGGTGAGCGTTTCGAATTTCAGGAACTCGCCGAATTCGGTTTCGACCGCGGGCACCGCCAGCACCAGGTTTTCTATGCGGATGCCCCATAGGCCTGGACGATACAGCCCGGGCTCGTTGGACGTAATCATGCCCGGCTGCATCGCCATGTTGGGATTGACATTGGCCCGGTAGGCTATCGATTGCGGCCCTTCATGCACATTCAGGAAATAGCCGACGCCGTGGCCCGTGCCGTGACCGTAATCGGCGCCCGTTTGCCATATCGGCATGCGCGCTATCGTATCCAGCAACGGAGACATCGTGCCGCGCGGAAATACCGCCAGCGACAAGGCAATCATGCCTTTGAGCACAGCCGTGTAATCGCGCTTCTGTTCGGCGCTGACCCGCCCTACCGGCACAACCCGCGTGATGTCGGTCGTGCCCCCCAAATACTGGCCGCCCGAATCGATCAGCAACAAGCCATCGCCTTCTATCACCGCATGCGACGCTTCGGTGGCGTGATAGTGCGGCATCGCGCCATTGGCATTGAATGCGGCAATGGTGCCGAAGCTGGGCGTTACGAAATTGGGTCGATGGCTGCGCGCTTCGGTGATTTTTTCATCTACCGTCAATTCGGTAATACGCTGCGCGCCTTGCACCGACTCGAACCATGCGAAAAATTCGCACAAGGCCGCGCCGTCTTGTTCCATACTGCGGCGCACATGCTCCGCTTCGTCGAGGTTCTTGCGCGACTTGAACAATTGCGAAGGATTCAGCGCTTCGGTCTTCCGGACAAACGCAGCGGCGGCCAATAGCCCCACGGTAGTGCGAGCCGGATCGAACAGCAGGGTTTCGTTGTCCGGCAGGCATGCCAGGGCGCCGGCGGCGCTTTCGTATGGCTCGATATCGACGCCCTCCTGCCGCAGGACGGCGGACAGGCTTGCGTCGATTTTTCCGGGCGCCACAAACAAGCGGACGCTATCTTTCCCCACCAGCGCGTGCGCCAGGAAGACCGGGTTGTAGGGAACATCGTTGCCACGCAAATTGAATAGCCAGGCAATATCGTCGAGCGACGATATCCAGTGCCAATCGGCCTTGCTTTCGGCCATTGCCTGGCGCAAGGCGGCCAGGTTTTCGGATCGCGAACGGCAGGCAAAAGGCGGCAGATGCTCGTAGACCAGCCCTTGCGGCAATGCGGGGCGCTGCGGCCAGATACCATCGAGCAAATCCAGGTCGTGCACCATGACGCCCTTGTCCGCCAGAATGGCTTGCCATTGCCTGTGAGTTTGCACTGCCAGCGCCTGTCCGTCGATGGCCACGCCGGCGCCGGCAGGCAATTCGGCGGCCAGCCACTCGGCAGGGCCCGGCACACCGGGATCCCCCGCGCGCATGGCCTGTATGCCGGTATCGGCCAGGTCGTGGTCGGCCTGCACCCAATAGCGGCTATCCGTCCATAATCCGGCAAACCCGGCGGTGACCACCAGGGTTCCGGCGGAGCCATCGAACCCGCTGAGCCATTCCCTGCCCTGCCAATGGCCGGGCAAATATTCCGACAAATGCGGATCGGCCGACAGCACCACGCAGGCATCCATGCGGTTCGCCCGCATGGATGCCCGCAAGGCGCCGATACGTTCGGCAAAAAGAGCAGGACGGCGTTCGATAACGGCGGGGGAGTTCACGATATTCCTTTCGTTGGCGCGGAGTCGGCCAGATGCCATTTGGCGGGCGGCGCCGGAGGCGTCGGATTGGCGCGCAACGCGCCGGATCCGGCCCACACCATGCCGCAACATGAATCAAACAAACACTGAAACAGCAATCAGGCAAGCGCCGAAATATCCAGCTTGGCCCCGGTTTTGGACTGGATTTCCTGGGCGGTCACGCCCGGCGCGAGTTCAATCAGCTTGAGGCCGCCCTCGCTGACCTGCATGACGCCGAGATCAGTGATGATCAGGTCCACCACACCCACCCCAGTCAGCGGCAAGTTGCATTCGGGCAATAGCTTGATGTCCTGCGTGCCGTCTTTTTTCCGCGCCACGTGCTCCATCAGCACCACAACCTTGCCGACGCCGGCGACCAGGTCCATGGCGCCGCCCATGCCCTTGATCATCTTGCCGGGAATCATCCAGTTGGCCAGGTCGCCTTTTTCGGAGACCTGCATGGCGCCCAGAATTGCCAGATTGATTTTGCCGCCGCGTATCATCGCGAACGAATCGGCCGAAGCAAAAATGGATGAACCGGGCAAGGTCGTAACGGTTTGCTTGCCGGCGTTGATCAGATCGGCATCGACCTCTTCTTCGGTAGGAAAAGGGCCGATGCCCAGCAGGCCGTTTTCGGACTGCAGCCAGACTTCCATTCCTTGGCGGCACATGGTTGGCCACCAGCGTGGGCAGGCCTATGCCAAGATTGACGTAGAAACCGTCTTGCAGTTCACGGGCGGCGCGCGCCGCCATTTCATCACGATTCCAGGCCATGCTTAAGCTCCTTGCGCGCTGCGTACGGTGCGCTGTTCAATACGTTTCTCGGGATGGGCGTTGACCACGATGCGGTGCACATAAATGCCGGACAAGTGAACGTGATCGGGATCGAAAGCGCCAGTCTCGACCAGTTCCTCGACCTCGACAATGGTTATCTTTCCGGCCATGGCCACATTGGGATTGAAGTTGCGCGCCGTTTTGCGAAACACCAGATTGCCGCTGCGATCGGCCTTGTAGGCCTTGACCAGCGACACATCGGGAACCAGCGAGCGCTCCATGACATATTCCTGCCCATTGAATTCGCGGATTTCCTTGCCGTCGGCCACGATGGTGCCTACACCCGTGCGGGTGAAGAAAGCGGGAATGCCGGCGCCGCCGGCACGCAATTTTTCGGCCAGCGTGCCTTGCGGGGTGAACTCGAGCTCGAGCTCGCCCGCCAGGTATTGACGCTCGAATTCCTTGTTTTCGCCCACATACGACGCGATCATTTTCTTGATCTGGCGCGTGCTCAGCAACTGGCCCAGGCCGAAACCGTCGACACCGGCGTTATTGCTGATGCAGGTCAGGTTCTGCACGCCGGAATCACGCAATGCCGCAATCAAGGCCTCGGGAATGCCGCATAGACCAAACCCTCCGACCGCAATGGTCTGATCATTGGCGACTACGCCTTTAAGTGCTTCCGCGGCACTTGCATAGACTTTATCCATCACTCCATCCTTATTTCAAAACTTCATGCCGAGGCGCAAGGCCACATGGCCCGCGCCGTAAAAATGAACCCAAAGCCAAGCAAACTGCTAAAAAAGATAATACATGCACGCATGGCAAACCACCATTGCCGGCCCGCCAGGCGGCCAGCCCGTCAGGCGGCAAACACCTTGGCAAGCTGGGCAAGTTCCCGTCCCGTCCAGGGTGACGATTTGCCTGTGTCCGCGTCGGCGCCGACGACCACATACTTGCCGGTGGCATAAGCCACGCCGGGCTCATCCTCGCGTTCAATAAGCGTGTCGACAGCCATGCTGGAGCGCCCGACCCGCGTCAGAACCTGGGTCACCACCACAGTCGCCGGATAGGTCAAAGGCTTGAGAAAGTCGCAGGACGTGTGGGCCAGAATACCCACCCTGGTCGAAGGCATGACGATGCCGGCCGATAAAAGCAACTGGGCCCGGGCTTCTTCAAAATAGCGAAAATACATGGCATTATTGACGTGATTCTGGGCATCCTGGTCGCCCCAGCGTATCGGTATCGCGCAACGGAATACGCCGCCGATGGACGGCGAGGAAGACGAATCGATGGCCTGCATAAAAAATGCCTTTTTCACTAAAATCGAATAGACAAGTATAACGGCAAGAAATGCCCTATTGAACAAGCGCGGCCCGGTATACACCTTCAAATTTCCCCGGTCGGTTTTCGCAGACCCGTCCCCCCCATCCGCCAATGGCAGGGCAAAACTACAATACAATCAAATCATGCAAAGCCGGGCCCGCGCATGGCCCGCTCGCCATACCAGATCAGACACACGGGAGAACTTTACAAAATGGCTGAACGCGAATCGATGGAATACGATGTTGTTGTGGTGGGCGCCGGGCCGGCAGGCCTGGCAACCGCCATACGACTTAAACAACTGGCCGCCGAGCGCGATCACGAAATCAGCGTTTGCGTACTTGAGAAAGGCTCGGAGGTCGGCGCCCACATATTGTCCGGCGCGGTCATGGACCCTGGCGCGCTGAATGAATTGATCCCGGACTGGAAAGAAAAAGGCGCGCCGCTGAACACCGAGGTAACCGAAGACAAATTCCTGTTCCTCACCGAAAAAGGCTCGCGCGCAACGCCCAATTGGCTTTTGCCGGAATGCTTCCAGAATCATGGCAACTACATTGTGCGCCTGGGCAACGTGGTGCGCTGGATGGGCGAACAGGCCGAAGCCCTGGGCGTAGACCTATTCCCCGGCTTTGCCGCGACCGAAATCCTGTACACCGAGACTGGCGCCGTCAGGGGCGTGGCAACGGGCGACATGGGCGTTGCGCGCGACGGTTCGCACACGCCTCACTATCAGCCGGGCATGGAACTGCATGCGCGCTACACCGTTTTTGCCGAAGGCTCGCGCGGCCAGCTAGGCCGCGAGCTTATCGAACGCTATAAGCTGGACGCCGGCCGCGATCCGCAAAGCTATGGCATAGGCATCAAGGAAATGTGGGAAGTCGATCCGTCCCGATCCCAGCCCGGCCTGGTCGTGCATACGGCCGGCTGGCCGCTGGACTCCGACACTTACGGCGGTTCATTCCTGTATCACTTGTCCGACAATATCGTGGTGGTCGGGCTGGTGGTGGGGCTGGACTACGCCAACCCCTGGCTCTCGCCTTTCGAAGAATTCCAGCGCTACAAAACCCATCCGGCAATACGCCCCACCTTCGAAGGCGCCAAGCGCATCGCCTACGGAGCGCGCTCGCTGACGGCCGGCGGGCTGCTGTCTCTGCCCAAGCTTTGCTTTCCCGGCGGCGTCATGGTCGGCTGCGAAGCCGGCGTCCTCAATGCGTCGCGCATCAAGGGCAGCCATTCGGCCATCAAGACCGGTTCGCTGGCCGCCGAGGCGGCATTCAACGCCATCGTGGCCGACCGCCGCCACGACGAACTCACCGCCTACCCCGCCGCATTCGAAAGCTCCTGGCTGCACGCCGAATTGAACAAGGCGCGCAACTTCAAGCAATGGTTCAAGAAAGGCCGCACTGTCGCCACCTTGATGACGGGCATCGAACAGTGGCTGCTCAAGGGCAAAATGCCCTGGACCTTGCATCACAGCAAGCCGGACCACGCCTGTTTGCAGCCAGCGGCGGAATGCGCGCGCATCGATTACCCCAAACCCGACGGCAAACTGACCTTCGACCGTCTAAGCTCGGTATTTATTTCGAATACCAATCATGACGAAAACGAGCCTGTGCACCTGACACTCAAAGATGCATCGGTTCCGGTGTCGGTCAACCTGGCCAAGTACGGCGGTCCGGAAGCGCGCTATTGCCCGGCGGGCGTTTACGAATTCGTAAAAACCGATGACGGCGAGGATCGCCTGCAAATCAATGCCCAGAACTGTGTGCATTGCAAGACTTGCGACATCAAGGATCCCACGCAAAACATCGTATGGGTGGCGCCGCAAGGCGGCGAAGGCCCGGTCTACAACGGCATGTAAAAAGCAGCGCCGCCATTCAGGCGGCGCTGCGGACCCTGTTTATCGCGGCGCCCTCGCCGCATTATGCAAGCGTCAAGCGCCAATCCCCCCGCCTGGCGCCAAATTGATCACCGCCAGCCCAGCCATGATCAGCGCGATACCGGCGAAATCCAGGCTACCAAGCCTGCGACAACTGATCCAGAATGGATGGATTTTCCAGGGTGGACACGTCCTGGGTGACGGCTTCGCCCTTGGCCACCACGCGCAGCAGGCGCCGCATGATCTTGCCGGAACGAGTCTTGGGCAGGTTCTCGCCAAAGCGTATGTCCTTGGGCTTGGCGATGGGCCCGATTTCCTTGGCCACCCAATCGCGCAATTGCCTGGCGATGCCGGCGGCCTCGTCGCCTTCGGGCAACGACCGTTTCAGCACCACAAAGGCAACCACCGCTTCGCCGGTCGTGGCATCGGGGCGCCCGACAACCGCCGCTTCGGCCACCAGTTCGTGCGACACCAGGGCCGACTCCACTTCCATGGTACCCAGCCGGTGTCCCGACACATTGAGCACATCGTCGATGCGCCCCATGATCCAGAAATAACCGTCGGCATCGCGCTGCGCACCATCGCCCGCCAGATAAGCGCCTTTCAATTCAGGCGGAAAATAGCTTTTCGTGAACCGTTCGGGGTCGCCCCATATTGTGCGTATCATCCCCGGCCAGGGCCGCTGCATGACCAGGAACCCGCCTTTGCCGCTTTCCACAGGCTCGCCGGCCTCGTCGACAATCGCCGCCGCAATGCCCGGCAAGGGCAAGGTGCAGGAACCCGGCTTGAGTGGCGTAACCCCAGGCAGCGGCGTAATCATGTGGCCGCCGGTTTCGGTTTGCCACCAGGTATCGAGCACCGGGCAGCGCTCGCGACCCACATGGGTGTAATACCACATCCAGGCTTCGGGGTTGATGGGCTCGCCGACCGAACCGATAATGCGCAGGCTGTCCAAGGCGTATTCACGAGGATGGAATTCAGGCGCGCTCTCGGCCGCCTTGGTCAGCGAACGGATCGCGGTGGGAGCCGTATAGAACACCGTCACCTTGTGGCGCTGGATCATTTCCCAGAAACGGCCGACATTGGGATAGGTTGGCACCCCTTCGAACACGACTTGCGTCAAACCTGCCGCCAGCGGGCCATAGGCGATGTAGGTATGGCCGGTTACCCAGCCCACATCGGCCGTGCACCAGAATACGTCGGAATCCTTGGCATCGAAGGTCCACTTCACGGTAAGCAGCGCCCACAGCAGAAAGCCCGCCGATGCGTGCTGCACGCCCTTGGGTTTGCCGGTGGAGCCCGAGGTGTACAAAATGAACAGGGGGTGCTCGGCATTCAAAGGAACGGCTTCGCAGACATCGGATTGCGCGGCCGACAACTGGTCCATCCAGAGATCGCGTCCCTCCTGCCACCGCACTTTGCCGCCAGTGCGCTTATACACAATCACGTGGGCGACCGCGTCGCAGCCACCCATCGCCAGCGCTTCATCCACCGCGCTTTTAAGCGGAATGCTCTTGCCGCCGCGCACCTGCTCGTCTGCCGTGATGACCAGCGTGGCGCCCACGTCGACCGCGCGCTCGTTCAGGCTTTTCGATGAAAAACCGCCGAACACGACCGAATGGATTATGCCCAGGCGCGCGCATGCCTGCATGGCGACCACGGCCTCGATGGACATGGGCATATAGATAATGGCCCGTTCGCCGGCTTTATGCCCGAGGGACTTCAGCCCATTGGCGAACTGACATACGCGGGCATGCAATTGCTTGTAGGTCACCGAGGTGACCTTGCCATCGTCCGACTCGAAGATAAGCGCCGCTTTATTGGCGGTTGGCGTACCCAGGTGCTTATCCAGGCAGTTCGCCGAAACATTCATCTGGCCATCGCCGAACCAACGGTAAAACGGCGCTTTGGAATCGTCCAATACCTGCTTGAAAGGAGTGGTCCAGTTCAAGTTCTCGCGCGCCAGGCGCCCCCAGAACTCATCGGGTGAACGCTCGGCTTCCTGGCACAAAGCCTGGTATTGGTCCATGCCCGAAATGGCAGCGCCTTCAACCAGGTTGGCAAAAGGCGGGAAGACCCGGGTTTCGGTCAGTATCGATTCAATTCCACTAGACATGCTGCGGCTCCTTCTTTAGCCAATGTTTTATTCGAGCTATTTTCCAACCGTACCCAATCAGTCTTACTAAAAACTGACAAAGGCGAGGAAAATCAAACTTTATATGGGTTATTCCGACATCATATCGCGCAGCGGTTCGCCGCGCGCCACCGCCCCCCGGGCAAAATCCAGGCGCATCAGCACGATGAAACCCGCCACGAAAAACAGGCCGGTAAACAGCAGCGCCATGCGATGATTGCCATCGGTCAGCCAGGTAACCAGGCCATAGCACAAAGGCCCCACCACGGCGGCCAGTTGGGTGGCGAACGTCCAGAGCGAATAAAATTCGGCCAGGCGCTTGGGCGGAGCCAGGGCGCCCACCATGGCGCGGCCGGCGCTTTGGCTGGTGCCCATGCACAAGCCGGCCAGGGTGGCAGCCAGCCAGAATATCCAGACCTGCACGGCGGCATAAGCCAGCGCTATCATGACCATCCAGCCGACCAAAGTAATGGACAACGCCAGCTTATGGCCTATTTTGTCCTGCACATAGCCGAAAATGAAAGCCCCCGCGGCTGCGGCGATATTCACTGTAAACACCAGCATCATGGTCTGCGCCATGGAAAAGCCCATGGCCTCGGTGGCATAAACGGCCGACAAGGTAATGACCACGGCAATGCCTGCGTGGTAACAGGCGCCGCAAAGCAGCAAGAGCCTGAAATCCGCAAAATTCTGGCGAGTGTCCCGCCATGCCGCCGGCAGCCTGGCCAGCACCCCCTCGGCCGGCTTGTGGCTTGGCGCCGTGCGTTCGCGCAGGAACAGGAATGATGGGATGGCGGCCATGGCGAACACCGCGGCCGTCAGCACCATGACGTAGGGCACATATTGGCTGGCCGGCTCGTCGCGGCCGCTGGCCCATGAAACCAAGGCCAGCGAGAGCCCCAGAACCAGCATGCCGCCAAAGTAACCGAAGCTCCAGCCCCACCCGGACACCCTGCCCAACGCATTCGGGCGGGCGATTTCCGGCAAGAACGCCGCCACAATGGACTCGCCCACGCAATAGCAATAGTTGGACAGTGCAATCACAAACAAGCCCCAGACGATATCGCCCGGACCGGTGAAAGCCAGCAACAACGTAGCGGCCACACAGCCCACCGTGCTGGAAAACAGAAGCCTGCGCTTGCCCGCGCGCGCATCCGCCCGCGCGCCCAGCGCGGGCATGCTGAGCATGACCATCAAATAAGAAAACGACAAGGCGGCGGTGAACGCCAGCGTGCCCCATGTCTTGCCGGCAGCGACAACCCCCACGAAATAGGCGCTGAATACCGTGGTCAGGACAACCGTGGTGTAGCCCGAATTGGCAAAGTCATACATGGCCCACGCCCAGACCTCGCGCTTGGTGACGCCGGGATTAACCGCGTCGCGAAATGCGAAAGTCAGGGCTTCGTGGCGGACAGGGCCGGCGGCTTGCGAGTCTGCGCCCCGGCTCATATTTTCAGGGCGGCAATCCCGGCCTGGGCGATCTCAACGTCTTCGCTGGATTTGACGCCGGACACCCCTACCGCGCCGACCACCGTCGAATCGACAATAATCGGCACGCCGCCTTCCAGCATGCCTTCCAGGCCAGGAGCCGAAAGGAATGAATAGCGGCCTTGGTTGATGACATCTTCATATGATTTGGACTCGCGCCGCCCCAGCGCCGCGGTACGCGCCTTGGCCGGGGATATCTGCGCTGAAATCGGCGCCGCCCCGTCCAGGCGCGCCAAACCCAATAAATGCCCTCCGTCGTCGACCACCGAAATCGTTACGGCCCATTGGCGTTGGACAGCAAATGCCTGCGCGGCGTCCAGAATGGCTTTCACGTCGGCAATGCTCAATACGGGTTTGGTTTTCATTTAAAATTTTCCTACGGTTAGAAACAATTCGCTGACCCAACCATTTGGGTCAGCGAAGCTGGCCTATAGACTAGCCCGGGCCGGGGCCCAAAGTAAAGTCCAAAAAAAGGAAATTCTTCTTTACCTATTTGTCATAATTCGTTAAACTCGAGCACTTATTATTGTTATTAATGCAACAAGCCGCAGCTTTTTATGGGTGTTTTACCGCAGGATATCATTGGTTTAAGCGCTATTTGACTCAAAATCGACATATCCGGGTGATAAGCTTGCGTGCTCGCGAAAACGAAAAACGACTATGCCGCCACATCGACTCTTCTCCCCTCTGATCTCTCGAAACCTATGGCGTAGCTCCAAATGTCTCATATTGGTCGCAACTGCCGCCCTTGCCGGTTGCGCCACCAACGCCCAAAATCAATACGCGCAAAATCAATACGACCAGCCCAATTCCCGCCTTATAGTACGCGACAATTATCTTTCGTATACGCAATCGGACCCCCTGGGCGCCTACCTTTCCAAAAGAGAATACCCCTCCAGCGGCAACCTGAAGGCCAGCAAAGCCTTGGCAACCACCGCGCTCAATTTCCTGGGCACCAAATATCTTTTCGGCGGTGAAGAACCCGGCACCGGTTTCGACTGCAGCGGCTTGGTCAGCTATGCCGCCGAAAAATCGCTGGGCCTGAAGCTGCCGCGCACCGCGGCTGAAATGGCGCGCGAAGGCAAATCGGTGAAAAGCAATGAACTGAAAAAAGGCGACCTGGTCTTTTTCAATACCCTGGGCCACCGCAACTCACACGTAGGCATTTACCTGGGCGACCATAAATTCGTTCACGCTCCGCGCAAGGGTGCGGTCGTTCGCGTCGAAGACATGGACATCGCGTATTGGAAGAAGCGCTATAACGGCGCGCGCCGCCTGGCCGCCAACGCCACGCCCGAAACCCTGGCCGCAGGAAACTGACCGGCATTTGCCGCCGCTTGCCAAGGCTGCGGCGCATCCGGCACCACCATCCAGCCGCAAGCGCCGCTACGCCATCCGGTCCATAGGCTTAGCCATTGGCCGTCTTCACTGAAAAACGCACAGGCCGCTCGCCGCTATTTTTTTCCGCCGGGCAAGCTTCACAGTAGCCGCACTGATTCAACGCTTGCTTCATGCTGCATACCGACCGCTTGCAAACAAGCACTCGTATGCCGGAACGCTGGGCGGCGGCCCGGAACGTTTTCATTACGTTATGACCCAGGAAATCGGTCAGCAATATCAACAATTGCGTGCCGGAAGGCAACTGCAATGTTTTCTTCTGATGCGAAGGATCGCGGCCGCTGATGTGCTGCTTGATTGCAATATTGTGGCCTTTGAGCAGATCGGGGATATTGCCCAGCCGATCGGCACCAACAACGACTGCGCTGACGAGTTCAGACATGACGGCTCCAAATAAAAACGATTTGGTAACGATAATCATTCTTATTATCAATGTCAACAACTCTTGCGCATAATTTTGCGGCGGATTGCTTCCCAGCCCTTCAAATGCCATGAATTTCGCGCAGGTTGCTGACAAACCCGCGCGGATCACTCTACCTTCAAGCTTTTTTCTATCGCTTCCAGCACGACCTCGCGTGTCAGCGCAGGCGATAGCATTTCCAGCAAGACATACACATAATCGCGCAGGAATATGCCCGATTTGACCGCAACCCGGGTTACATGCGTGCCGAACAAATGGCCGGCCGGCAGCCCTACCAAACCTTTGTCGCGGCGCGGATCGAAAGCCATGCCGGCAATAATGCCGATACCCAGGCCCACATCGACATAGGTCTTGATCACGTCTGCATCGATGGCTTCCAGCACAATGTCCGGCTGGATATTATTGGCGGCAAAAACTTCGTCTATAGTCCCCCGGCCGGAAAATGCGTGATCGTAGGTAACGATGGGATATTTAGCCAGTTGCTCCAGCGATATGGTTCTGGCCTCGCTGGATGTAAGTTCGGCCAGCGGATGATCCGGCCGCACCACTATCGTATGTTCCCAGGAATAGACCGGCAAAGCCGCCAAACCCGGGGTATGCGCCAGCGTCTCGGTGGCTATGGCCACATCAGCCTGCTCATGCAGCACCATCTTGGCCAGATGAGGGGGGCTGCCTTCAGCCAACGATACGCGCACTCGGGGAAAACGCTCGCGAAAAGCCGGTATGACCTTGGGCAGAATATAACGAGCCTGCGCATGTGTGCAGGCAATGACCAGGCCGCCCTCGTCGCGCCGCGCGAATTCGTCGCTGACTTTCTTCAGGTTATCGACTTCGCGCATGATGCGGTCTATGACCTGGGCGACCACATGCCCCGGTTTGGTCAGGCCTTTTATGCGCTTGCCATGCCGCTCGAAAATCTTCAGGCCCAGTTCGTCCTCGAATTCGATAATAGCCTTGGACACGCCGGGCTGGGATGTATAAAGCGTACGGGCCGCTTCGGTCAGGTTGAAATTACGCCGGATAGTTTCGCGCACGAAGCGGAATTGCTGCAGATTCATAAAAATAGCCCTTTAGTAAGGCTACTCAGCTTGCCGGCAAGCTCCCGCCTGTGCAATAGCCCGGATCCGCAAGCGACGCTTGCGCGATCCGATCCATAACGAAAATTGGCCGGCGATCTGAATAGCCCTGTGGTGGAGCCATTATATGTAATAAAGAAATTAAAATATATTCTTTATGGTTATAAGCTTACTTCATAGAGATAGTCGTGTTGACTCCGGCGGCATGCGCCGACCAGCGCGCCGTAACGGTTTTGGTCTGGGTCCAGAAATTCACGGCTTGCTTGCCATTGGGACCTGCGTCGCCCAACTTGGAAGCGCGCGAACCAGTAAAGCTGAACCAGGCGACAGGAACCGGAATAGGAATATTGATGCCGATCTGGCCCACATCGATATTGTTCTGGAAATAGCGCGCCGAACCGCCATCCTGGGTAAACACGGCCACACCGTTGCCATTGGGATTGCGGTTGACGAACTCCACCGCCTGCTCCAGGGTATCGACACCCACTACGCACAGCACCGGGCCAAAGACTTCTTCGCGGTATATGGCCATATCGGCTTTTACGCCGTTGAAAATGGTGGGCCCCACGAAGTTGCCTTTTTCGTAGCCCGCCACCGTAAGCTTGCGGCCATCAAGCATCAGTTCAGCGCCCTCGTCCACCCCTTGCTGGATCAAGCCTTCAACCCGTTTCTTGGCGTTGGGCGACACCAGCGGCCCCAGATCGGCATCGCGATCCGAGCCTATGCTGACTTTCAGTTTTTTGGCGCGCTCGACAAAATCAGGCAGCCAGTTGCGCGCCTCGCCCACCATTACCGCCACCGAAGTAGCCATGCAGCGCTGGCCGGCAGCGCCGAAAGCGGCCCCCACCAATTGATTCAAGGCAACGTCGCGATCGGCATCGGGCAGAATGACGCAGTGATTCTTGGCGCCCATCATGGCCTGGCAGCGCTTGCCTGCCTTGGAAGCGCGATTGTAGATTTCGGTCCCGACATGAGTGGAGCCTATGAAGGAGATCGCCTTGATATCGGGATGGTCGCACAAGCCGTTGGCGACGTCGGGACCGCCGTGCACCACGTTGAGCACGCCGGGAGGAAAACCGGCTTCGAGCGCCAGTTTGGCCAACATCAGCGATGAACTGGGGTCCTGTTCAGAGGGCTTCAAAATAAACGTGTTGCCGGCGGCAACTGCAATAGGAAACATGAAGCAAGGCAGCATGATGGGAAAGTTGAACGCGGTAATGCCGGCGACCACGCCCAAAGGCTGGATCAGCGTATAGACATCGATGCCGCTGGCTGCGTTTTCGGCGTATTCGCCCAATTGCAACGAGGCAATCGAGCAGGCGTGCTCGATGACTTCCAGGCCGCGCCCGACTTCGCCCTCGGCGTCGGGCAGGGTTTTGCCGTGCTCCAGCGAAATGGACTTGGCCAGGGCCTCGGTGTTGTCGCGCACCAGTTTCTGCAAATTCAGCATCACACGCATGCGCGCGCCCTGGCTGACATTGCGCCAGGACGTGAAGGCCTCTTTGGAATTGGCCACCGCCAAGTCCAGCTCGTCCTTGGTTGCAAACGGCACCTGCGCGACGACCTCTTGCGTGGCGGGATTAATGACATCGCGCCATTCTGTGGTTTTGGACTGCACAAGCTCGCCGCCGATAAGCAGCGGAATACGGGGAACAGCACTCATTAGGGTCTCCTTGGCGCATTCACAATGCGAAATAATATTCTGGCCTCTCCTGGCAGTGTAGTTGTGTAAAAAACTTATTTCCATCACAATATTTGCACATTCAATGCTAATTAATGCACAAGCGAATTTATGCTCGATTGGGACGGTATACGTTACTTCCTGGAAGTGGCCCGAACACAGCGCGTCAGCGCGGCGGCACTACGCCTGGGTGTGCAACACACGACGGTATCGCGCCGCATTCATGCCCTCGAACAGGAACTGAAAACCATTCTGTTCAATAAATCCAAGTCCAGCGGATTCACATTGACGGAAGAAGGATTGCGGTTTTTCGCTTATGCCGAACAAATCGAAGGAACGCTGCTGTCGGCCCGGGAAGATGTGTCCGGCCAGTCGCAAACGCTATCGGGGCACTTGCGGGTCGGTTCCACCGAGGGCTTCGGCAGCTATGTGCTGGCTCCGCTGATGACCGACTTCCAGCGCCGCTTTCCAGCCATCACCCTTGACATCATGCCGGTTCCCCGCTTTATCAGCCTGTCCAAGCGCGAAGCGGATATCGCCATCTCGCTGGAACGCCCCCAGCGCGGCCCTTATTTATGCACCAAGCTGATCGACTATTCGCTGAAGCTGTATGGCACCGCCGATTACCTGGCCCGGCACCCGCCAATACGCGCCAAAAGCGACCTGGCCGACCACAGCTTCATCGGCTATGTGGAAGAACTGCTGTTCAGCGACCGGCTGCGCTATCTTGAAGATATCGTCGTCACCAACCGCGTCACCTTCAAAAGCACCAGTGTGATCGCGCAGTATCATGCCGCCTTGCAAGGGCAGTCGCTGGCCATCCTGCCCTGTTTCATGGCGGCCCAGGACGCACGGCTGCACGCCGTGCTGGAAGACGAAATCGCCCTGACGCGCAACTTCTGGATGTATTGCCACGAAGACTTGCGCCAGTCCAGGCGGGTAATGGCACTCTGGGATTTCCTGAAAAAATCGGTGCAATTGAACGAGCCGCTATTGCAAGGCGCGGCATCGAGCTTACGGTATCTGGAGTAAGCCGACAGGGCCGCCGGAACTTGATTCAAGCCAAAGCCGGCGGCCAGTCCTTCAGCGTTCATATACGCCGGATTACACCGCCGGAGCCCTGTCCCTGGGAGCCTTGATGCGCAGCTTGCGCCACATCATGTACAGCATGAGCGCGGTGAATACGCCATGCACCAGCCATACCCCCAAGCCGAATCCCAACTGTCCATTGCCTATCCATCCGCGCGACAGATTGATCAGATTCATATACAGCAAACCCACCAGGCCCGCTATCAATAGATCGCCGGAGCGACCCAGGCGCGGATTGACCGCCCCTAGCGGTATGGCCAACAAAGCCAGGTTGAGCGCCGCCAGCGGCAAGGCGATGCGCCACATGATTTGGGACCAGGCATTATTGGTATTGTCGGCAAACAATTGCATCGTCGGCCTGGCCTTGATTTGCTGTTCAGCCAGATTGCGCACCGAGGCCGAATCGAGATCGCCCTTGCTTTCCAGCCGAAAGCCATAGCGCTCGAAATCGATCAGGCGAAAATCGCTTTTGCCGGGCTTGATATCGTAGCGGCGGCCATCGCTGAGCACCAGGAAGCGGTCGCCGTTGGCTTCGTTTTCGATGCGCGCGCTATCGGCTGTAATCACGCTGAGCCATTCCGGGTCGATCACGCGCGCAATGACACGGCCCATTTCCTGGTTGGGCCCAGTGGGCTCCTCGGCGAAAAATACCCGCGCGCCATCCTCGGTCTCGATAAACTGGCCGGCCGTTACCTTGGACAGGTCGGAACGCTGCTCGTAGCGCTGGCGATATTCGCCGATCTGGCGATACGCCCAGGGCGAAGCCACCAAGGTAAGAATGGCGATCAGCACCGCCACCGGCACGGCGCAACGCAGCACCGGTCCCACCCAATCCTTCAAGGACAGGCCGCTGGCAAACCACACTACCATTTCCGATTCGCGAAAATTGCGCGTGATGGTGGTCAGCACCGCGATAAATACCGACACCGATAAAATCACCGGCAACGCGGTAATGCTGGAGAAAGTCGCCAGGCCGAAAACCACATCGGCCCCAATGGCGCCATTGGCCGCTTCGCCCAGCAGGCGAACCAGCAACACACTAAGCCAAACGACAAGCAAGGTAGAGAACACGACACCGGCGTGGCTCAGAATTTCGGAAACTACAGAACGTTTGAATAGTGACATGAGAGAATATGCGGGATAATCGTCAGCATCCTATGGACACTTTCGGGAAACTCGAATGGAATTTAGCACACAGACTACTGCTTCCTTGCATCAAATCAAAACAGCCGCGCTGGCGGTGGGCGTATTTGCCGACGGCATATTAAGCCCGGCAGCCGACATTATCGACCATGCCAGCAATGGCGCGCTGCGCGATGTGCTTAAATCGGAATTCAAGGCCAAGCCCAATACCCATCTGGTCCTGAGAAACCTGCCGGGGGTGGCGGCTGCGCGCGTCATTCTGGTCGGCCTGGGCAAGCAAAGCAGTTATAACACCACGACGCATGCCGGCGGCGAATTCGTTTTCGCCAGTTACTGCGTAAACGCCAATCTCGCCGAAGGGGTTTCCGCCCTTGCCGCGATCGACTGCGGCAATTCGACACTGCGCGCGCGCAGCCGCGCCGCCGCCATGGCCGCCGGACGCGCCGCCTACCGATACAATGCCACGCTAAGCAAGCAAGACCGCGATGCGGCGCCCAGGCTCAAGAAAATCGCAACCTGGATTCCCCGCACCCTGGCCACCGAAGCACAGCACGGTCTACGTGAAGGCCAGGCTATCGCCAATGGCATGAACCTGACCCGCCTGCTGGGCGATCTTCCGCCCAATATATGCACACCCACCTATCTGGGGAATACTGCCAGGAAACTGGCCAAGGAATTCAAAAGCCTAAAAGCCGAAGTGCTGGGCCGCAAAGAAATCGAAGATCTGAAAATGGGTTCGTTTCTATCGGTGGCGCGCGGTTCATATGAAGCGCCCGTGTTCATCGTCTTGAAACACACGCCGTCCGGCGTCAAGCCATCGGCCAAGAACCGCAAGGCGCCCATCGTCCTGGTCGGCAAGGGCATCACTTTCGATTCCGGCGGCATCTCCATCAAGCCAGCCGCCAATATGGACGAGATGAAGTACGACATGTGCGGCGCGGGCAGCGTGCTGGGCACCCTGCGCGCCGTGGCCGAACTGGAATTGGACCGGGAAGTCATAGGCCTGATCCCGGCCTGCGAAAACCTGCCCAGCGGACGCGCCAACAAACCGGGCGATGTCGTCACCAGCATGTCGGGACTAACCATAGAAATCCTCAACACCGATGCCGAAGGCCGTCTGGTGCTGTGCGATGCTCTTACTTACGCCGAACGCTTCAAGCCGGCGGCGGTCATCGATATCGCCACCCTGACCGGCGCCTGCGTGGTCGCATTGGGACACGTCAATACCGGCCTGTTCAGTCAAGACGACGCCCTGGCCGAAAGCTTGCTGCAAGCCGGTCGCGACACCAACGACACCGCCTGGCGGATGCCGCTGGAAGACGCCTACCAGGAACAACTGCGCTCGAACTTTGCCGATATCGCCAATATCGGCGGCCCGCCCGCGGGCGCGGTAACTGCAGCCTGCTTCCTGTCGCGCTTTACCGCAAGCTACTCATGGGCTCATCTGGATATCGCCGGCACGGCATGGCGCAGCGGCAAAGACAAAGGCGCATCGGGGCGGCCTGTGCCGCTGCTGGTGCAGTATTTGCTCGGCCAGGTCTGATCGCAGGATTATGGCAATGCATCATGTATTCCCGGGTCCATCGGCCCGCCATCCGGGACGCAGCGCATAATGACCCGCATCGATTTTGCTTTCGGCGCGCCGGACCGTTTGCGCATGGCTTGCGAAGTCGTAGGCAAACATTATCTCGCCGGACGCCAACTGGTGGTCTATACTCAAGACAGGCAAAGGCTGGCGCGCTT
The DNA here is from genome assembly GCA_963712655.1 of uncultured beta proteobacterium. Classification (GTDB taxonomy): domain Bacteria; phylum Pseudomonadota; class Gammaproteobacteria; order Burkholderiales; family Burkholderiaceae_B; genus Pollutimonas. The sequence goes on along the minus strand of CAVQIT010000002.1, from coordinate 387,764 downwards.
CGATCAACTGTTATGGGGTTTTGACGCAACGGCGTTCATTCCCCATGTACAGGCGGACGACCCGCTGGCCGGGCAAACCGCGGTGCTGCTCGCCGCGGACGCCCCCGCCCTGCTCCTTGCCCAGGCGGATAGGCGGCAGTCCTGGCTGATCAACCTGGACTTGAACTGTCCACCGGGTTCCGAAAAATTTGAACGTATTCTTGAAATTGTCAGTAACCACGACGACGACAAACTGGCGGCGCGAGAGCGCTGGCGCCAGTACAAAGAGGCCGGCCATGACCTGCATGCCCATGACGTTTCCGGCAAGGCCTGATACAGGCTATGCCATACAGCCGCTTGCAAATTCAGCTAGTTGTAAGTTAATCTAAGCCTTACCGCGATGGGGCGCACGTCCCCTGGCAAGGCCACACACACTAAAGGATTTATCATGAGCGATTTTCGTCAACCCACTTTACCTGACCGCGGTTACGCCACGGGCTCGTCCGAGGTCGTGCGCAACCGCGTCATGCGCAATACCTATTGGCTGCTTGCCCTGTCCATGGTGCCCACGGTACTGGGCGCCCTGGTCGGCTTGAATACCGGCATCAACCAGATCATGGGCAGCAGCCCAGGCACCAGCGCCATCGTGTTCCTGGTTGGCGCATTCGGGCTTATGTACCTGATCGAACGCAATAAAGACACGTCTCTGGGCGTCGCCCTGCTGCTGGCTTTCACCTTCTTCATGGGTATCATGCTGTCCCGGCTGCTGGGCCATGTCCTGGGCATGGGCAACGGCGCGCAGTTGATCATGCTGGCCTTCGGCGGCACCGCAACCGTGTTCGGCGCCATGGCCACCATCGCCAGCACCACCAAGCGCGATTTCTCGAACATGCAGAAGTTCCTGCTGATCGGGGTGATCATCCTGATCGTCGCGTCGGTGGCCAACATTTTCCTGCAACTGCCGGCCCTGATGCTCACCATTTCCGTCATGGCTGTCGCGATTTTCTCGGCATTATTGCTGGTGGATTTGCAGCGCGTCATCAACGGCGGCGAAACCAACTATGTATCGGCCACCCTGGCGATCTACCTGGATGTCTATAATATTTTCACCAATCTGCTGATGCTGCTGGGCATCTTCGGCGGCAATCGCGAATAAACCTCGCTTCTCCGGGCCGGCATGCCGGCCCGGCGCAAAACCCCTGGATCATTCCAGGGGTTTTTTATTTCCAGGGCGGATCCTGACCACTCATCCACTGGCAATGCTGGCGCCGCCGGACTTTCAGGCCTATGCCACATTGCCCGCGCCATCCTGAACGCCAAGCTTGAATCCGGCCGGCAGGCATTACCTGGACGAACTTGTCAACCAACTCGGCATAGTCCGCAACGGTACGCCATCGGCATGCAGGCGCCAGCGAACCAGCTTCGATAAATAAGATAAAAAAATGTTGTCGGCACTTGAACAAAATATAAAGATAGGCGTTACAATTTTTTGCTTTTTGTTATTCAGTGCATAGGGATTTCATCTGCGGCAAGTCTAATCCAAGCGCTTAGTCAGGGCGTCTTTGGCCCTTTCAAGCTTTTGTTGTTGGCGATCCGGAAAAAATCACCGGCTTGAACATAATGCCTAGAGGCAGCCGGCAATGTTTCACTTGTAATTTAACTTACATACAGTTGATAAAATTTCAATCTTATAATAACAGTTACGTAAAAACCTTCTTTAATAGTTACGTAAAACCCTCTTCTATAGGGAAGAATTAAAATGAATTTCTACATTAAACGAGCGGCAAAATACCCTCTTCGGGCATCCGCGCTACGCGCCAGCGGCGTGCTGATGGTTATGCTCGCCCTGTCCGCCTGCGTCGGCGACGACGATAGTCCGCCGCCGGTTCCTCCCACTCCTGCTCCTAGTCCTGTCGTTGCGTGCAAGGACTTTGACGGCAATCAAATGACGGTCAAGCCGAAAACGATCACCATTTACAACAATTCCAAAGACAGCGAGATTTACCCTGTCCTGGCAACCAGTAAAAATGCGGTGAACGAGTGGATTCAAGGATGCTTCCGCACCGCTGAGCCTTATCCGACGGATGCTGTCTACAAACTGTATGTCAACGAGGGCAAGGGAATACCGCCAAATTCATCGGTGACGATTACGCTTCCACTGTATAGCGAGCTTTCGCAGGGTAAATATATTACCTGGTGGAATGGCGGCCGTGTCGTATTGGCCGACAAAAACGAAAGATTGCTCGACCAGAAGGAAGACACGGCATTGACAACGCCTGAAGCCGTCACTTGTCAAGGACAAAACACAGCGTGTCAATTAAGCACCTATTCCAGCAAAGTCCAATTTCCAGAAAATATATATGCGCAGCTATCCGAATATACGTTCGGAGACTCCATCGTACCGCCTGACCAGACCTTGCGGTTATTGAAGCCGGACAATGTGGGGTATAACATTTCCTATGTGGATCATGTTTACATGCCTGTGGCTATCGGGCCTAAAAACAATCCCTACATTGGATACAGTGGCTCGACGCAGCCCCTGGCTGACTTTAGAACCAAACTTGCCTCGTTTTTGGATTCGCCCATTGGAACAGGATGGCCTGTCTATAATCTGAACGAACTGAAATTGCCCGGGGGCTACAATATTTTTGCCCAGCGCTCCGGCACCTTGCCTCCCACGGATAACGTACCCGTCAAACCGAGCGCAGAGGGCTCTTTCCCACCTGTGTTGACTGTATTGTCGTGTATCAAAGGCCAATGCACCGACGAGCAGAAAAAATCCCTGCACTTTGGCGAGGCGGTTCAGCGCATGCAGAACTTATGGGGTTCTTGCGTGGCCTGGGGCGGTGAAGACATCAGCCAATACGTTACCGAAAGTGTGGTTTGCCCGCAAAACTTAAAAGACAATATGGCGGTGATCAAGCAGTTCTTTGAAGAAAACCATAAGAACTACCTGACCATGTATAGCGATAAAAAATGCGAGGGAACCACACCCCAGAAGCCCACATTCAATTTTTGGGAAGCCATGATGCACATCTATGGCTGGGTCCCTTTTAACGAGGGATGCGGTGCGGGGGCGAACCCCTTGGCCGACACGAAAATTCCAGGATGGGATCATGCCAAAGCGCAATCCATGTATATCCACGAATTGCAATACAACCATCAGCAATCCGATGTCAGCACCAACCCCAAGCTGTTGTTCAACCCTTATGTCCAATTGATACATGACGATCTGAAAATGAACGCTTATGGATTCTCGGTGGATGACGCGGTCGGCTTTATGAGCGAACTGGGCGATGGGCTGATTTTTACCGTGGGCGGATCTAATGGCCTTGAAAATCAAAAGCAATTCAATTATGCGGATGGTTTTTCATTGGCGATAGGCGTGCCTAAAGCGGCGGGTATCGGCCCGAATACGCCACTGATTAAAAAATACGGCGTATGCGCGTTGAATCAGGATCCCAATGATCCGAACTGCCAACAAGACAAGCAGGATGTCGTCATGCCTGATAATAGCCAGATCGCGGGGTTCCGAGTTGGCACCGTGCCTGCCTATCCTATCAGGGTGCGTTTCACCGATTTGCGTGACAATGTGTACAACGTTCTTGTCAAAGAGAAGTTTGATGCATGTCCAGACAGCGTGGACACCTCGAGTTGCCCGACCAATAGGGCAGCCATTGTCGAAAAGTCGTCTTGCAGCGTCACCAACAGCAAAGGGGAAAAGCATGCCAAGTCAGACGATTGGTGTCTGAATGCCAACCCAAATCAACAGAAAGAAAAGCAGTTGACCAAGAATTATCTGAGCTATCCAGATCCGGTTGATTTCATGCGGTAAAGATCCATCAGCCGTACGCATGGGCGCCCTCCCCCAACAACAATACTGTTTGGGCGGGGGCGCCCAGTTCATTATTAATACAGCATCGTTACCAACGCCATCGCGCATCCATAGGCATGCTGTTTGGAATGCGCCATCTACAGCCTTAGCAGCGCCAAGATACCCGCTGCTGCCAGATAAGGTCCAAAGCGCAACGAGTCGCCGGCGTTCATGCGCCCCGCCAGGCGCAAGGACAGCGCCACCGCCAGAGCCATCGACGATGACACCAGCAAAACCCAAGGTAAAGACCACCATCCCAGCCAGGCGCCCAGCGCCGCCAGCAATTTGAAGTCGCCATGACCCATGCCTATGCGCCCAGTCAACATTAAAAATATCTGGTGGATGCACCATAGTGCCAGGTACCCGGCTACCGCGCCCAGGACGGCATCGGACAAGGGGCTAAAGGTTCCATCCAGATTTACGAGCAGCCCCAGCCAAAGCAAAGAGAGGCAGAGCAGATCAGGCAACAGTCCAGTTTCGGCGTCGATCCATGCCAAGGTCAAAAGCATTACGGTATACAAGATGGCCGCCGCGGCGGCGGGTGTTGAACCGAAATGCCAGACGCACAGGATGGCCAGGGCCGGGCTGGCTGCCCAGAAACCAAATCGATAGCGCCGGTGTACCCGGGAAGCTTCCCTGGCGATCTGCAAATCCAGTGTGCGCGGCAGATGATAAGCAATGCGGCTGAATACAGCCGACAGGGCCAGCGCAAACACCGTCGCCGCCAGCATTGCGCCCGCCTGCCCTATATTCCATGGAACCCACATGCCCGACATCAATGTCTCAGTTGAAAAAACAGCGCCACCATTACATTCCAGCCTGGCTGACTGCACCATGAAACCCCACGCATCATGGGCGTGCGGAAGGCGTCGAAACGGGAATGAAGCCCTGAACCAGGCTCGTGGGGTTGTCGGGCAGCGACACCTGTTCAACCACGCCGTCCTGATCGATGGAAACGCCATTGAATGCCACACCAGCCAGAGTTACGCCAGGCGCCAGTGTTTGTCCAACCCGGTACGCTTGCGGCACGCCGCCGTTGACGCCAATCAAGGCAGTCCCACGCCCCTCATCGCCAACGATAATGCCCACGATGGCCACGCGCACCCGCAAAGCGCCGCCGCCGAACCAGCGTGCCACCGCTGTCGTATCCTGCCCAGCCGCCGACACGGCGTCCAACGCTGGAGGCAGTGGGCCTGGAGCCGGCGCAAAAAGCAAGGCGCCCCAAACGCCGGCACCCACTGCGATCGCCATGACAGCGAGCTTGCGTAAAAACGTGGGGGCATCAACACGAAATACTGTAAATGAGCCTGTCATTCCCTACTTTTCCTTTCAAAAAGCTACAATCAGCCTGACAACTCAAAAAGTCAGTATACCGCCCGTTCATTGACCTCGCCGGGTTTGCCAGTTTGATTCTTTTAATCGATGCAATTGTACGAAGATAATGAATTCACCCCTACAGCTTGTCAGCACTAATCGCCAGCGCGGCTTCTCTCTAATCGAGATCCTGGTGGTGGTCGTTATCATGGGTATCATGGCGGCGCTCATCGTGCCTAATCTCATGGATCGTCCCGACCAGGCGCGCGCCGTCGCGGCACGCCAGGATATCGGCTCCCTGATGCAGGCCCTGAAGTTATACCGGCTGGACAACGGCCGCTATCCGACTGCCGAAGAAGGCTTGCAAGTCTTGGCAGGCAAGCCGCAGGGTAATCAAGCAAACAATCGACGCTCTTACATGGATCACTTGCCGAACGACCCATGGGGAACCCCTTATCAGTATTTGAATCCAGGCGTGCACGGAGAAGTCGATGTCTTTTCCCTGGGCGCCGACGGACGAGTGGAAGGAAAAGGCAACAATGCCGATATCGGTTCCTGGACCAGGTAGCCGGGCGCGGCAACAGGGGTTCTCGCTCCTGGAAGTGCTTATTGTGCTGGTCATTATCGGCATCGCCAGCACGGCCGTCAGCATCAGCGCATTTGCGGACGGAGACGCCCGCGCGCTGCGCCGGGACGCGGTACGGCTGACACAGTTGTTCGCTGTGGCCCAGGCCGAAGCACGCAAGGGGGCCAGCCCCGTTACCTGGCTATACGATAGCGCCGGCTATGCTTTCGCGCGCGCTCCGCGCAACCTTTTCCAACCCGCCGCCATGGCGCGCCAGACCGGCCCCGCGCTGGCCAAAAATTTCGGCGAAGCAAGTTCGCTGCGCCCGCGCTCCTGGACGTCCCATAACGCTATCGAAGTACGCACCGAACCGTCTACGGCCAATGTGTTTGATTCCGAATGGATATCGGGCCCTTTAGCCATCGAATTACATGATGGCCTGAACAAGGTTCGCATCGTTCGCTCGGGCAACGGCCAGTATCAGGTTCTGCCATGAAAGCGCCCGGCACCCAGGCGGGTTTCACTCTGATCGAGGTCCTGGTGGCGCTGGCCATCGTCAGCATCGCGCTGATCGCTTGCATACGGGCCCTGGGTGTAAGCGCCAGCGGCGCCCAGGCCATGCAACAACGCAGCCTGGCGCTTCAAGCCGCCGAAAACAACCTGGCCGAGCTGCGTCTGCTGCGCGCTTTTCCCGCCCCCGGAAGCAAAACCGAACCATGCGGGCAAGGGCCGCTTGCTTTGATGTGCGAGCAAAAATTTCAGAATACCGTCAACGGCAATTTTCGTATGGTCACCATACGGGCGCGACTGGACCGAGGGCCGGTCCTTGCCGAGCTGAGCGGCTTGCTGTCCACCTTGCCATGAAAGGAATGAGCGCCAATCAGCAGGGTTTTACCCTTATCGAAGTCCTGGTCGCGCTGGCCCTGATGGCGCTGCTAAGCATCATCTCGTGGCGAGCGCTGGACTTGACCGAACGTTCCAGCGCCCGGCTGAACGCCAGCGCCGATGACACCCTGGCGCTCGTGCGCGTGCTGGGCCAGATAGAAAGCGATATCACACGGCATGCGAACCACGATATTCTGCGTTCTCTCGCCCAGCCCGCCTCGGCGGCGGCGACAAGCGCCATGCTGCCATCCGGCATTCTTTGGGCCATGCCCGTGCTTACCGTGGCGCGCTCGGCCCCCAATGGCGCCTGGCAAAAGGTGGTCTGGGCCCAGGACGGCAACATCCTGCGCCGGGCCGTGGGGCCGGCCGTACATAGCCTGCCCCTGCCGGACGCTGGAGCCGGCGAAGTCGTACTGGAACAAGTAAAAAGCTTCAGGGTTCGCGGCTGGGTGCCGGGCCAAGGGTGGTCCGCAACAAGTGCAACAAACGTTCAATCCTTGGCAACAGGCTTGGAAATCGTTATCGAACGCCAGCACAATGGCGTGGACGAGACCTATCGAAAAGTGGTGCTGCTGCCATGATCCGATTCCCGCACAATGTATTTTTCCGATATTGCGTTCCGTTCTGGAATCCAGCCCCCAACGCCATGCCCAAGCGCCACGACTATGCGGCGAAGATAAAAAAAACGAAGCAACAAGGCATGGCTGTAATAGGAGCGCTGGTGGTTGTCGCGGCGGCTTCAGTCGCGACCGCCGCCATCATGGAACGGCAATCATTGCTGGCCGATACGCTAGTGGGCGAACGTGATCGTGCGCAGGCGAAATGGCTATTGCGCAGCGGGCTCGATTGGTCGCGCATCCTATTATTCAACGATGCGCGCAACAACACCGTCACGTTGAAAGATGCGATTTGGGCCCAACCCATTGTCGGCTTTGAAATCAGCGCACCCGGCGACGCGCGCAAAGCCTATTTCTCGGGACAAATCGAGGACGAACAAAGCAAGTACAACATTTGGGGCCTGGCGGTGAAAGGCATGGTGCAGCCTGAAGAAGCGGCCGCCCTGGAGCGCTTGCTGGCAAGCCTGAACGTTTCGACATCGGTGGTCGCTGCCATAGCCCAACGAGTGGCCGCCTCGCAGGCGACACAATCCACCGGCCAGGCAGCGCCAGGCTTAAGGACAATGAACGATCTTGTCGGCATCAAGGATATTTCACCGGAAACCGCAAGCATGCTTGCGGACTACCTGACCATCGTGCCGCAAAAAATCACCATCAATGCCAATACCGCCAGCGCCGAAGTATTGAGCGCCGGCATACCCGGCCTGGATCTGGCCCAAGCCCGCAGCCTGACCGAACAACGAGATCGCGGACAATGGTTCAGGGACAGCAGCGATTTTTTCAATCGCCTTGGCAACCCCGACATCAAGGCGCGAAATCAAATAGGCGTCAGCAGCGACTGGTTCAAAGTTACCGGCGAAGTCAGCCTGGAGCAGACCACGGTCGGGACTCAAGCTCTGTTGCATCGCGAAGGCGGCAGACCGCCCACTATACGTTGGATCAAAAACTGACATGAAGAGCCGACTGCGCCTGGCCTTGCCCCCTCTTGCTCGAATCACGCCCGAATCCATGATGGCTTTCGGGCTGTTCGACCGCGACGACCGTTTGCTGCGCAGCGGCGAGCTGACGCTTGAGCAGCTTGCCCAAGCCGTACCCGTCGAACATGTACAGGCTATTCTGCACCCCGACGATGCGATTGTTGCCACGGTCACTCTTCCACCGTTGAGCGCAAAGCGATTGGAAGAGGCCGTACAGTCCAGTGTGGAACCCATGGCGCTCAGCCAGATTGCCGATCTGTGTATTACCCACGGACCGCGCGCCGCGGACGGCAGCATTCAAGTGGCGTGGACAGGACGCCAGGCCCTGCTGGCCGCGTGGCGGCAACTTGGCGATGCCGGGTTAAAAATTTCCGCCATCGTGCCATTTGCCTTGGCCGTGCCCGAAAACGACCCTCACCCCAATCAGCCGCTTGGACTTCCCGTGGACGCACGCTGGCGCGCGCCCATGCCGCGTTGGTCGCTGGCACGTCCGGAATGGCGCCCAGCCTCGCAAACGCATCGCTGGCGGGGCCTGGCCTGGTGGGCGGGCGCGGCTGCCCTGCTGTGGCTGCTTGGTTTGCAGATTTATGCAAGTCAACTGCGCAACGAAGCGATAGAACGGCGCGCTTCCATGGAGCAGGCCATCAAAACGGCATTTCCAAGCATTTCGGTTATCATCGATCCCGTCCGGCAGGCAAGAAACCAGCGCGACATGCTGCGCCGGGCCGGCGGCGCAGCCGGCACAGACGATTTCATGACGCTGGCCATGGGCGCAAGCCGAATATTGGATTTCGCCGATGGGCATGTCAGCGCTTTGCATTATGAAAAAGGGACACTGACGCTCGTACTGGCCGAAGGCTACTCCCCGCCATCGAACGAAGCCGGTTTACATCAAACCGCGGCTGCCCAGGCCATGACACTGACAAAAGACGATAAAGACGCTCATACGTGGCATATTCGTCCCGCCGGCGCCCAGCCCGCCCAGGAGGCACGCCAGTGACCAGGCATATCAAACCAGAATCCCGACAAACCGACATCTGGCATCAGCAATTTGATCGGCTCAGGGGCCAGGCAAGCGCATGGTGGAAGGAACGTACTGCCCAAGAGCGCATGCTGCTGCGCACATGCGCGATCGTGATCATCGTGGCCCTTGTTTGGACGCAAGCGCTGCGTCCCGCGCTCAATACCATTGAACAATCACGCGAACTGTTGCCACGCTTGCACACAGAGGCTGCGCAAGTGGATGCCCTGATTCTTGAGGCTCAAACCTTGCAACGCAGCCAGGCGGGAAAAATCGATCCCGCCACCCTGCCTCAGTCGCTACGCGCCAGCCTGCGGCGCGCGGGGCTGGAAGAATCCGCGACATTAAGCGAAACCAGCCAGCCCTCGAACCGCTCGTCGCGGCAGTGGGAAATCACATTCGCCAATGCCAACGCAGCGCGCGTCATGGAGTGGCTGGCCGGCCTGCCGTATCTTCTGCGGCTCCAGACCCAGGCAGTGGAACTGGCGCGGGCCAATATCGACGGCCGCGACAGACCCGGCCACGTATCCGGGCGCATCGTCGTTCAACAACCCGAGCAGCATAAACCATGAGCCGGCGTCTGATGCTTGCCGTCACCAGCCTGATACTGCTCGCTTGCTGCGCCGCGCTGGCAGTGCTTCCCGCGCGCTGGCTCATGATTGCAGTCCCGGCGGACTGGCCATTAGCCATCGTCGACGCCAGCGGAACCGTTTGGTCGGGCACTGCCACCGTCGCGATTGGCACGCCGGCGCGCAGGCGAACAGTGGCCGAGCCGCTTAGCTGGCGTCTGTCGCTTGCAAACGGCCTGAAGCTGATTGTGTCCCACTCCTGGCTGAACGGGCCCTTGTCCCTGACCCCAACCTGGAAAGGCATAGGGATAACGGCCCAGACGCTGCAAGTGCCCGTCGCGGCATTGGCCACGCTGGATGCCCGCATAGCCGCGGTCAGCCCGGGCGGCGAGCTATCGTTTACATGGCCGGCCACGTTTCTCGGCCAATCCGGCCGACCGCCCGGAAGCAAACTGTTGGATATCCGATGGCGCAACGCCGTGTCGGCGCTTACTCCCATTCGACCTCTGGGCGATTACGCCCTCGCCCTGACACAGAACGCCCGAAGCGGCGCGGATCTGGTATTGAGCACCCAGCAAGGCCCACTGATGTTGAATGGCAACGGTGTACTAAGCCCTGACGAAAGGTTCCGCTTCACCGGCACGGCGCAAACAGATCCCGCGGCCAGCGCCGACATCCACACAGCACTACAAGATCTCCTGGCCGCTCTTGGGCCACACCGAAACAATCAGACTACGCTGCGGTTTCCTTAGCGCACCCTATAACAACAGGCATATCGATACAGCCATGACCAACCATCGTAAATCAGTGCACCACAGATACAGCCGCGGCCGTGCCTTGCCAACGCTGGCGCTATCCCTGGCCTTGGCCGGCTGTGCCACGGGTCCCGGGCCAAACGCGGATGCCGGAGGACCTTCCCCGCTAGTCGTCCACACATCGACCGGCCAAGGCTTGCGCCTGCAAGGAGGGGCTGAAATCAGGACCTCCCCATTGCCGGAGACCCGGCCGCGGGCGCGGCCCGCCCCGCGCCGCCCGGCCAGCCAGAATGCATCGCCCTCGTCCAGAACGACCTCGCAGGATTCGGCCGGCAACAATACCCTGCTCAATTTCGTCGATGCCGACCTGCATGGCGTCGTACGTGCGCTGGCCCGCTTTACCGGGCGAAATTTCGTTGTCGACCCACGTGTCCGAGGCAAACTGACCTTGGTCTCGGAGGCGCCGGTGAATTCCGAAACAGCCTATTCCATGCTGCTGAGCACGCTGCGCATGCAGGGTTTTGCGGTGGTCGATGTCGATGGCGTCAACCGTGTGGTACCCGAACCCGACGCCAAGCTGCAGGGAGTCCCGGTAAGCAGCGGCACCCAGTCGACCGGCTCGCAGGGAGGCGAACTCGTCACGCGGGTATTCCCGCTGCGCTATGAAAGCGCCGCCAATCTGGTGCCCATACTGCGGCCCATGATCGCCCCCAACAATCCCATTAATGCCTATAGCGGCAACAACACGCTGGTGATCACCGACTACGCGGACAATCTCGACCGCATCGCCCAGGTCATTGCCGGCATCGATACGCCCGACTCGGTCAGCACCGATGTGGTGCCAATTCAGTATGGCGTCGCGCTGGACGTGGCGGCCCTGGTGACGCAACTGCTGAACAATAGCGGCGATACCGCTCTGCAAACCGTTGTTGTGGCCGACCCGCGCAGCAATTCCATTCTGTTGCGCGCCAACAGCCCGGACAAGCTGGCGCGCGCGCGCGACCTGATTGAACGTGTCGACAGCCCGGCGACTCGCGAGGGCAATTTGCATGTGGTGTACTTGCGCAATGCGCAGGCGACACGCCTGGCTGAAGTCCTGCGCGGAGCGCTGGGCGGAGGCGATGCCGGCGGTAGCGGCAATGCCGGCCGCTCGACGCCGGGCGAAACATCGGACAGTTTATCCGGCGTCCAGTCGGCGCTGGCCACCGGCTTGTCCGGACTGAATACGGCCGCGCAATCGACGGCAGGCGCGGTCGCGGGCCAATATCAAAACAGTACGCCGATGGGATCCGGCACAACATTGGGAGGCGCCGACAAAAACGCCATGCAGCCGGTCTCCTTTACGGCCGGCGGCGCCACAGTGCAAGCCGATCCCTCCACGAATACCCTGATCATATCGGCGCCCCCTCCCTTGTATCGCAGCCTGCGCGAAGTCATCGAGCAACTGGACCAGCGCCGCGCGCAAGTCCTGGTTGAAAGCCTGATAGTCGAAGTCACGGCCGACAACGCCGCAGAATTCGGCATTCAATGGATGGCGGGCGGCAACGGCCTTGCCAATGGCGGATCCTCGTTCATCGGCGGCGCGAATCTGGGCGGCAGCGGCCTGAATCCCAAAGGCGTAAGTACGATAGACGCACTGGGCCAAGGCCTGAGCCTGGGCGTGGTCAAAGGCACTCTGAATGTCCTGGGCAACCAGATCGTCAACCTGGGGGTACTGGCGCGCGCCATGGAGTCGCAAGGAGGCGCCAATATCCTTTCCACCCCCAACCTGATGACGCTGGACAACGAAGAAGCCAGTATTATCGTCGGACGGACGGTGCCTTTCGTAACCGGCCAGTACACGACCGCCGCCGATGGAGCAAGCAATCCCTTCCAGACCATAGCGCGGGAAGACATTGGGCTGACGCTGCGGATCCGTCCGCAGATATCCGAAGGCGGCACCGTCAAGCTGGCCCTCTACCAGGAGGTCAGCAGCATAGACGGCGCCACATCCGTCGCGGTTTCCGGCAGCGGATTGGTCACGCGCAAGCGCGCGCTGCAAACCAATGTACTGGTCGACGATGGGCAAATCATTGTACTGGGCGGCCTGCTTGAAGACAGTGTTACGGACGGCAGACGTTCCGTGCCGCTGCTAGGCGATATCCCTGTCCTTGGCGCTTTATTCCGCTACGACACCCGCAGCCGTTCCAAAACCAACTTGATGGTTTTCCTGAGGCCGCATATTGTGCGCAATGCCCAGGATGGCGCCAGCGTCACACTGGACCGGTATAACTATATGCGCGCGGCCCAGGCCCGCTTGCCATTACGATCCACATGGCTGGCCCCCGACAACGGCAGCGCATCATTGCCGGTTATCGAGCGCAATCCCGATACGGGCCTGTTGGACATGCGCGAGCCGGGCAGCAAGCCGCCCGCAGGCACGCCATCGCCGGCATCGCCGGCATCGCCAGTCCGGTTGCCCCGGCCCCGCCCAAGCCTCGGGATTAACGATGAATATCCGGCTTCCCTACGCCTGGGCGCGAACCTACCGGGCCCTTATACAGGCCGGGACAGCGGGCGTGGTCCTGACGACCTCCGCCCGCACTCCGGCCTGGGCCTTGGCTGAAATACGCCGCCACCACGGCGAAATAAGCCACCGCGAAGTGGCCGACGAGGAACTCGACACCCTGTTGGCCGCCGCTTATGCGCAAACCGACGATGCCGCCGCCGTGGTGGATGCGGCGGGCAATGAAATCGATCTGGATCGCCTGATGCAGGACATACCGGAAATCGAAGATCTGCTCGAAGCCCACGACGACGCGCCCGTCATACGCATGATCAACGCCTTGTTCACGCAGGCCGTCCGCGACGGCGCCAGCGATATCCACTTGGAAATCTTCGAAACGCATTCGGTAGTGCGCTATCGGGTGGACGGCACGCTGCGCGACATCGTCAACCCGCGCCGCGCGCTGCACAATGCCCTGGTGTCGCGCATCAAAATCATGGCCAGCCTGGACATCGCCGAGAAACGCCTGCCGCAAGACGGCCGTATTGCTCTGCGCGTGGGTGGCCGCCCCATAGACGTGCGGGTATCCACACTGCCCACCGGGCACGGCGAACGCGCCGTGCTGCGCCTGCTGGACAAGCAAGCGGGACGCCTGGAGCTGGAACGATTGGGCATGGCCCCTGGCGTGCTGGCCCAACTGGACAAGCTGATCCATCAACCGCACGGCATCGTCCTGGTAACCGGCCCGACCGGCAGCGGCAAAAGCACGACGCTATATGCCGCGCTAGGCCGCCTGGACGCCGCGGCCACGAATATTCTGACGGTGGAAGACCCCATCGAATACGACCTGCCCGGCATCGGGCAAACCCAGGTGAATCCGCGCATCGATCTTACCTTTGCGGCCGCGCTGCGCGCTATTTTGCGCCAGGATCCGGACATCATCATGATAGGCGAAATCCGCGATCTGGAGACCGCGCAAATCGCGGTCCAGGCCTCGCTGACCGGCCACCTGGTCCTGGCTACGCTGCACACCAACGACGCCGTCTCCGCCGTTACCCGGCTGACCGATATGGGCGTGGAACCTTTCCTGCTGGCCTCCACCCTGCAAGGCGTGCTGGCCCAACGATTGATAAGAATGCTGTGCCCGCACTGCAAAAAAAGCCATGCGGACGGCACCGCCGAATGGCACCGCGATGGATGCGCCGAATGCAGCCATACGGGCTATCGCGGGCGCACCGGCGTACATGAATTGTTTTCAATGGACGACACCGCACGCGGCCTGATCCACGCGGGCGCCGACGAACAGGCCTTGCGCCAGGCCGCCTATCGCACCGGCATGCTCAGCATGCGTCAGGACGGTATGCGCTGGATTGCGCAAGGCATCACGACAGAAGAAGAAATGGCCCGCGTAACCCGCGACGCCTGATACTTTTAGACGAAACCACTATGCCTACTTATCAATACGAGGCCTCCGATGCAAGCGGACGTATCGTACGCGGCCTGATAGATGCCGATAGCGATCGCAACGCGCGCCAAGCCCTGCGATCGCAAGGGCTGCTGCCGCTGTCGCTGCGCACCGCCACCGGCGGGCGAGCCAAAGCGGGCCAGATATTGAAGGGGCCGCGCCTGAGCGATACGGACTTGGGCTGGCTTACCCGGCAACTGGCCAGCCTCTTGGCGGCCCGCCTGCCCCTGGAGCTTGCCCTTAGCGCCACTATGGAACAAGCCGAACGCCAGCATGTAGTCCACGCGCTGGCGTCGGTGCGGGCGGATATACGCGCGGGCCATCGCCTGGGCGAAGCGCTGGCGGCGCGCCCGCGCGACTTCCCGCCAATTTACTGCGCGCTGATCAACGCCGGCGAACAATCCGGCGACCTGTCCCTGGTCATGGAAAAACTGGCCGACTACATCGAATCGCGCGGCAACTTGCGCAACAAGATTCTTACCGCCTTCATCTACCCGATTATCGTCACCATAGTTTCAATGGCTATCGTGATTTTTCTGCTCAGCTATGTCGTACCCCAGGTAGTGAATGCGTTCAGTCAATCTCATCAAACCCTGCCGCTGCTGACCCGCCTTATGCTTTCGGCCAGCGCCCTGGTGCGCGACTGGGGCGCCATTGCGGCGCTGGTGCTGGCCGCGCTATTCGCCCTTTGGCGCTGGCATTTGCGGCATCCAGCGGCAAGGCTGGCCTGGCACACCCGCATATTGCGGCTGCCCTTGATGGGCCGCTACGTCCTGGGGGTAAACACCGCGCGCTACGCCGCGACACTGGCGATTCTGACCAGCAGCGGCACCCCGCTGCTGGTAGCGCTGGAAGCCGCGCGCCGCACACTGGGCAACGACAAATTGCGCCTGGCGGTGGACGAAGCCACGCGGCATGTGCGTGAAGGCAGTTCTTTGGCGGCCGCCCTGCAAGCGCAAAAAACTTTTCCGGCTTTATTGATTCACCTGATCGGCAGCGGCGAGCGCACGGGCGAGCTGCCCGCCATGCTGGAACGCGCGGCGAAAACGCTCAGCAACGAACTGGAGCGCCGCGCCATGACCATGACCGCCCTGCTCGAGCCCTTGATGACATTGATCATGGGCGGCATTGTGCTGCTCATCGTCCTGGCCGTGATGATGCCCATCATCGAGATCAACCAAATGATCCAATAAATGCGGTGAGTATCGGCACAGGCTGACTTGCATGCCTTGGCTCTAGGGCCTGTTGACCCGTCACGCGGGCGGGGATGTAGCGTCGACAGGCCCTAGCCCGGCCTGCTGCGCCTATCGGCCATCCAAGCGGCCAGGCCCTCGGCCGCCATCAACGATATCGCGACCCATATGGGAATATAGGTCAGCCAGGCCCGGATGGGCATGGGTTCGCCAAGCAAGGCGAAGGCCACCCCAAACAGCAGGACAGGTTCCACATAGCCCAATATGCCAAAGATTCCCAGCGGCAGCATGCGGCTCGCCGCAATATAGCCCACCAGTGCGGCCGAGCTGATCAGCCCCAGCAATGGAACCAGCCCGAAAAGGCCGGGATAGAGGCCGAACTGCCGCGCCACGCTGGTTTCCTGGATGCACAGCAACCACAGTGCCACGGGAAGCAGAAGCAGCATGTCGAACCACAAGGCGCTGAACGTGCCCATGCGCAATACGCGGCGCAGCATGAAGTAAGGCGGATAACCGAATATCACCAGGGCCGTCGCCCAGGAAAACGCATCGACCCGCCAAAGCTCATGCGCCACGCCGGCAGCCGCCAGCCATACGGCCAATGTCTGGATCCGGGTCAAGCGTTCATGATAGAAAAAACGCCCCAGCAACACCATGACCAAAGGCAGCAGAAAATAGCCCAGCGATACATCCAGCGCGCGTTGATGCAAAGGCGCCCACACGAACAGCAATAATTGCGCGCCTATCAGCGCCGCGCTGAGCAATAGCAGCAGCCACAGCCTGGCTTCGCGCCGCAGGCGCTTTGCCACGAGTCCGATCTCGCCCCACCCGCGCGCCCGGGAAATCAACAGCGCCAACGCAGGCAGGCCGAGCACGACGCGCCAGGCGAAAATTGCCAGGCCATCCAGCGGATACAGCAGCGTCGCATAGTAATAAAGCGCGGCGAACAGCACGGATGACAAGAGCGAAAGCGCTATGCCTTGTTTCATGCCCGGGCCAGATAAAGCCGATTCAACTGGAACAGGCGCTCGCGCTTCAAAATCACTTCGAGCGTCTCCAACTCTTTGCCCGGCGCGCGCGCATATTCCCGCAATTCGTCGAAGACGCTGGCCATAGGCACGGGATATTGCCGCCAGCACGCCACCAGCAACTCATCGGGATCAAACAGCGCCAATCCGTAACCGCGCAGCTCCGAACGATTGAAGTCCCTGATGTTGCGCGTGACGATGCCTGCCGTGACGCCTGTGGCGCTGCGCGCTTTGGCCGCGCGGGCAGCGGCAATCACATGCCAGTCCTTGGGATCGCTGCGGCGCAAGCCTGCCTTGAAAGCGCTGATCTCGCCCTGGTCCGCCCGAGGAAAGTCGGCTTGCAGCGCCAGCCATTGCGCCTGGATGTCGTCCGCCGGCACGCCCCATAGGCGCGCCGCGTTGCGCCGCCATTCGTCCCCTATGATCTCGCTCCAGGCCGGTTCAAAACAGTCATGTCCAGCCAGGCGCAGCAACACGCGGCGCAAGACATTGGAGATCAGCACGCAGGTGTCGATCACCAGCACTTGAGGGAGGACGGGCTTTTCCATTCAGGGGGATCTAATAGCGCTGCAATTCCATCAACACCTTGCGGGTCAGCAAGGGACGGCCCAATTGTTCGTTTAGCCTTTCCCGCAAGGACAAGCGCAACTGCGGCTCTTGCCCGGCATCGTCGAAATCCGGCGGATCGTCGCCCAGGCCATAGCCGGTTTCGTTCAGCAGCACCCATTCAAAACGCCTCAGGGCGCTGGCCGCCGACCCATTTGGCAGACCGGGGGCCGTTGGCAAACCCGGCGCTGGCGGCAGCGCGCTTTCTTCAGCGGCGCCTTCGAGCTTGCCGCCGGGGAATACTGTCGCAAGCTGGCGCAGGGCCGCGTCGTAGGCATCGTAAAGCCCCGGATGCGGATCTTCCCGGGGCAATAAACGCAGCAATAATTCATTCATGTACCAGGCCGACATCAAGGCCCTGCCGTGCAAAGGCCGTATACCCGCGCATTCGGCGCGCGTCAGGGTCTTGACCTCGCCCGCTCCGCTCCAGGCCAGCCCCAAAGGCTGAAAGGCGGTCAGGACAGGGCGCAGGGCCGAATAAGGACGCTTGGCCCCCTTGGCGACCAAGGCCACATTGCCGTGGCTGCGCGTGAACACCTGAATAATCAGCGAGGTTTCCCGCCATGCGGCCGAATGCAATAAATAGCCAGCCGCATCTTGAACGCGCAGCGTCCGCCTATTCATATCCCAGTTCGCGCAACGCGCCTTCGCGGTCGGACCAACCCTTGCGCACCTTGATGTACACCTCGAGGTGCACGGTCTTGTCCAGCAATTTGACCATGTCTTGCCGCGCTTCGGAAGCCATGCGCTTCATGTGGCTGCCCCCCGCCCCCAGCAGGATGGGACGGTGCGTGTCGCGCTCGACCACAATGCAGGCGGCGACCCGCACGCCGTCGTCGTTCTCTTCCCACTCTTCGATCACCACCGTGCAGCCGTAGGGCAATTCGTCGCCGACAAGGCGAAAAATCTTTTCGCGTATGAGTTCGGCGACGATAAACCGCATGGGACGATCCGTGAGGGCATCGGCCTCGAACATGGGTTCGCCCTCGGGCAGGCGTTCGGCGATTTCCGCAAGCAGGCTATCCAACTGGGTCCCGCGCACCGCGCTGACCGGCACGACCGCGGAATAAGGATGCTGCGCCATGATCTTGTTCACATAGGCAAACATGTCATTCTTGCTTTTGAGTGTGTCGACTTTGTTGACGACCAATATGGTCTTCTGCCCCGACTTGGGCAACAAGGGCAGCAATTGGGCATCGCCCGACGACCACTTGCCCGCCTCGACCACATGAACGATCACATCGACCTCGGCCAGGGCCTGGGTCACCACCCGGTTCATCATGCGATTCATGGCCCCGCCGTGGCGGGTCTGGAATCCGGGGGTATCCACGAAGACGAACTGCTCGTGTTCCCGCGTCAGCACCCCGTTGATGCGGTGCCGCGTGGTTTGCGCCTTGCGCGAAACAATCGATATTTTGCTGCCTATGAGGGCGTTGGCGAGCGTGGACTTGCCGACATTGGGACGGCCTACGATCGCAATGAAGCCGCAGCGGAATGGATCGGTCATTTGTTCTCCTGGGACACTGCCACAGGCAATGACAACTGTGTTGATTTGCGCGCGCGCGCGGTACGCGAACCTTTGGCCGGAGCCAGGGCGCTGATCGCCGCAATGGCGAGTTCGGCGGCGGACTGTTCAGCCGCGCGGCGGCTGGCGCCGGGAGCGCTGACCTTGATCTCCAGCTTGGGGATCTGGCATTCGACTTCAAACAGCTGATTGTGGGCGGCGCCATGCGTGGCCACCACGGTGTAGGCGGGCAAATCCAGCTTGCGGGCCTGCAATAATTCCTGCAATAGCGTTTTGGGATCCTTGCCCAGGGTTTTGGGATCCACATGAGCCAGTATAGGCTCATATTGGCGGGCAATGGCTTTTTGCGCGGCATCGAAACCGCCGTCAAGAAAGATGGCTCCTAAAATCGCTTCCAGGGCATCGGCCAGGATGGACGGGCGCCGGAAACCGCCGCTTTTGAGTTCTCCCTCGCCCAATCTCAAATATTGCGACAGCAATAATTTACCTGCGATATCGGCCAGCGACGACTGCTTGACCAGATTGGCGCGCAGGCGCGACAAATCGCCTTCGTCGATTCGGGGGAATCGCTTGAACAACAAGGCGGCCACCACAAAATTAAGCACCGAATCACCCAGGAACTCGAGGCGTTCGTTATGGTGGGAACTGTGGCTGCGATGCGTCAGCGCCTGTTCCAGCAATGTCGCATCGGCGAACCGGTAATCCAGGGCCTGCTCCAGGATATCAACGCGCGCCATTACCGGAACCGGCCTATGCGGCTGGGCTCGCTGAAATTCATCCAGATGAAGAAAGCGCGGCCGACAATGTTTTTATCGGGGACAAACCCCCAATAGCGGCTGTCAAGGCTGTTGTCGCGATTATCGCCCATCATGAAGTAATGGCCGGCCGGTACGGTGCAACGCACCCCGTTGAGCAGGTATTCGCAATTATCCTTGAACGGGTAGTCGGAAATCGCCATGTAGTCTTGCGCTGCCTGCTTGTTCAACAGGATGTTATGCTGGACCGGACCCAGTTGCTCGGTGTAGCGTCCCACATAGGACGAGCGGTCGGGCTCGAAAAAATCGCCGTCGCGCACATGGGAGACTTCCTTGCCATTGATGGACAATATTTTGTCCTGGTACAGCACCACATCGCCCGGCAATCCTACGACACGCTTGATATAGTCTACGCCAGGATCCACCGGATAGCGGAAAACCATGACGTCGCCACGCTCGGGGGAACCCAGGTCGATGATTTTCTGGTCGATGATGGGCAGCCGTATGCCGTACTGGAATTTGTTCACCAGAATAAGGTCGCCGTCTTGCAGTGTGGGCAGCATGGAGCCCGACGGAATGCGAAATGGCTCGACCACAAAAGCGCGCAAGGCAAAAACAAACAAAATGACGGGAAAGAAGCTGACGCAATACTCTACCCACCACGGCGCCCGGTTGGCCTTATCGTAGGCTTCCTGGCGGATGCGCGCGGCTTCCGTCTGCTCGAGCCCCGCCACAGCGGGGCCGGTAGCCGCCATGGCCGCGACAGCCTTCGCGCGCCGGCGCGAACGCAGCAGGAAAAAATCCAGGCACCAGACGATTCCCGTTAGCACCAGCAACAAAAACAACACCAGGGCAAAATCCCAACTCATACCAGACACACCTTGTTATTTTTCATTTATTTATCGTCGACCTGCAAGATGGCCAGGAATGCCTCTTGAGGGATTTCCACATTGCCGACCTGCTTCATGCGTTTCTTGCCGGCCTTCTGCTTTTCAAGCAACTTCTTCTTGCGGGAAATATCGCCGCCATAACATTTCGCCAGCACATTCTTGCGCAAGGCCTTGACGTTTTCACGGGCAATGACTTCGGCGCCGATAGCCGACTGTATGGCGATGTCGAACATCTGGCGGGGTATCAGCGAACGCATCTTGGAGACGACTTCGCGGCCGCGATACCGGGCGTTGGATCGGTGCACGATCATGGACAAGGCATCGACGCGATCGCTGTTGATCAGCAAATCGACGCGCACCACGTCGGCCGACCGGTATTCCTTGAACTCGTAGTCCATCGACGCATAGCCGCGCGAGACCGATTTGAGCTTGTCGAAAAAGTCGAGCACGATCTCGGCCAGGGGCATTTCGTACATCAGGTGAACCTGGCGGCCATGATAGGTCATATTGAGCTGCATGCCCCGCTTGACCATGCACAGGGACATGACAGGCCCTACGTATTCCTGGGGCATGAACAACGTTACGGTAACGATGGGTTCGCGGATCTCGGTGATATTGCCGATATCGGGCATGCGCGACGGACTTTCTATCATCAGTGTCGAGCCATCGCGGACTTCGACTTGGTACACCACGGTAGGCGCCGTGGTGATGATATCCATGTCGAACTCGCGCTCGAGGCGTTCCTGCACGATTTCCATGTGCAGCAAACCCAGAAAGCCGCAACGAAAACCGAAGCCCAGGGCCTGTGAAACCTCGGGCTCGAACATCAGCGAGGAATCGTTAAGCTTGAGCTTTTCGAGCGAATCGCGCAACTGATCGTATTCGCTGCTTTCCACCGGATACAAACCGGCGAATACTTGCGGCTTGACTTCTTTGAAGCCTGGCAAGGCCGATGCCGCCGGCTTGCCTGCCAGAGTGATGGTATCGCCCACTTTGGCGTGTTCGAGTTCCTTGATGCCGGCAATCACGAACCCCACCTCGCCCGCGGACAGCTCTTTGCGAGGTTCCGATTTGGGCGTGAATACGCCGATGTGCTCGCACAAATGGGTGAACCCTTCGGCCATCAGGAGAATCTTGTCCTTGGGCTTGAGCACGCCATTGACGACGCGCACCAGCATGACCACGCCCACGTAGTTGTCGAACCACGAGTCGATGATCAGGGCCTGCAGCGGCTGGGCGGGATCGCCGGCCGGCGGCGGAATCCTGGCCACGATGGTTTCCAGGATATCGTCGATGCCCATGCCGGTTTTGGCGCTGCACAGAATCGCATCGGTGGCGTCGATGCCGATGACATCCTCGACTTCCTGGCGAGCGCCCTCGGGGTCGGCCGAGGGCAGATCCATTTTGTTCAAGACCGGAACGACTTCGACGCCCAGTTCGATGGCGGTGTAGCAATTTGCGACCGTTTGCGCCTCGACGCCCTGGGTGGCGTCCACGACCAGCAATGCGCCCTCGCACGCCGACAATGAGCGGCTGACCTCGTAGGAGAAATCGACATGCCCCGGGGTGTCGATAAGATTGAAGGCGTAAACCTTGCCGTCTTTGGCCTTATAGCTGAGCGCCGCTGTTTGCGCTTTGATGGTAATGCCGCGCTCGCGCTCGATATCCATCGAATCGAGAACCTGCGACGACATTTCACGATCGGCCAAACCGCCGCAACGATGAATCAGGCGATCGGCTAGCGTGGACTTGCCGTGGTCAATATGAGCAATGATGGAAAAGTTGCGGATGTGATCCATAAACCGGAAAAAAGAAGCCCACCAGACGGCATGAGCGGATATTAAGGGGAAACATGAAAAAGGGGCGCGCCAAGGGCGCCCCCCTTCTGCTATCGAGCCATTTTAGCTGTTTCTGGGGATTATTTTCCGGGTGTGACAGTTACCCACTGAGATTGATCGCCACGCATCACCAGCAGAGCCGCTGCGCGGGATTTGTCCAGCCCCGCGACCAGCTTGGCGTACTGCGCCGGATCGGTGACATCCTTATCGTTGACGGTCAGGATGATGTCGCCCGCGACCAGGCCGGCCGTCGCCGCCGGCTCCGCGACTTCGGTTACCTGCACGCCGCCCGTGATTTTCTGCTTGCTGCGAGTCTCGGCGGAAACCTGGGTGACTTTCAGGCCCAGCGCATCGACAGGGGCTGTCTTGGGTGCTTCCGGCTGCCCGCTTGCCGCTTCGCTTTCGGCCGCCGGCATATCGCCCACTTTGACCTGCACGGTAACGGTCTTGCCTTTGCGCCAGACTTCGACAGGCACGCGCTTGCCGGGCTTGGTGGCCCCGACGATGCGCGGCAGGTCGGTCATGTGGGCAATGCCCTTGCCATCGAATTTGGTGATGACGTCGCCCGAACGTATGCCGGCCTCGTCCGCCGGACTGTCGTGTTCGACGTTGCTGACCATGGCGCCTTCGGCTTTTTCCAGCCCGATAGCCTTGCCGACTTCGTCGGAGACAGGCCCGATCTGCACGCCGATACGGCCGCGCGTGACTTTACCGTGGGCTTTAAGCTGCTCGACGACCCGCATTACTTCGTCTATCGGTATGGCCAGGGAAATTCCCATGAAACCGCCGCTTTGCGAAATAATCTGCGAATTGATGCCTACCACCTGCCCGGCCAGATCGATAAGCGGACCGCCGGAATTGCCGGGGTTGACCGCCACATCGGTCTGGATGAACGGCAGATAATCGCCGGTATCGCGACTGATGGCGCTGACTATGCCTGACGTGACGGTGGAATCCAGGCCGAAAGGCGAGCCTATCGCCAGCACCCACTGACCTTTCTTGAGCTTGGTGGAGTCGCCGATAGGCAAGGACGGAAGATCCTTGGCGTCGATTTTGAGCAACGCCACATCGGTCCGCGCATCGGTGCCTATGATCTTGGCCTTGTATTCCTTGCCCGAGGTCATTGTCACGAAGATGCCGTTGGATTTGGCGACCACGTGATTATTGGTCAGGATGTAGCCATCGCTGGAAATAATGAAACCCGATCCCACCCCGCGCGGAACCGTATGTTCTTTTTCTTGCGGCGCAGGATTCGGCGCATTGCGCTGACGCGGGCCGGACCCAGGCCCCGGCATGCCGGGAGGCACGAAATCGGGCCCGAAGAACCAGCGGAACATGTCGTAGGGATCGTTGCCGTTGGGGCCCATGGCGGGATTGCGCACCGGCACGGATTCGGTGGTGCGGATATTGACGACCGAGTTTTCTGTCTTGGCCACGACGGCCGTGAAGTCAGGCACGGTCAATGTCGGCACAGGAGTTGTCTGGGCACTGGCCACTCCGCCCAGCGGCGACACCAGGACCAACAGGCTCGCCGACGCGCACGCCACCATCCGTTTGATTTTGTTATTACCTGCATGGGTAGAAAGCATCATGAAGCTCCTAGGTTGAAACAAGATTATTTATGCCCGGCCAGCGGCACGTATTCTGTATATTCGGCAATATCGCGCAAGGTCTCTGTGGGAACTTCCCCCAGCGCCGTCAGCCAATAATTATCGATCCGCGTGCGAAAAACATTCATGGCCCCTTTTTGCATCGCCCCCTTGGCCAAGGGACTGTCATGGGCCGCATCGAAGGATTCTATGAACACCGATATGGCGGCCACACCATCGGAAACCACGAGCTGGCTGACTTTCTTGCCGGCCTTCATGGGACGCGATACCTGGGTAAGAGCCTGGAAGCCGGGCGGAAACGGAATGCGCCAGCCCTCTTTGGGCAGATCTATGGGGCTCATGGGGGTCTCGAGCACCTTCCAGCCCTTGGTGTCCCAATCGGACGCCAAGTCTTCGGAGGCCACCTTTTTGCCTAGTTGCAGGCTGGTGAATGAAATCTGGTCGATGACATCGCGATTATTGCCTATGGTCTGCGCTTTCAGGAGCAAATTGGTTTCGGTATCGGTGCAGATTCTATAGCCATAGCGGTGGCTGTCCTTGGGAACCAATTCCACCAGCGAGCATTCGCGTCCGGCGATGCGGTTAGGCGCCAGCCCGGTCTTGATCGTGTAGTTGGCGGGAATATTCTTGCCGTCGCCCGCAAGCAAGGATGGAAAACGGTCGCCGCGCCTGTGTTCGAGCACAATAAGCTTTTTCTCGGGAATCAGGCACTGGGTAATGTCGTTATTCCTGAGATATTCGCGCGGCGGCCCATCGAGCATTTCGATACGTTCGCGCTCGCCGGTGCCATCGACAATGTGGATGATACGCGAAGACACCATGGTGGTGCCTTGCTGGTAGGTATAAACACCTGAATAGTCCAGGCTGCGCGCGGCGGCCTGCACTTTCTGCAGCAGCGCAACGCCCGGATCCGTCGCCGCGCCCTGAGGGGTACCGGCGGCCAGCGCGGATTGCGCCAGCATGCAGGCCGCCGCCATAAGCAGCGCTTGATACATCCGGTTGAAATTACTATCGGCCCGATGCGGCCGGCGATATAGCCGCGAACGAGCATTTGCATGCCAAACTACCGCCATTACCTGGGCACCCCCGAATCGAACGATACTTGCCGCACGGCGCTGGATCCGGATATTTCCCTATGCGCGTCCAGGTAATCGCGCAAGGCGGGATCGTCGCCCGCGCTGGCTATAACCTGCACCGGGGCGGATGCCGGAGCATCGGAACCGGAAAAATACGGCAGGGCAACCCATACGACCGACGCCACCGCGGCGGCAATGGCCAAGCCGGACAAACCCACGCGCATGGGGCTATGCCCATGCAGATTGCGCGGCGCGACGATGGAAGGCTCGGCATCGATAGCCTTGGACAGGCGCGCGTAGAAGAAATCGCTGGGCTTGATGGCCAAATCTTGATTGCGCAGGACATCGCCAATAAGATGATAGCTGTCCCATAGCTGGCGGCCATAGGGGCTGTCCAGCTCTTCGGAACGGATCTCGCCTTCCCCGTCGATCCAGGTGGATACGGAGGCCTCCCACGACGCTTCTTCGTGGTCTTGCCTGGCTTGATTGGCAACTTGCATTTTCACAACTCCTTACCAGCGGCGCTCAGGATCGTTGTCCAGCATAGGACGCAATTGTGCCGCTATGGCTTCCCGGGCGCGAAAAATACGCGAGCGCACCGTGCCGATCGGACACCCCATGCTTTGGGCAATATCTTCGTAACTCATACCTTCAATTTCACGCAAGACAATGGCAGTGCGCAGATCCTCGGGAAGAGTATGAATGGCGGCGTTGACCGTTTCAACGATTTGCCGGCTAGCCAATACTGATTCCGGGGTACTTATATCTGTTAGGTTGTCAATCGGGCTAAAAGTTTCACCATCTTCTGTTTCAATTGCATTTGGCGTGCTGGGGCGGCGCCCGTTGGCCACCTGCCAATTGCGCGCGGTATTGATGGCGATGCGGTAAAGCCAGGTATAAAAGGCGCTTTCGCCGCGAAACTGCGGCAAGGCCCTGTATGCCTTGATAAAGGCTTCCTGGGCAACGTCTTCCACCTCGGAGGGGTCGCGCACCATGCGCGACAGCAGCCGCATGATTTTGCGTTGGTACTTCAGCACCAGCAAATCGAACGCCCGCTTGTCGCCGCGCTGTACGCGAGCGACCAATTCAGCGTCTACGTCACGCTCGCTCATAGGCTTTCCTTTTGCAGGATCCGGCCAGGCATGGCAACCTGCCCGGCGACGCGCACGCATAGTTCGCACCAGGCCCGCTGGGACACCTCGGTTTTCCAGACAACCAGTTCCAACGGCTTTTGCTGTCCGCTTGAACCTATATCGTGGAACTGGAGAGTTATCCATGCGAATGCGGGCCAGGCATGGGTCAAGCGCATGGTTTTTCGTGTAACGGGCAGCTCTAGCTCCCAAAGGCCATCATGGCGCAAGGACAGTGTACCCGCAAGAGCGTGGGATTGGACTATCCGGCAAACTCCCCATGCCGCCGCCAGCGCCAGACAGGCAAAGGCCACTATCGGCTGGCCGCCCAGCATGGGCAGGCCGGCGCCAAGCAGGCTGGAAACGCCGACCACGCATAACACTATGCCCAGCAAGCCAGCCCAGCGCGGGCGCTGAACCGGCCATGAGCCGGCTAGTGTCATGGGGCGCCCCAGCTTAGAGCCTCCGCACGATCATCGACCCATTGGTGCCGCCGAAACCGAAAGAGTTCGACAAGGCAATGTCGATCTTCATATCGCGCGCCTGATTGGCGCAATAATCGAGGTCGCATTCGGGATCCTGATTGAAGATATTGATCGTGGGCGGGGAAATCTGGTGATAAACGGCCAGGGTCGTGAACACCGCCTCGATTCCGCCGGCGGCGCCCAGCAAGTGACCAGTCATGGATTTGGTGGAATTGACCACCAGTTTCTTGGCATGATCGCCGAAAGCCAGCTTGAGCGCTTCGGTTTCGTTTTTGTCGCCCAGCGGGCGTAGAGGTGCCGTGGGCATTGACGTAGCTGATTTCGTCCGGATTGATCCCGCCATTGCGCAAGGCGTTGACCACGCCGCGGCGGGGACCGTCGCGGTCGGGCGACGTGATGTGATAGGCGTCGGAACTCATGCCATAGCCGGCGAATTCGCCATATATTCGCGCGCCGCGCTTGCTTGCGCGTGCTCGTATTCTTCGAGCACCAGCGCACCGGCGCCCTCGCCCAGCACAAAACCGTCGCGGTCGCGGTCCCAGGGCCGCGAAGCCGTGGTGGGATCGTCATTGCGGGTGGATAGCGCGCGCATGGCCGCAAAGCCGCCTATGCCCAGCGGCGATACGGTCGATTCGGCGCCACCGGCCACCATGACGTCGGCATCGCCGTATTCGATCAGCCGGGCCGCATCGCCTATGCAATGCAAGCCTGTGGTGCAAGCCGAAACCACGGCATAGCTGGGGCCCTTGAGCCCAAGCATGATGGACAACTGTCCGGAAATAAGATTGATTAGCGAAGCAGGCACAAAAAACGGCGATATCCGGCGCGCACCGCGCTCGAGGTATTCGACCTGCTGTCTCTTCGATGCGTGGCAGCCCGCCTATGCCCGAGCCGATAATGATGCCGATGCGATCGGCATTGGCCTCGGTGACTTCCAGGCCCGCGTCGCGCCACGCCTGAGCGCCCGCAGCCACGCCATAATGGATGAACGTATCCATTTGCTTGGCTTCCTTGGCTGTCATGTATTGCGTGACATCGAAATCCTTGACCTCACCCGCTATCTGGGCATTAAACGTAGACGAATCGAAACGCGATAATACGCCCGATGCCTGAACGCCCATTAACGATATTGTCCCATGCGCTGTCAATATCGTTGCCCACCGGCGAAACGATACCAAGACCGGTAATGACGACACGTCGTTTCACGGATGACTCCTCAAAATAAAAAAGCGGCTTAAAGCGGATGAACACGCTGCCACGCCAAACCATGAACCGATTTGGCCGAACAGCGGGACATCCCCTAGAAACCGCTACGAGGCGGCTTGCCGGAATACCGAACCCACGCCCGAAAATTGAAATTACTGCTTGCTGTGCGACGAGATGTAGTCGACAGCCTGCTGAACCGTCGTGATTTTCTCGGCTTCCTCGTCGGGAATTTCGGTTTCAAATTCGTCTTCGAGTGCCATCACGAGCTCGACCATATCGAGCGAATCGGCACCGAGGTCGTCAAGGAAGGAAGATTCGTTCTTGATCTCGGCTTCGTTGACGCCAAGTTGTTCAGCGACGATCTTCTTGACGCGCTGTTCGATGCTTTCCATGCAGATCTCCAAGTGGGAAAAATTCCCGCGAATTATAGCCAAACGAAAAAATTATTGGTGCTGGCTATGACAAAAAAAAACGGTATTACCGGTTATGAACGATATATTTTGCTTTATTCGGTCAAAACGTCTAGTCGGAATACCTCTGGGATAAACAGATTTTACCCTAGGAGGGAATGGTCTGTTTGGTATATTACATGTACATGCCGCCATTGACATGCAAGGTGGTGCCTGTGATGTAGCCTGCCCTGGGGTTGGCCAGAAAGCACACCGCATTCGCGATATCGGCCGCGGCGCCCAGATGCCCCAAGGGAATTTGCGCAAGCAATGGCCGCCGGTTGCGTCTCGTCGAGGGCGCGTGTCATGTCGGTATCGATGAAGCCGGGGGCCACGCAATTGACAGTGATATTGCGGCTGCCCAGTTCGCGGGCCAAGGCGCGCGCCATGCCGGCCACGCCGGCCTTGGCGGCGGCATAATTGGCCTGGCCGGCGTTGCCGCTGGAGCCCACCACCGAAGTAATGTTGATGATACGGCCCCATCGGGCCTTCATCATGCCTCGCATGACCGCTCGCGACAGACGGAAAACAGCCGACAGATTGGTGTCGATCACGGCGTCCCAGTCGTCGTCCTTCATGCGCATGGCCAGGGTATCGCGGGTGATGCCGGCATTGTTGACCAGGATATGCGGACCGCCGCCTTCCTTGCCCAATTCGGCGACCAGCGCTTTCGCAGGCAGCCGGGTCATCGACATTCAATACGGCACCGCGTCCACCGCTGGCAGCCAGCATTTCGGTAATTTGCTGTGCGCCGGCCTGGGAGGTGGCCGTGCCGACCACCTTGGCGCCGTGAGCCGCCAGTTCGAGCGGCGATGGCTTGCCCGATGCCCCGGCGTGGCGCCGGTTACCAGTGCGACCTTGCCTTCAATTTGCTTATCTTGCATGGCGATCATCCGTGTAAAGTTTCCAGCGCAGCGTCAGCGAGGCCGGATCGGTGATCGCCAGGCCAATCAATTCGCGGTCGATCCGCTTGGTCAGACCGCTGAGCACCTTGCCGGGGCCGCATTCGACCACATGCGTGACGCCTTGCGCCCGCATTGCCTGCAGAGTTTCCACCCATCGGACGGCATGCCAGGCCTGGCGAACCAGCGCATCGTTGATGGCAGCGGGATCGCTGAGACGATGGCCACGTCGACGTTATTGATCAGGGGATTGCGGGAGCAACGAATGGAATGCCGGCCAGGGCCTGTTCCAGGACGTCGGCGGCAGGCTTCAACAGGCTGGAATGAAAAGGCGCGGACACGGGCAGCATCAGGGCGCGCTTGGCCCCCTGGGCCTTGGCCAGCTTCGCAGGCCCGCTCGACCGCGCTTTTGTGGCCGGCAATGACGACTTGCGCCGGCGCGTTGAAATTTACGGCTTCCACCACTTCGCCATCGGCGGCCTGCGCGCACACGGATTTGACGACATCGTCGTCCAGGCCCAGGATGGCCGCCATGCCGCCCGGTGCCCACCGGCACAGCGGCTTGCATGGCATCGGCGCGAATGCGCACAATACGTACCGCGTCATCCAGGCTCATGGCGCCGGCGGCCGTCAAGGCAGAGTATTCGCCCAGGCTGTGGCCCGCGATCAATTCGGGCGGCGCGCCGCCCGCGTCTATCCAGGCGCGATATATTGCCACGCGCGGCGATCAGCATGGCGGGCTGGGTATTGGTGGTGAGATTGAGGTCTTCGGCCGGACCCGCGGCGATCAAAGCAGCAATATCCTGCCCCAACGCGCCGGAAGCCTTAAGCAACGTGTTCGCTGACCACGGCGTTATCCGACCAGGCATCAAGCATGCCGACAGACTGTGATCCCTGTCCTGGAAAGACAAAAGCTATTTTCATAGGTGTAGAAAAAAATTGAAAGGTAAGTGGGAACGCCGGCGCTCGCGCCAACGGCCTGCTATATTTTCACCAGCACAGAGCCCCAGGTGAAACCGCCGCCCACCCCTTGCATCATTACCGTATCTGCCGGTCTTTATACGGCCATCGCGGCGTGCGACATCAAAGCGCCAGCGGCACGCTGGCGGCCGATGTATTGGCGTGTTTGTCGACCGTGATGACTACCCTTTCGGTCGGGGATATGCCAGCTTGCGGCCCAGGAAATTGATGATGCGCACATTCGCCTGGTGGGGCACCAGCCAATCGACGCTGGTCCAGCGGCAATGCCAGCCTGCTCGCAGACCTCGTGCGCCGACCTGGCCAGGCACATTGACGGCCAGCTTGAACACCGACTGGCCATCCATGCGCAGGAACGGATCGCCTGTTACCTTCGCCGTAGGCAACGTTGCCGGCGGCGCACAGGATATTCATCTGGCTGCCGTCGGCATGCAGTTTGGCGGCCAATAATGCCGGGCTCGTCGGAAGCCTGGATCACGACCGCGCCCGCGCCGTCGCCAAACAACACGCAGGTACCGCGGTCGTTCCAGTCCAGGATGCGCGAGAACACTTCGGCGCCGATGACCAGGGCCATCTTGGCGCGGCCGGCCTGTATGAAGGCATCGGCCGTGGTCAAGGCATAGACAAAGCCGCTGCATACCGCCTGGATATCGAATGCGGCCCCGCCCTTGGCGCCCAGATTGGCCTGCACCAGGCAAGCCGTACTGGGAAACACGAAGTCGGGAGTGGAAGTGGCGACGATGATCAAGTCGATGTCATCGGCCGTTCACGCCGGCATTTTCCAGGGCCGCCGCGCGGCCTGGGTGGCCAGCTGGCTGGTCGCAACGCCGCGCTCGGCCATGTGGCGCTGGCGTATGCCCGTGCGCTCGACGATCCAGGTATCCGACGTTTCGATCTGCCGCGTCGCCAGATCGGCGGCCAGTTCATCATTGGATACGACGCGGGCGGGCAAATAGCCGCCCGGACCCTATTATTTTGGCATAAGGCATAGTAGCTTCCAGGCACCTGAGCTATGGCGCAGGATCAGATAATTCGTTGGAGATCTTCGCCGACTGGGCCGCTGCGGCCTGCAACTCTGGCGAAGGCTGTCGATGGCGCTTGTCGTACCGCCAAGCAGACCATTATGCACCGCTTCACGGGCGCGTTGAAGCGCACAGCCGAATGCATAGGCATCGGCCGAGCCGTGGCTTTTGATGACAATGCCGCGCAAACCCAGCAAAGCGGCCCCGTTATAGCGACGATTATCGACGCGATCGCGGAAACGGTTGAGCACCGGCTTGGCCAGCATACCGGCGGCCATGGACAGGGAATCGCGCGTGAATTCGGCCTTGATCATATTGCCCACCATTCTGGCCAAGCCTTCGATGGATTTGAGCACGACGTTGCCGACGAAGCCATCGCATACCACGACGTCTACCGTGCCTTTGAAAATGTCGTCGCCTTCGACATTGCCGTAGAAATTCAAGCCGCTGGCCCGCAGAAGTTCGGCCGCCTGCTTGACGATTTCATTGCCCTTGATGATTTCCTCGCCGATATTGAGCAGGCCTATGGTGGGCCGCTTGCGATGATCGACCGCCGACGCCAACGCGGAACCCATGATGGCGAACTGCAACAGATGCTCGGCCGAACAATCGACGTTGGCTCCGAGGTCCAGCATGGTGGTCGCGCCGCCCTTCTGGTTGGGAATGGACGTGGCGATGGCTGGCCGGTCGATGCCGTCCAGCGTTTTGAGTATATAGCGGGAATCGCCATCCAGGCGCCTGTATTGCCGGCCGAAATGCAGGCGTCGGCCAGGCCGTCCTTGACCGCTTGAACCGCTACGCGCATGGACGAATCTTTTTTACGACGCAACGCCACCTCGATGGAGTCGTCCATGAGGACGACTTCGGAGGCGGGAAGAATATCGTACCACCGCGCACCCAGGCTGCCCTGCGCACGCAAGCCGGCTTCGATAGCCGTGACATCGCCCGCGAGCAGCAAGCGCGTATCGGGGTTCTGCTTCGCAAAGTGACAGGCCGCAGGAATGGTGATCGGCAAGCCGACATCACCGCCCATGCAGTCGATGGCGATTCGAATCTCAGTTTTCGACATCAAGTGCGCAATCTTTGGCGTTTATAGCAAGATCGCAAACAACTGGATTATTCGTCGTTCTTGGACTTGAGAACTTTACGGCCGCGGTAAACGCCGTTGGGGCTGATATGGTGACGCAGATGCAATTCGCCCGTGGTGGGCTCGACTGCTGTCGAAGGCGCCACGATGAAATCGTGCGAACGATGCATACCGCGCTTAGACGGACTCTTTTTGTTTTGCTGAACGGCCATGATGACTCCTGTAAACGGGTCGCTATTGTACGCGATGATTCCCGCAAGTTAAATTCGGTAAATTCAATCTTTCTTTAGTTGATCCAGCGCCGCAAACGGCGAGGGTCGAACTGAGTCGCTATCGGGCTCTTCTTCAAGAGGCTCCGGCAACGACGGACAAACATCGTGCTTGGGCACATACGGCAGACTGAGGATGATTTCATCTTCGACCAAAGCCAGAACGTCGAGACGCTGCGACCCCAGAATGCGTTCAATCACATCGTCGGGATCGTCGTCGGCGGCGTCGCCGGCATCCAGATCAGCCTCGGACTTAACTACCTGCAAGCGATTCCGGCTATCGACCACCCATTCGAATGGCTTCATGCAACGCTGGCATTCAAGCATTGGGGCAGCCTTTACATGCACATGCAAGAAACGCTGGCCAAATGAGTCCATTTCGCCCTTGACAGTCCAGGACACCGTGGTGCCGGCTTGCTCGGGCAAGTCTTCAAGCAGGCGATCGAACCGATCAATTCCGGCCTGGCCATGTACTTCATGGCCCACACGGGTAAGCTCATACGTGTCAACATACTGTATATCCACGCGTAGTTCCCCTTTTATAGCCAGCTAGTAAAAGCTGCGCATTCCAGCTGTATGTTCCCTTTGCGCTACCAGGAAAACATTAGATAATAGCGCGTTTCACGCCCCCCAGTCAAACCAAACCAAGCACTAAAACATCATGCGTCTTATCCTTGCCTCAAGCTCCCGCTATCGCCAAGAAATGCTGGGACGCCTGGGCCTGCCCTTTATCGCCGTATCGCCGGATATCGACGAAACCGCGCTGCCAAACGAGAGCCCGACCGCCCTGGCCTTGCGGCTGTCGCTCGCCAAAGCGCAAGCTGTCATACCCGCCCATCCCGGCGCGCTGATCATCGGATCCGACCAGGTAGCGACCATAGACGGCGCGCCTATCGGTAAACCCGGCAACTTCGAGCGCGCCTATGCCCAGCTTGAACAACTCAGCGGCCAGACGGTAGAATTCCACAGTGCGCTGTGCGTTAGCGACGGCCAGCGGCATGAAATCGCCGATATCGTCACGCTATGCCGGTTCCGGGTCTTGACCAGCGACGAAATCACCACCTACCTGCGCCGCGAACAACCCTACGACACGGCGGGCAGCGCCAAGGCTGAAGGACTGGGCATTGCCCTGATGGAAAGCATGCGGTCCGACGACCCCACCGCCATTATCGGCCTACCGCTCATTACCCTAAGCCGCATGCTGCGCTCGTTCGGACTGAATCCGCTGACCCATCCGGAGTAAGCAAGGGCCGGCATGTCCCGGCAACCCTGCCGGATTACGCAAGCATCGCCCGCCTATCCCATCCATGCCAGAACCTTTGTACACTGCCCTGCAAACATCTATCCGGAGAAATCTTGAAACCTGCTGGAACCTTACATTTGATCCCCGTCGGCATGGGCGAGGCCGCCCCCGCGGCATGGCTGCCGCAAGCCGTGCAAGAGCTTGCCGGACGCTTGACCACCTATATTGCGGAAAACGCCAAGACCGCGCGCGCTTTCCTCAAACTGATAGGTACTGTGGGGCCTCTGCAGGAAATAACCATACATACCCTGGACAGCAAGGTGGATACGGCGCAAATGCGGGCATGGCTCACGCCGCTGATGGACGGCGGTGAAATCGGGCTGGTTTCGGAAGCCGGCTGCCCGGCGGTGGCCGATCCGGGCGCCAAAGTCGTTGCGCAAGCCCATGCGATGGGAATCCGTGTCGTGCCATGGGTGGGGCCATCTTCGATTTTGCTCAGCCTGATGGCCAGCGGCCTGGACGGCCAGCGCTTCGCCTTCCACGGCTATGCCCCGGTCGAACCCGCGGCGCGCGCCAGGCAACTGAAAACCTGGGAAACCGACTCGCAAAAACAAGAGCAAACCCAAATCCTGATCGAAACCCCTTACCGCAACGACGCCATGTTCGAAACCCTGAAACAGGCGCTCAAGGGCAGCACCCGGCTTTGCATCGCGCGCGCCCTGACCACCAGCGACGAACTGGTGCAAACCCATGCCATAGCCGAATGGAAAAGCCTGCCGGTTCCCGATCTGGCCAAAAAACCCACTATTTTCCTGTTTCTGGCCGGACGCTAAACCCATGCGCGGCCAATTTCTTGCCGCCGTCTTGCTGCTATCGCTGGCCGCCTGCGGCGCATACCGGCCCAATGGCCTGGACATCGACCGCAGCATCCAGGCCAAAAGCCAGAATAGCCGGATCGAATTCATTGTGCTGCACTACACCGCCGCCAGCAGCGCAACGGCGTTAAAGATTCTTTCGGAAAATAACGTCAGCAGCCATTACCTGATCACCGATCAGCCTACGCCGCACGTATATCAACTGGTCGACGAAAGCCGCCGCGCGTGGCATGCCGGCGACAGCGTTTGGTTCGGGCGCACAGACATCAATGCCGGCTCCATAGGCATAGAAGTCGTCAATTCCGGCCGCAACGGCAATCATTGGAAACCCTATACGCCGGCGCAAATCGCAACCCTCGCCACCCTGCTGCAGGACATCATCCAGCGCCATCAAATCAAGGCATTGAATATTGTCGGCCACAGCGATATCGCTCCCCAGCGCAAAATCGACCCCGGCCCTCTGTTTCCCTGGAAGCAACTGGCCGGCCAGGGTATCGGACGCTGGTATGACGAAGCCCTGGCGCAAGAATACAAACAGGAATTCCTGCGCAAAGGATTGCCGGACATGGCTTGGACGCAAAAAGAATTACAGCGCGCGGGTTATGGCATTGCGCATAGCGGGATACTGGACAAGGCCAGCAAGAATGTCATCGCCGCCTTTCAGATGCACTACCGCCCTACCCTTTACGATGGCGTGCCCGACGCCGAAACCCTGGCCATCCTGAAGGCGCTGCCCTGACAAAGGCCGTCCATCCGCACGTTCGCTTGGCCGATTCGCCCAGTCGGTACGCTACCGCCTGCGCAAGAAATACCCTAATCGCACCAGCAACAGCACGGCAAGCACCGCCGCATAAGCCCACGGCTCGAAAAAATCATTCTTGCCGGCCCGCACCAGCCAGAAATGCCACACCGACAGCGCGGCAATCGCATAAACGCTGCGGTGCAAGGTTTGCCAATAATGTCCCATGCGCCGCATCCATCCGTGGGTAGACGTGCAGGCCAGGATAGCCATGGGCACAAAGGCAATCATGCCCACCGTAATGAATGTGCGCTGCACAACATCGTCCCACATGGATGCCAGCGACCAGCCGCGCTCCCAGAACGCCCAGCCCAGTAAATGCAGAAAGGTATAGAAAAAGGCGAACAAGCCCAGCATGCGGCGCAAGCGCACCAAAGCCGGCTGGCGGATAATGCGGCGCAACGGAGTAATAAGCAGAGTCAGGCACAAGGCAACCAGCGCCCAGATGCCCGACGAACGGATCAGGAATTCCGCCGGATTGGCGCTCAGCCCGTCGTTAAACCCCAGCCATAGCCAGCGCAGGACCGGGTACAGCGCCAGCAGAAAAACCAGCGGTTTTACCCGCCCAACCTGCCTGGCGGTCCAGTAGGGCTGCCCGGGTGTCAGATCCGGCATGCGGCGCTCAATAATTTTTCCTGAGATCCATGCCCGTATACAGCGACGCAACCTGATCGGCGTAGCCGTTGAACATAAGGGTATCCGCGCGCGGAGCGAAGAATCCGCCTTCGCCTATCCGGCGCTCGGTGGCCTGGCTCCAGCGCGGATGCGGCACATCGGGGTTCACATTGGCATAGAAGCCGTATTCGGTCGGCGCGATTTTTACCCAGCTGGTCGTCGGCATTTTTTCCACCAGGCGGATTTTCACTATGGACTTGCCCGACTTGAAACCGTATTTCCAGGGAATCGCCACCCGCATGGGCGCGCCATTCTGGTTAGGCAGCACCTTGCCGTAAACCCCGAACACCAGCATGGTCAGAGGATGCATGGCTTCGTCGATACGCAGCCCTTCGAGATACGGCCAATCCAGCATCCGGTCGTTCAAGCCCGGCATATTGCCGGGCTGGACCACCGTGACGAATTCCACATACTTGGCCTTGCTGGTGGGCTCGACCTGTTTGAGCAGGGTTGCAAGGGAATAGCCGCTCCAGGGAATCACCATGGACCAGGCCTCGACGCAGCGCAGCCGGTAGACGCGCTCTTCGATCGGGCCAGCTTGAGAAGATCGTCGATATCGAAAGTACGCGGCTTGCACTTCGCCCTCGACGGTGACCGTCCAGGGCCGGGTCTGCATTTTACCGGCGTATTCCAAGGGATCGGTCTTGTCTGTGCCGAACTCATAGAAGTTATTGTAGGAGCTGATGTCTTTTTCCGACGTCTGTTTATTGCTGAGCCAATATTGCGGATTGGGCGTAGCGGGCAATGCCGTGCGCTGGTCGGTTGCGGCCATTGCGGGCAGCAATCCGCCCGCCCCCAGCGCCATGGCGCCCATGCCGGCCTGTTGCAACCACCGCCGGCGCGACAGCCAGACGTCCTCGGGCGTGATTTCGGACGGCGCGATAAACGGCATTTTGATTCTTGACATGATTCCATTCCTTCAAAGCTCAGTGGCCGGCAATGCGCCTGACAGGAGATGCGCAGACCGCCAAACCGATACAACCATCATTTAAGACGACGACTACCATCAAAAAGTTCCAATGCGAGTCAAAAACGAATCAAACCCGCTCGAGCAGCCATGTTTGCATTTCATGCACGCTGGACACCATGACAGTGGGCTCGGCCCGAAGCAGCGTGGGCTTATCGTGCGCGCCGTACGTGACGGCCATGCTGTCAACGCCCGCGCTCGTGGCCATTTGTATATCGTGCGAGGTGTCGCCCACCATAAGGACTTGCTCCGGACGCAATCCAAGTTCGTCCATGATTTCCAGCAGCATGCCGGGATGCGGCTTGCTGAAGGATTCGTCGGCGCAACGCGTTGTATGGAAGTGATGGTTCAAGCGCATGGCGCCCATCACCCTGTCCAGCCCCACGCGGCTTTTACCCGTGGCCACGCCCAGCGCGACTTGCCTGGCGCTTAATACTTCGAACAATTCGACAATACCGTCGAAAAGCTTAATCTCGGGATCCCGGCTGAGAAAATGAAAACGATAGCGGTCCAGAAAAGACGGCAATCTGTCGGCAGTGAGCGTAGGAACGCAGCGATATAAAGCGCTTTCCAGCGAAAGCCCGATTACCCAACTGGCGTCGCTGGCGGCCGGCACCGGCAGATCAAGGTCGGCGCAGGCCGACTGAATGGCCTCGACGATGGAATGCGTCGAATCCATGACCGTACCGTCCCAGTCAAAAACCACTGCTTCATAGCGTTTCACGTATTGTGCTCCAGGTAATCAAGAATATGCAGACAGGCGGGCGGCAGTTCCGCCGCCAGAACCAGCGGATCGCCGGTCAGGGGATGCGGGATTTCGAGACGGGCGGCATGCAGGAACATGCGGGCAAACCCAAGACGGGCAAATCGCTCGCGCACATCGTCGAAGCCGTATTTGTCGTCGCCGACGATAGGATAGCCGCTGGAGGCCAGGTGCACGCGTATCTGGTGCGTGCGTCCGGTGCGCAGTTCAGCCCCCAGCAGGCTATAGCGGCCATAGCGCTTTTGCAGCGTGATAATCGTATGCGCCGCCTTGCCTTGCTGGTCCACCTTGACGCGCCGCTCGCCCGACGCGGTCAGCCATTTCAGCAAGGGATGGCGCACATGCTGTTTATCGTTCACCCAGTCGCCCACGACCAGCGCCACGTAATGCTTGCGCCCGCCTCCTTCGCGCATCATGTCGTGCAAGGCCAGCAAAGCCTTGCGCCGTTTGGCGATCATCAGCAAACCGGAGGTTTCGCGATCCAGGCGATGGGCCAGTTCGAGAAACACCGCATCGGGACGGGCGGCGCGCAATTGCTCGATGACGCCGAACGACACGCCGCTGCCGCCATGCACCGCGACACCGGCCGGCTTATCGATGACAAGCAGCGCATCATCTTCGAAAACGATGGGAAACGCCGCGGGCGGCACCGCCCTGGCTTCGTCGGGAGCGGGCAGGCGCATGGGCGGCACCCTGAGCATATCGCCGGCTTCGAGACGGTAATCCGCCGAAACACGGCCTTTATTGACGCGCACCTCGCCGCCGCGTATGGCCTTGTACAGATGGCTTTTGGGCACCCCTTTGCACAAGCGCAGCAGAAAATTGTCGATGCGCTGCCCGGCCTGCTCGGCGCCGATTTCAACAAAACGCACAGTGGGAGCGAGGTTTTCGGTAATAACAGTTTTGCGCATAGAGAAAAGCGGCATATAATCGCGTCAGCCTGTAGAAGCTGAAAAAAACCGCCAAACGTAGAGATGCAATGGATGCGTCTCCGTCGGACGAACAAAGGCCATATTGTACTGCCTGCCTTTCAGCTTCTGGGTCATTTGGTCGCCGGGGCAAGCCCGATCTTACAAATAGTGGTGTGGCATAGTGCCCGCTGTTTATCCAGATCACTGCCAACCGCGTGCGGCACTGAATCTTTGCAAAGCTTGTCATCGTTTAATGCACCAGCCGCGAATTCACACACGCGTCTGCCGTTCCCAGCAATTTTTTGTCAACCACAATTGTGAACCTGACCTTTTCCCTGCTGACTGAACTTCGCACCTCCTGGTGCGCTGTGCCTTCCTGACACAAGGCGGGCATTGCCGACGCCGTCAGCACCGCCCCCCGCTGCAGATTTAGCGCCACACATCAAGTGACCCGCGGTCGTGCGCCGATTATCGGCGCGACATGACTACGGAGAACTTCACTCATGAAACGCATGCTGTTCAATGCAACGCATCAAGAAGAACTGCGCGTTGCCATCGTCGATGGGCAAAAACTCATCGACCTCGATATCGAAACCGCCGGCCGCGAACAGCGCAAAGGCAATATCTACAAGGGCGTCATCACCCGCGTCGAACCTAGTCTCGAAGCCTGCTTCGTCAACTACGGCGAAGACCGCCACGGCTTCCTGCCTTTCAAGGAAGTCGCCCGCGACCTACTTCAAGGAAGGCGTCGACGTACGCACCGCGCGCATCCAGGACGCTCTTGCGCGAAGGCCAGGAACTGATCGTCCAGGTCGAAAAGGAAGAGCGCGGCAACAAGGGCGCTGCGCTGACCACCTTCATTTCGCTGGCCGGCCGCTACCTGGTGCTGATGCCCAACAACCCGCGCGGCGGCGGCGTTTCGCGCCGCGTCGAGGGCGAAGACCGCCAGGAACTGCGCGAAACGATGGACCAGCTGAATCTTCCCGGCAGGCATGAGCATCATCGCCCGCACCGCCGGCATCGGCCGCAACGTCGAAGAACTGCAGTGGGACCTGTCCTACCTGATGCAGCTGTGGACCGCGATCGACGGCGCCGCCCGCGAAAACACGGCCCCGTTCCTGATCTATCTGGAATCCAGCCTCGTCATCCGCGCCATCCGCGACTATTTCTCGCCCGAAATCGGCGAAATCCTGATCGACACCGACGACATCTACGAACAGGCCTGCGCCTTCATGAGCGTCGTGATGCCGGACAACGTCCAGCGCGTCAAACGCTACCGCGACGATGTCCCGCTGTTCTCGCGCTTCCAGATCGAACACCAGATCGAAACCGCCTACTCGCGCACGGTGCAGCTGCCGTCGGGCGGCGCGGTCGTCATCGACCACACCGAAGCGCTGGTCGCCGTCGACGTCAACTCGGCGCGCTCCACCAAGGGCTCCGACATCGAAGAAACCGCGCACCCGCACCAACCTGGAAGCCGCCGACGAAGTGGCCCGCCAGTTGCGCCTGCGCGACCTTGGCGGCCTGATCGTCATCGACTTCATCGACATGGAAGAGAGCAAGAACCAGCGCGCGGTCGAAAACGCGCCTGCGCGACGCGCTGCACTTCGACCGCGCCCGTGTGCAGATGGGCAAGATCTCGCGTTTCGGCCTGATGGAGCTGTCGCGCCAGCGCCTGCGTCCGGCGCTGAACGAAGGCTCGCACATCACCTGCCCGCGCTGCAACGGCACCGGCGTGATCCGCGATACCGAATCCAGCGCGCTGCATGTGCTGCGCCTGCTTCAGGAAGAAGCCATGAAGGAAAGCACGGCCGCAGTGCACGCTCAAGTGCCGGTCGATGTGGCGACCTTCCTGCTGAACGAGAAACGCGCCGACATCGCCAAGATCGAAGCGCGCCTGAAGGTGAACCTGGTCCTGATCCCCAACAAGAATCTCGAAACCCCGCACCACCACGTCGAGCGCCTGCGCCACGACGACCCCCGGCTGGAAGAAACCAAGACCAGTTTCGACCTGGTCATCCAACCCGAGCAACAGCTTACCTGGGCGCCCAACAAGGCCCAGGAAGCCAAAACCCGGCCTGAAGCCCTGGTCAAGACCCTGCCGCATTCGCAGCCTGCTCCGGTTGCGCCGCCTGCCGCGCCGCGCGCCGCCGCCAAACCGGCTCAAGGCGATGGCCTGATCAAGCGCCTGATCAACTGGCTGACCGGCGCCGGCGCCTCAGCCGCAACGCAGCCCGCCGCCGACGAAGCCGCCAAAACGCAACAAGGCGCGCGCAACAAGGCCAGTCGCCACAGCGGCGAACGCCGCGAACGCGGACATGGCGGCGATCGCAATCGCCATCGCCGCGGCGAGCGACGCCCTGACGCCATTGAGGGGAAAACCGACGAAGCAAGCTCGGCCCCGGCCGCAAGGCCGCGCCGCCAGCCCGTCGCGCACGACACCGCAGCGGCTTCCACCGAACCACGCGTTTCGAACGCCGCCGCGGCGGCAATCGCGCCATCGTCCGCCGACAGTGGCGACACCGGCGGAAGCGGGCGCAACGGACGCAACCGCCGTGGACGCGGCCGTAATCGCCGCGATGAAAGTCAAAGCGAAAGCGTCGAACTCGACAACAACGACTTGCCATTGACAGCCGCGGCGGAAGTATCGCCATCGTCGCCGGTGGCCGCCGACAAGCCCTCTGATCGGCAGGCAGCGGCTGGCGACAGCGACAACGAACTGTCCTCGGACAATGATCAGCTCGACCCGGAACGCAAACGCCGCCGCCGTCGCAGCCGTCGCGGCCGCCGGACCACGGAAGCCGGCGCCGAAGCCAGCGGTTCGTCGGATAATGAAAACGACAGCGCCGACAACGATCAAGCGTTCGTACCGCACGCCACCCCGGCCTTCAACCCACAGGTCCTGCCCGCTATCGCAACGGCCCAAGGCGGCTTTGCCCCAGTGGAACAGGAATCCGTTCCCGCCCAGGCTCCCGCGATGCCGGCGGCGGTGCCAGCCGCTGTCGTCGTCGAGGCTACTCCCATAGTGCCGGACTCGCCGGAAGACACGGCCGCCCAGGCGCCAGTGCCGGGCGTTACAGTTGCCGCGGCCGCCGCGGTCGAAACCCAAACGGTGGAAACCGTGCCGGCCCAGGCTACGACGGCTGAATCCGCTCCAGCCCAGGCTGTTCCGGCCCAAGCCGCTCCAGTTCAGGCGGCGCCGGTCGAAACGGCTCCTGTGCAGGTCGCAATCGCCGAAACCATTGTTCCGGCGGCAGCGCCCGTGCAGGAAGCGGCGCCGGCTGCCGTGCCGGCAGCTCCAGCCATTCGCCAAGCAGAAGCGGCCGAACAGGCCAACCCTGAAGTTGCAGTTGCTGACGCACCCGCGCCAGTTGCGCAGCCCAAGGCAAGCTCCGCCACCCTGCAGGAAACCCTGAACGCTGTCGGCATGGAATTGATTGAGACCAAGTCCGCGCCGGTACAAGCGCCCGCCGAGCCGGTGCGTCTAGGACGGACACGCAAGCCTGCCGCACAGAT
This sequence comes from uncultured beta proteobacterium, assembly GCA_963712655.1. Lineage (GTDB taxonomy): Bacteria > Pseudomonadota > Gammaproteobacteria > Burkholderiales > Burkholderiaceae_B > Pollutimonas. Next base: position 345,460 of record CAVQIT010000002.1, on the reverse strand, counting down.
TGCCAATGACCCTCTGCATCAGGTGGAAACCCACTAAGCAGAAAACGGCTGGAACACGGGCCTTTGCGCAGTATGGCAAAGACCGTGATGCCAGCCGCTATTCACCCAGGCAAAAAAATGCCTCGCTGTCTTAATGTGACAGCGAGGCATTTTTCCTGTGTAAAACCGTAGACCGGATTCGATATTGGGCCACAGGCGCGGGCGGGAATTTAGCGGTCAACAGGCCCAATATGGCCCTGAATCGGCCCGGCTTCCGATAAATACTGAAATCTCTTTACTTCGCTTCGCGCCGTACGGCGGCCGGCGCCGCCGCTCAGGCCTTGGCCACCACATCCGCCGGCTGGCGCATCAGCAAGGCCAGCAAGTGAGCCAGTTCAGCGCGCATCTGGCGGCGGTCGACCACCATATCGATGGCGCCCTTCTCCAGCAAGAATTCGGACCGCTGGAAACCTTCAGGCAGCTTTTCGCGCACGGTTTGTTCAATGACACGCGGGCCCGCAAAACCAATCAGCGCCTTGGGTTCCGCAATGACGACATCGCCCATGAAGGCAAAACTGGCCGATACGCCGCCCATCGTAGGATCGGTCAGGATGCTGATGAAAGGCAGCCCCGCGGCCGAAAGCCGCGTCAGCATTGCATTGGTTTTCGCCATCTGCATCAATGAAAACAGGCTTTCCTGCATGCGCGCGCCACCCGAGGCCGCCACGCAAATGAAAGGAGTGCGGTTGGTAAGCGCTTCCTGCGCACCCCGTGCAAACCGCTCGCCCACCACCGAGCCCATGGACCCGCCCATGAACTCGAACTCGAAACAAGCCAGCACCACCGGCACAGACAGGATGGCCCCGCTCATCACCACCATGGCTTCGCTTTCACCGGTTTGCCTGGTCGCTTCCGTTACGCGCTCGGTGTATTTTCGGCTGTCCTTGAATTTCAAGGGATCCATCGGACGCGTATTCTGGCCGATCTCGACGCGGTTCTCGGCGTCCAGCAACGCGTCGATACGCGCCCGGGCGCCAATACGCATATGGTGGCTGCATTTAGGACAGACATTCAATGTCGCCCGCAAGTCTTCCTTGTAAAGCACGGTTTCGCAAGCAGGACACTTGACCCAAATACCTTCAGGCACGCGCCGCGCCGTCGCATCGTTGCTGCGGTTAATGCGCGGCGGCAGAATTTTTTCAATCCAGCTCATGGTTTCTTCCCGATGAAGGCCCGATTCAGATCGAGCCTGTTGTTCTTTTACGCCAGGCCCGCGCTTACGCGAACCCGCCTATGCAATTTGGAAACGCCTGGCCCGGACGCCGCTATGACAGCGCCCGATGAATAGTGCCCAGCCAATCCGACGCAGCCTTGATAGCCGCGGCGTCGGTATCGGCAGCCGTCAACCCGTTCTGTTGGGCAACATCGACCGCCTGCTCCATGGTCTCGATCAGCTTGCTGCCTATGACCACGGCATCGGCATGTTCAGCCAGCCGCTTGGCGCTGTCGGCGTCGCGAATGCCAAAGCCCACGCCGACGGGAATCGACACATGCTTGCGAATTTGCGCCAGGCGTTCGGCCACATCGACGGTATCGATATTGCCCGCTCCCGTCACGCCCTTGAGCGACACATAATAAACATATCCGCGCGCCACCAGGGCAACTTTCTTGATACGCTCTTCGGTGGAGGTGGGCGCCAACAGGAAAATAGGATCAATCTGCGCGCTACCCAGTTGCGCGGCGAAATCAACGATTTCCTCCGGCGGGTAATCGACCACCAATATGCCATCGACACCCGCCTGGCCGGCGGCCTGGACGAAAGCCGCCTGCCCCATGCGTTCGATGGGATTGGCATAGCCCATCAGCACCACCGGAGTGACCGTGTCCTGCTGGCGAAACTGCGCCACCGCATCGAGCACTTTGCGCAAACCCATGCCGCGCTTGATCGCCCGTTCGGCAGCCCGCTGAATCACCGGGCCATCGGCCATGGGATCGGAAAACGGCACACCCAATTCGAGGATGTCGGCGCCGGCCTTGACCAGCGCATGCATCAGCACAGGAGTGGCGGCAATGGAAGGATCGCCGGCCGTAACATAAGGAATCAAGGCCGTGCGGCCCGCCGTTCTGGCGAACGCGGCCTTGAGTCGTTGGTTCGAGGAATTCATTGTATGAGCTACCCTTGTTCTTATAGGCTGATGCCGCTGAAATCAGCCACAGTATGCATGTCTTTGTCGCCCCGGCCGGATAAATTGACCAGGATGATCTTGTCTTTGGACAAGGTGGGCGCCAGGCGCAGCGCGTGCGCGATGGCATGCGAGGATTCCAGGGCGGGCATGATGCCTTCGGTTCGGCAGCAATCGTGGAAAGCCGCCAGGGCTTCCTGGTCGCTGACGCATGCATACTGGGCGCGGCCGCTGTCTTTTAGCCACGCGTGCTCGGGGCCTACGCCAGGGTAGTCCAGGCCGGCCGAAATGGAATGGGTTTCCATGACTTGGCCGTCTTCGTCCTGCATGACATAAGTGCGGTTGCCGTGCAAGACGCCTACCGCGCCCGCATTCAGCGATGCCGCATGGCGACCGGTTTCCAGGCCCTCGCCGGCCGCTTCGACGCCTATCAGTTGGACATCGGCATGATCAATATAGGGATAGAAAATACCCATGGCGTTCGAACCGCCACCGACCGACGCCACCACATAATCCGGCTGGCGGCCGGCATCCGCCGGCATTTGCTCCAGGCATTCCGTGCCGATGACGGATTGAAAATCGCGCACCATCATGGGATAAGGGTGCGGGACCGGCCACGGTGCCTATGATATAGAACGTATTTTCGACATTGGTGACCCAGTCGCGCATGGCTTCGTTCAGGGCGTCCTTCAGTGTGCGCGAACCCGACTCCACGGGTACCACGGTTGCCCCAAGCAGCTTCATGCGGTAGACATTGGATGCCTGGCGGCGCATGTCCTCGCTGCCCATGTAAACCACGCATTCCAGCCGATAGCGCGCCGCAACGGTGGCGGTGGCCACGCCGTGCTGGCCCGCGCCGGTTTCGGCGATGATGCGCGGCTTGCCCATGCGGCGGGCCAATAGAGCCTGGCCGATGCAATTATTGATTTTATGCGCGCCGGTATGGTTGAGATCTTCGCGCTTGAACCAGATTTGCGCCCCGCCCAATTGCTCCGACCAGCGCTTGGCATGATAGACAGGGCTGGGCCGCCCCACAAAATGCTTGAGCTCGTAGGCGAACTCGCGAAGAAATTCGGGGTCGGCACGATACTTGTCGTATGCCGCAAGCAGTTCGTCGAGCGCATGCACCAGGGTTTCGGCCACAAAAGAACCGCCATACTGGCCGAAATGCCCTTCGAGATCAGGCAATGTGTAGGATTTCAAATCATTACTCTCTGGTTAGGCAATATCATGCAGCGATCTGCCAGGGATAGCCAAGGATGCGCCGACTGCGTGGACTTGTTCAGGCCATCCCTTGAAAGACGACATTTTAACAGCGTGGCGCGGGCAAACGCCGCCATGGATCAATGCCGGCTCGCGGAAACGCCCGAAAGCTCGTTCAGGCCCGCGAGCGCCCTGCCGATTTGCTCGCCGTTCTTGACTTCTATCGTAAAGACCATATGGGCCAGGGAACGCCGGCTATGCGTGTTGACACTGACCACGTTCAGGCGCAGCTTGGCAAAAACCTCGGACAGATCCCGCAGCAAATCGTCCCGCTGCGCCGCATGAATACTGATATCGATCGGATACAAGGCATCGCCCGTGTCGCCCCAAGCGACATCGATGAGACGTTCAGGCTGGCGTTCGGCCAGTGCCGCATAGGCGGAACAATCGTGGCGATGTATCGACACGCCGCGGCCGCGCGTCACAAAACCCGCAATCAGATCGGGCGGCGCGGGGCGGCAGCAGCGGGCCAGTTGCGTCATGAGGGAATCCACCCCGACCACCAATACCCCGCTCTTGCCGCGTGGTTGCCACATTTTCAACACCGCGCTGATACACCCTGGCCTCGGCAGCGGCGCCGGCCGGCGCGGCCGGGTCGGGCCGCCCCTTCTGGGGGCCAAGCAAATAGTCGACCTGGCGCAGACTGAACTCTTCCTTGGCCACGGCCACGTATAAATCGTCGGCTCGGGCAAAATCCAGTTGCTGCGCCAGGTGTTCGAGATTGATGGCGGTCTTGCCCAAACGCTGCAATTCTTTCTCGACCATGACTTGGCCCTGGGAAATACGCTGCTGCAACTCGATGGCATTGAACCAGGCCCGCACTTTGGCGCGCGAACGCGGACTGGCCAGGAAACCCAATTGCGGATTCAGCCAGTCGCGCGATGGACCGCCTGACTTCGCGGCGATGATTTCCACGGTCTGCCCGGTGGAAAGCCGCGTGAGCAGCGGCACCATTTGCCCGTCCACCCGGGCGCCGCGGCAGCGATGCCCCAGGTCGGTATGCAGGTAATACGCGAAATCCACCGGCGTTGCGCCCGCGGGCAGTTCAATGACCCTGGCTTGCGGCGTCATCACATAAATATGCTCATCCGGGCCTGGCTGCGCGCCGCCCTGCTCCAGCGCGGCGCTTGTTCCTTCTTTGTCCCAGGCCAGCAATTGGCGCATCCAGGCCACTTTCTGGTCATACCCGCCCGCGGCGGCTGCCTTGCCGCCTTTGGAACCCGACTCTTTGTACAGCCAATGAGCCGCCATGCCGTATTCCGCAAACTGATGCATTTCATGAGTGCGTATCTGGATCTCGAACGTGCGCCCCTCGGCATCGGCCACCACCGTGTGCAAGGATCGATAGCCATTGGGCTTGGGACGCGAAATATAGTCGTCGAACTCGTCGGACACCGGCGTCCACAGGTAATGCGCCAAAGCCAGCACGGCATAGCAGGCGCGCTCGTCATCGACAATGACGCGCAAGGCGCGCAAATCGAAAAGCTGATTGAACTGCAGGTTCTTGCCGCGCATCTTGTTCCAGATGCTATAGATGTGCTTGGGCCGGCCGCTTACCTCGGCCGCAATATGCGCGTCCGCCAGGGCGCGTTGCAAAGTATCCACCGCGGCGGCGATAAAGGCGGCGCGTTCGATGCGCTTTTCTTCCAATTGCCGCGCTATGGTTTTATAGGTCTCGGGATCCTGAAAGCGGAAAGCCAGATCCTCCATTTCCCATTTCAATTGCCAGATACCCAGGCGGTTGGCCAAGGGCGTATATAGCTCCATGGTTTCACGGGCCAAACCGGGGGGATAGGGTATCTTGGCGCTGGCGTGCCAGCGCAAGGACTGCAAGCGCGAAGCAAGGCGCATCAGAACAATGCGCAAGTCGGCGGCCATGGCCAACAGCATCTTGCGCTGCATTTCCTTCTGGTCATTGCCTTGGGCGGCGCTATCGGTGGCCTGCCCCGCCAGATTTCCCAGGCGCAATAGCGCGCGCGTCCCCTGTACCAGCGACAACACCTCGGCGCCAAATTCCTTGCGCATGGCGTCCGGACCGGAGGAACCCGCATCCTGAGGCAACACGGTAAGCAAGGCGCTGGCGCGCGTTTCCGCATCGGTGCCGAGTTCGGCCAGAATGCGTACCACCGCGGCGCTATGTTCGGCCATTGGTTCGCCAGTTCTGGCCAGCACGTTTTCCAGAGACTTGCCGACCCGCTGCGCGGCCAAAGCCAGCAAATTTAGCCCAGCCGGCTCCAGCCCTTTACCGGCGTGGGCAAACCATTCGGCGTTGAATGGCGCGGAATCGGAAACCGAAAGTGCATTCATAGGCATAGTAAAAATCGGTCTGGAAGCAAATAAATACGTGCCTTATACAAGCCGCTCTATACTAACGTGTCTGGAGCACAACCGCGAATCGGACATCATGAACTCGATCGATAAAAAAAACTTGCTGGTAGTGTGGCATTCGCGCACCGGAGCGGCCAGGCAAATGGCACAGGCGGCAGCGCAAGGCGCGCAAGACATCGCAAACGAATTGCAATCCAGCCATCTACTGAACGTTCTGGTAAAAGCCGCCGATGAAACCCAAACGCCCGACCTGCTGGCGGCCGATGCCTTCCTGTTTTGCGCGCCCGAGAACCTGGCGTCGTTAAGCGGCGCAATGAAAGAGTTTTTCGACCGTAATTATTATGCCGTCCTGGATCAACTGAACGGCAGGCCTTATGCCATCATGATCAGCGCCGGTTCGGACGGCAGTTGCGCCGCTCGCCAAATGGAAAGAATCGGCACCGGCTGGCGCTTGCGCCTGATAGCGCCCGCGCTTATCGTCAATACCGATGCCCAAACGGCCCGGGCCATAAAAGCCGCAAAAACCATTACAGCCGGCGACCGCGCTTCGTGCGAAACCCTGGGCGGCACCCTGGCCGCCCTGTTGCTATGACACTGCCCGGCTTTGGACCTGTTACGGCTAAATCCCCGCCCGCGCCGGGGCCTATCAGGCCCTAAGCCAGCGCAGCCGTAACAACGATCTCGACCTTGTAGTCGGGGTTGGCCAGGCGGGCCTCGACGGTTGCGCGCGGAGGCGCATTGCCATGCGCGACCCAGGCGTCCCAAGCCTTGTTCATGCCGTCGAATTCCTTCATGCTGGTCAGGAATATCTGGGCCATGAGAATACGCGACTTGTCAGTACCCGCAGTGGCCAGCAAGCGATCGATAGTGGCCAGCACCTGCGCTGTCTGCCCTTGAATATCAAGCGAACTATCGTCGGGAACCTGCCCTGCCAAATAGGCAACGCCATTATAGATAGCCATGTCCGACAACCGCTTTTCGACATTGACCCGTTCAACTTCGCTCATTCCGGCACTCCTGAGTTATGAAAATATATTTGACCTGGGGATCCTCTGATCAACACTCGGAGTTGATCAGAGGATCCCCGGAACCGATTATAAGAGGACAAACGCCGGGCACGGACAAAACGGCCGGTCAAGGCGGCGAAAGTTCGAATACCTGCCGCAAATAAGCCAGGTAGGCCGGATCGTCGCACATTGTTTTTTCCGGCGCATCCGACACCTTGGCCACCGGCTGCCCATTGCAGCGAACCATCTTCATGACGATTTGCAAGGGCTCATGGCCCAGGTCATTGGTAAGGTTGGTGCCGATGCCAAACGATATCTTGCACCGGCCCGCGAAATGCTTGGCCAATTCAATGGCGCGCGGGATCGTCAGCGCATCGGAAAAAACCAATGTCTTGGTGCGCGGGTCGGCACGATTGGCGACGATAATGGGCCACCAAGCGTTCGCCCCATGCGAAGGGATCGCCCGAATCGTGGCGCGCGCCATCGAACAGTTTGCAGAAATACATATCGAAATCGCGCAGAAAGGCGTCCATGCCGTAGACATCGGACAGCGCTATTCCCAGATCGCCGCGGTACTCCTTGGCCCAGACCTCAAGGGCGAAGACCTGCGAGTCGCGCAGGCGCGGCCCCAATGCCTGGCAAGCCTGCAAATACTCATGCCCCATGGTGCCCAGGGGGGTGACCCCATGCTTCATGGCCAGCCCCAGATTGCTGGTGCCCGCAAAATTGGAGCCCATCTGGGCTTTCATCGTAAGCACGACTTCTTCATGCCACTGTTTTGAAAAGCGCCGGCGAGTGCCATATTCGGCCACCCGGAAATCGACCAGCGCGGGGTCGTCGGTAACCAGTTGCATTTTCAATTGCAGGCGCTTGCGGCCTTCTTCCCATGCGGGTTGCCGGCAAACATTACGAAAATACACTTCGTTGACGATGGCCAATACCGGAATTTCGAACAGAATGGTGTGCAGCCACGGCCCCTTGACCGAGATGTCGATTTCGCCGGGCAGCGCCCCCGGCGACACCGTGATGCATTTCTCAGGCATATGGAACAAGCCCAGGAAATCGACAAAATCGCTTTTCATGAAACGCAGGCCGCGCAAATACTGCAATTCCGCCTCGGTGAAGCGCAGTTGGCACAATTCGTGGATTTCAGCCCGGATTTCATCCAGATAGGGCTGCAGATTCACATTGGGAGTGCGGCATTTGTAGCGGTACTCTACATGCGCGGCCGGAAAGTGATGCAGCACCACTTGCATCATGGTGAATTTGTATAAATCGGTGTCAAGTAATGAAGTGATAATCATCGCGGCACATAGAGTATTTTTCTTACCATAGCACAGAGCGCGGCCCTCGTTGGGCAATTCCCGCCATCCCCGGTGTGAAAGACTACTTTAGGCCAGGACCTGTTGACGTTAAATCCTCGCCCGCGTGAGTTTAACGTCAACAGGTCCTGATATATGTATTGACCCGTCAAGGCCTAAGGTGAATGGCGCTTACTTGGGCTGCTACGGACGGCACGAGAAATACAAACATCGCCAGCAAACAATACGACCACCGCCACCAGACGATTCAAGCGATCGCAAGCAAGATGAACCCCGTAAGCAAAGACCCAAACTCCCCCTGCCCAGTCAACATCTTGGCATCGCCTCTGCTTGCACAACCGCACTAAGTAAGCACCATTCGTCCTAAGGTCAATTCAGGCTTACCTTCATTTATTAGGTAAAATTGCAACATCTGATGTTGGAGTCTAGAGATGACACATGTGGTTACCGAAAACTGTATCAAATGCAAATTTACCGACTGCGTCGACGTATGTCCGGTGGATTGCTTCCGCGAGGGGGCCAATTTCCTGGTCATCGACCCGGATGAATGCATTGATTGCGCAGTTTGCGTACCCGAATGCCCGGCCAATGCCATATTCGCCGAAGAAGACGTACCGCAGGACCAAGTCTCGTTCATTGCCCTGAATGCCGAACTCTCGCCCGAATTCGGCACGATCAGCCGCTCCAAGAAGCCCCTGCCCGACGCGGACGACTGGAATGGAATAGAAGGCAAGCTGGCGCAACTCGAGCGTTGAACCCGGCCATCCCCAGCGCCATGCAAGGCCCCGCATACACCAAGCAAACCATCACGGCCGTTACCCAATGGGTGCCGCAAAAGCTATTCTCGTTCCACACCACAAAACCTGCCGGCTTTACCTATGTGCCCGGGCAATTCGCCAGGCTGGGCCTGCCGGCCGAGGACACCGCCGACGCCAGACCCGGCATCTGGCGCGCCTACTCCATGGTCACCGAACCCGGCCAGGACCTGCTGGAGTTTTACTCCATCGTAGTACCGAATGGCGAATTCACGCCGCGGCTGGCGCAATTGCGCACCGGCGACTCCATTTATATCGACAACTCGGCTTTCGGTTTCCTGACGCTGGACCGGTTCGCGCCCGGCGGCGATTTATGGCTGATCGCGACGGGCACGGGCATCTCCGCCTACCTCTCACTGTTGCAGCATCCCCACACTTGGCATTCGTTCGAACGCATCATTCTGGTGCATGGCGTAAGGCGCGCGGCTGAACTGGCCTACAAAGAAAAAATTCTGGACTGGGCCGCTCAGGGTCCGCCGTTCTCTACAGATCAAACCTTGAACAAGCTTGACTATTTGCCCATTGCCAGCCGCGAAGCGCTTGCTCATACTCCCCAAGAGCGGCTCACCACTTTGCTGGCCAATGGGCAACTGGAAATACTTGCCGGGCGCAGGCTAGACCCGGCAAAATCGAAAGTCATGCTTTGCGGGAACCCCGACATGCTGCGCGAGGCTCGCCAGTTTTTATCCGAGCGCGGTTTCGCGGCCGGACGCCGCGGCATCCCCGGAAATCTTGCTGTAGAAAATTACTGGTAAATTCAACCATGCCGCCACTAGTTTCCAAGACAGATGTTTGTTAACGTGCTAAAACAATGCGTTACACGCAGGTTAGGCTGATTTCCCGGCATGCCGGCCATGCCGGCAGTTGGTGGTTCATCAATAACACCAGGTTTTCTCAAGGCGCTATTTATGCTGTATGACCTACATGAGCTGCAACGGGCTTTTTTGACACCGCTGGCCGCTTTCACCGACACCGGTTCCCAGATTTTTTCGCATCCCTACAGCCCTTTCGCCTATACCCCAGTGTCGCGGCAAATAGCCGCAACCTATGAATTGGTGCACCGCCTGGGCAAAGACTATGAAAAACCGGCGTGGGGCCTGGCCTCCACCAAAATCGCCGGCAAGCAGGTAGCGGTCACTGAAGAAACCGCAATGCAAAAGCCATTCTGCAATCTGGTGCATTTCAAGCGCACCCGCGACGCCGATGCCGAGGGCGACCCGCGCATACTGCTGGTCGCTCCGCTGTCTGGCCACCATGCCACCTTGCTGCGCGACACAGTACGCGCGCTATTGCCCAATCACGAAATCTACGTCACCGACTGGATCGATGCGCGCATGGTGCCTGCCTCGGCCGGCCCATTCCACCTGAACGACTACGTCAAGTACGTGCAGGAATTCATACGCTTCCTGGGGCCCGATGTCCACGTGGTATCGGTCTGCCAACCCACGGTGCCGGTGCTGGCCGCCATTTCGCTCATGGCCAGCAACAACGACTCCTGTTTGCCGCGCAGCATGATCATGATGGGCGGCCCCATCGACACCCGCCAATCGCCCACGCAAGTCAATCGGCTGGCCACGACCAAGCCTTATTCGTGGTTCGAAGACAACGTGATCGATCGCGTCCCCTCGCGCTTCCCCGGCGCCGGCAGGCCTGTGTACCCGGGCTTTTTGCAGCACGCCGGATTCGTCGCCATGAATCCCGACCGCCACCTGCGTTCGCACTACGATTTCTATCTGGATCTGCTCAAGGGCGACGACAGCGACGCCGAAGCGCATCGCCGGTTTTACGACGAATACAATGCCGTGCTGGACATGCCCGCCGAGTTCTACCTGGACACCATCAAGATGGTATTCCAGGAGCATCAGCTGCCGTCCGGTACCTGGACCGTCGATGGGCAAACCGTCACGCCCTCGGCGATTACCTCGGTGGCGCTGCTGACCATAGAGGGCGAACTGGACGATATCTCCGGACAAGGCCAGACGCGCGCGGCGCAAGCCCTTTGCAGCGGCATCGCCCAAGACCGCAAGGAACACTACACGGCTCCGGCCTGCGGACATTACGGTATTTTTTCCGGAAGCCGCTGGCGCGATACGATTTGCCCTAAAATAGGCGAATTCATACGCCGCTCTGCTTGAGAGCGCAGGCTCTTTCCATAAAAACCAGGGGCCTATGCGGCCCCGGTTTTTTTCCTATGCCCTCATCGCCTCTTATCGACCGCATCGACGCGGTGCTCCCTCAAACCCAGTGCACAAAATGCGGCTACGACGGCTGCCGGCCCTATGCGCAGGCTATCGCCGTCGACAACGAGGCCATCAACCGCTGTCCGCCCGGCGGGCAGGCGGGCATCCAGGCGCTGGCATCATTGCTGAACATTGCCGAATTGCCGCTCGATACCGACTGCGGCGAGCACCTGCCGCGCATGGTCGCCGTGATCGACGAACCTCACTGCATAGGCTGTACTTTGTGCATACAGGCCTGTCCAGTCGACGCGATTATCGGCGCCAACAAACTGATGCATACCGTGCTGCCCGATAGCTGCACCGGCTGCGACTTGTGCGTAGCGCCATGTCCGGTGGACTGCATCGCCATGGTGCCCGCGCAAGGCGAATGGACTCCCGTTCTTGCCGATGCGGCGCGCCGCAATCATCAACAACGGCAGCATCGCCTGGGCACCCTGCACCGTGAATCATCCAGCCTGGCCGCCCGGACACTGGCCAACAAAGCACCGCTATCGCTGGCTGCAAGCATCGATACGGCCAGCCGCCAACAAGTCATTGCCGATGCGCTTGCGCGCGCCCGGGCACGCCGCCAAAAACCATGAACAACGCAAAACGAACCGAAATATTCAAGCGCCTGCAAGCCGCCAATCCCACGCCCACCACCGAACTGGAATATGCCAGCACCTTCCAGCTTCTGATTGCGGTCATTCTATCAGCGCAAGCCACCGACCGATCGGTAAACCTGGCGACACGCAAGTTCTTTCCGCAGCATGGCACGCCCGAAGGTTTGCTGGCGATGGGCGTCGATAATCTGGCCGGCCATATCAAAACCATAGGTCTGTACAAAACCAAAGCCGGCAACGTCATAAAAACCTGTCAGATACTGGTCGACCAATACCACGGCCAGGTACCCGACGATCGCGCGGCGCTCGAATCGTTGCCGGGCGTAGGGCGCAAAACAGCCAATGTTGTATTGAACACGGCATTCGGACACCCGACCATCGCGGTCGACACCCATATTTTCCGGGTCGCCAATCGCACTCGCATCGCGCCAGGAAAAACGGTACTTGAAGTCGAGAAGAAGCTGGAAAAATTCGTGCCTGCGATCTTTGCGCTGGACGCTCATCACTGGCTGATACTGCATGGCCGCTATATCTGCGTCGCGCGCAAACCCAAATGCCCGCAATGCGGAATTTCGGATCTGTGCGAATACAAAGAGAAAACGCCCCAGGTCTAGGGAGAATGGCGTTTACTTAGGCCGTTGCGGACGGCCGTAGCGAGGGATATCGATGCGATCGCCCGGCGGTGCGAGCCAAGGTGTCACACCGTTTGGGTGGTCTGTTGGCGGTGTTTGTATTGTCTGCTGGCTGTATTCATATTGTCTGGCGATGTTCGTATTGTTTGCTGGCAGGGTGCGTGTTTCTCGTGCTGTCCGTCGGGAATCATGCCGGTGGGAGCCAGCCCGTTGGAGGCCGAGCAAGCGGAATCGTAGGGGGGCGAGCCGCGCAGGACATCAAGAAGAACGCAACCAGGCAGCGGCCGCCGGACGAGATTAGTGCGCGGTGTCAGGCACGCAGGCGCCTGAACGACCGACCGGGCTGGACGCCACAGGCCTTACCCCCGACGGACGGCACGAGAAATACGAACATCGCCAACAAATACGAACACAACCCGTAAACAATACGAATTTCGCCAGCAGACGATTCAAGCGATCAAAGGCAAGATGAACCCGCCAGCAAACAGTACCAACCTCGCCAGCAGACGACTCAAGCGACCGCAGGCAAGATAAAACCCCGTCAGCAAAAGATCCAAACTCCACCTGCTCAGTCATAACATCTTGGCCTCGCCCCTGCTGGCACAGTTGTGCTAAACAAGCGCCATTCGGTCTAAGGACCCTCTGCTCAAATCGCCCGAAGCCGATGCGCCACCTGACGGAATGTAGCGTCAATAGAACCACAATTGACGCTACATTCCGGGTTTACCATGTACCTATGAAAAACCCGCATGGTGTTCCAAAGTGGAACCCATCATACTTCGTTGACTATCTCCCCTGGTTTTCAATCCAACTGGCTGGTAATGAGCGAATATATTCTAGAAACCAAAAATCTGGTGAAAGAGTTCCGCGGCTTTGTCGCCGTGAGCAACGTCAATCTCCAGGTCAAGCGCGGCACCATCCATGCGCTGATCGGGCCTAACGGCGCGGGCAAAACCACCTGCTTCAATCTGCTCACCAAATTCCTTACGCCGACCTCGGGCAAAATCTTTTTCGCCGACCACGAGATCACCAGCGAAAAACCGGCGCAGATTGCGCGGCGCGGCATTATCCGGTCATTCCAGATATCCGCCGTTTTTCCGCAAATGACCGTACTGGAAAACGTGCGCATAGGCCTGCAACGGAGTACAGGCTCATCCTTTCATTTCTGGCGCAGCGACCGCGTGCTCGACCGCCTGAACGACGCCGCCTTCGAGCTTCTGAAAGAAGTCGACCTGTCCGAATACGCCGACGAACTCACCGTCAATCTGCCCTATGGACGCAAGCGCGCCCTGGAAATCGCGACCACGCTCGCCATGGAGCCCGAACTCATGCTGCTGGACGAGCCCACGCAAGGCATGGGCCACGAAGACGTCAGCCGCGTAACGCAACTGATCAAGAAAGTCAGCGCCGGGCGCACCATACTCATGGTCGAACACAACATGAACGTAGTGTCCCAGATTGCCGACAAAATTACCGTGCTGGCGCGCGGGGCCGTGCTGGCCGAAGGCGATTACCGGGAAGTCTCAAACAATGCCGCTGTCATGCAAGCTTATATGGGCACGACCAGCGGCGAACTGGAAGGAGCCCACGGATGACCACCGCCGCTCTCGAAATCTCCGACCTGCATGCCTGGTATGGGGAATCCCATGTGCTGCATGGCGTAAACATGAATGTCGCCCCCGGTGAAGTCGTAACTTTGCTGGGACGCAATGGTTCGGGACGCAGCACCACGCTGCGGGCCATCCTGGGCCTGACAGGCTCGCGCAAAGGCTCCATACGCATCCAAGGCACGGAATCCATTCATTTGCCCACCTACCGCATTGCGCACCTGGGCATAGGCTACTGTCCCGAAGAGCGCGGCATCTTTGCCGGCCTGTCCTGCGAAGAAAACCTGTTGCTGCCGCCAACTGTGGGCGATACGCTCGGCGGCGGCATGTCGCTGACCGAAATCTACAGCATGTTTCCCAACCTCGAAGAGCGCAAGCATTCGCCGGGCACGCGTCTTTCCGGGGGCGAACAGCAAATGCTGGCGGTGGCGCGCATACTGCGCACCGGCGCCAATCTGTTGCTGCTCGACGAAATATCCGAAGGCCTGGCCCCGGTCATCGTGCAAGCCTTGGCGCGCATGATCACCGCCCTGAAAGCCAAAGGCTATACCATCGTCATGGTCGAACAGAATTTCCGCTTCGCCGCGCCATTGGCCGACCGGTTCTATGTAATGGAACATGGCCAGATCGTCGAACAATTCAATTCCGCCGAACTACCCGCTAAACAAGATGTGCTCAATACGCTGTTGGGCGTTTAAGCACTAACAAACACCGGACCACCGGTATAACAAAGTCAGGAGGCTCACCCATGAAGTTGCGTACCCTATCCACGGCATTTGCCCTAGCAGGTCTGGCGCTTGCCGCTCCCGGCCACGCGGCGGGCATATCCGACGACGTCATTCGCATCGGTTTCATTACCGATATGTCGGGCTTGTATTCCGACATCGACGGTCCCGCGGGTGCCGAGGCAATCCGCATGGCGATCGCCGACGCGGGAGGCTCCATCAATGGCAAGAAAATCGAACTGCTGGTGGCCGACCACCAGAACAAGGCCGATGTCGCCTCGGCCCGGGCACGCGAATGGTTTGACCAGAAACAACTGGATGTGCTGATCGGCGGCACCAGTTCGGGCACCGCCCTGGCCATGGCCGGCGTTGCCGCCGAAAAGAAAAAGCCTTTCATATCGGTCGGCGCGGGCGCGTCCGAACTGACCAACGCCCAGTGCTCGCCCTATACCGTTCACTACGCCTACGACACCATAGCATTGGCCCGCGGCACTGGCTCGGCCGTGGTCAAGAACGGCGGAAAATCATGGTTTTTCCTGACCGCCGACTACGCCTTCGGCCATGCGCTCGAGCGCGATACCGCCGCTGTCGTCAAGAAGGCCGGCGGCACGGTAATCGGCGCCGTCAGGGCGCCGCTCAGCACCTCCGACTTTTCCTCGTTCATGCTGCAAGCCCAGTCCTCGGGCGCCAAGATCCTCGGCCTTGCCAATGCCGGCGGCGACTTCATCAATTCGGTGAAAGCGGCCAAGGAATTCGGCGTAACCGGCACCATGAGCCTGGCCGGCCTGCTGGTGTTCATCAACGACGTGCATGCCCTGGGCCTCGA
This sequence comes from uncultured beta proteobacterium, assembly GCA_963712655.1. Classification (GTDB taxonomy): domain Bacteria; phylum Pseudomonadota; class Gammaproteobacteria; order Burkholderiales; family Burkholderiaceae_B; genus Pollutimonas. The sequence goes on along the minus strand of CAVQIT010000002.1, from coordinate 329,931 downwards.
AGCCACCCAAGGCCTGTACCTGACCAGCGGCTGGTATTGGGACAAGGACGACGCGTCGCGCAAATGGGGCCAGCGCTTCTTCGACAAGCACAAGCGCATGCCGTCCTTCTTGCAGGCGGGCGACTACTCGTCCGTCGATTTCTACCTGAAAGGGGTCAAGGCCAGCGGCACAGACGATGCCGATACCCTGATGAAATGGATGAAATCGAACAAAGTCAACGACTTCTTCGCCACTAACGGCTATATCCGCGAAGATGGCCGCATGATCCATGACATGTACCTCATGCAAGTCAAAAAACCATCCGAATCGAAAAAGCCTTGGGACTACTACAAGATTGTGGAAACCCTGCCCGGCGAGCAAGTCTACGCGTCGCTTGCAGAGTCCACGTGCAAGCTCATCAAGAAATAAGCTGCTCCCACCCATGAAAGACAATGCTCCAGGCTGCACGCGGGAGCATTGTCTTTACTGCCCTGCACCTATTCGGCTCGTCATGGATTTCCTACACATATGACTGAAATATTCGGCATACCTATCCAAGCGCTACTCGGCCAACTGCTGCTGGGCTTGGTAAATGGATCGTTTTACGCAGTACTGTCGCTCGGCCTGGCTGTGATATTCGGTCTGCTCAATATCATCAACTTTGCGCACGGCGCGCTTTATATGCTGGGCGCGTTTCTGGCCTGGATGGGGCTGTACTACCTGGGCCTGAACTACTGGCTCATGCTGCTCATCACGCCGCTGCTGGTGGGCGCGTTCGGCATTCTTATCGAGCGCCTGCTGATACGGCATTTATACAAGCTCGATCATTTGTACGGCCTGCTGCTGACCTTCGGCATAACGCTGCTGCTCGAAGGGATATTCCGCAGCCTGTACGGCGTATCGGGACAGCCCTATGCCACGCCCGCGCTGCTGCAAGGCGGCGTCAACCTTGGCTTCATGTACCTGCCCATTTACCGTGGATGGGTCGTCGTGGCCTCGCTCATCGTATGCTTTGCCACCTGGTTCGTCATCGAAAAGACCAGCCTGGGCGCCCTGCTGCGCGCCGGCACCGAAAACCCGAAACTGGTGGAAGCCTTCGGCGTCAATGTTCCCCTGGTGGTTACGCTGACCTATGGCTTTGGCGTGGCGCTGGCCGGTTTTGCCGGCGTGCTGGCCGCGCCGGTCATGCAAGTCTCGCCGCTGATGGGTTCGAACCTGATTATCGTGGTCTTTGCGGTGGTCGTGATTGGGGGCATGGGTTCCATCATGGGATCCATCGTCACCGGGCTGGCGCTGGGCATTATCGAAGGCTTGACCAAAGTCTTCTGGCCCGAAGCCTCCAATACCGTTGTCTTCATCATCATGGTTATCGTCTTGTTTCTACGCCCCGCTGGCCTTTTTGGGAAAGAAAAATGAATCGTCAATTACTCGGCTATTTACTGATTGCGATCATTATTGCCTTTCTCCCCGCGATAGGCGCCTACCCTATCTTCGTCATGAAAGTCATGTGCTATGCGCTGTTTGCATGCGCCTTCAATCTGTTGCTGGGCTATACGGGGCTGTTATCGTTCGGCCATGCCGCCTTCCTGGGCGGGGCGGCCTACGCCACCGGCCACGCGCTGGCGGTATGGGGCATGCCCACCCTGGCCGGCCTGCTGTTCGGCACCGGCGTGGCGGCGCTGTTGGGCTTGGCGATGGGCGCATTGGCCATACGCCGCAGCGGCATCTACTTTGCCATGATCACGCTGGCCATGGCGCAAATGATCTTCTTCTATTTCCTGCAGGCGCCCTTCACGCACGGCGAAGACGGCTTGCAAGGCATACCGCGCGGCAGCTTGTTCGGACTGGACCTTGGCAATGACCTGAACTTGTACTATGTGGTCCTGGCGATTTTCATCATCGGCTTCGCCATCTGCTGGCGCACCATCAACTCGCCTTTCGGCCAAGTGCTCAAAGCCATACGCGAAAATGAGCCGCGCGCCATTTCGCTGGGCTATAACGTCGATAACTTCAAGCTGCTGGTTTTCGTATTGTCGGCGGCCCTGGCCGGCCTGGCGGGCGCCACCAAGGCATTGGTATTCGTCTCGGCGACCCTGTCCGATGCAACATGGCAAATGTCGGGCATGGTCATCCTGATGACGCTGATCGGCGGCCTGGGCACGTTCACCGGCCCGGTGCTGGGCGCGTTCATTATCGTCATGCTTGAAAACAAGGTCGGCGAATTCGGTCGTTTCCTGAGCCAGGAGACAGGCGTGCAATGGTTCCAGGTGCTGGGCGAGTCGGTCACCATCGTGATCGGGCTTATCTTCATCATCTGCGTCATGGCCTTTCGCCGCGGCATCGTGGGCGAATTGGTCTATCGCTTCAAAACCAGGAAGGCATAAGCCGGACAAGCGCCGCCGGCGCTGTCCGGCTTACAGCGGCGCTACATCTTTCTTTGCATTGCCCAAGCCCAGATAGCTTTCGATCACGCGCGGATTACCGCTGAGTTCCCGTGCCGGCCCTTCAAGCACGACCTCGCCGGTTTCCAGCACATAGCCATAATCGGCCACCTGCAGCGCCGCCCTGGCATTTTGCTCGACCAGCAAAATCGCCACGCCCGTGCTGCGCAAGCGCGAAATAATATGGAATATCTCGCGCACGATCTTCGGTGCCAGGCCCAAGCTGGGCTCATCCAGCATCAATAAGCTGGGCTGAGCCATCAGCGCCCTGCCCACGGCCAGCATCTGCCGTTCGCCGCCCGACAAAGTGCCCGCTTCCTGCAGCCGGCGCTCGCGCAAGCGCGGGAACAAATCATAGACCTCGTGTACCTTTTCCTTCCAGCCGCGCTTGCCGGCCCGATACAGCCTGAAACCGCCCAACAGCAGATTGTCTTCCACCGACATGCTGCCAAACAGCTCGCGCCTTTCCGGAACCAGGGAAACACCGTCCGAAACCCGCCGCTCGACCTGCCATGACGCTATTTCAGCCCCCATATATTGGACGGAGCCGGAACTATGGCCAGAGGCGGGCAAGGATCCCATGATGGAATTGAGCAAGGTGGATTTGCCCGCCCCATTGCCCCCGATCACCGTGACGATGCTGCCCCGGGTAACCACTATATTCGCCCCCGCCACAGCGGTAACCTTGCCATATTTGGCCGACAAGCCGCTGACTTTCAGAATGGGATCTTCAGGCATGCTTGCTGTGTTCATGGCTGGCTTCCCCCCGCAATAACAGGCCTTGCCGCGACTGCCACGGCATCCGCGTCCGCCGCGCCGAAATCGAAATCGTCATCGATGCCGCCCAGATAAGCTTCCAGCACAGCGGGATTTTGCTGCACTTGCTCCGGCAAGCCTTCCGCCAGCTTGGTGCCGAAATCCATCACCACAAGGTGATCGGTAAGATTCATCACGAAATCCATATCGTGTTCGACCAGCAGAATGCTCATGCCTTCCAGGCGCAACTGGTCCAGCACCTTGGCCAGTTCCTGCTTTTCTTTGTAGCGCAAGCCCGCGGCCGGTTCGTCCAGCAGCAATAATATGGGATCGGCCGCCAGGGCTCGCGCGATTTCCAGAATACGCTGCTGTCCAAGGGCCAGATTGCCGGCCTGTTCATATAAATAATCGCCCAGGCCTACGCGCTGGAGTTGCCTGGCCGCCTCGTGCAGCAGCTCGGCCTCTTGCCGGCGTTCGGCATGCAAGGCCGCCGCCAGCACACCCACCTTGCTGCGCAAATGCGCGCCCAGCGCCACGTTTTCCAATACCGTCATGGTCGGCAACAGTTGCACATGCTGGAACGTGCGGCCCACGCCCAGTTTGGCGATCTCGCGCGATGGCAGGGCATCAAGCCGCTGGCCCAGGAAACATACCTTTCCGCTGGTGGCCGGCAGGACGCCGGTGATCAGATTGAAGGTGGTGCTTTTGCCCGCGCCATTGGGACCGATAAGCCCCATGATTTCGCCGGCTTTCAGATTGAAACTGATATCGTTGACCGCCACCAGCCCGCCGAACTCCTTGCGTATGGCATCCACCTGGAGCACCAGCGAGCCTTTTTCGGGGCGCGCGCGTTGCGGCATAGCCGGCGCCTGGGGCGGGGCCGCCGCGCGCCGGCGTTCTGTGCGCGCGCCGGTCAGCATCGCCCACCACGCGGAAAGAATCGGCCAGACGCCATCGCGGGCATACTGCAAGACCAGGATCATCAATACGCCGAAAACGATAAGCTCGAAATTGGCGCTGGTATCGAGTATTTTTGGCAGCACATTCTGTAATTGGTCCTTGAGCGTCAGGATAAGGCCGGAACCCAGCACAGCGCCCCAGACGCTGCCCGCCCCGCCCACCACCGCCATGAACAGATATTCGATACCGTAGTTCAGACCGAAGGGGCTGGGGCTGACGGCGCGCTGCATGTGCGCATACAGCCAGCCGGACAGGCAAGCCAGCAAAGCCGCATAGACAAAAATAATGACTTTATAGCGAGCCATATCGATGCCGAAGGATTCAGCCATGCCGCCGCCGCTTTTCAAGGCGCGTATGGCGCGGCCCGGGCGGGAATCCAGCAAGTTCCGGGTCGCCCACATCGATAGCAGCACAGCGGCCCAGATCAGGTAAAAGATATGGCGCCCATTGCCCATCGATATGCCGAAAACTTCAATGGGCGCAATCCCCGCGATGCCGTCGTAGCGGCCCAGGAACTCCAGGTTGCCGAACAAATAATACAAAGACAGGCACCACGCCAGCGTGCCCAGGGGCAGATAATGGCCGGACAGGCGCAGGGTAAGGGCTCCCAGGACATAAGCCAGCGCGAAAGTCGCGAGCAGCCCGATCAGCAAAGCCAGCCACGGCGACCAGCCCAGGGATGTCGTCAGCCAGGCGGTGGTATAGGCGCCTATGCCCACGAATGCCGCCTGGCCGAACGAGGTAAGGCCGCCCACGCCCGTCAATAACACCAGGCCCAGCACGACCAGGCTGGCCAGGCCCACATAATTAAGATGCGTGATCCAGAATTCGGGTGTGCCCGGCAACATGGGCAATCCAACCAGAACCAGCACGACGGCAAGCAGTAGAAGTCGGTTCATGGCTTATTCCTCATCGTCGGTATGGCGAGCGCCGAACGAGCGCCACAACAACACGGGAATGATCAACGTAAATACGATCATGTCTTTGAACGCACTGGCCCAGAATGAGGAAAACGCTTCCAGTATGCCCACGAACAACGCGCCGCCCGCCGCAATGGGATAACTGACCAGCCCGCCGAAAATCGCCGCGACAAAACCTTTCAGGCCGATCAGGAAGCCGGTGTCGTAATAGACGGTGGTAACAGGCGCTATCAGCATGCCCGATAGCGCACCGATGGCGGCGGCCAGCGTAAAGGTAAGGCTGCCCGACATATTCGTGCTTATGCCGACCAGGCGCGCGCCCCGCCGGTTGACCGCCGTGGCGCGCAAGGCCCGGCCGTACAGCGTCTTGCCGAAGAAAAGCCACAGGCCAATGATCAATAAGGCGCAAGTGCCCAGGACAAAGAAGGTCTGGGCCGACCAGCTTACCGGGCCCATTTGCACCTGGCCTTCCATGAACGCGGGGGTGCGCCAGCCTTCGGCGCCGAAGAAAACCAGGGCCAGCCCGGTCAATGCAAAATGCACCGCCACCGAAATAATGAGCAGCACCAGCACGCTGGCTTCGGCCACCGGCTGGTAAACCAGGCGATACAGCATGGGTCCCAGGGGTACGACCAGGGCCATCGAAAACAAGACATTGATCCAGAGCGGCGTGTCTGTACTGACAATGTGCGGCGCCAGCAGATACAGCGCGGCAGGCAACAACAGCGACCATGCGAAGGTCTTGCCTATGCCCGACCAATTGCCGCTGCGCAGCGCCGCAAAGGCTTCGACAGCGAACACCACGGCGCCGATGATCAGCAGCAGGCTTACGGTGCCCGGTATGCGCCCATTGACCATGAACGCCAGGGTCAGGGCGCCGAACGCCACGAATTCGCCCTGCGGGATGAAAATGACGCGTGTCACCACGAACACCAGCACCAGCGCCAATCCCAGCAGCGCGTAGATGGCGCCATTCGTGACGCCATCCTGCAGCAGAATCAGTAATATTGTTGTATCCATCCGGACAACACCATAACAAAAGAGTACAACCCGCCTTGCTTCTTGCTGGCCGCAACGACAATAAATACCGGCCATGAGGCCGGTATTCGTATCAACTTATAGACTGGGACGATGCCCTGGCATGAACGCGCCCGATAGCCGCGCAATGCGGATCGGACCTGCCATGGCGCGAATTACAGATCGGGCTGATAGGTCCATTTGCCGTCGACCACCTTGACCATTACACGCGCCCTATCGTCGAAGCCTGCGTGATCCGTGGGGCTCATGTTGAAGACGCCTTGGGAGGCAGGCAGATTTTTGATCTGCTCGATCGCATCGCGCAGCGCCTGGCGGAACTGCGGCGTGCCTGGCTTGGCGCCGGCCTTGAGCGCCTGGGGAATCGCCGTGGCTACCAAGAGGCCGGCATCCCACAAGTGACCGCCGAAGGTATTGATGGTGCCCGCGCCATACTTGGCTTCGTATTTGGTTTTATATTCGAGCGCGCTTTTCTTGACGGGATTGCTGTCGGGCAATTGGTCGGCGACCAGCAGCGGGCCGGCCGGCAAAAGCATGTCGTTGCAGTCTTTGCCGCAAACGCGCAAGACATCGTTATTGGCCGCGCCGTGAGTTTGATACATGATGCCTTTATAGCCGCGGCTTTTGAGCTCGCGCTGGGGCAAGGCCACGGGCGTGCCGGAACCTGCGACCAGGACGCCATCGGGCTTGGCGGCGACCAGCTTGAGCGCCTGGCCGGTCACGCTGGTATCGGTACGGCCGTAACGCTCGACCGCCACCATTTTTATGCCCTTGGCCTGGGCGGCCTTGGTCATGACATCGAGCCAACCCTCGCCGTACGCATCGGTATAGCCAATAAAGCCCAGCGTCTTGACGCCCTGCTTGGCCATCGCATCGGCCAGGGCGCTGGCCATCAACTGATCGTTCTGGGGAGTCTTGAAGACCCATTTGCGCGCGCCTTCCACAGGCTCGACGATCTTGGCGTTGGCCGCCACGCTGATCATCGGCGTGCTGGTCTCGCCGGCCACATCGACCATGGCCAGCGAGCCCGGCGTAACCGATGTGCCGATCACGACATCCACCTTGTCGTCGGTAATAAGCTTGCGCATGTTCTTGACCGCGACAGTCGTGTCGGTGCCATCATCGAGCACGATGTATTCGATTTTCTGGCCGCCGACTTCGGTGGGCAGCAAGGCCACCGTGTTGCGCTCGGGGATGCCGAGCGAAGCAGCCGGGCCGGTGCTGGCAACGGTAATGCCGACCTTGATCTGCGCGGACGCGATCAAAGGCAGGGCAAGCGCGACGGCCCCCGCCAACACCGAAAGTCGAATTGACTGATTGAAATTCATTATTGTGTCTCCATGGATGGCAGAAGATGCGGCCGGGGAAAGGCAGCGGCAAAAGTTATACAAAAAACAGCCCGTTGTTGAATTTAGCGTATCACGTTAAACCGGCAGAAAACATAGGTGTTTTCCATCTATAGTTTAAGGCCTCCCTGACCAAGTCCACCCGGTTGCCGCATCCCCCTGACGGGCGTCCTGCGGCGTTGGAATGTGGCGTCAATAGAACCACTATTGACGCCACATCCCGCCTTGCCGGCCATCCCGTCAGGGGGACGTGGCAGATTCAGGGGGCTTGATCAGAAAAGCCTTGAGGTTCCGGCAATTTTACGGGTAATGTGGAATTATGGACAAGGCTGGAAACAAAGTCTTTTAGGGGATTCCTGCATAGACACCCTAGAAAAAGTACCATGAAGGGGAACCTATCGGCCGGGCCAAAGTCGATTAACATTAGGTTTGATGCATGTGCAGTTCTTTTATAGGTGCCGATGTGAACAAGATCCACAAGACCGATGCCCAATGGCGTGAACAGCTTAGTCCCGAAGAATATGCCGTGGCGCGGGAAAAAGGCACGGAACGCCCTTTCACCGGACGCTACTGGGACACCACCCAGTCCGGCATCTACCGCTGCGTAGGCTGCGGCACAGCCTTGTTTGCCTCCGACACCAAATTCGACGCGGGCTGCGGCTGGCCCAGCTATTTCGAAGCCCTGGATCCCGACAATGTGCGCGAAGAAACCGATAGCAGCCACGGTATGCAGCGCACCGAAGTGCTTTGCAATGTTTGCGACTCGCATCTCGGCCATGTGTTCCCCGATGGCCCTCCTCCCACAGGCAGGCGTTATTGCATCAACTCGCTATCGATGAAGTTCGAGCCGCTCGAATGAAAAAATTCCTTTTCGACCTGTTCCCGCTGATCCTGTTTTTCCTGGCGTTCAAGTTCTCCGACATTTTTACCGCCACGGCAGTCGCCATCGCGGCGGGCATCGGGCAGTTCATCTGGCTCAAGGCTACGCGCAAGGCCATAGAAGCCACACATTGGATCAACCTGACCGTCATTGTGGTGTTCGGCGGCGCAACCCTGTTTTTCCACAACGATGTCTTCATCAAATGGAAGCCCACGGTGCTGTACTGGCTGTTCGCATCGATTCTGCTGGGCGGCAAATGGTTTTTCGGGCGCAACATGATGCAAAAACTCATGGGTTCCCAAATCGCCGTGCCCGACGCCATTTGGGACAAGCTCAATTACAGCTGGGCCGCCTTTTTCCTGCTGTCGGGCGCGCTGAACCTGTATGTGGCGTTTTCCGGCGCTTTCACCGAAGCCCAATGGGTCAATTTCAAAGTCTTCGGCCTGATGGCCTTGCTGCTGCTGTTTGTCATTGTCCAGTCAGTGTGGTTGGGCAAGTACATGAAAGACAGCAACGAACCTATTCACGCCCTCCCGGAGCCCGGGGAACCAAAAGAGGGATCCCGATGACCACAGGCCGCATGAAGGACCTGGAACAGCGCCTTACGGCCTTGTCGCCCACCCATCTCGAAATCATCGACGAGTCGCATCTGCACGCCGGCCACGCCGGCAGCCAGAACGGCGCCAGCCATTTTCGCGTGGTGATCTGGTCCGAGCAGTTCACCGGGCTATCCAGCGTGGCCCGCCACCGACTTGTGTATGATCGCGTACACGATTTAATGCCTTATCCCATCCATGCCCTGGCAATTGTTGCCAAAGCCCATCCATAAAAGGAATTACATGAAACGACTAGCCGTCCTTGCAGCAGCCTGCGTCATCGCTGTACCCGCCTATGCGCAAACCGTCGCCACCGTCAATGGCAAGGCCATTACTCAAGCCAAACTGGATCAGTTCGTCGCCTTGCTGATCAGCCAGGGCGCAAAAGACAGCCCCGAACTGCGTACCCAGGTCAAGCAGGAAATGGTCAACCGTCTGGTGGCCGTCCAGGCGGCGGAAAAAGCGGGGATCGACAAGCAGCCCGCCGTCACCCAGGAAGTTGAATTAGCCCGCCAAGGCATACTGGTTCGCGCCCTGATGGCCGACCACCTGAAGAAAAACCCGGTTACCGACGCCAAGATCCAGGCCGAATACGACAAAATCAAAAAAGAACAAGCCGGCAAACAGGAATACAAGCTGCGCCATATCCTGGTAAAAGACCAGAAAACCGCCGACGATCTGACAGCGGCGATCAAAAGCAAAAAGGTCACGTTCGAAGCGGCCGCCAAGAAAAACTCCATGGATCCCGGCAGCGGCAAGAATGGCGGCGATCTCGGCTGGGGCCCCGCCACCAACTATGTGCCGGAATTTGCGGCAGCCGTTGAAAGCATGAAAAAGGGCGAAATGACCAGCAAGCCGGTTCAGACTCAATTCGGCTGGCACATCATCCAGGTTGAAGACAGCCGCGCGGTGAAGTTTCCCGACCTGAAAGACGTCAAGCAGCAAATCGAAGAAATGCTGCGCCAGCAGCAACTGGCCGAATATCAGCAAGGCCTGCTGAAAAGCGCCACCATCAAGTAATAATCGGCCGGATCAGGCCCGTTCCGGCGGGCTGATCCGGCAAACGATTACGACATCCCCAGCAAGGCCTTCAAGCCGTCCTCGTCAAGCACAGCCACGCCCAGTTCCCGGGCCTTGGCCAGCTTGCCGCCGGCATCCTCGCCCGCCACCACATAAGCGGTTTTCTTCGAAACCGAAGCGCTGACCTTGCCGCCCGCCGCCAGAATATGGCGCGTGGCGTCGTCCCTGGTCCAGGTGGGCATGGTCCCCGTCAACACCAGGGTCTTGCCCGCCAGGCGCTGGCCGCCGCCGATCACCGCCGCTTCCTGTCTGGCATGCACGCCGGCACTGGCCAATGCCGCGATGATTTCCCGGTTATGCTCCTCGGCAAAGAAACGAATAATCGATCCCGCCACCACCGGCCCCACATCGCTGACTGTCAGCAAGGCTTCTTCATCAGCTTGCATCACGGCCTGAACCGAGCCGAAATGCCGGGCCAGATCGCGAGCGGTGGTTTCGCCCACATGCCGGATACCCAGTGCATACAGCAAACGTCCCAGCTCGGGTGTGCGCGCCTGTTCCAGCGCCTGAACCAGGTTTTCGGCCGACTTGCGTCCCATTCGTGGATAGATGGCCAGTTCCAGCGCGTTCAGGGTAAACAAATCGGCCAGCGACTTGATGCGCCCGCTATCCACCAGTTGCTCCACCAGTTTTTCACCCAGCCCCTCGATATCCAGCGCCTTGCGGCCTGCCGCGTGGATAATGCTTTGCTTGCGCTGGGCCGCGCAGAACAAGCCGCCCGTGCAGCGCGATATGGCTTCATCTTCCAGACGTTCGACCGCCGACCCGCAAACGGGGCAATGTTGCGGCGTGACATACAGGGAAGTCCCTTCAGGCCGCAGGTCCAGCACAGGCCCCACCACCTCCGGGATGACATCGCCCGCGCGGCGCACAATGACCGTATCCCCCATGCGCACGTCTTTGCGGCGGATTTCGTCTTCATTGTGCAAGGTGGCATTGGTCACCGTTACGCCGCCAACAAACACCGGCTTGAGCCGCGCCACCGGCGTTATCGCGCCCGTGCGCCCGACCTGAACCTCGATTCCCATCAGCGTCGTGGTCTCTTCCTGGGCCGGGAACTTATGCGCCAGGGCAAAGCGCGGCGCGCGCGCCACGTAGCCCAGGACATCCTGCGCCTGCAGCGAGTTCACCTTGTAAACCACGCCGTCGATATCGAAAGGAAGCTGCGCGCGGCCACCGCCGATGTCCGCATAAAACCCCAACAGACCCTCGGCGCCTTTGACCACCTTGCGCGAACCACTGACCGGCAGTCCGAACTCCTCGAGCCATTCAAGCATTTGCGCATGAGTCGAGCGCGGCATAGAGGGCAGCCCGGACTCTTGCAGAAACAGCTCGGGCTGGCCATTGTGGCGAATAAGAATTTCACCCCAGCCATAAGCAAAAAATCGCAAGGGCCGGGTCGCGGTAATGCGTGGATCCAGTTGCCGCAAACTGCCCGCGGCGGCATTGCGCGGATTCACGAATATCTTTTCGCGGCGGCGCTGCTGGGCCTGGTTCAGGCTGTCGAAATCGCGGCGATTGATCAGCACCTCGCCGCGCACTTCGAGCACTTCGGGAAAATCGCCCGACAATTTCAATGGCACGGAACGCAAAGTGCGTATATTGCCGGTGATGTCTTCGCCGGTTTGGCCATCGCCCCGGGTCGCCGCCTGGACCAGCCGCCCATGTTCGTAGCGCAGGCTCACCGCCAGGCCGTCGAATTTCAGTTCGGCCACATACTCGACCAGCCCGTCGGCCGCGGTCAGGCCCGCGTCGCGCAACGTATCGGCGACGCGCTTGTCGAAGGCCTGCACATCATCGGGATCGAAGGCGTTGCCCAGAGAGCGCATGGCCACTTTGTGCCGCACACTGCCGAATGCCGCCAGCGGCCCCGCGCCAACGCGCTGCGTGGGTGATTCGGGGGTGATCAGGTCGGGATGGGCCTCTTCGAGGGCGGTGAGTTCCTGCATCAAGCGGTCGTATTCGGCATCTGAAACGACGGGCGCATCCTGCACATAATAAAGACGATTGTGGCGTGCGATTTCGGATCGCAGCGTGTCAAGCCGTTGCTCGACCGACGAATCCACTGAACGGTTGGTCACGAAAATACCCTTACCGTCCGTTCCGTGCCGGCTTCGAAGCCCGCCTGCTCGAGCCGCACATACAAATCCAGCAATTGCTTATCGATGGCGTGATCGGCGCCGTCGGAGACCGGCCGCCCCTGGTCATCGAGCAATACGGCATTCAAGCGGCCCGCCAGATCGCGGCCTACACTGGCCATGCGGCTGAAAGCCTGCTCATCGGCCGGACTATTGGGTAAATCCAGCAGCAAGTCGATGCGCTCCACCCCCGCCGACTGAACTTCCTGGACGTGAACGCCATCAAACAGGGCCGTGAAGCGGGGAATGCCGGTATCGGCCATCCAGGCAAGTTGCGCGCCGTAGGGCAGAAAGCCGACGTCCTTCAGGACCCTGGCAATGTCGCTCACAGGCTGCGTATCCTGCAAGCGCAGCGTCAGGCCCACTTGCGCATCCAGGCTGGCGCATAGCTCGTCCAATTGCCGCGCACGCTGCATTACCTGCTCTTGCTCCGGCGCTTCGATGACGCCGTCGAAGCGTTCCGCCAGACGCTGCGCCATGGACCATAAGTGCGACCATTCAATATCGGTCAGCGGCCCGCTACGGTTCGCCAGCAAAACGGATAACTGCATCGACACATAGCTTTCATTGGGGCGGATCCGCGCCCGATGACCGCCCCCATCGCACTCCGCAAAAATACGCACAGGCTTATCGCCGGCTTTGTGGACCGACTGCGCCGCGGCATGCAATTGCTCGCTTGCCACGGGCTGCGCAAAACTGATGTCGATGACGACCTCGGAACCCGGATCGACTTCCGCCGGATCGTCCGCCGCCAACTCCTGGACCGGATCGCGCAAGCCAAAGCCAGGCTCGCGCCGGCTTGCGGCAAGCGGCGCGCCGCCCATCAAAGGATCTTGCTCTCTCTCGGGGAAATGCTCCTGCATTTTCTGCCGTATGCGCCTGTCCTGCCACCAGTTGAACAGAAGCACGGCCAGGATCAGTGCAACTCCCAGGAGAATCAAACCGATTTGCAAATCACTCATTGTCAGCCCGCCATATCACCAAAGGTTTATGCCTATCCACTATCAGACTTCGGCCAATTGCAGGGCCGAATCGATATCCACCGCCACAATGCGCGATACACCCTGCTCCTGCATGGTGACGCCCACCAGTTGCTTGGCCATTTGCATGGCAATTTTATTATGCGAAATAAACAAAAACTGAGTCTGCTCGCTCATGTTGCTGACCAGATTGGCATAGCGTTCGGTATTGGCATCATCGAGCGGAGCATCGACTTCGTCAAGCAGGCAAAAGGGCGCGGGATTCAGCTTGAACAGAGCGAATACCAGCGCCGTGGCGGTAAGCGCCTTTTCTCCGCCCGACAACAAATGTATGGTGCTGTTGCGCTTGCCGGGAGGCTGGGCCATGACCTGCACCCCCGCGTCGAGGATTTCGTCGCCGGTAATCGAAAGCCGGGCCTCGCCTCCACCGAACAGGCGCGGAAACAGTTCGCCGAAATGGCCGTTGACCTTATTGAAGGTATCCTGAAGCAGGTCGCGTGTTTCGCGGTCGATCTTGCGTATCGCATCTTCCAGGGTTTCAATCGCCGAGGTCAAGTCCAGATGCTGCGCATCCAGGAAATTTTTGCGCTCGCGCGAAGTGTTCAATTCATCGAGCGCCGCCAGGTTGACCGAGCCCAGGCCTTCGATCACCCGGGAAATTCTTTGCACTTCGGACTGCAGCCAATTCGTGCGCTGCCATTCTTCCGGCCGTTGCGTCAATATCTGGCGCAAGGCCTCGCGATCGACCTGATTCGCATCCAATTGCTCGGCGAATTGTTCGACAGCCAGGCGCGCCGCCTGTTCCTGCAACTGCAATTCCATAATGCGGGCGCGGCGCGGCTCGAGCGAACGCTCCAGCGTCAGGCGCTCTTCGTCGGCGCCGCGCAGCAGGGCCGCCAGATTGTCCAGTTCGATGCGCGCAAGATTAAGCGCCTCTTCGCGCTCGGCGCGCAATTCCAGCGCGTCCTGCAAGCCCGCCTGCGACGCCGACGCGTCCAGCTCGAATAGCTCGCCCTGCAAGCCGTCGAGCTCGCCGCCCGCCCGCCTGGCCTGATCGGCGGCCAATTGAAGATTGCGCTTGAGATCGGCAATCCGTGTCTGCAGGGCGCGCTCGGCATATTCCGATTCGTGCACGGCGCGTTCGAGGTCGCGCAAATGCTGGCGGGCTTTGTCGGCCTGCAAAGCGAGGTCCTCGCCGGAAATCTCGGCATCGGAAAACAGCGTTTGATGTTCGCCCAACTGGATATCGAGCGCCTCGAAACGGGCCTCGGCCTCTTCCTTGCCCGCCAGCAACTCTTCGGTATGCAAGGCGATTTCGGCCAGGTCTTCGCGGAGGCGTCCCGCGCGCTCGCCCGACTGCTCGGCCTGCTGCCGCAGCCGGGAATATTCCAGTTGCACGTCATGCAGGCGCCGGGTCAATTCGGACACGCGCTGGCGGGCCGGCACCAATGCTTCGGATACCTGCCGCCATGCGCCTTCAGCACGGCTGACCCCTGCCAGGGCCTGATCGGCTATCAGTTGCCGGCCTTTTAGATCGCGCTTCAGGTTTTCGATTTCCTGCTGCCTGGCCAGCAAACCCGCCTGTTCGGAATCGGGCGCGTAAAAGCGCACGCTGTGCGCATCCACCACATGCCCTTCCTTGACCACGCACAGCCCGCCCGGCGGCAATTCGCCCCGCAGGGACAGCGCCTTGGCGATATCGGTGGCAGACGTAGACGTTTTCCAGCCAGTCGTTCAATAAGGTGCGCAGGTCGGGATCGGTCAGGCGCAGCAGGGCACTGAGCGGATTCAGGCCCGCGGCCGGCGTTTTGGCAGGCGCCGCCGGCGGCACTTGATAGAACGCCAGGCGCACCGGCGGCGCATCGCCGGCAAATGCCCGGGCATGCTCGAGCTGGCGGACTTCAAGCCCGGCCATGCGCTCGCGCAGCACGGCCTCCAGAGCCGTTTCCCAGCCCGCCTCGATGTGCAGCTTTTGCCACAGGCGGCCCAGGCTGGATAATTCATGGCGCGCCAGCCAAGGCTCGAGCGCCCCCTGCTTTTGCACGTCGTCCTGCAATTTGCTTAATGCGGCCAGACGCGCATCCAGCCGCGCAACCGCCTGGGACTCTTCCTGCGACGCCGCCAGCGCCTTGCGGCGCTGGTCATCGAGTTCGGGCAGGCGATCTTCCAGCTCTACCAGTTGGGCCTGGGCTTCCTGCAATTGTTCATCCATCGCCGCGCTGTCGCCCGCAAGACGCTGAATATTCTCGGGATCAGGTGCATTCAGGCTGCGCAATTCCTGATCGAGCCGCTCTTTGCGCAATTCAAGCGCCTGTACCTGGCGATCGGCATCGCGCTGCGACTGGGCGACCAGGGCCAGGTCTTGTTCGACACGGGCAAGCGCCCCGCGCATTTCATCGCGCGAACTGGCCGCCAGGCGGACCCTGTTTTCGATATCCGGCAAATGGGCCTGAGCGTCCTCGACGCTGGCGCGGGACTCTTCAGTGCGCGCCGCGGTGGATTCCAGATCGGCCTCGGCCTGGGCGATTTGCTCGGTGCAATGCGTTTGCTGATCGGCCCATTCCTGCAATTGCTCTTGCAATTGCGTGCGGCGCGACTGCAAGCGATTGCGCGAATCCACCACATGGCGAATCTCGGCCTCCAGGCGGCTGACCTGCGCGCCCGCCTCGAACAGCAGCCCTTGGGCCGCGTGGACGGCATCGCCGGCAGCGTAATGCGCCTGGCGACGCGACTCCAGGGCCGACTCGCCCGCGCGCAGGCCGGCCGTAGCCGCTTCGAGTTCGGTCTGGGCCTGTTCTATGGCCAGGAATTTACTTTGCTGGTCTTGCCGCGCATTGCTTTCTTTCAACAGCCACAAGGCATGCTGCTTCTGTTCGCCTTCTTCCTGCAAATCACGGTACTGCCGCGCGACTTCGGCCTGCGCTTCCAGCTTTTCGAGCTGGCTGCCCAATTCGCGCAGGATATCCTCGACCCGATTGAGATTTTCGCGGGTATCGCCCAAGCGGCTTTCCGTTTCGCGGCGCCGCTCTTTATAGCGCGACACGCCCGCGGCCTCTTCGAGGAACACGCGCAATTCTTCGGGACGCGCCTCGATCAGGCGATTGATCATGCCCTGGCCGATGATGGCGTAGCCGCGCGTCCCCAGCCCGGTGCCCAGGAAAATATCGTGGATGTCGCGCCGCCGCACCTGCTGGTTATTGACGTAATAACTGCTGGCGCCGTCGCGGGTCAGCACGCGCCTTACGGCAATCTCGGCGTAGGTGCTCCATTGGCCGGCGGCGCGGCCATCGGTATTGTCGAAAACCAGTTCGACCGACGCCCTGGCCGCTGGCTTGCGGTGGCCCGAACCATTGAAGATGACGTCCTGCATGGACTCGCCGCGCAATTCCGAAGCCTTGGTTTCGCCCAGCACCCAGCGCACGGCATCGATGATATTGGATTTTCCGCAACCATTAGGCCCCACCACCCCGACCAATTGGCTGGGCGTGGGAATAACCGTCGGCTCGACAAAAGATTTGAAACCGGCAAGTTTTATTTGGGTCAGACGCACAATAAGCGGGCAACAGAAAGGGAATGGAGCGGCACGCCAGACCTGCGGACGCGGCTATCAAAATGGCCCGGAAACCGGGCCTGAAATTTTCATTTGCAATCGTCTCGTATGATAACGCACCCGATGGAGCCTTGATGCCCTAAAACAAAACTGCGCTATCATTTTCCGTTTGCAGGGCAGGCCAACGCTATACTCGTTAACATTTTTTTGCTATTTGCTGCCTTCGGCCTTAACTAACCATTCACTCGAGATATCCATTGAAAAAAGGCTTTTATCTGGTCATGATAGCCCAGGCGCTTTCGTCCGTGGCGGACAATGCATTACTTATCGCTGCCATAGCGCTGATAGCCGATCTTCAAGGACCCGACTGGATGGCGCCCATGATGAAATGGTGGTTCGCCCTGGCCTATGTCGCCCTGGCCGCATTCGTGGGAGCCTTTGCCGACGCCTTTCCGAAAGGCCGGGTGATGTTCATTACCAATGCGGTCAAAGTGGCCGGCTGCCTGTTGATGTTCAGTTGCCAACGTTTTTCGCTGGGCAATCAAGAACAGCTATTCATGGTGTTTTGCGCCTATACCCTGGTCGGTATCGGCGCGGCGGCCTATTCGCCGGCCAAATACGGCATCGTCACCGAAATGCTGCCGCCTGAACTGCTGGTCAAGGGAAATAGCTGGATAGAAGGGTTGACGGTGCTGTCCATTATCATGGGTACTGTTCTGGGCGGAATCCTCATCAATCCCGCGGTCTCCGACGTTTTGCTATCCCACAGCTGGATTAATCAACTGGTGCAGACCCGCACAGAAGCAGCCATTCTGGTGATTGGCGTGGTGTACTTGCTGGCCGCCGCCTCCAATTTGCTGATCCCCGCCACCAATGTGCGCTATCCAAAGCAAAAAACCAATCCGGCCACGCTAATGTGCGATTTCATAGGCTACGTCAAAATATTGTGGTGCGACAAAATCGGCCAGATATCGTTGGCGGTCACCACGCTGTTCTGGGGCGCGGGCGCAACGCTGCAATTCATTGTCATTGAATGGGGCGCGCGGCATCTGGGCTATCGGCTGGATCAGGCCTCGGTGCTGATGGGCGTCACCGCCGTGGGAACCGTGGCGGGCTCTATTCTGGCGGGACGCGTACCGCTGAAACGCGCCTTGGCGGTACTGCCGATAGGCGTCGTAATGGGTTTCGCGGTAATGCTGATGACCATTGTGCATGACTCATGGGCGGTGTATGGGGTATTGCTGCTAATCGGAGGGCTATCCGGCTTCTTTGTCGTGCCAATGAACGCGCTGCTGCAACATCGAGGCCATGTGCTGCTTTCGGCGGGACATTCCATTGCCGTGCAGAATTTCAATGAGCAGTTGAATATTCTGCTGATGCTGGCGCTTTATAGCCTTATGCTGTGGCTGAACCTGCCGATCAATGCCATTATCATTATCTTCGGCCTTTTGGTGGCTGCCCTGATGCTGGTCTTCATACACTGGAACCGGCTGAACCACCGCGCCGATCCGCGACTGGAAAGCACCATAGGCCAGCACGGCCACGGCCAGGCCCTAAAGCACTGACCGGCGAACCTCCGATAAACAGACCACGGCATTAAAAACATTCGTGTGCCGGAGCCAGCACGCCGCTCGTCATAGTATCGAACGAGCCAGATTCAAGTCTTGCCAGGCATCCGCCTTGTGCTGCGGCCGCAGTAACAGCGATGCGGGATGATAAGTGGCCACCAGCGCAATGTCCTGCCCTGTCTCGCTGCGTATATGGTGAACCTGGCCCCGCAACCGATCCAGATCGGCCTCGCCGCCCAACAGCGCCTGCGCGGCCAGCTTGCCCAGCGCCAGGATGCGGCGCGGTTGCAACAGAGCAATCTGGCGCTGCAAATAGGGCAGGCACGCGGCAATTTCTTCTGGTGTCGGCGTGCGATTGCTCAATGGCCTGCACTTGATCAAATTGGTGAAGAACACCGCGGATTCCGGCATAACGCCGATCGATGACAGCATTGCCCGCAACAAGACCCCAGGCCTGCCCTGAAATGGCAGGCCTACCCTGTCGTCGTGCTCGCCCGGGGCCTCGCCCACCACCATCCATTCGGGCGACTGCACGACGCCTGAGCCGAATACAGTCTGGCTACGGCCCGAATACAACTCGCACGCTTCGCAAACCGCGATATGCGCCTGCAAAGCCTCCCAATCGCGCGGTACCGCCGAGGCTGCGCCCGGCATGGGCGGCGCAGGCTGCTTGACGCCCGAACCGTCACGCCGGCCCGCCAGCACAGCCGACGCTCGAACCAGGCCGCGCGCCGCATCCGCCGGACCCGCTCGCGCTTCAAGGCGGGGTTCGGCAACCGGAACGGGCGCCTGGGGCTCCGTGGCCCGGGGCTCGGCGGACGCTGGGAACACCCCGGGGTCCACCGTGTACCGGGCAAGCATCCGCTTATCGATGCCGATTTCCTGCAGCCAGGCCTGCTGCAGCGTATTGAGCACGGGCGCCCGCAACGCAATGGCGTCGGTCATAACACCTCCAGCCTTTTTTCCATGACGCAGGCGTCCTCCCGTTTATCGGCCCCCGCGGGGTAGTAACCCTTGCGCGTGGCAAGCGGCACAAAGCCATGGTCCCGGTAAAAACGCAACGCATTTTCGTTCGACGGCCTGACCTCGAGCACGATAGCAGGCAAACCGCGCAGCCGCGCCTCGTCTTCGCACTCACGCAACAACAACGCGCCTATGCCTTTTTTCTGGCAATGCGACGACACCGCAATAACCAGGACATGGGCAACATCGGGCGCAAACATGGTCATGCAAAATCCGACAACTTGGCCCGACCGCTGTGCTACCCAGGCGCCATAGCCAGCTCTCAGCCCATCGGAAAAATTGCCGCGCGTCCAGGGAAAGGACTGTACCGATGCCTCGATGCCCGCGACATCATCCAGATGCTCGGCGGTCATGGCATGAATGGATACTGCATATTCCGGCGCCTTGGGGTTGCCTCCCAGGCCTTGCTGGCGCTCCAGCGTGGTGTAGGCGACTTTGTCGCGCACATACATGGGCGCGGCCAATTCCGGGGCAATGCCGCCGCCCGTATGCCAGCTTATCAAGGCCAGCCGGGCTATGGTTTCGGCGTCGGGCCTCAATGGCCGGCCCGACTCCACTGGAAACGGCCCAAGCCGCAACTGCGCCAGATCGGGATAGGCCAGCAAAGCATCGCCGGCCAGCCTTATGGCAAACTCCTTGCCCAAAACCGCCCGCCAACCCGCAACGGTTTGCCCCAGCCAGGACCCGACATGCTCGGCATTCAACAAAAGCGGCTCTTGAAGCACGCGCCAGCCCGCGGCCGCATCGCCATCGGCCGCATAGGCAGCCAGATAGACCTCGCCCATGCGGGCATCCTGGAGCACCACGGATACGGACGCCAGTGCCGTGGCGGCGTGGTAATCGCGTGCCGCGACCGCCAACAAAGAAACGACGGGAATTACGGGAATATCCAGGGCGAAGGCCATGCCCTGGGCCACCCCGCAAGCCACGCGCAAGCCGGTGAAGCCGCCTGGCCCCTGCCCGAAAGCCACGGCCGCCAAATCGGAACGCGCTATGCCCGCCTGCGCCAGCAGATCGTCCGCCATCGGCAACAAACGCTCGGCGTGCTCGCCTGTAGCGTCATGCTCGAGGGCGCGAACCCGCGACTGACCGTCAAGTTGAGTCAACAACGCCACGCCGCAAAGGCTGGACGACGTTTCAAGCGCTAAAATGTGTAATGTCATGAAGTCATTTTAAACGCGGCACCGCAATCATGGCGTCCAAACCGGACAGACTACGGTATTTGGCTAGCAGAAACTTTTGCATCGCGGACCTATACTTTTGTTTTACGGACATTTCAACATCCCTTCCCTCTTCCCCGCGACCGGAATAAAATTGATGTTACCTCTCGATATATGGTAGTTTGAGAGCAAGCTTCACACCCTTTTCTACCAAACACTTAATGTGTAATATCTTGCTACGAGGCCTATACGGGCTAACCCAGCCCTGTTACATTTTCCCCATGAATACACAAAACCAATCTCTATCTCGCAAAATTCTCGTCGTCGACGACGATCCCCGGCTGCGCGACTTGCTCCGTCGGTATTTGTCAGAACAAGGTTTTAATGTTTTCGTAGCCGAAGACGCCAAAGAAATGGGCAAGCTATGGCAACGCGAGCATTTCGACCTTCTCGTACTGGATCTGATGCTGCCTGGAGAAGATGGGCTTTCCATTTGCCGCCGGCTGCGCGGCGGGCACGACAACACTCCCATCATCATCCTGACCGCCAAGGCCGAAGAAATCGACCGCATCGTGGGCCTGGAAATGGGTGCCGACGATTATCTGTCCAAACCCTTCAATCCGCGCGAACTTCTGGCCCGCGTCAATGCCATCCTGCGCCGCCGCGGCACCGAAGAACATCCCGGCGCGCCCAGCCAGGAAAACGAATCCATCGAATTCGGCCCATACGTCCTGAACTTGTCCACGCGCACGCTTACCCGCAACAACGAACAGGTTCCCATCACCACAGGCGAATTCTCGGTGCTGAAAGTGTTTGCGCGCCACCCAAAAATCCCTCTGTCGCGCGACAAGCTGATGGAATTGGCCCGCGGCCGTGAATACGAAGCGTTCGACCGCAGCCTCGATGTCCAAATTTCACGCTTGCGCAAGTTGGTCGAACCCAACCCTTCCAAACCCGTTTTCATCCAGACGGTATGGGGCCTGGGTTATGTTTTTGTGCCGGACGGCGGCCATTAACGCTCGGCGGGTATGACCTGGCAGGAAAAGGCTATGCCCTCCCCACCCAGTCAAAGAAAAAGCAACAAGTCCCGCTTTCGGCTTGGACTGTTCAGCCGCTCGTTCCTGCTGCTTGCAGGATTGATGCTGGTCAGCCTCGGCGCGTGGCTGCAAGTCTTTTTCAGCATGGAAGAAGGGCCGCGCGCCACCCAAATGGCCCAGCGAGTAACCACGGCGGTCAGCATCACGCGCTCGGCTTTGGTATATGCCCCGCGCAGCGTGCGGCCCGCCCTGCTGCTCGACCTTGCCACCAAGGAAAGCCTGCGCGTGCAGCCGCGCGAAAAAGCCGATCTCCTGGAACCCCTGCCCAACTCCAATTACTGGAATCACGTCGCGGCGGAAATCAAGGAAAGGCTGGGACCCGACGCCCATATCATGTGGGCGGTCAACCAAGCGGCCGGCGTATGGGTAAGCTTTGAAATCAACAATGATCAATACTGGCTGGTGTTCGACCGCGAACAGCTAGGCCTGACAGCGGGCGTGGAATGGTTCGGATGGGGCGCCACCGCCTTGCTGCTGGCCCTGATCGGCGCCGCTGTCAGCGTGCGCTTTGTCAACCGGCCGCTCGCCCAGCTCGCCAAGGTAGCCCAGCAACTAGCGCGCGGCGAAACGCCATCGCTGCTGCCCGAAAAAGGCCCCGCCGAAATCCGCGACATGAACATCGCATTCAACCGCATGGCGCGCGATATCCGTCAAACCGAAGCGGACCGGGAAATCATGCTGGCCGGAATATCGCACGATTTGCGCACGCCGCTGGCGCGCATGCGCCTTGAAATCGAAATGAGCAATGTCACCGACGAGGCCCGCCAAGCCATAGACGAAGACCTGGGCCAGATCGACCACAGCATAGGCCAACTCATGGAATATGCCCGCCCCGCCGGGGCCGTGCCGGAACAAGGCATCGATGTATCGTCCGTGCTGCGCGATTTGTACGAGCGCGAGCGCAGTCATACCGAATCGCTGGGCGACGCACTCACCGCCTCCATCGAACCCAATTTGCATGCCAGGATCAGCGCGCACGACCTGAAACGCATCGTCAGCAACCTCATCGAAAATGCCCGCCGCTATGGGCGCACGCCCGCCGATAATCGCGCCCATATCGAGCTGGCCGCCCGCCAGCAAGGCAATATCCTGGCCATCGAAGTAAAAGATCATGGCACCGGCATCGCTCCCACCGACATCCAGCGCCTGCTGCGCCCCTTTTCGCGCGGCGAGTCCGCGCGCACCGGCGTAAGCGGGGCCGGCCTCGGGCTGGCTATCGTGGAACGCCTTCTGGGCCAGGTGGGCGGCCAGCTGGAACTGATTTCCCAGCCTCCCGGAGGCTTGATTGCGCGCATCGAAATACCCAAAGTGAAGCCGCCAGGGCCTTTCAATTAGGGCTTGTTAACACTACATCCCCGCCCGCCGGTGGCCCATCAGGCGCAGGGCAAGGCGCAGGTGAGGCGGCGTACCGAGTGTACGCAACGAATCCGCAACGCAGCCCTACGCCTGATAAGCCACCGGCCCTGAGGGTGATCGGGTTAAGGCCGCGCTGGCCGCGTTGCGTATGCTCGCCGTAGCGGCGGCTACGTCTGCGCTTCGCGCCTCGCCAGCGCGGCCTTGACCAGTCAAGCGGGCGGGGGATGTAGTGTTAACAGGCCCTAGACGGCCGCGCCCGGTTCCTCAAGCCGGCCGGGCCGGCTTATTCAGGCCGTTCCCAATAGCGTAAAATTTGAATAATAGGCGTATGTTTCCGTATGCTTGTTTATTCTCGACTTATTCTCAGGAGCTCCGATGAAAACAGTAGGCGATAAACTCGAACCCTTCAAGGTTGCCGGCGTCAAGCCCGGATTCAATCATCACGAAGAAAACGGCGTCTCTGCCTTCGAAGAGATTACCGAAAGCTCATTCCCAGGCAAGTGGAAAGTCATTTATTTTTATCCCAAGGACTTCACTTTTGTGTGTCCGACCGAAATTGTCGGCTTCAACAATCTGGTGCAAGATTTCGAAGACCGCGATGCCATCCTGATGGGCGGCTCGGTCGACAATGAATTCGTCAAGCTGGCATGGCGCCGCGAGCACCCCGATCTGGGCAAGCTGGGTCATTATCAATTCGGCGACACCGCCGGCGCGCTGGTGGACCAGTTGGGGATACGCGAAAAAACCGAAGGCGTTGCCCTGCGCGCCACCTTCATCGTCGATCCCGACAATGTCATCCAGCATGTTTCGGTCAATAATCTGAATGTCGGGCGCAATCCCGAAGAAATCCTGCGCTTGCTCGACGGCCTGCAAACCGACGAACTTTGCCCATGCAACCGCATGGTGGGCGGCGATACGCTGTAGACCAACAAAGGTTGACGACATGGAATTCCTATCCGCCATCAAGGCCATGATCCCCGATTGGGCGAAGGACATACGCCTGAATCTGGACGGTACGATTGCGCGTTCCAGCCTCAAGCCCGAAGATGCCGTCGGCGTGGCGCTGGCGGCCGCTTATGCCGCGCGCAGCACCACTCTGGTCCAGGCATTCAAGGCGGGCCTGTCTGAAGCCGATATAACAGGCGTCTTGACGGCCGCGGCGCTGATGGGCATGAACAATACCTACTACCCGTATATTGAAATGTCCAATGATGCGCAACTGAAAACCTTACCGGCTCAGTTGCGCATGAATGCCTATGCCACGCATGGCGGGGTCGACCAGATGCGCTTCGAACTGTTCGCCCTGGCTGCGTCGATTGTGGGCAAATGCCATTTCTGCGTCAGCTCGCACTACGGAAACCTAAGCAAGGCCGGCTACACCACCGAGCAATTGCGCGATGTGGGGCGTATTGCGGCGGTGGTCAATGCCGCGGCGCAAGTGCTTTCCGCGGAAGGCAAATAGCCGTGACGTGCGTCACCATGAATGATCTGGCCAAGCACGCCAGACCAAGCCTTGATGGTTGTATGCCATTGCATCATGTCTTTCAGGCAATCCCTGTAACCACCAATAACGCCCGTTCCACCGCCCGCATTCTGTCCGCATCCAGACGTCCAAAAGCTACCCCGACCTTTGAACGGGGCAGTGTGGCCACCTTATCAACCATGATCTGCGAAAGCACCTGCAGCCCATTAAGCGGGTCGGGTTCTACGATGACACGAAATGCGGCATCTCTTATTTCACTGGTCACCGGACAAATCATGACGCTATCCAGTTCGTTAAGAAGATCGGATTGAATAACTAAAGCGGGCCGGGGTTTGCCGTAATTGCCTTGCAACGACACAACAACGAAATCGCCCCGATGGATCATTTCCAGCCTTCAATATCGCTGGCGGCTGTTTCGGTGAAAGCTAGAACATCAAGTTCGGCCGGGTCATTTTGTAAAGCACGGCATTGGCGCTTAATGCGATTGGCGTAGTCGGACGTACGGGTATCAGGAACCCATAATTGAATCGGCCTCATCCCACTGGCGCGTAACCGAGCACGATGCCGTGTCACCTTTTCCGTTGATGCATCACTCATGAAAATATCCCAAAACAATGGAAAACATGGAAAACATGGAAAACATGGAAAACATGGAAAACATGGAAAACATTTTCATGTTACCTTGCAAGTTAGTTTAAACGCAACCTATTCTTCTTATAGACCTTGGCTTGCCCAGTGTAGATGGTAAGCAACCCAGCGGAAATTGCTCAGTTTATGTGGTAATGCTGAGGTGGCCTCTAGCGGCCCGGCCTCCCCTAAGCCATCGCCAGCAGCGCCACCACCGTTGCCGCTATGCCTTCCTTGCGCCCTAAATGTCCCAAGCCTTCATTCGTCTTGGCCTTGATATTGATATCCTGCGGCAACACGCCAAGATCGGCCGCAATATTGGCTGTCATCGCAGCGGCATGCGGGCCGATCTTGGGCGCTTGCGCATGCACAGTCGCATCCACATTGACCACTTTCCAGCCGGCATCCGCCACCTTTTGCATCGCCGCCCGCAACAACACACGGCTATCGGCTCCTTTATATGCGGGATCCGTGTCCGGAAAATGGCGGCCTATATCGCCCAGCCCGGCGGCGCCCAGAATGGCGTCCGTTACCGCGTGCAGCAG
Source organism: uncultured beta proteobacterium (assembly GCA_963712655.1). Taxonomy (GTDB): domain Bacteria; phylum Pseudomonadota; class Gammaproteobacteria; order Burkholderiales; family Burkholderiaceae_B; genus Pollutimonas. The sequence continues at coordinate 304,410 of CAVQIT010000002.1, read as the reverse complement.
CACATCGGCATCAGAATGCCCAAGCAGGCCGTGCGTGTGCGGGATAGCGACTCCGCCGATAATCAGCGGCCGGCCTTGCACCAATGCATGCACGTCAAAACCCTGGCCTATGCGAAATGGAAACTTCATCACCGCTCCAAAAATTAATGCCCGATCCTGGCCGGCATCCGCCCGGCCTTGCCCGCGTCCAACGTTGATCGCCCGCCAGGCCCACCGGCGCGGCTTGCAAGGCTTACAGCCATTTTTCCATCAGTTCGAAATCTTCCGGCCAGGTAACCTTGAAGTTGCGCACCGAGCCCGGGATCAGGCAGGGCGAATAGCCCGCCAACTCCATGGCCGACGCCTCGTCGGTGATGGCCGCGTTGGATGATCCCGCCGCCGCCAGGGAATCCAGCAGGCTGCCCGCCTGGAACATTTGGGGAGTTTGCGCCAGCCATAAACGCTCGCGCGCCACGGAGCGCTGGACCACTGGCACAAAAGAAGGCGCCTCCAGACCTTGCGGCGCCCCCGCCTGCTTGACCGTATCGGCTACAGGCTGGGCAAGCAAACCGCCGGTATTCGATTGCAGGCAATTGTCGATAAGCCGCGCCAAGGCATCGGCCGGCAAGCCTGGGCGCGCCGCATCGTGCACCAGTACCCAATCGCCGGCATTCAAGGCGGCATCCTGCAAAGCCGCCATGACTGTCTCGGCCCGGCTTGGCCCCCCGCAAGGCCGCCACACGGTACGCGGCAAGCCGGCCAGCGCCTGCTCAACCCATGCGTCGCGCGGCGCCACCGCCACCCTGACCTGCGCGATACGTTCATCGGCCAGCAGGGCCTGAACCGCCCAGCGCAGCATGGGCTTGCCCTTGAGCAGCCGGTATTGCTTGGGGACCCTTTGATCAAATCCACCCGACTGCCGCATCCCCGTGACGGGCGCCCCCCCGCGTTGGGATATGGCCTCAATAGAACCACTATTGACCCCATATCCCTGCTTGCCGCCCATCCCGTCGGGGGGCGCATCAGAGTCAGGCGATTTGATCAGAGGGTCCACAGATACGAATGGCGTCGAAAACCCCGTGCCGGCCGAAGCGGAATCGGCCGACAGCGCGCGCGCGCCGATGCCGGCGGCGGGAACAATTGCAATCAATTTCGTATGCATAGGAAAGACATTTTATAATGACAAACTACATGGACATCGAAACAACCCCTCCCCCCTGCCTTCCCTCCACCAAACTCGTGCTTGCGGCCTTGAAGCCAGGGCAACGGCATGCGCAACCCATCCCGCCAGGATCCGGCGATGCATGGATGCTGGCCGACCTGGCGCGCGCCTCGCGGCAAACAGCTCGTCGTGCTGTGCGCCGAGCCTCTGGCCGCGCAGCGCCTGGCCGAGGAAATCCTGCTGTTCGCGCCGGAATTGCGCGTGCGGCAGTTCCCCGACTGGGAAACACTGCCTTACGACGCTTTTCGCCGCACCAGGACCTGATCTCCGAGCGCTTGCGCACGCTGCACGCCCTGATGCAGAACAAGCGTCGACATCCTGACGGTTCCGGTCACGACAGCGCTGTACCGGCTTGCGCCGCCCGCATTCCTGGCCGCCTACACATTCTCGTTCAAGCAGGGCGACGCGCCTGGACGAAGCAGGCGCTGCGCCGCCAACTGACGCTCGCCAACTATACGCATGTCACCCAGGTCACCGCCCCCGGCGAATTCTGCATACGCGGCGGCCTGATCGACCTGTTTCCCATGGGTTCGGTGCTGCCCTACCGGCTGGACCTGTTCGACGACGAAATCGAATCCATACGCAGCTTCGATATCGACACCCAGCGCAGCCTGTATCCGGTCAAAGAAGTGCAGATGCTGCCGGGCCGCGAGTTTCCCATGGACGAAACGGCGCGCAATCGAGTTCCGGGCGCGCTTTCGCGAGCTATTCGAAGGCGACCCATCGCGCGCCCTGCCCTACAAAGACATCGGCAATGGCATCGCGTTTGCCGGCATCGAATATTACCTGCCGCTGTTCTTCGACGCACACGGCCACGCTGTTCGATTACCTGTGCCCGAGCAGTCGTTTACGGTCACGCTGGGCGATATCGAACCAGGCCGTGCGACGCTTCGCCCAGGACACCCACAACCGCTATCAGTTCCTGAAAAGCGACCGCGAACGCCCCGTGCTGCCGCCCGAACAACTCTTCCTCGGTGACAGAGGACCTGTTCGCGCGCTTGAAGTCCTTTGCCAGGCTGGCGCTGACGGGCGAAGGCGTCCATCCGGACTTCCTGCCGGCGCCCGATGTCGCCGTAGCGCGGCGCGCCGACGACCCCGCGGCCCATTTGCGGGCCCTGCTGGACAAACACCAAGGGCGCATCGCAGCTGTGCGCCGACTCCGCCGGACGGCGCGAAACCTTGCTTCAAATGCTGGACGAGCTCGGCATGCAGGCCCGATCCGCCACCGAATCGCTGCAAGACTTCCTGGGCTCGGACAGCCGCCTGGCGCTGGTCATCGCGCCGCTGTCCGCCGGCTTCGGCCTGGTCGGCCAGGCCCTGACCCTGCTCACGGAAAACGACCTCTACCCCAGCCAGGCGCGTCCCACTCGCCGGGGCAAACGCTCCCAGGAACGCGCCAGCAACGTCGAAGCCATGGTGCGCGACCTGTCCGAACTGCGCGAAGGCGACCCGGTCGTGCACACGCAGCACGGCATTGGACGCTATCTGGGCCTGATTGAAATGGATCTGGGCGAAGGCGAGATGGAATTCCTGCACCTGGAATACGCCAACGGCAGCACACTTTATGTGCCCGTGGCGCAATTGCATGTCATCGCCCGCTACAGCGGCTCCGATCCCGATCACCGCGCCCTTGCACCAATTGGGTTCGGGCCAGTGGGACAAGGCGCGCCGCAAGGCGGCCAGGCAGGTGCGCGACGCCGCGGCCGAACTGCTGGACCTTGTATGCCCAGCGGGCGGCGCGCGAAGGCTATCCGTTCAAGCTGCCCGCCGACCGATTACGAGGCATTCGCCGAGTGCTTCGGCTTCGAGGAAACCCCCGACCAGGCCGCCGCCATCCAGGCGGTGCATCGGCGACATGACATCGGGCAGGCCCATGGACCGCCTGGTGTGCGGCGACGTCGGCTTCGGCAAGACCGAAGTGGCGCTGCGCGCCGCCTTCCTGGCCGTGCTCAACGGCAAGCAGGTGGCCCTGCTATGCCCGACCACGCTGCTGGCCGAGCAGCATGCCCAGACCTTTTCCGACCGCTTCGCCGACTGGCCCGTGAAAGTGGTGGAGCTGTCGCGTTTTCGTTCGGCCAAAGAAGTCAACGCCGCCATCGAGGGCATCAACGACGGCCGCGTCGATATCGTGATCGGCACGCACAAGCTACTGTCCAAGGACGTGTATCTTCAAGACGCCTGGGCCTGGTCATCATCGACGAAGAGCACCGCTTCGGCGTGCGCCAGAAAGAAGCCCTGAAAGCCCTGCGCGCCGAAGTCGATGTGCTGACCCTTACCGCCACGCCCATACCCCGCACGCTGGGCATGTCGCTGGAAGGCATACGCGATTTCTCGGTTATCGCCACCGCGCCGCAAAAACGGCTGGCCATCAAGACCTTCGTGCGGCGCGAAGACAACAGCACAATACGCGAAGCCCTGCTGCGCGAACTCAAGCGCGGCGGACAGGTGTATTTCCTGCACAACGAAGTCGACACCATCCAGAACCGGCGCGCCAGGCTGGAAGAACTGGTGCCCGAAGCGCGCATCGCCGTCGCGCACGGGCAGATGCCTGAACGCGAACTCGAAGAAGTCATGAAGGGCTTCTACCAGCAGCGCTACAACGTGCTGCTGTGCACCACCATTATCGAAACCGGCATCGACGTGCCCACCGCCAATACTATCGTCATCCATCGCGCCGACCGGCTTCGGCCTGGCGCAACTGCACCAATTGCGCGGCCGGGTGGGCCGCTCGCACCACCAGGCTTATGCCTATCTGATGACGCCCGGCGAAGACGCCATCACCTCCAATGCCAAAAAACGCCTGGAAGCCATCCAGGCGATGGAAGAACTGGGCGCGGGATTTTTCCTGGCCATGCACGACCTGGAAATACGCGGCACCGGCGAAGTGCTGGGCGAATCGCAATCCGGCAATATCCAGGAAATCGGTTTTTCGATGTATTCCGATATGCTCAATGACGCGGTGCGGGCCTTGAAATCGGGCGAAGAACCCGACCTGGACTCGCCCTTTGCCGCGCTTTGCGAAGTGAATCTGCACGCCTCGGCCATGCTGCCTTCCGACTACTGCGCCGACGTGCATGCGCGATTGGGCTTGTACAAGAAGCCTGTCTCATGCCAAGCATGAAGATGATCTCATCATGATCCAGGAAGAACTGATAGATCGCTACGGCAAGCTGCCTGAGGCGGCGCAAACCCTGCTTGCCACGCACCGTTTACGGCTGAATGCCGAACCCCTGGGCATTATCAAAATCGACGCCAGCGAAACCCAGGCCATGATCCAGTTCTCGGCCAAGCCCAATGTAGAACCCATGCGCATTATCGAACTGGTGCAGAAGCAGCGCGAAATCAAACTGGCCGGCCAGGACAAGCTGAAACTGGAAATCAAGCCCGGCCAGCCCCTTTCCGCCCGCATCGATGCCCTGCGCAAGGTATTGCGGGCGCTGAACTAAAACCGAAGGTATCGGATCGGATTACGCGAGCTTTGCTCGCGGATCCGGCCTGGGCCGCCTTGTCCGGCCTGCGTTGACCACTTAGCGTGGCGATGCCGCAACACGCGCGGCAATTTTGTTACACGGATCTATTTGTTCAGCTTCTATTCAGTTTTCAAGACTTAGAATTCAGATATCTAATAACAATCATTCTCATTTATATTCAAAACACCCTGGAGAAGCTGTTGACTAGCAAAACCTTGTCGTCGCATACATTATTGGGTTCGTCCCTAGCTCTGGCGCTGGTAAGCCCCGGTATTTTCCTTTCGGCCCACGCCCAGGCGCAAACCAGTTCGGACAACGCCACTATGCTTGCTCCCGTAAAAGTAACGGGCACCACCGACAACCCTTATCAGGCTCCCGAATCGGCGCAAACCAAATTCACCGCGCCGCTGCTGGACACCCCGAAATCGGTTCAGGTCATCCCCAAGGCAGTCATCCAGGATACGGCGGCGGGTTCCCTGCAGGATGTGCTGCGCAACTCCCCCGGCATCACCTTCGGCGGCGGCGAAGGCGGACAGCCGCTGGCCGACCGGCCGTTTATCCGCGGCAGTTCCTCGGGCAATAATATCTATGTCGATGGCGTACGCGATCCGGGCGGCCAGACACGCGAGATCTTCAACCTGGAAAGCGTCGAAGTCATCAGGGGCGCCGATTCGACGTATGGCGGACGCGGCTCGGGCGGCGGCAGCATCAACCTGGTCAGCAAACGCGCAAAGCTGGGCAATTTCGCCGAGGGCAGCGCGGGATTCGGCAACGACGGCTATTGGCGCGGCACGGTCGACGGCAACTGGCAATTCAACGATAACTCGGCCTTCCGCCTGAACATGCTCGACGCCAAAGGCAATGTGCCTGGCCGCAATCAGGTCAATAACAAAAAATTCGGCATCGCCCCGTCGCTATCGCTGGGCCTGGGTACGCCTACCCGCGCCACGTTCAGCTACTACCACCTGCAAACCGACGGCATGCCCGACTACGGCGGGCCTTTGACCCGGAAAATCCCCGGACTGCAGACCAGCGACGGCATTATCGGCGTCAGCCGCGATACTTTTTACGGCGTGAACGCGCGCGATTTCCAGAAGACCAAGGCGGATATCGGCACGATAGAACTCGAGCACGACTTTACCGATCAGCTTACCCTGCGCAATGCCACGCGTTATGGCGAAACGCTCAATGATTACATGGTAACCAATCCGGGCGACGGCACGGTGCTATTCGATCCGGTGACCAGCGAATACTGGATGAAGCGCGGCACCAAGTCGCGCTGGCAGAAAAATACCATGCTTACCAACGTCACCGAGCTATACGGTGAACTGGATACCGGCAGCCTAAAGCATCATTTCAACGTCGGTGTGGAATTCTCGCGCGAAACCAACAAGAACGCCAGCTATACGCCAACAACCGCAAGCGGCTCGGCATGCCCGGCCGTTTACGGCGTGGGGGCACTGGATTGCACCCCCTTCTTCAGCCCCAACCCCAACGACCCGTGGACGGGCTCTATCACACGCGGGCCGCTGAGCGTGGATTCGACATCGTCCACCCGCGCCGCCTACATCTTCGATTCCATCGAATTGTCCGAACAGTTCCAGATCAATGCCGGCTTGCGCTTCGACAGCTACCGTATCTCGGGCGACTTCCTCGCGCGTAACGCCACAAAGTCGGAATCCAGCGACGGCAAATGGAGCATGCTCAATTATCAATTGGGACTGGTCTACAAGCCGACGAAAAATGGCAGCGTGTATGTTTCCTACTCCACCTCGTCGACCCCGCCCACCATCAGCGGCGGAGACCAGGAATCCCTGAGCGCCGACGTCGGCACCCTCAAGCCTGAGGAAAGCAGCACAATAGAGCTGGGAACCAAATGGAAGCTGCTGGACGAACGCCTGAACCTGACCGCCGCCATTTTCCAGAACGACAGAAAAGATGCGCAGATCGAAGTCGATCCCGGCATTTTCGCGCAGGCTGGAAAAACCAGGGTGCGCGGGCTGGAATTAAGCGTGTCGGGCGAATTGACGCCTAAATGGAGCCTATACGGCGGCTACGCGTATATGGACAGTGAACTGCTGAAAGGCGCCTACAGCGGCACCACCGAAGGCGATCCCTTGGCCAACACACCCAAGCACAGCTTCAGCCTGTGGTCCACGTACAAGGTGCTGCCTAACGTTACCGCGGGCGCCGGAGCCTATTACATCGGCAAGACGTTCGGCGGCAATCAGGGCAGTGCCGGCGGCGCGGTCTACACACCCGCATACTGGCGCTTCGACGCCATGGCGGCGTACCAAGTCAACAAGAACCTGGGCTTGCAGTTGAATGTGCTGAACCTGGCGGACAAGGAATACTTCTCACGCACCAATGGTTCGCACCACTCCGACTTCGGTCCGGGCAGGCAAGTTATCCTGAGCGCCAATTTGAAGTACTAAGCGCAGGGAATTTGAAGTATTAAGCGCAGGGTGTTCCCATCTAGGCCGGATTGACGTTGCAGCGTTCAATCCGGCCTATTCGGCATCGTAGATGCCGGCGCTTGTGATGTATCCACGCAAATGCATAGCCCATCAGTAATCAGTAAGTAGTGCAGCCTGCAGAGCGCAATCAATGCCGCAGTCTGTCAAAGCCGCCCTCAGTGGCTCACAGGCGAAACCAATTCAAGATAGCATCAAGCGGGCTGACGTTAAGCGCGTAGCTGGCCTGTTGGCGCACCACGGGCTTGGCGCGATAGGCCACCGAAAACCGAGCCAACGCCATCATTTTCAAATCGTTGGCGCCATCGCCCACGGCAATGATCTGATCGGCGCTGGCGCCCAATTGACCGGCCAATGCCTGCAATTGATCCGCCTTGCCCTGCGCATCCACGATTTTTCCCACTACCTTCCCCGTCAGTTTGCCCTGGTTCACATCCAGGACATTGGCGTGGCACGCATCGAGCCCCAGCCGCTCTTTCAGGCGTTCGGTAAAGAACGTGAACCCGCCGGACACCAGCAGGGTTTTCAAGCCAGTTTTATGCGCAACCGAAATCAGGCGCTCGGCGCCGGGATTAAGCCGCAGTCGTTCGCTGTATACCTGCTCCAGCGCGGTGACCGGCACGCCTTCCAGCAAGGCCACGCGCCGAGTCAGGCTTTCCGAAAAATCGGTGATTTCGCCGCGCATGGCCGCTTCGGTAATGGCCGATACTTCAGCCTTGCGTCCCGCCATATCCGCAATTTCATCGATGCATTCAATATTTACCAGCGTCGAGTCCATGTCCATCGCCAGTATCTTGCAATCGCGCAGGCGCGCAATCTGCTCGAAAAAAGCGTAGTCCATGCCGAAGTCCGCGCAGCATTGCTCGACGGCGGCCCGTTCGGCGCTATCGACATCCAGCAAGCGCACTGCCGTGCTGCCCAGCTCCTGCACTCCGCCCGCGCTGGCGATGGCCGCCACTTTTTCAATATTGGCGGCAACAAGATTGGGAGACTGAAGAATAAGATGAGTCATGAGCGGGTTCAATAAATAATGGATCGCCATTTTCGCGCCAGGCTGATTGCGCCGGCATCATGGCGATATAAATGTTGCGGGCCATTTTAACTGCTTACGATTGACATCTTCCCACTTCGGCCTTGGGGCTGCCGCTTACGCGGAAAGAAAGGGAAAAAGCGACGCTTCTTGCAACTCGCCCAGATCGTCAGGCTTGACCGCTTGCGGGCGACCAATAAGTAAACAGGCGGTCGGGTCGACTTCTGATTCAAGTCCAGACCGAACCCTCTGGAATCTCGGAAGCGACTGTTATTTTTATGAGTAAACAGTTGAAGTGAAAGAGAATTTTCCGTAATAATGACAAAATCGCCAATAGGAAACCACCCCAACCGAGGTATTCTGTTTTACACCGGAGCAGTCAATAAGAAGTCTTCCATGAGCATTGCCCCTCTCTCCCATTGTCTCGGAATTTGAAACCCAAGAACAAGCGGACAGCTATGACCTCTGGTTTCGTGCGACAGTGGAGGCCAGCCTGGCCGATCCGCCCCAAGCATTCAGCAGGACAGGCAATGGCTCTTATTCGAAGCAAACTCGCCAACAAACCGGCAAATCAAGAAAAAACCGCTACCAGTCAACGTAAACGCGACCGCTAAATATCCGGTACTGCAACACTAAAGAACCGGACAACCATGCTACCTATATCTTGGAATGCTACCGCACTCAATGACGTAGACATACCTTAGCTACGACTGACGCAACCACGCTGCTTGGCTGGGCTTAACAGCAATGACTGCCTCCGCCTGTTGATTTTCATCCAACCACGCTGCGGTGACGGCGCAACGATAACTGACTAGCGCCAGAATCTTTTGATAATCATCAGCCAGGTCCCGGGTAAAAATTGGCTCGTGATGAGCAATGCGGTTGCGTAGCCTGCGCACATCCTCAAGATCGTTATAGATCGCAAATCGCAAAGCCGCTACCGATTGAGCAGTGTCCAAATTCGGCATCACACGGAACAGCTCGGAATCCCAAAGCCGCGTGTCATGACGGCCCGTAAACATGCGCTGCCAAAAGGCAAATTTCAAATCTGGAATCACCTTGCCGATGCTTAAGGCCATCCGCCGGGCGGCTTGAAGGTCTTTGCGCGGGTTGTAATGTTGAGGTGGATTTGGCAAGCGTCGCTCAAAAACAGGCGACCAGGGCCAGCGCGGGCCATAGACAGCTTCGAGGGCATCCGCAACAGCATTCCTGAGCGACACCTCGCAGACATGCAACGGTGCCAAGAACGCCCCAGATACCGCCGCATTCCATGCATAAAGCTCCAATGCAGCAAGGTCCTCATCATCGCCTATCGCCGCAGCTCTCTCATAAGTCGCCATTCGAGCTGGAGATAAAACCGCCCTAACAGCATCAATCTTTGCCTTGTTATTAGAATTTGACACGCTTGACCAAAAGCCTTATAATTTTTCGACTAGCCACGGGACTTGCGGGCGCAAACCTCCCCCCGAGGACAAATGACAGTTTTAAAGAAAAACCCGCTTTCAAAGCGGGTTTTTCTTTTTCTGCTACCTGTTAGCATCACGGCCAGCGACATAGCCAGATGCCGCTTCGAGTACATCCACTCATGCCGCCACACCGGCGACAAGTAAATGTTACGTATGTTCTTAACATTGCGCCATAAGCCTATAGGCCAAACTTGACACGTGCATCGAACCAGACGCCTGGATGCCCGCGCATTCATCCTTAGGCACACAAACAACCGGAATCAAGCCTGATTCCCTATTGTCGATTCGGCGTTATCATGAGCGATGCCGACATGCATCAGCTTGGCGGCATGCCGGAACTCAACATCCCCCTTCTCCCTCACCATACATCCCATGTCATCGCTTCGCCGTCTGCCTTGCTCCGCACCGCTCTCGACCAGTCCGCGCTTATATAAAACGCTGCGGCTTTTCGCGCTGCTGATCACCATGGGGTTTACGCTGGCCTGCGCCCATGCGGCCGATACGACCGTGCAGGTCGAAGCCGACAAGACGCTGGATGCCGCCCGGGCGCAAATCGATGCCATAAAGAAAAAGTTGGACGCTATCCCGGACAAGCCGCTGAGCGACACCCAACTGGCCGATTTGCGCGACACAGTGCTGGACGCCCAGACCCAAGCCGAAACCGCCGCAAATGCTCTTCAACCTGAATTATCCAGCATCAATGCCCGTCTGGCCGAGCTTGGCGCCCCCTCGGAAAGCCAGCCTGAAGCCCCCGACGTGGCGACACAGCGCAAACAATTAAGCAAAAGCAGCGGCACCCTGGATGCCCAGGTAAAACTGGGCAGACTGATTGCCGTCGAGGCCGACCAGACAGCCGAACGCATCCTGAAGCTGCGGCGAACCCAGTTCCAGGCCCAATTAGGGGAGCGCGCGTCCTCGATCCTGGCCTCGACCTTCTGGAGCGAATTGCTCGATGAGGCGCCGCGCGACTTCCAGCGCCTGGAATCCTTGCAACAGGAACTGGCCACAGCGCTGGACGCCGCCACGGTTTTCATTTATATCGGCGCTCTGCTGGCCATCCTGCTGGTACTGCGGCTACGCGTCCTGGCCGGGCAAGCACTGCTCCGGATCAGCAGCACGCGGGTCGCTCCCGGACGATTGCGGCGGTCTTTGCACGCGATAGTGCTGGTACTGCTGACCGCCGTCACGCCGGGCCTGATCGCGGGCGTTCTGTGCCTGGCATTGGCCTGGAAGCACCCCGTGTCCGACGCCCTGGAATCCTTGCTGGCTCAATGGACCGGCATCGCCTGCTTTGGCGGCTTCGTGGCCGGGCTGGGCAATGCCCTGCTTGCGCCCGATCGCCCTTCCTGGCGCCTGCCCCATATAAGCGACAACGTAGCGCTGGCGCTGCGCCGCTTCCCCTTGGCCTTGGCCATTATCATGTCCCTGGGCTGGGCCTTCCAGCGGCTGTCGACCATGGTCAACGCCAGCCTGGTCGTGACCGTTGCGCAAGACTGCATTGTGGCCCTGGCTTTGAGCCTGGCCATGGGACTGGCCATGCGGCGCATCAGCCGCGCCAATCGCCGAATCCAGGAAGAAGCCCAGAATGCCGTACCGTCGCCTCCGCCTCTTTGGCTGACCATCCTGTCGGGCATCGCCTGGCTGGCGGTCATGGCCAGCATAGCCTGCCTGCTGATCGGCTACGTGGCCTTGGGCAGCTTCATCGCCAAACAACTCATATGGGTAGTCCTCGTCGCCAGCTCCACCTACCTGATCACGGGGCTGATCGATGACGCTTGCACCAGCGTCCTGGCATCGGCCAAGCGCAAGAACGCCGACGAAAGCCAGGCGCACCCAATCTCGCGCGCGCGCAGCCAGGCCACCGTTCTGTTATCAGGCGTGGCGCGCCTGCTGGTGGTGCTGTTCGCCCTGACCTTGCTGTTGTCGCCATTCGGCGGCGAAGCGGCGGAATGGCTGCGCCAGATCGACCACTTGCGCACCGGCATTTCCATCGGCGAAGTGCAGATCCGCCCGACAGCGGTGCTGACAGCAATAGTGGTATTGCTGCTGGGCCTGGGCATCGTCAAGCAACTTCAAAGCTGGCTGGCCAACCAATACCTGCCCACCACCAGCCTGGATCCAGGCATGCGCCTGTCCACCGCCACCCTCTTTGGCTACGCGGGTTATGTCGTCGCCATATCCCTGGCGCTTTCAGCCGTGGGCATAAGCCTGGAACGCGTCGCATGGATAGCCAGCGCCTTGTCGGTCGGCATAGGCTTCGGCTTGCAGGCCGTAGTGCAAAACTTTGTCTCGGGCCTGATCCTGCTGGCCGAACGCCCGGTGAAAGTGGGTGATTGGGTATCGCTGGGCGGCGTCGAGGGCGACATCCGCCGCATCAATGTGCGCGCCACCGAAATCCAGATGGGGGACCGCTCCACGGTAATCGTCCCGAACTCCGAATTCATCACTAAAGTGGTGCGCAATGTGACGCACGCCAACCCATTGGGCAGGGTACAAATAAAACTGTCGCTGCCGGTAAACACCCACGCCGAACAAGTGCATGACCTGATGCTGGCGGCATTTCACGAAAATGCCGAAATCCTGGACGAACCCGCGCCCGATGTCATGCTGGACGGCGTGGACGCCACGGGACTCGTGTTCAATGCGACCGGCTATGTGGGTTCGCCGCGCTCCGCCTATCGGGTGCGTAGCGCCCTGCTGTTCGAGATACTCAAGCAATTGCGCGACGCCCAATTGCCTCTGCTCAATCCGCCTACCATGGTATTGCAGGAAGCCGAGCGCTCCCATCTTTCCGCGCCCGATATCAGCGCTGTCGATGCCCCGGATCGCAAGTTGTAGGCTTGCAGGGATTAGCGCCGCGGGCGCGCGACTCCGGCACAGCCGGCATCAGGCATGAGCAGGGGCCGATTTTCGGCGGCGCAGCAGATAGCGATACACAAAGCCGGGATAGCCCAGCACAAGAAACAGGCTGAATGTGACGGCGTAGAATTCCCAGGTTTGCGCAAACCCATTGCCCATATTGGCTTCGAACGCAAAACCGAGCATGCCGGTCAGGCAATAAAAAACCAGCAGTTCAAGAAGCCGGACAAAGAAGGATTTTTCAACCGTGCGATCGCGGTTGCGCCAGCCGGGATAGGCCAGCAATAACGCCGTCAACAATGCCATGCCCACGATCGTGGCCAGGAATAGCGCAACCGAACCTGCGTCGGAAGCCACGATAAATGCGCCGCCTATCAGCGAGAACGCCAAATACGCCGCGCCGGCCAGCAGACAACAGAACAGCAGCGAAAAAAACCATTGCATCCATGCCGGCGCGACAGGCTCGCCTTTCTGCACCCACGGCAAAACCAGGAAAGGCCGCTCGACAACGAAGGGAAGATTAGCCGTTACCAGGGAAAGTCCGATAAGAATCCAAACGGCGAATGACTGATTCATGCACTTCCTAAGTTGGATGCCGGATGACGCGCCCCAGGCGCACGATCCGGTATCTGTATAAACCCTTGCAAACTTACCGCTAGAATTTCAGCGAGCCCTGGATCACGCTGACGCACAGGGCCATCAGCCCGCCGGGCAAAATACCCAGCACAATGATAAGCAAGCCATTGACCGACATCAAGCCGCCGGTAATGATGCCGCTATTGACCGGCACGGCTTCGCCTTCCGGCTCGTCGAAGTAAGCCATCTTGACCACGCGCAGATAATAAAAGGCGCCAATCAGCGAGAACATGACGGCGACCACGGCAATCGCGATATGGCCGGAACCCACCAACGCCTGCAATACCGCCAGCTTGGCGTAAAAACCGGCCATGGGCGGAATGCCTGTGAGCGAAAACATGGACAACAGCAAAATACCCGCCAGGACGGGATTGCGGCGATTCAGGCCTTTCAGGTCGGCGATCTCTTCGCATTCGAAACCCTTGCGGCTGAGCAAAAGAATCAGCCCGAAAGTAACCAGCGTCGTCAACACATAGATGACCATGTAGAACAACGAAGCGCCATAGGCCTGGCCGGCGGCAGCGGCCTGATCCTGCACGACTCCGGACAGCAGGCCCAGAAACACGAAGCCCATGTGCGAGATGGTCGAGTAAGCCAGCATGCGCTTGAAGTTGGTTTGCGCAATAGCGGCGATATTGCCAATGGCCAGCGACAGCACCGCCAGTACCAGCAGCATGGGCTGCCAATCGACGGCAATGCCATGCAAGCCTTCGATCAGCAGGCGCAGGGTAATCGCAAACGCCGCCAGCTTGGGCGCTGCACCCAGAATAAGCGTAACCGCCGTGGGCGCACCCTGGTAGACGTCGGGCGTCCACATATGAAAAGGCGCGGCCGCCAGCTTGAATGCCAGACCGGCGACGATGAACACCACGCCGAATACCAAGGGTAGGCGCTCGGCCTTGCCGCTGCCTATGATTTGCGCAATCTGGGTCAGGTCCAACTGGCCGGTGGCGCCGTAAATCATGGACATGCCGTACAGCAATATGCCGGAGGCCAAGGCGCCCAGGACGAAATACTTCATGGCCGCTTCGGTGGCCTTGATATCGTCGCGGCGCAAGGCTACCAACGCATACAGCGCAAAGGACATCAATTCGACGCCCAGGTAAACCGTAAGCATGCTGCCGGCGGAAATCATCACCATCTGGCCCAGCAAGGCGAACAGCGTCAGTGAATACAATTCGCCGCCTTCTTTCACCATGCCGCGCTCTTCGGCGTAACCGCGCCCATAGATCAAGGTGGCGGCGACCGCCAGATAGGAAACCACCTTCAGAAAGTGCGACAGCGTATCCACCACGTACAGGCCGCCGAACGAACTGCCGCTTACCCCGTCGTTCCATTGCCACAAGGATACGATGGTCAGCACCAACAGCGTGATGATACTGACCGTGAAGGTGACATGGCGCGATTCCGCTTTGCTGACGGCGTCGATAATCAGCGTTGCCGCAGCCAGAATCAGAAGCAGAATCTCGGGCGTAGCCAAGGCGAAGTCAAAAGGATTTTGCATAATATTTCGGTCTACAGTTTCGAGATAGAGACGTGCTGCAACAACGCTTGCACCGACACGTGCATGACATCTGTAAACGGCTTGGGATAAATGCCCATGTACAGTACCGCGATAGCCATGATTCCCAGGATGAAGAATTCACGCGAGCTCAGATCGGTCATGGCGCGGACATTGTCATTGGCGATATCGCCGAACGCCACCCGCTTGAGCATCCATAAGGAATACGAAGCGCCAAGGATCAAGGCCAGCGCGGCCAGCAGGCCTATCCAGAAGTTGTACTGGACAGCACCCAGGATAACGGTGAATTCGCCGACGAAACCGCTGGTGGCGGGCAAGCCGCTGTTGGCCATCGAGAACAGCACGAAAAAGGTGACGAAGCGCGGCATGACGTTGACAACGCCGCCGTAAGCATCGATGCGCCGGGTATGCATGCGGTCGTACAGGACACCGATACACAGGAACATCGCGCCCGAAACGAAACCGTGCGAAATCATTTGCACGATGGCGCCTTCCAGGCCGGCCGTATTGAAGATGAAAAATCCGAGCGTCACGAAGCCCATGTGCGCGACCGAGGAATAGGCCACCAGTTTTTTCATGTCGTCCTGGACGATAGCCACCAGGCCGATATAAATCACCGCTATCAGCGACAAGGCGATCATCATGCCGGCCAGGCTATGCGAAGCGTCCGGCGCGATAGGCAGCGAAAAGCGCAGGAAACCGTAAGCGCCAAGCTTGAGCATGATGGCGGCCAGCACCACCGAACCGCCGGTGGGCGCTTCCACGTGGGCATCGGGCAGCCAGGTATGCACCGGCCACATCGGCACTTTGACGGCAAAAGCGGCCAGCAAGGCAATGAAGATGAAGAGTTGCGGCGTGTAGCCCAGCTTCAACTGATGCCAGGTCAGGATGTCGAACGAGCCGCCCGACGCATGCCACAGGTAGATGAAAGCGACCAGGGTCAGCAGCGAACCCATCAGCGTATACAGGAAGAACTTGAACGCCGCGTATACGCGATTGGGGCCACCCCACACGCCGACGATCAAATACATGGGTATCAGCGTGGCTTCGAAGAACACGTAGAACAACATGCCGTCCAGCGACGCGAACACACCGACCATCAGTCCGGAAAGTATCAGGAAGGCAGCCATGTATTGCGATACGCGGCTGGTAATGACTTGCCAGCCGGCCAGCACCACGATCACCGTGATGAACGCGGTGAGCAGGACGAACCAGATGGAAATGCCGTCTATGCCCAGGTGGTAGTTGACCGCAAAGGTTTCGATCCACGAGGCCTTTTCGACGAATTGCATATCGGCCGTGGCGGGATTGAAGCCTGTGTACAAGGGCAAGGTCACCAGGAAGCTGGCCACCGAGCCGGCCAGGGCCAGCACACGCGTAAGCCCGGGCCGGTCGTCGCGGCCCACCAGCAGGATGATCAGGCCGGCAATGATCGGAACGAAAATCGCCAGCGTTAACCAGGGAAGAGTAGAAGACGCCATATCGCTAGCCATCATTGAACCGTCAGCACAAAAAAGGTTAATAAAGCCATGATCCCGATGATCATCGCAAAGGCGTAGTGATAAATGTAGCCGGACTGCAGATGCCGGCTGACCGACGCCACCCAGCCCACTACGCGCGCGCTGCCGTTAACCATGATGCCATCGATCAGGCCGCGATCGCCCGCCTGCCAGAAGCCGTGGCCCAGGCCGCGCACGCAGCGCGCGATGACTTGTTCGTTGAACCAGTCGGCATAGTACTTGTTGTCGAGTATGCGGTTGATGCCTGCAAGCTTGCCGTGTATGGCCGCCGGAACGTTGGGGTTGACCAGGTAGCAGTACCAGGCCACGACTAGGCCGGCAATCATCAGCCAGAAAGGCAGGGTCAGGAAACCGTGCAAGGCATAGGCCAGCCAATCGTGCCAATGATGAGCCAGCTCGGCCATGGCGGGATGCGCCGGCATGATGGCGATCGCGCCCTTGAAGAAGCCGCCGAACAGCAAGGGGTCGATAAACCAGGCGCCTGCGACCACCGACGGAATCGCCAGCAGAACCAGCGGCAGGGTTACCACCCAGGGCGATTCATGCGGCGCGCCGCCGTGATGGCCGTGGTCGCCGTGATCATGGCCGTGATCCGCGTGCGCGGCGGCATGGAAACGCTCTTTGCCGTGGAACACCAGGAAATACACCCGGAACGAATAGAGCGAGGTCACGAACACGCCTATCAGGGTAGCGTAATAGGCGAAGCCCGCGCCCCACACATTGGCCGCGCCCGCCGCCTCGATGATGTGTTCCTTGGAGTAAAAGCCCGAGAAAAACGGTGTGCCGACCAACGCCAGCGTACCCACCAGGAAGGTGATCCAGGTAATCGGCATGTACTTGCGCAGGCCGCCCATATTGCGGATGTCCTGGTCATGGTGCATGCCGATGATGACCGAACCCGCGCCCAGGAACAGCAAGGCCTTGAAGAAGGCATGCGTCATCAAGTGGAAAATGGCGGCCGAATAGGCCGAGGCGCCCAGCGCGACTGTCATGTAGCCCAGCTGCGACAGCGTGGAATAGGCGATTACGCGCTTGATGTCGGTTTGGACGATGCCCAGGACGCCCAGAAACAGCGCGCCGATGGAGCCTATGACTATCATGACCGACAACGCCGTGGCGGAGTGCTCGAACACAGGCGAAAAGCGCGCCACCATGAAAATACCGGCGGTCACCATGGTGGCGGCATGGATCAACGCCGAAATAGGCGTCGGGCCTTCCATGGAATCAGGCAGCCAGGTGTGCAGGGGTACTTGCGCCGACTTGCCCATTGCGCCGATGAACAGCGAAATACATGCCACGGTCAGCAATTGCCAATCGGTGCCCGGAAACGCCATGCCGGCCATTTTTTCGGTTTGCGCGAACACGTCGCCATAATGCATGCTGCCGGCATAGGCGAACAGCAGGCCTATGCCAAGCACGAAGCCGAAGTCGCCCACGCGGTTGACCAGGAACGCCTTCATGTTGGCGAAAATGGCCGTGGGGCGCGTGTACCAGAAACCGATCAGCAGATAAGACACCAGGCCCACCGCCTCCCAGCCGAAGAACAACTGGACCATGTTGTTGGACATGACCAGCATCAGCATGGAAAAGGTGAACAGCGAAATATAGGCGAAGAAACGCTGGTAGCCGGGATCGTCGGCCATGTAGCCTATGGTGTAGATATGCACCATCAGCGACACGGAAGTCACCACCACCATCATCAGCGCCGACAGCGAGTCGATCAGGAAACCCAGCTCCAGCTTGGTCGTGCCGATGACGCTCCAGGTATAAAGGGCCCCGTCGTAGGTGTGGCCGTCCAGCACCTGGAACAGCACAATGACCGAACCGATGAAGGAAATCAGTACGCCCAGTATGGTGATCAGGTGAGAGCCGCGGCGGCTGACGAAGCTGCCCAGGAACCCTGTGCCAAACAGGCCGGCCAGTATGGCGCCCGCCAGGGGGGCCAGTGCAATCAGTAGATAAAGACTCGGTGAATTCATAGTATGTGCAATCCCATCAACCCTTGAGCTGGTCAAGTTCTTCAACGTTGATCGTATTCAGGTTGCGGAACAGCAACACCAAAATCGCCAGGCCGATGGCCGCTTCAGCCGCAGCGACCGTAAGAATGAAAAAGACGAAAACCTGGCCGGCGGCGTCTCCGGACCAGGTCGAGAACGCCACGAAATTCATGTTGACCGCCAAGAGCATGAGCTCGATGGACATCAGCAGGATGATCAAATTGCGGCGGTTGAGGAAAAATCCGAAGATCCCGATGGCGAACAGGATCGCGCCAAGTATCAGGTAGTGGGCAAGCGTCAGTGTCATTTTTTATCCCCAGGAACTTGATTCGCGTCCGCGGGCGCGGCAGGCGCTTCGGTTTGCGAGGGAATGCTAACCATGCGCACGCGGTCCTGGGCGCGCGCCTTGACCTGGTCGGCGGGACGGTTGCGCTTGACGTCGGTGCGGCGGCGCAAGGTCAGCGCGATCGCCGAAACCATGCCCACCAGCAAGATAACCCCGCCCACTTGCACGGCGAACACATAATCGGTGTACATGGCCACGCCCAGGGCATGCGTATTGTCGTAGTTGTCGGCAATCGGTGCGGCAGGCCCCGCGCCCAGCCAGGTCTTGGCCAGCACGAATGCCATTTCCAGCACCATCACCAGACCGATAACCATGCCCAGGGGCAAATAGGTTTTAAGCCCGGAGCGCAAGGTTTCCATGCGCACGTCCAGCATCATGACCACGAACAGGAACAGCACCATCACCGCGCCGACATAGACCACGACCAGCAGGAGCGCCAGGAATTCGGCGCCCAGCAGCATCCAGATCATGGATGCGGTAAAGAACACCAGGATCAGATGCAGCACGCCGGTAACGGGGCTGCTTGCGGTGATGACGCGAAACGCGGCCACCACCAGCACCAGCGCCAACAAGTAAAACAGGACAGTAGAGAAAATCATAGGTATCGGGTCCCGGCATCAACGATAAGGGGCGTCTTCGGAACGACGGCGGGCAATTTCGGGCTCGTAGCGATCGCCGATCGCCAACAGCATATCCTTGGTGTAGTACAGATCGCCGCGCTTTTCGCCGTGGTAGTCGGAGATATGCGTTTCCACGATGGAGTCCACCGGACAGCTTTCTTCACAGAAGCCGCAGAATATGCATTTGGCCAGGTCGATGTCGTAGCGCGTCGTGCGGCGCGTACCGTCGTCGCGCTCTTCCGATTCGATGGTAATGGCCAATGCCGGGCAAACCGCTTCGCACAGCTTGCAGGCAATGCAGCGCTCTTCCCCATTGGGGTAGCGGCGCAAGGCGTGAAGGCCGCGGAAACGCGGCGACGCCGGCGTCTTTTCCTGGGGATAGCGCAGCGTAACCTTGCGCTTGAAGAAGTATTTGCCCGTCAGGCGCATGCCCTTCAACATTTCGGACAGCATCAAGCTGCCGAAGAAATCTTTAATAGCTTCCATAATCTAGCCCCTGTGTCCTATTGCCATATATTCCAGGGCGTTTGCATCCAGATCGCCACCACCAGCAACCATATGCCGGTAAACGGAATGAATACTTTCCAGCCCAGACGCATAATTTGGTCGTAGCGGTAACGAGGGAACGTCGCACGGAACCACACGAACATCGAAACCACAACAAACGTTTTCAGACCCAGCCACATCCAACCCGGAATCCAGGTCAGGGGCGCGATTTCCAGGGGAGGCATCCAGCCGCCCAGGAACATGATGGAGGCCAGCGCCGACAACAGAATCATGTTGGCGTATTCGCCCAGGAAAAACAGCGCAAACCCCATGCCCGAATATTCGACCATGTGGCCGGCCACGATTTCCGATTCACCTTCGACCACATCGAAGGGATGGCGGTTGGTTTCCGCAACCGCCGACACCACGTAGATGACGAATAGCGGCAACAGCGGCAGCCAATTCCAGGACATGAAGTTGATGCCCTTGTCGGCGAACCAGCCCGCGCCCTGCCCGTTGACGATGCCGCTAAGATTGAGCGTGCCCGACACCAGCAAGACTGTAATCAGCACGAAGCCGATGGCCAGCTCGTATGACACCATTTGCGCGGCGGCGCGCAATGCGCCCAGGAAGGCATACTTGGAATTGGACGCCCAGCCGGCGACGATCACGCCATACACGCCTATGGATGTGATCGCCATGACATACAGCAAGCCGGCGTTGACGTTGGCCAGGACAATTTCGGGACCGAAAGGGATCACGGCCCAGGCGGCCAGCGCCGGCATCAGCGTAACCACCGGAGCCAGCACGATACAGCACCTTGTTGGCCTTGGCCGGCATGATGACTTCTTTGGTAAGAAGCTTGAACACATCGGCGAAAGGCTGCAACAGGCCCCGATAGCCGACCCGGTTCGGACCCTTGCGGGCATGCATGGCGCCTATCATTTTGCGTTCCCAGTAAGTCAGGTAGGCAACGCACAGAATAATGGGCACGGCAATCACGACAATCTTGACCAGCGACCACACCACCAGCCAGGCGGCCGGCCCGATAAAATCAATACCATATGCTTTTACAAAATTCAGCCACTCCATTTAGGCACGCTCCACCGTAAGTTGGCCGAAGCCGCTACCCAGCGCCAGCGTTTCGTTGAACGCCGTGGCGATACGCACACATCCGGGCGCCACGGTATCGTCCAGCAAGGCCGCCAGGTTTACCTGCCCCTGCGAGGAAGCGATACGCAGGGCATCGCCCGCTACCAGGCCCAGTCCCGCAAGCGTGCTCGCCGCCATGCGGGCGCGGGGCGCCTGCGATGCCGACGTTTCCTGCAAAGGCTGGGAGCGGCGCACCAGGGCGTCGCTGCGGTAAATCGGTACGTCGGCAACGCGTTCCAGCCCATCGGCTTTTCCAGCCAGGCCCAAGGAGGCGGTAATGTCGTTGGACAAGCGCCCGTCGATGCCATCGACCATGATGGTGTCGCGCACCGATTCGGAGGTTTCATCGTCGAAACCTTGCAACTGGAACAAGTTGCCCAGCACGCGCAAGACCTTCCATGCCGGGCGCGTATCGGCAAACGGCGCCGCAACGCCCTTGAAACTTTGCGCGCGGCCTTCGGCGTTGATGAACGTGCCGGAGGTTTCGGTGAATGGAGCAATCGGCAGCATGACATCGGCCCATTCCTGGGCAGCCGATTTGAAGGAGGTCAGCGCAACGGCAAAGCCCGAGGCCTTGAGCGCTTCGACGGCGCGAGCGCCATTGTCGCTGTCCAGGGCCGGCTCGGCATGCAGCACCAGGTAGGCCTTGAGCGGCTGGGCCAGCATTTGCTCGGCGCTCAAGCCGCCCTGGCCAGGCGTCGCGCCGGCCAAGTAGCCGCCGACCGTATTCGCGCCTGTTGTAAGGAAACCGAACTTGGCATTCGCGGCCTTGGCCAAGGCCGCCGCATTGGCGGCGATCAGGCTGGCCTGATTGGAAGCCACGGCCATATTGCCCAGCAGCACCGCCACGCGTTCGCCGGAAGCCAGGCTGGCGGCTATCTGCCCCGCGGCCTGCGAGGGCTCCAGCCCGGCAAATGCTTCAGGAACCGCCTGGCCTTGGGCTTTTGCCAACGCGGCCAGCACTTCAGCCACGGCATTGGGCAACAGGCTGGGCGCCACGGTCATGCGGCCGGCCACCGGAAACAGCGGATCCTCGGCGGCGGAATCGATGAAGGAAATTTGCGCGCCCTGCTTGACCGCCTGGCGCAGTCGCTGCGCCATCAGGGGGTGATCTTTGCGCAGGAAGGAACCCACCACCAGCACCCGGTCCAGACGTACCGAATTCAGTGATAGACATGCCCAGCCAAGGCACGCCGGCCACGGAGCGTCGAAAGCCGGATCGATATTGCGCAGGCGGAAGTCGACATTTTCCGAACCCAGGGCGCGCACCAGGCGCGCCAGCAGGGCAATTCCTCGACCGTCGAGCCGTGGCTGCCGATGCCGCCGATTTGCTCGGCGCCGAATTGCTCGCGCACATTATTCAGATTTTGCACCACGACTTGCAGCGCGTCGCTCCAGGAGGCTTCGCGCCACTGGCCGTTGTCAGACCGGATCATGGGATGAGCCAGGCGGTCTTCGGAATACAGGCCCTCGTAGGAAAAACGATCGCGGTCGCTGATCCAGCATTCGTTCACGTCGTCGTTCTCGAAGGGCACCACGCGCATGACGCGGTCCATCTTGGCCTGAACCACCAGATTGGCGCCCAGGCTGTCATGCGGGCTGACCGTGCGGCGCCGCGCCAATTCCCAGGTGCGGGCCGTGAATTTGAACGGCTTGGACAACAAGGCGCCCACCGGACAGATGTCTATCATGTTGCCCGAGAGTTCGGACTCGACAGCCTTGCCGACAAAGGTCGTGATTTCGGCGAACTCGCCGCGATTGAGCATGCCGATTTCCATGACCCCGCCGATTTCCTGGCCAAAACGCACGCAGCGGGTGCAATGAATGCAGCGCTGCATTTCCTCGGTGGAAATAAGCGGCCCCAGGTCGACTTGCCGACTACCACGCGTTTTTCTTCGTGGTAGCGCGATGCCGAAGAACCGTAGCCTACGGCCAGATCCTGCAACTGGCATTCGCCGCCCTGGTCGCATATCGGGCAATCCAGGGGGTGATTGATCAGCAGGAATTCCATGACGCTTTTCTGGGCGGCAATGGCTTTTTCGGAGCGGGTATGCACCACCATGCCGTTGGTCACGGGAGTCGCGCAGGCAGGCAGCGCCTTGGGCGCTTTTTCCACGTCGACCAGGCACATGCGGCAGTTGGCCGCGATGGATAGTTTCTTGTGATAGCAGAAATGCGGCACGTACACCCCGAGCTTGTGCGCGGCATGTATGACCATGCTGCCCTCTGGAGCTTCTACTTTAATGCCGTCGATGGTGAGTTCAACCATTAGCGTATCCTGACCTACAAATATTTGGGCACCACACAGCTTTTATGCTGGATGTGGTGTGCGAACTCGTCGCGGAAATGCTTGATAAAGCTGCGTACCGGCATGGCTGCAGCATCGCCCAGCGCGCAAATCGTGCGGCCCATGATGTTATGGGCGACCGAATCGAGAACGTCCAGGTCTTCCGGACGGCCCTGGCCGTTTTCGATGCGCTCTACCATGCGGTAGAGCCAGCCTGTGCCTTCTCGGCAAGGCGTGCATTGGCCGCAGCTTTCTTCGAAATAGAAATAAGACAGGCGCAGCAGCGACTTGACCATGCAGCGGGTTTCGTCCATGACAATTACGGCGCCCGATCCCAGCATGGAGCCGGCCTTGGCGATGGAATCGTAGTCCATCGTGGTTTGCATCATGATGTCGGCCGGCAACACCGGGGCGCTGGAGCCGCCGGGAATGACGGCTTTCAATTTGCGGCCGCCGCGCATGCCGCCGGCCAGTTCCAGCAGCTTGCTGAAAGGCGTGCCCAGGGGAATTTCGTAATTGCCGGGCAGTTCGACGTCGCCCGAAATCGAAAACAGCTTGGTCCCGCCATTGTTGGGCAGGCCGATTTCCAGGTATTCCTGGGCGCTGTTGCGGAAAATCCAGGGGACCGCCGCAAAGGTTTCGGTGTTGTTGATGGTGGTGGGCTTGCCGTACAGGCCGAAGCTGGCGGGGAAAGGCGGCTTGAAGCGCGGCTGGCCTTTCTTGCCTTCCAGCGATTCCAGCAAGGCGGTTTCTTCGCCGCAGATGTAGGCGCCGTAGCCGTGGAATGCGTGCAGCTGGAAGTTGAATTCCGAACCCAGGATTTTTTCGCCCAGGAAGCCCGCCGCGCGGGCCTGTTCCAGGGCTTGCTTCGAAGCGGTCGTAGACTTCGAAGATTTCACCGTGGATGTAGTTGTAGCCCACGGTAATGCCCATCGCATACGCGGCGATGGCCATGCCTTCGATCACGATATGCGGATTGAAGCGCAGGATGTCGCGGTCTTTGAATGTACCGGGTTCGCCTTCGTCGGAGTTGCACACCAGGTACTTCTGGCCAGGCAGCGTACGCGGCATGAAGCTCCATTTCAGGCCCGTGGGGAAACCCGCGCCGCCGCGGCCGCGCAAGCCCGACGCCTTGACCTGGCGATGACGTCTTCAGGCGTCATGCCGGTGGTCAATATTTTGCGCAAGGCTTCATAACCGCCGCGCTTGACGTAGTCGTCCAGTCGCCAGTTCGTGCCGTCTAGGCCCGCAATGATCTGCGGACTAAGGTGGCGGTCGTGAAAAATCATGCTGCTGGCAAGGTCGTTGGCCGGATCCGGCGCAAGCCCCTGCGAAAATTGCTGCAATAGGCCCGGCGCGTTCATGCCGACTCCCCGTGCTGTTTAAGTTCTTGAATCATTGCGTCGAGTTTTTCGTCCGACATGCGCACGCACATATGCTTGTTGTTCATGAGCATGACGGGCGAATCGCCGCAAGCGCCCATGCACTCGCCTTCGACCAGCGTAAACAGGCCGTCGGCCGTGGTTTCATGGAAATCGATGCCCAGCTTTCTGCTTGAGGTAATCGGCCGCCTTGATCGCCATCGCGCAAGGCACAGGGAAGATTGGTGCAGACCGTGATCTTGAAGCGGCCTGTGGGATGCGTATTGAACATGTTGTAGAAGGTAGCGACTTCCTGCACGGCGATGGGCGGCACGTGCAGGTAGGCCGCGACATCATCGATGACATCAGTGGACACCCACCCTTTTTCATCCTGGGCGATGGCCAGCGCCGCCATAATGGCCGACTGTTGCTGATCGCCGGGAAACTTGGTGAGTTCCCGGTCGATTTTTCGATAGGCCTGTTCGGAAAGCAGCATAGTTTGAATCCGGTTTTTACCTTGGCTTACGCCGGTTAACGGTCGATTTCGCCAAATACGATGTCTTGCGTACCGATAATGGTAACGGCGTCGGCAATCATGTGGCCGCGCGACATTTCATCGAGGGACTGCAGGTGCGGGAAGCCCGGCGCGCGTATCTTCAGGCGGTAAGGCTTGTTGGCGCCATCGGACACCATGTAGATGCCGAACTCGCCCTTGGGATGCTCGACGGCGGCATAGGCTTCGCCCGGCCGGTACGTGCATGCCTTCGGTGAAGAGCTTGAAATGATGGATCAAGTCTTCCATGCCGGTTTTCATGTTCTCGCGCTTGGGCGGCGCCACCTTGTGGTTGTCCACAATGACAGGACCCGGATTGTTGCGCAGCCATTCAACGCACTGGCGGATAATGCGATTGCTTTCGCGCATTTCGCCAATTCGCACCAGATAGCGATCGTAGCAATCGCCGTTGACACCCACTGGAATGTCGAAGTCGAGACGATCGTAGACTTCGTAGGGCTGCATCTTGCGCAAGTCCCATTCAACGCCGGAACCGCGCAGCATGGGGCCGGTGAAACCCAGCGCCTTGGCGCGGTCGGGATCGACCACGCCGATGCCGACCAGGCGCTGCTTCCAGATACGGTTATCGGTCAGCAAGGCTTCGTATTCATCCACACAGGTGGGAAAGCGGTTGGTGAAGTCTTCGATGAAATCCAGCAGCGAGCCGGAGCGCGCGTCGTTCATGGCGCGCATTTCCTTTTCGCCGCGATACTTGCTGGATTCGCCGTACTGGGGCATGGTGGCGGGCAAGTCGCGGTAGACGCCGCCGGGACGATAGTAGGCCGCGTGCATACGCGCGCCCGACACCGCCTCGTAGCAATCCATCAGGTCTTCGCGTTCGCGGAAGGCATACAGGAACACCGCCATGGCGCCCACGTCGAGCGCATGCGAGCCCAGCGACATCAGGTGATTCAGCAGCCGCGTGATTTCGTCGAACATGACGCGTATGTATTGCGCCCGCAAAGGCACTTGAATGCCCATCAGCT
The DNA here is from genome assembly GCA_963712655.1 of uncultured beta proteobacterium. Taxonomy (GTDB): domain Bacteria; phylum Pseudomonadota; class Gammaproteobacteria; order Burkholderiales; family Burkholderiaceae_B; genus Pollutimonas. The sequence continues at coordinate 278,444 of CAVQIT010000002.1, read as the reverse complement.
TTTCGATCGCCATGACGTAGGCATGCTCGTTGCACATCATGGACACGTAATCCAGGCGGTCCATGTAAGGCAAGGCCTGCAAATACGTTTTGTGCTCGGCCAGTTTTTCGGTGGCCCGATGCAGCAAGCCTATATGCGGGTCGGCCCGCTGGATGACTTCGCCGTCGAGTTCCAGCACCAGGCGCAAGACGCCGTGCGCGGCCGGATGCTGGGGGCCAAAGTTCAGTGTGTAGTTTTTAATTTCAGCCATGTTTAACGCCCTGCTCCGTAGCCTTCTTCACGCACGACACGCGGGGTGATTTCACGCGGCTCGATCGTGACCGGCTGGTAAATGACCCGTTGCTGTTCCGTGTCGTAGCGCATTTCAACATTGCCGGACAATGGGAAGTCTTTGCGGAACGGATGCCCGATAAAGCCGTAATCGGTAAGTATGCGGCGCAAGTCGGGGTGGCCTTCGAACACGATGCCGTAGAGATCGAAGGCTTCGCGCTCGTACCAGTTGACCGCCGGCCATACATCGACCAAGGTAGGCAAAACCGGGAATTCGTCGTTGGCGACAAAAGCGCGAATCCGCAAGCGCCAGTTATGCTTGACCGACAGTAAATGCACCACCACCGCAAAACGCTGCGGATGCAGGCCGGGCTCGACCACGAAAGTGGGAGCGCCCCAGCCGGAATAGTCGACCCCGCATAAATCGATACAGGTATCAAAACCCAGTTGCGCATTGTCGCGCAAGGCGATGCAGGTATCGACCCAGTCTTTGGCCGGGATTTCGAGCGTGAGCTCGTTCAGGGCCAGTTTCAGCGAAATGGCTTCGCCGAAAGTAGCCAGCAAGTTAGTTTGTAGCGTTTCGAGCCGAGTCATAATTCAAGCAGTTCAACGTTAGGGGTGACAGCCAAGCCGGCTTTAGCGCGCAATGGTGTTCGTCAAACGGATCTTGTTCTGCATTTGCAGCAAGCCATACACCAGCGCTTCGGCCGTAGGCGGGCACCCAGGCACGTAGACATCGACAGGCACGATACGATCGCAGCCGCGCACCACCGAATATGAATAATGATAGTAGCCTCCGCCGTTGGCACAGGACCCCATGGAAACCACCCAGCGAGGTTCGGCCATCTGGTCGTAGACCTTGCGCAGCGCAGGCGCCATTTTATTGCACAAGGTGCCGGCGACGATCATGAGATCGGACTGGCGCGGGCTGGGGCGAAAAATAATGCCGAACTGATCCAGGTCGTAGCGAGCCGCCCCCGCGTGCATCATTTCGACCGCGCAACAGGCCAGACCGAAAGTCATGGGCCATAAAGAACCCGTCTTGGCCCAGTTCAGGAACTTGTCCGCGCTGGTGGTTATAAAACCTTCTTTCATAATGCCGTCGATAGCCATAATTTTGCCTATTTACTATTTAACATCAGGCTGCCTGCCGATGCCTGTCGGATTACGGCGGCTACGCCGCCTGATCCGACCTACATTTTAATTCTCGGATAAGGCCTTGTCAGGCCATGACGATATTGCCGCCATGTCCGGCCTATTCCCAGTCCAGGGCGCCTTTTTTCCATTCGTAGATAAAGCCAACGGTAAGAATGGCCAGGAACACCATCGCGGTCCAGAAACCGACCATGCCGATAGCGCCGTTAGCAATGGCCCACGGAAACAAAAAGGCAATTTCAAGATCGAACAGAATGAACAGGATCGCCACCAGGTAATAGCGCACGTCGAATTTCATGCGGGAATCGCCGAAGGCATCGAAACCGCATTCGTATGGCGACAGTTTTTCGGCATACGGACGGTGCGGCCCAAGCAAGCGGCCAGCCCCCAAAAGGGCGAAGCCGATAACGGTGGCAACGATAATAAACAGCAGAACGGGAAAGTACTCTTGCAGATTCATGCCAAGCAACCAATCACGATAAGTAAACCCTGAGATTGTAGCATTTTGATAGCGTCATTCTGCTGAATGCTCGAAGCCTGAAACATGTTGAGGCCCAGCTTGGCACGTCATGCCTGGCCCGCCCAACGGCGGTATGTTCGAGACCCCACCCAGGCATGGCGGGGCAGAAGCTTTTCAGCGTCAGCCGCGTTGCGGCGAAGACAAAAACCTCAATATAATTTTTGTATCATTTACACAACTATAGAAATGATGCTCGGATTTCGGACTGCCGTCACCCCCACAATGCCACATTGAATAACCGATCGAAAACCTGTGTGAGCCTGCTTATCCATGAACACGTCCTTATTTTACTTACTTGCGTAGCACCCTGTCCCAGGAAGATTATTCACGCTGGCAACAGACGCAAAAAACCACCCCTAAGGGTGGTTTTTTGTTTTCACTTTGTTCGGCAATCCGGCAGGCCGGATTGCATCGGCGCATAGGCTAGCTATGCATTCCGATTAGAACTGGTGACGTACACCCACACCGACCAAAGTCGACTTGGAGTCAGCTTCGAAGTGAACGTTCTTGGCGTAAGAACCAATTGCGTACAGGTTGGTGCGCTTGGACAGGCCGTATGTGTAGCCAATGCTGTATGTTTGCTGTTTCTTGAACTCGTCGTCAGGAGCCGCATCATCAGGACCGTTCTTAGGATCAGCCATGGTCCACGAAGCCATCAGGTTACCGTTGCCCAAAGGAGCGGACAAGCCAACCAGGTAGGAATTAACCTTCAAGCCACGAGCGCCAGTGAAAGGAGCGATGTCCTTGTTGTCGCCGAACGTTTGAGCCTGCATCAGGCCGTTGCGTGTCTGGCCATAGGCCAAATGGGCTTTGACAACTTCGAAGTCGTAAGTACCGCCCAAGTTCCACTCTTTGATGGTGACATTGTCGCCAGTACCAGCCACAGCCTGAGCTTCAGTGATGCCCGACTTGATCTGGTCATACGACAGTGCAACATTGATAGGACCGTTGTTGTAACGCAAACCAGCAGTTACGCCCTTTTGGTTCTGGTCTTTGGTGTTGCCGACAACGTCGCCAGTGACAGGATTGATGATATCGCGGTCCCACGACTGACTGCCATCAACGTCGAACGAGTAGCCGACGCCGAACTGGAAGCCCGAGAAATTCGGGGTTTGATACATGATCATGTTGTCCCAACGCATCGTATTGGCCGATGTGAAGGCAACACCAATGTTCGACTGGTCAAAACCAGCAGCGAACGGATCGATGGAGCTGAAATACTTGGAAGCGATGTTGGTTTGACGACCTACATCCAATTGACCCCAGGAATCGCCGGCCAGACCAAGAGTTGCCTGACGGCCGAACAAACGGTCGCCTTGAGCATGCTTACCGTCGGTCAGCGTGAAACCGCTTTCCAATTGGAACACAGCGCGCAGGCCGTTGCCCAAATCTTCAGCGCCTTTCAGGCCCCAGCGATTGCCGGACTGAATGCCGTTGATCATTCCAACGCGCTTGCCATCGGCGCTAGAACCAGTAACTTTCTGGTAGCCGATACCACCGTCCAGGATACCGTACAAGGTAACCGATGTTTCTGCCTGAGCAACGCCAGCGAAGCCAGCAATTAGAGCAGCAGCGAGCAGAGTCTTTTTCATGTAAGAAATCTCCGTAGATTTGAGTAAACAGAGCAGCGACTGCCAAAGTGAGTGCTGCTGCTCTTTCTAACTCCGCGATGGGAAGTTGGAGCTATTGCATCAAAATTCCGGGCGGCTGGCTATGCTCCTGTGAGCAAAAGCCCCTGTTTTCTTTCTTTGTGTTGGGCGACAACAACAAAACAGCGTTTTTGCCGTCCAAAACCTAGGGTTTACCCTTGATTTGCATGTGGCGTCAGAACGACAGTTATGTACTGCATCCTATCTTGAAAGTAATTTTAATTAGTTTCCCCAACGACTTGTTTTTATTAATTCTTTTACGATCGATTCCAGGCAATTATTTTTACCTGATTTTCAAAGATTTGCATTCATTCGTGGCAAAACGCCTCCGGTTCCGCCCGCGTCATGCTCCCGGGCACAGGCTATAAACCCGCATTTGCAGGACCATGTCGGCACGCAGGCCGGTCAACCCCGGACGCGCCGGGGCCTATCGACACAAGCCAACGATAATCTAAATACGGCGCAGGTGGTTGTCCCAAGCCAGATCGGCCAAGGGCCGCTGAATGGCTTTTAGTTGCTTGCCCGGCACAATATGCGCCAAGGCGCCCTGCCCGCTGCTGGCAATAAAACCCCCGCCCACCGCCGGCGCTATGCCGCAGCCATCGAACATATCGGCGCCGCCCAGGCACTTGCCGCTGGCGGCATCCCAGAACGCCACCTTTCCCCCTACCGGGCTGGAGGCAGCAATTACGGTGCCCAGAGCGTTCGCGGCAAGGGAGCCAACATACTGCTTCATGCCGCGCAGGATGTCGGGCGGTCCGCCGAACAGCGCCGGCGGCGCTCCGCGGCGATGCCGGCCCAGCAAAGGCGGCTGCTCTTGCGTCGCGCCCACGTACTGGCAGCCGAACCACACCGCCCCGGACGCATCGATAGCCAAGTGCCGTATGGAAAGCTTATGCCACTCGGGCGCAAGGAATATCTGCTCCAGCAGGTCGCCCGTGCGCAAATCTATATAGGCGAGCGAGGGCCGCATGGTGTCGGGATTGAGTTCCAGCTTGCCGTAATCGGGATGGGTCAGGATGCCGCCATTGGCCACGCATAAGGTGCGTCCGTCAGGCATTAGCACGACCTCGTGCGGCCCGACGCCATCCGTGGAAAATTCGCCGATGCGGCGGTAGGCGCCCTGCCCGCCGGCATCGTAAATGCCCAGTACGCCGCGCCCGGCCTGAGTAATCGTTTTCAGTCGCCAGCATAAGCTTGCCATCCGGCGAAAAAACGCCATGGCCAAAGAAATGGCGTTCAGGGGCCAGCCTGCAAGGCTTGCGGCGGCCGCTTGCCCGCCAAATCGAAAGCCACGGCGAAGAAGCCCGCTTGCCTGCCGAACACGACCGCCCGGCCGCGGACCGGATCGATGGCAAAGCTATGGCCGCGATCCGGCATGGGGATTACAAATCGGTCACGCCCATTCTCGTCGATCAATGCCGCTTCGAATCGGCCGGCGTGTTTACGGGCGGCCAAGTACAAAGGGCCCGATTCCGCGGTGGCCGGACTTGCCCCCAAAGCGGCCCCGCCGTAGCCGAAAGCGGCCAACCAGGCCAGGAAACGGCGGCGATCAATCTCCATCGAGCGCATTGAAACCTATCGTCACGCCAAAAGCAGGCGCCGCATCTTGATCGAGCAGGCTTTTGGCGTTCTTGATCAATAAGGCCGCCAGCGTCAGTCGGCGATAGCCGGCTTCGGTCTGGAGCAAATGCATCCACTCAACCGGGGCATCCCCGGCTTGCGCCATTTGCCCGGCGCTTGCCGACATGGCATTGAAATCATCGACTATGCGCAGCAACTCGGCTTGCAGGCTGGCGTCTATCCATGCCTCGTCGTCGCCGTACAGCAAGCCCGCCGCCCGGTAGAACCGCAGCATGCCTTGAGCCGCGGCGGACATGGACCGGGAAGCCAGCCCGCTGCGCCAGAAGGGCGCGCGTTTGGGCCTGACGGCCTTGATGTCCGCGCCCAGCACGGGCAGCAGCTTTACGTCGCGCGCAAACTGCAAACCCGTGGACAACGCTTTAACGGCCTCGCCGGCCACTTCCTGCTGACTGCGATAGAGCGGATTGGATGATGATGGATTCGCAAACTTTTGCGCATAGGCGCCGGCCGGGCTCCATTCCTGGGCAAGTTGTGTTCCCAAACCTGCAAGGTTGCCCGCAATGGAAATGGCATAAGCGCATGCCGACGCAAAAGCGCTGGCTGCGTTACTGGACGCGAGAGCCTCGCCCGGGAGGGGCGATTTCGACGCCACGGCGGTTGCCGGTGCGAGGTCCGACACGGCTCTGGGCGCCTGCTCGCCAACCAGCAAGCCGCCATCGCGATAAAGCAGGTACTCCAATGCCGGCAAGCCTTGCACAGCGACGCTATGGGATGACAAGGCTATGGCGGCCGGATCCGGCGCAGCGGCAAATTTGCTTAGCATGCCTGGCATTTGCCGCTGCGCGACGCCTCTAGGGTCGGGCCAGAAATTGATTTTTTCGTAGTGGTTCTCCGCGGCCAGAGGGCCGAATCGCAAGAACTCGATGCCGGACCAGGCTTTGACCAATTGCGCGAAGTTGTCATGCACGCTTTGCCTGCCTGCCGTGCCCGGCGCCGCGCACCAGGTCTGCAATGCCGCATGCATTTCTTCGGCGGACTGGCGGAAGTGCTGCATGGCCGGCGATATGTAGCCATGCGCGAGTTTTTTGCCAAGGTCGGCGGGCAGCTCGCCGGCCTTGGCGTTCGCAACGATAGCGGGCAGCAGCAAGACCAATCCAAGTCTCTGAAACGTCATCAACGACAGGGCCGGTATTCGGCGGAATGAATTTGGCATGTGGTTCGCGAAATGATTGGCTTGATTGTTTTGCAAGGTGATTGTGCCGTGGTGATGCTGGTTTACACGCCTTGGCGCTGTGCCTGTCCACAGGCGCCTACAGCGACTCCAGAAAGCGGATCAGGTCGGCGCGCTGGGCGGGTGTCATGGCGACCACCCGGTCGCGCGCCGCCTGGGCCTGGCCTCCGTGCCACAAAATCGCCTCCAGCAGGGTGCGTGCCCTGCCGTCGTGCAGCCAGGTGGCGTCGGGATTGACGGTTTTGGTCAGGCCTATGCCCCACAACGGCGGCGTGCGCCACTCGCGGCCGTTGGCGTCGCCCTCGTCCTGGCCGTCGGCCAGGCCCGCGCCCATATCGTGCAGCAGCAAATCGGTATAAGGCCATATCAGTTGAAAGCGGTGCTCGGGCCGTCCGGCATCGCGCCGAGTCACGTATTTAGGCACGTGGCAGGCAATGCAATTGGATTCATAGAACAGCTTTTTACCGGCCAGCACGCGCACGTCGTCCACATCGCGCCGCTGCGGCAGCGCCAGGTTCTGCGCATACATGGTCACGAAATCCATCAGGCGGGCAGGCACTTCGTGTTCGCCCAAATGCGCCTGCGCCCCATGCGGCAGGTCCAGGCAAGCTTGCTGGGCCGGCGTGCAGTCGCCATGGTGACTGGGCAGCAAGGGCGTAGACAAGCCCATATCGCCGGAAAAGGCATTGGCGGACTGATGTTCCACCGTCGCCTGGCCGGCTTTCCAATTAAAGCGGCCCAGTACGCGCTTGCCGGTGCGCGGGTCTTGAATCCAATTGGGCCGTCCGGCGATGCCATCGCCATGCTCGTCCCCGGCATTAGCCAGAATGTCGTCTTCATGAATCGCTTCCAGCAAACCCAGGCCCAGCATGGGCGGCGCGAGCCGGGGCGAAAAGCGGACATCGGGATGCAACGGGCCGTAGCCAAGATCCTCGACGCTATAAGCAGGATCCATTAATACCTCGGACTCGCCGCCGTTGAGCGCGACAGGAATTTCCCGGTAAGTTATCTTTATGCGGCCTTCGGCGGGCAGGCCGGGCACGGCAAAGGGTTGCAACTGATGTCCATAGACCGGGTCGGGCAATGAAGCCGCCCCGCCCTGCCCCAGGCGTTTACGCGCGTCGTCGGCGCTGCCGGGTATCGACAAGCGCAGCAGCAAGGCCACGACGTCGCTGCGCTGCAAGGGGTCGAAGCCCGGCACCGTGCCCCTGCCGTCCTTGACATGGCAGGCCTGGCATGAGCGGGCGTTCATCAACGGCCCCAGGCCATTGGAAGCCTGCGTGGAAGAGGGTGAAGAAACCCAATTCTTGCGAAAAAGGCCGTTGCCCACCATGAACTCCTGGCGCCCTTCGAATGTCAGGTTGGCGGCGGGCTGGGAGAAAATGTCGGCATTGATCAGTTTCTTGATAGTGCCCGCGCCGCCTTGCATCAGCTCGAATTGCTCGGGACGCGAGAAATCGGTGGCCGGTCGCGTAATGTCTTGTACGCGCAATTGGTCTTCGGCGCTGAGATCGGCACGAAGAGCCGGTCCGCCAGCCGATGCGCCGGCGCAGACGGCCAACCCCAGGACAATAAGCCCGACAGGAAGCTTCATGTTGCCACGCTAGTTAAAGACGGCGCCGGGCTTGTCCAGGCTGTCGGAACCTTCCAATTGGATCTCGCCCAGTTCCAGGGCGCCAATTACGCGCTCGATACTGCGCGTTTGCGCCACCAGACCATCGATGGCCGCCTGCACCACGGCATTGCCCTTTTCATTACCCTGGGCAATCATTTGGTCATAGGTCTCGACCTCTTCAGCATGCCGCTTCATGGCCTGCATTGCCTTGAAGGTAGCGTCCAGCTTGGCACGCATTTCCGCATCCAGGCCGGCATCGCGCGCCTTGACCAGGTCCGACAGGCTGGCGCCCCGCACTATGGATCCGTCTGTGCGTTGGTACTGTCCCATATAAACATTCATGATGCCTTGTTGATCGTAAAAGTGCGAATTATGTGTGTTGTCGGAAAAACAATCGTGTTCTTCTTCGGGATCGCGCAGCATCAGGCCCAGCTTCATGCGCTCGCCGGCCAGCTCTCCATACGACAGGCTGCCCAAACCGGTCAGCATGGCAATCAGGCCGGCCTTGGGATCGGCTTGCACGGCAGCACGCGCCTGGCCCCCGGATTGCCAGTTGGCGGCCATTTCCTCCAGGTCGGCCACCAATAAATCGGTGGCTACCTTCAAGAACTGGCCGCGCCGCTCGCAATTGCCCCCTGTGCAATGGGCGGTATCGAAATCGGTGTGCGGACGATTGCCGGCGTGGCGCTCTTGCGGCGTGCCTACGCGGCCGGCGGGCGCCGGGCCCGTGCCGTTAAGGTCTTGCCCCCACAGCAGGAATTCTATGGCGTGATAGCCGGTAGCCACATTGGCTTCGTTGCCATCGGCTTCTTGCAATACGTCGCGCAACAGCGTTGCGGTAATCGTGCCGGCATCGACAGCCTTGCCGCCGACGCTAAGCTTGCGATTGGCGATCACATTGACCACGTAATAGGCATTGGCGGCCGAATCGGCGCCGTACGAAGCATCCACATAATCGATCATGCCTTCGTCCAGGGGCCATGCATTCACGCGGCCTTCCCAATCATCGACTATGGGGTTGCCGAAGCGGAAGGCTTCGGTTTGCTGATAGGGCACGCGGGCGGCCAGCCACGCGCCGCGGGCGGCCTTCAAGGTGTCGGCCCCGGGCTGCTTGAGCAAGGCCTCCACCGATGTTTGCAGCGTGCGCGCGATCGACAAGGCATCTTCATAGCCAGCCTGCGCCACATCGGCATATGTTTGGACAACCGCCTTGGGCTCGACAGCGGCATAAGCCCATGTGTTCGCCCAAGCGGCCAGGAAAATTCCCGACAGCAATTTACGCATCTTCTTCCCCCGAAGCCTTGCAATGAAGTTTATTTACCGGTTTTATTCAGCTTTTTGTAAGTGTAAACGATTTGCATTTACACTGCCAATGGCAAGACTGATTTTGCCGCGGCCTGAGCATCGTTATGAACACGATCCCGCTCTCGGCGGCGGGCTGTCCGGCCATAAAGGCATGCCGCTTGCTGAGAGTCCGCACCGGGCTGCAAAACGCCCACTATTGCGTAGAGGCTGCTGTGGCGACGTCAAGCAAACGAGCGTTATGGAAAGGCGCGATTTCCTTCGGACTGGTGCATATTCCTATTGCCCTGCACTCGGCCACGACGGGCCAGGGCCTGGATTTCGACTGGCTCGACAAGCGCAGCATGGAGCCTGTGGGATACAAACGCATCAACAAGGCCACAGGCAAGGAAATCGCCAAGGAAAACATCGTCAAAGGCATCGAATACGAAGACGGCCAATATGTAGTGCTGTCGCCGGAGGAAATACAAGCCGCTTATCCCAAGACAACGCAGACAGTGGAAATCGAGGCCTTCGTGCCTTTGAGCAGTATTCCATTTATCTATCTGGAACGCCCCTACTATATTTCGCCGATCAACAAGGGAGCGAAGGTATATGCCCTGCTGCGCGAGGTATTGCATAAAACCAGGAAAGTAGGCGTTGCCAAAGTCGTTCTCCAGAACAAGCAGCACCTGGCCATCTTGATGCCCTGCGGCCCCGCCCTTATCTTGAATCTGCTGCGCTGGGAGGATGAGATCCGCTCGTGGGACGAACTGAATCTTCCCCCGGAGGGAACACGGGCGTCGGAACTCACGGACAAGGAAATGGCCATGGGAGAACAACTGGTTTCCGACATGACCGCCAAATGGAAACCGGACGCTTTCACCGACTCGTTCAAGGATCAGATTCTGCATTTGGTGAAAGAAAAAATAGAAGCCGGCGAAACCCAGGCGGTAGCTCAGTTGGAGCCCGATGATGGCGCGGAGGCCAGCGCAAAAATTTATGATTTGACGGAAATGCTGCAACGCAGCCTGGATAAAGGCGCCCGGACACCGGCGAAGGCCAAAGACACCTCAAAAGCAGCCGGCAAACAGGCCGGCAAACCCCCGGCAAAAACAGCGGCGCGGGCTTCCGCCAAAACCGCTGCACCCAATTCAACGAAATCGCCGGCGAAAACCGGCAGCCCCTCTCGCGCCAGGAAAACAGCAAAGAAAGCGGCAAGCACCAAAAAAAGCACGAAACCGGCATCGTCAAATCGGCGTCAAGCCGCTTAGCCCATGGCCAAACACGATCCCCTGAAACGCTATAAGTCCAAGCGCGATTTTGCGCTTACCGGCGAGCCGGCCGAAGGCGGAGCGGCCAATGAAGCGGCACCCTCGTTCGTCATTCAAAAACATTGGGCCACGACGCTGCATTATGACTTCCGGCTGGAACTGGACGGCGCCATGAAAAGCTGGGCCGTGCCCAAAGGCCCCAGCTTCGATCCGGCGGACAAGCGCATGGCGATGCACGTGGAAGACCATCCGATTTCCTACAACACCTTCGAGGGCACCATTCCGCCGAAACAATACGGCGCCGGCAAGGTCATCATCTGGGACAAGGGCAGTTGGCAAGCCGTGGGCGATGCACGGCGAAGGGCTACCGCCAAGGCAAGCTGAAGTTCGAACTGCACGGCCATAAGCTGCGCGGCCGCTGGATGCTGGTGCGCATGAAAGGCAAGGGCGAGAAGCAGGATCCCTGGCTGCTGATCAAGGAAAAAGACCAGTTCGCGCAGCCAGCCGCGGAATTCAGCGTGGTGGATGAAATGCCCGGCAGCGTAGCGGCGCTGGACGATAAGCCGACGGAATCGGCAGCCTCGCCCGAAAGCCCGGAAAAAACACCAGGCCAACGGCACGCAAGGCCGCCCTGCCCCAAGAATTACGGCCTCAACTGGCAACGCTGGCGAATGCCGCGCCGCAAGACACCGGCCAATGGCTTTATGAAATCAAATTCGACGGCTATCGGCTACTGGCCCGCATACAAAAAAACAAAATCCGGCTGCTTACCCGCCAGGGCAATGACTGGACCGACAAACTGGCCCACCTGGCCAAAGACCTGGCGGCGATGAAGCTGCCCGATGGCTGGTACGACGGCGAAATCATAGTCCGCAATGCCCAGGGCGTACCCGACTTCCAGGCATTGCAAAGCGCTTTCGACAGCAGCAAGACCAAGGATATCGTTTATTACCTGTTCGATCTGCCGTTTTGCAATGGCTATGATTTACGGCAATTACCGTTGATCGAGCGCCGCACAAAACTGGAGTCATTGCTGCGCGGCGCCGGGCGCAAACCGCCAGGCGCCGCATCATCGCGCCTTCCCGATTCAATACGCTTTAGCGATGTCTTCGATGTACCCGCGAACGACATGATGGCTTCGGCCTGCAAGCTGGGCCTGGAAGGCGTCATAGGCAAGAGAAAGGCATCCCATTATGTATCCCGCCGCTCGGCCGACTGGATCAAGCTGAAATGCGACCTGCGCCAGGAATTCGTGATCGGCGGATACACCGATCCGGCGGGATCGCGGTCAGGCATAGGTTCGCTTTTGCTGGGCGTGCATGACGCCGCCGGCACGCTGCGCTATGCAGGCAACGTAGGCACGGGATTCAGCGTCAGGACGCTGGACAGCATCAAGAAAAAACTGGCGGCGCTGCATTCCAAGGAAAATCCGTTTTCTGAATCGACGGGCATCGACAAGAAAGCGCACTGGGTCCAGCCCGTTTTACTGGCCGAGGTGTCGTTCGGCCAATGGACCAACGCCGGGCGCATACGCCATGCGGTATTTCATGGCTTGCGCACCGACAAGCCAGCCGCGGCCATTATCCGGGAGACCAGCATGCCTATTGCGGCAGCCGATAAAACCACGACAGGCCCAGCCGGCGGCGCACAACACCGCCCGAGCCGGCCTTACTCCAAAACCGATACCCCTTTGGGCAAGCTGAAAATCACCCATCCGGACCGAGTCATCGATGAATCCACCGGAATCGCGAAAATAGACCTGATCCGTTACTACGCCCTGGTTGCGCCCCTGATGCTGGAGCATTTGAAAAACCGGCCTGTATCGCTGGTGCGCGCACCGGACGGAATCGCGGGACAGCTGTTTTTCCAAAAACATTTGGAGACCAACAGAATGGCCGGTGTAAGGCAATTGCCGACCGAGCTGGATCCAGGCCATGAGCCGTTGATGGAAGTGGCCAGCGAGCAAGGTTTGCTGAGCGCCGCGCAAATGAATGTAATCGAATTCCATACCTGGAATGCGATCAAGACGCTGATAGGCAAGCCCGACCGCATGACCTTCGACCTGGATCCCGGCAAAGGCGTCCAATGGCCTGCCATACAAGAAGCCGCGCTGGTCATGCGCGCCTTTTTGAATGAACTGGATCTGGTCTCGTTCGTCAAAACCAGCGGCGGCAAAGGCTTGCACGTGATTGTGCCGCTGCGCCGGCGCCACGATTGGGACACAGTCAAGGATTTCTCGCATGCCATCGTCCTGCATCTTGCCCAAACCTTTCCCAAGCGCTTGCCGCCAAAAGCGGCCCGCGCAACCGGGTGGGGAAGATTTTCATCGACTATCTGCGCAATGGTTTCGGCGCCACCACGGTTGCCGCCTGGTCGGCCCGGGCCCGCCCCGGCATGGGCGTGTCCGTGCCGGTTTCATGGAAAGAAGTCGAAGGCCTGAAAAGCTCGGCGCAATGGCATGTCGGCAATATCCATGAGCGCCTGGACCAGGGCAATGAGCCGTGGAAAGACTACCAGGCGGCGGCGCAGACACTGACGGCGGCAATGAAAACATTGGGATTTACAGGCGCGACGAAATGAACCCGGGATGGCGCCATTGCCAGCTTACAGCGCCGTGATCCCAGCGCCGAATCCCATGCCGTCACAAATAAGCGGCATGATGCCGCAGATGATCCTCGATAAAAGTAGAGATGAAAAAATAGCTGTGATCGTACCCAGGTTGCATGCGCAGATTCAACGGCACCTTGGCTTGCGCGCAAGCCTCGACCAGCAACTGGGGCTTTAACTGGGTTTCCAGGAATTGATCGTCGCCGCCCTGGTCGACCAGCAAGGCCGGGCCCGGCCAGCCGTGCTTTTTGACCAACAGCGTGGCATCGTAGTCGGCCCAGGCGTCGCGATCGCCGCCCAGATACCCCGTGAATGCCTTTTCGCCCCAGGGGCAGCGGGTAGGCGAAACAATAGGCGCAAAGGCGGAAATCGTCTTGAATTGGCCGGGATGCTTCAAGCCTATGGTCAGCGCGCCATGGCCTCCCATGGAATGGCCGAAAATGCCGGCACGCGCGGCGTCGACCGGAAAATCGGCCGCCACCAAATGGAAAAGCTCTTTGGCAATATACGAAGACATCCGGTAGCCGGCCGACCACGGGGCCTTGAGGGCATCGACATAAAAACCGGCGCCCACACCGAAGTCGTAGCTGTCGGCATCGCCGGGGTAATTCAGCCCGCGCGGGCTGGTATCGGGCGTAACGATGGCGATGCCCATTTCGGCGGCAATGCGCTGGGCGCCCGCTTTGACGATGAAATTTTCTTCGGTGCAGGTCAGGCCGGATAGCCAGAACAGCACCGGCACCGGCCCTTGTCCGGCCGCCGGCGGCAAATAAACCCCAAAGCGCATGGAACAGCCGGTTTCGGCCGATTCGTGGCTATATACGCCCTGAATTCCACCAAAAATCCTGTTTTGCGAAATCGTTGCGATGGCCATTTTTTAGAATGTGACGACTGAACGAATGGATGTGCCGTCCTTCATCAGATCGAAGGCATCGTTGATTTCGTCGAGCGGCATGACGTGCGTGATCAGGTCGTCGATATTGATCTTGCCTTCCATGTACCAGTCGACGATTTTCGGTACGTCGGTGCGGCCGCGCGCGCCGCCGAAGGCCGAACCCTTCCAGACCGCGCCCCGTTACCAGCTGGAACGGCCGGGTGGCGATTTCCTGGCCGGCGCCGGCCACGCCGATGATGGTGCTACTTGCCCCAGCCCTTGTGGGCGCACTCCAGCGCCTGGCGCATCAGCTTGACGTTGCCGATGCATTCGAAGGTGTAATCGGCGCCGCCTTTGGTGAGGTTGCACCAGATACGGCACCAGATCGCCTTCGACTTCGCCGGGGTTGACGAAGTGGGTCATGCCGAACTTGCGCGCCAGCGCTTCGCGGGCCGGGTTGATGTCGACGCCGACTGATCTTGTCGGCCCCCGCCATGCGCGCGCCCTGGATCACGTTCAGGCCGATGCCGCCCAGGCCGAAGACCACCACGTTGGCGCCCGGCTCGACCTTGGCCGTATTGATGACGGCGCCGATGCCGGTGGTGACGCCGCAGCCGATGTAGCAGACCTTGTCGAAGGGCGCGTCTTCGCGGATCTTGGCCAGTGCGATTTCGGGCACCACCGTGTAATTGGAGAAGGTGGAAGTGCCCATGTAATGCAGCACCTCTTGCCGCCCATCCTGAAGCGGCTGGTGCCGTCCGGCATGACGCCCTGGCCCTGTGTTGCGCGGATGGCCTGGCATAGATTGGTCTTGCGCGACAGGCAATATTCGCATCTGGCGGCATTCCGGCGTATACAGGGGGATGACATGGTCGCCCGGCTTGAGCGTGGTGACGCCCGCGCCGACCTCGACGCACGACGCCTGCGCCTTCATGGCCCAGGATGGCGGGGAACAGGCCTTCGGGGTCGTCGCCGGACAGGGTAAACATAATCGGTGTGGCAGACGCCCGGTCGCCTTGATCTCGACCAGCACTTCGCCGGCGCGCGGACCGTCGAGCTGAACCGTTTCAATAGTAAGCGGAGCGCCCGCTTTGGTGGCTACTGCTGCACGTACATCCATGTGTTTTTCCTTTTCCGATAAATTGGCTTGGAGCGGCGATGCGGGATTTTTGTTGGCTTGCGCGCCATGGCGTTCAAACAGGCCAGGAATGACTTCATCGGCTTGATTAATGCGGACCTGAGCCCAATTTACTTGTCCTCTTGAATCTGACTTACGATGTCGGCAAATTCCATTTCCAGCGGCTCTGGCAAGCTTAGCATGACGTCGATGACGCGCAATAGCTGTTCTCTGTCTTCGCGCCTCAATCCAGGGCTTGGCCGGCATTGACTCCCGAGGAGCCCCATGGATTCAGGAGCGATACGTTCGCGGTGAATGCGAACGAAGGCGCCAACTTTGCATCTCATTTCTGGCCGCATATCGATGAAACAGGCAGTTTTCATACCAGGATGAATAGTCATATTGTAATAGGATAAATTTACCGCTAACCTGGCAAGCCGACAATCTCAACACTGATTTAGAGGATCCGGCCATGGCAGAAACAACGCCCCACAGTGCGAGTAAGTTCGATCCTTCTCGCGCTGCGGAATACGAACAGCAAAGCCGCATTGCCCTTGCGGGTTACGACGCATGCCATGAGCTTGCCGCCTGTATGCTCTCTGCCCGGTTAGGGGCGGGAAGCGCTGCAAACGTGCTGGTAGTGGGTGCGGGCGGGCCGGCGCAGGAAATCACAAAAGCAGGCCTCTTGGAGCCAAACTGGCGCTTTACCGCGGTTGACCCGTCTGAGCCTATGCTGGAGATTGCCCGAGCCCGAATTACCGAGGCAGGAATGGCGCAGCGCACAGAAGTGATCCTGGGAAGCGTCGAGGATTTGCTTGATGAGCCGACGTTCGATGCGGCGACCCTGATCGGCGTTTTGCATCACTTGCCGGGTGATGAGGCAAAACGGGGCATGCTCCAGTCGATTTCGTCCCGCCTGAAGTTTGGCGCGCCCTTGATCTTGGCCGGCAATCATTATGCTTATGCCAGCGAACCGCTTATGCTGAAAGCCTGGGGTGAACGCTGGCGCATGCAAGGCGCAACACCGGACGAGGTGAAGGCCAAACTGGGCAAGATCCTGCAAGGTGCCGATCCGCCGCATTCTGAAGCGGCAATATTCACGTTGCTGGCCAATAGTGGTTTTGAAGCGCCGCAACGGTTCTTTTCCAGCCTGTTCTGGGGCGCCTGGATTGCGTTCAAGACCGAGCCGCGAATAAAACCCCCACATACATCATGCTAGACCGGAATAACCGCATACGGGGAAAATGGCGGCGCCGGTTTAGCCCCGACGTCATGCAAGACCAACGCAAATTACACACGTTCGTTTGCTTATCTGCTTATGCAAACATGTCTTCGATACGCTGGGCGTCCAGTACCTGGATGGCCCACTGGCTTAAAACCACTTCATTGCCTTAGGCGTGAGTCAGCACCAGATGGCCGATCGGCTCTGTCGTCTGGCGTACGCGGATTTCGATGTCGTAGCCCAGATGGCTCAGACAGTCCATTAGCTTGCGTTCGGAAAAGTTTGAGAATTCACCGCGCAGCAGGCTTGATACTTTGGGTTGTGTCAGGCCCATGCGGCTTGCCGCTGCGGCCTGGGTCAATCCCCGCTCGCGGATAGCTTTGGCAATTTCAATGGTCAATCCGGATTTGATCTTGAGCTTGTCGGCATCTGGCAAGCCCAAATCGGCAAATACATTGCCCGAGCCGACCCCCACTTCAACGCCTTCAATGATGCGTTTATTCACTTCTCAACTCCTGCGCGACAATAGTCGCGATCTTCAAGCGCTGCCGGATGATCTCCATCTCTGTTTTCGGCGTTTCAACGCCGCGTTTGCTCTTCTTTTGAAAGACGTGCAAGACAAAGACGGCTTCGGCGAACTGCGCGGTGTAGACGGCCCGATAGGCACCGCCCGCGCCGTTCTCGACAATTTCTAGCACACCCGCTCCACCAAAACCTTTCAGTACCATCTACCGCTTCGTGCTGTTCGCCGCGCTGGGCGGTGTCAAGCGCATGGCCGACGAGCTTGCGTACGGCAACCGGCAAGGCCAACAGATCTTTCTTGCTGCTGCCAAGCCAGACTAGCGGCTTCTCCGGAAGAGGATTTATGGATGAGAAATATACCATTTCTAGTATTATTTGGAAAGTTGATGCGAGTCTCACCATCACGCCAGTTGAGAATGGCCGACACTCTAGACACATCCTGCAGACAAGCCGTTATCCATCGGGACGGGTGGGTGGTGCGCGTATTCAATTGCGCCAGGACCGTGTCCGCAAACGAGCTCATGGCCGCCAGCCGCGTCGGCCCGGGCATCCAGGGTCGCCAGCTTTCCAGATTAACGACGAGGAATGCGGAAGATACTGCGCACTAGCAACCGGGAATGGTATTGATGCATGCTCGGGATCGGTAAAAACCTGGGACGATTTGCCCTGGAGCACACGTTACTTGCCGATATGCTTAGGCGAATACGTCTTCGACGCGCTGAGCATCCAGTATCTGCATGGCCCACTGGCTTAGCGTGGTTTCGTCGGCTTGATCGATACGGGTTTGGACCCAATCGGGAAGTGAGCCGAACTTGCGCGTGATTTGTGCGGTTAATGTCTTGGCGACGCCTTTCTGCATCGCGTCCTGCCGCTCGCGCTTGAGCAGAACACGTTCAATACTGGTGACATAGGGCATTTGTTTTTCCTCCTCAATCTTGCGGATGATGTCGGTAAATTCCACTTCCAGTGGCTCCGGCAATCGTAGCACGGCGTCAATGATGCGCAATAACTGTTGTATGTTTTGCCGGCTGTAGCCCCAGTCGTACAAATGGCGCAGCAGCTCGGTTTTCCTGGCCAACCGCTGTTCGTCAGGACGGGTGGCGCGCGTATGCAATTGCGCCAGGACAATGACTGCGAATGGGTTCGTAGGCGCCAGCTTCGTCAGCTCCGGCATGCGAGGTCTCCAGCTTTCCAGGCTTAGCACCGGAAAGGTAAAGGCCAGCTTCGTGCCCCAGCCTTCATGCACGTAGGTCACTCTGTTCAGCGCCCTGGTCTGATGGGTCAGCACCGCCAGGTTTATCAGCACATGCTCCGGGTATTTCTCTTTTATCCGAATATGGTATTGATACATGCGCTTCAAAAAAATCTTGGTCAGCCGGCCCTGGATTTCAACGTGAATCAAGGCCAAGGCAGATTTGCCGTTGCGCAGGCGTATTTCGACCAGTATGTCGACGCGCCGGCTCCCCCGCTTGAGGATGCGGGTGATTTGCTGCAGTTCCTTGTCCAGGAAAACCGGCGCAAAAGACCAGTCCACCTGCTTGTGCAGGTCGGGCCAAAGCAAGGCAAGGAAATTGTCGAAATAGGCATGCAGTGCCTCTTTCCAGGCGCCGTCGTAATCGGACTTATGGGACATTCGCAAGCGGCAAGGTAAGTTGTAGACCCGACCACTATAGGAAATGCCCCCACAACAAAACAGCCCGGCTGAACGCAAATGTCATCGCGTAAAAATACGGATATAGCGCATTGTGGTCAAACCCATACCAGCCGGCGGATTACACTAAACTCTTATCCTGCGAGCAGACCTTTGGCTGCCCCTTGGGTTAGGTAATGCAAACGTGGCGTAAATTCGGATGAAGATGTTTCGCGAGCTTATTTTGTTCGGTATGGCCGGCGTGTTCGGCTTTGTGGTCGATACGGCGGTGCTGTACTTGCTTGAAGGCGCCATGGGGCCTTTTTATGCGCGCGCCGTTTCGTTCCTGGCCGCCGTATTCGCCACGTGGTCGATCAACCGGATGTTCGCCTTTCGGGAACGCACATCGGCTTTGTCCAAAAAACGGGAATTTGTGCTTTACCTTGCACTAATGCTTTTGGGCGGGATGGCCAATTACGGGGTATATAGTTGGCTGATTGTTTCCTACCCATTGGTACGGCAACATTTGATTATTGGCGTCGCGGTGGGCAGCCTAGCGGGCATGTCCATTAATTTCATGTTCTCCCGTTTCTGCTTATACCGGTTCAAGCCTTGACCGCCGCCCGCAGCGCCGGATCCGGCCTGCGCTTGCTCCTGTCACGATTCCAATGATTCCAGCCTGCGGGATTCAATTCAGATTTTGTATATCGTGAATGGCGGCGCGCAGAGCATCGCGGATCAAGGGGTCGGAGGCTATGTGCGTGCCCCCGGCCACCCAGCGCGCCTGCGCGTGCGGCATGAATCGCAACACACGGGCCAAGTTCTGCGGCGGGCATATCCAGTCGCACCTGCCGTGCACGAAAATAACCGGCGCCGCCGTGTTGCGCGCGGCACGGAAAACCTGGCGTTCGCCAACAAAGCAGCCTTGCGAAAGATAATGAGCCTGCAGCCGATATTTTTCCAGTTGTCCCAGTTGTCCCGGTTGTCCCGGTTGTCCCGGTTGTCCCGGCTGGCCGCCGGCAGGCTGTGCGGCATGCCCCATCATGGCGCCCATGACGCCGGTTTCATAGCGTCCCCAGCGCATGGCGGCATCCTGGGCTTCGTCCGGCGTACCGCGCAACAGGCGGCGCGCCAAGGTATGCAGTACGCAGCGCCGCTCGGCTGGCGACATACCCGCCGTCAGCTCGGCCCACTCATTAGGCAGCAATATGCGCAAGCCCTGGAAAAACCAATCCATTTGCTGGGCGCCGGGCAAGAATACACCGCGCAAAACCATGCCGCGCACCGAGGCCGGATAAGCGCCCGAGTACATAAGCGCCAGCATCGCACCCCACGATCCGCCCACCACCAGCCAATTCGAAATCAGCAGGAACCGGCGCAGGCGCTCGATATCGTCGACCAGATCGTGCGTGGTATTCCGACCAGGGCGCCGGCCGGCGTGCTTTTGCCGGCGCCGCGTTGATCGAACAATACGACCCGCTGGCGCGACAGATCAAACCAATCGAGCATGGACGAATGGCAAGAACTGCCGGGCCCGCCGTGCAATACCACTGCCGCCGGCGCATCGGAGCATCCGTACTGGGCGTAATACAATTGATGCCCCGCCCCGACATCGAGCCAGCCTTCGGCAAACGCAACGGCCATAAATCCCCTAAATGCTTGCTTTCCTGGCAAACCAAAGGCCCAGGCCGCCGACCAGCCATAGCTTGCGGCGGTTTTGATGAAAATCGAGTCAGGCGCCGAAGACGGCTTGAGCTGACATCAGCCATTATATGAAATTGACACGCCTTGTAACGCACCCCCTCTTCGGCCCATGGCACTGCGCGCCCGCGGCGCCAAGCCGGCCGGCACAGGGCTTGGTCAAGGGGCTGCGCCTTGACAAACCAAGGCTAAGTGATACTATCGATTTGACTGTTGCGGTTACTGCGGTATGCCAATAACTTCAAGCAGCCATCGATCTTTCCAAGTAGTCCAGGCTTTGAACAGGAGATACCATGAAATGGAGCAAACCGGAGTTTTCCGACCTGCGTTTTGGCTTTGAAATTACTATGTATATTGCCAATCGTTAATACGATACCAATATCGCGAACAGCGCGGCGCTAGTTCAAATCAGCGCCGCGTTTCTTTTGCCGGACGCTCTATGAAAATCATTGTGCTGGGTTCAGCCGCCGGCGGCGGGTTTCCACAATGGAATTGCAATTGCCCGAACTGCGACGGCCTGCGCAAGGGCACGATACAGGCCAAGGCGCGCACACAGTCTTCCATCGCGGTTTCCGACAATGGCACAGACTGGGTGTTGATCAATGCCTCGCCCGACATCCTGGCGCAAATCCGCGCCACCCCCGCGCTGCAACCCGCAAGAAACCAGCGCGATACCGGCATCGCCGCCGTAATGCTGATGGACGCGCAAGTCGACCACGTCACCGGCTTGCTGATGCTGCGCGAAGGACAGGCCACTACCGCTATATTGCACGCCGCCGGTATGGGAAGACCTGTCCAACGGCTTGCCGCTGGCCAAAGTGCTGTCGCACTATTGCGGCGTGAACTGGCAGCCTCTGGCGGCGCATGCCGGCAATGCGGCCGGGCCCGCGCTGCAAATCCCGGGCATCGCCAATATAAGTTTCATGGCGCTTGCGCTGAAAAGCAAGGCTCCCCCTTACTCTCCGCATCGCAACCAGCCCCAGGCAGGCGACAACATTGGCCTGCTGATCGAAAACACACAGAACGGCAAAAAGCTGTTTTACGCCCCGGGCCTGGGCGAAATCGAAGCGCATATCCTGGACGCCATGCGCCTGGCCGATTGCGTGCTGGTCGATGGCACGCTCTGGACCAACGACGAAATGATACGTTTGGGCCTATCGAAGAAAACATCCGCCGACATGGGCCATCTGCCGCAATCCGGCCCCGGCGGCATGATAGAAATACTGGATACGCTAGGGCCGAAACGCAAGATACTTATTCATATCAACAACAGCAATCCGATACTCAACGAAAACTCCAACGAAGCTGCCGTGCTCAAGCGCCATGGCATCGACATTGCCTTCGACGGAATGGAGATAACCCTGTGAATGCCCCGACACCCCTGCCAACCGCACCCGCCTGGAATCGTACGGAATTCGAAGCGCAACTGCGCGCCAAAGGCGCCGGCTATCACATCCACCACCCTTACAACGTGAAGATGACCAACGGCCAGTTGCGGCCCGATCAAATTCGCACCTGGGTGGCCAACCGCTTCTACTATCAAATCAGCATTCCGCGCAAGGACGGCGCCGTCATCGCCAATTGCCCCGACCGCGAAACGCGCCGCCGATGGGTGCTGCGCATACTGGATCACGATGGCTGGGATGGCAACGAAGGAGGCATAGAAGCCTGGTCGCGCCTGGGCGAGGCTGTCGGCATAAACCGCGACGATCTTTGGTCGCTGAAGTTCCTGGCGCCGGGCGTGCGCTTCGCCGTGGACGCCTACGTGAATTTTGCCCGGCAATCGCCTTGGCAGGAAGCCGTCTGCTCGTCGCTGACCGAAATGTTTGCGCCGAAAATCCATAAAGACCGCCTGGCGAACTGGCCCGAGCACTACCCCTGGATCGATCCCGAGGGCTTGCACTATTTCCGCAGCCGCATCTCGCTGGCCGAGCGCGATGTGGAACACGGCCTGGAAGTCACGCTGGACTATTTCACCAGCCGGGCACAACAAGATCGCGCACTGGAAATCCTGCAGTTCAAGCTTGATGTATTATGGTCTATGCTGGATGCCATCGAAAAGGCCAACCCCTGAAGCGGAGTTGACAATACGCCATGAACGAGCTTCCCGAAAAACCGAAACTCTCCCGACTGTTCCGCCTTCAATGGGAGGAAGCACAGGATAATTATGTGCTTCTCTACCCCGAAGGCATGGTCAAGTTGAACACCAGCGCAGCCGAAATCCTTAAACGCTGCGATGGCCAGCGCGAGGTCGCGGCCATTACCAGCGAACTGGAACACGCCTTCTCGGCACCAGACCTGCAGGCTGATGTCGAAGATTTCCTGCATATCGCCTGCGAGCGCGGGTGGATAAGCTAGGCCCATCCCCATGAACGCCGCACTGAACGCCGCACTGCCTGCTTCGACGATCGCCCCGCCGCTTTGGCTGCTGGCCGAACTTACCTATAAATGCCCTTTGCATTGCGTGTTCTGCTACAACCCGCTGAACTATGCTGAAAACCAGCACGAATTAAGCACCTCGCAATGGATCGATGTCATGCAACAGGCCCGCCGCCTTGGCGCGGCGCAGCTGGGTTTTTCCGGCGGCGAACCTTTGCAGCGCGACGACCTGGAAGAACTGGTTGCCGAAGGGCATCGGCTGGGCTATTACACGAATCTGATTACATCCGGCGTCGGGCTGACCGAATCCCGTATCGTTGACTTGAAAGGGGCCGGGCTGGATCACATACAGTTGTCCTTCCAGGACTCCACCAAGGAAATGAACGATTTCCTGTCCAGCACCAAGACTTTCGATCTGAAAATGCGGGTGGCCAAGCTGATCAAGCAATACGACTACCCCATGGTGCTCAATGTCGTGCTGCATCGCTATAACCTGGATCATGTCGGCCGCATCATCGACATGGCCGACGCCATGGGCGTCGAATACCTGGAACTGGCCAATACCCAATATTACGGCTGGGGTTTGGCCAATCGCGCCCACTTGATGCCCGAACGCGAACAACTGGTGCGCGCGGAAGCCGTCGTGAACGATTACAGAAACCAGTTCGGCAACAAAATGCGTATTTTGTTCGTCGTGCCGGACTATTTCGAAAAGCGGCCCAAGGCCTGCATGAATGGCTGGGGGTCCGTGTTTCTGGGCGTGGCGCCCGACGGTTCCGCCCTGCCCTGCCACGCCGCCAAATCGCTACCCGGCATCGATTTTCCGAACGTGACGCAACACAGCCTGCGCCATATCTGGTACGACAGCGATGCGTTCAACAAATACCGCGGCGATGCCTGGATGCAGGAACCCTGCCGCAGTTGCCCTGAAAAAGAAAAGGATTTCGGCGGCTGCCGCTGCCAGGCCCTGGCCCTGACCGGCGACGCCGCCAATGCCGATCCCGTATGCGACAAGTCGCCGCATCACGGCAAGATACAGCGCATCGTGGCGAACGCTCAGGCAAAAATCGCCGGCGCGGCAACGGAGCAGCCCATCCTGTTTCGCACTGATGCGAATTCGCGCTTATCCAAGCCAGTCCTGTAAATAGTCCAGGAACATACGATCGACGCGCCGGACATTGCCATCCGAATGGCCTGCGGAATGCGGTGTCAGGATAACGTTTTCAAAGCCCCATAAAGGGGACTCCGGACCCAGCGGCTCGTGTTCGAAAACATCCAGATAAGCCCCTCCAATTTGGCCTTCCCTCAGCGCATCGACAAGATCCTGCTCAACCACCACTTCGCCCCGGGCGACATTGATGAATCTGGCGCCCCTGGGCATGGACTGGAATGCGCGGCGACCCACCAATTGCCGTGTCGAATCAGTCAAGGGACAGGCCAGGATCAGCCAATCCGCGCCGGGCAGCACGTCGCCCAGATGGTCAAAGACAACGGTTCGAATAGTGTCGCCGGCCGGCTCGGCGCTATTGCGCACCACGGCAATTTCCAGTCCAAGCATTTGCAAGAATGCCGCAACACGCCGCGCAATGGGACCCCAGCCGACGATTACCGCCCTCTGACCGGCCAAATCCCGCGGCAAGGCCCCATGTATCAAGGGTGTCCAGACACGATTACGCTGGCCCTGCAAAAGCTTGGGAAATTCGCGGGCCAGCGACAGCAGGCCAGCCAATACGGTTTGCGCGACAACCTCGGCATTGGCGCCCGACGATGTCGTGACCTTGACGCCGCGCCCCATGAGCTCAGGAAAAATGGGACGATCAGCGCCGGCCGAATGCGTATGGACCCATTGCAAACCGGCCGAGGCACGCAACGAAACATAAAAAGCCTGCAACGATTCGGTCACGACATGCTTGGTGGAAAGCCCCGTGACATCGCGCGAAATAAAGGCAATATCGACGTTGCCGGGTTCGCGGCCATGCACAGGCTCCGCCAGCACGATTTGCACTTTGCGAGCCCCCGCAATGTCCTTTATATCGGCCGAAAGCCTATCGGCAGCCTCATGCGACAACAGAATCCGCAGTAATTTATCCATATCTCTTGGTGGTTAGTTGATGGGTCAGTTTGAAAAACAGACAGACGGTCCGGGCTTATTCTAACGTTCCGACGGTTGCCGCCGCCATCCCCGCTGCACGAATCGTGTAGCGGGCTTGCGGTAAGCCCCAATAGCATCAGTGGCGAATTTTCTCTATCCTGGCCTGAATTTATTTTTACGAGGTTGCCATGTCCGGCCAGGGTATTTTAAAAATCAATTCAATGCAGTCAACATGCTCCGCCGAAGAATGGCAAGCGCGTGTCGATCTAGCCGCCTGCTACCGGCTGGTCGAACTCTACGGCATGGCCGACATGATGGCCAACCATATTTCCGTCGCGCGTGCCGGGCGAGCACGATGCATTCCTCATCAATCGCCTACGGGATGATGTACGAAGAGATCACGGCCTCCAGCCTGATCAAGGTCGACCTCGACGGCAACATCCTCTCCACGCCCGATTTCGGCGCATTGAACTACGGCGTCAACAAGGCCGGCTACGTCATCCACAGCGCCATCCACGAAGCGCGGCCCGAAGTCGCCTGCGTGATCCATACCCACAGTTGGGCTTCGATGGCGGTGTCGGCGCTGGAATGCGGCCTGCTGCCGCTGACCCAGACGGCCATGCGCTTCCTGAAGATCGGCTATCACGACTACGAGGGCGTGGTGCTCGACGATGAGGAAAAGGCATCCCTGGTCGAAGACCTGGGCATGGGCGAAGCCCTGATCCTGCGCAACCACGGCGCACTGACCGTAGGGTCGCACCATCGGCGAGGCCTTCAACTGGATGCACCGCCTGGAGCTGGCATGCCGGTCGCAGCTGGCGGCCATGGCCTGCAACAGCCCGCTCAGGAAAGTCGACACGGCAGTGCTTGAAGAAACCTGGAACAACTACCAACCAGAGACCCGCCGGCCATATGGGCTTATGGAATGGCCCGCGCTGCTGCGCAAGCTGGACCGCATGGACCCTTCTTACAGAACCTGAACCTACCGCGGCAAAAGACCAGACAGGTAACGCTACGCTTTTTGAAACTCCGACACCCCCCGTGTCGTCCGCCACCGCCGCGGCAGGTCGGGCCAGACGCCCGTGTGCATAATCCGGCACTCATTAATCGCCGAAAAACGCAGTAAAAAACAAGACAGGCAACACTGCTTTTCCAATTTTTCAAGCAACACGCCCTTTGTCGCGTTTAGCATAAGCGCACCGCACTACATCAACAATACTATCAGGAGACCACCAATGACCCCTCGTTTTTCCAGTCCCTTCTCATTCCTGCCTGCCCGTTTGCTGTGCGCCGCCATAGCCGGCCTGGCCGCATGCGCCGCGGCAACCGCCGCCGAAACCGCGGAACAATGGCCTACGCGCCCTGTCACCACCGTCGTGGCATTTTCCGCAGGCGGCACCACCGACATTCTTGCGCGTGAAATCGGCGCCTCATTGTCGAAAATATGGGGCCAAACCGTCGTGGTCGAAAACAAGCCCGGCGCCAGCGGCAATATCGGCTCCCAGGCGGTCATCAACGCCGTCCCCGATGGCTACACAATCCTGATCAATTCCATCGGGCCTATCGCTGTCAATCCGGCCTTGTACAAAAAGCTGAAATTCAATCCGCAAAAAGACTTGAAGCCCATCGTCCTGGTTGCCGATGTACCCAACGTGCTGGTCGTACACCCCAGCAGCCATATAAAAACGCTGCCTGAACTTGTGGCGGCGATCAAGGCCAAGCCCAACACCTTCAACTGCGCTTCCACGGGTATCGGCACCGCCGCCCACTTGTCTTGCGCCACATTTGCCGCGCAAGCCGGGGTCGAAATCACCCACATACCCTACAAGGGGGCCGATGCCCTGCACGACCTGCTGGGCAACCGCGTCCAGTTCATGTTTGCCACGATTCCCTCTGTAATGGGCCATATCCGCGCCGGCACCCTGGTTCCCATCGCCGTCAGCACCAAGCGCCGCTCCGCCAGCCTGCCGGACGTGGCGACCGTGCAGGAAAGCGGTTACCCCGATTTCGAACTGGGCTCATGGTTCGGCTATTTTGCGCCTAAAGATACGCCTGACGCGATCGTTCAAAAAATCAGCAAGGACGTCAATACCGTCCTGAATGAACCCGCAATCAGGAAGAAGCTAAGCAACGAAGGCGCGGAGCCCGTAGGAGGCACACCCGAACAGTTCGCCAGTTATGTTCAGGCCGAAACCATCAAATGGAAGAAAGTGGTCGACGGACTGGGCCTGTCGCTGGACTAGGGCCTGTTAACACTAAATCCCCGCCCGCGTGGCCGTTCAAGGCCCTAGGAGCGTGGGCGGTAGAAGAGAGTATTGAGTAAACTACTGAACATGCCGACGACCTACCGCCCCTACGATCCCGATCAACTTCTCCTGCTGCCCGCGTCGTTGAAGGAGTGGCTTGCGGAAGATCACCTTGCCTATTTTGTCAGCGACGCGGTGGATGCGTTGGACTTGAAGGCGTTTGAAGCACGCTATGAAGGCGACGGGCGGCGCCGCCAGCCATTTCATCCGTCGATGATGGTCAAGGTGCTGATCTATGCGTATGCCAGTGGGGTATTTTCCTCGCGCAAGATCGCGCGCAGCCTGGAGCAGGATGTGGCGTTTCGGGTGCTGGGGGCGGCCAATTTCCCGGCACACCGCACGATCCGGGAGTTTCGCCAATTGCACCTGGCGGAGTTTTCAGCGCTGTTCGTTCAGGTGGTGGAACTGGCAGGCGAAGCGGGCTTGGTCAAACTGGGGCGTATCGGCATCGACGGCACCAAGGTCAAGGCCAATGCGAGTAAACGCAAGGCGATGAGCTACGCCCGAATGCGTGAGCGCGAACAGGCATTGAGGGCAGAGATAGCAGCACTGACCGAGCAGGCCCAGCGCGAGGACGCCACCGAGGATCAGGCGTATGGGGCCAATCGTCGTGGCGATGAACTGCCTGCGGAGTTGTCGCGGCGACACAACCGCCTGGAGGCGATCCAGGCGGCCAAGGCCCGGCTCCAAGAGCGCCAGCGCGAGCAGGATCGGGCAGATGGCCGTAGCGTGGACGACAAGGGCAACACACGGGGTCCCGGCGGTGGCGTGTGCCAGCGGGCGTTCGGAGTTCCCCCGGACAAGGCGCAGGATAATTTTACCGATCCATCATCGCGGATCATGAAGACGAGCGGGGGCTTTGACCAATGCTACAACGCGCAGGCCGCGGTCGACGAAGGCAGCTTGTTGATCGTAGCCACCGAAGTGACCAACAACGGGACCGACAGCACCCGGTTGTTGCCGATGGTGCAAGCGACCCGGCAGAATACAGGCGCGTTGCCACGGATGACACTGGCCGACAGCGGCTATGCCAGCGAGGCCAACTTCGTGGCCATGGAGCGGTTGCAGGCACCGGCCTGCATCGCCTTGGCACGCGAAGGCGGCAAGGTACGCGCCATTGATGCGCAGCGCCATCCGGCCAGCCAGCGCATGGCCCGGTATCTGGCCACCGCCCAGGGGCAAGCTGACTATCGGCGTCGCAAGACAATACCCGAGCCGGTATTCGGGTGGATCAAACAGGCCATGGGGTTTCGCCAATTCAGCGTCCGGGGATTGGCGCAGGTGGCTGGCGAATGGAACTTGGTCTGTGTGGCGCTGAACCTGAGGCGGATGTTTCGCTTGGGGTGGACCGCGCCACGCTTCGCATCGCCGGCATAAGTACTCGGCCCAGCCTGCTAGGCAACCGTCCTGCGACCCGACACTCCTACTTGCCCAGTTACCGATTTTGTTCACCCCACCGCTGGTTCGTACACCATGCGCTACGTGCCAAGTCAATTACGAAAGTTTTCTACCGCCCACGCTCCTAGGCGGCACAGCCGTGCAAGCCTGATGATGTCCGCGGCCCGATGCCGCAAGCAGGCCCAAAGCCTATGGGCGCATCCAGGCGATGCGCCCATTTCACTTTCCAGCCGGCGCACCTGCAGCGCCAACCGGCATCGCAGGCGCGGCGTGGAATCCAGCGTCGTACAATGGCCCTTGGCATTTCACAAACCAAGGGCCTCAGTAAACGTCATGAAACGCATGGACATTCCAGCGCTTGAAATATTTGTCGCCGCCGTTGAAGAAAAAAGCTTGTCCAAAGCCGCCGAGCGCGAAAATCTTGTCACGTCGGCGGTAAGCAAACGCATCACCGAACTGGAGCGCCATCTGAACCGGATTCTGCTGCTGCGCCATGGACGAGGCGTCGAACCGACACCGGCAGGCACGTTTCTATACCAACGCGCCAAAGCTATTTTGCTTAGCGTGCAATTGGCGCAAAGCGCCGTCAACAATTATTCCACCGACGGCCTTGCAAAGCTCCGATTAGCGGCGAATCCGTCGACGCTTCTGCAATTCTTACCGGGGAAAATGGGCCGCTTCCTGGCCAACCGCGACAACATCAGCATCGATCTGCTCGAAGCCCACAGCTTCGACATCCCTCGCATGGTGATGGAAGGCACGGTCGACGTCGGCATTTATCATGCAAAACACCCCGCTCCCGGCGTAACGTCGTTCCCATTTGCCATTGACCGGGTCGGGCTGGTGGTGCCGGTGGGCCACGCCCTGGCCAAGCGCTCCGAGCTTTTCTTTGAAGAGGCGCTGGATTACGACCTGCTGGGCTACTTTCCCCTGCACTCGCTGGACAAGTTCCTGGCTTATGTAGGTCCGACGGTATCGCGTCCACCCACCGTCAAACTGCAAGTCTCCAACTTTGAAACACGTTGCCGCATGATCCGCGAAGGATTGGGCATAGGCCTGGTTCCCGAAAAAATAGCCCTGAACTATCTGGACAGCATGGGCCTGGTACTGCTGAAACTGCAAGACGATTGGGCGGAACGCCATTTTTTCATTTGTGTGCACGACCTGGCCGCCAGCAGTGCAACCAGTATCGAACTGCTAAGGTTTCTTTGCCCGGCCGAAGGCAGCCTCAAAGACTAAAGAACACTCGCTTTCCTATTTTTCAATCCTGCCTGGCAATATTCCATGTAGATTGCTCCTAGCCATGCATCTGCAACTTGCCGGGTGCTATTCTGACAGGAGCAGTCCTTATGCTGATCGAACAACTCTCGGCTTATGGCGCGCAAGACGCCCAGCGACAATTGCCCGAAGACGTTATTCACCATGCCAAGCGGGCAGTATTGGACTGGCTGGGCTCGCTGTACCCCGGCACACGCGTGGCCCCCTGCCTGCAACTGATGCGCGCCCACCAATCCGAAATCGGCGTTGGGCACTCCAGCCTTCCGGGCAACGGCACCACTGCCTTTCCCGCCACGGCCGCCTGGATTAACGGCAGCGCCTCGCATGCCGTCGAGTTTGACGACATATTCCGCGACGCCGTCTACCACCCTGGCTGTCCCACAATATCGGCAGCCCTGGCGGTTGCCGAAGACCTGGATTTATCAGGCCTGGCCCTGCTCAAGGCAATTGTCGTCGGCTATGAAATCTCCACCCGCATTGGCGCGGCGGTGCAGCCGGCTCATTATCGCTATTTCCATACCACCGGCACGGTGGGCTGCCTGGGCGCGGCGGCCGCCGTTGCCGCCCTGGCCTCGCCCGGCAATGCCATCGTCATGCAGCATGCGCTGGCTACCGCCACCACCTTCGCATCCGGCTTGCAGCAAGCATTTCGCTCGGACGCCATGACCAAAGCCTTGCATGCCGGGCATGCGGCAGCCGTCGGCGTGCGAGCCGGGCAGGGAGCCGCCCATGGCATCACCGGCGTACCCGACATTCTGGAAGGCGAAGTCGGTTTCGGAAAAGCCATGGCGCAATCGCCGAATTGGGCCATGGCCGTCCATGAACTTGGCCAACGCTACAACATTACACAAATCACCCAGAAAAACCATGGCTGTTGCGGGCACACCTTTGCTGCTATCGATGCAGCACTGCTCTTGCGTAGCCAGTATGGGATCGCAGCCGCGGATATCGTGAAAATACAGGTCGAGACCTATAAAACAGCTATCGACGTCACCGGCAATTTCAAACCCGGCACAGCATTCGAAGGCAAGTTCAGCCTGCCCTACGTTGTCGCTCATGCCTTGGTCCACGGTTCAGTGCGTCTTGATGCATTCGAGCCCGAACGGCTTGGCGATCCGGCAACTCGGGCCTTGATGGCCACGCTGCAACTGCGCGAAGACCCTGCTCTGACGGCGAATTTCCCCAGACAAAGGGCAGCCGGCGTCACTATTACGCTAAAAAACGGCCAAAGCCACTCGCATTTTTCACCCTATCGCAAGGGCGACCCCGAATCGCCGCTGTCCGATGCGGAACTGAACGACAAGTTCGACGAGCTGGCGGGCCCAGTTCTGGGACGCGCCAAGACCCAGGCCCTGCGCGAGCAAATTTGGCAGCTTGAAAAGCTGACTGCCCGTCAGATCAACCTTGCGAACATTTAGCCGCGGGAGCCCTTTTTCCAATGCCTTCTTCCATTCATAGTTAACAGAACCATGCCTACACCCTCATTTTCACAAGCCCTGCTTTCGCCACGCAGCATCGCCCTGGTCGGCGCGTCAAGCGATCCGGGAAAAAATACCGCCCGCCCGCTCTTGTTCATGCGCAAACATGGCTACAAGGGCACCGTTTATCCCATTAATCCCGGCAGCCAGGAAGTCCTCGGCGAGAAAGCCTACCCTGATCTGTCATCGCTGCCGGCGCCCGTGGATCATGTATTTGTCATGGTGCCCGGCAAACACGTACTGGGGCTGCTGGATCAGTGCGCCGCCGCCGGCGCGAAAGTCGTCACGGTTTACTCCGACGGATTCAGCGAATCGGGCGACGAAGGCCGCAAACGTCAAGACCAATTGGTGGCGCGCGCGCATGAACTGGGACTGCGCCTTTTGGGGCCCAATAGCATAGGCCTGGCCGATATCCGGGCCGGCGCGATCATCTCGGTGAACGCGGCCTTTGCGGCTGACGACCTGATACCCGGCGACATCAGCATGGTGTCGCAAAGCGGCTCCATGATGGGATCGCTCTTGTCGCGAGCCGCGGCGCGCGGATTCGGCTTCGCCAAATCGATATCGGTCGGCAACGAAAGCGACATTTCGGTGGGCGAAGTGGTCGATGCCCTGGTTGACGATCCTGAAACCAAGGTCATTCTGCTGTTCCTGGAAACCATCCGCGCATCGCCCATCCTGGCCGCGGCCTTGCAGCGCGCCCATGCTGCCGGCAAGCCGGTGGTCGCGTACAAACTGGGCCGCTCGGACCAGGGAAGCGAGTTGTCGCAATCCCATACCGGGGCCATCGCGGGCAATGATGCAGCCATCGACGCCTTTTTCCAGGCGCATGGCGTGATTCGCGTACAGATGCTGGAAACCTTGTTCGAGATCGTCCCGCTGGCAGTCAAGTATGCCCGGCAAGCTCCTTATTTGCGCCGCGCCCCGCGTGTCGCCGTCATCACCACTACCGGGGGAGGCGCCGCCACGGTGGTCGACAGCATGGGCCTGCATGGGCTGGAAGCGGTAGCGCCTCCAGCCGAATTCATTGAACATATGGCCGCGCGCGGCCTGACACTGCGCCAAACATCCGTCATCGACCTGACACTGGCCGCAACCAGCGCTCAATACAAGGATTTGCTGGAACAATTGCTGGCCGCGCCATGGTGCGATGCCGTCCTTAGCGTGGTGGGGTCATCGGCCCAATTCCATCCCGACCTCGCCGTGCGCCCCTTGATCGAAGCCGACAAGCCCGCCGACAAGCCATTGGCGGCATTCTTGGCTCCCGATGCGCCGCAATCGCTCTCTCGCCTGCAGGCGCATTCAATCGCCGCCTTCCGAAGTCCAGAGGCCTGCGCCGATGCGTTGGCCGCGTTCCTGAAGCGCTCCGCGCCCCGCGCAGCGACGTCCGGCGATAGCGGCGCGGCATTCTCCTGGCCCGAAGGCATGACCCGCTCGGGCTTGCTTACTGAATATGAAGCCGGCCAGATACTGGCCGGCCTGGGACTGAAAATCGCCCAGACTCAATTGGTATCGCCCCACGATCTGCGCCACACGGTTCCCTATCCCGTCGTCATCAAAGTCAGCTCGCGCGATATTGCCCATAAAACAGATGCGGGCGGTGTGCGCGTGGGCATCTCCGACGATGCCGACCTTGCGCGCCAGGCAAGCGAGATGCTGGCCGACGTCGGCCGGCAGCTTCCGCATGCCCATATCGAAGGCATTCTGGTTCAGAAAATGGAAGGCCGTTTACTAGAACTGATTCTGGGCTTCCGGCACGACCCGCTGGTCGGGCCAACCGTGGTGCTGGGCGCCGGCGGCATTACCGCCGAGCTTTCGAAAGACTTCTCGATTCGCCTGGCACCAGTGGATATCGCCACAGCACATGAAATGATCAAAGAAGTGCGCATCACCCAATTGATCCGCGGCTATCGCGGATTGCCCCAGGCCGATTGCGATGCCCTTGCGGCAGACATTGCCGCATTTTCGCGCCTGGCAAACATCGACGGCGCCAGCGTCGCCGAAGCCGAAATCAACCCGCTGTTTGTGCGCCGCGACGGCGCCGTCGCGGTAGACGCGTTGATATCCTTGCGTTGATTTTTTTATTTATCAGCTTGATCGTAGCGGAAATTCCCAACCATGAACTTCACACTCAATCCAGAACAACAGAGCTTCCAGTCGGCTGTGCGCCGCTTCTCCGAAAAACATCTGCTGGCCGGCGCGGTCGAACGCGCCCATTCGCTAGAGTATCCCTGGGACGTCGCCCGGGCCATGAGCGAACAAGGCCTGCTGGGGATAACCATTTCAGAAGAAGACGGCGGTGTAGGCGGATCATTGATGGATGCCGTTATTGCCATTGAAACCGTGGCCTCCGTATGCCCGCGCAGCGCCGATGTGATACAGGCAGGCAATTTCGGGGCGATTCGCGTCCTGGCCGAGTACGGCACGCCCTTTCAAAAAGACAAATACCTCAAGCCGCTGCTGGCCGGCACAGCCTTGATCTCCGTCGGCATGACCGAACCCGAGGCCGGCTCGGCCGTTACCGAATTGAAAACCACCGCGACAAAAGACGATGGCGGCTGGCGCATTAACGGATCGAAGATATTTACCACTCACGGCCCGCACGCCGATTTCATCCTGGCGTATGTACGCTTTGGTCCCGGCACCCAGGGCATCGGCTCGGTGTTGATCGAAACCAAGAACCCAGGGGTAAGAATGGGCAAACGCTCGGCATTCATGTCGGACGAGGAATGGGTCGAGATTTTCTTCGATAACGCCTTTATCCCCGATGAACAATTGGTGCTGGGCGAAGGCGGCTTCAAAAAGCAGATCGCGGGCTTTAACGTCGAACGCATCGGCAACACCTCAAGGTCGCTGGCCCTGGGCCGCTATGCTTATGAAGAGGCTCGCAACTGGGCCATGCAGCGCAAACAGTTCGGACGGCTGCTGTGCGAATTCCAAGGCTTGCAATGGAAGTTCGCCGACATGAAAATCAAGCTGGATGCCGCGCAACTGCTGCTATACCGAGCCGCCAACAATGCCGACACAGGCTTTCCTTCGGCCACCGAAACGGCGATTGCCAAAGCCTACTGCAACCAGACCGGCTTTGACGTGGCCAACGATGCCTTGCAAATCATGGGAGGCATGGGCTATAGCCGCGAATCGCTGGTCGAATACTGCGTGCGCCGCTGCCGTGGCTGGATGATCGCCGGCGGATCGATCGAGATCCTGAAGAACCGCATCGCGGAAGGCATATTCGAACGCAGCTTTTCGCAGCGTCCCCCCAAGTAAGCCATAATCGGCGCCGGCGTTTACCCGCCGTAAACATGCGCCGGCCCGGCATCCACTACTTGCCAGCAACCGCCAAAGGCGTTCCAGTCATAACAACTGGAACGCCTTTTCGTATGAGCGGCAATGCAAAACTGATATTCGAAACACCGGCCTCGCCCAACCGATATCGGGCTGCCCGCCCCCATTTGACGGCAAAAGCCAGGCGCAAAATCGTGTAGAGTTCGTATACAAGCATATAGCTCCGAGATATCGTTTCAATGACTGAACGCCAATGTGCACCCCTGCTATCTGTACACTTGGAACTAACACTGCATTGCGCATGATCGTGATGTGAGGCCCCTCGAACATGAACAATGCTGCGTTTAGCTGGAAGAAAATCATCATTCCGGCTTTTGGGCCGTCCGTGCTGTTTGGCATAGGCAACGGCGCCATTCTGCCTGTCATCGCCCTAAGCGCCATAGATCTGAACGCCTCGCCGGCCATGTCCGGACTTATCGTGGCCCTTATCGGCTTCGGTTCCCTGATCAGCAATATTCCCGCGGCGCTGATTACATCCCGCTATGGCGAGCGCCTTTCCTTGATCGGCGCTTCGGTCCTCAGCGTTTTTGCGCTCGTCCTGTGCCTGACGGCCAGCCATGCCGCCATGCTCGCCTTGGGCGTGTTGATCATGGGCATGGCAACATCCGTGTTTTATCTGGCCAGGCAAACTTATTTGATCGAGGCCGTTCCCATCAGCATGCGCGCCCGGGCTTTCTCGACGCTGGGGGGAACCCAGCGCATCGGCATGTTCATCGGCCCCTTTGCCTCCGCCGCATTGATGCACAGCATGGGACTGGCCGGCGCTTACTGGATAGCCATCGTCGCCTTGGCCGCGACAGGGGCGCTTTCCTATGCAATACCCGAACTGGAAGAGCGGCCAAAAACCAGCGCCGAACCGGCGCTGAAACCCAGGATGGCCAGTATCGCGCACGAGCATCGCAAGGTTTTCCTGACATTGGGCGTGGGAATTCTTTTGGTCGGAGCCATGCGCGCATCGCGCCAGATAGCCATCCCTTTGTGGGGCGACTATATCGGCCTGAATCCAACCACGACGGCCATCGTTTTCGGCCTGGTGTCGGGCATGGACATGCTGGTTTTCTATCCCGCCGGCAAAGTCATGGATCAATACGGCCGGCTGTGGGTGGCCCTGCCCTGCGCAATCGTCCTGGGGCTTTCGTTTTTGGCGATTCCGCTGACGCATGGCTTGCCAAGCTTTGTGCTGATATGCGTCTTGATGGGCTTTGGCAACGGCATTGGTTCAGGCATCATCATGACCTTGGGCGCGGACGCCTCGCCCGTGATCGGACGTACTGAATTCCTGGGCATCTGGCGCCTGATCGCCGATGTGGGAACCAGCGCGGGCCCGTTCCTGCTATCGGGCTTTACCGCCCTGATTTCCCTGGGCGCCGGCATTGCGGTAACCGGCGCATTCGGCTTCGTGGCGGCGGCCATATTCTGGCATGGGCTGCCGCGCACCCGACCGGGCCGGAACGACTGATTGCGCGCCAAAGGCAAATGGCATATTTCCCGCTTTATGTTCCGGAGCAATGTGTTTAGTCGGATTACGCGGGCTATGTCCGCGCATCCTACCTACCACGCAATACGCATTCCCAGGCGGCCTTGAAGGCCGCGCTGGTACCCGCCGGCAACGTCGTGGATGTAATCGGCCGAGGCATAAATGCTGAGGGTTTTATTGATCTTGGCGGCCACGCCGCCGCCCCACTGCATGGTTGTCGAACCATATCGCGAAACGACGCTGTCGGTATGGGCGAAAACCGTCTCGTCCGTGCCGGAAAATTCGCGCCATAAATTGGCCCGCAAGTAGGGTTCGATGCGTGCCTGGCCATATTCCAGGGTAGTCTTCAAACGCACGCCGATGCGTCCGCGATAACTGTCCGAGTCCTTGAATTGCACGCTCGATACCTTATCGCTGAGATCGTCGATCGAGACGTGCTGGCCTATCAGTTGCGCCTGCGGCTCCAGGATGACGCTATCGGTCAATGCAACTGGATAGCCTCCTTCGACCGACGCGGTCCAGACCGAACCATCGGTGTTTTCTTTCATGCCGCGCACCGACCGCAGATCGGCGTCGAGCCGCGTGTACATCCCGACGACATCAACGTATCCGCCTTGCGGTCCCACATGCGTCCAATACAAGCCGGCGCTATAGCCATCGATGTCCAGACCGCCGGATTTCATATGGGAGAAGCCGCCGGTCAAGCCCCTGACATCGCCATCGGCATGCGCATACCCAAGGAAAGCGCCAACGCGATCCTGATGGCCATTGTCGTGCCGAACAGCATAAAGATCCTGGCCCAATTGCGCGCCGCTGATCGAACCATCGAACTCCGACTGCGCCCCGTCTTGCCAGCGAACATCCGTATTCTCGCCGTAGACCCGCGCCCAACTGCCCGGCAGCCGTCCCTGGCTGTCAAGCAAGGATTGTTCGCCTTGACGATCATGGAAGGTACCCAAGGTGAAAACCGCCAGTTGCCGGGCAGTCCCCGTCATGGCGGTATAAACCGGGACCTCGGGACGATAAATGGGCACAGCCTGGGCCGCAGGCGCGGGCAGCGGCGCCGCGGCCAGCTGCTGCTGGCCCGGACCTGCGTAAACAGGCGCCGCGACCGGAGCCGCTTGCCCGGACGCCAATTCGGCGGTAGCCGGAACGGAAGACCGTAGATAAAAATTATTGGCCGTTCCTTCCGTTACGCCGCCATGGTACAGGTAATAATCATAGGCGCCCGCCTGCACCGGCCCAGTCAGTGCGAATGCCGAGGCATCGCTGGATGCGCCATTGGCCGCCTGAACAACCATGATGCCGTCGAGCGCCGTCAAGCCGCCCATGCCGCCCAGGTTATTGACGGCCAGGCCGGTCGTTCCGGCGATGCGCCCCCTTGCAACCACCAGCCGGTCGGATGGCGCATCGTCCGCGCCCAAAACCGAATCGACCTTAAGCTGGCCATTCTGGCCGGTGTAATTGCCCTCTATGGTCAAGCGGTTCTTCGCATTGCCCCCGCGCAAATCCAGTGTGCCGGCATTGCTGACATCGGCCATGGACCCGGCCGCGACAGGCCGGATGCTGGAAGCCACGCCGCCCACCGCAAAGAGCGTGCTCGTGCTATCCAGCGAAAACGCGCCTGTCTGGGTTGCCGCAACGCCGGAAGCCCCCGCATCGCCAAGCACCAGATCGCCATCCATTTGCAGTTGGCTATTGCGCTGCAACTGGACATTTTCCCAATTGGCGAAACGGGCGATCCCGCCTGTCTGGGCATTGTTCAATGTCAGCGCATCAACTCCCGCGCCGCCGGTGAACCCCGCCGTCCCGGCAAGCAGGCTGCTTGGCAAATTGCGCAACAGCGCTGTGTCATCGCCAAGGCCCATGTCGATCAAGCCCCCGACCTTGCCGCCATCGGACCATGTAAACGTGTCGACCCCCGCGCTCATGCGCACTTCGCCTCGCAGCTCGCCGCCGGTAATGGTAACGTTGTCTGTGCCGCCGCTTACGCTGATGTTGCCGCCGATGAAACCGTTGGAAAGCCGTATCGTATCGTTGCCGAAGCCGGCAACCAGATTACCCTCGATGGTGCCGCCCGACATATCGAAAATATTGTCGTCGAGTTTCATATCGACGCGACCTATCGTGCCGCCCGTCATTCTGCCGACATCGCCGTCGTCGAAACCCTTTACGATGGTGCCGCCCGACATGAAAAAGGTATCGAGTCCGTCACCTTGTTCAAGCGATTGGATGGTCCCGCCCGTCATGGCAAAGTCATCCACGCCGCTGCCCTGTTGTACGCCGCCTGTTATTGCGCCGGCGCCAATGGAAAAGGTGTCGCTACCGTCGCCTTGATTCACCCCGCCGTTGATCGTACCGCCGGTCATGCTCAACTGGTCGTTGCCGCTTCCTGTTTGCACTATGACCGGTGCCGATGCCGGTCCGACGCCCACACCGCCAATCGTGCCGCTGTTGACAATCTGCGTGTTGCCCGCCGCGCTGAAGTCGATGCCATAGGTTGCGCCATTGATCGTGCCTTGATTATTCAGCACCCAGGCCTGGGACGCATTACCGGATATTCCTGGACCGCCCAAGACAGTGCTGTCGATAAGCACGCCGGGCGCGACCGAAAACGATGCGCCGGAACCTTGGGCTTGCAGGGAAATAGTAGTGTTACTGTTGGACAATGCCGTTTGCGATTGGGCCGGCGAACTGGCAAACACGGCAATCAAGGCCGCGACGCAAGGCGAAAGCAGAAAAGCTTTGCGTCCGTTTATTGAAACTGAAACGTTATCGGCCGAACTCCCGATAAAAAAATTTTCAAAGGGATTTCCCATAATCAACGACATCGCAAATTCCTTTCAATGGCTCACGCCATAGTGAGTTGTACTGGAGTGCAAATCTGGAAGACCGATAATGCCCGCTGCCCGCCCACGCGGACGAAACGAAACCATCAAGATAAATAAACGGAAATATGTCCTGACTCTGGTTGAAGCTGGGCCATTATTATCATGATTTTCTACAACATATATATTGAAAAATATTTTTTTACAAAATCTCGCCGGATTTCCCATGCCAATTTCGACCCCAACCTTTAGGGATTTTTCAACGCCATGAACAATCGCCATCCACACTCCGCGGACGCGGCCACGCTTGTCTCCATCGACCGTAAACGCCGGCACGCCATACTGGGCATGGGATTGCTGCAGGGAGTCATCGTCTGGGCGCTTATCAATGCCCTCTCACATCTCGATGGCGCCTCAACCCTTTTGTGGGCTCTGCTCTATGCCGCCTGGACACTGCCGCTGGCCTGGTACCTGACCGAGGGCATCGAGGTGCTGCCAACGCGCAGGCGCTTTGCCATTGTGGCGGGATTCGGACTTATTGCGGCCTTGCTCGGCGCCTACAACATATGGGTGTGGGAAGGCAGGGGGGACATCTTC
The DNA here is from genome assembly GCA_963712655.1 of uncultured beta proteobacterium. Taxonomy (GTDB): domain Bacteria; phylum Pseudomonadota; class Gammaproteobacteria; order Burkholderiales; family Burkholderiaceae_B; genus Pollutimonas. Next base: position 239,011 of record CAVQIT010000002.1, on the reverse strand, counting down.
CCGGATCAGTTCCCGCACTTGCTGGGATGCGCGGTGCTGGGGTTCACGGCCCTCCCCTTGATCGCTCATGCGCGGCGTGGACCAGGCCTCGGATTGAGCTGGCACTATCCAGACCTCTTTCAGACAGCCTGGCGCAATGCGGTAATGATGGCGGTGGCCGCGGCGCTAACCGGCGTATTCTGGATTGTGCTGTGGGCCGGGGCCATGATGATGAGCAGCATCGGCCTGCCTCTCATGACAGACTTGATTACCCGGCCCCTGTTCGCCCTGCCCGCAACGACGCTGGCCGTATCCGCCGCATTCGTCCTGGCCTTGACCAGGGGGGAGTTCATCGTATCGCTGCGCCGCTTCTGGCTGTCGATGAACCAGATTTTCCTGCCCCTGTTGCTGTTGTTTGCTGTCATGTGGGTCGTCGCGGTGCCCTTTACAGGCCTGGCGCCGCTGCTGGATACTCAATATACGGCCATGGCGATGCTGTGGTTTACCGCGCTCGCCATAAAGTTCGCCAACACCGCGCGCCAGGATGGACTGGGCGCGCCACCCTACACCCCTTTGCTGCGCCGGATACTGGTGATCGCATGGCTGGCGCTGCCTGTCATCGTGGCCATCGGCGGCTGGGCGATGTACCAGCGTATCGCCCAGCATGGCTGGACGCAGGACCGCGTCTGGGGCGCTTTCGTCCTGGCGCTGGCCGCGTGCTATGTGCTTGGCTACGCCGCCAGCGTGCGGCAAGGCCGGCGCAGTTGGCTATGGAGTGTGGACCATACCAACATTGCGGTCGCGGTATTGATGTGTTTGGGTCTTTTGGCACTGCTCACACCGCTGGCCGATGCAAGACGCATTGCCGTCGCAAGCCAGATCGACCGGCTCGAGCACGCCGCGGTGGCGGAGAAGGATTTCGACTATGGCTATCTGGCCAGGGAATCAGGACGTTATGGCCGCCAGGCTTTGCAGCGCCTGGCCGATGACGCCCACCGCCCACAGATCGCCGCCGCGGCGCGCGATGCGCTGTCAAGCAAGTCCCGAACGGCTCCCTCGGACGAACAACCCATGCTGACAGATGCGCAAGCCCTGAAAAAATGGCGCGTGCTGCCTGATGGCGCAGTCTTGGAGCCCTCGACGGCGGCGGCATTGCTGGCATGGCTGCACGCCAAAGAGCGAAATTCAGACGAAACGCTGTGCCTGCGCGCGATAATCCAATGCGAGCTGTGGCCAGTAGACCTGGACAATGACGGGAACCGGGAACTGGTATTGATTTCCGGCACCGACAGCTGGAGCCAGGCATTGGTTCTTGAATCAACGGACAAGACCGGCGCGCTGCGGCTGGAGGGCCGCATTGCCGGTATCGACCGGAACTGGCTGGATGCGATCGCACAAAACCGCACGGTGCTTGCGCCGCCACGCTGGAGGGAGATCGAAAAGGACGGCCTGCGATTGCGTGTCGACCCGGTTCCGCCCAACCGTTGACGCAACGGCGTACGCACAGCGCCGGCAGTGTTGCCGGATTGCGCAGGCGGCGCCAATCCGGCAGCGGCGTTACGCCTTTTTGGAAAACGGCTACCGGCTAGGCGCCTGCCACCAGGCGCATCACTTGACGCGCGCGGCTATATCCCGGTTTCCTTATTGAATCGATTGAAAATTATTGACGCTATCGGGCTGAAATGGACGTGTCCGGCCTGGCCGGCGCCCAGCGACATGGCCTGATCCATTGTTATATACTATATATTATATTTAAACCAGCAAGCCGATAAAAACGCAGGCATCACCAACTGCCGCTGCCCGGCACAGGTAAATCCCTTTATGAATAAACTTACAAAAAGAATGACGCTCAGCAAAGAGATTTACCACGAGCTGCGCCAGCAAATATTGGATGGGCAGCTTGCTCCGGGTTCCCGCCTTATCGTGGCGAACCTGGCCGATATGCTGCAATTATCGACGACTCCCATACACGAAGCGCTGTCCGCGCTCGAACGCGAAGGACTGGCGATTTATTCGCCGCGCCGCGGTTATTCGGTTCCGCAAATGAGCGCCGAAAATATTGAAGAAGTATTTGCCGTCAGGGAAGAATTCGAAGTATTGATGGCACGCTTGCTGGCGCCGAAAGCGGACGACAAGATAAAACGGCAGTTGAGCGATTTGCTGGCCGCCATGGACCAGGCGGTCAAACAAAAAAACTCGGCCAGCTTCGCCGAAAACGACCTGGCGTTTCACCGTGTCATCTGGGCTTCGGTGGGCAATTCGCTGGCGCTGCGCATCGGCGAAATCATCGAGGGCCAATTCAGGCTGCTCATCAGCATCATATCAAGAGACGTAACGCGCTTTGCAGGAGCGCACCAGGAGCACAAAGCACTGCTTTCCGCCCTGATCGCCAACGATAGCGAAAAAGCCGGGGCCGCCATGCGCACTCATATTCAGGCATCCAAGTCCACCTTGCTGCATACCTTGGCCGCCGCCGACGACGAAAATCATGATCCGGCGCATAAATCGAAACGCGCCATCAAGCCCGGCGCAAAAAAAACCAAGCCGCTGCCGGCGGCCGACTCAAGGCTGGACAACATGCTTCAATAAGCTGCGGCGTCTCGCGCAACCGGCCCCGCCCCTTCGGCTGCACGTACCGGCATATTGAATAGCTCAAGCGACTCCCGCAACTGCCGGGCCGGCGGCAAGTGGCCGATCAGCACCAGACGCGAACAGCGGTCATCGCTCGGCCAGGCGTTCAAGTGCACCGGCGGATGCATCAGATGCTGCACCCCATGCACGACAGCGGGAAGATCGCAGCCCAGCACATTAAGAATGCCCTTGGCGCGCAAGATAGTATCGCCGTGTTTATGCAGCAGCATGCTGAACCAGATACCGAAAGCAACCCAATCCAGAGGCTGGTCGAACACCAGCGATACGGTACTGATGCCCACCTTGTGGCTGGGACCCAAACGTTTCCCCACGATGCCAAACAGCGGCTCCGGGTGCGCACTGGAACGCGCCGCGGGCTGGGCATAGAACCATTGCCGCACTTCCTGCTGCCTGCTTGCCTCATCAGTATCTTGCGCAAGCAAAACATCGGCTTCGCCGGCGTCGTTATGCGACGTCACGATCCGGGCGGACGGATTGACATGCGCCAACGCGGCGCGCAAGGCCTCTACCTGCCGGGCGTCGGCCAAATCGGCCTTGCTTATGACCAGCCGGTCGGCAATGGCAACCTGCCGGACTGACTCGGGCTGGCTTTCCAACTGCCGCAGGCCATTGACCGCGTCCACGGTAGCCACCACCGTGCCGATGCGGAAATGATGGCGCAACACCTGATTGCCGATAACCGTGTTCAAAACAGGAACCGGATCGGCCAGCCCCGTAGTTTCAATAATGACGCGGTCAAACGGCAGCAGTATCCCCCGGTCGCGCTTGTCGTGCAGGCTGAGCAAAGCGCGCTCGAGGTCATCGCGGATGCCGCAGCAAATACAACCGTTCTGCAGCACGATGGTTTCTTGATCGACATGATCGAGCAATTGATGATCCAGGCCTATTTCGCCCAGTTCATTGATCAGCACCGCGCAATTGGAAAAAGCATCGCTACCCAGCAAACGCTTGAGCAAGGTGGTTTTGCCGCTGCCCAGGAATCCCGTCAACACATTGACGGGAAGCCGGGCATCGGTGCCGGCGCCGCTGCTCATGCGGTTGACCGAAGACGATCGAGCACCCGCTCGGATAAAGGATCCGCCGGGCAGCCGCTGAGGCGTTCGACGCAATCCCACAGCTGAGTCAAGTTATCGACCAGCTCGGTTTTCCCGGTAAAGGTGCTGAGCTGGTATTTGCTGCCTTGCCAATCCGAAACGGAACACGAAAACGCGCCCAGCACCCGATTCAGGTATTTAACCCGGCGTTGACGTTCGTTGCGATGAATGCGCGCAAGCTCGTCGGCATCGGCCAAAGGCCATAAATCTGCCCAGTGCCTGTCGTCTCCCAGTATGCCGCATAACCCGCACATGGCTATTCCTTGCAAAGATGAAGCAAGCCGCCGCCTACTTGGCCTGCCATGGGAAACGCTTGTCGTAATCGTTGGCCATTTCATCCATGGTCACGAACTTCACGCCGGCATGGCCGTTGATATATTCAAATAGACGTTCAAGCATCAACAATACCTGGGGACGGCCCGAGACATCGGGGTGGATGGTGATCGGAAACACCGCATAATCATATTCCCGATAGACCCAATCGAATTGATCGCGCCACATTTGCTCGATATCGCGCGGGTTGACGAACCCATGGCTGTTGGGGGATTTCTTGATGAACATCATCGGAGGCAAGTCGTCCAGATACCAGTTGCCCGCAATTTCGATCAACGATGTTTCCTTGCCGCGCACCAAAGGCTTCATCCATTCATGGGCTTTCTTGGTGAAATCGATTTTGGTCCATGTATCGCCTACGCGCACCCGGTATGGCTGGAAGTCGTGATGCATCAAACTGTGGTCGTACTTGATGCCTTTCTTCAGCAGCAATTCATTGGTCACATTGCTGAATTCCCACCAGGGCGCCACATAGCCCGTCGGCCGTTTTCCGGACAGCTTGGTGATGAGCTCTATGCTTTTATCCATGACGTCCTCTTCTTGCTGGGGCGTCATTGCAATCGGGTTTTCGTGCGAATACCCATGCATGCCGACTTCGTGGCCGGCCTCGACCACCGCCTGCATTTGCTCGGGAAACGTTTCGATAGAATGGCCGGGAATGAACCAGGTGGTCTTGATGCCGAACTGCTTGAACAGCTTGAGCAGGCGCGGCGACCCCACCTCGCCGGAGAACAGCCCGCGGGAAATATCGTCGGGGGAATCCTCGCCGCCGTAGGAGCCCAGCCAACCGGCGACAGCATCCACATCGACCCCGAAACCGCACAAAATTTCTTTAGCCATGAAAGTAATCTCCAAATTTGTAATGAATCAAAAACACGGCATTGCCGCTTACCCATACCCTGCCATGCGGCACACTATCCTGCCCGGCATGCCGATACCGCGGTTAAAGCGGCGCCACCACCTTGCCCAAAGCACAACCCAGATTCAATAAATAGTCTTCGCGGCCCCCCTGCGCATTAAAGGCAATGCTGGTGGGCATCCGGCCTTCGCCCACGCCGTTCGGTATGGCAAGCGCGCAGACATTCAGCATATTGCCCCATATGGTGTTGCGTATGGTTTTTGCGTTGACGGCGGCGAAATAATCGAGATCCGCCCATAGCGGCGCCACCGGCGGAGCGACATGAGGCGTAGTCGGCATGGCTATCACCACATCGCCCAGCGATGACCACAGCGATGCGCGCAAGCGCAAGCGGTCTTGCTGCAAACGCAACAAATCATAGGCCGACATATTTTTCGCCGCCATGATCCGCCTGAACACGAAGGGATCGATTTCTGAGCCGCGCGGGCTTTCCAGCAAATCGTGATGCCAGCAATAAGCCTCGGCCGAGGCGATATTGCCATGGGCCTCGCCCAGCGCCTTCAAGCGGTCGAGCTCCGGCACGCTACGCCACACCACCTTCACGCCGGCCTCTTCGAGCCGCTTGAGCGACGCCATGAAATTGCTTTGGACTTCGGGCTGCAAGTCGTCCATCGCCACGTTGTCCGGCGCCACCAGCGTCAAGCCGTCAAGAGCCTGCCGGCTTTGCCGCGCAGGCAGACCCGCGGGCAAGCCACGCATGGCCTGATCGACAAGAAGACAATCGGCAACACTATGGGCCAGCACCCCGACCGTATCAAGTGTCTGGGACAATGGAAATACGCCTGTTTTGTCGTATCGGCCTTCGGATGTTTTATATCCCACCACCCCATTGAATGCGGCCGGCACCCTGACCGAGCCGCCGGTATCCGTGCCGATCGCGACCGGCACCAGGCCCGCTCCAACCGCTACGCCCGACCCCGAGGAAGATCCGCCCGGCGCGCGCTCGACATCATGTGCGCGAGAATTGCGCGGCGTGCCAAAATGCGGATTCAAGCCCAATGCCGAATAGGCGAATTCCGTCAGATTGGTTTTACCCAGTGTTACCATGCCGGCCGCCGCAAGATGCGCCACGACAGGGGCATCGGCCTGGACAGGCGCGGCATGCCTGTATATGGCCGAACCCGCCGTGGTGGGAAAGCCCGCCACATCGATGGCGTCTTTCCAGGCGACCGGAACGCCGTCCAAAGGGCCTCTGGGCTTGCCTGCGCGATAACGCGCCGCGCTTTCCGCGGCCTCGGCGCGCGCGCGTTCGAAACTGCCGGCTATGAATACAGCAGGGTCCGCATGCGTCCCAATACGTTCAATAAAATATTCGGTCAACTCCACCGCATCGATCTCGCCGCGGCCCAAGAGTTCGCCCAAGGCCGTGGCGGAATAATCGGATAGGTCTTTGGAAGACTTCAATTTGTTGATTCCTTGATTGAATTTCGAGCATGTCCTTGCCGGCGGAACGCCATTGCGTCCCGCCCGCATTGCCTTGTGGAACCGCCGGATTGCAAGGCCGGTTATTGCGGCACAGGTATGGGAGCAAGCCTGTTTGGTTCGAGCCAATCGGCCGGCGCCTTGCACTTTTCGCAATTGACGTCAGGCAAATTATCGGCATATTTTGGCTCGGGCAAGGGCTGAATCGTGGCGCCTGGCGTGGGCTCGCCCGTATTGACACTGTTGAGCGACAGTTCCGGCAGCATGCTGCTGTCAAGAGCCGTATCCAGGAACAAAGGGGCCACCTTGTCGCCCGGGAAAACATTGCATCCATCGGTAAAGAGATCGCCGGCGCATACCTTGATGTCCTTGTTTTCAAGCCAGGCCACCGGGTACTCGACGTTATGCGACGTCAGTTTCTTTTTGCCTTGCAGGATTTCCATCATCAGCTTGAATGCATAGCCGCCTACCGATGGCGGCTGGCTGGACGACAAGCCTTCCAGGCCTTTGGCTTGCATGGCCGGATCGGCCATCATCAAGCGGAAGCCATTGTTGGACTGGCCGGCGATCGCCACCAGCCGATCCGGGCGGTTCTTTAGAACCGCCTGCAATGAACCATAGGTGCCATCCACCGTCCATATGCCATCGACGTTGGGATGGGCAGCCAGGATCTTCGAGATTTCTTCCTGCGACGTCGCGTCATTCCAGTTGCCATAGAAATCGCCTACGATCTTGATGCCGGGATAACGGCGAAAGACCTTGTAAGCCTGCTCATCGTACAGCTTGGTCAATGCCGTGCCGGCCACGCCATGGTTGAAGATGATTTCGCCTTTGCCCCCCAGCTTGTTGACCAGCCATTGCGCACCATTCGCACCGTAGCGCGCCGTCAGGGTATTGATGTTATAGGCGCAGGGCTCGGTAACGCCGCTGTCGTAGGCGACCATCAAGACGCCCTGCTTGCACCCCTGCCGGATCACCCGGTTGAGCGCCGTGCCGGACAAGGGATAAAACAGAATCGCCTTGGCCCCCGACGCAATCATGCTTTGCAGATCGGAAATCTGCCGCTGAACTTCAGTGCCCGAAATGACTGTCTTGAATTCGATTTGTTCGTTGTAGGGCGGCGTCGAGGCCAGCGCCTTGATACCGTTGGCCGCGGCGGCCTGCCAAGTATTGCCGCTATAACTCATATTCAAGTAGACCTTGGCTTTTTCCTGCGCCAATGCGGGCGTTGCGCAAACCCCCGCCAGCAGCAGTCCCGCCAGCAGGGAATGCCATTTTCCGCCGCGGCCGCCACTCTCATTCTTATGCAGATATGTATTTTTCATCTGTTGCCCCTTTAATGGTTGAATTGAACAAAGCCCTACCCATGCCAAACACATCCGCGCTATCGCCTTCTCCATTGCTGGCTTTGCAGAACAAGCGCAATGATGATGATCGCGCCCTGGATGATATTGCGCCATCCCTGCGACAGGCTGAGCACCGTGATGACGGTTGCCAGCGTGCTCAGGAATATGGCGCCGGCGAAAGTGCCAAGGTAAATTCCCTTGCCTCCGCTGATGCGGGCGCCGCCTATCACTACCGCGGCGATGGTCGGCAAAAGAAACGGGTCGCCCATCACCAGCGTGGCGCTGGATGAATAGCCCGCCAGCAACAAGCCCGCCAGGCCGGCGCACAAGCCGCTGATGGCATAGACAATGATGGTCAGGCGGGTAATCGACAGGCCCGCGATGCGCGCGGCCGCCGGGTTGCTGCCCACCGCATAAAGCTTGCGCCCATGCACCGTGCCGTTCTGAAAAATCACGGCAAAGACTACGAAAACAAAGGTCAGCACAATGGGTATCTGGATGGGTCCGAAATGGCCGCTCATTACCTTTTGCAGCGCCGGGGCGACCGCCTGCTGCGCCCTGCCCGATGTCATCCCGAGGGCGACTCCGAAAAACATGGCGCTGGATGCCAGCGTCATGATGAAGGGCGGTACGTTGAGCAGGGCAATTCCCGCGCCGTTGAACAGGCCAATGGCGGTCGTGCACAGCAGTGTAAGCGGCACGGCCCACCACAGCGCCGCATCGGCGCCGCCGGTCAGGCCGGCGATCAGCATGCCGGCGATGCTCATGACCACGCCTATGGAAAGGTCGATGCCGCCCCCGCCCAGCAATATGACCAGCCCCTGCCCGAACGAAGCAATGACAAGGAAAATCGCCGTAACCATGATGGCCGCCAACTGCCCCATCGAACCGAACGCGGGATTGATCAGCCGCATGACGATCAACAGCAGCGCCGAGGCCGCCAGCACCACCAGCGCCGTCTTCATTTCCGGCTTCAGCAGAGGCATGGACCGGACACCGGCGGTCGAATCGGTCTTACTTTGCATGCTCGGCCCCTATGGCAGGATGGCCCCCGTTCGCAGGCTTGGCCATCGCCTTGACATAAGCCTGGATCAAATAAGGCACATTCCCAAGAACGATAGCGACTATCATCACGGCCCCATTGAAAATATTGGTGTAGAACTCGGCCACCCCCAGCGCAAACAGCATCTTTTGCATGATGGTCAGTATTCCGGCGCCGATCAGGCTGCCTATCACCCCTCCGACACCGCCGGTCAGCGCCGTGCCGCCGATGGCTACCGACGCGAAGACAAACAAAAGAAAGGAACTGCTCACCCGAGGGTCGCCTGTGCCGATCTGGGCGCTGAGCATATAGCCTGCCAAGCCGTAAAACAGGCCTGCCGCGCAGAACGAGAACAGCTTGGCAGCCTGGACATTCAGGCCCGACAAACGCGCGGCATCGGCATCCGTGCCCACGGCGTACAAGGCGATACCCATGCGCGTGCGCCGGAAATACAGCCACGCCAGGCCGATGGCGGCGATAATCACTGCCGAGACGGGCACGACGCCGAACAGCACGTCGGTCAGTTCATCCATGATGAAGTCCGCCACCGCGCCCCCCGGCGCCGCCAGGATCAGCAGCGCGATGCCCTGGCAAATAATCATGGTGCCCAGCGTGCAGGCCAGCGACTGCAGGCCAACATAAGCGACCAGCCAGCCATTGACAAGACCGACGATCAAACCGATGGCGCAGCACAATACCAGCGCGGACAGCGCCCCGCCCGGCATCGTCGTACTTAACGTGGCGACCACTACATTGGTAATGGCAATGACGCCCGCGGAGGAAAGATCGAACTCCGCCCCCAGAATGACAAATGTCAGGCCAGCTGCCGCCAATGCCAGCACCACCGTGTTATTCAACAAGTTGGTGATGCCGAACACACTGAGCGACGAGGGCTCGTACAGCACGTAAATAATGAACATGGCGATGTACAGAAGCAGGGCCAGCCCCATGCTGCCGCTTTTCAGCAAGCGCCGCATGACACGAGAGGAAGTCGGTTTCATGATGTCGTCCTCGCTGTGCTTGCGGCCTGTGCGCCCGCATCCGGATGGCCGGACGCGCCGTTATAGCCCATTGCCAGCGACAGCAAATGTTGTTGCGATAACTTGTCCTGGGGAACTTCGGCCACGACAGTATGGTTGTAAATGACCAGGCAACGATCGCTTAAATGGACCAGTTCGTCCAGCTCGGTCGAGTGCAGCAATACGGCGCCGCCCTGTTCCACATAGTCGCGCAGCACCTTGTAAATGGTTTGTTTGGTTCCCACGTCGACGCCGCGGGTCGGATCGAACAACAGCAAGCACTTGGGGGCGCTTATCAATGCGCGCGCCAGAACCGCCTTTTGCTGATTGCCGCCGGACAGCGCCTCGATGTTCACATCCAGATAACGCTCGTCCAGATCGACCCGGCCAGCCAGCGCCAGGACTTGCGCGCGTTCATCGCCGGTTCGGAGCCAGCCCAGCGTTGTCAGGCTGTCGATGACGGGCAGCGAGATATTGGCAACCGTGGATAAATCCTTGAAAATACCTTCCGTTTTGCGCTCTTCAGGCACCAGAACCATGCCGGCCGCCAATGCCGCCCGCGGCGAGGTAATGTGGCGAACCTGCCCGTTTGTCTCGATAGAGCCGCCGCGCGGCGCCGACAATCCGGCAAGCGTTTTGAACAGCGCCGATTGCCCCTGCCCTTCAAGGGCCGCCACGCCAAGGATTTCGCCGGCGCGCAGCGCAAAACTGACGCCGCGCACCCCGGCCCCTTGCAGGTCGCGCACGCGCAAGGTATCCGGCTGATCCGCACGAATCGACGACTGCGCCTCGGGATAGGCGTCCACCGCTGAACGGCCCGCCATATTGCTGAAGATTTCCGCATCGCTCATTTGGTCCAGCGGCGCATCCAATACCTTTTTGCCGTTGCGCAGAATAAAGCAGCGCTTGCACAGCAAACGGATCTCGTCGATCTTGTGGCTGATGTATACGACCGATGAGCCTTTCTCGACAAATTGACGGATCAGCCTGAACAGCCATTCGCGATCGGAAAGCGCCGCAGTGGGTTCATCGAGCAACAGGACGCGTGGATTCAGATGCAGGGCCCGCACGATTTCAACGCGCTGACGCGTGCCCAAGGGCAAATCGCCGACCGCTTCGGCGGGATCCAGATCGGTAATGCCGTATTCCTGCAAGACAGCCAAGGCACGCGCCTCTTGATCGCGGGCCGAAACGAGCCCTGCGGCATTGACGGCAGGACGCGGCAAGAACAAATTGGCCGCCACACTTAATGTGGAAATCAGGCTGAGCTCTTGGAAAGCGGTAGACATGCCCGCCGCGCGAGCCTGGACGATGCCATTGGGCTGATACGGCACGCCGCCAACGCGGATATCGCCGCTATCGGGCCGTAGCACGCCGCTAAGAATCTTGACCAGAGTGGACTTGCCGGCGCCGTTCTCGCCAAGCAGCCCGCACACCTCGCCCGGATACAGCTCGAACGATACGGCTTGCAGCGCAACCGTTGCGCCGTATCGTTTTTCAAGGCCGACTGCCTCTAGGATTGCTTTTTCTGACGCCACCTGCCTCTCCATTTTGGCGGGTCGGCGACTCTCCTTATGCCTTTCGGCACAACGCCAAGAAGGCGGCGGAGATCACATCCCGGCATATATCGTTTTAAGTTTTATATATTGTATATTATTTTTCCGCGCGAATTGATAGGAAAAAAAGCCGTAATGCGGCCATCCTGATCCGATCAGGACGGACTTTGAATACAGCGATCAATTGCGCTTGACCGAGCGCTCCGTTCGCAAGGGCCGTCACCGTGTAGGCAAGCGCCTGCGCGCCCAGATAAAGCTCGTCCGGCGCCGTGGCCTCGGCGGCGTTGTGGCTGATACCGCCCTTGCTCGGCACGAAAATCATCCCGGTTGGGCAATGCTCCGCCAAGTACATGGCGTCGTGGAATGCGCCGGAACTCAATGTTAGCGGCCCAGCCCGGCCCGATTGTTGGCAAGCCCGGGCGCCGGCCCGCTCGATCAAGGCCAGCACAGCATCGGGGAAAATCGTGGGCGACCGCTGAAAGAAGCATTCAACGCTGATGCTGCCGCGCCAGGCCCACGACCGGGTCAGATCGCTCAATACCCGATCGAAGCGCTGCAGCACGGACTCGTCAGTGCAGCGGACATCTATCGTGAACGTCACCTGGCCCGGAATGGTATTGATCGAATTGGGGTTGACCTGCCAATGCCCCAGTGTGAGCCTTAGCGCATTGGCGCTTTCGCTTGCCGCATGGGCATACAGCCGACTCGCCATGCCTATGGCCGCGGCCATCGCATCGGCGCGTTCGTCCATGGGAGTCGTGCCGGCGTGGGCGGCGGCCCCCGAACAGATCACGCGGTACCAGCGCACACTTTGAATACCTGCCACGACGCCCAGGGGAATGCCGGCGCGCTCAAGCACCGGCCCCTGTTCGATATGAAGTTCAATGTAGGCGGAAACGGCATGCTTCAATGGCCTGCGCGCCACGTCCGCAGCTTGCGCAAGAGCGGCGTCGAGCGCGCCGCCGAACGTTATCCCGGCGCTATCGACCGACTCGCGGTAAACGGGTAGACGGGCAGGATCGACAAAAGCGCTGGACCCCATCGCGCCCGGTCCGAAGCGGCATCCTTCCTCGTTGGTCCAGGCAACGACATCAATAGCGCGCTGCGTCTCGATACCGGCATCATTCAGCGCGGCGATGACTTCGAGTCCGGCCACCACCCCGTAGGCGCCGTCGAGCTTGCCGCCCACCGGCTGCGTATCGATGTGGCTGCCGGTAAGCACCGGCGGCAGATCGCTGGCGCCCGCACGCCGAAAGTACAGGTTGGCGCAATCATCTATTTCCACGCTGCAGCCCAGCTCGCGCGCCTGATCGATCAGGTAGCGGCGCGCCTCGAGATCAATGCCGGTCAGCGTTTCACGCGATACGCCGCCATCATCCCGCCCGCCGAAACGGGCCAACGCCGCAATTGCCGCCTGCAGGCGTTCATTGTCGACATGATCCTGGGCCTGTTGCGCCGTGTCTATCGCAAGCTTGTCTTGTTGAGTCATTGAATTTCCAAAAATATTACGCACCGTGCCCGGCTACCGTCCAATCCCGGCACCGGCCGGCTCGATTGTCGCAGAAGCGCGGCCCGGTTAGCGGGCAAGCTGAACATACTGCTCCAGCATGTGGGCGGCAGCCAGCGCGCGGGCATCGTCGCGCATCGCGCCGATCAGCGTCACCCCGACCGGCATGCCCGACACGCCGACGCCGACCGGCACATGGACGCAGGGATTGCCCAGCAGCGTCCACATGCGGTTGAAAATCGGGTCGCCCGTCTTGTCCAGCCCAAGCGGCGCTTCGCCTTCGGCGCTGGGGGCAAGCAGGATATCGACAGTGCCGAACACGCCGCCCAGGGCATGGCGAGCGGCAGCCGCCAATCTTTGCGCGGCGAAATAACGGCTGCCGTCAATGCCGCGCCCCTCCGCGATCAAGGCGGAGAATGCGCTGCTGAAACCATGCGATCGGGTGCGCGTCTCGGGCTCGAAGGCGGCAGCCGCTTCATAGCCCATGATGTCGATCTGGGCTTCGGTCAAGCCGTCGCACGCTTGCGGCAGTGCCAGGTCGCTGACCTCGGCGCCGGCTTTTTCGAAAAAACGCGCCGCATCGGCAAGCGCGTGGCGGGAATCCGCATGGGCCCGGCTCCAGTTTGCCGTATGGCAGATTCCGACACGCAGCTTGCCCGCTGCCAAAGGCGTCAGCGGTAAACGCGCCAGTGTGCCGATAAAGAAAGCGGCATCGTCCACGCTACGAGCCAGCACGCCCACGGTGTCGAGACTGGGAGCAAGGGACTTTACGCCAGCCACCGGCAACGTACCGTAGCTGGGCTTGTAGCCGACGACACCGCAATACGAGGCGGGCCGTATGATGGAGCCGGCGGTCTGCGTACCGAAGGCCAGCCGCAACATCCCGGCCGCGACAGCGGCGGCCGAGCCGCTGGATGACCCGCCCGGCGTACGCGGAGCGCCGCCGATGCTGCGAGGATTGCGCGTGGGGCCGGGCTCGAAGGTTGCGAATTCCGTAGTAACCGTCTTGCCCATGATGACGGCGCCGGCCGCCCGGCTGGCGCCGACGCAGGCCGCGTCGACCGCCGGACGATGGCCCGAATAGATCCGCGAACCGTAAGTGCTTGGCATATCCGATGTATCCATCAGGTCTTTGACGGCAATCGGCACGCCGTGCAAAGGGCCGCGGGACACTTGCGCGTCGATCTGCCTGGCCTGTTGCAAGGCCAGCTCGGGATCGAAGAATTGCCAAGCGTGGATATCCGGCTCGGCGGCCTGAATGCGCTCGATGCAGGCGCGCGTCGCGGTTTCAGCGAGCAATTCGCGCCGGGCGATGCCCGCGGCGAGTTCCCGTAAAGACAAAGCCATGATATCGGCCATACCAACCCCTTATCCAAAATAAGCGGAACGAACCTCATCATTGCGCGATAAGTCCTCCGCCGTACCCTCCGCCACGACACGGCCTTGAGACAAGACATAGCCATAGTGCGAGATCGCCAAGGTCTGGCGCGCGTTTTGCTCTACCAACAGGACAGTGATGCCCAGCGCATTGATTTGCTGGATGACATTGAAATTTTCTTTGACGTAAAGCGGCGACAAGCCCAGTGACGGCTCATCGATCACCAATAACTTGGGCTCGGCCATCATGCCCCGGCCGATCGATACCATGGCCTGCTCGCCGCCGGACATCGTGCCGGCCAACTGCGCCATGCGCTCTTTGAGCCTGGGAAAGATGTTGTAGACCCTTTCCAGCCGCTCTTGTATGCGCGCATTGTCTTTTTCCAGGAATGCGCCCAGCACAAGGTTCTCGGCCACCGTCATGCGCGGAAAAACCTTGCGGCCTTCGGGAATACATGAAATACCGCTGGCGATGATATTGTGCGTTTTTTCACCAGCAAGATTGCGGCCGTCCCAATTGACTTCCCCATGGCGCGGTGGCGTGAGGCCGAGAATCGAGCGGATCAGCGTGGTTTTTCCGGCGCCATTGGCGCCAAGAATGCAGGTGATCTTTCCAGGCGCAACGTTGATGGAAACATTGTGCAGCACGTCGACCTTGTCATAGCCGGTGGTCAATTCTTTTACGATCAGGGCGCTCATGCTTGCTCTCCCAGATAGGCGGTCTGGACATTCGGGTCGGCGGTGATTTCCGCGTAAGTCCCCTGGGCAATCTTCTGGCCGTAGTTAAGCACCACGCAACGGTCGGTAATGCGTTCGATGACATTCATCTCGTGCTCGATCAGGACCACCGACAGATCAAGCAGCTTGCCGCGCACCTGCAAAATGTCGTCCATCAGCTCGATGGTCTCGTCGTGAGTCATTCCCGCGGATGGCTCATCCAGCAGAAGCAGCGACGGCTGGCTGATCAAGGCGCGGCAGACCTCGATTCTGCGCCGGTCTATCATTGTGAAGGTGCCCACCGGCTCGAACAGACGATGCACCAGCATCGGGCTGAATATGCGCAGCAATTCCTGCACCTTTTCCACATACCTGTCGTACTCGGCGCGAAAGGCCTTGCGCCGGAACAGGTTAAATACCAGGCCTCGCTGCATATTCTCGTAGTCGCCGATAACGATGTTATCGAACACCGTCAAGGAAAGCGACAGGCGTGATCGCTGGAAAGTGCGCGCGACGCCCAGGCGGTAAACCTGCTGGGGCGTCTTGCCGATGACGTCCTCGCCCTTGAATATGATCTTGCCGCCGGTCGCTTTGTACAAGCCCGTCAAGACATTGAAGAACGTCGTTTTTCCAGACCCGTTGGGCCCAAGCAGCCCCAGGATTTCCCCCTCGTGAATCTGCATAGTGAGCTGATCGAGCGCGGTCAGCCCGCCAAAGCGCATGGTCAGATCGACAACTTCGCTGATGATTTTCCGTTGAGTCATTGAGACACCTTGCGATTAAAGAACAGGCGTGTCTTGCGGGGCAGCAAACCATCTGGCTTGAACAGCAGAATGATAATCACCAGCGCGGCAAAGAATAAAAACCGGTACTCCTGGATAAACTGCAATTTCTCCGGCAGGACCAGCACGATGATTGCCGCAGGAATCAGGCCCACGGCGTTGCCCAGGCCGCCCAGGATCAATATGGACACCATCAGCAAGGAGTCGGCAAAAGTAAAATTGTTGGGCGCGACAAACTCGGTGGTCATGCCATAGACACTGCCGGCGATCCCGGCAAAGAAATTGCCCAGCACGAAGGCTACGACCTTCCAGCGCGCAATATGCAAGCCGAACGTCGCCGCCGCCGTTTCGTCGGTGCGCACGACATCCATGCTCAAGCCGACCCACGAGCGTTGAAGCACATCGACAACCAGGAAAGCGCCGGCGCAGATTACCAGGCTGAGCAATGTGTAGCTGACGTAGAAGGAAACATCGGCGCCCAGCACAGTGAAGCCCTGGTTGAACTCATAGCCGAATAGTTGCATGCCGGGCACATGCAGGCCCTGAGGGCCGCCCAGCACGTCATTAACCTCGAGGAATGTCTTGAATAAAATACCAAAGGCAATGGTAACCAGCGCGGTGTAATGGCTGCGCGTACGCAGCACCGGCAAGATCAGGAAGGATCCGATGGCGGCCGCTATCAAACCCGAAATGATGATCACCAATAAATGCGGAATGGCGGTATGCGCCGCCATGACCGCGGTCGCATAACTGCCAATGCCGAAAAACGCGGCGCCCGCAAAATTGGCGATGCCTGAAAAACCGAACTGCATGGTCAAGCCCAGGCAAGCCGTCGTGAACAGCAATACCGTGCAGATCATCAGCAGCGCAAAATGCGAGTTATGCAAAACCGCAATCAGGATGACGACCCCGCCGACCGCCCAGAGCCGGGCCAGCCCGGGGCGCTGGGTCGCCGCTTGCTCGATGCGGCGAATCCAGCCCAGTTTCCGGCCGACGGCGACCGCCGCCGCCGCGGCCAGCAGCAAGGCGACGACACTGGTTTGGTTTTTAGCGTACAGGAATGCCCACATATAGGCGGTCAGCGCAAGCGCCACCGTTGCCAGCAAACCCGCCGCCGATTTTCCTTGAAGTGATATTTCGCTGGTCATCGTTACACTCGCTCGCTCGATTTTTCCGCAATCAACCCGGTCGGCTTCCAGGCCATCAGCCCGATCACCACCGCGAAAGCGAAAACATCCTTGTAGGCGCTGGGGATGCCCGGTATGAGCGCAGGCAAGGCAACGCTACCCAGAACCTGCAGGGCCGCGAAAAGAAAGCCTCCGATGATGGCGCCATACATGCTGCCCAGACCGCCGAGCACCGCCGCCGCAAACCCGATGACCCCCAGGAGCAAGCCGACATTGAAATTGATCTCGTTGTAATACAGGCCGTTCATCACGCCCGCCAGGGCGGCCATGCCCGAGCCCAAGGCAAAGGTCAGCAGCACGACCGCTTCAAAATTTATGCCCATCAGGCGCGCTGTTTCGCTATCCTGCGCAACAGCGCGGATAGCCCGGCCCAGGCGGGTCCGGGTAATAAGCAGATGGACGCCGAAAATGGAGGCAAAGCCGCAGGCAAGCAGGATTACGCTGTCGGCCCGCAGCGAAAAGCTGCCGAACTCGATCGACGTGGTGGGCAGCAAGACTGGAAAACGCTTGGGGTTGGAACCATCCGGATAGAACAAACGCACCGCCTCGCGCAAAACAGTGCCCAGCATCAAAGTAGCGAGCAAGGTATTGAGCGGATCGACATGGCGCAGCGGAAGTATCAGATACTTGGCCACGGCCGCCCCCAGCAGCGCCGTCGCGCAAAGCGCGCACACAACCACGGCAAGCAGTTGTATCCATGTGGAATCAATGCCCAGCATCAGCACCCCCATCGAGGCGGCGAGGCCCGCGAAGGCGCCGACCACCAGGACATCCCCATGCGAAAAATTGATCACGTCCAGCACGCCGAAGAACAGCGTAAAGCCAACCGCGACCATCGCATAAATCATGCCGAGCATCAGCCCATTAAAAACATACTGTCCAATTACACTCATGGTTTTCCCCGCCGATCAGGCATCAGGCTATGGTTGGGCGGCGGACTGCCCCAGGCAATCCGCCATGCGCGGCTTACAGGCCAGGCAGCTTCTTGGCGCCCTTGCCGTAATTGCTGTCTTCCCACACCACCCACTTGCCATCGTCCACCACGTACTTGGTGACGAGCGGCACGACGTTCTGTCCGTGCTCGTCAAAGGTCACCTTGCCGATGATGGTGTCCGCGTCCTTGGTCGCACCCAATTCAGCAAGCACCTTCTTGCGGTCCGGACCGACCTTTTCGATCGCGTCCATGATCAGGTTCGCGGCGGTGAAGGCAAAGGGACCATAGGCCTCCGGCTGCTCGCCATATTTTTGCGCGGCGTATTGTTCGCTGAAAAATTTTCCGCCGGGCAGTTTTTCAAGCGGGGCGCCTTCCAGGAATGACAGCGAACCCTCGGCCGCGGCGGGACTCACCCCCTGAATATAGGCATCGGACTTGATTCCCGATGTGCCCTGGAATTCGGATTTGATGCCCAGCTTTTCCATCTGCGTGCGGATACGTACGCCCAGCGGAGTAAGGCCTCCAAAAAACAGGACCTCGGGCTTCATTTCGCGGATCTTGGTCAGCTCGGTGGAAAAATCCTGCTGTTCAGCGGTCACGCCAAAGGTCGAAACAATGGACCCGCCATCCTGCTTGAGGTATTTGCTGAAATACTCGTTATGCCCTTTGCCGTAATCCGTGGTGTCATGGATGACGGCAAATTTCTTGTAGCCCAGGCCCGTCATGAACTTCGCGGCGACTTCGTTCTGATTGATCATCGTGCCGTTGACGCGGAAAACTTCTTTGTAGTTATTCCCGTAAGTTACCTCGGGCAATACGGCTCCCCACACAACCGCCGGCATGCCGAAGCGGTGATACACACCTGTCGTCGCGATGGCGACCGCCGAGCAATAATGCGTCACGCCGGCAATGATACTGTCGTCGGCAGCCACTTTGGTCGCCACCTGCACGCCTATGTTCGGGCGGCACTCGTCGTCCTGGACGACCAATTCATAGGTATATTTCGCTTTCGGATCGGCGTTGTGCAAACGCACGGCAAGGTCGGCGGAGTTACGGCCGCCCAGGCCGATCGACGACGAGCCGCCGGTAAGCGGTCCGACAAAGGCAATCTTGACCACGTCTTTTGCCAGGGCGGGCGCCGTGGCGGCAATCATGCCTATCGATATGCATAATGCCGTGGCATTGAACAGGGTATTCATCTTGCGCATTCTTCTTCCTTGAAAATATGGACAGACAGCTCTCATGAATAAATCCGGATGAAAGCGTAAAGAAAACTCATCAGCCTGGGTTCCGGGGGGTAGCCGGAACACGTCTACGCAGAGCGGCACGCACCCTGGAAATACCCACCCCTGCAAAGATAAAATCGATTTTTCATGTGTCTCCTGAGCATTATTAATAGTTATCTATCTGCATTTTTATACTTGGCGTTATTTCCACGCGCGCACGCTCCAATGCCAAATGCCTGGCGGAATCAGCCGGGAAATCAGGCATGGCCAGGGTAGTTGGGTATTGCAGGCGGTCATGATCAGGCTTGGGGTTCGGCAGGCGCATGCTTGCGCACTGCTGCCGCGTCCTCGCCAGCCTCCTGGCTGGCCAATGCCTGCAAGGCATCGAGCTGGCGCATCAAGTGCTTGCGAGTCAAGGCTTCGGCGCCTTCCGGATCGCGCGCCTTCAGTGCCGCGAAAATCGCCAGATGCTCCGCACAGGACTCATTCACGCGACCCGGGTACACCAGGCTTTTATGCCGCCACAGGCTGAGCACCTTGCGCAGGTTGTCGATCAGGTCGGACAGCCAATGATTATCGGCCAGCGCCTGGACCGCTACGTGGATTTGCGCATTGGTTGCATAGTATTGATCGATTTCCGCGGCGGCGGCATGATCCTGCAATTGCTGGTGCAACGGTTCCAGGCGCAGCAGATCGTGGGCGCTGATTTTTCGGGCCGCCTCGTAGGCGCAACGCCCTTCGAGCATGGCCATGAGGGGGAAGATGTCGTCCAGGTCGCGGGCGGACAATTCGTTGACAAAGCAGCCGCGACGCGGCTCCAGCCGCAGCAGCCCTTCAGCCACCAGTACCTTGAGGGCTTCACGCAAGGGAGTGCGGGATATGCCCAGCGCCCCGGTCAACTGAACTTCATCGACCCATTCGCCCGCTTGCAGTTCGCCCGCCTGTATCATGGCGCGCAATTGATCGGCGACTTCCTGGTAAAGAATTTTCTGGACAATGCGAGCGGCCACGGCGCTTCCCTTCGATTCATCCTAATTCATAATTGATAATTATAGGGAGATGGGGGTTGAATACAAGCCGCCGGGACCTATGGTTATCCCTTGTAGGCATGCCGTGCGCGATGCAAGCTTTTTACTAGGGACCGAGTCACCGCATTTCACCGGCGTGAAGCGACACATGCTTCACTTGCCGAACCTATGACCAGCCGCAAAAGGCGGCTATCGTGGCAGTCAGGATGACGCTGCCGACTATTGCGCCTTCTGTTGGATTTTTTCGCCCCCGCGCTCGATGTCCTGGCCCGCGCCTCTCATCGTGTTGCATCCAGCCGTCAAGGCGGCAAAAGCCAGCAATATAGGCAACCAGACTGTTTTCTTCATGGCTATCTCCTGTCGAGTGATGATTCCCGCTTTCAACCCTCCGGGGGTGGCCCCGGCGGACATTCGCATCTCCTCAGCAAGTAGCGGGCCAGCATGACGGGCGGCGCTGCACGAAATCGGGCAACAGAGGCTTACCCTTTCAGCGTGCCCGCTCAGAAGCATTGGGCTATCTGTGCCCGCTATTGAACGACCACTGCCCTAATTAAAACGCGACACGCACCCCGGCGCTCACCGTCCCCAGCGTGGCGCCGCGGCGCGCCTCGCCCGACAAGCCGAGATAGGCGTAAGCATTGCGCGCAAATGCCGCTGTGCCGTAGAGCCCGGCCTGCACAAAGGTTCTACCTACATTAGGCGCATAGATCGTGGTGGACATGCCCGCAAGCGAAGCGTCCAGGTTTGGATTAACCAGGCTATTCGTGTCGGCTCCCACGCCGGCATACGTTTTATAGGTGAATTTCTCGGTCAACGGGTTCAAGTCCTTCGACCCGGCCGCTAGCCCGATCACACCGCGTATGCCATTTGCGCTAAAGCGGCCGATATCCAGCGCGGCCGGACCGGACTCTTCGTTAAACGAGGACTGTCCCACTCGTTGCCAGGTCAAGCGCGCATACGGGGTGAGCACCGTGTTTTGCAGCATCCAGGGGCGGCTGATCCCGATGCTTAGCAGCGCACTATTGCCCCAGGCGTTATCGGCCTTGACGCTACCGCCGCCATAGCCGGTCAGGTTGTTGCGCGACACGTCGGTGGTCGTCAGCCCAAAGCTGGCCATGCCGTCGAGGACGAAGTCTTGCACAGGCAACTTGCCGTATACGAATACCGACCCTTCCTGCACAGTGCCAGACCCTTGGTCGGCCGAGACGCGCGTATTCGAGAAGGCCATGCCTCCGCCCAAGGTGGCGC
Organism: uncultured beta proteobacterium; assembly: GCA_963712655.1. Taxonomy (GTDB): domain Bacteria; phylum Pseudomonadota; class Gammaproteobacteria; order Burkholderiales; family Burkholderiaceae_B; genus Pollutimonas. Next base: position 217,643 of record CAVQIT010000002.1, on the reverse strand, counting down.
CCTGCTCCAGGCGGGCATCGGTGGCGATCACGGCCTGAAACAGGCCCGTGGAATAGCCGCTGGCGTAATCATCGCCGGAGCGGCGGCCGCCTTGATAAACGATATCGGCCCAGACGTTGCTGTTGGGCGCGATCCCTTGACGGGCCGCAGCCTGGCCTGATGGGGCAGGCGTGTTGGATTCGCCCAGGCGAGCCACCACAGCCTGCTGAAGCCGCAGTGCGGCTTGGGGCACGGCGGCCAGCGTGGCGCCATAGACCTGGCCCGACAACGATTGAGTAAAGAACGGCAAGCTAGTCGCATTCTGGCCCGAAGCGGCATCAAGCAGCTCGGTCTGGGCGGCGGTGGTCGAACCCGATTGATTCAAGTTCGCTATTTGATCCAGGGCATTGGCGGCGGAAAGCATATTGGCATTGCCCGATGACAAGGTCGTGGCATAGGACGCGGGGATGACGGCCAGGTCCAAGCTGTTGCTGCTGGCCAGGTTATAGAACGCCGTAAAACGGGTGCCAGCAGCCAGTTCAGCCGGCTGGGTCAGCGTAGAGAACCGTCCCGATATGCCGCCGTCCGCCGTAATGATGCGGAATCGATCGCCCAGCACCGGTGTGTAAGGAGTGCGGCCGTAGCCGGGTTCGGATGGCGTGAATAAATTACTCAGGCGTGGCGTTAGAGTGGTATTGGCGCCGATTGCAAACTGCCCGCCGGTGGACAGGAACGAGTAGTATCCCGTGTCGGCCGGCGATGTGCTGCTGGCTTGCACGGTACCGGCAATGTCTTGCTGATACGTACTACCGCTGACCATCGTAACCGTGGAATTGGCCCGGATATACCCGGGCGAGTTGCCGGGCTTGAAGATACCGGCCACCGTGACGGGACCGGCAATGGTGCCCGTGCCCCGAAGCGTGGCCGGAGCCGCCACATACACCGATCCGGTACCCAAAGCAGACACACCGGCAATGCCCAGCACACCGGAGGACACCGTGGTGCCGCCGGTGTAGGTGTTGACGCCCGATAACACCACTTCGCCCGTGCCGTTCAGGGTCAAGCCGCCAGTGCCGGAAAAGCCACCCGACAAGTTGGCGGAGCCATTCGTCGGTGCCGTAATGATACCGCCAGCGGCTTGCACGGTGAACGGCTGATTGGAATGGTCTCCCGCCACCAAACTCAGGCTGCCCCCATTGAAAACGGGCTGGGCCATGGTGCCGATATCGCCGAGCGTGACGGTCTGGCCGCGCTCAATGTTGGGAACCGATGGTGGCGGAACAAAAGCGGGCGTGAAAATCAAGTCCCAGAGGTTGCCCGATGCATTGACCAGAGCCCAGTCAAAGGCCCCGAATACGCCACTAATGTTAGCCAGGTTCCTAGCGAGTATGCCGTCGAGAACCGAGGTGTACGTGGTCGCCGCCACAACGGAATCGGAATAGATGCCGAAATTCATCGTATCGGTAGAACTACCGTTCCCCGCTTCCACTAATTTACCGTATTCCGATGGGCTCTTGATGATGATGTTGTAATTGCCGGGCAGTCGGGTAGGAAGGGCACCGGTCCCGGGGTCGGTGGTGATGATGAGCGGCGTGGTTCCGCCTTGGAGATTGTCCAGGGTGGTGATGGTGCCCTGGTTGTTGATGCCCGGAAATGTCCCGTTTGTTATGGAGCCAAAATTGCTCAGGACCGTGATGGTGCCAGAGTTACCAATTCCAGCGGAGAGAGCCCCTGTCACCGTACCATAATTAATGAAGCTATCGATCGTTCCGGCATTAAGGACACCGAGAAGGAATCCGGAAATACTTCCATAATTTGTAACCTCGATTCCCGAAACATCAAGAACAGCAAGTCCTAGGACTCCGCTTGCAGTAGAAGGCGAGGATGCCGTTCCAATTGAGATGGTTTGATTCGGAAGAGTAATTTGCAAATTGCTGCAGCTGACAGCTACGCCATTGGCGGTGCAACCGGAAGGAAGAGGCGTGGCTATAGCATTAGCGCTATACGAAGATATAACAATGCTGAATGTTAATGCGCAGAAAAGGGAATGCTTGTACATGCTGGAACCTATGGCGGAAAGAGTTTCCGCGCCCAAACCTGGGGTTCCAGAATTGCGGATTTCCCGAACTATACTCCTACATAGTTTACTAATAGTTTCATTTATGCAACAAAATTTTAGATTCAACCTCGGCCAGGCTTTCACCGTTTTACGAATGCCGGCCAGCGCAGATGCCATTTAGATAGATCACCGACTTTCTAGCAAGCTCCGGCGCGCGGGCGGCCAACTTTCTGACCCGTTCGAGGACATCCTTGGTCGAAGCCCGCCCATATCGAAGTTTGCCAGCTCGGGCCGCAGGTATTTCTCAATCACCAGCGCAGCCTTGCGGTACGTATCGGGCGCTTTGGTCGCCTTGACCTTCGTCGCTAAGCGGGCTGGGCATCTTGGGCATAAAAGGCCTCCTATGGCATATTCCACAGGAGTGCACCAACAGCGGGCCAAAAAAGATTGGACTAGAGCATTTTTGATTTAAGTGCATACATGTTTTAGACTACTCTTTATCACAACCGGTGGGAGTGGTCATGCATGCGTATTCGCAAGATCTTAGAGATCGTGTTTTGGGTGCCCTGGAACGCGGTGAAGGCCCGACAGCGATCGCCAGGCGCTATGAAGTGAGTCGCTTGTGGGTGTACCAGGTCCGCAAGCGATGGCAAGAAGACGGTCAGCGCCATAGTCTCCCGATGGGAGGCTATCGACGCTCACGTATTGCCCATAAAGAGGCGCAGATTCGGCGGTGGATTGAAGCCACGCCGGATCTGACGCTCATGGAGCTGAGTGAACGGTTGGCCGAGCAAGGAATCCAGATCAAGGTGCCGGCGCTGTGGCATCAACTCGATAAATGGGGGTTGAGTTTTAAAAAAAACCCTGCACGCCAGCGAGCAGTCACGCGCCGACGTGCGCCAGGCTCGCACCCAATGGATTGACGGCCAACCGCGTTGGGATTGTCGGCATTTGGTCTTTCTCGATGAAACAGCCACGGCCACCAACATGACGCGACAGAGGGGCCGCTCACCACGCGGCCAACGCTGCGTCGCCTCGGTTCCCCACGGGCACTGGAAGAGCACCACCTTTATCGCCGGTCTGCGTCACGATGCCATCACCGCCCCGCTGGTATTGGACGGCCCGATGAATGGCGCCGCGTTTCTCGCTTATATCGAAACCTGCTTGTGCCCTACGCTACAACCGGGCGACATCGTGGTGGCTGACAACCTGTCTTGTCACAAGGTGCAAGGCGTCAGAGCGGCGATCGAAGCGATGGGTGCCACACTGCGTTACCTGCCGCCGTACTCGCCCGACCTGAACCCCATCGAGAAAATGTTCTCCAAACTCAAGGCCCTCTTACGCAAAGCAGCCAAACGAACCATGGACTCCCTGTGGACCGAGATCGGCAGGATCCTGGAACTGTTTACGTCCAATGAGTGTTCTAACTACTTTGCGTCGTGTGGCTATGTAAATAAGTAAATCGAAAATGCTCTAGTAGGGACTGGTTTAGATGAGGCTAGAAACAGAAAAGCCTTGAATCCGTTAAGAATCAAGGCTTTGGGATCTGTTTTGACTGCTTTGGAAAACTTATGGTGCCGACGACGAGACTCGAACTCGTACAGCTTTCGCCACTACCCCCTCAAGATAGCGTGTCTACCAATTCCACCACGTCGGCTGATAAAGAGCAGCATTCTAGCATGAATCCTGCCCTGTTTTTTTACCGGCCCCCATGCATGAAATGGGGATCCGGCCAAGCTTTATTTATTTTCGGCAGGAGCAACCGGCGCCGGCTTACCGGCTTGCCCGGCGTTTGCAGCCGGGGCTGTTGAGGAGCTGTCGGCGGGAGCCGAAGGCACGGCGGCGGCTGGAGCCTGCGGTTTTGCCGGCGTCGGGGCCGGTGCCGACGGCACGGCGGGCACCGAAGGCACCGCGGCGCCAGGCGCGGTGGGCACGGCGGATCCGTTGGCCGGAGCTGGCGCCTGGAACCCTTGCATTACGCCGCCGGCATCAAGTATTGACTTGCCGCTGGGATGATGCGCCATATAGGCCAGGCCGCCCGTGGAAATGAAAAAGACGATGGCGGCCCATTTTGTGGCGCGCGACAGGAAATTGGCGGCGCCGGTTGCGCCAAACAAGCTACCAGCGGAACCGCCCCCGAACGATGAACCCATGTCGGCGCCCTTGCCCTGTTGCAACAGGACCAGCAAGATGATGCTCAACGAGGATACGACCTGGATCGCCAGAAGGACAGGTGACAACCATTGCATGAAAAAACTCCGAGGCCTATGCGGCCGCTATACGTAAAAATTCTTCTGCCACCAGCGACGCGCCACCTACAAGAGCGCCGTCGATATCAGACATGGCAAACAAACTGGAAGCGTTAGACGCCTTGACGCTACCGCCGTATAAAATTCTGACTTGTGGCACGCCCAGCCCGGACAACTGCGCCCGGATGAAGGCATGCACGTCTTGCGCCTGCTGAGGCGTTGCCGTAAGGCCGGTGCCGATGGCCCATACAGGCTCGTAGGCCAGCACCATTTTAGCAAGCGATTCGGCGCCCAGCGCCAATACGGGCGCGAGCTGGCGCGTGATGACGTCGGCGGTGAGGCCTGCTTCTTGCTGCGCCTGGGTTTCGCCCACGCAGACCACCGGCGTGATACCGGCGTTCAGTGCCGCCGCCGCTTTTTCAGCCACCAACTGGTCGGTTTCGCCATGGAATGTGCGCCGTTCGGAATGGCCCGCCAATACCCACTGGCAGTCGAAATCGCGCAGCATTGCCGGCGAGACTTCGCCCGTGTAGGCGCCCTGCTCGTGCTTGCTGACATCTTGCGCACCCCAGGAAATGCCACTGCCATGCAGGCTGGCGCTAATCTGCCCTAAATAAGGGTAAGGCGCGCAAACCGCCATGTCGCAATCGTGCACCACGGCCACGCCTGCGCACAAACCCGTAAGGAGAGTCGCATTGGAAGCCATGGTGCCATGCATTTTCCAGTTGCCTATTACAAGGCGCTTACGAATTAGAGCAGTATTCATTAAGCCTAGGAAGAAAAATCGGTAACCTGGCATTGTAGCCTGTTAGCCGTAAATTCGCACGGAACGACTGCTGCATCGCCCCTCGTCGGCGCTTGTACAGCCAATGGCGAGGCAAAGGGCGGCCCGCGCCGGATCGCGCCTCCGCGGCGCTGATCCGGCCTGCCCTGGACAAGCGCCGTACACCCAAGACGGCCCCAGCCCATTCACACCGTGAGGATAATCTTGCCGATTTGCTCGCCGGCGTCCATCATGGCGTGCGCGTCGCAGGCCTTTTCCAGGGGGAAAGTAGCATGGACAATCGGCCGGATTTTGCCGGCTTCGAGCAAGGGCCAGACATGCCGCTTCAACGCCGCGGCAATCTCTCCCTTGAACGCCACCGGGCGCGGGCGCAGGGTGGAGCCGGTAATTGTCAGCCGGCGGCGCAACACATGGCTACAGTCTATCGTGGCCTGGACGCCGCCCAGCAAAGCAATGATCACAATGCGCCCATCGTCGGCCAGGCACTTGATATTGCGATTGATGTATTCGCCGGCCACCATATCCAGCACGACATCCACGCCCCTGCCGTCGGTAGCTTTCTTGACCTCTTCAACATAATCGTGGCTGCGGTAATTGATGCCCAGCGCCGCGCCCAGTTTCTCGACCGCCTGAACACGTTCATCGCTGCCGACAGTTGCATAGACTTTATGCCCCATGGCTGTCGCCAACTGGATCGCCGTAGTGCCTATGCCGCTCGCGCCGCCGTGCACCAGCAAGGACTCGCCCGCCGATAACTGGCCGCGGCCGAATACATTGCTCCAAACCGTGTAGTAGGTTTCGGGCAAGCCGGCGGCTTCAATGTCGGATAAGCCCTTGGGCACAGGCAGACACTGCTCGACAGGCGCAACGCAGTATTCGGCATAGCCGCCGCCCGGCAGCAAGGCGCATACCCTGTCGCCTATGGCAAAACCGCCGGCGGCGGCATCGCCGCCCACGATCTCGCCCGCGACTTCCAGGCCCGGCAGATCGGAAGCGCCAGGAGGCGGCGGGTAATTGCCTTTGCGCTGAACGACGTCTGGGCGATTGATGCCGGCAGCCGAAACCTTGATCAGCACTTCGCCGGCTTTAGGTTCTGGTTTAGGGCGATCGACCAGCACCAGAACCTCCGGGCCGCCCGGTTTCGAAATTTCAACTGCCTTCATAAGGACTCCTTGAATACGATGCAAAAATCGTATTATCGCCTGACGGGCGACTTTTTCATCACAGCTTGCCCTGATCGGCCCACAAGCGCCGTCACATAGGCTAAACTCACGTCCTTCTGAAAGATGGAAATTCCAAGATAAAATCGGATATTCCGGTTGCTTGCCATTTAACATGGCTGGCGGCGATACAGAAAAAAGGAAGCGTGCCAGAGCGGTTGAATGGACTGGTCTTGAAAACCAGCGACGGGGTAACCTGTCCGTGAGTTCGAATCTCACCGCTTCCGCCAAAACCCATATAAGGCTTGGCTCTTCCCCATTAACGGGGACAGGCGCCGGTTCGTGCCCGTCAAGCTCAGTCTATCTTGAGACCCGCCGAGTCCACGACTCTTTTGAATGTCTCGTACTCCGCCTTGATCTGTTGCGAGAACTGTTCAGGCGTGCTGCCAATGACGATCGAGCCCGTATTTTCAATGCGCTCGCGCACAGCGGGGTCTTTCAGCACGGTGCTTACCGCGTCGTGCAGTTTGGTCACGATGGCGGGGGGCATGCCTTTAGGACCCTGGATGCCATAGAAGGCCATGCGATTCACTTGCTCGAGCCCCACCTCCCGGAAAGTGGGCACGTCAGGCAATTCTTTCAGGCGCTGCGGGGCTGTCACGGCGATCGGCAACAGCCGGCCTTGCTTAATGAACGGGAGCGCCGAAGGCAGGTTATCAATGACCATTGATACCTGCCCGCCTACGGCGTCGTTAAGGGACGGGCCCGATCCGCGATATGGAATATGCCTTATATCAGCCCCGGACAAGCTCTTGTACAGCTCCATCAGCAGGTGGCCGCTGCCTCCCAAGCCTGCGGAACCATATGTGTATTTGCCCGGGTTCTTCTTGATCTCGGCGATGAAGCCCGCGTAATTTTTTGCCGGAAAGCCAGGATTGACGGCGATGACGTTGGGTGTCGCCGCGATGTTGATGATAGGCGTGAAATCCGTGATCGGGTTATAGGGTACCTTGGGATTGATCGCAGGATTTGCCGCAACGGTCGACACCGTCGCCACACCCAGAGAATAACCATCGGGCGCGGCGCGCATTGTCTCCATTACGCCGACAATGCCGCCGCCGCCCCCCTTATTTTCGACGACCACCGGCTGGCCCAGCTCCCTGGAAAGCGGGTCGGCGATAATGCGGGCAATGATGTCCGTGGTGCCGCCCGGCGGGAATGGAACCTGCAGCTTGATCGGCTTGTCAGGATAAGCTTGCGCAAAAGAGGCGGAGGCCAGGGTTGCGAACAGGCAAAATACCATCAGCGAACGATATTTCATGTAAAACTCCGTGGCTAGGCCGTCAGGATCTTAGAGCTTGACGACAAACGCTTCGTCGGTGTTGAACTTCGAGGACAACAGGACAGGCGGGCCCTGCTGGATAAGTATCATGTCCTGCACATGCCAATGGTCCTTGTGCGGTTCCATGGCAATGACCATTCCTTCTTCAAGGATCGCATCGGACCCGCGCCGGAGAATTGGCTCTTGCTGATGCCACCAGGCACCCACGCCATGGCCGACCAGCGGTGATTTGTATTCCCATTTCTCGCGCTTGAAGGCTTGCATGGCAAATTGGTAAATATCATCGACGCGCGCGCCGGCGCGGCATTGGTCTATGGTGTCCCGATAGATCTTCAGGTTCCTGCGGTATTCGTCGAGCTGGACAGCCGTAGGCGTACCGACAATCACATTGCGTGACTGGTGGCCCGGATAACCATCCAGATATGCTACGTAGTCGGTACGGATGACGTCGCCGGGCGAGATCACTTGATCGCTTTCGCCCGCATAGGGGATGGTGTTCTTGTCGGTGTTCAATATCCCATGCGCCCATCCGAAGCCCTTGGCAATGCAGGTGCCTATCATATCGGCATGAACCTTGCGTTCGGTGTCGCCCGGACGGATGCGTTCAAACACTTCCAGAAAAACGTCGTCGAGCAAGTCAGCAGCCTGACGCAACTTGTCGACTTCGGCCGGTGTCTTGATCCAGCGCACACGATCCATCAATTCGCTGCAATCGACAATTTGAATACCCGGAAGCGCACGCTGCAACAGATTCCAGTCTCGTGCATTGACGTAATTTTCCTCGACGCCGATACGTTTCATCCCCATGTCGCCGATGAGTTCAGCGATCTTCTGATAGGGAGACTCGACATATCCCTCATACAGTTCGACCCTTTTCACCGGGGAGTCGCGCCGGGCCAGACCCGCGGCCGTCTTGTTGGCGACGATGACGGACTCATGATGCCGGGAGTACAGCATCAGCACCGCACGCACCGAATCCGAGAGATCCTGAAGGCGAGCCAGTGTGCCCGGGTAGACAACCCCGGACAGGTATGTGAAGTTCTGAGCAGACCTCAGGACGATGGCATCCAGCCCAGCCTCGTCCATCAATTGGTGCAGCCGCCCAACGTTCGCGGTCCTGGAGAGTTGCGTTATCATGTTCAAGCTTCCCTGTTGCTGCCCGGGCCATCGCCCCGGCATGTTACGAGCAGTCTATCAATGCCGATTCCAAATCAAAAGCTGATAATTTGGATGGGGTTATAACTATTCCTTATGGCTGAAAACATCAAGAAGACACCCTCCAGGGTGGCGCTCAGTCACCTGAAGCTCAGGCATCTTCACCTCCTGCTTCTACTGGAGTCGGAAGGATCCATCACCGCGGCCGCAAGCGCCATGAATCTTTCCCAGCCCGCGGTCAGCTCGATGCTGCGAGAAATGGAATCGATTTTCGGCATCAAGATGGTAGAGCGCAGCGCTCGCGGCGTGACACTCACCGCCGGTGCCCGGGCGGCACGACGGCGCTTTGCCACTGTGCTTGCCGAACTCGAAGCGGTGCAGGAGGAAGCTCGCCTGGCCGAGCATAGTGCGCTTGAACGCCTGCGCGTCGGCACGATGGCCGTTGCAGGCATGGGCTTTCTTCCCCTGGTCATGCCTATCTTCCTGTCCAGTGCGGGACGGGCGCAGGTACAGCTTGTCGAAGGAACCATCGACACGCTCAGGGACCTTCTGATCAATGGCGAGCTGGACTGCGCTATCGGCAGGTTCGCCCAGAACCGGGAGACGTCCACCGATTTGGTGCATCGAATAGAGCAGGTGCGATTATTCGACGACCCGCGCTGCGTGGTCTGCCGTGCAGGCCATCCGGCCCTTCAAAGCCAACCGCTGTCCTTGCCTGCGCTGGCAAAGGAGGACTGGATTCTGCCGCCCGCTCCATCCTCTTCTCGCGTATTGTTTGACCAGCTTTTTTTTGACGCGGGAATGTTGCCGCCGGCCCCGATAGTCGAGTCTGCTTCGGTGCAATCCAACATGGAAATGGTCGCCACCACCAACCTGCTCTCCGTTGCCGCATTCGGGATTGCGCGCCGGATGATTGCCGTAGGCAATCTGCGGCAGCTTCAAATAGCGGTAAAGCTGCCCGTCATGCCGCTGTCCCTCATGTGGCGTCCGACTGCGGGCAAGGATGAATTGGTTCGGCTGTTCATGCGCGCCGCTACGTTGGCTGCCGCCGGGATGGCCGCTTAAACTCCACGCCACAAACCTGATTTCGGCATCGTTAGCGAACGGATGTATTCCTGTTGCTGACGGCCCATTTGACCTGACCAGCGTTTGCGACAACTCAACTCATCGCCTTTGGATGGTAATAACGCAAGCGCATGCGCGTGAGGTTCGCAATGAAATTGACTCGACGGATGCTGCTGCTGTGCGCCATCGAACTCGCCAGTGGATGCGCGATCGTACTTGGCAATTACTGCGCCGCGGCGCGGGAAGCCATACGAAATGCGCTCAGATGCTGAGATTAAAATGACCTGAAACCCGCATGAATATTTGGTGCACCCAGCCGGAATCGAACCGGCACGACCAATGATCGAGAGATTTTAAGTCTCTTGCGTCTACCAATTCCGCCATGGGTGCGCGGGCGCGCGTAGCGCGCCTTCAAATCAATTGATTTTGATTTATATGAACTTAAAGCCAGTTATTATGGCATAGTTTGTCGGCATGCAGCAAGCAACGGCCCCCTAGCCATAAGGCAACGCGGATTGCGCGGTCATGCACCACTTGATTATTTGGGCGGCCCGGGCCTTGCTTTCCGTAAGCGTCTTGGCCGACAGCGTGTCGTCCAATTCATAATCGGCGCGATTGCGAATCTGCTTGAGGCGCTTTAATTCGTTGCCTATCTTTATCACAAGCGCCTTCTCGGCTCCGGCGTAGGTGATGAACTTATTAATTACGCGCATATGGACGCCAATGTCGAAGACCGCCTGTCGCGTTTGTATTTTCGGCTCCAATGACTTTGCCGTCATGAAGGCGGCGTAGTAATACCGTGACACAGCAGCTCTAATGTATGCTTCGCACGCAAGGCCGCTATCAGCCAAAAAGTCGGCGACGTCATGAATATCAGTAGTATTAATGGGCATGTCGATTACGCCTCGTCCACCATATGAAACGATACGACAGCAACCGATGGAAAATCAGGAGTTTGAGCGACAAGCTCATCCACATTCGCTTCTATCTCGAAAATTTTCTCCATGTCCAACGGGACGTCAAATGCTACTGACAAGAACCCATCCTCGACATCGTATCGGATATGAGGCGAGACAGTGAGAAATATGCCAGCCATTAGAGCCGACTTGGCTGCCACAGCATTGATCGTATCCCATTGATCAAGGCTAATTCCAAGTGACTTGAATATCGACAAAATAGCTTCTTGCACCATTATCTCCTCGATTTTTATCGGTAATTGGGCTTCGGGTATTCCCGCACGCTGGGCGACCAGCAGAATCTGTTGAAGCCGTTCCATCTCGAAGAGACCGTGGGCCATAGCAATTTTTCGACCCAGTTCCGATAGATTGCTGAAACTCACGGCCGCTATGAGTTGTCGAGATAACCGCCTCTCTCCCAATGCGTTGGCAAACAAGATTAAATATAGCTTCTCAATATCGCTTTGGCCGATACTCAGAATTTGTCGAGCGCCGCTCACGAAACCTTGAACGTCTCCGGACAACGCAGACAGAGCAGCATGAGCCCCAATGCCAGCCTCCGCACTGACCTTCTGCAAGTCCGAAACTCGACGCCGCAGAACAAAATATTCAGCCGATTGTTTATCAAGCACATAGGCATGATCCACTATGCTCGCAATAGCCATGTAAATTTCGTTGGCAATAGTTTGAGGAACGGGCGCGGCCATTTAAAAACGATAAGAGGCGGTCGGGAGCCAAACAGTAAGGCCTGCGCCCCCTCAAAGTCAAACCCAAGCGTGATGAAAGTGTTCCGCATTTGTCGCCCATCATAGGGAGAAAACCCAGAATAAATGCGGAACGTCTTGGCTGGTTTCACCAAATATTCATTGCGATGTGGCGCCCGATTTGCGAACGATATCCTTCCATTTGTCGTTCTCTTTGCGCAAGAAGGCGCCAAACTCTTCCGGGGCTTGCAGCATAGGCTCTGAACCTATCGCCTCCAGCTTCTCTTTCATTGCAGGGGTATCCACCACCTGCCGGATGAGTGTCGAGAGTTTGTGCACAACATCATTGGGCAGACCCGCAGGGCCAAGAATGGCATACCAGATCGTCACATCGTAGCCCGGCACGCCCGCCTGAGCTATGGTCGGCAGGCCGGGAAACAGCGGCGAAGGCTCGATACCCGACACTCCCAGCGCACGAACCCTGCCGGACTTGGCCAGCTCGACATGACTGGGAATATTGTCGATCATCATATCGATGCGCCCGCCCACCAAGTCGGTCACGGCCGGAGCCGAACCTTTGTATGGAACATGGGTGAATTTTGCCCCCGTCAACGATTCGAGCATGACCGCAGCCAAATGGCTGGAGCTTCCCACACCCGACGAACCATAAGTCATCTGCTCCGGCTTCGTTTTTGCCAGAGCGATAAGCTCTTTGACAGAGCGCGCGGGCACATCGGGGTTCACGACCAGTACGTTTGCCGAAGAGGCCACCGGCCCAATAGGCGTAAAGTCGGTAATGGGATCGTAGCGAAGGTTGGCGTACAAGTGCGGATTGATCACCAGCGCACCCGTCGTCGAGAAAAACAGTGTGTAGCCGTCGGGTGCCGCATCGGCCACCGCCTGCGCGCCTATCGAGCCGGCGGCGCCCGCACGGTTCTCGACCACCACGGGCTGCCCCAGCAAAGGAGACAGTTCCCCGGCAATCAGCCGGGCTGTGGCATCAGTGCCGCCGCCCGCCGGAAAAGGCACGACAAGACGTATAGGCTTGTCGGGATATGCCGCTGACGCGGCGCCGGACCAGCACAGGGCCGCGCCCGTCAAAACCAGCAACAACTTTCTAATGACCCGCATTTCATTCTCCTTAGTGGAATTGAGACTTACCCGCCGCGAACCTGACACATTTCGCCGGGCAAGGGACGTCCGCCAGGGCAAAAGCCTGGATATAAAGACTCTGGTATTCAGCGCCGAGGCGAGCGCTTACGTCACATAATCAACCGGCGATCAGGCAATGGCTCGAAGCTCGGCGATCAGGTCGGCCACGGGCAAGACATCGGCATACTTCTGGCCCATGTCGAACAGGTTGACCTTGTGAGATGTAATGCCGCGGTCGTACACACATTCTTGTGCGACAGCAACCTTGAAGTTAAGCGAAAAAGCGTCAACCACGGTACCGCGCACGCAACCGCTAGTGGTACACCCGGCCACGACCACGGTATCGACCTGCTTGTCGATCAGGTGACTGCACATGGCGGTTCCGAAGAAAGCACTGGGGTGTTTCTTGGGAATCAGCACGTCGCCCTCCTGCGGAGCGATTTCGGCGACGAATTCATAGCCTTTGGGAGATATGTCCATGATGGCCGGAATTTTTTCCGCCAGGCGGCCCCCATCATAAGCCTGCTTGGGCGCCACATGAGGATACATGACCGGCCACCCTCGTTCGCGAAAAAGCCGGACGAGCGGCACCAGCGATTCCACGGCAGCCCAACCCGCCTCACCGCAGGACGTCGGAAATTCTTTGATGGCTTCGAGTAATGGCTTGCGCACTGTACCGACGGTACGGTACTGCATATCGATGATCAGCAGCGCCGGACGCTTGCCCAGACCGCTGGGGCGGCCGAAGCCGGCCGCCGCGTAGTCGCGTTGTTCCTCGGCGCTGATAACGTCATCCCAAGGTTTCATGATCGTATTTTCCTGTAAAGATAAAAGTTGAATGAGACACCGGGGTGCGCTCAGCCCGCGCGATTGGCCGGCGCAAGGCTGCCGTCATTCTTGCGGAACAAGTACCGCCCATCGCCGGGCTCACCTTTGAGCTGCCCATCCTTCATGATGGTCTTGCCTCGCAAGATAGTTTCGACGGGCCAGCCCTTGAAGGACCAACCATCGTAGATGCTGTAATCGGAGTACGAAAGCAGCTCCTCGTGACGCACCGTACGCTCAAGATTCAAGTCGACCACGGTGAAGTCAGCGTCCATGCCGACCGCGATGCTGCCTTTCCGGCTGTCAATGCCGAAAATGCGTGCCGGCGCTTCGCATATCAGTTGCGCTATGCGCTTTAACGGCAGACCCCGCCGGTGATAGCCCTCGTGCAGCAGCACCGGCAAGATGGTGGCTGTACCGGGAAAGCCTTGAGAAGCCAGCCAAAGCGACTTATCCTTGGTTGCACGCTTGCGCGGACAATGATCGGAGGCCACCACGTCAACCGTGCCATCGAAAATGCCTTCCCACAGCGCGTCCTGATCGAACTTGGAGCGGAACGGCGGGTTGGCTTTGCCCATGCCGCCCAGTTCCATGCTGCTGGTGTGCGTAAGGTAATGCGGGCATGTCTCGACAAAAACGCGGTCGTACCGGCTGCGCCAGCGGCGCACTTCATCGAGCCCCATCTTCGAACTCATGTGGGGAATATAGATGGTGGCGCCTGCGTTTTCCGCCAATAGCATGGCCTTGATCGCCGCCTCCGCCTCGGTGATGGGCGGCTTGATGGCCTCCCACTGCCGCAACGTCTCCAGGCCCTTGTCGAGTTGCTCATTGCGCAAGCGATTCACGATTTCGATGTTCTCGGTGTGGCAGACTACGGTAACCCCGCCGATCCCGGCGGCCCGCGACAACAGCGCATAGAAATAGCCGTCGTCAGTGCCATCCAAGCCAAGGTAGCGCCCTTCTTCACCCTTGAAATTCATGAAGTACTTGAATGAGGTGACGCCATAATCTTGCACATACGAGGCCAGCTCCTGAACGTGCAATTCCGACGCTGTCGAAAAATGAAAGCCGTAGTCGGTATGGGCGCGCGGCTTCGCGTAAGCCTGCTCGCGGCGAAATACATCGCCGTAGGCTTCGTTGTTCAGAAAATACGCCAGCACGGTAGTGAACCCACCGATGGCCGCATGAGCCGTCTCGGTCTCATACTCGGTTATTTTTTCACCGAAGCCGAAATGCATATGCGCCTCGACCAGGCCGGGAAACACGTGCAAGCCATCGACACGGCGCTCGCTTACCGATGCCGGCACAGGAGTATCGGGAGCCAGCAGGGCCACGGTACGCCCGTCTTCCACAAGAATATCCAAGGGCTGAGGGTCTCGGTCCGCGTTGACAACAGTGCCGCCCCGCAAGATGAAAGAGTCAATCATGATTGCTAGTAGGTTCCTGATATTGGATGGATGAAGAAAGCACAAAAGGCGACGGCTCCGTCAGCGTATCGAGCTGCGCACGGGTAATTGAGTTGCCTATGCACACCAGAAAGCCCTGAGGCTCTGTGTCGGGCCAGGCCTCCAGACGCTCGGGCGATGCGAAGTAGCCCTGGACTCCCTGAACCACCCACGCAGAGCCATCGTCTCCCAATGGCAATATCCCCTTGCAACGCAGCAAGCGCTTGCCCAGGCGGGCGCTTATGGCTTGCGTCCAATGGGCATAGATGACCCAGGCTATCGTGTCGGTGGCCGGACGCAAAACGTGTGTGCTGATCTGCCTAAAGGCGCTGCCATGCACAGGCTTTGGACCCTTTTGGGCGCCATTAAGGAATGGAGCGAATAAAGGACGACGCAGCCAGGCTTCCGGTCTACCGGCTTCCGCAGAGCGGCCTGGTGCCGACACAGACACTAGAAGGTCGATGGCTGGCTGGTCGCGCTGCCACTCTCCCGCAATAGCTTGCGAATTCATCCCGGCCAACACCCCGCGCAGATCTTGTATCTGTTCGGGGCTGGCCGTATCGGTCTTGCTGATGAGCAGGCGATCAGCGAATGCAATCTGCCGACGCGCTTCATCATAGTCGGCCAGCGTGTCCACGCCATTGCACGCATCGACCAAGGTCAGTACTTGCGACAATGCGAAGCGAGGAATGAGCGCGGAATCGCCAAGCAGCGAAGCCACCAAGGGTCCCGGATTGGCCAGCCCGCTGGTCTCTACGATGACACGCTCGAAGCGCGCCACCGTGCCGCTCGCGCGCCGCGCAATCAAGTCGATGAGCGTATCGCGCAGGCTTCCGGACGCGGCGCAGCACAGACAGCCCGAGTCCAGCAGCAAGACCTGGTCCTGGGCGCTGGAAACCAAAAGATGATCCAGTCCGACGTCGCCGAACTCGTTAACGATGACCATCGTGCCGGCGAAAGCCGAATCCCGCAGTACAGCGTTGATCAACGTCGTCTTGCCGCTGCCCAGAAAGCCTGTTACGAGTACGACGGGAATCCGGTCCGTGCCATTGCTCGATGACCTGGACGTTTCCATGATCATGGCCTGATCGACGGGACAATGCGTTGCGCGGAATGCCGCTTACGAGTTTGCATTCTCACTCCCAATGTCCACTCGCCCGTGATAGCGGCGCGCGTGTTCAATCATTTCCCGCGGAGGACGGGCATGCAGATATCCCTTTCTCGTCACGCCGATTCCCAGCGCCTTTAAGTCCGCCATGGCCTCGGCCATTTTTAGCGTCGCGCTCAAGCCCTCCACAACAGGGACCTCGTCGATCCGTGTCAGGCCTGCCCGCGCAATCGCTTCGCTTAAATATAGCTGTCCTGGAATTATCGCCTCGGCGCCCTGCTCAATGGCGGCGCGGGCAGATTTCAGGAAGCTCTCAACCAGGTCGTCCGATTCCGATAATCCGCGTCCGACGTCTTCGAAACCCGCATCGATGACGACCGAAGGGAGCGCCCGCGATGAAAGTCCCAGTCGTTGAATCCGGAGATCCATCATCTGGTCAAAGCCTTTCTGGAAAACCAGCACCGCGAATTTCGAGGATAGGCAGCAGGCAAAATGCATGGCCGACTCTCCATATCCAACCACGGGAATATCGACCAAAGAGCGGGCCTCTTCCAGCACAGGGTCCTGAACCGAGCCGATGGCGAATACATCATAGCCCTCCGCTTCGGCGCGTAGCGCATTATCCAGAATAAACTGCGTATGCAGCGCCGCCATGTACGGATACCTTACGACATCAGATGGAGGATGGGGGCCATATATACCGGCAGGCATTCCTACAAAATCAACGGTCGTGCCCGGCCTGGCGATGGTCGTTGCACGGGATCGCATCCCGTCGAAATATGCCGGCGTCCGGCCGGCCTCGATAAAACTTTGAAAAAGTATCCGCATCCTCATCCCCTTTTTGCGCAGCTACCGGCGCGCACCTGTTTGACCAACCGTCAACGAGACACAAACTCTTCGATTACCTCTCGCCAACCTTGATTCGCCCGCAACGACGGTTGCGCTATCAATTTTTCAGCGACCGACGGCAAACGGGGGTATGCGGCGACCGTCAGGGACTTGATTTTGGCAAGCAGGGCTTCTGGCGGAAAGGGTTTGTCCGACCCTCCGCGCGCCGACATGCACTCGCCTTCGACACTGGAACCATCAAGGAATTGGACCGTGACCCGGGCGGGCCTGTCGAGAGGAGGCTGCGGAATGTCAGAGCCCCAGGGCCGCATCGAAACCAATGGCCGCAACCCGCCTATCTTGCCATCATTGATCGCCGCGCTGCTGAAGGCATCCGCGCCCCCCTGGCCCATGACAATCGCCGCCGCCACCGCATGGGACATTGAGAATTTCGCAGCCAAGGTATTGTGTGGATGGCTGTTCACCAGAGGAAGAGCCAGATCATGAGTCTGGACATTGATAGCCGCAATGTTCTGAACGCCTTTTTTCAGGATATCGTCGCGAATATCGAGAACGGCTTCGATCGCCGCGTGCAGGTGCTGGCAGCAGGCATACATTTTTGTATAGCCTTCCATGACCGCCCATGATTTCCCCAAATCCTTGGACAACTGATCGCCGTTGAAATTGCCTCCGAGCACAGTGCAGTACACATCGTAAAAGCTTCCTGCGACGCCCGAAATTCCCGCGTCCGCCCAATCGACGGCTCCCATTCCAGAGGATGCTCCAACGGCCGCCCACATGTTCCTGACCAGCGCCCCCAATGCCAAATGATTGCGCGGCGCCGGACCGATCAAGGTGACAGCCGCGCTGGCGGCCGCCAGTACAGCGGCGGCCGAATGCTTGCGGCTCAACGCGACGGCCACTGAACTGCCCAATGCCGCAAACCGGCCATGAGACTGCATGACGGCCGGTCGCTGTGAAAACGCGCGTGCGATTCTGGTCGTGACCTCGTACGAAACCACGAGGGTATGGAGCAAATCGTCGAATTTGGCATTACTGGCCTCCGCCTCGGCCAGCAGCGCCGGAAGGACATACAGCCCCGCATGACATGGGGTTACCCGATAGCCCTCGTCCAGCTCTAGCCAATTCGTGGCTACGGCATTGATCATTGCCGCGTTGCGCCGGTCGGTTTTCTTTCCGCCCTGACAGAATACGGTGGCCTCCGTGGCGGTGCCGGCCGTGCCCAGCTTTGGAAGCAGCGCCTGGAACTCCGGCTCGCAGGCCGCGCCCACCATCGCCGCCACATCGTCGAATAATATCTGGACAGCCCGTGTTTGCACGGCTGCCGGAATATCGGTTTTTTTGACGGACGCGGCCCACTCGAAGACATTGACGATTGCCTTCTCGGACTCTTCACGAGCGTCCAGTACCGCCACATCGGAAATCTTCTGCATTGTTCTTCCTCAATTTATCGTTGTCGAGAGGATGTCTTGCGCCGCGTGCTCGCCCGCAATGAGTCCCAGGCCATATGCGCTCAGCAGGCCATTCCCGGAAAGATAGCCATCCGGACTATCGCCGGAGATTCCGGCGGCAGACCCTCCGCCCGCATACAAATTCGGGATGATGGAACCGTCCGGACGGCAAACCCGTCCATGGATATCCACGACCAGGCCGCCCTGCGTGTGGACAAGCGCCCCCGTTATCAGCGCTGCATAAAACGGAGCCTGCGCGGGCACGGCAAGCTTGGCCCGACCCAATGGATCTATGCTGGATCCGTCGCATTGACGGAAACTTTTCTCGAGTGCGGAAATCGGCACTCTAAATGCTTCAGCGATTTTCCCGAGGCTTTCCGCCGACTTGATGGCGCCGGAAGCCACGGTGTCCCGCCAATGATCCAGGCGAGCCACGACGTCGAACATGCGCTGGTCAAAAATGGCGATCGCCACTCCTTCCGGCTGAGCCAGCACTTCTCTTGCGAATTCGGAGTAGCCTTGATCTTCTCGAGCGAATCGCTCGCCGTTGCGGTTCACGATTACCGCGCCCAATTGGGGAATCTCTGGAACGAGACGTGTGCCATAGCCGGCGCAAACCAGGCCGTGCGCCTGGTAGCCCGACATATGCGCAACGCCCGCGCCGATCTCCAGGCCCCAACGGATTGCATCCCCGGTGTTCCCTTGAACCCCTATGCATTCCACGCCCTGCATCTCTGGTATGTACTGGGCGATCATGGCGCTATTCGAGCCGAAACCGTCGCAAGCCAGTATCACACGCTTCGCACCTATGACTTGCTCGGCATCCATGCCTGCGCGTACCCCGCGAACCGCTCCGCCACCGTCGACAATAAGACCCGCTCCCGGCGTCCGGTCCGCATAGGTAACATTATCCATTTGGCTAAGCGCCCGCTGAAGCGCTCTGATCAAGGGAGCACCGGTTCGGCCCGGCCCATTATGCAAGCGCAAGGCGCTGAAGCCAAAGCGCCCCGCGTCGACGTTCAGCTCCATGGGAACGTCCAGGTCTTCTTCGAAAATTCTTACGATTTCCGAAGAGCGCATGCACAGGGCATTGACCACGTCCTGGTTGGCCTTGCCTTTGTTTTTCCGAATAATGTCGCCCGACATTTGCTCGACGGAATCAAGCACCCCCGCTTTGCGTTGATGAAGCGTTCCCGCTGCCGGAATGGAGCCGCTGGCTATCTCCGCATTGCAGCCGTGACGGGAATCTTTCTCGAGCAGGACGACATCGACGCCGAACTGTGCCGCGCGGTATGCGGCCATCAAGCCGCAAGCGCCACCTCCCACAACCACCAAGTCCGCATCGTAATCAGGAATGAAGTTTTCCATATTGTCTCTATGGTAGAAATTTGATCAAGTACCGTGCGCTCTCATTCCGATATCTTGATATTGGCTTTCTTCACCAAGTCTCCGATTCGTTGATAGTCGTTTTTCACGAACGACGCATATTGCTCTTGGCTCATATTGGAAGCGGGATCCATGCCTTGCTCCAGGAATCTTCCGCGCAGAGCCTTGTCAGCCAACGCCTCGTTTACCGCTTTGTTCAGCTTCTGGACGATAGCGTCCGGTGTACCCTTGGGAGCGAAAACGCCATACCAGGTACCGGATTGATAGTTGGAAATGCCCAGTTCGGCAACCGTCGGTATATCCGGCAAGGCGGCGGATCTTTTATTTCCCGTAACGGCCAAAACCTTGATTTTTCCCGACTTCATTTGCGGGATGACGTAGGCTGTGTCCGCGAAGGCGAAGTCGACTTCTTTCGACAATACCGCCGTCATGGCCGGCCCCATGCCCTTGTATGCGACATGCAAAAATTTGGTATCTGTCGCCGCGCTAAGCATCTCGGCCGCAAGGTGCGGCGCTCCGCCCACGCCGCTGGTCCCATACGTTATCCTGCCGGGCTCTTTCTTCGCCATTGCCAGCAACTCGGACAGCGTGCCCACCTTGGCGGAGGGATGCACGATAATCGCATAAGGAGTCGAGACGGCCAGCGCTATCGGTACAAAAGCAGCCATCGGATCAACGCGCAAATCATAAAGATGCGGCGCCGCGGTCATCGGGCCGGCGGAAGCGAATAACAGCGTGTAGCCATCGGGAGCCGCCGTGGCCGTATATTGGTTGGCAATCGCTCCATTCGCCCCAGGCTTGCTGTCGATGACGATAGGCTGCCCAAGAATTTCCTGCAATTTCATTCCCAACGGCCTTGCCACCGCATCGCTTCCGCCGCCTGGCGCAAATTGCTGAATCAAGCGAATTGGCCTGTTCGGATAATCTTGCGCGTTGGCGCCTATTGCGAACAGAATCCCGCCGATGAGCATTAAATTCTTAATATACCGAGCCATTTCCCCTTCCCCCATTTATATAGTTCACTTCATTAACCGACGCTATTTCTTGCCATGGACGGCAAACTTTCGAACATCGCCAGCCGTGCAATATCCAGGTACTCGAGCATGGTCAGCGCAGCCTTGTCGGCGTCGCCGTTTTCCAACTCTTTGGATATCCGCTCCATGCCATGTAGAACGATGACTTGCCGCTGGCGATTGCCCAAGCTCAAAATCTGCAGCGAACGTACAAGATCGGCATAGAGCTGCACGGCGCTTACAAGCCGGCTGTTCTTTACCAGGCTGAGCCACGCCGCCCGGAATTCATGATTGGCGGCAATGAACATTTCATCATCGGCGATCCTGACCGCTTCAGAGGCTTTCGATATGGCAAGCGCAACCGGCGCATGCAGGGATTGATTATTCCTGACCGCCGAAGCGGCGTATTTGATAGCGTCCGTCTCCAGCAGGACGCGCAGATGGTAGATCTCTTCAATGTCGTCCTGAGTAAGCCTAGGCACAGCAAAGCCCCGGTCCCGAACTTCCAGAAGACCCTCGCTGGCAAGCCGTGTCAATGCTTCGCGTACTGGAGTACGAGAAACGCCAAGCCGTTCCGCCAGGATACTTTCCCTTAGATTTTCACCCCACTGCACATTCCCCGACCACAAGTAAGAGCGAAGCTGTTTGTAGACGCGATCGCCCAAAAGATCGGCGCGAGGAATCTGAAGCAATGAATCATTCATAAGTTTTTTACCGGTGTAGTGTTCAAAAATATCGGCATACCTATTATTTTACGTATACCGTGTACCGTATACCGTGTACGGGATGCGAACTTTAACACGCTTATAAAATAAGGAAACTAGGGGAAAACGCTAGGAAAAACGTTTTGGCCGCCCAAAAAAAATGATACCTATACAGGTATCATTTTTTACGTAACGCAGAACTGCTGGATCATGGCCCCCTTTTCAGCAGGGCCAATCCGACATATTGAGCCCCGATATCAGGCTTCAGGCGCAGCGGCGGGCGCCGCTATCGGTCCTTGAGGACCACCCTGGGCTTCAATGCCGCCGATAGCTTTCATGGACAAGCGCAGACGGCCCTTGTCGTCGGCTTCGATAACTTTGATGCGCACCAATTGGCCTACTTTCAACACGTCATTGATATTGGCGATGCGATAGTTGGCGATCTCGGAAATGTGCAGCAGGCCATCGCGGCCAGGCAATACCTGGACAATGGCGCCGAAGTCCAGCAAACGCAGGACCGGGCCTTCGTATTCCTGGCCCACTTCGACGTCGGCCGTCAATTCCTTGATGCGGCGCTCGGCGTCGCGGGCCTTGTCCAGGTCGGCGCTGGAAATGGTAATGGTGCCATCGTCGCCGATATCAATCTGCGTGCCGGTTTCTTCGGTAAGTGCGCGGATGGTTGCCCCGCCCTTGCCGATAACGTCGCGGATTTTTTCAGGATTGATCTTGATGCTGAGCATGCGCGGCGCGAATTCGGAAAGCTCGGTACGGCCACCATCGATAGCTTCCTTCATTTTGCCCAGAATATGCAAACGCCCTTCCTTGGCCTGGGCCAATGCGACTTGCATGATTTCCTTGGTAATGCCCTGGATCTTGATATCCATTTGCAGGGCGGTAATGCCCTGCACGGTGCCGGCCACCTTGAAATCCATATCGCCAAGATGATCTTCGTCGCCCAGGATGTCGGTAAGAACGGCAAATTTGCCGCCGTCCTTGATCAGGCCCATGGCCACGCCGGCAACGTGATCTTTGATAGGCACGCCGGCGTCCATCATGGCCAGCGAGCCGCCGCATACCGACGCCATGGATGAAGACCCATTGGATTCGGTGATTTCGGATACGACACGAATGGTGTATTGAAAGTCTTGCGGTTCGGGCAATGACGAAACCAGCGAGCGCTTGGCGAGCCGGCCATGGCCGATTTCACGGCGTTTAGGCGAACCGAAACGACCCGTTTCGCCCGTGGCGAACGGAGGGAAGTTGTAGTGCAGCATGAAGCGGTCGCGGGATTCGCCCATGATCGAATCGATGATCTGTTCGTCTTGACGGGTGCCCAGGGTGGCAACGACCAGCGCCTGGGTTTCGCCGCGCGTAAACAAAGCGCTGCCGTGCGCGCGGGGCAATACGCCCAGGCGTACGCTGATGGGGCGCACGGTGCGGGTATCGCGGCCGTCGATGCGGGGTTCGCCATTCAGGACCTGGCCGCGCACGATTTTGGATTCCAGATCGAAAAGCATGTTTTCGACCACGACGTTATCGGGCGCGGGCTCGCCCTTGGCGGCGGCGTGCTCTTGCAGCTTGACCTTGACGTTGGCATAGACGCTGCGCAACTGGGCGGTGCGCGCCTGCTTCTCGCGAACCTGATAGGCCGCTTGCAAGTCGTCTTGGGCGACGGCCGTAATTGCCGTTACGAGGGCTTCATTCTTGGGGGCGGCCTGCCAGTCCCATTCCGGCTTGCCGGCTTCGGCGACCAGATCGTGGATGGCATTGATGCAGGCCTGCATTTGCTCGTGGCCGAATACAACACCGCCCAGCATGATTTCTTCCGACAGTTGCTTGGCTTCGGATTCGACCATCAGGACGGCCGCTTCGGTACCCGCGACCACCAGGTCCATCTGGGATTCTTTGAGCTGGCTGCTGGTGGGGTTGAGCACGTACTGGCCGTTAAGGTAGCCCACGCGCGCGGCGCCGATAGGGCCGTCGAACGGAATGCCCGAAATCGCCAGCGCGGCGGACGCGCCTATCATGGCGGCCATGTCGGGATCGATTTCCGGATTGACCGATACCGTATGAATGATTACCTGGACTTCGTTGTAGAAGCCTTCAGGGAACAGGGGGCGCAAAGGACGGTCGATCAGGCGCGAGGTAAGGATTTCTTTTTCGGAAGGACGGCCTTCGCGCTTGAAGAAACCGCCGGGAATGCGGCCCGCGGCGTAGGTTTTTTCGACATAGTCGACAGTCAGGGGGAAAAAATCCTGGCCGGACTTGGCGGTTTTGGCGGCAACGACGGTTGCCAGCACAACAGTATCTTCAATCGAAACCAGTACGGCGCCCGAGGCCTGGCGAGCAATCTCGCCAGTTTCAAGAACCACCGTGTGCTGACCGTACTGAAACGATTTGCTCACTTTATTAAACATTGGGGAATATCCTTACAATAGAAAAAACCGTGCACGCCACGATTCTGATCGCGATGTGCACGGTTGCATCATGGGGAGCCAGCCCCGAATATCACTTACGCAGACCGAGCTTTTCGATAAGCGAACGATATGAATCGGGATTGCGGCCCTTGAGGTAATCTAGCAACTTGCGACGACGGCTGACCATGCGCAGCAGGCCACGACGCGAGTGGTGGTCTTTCATGTGCGCCTTGAAGTGGCCGGTGAGTTCGTTGATGCGTGCGGTAAGCAGCGCGACTTGTACTTCTGGGGAACCGGTATCGCCTTGAACACGTTGATATTGTGCGACGATGTCGGATTTCTTGATGTCAGCAACAGACATGATTTAGCCTCTTTAACGAGCGACAGAGCCGAGGTGCCCTGACGTGCAGTGTTTAAAAAATTACGATTTACTTGGGGCGCTTGCCCTGCGCTGGTGCGCAGATAGCCCAAAGAAGCACGCATTATAGCGGAATGGCCAACTATTCGCCCGCCGGCGGTTGCCGGCCCGCGGCATAAGCCGTTCACAGCGGGCGCTTATGCTCCTAAAATGGCATTACATAACTTTTGGCGGGGCTTCTCATGAAAATCCTTACCTTTGCGCGATTCGGCAAAACCGCTGTCCCGGCGGCCCTGGTCAGCCTGCTGGCCGCTTGCGCCAATATGGCGGATATGCCCCCGGGCACGCCTTTGTATCAGGTGGAAGCGAAGTATGGCCGGCCCAATTATTCTTGCGCCGGCGAAAACGGCCGCCAGCGCCTGATCTGGAGCATGCAGCCCATGGGCCAATATGCCTGGGGCACGAATGTGGATACAGCGGGCAACACCGATCGTATCGAGCCCTTGCTGACGGATGAGCATTTCCGGGTACTGGCCACCGGCACCTGGACGCCGGACCAGGTCAGGTGCGAGTTCGGGCCGCCAGCCATCATCGACACGGTGGGCTTGCCATCATCGACGCAAATCGTCTGGAGCTACCGCTATCGGCAGTCCCATGCCTGGAACTCATTGATGTATGTGTACTTTGGGACCGACGGCGAAAAAGTAACGCGCTTCCATCCCGGACCGGATCCCATGTACGACCCCGATCGTTTCGGGTTCGGCTTCTGACGCCAACCCGAACCCGCGGAGCGCTATTCTTCCGGCGGCGGCTTGGGCGGCTGATAAGTATGCGGGGCGCTGAAGGTTGGCGCGACGCCGGCGGTGTCGCGCTCGTCCAGGCCCTCTTGGCGTAAGCGCGTCAGGGTGCGGGCGCGCCGCCAGCGCCAGAGCATGACGGCCCAGCCCGACAGCCCGTACACGACAAAAAGGCCGAACAGCACAATGGGTGGATCGGTGGATACGAATACAAATACCGCGACCAGCACCAGGATCACCCAGAATGGAACGCTGTGGCCCAGTGCAAAACTTTTGCCGCTGTAAAAGGGAGCATTCGTTACCATGGCGATGCCGGCATATACCGTAACGGCAAATGACAGCCAGGCAATGGTTTCATTGTGCAATGAAAGCTTGTTATCGACCGCCAGCCACAGAAAACCGGCCACCAAGGCCGCTGCCGCCGGACTGGGCAAGCCTTGAAAGAAGCGCTTGTCGACAATACCTATATTGGTATTGAAGCGAGCCAGCCGCAATGCCGCGCCCACAACATAAATGAACGCGGCCAGCCAGCCCCAGCGGCCCAGGTCGTGCAAGGACCATTCGTATATGACCAGGGCGGGCGCAATCCCGAACGAGGTCATATCCGACAAGGAGTCGTATTGCTCGCCGAAGGCCGATTGCGTATTGGTCAGGCGGGCAACCCGCCCATCCATGCCATCGAACACCATGGCTAGGAAAATGGCGATGGCCGCCATCTCGAATCGGCCGTTCATGGCCTGCACCACAGCATAGAAGCCGGCAAACAGATTGGCCGTCGTGAATGCATTGGGCAGCAGATAGATACTGCGGCGGCGGCGGGTTTCGTCCGATGAAAGATTTGGCATGGGCTTACTCTTGTATGTCGACGGGGCTATCGGGCAAATCGGGCAATTCGGCCAGCACAGTGCTGGTGGCCTGGACTTTGTCGCCGATGGCCACGCGCGGGCGTGAACCGGGGGGCAAATAAACATCTACCCGCGAACCAAAACGGATGAAGCCGTAGCGTTGTCCCGCATACAGCTGATCGCCGGGCTTGATGTAACAAAGAATGCGCTTGGCGACCAGGCCGGCGACTTGCACGGCGGTAACGACATGGCCGTGCCTG
The DNA here is from genome assembly GCA_963712655.1 of uncultured beta proteobacterium. GTDB lineage: Bacteria > Pseudomonadota > Gammaproteobacteria > Burkholderiales > Burkholderiaceae_B > Pollutimonas. The sequence continues at coordinate 191,580 of CAVQIT010000002.1, read as the reverse complement.
GTATGCAGCACGGTAGCGTTGCGCTCGTTTTCCAGCGAAGCCTTGTCCAGCGAGGCGTTAAAAAACTGGCCGGCAAAATAATTGATGGAGGCAACCGAGCCATTGACCGGCGATCGATTGGAATGGACATTGAAGACATTCATGAATACGCTGATCTTCAGCGCATCGCGATCGGCGTAGACATCGCGGACCTCTTCGACGGCCACAATACGGCCGTCGGCGGGCGACAGGACGTTGAGGTCGCCTTCGGGCGCTATGCGCGCCGGATCGCGAAAAAACTGCAATACAAAAATCGATAATAGCCACAGCGGGACCGAGGCGGCGCCCGACCAGAAACTGACAAGAATCGACACCAGCACGATACCGGCCAGGAAAGGCCAGCCTTCGCGCGCAATAATGGGGTGGGGATAAGGAGGTTTATTCATCGTAAGACGAAGAATAACCGAAATAAGGCCGCGTTTTGCATTGTCGTCTCCATCAAATCTATCGATAAACCGTCCATGGACGGCCGGGTTGACACGGATGCAGCATCGCGCAGGCCTCCCGGCCATTGGCTTGCGCCGCCTCCAGACCGAATCAGGAGCAAGAGCCGGTGCGATCCGGCAAGCTTGCGTTATTGAATCGGCGCCGGCGTTGAGGGTATGGGCCCGGCTGATTGCCAGCCGCGGCGAGGCTCGGCGTATAGCCAGCAAATACTGTTCCCTGCCCTTGCAAGACGACGGGATCACCGCGCCGCGCAAGCGCCAGAGGGCATCGTGAAAAGCAAAGGACAGCCATAGGCTGTCCTTTGATAGAGCGCGGCGTCTCGGCAAGCCCCCTATTGGCGGCCGTGCCGATTTGCTTGTTTAGTTCTTGGTCTGGTCAACCAGCTTGTTCGCGGCGATCCAGGGCATCATGGCGCGCAGCTTGCCGCCAACCTGTTCGATTTGCGATTCGGCATTGATGCGGCGACGCGAAATCAGCGTAGGAGCGCCCGCCGCGTTTTCCAGGATGAAATTCTTGGCATATACGCCATTTTGAATGTCGGCCAGGCACTGGCGCATGGCTTTCCTGGTTTCTTCGGTAACGATCTTGGGGCCGGTTTCGTACTCGCCATACTCCGCATTGTTGGAAATGGAGTAGTTCATGTTGGCAATGCCGCCTTCGTAGATCAGGTCAACGATAAGCTTGAGTTCGTGCAGGCATTCGAAATAGGCCATTTCGGGCGCGTAGCCTGCGTCGACCAGGGTTTCGAAACCGGCTTTGATCAGTTCGACCGCGCCGCCGCACAGAACGGCTTGCTCACCGAACAGGTCGGTTTCGGTTTCTTCACGGAAATTGGTTTCGATGATGCCGGCGCGGCCGCTGCCGATGGCGCACGCATACGACAACGCGACGTCGCGCGCGGCGCCGGAGTTGTCTTGATGCACGGCGACCAGCGATGGCACGCCGCCACCCTGGCGGTAGGTGCCGCGCACCGTATGGCCCGGCGCCTTGGGAGCAATCATGATGACATCGATATCGGTGCGCGGCTGCACTTGCCCGTAATGCACATTGAAACCGTGGGCGAAAGCCAGGGCCGCGCCGGCCTTGATATTGGCGGCTACTTCAGTGCGATAGACCGACGCAATGTTTTCGTCCGGCAGCAGCATCATGACCAGGTCGGCGCCCTTGACGGCGTCAGCCACTTCCTGAACTTTCAGGCCGGCGTTCTCGGCCTTGCTCCAGGATGCGCCGCCCTTGCGCAAGCCGACCACCACATTGACGCCCGACTCGTGCAGGTTCAGCGCATGCGCATGGCCTTGCGAACCATAGCCGACGATGGCAACGGTTTTGCCCTTGATCAAGGAAAGATCGCAATCTTTGTCGTAAAAAACTTTCATGTAACGTGCTCCAATAATTGAGGAATTGTTGTTGGTTTCAGCCAGTTGAGGCTTATCAAATTATGTTTCTCTGCCGGTCGTACCATGTGGCCATTGGCCACTGATCAAACCGGCAAAACTGTATTGCGTCGCTTGCCGTATTACACGCCTTCGGCGCCAGTCCGGCCCGCAAATGCTGCCTGGTCATGGATTGCAGACCGGGTTGGCGCAGCGTAACCCGGCCTCCATTAAAGCTTCAAAACCCTTTCGCCGCGACCTATGCCGGACACGCCGGTACGGACCGTTTCCAGAATGGCGCTGCGATCCAGAGCGCCGATAAAGGCTTCGATCTTGTCCTGGTCGCCGGTAAGCTCTATGGTGTAGACCTTATCGGTGACATCGATAATGCGGCCGCGAAAGATATCGGCCATGCGCTTCATTTCTTCGCGCTCCTTGCCTACGGCGCGCACCTTGATCAGCATAAGCTCGCGCTCGATGTGTGGACCTTCGGACAAATCGACCACCTTGACGACATCCACCAGGCGATTCAAATGCTTGGTGATTTGCTCGATGACTTCATCCGAACCATTGGTGACAATAGTCATGCGCGAAAGCGTGGAGTCCTCGGTGGGCGCCACGGTAAGCGTTTCGATGTTGTAGCCGCGGGCCGAAAACAGCCCCACCACGCGCGACAGCGCGCCCGGTTCATTTTCCAGAAGGACAGAAATTACGTGTTTCATTTTTCTCTCCTTACAGGTCTTCAGAACCAAGCAGCATGTCGGTCAGGCCGCGGCCGGCTTTCACCATGGGCCACACGTTTTCGGTTTGATCGGTAATGAAATCCATGAATACCAGCCTGTCTTTGTACTTGGTGAATGCCTCGCGGATCGCCGGCTCGACATCGGCCGGCTTGTCGATGCGCATGCCGACGTGGCCATAGCTTTCGACCAGCTTCACAAAGTCGGGCAAGGCATCCACATACGACTCGGAATAACGCGAACCGTAATCGATTTGCTGCCACTGGCGCACCATGCCCAGATAGCGGTTATTCAGGCAAAGAACCTTGGGCGTAAGGTGATACTGCTTGCAGGTGGAGAGTTCCTGGATATTCATCTGTATGGACGCCTCTCCCGTGATCACCGCGATCTGGCTATCGGGATTGGCCATTTGCACGCCCATGGCGTAGGGCAAGCCCACGCCCATGGTGCCCAGGCCGCCGGAATTGACCCAGCGGCGCGGCTCGTCGAAGCGATAGTACTGCGCGGCCCACATTTGGTGCTGGCCCACATCGGACGTGACAAAGGCCTCGCCCTTGGTGATCTCCCACAGTTTTTCGACCACATACTGCGGCTTGATAAGCGTGTCGGAGTTTTCGTAGACCAGGCATTGCTTGCCGCGCCATGTATCGATTTGCTGCCACCATTTGCCCAGGGCCGCCTTGTTCGGCGGCGTTTCGGCCGCGGCCTGGACATACAGGGCGTTAAGTTCCTGCAGCACATCCTTGACGTTGCCGACGATGGGAACATCGACCCGCACACGTTTCGAAATCGACGAAGGATCGATATCGATATGCACGATCTTGCGCGGATTCTGCGCAAAATGCTTGGGGTTGCCGATAACCCGGTCGTCGAAGCGGGCGCCCACGGCAATCAGCACATCGCAGTTCTGCATGGCCATATTGGCTTCGTAGGTGCCGTGCATGCCGGGCATGCCCACGAATTTGCCGTCGCTTGCCGGAAATGCGCCCAAGCCCATCAAGGTATTGGTGCAAGGCGCGCCGACCAGCTCGACCAGCTGGCGCAGTTCGTCCGAGGCATTGGACAGCACCACGCCGCCGCCCGAATAAATCATTGGCCGTTCCGCCGACAGCAGCATTTGCACGGCTTTCTTGATTTGGCCCTGATGCCCCTTGACCACCGGCGCATAGGAACGCATTTTCACTTCGCTGCGCGGAGCCGTGTACCGGCAGGTGGCGACAGTGATGTCTTTCGGGATATCGACCAGGACCGGCCCGGGACGGCCGGTTTTGGCGATGAAAAAGGCCCGGCGCATGGTTTCGGCCAGATCCTTGACATCGCGCACCAGGAAGTTGTGCTTGACGCATGGACGGGTGATACCCACCGCGTCGCATTCCTGGAAAGCATCTTCGCCTATCGCATGGCTGGGCACCTGGCCGCTGATGATCACCATGGGAATCGAGTCCATATACGCCGTTGCAATGCCGGTGACGGCATTGGTCAGGCCCGGCCCGCTGGTAACCAGGGCAACGCCGATTTTATTGGACGAGCGTGAATAGGCATCGGCGGCGTGCACGGCAGCTTGCTCGTGACGCACCAGTATGTGCTGAAAATTGTCTTGCTTGTAGATTGCGTCGTAGATGTAGAGTACCGCGCCGCCGGGATAACCAAACACGTGGTCGACACCCTCTTCGGCAAGGCAACGCACGACGATATCGGCGCCATTGAGTTCCATTATGTATTCCTTTCGTAACCGGCGCTGATCTTCCGACTGGCCACGTGGGCCCGAGCTTGACCGGCTGCAACAACATGACCTGGCGCTTTATGGCTCACGGAGCCATGCCACCCAGACACCTTGCCGAACCGACTTGCGCTCGTCGAAACACAGCACGAGCGTTCATTCGAACGCGGGAGGTAGAACGGAAGCTTTGGCAACACACGCTTGTGGCGCGGCCAACAGCAAAGTATTACGGGCGCAAAAACCGGGCGGATAGCCCGGAAAAATAAAGCCTTTCGTGATTCGCCCCGGATAATTGGGCAGATCAACACATTACTTTACCGCGTTGCCGCGGCAGAGGCAAATCAGGCTAGGACAGTGCGGGCCGGACTTCGCTGTCAACTCGGCTCCAGGTAGTTTTCCAGGATATCGCCGACGAACTCGGCGTATTGCGTGACAGTAATGCCTTGATTGTCGTATTTGCGCCGCTTCAAATACCAATCCTGCATCATGGCTTTGCACAGGGATGCCAGCAAGTGGGCATTGACAGCCCTGAAAGCTCCAGCCTTGATGCCATTGTCGATGATGCGGTAAATAATGCCTTCGACTTCCAGCTCTACGGCTATGGCCTCCTTTTTATGCCGCTCGGGCAGGCTTTTGGTTTCCATGAACGAGAAGTAAAACCAGGGCTGCATCAGTTCGCTAAGGTATACATGCGCCTTGACGGCGGCCAGCAATTGATCGCGAGGCAGGACAATATCTTGCGTATAGGCCAGCATGGTGCGCCGGGTCAACAGAAAGCCATGACCTTGAATCAGGTAGATCAGGTCTTCTTTACTCTTGATATAGGCATACAGGCCGCCAATGCTGAATCCCGAATCGGCGCACAGGTCGCGCAGGGACATTGCATGAAAACCTTTTGCGCGTGTCAGGCGCAAGGTCGAATCAATGATGCGCACCAGATTCTTCACCGCCACGTGCTCTTTCTTGATGCGGATCAAGTCCCTGTTCTGGCGATACAGCTCGCGGCAAATCTCGACCTTCGACAAGCTAAGCTCGATCTTGAATGATTCAAAATCAGCAATCATCTACCACTCCATCCTTCTATGAAGCATCCGCCAGGCCATAACCCAGGCCGGGTCATGGCGGCGCAATCCGGCCGGCAAGCAATCCTGCCCGCCAGCCGCAATCATAGCTTGATCACGCCACCGACAAATACCGGTGCTGCGTCGCGGTATCGTTGATCAAGGCCTGGCTGCTGGCCTCATGAACGATCATGCCCTTCTCCAGTATATAGGCGCGCTTTGCATGTTTCAGGGCAAAGTGCACGCTTTGGTCGGTAAACAGAATGGTCGTGGTTTTGGAAAGCTCATCGATCAGCGCGCCGATTTGCTTGACGATGACCGGCGCCAGACCTTCATTCGGCTCGTCCAGCAACAGCAGCAAGGGCTCGCTCATCAAGGACCGGGCGACGGCCAGCATTTGCTGCTGCCCGCCCGACAATGTGCTGCCGTCCTGATTGGCCAATTCGCCCAGCATCGGGTATTGATCGAAAATGCGCTCGATGGTCCATAGGCGGCTGGCCCCCGGCCTGCGGTATTCGGCTATTTCCAGGTTTTCCCGGACGCTGAGCCCGGGAAAGATCCGTCTATCCTCGGGCACCAGCCCTATGCCCTGGCGCGCAATGCGATACGCCGGCTGCCCGGTAATATCGCGGCCCTGGAATTTTACCCGGCCCCGGCGCGGAGCCGACAAGCCGATGATGCTGCGCAGTGTGGTGCTTTTGCCGGCGCCATTGCGGCCCAGCAAACACACGGTCTCGCCCTGTTCCAGATTCAGCGAAATGCCTTGCAAGGCATGGCTTTCGCCATAGTAGGTATGAATATTGTCGACTTCCAGAATCATGGCGCGATTTCCTCTTCCGCATCGCCTAAATAGGCTCGTCTGACTTCGGGATGCTCCTTGACCTCTTGCGGGGATCCCAGCACCAATGTCTGGCCGCGGTGCATGACCAGGATCCGGTCAGCCACATCGAACACCACCCCCATATCGTGCTCGGTGATCAAGAAGGTATAGTCGCCGGTTGCCGCCAGCGATTTGACCAAAGCGGTGACCCTGTGGGTTTCATCCGGCGTCATGCCCGCCGTGGGTTCGTCCAGCAAAACCAGGCGCGGCCGGGTGGCCAGCACCACCGCAATCTCCACCAGGCGTTTATCCCCGTAGCTGATGACCCCCGCCCGCCGCGTGGCCAGATCGGTCAAGGACAGGCGTTCAAGCAAGCTGTCGGCCTCCGCCTGGATGGGGCGGTTGCGCGAAGCGATATTCGACCAGCGCCGGCTATCGCCATGGTAGGCCGTCAAGGCAACCTCGATGTTTTCGCGCACCGTCATCTCGTTGAAGATATTATTGATCTGGAACGAGCGCGACACGCCCATGCGGCTGATGCGATGCGGCGGCAGGCCGGTAATATCCTGTCCCTCGAAGACAATTTTTCCTTCCGTGGGCACCATGCGCCCCGACAGCATGTTGTAGAAGGTCGTTTTCCCGGCGCCGTTCGGGCCGATGATGGCCAGCGTCTCTCGGGGACTCACATCGAGCGACACATCCGATACGGCGGTCACGCCGCCGAAACGTTTGCTCAGATGGGTAATTTGCAAGGTCGGTTGTGTCATTTGCGCTCCTGCCACCAGTCGAGAAAGGTTCCCAGCACACCCCGCCGGAAAAACATCACCATCAGCGCCAGGATAATTCCCAGCACCAGCATCCAGGCATGCGTCATGCTAGTGATCCAGGTTTCCAGCAATACGAACATGGCGGCGCCGAAAAACGGCCCCAGAAAATAGCCGGTGCCGCCCAGGATGGACATCAGTACCGGTTCGGCCGACATGGACCAGTGCACCAGTTCGGGACTGGCAATGCGCAGGAACGGCGCCATCAGTCCGCCGGCCAGGCCGGCGAATGCGCCGGCAATGGTGAACGCCGCCAGCCTGTAGCTTTTGACGTTGAGGCCGCAAAATGCGACCCGCTCCGGGTTCTGGCGAATGGCGCGCAAGATCAGCCCGAAAGACGAGCGGCAGATCAAGTACAGGATGGCCGTGGCAATCACGACAATGACCAGCACCACATGGTAATAAACGCTGGGGTTGGCCAGCGCAAGATCAAGCCCCAGGCCCAGCGACCCGACACGAAAGCCCGCGATGCCATCGCTGCCATTGGTCACCGAACGCCACTGATGCACCACGGCGAAAACCATCATGCCGAACGCCAGGGTCAGCATCGAAAAATACACTTCATTGAGCCGGACGCTGAAAAATCCGATAATCAAGGCCAGGACGGCGCCCGCGACCACGGCCACCAGCAGGCAGGCCAGCAGCGGCCATTGAACCCCTTGCAACAGCAAGGCCGTGGCGTAGGCCCCCACGCCGAAGAATGCCGCGTGTCCGAAACTGAGCATGCCGGTATAGCCGAAAATCAGATTGAAACTGGCGGCGAACAAGCCCAGGATCAGGATTTCGGTGACGATGAAAATATAGAAATACGGCGTTATCCAGGGCAAGGCGGCCAGCGCGGCAAGCACCAGTATCAACACAATGGGCGTCAGGCGGCTTCTCATAGCGATGCTCCCTTGCCCATCAAGCCATGAGGCTTGAGCAACAGGACGATGGCCATGCCCACAAAGGGCAGAATCAGGTTCACTTCGGGTAGAAACCGCCCGCCGAACCCATAAATCAGTCCCAGGATGATCGCGCCCAGCAATGTGCCCGGAAAACTGCCCAGGCCGCCGATCACCACGACAATGAAGCTTTCGATAATGATTTTGTCGCCCATGCCCGGATCGATGGCGCGCATGGGCGCGGCAACCACGCCTCCCACGGCGGCAAGCCAGGCGCCAAAGGCAAACACACCCGTAATCACCAGCTTGGTGTTGATGCAAAGCACCTGCGCCATGTCGCGGTCGAGCGCCGCCGCGCGCATGATCTTGCCGACCCGCGTGCGGTTGAACAACAGCCATAATGCGCAAACGACGATCAAACCCACCGCCACGACAAAAAGGCTGTAGATGGGATAGGTGGCGCCGCCAGGCAGCACCGCCGTCCCTTGCAGGAAGGCGGGAGGATCGATCACATGTATGCCTGTGCCCCATACCATGCGCACCGATTCATTCAGGATCAGCAGCAAGGCAAACGTAAGCAGCAAACTGTCGGAAATTTCGCGCTGGTAAATAAAGCGCAGCATCAGCCGGTCGATCAGCACCGCCAACGCCGCCACGCCCAAAGGCGCCAGCAACAATGTCATCCAGAATGACATGCCCAAAAGCGTCATGCAGGTATATGCCAGATACGCGCCCAGCATGTATAGCGCGCCGTGGGCAAAATTAATGACGCTCAACACGCCAAACACAATATTCAAGCCAACCGCGATGACAAACAGCAACAGGCCGATGTCAAGGCTATTGAGCAAAGCCATTCCTAAACTACCCATGGTGTCCCTCCGTCAAGGATGCTTGGAGCCGATTCCGCCGCAACCGCGTGCCCGCGGGCCGGCTTGGCGGGCAATGCCCGCGTCATCCGGCCCGCGGCAACAACGATTCAAACTGTTTTTATAGTCATCACAATTTGCAGGCAGGGTCCACGGGCGGGGTTATTTTCTCGCCATCGAAGAATTGCATTTCGGTCAATGAACGTATTTTGTCTTGCGTGTTCATTGGGCCTGTGCGCCCCCAGGTAGGGCCGATCAGCGCCTGATTGTCGCCCTTGCGCAAGGTCAGGGTGCCGGTCGGAGCGGGAATGCTCAGGCCGGAAAGCGCCTTGGACACCGCCTTGCCGTCCACGCTGCCGGCTTTCTCGATGGCCGCCTTGAATGCATACACGGCAACATAAGCGCCTTCGGCGTTGTAACTGGGCGGCACGCCATAGTTCTTCTTGTAGGACGCCACGAATTTCTTGTTCAGATCGTTATCATGGGCGCCATACCAGTAGCGCGTGCCCAGCCATACCCCTTCGGGCATTTGATCGCCCAGCGCGGTCAGCACCTCTGTTGCCGCGCCGACGGTCAGCAATACCTGGAACCCCTGCTTGAAGAAGCCGCGGTTATTGGCCTGGCGTACGAAGTTCACCAGATCGCCGCCCCATAAGGAAATCAGCACCCCATCGGGCTTGGACTCCATCACGCTGTTGATGAAGGGCGTGAAATCTTCGGCGCCGAAGCGTGGAAACGCCGTCTTGTCCATCAGTTCGACATCGGGCATTTTCTCTTTCATGTACTTGCTGAAAAATTCCCATGACTGATGACCGAACGCGTAATCGGGGCCTATGGTGGTCCACTTCTTGGCCCCGGTCTTGGCCGCAATCGTCGCCGCTCCCTGCATGTTCTGGTGGACATTGACGCTGACGCGGTAGGTATACGCATTGCACAGCTTGCCGGTTACGTCGGGCGTGGCGGCATGAGTAATGATGAAAGGCTTGCCCAGTTCGGGCAACACCGGCGCCAGGCCTTGCGCAACACCCGAGCTATCCAGCCCCATGAGCAGATCGGCCTTGTCCTGGTAAACGAGTTTGCGGGCGGCTTGAATCGCCACGGCGGCCTTGCCCTGCCCGTCTTCAAGCTGCAGCGCCAATTTGCGCCCCAGGATGCCGCCGGACGCATTGATTTCGTCCATCGCCAGTTGGATCCCCTGCCCGGCAAACTTTCCGTAGGTTGCCGCGCTGCCCGACATGATATAGATGGCGCCGATTTTGATGGGCTCGTCGGCGGCATGCGCCGGACCGAAGGCGAATGCGCCGGCAAGCGCTAATGACAACAGTGGCCGTTTCGTAAGAATCTTGAACATGTAGACGTCTCCTTGAATAATAATTATTTTGTTATCTGCGTGAGTCCTTTGCTTCTACATCTACTGCAAACACTGTGCTGCTGACAATCAGGCTATGGTTGGTAGTCACCTCCTTTTTCCGATAACGCATCCCTGAGAAAATTCTTGCGGATCTTGCCGGTCGATGTCTTTGGCAATTCACCGAAAACAATTCGTTTCGGAGCCTTGAACGATGCCATGCGCGCTTTGCAAAACGCAATGATTTCCTGCCCGTCCACCGGTTCCATGCCTTCTTTCAGGGCAATAAAGGCGCAAGGCACTTCGCCCCATTTCTCGTCCGGCATCGCCACCACGGCGGCTTCAAGCACCGCGGGGTGGCGATACAGCACCTCTTCGATTTCCTGGCTGGAAATGTTTTCTCCCCCCGAAATGATGATGTCTTTAATGCGATCCTTGATTTCGACATAACCGTCCGGGTGCACCACCGCCAGGTCGCCGGTATGAAACCAGCCGTCCTTGAACGCTTCCTGAGTGCCCGCTTGGTTTTTCAGGTAGCCTTTCATAAGCGTATTGCCCCGGATAAGCAATTCGCCTAGTGTTTGCCCATCGGAAGGCACCGCGCCGCCGGCGCCGGAACTGACCACGCTCAAGTCATCGATAGCGATGGTGCCCACGCCCTGCCTGGCCATTTTCCGGGCCAGCTCCTCGGCCGGCAAATATTGCCAGTCGTTTTGCCATACGCACAAGGCGGACGGGCCATACGACTCGGTCAGGCCATACAAATGCGTTATATGAAAACCGATGTCCTGCGCACGGCGTATGACCGGGCTGGGAGGCGCCGCGCCGCCCAAGGCGAATTGCACCGGCTGCGCCAGGGTCAGCCCGCTATTGTGGAAATCGTTCAATAGCATGTTCAACACGACGGGCGCGCCGCACATATGGCTGACTTTATGCTGTGTAATGCGCTCGGCCACCTGGGCCGCCTGTACCTTGCGCAGGCAGACATGCGTGCCGCCCACGGCCGTTATGGCCCAGGTATAGCACCAGCCGCTGCAATGGAACATGGGCAAGGTCCATAAGTAAACCGTGTCGGCCGTCATGTTGAAAGCCATGGCGTTGCTCATTGCCGCCAGATACGCGCCGCGGTGATGGTAGACGACTCCCTTGGGATTGCCGGTAGTCCCCGATGTGTAATTAAGCGCGATGGCGTCCCATTCGTCGTCGACCTTGGTCCAGCGAAAATCCGGGTCGCCCGCCGCGATCAGGCTTTCGTAAGTGGCGACGGACGGCGCGCCGTCCGTCCGGCCGATGGCCACCAGCAAAGGCGGAGAAGCCATACCGGCCGTGGCTTGCCGGACTAGCTCTTCGAATTCGGTGTCGTACAGCAAGACGCGCGATTCACCATGCTCCAGGATGAAAGCCAGGGTTGCGGCATCCAGGCGCGTATTCAGGGCATTGAGCACAGCGCCCAGCATGGGAACGGAATAGTGGCTTTCCAATAGCTCATGCGTATTCAGGCATAACACCGATACCGTATCGCCCGCCTTGATGCCTATATTGGCAAGCGCCGACGCCATGCGGCAACAGCGGCGATAAAACTCTTTGTAAGTCAGGACCAGGCCGTCGTCGATCACCGCTGTCTTGTCAGGAAATATATAAGCGGACCGCTGCAAAAAACTGACCGGCGTCAGGCTGGAGTAATTTGCCGATTGTTTTTCCAGGCCAAGCTGATATTTACCGTTCATGCTTTTCCCTTCATTTACCCAAGTGCTTGGGATTGGAAATCGCCAGTTTGGCGCGCGTCAGGGAAACAAGCAATTGATACAACAGCCCGCCGTGCGACGGGGGAATGGCCTTCTTGCGGATTTGCGCAGCCAGGCATGTTTCTGTCGGGTCCAAGGCATCGTCCAGTCCCGCCTGCCGGTAAAACTGCGATATCCGGTCATCCGGCGGACACCGATCCTGATCTGGCCGGCCGAATTCGCGTGCCGCGATCGCCATGGCATTGGCGACCATCAGCGCATCATAAGTCTTTTCCGCCGGAAGCAAAGGCAACAGATCGTCAAGCAAGACGCGCCGCGCCACGGCCAGCAATTCGCTTCCATCCGGACGGTTATTCATGGCCTATCCCCAGTTCGCCGATTTGCGTCAGCAAATCGAATTCGATTTCCGGCAACAAACGCCCGGTCAGGGCAAGTTCGAGCGACGACTGCTCGCCCGACAAGTGACGCTGCGCCTGTTGCAGCGAAATAACGGCCCAGCGGGTCATGCCCATGACTTCCCAGTAAAGCACTTTGCCGGGATCGACGGGCCGCCCCGATACGCTGGCATAAGCGTCGAACAAATCGGCCTTGTCGCCCACCCCGCCCACTTCTTTCTGGCGGACACCGAAGCGCCAGCTTTTTGAACAAAGCCAACCCAGGTCTTCATAGGGATCGCTCCATGCGGCGAATTCCCAGTCCAGCACGCCGGTCAACCGCCCTTGGTCGACCATGTAGTTGCCCGTACGAAAATCGCAATGGCAAAGCACGATGCCGTCGCTTGCCGGCGGCGTTGGCTTCCAGCCAGTTCAATGACCATTCAAGCACCGGATGCGGTTCCGGTATCGCATCCAGCGCCTGGCGGTACTCGCGTATGCGCGCCAGCGCCGGCGATGGCCGCGGCAGCGGCAAGGTGTCAAGACGCGCATCGGGCGCACGAACGTTGTGCAATCGTGCAAGTTCCTGGCCCAATTGATGAGTCAGCCCTTTAGCCTGCGCAGGCGTCAGGGCGCCCTTGACCAGCTTATGCCCGGCCGCCATGCCAGGAACCCGCGCCATGACGCAAAACACACTGCCGATCACGGACAAATCGGTGCACAGCCACAGGGGTTGCGGCACTGTCACACCCGCCTCATACGCTACGCTCAACACTTGGAACTCTTGCTGGCGGCTCAGGCTGACATCGATTTTCGACGGCGCGTCGCTACGCACCACCAGTTCAAGACGGCCCGGCTTACGCCCTCCGGCGCAATGCACCGTCAATGCATAATTGTTTTGTATTGCGCCGCCGGACAGGCGGACGAACTCCAGCACCTGGACGTCGTCGGCGCCGGTCTGGCGCTTGACATACAGCGCCAATGCCCGGCTTATGTCGTCCTGGTCCATGGATCAGCCCCATGCCCAAAAGCCGTTGCCTTCTTTAAGCAGGCTTTTCGATAGAACCATTTTATGCACTTCGGACGCGCCGTCGACCAGGCGCGCCTGGCGGGCGTAGCGGTATATCCATTCCAGCGGCGTGTCTTTCGAATAGCCCAGGGCGCCGCATAGCTGGATCGCCGTATCGACCGATTGATGCAAGGTATTGGAAACGGCGACTTTCGCCATGGACACTTCCTTGCGGGCGAAATCGCCTTGATCCAGCTTCCATGCGGCATGCATGGTAAGCAAGCGGCCAATCTGAATACCCATGGCGGCTTCACCCAGCAGCCATTGCACGCCTTCCCTGTCGGCCAGCCTTACCCCGAAAGATTCGCGCCGGCCCACATAATCGGCGGCAATTTCCATGGATCGTTTCGACAGGCCCAGCCAGCGCATGCAATGCGTCAGCCGAGCCGGGCCGAGGCGGATTTGGGTCAGCTTCAAGCCGTCGCCCACTTCCATCAAACGGTTTTCGTCGGGAATGGCCATGTCGGTGAAGCGAATCTCGCAATGGCCGCCATGTTCCTCGGGACCCATGATGGGAATGCGCCGCACGATTTCCCAGCCGGGATCGTCTTTATGAAACAAAAACGCCGACAAGCCTTTGCGCGCATCGCCAGAAGTGCGCGCAATAAGAATGAAGTGCGAGGCCACGCCTGCGCCGGTTATGAAATGCTTGGTGCCATTGACCACCCAATGGTCGCCCTTGCGCACGGCGGTAGTCTGCATCATGCCCGGATCCGACCCCGACCCTGGCGCCGGTTCGGTCATGGCGAACGATGAGCGCACATCGCCATTGATAATAGGCTGCAGCCAGCGCTCTTTCTGGGCCGCAGTCGCCACTTTCTCCAGCACCATCATGTTGCCGTCATCGGGCGCCGCCGAATTGAATACCACCGGACCGAAAATGGATCGGTTCATTTCTTCGTAGCACGCCGCCATTTCGGCGATGGACAGGCCTTGGCCGCCGCGCTCACGCGGCATTTGCAGGCTCCATAGGTTCTGCGCCTTCGCCTTGGCGCGCATGCGCTGCAGCAAGGGCTCGGCGATATTTTCGTGATCGTCGAACGAAGCCCGATCGCTTTCCAGGGGAATCAATTCCTCATCGACAAATGCCTTGATCTGTCCGCGATACTTTTCCGCCAGCGGCGATAAGATGTAGTCCATGAATAAAACCTTGTTCAAAGAGTAGACTGCAAATGACCGCCATCCAGCACGATGGAACTGCCAGTCATATACAAAGAAGCGTCGGAAGCCAGCAACAGCAGCGCGCCATCCAGGTCGGAGACCTGTCCCAGCCGGCGCTGCGGAATGCGCTTGATCATGGCCTTGCCCGCGTCGGACGCAAAGAAATCGCGGTTGAGATCGGTTTCGATATAGCCCGGAGCCAGGGCATTGACCCGGATTCCGTGGCGCGCCCATTCCAGCGCCAATGCGCGCGTCATCTGCTCCAGGCCCGCTTTGGAGACGGTGTAGGGCAGCACATTGCCGGCCACGCGATAACCCAGAATGGAAGAAATATTGATAATGGAGCCGGGGCGGCCGGCCTCTACCAGGCGCCGCGCCGCTTCATTGGCCACCAGCCAACAGCCTTTCAGATTGACATCGAGCACCTGGTCCCAGTCCTGGACAGACATCGACAATGCGTTTTTACCGACGGTGCCGCCGGCGGTGCACACGACCACATCGACCAGGCCGCACGCCGCTTGCGCGGCATCGAAACACGCCTTGATGGCCGACTGGTCGGTGACATCGACCGGCGCCGCCAAGGCGTCAATACCCAGACCGGCCAGACGATCCGCCAACTGGTTCAAGCGTTCGGCCCGGCGGCCGGCCAGCACCACTTTCGCCCCGGCAAGCCCCAGGGTTTCCGCAAAATGTTCACCCAAGCCGCCCGAAGCGCCCGTTATCAACGCGACCTTGCCGGTCAAATCGAATCTGTTGTGCATAGTTCTCCCCCGCTGAAAAAATCATAGAACGGTCGCTCTATAAAGTCAACGATTTTATAGAGCGATTGCTCTATTTTCAATGGAATGATCGCATTGCCCATGCTGGCTAAACCTCGGTTTGGCTATTGCGGCTATGTTTGTCAGCAGCACGCGCTTTTGCTCTATGCCGCTAGGGCCTGTTGACGCTACATCCCCGCCCGCGTGACGGGTCAACGCCGCGCTGGCCGCGTTGCGTATTCTCGCCGTAGCGGCGGCTACGCCTGCGCTTCGGGCCTTGCCAGCGCGGCGTTGACCCGATCACCCGTAGGGCCGGTGTCATATCGGGCGCAGGGCAAGGCGCGGGTGAGGCGGCGTACCGAGCGTACGCAACGAATCCGCAACACAGCCCTGCGCCCGATATGACACCGGCGCGGGCGGGGATGTAGCGTCAACAGGCCCTAGAACATGTATTGCCCGCCGTTTAAATGCAGAGTCTGTCCCGAAACGAATCCCGCCGCATCGGTACACAGATAGACACATGCGGCGGCAATATCATCGACGGTTCCCAAGCGGGCCACAGGGATGTCCTTGACCACGGCTTTCGGGTCGTAGTGAACATACTGGCTCCAATCCCTTTCGGTGTCGATGGCGCCCGGCGCGACGGTGTTGGCCGTAATACCGTAGTCGCCGAACTCGCGGGCGATCGCTTTCGCAAGCGCCACGACGCCGGCCTTGCAGGTCACATTATGGGCGCGCAATGGCATGTGTCCGGTAAAGCCATCCAGACCGGAAATATGGATGAAGCGGCCCCATTTCCCTTGCATCATTGCCGGAAGGGTGCGCCGCGCCAAGTAAAAAGGCGCGCTGAGATTGGTCCGAATCACCTTGTCCCAATCGTCGTCGGTGATATCGAGCAAAGCGCTCATGGGACGCACAGCCGCGTTGGACACCACGATATCCACAGGCCCCAACGCCTTTTCCACTTCGCCGACCATGCGATCAATATCCGACGAATTGCCGACATCGCCTGTGACCGAACAGGCATTCACGCCTTGTTGCCGGAGTACCTGCACCATATTTTCCAGGGCCTGAATATCGCGGTGCCCATTAACCGCAACGCAAGCGCCCGCCTGGGCCAGGGACTTTGCAATAGCGGCGCCAATGTTCCGCCCCGAACCGGTAACCAGTGCGACCCGGCCGGACAATGGTTTAAGTGTGTCGGCGTTCATTTCGTTTTCCCTTTTCCCGCGAGCAAAGACATGACAGGCTTCAAACTGGACAATTTCTCGAGAGAGCGCAATGCCTCCAATGCTTTTTCGGTGTCTTGGGCATCCAGTGCGTAAGCCGCGCAAGCACGGAATTTGGCATCGATATCCTCGTCCGAAAGCGGCAGGCTGGGATGCATGCCTATTGCTTTGTGCGCTTCGCCATGCCATTGCTCGCCGTTGTGCAAGCCTATGGTGAGTTTGGCTGGAAAAACGCCGTGCCGCACCGGCAGGTCTGGATCGGCCTTCATCTGAACCCGGCGCTGCAAATCGCGAACATCGGCCCGCTGTACTCGCTCGTCCTCGAATTGCCGCGGGCCCGCCTGGCCGTCGAGCAGGGTCACTGCGATGCTGTATTCCATGCTGAATTTCCCTTGCAGGCCCGTCTGGGCATCATGATGGATCAGCACTTCGGGGGCAAGCGCATTAACGTTGCAAGTTACGTACTGCACGTCCGCCGCCGTGAAACCATGCTTTCTCATCAAGGCCCGCACGATATCGAGCGCCGTATGCACGCAACCGCAACAAGCATACTGTTTGATCCCCACACCGCTTTCGATGATTTCAAGCGGCTGATCGACCGCGAAGCGGATCGACGAGGCATCGCGCGCAAGTCCGGCCTGTCCGCGGAACACGTCGAGAAAACCATGCTGGCCATCCAGGATGGCGGGATCGGCATCGAATCCTTCGAGAGCCAGGAATGCCGCGGCCAGGCCTCTTTGCGCCGCCTGCCCCGCATGCAGCGGCTTGACCATGGAACCAAAATTCTTGCGCAAGCCGCCGGCGCCCGACGCGGCTATTCCAAGCGCATGCCGCGTCTGCTCATCGTTAAGTTTCAAGAGCCGCGCCACACCCGCCGCCGCAGCCAGGGCGCCGAGCGTCGAGGTTGCGTGCCAACCGTATGCATAGTGCTCCGGGTTCATCAGGCGCCCCAACCGGGCCTCGACGTCAAGCCCTATCACGTAGGCCGCCACGACCTGCGCGCCGTTGGCACCGACGACCTCCGCCGCTGCCAGCAAGGCAGGCACCAGGGGTACGCTGGGATGCCCTATCATGGGCGGGCTTACATCGTCATAGTCCAGCGCATGGCCCGCCGTGCCGTTGGCAAGCGCCGCGGCGGCCGCGGAACTGCGGTACCCTTGGCCGATAAGCGTTGCCTTGGGCGCGCCTCCTTCTTGCAAAATCCACGACGAAACAATTCTTGCCGGAGGCTCCACCGAGCCTGCAAGAATGCAGCCGATGCAATCGATTATGGCCGTGCGGGCGCGCTCCACTCCTTGCGCGGGAATATCTTCATAGCGCAGTTCGCGCACAAAGCTTGCCAACGAGTCTGTCAAACTAACTTTCATGTTATTGATTCCGGTAAGTTGAAAGCGGTTTCTCTATTTCCCTGCTCTCGTGATTTCAATCCAGCTTGATATTGTTCTGGCGTATCACCTTGCCCCATCGATCAAGCTCCGCATCGATTTTTTTTCCAAGTTCCTCCGGCGTGCTCGGAGCAATGGTAAAGCCCTGATTTTCGATCTGCGTATGCAGTTCGGGATCGGCCAGGACCTTGCGGAATTCAGCATTCAGCTTGGCGACGATCGGTTTCGGCGTACCGGCGGGCGCCAGGACGGCGTACCAGATGCTCGCCTCATAACCGGGTAGATTTGCCGCTTCGGCAACTGTTGGCAAGTCCGGCATGCTGGGTACCCTGTGCGCACTGGCCACCGCCAGCGGCCTGACGCTGTGGTCCTTGATCGCCGACGCCACCGAGACCAAGGTAGGAAACATGAACTGCACACGTCCGCCAAGCAGATCCACCATGCCGGGCGACGTTCCTTTGTAGGGAATATGCATGACGTCTATCTTTGCCATCGACGTGAACAGCACGCCCGCCAAATGCAGGGAAGTGCCATTGCCGGCGGACGCGTAATTGAGCGTTCCCGGTTCGGCCTTTGCCAATGCAATCAATTCAGCCACTGTCTTGGCTTTCACACGAGGATTTACGACCAGCACCATAGGCACCGAACCGATCTGCGTAACGGGTGTAAAGGCCTTCCTGGTGTCATAAGGCATCGATGAATGCAGGAACGGATTGAATACGTGATCCGTATATGTCATCAGCAAGGTATAGCCATCCGCTGCGGCATTCGCCACATAATTGCTGCCGATGATATTGCCGGCGCCAGGCTTGGTCTCTACAACAACCGAAACGTTCATCGATAAGGAAAGCTTGTTCGCAATCAAGCGAGTCAAGGTATCGGCGGCACCGCCGGTGGTGGTCGGGACAATGATATGTATAGGCTTGTCGGGATAGCCGGCAGCCGCTTGCGCGTTTGCGCCCGACAGAGCGGCCAGGCTTACCAAGCTTGCCGCCAGCAGAGAAAATGGATTATGCATGGATGTCTCCTTTTGAGTTGAACTCATTTATAAAAATGCCAAGCATGGGCGCTTGCCGGAAAAGCTCCATTTTGGTTTCCGCCGCGGCTCGGATTCGCAGGCGATGCTTGCGCAATCCGAACCGCGGCGGAAACGACAGGTTTTCCAGCAAGCTGAAGCGCCAAGAGTCGATGTATATCAATGCACTGCGGCGACGCCCCCGAACATGCGGAAAGCTAGCCTCCTGCGACCCCGCCGGCTTATTTGGCTATGGGAATGTCCGTCCACCATGTGGCGGTGGGTACGCCGCCATTCGTTTCCAGCGAATGCATGTAAGGATGGTCGCCGATAGGGCCAAAGCCAAAGACGGGCCATGTGCCAAGGCGGATGTGCTCCATGAATTGAACTTCTTCCAGGCGTATGTTGCCGATGTTTACATCGGGCCCGAAATTACGCACCATCCAGAATTGCTGGGCGCGGCGGTGGATATATGGAATCATGCTGGACACTTCGAAAATCAGCTTGTCCTGTCCGATGGCCTTCACCACTTCCTGGACCTGCTGCGTCGCCTGCGGATGGCGGCTGAGAATGTCGGATGCGTTATCGCCCATAATGCGACGCAAGACATGGCCCTCCCAATAAACCTTCAGCGCCCCCCCATCGAGCAGGGCTCGCACCTGCGCAATGGTTTCGCCAACATCCAGCTCGGTGTCCGAACGCCGTGTCTTGTCATCCGTAGGGAATTTCTTGCCGACTTCGCCAAATACGGTAAAGCCCGATTTGCGCACGTTTTGCACAAACTCAGCTTCGGTATCCCGCTCGCGCTGCGTGGTCGAACTGCTGGATACCTCGATCGCGTCAAACCCCATGTCTTTCAGCTTGGCCAGGACATTCAGCTCGTTGCCCTGCAAGCGCGCCAATTCCACCACGATACCGCCCGGCTGGACACTGACGCCCGCATCCCGGTAGCGCCTGATTTTTTCGCGAATCACGGCAACCGGCGCAGTCAGATGCAATTCCGTTAGCTTGACAATGTCCACAAGATGGCCGTACTGCTCCAGCACCCCTGCCACCACAGGCAGCGAGTAACCAGTGTCGATGATCATATTGACGCCGATTCGACGCGGTTTTTTTTCTCGCTCATGAAGATTGATGCCCACGAACTCGCTGAAAGATGGGTTGCTCATTATTACTTTTCCTATTTGGGAAGAAGCTGAACTACCGCCCAATTGCGGTAGCCGCCATTGCCGATACGGCAATGCCGACGCCGCAACAATGCGTGCCGTGGCGTCATAGAGCAATGGTAAGAACATGAATCGATCAAATCAAATGATATAGTTTGATAGTTCGATCAACTAAGCTGATTGATTACTCATACACCCGGCTATTCATACCCCCGGCTCTTGTTCAAAAGGAACGGCGATGAAATTGCAGCAATTAAAGGGCATCAGAGAAATCCTGCGCCAGGAACTCAATCTGACCCGGGCCGCGCAAAGCCTGAACTTGTCGCAGCCTGCGCTTACCCGCCATTTGCACTTGCTCGAGGAGCGCCTGGATCTTCCTTTGCTGCTTCGCGATAAAGGACGTTTCACAGGCCTGACTGAACAGGGGAAACTGCTGCTTCCCATCATCACAAGAGCCCTGGACGCGATCGACGATCTGGAGGTTGTCGCCCGCGAGCTTGCCGATGGCGCCACAGGCGTGTTGACGGTGGGAACCGGCAACACCCATGCCAGGTATTCATTGCCTGGCGCCATCGGGAAATTCGTCCAGCTCTACCCCAATGTCATGTTGCGCATCCGGCAAGGCGTGCATCAACAAGTGCTCGAATGGGTCGAGTCCGGCGAAATAGATTTTTCGATCTCGACCATCTATAACCAAAGCCACCCCGGCTTGCGTTTCTTCCCGTGCTATCCCATGCGCCGGGTGGTTATCACCTTGCCGGATCATCCTTTGCTGAAACTCAAGAAAATCACCCTGGCCGATATCGTGAAATATCCGCTGATCACTTACGACAGGGGCTTTCCCGCCCGCACGCGCATATCACGCTCATTCGAAGATAAAGGCCTGCATGTAAATGTCGTGCTAAGCGCCACGGATACCGAGATCGTCAAGACCTACGTCTTATCGGGCCTGGGTGTGGGCATCGTCAGCAATACCGCGTTCAACCCGGAATACGACACCGGCCTGCGCGCCATCGACGTCGCGCATCTGTTCCAGGAAAACATGGCCTACGTAACGATACGCAGCGACAACACGCCAAGCGAACATGCCTTGAAACTGATCGAATTCTTATCTCCGGAAGTACACCGCGCCATCGAGAAATCGCTTGGTTCAACGCCAAAACCGCCCAACGACAGCGCGGCCATTCCGGCATAGCCCGCCGGCCGCGACGGCCAGGGTACTCTCCTCTATACTAGCGGCATCTTCCACCACCGCGGTTATGCGCATGGCTTCTGGTATCCCGCAGCTTGAGCGTTTCATCTACAGCCATTACTTTTTTGGCGGCTTGCGCCAATCGGTGGGCGTACTGTTGCCGGCCTTGCTGCTGGGCGGCATTTTCCAGCTGTACAGCGTAGGCATGATTGCCGCCATCGGTGCGGCCTGCGTGGCAATCATCGATCAGCCAGGGGGGCCCAGGCGCTATGGCACCAACGGCATGCTGGGCGCCATATTCCTGGGTTCGATAACAGCGGCGATAACCGGACTGGCTTCATCGCACGATGTCTTGATCTGGCTGGTGGTGCCCGCCTTGTGCTTCATCTTCTCGATGTTTACCGTCTTCGGCAAGCAAGGCGGCCTGCTGGGCTTTGCGTGCCTGCTGCTCATGACGCTGACCATGCGCACGCCCCTGGACCCTCACCAAGTGCTGATGCACACGGTTTACTCGTTCATGGGCGGCGTCTTCTATTTTGTGTTCAGTTTCGCGGCCCACCGTCTGCTATGGCATCGCGAAGAACAGCAGGCGCTGTCGGTCGCCCTGTTCGCCACGGCGGATTACATCTTCGCCCGATCACAGTTTTACGACGTCAACGCCGATCTGGACGCCAGCTACCGCAAGCTTATCCACGCTCAATCGGCCATGACCGAGAAACACCAGGCGGCGCGCGATACGGTCTTGCGCGAACTGCCCAGGGGCCATCGGCGCAGTGACCGGCTGCGGACCGCGGCGCTCAACGTTTTCATCGATATGGTGGCGCTGCTCGATAGCCTGGTGGCGACCCATACCGATTACGCCACCCTGCGGCGCAGCGTGCCCGACAGCGATGTCATGATCTTTGCGCGCGATGCCTTGCACAAATTAGGCGTGAACGTCTCGCACATTGCCTTGAATATTGCCCGCAACCGCAGCGTCAAAGAGCGCAACACCGTCAAGGCGGAGCTACGGGCGATCGAATACGAACTCGAAAAATACCGCCAGGCCGGCTTGGCCGACAACGACCCGGAAGTCTATGCCCTGCTGGTGCAAGTGCTGCGCCGCCTGCGCAATGCCACGCGGCTGGTGGATCGCATGGCCGAGCACACACGCAATCCAGCGGCAAGCGCCGAACTGATCGACAAGCGGCTGGACAAGGCGCTGGATCGATTCCTGTCGCGCCAGACCTGGCGTATCGGCATGTTGACCAGCAATCTGCGGCGCGATTCCCCGCACTTTCGATACTCGGTGCGCGTGGCGATCGCCACGCTGGCCGCCATGACGGTTACCGCAATAATCGCCAACACCGGCCTGGAACATATAATGCCCGGCGCGGGCATGCATGGATACTGGATAGTCCTGACCATACTTGTCATCATGAAACCAGGCTTTGCCCTGACCCGGCAGCGCAATGGCTGGCGGCTGGTCGGCACCCTTATCGGCTGCGGGCTGGCCCTGATACTCTTTAATGTCACCCATAATCCGAACATCTATTTCGGCGCGCTGGTAATAAGCTGCGTGCTGGGCTATAGCCTGGTGCAGGTGAACTACATGATCGCGGCTATTTCCAATACGGTTTTCGTGCTGCTGGTCTTTCATTTTCTATCGCCCACCACCAATATCGTGATCGGCGAGCGCCTGGTCGATACCTTTATAGGCTGCGGCATTGCCCTGCTTTGCAGCTACATCCTGCCCTGGTGGGAACATAGTTTCATGGCGTCCCTGGCCAACGCGGTCAAGAAGGCCAATAGCGAACTGCTCAAGACAGGCTTGGATTACGCCGCCTTGACGCGCGCGCAAACAGCCGCCGCCCAGGCCGCGGCAACACCCGGGGCCGATACCGATGCGCTGGATGGCGAACAGCACGAAGCGGAAGTACGCTGGCGGCTGGCCCGCAAAAACGTGTACATAGCATTCGCCAATTTCGCGTCGGCGTTCTACCGCATGATGGATGAACCCATCAAGCGCCAGAACAATGTGCCCGAACTGAATAACCTGATGATCCAGTACCACGTAATGGCGTCGCAAATCAGTTCCGCCATCCCTATTCTGGCCAGCCTGCCGGCCGTGCCCGAAGGAATACAGAAGTCGCTGGATGCAATAGGCGAATACCTGGATGGCAACGACGCCAGCCCGCCAGCGTCGATTGAAACGGAAGGCGAACTGGCGACCCTGGCCTATCCCTTGCGGCAAATGGTCAAGGCCGCGCAACTGATACGCCAGGAAATGCGCGGTGTGCAAGCCGCCTGAGCAGCTTGCCGACACCGGCCGCCCCGGCGCCTACTTGCGCCGGAACACCAGCTTTTCCGGAGTGGAAACCGCGGCATCGAAGGCATAGCCCTCGCTGTCGAAGCCATGCAGCTTGGCCGGATCATTGATCTTGTTGTCAATTACATGGCGAGCCATCAGGCCCCGCGCCCGTTTGGCATGAAAGCTGATGACTTTCCAGGCGTCATTCTTGAAATCCTGGAACACGCACTGCACGACCCTGGCGTTCAGGGCTTTCAGGTCAACCGACTTGAAATATTCTTCCGAAGCCAGGTTCAGCACCACTGGCTCGCCCGGCCTGGTTTTGCTTCCGGCCAATTCGGCCAGGCGGCTATTCAGGTACTGCGCAATCACCGGCTTCCAGAAATCGTACAGCGTCGCAGCCTTGCGGGTGGCCAAGCGCGTGCCCATTTCAAGGCGGTAAGGCTGCATCAAGTCCAAAGGCCTGAGCACGCCATACAAGCCACTAAGCAGAGCCACATGGTCTTGCGCCCACTTCAACTTGGCATCCGACAAGCCGGATGCGTCCAGCCCTTCGTACACATCCCCGTTGAACGCCAGCACCGCCTGGCGCGAATTGACTTGGTCGAACACAGGCTTCCAGGCCGCATAGCGTTCGACATTCAACTTGGCCAAGGCATCGCTAAGTTTCATCAAATCGGCGATTTCCGATACCGACTTCTTCTTCAACACCCTGATCAATTCGCTGGCCTGCTCAATGAACAAAGGCTGCGTATGAAGCGCGGTCCGCACCGAAGAATCGTAATCCAGCTTTTTTGCCGGCGACAGTAACAACAGCATGCTGCCCTTTCCTTTTCTGTGTCTGGACGAGAGTTACTCTCGAAAATTGATCGTTCTTTTCGGGCGATGGCGCCGGACAAACCGCGACCAGCGCCTGCCGCCCCTTGCTTTGATTACCTGGCGGTCCAGCCGCCATCCAGGGTAAGCGTGGTGCCGGTCATTTGATCGGCCGCTTCCGAAGCCAGGAATACGGCCGCGCCGCCCAGTTGCTTGGGCGTGACAAACTGCAAAGACGGCTGCTTTTCCGTCAGCAAGCCGATGGCGGCATCCTCTACGCTTATACCCTGTTTCTGCGCCAAGGCCTGGATCTGCGTCTCGACCAGTGGAGTACGCACCCAGCCCGGACAGATCGCATTGCAGGTGACCCCGTTACCGGCGTTTTCCAGCGCCGTGACCTTGGTCAGCCCCACCACGCCGTGCTTGGCGGCGACATAAGCGGATTTGTTGGCCGATCCCACCAGCCCATGGGCCGAGGCGATATTGATAATGCGGCCCCAGCCCTGTTTTTTCATATGCGGCAATGCCGCGGCCGTGCCGTGGAATACCGCCGAAAGGTTCAGCGCAATGATCGCGTCCCAGCGATCTACCGGGAAATCCTCGACCAAATCGGTATGCTGGATACCGGCATTGTTGACCAGGATATCGATGCCGCCCAGCGCCATGATGGCTTCGTTGATGAAGCCGCGCGTCGCCTTGGCCTGCGTCAGATCGGCGTTGATGTAGTAGGCCTTGATATCGAACTCAAGCTCCAGGTTGACCCGCTCTTTCTCTATAGCAGCGGCATCGCCAAACCCGTTGATCACCACATTGGCGCCATTGGACGCCAGCTCGCGAGCGATCGCCAGCCCAATGCCGCTGGTCGAACCCGTAATGACTGCATGTTTGCCTGTAAGCATGTTGTTCCTTTGTTGGATGGTCCAAAATTAGCTCGATCCCGCAAACATTAGTGTACCGTCCAATCCCCTCTGCCCGCCTTCCCGGATACGCGCGCCGGCCCAATTATGAGTTTTTTTATTTCCTTGCTAGAATAGCGGACTTGCTGGATGTGCACCAAACCTTCGACCGGTTTGATGCTGGCTTCACCGGCAAGGGGTATTGCCGTTTTGTGGACAAGCCACAAGACACAAAAAGGACAGGTGGCAGAGTGGTCGAATGCGCTGGACTCGAAATCCAGTGTACGTTTAGGCGTACCGTGAGTTCGAATCTCACCCTGTCCGCCAATGAATATGGGCTCTTCCCCATTATCGGGGATGGGCACTCATCACACTCGGTTTTTGTGTGTGCGGGAAAATTTTGACCAGTTTCCCAAAATGTAAGCCCCTTGGCATTGCGCCCAGGGGCTTTTGCCGTTTGAGGGCTAGAACGCGAGCCGCATCCCGGCGTTTACCGTCCCCAGCGTAGCGGCGCGCCTCGCCAGACAGCCCCAGGTACGCATAGGCGTTGCGCGCGAATCGCGCCGTGCCATAGAGTCCGGCCTGCACAAACGCTCTGCCCACATGACACGCAACTGGCCGGACACAGCTTGTACAGCACGCCCGGCCAATGCGTCGTTCAACCAGCTCAACGCCCTTTCAAACCCATCGTGGATGCAATCGCATTGCGCTGCATCTGCGAACTGCCGGCGCCCACCGTGGTGCTGCGCGCATCCCTGAAATGCCGCTGCATTTCGAATTCCATGCTGTACCCATAGGCGCCTAGAATCTGCATGCCTTGATTGGCCACTTTGGCATAGGTTTCCGAACCATAAAGCTTGGCCATCGACACTTCGCGCAAGGCATCTTCGCCGCGCTGCAGCTTGTCGACGGCGCGATACAACAGCAGGCGCGCGGCATCCACCTCGGTCTGCATGTCCGCCAGCATGTGGCTGATCGCCTGGAATTCGCCGATCGCGCGGCCGAACTGCTTGCGCTCGAGCGCATGCGCCAATGCCAGGTCAACCACCTTTTGGCTGCTGCCCACATACCCGGCCGAGGTCAGGATTCTTTCGGTTTGCAGGCACGACATCAAATACTTCCAGCCGCTGTTCTCCTCGCCGAGCAGGCGGCTGGCCTTAACCCGCACATCCGTGAAGAACACTTCATAAGTGCCGGTGGCGCGCCGCCCCACCATATCCAGCTTGCAGCAAACAATTCCAGGCGTATCATTTTCAACCAGGAAAATCGACAGGCCTTTTCTTGGCGCGGCATCCGTGTCCGTTCGCGCCAGCACTTGAAGGACATTGTTGCTTGAGCCGGCGGCGGTGTTCCACAGTTTCTGGCCATTCAAAATCCAGCTATCGCCGTCGCGGCGCGCCGATGTGCGCAATGCGGCGACGTCCGATCCGGCGTCAGGCTCGCTGATGGACGCCGACATGCGGCGGCTGCCGTCCATCAGCCTTGGAAGATAGGCCTGCTTTTGCTCTTGCGTGCCGCATTTCAGCAGGGTTAACGCCGTATACAGCGAAACGCTGTAAGCGGTATAGACGTCATAGCTCCAGTAGGCAAGGTCTTGCGAAATCAGCACAAGGTCCATCAACCCTCCGCCGATGCCTCCGTACTCCTCCGGGAAGCCAACCCGGAAAAGACCCAACTCTACCCAGGCATCGTATATCTCGTAGGGATAGGCGGCCTCTCTGTCGATACGCCGGAGGTATTCGGGCGTGGCAAGGTCGGCCATCACACGATGAATGCTTTCGCGAAACATTCTTTGGTCTTCAGTTAACTCTGAATGCATGTTGCTCTCATGGATCAAGAAAGAAAATTAATGGTCCGGCCTGCTCAAAGCCGAGGCTTGACGAAGTCGACCAGCGCCTTCCATTTGGATCTGTCCTCCGCCAGGAAGGCAGGAAACTTGTCGGGCGAAATGTCCGATACCTCGAAACCATTGGCCAAAATAGCCATGTTCTGATAATCGGGTGAACCGACTATCGACCAGACCTCTTTGCGCAGCAAATCCTGGATGGCCTGCGGCGTACCGCTGGGCGCCACTACGCCGAACCAACCGCGCGACTCGTAATCGGGCATGCCCAGTTCGGCGAACGTGGGCACATCGGGCAAGGCCGGCGACCTTTTGGGCCCGGCATAGGCCAATGCCCTCAGGCGGCCGTCGCGAATATAGGGCAGTTGCCCGGACGGCGACGACAGCATGACATTCACCCGGCCCGCCACCAGGTCGGTGAGCGCCGGCGATGCGCCCTTGTACGGCACATGCAGAATGTCGATCCCCGCCTTCAGATTCAAGGTTTCCATCGCAATCTGCGACTGGCTGCCCACACCGAACGAGGCGTAGGAAAGCTTGCCCGGCTGCTTCTTGGCCAGCGCTATCAGTTCCTGCAATGTTTTCACCGGCACGTCGGGATGCACCGATAAAACCTGGGTCAGATGAGCCAGCATCGAAATAGGCGCGAAATCGGTTGCCGGGTCGTAGGGTACGACGACGCCGCTCACGGACGAATAGGCCGGCACCAGCGACATGCCGGCGTCGCTCGCCAGGAGCAGCGTGTATCCGTCCGGTTCGGCGCCCGCCACGAACTGCGCGCCTATCATGGTGTTGGCGCCGGGACGGTTCTCGACCACTACGGTTTGCCCCAGCCGCTCGGTCAGTTTCTGCGCAAGCGGGCGCGCCAGGTTGTCGGCCGGACCGCCGGCGGGGAAAGGCACCACAAGCCTTATCGGTTTTGCCGGATAGTCGGCCGCATAGGCGCCGCCGGTAACGGCGCCCCCAAGCAATACCGCCGAGAACAGCATTCCGGCAAGATTCATTAAGCGATTCATCATGTCTACTCCTGTATGTTTGAATTGTTGATTGCCCTTCTACCTCATGTCACATCATTCACCCGCATCGGCGCTCATCCCCGCGGCCTCTATGCCGGCGATGGCCGCCGCTTCGTCGTTCTCCGGCAAATCGCCGCTGATGCCGACAGCGCCGATCAATTCGCCGGCCGCGGTCCGTATCAACACGCTTCCCGCCGCCGGCACCATTTTCCCCTCGGACATGGCGCCCAGAGCGGTAAAGAACGCGGGATTCTTCTGAGCGCGGCTGGTCAGGCTGCGTCCGCCCATGCCCATTCCAAGAGCCCCCCAGGCCTTGGAGATGGCGATTTGCGCCCGCAGCAAGCTGGTTCCATCCTCGGAGCCGAAAGCCTTGAGCTGTCCGCGAGCATCCAGCACGGCGACCGCAAGCGGCTGGAATCCGCGTTCGCGGGCTTTCTCGATGGCGTGCTCGACAATGGCCGCCGCCGTTTTCAATGTGATAGCTGTCATGCAATATTTCCTTTTATCAACAAGCCGGGCATCAAACCTGGCGGGTCTTGCCTACCCAATAAGGCAGCCGAAGCGCGGATTTGTCTATCTTCTCGACATGAGGCAAACGGGGCAATCGCTCCAGGAACTCGATTGTGCGAGGCTTCTTGTAGCTGCCGATCCGGTCGCGGCAATATTCGATAAGGTCATCGGCCGAGGGGCCTTCGGCACCGGGACGGTACACAACGAAAGCCTTGACCGACTCCCCCCATTTTTCATCCGGAACGCCAATGACGGCGGCCTCGAGCACCGCCGGATGAGACTCCAGGGCGCGCTCGACTTCAGAGCTGTAGATGTTTTCGCCGCCCGAAATTATCATGTCCTTCATGCGGTCGACAATGAACAGGAAATTATCCGCGTCCAAGCGCCCGACGTCGCCAGTGCGCAGCCAGGGACCGACCCGGGCCTCGCGCGTCAGGGCATCGTTGGACCAATAGCCCTGCATGACGCTGGGCGTCTGCAACCAGACTTCGCCGCTTTCATCCACATCACATAAACTGCCGTCGGCGCGCCGTGTCTCGATCGCGCAGCCCCAGTGAGCCTGCCCCGCCGACCGCAAGTAGCGCGGCGACTCTCCCCGGGCGGCGGCGGCATGCACGTACTTGTGCAACACGGTGGCAATACCGCCGGCTTCGGTCATCGCGTAGAACTGCAAAAGATGAGGCCCGAAGCGGCCGATGGCGCGATCCAGCGTGTCGTCCGGGATCGGCGACGACGCGTATTTGACGGTTTCCAGGGACGACAGGTCCGCATCCGTTCGATCGGCGCAGTCAAGCACCGAGCGCAACATCATGGGCGCAAGATGCACCTCGGTAATACGATGCTTTTCTATGTCCGCGACCACCGTCGCGGCATCGAACTTGCGATGCAGCAAGATGCTGGAGCCATTCACCACGTGTCCCAGGCGCTGGGCGATGGCGCCGACATGAAACAATGGCATCACGACCAGCATCAGGCTGTCCGGCCGGACGCCCGCCGGCGCCGACAATAAGCGGCCCGACTCAACCATTCCCGCATGCCCAAGCATGACGCCTTTGGGCCGCCCGGTCGATCCGCTGGTATAAATGATATAGGCGGTATCCTGGCCGCCGGGCTTGATGCTCGGCGGGACGCAATTGCCGCTGGAAACCAGCGACTCGTAGTCCAGCTCATGATCCGGGCTACCAACTATCGCCATCAAAGCGGGAGAACGAAGCACGCCGCGCAGAAGCTGAGCGGTGACATCGAACTCAAGCTCCGCGATCAATGCGGCGGGACTGCAATCCCGGACAATATCGGCCAGTTCCTTGGCAGCCAGCCTATGGTTCAGCGGCACGGCGACATAGCCGTACCATTCACACGCGCACAGCGATTCCACCATCTCGATCCCATTGCGGGCAAGAATGGCAACACGGTCGCCATGCCGCACGCCGCGCTGCTGCAGCGCGCTGCCCAGGCGCCGGGCTCGGTCGGCCAGCTCGCCATGGGTGCGTACAGTGCCCTCGCATCGGATGGCGATGCGGCCGGCATACAAACGTTCATTTCTTTGCAGAAGATCGTGCAGATTATCCATATTCTTTTTAATCGAAGTCATCGGTTTAACGGCCTGATACGTCAGAGGGCATCGATAGGACGCCATCGCAGATACCGGGCATGGACTCGGGCGGCATCGCCCGCGGCGCGGCGCGGGCGGCAATTTCACGGGCAAGCAGCCAGGTTTCGGCATCCAGTTGCTCAACGCCGAATGCGGCCGTTGCCAGCCCCATTGCCGCGGCATCCTGACCTGTGAAGGTACGGCCGCTGAGCGCGTAATAGGCGGCGGCGCGGCGCGGCATCCCATTGAGCAGGGTCTTGGCTATCGGACCGCCCGGAAAGAACCCGAAGTTCGTCTCTGGAATGCCGAATATGGCGTCGACGCTGCAAAAGGCAATGTCGCACGACTCCACCAATGGCAGCGCGCCGCCCAGGCAAAAGCCGCGGACATTAGCAATGGTGGTCTGAGGCAGTTGGCGCAACGAGCGTGTCCGCCATTCATTCGTGGCGCTGCGCGCGCGATGGAGCGTCGCGGCATCGTATGCGGACGCATCGAACATCTCCTTCAGGTCCATGCCCGCCGAAAAAGAGTTGCCCGCCCCGCTGATGATGACAACCTTCACCTGATCGTCGCGCGCAACAATATCGAAAACGCGCACCAGTTCATGCGTCATGACCACGCCAATGGCATTGCGCTTCTCCGGCCGGTGCAGAGCGATGCTCAAAATGCCCGCCTCATCGTAGTCCAGCCGCAAATGCCGGAAGCCGTCATAGCAAGGGGCGAGAGCCATTACCGGCATTCCTACTTGGCTTGGCCAGAGTCGCCGGCATCGCCCGAACCGCTGAGGCCAGGGCGCAACTTGCCGCCGAGAAAGGCATTTATCGAAGAGGCCCGCGACGTGTCCCCTTGCTGCCGCACAGACAGCTCGGCAGCTTTCGCCACGTTATAGCTCAGCGCGGCATCCCACGACATATCGCCGGCGAACCGCAGGCTTTCTTTGGTCAGATGCAGCGCCACCGGGTCTTTCTCGGCCAATTCCCGGGCCAGTTGATAGGTTTCCCTGTGCAGATCGGCTTTGCTGAATGCCTGCGTGATGAAGCCCGTGCGCACCGCCTCGGCCCCACTGAACCCACGGCCGCTCAAAGCATAATAGCTGGCCGAACGCGAGGTCATTGTGGAGCGAACCGATTTGGCGACAGGACCTCCGGTGAAATGGCCGAAATTGATTTCAGAAATGGCCAGTTTTGCCTGCTCATCGGCAAACGCAATATCGCAAGCCTCCACAATCGAAAACCCTCCGCCGAAACAGTGGCCATTTACCATTGCAATGGTGGGCTGGGGCAGATTGCGCAGCAACCGGACCCGCCACAAGTTCGCCGCGTCTTGCGCCCGGCGCAAGGTCATCTCGTCGTGCTCGGAAGCGTCGAAGAAATCCTTCAAGTCCATGCCGGCGCAAAAGGAGTCGCCGGCGCCGGTGAGGACGACCACTCTGACATTGGCGTCATAGGTCACTTGCTCCAGCAGATCGACCATTTCCAGCGTTAGCCCCACGCCCATCGCGTTGCGTTTCTCTGGCCGGTTCAACGTGATCGTGAGCACGCCGGCGCTCTGCTCCACCAAAACATAACGGTAGTTTTTGTAGGGCGCATTAGCCTCGAGTTTCGAATGCAAAATGATCTCCTTTTTCTAAGTTGGAATGTCGATCAATATGCGACATGGGGTATTGAATGTCCATGCCGAAAGACGCATAACCGGAATAAGGAAATGCTGATAACCATGTCTGGAAGGCCGTGAACATTGACGCCGTCTCCTGGGGCGGAGCGCTTGCATCCTATGAAAGTATCTCCTTGGCCAGGCTGCCTTGGCCGGACCGCGGCGCCGTCTTGTGGCCATCGATCCATGAGATAATCGATCGGATCGCAGGAACCGCCTGTATCCCGCGCCGACTATCAGGAATCGCCGGATTTGAATATTCCCCGTCTAGATGCGTGGTCGCTGTATTGCCTGGTCGTGCTGGTTCGAGAACGCAGCGTTACCCGCGCGGCAACCGTGCTGGGCATGTCGCAGCCTGCGGCCAGCGCCATGCTGGCAAAGCTGCGCCAATTGTTCAACGACCCCTTGCTTATCAAGTCATCATCGCAGATGATGCCGAGCGAGCGCGCCCTGCACCTTGCGCAAACGGCGGAATCGCTGGTGGGCCAAATGCAATCCATGCTGGCGACCCAAGGTCCGTTCGACCCAAAAAACTTTTCGGGAAACATAGTGATCGTGGCGGTGGATTACATGCGGCTGCTGGCCGTGCCCACGCTGGCCCGAGTCCTGGAAAAAGAAGCGCCGAATGTCACTCTGACCGTACGCGAGGCGAACCGGATTCATATCCATGAATGGATGGAACGGGCCGATGTCGACCTGGGACTGGGGCCTGGCGTAGTGCCAAGCGGAAGAATGCACTTCAAGCAATTATGCAACGATCAGGCTGTCTGCATTGCGCGCACCGACCATCCCGCGTTTCGCGAGCCCATGACGCCGGAACGCTTCTGTTCATTGCGGCATGTGCAAATCACGCCCAGCCGCCCTAGCTTCTACGACGGCGCGATCGACAAAGCGCTGTCGAATATCGGATTAAAGCGAAATATCGTGCTCTCCGAACGAAGCTTCATGATGATTCCGCATATCATCAAAGAAACGGATCTGGTCGCTACCATTCCCAGGCAGTTGGCAATTCATGTCTGCGCGGGCCACAACCTGGCTTTGTTCAATAGCCCGCTGGACTTGCCCGGCATGAAATTCGGCTTGTACTGGCACAGCCGCGCCCATCAAGACCCCTTGAACCGCTGGATACGCGGCGTTATTCAAAACCTGATCAATTTCGATTCGGCAAAACAGGCGGACATCCCCAGCATGACCAGGGCCTGTTAACGCTAAATCCCCGCCCGCGCCGGTCGCATATCGGGCGCAGGGCAAGGCGCGGGGGAGACGGCGTACCGAGTGTACGCAAGGAATCCGCAACACGGCCAGCGCGGTGTTGACCAGTCACGCGGGCGGGGATGTAGCGTTAACAGGCCCTGGCGTCGATGAACCGGCGCAACCATCGTCAACACCGTGAACCATCAAGCAAAAGAGCACAGGAGAATGAAATGAGCAGTATTCAACCCACCGGACAGCCGGCTATCCATCTTCTCAGCGGAGGAGCGGCCAAGGGTCTGGTATCGCAGGTTCAGGCGCAATTTCTCGCAAGCACGGGCTACGATATCGACGGCGAATTCGGCGCCGTCGGCCTGATGCGGGATCGCTTCCTCGAGGGCGGGCGGTGCGATATGGTCATACTGACTCAGGCTTTGATAGAAAAAATGGTGGGCGAGGGCCAGCTCGCCGACGCCGGCATGCGCCCTATCGGCATCGTGCAGACCGGCGTCGCCTGCCGGGCATCGGATCCCCCTCCTCGTTTGCACGATGCCGGCGCGTTGAAAGAATCCCTGCTTGCCGCACCCGCCATCTATGTGCCCGATACCAAGAAGTCCACCGCCGGCATGCATTTTGCCAAGGTACTGGAAAAACTGGGCATAGACACAACGCTTTCCGCCCGGCTGCGCCATTTTCCCAATGGAGCAACCGCCATGCATGAATTATCCAGGGCAAAAGAGCCGGGGGCTCTGGGCTGCACACAGGTTACCGAAATTCTTTACACTCCAGGGGTCGCCCTGGCCGGCCTTCTACCCAAAGAATTCGAACTGGCAACCACGTATGTGGCGGCGCTAGCCTTGCACTCGACCGAACCCGCCGCGGCCAAAAAGCTGATTGAACTGTTGACAAGCGCCGGCACGGCTTCCTTGAGAAGCAACGGCGGTTTCGAATAGACATCAATAAAAGCGGGGGCGCAAATCCCTCGCTTTGCGCAATTCATTCCCCCGCACGGCCTACTCCGCATGGCCTACAACACTCGCCCTAGCACATACAGCCCATGGCAGGCCAAACGCAATATCTGCTAAAAATTGCACATATTTGAAAGCATGGCAATAAGTGCCGCGAACACCTCGAAACGCCCAGGAACAGAGCCTGTGCGACGGTTCGCAAGACATCCTGCCGGTTTCAAGAAACAGCAAGATAGGGGGAGAGAAATATGCATTGCCATGTCGACCCGTCGCCGGCGCAAGCGGCCATGCCGGTCTATTTGCCGGAGATCATTGCGGCGCCCGAAAGCGCTGCCGCCTGGTATGTCGCGTACACCGAACCGCGCAAAGAAAGCCTGGCGGCAAAGAATTTGCAACAGCAAGGATTCTTGACTTACCTGCCGTTGTACAAAACGATGGCGAAACATGCTTCGACTTCTCCAGAAACCGGAACGCGGGTCAAACACGAACCTATGTTTCCACGCTACATGTTTTTCCGGCCATCCAACGACAAACAATCCATCGGCGCCGCCAGATCGACGCGCGGGGTGAATTCCATCGTCAGATTCGGCATCAATTTCGCTTTGATCCAGCCGGAAATCCTGGCCGCGGTCCAGCAACATGAGCAGCAACGCAACCGGGCGGACCTGCAAATCATAAGTCCCCTGCAAGCCGGCTGCCGTGTGCGACTTTGCGATCCAGTCTTGAATGGCCTGGAGGGCCTGGTGCACTCCACATCGGCGCAGCGCGTGATCGTGCTGATGGAAATTCTTGGCAGAACAATCAAGGTCAGCTCCACACGCAGCCGGGTGGAGCTGACCTGAAGCGTATATCGAACTATCCATAATAAGGCCTTGCCGGGGTGAGCGAGGCCGATCGCAAGCATCTTCCCTGACCCCTGGCGACAAAGCGGTACCGCGGCAAAACAGGAGTGATTTTTCCCCGATCGGGCAAAAACACTGCGGTAGCCTGCACGACCGCGGTATCGAAGCCGGCGTTTGAAGTTCGCCCGGCATCGCGGCTTAACCTTCGTTACCTTAAAGTGGATTTGATGAAAGACCTGCTTTTTTTCCCGAGCTATCCGGTGCTTTCGCGTCTCGCCGCTGTCGGCACGATGATTTGCGCCTTCGCCTTGCTTTCAGCATGCAGCATGTCGCCCGGCATGTATATGGGCAAGCCCCAGGATGTCGCCGCGGCGGTCAATAACGAGAGCGCGCCGCCCGGGGCGCTGATGACCATCTCGCCACAACTGATCCAGCAATTGCGAACGTCGCAGGACTCCGTAGTCCAGCAGGACATCAAGCATCTTTTCGGCGCCGGATCGACGTATAAGATCGGCCCGGGCGACATTCTGAACATCGTGGTCTGGAACCATCCTGAACTTGCCTTGGTGGCGGCCGGCTCAACCGTTGCGACGAATCTGCCGAGCACCGCCGAAGTCGGAAACGGCTATAACGTCAGCCCCGATGGCTTTATCCAGTTTCCGTTCGTGGGCGCAATCAATGTATCGGGCTTGACCGAATATCAGTTGCGCGCTCTGTTGACCAAGCGCATAACCCCATATATCAATAATCCGCAATTGACGGTGCGCATTCAAGCCTACCGCAACGGGCGGGTATACGTCGACGGAGAGGTGCGCTCTCCGGGCTTGCTGACGATCAACGACATTCCCATGACCCTGCCGGAAGCGATCAACCGGGCGGGCGGCTTTACGCCCGAGGCGGACCGGTCGTCCCTGGTTTTGACGCGCAAGGGGGTGGCTACCCGCATCAATCTGCCGCAGTTGACCAGAAGCGGCGTGAATCCGGCGCAGATCATGCTGGCCAGCGGCGATCTGCTGCGCGTCGTCAACCGCGGCGAGTCCAAAGTATTCATGCTGGGCGATGTGTACTCGCCTCGCGGCCAGCCTTTGAACGACGGCCAGTTGACGCTGGCCCAGGCTCTGGGCGAAGCCGGAGGCGTGAACCCGGAAACCAGCAATCCCCGGCAGATTTATGTAATACGCAAGGGCGACCATGGAAACGCCGAAATCTATCACCTGGACGCCAGTGTTCCGACAGCATATGTGCTGGCCGCCGACTTCGAACTGAAAGCGCACGATATGGTTTTTGTCGACCCGGCGCCCATCGTGCGCTGGAACCGCGTAATAAGCATGCTGCTGCCTAGTTATGGCGCCGTCAGCGCCACCCGGGACATGACACGATGAGCCACGCCATGAATACTCACTATGCCGTCGCGCCGGTCGGCCCCCTGCCGTTCGCGCAGCAGAGCAATGACGATATCAACTTTTTCGGCCTGCTCGATACGATTATCAATGCGCGCTGGCTGATCCTGGGCGTGCTTGCGGCAAGCTTGCTGCTGGGCGGAGCCTACGCCGTGATAAGCCAGCCGGTATATCAGGCCGACGCCTTGATTCAGGTCGAACAGAGTCCAACCACCACGCCCAGCAATCATATCCTGGACGAACTGGCCACCGTGTTCAATATCCAATCGCCCGCCACCGCCGAAATTGAAATTCTGCGTTCCCGCCTTGTCGTTGGACAAGCCAGCGATCATCTGCAGCTGCATATTGAAGCGACTCCCAACTACATTCCCCTGATCGGGCATTGGCTGGCCAAGCACGCAACGGGATTGTCCAGCCCCCGCGCCTTCAATATCGGCGGCTACCTCATAGGCGGATATGTCTGGGGCACGGAGTCCATCAGCGTGGCGCAACTGGATGCTCCCCAAAGCCTGGAAAATCAAAAACTGGCGCTGATCGCCACGATCGAGGGCTATGAGCTGTACGGACCCGATGGCGAGAAGCTGGCCGACGGCAAAGTCGGAACGGCAAGCGACTTCAGCGCGGGCGGCCAGATGGGGCGGATCCTGGTGGCAAACCTGAACGCAGCGCCTGAGGCGGGATTTGTTCTCGTCCGACGCTCTAGCCAGAACATCATCCAGTCCCTGCAGAACAAACTGGCTATCGATGAAAAAGGCAAACCCTCGGGCGTGCTATCCATGGCGCTGGAAGGCACGGATCCGGTCCAGGTCACCAACATCCTGAATGCGATCGGCGCGGCCTATGTAAAACAGAACACCGAGCGCAAGGCCGCGGAAGCCGAAAAATCGCTGTCTTTCCTGAATGGATTCTTGCCCCAGCTAAGAAAGCAAATGGATGACTCCGACAACAAATACACAGCATTCCGCGATAAAAACGGCACATTCAATCTGGGCACTGAAGGCACCTTGTCGCTGAACACGTCCGTGACCATGCAAACCCAATTATTCGAACTGCAACAAAGGCGCCGCGAATTAGTCTCTCAGTTCGGGCCGTCCCACCCCACCATACAAGCCCTCAATCAGCAAATCTCGGCTCTTGAAAAAGAGGTCGCCAGGCTGGCCGCCCACATCAAGACATTGCCCGAACTGGAGCAGCAATTGCTTAATCTGGTGCGCGACGTCAAGGTCAATGGCGAGCTCTACGCCAGCCTGCTGAATAGCGCCCAGCAATTAAGGCTGGTCAAGGAAGGGAAAGTGGGCAACGTGCGCATGGTCGACACGGCCATCGTTCCCGAGGAACCCGTCAAGCCCAGGCCGCTATTGGTGCTTTCGATTGCGGGCGTGTTCGGCCTTTTGCTGGGCACAGGCTGGGCCTTATTGCGCAGCTTTCTGCGCCCTGGCGTCAGGCTGGCCAACGATATTGAATCCAGCCTGGGCCTGAATGTATTGGCGACCGTGCCCCGCGTGCTTCCCGGCGCGTATCGGCAGCGCAGGCAGCGCAATCGAAAACCTTACTTCAGGCACATTCTCGCTGAAAACTCGCCCGCCGATCCGGCAATAGAAAGCTTGCGCAGCCTGCGAACCAACTTGCAGTTCACACTGCAGGAGGCCGCCAATAATATCGTCATGCTTGCGGGCCCCACGCCCAATATCGGCAAGACATTCACCAGTGTCAACCTGGCCGCCGTGCTGGGGGCGGCCGATAAACGGGTGTTGCTCATCGATGCCGATTTCCGCAGCGGCAGCATTCACCGGTATTTTGACATGGAGCGCTACAACGGCCTGAGCGACCTGCTGCGCGGCACGGCGTCGCTGCAGCAAGTCCTGCATAAGGATGTCATGCCGAATGTCGATATGATCACCACCGGCATCCTGCCCCACAACCCCGCGGAAATGCTGCTTTCCGCCAAGACCATGCGGCTGCTGCACAGTCTGTCGGAAAACTACGACGTGGTGCTGCTGGACACCGCCCCGGTGCTGCCCGTCTCCGACGCCATGGCGCTGGCTCCTTATGTGGGCACCGTATTCTTGCTGGCTCGCGCGCAAGTCAGCACCTTGAATGAACTGAAAGAATCCACCAAGCGCCTGAACCAGGCGGGAGCGCAAGTCCAAGGCGTGATATTCAACGATTTCGACGCATCCAGCCAACGCTACAGTTCCCGCTACGGCAGCCACCGCAGCAGCTACATCACGTATGGAACGCATGGATCCTGAAGCAATCCTTCCACACGAATTTGCATCGCAATTCAGATCAAGGTGACCGACTTGAATTTTCCCCGATCGACACGAACCGCGGCCCTGGCCTGGCTGAACGCGATATTGCGCGAGCGCCTGAACGACCATTTGCGGCTTGCCCAGCCCGAACCCGGGTATGTGCTTTTATCTCTTCCCGGCAGCGATATGAATGTACGTATCGAGTCCGATCCGGCAACATTCTCGCGGGCATGCTCCGACTTGCCCTGCGGCCACTGGGATGCCGCAAGCGAAGGCTGGCAGCCCGCTTTGCGCGCGCCACTGCCGGCACCCGGAGCGGATGCGCTGGCATTTCCCCTGATCGAACAGACTGCCGCGGGCTATACCGTC
Source organism: uncultured beta proteobacterium (assembly GCA_963712655.1). Classification (GTDB taxonomy): domain Bacteria; phylum Pseudomonadota; class Gammaproteobacteria; order Burkholderiales; family Burkholderiaceae_B; genus Pollutimonas. The sequence goes on along the minus strand of CAVQIT010000002.1, from coordinate 152,727 downwards.
CGCTATGACATTCTGGGCCTGGCCTATTGGATGCTGTCGCGCCAGGAGGAAGTGGGCCGCATGGATCTGGACAAACACGGCCGGTTTCCCGCCACGTCGTCCCATGCCTATAGACACCGCTATCTGGAGCGCCCAGTGGTCGATGAATGGTTAGCCATATTGGCCCAGGTCGTTCAACGCACATGGCCCGCCTTGCCTCTGGTCGGGCATACTTTTGCGATCCGCCTGTCTCATGACGTCGATACACCGGCGCGCTACGGTTTCTCCAGTTTCAGCAGGCTGCTGCGCACAATGGCCGGCGACATCTTGAGACGGCGCCAACCCATCAAGGCGATGGAAGCGCCGGCGATATGGTTGCGTTCGAAGGAAAAGCTGAATGCGCGCGACCCATTCAATACCTTCAACTGGATCATGGACACATCCGAACAGCATGGGCTGGTCAGCGCCTTCTACTTTATCTGCGGCCGGACGCATCCATCCCTGGACGCGCGTTACAACGCCAGGCATCCCGCCATTCGCGAGCTGCTGCGGCGCATTCATGCCCGCGGCCACGAAATTGGCCTGCATCCCAGCTACAACACCTACCAAAGTCCGAACCTCATTGTGTCGGAGGCGCGCGAGCTGTTCGATATTTGCCGGGAAGAAGGCATAGTCCAGGATAAATGGGGCGGGCGCATGCATTATCTGCGCTGGCAAACTCCGGCGACCTTGTATGGCTGGGAACAGGGGGGTATGGCCTACGACAGCACGCTCAGCTACGCTGAAAAACCAGGCTTCCGCTGCGGCACATGCTACGAATATCCGGCCTTCGATCCCGTGGCCGGCGTAGCGCTGAACCTGCGCATCCGCCCGCTGATCGCCATGGAGTGCACCGTGATGGCGCCCCGCTATATGAATCTGGGCGCAAGCGCGGCCGCCCTGGAAAAATTCATCCAGTTGAAAGAAGCCTGCCGCGCCGTAAGCGGCAACTTCACCGTGCTGTGGCACAACACCATGCTCGAAACCCCCCAGGAACGGACACTGTATAAAAACATGCTTGCCCATGCGCCTGGAGTAAGCAGCGCGCCGCCGCTCATTGCCGTGGAGGCATGGAACAAGCGGCTGGCCGCGTGACGTTGACAGCGAGAGCACGTACTTCAATTTTGGGTCAGAGAATGAACGAACAAAAAAAAAGCATCCTGTTGATTACCTGTTTCTTCTACCCGCAAAACAGGGTACCCGTGCTCCGGGTCGGGCAGTGGGCCAAATACTGGGCATTGCAGGGACATCAGGTAACCGTGCTGACGACAAGAAAATATAGCTTCATGGGCCCTTTCGGGCTGGAACCCGACCTGCCCGAAAACGTCACTGTCGTCGAGGTGCCCTGCCTGCCCGCCTGGCTAGGGAAACGATGGTCCAGGCAAGCGGCATCGAACCGGGAAAAAACACGTCCCGCGCGCAACACGCAAGAAAGCGGATCCCGGCTGGCCAACTTGAAAAATAAAGTACGCGGCCTGCGCAACCACATAGGCTCGATGCTCGACATCCACGACTTGTGGGTGAAGCCCGCATACCGGGCCGGCTTGCGGCTTATCGCCGCGAACCATTACGACCTTATTGTCAGCTCCTATTCACCTCCCGCCGTGCATGTCGTCGCCAGCAAGCTGAAGAAGCGGCATCCGGAACTGCTATGGTTCGCCGACTTCAGGGACTTATGGGTGAACAACCACATCACATCGGCGCGGGGAATATTCAAAAGACTGGAGCACGCCAAAGAACGGCGCACGCTCAACGGTCTGGCCGACGCCATAATCACCGTGTCCCAACCTCTGGCCGCCGATTTGCAATCGCGCTACCCCGCCCTGCCCGTCTGGGTTATCGAAAACGGCTTCGATCCCGACGAATTTCCCGCCTGGCTGCAAACCGTATCGGCGTGGCCGCCGCCGGCAAAGGAGATCGCCATCTGCTATGCGGGAACTATCTACCCAAACCGGCGCGATCCCACGCCGTTGTTCATCGCCGTCAATGATCTGATTGACGCCGGCTCGATAGACCCCGGCAGAGTGAGCATAGCCTTCTATGGCCAGAATGAAATCGAACTCAGGCAAATCATTCAACGAAGCAACGCCAACAGACACGGAATAATCCAGATAAAAGGGTTCGTGGACCGGCAGGCCTCTCTGGAGGCTCAAAGAAACAGCAGCTTGCTGCTACTGCTTGAATCGGGCGAGCCCAGCGCAAAGGGCATGCTGACGGGCAAAGTGTTTGAGTATCTGGTTAGCGGAATACCCATACTGGCGGTGGGAATCGACGGCACACATGCCGCGGGCGAATTACTGGAACGAACCGGAACCGGCTATTTCGCAAAAAATGCCAACGAGATCAAAAATTTATTGCTGGAAGCCATAACGCTGAACCGATTCAGCTTCTACAAGCCCCAGAACGACTTGATCGCCAACTACTCCAGGAAAAAGCAGGCGCAGTCGATTATCGACAGGCTGACCGAGTTTCAAGGAGCGTACCGTTGCTGATCGGACTGCAGGTCTATTATCTGACCGCCTCGGCGGCCTTGTTCCTGTTTGCCATTTATTCAAACAGGAACGCCCTGCACGCCTTCGGCTACGGCATAGCCCTGAACATTTTTCCGCTGGCCTTCATGCCTTATGTATCGATGGACATAGCCCGTTTTGCCGGAATGCCGCTGGCCTATCTGCCGATAATCTCGGCCGGACTGGCCTTGGCGGTGCGCAATCACATCCGCCTGCCGCGGTCATACAGCCTGCTATTGGCGCTTGCGATCATCTATTGCATTTATGCGTTCATGACTACAGTGATGATAGGCGGGGCGACCCTGGCCAATTTCACCTATTGGTTTGCCTGGCCTCTGAATTTCATCATTTTCTTTTCGGCGGCGGCTTTCTTTTCCAGAGTCGACAAGCGTACCGCAAACAAAGTCATCAAGTCCACGGCAACCATCCTGGTCCTGGGCTGCCTGGTAGGGCTTGCCCGCTTTGCCCTGGGCATAGGCGAGGACACGAACTTCATGCCCGTCGTGAACCGGAACGGCACCGTTGTATTCATCGCCATGATATTCCCCTTGCTGTTTTACATACACAAAGAAGAACGACTGTCGCGGACATGGCTGGTTTTCTGCATGGCTTGCGTTGTCCTGACGCTGGCATTGATATTCTCCAGGTCGGGCCTGATAGGCCTGCTGGCGGGCATCTTTATGTTTTACATGCGGTTTTCGCTTGCCGGTTTATTGAAATCCGCGGCGGCCCTGCTATTGATCATCGCCTTCGCCTTCAGCGGTATCGCCGACAACTCCTTGAAACGGCTAGAGCACGTATCCGTCACCGCCCGAATGCTGGCCCATGATGAAAACCTGGACAGCAGCATGAGCGATTACAACCGCGTGATGCTGCTCAAGGGCGCGATCGCCACCGCCGAGGATAACTTCTGGTTCGGAACCGGTTTGGGGCTGGAAAACTACAGGAAAAGTTTTCACAAGGTAAGCGACTACGGCCAGGACTCCAAGGCCCATAATTTCTATATCTCGTATTTCGCGGAACTGGGAATCATCGGATTTTCCCTGCTCCTGATCATATTGTCTTTGATTTTGAGAAAACTGCCGCCCCTGTCAGGACCAGGCAAAGCATTCAAAGTGTCATTCCTCGTAATTGCCATCATGATGGCCATGAACGAATACATCCTGTTGCCGGAGCTCTGGTTCTTCTATGGAATGCTGGCGGGCATGTCGCACGCCGCCGTCCAGGGCATGCGTCCCGCGGGCGGGACTCCCGCGGCCGGCATGCCCCGGCATGTCGCCAACCCGGTATTCAATCGCGTCAATGAGCGGAAGTTATATGGCTAACGAATATGGTTCCGTGGAGCGGAAAATCGCCAAGCTCCTGGCCCGGTTTCCGGTGTTGAAAGCGGGAATAAAAAAGGCATATGCACGGCTGGTATTCATCCTGAATAAAAAAAACTTCAAATACACATCCATCCACAAGATAGCGCCAGTAGGCGACGAAACGCTCAACACCTTTTTTGGATACTACGACAAAACCCCGGTTTCCCAGGACGGTTTTCTGCTTTGCCATTCGACCATCCACCCCACAAACCTCCAGCCCGATACTAAAAAAAGCCTGAGCATCCTGATATTTTCGCTCAACGACCTGACGCTGCCGATTCTGGAAGTGAAAACCAAGGCATATAACTGGCAGCAGGGAGCCCGCGCGCACTGGCTGGATTCCGACTCGTTCATCTTCAATGATTTCGATGACTCGAACCAGCGCTATATAAGCCGGGTTTTTTCACTGAGGACACGAAAGGAAATCAAGCGCTATTGCCTGCCCGTACAGGATTCCTTCGCGCAAGACTATTTTCTCGCCATCAACTACAGGCGGATCCAGGCGCTAAGGCCCGATTATGGCTACCGCAACCTGCCTGCCCTGAATGACAAGGACATGGCTGAACTGGATCAAGACGGAATTTGGAAGGTCGATCAGCAGACCGGCGAGTCCACGCTTTTATATTCTATCGGCAAAGTGATTCATACAGGTTTCGAATCTGTCTTCAAATCGGCCAAACACAAAATCAATCATGTGATGATTTCCCCGGACGGCGATAAATTCATATTTCTCCATCGCTACTTCGTGGGCAATCGAAAATTCGACCGGCTGCTTATGGCGGATGCGCGCGCCGGGAGATTAAAGATACTCAGCAACCACGGCATGGTCAGCCATTGTTTCTGGATCAATAACAGCCGCGTGATTTCCTATATGCGCGGGCCATCCGGCAAAGACGGCTATTACCTTATCGATGCCCACAGCGGCGGCATCAAACCGCTATTCGGCGGCAAGCTGGATGCGGGAGGAGACGGCCATCCCCATGTGCATGGCGACTGGTTCGTCACCGATACCTATCCCGATAAATCGCGTATGCAGCATTTGTTCAAGGCCAACTTGGCCACCGGCGAAACCGTGGAGCTGGGCCAGTTTTTCCAGGGCTTCAATTTCGGTGGCGAAACCCGCTGCGACCTTCATCCCAGAGTGTCGCCCGATGGCGGCAAGGTTTTCTTCGACTCCGTATTCAACGGAAAACGCAAGCTCTACATGATGGATCTCCGAACCTGAGTATGTTGGCCGGACTGGTGCCGAAAACGGCTGATCCGGCGGCCGATCCGGCCCAAAGCCACAAGGAATAGCCATGAATTTTTCAGTCTTGATGTCGGTTTATCATGCCGAGCAGCCCGACTATTTGCGACAGGCGCTGCAGAGTCTGCTCGACCAGACGCTGCAGGCAAGCGAAGTGGTCCTGGTCGAAGACGGCCCGTTGCCAAGCGCATTGACCGCCATCATTGAAGCGTTCAGATCGCCATTGAACATATCGACAGTCAGGCTCGCCAACAATAGCGGGCTTGCCGTTGCGCTGAATGCAGGCCTGAAACACTGCCGCCACGAACTGATCGCCAGGATGGACAGCGATGACATTTCGCTGCCGCGGCGGTTCGAGAAACAAATCGGTTTCATGGCGGACAATCCCGATATCGCTGCCAGCAGCGCGGCCCTGGATGAGTTCGACGAACAGGGCGTGGTTTTTTCCTCGCGCATCCTGCCCTTGACTCACGAAGAATTGGTGCGCTTTGCCAAGACCCGAAGCCCGATCAGCCACGCCGCCGCGGTATTCAGAAAATCCGCGCTGCAGGCGGTAGGCGGCTATCCCTTGTTCAAACGCTCGCAAGACGTCGCCTTGTGGTCGCTGTTGATCGTACACGGATACAAGCTGGCGAATTTACCCGATAAGCTGTTCATGGTGCGGGCCGGGGCGGGATTCATGTCCAGGAATGGGCTGCAAAGCTTCAAATACGAATATGCCGTTATCTGCTATCAAAGAAAGATAGGCTTCTTGTCGAAATTCGACTTCCTGAAGAATACGGCTATCCGATTCATCTTGGCGATTGTGCCGGCACGGCTGAAAAAAATGCTGTATTCCCACGCCAAACTGGACTTGGCATCCCTGTGCAGCTTGGCGCTGAAACGGGCTTTCGATCTGTTCTTTGCGTTTTTCGGGTTGATTATCCTGTCGCCGCTCATCCTGCTCGCCTGGATCGCCGCGTCGCTGGATACCCGCGGCAATGGCCTGTTTATCCAGGAACGGATAGGGCGCGGCGGCGCCAAGTTCAAGATACTCAAAATCAAGACCATGCGGGAATGCGAAGGCTGCGCCGGCACTGTCACGACCTCTGCCGATGGCCGGATAACCCGAACCGGCGCCCTTCTGCGAAAAACCAAGCTTGATGAGCTGCCGCAGCTATGGAACGTGCTGGCCGGCGACATGAGTTTTGTAGGCCCTCGCCCCGATGTGCCCGGCTATGCCGATGACCTGCAAGGCGAAGACCGGATCATTCTTTCTGTCCGGCCAGGCATCACGGGTCCCGCAACGCTGAAGTACAAGAATGAAGAAGAGATACTAAGCCGGCAGGCGGACGCGCTTCGATATAACCGCGAAGTGATTTGGCCGGACAAAGTAAAAATCAACAAAGAATATATCCGCGACTACAGCTTTCTGAAAGACCTCAAATACATCATCAACTCGGTGGCCAAGAAAGCGCCTGAGTAGACCCCGCCACCCCTTGCCCACTCTTTCCAGAAAGGCGCAGCTATGCTCAATACCCCCTTTCTCCATGGCCCTCCTTTACTCCGGAAGAGGCCGACGCCGTGCGCGAAGTGATACTGTCGAACAAGGTGAACTACTGGACTGGACAGGAATGCCGCAAGTTCGAACAGGAATTCGCGGCATGGGTGGGCTGCGATTACGCTGTGGCGGTAAGCAATGGAACGCTGGCGCTGGACGCGGCCTTGCAGGCATTGGACATAGGAGCGGGCGACGAAGTGGTTGTCACGCCCCGCAGCTTTCTGGCTTCCGCGTCATGCGTCGTCAACGCCGGGGCGACGCCGGTGTTCGCCGAAGTGGACCGCGACTCGCAGAACATTACCGCGGCGACCATTCAAGCCGTACTAAGCCCCAGGACGCGCGCCGTCATCTGTGTGCACCTGGCCGGCTGGCCTTGCGACATGGACCCCATCATGGAACTGGCCGCCAGGCACAATCTATACGTTATCGAGGACTGCGCGCAAGCGCATGGCGCCCTGTACAAGGGGCAGGCCGTCGGAACGATAGGCCATATCGGAGCCTGGTCCTTCTGCCAGGACAAAATTATAAGCACCGGCGGCGAAGGCGGCATGGCCACCACCGGCAATCGCGCGTTGTGGTCCAGAATGTGGTCGTTCAAGGATCATGGAAAAAGCTGGGATGCCATCTATCAGCGCGAGCACAAGCCCGGATTCCGTTGGCTGCACGAAAGCTTCGGCACCAACTGGCGCATGATGGAAACCCAGGCGGCGATAGGCCGCATTCAATTGCGCCGCATGGCGCAGTGGCATGCCACCCGGCTTGCGCTGGCGCAACGAATCTGGGCGGCGGCGGCGCAATTGCCGGGCTTGCGCGTGCCTGCCTTGCCAGCCGACATTTCCCACGCGGCCTACAAATGCTATGTATTTGTCGACCCCGGAAAACTGAAAGACGACTGGAATCGCGACCGCATAGCGGAAGAAATCAACGCCCGGGGCGTGCCTTGTTATACAGGGTCCTGTTCCGAAGTCTACATGGAGCAGGCGTTCGACGGCACCGGCTGGCGTCCGAAGCAACGCTTGCCGATAGCGAAGGAACTGGGCGAGACCGCCCTGATGTTCCTGGTGCATCCGACACTGACCCGGCAGGAAATCGAAAAATGTTGCGAGACCCTCACGCAGGTAATGATGAGCGCCGCCGAGAAGCCCGCTTATGCTTAAGGCATTCGGCTTCAAGGGCGAGTTCACCCGCAACGTCATCACTCTGATGACTGGGACGCTGGCCGCCCAGATGTTGTCGGTTGCCATCAGCCCCATCCTTTCGCGGCTTTATACCCCGGCCGATTTCGGCGTGCTGGCCCTGTTCACCGCCATCAACGCTATCGTCAGCGTTGTCGCCGCGGCCAGATACGAAACGGCGATCATGCTGCCCAGAGAGGACGGCGACGCCCTGAACATCGTCATGCTTTCCGTCGCCATTACCTTGGTTGCCGGGGCCATCCTGCTGGGTGCGATTTATGTATTCGACAATGCGCTGTTCGTGGCGCTGAATACCACTCTGGTAGGCAATTGGATTTATTTCCTGCCCTTGAGCGTGGTGTTGTCGTCGGCCAATCAGATCATGATTTACTGGAACAACCGCGGCAAGCGTTTTCATCAATTGGCGGTAAACCGCGCCGTCCAGGCCGGCACCACCGGTGTCACCCAATGCGGATTGGGATATGGATTCAGCGCTTGGAACGGACTTGTCGCGGGCTGCGTGGTAGGCCAGTTCCTGAGTCTTGTCAGCCTGGTCAAAGCCAACTGGCTGTCGATTTCCGAATCGCGTTCGGCGGTCAGCCTCGCAGGCATCAGGCAAAATGCAAGGAAATACAGACGGTTTCCGCTATTTTCGGTATGGGGCGCGCTTTTCGACAGCGGCGCTTCGCAAATGCCTTTGTTTATTATCGCCAGTTTCTTCTCGGCGTCGATAACCGGCCTGTTCAGCTTTACCTTGAAGGTTTTGTCTTTACCCCTGTTTCTTATCTCTAACGCCATTTCCCAGGTTCTCTATCAAAAAATAGCGGAACTGGATAACGAAACGCCCGGGGTCCTGCGACGCCTCATAGTCAGGATATTCCTGCTTCTGGGCTGTATTGCCTGCCCGTTCTGTCTTCTGTTCATGGGATTCGGCGAGGAAATATTCTCCTTTGTGTTTGGAAAAGAATGGGCAAGAGCCGGCGAGTTCGCGGGCCCGCTTTCGGTGGCGGCGGCAGTCCGCTTCATGGTCAGTCCATTGAGCGTGGTACTGAACCTCAACCACAATCTGAAAAAAGCCGTGGTATGGCAAGTGGTGTATTTTTTTACACTGACAACAGTACTCCTTCTGTGTTCCAGGCAGGGCATAGAGATTCTCCTGCAAGTTTTTGTCGCTCATGAAATCGTGCTCTTCGGAGCCTATTTCGCCGTCATTGTCTGGGCGACAAATTATCAATACGAAATCAACCTCGAGACCGTCCAGGAAATACCGGCCATCGGCAATGACGCCACGGGCAAGGCCCCTGCTGACTAGGGCCTGTTAACGCTCAATCCCGCCCGCCCCGGTGGCATATCGGGCGCAGGGCAAGGCGCGGGTGAGGCGGCGTACCGAGTGTACGCAACCAATCCGCAACGCAGCCCCGCGCCAGAAATCGCCAGTTTCAATTTACTTCCCGCAAGCAAGACCAAGGAGCTACCTATGTGCGGCATTACTGGCGGATGGTGGCTGCAGCCACCTCTCGATCTGCAAAACAGAATGAAAAATTCGCAAAGCAAGCTGAGACGGCGAGGACCCGATGACCGGGGAATCGAGCTATTCGCGGTCGGCAATGGCCAATTGGCGCTCGGGCACACCAGGCTTTCCATCATCGACCTGAGCACCGCGGGCCGCCAGCCCATGAAATCTCAAGGAAGACGATTCACCATAATTTTCAATGGGGAAGTATATAACTATCGCGAGATCAGACAAGAGCTGGCGGCGCTTGGCTATGCCTTCGAATCAGACTCGGATACCGAAGTATTGCTCAAGGCGTGGCAGGAATGGAATGTCGACTGCCTGGTTCACCTTGAGGGAATGTTTGCTTTTGTGGTGTACGACGCCGAAACCAAAACACTGAGTTGCGTACGCGATGCATTCGGCATCAAGCCTTTCTATTTTGACCTGCGTCCCGACCGTTTCCTGTTTGCCTCCGAGCCATCGGCGATCCTGTGCATGCGCGAGGAAAAGCCACAAGCCAACCTGCAACGCTGCTATGACTATCTGGTGCACGGCGATTTTGACAACCAGCAAGATACGTTTATAAACGGAATAGAAATGCTCCCGCCTGGGCACTGGATGGAAGTCGACTTGTCCTGCCCCGGAGCAAGCAAGCCCATGGCCTGGTGGCGGCCGGATTTCCGCGAAAAATCCGACTTGACATTCGATCAGGCGGCCGAGGCCGTGCGCGAACAATTTCTGCACAATGTCCGCCTGCACCTGCGCAGCGATGTGCCCTTAGGCGCGGCGCTCTCGGGAGGAATCGATTCATCGGCAATTGTCTGCGCCATGCGATACATGGACCCCGGCCAGCCGATCAACACGTTCAGCTATATTGCCCCCGGGTATGTGCAATCGGAGGAGATCTGGATCGATCGTATCAACCAATTTACCGGTGCCAAGGTGCATAAAGTCAGCGCCACGGGCAACGACCTCGCCGACGACCTCGACCGATTGATCCAATTGCAAGGGGAACCTTTCACCAGTTCCAGCGCCTACGCGCAGTTTTGCGTATTTCGATTGGCGCGCGAGAACGGCATTATCGTGACCCTCGAAGGGCAAGGCGCGGATGAGTTGCTGGCGGGCTACTCGGGCTTTCCGGGCCATCGCCTTCTAAGCCTGCTCGAATGCGGCGATCTGTCCGGGGCGGAGCGCTTCGCCCGGCAATGGGCTCGCTGGCCGGGCCGCAGCTATGGGCGCGCCTGGCAATATCTTGCCGCCATCACACTTTCAGACGACCTGTTCTGCGTCGCGAGCAAGGTCATGGGCCGCGGCTTTACGCCGGCATGGATCAATGCCGATGCCCTGGCCGACGCCGGCGTGAAGATGGTATTTGAGCGGGAAAAGCAGCACAAAAGCGCCAAAGGGCGGCGCGTCATGGAACGCTTGGCCAGCGCTTTGAACAACCGCAACTTACCGGGCTTTCTGCGGGAAAGCGACCGCAGTTCAATGCAATTCTCGCTTGAAAGCAGAGTGCCCTTCTTGACCCTGCCGCTGGCGAACCTGCTCTTCTCTTTGCCGGAACATTATTTGATTTCGCGCAATGGCGAGACCAAAAGCGTGTTCCGCGCCGCCATGCGTGGAATAGTGCCTGATCAGTTGCTGGACCGAAAAGACAAAATCGGATTTGCGACGCCGGAACACACATGGCTAATGGAAATAGCCAATACCGTTCGCTATTGGTTGCAAGCCAGCCATGACATCCCTTTTCTGAATGCGCACGCTCTGCTGGAGCATTTTGATGCGATAGTCAGCGGAAAAATCCCTTGCACCGCCCATGTGTGGCGATGGGTCAATTTCATTAAATGGTATGAGCATAGCGGCTGCGGCAAGCATGGATAGGATATCCGTCCTTGACTACGGCGCCGGCAATATCAATTCCGTCATCCGTATGATCGAACGGGCGGGCGGCCAGGCGCGACGGATTTCTTCGCCCGCTGAATTAACGGCAACAACGAAACTGGTCATACCCGGCGTGGGCGCTTTCGATCATGGCATGTCGCAGCTGGAATCGCGCGGCCTGCTGCCGGGATTGGCAGCGGTGGCATTCGCCGGTGCCATTCCCATACTGGGCATATGCCTGGGAATGCAGTTGATGTGCCGCGCCAGCGAAGAAGGCGCAATGCCGGGACTGGGCTGGATCAACGCGCAAGTCCGGCGCTTTTCATTTCCCGCCCATAATGCTATGCGTATACCGCATATGGGCTGGAACACCATACGGGTGGCCCGCGGCAACCCTTTGCTGGCGTCCGATGCCGGCGAGCAGCGCTTTTACTTCGTGCATTCGTACTATGTTGCCTGCGATGATCCGGACGACCCCATTGCGATGACTGGCTACGGAGAAGAGTTCGTTGCCGCCTTTCAGCGAAAAAACCTGTTTGGCGTGCAATTCCATCCAGAAAAGAGTCACCGCTTCGGCATGGACCTGATCCGTAATTTCGTGGAACTTCAAGTTGCTTAAACACCGGGTTATTCCAGCCTTGCTGCTGCGCGACGGCGGCCTGGTGAAGACACGCCGCTTCAAAGATGCCAAATACGTCGGCGACCCCATCAACGCGATTCGCATTTTCAATGAGAAAGAAGTCGACGAGCTGATAGTGCTCGATATTGCCGCATCCAGGCTTGGAAAGGAGCCGGACTACGCAACCATGGAATTGATTGCGGGAGAGTGCTTCATGCCGCTTTGCTATGGAGGAGGCGTGCGCACAGTAGCCCAGGCCGCGCAATTGTTCGACTTGGGCATCGAAAAAATTTGCCTGCAATCGGCCGCCCTTGAACAGTTGGATCTTGTTTCGCATATTGCCGCCCGTTTCGGTACGCAGAGCATAGTGATATCGGTCGATGTGAAGCGTAATTGGCTCAACAAGCCCATGCTCTATGAAAGCGCCAAGGGCCGGACCTGCGCGCGGGACTGGCTGGATTTTGCCCGGAAAGCTGTCGCGGCGGGCGCCGGCGAAGTCATGGTGAACGCCGTGGATCGGGACGGAGAAATGACCGGCTATGACCTGGAGATAATCCGGCTGGCGGCAAAAGCCGTCCGGGTACCCCTGATCGCACTGGGAGGCGCGGGCAGCCTGGCGGATATCAAGGCGGCGATAGATGCCGGCGCATCCGCCGCCGCGGCCGGCGCGCTGTTTGTCTTTCAAGGACCGCACCGGGCTGTCCTGATCACTTATCCGCAATACGCGACGCTGGAAAAACTACTGGGGCACCACGTATGAATCGGCCTTATCAAGTATGCACCCGCTGTGTCATGGACACGAGCGCCTCCGATATCGTGTTCGACGCGCAAGGATCCTGCAATTATTGCCGCGAATTCTTTGCCCGTTTCAAAGACACCATCCATCAAGCCCCCATTGCGCGGAAAGCCAAGCTGGATGTTTTCATTTCCAAGGTCAAAGCCGCGGGACAAGGGAAGCGCTATGACTGCGTTATCGGCGTGTCCGGCGGGGTGGACAGCTCATGGGTTTTGCTCCAGGCCATAAGACAAGGGCTGCGGCCGCTTGCGGTGCATATGGACAATGGCTGGAACAGCGAACTGGCGCAGCACAACATAGCCAGCCTGGTCCAGGGCCTGGGCGTTGATTTGCACACCCATGTCATTGATTGGAGCGAATACAAAAAACTTATGCAGGCATTTTTCGACGCCGATGTGATCGATGTCGAGTTGCTCTACGACAATGCCATGCTGGGGGTGAACTACCAATTGGCCGTCAAGCACAATGTCAAATATATCCTGGCCGGAACCAATCAAGCGACCGAGGGCATGCGCATGCCTCCGGGCTGGAATTGGTTCAAGTATGACAAAAAAAATATCAAAGCCCTGGCCAGGAATTTTGGCGATGTCCAAATCAAGACATTTCCGACGATAGGAACGTTGGAATATATTTGGGATCGGCTCATTCATGGCGTCCAGTGGATATCATTCCTGGATATGATGCACTACAATAAATTCGAAGCGCTGGAGGAACTGGCCCGGAAATACGGCTATAAGCCATATCCTTACAAGCACTACGAATCGATCTTTACGCGTTTTTATCAAGGTTACATCCTCCCGAACAAATTCGGCGTCGACAAGCGCCGCCTGCACCTGGCCACCCTGGTATCCACAGGTCAGATGACTCGGGAGCAGGCCCTGCAAGGGTTGGAAGGCATTGCTTATCTTTCCGACGCCGACCTGGAACGCGATCGGCAATACTTCCTGAAGAAGATGGGATGGTCCCCGGAAGATCTGCTCGACTATATAGGCAGGCAAGAGAAGCCGCATAGTCTTTACGGCACCGAAAAGCCGCTATGGGACTTGTGCCAGCGCAGCTATCTGCGTATTTTCAGGAATTGATATCAAGGCGCTGATATCAAGGCACGCCCGCCGTCTCAAAGCTTGAGACGGCGGGCGCGACAATGGCACAGCTTCCGGTCAATGGCGCTTACGCCACCATCTCCCGCATGCAAAAAGCCTTGACCGCATCCGCGACCTCCGACATTTGCCCGGCATCCAGATGTTCGCCGATGGGTAGGCTAAGCAGATGCCCATCCATCTGATTCGCCCTCATCGAGGGCTCAGGCTCACCCATGTATCGATATGCCTGCAGCTTGGGAAGCGCAATCGGATAATGGACTCCCGTCTGGATATCCCTCGTCTTCAAGAACTCCGCAAGAGCGTCCCTGCCCGGCGCGCGAACCACGAACAAATGAAACGCATGGCGGCAGCCATCGGCTATCCGCGGCAATACCATGCCGTCGATATCCTTGAGCTCCGACAAGTAGAATGCGGCCACACGATTGCGATGTTCTATCCAGCCGTCGAGATGCCTGAGCTTGACGGCAAGGATTGCCGCCTGCAGCCCATCCAGCCGGCTGTTCCGTCCTTCGAATCGATGATCGTATTTATCTGTCCGGCCGTGATTGGCTATCATCCGGCATTGCCGGGCCAGGCCCATGTCGTCGGTGGTAATCGCGCCGCCGTCGCCGTAAGCGCCCAGGTTCTTGCCCGGATAAAAACTGAATGTCCCCGCATGGCCAATGGCGCCTACGCGCCTGCCTTTGTATTCGGCGCCATGCGCCTGCGCGCAGTCCTCTATCAATTTCAGGCCCGGCTTTTCACACAGCGCGAGCAGCCCGTCCATGTCGCATGGGTGCCCGTATAAATGAACCGCAATGATCGCCGCCGTGCGCGGGGTAATCCTGCGCCGCACGTCATTGATGTCCAGCGTATACGTGGCGGGATCCACATCGGCAAACACGACTTTATACCCGCTGCGGCTTACCGCCTCGCTGGTGGCTATGAACGTGTTGGCCGGAACGATGATTTCGGATCCGGGCGCGAACCCAAAGGCTTCCAATACGATTTCGATTGCATCGGTGCCATTTCCGACACTGACGCAATAAGCAGCTTGCTGGAATGACGCGAAACTGTTTTCAAAGTCCTCCACCACCGCCCCGCCGACATAGGCCGAGCTGCCGATCACCTTGGCGATAGCCTCGTCGATCTCGGCTTGAATACTTTTGTACTGAGAATATAAATCAAGAAATTTAACCATGGATCTCTCTTATTTTTCTAGCCGGATTGCCGGCGTATATGCCCGGCTCGGTTATGTTGCGCGTCACGACCGAGCCGGCGCCGATCACCACGTCGCTGCAAATGGAAACCGGCAGTATGGTCGCGTTGGTGCCGATAGACACCCTGTCGCCCACCGTAGTGGACATCCAAAGCGCCTTGTTGCCGCGCGCCGGACCGCCATTGCCAAACAGATCATTCACAAACTTTGCCCCATGGGAAATAAAACAATCCTCCCCGATATCGACAAGCCCGCAGATAAAAGCGTGCGACTGCACTCGCGTGCGATTGCCTATGCTGGACCCTTCCTGGATTTCGACGAACGGGCCGACAAAGACATCGTTTCCCAGGACGCAGCCGTATATATTCACCGGCTGCACCAACGTCACCCCTACTCCGAATCTGGCGTTTTTCAGGGAGATTTTTTTTATGATCGGGGCAGCCACTAACTGGTCCCCAGCTTGGAATACTTGGGACGAAAATGCAGCTTTACTTCCCGCCCGGTTTCAATGGATTCATAAATCGCATTGATCAGCTCAAGGCTTTTGCGCCCTTCCAGGCCATCTACCAGATGCTGCTTATGATTCGCTATGCAGTCGACGACATGGCAGTAGTAAGCCTGGTGGCCAAACCCATATACCGTGGGCGGGTTCACTGAATACTTATCCATCACGGCATCATCGTCGGGCTCCGGCTCGACGAATCTCCATACCTTCATCTCGTTGACCGCAAATCCGCCGATTTCCACCGACCCTTTCTCGCCCAGAATAGAAATCGACCCTTCGAGATCGCTGGGCCTCACCGCGGTAGTCGCCTCGATGCAACCCAATGCGCCATTGCGAAAATGCAGAATCACCACGGCGGTGTCCTCGGCTTCAATATGCGCCAAAGCGGTACTGCTCATCGCGACAACGCTATCGACCTCGCCCATCATCCATTCAAGCAAATCGACATGATGGCTGGCCTGGTTGGTCAGGACGCCGCCATCGAGCGCCCAGGTGCCGCGCCAGGCATCCTGATCGTAATAGGCCTGGGGCCGGCACCAGCGCACGCGCACGGTGCCCATCACCAGCTTGCCGAAGCGGCCGCGTTCGAGCGCCTCGCGAAGTTTCACCACAGGCACGTTAAAACGGTTTTGCTTGACGACAAACAGCTTGATCCTGGCCCGCTCGCAGGCGCGGATCATTGCATCGGCATCGTCCAGCGTAAGCGCCATGGGCTTTTCGACGATAATGTGCTTGCCGTAGGGCGCTAGTTCCTTGACATGTTTTGCGTGATGGCCGCTTTCGGTAAGAACCGCGACGATATCGATATCCACATCGCGCATCATCCTGTGCATATCAATAAACCCCGGCACATTGAACTGTTCCGCGACACTTGCCGCCCGGTCTTCGACAATGTCGCACACCGCCACAAGCTCGGCTCCCGGAATTTGCTTATTGCCGAGTAAATCGGCATGCCGCTTGGCGATGCGGCCACAGCCCACCAGAGCGACTTTCAGCATTGCTCCACTCTCTCGAAAGTCAGTTCGGTCACACCCGAAGCCCTGCCAATGCCAAAGTATTCAATCCCTTTAAGACCTTCATCGTTGAGGTCGAATATATTTCGTCCATCGAAGATTACCGGCGCTCTCAAGCGCGACTTGATGGCCTTGAAATCGGGACTCCGGAATTCCTTCCATTCCGTGACGATAATCAATGCATCGGAATCGTCAAGCGCGGCTAAAGGCTGCTCCGCATAGCGCAGCCGAATGTTGCCGGAGCCGAATATGCGCTTTGCCTCATCGATGGCCGCCGGGTCATAGGCGACGACAAATGCGCCCAATCGCAAAAGCTCCCTGATGACGATCAGGCTCGGAGCTTCGCGCATATCATCGGTCTCGGGCTTGAACGCAAGCCCCCATAGTGCAAACTGCCGGCCCGTCAGATCTTCGCCGAAACGGGCGACCACCTTATCGACCAGGACGGATTTCTGCCTCTCGTTGGCCTCTTGAACCGCCGCCAGAACTTTTAATTCTTCGCCGGCATCCGCTGCCGCGCGCAGCAGCGCCTGAATGTCCTTGGGAAAGCACGATCCGCCATATCCGCAGCCCGGGTAAAGAAAATGCCATCCAATCCTGAGATCGGACCCCAGGCCTTGCCGCACCAGTTCGATATCCGTGCCCAGTTTTTCCGACAGCAAGGCCAATTCATTCATGAATGAAATGCGAGTCGCCAGCATGGCGTTGGCCGCATATTTCGTCAACTCGGCGGATCGCGCATCCATGACCAGGAAGCGGTCATGCTTGCGCTGGAATGGCGCATAGAGCGTGCGCATAATATGGATGGCTTTCTCGTCGTCCGAGCCTATGACAATCCGGTCGGGGCGCATGAAATCATCGATGGCGACGCCCTCCTTGAGAAACTCGGGGTTCGACACAACGCTGAACTCTATATCGACGTTGCGGCGCTCCAGTTCGGCAAGGATGACGGCATTCACCTTGTCGGCCGTGCCGACCGGCACGGTGCTTTTATCGACAACGATTTTGTAGTCGTTCATGTGCCGGCCTATATTTCTGGCCGCGCCCAGCACGTATTGAAGATCCGCCGAGCCGTCTTCGTCCGCGGGCGTTCCCACGGCGATCAGCTGCAAGGTGCCGAACTCCACGGCGCGCTTCACATCGGTCGTGAAACCCAAGCGTCCAGCCTCGACGTTTTTCTTGATGATGACGTCGAGTCCCGGCTCGTAAATACATATCCCGCCGGCCTGAAGCAGCGCGATTTTCGCGCGATCGACATCCAGGCAAAGCACGTCATTGCCCATGTCCGCCAAGCAGGCGCCTGTCACGAGGCCAACATATCCGCTACCAATAACAGTCACCCGCATACATTCATCTCCAAAGCCAAGGGCCATGGAATGCATCATAGAGATGAACAATATGCGCCGGCATCTGGCGTACGGCTTAGGCTGGACTGTCCGTATGACTTAGGCCTTAACGCGGACAACGGCCTACACCATATAACGTATGTTTGAGCCGGTCCATGCTGCTTATGATTCTTGTGTCAACAGCGTCTCCACACACGAGATGCAAAAAAATAGACACCAGAAGCCATAACGCCGCGGGAGGACCAGGCAAACCGATGGACAACATCACTACCAGCCGTAAGTCCATGGAGCCGGCCGCCTCGCGAAACAATCCCAGCTTGCGCCGACGGCTTCTTGGCCTGCCGCGCTGGCGAAAACGCTTGTTGCAGATCATCGCCGATACCTGCCTGATCTGGCTGGCTCTATGGCTGGCATTTTTTCTGCGGCTCGACAGCGCCGGCGCCATCAAGCCCTTGGGCGGGCACGCCTGGCTGTTTGCCGCGGCGCCGCTGCTGGCCCTGCCCGTGCTGGCGCGGTTCGGCCTCTACCGGGCCATCATGCGCTACGTGGGCTACCAGGCATTGGCCACGGTCGCCCTGGCCATAAGCGTGTCGGCGGTTTTGCTTGCATTCGCCATTTTCCTTTATTCCCAGCCGCCCGCCATGATTCCACGCTCCGTGGTGATTATTTACTGGCTGCTCAGCCTGCTGTTCATCGCCGGTCTGCGCATTGCCATGAGGCAATACTTTCGCGGCGTGCCATTTAATTTGCGCGACAATTCATTTGTTCATAAGAACCCAGGCTGCGATGCGAAAATGCGCGTGGCGATTTATGGCGCGGGCGACGCCGGCAATCAGTTATTGATGGCCTTGCGCCTTGACAATGGCCGGCACCCTGTGGCGTTCATCGACGATAACCTGGAACTTTCCGGCCGCATCATGGCTGGTTTGCCGGTATATGGGCCGCATGATCTGGTCCGCCTGATCAAAGAAAAAAAAGCGCAAGAGGTACTGTTGGCCATCCCTTCGGCCTCGCGCGTCCGGCGCGCGGAAATCGTCAATCTTCTGGCGCCGTATCCGTTCAGCGTGCGCACCATCCCGGGCTTCATGGACCTGGCCAGCGGCCGGGTCGAAGTCCAGGATCTGCGCGAAGTCGACATCTCGGATTTACTGGGGCGGGATTCCGTGCAGCCGGATAGACAACTATTCGAACGCTGCATACGCGGCCAGGTGGTAATGGTGACTGGCGCGGGCGGCTCGATAGGCGCCGAACTGTGCCGCCAGATCGTGCATAGCGAACCGCATACGCTAATACTGTTTGAACAGAGCGAATTCAACCTATACAGCATACAAAGCGAACTCGAAGCGTTCATATCCTATGCCCGCATGGATGTACGCGTCGTGCCGGTGCTCAGTTCAGTGCGCAACCAGGAACGCCTGTTTGATGTAATGTCCATGTGGAAAGTCGACACCGTCTACCATGCCGCGGCATATAAGCACGTACCGATGGTGGAGCGCAATGTTGCCGAGGGTGTCATCAACAATATTTTCGGCACCTTGTATTCCGCCCAGGCCGCTCTCCGGGCCGGAGTCGCCAATTTTGTGCTGATTTCGACCGACAAAGCCGTTCGTCCAACGAATATCATGGGCGGCACCAAGCGCCTGGCCGAGCTGGTGCTGCAGGCCCTGGCTTGCGAGTCCATGCCCTGTCCGTACGGCGACCCAGGCGAAACGCCCATACCGAATCGGACCCGCTACACCATGGTCCGCTTTGGCAATGTGCTGGGTTCGTCGGGTTCGGTGATTCCGCTATTTCGGCAACAAATCCGCGCCGGAGGCCCCGTCACGGTCACCCATCCGGAGATCACCCGCTACTTCATGACCATACCTGAAGCCGCGCAACTGGTGATTCAAGCGGGTGCGATGGGACAAGGCGGCGATGTGTTCGTGCTGGATATGGGCCGGCCAATAAAAGTCGCCGACCTGGCCAGGAAAATGATATTGCTTTCAGGCTTGAGCGTGCGCAGCGCCCAGGATCCCGACGGAGATATCGCTATTGAGTTTATAGGCTTGCGGCCCGGCGAGAAGCTGTACGAAGAGTTGCTGATCGGCGACAACGCAAGCCCGACCGACCATCCCATGATCATGCGCGCCAGCGAGAAATCAATAGAATGGGATCAGCTCAGGCTGGCATTGGCCGACCTCGGCAATGCGGTCCAGTACGACAATTACCTGCGCATACGCGAATTATTCCTGGAACTTGTCGACGGCTATGCGCCCGATGGAAAACTGGTGGACTGGATGCATCTGCAGCAGACCGCCGCGAACATGCTGTCGAGCACCGCCGAGCGTCGGCCGCGCCCAATACACTCGAAAATCGCCCACTTCGAAGTCTGACCCCGGCGTGGCGCCAGACGTTATGAAACGTAAGGGACACTACCATTCCACGCCGCGGCGTTGCATTTTGACGCACATTAACGGTGGCTGCTAACAGTTATGAAACCGGAAGCCGGAGACAATAGGCCCATCGAATCAACAAGAAGGTGCCGACATGAAACGACTGTTATTAGCTGGGGCCGCGGTCTTGGCCATGATGGGCTCGACAGCCGCGATGGCACGCGTCAACCTGGACATTTCCATCGGGGTACCGGGCATCGTCTACAGCACGCCCGATTATTACTATCCGCCTGTCCGGTATGTCGAGCGTCCACGCGTAATAGTAGTGCCCAAGCACCGCTACTACCGGCCCGCGCGAGTCGCGCCGCGTGCTTACCGCGAAGGCTATCGAGATGGCCGGCATGACAGCAAGCATTACCGGCGCGGAAACGACCATAACTGGCGCGGGCACGGACGTTAATCAACCGGATATTCCCTGTGGGCGATGACTGCGCCCACGAAGCAGCCCGGATCGGCGCCAAAGGCGCGTAATCCGGGCTGCAGCCTATGTCAGGCCGACAATGCCGCGATTCCGCCCATATACGGCCGCAAGGCCTCGGGCACGACAATGCTGCCGTCTTCCCGCTGGTAGTTTTCCAGTACCGCCACCAGCGCGCGGCCCACTGCCAGCCCCGATCCGTTCAAGGTATGCAAGTATTCCGGCTTGCCCTTATCCGCGCGGTAACGGGCCTGCATGCGACGCGCCTGGAACGCTTCGCAGTTGGATACCGACGATATTTCGCGCCAGGTATTTTGCGCCGGCAGCCACACTTCAAGATCATAGGTTTTGGTCGCGCCGAATCCCATATCGGCGCCGCACAGCAAGACCACGCGGTACGGCACCCCCAGGCGCTGCAACACGGCTTCGGCATGGCCGGCCATTTCTTCCAACGTATCGTAGGACGCGTCAGGATGCACGATTTGCACCATTTCGACCTTGTCGAATTGATGCTGGCGGATCATGCCGCGCGTGTCGCGCCCGCCGCTACCCGCTTCCGACCGGAAACATGGCGTATGCGCGGTCAATTTAATCGGCAGGTCGTCTTGCGCGACGATGGTGTCCCGCACGGATCCGGCCAGAGTTATTTCCGAGGTGGAAATCAGGTATAGGTCTTCGCCGACGATTACATTGCCCTGCTCGTCCTTGTGTTCATGGTCCTGGCCTCCTTTGGTCACCCAGAACATATCGTCTTTGAACTTGGGCAGTTGGCCCGTGCCGACAAGCGTGGAGCTGTTGACGATGTAGGGGGTGTAGCACTCTTGGTAGCCGTGCTCGGTGGTTTGCAGGTCCAGCATGAATTGCGCCAATGCGCGATGCAGCCGCGCAATCGGCCCGCGCAGCATCATGAAGCGGGCGCCGGACAGCTTGCGGGCGGTTTCGAAATCCAGACCCAGGGGTTCGCCCAGGCTTACGTGATCTTTGGGTTCGAAAGAAAGCGGGCTGGGATTGCCGTTGGCATCGACCTTCATATGGCTGGGCAGCCAGCGCCTGACTTCCACATTGTCATCGGCGGAAGCGCCGGCGGGCACGCTTTCGTGCGGCAGGTTCGGCAAGGTCATCAACCATGCGTTGAGTTCCCCCTGGACAGCGGCCAAGTCAAGCTCAAGGTCTTTCAAGCGCGCGGGAATCTGCTGGGATTCGGCCATTTCCTTGCTGGCGTCTTCGCCTTTGGACTTCAATTGGCCAACCAGCTTCGCGACGGTGTTGCGCCGCGCCTGCAAGGTCTCTGTTTCCACCTGCAGCGATTTACGGCGCGCTTCAAGCTGGCTGAAACGCTCGGTATCGAAGGAAACTCCGCGAACGGCCAGGGCCTTGACAACCGATGGCAGGTCTTTACGCAACTGATTGGGGTCTAACATAATCAACCAAAAATAAATGATGTGAATGAGAGCAGGCCGGATTACGCACCGTCGGCGCCAATCGGGCCTGCCTTACCTGCCGCCGCCCGGCTTGCTTTGCTTGTCCAGCGTTTTCAGGAAAGCCAGTTTCTCCGAGATTTTACCCTCAAGGCCGCGATCGGTCGGCGTGTAGAAACGGGCCCGCACACCGTCGGGGAAATAATTTTCGCCAGCCGCGTAGCCATGAGGCTCGTCGTGCGCATAACGGTAGGCCCCGCCATGCCCCAACTCTTTCATCAGCTTGGTAGGGGCATTGCGCAGGTGCATGGGAACCGGCTCGCTGCCATGTTCTTGCACATAGCGGCGAGCCGCATTGTAGGCGTTGTACACCGCATTCGATTTGGCGGCGCAAGCCATGTACACAACCGCCTGGGCCAGGGCCAGTTCGCCCTCCGGCGAGCCCAGTCGCTCATAGATATCGGCGCCGTTCAAGGCAAGTTCGGTCGCCCGGGGGTCGGCCAAACCTATGTCTTCAATAGCCATGCGCACGATGCGGCGCGATAGATAACGCGGGTCCGCACCGCCATCGAGCATGCGGACAAACCAATATAAGGAGGCGTCCGGATCCGAACCGCGCACCGACTTATGCAAAGCGCTGATCTGATCGTAGAACGCGTCGCCGCCTTTATCGAAACGCCGCAAGTCTTGCGACAGCGACGTTTCAAGCCAGGCGGCATCGACAAGATTGCGTCCGGCGCTGCGCGCCGACTCGGCCACAACCTCCATCGCGTTAATGACCCGCCGCGCATCGCCATCGGCCCAGCGCGCCAATTGTTCGCGGGCGGCGGGGTCGAATTGCAGCGCCTGGACGACATCGCCGGCGCCGGTTTCCGGCCCGTCTTCAGCGTTGTCGGGTCTTGCGTCCTGATTCAGAATGGCAATGGCGCGATCGATCAACTGCTGCAGTTCCTCAACCGACAAGGATTGCAGGACATACACGCGAGCGCGCGAGAGCAGCGCCGAATTGACTTCGAAAGAAGGATTTTCGGTGGTCGCGCCAATAAAAGTAAACAAGCCGCTTTCCACATAGGGCAGGAAAGCATCCTGCTGGGCCTTGTTGAAGCGATGCACCTCGTCGACAAACAAAATGGTGCGCCGGCCTTGCCCTTGCGCCACTTGGGCCGAAACGACCGCCTCGCGGATGTCTTTTACACCGCCCAGCACCGCCGACATGGCCAAGAACTGGGCATCGAATCCGGCGGCCATCAAGCGTGCCAGCGTGGTCTTGCCCACGCCCGGCGGTCCCCAGAAAATCATGGAATGCGGACGGCCGGACTCAAACGCCACGCGCAAAGGCTTGCCCGGACCCAGCAAATGGCCCTGCCCCACGACCTCGTCCAGAGTCCGGGGGCGCATGCGTTCGGCCAACGGCGCATAAGCGCGGGCGCCAGCCGAAGAAGTGAATAGATCCTGGGAACTCATCATGAAAAATTATCCGAAGGCAGACCGTGTCGATATCGGGTAACGGACCATCTGGCGCCGTCGTCCGATGCAGACACTGGAATGAGTCCATGCCGCTACATTTTGACGATATCGACACCCTTGGGCGGCACAAACTGGAATTCATCCGATGCCAATTTGGGATTGGCCACGATATCGCTTAAATCGATACGCGTTGTTTGGCCAAAGGAATCCAGCAACTCAAGCCGCGCGGGCATGCTCCGCTGAAACCCAATATCCACATAAGTAAAGCCGGCATCGGCACTGCGCGGCGTGGCGCGCAGCCAGTCCAGTCCGTCCTTGCCGGGCAAAGATGCTATCGAAAAAGCGTCGTCCAGCGAGCCCGACCCGAACAGTATGGCGGCGGGCGACGCCCCGATGGACTGATCCACCTTGCGCTCGGTGACCTGCGCCAGATCGGGGTCGTACTGATACACCAGCTTGCCATCGGATATGATCAACTGTTCGTAAGGCTTTTTTACGGCCCACTTGAATTGGCCCGGACGCCGAAACGAGAATTCGCCCGACTGGGGACGCTTGCCGCCACCCTGAGCGTCGACAGTTTGCTGGCTGAACCGGCCCGTGCCCGAATCGACCTTGGCGGCAAAATCGCGCAGTTGCGCCGGGCGCATCGGCCGACCATGCCGCTAAAGGGCTGGCCGCCAATAGCGCGGCCAGTAAACACCCGCCTGGCGCCGCGCAAAGCGCCCGCCAGCGGCACATACCGGCCCTTCCAGAAGGAAGCCGTCCTGAGCTGTTTAATCGTCATTGGATGTATTCCCCGCTGGAGACAGAATTTCGCGATTGCCATTGGACTGCATGGCGGATACCAGGCCGGCCTGTTCCATTTGCTCCAGCAAGCGGGCGGCCCGGTTATAGCCAATGCGCAAGTGGCGCTGCACCGACGAAATCGAGGCTCGCCGGTTTTTCAGGATGACTTCGACCGCCTGGTCGTACAGAGGATCGGATTCGGCGTCCGCAAAGCCTGTTACGCTGCCCACGCCATCACCGGTTTCGCCCTCGAGCGCGCCTTCAAGCAAGCCTTCGATATAGTTGGGCTCGCCTTGCTGCTTTAAGGGACTCGACCACGCGGTGGACTTCGTCGTCGTGCACGAACGCGCCATGCACCCGGGTGGGAAAGCCCGAGCCGGGCGGCAAATACAGCATATCGCCCTGCCCCAGCAAGGCTTCCGCGCCCATCTGGTCCAGAATGGTGCGGGAGTCGATTTTCGAGGACACCTGGAAAGAAATGCGGGTGGGAATATTGGCCTTGATCAGGCCGGTAATGACATCCACGCTTGGACGCTGGGTCGCCAGTATCAGGTGGATGCCGGCCGCGCGGGCCTTCTGCGCCAGGCGGGCGATGAGCTCTTCGATCTTCTTGCCAACCACCATCATCAAATCGGCAAGTTCGTCGATGACGACCACGATCATGGGCAGGGTGGACAAGCGGTTCCGGCGCATCGGGCGTAAGCGAGAACGGATTGGGGATGGGTTCTTCGCGCTTTATGGCTTCGCGTATCTTGACGTTGTAGCCGGCCAGGTTGCGCACCCCCATTTTGCTCATCAGGCGATAACGCTTTTCCATTTCGCCCACGCACCAGTTCAGGCATTGGCGGCGTGCCGCATATCGGTCACCACCGGGCGCCAGCAAATGGGGAATCCCTTCGTAGACGCTCATTTCGAGCATTTTCGGATCGATCAGGATCAGGCGCACCTGCGTTGCGTCGGCCTTGTACAGCAAGGAAAGAATCATGGCGTTGATACCGACCGACTTGCCGGAACCGGTAGTCCCGGCCACCAGCAAATGGGGCATCTTGGCCAGATCGGCCACTACCGGATTGCCGGCGATGTCTTTGCCCAGCGCCATGGTAAGCATGGACGCGCCGGCGTGGTAGGTCTGCGAACCGAGGATTTCCGAAAGCTGAACCATTTGCCGCTTGGCATTGGGCAATTCCAGTCCCATCAGGTTTTTGCCGGGTATGGTTTCGACCACCCGGATACTGACCAGGCTCAAGGCGCGCGCCAGGTCTTTGGCCAAATTGACGATCTGGCTGCCTTTTACGCCTGTGGCCGGCTCGATTTCGTAGCGCGTAATCACCGGACCGGCTTGCGCCGATACGACCACGGCCTTGACCCCGAAATCGGAAAGCTTTTTCTCGATGAGCCGCGAGGTGAATTCTATGGTTTCCGGCGACACGGTTTCGGGATGCTCGACCGGCATGTCCAGCAGGCTGATGGCAGGCAAATCGCCCGACGCGCCAGCCTCGGCGGGCGCGGTAAACAATGCTTTCTGCTTTTCTTTTTCGGCCCGCACCGATTTGGGCACGGAAGTGATGGCCGGCTCGATACGCACAGGCTGCTCGTGCACAAGCTGCTCTTGCTTGGCCACCACGATTTCATCGCGCTCGGCCTTTTTGGCTTCGCCTACCCTGCGGTCTTCGCGCGCGGCTTTAAGCTCGAACAGCCGATGCACGGTTTTTTCAATAAAGGAACCTACCCGTTCGGCCAAATGCAGCCAGGAAAAGCCAAAGAAAAGGCTGGCCCCCACTGCGACGAATACCAGCAACAGCAATGTGCAGCCGGTGGTTCCCAACGATGCCGACATCAACTGCGCCAGTAGCTTGCCCAACTGGCCGCCGGCCCCCGCCGGCAGATCGGCGCCGAATTGTTTCAGCTGCAGCGCTTCGATGCCCATGGCGCCGAGGAACATCAGGACGAATCCCAGGCCGACTTCCCAATGGACGCGCGGAAGCGCTTCGGGTTGGGACTTGGGCAGCAAAACGTTGGTAAGTCGATAAAAGCCGACTGCGACCCGCTGAGCCAGGAGCACAACCCACAGCCATGCCGAATAGCCAAACAGGAAAAGCAGCAAATCTGAAATATACGCGCCCAGCGTCCCCCCCCGGTTCAGGGTGGCGGCGGCGTGCACGGAATGCGACCAGGCGGGATCGGCAGGATCCCAACTGCCCAGGACCAGGCCCAGCCATACCGCCAAAGCCGCAAAAACGATCCAGCGCGCTTCGCGCAGCAAACCTGACAGCCGGGACTGCAAGGGAGAAGGCCCATTGCGCACGTTGCGCGAAGAGCGTGGGGAGGTAGCAGGTAATCTAGCCATAGACTCATTATAATTGGCTGTTCATGTTTTTCGGATTTTCTGTAATGACGACACCCAAGCACGCCAAGGTTCTGATTCTAGGTTCGGGCCCAGCCGGCTACAGCGCCGCCGTATACGCGGCTCGCGCCAACCTGAATCCCGTACTGGTTACCGGATTGGAACAAGGGGGTCAGCTTATGACAACCACCGACGTGGATAACTGGCCCGCCGACGCGCAAGGGGTGCAAGGCCCCGACCTGATGCAACGCTTCCAGGCGCACGCCGAACGTTTCAACACCGAGATGGTATTCGATCATATCGCAAGCGTCGACCTGTCCAAACGCCCTTTTACCCTTACCGGCGACGTCGGCGCCCAATATACCTGCGACGCCCTGATCATCGCCACCGGCGCTTCGGCCCAATATCTGGGGCTGCCCACCGAGCAAAGCTTCATGGGCCGGGGTGTGTCGGGCTGCGCCACATGCGATGGTTTTTTCTACAAGAATCAAGATGTTATTGTAGTCGGCGGAGGCAACACCGCGGTCGAAGAAGCCTTGTATCTGTCCAATATATGCCGCAGCGTCACCTTGGTGCACCGCCGCGACAAGTTCCGCTCTGAAGCGATTATCCTGGACAAGCTGATGGAAAAAGTTGCCAACGGTAACATCAAGCTCAAGCTTTTCTACGAACTGGACGAAGTTCTGGGCGACCAATCAGGCGTTACCGGCGCACGCTTGCGCAATAATCAAAACGGCGGCACCGAAGACCTGGCCGTTACCGGCGTATTCATCGCCATAGGCCACAAACCCAATACCGCCATATTCGAAGGCCAGCTCGACATGGCCAACGGCTATATTATTACCAAGGGCGGCTTAAGCGGCATGGCTACCATGACCTCGGTCCCCGGCGTGTTTGCGGCTGGCGACGTGCAAGACCACGTCTATCGCCAGGCCATCACCAGCGCCGGCACCGGCTGCATGGCCGCGCTGGACTCACAACGATGGCTGGAGAATGCGAGCCAATAAAGGCGGGCGCGGCCGCGAGCATGCGAACTCGCTCGCCGATTTACCGCGCTTGCGTAAAACGGCGGCTTCCGTAAAGCCGTCCGTCCGATCCGACATCGCAACGAAAGCCGAACGGTCCCAGACAAACTCTCCTGCCCATAAAGCGCGCAAGCTGTCCGAAGACATGGCGGCAAGCAAGCTGGACGAGGCTGCCCTGTCTTCCGAACGCGCCCCGTCCAAGCCTGCGAACCCGTCGCCGGCATTCGCCGGGCTGGGCCGCATGCTGTCGTCCGCCAGGAAAAATACCCGCCATAATATGACTGGGCGCGCCAGACCAAGCCCCCCCGGCGCCGCCGCGGACAATAAAACGCCCGCATCCGCCGTCAACGCGGAAGATTCAGCACTGTTCAGGCGGGCGGTCAAAAGCGTGCAGCCAATAAAAGATACCCGCCGGGCAATCCTGCCGCCCACGGTCAGCGCCTCAAGCGCCATGCTGCGCCAGCGCCGGGAACGCGCCGTGGGCGTCGAACACACTGCGCTGCCGCAAGTATCCGACCAGTACAGCCCCGCCGGCACCAGCCAGAACGATGCCGCCTTTGTGCGGCGAGGCCATGGGCCGGATCTGGTCAAAGGCTTGAAGCGCGGCAAGTGGCCCATAGGAGCCAGCCTGGATCTGCACGGCAATACACTGGAAGAAGCCCGCGACCGGCTGGATCGCTTTTTACAGTCCTGCCTGACCCATCACATCAAGTGCGTACGGATTGTGCATGGCAAAGGCTATGGGTCCAAGGACGGCGAGCCGGTGCTGAAACAGACCATCAGGCGTTGGCTGACCCAAATGGCGGACGTGCTCGCCTACGCCGAGTGTTCGGAAGCGGATGGGGGCGCGGGGGCGGTGCAAGTATTATTGCGAACGGAACATCTTTAAGCGGAATCGCGTCCGGACTCCGGCCACAACCTACTGAAAAGGCACAAATGAGCTGGTTATATCTTGCTATAGCAATTACCGCCGAAGTCATCGCCACCACGGCGCTGAAAGCATCGGAGAGCTTCACGCGGCTCTACCCTTCCCTTATAACAGTAGCGGGCTATGCGGTGGCCTTTTACTTCCTGACCCTTACCTTGCGGGTGATTCCCATCGGCGTGGCTTATGCCGTTTGGTCAGGCGTAGGCATCGTCGCCATTTCGTTGATAGGATATTTCATGTACAAGCAGATACTTGATACCCCGGCCTTGGTGGGTATCGGATTGATAGTGGGCGGCGTCGTCGTGTTGAACGTGTTTTCAAAGTCGACCATGCATTGACGAGGCGCCCCTGGTGGCTTGGTAAAACAGCCACGGCACTGGACGTTGATGAGGCTCAGAATGACAAAAGCCGACAATATTCATGATTGTCGGCCTTTGTGCGTTTATATTTTTTATGGGACCTGCAACTTTCTTATGTACCGATTTATCGGCTTGCCCATGCAGGGCTTTGTCTCCTCACCTGCATGGAACGAATTGTGCATGACTTTCCATAAGTTAACACTTAGGGAATGCACTATGTTGATGCCAATTTTGTACATATTGGGGCATGTTCGGTTATTTTGGTGCATTGCACAATTCACGCAGCCTTCGGCATCGCCCCATGAGGGGCCATAAAAGATGCGATCCGCGGATTTATTCAACCTGCATCTTCCCCTCTGTCCAAAGCTTGCCCAACTTGTCGTATTCAGCGTGCATGAACGACGTGAGTTCCGCCCCCGTGCTCGCGTTTATTATGTACCCCGCCCCCTCCAGCCTTTCGCGCATATCGGGATGGGACAGCACCGCGCGCGTTTCCTTTTCCAGGCGCGCACGCACCTCCGGCGGCAGACCCGCGGGAGCAAGCAGGCCGACCCAGAGGTTGGCGCTATAACCGGGAAGGGTCTCGGCAATCGGCCGCACGCCGGGCAACTGGGGTAATGGCTGCTCGGTGCCCACCCCCAGCACCTTGATACGTTTGTCTTTCACGTAGCTCATCGTGCTCGGCGCCGACACCACCATCAGGCCTATGCGTCCGCCTATCATGTCAGTCAACGCGGCCGGTCCGCCCTTGTAGGGAATATGCACCATATCCAGCCCGGCGCTGTTGGCAAGTAGCAGCCCGTTCAAATGATTGGAGCTGCCGTTGCCGGTCGAGGCATAGTTGACCTTGCCCGGATGGGCTTTTACATAGCGGATCATGCCCGGAATATCGCTGGCCGGAAATTCGTTGGATGCGACCAGGATTTGCGGCGCGGTGACTATCCGGCTGATATAGTCGAAAGACTTGAACGTGTCGTAGCTGAGGTTTTTGTACATGTGCTGGTTGACCGCATGCGAGTCGTAGACCAGGCCCAATGTATAGCCGTCCGCGGGCGATGAAGCGACTTTCGCTGCCCCGACCGATCCTCCCGCGCCAGCCCTGTTTTCCACAACGACCGGCTGTCCCAGAGCGTCGGACAATGCCGGGGCAAGAATGCGCCCGACACCGTCCAGCGTGCCTCCCGGAGGCGCGACAACAATCAACCGAATTTGCTTGGATGGATAAGGCGCCTGCGCCTGGGCGGCAGCTCCGCAGGACAGCATGGCCGCCAAAAAGATCGGCGCAATCAAATACTTTGTGGGGAACAACATGTAGTCTCCAAATATGGCCAAATAGATTTTTCAGTGATTGTAAACAATCTATAATGGATTTATGCTTATTTTTATTATAAAAAATATCATTTAATTGTTAACAATACTATAACTGAAATGTTTTGATACTTATGCAAAACCATCCCGAGCCCATGCAAAAAGTACAGCTTTGCGGCGCCGAGCATTGTCTTTTCTCTCTCCCCCGGCTTGCTGGTCGACTGAACAGC
Source organism: uncultured beta proteobacterium (assembly GCA_963712655.1). GTDB lineage: Bacteria > Pseudomonadota > Gammaproteobacteria > Burkholderiales > Burkholderiaceae_B > Pollutimonas. The sequence goes on along the minus strand of CAVQIT010000002.1, from coordinate 122,200 downwards.
GATCTATCCCGGTTGCCCTACAGCATTCGGGTACTCCTTGAAAATCTTCTGCGGCACCAAGGCGGCGAAACCGTCACAGAGCAAGACGTGCAACGGGTGGCGCGCTATAAAGCCGGGGACTACAACGAGCACGAAATCGCGTTCTATCCATCGCGGGTTCTGATGCCCGATTCTTCGGGGCTGCCCCTTCTGGTTGATCTGGCTTCCATGCGCGATAGGGTAAAGGCGCTTGGCCAGGCGCCGGAACTGATCAACCCGCAAATTCCGGTCGACCTCGTCGTCGATCATGCAATCACCACCGATTACGCAGGATCTAAAGATGCGTTCTCCAAGAATCTCGCGCTGGAATACCGCAGGAACAAAGAACGCTACAGCGTGCTGAAGTGGGCGGAAAGCACATTCCGCAATTTACGGATCATTCCCCCTGGCAATGGAATACTGCACCAGATAAACCTGGAGTATCTGGCTACAGTAGTCTGCGAAAAGCGGGGCGATGACGGCATCGCCCTGCTCTACCCCGACTCATTGGTCGGCACGGACAGCCATACGCCCATGATCAATGGGCTGGGCGTACTCGGCTGGGGCGTGGGCGGCATCGAAGCAGGCTCCGCCATGCTCGGTGAACCTATCAGCATGCTCATCCCGCAAGTAGTCGGCTGCCGCCTTCGCGGACGGGTCAAGCCGGGCGTTACGGCAACCGATATCGTCCTTACGGTAACCGAGCGCTTGCGCAGCGCCAACGTCGTCGGAAAATTCGTCGAATTCTGCGGAGATGGTCTGGCGAACCTGGCATTGCCGGACCGTGCGACGATCGCCAATATGGCGCCCGAGTATGGCGCGACAATGGGCTTCTTCCCAGTCGATGCGATCACCGCGGGCTACCTGCGCGCCACCGGCCGCGACGCCCGTGCGGTAGACCTGATAGAAGCCTATGCCAAGTTTCAGGGCCTATGGCGCGAAGACCCTGAACCCAGCTACGAGACCGTCGTCGACATCGATCTGTCCTGCATCGGCGCCAGCGTGGCCGGCCCCAGGCGGCCCGAAGGCCGGCTCGATCTGGCAGCCGTCGCGCAGAATTTTGCGGAAAATTTCAATGCCTCGCATACCCCGCAACAGGCACCCGCGGAAGTCAAAACCGGTGACGTGGTAATAGCCGCAATAACCAGTTGCACCAACACGTCCAACCCAAATGTGATGATTGCCGCGGGCCTGCTGGCCCGCAATGCCGTCGAACGCGGCCTGACTATACCTCCGTGGGTCAAGACATCGCTCTCGCCGGGATCGCGCCGGGTATCGGAATACTTGCAGGCGGCGGGCCTCGACCAGGCGCTGGATGCACTGGGCTTCCAGGTCGCCGGATACGGTTGCATGACGTGCATGGGCGGCTCGGGCGACCTCAAACCCGAAGTCATGCAGTCAATGGCGGAAACTTCCGCTCCCGCCGTAGCGGCGGTCCTCTCGGGGAACCGGAATTTTGAAAGCCGCATACACGCGCTCGTACGCGCCAATTACCTGGCTTCCCCACCCTTGGTAATCGCCTATGCGCTGGCGGGCACCGTGCTCAAAGACCTCACGCGGGAGCCGCTTGGCCTGGACGGCCAAGGGCAAGCCGTTTTTCTGTCCGACATCTGGCCCACGGACCAAGAAATCGCCGACACGATCCGCTCAGTAGTGGTACCCGACCTTTATACCAAGGGGTATAAGCACATCCTTGATGGAGACTCGACCTGGAACAGCATGAAGGTAACGGGCACCGGTACATTTTCCTGGAATCCCGACAGCACCTATATCCGCCCCGCTCCTTATAGCGACCGAATGGGGACGGCTGCCAGGCCCGCGGCAATCGCCGATGCGCGCATCATTGCCATGCTGGGCGATAACGTCACGACGGATCACATCAGCCCGGTCGGTGCCATTCCACGCGACGGCGATGTGGGCCGCTATCTGTTGACGCGCGGTGTCAACGAGAACGAATTCAACCTGCTGCTTTCCCGGCGCGCAAATCCCGACGTGGTGGCCCGAACGGCCTTCTCCAACCTGCAATTGCGAAACGAAATCGTGCCTGGCGTGGAAGGCGGCTTCACTCGCCACTTTCCCAACGGCGACATGCTGTCCATTTACGACGCCGCGCTGCATTACGATGCGGAGAACGTGCCTCTGGTCGTTATCGCCGGAAAAAATTACGGTGCGGGGTCATCGCGCGACACGGCGGCCAAAGGCACGGCGCTGATAGGTGTGCGCGCAGTCATCGCCGAAAGTTTCGAGCGCATCCACCGTTCCAACCTGGTCGGGCTGGGAGTGCTGCCTCTTGAATTTCCCGCCGGCACGACTCGCCTATCCTGCAAGTTGACGGGCAGCGAACAGCTTACTATTCTCGGCATGGAAGGGCCCCTGACGCCGCGCATGACGCTGGCTTGCCGTTTCAAGCGGCAGGACGGCTCCGCATTCGAGCTCGATCTATTGCTGCGTGTCGACACGCCGCGCGAGATGCGGTGGATCGATGCCGGCGGCATCTTGCCCTTTGTTGGAAACGAACTGATTGCAAAAGACGGAGTCCCCGCATGAGCAAAATTGAATCCGGACCCCCGATCGCAACGGCTAAAGCGCCGCTGGGAGACCAAGCCACGGCCATTCTGGACGCGGCCATCATGAACGGCGAACTGGCGCCGGGAATGCGGTTAACGGAGGCCGAACTCTGCGCCAAATACGACATCGGCCGCGGTCCGCTTCGAGAAGCCATCAATCGGCTCGAAGGCCGCAAGCTATTGCAGCGCATTCCGTACGCCGGCGTCAGCGTAGTAGAGTTGTCGTTCGAAGACGTGGTCGAAATCTACCAGATACGCTCAGTCATGGAAGGCCTGGCGTGCCGGCTTGCCGCACAGCGCATGACCGACGAAGAGCTCGACGACCTGCGCCACCTGTCGCGCCGCACCGACCCTGAAGAATTACGCAATGGCACGCGCTATTACCGGCAGCCGTCGCGCTGGGATATTCATTCCAGCATCGCGCACGGCAGCCGCAACGCCAGGCTGATCGATGCGTTGTGCGGAGACACGTATTCCCTGCTCCGGCTGCACCGGTTCAAATCCGTGAAAGCAGCCGGCCGCGAAAAACAGGCATTGGCCGAGCACGACGAGATCGTTGCCGCGCTTTGCCGGCGAGATGGCGCGGCGGCGGAAAAGATAATGCGCGCCCACATCGAACACGCCTTGTCGGCACTCTCGAGCGTGACGCAAACCTGAGGCTCGCGCAGCCTGAACAAAATCCAAAGGATACGACATGACAGTTTCATTGAATCGCGCGTTGCGCAACGCGCTGGTGCCGGGAGCCGGCCTGCTGATGCCTGGCGCCGGCAACGCGCTCACCGCGCGCGTGATCGAATCGACCGGCCACCAAGTTTTCATAGTAAGCGGAGCCGCCGTCGCCAATACCTATCTTGGCGTGCCCGATATCGGCCTGGTGACACTGACCGAACTGGCGGGGCACGTCAGCGCCATCCGCGATTGCGTCAACATTCCCATGGTGGTCGACGGCGACACCGGCTTCGGCAACGCCATCAATGTTGGACATACGGTGCGCATGCTGGAGCGCGCCGGCGCGAATGCGATCATGCTGGAAGATCAAACCTTTCCCAAACGCTGCGGGCATTTCGATAACCAGGAAGTCATATCCTGCGACGAGATGGTGCAGAAAATCAAGGCTGCCGCGGACGCCCGGGTAGACCAGGACATGATGATCCTGGCCCGTACAGATTCCCGTGCGGCCGAAGGCCTGCAAAGCGCCATGGACCGCGCCCTGGCATACCAGCAGGCAGGCGCCGACTTCCTGTTCATCGAAGCTCCACTGTCGCTCGAAGAACTGACGGCGATTCCGCGCGAAGTGCCAGGGATTCATGTCTGCAATATGGTCATCGGCGGCAAAACGCCCTTGCTGCATCGAGACGAACTGGGGGCAATGGGTTATGCGGCTGTACTTTACGCCAACGCCGCGCTGCAGGCGTCAATGCTGGCCATGCAGGAGGTCATGCTGCATCTGCATGAGCACGGTTCGATAGAAGGCTTCGAATCCAGGCTGGTCATGTTCAAGGAAAGACAAAAAATGGTCAATGGAGATCATTACAGGCAACTGGCCGAACGCTACGCAACCCGGCCGGCGTGAGCGACAGTTGCGTTGTGGCCGGCACCGATTTTATACATGTTTGTCTAATGCCCATGCCCTGATGCTCAAGTTTGAGTTCCGGCCGCGATGCCGGGGGGCGCAATGAACCAGACCACCGGCCCCGGCAACGACCCAGTGCCGAGCGGCCCGGGATGGAATACGATCAGGCCAGCTTCTCGCATGCCTGTTTCAAGCGGGCGCAGCCCTCCTCCAATGTCGGAATCGAACTGGCAAAGGAAAGGCGGAAGAAAGGCGAAACGCCGTATGCCGCGCCGTGCAGCACGGCCAGGTTGACCTCTTCGAGCAAGTACATGACAAAATCTTCGTCCGTGCGGAGAACCTGGCCCGATGGAGTCCGCTTGCCAATGAGGCCGGCGCAACTGGGAAACGCATAGAACGCGCCTTCCGGCGAATGGCAGTGTATGCCCTCGATCTGATTCAAGACCTCCATCACCCGGTCGCGGCGCGACTGGAATATTTGCGTTCGCTCCACCAAGAAATCTTGCGGGCCGTTCAACGCCTCGACAGCAGCCGCCTGGCTGATCGAGCTTGGACTGGAGGTGCTTTGCGACTGCAATTTGGTCATCGCCTTGATAAGCTCGGCGGGCGCTCCGCCGTAGCCTATGCGCCAGCCTGTCATCGCGTAGGCCTTTGACACACCATTGATCGTCAGGCTGCGGTCTTTCAGTTCCGGGGCCACTTGCACTATGGTGGCATACGTGCGGCCATCGAACAGAATGTGTTCGTACATGTCGTCCGTCATGATCCACACATGCGGATGGCGCAACAGCACATCGGCCAAACCGCGCAGCTCTTCACGGCTATACACGGCGCCACTCGGATTGTTCGGCGCATTCAGGATGACCCAGCGTGTATGCGGAGTGATACACCTGTCCAGATCCGCGGGCTGCAATTTAAACTGTTTTTCAGGAGGACATGAGACAAAGACAGGGGTGCCCCCCGCCAATAGCACGATGTCGGGGTAGGAGACCCAGTACGGCGTGGGGATAATCACCTCATCGCCCTTTTCCACAGTGCTCAGCAAGGCATTGAAAATCACTTGCTTGCCGCCTGAGCAGGCAATGACTTCGCTGGTACTGAACGATAAGCCGTTTTCACGGTGGAATTTCGCTCGAATGGCATCCTTGAGTTCCGGCGTGCCGCCTACGTCGGTGTATTTTGTCCGTGAGGCGGCCATGGCCCGCTTGACAGCCTCGGTCACATTATCGGGAGTGTCGAAATCGGGCTCGCCTGCCGTCAGGGCGACAATATCGCGCCCTGACGCGCGCAACTCGCGCGCCCGCTGGCCGGCCATGGAACTCGGTGAAGGTTTGATGCGGTTGATCCGCGAAGCAAGAAAGGACATGATTTGATCCGAAATAGATAAGACAGCGGGAAACGCGGCAAACGGGCTAAGCGGCCCATTCGCGCAAATGGTGCAGGAATATCTGATCCACACGTCCGACATTCCCGTCCGAATGACCGGCCGAGTGCGGTGTAATCATGACGTTATCCAGAGCCCAAAGCGGCGACTCCTTCCGCAGGGGTTCATGCTCGAATACGTCGAGATACGCTCCGGACAACACTCCCTGCTGCAGCGCCTGGATCAGGTCGCCCTCGACAACGACTTCACCGCGCGCCACATTGATCAAGCGCGCACCGGGCTTGATCGCCGCAAACGTCCGGCGGTCGACCAACTGCCGCGTGCGATCGGTAAGGGGGCATGCAAGAATGAGCCAGTCTGCCCGCGGCGCAAGGCCGATCAAGGCTTCGAACGCATAGGTTTCCACCCCTTCGCCGCCTGAAGCCGAACTGCGGCGCAGGGCTATTACGTTCATGTCCAACATCCGCAGGAATGCGCCCAGCCGTTGGCCGATCGGCCCCCAGCCCACGACCACCGCTGTTTGGCCAGCCAGGTCCGCGGGCAGCGCCGCGCCTATCATCGGTGTCCATTGACGAGCATGTTGCGCAGCCAGCAGCTTCGGAAAATGCCGCGCCAGGGAAAGCATCCCCGCCAGCGCCGTCTGAACCACAACCTCCGCATTGGCTCCCGGAGACATCGTGACGCGTACACCGCGCGCCATCAGTTCGGGAAATATCGGCCGATCCGCACCGGCGGAATGGGCATGGACCCACTTCAGCCGGGGCGATTGACGCAGCGTTTCATAAAAGGCCTGCAACGGCTCCTGAACGACGTGTTTCGTCGACAAGCCGGTCACGTCTCGTGAAATGAAGGCCGCGTCGACATCGGCGGGCGCATCGTGAATGCGTGCGGCGGCGAAGACGGGCTCGAATTGCCGGCCGTCGAGCGCGCGCGCCATAGCGTCGCCAATGCGGGCGAAGGTCTCTTGAGAGAGCAAAATACGAAATGGGCGGGTAGGTGACATATGAAAAGGCAAAGTGAGTCCATCCGGCTGCCGGCGGCAGCCGTGAAACGCATCGATTGATAACGCCGCTTATTCGCGATACGAAGGATCTGTGCGATCAAGCTTGCGCAGCAGGCCCGGCCACTCCATGACACCGTAAGGGCGGCGCGTGCCGGGTTGATAGTTTTTCCACGTTTCCTGGAGCACGTCCTCGGGCACGCGTTGCAATGGACTATTGGCAGCCATGGCCGCGAGCTGCGAACGGCAGGCCAGTTCCAGCCTGTGCATCCAGTTGAACGCTTCTCCAATCGTGTTGCCAACGGTCAGCGCACCATGGTTGCGTAGAACCAGAGCTTCGCCCTTGCCCAAATCCCGCACAATAGAGGCTTGTTCCTGGAGGTCGAGCACAACGCCTTGGTAGTCGTGATAGCCGATGCGCAAGAAACGCATGGCTGTTTGCGTCAGGGGCAACAGCCCGCACTCAAGCGCGGACACCGCCATCGAGGCCCAACTATGCGTATGAATGACGCAAGCCACTTCGGGGCGCGCTGCGTGAACGGCGCTGTGAATCACATACCCCGCCTTATTGATGCCATAGTCCAGATCGCCGAAATCCGGTTTGGCAAGAATATTGCCATCGAGGTCGACCTTGATCAGGCTGGAGGCAGTGATCTCTTCATACATCATGCCATAGGCATTGATCAAAAAAGCCCCTTCCTCGCCCGGCACCCGGCTCGAAATGTGGTTGGCCACCATGTCCGCCATGCCATACATTTCCACCAATCGGTAGCACGCCGCAAGGTCAACTCGAGCCTGCCACTCTTGCGCCGAGCACTGGTCGCGCATGGACTGGATTCGCAATATGCCCGATCTTTCCATCTTTCCAAACTCCTCAATGAACCGCCCGGCCGCTTGCGCTCGGGCTCCAGAGACTTCATTCTAGGTGTGGTGCATTTTCATGACAAATGATATATATTTATCTATTATTCAATTTAAATAATAAATAAAGAAGCCCACGAAGAGATGAACAGAAACATTTCACTGCGTCACTTTCGCGCTTTTGTCGCTGTTGCCAACACCGGCTCGTTCACACTCGCGGCGGCTGAACTGTTCCTGACCCAATCGGCGCTCACGGCTACCATTCAGCAGTTCGAGGACGCCATTGGATTCAAACTGTTCGACCGCAGCACACGCAGCGTTGCGCTAACGTCCGTGGCGGCCGGATTCAAGGAACAGGCTGAACGCATTCTCAATCAGTTCGAAGGCGCTGTCGCCGACCTGGAATCCCTGGCCCATGGTCATCGGGGACATGTAAGGATTGCGGCTGCGGCTTCAGTCACGCATTACTTTCTGGCCAAAGCCATATCGCGCCTCAAGCAAGCCTTCCCCAATATCACCGTTTCCCTGCACGATGAAGCCTCCCGGCAAATAGAACGCATGGTCATCAATGGCGATATCGATTTCGCCTTCGCCAGCCCGCACAAACAACTGGCGGAACTGGTGTACACGCCCATCTTCGAAGACCGTTTCGGCGTTCTATGCAACAGCGAGCATCGCTATGCGCGAGGCAAGCGACCGCTGCGCTGGCAAGAACTGGACACGACGGATTTCGTCGCCTTCACGGACGACACGGGCATTGGCGCATTCCTGCGTGTCCATGCGGCCCGGCCGGAACTTGCAAAAGGCACCCGCCACGAAGTATCCAATACATCATCGCTCTGCGCGCTGCTGCGTGTAGATGGGGGATATTCGATTCTGCCCGCATTGGCGGCAGGCCGCGTGGAAGATCGCGACCTTGTATTCAGGGAGCTGATTGCTCCCACCTTGACGCGTCAAGTCTATTTGGTGACCCGCAAGCTGCGCTCGTTGTCACCCAGCTCGGAACTGCTGCTCGACGCCATGCGCGCCACACTTCGGGACACGCCGGTTCCGCCCTCAGTGCGCATACTGGATCTCTAAACCGGATATCCGCGGCCCCCGATGCCATAGCCCAGGGGCCTGCCCGCTTACAGCACGGGCATCTTTGCATCGCGTATCACTTTGCCCCACTTCGCCCGCTCACGTTCGATATGCGAAGTGAAGTCCTGAGGCGTGCCTCCCGTGGGCTGCGCGCCAAGTTCGTCCAGTTTCTTGCGTACGTCGGCATCTGCAAGAATAAGATTGAACTCTTTATTCAAACGATCGATGATGGGCTGCGGCGTACCGCCGGGCGCCACCACGCCAGTCCACGAAAGAGACTCATAGCCTGGCACCATCGATTCTTCAATGGTCGGCAAATCAGGCAAAGCCGCCAGGCGCTTGGTACCGGTAACGGCAATCGCCTTTACCTGGCCGGACTGAATCATCGGCAAGGCCGACGGCGCATTGTCGAAGATCATGTTGACCTGTCCGCCCACCAAATCCACCAGCGCCTGGCCACTACCTTTGTAGGGTACGTGCATCATATCGACTTGCGCCATGCTCTTGAAGAGCTCCCCCGACATATGAGTCGAACTGCCCACGCCCGAAGAAGCAAAGGTGTACTCGCCGGGGTTATCCTTCAGCAGCTTGAGCAGCTCGGCGGCATTACCGGCCGACATCTTGGGATTGATGACCAAGACATTGCTGATCGACGCCGTATAGACCACGGGCACCAAATCCTGGAACATCTTGTAGCCCGGTTTGGAGTACAGATATTCGTTCATGGAGAGGATGCCTGTCGTGCCGAACAGCAGGGTGCGGCCATTCGGCTTGGCTTTTGCCACCAAAGAAGCGCCAATATTGCCGCCCGCGCCCGCGCGATTCTCGACCACAACGGGCTGATTGACGGCGGTGGACAAGCGATCCGCCAACAGCCGCCCAATGATATCGGTTGATCCGCCTGGTGAAAACGGGATAACCAAGGTGATCGGTCCGTCAAAATCAGCGGCTTTTGCGGACGTGCCACCGACCATTCCAAAAACGCCGATTACTGCTGCAATCGTGGTCAGCACACACTTCATCCGCCATGCTCCGGCATATCGTTTTGTATTGTGATCCATCATCCCCTCCTCCGGGTCGACATGACATACATCAAAGATAAGGATGATAGGAAACGAAACCTTCAATAACAAATGAGAAATTTACCGCGATTAATCTGTTTTACTAATAAATAAGCCTTCCAGTTAAGCACGACAGCCAAGGGAGGCCAATCGAAAAACCCTAAAACCGTTCAACTTGCGCGCCATAAACCGCCATTAACTGCCCCGGTTAAGACTGGACGTTCTGCCCACCACACCTACAAAAAACCCGCAAACCTTTCGGCGCGCGGGTTCCATGAACTACCGTGTACTACGGCGAAAATCTTACATATTATCGATCATGACCTGGCCAAAACCCGAGCACGATACTTGCGTTGCGCCTTCGAGCAAGCGCGCGAAGTCATAGGTTACCTTCTTGGACAAGATGGATTTTTCCATGCTGGAAATGATCAGGTCGGCAGCTTCGGTCCAGCCCATATGGCGCAGCATCATTTCGGCGGAAAGGATTTCGGAACCTGGGTTCACGTAATCTTTGCCCGCGTACTTGGGAGCGGTGCCGTGCGTAGCTTCGAACATGGCGATCGAATCGGACAGGTTGGCGCCCGGGGCAATACCAATACCGCCCACTTGCGCGGCCAGCGCGTCGGAAACATAGTCGCCGTTCAGGTTCAACGTGGCGATAACGTCGTATTCGGCCGGACGCAGCAGAATTTGCTGCAGGAATGCGTCGGCGATAACGTCTTTAACCGTGATTTCGCGGCCGGTTTTCGGGTTCTTGAATTTGCACCATGGACCGCCGTCGATCAGTTGGGCGCCGAATTCCTTCTGAACCAGTTCATAGCCCCAATCGCGGAAGCCGCCTTCGGTGAACTTCATGATATTGCCCTTGTGCACCAGGGTCACCGTAGGGCGATCGTTGTCGATGGCGTACTGAACGGCTTTGCGAACCAGGCGTTGCGTGCCTTCGCGCGATACAGGCTTGATGCCGATGCCGGATGTATCGGGGAAACGGATCTTGGTTACGCCCAGTTCGTTCTGCAAGAAGGCGATAAGCTTCTTGGCATTGGCGCTTTCAGCCTCGAATTCAACACCGCAATAGATGTCTTCCGAGTTTTCGCGGAAGATGACCATATTGGTTTTTTCGGGCTCTTTCACGGGCGAAGGAACGCCCTTGAAGTACTGGATGGGACGCAGGCAGACATACAGGTCAAGCTGCTGGCGCAATGCCACGTTCAGCGAACGGATGCCGCCGCCGACCGGCGTGGTCAGAGGCCCTTTGATGGAAACGACATAGTCCTTTACAGCGTCCAGGGTTTCTTCAGGCAGCCATACATCGGGCCCATAAACCTTGGTGGCTTTTTCGCCCGCATACACTTCCATCCAGTGGATTTTGCGCTTGCCCTTGTAGGCTTTGGCCACCGCTGCATCGACAACCTTGAGCATGACCGGCGTAATGTCGGCCCCGGTGCCATCGCCTTCAATAAAAGGAAGAATGGGCTCGTCGGGAACGTTGAGCGAAAAATCGGCATTGACTGTGATTTTTTGGCCCGCTGCGGGGACCTTGATGTGCTGATAGGACATGGATGCTCCAGTTGTGTTCCATAAGGAGTAAAAATCGGATAACCAAAAAGTAAAACCGTGCAAGTCTTATATAAGAGTAGTTTAGCCTAATTTGCGATCTGGTTTTAACTTTTAAGCATACCGCTTGCCGGCGCCGGATTAAAGAGGCTTTAAAATAGATTTTTTACTGATGATGTGGTTTCTGGCCACCGGATGCCTTATGTTTAACCCTACGCAAGAGCAGGTGCGGCAATTTTTTACCGAAGCATGGACCAAGCGCAAGGCGGCGGGCGTACTGACGCCTCTGGAAACCATGGCCGCCGACCTGGCCGAACTGCACCCGGAATATCATGCGGATCTGGAAAATCCGGATATCGCAAAAACCGATTTTCCCGTGGAAGGAGGCCGGACCAATCCCTTCCTGCATTTGTCCATGCATCTGGCCATCAACGAGCAATTATCCATAGATCAGCCGCCCGGAATCAAGGCGGCCTTCCAGGGCCTGCTTGCCAGCCGCGATGCGCACGACGCGGCCCACGTAATAATGGAAGCCTTGGGGGAAGTCATCTGGGAAGCCCAGCGCCTGGGTACGCCGTTCGATAGCGACAAGTATCTGGAGCTGATACGCCGCCACGCGACGCGCGGATAGCCGTTGGATGGCGTTGCTTGGCAAGCTGGAAGGATATTTACGGCTGGAAGCCAGGTATATGCTGAATGATCACAGCGTATTGGCTGCCGGATCAGCCCAAAGAAGAGCATGATCCGACACGATCGGCAAAATAATTACTTGCGCACTGCCAATGGCGACGGCAGGCTGGACAGCCAGCCGGCAATGTTGGCGATATCGGTGGACGATAATTGCGCCACCATCGCGCCCATGACCGCATTTTTACGGATATTCGCGGTTGCGGGAGCATTGGCCGCGCCGCGCTTGTAGGCGCTCAGGGCATGCCTGAGATAATCTTCATGCTGGCCGGCCAGGATCGGGTATGACGACATGGTAGGCGTCTTGGCATCGGCGCCGTGGCATGAAGCACAGGCGAATTTTTCGTAAGAGGCTTTACCCGCGGCCAGATCGGCGGCAAAAACGCCGGAGGCGAACGCGAACAAAGCGGAGCCCGCCAAAACAAGTGACAATTTTTTCATGCAAGCCCCCGATTATTTAAGACTGGAATAGTAGGCAGCCAGATCGGCCATATCTTGTGCCGACAGGCTGTCGGCGATAGCGTCCATGGTCGGGAAAGAACGCGTGCCGCTGGCGTATTCTTTCAATGCCGCGACAATGTAGTCGGCGTTCTGGCCGGCGATCATGGGCACGTGATACACCTCGGGAAAACTGGCCTTGTAGCCCGGAATGCCATGGCAACCGATACACATAGAGGTTTTAGAGAGAGCGGCCTTGGCATCGCCCACGGGCGCGGCGTCCGCCGCAAGGGCTTGGCCCGCAACAACACAGGAAGCCATAACGGCCAGCGCGGCAAAAGCGCGCTTCAAAGGGGTTCGCAGCTTCATAATAGCTCTTGTTAAACAGTGAATAACAGTTGATTTATGTCAAGCAACCAACGAAAAATAAAGATTGTACGATAATTGCGGCATGCCATACCTGAATGCCCTTCAACTTTGTAATGCCGACCGCAAATACGGAACGAATAAATGACTTCTGCCGCCCCCGCTTCCTCCTCTGACCATTTCACCGGTACCGAACGCTATGTGGCCACCGACGACCTGAAACTGGCCGTCAACGCGGCGCTTGCGTTGCAGCGTCCTTTGCTGATCAAGGGCGAGCCGGGCACGGGCAAGACCATGCTGGCCGAAGAAGTCGCGGCGGCGCTCAAGCGCCCCCTGCTCCAATGGCATATCAAATCCACTACCAAGGCACACCAGGGGCTGTATGAATACGACGCCGTCTCCCGGCTGCGCGATTCGCAATTGGGCGATGAAAAAGTACGCGACATCGGCAACTATATCGTCAAGGGAACATTGTGGCGCGCCTTCGAGACAGACGAACCGGTCGTCATGCTGATCGACGAAATCGACAAGGCCGACATCGAATTCCCCAACGATCTGCTGCGCGAACTTGACCAGATGGAGTTCCATGTCTACGAAACCCGGCAAACCATAAAAGCCAGGCACAGGCCGCTGATCATCATTACCTCCAACAATGAAAAAGACTTGCCCGACGCTTTCTTGCGGCGCTGCTTTTTCCATTACATAAGTTTCCCGGACCAGGCCACCATGCGGGAAATCGTGGCGGTTCATTACCCCAACATCAAAGAAGACGTGCTCAGGGCGGCGATGGACACCTTCTTTGCCCTGCGCGAAGCGCCAGGCCTGAAGAAAAAACCGTCCACCTCGGAATTCCTGGATTGGCTGCGCCTGCTGTTGAATGAAGCCATATCGGCCACGGACATCAGCGGCACCTCGGGCGATCTGCCATTGATGGCCGGCGCCCTGCTCAAGAATGAACAAGACCTCACCCTGCTCCAGCGCCTGGCCGCCGTAACCCGCGCCAGCCAGCGCCGCTAGGCAATTACAGCATTCGCGCTGACTTACCAAAGCAAAGGAAAAAGATTCATGATTACAACGCAAGGGTTTCATCAAGCGCCGGTGCCCGTAACTCTGGAAGGCCATGGCGTAAAGCTTGTTCCGTTGCAACAGGGCCATGCGGACAGCCTGGAAAAAGCCGCCGCCGACGGCAAACTGTGGCAATTGCGCGTAACGTCGGTACCGGAACCCGGCGCGGCCGCAGCCTACATCGACGCGGCCCTTCAAGGCCAGGAAAACGGCCATATGCTGCCCTTTGCGATTGTCGAACTGGGCAGCGGCGAGATCATCGGCACCACCCGCTATCACGATATCATCCCTGCCGTTGCCCGGCTGGAAATCGGCTACACCTGGTACGCCAAGCGCTGGCAGCGCACCCACGTCAACACCGCCTGCAAGCTACTGTTGCTGCGCCATGCCTTCGGGCACCTGGGAGCCAAAGTGACGGGCTGGCGCACCGACAATTACAACTTCGCCTCGCAACGGGCCATCGAGCGCCTGGGAGCCCATAAAGACGGCGTCCTGCGTCATCACGCTCCTCGCCGCGACGGCACAATACGCGATACGGTCATGTACAGCGTGGTGGCCGGCGAATGGCCCGAAATCGAAAGGCACCTGGAATATCAACTGAACACGCGCCATGCTGATTGATTTTTTCTACCATTTGCGGGCCCACAGGCTGCCGGTATCGGTGCAGGAATACCTGACCTTGCTCAACGTGCTGCAAACCCGCCTCATGCCGCCAACCGTCGATGATTTCTACCATCTTGCGCGCATGACGCTGGTCAAGGACGAAACGCTGTTTGACCGCTACGACCAGGCTTTCGGCGAGTTCTATCGCAAACTCGAGGCCGCGATTCCAGCCGGCAAGGAAATTCCGCTGGATTGGCTCATCAAGGAATTCCAGAAAAACCTCAGTCCCGAAGAAAAGGCCGCCATCGAGAAACACGGCTGGGACAAACTGATGGAGCTGTTCAAGCAAAGGCTGGAAGAACAAAAGGAACGCCACGCCGGCGGCAGCAAATGGATAGGCACCGGCGGTTCATCGGCCTTTGGACATGGCGGCTATCATCCGGAAGGAATACGCACCGGTGGCCCGTCCGCCGGTAATCGCACGGCCGTCAAAGTATGGGAAAAGCGCGAATTCCGCGACTACGACGACCAACAGGAACTCGGCACGCGCAACTTCAAAATGGCCTTGCGGCGGCTGCGGCGGTTCGCGCGCGAAGGCGCCGAACTGGAACTGGACCTGGATCATACGATTACCAGCACGGCCAGGAATGCCGGTTTTCTTGATCTGCAAATGGTGCCCGAACGGCACAATACGGTCAAAGTGGTAATGCTGCTGGATGTGGGCGGCAGCATGGACGATCACATCGCCCGTGTCGAAGAGCTGTTTTCAGCAGCGCGCAGCGAGTTCCGCCATCTCGAGGTGTTTTACTTCCACAACTGCCCCTATGAATCGCTATGGCAGAACAATCGGCGCCGCAACTCAGAACGTTTCGAAACCTGGGACATCCTGCGCAAATACAATGAAGACTGGCGGCTCATTATTGTGGGCGACGCCACCATGAGCCCCTATGAAATCCTGCAACCGGGCGGTTCGGTCGAGCACTACAACAAGGAAACCGGCGCGGCGTGGCTGCAACGCCTGCTGGAAAACTGGCCCAAGTCCGTATGGCTCAACCCTGAACCTGAAGCCTACTGGCAGTATCGCCAATCCATCGCCATTGTGAAAAACATCATGCATGACCGCATGTATGGTGTAACGGTAAGCGGGCTTGAGCAAGCCATGCGCAGTCTCTCGAAATGACGCGATAGCGCGTTCACCAAAGCGCATCAACGTACCCAGCCTTTACGGCCCATTTTTTTCTTTTTGGATATTCGTGCATGCTACCTTCACTATCTAGAATCAAGGCCCGCCTGCTGTGCCTGGCCACCCTAAGCCTTCTAGCGCTGCCGGCAGCCGCACTGGAACTGCCCGCCAGCATTACGCAAGGCCCCTCTGTCGAGGGGGTCACCGAATACCGCCTCGCAAATGGCTTGCGCGTGCTGCTGGCGCCAGACGATTCCAAGCCCACCACCACGGTCAACATGACCTACCTGGTCGGCGCCCGCCACGAAAACTATGGCCAGACAGGCATGGCGCACTTGCTGGAGCACATGCTGTTTCGCGGCACCCCCACCATGCGCAATGCGCTGGGCGAGTTTTCAAAACGCGGCCTGCAGGCCAATGGCTCAACCACCAGCGACCGGACCAACTACTACGCCAGTTTTGCCGCCAATCCGGAAACCCTGGCCTGGTATTTGCGCTGGCAGGCCGACGCCATGGTGAATTCCCTGATCGCCAAGGAAGACCTGGACTCCGAAATGACCGTTGTGCGCAACGAAATGGAGCGCGGGGAGAACAGCCCTTTCCAGATATTGATGCAACAAATGCAAGCCGCGGCGTTCCAGTGGCATAACTATGGTCATAGCACCATAGGGGCGCGTTCGGATGTGGAAAAGGTGGATATCGGCCAGTTGCAAGCTTTCTACAAAAAGTACTATCAACCGGATAACGCGGTGCTGATTGTTTCGGGCGGCTTCGATCCCGCGGAAACTTTGCAGACCATAGCCCAGTCCTTCGACAAGATTCCCCGCCCTCAGCGCAAGCTGCCGCCCGAATACACCGTGGAACCCGTACAGGATGGCGAACGCCAGGTGATATTGCGTCGCCAGGGGGGCAGCCCGCTGATCGCCTCCCTGTTCCACGCGCCGTCTACGGCAAGCCCCGACTTCACCGCTCTGGACCTGGGCGTAGGCATATTGGCCGATACGCCGTCCGGGCGCCTGTATCACGCATTGGTGGGCAATAACCTCAGCGCCGAGATTTTCGGATTCGCTTCCGGACAGAACCAGCCGGGCTATGCTTTCTTCGGCGCCCAGCTGGAACCCGGCATGGACCAGACCAAAGCGCTGCATACGCTCGATGAAGTCCTGACATCGGTCGCCAAAGAACCTTTCACACAACCCGATCTGGAACGCATACGCAAGCAATGGCTGACAGACTGGGCGCAAACCTATGCCGACCCGGCCGGCCTGGCAGGCGCGTTATCCGAAACCTCGGCTGACGGCGACTGGCGCTTGTTCTTCCTGCAACGGGACAGGGTGAAAAATAGTCAATTACCCGATGTGCAGCGCGTCACCGCCGCTTATCTGACGCCCGCCAACCGTACTAATGGGCTGTATATTCCCACCGAGCATCCAGTGCGTGCGCCGCAAGCCGCGACGGTGAACCTTGAAGAAGTGCTGAAAGACTATAAAGGCGAAGAAACCGCGAAGGCCGTGGCCGCCTTCGACCCCAGCCCAGCCAATATCAATGCTTCCACCCAAAGAACCCCTCTGGATTTGCCAAATGGCAGTGTGAAGCTGGCCCTGCTGCCCAAGCCCACGCGTGGCAACCGGGTCGAAGCCAATCTGCTGCTGCAATTCGGCACTGCCGAAATCCTGAAAGGCAAGCGCGCTGTTTCCAGCACTGTGGCCTCGCTGCTTGATCATGGCACCCGCACTATGTCGCGCCAGGAAATCCAGGACAAATTCAATGCGCTGGAGGCCAGCGTAAGCTTTGGAGGCGGAGCCGGCGTGGTGGCCGTCGATATGTCGACAACCAAAGATCACCTGCCGGCGCTGACCGAGCTGGTTTTGCACATTCTGCGTGAAGCGAACTTCCCCGCCAAAGAGCTGGCCGAATACCAGCGGCAGGCCAATACGTCCATCAAGAATGCCATGTCCGAGCCCAGCGCGCTGGCATCGCGCGCGCTGGCGCGCTACGACAATCCCTGGCCGAGCGATGATGTCCGCTATACCCCTAGCTTCGAAGAGGCCCAGCGCAACATCGCGGCGATTACCCAGAAAGACCTGGCCGACTTCCATGCCCATTTTTATGGGGCGGGCGCCATTGAGTTCGCCGCCGTGGGCGACTTTGATCCGGCGGCCATCAAAACCGCCCTGGCCCAAGGCCTGAAAGACTGGCGCAAAGCCCCCGCCTACCAGCGCGTTGCCGAGCCCTACCATGCTGTGCCTCCCAAGGCGTTCGGCATCAATACCCCCGACAAGGCAAATGCGTTTTATCTCGGTAAATTGCCGTTGAAGCTTCAAGATACCGACGCCAGCTATCCCGCCTTGTATTTGGCCAACTATCTGCTCGGGGGATCGGAAACGTCGCGCCTATGGAACCGTGTGCGGGTCAAGGACGGCCTTTCCTATGATGTGCGCAGCCAGTTCGACGCCTCGTCCTACGAACCATCGGGAGAATGGACCATTTACGCCATTCATGCGCCGGAAAACAGCCGGAAACTGGAAAAGGCGGTCGCCGAAGAACTGCAACGTGCGCTCAAGGAAGGGTTTACGGAAGAGGAGGTGCGCGAAGGCATCAATGCGCTGCTCAATTATCGCAAGCTGGGACGCACCCGGGACGGCGTACTGGCCTCGGCGTGGATCAACTATATGCAGTTAGGGCGCAGCTTTGATTGGTCGGAACAGATCGACAAGGCGCTGGCCGGCTTGACCGCCGACAAGGTAAATGCGGCGTTACGCGCTTCGCTGAACCCCGCCGGATTCAGTACGGCTGTTGCCGCCGATCAAAGCAAGCAAGGAAAGCCCGGCACAATAGCGCGGAAACAATAGCAATTTAGAGGCTTGCGACCGTCAGCCGGTTCCTGCCGGCACTCTTGGCCTGATAGAGCGTGCTGTCCACCTGTCTGAAAACGTCCGTGGGAGATAGCGGGCCTTCGAATATCCCGAGCCCGATCGAGACGGTCACGACTCCATGGGGCTGATTTCCAGGATGAGGTATCGCCATCGCGCCGACGCGGTGGCGCAAGGCCTCGAAAAATACGCAGGCATCCGGCGCCATGCGTGTGCGGCAGGTCATGAGGAACTCTTCGCCACCGATGCGGAACAACAGGTCGTCGGAATTGGAGAGATGGGAACGCAAGATAGCGCCTATTTGCCTAAGTACGTCATCCCCGGCGGCATGACCGAATTTGTCGTTGTAATTCTTGAAGTTATCGACATCCATGATGGCTACTGAGCGGAAAAAACCATCGCTTTCGGCCCGGACATAATCGGGAAATGTCCGTGAATAGGCCAGCCGGTTCGGAATTCCGGTCAATGCGTCCATGCTGGCGCTACGCGCCTCGGTGATATCGGTAAAAATCCAGATGCGTGCCTTAATCGGCCCATTTTCACCAAGCGGCACGCTGCGCCGGGAGAAAATCCGTCCGTCCCGCAAGAGAATGTCATCCTCGGTGCTTTCCGACGAAAACTGCAAGCGCTCAACCTCTTGGTGGAACTCGAAAGGATTGCTCAATTGATCTGTCACGAACTCCAACATTTGGAGCTCGTTGTTTGTTCGAAGCAGATCGTCGGGGATACGCCAGAGCTGCGCGAAGGCCCGGTTTGAATAAACCACCTTGCGCAAGGCGTCGGTCAACAGCACGCCGTCCGGAAGCGCGTCCAGCGTGCGCATGAAGAATGACTGAGCCTCCTCTCCCTTGAACCTCATGTAAGCCCAATCCTTCAAACGTTCAATTGCAAAATTGTAATGTTTGCAATTTTATAGCTGGATAGCGGGATCGAAGCGCCGTCAGGAAAAGAAGTTCTTTACGCGATCGGTCCAGGACTCGCTTTTGGGCGAATGCTTTTCCCCGCCTTGCGATAGCGAAGTTTCGAATTGGCGCAGGATTTTCTTTTGCTCGTCGCTAAGGCGCACCGGCGTCTCGACCGAGATATGGCAATACAAATCGCCCGGATAGCTGGCGCGTAAACCACGTATGCCCTTGCCCCGCAAGCGGAAAGTCTTACCCGTTTGCGTGCCTTCCGGTATGGTGATCTCGCCCCGGCCCGCCAACGTGGGCACTTCCAGTTCGCCGCCCAATGCCGCCGTGGTGAACGGAATGGTCAATTCGCAATGCAAATCCTCGCCGTCGCGCTGGAAGATGCCATGCGGCTTCAGATGGATCTCGACATACAGATCGCCCGAAGGACCGCCGTTTACGCCCGGCTCGCCGTTGCCCGACGACCGGATGCGCATGCCATCGTCTATTCCCGCAGGGATCTTGACCTGCAGGGTCTTGTTCTTGCGTATGCGCCCCACCCCTTCGCACGCCACGCAAGGCTCGGCAATTTCCTTGCCGGTGCCGTGGCAAGTCGGACAAGTTTGCTGCACGCTGAAAAACCCCTGCTGCATGCGCACCGCGCCGCTGCCATCGCAAGTATGGCAAGTCTTGGCATGGGTGCCGGGCTTGGCGCCGGAACCATGGCAGACATCGCAGCTTTCCCAACTGGGAACCCGGATTTCCGTATTGAAGCCATTGGCCGCCTGTTCCAGGCTAATGTCCAGCGTGTACTTGAGGTCGGCGCCGCGATATACCTGCGAACCGCCGCCGCGACGGCCCGCGCCGCCGAATATCTCGCCGAAAATATCGCCAAAGGCATCGGCAAACCCTGCTCCGCCCATGCCACCGCCGCCGCCCGCATTAGGGTCGACTCCGGCATGGCCAAACCGGTCGTAAGCACCACGCTTTTGCTCGTCGGACAGCATCTCGTAGGCCTCTTTGGCTTCCTTGAATTTTTCCTCGGATTCCTTGCTATCCGGATTCCGATCCGGGTGGTGTTTCATAGCCAGCTTGCGATAAGCCTTTTTCAACTCATCATCGGAGGCGTTCTTCGCCACCCCAAGAACTTCGTAATAATCGCGTTTTGCCATTTATTGAATCACTTGCGTCTGAAACGTCTATTCTTCGTATAAACAAGAGCGCCCGGTTTCCGGCAACGCGCCAGAAACCGGGCTTAAAACCACTACAAGCAAACGTTATTGATCGCGCTTGACTTCTTTGAAGTCGGCATCGACCACATTGTCGTCGGCTGGCTCGGCGGCTTGCGCCGCGCCTTGCGATGCCGCAGCCTGTGCCTGCATGTCGGCATACATTTTCTCGCCCAGTTTCTGCGAAGCCGTGGACAACGCTTCAACCTTGGCGTCGATTGCCGCCTTGTCGCCGTTTTTCAATGTGTCTTCAAGTTCTTTGATAGCGGTTTCAATAGCCTCTTTTTCGGATGCTTCCAGTTTCTCGCCGTACTCTTCCAGCGATTTGCGGGTGGAATGCACCAGCCCATCGGCCTGATTGCGCGCCAAAGCGAGTTCGGCAATGCGGTGATCGTCTTCGGCGTTGGCTTCCGCATCTTTTACCATGCGTTCGATCTCTTGATCGGTCAGGCCGGAGTTCGCCTTGATGGTGATCTTGTTTTCCTTGCCGGTGCCTTTGTCTTTGGCCGACACATGCAGGATGCCATTGGCGTCGATATCGAAGGTAACCTCGATTTGCGGCGTTCCGCGAGCCGACGGCGGAATGCCTTCCAGATTGAACTCGCCCAGGCCCTTGTTGCCGGCCGCGATTTCACGCTCGCCCTGGAACACCTTGATGGTCACGGCAGGCTGATTGTCGTCGGCCGTGGAAAACACCTGCGAGAACCGGGTAGGAATCGTCGTGTTTTTCTGGATCATCTTGGTCATCACGCCACCCAGGGTTTCAATACCCAGCGACAATGGCGTCACGTCAAGCAAGAGCACGTCTTTGCGATCGCCGGACAACACCGAACCCTGGATGGCGGCGCCCGCGGCAACCGCTTCGTCGGGGTTGACGTCCTTGCGGGGTTCCTGTCCGAAGAATTCCTTGACCTTTTCCTGCACCTTGGGCATGCGCGTCATGCCGCCGACCAGAATGACGTCGTCGATCTCGGAAACCTTGATGCCGGCATCCTTGATGGCGGTGCGGCAAGGCTCGATGGTGCGCTCGATGAGCTCCTCGACCAGGGCTTCGAGCTTGGCGCGCGTAATCTTCAGGCTAAGGTGCTTGGGACCTGTCGCATCCGCCGTAATGTAAGGCAGGTTGATTTCGGTTTGCTGGGCGGAAGAAAGTTCGATCTTGGCTTTTTCGGCCGCTTCCTTCAGGCGCTGCAAGGCCAGCATGTCTTTCGAAAGATCGACGCTGCTTTCTTTCTTGAACTCGCTGATGATGTAGTCGATGATGCGCTGGTCGAAGTCTTCGCCGCCCAGGAAGGTATCGCCGTTGGTGGACAATACTTCGAACTGCTTTTCACCGTCGACATCGGCGAGGTCGATAATGGAAATATCGAACGTGCCGCCGCCCAAGTCGTATACGGCAATCTTGCGATCGCCCTTTTCCGTCTTGTCCATGCCAAAGGCAAGCGCCGCGGCCGTAGGCTCGTTGATGATGCGCTTGACTTCCAGCCCCGCAATGCGGCCGGCGTCTTTGGTTGCCTGGCGCTGGCTGTCGTTGAAATAGGCGGGAACCGTGATGACAGCCTCGGTAACTTCTTCGCCCAGGTAGTCTTCGGCGGTCTTTTTCATTTTGCGCAGCACATCGGCCGACACTTGGGGAGGCGCCAGTTTCTTGCCTTGCGCTTCGACCCATGCATCGCCGTTATCGGCCTTGATGATGGGGTAAGGCATAAGGTGTATGTCTTTTTGCACGGCTTTTTCGTCGAACTTGCGCCCGATCAGGCGCTTGACCGCATAAAGCGTGTTCTTGGGGTTGGTGACCGCCTGGCGCTTGGCCGGCGCGCCGACCAGGACTTCCCCGTCTTGCAAGTAGGCGACAATCGAAGGAGTCGTGCGTGTGCCTTCCGCGTTTTCGATGATTTTGACCGTGCTGCCGTCCATCACAGCCACACAGCTGTTGGTCGTGCCCAAGTCAATACCGATAATCTTGCCCATGTCTATATCCTGCTAAGAAATTTTGAATTTGGAAAACTGCTTGAATAGTTCGTAAATGGGGATGCAAGGCCTGATTTCAAGCCGCAACCCGCAATTTTTGCGATTTTCTAGGCGGATGGCCCCGACGAAACCATGACCAGGGCGGGACGCAATACGCGCTCGGCGATCGTATAGCCTTTCTGCAGCAACTGCGCGACCGAGCCTTCAGGCTGATCGGAAGGGATGCTGGAAATGGCCTGGTGCTGGTGCGGATCGAAGGAATCGCCCGCGGCAGGCGCCACTTCTTTCAACAAATTGCGCTCAAACGCGCCATTAAGCTGGCGCAGCGTGACTTCGACCCCGTCCTTCCAGGCTTCGGCGCTTTGATCCGGCTGGGAAAGAGCGGCCTCCAGACTGTCGCGTACCGGAATCAGGCTTTCCGCAAAGGATTCCGTGCCGAATTTGCGCGCCTTGGCGATATCGTCGGCGGCGCGGCGGCGGATGTTCTCGACCTCGGCCTTGGCGCGCAGCAGTTCGTCGTGATACTGCGCCACTTTGGCCTGTGCCTCGGACAACAGCGTCGCCCAGTCTTCCTGGGCTTGGGTCTCCGCGTCCTGAACGTTATCCTGGCCGTCATCGACTTGGGCTTGTTCAGCGGCGTCAACCGGCGGATTGTCTTTGGGATCAACGGATTCGTTGGGTGCCGACATAAAAAATCTCCACATGCTTGGTATTCAATTCAACAAAAATGGGGGCATGCGCCCCCGTTTCAAGACCTGGAACGCCCGACTGGAATTAGGGACCCTCTGATCAAATCCACCCGACTGCTGCATCCCCCTGGCGGGCGTCCTGCTGCGTTGGGATATGGCGTCAATAGAACCACTATTGACGCCATATCCCGCCTTGCCGGCCATTCCGTCAGGCGGCGCATTAGATTCGGGCGATTTGAGCAGAGGGTCCCTAGAACTCGTTCTGTATCCGGCGATATGCTTGAGCCAGGGTCACATTGGTATGCATGACCGACTCGGAAAACTCGCGGGCCGACTGCGGCACCGTCTTGAGCGAGCTTAAATCGGTCGCGCCGGTGACCACCGTGGCGGACGGCAAGTAGAAGCCATCAGGGATATCGTGCCCATCCACGACGCAATTGTGCCGCACTACCGCGTTGTCTCCAACTTTGCAATTGAACAGCACGGAATTAAAACCGATAAAGACACGGCTGCCAACCACGCATGGGCCATGCACAATGGAACGATGGGCGATGGAGGTATGCTCGCCGATGATCACGGCCGCCCCATCTTTGGAGTGAATGACCACGCCATCCTGGATATTGGAATTGGCGCCGATGATAATGGGCTCCATGTGCCCTTCTTCGTCGACTTCGTCGGCGCGGATTACGGCATACGGACCTATGAAAACATGCTCCCCCACCGTAATCAGGCCGCACAGCACGGCCGTGGGGTCGACAAACGCGGTTTCATGCACAACAGGGTAATCGCCGCGGGGATTTTTTCTTAACATATGGATAATGCCTATCAAATAATACTGTCAGTTTATTCCAACCAGAAAACCTCTGTTGGATAAGGTGGACTCAGGCTATCCAACCGGCCAATTGCCGCCGCACGATCCCGGCCAGGCCCGCGATCCAGTCGGGGTCGTCGTTCAGGCAAGGCAAATACCGAAACCGCAAGCCGCCTTCGGCCAGGAATGCGTCGCGGCACTGCATCTGGATTTCTTCCCGGGTTTCGAGGCAGTCGGCCAGGAAACCCGGACACATGACATCGACCTGTGTAATTCCTTGCCTGGCCCATTCCCGCAATGTCGGTTCGGTATAAGGTTCCAGCCATTTCTCAGCGCCAAAGCGGCTTTGAAAAGAAACATGGACCAGGCCCGCATCGGCGCCCAGCCTTTGTTTTAGCAATGCCGCGGTTTCCAAGCAGTCGCGGTGATAAGGATCGCCCTGCTCTATGGTTCGGCGCGGCAAACCGTGAAAACTGAGCAACAGGCGCTGCGGCTTGCCGTGCCGGTCCCAGCAGCGGCTTACCTGCCCCGCCAATGCGCCGATATAAGCGGCGTCGTCATGATAGCGCTTTATAAAGCGCAGTTCGGGCTGATTGCGCAGCTTGCCCGCATGAGCGGCCACGCAATCGACCGCCGTCGCCGTGGTGCTGGCCGCGTATTGCGGATACATGGGCACGACCAGGATCCGCTCGCAGCCCAGCGCCCGCAACGTATCCATGGCGCCGGCAATCGAGGGATTGCCGTAGCGCATGCCCAGCGCTACATGGACGCTTACGCCGCTGTCGGCCAAGGATTGGCGCAAGCCCTGGGCCTGCGCCTGGCTCCAGACCAGCAAGGGCGAGCCTTGCGGAAGCCAGATTTCCTTGTAGCGCGGCGCCAGCGCCCGGGGACGGCGGGTAAGAATGAAACCGCGCAGGATGACTTGCCAGAGCCATTGCGGAATCTCGATTACCCGCGGGTCGGACAAAAACTCGGCGAGATAGCGGCGTATGGACTTGGCCGTGGGCTCATCGGGCGTACCCAGATTCACCAGCAGTACGCCTACCGGTCCGTCCCCGCGCGGCGGCGGCTCAGGGTGCAGCGCATAGGGATCGACCGGTTCGGGCAAATAGCGCGAGC
This sequence comes from uncultured beta proteobacterium, assembly GCA_963712655.1. GTDB lineage: Bacteria > Pseudomonadota > Gammaproteobacteria > Burkholderiales > Burkholderiaceae_B > Pollutimonas. Next base: position 97,175 of record CAVQIT010000002.1, on the reverse strand, counting down.
TAAACAGCTTGGTCATTTGCCACCCGCCTTGTGCATTGGAGGATTCGCACTCATGACTGATTGTGGCTAAGGGCGTTCGAGAGCAGGCGGGCAGTAATGTCGACGATAGGAATCACCCGCTCGTAAGCCATGCGCGAAGGACCTATGACACCCAGCGTCCCGACCACGGTGCCGTCGACCCCGTAAGGCGCGGTAATCACCGACACATCATCGACCGGCATCAACTGGGAATCCCCGCCGATATAAATTTGCACGCCCTGCGCGCGGCTGGACACGTCAAGCAACTGCAACAGATCCGTTTTCTTTTCAAACAAGGAGAACATGCGGCGCAAGCGGTCCATATCGGAAGCAATTTCGGAAATATCGAGCAATTTGCTTTCGCCTGAAATGACCAGGGAATCATCGGTGTCCGAGGTCGCGGTCCCGGCTTCGACAGCGGCCTGCATCAGGCGGGAGATGTCCGCCTGCAAGGAAGAGAGCTCGTCGGTAATTGAAAGACGGACCTGCTCGAAGGACATGCCGGCGAAATGCTGGTTGAAGAAATTGCTGGCTTCTATCAATTCCTGTTCCAGGTAATCGCGCGTAACAAACAGGATACGGTTCTGCACGTCGCCATCGGGTGTAACGATAATCAACAGGACACGCTTGTCGGACAAGCGTATGAATTCAATCTGGCGAAAGACCTGGGCACGCTTGGGGGCCAGCACCACGCCGGCAAACTGGGACAGGTTGGACAACAGCGCGGCGGCGGCCGTAAGCGCCCTGCTAGGCTCGGCGGCCGGCAATATCTGGAGAATCTGGCTGGCCGGCAATACTTCGAAGCGCTGCACGGCCAGCAGGCGATCGACAAACAGGCGATAACCCTTGGGCGTGGGTATGCGGCCGGCCGACGTATGAGGGCTATGGATAAGCCCGAGGTCTTCCAGGTCGGCCATGACATTGCGTATGGTTGCGGGCGACAGGTCGAACATTTTCGACAGCGTGCGGGATCCCACAGGCTGCCCATCGGCAATATAGCGTTCTATGAGTGCCTTTAAAAGCACATTAGCGCGATCATCCATGGCTATATTTCAGCTACCGTTGTAAAAACTGGTTTTCTACCTACAGCCATATGGCTGCAGGGACCATATAATCATTCAGTCTCTATCATTCCATCAAACACCAAGGCATTTACCTTATGCACTTCAAAACCGTTGCGCTGATCGGCAGATATCAAGACAGCGGGCTTGACGCGCCTTTGCGCAAACTGGCCAGCACGCTGCAGGCTGCCGGCTGCAAAGTGCTGATAGAAGCCGACACCGCCCAGAACACCGGCATTGCCGAATATGCCATCGGCGACTATCAGTCCATTGGCCAGCAGGCCGACTTGGCAGTGGTCATGGGCGGCGACGGCACCATGCTGGGCGCCGCCCGCCAACTGGCTTGCAGCCGCGTGCCGCTTATCGGCATCAACCACGGCCGGCTCGGTTTCATCACCGACATCCCCCTGCATACCGCCAACGACGCCCTGGCCAGCGTACTCAAGGGCAACTTCGAAATCGAAGAACGCGTGCTGCTTGAAGGCCGGGTCGTGCGCGATGGCCAGACCATGTTCTCCGGCCAGGCCTTGAACGACGTGGTCCTTAATCGCGCCGGCCGGGGCGGCATGATAGAAGTGCACGTCGAACTGGATGGCGTATTCATGTACAGCCAGCGGGCCGACGGCCTGATTGTAGCCACCCCCACCGGCTCCACCGCCTATTCGCTTTCGGCCAACGGCCCTATCGTACACCCCAAGCTGAATGCCATCCTGCTGGTGCCGGTGGCGCCGCAAACGCTATCGAACCGCCCTATCGTGCTGCCCGACAGCGGCACGCTCAGCCTTACCATCACAGCCCTGGGCCGGGTCGAATCCGGGGCCAGCGTGCACTTCGACATGCAAACGTGGTCCGATTGCCAGGCCGGCGACTGCATCGATGTGCGCCGGGCCCAGCACAAAGTCCGTTTCGTCCATCCCTCGGGCTACAGTATTTTCTCGACCCTGCGCCGCAAACTGAACTGGAACCATATGCCGCAACTCTCGGACGAGGGCGAATAACACATGCTGCGTACCTTGCATATACGCGATTTTGTCATTGTCGATCAGGCGGAAATACAATTCGAAACCGGATTCACCGTTTTTTCGGGCGAAACCGGCGCAGGCAAATCGATACTCATAGACGCCTTGTCCCTTGCCCTGGGCGCGCGCGGCGATGCCAGCGTGCTGCGCGAAGGCGCCACCCGGACAGATATTTCAGGCCGTCTTCGATCCGCCCGCCAGCCTGCATCCCTGGCTGCAGGAACACGAATTCGATCTCGACGACGCGCTGGTGCTGCGCCGGGTCGTCGATAGCCAGGGGCGCAGCCGCGCCTTCATCAACGGACTGCCCGTCACGCTGGGGCAATTGCGCGAACTGGGCGAACAGTTGGTCGACATCCACGGCCAGCACGCGCATCAAAGCCTGCTTAAAACCATCCAGCCAGCGCGACCTGCTCGATGCCCAGGGGGGGCAATTGCCCCTGCTGCGCCAGGTCCAGCAAGCATGGCAGCAGTGGCAGCAAGCCGAAAAGACACTGGCCGCCGCCCAGAAAAACGCCGCCGTACTGCAGGAAGAGCGCGAGCGCCTTGAATGGCAGCTCTCCGAACTCGAACGCCTGTCCCTGAAAAAAGACGAATGGGACACCATCACCAACGACCACAACCGGCTGGCCCATGCGCAGGCCCTGCTCGACGGCGCCACCCAGGCCCTGGCCGCCCTGGGCGAAGAAAACGGTTCCGCCCAGCATGCCCTGAATTCCGCCTCCCACCACATCCGCCAACTGCTGCGGCACGATACGCAGCTGCAGGGCGTCTACGATGCCATCGAATCCGCGCGCATGATCAGCGCCGAAGCCATCTCCGACTTGAACAGCTATCTAGACAGGCTCGAACTCGACCCGGCGGCGCTGGCGCACGCCGAACAACGCCTTTCGGCCATTTTCGACATGGCCCGCAAGTTCAAGGTTGAACCGGAAGAACTCCCGGCTCTGCAACTGTCATGGCGCAATCAACTTACCGAAAGCCAGAACACCGGGGATATTGACACCCTGGCGAAACAAGCCCAGGAAGCTGCCGGGCACTATCAGTCCCTGGCCGGGCAGCTAAGCAAAGCGCGCCAGAAAACCAGCAAGAACCTCACCAGGCAGGTTACCGAAGCCATGCAAACGCTGGCCATGAAAGGGGGGGTGTTCGATATCAGGCTGACTGTCGGCGAACCATCCGCGCATGGCAATGAAAACGTTGAATTCCTGGTCGCGGGCCATGCCGGCACGCGCCCCAAGCCGCTGGCCAAGGTCGCCTCGGGCGGCGAACTGGCGCGCATATCGCTGGCCTTGTCGGTCATCGCCAGCCAGGCGGCGCGCGTACCCACATTGATTTTCGACGAAGTCGACACCGGCGTGGGCGGAGGGGTGGCCGAAGTGGTCGGCCGGCTGCTGCGCGAACTGGGCGAACGCCACCAAGTGCTGTGCGTCACCCATCTTCCCCAAGTCGCGGCCCGCGGGACGCAGCACTATGAAGTGAAAAAATCCACATCGGGCGCCGGCACGCTATCGGTCATCGAGGCGCTGGACGAACACGGGCGGGTAAACGAAGTCGCCCGCATGCTGGGTGGGCTGAAAATTACCGACACCACGCTCAGGCACGCCAGGGAAATGCTGGCGGGTTAGTCCAAGGGCTACCCTGCCGCTGCCGGCCTGCGCGGCATTGAAGCTGGCCTACCCGCGTCGCATGACGCAGGTATTGCCAACTGATCCGGCGCCGATATCGCCATGCGCGCCGCCGGCACTCGCCGAAACGCAGCCATTTACTTGGCGTGGCGGGGTGAGCAATCCGAACAAATGCCATACAGCAGCATCGCATGGCTTTCCAGGTGAAAGCCCTGGTCCTTGGCGATCTTGTGCTGGCGCTTTTCGATTTCATGATCGGTAAACTCGACCACCTTGCCGCAATTCGTGCAGATCAGGTGGTCGTGGTGGTCGCCGTCATTCAGTTCGAATACCGCCTTGCCGCTGTCGAACTGGCTGCGCACCAGGATGCCCGCCTGTTCAAATTGCGTAAGCACGCGATAGACTGTTGCCAGTCCTATGTCGACATCTTCAGCCGATCAAGGCCCGGTAGACATCCTCCGCGCTTTGATGACGCAAATCGGCCTGTCTGAAAATATCAAGAATCTTGAGGCGCGGAAAAGTCGCCTTCAAGCCCATATTTTTCAATTCACTTTGGTCATTCATGCTAAAATGTCTCTGGCGGTAACGGAAATGTCCAGGCGCAAGCGGGGTTGCCGTACGCCTAATGCTGACTAACGCTATTATGCGTTTATTCTTAAACCTTTATGATAATGGTTTTATTCGCATCCGAATATAACAGGGGCGCTTCGTGCTGACGACTGCAAAACCAATATTTTCAACACTTCGCGCTGGTCTGGCGGTTAGTGTAGTAGCCGTGGCTCTTTCGGCCTGCGGCTCAACCAACTGGGGTTTTCCATACCGCGCCCGATGTCCAGCAAGGCAACTGGCTTACCGGGAAACAAGTTGCACAATTGCACAAGGGCATGACCCGCGAGCAAGTCCGTTTCATCCTGGGCACCCCCACCTTCACCAGACGTGTTCCGCAGCGATCGCTGGGACTACCCCTACTATTACATGCCTGGCTACGGCGCGGAACAACAACGCAAATTCACGGTCTGTTTCGACAGGCGACAGCCTGGTGCGCTGGGAAGGCGACGAACAGCCCGACAGGCAGCCCTTCCAGAAAGCCGATACCGGCGCAAGCCCAGACACGCCCGAGGCCGCCAAGGCCCGGCCACCCCGGCGACACGCAAACCGCACCTGTCGACACTACCCTGCCCAAGGCTAAAACCGACACAGCGCCGCCCGCCTCTGAACCGCCGGCCAAACCAGAAAACACGGCGGCCCAACCCAGGCAGCCTATCCTGAATACGGCGAATCGCGGCCTTCCAACCCGGGCGTACCCATGCCGGGCAGAAACAGCGGCGAACCATTGCGCTAGGAGGAATAAGAATGCGTATTGCCATTGCAGGCGCCAGCGGCCGCATGGGCCGCATGTTGATCGAAACCGTGCTCGGAAGCCCCGACCTGAAATTAGCCGTGGCGCTCGACCACGCCGGCGCGCCGGCTATCGGCCAGGATGCGGCGAGCTTTCCTTGGCCATGACAGCGGCGTGATCATCGGCGACGATCTCGACGCCCTGGCGCAAGCCGACTGCCTGATCGACTTCACCCGGCCCGAAGGCACGCTGGCTGCATCTCGCACGCCTGCGTCAAGCACGGTGTGAAGTGCGTCATCGGCACCACCGGCTTCGACGACGCGGGCAAGGCAGCAATACAAGCCGCGGGCCAGAAAATCGCAGTCGTCTTCGCGCCCAACATGAGCGTAGGCGTCAATGCCACGCTCAAGCTGCTGGATATCGGCGGCCCGCATGCTCAACAGCGGCTACGACGTGGAAGTTTTCGAGGCCCATCATCGCAACAAAGTCGATGCGCCCTCGGGCACTGCCTTGAAGATGGGTGAAACCGTTGCGACGCATGGGGCAAGCCGCTCGCCGACATCGCCGACTTGGGCGCGCCATGGCGAAACCGGCGCGCGCGAAACCGGCACCATCGGGTTTTCCGTGCTGCGCGGAGGCGACATCGTGGGCGATCATACGGTGTACTTTCTGCGGTCCCGGCGAGCGCATCGAAATCACGCACCGCTCCAGCAGCCGCGCCACCTATGCCCAGGGCAGCCTGCGCGCCGCGCGCTACCTGGCGCGCAAAGAGTTCGGCTTGTTCGACATGCAGGATGTGCTGGCAAGCTGTTAAGGCTTGTTGCGCGGCAACTAAACCCCGACAGGCACAGGTTCCTGCTCCAGATCCACGCCGAATCGCCGCGAGATATCAGCGCGTATCGATTCGGCCAACGCCTTGATGTCCCGCGCCGTAGCGCCACCATGATTCACCAGGACCAGCGCTTGGCGATCATGCACGCCAACAGGCCCCATGCGCCGCCCCTTCCAGCCGGCCCGGTCTATCAACCAGCCTGCCGCAAGCTTGTATAAATCGCCCTCCTGGGGATAGGCAACCACACCAGGCCAGTTGGCTTTAATGGTTTCCAACACATCGGCCGTAATGATGGGGTTTTTAAAGAAACTGCCCGCGTTGCCCAAGACAGCGGGATCGGGCAATTTATGCCGCCTTATTTCGCATACCGCATCGAATATTTGCCGGGCGGTGGCCGATGCCCCTGCTTGCGCCAGCACCGGATACCCCCGCAGGTCTGGATAATTCAGCACAGGCTGCCAAGGGCGCGGCAAGCGCAAGCGCACTTTCACGATCAACCATCCGCCTGCCGCGGCTTGCTTGAAAAAACTGTTGCGATACGAGAACCGGCAATCCGCGGCATTCATTTCCACCGCGCATCCCTTGCGCATATCCCAAGCCACCAGGCTATGGAATCGCTGATCCAGCTCGACGCCGTAAGCGCCTATATTTTGTACAGGCGCCGCGCCCACGGTGCCCGGAATCAGGGCAAGATTTTCCAGGCCATCCCAACCGCGCTCGACGCAGCCCGACACAAAGTCATGCCAATTTTCGCCGGCATCCGCTTCGATGATTATTTCGCGATCGTTCTCGCTATGGATGCTGATGCCGCGCGACTCAACCTTGACGACAAGGCAATCCAGGGCCGGCGCCAGCACCACATTGCTGCCGCCCCCCAGCACGAACACGCCGTCATAACGGCCGGCCGCATCGGATATCCCGGGCAGTTGGTCTGGCGATTGATAACGCAGCATCGCCCGCGCATGAGTGCGCAAACCCAGCGTATTGAAGGAAGTAAGGTCCTGATCGGAAATCTGCAGCAAAATTCAGCCCGGAGTAAACATCGATTTGACAGACATAGGTACTTTTATGCTATCATTTTGGTCTTGGTTAAATATTACTTTATTTTTAACAGCGGTCAGGTTTTCTAGGTCGGCAAGTTTTAGATTCTGGTTTTCCATATCGCCATGCTTTTGGCAGTGTCAGGGCAAAAAGCAGGCAGCAAATCAGGGTTAATCAATTTGCGCTATGTTAAAAATGTGGTTATAATGCAAGGCTTCTTTTGGCAGTAAGCTTAACGGCACGGCCAGGGGATGAAGTTTTGGCAGCAGTACAAATGCGGGAATAGCTCAGTTGGTAGAGCGCAACCTTGCCAAGGTTGAGGTCGCGAGTTCGAGACTCGTTTCCCGCTCCAAATTATGATCTACAGACTTCCATTGATGCCTGTAGATTGGTGAAAAAAGGACCTTCGGGTCCTTTTTTCATTTCAGCGAAAGCCACGAAAATCCCCACCTACTCCCTCCCCGACACCGACGGCCTCGACCCAGTGGTAAATAGTTTTCGGTACTGGATGAAACCCGAGCGATCAGCGATGCGGTCGTAAAGCTGCCTGGCGTTATGGTTGGATTCGTGCGTCAGCCAGTACACGCGGGACGCCCCGCGACGTCTCGCATCCGCATAGACATGCTCGATCAGCGCGCGGCCGATGCCGCTGCCACGCCCATCGGCCGCAACAAACAGGTCCTGAAGATAGCAGTCGTCGCTCGTCGTCCAGGCGGATCGATGGTAGATCGAATGCACCAGCCCCAATGCTTGTTCGCCCACCATGGCAAGCGCTGCATGCATCGGCTCGACGGGGTCCAGGAAGCGCGCCCAGGTCTTGAGCGTCACGGACTCGGGGATATCCACTTCGTAAAATCGCTGATAGCCTTTCCACAGCGGAAGCCAAATATCAAAATCGTTGTTTTCAATGGCTTTGATCTCGACTGATTGCATAGAATGCTCCTGAAATTCGGATGGCCGCCCCGCTGCTGTATGCAGACGGGCGCGCGGACGTGGCCGGTTGGTCTTCGTTCTTCGCGGACCCTGCACCTATGCCCCGATGGGTTTCACACCGTACTTTTGATAGTAGGTGTTCCTGATCTCGTCCTGACTTCGAGCAGGATCGGCAAAGACATGGGCGGGCGACAACAACGGGGTGATCGAAGTGATTTCGATTTTGACAACGTGATCGACGGGATACTCCGGGCCGTTCGCCGCCCGAACCCAGTCGGCGATCATCAAATACTCGTCATCGCCTTGCGGCAGTACCAACGCTCGGCCCTTGAATCGATAACCGCGCCTCTGGAAGATATCGACTACGTTAATTTCGACGGCGGGATTGCGCTTCAAGTTCAGTATCGTCCGGGGCGATGCGATATCGGCGAAGTAGAGAACGCCGTTCCTGACCGTCAAAGATGCCTTCGGCGAAAGATTGGGCGTTCCGTCTTCGTTGACTGTCGCGACGAACGACAGTATTGCCTGCTTGATGATCGCCTCCATGTCGGCAGTGATTTCCATCATGGACATGGAACCTCTCCCATGACCGTGAGGTCGATCGCCGCGAGCGCTTTGTCCCTCGCTAATATGGCCTGGTCCCGGTCGAGAAACGCAGTGGCCTGCACGGAGAGGAATTGCACGGTTTTCAGCCCAATGCTGCCCAGCACCACCGACAGATACGGCGTGAGAAAATCGGGCTGGTTGGCTCGGTCGCCGGTAAAGACGCCACCGGAAGCGATGCCGATAAACACTGGACGATCCCGGAGCATTCCCACCTTCCCGGCCGGCGTTGACTTGAACGTGCGACCGGCGCGAAGGATTTGATCGATCCACGCCTTGAGGACCGACGGAACGGTTAAGTTGTTCATGGGCGTTCCGATGACAATCACATCGGCCGCCTCGACTTCCTGAATAAGCGCCTCGGAAAGCTCCAGCGCGCCCTTCAGCGGGGCCGCCAAGGTGGCCGGCGACGACAGGGTAGTCGCGTAGTCGGGCGAAGCGTGCGGCAAAGGCGCAGCGGCAAAGTCTCGCCGGCTGATGCTCGCGCCGGGCGCAATCTCAAGGAGCTTTTTGACGATCGCCGCTGAAAGCTGGCGGCTGTGCGATTCTGGACGCGGGCTGCAATCGATATGAAGGATGTTCATGCGAACGATCCCAATGGCTTTACGAAGCCGATCACGACTATCTTCATAATTTACTCTCCTTGGTCAGTTGCCGTCACTTCGAGCCCGCGCTGCACCGCCGGACGCGCGAGGCCACGGTCGAACCATGCCTGCACATGCAGAAAGCGGTCGAAGCCGACGAGCTCGCGCGCTTCGTAAAAGCCGATCAGGTTGCGCACCCAGCCGAGCAGCGAAATATCGGCGATGCTGTAATCAGCGCCCATCACCCAGTCGCGGCCCGCGAGCCGTTCGTCGAGGACGCCGAGCAGCCGCGCTGATTCGGTTGCGTAGCGGTCGCGCGGGCGCTTGTCCTCATAGGCTTTGCCGGCGAATTTGTTGAAGAAGCCGACCTGGCCGAACATCGGCCCGACTCCGCCCATCTGCCACATCACCCACTGGATCGTTTCGTAGCGGGTGTTCGGATCGGCCGAGATAAATTGTCCCGTCTTGTCGGCAAGATAGAGGAGGATCGCGCCCGATTCGAACAGCGCGAGCGGCTTGCCGCCCGGCCCGTCGGGATCGTAGATTGCGGGAATCTTGCCGTTGGGATTGAGCGCGAGAAAGGCCGGGTCGTGGTTTTCGTTCGCCATGATGTCGATCCGGTGCGGCTCGTAGGCCAGGCCCGTTTCCTCAAGCATGATGCCGACCTTCACCCCATTGGGCGTCGGCAGGGAAAAGAGTTGCAGCCGATCGGGGTACTGCGCCGGCCAGCGCGTGAAAATTGGATGATCGAGTGTCACTTTCTTGCTCCTGAACTTGTCGGCTGCATGCGAAGAGCCCGAATACGCTTCCCAAGACCTTTCCTGGGTGCCCACGGGCTTTGGCGTTACGCTCGCATCAGATGACACCTTGTCGGACCCTCGGAAATGGTCGATGCGAGCGGATAGAGTCAGATCGAGCCAGCCGGCGTAACGGCGGGAAAGTCCTTCTCGGGATCGAACACGTTATTGAAAAAGTTCGTCAGGGAGTACATGGCCACCAGCGCGACGATCTCCATGACGTTCGCATCCGTGTAGCCGGCATCGCGGACGGCTTTCACATCGGCGTCGCTGACCTGGCCGCGGGTCTCGATGACTTTGCGCGCAAACTGGACGGCGGCGTCGCGCTTCGGGTCGGTGGCATGGCCCTTCCGAGCGAGAATGATTTCATCGGCCGGCAGCTTGGCCATATGCTCGGCCGTAAAGCTGTGAACCGTCAGGCAGTAGTTGCAGCCATTCACTTCGGAGACCGCGAGGCCGATGCTGTCACGCGTCTTCACGTCGAGCGCCTTGCTCAAGGAGCCGAGCAGAGTGGCCCATGCGTTGAACGCGATCGGGCTCTGCGCGAAGGCCGCCATCATATTTGGGGTGAACCCGATGTTCTTGGTGAACGCATCGAGAGTCGGTTTCGAATCGGCCGGCACCTGTTCCGGCTTTAGGGCAGTAGTTCTTGTCATCGTAGTCTTCCTTAAGTTACTGGTTTACTAATTGAAGAAAGTCCGTGTGGGGACCATCCGCGGGTTTACTTCGTGCCCAAGTCCTGGGTCGAAGCTGGTCTGGCCTTCAAGTGGGAGCTACCTTGCGATTGCCTCTCACTTGCAGGCTGCTTAATCGTTCAACGCCATCACCGCCTCGGTGACGCGCCTATACCAAATCCAACACTTCGGCCACCGGACGGCGCGGCTTCTGCGCCCAGTTTCCCGCACGCTCCGCCCCTACGGACAACAGCATGACCGGTACTTCGTCCTCGGCCAGTCCGAACTCGCGATGCACTGCCTCGGCATCGAAACCGATCATCGGCGTCGAACCCAGGCCCAGCGAGCGGGCCGCATAGATCATCGCCGCCGCGCCGAAGGTGGCGGTGCGTACGGCCTCGTCGCGCCGGCGCTGCGGGTACGCCATATACAGATCGCGTGCCGGGATTTCCCATTCCGGCACCATCGCTGCCGGCATGATGCCCGCTGCCACCAGCGGCGCCAGGCGCTCTGGTATTACGCTGGTCTCGACCAACTGGCCGCAGACGATGAAGGTAACGGCCGCATCGGTGATCGCGGGCTGATTCCAGGCGATCGGGCTCAGCCGCGCCTTGGCTTCAGGCGTGCGCACGGCGATGAAGCGCCAGTTCTGCAAGTGGAAGGATGTCGGCGCAGTGGTGCCGATTCGCACCAGCTCGCGGATTTCGTCGTCGCTCAAGGTGGCGGCAGGGTCGTAGTATTTGGCGGCGCTGCGGCTCAAGATACATTCGATGACGGCATTGGTCTTGGTGGTTCCGTTGGTCATGGTTATTCCTATGGGTGAAGGGATGGATTGAGATACACGAGTGCTTTCGCCCTATGCAGAGCGGTTGTCATTCAAGGTTTTGAAACCAGATAGCGGCTGGCCCACGTCGATATCATTGCGGCGGCATAGTCCGCATCGGCCCGGCGCGTCAGCAAGTGGTCGGCGTCGTCCAGGGAAATAAAGCTCTTGGGGTGCTTGGCAACCGTAAAAATGCGCGCGGCATTTTCGATATCCACTGTCGCATCCAGCGGCGCATGCAAGACCAGCAATGGAATTCGCAACTGCGCGATCCGCGACGCCAAGTCATGACGCGCAAGGTCCTCGATAAAACTCTTGCGCACCACGAACGGCCTGCCGGCCAGCGATACCTCTGCTTGCCCCTGCGTCTCAATGGTTTGAAGGCTTTGTGGGTCAAATTGATGCAAGACATGGCTGGTATCAAAGGGGGCGCCCAGCGTGGCCACGGCGCGAATGCCCGGCATCTCGCCTGCCGCCATCAAGACTGCCGCGCCCCCCAGGCTATGGCCGACAAGAATGGATGGCGGCTTGCCGTCACTAGCCATCGCGTTGCCGGCCGCCACCAGATCTGCCACGTCCGCGGCGAAAGTCGTGTCGGCAAAACTTCCTCCGCTATTGCCCAGCCCGGCAAAATCGAAGCGCAACACGCCAATGCCGCGAGCGGCCAGGGCGCGTGCCAGGCGACTGGCGGCCAGGCTGTCCTTGCCGCATGTAAAGCAGTGGGCGAGTATGGCCCAGCCCAGCGGCTGCCCGTTCGGCAATTCCAGTTTTCCGGCAAGCCGGTAGCCACGTGGTCCGTCAAATTCAAAGGCTTGTGCGGTCATAGCGGACTGGGTGGCGGGAATAGCGATACGGCTCATGGGGTGACTCTTTCATCAGGTGGTTAAGAGCCTCTACTTTAGGCCTGTCCAACACTGATTTCGAGACTGCGTTGGCTCAATAAAATGCCGAAAAGGATCAAAACAACAAAACATTCCATCTCCCCAAAACGCGGTACGGCCTGGCACGACGCAAGTCGTCTCGTCGAGATCGAGATTCAGGCGTTTGCAGGTATAGACGAGCGCGCCAGACGGCGCCATTGCCCCGGTGTCATCCCCATCTTGTCGGTGAACACGCGCCGGAATGCCGCCACGGATTGATATCCGACCGACTCGGCCACGGCCTCGGTGGTCGTCGCCGGCTTCTTCAGCTCGTTGGCGGCCAGGCTCATCCGGATATCGGTCAACAGTTCGACGGCCGAGCGCCCCAGCTTTTCCTGAAAGTGCCGCATGAAGGTGGCACGCGACATACTGCACAAGTCGGCCAGATCAGGCAGGTTCCAGGGGCGCGCCGGATCGGCGAACATGGCTGAAATGGCCGGGGCCAGTCGTGGATGGCCGGCAAGCGCCAACAAGCCTGCCGGGGCTTGTTCGGATTCGCTTGCCGCGCGCAGCGCCAGTGTGAACAGCGCCGAGGTAAGCGCGTTGAGGATGGCGTATCCGCCCATTTGTCGCCGGCGGACTCCATGCGCATCAGCCCCACGAGACTGGCCAGGTGGTTCGAAGCAGACCCGATGCCCTCTTCACCATGGCCGTCCATAGCCCGTACCATCAGATTCGTGGGCAGGTAATTGCGAATCAGCCGATCATGGGGCGGTCCGATGAAAAATCGCCCGCACAACATGTCCAGATGCTCACCCTGGCCATCATTCTCGCTGAGCACCCATCCTGCGGAACCTTGGCGATTGTAGGCAAGCCCCGGCGCATGTCCGCTGCCATCGTGCAGCACGTGCGCCGACCCGTGAGGCAACAGCACGATATCTCCGCCCACCAGTTCCCTGGCCGTCCCGGTCTCCGGATCCTCAATAATGGCCCGGCCCTTGAGCACGACGTGGTAGGGAATCTCGTGCGCCGCGGACTGGGCCCAGGCCACACGCCATGGCGCACCGTAGGCGCAGCGGACCTCCAACTGGCCAGTGATGGTGATTATTTGCAGGAGATGGCTCAGCCAGTCGACTTGGGACATAGGACTCCATTAGGCGTCGGTAAGGAAAAGAGCTGGGATGGCGCCCTCAGCGGCCAGCACTTTGCCCGCCGTCGACATGCAGGATTTCTCCGGTGATGAACGGTGCGGAGTCGAGAAAGAGGATGGCGTCGGCGATATCGCTTGTTTCACCCAGGCGTCCGATAGGATTGAAAGCTCCCAGCGCTTCGTGAGTTTCAGGCGCGTGCATCGGCGTCTTTATGTTCCCCGGAGCGACGGCGTTCACGCGAATGCCCTTTTTCGCGTACTCGATCGCCAGTGACTTCGTGGCAGCGTTGAGGCCGCCCTTCGTCAGAGCCGCCAAGACCGAGTAGACCCCACTGATTGCAGCGTGGTCTATGCTGGCCGTGACGCTCACCACGTGGCCGCTCGAATGTTTTTCCATCTCGGCGATCGCGAGTTGCGTGATGTGATAGAAGCCCGCCATGTTCACATTCATCACGGCGGCGTAGTCTTCGGCGGTATGTTCGGTGAAAGGCTTCCCGATGTAGATGCCGGCGTTGTTCACCAGCGTATCGATCCGGCCAAATCGTGCGACGCCTTCGGAAATGACACGCTGGGCGGTTGTGGGGTCGCCGATGTCACCTGCGATGTTCAGGATGTTCTCGTCGTCCGACGGCTTGATCGAACGTGAGGTCGCGACGATGCGGTAATCGAGCTTTCGGAATGCTTCTACGACTTTGGCGCCGATGCCTTGCGACGCACCGGTGACGACGACAACCTTCTGTGACTTGCTCATGCTTTACCTCTGAAAATAGTATTCCGCTTCAACGCCGATCGTCGACACATATGAAAAGCCCAGATGCACCCAGGAAAAATTCTTGGGAACGCGCCTGGGCTTTTCGCGTCACGCCAGCATCACAACAAACCTCCAAGCACCCTCGGAGTTACATTACTGATTTGACTAATAATTAGACAAAATCCAGCACCTCGGCCACCGGACGGCGCGGCTTCTGCGCCCAGTTTCCCGCACGCTCCGTCCCTACGGACAACAGCATGACCGGTACTTCGTCCTCGGCCAGTCCGAACTCGCGGTGCACCGCCTCGGCATCGAAACCGATCATCGGCGTCGAACCCAGGCCCAGCGAGCGGGCCGCATAGATCATCGCCGCCGCGCCGAAGGTGGCCGTGCGTACGGCCTCGTCGCGCCGGCGTTGCGGGTACGCCATATACAGATCCCGTGCCGGGATTTCCCATTCCGGCACCATCGTTGCCGGCATGATGCCCGCTGCCACCAGCGGCGCCAGGCGCTCTGGTATTACGCTGGTCTCGACCAACTGGCCGCAGACGATGAAGGTGACGGCCGCATCGGTGATCGCGGGCTGATTCCAGGCGATCGGACTCAGCCGCGCCTTGGCTTCAGGCGTGCGCACGGCGATGAAACGCCAGTTCTGCAAGTGGAAGGATGTCGGCGCAGTGGTGCCGATTTGCACCAGCTCGCGGATTTCGTCGTCGCTCAAGGTGGCGGCAGGGTCGTAGTATTTAGCGGCGCTGCGGCTCAGGATAGTTTCGATGACGGCGTTGGTCATGGTGATTGCTGACTCCTATGAGTGATGGGATAGATTGAGGGACACGGGTGCTTTCCCCTCTGCTTCTGGTGCTTGCCGCAGGAACAAGCCTCTTGTACTTGGCCCGCCCTACTAATTAATTATGGACTATATGGTCCATTTCAATGCAAAAAGACGCGGGCTCGCGCCCACAGAACGCCATGCCGATCTCATTACGGAAGTATTATGGACCATTCAGTCCATTTAAATGCAAAAAAACGCGGGCTCGCACCCACGGGACACCGCGCTAGATTCCACTGCGGAATGCTGCACTCAGCGCAGCGTGTATTATATACCAAGAGGTCCTGAATTATTCAAGACGGTATCGGGGCTGATATTTTTACATATGGAACTCATGAGCAAGCACTATGGCCCGTCCACGCGAGTTTGATGAAGACGAGGTGTTGCAGGCTGCCCTTCGGCTTTTTTGGGAGAAGGGCTATGAGGGCACTTCGCTAAGTGACCTGATGGCGGCGATGGGGCTGACGAAATCAAGCCTCTACAAGGCATTCGGTAGCAAGGAGGCGCTATTCTGGCGGGTCGTTGAACGATACCAGCGTGATTTTCTGGATTTTCGGCATGCAGCGCTCGCCGAGCCAACACCGCGCCGCATCGCCGAGCGGCTGCTCGACGGGATAACTGATCTGCATAGCGGCGCGGTGAACCCTGTGGGCTGCCTCGAACTCAATACCGCGCTGGCCGGTTCCAAGGACGCCGAGCCAATCAGGCAGGAACTCCTACTCAGCCGCGAGCGCTTCAGGCTGCGGCTACGCAACCGGTTTGAAGAGACGATGGCAATGGCTCCGCTGCCACCGGGCATGACCAGCGACGATGCTGCCTCGCTCATCATTTCGCTAATCCAGGGCCTGGCCGTCCAGGCGAAAGCCGGCGCCTCGCGGGAGACTGCGCGCCGAGTCGCGCATGCCGTACTACTGTCTTGGCCGGAATCCTGAGAACACCTTGGCGCCGACGCCCACAGGTCTTGCATGGTACGAGGCGTCAAGGCCGGCTGGTTTTGAACGTGACGGCGCATTGCAGAAGATCGCTTCCCCAACCGAAGGGAAAAAACAAGAATGATCGTTGCAGCATCAATCGGACCGGCACGCCGAATGAGGCCAGCGTATTTTCCGTAATATCGGATTTTCTCTTTTTATCGCATGATTCTCTGTCCTTAATCTATTGCAAGAAAGGACTATCATGGCCGAAACAGCACCATTGGATTCAAAACCCAGCAACATTACCAGCGGTAAAAATCACGGGCAACCGCCAGACGGCCCCTATTGCATGCTTACCCGCATCAAGGATGCCACCTATCTCAGGCTTGCAAAACGCAGCTACCCCCTGACCGAACAAAATCCCTTTGAATGCTATTACGGCAAGCCCCCGGAAGACACCCTGAACCTTGCACAGTACTACACCGGCTTGCGCTGCCTGTTCGGCAAGCCGGGCAATCTCTACGACGACTGGAAAGGCTCATTTTCATTCGCTTTCAAGGTGGATGTAGTCAGGAAGGAACATATTTACGCCTACCTGCTGCATATCGTGCATTATCGCGGCGGCATTGATTTCGGTTTTAGGAAAATCGTGGAAAGCCCTGGAAGCCATAAGCCGTCCGACTTGGGTGTGTACCATGAGCCGCTGGAAGACGAATTCTCCGGCGCAGAAATGGTAAAAGTCGAAAGTTTCATGTATGGCTACTTGCTCGGCTATCTTCGAATCATCCAGCAACACGCATCACTAGAGGCGCCTGATTTTGTGCTGCTGACAGAGTCCAACCAAATTATTTCCGGCTACATCGATGGCAAATTTTTTGAGCGTGAGCATGAAGACGAAGACGATTTCGAAGCTGAAAAAAACTCGTTTCAGGGCCTTATCCGCAAACCTGTCGCAAAATGGCCTGGCGACACAGAAAGCCCCACCATCCTCACTATCGAGCTGTAAATCGTCAAGCTGCTCTGCACACGCTTACGCACTGAGCGGCTGTCTCAGCAGATGACGCAAGCACCCTGCCCAACTCGGAAGCGGGCCACAATGTCGCGTTTGACAGCATGGTACGCGTAGCCATTCACCGCAGGCAAAAGCGTACGCGAAAACAGAACACAGCCCATGCTGACGGCATGGATAAAATCAGGGCGTTACGTAAAGCTTGATCAGTTGCGCCTGTATCATTGCCCCTATGCGGGGATGAAACGTTGATGCCGCGGCCGCCAATACGGATCTCTCTTTGTCATGTACCGAATATTTGCCGACCTTGTTTTGCTGGTCCACGCGTCGTTCGTGGCCTTTGTCGTGTTTGGCGGCCTGCTCGCCCTATGGAAGCCGCGCGCCGCGCGATGGCACCTTATCGCGTTATTCTGGGGCGCCAGTGTGGTGGGGTTCGGATGGATATGCCCGCTTACACCGTTAGAAAACAACTTGCGTCAGCTTGCAGGGCAACAGGGATATTACGGCGGTTTTATCGGGCACTACCTCGGACAAATCATCTATCCGCCAGGACTGACCCGCCAGGTTCAGGTATGGCTTGCGGCAGGGCTGATCGTTGGCAATGCGATAGTCTATGGATGGGTGTTTAGCCGTTCGCGTCGTGAAAAGAAAGCAGACTCCTCGCTGCTTTAGCATGGTGGGATAACTTTATCCATAGTCCATGAACGGTGCTAGGTCATGAAAAACACGCTCGACTTAAACGATAAGTTGCTGGCTAAAGCAAAGGCGTTGGCGACTCAGCTGTGTACCACGCAACATCCTTCTTGCATTATTTAATTATCGTATATACAATAATTCAATCCGAATCACCTGTGATCCAGCCAAGCGCACCAAAACCTTCGAAGAGCGAGGGCTGGACATGCACCGGGCAAAGGAAGTGTTCGCTGGGCCGCACTTTACCCTTGACGACACCCGCTACGACTACGGCGAACCCCGATATGTCACGGCAGGCAAGCTCGATGGGCGTATCGTAATACTGGTTTGGACACACGTGGCACAGCCCGTCGCATTATCAGCATGAGGAAAACAAATGAACGCGAACAAGAAAGCTACGCACACTACCTGGGTTGACCCGGACGATGCGCCAGAGCTTACCGACGAATGGTTCGAGAAGGCCGACATTTTCCACGGCGACAAACTACTCCGACGCGGTCGCCCGAAATCGGCCGCGCCCAATGTAGCGGTTAGCCTCAGGATTCCACCACAGGTGCTGGAGAGCTGGAAAAGCACCGGCCCTGGGTGGCAAACACGTATGGTTGCATCGCTAAAAGTCCACGCACCAAAATCGCATGCTTAGCGATTCCCTTTTTGCCCCTATCGTGGCGTGGATTGTTCGTGCGCTATTGGGCTGCCTCCAGCGCATGGCGCCCACCTGGTACTGGTAAGACACTTTAAGCAGTAACGCCGCTCGCCTATGTGATCAGGCCGCGAAAAACTGGAAGGCCCAATTGCCCAAGCCATGAAAGACTTGGCTGTCAGCCTGTCCACAATGCTTACAGTATAAGTACCCTGCGGGTACGTTCGGGCACGCCCCAACTTATTTTCAATCGCGATCGGGAACGCCCAGCGGAAACAAACTGCGATAAGGCCTTGCCTCCTCCACGGCGCGGGCAAACGACGGACGCTCCAGCAAGCGGCGGCGGTAGGCGACAACATTGGCATAGCCTTTGCCGATGGGATGCGTCCAATCGGCATAGAACAGAAATGGCGCGGCGCCGCAATCGGCCAGGCTGAAACAGTCGCCGGCTGCCCATTCGCGGCGCGCCATTGCCTTGTCCAACCAGGCGTAAGCAGTGTCAAGCATATCCCGCGCCTGTCCCACGCCGTAAGGGTCGCGGCTGTCTTCCGGCCGAAGGGCGTCGAACACGATCTTTTGCTGCGGCGTCGCCACATAGTTATCGAAGAAACGATCCATGGTGCGCACCTCCAGCGCCCTGCGGGCGTCGCCGGGAATCAAGGGCGTGGGGCCCGGCATGCGCTGGTCCACGTACTCGACGATACAAGTGGCTTCGATGATGGTTTGATCGCCATCCACAAGCACTGGGAAACGCTTCATCGGCCAAAGCTTCACCAACTGCTGCCACGCCGGGCTGTCCGGCCCGTCCAGAAGATGCGCTTCGAACGTAACGGCGTTTTCGTACAGGGCTACCAGCGCTTTCTGGCAGTAAGAGGAAAAGGGGTGGAAGTAAAGTTGCAGTGCCATGGGGTGGGCCTCCTGGGATAGTGCGGCGGCCGCTAAAGCGGGCCACCTACTGCTCGACGAACGACGGCAGCCGAAATCGACATCAGAGGCCCAAACCCCGATAGGGCTTTTACAAGCGCCTAGACGATCTCGTCCAGGGCCGTTGCCAAGCGCCCTACCGTGCGCTCGATATTATGCAGCTTGTCCAGGCCGAACAAGCCAATGCGAAAGGTCTTGAAATCAGCGGGTTCATCGCACTGCAAGGGCACGCCCGCGGCGGCCTGCAAACCCGCCGAAGCGAATTTCTTGCCTGACTGAATGGCGTCGTCATCGGTATAGCTGACCACCACGCCTGGCGCTTCAAAACCTTCCGCCGCCACGCTCTTGAAGCCTTTATCGAGCAATAGCGTACGTACTTTGCTACCCAGTTCCTGCTGTTCCACACGGACTTTCTCGAAGCCATAAGCTTCTGTTTCCGCCATGACGTTGCGCAAGACAGTGAGAGCATCCGTGGGCAAGGTGGCATGGTAGGCAAAGCCGCCCTGCTCGTATGCCTGCATGATTTGCAGCCACTTGCGCAAATCGCAGGAAAAACTGGTGCTGACTGTCGAATCGATTTTCTCCAGCGCCCGGGCGCCCAGCATGACCAAGGCACAGCACGCGGAGGCGGTCCAACCCTTTTGCGGCGCGCTGATCAGGACATCCACCCCGATCGCCTGCATATCGACCCAAAGGGTTCCGGACGCGATGCAATCCAGAACGAACAGCCCTCCCTCGGCGTGCACGGCATCGGCCAGCTTGCGCATATAGTCGTCAGGCAACAGTATTCCGGACGAGGTTTCGACATGCGGCGCAAAGACCACATCGGGCTTGTTCGCCTTTATTGCCGCCACCACTTCTTCTATGGGCGGAGGGGCGAAAGCCGCCTGGCTGCCGCCTTTCACGGGGCGCGCCTTGAGCACAACCGTGTCGGAAGGAATGCCGCCCATATCCAGAATCTGGCTCCAGCGGAAACTGAACCAGCCGGTGCGGACGACCAGGCATTTTTTATTCGTCGCAAATTGCCGCGCAACCGCTTCCATGCCGAAGGTGCCGCTGCCAGGCACGACAATGGCCGCTTGAGCCTTATAGACGTGTTTCAAGGTTCTGGAAATATCTTTCATTACCCCTTGAAAAGCTTGCGACATATGATTTATTGCACGGTCGGTATAGACCACGGAATATTCCAGAAGTCCGTCGGGATCGATGTTAGGCAGTAAGCTTGGCAAGTTCGTCTCCAGGAAGAAAGAATGAATGAAACCGGCACGGCTTGTCGGAGTGATGGACAGAGGCTGCCCCCACGTATCCAAAAACAATGCCAACCTTGGTGTATCGTTGAATTGATTTTAGACCATTAACAGTTTCCCCAGACTCATATGCCGGAACATTCCATTGCCCCCTTCCCACTGACAGCATTGCAGGCCCGGTATATCTGGCTTCGCGCCCAGAAACTTGACGCAACAGCACCGTTCGGCAGCGGGGCCAAGGCCACGCCAGCGGCGATCGAGCATCTTGGCTATGTGCAAATCGACACCATCAACGTGATCGAACGCTGCCATCACCATATTCTCTGGACACGGATTCCAAGCTATCAGCGCGATCACCTGCGGCAGGCGCAGACTGTCGAAAAAACCGTGTTCGAATACTGGACACACGCTCTATCGTATGTTCCAACGAAAGACCTGACGTTTTTCATTGCCGACATGAGGCTGCAGCATACGTCGCCGAAAAGCTGGTTCAGCTCGGTGACCAAAAGCGATCTTCGCAAAGTCATCACACGCATCCGCGACAATGGGGCATTGTCGATTCGCGACATCGACGATGACGAACTGATCGAGAAAGACCATGCCTGGGCAAGCCGCAAGCCCTCGAAACGCGCCTTGCAATTGGCCTTCCACACCGGAAAGCTGGCAATCAGCGAACGCTCCGGCATGCTCAAGACGTACGAACTCATGGACCGGCACTTCCAATGGGACAGTCCTCCGAAGAAGGCATCCGAGCCTCAGGTTATCAACTATCTGCTCGACAGGGCGTTGCGATCGCAGGGCGTGGTCAGCCTGGATTCGATCTGCCACCTGCAGGCCAGGCGCAAGCCTGCTGTTCGCCAGGCAATCGAATCCCGAATTCGCCGGGGACACCTTCTTCCTCTGGCCATCGGCGGCGCGGGCAAGATGGAACACTGGGCAAGTCCAGACACCTTGACCGGCATTCCCGAAGCAAGCATGGGCATTCATATCCTTTCGCCGTTCGATCCGCTGATTATTCAACGTAAAAGGCTGAAACTATTTTTCGATTACGAGCATTTGTTCGAAGCGTATGTGCCCAAGGAAAAGCGCATTTTTGGATATATGGGGCTTCCCGTGCTGGTGGATGGCGAGATCGTGGCCGTTGTCGATCTGAAGGCGGACCGGACGCGCCGCGAACTGCTGCTGCAACAATGGAGCTGGGTTGGCAGAGGCAAGCCGCGCACGCACAAACGGCTGATTGAAGACAAGCTTCATCAATTTGAACAGTTCCAGTTCGGACCGTGAACGGCATCGTTGTGCCGTTTTACACCGCGCGCACTGGCCATGCCCCTGATTGAATCCGTATGGCAAGCCGTAATATACTGTATATTTATACAGTAATATGCCGAGGTTACGCTATGCAGGCAACGCCAATCAAAGGCCGGGGTAGCGTCTCGAACAAGACGCCGCGCTTCGAGCAGCTTCAACGAGAATCATTCGACGATGAATGGGCAAAAGACGACGACGGCGCGGCCAAGCCGGCGACTACGGTTTCTTTCGAGACGGCCAAGTCCATCATTACCCGCAACGATTCGCCGGATATTCCTTTCGAACAATCCATCAATCCATACAGGGGCTGCGAACATGGCTGCATATATTGCTATGCGCGGCCCACGCATGCGTATCTGGGCCATTCGCCCGGCCTGGATTTCGAAACAAGGCTATACGCCAAAAGCAACGCGGCCCAGGTGCTGCGCAAGACATTGTCGAACCCGTCTTACGTGCCCAAGCTTATTGCGCTGGGCGCAAACACCGACCCCTACCAGCCAGTCGAGCGGCGCCTGCGGATAACAGCTTCCATCCTGGCGATCCTGGAAGAATTCAACCATCCAGTCGCCATCACCACCAAATCGGCGTCCGTCACGCAGGATATCGAACTGCTTGCCCGCATGGCCGGCAAGCGTCTGGTCCGGGTATTCATGTCCGTAGGGTCTCTGGATAGAAATATTGCAAGAACCCTGGAACCGCGCGCCAGTACCCCGGGCGCGCGCATCGATGCAATCCGCGCGCTTAGCCGGGCCGGTATTCCGACCGGGGTGATGGTGGCGCCTGTCATTCCCGCGCTGACCGACCACGATATGGAGAAAATCCTGTCCAGTGCGCAAAATGCGGGAGCGACGAGTGCCGCGTATGTCCTGCTGCGGCTGCCGCTGGAAATCGCCGAGTTGTTTCGCGAGTGGCTGGCGGCGCATTACCCCCTGAAAGAGACCCACGTCATGAGTCTGGTCAGGCAGATGCGCGGCGGCAAGATATACGATTCCGATTTCGGGACCAGAATGAGAGGGACCGGGGTTTTTGCCGACCTTCTCGAACAACGATTCAGGAGAGCCTGCCTGAAAGCGGGACTGAATCAGACACGGCACACATTGAGCACCGCCCTATTCCGCCGCCCGCCCGACAACAAACCCCAGTTGGATCTGTTTTGAGCGTTGCCCCCTGTTTCGTTGGCGGTCAAGCGCTTGCAAGTCGCGTCAAGGCGGCGAAATCGTCGTCGGACAACACCAGATTCGCCGCCGCCACATTCTCGGTCAAATGCCCTACGCTGCCCGTGCCTGGAATCGGCAGCATCACCTTCGAGCGTTTCAGCAGCCAGGCCAGTGCAACCTGACTCGCGCTGGCCTCCAGGCGGCCGGCGATCTGGGCCAATACTGAACCGGAACCTGCCAGCTCGCCCGCCGCCAGCGGATACCAAGGAATGAAACCGATATTGTTGGCTTCGCAGTAATCGACGATGGCCTCGTGCCGGCGATCGACCAGATTATATTGATTCTGCACCGTGGCTACCTTGAAATACTTGCCGGCGGCCTGGATTTCATCGAGCCCCACTTCGCTCAGGCCGGCATGGCGGATCAGGCCTTCCTTCTGCATTTCGGCAATCGCCCCGAACTGTTCGTCTCGAGGCACCTTGGCGTCGATGCGATGCAACTGCCATAAATCGATGCGCTCTACGCCGAGCCGGCGCAGACTGGTTTGGACGCAATGACGCAGATACTCGGGCCGCCCCACGGCCGCCCACTCGCGCCCCGCGGAATCCGGGCGCACCAGCCCGCCCTTGGTCGCGACAGTCAGCCCGGTGTATGGATGCAATACTTCGCGAATAAGCGCTTCGCTGATATATGGCCCGTAACTGTCGGCGGTATCGATCAGATCGACGCCAAGTTGCGGCAAATGCGCCAGCGTCTCGCGTACGGCTTCGGGGTTCTCGGCTTGTCCCCAAACGTTCTTGCCGACGATGCGCATGGCGCCAAAACCAAGGCGATTGACCCTTAGATCGCCCCCAATGCTGAACTGGCCGGAATTGACGGCGGAAATGGTTCTGGACATAAATTTCTCCGGAAAGTCCCTTATGTTTTGTGTTGACGGACAAACAAAGGCGGGCCGCGGCGCAGGCCACCCATTGGACTCAAGCGCAGTATAGCAATGCCATTTTGCGCCAAGGCTACTGTTATAGTAAATGGCTGCATAGGGCCCTTCCCGAGAATAATAATTTTGCTTGCCTGGAATATTCGCCCTTCCCGGACGTCTATAGTCATGTGATTTCACCTCTTTTTCTTTCCGGAGGATCCAATGTCCACAAGACGACAATTCCTGTTTGCCGGCGCCGCGGCCCTGGCGGCCGGGCTGCTGGCCCGCGCCAGCCCTGTGCGCGCCGGCGCGGGCCAGGCTGGCGAAGTCATGCGCACCGACGCCGAATGGCGCGCGCGGCTATCCCCGGAACAATACGAAGTACTGCGCCAGGAAGGCACCGAACGTCCTTATTCCAGCCCTCTCAACGATGAGCACCGCGCAGGCCGGTTCGGCTGCGCCGGCTGCGGCCTGACCCTGTTTTCCTCCGAAACCAAGTTCGAAAGCCATACCGGCTGGCCCAGCTTCTGGTCCCCGCTCGACAATGCGGTGGCCACGCGCACCGACACCGCATTCGGCATGGCCCGCACAGAGGTTCATTGCCGGCGCTGCGGCGGCCATCTGGGGCATGTATTCAACGATGGACCGCCGCCTACCGGCCTGCGCTACTGCATGAACGGCTTATCCCTGGTCTTCACACCTGGCGCGGCATAAATCGACACACCCCGCCCCTTCCCCGGCAAAGGCATATACACCATGACAATATCCAGGCTTTCACCTTATCGCGCCCGACTGCCGCAGCGGCGCAATGTATTGCGCATGCTCGCCGGCGGCGCGCTTGCCGCCGGCGGCATGCTGGCGTACCAAAACGCGGCATGGGCATTCGGCGCGGAACCGGCTGTGTCCATTGCTCCGCCCGCGCGGGATATACCCGCCGGCGGTCCGCATACCCAAACCGCCATCTTCGCCGGCGGCTGTTTCTGGGGTGTGCAAGGGGTTTTCCAGCATGTGCGCGGTGTACAGCGCGCCGTATCGGGCTATGCCGGCGGCGCGGCGGACAGCGCGAACTACGAAGCCGTCAGCGGCGGCGACAGCGGCCACGCCGAATCGGTCGAAATTACCTTCGATCCGGCCCAAGTCACGTATGGCGCCCTGCTGCAGATATTCTTTTCCGTCGTCCACAACCCAACGCAATTGAACCGGCAAGGGCCGGACACCGGCACACAATACCGTTCGGCCATCTTTCCGGCAAACGCCGGACAGGCGCAAGTTGCGCAAGCCTACATCGCGCAGTTGGATGCCGCCCATTCCTTTGGCGATCCCATCGTCACCCGCATCGAAAAAAACACCGGCTTCTATCCCGCCGAGGCGTATCACCAGGACTTCCTGACGGAGCATCCCCGATATCCGTACATCGTCGTCAACGACTTGCCCAAAGTCGCCGCATTCAAACGCATGTTCCCGTCGCGCTACCGCGATGAGCCTGTGCTGGTGAAGCGCTCCTCCTGAACCGCGGGGCCGGTCTCGGCAAGCGCGCAAAGCATTTCCATCTTGCGGCGACTGGCCGGTAGCGCTTGAAATATGGCCGACGTCCGGACAGCATTGAAGCCATCGCCAGAGAATTCGACGGTACAGCGGGCTTTTGACCCTATAATCAAAGAAGATGGGCTGCTGAAGGCCTAGTATGCCAACGCCCGGCGGGCGGTCTGTTGCAGCAACAAGTCTGGGGAGCAGCTGTTCCCGCTCCTATTCTTATAGTGATTTTTATCAACATATGCCTTCCATCAAACGTACCGCTGCCACAGACTCGCGCAAGAAGCATACCGACCTGGCCGAACATGGAATTGCTCCATCGGCTGCGCCAACAGAAAAACCGGTGGATTCATCGTCGCAATCGACATTATTTGTAAACTCTGTCGAGAAGGCAATGCGCGTGCTGACGGCCTTCAATGGCAAGCAGCCTCGCCTGTCGCTTTCGCAGATCGCCAGCCGTACCGGCCTGGATCTTAGCGCCGCCCAACGGTTCACCTATACGTTGTCGGGCCTGGGATATCTGATAAAAGACCCATTCACCAAAACGTACGCCCTGGCGCCCAAGATGCTGGACTTCAGCTATTACTACCTGGCCTCCAACGAGCTGGTGAATCGCGCCGCGCCTTACCTGCGCCAATTAAGCCACGAGACCGAAGAAACAACCAATATTACGGTACTGGAAGGCACAGACATCGTATTTACCTTGCGCATTGTCAGCCGCCATGTGCTCAATCCGCAAGTTATTACAGGAAGCCGTCTGCCTGCTTACTGCACTGCACCAGGCTTGGCCATCCTGGCGAATCTGCCGCAGGGTGACGCACAGGCTATTCTGGAAAAATCGGACCTTGTCGCCCACACCCCGCATACCGTCACGGACCCGGGAAAAATCATGGAAAGGCTGTCCGCCATTCGCCGGCAAGGCTATTCGCATACCGAAGACGAGTATTACCTGGGCGATATTTCAACCGCCGCCGCAATACTTGATGCGCACGGCCACCCCATCGGAGCGGTCAACGTCGCCGTATCCCGCACCCGATGGCATGGCATCGAAGATCAAAAACGAATCTCCAACTTGGTGATTGCCGCCTCCGCGGCTATTTCAGGCCAGTCGTAAGCTCCTGCAACCTGTCCCAGGCCGCGCCGATATCGCGCGGCAGCAAGTGCTTGCGTATGCGTTCGCTGGGAGTCACGTCGAACTGTTCAACCGCGGCATAATAGCGCGGCCATTGAAACACCGCCAGGCGGCTCTGGGCCCACTCGGACAAGCGCGCGAAAGACCGTTCCGCATCCTTTTGCCATTGCACATAAAGCAGAATTTCCTGCTCGCCGATTCCGGACTGCACACCGATCGCGGCCACGGCGGCAATACCCGGGCAATCGGCAAATGCGCGTTCGACTTCCCACGCCGATACGTTTTCTCCCCGGACACGCATGCTTTCGGTTCGCCTGCCCACGAAATACAGGTCGCCGTCGGCGTCCATACGCCCCATATCGCCTGTATAAAGCTTGCCATTGTGCAAGGCTTGCGATGTGGCCACCGGATTGTCCAGATAGCAAGGCAGAAAATTGCCTTCTATTCTGGACGACACAACGATCTGTCCCAATTCGCCCACCGGCACCGGCTGGTCGCGTTCATCAAGTAATTCGATGGAAAGCCATGGCAAGGCCTTGCCTATCGATCCCGGCTTATCGGCGTCGTTCATCGTCGCAAAGCTGGAGCCTTCCGTCATGCCATAGCATTCGCGCAGCCTGATCTGAAAGCGCTCACGCACAGCGGACCAGGTTGACGCGCCGATACCGGCTCCCCACGCTATGCGCAAGGCGTGCGCGGCAGGCTGAGATTCGGCCGGCAACTGCAGCAGAATGTCGAGAATACCGCCAAGATAATGCACTTGGGTACACTTGCCTTCCCTGATTTGATCCCAGAACCGGCTGGCCGAAAATCTGGACACGACGACCAGGCAAGCCCGTGCAAGAAATGGCACCAATAGCATTTGAGCCCCGCCGATATGGCATAGCGGTTCCCATAAAAAAAGGCGATCGCCGTCGCGCGCATCGGCCACCATCCTCGCCGACTCGCTCGCAAGACGCATCATCCGGTGTGTGAACACGACACCTTTGGGAGCGCCCGTTGTGCCCGATGTATAGATAATGCACAGCGTCATGTCCGGCGCTATAGCGTGGCGCCGCAACGTGGCAGGCTGCGCCTGCTCCGCGGGAAGATCGGTCGACGGCCATACATCCGAAGCAGCTTGCGCCGTTTGCGCGGACTGGACCTCGGGCAGGAATTCCAGATCGGCAATGACCAGCCGCGGAGCGCAATGGCCCAGCAAGTATTCAATTCCCATTGCCTTCAGTTTGGTATTGACAGGAACCCAGGTCGCTCCTGAAAGCATCAAGGCATAGATAAGAGCAATATGAGCGGGACCATTTCCCATCATGAGGGCGACCCGGTCACCTGGCCTGATCCCCTTGTCGAACAATGCCTCTTGCAAGGCAGCCACCCGGCTGGCCATCCGCCCCACCGTCCAGGTTTCACCGTCAAACGTCAACAATTCGCGCCCGGGGTCATTGCTCAGGCCGGCGTACAAAATACTGACAATATCAAGCTGATCGTCCGATGCACGGACGGGGAAATATTTCGAATATTGATGCATGGAATGTAATCGCCGCTATCGCGCCGGGTTCAGTAAGGGTTGGCAGGGATATGCGGGATGGATTACGAAAAGGAGGGATGGGCTCATTGACTCGCTAGTTATATTGCATACCAATAATAGTTATTGAATGTAGATTTTTGGCAGAATATAATGAAGCCCAGCATATGGGCATAGGTGTTTACCCTAGGCTATTGCCGGGCAGCAGCCGGTCGCAGATCAAAGTCTTGGCGGTCTCCGTCATCGACGCAACCGCCTTCAGAGCCACGCTTGCCTGACGCCCGGCTCCTGGCCGCAAGCCAGGATGCCTGCGGCTCAATCGTTTACAGGCACCGTGTAATTAAGACCCAGGCGGCCGCCGTCGGCATATATGGTTTGCCCGGTAATATAAGACGCGTCGTCGGTTGCCAGGAATACGGCAATCCCTGCTATTTCAGAGGGATCCCCTGTGCGGCGCATGGGCGTGCGCGACAGTACCCGGCGCCGCGCCGCATCGTCTTTCATCGCGGCATTTTTCGCCAGCTCGGTAAGAATCGTACCCGGCCCGATCGCGACTACCCGTATGCCGAACTCCGCCAGGGAAATCGCCATGACATTCGTCAACTGGGTCGAGCCGGCTTTCGATACCGCATAAGGCATCAAGGTCGGAATGGCCAGCCTTGCATTCACCGACGACATATTGATGATGACGCCTTGCGTGCCCAGCTTGACCATCTGCCGCGCGGCGGCCTGGCCGCACAGAAACTGCGATTTCAGATTAACCGCCATCACGCGGTCATAGTCGTCCTCTTGCAGATCCAGAAAATCGACGGGGTCGTTGATGATGCCGGCGTTGGAAACCATGATGTCGATACGTCCGAAATCCTGTACGGTGCGGTCAATCAGCTTGTCCACATCGCCCTTGCGGCTTACGTCGGCCGCCATGAAAGGCATCGCCAGCGCGCTGGCCGCGGCCTGCCCGGCGCTTTCATTGATATCGGACAGCATGACGGTCGCGCCCTCTTGAACATAGCGCTGCGCGATCGCCAGGCCCAAACCTTGGGCCGCTCCTGTCACTACCGCAATTTTTCCTTCCAGACGCATAAGATTCTCCAGGTTAGCTCGAGAGGCAAGGTTGGCAACGGCCAATTCCCGATATTCAGCTCGAGGTTGAGTCACTATTTAAACACTATGCCGATGGAGTGCCGCGCGATGATTCCACATGGCCGCGATCGCGGCGCGGTTAGGCGCAAGCACGCTTTGGCAGCATTGTGTATACTAGAAGGCTTGACAGATATTTGCCATGCATATGGTTATCTGCGGCGCAATGGCAGAGTGGTCATGCAGCGGATTGCAAATCCGTGTACCCCGGTTCGATTCCGAGTTGCGCCTCCAACAGCTCTCGCGGCATGGCCGCAGCCCTATATAGCCTTCGGTTATAAATTGCGGCCTAAAAGTTCCTTCTCTATCTCCACCCCCCCTTCTACAATTCATTGACTCTTGCTTCGGTTGCGCCGGCAAAACCGATAAGCGAAAACCGCCTGCTCGCCTCTTTCATACCCCCTGTTCACGTGGCGCAAGTTCCAAGGAATTACACCATGTCACCCCCGTTGATTGACCTGTTTATCCAATCGTTCATCGAAACCCTGCTGATGGTGGCCGCATCCGGCGTTGCCGGCGCCCTGGCCGGGGTGCCTCTGGGCATCTTGCTGCATCTGACAGATAAAAATGGCGTGCTGCCTGCGCCGGGCCTGCACCGTGCACTAGGCATGAGCGTAAATGCGGCGCGCTCCACGCCGTTCATTATTCTGCTGGTAGCCAGCATTCCGCTTGCCCATGTCTTTGCCGGCCCATCCCCGGGGGTCGCCGCCATCATCATCCCATTGACGATAGCCAGCGCTCCATTCATCGCACGCCTTGTGGCGGCCGCTCTGCGCGAAGTCGATCCTGGCCTGGTAGAGGCTGCCCGCGCCATGGGCGCAAGCACTTGGCAGATAGTCTGCAAAGTCCTGGTACCCGAGGCCTTTCCAGACATAGTCGCGGGCTTGACCATGGCGCTGGTCAGCTTGGTGGGCTACTCTGTCCTGGCCGGCGCAATAGGCGGGGCGGGGCTGGGCGACCTGGGCATACGCTATGGCTATCAACAGTTCCTGCCCGAGGTCATGCTGCTGGTTGCCGTAGTTCTGGTGGCATTTGCCCAATCGATGCAAATGCTGGGAGACGCCCTGGTACGCCATCTACGCCAATAGCCATGCTTCGGCGCCGGTCCAGGGCATACTCCCGATAGAAACAGCCTGGCGCGCCGCTGCCTTGGCGCAGGCCGGTAGTACTATTTGGGAACGCGTAAATTCCCGGACACCATCAAGATGGATGCAAATGTAATTGCCGCAATGGCGCGCTGGCCGGAGGTGGCCGATGTATATGGCTGGCTGTCTTTAACGGAAAACGGCCAGTGGCGCCTGCATCCGCGCGGCGACGGCTGGCGGCAAAACAGCGACGCCCAGGACGCCGCTCCCAGAAACGACACCGTCGGCGAATCCATTACCAACCCGCAAATACTGCAATTCATCGACCGCAATTATGCTTGCGACGAGCGTGGACAATGGTTCTTCCAGAATGGCCCGCAAAAAGTCTACGTGCGCCTGGATGCCGCCCCGTATATTTTGCGCAGCACCGGCGCGGCAACGCTCCAGGCGCTGGGTTTGCGGACCCACAATGGGCTCGAGGCCCAGGCCATACAAGCCTGGTGGCTGGACGATGCGGGAAAACTGTATGCGCAGACCGAGCATGGACCAGGGCTGATCGCCGGCCGGGATTTGCCCGGGGTGCTGGATAAGCTTCGCACCGCCCAAGGCACAAGCCTGCTCAAAGCCCTGGAACTCGACCCAGGACAAGGCCCCATCGCGCTGCTGCCGCCGGATGACGCGCCTTCCGCACGAGTCCGCCCAACGGATACGCATCAACCCGAGGTTTTTCTGAACCTGTGCGCGGCAGCGGCAATCCCCGGAACGCTGAGTTTCGTACGCCATCCGCAAGCCAAAAAATAAGGCTCCGGGGCATTTCATTTCTCACGAGTCCTGCGCTTTGGGTAGAATCATGCCATGACATCGCAAGCCTCCACTTTCTACTTCCCGGCCCCTCGCGCGCAAAAATTTTGCAGCCAATGCGGCACCCCTATCAGCCAGCGCATTCCGCCAGACGACAATCGCGTGCGCGATGTTTGCGACAACTGCGGAGCGGTGCATTATCAGAATCCTCGCAATGTGGTCGGAGTATTGCCCATTTGGCAAGACAAGATACTGCTGTGCCGCCGCGCGATCGAGCCTCGCTACGACAAATGGACCCTCCCGGCCGGCTTCATGGAACTGGGCGAGACCACGGCGCAAGGGGCCATGCGCGAAACGCAGGAAGAAGCCGGAGCCCAGATCGAACTAGGCCCTTTGTATACGGTGATCGACGTTCCGCACGCGGAGCAAGTGCATTTTTTTTATCTCGCCAAAGTCCTGAGCGACGAACTGTTTCCCGGCCCCGAAAGCCTGGAGGCCGCATTCTTCGGCATCGACGATATTCCCTGGACGGAATTGTCGTTCCGCACCGTCATCACAACCCTGGAACACTACCTGGTGGACGTCAAGACAGGGGTGTTTCCCATGCATCACTACGATATACCCCTGCCGCCGGCCAAATAAGGACGACGCGACGGCGACATGGCACACTTGACCTGGCTAGACGATCTAAGCCCATTGCCGCATCCCGATACCGCCTTGCCCGACGGACTGCTGGCGGCGGGCGGAGGCTTGTCGATCGCCCGGCTGACCGAGGCCTATGGCAAAGGCATTTTCCCCTGGTTCAACGAGGGGGAGCCGGTGTTGTGGTGGAGTCCCGATCCGCGCATGGTGCTGGCATGCGCCGACTTCAAGGTTTCGCATTCGCTGGGCAAGCGGCTGCGCCAGATCAAACGCGGCGAATGCGAGCCCGATGCCGCGATACGCATTACGACAAATATCGCTTTTGCGCAGGTCATTGCGGCATGCGCGGCGCCCCGGACGACACAGGATGGGACCTGGATTTCGCCCGCCATACAGTCCGCCTACCTGGCCTGGCACCGCGCCGGCCGCGCCCATAGCATCGAAACCTGGATAAGCGGGAAATTGGCGGGCGGCCTTTACGGAGTCAATCTGGGCGGCTTTTTCTTCGGGGAATCCATGTTCAGCCGCGCCGACGATGCCAGCAAGCTGGCCTTGTCCTACCTGGTCGGCTTCCTGCGGGCGCGCGGCATACAGCATATAGATTGCCAGCAACAAACCGGACATCTGGCCAGCCTGGGCGCCCGGCCAATAAGCCGCCGGCATTTCCTGGCTCTGCTCGAGCGCGCCTTGCGCAGCGATGCGCCGGCATGGGGCCATGGGCAAATACTGCAATCGGGCCAGCTTGCACCGATAAGCTGAATAACGCCATAATGACCATACAGCCTTACCGAGCCCAGCCATGAGCCACCCGACCGAACTTACGTTCAAGACCTTGCAGTTCTACGCTACGGCAGCTTATCCGTGCAGCTATCTGCCAGGCCTGGATGCCCGGTCGCAAGTGGCCGCGCCCACTCACCTTATCGACGCCCCGACCTATTCCAGCCTGGTCGAACAGGGCTTTCGCCGCAGCGGCCTGTTTACCTATCGCCCCCATTGCGATAGCTGCCAGGCCTGCCTGCCGATACGCGTGGACACGCAGCGCTTTACGCCCAATCGCAGCCAACGCAAAGCCTGGAAAAGACACAGCGATCTGCAAGCCGGAGTCATGCCTCTGCATTGGAAACCCGAACACTTCGAACTCTACGAGCGCTATCAGCAATGCCGCCATCCCGGCGGCGGCATGGATGAAGACAGCCAGGCGCAATACAAGCAATTCCTGCTGGCCAGCCGGGTGGACTCGCAACTGGTGGAGTTTCGATCGCCATCGGACGAATTACAAATGGTGTCGGTCATAGACGTGCTGGAAACAGGCCTGTCGTCGGTCTATACCTTTTACGATCCCGATATCGCCGGCAGCCTTGGAACGTACGGCATTCTGTGGCAACTGGAGCAATGCCGCCACATGAAACTGCCGTGGCTGTACCTGGGCTACTGGATACAGGAAAGCCGTAAAATGGCATATAAATCGCACTACACACCCTACCAGGTCCTTCAAGACGGAACCTGGGCCGAGCCGTCCACCCCCGCAAAGCAATAATGTCATTTCTATTTAATACTTACCCCTTGGCCCGCTCGGCGCTGTTTTCGCTTGACGCGGAAGCCGCGCACGAACTTACCCTGTCGTCCTTGCAAAAAGCCTACGACTGCCGCCTTACCCGCGGCTTCATTGCCTCCAGGCCGCAAAGCCCCTGCCCGCTCATGGGCCTGTCCTTGCGCAACCCGGTAGGGCTGGCGGCGGGGCTGGACAAGAACGGCGCGCATATCGACGCGCTGGGCAATCTGGGTTTCGGTTTTGTCGAGGTGGGAACCGTGACTCCCCAGCCTCAGCCAGGCAATCCCAAGCCGCGCATGTTCCGGCTGCCGCGCGCCGATGCCCTGATCAATCGGCTGGGATTCAATAATCAAGGGCTCGCCAAATTTATCGACAACGTGCAAAACAGCCAATGGCGCGGCGCAGGCGGCATCCTGGGCCTGAATATCGGCAAGAACGCCACGACGCCCATCGAGCGTGCAGTAGACGATTACCTGCTCGGCCTGGAAGGCGTGTATCCGCATGCCGATTACGTCACGGTGAATATTTCGTCGCCCAACACCCAAAATCTGCGCGCCCTGCAAGGCCAGGACGAACTCGCGGGGCTGTTGCTGCCCTTGCAGGAAAAACGCAAGGCCCTGGCCGACCAGCATGGCCGCCACGTTCCCATCGTGGTCAAGATCGCGCCGGATTTAAGCACCGACCAAATAGACATCATCGCCGACCTGCTTCCACGCTATGGAATCGATGGCGTGATCGCCACCAACACCACCCTGTCGCGCACGGCGGTGCAAGGCTTGCCGCATGCCGACGAAGCGGGCGGCTTGTCCGGCCCGCCTGTGCACGAATTATCGCTGCTGGTAATAGCCCGTTTGCGGCAGCGGTTGGGGGAAACCTTCGCCATCATAGGCGTAGGCGGCATTGCGTCGGGCCGGCAGGCCCGCGAGAAAATCGCCGCGGGCGCGAATGCCGTACAGCTATATACCGGCCTGATTTATCGCGGCCCCGCGCTGATAGCCGAATGCGTGGACGCGCTGCGCAAGGCAAACTAGCGCCAGACAGGCGGGCAATCCGGCACTTCCCGCCACCGCCATCGTACCTGAACAACGCCGCGGATCATATGAACAACGCCTTGGATCATAAAGCGCAAAGCCCCAAAGACGAGTCTTTGGGGCTTTGCGCTTTCGCAAGAAAACCTACCGGGCTGCGCCTGCGGCGCTGACCCGGGCTACCTGGATATAAGCTCAGGCAGCGGCACGGCGGGCGCGGGGAGCAGCCGACTTGGCAACTTCGGCGGCATCGGCGGCAGCCTTGAACGTGGCGTTCGTGGCGGCAGTGATATTGGATTCGGCAGCGTCGGCAGCCTGGCGAGTGGCCTTGGCAACCGATTCGTAGGCGTTATTGGCCGTGGCCAGTGACGACTTCAGCAAAGCCACGGCGCCTTCGGAGCCTGTGGGCGCATTTTTCGCAAACTGGTCGATAACATCGGATACTTGCTGCTGGCGCTGGGCGATTTGCTCTTCGCTGAGTTTGGACAGGTCGACTTGCATGCCCGAAACGATGTCATAGACATGCTTGCTGTAGGCCAGGGCTTTTTCAGCGCCAGGCTGCACCAGCGCCGACGTGAAAGCCATGGCTTCCTGGGCGTCTTTGACTTCGATGGCTTGCTGCGACTTCTGGGCCACTTCGTCCAGCGTTGCCTTGATAACCTTGAGATTCAGGTCGATCAGTTTTTCGAAACCGCCGAAGAAAGCGCCTTGAATGGCCAGAAAATTGTCCAGGGAAGCTTTTTGATTGGCAAAAACTTGTTGAGGGATAGCGCTCATGATGTTTCCTTTATATATGAACCGACCGATTGGTCCGTTCGGCTCGTAATGATTGAACGGTAAGTTCAAGCGTAAAAATAAAGAAGGCTAAGCAAATCACCTGCACCTGTGAAAACCTTCCATGCTGCATCGCACAAAACCAATTTTACCCGAATAAAAGCCACAGTCAAGCTATTTTTGCTGCGTTGCAACAAAAATGAAATAAAAGGGAAATACCCTAGGGGAAAGCTAGCTGTAAGGGGTAAACCTAGGCGACAGCCTAGGCGTTTTGCCCTAGCATGCAAAGCTGGCAACCGCTTATAACGATAACGTTACCACCCTGTTCATCAGCAAAGGAAGATACATGAAACACCATGCCCTGAAACTCAGTTCCGCTTTGTTCCTCAGCACGCTATTCGCCGCCGGCGCCGCGCAAGCCGCCGATTACCCCGACCACACCATCAACATGCTGGTGCCGTTTTCGGCAGGCGGCCCTACCGACAACGTAGCGCGTTCGCTGGCGGAGGCAATGCGTCCTGTTTTAGGGCAAACCGTGGTCGTGGAGAACAAGGGCGGTGCGGGCGGCACCATCGGCGCCAGCCAAATCGCGCGCGACAAACCCGACGGCTACAATATTCTGCTCACGCACATCGGCTTCTCGACCGCTCCTTCGCTGTATAAAGACCCCGGCTACAATCCCAAGACCAGTTTTCAGCCCATAGGCCTGGTGGTCGATGTTCCCATGACCATCATTGCACGCTCGGACTTTCCCGCCAAGGACATGAAAGAACTGGTGGCCTATGTCAAAGCCAATAAAGACAAAGTATCCCTGGCCAATGCGGGAATAGGCGCCGCCAGCCATCTATGCGGCACCATGTTTACCGAGGCCATCGGTGTCGACCTGCTGACCATTCCCTACAAAGGCACCGGCCCCGCCATGAACGATCTGCTGGGCAAGCAGGTCGACATCATGTGCGACCAATCCACCAATACCACCCAGCAAATCAATGCCGGCACGGTGAAAGCCTATGCGGTCACCAGCAAGCAGCGCATTCCCACCCTGCCTAATCTGCCCACCATGCAGGAATTGGGCTACAAGGGCTTCGAAGTCGGCATCTGGCATGGCATGTGGGCTCCGGCCGGCACCCCGAAAGCCGTCACCGACAAATTGGTTGGCGCGCTGCAGGCAGGCCTGGCCAACGCCGATTTCCAGAAACGCATGGCCGGGCTGGGCGCAACGGTCCTGACCGCTGAAGCCAATCCCGAAGCCTTGACCAAGAAGGTTGATCAACAGGTTCCGCAGTGGGCCGAACTGTTCAAGAAAGTGGGCCTGAAACCCCAATAACAGGCCTTAGGGCCTGTTGACGCTAAATCAAGCCTGTCGGATTACGCGCCTTCCCGGCGGTAATCCGCTTTATTCCTGGGCCTCGTAGCCCAGGGCTTCCGATATCTGGGCCGCGGTATTCAGCAACACAGGTATCCATTCGTCGCGCATGCGCTCGGCGGGCGCCGAAATCGACAAACCGGCCTGCAGTTTGCCTGTATCGTCATACACGCCAGCGGCAATGCACCTGACCCCAAGTTCCAGTTCTTCATTGTCGCGCGAATAGCCATGGCGGCGAACCAGCGCCAAATCCCGATCCAACTGGTCTGTTTGCGTAATACTGTTGCGCGTGGTGCCGGCAAGGCCGGTACGCATGGCATAGGCCCGCACCTGGCGCGGATCGCTGACCGACAAAAACAGCTTGCCGGTAGAGGTCAAATGCAGAGGCGCCCGTCCACCGATGGCACGTACCACCTGCATGCCGGAACGCTCGCTCCATGCTCGTTCTATATATACGATTTCGTCGCCCTGCTGCAACGACAAATTGACTGTTTGCCCAGTCAACTTGTGCAATTCGCGCATAGGTTCGAGCGCGACTTCACGCACGTTCAAACGCCCCTTGACCAGGGAACCCAATTCCAGCAATTTCATTCCCAGCTGATACAGGCCGCTGTCGACCCGCTCGACATAACGTCCTACCACCAGATCATTCAGGATACGGTGGGTAGTGGAAGTATGCAGGCCGGTCGTGGCCGCCAGGTCTTTGAGAGGAACAGGGTCGGAATGCCGGGCCAGTACATCCAGCAAGCGCATCGCCCGTTCCAGCACCTGGATGGTAATGGGAGAATCGCTTACCGCCGATGCACCGACGGGACTGGAAGAAAGGGAAGAAATTCGAGTCATGGCCTGGTTATGTCGCAACGCAACATTTCCATAATATGAAAAAACTCCCTTTCTGACAAGCCTTATTTTGACGGCGGAGTCAATTCCCCCCCAACCCTGAGCACTTCAGTACGCAAATAGGCCAGGGCCTGGGCCGCGGCTTCAGGCTCGCCCTTGACGCCCAGATCGATGTGGGCATGGCCGGTTTCGCCCATGCTGGGCAAACTGAATGCCTTGACTCCGGGCCATTTTTTTTCCAGCTCTTCCAGCGCAGGCGTAATGCGCGACTCAGGCAGCCTGAAGGCCAGAAAGGAATGCTCCACGCGGGTGACAATGTGATGGAGATCCCGATAGCGTGTATCGAGCGTCCATTCCATCATGGGCCATGCCATGACGGGAAAGCCGGGCATGAAAGTGTGATTGCGGATGAAGAATCCGGGTATCTTGTTGTAGGGATTGGGCACGATTTCGGCGCCAACCGGAAACACGCCCATTTGCAGGCGCTGCTGGTTTTCAGGCAAGGACATATCGCCGCTGCCCTGGCCGCGCAGCGCATTCTCGGCGCAACGCTCGGCAATCAGGCGCTCGGCTTCGGGATGCAAAGCCAATTCAACCCCCAGGGCCTGCGCCGCCGACTGGCGGGTTTGGTCATCCGGAGTCGCACCTATTCCTCCGCAACAAAACACGATGTCCGGCGTCGCAAAGCTGCGCGCCAGCGTCGCGGCGATGGCCGCTCTTTCGTCGGACACGAACTCGGCGCCCGACAACTGCATGCCGCGCTGGGCCAATAATTCGACCAGCTTGGCGAAGTGTTTGTCCTGACGCCGGCCGGAAAGGATCTCATCACCAATGATGATCAATCGTACCTTGGGGGTTGCGGCAGTGTTCGTAATCATGGGCGTGTCCTGATTGAGTCAATATCGATGACAGTTTGCGCGCGTAGCTGGCGCAGTGCTTCCAGGCTGAAATGAGCGAACACCAAGGCCGAAAACACCGGCAAGACCAGCCAGGCGGGAGGAAACAGATTGATCAAGGCAAGGCAAAAACCGATCAGCCAGAACTGGCGGCTATGCCGGCGCCACAGCAGGCGCCGCTCTTGCGCGCTGGCGTGTTCGACAATCGCGTCGACGCGCAGCATCCGGGTAAAGGCAAAAGCCCACAAAGCGATGGGCAAGAATATCGGAAACGGTGGAATCAGCCACAAGGGCATGGTGACCAGCCACACCAGGACGAATAAAGAGCCTACCCAAATGGCATTCCAGGCACCCACGGCGGTGCTGTACTGCCCTTGCCGCGCAAGCCCCTGGTATTCGCGCTTCTCGAGATGCCGCAGCACAATGGGCATGACGAAAACAGCGGCGATCAACAGGCCCAGTATCCCCGACATCGGCAGCAATATAGCCACCGCGAGAAAGGGAATCAGGTACAGTTTTATGGAGAATAGTCCAACGGCCACCAGCCATTGATCGACACTATTGACGATATCCCAATTGGTGGCCTCGCCGTTGAGCCACCCGGTCAATGGCGTCCAGAAAGCCCAAAGCAATATAATGGCCCCGAGCAAGGCGATAATGAAAGGTAGAAACAAGGCCACCAGCATCTTGGGGTGGCATTGCGACACCAGCGCCCGCTTGAACGCCAGGCTCACGGCGGCCATGCCGGTTACGGCCGGCTGCCCGGCACGAACTGCCAGATTAGAATTGTTCATTGCAGAAATTTTGAATTAATGACATGACTATCATAGTCAAACCGGATGCCATTTGTCTTTATGCCAGTGTTTGATCCCCAACATGACGCGCCAGCGTTGCGCATCCGCCTGCAACAAACGCAGGGGCTGATTATCGCCTGTTATTGCGCCGCATGGTGCGATACTTGCACAAAATATCGGCCCGACTTCGACGCCCTGGCGCAGCAATGGCCCCAGCACACCTTCATGTGGATAGACATCGAAGAAAGTTCGGAAATGCTGGACGACGACGATGTCGAGAATTTCCCCACCTTGCTGATACAAAGCGCTCGGGGAAATCTATTCTACGGGACTCTGCTTCCTTATATCGGCCATCTCGAACGCCTGATAAGCCGCATGGACGAGACCACGCCCGCTATTGAAAACGGGCCGGCCCGGCTTGAAACCCTGCTACTGCCTGCCGCCCAATAATACGCCTACGGATTTCTTGCTTGTACCCGACGCAACGGACTTGGCCATCTCGGAAGGACTGCTTGACGGCGATGGCACATAAGGCCTGGAGAAAAAATCGTCGACCGGCTTGTGCGCCGTGGAGCCGGACGAATACGGCCGGCGTTCGCCGCGCCCGCTACTGCCGCTGCTTGAAGACGCTGGACGCACAGCAACAGGCACATTCAACTGACCACGCGGTATCTTCAGCTTGATCAGTTTTTCGATGTCGAGCAGGAACCGTTCTTCTTCGGGAGCATAGAAAGCAATTGCTTCGCCGGACGCCCCCGCGCGACCCGTGCGGCCGATGCGGTGTACGTAGTCTTCGGCGTTGTAGGGAAGATCGTAGTTAATCACGCAAGGCACGCCGGCCACATCGAGACCCCGCGCCGCAACGTCGGTCGCGACCAGGACTTCGAGCTCGCCGGCCTTGAACGCCTCTAGTGCTTTCATGCGTTCGATCTGGCTTTTATCGCCATGTATCGATTCCGCCTTGACGCCGTCGCGGGCAAGTTCGCGCGCCAGACGGCTGGTGCCGATTTTGGTGTTGGAAAAAACGATGACCTGGTTGAACCCGCGCGACTTGACCACATGCACGACGGCCGCGCGCTTGGCGCTGCCGGGCATTGGATAGGCAATCTGGGTGACATTTTCCGCCGTGGCATTGCGCGCCGCCACTTCGATTTCGGCGGGATTCTTCAGATAGGTGCGACCGAGCTTGCGAATTTCATTGCTGAACGTCGCCGAAAACAGCAAACCCTGCCGATTAGCCGGCAGCAAGCGCATAATGCGGTCCAGATCGGGCAAAAACCCCATGTCCAGCATGCGATCGGCTTCGTCCAGCACCAATATTCCCACTTGGCCAAGATTGACGTTTTTCTGTTCCACATGATCCAGCAATCGGCCTGGCGTGGCGATCAGGACCTCGCAGCCGCGCCGCAAAGCGTCGCGCTGGGGACCGATATCGACACCGCCGAACACCACCGCCGACCGCAAAGGCGTCGACTTGCTGTATTGAATGACACTATCGGACACCTGGTCGGCCAGTTCGCGCGTGGGAGTCAGGATCAGGGCCCGCACAGGATGGCGCGCCGGCGATGCGCTGGCGCTGGCGAACTGCATCAGGCGATGCAGGATAGGCAGCGTAAAAGCCGCCGTCTTGCCCGTGCCGGTTTGCGCAGCCCCCATGACATCGCGCCCATCCATGACTATGGGTATGGCTTGAGCCTGGATAGGCGTGGGGATGGTATATCCGGTTGCGGCGACCGCCAAAAGAATGCTGGGATGCAGGCCGAAATCGGAAAAAGCGGCGGCAGGGGTATCGATATGTGTGTTTGTAGTGTCTGTCATTGAAAGTGGTTTACGCCCGGCGCAGGAGTACCCCGCGCAAAGCTTTTATAACCCGGCTATTCTAGCGCAGTGCGGCCTGGTATCTGTATTTAGCGTCGCCAGCCGCCCGCGCAAGGCCATAAAAACACGAGAGTGTCGTTAAAAGCATACGTTTTCATGCATGGGCTTACAGAAGCAGAAAGGCTTGCGCCAGGGCGCGCAGTATCCAGAACGCCACCATGCCGCCCACGATCACCATCACAGTGCTGCGGGTACGCCAATAAACCAGGACGGCAATCAGGGCGGCGAATACCTTGATATCCAGATGCAGGCCGGCGCCGGGCTGCCACGGCAACAATTCGGGCACCACTATGCCGATCAGCGCTGCCGTGGGCGCATAACGCAAGGCGCGGCGCACCGGATCGCTGATCGGAAAATAATCGCCGAACAGGAAATAGCCGGACCGGGTCAAAAAACTGCACAGAGTAAGGAGCAGAATCGCCCCCAGGATATACAGGTCGTAATCGAGATCCCCGGTCATGGCGACTTCCTTTTCTTGCGCTGCAAGCGCTCGCTGATAACGCCTGCCGCAACGCCGCCGGCCACCGCCGCGGCCAGGCCCAGCCTGAGCGGCCATGGCTGCCCGACCCAGGCGATCGC
This sequence comes from uncultured beta proteobacterium, assembly GCA_963712655.1. GTDB lineage: Bacteria > Pseudomonadota > Gammaproteobacteria > Burkholderiales > Burkholderiaceae_B > Pollutimonas. The sequence goes on along the minus strand of CAVQIT010000002.1, from coordinate 55,857 downwards.
GCCGGCGACCAGCAGGCACATGGCCATGGGCCGGGTCTTGACCAAAGGAATGATGATGGCCATGAGCGCCAGGATCGCCGCGAAGTCCAGGGACCATGAGGCCGGTATCATACCCCCCAGGTAAATGCCCATCAGGGATGACACATTCCAGGCAATCCAGCCGGGCACGACAATGCCCAGGTAATACCAAAGATGATCCCCGCCGCCCCGCTGCTTGCCGCCATCGTAGCGCCCCATGAACAGCACGAAGGCGATATCGCTGGCAAGATAGCCCAGCCACAGGCGCTTGGGCCACGACAGGTGGCGGAAAAAGGGCTGCAGCGCCGCGCCGAAAATAATGAAGCGGATATTCACCACGAAGCCGGCCGCGAAAATCAGCCACAGCGGCGCCGACGATTGAATGAGCGGCAAGGACGTCAACTGGGCCGAGCCTGCATACACCAGCAGCGTCATGAGCGTGGACATGCCCTCGGTCAGCCCCGACTTGATCAGGGCAATACCGGTCACGAACCCCCACGTTCCGGCGGCGACAAGCGCGGTCGCGGCATCGCGCAGGCCGGCCAGGAAGTGCTGCCTGTTCTGGGGAGCGGGCAATCTGAAGAATTTGGTCTGTGCCACCACGCAATACCTTACACGACACGCAGGACCGCATGGCAATGACGCCTGTACGGCCTGGACAAGAAGCAGCCCCCGCCCGGAGCCAGGCAAGAAGCATTCATTTTTCAAAAAGGAATTATTGTAAGGCCGCAATCGGGGATGGTTTCAACAATCGGAGATCGCTTCAAGGAAGCTCTGATCAAATCCACCCGACTGCCGCATCCCCCAGACGGACGTCCTGCGGCGTTGGGAATGGCGTCAATAGAACCACTATTGGCGCCATATCCCGCCTTGCCGGCCATTCCGTCGGGGGGCGCATCGGATTCGGGCGATTTGACCAGGGGATCCTTAACAAAACTACGCGTCCAGACCTTCCCTTGCTACAATCAGGCCTCACTGTTGAAAGAGCCCAGCCGGCTCGGCCAGACCCTATCATTTTAGGACACATCATGAGCAGCGTCCCCAAATCCGCCATCCCGCATGGACAAACCATTTTTGTCGAAGCCAAGGATTTACCCCTTCATTGCCCCGGACCCAACGCGCCGCTATGGAGCATGCATCCGCGCGTGTATATTGAAGTCGTCAAGACGGGCAAGGCTATTTGTCCTTATTGCGGCGCCGCTTATGAACTGAAAGAAGGCGAAAAGGTTCACGGGCATTAATCGATGCGTAAACCTGCCGATGGCAGTGCTGCGCACAACATACGGTTGCTGTTTTATGTTTACCACTCCACAAGAAGCCGAACAGGCCTTCTATGAAGCGCTTCAGAAAGCAGACCTTGCCCTGATGATGCGCGTCTGGTCCGACGACGAAGACATCGTGTGCATACACCCGGGAGGCTTGCGCATGGCGGGCCACGAAGCCGTCCACAATGCATGGCAGCAAATACTGGGCAACGGTCCCATGGCCATCAAGGCGCTACAGCCCATGATCATGTCCAGCGCCATGAGCGCGGTGCATATGCTGATCGAACAAATCGTGCTTGCAACGCCGCAGGGCAATAAAACCGCCCATTGCTATGCCACCAATATTTTTCACAAAGGCCGCGCGGGATGGAAAATGATACTGCATCACGCCTCGCATGCTCCGCAAGATATCGACATGCTCGGCTTGCAAGACCGCCCCGGCATCCTGCATTGAAAGCCGGTACGTGACAGCACAGATCGATACCTCTCCCTGTCCCACCCCTGCATGGCTGCCCGGCGGCCATTTGCAAACGCTTTACGGCGCGCTGGCCGCGCGCTACCACCATATTTCTTTTGTCCGCGAACGCGTCAACACACCCGATGGCGATTTCCTGGATCTGGACTGGACGGGGCCTGGGCTTTTTTCAGACAAGCTCGCCAGCGGCGCGCCAACCCGGCCTGACAGCCGGCTGGCCGGCACCGCCGCCAGGCGCTGGATCCAGGACGATGATTGGGCAACGCTGCCCACGGCGTCCGACAACCCCGCCCTGGTGCTGTTCCATGGCCTTGAAGGCAGCAGCCACAGCCACTATGCGCAAGCCATAACCCAGCATTTCCGGGCGCGCGGCTGGGTGGTCGTCATTGCCCATTTTCGCGGCTGCTCGGGTTTTCCCAACCGCATGGCGCGCGCTTATTTTTCAGGCGATTCCGACGACATCGAATTCATTCTGCAAACGCTGCGGCAACGCCTGCCAAAGGCCCGATGGCATGCCGCCGGCGTGTCGCTGGGCGGCAATGCCATGCTCAAGCATATAGGCGAAAAAGGCGAAGCCATGTCGTGGCTGACCGCCTGCGCCGCCATATCGGTTCCCATGGACCTGGTAGCCTGCGGCAGCCGCCTCTCCGAGTCCTGGCTGGGCAAACATGTGTATACGCGCAACTTCCTGCGGACCATGAAAGTGAAAACCCTGGAAAAAGCCAAGCGCTTTCCAGGAAACATCGACGCCTTGCGATTAAGCCAGGTCAAAAGCTTGCGCGAATTCGACGACCTGTACACCGCCCCCATGCATGGCTATAAAAATGCCCTGGACTATTGGACGCGGGCGTCCAGCAAACCCCATTTGCGGACCGTGGCGGTGCCGGCGCTGGTGCTTAATGCCAGGAACGATCCTTTCATTCCTGAACCGGCCTTGCCCGGCTCGCACGATTGCTCGCCCAGCGTGCTATTGCACCAACCGGCCGAAGGCGGCCATGCAAGCTTTGTCACCGGCGGTTTTCCGGGGCACATCGGCTGGCTGCCCACGCGCATGGCCCGCTTTTTCGAATCGGGCACCTGACAGATAGCGTGTTGCCTAGCGTGATGCGGCATTATGCCGCGTGCCGTTCGCGACTCAAGGGCCGGGGATTGCGACATTATTGGTGCAGCGTGAGAAGGTTCGGGTAGGGCATTTCCACGTTGCCTTGACAGGCCGGATTACGGTATCAGCCACGGCAAAACCAGCCTACGATTTGAAGCGTTCCAGCAATTCCCGGTCGGCCTTGAGACGTTCTTTGAGCGTGCGTATTTGCACGTCAAGCTCGGATTGCAGGTAAAAATCCTTGGTCATGCCGCGCGCCTGCTGCAATTGTTCGACCGCCGTCGGCAAGGCGCCTGTCAGCTCGTAATACGCAGCCATGCTGCGGCGGGCGGCAGCCTTCTGCCCCAGGCGCTCCTGGCTTTGCGCCAGCAACTGGTGCAAGCGCGGCACATCGGGCCATTGCTTGATTCTTTTCTGCAAAAAGCGCAAAGCCTCGGCATCTTGTCCTGTTTTTTGCAGCGATTCGACTTTGGCCAGGGCAATACCCTGGCTGCCGGGCCAGCGCACCCATGCCGCCTGCGCCAAATCCAGAGCTTGCGTATTCCGGCCCTGACCCAAGGCCAGCAATACGGCCAAGACCGCCACCTCTGGCGAATCCTGGCCATTTTTCCGGGCGTTGTTCAAGGCCTCCTCCGCCTGCGCCATTTCCCTTTTTTGAAAAGCGTCATAAGCCAGCCCATACCACGCGGCGGACTGCTCCATGCCCGAAGCCTGACGCGCATCGAGTTGCAGTTTTTCCACCGCGTAACGCCGCGCCTGGCCGTCGCGCGCCTGCGCGATGCGCAATTTGGCGCGTATGTACCAGAATGAATCGTTGCCTTTGGGATGGACGGCAGGCAATTCGCTGACGCGGTTCTCGATGTCGGCCATGCGCTGAATCGACAAGGGATGGGTACTGGCGTAGCCGCCGCCCCCGGTACCCTCGTTGAGCCTGGAAGCATTCGCGAGCTGATTGAACATCCGCACCATGCCGCGCGGGTCGTAGCCCGCCTTGCGCAGCATTTCAAAGCCGGCGCGGTCGGCCTCTTGTTCGGCCTGCCGCGAAAAACCCAATTGCTGATCAACCGCCGCCGCCTGGCCGAAAGCCGCCATGCCCATGGCCAGGTCGCCGCTGCCGGAGATCGCCGCCAGCAAAGCGGCCGCCATCGCCGCCATCATGACATGGCTGCTTTGCGAGCTTTGCGTCATGCCCCGGGCAATGTGGCGCTGCGCGACGTGGCCGATTTCATGCGCAATGACCGACGCCAGTTCGGATTCGCTTTGGGCCGACACGACCAGGCCGCTGTTGACGCCGATATAGCCGCCAGGCAGTGCAAACGCATTGATCTGCCCATCGCGCACGCCGAAAACGGTAATGCGCTGCGCCACGCTGACCGGAGAATAGGCGGCCAAGCCGCGCCCCATGGTGGTCAGGTATTGGCTGACGTCAGGATCGGCAAGGTAGTCCGGATCGCGGCGGCCTTGCTCCATGATGGCGTCGCCCAGGGTACGCTCGAGCGACGGCGAAAGCTCGGCCGACGACGCGGACCCCATGCTGGGCAGCCCGATGGGCTGGGCCAGAGTGGGCGCCGGCCAGCACAAGGCCGCGATCAGGCTCACGCATGCGAATCTGACGACGAGAGAACTGCGGAAGACTACGCGGGAAATAGCCATGTGTCTGGAACGGCGCTATCAAGAGGCCGGCGCGACCGCTGATTGCCGGGCGCGCAGCAGGTCTTGCTTATTGGGCAAACGGTTTTTGGCGGACAGGCGCATGAGCGTGGCCAAAGCGAACAACAAGCCGAATACCTCGACAAAGCCCGCCAGCACCCACATCGTAAGCCCGCCGATGGCCTGGTCCGTGACGGCGGTCATGCCCGGTATGGCCCGGCCGCACAAGTCGAAGACAGGATAAAGATCATATTCGGTGAAGGTAATGATGGCGCCCACCAGCATTTGCGGCGCCATGGTGATGACCGGAGAAATAATACGCCCGCCAGGCGAAAGCGCGGCGGGCGGGCTGGGACGTCGATCGAGAATCAGGTTCCAGTACATGAACCCGCTGATGACAACCGACCAGTTCATGAAGCGATACAGGCGCCAATCGAGCATGGAATAGAACTGAACCGTGGGAATCAGAAAACCCAGCACCAGCACCACGAACAACAAGGGGACCAGTATTTTATTGGTAAGAATCGCCACCACGGCTCGCCCCGGCCCGCTGGCGCGAAAATCGCGCAAACGCAGCCGCCACGCCATGGGCAAGCCGGCGCGCATGACCTGGCCCGGATAAGCCCCCATGATCAGCAAGGGTCCCAAGTGGTGCAACACCAGATGCTGCAGGCGATGTATGAAGAACATGCGCTCGGCGTAATAGTCCAGGCGCGTATGCATGGAGGCATACAGCAGCGCCATGCCCATCCAGAAAAAAACCTGCCGCACAACAGTTACCCGATGAGCGCGAGTACCGCGTACAAACAGCCAGGCGCCCATGAAAAACATCAGCAACAACGCTGGAGAAAACTCCCAAGGCGTGAGCCAATCGATAACATTCATGGGCAAAAATCCGGTAAGCGGCGACCTGGTGGATGGTTGATTGGCGTTAGGGCCAGTGGACGCTAGTTTAAAGCAATATGCCGCCGGTCGCCCCACTGCACCTGCTGCACGCCGGGAAAAGAACTGAGCATGCGGGCCTGCGACATAAGCACCGAACGCAATTCGGGCGGGCAATCCACCGTGATGCAGGCCCGGGCCATATCGTGCTGCCGCGCATGATCGACCAATAATGTGGCGACCCGCAGGCCGGCCGCTTCGAAATTCAGGTAGATTTGCTTGCGCACGTCTGCCAAGGCATGGCGCGGGCATACCACCGTAAGCCGAGACACCGAACTGGCAACGCGAACCGGCGCGGCTTGGACACCGGCGCGGCGTAAAAATAAATTGAAAAGGCGCATAAAAACCCCCATTTCCTGCGCGTGCAGCCAAACGCGGCACGCCAACCCGCTGCGGCTCGCGCAACAGGTTTTGCTTATTGAAAAACGACGGGAGTTTGAATACGAAAGGTATTCTTCAAACTGCCACGCCCTTGATGTAACCAGGGGCGTGGCAAAAGCTGTGCTGAATGTGAGCCGCTGCTGCCTAGACGCGCCTGGTAATTAAGTGGCCGATACAAGATCGGCCGCAACTATCGCCGGGGTCGGGATTCACCGCACAGCTCCTATAAATTGATAACACACCATTATAACGTTTTGAATCGGCCCAAACAAGCGCATGCCTGTTTCAACGTGCAGGCAAACCACAGCTTGCGGACCCGGGCGCGGCAACCGCGGCGCCTACAGCACGTAGCCGTCCAGCCAGCCCAGGGCGGTATACACATGCACCACAATCAAGGCAATGCCGAACATGGTGACGACGCCTCCCAGGAAGGTCGTGACTATGGCGGCGATCACGGCATTCCAGCCTGTGCGCGTGACGGCTCCGGAAGCCGGATTGTATTTGGCGTCGAACTTCTCGTCCGGCTTGAGGGCAAAAACCAGCGCCTCGATGAAACCAGCGGTGATGGGCACAATAAGCACGAGAAACGCCGGATTGTCCCACCACACGGGGTAAAGCTGCGCGCACCCCAGCATCAACAGCGAAAAAGCCGTCAGCATCCAGGCCCCGCGACGCCCCACATACCACCAGTGGGCTGCAAAAACGCCCAGCAGGCAAGCCAGCCATGCGGCGGCCACCTTGCTGACATGGCGCGCCGGAGTGGTAAATTGCTTCATGTAGGACCTCGGTTGACCCATCACGGGATAAAATTCGAACTACTCCCGCGGTATTGTAGTAGAGCATGGAACAAACATGGATTTCCCCACATACGATATCGCCATCAGCGGAGCCGGTCCGGTCGGCAGCGCACTGGCCTTGATCCTGGCCGGCAAATCGCTCCGCCCGCAACGCATCGCCCTGGTCGGACGGCATAGCGACGCCTCTCGCGTCGCACAGGAAGCCGCGGCAGACCCGCGTACATTGGCGCTGAACCACGGCAGCCGCGTCTTGCTCGAACAATTGGGGGCCTGGCCGGAAGAATCCGCCAGCATCGATTTCGTGCATGTTTCCCAACGCGGCAGGCTGGGGCGTACGCTGATCGATCACAAAGAACTGAACGTACCCCGCCTGGGCAGTGTCGTGGCTTACGACGCCCTGCTGGCCAGCCTGCGCCGGGCCCTGGCCCAGAGCGGCGTCGACCTGATAGAAGACGCAACGGGCCTGGACGGGCGCGGCATCCGCAGCACGCTTGCCGTTCAGTCCGATGGCGCCAGGCCTCGCGGTGTCCAGCGCGACTACAGGCAGCATGCCCTCCTGGCCACCGTCCGGGCGGACCGGCCGCGCCAGGGATGGGCCTTCGAACGTTTCACCGCCCAAGGGCCGCTGGCCGTCTTGCCGCATCCTCTGGGCCAGGATCTGTACGGCATCGTGTGGTGCTGCTCCCCCGCCCAGGCCGGCCGACTGCTCGCCATGGACTTGCCTGCATTCGACGCCATACTGCACGACACCTTCGGCGACCGGCTGGGACGGCTCCGATGCAACAGCGAGCGCCATGTATTCCCTTTGTCTATGCACGCCGGCCCGTCGCTGATCAATGCCCGCACGGTTGCAATCGGCAATGCCGCCCAAACCCTGCACCCGGTTGCCGGGCAAGGGCTGAACCTGGGCCTGCGCGATGCCGCGCAGCTTGGCCAGGCCCTGGCTCCCTGGCTGGCCCGGCCCCAAGGCGACGCCACGCACCGGCTTGCGCAATTCGCCCGCAATCGCCGGCCCGACCGTTGGCTGACCGCCGGAATCACCGATTTTCTGCCGCGCGTTTTCACAACCGGCAATCCTTTGGTGGAACACGCCTGCGGCCTGGCCCTCTTGACGCTGGATATGCTGCCCCCCTTGCGTCATTCGCTGGCCCGCCAACTGCTGCAGGGCCTGCGCACCTGAGCCTCCGGGCCTCGAAATTCGATCGAAGGTTAAAATCCCCCGATGCTCATTGGCTCCTGGTCTCTTCCCAATCCGGTTTTCGTCGCCCCCATGGCGGGCGTAACCGATCGCCCCTACCGCAAGCTCTGCAAAATGCTGGGCGCGGGCTATGCCGTATCCGAAATGGCGGCCAGCAATCCCCGGCTGTGGGATAGCGTGAAGACGTCCAGGCGCCTGGATCACGACGGCGAAATCGATCCCGTCGCCGTGCAAATCGCCGGATCGGATCCCGCCATGATGGCCGAGGCCGCCGTATTCAATATCAAGAAAGGCGCCCGCATCATCGATATCAATATGGGCTGCCCGGTGAAAAAGGTATGCAACGTGGCTTCGGGTTCGGCGCTGCTGCGCGACGAAGAGCGCGTGGCGCGGATACTGGAAAGCGTGGTCCAGGCCTGTTCCCCCCTGGGGGTGCCGGTAACGCTGAAAACCCGCACTGGCTGGGATCGCGCAACACGCAATGCCGTCAGGGTCGCAAAGCTGGCGCAAGACATAGGCATTGCCGCCATCACCTTGCACGGGCGCACACGCTGCGATTTATACCAAGGCGACGCAGAGTACGATACGATACGGGAAGTAAAACGGGAACTCGATATTCCAGTGATTGCCAACGGCGATATCGATAGTCCCGAAAAAGCCAAATATGTACTAGAGTACACGGGCGCGGATGCCATTATGGTTGGACGCGCCGCCCAGGGAAGGCCCTGGATTTTCCGGGAAATCAGCCATTACCTTTCTACCGGCACCCATTTATCGCCGCCCACTTATGGCGAACTGCGCCGTTGCCTGCTGGACCACCTCGAAGACCATTATCAGTTTTACGGGGAATACACAGGAGTGCGCTCGGCGCGCAAGCATATCGGCTGGTACCTGGCCAATATGCCCGATGCCGGCGAATTGCTGCCCGGCATCAACCAGATCGGCAATACCCGCGATCAGGCCCGCGCCCTTGAGCTATGGTTTGATCGCTATCCACCCAACGAGCCGATTATGGCTCAGGCGGCAAAGGCGTAAAGCCCGCGCCCGCCACAGAATCATCACCAAGGATTATGAGTAACACAAACCCCCTAGAGCAATCTGTGCGCGACCAGCTTGAACGCTACTTTGCGGATCTGGGCGATTCGGAGCCGCGCGATATGCTCGCCATGGTCGTCAATTGCGTCGAGCGGCCCGCACTGCAGCTTGCCCTGGAAAAGTCCCACGGCAACCAGTCCAAGGCCGCCGAGATGCTGGGCATTACGCGCAGCACCTTGCGCAAAAAACTGCTCGCTCATAACCTGCAACCCTAATTCACTTCAAACCCCAGACTTTTATTATTTTATGAAAATCCAGACTGCCCTACTCTCGGTTTCCGATAAAACCGGTATTGTCGAATTCGCCCAGGCTTTGGCCCAACGCGGTGTGCGGCTGCTCTCCACCGGCGGAACCGCCAAGCTGCTGGCGCAAGCCGGCCTGGCCGTCACCGAGGTCGCCACCCATACCGGCTCGCCCGAAATCCTGGACGGCAGGGTCAAGACCCTGCACCCCAAGATACATGGCGGGCTGCTGGCACGCCGCGACAGCGCCGAGCATTTGCAGACACTGGAGAAGCATGACATCGACCGCATCGACATGCTGGTCGTCAATTTGTATCCGTTTCGCGAAACCATCGCCAAGCCCGGCTGCACCTTTGCCGATGCCGTGGAAAACATCGATATCGGCGGCCCCGCCATGCTGCGCGCCGCCGCCAAGAATCACGGCACGCCTGAGCGGCGGAGTGACCGTGGTGATCGATCCCGATCGATTATGGGCGGGTCCTGGCCGACATGGACGGCCCGCGACGGCCATCCCTCGTATGGCCTGCGGCTGGAACTGGCCACCAAAACCTATGCGCACACCGCTGCCTACGATGGCGCCATCGCCGCCTATCTCAGCAGCCTGGCGGTTGCCGAACCGGCGCAAGACCAGGTGCCCGAACGCAAACCCTGGCCGAGCACGCTGACCGTGCAAATGAAGCAGGAACAAGTTTTGCGCTATGGCGAAAACCCTCATCAGGCAGCGGCCTTCTATGTCGACCAGCCTGTGGGCGCCGGCCTGTTGGGCAGCTACCGTCAATTGCAAGGCAAAGAGCTGTCCTACAACAATATTGCCGACGCCGACGCCGCCTGGGAATGCGTGCGCAGCTTCGACAGCACCGCCTGCGTCATTGTCAAGCATGCGAACCCTTGCGGCGTAGCCGTGGGCAATAGCGCCCTGCACGCCTATCAACAGGCGTTCAAGACCGATCCAACCTCGGCATTCGGCGGCATCATTGCTTTTAACCGCCCCGTCGACGAAGCGGCCGCCCAAGCCATCAGCGGCCAATTCGTGGAAGTCTTGCTCGCGCCAGGCTACTCGGGCGAGGCGCTGGCCATATTCGCGGCCAAAAAGAATGTACGCGTACTGCAGGTCCCGCAAGGACAGGCCCACAATGCCTTCGATATAAAGCGGGTCGGCGGCGGATGGCTGGTGCAGAATCCCGACGATTACCAAGTACCGCAAGATACGTTCAAGGTCGTGACCGCCCTGGCCCCCACCGACCAGCAAATGCGGGATCTCATGTTTGCCTGGAAAGTCGCCAAATACGTCAAGTCCAACGCCATTGTCTTTGTCGGCAACGGCATGACCCTGGGTGTCGGCGCAGGCCAAATGAGCCGTATCGATTCGGCCCGGATCGCGTCCATCAAGGCCGAGAACGCCGGCCTTGTGCTGACCGGCTCGGCCGTTGCGTCGGATGCCTTCTTCCCGTTCCGGGACGGTCTGGATGTCGTGGCCGATGCCGGCGCCAGTTGCGTGATTCAGCCCGGCGGCAGCATGCGCGACGACGAAGTCATTGCCGCGGCCAACGAACGGGGCATTGCCATGGTGCTGACCGGCGCGCGGCACTTCCGCCACTGATGCGCATACTGGGGATCGATCCGGGCTTGCGGCGCACTGGCTTTGGCGTCATCGACGTCCAGGGGCCGCGCCTGCAATACGTGGCCAGCGGCACGATTATCGTGCCGGCCGATCAACCCCTGGCGCAGCGCCTAAAGGTCATCCTGGACAATATCCGCGAAATCGTGCAAAGCACCGGGCCGACGGTATCGGCGCTGGAAAAGGTGTTTGTCAACACCAATCCGGCTTCCACCCTGTTGCTGGGCCAGGCGCGGGGCGCCGCCATGTGCGCGCTGGCCGACAGCCATCTGGATGTGTACGAATATACGGCGCTGCAAATAAAGAAATCGGTCGTGGGCAATGGCCACGCCGCCAAGGAACAGGTTCAGAAAATGGTGCAGCACTTGCTGGCCCTGAGCGGCCTGCCCGCGGCGGATTCGGCCGATGCCCTGGCCTGCGCTATCTGCCATGCGCATTTCAACCCGCTGACCCAGCGCCTGAAAGAAAGCGGCCAACTCAAACCCAACCACACCAGCCGCGTGCGCGGCGGGCGCCTGGTCAGTTAATTTGTCAGAAAGGACGGCCCCATGATCGGACGAATCACCGGCATTCTGCTGGAAAAAACGCCGCCCGTCGTTTGTATCGACGTGGGCGGCGTCGGCTATGAAATCGACGTACCCATGAGCACGCTCTACAACCTGCCCGAAACCGGCGCCAGGGTTACCTTGCACACCCATCTGGCGGTACGCGAGGACGCGCATACGCTGTTCGGCTTTTCCACGGCCGCCGAACGCATGGCGTTCCGGTTGCTGATCAAGGTAAGCGGCATCGGCGCGCGCACCGCGCTGGCCGTGCTGTCCGGCATGACCGTCGAAGAACTGGCCGGCGCCATCACGCAACAGGAAAGCGGACGCCTGACGCGGGTTCCAGGCATAGGCAAGAAAACCGCCGAGCGCTTGCTGCTTGAACTGCGCGGCAAGCTGGGCGCCGATCTGGGCCAAGTTCCCGGTTCACACTCGGCCGGCCGGGACGATATCCTGAACGCCCTGCTATCCCTGGGCTACTCCAATGCCGAATCGCAAACCGCCCTGAAAAACCTGCCCGAAGGCCTGGAAGTGGCGGAAGGAATACGATTTGCCTTGAAATCGCTGGCCCGGGGATAAATTGCGCGACTGCGGCCTTTACGCCTGCCGCAGAAAACCGGCGTACCCCTGCAAATCGACATTGCCGCCGCTCAGTAAAACCCCGATACGCTTGCCCTTTACCGGAACGATTTCGTTGAAAGCCGCCGCGGCGCCCAGGCAACCCGTGGGCTCAACCACCATTTTCATGCGTTCGGCAAAAAATCGCATCGCTTGCATCAATTGCTCGTCGCTTACCGTAAGAATGTCGCGCGCATAGTGTTTGATGATGGGGAAAGTGAGATTACCCAGACCCAAGGTAAGAGCGCCATCGGCGATCGAAGTTGGTGGATCGATACGCACAATTTGGCCCGTCCGGAACGACTGCTGGCCATCATTGCCGGCCTGCGGTTCGACGCCGTAGACCGCGCAGTCCGGGCTCAGGGCGTGCGCCGCCAACAAGGAACCCGATAACAAACCGCCACCGCCCATGGGCACAAACAGCGCATCCAGACTGCCCGCTTCCTCGAGCAACTCCTTGACCGCGGTGCCTTGCCCGGCAATGACATCAGGATGATCGTAAGGAGGAATCAGCGACAGCCCCTGCTCTTTCACAAGCGCCCGGGCCACTTCTTCCCTGTCTTCATTCAGGCGGTCGTAACTGACGACCTTGGCGCCGTAACCCAGCGTGGCCGCCTTTTTGGCGGCTGGAGCATCGTGCGGCATGACAATAGTGGCGGCCACACCCTGCAGCTTGCAAGCCAGCGCAATGGCCTGGGCATGATTGCCGGACGAAAAGGCCACGACGCCTGCCTGGCGCTGCGCCGCCGACAATTTCGACACGGCGTTATAGCCGCCCCGGAACTTGAACGCGCCTATGCGCTGGAAGTTTTCGCATTTGAAAAATACCTGGGCGCCAAGGCGCGCGTCGATAGTTTGCGAAGTCAGCACCGGCGTGCGATGCGCCACTCCGTCCAGGATTTTTCCGGCATCGACAACGTCATCATAAGTAGGTAGTCTGGTGGTCATAATAAAGAGGTGTCCAACATGAAGGAAAGCGCAAGATTCCGAATTATGCTGCAATCGCCGCCAGGCTGCGCAACTATCGCTTAGTAGAGTACGATAGCACTGTAAATATAATCAGCACAAAGTCCCATGGCCATACATTCCGATTCCCTGTCCAGCATTGCCGCCATCGAACGCATCGTGGCGCCGCAAAGCGCCTCGCCCAATGAAGACTCGGTCGAACGGGCGCTGCGGCCCCGCGCGCTCAGCGAATACATCGGGCAGCATCGGGTGCGGGAACAGCTTGAAATCTTCATTGCCGCGGCAAAAAACCGCGGCGAAGCCCTGGATCACGTCCTGCTGTTCGGTCCGCCGGGTTTGGGCAAGACCACGCTCGCCCACATCGTGGCCATCGAAATGGGCGTCAACCTGCGGCAAACATCGGGGCCGGTACTGGAACGCCCGGGCGATCTGGCCGCCCTGCTGACCAATCTCGAAAAAAACGATGTCCTGTTTATCGATGAAATCCACCGCCTGTCGCCCGTGGTCGAAGAAATCCTGTACCCCGCGCTGGAAGATTTCCAGATCGATATCCTGATCGGCGAAGGTCCGGCGGCCCGCAGCGTAAAAATCGACCTCCAGCCCTTTACCCTGGTGGGCGCCACGACGCGCGCGGGCATGCTGACCAATCCTTTGCGCGACCGCTTCGGCATTGTGTCGCGCCTGGAGTTCTACAACGCCGAAGACCTTACTCATATCGTCAAGCGCAGCGCGCATTTGCTGAACGCCTCCGCCACACCCGATGGCGCGGCGGAAATAGCGCGCCGCGCCAGGGGCACCCCTCGGATTGCCAACCGGCTGCTGCGGCGGGTGCGCGACTATGCCGAGGTCAAGGGCGACGGCCGCATCGACACCGCCGTGGCCAGCGCGGCCTTGGCCATGCTGGAAGTCGATCCCCAAGGCTTGGACCTGATGGACCGCAAATTGCTCGAGGCCATTATCCATAAGTTCGATGGCGGGCCGGTCGGGGTGGACAGCCTGGCCGCCGCCATAGGCGAGGAACGCGACACCATCGAAGACGTGATCGAGCCCTTCCTGATACAGCATGGCTATTTGCAGCGCACGCCGCGCGGCCGCATGGCCACGCAAACGACCTGGCGCCACCTGGGCCTTACGCCGCCAAAACCAGCCGGCACCCCTGATTTGTTTTCATGAACTCCCTGTCAAGGGAAGAAGAATCGTCACTTCCAGGCCGCCCCATGGGGCTTCGCCCAGGATCAAGGTGCCATGGTGCGCCTTGACAATAGCCTCGGCCAAGGCCAAGCCCAGCCCTACCGAGCCCGTCAACGTGCGGGCATCGTCCAGCCTTGAGAAAGGCCGCAGCGCCTCGACCCGGCGCTCCGGCGAAATCCCGGCGCCATGGTCCGCCACCGTAATGGCTGCAAACCCTTCCCTGGCGGCCAGCGCGACCTCGACCGGCGCCTGCCCATGATTCAGCGCGTTCGTAATCAAATTATCCAGCAATCTGCCCAGCGCCATCATGTCCGCGTCAAGCTGCAGCGCTCTGGAACATAGCCCGGTCAACTTGACCGGGCTGCCCGCGCTTTCCCATGCGAAAACCTGCTCTTCCAGCCAGGTATTGAGCGTCAGCGGGGCGAAATGGTAGGAGCCCGGATCCGATCCGCGCACAAAACCTATGAACTGGTTCACCATGCGCTGCATATCTTGCACATCCTTGCGCATGCCTTCTTTGAAAGTAGGATCGTCAACCATCTCGATGCGCAGCCACATGCGCGAGAGCGGACCCTTGAGATCGTGAGGCAGCCCGGCAAGCAGCGTGCGCTGCACCGCGCTGGATTCGGCCAGGGTGTCCAGCATGGCATTGAAGCGCTCACCCAGGATGCGCGTTTCGCTTGGACCCGACGGCGTGACCCGCTGCGGCTGGCCGGCGGCCAACTGGTCGGCGGCCTTGGCCAGCCTGGTCAAGGGACCGGTGATGTGCCAGGAAAAAGCAGCCGACAGCAGCAGGAACAAGCCCATGCCGGTCAGCCATACGATAACCATCGGGGTGGCCACCGGCGGCGCGATCCGGTCCAGCGGGATCACCAGCCATTCGCGGCTTGCATCATCGAGCTCGGGGTCGGGCAGCAGCGAGATGTAGAGCCGGGGTTGCGGTCCGCGCGACAGCGCCACGCGCGTGTCATCGCTAAGCCGCTTGTTCAGCGCCTGCACGAACGAACGCAAATTGTTGCGTATGTCGTTTGCCGGCGGCGGCCGGCGCTCGCGGCGATCCGACTGCGGACGACGCTCTTCCAGGCTGGCGTCCGAGGGCAGGCTGCGCGACCATAAACGCCATTGGTTCTGCGATGCCGTGCGCACAAAATCGGCGCGCTGTTCGACAGGAATTTCCGCCAGGGCGGCTCGCAATGTGCTGATAGTGGTCGCCGTAAGCTCTACGGCTACCCCTTCCGAGAACTGTTTGCGGTAATGGGAAATCGTGGCGAATGTGGCGGCCTGCACCAGCAATATCGTGCCCAGCGTAAGAAGCACCATGCGCGTGCGCAGGGATCGGGGCAATAGGGAGCGCAGCGTCATATGTTTCAGGGTGAAAACCGGTAGCCGACACCCCATACGGTCTGTATCCAGCGAGGCTGCTTGGGGTCGTCTTCAATGGCGCGCCGCAGGCGCAGCACGGCGATGTCGATGGCGCGGTCATTGCGTTCGCCTTCATCGTCATCGCGCGCCAAGGCCAGCAGGCGATCGCGCGACAGCGGCTTGCCTGGGTTGTTGACCAGCGCTTCCAGCAAATTGACTTCGCCGCCGGTCAGCTTGATAAGGATGTTTTCCTTACTGAGTTGGCGCGTTGCGGGATCGAAAACGAATGGGCCGAACACCACGGGCTTGTCTTTGGTAAGCGCGGATGCGCCTTTTTTGCGGCGCAGCACCGCCTCGATGCGGGCCAGAAGCTCGCGCGGGTCGAAAGGCTTCCCGAGATAATCGTCGGCTCCGGCTTCCAGGCCGATTACGCGGTCTACCGTTTCATCGCGCCCCGTGAGTAAAATGACGGGAATGTCTTCGCCTTGCTGGCGCAGGCGCCGGCATGCTTCGGCGCCATCGCCATCGGGCATCATGCGATCGAGTACGATCAGGTCGGGCGAATAGCGCTGAATGCGCGCCGCCAGGTCGCTGGCGTCGGGCGCCAAAAGCGTGTCGTAGTTGTGACGGTTGAGATAGTCGGCCAGCAGTTGGCGCAGGGCCGGATCATCGTCGACGACCAGTATTTTCAGCAGGGGATTTTCCATAGTTCAAAGTGTGCCTCTTGGACCTGCGTCTGGCAAGCACCTGGAAATGGATTGAAATAGGTGTCGGGCTTGCTGCAAGCCTTATGATTTATCTTATACAGGAAACACATGATAGGGCACACCGTTCAAGCCATGCGCCAGCGCCTGGCAGGCTGCTTATGGCTTTCCGAACTGCCGGCCATGCTGTGCTGGGCGGTGCTGGCGGGCGTGATGGGAGCATTCGCCACCATCCTTTTCCATGAAGGCATGCGCTTGGTCCAGCAACTGGTGACAGGCCGCAGCGGTTCCATCGTGGGCGTAACGCAGTCGCTGCCCTGGTACGGCCGCCTGTTGTTTCCCACCTTCGGCGGCCTGGCGGCGGGCGCCCTGCTGTGGGCTGCCTCCAAAATCAAGGCAGGTGCCAATTCCGACTACATGGAAGCGGTTGCCATCGGGGATGGCCGCCTGTCGATAGGGCAAGGCCTGCTGCGTTCGCTGTCCTCCTTATGCTCGGTGGCCTCGGGCGGCTCGATCGGGCGCGAGGGCGCCATGGTGCACCTGGCGGCCTTGAGCGCCTCGGCCATAGGGCGCTTCACGGGCTTCGGCACCGCGCGGCTGCGGCTGCTGGTGGCATGCGGCGCCGCGGCCGGCGTGGCCTCGGCCTATGGCGCTCCCATAGCCGGGGCGCTGTTCGTGGCGGAGATAGTCCTGGGCACCATGAGCATGCAAAGCTTCGGCCCGCTGCTGATTGCCGCCGCGTCGGCCAATATCGTCATGCGCATGACCGGGCATTATCAAACCACTTACGCCATGGCCTCGATGCCCGAAATTCCGGGCATCGAGGTACTGCCGTTCATATTGCTGGGACTGCTGTCCGGCCTGGCCGCCCCCCTGTTCCTGAAGTTCCTGGCGCTGTCGCGCAAGCTGTTCAAACACACCGGCCTATCTTTGCCCGCGCGGCTGGCGCTGGGCGGTTTCATGCTCGGCATCTTGCTGATGGCAATGCCCGAGGTATCGGGCAACGGGTATAGTGTGGTGTATTCCCTGCTGCATACGCCCTGGACCTGGTACGCCGTTGTGCTGATACTGGTCTGCAAGGTGCTTGCCACCGCCTTGACGGTAGGCTCGGGCGCCGTTGGCGGTGTGTTCACGCCGGCGCTATTCGTAGGCGGAGCTGTCGGCACTCTGTTCGGACTGGTGCTCGGCCACTTCTGGCCGGGCGCCAGCACCCAAATATATATGTATACCCTGGTCGGCATGGGCAGCTTTCTGGGCGCGGCGACCAGCGCGCCGCTCATGGCGATACTGATGATTTTTGAAATGACCCTGAGCTATCAGCTAGTCCTGCCCCTTATGCTGGCCTGCGTGGTTGCCTATTTTGTATCGCGCGCGGTCGCCGAAGTGGCCATGTACGATGTAACGGTGGCCCGCGAGCGCGACGTCTTGCTGCGCCAACGCTTGCGCCATACCGTGCTCGACGAACTGGTGCGGCCCGCCGCCACCGTTATCGCCACCACGGCGCCAGTGCGCGAAGCGCTGCAAATGTTCGCCGAATTCCCTGTCAAGTATCTGTATGTGGTCGATGCAAACAATATTTACCAAGGCGTCATTGCGCAACAAGATCTGACCAGCTTATTGTTGAGCCAGAGCGATGCGCAGCAAAAACTGGCGGGTGAAGTACTGCGGCGGGACTTCGTCAAAACACTGAATCCCGGCATGACGCTGGACGAGGCCCAGGATTATTTTGTGCAATTCCAGGGCGAACGCCTGCCTGTGGTCAGTCGCGACGAGCACCCCAAGCTGCTTGGGGTAGTGTATAAATCATCGATGCTCGAAAAATACAGTGCCATCAAGAAATCCATGGATGCCAGCGGCGAAGCCATGCTGGATTTCGGACCGACCAGGCGTCCGCGCTAAAGCGGTCTGCCCGGCAATCAATCCCTCTGATAAGCGAGCCTTCTGGTTTCAATGAAGTTTTTATCATCGATTCAAATACTGGCCGGGTTGCTCGCATGCAGCGCCGCGGCGCCATGCTCCCAGGCCGCCGATATCCGCTCCTCATCAGGGCCGACCTTGCGCGACCTGGCTCCCATAAGGCTCTACTCGGTACCTGAAATTACCATCGACCCTCCGGTTCCCCTGCCCGATCCGGCCGATGCGGGCTCCACGGCCGACCCTGCCCTGTCCTCGGAGGTCGAAAACAGCCCGGACATCCCTTATGATTTCTTCTGGGATCAAAGCGATTCGGATAAATGGCATCGGTCGAAAGTTTCGGATGCCTCGCCAGGCCTGCGCCGTTCTCATCGAAGAATGCCTCGGCGGCCTTCCCCGTGGCTACCAACGCCTACGCAGGAAAAATGGACATTTGGCTCGAGCAACTGGCAATACACCGGGGAACAAGGGCTGGACGTTACCCTGGGCAACACCGAGCTTGCCGCTCCGCCCTGGGGTACGGCGGCCCGAATGGGCGGCATCAGCGTATCCCAGACCTCCAGTGCAAATTCAAGCGACGCCCAGGCATGGCGCTACACGATGTCGGTGGGCGCGCTGGATTATTCGGCCAGCCAGGCCCAGGGAGATCTGGAATACGGCCCCACCGCCGGCAACACCGTCTTGAGTTATCAACTGGATCCGCAATTGACGCTGGAGTCCCAGCTTGAGATGGCTCCCGAACTGCTTACGACTGGTATCGGAGGGCAGTATAAAACCAAGGATTGGGGTGCGTGGAGCGCCGGCGTAGCCCGCGCCACCTATGGCTTGCGTGAAGGCTGGCGCTACCAGACCGCCTATACGGTGGATGTGATGGACGATTTGAAATTGTCGTGGGTCAATGAAAGCCGCTCAGCGGGATTCGCCGACCTTAGCCGCTATCAGGATGCATCGGCGGCGGCGGCGGGCGTGACGCAGCGGCTGACCGCCACCGTCCCTATGGGACGCTGGGGGGACCTTGCCGGAACATACGAAAACTCCCGCTCGTCGGTGGGGGATACGCAACACAATTTCGGAGTGACACAGCAGTTTTGGTACAGTCCGAACCTGCGCATCGGCCTGCAGGCCCAACGCGAACTGACGACAGGCGACTATGATGTAGGTATTCGTTTTTCAGTACCTATCAATTAGCACATGACCATTTCCGCCCTTGAAACGCTGCAAAAGATCTTTGGCTACGACTCCTTTCGTGGCGATCAGCAGGCCATTATTGAACATGTTGTGCAGGGTGGCGATGCCCTGGTGCTTATGCCTACGGGCGGCGGCAAATCGCTTTGCTACCAGATCCCGGCCCTGGTTCGTCCCGGCACAGGCATAGTGATTTCCCCTCTGATCGCACTGATGCAGGATCAGGTAGACGCCTTGTTGGAATTAGGCGTGCGGGCGGCATTTCTCAATTCGTCGCAAGACTGGCGTACATCGCGCGACGTGGAGCAGGCGTTTTTGGCCGGCGAGCTGGATCTGCTGTATGTGGCGCCCGAGCGGCTGCTGACCGATCGTTGCCTGGAACTGCTGTCCAGCGGACGCATCTCGCTTTTCGCGATCGACGAAGCGCATTGCGTATCGCAATGGGGCCATGATTTCCGCCCTGAATACCTGGGCCTGTCGATTTTGCATGAGCGCTGGCCGGAAATCCCGCGCCTTGCCCTGACCGCCACCGCCACCACCGTCACGCGGCGTGAAATCGCCGAGCGCCTGACGCTGAACGACGCGCCTCATTTTGTGGCCAGTTTCGATCGGCCGAATATTCGCTACCGCATCATCGAGAAAAACGAAGTCAAGCGCCAACTGCTTTCGTTTATCCAGGCGGAGCACCAGGGCGATTGCGGCATTGTCTATTGCCTGTCGCGGGCCCGCGTCGAAGACACCGCGGAATTCCTGTGCGAACACGGCATTGCGGCATTGCCCTATCACGCCGGACTGAACCCCGCGGTGCGCGCGGCGAACCAGGCGCGCTTTCTGCGCGAGGAAGGCATGGTGATGGTGGCCACGATTGCTTTCGGCATGGGGGTGAACAAGCCCGATGTGCGCTTTGTGGCGCATATCGACTTGCCCAAATCGGTCGAGGGCTATTACCAGGAGACTGGCCGGGCCGGGCGCGACGGCCTGCCGGCCACGGCCTGGCTGGCTTACGGGCTGCAAGACGTGGTGCAGCAGCGGCGCATGATCAACGAATCGGCCGGCGACGATGCGTTCCGGCGGCGCCTGGGCGCGCAGCTTGACGCCATGCTGGGGCTGTGCGAAACCGTGTCATGCCGGCGCCAGCGCTTGCTGGCCTATTTCCAGCAAACCATTACGCCCTGCGGCAATTGCGATACCTGCCTGGAGCCTCCGCAGGCATGGGACGGCACGGTCGCCGCCCAGAAAATCCTTTCGGCGGTATATCGCTTGTGGCGCGAACGCGGCCAGCGTTTTGGCGCCGGCCATCTTATCGATATCTTGCGCGGCAAGCCGACCGACCGGATCAAGCAGTACGAGCACGAGAGCATGACGGTTTTCGGGATAGGCGCGGACTTGTCGGAGCAGGCCTGGCGCGGGGTGTTGCGTCAGTTGCTGGCGCAAAGCCTGCTGGCGGTCGACCAGGAGGGGTACGGCACACTGGCGCTGACCGACACCAGCCGCGCTGTGCTGAAAGGTGAACAAACCTTGATGTTCCGGCGCGAGCCGGAAAAGAAGACACGCAGTTCGCGCCCTGTAAGCGCCAAAGGAAAAGAGGCGATAGTTCTGCCCGGAGATGCGCAGCAGCGCTTCGAGAATTTACGAGCCTGGCGTTCGGAAGTGGCCCGCAGCCACGGGGTTCCCGCTTACGTGATTTTCCATGATGCTACGCTGCGCGAAATTGCCTTGACCTGTCCTCAGTCGCTGGATGACCTGGGCGGCATCAGCGGCGTGGGGGTGCGCAAGCGCGATGCCTATGGGGAAGATCTCTTGCGCTGCGTTCGGGGATAACACACGGGTTTAAGGCGAATGGCGCTTACTTAGCGCAGTTTTGCCAGCAGAGGTGATGCCAAGATGTTATATGGCTGAGCAGGGGGAGTTTGGATCGTTGCTGACGGGGTTCGTATTGCCCGCTAGGAGCGTGGGCGGTAGAAATTCCGCCGCCTAAAAATTCGTAATTCCAGGGTATCTTGGCACTCTCGAAAAAATCGCTTGTAAGCGATTCTGGAAGGCCGAGTTGCAAGTGATTGCCTTGGAGTTTTTCTACCGCCCACGCTCCTAG
Organism: uncultured beta proteobacterium; assembly: GCA_963712655.1. Lineage (GTDB taxonomy): Bacteria > Pseudomonadota > Gammaproteobacteria > Burkholderiales > Burkholderiaceae_B > Pollutimonas. Next base: position 34,497 of record CAVQIT010000002.1, on the reverse strand, counting down.
GTTTGAGTCGTCTGCTGGCGGTGTTTGTATTTCGTCTGTTGGTATTCGTATTGTTTGCTGGTGATGTTCGTATTGTTTGCTGACGAGTTCATCTTGCCTGTGATCGCTTGAATCGTCTGCTGGCGAGGTTCGTACTGTTTGTGGGTGGTGTTCGTATTTGCTGGTGGAGTTCGTATTTCTAGTGCCGTCCGTCGGGGGTAAGGCCTGTGGCGTCCAGCCCGGTCGGCCGTTCAGGCGCCTGCGCGCCTGACACCGCGCGTTAATCTCGTCCGGCGGCCGCTGCCTGGTGGCGTTCTTCTTGGTCACTTCGGCGGCTCGCCTCCCTACGATTCCACTTGCTCGGCCTCCGACGGGCCGGCCCCCACAGGCCTTACCCCCGACGGACTCTGATGTGTCTCAAACACGGTCGCTGGCACGATCTGGGTTCTTGCACTTCGTTAGGTCGTGTGTTGCTGATCGAAGACGTTACAGTGCCCGGCAATTTCCGGCCCCTACGGTGGGCCGAAAATTGCCTTACGCGGTTGGGCATGCGGTGGCTGCTATAGAGTCGACGCGATTCCAATCAATATTGGGCATGCGACGGGGGCTGTCGATTCGACAGGATTACGGGCAATCTCGCAGATCTTGCCGTGCAAGGTGATCACGGGCCTGGGGGCTGTGATCAGAGGCCGTGAGTACCTTACACAGATTTTGGAAGGCGGGGGTGAGCGTATCAAGGGATACAGCAGCCACGAAATCATTGGGCAGGGGAGTGTCAGAATTTTTGTGTTCTGGCATTTCAGCCGCTTTTTTTCGATGCGGATTTCGCGGCCGATGCATGACCGAGCCCCCACTTGCGTGACATGATCGGCGCACGAAAACACCCTCCACATTACGGCAATCGCGTATGGCCCTCTTGCCCCGTGCAGGGGCGAGAGAGCCGGGCACCGCAAACTCTTTCGACCCCAAAACCTGTAGCCGACGAAGCGCAAGAATCCGAGCCGTCCCGGCAACCGTGGCCACAAGACACCACAGTCCGCCGGGGGTAAGGCCAGTGGGAGCCAGCCCGGTCGGCCGGTCAGGCTCCCACAGCGCCTGACAGCGCGCGCTAATCTCGTCCGGCGGCCGCTGCTTGGTGTCGTGCTTCTCGGTCTCCTCGGCGGCACGCCTCCCTACGATTCCACTTGCTCGACCTCCGACGGGCTGGCTCCCACTGGCCTTACCCCCGGCGGACGGCACTAGAAATACGCACATCGCCAGCAGACAATACAAACACCGCCAACAGACGACCCAAACGGCGTGACACTTTGGTTCGCGCCACCGGGCAATCGCATCGCTATCCCGTGCTATGGCCGTGTCCGCAGCGGCAGAAGTGAGTGCCACTCACCCTAAAGCTGGTCGTTGCCCTCGGCCCTGTCCTTGAAAGCGGGCGGCGTTGGCGCTATGGACAGGCCGAACATGCGCCAATACACCCATATGTTGAAAATCAAGGCCACCGGCAGCGCCACGACCGTGGCGGCCAGGACCAGTTGCATAGAATCCACCGACGCCGCGGCGTCCCAGATGGTGATGTCGTCCAGGACCAGATAAGGAAAAAAACTGTAGCCCAATCCGCCCAGGGTAATCAGGAACACCAGCAACGTCATCACGAACGGCAAAGCCGTTGTGCGGTAGCTGCTGTTGATCATGCGCTGAAAACACATTTCGATGGACACGAAGCAAGCCAGCAGGCAGGCCCAAAGCGCCACCACCGCCGGCCATTGAGGGCCGTCGCTCCATTTAAGGAAAATACCCGCATTGGCGAATGCCAGCACCACCGAAACGCCCACCGCCCCCGCCGCTGCCCAGCGCACCGCGCGCCGGCCCCACATGACCGCGCGGGCGCGCAATTCGCCGGCCACACGCATGATCAGCCAGGCGGCCCCCAACAGGCAGTAAGCCGCCACGGCGCTCAGGGCGACAAACAAGGAAAACCAAAGGTAGCCGCCATGAGTTTCGTAGGTAACCACTACCTGGGCCAGCAGCAGGCCGTGCGCCAACGCCGTAATCAGCGAACCCAGGCCGAAACCGAATAGCCAGCGCGATTGCAGCTCTTGCGGAGCGCGCAAGCGCAGTTCGAACGATACCGATCGCAGCAGCACCCCCAGCGCCAGCACGCACAAAGGCAGATACAGCTTGCCCATGACGCTGCCCCAGGCATTGGGAAAGGCCGCCACAAACAGGCCCAGGCCCAGAAACAGCCAGAACTCGTTCGCATCGCGCCAGGGGCTTAGCAATGACAGCATGCGCGGACGCAAGTCGGCCGGGGCGAACAAGGCCAGACAACCCACCCCGATATCGAAACCGTCCAGCACCGTGCCCGCCACGATGATCGCAAAAAACAGGCCCATGAACACCAGCGGCATCCAGAACGCGGGATCCTGGGCGTTCACCCCCAAGGCGATGGCCAATGAGTCCATCATGCGCGTCCCCTTCTTCTGGCTATGGGCACGACGCCATAGCGGGCAATATGCCGCAGCAACTGCAGGAAACCCGCCAGGAACACGCCGTAAAACGCCAGGTACGCAATATATCCGCCCAGCAGCACATCGAAATGAGTCGAGCCGGTAATCTCGCTGATCGTAATGGTGCCGGTGACCGCATACGGAAAAGATCCGAACAAGAGATAAGCCAGTCCCGCCAGGAGCGGAACCCAGCCGGAAAAGGTCATGCCTCGCAGCATATGGCGCCATCCGCGCGACAACGCGCCAGGGTCGTAATGAACGCGGCGGGCGCGCCACAAGGTGAACACCGCGGCCAGCGCCATCAGCAAGCCGGCCGCCACGGCCAGGCGGAAAGACCAGAAAGTAAGGATCACGGGCGGCGTCATGCCGGAAAAATGATCCAGCCCGCGCAAGGCGCCATTACCGTCCCGACCCAGCCACAAGCTGCCGGCATCGCGCCAAACCCAGGCAAAGCGATTGACGGCGGCCCGCGCGTCGGGCAGCGCAAACAAGACCAGATCGGGCTGCTGGCCGCTATGCCAATACGCCGCCGCGGCCGCTGCCTTGGCGGGCTGGTACCTGGCTGTCATCTGGGCCGTGCCGGCAACCGTCAAAGCCAGCAAGACAACCGCAACGCCGGCCATATGCGCGGCCATCTTGAAAACCAGCCGGCCGCTTTCATCGATAGGCCGCCGCAAGGTCTGCCCGGCCACGACACCCAGCATCAGGAATGCAACGGTCAAAGCGCTGGCAAGGACAAAAAGGCCGGCATACCAGGGTAGCGAGGGGTTGAACAATACGTCCGTCCAGTTCAGTACATGGTATTGCCCGTCGACCCAATCGACCCCGGCGGGCGTGTGCATCCACGACAGCAGCACCAGCAGCCAGAAAGACGATACCAGCACGCCCACCGCCACCATGAAAACCAGCAAAGCATGGACTTTATCGGACACATAGCGTTGCCCAAACAGCATGGCGCCCAGAAAGCACGATTTGAAAATGAACGCCGACAAAATGGCGGCGGCCAACAAGGGACCGGCCACATTGCCGATTTTGTCCATCAGCGCCGGCCACAGGCTGCCGAACTGGATCAGCACAGGCATGCTGGCGGCGAAGCTTAAAATAAAAGCCAGCGCGAACACACGCACCCAGAAACGATAGGCGTCGGTCCAGGGAGCATAGTCCGCGCCCAGCGAGCGCAGCTTGAAATACAGCAATACCCAAGCCAGCCCCAGCTCTATGACCAGAAACAGCAACATAAAGCCCAGGCTCGAATAGAACTGGATTTGCGATAACCACAAGGTCGAGTACGTCATAATGTGCGCTAGTTTAGAGCCAGTTCGCCATTTATGGGGATAAGCGGCAGGCAAATGTGCCTGAACGTGGCAAAATGCTTACTTCGCCCGCCATTTCATTGCTTATCCCGTATGACTTCTGTACCCAGCCCTGTTCCTGTTTCGAATTTTTTGCGCACTATCATCGATAACGACCTTGCCCAGGGCCGCTATGCCGGCAAGCGCTGGTCGGGCAAACCAGGACCGGCCTCCGAGCAGCAACCGGGCAACATCGACACCGCCCGTATCCGGACCCGATTTCCGCCGGAGCCCAATGGCTATCTGCATATCGGCCATGCGAAAAGCATATGCCTGAACTTCGGCCTGGCGCGCGACTATCTGGGCGCCTGCCATTTGCGTTTCGACGACACGAATCCGGAAAAAGAAGAAGATGAGTACGTCAACGCCATCATCGAGATGGTGAAATGGCTGGGCTTCGACTGGGATTACGGCACGGAATCAAACTGCTATTTCGCCAGCGACTATTTCGGCTACATGTATCAGTTTGCCCAGGCGCTGGTGCGGGCGGGCCACGCCTATGTAGATGAACAAAACGCCGAGCAAATGCGCGCCATGCGCGGCACCCTTACCGAAAAAGGCAAGAACTCGCCGTGGCGCGATCGCCCCGCGGATGAATCCCTGGCCTTGCTGCAGGAAATGCGCGAAGGCAAGCATCCCGACGGCAGCCTGGCCCTGCGCGCCAAGATCGACATGGCATCGCCCAACATCAACCTGCGCGACCCGGTGCTGTACCGCATACGGCATGTGGCCCACCACCGCACGGGCACCGACTGGTGCATTTACCCCATGTATGCATGGGCGCACCCTGTGGAAGACGCGCTGGAAGGCATCACGCACAGCATCGCCACACTGGAATTCGAAGACCAGCGCCCGTTCTACGACTGGATACTGAACCATTTGACTGAATTGGGCCAATTGGCGCAGCCCCTGCCCAGGCAGTATGAATTCGCGCGGCTCAACCTCAGCTATGTCGTCACCAGCAAACGCAAACTGCTGCAATTGGTGCGCGAAGGCCACGTCAACGGCTGGGACGACCCGCGCCTGCCCACCCTGGCAGGCCTGCGCCGCCGCGGCTACACGCCCGAAGCCATACGCCTGTTCTGCGAACGGCTGGGCGTATCCAAGGCCGACTCCCGCATCGACTACAGCCTGCTCGAGCAAGCCTTGCGCGACGATCTGGACCCCAAGGCCACGCGCGCGGTCGCGGTCATCGATCCGCTCAAGCTGGTCATCACCAATTACCCTGAAGGCCAGACCGAACTCTGCCACGCTCCCCGCAATCCGCACGATCCCGCCGCAGGCCTGCGCGAATTTCCGATATCGCGCGAGTTGTGGATAGAACGCGACGATTTCCAGGAAGATCCGCCTAAAAAATATTTCCGCCTGTTCCCCGGCAATACGGTGCGCCTGAAATACGGCTACGTCATTCGCTGCACCGGCTGCGTCAAAGATGGCGAGGGCAGGGTCGTGGAAGTACAGGCCGAATACCTGCCGGACACCAAAAGCGGTACGCCCGGGTCCGACTCGGTGAAAGTCAAGGGCGCTATCACCTGGGTCAGCGCGGCCCACGCCATTCCGGCTGAAATACGCATGTATGATCGCCTGTTTTCCGATCCTCACCCCGACGCGGGCGACAAGGACTTTCTGGCCGGCCTGAATCCCGACTCCTGCCAGGTTGTGCAGGGCTGGCTGGAACCCGGCACGCAAGCCGCCCCGGGAACAACATGGCAATTCGAACGACTGGGCTATTTTGTGGCGGACCGCGAGGAATCCGCCATTGGAAAGCCCATTATCAACCGTGCCGTTACACTCAGGGATTCCTGGGTACAGAAAAATTAATGCGTAAGCAAATGTGTAATTCTTATTTGTGAAAACCGACACATGAGCGATTCTTCTTCAAACCGCAAGGGCCAATTGGCCCTGGATTTCAAAAGCGCCACACTCTATGCCGTGCGCGTCGTGCTGCACAGCCACGATACCGCGCAGCTTATCGAGGCGCTCGAGCAGCGCATGCGCGATGCCGGTTCGTTTTTCGAGAACGAACCGGTCGTCATCGACGCCGGCCAGGTCGAACAGACCCTGGACTGGGCCGCGCTCACGCAGGCTCTTAGCTCCCATAACCTGCATCCCGTGGGTGTCGTGGCGCAAGGCGCCAATCTGCAGGCCGCCCAGGCCTGCGGCCTGGCGGCGGTCGATCTGGCCAATCCCGCGCCGCGCCCGGCCAGTGCGCCGGTCGCCGACCAGGATGTGCCTGTCGTAGCACCGCCAGCGCCGGGACAGCAAAATACCGGCCCCAGCACCTTGCCTGCCGCGGCAAGCCCTGAAATAGCGCCGGCCGCCATGGTGATCAACCGCCAACTGCGATCGGGCCAGCGCATTTATGCGCGCAACACCGACCTGATCGTTATCGGCGTAGTCAGCCAGGGCGCGGAAATCATCGCCGACGGCAACATCCATGTTTACGGCCCCCTGCGCGGCAAGGCCATGGCCGGGGCGCGCGGCGATACCAGCGCGCGCATTTTCGCGACTCAGCTCGATCCAGAGCTGCTGGCCATCGCCGGGGTCTACCGGGTCATAGAAACGCGGCTCGATCCCAGCCTGCTGAACCGGCCGACCATTGTGCAACTGGACGATGACCAGCTAAAAATTACAGCGCTGGCCTAAGATATTTTTTGTTGCCAAGCAAAAGTTAAATAAGGGCAAGATAGGGCAACGTTGCTGCTGTTTTGCTTTACGATTACGCAATTTACAAAACTAAAGGAACTCAATCGTCATGGCGCGAATTGTTGTGGTGACGTCCGGCAAAGGCGGGGTGGGTAAGACAACCACCAGTGCAAGCTTCTCTTCAGGGCTGGCGATGCGAGGCCATAAAACGGTGGTTATCGACTTCGACGTCGGCTTGCGCAACCTCGATCTGATCATGGGTTGTGAGCGCCGTGTGGTCTATGATTTCGTCAATGTCATCCAGGGAGAGGCCAGCCTGAACCAGGCGCTGATCCGCGATAAACAGCTTGAAAACCTGTTCATACTGCCTGCGTCGCAAACCCGCGACAAAGACGCCCTGACCAAGGAGGGTGTGGAAAAAACCCTTAAAGACCTTGCCGACATGGGCTTCGAATACATTGTGTGCGACTCGCCCGCCGGCATTGAAACCGGGGCGTTGATGGCATCGTATTTTGCCGACGATGCCCTGGTGGTTACCAATCCGGAAGTCTCTTCGGTGCGTGATTCCGACCGCATCCTGGGGATTCTGTCCTCCAAATCGCGCCGTGCCGAAAAAGGCGAGGATCCCATCAAGGAGTTTCTTCTGCTCACTCGATACAATCCCAAGCGTGTCGCCGATGGCGAAATGCTGTCGCTGAAAGACATCGAAGACATCCTGCGCATCAAGCTGCTGGGCGTCGTGCCGGAATCCGAATCGGTCTTGCAGGCATCCAACCAAGGCGTCCCAGCCATCCACATACGAGACAGCGATGTATCGGCCGCCTATCAAGACATCGTGGCGCGCTATCTAGGAGAAGAAATGCCCTTGCGCTTCGTCGACTACGAAAAACCCGGCCTGTTCAAGCGCCTCTTCGGAGGTAAGTGATATGTCTTTCCTGTCTTTCCTGCTCGGTGAAAAAAAGACTTCCGCCAGCGTCGCCAAAGACCGCTTGCAGCTCATTCTCATTAACGAACGTGGCGACGGCATCACACCCGACTACCTGCCCCGCTTGCAAAAAGAACTTGTCGAAGTGATCTCGCGTTACGTCAAGATCAACCCCGAAGACATCAAAGTCAATCTGGAACGTCAGGACTCCCTGGAAATTCTCGAAGTCAAAATCGAGATGCCCCAGCCGGAAACTCGCTAGGCACCCTCTGATCAAATCGCCCGAATCTGATACCCGCCCTCGGGTGGATTTGATCAGAGAATCCCTAGGCATCATAAAGGTCCAGGAAACCGAAGCCGCAAAAAAAACCGGCTCGGTCGATTCGAGCCGGTTTTCATGAGGCCAGACAGGCGAAATGCCTAGCGGTTCTTGCCTACCTGATCGCCGATAACGCCGCCTATGGCCGCGCCCCCGACCGTACCCAAGATGCCGCCGCCCGTGATCACCGCGCCACCTACTCCGCCGATCCCGGCGCCAGTCACTGCGCTTTTCTGACGATGGCTCATGTTGTCCCAAGAGGAGCAGCCCCCCAGAGCCAATGCCAGCAAACTTACGGCGCCCAGCCTAGTCAAGGTTGTCAATTTCATTTCTATCTCCAAAACAATACGAGCAGGGTTTTACGTTACCCGATTCTTCACCTTAACACCAATAATCGCTGTACACGCTTGTTAGCTTGCGCAACAGTTGTATCCCGGAAAATCAGGCCGGCTTGAGAAGAGCCAGAACTTGCTTGAATTGCGGATGCGCCGGGGTTTCGAGCCATTCGAACATCGCCATTTCGGAACTGATTTGCTCCAGGCCATGATGCGACCACCGGGTACATGCCGCAAGCTGGTCCGCGCTGCGCCGCGAACCGGTGCAATCCGTGACAAGAATAGGATTCAGGCCCAGGCCGGACAAGGCCAAGCCTGTTTGTAACACGCAGATGTGCGCTTCCGTGCCCAGGAGTAACACATTGATGCGTCCACTAGGCAAACCGGACCTGAAATGCGTTTCACGCGTGGCATCGAAATGCGTTTTGGGTATGACATGATCCACCCATGGCCGCAGGACAGGGTCTGTGGCGCCGATCTTGTCGGCACAGTGCTCTGTGGCAATCACCGGAACCCCCAGCAATTGCGCCGCGCGCAGCAAGCGCTCGGCGCGTTCGAGGATTTGCCGGGTGTCGTGGATGGCGGGCAGCAGCGCCGATTGCATATCGACCAGAAAAATCATCGAATCGTGGGTGCTTAATATTGGCATGCCGCCCCCCTGTTGAAGAACAATACTATTTCAATGCTTTATAGCGCAAGCGCTTGGGTTTGGCGCCCTCTTCGCCCAGGCGGCGCTTTTTATCGGCCTCGTATTCCTGATAATTGCCATCAAAGAACACAGCCTGGGAATCGCCCTCGAACGCCAGAATGTGGGTGGCGATGCGATCGAGAAACCACCGGTCATGGCTGATGACCAGCACGCTGCCGGCAAATTCCAGCAAGGCGTCTTCCAGGGCGCGCAAGGTTTCGACATCGAGATCGTTGGATGGTTCGTCAAGCAAGAGCACATTGCCGCCGGCAAGCAAGGTTTTCGCCAGATGCAGGCGGCCCCGTTCGCCGCCGGACAGCTTGCCCACCAGCTTGTTCTGGTCGGCGCCCTTGAAATTGAAACGGCCCAAATAAGCGCGCGACGACATTTCGAAACGGCCCACGGTCAACAGATCGGCGCCGTCCGAAACCGCATCGAACACGGTCTTGGCATCGGGCAAGGATTCGCGCGATTGATCCACGAAGGCAAGCTTTACCGTCGCGCCGACCTTGACCGTGCCGGAGTCCGCCTGGTCCTGGCCCGCAATCATGCGAAACAGCGTGGATTTACCGGCGCCGTTCGGGCCGATGATACCCACGATGGCACCGGCGGGAACCTTGAAACTTAAATTGTCGATCAGCAGGCGGTCGCCGAATGCCTTGCTGACATTCTCGAATTCGATCACCTCGTTACCCAGGCGCTCGGAGACGGGGATGAAAATTTCCTGCGTTTCGTTGCGCTTCTGGTATTCGTGCGATGAAAGTTCTTCGAAACGGGCCAGGCGCGCCTTCGCCTTGGCTTGCCGGCCCTTGGGATTCTGCCTGACCCATTCCAGTTCTTTCTTGATGGTGCGCTGGCGCGCCGATTCGGAAGCGTCTTCCTGCTTCAGGCGGTCGTCTTTCTGCTCCAGCCAGGAGCTATAGTTGCCTTTCCAGGGTATGCCGTAGCCACGATCCAGTTCGAGTATCCATTCGGCGGCATTGTCGAGAAAATAGCGGTCATGGGTTACGCCCACCACAGTGCCGGGGAATTTGCGCAAGAATTGCTCCAGCCATTCCACGCTTTCCGCGTCCAGGTGGTTGGTCGGCTCGTCCAGCAATAGCATATCGGGCTTGGACAACAGCAAACGGCACAATGCCACGCGGCGTTTTTCGCCACCCGACAAGTTGCCGATCAGCGCCTCCCATGGAGCCAGTCGCAGGGCATCGGCGGCGATTTCCATCTGGTGCTCGATGTCGTCGGCACCGCTGGAGGCGGCGGCCGCAATCACGGCTTCCAGTTCGGCCTGCTCGGTGGCCAGTTGGTCGAAATCCGCGTCGGGCTCGGAATACTCGGCATAGACTTCTTCAAGCCGCTTGCGGGCGGTAAACAGTTCGCCCAGGCCTTCCTGGACCGATTCGCGCACGGTATGTTCCGCATTGAGCATCGGTTCCTGGGGCAGGTAGCCGATTTTGATGCCCGCCATGGGAATGGCCTCGCCTTCGATCTCGCGATCGATGCCGGCCATGATTTTCAGCAAGGTCGATTTGCCCGAGCCGTTCAAGCCCAGAACGCCTATCTTGGCGCCGGGAAAAAATGACAGGGAAATATCGCGCAGGATTTGCCTTTTCGGCGGCACGATCTTGCCCACCCGATTCATCGTATATACGTATTGAGCCATAGCAACACAATCAAGAAATGAGAAAAGGTCGATTGTAGGCCGGACCGGGAAATAAGTATTGGCCGCAACATGAATTAAAATAGCAGCCCGCTACATTCACCGATGCAAACCATGCCCACCAACCATGAATCTCCTCTGGTCTTTACCGCCGACGAACTCGATCTCATCGGCCGCACCGCCGACGCGCTGAGCGCCTATATGGGCAAACCGGTATTGGCTGAAATCATCGACGCCGACGAAACCGGCTTCGAGTGGGTAATTTTCGCCGTGCCTCTCGATGTCGCGGAAGACCCCAAAGATCTCGTCATGGTGCAAATCGGCGGCACAAACAGCAGGATCGTCGGCAACCAGGGCGGCTTGGTCATTACCGAAGACGACGTGTTCGATTGCGAATACTTGTGGGCGATTCAATTGTCCGATCTGGAAGGTGTGCGCTTTATCAAGATCGACCAGGAAGGCGAAGAAATCGCCTGGGCGGAAAACCTGCGCGACGTACTTCCCTTTGTGATGGCCGACGACCCTGCAAGCGACGATATCGACGACCTCGACGACGAAGATCCAGACGATGACATCTTCGATTCCCACGATGCCGAACAGCCGCGCACCCTGCATTGAAAGCGCCATCAGGCGCGGGTGATATCCCGCACGTACAGCAGCGCTCCCAACGGCCACATCAAGCCCACCAAGGCTCTCGATCCTATGCCGCGCAAGGCATGGCTCTTGGGCAAGGGCTGGTTGGCGTGCCGCAAATGCAATGAAAACCGGGTATAACGCGCGGCCGCCATGAAGAACGCCTGCGGCTGATAGCGGAACCACGGCAGGCACTCCACGATGGTATCTTGCGCAAGCAGCCACAAACCAAGCGCATGCTGCTGGGTTTCCTTGCCCTGCCTGGTAAGCGAATCCGCGCTTTCGTGATAAACCCTGAAGACCTGGTTCACAAAGCGCGTCAGATAGCCCGCGCGCGCGATAGCGCGCCAAACCAGGCTCTCCGGGACGAAACCGGCGATTTCCTCCGGAAATGGGAACTGTAAAAGCACATCGGTGCGCAGGCAGCCGAATTTCTCGCCTTTGATGTGGTATTTGAAGGTCATGTCCAGCGCCGTGGCGTCGAAGACATCCTGGGGAAACATATCGCCCACGACATAACCATCGGGACGCACGCACAGCCCGGTGATCGCCACAAAGCGAGACCGCTGGGCCGACGGTATGCCGGACCAGGCCATGGCCATGGCGTACAAGGCATTGGCATCCAGGCTATCGTCGCTATCGAGCGCCACAACCAATTCGCCGCTGGCCTTCTTGACCCCGCGGTTGAACGCGGTTTTCTTGTGCTGGTTGTTTTGCCAGACATAACGGATGGGGAAATTGGCTTCCTGCTGCCACGCCATGACCATGGCCCGCGTATTGTCGGTCGAGCCGTCATCGACAATGATCCATTCGAAATCCTGGAACGATTGTTCACGCAAGGAAAGATACACTCTTTCCAAGGTATGGGCCCGGTTATAGGTGGGCGTTACGACCGTAAAAAGATGGCGCCAGGCGAGCATGGTCATTGCCTATAGAGTGTGCCAATGACCACGATGATAGGCCGAAAAAAAACCGCAGATAGTGAATCTGCGGTTTCCTTGCCATACTTACATCAAGACATAATCGCTGCAACAAATAGGTTTTTTCGTATGGAAAAGAACCTATGCCGCAGCGGCGCCATGCCGATGCCGCCTTGTCAGGCGCGTTTGACTTTCTCGAGCATCTTGAAAACGCCCTTGGGAGCGCGTATGAAAAGGCGCTTGAACGCCTTGCCCAGGCAACGGCGCTCTAGGGTGTTGCGACGTGTGCGTTTGATATCTGCCATGATGATCTCCGATCTTTACATGCATAGGCCCGCAAAGACGCGACCCTGAAAATTGGTTAACTCGCCATTCTACCCTAAAACCGGCTTCGTGCGCAAAAACGGCCTTGCGTAAAAACCACAGGAAGAACCGATTATCATAATGCCATGAGCTCACATATTCGCATCTTCGGCGCGCGCCAAAATAACCTTAAAAATCTTGATGTTGCTATCAATACCGGCGAACTGCTGGTGTTGACGGGCGTCTCGGGGTCGGGCAAAAGCTCGCTGGCTTTCGACACCCTCTATGCCGAGGGACAGCGGCGCTACGTGGAAACCTTTTCACCGTACGCCAGGCAGTTCCTGGACCGCATGGACAAACCGCAGGTCGATCGCATCGAGGGCATCTTGCCCGCCATTGCCATCGACCAGGTCAATCCGGTGCGCAATTCGCGCAGCACCGTCGGCACCATGACCGAACTGAACGACCATCTGAAACTGTTGTACGCGCGCCTGGGCCGGCTGTACTGCCAGTGCTGCGGCACCCAGGTGCTACGCGACAATCCCCAATCCATCCAGCAACAGTTGGCGGTGCGCACACAGGCCGGCGACCCGCGCCTGGTGATCACGTTCCCGATTGTGATCCCGTCCAATTTCACTGAAGACGAAGTGCGCGGCTTCCTGGACCAGCAAGGCTACACGCGAATTCACCACGAAGAAACCCGCTTGCACACGCCCGCCGCGGCCAAGTCCAAAGGCAAGGCCAAGCGCGCCGCCAAAGCCGAGAAGCTGCGCGTGCTGTATGTCATTCAAGACCGCTTCCGCTTTGGCACCGCCGAGCCCCAGCGCGTCATGGAAGCCCTGGACGCGGCGCTCAAGCAAGGCGACGGCCATATTGCGGTTTACGCCATGACCGAATCCGGGGACGAAGATACCCCTTGGCGATTCAGCAACCGCCTGCACTGCGCGCACTGCGATATCGAATACACCACGCCATTGCCCAGCACCTTTTCGTTCAATTCGCCGTTAGGCGCCTGCGAATCGTGCCGCGGCTTCGGCCGCGTCATGGGCATCGATTACGGACTGGTCGTGCCCGATGAAAAAAAGACGCTGCGCGGCGGCGCCGTCAAGCCGTGGCAAACGGCCAGCTATAAAGAATGCCAGGCCGAAATGGAGCAATATGCGCCGGCGGCCGGCGTGCGCCTGGACATCCCCTGGGATGCTTTGGATGAACATGAAAAGCGCTGGGTAATCGACGGCACGCCGGACTGGAAAGGCGGCCAGAATGCCTGGAAAACGCAATGGTACGGCGCGCAGCGCTTCTTCGACTGGCTGGAATCGCGCGCCTACAAAATGCATGTGCGCGTGCTGCTGTCCAAGTACCGCAGCTACACGCCCTGCCCCGCCTGCGGCGGCGCGCGCCTCAAGCCCGACGCCACGCTCTGGCGCCTCGGCAACGACAGCGCCGCGGACAGCGATAATCGTTATCCCCGCTTCATGCCGGTGCATGCCCGGTGGAGCCGCGAACAATTGAACGCCCTGCCCGGCCTGGGCTTGCACGATCTCATGCGCCTGCCCATCGACCGGGTGCGGGATCACTTCCTGGACATCAGCTTCGGCGCCAGCATCGACGCGGCGATAGACTTGCTGCTCAATGAAGTGCGCACTCGCCTGAAATTCCTGTGCGATGTAGGGCTGGGCTATTTGTCGCTGGACCGCCAGAGCCGCACCTTGTCGGGCGGCGAAGTGCAGCGCATCAATCTCACGACCGCGCTGGGCACATCCCTGGTCAACACCCTGTTCGTACTCGACGAACCTTCCATCGGGCTGCATCCGCGCGACATGCACCGGGTCGTGGAAGTCATGCACAGACTGCGGGCCAACGGCAACACACTGGTCGTGGTCGAACACGATCCGCAAGTCATGATCGCCGCCGACCGCATCATGGATATCGGCCCCGGACCAGGCGAACGCGGCGGGCAAATCGTTTTTGACGGCACGCCGCAAGCCTTGCGCAACGCCGATACGCTTACCGGCAACTATCTTGGCGGACGCCTGCGTGTCGAAGCGCCGCGGCCCATGCCGGTCGCGCCCAACACGCCCCGCCTGGTGCTGGAAGGCGTAAATGCCAATAATCTGAAAAACGTTTCCGTTTCCATCCCCTTGGGCCGGCTGGTGTGCATCACCGGCGTATCGGGCTCCGGCAAATCCACCTTGATCCAGGATGTGCTGTATCCGGCCATCCTCAAGCAGAAAGGCAAGCCCACCGAAGCGCCCGGCGAACACAGCCATCTTCTGGGTGCCGAGCAACTGGCCGACGTGGTCATGGTGGACCAGACACCCATAGGGAAAACCGCCCGCTCCAATCCGGCCAGCTATGTCGGCGCCTTCGACGCCATACGCAAGCTGTTTGCCCAGGCCACCTTGTCCAGGGAACGCGGCTATACCGCCGGCACGTTCAGCTTCAATAGCGGCGACGGCCGCTGCCCTACTTGCGGCGGCACGGGTTTCGAACATGTGGAAATGCAGTTCCTGTCCGATGTCTACCTGCGCTGCCCGGATTGCGACGGCAAGCGTTTCCGGCCTGAAATCCTGGAGGTCAAAGTAGAGCATCTGGGGCGCAGCGCTTCGATCGACCAGGTGCTGGCCATGACCATCAGCGAAGCCCTGGCATTCTTCAGCGGGCTGCGCGATGTGCAATGGGGCCTGGCTCCGCTGGCCGATGTCGGGCTGGAATACGTGCGCCTCGGGCAACCCGTGCCCACGCTTTCGGGCGGCGAAGCACAGCGCCTGAAACTGGCCGGCCATCTGGCCGCGGCGACGCGCAGCGGCATTTCGTCGGCCAAGGTCGCGAAAAAAGGCAGCCTCTTCCTGTTTGACGAACCCACCACCGGCCTGCACTTCGATGACGTGGCCAGGCTGATGCGCGCTTTCCGCAAGCTGCTGGCCGCCGGCCATTCGCTGTTGATCATCGAGCACAATCTGGATGTCATCAGGGCGGCCGACTGGCTGATCGACCTTGGCCCCGAGGGCGGCGACGCCGGCGGCCTGGTGGTCGGCACGGGCACCCCCGAAGACCTCATGCGCAACACGGCGTCGCATACCGGCCGGGCGCTGGTCGATTACACCAGCGCCATTGTTTACGAAGACAAGTCTCAGCAAGCGCGCCTGCTGGCCGAACCCGCCGTCCAATACGCCAACGGCGACGGCGGCGGCACGCCGCTGCAAAGCCTGATCAAACATCAGCGCGGCCAGGTGAAAAGCATAGACATCGTCAACGCCCGCGAACACAACCTGAAAGGCATCAGTGTCAGCATTCCGCGCGATACCTTCACCGTGATTACCGGCGTTTCGGGATCGGGCAAATCGACGCTGGCTTTCGATATTCTGTTCAACGAAGGCCAGCGGCGCTATCTCGAGTCGCTCAATGCCTACGCCCGGGCCATCGTCCAGCCGGCCGGCAAGCCGGATGTGGACGCCATCTACGGCATCCCTCCCACCGTCGCCATCGAGCAGCGCACCAGCCGTGGCGGACGCAAATCCACCGTGGCGACCATGACGGAAATTCATCATTTCCTGCGCTTGCTGTATGTAAAGCTGGGCACGCAAATGTGCCCGACCTGCAATATTCCGGTCGAACCGCAAAAAGCCGAGCAGATCGTCGCCCAATTGCTGCGCGACTATAAAGGCCGCCACATCGGTGTGCTCTCGCCACTGGTCGTCGCCCGCAAAGGCTATTACACCGATCTGGCCAAATGGGCCGCCGGCAAAGGCTACACGCATTTACGCGTAGACGGGGAGTTCATCCCCGTGGCCCCCTGGCCGCGGCTGGATCGCTATAAAGAACATGACATCGAACTGCCCATTGCCGACATGGTCGTCGACGCCAGGCACGAACCCGCCTTGCGCGAAGCCATACGCAGCGCGCTGGAGCACGGGCAGGGTAGCCTGAGCGTGCTTGTCGGCCTGACCGACGGCGATGCGCCGCTGGACCAACGGCGCCAGGGCGAACCACGCCTAGCGGCGGAACAGCGCCATTTCTCGGTAAAACGCGCCTGCCCCAATTGCGGCACCAGCTTTCCCGAGCCCGATCCGCGCATGTTTTCGTACAACTCCAAACATGGCTGGTGCACAGGATGTTTTGGCACCGGCCTGCAGCTTTCGGGCTTCGATGCCGAACAGACCGGCGAGGAAACCGCCTGGAACGCCTGGTACGAAGGCAATACCGAAACCTGCACTAGTTGCCATGGCGCACGGCTGAACCCGGTTTCGCGCGCCTTCCGCTGGCGCGGCAGGTCCATCGCCGAACTGGCGGCCCTGCCCGTATCCGATGCGCAAACCTTTTTTGCGGGCCTGGTCAGCCATGGCCGCGAGGTTGAAATTGCCCGCGATATTCTTGCCGAAATACAGGGAAGGCTCAACTTCATGCAAGAGGTCGGCTTGAGCTACCTGGCGCTGGACCGGGCCGCGCCCACCCTGTCGGGCGGCGAAGCTCAACGCATACGGCTTGCCGCCCAGCTTGGCTCTAACCTGCAAGGCGTGTGCTACGTGCTGGACGAGCCCACCATAGGCCTGCATCCGCGCGACAACCAGATTCTGCTCAACGCCCTGGCCGCGCTCGAAGGCAATGGCAACACGCTGGTGGTGGTGGAACATGACGAAGACACCATACGGCGCGCCTCGCACATTATCGATATCGGCCCCGGCGCCGGTGTGCGCGGCGGCATGGTCGTGGCGCAAGGCACGGCGCAAGACATTATCGACAACCCGGCCTCGGTGACGGGACGCTACCTGAAAACGCCCTTGCGGCATCCTTTGCAAGCGCGCCGCCCGATTGCCAACGACACGCCCATGATCCAGGTCCACAAAGCGCATTTGCACAATCTGCATAATGTCACGGCGCGCCTGCCTGTGGGCCGCCTGAGCGTGGTGACCGGCGTGTCGGGCTCGGGGAAATCCACACTCGCCCGCGACGTCCTGCTGGACAACCTGGCGCAGGCGGTTGCGCAACGCCGCGCACCGGGCTGGCATGGCTGCGTGGACATTTCCGGATGGGAACACATCGACCGCGTGCTGGAGGTCGACCAGACGCCCATAGGCAAGACGCCGCGTTCGTGCCCCGCCACCTACATTGGCTTCTGGGACGATGTACGCAAGCTTTTCGCCGAGACACGCGATGCGCGCATACGCGGATGGACAGCGGCGCGCTTCTCGTTCAACACCGGCGAAGGCCGCTGCCCAGTGTGCGAAGGCCAGGGCCTGCGCACCATAGAAATGAGCTTCCTGCCCGATGTGAAAGTACTTTGCGATGCCTGCACCGGAGAACGCTTCAACCGCGATACGCTGAACGTGACATGGCGCGACAAGAATGCCGGCGAAGTGCTCAAGATGGAAGTCGATGAAGCCATCGGCTACTTCGCCGCCCATTCGAAAATATCGCGGCCGCTGCAACTCATGCAAGACGTCGGCCTGGGCTACCTGACCCTGGGCCAGCCCTCGCCCACGCTGTCCGGCGGCGAAGCCCAGCGCATCAAGCTGGTTACCGAGCTGACCAAAGCCAGGCTTACCGATGGCGTTATAAAAACCGGCCGCGCCTCGCGTATTCCCCACACCTTATATGTGCTGGACGAGCCGACCGTGGGCCTTTCCATGGCCGATGTCGAAAAGCTGATTCATGTATTGCATCGCCTGGTCGACGCCGGCAACACCGTCGTGGTTATCGAGCACAACCTTGATGTCATCGCCGAAGCCGATTGGATACTGGACCTGGGGCCGGAAGGCGGCAATGGCGGCGGACGCCTGGTCGCCGAAGGTACGCCCGAACACATAGTGGGCCTGAAGCAACAATCCCATACAGGAGCCGTGCTGGGTCCGTTCATGGCAGCCGCGCGCCGATGATTTGCCGTTTCGAAGACCGCCTGTCCGGACAGGCGCTGGAATTGCTCGGCTTTTGCCATCGCATCGGCGCCTGCCGCGCCGATGAATTGCCGGCCGCGTTTGCCGGCATCGAAGCGGCCCGGCGGCGGGGTTGCTGGGTAGCGCTGTTGCTGGACTATGAACTGGGCGAATGGCTGGAGCCGGCCGTTCTGGAGCCCGGCCCGGCGCCGGTACGCCCCGTCGCCGGCAATGACGGCGCGGTTCCGCGACTGACAGCACTGGTTTTTAAACAGGCCGCGCGCGTACCCGCATGGAACGAACCCGCCGACGGCACGGCCGCGGGGCTGGACAGCCACCCCTTGATCGAGCGGGATCAATATCTGGCAAATATCGAGAAAATACGCGGCAGCATCGGCCGCGGCGATCTGTATCAAACCAACTATACATTTCCCATCAGGGTTGAAACGTCGGCCCTTCCCCTCGATCTGTACAAAACCATAGCCGCGCGGCATCCCGCCGGCCATGCCGCCTATATCGAAGACGGCGCGCGCACGATTCTATCGTTTTCACCCGAACTGTTTTTTGCCCGCGAAGGCTCCAAGCTGACCGTGCGCCCCATGAAGGGCACGGCGCCGCGCCATGCCGAAACGGCCCTGGACCGGCAAGCGGCGCAAGATCTCTTGCACAGCGAGAAAAACCGCGCCGAAAACCTGATGATCGTGGATTTATTGCGCAATGACCTGGGACGCCTGGCCGTGCCCGGATCGGTCAATGTGGAAATGCTTTTTTCGCTCGAACGCTACCCATCGGTCTGGGCGCTGACCTCCACCATCACCGCGCAAGCGCCGGACAAAAACCTGGAAGACGTGTTGCGGGCGCTGTTTCCCTGCGGATCGATTACCGGCGCGCCGAAAATTGCCGCCATGAAAAAAATCCGCGAACTGGAAAATGCGCGCCGCGGGATTTACTGCGGCAGCATAGGCTGGCTGGCGCCGAATGGCGATTGCTCGTTGAATGTGGCGATACGGACGATAGAAATGCGGCGGAAAGGTTCAGGTATTTTCGGAGTGGGCGGCGGCATTGTGCACGATTCTGACCCCGGCCTCGAATGGCAGGAATGCCTTTGGAAAGCGCGTGTTTTGCAGATGAATTGACCGGCCCGCATCTACCCGCGCAGCGTGGCGGCCAGCCAGCCCCGCAATGCGTTGGACACGCGGATGGATTGAGCTTGAATGAGCTGGGTTCTGGTGATGCGGGCCTCTTGGACCAGGCCGCTATCCAGCAAGTTCTGGCGCTGTACTCCCGGCAGCAGGCCGCAGGCAAGCGGGGGCGTCAGCCAGGACTTGTCGCCATCCAGAATGTAAATATTGCTGCGGCTGCCTTCGCAAACTTCGTCCTTATCGTTGCAAAACACCACGTCGAAAAATTCCGGGTGCTGAGCCAGCCAGTTCTGCGCCGGCGCGTACCACGGGCGATGCGTGGTTTTATGCTCCAGCCAAAATGGGTCGGCTTGCAAGGCCGCGGCATCGAGCCGCAGGCGCACAGGTTGCCGCGTGGCGGGCAATAAAGCGGACTCTATCGAATACTGCCCATCCTGGTTCAACAACAGGCGCAGGCGGTGGCTTGCGCCGGCGTCCAACTGCTCTATATGCCGGCAAACGGCCTGCATCAGGCCTTCACCGGGCCAGTCATAGCCCAGGGCCGCGCATGAATTCCGCAGCCGCCGGCTATGCCCCTGCAGCAAAGGCACGTTGCGGCCGGGCTCGACGCGCATGGTTTCGATGAGTTGAGCTGTCGAGGCTGGCATGATGTTTGAGAGTCCGTGCTTGAATATATGGTCGGCGGCTTTCTTCAGGTTCGATTGTACAAGGCTGATTTTTTCCCGGACAACATCGCGGACCACGATATGGCATCGCGAGTCTGATTAACGCGAAAAGCTCCACACCATCCTCTGATTGTTTCCAGGCGGACCTGCCAAATTGCGCGCCTGGGATGCCGGTCCGGCCTGCGCCGGCAGCGGTGGTTTACCGGCAATCTGATATAACAGCATGTCTCGCACAGGTTTTTCAGGAACTTCAACCTTTTTAAGCAGAAGCCCTCATGTCCCTCCATACCTGCATCGACCACATCGTCATCACCGCCCCGTCATTGGATCAAGGCGCCGACTATCTGCGCCAGGCGCTGGGCGTAGACCCGCAACCGGGCGGCGAACACTCCCGCATGGGCACGCACAACCGCCTGTTGAAGCTGGGCCGGGATCTTTATCTTGAAATCATCGCCGTCGATCCGCAGGCCGGCGCCCCCGAGCGGCCGCGCTGGTTCCAGCTTGACGACCCAGACTGGAATTGCCGCCCGCAATTGGCGACATGGGTAGCGCGCACCAATGATATCCACGCGGCCCACGCCGCGACTTCCATGCCTATCGGCGATGTCCAGGCCATGACACGCGCAAATCTGGACTGGCTGATCACTATTCCCGAAGATGGCTCGCTGGCGCTTCAAGGCGCGGCGCCAGGACTGATTCAATGGAATGTCCCGATGCACCCGGCAAACGGAATGCCGGACTCAGGCTGCTCTCTGATTCGCCTGGAGGCGTTTCACCCGGAAGCGGAAAAACTTATCCATATGCTGGATTGCATTGGTTTCGAAGGAGCATTTTCGGCATTTCCCCTGGAGGCGGGCGCGCAGCCGTACTTGCTTGCGCATATCCAGACGCCATCCGGACCGCGCCAACTGGGCGGCATCGGCGCTCACCCGTATAATCGGGCATGACCCAATTTTTTCCCCAAACCGCGTCACCGCCGACGCTCCCCTCCATTCGTTCAATCGACGGCGGCAAGTCCGCCTGCCCGCCACGGATGGCTGCATGAAAGTACCTAAACGGCTGATCCCGCTTGTGGAAGAAGGACTCATCGACGAAGTCATCAGCCAGTTGATGAGCGGCAAGGAAGCCACTGTCTATGTGGTGCGCAGCGGCGACTCCATCCGTTGCGCCAAAGTCTACAAAGACGCCAAGCAGCGCAGTTTCCGCCAGGCGGCGTCCTACCGGGATGGCCGCAAAGTCCAGAACAGCCGCCAGGCGCGCGCCATGGAAAAAGGCACACGCTACGGACGCCAGATGCAGGAAGAGCTTTGGCAAAACTCTGAAGTGGATGCGCTATTCCGGCTGGCCAATGCCAGCGTGCGCGTGCCCCAGCCCTATATCTGCACCGATGGCGTATTGCTGATGGAACTGGTGACCGATGACATCGGCAATGTCGCGCCCCGCCTCAACGATGTCGACATGACCGAAGAGCGTGCGCTGGAACTGCATGCCTTCCTGATCAACCAGGTTGTGCGCATGCTGTGCGCCGGCGTCATTCACGGCGATCTGTCCGAATACAACATTCTGCTGGCGGCTGATGGGCCGGTCATTATCGACTTGCCGCAGGCCGTGGATGCCGCCGGAAACAACGAAGCCGCCCCCATGCTTGAACGCGATGTCGAAAACCTGGCAACATTCTTCGGGCAATTCGCGCCGCAGTTGCTCAACACGAATTACGGCAAGGAAATCTGGGCGCTATTCGAAGCGGGCGAGTTGAAGCAGGACACCCCGCTGACCGGCCATGTGGAAGCCGATACCCGCCCTGTCGACCTGGCTGCCCTGATGGACGATCTGGAAGACGCCCGCTTTGAAGAGGAAGCGCGGATCAGGTACGAGCAGCAACTGCGCGGCGCCAATTGAACCGGCCCGGGCCGGCATGCCCGTCGGCTGGCCAGGGGCTCGTCCATCCGGCGGCATCCCCAAAGCCGAACGGCCAGCTTTCAATTGATCGAACGTAGTAGCGCCATGCAAGCTTCCATTGACAAATTCAGGCGCTGGCCTCGTCCAGCCTGCGCATGGCCGCATCCGAAAGCCGCAAGCTGGCCGCGCCCAGGATGTCGTCCAATTGAGCAATGCTTGTGGCGCTGACAATGGGAGCGGTAACCCCGGGACGCCCGATCAGCCAGGCAAGCGCGATCTGCGCGGGGGTGGCCGACAACTCGCCGGCCAGACCAAGCAGCGCGGCAAGAATACGCTGGCCGCGCGCATTGAAATACTTCTTCAGCATGGCTTCCCGCTTGGTCCCGGCCACATCCGCTTCAGATCGATATTTACCGGTCAGAAAACCGCTGGCCAGGCTGAAATAGCAAATCACGCCCAGCTTTCTTTCCACCGACAGCCCGGCCAGGCCCGACTCGAATTCGTGACGGTCATACAGGCTATACAGCGGTTCAAGCACTTCATAGCGCGCCAGGCCGCGTTCGCCGGAGGCGGCCAACGCCGCTTCGACCCGGTCCGGCGCATAATTCGACGCGCCTATCGCGCGCACCTTGCCGGCGGAAATCAGGCGGGAAAACGCTTCGAGCGTTTCCTGCAGCGGTATATCCTGGTCATCGATATGAGCGAGGTACACATCCAGGTAGTCGGTTTGCAGGCGGCGCAGGGAATCCTCGACAGCCGCTTCGATATTGGCCGCCGACAACCCCTTGCGCTGCGCCCACATGCCGACCTTGGTGATGAGCACCACGTCGTCGCGGCGCCCTCGCCGCTTCAGCCAATTGCCGATCACCGTCTCGGACTCTCCGCCGG
The DNA here is from genome assembly GCA_963712655.1 of uncultured beta proteobacterium. Lineage (GTDB taxonomy): Bacteria > Pseudomonadota > Gammaproteobacteria > Burkholderiales > Burkholderiaceae_B > Pollutimonas. Next base: position 11,769 of record CAVQIT010000002.1, on the reverse strand, counting down.
AATTCCCCGGCGCCCAGGCCGAATAGACGTCGGCGGTGTCGATGGCATTGAAACCCCGCTCTACATAGCGATCCATCAATCCGAACGAGGTGGCTTCGTCCGCTGTCCAGCCAAATACATTGCCGCCGAAAACCAGCGGCGCTATGTGAATACCGGATTGTCCAAGTGGGCGGTTCAGCATGATGAGTCTCCTATAGGCTGGATCAAATTGCGGCCTACCGGCCGGGCTTCCTGAAATTGTTCGCTATCCATTGCTCGGCGCTGTCGGGGGTAAGCTTGAAACTGGCCGCCACTTCGACCTGCGCAAGCTGCTCGCCGGCTTCGTCGGCCGCGCTCAGCAAGGCGTAGGGGTTGTCATCGTCGGGAACGATGTCCAGTTTTATGGTCAATCGGCCCGCCGCCGACCGGACCTTGAGGCTTTTGTGCAGCATGGCGTGCAGTTGCTGCTCGTGGCGGCGCAAGACTTCGGTAGCGGTCTTGACCAGCGTATAGAACGCGGCGGAATCGAGCGGCTTGGGGTTTTTCTTGTCGCGCCCCATGGTCCACGGTCCGACCAGCGACGGCTCGTCCTCGCCGTCCATGATCATTTCCACCGCCCACCCATCATCATCCTGGTTCTTGATGACGCGGGCGGTCCAGCCGTCGTCGCACCAAAGCCTGGGCTCTTGCGTCTTGGCATCATCGAGCATTTCTGGATCTGGAAAAGAAGTATCGTTCACTGCGGCCATGCTCCATAGAAATCATTTCATGTGTACCACGGCGGGCTGTACAGGCTTGCACAGGCCGCCGACAAACAGCGTTCCGGCCGACAGCGCCCGGACACGCCCGCTGGCTGTTTATCCGTTCTAGGCGAACCGGCCGTGCAACAGCCATTGCACGGCTTCGTTGGCCGCCGCCATGCCCATGGCCGCGGTCACAGTCACCACCGACCCATAGCCTGCGCAAGATAAGCCTTGCAAGGCAGAGGGCGCATCTTGCGCAAGAGCAGCCTGCCCGCCGGCATCCGGCTGTTGCCATTGCGCCGGCAGCAATGCCGGCTGATCGAACCACAGCGCGCGCACCCCCATCCTGGGCACCCGCTTGCGCGGCTTGCCCGCTTGCCCGGACGCCTTGGGAAAACGATGCTGCCGCCTCAAGGTATTGCGCAGCTTGGACAGCAAGGCATCATTGACCGACAGAGATAAATCGGCCGCGCGCAGGCTGAGCGGATTGGTCTTGCCGCCCGCCCCGCCGCACACCACGATGGGAATCCCGCGCGCGCGGGATTCAAGAATCATGGCGATCTTGGCTTGCGCCTGGTCTGTGCAGTCAATAACCACGCCGGCGTCCGCCGCAAACAATTGCGCTACATTTTCGGGGCCGACAAAGTCGTCCAGCAACTGGACGCGGCATTCTGGATTGATGCCATGCACTCGCCGGGCCATGGCCGCCACTTTTGACTGCCCCAGGGTTTCGGTCAAGGCATGCAATTGGCGGTTGATATTGGATTCGGCGATATGGTCGAGATCGATCAGGCTGAGCGCGCCGACGCCGCAACGGGCCAAGGCTTCGGCGCACCACGACCCCACCCCCCCTATGCCGGCCACGACGACATGCGCGCCGCGCAGCCTTTGCAGGCTGTCGGGGCCATACAAACGCTCAAGGCCGCCAAAACGGCGTTCGGAATCAAACTGACTGGTATCGGGCATATTCAAGGGTGGACGCTAGGAAAAACAGCACAACGGTATCACGTCCATGATAAGGCATGGGGCCTGATGACGCTTACTTAGCGCAACTGTGTCAGCAGAGGCGATGTCAATATGTTGACTGAGCAGGGGGAGTTTGGATTTTTTGCTGACGGGGTTTACCTTGCCTGGGATCGCTTGAATCGTCTACTGGCGGTGTGCGTATTTGCTGTCGGTGTTTGTATTTGCTGGTGGAGTTCGTATTTGCTGGTGGAGTTCGTATTTGCTGGTGGAGTTCGTATTTCTAGCGCCGTCCGTCGGGGGTAAGGCCTGTGGGGGCTAGCCCGGTCGGCCGTTCAGGCGCCTGCGCGCCTGACACCGCGCGTTAATCTCGTCCGGCGGCCGCTGCCTGGTGGCGTTCTTCTTGGTCACTTCGGCGGCTCGCCTCCCTACGATTCCACTTGCTCGGCCTCCGACGGGCTGGCCCCCACAGGCCTTACCCCCGACGGACTCTGATGTGTCTCAAACACGGTCGCTGGCACGATCTGGGTTCTTGCACTTCGTTGGCTACAGATTTTGGGTCGAAAGAGTTTGTGGTGCCCGGCCCTTTCGCCCCTGCACGGGGCAAGAGGGCCATACGCAATTGCCGTAATGTGGAGGGTGTTTCCTGCGCCGATCACGTCACGCAAGTAGAAGCTTAGGCATGCATCGGCTGCGCGATCCTCGTCGGAAAAAAAGCGGCTGGAATACTGCCCGATGATTTCGTGGTTGCTGTATCCCTTGATACGCTCTGTCCTCGCCTTCCAAAATCTGTGTAAGGGGCTCACAGCCTCTGATCACAGCCCCCAGGCCCGTGATCACCTTGCGCGGCAAGATCGGCGAAATTGACCGTAATCCTGTCGGATCGACAGCCCCCGTCGCATGCCCAATATTGATCGTAATCGCGTCGACCCTACAGCCGCCACCGCATGCCCAACCGCGTACGGCTATTTTCGGCCCACCCGTTGAACTGACCCCCAGAAGTTGGACACCGATCCAACCTTTGGGGTGTTTTTTATGGCGAAGTACGATGAGCAATTCAAGCTATCCGTAGTGCAAAGCTACGAGACGGGGCCACAAGGCTTCAGGTCTGTTGCGCGGCGCTATGGTCTTGACTATGCGATGGTGAAGCGCTGGGTCGCTGCCTACCGGCAACATGGGCAGCTAGGCCTACGCAAGAAATTCAGCCACTACAGTGCAGAATTCAAGCTGTCTGTGCTGCACCGGATGCAGCAAGAGGAACTATCAGCCAATCAGGCGATTGCGCTGTTCAATATTCGAGGTGGGACAGGCATCATCGCTGACTGGCAATGCCGGTATCATGAGAGGGGTGTGGCTGGACTTCAGCCCAAACCCCGAGGCCGCCCGAAGAAGATGTCAGCCCCTGAATCGCCCAAATCCGCAGATCCGTTGCTTGATGACAAGCGCTCCCGCCAAGACCTGATGCAAGAGGTCCAGTATCTGCGTGCGGAGGTGGCCTACCTAAAAAAATTGCGGGCCTTGCTTCAGGCCAAAGAGCAAGCTGCGCAGAAAAAGCGCAAGTAGTGCTCGAACTGAGGCAAGGCCACACGTTGACGAGGCTGCTGAAGGCAGCGGACCTGTCACGCAGCACGTTTTACTATCAGGCCAAGGCCCAGCAGACTGAGGATCCGCATGCGGGGTTAAAGGCACGCATCCGCGCTGTGTATGAGTGTCACAAGGGCCGCTACGGCTACCGACGCATTACGGCGGCGCTACGCCAGGCAGGTGAGATGGTCAACCACAAGACGGTACAGCGACTGATGCAGGCAGTGGGACTGAAGTCTCTGGTGCGGCCAAAAAAGTACCGTTCCTATCGAGGACAGCAAGCCAATGTCCCTAATGTCCTGGCTCGCCAATTCCAGGCACAACGACCGAATCAGAAGTGGGTCACTGATGTGACCGAGTTCAACGTCCAGGGACACAGGCTGTATCTCTCACCAGTGATGGACCTGTACAACGGCGAAATTGTGTCCTATACAATGCAGCGGCGGCCTCACTTCCCACTGGTGAGCAGCATGCTCAAAAAGGCGCTGGCCAAGCTCTCTGGCAAGGACGCTCCGCTCCTGCATTCCGACCAAGGCTGGCAATATCAAATGCCCGCCTATCAGCGTCAACTCATCGAGCGGGGTCTGACCCAGAGCATGTCACGCAGGGGAAACTGTCTGGACAATGCCGCCATGGAAAGCTTCTTCGGCACCCTGAAGTCCGAGTTCTTCTATCTGAACCGCTTCGAGAGTATTGAGCAACTCCAGGCCGGCATCCGCCAGTACATCCACTACTACAATCACGACCGCATCAGGACCAAACTAAAAGGCCGGCATCCGCCAGTACATCCACTACTACAATCACGACCGCATCAGGACCAAACTAAAAGGCCTGAGTCCGGTGCAATACCGAACTCAGGCCTTGGCCCTCTAATCTATGACCGTCCAACTTCTGGGGGTCAGTTCACCGTAGGGGCCGGAAATTGCCGGGCACTGTAACGTCTTCGATCAGCAACAACACGATCCAACAAGCGCAAGAACCCTAGCCGTCCCGGCGACCGTGGCCGCACGACACCAGAGTCCGTCGGGGGTAAGGCCAGTGGAAGCCAGCCCGTTGGAGGCCGAGCAAGCGGCATCGAAGGTAGGCGTGCCGCGCAAGCCATCGAGAAGAATTTCAGCAGGCAGCGGCCGCCGGACGAGATAAGCGATCGGCATAGGGGACGGCCCGTAGACCGTACCCCTGCCACACCACCCGGCATGCGGGTCCGCACCGGGCGGTTCGAGAGATTGAGGTTATGACAGCCGGGGCAGTCCTAGCCGGTCATAGTAAGTGATAGTCAGCACCGTACGCAGCACGCCGGTTCCGGCGGCCCACCATGAGCCCGCCTTGGCGGCGACTCCCCCCGCAACATCCGCTTTCGCTTTCAGCGCACGTAGTGCCCTGTAGATCGTTCGAGGATGTCTCCAGTACTTGACCTGTAGCACCCTTAAGCGATTGCGTATCCATTGATCCAGCTTCAGCCAGACCCTGGGCGTATTGGCAAGATGGAAGTAGTTCTTCCACCCGATTAGGTAAGGGCGGAGTTGATCTACCACTTGGGGGATGCTTCGGCTTATGCAATGGCGGGTTAAACGGCGGATTTGGTGCTTGAAGGCTTCTACCGCCTTATGCGCCACCGCCAGTTCCACCTCGCCGTTCTTGTGCCGCCAGAAGCTGTAACCCAGGAATTTGCGCTCTGAGAATACATCGGCCACCGCGCTTTTGGCTTCGTTGACCTTCAGATGCAGCCGCGCATATAACTTACGCAACAATGCCATTACCCGCTCACCCGCCTTGGGACTACGCACGTAGACATTGCTGTCATCGGCGTAGCGAACGAAGCAATGGCCCCGGCGCTCCAGCTCCTTATCCACCTCATCGAGCAATACGTTTGCCAGCAACGGCGATAAGGGGCCTCCTTGTGGGGTGCCCTCGCGCCGCTCCATGACTACGCCGCCATCCATGATGCCGCTGTTCAAATACGCCCGGATCAGGCGGATCACGCCCGCGTCCGGAATGCGTTTCTGTAGTCGGTCGATCAGAATGTCGTGGTTGACCCGGTCAAAGAACTTCTCCAAGTCCACGTCCACCACGATACCGCGTCCGGATTGCACGTACTTGCGCGCGGTTTGCACCGCGTCATGCGCACGGCGCCCCGGCCTGAAGCCGTAGCTGTGTTGGCTAAAACCGGGGTCAAGCAACGGTTGCAGCACCTGCAATAGTGCCTGCTGGATCAGACGATCCGTCACCGTGGGAATGCCCAGCTCTCGCTGACTTCCGTCCGGTTTGGGAATCATCACCCGACGCACCGGCTCGGGCCGGTACGTCCCTGCCAACAAGTGTCCGCGAATGCCAGGCCACGCTGTGACGAGGTGGCGGTGTGTCTGGTCTATATCCAGACCGTCCACGCCGGCCGCGCCCTTGTTGGACCGCACACGTTTGAACGCCTGCTTCAGGTTCTCTCTTGTCAGCGCTGCTTGCAGCAGCGCCAATCCCGTATCCTCATCCCCATGTCGCGGACAGCCCGTTTCCTCGCTGGCCGCATCGCCTCTGGCTTCACCCTTGGCGACCTCTACCCGCTGCGCCTTGGCGCACATCTGAGGCAATACCGGCTGCATCTCCATGTCAAGTAATACTCTCTCTCGTTTGGCCCTTCGCTGGCGGCTTCTCATCGGCTCACCGCCTTCTTCCCCCAGCTACTACGACCTCTGCTGACTTCTCGCTCCAGGATTTTTTTTTCCTGTCGCCCTTTCAGGCATGAGGCGAGATCTCCCCAGGTAAGGGTTCGCACTCCTTCGCTGCACAACCGTCGGATCTACGCCACCGACCCTTGATCACAAGAGCTTCGCGGGTCACGGGCCGCTCGCCCTGGTCGGCATCGCCTCATATCCGATTCTTGTTCATCGGCTCGCAGCTTCGCTCTACGCTTCCTCCCCACACTCGGTCACCCTCATGCAGTTGCGCTTCGCTTCGTTCGCTGTGATCAACTTACGGGAGGACTTTCACCTCCAAGAGTGCGCCCATGCTGGGCACACCGCGGTGTCAGGCGCGCGGGCGCCTGAACGGCCGACCGGGCTGGACCCACTGGCCTTACCCCCGACGGACGGCACTAGAAACACGAACATCCGCCAGCAAACGATACGCACCCTGCCAGTAGACAATACGAACATCGCCAGTAGACGACTCAAACGACCGTGGCACCTTGGCTCTCGCCGCCGGGCGATCGTATCGCTATCCCGTGCTACGGTCGTCCGCAACGGCCTAAGCAAACACCATCGTGGAACACACCCTAGCCCGACTCAACTGTAAGCAATTGACTTCACGTAGTATTTTACCAACCCGAGTTTACTTGGCCGGCCGGTTCGGGCTAGAATCATGAGCTTGGCATTTGGCCAAGGCTTTTATTTAGGAATTCCCACATGTACGCGGTCATAAAAACCGGTGGCAAGCAATATCGCGTTTCCACAGGTCGAAAAATTAAAGATAGAACAGATACCGGCAGACATTGGGCAAGAAATCACGCTGGACCAGGTTTTGGCAGTTGGCGAAGGCGATCAGATTGAGATCGGCGCACCTCTTCTGCCGGCGCCGTGGTAACAGCTACGGTTCTTGCGCACGGCCGCCACGACAAGGTCAGCATCTTCAAGATGCGCCGGCGCAAGCACTACCAAAAACGCCAAGGCCACCGTCAAAACTACACCGAAATCCGTCATCGTACGCCATTTCGGCGTAACGATGCGTTTACCGGTGTAGTGGCAGAATCTGTAATTTAGTACAGGAGTTAAAAATGGCACAGAAAAAAGGCGGCGGTTCAACACGGAACGGCCGCGACTCAGAATCAAAGCGCCTGGGCGTCAAAGCCTACGGCGGCGAAGTCATCCCAGCGGGTTCGATCATTGTTCGCCAGCGCGGCACGCGCTTTCACCCTGGCGTCAACGTCGGCATGGGCAAGGACCACACGCTGTTCGCATTGAGCGAAGGCCGGGTTAGTTCGCGTTCAAGGGCGCGCTGAGCAAGCAGTTCGTCTCGATCGTTCCCGCCTGATAGTCGTTCTGCGTACGCGGCCGCAAGCCCTGCCGTTCCGGCAGGGCTTTTTGTTCTTGCATCAACGGGCCGGTCGCTGCTTGGCTGTGCCGTGTCCGTCGTACAAATTTCAGCGGCGGTAATACTCACACATCCAGATCATGAAATTCGTCGACGAAGCAACCATCGAAGTCATTGCCGGCAAGGGTGGCAATGGCGTTGCGAGCTTTCGCCGCGAAAAATTCATTCCGTTCGGCGGCCCCGACGGCGGCGACGGCGGCCGTGGCGGCACCATCTACGCCGTCGCCGATCGCAACATCAATACGCTGATCGACTACCGCTATGCGCGCCTGCACCGCGCGCAGAACGGCGAACACGGCAGCGGCTCCGACCGCTACGGCGCAGGCGGCAACGACATCACCCTGCGCATGCCGGTGGGCACCATCGTCCACGACGCCGAAACCGGCGAATTGCTGTTCGACCTGTCCACCATGGCCAGCGCGTCATCCTGGCCGCGGGCGGCCAGGGCGGCATGGGCAACCTGCACTTCAAGTCCAGCACCAACCGCGCGCCGCGCCAGTTCACGCCCGGCGCCGAAGGCGGGCAGCGCAAGCTCAAGCTCGAACTGAAGGTGCTGGCCGACGTCGGCCTGCTGGGCATGCCCAATGCCGGCAAGTCCACGCTGATCCGCAAGGTCTCCAACGCGCGCCCCAAGGTCGCCGACTATCCGTTCACCACGCTGCACCCCAACCTGGGCGTGGTGCGCACCTGACACCGAACGCAGCTTCGTGATCGCCGACATTCCGGGCCTGATCGAAGGCGCGTCCGAAGGCGCCGGCCTGGGCCACCAGTTCCTGCGCCACCTGGCGCGCACCCGCGTGCTGCTGCACCTGGTGGACGTCGCGCCGACCGGACCCGACGCGTCGACCGGCCGTCCACGAAGCCCGCGCCATCGTCGAGGAACTGCGCCGCTACGACGAGACCTGTACGAAAAGCCGCGCTGGCTGGTGCTGAACAAGCTCGACATGGTCGACGACCCGAAGGCCCTGGAAGAACTCTTCGTGCATGGAACTCGGCTGGACCGGCCCGGTGTTCTCGTTCTCGGCGCTGACCGGCGACGGCACGCAGGAACTGGTCTGGGCGCTGCAGACTGGCTCGACGACCAGCGCAAGTCCGAGCAGGCCTACTCGAACAAGACTCGCGCTTCGACGGCATGCCCTGAGGCGCCGCAAGATCCGCGCTCGTTGCCGACATTCCGAAGACGCGATCCAGATCGCCGACATCGACCCTTTGCGGACGATACGGCCATAAATCGCCCGTAAAAACTGGTCTCCCGTCCATCCAGGCGTCGACATGTCCCGATGAATATGACTTCCGTGATCGCCGACGCCCGGCGCCTTGTCGTCAAAGTAGGCTCCTCCCTCGTCACCGACGAGGGCCGCGGGCTGGATCGCGCCGCCGTTGCCCGCTGGGCGGCGCAGATCGCCCGCCTGCGCGCGCAGGGCAAGGAAATGGTGCTGGTGTCCAGCGGCGCGATCGCCGAAGGCATGCTGCGCCTGGGCTGGGACAAGCGCCCCAACGCCATACACGAGCTGCAGGCCGCGGCCGCCGTCGGCCAGATGGGCCTGGCGCAGGCCTACGAAACCAGCTTTCGCGCAGCACGGCATGCACACCGCGCAGGTCCTGCTGACCCACGACGACCTGTCGGACCGCGCGCCGCTACCTGAATGCGCGCTCGCACCCTGTTCACCCTGCTGCGCCTGGGCGTCGTGCCCATCATCAACGAGAACGACACCGTGGTCACCGACGAAATCAAGTTCGGCGACAACGATACGCTGGGCGCGCTGGTGACCAACCTGATCGAAGCCGATGCGCTGATCATCCTGACCGACCAGCCGGGCTCTACTCGGCCGATCCGCGCAAGCACCCCGACGCCCGCTTCATCGCCACGCCAAGCCGGCGACCCCGCGCTCGAAGCCATGGCGGGCGGCGCGGGCAGCAGCCTCGGCACGCGGCGGCATGCTCACCAAGATCCTGGCCGCCAAGCGCGCGGCCGGCAGCGGCGCGCACACGATCATCGCGTCGGGCCGCGAACCCAATGTCCTGAGCGCCTGGCCGGCGGCGAATGCATCGGCACCGAACTGCGCGCCTCGCTGCCCATGCTGTCGGCACGCAAGCAATGGCTGGCCGACCACCTGCAATTGCGCGGCCGGGTGATGCTGGACGACGGCGCGGTGAAGCGCGCTGACGCAAGACGACAAGAGCCTGCTGCCCATAGGCGTGACCGCGGTCGAAGGCGAGTTCGAGCGCGGCGACGTCGTGGCTTGCGTCGACATCAGCGGCAGGGAATGGCGCGCGGACTGATCAACTATTCGGCGGGGGACACCCGCCGCATCATGCGCAAGGCTCCAGCCAGATCGCCGCGATCCTGGGCAATATGGAAGAGCCGGAACTGATGCATCGCGACAACCTGGTGTTCATCAATGCCGCCGCGGGCAAAATCGGCTGACGCCCCGCCCGCGCATTACTTCTGCGCGGCAATGAACAGGGTTTCCTTGACCTCTTCCATGACCACGCAGCTTTTAGTCTGGGTCACCCCCGGCAGGCGCAGCAAAATATCGCCCAGCAAACTGCGATATTGGCTGATTTCCTTGATGCGCGCCTTGACCAGGTAATCGAAATCGCCCGATACAAGATGGCATTCCTGCACTTGGGGTATGCAGAGTATTTCCCTTCGGAAATCGTCAAAGGTACGATCCGACTTGCTGGACATCGAAATTTCCACGAACACCAGCAAACCGGCATCCAGCGCGGCGGGCGCTACCCGGGCGTAATAACCGGTAATGACCCCATCGCGCTCCAGCCGCTTTACACGTTCGATGCAGTCAGCCCCACGTTGTCGGCCAGATCGGTCATGGACATGCGGCCATCGCGCTGCAATAAATCCAGGATATGCCTATCAAGCTCTTATCTAAAGTGTGGACAGGATTCCGCTGTATTCGCACGCCGTTTTAACCTAATCTCCACCATCGCGGGCACTGCCATGACACATGTCCGCGGCGGCCTGAACAGAGGCCGCCCGGGCAGCTTAGGCAAGTCTCGGCCATTCCCAGCAATTATTGCTGAAAAATGACTTACAAGTCTGCAAAACAGGATAGAAACACCTAAAAAATATAATTCTTCAGAAAAAAACACCAGAGACACTGGCTTACCATCATGAAAATCAATCATGGACGGCGTTTTTCTAATGAAAATTATTGTTTTGGGTGCGGGAGTCATAGGCGTCAGCAGCGCTTACTACCTTGCCCGGCAGGAGCACGAAGTCAGCGTGCTCGAGCGCCAGCCCGCCTGCGCCCTTGAAACCAGCTTCGCTAACGCGGGACAGGTTTCCTATGGCTACTCGTCGCCCGGGTCATGCTCCAGGCGTTCCATTGAAAGCCCTGAAATGGATGTTTGCCGAACATTCCGCCCTTGTCCATCCGCCCTGACGGCAGCGTGTTCCAGTTGCAATGGATGTACCAAATGTGGCGCAACTGCACGGCCGCCCGCTACGCCGTCAATAAAGAACGCCTGGTCAGGCTGTCGAGCTACAGCGGCGCCTGCCTGGATGAATTGCGCAGCGCCATCGGCATCCAGTATGAAGGGCGCCGGCAAGGCACCCTGCAGCTATTCCGCAAGCAGCAGCAGCTCGATGCGGTCGCCCAGGACATTGCCGTCCTGAAAGAGGCCGGCATGGCTTACGAACTGCTGGGACGAAAAGACCTGCATACCGCCGAGCTCGGCGCTGGCCCATAGCCAGGAAAAACTGGTGGGAGGCCTGCGCTTGCCCGCGGACGAAACCGGCGACTGCCACATGTTCACTACGCGGCTTGCCGAGGAAGCCCGCAAGCTCGGCGTGGCATTTCATTATGGAGTCAAGATATCAACAACTGCATGCAAGCGCCGGTCAGGTCACAGGGGTGCAGTGCGACAATGAATTGAGGCAGGCCGATGCCTATGTGGTGGTGCTGGGTTCGTATTCGACCCGGCTGCTCAAGCATGTGGAAGCCGTGCCGGTTTACCCCATGAAAGGCTATTCAATTACCGTACCCATCGCCGACGAAAGCCGGGCGCCGGTTTCTACGCTGCTGGACGAAACCTATAAAATCGCCATCACCCGCTTCGATAAGCGCATACGCGTGGGCGGCATGGCCGAGATCGCCGGTTACGATCTACGCCTGAACGACAAGCGCCGGAAAACGCTGGAAATGGTGGTGGATGATCTGTTTCCGGGCGCGTGCGCCCACGGCGCCCTACCTTTCTGGACCGGTCTGCGGCCCAAGACGCCGGACAGCACCCCATCGTTGGCTGCACGCGCCACAGCAACCTGTTCCTGAACACCGGACACGGCACATTGGGATGGACCATGGCTTGCGGCAGCGGCCAACTGCTGGCCGATATCGTGTCGGGGCGCCCCACCGCCATACCCAGCGACGACTTGTCAATACAGCGCTATCGG
>CAVQIT010000001.1:0-333267 GCA_963712655.1 uncultured beta proteobacterium | reverse complement strand
CACGAACATCCGCCAGCAAACGATACGCACCCTGCCAGTAGACAATACGAACATCGCCAGTAGACGACTCAAACGACCGTGGCACCTTGGCTCTCGCCGCCGGGCGATCGTATCGCTATCCCGTGCTACGGTCGTTCGCAACGGCCTAAGCAAGCACCATTAGAGCTAGCTTGTTGACGCTAAATCCCCGCCCGCGTGGCCGGTCAACGCCGCGCCGGCAAGGCGCGAAGCGCAGGCGTAGCCGCCGCTACGGCGAACATTTGCAATTCGGCCAGCGCGGCGTTGGCCAGCTCACCCGTAGGGCCGGGCAAGTGATCTAAAATAATGGCATCGCCGATTTGAACCATTCTGGCCAACACACGTGAACCGCATCTTTACTCCCGAATCGCACCCGGCACCCGCCCCCGCCCCCGCCAGCTTCCGCCTGTTGACCGAAGCCGAACGCCACGCATCCATGCTCGCCGCGCTGGCCGGCTGGAAGGCCGACGAAGATATCTGGGTATACGGATACGGCTCGCTTATCTGGCGGCCCGAATTCGAGTTCACCGAACAGCGGGCGGCCTTGCTGCATGGCTATCACCGCGCGCTGTGCCTGTGGTCGCGGGTCAACCGCGGCACCCCCGACCAGCCCGGCCTGGTGTTCGGCCTGGATGCCGGCGGCTCCTGCCGGGGCATGGCCTACCGGATTCCGGCCGGCAAAGTTCCCGCCACCATGGAAGCCCTGTGGCGCCGCGAAATGCCCAGCGGCGCTTATATTCCAAGATGGCTCAAGTGCCGCACGGAACAGGGCGCGATCAGCGCGCTGGCCTTCACCATGAACCGCAACACCGATGCTTACGTGCGCGGCCTGCCCATCGACAGGCTGATCAGTATCGTGCGGAATGCCCACGGCTCATATGGGCCCTGCATCGAATACGTGCTTGAAACCGCGCAAGCGCTGAAACAATCCAATATCCAGGACCAGCGCTTGCAAACGCTGGTACGCGCCTTGCGGCATTCCATGGCCAATCTGCCCGAATAGGGGCCGCGCGGGTCTCGCGCGGCTAGGCGCCACGCCGCCCAAACAGCCTGCCTGCGGATTCAAGCCGCATACTCCGGTAAACTAGTAATCCGTCATCCATTTTTCCCGCCATCATGTCTGTCGCCGATATCCGCCAGAAATACGAAAAATTCGAACTGCTCGAAGCAACGCTGGCCGCGACTCCGCTGGAACAGTTCACCCTGTGGCTCAATGAAGCGCTGCAGGCCCAGGTGCCCGAACCCACCGCCATGACACTGGCGACGGCCACGCCGGCGGGCCGCCCTTCGGCGCGCATCGTGCTGCTGAAGGGTTTCGACGAACGGGGCTTCGTGTTCTTTACCAACTACCATTCGCGCAAGGGCCACGAACTGGCGGCCAACCCATTTGCCAGCCTGCTGTTCTTTTGGCCCGCGCTCGAGCGCCAAGTGCGGCTTGAAGGCAGCCTGACCAAGGTTTCCACGGCGGAATCCGATGACTATTTTCACAGCCGGCCACTCGATTCGCGCATAGGCGCCTGGGTTTCGCCCCAAAGCCAGCCCATCAGCCGCGCCGAACTGGAAGCGCGCACGCTTGCCTTGGCCGCAACGCTGGGCTCCGAGCCCGCGCGCCCCGAACATTGGGGCGGCTACAGACTGCAGCCCGACTATGTGGAATTCTGGCAAGGCCGGCCCTCGCGGCTGCACGATCGCCTGGTATTCCAGCGCAGTGCCGGCCAGACATGGTCGCGAACGCGCCTGGCGCCATAAGCTCCGGCATAAAACAAGGCTGCCATGATTGCGACGCCCCCCAATTTCGATGCTGGTTTCTTTCGTTCGGCCCTGGGCCGATTCGCCACGGGCGTAACCATCATTACAGCGGAAACCGACGGCGAGAAAAGCCCTGTGGGGCTGACGATCAGCTCATTCAATTCCGTATCCCTGGAGCCGCCCATGGTGCTCTGGACCTTGTCCAGGAAGGCATCATCGCTGCAGCATTTTGTGCGCGCCGAACGCTACGTCGTTCATGTCCTGGCTGCCACGCAACTGCATCTGGCCAAGCAATTCGCCTACGGCGCGCAAGCCGCCCGCTTCAAGGGGCTGACATTGGCGCGCGCTCCCGGCGGCACGCTGATGCTGGACGATCCCGAGTGCGCCGCCTGGTTCGAATGCCGCAATCTGACGCAACACGAGGCAGGCGATCACCTGATTTTTATCGGACAAGTCGAACGCTGCCACCGCCATTTCAACCAGCCTCTGGTTTATCATGCCGGCGACTTCGACCTGACTCCTTCCACCGAGCCGCTGTCCAATATCTAGGCGCCGGCGCGAACCTATCTTTATGCAGGACACACCATGGCAGTAGATATAGATTGCATCGTCTTGGGAGCCGGCGTCGTCGGCCTGGCCGTGGCGCGCGAACTGGCTTTGGCCGGACGCGATGTGCTGGTGGCGGAAGCCGCCGAGGCGATCGGCACGGTCACCAGTTCACGCAACTCCGAAGTGATACACGCAGGCATGTACTACACGCACAACAGCCTGAAGGCGCGGCTATGCGTCGCAGGCAAACGTTTGCTCTACGATTATTGCGCCGAGCGCGGCATACCCCATCGGCGCCTGGGCAAACTGATTGTGGCGGCCACGCCCGAACAAAGCGCTCAATTAGGACAAATCGCCCAGCGGGCGGCATTGAACGGCGTTGACGACCTCTATCAAATCAGCGGCGCTCAGGCGCACGAGCTCGAGCCCGAACTGGTCTGCGACGCGGCGCTGGTGTCGCCGTCCACGGGCATTATCGACAGCCATGCCTTGATGCTTGCGCTGCAGGGCGATGCGGAAAACCAGGGCGCCCAATGCGTCTTCCGTACCCGGTTCAGCCAGGGCCGCGTACTGGACTCCGGCGGATTCCTGCTGCGGTTCGACGGCGCGGAGCCCATGGAACTGACGGCCAATTGCGTCATCAACGCGACAGGCTTGTCCGCGCCATTTGTCGCGCGTCAGTTGCTAGGCCAGCCTGTAAAGCATATTCCCGACGCCTATTTCTGCAAAGGCACCTATTTCACCCTTTCCGGGCGCTCGCCTTTCAGCCGGCTTATCTACCCCATGCCCAACAATGCAAGCCTGGGCGTGCATCTGACACTGGACATGGGCGGACAAGCCAAGTTCGGCCCCGATGCCGAATGGGTGGACCATGAGGATTATTCGCTGGATGCGCGCCGCGCCGATACGGTCTACGAGACCGTACGCAGCTACTGGCCTGGCCTTGCCGATGGCGCGCTGAACCCCGGCTATACCGGCATACGGCCCAAGATTGTGGGCGCGGATTCGCCGTCGGCCGACTTCCTGATTGCCGGGCCCTCCACGCACGGCATTCCGGGCCTGGTCAATTTGTTCGGCATAGAGTCTCCAGGGCTCACCTCGTGTCTGGCGCTGGCCCAGGCCACGCACGCGGCCCTTGTGCAAACAGCTTACGCGCCCCAACCCTGAAGATGAATGATTACATTCTCACCCTGTCCTGTCCTGATCGCATCGGCATTGTGCATGGCGTATCCGGCTGGCTGCTGGACCTGCACGGCAATATTATCGACGCCCAGCAATTCGGCGACCTGGAAACAAAACGTTTTTTCCTGCGCGTGCATTTCATGCTGCCCCAACCCGGGAATGTGCAAGAGCTGCAACGTTCTTTCGCTGCCGTTGCCGCGAAGTTCGATATGCAGGCGCAACTCTACGATGCCCGGCGCAAGGCCCGCCTGTTGATCCTGGTCAGCCGCCAGGGACATTGCCTGAACGACCTGCTGTTTCGCAAGCATAGCGGACAGTTGCCGGTGGAGATTGCCGGCATCGTGTCCAATCATGATGATTTCAGGGCGCTGGCCGGATCGTATGACACGCCCTTCCATCATTTACCGGTTACCCCTGACACCCGCGCAAGCCAGGAACAACAGATTCTCGACCTGGTCGAGCGCGAAAACATAGACCTGGTCGTATTGGCGCGCTACATGCAGATTCTGTCGAATACGCTGTGCCGGGCATTGTCGGGCAAGGCCATCAATATCCATCACAGTTTTCTGCCCAGCTTCAAAGGCGCGCGCCCTTATCACCAGGCTCATGCGCGCGGCGTGAAGATTATCGGCGCAACGGCGCATTATGTAACGGCGGACCTGGACGAAGGCCCGATCATCGAACAGGATATCGAGCGGGTCGACCATGCGATGAGCGCCAATGATCTGGCGCAGGTGGGCAGCGATGTGGAGTCTCTGGTCCTGTCCCGCGCGGTGCGTTCCCATGTGGAACACCGTATTTTGCTGAATGGCCAGCGGACGGTGGTTTTCCGGTAGTTTGCGAAGTCATTCAAATAGCGCGGGGACTACGATACCTGGCTGCCGTCAAACGGGGAGAATCACACTACATGCAATCGATACCGAAGCACCGAGTGATAGACACACTGGCAGGCCCCGTACTGGTGGCAATCATGTACTACGTGATCGCCAGCCCCGCGGCGCGCATGAATGATGGGATCACACTATCGGCCATTGCCTGGCCCGCACCGGCTCCGGTCATCGCCTTGCTGTGGCTCCTGCCCTATCGCCGCTGGGCTGGCTATCTGTGCGCGGTCTTGCTCTCGATGCTGGTGGTCGGAGACCTGGACTGGCTGCCGCTGGAAATCGACTTCGCATTCGCCTTGCTGAATGTGACGCAAATCGCGCTATGCGCCTGGCTGGGCAAGCGCCATGTGGCGCCGGACGGCAACCTCGACTCCATGCCCCGGCTGATCCGTTTCTTCTTGCTGGTGCCCGTGGGCGCCATCGTGCTGATTGCGGTGCTGGGCGCGACCATCGCGTCCCACTCGATGAACACCGCCTGGTGGCAGGAATGGCGCGTGATCATGGTCAGCAATGGCTTGGCCGTGCTGGTCCTGGTGCCGGCGCTGCTGGTATGGTCCCGCGCCGCCCGGCATGACACCAAAGAAGCGGCCCATGCTTCGCGGCTCGGTGCGCTTGCCGGCGTCATGGCGACGATTGCCGCCTACTCCATCGCCACAACCCTGGATACTTCCGAAGTCGTCCTGCGCGTCATGTTGGCGCTGATACTGGTGTCGACAGCGATCTACGGGGGCATGAAAAGCGCGTCGCTGACCGTCGGGACGGCCGCTGTCCTGGGGGTGGGCCTGACCTTGCTTGGCCTCGGGCCATACAGCCATCATGGATTCGAAAGCAGTTGGCGGCTGCAAGTGGACTTGGCGGGGCTGGCGCTGCTGTCCTTCTTTGTCGCCACCGCGGTGCGCGAAAAGCAGCAGTTGGCCGTCAAACTTGAACGGGCGCGGCGGTTCGAATCGCTCGGCATGCTGGCCGGCGGCATTGCCCATGACTTCAATAATATCCTTGGCGCGGTGGGCGGCTACGCTGAAATGGCCGAGGAACGCGCGGCGCCGGGCTCGCCGGTCCAGGAACCGCTGCGCGAAGTCGCGGCGGCCGTATCGCGCGGCAAGGACCTGACCGAACAGATACTGCTGGCGGCGCGGCGCGGCGACCGGATGCGGGCCATCATCGACCTGCGCGGCGTTCTCGCCGAGGCGGTAGCGCTGGCCCGGCCGCTGTGCCCCCCAGGCGTAACCATCACCCTGCGGTTGCCGGACACACCGCTGACAGTATTCGCCCACCAGGGGCAAATTACCCGCGCGGCGCTGAACCTGGTGCGCAATGCCAGCCAAGCGGCGCGCGCCGCGGTCGGGGTCAGCCTGGACTGCGGCACGTTGCGCGACGCCAACCCCCAGGTGGGCGATACGCCGGACGGGCCTGCCGTCTGGTTCGACGTTGCCGATGACGGCGCAGGCATCCCCGCCGAACATTTGCCGCGCTTGTTCGAGCCCTTTTTTTCGGTCCGCGGTGCCGGCAGCAAAGGCACAGGGCTGGGCCTGGCGATCGTATCAGGGGTCGCCATCGAACATGATGGGGGCATAGAAATACTGACCGGCGCCCAGGGAACGCGCTTTCGCTTCATCATGCCCGCCGGCGCGCCGGCGGCCCCGGCCGCATCGGGCTCGTTTCCGGCACCGATGGCAAATCCGGCCCAGTTGGCGCCACCGCTCCTCATCGGCCGTGGCCAGCGCATCATGGTGGTCGACGATGACCAGGCTCTGCGCGAACGTTGCGAAGACTGGCTGGCCGAGCTTGGATTCGAACCGCTGGGCTATGCCGACCCTCGGGAAGCGCTGGCCGATGCGCCGCTGGCGCCGGACGAACTGTTTCTGCTGCTGACCGATTTCGATATGCCGCAAATGACCGGCGACGCCTTGGCGTTAAAAATGCGCTCCCGGTTACCCTCATTGCCGGTTATATTATGTTCCGGCGATCCGCGATTGGGCGTGATCGCCCAATCCATCGATGCCCACGCGCTACCCAAGCCTTTCGATCAAGCCGCGCTGGCGCTCGCTGTCATGACAGCCACGAGGGGAGAAACACCATAGATACGAAAACGGAAATACTGGTCGTCGATGACGACAATTCGATGCGGGTGCTGTTGATCGAATATCTCGCCGGCCACGGCTACAAGGCCGACGGCGCGGCAACAGCGGCCCAGGCCAATGCCGCCGTCGCCTCGAAAAACTACGGATTGGTGCTGCTCGACCTGGGCCTGCCCGACGGCGACGGAATCGAACTGGCCCAGCGCTGGCGCCAGGAGCTGCAAATAGCCATCATTTGCATCACCGGCCGCAACGAAGAGGCGGATATGGTAATGGGACTGGAACTCGGCGCGGACGACTACATCACCAAACCGTTCTCGATGCGTGAAGTCCTGGCGCGCATGCGCTCTGTCATGCGCCGCACCGCGCAACCGGTACAAATACCCATCACCCGCGGCAAGCATCCGCGCGCTTATCATTTCGCGGGCTGGACGCTGAACCTGAACACCCGCAGGCTCACCTCCGCCGACGAGCGCCAGGTAACGCTGACCAACGCGGAATTCAACCTGCTGGTGGTGTTCCTCAGCGCGCCGGGACGCATCATTTCACGTGAAAAGCTGCTGGAAAGCACGCGCGCATTCGACGATATTTTCGACCGCGCCATCGATGTCCAGATACTGCGACTGCGCCGTAAACTGGAAAACGATCCCAAGCGTCCCGCGCTGCTGCGCACCGAACGCGGCGTGGGTTATTTTCTCGATACGAACATAGAAACACTATGGACCTGACAGGCAACGCTCTTGCAACAAACGCCATGGGCGCGCGCGGCCACCCGCCTGCCCTTCCCCATTCCATACTACCCACATTAAACGACCAGTGAACCTATCTTCCATCCTCAATCTGGGCAAGCAGGCCATCACCGATACGCAGCCGGCTGGCGCCGATGTCCGCGACGACGACGATTTCGAGCTGTTGCAGAACGAAATGGCAAAAATGTCCAACCCGGCCACCAGCGGCACGCTGGACTGGGAACACGTGATGAGCCTGTCTTCCCTGCTGCTGACCGGCAAAGGCAAGGATATCCTGGTCGCCTGCTATCTGGCGGGCGGCTTGCTGCAAACCCAGGGCCTGTCCGGCCTGCAAGCCGGCCTGCAAGTCGTCGACGATATGCTCTCTACCTATTGGGACACGCTGTATCCGCCCGTGCAACGCATGCGCGGCCGACGCAACGCTCTGCAATGGCTGCTGGACCGGATTCGCCTGCATGGCGAAGAAACCGACTGGTCGCGCCTGGAGCCTCAAGAACCCGCCTTGGTCGACGACCTGCGCGCGCGGCTGCTCGCCATCGATGCGCTGGTTGCCGACAAAGACAGCGACGCGCCTTCACTGAGGCCCGCCATTTCGCAGGTCAATACTATTCCGGTCAAGGAAATCGCCGTCGCCGCCGAAGCGCCTGCGCCGTCCTCCAGCCAAAATCCCGCATCGGCGGCATCCACGGCCGCGGCCGCACCGCTGGACTCCACCGAGCATATCGAACAGGCCAGCGCCCAAGCGCTGCAACGGCTGGCCGATATCGCCGCGGCAATGGCCGAAGGCGAATTGACTCCGCAGGCGCTGCGCATCAATCGGCTTGCCGCCTGGTCCGCCATAGACCAACTGCCGCCCGTGCACGGCGGCCAGACCTTGCTGCCGGGGCCTATTCCTCCTATCCAGGACGCCCTGCGCAATCTGCTTAAAAATCAAGCCGATGAAGACCTGATCCGCTTCGCGGAAGCCCAGTTGCCGAACTTCCCATTCTGGCTGGACCTGAACTGCGTGGCGGCCCAGGCCCTGGAACGCCTGGGACCGGAATACGAGGCGGCGCGGCGCGAAGTGTGCGGCGCAACCGCCTGGCTCACGACACGCCTGCCAGGTATCGAAGAACTGGCCTTCGCGGGCGGCATGCCATTCGCCGATGCCGACACGCAGCAATGGATGCAGTCCCTGGGCGGCGGCGCAGGGCCGGCCGGAGGCGCGGCGGGCCAGCCTGATGCCGTTCGCACTGCGTTCGGCAAGGCCCGTGCCCAGGCGGCCGACAATGATCTGGCTGGCGCGGCGGCGGGGTTGCAGACAGCCATCGAGCACAGCGCATCGGCGGCGGAAAAACTGCAACTGCGGATTCATCTTTGCGAGTTATTGCTGGAAGAACGGCCGGGCGCCAGCCTGGATGGATTTGCCCGCGCCATCCTGAGCGAGATCGAGAAATACTCCCTGAGGTCCTGGAACCCGGCGTTGGCCCTGCAGGGTCTGCAGGCGGCCTACCGCGTGCTGGCACGCAACGACGAACTGAAAACCGAAAGCGAAACGCTGCTGGCGCACATCATCGCGCTAGACGCCGCGGCCGCCGTCAAGCTGGTGACCTGACCCGGGGCCGTGCAAGGGCTAGTGCCTGGAGGGCTTGGCCGTCGACACTGAGCGCGATCCCGATGCCCCCTTGGATCCCGCGGCAGGCGCCGGCTTGGCGCCTGCCTTCTTGGCCGTATCCGCATTCCGCGCCAGGCCATTGACGACCGCCTGCACATTGCCGCCCTTTTCGCTCGCCGCCTTCTCGTTCCAGCATACGCCTATCTGCTCCGGCAACGATACATCCGCCGCCGACCGCGCACTGCCCGCGGGCGCCGACTGCGCTGCCAGCTTTTGCTGAATATCCTCTTGCGACAAGCGCAGCAAGGTTTCCTCGCTCTTCTGCTTTTCCAGCAAGCTTTCTTTCTGCTGCTTATCGTAGGCATCCAACTGCTGGGCAATCCTCAGTACGACATCCTGCCCCTCGAATGCATAGCGCACCGCAATCTGACGCACCGACAGCGCATCCAGGCCGGCCTTGGCCGACGGAAACTCGTCGGCATGGAATTGCCGCAGACCGCTGCGGAAATCGCGCAGGAAGTTGATCATGCCCATCGATCCTGGATACTTCTTGGTCAGGACCAGAGTGCCTATCTTGATCTGCAGACTGACTTCGCCGCATTGCCCCAGAGCCCATGGAAATGACAGGCCGACCGGGAAATTGAAGTTGTTCAGTTGCTGCGAGCCCGCCGCGCACTGGATCGTCAATACGGTTTCGAAAGGTTTGGCGGTCGCGGCTACGTTGACCCCGGTCGGCTGCGCAATGATTGACAGTTGCACGGCCTGTGCCTTCAAGCCCTCGATTTTCTGCGCCACGTCGGCCAGGGTGGCATCCATTTGCGCCTGCACCTGCTTGGCTTCGGTCTGTGCCTGCTCCGCCCGCAACTTGCCGACTTCCTTGCTGGCATCGAGTTGCTGCTGAGCCACCAACTGCGTCACGCGCTTGTCCACCGCGCCATTGATGGTCGGCAGGAAGCCGGCCGTGAACGGGACGCTATAGCCCATCGTTTCGATAATGCGGAAACGCTTCGCATCCCGCGCCAGGAAAGGCGCGGCGACGCCATCGATGAACGCCCAGACGGTTCCCTTGTCGCCATAAAGCTGATTGATCATGCTGCTTTTGTCGGTCGCGGTCTGCAAAGGCCAGTGCACTTTCGCCTGCCAATCTTTCTGCAATTCGCAGGACGCCTGCTGCTCGGTGTAGCTGAGCGTGAAATGCAAGGGGCCGCCGATCAGCTTCCAGACGGCGTCATCGGCCGCGCTTTGATGATTCATCGCTTGCTTGAGCTGCGTCAGCGCGGCCGCCGCGGCGTGAGCGGACGACGCCTTGACCGCCGGATCGATGCCGAACTGATGGAACTCGACCGCGCGCAAATAGGCCTGACCCTGGCCTCTGACGACATCGGTGGCCAGCGTGCTGACTTCGGCGTAATACTTGCCAAGCAAGTCGACGGCCGACAGGTTGTTTCTGATAGTTCGCTCGCCGACGACAGGGGCGCCGTCCAGCACTTCCCTGACCGCCTTGCCGCCGACCGAATTGATCGCGCCGACCACCTTGACCGCCTTGTTCGTAGCGCCGCTGCGGGTGACCTGCGCATGCAACTGGCCGAAATCGCGCGCCAGCAATAACCAGCTGGGCAGGTCCTGCGCGGCATAATCCCTGAACTCGTCGTTCAGGCGCGCGATCAAGCGATAATAAGGACTTTGCGTGCTGGTGATGGTGACCAGCATATTGCGCCAGTCGGCTTCGCCGACCAAGCCGCGTTCGGCGTCGGCAAAATCGTTAACGAACTTCTGCCATACCAGAATGCGTTGATCGCGATACCAAACCTCGAAGGCGGCGCGGTATCTCAGGAATTTCGACCCGTCATCCACGCTTTTCTGCATTTCGGCCAGGAAGCTTTCGATTGCCTCGTGGCCGGTACGCGTGAACGCGGCCGGTACGATGGTGGCCGCGCGGCCATCGGTGGCCGGGGCGCCGCCCCAGAAATCGGCCGCCGTCACCGCCCCGTTCACGCTGTCGTCCGGGGTCAGTCCGGCCAGCCAGGCCATGTTCGGATCGGCGTAGGCGACTTGATCGAGCAGCGCCTGTTCGGTATGGACATAATCCGTCAGCAAGGGATCGCCGGCCGGCGTCCAGGCCAGGCTCGATACCTGCACCCGGTTCAATTGCTGTGTGAACTGAGGCGAATAACGCAGGATGCTTTGCCTTTGCGGCATGTCTGCCAAGGCGTCATGACCGGCGCCGCCCACGCGCGCCTGGGCCAGGTTGATGCCACGCACCAGGTTGCGAATCAAGCCCGGCAATTCATGGTTCGGATCGGCCGCCTGAGTGCGTGTGAAATCCTCGCGATAGTTCGCCGCATTGATCGGGGCTACGTATTTGCGGTAGTCGGCAACGAACTTCTGCTTGAGACGGTCTTCGAGATCGTCCAGATTGGTGCTGGCGACCATCCATTCGGTTTTCCAGCCGTGGTTGCGCCGCTCGATCTCCTCGAGCGACTTGCTGGTACGGGCCAGCACCGCCACATCGGGCTCCAGCTTGCCGGTAAGCGCCGCATCGAACGGCCGCTGTTCGCGCACCAGATTCAGCGTTTCCATGTTGGAGACAAAGGAAAGAGTGATCAGGATGCCGATCGCCACGCTGATCAGCAGCCACGCCACCAAGCCGAAATTCTGCGTGACCTGGCGCCAGCGATTGACCAGCATCGCGGGACGCGCGCTATAGCGGTCGGCAGGCAGGATACGGCCGAAGAAATCGTGCAGGAACAAGCCTGCGCCGGCATTCGGATGAGGCGAGACAGGCGGCAGTACATTGCCAAGCAGGCTCGATACCGCGCCGCCTTCCTGCTGGCCGCTGCTGAAAAACAAGCCGCGCAGGAACGGCCGTTCCAGATAAGGGTTATCGGCCAGGCAAGCGTGCAGGAACAGCTCGAGCTTCGGCCTGAGAACATCGAGCTCGTTCGGGAACAACAGCAGTTCCGGCGCCACGGCGTTGCTGCGCGCGACCAGCGCAATACGCAGCTTGCGCAGGCGCGAGCCTATGCTTTCGAACGCGCTGGCAAGAAACTGCGCTTCGCTGCGGCCGCCTTCGATTTCCTCGGACAGGTAACCCATGGCCTGCTCCAGCGCCTGGTCCGGCAAGGCCCGCACCCACTCTTCCAGTCCATAGAGGCGATCGCACTTGGTTACCAGTACGTAAATCGGGAAACGCTTGCCGAACATCTGGATCAATTGTTCGATGCGGGCGCGTATGACGCTGCCCTCTTCGATCAGGGCATCGTTGTCCAGCCCGTCGAGACGTTCGGCGCCGATTGCCAGCACCAGGCCATCCAGGCCATCCTTGGGCCGGTAGCGTGCCAGCAAATCCAGGCCCAGCTCCCATTCCCGGCGATCCTGGTCGATATCCTGCGCATCGACATAGCGGCCTGCGCTATCGATGACCACCGCCTTGTCGAAATACCACCAATCATAGTTTTCGGTCTGTTCGATGCGGGCGCTCTGGCTGATTTTCTGGATCGGCGACGACAATCGGGCACGCGTCAACGCCGTGGTCTTGCCGGTGCCGGACTTGCCGATCACCATATACCAGGGTAGAACATATAGCGGGTTGCCCAGGCGCTTGAGACTGGAACCGCGCAACGTGGCGATCGCCGCCTTCCACTTGCGGGTCAATAGCGCCTCGGGCGAACCCTGCCGGTTACTCTGGCGGCTGGCGCCAGCCTGCTGCGCCAGCCTGCTGCGCGAGCGCATGACAATGAACAGCCGGCGCAGGAACTTGACCAGGAAATAAAGTCCGAAACATGCGAAAAACAGGGCGACGCCAACCCACAGCGGCCATGCCATGTATAGCGCCGCAACCCAGCACAGCAGCGCGAGCAATACCACCACGAAAACCCACAGCAAGATTTTTCCGATTAATTTCATGTCCGTATCTGCGGCAAAATCGAACCCACCAGTTGCCAGATGACGACATGATAGATTCCGTACAACACGATCAACACCAGTAGGGGAACCAGCAGGGCGTTGAGGGTCAGCGAGGAAAATGTCCAGTTGCGGTGCTTGACGCTTTTGCGCGCCGCATCGGCCTGCGGCAGCGATGTGCCGTAACCATCGGGGAAAAGCAGTTTGCCCGCTTCACCGGGCGAGCCGTCTTCGTCTTCGAGCAGCGATGCCAGATTGGCGCGCTTGATGTCGGTCAGGGCCTTTTGATTGCGGTCATAACCGTAGCGTCCGGCGAAACCCATGCCCAGGCAAAGGTAGTACACCTCGCGTACGGCAAGACTCTGTTCACCCAAAGCATCGAGCCGCGTGAAAAACGCGACCCCGGCATTGCTGATATTGAAATAGCGCCGCTGCAGCAAGTGCCGCTGCCACTGCGCGGCTTCAGTCCAATCCGAGGCGAGAATGGCCTCGTCGGCCCAGGCGGCAACGGCAAACAGCGCCTCTTCGATATCGGCTTCGGCATGGCCGGCGTCACGCGCCTGCTGCCGCGCGCCGCCTATGGCGGCATCGAACTGCTGCGCCAGGCCCGGCAGATCGCCGGACGGCGCGCGCTGGAACTGCTGCAGCAGCGCCAGCAGGGGAATGAAACAATCGACCAATTTCATGGCGTTCTTACCTCCTTAGCACGACGACGTCAGCCTTGAAATCCTCGGGAGCGTCCATCCATTGCAATGCGATGTTGCCCTGGCGCTCCACCGAGTCCCATAGCTGGCTGATTTGCTCGATGCGGAAATAATAGGAAAAAGCCCGTCGCGGCAAGCCTTGCGGCGCCGCCTGCATATGGATGAGCTCCAGGCCGGGCAAGGCATGAGCAATCAGGCTCGGGATTTCATCGACCGCGGCCAGGCGCGCGTCGTGGAGTATGGACTCGACCACCCACTGCGGCTCTTTCTCGGTACGCACGACCAGGTAGAAACGGTTGCGGCGATCGAAGAAGGTATGCGGCAAGTCGCCGACGTAGTTGCCTTCGTTGTAGCTAAGCACAGTGAGAAATTCGGGGCCGACTGTGATCTCGTTGAGCAATTGGCTGATCAGTACATGCGCGCGCTTGAAGCATCGGCCCAGCTCGGCATGATCGTAGGGCGGCATGCCCGGCGATCCATCCTCGCCTTCGCCCAGCATGTTGTAGCGTTCAGAAAACGAACTGAGCTCGCCCACCAATTGGCGCAGCGCGCCATAGGCCACCCAGGGATGGACCTGCCGCGTTTCGGTAAGATGGAACAGATAGGGGCTGACGCGGTTGAGCGAGCGCAAGGCCAGCAGGAACACCATGTACCCCGCATCGAATTCGGCTTTCTGCATCTCGCGCGGACTTTTGTATTCCTGCAGTTGGCGGGTGCGGCCCGCCAGCTCATCGCGGATTTCGCGGATGACGCGCATGAGCGCATCCGAACCGTCCAGCGTATAGCAAGGCGGAATGAAATTGTCCGCCAGCTTGACCGTGTCGCCGTCAAGCACCAGCCGCGCGATCGGCACCAGCTCGAAGTCGCCGACATTGTCCAATTCGCTTTCGAAAAAAATCTTGATTACATGATGCAGGGTGCGCACCTGCGCCGGCGGGCCGTCGGAATACAAATCGGCGGACTCCGGCGGAGTGCCGAGCGAAGCATAGCGGGTGGACGCCGCGCCGGCCTCGGCCAGGTTGGCCGCCAGCGTCACATTCTTTTCCTGCCCGTTCAGTTTTTTCAATCCCAGGTATACCGTCAGCGGCTTGTCGCCTTCGATCCAGGCCGCATCGAACGAGCGCGGCGCAATCACGGCATTGCCCGGAAACTGGATATAACTATGATCCTGGAACAGCAGTTGCGCCTGCGCGACCTCGAGGGTGCGATTGGCGATGGCGCTGTCGACCAGTTCGAGCTGGCCGACGCCCCAGAAGTGCGGCAGCCCCGATTCCAGCAAAGGCTTGTTCTGGAATTGCGCATGCAGATCCGCCATCTGGAAATGCTGGGGCTGCATGAACATGCCCTGGTGCCAATAGATTGCTTTGTTATCGTCCATGGCCGCGACTAATCCTTGAGCTTGTGTAGTGAGTCGGTCATTTGCGCCGCATCCTTGACATTATCCGGAGTCAACTTGATTTCCTTGCCGCCGCCATCGAGCGGCACCGCTTCCTGCATTTTCTTCTCGCTGGGGTCGTGGTTGAGGCGCTCGGCGTTGACGATGGCATCGGCGCCGAACGTCATGCGCACCGCCAGCGGCGCCGGCGCGGCGGTGTATGTCGTGCTGAGCATGCCCTTGCTGGAGATGGTCAGCGGTACCTCGAACAGCCGCGCCGAGCTGTCGCCCGCCATGTGGTAATAGCCTGCCGCAATGCCGATGAACTTGGCGTTTTGCGCACGATCGAGAATCAGGATGGAGCGCTGGCCCGGTGTAACCACATAGCGCGAAAACTGGACGAAGCCGTCGCCCCCCTTGCCGCTGCCCATGCTCTTGGCCATCGCGGCTGGATCGGCGATCATTTTGTAGAAGGCAGCCGAATCGGCCATTTGATAAATGCCCAGCAGCAGCGTGTGCGACTCGCCCGCATATTGGTTGAGCCCTGTCTCGGCGGCTACCTCGATCATTACCGCATCCTTGCCGAAGTCCCAGGCAATTTCAGCCATCGCTTGCTTGCGAGTGTTGCCGCCCATCATGGAATTCGTCGTCGAGCATCCGCTGAGCGTGGTGGCCGCCAGCACTATCGCGATGCCGGCAAGGACCCGTGTTGGGCGCGCCGGCCAAGCGGCATACACGCCGCGCAATGTGCACCTAGTCTCTTTATATCTACTCATTCTTGTTGGGCTCATGTCCTCGATTTCCATTTCGCCGGATTGCCATATTGGCCGAAACCTCCAGAATTATAGCTTACAATTACCCACAAATATCAGCCAGTTACCGATCATTTTTAATGATTTAAATTAATTCCGTTATATTTTGTTGCCAGGGACGATCCGAGAGGCAATCCGGATGGCGAACACACCAAGCGCCAAGTTCAGTACCGATGCCCGGGCAAAGCATGAAGGACCGACTGCCGGTTGCGGCATTTAGCGGCGGCTTGGCCGGAACATTGCAAAGACGTGCTGACCAAGATTTCCTCGCGTTGGCGTAAACCAGTTTCCTCGCGTAGGCGTAAACCATCATCATGTCAGCTTACTGGACGAAGGATTGATTTACCGGTAGTATCCATCGGGGCTGGGAGCGCCTCTGCGCGCCTCGCCGCCCTGCCCAACCGGATTGCTCCGACAGGGAACATACCATGAACCAGTTGCCCTCCATCCGCCGCCTCATCCCGCGCCATTGCCTTGCAGCCGCTGCGTTGCTGTGCATGCATCCATTGGTATCGGCGCAAGAAACGTCCGCCTCCGAAGCCACCGCCGTGCCGGTGCTGTATGTCTATGCCAGCGCCAGCCAGGAAAGCAGCGTGAAAGAGCGTTGCTGGCCGGTTCTGGTGACGCAATACGAGGTGCTGAAGCGGGAAGAACAGGCACGGCCGTGGCTCTCGCGCAACATCATGTCGATACTCGGCATCGTCGTGGGCGGCGCGGCCGGCGCCATCGTGCTGAAACAGGCCGCCTCCGCCGAAATCGTCAAACGCTGGCTGGTGCCGGCCTTTATCGGAAGCGGCCTGGCCGGCTATGTTGTCGGTCCGGGAGGCGTGGCCGGCGCTATGGCGGGTGGCGGCGTCGCCGACAGGCTCCGCCAACTCGGCAAGCTCGGCAAGCACGGTCGCGCCAAGACGATAGGGGGTGCGATGGCCGGCGCAATGGTGGGACAAATGCTGTGGGACATCATTTTCCCTCCCACCGAACCCACCGCCCCGGTCATGGATGCCGACGGCGACATCGAACTTGAAAACTTCATGCGCGAACGCACGTGCGCGCCGGCCATCCAGACGGCGCGCCAAGAATCGCAGCAATACCGCGTCGGCTATCGCTACAACGACACGGATTACAACGTCGACCTGCCCTACGATCCCGGCGACGAAGTGCTGGTGGACAGTACCGGCAAGGCGGTGGGGCCGGGCCGGATGCGGCAATAAGACCGCCCCCCAAGCCGCGTAAATATCGTTCACCAGATCGTCTCGAAGGCGTCAGCCCAGCTTGATCAACTGTCCCGTGGCGCTGAAGCCCACCGGCGTAAGTTCCGCCGAGCTTCCGCCCTGGGCCTGGATTTTCAACCGGCCCGCTTCCATGCTGATGGCATTGTTCACGGCGCTCAGTTTCAGGCTGGCCTTGGTAAGCACCACGCTGCTGTTGCTTCCCGCCGACATCTTCGCCCCCACCGCGTCCAGCTTTACCGCCGCCTGTCCCGATGCGAAACCCATGCTGGTTTCAGTCGCCGTTGTCGTGACGATCTGCTTGCCGAAACCCATGCTGACCGCCGTCTGGCTGGCGGTGAATTTATTGTTGGTGGCCGAGGACAATACAACGCCTGTATCACCCTTCAAGCTCAATTTCGCCTCCATGGCTGGCCCGTGTACCGCGTTCAACCGTATACCTTTAGCATCCAGCAGCACCGCGTTGCCGCCGCCCGTGCCCAGGGGCGCTATAGGGAAATCGACATTCAGCTTGATACCGGTTTTATCCAGCGTCATCTTGCTTATCAACTCGGTTTGCAATGCCTTGAGCTTGGTGGCCAGGGTGCGGGCATAGCCCTGGATAGCCAGCAGGGCCGCCCCATTGAGGACGGCATCGACTCCCATCTTGGTGATCACGCCCGGCCAGCCGCCGACGAACTCGGAGTTGTTCTTGACCAGAGTAGCCTCGAAGTCCAACTGGGCGTATTTTTTTTCAATGGCCGCCAGTTCCTCTCTCTGTGCTTTCTCGTCGCTCGGGCTATTTTTTCCGGCATATTTGGCATTGACCTCATCGATCTCGTCGTCTTTCGCGGCATTTCGTTTACTCTGGGCGTCTATTCTTTTCTTGACAACTTCGCTGTCATTTACATCCCCTCCCAGCCGTCCATTGACGTACAGACTGAACGCCGTGGAAGCCGCAAGGTTCAACGTGGTATAGGCGGCAATCACGGCCTTTATGATTTTCTGCGTGGCCTTGACACTCAGCACATTCGGATCGAAAGTCGCGTGCCCGGCGGAAATGGAATAGCTCTCCAACGCTATCTGCTCGTTTTGCGTGTCATTGAATGCCACGCTGTTGCTATCGTCGATCGTCAAGCTGTACGGTGTCGCTACCGTAGCCAGCGGATTGAGATTCATATTCCATGCCACCGCGTTGGCCATCGACACCGAGATCGATGCGCCCATCGACACCTTGTTCGCGAACGACAAGTCCAGGCCGGTTGCCGTACCCACCGACAAGGTGTTCGCCGAGCCGAAGGACATGCTGTTCACATTGCCGAGTGTCACGGAATCATTGCTTCCCATGGTCGCGGCGAACACGCTGCCGCCGCCCTTGGGATCCACCGAGCCGATACCTATGCTGCTGCTGTGGAACGGCGAATTGAGCCAGATCACTTCCTTGCCCTTGGTATCGCTCATGTGTAGCTGATTGCCGCCCGCCGTGCTGATCTTGTTCTCGGCCGGATTATTCTGATTGACGATGCTGATATTCTCGGAGTTCGGCACCGCCCCGACTATCACCGGCTGATCCGGATCGCCGTCGATGAACGACAGCAATACTTCAGCGTTCTTGTGCAGCGGAAAATGCATGCCGTGGTTGCTGCCCGCGTAGGGCGTTGCCATGCGCACCCGCGCCGAGCCTTTGTTGGCGTTCTTCTCGGTGCGATCAAACGGCAATTGCACCTTGTATTGGCCATAGGCATCCAGTTCGGCATAGTCGCCGCTGCCTTCGCTGTCGATAGTGGCGTTCATCGTGCCCGCCACCCGCGGCTTGGCCGTGACGCGCTCGGCGCGGAACTGCACCGCCGCCGGAATCGCCCGGAAACTAGTGCGATAGTTGGTTTCGCCAGTAGGGCTGCCCGCGCCGAACGGACTGCGTATGCCCTCCAGCAAAGCGCCGGCCTGCGAGCCGCTGTGCTGCACCTCGGTCACCAGGTATTGGCCGTTGAAATCATCGCGGTAATGATGAGCCAATTCAATGAAATAGCCGCTGCGCAGTCCGACCGCGCTCGCCGCGCCCGAGAACACCTTGCCGCCGCAAATGATTTCCTCGGCGCGCAACTTGGCATAACGCTTGCCTTCCTGTTCATCGCGGAAATTCTCGCCGTAGATCATTACGTCGCCGAAACCCGATTCGGATACGATCTCGCTGGCCTTGAGCGTCACCGAGGCCTTGCGGTGATTGAAATCCTGCAGCACCACCTGGCGCGGCAGCGGCTGCTGGCGGCATACGAAATCCTGCACGGCATCCGGCGCCAGTCCGGTATCGAGCTCGTCGGCCGGCCGGTAATTGACCTGGAGCGCATCGGCCGCATGCATCATCCGATTATCGGCAATAATCAGTTTTTCGCTCGTACCGCTATGGTCGAAGTAATAGTACATCCCCTCTTTTTCCATCCAGCGCGCCAGGAAATCAAGGTGCGACTCCTGGTACTGGCAGACAAAACTGCGCGCCCGGTACTGGCCCGTCAGCTTCAATTCGAAATCGGCGGTGGACAGGCGGCTGCCCTTGAGCACGCTTTCAATAATGTCCGGAATCGCCTGTTCGTTCAGATAGACTTCTGAAATCCGGTACAAGGACAGATGCCACAAGCGCGGTACCAGCACCGCCCTGTAGAACACATAGCCATCGGCGCGATGCAGTTGATCCAGGCTGGCCAGCACGCCATGATAAGGTGTCGTCCCATTGCCGTCCGGCGCGCGGATAAGAAAGGTGGCGGGATTCTGCAGCATCTTGTCGAAGTCGATCGAGGCATCGTCGGTGACCAGCGTCAGGGTGAAGCGGAACACCTGCGAAATGGACTCAACCCCCTCCATATCGACCACCGCGAACTTGTCGTCGTCGAAAGCGCTGGAGGTAAATTCAAAGCGCTTGTTGGCAAGCAAACGGTTGGAAAGAGAAGCCATGGTTTAACACCTCCGGAATAGATTACCCAGCGCACCCGAATCGCAGCGACGCACTGTTGAAACACGCTGCGCATTGTGTTGCCTTGCGCGCAGCCATTTATTGATAGGAAAGGCCATTGTCTTGACCTCCTGGCCTCAAGCCAGCCGAATCACTGTGGCCTCCGATTCGCCGTCATCCGCGTAAGGCATGAACAGCACGGAACCGGGGCAGCCTTTGACCCGCGCATAATAGGAACTGGCGGCATCGACCTGGTTGCGCACCGCCCATGCCGTGTACTCGGCATCGCCGACCTGCAGCTTGAAACCTTGCTGCGCGAATTCCAGGACTGTTTTTTCCGGCAAGGCGCCTTTCGGGCCGACCGCCTGGAAATTGATTTCGGCGTCGCCGCCGCTGATGCCGAACACCATGCCGTCCCATGCGCCCGCGCGCGGACCGACCTCGAACCATTGCCCCAGCCTATCGTCGCCGGTGACATTGAGGCGGTAATCCGGCGCGGCCGCCTTGGTCGCCACATTGGCCTTGGCGACAATCTTGGCGGCCCAGGCCGGGGAAGCTTCCTCCAATTGCGTCGCATTTTGCAGCAGCGGCGGCAAGCTGTCGGCCGCCGGCGCCCCGCCCGCCCACATCAGCATCACGGGGAATCCATGATTCCGTGCTTCGCGCAGCGATGCGGCCAGCAGCGCCAGGCCATAGCGCACTCCCGGCTTGGCGATTTCTTCCGCATCGGCCAGGACCAGCCAGACATCCGCGCGCGCCTCCAGCAACGAATCGAGCGCGACGCGCCATGCCATTTTCTCCGGCTCATCGGTCCAGAAATGGCCTTTGCTTTGCAGGCCGTAGCGTTTCAGGTATTCAGACACGGCCGCCACACGGGGCTGATTCTTGGCCAGGGAAGTGATCCAGACTGTTTTCATGATAGTTTCCCGCTTGCTTAGCTCATAACCATGACTTTGGCCTGGCTGGGCGCCAGCACCGCGCCCACCGCGTTGCCGTCGTTCTGCTTGGTGGTATCGCCCAGACGGACTGCGGGATTGCCTTCCAGCTTGACCTTCATGCTGCTCAGGATGAACTCGGTCGGCCCCATGATCTTGCTGGATGCGACGCCTCCCGCCACTCCGGGCTGGTCGCCGTTGCTCATTGGAATCTTGGAGGCCTTGGTCAGCGCGGGCATCCCGCAGATCATCACTTTCAGGGTGGCCGGGTTGCCCATCATCGGCATGGAAATATTCGGATAGGGCATCGGCACCGGCGCGCCCGGCGGAACCGGCGTCTTGCACACATCGGGCATGGCCATGCATTGGCCGTTTTGTTTGGTGACTGCGAACATCTGCTATCTCCTGTTCGGGATGCGGAAAGGCTATCGCGAAGCGCGCTCAGCCCAGGTCTATTTTTTCGCCATCGATCTTTACCTGCCCTTCGGCCAGCATCGTCGCATGCTTGGCTTTCAGGTGAAAACGATCGCGCACCAGCAGGCGCAAGCGGCCGGCGCGGGTTTCCTCGAGGTTTTCGGTCCAGCGGAAACTATCGCGCGCCTTTTGCACCAGGCGCCCCACCGTTGTCGTCATGGACTGCGCCAGTGTGCTGACAGTGCCGAAGCGCGCATTGGCCTGTTGCGCGCTGGCCGTCAGGTTATGGAACTGAATTTTGCCTTCGATACCGGCCAACTCGACGCGCGGCGCCTGCAGCACCACTGCCTGGCTGGCCGACAAGTCCAATTGCCGGGCTTGCACGCGCAACCGGCCCTGGGCGGTGTGCAATTCGACCGCGCCCGGCAACTTCAGCGTGGCCTGGTCCGGCGTGGCGCGCGCCAGCACCGCCAGGATGTAGGAAGCCTGCGCGCCCCCATCGCATACCAGTACCATGTCGCCGCAATCGGGTTCGATCAGGCAACTATCGGCGCGCACCGCGCGCTCGATGGCGGACGCCGAACTCAGGAAAAACCATTTATCGGCGCGTCCTGTAACGGTGGCGTAAACCAGCCCCACATGCGCTTCGGCGCCGGGACGGGACATTGTGACCAGGGTATTTTGCATGATCGACTCCATAGAATTTTATCGGGCGGCCGCCGGTTTCGGCTGCCACTGCTCGGCCCGTTCCAGCGCCGGGTCGGTGGGACGCACGCCATTCAGATTGGCGCCGTCCCAGCGTGTGTTCTGTTGCATGATCGCGTGGATGCTGGCCCCCGCCAGATTGGCCTGCGAACAATCCGCATCCGAAAAATCGGCATGCGCCAGGTCGCAGTCCACCCAGTGCGAATTCTTCAGGTTCGCGCCGGTCCATTTCGCCTTATGCATCACCGACATGTGCCAGTTGACGCCAGCCGCCTGCGCGCCGCTGAAATCGGCGTTGCTCGCGTCCGCCATTTCAAACACCGCTCCGGCCAGATTCGCCTTTTGCAACTGCGCATCGATCAGCGCCGTATAAGTGCCGCGCACGCCGGAAAAAACCGCTTCCTGCAATTGGGCGCCGATGAAGCTGGTGCGATCAAGCACGGCATTGGTGAAATCGGCCTTTTGCAGTTGCGCGCCGTTGAACATGGTCATGGTAAGGTCGCAGCCGGGGAAACGCTGGCCGGTGAGAACGCAACCTTTCAGATAAGCCTGCTCCATCTTCGCGCCGTCGAACTTCGCGCTGCCCAATTCCGTATTCATCGCCGTCCAGCGGGTCAAGTCCGCGCCGCTGAAATCGGTCCCCGCGAAACTGCATTCGTGGGTATCGCAGCGCACCAGTTGCGCTTGCGCCAGTTGCGCGCCGTCGAATTGGCAATTTCCAAATGCCGCCTGCAGCAGCACGCTGCCCTGCAATTGGGCATTGCTCAGGTCGACACCGGAAAAGTTTGCCTCGGCGGCCTGTACCTGCCGCAACCGGGCCGCCTTCAGGTTGACGTTTTGCAGAAACGCGCCTTGCAGGCGCACGCCTTCCAGGTTTGCGCCCTCAAGGTTCACATTCATCAAGGTGCAATCGGACAAATCGCGGCCGGACAGATCCGCGCCGCGCAAATCGGCATCGATCAATTGCTTGTTGTCGGCCAAAGCTTGTAGGGCCTGTTGCAGTTCCACGCTATTCCTTTATTTATATCGACTACGCCAACGGCGGCCGGAAACCAAGAATGGTCTGGTCGATATTGGCGCCTTCCAGCATCGCAACCTTCGTTTTCGTACTTTCAAAGTCAACGCCGTACAAATTGGCAAAATGCAGCACGGCGTCGTCCAGCTTGCTCTTGCGTAGAGAGCCCTTGAACAGATTGACTCCGGTCAGGTCGGCCTTGCTGAGATCGGCCTTGGAAAACTTCGCACCTTGCGCCGATACCTGGCCGAAACGCGCGCCCTGTGCCAGGGTTTTGCTGAAATCCGCATCGTCCAGCACCGCCCGGCTGAAATCGGCGCCGGCGATCGACGCGCCTTCCCAACTGGCCTTGCCCATCTGTGCCGCGACAAAAGCCGCGCCATCGAACACAGCACCGCTGCCCGCGCGCGACGCACGCAGGCTGGCGGTATCGAAACAGGCGCCGTTCAGATTGCTGCCGTAGAACTCCGCCTGATCGCAAATACTGCCGGCCATATTGGCCGACACGCATTGCGCGCCATTGAATTGCGCCGCCGGCAAACGCGCGCCGCTGAAATCGGCTTTATCGAGTTTGCAGTCGTTGAAGCTGGCATTGGCGGCCTGGCAACCCGCGGCTTTCAGCCCCGCCATGGAAGCGCCATTGAACGTCGCGTAGGTCAGCGTGGCGCGGTTCAATGCCGCTTCGGAAAAATCGCCCCCGCTGAAATCGGACTCGGTCAAATCGCTGCTGTCCAGTTTGGCTTTGGCAAAAACCGCGCCCGCGCCCGCCACACCGGTAAGCCCAGCGCCCGTCAGGTCAGCCTCGGAAAAATCGCTGGCCTGCAGCAGCGCACCGTTAAAGCGCGCCCCCGCAAGCACTGACTGCTGGAAACCGGTTCCGTCCAGCAAGGCGCCGCTGAAATCCGCGCCGGCAAGGTTCAAGGCCGACAAGTCCAGCCCCGACAGATCCAGGCCCGCCATGCTTTCCTGGCGGCTGTGGCGCTCGACCACATCTTCGCGTGTCAGCTTGGCCGGCGGCATATCGGATATGTCAGGCATTTCCGGCAACTTAGGCAAGGCCAACGCGGCCGCCGGCATTGCAGGCAGAAGCGCCGCTTGCGCAATCAAGGCGTCCAGTTCCGATTGCTGCTGCGCCAGTGCAATGGGCGACTCGCGCATAAACTGCGCGGCTTGCTCCTGCCGGGCTGCCGCCCAGGTAAGCCTGGATATCCGCCTTTGTCAGACCATGTTCTTGCAATAAAGCGTTGGTTTTTTTCTCCATCTTCGCCGTCTGAACCTGTAATTGCTCCAGGGACGTCGGCGGCGGCTCGGTCGGCGGCCTGACGATATCGGCTTCGGTCAAACCATGCTCTTTCAGCAAGGCCTGGTTTTCGCTTCGATTTCCTTTGTCATGGTTTCAAGCTCGGCCAGCGTCGTCTCCGGCGCTTCGGTCGGCGGCCTGACGATATCGGCTTCGGTCAGGCCATGCCGGCGCAGCAATTCACTTGTTTGCGCCTGCATGTCTTGCGCCAGCTTCTCCAGATTCTGCAAGGCGGGATCGACCACAGCCACTGCCGACACGGCCGCTGCCGGCACAACGGCTGCCGCCGGGATCGCCGCGGGCGCTTCGGCGGCGACAGAATCCGCCGCGGCGCTGGCACCGCGACCGGCGCGGCGTCTTGCGTG
The DNA here is from genome assembly GCA_963712655.1 of uncultured beta proteobacterium. Lineage (GTDB taxonomy): Bacteria > Pseudomonadota > Gammaproteobacteria > Burkholderiales > Burkholderiaceae_B > Pollutimonas. The sequence continues at coordinate 308,781 of CAVQIT010000001.1, read as the reverse complement.
AACTCGATCTGCTTGCGAAACAATTGCTCGTAATGCTCGAACGGCAGGGGCGCATCGCCCATGTTTTCCCATTCGGCCATCGCATGCAGTACATCGTCGGCATCGCTATCGTCGGTCTTCGCGCTGGCGCGATACAGCACAATGCCGCATTCGAGTTCTGGCAACAGCCATACCGTTTCCGCGCGCGTCTCGATCTCGCTGAATTGCATTGCGCCATCGGCCAGCTTGCGATGGACGAAACAACGGGCGCGCAGGCCAGGCAAGCGCCCGGCCAGGCGCGGGCGCGCAGGATGCATGTGCTCGGCTTCGAAGCCTTCATCGCCGCGCAGGTAGCCCGGCAGGCGCTGGTCCGGCGGCGCGGAGAAAAAATAGTCCAGCCGTGTTTCGTCGGGCAAATTGGGCCAGGCCTGCTTGAGCCAGCGTTCGTCGAACCTTCCCAAATGCTGGCGCCGCGCACTATGGTCGGGCGCGAGCGCGCCGAACCCCGCGGGGGGTGGACAGTCGCCCGCCGCCGTCATCATATGGCGCGGATGCTCGATATTGGGCAGGGCGCGGCGCAGCAGGCCATCGGCGCTCTTGGCTTCAGCAAAACCTTTGCCCGCGGGATTATCGGCAAAACCCACGCCGCCGAACGCCGCCGCGGGACTCAGCGGCATGCGGGTAAAAGGCAGCGGCTGCGACGGCAGGCCGGCGGCGCCGAATTGGCGATCGCCGAATACATACAATTGTTTGGCAACCCCGCCCACCTTGGCGCTGACAGTCAGATGCCCCGTTGCGCCGCCCTGCGGCGCGTATGCCGCGCCGTACAGCATGAACTCGGCCGATGGCTTGGGCCAGCCCTCGTCCAGCGGCGCTTCGATGCCGGAATCGGCCATTACCTTGGCGACGTCGGCCCAAAGCTGCGCTTCCGGCAGCAGTTGCTCGCGGCCGCCGCGCTCGAAATGGAAAAAGCCCATCATGCCGATCGACAGCGTATTGCGGCCAGCAAAAGTAAAGCAGCGGTACAGCAGCGCGAGGTTGTCAGGTTTAAGGATTTTCATATGTCTTCAACCGAGTTTGATCAAATTGCCGGCCAAGTGACACGCCAACAAGGCTGAACTCAGCCTTGTTGGCATCTCAGCCCGAGAGTCAAACCACTAGCGCCGGCCTCAACGCCCACATTGCCGCAATTCAGTTTGGCTGAAAATGCGTCCGCAAAGAAGCCACTATCGTCCGCCATCAATGAAACGGCATTGTTCTTGATTTTCAGGGTATTCATGGTTCCCGCCATGCTCCTTCGGCGGACAATGAACGTCGCCCATGCCCATGGTCAAGGAGACTTTGTTGCGGGTGCCAGCTTGATTGCCCACCGGCGATAATCGATACGCTTTTCGCCGCTCTCGACGGCCAGTTTCGCCATTCTTGCCCTTGATGCTTGTTGTGTAGTAATCCTTATGCGACGCGGCAAACCCATCCTCGTCCAGCGCCAGCTTCGAGCGCCCCGGAGAAAGCCGAATTTCACATCCATGAAAATACCCTTTTTATTCAATTCCAGCACGCTATTGAGCGCAGTTTCGAGGATCTTCAATTCCGCCGCAAATGTCCTGGCATAACCCTGCAAGGCAAGCAAGCGCACCACCATTGAGGATGGTATCGGTGCCATATTTGGCGATGACGCCCGGCCAGCCGCCCACGAAATTATTGTCTTCCATGCCCGATTTATCGATCGCGTCGAGGTCGGCGTATTTTTTGTTCAACGCATCGGTTGCCGCCTCTTTCTCAGCCCGTTGGCTATCGCTGGGATACTTGGCGTCGATAGCGGCCTGCTCGTCTTTTTCTTGGCATCGCGCTCTTTCTTTGCCTCATTGCGCCGGGTATCGATTTCGTTCGCATCGTCGATCTTCTTGAGCTTGCCGTTCACGCCCGCGCCGAAAATCGCCGATTGAGTAAGGTTCAGCGCGGTAAATACCCGACTAAATTCCTGAGTGTGGACTCCTTGGCCTTGATCGCCAACACCTGCGCATTGCTGGTGCTGTAGCCCGCCGAAATCTTGTAGCCTTCCAGCGCCACGATATTGCTGCTGGATTCTGAAATTTGACGCTTTCCGAATCGTCGATTGACAGGCTTTTGCTAAAGCCCGGCCGGCAATAAATTCATATTCCATTTGACATCGTTCGCCATTGAAATCCCAATGGAGCCGCCCATCGTGACCTTGTTGGCGAACGATGCGTCGATACTGTTCGCCGTGCCGATCGATAGCGAATTCTTCGGACCGAACGACATGCTGTTTGAATTGCCAAACGAAATAGAGTCGCTGCTGCCCTTGGTCGCCGCGAAAATACTGCCGCCGCCGCGCGGGTCGACCGAGCCGATGCCGATGCTGCTGCCATGGAAGGGCGAATTCAGCCAGATGACTTCCTTGCCCTTGACATCGCTCATGTGCAATTGGTTGCCACCAGCGGTGCTGATGCGGTTCTCATGGGCGCTGGACTGGTCCACTATGCTGTTATTTTCCGAGTTCGGCACCGTGCCGACGATTACCGGCAGATCTGGATCGCCGTCCGTGAACGACAACAGCACTTCGGCATTCTTGTGCAATGGAAAATGCATGCCGTGGTTGCTGCCGGAATACGGCGTAGCCATGCGTATGCGCGCCGAACCCTTGTTGGCGTTTTTGCCGCCGCGGTCGAAAGGCAGTTGCACCTTGTATTGGCCATATTCATCGAGCTCGGCGTACTCGCCGCTGCCCTCGGCATCTATCGTGGCGTTCATCGTGCCGGCCACACGCGGCTTGGGCGTGACGCGCGCGGCACGGAACTGGACCGCTTCCGGGACGGCCCGAAAACTGTTACGGTAGTGTGTTTCGCTGCCGGCCTCATTATTGAAAGGCGTTTTCACACCGTTGAGCAAGGCCCCCGCCTGCGTGCCGGAATGGTGCAGCTCCGTCACCAGGTAGCGGCCATTGAAATTGGCGCGGTAGTGATGCGCCAATTGCATGAAATAGCCGCTGCGCAGCCCGACCGCGGTCGATTCACCGGAGAACACTTTGCCGCCGCAGACGATTTCTTCGGCGCGCAGCTTGGCGTAGCGATTGCCCTCTTCCTGGTCGCGGAAATTCTCGCCGTACAGCATCACGTCGCCGATGCCGGTATCCGATACCGTCGCATGCGCCGTCAATTCCAGAGCGGCCTTGCGATGGTTGTAGTCTTGCAGGATGACTTGATGGGGCAAGGGCCTTTGCCGGCCGACGAATACCTGCACCGCATCCGGCGCCGTCCCGGTATCGAGTTCGTCGGCCGGACGATAGTTGACCGCGATGGCTTGCGCCGCGTGCATGCGGCGATGGTCCACGATCACCAGTTTGTCGGCATCCGCATGCTCGAAGTAATAATACAGGCCTTCCTTTTCCATCCAGCGCGACAGGAAGTCGAGATTGCTTTCCTGGTACTGGCAGACGAAACTGCGCCGCCGGTACTTGCCGGACAGCTTCATTTCGTAGTCCGACGCGGACAAACGGCTTTTGCGCAAGATGCCTTCGATGATGTCGGGAATGCTTTGCTCGTTAAGGTAGACCTCGGAAATCCGGTAGAGCGACAACTGCCACAGGCGCGGCACCAGCACCGCGCGATAGAACACATAGCCGTCGACCCGGTGCAATTGCTCGAATTCGGCGAGTATGCCGTGATACGGCGTGCTGCTTGCGCCGTCCGGCGCGAAGATGGCGAACCGCGCCGGACGCTGCAGCATGCTGTCGAAATCGATATCGGCATCATCGGTGACCAAAGTCAGCGTAAAACGGAAAGGCTGCGAAATCGACTCGAAACCGTCCATGTCGACCACTTCGAATTTATCGGGGGCGAATGCCTTGGAACTGAACTCGAAACGCCTGTTGGCATCGAGTTTATTTTTCAATGAAGCCATTCTTCCATCCCTGATTGATTTGCGCCATGTTCCCATCTCCGCCTTACCGGTTTATATCAGCCTGGTTACCGTTGTAACGCGCCAGCGTGACGCTCCCATCATCTACGCCGCGCTATCCTGGAATGACACAGAGAATTCGCCCGCCTCGTCGACCTCCAGCGCAATGTCGGCCGGCGCGGCTTCGCTGCTCATGCGGGCCAGGATTTCCTGCGACATCAGCGGCATGATATTGCCGCGCAAGATGAAATCGATATTGCGCGCGCCGGTTTCGACTTCGGTGCAGCGCGCCGCGATTTGCTGAACCACCGCATCGCTGTAGGTGAAACGCATCTTGTTGTTGTGGGCAAGGCGCTGCACGATCTTGTTCAGTTTCAGGCGGACGATACCGGCCAACGCGTCTTGCGCAAGCGTGAAATAGGGAATCACGGTCATGCGCGCCAGCAGCGCCGGCTTGAAATGGTTGGACAATATCGGCCGCACCGCGGCCAGCAGCGTTTCGGCATCGGGCTTTTCGTCGCCGGCGGTCATTTCGGTGATGACATCCGTGGCAAGGTTCGAAGTCAGGAAGATTACGGTGTTCGAGAAGTCGATTTCCTTGCCTTCGCCGTCCGACAGCATGCCCTTGTCGAATACCTGGTAAAACAGGTTCAACACATCCAGATGGGCTTTCTCGACCTCGTCGAGCAGCACCACCGAATAAGGCCGCTGGCGCACCGCCTCGGTCAATACGCCGCCCTCGCCATAGCCCACATAACCCGGCGGCGAACCGATCAGGCGGCTGATGTTGTGCTTCTCCTGGAATTCGCTCATGTTGACCACTACTGTCGACTTTTCATCGCCGAACAGGATATCGGCTACCGACAGCGCCGTCTCGGTCTTGCCGACACCCGACGGCCCCGCCAACAGGAAGACGCCCATCGGCTGCTGCGGATCCTTGAGGCCCGATTTCGCGGTCTTGAGGATTTCCGCCACCTGATGCATGGCGTGGTCTTGCCCCCGGATGCGCGCGCTCAAGGTTTCGGCCATGCGCATGACGCTTTCGGCCTGGTCGCGCAACATCTTGCCGGCCGGGATGCCGGTCCAGTCGGAGATCACCTTGGCCACGACATCGGGATCGACATCGACCCGCACCAGCGCTTGCGCGCCCTGCGCCTCTTTGAAGGCAAGGCTGGCGGCCGCGATGGTTTCGGCAAGCGCATCGAGTTCGGCTTGCGGCGCATCGGCGGACTTTGCCTCCCGCCGCGCGGTGCGCGCCGCCAGCAGAATGTCGGCCGCGGCTTTTTGCGTTTGCCAGATTGCGCGCAATGCGTCGGCTTCGGCGGCCAGTGCCGTCAACAATCCGTCGATCGCGGCCAGCCTTGCCAGATCCACCGGCTGCTGGTTGTCCTGATCGCGCTCCAGGCCGCTCTTCTCGCGCCCCAAAGCCTGGATCTGGCGTTCCTTGTCTTCCAGCACATCTGGCTTGGCGCTTTGCAGTACCTTGACGCGCGCGCAGGCGGTATCAAGCAAATCGACGGCCTTGTCCGGCAATTGCCGGCCGGTAATGTAGCGGCTGGACAGCTCGGCAGCGGCGACGATAGCATCGTCGCGCATGACCACCTGGTGCACCTCTTCGTACTTTTCCTTAAGCCCGCGCAGGATCAGGATGGCGGTTGCCAGATCTGGCTCGTCGAGCTTGACCAGTTGAAAGCGCCGCGCCAGCGCCGCGTCTTTTTCGAAGTACTTTTTGTATTCGGCCCAGGTAGTGGCTGCAATGGTACGCAACTCGCCGCGCGCCAGCGCGGGCTTGAGCAGATTGGCGGCATCCGATGTGCCGGCCTGGCCGCCCGCGCCGATCAGTGTATGAGCTTCATCGATGAACAGGATGATAGGCTTGGCGGAGGCTTTGATCTCGTTGATCACGCCTTTGAGCCGGTTCTCGAATTCGCCCTTGACGCTGGCGCCCGCCTGCAGCAAGCCCATGTCCAGGCCAAGAATGGTGACATCCTTGAGCGAGTCGGGCACATCGCCATCCACAATGCGCAAGGCCAAGCCTTCGACCACCGCCGTCTTGCCCACGCCCGGATCGCCGACGCAAATCGGGTTGTTCTTGCGGCGACGCGCCAGAATATCGACCATCTGGCGAATTTCCATATCGCGGCCGAACACCGGATCGATATTGCCGGCACGGGCTTTTTCAGTGAAATTTTCGCAGAAACGCGCAATCGCGCTGCCGTCGCCGCCAGCCGCCGCGCCGGCCGATGACGTCTCGCCCTCGGCCGAAGCGCCTGCGGACTCCTCGATTGAGGCGCCGCAAATTTGCCCGAATGATGCAAGCAGGCTTTCACGGTTCAAGGCGCGCAGAGGCTCGGCATAATCGCCGGTCGCATAATAGGTGGCGCGCGCCAGGAACGCCAACAACAAGGCGCCGGAACGAATGCGTGTTTCGTGCAGGCTGACCGATGCGATCAGCCAGGCATCCTGCAGCAATTCCAGCAGCAGCGGCGAAAACGCCGGACGGCCGGCATTGCCGGTGCGCATGTCCTCGATCGAGCGCTCGATGGCGCGCTTGACGAGCGCCGCATCGACATCGTGCTGACGCAGCAAGAGCGGAATGTCCGCCTGCAGTTCGTCGAACAGCTTGACCAGCAAGTGTTCGACTGTGATTTCGTAATGCCCGCGCGATACGCACAAGCCGACGCCGTCTTCCAGCGCCTGCTTGCAATAAGTATTCAGACGGCCCACCAGTGGTTTCAATTCTACCAACAACATTGTTCTTCTCCGTTGATATAACAGCGTGTACGATTTTTAAAGTGTGAATTTGACGCGTGTGGGTTCGTTCGCCTGTTCCGGCGTCAGCCAGGTGTCCAGGCCGAGGCGCGACCATTGTTTACTGTTGGTGCGTGCGGCACGCGCATCGTCGTGGCGCAGATTGAGTTCCACGTCCACATCGAAAGGATCTGTCAGATAGAATCGGGTCAAGAAGCGCAAGCGCTGGTGACTTGCCGCACCGGGCAGCAAGTCATGAAACAAGGCCTGCGGCACATCTGACATGCGGATACGCAGGGCGCTGCTGTAATCATCGATCTGCGATCCAAGATAGACGTCCTCGCCCAGGCTGTGCCCTTGGCCGCCAAGGCGCCATTGCTGGTCGGGGGGAATGGGCAGCGTGTGCAATACACAGCTGTCGATCTCGATGCGGGCGCCCGCAAAGGCATCGCCAAGCATGGTTTGCAAGCCCAATGCGGAACGCGGCCGCTGGTTGATCAGGCCCGCGTAGCGCAACAATTCCGCGCTGCCGGGCAATAGACTGATGCGCAGTTCGGGATCGTCAAGTCCAACGAAAGCGTACAGGTGATTCAGTACCGACGTATCTTCCTGCTCGACGATGCGTTGCTCTAGCCTGTACTTGGACCACGCATCGAACAGCAGCGGATAGAGCGCATAGTGCGCAATATCGAGAAACTCGCGCGTGACATGCCGGCCTTCGCGCTCTTCCTCGAACAAGTCCTCGGTATAGTAGGTAGGCAGCGGCGACGCGACGCCGTATAAACCGAAGAAATTGGCGGTAATGCGATAACCACCGCCCGGCCGCGCCTCGATGCTGTCGATGTCGTTTTCTGGAAAACCCAGGCCGAGCTTGGGACGCACACGCAGATTTCCGTGCTGCACGCCGCCGCGGTCGTACAGACGCAACAGGCGGACAGCCTGGAAATAAGCATACTTTTCGCCGTTGGCGAGCAGCGCGTCTTTTACAACAGCGACTGTTGTCCCAGTCTCGGCGCCCATTTGAAGGTTGCTCCTGAAAAAGCATCGATCAGTTCGACGCGGGTATAGGAATTGATGCCGGCGTAATCGGCAATAAAGCGCTCGAGCACACATCCGAACAAATACATGTCGCCGATGCCGGCAAAATGGTCCTGCCGGCATTTGATGCGGATCAGTTGTCCGCGCAAGATGCCCCCGCGGCCGATCAACCGTGTCTCGGGCGTGGCGGTGACCTCCTGGATGCCATCCACCCGGCGCCGGTTGGCCGCCTCCTGGCCCTGCTCATGGCGCTCCGAAAACACATATAAATTCAGCATGGCCTGCAGATTGACGGCGTTGGCCACGGAAAGAAAATTCAGCGACACATGCGAGATCAGGCGCCAAAGCATGGCCTCGCCAACGGGCGGATTGAGCGCAGGCGTCACGCCGCGAATGTTCTGGAAACGCAAGAGATCGGGCGAACTGCTGGTCGGCTGGTTGATATCGCCCAGTTTCAGGCTTTCCGGCAATGCTCGGTTGGTGCAGGTCATGCGGATGGACAGGGTCTCGGGCACCGGCGCCTCGCCCGGCGAATAATTCACCGAAAGAAAGACTTCGCTGCCGCGATCGACAGTGGCCGGCCGCATGGTCGTGCGATAGCTGAGTTTGGCGCGGCGGCCGTCGTGCCTGAAAAGACCGAAAGGCAGATAGACCCGCTCTTTGGCGACGCCTTGCTGATAACCTATTACCTCGTCCAGGGCATAGACCTGAAAGTGCTGGCGATTACGGCCTTCCGGTATGACCCGGTATTCAGTGAGGCGATGGTCGTGGCTGATAGGGTCTGCCGCATGCGGGAACAGATTGATCGCAGGCACGACGTTGAGCTGGAAACTGTCGCCGCGTACTTCGGGCATCCAGTCGGGAACATGGTCCAGGGTAATGAATACGCTGAAACTGGAACCATTGCCGCGCGCGGTCCAGCGCCGCAAGCCCTCGATGTCGATGTACAGGAATTTCTCGGGTTGCACGAAAAATTCCTGAATAGTGCGAAAGCCGCTGAACGCATGGCTGGGATACGGCAGCAATTCATGATCGAAGCCGGAGGGACGCAGTCCTTTGACGCCCAGCTCGAAACGCTCGCCGTTGCCGCCGGCGATGCGGACATTGACCACATGATTGCTCAGCAACAGCAGCAGCTTTGCGGCGTCGGTGTAGCCGCTGCCCAGGAAAAGACGGATACTGTCCGACTCCCATTGCGCCAGCGTCAGGCCCTGCAGTTCGAAATCCATCATCAGCACAGGCGCGGTGCCGGCAAGGCTCAGCACATTGACTTCCGCCAGGCGCAGGGGCTGGACATTCAGATCGCAAGTGGTGCGGAAATGGCATGGCGTGCCGTCCACCGGCACCGAGGCCAGTGTCGTGCCCGCGGCAACGCGCACGTTCTCCGTAAGCATGCCGGCCGGGGTAAAACTGATCAAGGTCGAGGCGGGAATAGGCCGCAAATAATGCGGGAACAGCATGTTCGTGAGCTCTTGCACGAACTCGGGGAATTCATCATCCAGCTTTTGCCGCGTCAGGCCGGTCAGGAAAGCCACGCCTTCCAGCAAGCGTTCGACATCGGGATCGGCCGACGCGCCGGACAGCATGGGCGCGAGCGCGGGATTGCTCTGCGCAAATTCCACCGCCAGGCCCTTGAGCTTGTTCAACTCTTCTTCGTAATATCGATTGAACATATTGGAGTCGCCGACTAGGAAATGAATGCGCAATGTCGATGGACGATCAGGTGATATTCACCTTGCCGTTGGCACCGACTGTTGTCGATATTTGTAATGGGATATCGCGATCATCGACTTCCAGCGTGCCTTCAAGGGAAAACCTGATGGACAGCACATCGGTCAATTCGCGGTTCAATGTTACTCGGGGCGCCTTGATTCTGGGCTCATATTTTTGCACCATGCGCCGGATTTCCTCTTCGATGTCCCTGGTGGAGCCGGCGGCCATGCCACCTGCCAGATTGGTGAAATCCGGAACGCCGAAAAGAGGGTCGATCTGTACGCTGCCCTGCCGCGTATTGAGCAAGCGGGTGAGATGATCCATCACTGACTTCATGAGGATATCCACCTGGGTTTGGTTGGTGCGCAGATCACCTTCCTCCCAAGCGGCTATCCTTTCGAGCAAGCGACGCTCTCTCACCCGCGGCTCCGCTCAGCCCTGCTTAGGACTTCGGCGCCAACCAGGAATCTTCGGCTTCGATGCCGTCCGGATCGAACGTCCATGTGATTTTCTCGTACGTGAACGCAACGTCTTCCATGTGGCCCATTTGCTGGTTGGCGGGAGTAAGGCAGTTCGGCGTCCAGGCACGGATGTTCGTCAGGATGGCATTGCTCAACTTGACTGTGTAGTACTTTTCTTCGGTGCCCTTGGGCGAAATGCGGTAGTACTCGAGAGTGACCTCTTTCATCTGCTCGCCGGACGTCAAGGCCTGGAACAGCTTGGGCGACGACTTGTCGATTTCCTTGGTGACTGTCATGGGGCAATGCACGCGCTTGCCGGTAGGCAGGCCAGTTTGCGGGCTTTTCGGGATTTCGATGAGGTGGTCCACGGCCTGGACCAGGATCTTGCCTTCATGGCCCTTGACCTTGGCGGAGCCTTCGATTTTTCCTTGGTTTTGGCCTTCAAGGAGGAGGTAGCATGGCATTGGCATAATAATTTCCTTTAGCTTTATCTCATGGTTTAGAGTAAATGGAGACCACCTGCTTGTCGGACTCCGTCTTCGTATTTACCGCCACGGCCGAAACCGGGGCAGTCTGCTCAGTCCTTCTTCATGTGTCCTGCGCATGTTTCACATTCTGAAGGTCTTGTGTTACTGGTCCATGTCGAAAAACCGATGCTCCGTTACGGATGAAACAAAGGCTTCTTTTTGTTGCTTTCCGGCTTGCCGGCCAGGCCGGCAATCACCTTATTTCTTCTCGAGCTTGCCGACCAGCGACAAGGTGAACGATGCGCCCATATACTTGAAGTGCGGACGCACCTTCAGGTCTACGCGGTACCAGCCTGGGTCCCCCTCGACATCGGCCACGACGATCTCGGCCTGGCGCAATGGACGGCGGCTACGCACGCCTTCGGCGGGGTTGTCCATGTCCGCCACATACTGGCGTATCCATGTGTTGAGCTCGTTTTCCAGATCGCCGCGTTCTTTCCATGTGCCGATGTTTTCGCGCTGGATCACCTTGATGTAGTGCGCCAGGCGGCTGACCACGAACATGTAGGGCAACTGGGTACTGAGCTTGTAATTGAGCTCGGCTTCCTTGCCTTCTTTGCTATTGCCGAAGAACTTGGGCTTCTGCGCCGAATTGGCGGAGAAGAATGCGGCGTTGTCGCTGTTCTTGCGCATCGTCAATGCGATGAAACCCTGCTCGGCCAGTTCGAACTCGCGGCGCTCGGAAATCAAGACTTCAGTGGGAATCTTGTTCTGCAGTTCGCCCATGGATTCGTAGGTGTACACCGGCAGGTCGTTGACCGTGCCGCCGCCCTGGGGCCCGATTACGTTGGCGCACCAGCGGTAATCCGCAAAACTGCCGGTCAGGCGCGAGGCGAAGGCGAACGCCGCATTGCCCCAAAGGAATTGGTTATTGCCGCCGGAGACGTCTTCCTTGTAATTGAACTTCTTGGCCGGCACGGTATCGGCGCCATAGGGCACGCGCAAAAGGAAATGCGGCAGCGTCAGGCCGACGTAGCGGGCGTCCTCGGACTCGCGGAAAGCATTCCACTTGACGAACTGAGGGCCCTCGAAGATAGAAGCCAGGTCTTTCAGGTTCGGCAACTGATCGTAGGAATCGACACCGAAGAACTGCGCTCCCGTGGCGGCGATGAACGGCGCGTGGCTCATGGCCGAAACGCTGGCCGCGTATTGCAGCAGCTTGATGTCCTGGCCGCCCGGGCCGAACTCGTAGTTGGCAATGATGGCGCCGAAAGGCTGGCCGCCGAACTGGCCGTATTCGGCCGTATAGAGGTTCTTGTACAGCCCCGACTTGGTGATGTCGGCCGCGTCCTGGAAGTCGTCCAGCAGCTTGCTCTTGCTTACGCTGAGCATCTGGATCTTGACGTTTTCGCGGAAATTGGTGCGATCGACCAGGAATTTCAATGAACGCCAGGCGGACTCGATTTTCTGGTAGTCCGCATGGTGCAGAATGGAATCGACCTGGGCGCACAGTTTTTTGTCGAGGTCGGCGATCATGCCGTCCACGGTCGCCTGGGTAATGCGTTCAACCGAATTCTGCGGCTCAAGCAACTGCGATATGAATGCCTGTATGCCTTGCTTGGTAATTGAATAGGCATCGTCGCCCGGCTTGATGCGCGCCGATTCGATCAACTGGTCCAGCAGGGAATCGCTGGTTTCACCGGCGCCCGCGGCTGGCGTGTCGGCCTGCTTTTGCTCTTCACTCATCGTGTACCCCTGGATTTGCGGTTATTTGTCTTCGATGCCGAGTTCAGTCAGCAGACGGGCGCGCACGCCTTCGTCTTCGATCAGTTCCTGAACTTTCTTGCGGAAATCGGGAATATTGCCCAGCGGCCCCTTCAAGGCCTTCAATGCGTCGCGCAGGGCGATCATCTGGCGCAACTCGGGAACTTTGTCGACGATGGCGTCGGGTGAGAAATCGTCGATGGAGTCGAATTTCATGTTCACCGCCAACACCGCGTCTGGATCAGCCTTGTCGTCGAGCTTGTTCGGCACGGACAGATCGAGCGACAGTTTTTGCCCTTTGAGGACGTCGTTGAAATTGTCTTTGTCGATATTGATCGGCTTCATCTCTTCGATCGGCGTATCGTCATCGCGCAAGGTGTAGTCGCCGATGATCAGCAATTTCAACGGCAGTTCGACTTCGGATTTGGCATCGCCCGTAGCGGGGCGATAAACAATATTGACGCGTTCTTTCGGTGCAACGGAACCATCGGAAGCCATGCTCTTCTCCTGAGATGAGGGTTGTTTATTCTGAGACGGAGCCAGCTATTTGTAACAAAACAGCCAAAATAGCAGCGGGTTAAATAGTAATACAACTTGATTCGGTTGCATCATATTATGTGATCCGCCTCGATTTCAATTGAAACAATATACGTGGGAAACTGCCGGATTTCATCGGCTAGACTATTTCCGCGATCAGGAACGCGCGGACGGCCTTGCCCGCGGCCCCGCGGAAAACAAGGAAACAGGAGAACCTTCCTGGGATCGGCCGCCATCGCGCAAGCCTGTTGCAGTTGTAGCAAAGATTGATGACGGCGGTGTGAAATGCAAAGGCAAAGCAATGCGCAGGCCCTGGCGAATCAGCCTTCCCGGCTTAAATTCTGCAATGCCTGCTCACGTGTTGACACAACCTGCAATATGTTCAAAAAGCCGCTGATCTCGAATACTTCCCGGATTTGAGTTTGCAGACCGCACAGCATCATCTTCCCGGCGGATTGCTTGACCCGCTTGGCCGCCACCAGCACCACGCGCAAACCGGCGCTGGAAATATAGTCGAGCGCACTGAGGTCGAGCAGCAAATGGCTGGCGTCTTGCCCCGCGCGCCGCAGGATATCGGCTTCAACCTCTGGCGCATTGCCGCTATTCAGTTTTCCGGCAAGACTGACGATCAGTACGTCGCCAACCGTTTCAAACGTGCTAGTCATGGTGCTTTCCGGTACGATTGTTTTCTTCATGAACGGGGAGATAAATGCTGCTCAAGATGCGGCGCACCCGGTTCCCTCCGCCGATTCGGGCGTGATTCTCTTGATGAATCGCAGGCAATTGCTGCCATCCCGGCGTGTGTAGCGCACCTCGTCGGTCAGCGTTTTCAGGAAATGGACGCCGAGCCCTCCCACCACCCGCTGATCCAGATCGAGATCCAGGTCCGGCGGCGCCACTAGGAGCGGATCGAAGGCCTTGCCGGTATCGCGCACCTCGCCTTCGACCTGCTCTTTGCCCAGGAAAAGATCGACATATATCAGGTATTGCCCGGCCTCGGGAAAAGCGTAATTGATGACATTGACCACGATCTCCTCCAGTACCAGGTTGAGATTGAATGCGATGCGCGGAGTCAGACTGTATTGCGCGCAAAAGGCATCGACTGCCGCGCCCAGACGCTCTACTTCGATGAGGTCATTGCGCAACACAAGCTTGAGCTCGGCGATTTGGGGCATCGGTTTCCTCGCAGGTAAATTATGCGAACGATTGCAGGTCGATTTTTGGGGCGAGTGTAGCATGGGGAAAACGCGGCGCAACGTACTTGTCGCAATCGTCAGGCACTCTATGGCATGATGTCGCAATTACAGGCGATCAACATTTATTCGATGCCTATTCCATGCCGCGATCATAGCGGTTTGCGCCAGGCACGAGAACACAAGCGGAAGGAGAAAAGTGAAAATCCTGATATGCACGAAGCGCGATCTGGTCGGCAATATCGTACTGAATCATTTACTGCCCGCGCTCTCGGCCGCCCACGAAATCGACATCTTGCTGGCCAATCGCATCCGCCCGGAAAACACCAGCGTGCCTGAACTGGCCTGGCTCAAATTCTTCGAACAGGATATTCCCAACAGGCTGCTGTTCCCGCTGCTCGATCATGGTATCGACAACGGCGGCCAGTGGCTGTCTTTCGACGCACTGGTCAAACGGCATGGCGTGCGCCTCGAAAGCGCCGGGCACATTGCGCAAGCCGCCGAACTGACTCAGCGTGTGCGCGCCTCGGCCCCAGACCTGATCGTCTCGTTTCAGTTCGGTTTCATTTTCAAGCCCGAGGCGCTTGCGGTTCCGCGTTTCGGTGCGCTCAATCTGCATTCAGGCGCCCTGCCCCAGCGCGCCGGCGTCAATCCGACCTTCTGGTGCATGAAGGATGGCAACAGCCATACCGCCTGTACGCTACACTGGATCGACAGCCATATCGACTCCGGCCCCGTGCTCGAAGTGCGGCCGATGGCGCTCGATTATTCGCGTTCGCTATTCTCCAACTGGATTGCCAATTACCAGAACGGCGCCCAACTGATCCGCGACACGATCGATGCCCTTGCGCGCGGCGACGAACCGGCGGCGACACCGCAGGATGCCTCGAAACGCCGCTATGTGCTGAAACCGACCGAAGCCGATTTTGCAGTCTTCAAGGCGGCGGGAGGACGTTTGGTGGATACGGAGGACTACCTGGATCTGCTCGCCCGTTATCTGCCCGTTCAATAAGAAACAATGCCTTTGCTCCGCAATATGGACAGCCTGAATGAATAAACAATCATGAGCCTCCAGTTCACCAAGATGCAAGCCTGCGGCAACGACTTCGTCATCGTCGATGATCGCGCGGGCGCTTGGCGCGGCCGCGAGTCGCTGCTGGCCAGAACGCTATGCCGGCGCCGCTACGCGGTCGGTGGCGACGGCCTGTTGGTCCTGCGCGACGGCGATGCCGATCATCGCTTCGACATGGTGTTCGTCAACGCCGATGGCCTGGTCGGCGAAATGTGCGGCAATGGAGCCCGCTGCCTCGCCGCCTACATAAAGCGCGCCGGCCTGGCCCTGCAAAGCCTGCAACTGAATACGCTGGCTGGCGTGGTGGACGTGCATTTCCTCGATGACGACACCATTTCGCTCGATCTGCCCCCCGCCGGTCCGGCGCGTACCGATATCGCCATTGAATGGCAGGGCCGCACTTGGAATTTCGACGCCATCGATATCGGCGCGCCGCACGCCGTGTGCTTTGTTCCAGACTTGCCGGCGCTGGCCAACGCGCCGGTCGCCGATCTGGGCGTGTACGTGCGCCATCATGCGGCATTCGAACCGCGCGGGGCGAACGTCAATTTCGCCGTCCGGCATCAGGACCGCCTTTTCCTGCGCACCTATGAACGCGGCGTCGAAGCCGAAACCCTGGGCTGCGGCACAGGCGCCGCCGCCGCCGCGCTGCTGGCCCATGCGCGCTTCGCAATGCCATCGCCGGTCTGTGTGCAAACCTCCAGCGGCGCCCTCCTGACCGTCCGCTTCGGCGATGACGGCGCCGGCCTGCAGTTGCAAGGCGGCGCCTGCTTCGTGGCCGACGGCGTGCTTGCACCCGGCCTGCTGCCCTTGCCCGACGCGCCGTCCGGGCGCGCCAATACCGCCCCCGCCGCGCCATGAAATGGCCGCTCACCCTGAATCGCTACTTTGCGCTGACCTTATTGCTTGCGCTGGGCCTCACCTTGGCCGCCGCCGTCATCAGTTGGACCACAGCGATCGAGCAGCGCAACGCCATGCTGCGCGAAAGCCGCTTTCAATTCAGCCTCAACAGCGCCAGGAGCGCGCTGGAATCGGGCTTGCGGCTAGGCCTGCTGTTATCCGACCTGCCCGGCGCGAAAGAACTGATAGACCAGAACCGCATGCAGGAACGCGTGATCCTGTCGATCGATGTGTTCGACGACAAAGGCCAGATCGTTTTCACGACTGACAGCACCGGTGTGAGCGCCAACATTCCGCTGGCCTGGCTGGACAACTGTCTAAACAAACAGCGCCGGAACTGGAGCGGCCAGGACGATGAAGGCAGGCTGCTGTGCGGGCCGCTGGTCAACGGCTACGAAGAGCTTGTCGGCGGCGTCCTGCTGCGCTATCGCCTCAATAATCGCGCCAGCATTGTCGGCATGCTGGAAAAGTATCCCTTGGCGGGGCTGGGCATGCTGCTGATCCTGGCCGCGTGCGGCGGCATGGCTGGCTGGCTCGTGCTGCGTCCCATCGAAAATCACCTGAATCAACAAGCCAGTGCAATCGCCGGACTGGGCCCTCCCGGCGACAACGACCTGTCCGGTCCGCTGGCCTGCGCGCTGGCAACGCTGGAGCAAATCGAAAACCGCATTGGCGCCATCGATCGCGAAGCCGACCGGCTGGATAACCTGGGCTGATGCATGCATAAGCGCCTTCGCATACTTTGGATCACCTGGACAGCCATCACGGCGGCTGTATTGCTGGCATTGGCGGTCGGCGCGGGCCTGCTGGCCAATAGCGCCGCCGGCAAGCTGGCGGCGCCAGAGCTTGCGCAAACCACCAAAATTATCGGCCAGTCCCTGGCAAACGACATCGGACGCGCGCTTTCCTACCAGATTCCAATCGATGCCCTGGTCGGTGTCGATGACTGGTTCGGCGGCGTCATGAAGGCCAATCCCTTGCTCAGCACGCTGGCGCTGACCGACGCGGCCGGCCGGCCGCTCGCCGGCGACGGGCTTACGCCGCTCCTGAACGAAATGCTGTCCGCGCGGCGCAGTCCGCAAAGCGGCCTGGTCGACGGCAACTACATCAGCACATTGGCCATATACGGCTACAACGGCGACATCGCCGGCTGGCTGCATGTCGGCAGCGCCGCGCCGCCGGTCAATCCCTCCGCCTGGCTATGGAGCCTGGGAGCCGCCGCCATGCTGACCTTGCTGGCTTCAGCGCTGCTGCGGCAATTGATTCAACGCCGCCTGGCCGCCCCGCTGACGGATTGCCGCGACGCGAGCGGCAAGCTGGCGCAAGGCGAACTGCCCGCGCTGCTTGCCGGCGCCGCTCGCGATCCCGCCGCGCGCCTGCGCAATGCCCTTGCCGAACGCATCCACGCGGTACACAAGCGCAACGCCTACCTGTTGCTGAAAATTGCCGAAGTGCGCGCCGCGCATTTCGACCCCACAGTCCTGGAAACGCTGGACCAATTGGCGGCTCCTCTGGCCGGCCTGCTGCGACGTGCCGACCGCGAGGCCGGCGCCATGGCGGCCGGCGCTTCCCGGGCCAGCGCCGCGCAGCGCGCCATAGCGGCCGCTCTGGCGGCAGTCGCCGTCATCGCGCTAAGCTTCCTAAGCATGCAATACCTGCAAAACCGCGGCAACGATACCCGCCTGGTCCTTTCAAGAGAACAGTCGCTGCAGCAGGCCTGGACCGCAACGCTCGAGCAAGATCAAGTCGCGCTGGACACCAAGCTGCAAACCCTGCTGGCAAATCCCGATTTCATTGCGCTGCTCGCCGACGGCGACGGGCAGGCGCTGGACGCCGAACTGAATCACCAATCGTCGGCGCACCTGATGTTGGCGGTGTTCGACAGCAACGGCCACCCGCGCCAGATCGGCACGCTGAATGATCCCGCGGCGCATCTGGACTCCGTGACCCTGGACGAACTGCATAAAGATGCCGCCAGCATCCATGGCATCTGGCAAAACGCCGCGCGCGCCTATCAAAGCGGCGTGGCCCGCCGGGTCACCATCGAGGGCGGGGAAGAATTGCTGATCGTCGCCGCGCAGCCCCTGGACGACAGCCTGCTGCACCTGGACAGACGCCTGGCCGCCGACACCGCCGTTGCCGACCTGCGCGGCCACCCGGTATCGGAAACCGACGAAACCCTGATCGCCGACTGGAACCAGCACAAACGGCAGGATTACATCGACAGTGCCGAGCCGGCATCCATCGTGGTGTCGATCCCGCTGACCGCGCACAGCGGCCACGCCCTGGGCACGCTGGTGGCCCGCGTTTTCTCACCGGCCCAATCCTCCCATCATGGCTCGCGTCTGCTTCTGGCTCTGTGCTCAATAGCCGCCCTGCTGGCCACCGCCGGACTGCTGTTCTATCTTTTCCACTTGTTCAAGCCAATCGCAAACACCACGCAAAGGCTGGAGGAACTGGCCGACGGCAAGACCGACAATGATGCGCCGCCCGAGGAAAACAGCGCCGAAACCCAGCGCTTGTATCGCGTCGTGCGCCGCCTGGCGGAAAAAATCGATGCGCTCGAGACCCTGCGCCGCTCGCGCGAACGGCAGGGTCGGCGGCAGGCGCGCTTTATCCGCTCGCAAATGATGCAATTGGCTTCACGACTGGACGAAGGCGCAAGGCAAGGCATCCTGGAGGATCTCGAGCGCATCGAACACGCCGGCCAGCCAGCCGCGGCAAAGGAGCCGGGAGATCCCCGCCTGGAAGGCATCGCCGATGAATTCGGCATTCTTGCGCTCGGCTTCCAGAACCTGGTCGGACGCGTCGGACAGCAGTACCAGGAACTCGACAGGCTGGTCAGCGAACTACGCGAAGCCTTGCGCGCCAAGACCCAGTTCATCGCCCTGCAACAGGAACTGGAAATTGCGCGCAATATGCAGTTGTCCATCCTGCCGCGCGAATACCAGCCGCGCAACGGCCTCGAATTGCATGCGACCATGATCCCGGCCAAGGAAGTCGGCGGCGATTTCTATGATTTCTTCAGCATCGATGAGCATCGTGTCGCGCTGGTTGTGGCCGATGTGTCGGGCAAGGGCGTACCGGCCGCATTCTTCATGGCGATCTCCCGGACATTGCTGCGCGCCATGGTCCAGTTCAGCGAAAACCCCGCCACTTGCGTGGCGCGCGTGAATGACTTGCTCGCCGCCGACAACGAAGAAATGATGTTCGTGACCTTGTTCTACGCGATCCTGGATACCCGCGACGGCAGCGTGATCTATGCCAACGCCGGCCACAATCTGCCTTACCTCATGCGAGCGGATGGCCGGATCGAAACAGTACCCGGCACCCACGGCATCGCACTGGCAGTGGCCGGCGGCTTCGTATTCCAGGAAGGCCATCTGACATTGGCCCCCGGCGATGGGCTGTTCATGTATACCGACGGCATTACCGAGGCCAGCGACAGTAGCGACCAGCTATATGGCGAAGCGCGCCTGGTCGAGGCCCTGCGTGAACTGCGCGATTTGCCAGTACGCGACATTCCCGCCCGCATCGTGGCCCGCATCAAGGAATACGAAGCCGGCGCGGGCCAGGCCGACGATATCACCTGTCTCGTCGCGCGCTACAAAGGCGGCCCGTGAAACAGGAACGACGGCCGCTGGCGGCCGGCAGCATCATCCTGGCGTTTGCGGTAGTGCTGTTGCTGTTTCTCAACTACGCCAAGTTCGGCGCCACGCTCGAGAGCCGCGAACGCACTCGCCACGCCTTGCTGGCGGAGCACCTTGCCAAAATCCTCGAGGCGCGGCTGGCATTGGGCCTGCAACTGGAAGACTCGCCCACCCTGCATGCGGCGCTGGACAGCGAGCGGCGCGACGATGCGCGCCTGCTTGCTATCGCCGCCATCGACACTGAAGGCAGCGTACAGATTCAAAGCGGCGAGGGCCAGCCCGCGCTATGGCGCGCCGTACTGCGGCTTGCCGCCGGACAAAATGCCCCCGTTCAAAACGAAGCGACCGCCCTGGCGGTCGTATTGCATAACAGTTTCGGCGCGCCGGCCGGCTGGCTGGTTCTGGAATACGATTTGCGCGGCAGCAAGCAGCAGGCTGCCCAGGCCTTCGGCGCTGTCTGGCCGCTAGCCCTGCCGGCGTTTTTCATGGCGCTGCTCCTGCTGGCGGCAATGGCGCCGCGCATCGCGCGACGCTATCCGCTTGAGGCCGGACGCGCCGTGCGCCGCCTTAGCCTGCTGCTGGCAACCCTGATGCTGCTGGTCCAGTGCGTCATCTCCTGGAGCGCCTACCACGCCATTGCGCGCACCAGCAGCGACGATGCTCCCCGCCTTGCCGCAACGCTCGCCCATACGCTGACCCCAGGTATCGAGCGGGCGCTATCGTATGGCATCGCGCTTACCGATCTGCATGGTGTCGAAGACTGGCTGCGGCCGGTTCTTGAGAACGGCAGCGGATTCGCCGCCCTGGGCATCGAAGACCTCGGCAAGAAGCGCCTGTTCAGCGTCAACCGCGCACACGATGCGGGGCAGTCCGGCGACGAACTGCGTACCTATCGCTATCCTTTGCGGCAGCATGGCCAGACTGTCGGCTCGCTGGCCGTGACGCTGGACTTGTTGCCGCTGGCGGAGCGGACGCGGCAACTGGCCATAGAATTCGCGACCCTGCTGGCGATCGGCGCGCTGATCGGCATGGAAGTCCTGCATGGCGTGCTGTCCCGTTCGATGGCGGCCGGCGACGATCAGCCATTGCTGCTCTTGCGGCTGCCCTTGTTCCTGTCGTTCGCCGCGTCCGAATTGCCGCGCGCATTCCTGCCCATGTGGTCCCGGCAACTGGCGCAGCAGCCTTTGCCGAAAGCCTGGAGCGATACGCCCCTGGCCGTCTTGTTCGCCCCCTTCGCCAATCTGCCCGAATCCGTCGCCACGACTCTCCCGATTTCGCTGTTCCTGCTGTCGATCGCCATGATCTCGCCGTTTGCCGGCCGCTACAGCGCGCGGCACGGGCCCATCCGCCTGCTGCAAATCGCTTGGCTGCTGGCCCTGCTGGGCCATCTGCTGGCGCTGTTCTCCGAATCGTTGCTCAGCCTGAGCATTGCCCGCGTGCTTGCCGGCGCCAGCTCCGGCTGCATGACGGTCGCCGCCTTCGACTATATCGGCCGCGGCGGCGCGAGAGCGCGCGGCCTGGCGCTTTACCTCAGCGCCTATGTGGCGGCCGGCATATGCGGCGCGGGCCTCGGCGCGCTGCTGGTCGATCGCGCCGGCACACCGGCTGTGTTCGCCGCGGGCATCGTCTGTACGCTGCTGGCCGGCTTTACGCTGCACCGCATGCCGGCCGTGGCGCACACGGGTAGCGCCCCCGCGCCGCTCGGCCGCGCGTTGAACCGCTTATTGCGCCAGCCGCATTTCATGCGCCTGCTGGTCCTGGTTGGCCTGCCGATGCAAATCCTGCAACAAGGCCTGTTGTTCTATTGGGTGCCGATGGCGCTGACCGAACTCGGCCAGCCGACCTCGTTTGTCGGCTTGACGATGATGCTCTATTTCTTTCTGGTATTGCTGCTGAATGCCGCGGCCGCGCGCTGGGCCGACCGCAGCGGCCGGCACGCGGCCATCGTGCTGGCCGCGCTGATGATCGCGGGTGTGGGCGGCCTGATTGGCGGCGTGCTATACAACGCTACGGCAATCACCATCATGCGTCGCTCTGATCGGCGTCATCTGGGCCGCCGGCTTTCCCGCGCAAGGCGTATTGGTATTGCGCCTCGGAGAGCGCGAGCTGGCCGGCGTGGCGCCGACGATCGCCATCGGCGTGTACCGGATGATAGAACGCATCGGCGCCATGCTGGCGCCCCCCTTGCTGGCGTTGCTGATTGCCTGGCTGGGCTTTGCCGATACCGCCAAGATCATTGGTGTCGCACTGCTTGCTTGCGCCTTGCTGCAAGCCTGGGTGTTGAAACAGGAGAATCAATCATGAGCAGATATTTTTTCATGCTGGCGCGCGCGCTGGCTTTGGGCGGCGGCCTGTTTGCCGCCACGGCGCCGGCATCGGCCACCGAGACAGCAGCGAAGGTCGTATTCCTGATTACCAACCGGGGCTGCGAAGAGGTGTGCCTGAGCTTCCAGCGCAATCTGGAAAGCCAGGGTCCAGTCCGTTTCATCTGGCGCGATGTCGACGGCGATGTCGCGCGCACCGCCGGCTTCGTCGCGCAAGCGCGCGAATTGCATCCGGACCTGATCGCCACTTGGGGCACAGGCATTACGCTGGCCGTGGCCGGCCCTTACGACGCCGCCGATACGACGCCTTATATCAAGGATATTCCCGTGGTGTATATGTATGTCGGCAATCCGGTCGAATCGAAAATCGCGCGCGATGCACGGCATTCAGGACGGCCCAATATCGCCGGCGCCAATACCGCCGTGCCAATCGAAACCCAGGTTAACTTGCTGGCGTCCTACCGCAAGCTGAACAAGGTCGGCATGCTGTACAACACCAACGAACCGGCTGCCGTCGCGCAAGCGGAAACGGCGCGCCAGGCCTTCGAGGCGCGTGGCGTACAGGTGGCCGAAACCACGCTCGCCCTGGGGCCGGACGGCAAGCCCGTCGCCGGCGACATTCCGGCCGCCGTCACGCGAATTGCCGAAAGCAAGCCGGATTTTCTCTACTACATCGGCTCGACCTTCACCTTGCAGCAGATCGCAACCATTAGCGGCAACGCAATGGCCTATAGCATGCCAATATTCAGTTCGACTGAATCGGCGTTTCGCAAGGGCGAACTGCTGCTTGGCCTGATCAGCCCGCTGGCCAGCATCGGGCAGGTCGCGGCCTACCAGGCCGGACAGATTTTGTTCAATAACAAGCAAGCAGGCGAACTGGCCACCCCCACCATCACCCACCACTCCGTGCTGATCAATATGAAGGCAGCGCGTAAATTGCGGTTATATCCGCCGATGAAGTTGTTGCAATTCGCCGAAATCACCGAATAGAAATTGTCTCGCCTCGCAATGCGGACGCGGTTTCAAAGACTTCCGGCGACGGTCCCGCGCTCTTAGCCTCCTCTGGAAACGCCCTCGCGCCGTGGATCGGAACCGCCCTGCAAACCCTCCGGCGTCAGCAGTATTCCTTGCAAACCGCTGGGGAAATCCACTTCGCGCACTTCGTGCCCCATCGCCCGCAAGCCTGCCGCCAAACCATGCAGGGACGTATTTTTTTCCAGCTCTGTAAATGTGTTGCGGCTACCCCGATTAGGCAAATCCACGGCTTGCTGGATAGTCAAGCCCCAGTCCAGCACACCCAGCAGCGCCTTGGCCACATAATTGATAATGGCGCTACCGCCCGGCGAGCCTATGGCCATGAAAGGCTTGCCGTCCTTGAGCACCAGCATGGGCGCCATCGAACTGCGTGGACGCTTCAGCGGCTCAAGCCGGTTGGCGACCGGTTTGCCGTCCTCATCGACATCCGACAGCGAAAAATCGGTCAGTTGATTATTCAGCAGGAAGCCATCCACAAAGATCTTGCTGCCGAACGCCGACTCGACGGTGCTGGTCATGGACACCACATTTCCCTGGGCATCCGCCACCGACACCTGCGTAGTGGAAGGCAGTTCAGGAGACTTGTCCTTGCCGCGGATCGCCAGCATGCCGGCCGGGTCGCCGGGCGGCGCCCGGCCTATCGTGCGGTCGGGACGAATCAGGCCGGCGCGTAAAGCCAGGTACTCCGGATCCAGCATGGCTTTTACCGGGACATCGATAAAATCAGGGTCGGCCACGTATACATCCCGATCCGCATAAGCCAGCTTGCCCGCTTCGGAAAAATAATGCAGGGCTTCCAGAGAGTCGGGCGGCAAACCGGCGATAGGCGTGTGCCGCAGAATTTCCAGCATCTGCATGACTGCCAGCGGCCCCGAAGTGGGCGGCGGCATGCCGCACAGGGTATACGCCTTGTAGGGAGCGCATACCGGCGCACGTTCCAGCGCCTTATAGCCGGCCATATCCCGCAGGGTCAGGTCGCCGGGAACCGCATGGCCGGCAACGGCGTTGACAATATCCTGCGCAATACGCCCTTCGTAGAATGCCTGCGGGCCCTTTTCCGCGACCTGCCGGAACACCTGCGCCAAAGGCTTGTTGACCAATTTATGGCCCACCGGCCAGGGATGGCCTTGCGCATCGTAAAAATAGGCGGCGGCCGCCGCCTGATCGCGCAAGCCGTTGTTATCGATAAGCAAGGCATGCAGGCGCTTCGATACGGGGAAGCCCTGCTCGGCCAAGGCAATGGCGGGCGCGAAAAGGCGGGCCCAGCTTAAGCGTCCATGCTGTTCATGCATCAGTCCCAACACGCGCAACAAGCCCGGCGTGCCCACCGAGCGGCCGCTATTGACCGCCTCCCAGAACGGAATGGCCTGGCGGTTTTTCATGAAACGATCGCTGCGCGCGGCGGCCGGCGCCGTTTCCCGGCCGTCGTAGGATTGCAAGGACTGCGTTTTGGCATCGTAGGCAATGATGACGGCGCCGCCGCCTATGCCCGAAGACTGCGGCTCGACCAGGTTGAGCACCATCTGGCTGGCGATCAACGCATCTGTGGCGCTGCCGCCCTCCGCCAAAATGTCCGCGCCCGCCTGGCTTGCCAGAGGATGCGCGCTGCCCACCATATAGTGCGGCACATGGGCGACCTGGCTGCCGCCCGCCGAAGACGAGGTGGCGGCTTCGGGATTGATGTCCTGAACGCCGGCGGGCGTACTCGTTTCGAAAGCCGATACGGCGGGCCAGGACAGCGCCCCGGCGACGCCCAGCAAACAGACCGCCGCCTGCCGCAATGCGCGGCGAACTACCCATTCCATCATTTCTTATTCTCCAGTGTATGTGTGATGCCCGCCAGCCAGGCTTCAAATGCCCGCAGCGCCTCGCTTGGCTCGACCGCCGCCGGATAGCTGAAAAAATACGCCTCGCGCACTTTCAGGCTGCCCTTGGTCGGCGCGACCAGGCGCCCGGATTCTATTTCATCCTGCACCAGGAATCTAGGAACCAGCGCCACGCCCATGCCCGCGTGCACGGCCGCCAGAATCATGGTGAACAACTCATAGCGCGGGCCGGCGCTGATCGAAGGGACGTATTCTCGCTGCTGCGCCTGGTACCACTGGCGCCAGGCATCCGGGCGCGACGACATATGCAAATGCACCAATCCGGCCATGGGATCATCCGGGTTTGCCGCCGCGCCCAAGGCCGACGCGGAACATACAGGCAGCAGTTCATCTTCATCGAACAACTTGATGCCTATGGTTTGCGGCCAGATTTGCCCCGCGTGGTATATCGCCGCATCGAAGGGCTGGTCATTGAATTGGAAAGGCAGGGTGCGCACCGACAGGCTGACCGCGATATCGCCATGCCGGCGCTGGAAATCGGGCAGGCGCGGAACCAGCCAGGTGGTGGCCAGCGTCGGCAGCACCGCCACATGCAGGCTGCGCCCCATGCCGGAACGCGCCACCAGCCCCAAAGTGTCCTTTTCCAGTTGCTCCAGATGGTGGCGCACCCGGGCCGCGTATTCCGCGCCGGCGCTGGTAACCGCCACGCGGCGGCGCACCCTTGTGAGCAATTCAACGCCCAGGCGCTGCTCCAGGCCCGTGACCTGCCGATAAACCGCGCTGTGGGTCAGGGAAAGCTCTTCGGCCGCGCGCGAAAACGAACCCAGCCTGGCTGTCGCCTCGAAAGCCTGCAATGCGCCTAAATTCGGAATACCTTTTCTCATGGACCTGTCCTGTTGCATGGCGTGCGCGGGCGGTGGAATCGACGATTGCGATCCACCGCCGCAATATCTTGCATAATAGGCAAAACGTTGTGCAATTTTATCAATTGCGTTGTGCCATCAACGCACATTATCCTGACGGCCTATGAAAGCAAGCACCAATTCCGCAGTTCGCCGCCGCCTGGGCGGCCATATTCTTGTCGACCAGTTAATCGCGCAAGGCGTCCAACATGTATTTTGCGTGCCCGGCGAAAGCTACCTGGCCGTGCTCGACGGCCTGCACGACGCCGCCATACAGGTCACGGTATGCCGCCAGGAAGGCGGCGCCGCCATGATGGCCGACGCTCACGGCAAGCTTACCGGGGCGCCCGGCATCTGCATGGTAACGCGCGGGCCCGGCGCCTCGAACGCGCTTGCGGGCGTGCACATCGCCTCGCAGGATTCCACCCCGCTGATTCTGTTCGTAGGGCAGATTGAACGCGGCATGCGCGAGCGCGAGGCCTTCCAGGAAATGGATTACCGCGCCGTCTTCGGCACCCAGGCCAAATGGGTTACCGAAATCGACCAGGTCGAGCGCATCCCCGAAATCATTTCCCGCGCCTTCCATGTCGCCACCTCGGGCCGTCCCGGGCCTGTGGTAATCGCCTTGCCTGAAGACATGCTGGTGGAATACGCTGAAGTCGCCGACGCTCCGCGCTACGAGGTCGTTGAAAGCTCGCCCACCGCGGCCCAGATCGATACACTGGCCCAACATCTGGCGCAGGCCAAGAAGCCTATCGCCATACTGGGCGGTACGCGCTGGGATCAGGCGGCCGTCGACCAGTTCGCCGAATTCGCCGCCCGCTTCCAATTACCGGTAGCGGTGCAATTCCGCCGCCAAATGCTGTGTTCCGTCGAACATCCCTGTTTCGTCGGCGATGTCGGCCTGGGCGGCAATCCCGAACTGATCAATCGCATCAAGGATGCCGACCTGGTGCTGCTGGTCGGCGGCCGCATGTCGGAAATCGCCAGCCAAGCTACACCCTGTTCGACATCCCCGTGCCCGCTCAAACGCTGGTGCATGTATACCCGGATGCCGGCGAACTGAATCGTGTGTACCGGGCCGACCTGGCCATCAACGTCTCGCCCGGCTCCTTCGCGCAGGCCCTGGCCGCCTTGGCGCCGGCCCATTCGGCGCCATGGACGAACGAACTGGAGCGCATGCGCGCCAGCTATCTTGCCTGGACCGACCCGGAGAAAATCAGCCATCCCGGCGACTTGCAAATGGGCCAGGTGATGTCCTATTTGCGCTCGGCGCTGCCCGACGACGCCATCATGTGCAATGGCGCGGGCAACTACGCCACCTGGCTGCATCGCTTTCACCGCGTTCAAGCGCTACGGCACGCAACTGGCGCCCACCTCGGGCTCCATGGGCTATGGCCTGCCCGCGGCAGTGGGCGCCAAACGGATCCACCCCGCGAAAACCGTAGTATGCTTCGCCGGCGATGGCTGCTTCATGATGCATGGCCAGGAATTCGCCACCGCCGTCCAGTATCAATTGCCGATTATCGTGATCCTGATCGACAACGGCATGTATGGCACCATCCGCATGCACCAGGAACGCCACTATCCCGGCCCGCCTATCGGCCACCGCCTTGCAAAATCCCGATTTCGCCGCCTATGCGCAGGCCTTCGGCGGACATGGCGAGCGGGTCGAAACCACCGGGCAATTCGCCCCTGCCTTCGAACGCGCGCTGGCCAGCAAAAAGCCGGCCATTCTGCACTGCCTGATCGATCCCGAAACCATTTCGCCGTCGACGACACTGGCGAAAATCCGTCAGCAAGCCCAGGCCGCGCAGGCATAACGCATCGCCCGGGCCTGCCTCGGCAGGCCCGATACTTCCTTTATCTTTAAACTTATTTGACCCGGAGCCCATCATGTCGGCAGCCCCTACCTTTCATTGGCAAGACCCCCTGTTGCTGGATGCCCAGTTGACCGAAGAAGAGCGCATGGTGCGCGATGCCGCGCAGGCCTATGCCCAGGACAAGCTGGCTACGCGTGTGCTGGAAGCCTTCCGCCACGAGAAAACCGATGCCGCCATTTTTCCGGAAATGGGCGAGCTTGGCTTGCTGGGCGCGACCATACCCGAAGAATACGGCGGCGCCGGCCTGAACTACGTCAGCTATGGCCTGATCGCGCGCGAGGTCGAGCGCATCGACTCCGGTTACCGATCCATGATGAGCGTGCAATCATCGCTCGTCATGGTGCCCATCAATGAATTCGGCAGCGAAGCGCAAAAGCGCAAATACCTGCCCAAGCTGGCGCGCGGAGAATGGATAGGCTGCTTCGGCCTGACCGAACCGAATCACGGCTCGGATCCAGGCAGCATGGAAACGCGCGCGGTCAAGACGGCCAATGGCTATAAGCTTAGCGGCAACAAAATGTGGATCACCAATTCGCCTATCGCCGACGTCTTCGTGGTCTGGGGCAAAGTGGTCGGCGGCGAGGATGACGGCAAGATCCGCGGCTTTATTCTCGAAAAAGGGATGAAAGGCCTTTCCGCGCCGGCGATCCACGGCAAGGTAGGCCTGCGCGCCTCGATCACCGGCGAAGTCGTCATGGATGAAGTCGAAATCGGCGCCGATCAAATGCTGCCTGGCGTCACCGGCCTGCGCGGTCCATTCACCTGCCTGAATTCCGCGCGCTTCGGCATCGCCTGGGGCGCCTTGGGCGCCGCCGAAGCCTGCTGGCACACCGCCCGCCAGTACACCATGGATCGCAAACAGTTCGGGCGTCCCCTGGCCGCCACGCAGTTGATCCAGAAGAAGCTGGCCGACATGCAAACCGACATCACCATGGCGCTGCAAGGTTGCCTGCGCCTGGGGCGCATGAAAGACGAAGGCACCGCCGCGGTTGAAATCACCTCGATGATGAAGCGCAATTCCTGCGGCAAGGCGCTGGATATTGCGCGCCTGGCCCGCGACATGCTGGGCGGCAATGGGATTTCGGACGAGTTCGGCGTTGCCCGCCACCTGGTCAATCTGGAAGTGGTCAATACCTATGAAGGCACGCACGATGTGCACGCCTTGATCCTGGGCCGCGCGCAGACAGGCCTGCAGGCGTTTTTCTAAATAGCGGGTTGCCGGCGGCGCCAAGCGCGCCGCCTTATCCCCCGGCCATGCTTGACCAGCCTGTTATTCGGCGTTGCCCAGATCGAACAGGCTGGTGGCTTCCAGTTCCAGCACTTGCTCGTCGCGCTGATTGAACATGCGCCAAGACCAACGCATGATGCCCAGGTCGCCGCGACTGGATGATGTCCTGACCGAATCCACGGTTGCCTCGAGGCGCAGCGCGTCGCCCGGGCGTACCGGCAACAGCCAGCGCAGCTTTTCCAGGCCGGGTGAACCGAAGGATTCCGAGTCTTGCAACGCGGCGTCCACCGCCATCCGCATCGCCAGGCCGCAAGTCAGCCAGCCGCTGGCGATCAAACCACCCCAGCGGCCCCCTTTGGCGCGCTCGGCATCGACATGAAACCACTGTGGATCGTAAGCTTTGGCGAATGCCAGCATCTCTTGCTCGTCGACAACAACGGGCGGATGCTTGATCACCATGCCCACTTCGAATTCTTTAAATTTCATGGTAAACCCGACAACCCCTATAACTGATTGATAAATCGACCAGTTTACCCTTATCCGGGCTTATCCGCGACAGCGCGTGCCAACAGGGCGGATGGCTAGCTGCGCACGACACGGCCGCTCGACGAGCGGGCCTGCGCGCCTGAACCATCGCATTCTCGTCGCGCACCGCTCCTGTGAAATGCCGGCAATTGCAGGTTTCAATCGCCGGCGGGCAATAAATCAATACGTTTCGAAATGCAGCCTGCCCTGCAACTTCAATCGCGCATGCAGATCGGCCCAGTCCCCGCCGGACTGGCTAACCGTGGATTCCAGAGCCTGCAAGACCCCGTCCTCCATGCCTTTGAGGCCGCAAACATAGATGCAGGTCTTATCGCTTTCAAGCAAGGCAAGCACATCGGCGCACCGGTCTTTTATCAGGTCCTGGACATAGCGCTTGGGTTGTCCCGACTCGCGCGACAAGGCCAGATTGATATCGATGAAATCCTTGGGCAGATTCATCAGCGGCCCGAAATACGGCAATTCGCGCTGCGTTCTCGCCCCAAAGAACAGCATGAGCCGGCCGCTGAATGCTTGCTCTTTGACCAGCCGGCGACAGCGCTCGGTCATGGCTCTCATGGGGGCCGAACCGGTGCCTGTGCAGATCATGATGATGTTCGCATCGGCCTGATCGGGCATCAGGAAGGTATTCCCGAACGGCCCTATCACCTTCACCGTATCGTTTTTCTTCAGATCGCACAGGTAATTGGAACAAACCCCCAGCGCGGCTTTGCCATCGTAATCGGCGGTCACGCGTTTTACGGTAAGGGAAAGGTTGTTATAGCGCGGACGCTCGCCGTCGCGCGGGCTGGCTATGGAATATTGACGCGCATGGTACGGGCGCCCACTGCTGTCGCTGCCGGGCGGGAATATGGCGATCGACTGCCCCTCCAGGACCGGAAACGACAGTCGTGCCGAAATCCAGCACGATATGCCTGATATCGCTTTCAGTATCGTCTCCTGTTACGCGGTAGTTTCCCACCACGGTGGCGGTCGCCGGGTTCTTGTGGGTATACAAGTTGACGTAAGGGTGCGCCGCCGACCATGGCGGAATACTTGAGCCCGCTCCGGTGGAAGGTGCCCCATCCAGCCCGGAGTCGACATCCTGGCCGCCGGCTCCAGCCAAAACGGTGCTGGAAACATCGCTTTCGTCCAGGTCATCCGCCGCCGCATCGGGAATATCCTGCGCGGCGGGTAAAACTTCCCAGCCGAACTGGTCCTCAAGCGTATGGGCCTGCCCGGCCAGAACCTTGATCCAGTTGTCGATAGCGCCGGTGGGACAAGGAGGAACACAGGCCATGCAATGATTGCAGATGTTTGGATCGACCACATAATTGTTGGAATCGTGCGTAATCGCGTCGATCGGACAGGTTTCCTCGCACGTATTGCAGCGTATGCAAACCTCGGGATCGATAAGATGCTGATTCACTATTCTGGCCGATACAGGTGCATTCATGATGGTCTCCGCAAAGCCCGGTTCCCCTGGCTCGGCAGGCGGATACGGCCCCGCAGGCGGGCTGCCCCGCCAGGCGCGGAGCGGCCGCTGTTAATTGAAACGAATATAGTCGAAATTGATGGGCTGCCGGTTGACGCCGATAACAGGAGGCGCAATCCAGTTGGCGAACTTGCCGGGCTCGACCACACGCCCCATCAGCGAGGCAACGAACTCGCGGTCTTCGGCGGTCGGCAGCCAGCTGTGTTCATGTGTTTTCCACTGCTCTTCGCTAAGCACTTCTCCCTCGGGAGACACCCGTATTCCCGCCAGCGTTCCGATACGGCGATTGAACGCCTTGTGAGGCACTTTGAGGCGGAACGCAATGCCGTTCTTTTCCAACACTTTGTTCCAGCGCCCCACGCCGGCCATGGAATCCTTGATGAAATCATCGCGCAGCACCTCGTTCAGGGCGTTGAGCATGGGCACTTCGGTTTCACGCAACTGGCCGTTCACAACCTGGAGCACGCGATAGGTGTCGTTCTTCAGTTGGTGATCGTCCGTGCGCTTTCCTTCTTCGTAGCGGCCTTTCAGGCCCGAGCTATAGAAAATGGCCGCGTTCGACGATTGGTCGGCGCCGAAAAGATCGATGGTGACGCTGTAATGGAAATTCAGGTAACGCTGTATCGTGGGCAGGTCGATGACGCCGGCCGCGCGCAAGGCGGCGGAATCCTCGGTCTTCAGTTGGTTCATCACCTCGGCGGTCCGCTGCAAGACCCGCGATACGCCGGATTCGCCCACGAACATGTGATGCGCTTCCTCGGTCAGCATGAACTTGGTTGTGCGCGCAAGCGGATCGAAGCTGGACTCGGCCAGCGCGCATAGCTGGAACTTGCCGTCGCGGTCGGTAAAGTAGGTAAACATGTAGAAGGCCAGCCAATCGGGCGTTTTCTCGTTGAACGCGCCCAGAATGCGCGGGCTGTCCTGATCGCCGGAATTGCGCTGCAACAAGGCATCGGCCTCTTCGCGGCCATCCCGTCCGAAATAGCGATGCAGCAAATACACCATGGCCCATAAATGGCGGCCCTCTTCCACATTGATCTGGAACAGGTTGCGCAAATCGTACTGCGAAGGCGCCGTCAAACCCAGATGGCGCTGCTGCTCTACCGACGCCGGTTCCGTATCGCCTTGCGTGACAATGATCCGGCGCAAATTGGCACGGTGTTCGCCAGGCGCGTCTTGCCAGACATCCCGGCCCAGATTCTCGCCGAAATGAATCTTGCGATTGCCGTCTTGCGGCGCCAGGAAAATGCCCCAGCGATAATCCACCATTTTGACATGGTCGAAATGCGCCCAGCCATCGGGCAGCACGCTGACCGCCGTGCGCAGGTATACATCGAAATTCTGCGAGGCCTCCGGCCCCATTTCCCGCCACCATTGCAGATAATTAGGCTGCCAATGCTCCAGCGCGCGCTGCAAGGCGCGGTCGCCCGACAAATTAACGTTATTTGGGATTTTTTCCGAATAATTGATACCTGACATGTCCTTGCTCCTTTGAGGAATAATTCTGGCGTTGTGTAAGGGCCTACACGCGATTCCAGTCGAAACTGGTCTGTTCGCCCTTGCCGTACAACGTGAGCGCGCCCTTTTCTCCGGCCGCGTTGGGACGATTGAATATCCAGTTCTGCCAGGCCGTCAGGCGGCCGAATATCCGGGTTTCCATGGTCTCCGTGCCGCCGAAGCGCAAGTTCGCCTCGAGCCCGGTAAGGGCGTCGGGCGACAAGGCGCGGCGCTCTTCCAGCGCAATGCGGATTTCGTCGTCCCAATCGATGCCGTCCAGGGAAAACGTGACCAGGCCAAGGTCTTGGGCCTGGCTGGCCGAAACCATGCCGCCCGACACGGCGCGCACGGCGGCCAATGGTTCGCTTTCTTCATGGAAACGGCGCTCCAGGCGGCTCTGCCCATTGACCATGGGGTATGCGCCGAAATTCAGGCCGTCGAGCGCGATTTGCGCCGGCCGCGCCGCATCCGCATCGTCCAGCATATAGGAACGATCGCAGGCCAGGGCCAGTTCGAACAAGGTGCCGACAAAGCAGGATCCTTCCTCGATCAGGGCGAACAGCGATCGCGAACTTACGTCCAGGCGCGCCAGCGTGCGGCGCAGCATGCCCAAGGTCTCGCGCACCAGCCAATGGCCGGCGCAACGCTGCATGGCGTCGTCGGCGCCCAGTACCAGCGCGGGATCGCCCGCTGTTTTGAACACCCACGTGCCTATGGCCAACTCGTTGGTGCGCATATGCAAAATGGCGTCGTCGAGCTCGCGCGCCAATTGCAAAGGCCACCAGGCATCGCCCTGGGCCAGAATGCCGTCGATATCTTGCGGCGTGGCGGAATCCGGGGCCTGCACCAGCCATGTGGCCAGGCGATTTTCGCGATCGATCCGCACTTGTACATATTTATATTGAAGCTGCTCGTCGGTGACAAGGCGCTGCAAGGGCGTCAGGCTTACGCCCTGCGCGTGCGCGGGACGATCGCTTTGCGCCGCCAATTCCGAAGCGCGCACGCCGACCTGCTCGGCAAACTGGGCCGGTTTGATGAGTTGGTCGACCAGGCGCCAGTCCTTGGCGCGCTGGCCCCGCACGCCTTCGACCAGCGTGCAGAAAATATCCGCATAATCGTGGCGCACCTTGCGCTTGTCGGTAACGCGCGTCAGCCCGCCGGTGCCAGGCAATACGCCCAGCAGGGGGACTTCAGGCAGCGATACCGCCGAGGAGCGGTCATCGATCAGCAGGATTTCGTCGCACGCCAAAGCCAGTTCGTAACCGCCGCCCGCACAGGCGCCATTGATGGCCGCCACGAACTTCAGCCCGCTGTGCCGGCTGGAGTCTTCGATGCCATTGCGCGTTTCGTTGGTGAACTTGCAGAAGTTGACTTTCCATGCATGAGTCGACAGGCCCAGCATGAAAATATTGGCGCCTGAACAGAAGATACGATCTTTCAGGCTGGTGACGACGACCGTGCGAACCTCGGGATGCTCGAACCGGATGCGCTGCAGGGCATCGTGCAGTTCGATATCGACGCCAAGATCATAGGAATTCAGCTTGAGCTTGTAGCCTGGGCGAATGCCGCCGTCTTCCGCAACATCCATGGCCAGCGTTGCGATCTCGCCATCGAAGGTCAAGGTCCAATGCTTGTATTGCGAAGGCTCGGTACGAAAATCAACAAGAGGGCTGGCTTCGGTCATAAGAGGAATTCCTGATCTTTGAATCTGAAGAATAATGCCTGTCGCGCGACGATGCATGCATAATATTGCAGTTATAGTTATATGTCAATAAAACATGCACAAAAATGCATCAAGGCCAGGTTTCCGCGGCCGCGGGCGCCCTTTCCACCGCAGGCCCTTGCTCACTTGCCGCGCGCGTGCCGGACCTATATGGGCAAGCCTGCCGCCCCACGAATATGCTCGCGCAAACCGTCAAAACAATCTTGCAGCGTGGCGTGGCTGGTGGAACATACCCAGTCTGCCTTCGAATAAAAGCCTTCGCGGCTGGCCAGGATTCTTTTCAAGTCGGCCATCGCCTCGTTGTTGCCGGCCATGGGCCGGAAGTCGCCTTGCGCCATGACGCGCTGCATGTGCTCTTCGGGCGTTGCCTTGACCCAGACGGTGTAGCAATGACCCAGCATAAGATTCATGGTGGCCGGCTCGGACACCAGCCCGCCGGGCGTTGCCAGCACCATTTCCGGGTACAGTTGCAAGGCTTCTTCCAGCGCCCGCCGCTCGTAGCGGCGATACGCCGTGGGGCCATAAAGACTGTGGATTTCCAAAATGCCGCAACCCGCCACACGCTCGATTTCGGCGCTGAGCTCGACGAAGGGGTAGCCGATATCCGCGGCCAGCAAACGGCCCAGTGTGGATTTTCCCGCGCCGCGCAGACCGATCAGGGCGATTTTCCGCAGCTTGTTCCCGCTGCCCGACAAGGCGGGGTCGGCGAATAGCAGGGCCAGGGTTTCGCGCGCCTTTTGCAGTTCCTGCTCGGAACGTTTTTCAAGCACTTCGCGGATAAGCAGCCATTCCGGACTGGAGGTGGTGAGATCGCCGACGAGTTCGGCCATGGCGCAGTTGAAGGCGTGGGCAATTTGCCGCAGCACCAGGACCGACACATTGCCGACGCCGAGTTCCAGATTGGCCAAATGCCGCTCGGACACCCCCGCCGCCCTGGCAAGTTCTTTGCGCGTCATGCCGCGAATCGCGCGCATGCGGCGCACCCTTTCACCCAGGGATGACAAGTAAGGGTCGCCGCCTGAACTGGAATCGAGCAGGGCGACAGCGGCTTTCCGATCAAGTGTGTTCTTTTTCACCCAGAATAACCCTAAGCTTACGGTTAACATGCATTATAGTGCTTGACTTGGCAGAACAAAAGCCCTAATTTGCATCCTGTGCGGCAAGAATTGATACAAATCCCTTTCAAGCAGCTGACTACTCTCCTGCTCCAGCCAACGCTGGCTGCCGCGGGCCGTGCCAACGCCCGCAGCGGAAATAAAAAGCAGTCAGTCGGCAGCGATGAATACAGATCGATTCCGCAAAAGGCACAGTTTATTTACAGGCAAGGATACAGGCATGGACGGCGTCGAAGCATTTCAGCAATTGATCAAGCAGGTCACCGATCAAATTGGCGGGCGGCCGCTCGATGCGGCATTGCAGGCGGCGCTGGAGCATGCGTTTCCCTACGAAGGCGAAGTATGCCAGAGCATTTACCTGGCCTGTAAACAAGGCATCGCCGATGGCTGGATGTGCAAATACGAGCACGCTGGCCTGCGCTACGGCCGCGTCATCAAGCCGGGGCCCGATTTGGGCGGCTATTCGGTGGATGTGGTCGATATGCAAGACATCGCGGGACCTCGGCACCTTCATCCGAATGGCGAAATCGATTTCGTCATGCCGCTGGACCACACCGCCCGCTTCGACGGCCATCCCGCGGGATGGCTGGTTTACGGCCCCGGCACCGTGCACAGTCCCACCGTCAGCCACGGCCGCGCCCTGGTGCTTTATCTTCTTCCGCAGGGGCAGATTCAATTCAACTGACGGCGGCCCCTGCGCGCCGGAAAGCGCTTGCTTGCCGGACCCGATGCGGAACATCACTTTACAGAAGCAACCATCATGAACAGACTCGCTAATTACGTGCAGGGACAATGGCTGGACGGCCAGGGCCAGGACACCATTCTGCGCGACCCCGTGCTGGGCGACCCTCTGGCCAGCGTCGGGGCCGACGGCATCGATGTGCATGCCGCCTACGCATGGGCGCGCCAACAGGCAGGCCCGGCTCTGCGCGCGCTAAGCTACGCGCAGCGAGCCGAATTGCTGGGCAAGGCCGCCGCCGTTCTGCAAGCCAATCGCGACAAGTATTTCGATATCGCCCTGCGCAATTCCGGCACAGTCCACAACGACAGCGCCGTCGATATCGACGGCGGCATCTATACCCTCTCGTGGTACGCCAAGGCAGGCGGCAAGCTGACCGGCAGCGCATTCCTCGCCGATGGCGATGCGGACGCCTTGGCGCGCGACCCTGCCTTCGCCGCGCGGCATATCCTGGTTCCCGTCCAGGGCCTGGCCCTGCTGATCAATGCCTTCAACTTTCCCGCGTGGGGCCTGTGGGAAAAAGCCGCGCCCGCCTTGTTGTCCGGCGTGCCGATTGTCGTCAAGCCCGCCACCGCCACGGCTTGGCTGACGCACGAAATGATCAAGGACGTCGTCGACGCGGGCATCTTTCCGGCAGGCGCCATCAGCCTGATTTGCGGGCGGCCCGCCGGTCTGCTGGATGCGCTTGCCCCTCTGGATCTCGTGTCGTTCACCGGCTCGGCCGACACCGCCGCCGCCATCCGCCAACATCCGCGCCTGCGGCAGGACGCGGTGCGCCTGAACGCCGAAACCGACAGCGTGAATTGCGCCATACTGGGGCCGGACGCCAGCCCGGCGGCGCTGGAACTGCTGGTGCGCGAAGTCTTGCGTGAAATGACAAGCAAGTCCGGCCAGAAATGCACGGCAATACGGCGCATCCTGGTGCCGCAACAGCATTACCTGGCCGTGGGGCAGGCAATCGCCGACAAACTGCGCGGCGTCAAGGTAGGCGATCCGCGCAATCCCGATGTCCGCATGGGCAGCCTGGTCAGCAGGCAGCAGTACGACACCGTGATGGCCGGCATCGCGCAAATGGCCGAACATGCCGATCTTATATTCGATGGGCG
Source organism: uncultured beta proteobacterium (assembly GCA_963712655.1). GTDB lineage: Bacteria > Pseudomonadota > Gammaproteobacteria > Burkholderiales > Burkholderiaceae_B > Pollutimonas. The sequence continues at coordinate 271,943 of CAVQIT010000001.1, read as the reverse complement.
CCGGGAAACCGCGATACTGGCCGATACGGCAATGGCGGCTTGCGCCGCGCCCGTATTGTTCGGAATCGCCGATCCCGACGACCATCCGCTGGCGCACACCATCGAAATCTTCGGGCCGGTCGCCTCGCTGATGCCTTATCGCGATGCCGCGCATGCCTGGCAATTGGCGCGCCGGGCTCAGGGCTCGCTGGTCGCCTCGGTATATAGCGACGATACGCAATTCCTGGCCGATGCCGCCATGCATCTGGCCGACAGCCACGGGCGTGTGCACCTGGTGAATCCGGCCGTCGCGAAAACACACACCGGCCACGGCAACGTCATGCCGCAATCCAACCACGGCGGCCCGGGCAGGGCCGGCGGCGGACAGGAACTGGGAGGCCTGCGGGCGCTGCGCTTCTATCACAGGCTGTGCGCCATACAGGCGGAGCCGGCGGTGCTCGAGGCGCTGCAGCGCAGCCATTCCTAGCCAAGACCCGGCCGCGCGCCGATGCGCAAGACAACTATTCTGGAGACCACTCATGCACGCATGCCCCGCCGAACTTAAGGACCTTCTGGTCGAATCGCCCGAATCCGAAGCGCCCCCCGACGGGATGGCCGGCGAGGCGGGATGTGGCGTAGATAGTGGTGCCATTGACACCACATCCTCGCCCATCAGAGGGATGCGGCAGCCGGGTGGATATGATCAGAGGGCCCTTAACTATGCCGCTTATCTGATTCAACTGAATGCCGGCCGGGCCGGCAAGGTAGCCTATATCGACGATAGCCGCAGCCTGACCTATGGCGACTTGGCCAGCAGGATTGCGCAGTTTGCCGGCCTTCTGCAAAACCTGGGCATACGCCGCGAAGAACGCATCCTGCTGCTGATGCACGACAGCATAGATTGGCCTGTCGCATTCCTGGGATCCCTGTATGCCGGAGTGGTGCCGGTGGCGGTCAATACCCTGCTGACCCCCGCGGACTATGCCTATATGCTCAAGCATAGCCGCAGCCAGGCCGTTTTCGTTTCCGAGGCCCTGCTTACGCCCCTCCAACAGGCCATGTCCGAAGGCGGGCATGACGTCAAGCACATCGTCGTATCGCAAGCCGGCGCGGCAGTCCCTGTGCCCTTGCTGGATTTCGACCGGCAGATGTCGCTGGCCCGCTCAGCGCCGCCTTGCGCCACATTGGCCGATGAAATCGCCTTCTGGCTATATTCTTCCGGCTCCACCGGCCAGCCCAAGGGCGTGGTGCATACGCACGCCAATCTGTGGCATACCGCGGAACTCTATGGCAAGCCCGTGCTGGGTATCCGCGAAAGCGACATCGTTTTTTCGGCGGCCAAGCTGTTCTTCGCCTATGGCCTGGGCAATGGCCTGACCTTCCCGCTATCGGTGGGCGCCACGACCATCCTGATGGCGGAACGCCCCACGCCCGATGCCGTGTTCCAACGCCTGACCCGATACCAGCCTACCGTATTCTGCGGCGTGCCGACCTTGTATGCCGGCATGCTGGCATCGGCATCGCTGCCCGCCCGCGAACAGGTAGCCATGCGCATTTGCGCCTCGGCCGGCGAAGCCCTGCCCAAAGACCTGGGAAATCGCTACCGGCAGCATTTCGGCTGCGACATCCTGGACGGCATAGGCTCCACCGAAATGCTGCATATCTTCCTTTCCAACCAGCCGGGGAAAATCCGCTACGGAACAACCGGCAAGCCGGTGCCGGGCTACGAAGTGGATTTGCGCGACGAGCTTGGCGGCAGCGTGCCCGTGGGCGCCATCGGCGATCTGTATATCAAGGGCCCCAGCGCCGCCCTGATGTACTGGAACAACAGGCCCAAATCGCTGGAAACCTTCCAGGGGCCATGGCTGAAAAGCGGCGACAAATATAGTTGCGACGCCGACGGTTATTACACCTATGCCGGCCGCAGCGACGATATGATCAAGGTCAGCGGCCAGTATGTATCGCCGATCGAGGTGGAAAACATGCTGATCCAGCACCAGGCCGTGCTCGAAGCGGCCGTGATCGGCGTAGCCGACAGCGATGGCCTGGTCAAGACCGTGGCATATGTCGTGCTGCGCGAAGGCCAGGCAGGCAGCCCGGACATCGCCCGCGAATTGCAGGCATATATAAAACAACATCTGGCGCCTTTCAAGTATCCTCGCACTATAGAATTTATCGACGACCTGCCTAAAACCGCGACCGGTAAAATCCAGCGCTTCCGCCTGCGGCAACTGAACCCCTGAATCATGAATCAGAACTTTTCGTATGCCCCTTCTCTGCTCGTCCCCGTCCATGCGATGGGGCGCGATATGGATATCGAGTGCCTATGGATAGCCGCGCATAAAACCGACCGGCCGCTTCTGGTGTTCCTGCACGAAGGCCTAGGTTCGGTATCGATGTGGAAAGACTGGCCCGCCCAGGCTTGCGATGCGGCGAATTGCCGCGGACTGGTTTTTTCACGCTATGGATACGGCGCAAGCGCGCCGCGTCCCCACGATGAGAAATGGCCGGTCGGCTTCATGCACACCCAGGCGCAAGACGCCCTGCCTGCGCTGTTCAAGGCCCTCGGTCTTGAACAGGAACGCCCTATTCTGTTCGGCCACAGCGATGGCGGATCGATCGCCTTGCTGTATGCCGCCATGTACCCCGACCGCGTCAAGGCGATAGCCGTCGCGGCTCCGCACATCTTCGTCGAAGACATTACCATTTCGAATATCGAAAACGCCCGCGCGGCCTACCTGAACACCGACCTGCCCCGCAAACTGGCACGCTATCACCAGGATCCCGATTCGGCATTCTGGGGCTGGAACGACATCTGGCTAGATCCGGACTTCCGGGCCTGGAATATCGAATCTTTCCTGGACAAGATCCCATGCCCGCTGCTGGCAATTCAAGGCGCCGACGACGAATACGGCTCGCTGGAACAGATTCGCGGCATCCAGCGCCTGGCCCGCCAGACCGAGCTTTGCGTTATTCCGGACTGCGGGCATTCCCCCCACCGGGACCAGCCCGCTACCGTCATCAAGGCCTTGAGCGCTTTCATTGCAAGCCTCGCCCCCGACTCATCGTTAACCCGCGCAACGCGCACCACCTAGCAATTTTTATAAAAACCAAGGAGCAGACATATGAAACACGCATTGACCGGAACCGCCCTCGCCGCGGCGCTCGCCCTAGGATCGGCCAACGCCTCCGCAACCGTGAAGGTGGGCTTCATGCTGCCTTATAGCGGCACCTATGCCGCCCTGGGCCAGGCCATCGAAAACGGCTTCAAGCTGTATGTGCAGGAACAGGGCGGCAAGCTGGCCGGCCAGGAACTGGAATACTTCCAGGTGGACGACGAGTCCAATCCTTCCAAAGGCCCCGACAACGCCAACCGCCTTATCAAGCGAGACCAGGTGGACGTCCTGGTGGGCACCGTGCATTCCGGCGTAGCCATGGCGCTGGCCAAGGCCGCCAAAGATTCCGACACCACCCTGATCATTCCCAATGCCGGCGCCGACACCATAACCGGGCCGCTATGCAGCAAGAATATTTTCCGCACCTCGTTCACGAACTGGCAGCCTTCCTATGCCATGGGGCCGGTCGCTATCGAAAAAGGCTACAAGACGGCTGTGACCATTACCTGGAATTATGCCGCCGGCAAAGAAGCCATCGCGGGCTTCAAGGAATCCTTCGAGAAGCAAGGCGGCAAGGTAGTCAAGGAATTGACCCTGCCCTTTCCCAACGTCGAGTTCCAGCCTTTGCTGACCGAAGTGGCCTCGCTCAAGCCCGATGCGGTCTTTACGTTCTTTGCCGGCGGCGGCGCCGTCAAGTTCGTGCAAGACTATGCCGCCTCGGGCCTGGGCAAGACCGTGCCTTTGCTGAGCAGCGGTTTCATGACCGATGGCACGCTCAAGGCGCAAGGCGCGGCGGCCCAGGGCCTGTTCACCACGCTGCATTACGCCGACGGCCTGAACACGCCTCGCGACAATGCTTTCCGGGCCAGCTACTCCAAGAGCTTTCCCGCCATGCAGCCGGACGTTTATGCGGTGCAAGGCTACGATGCGGCCCAATTGCTGGCGGCTGGCCTGAAAGCGGTAAGCGGCGATGCAACGAAGAAGGATGCAATGCGCGACGCCATGCGCAGCGCCACCATCGATAGCCCGCGCGGCGCCTTCACCTTGTCCAAGGCCGGCAATCCCATCCAGGACATCTATCTGCGCCAGGTCAAGGGCGAACAGAATGTAAGCCAGGGTGTCGCCATCAAGGCGCTGGCCGATCCCGCCCGCGGCTGCCGCCTGTAACCGCCGCAAGGAGTTTTCGTGGACCCCGCCATCTTTCTGATCCAGTGCCTGAACGCGGTGCAATACGGTCTTTTGCTTTTCCTGGTTGCCAGCGGGCTGACACTGATCTTCGGGATCATGGGCATTATCAACCTGGCTCACGGCAGCTTTTACATGATAGGGGCCTATATGGCCTTTGCCCTCCAGCCGCTGGTCGCCCAGCATCTTGGCGGCGGTTTCCTTGTCACGGTGCTGTGTTGCCTGCTGGCCGCCGCCATCCTGGGCTATGTGCTTGAATGGGCGTTTTTCAGCTTCCTGTATCACCGCGATCATCTGCAGCAGGTGCTGATGACCTACGGCCTGATACTGGTCTTCGAAGAACTGCGCAGCCTTGCCGTGGGCAACGATGTGCATGGCGTCCCGGCGCCCCCCTGGCTGGAGGGCACCATTTCCCTGGGCGGCGTCATGACATACCCGGTCTACCGGCTGTTCATATCGCTGGTCTGCCTGTTGGTGGCCGGGCTTTTGTATTGGGTGCTGGGCCGCACCCGCCTGGGCATGATGATACGCGCGGGCGCCAGCAATCGGGAAATGATCAGTTCGCTGGGCATCGACATCAACCGCCTGTACCGTGTTGTATTCGCCATCGGCGTGGCATTGGCGGCGCTTGCCGGCGCCATCGCCGCGCCGGTGTCTTCGGTCTATCCGGGAATGGGCAACAGTGTCCTCATCATCTGCTTTGTGGTTGTGGTCATAGGGGGAATCGGCTCCATCAAAGGCGCTTTCCTGGCGGCCATGCTGGTGGGCTTTGTCGACACCTTCGGCCAAGTGTTCTTCCCCGGCATCGCGGGCGTTCTGGTTTATGTGCTGATGGCCGCCATTCTTCTTTTCAAGCCCGAAGGGCTATTCAAGCAAGGCTGATTCATGCATACGCTGCGCATCCTGTGCATACTCGCGCTCTTGTTCCTGGCGGCTATGCTGCCGCTGGCCCTAAGCGATTACTACACCAGCCTGATGGTGAAGATCATGATTTATTCGATCTTCGCGCTTAGCCTGCAATTGCTGGTGGGCGGGACCGGGCTGGTCAGCCTGGGCCATGCGGCCTTCTTCGGTATCGCCGCCTACACGACGACCCTGCTCTCGCCCGAATCGGGGCCGGGCAACCTGTTTTTCCTGCTGCCCTGCGCGGTTCTGTGCGCAATGGCTTATGCCATTATCACCGGCGCGCTTGCCCTGCGAACCAAGGGCGTGTATTTCATCATGGTCACGCTCGCCTTTTCGCAGATGGCGTATTACGTGTTCCACGATACCGATATCGGCGGCGGCAGCGATGGCATCTATCTGTATTTCCGTCCGGAACTGCGGCTGGGCGATACAGTCCTGCTCAACATCGACAGCGCTTACAGCTTCTATCTGTTTACCCTCGCCTGCCTGTTGCTGACCTGGGCATTCCTGGCCATGCTTATGCGTTCGCGCTTCGGCGCCGCCTTGACCGGCATCCGTATCAATGAGCAACGCATGCGCAGCGCGGGCTACTCCACATTCAACTACAAATTGGTCGCCTATGCCCTCGCAGGCTCTCTGGCCGGTATAAGCGGGCTGCTTTACGCGGCCAAAGACGGCTTTGTGAATCCCGAGCTGCTGGCCTGGGAACAGTCGGGCCTGGTGCTGCTGATGGTGATCCTGGGCGGCAGCGGCCGCCTATGGGGAGCCCTGCTGGGCGCCGCCGGCCTGACGCTGCTGCAAGAAGCATTCCAGTCGCAGGCCCTGTTCGGCGATTGGGCCGCGCACTGGCACCTGACCTTCGGCCTTTGCATTATTGCCCTGGTCGCCCTGATGCCCAATGGCCTCATCGGCATCGCGGCGCAATGGCGCAGCCGGCGTTCCGCTCTACGCCCGACGCCGGCCCAAGGATCATAAGCATGTCTGAAATTTTATTATCGGCAAAGAATATTACGCGCCGCTTCGGAGGGCTGACCGCTCTCGATGGGGTGTCGCTAAGCCTGGCGCGCGGCACCGTGCATGCGGTCATCGGCACGAACGGCGCCGGGAAATCCACGCTGGTCAGCGTGCTGGCCGGCGAACTGCCCGCCGACGCAGGCAATATATTTCTTCACCAACAGGAAATAACCTCCTGGTCGCAGCCGCGCCGCGCCAGGGCGGGACTGGGCCGCAGCTATCAGCGCACAACCATATTCCCCACGCTTAGCGTGCATGAAAACTGCCGTCTTGCCGCCCAGGCCAAGCTGCAGAAATTCTGGAACTGGACCAGCCCCGCTAAAAACTGCCGCTACAGCAACGATGCCGCCGACCAGGCCATTGCTCTTGCGGGGCTGGAACACGATGCGCGCCACCCCGCGGGCCTGCTGCCTCATGGACGCAAGCGCCAGCTGGAAATCGCCATGAGCCTGGCCACGCAGCCAAGCGTGCTGCTGCTGGATGAGCCGCTGGCAGGCATGGGTCCGGAAGAAACGGAAAGAATGCTGGCCTTGCTGGGATCGCTCAAGGCGGAGCATGCCATTTTGCTGATCGAACACGATATGGACGCGGTGTTCAAAGTCGCCGACGAAATAACGGTAATGGTCAACGGACAGGTTATCGCGCAGGGCCAGCCGCAGGCCATACGCAATAATCCCAGCGTGCAGACAGCCTATTTGGGAGACAGCGAATGAACCCGTTCATACAAGCCTTGTCAGTGCATGCCCACTATGGCGCAAGCCATGTCCTGCAAGGCGTGAACCTGGAAATCCGGCGCGGGGAATCCATAGGCTTGCTGGGCCGCAACGGCATGGGGAAAAGCACACTGATACGAACCATCATGGGGCATGTCCCGGCAAGCGGCGGCGCCATTCATATCCGCGGCAAGAATTGCACGCGGGCGGCCCCCTACCAAGTGTCGCGGCTGGGCGTCGCCTATGTGCCCGAAGGCCGGGGAATTTTCCCAACCTGAATGTGCGCGAAAACCTTCAGGTCGCCGCCCGCGCAGGTTTCGACGGCCGCAACGACTGGACCTACGAGCGCGTGCTGCAGGCCTTCCCCCGCCTGTCCGAGCGCCTGGATCATGGCGGGCAGCAATTGTCGGGCGGCGAGCAACAAATGCTGGCCATAGGCCGGGCGCTCATGACCAACCCCGATGTGCTGATCCTCGATGAGGCCACCGAAGGGCTGGCGCCGCTGATTATCATGGAAATATGGCGCATCATCGCCGAAGTTCGGGCGACGGGCATGTCTACCCTGATCGTCGACCGCAACTACCGCAAGGTGCTGGCCCATACCGATCGTTGCGTGGTGCTGGAAAAAGGCAGCGTGGTCGAAGAACGGCCCAGCCAGGCGCTGGCGCAGCAGCCCGAACTGCTGATGCGCTATCTGGGCGTGTAGCGTCCGCGCCGGCCAGGTTCAGGCAAAGGCCGCGGCCGCCCGCCCCAGACGGTCGTTCACAGCCTGCCAGGCCGATGTCCGCGGAGGCTGCTCGAATATAAGCCGCGAATAGCCCTGTTGATCCAGCCGGCGCAACAAAGCGTACAGATCGCGCGCGTAGGCATCGGCCTCCGCGGAACCGATAAGCCAGTCCACATTCCGAAGTTGCGCGTCCTGCTTGCTTGCATCGAACACAACGGCCGCCACGCGGCCGGTGGCATCGCGAGCCGCCAGCAGCAACTGTTGCAAAGGCAGCACCGATAAAGGCGTACGCGGCGCATAATGCGCTTTCAATGAACCCGACACCCGCGGCGCCGCCACATCGGGGCGTCCGGGTTCAACCCCCAGCACCGCGGCAATCTGGGCCGCCGATACATGGCCGGGCCGCAGCAGCACCGGGCCCATGCCCTGATCCAGCCTGGACAAATCCACGATGGTGGACTCGATGCCGACTTGCGACGGACCGCCTTCCAGAACCATCAGGCCGGCGGCGCTCAATTCAGGGAATTCGGCGTGTACATGGGCGGCATGCGTCGGCGACACTTGCCCGAACTTGTTGGCCGACGGCGCGGCAACCCCCGCATTGGGCCTGAGACGCGCAAACTCGCGCAACAAGGCCTGCGCAACGGGATGCGAAGGGCAACGCAAGCCGATACTGTCCTGGCCGCCGCTGACCGCCGCGGGAATATGCCGGGCGCGCGGCAGAATAAGCGTAAGCGGGCCGGGCCAGAATGCCTGCATCAAGGCCCGGGCTTGCGCAGGCACGGACGCCGCCCAGTAGGAAATATCGGCTTCGGGCGCTATATGCACAATCACGGGATGATTGGCCGGCCGCCCCTTGGCCGCATAAATGCGGGCGATAGCCGCCGGGCTCTCGGCATCGGCGCCCAGGCCATAGACCGTTTCGGTGGGAAATGCCACCAGCTCGCCGTCGGCCAGGCGTTGCGCCGCCTGGACCAGCAGCGCGCTGATATTGGACAAAGCCGGAATGCCGCTCATGGCTGAAAAGGAATGCCCAATATTCGAGCAACCTGCGCGGCCGCGCTGCGCGCCTGGGCCAGTGTTGAACCCAGCGCATTGACGTGCCCCATCTTGCGTCCGCGCCTGGCTTCGGCCTTGCCGTACAGATGCAGCTTGGCGCCCGGCACGGCCAGCACGGCGGCCCAGTCCGGCTCGCGCTTGGCGCCGGTCGTGGCGTCAAACCAGACATCGCCCAGGATATTGAGCATGACCACCGGGCAGAGGCTGGCCGTGCTGCCCAAAGGCAAGCCCGCCGTGACCCTTGCCTGCTGCTCGAACTGGCTGCTGATGCTGGCATTCATCGTGTAATGGCCGCTATTGTGCGGACGCGGCGCGATCTCGTTGACGATCAGGCTGCCGTCCCGCAGGACAAAAAATTCGACGCACAATACACCCACATACTGCAGGCCTTCGGCGATCAGCAAGGCCGCGTCGGCGGCCTTGCCCGCCAGGACTGGATCTTGCGACTGGGCGTCGACCGTGGAAATAGCCAGTATGCCGTCGCGGTGCTCGTTCTGGGCGGAAGGATAAAACACCGTCTGGCCATCGGCGCCGCGGGCCATGACCACGGACAATTCGCCGGCCAAGGGCAAAAGCGCCTCGAGCACGCAAGCCGCGCCGTTGAATCCCGCCAGGGCCTGCTCGGCCTGCGCGCGGGTTTTCACGCGCGCCTGCCCTTTCCCGTCGTAACCCAGGCGGGCCGCTTTCAGAATTCCTGGAAAAAGCGCAGGAGGCGCCGCGGCGATGTCTTCGAGCGTGTGAACAGGCACATAAGGCGCCACCGGCGCGCCCACGCTCTGGATGAAGGCCTTTTCCTGTATGCGATCCTGCACGATGGCCACCGCCCTGGCCGCCGGCCTGACCAACGACCCAAGAGCCAGTGTGTCCAGGCTTTGCGCCGGCACGTTTTCGAATTCGGTGGTAATTGCCTTGCAGCGTTCGGACAAACGCCGCAGGCCGTCCTGGTCGTCATAGCCGGCCCGGATATGCATATCGGCCACGGCGCCCGCCGGACTGCCCGCGTCGGGATCCAGCACGGCCACCTTGTAGCCCAGGCTTTGGGCCGCATGGCAATACATGCGCCCCAATTGCCCCCCTCCGATCATGCCCAGCCAGTCGCCCGGCATTATCGGAAAAGGAATAGAGGCTTCATTCATGAAAACAACCGTCGGCAAAAAAATGGAAAAAAGGGAAACTGGCCAAAGCCGGCGCTACATTACGACATGTGGCGGAACCGCCATGGCGCGCGCCGCCTCGGTTTGCCGGTTGCGATAGGCAATCAGTTTGCGCAGCAAGGCCGAGTCGGTCGTGGCCAGGCAGGCAATGACATGCAATGCGGCGTTGGCCGCGCCCGCCTCGCCTATGGCGAAGGTGGCCACCGGTACACCCTTGGGCATTTGCACAATGGACAAGAGCGAGTCCTCGCCGCGCAGGTATTTGGACGGCACAGGCACGCCGAATACCGGCACCGGCGTGAGAGCCGCCATCATGCCGGGCAAGTGCGCGGCCCCGCCCGCGCCGGCAATAATGGCGCGCAGTCCGCGATCGACGGCCTGCGCGCCGTAATCGACCATGTCGTGCGGCATGCGGTGCGCCGACACGACCTTCATTTCGTGGGGAATGCCGAATTCCTCGAGCACCGCCACAGCCTGTTTCATGATGTCCCAGTCGCTGGACGAACCCATGATAATGCCCACGACAGGAGAGCCGGCGGTACTGGTTTCGGTAAATGTGGTCATGGCACTATGCCTATAAGATCGCGCGACGCAATGAAGTCATTTTAACCCAGGCGGCAGCGGTCTTTGCGCCGCCATTCTCGCCCAGCCCCGAGCGGCGCCATTTTCCAGGCAGGTCAGGCCATCAGGCGGGTCAGCGCTTCGCGGTACTTGGCGGCGGTTTTCTCCAGCACATCGGCCGGCAGGCGCGGCGCCGGCGGGGTCTTGTCCCAGGTGCCTGCGGTTTCCAGCCAGTCGCGCACGAACTGCTTGTCGTAGCACGGCGGGTTGATGCCCGCGCGCATAGCCGTCGGCCGGCCAGAAGCGCGACGAATCGGGCGTCAGCACTTCGTCCATCAGCTGCAGCGTCGCCGTCGTCGTCCAGGCCGAATTCGAACTTGGTGTCGGCAATGATGATGCCCTTGTCCGCGGCGAACTCGGCCGCGGCTTCGTGTATAGCTGCAAGCGTGACGTCGCGGATCTGCTCGGCCAGCTCCGGCCCGACCTCGCTTACCACGTGTCGAAGTCTGATGTTCTCGTCGTGGCGCCGATCTCGGCCTTGGCCGCCGGCGTGAAGATCGGGTTCGGGCAGCTTGCTGGCCTGCTTCAGGCCGGCCGGCAGCGGATGCCGCAGACCGCGCCGCTGTCCTGGTATTCCTTCCAGCCCTGACCGACCAGGTAGCCGCGCACCACCGCTTCCACCAGGATCGGCTTGAGGCGCTTGACCAGCATGGAGCGGCCGCGCACCTGTCGCGCTTCGTCCGGCGTCACCACGCTCTTCGGGCGCGATCGCCGGTAGGTGGTTGGGCACGATGTGGCCGAGCTTTTCGAACCAGAACAGCGCCATCTGCGGTCAGCACCTCGCCCTTGCCGGGGATCGGCTCGCCCATGATGACGTCGAAGGCCGACAGGCGGTCGGTCGCCACCATCAGCAATCTGTCGTCGCCGACCGCGTAGTTGTCGCGCACCTTGCCGCGCGCCAGCAGCGGCAGGCTGATGTGATGATGCTGGACGTGATCATGGCGGATGCGTGAACAGGATGCGGCCGACTGGCAAGGCTTGAACGGGCAAGCCATGCCGAAGACCGGAACGTGGCTCTAGCGCCGCACGCCGTTATGCTGAACGACCTGGGCCAGTTCGCCCGAGGCGTACTGCGCCGGCGACGTCCGGCAGCGGCATCGGCCTTGATCTTGCCGGCCTGGCCTTCGCAGCCGAACTGCTCGTAGCGCTGCTTGCAGATCTGCTTGGCCGCCTCGCGCGCCGGCTTGAGGTATTCGCGCGGATCGAACTTCTCGGGGTTCTCGGCCAGGAACTTGCGGATCGCGCCGGTCATCGCCAGGCGGATGTCGGTGTCGATGTTGATCTTGCGCACGCCGTGCTTGATGGCTTCCTGGATTTCCTCGACCGGCACGCCGTAGGTTTCCTTCATGTTGCCGCCGTACTTGCGGATGTCCGCCAGCAGGTCCTGCGGCACGCTGGAGGTGCCGTGCATCACCAGGTGGGTGTTGGGGATGCGGCGGTGGATTTCCTTGATGCGGTCGATCGCCAGGATGTCGCCGGTGGGCTTGCGGGTGAACTTGTAGGCGCCGTGGCTGGTGCCGATGGCGATGGCCAGCGCGTCGAGCTGGGTGCGCTTGACGAAGTCGGCGGCCTGCTCGGGGTCGGTCAGCAGCTGCTCGCGCGTCATGCGTGCCGTCGGCGCCGTGGCCGTCTTCCTTGTCGCCCTGCATGGTTTCGAGCGAGCCCAGGCAGCCCAGTTCGCCTTCGACGGTGACGCCGACGCGTGTGCGCCATGTCGACCACCTTGCTGGGTGACGTCGACGTTGTAGTCGTAGTCGGCGATGGTCTTGCCGTCGGCCTTGCAGCGAGCCGTCCATCATCACGCTGGAGAAGCCCAGGTTGATGGCGCCCTGGCAGACGTCGGGCGATCTGGCCGTGGTCCTGGTGCATCACCACCGGGATGTGCGGATAGGTCTCGACGGCGGCCTGGATCAGGTGCTTGATGAAAGCCTTCGCCGGCGTATTTGCGCGCGCCGGCGATGGCCTGCATGATGACCGGCGCTGTCGGTTTCGCCGGCGGCCTCCATGATGGCCTGCACCTGTTCGAGGTTGTTGACGTTGAAAGCGGGAATGCCGTAGCCGTTTTCGGCGGCATGGTCCAGCAGTTGGCGCATGGAAACGAGGGCCATGACAAGACCTCCTGGAAGCAAAATGGAATGAATAGATAATTAGAATGAATTTTACGAGGGAATCAGATTAATTGCTGAGAATCAGGGCCTTATTGCCGACTTGGGCCGAAAGGAGGCGACCACTTCCTTGTGTGTTTCCGCATAAGGTCCGCCGATCAGGTCTATGCAATAGGGCACGGCGGCGAAAATACCCGCCACCAGCACCTTGCCGTCGGCATCCTTCAGACCCTCGAGCGTTTCCTTGATAGCCTTGGGCTGGCCCGGCAAATTGATGATCAAGGCGGCGTGATCCGGTGTTTCGCGTATGACGGCCACCTGCCGCGACAAAATCGCGGTCGGCACGAATTGCAGGCTGATCTGGCGCATTTGCTCGCCAAAGCCCGGCATTTCCTTGGTGGCGACCGCCAGGGTGGCTTCAGGCGTTACATCGCGCCGCGCCGGACCGGTGCCGCCGGTTGTCAGTACCAGGTCGCAACCCAGCGTATCCACCAGTTCGATGAGCGTCGCCGATATTTGCCTGGGATCGTCTGGAATCAGGCGCGCCGCGAACTGCGGCGGACGCTGCAATGCGCAGCCGAGCCAGCCTTGCAGCGCGGGAATGCCCAGATCTTCGTAGGTTCCGCTGGAGGCCCTGTCGGAAATCGACACCAGGCCGACCAGCAATTCGTCGGGATGCGTACGGACTAGACGCGTGGCTGCGGACATGCTTACCCCCTGAGCGGTTCAATAGTCAATCTAGTTTTGCGCGCGCTGCTGCAGAATATCGACCGCGGGCAGCGTCCTGCCCTCGAGAAATTCAAGGAAAGCGCCCCCGCCCGTGGAAATATAGTCCACCTTATCGCCGATGCGGTACTTGGCAATGGCGGCCAGGGTATCGCCACCGCCCGCGATCGAGAATCCGGACGACTCCGCAATCGCCTGGGACACCACCTTGGTGCCATTGGCGAAGGCGTCGAATTCGAACACCCCCAGCGGCCCGTTCCAGACTATCGTGCCCGCCTGCTGCAAAATGGCCGCCAACTGGTTCGCGGTTTGCGGCCCGATATCCAGGATCTGGTCGTCCTGGGCAACCTGGTCGGCAGCTTTTACCGTCGCCTGGGCATCGGCGCTGAATTCCTTGGCGCACACCACATCCACCGGAATAGGCACGGCGGCGCCGCGTTTTTTCATGATGTCAATGACGGCGCGCGCCTGATCCACCTGGTCCGGCTCGGCCAGCGACTTGCCTATGGCAAGACCGGCCGCCAGCATAAAGGTATTGGCGATGCCTCCGCCCACCACCAGTTGATCCACCTTGTCGGCCAAGGCCTGCAAAATGGAAAGCTTGGTCGAGACCTTGGAGCCGCCCACAATGGCAACCAGCGGACGTTTGGGCTCGTGCAAAGCCCGGCCCAGGGCCAAGAGTTCGGCTTCCAGCAAGGGGCCGGCACAGGCAACCGGCGCATACTTGGCAATGCCATGCGTGGTCGCCTCGGCGCGATGGGCGGTGCCGAAGGCATCATTGACATAGACATCGCACAATGCCGCCATTTTGCGGGAAAGATCGGGATCATCGCTTTTTTCGCCGATATTGCATCGGCAGTTTTCCAGCAGCAAAACCTGTCCCTGGCTGCTTGCAACGCCATCGACCCAGTCGCCGACCAGCGTAACGGGCTGGCCCAGCAACATGGACAAGCGCACGGCGACCGGGGCCAGCGTATCGGCTGGACCCACTGTGCCTTCGACAGGCCGGCCCAGGTGCGAGGTAACCATTACCGCCGCGCCGGCATCCAGGGCCATGCGTATGGCGGGCACCGAGGCGCGGATGCGCGTGTCTTCGGTGATTTCGCCGTCGTTGAGCGGTACATTCAGGTCGGAACGGATAAATACCCGCTTGCCGGCAAGCGCGCCCGATTTTGCCAGGGAAGTAAGAGTTTTAATAGTAGACATAAGGAGTATTCCCAGCCGGGAGACAGACGCGGCAAGGGCGGGTTGCCCCGCCCTTGCGCCAGGGACGGTCGAAAAGACCGCTTATTTGGCCGACATCAAAGCGACTGTGGTATCGAGCATGCGGTTCGAGAAACCCCATTCGTTGTCATACCAGGACGACACTTTGACCAACTGGCCCGATACTTTGGTCAGGCCCGCATCCACGGTGCTGGATGCCGGGTTGTGGTTGTAATCCACCGACACCAGAGGCTCGTCGTTGTATTCCAGAATGCCCTTCAAAGGCCCTTGTTCGGCAGCCGCCTTGAGAATGCCGTTGACTTCTTCAACAGTGGTTTCACGAGCGGCGATGAACGACAGATCGACAATGGACACGTTGATGGTCGGGACGCGAATAGCGTAGCCGTCCAGCTTGCCGTTGAGCTCGGGCAGCACCAGGCCCACCGCCGACGCCGCGCCGGTCTTGGTGGGGATCATGCTGTGGGTGGCCGAGCGCGCGCGGCGCAGGTCTTCGTGATAAACGTCGGTCAGGACCTGATCGTTGGTATAGGAATGGATGGTCGTCATCAGGCCGTTGACCAGGCCCAGCTTCTGGTGCAGCGGCTGGACCAGCGGCGCCAGGCAATTGGTGGTGCACGACGCATTGGAGATAACGGTATCGCCGGCCTTCAGGACGCCGTGATTCACGCCATACACGATCGTGGCGTCGACATCCTTGCCGCCCGGAGCCGAAATAATGACTTTCTTGGCGCCGCCCTTGATGTGGGCGCCGGCCTTTTCCTTGCTGGTGAAAAAGCCCGTGCATTCCAGCACGACGTCCACGCCCAGTTCGCCCCAGGGCAGATCGGCCGGGATCGCGATTGGCCAGCACGCGGATCTTGTCGCCGTTGACGACCATGTAATCGCCGTCGACAGTTACCGTGCCGGGAAATTTTCCGTGGGCGGTATCGAAGCGGGTCAGGTGGGCATTGGTCTTGGGATCGCCCAGGTCATTGATGGCCACGATTTCGATGTCATGCTTTTTGCCGCTTTCGTAATGGGCACGCAGAATATTGCGGCCGATGCGGCCATAACCATTGATCGCGACACGAATAGTCATTACTTCATCTCCTGTTTTATAAAACCTGTTCGACAGCCGCGGCAACGCGCTCGGCGGTCAAGCCAAAAAACTTGAACAATGCCCCCGCCGGAGCCGATTCGCCGTAGGTGTCGATGACCCACGACAGCGCCATCCAATCCAACGTATTTGTGCCAGCCGGCAGTCACGCCGGCCTCGACCGCCACGCGCGGCAGGCCCTTGGGCAGCACGGATTCGCGCCACTGCGCATCCTGCGCATCGAAAACATTGGTGCAAGGCATGGACACCACGCGCAACGGCGACCCCCTTGGCCGCCAGTTGTTCCTGGGCATCCAGCGCCAGGCCGACCTCGGAGCCGGTGGCGATGATGATGGCCCGCGCATCGGCCGCATCGCGCAATACGTAGCCGCCCCGGCTGATGGCCGCGATCGTCTGGGCATCGCGGGCGACAAAGGGCAGGTTCTGGCGCGACAGCAGCAAGGCGCTGGGGCCGCCGTCCTTGACATCCATGCCCATGCTGGCCGGACGCCGAACCGCGCAAGTCCAGGCAGCCGCTGTTTCGGTGGTGTCGCAAGGACGCCATACGTGCAAATTGGGAATCAGGCGCAGGCTGGCCGCATGCTCGACCGATTGATGGGTGGGACCGTCTTCGCCCAGGCCGATGGAGTCGTGGGTAAACACATGCACCACGCGCTGCTTCATGAGGGCGGCCATGCGCAAGGCATTGCGGGAATAATCGGAGAATGTCAGGAAAGTGCCGCCGAAGGGCAGATAGCCGCCATGCAGGGCAATGCCGTTCATGATGGCGGCCATGCCGAATTCGCGCACGCCATAATTGATGTGACGCCCGAAACTGCAGATGCAGCTCGCCGGCCCGCACCGGCGTCACGCCCTTCCAGTCGGTAAGATTGGAGCCGGTCAGGTCGGCGGAACCGCCCAGGAATTCGGGCAACAGTTCGGCAAAAGCGGTAATGGCCAATTGCGAGGCCTTGCGGCTGGCCACTGTTTCCGCTTTTTGGTTGGTGGCCGCAATGAATTTTTGCGCTTGCTCGGCAAAGTCGGCCGGCAGGACGCTGGCCAGGCGGCGCTTCAATTCGGCCGCTTCGGCGGGAAACGCCTGGGTGTAGGCATCGAACCCGGTTTGCCATTCGGACTGCAGTTGCCGCCCTTTTTCCTTGCCATCCCAGAATGCGTAGATTTCGGCGGGGATATCGAAGGGCTCGTAAGGCCAGTTCAATGCCGTCCGGGCCGCCTGGATTTCATCCGCACCCAACGGCGCGCCATGAACTTTTTCGGTGCCGGCGGCATGCGGCGCGCCTTTGCCGATAACGGTGCGACAGCAGATAAGCGTCGGCCCCTTGCACAATGCGGCGAACTGCTTGGCTTTGACGATGGCCGCATCCACTGCGTTTACATCGTGGCCGTCTACATTGCGCACGACGTTCCAGCCATAGCTTTCGAAGCGCGCCGGGGTATTGTCGCCAAACCAGTTTTCGACGCGCCCGTCGATGGAAATGCCATTGTCGTCGTAGAAGACGATAAGTTTGGACAGCTTGAGCGTACCCGCAAGCGAGCAGGCTTCGTGCGAAATGCCTTCCATAAGGCAGCCGTCGCCGACGAAGGCGTAGGTGTGGTGGTCGACAACCGCATGATTCTCACGGTTGAATTCCTGGGCAAGCAGGGCTTCGGCCAGCGCCATGCCTACGGAATTCGCCAGGCCTTGCCCTAGCGGCCCCGTAGTGGTTTCGATGCCCGCAGTGATGCCGACTTCGGGGTGCCCGGGAGTGCGCGAGTGCAACTGCCGGAAATTTTTCAGCTCTTCGATGGGCAGGTCGTAGCCGGTGAGATGCAGCAAGGCATAGAGCAGCATGGAGCCGTGGCCGTTCGACAGCACGAAGCGGTCGCGGTTGGCCCAGGTCGGATCGGCGGGGTTGTGGCGCAGGTGGCGTGTCCACAGCGTTTCGGCGATGTCCGCCATTCCCATGGGAGCCCCGGGATGGCCTGAATTGGCTTGTTGAACCGCGTCCATGGCTAGCGCCCGGATAGCATTGGCCATGGAGGAATCTTGGGCTGGGGTGTGGCTCATTCAAAACTCGCAAGAGGCGCTGGAAGCCGAAAATGGCTGGACGCCGTCATTAAGGTTTACAAAGCTTCAGATTTTACCACCGGCCAATATTCGAGCCGAATCGGCCGGCCCAACACCCGCAAAATCCAATCCAACAGTATCATTTCAACCTTGATCACCGCCCGGCACCACATGTCTTATGGCCATTCCCCGTTTTTTCTGCAACATCGCGCTGGAACCCAATACCACCATCGCGCTGCCGTCCGACCTGGCGCATCACGCCATACGCGTGCTGCGCCTGAGCGCCAATGCCGACATTGTCCTGTTCAACGGCCAAGGCGGACAATATCCCGCCCGGCTGCTGATCGACGGCAAGAACGGCCTGGCGGCTATCGGCGCGCATGATCCGGTCGAAGCCGAATTGGCCGGCGACATCACCCTGGCCCAAGGCATTCCCGCCGGCGACAAAATGGATTGGGTCATCGAGAAAGCGGTCGAACTGGGCGCCAGGCGGCTGGTGCCCATCGCGGCCAGGCGCAGCGTGCTGCAATTGACCGGCGAACGGCTGAACAAGCGCATGCAGCATTGGCGCCGCATTGCCCAGGCCGCCAGCGAACAGAGCGGCCGCAACCGCATCATGGCAATCAGCGCCCCCATGCCACTGCGGGACTACCTGGAGCAAGACGGCCGGCAAGGGCAAACCACCTTGTTTTGCCATCCAGGCAGCCCGCAAACCCTTGCCCAGGCCCTTGAGCCCGGGCAAAACAGCCTGACACTGCTGGTAGGCCCCGAAGGGGGCTGGGCGCCGGAAGAACAAGCCATCGTGGAACGCCAGGGCCTGACCCCCATACGCTTCGGCCGGCGCGTGCTGCGCACCGAAACCGCCGGCCTGGCATTGATTGCCGCCATCAGCGCCCTGCGCGGCTGGGACTGAAAGGCCGGCTACTCGGACAAGGGCGAGCCGGAATATGGCGTAGGCGCTATGCCCGGCTCGGGATCGGGGTGCTTGCCCGCATGCTCTACGGCATAGCTGAAACATTTCTCGTTGTTCGAGGCAAAGCTCACCACGTCGGCGCATACGCCAAGGATAGCCTCGGCATCGTCGGCGAGCGTTGGATCGCCAGAGTGCAGGTTGTGGAACCATAAAAAAAGACCGGCTTTCTGGTCGAGCACCGTATCGCACAGGCAATCGTACAGGGCATCGAGGTTGCCGCCGAAAAATTCGGGAAAATCCACAGCCTTTACAACCGCGCGCAATACAGCGGAACGGCTTCTGGCGCGATCGCAATCCACCACCAAAGCAGTTATACCCAATTTGCCGGCAACGCCGATTACGTCGTCCCTGGCAACAGCGGAAACATCCATCAAACCGCCTTTTTGCAATTTCTTTTGCAATGACTGCGCTTGGTTCATTCGGGCGTCTCCTTGAAAAACGCTTTTACTTCTTCAATACGGCTCAGGCTATCGGCTCGTCCCAAACGAATAAGCTCTTGGGTATAGCAGGCCTCGAACAACAAATACGATATCAATGCTCCGCCGCTGGCCTGGCTGGAGTTCGACGATACACCGATAACGCGGAAAAGAGCGCGAGCGGCGCGCGGCATCTGATCCAGATGCCGCAGCGCGATCTCGTCCAGAGAACGGCTAGGTGTAATCGAAAAGGTACTGACCGGCCGCAACGACTGGCTTTTTAATACATTTGGTGGCAATTGCGCAAGCAAACTGTTGATTCTTTCCATGCGCTCGACATCCATGGACATGCTGTCCAGAAACAAGTTGGACAAAGCATGCCCGCCGATCTGCGCCAGTGTAGGGTATTTAGTGTCGATCTTGCGCTTTTCTGGATGAGTATCATCGTTGTAACCCGTGCCGATGACAAATATTTTTTTCGCGCCCAGGTGGACCGCCGGACTCATCGGGGCCAATTGCCGCATGGAGCCGTCGCCGCACCATGTCGTCTGGCCCCCGACCAGCATGGCGCGGGCCGGAAAAATGAACGGTATGGAGCTTGACGCAAGAAGATGGTCCACCCCTATGGCGCAGGGCACCGCCTGCCGCAGCGAACGTTGCCATGGCTTGATAGTGCTGTGCGATTGATAAAAGGTTAAGTGCTCGCCGGTGGTATAGGCCGTGGCTGTGATGGCCAGCGCCTCCAGGTGGTCTTTGGAAAGGTTTTCCCGCAAACGACCGAAATCCAGCGTCGATGACAACAACTGGTTCAGCGGCTGGTTATCGAGCAAGGACTGCGGCTGGCGATCGCGCAAGCCCGGAATCAGCCAGCCTAACGCCAGAACGGCAAACCAGCGCAGGCCGGTGCGCACCAGCCCCGCCGCATCGGCCCGATACACCATGCGCGTGTGCAGGTTGCTCCAGAGATTGCGCAGGCGTTCCATTCCGTCATGGGGATCATCGGCGAAACAGGCCATGGCCGCGGCATTGATGGCTCCGGCGGACGAGCCGCAGATAATGGCAAAAGGATTGGCAAAATCCGGCGAGTGCGCCGGATCGAGTATTTCCATGATGCCGGACAATACGCCCACCTGATAGGCGGCCCGCGCGCCGCCGCCCGTCAGGATCAGCCCGACGGACGAATCGCTGACTGGCGGGCCGTCAGATACTGCGCGGGGTGTTCGCATCGACCACCGTAAGGGCCGCCATGTTCACGATGCGGCGCACGGTGGAACTGGACGTCAGGATGTGCACGGGCGCATTGGCGCCCAGCAGGAAGGGGCCGACCGCGACGTTGCCGCCGGCGGCGGTCTTGAGCAGGTTGTAGGCGATATTGCCCGAATCCACATTGGGACATATCAAAAGATTGGCCTCGCCCTGCAGCGTGGTGGACGGCATGATGCGCTTGCGCAGGGCTTCGTCGAGCGCGCAATCGCCATGCATTTCGCCGTCGATTTCCAGCCCGGGCTCGCGTTCGCGCACCAGCGCGAGAGCCTGCTGCATCTTGCCGCCCGACGAGGAACTGCCTGTGCCGAAATTGGAACGCGACAACAAGCGCGACCTTGGGTTCGATATTCAGGCGCCGCATTTCAGCCGCCGCCGCAATGGTGATTTCGGCGATTTGTTCGGCATCGGGGTTGTCGTTGATGTGGGTGTCGGCCAGGGCAATGGTGTGCTCGGCCAGCAACAGAATATTCATGGCCGCGTAGATTTTGGCGCCCGGGGCCTTGCCTATCACCTCGTCGATGAAACGCAGGTGATCGGCATAAGCGCCCACGGTACCGCACACCATGCCGTCGGCATCGCCCAGATGCACCATCATGGCGCCGATAAGCGTCAGGCGGCGGCGCATTTCGACGCGCGCCATTTCCTTGCTGATGCCGCGCCGGCACATCAGTTCCCAGTAGGTAGTCCAGTAGCGGTGGAAGCGTTCGTCGTACTCGGGATTGGTCACTTCGACATCCTGCCCGAGACGCAGGCGCAAGCCGAATTTCTCGATGCGGGCGGCCAGCACGGCGGGTCGTCCGACCAGAATAGGCTTGGCAATTTTTTCGTCGACGATGATCTGCACCGCGCGCAACACGCGCTCGTCTTCGCCTTCGGTGAAGACGATGCGGGATCTTGCCGCCTTCGCGAACCAGTTTGCTTGGCGCTGGAAAACAGCGGCTTCATGAACGAGCCCGAGCGATACACGAATTGCTGCAACTGGTCGGCATAGTTTTCCATGTCGGCGATGGGGCGGGTGGCCACGCCGTCTTCCATGGCGGCGACGCGCGACAGCCACCGCAATGCGCACGATCAGGCGCGGATCGAAAGGCTTGGGAATAAAGTATTCGGGACCGAAGCAAACGCCATAAGTGCCGTAGGCGGCGGCCACCACTTCGTTTTGCTCTTCCTGCGCCAACTTGGCAGATGGCGATGACGGCCGCTTTTTCCATGCCGCGCGTGATGGTGGTCGCGCCGACGTCGAGCGCGCCGCGGAAAATGTACGGGAAACACAGTACGTTATTGACCTGGTTAGGATAGTCGGAGCGGCCGGTGGCCATGACGACGTCGTCGCGCACGGCGTGCGCATCTTCGGGCAGGATTTCGGGAGTGGGGTTGGCCAGCGCCAGGATAAGCGGCCTGGCGGCCATCCGGGCGACCATTTCAGGCTTGAGCACACCGCCCGCCGACAGCCCCAGGAATACGTCGGCGCCATCGATGACCTCGCCCAGCTTGCGCGCCGAGGTTTCTTGCGCAAAGCGTTCCTTATCGGGGTCCATAAGGGTCGTACGCGCCTTCGTACACCACCCCTTCGATGTCGGATACCCAGATATTTTCAAGCGGCAGGCCAAGATCGACCAGCAAATCCAGGCAGGCCAGGGCCGCCGCGCCCGCGCCGGACACCACCACCTTGACTTTCTTGATGTCCTTGCCGACCACTTCCAGGCCATTGATGAAGGCGGCAGATACGCATAATGGCCGTGCCGTGCTGGTCGTCGTGGAAAACCGGAATCTTCATGCGCTCGCGCAGCTTGCGCTCGACCGTGAAGCATTCCGGCGCCTTGATGTCTTCCAGGTTGATGCCGCCGAACGTGGGCTCCAGTCCCGCAATGATATCGACCAGCTTGTCGGGATCGGTTTCGTTGATTTCGATGTCGAAGACATCGATGCCGGCGAATTTCTTGAACAGGACGGCCTTGCCTTCCATGACCGGCTTGGATGCCAGCGCGCCGATATTGCCCAGGCCCAGCACCGCCGTGCCATTGGTGATGACGCCGACAAGGTTGCCGCGCGCCGTGTAGCGGAACGCATTCGCCGGGTCGGCAACGATTTCTTCGCAAGCGGCGGCAACGCCGGGGGTATACGCCAAAGCCAGATCGCGCTGATTCGACAATTGCTTGGTTGCCGTAACGGAAATTTTGCCGGGCCGGCCATGCTCATGGTATTCCAGAGCCGCTTTACGAAAATTTTCTTCCATGATGCTTTTAATTATCTAAAGTGAAATAGACGGTCATTCTATCCCCTGGTGATAATTTAGGACATGGCCTTGAGCCATATAAACAACAGGCCCCTTCCCATTACACATCCTGGCCCGGATATGGGAATACATAAGCGGGGTCGAAAAGCCCTTTGACGCGCGCATCCAGGTCGGCGGCGCGTGTATCCAGGCTGTCCCGCTCCCGCTTGCGCGACGAGTAGCGCTCGGCATAGGGAGCCTCGGTCCGGGGCTGGGCCGATCGCTCGTCGAGCACTATCCATTCCACCCAGCCCAGGTCACCGCCGTGCCCCAGCAGCAAGTGCGCCAGATTCACCGTTTGGCCATCCTCCGGCAGCAAGGCATCGAGACGATAGCGGCCGGGCCAGCGCCTGGCCTGGCGGCACTCCCGCGCATCAGGCTCCGCCGCGGCCTGAAACAAAACGGGGACAAGCTGCTGCAGCCTCAAACCGTCCAGCGGCTTTTGATTGGTCTGGCCAAATGGCCCCAGATTGACGCTGGAACCGTCGGCCAGCAGCACGCCGGCGTGCTCCACGCCGGATTTATACGTTTCGCCGCCATCCCAGTCGCATAAGGTGCGATCGGCCAGCCAGGCGGCAACCGTGATATGGCAGGGCAGATCGGCAAACTGCCGCAAGCCTGCCGCTTCCAGCTCGCCCAGCAAACAGCCGGGCTGCACAAACCACTTGTCGCTGCCCGGCTCGAGCCGCTGGCAGCCCGCCATGTCGCGTCCCGGCTCGACCCACAGCACCGGCTGATCGCTCAACTGCGCCGCGTGCTGCATGCCATCCAGCGCCAGCAGCACCCCGTACTCGGCGCACAAGGCCCTGGCGTGATGGACATCGCTGCCATGCTTGGGAATCAGGCGCGCGCGGCCTATGCCTTCATTCATCTCGAATTCGAAAAACGTGCCCGCCGCGGCGCGGCGCATGCGCTGGCAAAACGCCTCCCAGGGGGTTTGCGACAAACGCCTGCCCGTCAGAAAAGCCCGGCGAGAACGAGATTCCATGTTTGACTTCCACCTTTAAAATAATCCGGCCGCAAGGCGAGCGCTACAATCTTGCTATTTGCCTGAGACTTCGCCCTATGCCACGCCTTGCCAAGCGCACTGAACAAGTGGTGCCATTCTACGCCGTGGAACTCTTCAAACAGGCCAGCGCGCTGAATGCGCAAGGCCGGGACATCATCAGCCTGGGAATAGGCGAGCCCGATTTTACGGCTCCCGCGCAGGTTGTGGAAACCCTGAACCGCGCCTCGCAAGCCGGCCTGAGCGGCTACACCCCGCCGGCGGGCATAGCGCCATTGCGCGACGCCATTGCCCAGTATTACCGGCAGCATTTTGCCGCCAAGGTCGACCCCGACCGGGTCATCGTGACCGCCGGCGCTTCAGGCGCCCTGCTGCTGGCGACCATGGCCCTGATCAACCCAGGCGACGAAGTCCTGATGCCCGACCCGTCGTACCCGGCCAATCAGAATTTCATTACGGCGGCCGGCGGCATAGCCAGGCTGATTCCCTGCTCCGCCCAACAGCGCTTCCAGCTGGATGCCGCCTCTATACGCGAGCATTGGGGTCCGGCGACACGCGGCGTGCTGATCGCCTCGCCCAGCAACCCCACCGGCACAACCATAGCCAGGCAAGACCTGAAAGACTTGATAGCCGAAGTCAAGCAGCGCAATGGCTTTGTCATCATGGACGAAATCTATCTGGGCCTGTATTACGGCAATACGCCGCAAAGCGCCCTGGCGCTGGATGACGGCATCGTCATCATCAACAGCTTCTCGAAGTATTTCCACATGACCGGCTGGCGCCTGGGATGGATGATCGCCCCGCCGCATATGGTGCCGGCGCTTGAAAAGCTGGCGGCCAGCCTAGCCATCTGCGCGCCATCGCTTGCGCAGCATGCGGCCATTACCTGTTTCGAGCCCGAGGTCATGCGCATTTACGACAATCGGCGCCTGTCGTTCAAGCAGCGCCGCGACTATCTTCTGCCCGAACTCGAACGGCTTGGGCTGCGCGTTCCGGTCGTGCCCGATGGCGCCTTCTATATTTACGCGGATATTCGCCAGCACAGCCAGGACAGCGACGATTTTTCACAGCGCCTGCTGCGCGAAGCCGGCGTGGCGGCCGTGCCGGGACGGGATTTCGGCCCGGCGCATGCGCCGCACAGCCTGCGGTTTTCTTATACGACAGGGCTGGATCGCCTGCAGGAAGCCGTGCAGCGCATGGAGCGCTTTCTGGCCTGAGGGGTACTTGGGTCAGCGGCCTATGGGAATGCCTGACGCCAGCGCGATGCGCCGTCTTTCGGCCAGCACCTTGGCGCCATAACCACCATCGCTGGGGCCGGTTGCGCCGACATAGCAGGCCAGGCCGGCCGCTTCCGAACCGCGGCGCTTGATGCAGTCGCGCAAAATCTGCGACCCCACCCTGATATTCGCAATGGGGTTGAGCGCGGCGGTGGAGCCTTCCTTGAAGGCATCGAATTTTTCTTTGTGGACCTTGGTCATTACCTGCATGAGGCCTTGCGCGCCCACATGGCTTTCAGCGTAAGGGTTGTAACGCGATTCAATGGCGATTACCGCCAGCAGAAGCTGGGGATCGAGCTTGGTTTGATTGCCCACCGCAAATGCCGTGTTGATCAACGCCCCCGCCACGCTGTAGGCAATTTTGTATTTGCGCGCGATATAACTGCGCATGGCCTGAGCCTGGGCCGGTGTAACCCCCGCAATCGGCTGCCCGGCCATCGATGCGCTCAAGGCCTGGCTGAAACTGGGCTGCGCCACCGATGACGCCTGGCTGGGGTTGCCGGTTGGCTCGGCGGCCGTATCGGGGGGCTCTTGAGGCGGCGCGGAAGGCTGCGAACCGACGCCGTCCAATTCAAGATCGTCGTCGCCCGCAAAGAATTCGCGCTGATCGCCGCCAAGCATGGAAAACATGTCGCCCTTGAGCCCGTCGGGACGCAGGACAAAGACCAGGGCCGCGTGTATTTGCCCCGCTTGCTGGCGCAATGAAGGCACGGTAACGCTAAGAGCCAGGGTGACCAGCACCGCGATTCCCAGGTAAACGGCGCAGACATGCACCAGCTCGCTGAGCTGATACATGGCGCCGCGAGCCGATCGGCTGACCAGATTACCGGAACCAATGACCGCCATGGCGCCCTTTCCTAAAAATACCGAGAGTCGATGTTAACCTTAGCCTGTCGTACTAATGTAACCTGATCGGCGAATTCTGTGAAATATCGTGACCTAAGAGACTTTATCGCTCAACTCGAGAGCGCGGGCGAACTCAAGCGCCTGGCTGCTCCCGTATCGACTGACCTCGAAATGACCGAGATCAGCGACCGCGTGCTTCGCGCGGCGGGCCCCGCCCTGCTGTTCGAACACCCTATGCACAATGAATCGCCGGCGTCCATGCCGGTACTGACCAATCTGTTCGGCACGCCCAAGCGGGTAGCCTGGGGAATGGGCGCCGACGATGTCGGCGCGCTGCGCCAAACCGGCGAATTGCTTGCGGCGCTGCGCGAGCCCGAAGCCCCCCATGGCCTGCGCGACGCCCTGGCCAAAGTATCCATGCTCAAGGCCGCTTTATGGGATATGAATCCGAAAACGGTCAAGGGCGCGCCCTGCCAGGATATCGTCCTGGAAGGCAACGATGTCGATGTAAACCAGATACCGCTGCAACGCTGCTGGCCGGGCGACATCGCTCCGCTGCTGACCTGGGGGCTGGTCATTACGCGCGGCCCGCAATGCCAGGCGCCAGAACCTGGGCATCTATCGCCAGCAGCTTATAGGCCGCAACAAACTCATCATGCGCTGGCTGTCCCATCGCGGCGGGGCGCTGGACTTCCGCGATCACGCCTTGGCCAATCCCGGAACGCCGTTTCCGCTTGCCGTGGCCTTGGGCTCCGACCCGGCGACCATCCTGGGCGCCGTAACGCCGGTGCCGGACAGCTTGTCGGAATATCAATTCGCCGGCCTTTTGCGCGGCTCGCGCACAGAGGTAACCAAGGCCCTGGGCAGCGAGCTGTCGGTTCCGGCCTTTGCCGAAATCGTGCTCGAGGGCCACATTTTGCCGTCCTCGGATCCGCGCGCCATCAAACCCGTGGTTCCGGACGGCGTACCCAAGCCGCCCGCCAGCGACTATGAAATGGCCCTGGAAGGGCCTTACGGCGACCACACCGGCTACTACAACGAACAAGACTGGTTCCCGGTATTTACGGTCGAACGCATTACCATGCGCCGCAACCCCATCTATCACTCGCACCTATACCGGCAAACCGCCCGACGAACCCGCCGTGCTGGGCGTGGCCCTGAATGAAGTCTTTGTTCCGCTGCTCAAGCGCCAATTTCCCGAAATCGTGGATTTCTACCTGCCGCCCGAAGGCTGCAGCTACCGCCTGGCGGCCGTGTCCATACGCAAGCAATACACCGGCCACGCCAAACGCATCATGTTCGGCCTATGGAGCGTATTGCGGCAATTCATGTACACCAAGTTCATCATCGTCGTGGATCGACGATATCGATGTCCGCAACTGGCAAGAAGTGATTTGGGCCATGACCACGCGCATGGACCCCGTGCGCGACACCCTGCTGGTTGAAAATACGCCTATCGACTACCTGGATTTCGCCTCGCCCGTATCGGGCCTGGGCGGGAAGATGGGCATGGACGCCACCAATAAATGGCCGGGCGAAACCCAGCGCGAATGGGGCACGCCCATACACATGGACGCCGCCGTCAAAGCGCGGGTCGACGCGATATGGGGTGAACTGGGCTTGTAGGCCCGCAGGCCGGCTTGGGCGCCTTAGTCTCTATTCTTCATGGCGCGGGCCACTTGCCAACTGAGCAACAGGCCGGCGCCTATCCGCCACAAGCGCCGGCGCTTGCCCACGCCGGTAAACAGCGCCGAAGCGGTGGATGCCAGCAAAGGGTACTGCCGGGTAAGCGCCAGCGCCTGGAAAAGCCAGTCGGAAGGCTTTTTGGCAGCCATGCGCGGAAAAAGCGAACGCACGACCGCGGCCGGCTGCAGCGACTGGCCCAGGCCATTCAGGTTGCGCCTTAAGTTTTGCCGCTCCAGGGCGGCCCGGGAACGCATCAGTTCAATCTGCAATTCCCGTTCGATACTGGACAAGGATTTTTTCATAACAGAGACCCGCCCACAGGTGCTTGCCCGCCTTGCCGGCTAGAGACGCCACGCGATGGTTTGTTCATGCCGGATCCTGGGCCGATGGAGACTCGGACCTTGAAGACGGTTCGCGCAAACGCTCGAGCAAACCAAGATCGCGGCGCAGTTCGTCGACCGTGGCCGCAAACGGCATGGGAGCGAACAGCAGCTTGCTGCGCACCGCCAGGAACAGACCGCAACCCAGCAGGCCGTAGAGCAGCGCAAGCAAGCCCAGCGCCATATAACGCTGATCCGTAGGCCAGAAATACAACGCCACCGCTATCGAAAAGACCAGGACCGCCAACGTCAAAAAAAGCAGCGCCCCGAACGCCAGGCCCAGAATGGTGATGAGCTGCGTTTTCTGCCCCGCGGCCTCCAGGGACAAGAGCTCGAGCCGGGTGCGGACGATAGACACCAGCGTGCATGCCAATTCGCCTACGGATTGTCGGAGCGCCATGATGTGCCTTTCGCGTTAGCGGCGGCAAATAAGCGCGCCGATCAGCACCCCGGCCAAACCGGCCATGCCTATCGCCTGCCAGGGATTGTCGTGCACGTAATCGTCGGTCAGACGGGCGGCGCGGCGGCCGCGCTCCAGCAAGGCGTCTTGCGTGTCGTACAGGGCTTCACGTGTGCGGCGCAACGACTGCATGGCGCTTTCACGCAATTCAGCCGCCTTGTCTCCTGTAGCCGAAGCCGCTTCGCGCAGAAGCTTTTCAGCATCATCGAGGCTGGTTTTGACGCTGTCGATGAATTCCTCTTCTGTTGCCGCTACATTTTTCTTTGTCGCCATGATCAGCTCCTAATCAAGAGTTGGGTAAATAATAAAAAATTAAGGCCACCTGCAGGCTAGCGAAGTTTGGTCACCTCGACCACCGAAGCCACTCCGCTTTGCTCGCTTTCCTGTTTCATGACCATATGCAAGTCCGGACAGAACCAATCGGTGACAGCAGAATTCATGCCTGGGATGGGAAGCACCAGTCCGTTGAACGACGCCTGGGTCGGATCGATAGTGCGCGTATAGCGTATGGGCCAGCACGACTGGCTGCCCGATGCCGTCTTTATCGTTTGGCGCTCGCCCACTGTTTTAAGACCGGTATTGACCACCACGGGCTTGGTTTGGACCGCTTTGTGATCGACATTGATCTGGAAACGCATAGGGGGAAAGGTTTGGCCCGCCTTGGCAACCGGCACGCCGTAGGCGAACAGGCCCAGCATGCGCAAATCGAATTTACCATTGCCCGGCTCACGCTTGCCCTGCGCATCGCGCCGTTCAAAGCTGGCCTTGCCGTTTTTTACCGCCATCCAGTAATCAAGCGTCGATTTGCCGGCCGGCAAACCGGCCAGGCCGAATGTGGCCACGCCTTGAATCCGGGCCTCGCAACTGTCGGTGCCGTTTTTGCTGACTTCGGAAAAAGCCAGGTCGGCCCCCAACTGCATGCCGCCGGAGCCGCTGAGCTGGGCCTGCCCGCCATCGTGCATGAAAGGAGCTTGGCAAAGCCCGGCCCAGGCCGCGCCCGATGTCAATGCCAGAGCCAACACCGCAAAGCCCGAATACTGAGAAAAACGCATAAGCATTGCCTATAGAGGATGGCTGAGCTTCATACTACCTCATTTGCCATGACCGGTTTCGACAAAAGGACATAAAACGTAAGGAATCATAATTCCATGATGCCGCGGGGCGAACAAGCTGGCGGCCATGCCAAAAAACCCGCCTGGACGAACATCCGGGGCTTGCGCGTCTCAGGCGTCTTTCTGGCGCGTGCCGAAAATGCGGTCGCCCGCATCCCCCAGCCCCGGAATAATATAGCCGTTGCCATCCAGGCGATGGTCGATCGATGCCGTATAAATATGCACATCGGGATGACGTTCTTCGACCGCCCGTATACCTTCGGGCGCGGCCACCAGGACAAGGGCGCGAACATTGACGCAGCCGGCTTTCTTCAGCAGATCGATCGTGGCCACCATTGAGCCGCCTGTCGCCAGCATGGGATCGACGATAAGGGCCAGGCGCTGATCCAGCTTGCCCACCAGACGCTCCAGGTAAGGCTGGGCCTGCAAGGTTTCTTCATTGCGGGCGATACCCACGGCGCTGACCTTGGCGCCCGGGATCAGGCTGAGCACGCCGTCAAGCATGCCTATGCCGGCGCGCAGAATCGGCACCACGGTCACTTTTTTGCCGGCCAGCTTTTCGACATCGACCGTGCCGCACCACCCTTCGATGCTGGCGGACTCCAAAGGCAGGTCCTTGGAGGCCTCGTAAGTCAGCAAGGCGGCGATTTCCTGGGCCATTTCGCGGAAGTTCTTCGTGCTCAGATCGGCGCGGCGCATCAATCCCAGCTTGTGGCGTATCAGAGGGTGGCGGATTTCGTGTATGGGCATAACGCTTCCTGCAGAAAATTCAATACGCCATTATGGCAGGCCGGATCCGCATGAACGGCACATCGGATTACGCGCCCCTGGCGCTGACCCAACTGGACGGGATCGCCATGCCTATTATCGGGCGGCCAGCCAACTGACCAGAGAGTCGTAGAAGGCGCGCACACCCGCCGAACGCTCGTCGTTGACGATGCTCACCAGAATATAGCGTTTGCCGCTGGCGCCCAGCACATAGCCCGCCATCGCGCGCACGTCGCGCAATGTGCCGGTTTTAAGATGAGCCATGCCTTTGACGTCGTCGCCGCGTAAACGGCGGCGCACCGTCCCGTCCACCCCGGCGATAGCCAGCGAGGAAATGAATTCCGGCATCAGCGCCGAACGCCATGCCGTATCGAGCATGCCCGCCAGCCCGCCCGCCGTCACGCGTCCTTCACGCGACAGCCCGGCTCCGTTGTCCAGGGACCAACCGCGAGTATCGACTTTTTGTTCCTGCAAGACGGCCAGCGTGGCTCTTGCGCCGGTTTCAGGAGTGGCGCCCGCCCCGAAACGCTCGGCGCCCAAGGTAAGGAACAGGGTCCGCGCCATGACGTTATTGCTTTGCTTGTTGATCTGGCGAATGGTGTCGGCCAGGCTTTCGGACTCGTGCCACACAACAGATTCCGCGCTCGATGGCACCTTGCCTTCGCGCACCCCTTTGGCCAGTGTGCCGCCCAACTCTTTCCACAGCATCTGGAACAGCGCTGAAAAGTAGTCCGGCTGCGATAAGGCCAGGCGGTAAACGCTGAACTCGCCGCAAGAACCCGCCGCCGTGCCGCTGACATTCACCACGATATCCCGGCCCGACGGGACGATTTGCGTGGCAATCGAGGGAGAACCAGGACAAACCACGTTGCTCCACTTGATATCGCCGCTTATGCGTATGCCTTGCACGGGAGGATCGATAATGGGTATCCACTTGCGCGCTTGCCGGTCGGGCTGAAACAACAAGCGCACCGCACCCAGCCCCACCATCATGGCGTCCGGGCTGGCGTTATAAGGCCGGTCGGCCGCGCCGTCGAATTCGCCGGGATCCGTGCCGACACGGCCGAACCTGGAGCGGTCGACGATGACCTCCGACAAATTCTTGATGCCGCGCAAGCGTAATTCGCGCAGCAGACCCCAGAGTTCCTGTATCGTCAGCAAGGGGTCGCCACCCGCCTTCAGGTACAAGGGTCCCGACAGGCTGCCCTGCGCGTCGACCCGGCCGCCGCCTCTGGCGAAAAACCCCGTGCGCCAGGTGTAATCCGGCCCCAAATCCGATAACGCGGTCCAAGTCGTCACCATTTTCATGACCGATGCCGGGTTGCGGGGCTCCGAGGCATTGATCGATACCAGGCGCGGCCCGCCGATTTCCTGCACGACCAGGGAAATCGAACTGTCGGGCAAGCGCGTGGCGCGCCAAGGCTTGACCAGATCGGCGGGCAGGCCTTGGGCCGGGGCCTGCGCGGCGGACAGGGATGCCACCGCGCAGGCGACACCCATTACACCCTTTTTTACAAGAGCGGCCCATTGCCGCGGCGCCAACAAAGACATAATGCTTCGTTCCCGGAAAAAGCATCAGCATAACCAAAGAAGTCCGGTTTGGTATCGGTCGCGGGCATAAATCGGGCGCAACAGCTTAAAATACCGCACAAATTACATTTCGGGCGCGCCGCCGCGCCCTCATCAAAGACCCCTCGTGTGAATCCTAGCCTCGAACTCTCCCAGTTCAATTACGAACTGCCGCAAGAACTGATTGCCCAATCGCCCGCCGCAAGACGGGTCGAAAGCCGTCTGCTGCACCTGGACCGCGCGGGCGGCCTGCACGACAGGCAATTTGTCGACCTGCCCGCCCTGCTGCGGCCCAACGACCTGCTGGTCTTCAACAACACCCGCGTCATCAAGGCCAGGCTGCTGGGCCGGAAAGCCAGCGGCGGCAAGGTCGAAGTCCTGATCGAACGCATTACCGGCGACAGCACCGCGCCTGGCGCATGTCAAGGCCAGCAAATCGCCGAAAGCCGGCGGAAAACTGATCCTGGCCGATGCGTTTACCGCCACGGTGCTGGGCCGCGAGGGCGAACTTTTCGACCTGGAATTTCCCGATCGCGTGCTGGATTTGCTGGACCGGTACGGCGCCACGCCGCTGCCGCCGTATATCGAACACGCCGCCGGGCAAGAAGACGATGAGCGCTACCAAACCGTATACGCGCGCGAGCCCGGCGCCGTCGCGGCGCCCACGGCGGGCCTGCACTTTCGACCAGGAAATGCTGGCCCGGCTTGCCGCGCAAGGCATCGCCCAGGCTTTTGTCACCCTGCACGTGGGGGCAGGCACCTTCCAGCCGGTACGCACCCAGCAACTGAGCCGACCACATCATGCACTCGGAGCGCTATAGCGTTCCGCCTGAAACCGTGCAACAGATCAAGGCGGCGCGCGCCGCCGGCGGCCGTGTGGTGGCCGTCGGCACAACCAGCGTGCGGGCTCTGGAATCCGCCGCCAGGCACATCGGCGATGCCAGTCCATCCGGAGCGCTGGAAGGCGATACACGGCTTTTCATTACCCCCGGCTATCGATTTTCCTGGGTAGACGCCCTGCTTACCAATTTCCACCTGCCGCAATCGACCCTGCTGATGCTGGTTTCGGCGCTGGCGGGCATGGAACCCATTCAGCGAGCCTATGCGCATGCTGTCCAATCCCGGTATCGCTTCTTCAGTTACGGCGATGCCATGTTTATCGAATCTCCTTAAGCAAATGACCGGTTTACAGTTCAAGCTGCTGGCCACCGACGGCGCGGCGCGGCGCGGCCGATCACTCTTAACCACGGCGTGGTCCAAACGCCGATATTCATGCCTGTGGGCACTTACGGCAGTGTCAAAGCCATGCTGCCGCATGAACTCGAAGAGATCGGCGCGCAGATCGTGCTGGGCAACACCTTTCATCTGTGGCTGCGCCCGGGCACCGATGTCATGGACAAGCATGGCGGCCTGCACGGTTTCATGCAATGGGACAAACCCATACTGACGGATTCGGGCGGCTTCCAGGTATTCAGCCTGCATGGCATGCGCAAGATCACCGAGGAAGGGGTCAAGTTCGCCTCGCCCATCGATGGCGCCCGCCTGTTCCTGACGCCGGAGGAGTCCATGCGCATTCAGCGCGCGCTCAATTCGGATATCGCCATGGTGTTCGACGAATGCACGCCCTATTCGATAGACGGCCGCCCCGCCACCAGTGAAGAAGCCGCCGCGTCCATGCGCATGTCGCTGCGCTGGGCCAAGCGCTCGCGCGACGCCTTCCAGCAGCAAGAAAATCCCAATGCGCTGTTCGGTATCGTACAAGGCGGAATGTTCGAGCCTTTGCGCGATGAGTCGCTGGCCGGATTGACCGAAATCGGCTTCCAAGGCTACGCCATAGGCGGGCTGTCGGTCGGCGAACCCAAAGAAGACATGATGCGCGTGCTGGCCCACGTGGCGCCGCGCCTTCCCGCCAACGCCCCGCGCTACCTCATGGGCGTGGGCACGCCCGAAGACCTGGTCGAGGGCGTGGCCCGCGGCGTCGATATGTTCGACTGCGTGATGCCCACCCGCAACGCCCGCAATGGCTGGCTGTTCACCCGCTTCGGCGATATCAAGATACGCAACGCCCGCTACCGCGACGACACCCGGCCCCTGGACCCCAGTTGTTCATGCCACACCTGTCGCCATTTCTCCAGGGCCTATCTGCATCATCTGCAACGGGCCAAGGAAATCACCGGCTCTCGCCTGAATACATTGCATAATCTGCACTTTTATCTGACTATCATGCAGGAAATGCGCGACGCCATATCCGCAGGGAATTTCGAATCATGGCGGGCGCAATTTGCGCGCGACCGCGCCCGCGGTATCGAATAGGCAAGATATCGCTACAATGCAAAGTTACCCAATAATCTCAGGAGCACCCAATGGCCGCTATTGAAACCTTGAAACTGATTACCGCCCAGGCCGCAGCAGCGGCCGGCGGAGAAAATGCCTTGATGGGCATGCTGCCCATCATCTTGATGTTCGTGATTCTTTATTTCTTGATGATTCGTCCCCAGATGAAGCGCCAGAAAGAGCACCGCAACATGGTGGCAGCGCTGGCCAAGGGCGACGAAGTGATTACGTCGGGCGGCATGCTGGGCAAGGTTACCAAGGTCAGCGACAGCTATGTCACCATCGAAATCAGCAATCTGGGCGACAAGCCTGTCGAAACCATTATGCAACGGACGGCGGTGACCTCGGTTTTGCCTAAAGGCACCATCAAGGCGCTCTGATCCAATGTCGCGCGCCCCGGACACTGGTTCGGGGCTCTTTTCCCCTGCTCTTCCTTGTCTGATCGACGATGAACCGTTATCCTCTCTGGAAATATCTCACCGTAGCAGTCGCCTTGATAATCGGCTTGCTGTATACGCTACCCAATTTTTTCGGGGAATCGCCCGCCGTGCAGGTCGCCGGGGCCAAATCCACCGTCAAGATCGACAATAATGTGCTCAGCAGGGTCGAAGATATCCTCAAAAGCGGCAACATCACTCCCACAGGCGCTTATTTCGAGCAAAATGGCCCCGTGGGCACGGTAAGGGCGCGATTCACCTCCACCGACGTCCAGTTGCAAGCCAAGGACCTGATCGAGAAAACGCTCAATCCCAATCCGGCCGACCCCGACTACACGGTGGCCCTGAATCTGCTGCCCGCGTCGCCCAATTGGCTTTCGTCCCTGAACGCGCATCCCATGTACCTGGGCCTGGATTTGCGCGGCGGGGTGCACTTCCTGCTGCAGGTCGATATGCGCGGCGCCCTGACCGGGCGCTACGACTCCCTGGCCAGCGACATCCGCAACACATTGCGCGAAGCCAAAATCGGCAACGCCAACGTCGACCGCAGCGATCTCTCCATCGTATCCTCGTTCGCAAGCGCCAACGACCGCGGCGCCGCGGCATCCGAACTGCGCCGCGCCATGCCCGACATGGTGTTTGTCAACAGCGGCGAAAGCGGCGGCAAGTTCGCCCTGACCGGCAAGCTGACAGACACCGCGATGACGCAGGTCCAAAGCAATGCCCTGAAGCAGAACATCACGACACTGCATAACCGCATCAACGAACTCGGCGTGGCCGAACCCATCATCCAGCAGCAAGGCGCCGACCGTATCGTGGTGCAATTGCCCGGCGTGCAAGACGTGGCCAAAGCCAAGGAAATCCTGGGCCGCACCGCCACGCTTGAAATCCGCATGGTCGACGATTCGCCCACCGCCATGGCTGCCTTGAATGGCGGCACAGTGCCGTTCGGCCTGGAACGCTACACCGACCGCGACGGCCGGCCCTTGCTGTTGCG
Organism: uncultured beta proteobacterium; assembly: GCA_963712655.1. Classification (GTDB taxonomy): domain Bacteria; phylum Pseudomonadota; class Gammaproteobacteria; order Burkholderiales; family Burkholderiaceae_B; genus Pollutimonas. The sequence goes on along the minus strand of CAVQIT010000001.1, from coordinate 236,469 downwards.
CCGCCAGGTGATACTGACCGGTGAAAACCTGCAAGACGCCCAGCCGGGACGCGACCAGCAAACCCAGCAGCCATCCGTCAACCTGACACTGGATGCCAAGGGCGCGCGTATATTCCGCGATGTAACCCGCGACAATATCAACAAGCGCATGGCCATCGTCCTGTTCGAACAAGGCAAAGGCCAGGTTGTTACCGCGCCGGTGATCCGCAGCGAGATCCCGGGCGGGCAAGTGCAAATCACCGGCAGCATGAGCCCTCAGGAAGCCGCGGATACGTCGCTGCTGCTGCGCGCCGGCGCGCTGGCCGCGCCCATGGAAATCATCGAAGAGCGCACCATAGGCCCCAGCCTGGGCGCCGACAACATCGCCAAGGGCTTTTACTCCACCCTGTACGGCTTCCTGGCAATCGCCGTATTCATCATTGTTTATTACCGGCTGTTCGGCGTGTTTTCCACGCTGGGCCTGGCTTTCAACGTGCTGCTTCTGCTGGCCGTCCTGTCCATGCTGCAGGCCACCCTGACCTTGCCCGGCATTGCGGCCATTGCGCTTACTCTAGGCATGGCCATTGACTCCAATGTGCTGATCAACGAACGGATACGCGAAGAGCTGCGGGCGGGATTGCCGCCGCAACAAGCCATACATCTGGGCTTCGAACGCGCCTGGGGCACCATCCTGGACTCGAACCTCACCACGCTGATCGTCGGGCTCTCGCTGCTGGCCTTCGGCACCGGCCCGGTGCGCGGCTTTGCCGTCGTGCATTGCATCGGCATCCTGACCTCGATGTTTTCTTCCATTGTGGGCGTGCGCGCCCTGGTCAACCTGTGGTATGGCCGCAAGCGCAAGCTGCAAACGGTTTCCATCGGCCAAGTCTGGAAACCCAAGCAGGATTAAGCCGCCGCGCGGCGTGCAAAGCGCGCCGCCCATTTACCAAATTCAGGCAAGAACGAAACATGGAATTTTTCCGCATCCACCGCACCATCCCCTTTATGCGCCACGCGCTGGTGCTGAACCTGATAAGTCTGCTCACGTTTGCCGCCGCCGTATTCTTCATTGCCAGTCGCGGCTTTCACCTGTCGATCGAATTCACCGGCGGCACGGTCATGGAAGTTCACTATGCCCAGGCGGCCCAGGTGGACGACATTCGCAGCGCCGTCGACTCCCTGGGATACACCGACTTCCAGGTGCAGAATTTCGGCACATCGCAAGACGTACTGATACGCCTGCCCCTGCGCCCGGGCGAAACCTCGGCCTCGCAAAGCGATGCGGTCGTGGGCGCCTTGAAAGCCCAGCATCCCGACGCCGAATTGCGGCGCGTGGAGTTCGTCGGGCCGCAAGTCGGGCAAGAGCTGGTTCACAATGGCCTGATGGCGCTGCTGTGCGTGGTGATCGGCATCATGTTGTACCTGGCGTTTCGCTTCGAATGGAAATTCGCCGTGGCAGGGGTGTTGGCCAATCTGCACGACGTGGTCATCATCCTGGGCTTTTTTGCCTATTTCCAGTGGGAGTTTTCCCTGCCGGTGCTGGCGGGCGTGCTGGCGGTGCTGGGGTATTCGGTAAACGAATCGGTGGTTATCATGGACCGGATCCGCGAAAACTTCCGCAAGCAGCGCAAGGCATCGGTGCAGGAAGTCATCAACGGCGCCATTACGCAAACTATTTCGCGCACCATCATTACCCACGGCTCAACGCAAATGATGGTGCTGGCCATGCTGTTTTTCGGCGGCCCTTCGCTACACTACTTCGCCATGGCGCTTACCATCGGTATCTGGTTCGGGATTTATTCGTCGGTTTTCGTGGCGGCAGCCATAGCCATGTGGCTGGGCGTGACGCGTGAAGACATGGTCAAGCCCATCAAGAAAGACGATCCCAGCGCGGAAATCGGCTAGACGGGCAAGAAAAACTGCCAAAGCGCCCCTGCATCAAGCCTGATGCAGGGGCGCTTTTTTATTGGCTGGCGCCGGTGGCATGCGCCACATAGGCCGCGACCGCGTCCATGGACGCGTCATCCAGGGTGGCGGCAAACGACGGCATGACGCCTATTCCGGATTTCAAGGCCTTTTTTATACGCTGGGCATCCGGCTTGAGCTCATCAAGATTGGGGCCGATAGCGCCGGTGCTTTCGGCATCTTTCAGCGTATGGCAAACCGCACAGGCCGGCACCGCGCCCGTCTTGAACAATGCCTTGCCAACTTCCAGTTGGGCCGCATCGGGCCCGGCGGCAAAGCTTGTTCCGGCACAACACATCAACAACCCGCCAGCCGCCTTGGCCCACGTCAAATATTTCATAACAACATCCGCTCCGATAACTATGATGAATATAAATATGCCCCGAAACGGGGCATACGAGACTTGACCGGCAGAGTAACTAGGCCACGGTTACCGTAACCATATGGTCGCGCCAGCTATTGTTAAGGTAGCCGCCATTGTTTTCAACATGCTTCTCGGGCTGGGCCTTGCCCGCCGCGCTGGTGCAGCGGCTGGTCAATTGATACGAGCCAGGCTTGAGCGCAATCGACAGGACAAACTCGCGCCAGGCATAAGGACCCATGTCGGGACCAATGAACTGGGCTTTATGCCAGTGCTTTCCGCCATCGACGGAAACTTCCACCGACTTTGCCGCGCTCATGCCACCCATTGCCACGCCGCTGATCTGAACCTGGCCGGCGGGAACAGTTTTGCCCGGATCGGAAGGATGATTGACCCACGACTTGGGCGGCATTTCCCAGATGGAAGGCTGGCTTGGCACTTCCTTGACGCCTACCGGGGAAAAGCGATAGCTGTTCTCCTGGATGCGAGCCTTTGTCTGTTCTTTGGTAAATGCCAAATGCTTGATGTATTTGACATTGTTTACCCCTACATAGCCGGGCACGATCATGCGCAAGGGGCCGCCATGCGCCAAAGGCAGCGGCTGGCCGTTGATTTCCCAGGCAAGGATGGCGTCTTTCATGGCCGAAAGCGGCACAGAGCGTTCCACCACGACAGACTTGGGATCGAGACCGGCGGGGATTTCCTCGCCGCCGGTGCTGGTCATGTACGCCATGCCTTTTTCCATACCGCCCACCGCTTTCAGCACGGCGGCGACCGGCACGCCGGTGAACACCACGCAACCCGCGGCCCCTACTGTCCAGGGCGTACCGCTGGGCTTCTTGTCGAACAAGCCTCGTCCGTTGCCTGAACACTGCAACACCATGGTTACCGCAGTCAGGCCCAGCGATTTCAATTCAGCGACGGTGAACGTACGCGGCTTGGCCACGCCGCTGATCTGCAGCTTCCAGGAGTCGGGATCCTTGACGATATCTTCGGAAGGCGGCGAGACATTGTTGCGCACAAACAGCTTGTTAAGCGGTGTGACGACACTGGACCCGAATGCGGACCGCTTGGTCTCGATGGTATTGGCGCTATGGACAATGACGCTATCGAGGTCTTTCCAATTGGCATACGCAGGCAGGGGCTTGAGCTTGGCAACACTGGACGGAGCTGCCGGCGCGGCGCTTTGCGCGCCGGCGCGGCCCATGCCGCCCATTCCCGCCATCGCCATCAAGCCGGTGGTCGACACAAGCATGCGGCGCCTGGCCAGATTTGTTTGTTCTTTCAATTTGATCTCCTCGGTTTGCTTACGTAAGAATCAGAACCTGCATTGATTATCGTTGAAGTTCCGCCGCGATACCTGCGCAGCGATTATATAGTGGAAGGCTATATAGTCATAGCAATCGGCCAAGAATGAAAGCAAGCTTTTGGAACCGCGTTCAAAATACCTAAAAACGGTACAATCCAGGCTTTCCATTCCTGCCCCCGGGATACTCACCCGTCACGGCGATATCATGCAAGAAACCATCATCAAGCGCGCCGCCACCGCATCCGCGCAAACCCCTGCCGCGACGGCGCCATTTGCTTCTTCGCAATTGCTGGTTCCCACAGAGCCTGAAGACTCCCCGCAATTGCTGGTTCCCACGGAACCCGAGAGTCCCTCGCAATTGCTGACTCCTACGGAACCGGCGGCAAGCAAAACCCGCAAGCTGTTCATTCGCACATTCGGCTGCCAGATGAACGAATATGATTCCGACAAGATGGCCGATGTGCTGCGCGAGGATCAAGGCGTCGAGCTTACCCAGAATCCCGAAGAAGCCGACATCATCCTGTTCAATACCTGTTCGGTGCGGGAAAAAGCCCAGGAAAAAGTCTTCTCCGACCTGGGGCGCGTACAGCATCTGAAACAACGCAATCCCAACCTGGTCATAGGCGTGGGCGGCTGTGTCGCCAGCCAGGAAGGCGACGCCATCGTCAAGCGCGCGCCCTACGTGGACATTGTGTTCGGACCGCAAACCCTGCACCGCCTGCCCGAACTCATTGCGCGGCGACGCGCATCCGGGCGCTCGCAGGTCGACATCAGCTTTCCTGAAATCGAGAAGTTCGACGCCATGCCGCCGGCCCGGGTGGACGGCCCCACCGCCTTTGTGTCCATCATGGAAGGTTGCAGCAAGTACTGCAGTTTCTGTGTCGTGCCCTACACCCGCGGCGCCGAAGTATCCCGCCCATTCGACGATGTCCTGGTGGAAATCGCCGACCTGGCCGACCAGGGCGTGAAAGAAGTCACCTTGCTGGGCCAGAACGTAAACGCCTACCGCGGCCCCATGGGCGAAGGCTCCGACATCGCCGACTTTGCCATGCTGCTGGAATATGTGCACGAAGTGCCCGGCATCGAACGCATACGCTATACGACCTCGCACCCCAAGGAAATGACCACGCGGCTGATCGACGCCCACGGCACCTTGCCCAAGCTGGTGCCCTTCCTGCATTTGCCGGTGCAGGCCGGCAGCGACGCCATTCTGATCGGCCATGAAGCGCGGCTACACCACGCTGGAATTCAAGTCCATCGTGCGCCGCTTGCGCGCGGCGCGTCCGGGGCTTACCTTGTCATCGGATTTCATCATCGGCTTTCCGGGCGAAACCGAAGCGGATTTCGAAAAAACCATGGCGCTGATCCGCGATGTAGGATTCGACCAGTCCTTTTCCTTCATCTATTCGCGCCGCCCGGGTACGCCCGCCGCCGACCTGCAGGACGACACACCCAAAGAGGTCAAGCTGGAACGGCTGCATCGCCTGCAAGCGCTTATCAATGAGCAGGCGGCGCTCATCAGCCTATCCATGATAGGCACGGTTCAGCGCATACTCGTCGAAAAGCCCTCCAAGCGCGACCCCGCCGAATTGGCGGGCCGCAGCGAGAACAACCGCATCGTCAACTTCGTGGGCCAGCCGCGCCTGATCGGACAAATGGTCGACGTGCGCATCGTGCAAGCCATGACCAACACACTGAAAGGTGAAATCGTCACGCTAGCGCCGCAAGACCGGGCAGGGTTCGCGTGACGCGGGCGGCTCGCGGCAAAGCGCCGGTAACCGTAAAGCTGGACGGCGACAATACCCACCTGGCCAATCTGTGCGGACCGCTGGATGAAAACCTGCGCCAGATCGCCGATGGCTGGAATGTAATCCTGAATCGCCGCGGCGACAGGGTGTCCATCACGGGCGAACAGGCCAAGGCAGCCGGCAAGGCGCTCGAATGGTTTCATGGCCGAGCCGTGCACAAGGCTTTGTCGATCGACGATATCCAGCTTGGCATGGTGGAGCTGGGCGCCGGGCGCTCGCAAGAGCCTGAAGATAGCCCAGCCCCGCCGGCGCCCATTCCGGAAGTGGCGGCGGTCGATGACCGCAGTCTCAGTCTGCGCACCAAAAAAACCGACCTGCGCCCTCGCACGCCGCATCAGCGCGAATACCTGAACCAGATACAGCAGCACGATATTACCTTTGGAATCGGCCCCGCCGGCACAGGCAAGACCTGGCTGGCGGTCGCCTGCGCCATCGATGCCCTGGAACGGGAAACCGTGCAGCGCCTGGTGCTGACCCGCCCTGCTGTCGAAGCCGGTGAACGGCTGGGATTCTTGCCCGGCGACCTGGTGCAGAAAGTCGATCCCTACTTGCGTCCGCTGTATGACGCCCTGTACGACTTGATGGGATACGAACGCGTCACAGCGCCTGTTCGAAAAACAGACCATAGAAATCGCGCCGCTGGCCTATATGCGCGGCCGCACGCTGAACCATGCGTTCATCATTCTGGACGAAGCCCAGAACACCACGCCGGAACAAATGAAAATGTTTCTGACCCGGGTTGGCTTTGGCAGCAAGGCGGTCGTCAACGGCGACCCGTCGCAGGTCGATTTGCCGCGCGGCCAACTCAGCGGGCTTGCCCATGCGGTCGATGTGCTGGAATCAGTGCAAGGCATCGCCACGACGCGCTTCACCAGCCGCGATGTCGTGCGCCACCCGCTGGTGGCGCGCATCGTAGACGCCTATGACAAAGCCGGCAACCATGCCGCGTAAAGCGCCCCCGCCGCCATTGCCCGGGCTTGCACTGGCCGTGCAATACGGCGTTGCCGCGCCGGAACTGCCCCGCTGGCGCTTGCGCGGCTGGGTGCGGCACGCGGTGGCCGGCGTGGCACAGGCCAGACTCGGCACAAAGGGCGGCAAAAGCCCGCGACGGCCCGTCTTTGCCGCCGTCGCCCTGACCCTGCGGCTGGTCGACGCGCAAGAAGGCCAGGCGCTGAACCGGGAATACCGCGACCGCGACTACGCCACCAATGTGCTCACCTTCGAATACGGCACGGATCCAGCCGGAACGGCCAGCGGCGACATCGTTCTTTGCGTGCCGGTGCTGCACAGCGAAGCCAGCGAGCAACAGAAAAGCCTGCTCAGCCATGCGGCCCACTTGACCGTGCATGGCGTGCTGCATGCCCTGGGCTACGACCATATCGAAGCCGGCGATGCCCAGGAAATGGAAGCCCTGGAAATCGGCATACTGCGCAAAATGGGCATAGCCGACCCCTATCAGGCATAGCGCCTCGTGCGTGAATTCATCCTGCCTGCGAAACAAGATTAAGCCCGAATCCACAAATTCGGTTATGCTAAAACTCCGTGTAACCAGTCCCTTGGACAATGTCAGAACCTAGCTCATCCGATGCCGAACCTCGACCGGCGAAAACCTCATCGAAATCCCTGTTTGGACGCCTTACCGCGTTCATGAGGCCCTCCGAACCCGAAGACCGGGACGATATCAAAGCAGTCCTTGAAGCCGCCCACGACAGGCAAGTGCTGGACGGCGAATCCTATGCCATGATTTCAGGCGCGCTCGAAGTCGCCAACCAAACGGTTGCGGACATCATGGTGCCGCGCTCGAAAATGGACATGCTCGACGTCAGCAAGCCCTTGGCCGAGGTCTTGCCCGACATTATAGAAACCGGGCATTCGCGTTTTCCGGTCTACGAAGACGACCGGGACAATATTGTCGGCATATTGCTGGCCAAAGACTTGCTGCTGTCCATCACCAACCCGGCCATCGACCTGCGCCCATTGGTGCGCCCCGCCGTATTCGTGCCGGAAACCAAGCGCCTCAATGTGCTGTTGCACGACTTCCGCAGCAGCCGCAATCACTTGGCCATCGTGGTCGACGAGCATGGCGGCACCTCCGGCCTGGTCACTATGGAAGACGTGCTCGAGCAAATTGTCGGCGAGATCGAAGACGAATACGACGAAGACGCCGAAAAAACCATATTCCAGACCGGCACCAATAGTTGGCGGGCCATGGGGATTACCGAGATCCCCATTTTCAACCGCAGCTTCAATACCGATCTGCCGCACGACGACTACGATACCCTGGGCGGCTGGCTGGCCGCCGAACTGGGGCGCATACCGCGCCGCGGCGACAGCATCAGCCACCAGGGCTTGAACATCACTGTAGTCGGCGCGGACGCCAAGCGGGCTTTGTGGCTGCATATCCAGCTGGACAACCCCGATCCCGTCGCGCGCACTAACGCCAACGAGTAAACCCTTGAGCTACTTCAAACATCTCAGCCGGCGATATGCCGGCCCGCTGCTGCTTGGCGCCGTCCACGCCCTGTCATTCGCGCCCGGCCCCCTGCCTTCCTGGTCGCTGCCTTTCATCCAGATATTCAGCCTGGCCTTCCTGGCTTTTTATGTTTTCCAGGCGGGCACTATCCGCCAGGCCGCGGCGGCCGGCTTTCTGTTCGGCCTGGCAAATTTTGCCCTGGGCTTTTACTGGCTCTACATCAGCATGCATGAATACGGCGGCATGGCGGCATGGCTGGCCGGCGCCGCCGTATTGCTGCTGGCTGCCGCGCTATCCCTGTGTGTCGTTGCCGCGGTCGTGCTGGCCCGCTGGCTTTCGGCGCGCCACCTGCATATCCACTCCAGCTATGCGTGGCAACTGCTGATCGCCGCCGTATGGGCGTCAAGCTGGACGCTTGCCGAATGGCTGCGCGGAACGCTGTTTACCGGCTTTCCATGGCTGAACGCGGGCTATGCCCACGTCGAAGGCGTATTGGCCGGCTGGGCGCCCCTGCTGGGCGTTTATGGGCTGACATGGTTCGCCACGTTTGCGTCGGCGGCCATCGCCTTGCTGGCCTGCGCCAAGGACACCAAGAACGACGCCAGGGCCGCCGTAGGCGTCGGTTGCGCAATCGTGGTCGGATTGCTGGGCATAGCGCTGGGCCATATCGCCTGGTCCAAAGCGCAAGGCGATCCGATCATTGTCCGCCTGGTGCAGGGCAATGTGCCCCAATCGGAAAAATTCGATCCGGCATTGCTCGAGCGCGGCCTGGCCAGCTACATGAGCCTGGCCGCCCTGCCCCCCAAGGAGCTGGACGGCGCGCCGCAACTGATCGTGCTGCCCGAGACCGTCATACCGCTATTCCAGAACCAGATAGCGCCGCAGATATGGCAGCAATGGCTGGCTATCGCCCAGGCACGCAACGCCCGCATACTGATGGGCGCACCGCTGCACGACCAGCATCAGGGCCGGGATCGCTATACCAACAGCGCCATCAGCTTCGATGCGCAAACACCGCTGGCGGCGCTGGTGGCCGGCAACGCTGGCATGCGCTACGACAAGCAACACCTTGTACCCTTCGGCGAATTCATACCGCCGGGCTTTCGCTGGTTTGTCGACGCCATGCAGATTCCCCTGGGGGATTTTGACCGCGGCGCGCTACGACAGGCGCTGTTCCCCGTCAAAGGACAAATGATATCGCCCGACATTTGCTACGAGGACGTATTCGGCGAAGAAATCATCCAGTCCGTGCGCGACAGCGACCACTTGGGGCCCGGCGCGACGATACTGGTCAATATAAGCAACCTGGCCTGGTTCGGCGACTCCTGGGCCTTGCGCCAGCACCTGCAGATTTCGCGCATGCGCGCCCTGGAAACCGCGCGCCCCATGCTGCGGGCTACCAACACCGGCATGACAGCCGCCATCGATCCCAATGGCTCGATACGCGCCGTTCTGGCCCCTATGAGCAAGGGAGTGCTGGATGTGGAAGTGCAAGGCATGACGGGCCTTACGCCCTACGTACGCTGGGGCAACGCCCCCGTCCTGGCGTGGGCCGGCCTGATTTTGTTGCTGGGCTGGTTCCTGCGCAAACGGCGCCCGGCAGGTGAGAACGGGGCTGACTTGCACACACGAAAAATTTAGTGCATAATCTCGCTTCTTCGCTAGACAAGCCAGTACGGGGGTATAGCTCAGCTGGGAGAGCGCTTGCATGGCATGCAAGAGGTCAGCGGTTCGATCCCGCTTACCTCCACCAGTCAAACGAAGAAAGCAGCAGTAACCGCGCATTTTTATATGCTACAATGCGCAGCTTGTTTTGTCCGGTCCCCATCGTCTAGAGGCCTAGGACACCACCCTTTCACGGTGGGTACAGGGGTTCGAATCCCCTTGGGGACGCCAGGTTTGTTAATTTGGCATCAGTAAGATACACCGCTGCGGAGTGGTAGTTCAGTTGGTTAGAATACCGGCCTGTCACGCCGGGGGTCGCGGGTTCGAGTCCCGTCCGCTCCGCCAAAGATCAAAAAAGCCTTGCAGCTCATCAAGTTGCAAGGCTTTTGCGTTTTCAGGGCTCACGCCGCTGGAACTGCTTGATAAATATCTGCTGCTCAGACAGGTCAAGCCAGCCACGATTACGGCTCACCGCAACACCATGAAGGAGTTCACCAAGTTCTTTGGCGGCAAGTGCCATATCGAAGACATCATGGTGAGTGACATCACACGCTATCAGGAGCACCTTGCCAAGCGCGGCAATGTACCCCGCACCATCGATGGCAAAGTGAGCTACATCAAATCCCTACTCAATTTCGCCATCAAGCAGAGCTATCTTCGCGGGAAGACCCCGCAGAGAATATGTCCCTGCCCACCAAGAAACAGAAGCTGACTCAAGGCTATCGACGACAATTTTCATTTTTCACCTGCCCGATAGGGCAAGCCCACTGCTTTCGTTCCAGGCTTGCCATGGCGCACCCGAAAGTCCGAGGCTTGCTGCGCAAGGTAGCGCTGCCCGAAACCACCATGGTGCGCCGGCTTGGCATCAGCTATCGGCGCGGAGAACTGTCGCCCGCCTGCTCCCAGGTGATATCGCTGTTGAACACGGCGACTCTGAGCAAGCTTTTGCGCTAGCAGCTTGACGGCGCGGTGGGCTGAAAACCCGGAGAACGAGCGCGCAGACGATGCGCTTGTAAAGTCCACAATATAATTTAGGTCTCGAAACTGGATCGAGCGACCACCGGTATGCCGCGAATGACGGTGAATTTTCATTCAGGACGCAAGACAAACATGAGAAAGACCAGGCCCCCAAAACTGCCGAAAACGGCCCCGCGGCGCACTGCCGCGCGACGCCCTCCTCCCGCGCGGCGGCCGGACCCTCAAAGCGCACGAAGCGCGCGCGTGCCCGCCTTGAACGTGAAGTCTCTCCTGGCGTTTGGCGTGTTGGCGTTGGCAGCCTGGCTTGCCTGGCTGGCTCTCGCGCCCGACCCTATGACAGCCGCCGAGCGCGCGACGTTTTCCGATGAAATCGCGCTGCACCGGGCGGACAATAATTTCGAGCAAGGCCAATACCAGGATGCAATCGCGCTGTTCGAACCCTTGGCGACAAAAGGCAACGGCCACGCCCAAGTGATGCTGGCCAACATTTATCTGGGGCAGAAAGGAGTGCCGTACCAACCAGCGCTGGCGACACAATGGGCGCGCAAGGCTGCGAATCAAGAGTATCCCGAGGGCCTGATGCTCTTGTCGAGAATGTATTTGCAGGGAGATGGCGCGCCAAAGGATCCTGCGCAGGCCAGGGCGTTGATACAGCGCGCGGTCGCGCTCGATAGCGCTGAGGCCAAGGGACGATTGGGCGTAATGTTCCTGAATGGGATGGGGGTGGAAAGAAATCCTGAGCAAGCGCGCAAATGGCTCAACGCCTCGGCCAAACAGGGCTTTTTCGGCGCGCAAGTAGTGCTAGGGCGGCTTGCGCTTCATGAAGGCACGCAGTTGGGCATCGAACTGCCGTTTTGGCGCACCGAGAAGGCCCGGCGCCCGCCGGTGTCGGCCGAAGTAAGGCGCGCCGCCGAGGCGGGCGATGCCGCCGCTCAACTGGAGCTGGGCCGCTCGATCTACGCGCAAGCCGTGGCCGCGGGCGACAAGGTGGTCGAGGCGCAGCCATGGATCGAGAAATCAGCAGCCAATGGCAACGTCATGGCCCAGTTCGCGGCTGGCGCGCTGTATATCGACGACAAGCATGGAGTGCCTTATAGCGCGCCCAAGGCGCAAGCCTGGTTCGACAAGGGCGTGGCCCAGTTGCCCTGATTTGCCGTCCGGAAACGCCGCGATCGAAATCCAGGGGCGCGCGCGTCTTCCAGGGCCCTGTCGCGGCCCGGCGCTTGTCAATGAACCGGGGTTGGCGCCCCATCAACCGAAGTGAGTTCTATCATTAAAAAACAAGACAACGATCAGAGAAAGTCATACGGCTGGTTCATGCGCTGGAATTTCCGCATGAGCGCCGCCCTGGCCGCTCGAGGGTACGACCCGATGTGGTTTCTCGTAGCCCTGTATCTCGGCGTGGTTGCCGTTGGATGCGTGATAGTGCTTTTTAATAATAGCCTTGACGACGTATGGGGCGGGGTCTGGGGGTTTTCGCAGACGCCCTCGTGGTTTCTTTTACAGATGCAGCGGATATATGGCACCTTGCCCGGCCTGCTGGCGTGGTTCCTGCTGCCGATGTTCTGCACCAGGTCATTTGCCGTCCGTTTTGTATTCTGGATCCTCGTGCCATTGGCCATATATCTGGGCTACACCGCGATCAATGTGGTCCAGGCGGTCAACGTTTATTTCGATTCCGGCACACCTTATTCGTACTGCTCGCCTGTCGTCGAGAGAGTGCGGCTTGGTTGCACATCGAGCGTTACCGACCGGTCTACAGGACGATCGGTAAAGGCTTGTCCTCTCATGAACAAGCTCGACGAATGGGCAGTGCCTGGCAAAACGGTCTGGATTGAACGCGGCCCTGCTCAGCCTGACTTTCTTATGTGCTTCAAGGGTCATGCGGGCTTGCTGGGCCTGCCCTGGCTGGATGAAGTGGATCTGCGCAGGGAATACAGAAATTCGCGCGAGCCCTATTTCCCGTTCCCCTTCCCCGGGCGACTCGATGCTGTCAACCAGGAACCCGCCGGACACGGCGACAAGACGCAAGGGCTAAAGGCCAGGGCGACCAGGGCGCTTCCAGGCTGACCGCGCCCGGCCGGTCCGAGGCGCAGGCGAGCCAGACCGGCCTCCAAGGCCTCAAGCCCTGTGCGCGGCTCAGGTCGGGGCGCCGGCCTGGGCATGGGCCAACGCTTGCGGCGTGCCCCAATGCGTGAGGAATTCGATTTCTTCCGCTTTGCTGAGTTTGCCTTGGGCGCGATAGACCATCGCTGTCATGACCGCGCCGGCTTGCACGGGGCGATCCTCGGGTTCCCCCACCCCGCTATCGCTGGCCCACTCCTTCGGAAACCGCGGCCAGCGGCAGGTCAGCTGGCTTAATTGGAAGAAAGGATACTCATAGAACCGGGGCTTACGCTCCAGGCGGTATTGCGCGCGGCTGAGTAGGCCGCAAAAGGTAAAGTAATCTTGCGGCGGATGGCGCGGAACGCAGGAATACGCCAACGACGCATTGGGAGGCGTGGCGTCCGCGGTCGGCCCGGTCTCCATGTAGCAGCGAATGTATTCCCAGATCCTGCCTGTCAGGTCTGCCACATACTCGACATTGGATCCCACGAAGATCGCGTCATCGCCGCTCGCATCATTTTCGCCCGCGCGATACAGCACCAACGCCCTGGGCTGTCCCAGCGGGGGCAAGCTGCCGACCAGGGCCAGGCTGTATGGCGTCACATCCAGGATGGCCTGGAGCGCCGGCCAATCGAACACCACATTGCCGCCGCAACTTTTTGGCCTCAATACATACACTTTGCGCGTAATCCGGTTGAAACGGATGCGCCCGCGCGGGTATGCAAAAAACACGGTGGTCAATGCTTCATAGAAGTGGACGGTATAAATCAGCCAACCACCGATCAGCGCAATGGGAAACAAGAGCACCCAGCCAAACAAATACATGAAAACATTGGGTTCCCCGACGTCGCGCCAGAACATGCTCATGGTGCCCGTGAAGAGTGGCCTTATGGTGACGCCGAACCAGGTATAGATGAAAAAATAGCCTACCGCGATTGCGAGGATGAAAACCCAAGTCGCCAACCAGTTTCGTTCCAGTCCGGGGTTGCACACTTCGAGGTAAGCATCGTTCTGCGCGTACACGGAGCGGTTCAGCATGCGGACCCCATCGGCGCACGCCTGATCGGTGCGCCACAACGTCTTCTGGTCGGCCTGTATCGCCAGCCGGCCTTCTTCCGCACTGTAACGCTTGGCTCTCAAATAGATTTTTTCGCGCGCGAACATACCTCTTTGCTTCTCCTTGCCTTCAAACCATCCCGGCTTCGGCGTTCGCACGCTGCCGCAATGTGTCGGTGTCGATCATCATGCATGGACACGCCAAAATGGGCGTGCTTCCCGTATTGAACCATGCACCGGCATATGGCCCCAGGCTTGCCAGAAGCCGGCCGGCCTGCGCTATGGGCCCTGCGCGCTCGGGCGTGCTGTCTGCTCGCGCGGGAGCGCCGGGCCGCTCGGCCTTGGACACGCCGTCGCTGCCGCTGGGCAAGGCGGCATCCGGGTCGGCCATCCAGGCGAGCACACGCAGGAGGTCGCGGGTTTGAGTCCGTCCGCTGCGCCACAACACCTACTCCGCATGAAAGGCATGCACTATCGTTTTCCCTAGGATTTATTAGTATTCGGGAAAAAATAAGATCTTGTTTGACCTATCTCTGATCCCGGCACTAAGATGCCTCGAGACTCCCTACGAGACCGATCCAGGCGCAGATCCAAAATTCGCGACCATTGCCACAACCTTAACCTTTGTCCGTTGTTGCGAACACAACACGCCGGGAGCAACGTCTCCGGCCTAAGCATGGGTCGCCGGCTTACCGATGCAAAGGCGCGCCCTGAAGCGGCGCCCTCATGCGTCAAGCTCCGACGACAACCTCGGCACCCTATCGGCTCAAGGCATAAACAACCATTACTTACAGGAAAGCTGCAATGGCACGAAATGATGATCACACGCCGCCGTCAAAATCCGCCGCCGATGCCGAGAGAGTCGAAGGCGTCATGCCGGGTGGTGGAACGGTGCCATTCCGGTTGCCCGCCGGCGCCTTGAATTATCTCGACCGCAATCAGTACATCTCCAACATGGAGGTCATCGCCTTTTATCCGTCGATCAAGCTAAGGATGTTCGGGGACGAGCATTCGTGCATGTGGGCCAAGGGAAAGCGCCGTCTCATCGCTTTTCAGGGCGGTTGGGTCGATATCACGGACCCCATGAAAGCGACGGTGATTGACGAAGCAAACCTTACCGCGTTCCAAAGCTGCGTATACAACAAGCAGCTCAAAAAGTGGCTCCGCATCTCCGCGCATCAGATGCCGCTGACGCCGGGAACACCGCAATATCCGCACGGCAAATATCACGCGGAATACGCCAGGAAGTCGATCGACGATCCCGGCTTTCGCGGCATCAAGATTTACGATGTGACAAATCCCGAAAAGACGGAGCTGCTGAGCGAATTCGAAACAGGAAAGACCGGCCATGGGGTCCACCTGCCCTTCTATGATGGCGGCCGATACGCCTATCTGGCCTGCGGCTGGGACGACCAACTGCGCATGGAAAGCACGGAGCGCGTCTACGGCAACGGCCTGATGATCGTCGACATGTCCGACCCCACCAAGGTGAAGGAAGTATCGCGATGGTGGGTGCCGGGCCAAAGGCTCGATGAAGAGGAGCACTACCGCGCGACCTATCCGTTTGCCGGCGATCAATGTTCATGGACCGGCACCCGGACCCCCTGCATCGTCCCGGTCAGGGTCGAGGATGGCGGTACCGTCGGATATGGCGGATGGGGGCATTTCGGAATGTATGTCCACGATTTGTCCGACATTCGCAACCCCAAGGTTTATGGCAAAGTGACGCATCCGCTCGAAGCCATCGGCGCCATTCCTTATCACCACGTCGTGCCCGTGACGGCCGATCCGCAGCGCTATCCGCAACTGCAGAATCTCGTCATCGGAATACCCGAAGCCCTCGAGGCCGACTGCCGTGAGCCATTCCACACGAGCTACGTCATCGACGTGAAGGATCCGGCCAAGCCGCGCATCATCGGCCTCTTCCCGCGCCCGATGCCGCATCCGGATGCCCCTTACAAGGACTTTGCGATGGCGCGAGGCCGATTCAGCTCACGCGTCATGCAACACTGGATTGCGCCCGGAAAATCACGTCCGGATGTCGTTGCCTTATCGTATCTCAATGCGGGCCTGCGCCTCTTCGACATTTCGGATCCGACAGAGCCCAAGGAAGTTGCGTATTTCGTCCCGCCGCGTGACGGCCAAATCGACGACTACATGAGCTGGCGCCGCGGTACGACGGAAGCTGTTTTCATCGAATGGGACCGGAACCTGATCTGGCAATCGACGCATGCGGGCCTCTATTGCCTGTCGGCGCCGTTCCTCGGCCAGCCGGTGCTTGAGCCGACGGCCGTCACCCAATGGTCGGTCCCGCATGTGAATGCTGGCTGGGAAGGATAACAGGCGACACCAACATCGTTAACGAATTTATTTATGCATCACCCAAGGAGACCTAGGATGAAACGGCGAATTTCTATTTTTTTCATGGCATTAAGCGCTATATGCTTCGCGTCGTTATCACATGCTGAAGACTACCCGAGCCGAACGATCACGATCGAGGCCCCTTATAGCCCCGGTTCGTCGGTCGACATTATGGCCCGGATGATAGCGGAGCGTTTAAACCAGCAATTCAATCAAACGGTCATTGTGGAAAACCATGCGGGGGCCAGCGGCCAGATCGGGCTGAGCCGTGTGGCGAGGGCAAAGCCGGACGGGTATACCCTGGGCGTGGGCCAAATCACAAACCTGGCGCTTGCACCTTCCGTATTCAAGAAGAATCTATACAATCCACAGAAAGATTTCGCGCCGGTGGCGCTGATCGCGGAGAACTACCTGGCGATCATTTCGAAGGTCGATGGACCGCTAAAGAATATTAACGGCGTAATTGATTGGGCCAAGAAACAAAAGCTGCCCCTGAAACTAGGCAGTCCAAGCCAAGGCGGTTTGCCGCATATGTCCGTCGCCCTTATTGCGTATGAAAACGGCTTCGATATCACCAACATATCCTATAAGGATCTCGGCCCGATAATAACGGATGTCGCCAGCGGTCAACTGGACCTGGCCGTTTCTTCCTACACAAGCTTCGCCCCCTCCATAGACTCCGGCAAAGTTCATTTGGTGGGCATCACATTGAAAGATAAAAATCTGCCGGAATTACCGGCGATAGGCGATAGCTTGAAGGGTTATTCGGTGCCCGGCTGGAACGGTATCGTCGCGCCGGCAGGGACAGATCCAAAAATCGTGGAAAAGCTCAACGCGGCAATCAATGGCGTACTTGCCGAGCCCGATATACAGGAAAAGCTGAGAAACCTTGGCTTGATACCGACATCAAAAACTCCGCAAGAGTTTGGCGAAGTGATCAAGCACGACACAGATCGCTTCGCAAAACTGGTCAAAGAGATAGGCTACCAGCCGCGCTGATACCAGGGCGATCTGTCATTCACAGGTAGGCACAGGCGCCGACGCTGTCGCGCCGGAAGTCGCGGATCCTCTCCCGCTCCGCCAAAGATCAAAAAAGCCTTGCAGCTCATCAAGTGCAAGGCTTTTTCATTTTCAGGGTGGCGGCAGATTTGGCAGCAATGGATTATGGGCTTACTCGCATTCGGCGATGTGCTTGAGCGGGTAAGGATCAAGAATGCTGATGCTGCCGTATCCCACCCGCAAGGCGCCCGACTTCTCCATACGCTTTAATTCCCTGTTTACCGCATGCCGGGACACCCCAAGCAGATTCGCCAGATCGTCCTGGGTCTGCATGACATGGCAAGGTATCTGGGCAAGCAAAAACTTCCCCGGAGAATGGCTCTGCGCCCACAACAAACTGGCCAGCCGCTGCCGCAATGACCGCAGGGCCAGATCGTCGATAATGCGGTTCGCCGCGCGGATCCGGCCGCAAAGAATATTTGTGAAATGCCGGTATAGAAGCGGGAACCGTTCCAGCGTGGAAAGAAAATGCTGCCGGGGTATGAGCAGTATCGCCGCATCCGAGTAGGCCCTGCTGTCGCGCAGCGACTCCTTGCCATCGAGCATCGCGGCAAGACCGATGATGCCGTCGAATTCCATCATGGAAAGGGCGAACTCCTGGCCGCTCATCGACACAGAACTACAGCACACCGTTCCATTGATGAGGATACCCAGCCCAGGCGGAAGCTGGTCCTTTTTTGTGAAAAGGTCCCCCCGCCGAAGCTGCTGCACCACGGCTCCGCCGGCGAATATCTCGAGCGCGTCATCGGGCAGTTGCCCGAACCAATGATTGCTTTTGAGCACTTCCAGAAGATCGGCGCGCTCCCGCGGGAGGGAAGCTTTGGAAGCGGTAGCGATAGCCATCGTCGTATCTCGTAAAGAACAGGATTGCGTACATCCAAGATAGACAAGAAAGTATTTATGAAAACCGAGACAACACCATAGATGCCCGCGCCATTCTACTTACCCGGCCGGCTCGATATCAATCATGGAATACCCCAGAGCAACAGCGCGCCTGATGCCGCCAAGCCGCCCCCATGGACACGCCGACACGCTCTGTTACCGAAAAGTACCCCGGGGCTGCGCCGCTTATTCCGGGTCTACGGGGTGGCGCTTCAAAAAGCTGCGCAGATCGGCGATGCATTGGTCGGCCATGTATTCGCAAACGCTATGAAGCGCACCATCATAGACGATCATTTCACCGCGTGGCAGGTGTTCTTTCATGGGCTGGTATTCCGCCAGGCTATGGATGCTTCCCGCGCCGGGAGCGACGACCAATGTCGGACACAGTATGCGATGCATTTCACCGCTCCATTCCTGGCTGGCCATGTGGCCGACATAACGTCCGATGTAAGGAATATCGCAACGCCCCAGGTCGTCCAGGAAGGCCTCGACTTGCGGGGTGCCGATGAACTCGGGGGGGAAGCGATCTTCGATGGTATCGGCCAGGAACTGGCGCAATCCCGTTGATTGTATTCTGGGTATCCAGCTCGCCGCGTTGGTTTTCTTCAGACCGGGCCCGGAACTGTACACCGCCAGAGTATGCACCCGGTCAGGGTAGCGCATGGCCAGCCGCTGGCCTATGAAACCACCCGATGAGTTGCCGACAATATGCGCTTTCTCGACGCCCAAGGTATCGAGCAAGGCGATCATGTCCTCCACCAGAACGTCCAGCGACACCGGCTGATCCGCGGGCGGCATGTCGGAGTTGCCGTACCCGCGCAGGTCGGGCCTGACTACCCTATAGTCGCGGCTCAGCGCCGGCACCCAAGGGGCGAATCGCTGCGCATTGCACATCGCCGCGTGGATAAGCACGATGGTTTGGGCATTTGCCCAGGGATCCGTGAAGTCATCCGCGTAATAGTTCAAGCGCAACCCATCGCGTTCGTAATATGCCTGCATGTTCTTTCTCCTGTTGCTATTTATCGGTGCGTATGCCGCCCTGCTCGACCACCTTTTTCCAATCCGCGATCATTTGATTCATCTGCCGCGTGTGCTCTTCCGGTGTATTGGGAACCGCCGACAGGCCTCTCTGCGGCAGCATGCTCGTGAACTCGGGTGATTTCATCGCCTGGTGGAAGTATTGGCTCAGCGTTTGCACGCGATCATTGGGTACCGCGGCGGGTGCGAAAATTCCCCAGTATGTGTACGCATCTTCCATCCCCGCCACCCCGGCTTCCTTGAAGGTAGGCACCTCCGGCAGCAACTGGTCCCGTTCTCCGCCGCCCACGGCAAGCGCGCGCATCTTTCCCGCGCTGATCTGCGGAGCAGCCGTCGAGCCTCCGAAATACATATCCACCTGCCCCGCGAGCAAGGCCTGGACAGCGGGCGCTCCGCCCTGGTAGGGGACATGGGTAATATCGACTCCAGCGGCCAGCTTGAACATTTCGCCGACCATGTGCGGCGACGATCCATAGCCGCCCGACGAGTAGGTCAGCTCGCCCGGATGGGCTTTTGCATAAGCGATAAGGTCGGCAAGCGTCTTTGCGGAATGCTTGGCGTTGACGAGCAAATACAGCGGCGAGCGTGCGAGCATGGTCACACCGCGAAAATCCTTTGCAGTGTCGTACGGCAGCGATTTCAAAAGGCTGGGATTCACGAACAGAGAGGTGTCGCCGACAAGCAAGGTGTAGCCGTCAGGCGCCGCGCTCGCGACCGACCTTGTGCCGATGACCGATGCCCCTCCGGCCCGGTTATCGACCACGAAGGACTGGCCCGACGCCTTGTTCAGAGCCGGTTGCAGCATGCGCGCGAGCACGTCGCTCGTTCCGCCCGGCGCGTAAGGGACAACGACGCGGATACTGTGCTCTGGAAATGCCTGCGCCATAGCGCTGCCCGACATGCCCATCACCATCAACATACCCGCCAAGATTTCTCTGATTTTCACTCGCGCTCCTTTAGTTCATATGCAAACAGCAAGCTTTACAGTCTAGAAGGAAGACTACTTGGAAAATAGGACATTGATTACATTTCAAGACGCATCGGCGCGGGCCATGCCGCGCAATTGTTATGTGTGCAATATTCTCGCCAGGCAAGAGTTGCTAGGATTAGTACCCGATGCCTGACATTCGACGTTGACGCCTTGTTTTTGAGTTCAACAATCGACTCTTAAGTGCAGTGAGCGTCGGCACATCCACCCGATGGGGCTGAGCGGGGATGCTTCTGCGACCTGCCTGTGGCTTGCGCGCGCCAATGCTCTTTAAATGCCGCCTGACGGCGAATGAATTTACCTCGGATTGGGATGATATTGCATCGTGCGCATAGACGAATATGAAATACTGGACGGCCTTGCCCTGGCGGATCTTCTGCGCAAGGGAGCAACTACACCCCTGGCATTGATGCAATGCGCCATCGAGCTGGCGCAGTCTCGCGGAGAACGCCTCAATGCCTTGACCTACCCCCGCTATGACGAATCTCTCGAGATAGCCAGACACTGGAGACCCACGGGCAATTTTCAGGGAATACCTTTTCTCTTGAAGGATTCCGCCCTCGCATCGCGGCGCTTTCCTTCCAGCCTGGGCTCGCGCCTCTTCAATGACACATCCTACTCGTACGACGCAACGCTGACCAAACGCTTCGAGCGGCTCGGCTTCATCCCGTTCGCTCGCACGACAGTGCCGCAACTGTGCATGGCGCCGGTCACTGAGGCGCCAAGCAATGGAGGTCCCACTTACAACCCATGGGATTTCTCGCGATCGGCCGGAGGCTCCAGCGGCGGTGCCGCCGCGGCCGTCGCCGCTGGCATTGTGCCGATCGCTCACGGCAGCGATGGCGGCGGGTCAATACGGATACCCGCCGCATGCTGCGGCGTTTATGGACTCAAGCCCTCTCGGGGTCGAATCCCGACGGGTCCGCTGCGCGGTGAAATGTGGGCAGGACTGGCGGGCGACGGTGTATTGAGCCGCACTGTCCGGGACACTGCGGCCGCATTGGACGGCATCTCTGGCTGGGAACCCGGGGCGCCTTACGCGGCGCCGCCTCAGTCCGGCTCCTATTTGCAGAACTTGCACACGGGTCTGCCGCGACGTCTGAAAATCATCGTCTGGCGTCGAGCATGGTGCGACATCCCCATCGACGGCCAATGCCTGGACGCCCTGGAAGCGACAGCGGCGCTGTGCCGCGGCCTGGGCCATGAAGTGCGGGACGCCGAACCGGCGGCGCTGGATTACGATGCATTCGTGCGCGCGCACATTGATGTACTGGCGACTAATGTTGTCCTCGCCGTCCAGGCGCGCCTGAACGTCCTGGGGCGGCAGCTAGCGGACGATGATCTTGAGCCGGCCATTCTCGACGCCTATCGGATGGGCCTGGGACTGAACGCGGCGCAATATGCCCAAGCCATCCAACAATTCCATGCCGTCGGACAAAGCATGCAAAGAGCGCTGTCCGATGCCGATATCATCCTTACCCCTGCGCTGACACAGTTGCCGGCAAAGCTGGGCGAACTCAGCATGCAGGCGCCATTTCTGGAGTTCCGCGGCAAAGTGGCGCGCTACGCAACATTCCTCGCCGTAATCAACGCCTCCGGCCAGCCGGCGGCATGCCTGCCGTTGGGCCGGTCCGCGGAAGGCCTGCCCATCGCCACGCAACTGATCGGGCAGTTCGGACGAGAAGACCTGATTCTCGGACTATCGGCGGAGCTGGAGAGCGCATCGCCCTGGGCCTTGCGCATTCCACGCCTGTAGTTCAGGGTTTGTTGATTTGCAGTAACATAACTACATTGATCAATCTGTATAGGAGATATTGTCATGCCCATCACGACCCTATCCAGCCGAGAACTCAACCAAGACATTACCCGGGCCAAGAAGGCGACCAGAAACGGCCCCGTGTTCATCACTGATCGCGGCAGGCCTGCGCATGTGCTGCTGAGTATTCAGGAATACCAGCGGATCATCGAAAAAAAGCGAAGCATCGTGGATGCACTGTCCATGCCAGGCCTTGATGACATCGATATCGAGTTTCCGCGTACGCAGGAATTGCCGCGGCCTGCGGGCTTTGAATAATGTTCCTGCTCGACACCAACGTCATTCCCGAATTGCGCAAGGCCGGCGGCGGCAAAGCCAATTTCGCTGTCGATAACGAAAGGCCAAGGCTTCGCCAAAAATCAAAAAATCAAGCAATTCATAAAACATAGGAACCTTACGATCTATCCGCTTTGGATTACTTCGTAATCTAACCCGTAGGGCTATCTTGGTTCGCTAACAGGGTTTCCATTCTCTGTTAGCAATTTACCGTCATAAAGGTAAGTGAATTTTTGCTTAACTGCTTTTTTATGCTTTGACACCGGCTCAAATGGCCCAACAAATCCAGGCATTACAGCGAGAAGCTTTTCACCATCAACAGAAGTCTCTATTAAGTCTGAGCACGTGCCAAAGCTTGGTGAAACAACATAGCCTTGGGATGAAACAATGATCCATCTATACACTGCTGGACATGCCGTCCCACCAATATCTTCTATCAAGAATGCTTGATTTTTTCGGAAAGAAAACTGCTTGCTTACATCCAACAATACATTACCTTGAACTCTCGGCTTAATCGGTTTGCCATCTAACAACAAAACCTTATCTTCGCTAATTTTTAATTTTCCCAGTGGAGTAACCATCGAATCATCTTTAGGCCTGCTATTGAGAACTCGCACAGGTTCAGACGCTATGACCAATGACGAAGATCGAACGGGAGTATCAGCCTCCAATGCTGTTTTATGAAACGATGCATTGATGAGTCCATCAGAGGAAGCGGCTGACCATGAAATCAATGATGTAGATGTGAAACTTGTATTTCCCACATTCTTGATGGCACTTCTCGTTAGGCTTTTCTGCCGCAGGAACGGCAAGAGCCAAGGACCAGATAACTCAATCTTTCATTGATGTAGCAATATCTTGCTTGCGATATAGTTTGAGCAGGCAAAGTCAGCTCATTCGGAAGAGGCCCGGAATAGCATATTATTGATTTTTGAAGTGGAGCGCTATCAACTTGTCTTTTCAGGCATTCCCGCTTAGGACTCCCCCAAAGCAATTTTCCTACTTGGTAGGCAATCGCATCCTTATTTGTCACGCTCGAAGCAGATAGCTGTTGTCGCCCAGAGGCCTGCCCCTTCCCGATCCCCTCCCGGACAGATAGCCATTGGGCTTGCTATCCCGCTTCAACTCCCTTTGAAGACCGGTTTGAAAACAAACCATATCGGCAACTCGCCCGCCACTTTGCTACCGATCTTGGTGTGCTCCAGTCATCGCAAACTACCGTATGGGTTTGCGCAAGCGACACCGTCACCAAGGAAAAAGGCATAAGCCCAAAATTATGTATTTCCATCTCGATTTCATATGGCCTTCATTTGTTTTACTTGGAAAACCCAAGTATGGGCAGCTCTTCCAGAGAGCGACAAAGCTTTTAAGTTTCAATTTTTTATTAACGACATATTCGCTCAAAACTTAAAGCAGAATAGCTAAACCAACATGGCCGGTTTCCGCTATCCACCAGCATCGCCATAAACCCATGATCCTTACGCATCCGGTTTTTTTGTCATGACATCAAGATCCGCCAACTTCTTTACGGCGAAATCGATAAACGTCCGCACCTTGGCGGACATGGCCCCATCGGAAAAAACCAGAAAAGCGTCGCGGTTGGGCAGTTCATAGTCTTCCAGCACTATCTTCAACTCCCGGCTGCGGGCGAAACGCCCGGTATCCCAGCCCGAGCGCATCAAGATGCCCCGCCCCTCCAGCGCCCATGCCATGGCCACCTCGCTGTCATTGCAGCGCAAATTGCCGCGCACCTTGACGCTTTGCACCACATCGCCCTTGGTGAAGGTCCACACGCCGTAGGTGTCGTCGCTGCGCGGCACCACAATGCACTGGTGCCATGCCAGATCCTTGGGGCATGCCGGCATGCCGAATTTTTCCAGGTATTCAGGAGACGCCCACAAATGGCGGCGATTCGAGGCGATGCGGCGCGCCCGCAGGCCCGAATCGGGAATGGTGCCAAAGCGCATGCTTACATCGAAGCCCCCTTCGATCAAGTCGTACGGATGATCCGATAAGATGAGTTCGACTTCCAGCTTTGGATAAGCCTGGGTGAACGCCGACACAATGGGCGCGACGCGCACGCGGCCGAAATTCAGCGGCGCATTCACGCGCAGCACGCCGCTGGGTTCGAAGCGGCGATTCATGACATCTTGTTCAAGGGCCTCGAATTCGGCAAACAAGCGCGACGCCTGTTCGTAATAAAGCTGGCCTTCCTGGGTGGGGCTCATGCGGCGGGTGTTGCGGTGAATAAGCTGCACGCCCAGCCGCTGTTCCAGTTGCGCCAGCCGCTTGGAAAGCGCGGGCGGCGATACGCCCAGCGCGCGCGCCGCGGCCGAAATGGTTCCGTGCTTGACGATAAGCAGGAAAAAATGGGTATCCGCCTGTTGAGCCATCATTAACCGAAAGGAACAAGTGTTTTAAATATCGAATGAAAAAAAGCAGAGGACGCTACGTATACTTTTTGCTCCGCAGCACTCGGCGCACACCGCCGCAATTTTCTATTACCTACCAACTGAATCGGCATGCCCACTCCCATTCCAGAATATGAAGTCTACGCTGTGCGCTATGCGACACGCAATGGACGACGACCCGACCATTTTATCGGCGGCGATCCGCACGATGCGCCCATGCCCATGGATTACTTCGTATGGGTGGCAATCGGCGATGGCCGCCGCGTCGTGATCGACACCGGCTTTACCGAAGAAGTATCGCGCAAGCGCGGCGGCCGCAGCTACCTGCGCTGCCCCGTGCAAACGCTAAGCCAGCTGGGCGTGCAGCCTCCCCAGGTGGACGATGTGATCCTGACGCATTTGCATTACGACCACGCCGGCAACTTCGATCGTTTTCCATCCGCACGATTCCATTTGCAGGAATCCGAACTGAACTACGCCACAGGCCGCTATATGCATTATCCGCGGCTCTCGCACTCTTTCGAGGTCGACGACGTCTGCGGGCTGGTGCGGCTGAACTATCAGCAACGCGTCTATTTTCATAATGGCGTGGGCCAGGTGGCGCCCGGCATCAGCGTCCACTGGGCCGGCGGCCACACGGCTGGCCTGCAGTTCGTGCGCATCCATACCAAGCGCGGCTGGGTGGTCCTGGCTTCCGACGTAAGCCATTTCTACGAGAACTTCGAAGCAAACCGCCCTTTCTCGACCGCTTTCCATATCGGGCAGATGCTCGAAGGCTTCGATAGCCTGCGGGCCCAGGCATCCAGCGCGGCGCATATCGTGCCGGGCCACGATCCACTGGTCATGAAGCGCTACCCCGCCGCGTCGCCCGACCTTGACGGCATCGCCGTAAAACTGCACGAACCGCCGTTGACCGAAGCCATTCCATAAACAACAAACATCAAGCAGACACAATATACAGGAGCCAACCTTGACGAACTCATCCCATCCTTTCAACTACGCAGCAGGCTTATTGCTGTGCCTGGCCGCGGCATTGGCCGGCACATCGGCGCAAGCGGCCTATCCCGACCGGCCCATCCGGCTGGTGGTGCCGTTTCCCGCGGGTACGGCGGCCGACATTTCCGCCCGCCGCATCGCCCAAGTCATGTCCGAAAATCTCAAGCAGTCCTTTGTCATCGAAAATCGCGGCGGCGCGGGCGGTGCCGTCGGCAGCGAATATGTCGCCAAGGCCGCGCCCGATGGCTATACCCTGCTGGCAGGCACGCTGAATACGCACGCCATGAACCCGGCCATCTACAAAGACCTGTCCTACGATCCCATCCGCGACTTCGAGCCGATTACACGGATTACCACCTTTCCCAATGTGCTGGTCGTGCCATCGTCGCTGAAAGTGAATACCCTGGGCGAATTGATCGCGCTGGCCAAAAAACGCAAGAACGAGCCTCTTACCTACGGTTCCGGCGGCGTGGGCACCACCGCCCATCTGTCGGCGGTCCTGCTCGGCCAGACAGCCGGCGTCGACCTCCTGCATATTCCCTATCAAGGCACATCGCGCGCCATGACCGACGTGCTGGCGGGCCGGGTCGACATGATTTTCGGCAACGTGCCCGTCGTGCTTCCTTATGTGAAAGAAGGCCGGCTGAAGGCCCTGACCATTACGTCGACAGAACGTTCGCCGCAAATGCCCGACGTGCCGACCGTGGCCGAGGTCGATATGAAGAACGCCGAGATTTCAGTCTGGATAGCGCTGTTCGCGCCCAAGAATACGCCCGCTCCCATTATCGACACCTTGAGCAAGGCGGCGCTCAAGGCGCTGGAGTCGCCGGCCCTGCAGGCCGGCTATGCCCAGGACGGCGGGCAAGTGCAAAAAGACGCCACGCCGGCCGATTTTGCCGCGGCATTGAAACACGATATCGAACGCTGGGGCGAAGTCGTCAAGAAGTCCGGCGCCACCGCCAATTAGCTAGTACTTTTCAGCAAGGAATTTTCATGTATCTGCAAGACATCGCCCAGGTCATTCGAAGCAAGAATGCCGGCCCCCGCTGCACCACGCTGGATATCATGTTCAACAGCGACGCCGATTACGACAGAGTGCTGCAGTCCAAGTCCATCAACGCCGAGTTGATTTCCCGGCTTTACGCCACGCCGATAGCCGATGTGAAGATCATTGAATACCCAATGTCGCGCGCCTTGAAAATCGCCATTCCCCGCAAGGTGACGGCGGGTGATCCCGGCGATCGCGATGTCTATGGCGCGCAGCAGCACGCCCGTTTGTTCAAGGTGGAAGTATGAGCGCTACAGGCCGTATTCTCAAAGAGTTCGCTTCCTTGCCCAAGCGCCGTCCGCTGCGCTTGCTGGGCGCCTCGGGGCAACTGGGCTACGGGATTCCCAGCCCCGCCTTCAATGCCGGCCTGGAACGCAAGCCGGACCTGATAGGCTGCGACATGGGATCGATCGATATCGGGCCTTATTATCTGGGCAGCGGCAACATGGCGACGGCTCGGGAATCGACCAAGCGCGATCTGCGCAAAGTGCTGACCGCCGCCCGCCGCCTCGACATACCGCTGGTCATCGGCTCGGCGGGGTCGGCCGGAGCCGCGCCGCATCTGCGGCAAACTCTCGAACTGATACGGGAAATCGCCCACGAGGAAAACCTGAAATTCCGCCTGGCGGTCATTCCTGGCGATATTCCAAAAGACATCATCAGGGACGCGGTGCTCGCCAAGGGCGTCATCGGCATCGACGGCATGCCGGATCTTACCGAAGCGGACATCGACGCATCGACCCATATTGTCGGCCAGATGGGAATGAGCTCGTTCCAGCAGGCCTTTGAAGCCGATGTCGATGTACTGATCGCCGGACGGGCCTGCGACACGGCCATTTTCTCGACCTTGCCCATGATGCTGGGCTTTCCCCTGGGCCTGTCGGTGCACATGGCGAAGATCATCGAGTGCGCATCGCTGTGCTGCGTTCCCGGCGGCCGCGATTCCATCCTCGCCACATTGGACGACGAAGGCTTCACCCTTGAAAGCATGGCGCCGCAGCGCCGCGCAACGCCTATTTCAGTGGCCGCCCATAGCCTCTACGAACAAAACGACCCCTTTGTCATCATCGAGCCCGAAGGCCGGGCCGAGCTGCATGAAGCCAAGTACGAGCAAATCGACGAGCGCCGCACCCGGATCAGCGGCGCAACGTGGGTCGAAGCTGCCAGGCAGACCATCAAGATCGAAGGCGCCACGCGCGTCGGCGAACGGGCCGTGCTGTTTTGCGGCGCGGCGGATCCGCGCTTTATCGAGCGCCATGAAGACATTCTGCGCGATGTCTCCAACGTCGTGCGCGACCTGGTCTGCGAAGAGGCCCCCGAGGATTACTCACTGTTCTGGCGGATATACGGGATAAACGGGGTTACCGACAAATTGCCGGACGCGCCCGTGCCAGGCGAGATTTTCCTGCTGATTGAATGCCTGGCTCCCACTACAGCCAGGGCATCGGAAGTGATGCGGACCATGAAGCAATACTTGCTGCATTTCGGCTATGAAGGCCGGCTGTCGACCGGCGGCAATCTGGCTTTCGCCTTCACTCCGCCGGAAGTATCGGTGGGAACCGCCTACCGCTTCAATGTCTACCACATCATGGAAACCGACAGGCTGGCGGAACTGTTCCCCTTATCCATCGAAGAGCTCTAAGCAATTGGATCGCAGCGCCGCCGCTTGCGCCAGGAGTTTCAGCCCAAACCCTTAGTCCCAGCCATTACCCAAGCGGCATGGCGATCCAAAAAGATTCCAGCCTCATCGCAAAAGGCCCGCATCAGGCACGCGGGCCGGCAAGCCTTTGCATTAGCCGCATAAACCGGGCAGGTTCCGCCGGCTCATTACAACGAATCCGCATACCGGCAAGGGCAGGCGCTATTGCGGATCGATGCCGGCCGACGTCGCCAATCTTTGCATGAACTTGCCCTCGTTGACGACGCGCTCGACAAGCGCCGCGGTGTTTCCGCTTCCGGGCTCATATCCCATCTCCCGCAGACGCGCCTGGTTCTCGGGCTTTGCAATAGTTTCGTTAGCGGCGCTTCTGAGCCGCTCGAGAACCGGTTCCGGCGTACCGGCTGGTGCGAAAACAGCGTTCCAGACGGGAAAATCGCAGGCCGGAATGCCGGCTTCGATGCAAGTTGGAACATCAGGGATCGAAGCAAGCCGTTTAGGGCCCAATACGGCCAGGGCGCGCAGCTTTCCCGACGTGATCATCTGCGCCGACTCGGCGGTCGTCAGTGTGAAATTGATCTGACCGCCAAGCAGATCGGCGATTGCGGGGGCGCCGCCTTTATAGGGGACATGGAGAAAACGCGCGCCGGAAAGCTGTTCAAGCATGACCGTCGCCAAGTGAACCGCGCCGCCAACCCCCGTTGAACCATATGAGAGTTTTTGCGGATTGGTCCGGCCCATCTCGACCAAAGCCTGAAGCGATGTAATCGGCAGCTTGGGATTTACCACCAATACATATGACGACGCTCCTACCAGGGCTATGGGCGCAAAATCCCTTTGCGGATCGTAGAGCATTTTCTTGATGACAACCGGGGCGACGGTATGGGTCGATCCAGAGCCCAACAGCAGGGTGTAGCCATCCGGCGTTGCGCGCGCGACTGCCGCCGCACCGATCGTGGTGCCGCCTCCGGCGCGATTTTCGACCACGACGCTCTGCTTGAGTGATTCCTGCATGCCCGCGGCCATCATTCTTCCCAGCGTGTCCGCGGTCCCTCCCGCCGAAAGCGGCACCACCATCTTTATTGTATGGTCGGGAAAGTCCTGCGCCATCGCGGCGGACGCACCGAAGAACAGGGCTCCCGCAACGGTGCAGACGGACAAGACAGATAAGGCGTCGGGACGAAAGGCTGGCATGGAACGCTCCTTAACGCGTGCAGGGTTGCAATGGCAAAACGATCTCGGAAGCATGCAGTGCATCGACAAAAACGGTCTGTGTCGCTGCCACATAGTGCGTATGGCGGCCTAAAGGCTCACCGGTGTTCGGGTTTACGTCATATTCCGGATAGCTGGAGCTGGAAATGTCCAGTCGAATCCGATGTCCCGCCTTGAACACATTGCTGGTCGGGTTCAGCTCGACGGTAATCCGATAAGGTTGGCCAGGCTCGATCAACTCTTCGCGCGCTCGATTGTCTCGATAGCGCATCCGCAGAATCCCTTCCGACAGCATCAGCGCCACCCCTTGCGGATGTTCGCTGCTTGAAGGATAGACATCGATCAGTTTGGCCGTGAAGTCGGTGTCGCGCGCGGAAGACGACACCCATAAATCGACCGAGATGGCGCCGGTCACCTCAAGCGATTCATTCAGCGGCGCCGTCTGGAAAACCAGGACGTCGGCGCGTTCCGACAAGGGCGCCGCGCTGCCCCGGCATGACGTCAGTTCGGGACGGCACACCTGATCTCGCGGACCCGACATAACGAAAGCGGGAAAGGTGTCGCTCTGCAGACTGCTTGCCCCTATGCCAGGACAAGGGTTGCAGGGGTCAAAGACATAACTCAGTCCTTGGACGCCGCATAAGGGGCGTTCGGGACGCAGCGTGCCGTCGGCATGCAGGTAATAAGGCGTGGCGATCGTTTCCGGTAAAGGCCAATGATCGGCGCTGCGCCATTCACCGCCGTGATACAGCTTTCCGTCCGGCAGGCTATGCCCATCACCGAGCCCCATCACGAAATAACGCAACAGAGGCTCCGGCGCATCCTCAACTGATCGCGACTCATCCAGGACATAGCGATTCAACCATTTGAGCCAGGTCGCATTGACGGGCCCCTCGTCCGCAGCCGCGTCGCCAAAACTGACTTCTCCCGCCGTCGTCAATTCCAGCATCTTCGGGCTATGTACCCATGGTCCCATGATCAACCGGACCGGCTGCGAGCTGTGATGGTGCAACGCCAGCAACTTATCGAAATTGGCATTCGCGTGATGGGCAAACCACCCCGATATCAAAAGCACGGCGACGTCTTTCGGGTAATCGTTCCAGCGCCCCTCCAGCCTGACTGTCGGATTGTGCCAATACTCGGTGTCGTCCGACGTTTCCAGCATGGTGAAATAAACATCTTCATATGCCGGCACCATCGCAAGCGGTGACTTGCCGCGTGACAGGGGAAGCTGATTGGCCCAATCGGCCGATGCGTCCCGCATTGCGATCAAGGCATCGCGCGCCTTGGGATCCCGAGTCGCCTCGGGACTCTGAAGCCCATGTTCGATCGCCCAGGGCAAGGCAACGCCGACATTGAAAGCGCCGTGATATCGGAACATGCGCTGCCGATAATTTGTTCCCGAATCGCGCATTACCTGGGCGCGAAGTCCCTTTGGGCGATGAAGCGCCAAGGCATGCTGATTGGCCGCGCTGAACGAGCCGCCCACGGTGCCCAAACGGCCATCGCACCATGGTTGGGCAAGGATCCACGCCCATGTGTCGATACCATCGAGCCCTTCGTCGGGATGATTGGTCATCATATGGAAGTGGCCTTGAGACTCCCCGCGCCCCCTGACGTCCTGGATGACGAAGGCATAACCCGCTTCGACGGCGGCCAATGCAAACGTCAAGAATCGTTCACTCGTGCGGCCGTAGGGCGTACGCTCCAGGAGCACCGGTACCTGGTCCGGGCGCAGCTGTTCTGATTTGCCAGGAAAGTAGACATCTGTCGCCAGCGCCACGCCGTCCCGCGCCTGCACAGGAACGCCATTAAAGCGGCAGATATCCGGAGTCAGCCATTCGCGGGAAACAGCCTGTTCCAACAGGATGTCTGAATTCTGGGATGAAGCGGGCGTGCCGGTACTCATATACATTGCGGGCTGTCCAGAGCGCTTTCGATGAGGGCCATGGTATAACGCAGGTCTATTGCCGTAAAGTGATTTTTCCTAAAGATTAACTAACCAAATGGTTATAAATTGGCGTGCAGTGGCTTGACCGCGCCGACTAAAAAAATGGAGATGGAAATGCCATGGCCCGCCACGTCGCTTTCGACACGGTTAAAGGTGCGCCATATGCACTTTGTCCTTGTGCTCTCGGAAACCCGGAGCATGACTCAGGCCGCCAACAAGCTGGCCGTCAGTTATCCCGCCGCGATAAAGACTCGGCAAGAGATCGAAAGTCTGATCGGGGGCAGACTCACCAGCGGTCGCGGCGATGCATCGCGGCTATCCGAAATCGGGGAACGGCTGGCGCAGGCGTGTCGTATCATCCTCGATGAACTAAATTGCACAGGCGAAGAGATCAATGCCCTGCGCGAGGGCCTGCGCGGGCATGTGACCATTGGAGTCAGGCTGGTGGACGGATTGCGTTGGCTAGCGCCCGCCATCGTCGCCTTCCGGGAACGCCATCCTGGCGTGACGCTCTCGCTGGTGGATGGATTGCACGAACATGTGGCGAACGGCGAAGTCGACCTGGCCCTGGCCCGCCTGGGCTTGATAAAAAGGGATCAGTCCCTGGCGTTCGCGCCTGTTTTACCTGTTCGCACAGTAATCATGCACAGCCTGAAGACGAATTGGCCGGCCGATGAACCGGAGCCCGAATTAGCATCGCTTCTGGACGGTCCCTGGTGCCTGCCGCCGCAGGGAACGCCTTTGCGCGATCGATTCGACTCCCATGTGCTTCACGCAGATCTGCGCCCGCCCGCTAACGTCATCGTCATCAGCGACAACACGGCGCAGGCCGAAATGTTCAGAGCCGGAGAATTCTACGGAATCTCGTCAGCACGGATTGCCGCCGAATTGGTGTCCGGCGGAATTGCGCGCATCGTCATTTCGCAGTTCCCGCAACTGGATGACCATCTGGCGCTGATTTGGCGTCCGGATGCACGCCTGCATCCCGCTGTGGAGCGGTTCAAAACATTTCTACTTGAATGGGCCGATCGAGAGAAACCTGGCGGCTTGGCACCGGCCGCGTTTTGACTTGACTATTTCCCGCCGCTTGCATTGCCGAAAAATAAAACAATAGGCAATCGAGCGCCATCGCGGCGCGCGAAAGCATATATGAATACTATTCATAAAATCGCGGAATTCGCGATTTATTATTTTTTATATCCGAAAAATATACGGAATATTTATAAGAAACATCCGTAAATTTATATTGTTTTTTCATCATTTATATTCTAATTGAGCAGATCGCTTCCCGGCAGTCATTTCACAAGCCAGGATCCTTGAATGCGAATCCACGAAAGATTCGGCATGGTCTGAATGGAATACTGAAAGAACGATGCTCATAATGCTATTTTGGATGGTCGCGACACTGCAGGTCGGCATGTCCATCGTCGTCCACGTAAAGTGCTTTTCAAAAGCGAATTCCGCGTCGCTGTCGCTCAAGGCGGGCCAGCAGAAGGACGACATACTGGCCTGCGTGGCAATGGGCATGGCCCTGGCCAGCCAATACACCAAGGCAATTGAAATCATCTATTGCCTGGCCATATTCCTTATCGTATGGCTGGGCAGGCGCGCGCGCGCCCGATTCGAACTGGTGCTGCGCCGATAATTTCGGGCGATACCAAAACCTGAAGCGGGAAAATTTGTGCGGCCGGGCTCTTTGTGCCTGTTCATGAAGATATGTGCCGCCGGCAATACCGCCCCGCATTTTTATATTTTCTTTATACCCGCATAGTACATTTATAGAAAAAATTTACGCGATTATAGATACAGTGTTAACTGTTAATCAATCCCTTTGGGAGACGTAAGTGAATGCACTCTATCTATGCAGCGGCATCGCCGCTTTGGGGCTTTTCATATACCTCGTATACGCCCTGATCAATCCTGAAAAATTCTAGGAACTCAATGCCATGAAAAATAATCCTGGCAGACGCACTGCTTGCGTATGCCCATTGCGGCCGTGCGACCAGGCCTGCCTGTATCGGGAATTTTTAATTAAAGGATGACTTATGGCCGACATTATCTTCGTGACTGTATCAGTCGTATGTTTTGTGGTTTCCGCGATTTATATCGTGGTATTAGAAAAAATCCAGTGAGCTAAAAATGTCTATCAATATCACGCAGTTTATTCTGCTGCTTGCCATTATGACGGGCCTGACTGTCGTAATGGGCAAGTGGCTCACCCGGGTGTTTACCGGCGCCGGACATGCCTTGCCCGAACGCGGCACTTACCGTCTGCTCGGCATCGACCCGGAGGAGTCCATGGGATGGGGCCGCTATTGCATGGCCCTGGTGCTCTCGAATGGCGTCATGATGCTGCTGGGCTATCTGCTGCTGCGCCTGCAGCCCATCATGCCGCTGAATCCGCTGGGCCTGGCCGCGCAAGCACCCGATCAAGCTTTCAATACCGCCTCGTCCTTCATCACCAACACCAACTGGCAATCCTACTCCGGCGAAACCAGCCTGTCGCAACTTCACCCAAATGGCGGCGATCACCTTCCTGATGATGGTCGGCGCCACGACAGGCGTCGCCGCCGCCGGCGGCTTCATTCGCGGACTGAGCCGGTAAAGCCTTCGCGACATCGGCAATTACTGGGTTGATTTGACCCGCGTCCTGTACCGCGTCTTCTTGCCGCTGTGTTTCGTGCATGGCGCTGGTCTATGTCTGGCAAGGCATGCCGCAAACCTTCAGTTCAGCGCTGCGTCGCAACCACGCTGGAAGGGCGTGAAGCAGCAGATTATCATGGGCCGGTCGCCAGCTTTGAAACCGATCAAGCACATCGGCACCAATGGCGGCGGTTTCTTCGGCATGAATTCCGCGCATCCCTTCGAGAACCCCACGCCGCTGACCAATACGCTGCACATGCTGAGCATGCTGCTGATTCCGGTCGGCACTGACCTTTGCCTTCGGCTCGATGCTTTTCCGCCGCCGCCAGGGCTGGGTGTTCTTCGGCGCCTTTCTTGTCATGTTCATTGGCTTCATGCCATCGTGTCTACGGCGCTGAGCAATCGGCAATCCCGCTGCTGACCGCGGCCGGAGCCGATCAGCAGGCAAGCGCCATCCCAGCCGGGCGGCAATATGGAAGGCAAGGAGATGCGTTTCGGCATCGCGCAGACCAGCATGTTCATCGCGGTGACCACTGCCGCCACGACCGGATCGGTCGATGCCATGCACGACTCGCTGACGCCGTTCGGCGGCCTCGTTCCGATGGCGCAGATGATGCTGAACAACGTTTTCGGCGGCGACGGCGTCGGCCTCATCAACCTGGTGACGTTCGCGATCCTGACCGTGTTCCTGGTCGGCATGATGATCGGCCGTACGCCCGAATTCCTGGGCAAGAAGATCGAGGCGCGGGAAATCAAGCTGGTGATGCTGGCCGTGCTCGCCCATCCGTTGAGCATCCTGGGCTTCACCGCCCTGGCCGTGCTATGGCCGGGAACCGGCGACAGCCTGAACAACCCCGGCGCGCATGGCTTCAGCGAAATGCTGTATGCCTATACATCGGGCACGGCGAATAACGGATCCGCTTTCGCGGGCCTGAATGCCAACACGCCCTTCTTCAATACGACGATCGGCCTGGCCATGCTGGTCGGCCGTTTCTTGACGCTGCTGCCGATGCTGGCGGTTGCCGGATCGCTGGCGACGAAAAAGATCCGTTCCCGACACGGCCCGGCACCTTGCCGACCGCAACGCCCCTGTTTCACTGGTTCTGCGGTCTTCGTGATCATCGTGGTCGTGGGCGGACTGACTTTCCTTCCCGCGACTCGCGCTTGGGCCCGATCGTCGAGCAGTTGCTCATGCTCAGCCGGCCAGCTGCTTCTAAGGAATCATCATGAACGAAGTGACAAAAAACAAGTCCTTACCAAAGGCCTATGCTGCGAGGCCCGTCCGGCCCTTGCTGGTCTCCGCCGTATTCTTCATGCTGTCTGACCGGCCTCGGCCTATCCGCTGCTGACGACGGGGGTCGCGCAACTGCTGCTTCCCGATCAGTCCCAAGGCAGCCTGATCGAGCGCGATGGCCAGATCGTCGGATCGGCGCAGTTATCGGCCAGGACTTTACCAAGCCCGAGCTATTTCATCCGCGTCCCAGCGCCACGACCGGGCCGGACCCCGCCGACGCCAGCAAGTCGTCGATCGGCCGTATAACGCCGCGCCGAGCGGCGCCGAGCAACCAGGGTCCTACCAGCAAGAAGCTGATCGACGGTCAAGCTGCGCGGGTCGCGGCTTTCCGCGCCGAAAACGGCCTGGCCGCGATGCGCCGGTGCCCGTCGATGCGGTGACCGCCTCCGGCATCCGGCCTGGATCCGGATATTTCAGTCGCCAATGCCAAGCTTCAGGCCGGCGCGCGTCGCCAAGGCGAGCGGCCTTTGCCGCAGCAAGTCCGGCGCTGCTGACAGCAGACCGCCGACGCGACGCTCGGCGTGCTCGGGAACCGCGCATCAATGTCCTGCAGCTGAATCTCGCGCTGGATGCGACTCCGCGAAGTCGCATCGGCTCCGGAAGAACTCAGGAGAATCCATGTCTCATGAGTCGATATAACCGCAACGCCTGGCTTTGCTCGGACCGGTAACTGCTGGGACCCGCATTGTTGCCGGATGCATTCAAGAAGCTCGCGCCGCAAGTCGCAGTGGAAAAATCCGGTCATGTTCGTCGTCTATCTCGGCAGCATCCTGACCACCGTGCTATGGATGCAGGCCCTGATGCGGCGCAGGCCGAGGCCCCTGTCCGGCTTTATCCTGGCCATTACCCTTTGGCTGTGGTTTACCGTGCTCTTCGCCAATTTCGCCGAAGCCCTGGCGGAAGGACGCAGGCAAAGCCCAGGCGGCCTCCCTGCGCGGCATGAGCACAAGACCATCGCCAAGGTTCTGCAGCAACCGCGCTATGGCAGCAGTTGGCTGCCCTGGCGGGCGACGAACTGCGGGAGGACGCGGTCGTGCTGGTCGAGGCCGGCGATGTCATCCCGGCCTGGACGGCGAGGTGATCGAAGGCGTCGCCTCGGTCGATGAAACCGCCATCACCGGCGAATCGGCGCCTGTGATCCGGGAATCCGGCGGCGATTTTTCATCGGTCACCGGCGGCACTCGGCTGTTGTCCGACTGGCTGGTCGTGCGCGTCACCGTCAACCCCGGCGAATCCTTCCTCGACCGCATGATCTCCATGGTCGAAGGCGCCAAGCGGAATAAAACCCCCAACGAAATTGCGCTGACCATCCTGCTGGTAGGCCTGACCCTTGTCTTCTTGCTGGTCGTCGCAACACTATGGCCGTTTTCCGAGTTCGCGGTGCGCGCCAGCGGCATGGGCCAGGCCGTCAGCATAACGGCATTGATCGCCTTGCTGGTTTGCCTGATCCCAACCACCATAGGCGGCCTGCTCTCGGCGATAGGCGTGGCCGGCATGAGCCGCATGATGCAGGCCAACGTGATTGCAACGTCCGGGCGCGCCGTAGAGGCCGCCGGCGACGTGGATGTGCTGCTGCTGGACAAGACGGGCACGATCACGCTGGGCAACCGCGCAGGCCGCCGCGTTCTACCCCAGCCAGGGGACCAGCGAACGCACATTGGCCGAAGCCGCGCAATTGGCCTCGCTGGAAGATGAAACACCCGAGGGCCGCAGTATTGTCGTGCTTGCCAAGAAACTGTTCAACTTGCGCGAACATGAAATGGCCAAGCTCAACCCCAGTTTCATACCCTTCACCGCCCAGACCCGCATGAGCGGCGTCGATCTGCCCGAAGCCGAGTCGATCCGCAGCATACGCAAGGGAGCCGGCGAAGCGATACGCAAGCATGTGGAATCGCTGGGCGGCCACTGGCCCGACGACATACAGAAAAAAATGGACGAAGTCGCGCGCCATGGCAGCACCCCGCTGGTGGTTGCCGAGAATGCCAGGGTGCTTGGCGTGGTGGAACTCAAGGACATCGTCAAGGGCGGGATCAAGGAACGCTTTGCCCAACTGCGCCGCATGGGCATCAAGACCGTCATGATAACCGGCGACAATCGGCTGACCGCGGCCGCCATCGCGGCGGAAGCGGGCGTGGACGATTTCCTGGCGGAAGCCACGCCCGAAGCCAAGCTGAAGATGATCCG
The DNA here is from genome assembly GCA_963712655.1 of uncultured beta proteobacterium. Lineage (GTDB taxonomy): Bacteria > Pseudomonadota > Gammaproteobacteria > Burkholderiales > Burkholderiaceae_B > Pollutimonas. Next base: position 198,953 of record CAVQIT010000001.1, on the reverse strand, counting down.
CGACTACCAGGCCGCGGGGCAACTGGTCGCCATGACTGGCGACGGCACCAACGATGCGCCCGCGCTGGCGCAAGCCGATGTCGCCGTGGCCATGAACACCGGCACCCAGGCCGCCAAGGAAGCCGGCAACATGGTCGACCTGGACTCGAACCCGACCAAGCTGCTGGAAATCGTGGAAACAGGCAAGCAGTTGCTGATGACGCGCGGATCGTTGACGACGTTTTCCATCGCCAACGACGTCGCCAAGTACTTCGCCATACTGCCGGCCATGTTCGTCACCACGTACCCGCAACTCTCGGTTCTTAATGTGATGGGCCTGGCCAGCCCCGAGTCGGCGATTTTGTCGGCGGTCATCTTCAATGCCCTCATCATCATATTCCTGATCCCGCTGGCGCTCAAAGGTGTCCGCTACCGCGCCATGGGAGCCGGGGCCTTGTTGAATCGCAATCTGCTGGTTTACGGATTGGGAGGATTGGTCGTACCATTCGTGGGTATAAAGCTGATTGATGTCGTGTTGTCGGCGACGCACCTCATGTGAGCACCTTTCAGGCATCGGACATCATTTATGACCACAGCATTTTCAGGCGCCCATGAATAGCCCGCGACGCGATCCCGATGCCCTTCTGGAGCAAATTCGCCAGGACGAATCGCAAGCGGCGCGCGGCAAACTGCGCATCTACTTTGGCGCATCGGCGGGGGTGGGCAAAACCTATGCCATGCTCAACGCGGCGCTCAAGCTGCGCACCGAAAACGTCGATGTCGTGGCGGGCGTCATCGAAACGCATGGGCGCGCGGAAACCGCCGCGCAGGTCGGCGCACTGGAAATCCTTCCCCCCAGGCAAATGCCCCACCAGGGGCGCAATCTGGCCGAATTCGACCTGGATGGCGCCTTGCAGCGCCGGCCCGAACTCATACTGATCGACGAACTGGCTCATTCCAATGTGGCCGGTTCGCGCCACCCCAAGCGCTGGCAAGACGTGGAAGAGCTGCTCGACGCCGGCATCAATGTCTACTCCACCCTCAACGTACAGCACCTGGACAGCCTGAACGATGTGGTGGGCGGCATCGCCGGTATTCGCGTGCACGAAACGCTGCCCGACACGTTTTTCGATCAGGCCGACGAGGTGGTATTGGTCGATACCCCCGCCGACGAACTGATCGCCCGCCTCAAGGCGGGCAAAATCTATATTGCCGAACAGGCCGAGCGCGCCGGCCGGAATTTCTTCCGCAAAGGCAACCTGTTCGCATTGCGTGAACTGGCATTGCGCCGGGCCGCCGACCGGGTCGGCGGCGACGTCCAGGCCTACCGTGCCAATCACGCCATCAGCCGGGTATGGAAAACCGAGGCGGCGTTGCTGTGCTGCATTGGCCCTCACGAGGGCGGCGACTATATCATCCGCAACGCCGCGCGCCTGGCGCAGCAGATGGCAACGGCGTGGCATGCCGTATATGTGGAAACTCCGGCGCTGCAGCGCTGGGATAACGCGCGCCGCGAACGCATTCTGCAAACCGTCAGGCTGGCACAGGAACTGGGCGCCAAGACAGCCGTGCTTTCCGCGCAGGATATTCCGGCCGCCCTGGTCGATTATGCCCGGCAGCATAATTTATCCAAGTTCCTGATCGGCCGCCGATCCGCCAAGCGCTGGTGGCATGGCCACAGCCTGGGACAAAAAATTGCCGCCCTGGCCCCCGACCTGGACGTGATAGAAGCCGGCCAGGCCCAGAACGCCCAGCCCGGCCCGGCGCGCGCAGCGCGCAACCCGTATTCCATCAGCTCGCCGATGCGCTACCTGTGGGCCGCGCTCATTTGCGCCGCGACCACCGTGGCGGTCCTGCCCCTGCGCTTTTCCCTGGACCAGACCAACATCGTCATGCTGTTTCTGCTGGCCGTGCTGGGCGTGGCCATGCGCTACGGACGCGGACCCGCCATGATGGCGGCATTCCTGAATGTGGCGGCCTTCGATTTCTTTGTCGTGCCGCCGCGCATGTCGCTATCGGTCTCGGATGTCCAGTATGTGCTGACATTCGGCGTGATGCTGGCGGTCGGCGTCATCGTCGGCCAGTTGACGGCCGGGCTGCGGTTCCAGGCGCGCATTGCCAGCCATCGCGAAGCGCGTTCACGGGCGCTGTTCGAGGTCGCGCGCGATTTATCCAGCGTGCTGATAACGGATCAATTGGTGGATGTGGCAGAGCAGGCCATCGCCGGCGAATTCCGGGCGCGGGCCCATATTTTCGTGCTCGACGACAATGACAAGCTGCAGATGCCGCGCTCGGGCATGAGCGAATCCAGCCTGGATATCGGCGCGGCGAACTGGGTCCTGAAGAACAATGAAGCGGCAGGCCTGGGAACGGATACCCTGGCCGGCAGTCCATGGCTATACCTGCCCCTGAAAGCCCCAATGCGCGCCCGCGGCGTGCTCGCCATTTGTCCCGCACAATCGCGCTTGTTGCTGGTGCCCGAACAGCGCGAGCAACTCGAAACCTTCGCCGTGCTTACCGCCATCGCGCTGGAGCGAGTGCATTACGTTCAGGTTGCGCAACATGCCACATTGCAGATGGAATCCGAGCGGCTGCGCAACTCCTTGCTCTCCGCCCTTTCTCATGATCTGCGTACACCCCTGGCCGCACTGTATGGCATGTCCGAAATGCTGGAAGCCAGTTCCGGCAACCTGCCTGTTCAAACGGTGGAAACGGCCCGCGCCATCGGTCAAAGCGTGCGCCGCCTGAACGCCATGGTCGATAATCTGCTGGATATGGCGCGCCTGCAAAGCGGCGCGGTCCAACTGAACCGGCAATGGCAGCCATTCGAGGAAGTCGTTGGCAGCGCGCTGCGATCCATGGACGCCGCGCTATCGAACCATGTCATCATTACCGATCTCGCGCCTGGGCTGCCGCTGGTCTACATTGACGCCGTTCTTATGGAGCGCGTGCTGTGCAACCTTTTGGAAAATGCCATGAAATACACTCCCGCGGGCAGCACCGTGACACTTGCCGCCGGCACGCGCGATACGCAATTTCTGGTGATCGTCAGCGATAACGGGCCGGGCTTGCCCCCAGGCCGGGAAGAATCCCTGTTCCAGAAATTTGTGCGGGGGCAACAGGAGTCGACAACGCCGGGAGTGGGGCTGGGCCTGGCCATTTGCCGGGCCATCGTCGAAGCGCATGGCGGCGCCATATGGGCTGAAGCAGGGCCGGACCCAGCGCACAGCCAGGACGCCCACTCCAAGAACGGCGCCGTTTCCGGCGCAATGGAACAAAGGGGCGCCAAGTTCTGCTTTTCCCTGCCGCTGGGCTTGCCTCCCGACATGCTTGCCGGCCAGGAAACCACAAGCAATATAACGGCCACACCAGCATCATGAGCGAACCCACTTTAACCGCGCTGATCGTCGAAGACGAACCCCTTATCCGGCGCTTCGTGCGCAGTTCTCTCGAAGCGGAGAACTGGCAAGTGTTCGAAGCCGACACCCTGAAGAAAGGCCTGGTCGAAGCCGGCACCCGGCGGCCGGATCTGATCATCCTCGACCTGGGCTTGCCCGACGGCGACGGCTTGAATTACCTGAACGATTTGCGCGCCTGGTCGACGACCGCCGTTATTGTCCTTTCGGCGCGCACCAGCGAAACCGACAAGATCGCCGCGCTGGATGCCGGCGCCGACGACTACCTGACCAAGCCATTCGGCATGGGCGAACTTTTGGCGCGCGTGCGCGTGGCGCTGCGGCGCGGCAGGCCCTCTTCGGCCGGCAATCATTTATTTGCATTCGGCAATGTGGAGGTCGACTTCACCACGCGCCAGGTGCGCCGCGACGCCGTTCTTGTCCATTTGACCCCCATCGAGTACAGGCTGCTGAGCGTTCTGATCGCGAACGCCGGCCGGGTGCTTACCTACCAATACCTGCTGCGCGAAGTATGGGGCCCCAGCCAATCCGAAAATACGCACTATCTTCGCGTGTATATGGGGCATTTGCGGCAAAAGCTGGAAGAAGATCCGACGCGGCCCAAATACCTGATAACGGAAACCGCCGTGGGTTACCGGATGATGCCTGAATAAAAAACTGTTTTTCGCGGCATGCAGCCGCCGCGTGCCGATCCGGTTAATTTCGATAAACATCAATAATAAAATTTATTTAATAATTTATATAGAAATTTATCCGGAACAGATAAAACTTATATAAGAAATATATACGCATTCAAATACGATATGGATGCCATGTCAATAATGACCTGGCCAGGAAAGCCATTACTTTCCTGAAGCAAGCGGGACTATCGGCTGCATTTTATTTTTCATGCAGCCGGCATGCCGCCCTCTTCGTTATTTTTCTGCCAACAGGATATTTTAGTAATGAAAAAGAATATCGCCATCCGCATGCTGTCAATATGCCTGCTCGGCGCGCCAGCCTTACCCGCCTTTGCCCAGTTAACGCCGCCCACCGATGGCGCATCCGCCTGGAAGGATTTCACCCTCAGCGGCAATATCGGCCTGAGCAGCCAATACCGGTTCAGGGGCCTGATGCAAACCAATAACAAACCAGCGATACAAGGCGGGTTCGATCTTGCCCACAGCAGCGGCTTTTATATCGGCAACTGGAATTCCAATGTCAGTTCGCTGTCGGACTCCAATCCAGACGTATCCGCGCCTATCGAAATGGATTTCTATGGCGGCTATACCGGAAAAATCGGTTCCGACTTTACCTTCGACGCTGGCGTGATCAGGTATTACTATCCTGGGGACTATCCCGATGGCTATGTCAGCCCCGATACGACAGAACTTTATATCGGCGCCGGCTACGGCCCGATTTCCGTCAAGTATTCCCACGCCGTCACCAATCTGTTCGGCGTCGCGGACAGCAAGAATAGCCAATACTACGAAATATCAGGGCATTTTCCCACGCCCTTGTGGGGCTTGGCCATCGACGCCCATGTCGGCTACCAGCACGTGCGCAATCTGGACAATGGGTCGTATACCGATTGGTCGGCCGGCTTGAAAAAAGAATGGAACAAGGGTTTGTCCACCACGCTTTCCTATATAGACACGAATGCCAATAAAGATGTTTATACAAACACCAAGGGCAGGTATATAGGCAAGCAGGCGGTCGTCCTGGAAATAGCGCAGGCCTTTTGATTTCATCCTGGCGGACGGCGAGGATCTTGCCCTGAACGCGTAGCGTCAAGCAGGAAACCCTTTACCAGCCGCACAAATTCGCCGGGACACTCAAGGAAGGACAAGTGCCCGGCCGCCAGTTCTTCGTAACAGGCGCCGGGTATGGCCAGGGCCAATGCGCGGGCATGCGCCGACGGAACCATATGATCATGCGAGCACCCGATCACCAGCACGGGCTTGCGGATACGCCCCACCTGCTTGCGCACGTCCAGGATCAAGTCCAGCTCAACCTGGCGCGCCATGCCGTCCCAACGATTGGTCGTAAGAATCATTGCTATGGTGTCATCGATTTGCTGTTGGCTCCAGCCCGTCAGGAAATCCGGACTGAAACCTGTCAGCATGATCATCCGCGCCAGCGCTCGCCGATCCGTGCGGATTAGATCGCGCCATAGTTCGAACTGCAGCCTCGAACGGCTATCGGCGGCCGTTGCCATGCCCGACAACAGCACCACCGACCGGACTTGCCCGGGGTGTTCCGCCGCAATATATGCGGCGATGCAGGCACCCAGCGAATAACCGACCACGTCGAATGGCCCCGCGCCCGCCGCATTGGCGGCGGCCAGCACCTGATTCGCCAGCATGTCGACAGACAGTATTTCGCCCTGGTCCTGCGTTTCGCCGGAACCCGAATAATCGGGCCGGACCACCGTCCAATGTTCGGTGAACTGATCGACCAGATGCCCCCAGTTGCTTTGGGAATCCGCCCCCGTGCCATGAATCAGCACAAGCCCCGGACCCTGGCCATCGACCCGGTATGCAACCCGGGCGCCTGCGATTTCAACCACGGCCATGATGGCTGGTCTCCTTGTAAGCGGCGGCCCGCCGACCAGGCCCAGGCATCCCGCCCTGGCTGCGCATGGCAATTTTGCGATTATCGTCGGTACGCGCCGTCACCGCCGAACCGGCCTGGACGGGACCGCGCAAGCTGCCATTAATTTTCAAACTGTGCTCTTGCCGATTATTAATTATTTTTATTTCATGTACACAATATTTATATCGGACCATGGTATTTATTCACTATTTTTATAATGCAAATTCTATACTGGTTTCGTGTTCAACAACGGGAAATAACGGACAGGCCAATATCCGGCATGCCGCATTCCAGAAACAATGGCATTCATCTACGACCATCATGTACCCCAGCCGACTATTCGCCACGCAAAGTCAACCGCCCCCGAGCCCGATTGCGCTTTTATTATTCTGCGCGTAAATACGGAAAACCGCGATATCACCCACGGCATCGTTCGCCAGCATCTTGGCGGCTCGGTCGAAAATTATACAGCCCAAGACAATCCGCATACTGGGCGCAGCACTTTTAAAATAAAAACAACAAACAGTGCGCTGGATACATTGATGCACCAAATAATGATAAATCTGCCGGAAGCCGAGTTCGGCGAGATTATGTGCGGCTCCAGCCCCAGTTTTCTTATCCAGTAAACATCATGACTACTCACGCACCCCTTACGCTGGACTGTCTTTGGCTGCCGCTGATTACCCCGCTGCGCGATGGCCACGTCGATACCAAAGCCTTGGAAAACCTGGCGCACTACTACAAACTATCTGGAATTTCGGGGCTGGTGTTATTTGGGTCCACCGGCGAAGGCAATCTGCTTTCCATGCGCGAAAGATTCGATGCTTTCCACGCCTTGCGCAATGCCGTGCCCGACCTGCCCCTTATGATAGGCGTTGGCGGCGTGGACACGCGCAACGTTTACCAGTCCATAAAAAAACTGGAAGAATTGCAACCCGACGGCTGGCTGGTTCCTCCCCCGTATTACCTGCGCCCCGCGGCGGAAGGGATACTTTGGCACTATCAGCAAGTCGCCTGGGCGACAAATCGGCCCGTGGTCATCTACAACGTTCCGCAACGCACCGGCGTCGCCCTGACTGCGGAGCTGATGGAAGTTCTCTGCGAGAACTCCAACTGCATTGCGGTCAAGGAATGCAATTCCGCCGTGCTGTCCAGCATCAATCTTCAGAAAAAACTGACGGCGCTATGCGGCGAAGATACGATGTTCCTGAACCATTTCCTGCAGAAAGGCGCGGGGGCCATCGCGGCCTCCGCCCACATCAGGCCCGATGCTTTTGTGGCCGTAATGAAGCTGGCCAAGGAAAACCAAGACGATGCCGCAAGGGAAATTTTCCGGTCATTGCAGCCGGTAATACATTTGCTGTATTCGGAACCCAACCCGGCGCCGATAAAGAAAGCGCTTTCAATGATGGGGTATATCGCCGACGAGCTGCGGCTTCCCATGACCTCGGCCAGCGATAATCTGGGACGCCAGCTATTGGAGGCCATCGAGGCCATTCCATCGCTTGCGGATATCCAGAACATTGCGCAACGTCACGCTCATCCCTAAGTCGGAAACGCCGCTCGTCAATGTGACGAGCGCGCCGGAATAAGCAGGCCGCCGGCATATCGCCTGCCGGCTAGGGGCTGTTAACGCTACATCCCCGCCCGCGTGACTGGCCCAGGCCGCGCTGGCAAGGCGCGAAGCGCAGATGTAGTCGCCGCTACGGCGAGCATACGCAACACGGCCAGCGCGGCCTTGACCCGATCACCCGTAGGGCCGGTGTCACAGCGTGCGCAGGGCCGCGTTGCGGATTCGTTGCGTACACTCGGTACGCCGCCTTACCCGCGCCTTGCCCTGCGCGCGATATGACATCGGCGTGGGTGGGGATGTAGCGTTAACACGCCCTAATCCACCGACGCGCCCGATTGCTTCACGGCCTTGCCCCACTTTTCGACTTCCGTGCGGATGAATGCGTTCCCCTCGGGCAACGTCATGGGCATGGCTTGCGCGCCACGGCTATGGAATATTTCACGCATATCGGGCGATTCAAGTATGCCGACCACTTGCCTGTTCAGGAACTCGACCACATCCGGGGGAGTGCCCGCGGGCGCCAGCAGTATGGCCCAGCCCAAGGCTTCAAATCCGGGATAGCCGGACTCCGCCACAGTGGGTACATCCGGCAATTGATCCACGCGTTTGCCGGTGGTGACCGCCAGGGCGTTGGCGCTTTTGTTATTGATATGAGGCAGCGCGGCGGTAACCGAATCCACCATCAGGGGCACATGATTTCCCAGGAAATCGGCCTGCGCCGGCCCGCTGCCTTTGTAGGGAATATGCCGCAGAGAAATGCCGGCCGCGCTTTTGAACATTTCACCCGACAGATGCTGGGTGCCGCCGATGCCCGCGCTGGCATATGCCAGTTTTTCCGGATCGGCCTTGGCGTGTTCCACCAACTGCTTCAGTGTCGTGATGCCGGATTTGGGATTGGACAAAAATACCAGGGGCACTGAAAACAAGCCGCTGATCGGGATGAAGTCGGTGGCCAGCGAATAGCCCGTGTTCTTGTATAGCGTCTGATTGACGGCGGCGGCGCTGCCGCCCACCACCAGCGTGTAGCCATCGGGCTTGGAGCGCGCCACATGCTGCATGCCGATATTGCTGCCGGCGCCCGCTCTGTTCTCGACCACGACAGGCTGTTTGACCGCCGCCGCCAATTTCTCGGCAACTTCCCGCGCGAAGATATCGGTCGCCTGGCCGGGCGGAAAAGGCACCACCAGGGTAATGGGCCGATCCGGGTAGGCGGCGACGGCCAGGCCGTTCACGCTAAACAACATTACGGCAAGAAAAGACTTCCTGAATGAGCAAGGGAAATTCATGGAAAGGGCCTCGCAGGGAAAAATTGGTGGTACCGAACAAAGAACGCTTACTACAGTGCCAGATAATTCTATAGCAAGGCGGCGCTCGGCGATCCACCGATATACCCCCATGATCCAGGCCGCCGGCCAGCGAGCAACATCGCCGCGGCGGGCCTCGAAACGCCATCCGCTATAACAATCGGATACAAATTCATGCATCCCGGGCTTAATACCCGCTTCTTCGGTCGATCATGAAAAATACCTGATGTTCGCCTAAAAATCAGCCAATTACCGTCTTTATTCACAATTTCCGCTGCAAACTCCATCTTGCCGCAATCCGGGCGCCCGCCTACCATACGCTGGCCGAATGACCATCATCACTCTATAACCGAGCCTGCTCGTGACACCAACCACCCTAGCCCCGCTACCTTCGTCAACCGTCCAGGCCGCCGCGTGGACCGTGCAACAAATCGTGGATCTCTACGAGCTTCCGTTCCTGGATTTGATTTTCCAGGCACAGACCGAGCATCGCAAAAACCACCAGGCCAATGCGGTGCAATTGTCCAGCCTGCTTTCCATCAAGACCGGGGGCTGTCCCGAAGACTGTTCGTACTGTCCGCAATCGGCGCGCTACGACACCAGCGTCGAACAAGACGCCCTTATGCCATTGGAAAAAGTGCTGGAAGCGGCCAGGCTGGCCAAGGAAGGCGGCGCCCAGCGTTTCTGCATGGGCGCCGCATGGCGCTCCCCGACCGCCCGCCAGCTCGACGCGGTAACCGAGATGGTGGAAGCGGTGAAAGCAATGGGGCTGGAAACCTGCGTCACCCTGGGCATGCTCAAAGACGGCCAGGCGCAGCGGCTGCGCGATGCCGGGCTGGACTACTACAACCATAACCTGGACACCTCGCCCGAGTTCTATGGCAGCATTATCTCTACCCGCACGTATCAGGATCGCCTCGATACCCTGGAGCGGGTGCGATCCGCCGGCATCAATGTTTGCTGCGGCGGCATTATCGGACTGGGCGAATCGCGCCGCGAACGCGCCGGCCTGATTGCCCAGTTGGCCAACCTGACCCCTTATCCGGAGTCGGTGCCGGTCAACAACCTGGTGAAGGTCGCCGGCACACCCTTGAGCGACACGCCGGAAGTCGACCCATTCGAGTTTGTGCGCACGATTGCCGTGGCGCGCATTACCATGCCCCGCGCCGTTGTGCGGCTGTCGGCCGGACGCGAGGCCATGAGCGACACCATGCAGGCTCTGTGTTTCATGGCGGGCGCCAATTCCATCTTCTACGGCGACATGCTGTTGACCACCGCCAACCCGCAGTTGATAGAGGACAAGGCGCTGTTCGAGCGGCTGGGCCTGACCCCGGCCGGACAAGCCATGCCCGGGCATGCCGAGCAAGGAAAAACGCCGCTTTCATGCGCCGCCTTGCGGTAAGCCCCATCCGCCCATAACACCCAATAAATCCGGATTCCATGTATACCTTGATCATCAGTGTGGCATGCAGCGTTGCCGTGTCGGTATTGCTTAAAATCGCTCGCCGGAAAAACATACAGATCGATCAGGCCATTGCCGTGAACTATGTCGTCGCGGCCGGCCTATGCCTGATCATTTTGCAGCCTCACCCGGCGTCCTTGCTCAATCCCAGCACTCCCTGGTGGATACTGATAGCGCTGGGCGTGCTGCTGCCGACGATTTTCCTGGCCATGGCGGGCGCCGTGCGGCAGGCAGGCATTGTGCTCAGCGACGCCGCCCAGCGGCTTTCGCTTTTTATTCCCTTGATGGCCGCCATCCTACTATTCGGGGAAACGCTGTCAGGCGGCAAAATGGCGGGAATCGCGCTCGCCCTGGTCGCGCTGGCCTGTCTTCTGGCGCGGCGGCGCCCAGCCGGGGCCAGCGGCACCGGCGGCGACACAGCTAGGGCTACGGTCTTGCTGCTAGCGGTATGGGTAGGCTATGGCGTCATAGACATTCTGTTCAAGCAGCTCGCCAAAAGCGGCGCTGTGTTCTCGAGCAGCCTGTTTGCGGCCTTTGCGTTGGCGGGCGTGCTGATATTCTTGTATTTGCTGTTCAAGCGCAGCGTCTGGAGCCTCCGCAACATCGTGGCGGGCGCCCTGCTGGGCGTGCTGAATTTCGGCAATATCTATTTCTACATCAGCGCCCATCAAGCCTTTCCGCAAAATCCCACGCTGGTGTTTTCGGCGATGAACATCGGCGTCATTTCCCTAGGAGCGCTGATAGGCGCCGGCCTGTTCAAGGAAAAACTATCGTGGGTGAATATGCTGGGCATCGTGCTGGCCATCACGGCCATCGTCGTGCTGATACCTAAATAAGCTTACAGCGCGGGCTTGACGTCCACGTTTGCGCCTGCGCCGTCAACCTGCACCGGGTCGTGCGAAACATCGCTTTCCATATCCACGCGCGGGTCGAGCGCGGCGACCACATTGGAGCTTTGCAGGCTGTCGGACATAGGCACGAAATGGGTCGGCGCATCTTCGCTAAGATTTGCGCCGGTAACCCGCTGCGGACGGATGAAGATCACCAGTACGGCGGCGCAGGCCGACACGAAAATAAAATAAACGCTGGGATTCAGCCCGCGCATCAGCGCACCCGCGATCAACGGCCCCGCGCATGCGCCCAGGCCATACACCATATAAAGAATAGCGCTCAGGCCGACGCGCCGCTCCTGGTCGACATTATCGTTGGCAAAGGCGGCGCCCAAAGGATAAAGGGTGAATTGCAGTATGCCGAAGCCGCAGGAAAACAGCACCAGCGCCCAATAAGGAAAGTTCCACCAGCCCCACAAAGGAATGGCAAGCAGACAAAGAAGCAGCGCATTGACGCGTATCATCCCCGCCCGGTCGATGCGATCGGCCAGCCAGCCCACAGGCCACTGGGATGCCAGCCCGGAAAGCACCGCGGCGGCCAGGAACATGGCCACCTGGCTATTGGACAAACCTTGCTGGCTCGCATACACCGGCGCCAGGCCGTAGAAGGCGCCGACTATCGTACCGGCCACGAACAGCACGGTCAGGGACAGAGGCACGCGCGCAACGTAATATTTGACCTGTATGGGCGCGGGCACCAGCAGGGCCGGATGCAAGCGGCGCGTCAGGGCGACCGGCACCAGGCATAGCGCTGAACACATGGCGACGAAAACCAGGGGTTCGAAATTCAGGCTGGGAAAAAGCATCAACGCCAGTTGCCCCAGCGCGGTCCCCATGCTGGAACACACCATATAGAAGGCGAACACACGCCCGCGCTGGTGATTTTCCGTCTGTTCATTCAGCCAGCTTTCCAGCACCATGAACTGCGTCACCATGGCGATGCCGGCCACAAAGCGAAAGCCCAGCCACACCCACAAGTTGTCTATCAAGGACAGCGCAAGCACCGTAACGGTGACCATGGCCGCGCCGGCCGCATACGCGCGTATGTGGCCGACGCGAATAATGACCTTGTGCCCCAGGCGCGCGCCGAACACCAGCCCCAGATAGTAGACGGCGATCAGGCCGCCCACCCATACTTCCGATACGGAAGCAGCCGTCAGCCGCAAGCCAAGGTAGGTATTGAAGAGCCCCGACCCGACCAGCAACAGCAGCGTGGCCAGGTAAAGCGAAAAAAATGAGGCGAGCGTCTTGATCACTGGTGACGCGTATCCGGAAAGTGATTAGGCTAATTGACCCAGCAGTGTTTTGGCATCGCTGACTTCAAACTGCCCGCCCTGCTCGACATTCAGTTGCTTGACGACGCCGTCCACCAGCAAGGCCGAGTAGCGTTGCGAACGAACGCCCATGCCCCGGGCGGACAAATCCAGTTCCAGACCCAATTTTGCGGTCCAGGCGGCGCTGCCGTCGGCCAGCATGCGCACCTTGCCGTCCACCTTTTGATCGCGTCCCCATGCGCCCATGACGAAAGGGTCATTCACCGCCACGCACCAGATTTCATCGACGCCCTTGGCCTTTAATTGGGCGCTAAGTTCGACGTAGCCGGGCAAATGCTTGGCCGAGCACGTGGGCGTGAAAGCGCCCGGTACGGCAAACAGCGCAATGGTCTTGCCCTTGACCAAATCGGCAACCTGAAAATTGTTCGGGCCGATGGCGCAGGTTTCGGTTGCGGTTTCAATGAATTCGCCCAATGTGCCATCAGGCACCCGATCACCGACTTGAATAGACATAAGCATTCTCCAGGTATTGTTTATAGATGAAAAGGCGCCCAGAAGGCGCCGTCCGAAACTGCAATCATACGCCGGACGCAAGTCAGAATTGTTGAAACTGCCCAGACAAATGACAAAACGGCCGGATTCATTCGATTTCGAAGATTGTTCTGGATGATTATGACATCCTTCCCGCAAAAAAGGCATTGCGCACGCTGCAAACCGCGGCATGGACAATCGTATATCATAGGATCATCATCATGTCTCTACGATAGATAACCACATGAGCACTACTCCCACAGGCCACGCCGCACTCAGCCATCTTGACGAATCGGGCCAGATTCGCATGGTGGATGTAGGGGACAAAGCCACGACCCAGCGCACCGCTATCGCCGAGGGCCGGGTGCGCATGAGCGCCGCCGCCTATAAACTGCTGTCCGCCCAGGACAACGCCAAAGGCGAAGTCCTCAATACCGCCCGCGTGGCCGGTATATTGGCGGCCAAGCGCTGCGCCGAGCTTATCCCTTTGTGCCATACCTTGCCGTTAAGTTTCGTGGGCATAGAATTTCTGCCCGACGCCGCCGCCTGCAGCATCGTTATCCGCAGCACCTGCCGCAGCGACTACAAAACAGGCGTCGAAATGGAAGCCATGATGGCTTGCAGCGTTGCGGCCCTGACCATTTACGACATGTGCAAAGCAGCCGACAAGGGCATCGTGCTGGAACAGATCAGGCTGCGCTACAAATCAGGAGGAAAAAGTGGAGAATGGCGCAACGATTAAGGTTCTTTATTTTGCGCAGGTGGCCGAACTGACCCAGGTGCGCGAAGAACAGTGGCCGCTCGCCCAAGAGCTGAGCGGCGCCGACTGGCTTGCCCAACTGGAATCGCGCTACCCGCAGCTTGCACCCGTCAAGCGGCTTAAACTTGCGGTCAACCAATACCACGTGGGCCACGGCAGCCTGATCCGGCCAGGCGACGAAGTTGCCGTGTTCGAGCCGGTCACCGGAGGATAAGTCCATGGTCATTGTTCAAGAAGGCGACTTCGACGCCGCGGCCCTGACAGCGGGCTTGCGCGGCAAGACCGAAGGCCGGGCCGGCGCCATAGTCACGTTTACCGGCTATGTGCGCGACTACGCCGAGAATGCCGCCACGCTATCCCTGTTTCTGGAACATTATCCGGGCATGTGCGAACGGGAAATCGAATCGCTATGCGACCATGCGCGATCGCGCTGGAACGTGCTGGACTGCCTTGTGGCGCATCGCGTAGGCGAATTGCGCCTGAAAGATCAAATCGTTTTCATCGCCGTCGCCAGCGCGCATCGCGGCGATGCGTTTGCCGCCTGCGAATACATTATCGATGCCTTGAAAACCCGGGCGCCGTTCTGGAAACGCGAAACGCTGGTCAGCGGCGAACGGTTCTGGGTTCAGCAGCGCGACGCCGATCAGCACAAAACCGGACAATGGAATCAGCCCCCTCCCCCTGAAGGAAACCGATGAGCAAAGCCGACCCAAGCAAACCGGCCGTTACGCTGAACTGCGCGATTCTTACCATCTCCGACACCCGCGGCCCGTCCAATGACAGCTCCGGCGATTATCTGGCCCAAAGCCTTGCCCTGGCCGGACACCGCTGCGCCAAGCGCGCCATCAGCCAGGGCAATCTGTACCAGGTACGCAAGGTCGTCAGCGACTGGATCGCCGATGACGCCATACAAATCATATTGACCAACGGCGGCACGGGTTTTACACATGGAAAATCGACCGCCGCCGCCATCATGCCCTTGCTGGACCTGACCATCGCGGGTTTCGGAGAACTGTTCCGGCATCTGTCTTATCTGGAAATCGGTACGTCCAGCTTGCAGTCCGACGCGTTCGCCGGGTCGGCCAACGAAACCCTGATCTTTTGCATGCCTGGCTCGACCAATGCCTGCAAAACGGCATGGGAAGGCATTGTCAAAGAACAGCTCGACAGTACGCATCGGCCCTGCAACTTCGGCAGCCACTATCTTGCGCGCACCTAGCGCGGGCAAGTTCGGCACTTCCTTTTTCCCTATCCCATTTTTTGCGTGCTCACCATGCTTGATTTCGATGTCGCCCAATCCCGCCTTGCCGCCGCCGGCAAGCCTCCAAGCATCAGCGAAAGCTGTCCGCTGCGACTAGCGCGGGGCCGCATACTGGCCCAGACCCTGTTTGCCACGCTGGACCTGCCTCCCGCCGACAATAGCGCGATGGACGGCTACGCCATCAATTATGCCGACTACGCGCCCGGGCATCGCTTCCCTATCCAGCAGCGCTGCTTTGCGGGCGAACAGCCCGAGGCGCTGCAACAAGGCAATGCCATACGGCTGTTCACCGGCAGCCTGATCCCCGAAGGCGCCGATACCGTCGTCATGCAGGAAGACGGTGTCGAAACCGGCAATGTATTTGAAATCAGGCAGCCGCCCGTGCAGGGAGCGCACCTGCGCTTGCAAGGCGAAGACGTGCGCTCGGGCGATCAGTTGCTGGCGAAAGGCAGTTTGATAGGCGCCGCCGAAATCGCGCTGCTGGCATCGCAAGGCTACGCCGAAGTAACGATGTATGCCCGCCTGAAAGTGGGCATACTGACCACCGGCGACGAACTGATCCAGCCGGGGCAGCCTCGCGGCGCCGAACAAATCTACAACTCCAACGGCGCCATGCTGGCCAGCCTGGTCGAGAACATGGGAGCCAGCGTGGCGCATGTGCTGCACGCCATGGACACCGAAGCCTCGCTGCAAGCCGCGTTTTCGACACTGCTGCCCGATTGCGACCTGATACTGACAGTGGGCGGCGTCTCGGTCGGCGAAAAAGACCTGGTCAAGCCCGCCATCGAGCAGCTTGGCGGCGCGCTGGATTTATGGCGGGTTTGCATGAAACCCGGCAAACCGGTGGCGCTCGCGCATGCCCAGGACACGCCTATTGTGTGCCTGCCCGGCAATCCCGTATCGGCCTTCGCGGTATTCGCGGTGCTGGTAACGCCCTTGATACGCACCATGCAGGGACGCGCGCAGGTCCTGCCCGGCGTGCAGTACGGCAAGCTCGCCGCCGGCAAAGAGTTCAACGACAAGCGCGAGGAATTCCTGCGCGTCCGCGCCGAGTTCGGCACGGACGGCGCAAGCCTGCTGAAGCCCTATGCGCAGCAGGGGTCGGGGATTATCAGTTCCCTGCCCTGGGCCAGCGGCTTCGCGCGGATTCCGCCCAATACTGTCATCCGGGATGGCGATGTCGTGGCTTATTACGACCTGCGGCATTGGTTGGCCTGAAGAAGCCGTGTCGGCGGGACCCGCGCAGCCAGATGTGCGGCTGCCGGATCAAGACAAATCAAGGCGAATCAGGCCGGCACGCATGCATGGGCCGCATCGATAAGCCGCATTGCCCGGCAAACCGGCTTTATCAAGACGCCCGGCCGTTAAGTATATTGACGGTTTCCAGCAATCCGGGCAGCAGGCGCCGCACCATGGTTTCGGGGTTCCAGTTGGCAACCGAACCGGCGATATGCACCGCGCCGACCGGCAAGCCTTGCGTATTCACAATGGGTGCGCCCAGGGTGATTTCGCCAAGTATGGATTCCTCTACCGCCACCGAATAGCCGTCGACGCGCGCGGCGTGTATTTTTTTCATGATGGCCGCCGGCTCGGTAATCGATTTCGATGTAAGAGGGCTGCGGTCCGAGGTGTCGATAATATGCCGCGCCCTATCCTCGGGCAGGCGCGCCAGCATGGCCCGGCCGCCGGCGCTGCAAAATACCGGCATGCGCCGCCCGACCAGCGTGGTATAGAATTTTTCGCGCTTGCTTTGCAGACGGATCGCATAGACCAAGGTATGCCCGTCGAACAAACTCATGTCCACCCGCTCTTCGCATGAGCGGCGCAATTCGATCAGATGCGGCGTAGCGACCTCGACCAAGGGGTGGGTGCGTACAAACTGGAAGGAAAAATCCAGCAGGCTCAGCCCAAGCGCATACCGCCGCGTATCGGGGCATTTTTCAAGATAACCCAGTTGATGCAAGGTGTGCGCCATGCGCTGCACTGTGCTTTTATCCAGCTTGGTGCGAGCAACCAGTTCCGACAGGCCCAGATACCGATTGGCGCCATTGAAAGCCCGCATGACTTCCATGCCTTTCGCCAAGGAATTCACGAATAAAGGGTTATCCCTTATATCTTTACTTTCATCAATCATTGACATGGCTCCTTGCGCTTGCCTATCATGTCGTATGCTATGTTAATACATAGTATTGTATTGTAATACACCGAAGCCGCCTAGTAAAGGAAAAATTCCATGGCAACCATTCCACATACGTCTGAACCCGGTATCACGACAGCCCAGTCACGCAAAGCCATTTATGCCGCCTCAGTGGGCAACTTGCTGGAATGGTACGACTTTGGCGTCTATGCCTATCTGGCCACCATGATCGCCGCCAAGTTCTTCCCCGGCACCGATCCCACCGCCTCGCTGCTGGCCGCCTTCGCCGCCTACGGCGTAGGTTTCCTGGCCCGGCCGCTGGGCGGAATCGTCATTGGCCGGCTGGGCGATACCCGCGGCCGTAAAGCCGCATTGATATTGACCATATTCATGATGGCCCTGGGCACCATAGGCATAGGCCTGTTGCCGTCATACGAAACCATAGGCATCTGGGCGCCCGTGCTTCTGGTCGCGCTGCGCATCATCCAGGGCATCGCCGCGGGCGGCGAATGGGGCACATCCACGGCATTCATCATCGAATGGGCTCCTGTCAACAAACGCGGCTTCTTCGGAAGCTTCCAGCAAGTCAGCACCGCCGGCGGATCGCTGCTGGGGTCGGCCACCGCGGCCATACTCACTACGCTGTTGACCAGCGAACAAATGCTGGACTGGGGATGGCGCCTGCCCTTCATGCTGGGCGCCATACTGCTGATCGTTGGCGTATACATCCGGCGCAATGTCGACGAAACACCCTCTTTCGAGGCAAGCAGGCAAGCGCCCGCCAACGAGCCCGTGGCCTCCGGCGTCGGCCTTGGCGCCCTGGCATTCGGCTTCACGATTTTCTGGACTGTCGCTTATTATTCGCTGCTGGCATGGATGCCCACCTTCACTCAAAAGCATGCGGGCTTGTCCAGCTCGGAAGCCTTGTGGTCCAACACGGCCGGCCTGATCGCGATGGTGATTGCCATTCCGATATGGGGCGCGCTGTCCGACCGTATCGGCCGCCGGCCCTTGCTGCTGGCCAGCACCGTCAGCATCGGCGTACTGGCCTGGCCGCTGTTCTCGCTGATGGCCAGCACCGGCGGCCTGGCCGTCGTCATGCCTATCCAGATTCTGTTCGGCATCTTGCTGGCTCTCTATTCCGGCCCCGGCCCAGCCGCGATTTCGGAAATTTTCCCCACACACTTGCGCTCCACCTGGATGTCCATCGGCTATACGCTGGCCGCGGCCGTGTTCGGCGGCTTCGCTCCCTTCATGGCAACCTGGCTGATCAAAGTCACGGGGTCGCCGCTTGCGCCCACTTATCTGTATTTGATACCCGCCGCTTTCATATCCATGCTGGTCATTGTCAAACTCAGGGAAACCAGCGGCAAACCCTTGCGCTAATTCGTTTTCAAGGCACAACCATGACTGAAACCAAACAACTTGAACCCTGGCAATGGCCCGACGAGCACTGGCGCAAACTGGTGGACCGCGTGCGCGCGGGCCAATCGCTGCGTCCTTCGCACTGGCCCGACGGCAAACGCTGCGCTGTAGCCCTGTCTTTCGACTCGGATCACGACTCCAACGAATTGCGCGACGGCGGAAAATCCATAGGCCGCCTGTCCTGGGGCCAGTACGGCTCCCGCGTGGGCGTGCCGCGCATCCAGCAGTTGCTCATGCGCTACGACGTGCGCGCCAGTTTCTACGTGCCGGCGGTCATCGCCAAGCTATATCCGGACGAACAGCGCTCGCTCACGGCGGACGGCCACGAAATCGGCATCCACGGCTGGATTCACGAACTCAACTCCATCTTGCCGGCAAACGACGAGCGCGATCTTATGATGCGCTCCGCCGATGTGCTGGAAGACATCACCGGCAAACGGCCGGTAGGCCTGCGCACGCCGTCCTGGGATTTCAGCGATGCCACGCTGGCCATAGAAAAAGAAATGGGATTGCTGTATGACTCGTCCCTGATGGCCGACGAAGATTGCTATGAACTGCTGCTGAACGGCGCTCCCACGGGGATCGTGGAAGTGCCGGTCGAATGGATACGCGACGATGCCGTGTACTTCATGATGAACCGCTTCCAATCGCTGCGCCCCTACACGGCGCCCGCCGATGTATTGAACATCTTCATGCGCGAACTGGAAGGCGCCTACGAAGACGGCGGCCTGTTCCAGCTGACCATGCATCCGCACATCATCGGCTACCGGTCGCGCATCTGGATTCTCGAAGAACTGATCCGCCATGCGCAAGCCAAGGGCGATGTGTGGTTCGCCACGCATGCTGAAATCGCGGCCTGGACGCGCGACCACTCAGGTCAAGCATCATGAGCTTGACCAGTAAACGGATTATCGTAACCGGCGCGGCGTCCGGCATAGGGCGAGGCACGGCAATCTTCCTGGCGGCCGCGGGCGCCCGGATCGGGCTGCTTGACCGGGACGTCGATGGCTTGAACGTAACGGCCAAAGCCATCGGCGCGGCCCGGGCCCAGGCCGATATCGCCAACGCAGGCCAGGCGCGCGCGGCGGTCGACAGCCTGGTCGGGCAATTGGGCGGCCTGGACGGCCTGGTCAATTGCGCCGGCGTGGATCTGATACGCGACTTCGACGCGACCGGCGCCGACGACTGGCAGCATGTGCTGGGCGTGAACCTGATGGGACCGGTTCACGTCTGCCAGGCGGCGCTTGCCGCTTTGCGGCAGGGAACAAAACCCGCCATTGTCAATATCTCCTCGGCTGCGGCGCTCAGGCCGCTGGCGCAAAGGACAGCCTATTGCAGCAGCAAGGCGGCGCTGGTCATGTTCAGCAAGGCACTGGCCATTGACCTGGCTGCTGACGGCATACGCGTAAACGCTATTTGTCCCGGCATCGTCGACACCCCTATGCTGCGCGCCTCCATAGATTCCGCCCCCGACCCCGCGCTGGCCGAAGCCGCCATCATGGACCGCTATTTGATAAAGCGCGCAGGCCTCGTGGATGAAATCGCCGCGTCGATTGCCTTCCTGCTGGACGACGCGGCCGGCTATATCACCGGCTCCACCCTGGCGGTCGATGGCGGGCGCAGCTTTTACTGAACAGCAAACGAATCCATGGCGCGCCCGCGCCATGGATGCACACGAGAATTACATGAGTCTAGACCACACCATTGCCAGCTTGCCATTCGACACCGAATCCATGCTGGCCCGCCTGCAAGGCTGGATCGAATGCGAAAGCCCCAGCTATGACGCCGCCGCCGTGAATCGGATGATGGCGCTGGCGGCACAAGAGCTGCAAGCCATGAATGCCCGGATCGAGCGGATTCCCGGCGCGGACGGCATGGGCAACTGTATCCGCGCCCGGCTTCCTCACTCCAGCCCTGCCGATACGGCCGGCATCCTGCTCATGGGGCACCTGGATACCGTGCACCCTGAAAACACCCTGCATCGCCTGCCCTGGCGCCGCGAGGCGGGACGCTGCTATGGGCCGGGCATCCTTGACATGAAAGGCGGCATATTCATCGCCTTCGAAGCATTGCGCCAACTGCAGGCGGCCGGTGTGGACACAGGCCTGCCCGTGACTCTATTGCTGACCAGCGATGAAGAGATCGGCAGCCCTTCCACCCGCGCCCTGATCGAAACCGAAGCGCAGCGCCACCGCTATGTGCTGATTCCGGAACCGGCGCGGCCCAATGGCGGCGTCGTCACAGGCCGCTATGCGATTGCCCGCTTCAGGCTTCGTGCGACCGGCACGCCCAGCCATGCCGGCAGCAGGCCGAAGGACGGCCGATCCGCTATCCGCATAATGGCCGAAAAAATAATAGAACTGGAAAACCTGACTTGCGACGACTTTACCTTCAATGTGGGCGTCGTCCATGGCGGACGCTGGGTCAATTGCGTACCGATGGACTGCACCGCCGAAGTCTTGACCATGGCCAAGACACAGGCCGATCTGGAGCTAGCCATTGCCTCCGCGCAGGGCCTGGGCTTTACCGCTGAAAATGCCGCGTTTTCGGTGGAAGTCGCCAGCACGCGCCCCGTCTGGGACACTACCGAGGACACGCTCCAACTGTACGAGGTTGCGCGCGGCCTGGCCAAGCAAATGAATTTCGAACTGCCCCGGCAAACCTCCGGCGGCGGCTCGGACGGCAACTTCACCGGCGCGCTGGGCATCGCCACGCTGGACGGCCTGGGCGTGCGCGGCTCGGGCATGCATACCCTGCACGAATATATCGAAGAAGACAGTCTGGTCGAACGCGCCCGTCTCATGGCGGGCTTGCTTGCGCGCCTGGCTTGATGCAACCGACCCTTCTCCACTTTTTACGGAGCCTGATATGAGATTTTCCGGAAAAACCGCATTGGTGACCGGCGCCGCGCGCGGCATAGGCGCCGCCATTGCCGCGCGCCTGGCTGCCGAAGGCGCCAGCGTCATAGCGCTTGATCAATTACCCTTCACTCCGCCTGTCATCGCCGGCCCGGGCGGCATTCAGGCGGTGCAGGGCGATCTGGCCGACCCCGCCACGCCGGCCTCGCTGGTCGCGTACTTCAGTAAAGACCGTCAACTGGACTACCTGATCAATAACGCGGGAATCGGCAATTCGCGCTCCCTGGAACACACCAGCGACGACGACTGGTCCCGCTACCTGAATATCAATCTGGGCGCCGCCTTCCGCATGTGCCGCGACCTGCTGCCCGTCCTGACCCCCGGCCGCGCCGCTATCGTCAATATGACCTCTGTGTTCGGCCTGACCGGCTTTCCGAACTCGCTGCCCTACTCCGTCAGCAAGGCCGGCCTGGCCCAGATGACCCGCCAATTGGCCGCCGACCTGGGGCCGCGCGGCATCCGGGTAAATGGCATCGCGCCCGGCGTCATCGAAACCGATCTCACGCGGGAACGCATCCAGACCAATGCGTGGTATCAACGCATCATGTGCAATGCCACGGCGCTGGGCCGCAATGGCACACCGGACGATGTGGCGGGAGCGGCGGCATTCCTTTGCTCGGACGATGCCAGTTTCATAACCGGCCAGATCCTGGTGGTGGACGGCGGCTGGCTGGACGCGCGCTACCTTGCGCCGGCCGCCGATCCCATGGCATCGGCGATAGCGCCCAATAACTGAAGGAGCGAAGATGGATCAAGCGACAGTTCGCGCAGCAGTGCTGGACTGGCTGCGCGCGCATGAACAAGAGATGTTCGATCTGCTGGAAAAAATCGTCAACATTGAAAGCGGCAGCTACAACAAACAGGGCGTGGATAACGTCGGCGCTGTGCTGCGCGACCATCTTGAATCCGCCGGCATCGCCACCACCGTCTTTCCACTGCAAGAGCATGGCAACTGCCTGTTGGCGGAAGTCCCCGGCAACGCTGGCGCCGATGCTCCCCATGTCTTGTTGCTGGGGCATATGGACACGGTGTTTCCAAACGGCACCTTGGCGCAGAGGCCGTATCGCATCGAAGACGGTATCGCCTATGGCCCGGGCGTAGCCGACATGAAAGCGGGCCTGGTCATGAACACGTTCGTGGCGCGCGCATTCGCCGAAATCGGCGGCAACAAAGCGCCCATACGCGTGTTTTATACCGGCGATGAAGAAATCGCCTCGCCCGCATCGCGCGGCTTGACGCTGAAAATGGCCCAAGGCGCGGCCACCGTCCTGAATGCCGAACCGGGACGCCCGACAGGCAATGTGATCGTCAATCGCAAGGGCGCATTCTTCATTGATTTTGAAGTGACCGGCGTTGCCGCGCATGCGGGTGTCGCACACGACAAAGGCGCCAGCGCCATCGAGGAAATAGCCAGGAAAATCGTCGATCTACACTCCCTGACCGATAAAGCAACCGGCGTGACGACCAACGTAGGCACTATCCAGGGCGGCATTTCCGTCAACACGGTCGCGCCTTATGCAAAGGGGCAACTGGATGTCCGCTTTCCCAAGGGAGCCGACGAAGAACAATTGCACAAGCGGATCATGGGCATTATCGAAGGCCAGACGCTACCCTGCACATGCGGGCGCGTGATCCGCGAGGGCCGTTTCCTTCCCTTGTTCCAGACAGACGCCAGCCGCGAATTGCTGGCCGACTACTCGCAGGCCGCGCAAGAGCTTGGCTTCAAGGTGGAAGGCGAGTCCACCGGCGGTTCGGCCGACAGCGGTCTTACCGCCGCCGCCGGGGCGCCTACGCTATGCGCCACCGGACCTGTGGGCGGGCACGCGCATACGCCGCAAGAATATTGCCGCCTGGACAGCATGGTGCCCCGCGCGCAGATGGTGGCATTGACCATATTGACGCGCGATTTGCTCTGAACCGCATCCCGCTCGACAAGAGCGGGATGCCGATTATTTTCTGGAGAAAATGACATGAAACAACTGATGGCTTGCCTGACTTTCGATTTTGACGCCATGTCGGGCCTGGTGGCGCGCGGCTTGACGACACCGACTCCGGTGTCGCGCGGCGAGTTCGGCGCCGTGGCCGTGCCGCGCATACTCGATTTGCTCAAACGCTACGGCATCAAATCCTCTTTCTTTGTTCCCGGTGTTGTAATCGGCACCTATCCAGCGCTGTGCGAGCGCATCGTGGCGGAAGGACACGAACTGGGCAACCATGGATGGACGCACGTGCCGCCCGCCAACCTGACGCCGGAACAGGAAGAGGAAGGCCTGCTGCGCGGCAACGAAGCCATCGCCAAACTCACGGGCAAGAACCCGGCCGGATATCGCTCGCCATCGTGGGACCTGAGCCCGCATACGCTGGGCCTGCTGCTGCGCCACGGCTTCCTGTACGAAAGCAGCCTGATGGGCAATGACCACGAGCCTTACCGCGTCCGCCAGGGAGACGTCGTCCATCTGGACAAGCCCATGGAATTCGGCAAAGAAACTCCCTTGGTCGAAATGCCCATCAGTTGGTCGCTGGACGATTTCCCGCATTTTGAATTCCTGCGCCTGGCCAACAGCGTGGCGCCGGGGCTGATGAATGCCAGCGGCGTGCTGGAAAACTGGCTCAACGATTTCGAATACATGCGCCGCAGTTGCGACTGGGGCATCCTTACCTATACCTGCCATCCCTATGTTATCGGGCGTGGTCACCGTATGATGATGCTTGAAAGCCTGATAGAAGGCCTGATCGAAAAAGGCGCCGCCTTCCTGACCATGGAAGCCGCCGCGCATGCCTACTTGGCGCGCGAGCAGGCTTCGAAGGCCTGAATTCAATTTTCACCATAAGGATGCATGTTTGTGGCTAGCCAACTTTTTACTCCTGTCGCCATAGGACAGCAGACATTTGACAACCGCATCGCGGTTTCGCCCATGTGCCAATATTCGGCCAACGACGGCAACGCCACGGCATGGCATCACATGCATCTGGGCACGCTGGCCGGGTCGGGAGCCGGGCTGGTCATGGTGGAAGCAACCGCCGTGGAACGCGCCGGACGGATATCGCACGGATGCCTGGGCTTGTATTCCGACGCCAACGAATTCGCGCTGGCACAGGCGCTGCTATTCTGCCAAACGGCAGGCTCTGCAAAGTTCGGCATCCAACTCGGCCACGCCGGGCGCAAGGGTTCGAGCGAGGCGCCATGGAATGGCGGCAAGGCGCTCGGCACCGGCCAGGACCCATGGATTACATTCGCGCCGTCCAGCACCGATGCCGCGGCAACCACCACTTGCGGGCAGGCCGATCTGGATCGCATCAAACAGGCTTTTGTGGACGCGGCGACGCGGGCGGTCCGCATCGGCTTCGACCTGATCGAAGTACATGCGGCGCACGGCTACCTGCTGCATCAGTTCTTGTCGCCGCTGGCCAATCAGCGCGGCGATCAATACGGCGGCAGCCTGGAGAATCGCATGCGATTTCCATTGGAGGTATTCGATGCGGTCCGTGCGGCCGTCCCGGCCCGCGTTGCCTTGGGCGCGCGAATTACCGGTTCCGATTGGCTTGAAGGCGGCATCACCGTAAATGAAGCCGCCGCTTTTGCCCGCGAACTGGAAAACAGGGGAGGCGAATACCTCGACGTCACCAGCGGCGGCGTTGCCATGGCGTCCATACCGGTGGCCGCCGGCTATCAGGTCGGATTCGCCCGCGATGTGAAGCAGGCCGTGAAGATACCGGTGCGCGCCGTCGGCATGATAGTCACAGCGCAACAGGCCGAAGACATTATCGCTTCCGGCGCGGCCGATATCGTGGCGCTGGCCCGGGCATTCATCGACAACCCGCATTGGGCATATGAAGCGGCGCGGGTGCTGGATGCCGAGTTATCGTATCCACGGCAGTACGCCCGGGCGCAGCCCAAACTATGGGCGGGCAGCAAATTGAAAAGCAGTCCGCTCAATTCGGGAGCATGAATCGATGCAAGACGTGAACAAGCCTGTCGCCCTGGTTACCGGCGGCGGCAGAAGCATAGGCCGGGCCATATCCGAAGTCCTGCACGAAAGAGGCTATTCGATCGCGGTTGCCGACCTTGATGCCGACGAGGCCCAGGCCGTCGCCGCGCAGTTATCGCCGGACGCCAGCACGGCGCGCGCGTACCGGCTGGACGTCTGCTCCACCGGCAGCATTGCCGCCGTCTTCGAAGCGGTGGGACGGGATCTCGGCACACCCGAAGTGCTGGTGAACAACGCCGGTGTGTATCCCAGCCATGCGGCGTTGGACATGACCGAAGAGGCCTGGGACAAGGTCATGGATACGAATCTGAAGGGCAGTTTTTTCTGCGGCCAGGCCCTGGCGCGCGGCCTGGCCGGGCAAGGCAGGCGCGGCGCAATCGTCAATATCGCCTCGACGGCGGCGTTTTCGGCGCGGCCGGGCGCGGCGCATTACGGCGCATCCAAGGCGGGCCTGGTCATGCTGACCAAATCGCTTGCCCAGGAATTCGGCCCGCTAGGCATACGTGTCAATGCGGTGGCGCCCGGGCTGGTCGAAGTTCGCGAAGGCCTGGTCTCGCAGGCATATCGAGATCAATTCCTGACCTTGATTCCATCCGGCCGCACCGGGGTGTCGCACGATATCTCGGGAGTGGTGGCCTTCCTGCTTTCCGCCGAAGCCGATTACGTCAATGGCGAGTGCATTGTCGTGGATGGCGGCTTTCTCACCGGACGCTCATTGCAGCGCTCGGGGAGTGCGTAAAGCCTGGATGCCGGCGATGCCGTCTGGGCGGCGCCACCTAGGCGGCCCGATCGAATTACCCGCCTTGGTCACTGATCCGGTCGACACGAATTAGCGCTGCGCGCGCAGCAAGTCCTGAGGGGTGTTGATGTTGAAAAAAATGTCGCCGCCACCCTCGAACAGCACCGGAACAGCGCCGTTCAAATGCTGCCAGGACAATACCTTGCGCTCGCCGGCCCGCAGGAAATCGCACAGGCTTTGCAACAAGCCGCGGTGCAGCACCATGCACAGAGGATGGGCGCCGTCCGCCGTCGTGGCGTGGGCTATCAGCGGCCCTTGCGCGCTGACCGCGGCGCACAAGCGCTCTGGCAGATCGGCCGGCGGCCTGGGCACATCGACAGGCATCACCATCAGCCAGGCGGTGGCCGCAAGGCCAAGCCCGCTTGCGACCCCGGCCAGAGGACCCGTGTATTTCTCCCAGGCCGGCCCGTCGGGAATAACCGCGCCATATTGCGCATAGACATCAAGGCTGCTGTTGGCGCTGATCAAAATTTGCGCCACATGGGGAAACAGGAAACGCCGTGCGTGTTCAATCAAGGGCATGCCGTCAAGCTCCAGCAAGCCTTTTTCAACGGCCGGCATGTCCAAACCGCCCCGCATGCGCCTAGCCTGGCCGCCAGCCAGGATAAGGCCAGTCAATTCACCCCGGGTAATCATCCGCCGATATAGCTCATTTCAATTTTCTGGCTATCGGATGTTTCCCGGCCGCGCATTTCGGAATAATGGTCGTTGCGCGCGGACCATATCCCCGCAAGCCGCGCGGCGATTTCCCGGTCGCCGCCTCCGCTACGGACAAGGGCGCGCAAATCATGGCCTTGCGATGCAAACAGACACAGGAACAACTTACCCTCCGGCGACAGGCGGGCACGCGTACAGTCGCCGCAAAACGGCTGCGACACGCTGGTGATCACACCGATCTCGCCCGCATTGTCGGCGTAGCGCCAGCGATCGGCCACCTCGCCACGATAGCCGGCTTGCACGGGCTCCAGCGGGAACTCGGCAGCGATGCGCTGAAGAATTTCCGGCCCGGACAATACCTCTTGAAGATTCCAGCCATTCGTGCTGCCCACGTCCATGAATTCGATGAACCGCAGAATGTGGCCGGAATGGCGAAAATGGCCGGCCATGGGCACGATCTGGCTATCGTTCAGCCCTTTGCGCACCACCATGTTCACCTTGACCGGCGCCAGGCCGACGCGCGCCGCCTCGTCTATTCCTTCCAATACCCTTTTGACGCTGACCTGGCTGTCGCTCATGCGTTCGAACATGCTGTCGTCCAGCGCATCCAGGCTGACTGTCACGCGGCTGAGGCCCGCGTCTTTAAGCGACTGGGCCTTCTTTGCCAGCAACGTGCCGTTGGTCGTCAGGGTGACGTCCAGCGCCCGGCCCTCGGGAGTGCGCAAGCCGGCCAGCATTTCGACCAGCGCTTCGATATTCTTGCGCAATAGCGGCTCGCCGCCGGTCAGGCGGATTTTTTGTACGCCCAATTCCACCGCCACGCGGGCAATGCGCTGGATTTCCTCGAAACTGAGCAAGGCGCCATGCGGCATGAATTCATAGCCGGCATTGAATACTTCACGCGGCATGCAATAAGTGCAGCGAAAGTTGCAGCGATCGGTTACCGAGATGCGCAAGTCGCGCAAGGGGCGGCGCCTGGCATCCCGCAGCACTCCGCCCGCCGCGGGCGGCGCAAACTCCGGCGAAGCCGGAGTGGAGCCGGAACGCCGGCCATCGTGAAAAATAACTTTGCTCATGGCTTAATCATAAACTCTCTGCGGGAACCTGACAGCGATTTGGCGAAGGGCAGGCCAAACGCCTCTTCCAGAGTCTGCACACGGCCCAGATCGGTCGAGTCGTAACCCACCAGTTCCGAAACATACTGCCGATACTGCTCGCCTGTCATCAAGTCCAGCAGCCGCTGCATCTGGGGCGCCTGGAGCGTATCGCGATGAACGGCAAAAAAGTAGCGCTCTTTGGCCAACGGGATAAACGACAGGCCGCAACGCCACGCGGCGGTTTCAACCCCTATGCCCACATCCGCCATGCCGCTGGCTATATGCGCGGCAATGGCCATATGCGTGAACTCGCTGCTATCGAATCCTTGTACGCGCGTGGTGTCGATATTCAACTGCTTGAGCATCAGTCCGACCAGCGAACGCGTGCTGGAGCCGAGCTGCCGATTGACGAAGCGCACATCCGGCTTGATCAGGTCGGCCACCGACAGGATATTCTTGGGATTGCCGGGCTGCACGAACATGCCGGTGTTGCGGACCGCCAAATGAATCAGCCTGTGCTTGTCGGGGTTCAGCCATTCGCTATAGCGCCGGAGGATAGGCGCTTCGAACTCGCCCACGGGCACCTGGAAGCCGGCCAGGTCGCATTCGCCGCGATCGAGCGAGGCCAACGCTTCGATGGCGGTGCGATAGCGCAATTCCAATGGCAGCATATCCAGCCCATTGGCCAACTGCATCAAGCCTTCAACGGCAAAACCATGACTGGCATGCAAGCGCAGCCGCGGCTGGCTTTCCGGATACAGGCGCTGAAGCTCCTCTTGCAGTTCAGAGGCCATGCTATCGAGCGTCGGCATCAAGCGCGCATCGACGCGCCGGTTAGCCCATACCAGGTGCTGTGCGAACGCGGTCAATTTCGTGCCTTGCCGGCGCGAGGTCTCGAGCAAAGATGCCTCGAACTCCTTTTCAGCCGTGCGCAGCACGCCCCATCCATGCCGATACGACACCCCGCAAGCCTTGCAGGCGCCGGCGATATGGCCCGTGGCATCGACAGCGGCCAACAAGCGTATGACTTCGTTCAACGGCAGCACCGCGCCGGACGATTTTTCAAGCGTCCATTCAGAGCGTAAATGCGCCTTGAATTTATATGCCATGCGTCCCCCTTCTTTCATCACTCTTCTTAATATGTTTTTATTTGCATATAAACGGTATGCTTATATGTGATTTTTTTCCTATTGATAGAATAACTTAGAGCAGGTAGATTACCCCATATGGAATCCCAATATATATGCAATTTTATGCATATAAAAAATAATCCTTAATCCCAATCAGCATCTCTGCCTTTCAAGGATAGCGCCATGTCCATGCCGCCCACCGCCAACGACCCGAACCCAACCGACGAGGCTGTGCAACAAATTACGCGGCAGGCGCTGCAACGCTACGAGGGGCAACCGGGCAATTTGCTGCCGGTTCTACACGCCATACAGCATGTCCTGGGCTGTATTCCGGCATCCGCCGTTCCGGCGCTGGCTGAAAGCCTGCAGTTATCGCGCGCCGAAATTCACGGCGTCATCAGTTTCTATCCGCATTTCCGCGACACTCCCCTCGCCCCGGTGGTCCTGGAAGTCTGCCGCGCCGAAGCCTGTCAATCCATGGGCGGCGAAGCCCTGGCCGAGCATGCCAAGAACAAGCTGGGCTGCGATTTCCACAGCACATCCCGGAATGGCGCGGTAAGCCTCGAACCGGTCTACTGCCTGGGCCTGTGCGCCCAATCGCCCACCGTCATGATCAATGGCCGGCCCCACGCGCGCATGACGCCGGCCAGGCTGGATCACTTGCTGCAAGCGGAAGGGGTCTGAATATGAGCCAGGCCATCCGAATTTTCGTACCGCGGGACACCGCCGCCATCGCCGTGGGCGCCGACGCGGCAGCCGCCGCCATCGCCCAGGAAGCGCAGCAGCGCGGGCTAAACATAGATATCGTGCGCAACGGCTCGCGCGGCTTGTTATGGCTGGAAACCCTGGTCGAGGTCGAAACTCCCGCCGGGCGGGTTGCCTACGGGCCCGTCGATGCCGCCGATGTCGCCGGCCTGTTCGACGCCGGCTGGCTGCAAGGCAAGCCGCACCCCTTAAGCCACGGCCTGACCGAAGACATTCCCTATCTGAAAAACCAGGAACGCCTGACCTTCGCCCGCGTCGGCATCACCGACCCCCTCAGCCTGGCCGACTACCAGGCCCACGGGGGCTTGCAGGGGCTGCAAAATGCGCTGGCCATGGAGCCTCGGCCGATTGTCGACGCCGTAGTGGATTCAGGCCTCGCGGACGCGGCGGCGCCGCATTCCCGACCGGCATCAAATGGAAAACCGTATTGGCAAGCGCCGCCGATCAGAAATACATCGTCTGCAATGCGGACGAAGGCGATTCCGGCACGTTTTCCGACCGCATGCTGATGGAAGGCGACCCTTATGCGCTGATCGAAGGCATGGCCATTGCGGGATTGGCGGTTCACGCCACATATGGGTATATATATGTACGCTCCGAATATCCACTCGCCATTTCCACGCTGGAAGACGCCATCGCCCGCGCCCGCGCCGCCGGATGGCTGGGAAGCAATATCCGGGGCAGCGGCCGGGCGTTCGACCTTGAAGTGCGCAAGGGCGCGGGCGCCTATATCTGCGGCGAAGAAACCTCTTTGCTGGAAAGCCTGGAAGGCAAGCGCGGGCTGGTGCGCGCCAAGCCGCCGCTGCCGGCCATCAGCGGCCTGTTCGGCAAGCCCACCGTTATCAACAATGTGATTTCGCTGGCCACAGCGCCTGTCATCCTGGCCAAGGGGGCCGCCTTCTACCGCAATTACGGCATGGGCCGCTCGAAAGGCACCCTGCCCTTTCAACTGGCGGGCAACATCAGGCAAGGCGGGCTGGTGGAAAAAGCCTTCGGACTCAGCTTGCGCGAATTGCTCTACGACTTTGGCGCCGGCAGCGCCAGCGGCCGCCCCTTGCGCGCGATACAGGTTGGAGGTCCGCTGGGCGCCTACCTGCCCGAATCGCAGTGGGACGTGCCGCTCGACTACGAAGCCTATATCGCCATCTCGGCCATGCTGGGCCACGGCGGCCTGGTCGCATTCGACGATACCGTGGACATGGCCAAGATGGCCGGATACGCCATGGAATTCTGCGCCATCGAATCCTGCGGAAAATGCACGCCCTGTCGAATCGGCGCCGTTCGCGGCATCGAAGTCATACACAACATCCGCCACAATCAGCAGCGCGAAGAACAAGTCCATCTGCTGCGCGATCTTTGCGACACCATGCTGGCCGGATCCCTTTGCGCCCTTGGCGGCATGACGCCCTATCCCGTCCTGTCCGCGCTCGACCACTTTCCCGAAGACTTCGGTCTGCCGCGCACCGTCCCCGCCACCGAACAAGCCGCCTAACGGAGTCACACCCATGCTCGAAACTATCGTTAAACGCGAACGTGATTTTGGCACCCCTGCCTCAGCCAGCGCGCAAACCGTGCAGATCACCATCGACGGCTTGCAAGTCGATGCGGCGGCCGGCAGTTCGGTCATGCGCGCCGCCGCCGAATCCGGCATCAATATCCCCAAGCTCTGCGCCACCGACAGCCTGGAAGCCTTCGGCTCCTGCCGGCTTTGCCTGGTGCAAATCGAAGGCCGGCGCGGCTATCCGGCCTCGTGCACGACACCGGTCGAAGCGGGCATGGTCATCTGGACCGAAACGCCCAAGCTGCACGAATTGCGGCGCGGCGTCATGGAGCTATACATATCCGATCACCCGCTGGACTGCCTTACCTGCCCCGCCAATGGCGATTGCGAACTGCAAGACATGGCGGGCGTCGTGGGCTTGCGCAACGTGCGCTACGGCTACGACGGCGCCAACCACCGCGGCGACCCGACCGATGGCTCCAATCCCTATTTCGCCTACGACCCTTCCAAATGCATTGTCTGCAGCCGTTGCGTGCGCGCCTGCGACGAGGTCCAGGGCACCTTCGCGCTGACCATTACCGGACGCGGCTTCGATTCGCGCATTACCGCCGGCCAGAACGATACCTTCCTGGAAAGCGACTGCGTTTCCTGCGGCGCGTGCGTGCAGGCATGCCCCACGTCGTCGCTTACCGAGAAATCGGTCATCATGATGGGGCAGGCCGAACACTCCGTCATCACCACTTGCGCCTACTGCGGCGTAGGCTGCGGCTTCAAGGCCGAAATGAAAGGCCAGGAAGTGGTCCGCATGGTGCCCTGGAAAGACGGCAAGGCCAATCGCGGCCATTCCTGTGTAAAAGGACGCTTTGCCTGGGGCTACGCCACGCACCAGGATCGCATGCTCAAGCCCATGATACGCAGCGACATCTCCCATCCATGGCGCGAAGTCAGCTGGGACGAAGCCATTGCCTACGCGGCTTCGGAACTCAAGCGCATACAGGCCAAATACGGCCGCGACTCCATAGGCGGCATCACCTCGTCGCGCTGCACCAACGAGGAAACCTATCTGGTCCAGAAACTGGTGCGCGCCGCCTTCGGCACCAATAACGTCGATACCTGCGCCCGGGTATGCCATTCCCCGACCGGCTATGGCTTGAAAACCACGCTGGGCGAATCAGCCGGCACCCAAACCTTCGATTCAGTCATGCACACCGATGTCGTCATTATCATGGGCGCCAATCCCAGCGCCGCGCATCCGGTCTTCGCATCGCGCCTGAAACGCCGGCTGCGCCAGGGCGCCAAGCTCATTGTCATCGACCCGCGTCAAATCGAATTCGTCAATTCCCCGCACATCAAGGCCGACTATCACCTGCCGGTCAGGCCAGGCACCAACACCGCTCTGCTTACCTCCATGGCGCACGTCATCGCCACCGAAGGCCTGATCGACGAAACCTTTGTCGCCGAACGCTGCGAGCCCCTGGCATTCCAGCAGTGGCGCGACTTCGTATCCTTGCCGGAAAATTCGCCCGAAGCCATGCAAGCGGAAACCGGCGTTTCCGCCCAAGACCTGCGCGCCGCCGCCCGGCTGTTCGCCACCCATGGCAACGGCTCCATCTACTACGGGCTGGGCGTCACCGAACACAGCCAGGGCTCGACCACTGTGATGGCCATCGCCAACCTGGCCATGGCCACCGGCAACCTGGGACGCGAAGGCGTGGGCGTCAATCCCTTGCGCGGACAGAACAACGTGCAGGGTTCCTGCGACATGGGCTCCTTCCCGCACGAATTGCCGGGCTATCGCCATATTTCCGACGACGTCGTGCGCGGCCAATTCGAGCAAGACTGGGGCGTCACGCTGCAGCCCGAGCCTGGCCTGCGCATCCCCAATATGTTCGATGCCGCCATCGAAGGCGTCTTTCAAAGGGCTGTATTGCCAGGGCGAAGACATCGTCCAGTCAGACCCCAATACCCAGCACGTGGCAAAGGCGCTGGCCTCGATGGAGTGCATCATCGTGCAAGACATCTTCCTGAACGAAACGGCCAAATACGCCCACGTGTTCCTGCCGGGCTCTTCTTTCCTTGAAAAGGA
Organism: uncultured beta proteobacterium; assembly: GCA_963712655.1. Classification (GTDB taxonomy): domain Bacteria; phylum Pseudomonadota; class Gammaproteobacteria; order Burkholderiales; family Burkholderiaceae_B; genus Pollutimonas. The sequence continues at coordinate 165,425 of CAVQIT010000001.1, read as the reverse complement.
CGGCACCTTTACCAATGCCGAGCGCCGCATTTCGCGCGTAAGGCAAGTCATGAAACCCATGGGCGGCCTGGCCGACTGGGAAGCCACCTGCGCGCTGTCCAATGCGCTGGGCTATCCCATGAACTACCGCCATGCCGGCGAAATCATGGACGAAATCGCCCGCCTTACTCCCACATTTGCCGGCGTCTCGTTCAAGAAAATCGACGAACTGGGCGGCAGCGTTCAATGGCCGTGCAATGCCGCCGCGCCCGATGGCACCCCCATCATGCATGTGGATGAATTCGTAAGGGGCAAGGGCAGGTTCATGATTACCAAGTACGTGCCCAGCGACGAGCGCAGCACGCGCAAGTTTCCGCTGCTGCTGACCACCGGCCGCATCCTGTCCCAGTACAACGTCGGCGCCCAGACGCGGCGCACGCCCAACCTGCTGTGGCACAGCGAAGACCTGCTTGAAATCCACCCGCACGATGCCGAGGATCGCGGCATCAGCGACGGCGACATGGTGGCGGTGCAAAGCCGCGTCGGGTGAAACCGTGCTGCGCGCCAACGTAACCGAACGGGTCCAGCCCGGCGTCGTCTACACCACCTTCCATTTTCCCGAATCGGGCGCCAATGTCGTCACGACCGACAGCACCGACTGGGCAACCGACTGCCCCGAATACAAGGTCACGGCGGTGCAGGCCAGGCGCGTGGCCGAACCCTCGGCATGGCAGGCCAAGTGGTCGCGCTTCAGCGACATCCAGCACAAGCTGCTGGAGGAGCGCCGGCGCGAAGGAATAGCGCTGCCCCAGCCCGAAGCGGCGGCGCAGCCCCAGCCTGTCCCCGCGCTCAATTCACAAGCATAAAGGCGCAGATGCAAGCCACTCTTCTTCCCGACCTCGAACTGCATCCCGCCGCCGATGAGGCGGGGTACGGTTCGCATCGGGTGCTGCGCGCTGGCCGGCATGCGGGCAGCCATGCCGAGCACGACCACTTGGCGCGGGAAGTCCCCGTGGCGCTGGAATACAACGGCATCAGCCATGCCGTACTGCTGGCCACCCCCTCCGACCTCGAAGACCTGGCCCTCGGTTTTTCCTTCACCGAGGGTATCATCCGCTCGGCCGGCGACCTGCACGATCTGGAAATCCAGGAAACGACTAAGGGGATAATCATCCAGGCCACTATCGCCAGCGCCTGCCTCAATACCCTCAAACAACGCCGTCGCAGCCTTGCGGGCCGCACTGGCTGCGGCCTATGCGGCCTGGAAAGCCTGGATGAAGTACGCCGCGCGCTGCCCGCGCTGGCAGCGCGGCGGGCCAGGCTCGACCCGGCCGCCATAGCCCGGGCGGCACAACAATTGCGCGCCCGGCAACCGCTGCATCTGCTTACCGGCGCAACCCATGCCGCGGGCTGGGCCGACGGTTCCGGCGATATTCTGCATGTCCGCGAAGATGTCGGGCGGCACAATGCCCTGGACAAGCTTATCGGCCACATGCTGCGCCATTCCATAGACAGCGCGGACGGCATCGCCGTCATTTCCAGCCGGGCCAGCTTCGAAATGGTGCAAAAGGCCGCGGCGGCCGGCATATCGGCGCTGGTCGCCGTGTCGGCGCCCACCACTTACGCAATTGCGATGGCGGACGAACTGAATCTGCTGCTTGCCGGCTTTGCCCGCGAAAACCTGTTCACCGTCTATAGCCACCCCGAATATCTCGGCAACACAGGAGATCAGCCTTGAACAATATTGACCACCTCATCCGGCTGGCCAACCGCATCGGCAGCTTTTTCGAAGCCATGCCCGACCGCGCCGAAGGTATCGAAGGCATAGCCAACCACATACAAAAGTTCTGGGAGCCGCGCATGCGCAATGCCATGCTGCATTTTCTTGAAACCCACCCCGACGGGCAATCAGGCGAAACAGGCCTGAGCGACGTCGTCCTGACTGCAATTACCCAAAACAAGCAACGGCTCACTCCAAAGGCATCCATAACCCACTGATTTCTTCACCCCTTTGTCCATTCCCCCCCTGCTCTACCCAACTCATAGATATATAGGCCGCACTCAAAGCGGCTACAAGGAGACAACATGAGTACAGATTCAACAGGCCATGGTTTTTTCAGCAAAGAGCGCATTACCGCCCCGCCGGGATTCAACCGCTGGATGATTCCCCCGGCGGCGCTGGCGGTGCACCTGTGCATCGGGCAGGCTTATGCCTTCTCGGTTTTCAATAATCCCATGACCAAGCTGCTGGGCATTACGCAGCCCACAACAGGCGATTGGGATCTTCCCACGCTGGGCTGGATCTTCAGCCTGGCCATTGTCTTTCTTGGCCTGTCGGCCGCGTTCGCCGGAAAATGGCTGGAAGAAGTCGGGCCGCGCAAGGCCATGTTCGTCGCGGCCTGCTGCTTTGGCGGAGGTTTCATGGTGGCGGCCGCCGGGATAGCCCTGCACCAGATATGGCTGGTATACCTGGGCTACGGCGTGTTGGGCGGCATAGGCCTGGGCATAGGCTATGTGTCGCCGGTGTCGACGCTGATCAAGTGGTTCCCGGACAAGCGCGGCATGGCGACCGGCATGGCCATCATGGGCTTCGGCGGCGGCGCCTTCATTGCCTCGCCGCTTTCGGTGGCGCTTATGAAGCACTTCCAGACGCCCGCATCGGTCGGCGTTGCCCAGACCTTCGTCGTAATGGGTGTCCTGTATTTCATCTCCATGCTGATAGGGGCCTTCGCCATCCGCATACCGGCGGCCGACTGGAAGCCCGCGGGCTGGACTCCGCCTGTCACCCAGAACGCCATGATCACGCGCAACCATGTGCACATCGATCAAGCCCTCAAGACGCCGCAGTTCTGGCTGCTTTGGTGGGCGCTTTGCCTTAATGTCACGGCCGGCATCGGCGTGCTGGGCCAGGCTTCGGTGATGATCCAGGAAAGCTTCAAGGGCGGCATCACGCCCGCGGCGGCGGCGGGCTTTGTCGGCGTGCTGTCCCTGGCCAATATGCTTGGACGCTTCTTCTGGTCGTCCGTGTCCGACTATGTCGGCCGCAAGAACACCTATTTCATCTTCTTCGCGCTTGGAGCCGTGCTTTATTTCCTGGTTCCCGGCATGGGCGCGTCGGGCAATGTCGCCCTGTTCGTGCTGTTCTACGCCATCATCATGTCCATGTATGGCGGTGGCTTCTCGACCGTGCCGGCCTACCTGGCGGACCTGTTCGGCACGCGCTATGTGGGGGGCATACATGGCCGCCTGCTGACCGCCTGGGCCGCCGCCGGCATATTCGGACCAGTGCTGGTGAATTATATACGCCAATATCAGGTCGACCATGGCGTCCCGGCCGCTGAAGCGTACACCAGCACCATGTATCTCATGGCGGTGCTGCTGATCGTGGGCTTTGTCTGCAACCTGCTGGTGCGCCCGGTAGCGACGCACCATCACATGAGCGGCGACCACGCCACACTGGCTCCCGCCATGGCCGTCAAATAATCAAGGAGACTCATCATGGAACAACGCAGCACCACCTCGCCCATCCTTCTTGTTGTTTTCTGGCTTTATGTAGGCGTGCCGCTGGCAGTCGGCATCTGGGAAACGCTGGTCAAAGCAGGCGCCCTGTTCAAATAAGCGCGGATTGACCCAAAAAGACAAAGCCGCCGCAAGCCAATACTTGCGGCGGCTTTGTTTGCCTGGAAGCTAAACCCTATGCATGCGGCGCCGTAGCCTGCATGGATGGCCGCTGGTCGAAGTCGGCAAACCATGCCGCCAACTCCGGACGGGCATTGCGCCAACCGTAATCGGCGAAACGAAAATCAAGATAGCTCAACGCGCAGCCCAGCGTAATCGTGCCGATGTCCAACTGGCCCGCCCTTTGCTTGATCACGCCTTCAAAATACCCCAAAGCGCGGGTGATTTTGCCCATTTGACCTTCCTTCCAGCCGTCCCACTGGAACTCCGCCGGGCGGACCGCGGTTTCGTAGCGGGCAAGCAAAGCGGCATCCAGTATGCCGTCCGCCAGCGAGTGCTCGGTCAGCACGAGCCAGCGCTGCTGGGAGGCTGCCGGGAATATGGAGCCCTGCCCCAGATCGTTCAGGTATTCGCAGATGACGCGGCTATCGTAGATGGGCTGGCCGCCGTCGGTGAAAAAGGTGGGGACTTGCCCCAGCGGGTTCACCGCCGAGATGACGGCATCGCAATTGACGGGACTCGCGGCGCTGGGCAGCTTTTCAATCTTGCCGGCCAAGCCGAGCTCATGGGCCACGACCATACACTTGCGGACAAAAGGCGATGAGGCGGAAAAATGTATCTTCACAATAGGTCCTTAGTGGTGTTGCGTAATCAATTTTCTTAATTGGTTTGGACGCCGCAGGCCGTACCTATATCGCCCGCCACACCTTTACTGCATAAAAAGGCGTTTTTATCAGGGGCTGAAGCAGGGATTAGGTAAATGCCCGGGCGCACCAAGATTATAGGCCGTGCCGCCTTTGCCGCATTGGGAATGAAGAGCTGCTTGCGCACCAGCCGAAACGCGGCTGTACAGTCCGCTTTTTTTAGGTATGAGGAAACCATCGACGCCCACGAAACACGAGCCGTGCTTGAACCTGGCCCGCAAGAAAGCGAACCAGACCGGCCAGGGCGGAATCGCTAATGCACGAACATGTTTTACGCCGGCGTTATCTTGATGAAAAACTATGAAAGGCTGTCGAAAGCGACCATGAGCATAGAGCCATGACCGCCGCGAACCAATACCACCCAGCCCCTAGCTGGATTCTTTGACCCGGTACACCAGCACCGCGGTTTTGGCCAGGCTAAGCACTTTGATGGTGACACTGCCCAGCAGCAAGCGGGACAAACCGCTGCGGCCGTGGCTGCCGATAAAGATAATATCGCAGCCTTCTTCTTCGGCCGCTCGAACCAGGCCATCGGCCACGTTGAAATTGGAAACCGCCTTGCCCACAGCCTTCACGCCAGCCGTTTCAGCGCGATCGAGCACCGCTTTCAAGTATTTTTGCGCCTGCTCTTGCGCCGTTTTGTCGTAATCTTCGTCCGTAATGGCGTAGGCGGCAGCCATGCCGTCGAATCCCACCGTTGCCGCAAAAGGCTGGGTAACATACAAGGCTACGATTTCAGCCCCCGTTTCCCGTGCAAAACATACACCCTTGTTGGCAGCCTGCGCCGACAATGCCGACCCATCGGTTGGAATCAGTATTTTCTTGAACATGGCGTTGCTCCTTTGTGTTCAGGTAGGTAAAGCTTAACCCCAAGCGGCCCGAAAAAACAGCCGGTATATACGCCTACAGGCACTATCACAGCGCGGCGGCGGCGTTGAACAAATGCGTGCAGCGGGTTCCTGTGCGGCAATACGCCAGGACCGGCGCGGGCAGCTCTTTTAACAGCACGGCAAAACGGGCGACGTCAGCGGGCGTCATGGCGCCGCTGACAACAGGTTGATATTCGACGGCAAGGCCGGCCGCCTTGGCGGCGGCGATGACATCGACCGACGCGGGCTGGTCGGGCCCGCCTTCCATGTCGGGACGATTGATAATCACGCTTTTGAAGCCAGCGTCAGCCACCGCCTGCATGTCGCCGGGCGACAACTGCGGGGCTACGGCGAAATTATCGGTAAGCGCATTGATGGGAACAGACATTTATGACTCCTGGAGTTTGTTTATACTAGCCAAAGGATGGATTTGGGCTAAATACGCCATGCCGCGCCGTCTCGCCCAAACCACCCCCAATACGTGTCAATCGAGGAAAATAGTATGACCAGCGCGAACATAGCGCAAGTACCGAACCCATCGGTCCCCGCCACCGGCACCGGCACCGCGCCGCGCGAAACATGCATCATCCGCGATGCCGTCCCTGAAGACATGGCGGCCATACAGCGCATCTATGCGCATCACGTCCTGCATGGTACGGCAACTTTCGAAGAAGTGCCTCCGTCGGTGGACGAGATGCTAGCGCGGCGGGCCAATGTACTGGCTTCAGGCATGCCTTATCTGGTGGCTGTCCTGGACGATACGATAGCAGGTTACTGTTATGCCTCGCAGTACCGGCCGCGCGCCGCCTACCGCTATACCATCGAAAATTCAATATACCTGGACCAAAGCCAGATGGGCAAGGGACTGGGCAAGGCCTTGCTGTCGGCGCTTATCGAACGTTGCGAACAAGGGCCGTGGCGGCAAATGATCGCGGTTATCGCGGGCAACGGCAACCTGGGTTCGATAGGCTTGCATCGCAGCCTGGGATTCATCCACGCCGGCATCCAGCCGGCAACGGGTTTCAAGTTCGACCAATGGATAGACGTGGTGTTCATGCAGCGCGCACTCGGACCGGGCGATACGACCCACCCCGACCGCTGAATGAATACGCTTTGGCAGAATACGCTTTGGCAATTGACGAAACGTGTCTTTTTTTATAAGATCACTTTTAAATATATCTTATAGATCCAAGCTTCACACCAATCTCGATCCCCACTTTCGCGCCGCCGCGCAGGAATACCCGCATGGACAAGCCCGCACTCTGCACCGTAGAAGAAATCACCACCTTGGTCCACGGCTTTTATAGCCGTATCCGGGCAGACGCCATGCTCGGCCCGGTATTCGACGCTCGTATCGACGACTGGGACAAACATCTGCAAATCATGATCAGATTCTGGTCCTCGCTATTGCTGGGCGCGGGCTCTTACAGCGGCACGCCCATGCCCAAGCATGTCGCACTGCCGGACCTGCGCGCCAATATGTTCAGGCAATGGCTGGCCCTGTTCCATCAAACCGTGCAAGAACTGCCTAATCGCCTGTTGGCGCAGCGCGCCGAAGAATATGCCCAGCGCATTGCCCGCAGCCTGTGGTACGGCTATCAAATCAACAATCAACCCGATCGTATTCCTTCGGAACTGACGCATGCCTGAGCCACAGCCAAATAAGGCGAGCGGCAACTCATCCCTTGGCCGCCCCTGCATGTCCGCCTTTCTCGGGCAGGGCTTCCGGCCCCTGTATATAGCCGGGACAAGCTGGGCGCTGATATCGATTGCGCTGTGGGTTTTTGCGCCTCAAGTTATCGGCCAGCCCCTATCGGCCGTCGCCTGGCACGCCCATGAAATGCTCTGGGGCTTTATCGCCACCATTGCGCTGGCCTTCCTGCTTACCGCCAGCGCTACCTGGACAGGCGTGAACCCTCTGAAAGGCGCCGCGCTGGGCATAACCAGCCTGCTTTGGGTCATTGCCCGCCTGGGTTATCTGTTCGGCGGCGCTACTGGCTTCTGGATAGCCGGCATTGCCGAGTCCGCCTTTTTCGCCGTCGGCGCCGCTTGCCTGATGCGCGTCATGCTAAAAGGCAAAAGCCGCCGTAACTATGGAATCCCGTGGTTGGTGCTGGGTCTGGGCATCGCCAATGTCCTTTATTTGCAAGCAGCGCTGGCAGGCGACTATGTCCTGCTTATGCAGCGCTTTGATCTTGGCCTGATCTGCATGGCAGTCATTGCCCTGCTGATCGGCCGGCGGGTTATTCCCTTCTTTTCAATGCGCATGGTGCCTGGCCTTGTATTGCCCATGCAGGCAGGTTTAGGCCAGGCGCAATTGGCAATCGGCGCGCTGGCCATTGCATTGGGCATTGCCGGCCTGCCCCGCTACATGACGGCCGCGCTTGCCATCGCGGGTGCGATCAGCCTGTGGCAGGTCGCAAGATGGAAACCCCTGGCCGTATTGCACAAGCCCATGCTTTGGATACTATACCTGGGCTATGCCGGCATGGGCATAGGCCTGCTGCTGGCGGCCATCCATTCCAGCGGCCTGGCCACGGGCATATTGGCGCGTTCGGCCGCGCATGTGCATACCTTGGGCATGGGCGGCTTTGCCGTGCTGATTATCGGCATGCTGACGCGCACGGCGCTGGGCCACCTTGGGCGCCCGCTGGCGCTGGACCGCAGCATGCTTGCCAGTTACTGCATGGTAATTGCCGCGGCCGTGCTGCGCCTGGCGGCGCTGTGGTCATCCAATGCCAGCACGTTGCTGCTGCAGGCGGCCGCGTTGTGCTGGATGCTTGCCATGGGCTTGTATCTATGGCGTTTCGTACCCATGCTGATCCGTCCAAGGCATTCCGCATGCGCCTGACCTCCATGACCGATTACGCCATGCGCTTGCTGATGTATGTTGGCAGGCATCCCGATCGTTTATGCACGATCGCTGAAATCGCCCAGGCCCACCAGATATCCGAACCTCATCTGATGAAGATCACCCATAGGCTGGCGCAGCAAGGCTGGATAACGACCCAGCGCGGCAAGAACGGCGGCATGCGTCTGGCTCGCCGCCCCGAAGATATCTGCCTGGGCGCTGTGCTGCGCGATACCGAAAACGACCTCGCGCTTGTGGAATGCTTTGCGGGCGCAAACAACTGTATCTTGAGCGGCCGCTGCGGCCTGGCCGGCATTATCGAAGGCGCGCTGCAACAGTTTTTGCTGCACCTGGACGGCTATACCCTGGCCGATATCCTGCCCAGGCCGGCAAACCGCGGCGCGGCTGGAGCCACCCACCCCATAAAGCGGATGGACCAGCCTGTGGATATACCGGCCGGATCAGCGCGGCGCGCGTAATCCCGCTACCCCAAGCGCTTAAACCAGGTCGCAGCGCACGGTAATCGGGTGCGAACGCAAAACCGAAATCACCGTGTCGTCAACCTTGCCTTCGACATCGGATATGACATAGCCGATCGGCCCGCGCGTCTGCAATTGTTGGCTGACGATGTTCAACCCATGCTCGGCCATCATATTGCTGAGCGTGCCCATGGCGCCAGGAAGATTGCGGTGCACATGCAGTATGCGCGCCGTGCCGGCGATTTCCTGATAGGGTATTTCGGGAAAATTGACCGATCCCTTGGTCGTGCCGCTCAAGACAAAGCGCAACAGTTTTTCGGCGACTTCGCGGCCGATGTTTTCCTGGGATTCCTGTGTGCTGCCGCCGATATGCGGAGTAAGAATTACGTTCCGCATGCCGATAAGAGGACTGTCCAAAGGCTCGTCCACGCTTTTCGGTTCGGTCGGGAAAACGTCCAGCGCCGCGCCCGACAAATGACCCGACTGCAATGCCACGTGCAAAGCATCGATATCGACCACTGTGCCGCGCGAGGCGTTGATAAGAATGGCGCCCGGCTTCATGGCGGCAATAGTGGCGGCATCCATAATGTTCCGGGTGGCGTTGCCGCCGGGGACATGCAGAGTCACCACATCGGACTGCGCAAGCAGTTTCTTCAGCGCCGTACTGGCTCGCGCATTGCCCAAGGGCAGCTTGGCTTCAACGTCGTGGAAAATAACCCGCATGCCGGCGGCCTCGGCCAGCGTGCCGACCTGGGAACCGATATTGCCGTAGCCGATAATGCCCAGCGTCTTGCCGCGCGCCTCGAAGGCGCCATTGGCGGTTTTGTCCCAATGCCCCTGATGCACGCGGTCGTTCTTTTCCGGAATACGGCGCAGCAGCAAAATGGCTTCGCCCAAGACCAGTTCGGCTACCGAACGCGTATTGGAAAATGGCGCATTGAACACCGGTACGCCATGCATCAAGGCGGTATCCAGGTCGACCTGGTTGGTTCCTATGCAAAAGCAACCTATCGCCCGCAAATCGGGCGCATCCGCCAACAGCGCGGCATCCAGATGCGTGCGCGAACGAATTCCCACCAGATTGGCGCCGCGCATGGCCGCGCGCAGCGCATCGGGCGCAAGCGACGACGCATGGGCGACGATATCGTTGAAACCGGCGGCGGCAAACACTTCTTTAGCGCTGGGATGTATATTTTCGAAAAGGACAATACGGGTCATCAGTCTAGCCTCAGGCAAACACCAAAGCACCATTGTGGCGCATCCTGGCGCCATGCACACTGACAGCCCTTTTCATAACAGGGGCATGGCGCGCGGGCGCGCGCCCCGCAAACAAGCCGCAACGATGGCCGAACGCGCTTCGCGCCTTGCCAGCGCGGCCTTGACCAGTCTCACGCGGGCGGGGATTTAGTGTTACCAGGCCCTAGCGGCCGACGGCGTAGGCCTGCATCAGCCTCGGGGACGCCGCCGCATGCAGCAAGCCGTCCGGGTCGCGCGACGCCGCCGTCAAGCGGCCTATCGTCCATGCGGCGGACTCTTCCACCTGATGGCCGCGCTGGCGCAAATCGTCCAGAATTTGCGGCCCCACGCTGGTTTCTATGGTGATATTGCCCGATTTGCGGCCGCGTGGATAAAAAGAACTGGGAAAATGCTGCGTGTGGAATAGCGGCATGTCGATGGCCTGCTGCAAATTCAGGCCCTGATGCAAATGCCGCAGGAACAAGACAAGCTGCCACTGCTCCTGTTGGTCGCCGCCCGGCGTGCCCATCACCATGTAGGGCGCGCCGTCCTTGAACAAAAAGGTGGGGCTGAGCGTCGTGCGCGGCCGCTTGTTGGGCGCCAGGGTGCCGGGCAGGCCCTCTTCCAGCCAGAACATTTGCGCCCGCGTGTTCAATCCGAATCCCAATTCCGGAATAACGGGCGAGGACTGCAGCCATCCGCCTGAAGGCGTGACGGTAATCATATTGCCCCAGCGGTCGATGACATCGATGTGCGTCGTATCGCCGCGCTTGGCCGACAGCAGCGGATTGGCCCTGTCCATGGCCGACATCAGGGCTCCCGCGTCATTTTGCTGCGACAGGCGCTCCAGCGTGGCGTTGACGCGCTCTACCTGGGCCTCGTAGCCGCCGATGATTCCCGGGCGCAGCTCGTTGAAGGCCTTTTCGCCGATAAGCCGGCTGCGCGCCAGGTTGTAATCTTCCGATAATAGCGCGGACATTGGAACGTCGACGAAATCGGGATCGCCGTAATAGGCTTCCCGGTCGGCGAATGCCAGTTTCATCGCCTCGACCAGCAAATGGATAAAGCGCGGGTCCTCCGGCTTGGCATCGGCGATATCGGTATGCTTGAGCAAAGCCAGTGTTTGCAGGAAGGTCGGTCCCTGGCTCCATGGCCCCGCCTTGGCCACGGTCATGTTGTGGTATTCGTATTGCAGGGGCGCCTCGTAGCTGGCCGACCAGCGCGCCATGTCATCGCCCGTGATGACACCCTTGTGCGCCACGCCGCTTTCGTCCATGACTTCGTTGTGCGCGCAGAATTGGTCTATGGCTTGGGCAACGAAGCCCTTGTAGAAAACCTGCCGGGCATGCTCGATCTGTTGCTCGCGGCCGCCCCCCGCCGCTTCGCATTCGGCCAGCAAACGGCTCCAGGTTCCGGCCAGGGCCGGATTGCAGAACAGGCGGCCGGCCTCGGGCACGGCGCCCTTGGGCACATAGACCTGGGCGGATGTCGGCCAGTGCGTTTCAAAGAAATCTTTCAGGCCGGCTATGGTGTTGGACACCCGCGGCAGCATGGGATGGCCGTTGCGCGCGTAGTGAATTGCCGGCTCCAGGACCTCGCGCAGCGATTTCGTTCCGTGATCGCGCAGCAGGATCATCCAGGCGTCGAAGGCTCCCGGAACCACGGTGGCAAGCAGCCCATTGCCGGGAATCAGCGACAAGCCCTGCGCCCGGTAATGCTCCAGCGTCGCTCCCGCCGGCGTAGGTCCCTGCCCGCACAATACCTCGACCCGGCCGGTCCGGGCCGAATAGAAAATGCCGGGCACTTCGCCCGCCGGCCCCACAAGATGAGGCTCCACCACATGCAGCGTAAAGGCGCTTGCCACGCAGGCATCGAAGGCATTGCCGCCGCGCTCGAGCATGGACATGCCCACCGACGAGGCCAGCCAATGGGTGGACGTGACGACACCGAAAGTGCCGGTAATTTCTGGACGGGTCGTAAACATGGAAAACCTTATTGCTGGGCCAGCGTAAGGCCTTTCAAGCGCACCAGGCCGTCGGGGTAAGCCACAAAGCCCTGCAAGCGTTTCTGCACGCCGAATGTCCACGGCAGATAGTAGGTATAGAAAATGGGCTGCTTGGCCTGCATCTGTTTCATGAATTGCCCATACAGAACCTTGCGCTTGGCGGTATCCAGCTCCTGGCGGGCATCGTTGAGCAGTTTGTCCATGGACTTGTCGCAAAACTTGCCGTCGTTCAGGCTGCCCTTGCACGAGACATACTGGAACACATTGCCGCTGGGGTCGACGCGTCCCGACCAGCCGGCCTGCGCCAGTTCGAAATCGCCGCGCGCCATGGTCGACTGCAAGGCCGCGAACTCCATAGGCCGCAGGCTGATATCGAAACCGGCTTCGCTGCCCATGGCCTGGATCATTTCGAACACCTGCTGCATGATCGTATTGTTGCCATAGGATATTTCCACCTTGACCCGGTCGAGGCCCGCTTCCTTCAATAGGGCGCGGGCTTTTTCGACATCGCGGCCTTTGCGCTCGACGGCCTTGTCATACGCGAAGCTGGCCGGCGGGAAAGGCTGGAACGCGGCTTGGTACAAGCCTAGGCCGACCACCTCGTTGATGGCGTCCCGGTCTATGGCAAGGTCGAAGGCTTGCCGTACGCGCGGGTCCTTGGCAAAGGGGTTGTCGGCGCGCGGGCCATGGGCAAAGTTGACCGAGATCGCCTGGAAGCCCAGGCCGGTAACAGGCATGAACGCCAGAGTGGGATCGTCCTCTACCGTTTTCGCGTCGCTGGGCGCCAGGCGCTCGGCGATATCCAGGCCGCCGGCGCGCATATTGTTCAAGCGTACGGTGGAGTCCGGCACAGGCTGGAAAACCACCCGATCGAAATGGTAGTTTTGCGCATCCCAATATTGCGGGAATTTCTCCAGCGTGATGTGATCGTTCTGCACCCGGTCTTTGAAACGGTATGGCCCCGAACACACTGGATTCTTGGCGGGATCCTTGTCGAAGCTGGCGGGCGACTGCATCATTCCCGCGCGATCCGACAATTGCGAAAGAAAGGAGGCATCGGGTTCGGTCAAATGCAAGACGACCGTCCTGGCGTCGGGCGCGTCCACGCTGGCCAGCGTAGCGAGCTCGCTTTTGCGGTTGCTGTCCGGAAGCGTCTTGGCGCGATCCAGATTGGCCTTGACCGATGCCGCATCGATGGGCGTGCCATCGTGGTAGACCGCCTTGTCGCGCAAGGTGAACACCAGCGTTTTGCTGTCGCGCCAGGACCATGAGGTTGCCAATTGCGGCACGAACTCGAGCTTGGGCGTGATATCGACCAGCTTGTCGCAAAGCGACGCAAACACAATGCGGCCGACAAAAGTCCTGGCCCGGGCCGGATCCATCTGGTCGGGATCGTCCTGCAGTCCGATGCGCAGCGTGGTCTGGCCAAACGCGGCGGTGGTAAAAAGCAGGCCGGCCGCTAGCGCGGCCTTGAATACGACTCTAAACATGGTGAAACTCCGATAAAAACAAGGCGCCGCGTCAATAAACGCCTATGGAATGATGTGCGACAAAATGCCCATCGCTGACCGCGACCAGGGGCTCGACCACCGGCGTGTCGTTCACGCTTCTGACGACACTGGGGATTTCGTCGACCAACAAAGAATGCTCGCGATGACGATAAGCGGGATCGGCCACCGGCACGGCAGCCATCAGCTTTTTGGTGTAAGGATGCTGGGGATTCTCGAAAATCGCCTGGCGCGGGCCGATTTCAACGACCTGCCCCAGGTACATGACCACCACGCGATGGCTGATGCGCTCGACCACCGCCATATCGTGCGAGATGAACAAAATCGAAAGACCCAGCTCGCGCTGCAGATCCAGGAGCAGATTGACGATTTGCGCCTGGATCGACACATCGAGGGCGGATACCGATTCGTCCGCAATCACCACGCGGGGATTCAAGGCCAGCGCCCGCGCGATACAGATGCGCTGGCGCTGTCCGCCGGAAAATTCGTGCGGATAGCGGTCTATCATTTCGGGGGTAAGCCCGCATTTCTCCATCAGCCAGCGTACCCGTTCGACCGCCTCGCGGCCTTTGGCCACACCGTGTATCAGGAGCGGCTCCATGATGGAATAGCCTATGGTTACGCGCGGATCCAGCGACGCGAATGGGTCCTGGAAAATAAACTGGATATGCCGGCGCAAGGCCTGCATCTGGCTGCCGCGCAACAGGCCCACGTCCTGGCCATCGAACAGGATTTTCCCGCCGCGTATGCTTTCCAACTGCGCCAGCGAACGGCCCGTGGTGGTCTTGCCGCAGCCTGACTCGCCCACGATGGCCAGCGTCTCGCCCGGGTACAGGTCGAAGCTTACCTGCTCGACCGCATGCACCCTGTGCTTGACGCGGCCGAACAAGCCGCTGGCGATATCGAACCGCGTCACCAGCTTGTCCACCTGCAACAGCGGGCCTTGATCGTAGCGAGCCGTGCTGGCTTCTTGCGGCACGGCAGGCGGCGCGGACGGCTGCGCGGCGGCATAATCGAGCAGCACGAAGGGCGCGGGCTGAGTACTACCCTTCATGGAACCCAGCCTGGGCACTGCCGACAACAAGGCGCGGGTATAGGGATGCCGCGGCTGGTGGAACAATTCATCGGAATCGTTTTCTTCCACCTTGTCGCCCCGGTGCATGACCATGACGCGGTCGGCGACCTCGGCCACCACGCCCATATCGTGCGTGATGAAAATCACACCCATGTCCATGTCTTGCTGCAGTTGACGGATCAATTGCAGTATCTGGGCCTGTATGGTTACGTCGAGCGCCGTGGTGGGCTCGTCCGCTATCAATACCTGCGGCTTGCACGACAAGGCCATCGCTATCATGATGCGCTGGCGCATGCCGCCGGACAATTGATGCGGATAACGGTCTTGCACCGCCCTGGCATCCGGAATGCGCACGGTTTCAAGCAAGCGCAGCGTTTCGGCCCGCGCCGCGGCCTTGTCCATCCCCTGGTGCAGGCGCAACGCCTCGGCTATTTGCACGCCTGTCGTGAAGCTGGGATTCAGCGAGGTCATGGGCTCTTGGAAGATCATGGCGATGTCGGCGCCGCGCACCTTGCGCATTTCCAGTTCCGTGGCGGCCGCCAGATCAAGCAGATTGCCGTTGCGCCGGCGCAAAAGCATTTCGCCGCTCGCGATGCTGCCGTTGCCGAACTCGACCAGGCGCATCAGGGACAGCGATGTCACCGACTTGCCGGAACCGGACTCGCCCACGATGGCCAGGGTTTCGCCTTTGCTGACATGGAAGGACAGATTGTTCACCGCCTGGAAGGTTCGCTCGGGCGTCTTGAAACTGACCGTCAGGTCGGTAACCTGAATAACGCATTCGTCTTTCATCATCGGCATAGGGTTAATGATCCTGGCGCGGGTCGAGCGCATCGCGCAGGCCATCGCCCAGCAAGTTGAATCCGAAAACCACGAAGAATATTGCCGAACCGGGAAAAATGGACATCCAGGGCGCCTGCGTCATGAAATTCTTGGCTGTGTTCAACATGGATCCCCAGGAAGGATTCGGAGGCTGCAGCCCCAGGCCCAGGAACGACAGGCTGGCTTCGGCAATGATGGCGCTAGCTATCATGATGGTCGCCTGCACAATAAGCGCCGGCATGATGTTGGGCAGAATATGGCGCAGAACGATGCGGGTATTGGAGGCGCCCAAAGACCGTGTGCTTTGCACATAGTCTTCATTCTTGATCGACAGCACCTGGCCGCGCGCCAGGCGTATGAAAAGCGGCGCCGCCGACACGCCGATGGCGATCATGGCGTTGACCAGGCTGGGCCCGAGGAATGCCGCCAGGGCAATAGCCAGTATCAGGAAAGGAATGGACAGCAGGGCTTCGGTGGCGCGCGAAATGCAGCCATCGATCAAGCCGCCGAAATAACCCGCCAGCAAGCCGAAAGGCACGCCGACCACCAGCGCGATCAGCACCGAACACATGCCCGCCAATAGCGAGGCCCTGGCGCCGAACACCATGCGGCTTAATATATCGCGGCCCAGCTCATCGGTGCCTAGCCAGTGCGCGGCCGAAGGCGCCTTGCGTATGGCGGTAAAGCTGACTTGCGTGGGATCGTAACTGGCAATAAGCGGCGCCAGCAACGCAATCAATATGAAAAACAACACAATGGCGGCGCCCAGCATGGCCGAGCGATTGCGTTTGAATTTGCCCCAGGAGCGATTCGCGCGGCGCCCGGGCGGCGCCAGCGCCGCATTCACAACTTGCGCAGTCATGCATACCTCAAGCGTGGGTTGATCAGGATATAAAGCACATCGGCGACCAGGGTCAACACAATAAAGCCCACTGCTATGCACAGCACCACCCCCTGCACGATCGCGTAATCGCGATTGAACACGGCGTCGACAAGCAGCTTGCCGAATCCGGGTATGCCGAAAATCTGCTCGGTCAGCACAGCCCCGGCCAGCAATTCACCGAACAAGATGGTGACCAGGGTCACGATAGGCATCAGGGCATTGCGCAAGGCGTGGCGCAGCACCACAATGCGCTCCGACGCGCCCTTTGCCCGGGCCGTGCGGACATAATCGGCGCTGAGCGCTTCGAGCATGGCCGAACGCGTATGGCGCATCAGGTAGGCGCTGATCGCCGTGGACAGCACCAGCGAGGGCATCAGCATGGTCTTGAGCGACAGCCAGAAATCCGTGCCTGGCGACACATAACCCGAGGCGGGCAGCCACTTGAGCCATACCGAAACAATCATGATCAGCACAATGCCCAGCCAGAAATTCGGAATCGACATGCCCGACAAGGCGAAAAGATTCGCCCCGAACTCCACCCGGGTTCCTTTGCGCACCGCCGCCAGAATGCCCAGGGGTATGCCTATGATGATGGCGAAAAACATGGCCATGACAGCCAGTTGAATCGTCACCGGCAGCTTCTGCTTGATCAGCGTCGTGACCGGAATATCGGTGCGCAGCGAAACGCCCAGATTGCCCTGCCCCACCTGCGTGATCCATGCCAGGTATTGTTCGGGCAGAGGATCGTTCAGGCGGTACTTATCGCGCAGGAACTCGAGCACCGCAGGGTCCCGCTCCTCGCCCGCCATCGCCAGGACAGGATCGCCCGGCAGTATTTTCTGCAATCCGAATATGACGATAGAGACGAGTATCAAGGTCGGTATCGCAACGATCAGGCGGCGTAGGATAAGTTTGAACATGCAGTGGATTTCCGCCGTGAACGATCAATGAAATGTAACCTTGTCCAATCGTATCATTCCGTCGGGATAAGGCTCGAAACCCTGGACTTTCTTGCTGACGGCGAAAGGCCAGGGCTGGTAATAAATATACATATGGGGCAGTTCATCCTGCAATATGCCCTGGACCTGGTCATAAATGGCCTTGCGCTTGGCCTGATCCGACACCAGGCGCGCCTGCTTGAGCAGCTCATCGACCTTGGGATTGCAATAGTGGCCATCATTCAGCGTTCCTTTGCATGTCCCGAAAGAATAGATGTTGCCGTCAGGGTCCACCCGGCCGGACCAGCCGCGCATATCCATCTGGAAATTGCCTTTCTGCGACTCGGCCAGCATGGCGGCGTATTCGGTGGGCCGCAAGCTTATCTGGAAACCGGCCTGGGCGGCCATGGCCTGGACCATTTCCGCCGTGGATGCTTCCAGCGTATTGTTGGCGAACGTCAGTTCGGCCTTCACGGTTTCCATGCCGGCTTCTTTCAATAAGGCCTTGGCCTTGGCGATATCCGGCTTGATGACAGGGAATTTGTCGCTATGGTAGGGGCTGGCCAGGGGAAATGGCTGCTGCGCGGGCGGAAACAAACCGCCCCCCAAAACATCGCCTATCGCCTGGCGGTCTATGGTCAACTGAAAAGCGTGCCGAACGCGCTTGTCCTTGAATGGATTCGTCTTGGCGCGCTCGCCGTTGTTGACATTGAATACGAATTGGCGAAAACCCAGGCCTATCACCGGCTTGAAGACCAGATTGGAATTTTCCTTGACCTGCGGTACATCGGACGGATTCAGGCGCTCCAGGATGTCTATGCCGCCCGAGCGCAAATTGGACAGGCGCACCGTCGAATCGGGAATTGAAAAGAACGTGACCTTGCTGAAGGCAAAGTCTTTGGCGTTGTAATACTTGTCGAATTTTTCCAGGACAATGCGGTCGTTCTGGACACGCTCCACAAACTTGTAGGGCCCGGAGCAAACCGGATTGCGGCCCACATCCGAGGCACTATCGGCGCCCGCAAAGCTTTTGGGCGACATCATCATTCCGGCCCGGTCGGACAACTGGGCCAGCAATGGAGCGTCGGGCTGCTTTACGGTAATGACCAGGGTTGCCGCATCGGGCGCATCGACTTGCTTGATGGACGCCAGCTCGCTTTTGCGCTGGCTGTCCGGCAAAGTCAGGGCCCGTTCCAGGTTGGCCTTGGCCGCCGCCGCGTCGAATTTGCTGCCGTCATGAAACACGACATCATCGCGCAACTTGAAAGTCAGTTGCGTATTGTCGTCGTTCCAGGACCAGGACTTGGCCAGCCGGGGCACGAACTGCAGCTTGGCGTCGGTATCGACCAGCTTGTCGCACAACGAGGTAAGCACGATGCGCGCCGCATACGTGCGCGAGCGATGCACATCCAGCGTATCGGGATCGTCTTGCATGCCTATGCGCAGATCCTGCGCCTGGCTGGCCGCCGCCGCGCCCAGCAAAAGACCGCCCAGCAATAGCGTCATTTTTTTCATTGTATTGTCTCCCCGCAAATTTATTAATTATTAAAACCCAACGGCCTGGCCGTCGCGGCGGCTATCGCTGGCCGCCACATACCCGGCATCCTTATCGTCTTCAGACAGCTTCCAGATAAACTGACCTGCGCCAAAATCCATGTAGGGATCGTAGATCGATTTGAAGGTATGGCCCAGGCCTTTAAGGCCCTGGACCACATCGGCATTCATGTTCGGCTCGATGTCGAGCGTAAAGTCGCGGTTGACCTTCCAGCGCGGAGCGCAGCAGGCCGCCTGGGGCTGCTGGTCGTAATCGACCATGCGTATCAGGGTTTGCATATGCCCTTGCGGCTGCATATCGCCGCCCATCACGCCAAAGCTCATTACCGGCCTGCCGTCCTTGGTAAGAAAGGCGGGAATAATCGTGTGGAACGGCCGCTTGCCGCCCTCGACCACATTCGGAGAAACAGGGTCCATGGAAAACCCGACGCCGCGATTCTGCAGGCTGATGCCGGTGCCCGGCACGACCACCCCCGAACCGAAACCCATGTAATTTGATTGGATGAACGAAATCATCATACCGCTTTCGTCGGCCGCGGACAGGTAAATCGTGCCTCCGGCCGGTAGGCGCCCGGCCTGGTGCTGCGTAGCCTGGTCCAGGCGGATAAGCTTGGCGCGGCTGTCCAGGTAGTTGTCGTCGAGCATTTGCATAGGCGTAACCGTCATGCCGCGCGGGTCGGCCACGTAGCGGTACACATCGGCGAACGCCAGCTTCATGGCTTCTATCTGGACATGTTGCGACTGCACGGAATCGACCGGCATATTGCGCAGGTCGAAGCGCTCGGCAATACCCAGCGCTATCAGCGCCGCGATACCCTGGCCGTTAGGCGGAAGCTCGTGCAGGGTATAGCCGTGGTAATCCCTGGATATGGGCTCGACCCATTCAGGGCGATAGTTGCGCAGATCGTCCAGCGTCAGGGCGCCGTTGCCCTGGCGGCTGAAGGCAGCGATTTTCTCGGCAAGTTCGCCTTCGTAGAAATCGCGGCCGTGGCTTTGCGCAATACGCCTCAAGGTTCCGGCCGCATCGGGAATACGGAAATTTTCGCCCACGGCGGGCGCGCGCCCCTGCGGCATGAAGGCCTGGGCAAAACCTGGTTGCATCTTCAATTCTTCGGCCGCCTTGGCCCACTTGCCGGCCACGACAGGCGGCACGGCATAACCGCGCTCGGCAATCTCGATCGCCGGCTCGAACAGGTCTTCGAAAGGCAGCTTGCCGAATTTTCCGTGCAACGCCGCCCAACCCGCCACAACGCCGGGCACCGTTACCGTGTCCCATCCCCGCTTGGGCTGATTGGCCAGGCCGTTGGCATCGCTGCCGTGCTTGCGCTTGAAGTACTCGACATTCCAGGCGGCGGGCGCCGGACCCGATGAATTCAGGCCATGAAGCTTTTTGCCGTCCCACAATATGGCAAAGCAATCCCCGCCCAGGCCGCAAGACACCGGCTCGACGAGCGTGAGGGTCGCCGCGGCGGCAATGGCCGCGTCCACCGCGTTGCCGCCCTTTAGCATCATGCGCAGGCCCGCTTGGGCCGCCAGGGGATGCGACGTGGACACCACATTGCGCGCAAACAGGGGTGCGCGCGTGGAAGGATAAGGATTGGCCCAATTGAAATTTTTCATGTCATAAAGAATGCGTTTATTCAGGCCCTGTAAGCTACTATCAAATTATCATTACATCAATTTAATTTTCTATTCTTTCAAACAAGTTTTTCTTATGAGTACCATACGCTTCATGCGCACCTTCGTGGCCGTCGCCCGGCTAGGCTCGTTTTCGGAGGCGGCCGAGTATGTAGGCCTGACGCAGGCGGCGGTCAGCCTGCAGATGCGCACGCTGGAAGAACAGTTCGGCCGCGAGCTGTTCGACCGCGACGGCAGGCTGGCGCTGCTGAATGCGGCGGGCCAGGAAGTCCTGCCGGAAATCAAGCAGTTGCTGGAGCTTTACGACCGGATACGCCTGCCCAAGACGCCGGCCGGCCGCTACGTGGGCCAATTGACGATAGGGTCCATTGTGTCCTGCATGAGCATCCTCGCCAGGATCGTGTCGCAATTGAAAAAGGAACACAAGGGCTTGGGAATCCGGCTGGTATCGGGCAAATCCAGCGAACTGACTCATAAGGTCGAGCATGGGGACATCGACGCCGCCATCGTCGTAAGCGCCGGCAAGCGGCCGGCCGGCACACGATGGGCCGTTTTGTATCAAGAGCCGCTACGCATCATCGTACCCGCGTCGGTAAGCGGCAGCGACCCGAGAAAAGTGCTGATGCAGAACCCATTCCTGCGTTTCGACCGTACTCAGCATACGGGCCGCCAGATCGACCGCATGCTGCAGAAAATGGGCGTCATCCCCGACGATTTCCTTGAACTGAACGCCATCGAGCAACTGCTGGGCCTGGTGCGGCAAGAGGTAGGCGTTACCGTGCTGCCCTTGCTGCATACCCAGAACTGGAAAGAAATGCACGATCTGCGCCTGTTGCCGCTGCCCAAAGAGCTGGGCCCTGTGACGCGGGATGTCGGCCTGCTGGAGCGGCGCGACAACAGGCAAAAAGAGATCACGCATGCGATTTACGAAAGGTATATGGCAATCGTGCAGGCTTGACAGACCGGCCTATTCGCAAAATCCATTGAAAGCCGCCAGCGCCTGGTCGAGCCGCTTGCGCTTATGCCCTGCCCTGTCCATGCCCGCGACGGTATTCCGCGGGCGATATGCCTATATGCTTGACGAAGGCCCGGCGCAAGGTGTCCGCGTTGGCAAAACCGCATTTGGCCGCCACCTGCTTGGGCGCTTCGCCGCCAGTTTCCAGTAACCGGCGCGCCGCGGCTATTCGAGCCGCCTCGGCCCAGGCGCCCGGCGCGATCCCCAGTTCGGCTTGAAACAAGCGCGCGAAATGGCGTGGACTCAGCCCCGCATGCCTGGCCAGGCTGGCCACGCTGTGATCGCCCGCGGGATTGGCCAGCACCCAGCGCTGCACCGCCTGCAGGACGGAACGCCCGGCGGGGCGCGTTTCTCCTTTGCGGCTGAACTGCAATTGCCCGCCCGGCCGCTTGAAGAACATTACCAATTGTCCCGCCACCCGCATGGCAATTTCCCGGCCCAGGTCTTCTTCCACCAGCGACAAGGCCAGATCCAGACCTGCCGTCACCCCCGCCGCCGTGCGTACCTTGCCATCCCGCACGTACAAGGCATCCTGATCCACAGTAATGGCGGGATAAGCTTCGCCAAGGCGCTCCACCGCGGCCCAATGCGTGGTAATCCGCCTGCCGTCCAGCAAGCCGGTAGCTGCCAGCACGAAGGCGCCCGTGCACACTGAGCCATAGCGCCGGGATCGGGTAGCCATTTTGCGTAGCCACGCCAGGATCGACGGCGGCAAAGACATTTGCGCCGCGTTCGGCGCTCCGGCCACAAGCAGCGTATCGATGTGCTCGCCCGCCTCGCCGGCCAGCCCGTCGGGCAGCAGGCGTACACCGGAGGAACTGCGAACAGGGCCGGGCTCGCAGGCGATTACCTTCAATGTATAAACATCACGACCCGCTTCGGCATTAGCCTGGGCGAATACATCCAGGGGACCGGAGACGTCCAGCAACTGCACACCGGGCAGCGCCAGGATGGCAATGGTTTTCGCCATATCGGAAGGATTTTTCATACATGTCTTTTGACGACGCAAAATGGCAGTATATAACGTATTAAGTCAATTGATGCCATCGCCGGAACATTCGAGAATGAATGGGTATTCACCTTGGAGGTACATCATGACATTGAACATCGGCGGCATCGCCATTCCCGACAGCCAGCTTGCGCGCGAGGTCACCGACCTTGTGAAAGACACCGCCTCGCCCTTGCTGTTTCATCATTCAAGCCGTGTTTATTATTTCGGCGCCCTTGCAGGAAAACGCCACAATCTGGCGTTCGATGCCGAGCTGCTCTACGTTGGGGCGATGTTCCACGATATGGGCCTGACGCATAAACACAGCAGCGCCCATGAACGATTCGAGGTGGACAGCGCCAACGCGGCACGCGACTTCCTGCGCAGCCATGGCATAGGCCAGCACGATATCGATACGGTCTGGACCGCCATCGCCTTGCACACCACGCCCGGCATACCCCAGCATATGCATCCCGTCGTAGCGCTTGTGACAGCAGGCGTGGAAATGGATGTCCTGGGCCTCGCCCATTCTGAATACAGCGCCGCCGAGCGCGACGCTGTCGTGCACGCGCACCCGCGCGGCGATCACTTCAAGGAAAACATCATTCAAACGTTCTACGAGGGTTTCAGGCACAAGCCCGAAACCACGTTCGGAACCGTAAACGACGATGTGATCGCCGACAAGGAGCCCGGCTTCAAGCGCGAGAATTTCTGCTCTGTGATCAGGGCTTCGGCCTGGCGGGGTTGAGGGAGGATGGATAAGGCGGTCATCTTCTGACAAGCGGGACTCAACCCGGTGTGTTCTTACTTGGCGCGAATCAGCCGCAACCGCTACGCTAGTACCAAGACCTGAAGAATCGCCTCTCCCGTTCTGAACTCGGGTAAAGGTGACTATTTTTAGAATCCATCACACCGTCGCCAACCGCTCGTCGCCGTGCCGAAGCTTGCGCAAGCCACCCTTACCCTCGATCAAATCCCCAGTCTCGGGACTCTTCATCATGGCCACTTTGTTGATACCAAGGCAATTGTGCAAGTACCTCTTGCACGAATTATGCCTGGGGCCACATCTGCGCAAAGGCTCTCATGTATTTGAGATTGCGTCCCCCTCATCTCTGGAAAATCGGCCAGCCAGTCGGCATAACCCTCCGGCGGCAGGGTCAGGCGGGTAGGTATATCGCTCGTTTTTTAAAATCCGCCGCCGGTCATGCCTCAACCAGATCTTCATGGGCCTGCCGCAGACGGTATGGGCGAATCAGCACCTCGGCGGGCAACTTCAAGCCCTCGGCCAGCTTGCGGATCATTTCCAACGTCATGGGACGGATGCGGTTCAGGATGTCCGATACCCTGCCGCGCGGCCCGAGGTAGGGCTCCAAATCCTTGCGCGTCAAGCCGCGCGCTTCCATGACGTGGCCGAGGAAGTCGATAGGGTCAGGATCGGCAATCGGGAAATGCTCGCGCTCATATTGCTCAATCAGCAGGCTCAGCACGTCCAACTGGTCGGCAGCCGGCGATTTGGCAGGAGCATCCCACAGGCGATCAACGTCAGCCAGCGCCGCCCGATAGTCTTTCTTGGTGCGAATCAGTTTGAGTTCCATATTGGGCTCCTTCAAATCGTCTCAACGTCGATCTTGTCGTATTGGTGATGCGTACCGACAAAGCGGACATACATCAGCCCCCGGTCGTAGCGCACGGCCACCACCAAGCGGTAGTCATTACCCTTGATGTTGAATACAACGCGATTGTTTCCTGTGAAGCTGGCGCTTCCGTAGGCTGCCTTGATGTCTGCCGGAGTATTCCAGGCTGCCCGGCTTGCCAGGGCATACCATGACCGTAGCGGCGTTTCAGCATCAGGACGAGATTCCCAAAACGTCCGCAAGGTGGATAAGGCGATGATGCGCATGCCATACTTTAGCACGCTACCAAAATGGTAGCAAGAAGAACGTGCGGCAGCCCGCGCAGGCTGGGAATCGGATTGGCTACAACAGACCGCGCACTCAAATTCAGAAACCCGTCACACATTAAACAAAAAATTCAAAACATCGCCGTCCTTGACCACATACTCTTTCCCTTCGGCGCGCATTTTGCCCGCTTCCTTCGCGCCCTGCTCACCCTTGAAAGCAATAAAGTCGTCGTAGGCGATGGTTTGGGCGCGGATGAAGCCGCGTTCGAAATCGGTATGAATGACCCCCGCCGCCTTGGGCGCGGTATCGCCGAGATGGATGGTCCAGGCGCGCACTTCCTTTACGCCGGCGGTAAAGTAGGTGTGCAGCCCCAGCAGGCGATAGCCGGCGCGGATCACGCGATTCAAACCTGGCTCGTCCATGCCGATGTCGGCCAGGAAAACGTTTTTGTCTTCGTCGTCGAGGTCGGCGATATCGGCCTCGATGGCGGCGCATACGGCGACCACCGGCGCATTTTCGGCTTCAGCGTACTTTTGCACTGCGGCCAGATGCGGATTATTTTCAAAACCGTCTTCTTTGACATTGGCCACGTACATGGACGGCTTGGCGGTAATAAAACACAAAGGCTTGAGCAAGGCCATGTCATCGGCATCCAGGCCCAAGGAGCGAACTGGGCGGGCCTCGTTGAGCACCGGCAGGACTTTTTCAAGCAAGGCCACCATCTTGATGGCGTCCTTGTCGCCGGCCCGCGCCGTTTTCTGATGGCGATGCAGCGCTTTTTCGGCGGCGCTCAAATCGGCCAGCGCCAGTTCGGTATTGATGACTTCGATATCGGACAAGGGGTTGATGGCGCCGGCGACGTGGATGACATTTTCGTCTTCAAAGCAGCGGACCACATGCACGATAGCATCGGTTTCGCGGATATTGGCCAGGAACTGGTTGCCCAGCCCTTCGCCCTTGGAAGCGCCGGCCACCAGGCCCGCGATATCGACGAATTCCACGACGGCAGGCAAAATGCGTTCGGGATTGACGATACCGGCCAGCGCGGCCAGGCGCGCATCGGGGACCTCTACCACGCCCACATTGGGTTCGATGGTGCAAAAAGGATAGTTCTCGGCGGCAATGCCTGCCTTGGTCAACGCATTAAAAAGCGTAGATTTTCCTACGTTGGGTAAACCAACAATGCCGCATTGCAAAGCCATGAGTGTCCTGGAATATAAAGATAAAAACGAAAGAGCTTATTGTATAGAGAAACAGTCAACCCGCCAGTTCCGGCGCAAACGGCAAGATCAACCACACCAGCAGCAAAGGCCCGCCGTTGAACATGGCATGCAGCAACATGCTGGCGCCTATGCCGCGCTTGACGCGCAGCCAGCCCAGGACCAATCCGGTCAACCATTGCGGCAGCACCAGCAGGGGCATTAGCCACAAGGGGGTCTGCTGCAGATTGAAGTTATAGAGATGCACGGCGGCAAACAGCAGCGACGCCAGATGAAACACCCACGGAAAGCAACGGCGATAAATCAGGCGGTAGCGCCACGCAAGGCTGCGGCGCGTATATGCCATGCCAAACAGGTAGGGCAGCCAGCATATTGCATAAATCCCGGCGACCAGCAATATGGCCGGCCATGTCGGCCCCATGAACATGGCGCCGACAGCGGCGGGCGTCAGCCACCATGCCTGGGCAATGCGCCGCAAACCGTAGCGAAATACCAATTCTTCGACGATAGGCGCCCATAACAAGGCCTGCAGCCAGGGAATGTTGTGGATATCCAGCCTGTGGGTAGCGCCCCCCGCCCCTGCCGCCATCACGGCAATAGGTCCCAGGAATGCCAGATTGACGGCCCACAAAAAGCAAGCCCACTTCAATAGTCGGCCCATCGACAAGCCAGGAAACCAGTCCTCCCACCATCCATTGGCCGCGTGGCGGCCGGGCAGGCGCGGCCCGAAGCGAGGACGCATGGCAAAACGGGCGAAGTCGCGCAATTCATCGCGAAAACGCGCTGGCTTAACTGAGGCCTGCGCGGTCACGGCAAAGGCCCGGCAGACAGCTGGATTGCATAGTCTGCATCCAAGGTGCTGAAGCAATGGTTATCCGTGCCGCCAGCACCCAAGGCGCCGCAACGATGGTCATCCATGATTGGCCTCGTGCAATTGGCTAATGGCCTGCTGATAGTCGCCGCGCAGCAAGGCCGGTGCAATCGCCCGGCAGCGGTCGATGGCGCCGACGATTTCCTGCAATTCTTCGCGCCGGGGCGGATTCAGCACGAACGCCGCAACCTGTTGCGCCAGGCCAAGACTGCGGGGATGGCCGATGCCCAGGCGCAAACGCCAGAAATTCGGACTGGAAAATGCCGCCTGGATGTCGCGCAGGCCATTATGGCCGGCATGGCCGCCGCCTTGTTTCAACTTGGCATTGCCAGGCATCACGTCCAGCTCATCGTGCAACACCAGCACTTGCTCGGGCACCAGCTTGTAGAAGCGCATCAGGGCGCCCGCCGCCTGGCCTGAGCGATTCATGAATGTAGTGGGCTTGGCCAGCACTATCGTGTCGCCTTCGAAACGCGCCTTGGCGACCCAGGCCGAAAACGCTTTTTCGAGCGTGAAGCCCGCCTTGAAGTCGTCGGCCAGATGATCCGCCAGCCAAAAGCCGGCGTTATGCCGAGTCGCTTCGTATTCGGGGCCGGGATTACCCAGGCCGATAATAAGACGTACAGGAGGAGTCATCATGGCCATGCCTACAAAAAAACAGGCTACTGACAAATCCTCGTTTCAGTTGTCATGCCTGTGCGGGATAAGCGCCGTAGGCGCGTAATCCGACGGGGTCGCGCAGGCAGGAATTTTGCCGCGCAAGATTCCGGTCGGACCGGCACCGGAATCTTGCGAAGACAAACCGCTTATTCGGCTGCGGGAGCATCCGAAGCCGCGTCATCGGCACTGGAGCTGCCAGCCTTGACATGGGCCGCAGCCACGACAGGGTTGGACTCGCCGCCATGAGCGGCAAAGACCACGCCCTTGGGCAAGGTGAGATCGGTCAGGTGCAGCGTGACGCCAGCCAGCAGGTTGCCCAGATCGACTTCGATGAACTGGGGCAGGTTGGCCGGCAGGCAGACGATTTCGAGTTCAGTCAGAACGTGGCTGATGATTGGCGCCGCTAAGCTTGACGGCAGGCGACTTCTCGGCGTTGATGAAGTGCAAAGGCACTTTGGTTGTCAAGGCTTGCGAAGCATCGACACGCTGGAAATCGACGTGCATGACCAACTGCTTGTACGGGTGCCATTGCACGGCGCGCAGCAGAACTTGCTCGGACGACTTGCCGTCCAGTTGCATGCTCGAGGATGGATGCATGGAATTCTTCTTTGCGCAGGGCATGGATAGATTTCGTTGTGATCGAGTTCGATGCTTGATCGGCTCGGCAGTGCCGCCATAGACAATGGCGGGAACACGGCCAGCGTGGCGCAGGCGGCGGCTCGCACTCGTACCTTGATCGCTACGCGAAATGGCGTTGAATTTCATGGAAATACTCCAAAATACTGAAAGGGCTTGCGTGCCGCGTTGATAAACGACATCGCGTCATCCTAGCGCCGCGACCAGCGCCTCCGGCCGCCCTGCCGCCGACCAGCAGGCAACGGTATAGGGTTTTCAATCGACGAACAGGGAGCTGACCGATTCGGCGCGGGAAATACGCAGCATGGTTTCGCCCATCAGCGCAGCGCAGGACAAGCTGGCGGATTTTGCCTGCATGCCCGCGCCGCTTCCGAAAGACGGAATCGTGTCGGTGACGACCAGTTCGTCGAGCTCGGATTCGGCGATGCGCTGCGACCGCCCCGCCCGACAGCACGGGGTGCGTGCAATACGCGTAGACCGTCGCCGGCGCCGCGCTCTTTAAGCAGCCTGCGCGGCCTTGCACAAGCGTGCCGGCGGTGTCGACCATGTCGTCCATGATGATGCAGGTACGGCCTCGACCTCGCCGATGATGTTCATGACTTCGGACACGTTGGCCTCGGGACGGCGCTTGTCGATGATGGCCAGGTCGGCTTCCAGTTGCTTGGCCAGCGCGCGGGCGCGCACCACGCCGCCGACGTCGGGCGACACCACGACCAGGTCCTGGTAGTTGCGCTTCCAGATGTCGCCCAGCAGGATCGGGCCGGCGTAGATGTTGTCGACCGGAATATCGAAGAAACCCTGGATCTGGTCGGCGTGCAGGTCCATGGTCAGGACGCGGTCGACGCCCACCACCTGCAGCATGTTGGCCACGACCTTGGCCGAGATGGCGACCCGCGCCGAACGCGGACGGCGGTCCTGGCGGGCATAGCCGAAATACGGAATCGCGGCGGTGATGCGGCCGGCCGAAGCGCGGCGCAGCGCATCGACCATGACCATGATTTCCATCAGGTTGTCGTTGGTCGGGCGCGCAGGTGGGCTGCAAGCACGAAGACGTCCTTGCCGCGGACGTTTTCGTTGATCTCGACCATGACTTCGCCGTCGGAG
The DNA here is from genome assembly GCA_963712655.1 of uncultured beta proteobacterium. Classification (GTDB taxonomy): domain Bacteria; phylum Pseudomonadota; class Gammaproteobacteria; order Burkholderiales; family Burkholderiaceae_B; genus Pollutimonas. Next base: position 136,811 of record CAVQIT010000001.1, on the reverse strand, counting down.
AAACGACCGACTGTCATCTTTCCAAGCGACATATCAAGGTGATTGGCAACATCGGCCGCTAACCGAGTGTTGGCCGTGCCCGTGAAAATCATGAATCTGTCGTGTGTCATGATGGATCGCTAATAGATGGCGTTGCGTATAAACAACAAAGCTGTTGACCAGCACCGCCGTTAGGGGCCGACTCAACAGCTTGACGTTGACTGCAAGCCTGTATGGCTTGAAAAAAGTGGCTGGGGAAGAAGGATTCGAACCTTCGCATGCTGGAATCAAAATCCAGTGCCTTAACCAGCTTGGCGACTCCCCAATTCAACTGCTAATCCAGTGCCGGAGCGGATGATCATGCAACCCGGGACAAGCCCAAGCGTTTTGAACTACCGCTACGTCATCGTTTTCACGATCCAGCATTTTACCGATAATTTGCTGCTGGCACACTGACGCTTGCTCAAGCGTTACAAATTCAACGAATAAGCACGCTCCGGAGCCTGTCATTCTTGCGGTCAACCCTTGTTGCGTAAGCCACATCGCAGCGCGACGCACACGCGGGTAATTTGCAAAAACCACCGATTCCAGATCATTGCGCCCAAAAAAACCGGTATCGATATAACCGTTGCTAGGCGCATTGATTGTTTGCCAATCAGTAAAGACCGACATTTTGACCCAAGGAGAATCTCTTGTCAAATCGGGGGAAGAAAATACCCCTGCGGTCGGTACGTTTTGCATCGGCTGCACAACAAGGTAGGCCCGCTCGGGCAAGCTCAACGGCGAAAAAACGTTGCCCACCCCTTCCGCAAAAGCAGGCTGGCCGTAAAGAAAAACCGGCACGTCCGCGCCCAGGGACAGGCCCAGCCGCATAAGGTCGTCGCGCCCTAAATTGGTTTGCCACAAGCGATTCAAGGCAATCAGCGTGGTCGCGGCATCGCTGGAACCGCCGCCCAGCCCGCCGCCCGAAGGGATGTTTTTTTTGTAGCGTATCTGCGCGCCTTTTGCCGTGCCGGTGGCTTTTTGCAATGCCCGGGCGGCGCGCACGACAAGATCATCGTCGGCGGCAAGCCCGGCCATCGCCTCGCCCTCGCGCACTATCCGGCCATCGCCGCGCAGGTCGAAACTGAGCGTGTCGCACAGGTCAATAAACCGGAAAGCGGTTTGCAGCAGATGGTAGCCGTCGTCGCGGCGTCCGGTTACGTGCAGGAAAAGATTGATCTTGGCCGGAGCCGGTACATCGTGCAAAGCCATGCCGCGCTCCGGTCAACCGCCATCCACCACAAGGCGGACGCTGATAGTTCGATTCGCGTCGTTGCGATTCATCTGCAATAGGGTGGGACCCTGCGCATCGTAGCGCGACAACTGCACCCGCCAGCCATTCTGGCTGAACGAGGCCGGCTGGCCGCCGGCGTTTTTCTCCAGGCCCGCGACACGACCGCTGCCTGTGCGGCCCTGCAGCCAGTCGCGCAAGCCCCCTACTGGAATGGGACTGCCCAGCGCAAGCTCGACCAGCGCATCGGGATGCCCGGCTTGCTCGGTTGCGCCATTGCTGCGGGTAAGCGTAGCCAGGCCAGGCTCGACCTGGACGCGCGCCAGGGTGCTGCCCAGGGGGTTGGCCAAGTCAAGCATGAGCATACTGCCGGTATCATGCCAGGAGAAGCCGCCCTGCACAGCCTCTTGCTTGCCGCCGGAATAATTGACGCTCAAGGCAAAGCGCCCCGTACGATCGAACGCCGCGCCGGGACGACCATCGTTTATTCTTTTCGGTGTGGCGCAAGCGGCCAGCAACAGGCAAAGCAAGCCGGCGCACCACCAGGCCCGGGAACGCGCCCAAAACGAAAAACTCATTTCAAGGTAACCCCCAAGCGCCGCAACGTCTTGAGCAGGGTCTCGTTGCCGGCGTCTTGGGCCAGGCCCGCGCGCCAGATGCGCTGAGCTTCGTCGGTGCGCTTGGCAACCCACAACACTTCGCCCAGATGAGCCGCCACATCCGCCGACGGCATCTGCCGGTAGGAACGCTGCAGATATTCGATTGCGGCTTCAAGGTCGCCGCTGCGATACAAGTACCAGCCCACGCTATCCAGGATGAAGGCATTGTCCGGTTCGAGATCGAGCGCGCGCTCCAACAGGTCCTGCGCCTGGTCCAATTGGCGGTTCTGGTCGGCATAGACGTAGCCAAGCGAATTGTAGGCATTGGCATTATCGGGATCCAACTGGATGATCCGTTTCATGAGAGCTTCGAATTCGTCGAATTTGCCTTGCCGTTCGTACAGCATGGCCAGGTCGTACTTGATTTCGGACGTATTGGGCATGGCCGCGTCGGCCTTGACCAGAATATCCACCGCGGTGTCCGTGCGACCCGCGTCGCGATAAATCGACGCAAGCGTCAGGGCGACAACCGAGCGTTCGTGCCTGTCGCGCGGCTTGAGGGCTTCGATGCTGCGGCGCGCCCGCGCCAGATTGCCTTGCTTGGCCTGCAGCACCGCCTTGTGTATCTGCGCCTGGAAATGCAGGGTGCTATCGTCGATCAGGTCCAGTTGGGCAATGGCGTCTTCAAGACGGTTCTGCTTTTCGGCGATCTGCACAAGCAGCAGGCGCGCATCGGAAGCATCGGCAACCGCATTGCTGGCCTTGTCGTTGATGGACTTGCGCCGCTGCGTCTGGACGCTGATATATTCTTCGAGCAAGGCCTGGGCCTGCGAATAACGCTCGGCGCGCATATTGACCTCGGCCTCGGTGTAGAGCAGGTCGAAATCCTCCGGCGCCTGTTGACGCATGGTTTTTACTTGCGCCAGGGCCTCGGTGAAATCCTTGCGGTCCACCAGCCGGTTAACCAGCATAAGCTGCAATTTCCGGCTGCCGGGATGCTTGGCGATATAAGCGCGGGTTTCCTTTATGGCGGCCGGCGCATCGACCTTCAGGCCATATTCGAGCACGCGCTGGGCGGCGACTTCGGACGCGGGATCCAGCGCCAGGGCCTGACGCGCTTCGTCGACCGCCCGTCCGGGCTCGGCGGCGGCCCAGGCCGCATCGGACAATGCCAGGCGCGCCACGGGCAAAGACAGCGCGGCAGGGCTCAGGGCTTTTTCCAGCACATCGAGCGCCATGTGCTTGTCCGCCATTTTGCCGACAATGGCGGCAGCCTGGATTACAGCCTGGTCTTTGTCTTGCGCCTTGTCGATGCGCGCCCGCAGCGCCGTCGCCAGGCCCGATGTTTGCCCGTTGGACGCGGCAAGGGCGAGCGATGCGGCTACCGCCTCCGGATCGTTGGGCGCCAGCAGCGCCCACTCGCGCGCCGCTTTCAGCGAACGCGGCAGGTCGCGGTCGGCCATGGAAAATTGAAACGCCCTTTTTGCCAGGCGCGGATCGGAGGCTTCTCGCGCCAGATCGAGCAGCGTCTGGCTGGCCATGTCGTAGCTGCCGCGCTGGGCGGCGATTTCAGAAGCCAGTATCCGATAAAGGATATCGGCGGTAAGCTTGACGGCTGGAAGCTCGCCCGAGCGCAGGCGTATTTGCTCGATTTGTTCTTGTGTTTTGGATGCCTGCGCCGAATAAGCCGGCATAGACCACGATACCAAAACAGGCGCAAACAGCGCGAGCAGCGAAAGAATTGAACGTTTCATTAAAGAGAATCACCGCCACTGCGCCCGGAACAAAGCGCCAGATGGCAAAATTACACACTTAGATTTAAGGATGTTAGCACCCCCTTATGCCCGAACTACCAGAAGTTGAAACGACACGTCGCGGAATAGCGACGATTATGCCTGGCCGCGTAGTAAAGCACTTTGTGGTTTATGAATCCCGCATGCGCTGGCCCGTTCCGCCCGACCTCGGCCACACCATCAGCGGACACGAGGTCCAAAGCTGCGAGCGCCGGGGCAAATACCTGCTGATCAACTTCGCCCACGGGACCCAGATCATACATCTGGGCATGTCGGGCTCCCTGCGCCGCGCGCCGCCCGACGAACCGCGGCGCAAACACGATCATGCGGAATGGATTTTCGACGATGCGCGATTCTTGCTGCATGACCCGCGCCGCTTCGGCGCCATTCTGTGGCATGCCAGCGCGGACGGACCTCTTGGCTCGCATGCCTTGCTGGCCAAACTGGGCATAGAACCGTTCGACCCTTTGTTCACGCCCGACTACCTGCATAAGCACCTGCAAGGCAAAACCGTGGCCATCAAGCAGGCGCTGCTGGCGGGCCATATCGTGGTCGGAGTGGGCAATATCTACGCTTCGGAAGCGCTTTTCCGGGCACGCATCAACCCTCTTGCGGCGGCCGGCGCGATTTCCCTGAACCGGTGCCGGCGGCTGGCCGACGCCATACGGCAAACCCTGAGCGAGGCGCTGGAATCCGGCGGCAGCACGCTGCGCGATTATGTCAATGCAACCGGAGAGCCGGGCGCCTATTTCGATGTGTACGCCGCTGTCTACGAAAAAGCCAAGCAGCCTTGCGGCGTTTGCGCCACCCCCATACGGCGCATCGTCCAGGGGCAGCGGGCGACCTATTATTGTCCGAAGTGCCAACGAACGTAAAGCCGAAGCTCTCAGGCTTAAAGACCAAGCTCTCAGACCAGCCGAATTCGTTTATAACAAACCTATTGAACATTAACGAACATAGAGGTATATTTTGATCAACTGAAAGGAGACTCCAATCCCATGAGCAAACACTTCGCGTCTCAGGCCGACCTGGAAGACAAGGTCGTATCCTTCGAAAAACTTTCCGACAACGCCTATGGCTATACCGCCGAAGGCGATCCCAATACCGGCATCATCATCGGCGATGACGCGGTGATGGTGATCGACACGCAGGCCACGCCGGTCATGGCGCAGGATGTCATCCGCCGCATCCGCGAAGTCACCGACAAGCCGATCAAATACGTTCTCCTGTCGCACTACCACGCGGTGCGCGTGCTGGGCGCCTCGGCCTACAATGCGCAGCAAATCATCGCCAGCCGCGACACCTACGACCTGATCGTCGAGCGCGGCGAGCAAGACAAGGCCAGCGAAATCGCCCGCTTTCCGCGCCTGTTCCGCAATGTCGAATCGGTTCCTCCCGGCCTGACCTGGCCCACCATCACTTTCGACGGCGAGATGACCGTCTGACTGGGCAAGCTCGAAGTGCAGCTGCTTCAGGTCGGCCGCGGCCACACCAAAGGCGACACCATCGCCTGGCTGCCCGAACAGCAGCATCTTGTTCGCCGGCGATCTGGTCGAGTACGAGTCCACCCCTTATGCGGGCGACTGCTATTTCCCGGACTGGCCCGCATACGCTGGACACCCTGGCCGCGATGCAACGCCGAAAAAACTGGTGCCGGGCCGAGGCGCCGCGCTGACCATCCGCCGCCGAAGTGCGCGAAGGCCTGGCCGGCACGCGCGCCTTCGTGACCGACTCTACGCCAGCGTGAACAGCGGCGTTGCCGCGGGCAAGGACCTGAACGCCATCTACAAGCGAAACCTACGCTGCACTCAAGCCGCGCTATGCGGCACTGGGTGATCTTCGACCATTGCATGCCGTTCGACGTGACGCGCGCCTACGACGAAGCCACGCAGCTACGCCGACCCGCGCATCTGGACCGCCGAGCGCGACTAGTCGAGATGTGGAAGCACTCGAAGCCTGATGCCGGATGCGCCGCGGCGCTGTCGGCAAGACAAGGAGCATCGAGGTGGAAGACATCGACTACCAGGCGCTCGAGTTCGAATACAAGCGCACGGCCGGCGCGGCGATCGCCGCGCGGCACCCGGTGGTGGTCGTCGGCGCCGGCCCGGTCGGCCTGAGCCTGGCCATCGACCTGGCCCAGCACAGCGTCCCGGTGTGCTGCTCGACAACGACCGCCGCCTGTCCACCGGCTCGCGCGCCATCTGCTTTGCCAAGCGCACGCTGGAGATCTTCGACCGCCTCGGCTGCGGCGACCGCATGGTCGACAAGGGCGTGTCGTGGAACGTCGGCCGGGTGCTACTTCAAGGATACAGCAGTCTAGAGTTCGACCTGCTGCCGGAGCCGGGCCATCGCCGGCCCGCCTTCATCAACCTGCAGCAGTACTACGTCGAAGGCTACCTGGCCGAGCGGGCGCCGGCGCTCGCCGCTGATCGACCTGCGCTGGAAGCACAGCTGTCGGCGGTCGAGCAGCACGCCGACCATGTCGCGCTGACCGTCGAAACGCCCGACGGCCCCTACATGCTGGCCGATTACCTGGTCGCCTGCGACGGCTCGCGCTCCACCGTGCGCCAGATGATCGGCCAGGAAAGCCAAGGGCCGCATCTTCCATGACCGCTTCCTGATCGCCGACGTCAAGACGCGGGCCGACTTCCGCGGCGAACGCTGGTTCTGGTTCGACCCGCCCTTCCACCCGAACAGTCGGTGCTGCTGCACAGGCAGCCCGACAACGTCTGGCGCGATCGACTTCCAGCTCGGCTGGGACGCCGACCCCGAGGAAGAGAAGCAAGCCCGAGAACATCGTCCGCGCGCGTCGCGGCGCCTGCTCGGGCGAAGATGCCGAGTTCGAGCTCGAGTGGGCCAGCGTCTACACCTTCGCCTGCCAGCGCATGGAGCACTTCCGCCATGGCCGCGTGCTGTTCGCCGGCGACGCGGCGCACCGCGTGTCGCCCTTCGGCGCGCGCGGCGCCAACTCGGGCGTGCAGGATGCCGACAACCTGGCCTGGAAGCTGGACGCTGGTGCTGCAAGGGCTGGCGCCGCGACGCCTGCTCGACAGCTACGCCAGCGAGCGCGAGGTCGCGGCCGACGAGAACATCCTGCAACTCCACGCGCGCCACCGACTTCATCACGCCGAAGAGCGAGATCAGCCGGCTGTTCCGAGACGCTACGCTCAGGCTGGCCAGGCATTACGACTTCGCGCGCACGCTGGTCAACAGCGGCCGGCTTTCCTTGCCTAGCGTCTATGCGGAGTCGCGCCTTAACACCCCCGACTCGGACAGCTTTTCCGACAGCTTGTCCGTTGGTGCGCCGGCGCTCGACGGCCCTATCGTCTCAGAGGGAAAACCCGCCTGGTGGCTGGGCCGGCTTGACGGCAGTTTCACTATCGCCTTGTTTTGCCTCGCCGCGCTGCCCGACCCGGCTTTGCTCCTTGATCTTGCCGGCCTGCAAGCCCACCCCCTGGGGGTAAAGCTTGTATTGGTCGTGGGCGCCGGCCTTGCCGGCAAAACGCCCGATGGCCTGGCCTCGGTAATAGACAAGGATGCGATTCTGGCGGCGCGCTACGATGCGCAAGACGGCGCCTGCTACCTTATCCGTCCGGATCAGCATATTGCCGCCCGCTGGCGCAAACCCGACAAGCAGCGCACGCTTTCGGCACTGCTGCAGGCAGCGGGCTTCGATCGGCAAGAAACGCCATGACACGACTATGCACGCAATCCAACTTCGCCGCGCCCGATGAATTCTACGAACGCCTCATCGATACGCACCGCGGCCTGAGCACTGAACAAAGCCATGCCCTGAACGCCGCGCTGGTGCTGCTGTTGGCCAATCACATCGGCGACCTCGACATTGTCGCCGAAGCGCTGGAACTAGCCCGGGCCGCGATCGAACACACCGACTGACGCCTATTTACCAGGAATCATGCATCATGAGCACACCTAAGGATCACCTGATCAAATCGCCCGAATCTGCTGCGCCCCCTGAAGGATTTGATCAGAGGGCCCTTACCTATCAAACCGGCTTCGGCAACACTTTTTCCACCGAGGCATTGCCGGGCGCCTTGCCCGCCGGCCGCAACTCCCCGCAGGTCTGCCCCTACGGCTTGTATGCCGAACAATTGTCGGGAACAGCATTCACGGCCGCGCGCGCCGAAAACCGCCGCTCCTGGCTGTACCGCATACGCCCCGCCGCCCAGCAAAAAGCCTTTCAAGCGTTCGACGGCGCCCGGTCCTGGGTTCATCAGTTTGGATCGGGGCCTGTCACGCCCAATCGCTTGCGCTGGAATCCTCCCGCCATTCCCGCGGAACCCGCCGACTTCATCGAAGGCATGACGACCTGGGCGGGTAATGGCGGCAGCGACGAGCATGCCGGCGTCGGCATCAATCTGTATGCCGCCAATCGCTCGATGACGAATCGCTTTTTCTACAACGCCGACGGCGAAATGCTTATCGTGCCGCAGGAGGGGCGTCTGCGCCTGGCCACCGAACTTGGCCTGATCGACATCGAGCCCTGCGAAATCGCCGTCATCCCGCGCGGCGTGCGTTTCCGCGTCGAGCTTATCGATGCCGCCGCCCGCGGCTATATGCTGGAGAACTTCGGCGCCCTACTGCGCCTGCCCGAACTGGGCCCGATCGGCTCCAACTGCCTGGCCAACGCGCGCGATTTCAAAACCCCGCTAGCCCACTATGAAGACCTTGAAGGCGACTTCGAGCTGATTGCGAAATTCGCGGGCGGATTCTGGCGCGTCGGGTTGTCGCATTCGCCGCTCGATGTGGTTGCCTGGCACGGCAACAATGCCCCTTACAAATATGATCTGCGCCGCTTCAACGCCATAGGCTCGATCAGCTACGACCACCCCGACCCCAGCATTTTCACGGTGTTGACCTCGCCTTCCGACACCGCGGGCACCGCGAACATGGACTTCGCAATTTTCCCGCCGCGTGTCCTGGCCGCCGAAAACACCTTCCGCCCGCCCTGGTTCCATCGCAATATCGCCAGCGAATTCATGGGTTTGATCCATGGCGTGTATGACGCCAAGGCCGAAGGTTTTTCGCCGGGAGGCGCGAGCCTGCACAATTGCATGACCCCTCACGGCCCCGACGCCGAGACCTTCGAAAAAGCGTCCGGCGCCGATATCAGCCAGCCACACTACATACGCGATACGATGGCGTTCATGTTCGAGACGCGCCGCATCATTCGCCCCACCCCCGCCGCCCTGTCCTCGGACACCCTGCAACGCGATTACGATGCGGCGTGGCTAGGCTTCAAAAAACACTTCAACCCCGGCAAACCGTAACGATTCAGGCATAGATTCCCCATGACTTATTTGAATGAAACACATGATCCCGCCCTGCAAAGCTGGGTCGCCTCCGCCAATGTCCCGGACAACGGCTTTCCTATCCAGAACTTGCCCTTCGGCGTTTTCCGGACGGCCGGCAGCGCGCAGGAATTCCGTCCCGGCGTAGCCATCGGCAACCAGGTACTGGACTTGGCGGCGCTCGCGCAAACCGAACCCTGGACGGGCACGGCCGGCGTGGCCCTGGCGGCCTGCAAGGCCAGCCAATTGAATGATCTTATGAGCCTGGGGCAGGATCACTGGTCGGCATTGCGCCTGCAACTGTCGCGCGCCCTGCGCGTCGGCTCGCCCCTGCAAAATACGCTCGCCCCCATGCTGGCCGATCAAGCCACGCTTGAATTCGCGCTGCCGGCCCATATCGGCGACTACACCGACTTCTATATTTCGCTGCATCACGCCACCGCCGTAGGCAAGCAATTCCGGCCCGACAACCCTTTGCTGCCGAATTACAAATGGGTCCCTATCGGCTATCACGGACGCGCGTCCAGCATAGGCATCTCGGGCCAGGAATTTGCGCGACCCGTGGGCCAGACACGCCCCGCCGTCGAAGGAGGCAAGCCCGGTTTCGGTCCGTGCGAACGCCTGGATTATGAACTCGAGCTGGGTATTTTCATCGGCCGAGGCAATCAGCAAGGCGAACGTATCGCCATCGCCCAGGCCGAGTCGCATGTGTTCGGCCTTTGCATACTGAACGATTGGTCGGCCCGCGACTTGCAGGCCTGGGAGTACCAGCCGCTGGGGCCATTCCTGGCCAAAAGCTTCGCCAGCACCATTTCACCCTGGGTCGTTACGCTCGAGGCCCTGGCGCCGTTCCGCACGGCGTTTCAGCGCGATGCCGCCGATCCGCAACCCTTGCCCTACCTTAGTTCCGAAGAAAACCTGACGGCAGGCGCCTTCGATATTTCCCTGGATGTATTGCTGAGCACACAGCAATCCCGCGCCGACAACGCCGAACCGGCTGTCCTGTCGAGCAGCAACTTCAAGGAAGCATATTGGAACGTGGCCCAGTTGATCGCGCACCATACCGTCAATGGCTGCAATCTGCGGGCCGGCGACTTGCTCGGCACAGGCACGCTTTCGGGGCCCGGCCAGGGCCAGGAAGGTTCGTTGCTTGAGCTGAACCAGGGCGGCAAGCAGGCCATACGCTTGCCGTGGGGCGAAGAGCGCCTGTTCCTGCAGGATTACGACCAGGTCACCTTGCGCGCCAAGTGCTGCAAGCCGGGCTACCCCACCATCAGCCTGGGGGCATGCGCCGGCACGGTCTTGCCGGCCCTGGCCTGAGGCCGCGCTATAACAATTGCATCAAGGTGCCAATACCTTGCCCGGATTCATCAGGCCATCGGGATCGAGCACCTGCTTGATCCTGTGCATAAGAGCCATTTCGACCGGATCCTTGTAGCGCGGCAAGGCGTCGCGCTTTAACTGGCCCACCCCATGTTCGGCGCTGATCGAGCCGCCGAACTGGTGCACGCTATCGTGAACCAATTCGTAGACCGCATCCTGCTGGGCCAAGAGTTGATCTTCGGTACCAGCCTGGCCCTTGGCAACGTTGTAATGCAGATTGCCATCGCCCAAATGCCCGAAAATCACATGCTCGATGCCGGGAAAATTGGCCTGCAGCGCCGCATTGGTGGTCCGCACGAAATCGGCCATCCGGGATACCGGTATGGACACATCGTGCTTGATGCTTTTGCCGAAGGCTTTCTCCGCCAAAGGTATGCTTTCACGCAAATGCCACAGGGCCTTGCTTTGCGCAATATTTTCGGCAATGACGGCATCGGCTACCAGGCCCGCCTCGATGGCCTCGCCCACCACGGTTTCGAATCGCGCCCGGGCGTGTTCGGCGCTTTCGCTGTCGGACAGTTCCAGCAAGGCATACCAAGGCAGCTTGGCGGATTCGCCTTCGAAGGGAATGCGTTGCTGCGGATAACACTGGACGACCCCCTGAAGGCAGCCGTTGCCGATCAATTCGAAGCCGGTCAGCGCCGCGCCGAAGCCCTTGCGCGCCGCGGACAATACCGAAACGGCGTCTTCAACCGACCGCAAGGCCAGCAACGCCGTGCATTGGGCCACCGGCAAGGGATAGAGCTTGACGGTGGCCGCGGTGATGATGCCCAGCGTGCCTTCACTGCCTATATATAAATTACGCAGGTCGTAGCCTGTATTGTCTTTGCGCAGGCCGCGCAGGCCGTGCCAGATATCGCCCTGGACGGTAACCACTTCCAGTCCCAGGACCAGATCACGCGCATTGCCATAGCGCAGCACCTGTGTGCCGCCGGCATTGGTCGCCAGATTGCCGCCCAGCGTGCAACTGCCCTCGGCCGCCAGGCTTAAAGGGAACAGGCGCTGAGCGTCGCGGGCGGCTTGCTGGACCGATTGCAGAATGCAGCCGGCCTCGGCCACCATAGTATCGTTATCGGTATCGATGCCGCGTATTTTGTCGAGACGCGAGAGGGACACCACCACGGCGTCGCCGCTGGCATCGGGCGTGGCGCCGCCGCAGAGCCCTGTATTGCCTCCTTGCGGAACTACGGGCACCTTGTTGGCCGCGCACCAGCGCATGACTTGCGCCACTTCTTCGGTGGAGCCGGGCTTGACGACAGCCAGCGCCTGGCCGCTGTAGCGGCCGCGCCAATCGACGGTATAAGATACGGCTTCTTCGCCGGTCAGGACATGCTGCCGGCCCAGTATCCGGACTAATTCGTCTACTCGACTCATTGTTTACCTTTCCAAATGAAATGCCCAAAAGGCAAGTTTAAGGCGAATGGCGCTTGCGTAGCGCAACTGTACCAGCAGAGGCGATGCCAAGGTGTTGACTGAGCAGGGGAGTTTGGGTCTTTTGTTGACTGGGTTCATCTTGTTTGCGAGGCTTGAATCGTCTGCTGATGGGGTTCTGTATTGTTTGCTGGCAGAGTGCGTATTGTTTACTGGCGGATGTTCGTGTTTCTAGTGCCGTCCGCCGGGGGTAAGGCCAGTGGGAGCCAGCCCGGTCGGCCGTTCAGGCGCCCACAGCGCCTGAAACCGCGCGCTTGTATGGTGTAGGGGCGTCTTCTGAAGTGTGGGGAAGGCGCTGGGGTGAGGGACGCCGCGTCACATCAGCCGTTTCCAGCGGACTGACTAGATTAGCAATTCCCACCCCGCCTCGAATCGTCGATAAGGAATCTAGCGGCCTGGACCGCCGATTGATCGCAAGCTAACGCCGAGGCGGAGCTACCCCAGCACATTCACGTTATTGCAAGGAGAGCAGTTATGCAAGCAGAGCGTTGCTATGTGGGTGCGGACGTTGCCAAGGCCGAGTTCGTGGTGGGTAGTTATGGGCCCAAGCAAGTGGCCTCGAAATCTGTCCCGAACAGTCTTACTGCCATTGGCCGTTGGCTTAAGACATTACCTGCGAACAGTTGTATCGCGATGGAATCGACGGGTAGATACCACAAACCGTTAGCCGATATGGCGCACGCCGGTGGGTTCGAGGTGTATGTACTGAACGCCAGGCATGTTCATCATTACGGCAAATCGCTAGGCCGGCGTGGCAAGACAGACCGATTGGATGCAGAGGTGATTGCCCGTTATGCAGCGCTCGAGCATGAGAACTTGCACCGCTACCAGCCCACGCCCGCACATCTGCAGGCACTATGTGACTTGCAGCGGCTTCGCACCATGGCGGTGCAAGCCGGTGTCACGCTTAGGCAATCCTATCAGGGCAGTGAGAAGCGTACGCGTGCGCTTATTGAACCTGCCTTGGAAGCGCTAAAGGCCGCGGTGTCAGCGCTAGAGGACGAGATGAGCAAACAGGTACAGGCCAATGAGAAACTGGCGCAGACTTATGCATTAGTGAGCAGCGTCACGGGAATCGGCTTGCAGAGCGGCATAGCGCTCTCGATCCTGTTTGAGCGAATTCCGTTTACGACCGGCGATGCCCTGGTGGCCTTTACCGGACTGGACCCCAGGCCGCGCGAATCGGGGCAATTCGTGGGGCTGCGCAAGGTGAGTAAACAAGGTAGTGCCGCCTTGAGAACGTTGCTTTATAACGCCGCCCGCTCAGCGGCGCGTTCAGCCGTGTTCAAGGGCTATTACCAGGCACTTCGCGCAAAAAAATTCGCCTCAACTGAGGCATTGGTGATTCTGGCGCGCAAGCTGCTACGCATCGCCTATGGCGTCTGGCGAACCCGAAAACCCTTCGATGCCACGAGGTTGGCATCAATACCTGGTTGACGAAAACCATAGAATCTAATCTCGTCCGGCGGCCGCTGCCTGCTGGAGTTCTTCTTGATGTCCTGCGCGGCACGCCTCCCTACGATTCCACTTGCTCGGCCTCCAACGGGCTTGCTCCCACTGGCCTTACCCCCGACGGACTCTGGTGTCGTGCGGCCACGGTCGCCGGGACGGCTAGGATTCTTGCGCTTGTAGGCAAAAAGGTTTTAGGTTGAAAGAGTTTGCGGTGCCCGGTTCTCTCGCCCCTGCACGGGGCAAGAGGACCTTACGCGATTGCCGTAATGTGGAGGGTGTTTTCGTGCGCCGATCATGTCACGCAAGTGGGAGCTCGGGCATGCATCGGCCGCGCGATCCGCGTCGGAAAAAAAAGCGACTGAAATGCCAGAACACAAAAATTCTGACACTCCCCTGCCCAATGATTTCGTGGCTGCTGTATCCCTTGATACGCTCGGCCCCCGCATTCCAAAATCTGTGTAAGGGGCTCACAGCCTCTGATCACATGCTCCAATCACAGCCCCCAGGCCCGTGATCACCTTGCGCGGCAAGATCGGCGAGATTGACCGTAATCCTGTCGGATCGACAGCCCCCGTCGCATGCCATATTTCTATCCTGACTCTCGCCGCCACCCTCAACCGCGTAAGGCTATTTTCGGCCCACCCGTAGGGGCCGGAAATTGCCGGGCACTGTAACGTCTTCGATCAGCAACAACACGACCCAACGAACGCAAGAACCCAGATCGTGCCAGCGCCCGTGTTTAAGACACACCAGAGTCCGTCGGGGGTAAGGCCTGTGGCGTCCAGCCCGTCGGAGGCCGAGCAAGCGGAAACGAAGGAAGGCGTGCCGCGCAGGACATCAAGAAGAATTCCAGCAGGCAGCGGCCGCCGGACGAGATTAGCGAGCGGTGTCAGGCGCGCAGGCGCCTGAACGGCCGACCGGGCTGGACGCCATAGGCCTTACCCCCGACGGACGGCACGAGAAATACGCACCCCACCAGCAAATACAAACACCAACGGCAAATACAAACACAGCCCGCAAACAGTACGGACATCCGCCAGCAGACGATTCAAGCGACCGTGACACCTTGGCTCGCTCCGCCGGGCGATCGCATCGATATCCCGTGCCATGCCCGTGTCCGCAGCGGCCTAATAAGCGCCATTCAATGTAAGACAGATACAGACTATAGCCGAACGATACGTTTGGTCGGCACTGCCGGGCGGAATCCGGGATAATCATGTTCAACGCAACAACTTACCAAGGATATATCGTGACCGATTCCCTGCCCCTGCCCGGCGCTGTGTTCAAAGCCTACGACATTCGCGGCACCGTGCCCGAGCAGCTCAATCCCGTATTCGCCCACTTGCTTGGCCTGGCCCTGGCCGAACGCGCCCGCGCCGAAGGCATTGCCGCGCTGGTCGTCGGCTACGATGGCCGGCACAGCAGCCCGGAACTATCAATGGCCTTGCAAAAAGGCCTGATGCAAGGGGGCATCGACACAATAGACATCGGCATGGTTCCCACCCCCATGGTCTACTTTGCCACCCACACGCAAAAAACCGGTTCGGGAGTCGCCATTACCGGCAGCCACAATCCGCCGCAATACAACGGCTTCAAAATGATGATGGGCGGCAAGACACTGCATGGCGATGATATCCAGGCGCTCAAGCAAGTCATGACAAGCCTGGCTCCAGACGCGGCGCATGCCACGCCCGGCAGCCGCCGCACGCTTGATCTGTTGGATACCTTGGCGACGCATCGCTCGCGATGTGAAACTTGCCCGTCCCATGAAAATCGCCATCGACGCCGGCAATGGCGTCGGCGGCCCGACGGCAATGCCGCCTGTTCAAGGCGCTGGGCTGCGAGGTCGAGGAGCTTTTCTGCGATGTGGACGGCGACTTTCCCCAATCACCATCCCGATCCCGCCGATCCGCACAATCTGCAAGACCTGATCCGGCACGTCAAAGAAACCGACTGCGAACTGGGCCTGGCCTTTGACGGCGACGGCGACCGCCTGGGCGTGGTGACCAAATCCGGCGAAATCATCTGGCCCGACCGCCAGTTGATCCTCTACGCGCTCGACATTCTTCAGCGCCAACCCGGTCGCCACCATTATTTTCGACGTCAAATGCAGCCGCCATGTAGCCGAGGTCGTGAAGCAGGCCGGCGGCAAGCCCTTGATGTGGCAAGACCGGGCATTCCATGATCAAGGCCAAGCTGACGGAAACCGGCGCGCCGCTGGCCGGGGAAATGAGCGGCCATATTTTCTTCAAGGAGCGCTGGTATGGCTTCGACGACGGCCTGTACGCCGGCGCCCGCCTGCTCGAGATCGTGTCGCGCCAGCGAAAACCCCTCCGCCCTGCTGGAAGCCCTGCCGCAAGACATTTCCACGCCGGAACTGAAACTGGAAATGCAGGAAGGCCAGCCGTCATGCCCTGATGGCGCGCCTGCAGACGAAGGCGACTTCCCGAAAGCCAGCAGCATCAGCACCATCGACGGCGTACGGGCCGAATACGCCGACGGTTTCGGCCTGGCGCGCGCATCGAACACCACGCCTGTCGTGGTCCTGCGTTTCGAAGCGGACACACCCCAGGCGCTGGAAGATATCAAGGCCGACTTCCGCAAGGCCTTGACTGCGCTATCGCCGGATCTCGCCCTGCCTTTCTAGGCCGGACCGCCCAGAGCGCAAGCTTTCATTCCCCCAGCCGGCCCACAGCCGGCCTTGAACGCCCGCAACTCGCCGCCAAGGTGACGAGTTGCGGGCGTTCGCTATCCCCCTGCAAACACAAAATAGTGCTTGAACGCGGCGCAAATCTGCCTCATAATTTAATATATATCAATATATTTATGTATACAAAAAAGCAGATAGCTCGGTGAATATTTCACGCTAAACACTTCACTTCGGAAAGAGAACCAGATGACGCTGGAAAGAGTAGAAAAGAATCGTTTAACCGAAATCGCAGTTCTGGCCCTGCAAACATATGGCCTCAATGAGTCCGATGCGCGCAGTACCGCTGAAATCCTGGTGCTGGCCGATATGTTCGGGCTCCATACGCATGGGGTAAGCCGGGTCAAGTCCTATGGCGAAAGGCTGGCTATCGATGGCGTCAATTCAAAAGCCAGGATCACGGTCGAAAAATGCGCGCCCGCCATCAGCAAAGTCGATGGCGACAACGGCATTGGTCCATTGGTAGGTCAAACCGCCCTGAAAGAAGCCATCGTCCTGGCCCAACAGACCGGCGTCGGCGTCGTGTTTGCGCGCGGCAGCAATCATTTCGGCCCTATATCGCCCTATGCATTCCTGGCCGCGCAACAAGGCTACGCCTCCTTCATATGCAGCAATGCGTCAACCACCATCGCCCCCTGGGGCGGCAGCGATGCCCGGCTGGGAAACAGCCCACTGGGATTCGGCATTCCCAATCCCGGCGGCGATCCATTCCTGCTGGACATGGCCTTGAGCGTCGTCGCCAGGGCCAAGATCCGGCAAGCGCTCGACCAAGGTAAATCCATTCCGGCAACCTGGGCCACCGACAAAGAAGGCCGCCCCACCACCGATCCCAAGGCGGCGCTAAGCGGTTTCCTGATGGCGATCGGCGGCCACAAGGGCTATGGCCTGGCCTTGGTGGTGGATATGCTGGCTGGCTTGCTGTCGGGCGCCTCGTATCTGACACATATCAAATCCTGGGTCGACAACCCCGAAGCGCCCCAGGACCTGGGCCACTTTTTCCTGCTGATCGATACCGCCCGCCTGGGCGGCGCCGATTGGCTACGAGGCCGCATGGAAGATTTCCGCAGCATCCTGCACGATACCCCGGCGGCCGACCCCGGCGCGCCCGTCATCGTGCCCGGCGACATCGAACTCGACAAATACCGTCAGGCGCAAATCGACGGCGTCGAAATCGAAACCGCTTCAATGACGCATTTGCAGGAACGACTGGTGCGGCTCGGCAAATGACCATCACGTTCAACTGACATTCCCATGCCAATCAAAAAAAGCAATACCCAGGCCAACCAGGCATATATTGAATTGAAGCGGCGCATCGTTTCGGGCGACTTCAGTTCAAGCGACCGGCTGCGCGAAATCGAGGTATCCAAGCGCCTGGGCATGGGCCGCACACCGGTCAGAGAAGCCTTGAAGCGCCTGGAAGATGAAGGCCTGCTTACCCACGAGCCCCGCAAAGGCCTGGTCATCACAACCTTGAATCAGCAATCGATCACGCAACTGTATTCGCTAAGGGAAATACTCGAAGGCGGCGCCGCAAGGTTCGCGGCAAGGCATGCGGATGACATCGAAATCGACAATATGCGCGCCATTCTGGAAGACAGCAAAAACGGGGCGGATCCGATCAAGTCCAACTATGACTTTCATCAGGCCATTTATGCGGCATCGCATAATCAATTCCTGATCAAGGCCATCAACAACCTGATCGACTCCACCGCCTTGCTCGGGCAAAGCACCCTGGCCCATACCGGCAGGCCGGCGCTGGCCCATCAGGAACACGCCATATTGTTTGAAGCCATTGCGGCGCGCGATGCGGACCGCGCCGAGCAAGAGGCCCGGTCTCACATCAGGCAAGCGCTCCTGGCGCGCTTGAAACAGCAACGCACAACTTCCCCTGGCGCCTGATCACAGGCCGCCGCCACTTAATTTACGAGGAATCTATGAACTCAACGTTATCGGATGCGCGCAGCGCGCTGCTTTCAACCGGAAAACTGCGGGCAGCCATCAACTATGGCAATCCCGTGCTGGCTCAAAAAAGCGACGCGGGAGAACCGCAAGGGGTGTCGGTCGCCCTGGCCCGGGCACTGGCCGAGCGCCTGCAGGTCGAGCTTGAAATCGTCAGTTTCATCGCAGCCGGCAAAGTGGTCGGCGCCGCCCGCGACGACGTCTGGGATATAGGCTTTCTGGCCATCGATCCGCTGCGCGCCGAAGATGTGCTGTTTACGTCTCCGTACGTCATCATCGAAGGGACCTACCTGGTCGCGAAAGACAGCAAATTCAACGCGCTGGACGACGTCGACACAGACGGCACGCGGATAGCCGTCGGCAAAGGCGCCGCCTACGATCTGTTTCTCAGCCGCGAGATCAAACACGCCCAGCTTGTCCGCGCGGAGACTTCCTCGGGCGCTGTCGATATGTTCCTGGCGCGGCAGTCGGATGCGGCCGCGGGCGTGCGGCAACCACTGGAAAAAGCAGCGCGGGACAATCCTGAAATGAAGGTTCTGCCCGGCTATTTCACAGCCATCCACCAGGCCATGGCCACGCCGGCGAAGAACAAGGCGGCGCATGCCTACCTGCAGGCTTTTGTTGAAGAAATGAAAGCGTCCGGTTTTGTCGGCCGGGCGCTGGAAAAAAGCGGCCAGGGAGAAGCAACCGTCGCGCCCCCCGCCGCCTGAAATCCGTATCCCGACCTACACACACGAACGATAGCGTTGAGTTTTCCCGGCGACTCTATAGCAAATACCACATTCAAATATAAGGTATGAATATGTTTGCAGCTCCTCCCGAAGTTACCGCCCGCGTTTTTGCCACGCTGCCGCAAGAACTTGCCGGCGATGCGCGCCAGTCGTTCTGGCTGCAGCAACAGCACAAAGGGCGCCAGCTCCCGGCCTTCTTCGAAGGCCCGTCATTCGACAGGCAAGGAAACCTGTACTGCGTGGATGTGGCGTACGGACGCGTTTTCCGCATCAACCCCGAAGGGGAATTTGATCTTGTCGTTCAATACGATGGGGAGCCCAATGGGCTGAAAATACATCAGGACGGACGTATTTTCATAGCGGATTATCGCAATGGAATCATGGTGCTGGATCCTCATAACGGACGCATCGAACCCTATTGCAGCCGGCCCATGTTCGAGCAGTTCCGCGGCGTGAATGATCTTCACTTCGCCTCCAATGGCGACCTGTATTTCACCGATCAGGGGCAAAGCGGGCTGCAGTCGCCGCACGGCCGCCTGTTCCGCCTGGGCGTCAACGGCCGGCTCGACTGCCTGCTGAACAATATACCCAGCCCGAACGGGCTTACCTTCAATGCCGCCGAAACCGACTTGCTGCTGGCCGTCACCCGGGCCAATGCCATTTGGAGGATTCGATTCTTTCCCGATGGAAGCGTTTCAAAATCCGGGACATTCATTCAACTATCCGGCGGCCTGGCCGGTCCGGACGGGCTGGCATTGGATGCCGACGACAACCTGCTGGTCTGCCACATGGGTTTGGGCACGGTATGGAAATTCAATCGGCTGGGAGAGCCCATCCTCAGAATCCGCTCTCCGAAGGGAATCCTGACCAGCAATTGCGCTTTCGGCGGCAAAGACAACAAAACATTGTTTATTACCGATTCGGAAACCGCCTCGATATTGGCGGTGGACCTGGATGTGCCCGGCAAGCAAACATACGCCCTCGGCTAGGGCCTGTTAACAGGCCCTGATCAGGCTCTATACCAGTAAAAAAACCATTCCAGGAAACAGAAAATGAACATTACAAAACACCAATTGCTCGCCACCGTCCTGGCGACAGGCTGCCTATTCACGATGGCGCCCGGCATGGCGCAAACCCAGGCCGGCAATTACCCAAGCAGTCCGGTCACGCTTATTGTGCCCTTTCCGGCCGGCGGCGGCACCGATGTCGTGGGACGCATTCTGGCCAAAAGCCTTTCGACCCAATTGAAGCAATCGGTCGTGGTCGAAAACAAACCGGGCGCCAGCGGCATGATAGGCGCGGGCCAGGCCGCGAAAGCAAAACCCGACGGCCTGACATTGCTTCTTGCAACTTCCGGGGAAGCAGCCATCAATCCGCATCTGTATAAAAAAATGTCGTACGATCCGGCCACCGATCTCGCGCCAATTTCGCTTGTCGCCAAGATCCCGAATATTCTGGCCATCGATCCCAAGCTGCCGATCAATAACATTGCCCAGCTCGTCGAGTATGCAAAAGCGCACAAAAGCAATCTGTCGTACTCCTCCAGCGGGATGGGCAATATCCAGAACATTTCCGGAGAACTGTTCAACAAGCTGGCCGGTACGACTATTTTGCACATTCCTTATAAAGGATCGGCACAGGCTGTCGCCGATGTGGCCGGCGGCCAGGTCAGCATGACTTTTGCCAGCGGCGCGGCCTTACTGCCATTTATCCAGAGCGGCAAGGTCAAGGGCATCGGCGTTTCGTCGGAGCAGGCCATGAACGCATTTCCCGGCATTCCGCCTATCAGCAGCGTACCCGCATTAAAGGACTTTATCCTGGTGAACTGGTTTGGTCTGTTCACGCCCGCCGGCACGCCCCAGGACATCATCGAGAAACTGAATGTCGCGACAATCAAGGCCCTGCACGATCCAGAAGTGGTCAAGGCGCTTGAAACCCAGGGAGCTCAGCCCGCGCCCATGAAACCCGCCGAATTCGGCGCCTTCAGGGCCGAACAATCCAAGCTGTTTGGCCAGATCATCCAAGATGCCAGCATCAAAATAGAATAGCCTCCCGAATGCCGGCTTGCAAAACAACGTAACGGTCCAACGATGCACACATCCCACCCCTATCGGCAACAGCTTGAAATCGATGGCCAGTCCTACCATGCCGTCAGTTTCCAAGCCTTCGATCCCGCGGTTCTGGACCAGCTACCTCTTGTCTTGCGCCTGTTGCTTGAAAATGTATTGCGCAACACGCAAGGCATCGAACAAGAGCAGGCCGTTTCGGCCATACTGGGCTGGCTGGAAAACCGGGCCAGCGAAGCCGAAATAGCGTTCTTGCCCAATCGGGTCTTGATGCACGATACGACAAGCACGCCGGCGCTTGTCGATATTGCCGCCATGCGCGACTACCTGGCACGGGAAGGCGCCGATCCAACGACCCTGAATCCCTCGCTGCCGGTGGATGTGTCGATCGACCATTCGCTGGCGGTCGAAGCATTTGGCCAAAGCGACGCCGTCGCGTTGAACATGCAGCATGAAATCCGGCGCAATGCGGAGCGCTACCGCTTTTTACGATGGGCCTCCTCGGCACTGCCCGCCGTGCATATCAATCCGCCGGGCACGGGGATCATGCATACGATCAACCTGGAGCAATTGGCCACCGTCGTGGCCACACAGCAAAAGGAGGACGGGACATGGATTTTCCCCGATATGCTGCTGGGCACCGACAGCCATACTCCCATGATCAACGGCATAGGCGTGCTGGGCTGGGGCGTGGGCGGCCTGGAAGCGCAAACGGTAATGTTCGGCATGCCGACCATGATACGGGTACCCGACGTTATCGGCGTATATTTGCATGGCTCGAAAAGCCCGGTAACCCAGGCTACCGACCTGGCGCTCACCGTAACCGAACAACTGCGCAAACTGGGCGTGGCCGGGGAGTTCGTCGAATTCCATGGGCCGGGGGTATCGACGCTGACGGCGGGCGATCGCGCGGTCATTGCCAATATGGCGCCCGAATATGGCGCAACGACAGGCTTCTTCGCCGTCGATGGGCAAACACTTGCGTACTTGCGCGCCACGGGACGAAGCGAGCGGCATATCAGGCTGACGGAAAGCTACATCAGGCAGGCCGGGCTATGGTTCAAGCCCGAACACCGCGCCAAATATACCAAAACCATTGAAATCAACCTCGATGAAATTGGCATTTCCATCGCCGGCCCCAGGCGTCCCCAGGACCGGCGCGATTATTCCGAAGCGCCCCAGGCGCTTGGCGACATCGCGCATGAATTCGCCACTGGCCCGGCAACAGCGCTCCCCCGCTATCCCGTGGGGCTGGCTGCCATCACCAGTTGCACCAACACATCCGATCCGCGCCTGCTGATTGCCGCGGGGCTTCTTGCCAGGAAGGCGCGGCGATACGGCCTGAAGGTTCCCGAGTGGGTGAAAACCTCGCTATCGCCGGGGTCACCGGCCGCCGCCACCTACCTGGAACGCGCGGGCCTGCTGCCCGATCTGCATGCGCTTGGCTTCGACATTGTGGGCTACGGCTGCGCCACCTGTATCGGCAATTCCGGTCAATTGATTCCCGCGCTGCGCCAATTGATGGAGCGCAATCAGGTAAAGCCGGTGGCTATCTTGTCCGGCAACCGGAACTTCCCGGGCCGTGTGCACCCCGAACTGGACCTGGCCTTCATTATGTCGCCCGCGCTGGTGATAGCCTTTGCCTTGAATGGCGATGCAAACACCAACTTGCGCGACCAACCCATTCAAGTGAACGCCGACGGCAAACACATCTACCTGGAAGATGTATGGCCCTCGGAACAAGAAATAGCCGACACCCTGAAACTATCTCAACGGCCCGATGACTATCCGGCGGCATTCCAGAGCGCCTCGCACAACCCGTTCTGGGAAGACCTGACAGCACCCGCCGGCGATCTTTTCCCATGGGACGAGCAATCCAATTACCTGCAGCCGCCTCCTTTTGCGGCAATGCGCGAACAAAGCCTTCTGGGCCGCTACACAGCCTATCCATTGATGATCGTAGGCGACGATGTCACCACCGACCATATCTCGCCCGCCAGCGGGATACCCTCGGACAGCTTCGTTGCCGACTACCTGGCGCAGCGCGGCGAAGACCGCCACGACCTGAATGTATTCGCGGCGCGCCGCGGCAACTGGAAAGTCATGCTGCGAGGCGCTTTCCATAGCCGCGCCTTGAAGAACCTATTGTGCCCGGATTGCCCTGTAGGCCATACCCTGCATATTCCCAGCCGCCAGGTCAGGCCGCTGCATGAAGTCGCCGAAATGTATCGCGGCGACCGGCAAGCGACGGTATTGATAGGCGGCGAGCGTTACGGCATGGGCTCTTCGCGCGACTGGGCGGCCAAAGTCCTGCGTCTTCTCGGCGTTCGCGCCGTACTGGCCCTTAGCTTCGAACGTATTCATCGTTCGAACCTGATAGGGATGGGCATTGTCCCGATAAAACTGCTCCAGTCCCTATCGGAAGGGACTATGCGGCTATCCGCCGCGGATTCGATTGAACTGGATATTGACCCGGACGCACTGCTCCCCAGATGCCGTCTGGAGGTGAAAATCCACCGCGCCGACGGAACGACCGATATCGTCATGGCGACCGCCGCCATTGAAACCATGCTTGAAGTCGAGTTTCTGCGGATAGGCGGCGTCATGCCCATGATACTCGAGCGGGCCATGAAACAAAGCGGCGCCGGCGCTGCGCGCTGACGATCACGCACCCATCCTGGCGGCATCGTTGGACGATGCCGTCTTCGGGGCCTATTCCGATCTACGCATGCCATCCGCGCTCAGCAGCTGATAAAGCTCCACATGCGTCTGCACGACCTTGCGGATATCGAACTCTTGCTCCGCCAAATGCCGGCCCGCAACGCCCATTTGCCGACGCAATTGCGGATCGCCCGCCAGCCTTGCGACGGCATCCGCAAGCGCCCTGGCATCGCGAGCAGGCACCAGCAGACCGGACACTCCCGGCTCGATCGCATCCCGGCATCCCGGCACATCGGTAGTCACCACCGCGCGTGCGCAAGCGGCCGCTTCAACCAGCGATTTAGGCAAGCCTTCGCGATACGACGGCAGCACGGCAATATGCGACTGCCGGTACAGGGCGGCTATGTCAGAGCGTTCGCCCAAGCATTCGACCAGCCCCTCTTCCCGCCACCGAGCGAACTCCGTCTCGGTAATGCTGGCCGGATTGCCGCTGTCGGGCCCTCCCACCAATAACCAGCGCAGGCCGCTGGGATGGCCGGCCGTCAACCGGGCCGCCTCGACAAACTCGACCACTCCTTTGTCCAGCAGCAAGCGCGCCGCCATAATGGCAACCGGCGGGCCATCGGGCTCGGCAGTCGCCGGAAACGCATCCAGATCGACGCCGGAACCGCGTATCAGCACGACTTGTCCGGGCCTGACCACTCCCGCCTTGCGCAAGACATCGCGGTCATTGATATTCTGGAAAATGACCCGGCTATTGGGATGGCCCAGCGCCAGGCGATAAAGCGCCGTCGCCGCCAATCGCAAAAAATCCACGCCCTGGCCCGGCTTGGTGAAAATGAATCCCAAACCCGATATTGCCGCGACATAGGCCGGCACGCCGGCAAGCCGCGCCGCAATCCCCCCGTACAGCACGGGCTTGATCGTTACCGCGTGGACCACATCGGGACGCACGCGCCTGAATAATTTCCATAATGCGTAAATGCTGCGCATTTCCTGGATTGGATGCTTGCCGCTGCGCGACATGGGAATGACATGATGCGCGAGGCCATGTCTCAGGATTTCCGGCACCGAAGCGCCGTCCATGGTCGCCACATGAACCTCGAAACCGGCCCGCTGCGCGCCCAATGCCAACGGCAAACGATGCGACAAGAAAAACGCGGGGTTATTCACGGCGAACAGCAAGCGGCGCGCATGAGCTGTCTTGCCGGCGCCGTCATCGGTATATGAAGCGCGCGCAGCCGGCGAAGCGGCTCGGCTCGGATAATCCGCCGCCAGGCGCCGCCATACGACCCGGTAGGCATCAACCATGGCCTCAAGGCTGAACAAGCGCCCTACCCGTTCGCGCCCCTGCTGCAAGCGCGCCCGCAACGATTCCGTACCCAATTGGGCCACGGCCTGGTCCATGGCATGCGACAAGGCGGCGCAATCCTGCGGCGGCGCGACCCAGCCCGCATCGCCCACAATTTTCGCGGCATCGCCGACATCGGTCACAACGCAGGCCACGCCGGTCGCCATGGCTTCAGCCACCACATTAGGAAAGCCCTCGGCCCGGCTGGACAACACATGCACATCCAATGCGCTCATCAGCCCGGGCACGTCATCGCGCCGGCCCAGCAACTTCACCTTATCGCCTATGCCATGTCCGTCGATAAGCGCCATAAGCTCGCTATTGGACGCATCGATGCCATGGCCTATCAGCACACAGCGCAGCGCTGGATTGCGCTTGGCGCTCAATGCAAAAGCGGCCAGCAGATTGGCATGGTCCTTCAGGGGATTCCAGCGCGCCACGCTGCCGATAATGACCGCATCGCCGGGCCAGCCCCATTCGGCCCGCAACGCCGCGCGCGCCTGCGAATCGGGTTGCCAGCGGGACAGATCATAGCCATTGGGAATGACCAGCATGCGGTCGGAGCGGTAGCCCCATTGCCGATGACGCTGCGCGGCATTGTCGGCGCAGGCGATAATCACGCCGGGCACCAGCCGCGACAGGCGCGCGCACAGCCACGCCAGCGCCTTGGCCGAACGGCTGCTTTTATGCAGATCGGCCCCCGAGTTGCGAATACCCCAGGCAATCGCCTTGATCCCCGCCAGGCGCGCCGCCAGGCCGCCGATCAGATCGGCATGATACATCCAGGTTTGCACCACGTCGGGCCGCAATGTACGCAGCAGCCAATACATGCGCCACAAGCCCTTGAGCGCTCCCGCGGGAGTTTTCATATCCAGCGTATAGACAGCCACTCCGGCCGCGCGCAGGCGCGGGCCGAATACGCCCTCGTCCCCCATGGAAATCACGCAATGGCGATCCTGCTGGACAGGCGCGGTCAGCAAGCGGTGCAGCACGGTTTCCGCACCGCCATGGCCCAGGCCTGAAATGATATGCGCCACATGCAAAGGCGCGGGGCTGGTATCGGTATAGCCGCTCATGCGTGGGTTTCCTGGTTTTGCGATTCGCGCACGCTGCCGATCAGCGCATCCCACTGGTGCAAGACTTCGGCCAGCTCATAGCGGTCGCGCACCGAAATAGCGGCATGCTTGCCCAAGACATCGCGCAGGACCGAATCGCCCATCAATTGACCCAGTCCCTGGATAAGCGCCGGTTGATCGTCCAGGGGCACCAGCACCGCCTCTACGCCGTTATTGCTGATCTCGCGCGGCCCGCTGGGGCAATCGACGGTCACGCACGGCAGCCCCAGCGCCATGGCCTCCAGCAATACATTGGGAAAGCCTTCCACTTCCGATGTCAGGACAAAGACATCGGCCCGGGCAAGCTCACTCCAGGGCTCATGCGTGCGGCCTCGCAAGAAGACCCTATCATCCAGGCCCGCATCCTGAATTTGCCGGGCCAGGCTTGCCCGCAAAGGACCGGCGCCCCAGATATGCAAATCCCAATCCGGAAGTCGGCGGCCATCGCGGCAAACGCCTGTATCAGGAAATCGAAACGCTTGAGCTGCGCCAGCCTGCCCATGGCGACCAGTTGGCGGCGCCGGCCGGGATCCGGCAAGGGCCGGGCCGTAAAGGGGCCGGCCAATTCCGGCGGCAAAGGATTGGGAATGACCGCCAGCCGCCGTATCGCCGGCACCATTTTCTGGAAAGGTTCGACGCTGGCCTGGGCCTGCACCGTTACCAGGCTGGCCCAGGCGTAAGTATGGCGACGCAGCCAAGCCAGCGTCTTGCCGGCGCTGGCGCTGACCGCCGGATTGGTTCTTTCGCAGACAATCGTGGGTACATCCAATCCGCGAGTGGCCAGCAGCACCATCACATTCACATTGGTCAAAAAGGAAATGATCACATCCGGCCGGGTCTCCTTGACCAGGCGCCGGATGGCGAACCATTTCCTAATGCTGGCCAGCGGCGTCCTGGCCAGCCAGCCCATGCGATCCGCCAGCCATGTCAATTTGACACCGGGTTTCAAGCGATAAAACAGGCTGCCCTTTTTGGTATAAGTGGGAACCAGGATGACCTCGTCGCCACGCTCGGCCCAGGCGCCAGCCAGCGTCGCCGCCACGCGTTCGGCGCCGCCGGCATGCATGGAACTGACGAAAAACACTATTTTCATGGCCGGTCCGCCCCCGCATTGTGCTCCAGCCACGCCTGCGTCATCAGGATGCTCCATAAATAGGTGCTCCAGTCGTGCGCGCCGGCCTGGTGCTCCTGCCATTTACGCATGACAGGTTCGGCATGGAACAGGCCTTGCCGGCGCAAGCGCGCCGGATCCAGCAAGGCTGACGCCCAATCTTTCAGCGGCCCGCGCAGCCATACCGCCAACGGAACGGAAAACCCTTTCTTGGGACGATCGACCATGGCGCGCGGCACATGCCGGTACAGCAACTGGCGCAGCAGCCATTTTCCCTGGCCATCGCGCATCTTGTAATCGCCCGGCAGGCGCTGGGCAAACTCGAATACACGATGATCTATCATCGGCACACGGGTTTCCAGGCTGCTGGCCATCGCCGCCCGATCCACTTTCACCAGGATGTCGTCAGGCAAATACGTCAGCGTATCGAGCAGCATCATGCGGTCGAATATGGCGTCATCGGACGGCTCGTCGAACGGCGTCGCCGGAGCATCGGCGCCTATCACCACCTGCGCCGGGTCTTTCCAGTACGACACGAATTGCCGGTAGAACTGTCCGGAATGATCCGCCGCCAGCACTTGCGCCAGTTTCTCGGCCTGTTCGCGCGCCCTGCCGGCGCCCAGCATTCCTGCGCCCATGCGAGCGCCCGCGGCCATCGGCCCACGCAAAAACGCCGGGATCGACTCGCGCTTGTCCCACCAGCGCTTGGCGCGCAAATAACGCGAATAGCCGCCGAACAATTCGTCGCCGCCGTCGCCCGACAATGCCACCGTGACATCGCGGCGCGCCATGCGCGCAACCAATATGGTCGGAATCTGCGAGGAGTCGGCAAAGGGCTCGTCATACAAGCCTCCCAGGCCGGGCACGACCGCCAGCGCATCGCTGGAGTCCACATAGAGCTCGGTATGTTCGGTGCCCAGATGCGCGGCGACGGCCTTGGCATGCTCCGCCTCGTTGTAGGCCGGATCGTTGAAGCCGATGGAAAAGGTCTTGACGGCTTGCGCGCTGTCTTTCTGCATCAGCGCCGCGACAATGGACGAATCAATCCCGCCGGACAGGAATGCGCCCAGGCTGACATCGGAAATCATCTGCCCCTTGACCGCCGTGGTCAGCACCGTTTCCAGGGCATCCACGGCATCGCTGTCGGATCCGAAAGACAAGCGGTTTGCGCGAGCTTGCCGCGCAACATCCCGGGCGGACCAATAGTGCCGCGGCTCGGGCAGCGACGCGCGCCGGCATTGTTCTTCCGAGACTTGCAGCCACGAACCCGGCGCCAGTTTCCTGATAGCCCGGTATATGCTGAAAGGCGCCGGAATATAGTTATGGCGCACCAGCAACGACAAGGCCTGGCGGTCCGTTTCCTTATCGAAACCGGGTATGCCGGTAAGCGCCTTGAGCTCCGAGGCAAATACAAAGTTGCCCGCCACAAAGCCCATATATAGCGGTTTTTCGCCCATGCGGTCGCGCATCAGGGTCAGGGTGCGCTCCTGGCGATCCCATAATGCAATCGCAAACATGCCCACGGCGGCCTGCAAGGTTTTCTGGAAGCCCCAGGCGACAAAGCCGGCCAGTACTGTCTCGGTGTCGGAATGCCCGCGCCAGGCCGGCGCATGCCCCTCGGCTTCAAGCGCGGCGCGCATTTCGAGATGGTTATAGATTTCGCCATTCAATACCAGCACATAGCGCCCGCAAGCCGACACCATCGGTTGATGGCCGGCTTGCGTCAGGTCGAGAATCGCCAGCCGGACATGGCCCAGCGCCAGTCCGGCCGATTGGTCTTCCCAATAGCCTTCGCTGTCCGGTCCCCGATGCCTCAGGCTGCGGCAGGCCTGTCCGACCAAGCCCCGCTTGCCCGGCAACGCGCCCCATACTCCAACGATTCCACACATAATCTGCTCACTTCTACGCCCGCCTCGCGGACGGTGTCAATGGACTTCAAACAAATGGCCCCACAAGGCCATTACCCTGGTCGTGGAAAAACGATCGCGCACATCGACGGCCCGGCGCGCATAGGCGCCACGTTGTTCATGGCGCGCCATCATGTCCGATAAATGGGCCGCCAGCGCTTCATCATCTTCGGGAGGGTTGACCAGCACGCCGTCTATGCCATTGCGCACGATCTCGCGCGGGCCGGTTTCGCAATCGAACGCTACCGGAGCCAGGCCGCTGGCCATCGCTTCCAGCAAGGTATTGGATAAACCCTCAACCCTGGAACTGAGCACATACAAATCGGACTGCGCATACCAGTCGCCCACATTGCCCGCCCGCCCCGGCATGCTGACGCGTTCGGCCAGGCCCGCTTCGTCGATCTGGCCTTGCAGTTCGTCGCGGCAGCCGCCTTCGCCCAGAATCGCCAGGTCCCAATCGGGAAATTGCCTGGCTATCGCCTGAAAGGCCCGCAACAGCAGATCGAAGCCTTTGTGCGGGTGCAGGCGTCCGACAGCCAGCAAACGGTAGCGCCCATTTCGGGGAGGCGGGGGCAGCAGCGGCTCGGCGCTATCCAGCGGCCAGCGCACCGCATTAGGAATTACCGTGACTTTCGAGCCTGGAACGTGCTCGTCCAGCCATGCCGCCGTGCCCGAGGTCAGGGCGACCACCGCCGCCGCCTGCGGGTAGGCCCAGCGCCGCAAGCGCAGCCACATTTCGGGCAGCTCTTGCGACGGCGGGTGAGTGTGCTCGGTGGCAATCACCCGGCAAGGCTGGCCGCGCGCCGCGGCAATCGCCAGCACCGAAGCCGTCGTCATCATGCCAAGGACAATGGTGGGCCGCTCGCGCTTGATCAGCCGGCGCAACGCCCATACACGCCGCAAATTCGCCACGGCCGCGCTTACCTTGCCGGTACTGAAAGCGGCCATTCCCAGGGCATAGCGCTTGACCGCCGCATGCAAGGGGTAAACATCGGTGCCGGCATCAGCCTGGGTAACCAGCGTGACCTTGTAACCGCGCTGCACCCAGTAGGCGCTTAAATCGGCGGCCACTCGCTCCGCCCCTCCGCCGCTCAAGGAATGGATGACAATCATCAGGTGGGGTTGAAAATGCAAAGAACTCAAGACAATACCTGTATCTGAAATACTAACTGGATGCCGCCGCCGGACGAATGGGGCGCAAGGCCGCCAGGACATAGCAGGCGTAGGACAAGGCATACATCATGCTGGTTGCCAGCATGATGCCGGCAGGCCCCATGACCGGCGCCAATACCTGGTTCATAATGGCCTTCAAAACAAAATTGGCCACGGCGATCATGGCCATGATCCGATAGCGATTCTGGCTGGCCAACAATTGAACCAGTATCAGCACACCAAAATAAAACGGCAACTGCAGCAAGCCCCAGCGCAGCACATGCGCCACCGTCTGCGTGTTCTGCGCCGTGAAGGCGCCGCGTTCGAACAACAGGCTTACGCCCCACGGAGCCAGCAGCCAACCCGCCAATGTCACGGCGGCGCCCACCAACAGCATCGCCACCGACCACCTCAGCGCCGTGGAGCGCGCCCGCGCCGGATCGCCGCGGCCTTGTATATCGGCCAGCACCGGCAGCGCCGCGCGTCCTACCGATGCCGCGCCTATCCCCAGCAGCAATGACAAAAGGCGGCTGGCATAACCCAGCGTGGCGTTGGCATTGGCCCCCAGATTGGCGGCCGTGTACTGGTCTATCGGCCCGACAAAACTCATGGCGACCTGTCCGATCAGCATTACACCGGCCGCCTTGACCAGGGCGGGCCATTGCGGCGAAGCCAGGCTGAGCCGGGGCCTGCCCCATATGCCGTCGGCCTTGGCCGCCAACCATAGCAACCATGCGGACTGGATCAGATAGCCGAGCAAGGTGCCCCAAAGCAGCGGCCCCACATCCCTTACCGTGGCCGCCAGCATTACCCACACCAATATGACGACAGCCGGAACGCTGTCGAGCAGTGTATTGATATGGCGCTCGTGCGCCCGCAACCGCGCCGCGCTGATCCCCGTCACCAGGGTAAGCAAGGCAGCCGGCGCAAAAGCCAAAGTCAATTGGGTGCTCATGCGCCGCGCTTCGGCAGGCAACCCCTGCCCGGCAATATCCAGCAGCCATGGCCAGACGGCATACGTCAGCACCGCCAGCACCGTGCCGGCCGCGATGACCCAGCCTTGCAATTCGCCTAGAAAACGCGCGCGGCTGGCCTGGTCGGCATAGCGGGTACGCACCAGCACCGGGATCAACACCACCGACAACACGCCGACAATCGTGACAGGCAGCCAACTGGCCATGGTCATGGTGAACTGATAGGCATCGACGACGTCGCTGACCCCATAGCGGTACGCTACCGCCATTTCCTTGAACGCGCCGGCGGCCTTGCCCAGCAACAAAAAAAAGGCCACGCGCATTGCGCCTTGCGCAATGCGTCTGTGGTCGGAATGCAAGCCGGAAAGTCGCTGCTTTAAGGTTTTCAAGTTAACGCAGGAACTGCGTATACCAGGGCATGGAAACCTCGAGTCCCTGCACGATGTTGTGCATAGGCTCGTAGCCCAACAATTGCCTGGCCTTGCTGATATCGGCTTGCGAATGCCGCACATCGCCGGCGCGAAACTCGCTGTATACCGGCTGCTTGTCGTACACGATGCCGTTATTGCCCAGGGCCTTGGCCAGGTATTCGAACAGTTCGTTAAGACTGGTGCGCGCGTTGAAAGCCACGTTGTAAACCTGATTGACCCCCTCGGGCTGCGCCAGCGCGGCCAGGATATTGGCCTGCACCACGTTCTCGATAAAGCAGAAGTCGCGGCTGGTTTCGCCATCGCCGTTAACAACGACATCTTCGCCGCGTATCATGGCGGCCACCCATTTGGGAATGACCGCCGCGTAGGCGCCGTTGGGATCCTGGCGCTTGCCGAAAACATTGAAATAACGCAATCCCACGCTGCCGAACCCGTAGGAACGGGTAAAGACATCGGCGTAGAGTTCGTTGACGAACTTGGTCACCGCATAAGGCGACAATGGCCGCCCTATGCGATCCTCGACCTTGGGCAAGGCTTCGTGGTCGCCATAGGTAGAGCTGGACGCCGCATAGACAAAAGACTGCACCTGCGCATCGCGCGCCGCCACCAGCATATTCAGGAAACCGTTGATATTGACATCGTTGGTGGTAACCGGATCCTGCAAGGAGCGCGGCACGGACCCCAGGGCCGCCTGGTGCAAGACATAATCCACCCCCGACACTGCCTTGCGGCAGGCCTCGGGATCGCGGATATCGCCTTCCTGAAAGGTAAATTGCTGCCACTGCTGCGGCGTAACGGCTTTTTGAACTTCATCCAGGTTGTACTGGTGCCCGGTCGCAAAATTGTCAAGGCCGACGACTTTCTGGCCCATCTGCAGCAGCGTTTCCAGCAGGTTCGAACCGATGAATCCCGCGCAGCCGGTCACCAGCCACGTCTTGGGTTCGGACTGCAGGTTTGCCGTGACTTCCTGATAACGAGTGCTCATATAACGCCTTTCAACTTTCTGGATTACAGCCGCAGATCGGCTTCGCTGGCAGTCAGCACATATTTAAGATCGTAGAGAACGTGCTCGGGCTTGCCCAGGGCGCGGATTGCCTGGCAGCCCATTGCGACGAACTGCTGATGCGACACCGCGAGGATAATTCCATCGTAGGCCCCTGCCTGCAAGCTTGCAACCGGCGTAATGCCGTATTCGTGCACGGCCGCCTCGGGGTCCACCCAGGGGTCGTAGACATCGACCTCGATATTGTATTCACCCAGTTCGTTGACGATGTCCACGATACGGGTATTGCGCAGGTCGGGGCAGTTTTCCTTGAACGCCAGGCCCATCACCAGCACCTTGCGAGCCCTGCACCTGAATGCGTCCGCTTGGTCATGTGCTTGACCAATTGCGACACCACGTAGCCGCCCATGCTGTCGTTGATGCGGCGGCCGGCCAGGATCATTTCCGGGTGATAGCCGATCTCCTGCGCCTTGTGCGTCAGGTAGTAGGGATCGACGCCGATGCAATGGCCGCCGACCAGGCCGGGCCGGAACGGCAGGAAATTCCATTTGGTGCCGGCGGCCTCCAGCACCTCCTCGGTGTCGATGCCCAGCCGGTTGAAGATCAGCGCCAGTTCGTTGATCAGCGCGATGTTCACGTCGCGCTGCGTGTTCTCGATCACCTTGGCGGCCTCGGCGACGCGTATGGACGACGCCTTGTGCGTGCCGGCGACGATGATCTGGCCGTACAGCGCGTCGACGAAGTCGGCGACTTCGGGCGTCGAGCCCGACGTCACCTTCTTGATGGTCGGCAGGCGGTGCTTCTTGTCGCCCGGATTGATGCGTTCCGGGCTGTAGCCCGCGAAAAAATCGTCGTTGAACCGCAGGCCCGAGACGCGCTCCAGCACCGGCACGCAATCTTCCTCGGTGCGCCCGGATAGACGGTGGACTCGTAGATCACGATGTCGCCCTTCTTGAGCACCTTGCCGACGGTCTCGCTGGCGCTAACCAGCGGCGTCAGGTCGGGCCGCTTGTATTCGTCGATCGGCGTCGGCACGGTGACGATATAGACATTGGCTTCGGCCAAATGCGTGGCTTCGCTGGTGAAGCGCAACTGGGCGGCTTCGGCAAGCTCGTTGGCGTCGACCTCCAGCGTGTAGTCGCGTCCGTCTTTCAGTTCGGCGATCCGGCGGGCATTGATGTCAAACCCCAGGACCGAACGTTTTTTCCCGAACTCGACCGCCAGGGGCAGCCCCACATAGCCCAGACCGACTACCGCAAGTTTCACATCTTGAATTTCCAACTTATTCTCCCAGCCTATGCGCGTAAAGAAAGACAACTGATTTTATAGAGCAGAATCTATTTTTATAGAGCAGAATCTATTTGCGGTGGCTGCCGCGGCCCATCGAAGGCAATAACAGCCAAGCGGGACGGCGCCACGACACCAGGCGGAAATACAGCCACATATATACCCAGCAAAATACCGCCAGACTGGCGCACAGCGCCCATGCGTTGTCCCAGAATATCGTGGCGGGAACCAGGCCGATCAGGGCCAGCACCCACAAATAAGGCGAGGTCATGGCATTGCATAGCGCGGGTACCGCATGGCGGCTGTCCCGGCTGAACGTAACCCGGACCAGGCGGCGAAACACCAGTTGATGCAGGTGCAGGGCGTCGGGCTGGTCGACAGGCACGCCGCGCTTGAAGCGGCGGCGCCAGATGGAAAACAGGGTCTCGAAAACCGGATAAAACAGTACGGCAAGCGCATAGAACGGCGAAACGCTGGGGTTGCGCACCACCAGTTGCACCGCCAGTTCGGCCAGCATGAAACCCAGAAAGTACGCGCCGCCATCGCCCAGGAACACCCTGCCGAACGGAAAATTCCAGACCAGGAAGCCCAGGGTTGCCGACGCCAGCGCGGCCGCAATCAGGAAAATGGGAATGTCTTGCACCTGCAAGGCGACCAGGGCCAGCGACAGCGCCATCAGCGTGGCGATCATGCCGGCCAGGCCGTTCATGCCATCCACGATGTTCAAGGCATGCGTACAGCCGCCGACGGCAATCATGGTAAACAGCAGGGAGATAGGCCAGAACGACAAAATCCAGTCGGCCCAACTGAGGCCCACGCGCGACACGCCGCCTAACAGCCACCAGGCAATGGCGGCGGAAAGAAAAGCCGCCAGCAAGCGCTTGCCGGAACCGACGTCCTTGGTGATATCTTCAAGCAGGCCGGCCACAAAGACAGGCATGGCGGCAATGAACAAGACGGGCCATAACCAGGTCAGCGTCATATTGCTGGGACCCAGCACCAGCAAACCCGCCAGAGTTCCGGCCAGCACAGCCAGGCCGCCCACGCGCGGTGTAGCTCGCGAATGAGAAGCCTGCGGTTTTTTCATGTCGGTATCGCCGGTGAATGCCCCATGCCAGCGCTCGGAAACAACGATCAAGCCGCCCACCATGAACGCCACAATACAGATATAAAACCAGGTAAAAGATCCCCAGAGGTGAGGCGAAATCACACAGTCCCCATAAAGAAGTTAAGCAACATCACATTATCGGACGTTTTTGTAACAAGCTGGGCCTGTCACTGGCAAATAGTTGAAACAAGAAATGTTACCAACTTGGCCGCAGCGCGGGTTTACAGCAAGATTTGCGCCCACCGCCCGCCGCGCTGACAAAACATCGCAAGACAATGACAATATAACCATAAATCAACAGGAAAAAAAAAGCCCAAGACCTTGCGGTCTTGGGCTAAATCCACCAAAGGAGGAGGGTGGAGGAGACAACCTTGGCATGCCGGGCTGCTAAAGCTTGTAAGCTTGAGACCGCGTGATTGGGGTTTTCCCTTTGCAATCACGTTTCGACATCCGATAACTAAAGTGTATAGCGATTTTTTGTGCGATGCAAGATATGCAAGCAAAAAAAGAGCGAATTGTGGATTCTGTGGTTTTTTTAATACTTTTCACCCATAAAAAGGCAAAAAAGTAATTCAGTGTTAACCCTTGCGCATTTATTTCGTTGCAATTGAACCACGACCTGGGCGGACAGCCCGTTAAATACGATACGCCGTGACGGTCATTACCTTGGACATTGCACGCATAAGCAGGCTTGCGGGCTTGCCGAGAGTTTGCGCGCCGTTATGCTCGGCGGTCGCGCGGTGGCCGATTTCATCGTCGCGCATTTGCCTTACTATGCGGCGCGAGCGCTCATCCCCGTCCGGCAAATCGCTCAGATGCTGGTTCAAATGCTGCTCAACCTGCCTTTCGGTTTCGGCCATGAATCCCAGGTTCCTGGCCACGCCCGCCCGGCTGGCCGCAAGGCCCAGCGAAAACGAACCGGCATACCAAAGCGGGTTCAACAAACTTGGGCGGCTGCCTAGTTCCGTCAAACGCTGCCGGCACCAAGCCAGATGATCCACTTCTTCATTGGCGGCCTTGAGCAGCAGTTTCTGTATTGGTGCATCGCCGCAAAAAAGAGCTTGCCCACGATACAGCGCTTGGGCGCAGATCTCGCCTACATGGTTAACCCGCATGAGTCCGGCGGCATGCTTTTGCTCGGCGGGGGTCAGCGTGCTGACTGAATCCGGGCCGGCGGCGCCGGGCGGCTTGCCGGCGGGATAGGCGCGGCCCGCGTGCGCGGAACCGTCCAGCACCTGCATGGCGCGCCCCAATTCGGACAGCAAGCCATCCACCCTGCCCAGGCGGCGCGGGAAAACGGCGGCATCGGGTATTGCATTTTGCTTGACCATGAATATCCTCAATGTACAAAAAACGCGGAACAAAGCCCCGTGGAGTCATTTTCGCAAGCGGCGGCCCCGCCTATATTCGGCCCATAACCACGCCAGCGGCAACGCCACGGCCAATAGGACCAGCGCCCGACCAGACAGTTCCTGATCGCCCAGCAAATAGAAATTGCACAGACGGTCGGGATTATCCTGATAAAGCAGCCCCGCAATGGCTGTCATCCAGGAAAAATTACCCAGAAAAAACAGCTTTATCACCTTGTCGGCCCGCCCCAGCGAATCGAACAACACCATTCCCGCGAGAAACAGGCCCATGAATTTCAGGCAGCCAGCCGTCGCCGACAACAGAACATGATCGAGCGACCTGGGTATCATCCAATAAGCCAGAATGAATGAAACCAGCAGCAGTCCCGGCACACCATGTTCATTATATTTCCGATACAGCGCCAGCGCCGCGGTCCGGCGCCGGGACATGCTGCGCCGGACCGCGGCCAGGCAGGCCATTGCGGCAAATACGCCCGCAAGCAGAATCAGCGGTATATGGACCAGCATGTGCCGGGCCATGGTGCCGGTCAACCATGGCCTGAAGACGATGGCGGCCAACAGCAGCACAGCGCCGGCAAGCGCGTACCGCCGCGGGGTGGCGGGTTTCGATAGCCAGGCGGTATTCATGGGTGCCGCCCCTCTTTTGCGACCTGGACCATGGCATAGTCCAGCAAGGATTGCGTATCGTCCAGATCAACGATGCGAACCAGTTGCCCGTCAGGCGTAACGATATGGTAGGCGGCGTTGTGCTCGTATTGCCCCCACGCGGCCGGTACCACCACAATGCCGAAGGCGTCCAGCAAGGTCCGTCTTGGACCAGCGCCCTCTATCCCCATAGACTGCCAGACGGTGGGGTCCGACGCCATGCGCCGCTCGTATCGCGAGAGCAGTTCCGGCGTATCGGCGGGATCGAAGCTGAGGCTCAAGAGCCGTATCTTGCCGGCCAGTCCCCGTCTTTGTATCTGCGCCTGCAGCTGCTGGAATTGCGAGCCCATCGCCAGGCAGATCGAGAAACAGCGCGTGTACACGAAGTTGACGATAGCGACCCGGCCGTCCGAGCGCAAAGTGCCCAAAAGCGTCGTGCTGGCGCCGCTACTGCCGCGCAGCGGGCTTTCCGGCATGACGCGTGGATGGCGCAAAACATCCGCCCGGCGGGCGGCTTCCGTGGTAAAGGCCGTAAAGCCGTCGGTCTGCAAGTAAATTGCGCCCAGCCCCAGGCCGCAAACCAGCAGAATAGCCGCCAATAGCCTCATGCGCGCCTACCCTTACTGCATGGCCTGCAGCTCGGCATCGCCATTCCAGGGCTGGCTGCGGGACGCAGTGGCCGCGCGCCCGGCCTTGACTGTATCGGTGTCGATCTTGCCGGCCGCATTGCCGAAGCTTGCGCGTATATGGCTGACGACAGCCGCAATCTCGGCATCGCCCAGCTTATCCTTGAAAGTGGGCATCTGGCCGTTGTAATGGTTGCCGCCCACTGTCAGGTCGCCGGTGATGCCGTGCAGCACTATCTGGACCACGAGCGACTCCTTGCCGACCACCCATTCGGACCCGGCCAAGGGCGGAAACACCCCCGGCAGGCCGTGGCCGGTCGCTTGATGGCAGGCCAGGCATTGGGCGGCATAGATTTGTGCGCCATCCACCGTCGCGCCCGCGGAGGAAACCGCAACCTTGAAATCGGCCGCGGTCCGGCGATCACCGTACGCGGGCGAGCTGTTTTGATAAGTGACCCACATATAAGCGATGGCAAAGGCGAAGAGCGCGCCCACGATGATGATGACCAGCCATGGGATAGACCGGTTGCCCTCGTAGGGCTCCGGCATTTCCCGCTGCTGGGCCTGAATTTTCTTCGATCTGTCCGACATCCTATTCTCCAACGTGTCCTTGTCGCGCCTTGTGGGGCCGGCGCAGCCTCGCTATTTGGCGAGATCGGGCGGCGCCTTGACCGGATAAGTACGATCAAGCGACAACAAATACGCCACCAGGTCGAGCGCTTCGGGCCTGGCCACCACCTGCTGCCCCACCGGCGCATAGCCGGGAGGAAGGTTGACCAGCTTGTCGCCGGCCTCGGCCTTGTCCTTGATTTCGAACAGAAAGGGGTAGGAAGGCATGATGCTGCCCGGGGTGTAGGCGCGCGGCTGATACAGGTGGCCCAGGTTCCAATCGGCGCTGGGCTGGCGCGCGCCGATATTCAGCAAGTCCGGGCCGGTGCGCATGGTCCCGAGCAAATGCGGCCTGTCGTAAAAATAGTCGCCCGCCACCGGCGCCCTCCCCCAGCCGCGCTTGAAATCGGGCGCCTGGGCCTGCGAGCGCGGCTGTTGGGTATGGCAGTAGACGCAGCCGTTCTTTATATACACTTCGCGCCCCCGCAATTGTTGCGAGGTATAGGGCTTGAGCCCTTCGGATGGAGGCAGATCCGATAGCTGCAGGTAAGGAACAACCACCAACGTGGCGGTCGCCAGCGCCAGAGTGACCATGGCGCCGCCTAATAATTTGTATTCGTTTTCCATGGTCAGGCCTCCGCCAACGCAACGCCGAGCGCCGCTGGTTTGTGGAACAAGGCGGGACCAACCCGCCGCGGCCCATAGCGCAAGGCCATCGCGCAGAAATGTCCGGCGAAAACCAGGTGGCCCAGCGTCATCAAGGCGCCGCCCACGGATCTGGATTCGAGATAAGGAATGGTCAGGCGCACCGAGTCCATGAAGGGGCGCGACGCGTCGAGCATGGCCACGCCTTGCAGCCAGCCGCCTATGGTCAGGCCGACAAAATAAATGCCGAAACCCACCACAACCAACCAGAAATGCAGCGCGATCAGTTTCGGGTAGGGCCATTCCCAGGACATGACGCGCGGCATGACGAAATATATGGCGCCGAACATCACCAGCGAAAAGAAACCGTACAAGCCAAGGTGGGCGTGCGCAACGGTGAAATGCGTGAAGTGAGCGACAGTATTGACGCTGCGCAAGGCTTCCAGCGAACCCTGGACGGAACTGAGCGTGTACATCATGCCGCCCAGCACGATGAAGCGCAGCGTAGGCGAATAGATCAGCGCCTTGAAGTGATGGCGCATAGTCATGTGCTGGTTCACCGAGAAAGCCAGCACCGGCACCACCATCATGACACTTTGCACAATCGACAGCGTAATCAGCCAACTGGGCACCGGCCCGCCTATCAAATGGTGCCCGCCGACCTGGCCATAGAAAAAGGCCAGCGCCCAAAAGCCTAGCAAGGAAAGGTTGTACGACTGTATGGGGCGGCCGATGATCTTGGGCAGGAAGTAATAAACGCTGGCCAAGGCGATAGGCGTGTAGAACAGCCCTAGGACGTTATGCCCGAACCACCAGTTCATGGTGGCCTGCTCCACGCCGAAATGCACGCCGGGGATATTGCCCACCAAAAACAATATCGGGAACCAGAAAAGCGCCGCGCCCATGTACCAGATGGACACATACAAGTGTCCGACCTTGCGGTTCTGCAGGGTGAAGACCAAGGGCAAGCCGATCAAGGCTCCGCCGATAACGAACAGGATATCGATCTGCCATGGGATTTCAAGCCATTCCAGGCCATCGTTGAAGCCGGCGGCGATGCTGCCCAGCCCGGAGATGAGCGCGGCGTTCCACAACATCGCCCCCAGAAGGGCGAAGCGGCCTCCCATAAGTTGTGTCTTGAGCAAGCGCGGCAAGGTCCAGATGGCAATGCCGAAAGCCGCCATAGGCGCCCAGCCGTAGGCGACGGCGTTCAGGTGCAAGGTGCGCAAGCGCCCGAAAGTCAGCCAGGCGTATTGGGTAAGGAAATCCGGTTCGTGCAGCTTGATGGAGCTGATCAGCCCCGCGGTCGAAGCAAAAATTAGCCAGACCACGGCGCAGGCGATAAAGACAAAGGTCACGTAAGCCGTCGACCGGTCGGCCTGGAGCCGTTCGGCCAGTTCAATGTTCATGCGCGCGTCGCGCGCCGGGTCGGCTGTGGGGGCCTGGGTGGCGTCCACCGCGCTTTGCAGGGCTGTGCGCTGGGCCGCGCTGGCCGCGGGCTCTTCCACTGTGCCGATTTCGCCTTCCGAGAAAATGATATTGGCGGCGGCGGGATTATCGTCAAACAGATTCTTGCGCAACGACCAGATAAAAACGAACAAACCGGTGACAGACAAGACAAACGTCAAAAGCAATATGACGAGGGTATTCATGGTATATCAGTCTACGAATAGGAATGGTTGGATAATATCTGATACGTATCAGGAAATTGCGCATTGCCCTAAATCGATTGTGGGTAATGAAGCGCCGCGCAGCGGCAATCTCCAAGCCGGCGTTGCGCTTTGTCCCGGGATAGGTAATGATTGGAGCTTTGACTTGACGCGGGAATTAATTAGCATGGAATGCACTATCGACTGGGGCGGTCCCGAAGGCATGTTGTTTGTCGCACGTACAGGCAGCGGCCACGTAGCCACAATGGACGGCGCGCCGGATGGCGGCGGCAACAACCTGGCGCCCCGGCCCATGGAAATGCTGCTCAGCGGCGCCGGCGGATGCGCGGCTTACGATGTGGTTCTCATACTGAAACGCGGACGCCATGCCGTGGCCGGCTGCCAGGTTAAACTGACGGCCGAACGGGCGGAAACGGATCCCAAGGTGTTCACGAAAATCCACTTCGCGTTTTCGGTCAGCGGCAAGAACCTTCCCAAGTCCGCGGTGGAACGCGCCGTCCAGCTATCGCACGACAAATATTGTTCCGCCTCGGCCATGCTGGCCAAGACCGCCGACATCACGCACTCCATTACTGTCATCGACGCCTAGAACGCACCATGCATCAGTACGAAGATTTCATGCGCCATGTCTATGAACATGGCAAAGCCAAAACCGACAGGACCGGCACCGGCACCCGCTCCGTTTTCGGCCACCAAATGCGCTTTGACCTGTCGCAGGGCTTTCCGCTGATCACCACCAAGAGGCTGCATACCAAAAGCATCTTCATCGAACTGCTCTGGTTTTTGCGCGGCGATTCCAATGTGCGCTGGCTGCAAGAGCAAGGCGTCAGCATCTGGAACGAATGGGCCGATGAGCAAGGCAATCTTGGCCCTGTGTATGGCGTGCAATGGCGGTCGTGGCCCACGCCTGACGGCGGGCATATCGATCAGATTTCGCAGCTCGTAAAGCAAATCCGGCAGAATCCCGACTCGCGCCGCTTGATTGTTTCGGCATGGAACGTGGCCGAAATACCCAATATGGCACTGCCTCCCTGCCATGCCTTCTTCCAGTTCTACGTAGCGGACGGCAAGCTGTCATGCCAGTTGTACCAGCGCAGCGCCGATATTTTCCTTGGCGTGCCATTCAATATTGCCAGTTATGCCTTGCTTACCCATATGGTGGCGCAGCAGTGCGACCTGGATGTGGGCGATTTCATCTGGACAGGCGGCGA
Organism: uncultured beta proteobacterium; assembly: GCA_963712655.1. Taxonomy (GTDB): domain Bacteria; phylum Pseudomonadota; class Gammaproteobacteria; order Burkholderiales; family Burkholderiaceae_B; genus Pollutimonas. The sequence goes on along the minus strand of CAVQIT010000001.1, from coordinate 95,250 downwards.
TTGCCATCTGTACGCCAACCATATGGAACAAGTTGCGCTGCAGTTGTCGCGCAAACCTTTCCCTTATCCCACGTTGAATATCAAGCGCAAGCCCGAATCGCTGTTTGATTATCGCTACGACGATTTCGAAATCGTAGGCTACGAATTCCACCCACACATCAAAGCACCCGTAGCGGTTTAAGCGGGCGGTCGTTCAAGAAAGCAAGCATGTCCAAACCCATTATCCAGCTTATCGTCGCTTATTCCGCCAACCGCGCCATAGGCCGCGACAACGCCCTGCCCTGGCGGCTGCCGGCCGACCTGGCCCACTTCAAGCGGGTTACGCTGGGCCAGCCCATCGTCATGGGGCGCAATACATGGGAATCGCTGGGCCGGCCTTTGCCAGGACGCCCTAACCTGGTCATCAGCCGCAATCCGCAATACCGGGCCGCGGGCGCAAGCGTATATCCAACGCTTCAAGCCGCCCTGGCCGCTTGCCAGGATGCCGAGCGCATCTGCATCATCGGCGGTGAACAAATATTCCAGCAAGCCCTGCCCCTGGCCGATGAAATCGTGGCGACTGAAGTCCACGCCCAGGTGGACGGCGATACCTTCTTTCCCTCTATCGATCCCGCCGCATGGCAAGAAACCGAAAGGCTGCCGCAGGCCGAAGAAAACGGCTACGCCTTCGATTTTGTCGCCTACCAACGCAAGCCCGCGTGACGGCGCCATCTGCCGCGGGCGGGAAACAGCCACGCGGCAATAGCCCGAACCGGACAAAACGGCTCAGGCAATACTATCCGCGCGCTCGTCGCCGCTGCCGACCGCCGGACTCCCAAAGCGGCGGTCGGCGTTTTCCCTATAACGCTCGGGGGTTTGCGGTTTGATGAACAGGGCGGTCACATCCGGATGCGCAGCGCGGATTTTCCGTTCCAGCTCCACCACTATCGCCTCGATCTCGGGAACCCGCAGCGAGTCGGAAAATTCCACGCTGAGCGCAACAATGATTTCCCGGGGCGCCATGTGCAGCGCCATCACCCCATTGGCCTGCGAAATGCCCCACATGCCTTCGGCAAGCCTCAAAATGGAACCATGTACGCGAACACTGGCCGCCTCGCCGATCAGTAGGCCTTTGGTCTCGCGAGCCACCAAAATAGCGGTCAGCCCCAAAGTAAGACCAATAAGGATGGACGCAACCCCGTCCAGCGCAGGCGCATCCAGGGCCGTCGACAAATAGACGCCGGCGAAAGCAATCATTAGTCCGACAAGGGCCGCGCTGTCTTCAAGCAGTACGATGAAGGTGGGTGGATCCTTGCTATGGACAATCAACTGGAACAGTTCCGCGTATCGTCTGTCGCCTTTGAATTTTCGCAAAGTGTAAAGCCAGGAGGCGCCTTCGAAAAGCGCCGCGGCCGCCAACACCGCATACGTCACCATCGGGTTCTCGATCGGATGCGGATGGCGGATATGGACGATGCCTTCATACACCGACACACCCGCGCCGAATGTCAGGATAAGCAGGCCGACAATGAAACTCCAGAAGTAAATTTCGCGCCCATAGCCCAAGGGATGGGCAGGGTCCGGCCGCGCTGTGCTTCTATGAATGCCGTAGAGCAATAACACTTCATTGACGGTGTCGACCACAGAATGGACACCTTCGCTAAGCATCGCCGAACTGCCTGTCCAGGCGGCCGCGACAAACTTGCTGACCGCAACCAGCAGGTTGCCGGCCAAGGCGACATAGATGACGCTGCGGGGCGAAGAGTCGCCGTGGGTAGAGCTTCGAGCCATGAGCTTGCCCTATAACAATAACGCCCCGCGGTTCGGAAACCCTCGGATACTCGCAGGTGGACCAACGCGCGAAGCGCCGGGTTTGCCGGCGCCGCAGAGGCGCGGGCAATATACCGAGCAAATAATATTCCTGCCCCGATGGCAAGGCGGGCCGCAACTTACCGCTCCGCGCTCCAGTTGGCCTTGGCGTCCAGGGGGTAGACGGGACGCAAAACTTTCTTGAACGGAAAAAGGTCGTAGTTGGAACTGGTCACGCCCACGCTATCGCATTCCACATAAGCCTTTGCCATGGGAAAGAAAACCGGGCGGCAGTACATGCGCGACTTCAGCAGCAGGAATTGCTTGGCGGCCGGGTCCAGCCCCACGCAGGCAAACACGCCGAGATCCCAGGGTTCATGGGTGTTTTCCGTCACGACGATATCCACGCCGCCGCAGGACAGCAATGCCGTCCTGCCCATGCTGCATTTCATGCCCGTATAAGTGGGGCCGGAGACGATGTATTCCCCATTGCTTAATTGCCTGACCTGCCCGGTCAGCGTCAGGGGCGTCTTGCTGACCCCAAGACTGACAAGCGCGCGCTTGTTTCCCAGGGCCAGCGTAATAGTGGCCCCTTTGCCCGCCTGAAACATCGCCTCCACGGACTCGGGATCGCAGATGGGCCCCACGCCGATGTCGGCGATGCCCTGCGCCATGGCTTCGGAAAAGACATCCATCGTGTCGCAGGTGCCGCCCGACATGCAGTTGTCGCTATGGTCCAGCAACAGCACAGGCCCATGGGGATTGCCGCAGCCGTCCGAGCCGATGCCGGGCTGGCCGGCGATACGCTTGGCTTGCGCTATCGAGTCGGACAAGGGCGGGCTGTGATAAACAAAGCCGTCGCGCGACGCCCAAATCGATTCGGCCAGCGCATCGGCGGCCTGCTGCGCGCCGGCGCGATCCTTGCCGACGACGACCACGCTGACGCAGGGAGCGGGAATATCGGCCAGGGCAAACCCCGCCAGCACCGAGGCGGCCAGGACCGTCCCCTGCTGTTCCAGCTTTCTGGCGTGGTCCACGGCTTGCAGCATGGCCGGCGAAAGCGTGGAACTTTTCAGGGTATGCGACATCAAGGGCAGGCGCCGCCATGCGAGCACCCCCGTGGTTTCGCCGTTAAGCCGCGCAAAAAGAAGAGCGCCGGCCAGCTCGCCCGTTTCGTACATGTCGATATGCGGGTAGGTCTTGAAGCTGGCGATGATATCGGCGTTGTCTATCATTTTCTGCGTGACATTCGCATGCAAATCCAGCGCCACGGCAATGGGCACGCCGGGGCACAGGCTTCTCAAGCGTTCGAGCAGATCACCCTCGCCGTCGTCCGATGCCTCGGTCACCATGGCGCCGTGCAGATCCAGCATCAGGGCGTCGCAGCCCGGCGCGGCATCGATAATGCGCCGGCACATTTCATCGTACGCGGCGGCCTGCACCGGACCGCTGGGGTTGGCGGTGGCCGACAAGGGGGTGACGATTTCGGCATGCGCCGCCAGGGCAAGATCAATGAAGGCGCTCATGGCGGTCCGGCCGCCCAGATTCGCCTCGTAGGCATCCCGGCCATAATCGGGGCCTGTTATCCCAAAGGCGGATAGCGGCGTGGGAACAGGCGAAAATGTATTGGTTTCGTGATTCAGCCTGGCGATGAGGATTTTCATGATTGGGCTTGAGGTTAAGGTTGAACGATGCCGGCCCGCGCCAGCATGGCCAGCAAGAGCACGTTGCAGCCGGACTCGATATGCGCGGGCGCGGCATCCTCGATTTCGTTGTGGCTGATACCGTCTTTGCAAGGAATGAAAATCATGGCGGTCGGCGCGACACGGGCAAGGTAAACCGCATCGTGGCCGGCGCCGCTTACGATATCAATATGCGCCAGCCCCAACTGCCGCGCCGCGCCGCGCACCGCGCCGACCTGCTCGTCGTGAAAAGGCTGCGGCGGAAAATAAACGACTTGCTCTAGCGCCACGCCGATCTGCCGGCCGTCGTCCAGCGCGGAACATGCCGCCTTCAGTTCACTGTCCATGGCGCACAGGACATCGTCGCTCGCGGCCCGCAGATCGACGCTGAATTTGACGGTGCCCGGAATAACATTGCGCGAATTAGGGAAGACATCCATCCAGCCTACCGTTGCGCGCGCATGCGGCGCGTGGTCCAGGGCAATTTGATTCACCTTTTGTATGAGGCCCGCGGCGGCCACCAAGGCATCCTTGCGCAACGCCATGGGAGTCGGGCCGGCGTGCGCCTCCATGCCCACAAGGGTCACGTCGTACCAGCGCTGGCCAAGCGCCGCCGTGACCACTCCTATGGTGTTGCCTGTGGCCTCGAGTATGGGCCCTTGTTCGATGTGGGCTTCGAAGTAAGTGTTGATCGGAAAGTGCGCGCACGCGGTCGTTCCGGCATACCCTATCCGCCGCAGTTCGGCGCCCACGGAATGGCCTTCCCTGTCGGTTTGCGCAAGCACATGCTTCAGGGGAAACGCACCGGCAAATACGCCGGACCCCATCATCACCGGCACAAACCGCGACCCCTCTTCGTTTGTCCAGACCGCCACCTCGATTGGCGCCAGGGTCTGGATATGGTGATCGTTCAGCGTGCGCACGATCTCCAAGCCGGCCAGCACCCCATAATTGCCATCGAATTTCCCGCCCGTAGGCTGCGTATCGATGTGGCTGCCTGTCATGACAGGAGGCAGGCTGTTGTCCCGCCCATCGCGCCGGGCGAAGATATTGCCCACCTCGTCGATGCGCACGGTACAGCCGGCTTCTTCGGCCCATTTCACGAACAGGTCGCGGCCTTGCTTGTCCAGGTCGGTAAGCGCCAGGCGGCAAACCCCGCCCTTGGGCGTCGCCCCGATATCGGCCAGCGACATCAGGGCATCCCAGAGCCGGTCGGAATTGATGCGGACCGACGTGTCGACGGCGACGGGAGCAAAAGTTGCGGAAGAGGTATTCATGGATAAGCTCGCAAACGGTAAGAGAGGATCAGGCTGTCGCGCCCACACCCAGGTATTGATCTTTAGCGTAAGTATCGGCGGCAAACGCTGCGTTGTCGTTGTGGTACACCACCCGGCCGCTTTCCAGTATGTAATGGCGATCGGCCAATTGCATGCACACCTGGAGGTTCTGCTCCACCAGCAAAATGGCAATGCCATATTCCCTGATCAATTTCAGCTGGGCGACGATTTCCTCGACGATGACCGGCGCCAGGCCTTCCACCGGTTCATCCAGAATCAGCAGCTTGGGGGAATTCAGCAGAGCCCGGCCGATCGCCAGCATTTGCTGCTCGCCGCCCGACAACTGGCCGCCGCCATTGCGGCGCCTATCGTAAAGGCGCGGAAAAATCCCGTAGATATCTTGCAGCGACCAGCGTGCTTCTTTCTTCTGGCCCAGTTTCAGGTTTTCTTCCACGGTAAGCAGGCGAAAAATGCCGCGCTGCTCCGGCACCAGGCATACTCCCTTCTCGGCGATGCGGTAGGTAGCTTGGGCCGTGATGTCTTCGCCTTCGAACATGATGCTGCCTTGCCGTGCCGGCACAAGGCCAAGAATGCTTTTTAGGGTGGTGGATTTTCCGGCGCCGTTGCGTCCGAGCAAACACACCAGTTCGCCCCGCTGCACATTCAGCGAGACATCCTGAATGACATGGCTCTGGCCATAATAAACCTGTATGTTCTTGACATCGAGCATCACGCCCCCCCTGTAATCATATTGCCCAAGTAGGCCTGCTTGACGCGGGGATCGGACTTGACCGCGGCCGGGGTCCCTTCGACCAGCACTTTGCCAAGCTGCATGACGGTGATAGTGTCGGAAATATCCATCACGATGCCCATATTGTGTTCAATCAAAACCACCGTAAGGTCGTGGCGCAAGCCGTGGATAATGGCCTTCATGGCATCGATATCGTCTATGCCCATGCCCGACGTCGGTTCATCGAGAAAAATTATTTTTGGCCGCGCCGCCAGCGCCATGCCGACTTCCAGGCGCCGTTGCTGCCCGTGGGAAAGCTCGCTGCTTGCCTTGTCAATGCAATGCTCCAGCCCCAGGCGGGACAAGATCGACTCGATGATTTCCGTTTGCGGTTTCTCCGGCCGGGGCAAAGCCCAGAAACGCAAGGCCTGCCTGGGCTGTATGCCTTGCGCGGCCAGGCGCAGGTTCTCGCCCACGGTAAGGCTGGGAAATAGCGAAGTAACCTGGAAGGATCGCGCCATGCCCAGCTGCACCCGCTTATGGCCGGGCAAATGGCCGACGTCGACGCCATTCAGGATGATAGCGCCGGAGGTAATGGGGACCGTGCCGGTCAGGCTGTGGAAAAGAGTCGTTTTGCCCGCGCCATTGGGTCCGATCACCGAATGGACCGTATTGGCATCGACGCGCAGGCTGACCCCCGAGAGGGCCTGGAATTTTCCGTAGCGTTTTACGATATCGGCGGCTTGCAGGATAGGCGCGTTCATGGGCTTTCCTTTTGAGGCTCGGCGGAAGCGTTCCTGCGCGCGGCCTTGCCGGCAAGCAGCTTGCATACGCCCCAAAGGCCGCCCTGCATATACAGGCTGACTCCCATCAACAGCAGGCCAAATAGCAAGAGCCAGCGCGGCCACAGGTCGGACAGCCAATCGGACACGATGACGTAGAATGCCGCCCCCAGCAGCGAGGCGAACAAATTGCCCGTTCCGCCTATCACCGTAATCATCAAGATGATTTCGCTCATGTGATAGTCGATGCTGGTCAACGGCGCAATCCCTGTCATCATGGCGTACAAAGCGCCCGCAAGCGCGGTAACGGCCCCGGAAATCATGAACGCCAGCAGCTTGAAATGCACGATGTCATAGCCTAGCGCCATGGCCCGCTCCGGATTGTCGCGTATCGCCAATAAGGTGCGCCCGAAAACGGAATCCACCACACGCTGCAAGGCCCAGAACACCAGCAGAAAAATAATGGCGACAAAAAGGTAATACTGCCAGGGTGTGTCGTTGGCCAAGATGGGATAACCGAATACCGTCAAGGGCAAGGTCGGGATGTCGAGCAGGCCATTATCGCCCCCGGTCCATTCCGGCGTCGTATAGGCCAGGAAGTAGAACATTTGCGCCAACGCCAGTGTCAGCATGACAAAATAAACCCCCTTCTGCCGAATCGCCAGCCAGCCCACCAAGCCGGCCACCACCGCGCCGGCGGCCAGGCTGGCGAGCAGGACCAGCGGCATAGGCAAGGCGCTGCGCGTAAGCAGAATGCCCAGCACATAGCTGCCCGATCCGAAAAATATGCCCTGGCCAAACGACAGCAAGCCTGTGTAGCCTAGAAGCAGATTGCAGCCCAGCGCCGCCAGGCCGAAGATCAGCACTTCGGAGGCCAGCGAACCGGAGTCGATGAAAAGCGGAATGGCCAGGACGACCAGCAAAGACAGCAATAAGAAACGATGCTTGCGAACCCACTTCATTGCGCTCTCCCCATCAAGCCGTCCGGGCGGACAAGAAGAACCAGGGCCATCGAGACGTAGATCATCAAGCTTGCCCCTTGCGGCCACAAGGTGCTCATGACGCTTTGCACCACCCCGACCAGCAGGCCGGCGAGCAGCGCGCCGGTGAAGCTGCCCATACCGCCTATGACGACCACCACGAAGGCAATCGCCAAGGCCTCGATGCCCATGAAAGGCTCGACGCCGCGCAAAGGGGCCGCGAGCACCCCGGCCAGGCCCGCCGTGGCGGCGCCCAGGGCGAAGGTCAGGCCGAAAACCTTATATACATTGATGCTCAGCAGCGTAACCATTTCCGGCGACTCGCTGCCGGCGCGCACTATGCTTCCCAGCCGCGTTTTTTCAAGCAGAAGCCAGATCAGCAAGGCAATGAAAGCCGTCAATGCGATCACGAACAGCCGATACTTGGGATAAATGAAATCGCCCCAGATGACCACCCCCTTGAGCAGGTCGGGCGGCGCGACATTCACGCCGACCGGCCCCCAGTTCAGGATGACAAGCTCCTGGATGACAAGCGCCAGCCCCAGCGTGAACAGGATGTGGTATTCATGCGGCAGGTTGTAGACCCGGCGCAGCACAGTCCGTTCGACCAGCCAGGCGCACAGGCCCACCGCCACCGGGCCTATCAGCAGGACCAGCCAAAAATCGGCGCCCCACTGCATGGCCTGATAGCATGTATACGCGCCCAGCAGGTAGAAGGCGCCATGGGCGAAATTAACGAATCGCAGCAAACCGAATACGATCGATAAACCAACGGCAAGCAGGAAATAAAGCATTCCTATGCCTATGCCGTTGATCACTTGCAGAACATAAAGAGTCATGGTCGACGCCGGGTCATGATCATGGAATACGATGCGGCGAGATGCGCGGGCCGCCCGCCTCGCCGCCGGGCAAAGCGATCAGGCGGTCATCTTGCAGCCGGCGTCCGCCGGCGAAAGATAAGACTGCCCGCCTTGGACAATATCGCAATAATCATCCTTGTCCTTCATGCTGGCCTTGGCTTTGCCCTTGAGCAGGTAATAATTTTTTATGACCTGGTGGTCTTCCTTGCGGATAAGCTCGGACCCTGTAAGCCCGTCGAACTTCGTACCCTCCATGGCGGCAATGACTTTGGCGGTTTCAGCCGAGTTTGCCTTCACAATGCCGTCGAGCATCATTTTGGTGATGATGTAGGCACCCGCCAGGCTGTAATTGGGATTGGCGTTGAATTTGGCCCTGGCCTGCTTGACCAGGATATGGTTAAGCGGCGAGTCTATGCTGTGCCAATACTGCACGCCGAAATAGATGCCCTCGCACAAATCGGCGCCCAGCGATTCGAACTGCTCCAGGCCCGAAGCCCAGGCCAGCAAAATGATGGTATTGGTTTTCATGCCGAAGCTCACGGCCTGGCGCAAGGCCTCCGAGCTCTGCGAGCCGAAATTCAGCAGCACCAGGACATCGGGCTTGGCCGCCATGGCATTGGTCAGGTAGCCGCTGAATTCGCGCTCATCCAGCGAATGGTAGCTATTGCCCACATGCTCCAGCTTGTTTTCCTTGAGTATGTTTTTGGTCGCACTCAGCAAGCCTTCGCCGAATACATACTGCGGCGTAATGGTGTACCAGCGCTTGGCGTTGGGATGGGCCTTGATCAAGGGACCCACCGTTTCGCGAATAGCGCCGTAAGTGGGCGTGGTCCAGCGGAAAGTGCCGCGGTTGCAGTCTGTCCCTGTGATTTCGTCGGCGCCGGCGGTGGTCACAAACACCCCTCCGAGCTTATCTATGGTTTTTCCCATGGCCAGGGCTTCCGATGAAAGTATGCCGCCGGCAAAAAACCTGGCCTTGTCCTGCTGGAACAGATCCTGCACCTGGCGTATCGCCGTGGCGGGCTTGCCCTGCGAATCGAGCACCTTGTAGGCAAGCGGGCGGCCCAGGGCCGTTTTGGTTTCTTCGATAATCAGCTGCATCCCCATGGCGGCATACTTGCCGTTGGCGGCAAAGGGGCCGGACATTGGGTTGGGGCAGCCAAAAAGAATGGGGCCGCCATCGGCGGCAAATGCCTGGCGGGCGGCAAAGGGAGCCGCTATCGAGGCCAAAGCGCCCATTTTCAGTGCATCGCGTCTGTTCATTGTTTTGTCTCCGTGCCTGTTTTTGAAATGTATTCCGTTATAAGGCATATACCGCCATTCAAGCAATAGCGGTCAAGGCCCCTCTGATCAAATCGCCCGACTCTGATGCGCCCGCTAACGGAATGGCAGGCAAGGCGGGATGTGGCGTCGGTAGAGGTTCTATTGACGCAATATTCCAACGCGGCAGGACGCCCGTCAGGGGGATGCGGCAGTCGGCTGGGTTTAATCGGCGGACCCTTAAGCAAGGCCCATGCGCCGCATGAATTGCCATAAAGCCGGATGCAGGGAATAAGCCACGTTGAACCGCAGCCAGCCCAGATCGGCCTGATCGGGATAGAAATACGATCCGGGGGCAAGCCAGATACCGTCCTGCAAAGCCTGCTCCGCCAGGCTGGCCGTTCCCATTCCGCGCCAAGGGCTGCGCGGACGGGCCCATAGAAACAGCCCTGCCCGAGGGCGGGAAAACACCTCGAAACCATGCTCGTCCATGAGGCCGGTCAATTCGTCATGCGCCTGCCTGAGGCGATCCTGGACGCGCTGTAAATGTATCCGGTGGCGCCCCAGGCGCAGTACCTGATAAACCGTGCGCTCCATGATTTCGGGCGTGGTCAGCCCGATGGTCATTTTGGTTTGGGCAAATTCTTTCAGCAGCGAAGACGACGATACGATATATCCGACGCGCATGGAAGGCGCGATGCTCTTGGAGAATCCCGATACATACACCACGCGGTCGACACCCGCCAACGCCACCAGCATGGGCCCCACGCCGGGAAGCAGATCGCGCGACACGTCGTCTTCTATGACCCAGAAATCATGCTGTTCGGCAAGCTGCAACACGCGAAACGCGTTGGCCATGCTCAGGCTCGCGCCTGTGGGGTTTTGCAGCACCGTGTTCAGGAACAAAGCCTTGACCGAATGCGTGCGCACCACGTCCTGCAAAGACTCTATGCACAAGCCATCCTCGTTGCGCGGGACGCCAACCACCGTCAAGCGCGCCAGGCGCAGCGTTTGCAGCAAGTTGGCATAGCAAGGCAGTTCGACCACGACCACATCGCCCGGGCGCAACAGGGTGCGCACAACAATATCCAGCCCCTGCGTCGCTCCCTGGGTCAACAATACCTGATCGATATCCAGGGCAAGGCCATGCTGCCCGAATTCGTGGACCAAATGCTCGCGCAATGGAAAATAGCCATATGGATGCCCGTAGCCCGCTATTTGCTTGGTGGCCGCGCGCGCCGCATGCCGCAAGGCCTGCTCCAGGCCCGTCTCGTTCAGCCATTCGGACGGCAGCCATCCGCAACCCGATTTGATCGGGATGGAATGATCGGCAAATACGTCCGACAACAGCCAGGACGCGCTTATCTGCGGCGGCTTCCAGGCAGGGGGAGTAGAGACCATAGGTTCGGACCGTGGCGGCGCCGCCACGCGATAGCCTGAACCGGGCCGCGCCGCCAGCCATCCCTGGGCCACCAGCTGGTTGTAGGCAGCCGATACAGTAAAGGTGCTCAGCCCGTGCATTTTTGCAAATTGGCGCACCGAAGGCACGGCCATCCCCGGGCGCAGCACCTGCTGCCTGATCGCCTGCTGCATTGCCGCCACAGTCTGATCCACCAGTGAAGGAGCCCTTTTTCTATCCCGCACTGGTTCGAAGAAACTCACACTCTCTCCATTTTTATGTACAGTTCAATTTATAACATCAATACGGTTATGAATTTTTCAATCAACTGTATATTTCATTAGCCGCCCGCCACGACGAGAATAGCTCACCGCCCCTATTTTTTGTTATTCGCTCATCGAGACAATCATGACCAGTCAAACCAATACCCCCGATCTTTCAAACTTGTGGATGCCCTTCACCGCCAACCGCCAATTCAAAGAGCAGCCGCGCCTGCTCGCCAAGTCCAAGGGTATGTACTACACCACCACCGATGGCAAGCAAGTGCTGGATGGCACAGCCGGACTGTGGTGCGTCAACGCCGGCCACGGGCGCAGCGAAATCGTCGAGGCCATCTCGCGCCAGGCGGCCGAACTGGACTATGCGCCCAGCTTTCAATTGGGGCATCAGGACTCGTTCCGCGCCGCCACCGCGGTAGCCAAGATAATGCCTGCCGGAATGGATAGGATTTTCTTTACCAACTCCGGATCGGAATCGGTCGATACCGCCCTGAAAATAGCGCTGGCCTACCATCGGGCGCGCGGCGACGGCCAGCGCACCCGTTTCATCGGCCGCGAACGCGGCTACCATGGCGTTGGGTTCGGCGGCATTTCGGTAGGCGGCATTTCGCCCAACCGCAAGACCTTTTCCGGCGCGCTCCTGCCTAATGTGGATCACCTGCCGCATACGCATGACTTGTCCAAAAACGCCAATACGCGCGGCCAGCCCGCCTGGGGCGAACACCTTGCCGACGAACTCGAACGCATTATCGCCCTGCACGACGCTTCCACCATTGCCGCCGTCATCGTCGAACCTTTGGCCGGCTCCACCGGCGTGCTGGTTCCGCCCAAAGGCTATCTTGAAAAGCTGCGTGCCATAACCGAGAAGCACGGCATCCTGCTTATTTTCGACGAGGTCATTACCGCATTCGGCCGCCTGGGCGCTGCAACCGCCAGCGAATACTTCGGCGTCGTGCCCGACCTGATGGCGCTGGCCAAAGGCATCAGCAACGCCAGTGTTCCCGCGGGCGCGGTTGCCGTCAAACGGCAAGTCCACGATGCCATCGTGGGCGCATCCGCCAACGGCATCGAATTTTTCCATGGCTACACCTATTCGGCGCATCCGCTGGCCACGGCCGCCATTCTCGCCACACTGGAAATCTACGAACGCGAACAATTATTCCAACGCGCCCGCGCGCTATCGGCAACATTCGAAAACGCCGCGCACAAGCTGGAAGACGCGCGCCATGTCATCGACGTACGCAACCTGGGCATAGTGGCCGGCATAGAACTCGCGCCGCGCCCAGGCGCCCCCGGCGCGCGCGCCGCCGAGGTATTCGCGAAATGCTTCGATCAGGGAGTCATGGTGCGCTACACCGGCGACATCATCGCCATCTCGCCGCCGCTAATCATAGAAGAAAGCCAGATCGAAGAGATCTTCCGCAAAATCGGCGAGGTGTTGAAAACGGTCGAATAGGAAACGCCCAAGGCAAAACGGCAATAGGCCGGATCAGCGCCCAAGGCGCTGATCCGGCCTATTGCCGTTTACCAGACCATATGCGCCAAGGAGATGGCCTACCCCCGGGCCAGACGCTCATGTCAAGCATCCACGCTTGCGTACTGAAACGGGCTACGCCAAGAACTCAAAGGTTCCATTGTTAATGACAACCGCATTGCGGGCGGACACCATGGCGCGAAAGAGCGCTTGGCCAACACCGGCATGCCATATTTCCACTCTTATGGTTTCACCCGGGAATACCGGCGCGGAAAACCGTCCTCCCATGGCGCGAACCAAGTCGGCATCGCCATCGCATAATCGCCGGACCAGGCCATGGCCGGCTATGCCGAAAGTCGCCAACCCATGCAGAATCGGGCGCTCGAATCCAGCGATGCGCGCGTCCGCCGGATTCGAGTGCAAAGGGTTGTAGTCACCCGATAAACGATAAATCAGCGCTTGCTGCCCGGACGTCGGCAACTCGATCGAGGTGTCCGCCGCCCGTTCAGGTATGGGGCGGGCAGCTGCCGCGGGCTTGTTTGAACCGCCAAAACCACCGTCGCCACGGCAGAAGACCGTCTGATAAACCGTGGCAAACAATTCGCCGGTTCCAGCATCGCTGATATCGCGCTCGACATAAATAAGCGCGCCCCGCCCTTCCCCTTTATCGGCGACATCCACAATACGGCTTATGCCTTGCACTGTCGCATCCTGCGGCAGCGGCCGGTGGATTTTCATGGACTGCTCGCCATGCACCGCTTGTCTCCAGTCCAGCCCAAGGGGAAGGTCGCGCATCCAGAAACCCGGATCGCCCAGAACATTCGCCATCGTCGGCGCTACCTTGAGCCGGGTTTCATCGACAAAAGGCAGATCCTGTTCCTCCATCGGATCCAATCCAATGCCTATGCCCAGCGCATAAATGATGCAATCGCGCGGCGTGACGCGCTGTTCGATAACGGGTAGTTCGGTTGCAAGCAGTTGATCGATATCGATGGTCATAATAGTCAAAGAGCTGTTGCCGTTCCCAGGATGGCCGTCGCCTGGCTGGACAATACGCCGCCATTGGCATGGGCCAGTGACAGTTCGGCGCCCTGAACCTGGCGCGCACCGCATGCGCCCCGCAATTGCTCGACGGATTCAAGCAGAGTAAACAGCCCATACATGCCAGGATGATTGCACGAAAGACCGCCTCCGTTAGTATTTACAGGCAGGCTTCCTCCCGGGGAAATAGCCCCGCTTTCAACCAGGGAACCAGCTTCCCCTTTGGCGCAGAACCCCAGGTCTTCAAGAAACAACAGAGTGTTGATGGTAAACGCGTCGTAAACCATCACGTGATCAATATCCGCCGGGCCAACGCCCGCCATCTGGTATGCGCGCCGACCGGACTCGACCGCGCAGGTCGTGGCAAGATCAGGCATCGCCGATATCTGGCGATGACTTACCGCCACGCCTGTGCCAAGGACAAAAACCGGCGGCTGCCGCAGATCGCGCGCGCGGTCGGCCCGCACGAGCACCAGTGCGGCGCCTCCATCGGTAACCAGACAGCAATCCGCTTTGGTAAGGGGATCGCTGATCATGCGCGATGACAACACATCCTCTCGCGTCAGCGGATCACGCGCAAAAGCATCCGGATTCAATTTAGCCCAATCGCGCGCTGCGATGGCGACGTCGGCCAATTGATCCCTGGTCGTACCATACTGATGCATATGCCGGGACGCAGCTAAAGCGTAGCTGGACAAAGGATAGCGAGGCTTGAACGGATTTTCGTAAGGCTGCGGATCCGGCATAGAGGCAAGCTTGCCGCCGGCCGTCAGTTGATTGGAGCCATAGCAAACCAGCGCCACATCGCACAACCCGACAGTCAATGCCGCCATGGCTGATTGCAAATGAAACAAGAACGAAGCGCCTCCGACCATGGTTCCATCGGCATGCCGCAACTTCAGGCCCAGCCGTTCAGCAACGTTCAGCACAGGCAATCCCGACGTCGACATGGCACAGAACAGGCCATCGACATCGCTCATGCGCAAGCCGCAGTCTTCAAGCGCCAGAACTGCCGCTTCCTGCAATTGGTCAAAGGGGCTACGGCCAGGCGCCTTCCAGCGCTTCGTATTGCCAATGCCGACAATCGCCGTCTGGCCGCGCAATGAATGACCGTTCATGCCTTATCTCCGGTAGCAGGCAGAAACACAACATAAGGGTCTTCACCAGGCACAATCTTGGCTCGCACCGGCTGGCCTATGCTTACCTGCCGCGGATCAACGCCCTCGATGCGGCTCATCATGCGTGCCCCCCCTTTCAGGTCAATCAGGGACACGTTGTAATCGCCCGCGCGATCGCGCACAGTCGTTACAGAATAAACAACGCCCTTGCCCGATGATTCGCGCCAGACAAGGTCGGCGCTGCCGCAGTGACGACAGACCAGGGCCGGCGGAAAATGCTCGCCGGCACAATCCTGGCAATGCTGGATAAGCAACAAACCGTCGTTTAGCGCCTGCTGGTAATGCGCATCGGGGCCGGGGCCCTGGAACCGAAGATCCGTAGCCATTATTTTCCCTGCCATACCGGCTTGCGCTTTTCGGCAAATGCCGCCGAGCCTTCACGCGCATCTTCGGAGGTAAAGACATGCTCGGTCAGTTCTGCCTGCCGCTCCCACATGTCTGCCGACGACCAATCCTGCGATTCCATGACAACGCGCTTGCTGGCCGCAACGGACAGCGGACCATTCGACACGATTTTTTCGGCCAGGCGCCGCGCTTCAAGCAGGGCTTCGCCCGGTGGCGTCAAGCGATTGATCAGGCCAAACTCGAAGGCTCGGGCGGCGGGAAACATGTCTCCCGTAAGCGCCAGCTCCAGCGCAATGCGATAGGGAAGCTGGCGGGGCAAACGCACCAGGCCTCCAGCGGTCGCGGCCAGCCCACGTTTGACTTCCGGTATGCCGAACTGCGCATTTTCCGCCGCCACGACCAGATCGCATGCCAACACCAATTCGAACCCGCCCGCCAGAGCATAGCCTTCCACGGCGGCGATCAGTGGTTTGCGCGGCAGTTTGGCCGTCAGGCCGCCAAAGCCGCGCCCGTCTATGCTTGGTCTTTCGCCCCGCAAGAAACCTTTCAGATCCATTCCGGCGCAAAAACTGCCGCCCGCGCCCGTCAAGATGCAAATGTGAATATCGTCTCGGCTATCGAGATCATCAAGTGCGGCAGCAATGGCGTGCGCCGCCGCCAGCGTCATGGCGTTGCGCGCCTCGGGCCGATTCAGAGTGATCGTTTGGATACCATCTTGAATATCGATCAGGACTTCACCTGTCATTCCATTCTCCTTTGAAAAGCGGGCGCCTCAGCGAGGCGCCATACGAAGCGCGCCATCGAGGCGGATAGTCTCGCCATTAAGCATTTGATTGCTGACAATGTGCAGCGCGAGTTGTGCGTATTCATCGGGTGTGCCCAAGCGCGAGGGGTTAGGCACCGACGCCCCCAGCGATTGACGTACCGGCTCGGACAGGCGCGCCAGCATGGGAGTATCGAAAATGCCCGGCGCGATCGTGCACACGCGGATGTGCTTGCTGGCAAGGTCCCGAGCGGCCACAAGCGTCATACCTACCACACCGGCTTTGGACGAAGCATAGGGAATTTGCCCTATTTGCCCTTCATACGCAGCCACCGATGCTGTCAGTATGCAAACACCGCGTTCGCCTTCGGCGGTAGGGTCGGTTTTAGCCATGCGTACGGCCGCCAGGCGCAGCGTATTGAAAGTACCGATCAGATTGATGCGGATGATATTTTCATATGCCTCCAACGATCCGGCGCTGCCATCCTTTTCGATCAGGCGTACCGGACCGCCGCGACCAGCGCAATGAATCAGCACCCGCAGTGGACCTATGGCCGCGGCGGCATCGCAAGCCGCATTCATGTCGTCTTCACTGGTTACATCGGCCGGCATAAACAACACATTGGGGCCTAGCTCCTTCGCAATCGTAGCCCCTTGAGAAGAGGGCAAATCGGCAATAACCACATTGGCACCGGACGCTACCAATCGCTTTACGCTGGCAAGACCCAGACCGGAGGCTCCCCCTGTAACCAGCGCCGTAATTCCTTGTGTATTCATAGTCATTCATCTTCAATATGGAATAATCAAAACAATTATCACATACCTATTGGTATGTTTCAATGTAAAATGATAAATTTAGAAAAAATACTTATATAACAATATATTAAATAAAAAAATAAATTTATATAAAATCTATTGACGTAAAACAATACTAAATGGTATCTTAAAATAAGAAAAATTGGAAATCTTTTCCACCAGTGCGGGAGACAAATGAAACCAACAAGAAAACGGCTTATAGCGGCAAGCGCAATAGTGCTGGCATGCTTGCCCTGGCTGAGCCATGCCGCGGCGCAAGCTCCTATAGCGGTCGGAGTCATCCTTCCCCTGTCCGGCGGCGCAGGTCCACAAGGACAGCATGTCGTCAATGCCATTCAAGCCATGGCCGCACTCATCAACGAACAAGGGGGCGTGCTGGGGCGTCAGATCGAACTTCTTGTGCGCGACGACGAATCCACGCCGGCCGTAGGAGTCTCACGCGCCAACGAGCTCATAGGGAAAAATGTCGCGTTAATCATCGAAGGCTGGAACAGTCCGGTCGCCTTGGCCATGCAGCCGGTGATCAGTCGCGCCAACATTCTCGATATCACCACCTTCGCCAGCGCCGATGCGGTCCTGTCAGGCGAAGGCAACCCCCTGCCCATACGTCTGAATGCTTCCAACTCTCAGGGCGGCGCAGCCATCGCCAACGTTATCGCTGGCCAATTACAGGGCAGACGCATCGCGTTTTTGACCGAAAACGATGCTTACGGAAACGGCACACAGACCTCGATCGAAGCAGAACTGAAACGACTGAACTACCAATACGAAAAAGTCGCGGAAGAAAAATTCCCCTTCCCACAGGCGGATTTCCGCATCGCATTGACAAAAATCCAAGCGGCCAATCCTGACGTCACCGTCACCATCAACGCCAATGAGGGCTTGGGCATGCCGGCCATCATCCGGCAATTCAAACAGGCGCGCATACCCGGCCAACTGCTCGCCGCGCTCGGCACGGTGGCGCCCAGCGTTATTTCTGTAGCCGGCAAAGCCGCAGACGGCTTGATGGGTGTCGATATCTACTTTCCCGATATAGAACCTTTTGCATCCAGCGCGGTGAATCGGCAATTTGTCCAGAAAACCCAAGCAACATACAAACAAACGCCGGACAAGTTCATGGCAGTCGGCGCGGTCGGATTGCAAATATGGGCCATGGCTGCCAACGAACTGAAAACGCTGGACAAAGAACCCCTGGCTCGGCGCATCAGGGCTGGTCATTTCAACGATACGCTATTTGGCGATCTGGCATTTTCCCCAGAAGGCCAAATGCAATCGCGCATATATACGTTCAAAGTCAAAGATCAAAAAATCGTCGTGCACAAACCCTAAAGCGAACACATACCCCATCACCGTTGGCGTCATACCTATAAAAACCGGAGACAAGCATGAAACTGATACGCAAACTTCTAAGCACCGCAGGACTCAGCCTTGCGATAGCCGCAGCCGCCCAGGCGCAGGACCCCATCAAGGTGGGCGCCATCTTCCCGCTTTCCGGTGGGGCCGGACCGCAAGGAGAACACGTGACCCAGGCCATCAAGGCGATGGCCGCGGTCATTAATGAAGACGGAGGGGTCATGGGCCGTCCCATCGAAATCGTGATACGCGACGACGAATCCACCCCAGCCGTTGGCGTCTCGCGCGCCACCGAGCTTGTCACGTCTGGCGTTTCCGTCATTATCGAAGGCTGGAACAGCCCCGTAACCCTGGCCCTTCAACCTGTGATCAGCCGCGCCGGCATCCTCGACATTACCGCGGTTTCCAAGGCTGATCCTATTCTGTCCGGCGAAGGCAATCCCCTGGCGGTCAGAATCAACAGTTCCAATGGACAGGACGGCGCCATTATCGCCAACTACATCGCCAATATCGCCAAGGCCAAACGCGTGGCATTCCTGACCGAGAACGACGCCTATGGCAACGGAGCGCGGCAATCCATTGAAAGCGAACTCAAGAAGCTGAACTATGCCTATGAAAAAGTAGCTGAAGAGAAATTCCCATTTGCCCAGGCCGATTTCCGTGTGGCGTTGACCAATGTGCGGGCTGCAAACCCCGATATCACCATTGCCATCAACGCCAATGAAGGCCTTGGCATGCCTGCCATCATCCGCCAGGCCAAGCAGGCCCGTCTGCCCGGAAAGCTGGTTACCGCCGTCGGCACCGTCGCCCCAAGCGTGATCAAAGTGGCAGGCAAAGCGGCAAACGGCATCATCGGCGCCGACATTTATTTCCCCGACATAGAACCCTTTTCCTCGAATAAGGCGAATACGCGCTTCGTCAAGAAAACCCAGGAGCTGTTCAATTACACGCCTGACAAGTTCATGGCGCTTGGCGGCACGGCGCTTCAAGTCTGGGCAATGGCCGCCAACGAATTGAAGACGCTTGATCGCGAAGCCATTGCCAAAAGGATACGCGGCGGCTCGTTCAAGAACACCATCATGGGAGACCTGAGCTTTGCCTCGAATGGGCAGCTTGAGTCTCACTATTATCTCTTTACTGTGAAAGACGAAAAAATCGTCGTTCAGCAGTAGGAGCTCAATACTACTATGCAAGCAAGCGCTGCAACTGTGGCAAGACCGCCAGGGTCTGTGCCAACTTTAAAGGTCGACAAGCTTGGGGTACGCTACGGGGCGCTGGTTGCCCTCGATAACGTAAGCTGGGAAGTTCACCCTGGCGAACTGCTCGGTGTAATCGGGCCCAATGGCGCCGGCAAAAGCTCGTGCTACGAGGCGGTCACCGCCATGGTGCCGCGCACAGGCCGCGTATATTTGCAGAACCGCGACGTCAGCGATGTCGCGCCATATCGCCTTGCCGAACTGGGCATGAAGCGCGCGTTCCAGCAAAATGCCTTCTTCGACGACCTGACCGTAAACGAAAACATGGTCGCCGCACTCGGCAAGCGGGCTCGCTCCAGTCTGTCCGCAAGCGTATTCCGCCCCTTGCGCTGCGCTCGCAAGCACACCGAAGCGTCAGAATTCGCCGCGCATCAACTGGAGCGCTTTGGCATACCTGCTTCCTATCACGGCATGTTTCCCTCTGAAATTCCCTATGGCGTTCAGCGCATGCTGTCCATCGCCTTGGCATATGGCGATGGCGCCAAAGCCCTTCTGTTGGATGAACCCGCTGCCGGCCTGGGGGGAGAAGACATGCAACATCTCAAACAGCTATTGGCAAGCCTGAAACAAGAGGGCGTCGCGCTTGTCGTCATTGAACACCACATGGATTTGATCATGTCGGTTGCTGATCGCATCTGCGTGCTCGACCTGGGTCGCCAACTTGCCTGCGGCACACCCGGAGAAATCCAGCAGGATCCTCGCGTGCTCGACGCCTACTTGGGGAAATCGCAATGACAAATCCAAGCACCGAATCCACAGTGCTGCACGTTCGCAATCTGCACGTTGCCTATGCGGGAAACACAGCGCTTGATCTTGAAAAATTATCCATCGGGGCAGGCGAAATCGTCGGCGTAGTAGGCGCCAATGGCGCCGGTAAATCCACTCTGGTCAATGCATTGGCAGGATGGTCCCGCGGCACCCCAACCGTAAAAGGCGAAATACGGCTGCACGGTGCGCCGGTCGACCAATGGCCGACCCATGATCGCGTACAGGCCGGCCTGCTGCTGGTGCCTGAAAGCCGACTGATATTCAGCAGCATGAGCGTCGAAGAAAATCTTTTTACCACGTTTTCCCCTCAATCCGGGCCTGGCAGAAAAGTGTATTCACGCGATGAAGTCTACAGCCTGTTCCCGCGCCTGAAGGAGCGCCATAAACATCTGGGTTCTCAACTTTCAGGCGGTGAGCGTCAAATGCTGGGCATTGGCCGCGCCCTGATGATGGGGCCGCAACTGCTCATGCTGGACGAACCTTCCATCGGCCTGGCGCCCAAACTGGTCTCTATCGTTCTTGACACGCTGCGCGCCCTGGCACGCAATGGACTAGCCATTTTGCTGGTGGAGCAGAACGTGCGCGCCGCCATTGAAGTCGTGGACCGCCTGGTGCTGCTTGAGCGCGGCAAATCGATACTGGAAGGTCCGGCAGCGGAAATGGGAAATGATCCTCGCATCGCACAGGCCTATCTTGGAGTAAGAGCGGCATGAATCTGACTCAACAACTAATCAATGGGATCGTTCTTGGGCACGCCTATGCGTTGATCGCCATAGGGTGGACGCTATTGCTGGGCGTCGCCCGGCTGGTGAACTTCGGCCACGGACAAATGTATATGCTGGGCGCCTTCGTCACCTGGTGGGCTGTCTCCATCGCCGGCGTACCTTATGTATTTGCGGTGCCCATCGCCATGGTTGCCGGCGCCCTGATCGGCCTGCTGATGCAACGCATAATGCTGAAGGCGACGTTCGAACAAAATCTCGTGTCCATCATGATCATGACCCTTGGATGGGGCTATGTACTGCATGGCGGCGCCGCGCTCGTGTTCGGCTCTACCGGGCAAATACTTGAAACCCCTCTGTCCGTCATCGATTTTCCGGTCGAAAGCCTCTGGCTGACCTGGCAGGATGTCGCCATTGTCATCGCCACGCTCGTCTTTTTCACCGGCCTGCAGTATGTGCTCAACAAAACCAAGACAGGGCGTCTGGTACGCATGGTGGCCGAAGATCCGAAACTATCCCAGTTATCCGGCATCAACGTGCGCCGCATCTACTACGGTGTCTTCGCATTCGAGGGCGCCGCGGTGGCGTTTGCCGCCGCCATGGTGGCTCCGCGCACACCTATCCTTACCTCAATGGGATTCGAAGAAGTCATCATGACTTTCGTTGTCGTCGTTTTCGGCGGGATAGGCAGTGTGAAGGGCAGCTATTTCGCGGGCGTGGCCCTTGGCATCTTCACCGCCCTGTTTGGCGCATTCGTATCGCCGGCCTATACAACAGCTGCCGCCTTCCTGGTATTGATCGTCCTCCTGGTTATCAGACCGGGCGGCTTGAGCTCCAGATCTGGAGCGGGGGTTCACTAATGGCGCGCATCAATAAAAAACTGCTTGCGCTAATGGTTACGGCTATCGTCGTATTCTTATTGCCGATATTGACGGGCGGCGGCGGCTCGGCCTACAGCGCGGCCGTGCTCATTGCCATCTTCGCTGTCATGGCCTATGGCCTGGATGTAGTCGTTTCAGACCTCGGTGAAGTCAGCCTGGCGCATACCGTATTTTTTGCAACCGGCAGCTACACCACGGCGCTGCTGGCCACGCAAACGACCGCCGGCTCATGGACAACGCTGGCGGCGTCCATTGCCATGACGCTGGTCGTCGCAGTAGTCATCGGCCTGGTCACACTGCGCTTGCGTGAATTCGTCTTTTCGCTGGTGACCTACGCCGTGGCGGTAGTCGCCGTGTCAATCGCGGCCAACTGGAGCGTTCTAGGCGGATCCGACGGCATACGCGGCATCCCCACTCTGGACCTATCCTTCGCAGGCCTGACGCTTATCGCCGGCAACGACCAGGAGCTTTGGCCCTACGCGTTCGGGCTGCTGGTAATTACCATCTATTTGATCGACCGCTTTCGCCATTCACATCTGGGCACAGCGGCCATGATGGTTCACCTGAATCCACGCTTGGCAACAATGAGCGGTATAGATCCGGCACGCGTGCGCCTGCAAGTATTCCTTTTTTCCGCTCCCATCAGCGGCGCGGCCGGATGGCTTTATGCCTATCAGCGCGCATACCTGAGCGCCGATATTCTGGAAATCTATTTCCTTATTCTTATGCTCACCGCCGTCGTGCTCTTCGGACGGCGGCAATTGCTGGGGCCGCTCGCCGCCACTGCGCTGATTCTTGCCCAGGAAAAATTCTTTTCGCTCGGCGGATATGTCGACAAAATCATCTTGGGCAGCGCGCTCATTGTAATTCTTGCGTTCTTTCCGAAAGGGCTGATGGGACTTGTGCATCAATTGCACAGACTCGCAAAACCCTCCAACCCAGCTATATCAACGACACCATTAACCACCCCGGAGAATTTAAAGTGACTGTAATTTGGAACCCGCTGCTTGACGAGTCTGCCCGAAAATGGCAAATGCTGGCTGATCGTCTTGGCCGTGAACGTTTTGCTCCGCTCGCCCCCGAACTTGACCGCGACCAACGCTACCCCTGGGAAACCATTGAAGCCTTGGTAGAGCACAAATTCACCGGCCTGTTCCTGCCCACAGAGTGGGGCGGCCAGGGTGCCAGCTTGACCGCCACTGTCGCCGCCGTAGAAACGCTTGGCACGCATTGCTCCTCGACATCGGCCATTATGTGCGCTTATCAGCTTGGCGCGTTTCCCATTCTGCTGGCCGGAACCGACAAGCAAAAAGACCACTATCTTCGCGAAATGACCCAGGGGCGCGCCACCAGCTTTGCGCTTTCCGAACGTATTGCAGGCTCGGATGCCGCCGCCATCGAAACCACCGCGGTCCGGGAAGGCGATGGCTGGCGTATCAAGGGTGAAAAATACTGGATTGGCAACGGCGGCGCCTCGCGCTACTACGTTGTCTTCGCAAAAACCGACCCCGCCGCCGGCGGCCGTGGAATTTCGGCCTTCATGGTCGACACAGAACAGCCGGGCGCAATCGTCGATGAGCTTTCCGACAAAATGGGCATACGTGGAACGCAAACATCCAATCTGAAAGTCGATCTGGTGGTTCCCGACAGCGCGCGTATTGGCGAAGTCAACCGCGCATTGCGCTTGGCCCTGCAAACGCTCAACGTCGGCCGAATCATGGTTTCCGCCCAGTCCATGGGCTTGGCGCTGGCGGCCTTTCGGGAAGCCGCCAAACGCTCGGTCGAACGCGAAGCCTTCGGCCAGAAAATCGGCGAAAACCAAGGAATCGGCTTCAAGCTGGCCGATATGGCCACTGAAATTTCAGCCGCCCGTATGATGTTGTATCAGGCCGCTGCCGCGTTTGATCTCGGCCAAGATGTGTCCAATATTGGCGCTATGGCTAAACTGTTCACTTCCGAAGTCGCCCATAACGCGGCCGACGACGCGGTACAGATCTGGGGCGGACTGGGCTATTGCAAGCCAACCATCGCCGAACGACTGTACCGCGACCAGCGCATTCTCGAAATTTATGAAGGTTCTTCCGAAATCCAGCGGCTCGTGCTTTCCCGTGCGATCCGCAAAGAGGCAGAGGATCAGAACCATTAACTCCATCCTGTATCGAACAAGGCAACAATGAACACTGCAGAACACTCAGAACAAATCGGCCAAGCCAGTGAATCATACGAAGAGATTCTTCGGGCGGCGGCGGAACTATTCATGGAGTTCGGCTATACGGCGACATCAATCGATGCCGTCGCCGAACGCCTGGGCTCTACGAAAGGTCGGATTTATTACCACTTCCGCAGCAAGGCCGACTTGTTCTTTGCGGTGCAAATCAGCGCCATGACTCGCCTGACATCAGAAATCGAGCCGCTCGCGCGATCATCGATGGGTGCAGTGGAAAAACTGGCGGCAATGGCTCTGCGGCATACCCAGATACTACTTGCCGAATTGCCTATGCAAAAGGTTGCTGTACATGGCCTGGAGCGCCATCTGCTTGGCGCTTCCGCCGCACGGCACATGAAGACACTACGTTCCATCATCAAGATGCGAGACGACTATGAACAACTTTTCGCCGAGGTTATCGACGAAGGTATACGCAATGGCTTATTCGTCGATCTGCCGGTCAAGCTTGCCACCAAGCCATTTTTTGGAGCCCTGAACTGGGCCACAGTGTGGTACAGCCAGCGCCGACTGCAGAAAGAAGATGAGATTAACGAAATCGCCCACGAACTCGCCGCATTCGCGCTACGGGGCATACTAAAAGACCCAAGACATGACGCAACAAAGACAACCCCACTCTAGCACCATTTGGGATGAGTGCGAAACCTGGTCGCGCGACCAGATTGAATCGTTTCAGCTCGGTGCATTGCAACGGCAACTGCACTACGTCCATGAACACAGCACCCATTACCGCAAGGTTTTCAACGATGCCGGTTTCAATCCCGGCGATTTCAAAAGCTTCGCCGACCTGCGGCGCCTGCCATTCACCCGCAAGTCGGATTATGTTGCCGGCCTCGCGGCCGAACCCCCGTTCGGTAGTCTGGCCGCCGTCAAGCCAGGTGAAGCCGTCCGGGTGCATTTTTCGTCGGGAACCACGGCGCGCCCGGCCCCAGTGCTGTGGACCCAGGCCGATATTGACCGTTGGGCCGAACTGTATGCCCGCTATCTCTATTCGCAGGGCCTGAGACGCGGCGACATCTTCCAGTGCATGTTCAACTATGCCTGGTTCGTTGGTGGCCTGGGCGCTACGCTGGCAGCGCAACATCTGGGAGCGCTTGTCATCCCCGCCTCATCGGGCGATACAGAACGCCAGATCGAAACCATTTTCGAGTACGGCAGCCGTTGTGTCATTGGAACACCGTCATTCATGGCCCACATGGCGGAAGCCGCTGAAAAAATGGGACGCGATCTTTCGAAATCCAGCGTTCAGATGGTCTGCGTCGGCGGCGAACCCGGCGCCAGCATTCCGGGAACCCGCGAACGTATCGAACAACAATGGGGCGCGAAGATGTTCGACTGCTATGGAGCCCTGGAATGCCAGCCGATCGGATGGGACACCGCCGCCCAACTGGGGCCCACACTGGCTGAAGATTTCATCTATGTCGAGATACTGCATCCCGACACCCACGAGCCAGTTGCCGATGGTGAGCGCGGCGTGCTGGTGCTGACTCACCTGGACAAGCAAGCCTGCCCCTTGGTGCGCTGGTGGACCGGCGATATTGTAGTACGCGACAGCAAACCCGCCCCCGACGGCCGAACCCACGCCAGGCTGAGCGGCGGTGTGCTGGGCCGCTCCGACGATATGCTGGTTATACGCGGCGTAAATCTGTTCCCCTCCGCGGTGGAAGATATTGTGCGGGCGTTTCCCGGCACATCCAACGAATACGTCCTGGTATTGGACAACAGCGTCAAAGACCCGAAGACCGGCTTTCTGACAGGCGTCAAACTGCGTGTGGAACCAGGTCCCACGGCAACATCCGATCTGGGCGACAAACTGGCTCAGCGCCTGCGCGAAAAACTGCAAGTTCGCTTCCACGTAGAGGTCGTGGCCGCAGGCACGCTACCCCGGACCGTTCACAAGGCAAAGCGGGTGATTCATGAAT
Organism: uncultured beta proteobacterium; assembly: GCA_963712655.1. Classification (GTDB taxonomy): domain Bacteria; phylum Pseudomonadota; class Gammaproteobacteria; order Burkholderiales; family Burkholderiaceae_B; genus Pollutimonas. Next base: position 69,471 of record CAVQIT010000001.1, on the reverse strand, counting down.
AACGCCGACACGGGCACTATCCCGCAGCCGTTGGCGGGAAAACGGGTGATCGACCTTTCGCAATTTATCGCCGGCCCCACCGCTGCCCAGTACCTTGCCGACTTCGGCGCCGACGTAACCAAGGTGGAGTCGTCGCAAGGAGATGGCGTGCGCACCCTGCCGGGCAATGCATTTGGCAGCTACTATGCCCGCAGCTTCAATACGGGAAAGAAAAGCCTGGTATTGAAGCTGCGCGAAGCCGCCGACCGTGCGGCGCTGGATGCAATGCTCGACGATGCGCATGCCTTTATCTGCAACCTCGCGCCCATGTCATTAAAGGGATTCGGGCTTGACGGCCCAACGCTGCGCAAGCGTTTCCCGCATCTGGTCATCACCCTGGTGTCGGGCTACGGACAGCACGATACACGCAGTTGCATGGACACTATTGCGCAATGCGAATCAGGCTTTGCCATGCTCAACGGCAACGAAGATGGCTCGCCCCGCCTTTCCACAAGTTGGCCTATCGATATGTTCTCAGGCATGTACGCCGGCCTGTCCACGGCCATGGCCATGCTTGATCCTGGCGGCCAGGGATGTCTGATTGACTTGTCCATGATGGAAGTCGCCGCCAGCATGCTGCTGGGACCAGCCGTACTGGCGGTCAGCGAAGGCGATACCCTCGCCCCTCCCATGGGGAACCGCGACCGCGCGTCGGCGCCGTCCAGCATATATCAATGCGCCGATGGATACGTCTACATACTTGGGGGACTCGAAACCTATTGGATAAAACTGCGCCCGTTGATCGGTGGCGGCGATGCGCCGATCAACGAACGCATTGCCCGGGCCGCCGAATTCGACGCCCGCGTCGAGGCATGGACATTGCCGCAACGACTCACCGATGTGCTTGAACTCATGCACAAACTCCAAATTCCCGCCGGCGCCGTACGCCGGCCCGAAGAAGCGATTGCAACCATACGGGCGCTGCGCCCGGGCGCCGTCACGCAAGCCATGCCATCGGGCGAACACATCCCCGTATTTCCGGCCATGTTCGACGGCCGACGCATAGCGCGCAGCGCCACGCCCCATATAGGCGGCCCGCGCCGCACACTCTGAACTCTGGAACAGCCCCTCACAACGATTGCAAGGTAATTTATGACTGAACGTAAAGAAGCCATTTTCCGCTCCGAAGTCCGGGTCATGCACCCTGGCGTCCTGAATAACCGCAATGCGTTCATCACAGGCGCCGGCTCAGGCATTGGACGCGGTATTGCGCTTAGACTGCTGGAACTGGGCATGAATGTTTTCGGCGTCGGCCGCCGCGTCGAAGCGCTGGAAGAAACAGCAAAGCTCGCACAAGGATCACCCGGAACGTTCCGCCATGAAGCCTGCAACGTGCGCGACACTGAAGCTATTGAAGCACTGGTCAATAAAGTCGGTACCGAATACGGCATAGACCTGCTGGTCAATAATGCGGGAGGCCAATTCTTCGCGCCGGCCAAAGATATTAGTCGCAAGGGCTGGGATGCTGTCATCGACGTCAATCTGTCTGCCATCTTTGTCGTGACCAAAACCGCCTACCCATACCTGAAAGCGTCCAAAGGCACTGTTGTAAGCATTTCCCTGTCGGGCGTGGACCGCGGCTCGATGGGCATCGCGCACTCCATCGCTGCCAGGGCAGGCGTGCTGGGGCTTATGCGCACATTGGCGCTGGAATGGGCCGCAGACGACATTGCCTTGAACTGCATCGGGCCTGGCGCCGTCATCACCGAAGGCTTGGCCGGCGAAGCCGCCCAGCTTATGCTCCAACGCCTTATCGATGCCACACCCATGGGACGCGCAACCAGTGTCGAAGAAGTAGCCGAGCTTACGGCGTTCCTGGCCAGTCCCGCGGGCCATTTAATGACCGGTCAATTGATACAGATCGATGGCGCCGCCCACCTGGGCCCAGGCCTTCATATGATGCAGGCATAAACGGGCGCGATCATGAACCAAGCATCTTCCACTCCGCCGACCTCCTCCGGAGCCCTGTCTCACATCCGCGTGCTGGATCTATCGCGTGTCCTGGCCGGCCCATGGGCCGGCCAGACACTGGGGGATCTCGGGGCGGAAGTCATTAAGGTAGAACGGCCGGGCACCGGCGACGATACGCGTGCATGGGGGCCGCCTTTTTTAAAAGACGCCAATGGAAACCCCACCAATGACTCCGCCTATTACCTGTGCGCCAATCGCAACAAGAAGTCCATTGCCATAGACTTCACCCTGCCTGCGAGCCGGGAGCTGATGCTCAAACTCGTCAAAACCTGCGATGTCGTCATTGAAAACTTCAAGGTCGGCAGCCTGAAGCAATACGGGCTGGACTACGCCACGCTGCGGGAAGCCAACCCGCGCCTGGTCTATTGCTCGATTACCGGTTTCGGACAGAGCGGCCCCTACGCGCATCGCGCCGGCTATGACTTTCTCATGCAGGGCATGGGAGGGCTGATGAGCATCACGGGCCGTCCCGATGGCGAAGCGGGAGCCGGGCCGATCAAGGTAGGCGTAGCGCTTACCGACATTCTTACCGGCCTGTACGCCAGCACTTCCATCCTGGCCGCTCTGCAATCGCGCGAGGTCACAGGGGTCGGGCAGCACATTGATCTTGCATTGCTCGATGTGCAAGTTGCCTGCCTGGCCAACCAAAGCATGAATTATCTCTACAGCGGCCAGGCCCCCCGGCGCATGGGCAACGCTCATCCCAACACCGTTCCCTATCAAGACCTTCCCACTGCCGATGGCTATATGATTCTTGCCATCGGCAACGATGGACAATTCTCCAAATTCTCGGGCGCTGTCGGCCGTCCTGAATGGGCGACGGACCCGCGCTTCAAAACCAACGGCGACCGTGTCGCGAACCGCGCGGCGCTTATTCCTTTGATACAGGCAATCACGAAGCAACGCAGCACCCAGCATTGGATTGCCCTGCTGGAAGGCGCAGGCGTGCCTTGCGGCCCTATCAATACCATTGAAGAAGTATTCAACGACCCGCAAGTGCAGGCTCGTGAAATGAAAATCCAGATGGCGCACGCCAGATCGGGCGACATCCCCCTGGTCGCCAGCCCTATCCGGCTCTCTCAGACCCCGGTGCAGTACCGCATGGCTCCGCCTCAGCTTGGACAAGATACTCAAAGTGTGCTGTCTGAACTGGGCTTATCGCAAACTTCCATTGATGAACTGCTCCAGCAGGGGATATTAGGATGAGTACACTTACCTCTCCTTCGCTCACTTCTATTCCTCCTGAAGACGAAGCCCTACGGGCGCCTGTCCGCGCCTTCCTTGCCGCCGCCATGCGCGACGTGCCCGCCCATGTCAGGGCTAAATCGTGGTCCGGATACGACACTGACTTCAGCCGCAAGCTTGGCCAGCAAGGCTGGATAGGCATTACCTTGCCCAAAGCCTACGGCGGAGGCGGCCGCAGTCCCTTTGCGCGCTACGTGCTGGTTGAAGAGTTCCTCAATTTCGGCGCCCCTGTTGGTTCGCACTGGTTCGCCGACCGCCAGAGCGGCCCGCTGATCCTCAAGTACGGCACCGAAGCCCAAAAACAGTTCCACCTTCCGTCCATCTGCCGCGGCGAGTCGTTTTTCTGCATTGGCATGAGCGAGCCGAACTCGGGCTCCGATCTGGCAAGCGTAAGAACCCGCGCGGTCCGAACAAGTAGCGGCTGGACGCTTAACGGTCAGAAAATCTGGACAACCAACGCGCACCATTGTCAATACATGATTGCATTGGTGCGTACCTCAGGCCAGAGCGAGGACCGCCAGAAAGGCCTATCGCAATTGATCGTGGATCTTTCGCTGCCCGGCGTAACAATACGCCCCATCACGGATCTATCCGGAGACAGCCATTTCTGCGAAGTATTCTTCGAGGATGTCCAACTGGGCGATGATGCGCTGATCGGGGAAGAGGGCAAAGGCTGGGAGCAAGTCACCGCCGAACTGGCCTACGAACGCAGTGGCCCGGAGCGCCTTTTTTCCAGCATTATCCTGTTCGATCAATGGCTGGATTTCGTGCGCACCGAAATGGGCCGCAGCCCCGTAGCGGTAACGCTGGCGGGAAAAATACTTACCCGGCTCGCGCCTTTGCGAGCGATGTCGATTGCAATCACCGAGAAAATCGCCCAAGGCGAAAGCCCGGTAATCGAAGCCGCCTTGATCAAAGACCTGGGAACCGGCGTAGAGCAACTGATTCCAGCCGCGATCGCCGATGACCTGTTCTCGCGCGAGAACGTGAATGTTCCGCTGGAGTTGCTCCAGACACTGAACTATGTAACCCAGGTAGCTCCTTCGTTCTCGCTGCGCGGTGGAACACGCGATATTTTGCGCGGAATGATCGCGCGCGGCCTCGGCTTGCGTTAACAGCAAATAAATGAAGGATTGAGAATGGATAGTTTTCTTGCTGAAGCCATGGGCCAATTGCTGGCGGATCAGTGCACATCGTCGGCGATACGCCATATCGAGGCAAGCGGCTCGGCACAGCCTCTTTGGCAATTGATTGAGGAATCAGGTTTTGCCGATGCCCTGGTTGAAGAAAGCCAAGGTGGCGCCGGCCTGACTCTGCATGAGTGTTTCCCAATATTTGAATTGTGTGGCGCCTATGCCCTGCCAGTCCCCCTGGCAGAAACCATGTTTGCGCGCGCCCTGCTTGCCCGATCCGGCATAACACCGCCTGCAGGCAGCATTACCTTCGGCCAAGGCGTTGAAAGTGCCGACGGCGGGCTGGAATCCAACACGGTTCGTTGCGGCCGGGTCGCCGATTGGGTTCTGATTTCAATCGAACATAACAGTCTATTGCTACCGGTTGCCCAGGCCGTGTCTACGCCCGCCGGCTTTAGCCTGGACGCAACATTGGCATGGCCGGCCGGCGTGCGGGCCATGGCCAAAAGCATGCCCTGCTCATACGATTTGCGGGTATTGCAGGGATGCATATATTCATCCCTTCTGGCGGGAGCACTCATGACAGTATTCAACCGCACGCTGCAATATGCCAATGACCGCAAACAGTTTGGCCGATCAATCGGCAAATTCCAGGCAATCCAGCATCAGCTCAGCCTCATTTCCGAGCATGCCTTCGCTTCCCGGATGGCCGCGCAGATCGGGTGCCATAGCGCCACCCTGGAACCCGATCCGTTGCGAGTGGCGGTCGCAAAAGCCCGCAGCAGCGAAGCCGCCCGCGACATCGCGGCGCTGAGCCATTCGATACATGGCGCCATTGGCTTTACCGAGGAATTCGACCTTCAGTTGTTCACCCGCCGGCTGCATATGTGGCGCCAAGCGGGAGGTTCGGAATCGTACTGGCACAAGGTTGCAGGCGCCACATTGCTGGACAGGCACAACGGTCACGCCTTGGATCTGATTCGCGACATAACAGAAAACCACTAAGCAGGAAGCACTATTGTGACCACTTTTCTTCAAACCTCGCGCGCCGGCGCCATACTCACGCTGACCATGAATCAGCCCCAAACGCGCAACGCCCTAACAGGCAACACCGCAGTGCAAGAGTTCGTGCAGGCTTGCGCCGAAATATCGGCCGACCCGTCTGTCAAGGTAGTCATCCTGACAGCGGAAGGCCCCGTGTTCAGCTCGGGCGGCAACGTCAAGGACATGCAGCGCTACTACACGCAAGCACTGACACCCGACGTGATCCGCGAAGAGTACCGCAACGGTATACAGCGCTTGCCAAAAGCCCTGTATAACCTCGACGTTCCTATCATCGCCGCAGTCAATGGCCCCGCCATCGGCGCTGGGCTTGACCTGATCTGCATGTGCGATATACGTATCGCATCCGAGGCCGCCACCTTTGCTGAAAGTTTTGTAAAAGTCGGCATCGTGCCCGGCGACGGAGGCGCCTGGCTGCTGCCGCGCGCGGTCGGCATGTCCAAAGCCTCTGAGATGGCATTCACCGGGGAGGCCCTGACCGCCCAGGAAGCGCTGAGCTGCGGCCTGGTGTCCCGCGTAGTGCCGCACGATGCACTTATGGATGAGGCAAACAGGCTGGCCGAAAAAATCTGCGCGAATCCGGGCGGCGTGCTTCGCATGACAAAGCGTCTGCTGCGCGAAGGTGAAAGAAGCTCGCTGGAATCCATTCTTGAACTTTCCGCAGGCTATCAAGCCATTGCACACATGACAGAAGACCACCACGAGGCCGTTCGCGCCTTTGTGGAAAAAAGAAAGCCTAATTTCTCCAACTGAAAACCGGAAAAAAAGGTACCGCGAATAAAACCAGGCCAGAGCATGAAAAACACCATCCTATTCCAGCCTTTCAAGATCGGCTCGCTGACACTGCGCAACCGTATCATCATGGCGCCGATGGAAACCAATCTTGCTGGTTCGCGCGGCGAGGTCACGCCAGAGATGATCGCCTATTATGCCGAGCGCGGCGCAGGCGGAGTAGGCATGGTCACCGTGGAATTCACATGCGTGGACCGCAGCGATGGCCTGGCCTGCGCACCGCAGCTAAGCCTGGATTCACCGCACTTGATCGCCGGTCACGGCCGCCTTGCCGCTGCCATCCAGGCCACGGGCGCGCGTGCCTGCCTGCAACTGCACCATGCGGGCAGGCAAACGACGCCGGATACCATCGAGGGCCGCTCCCCAATTGCTCCCAGCACATTTGAATCGCCGGTATTTCGCGTGGGCCCCCGCGCCATGGACAGCTCCGACATCGAACGCGTGATTGCCGCCTTTGCATCAGCGGCGGGCCACGCCCGCGCCGCAGGCTACGATGCGGTCGAACTACACAGCGCACACGGCTATTTGCTGGGCCAATTCCTTTCTCCATGGACCAACCGGCGCGACGATGCCTGGGGCGGCGACGTCAAACGCCGCCTGGCTTTTCCACTTGCCGTCATCCGTGCTGTAAAAAAGCGCATTGGCGCCATGCCGCTTATCTACCGTTTTTCAGCCGACGAAATGGTCGAAGGCGGCTTGGGCATCGATGATGCCGTCCTGATAGCACCCAGGCTGGCCCAGGCCGGCGTCGACGCGCTGCATGTTTCCACCGGAGTTGCCGAGCGCCTTGATGCGAATGTAGAACCAATACACATACCGGAGGGGTGGCGCTTGCCGTTGGCTCGGAGAATCCGCCAGGCGGTGGCCATTCCGGTCATTGGCGTCGGGGTCATCCGCAGTCCGTCCATCGCCATCGCGGCCATAGAGCGGGGCGACATCGATCTTGTGGCTCTAGGCCGCGCCCTGATTGCGGATCCGCAATGGCCCGCCAAAGCGCGGGCTGGAGAAGCCAGCCGCATACGCCCCTGTACTTCATGCAACTGGTGCATTGACAGGTTGGCTCATCATCTTGCTATCGGTTGTGCCGAAAATCCCCGCGCTGGCCGTGAACAAGATTTGCCCTTGCAACACATAAGCAATCCGAAAAACGCGGTTGTCATCGGCGGCGGCCCCGGCGGAATGGCGGCGGCGCTATTGCTCGCCCAATCCGGCTTTTCCACTACGCTATATGAAAAACGCCAGGCCCTGGGCGGCGGACTGATCGCCTCGGCGATGCCCCCAGGCAAAGATAAAATCTTCCGCTACCGTGATTACCTGCTGCGGCAAATCAAGGACAGTGGCGTGACCGTCCGCCTGGGCCACGCCCCGCCGACCCAGGAAATCGCGGCGCATGTTCCGGCGCTGGTCGTCATCGCCACGGGGGCGACAAGCCGCCCCCTGGATATTCCAGGAGGACTGCTGCCGCATGTGGCCCCGGCCTATGACGTAGTCATGAACGACATAGCCATTGGCGCCGGGCCTATTGTTGTGCTGGGTGGCGGAGAAACAGGCTGCGAAGTGGCCGAACTTGCCGTGGAACACGGAGCGCAGGTTGTATTGATATCGCGCTCGCCTCTGAAGCAACTGGCCCGCTCGGCCGAAGCCATTTATCGACGGCACCTTGTGCAAAAGCTTCGGCAAAATCCTCGAATTACCATCATTCCGTCAGCCGCTATCTTGCGCATCGAGAACGATTGCGTGCAGTTGCGCCTTGAAGACGGACGCCATACTTCGGTGCGAGCCGCGCAGGTATTTACCGCGCTGGGCCGAGACACCGGTTCGTTGCTGACAGACGAACTGGAAGCACTGGGCATCGCAACGGCGACGATTGGCGATGCCGAGCGCATCAGCCGCATTGGCGAAGCCGTCAATGGCGCCTATACAACCGTGCGCAAATACATCCGGCACCAGGCCACAGAAAGCCTTGCCTGCTGAACTGACTCTTATCCCTTAAATCATAAAAGGAATTTGCCAACATGAATAACCCTCGCTGGAAGGTACGACCCGAAGGATCAAACTGGGGCGATTTTGGTCCTGACGACCAGATTGGCCGCATGAACCTGCTGACTCCACAGGCCAGACTGCGCGCAATTCGCGAAGTCGAGCACGGAATCACATTTTGCCTAAGCCTTCCGCTGGACTACCCCGGCGGCAATGCGCTGTTCCAACACCGCAAGGAGCCCAAGCTTTTCCATGACCGGCGCGGCGAAGGCTACAACTATAACTACAAACTGTCAGGCGTCTGCGGATGTTTTACCGATGTCGTGTCAGACGATGCGGTAATGCTGTATACGCAATATTCCACCCAGTGGGACGGGCTGGGCCATGTTGGCCAGATGTTCGACGCCGATGGCACGGGTACTCCGGAGAAAGTCTATTACAACGGCTTTCGCGGCGGAATCGACGTAGTGGGCCCCGATGATGCCGATACCGGCTGGGGAGCCGCCTCGATAGGTATCGAACGCATGGCGACCGCCGGCATCCAGGGTCGTGGTGTCATGGTCGACCTTGAACGCATTCATGGCCGCTCGCGGGCGCTGATAGGCTATGACGAGCTAATGAATATATTGGACGCACAGGGTTCTACGGTGGAAACCGGCGATTTTCTGTGCTTGTATACGGGCTTTGCCGACCTGATACTCGAAATGAACAAGAAGCCCGATGGCGACGTGCTTGCGCGATCATGCTCTGTGCTCAACGGCCGTGACGAAAAACTGCTGCAATGGATAACTGACTCGGGCATTGTCGCGATCTGCGCCGACAATTTCGCGGTCGAAGCCTACCCGGCCGAAAACGGTAATGGCGATCATTACCCTGGCCTTCCCTTGCATGCCCATTGCCTATTCAAGCTAGGCCTTCATCTTGGCGAGCTATGGCATTTCGCCGAACTTGCGCAATGGCTGCGCAAACATGACCGTTCTACTTTCCTGCTGACCGCCCCGCCGCTGCGGCTTCCCGGCGCTGTCGGTTCACCGGCAACGCCAGTCGCCACCGTATAAGTATTGAGTATATAAAAATAAAGGAGACACAATTAATGCAATTGAGAATAAAAACACTAGCGCTTGCCTGGATATTGGCAAGCCCTTTGCTGTATATGAATACCTATGCTGAAACCGGCGAAGCAATGCGCAAGCTTGGCAACGAGCCAAAATCCAGCACGCCCGATGAACTACAGCAAATCACCATACAGCAAATCACCATACAGCAAAGCAAAGAATGGGGCGATCTGATCGAGCGCCTGCATCTTCAACCTAAATGACGCTAAAACCAAACCGCCCTACTCAGCCGCCACCGCATCATCCACGTAATCTTCCAGCGGCGGGCACGAACACACCAGATTCCGGTCGCCGTAGGCATTGTCCACGCGCGCAACCGGCGGCCAATACTTGCCGGCCCGCAAGCTGGCCAGCGGGTACGAGGCCTGCTCGCGCGTGTAATCGTGGTGCCACTCGGTAACCAGCAGCATCTGGGCGGTATGCGGCGCGTTCTTCAGCACATTGTCCTGTGCATCCATGGTTCCATTTTCCACCGCGGCAATCTCGGCGCGGATCGCAATCATCGCATCGATAAAGCGGTCGAGTTCGGCCAGCCCTTCCGATTCCGTGGGCTCGACCATTAGCGTACCGGCAACCGGGAAGCTCATTGTCGGAGCATGGAAACCGTAATCGACCAGGCGCTTGGCAATATCTTCCGCGGAAATCCCGCAACTGTCCTTGATAGGCCGAATGTCAAGAATACATTCATGCGCCACGCGGCCATTGCGGCCCGCATACAGAATCGGGTAATGCTGCCGTAAACGGGCCGCGATGTAGTTGGCATTCAGAATGGCAACCTCTGTGGCCGCCAGCAAGCCTTCGGCCCCCATCAATGTGATGTACAGATACGGAATCGGCAGAATGCCGGCCGAACCATAAGGCGCGGCCGATACCGGCCCGACGGCCGCATCCACGGGAAGCTTGCCCGATTCGCCCACGATGCCCGGCAAGTACGGCGCCAGGTGCGAACGCACCGCCACGGGGCCTACGCCCGGGCCGCCGCCGCCATGCGGAATGCAGAAAGTCTTGTGCAGATTAAGGTGCGAAACATCGGAACCGAACTTGCCCGGCTGCGCCAGCCCGACCATGGCGTTCATGTTGGCGCCGTCCAAATACACTTGGCCGCCGGCCTCGTGCACCAGCGCGCAGATTTCGGTAACGGCAAGCTCGAACACGCCATGCGTGGACGGATACGTAATCATCAAGGCGGCCAGGCGGTCGCCGACTTTCGCAATCTTGAGCTTCAGATCGGCAACATCGACATTGCCGTTTTCATCGGACGCAACCACCACCACTTCCATACCGGCCATTTGCGCCGAAGCGGGATTGGTGCCGTGCGCCGATGCGGGAATAAGGCAGACATCGCGCTGATGCTGGCCGTTGGCGTGATGATAGCCTTGTATCGCCAGCAAGCCGGCGAATTCGCCCTGGGCGCCGGAATTGGGTTGCAGGCTGATCGAGTCGTAGCCGGTAATTTCGCATAGCGCGGCCGACAGCCGATCGATAAGTTCTTTATACCCTTGGCTTTGCGCCGCTGGAGCAAACGGGTGCATATTGCTGAATTCGGGCCAGGTGACAGGGATCATCTCGGCCGTGGCATTCAGCTTCATGGTGCAGGATCCCAGCGGAATCATGCTGCGATCCAGCGCCAGATCCTTGTCGGCAAGGCTGCGCAAATAACGCAGCATGTCGGTTTCCGACTGAATGCGCGAGAAGACCGGATGCGCCAGAATGGCGGATTCGCGCACTAGCGCCGCGGGAATGCCGTGCTCGGCAGGCAGCGAACGCGGCGCTGCGTCATCCCACGACTTGCCCAAGGCTTGCGCCACGACATGCAGCAAGGCATGGAGATCGGCCACCGTAACCGTTTCATCCAGCGACACCGCCAATTGCGTGCCGCCGACCTGGCGCAGGTTAATGGACGCCGCCTGCGCCGCCTTGACGATAGCCTGGGTATGCGCCCCGGTATCGAGCCATAGCGTGTCGAAAAATTGGCGGTTGAGCACCTGGATGCCCAGTTCGCCCAAGGATAGCCGCAGGAACGCGGTCAGATAGGCCACGCGTTCGGCAATACGCTTCACGCCGGCGGGGCCGTGCCATACCGCGTACATGCCGGCCATGACGGCCAGCAACACCTGGGCGGTGCAAATATTGGACGTCGCCTTCTCGCGGCGTATGTGCTGTTCGCGGGTTTGCAGGGCGAGGCGCAATGCCGGCGCGCCCTGACTGTCTTTGGAAACGCCCACCAGGCGGCCTGGCATATTGCGCTTGAAGGCATCCTTGCAGGCCATGAAGCCAGCATGCGGGCCGCCAAAACCCAAGGGTACGCCAAAGCGCTGGGCCGAACCGACGGCGATATCGGCGCCCCACTCGCCGGGAGGCGCCAGCAAAGCCAGCGCCAGCAGGTCGGTGGCGACGGCCACGACGCCGCCCTGCGCATGGACCGTTTCGGCCAAGGCCCGGTAGTCGGCAAGCCCGCCAAGACTGTGCGGATATTGCAGCAAGACGCCGAAACAGTCGGGCAAACCTTGCGCTTCGTCGCCCACCACAATTTCGATACCCAGGCCGCCGGCGCGCGTGCGCAGGAGTTCCAGCGTCTGGGGATGGCAATGCACCGACGCAAAGAAAACCGTGCTCTTGGAGCGCGAGCCGCGCCGCGCCAGCCCCATGGCTTCAGCCGCGGCCGTGCCTTCATCCAGCAGCGAAGCGTTGGCGATATCCAGGCCGGTAAGATCGGCCACCATGGTTTGATAGTTCAGCAAGGCTTCAAGGCGCCCTTGCGAGATTTCCGGCTGGTAAGGCGTGTAGGCGGTGTACCAGGCGGGATTTTCGAGGATGTTGCGCAAAATGACATTGGGCACATGCGTGCCGTAATAGCCCTGGCCGATATAGTTGCGGAACACCTGGTTGCGGCCCGCGATTTCCTTGAGCTCGGCCAGCGCATCGGCTTCGCTGCGCGCGGCGGGCAGCTTCAAGGCCCCGCGCTTGAGAATGCTGGGAGGCACCACTTCCTGGATCAGCGAGTGCAAGTCGGCAGCCCCGATGACCGACAGCATTTTGGCCTGATCGGCCGCGGCCGGCCCGATATGGCGAGGAATAAAATCGGAATGAGGGTCTAGTTCACGCAACATAATCAACCTAAACAGAACGGGTTTGCCGCGAAGGCGTTAAATAAAATCAGCCGGCATTGACGATGGCGTTATAGCCATCGGCATCGAGCAGCCCATCGGCATCGGCGATGTTATTGGGCTTGATCTTGAATATCCAGGTGTCGAACGCCGCTTCATTGATCAGGTTGGGCTGGTCATTGAGGGCTTCATTAAAGGCCACGACTTCACCGGCGACAGGCGCATAGATATCGGATGCGGCCTTGACGGACTCCACCACGCCGGCGGCGTCGCCCTGGGCAAGAACCGCGCCCGGGTTCACATCGCCGACAAATACCAGATCGCCCAATTGGTCTTGAGCGGTGTCGGTAATGCCTACGGCCAACAGATCGCCTTCGACTTTTACCCACTCATGCGAAGACGTATATTTGCGATCGTTCGGAAGACTCATGATTAACCCCATATAAAAAGAATGTTCATTATTTGAAAACCGTATCAGGCCAGCGCTTTTCCGTTGCGCACAAACGGCATTTTCACCACTTCGGCCGGCAGCCATTTACCGCGGATTTCCACCTGGACCTGATCGCCGGGCTGCGCGCCCAAAGGAACGCGCGCCATGCCTATGGAGGTGCCCATTGTCGGCGACATGGAGCCGCTGGTGAGTTCGCCTTCGCCTTGCGCCGTCCGCACTTTCATGTGGCCGCGCATCACGCCGCGCTCGAGCAGCTTGACGCCGACCAGCATGCGGTCGACGGTTGAGGATTCGAGGGCATCGCGGCCGACAAAGCGGCGCGCCGGATCTTTGAACGACACGGTCCATGCCAGGGCGGCAATCAGGGGATTGACCTGCTCATCCATTTCCTGGCCGTACAAATTCATGCCAGCCTCGAGGCGCAAGGTGTCGCGCGCGCCAAGCCCGCAAGGCCGCACGCCGTGTTGTTCAAGATCGCGCCAGAAGTCAGCGGCAAGGCCGGCCGGCAGCACGACTTCAAAACCATCTTCGCCGGTATAGCCGGTGCGCGCGACCAGGATATCGTCGGCGACAAACGCGCCGGTAAAAGGAGCGAGCGCATGGGTGGCCGGCTCCCAGGCAGGCCGCGCGGCCCATAGTTTGGCCCGCGCATTGGGGCCCTGCACAGCCACCATGGCCAAGTCGCGGCGCGGCGTGATGGCTACCTGGAATTTCTCTGATTCGGCCAGCTTGTGCATCCAGGCGATATCTTTGTCGGCCGTACCGGCGTTAACCACTACGCGCCATTGATCGGAACTGAAAAAATAAACGATAAGATCGTCGACGACGCCGCCTTGCGGATTGAGCATGCAGGAATACAAAGCTTTGCCAGGTATCGAGAGCTTGCTTACATCGTTGGCCAGCAAGCGCTTGAGGAAGGCCTCGGCATCGGCCCCATTGAGATCGACATTCAGCATGTGGGATACGTCGAACATGCCGGCATCCTGGCGTACCGCGTGATGCTCTTCCAACTGCGAGCCATAGGCAACGGGCATGTCCCAGCCACCGAAATCGACCATTCTGGCGCCGGACTCGATGTGAAGGTTATGCAGGGGAGTAGCTTTCAGGGCGGTTGACATGGGGACTCCGGGAATCAGAAATAGAACGACGTAAGCCACCAATATGCTGGCCAGCACCGCCCTTCTGTCCTTTTGCCTGAGAGTTGGCCCACGTAATGGGTTTTCACCTTCGGCGCCCGCTGTCTTGCCGGATAGGCAGAGCGAGTCTCTCCAGAGTGCTGCCTTGCATGCTTACAAGAACCAGGCAATACAAGAGCGGTACAGGGTACCTGAGCGATTCTGGGCGAATTGCGCCTTCGGTGGCCGGAAAACCGGCACTCTCCCACTCTGTGTAATGACAGCAGTCGCAAAGCATAACTCGAAAAAGGCCGGAACGACAAATGAAAATGACGCGGATCGCTGTTTTCTTTTTCTCTCCGCGAATTTATATGTCCCGCGGCAGCGGCGCGACTTGACGCCACGCTGTCCGGGCGCAGATCCGCCTGGGCCTAGCCGCCGGATTACGCGCCTTCGATGCTGAGCCGGCCTGCTCTGACCTATGAAACACAGGCTTCGCCCGCGGGTTTTAGCTCTTCGACCAGATACTGGCGAAGCACACTGGTCAACAGCCCGCGGTTTTCATTTTCAAATAGGCCGATATTGCGGCACGCCGACTTGTCGTCAAAAGGAATTACGCGCAATTTTTTATCGTTGCGCCACTCGGCCCCCCGAAACAGGGGCAAGATGGTTACACCCAGATCGTCCCTGACAAGGTCCACGATGGTGCGCATGGCATTCATTTCCAGGAAATCATTCATTTTCAAATGCTGGCGGCGCATGAAGCCATCTATCAGCGTACCCGTGTTGGACGTCAAGGAAACGCGCAGGAAAAGCCGTTGCGCCATCAGCGCCGGAACGTCGATACAGCCGCGCACCCGCGAACTGGCGATAAACACCAATGGCTCGCGGTAAAGGTGGGTCCATAACAAGCCGGCCGGGGGTTTATGGGCGCTCTTGACCGATATTGCGGCATCCAGCTCCCCCTCTTTTACCCGCGTAGGCAAATCGCCGGAATAGCTGATGCCCGGCTGCACCACTATATTGGGATGGTGCGAGCGCATTCTAAGAACCGATCGCACGACAAGCCCCATCGACGTGGCAATGGATGCCACCTTGAGGCAGCCTGAAAGAACGCTTTGATCGGCATCGTGCATGCGCATGGCGCCATGCAATTCAAGCATGCGAACGACCAGAGGAAGAAGTCGGTAACCGCGCTGGTTCAAGGAGATTCCTTTCCCCACCCTGTCGAACAGCGTATAGCCCAGGTGCTTTTCCAGCGACTGTATCTGCAGCCCAACCGCGGCGGAACTGAGCGAAACATGCTCTGACGCGGCAGCAAATGATCCGTGCCGGGCGACCTCCAGGAACGTTCGAAAAAACCGAAGATTGCTCATTTTCAAATTTTTCTCTGTTGAATGATTAACAAGCTTTTCTTTACTTGCTAAAAATATATTCTAGGTTTACTAACCGATCAAATGGACGCATAGTTATTCGAGTCATTTCAATAACCATAAATCAACGCGCATACCGCGATAGGATCAGGCCATGTCGACTCAACGCGACGCTTCCTTGCACAAGGAATTTTCATCCGCATCGTCCTGCGAAAACAGCGGCGACCGGTCCCGGCAACGCAGGCGCTTATTGCTATCGGGTTTGGGGCTTGCCACCATGGCAAACGTGGCGAGCATCCGCCCAGCCAAAGCACAACACAAGGCCGCCTACACTGGCTCGACACCGATAGAGCTGATTGTTCCCGGAGGCCCGGGCGCCGGCACGGATGTCGTGGCCAGGATTGTCGCCCAAGGGCTTTCCCGCCAGATCAACAACCCCATCGTCGTCAAAAACCTTCCTGGCGCGGCGGGCATCATCGGCGCCCAGGCGGTCGCGCGCGCCAAGCCGAATGGCTATACGCTGTTGTTTGCCATTACCGGCACGCATACGGTGAACCAGTTCCTGTATCCCGATCTATCGTACGATCCGAAAAAAGATTTTGCGCCCGTGTCCCTGGTTTGCAAATACAACAACGTGCTTGTGGTCAGGCCCGATTTCGAAGCGCAAAACTTCAAAGACCTGGTGGCGCTGATCCGTTCCAATCCAGGCAAGTACTTCTATGGCATTACCCAGAATGGCAGCTCAAGCCACCTTGCCATGGAGCTATTAAAAAGCGAAGCCAAGCTCGAATTGCGCGGCGTGCCTTATCGCGGCGCCGCCGCGGCGGTAACCGATTTTCTCGGCGGGCAGTATCCAGTGCTGATGGATACGGTAATCAATCAGTTGCCGCTTATCCGTTCCGGAAAAGTGATCCCCCTGGCCACCACAGGCAATGAACGCTCCCCCGTATTGCCCGATGTTCCCACGATGATGGAAGGCGGATTTCCCAAGCTTGCGGCAATAGGCTGGGGCGGGCTGATGGCGCCCGCCAATACGCCCGAGGCAATGATAGCGACCTTGAACCAGGGCATGAAAGCCACTATCGCCTCATCCATATTCAACGACCTGAAAAACGCCGGGCTCGAAACCCAATACAGCACGGCAGCCGAGATGGCTGCTTTTCTGGAGCGCGAGTCGGAAAAGTGGGGCCGCCTGGTCAAAGCCGGCAGCATCACCCCATCGTAAGGAGATTGCCATGACTATAAAACACTCCCCCATGCGCCGCGGCATCATCAAAGCGCTCAGCGTGCCAGCCCTACTGGCGGCCAGCCCGCGGATATCCCTTGCCAGCGATTTCCCGACCCACCCCATTACATTGATTTGCCCCTTCGGCGCAGGCGGTTCAGTGGACCAGTACATGCGCGTATTGGCCCAGGCCGCGTCCCCCCATTTCAAGCAAAGCATAGTGATTGAAAATAAACCGGGGGCTGGCGGTGCGCTGTCGGCGGCCCTGCTGGCCAATGCCCACCCTAACGGTTACACCCTGGGCATGCTGTCGGGCTCGGCATTTCGCGCCCCGTGGCTCGAGCCAACGATAGGCTTTTCCCCGCTGACGGACTTTACCTACATCATCGGCATGACCAGCCTGGAGTTCTGCGCCGTAGTGCAACAGGACTCGCCGATCAAATCCTTCGCCGACTTCATGGCTATAGGTAAGGAAAAGCCGGGTTCCATTCAATATGCCGCGGGTGATCCCACCACGCTGGTTCCGGTCACCATGGCGTCCATACAAAAAAAATACGGTGCGGGCTTTCAGCATATTCCTTTCAAAAGCGGCGCGGACATGGCGACCGCGCTTATGGGAGGCCATATCGACGTAGTGATCGATTCGGTGGGTACTTATGTTCCGCATATCCAGAGCGGCAAGTTTCGCCTTCTGGGCGCCTTGGGTACATCGAGATTCAAGGCATGGCCCGATGTTCCCACCGCCGTGGAACAGGGCTACGACGTGGTGCTGAGCACACCTTTAGGACTGGCCGGCCCCAAAGGCATCCCCGCGTCTACCCTGCAGATTCTTCATGCCGCATTGCGCCGGGCCATGCAAGAGCCGGAAGTATCGGCAGTGCTCGACACCTTGAACCAACCCGAATGGTATCGCGATCCGGCCGGCTTCGAAGCGTATGCGCATGCCTCCTATAACGAGGCCGGCATCATGTTGAAGAACGCCGGTCTCATTTAATAATCGACAACACAAAGGCAAAAGATGATCCAAGCATTTCCTCTGATCGAGGTGTCGGGCTCGCCCGCAATCCGTGGCAAACAATATGGCAAGCAGGCTGCCGAACGCATCCATAAAGGCGTCAGCCACTATACCGCTCAGCTGGAAAAGTTGGCGCTGACGCGCGCCGCGCTCGAAGCGGTGATTCGCGACTACTTGCCGATAATGGAAGGATACGATCCCGCATATGTCGCCGAAATGCGCGGCATTGCCGAGGGCGCAACTATATCGTTCGAAGATATCGTGCTGCTCAATGCCAGGACAGAAGTGCTTAAGCTTGCCGCCGACTCCAGGCTGCGCGACAAGCTGATTGGCGCGGGCGATATGGACGGCTGCACCGGCGTGATTGTGCTGCCCAGGGCTACCGCGAACCGGCAAATTATCCATGCCCAGAACTGGGACTGGAAAATGGAGTGCGCGGAAACCGCGGTAGTGCTTCGCATTCGCCGTGACGATGGACCGGATATTTTAACCTTCACAGAAGCCGGTGGGCTGGCTCGCTCCGGCATGAACAGTGCGGGAATATCGCTTACGGCCAATTACCTGGAATCCAGCATCGACTATCGGAAAGTGGGTGTGCCGCTGCCATTGATACGGCGGAAAATACTGGAAAATGAACACTTGGCATTGGCCATGCACACCACTTATCTAACGCCAAAATCGGGCTCCAACAATATGATGCTCAGCCATCGGGAGGGAGTCGCCATCAACTTTGAATGCGCCCCCGATGAAACATTCTTGCTTTACGCCCAAAACGATTTGCTGGTGCACGCCAACCATTGGATCAGCCCCGTCGCTCTGGGCAAGTTGAAGGATGCGGGCATTGCCTCTACCCCGGATACGCTATATCGCGATCTAAGAGTACGCAGCCTGCTTGAACCGCAGGTCGGCACTATTGATGTCGCGATGGTAAAAGCAGCCCTGCTTGACGACTTCGCCTCGCCCTGGGCCGTCTGCCGTCCGCCCCGCCTGAATCTGGCCAGCAACTTGAGCGCCACCGTGGCCACTGTCGTGATGCGCCCGGTGGACAACATTATGGAAATCGCCGCGCTTCCCGCCATAGATCCGACATTTACCACCTATGGCTTCATAGACTAAATCAAAGAAAGAGAGACACCATGTCCGTACTTTATCCGACGGTCACGCGCAGCGCCCATATCGGCGCCGCCCCGTCCCAGCGCGACCAGCGCGTCATCACATGGCCCAATAACGCCCGCTGTGTGGTGGCTTTTACCATTGACTTCGACGGCACGGCGAATGAGGTCGGCAAAGGGCTGGATCCCTTTGGCGCGCACTCCGCGGGCCGGTACTCGGCCCGTCGCGGGATCCCCCGACACCTGGATATGCTGGAGCGTTTGGGAATTCCCGCCACGTTCTTTGTACCCGGCTACGATGCCGAATGTTCGCCGGACATTGTTCGACGCATTGCGCAAGCGGGCCATGAAGTCGCGGCGCATGGATATGTGCATGAAGGAACACTGTTCGAGCCCGAAGAAGAAACCCGCCGCCTGACCTTGACCCATGCCATTCTTGGCGACTTGCTCGGCCAGGCTCCAAGAGGATGGCGTTCGCCTTCCGGGCAAAAAACCAAGATCACACTGCCTGTGCTGCAAAAGCTGGGCTATGTCTACGATAGCAGCGACAAAGACGCCGATACGCCATACATATTGGACATCGGCGAACAGAAACCCATGATCGAAATCCCCAACAATACCTATAGCCTGGACGATTTCCCTTTCTACAACTTTTCCATGACTCCCGTCTCCGAAGTGGTTACCCAATGGAAGAATGAGTTCGATGCGCGCTATGCCGAGGGCGGGTTCTTCATGCTGACCGTGCACCCGCGCGCAGGCTGGGGCTCGGGTACGCCCAGCCGCACGAATGCCATCGAAGAGACTCTGCGCCATATCCAACGCCACCGGGACGTGCATTTCGTCCGCCTGATTGACTTGTATGAGCATGTTGCCCAGAACCCAATGAGTTTCGACGAGGTACGGATATGAATGCGCAAAACAAACTGGCGAACTGCCCCGTCACGATCGGCGTCAACGTGGATATCGAATCACTGGACGCCGCCAATTCGGGCAAAGGCGGACTGTTCGGACGCCATTCATATGGGCGCTATGGCGCCCGCGAAGGCATCTGGCGCCTGCTCGACGAATTTTCCGATACAGGCGTCCTCGCCACCTTTTTCATCGTTCCCGCCGATGCCCAGCGGCATCCACATATCGTGGAAGCCATTGCACGGCAAGGACATGAAATCGCGGTGCGCGGCGTGGTCCGCAGCGGTCCGTCCGAGCCTGAAATGCTCGAAAAGCTGGAAGAAGACCAAGATGTCCTGAACCGTGTCACCGGCGCCAAGGCGCTTGGGTGGCGAGCGGCGAACGGCTTGCTTACTCAACAAACGCTGCCTGCCCTGGCCAGGCTGGGTTATATCTATGACAGCAGCGCGCAAGACGATGACGCGCCTTATGTCATGTGCGAGTCCGGTGGAGCGCCGCTGGTTGAGCTGCCGTTATTCGATTACCTTACCGACGCCACCTTCTATACACATCGGCATACCGATATGCGCGTGCGCAAAGCCTGGGCGGAAGAAGCCGATGCGCAATACTGCGCAGGCGGCTACGTCAACCTGACGCTGCACACACGCGGCGATGTCGGATCGTCGCGCTTGCCTCGCGTAAAAAACGTGGGCGACTTTATTCGAAGCATGGCACAGCGGCCGGGGGTAGCGTTTTACCGGGCGATGGATCTGGCCGGCGCCTGGGCGAAAGAACACCCCGCGGAGGATTTTCCTGTGTCAATCCCAGCTCAAATCCCGAAGAATCCATAACGGGCCGAATGATTTTTCGACACTTGAATCCCGGATACTCGATTTGAGCGACTCTTGCTTCACTGTCACGAGTCATGCCGGGTCGCATCGCCTTGGCGAACCCGCCGGATCAAGCGCCCCAACCGCTTGATCCGGCCCGCTTGGCGATCCGGCTTTGAATGCACGCATGAACCCGCAAGCATCAAAAGCCTATGCCGCCGACAACGCCCGTCCGCACGCAACCCCCGACGCCCAGGCCCACTGGAAGTTATATCCCCCCAGCCAACCTGTCACATCCACCGCCTCGCCCACGAAATACAGACCCGGCACCCCGCTGGCCTCCATCGTTTTCTGATTGAGCGCGCGGGTATCCACTCCGCCCCGCATCACCTCGGCTTTTTTATACCCGGCCGTGCCATTCGGCGCGAGCGACCAGCAATGAATATGCTGTGCAAGGCGCCGCAGTATTTTGTCCGGCACATCCGCCAAACGCAATCCTCCCGCATTCCCGCCCAAATCGTCGATATTGGCCAGCCACTGCTCCGCCAGGCGCTTGGGCCACAGCCCCGCCAGCACCGTGCCAAGCTGTTGCCGATTGCCAGGCTTGGCCGCCAGCAGATCGCGCTCCAGATCCTGGTTCGGCGCCAGATCCACGTGAATAGGTTCGCCCGGATTCCAGAAGCTGGATATCTGCAAAATAGCGGGCCCCGACAAACCCCGGTGCGTAAACAGCAAATCTTCCAGAAACCCCGTTTGCCCGCCCGCGGCCTTCCCCGGCGACTTGTGCTTGCCCTGGGCTCCCGCCGGCGCCGCTTCCGGCGCCTGGTTCTTTACGGCGACTTCCAGCGCCACTCCGCTGAGCGCGGCAAAAGGCTGCCATGCCTGCGCGTCGAAGGTCAAAGGCACCAGCGCCGGACGAGGCTCGACCACCTTCAGGCCGAATTGCCGTGCCACGCCCAAGGCGAAATCCGTCGCTCCCAGTTGAGGAATCGCCATGCCGCCGGTCGCCATGACAAGCTGGCGCGCGGAAATATTGCCCTGGCCGGTGCGCAATAGAAAAGCATCCTGGTCGCGCGCAATCTCGCCCACAGAACAAGGCATGCGCCACGCCACGCGGCCGTCGTCGCACTCGCGCTTGAGCATGGCGATAATATCTTCGCTCGACTCGTCGCAAAACAATTGGCCGCGATGTTTCTCGTGCCAGCCGATGCCGTGCTTTTCAACAAGATCGATGAAGTCGCGCGGCGTATAGGCCGCCAATGCCGAACGGCAGAAATGCGGATTTTGCGACAGGAAATTGGCGGGCGCGGCGCCAATATTCGTGAAATTGCAGCGCCCGCCTCCTGAGATGCGGATTTTTTCCGCCAGCTTTGCGGCATGGTCGATAAGCACCACGCGCAGGCCGCGCTGCCCGGCGACAGCGGCGGCCATCATGCCCGCCGCCCCCGCGCCGATAACCGCTACATCAAAACTGCTGGCCACGCGGCTTATTCTTCCTTGATGCAGTCGACGTAATACCTGTCCTCGCCGTTCGCATCGGTATCGTGCGCCAGGCCATGGACGTAGGTTTCAAAACCGGGAAACTTGGCGTTGAATTCGCGCGCAAACTGCAAATAATTGACGATGCGGTTATTAAATCGCTCGCCCGGTATCAACAAGGGGATGCCCGGGGGATACGGCGTAAGCAGCACGCCCGTGACACGCCCTTCCAGGTCGTCGATGGAAACCCGCTCGGCCTCGCGGTGCGCCATTTTGGCGTAGGCGTCGGACGGCTTCATGGCCGGCACCATATCGCTTAAATACACTTCGGTCGTCAGGCGGGCCAAGTCGTACTTGCGATAGGTTTCGTGGATCTGCTGGCAAAGGTCGCCCATGCCCATTTTTTCGTACTTGCGATGCTGCTTGCAGAAATCCGGCAGTATCCGCCACAAAGGCTGGTTGCGATCGTAATCGTCCTTGAATTGCTGAAGCGCTGTCAGCAAGGTGTTCCAGCGGCCTTTGGTGATGCCTATGGTGAACAGGATAAAAAACGAATACAGTCCGGTTTTTTCGATGACCACGCCATGTTCGGCCAGGTATTTGGACACCAAGGCGGCCGGAACGCCCGTATCGGCGAACGTGCCCGAAATATCCAGGCCCGGCGTCACCACCGTGGCCTTGATCGGGTCCAGCATATTGAAGCCTTCGGCCAGATCGCCGAAACCGTGCCACTCGCCGCCTGACTCCAAAAGCCAATCGTCCCGGTTGCCTATGCCATCGGACACCAGGCGGTTGGGACCCCATACTTTGAACCACCAGTCGTTCTTGCCGAATTCGGACTCCACCTTGCGCATGGCGCGGCGGAAATCCAGCGCTTCGGAAATGCTTTCCTCGACCAGCGCCGTGCCTCCGGGGGGCTCCATCATGGCGGCGGCCACGTCGCAGGAGGCGATAATCGCATATTGCGGCGACGTGGACGTGTGCATCAAGTAGGCTTCATTGAACACATTGCGATCGAGCTTGCGGGTGACAGAGTCCTGCACCATGATTTGCGAAGCCTGGGACAGGCCCGCCAGCAGCTTGTGCGTGGAGTGCGTGGCAAACACCATCGCATCCTGGCTGAGCGGGCGGTTCTCGCCGATGGCGTGCATGTCTTTGTAGAACTCGTGGAACGCCGCATGCGGCAGCCAGGCCTCATCGAAATGCAGGGTATCGATTTCGGAGCCCAGTTTTTCCTTGATCATTTCGACGTTGTAGATGACACCGTCATAGGTGCTTTGCGTCAGTGTCAGGATGCGCGGCTTCTTGTTCTTGGCATTGCGCGCAAAAGGATTGGCCTCTATCTTCTTGCGGATGTTTTCCGGCTCGAATTCGTCCAGCGGAATCGGCCCGATAATACCCAGGTGGTTGCGCGTAGGGCGCAAAAACACCGGTATCGCGCCGGTCATGGTTATGGCGTGCAATATCGATTTATGGCAATTGCGGTCGACCACCACCACGTCGTCCGAGGCCACGTTGGCGTGCCAGACGATCTTGTTGGATGTGGACGTGCCGTTGGTCACGAAGAAGCAATGATCCGCATGGAAGATGCGCGCGGCATTCAGTTCGGACTCGGCGACCGGCCCCGTGTGATCCAGCAACTGGCCCAATTCGTCCACCGCATTGCAGACATCGGCGCGCAGCATGTTCTCGCCAAAGAATTGGTGGAACATTTGCCCCACCGGGCTCTTCAGGAAAGCCACGCCGCCCGAATGGCCGGGGCAGTGCCACGAATACGAGCCATCGGACGCATACTTGACCAGTTCGCGGAAAAACGGCGGCGCCAGCCCATCCAGGTAGGCGCGCGCTTCGCGGATAATATGCCGGGCCACGAATTCGGGCGTATCCTCGAACATATGGATGAAGCCATGCAGTTCGCGCAGGATATCGTTGGGAATATGCTGGGAGGTGCGCGTTTCGCCATACAGATAGATAGGAATGTCTTCATTGCGAAAACGCAGCTCGCCGATAAACGAACGCAGATTCTTGATGGCGTTGGCGACGTCTTCGGGCGAATCGACATCGAATTCCTCATCGTCGATCGACAAGATAAAGGCGCTGGCGCGGCTTTGCTGCTGCGCAAACGAACTGAGGTCACCGTAACTGGTGACGCCCAGGACCTCGACGCCCTCGGTTTCTATGGCCGAGGCCAGGGCGCGGATGCCGAAGCCGGAGGCGTTTTCGGAGCGGTAGTCTTCATCGATGATAACGATGGGAAAGCGGAATTTCATGCAATAGCTCCTGCTAAGTGCGAGGCAGGGTCACGCCAAGCTGACCCTGATACTTGCCGCCGCGATCGCGATACGAAGTCTCGCAGACCTCATCGCCTTCGAAAAACAGCATTTGAGCGCAGCCTTCGCCCGCGTATATCTTGGCGGGCAAGGGGGTGGTATTGGAGAATTCCAGAGTGACGTGCCCCTCCCATTCGGGTTCCAGGGGAGTCACGTTGACGATAATACCGCAGCGGGCATAGGTGCTTTTTCCCAGGCAGATGGTAAGAACGCTGCGGGGAATGCGGAAATATTCCACGGTGCGGGCCAGCGCAAACGAATTCGGCGGAATAATGCACACGTCGCCCTTGAAATCGACGAAAGATTTCTCGTCGAAAGCCTTGGGGTCGACAATGGTCGAGTTGATATTCGTGAAAATCTTGAACTCGTCGGCGCAACGCACATCGTAGCCGTAGCTGCTGGTGCCGTAGCTGACAATGCGATTGCCGTTGACCGAACGCACTTGATCCGGTTCGAAAGGTTCTATCATGCCGGCAGTGGCGGCGCCCCGGATCCAGCCATCGTGTTTTATGCTCATAGCCCTGACCTTATTAGATTGGCGCGTATTTTATCGCTCTTACGCGTGAAAATTATGTCCCGGGCAAAAACAAATTCAATTGCGTGAAAACCAGCGATATACCAGCGCCAGCCCGTTGATCGTGCCCCCGGTGAGTTCGGCTGTCAGGCCGCGCGCCAATTGATAGCTGGCGCGCCCCACCGTGCCGGTGTCCGACAAGGCCTGCTGGAAGCTAAGGGTAACCCCGCCGGACAGTAGTTTGCTGACCGAGACGAATTTCTGCTCGATATCGCTGGCGCCGTCATCCAGGCCGCTGACCACGCTTTCAGCAGGCAGGATACTGCCCGCGCTGCCCAGCTTGCCGGATTTCATGGTGACTTCGTCCACGCCGAATTTACGGTAGAACGGCTCGCCGTCGCCCAGGAACGACGTGCCCACGGAAAAGAGCAGGCCCAGGTCGCCGCCCGACTCGTCGGCGCCGTGGCCCAGCAATAGCCATGACAATTTTTCGATTTCGCTGACGGCGGGATACGAAACCAGGTCTATGCGCGGGCGCTTGGCCGTGCCCGCCACGCGCACGCCGGCCTCGACGGCCAGTCCTGTGCGCAGAGCCTCGATGTCCAGGACCGGACTGGTGATATCGCCCTGGAACGTCACTGTGCCGCGGCGCAACTGCAGGCGCTGGCCATAGCTTTCAATAGCGCCGCCGCGTGTCCTGAGCGCGCCCACGCCAGTCAGCTTGCCTCGCTTCATCATGATCCGCAGTTGCCCTATCAGGCCGGAATCCACGCCATAGCCTGTCAGGTAGAAGCGGCGGCCCATATCGACGTCCAACTCCATGGAAATATCCATGGGCACGCTGGGCGCTTTTTTTTCCTCGCCCGGCCGCACTACCACGACATCGCTGTCCACCGTCGGAATGCCGCCCAGCATGTCCAGGTAAAACCATCCGGCATCGACGCCTATCGTTCCCTTGATGGCGATTTTCGGCGGCCCTACCTCCAAGTTCAGCTTGCCGGTGATCATGGCGTAGCGATCGGAGCGCTGCAAAATGGGGTATCGGTATAAATCGACATCGACCACGCCCTTGGACTCGAATAGATTCCAATCGCCTGTGATCGTCAGCTTGCCGCCTTTGGCGTCCGCATTCGTTTTGAGCCATTCGGCCGTGCGCCACTCCTTGGGTTCGACCCGCAAGCTTGCCGGAAAGCTGAGACTATCGAGAATCAGGCGGTCATTCTGCAAGCGCGCCGACAGCGTCCCGTCAAGCAGGCGTATCCCGTCGTCGATGCGGATCACCCGGATTTGCCGGCCGGAAATCGGGCCGCTGCTGCTCCATGTGCCGTCAGGCCGGCTTTGCAACTGCACATTCGCATTGACCGAACCGCCCACCTCCAGGGCGTCGCCGGTAAATAGGCTGACCCAGCTCAGGTCATCGATATCGGCGTCAAGCTTGACCGTTTTGCTGTCCTTGGGCTGCAGCGCCAGGCCGCCGCCGGGCGTGGCATGGATAAGCATCGCCGCCGTCGCCGAAACACGGCCCATCTTTGCCGTTTTCAACTCGAGACCGGCCGTCAGCCTGCTGCTTGAAGCGCTGCTGCGAATGGCCTTCAGATCCAGCCGGAATGTTTGCAGCCCCAAGGGGAATGCGGGCTCGGCCGGAACCATGACGTCGCCCGACAAACGCTCGATGCGCGCGCTGCCTTCCAGCGTCCCCGCGAATCTCAGGTTCCAGTCCAGGCCCAAGACAAGCTCGGACACACTGCGGTCCTTGGCGCCTTTGGTCTTGACCCCGCCGCGATCGATGACGTCTTTTTCCTGAAGTCCCAGCTTGTCCCGCAACTCGGCCACCAGGCTTGCTGAAATAGGCAGGCTGCCTATCGCACCCTGAGTCTCCCATCGTCCGGCACCGCCCCGGGAACCCTTATGGCTCAATACAAACAGGCGCCGCGAAGACATCAGGACTTCCAGTTGCGTGGCGCCCACCTGCCATTGCCATGCCGGCGCCACCGCATCCGGCAAGAAACTGACAGCGGTCGCGCCGGACAAGCGCAAACCCAGACCCGCATGATCCACATTCAAGGTCGACACCTTGCCCCGCCATCCTTGCGCGCTGTCTTGCGCGCCGGCGCCCACACCCCATGCTCCGTCCACGACTATGCGCGCCTTGATCGGCGCGCTGCCGACTTCTTGCGCCCGGCTGCCCGCCGGGGTGTATTGGGCGGCCAAATCGGCCTTGTGACTGGCAATCGACCCCGCCACATCGCCTTTCAGGGTTGCGCCGCCCGGCAGGCCGGGCCAAAAGGCCGCCAGATCGGGCGCTATCAGATCCAGTTTCACCCCTTTATCCGCCATCCCCAAGGCGCCCTTGGCCTGGAGGCGGTTCTTGCCCAAATGCAAATCCATATCCAGGCCGGCCAATTGCAAGCTCTGCCACAAGGGTACGGCCGTTGCGCCGCCGGCAGTCGTTGCCGCGGGGTTGACGACCTGGGCCTTCAGTACGCCCGACAAAGCCTGCTTATTCCAGCGCGAATCGTTGCCGAAATCCAATGCCACATCAGCCGACAACACATCGCGCAGGTCGCGCAAGCGCACATCGAAATCAGCCGAGGTGGTAATGACGGCCGGCGGAATGGCAGATCCCACAAGCTGTCCCACGTCCAGTTTTTCCGTGCGCAGCGTGCCAACCAAGCGATCGAGCGCCGCCTTATCGACAACGCTGGAGGTCCAATCCAGATTGCCGTGCAAGGAAGAGCCATCGGCCAATTGCAAAGCCACCGCCGCGTCCTTGAGCGGAAAAGCGGCGCGCGGAGCCAGCGAGGCATCGGCATCCAGGCTCATTCCCTGCCCGGTGCCTTTCAAAACTACCTTGAGCGCATCCAGGCTACCCTCGACGTCAGTGCTTATGTCCAGTGTGCAGGGCAAGCCGGCCGCCTGCTCGGCAGCCTGCTCGGCAGCTTCGCCCAGGGATTCCGCCGGCGCCGCAGGCTTCTTCGCATCCGTGCCAGCCTTCTTTTCCACCGGCAAGGAAGGTAGGAAACGGCGAGCGCACAGCGGCGAATCGGCGGTAAGACCGGTTGCCCGCGCGGTAAGGCTGGCCTGCAATGGCCAGGGATCCTGCAAACCCAGCACCTTGATTTCGCCTTCAAGGCCGGCCCGCAATTGCTCGTGGCCCACTTCCAGGCTTTGAATTACCAGTTGCCCGCCCTCTTCGGTCAGGGCTATCGAGGTGGACAATTTCTGGATGCTGACCGGCAGCAATTGACCATCCTGGCGCACGATCAACTCATCCACCGCGAGGCGGTCTATCGCCACGCGCAGCGGCAACGCCGGCATCTTGAACGGTTCGCCGGCGGGCTGTTCGGGGGTACTGGCCAGATCTATGGCTATGGCGGCGGCCGACAAATCCTGCACATGCAAACGCCGATTCAGCAGTTCGGGCCAGCGCGCCTGCAAATGGAAGCCATCCAGCTTGAGCGTCACGCCGGGCAATTCGGCGCTGAAACCCTCGACGCGCAG
This sequence comes from uncultured beta proteobacterium, assembly GCA_963712655.1. Lineage (GTDB taxonomy): Bacteria > Pseudomonadota > Gammaproteobacteria > Burkholderiales > Burkholderiaceae_B > Pollutimonas. The sequence continues at coordinate 41,194 of CAVQIT010000001.1, read as the reverse complement.
GCCATCCCAAAACGTTCCGGAAACCCCCTCGACCTGCCCATCCAATTGTTCCGCCGCCATGGTCAGGACCCAGCGGCCGCCGGAAGGCGTGCCCAAAGCCCAATACAAAAAGCTGCAGCAGACCAGGATCAGCAAAACGATGATGGGTCCGATCCAGATGAAGACTCTGCGCAGCCAGCGCAACACTGTGCTCAAAACGCAATACCCAAGGAAAAGTGCAGGCGCAGGCGGCGATCGCGCTGTCCGTACGCCACATCGACAAAGAAAGGCCCGGCGGGCGTTCGAACCGCCAGTCCGACGCCATAGCCCAGCGCTATATCCATTTGGCCGAAGGAGGCCGCGGCATCGCCGGCATCAACAAACAAATTCATGCCCAACTGCTCGGTAAAGTAGTGGGAATACTCGACACTGGCCACCGCCAGGGTCGGAGCGTCGACCACGGCATCGCCGCGCAGCAGCCCCAGGCTTTGATAACGATAGCCGCGTATCGAGCGGGCTCCGCCTGTACGATAACCGAAGTCTTGCGGCAGGCGATCAGTCCTGGACCAGACTTTCCCGACTTGGCCGCGCACGGTCAGCACATCGCGCCGGCCCACAGGCCACCATTGCTGCACACGCAGGCTGGACCGATAGAATGGCTCTCGCTTGTCCAGCGTAACGCCGGCGCCCAGGCCGAAGTCAATCAGATTTCCTTCGCGCGGGTCGTATTTTTTGTCTACATCGCGGCGCAGCCACTGCCAGGTGGCCACCAGCGTGGGCACTTCGAAGGTTTCGGCCCCGCTGATGTCGGTCTTGTCGTAGGCCGCGACCAAGCCCCACTGCGTCTCGTACTCCACCCGGCTATCGCCCCCCGCCTTGCGTTCCTGCTTGCGTTTCCAGCCCAGGCCCATGCGCGTATTGTCCACCCCTTCGATGTCGGAATGGTTATAAAGCACGCCCACGCTATCTTTGTAGCCGCTGAGGGTAGGCGGCAGATTCACATCGAAAAATGCGCGCTGCCGGTTTTTATCCACGCCCAAGCCGGTTTCTATCCATACCGGTTGGCCGAACACCACATTCTGCCTGTACAAACCCTCCACACCGATGCCGTTATCGCTGTCGATTCCCAGCGATGTGCTTACCCGGCGAGCCGGCGCTTCAGATACCTGCACCTGCACCGGCAGTTCCATTTCACCATTCGGCAACACCTTGCGCGCCTCTTTGTCCTGCTTGAGCGTGACGAACGCGCCGCGAAAAAAAGAGGTCGACTGCAAGGCTTGCTGCCAATTGTCCAGTTTGTCCTGGTCGTAAGGATCGCCGGGCGTGTATTGGACGTAGCGGTTGATAAGTTCGGGAGGGACTCGCTTCAGCCCTATCATGGTGATTTTGCCCATCCTGACGCGCGGCCCGCTTTGCACCTTGACGGCCAGATCGGCCTTGGCGCTTTCAGCCGTGACAGTCGCCTGGCTGCTGGCCACGCGGGCAAAGAAAAAGTCTTTGCGGCTGACATTGTCCAGCAGCTCGGACTTGGCGGCGCTCCAGGATTCGTTGATGAAAGGCATGCCTTTTTCAAGCGGCCAATCGTCCTTTAGGACCTTCACCCTTTCGGCAAATTCGGGACGCGTAATTTGCCCACCGAAGTCCAGCTGGACCCCGTCGACACGGGTCACTTCGCCAGGCTCGATGATGATTTCCCAGATTTCACCGCCGACGTCCTCGCCGACTTCCAGCGTGACCTTGGGCGCAAAATAGCCTTGCGTTTCAAGCGCCGACACCGTTGCATCGCGCGCTCGCCGGTGCAAGCGCGAGAGCTCCCCGCCATCCTGGTCCTCCGCCAGGCGGGTAATGGCCTGCACCGCGCCATTAATGGATTTCAGCGCGGCCGCGGAGGCGCCCCCGGGATCGATTACCACCTCGGGCGCGGCGGCATGCGCGCGATGCGCCAAGCCTAGCGCCAGAAGCAGGCAGATAATGCCAGACCGCATGCAACTATGCCTTGCGCACAACGACACCGGGCATCTTGGCGGCCATATCGCGCGGCAATGCCGCAACATTGGCCGCCAGCGCGGCCGCAATGGCATGATAGGCCCTGGCCGGTTCGCCGCCGGGCTCGGCGACTACGCTGGGCGTACCCGAATCGGTCTGGGTGCGTATGCTCAGTTGCAAAGGCAAAGCGCCCAGCCAGGGCAGATTGAATTCGGCAGCCATATCGCGCCCCCCGTGTTCGCCGAAAATAGGTTCGGCATAACCGCAATTCGAACAAATATGCACAGACATGTTTTCCACTATACCCAGGACCGGCACATCGACCTTCTGGAACATGCGCAAACCGCGCCGCGCGTCGGCCAAGGCGAGGTCTTGCGGCGTAGTAACAATAATCGCGCCGGTAAGCGGCACTTTCTGCGCCATGGTCAGGGCAATATCGCCAGTGCCAGGAGGCATATCGACAATCAGGTAATCCAGGTCGTTCCAGTTGGTCTGGGTCAATAACTGCGTCAAGGCTTGCGTAACCATGGGACCGCGCCATATGGCGGGGGAATCCTCTTCGATCAGAAAACCTATGGAATTGGCTTGCAGGCCATGCCCCATCATAGGTTCCATCGTTTTGCCGTCCAGGCTTTTGGGCTTGCCCGACAAGCCCAGCATAATAGGCACGCTAGGCCCGTAGATATCGGCATCCAGCAAGCCCACCCGGGCGCCCTGGCTTGCCAAGGCAAGGGCAATATTGACAGCGGTAGTGCTTTTGCCAACACCGCCTTTGCCGGAAGCAACGGCCACGATGTTGCGCACATTGGGCAAAGGCTTGAGGCCGGGCTGCACGGCATGGGCGGCTATGCGGACGGTAAAATTCAAGGCCTTCAGGCTAATGCCTTGCGCGCCCAAAACCGTTTCAATCCGTTTCCTTAATTCCGCCTGACCGTTGTGTAATGGATAGCCGAGGGGTACAGTGATAGTTGCATCCGCGCCATCGAGCCTGATTTCGCAATTTTTTGCAGTTACCGCCAAATTCTTATGGGTATTTGGGTCAATGACTTCGCACAACGCGGCAAGTATTTGGTCAGGATTCAAGCTCATATCGACAGGCCTTACGTGAAAATTACACTGAAGCCTCAAGAATAGCGGATTAAGGGAATTATTTTCCCCAATGGGGGTCTACATAATCACGATGAATATATTTAATCAAATTATCCGCGGCATTCTCTTCCTGATCCTTGCAATTTTCGGCATGGCGATGGCATTTGTCTTCATGATTTCCACCGCGATAGCTGTCGGCATACTTTATGTCGTCGCCCGCATCAAAGGCCGCCCTTTCGGGGTCAAGGCATACTGGGCACAGCGCCGCCAGGCCGGGGATGGAAAAAATGTCTTTAAAAACAAAGACGTAACAGATATAGAAATGCGGGAAATTCCATAAACGGCCCGCAACCCTGGCTATCATACGTGCGTCAGTGGGCCAAAATAATACCGCGCACACCAAACTTAACGATTCATCACAATTCCGTTCATATAGATAGATGCGGGCAGTGTGGTCGACTGGATGTTCCCGGGTTTGCAACGTTGCATGAGGCGGCCTTGGGCCGCTGATCCGATATGGCGTTCAAGGGCAGGCATGGCGGCGGTAAGCGCAAGCCGGATGGGGGCGCCTCCCCAGAAAATGACATCTCGTAAAGCTTCCTGAAAATAGTGCCGGGACGGGCAGACTTGTTGTCTGCCGCCAGGTGTACCGGCGCTCGCCAGGTATCCCCGGCTTGCCCGCGTGGGGCTTTTCGAACCCATCATCGCTTGCCGTCCACGCTACCCAACGAGCCATCCCCCTTTTCCAAGAAAAGGGCTCTGCAAGGAGCGCTTTTCCGAGCAAAACACTCGGCAAGCCAGTGCTTTTCCAAGCACTATGCTCGGGGCGCTGCTGCCTTTTCCGCACACGGTGCTCGTACGCCGACACGTTTTCCGAGCGCTGCGCTCGCACGCCGGCGCGTTTTCCGAGCACAGTGCTCGTACGCTAACGCGTTTTCCGAGCGCTGCGCTCGCACGCCGGCGCGTTTTCCGAGCACAGTGCTCGTACGCTAACGCGTTTTCCGAGCGCTGCGCTCGCACGTCGGCGCGTTTTCCGAGCGCTGCGCTCGTACGCTAACGCGTTTTCCGAGCGCTGCGCTCGGGAAAGCCCTAAAATCGCTTTTCTTTTCTATTTTTATGACGTTTTCGATATGCCCCGCACGATATTTGTAACTACTGCCTTGCCTTACGCCAATGGTTCGTTTCACATCGGCCATATCATGGAATACATTCAGGCCGATATCTGGGTGAGAACCATGCGGATGTCTGGGCATACCGTGCATTTCGTGGGCGCCGACGACGCTCACGGGGCGCCCATCATGCTCAAGGCGGAAAGCGAGGGGATCACGCCGCAGGCCTTGGTTGCCCGGTACGCCGCCGAACGGCCGCAATACTTAAACGGCTTCCATGTCGAGTTCGACCATTGGCATTCAACCGATTCGGCCGAAAACGTGGCGTTATCGCAAAATATTTACCGGCGCCTGCGGGACGCCGGCTTTATCAATTCGCGCACCATCGAACAGTTTTACGACCCGGTGAAGGGCATGTTCCTGCCCGACCGCTATATCAAGGGCGAATGCCCGCGCTGCCACGCCAAGGATCAATACGGCGATTCCTGCGAGGTATGCGGCGCCGTCTATGCGGCCACGGAACTGATCAATCCCTATTCCACGCTGACCAATGCCACGCCGGTATTGAAATCGTCGGAACATTTTTTCTTCAAGCTATCGGATCCGCGCTGCGTCGAGTTTCTGCAGACATGGACCACGGGCAGCAATGCCAGCGGCAACAAACGGCTGCAGTCCGAAGTATTGGCCAAGACGCGCGAGTGGCTGGGCACCGGCAAGGCCGATAGCGAAGCCAACCTGGCCGACTGGGATATTTCCCGCGATGAGCCGTATTTCGGCATTCCTATCCCAGACGCGCCCGGCAAATTCTTTTATGTCTGGCTGGATGCGCCGGTGGGCTACCTGGCTTCGCTGAAAGCCTATTGCAACAAGCAAGGCATGGATTTCGACGCGCTACTGGACCCGGAAAGCGACACCGAGCAGGTGCACTTTATCGGCAAGGACATCGTGTATTTTCATGCACTGTTCTGGCCCGCCATGCTGAAGTTCTCGGGGCGCAAAACCCCCGACAGCCTGAATGTCCATGGCTTTATTACCGTAAGCGGCGAAAAAATGTCCAAGAGCCGCGGCACCGGGATCTCGCCCCTGCGCTATCTGGAGCTGGGCATGAATGCCGAATGGATGCGCTATTACATAGCCGCCAAGCTCAATGCCCACGTCGAAGACCTGGATTTCAATCCCGACGATTTCATCGCCCGCGTCAACAGCGACCTTATCGGCAAATACGTCAATATCGCCAGCCGCGCCGCCAATTTCATCAGCAAGCATTTCGACGGCAAGCTGGCTTACCTGGGCGACGCCCAGGCGCTGCAAGACGAACTGGCGCAGATCACCGAGCAAGTGCGAACCGACTTCGAAATGCGCGAATATGGCCGCGCCATCCGCCAGATCATGGCCCATGCCGACCACATCAACCAGGCTTTCGATGCCGCCCAGCCGTGGGTAATGGCCAAAGGCATAGCCGGCGCCGACGCGGGGCAAAAGGCTGCCCTGCAAGACGTATGCTCGCGGGCGCTGGCCGGATTCAAGGCGCTTTCCGTGATGCTCGCGCCTGTGCTGCCGGTCTTGACCGACAAAGTCGCCCGCGAACTCTTCGGCGCAGCCAGCGGCTATCTATGGACCGATGCCGCCGAACCGCCCACCCAAATTTCGCCTTTCAAGCACTTGATGCAGCGGGTCGAACCCAAGATGCTCGACGATCTGTTCGAGCCGCCGGCCGCCCCGGTGGTGGTTCCCGGCGGGCAAGCAATTGCCGAGGCCATCGACATCAAGGATTTCGCCAAGGTTGACCTGCGCATCGCCCATATCGTCAACTGCGAAGCCGTGGACGGCTCCGACAAACTGCTGCGCTTGACGCTGGATGTGGGCGAAGGCCGCCACCGCCAGGTGTTCTCCGGCATCAAGTCGGCCTATGCTCCCGGCGACCTGATCGGCAAGCTTACCGTCCTGGTCGCCAATCTGGCGCCGCGCAAAATGCGCTTCGGCATTTCCGAAGGCATGGTCCTGGCGGCCAGCCATAACGACGGCAAGGTCGACGCCGGTATTTACATACTTGAACCCTGGCCCGGCGCCCAACCCGGCATGCGAATCAACTAGGCCAGCGATATGACCATGCCTTTCGATCCCGATCGCAAAACCGCCGGCTATCGCAGCACCATGGTCAGCGTCGTGGTCAATATCGTGCTCACGATAGTCCAGTTGGCGATCGGACTGTTTGCGCATTCGGCCGCGCTGGTGGCCGACGCCATACATTCGCTGTCCGACCTGGTGTCCGATGGCGTCGTGCTGGTGGCCAACAAACACAGCCAGAAAGCGCCGGACGCCGGCCACCCTTACGGACATCTGCGTTTCGAAACAGCGGCATCGCTCATCATCGGCGCAATACTGCTGGCGGTCGGCCTGGGCATGCTCTGGAGCAGCTTCAACAAACTGCAAAACCCGGGCGATATTCCCCAGGTGCACAGCATCGCCCTGGTCGTGGCGCTATCGGCGCTGGCGGCCAAAGAAATACTGTTTCGCTATATGCTGGCAACGGCCAAGAAAGTCCGCTCATCCATGCTGGTGGCCAATGCCTGGCATGCCCGCTCGGACGCCGCATCGTCGTTGATCGTAGCCGTGGGCATCGTGGGCAATATCAGCGGCTTTCCCTTGGCCGATCCCCTGGCCGCGCTGGTCGTCGGGCTGATGATCATACGCATGGGCTGGAAGTTCTTTTTTGCCTCGTTCAACGACTTGATGGACCAAGCGGTGGATGCGGACACCGAACAGCGCATTCGCGGTCATTTGCTGTCGACGCCGGGTGTGCATGGCCTGCATGGCCTGAAAACGCGCAAGCTGGGAGACATGATATGGGTTGAGGTCGATCTGGAAATGGACGGTACGCTGACGATTGCGCAAGGGCACGCCATTGCCACCGAAGCGCGCAAACGCGTGATGCAATACGAACCCGTGCTGGACGTCATGACGCACTTCGACCCTGTGCTGGCCAATACGGTGGATGCGGGCAAGACATAATTCATCTCGATGCCTCTTTGCCGACAGATGACGAATGACGGCAGAGGCCGGCTCCAGGCCAAGTTCTTCCAGCAGTACAGATTGTTCTTCCGATATCATGCCGCCGGCAAAGTCATCGTTTTTGCCTGGATCAATGACGACGACACGAAACGCGCCTACGAAAGCGACGACGACGCTTACCAAGTATTCAAAAAGATGCTCGATAAAGGCAACCCTCCGGATGACTGGGATGCTCTTGTCTTTGCAGCCGGACGCAAGAATGGCCACCCTCGCCCTCACCATCCGCCCAGCAAATACTGACAGCTACGGAAATAGCCAAGCGCCAGCGCGCGCCGGTTTGCTCAATACCGCTCACCTCCGCTTTTCTCCTTGAAACACCAAGCCAGCAGCTATTGCGAGAGTCTTCGCTTCCCCTTGGCGCTTTCCGTAATTTTCTTGACACTAAATGCATAATGCATTATTTTGATAACGTGTCGAATGGCTGTATTCATTGGATTTAAATCAAATCTATTGGGGATAGCTGTCGCCATAAAATACATAATGCACTCTGCATTATATTCAAAATATGAGACTTCTCGAGGAGACTAACTCGATGTATAAGCTGTATAAATTCGCAAAACGTTGGCTATTCTTGATGGCGGCCGGGTGTTCCATCGCTGCCGCCAGCACATATCCAAACAAGCCCATCAATCTCATCGTGCCCGTGGCGCCTGGGGGCGGCACGGACTTCACCGCTCGCCAATTGGCCGAGGAAATGTCGAAACAGCTGGGCCAAACCGTAGTGGTCGAAAACCAGCCGGGCGGCGCAGGCAATGTCGGCGTGCATCACGTTACCAAGGCAAAACCGGACGGCTACACCCTGGTCATGCCCATCACCTCTCTTCCCATTAACGCAACGCTATACAAGAACTTGCCGTTCGATACGCGCAAAGACCTGGCCCCCGTCGCCCTGGCCGCCACCTTGCCGCTGGTGCTGGTGGTCAATCCCAAGGTTCCCGCACACTCCATACAGGAGCTCATCGCGTTGGCCAAGAAAAAGCCGGGCACCATCAACTTTGCCAACTCGGGCGTTGGCACCACGGCGCATCTGGCGGGCGAACTGTTCAAGCGAACCGCCAAGATCGACATCGTCAGCGTTGCCTACAAAGGCGGCGGTCCCGCCGTGACCGACTTGCTCGGCGGCCATGTCGAAATGTTCTTCTCCACGCCCTCTGCGGTGATTCCGTATATCCAGGCGGGAAAGCTGCGCGCCTTGGCGGTCACCAGCAAAAGCCGGCTAGCCGAACTGCCGGACGTTCCCACGCTGGTGGAGTCAGGCTTCCCCGATCTGCACATAACGGCATGGTTTGGAATCTTCGCCCCCGCGGGCACGCCGGCGCCGATCATCGATAGGCTGAACAAGGTAAGCAACAGCGTGCTGCAACAAGAAAACATTCGCCAGCAGTTGGCCAAGCATAGCTTCAATGCCGAAGGCACGATGAGCCCGCGGGAATTTGGAAACTTCCTGAATAAGGAAATCGACAGATGGGGCGCCGTGATCAAAGATCTGAATCTGCGTGTCGATTAAACGCCGTCAGCGTTTTCAGGCAGGCACATGCTGCTTTTCAACAAAGGGAAATAACGCGCTGCATAAAAGGGCCTTGCCGCATTCAGGCAGGCTCTTTCTGCAAGGTCCTGAGCACCGTCCAGCCCGACTCGATATGCCTGCGCATGGCCAGCATGGCGGCGGCCGCGTCGCCGGCCGCGAAGGCCTGCAGAATTTCATCATGCTCTTGCACGGCATGCTGGCCTCGGCCGGCAACCGAATTGATGAGATCGAAGGGATAGCGCGCCCAGAGAATCTGCACAAAATGCAAGGTTTGGGGCCTTTCGGCAATGTCGTAGAGCCGCCGGTGAAAACGGTAATTGACACCGCGCGCAGTGGCGCGGTCACCCGACTCGAAAGCGCGTTCGAATTCATCGGCCAGCGCACGCAACTCGTCGATATCGTGCGTGGTGATTTTTTCGATGGCGCCTTGCACCAGCTGCGACTCCAATAGCAGGCGCAGTTGCAGGATCTCGCTGGAGGCAGCCTCGTCGAATGGCACCACCCGGGCGCCGCGATACGACCCTCCCTCGACATAGCCTTCGGCCTCGAGCAGCTTGAGCGCTTCGCGTACAGGCGTAATGCTCAGTTGCAGCTGCTCTGCGATCTCGGCCTGTTTCAAACGAGAGCCGCGCGGGTACACCCCGGAGATGATGCGCTCGCGCAGATAATCCGCGACTTGTTCTTCTTTCGTTCGGTAATCCATAGGTTCAGCCTGACGTGCGTACCCGACCAGAAAAACCGATATAGCCCCTGGACCGGTTTTGCTTGTAATTCTTGATACCCCGGAGTGTACCTCCTAAGTGGCCAGAGCTTCGGCAAGAATCTGGGCTGCGCGATCCACCACTGGCTTATCGATCATTTTGCCATCCAATGCCGTTGCAGCGCCAGCGCTGGCCTCGAAGGCCCGCCGCACTCGTTGCGCCCAGGCGATTTCTTCGGACGTGGGCAGATATGCCTGGTTCACAGGGGCGACCTGGCGCGGATGAATGCACAGCTTGCCGCCAAAACCCAAACTCCGGGCGCGCAGGGCGTCGACCCGCATGCGCGCCTGGTCGACGAGTTCCAGACTGACACCATCGATGGGAGCTGCCAGGCCGGCATGGCGCGACGCCAGCACAATATGAGTACGAACGGCCGTGAGGGCTTCGCCTTCATCGGCAATACCGCTGTCGACCGAGAAATCGATACTGCCAAAAGCGATACGCTCCAGTCCGGCCACCGAACAGAGCGCCTGCAAACTCATATACCCAGCTACCGTTTCCAGCAGAGCAATGAAACGATGGCCCGGCAGGGTCGACACGGCACGCATCAGCGACCGGTCATCGGCCTTGGCCAGCATGACAAGCGATTCCGGCCGGGACTGCAGCATTCGGATGTCGTCTTCATGCCAGTCGGTATCGACCGCATTGATGCGCACGACCGCCTGATTCCCCGCCGCCAGCCAGTCCCCGACCGCGGCCCTGGCCTGATCCTTTGCCGCGGGAGCCACGGCATCCTCAAGATCGAAAACAACCCGGTGCGCCCCCGATGCCACGGCTTTGTCGAAACGCTCGGGGCGGTCACCGGGAACGAACAGGAGACTGCGCGCAATCCGGCTCATGGAAGGCTCACTCGAAAACGACATCTTGCGAAGTGGTGATCGTGCAGAATCGCTGCAAGCTCTTGATGGCGTTTTCGTGCTCTTCGTCGTTCAGACCGCAGCAGCAGTCTTCCAGCACCACCATTTCATAGTCCCGGTCATGGCCTTCACGCACGGTAGCCTGCACGACAGCATTCGTGGAGATGCCCGAGCAATAAATTCTGCGTATGCCCTTGGCACGAAGAATGGCTTCCAGACTGGTGCTGTAGAAAGGACTGACGCGATGCTTCACGATGTCGAAATCGCCCGGCTGCCGGCCCAGGTCGGGATGGACTTCGGTGCCCCACTCGCCCAGCTTGAAAATGCCGTTCTTGCGTGCGCCCGAGAAGATAGGCGAGGCGGGAGGGCATTCGCGATAGTCGGGGGAGAATCCAACGCGCACGAAACCGATGTGCATGCCGGCGGCGCGCGCCTTGTCGATGGCGTCGCGTGTCTTTTCCAATATCCGCCGGCTGCGCACCTGCTCGCCATACGCCGCCTTGCCATTGGGCCCGTCGGCATGAACCAGGTCATTTTCCATGTCCAGGACCAGGTAGATCGAGGTTGTTGTGTTGCCGTCTTGCATGATGAAACCCTTCTTTCGGTAAATAAAGGACGTGTAGATATTATGCGGCGGGATCAAAAGATGACTTCTCTTTCCTGCAGATCGGTGCGCCGGGCTGTGCTCAGGCCCAATAACTCTCCGTATACATAATCTTCATCCTGCCCCAGTGTCGGCGTCAAGCGCCGTATGCCCACGTCGTTGGTTGCACTGAAGCGGACCGGAGACCCCACGGCAAGCCGGGCCGGAATCTCGGGCGCACTGACCTCTACCACCGCTCCGCGCTCGTAAAGATGCGGATCGGAGGCGATATCCCGCATATTCCAGGAAACATGGGCGCAGACGCCATTTTGCTGCAGCCGGGACGCCAGGCTATCCGCATCATAGGCAAGCAGCCACTGATTCAGCCGTTCGTCCAACTGAGTGCGATGCTGCCGGCGCCCAAGCGCCGTAGTGAATCGTGGATCCGAGTTCTCCTGCCCCAGCACCCGCAACAAGGCCTGCCATTCTTCGTCGTTCCTGACGGCAAGCGTCAGCCACCGGTCGGGCCGGTCTGTGGCATAGACGCCATGCGGCGCCATGGCCAGGTCGCCATTGCCGGTGCGCTCGGGAGTCTGGCCCAGGCTGGCCAGAATCAGGGCGTCGCCTATCATGGCCGAAGCGACTTCGCGGGCAGCCAGATCCACATGCTGTGCATGGCCGGTGCGCCGCCGCTGATGCAAGGCAGCCAGCAAGGCCAAGGCCGCGTGCGTGCCCGCGGCATGATCCATGACATGGCGCATTTCCATCGGCGGGCCGTCGCTGTAGCCGCTCATCCAGCCCAAGCCGCCCCAGGCGCCGAACAGCGGCGCATATCCGGCAAAGTGAGAATCCGGGCCATTTTGTCCGCAGGATGACAATGACAACAGGACGATATCGGGCTTGGCCTCTTTCAAGGCCTCGAAATCAAGGCCAAGGCGCTTCATGACGCCAGGGCGGAAACTTTCCGCCGCGACGTCCGAGACCACGATCAATTGCTTGGCCAGCGCGACCGCCTCGGGGTGTTTCAAATTCAGCCGAACCGACAATTTATTGGCGGAGACCTGGTCGAATGTGGCGGCCGACATCCTGCCATACACCGCATGCGGCTTGCGAAAAGCGTCTGGCCGGGACTGACTTTCTATCTTGATGCACTCAGCCCCCAGCTGCGACCACAAATGCGTGCAAAAAGGCCCCGCGGCATGGATGGTGAAGTCGGCAATCCGGACACCGCAAAGCGGTGCCGCAATCGTCTTGCTCATAGCGATATCTCCTGGGCCATTTCATTGAGCCGCGGCACTCGCCCTCCGCCCGATAATGGACTGCAGCGGAACTGATAAGGCGCAATCAAGAAATCGGCGCTTTTGCCGCTTTCAAGCGTACATGGCGCGAACAAGCCGCGCGCGCGCTCATGCTCGCCTTCGACGACTTCGCCGGGAGGCCGGTACTTGGCTACGGGAACGCCCAGTTGCTGGGCTCGCTTCACAATATCATCGGACGAATTCCGGGCCATCCAGGCGCGGACTTGTTCGTTAATCTGCGCCCCGCGATTGCTGCGCTCGATCGGGTCGGCCAATGCGGGATCCATCGGCCCAGGCCGGATTGCCCAACAGTTCTACCAAGGACGCCCACTGCCGGTCTTCGAGCGTCAGCAGTTCGATGAAACCGTCCTGTGTTTCAAAGACTCCGCCATATCTGAAGCTGCGGCCCTTGCGATGCTCCAGGGAGCCGTCGCCCAGGCGCTGCAGGGCAAAAGCACCGACAGCCAGCACCGCATCCTGAACGGAAACGTCTACGTACTGGCCACCGGCCTGAGGTATCGCCCACCAGGCGGACAAGGCCCCAAAAGCAGCCATGCAACCGCCCTGATAACTGCCGAAATGGCCGTAAATCTTCAAGGGTGGACGATCGGGAAAGAGCTCGATCGATAAACCATTGGGCAGCAGAAAGCCCTCCCCGCCGGCATGCAGCAGATTGATCTCTTCGGCGTCCCAGGATGCCTTCGAGCCCATGGCCCCGAACGGCAGCACGCTGACATGCACCAACTGGGGATAGCGCTGTTTGACAGCCTCCGGATCCAGCGCCAGTGAAGCGCGGCTTTTGACGGGGGTATCGTCAATGAAGATATCGGCCTCCTGCAGCTCGCGCTCCAGAATGGCTTGCCCTGCGGCCGTTTGCGTGTCGCACAGCAAACTGCGTTTTCCGACGGCCAGGTACGCGAACAGCGCGCTTTCTCCCGTCTCTTGTACAAAAGGAGCCGCCCGGCGCAGCCGGGACCCGTCCGGCGGCTCCAGCATAACGACCTGCGCCCCCATGGCGGCAAGCAGCCGGCCCGCATACGCGGCGGCCACTGTGCCCGAGCGCTCCAGAACCCGGCAGCCCGCCAGGGGCTGCGCGAGGATTTGTGGCGGTTCATTCAATTGCATATGACTGCCTCGCAGCTTGGCCGGAATCGATCTCTCAGCGAACTATGGGCAGTTCAAGGTCAATACCCGAACCATCAATGAACACGGTGTGCTTGACTTCGCGCGAAGGCAGGGCCACCGTGGCCAAGCCGGGGGTGGTGATTTCGCCGCGCTGATTGACCGCGGCCAATTCGATATCGACCAGGCCGACATTGTCCTTCACATACTTGCGAACGACCTTGCCCTTGCAGTAGGTGGTGTCGCCCATGATATTGAAGCGGCGCATCTCGGTGCGAACGCGTTTCAACACACCCGCATCGCCCATCCAGTTGGTGACCAGCGAGCACATCCAGGATGAGCGTTGCGGGCCGTAATCGTAGGTGCCGGGTACGCCGACCTCTTTCGCGACGGATTCACGGTGGTGGCCGATACCGGTGTATTCCACGCCGCCGCCCGCCTCGGGGTTGCGGAAAAAGTGGCCGGGATGCTTGACGGCCGCCTGCAACACCACCCCGTGGGTATGGCCGCGTCCGCAACCGACCAGGAAGCCCATTGTGTCCATCAATGACAAGGGGCCGCGCGCGATGGTCGGGAGCTCTTCGCCCACCTCCACTTCTTCCCAATAACGCACCGACGCTCCACGGATATTCTTGGGTTCGTCAAGCACCATCTCGTCGATGCGATCGCGCTCTTCGTCCGAGTACGCGTGCTGTTCGATTTCCTTGTACTTGCCGGCGTCGCGCGCTGCCTTGCGCTCGTGACGCGTGCAGGTACCGAGGGCGCGCGCAACCAACTCGCCGCGCTGGTTGAAATAAGAGGCTTCAACGTACTGCAGCACCAGCCGGCCGGAGAACTTGCTTTCTTTTTCCTCGACGCCGACCACACGTTCAATAGCGGTAATGCGATCGCCCGGGCGCACATGGCGCAACAGTTCCCAATCGTTGCCGGCATAAAAGCCGTGCACGCCGGGCAGGCCCCAGCGTGTGCGCCCCAGCCAGCCATAGGCCATGGGGAACATGGGATGGCCGATCTGCGTGCCGTAGCGAGTGTTGACGCCGTAGCCGCCATCGCGATAAAGGGGATTCAGGTCGCCGATGCCATTGCACCAATTGCGCAGTGTGTCGGCCGTCGCATCCTGAAGATAAGGTCCCTCTGGACGCAGTTGCAGGCCGATCATGGCCCGGGCGGCCACAACGGCCTCGTCGGTAATACGGCCTTCCGCCGGGGCGTTGCCGACAGCGCTTTGGATTTCTTCAACAGTACTCACTTTTCACTCTCCAGTTCATTTTTGAAAAACATACAATGCATAATGCATTATTTTAAGAGGGACGTCAATTCGCCCAGGGCTTGTTTTGCCGGAACTAGGGATTATCCGACGCTAATGCCGGCCTGCTTAATGATACCGCCCCATTTTTTTCGTTCTTTCTGAACAAAATCAGCAAGTTCACCGGCGTCCATCACCAGCGGCTCGACACCGATATCCTGCATTCTTTTACGTACGGCGGGCTGGCGCAGGACAGCCTGGATATGCTCGCTCATCGCGTTGACGATTTGCGGAGACGTCCCGCGCGGCGCAAACAATGCATCCCAAGCAACGATGTCAAAGCCGGAAACCCCTTGCTCGGCCACCGGCTTCACGCCCGGCAGCATGTCGGTCGGCGTGAGCGACGTCACACCCAGGGCATGCAGCTTGCCACTGTTGATCTGCGGGCGTGTAGCCGTCACCGTGTCGATGACCAGGGGAACCCGGCCCCCGATAGCGTCGGTCATGGATTGAGAGGATGATTTGTAGCGCACGGCAAACAAAGGCGCATTGCCCGAACGCACAAACTGCGCGAAAAAACGACCTGCGCCGTTGTGCTGGGCAAGCCCACATTCAGCGTATCCGGCTTGGCGCGCGCCTGCTCGATCAAGGAGGCAATGCCATTGACGGGAAAGTCGGCGGTCGATGTGGATATCACCATGGGCAATAGGCCTATCATGGCAACCGGTACAAAATCGGTGGCGGCGCTGAAACCTGCGTTGTCATATAAATATTCATTGGCGGCGTTGGTGGCGTTCGTACCCAGCAAAAACGTATACCCATCCGCCGCCGCCCTGGCGACAACCGAGGCTCCGATATTCCCGCCCGCCCCCGCCCTGTTCTCCACGACGATGGGCTGGGCTATGCGCTTGGCCAGTTCGTCAGTCAGCAGACGCGTCAGGATGTCGGCGCCCTGCCCCGCCGCATAAGGCACCACAATACGGATAGGCCTTTCAGGCCAGCCCTGTGCCGCGGCGGAAAACGAGGCGGCGCCCAATGAAAGCGCGGCCAGGGCTACTGCCGCCCCCAGCGCGCCGCAGCGCCTGTAAATATTTTTATTGCTCATGGCCAAATCCTTTGAAAAGTAGTTGCGGAATGTCACGCGAACGGCGTCAGGCCCGGGCGCGGCCAGCGCGCGGCAAAGAGTTGGCCATAACCGGATAGCGTAATGAAAGCAGTGCGGCGGTCAGGACCGCCAAAACAGATATTGGTGCAATAGCCCTCGGGGGCTTCGTGGAATTCGAGCAGCTCGCCCGCGGGGGAAATAACGCTGATGCCGCCGCGAACCAGCGTGGCCACGCAGATGTTGCCGTTCTCTTCCAGCGCAAGCGAGTCAAAGCGCTGATAGCCCGGCAGGCCATGCACCAATTGCCCGCCATTCGGAGACGGCCAGGGCTGATGAACCAGTTCGCCCGGCGCGGCTATGGGATACGACCACAAACGGCTGGTTTCGGTCTCCGATACATACAGCGTACCGCCATCGGGCGACAGGCCGATGCCATTCGGAGTAAGCACCGGGTGCGCCGCGCGCCGGATCGAGCGTCCGTCGGTGCTGGCGTAATACACCGCGCCGCGCAAAATCCGGTCTTCGAACGCCTTGCCAAAATCGGTGAACCAAAATCCGCCATGCCCATCGAAAACAATGTCATTCGGCCCATGCAGGGGCAGGCCATTGCATTCGGTATAAAGCGTCACGACCTTGCCGGTAAGCAAATTGACCCGCTGGATGGATCCGCCTTTGTAGTCTTGCGCGGCGCCGGTCGGCCGCAAGAAGCCATCGTCGCTGCGCCAGCTGAAACCGCCATTGTTGCAAACATAGCAATGGCCATCCGGCCCCAGGGCCGCCCCATTGGGTCCTCCGCCAAGCTCGGCCACGACCTGCTTCTCGCCATCGGGCCGCACCCGCGTGAGCCTCCCTCCGGCAATTTCGGTCACCAGCACACTGCCGTCCGGCATGGCGACCGGACCTTCCGGAAAAGCCAGGCCGCCGGCCACGACCCGGCCCTGCAAGCTCAATGTCTTCATATCCTGCTCCCCATCATGCGTGAACGGAATCATCGGTTTCAAGGCGAGCGCCCAGATAGGCGTCAATCGCTTGCTGACGACCCTCGCGGCTACGCATAGCCTTCGCATCGAGCTCGCCCACAATATGCCCATGCCGCATCACCCAGGCACGCATGGCCAGCTTGGCCGCCACATGAAAACTTTGCTCGACCAGCAGCGCCGTGAGGCCCTGGTCTTTCTGGATGGCGCCAAGCCGCTCGTAGACGCGCGCCACGAGCAAAGGCGCCAGACCCAGCGAAGGCTCATCCAGCAACAGCAGGCGGGGACCGGACATGAGCGCCCGGCCAATGGCCAGCATTTGCTGTTCACCGCCGCTGAGCAGCCCCGCGGGAGACTTCAGGCGATTTGCAATTTCGGGAAAGAATTCCAGCACCATCTCCTGGCGCCTGGCCCGCGTACTTTTTTCTTCGAAATAGGAACCCAGGACCAGATTTTCGGCGACGGTAAGATCAGTGACGATAGCTCGTCCTTCCGGCACATACACAATGCCAAGCCGGAACCGCTGGGCAGCCGGCAATTTGCTGATATCCCGGCCGTCGAAAACCACTTGCCCGCGCGCCGGCTCAAGCCCGGCAATTGCGCGCAATGTGCTGGACTTTCCGGCGCCATTGGCGCCCAGCAGGGCAGCCACGGAAGACGCCTGGACGTCCAGGGTGACGCCATGCACCACCGGGCCGGCTCCATAGCGCACTTCCAAACCGGCAAGCTGTAGCAGCTCCTGTGCGTTTTCACTCATCCTCGTCCCCCAGATAGACCCGCACCACCTCCGGATTCATCCGGATCTGTTCAGGACTCCCGCAGGCCAGAAGCCGGCCGACATTCAACACATAAATGCTGTCGCAAACATCCATGATGAGGTCCATGTCGTGCTCCACCACCACAAGCACGAGATCAGGGGACCTGAGCTTCTTCAGCGCCGCCGAAAGGCTTTTGGTTTCGACCAGGTTCAGGCCCGCGGCCGGCTCATCAAGCAATAGAACCCGGGGCTGGCCGACAATGGCCCGGGCGATTTCAGCAAGGCGCAGCAGCCCCGGGGGAAGTTCAGTGGGCATGAGATCGGCCACATGGGCAATGCCCAGGCGCTCGAGCGCGCCCAGCGCGCGCTCGCGGTTGCGCTTGCGCTCCCGGCGTCCACCCGGCAAGGGCAGGAAAGCATCGAGCCAACCCGATAGGGATAAGCGGTCGAGGCCTATCATTACGTTCTCGACCACCGTCAGTTCGGGACACAGGGCGACATGCTGGAAACTGCGAGAGAATCCAAGCGCCGCGCGCCGCGAAGGCGGCACCCCTTCCAGATGCAAGGCGCCCATTTTGATGCTGCCCCGCTGGGGCGAATAGAGACCCGTCAGACAATTGAAAAAACTGGTTTTTCCTGCGCCGTTGGGCCCGATAAGGCCGGTAATCCGGCCCGCCTCCAGGCGCAAGCCGATATCGGACAACACCTGGATCCCGCCAAAAGAAAGCGACAAGTCATCGACAACCAGGGATTCGGCATTCGCGATGGCGCTCATGGACGGCTCCCATCCAGCCGTGCCCGCAAACCGGCCGGCAATGCGTTGAAGCCCAGCACGACAGACAACAGGGCCGCACCGTAAAGAACAGGCACCCAATCGCCCGCGCCCGCCAGCAGCAAGGGCACCAGCGTCAGAAACAGGCCGCCGATAACACTGCCGAGGATGGAAAGGGAATACAGACTGACGACAGATCCGACCAACAGGAAAATAGATATCCAAAGCGTGAAGCTATTGGGCGATACCGTGGAAGAACTGAACGACAGCAATGCCCCGGCGACAGCCGCGATCCCGGCGCTCAACGCCATGCAGGACAGGCGGGCCCAGCTTCTTCTGATCCCGAACGACTCGGCGGCGTGAGCCGACGTGCGGATGAGCAGCAGGGCCGTGGCCTGGCGCGAATGCCGGAAATGGCGAAGCAACAGCACGACGGTCACCAGCCCGGCCAAGGGCAGGTAATACCGCTGCATATCCTTGGAAACGCCTGGCAGCGCATCCAGGCTGACATACAAGCCGCCATAGCCGCCGGTGACACTAGAGAAATGCAGCAGCACCTCGGGCAGCGCCAGCGCCAACGCCATGGTGGCTACCGCCAGGTAGACCCCGGACAGGTGGCGCGAAGGAAAGGCGAAAACGGCGCCCAGCATGGCGCCCGCCACGGCGGCGACCGGCAGGCTGAAAAGCAGAGACAGGCCCAGGTATTTTTCGAGCAAGGCCACTGTGTAGGCGCCCGCTGCGACAAACACACCGTGGCCGATAGAGACCTCTCCGCCATAACGAACCAGAAAACTGACGGAAAGAATCGCGATCGCATTGGCAAAGCACAGGCCCAGCGTGAAGGTCCAGTAACCACCCGCCATCATGGGCAACAACAGCAAAACCGCCAGGCCGGCCAGCCCCGCCCCCGCCGCCAGGCGGCTTCTTTCAGGCTTGGCCTGCTCGGCTTGATCGGAAACGTCGGAAAACTGCTTGACTGCTGGACCGGGATTAGACACGGGCGCCTCCGCGTATGGCCAGCACGCCCTTGGGGAAGGCATTCAGGACCAATAGAATAATCAGCAGCATGTAGGTATTGCTGAACTCGGCTGCGACATAGAACGACAGAAGATTCATGATCACACCGATGAAGATCCCGCCAAGCACGGCTCCGGGCAGGCTGCTGAATCCGCCAACGACCGCGGCGCCGAACGCCTGCAACATGAATGACGCCACGCTGGTGGAGGAAAGAAAGGTCGTGGGCACGATCAGCAGCGAGGCAATCAGGCCCAGCAATCCGGCAACAATAAAAGAGAACAAATGGATACGCCGTAAATTCAGGCCGCAGACCCGGCTGGCGAACGGACTGGCGGAGACCGCGCGAAACGCAATCCCTATCCGGGTTCGCTCGATCAGCAAGTACAGGCAGCCGATCGCCAGGGCGGTCACGAACAGGACGGCAAGGTCATAGGACGAAATGCGGATCGGGCCGACTTCGGCTCGCCAGTTGGGCAAGGGCAGGTCCAGGGACACCATATTCGATCCGAAAACCAATTGCGTCACACCCTGGGCGATGAGGCCGACGCCAAGCGTGGCAATGGTGCTGGTCAAGTCGGACTTGAACACCAGCGGCGCAATCAGCAAATAGCTGACCGCCATGACCGCCGCCATGATGACAAGGGTCAGGAGAACGGCGGGCCCCCATGCCATATTGCCAAATGTGCCCGCCGTAAAGCCGAACACCAAAAAGGCCGAAAGCCCTGCCAGATTTCCGTGCGCGAAATTCACGACGTTCGAGCTTTTATAAACAAGCACGAGCCCGATCGCGCCCATCGCGTACAGGCATCCGCTGATGATGCCCGACCAGATCAGTCCGATGATGTCAGCCATATAAATACGCTCCGTCAGGTAGCGGCTTGCGCCGGACCAATATCGCGATCGATGATGTCAATGACCGCGGGGAAGTAGCGCCCGCTCCAACCCTCTTTGGCCGTGGCGGTGTAGTAGCGTTGGGCGAGCTCGGCCACGTGGGCAGCCAAGCCGGTTTGGGAGGCAAGCTCCAGCACATAGCCGAGATCCTTCAACACATACTCGGGCGGAAACGCTTTCTCGGGGAAGGTTCTGGGCAGCATGGCCTTGAGACCATGATTGCGCAGCACGAAACTATCGCCGGAACCCTTGGATACGGCATCGAGCAATACGGCCGACCGCACACCGGCCCGTTCGCCCAGCACCATCATTTCGGCCAGCGCCATGGTGTGCTCGAACACCAGCGCGTTGTTGATAAGCTTGACCACCTGGCCGCAGCCAACCTCCCCGCAATGGGTGACATCGGAGGCAATATGGCGAAGCATCGGTTCGACGCGGGCATAGACTTGGCCGGAGGCGCCCACCATGATGCTAAGTTCGCCGCGCTGGGCGGCTTCCCGGGTGCGCGCCACCGGAGCATCGGCAAAGTCCATGCCCAGGCCGGCGAGCTTTTCTGCCACCGCGCGGGCCGATGCCACCGTGGTGGTACTCAGGTCGACTATCGTCGAGGGGCGGCGCTTGCCGCCGGCCAGGCCGCCGGATCCAAGACACACCTGCTCTACTTGCGGCCCTCCGGGCAGGGACAGAAACACATAATCGGCCTCGGCCGCCACATCGGCCACGGTTTCCAGGCGGCGCGCCTTGGTGCCCTCCAGGGCCTGGAAGGCCTCCGGATTCATATCGTAAGCAAGGACATCGCCCGCGTGCTTGATGGCCATATTCCGGCACATGGGCCCGCCCATGACGCCCAGCCCGATGAATCCGATCACCGCTGATTTTTCCACTACCATGTTGCGTCTCCTTACTTAGTCCATCCACATGCCGCCGCTGATGTCCAATGAAGTACCCGTGATCCAGTTGGAAGCGGGAGAACACAGGAACAGCGCCGCCTGGGCGATATCTTCGGGGTTGCCATAACGGCCAAGGGGAACGGTTGCATTGGCCGACGGCGCGCCGCCGGCCGTGATGCTGGCCCACATGGCGGTTTCGACCGGTCCCGGCGCCAAGGTATTGGCATAGACACCGTGCGGCGCGCCTGCTTTGGCCATCCAGCGCACCATGCCATGAACCGCCGACTTGGAAGCCACATAAGCGGGCCCGGACGCCACGCCGCCGTTCTTGGCGGCAATCGAGCCGGCAGCCAAGATCTTGCCGAAGCCTTGCTTGCACATTAAAGGGAACAGCTTGCGCGTGGGATTGACCACGCCCCGCACATTGACCGCCATGAGCGCATCCCACTCATCGTCCGTGCTGTCCGCCAGATGGCTGCGGGAAATGATGCCGGCGCATAAAACCAGGATATCCACCTTGCCGTGCTCGGCGAGCACCGAGTCGATCAGGGTATCGGTTTGCTCGCGGGACGTGACATCGTATTGCCGATACTGAACCCCGTCGCCTATGGATTCATTCTGCGCAAGATCGGTTGCAATAACGATTGCGCCGGCTTTCCTGAACCCATTGGAAATTGCCCGGCCCATGGCGCCCGCGCCACCGGTGATCAAAGCGACCTGGCCGTCCAGATTTGCGGGTCCGCTCATATGCTGTGCCATTTTCTGTCTACTCCTGTTTGTACGTTTTTCAATCTGTTTAACGGTGGCGAGTCATCGAAACGCGGCGACCGCCGACATGGCCAGTTCGCCGTCGGGGCCGCGCGCCCATAGCTCCAGCGTGCCGTCGTCCTGGGCGCGCCCTTCAAGCCGAAAGTCCCGGCTCACGAACAGGGGGCTGACGCCACGGAATTCGAAACGCGCCAGCGGCCTGCCGCCGCCCTGCTCCACAGCCAACTGCTGCAGCAGCGTCGCGGTAAGGGGACCGTGCACCACCAGGTCGGGATAGCCTTCCTCGTTGCGCGCATAAGCCTGGTCGTAATGGATGCGGTGGCCATTGAAGGTAAGGGCCGAGTACCGAAACAGCAGAGTGGTGTCGGGCTGAATGCCGCGCCCCCATTCAGCCTTGGTTTCGTAGGGCTGGGGGGCTGGCGCCGGCGCATTCGAAGGCGTCGCCGCGCGATAGACGATGTCTTGCTCTTCAATGATGCACGGTGCGCCGTTGGCGCTGGTGGTGTGTTCAACCGTGACAAACCAAAGCGAACCGCGTTTTCCGACTTTGTTTTCCACCTTGGCGATCCGGCTGCGCCGCGTTGCCTCATCGCCAATACGCAGATCGGCCAGGTAGCGCAAGCGGCTGCCGGCCCACATGCGCCGCGGCAGTTCGATGGGAGGCAGAAACCCGCCACGCCGGGGATGGCCATCGGCACCCAGGCCGCTGCGCCGCGCCGCCGGGTTGAAGAACAGCCATTGCCAGCCAAACGGCAGCGGCTCGCCTTGCGCCGGCGCAGTTTCGATGTCCAGCGTTGCCGCCATTGCCTGAGCGACCGACGCATGAATGCGTTCCGTGCGCTCTTCCTCCCGCCCTACCCATGCATCATATGCATTGCTCATTACTACCCCTTAAACAACTTAAACAATTTTGGCGTTGAAAACTTCGGCGGGATAAGGCTTGAAGTCGCGCACGAGCACGAACTTGCCACCCTCTTTCGCCTGGATTATTCCTTCCTGGCGCGCGCCGCGATGATCGCCTTTCTCGAAACTGACGCCACGGGCTCCGCCAACGGTTACGTCCTGCATGCTTTCCATGACATCGACCAGGCTGGCGCGGGTCAGCGGCTTTCCGCTGTCCAGGAGCGTCTTGAAACCCTTCACAAAAAGCGCGGCGTTGCTCCAGCCGTTCAAGCCGAACACGCCAACCGGATCATTCGGATAATGCTTGACGATGCTTTCGCGATAGACCTTGATCTGGGGATCGTCAGCGGTGACGGGTACCAGCCAGGATGAAAAATACACACCGTCGAGCAAAGGCCCCGCAAGCTTGTAGGTGGTGGCATCGGCCGTGAAAAACGGCGCCATCCAATTGGCCTTCAGACCCAGGCGGTCGGCCGCCTTCAATGCGGCGGCCAGATTCGCGTTGGACCCGAAAAGGATGACCGTCTCGGCCTTGGCATTGGCAATGCGCCGCAGATGCGAGGTGAAGTCCGTATTGCGAACTTCGAAGGGAATCGATTCCGCGGGCGTCTTATTCAACGATTTCATATGCATGTCGAAACCGCGCTTGGCCGAACGGCCCAGCTCATCGTTTTCCCATAGCAGGGCGACGCGATTGCTTTTCAAATCGTTGACGGCGTAATCCAGATTGGATGCCGCCGACCAGCCGTAATCCGGCAGCAATGGGAATACCAGGCGCTCCGAAAACAAGGCTGTCGCCCCGCCGATGGGGCCTATCATGGGCAAGCCCACTTCTTTGGCGTAGGGAATAACGGCCACGGATTGAGCGGTGCCCACCGGCGCCGTCAGTGCGAAGATCTTGTCTTCTCCGACCAGCCGGCGCGTAACGGCCACACTGCGCGCGGGCTCATAGCCGTCGTCGTAGGTAACAAGCTTGATTTTCCAGCCATCAAGCGCATTGGTGTCGTTGGCCCATTTGAAGCAGGATTCCGTTGCATGCGTAAGAATCGCATAGAACGGAACAGGGCCGGTGACGGGTGTGAAAGCACCAACGGTGACAGTTCTACTCGCCATGTCGATGCCCGGGGAAACTTGCTGCGCACGCACCAAAGCGGGAAAACCGAGACTGGCCGCGGCAGCGCAACCTGAAAGAAATGTCCGTCTATGCACGATGATGTCTCCTGTTTATTGAATGGTAAGTCTGGCTCTATGTCCTTTAATAATGCATTCTATATTTTTCTGGCTAGTGTTTAATCCGGGATTTCCCCATGATCATGAGTTATTTCCTTGCAGTATCGCTTCTGTTCTTGTAAAAATAATATACAATGCATTTAACTTTCGGCAATCCTTGGAGCTCTCTTTCATGCAGCATTCCCGTCCCCTAAGCGGCCGTCGCGTCATCGAACTAGGCACCATGCTGGCCGCCCCCTTCGCCTCTCACATCCTCTCGCAACTGGGCGCGGAGGTCATCAAAGTCGAACCGCCGCGCGGCGACCCTACCCGCAGCCTGGTTCGCGGAGGGCCAAGCGGAACATTCATTGCCTATAGCCACGGCAAGAAAAGCGTCTGCATCGACCTGACGAAACCGGAAGGACGCGCGGCACTCCAAAAGCTCCTGGCCACGGCGGATGTGCTGGTGCATAATCTTGCGCCCAAGGCGGCACGCAAGCTTGGCGTTACCGCCCAGGCATGCAAAGAAATCAATCCCTCCCTGATCTACTGCCATATCCGCGGCTATGCCGCGGGCCCCCAGGAAGACGACCTGGCTTCCAATCCGGTGGCGGAAGCCTCGAGCGGCGTCATGGAAGGCAATCGCATCAATGGCCGGCCAAGCCGCCTGGGCCCGTCCTATCATGACCAATTCGCAGGCAGCTACGCGGTCATCGGCATACTGTCCTCGTTGCTGCAGAAGAACGCCGGCCAGGACAGCGGCCCGGTGGAAGTGGGCCTCTATGAAATCGGCCTGCATGTCGCGGCACGCGACTTGGTCGGCGTGCAACTGAAGACTCAACTGCTGGGCAAACCGGAAAGAGAACCGCACGGCGAGTTCAGCATGCCAGGCTACGGCGCCTACCTGACCGCCGACGAGCGCTGGATTTACCTGCTGATGCTTACCGACGCCCACTGGCTGAAATTCTGCAATGCGCTGAGCTTGCCGCAAGCCGGCGACGACAAGCTGGCCACTTTGCGCAATCGCAAAAAAGCGCGCGAACAGGTGGAAGATATTGTCAAACGCGCCATCGCCTCCTTTACTTTCGACGAGGCCACGGCACGGCTCAAGGCCGCCGACGTGGGCTTTACCGAAGTGCTGCCGCTCGAGCGAGTCCTGGAGCCGGCCCAGGCCCGGCAGCCCGGCACACTGCGCAACGTCCAGTTACGCGGCCTGGAATTCGAAGTGCCTGAATTCCCAGGCATGAATGCAAGCTGCGACGGCATCCAGACACTTCCCCCGCCGGAACTCGGCGCGCATACGCTGGAAGTGCTTCAATCGGCCGGCTTGCCACTGGAGGAATGCCAGGCAATGCTGGCGGCCGGCGCGGTTGCCGATGCGCAGCCCGCCAACTTCGCCTGGGCGCCGGTACGCGAAAAAAGCCAGCCAGACGGCTGATCAAGCCCGCATGCCTACGGGCTATCGTGTGGCTGGCATCGGCAACCGGCAAGCCCTTGAATCGCCTGGCTATCCGCGCCTATCGTCGCGGCGGGCCACCGCTTATTCCGCGTTCGCCAGGAACGCATCATTAAAACCCATGAATTGCTCCTGGTATTTTTCCCGCCCCTGTTCGGCCGCATGGCGCAGCGGCAGCACGCGCTGCACCAGAACCTCTTGCGCATCGGGCTGGGTCCGCAAGATATTGACGGCCTCGTCGATGAATTCGGCCAGCGGCATGGCGTGAGGGTCGGACGCCTGTCGATCGCCCGTCAAACCAGTTCGCACATACGGAGGCGCCAATTCCAGCACGCTCACGCATGTGTCCCGCAATTGATAGCGCAGGGCATCGCTGTAAGAGTGAATGGCTGCCTTGGTGGCGCTATAAGTCGGCGTATGCGCCAGCGTCAGGAAGGCGAGCCCCGACGATACATTCATGATGGTGGACTGTGTCTGCTGCCTTAGCAGCGGAAGCAGCGCCGCGGTCAGGCGGATGGGGCCAAGCAGGTTGGTGACCACTGTGGCTTCCGCAACCGAAATATCGATCGGGTCGGCTCGCAAGTCCTCGCCCTTCATGATGCCGGCGTTATTGATCAAGACATTCAAAGACGGGTAATCGCGAGATGCGCGCTCGGCGAAGCGCCGGATGTCCTGGGGATCCTGAACGTCGAGTACCTCGGTCCGCATGCCCGGGTTGGCCGCCGCCACGGCATCCAGCGCGTCCTTGCGCCGTCCGGCAATGATGACCTGGTTATCCAGGCGATGAAACGCTTCGGCCAGCGCGCGTCCTATTCCCGAGCCGCCGCCGGTGATCAGTATTGTATTGTTCGAGATTTGCATGAATTTCTCCAGTCGTTGAGCCAAGTTGAACCACTACTGTGAGAGAATATGCGCATTACTCTCATATGAGAAGTAGGCACTTTTTTGTGCTGTACTTATCAAATAGTAACTATTGGACCGGAGAAAATGGCTGCGCAGAAACAATCCCAAAAACTTGCTTTCGTGTCTCCCGCCGGAGAAGAGTCCACACCGGAGCTCGATGAAATCGTCCTGGACGTCATCGGGCGGGTGGCGGACAAATGGACCATGCTGGTATTGGAAGTACTGGCCCAGCACGGCGTCCAGCGCTTTACGCGCATAGGGCAGCGCGTGGGCAACATAAGCCAGCGGATGCTGACGAAAACCCTGCGCCAGATGGAGCAAGACGGATACGTCATCCGGACCGTACACCCGGAGGTGCCGCCCAGGGTCGAATATCAATTGACCGAACTTGGCGAGAGCCTGTGCGCCGCATTTTGCGGCGTGTGGATATGGGCCGAAACCCATCACGCACAACTCAAGGCCTTGCGGCAAGCGCGGGAAAAATGACGCCGGCATGCCGCCAAAACCTGCGCAGGGCAGTTGGAGGCTCATTTCCATAACGAAATACGGGAAAGGAAAAGAAGCCCGACATCCCCTGCGCCTGGCGTCTACTTCTTCATGGCGTCTTTGCCCATGGCGTCTTTTTTACCCATAGCATCTTTATCCATAGCACCTTTACCCATGGAATCTTTTTTACCCATGGCATCTTTATCCATAGCACCTTTACCCATGGCATCTTTTTTACCCATGGCATCTTTATCCATAGCACCTTTACCCATGGCATCTTTTTTACCCATGGCATCTTTACCCATGGCATCTTTACCCATGGCATCTTTACCCATGGCATCTTTACCCATGGCATCGCTCTTGCCCATGGAATCGTGCTTCATGGCGCTTCCCTTCTCCATGGCGCCATGCTTCATCTCGTCGGCGGCAAAAGCCGAACCGGCGGCGACCGCCATGCATACAGTCAGAACGGCAACGGAAAATTTCTTCATGGTAGTGCTCCTGATAGGTTTATAAAGTGTAGAGTTGCGCGGTGCGCCGCGCGGCGGAAAAAACAATCAGCTGCCACCGAACCAGTTGTAGCCCTGGTCCTCCCAATAGCCGCCCGGATAGGTGTTTGTCACAAAAATGGCCTGGATATGCTTGGGGTTCTTGTAGCCAAGCTTGGTGGGTATTCTCAATTTCATCGGAAAGCCGTATTCGCGCGGAAGCGTCTGCCCGTCATAGGTCAGCGCGATCAACGTTTGCGGATGCAGCGCGGTCGGCATGTCGATGCTGGTGTAGTAATCGTCGGCGCACTTGAAGCCCACATACTTCGCCGAGGTATCGGCGCCCACGCGCTTCAGGAAGTCAGAAAAGCGCACGCCGCCCCAGCGCCCGATTGCGCTCCAGCCTTCCACGCAAATGTGCCTGGTAATCTGGTCGATCTGCGCCATGGCCCGCAGCTCGCGCAGCCGCCAGGCCCGTTTGTCGGCGACCAGGCCGCCCACTTCCAGTTGAAAGTCGCTTTCCGCCACGTTCGGGGCTTCGTCCACGCTATAGAACGCATTGAACGGAAATGGCCGCTCGATCATGGACTCGGAAAAGGTCGGCGCCACTGCCATCGGCTGGAAGATCGCTCCCTGCACGCGGTCGTTCCACCGCGAAACCGCCATCAGCGCTTTTTCGACGCTCTCGTTGTCGTCCAATGAGCATCCCGACAGCATGGCCAAGCCGCCAAGCGTCAGCGTGCGTGTCAAGAACGATCGCCGCGAGGAATCCTCGACCCTGGAAGCCACGATCTTCCTGGCTTCTTTCAGAACGAGTTCGCCGTCGATTGCCTTTGCCTTGCGCGTGAAAATCATGAAATCCTCCCTAACGGCCCGTGATCATGGCGCGCAGCGTCCGGGGCACCAGCGCCACCATGGCCACATGCACGACGATGAACAGCACCAGCAGCGACATCGCCACGAAATGCACCCAGCGCGCCAACGGATAACCGCCAAGCAAGCCGCATAACCACGCGAATTGAACCGGTTTCCAGATCGCCAGCCCAGAGACCACCAGCGCGGCAAGATCCAGGATGGCGAACAGGTAGGCTGCCCGCTGAACGTGGTTATACCGGCGTGGGTCGTCATGCGAGAGCCGGCCCCGCAGCGCCGCGAAAATATCGTGCGCGACTCCCCGCGCACTGATAGGGAAGAATCGCCGGGCCGCTCGCCCGCTGCCGATATTCAGCAGCAGATACAAGAGGCCATTGGCCACCAGCAACCACATGGCGGCGAAATGCCACAATAGTGCGCCTCCCAACCATCCGCCCAGTGTGTAGTCGTTGGGAAAACGAAAATCGAACAAAGGCGAGGCGTTGTAAATGCGCCATCCGCTGGCCACCATTACGATGACCGCCAAAACATTGAGCCAATGCACCAGGCGCAGCCAGCCGGGATGAATTGTTCCCATCCTGGATGCATTTGGATCCGCCGGACTTGCAGTTATGGACATCGCCCCTCCGTGAGTAGTACTGTCGCAATGGCTGTATTGTCAGTGAACCGCCATGTCTAAATCCTCACGTAAACTTAAAAAAAATGTGATAACTACGGATCGCATTTATTAGCGAAAATACGGCTTGACCTTCTAAGGAATTAAATATGGATCGAGCAAAACGGGTCTTGATCGTCGAAGATGACGAACACATCGCCAATCTGCTGCAATTGCATTTGCGTGACGAGGGCTACAGTGTTACCCACACTGCCGACGGAGCCGAAGGGATACGGATGCTCGAGCAGGGCAACTGGGATGCGCTGGTGCTCGATCTTATGCTGCCCAATGTCGATGGGCTGGAGATATGCAAGCGCGCGCGCATGATGAGCCGTTATGTCCCGATTATCATCACCAGCGCGCGATCGAGCGAAGTGCATCGCATTCTGGGATTGGAACTGGGCGCGGATGATTATCTGGCCAAGCCGTTCTCGGTAATAGAACTGATGGCCCGCATCAAGGCGCTGCTGCGGCGCACCGATGCGCTGGCGCGCGATGCCAAAGCCGATGCGGGCGCCTTGGTCGCCGACGACCTGACCATCGACCCGGTATCCCGCAGCATTACGCTGACCGGCAAGCCGCTGGAACTTACGCCCAGGGAGTTCGACCTGCTGTATTTCTTCGTTCGCCACCCGGATCGGGTGTTCTCGCGGCTTGAACTCTTGAACCAGGTATGGGGCTATCAGCACGATGGCTACGAGCATACCGTGAACACGCATATCAACCGGCTTCGAACCAAAATCGAAAAAGATCCTTCTTCGCCCCAACGCATTCTCACCGCCTGGGGCCGCGGCTATAAATTCACCAGTCCCGGCGCCGCGGCATGAAGAAGCTAACACTTACACAGCGCCTCTCCACCGTATTCGTCGTATTGCTTCTTGCATGCAGCGCGGTCTCCGCCTGGCTCCAGATCAACGCCAGCACCCGACATGAGCAGGAAGTCGTGCAACGCGTATCCTTTGGGCTGGCCAAACATATTGCCGGCACCGCACAACTCATGGATGCCCGCGGATGGCGCCCGCAAGCGGTGCGACAGCTTTTCGACCAGCTCATGGCCGTCAATCCCTCGGTCGAGGTGTACCTTCTGGACAAGCAGGGCCGCGTCGTCGGCGACGCCGCGCCCGAAGGGCATTTGAAGCTTGCGCAAGTCGATCTCGCACCCATCAGGCGAATCATGGACGGCGCGCACCTGCCCATTCTCGGAGATGATCCGCGCAGTCTCGATCGGAAAAAAATCTTCAGCGCCGCCCCCGTCCAGATGGACGGGAAGAATGCCGGATACGTCTACGTGGTGCTGCAGGGCGAGACGCATGACACGGTGGCGCAGGCGCGTACGGGCGACCGCATGCTGCGGCTCTCGCTCTGGACGCTAGGATGCGTGGCGTTGCTGGCGCTGGCCATGGGCCTGATCGCCTTCCGCTTGATTACGCGGCCGCTGCGGGCGCTCGCGCAGGCCGTGCGAAACTTCGATGCCAACGGTGAGCAGGCCGCCGCATTGACCGACGCGCAGATCCACGCCGGGGACGCCGGCGACATCGCCATTGTGCGCGACGCGTTTACCCAGATGGGAAAGCGCATTGCCGAGCAATGGAACGAACTGGCCCGCCAGGATCAGACAGCGGCGGGATCTGGTCGCCAATATCTCGCACGATTTGCGCACGCCGCTCACATCACTGCATGGCTACCTGGAGACCCTGCGCATTAAAGAAGACAGCCTGGACGCGGTGCAAAGACGCCGATATCTCGACATCGCCTTGACTCAAAGCGAAAAAGTGCGGCGCCTCGCCCAGGAGCTATTCGAACTGGCCCGCCTGGAATCCGGCCTGGTTACTCCGGAACAGGAGGTTTTTGCGCTGGTTGATCTCGTCCAGGACGTGGTCGAGAAATGCGAATTGGCCGCCGAGGCGCGCCAACAGGAAATTTCAGTGGATATCGCAGCATCGCTCCCGCTGATCCGCGCGGATATCGGCATGATCGAACGTGTCCTGACCAACCTGCTGGATAACGCTGTCCGGCACAATCCGCATGGCACGAAGATCAGGTTGACGCTGGCGACATCGGCATCGAACGTGGTGGTGGATGTGGCCGACGACGGGCCCGGGATGCCGGCCGCGCAGCGCCAGTCCTTGTTCATGCACACATCGTCGCTATTGCGCGCTGGCGGCGAAAGCGGCGGGCTGGGGCTGATCGTGGTGCGGCGCTTGCTGCAACTTAACCTGGGCGACATTGAACACATCGATACGATCTCGGGGACGACGTTCCGATTCCGTCTGCCGGTCGCCTAGGTCCAGGCGCGGACGCCGAACCGAATGATCTTGCGGCCTTAAATCATGCCGCGCGCGCGCAACGCGCTTATCGCGTTGCCGTCATACCCCAACGAGCCCAATATATCGTCGGTATGCTGGCCAAGCGCAGGTATGGCTTCCATGCGGGGCGTATAGGCGCTCGACGTGCCAGGCGGAAGCAAAGCCGGAATTTTCCCGACGGGAGTGTCAACATCCATCCAGCGATTGCGGGCGCGCAATTGCTCATGCCGCCACACCTCCTGCATGTCGTTGACGCGGGCATTGGCGATGCTTGCGCTGTCCAGTCGCTCGATCACCTGCTCGCCAGTCAGGCTTTTTAGCGCATCGGTAATCAATACTTCCAACTCCCGCCGGTTACGGCTTCGCGCTGAAACGGACGCAAACCGCGCATCGTCGCGCAAATCCGGCTGAAGGAGCACCCGATCACAGAACAAGGCCCACTCGCGCTCATTCTGTATACCCAGCATGACCGTGACCCCGTCTCCCGCCACAAAGGGGCCGTAGGGTGCGATGGAAGCATGTGACGCGCCGCAACGCGCCGGCGGAGGGGCGCCATCGAAGGCATAGTAAAGCGGAAAACCCATCCACTCGACCATGCTTTCCAGCATCGACACATCGATATGGCTGCCTTCGCCCGTCTTGCCCCGCTGGATCAGCGCCGCCAGGATGCTGCTATAAGCATACATTCCGGCGGCAATATCCACGATCGAGCAGCCCGCCTTGGCCGGCTGCTCGGGCGTGCCCGTCACAGACAGGAAACCCGATTCGCTCTGTATCAACAGATCGTAGGCCTTCTTGTCGCGATAGGGTCCGTCCGAGCCATAGCCGGAAATGTCACATATAATTAACCGGGGATGCTTTTCGTGCAAGGCCTCGTAGGATAATCCAAGACGGCCAGCCGCACCTGGGGCCAGGTTTTGAACAAAGACGTCGGCCTGGGCCATGAGCCCGGCAAGAATGTCTTTGGCTTCTGGCTGCTTCAAATCCAGGGTCATACTCTCTTTCGTCCGGTTGACCCAGACAAAATGCGAGGCAAGTCCGCGCACTCTTTCATCGTACGAGCGTGCAAAGTCGCCGGTACCCGGGCGTTCAACCTTGATTACGCGAGCACCAAGCTCGGCCAGTTGACGAGTGCAAAAAGGAGCAGCGATCGCATGCTCGAGGGTGACAATAGTGATGCCATCTAAAGGCCGCATCGGAACGATCCCACATAGTAATAAGTAGCGAGTTCAAGTGTAGGTAGCGAGCGCAAGGCCCACAATCGCTATTTTTCAAAGGGACCCTTTGCTTTTACCTGACCAATCGCCGACGTGCCGCGGCGGGTAAGATCAATTTCACAACAGGAATATTGAACTGATGCTGTTCGATCTGAACGATCTGCGTTTATTCATTCACGTTGCAGAGCTTAAAAGCCTGACACGCAGCGCGGAGCGCATGCATTTATCGCTGGCAGCCGCCAGCAGTCGTATCAAGGGGCTGGAGGCACGGTTCGGCATGCGTTTGCTGTATCGGGAAAGCAAAGGCGTCAAGCTGACTTCGGCGGGAGAAACGTTGCTGCGCCATGCACTGCACATGATGCAGCAGTTCGCGCTATTAAAAAGCGACATGCAGCAGTACAGCGACGAAATCAAAGGCCATGTGCGCATTTTTGCCAATACGACAGCCGTGACGGAATTCATGCCTGCAGCGCTGGGCACGTTCTTAAGAGGCCACCCGAATGTCAACGTTTCCCTGGAAGAACGGCTCAACAACGACATTATCCGTGGCATACAGGACGGGGCGGCCGATATCGGCATTGTTGCAGGTCCGGTTCAAGCGCAAGGACTGGAAATCATCAACTTTTCCACCGATCAGTTAGTGCTGGCGGTCGCAGCCGACCAACCCCTGGCAGGCCGCCAAAGCGTCCCATTCTCCGATACGCTGGAGTACGCCCACGTCGGGCTCCATGAAGGCAGTACCTTGCAGCATTTTCTCGACCGCATCGTTTCGGAAAACGGACTGCGCCTGAATTTGCGCATACAGGTGCGCAGCTTCGAAGCCATGTGCCGCATGATCGAATCGGACATCGGCATTGGCATCCTGCCGAAATCAGCGGCGCTGCGGCACAAGCGGGCTATGCGCATCGAACTCATCGAACTGAACGACCCATGGGCCGTGCGGGAGCGTAGTATTGTGGTTCAAAGCACAGGCGCCATGCCTCAATATATGCGTGATCTTATCGACTGCATCTGCACACTGCCTGCATACTAGAACGGCGGGAAGCGCCTTGTCTCAAGCGGCGATGCTTCGCAGGTATTCCTTCACCTCTTCGATCGGAAGGACATCCCCGTATTTGGCCTGGATATCGAACAGGTTGGCTTCGTTAGGCTCCGCGGCTCTGTCCCCCACTGCCTCGCGCGGCACAATGGCATGAAAACCGTATTGAAGCGCATCGATAGCTGTCGCCCGTATACAGCCGCTGGTCGAGGTGCCTGTAATGATCAGGGTGTCGATGCCTTGCGAAATCAGTTGATGCGTTAGCGGAGTTCCAAAAAACGAAGAGCCGAACTTCTTGACAATGACCGGTTCATTATCGCGACGGTTAAGCCGCTCGTCGATATCCTCGACGCCAGTGCCCAGCTTAAGGCAGGCCAGCGCGGGAATCTTTTTCAGCCAAAGACCGGCCTCACTGACATCGCCATAGGCAATGGCAGTGAAAATTACCGGAATCCCCTTGGGGCGCGCCATAGCCAGCAACTCGTTCGTGGCCGAAATAACGTCCGACAGATCCGCGCCGACGGGCGAATCAGGATCGGTGAAGCCTTTGTTGAGATCGACCACCAATATGCAGGGTTTATTTCCGAAGCCTACCTTGCCAAGGAAACCCCGGCGCAAATAATCACTCGTTACATGGTCCAGTTTGTCATTCATGTCCAAAAAACCTTCTTAAGTTTGTTAGATAACGTAGCGATATTCAAGTGCGCTATTTGCCCAGGGAAGGAATCCACAGCGACATAGACGGAAACAGCAGCACAATGATGGATGCGGCGATCAAGACGCCAACGACCTGCAGGATATGGGGGAAGGTATCCTCCATGCGGATGTTGATGATCTTGGTCGAGACGAACAGGTTGACGGCCAGCGGCGGTGTGGCGCCGCCGATAGCCAGGGCCAACATCATCACGACACCGAAGTGAATCGGGTCCATGCCGATTTGATGGACCACCGGCATAAGAATGGGGGTGACGATCACGATAATGGCGATCGTTTCCATGAACGTACCCAGCACCAACAGCAGTACCAGCAGCATGAAACCCAGCACGACAAAATTCGAGGTCAACGACAACATCCACGTCGCCACCTCCTGCGGTATTTGCTGTGTCGCCATCACCCAACCGAAAGGCGTCGCGGCGGCGATGATGAACAGGATAACGGCACTGTTCTTGGCCGAGCGCACCATGACAGCCGGCAACTGCTTCAGCGGCAATTCCTTATAGACAAACGTGGCCAGGATAAAGGCGTAAACCACCGCTACCACACCCGACTCGGTGGGCGTGAACATGCCCGATATGACACCGCCCAGGATAATGATAGGCATAAACAACGGAAGGATGCCTATTTTTACGGCATGGCCCTTCTCGCTCCAGTTGCTTTTGTAGTCATTTTTGGGATAGTTGTATTTGCGCGATGCCCAGACGGAGTAGACCATAAGGGTAGCGGCGGCAAACAGACCGGGAATGATGCCGGCCAGGAACAGGTCGCCAATCGAGGCATTGGCAGCAACCCCGTACACTACCATTGCCAGGCTTGGCGGAATGACAATGCCCAATGCGCCTGCTCCGGCAAATATCGACGCAGTGAAACCCTTGCTGTATCCCTTCTTGACCATCTCGGGCTCCATCAGCGACCCGATCGCCGCCGTGGTGGCTACGCCAGAGCCCGAAATGGCGCCAAAAAACGCGCAGGCGGCAACGCCCGACACCGCCATCCCGCCGCGAATGTGTCCAAAGAACGTATTGGCAATGGCCATCAGGCGCGGCGTCGTGCCGTACGCCATCAAATCACCGGCCAGGATGAAAAATGGCAAGGCCAGTAATGGAAAAGAATCAACTCCGCCTACCATGCGCTGGGCCACGATGCCCAAGGTTGGGAAATCATTGAGCATCAGAAACGCGAAAGCGGTGATGGCAATGGCGAACCCGATGGGCAGGCCGATAATAATCGTAATAGCCAGTATGGCGAAGAATATAACGTTCATTGCGATGCCTCGTCGGTGTCGCCGGACAGCCACCGTATGGAGTCGGTGACCAGATACAGCAGCATAAGAATGCCGCCCACCGGCATGGCGAGACTGACCAGACCGTAAGGGATACCGAGCCCCGGCGTGATGTCTTGCATGAACGCGCGCGTGATGGGTATGCTGCTATATGAAAGATAGACGACAAACGCGAAAAGAATGATGTTCAACAACACGTGGATAAACGGCAGAAATGAGCGAGGCAGCAGGTTGATGAAATAATCGACCCGCATGTGGTCCCGTTCCTTGACGGCCAGGGCCGCCCCGAGGAAGCAGAGCCACACCATGCCATATTGCGAAAGTTCGGCGCCCCAAGGTATGGAAACATCAAACAAATAACGCAACACCACCTGTCCGAATACCACCAGCACCATAACAAGGAACACGGCGAACACAAGAAGCTCGACGAGCCTGGATAAAATTCTATTGAGGGCTAAAACCATGTTGTACCTTCTGCCGTCGCGTATCTGTTCAGAGCCTGATTCAGTCGATGAGCTTCAGAAGCTCATCACCATTCTTGGCAACGTAAAGCTGCCTTACGTTTTTAACGGCTGCCTGAAAGGCCGGCGTATCAACGTCGTTGACGTGCATGCCCTTGCCCTTGAGTTCTTCGATGATCTTCGCATCTTCGTCGGCGATCTGTTTGCGCACGGAGCCACGGTACTTGAATGAGAGGTCTTCCAACGCTTTCCGCTGCTCGGGGCTGAGCTTGTCCCACACACCCGGATTGATAATCAAGACTGAGGTATTCCAGATATGGCCTGAAAGGGAAAGGTACTTCTGGACTTCGTAGAGTTTGGAGCTCCAGATGATCGACAAAGGATTCTCCTGGCCATCGACAGTGCCCTGCTGCAAAGCGGTAAACAGCTCCGTAAAAGCCATGGGAATGGCGCTGGCGCCCAGCTCCTTGAACATCTGCAGACGGATTTCCGAGGCGGCGCTGCGGAACTTGATGCCTTTCATGTCCTCTGGTTTTACGATGGCATGCTTGCTGTTGGTAAAGTGGCGAAAGCCGTTTTCCCAATATGCGATGACATGTATGCCTTTGCCGGCCAGAATTTCCGAAACCTTGTCGCCGAAAGCACCATCCACGGCCTTGTAGGCGACTTCGCGCGTCTTGAACAAGAATGGAACTTCCTCCACCGAAAGGCGGCTGTCCAGGCCCTGGAACAACGAAATGCCCTGAATCAGCGCCATATCGAGGGCGCCAGTCTTGACCTGGTTGATCTCGTCGTTCTCGCTGCCAAGCGCTCCGCCGGAAATAATATTCAGCTGGACCGATCCATTGGTTTGCGTTTTAAGATCCTTGGCCAATCCAACAAGGCCAACGTGCTCGGGATGCGTATCCGACAATACATGCGCAACGGTAAGCTTCACCGTTTTGGCGGAAGCCGCGGCTGTGTCGGTGGCCTTGCCGGCGCTATCGGCCGGCTTGCCGCCGTCCGAACACCCGGCGGCAAACACCATCATGATAACCGGTAGAAATTTAGACAAATACTTGTTCACGGACTAGGCTCCTCGGATGTTCTGGTTGATGGTTTGCATGTGATGCGCGAAAAACAACTTATCCGTGCCCACCGTAAAATTTGTCGCGCCCAAGGCAGTCCAGCCGTCGATAGCGGCGCGCGCCTTGATCAGGTCGAGATCGAAATTGGGCACGAACATATGCACGTTGCGCTGTTTGCACAAGGCTATGGTCTTCTGCATGAAGCCCGTTACCAGCGGGTGATCGAGTTGGCCGCCGACACCAAGCGACACAGACAGATCGAAAGGACCCACCATGATCGCGTTCACGCCTTCGGTATTGACGATGCTTTCGATATTGGCTACGCCATCCTGGCCTTCGACCAGCAGCACAATAATGGCATCCCGATTGGCTTTGGTGGCATGCGTTGCCCAATCGAGAACGTAATGTTTGCCGGCCCGAATGCAGGGGCAGGCGCCGCGCATGCCATCCGGGTAATATCGGGCAGCCGCGATAGCTTTCCTGGCCTCTTCCACATTGGTAACCTGCGGCACCACGACGCCTTGCGCTCCGATATCCAGGGCCTTCGAAATAAGATGCGGTTCGTTCAACCCGACACGGACCAACGGAGAAATGTTGGCGGCTTCAGCGGCGCGCACAAGGTTCTCTGCCGTTTCGAGACCGAAATAACCGTGCTCGGTATCTATGATCGTATAGTCGAAACCCGCATAGCCGATAATCTCCAGGATTTCCGGGCTGGCGCTTTGAGACCAGGTGCCCAGCAAGAACTGCCCGGCATCAAGTTTTTCTTTAAAAGTTTGTCTTGACATGTCTTCCTCGAGTGGCCACAACGGGCAATGCTTCGCAGACTCTTTTCGGAAGCTGGCGTACTGCCTTGATCTCCGTGCGGCCGTAGCGAAATGCAACGGAAAGTGTGGGCCAAACCCGCAGGGTCCACAATCGGTTTTTTTCTAAGGGTCCCTTCGGTTGCTTCTAAGAACCTGTTCAAAGCCTCTGGGATGCGGCTCGTCAATTGGGTAAGGCGCGCAGTCGAGATGTCCTGCCCAAGGCGGCGCAATGCACGCTCGACAGGCCGCGGCAACACGACCTGCGCGCCGGAACGTTTCTGTTCGGAAGATGGCATGCTTGCACCTGTTCAGATATGAATAAAAATAGCGATTAGGCATTCATATTTGCACATATGGGTAGCTCTATGGTCAACCTGCCATTTCAGAATAAAGCGTCATATATAGACGTTTATGCGCCAATTCAATTCATATTTGATTTTATATGTCCCATGCACGTTATAAACGAACGGGGGTAGGGGAAGTTGTGGGAACGCACGCTTTCGGCCGCATTTGGCCGGTAGAGCTCCCTGCTTTAGTCGATGGTAGTCACCGATCTCGATGGCTCTATTATTCGTATGCTGCCAAGCAATGCATCCAGTCTTGCCTTGCTCTTCGCGTACGGCGGCGGATTCGGACCCAGTTGCGGTGCTTCCAGCGGGCTGACCGTATATAACTGCACCAGGATGAATGGCGATGCCTCGTTACCTTGGCGCCCACTATAGCCAGTGAAAACCGAATACATCTCGAAGGGATCCGGATACTCCTCGGGCTTGCAGTTGTTCTCTCTGGTGTCCAACACATCGCAGGTATCCTGCCTCAGGGTAAGCGCCACCCCGCCCTGTTGCCCCTTGAGATCGCCGATATTGACCGTACCCGGTCCGATCGCCTGCCGCGAGAGAAGGCTCCGGGTGCCGAGGTTCTTGCCGACTTGGCCCGCCAGCGCCAACGCATTCGCTGCCGCGGTGAACCCGGTCGCTTCCGGCCCACGCTTGGGATCCACGGTGCCGGTAGCTATGCTGTAGAACACGCGGGGAGCATCGGCGAACCGGAAATCCTGCTTGACCTTGATCGGCGTCGTGCCGTCGTCGCGGAAGAACCCGCCGGGCACGCAGATTCCTGGTTCGGCCGGAATCTCATTTACGGCACGTGCCCTGAAATTCCTGAGCGCATTCAGGAACCTTTTCTCGTGCGACTCTGAAGTTTCCGCGGGCTGCCCCTCGTCTGCCTCTACGGCGAGTGAGTCGATCGCCAGCAGATAGTCGTCCTGGCGAATATAAGCCACCAGGCGGTCGCCCTCCTGAAACCCGAAACTATTGGGCAGTCCAGTATCGAGCGGACGCCATTGCCCGTCGAATTTTGCAATACGCTCCTTCACCTTCGCG
Source organism: uncultured beta proteobacterium (assembly GCA_963712655.1). Lineage (GTDB taxonomy): Bacteria > Pseudomonadota > Gammaproteobacteria > Burkholderiales > Burkholderiaceae_B > Pollutimonas. Next base: position 2,137 of record CAVQIT010000001.1, on the reverse strand, counting down.
ATGTCTTTCCTATCATCCTCGATCGCTTGCTTCGTGCCAGCGTCCGCTGCGGCATCTGCCGACAACTCGCGCACCCGCCTCTCGACATTTGCGAGACCGTGTCGGTAACCGCTCAGTTTCGCCTCCCCCAAGAGTTGATGCCTCTCGCGCAAGGAGTCTTCCAGGTCCTTGGCTCCGGGCCCCCAACGCACGACGCGCAGGTTGTTGTCCCGCATGCCCTGCGCGTTGCCGATGTTGATGATATTGGCCGAGTCGCTCCGACCGTATTTGCCGAATACGGCATAAAACGGGTCATAGGCGTCAGGGTTGAAGTAGCTGGGCCACTCCAGGGCTTGCGGGATCTCGAACACCAGTCGCCCGAGGCATTCCCGCAGGGCGCCTGTCCCTCCCCTCGCGATGACCTCCGCGTTCACTGGCAGGCTTTTTTCAGGTTCCTTCGATGCCACCTTGTCAGATGTCTGCGCATCGCAGCCTGCCGCAAGCGTACAAAACAACGTTGCCAGCGCGAGCCTTGGCAGCATCCGCGAAAGCTTGTCGATGGGTAAGGGAAAGACGATCATGATGGTAGGGATACGCTGGTGATTTATGTCGAGTACGTTGAGCCCAACTGAGCGGGCGCGTTTCCCCACCCATGGGGGTCAACGCACAGGGCTATTTCCGCAGTTTCACAGGGCGTAGGCGAACGCTGCCGAGCAATGCATTCAGCCTTGCCTTGCTATGCGCGTACGGCGGCGGATTCGGACCTAATTGCGGTGCTTCCAGCGGGCTGACCGTATATAGCTCCACCGCGATGAAGGGGGAGGCCTTGGCGCCCTCGCTGCCGCTATAGCCGGTGAAGACCGAATACATCTCGAAGGGATCCAAGTGCTTCTCGGGCTTGCAACTCTTCTGTTCGTGGTCATAGTCGGTGCAGGTGTCCTGCTGCAGCGTCAGCGCCACCCCGCCCTGCCGCGCCTTCAGCTCGCCGATATAAACCGAGGTCGGTCCGAGGGTCTGCCGTGACAGCAGACGCCTGTCGCCCAGGTTGTTGCCGACCTGCCCGGCCAGCGCCAATGCCTTGGCCGTTGCGGTGAAGCCGGAGGCTTCCGGTCCTAGCTTGGGATCCACCGTGCCCGTAGCGATGCTGTAGAAAACGCGGGGGGCATCGGCGAATCGGAAATCCTGCTTGACCTTGATCGGTGTCGTACCGTCGTCGCGGAAGAACCCGCCAGGCACGCAGATTCCCTGCTCGGCCGGAATCTCATAGTCTGCACGCACCTTGAAGTTCTTGAGCGCGCTCATGAATCTCTTTTCGTGGGCCTCGGGCGTCTCTGCCTGCGCGGCACGCGAACCGAACGCCAGCAGATAGTCGCCCTGCTGCATATAAGCCCTCAACTGGTCTTCCTTCTGGAATCCGAAGCTGTTGGGCAGCCCTGGATCCAGCGTGCGCCATTGTGCCTCGAAGTTCGCGATGCGCTTTTTCACCTTCTCGATATCTTTCTTGCTTTCCGCTATCGCCGCCTTGGTGTCGGCGTCCGGCGCTGCATCTGCCGAGAGTTCGCGCACGCGCGTCTCCGCTGTTTCGAGTGCGCTTCGATAATCATTCAGTCTTGCCGTCCGGGCAAGCTGGTAGGAATTGCGCAAGGTGTCTTCGAGATCCTTGGCTCCGGGCCCCCAACGCACGAAGCGCAGGTTATTGGCCGGCAGGCCTTGTGCGTTGCCGATATTGATCAGATTGGCCGAATCGCCACGCCCGTATGTGCCGAATACGGCATAGAACGGATCAGAGGCGTTAGGGTTGAAGTAGCTGGGCCACTCCAGGGCTTGCGGGATCTCGAACACCAGTCGTCCGAGGCATTCCTGCAGGGCGCCTGCCCCCCCTCTCGCGAGGACAGAGGCCTCCGCTGGCTGGATTTTTCCAGATCCCTTCGATGACACGTTGTCAGATGTCTCCGCGTTGCAGCCTGCCGAAAGCGTATAAAACAGCGCTACCAGTGCGAGCCGCAGCAGCATCCGCGATAGCTTGTCGGCCGGTAGAGGAAAGACGATCATGATTAGCCTATCTGAGTTTCGGTGGACAACTCATTGCCCTGCGCCAAGCCCGGTATGTGCCGACCAAAACCAGCATTGGAACTCAACGGAAGTCCTCGGAAAGTCG